>NZ_CP150361.1:0-3800000 GCF_051521595.1 Sorangium sp. So ce1153
ATGACGATTCCGAAACACGAGCCCCGCGAAGTCTTCGATCGGGCGATCGAGCATACGCGGGCCCTTTCTCCCGCAACTTTTGATCAGTGGTTTGGGGGAGTTCAGTTCGATGACCTGACCGACGGCGTGCTCACGCTGCGAGTCCAGAACGAGTTCGTCCTCGAGTGGGTGAGGGACAATTTCCTGCCCGCGCTGACCGACAAGATCCGCGAGATCACGGGCTGGTCGGTCCAGGTGGCGTGGACGGTGGATCAGCACCTGGACTCGCCGATCGCGCAGCGCGTCGAGCTCACCCCGGTCCGCCCGCGGGCGCTCGTGGTGCGTCCGACGAGCACGGCGCCGACGCCGGCGCCCCGCCCCGAGCAGCCGCTGCGGCGCGTCTCGCCGATGCCCGACGACCTCAACCCGAAGCACACCTTCGCGAGCTTCGTCGTGGGCCCGTCGAACCAGCTGGCGCACGCGGCCGCGATCGCGGCCGCGGGCGGCGGGGGCCGCCGGTACAACCCGCTCTTCATCTGCGGCGGAACGGGGCTCGGCAAGACCCACCTGATGCACGCGATCGCGCACCGCGTCTTCGAGGGCAGGCCGGACGCGCGGATCATCTACGTCTCGGCGGAGAAGTTCACGAACGACTTCATCACGGCCATCCAGCACCACCGGATGGACGACTTCCGCACGAGGTACAGGTCGAGCTGCGACGTGCTGCTCGTCGACGACATCCAGTTCCTGGCCGGGCGCGAGCAGACGCAGGAGGAGTTCTTCCACACCTTCAACGCGCTCCACACGCTCGACCGGCAGATCGTGGTGACGAGCGACAAGTACCCCCAGAACCTCGAGCGCATGGAAGAGCGCCTGGTCTCGCGGTTCTCGTGGGGGCTCGTCGCCGACATCCAGGTGCCGGAGCTGGAGACGCGCGTCGCGATCGTCCGGAACAAGGCGGCGCTCGAGGGCATCGCGCTCACGGACGACGTGGCGCTCTACCTCGCGCAGATGGTCCGCTCGAACGTCCGCGAGCTCGAGGGGACGCTGATCCGGCTGGCGGCCAAGAGCTCGCTGACGGGCCGCCCCGTGGATCTCCCGTTCGCGCGCGCCGAGATCACGGCCACGTCGCCGCCGCGGGCGCAGATGATGAGCGTCGAGGACATCCAGCGCGCGGTGTGCCACCACTTCCACCTGCGCTCGATCGACCTCACCTCGAAGGACCGCCACAAGAGCGTGGCCTTCGCGCGGCACGTGGCGATGTACCTCTGCAAGCAGCGGCTGAAGTGCAGCTTCCCGGAGATCGGGCGGGCCTTCGGCAACCGCGACCACACGACCGTGATGAGCGCGGTGCGCAAGATCGAGGCGCAGCGGGACTCCGATCCGCAGGTCCGCGCCCACCTCGAGGCGCTCGAGAAGAAGCTCGCCGACGAGTAGATCCCGCCCGCGCGCTCCGCACAGGACGGCCGCTCCGCCGCGGGGCGCGCGCGCATTCCGCCGCGGGGCGCGCGCGCATTCCGTGGCGCGGCGCGCGCACGAGGCCGGCGCCCCCGCCGAGGGCCTCTCCGCGTCCGCCGCGCAGCTGTCTGGCGTCGGCTGCGCGCTGGCCGTGCAGCGCGCGGACGGCGCCGGCGGTCAGAGCTCGGACAGCCCGGCGCGCGCGTCGTCGGCGATGAGCTTGTTGCCGTACGCGGAGGCGAGCTCGAGCACCTCCGCGAGCTCGCGCCGCGCCTCCCTGGCCAGGCCCTGGTGCTTGAGGAGCGCGCCGAGCAGGTACCGGCTCTCCAGGGCGTCGATCCGGTACGAGCGCGCGTCGGCGTAGCGGGCGAGCTCGCGCAGCAGATCGCCGGCGCCGGCGGCGCCGTTCAGGCCGTCGAGGTAGGCGAGGTGCGCGCGGTTGATCGAGACGAGGCGCTCGTGGCCGCTCTCCTCGGCGAGCTCCTTCGACTCGGTGAGCGACGCGTAGGCGCGCGGCAGGTCGCCGAGCCGCCGGCTCGCGTCGCCGAGGTTGTGCAGCGCGGCGGCGGTCTCGAAGCGCAGGCCCGCGGACCGGGCGAGGTCGACCGCGCGGGCGGAGGTCTTCACCGCCGCCTCGAAGTCGCGGAGGAAGACGTGCACGAGGACGCGCTGCTTCTCGCGCTCGCTCGCCGCCGCGAGATCGCCCGGGTCGCCGAGCCCCTCCGCCCGATCGAGCGCGCGCAGCGCCGCCTGGATGTCGCCCGTCGCCGCGCGCGTCTGCGAGACCGCGAGCAGCAGCCTGGCGTCGTCGATCTCGCCCATCGCCTCGAGCTGCTCGACGGCGCGCACCGCGCGGGCGAAGTCGCCCGTCCGCACGCCGATCTCGGTCTCGCACGCGAGCGCCTTCCGGCGGAGATCCTCCCGGTCGCCGGCGAGGGCGTACGCCTCCTCGAGCCGCGTGTAGGCGTCCGCGAACAGGTCCACCGCGCCGAGGGCGCGGGCCACGTCGACGCGCGCCGAGAGCTTCTGCTCCGGGGTGCCGTCCTCGTCGATGCGCCTGAGCGCGCGGGCCACGACGTCGCCGAGATCGGGCGCGGAGCGCACGCGCACGACGACGTCCGCGAGCGCGCCGAGCCACGCGGAGAGCTCCGCCGGCGAGCGCTGGGCGTGGTCGCCGAGATCGAGCGCCTGGAAGATGAGCCGGAGCGCCGGATCGAGCTGGTTCGCCCGGATCTTGTGGAGCGCCGCCCGCGCGTAGAACGTGGCGGCGCGGTCGCGATCGCCGGCCTGGTAGAAGTGCTGCCCGATGCGCTCGGCGTGCTCGGCGCTGTCCTCGCCGACGACCGCGACGTAGGCCGCCGCGGCGGTGGCGTGCAGCTCCCGGCGGAGCTCGGGGGGGATCGCGTCGAGGACGATCTCCCCGTGCATGGGTGACGCGAAGCTCGCCTGCGCGGGGCCCTTGAGCCGCAGGAGGTCGCGGGTCGCGAGCCCGGAGATCGCCCGGTTCACGGCCGAGAGCTTCTGCTGGAGGAGCGCCGCGAGGACCTCGGTCGGCACCGGATCGCCGAGGATCGCCGCGGCCTGGAGCACGGCGCGGTCGCTCGGGTCGAGCCGCCGCACCCGCGTGGCGATGAGGGTGCGCAGCGAGCGCGGCACGGCCGACGCGCCGTCGAGCCGGGCCTTCACGACGCCGCCGGCGACGCTGAGCGCGCCGGAGTCGCTCAGCTCCTTGATGAGCTCCTCGAGGAACAGCGGGTGGCCCCCGGCGCGCTCGCGGCAGAAGGCGAGCACCTCGGGCGGCAGGAACGTCGCGCCGATGCGCGCGGACATGAGCCGCGCGCTGTCGCTGTCCGACAGCTCCCCGACCTTGAGCCGGTAGAACTGGGGGTGCGCCTCGAGCAGCGGCGGCGGGTCGGCGCGCGTCGCCAGGATCAGCACGGCGCGGAGCCCGCCGGCGCGGCCGGCGGTGGCGAGGAGGGTCTCGGCGGTGAGCTGGTCCATGGCCTGCGCGTCGTCCCAGGCGAAGCAGTGGAGCCGGTCCTCGCAGAGGCTCTGCACCATGCGCGGGAAGGCCGTGCGCAGGATCGCGCTCGTCCCCTGCGGCGCGCGCTGGTCGACGAGCGCCGCGCCGAGCTGGCCGAGCACGGCCGCGGACTCCTCCTCGCGCAGGCCGAGCGCCCGCAGCCGCGGCAGCACCGCGCGGATGCGCTCCTCGTCGTCGCCCTCCTGGATGCCGCAGAGCACCTGCAGCATCGCGGTGAGGCCGCTCCACGGGACGTCGGCGCCGTTGTGCGGGCACGACGCGACGTAGACCCCGACGTTGTAGTCGCCCTTCGACAGCCGCCGCTCCATCTCGGCGAGCAGCCGCGTCTTGCCGATGCCGCGCTCGCCCTGGATGACGGCGATCTGCGCGCGCTTCCTCGTGGCGGCGGCCAGGATGTCGCCGAGCTGCTTCAGCTCGTCGCGGCGGCCGACGAAGCGGCCGTAGGCGCCGTCCGGGGGGTGCGCGGAGGTGACCGCGCGCCCCCCCTCGGGCGCGGTCCGGCCCGCGCCGGGCAGCTCCTCGGTCGTGAACGCGTTGCGGAGGACGCGCCCGGTGAGGTGTGACACGGCGACCTGGGACTCGGTCGCGCGGGCGAGCGCCTGGGCGGAGGCGATGAGCGAGGCGAGCCGCTCGTCGCGGATCGGCGCGCCGGCGCCGTCGACCAGGATGCGGGCGAGGTGGATGCCCGCGGAGACCGACGCGCCGCCGCCGCGCGAGCGCAGGATCACGAGGGCGGCGCGCACCGCGGCCTCGGTGTCGCGTCCGTCGGCGTCGCCGAGCCCGAAGACGGCGACGAGCTGGGACGCCTCCTGCTCGAGCAGCAGCGCGCCGTAGCGCGCCAGCACCTCGCGGGCCCGCGCGATGCTCCTCGCCGCGTCCTCCTCGGACCCCGTGAAGATGAGCACGAGCGCCGTGACCTCGCGCCGCTCGCCGAGCCCGCGCGTGGCCGGGCTGCTGTCGGCCTTCTCGAGCAGCTGGAGGAGCCCCGACGCCGTCGTGCGCGTGCGCGTGCTCGTCGTGTGCGGCACCTCCACGGGCGTGCGCTCGTTGGCCCCGAGCGGCTCCTCCTCGAGCACGGCGCTCGCCTCGAGCACGGCGCCCGCCTTCTCCTCGTGGAACGGCTCCAGGAACTCGGCGAGATCGTTCGCCCCGAACCGCTCGCCCGTCGCGTAGAAGAAGCCGAGGAGCGCCTCGTGCAGCCGCCCGGCGTCGGCGAACCGATCCTCGGCGCTCCTCGCGAGCATCGTGCTCACGATGTCGACGAGCGGGCTGGGCACGTCGGGGCGCACGAGCGCGAGCGGCGGGTACTCGCTCGCCTGCAGCCGCCGCATGACCTCGAACGCGGTGGGCGCCGCGAACGGGTTCGAGCCGGCGAGCATCTCGTAGAGCACCGTCCCGAGCGAGAAGAGGTCGCTCCTGCCGTCGATCGCGTCGGCGCGCGACTGCTCGGGGCTCATGTAGGCGAGCTTCCCGCGGATCCGCCCCGCGCGCTTCTCGCCGACCTCCTCCTCGGTCATCGACTGCGTCGCCTTCGCGATGCCGAAGTCGGTGACCTTCACCTCTCCCTCCCAGGAGAGCAGGATGTTCTGGGGCGAGATGTCGCGGTGGACGATGCCGAGGGGGCGCGACTGCTCGTCGCGCCGCCGGTGGGCGTGGTCGAGCGCCTTCGCGATCTCGGCCGTCATGAACACGGCCATGCCGAGGGGGATCGGCCGCTTCGCGCGGCGGCAGCGGGCGAGCAGCGTCGCCAGGTCGAGCCCGGGGACGTACTCCATCGCGATGAAGTAGCTGGTCGGATCGCCGTTCGGGTGGTCGACGCGGCCGAGGTCGAACACCTGCACGATGTTCGCGTGCGAGAGGCGCACGGCGAGCTTGGCCTCGTGCACGAACATGTCCACGAAGCGCCCCTGCTCGGCGAGCTTCGGGAGGATGCGCTTGATGACGAGGACCTTCTCGAACCCCTCGACGCCGAAGCTCTTGGCCTTGAAGACCTCGGCCATGCCGCCTTCGCCGAGGCGCTCGAGCAAGCGGTAGCGTCCGAAGGTCTCGTTCAGCATCGTCTCGTCGAAGCCCCGCGCAGCCTCGCGTCTAGAGCGCGCGCGGCGCTCCGGAAGAGGAGGCCAGCGGCCTTCGCGCGGCCGGGAGTGCGCTCGCCCGGGGATCGCGCCGCGCCGCCCGGCCGCGCGTCACGTCTCAACGGCCTTGCTCGCGGCGGCGTCATCGTCCCCTCCATACATCGACTCCGCGATCCGGAACGCCGCCCCTTCCAGGCGCGCGTACGCGGCCCGGAGCGCGTCGAGGTCGCCGCCGCCGTCGAGCAGCTTCCGCAGCGCGGCGCACTCGGCGTGGACCTCGCCGAGGAGCTCGGCGTCGAGCAGATCGCCGTAGCCCTCGAGGGCCTGCTCGGTCGTGTAGACGAGGGTCTCCGCCTGGTTGCGGAGCTCGGCGAGATCGCGGCGGAGCGCGTCGGTCTCCTTGAACCGCTCGCCCTCCGAGACGAGCCTGTCGACCTCGTCGGGGGTGAGGCCGCTCGTCGGGGTGACCCGGACCTCCTGGACCCGCCCCGTGCCGAGGTCCCGCGCCTCGACGCGGACGATCCCGTTCTCGTCGATGCGGAAGGTCACCTGGATCTTGGGCAGCCCGCGCGGCGCGGGCGGGATGCCGGTGAGCTCGAAGCGCGCGAGGCTCCGGCAGTCGGCGGCCATCTCGCGCTCGCCCTGGAGCACGTGGACGGGGACGAAGCTCTGGTTGTCGACGCTGGTCGTGAAGATCTCGCTCCGCTCGGTCGGGATCGTGGTGTTCCGCGGGATGAGCTTGAAGCTCACGCCGCCGCCGGTCTCGACGCCGAGCGAGAGCGGCGTCACGTCGAGGAGCAGCACCTCGTCGACGTGCCCCGAGAGCGCGGCGCCCTGCAGCGCCGCCCCGACCGCGACGACCTCGTCCGGGTTCACCCCCTTGTTCGGCTCGCGGCCGAAGAACTCGCGCACCGCCGCCTGCACGGCGGGCATGCGCGTCATGCCCCCGACGAGGACCACCGTGTTGACGGCGGAGACGGGGAGCTTCGCGTCCGCGAGCGTCGCGCGGCAGACGTCGACGGTCCGCTGGATGAGGCTCTCGCAGAGCATCTCGAGCTCGTTGCGCCGCATCGTGCGCTCGAGGTGGAGCGGCCCGCCGCCCGGACCGACGGCGATGAACGGGATGTTGATCTCGGTCTCGAGCGACGACGAGAGCTCGTGCTTCGCCTTCTCCGCCGCCTCCTTGAGCCGCTGGAGCGCCATGCGATCGCGGCGCAGATCGATGCGGCTCTGGCCCTCGAACTCGTCGGCCAGCAGATCGATGAGCCGCTGGTCGAAGTCCTCCCCGCCGAGGTGGGTGTCGCCGCCGGTCGCCTTGACGCTGAAGACGCCGTTCGCGATCTCGAGGATCGAGATGTCGAACGTCCCTCCGCCGAGGTCGTAGACCGCGATCGTCTCGGCCTTGACCTTGTCGAGGCCGTAGGCGAGCGCCGCGGCGGTCGGCTCGTTGATGATCCGGCGCACGTCGAGCCCGGCGATCCGCCCGGCGTCCTTCGTGGCCTGTCGCTGCGCGTCGTCGAAGTAGGCCGGGACGGTGACCACCGCCTCGGTCACCGGCTCACCGAGGAACCGCTCGGCGACCTGCTTCATCTGGCCGAGGATCATCGCGGAGATCTCGGGGGGCGAGTAGCTGCGCCCCTTGACGTCGACCCACGCGTCGCTGTTCGGCGCCTCGACGATCTTGTAGGGGGCGAGCGAGATCTGCTTGCTGACCTCGGGCGCGCTGAATTTGCGGCCCATCAGGCGCTTCACCGCGGAGATGGTGTTCTGCGGGTTCGTGACCGCCTGGCGCCGCGCGACCTGTCCGACCAGGCGCTCGCCGCTCGCGGGGAAGCCGACCACCGAGGGGGTCGTGCGCGCGCCCTCGGCGTTCGGGATGACCCGCACATCGTTCGCCGAGGCGACCCCCGCCCCCTCGACGACAGCCACGCACGAGTTCGTCGTCCCGAGATCGATGCCGATCACCTTCCCCATATGCGGCGAAAGATACTACAGGCCTCGCTGCGCGCCGGGTGGGGAGACGACCTTGGCGTCCGCGATATTTGGGGAGATCGTGCGGTGAGGTGGCGGGGCACAGCAGATCCCGGAGAGGACCACCGCCATGATGCGCGCGAGGCAGGAGGTGTGCGCTGAGCAGCCGGCCCGCGCCGTGGCGAGGCTCAGTTGGCCGCGGACGTCGACTCGCCGGGCGAGCCCTTCGAGACGACGACCATCGCCGCGCGGATCAGGTAATCGCCCAGCATGTACCCCGGCTGGACCTCCGCGATCACGACGCCGGCCGGGTGCTCGGTCGACTCGATCTGCTGGATGGCCTCGTGCACGCTGGGATCGAAGGGCTTTCCGACCGCGGCGATGCGCTTGATGCCCATGCGCTCGAGCGTATCGACGAACTGCTTCGCCACGATCCGCACGCCCTCGGCGACCGACTTCACGTCGGGCGCGCTCTCGGCGTGGCTGGCGGCGCGCTCGAGGTTGTCGAAGACCGGGAGCAGATCCTTCAGGATCGACTCGCGGCCGCGGCGCTGTGCCTCTTCGACCTCGCGCCGGGAGCGCTTACGGAAGTTGTCGAAATCGGCGGCGGTGCGCAGCAGCTGCTCGCGCATCCGCGCGGCCTCGGCCTGCACCTCGCCGAGTTTGTCTTCGGGGGTGGCGGCTCGCTGCTCCGCGGGCTCTGCGCGCTCCGCCTGCGCCTCCGCCGGCTCCCCGGTGTTCTGGTTCGACCCATTTTGTTCCGAATCGCTCATAGGACGGCGGCACTATAACCAGCCGCGATCCGGTGGCAATCTCCAGGCCCAGCGCCGGTCCCCCGGCGCGCGCCGGCGCGCTCGGCCAGCGCGCGCCGGCGCGCTCCGACGGCGGCGGCTCGCGGGAGCGGCCGCGGACAACCGCGCGGCG
Organism: Sorangium sp. So ce1153; assembly: GCF_051521595.1. NCBI lineage: Bacteria > Pseudomonadati > Myxococcota > Polyangiales > Polyangiaceae > Sorangium > Sorangium sp. So ce1153. Next base: position 8,452 of record NZ_CP150361.1, read on the forward strand.
AGCGCTCCGGACGCGCATTTTACGCGCGTTTTGCCCGGGTCTCCACGATCCTGGGCCGGCCGTGCATCGACCGTTTGCTCCGACCCCCTGCCCGGCGTTAGATCGGGGCCCCATGAGCATCGCCCCCAGCCCCGCCGCCGAGCCCCCTCCGGCGAACGCCTCGACGCCCGCCAGCTCGCCGCTCCTCGCGGCGCAGAGGCACCTCCTCGGCAACTACCGCCAGCCCCCGTTCGTCCTCGATCGAGGCAAGGGGTGCGAGCTCTTCGATACGGAGGGGCGCCGGTACCTCGACATGTACGCCGGGGTGGCGGTGGCGTCGCTCGGGCATGCTCACCCGCGGCTCGTGGCGACGATCGCCGAGCAGGCGGGCCGCCTCATGCACACCTCCAACTACTTCTTCAACGCCGAGAACCTCCGCCTTGCCGAGGAGCTCTGCGAGAAGACCGGCTTCGACCGCGCCTTCTTCTGCAACTCGGGCACGGAGGCGAACGAGGCGATGCTCAAGCTCGCGCGCCGCCACTTCTTCAACCGCGGCGAGACCGAGCGCTACCGGATCATCGCGTTCGAGAACGCGTTCCACGGCCGCACGCTCGGCGCTGTCGCCCTGACCGGGACGCCGAAGTACCGCGAGGGCTTCGGCCCCTCGCTCGAGGGGGTCACCCACGTGCCCTATGGAGACGCCGCCGCGGTGCGCGCCGCCATGGGCCCGGACGTCGCGGGGATCCTGGTGGAGCCGGTGCAGGGGGAGGGCGGTGTCCTGCCGGCCCCGCCCGGGTTCCTCGCGGAGCTGCGGCGCATCGCGGATGAGCACGGCGCGCTGCTGCTCCTCGACGAGGTGCAGACCGGGATCGGGCGCACGGGGCACTGGCTCGGCGCGATGTACGACGGCGTCCAGGGCGACGCGGCGGCGCTCGCGAAGGGGCTCGGCGGCGGGTTCCCGATCGGCGCGCTCGTGCTGCGGGAGCGGCTCAACGGCGCGCTGCCCCCGGGCTCGCACGGCTCGACGTACGGCGGCAACGCGCTCGCCTCGGCCACGGCGCGCACGGTGCTCGCGGTGATCGAGGAAGACAAGCTCTGCGAGGCCGCCGTGAAGCGCGGCGAGCAGCTCGGCCGCGGCCTCGCCGCGATCGCCGCGCGGCTGCCGAACGTGTGCGCCGGCGAGCGCGGGCGCGGCCTGCTCCGCGGGCTCATCCTCGCGCCGGGCGTCGACACGCGCGACGCGCTCGGGCGCGCGCGCGACCGGGGCGTGCTCCTCACGGTCGCCGGCAGCAACGTGCTCCGGTTCACGCCGCCCCTGATCGTGAGCGAGGCCCAGATCGACGAGGCCCTGGCCGAGGTCGAGGCCGCGCTCGCCGAGATGCCGGCTGCAGGTTGAGGTGGTCGCCTCGCGCGCAGCCGGGCCCGCCGTCGCGCCCCTCCCGTGCTCGGGCTGCAGCAAGCTGATCGATCCGCTGCGCGCGGGGCACGTCGCGATCTTCGACCAGCGCTTTCACTACTTCTGCAACGCCCGGTGCCGCCACGCGTTCCTCGGCGAGGCGCCGCCTGCGCCGGGCGACGTCCGGCCCGCCGGCCTGGCGAGCTCGGGCGCGCCCGCCCGGGGGTTCTCGCCGGGGGCGCCGCCCGCCGCCGGGCCCCACGCCGCCGCGCCGCGCGCCGAGCCCGCGCGCGCCGACGAGGGCGCCCCGCGCGTCGCCGATCTCGACGCGCCCATCGTCGACGCGTTCCCGCCCGTTCCGCTCGACGAGCGGCTCCCCGAGCTGCCGGTCCTCGACGACGATCGCGCGCTGCTCGAGCCGATCGGGAACACCATCCTGAGCGAGGAGCCGCAGCGCTACGAGGCGGCCGAGGCGCGGGACATCGGCGCGCTGCTGCTGGTGCTCGCGATCATCGCGGGGACGCTCGCCGTCGCGCTCACCCTCGCCGGGGACGCGAAGCTCGTCATCGGCGCCCGCATCGTGCTCGCCACGGTGAGCGCCGGGATGCTCCTCGGCCGCGCCGCCACGACCGCGCGCGACGCCACGGATCCGCACCCGGCGCCGATGCTCGCCCCCGTCCTGGGAGGGCTCGTGGCCGCCGTCTGGGCCCTGTTCGGCCAGGATCGCGCGCTCGCGGCCGAGGCGGCGTCGCTCGCGGGCGTGATCGCCACCGCCAGCGCGATCAGCGCCTGGCTCATCGAGAGCGCGCGCCATCGCGTGTTCGCCGAGCGGATCTGGATCGCGTCCGTGCTCTCCACGCCGGCGCGCCGGCCGCCGGGCGCGTGGGCGCACGGCCCGGCGCCCGTCGACCGCGCTCCTCCGCGCGGCGACGACGGCTCCGCCGAGGGCGCCGGGGACGAGCTCTACGAGCTGCGACCGGGCGAGAGCGTCCAGGTCGACACAGGGGAGGTCGTCCCGGTCGATCTCGTGGTCACGGGGGGCGACGTCGAGGTGCTCCCCTGGATCGGCGCCACCACGCCGGCTCGCCGGCGCGACGGCGACCCCGTCGTCGCGGGGGCCACCGTGGTCCGGGGCCGCCTCGTCGGCGCCTGCACCTTCTCCGGCGGCGACCGCGCGGTCGCGCGCGTGCTCCTCGACGCCCGCCGGCGCGCGGACGCGCTCGCGCCCATCGCGCAGGCCTCCCGCGCCCTGACCGAGCGCTGGGCGATCGGCGCCGCGGTGATCGGCGCGCTCTCCGCCTTCGTCGCCGGGCGCGCGCCGGTCGAGGTCGCGATGACGGCGGCGTCGGTGCTCGCCGCGCTGTCCACGGCGATCACGGCCTCGATCGCCTCGGTCCACGTCGCGCGCGGCATCTTGCTCGGGCTGCGCCGGGGCATCGTCTACAAGAGCGCCGACGCGTGGGACCGCGCCGGTCGGGTCTCGGTCGCCGTGTTCTGCGCCCGCGGCACGCTGCTGCTCGGCGAGCCCGAGCTCGCGGAGCTGGAGGCGACCGGCCAGAAGCTCACGCCGAGCGACGTGCTCGCGCTCGCGGCCGGCGCGGAGCGCACCGAGGAGCACCCCGTCGCGACGGCGATCGTCCGGGCCGCCCGCGTCCGCGGCCTGCGGCCCGACGGCGTGCGCAACCCGAACTTCCACCCCGGCCTCGGCGTGACGGCCGTCACCTCGTCCGGCGAGGAGCTCTGCGTCGGCAACCGCGCGCTCATGCTCGAGCAGCGGATCTCGATCGCCGCGGCCGAGAGCCGCGTCGCCGAGCTCGAAGCGCTGGGCCGCACGGTGGTGCTCGTCGCGGTGGGCGCCCGCCTCGTCGGGCTCATCGGCCTGCAGGACGGGCTCCGTCCCGGGGCGCGGGCCGCCATCCAGCACCTGCTCGACGCGCAGGTCGAGCCCGTGCTGATGTCGGGCGACGCGCGCGAGACGTGCGAGGCGATCGGCCGCTCGCTCGACATCGATCACATCCGCCCCGAGATCCTCCCCGCGGATCGCGGCGCCGAGGTGCGCCGCCTGATCGACGCGGGCACGAGCGTCGCCGTCCTCGGCCACGCCGGTGTCGACGACGCCGCGCTCGGCGCCGCGGACGTCTCGGTGGCCCTCGGCGCCGCTGGCTCCGCGCCTGCCGACTTCTCGGTGGTGCTCGCCTCGGACGATGTCCGCGACGCCGCGCTCTCCCTCGCGCTCGCGCACCGCACGCGCATCGAGGCGCGCGTCGGGCTCGCGCTGAGCGTCGCCCCGGCGCTCGTCGGCGCCGCGGTCATCTCCGCGTTCGTGCTCCCGCCGGCCTACGCCCCCATCGCCTCGCTGCTCGGCGGCGTCATGGCCGTCGTCCACGCCCGCGCGCTCGACGCGAAGAGTTGAACGCTCGCTGCGCCACCCGCGCCGCGCGCGGCCGGCCCCGCGCTCCTCGCCTCCCGCTGGAGGCGGCTACGAGACGTCGGCGTCCGCGTCGTCCTTGGCGTCGCCGTCGCGGCACTCCAGGCAGACGCCGTACATCTCGTGCTTGTGCCAGTTCACCTCGAAGCCGTACTTCGCGGCGATCTCTTCCTGGAGCGCCTCGATCCGCGGCTCCTCGAACTCGATGATCTTCCCGCAGCTCACGCAGATCAGGTGGTCGTGGTGCGCGCTGGCGTCGTCGGCCAGCTCGTAGCGGCTGAGGCCGTCTCCGAACCGGCGCTCGGAGGCCACGCCGCACTCCGCGAGCAGCTTGAGCGTCCGGTACACCGTCGCGTACCCGATGCCCCGGTCGCGCGCGCGGACCTCCGTGAGCAGGTCCTCGATGGTCATGTGCGGGGCGCCCGAGAAGAACGTGTCGACGATCAGCCGGCGCTGCGCCGTCGACCTCAGCCCCTTCTTGGCCATGTACGCCTGGAGGCGGGCGCGCAGCCGGTCGAGGGCAACTTGGTCGACGTGGGTCACGCTGTCCCCCTCTCTCGCGATGACGGCCATGCGGAGTTTATCCCGTTCGCGGCGAACCGCGTCAAGGCCGGCGACCACGCCCGCTCGGCGCGACCTGACCGCGTCTGCGATCAAGCGATCAAGCGGTCACGCGGTCACGCGGTCACGCTCTCGCCCCCCGGCATCACTCGCCGACCTGCGCCATGTAGCTCACCTGCGCGGCCGACCCTCCGAGAGGGCTGAGCAGCGTGATGGGGGGCGAGACGAGCCCAGCCGCCGCCGTGTTGTCGATGACGACGTAGTAGAGGCCCGGGCGCAGCGCATAGCGGCGCGTCTCGATGATCCCGGGCTGGAGGGGGCCGCCGGCTTGCACCGGGCCGGGCGGGGGGCCGAGCGGCTTGCCGGTCTGGTAGGCCTCGCGCCAGGCGTCGCCCGTCAGCTTGTCGACGATCATGATGTCCACGGGCGCGCCCTGCACGCTCAGCTTCAGGTAGAGCGCCTGGTCCGCGTCGGCGACCTCGAACGGCCCGAGGTAGTCCCGCTGGTGCGCCTGCACCTCGATGACCTCGTTCGCGAACGTGTACCGCTCGTCGTCTTCCGCCTCGAACGGGTGGTGCGGGCGCTGGGGCGGCATCAGGATCCCCAGCGTGAAGTCCTTCCCGGTCTCCTCGTTGTAGAGGACGGTGAACCCGCGGGTCATCTCGCCGGCGACGATCTGGTTGCCGAGCAGGTTGGCGAGCCCCCCGAACGGCGGCACGTTGGCCATCACGTCGATGACGGGGTTCTCGACGTAGCCGAGCTGGAAGCTCGGGCCCTGCACGATCCGGTTCAGCCGGCCCCACACGTAGACGTCATCGCCCGCGATCTGGAAGTCGGGCCGGTACTCGACGGACGTCGTGAGCGAGAAGCCCACCCGCTTCGCCGGCTGCATGTAGCCGTACCCGGTGCCGGCGATGTGCACGGTGACCGTCTGGGCCGCGTCGTTGACGTCGTACGAGCACTGCATCGGGAAGAACCGCCCGATGGACGACGACCTGTCCTGCAGGCGCAGCGAGACGCCGCTCTTCAGCATCTCGGGGCAGATCTTGCTGGCGCCGAAGTTCGAGAAAAGAAACCAGCGGAGGCCTGGGCTCGCGTTCACGGGGCCGCTGATGCAGGGGCAGCCGACGAACGTGAACGACAGCACGATGGCGGCGAGCGCCAGCGCGGCGGACGCGGCAGAGGCGGGGGCGGGCGGGGGTCTTCGTGCGGGCACGCGGGCTAACATAGCGGGTCGACCTCGGAGCGAGAGCGGGTTTGCGCCCGGGAGGCCTGCCCTCCCGGGATCAGCGCACGAGCTGCCATTGGACGTCGGGGGTCACCTCGAGATGCAGGTGATTTCTGTGCGCCCGGTCGTAGTTGGGCGTGAGGATCGACGTGAAGATGTGCTGATCCGCGGCCTCGCACACGATGGAGCGCAGCTCTCGCGCCGCCGCGTCCGCCGGCGGGCTGCTCGCGCCCTTGCGCGCCGCGCCGCGGCTCGCCGGTTTGCCCGCGCCCTCGCCGCACACCGGGGCGCCGCGCCTGCCGACGAAGTCGCGCTCGACGTCGAGCCACTCCTCGGCGAACCCGTCGCCGGCGCGCTTCTTCACGAACCTGTAGATGTCGATGGCGAGCCCGCCGGGGTGCCTCGTCGCGAGCTTGCCCTCGGGCCACATCGGCGAGGGGGGCCGCCACGCCGAGAACATCAGCACCTCGCCGATGTCGTGCACGCGCAGGATCCGGCTGAAGTCCGAGAGCGCGAGCGCGAGTCGGCAGTCGAAGACGTCGTTCGGGTTGTCGGCGCGCCGGTGGGCCGGCTCCGCGGTCCGGTAGAGGACCCCGCCGACCCCTTGCGTCAGCCGCACCGGCGCGAGCACGCCCGGCGCGCGCCGCACCGGCTCGAACGCGACCTTCCGCCGCACGAGCGCCTCCCGGCACCGCTCCGCGCTCAGGGCCGCGTAGCGCGCCGACGGGTGTCTGGCCCAGTCCTGATGGAACTTCACCTTCGGCCTGCCCTGCGCGCTCGGCGTGGTCGCGAGCGGGCCGAGCGCGAGGGCGAGCGCGCAGGCGGTGGCGGCGTGGCGTGCGGGCGGCATCGTTGCGGGCGGGCGTCGCCACGCGCCGAGGCCCCGGCCCACCCCGGGGAATCCGGGGAAGGGCGCGAGGAACACGGCAGCGCGAGGGCCGCGGAACCGCGGCCTCCGGCGCGGCGGCCGCGCCCATCCTAGCGCGCCATTTGACCGGGCCGCGCGATCGCCTCAAAATAGACGGCATGCGCATCCGTGGGCCCGGAGCCCGCTCGCGCGTCTTGACGTATGGGAGCGAAGGCCCGGTCCGCATGGCTTCCCGGTCCGGGCAGTCCCTGGTCCAGGTAGCCACCGCGGCGCGCTCACGCGCTGCATGCAGCTGACATGGGAGATGTTTCCAATCGCGCTCGAAAGATCCTTTTCGCCGCGGTCACCGAGTTCATCGCGACGGGCGACCCCGTAGGCAGCAGGACGCTCGCGCGGAAGTACGGGCTCGATCTCTCGGCGGCCTCGATCCGCAACGTGCTCGCTGACCTCGAGGAGGCCGGCTACCTCCATCAGCCGCACACCTCCGCGGGGCGGATCCCGACCGATCGCGCGCTCCGGCTGTTCATCGACGCGCTCGTCGAGCTTCGGTCGCTCTCCCCAGAGCAGCAAGCGGAGCTCAGCGCTCGGTTCACCGAGATCTACACGGTGGCGAGCGACCCGCTCCGCGAGACGGGGCGTTACCTCTCGGAGCTGTCGGGCGCGGCGGCGGTCGTCGCGGCGCCGCGGGCGGAGATCCGCGCGCTCGCCCAGCTGCGCTTCATCCCGACGAAGCCAGGGCAGCTGCTCGCCGTGCTCGTCTTCGCCGACGGCTCGGTCGAGAACCGCTTCATCTCGATCGACGAGTCGATCAACGAGGGGGAGCTCACCCGGATCCACAACCTGCTCGCCGACGTGATCGAGGGGCGCACGCTGGGCGAGATCCGGGACCTCTTCGCCCGTCGCCTCGCGGACGAGCGCCTCCAGATCGACGCGCTGAGGCGCCGCGCCTTCGAGCTCGGCAGCAAGGCGACGGCCGACGTGACCCGGCGGAGCGAGGTCGTCATCGAGGGGCAGAACCGCCTGATCGACCTGCCGGAGTACGCCGACGTCGACCGGCTCAGGAAGCTGATGAAGGCGCTCGAGGAGCGCGAGGAGCTCGTCGATCTGCTCGACCGCACGCTCGCCGCCGGCGCGGGCGAGGTCACCGTCTTCGTCGGCAGCGAGGCGGGCGATCTGGGCGGAGGCCAGCTCAGCCTGGTCGCTGCGCCGTACATGGAGAACGGGCGCGTCGCCGGGACCGTGGGCGTGCTCGGCCCGACGCGGATGGATTACGCGAAGGTGATGCCGCTCGTCGACGCCACCGCCGCGGCGATGAGCGAGGCCCGCGGCAAGGTCAAGTAGCGCCCTTGCGCCGCGCCTCGCGGAGCCGCTCGAGCACCTCGTCGAAGTCGGGAGGCGGCGGCGCCTGGAACCGCATCGGCCGGTCGTCGGTGGGGTGGTCGAACCCGAGCTCGGCCGCGTGGAGCATCAGCCGCGGGGCCGGGATCTTCGCCCCGCGGTAGTCGCGCACGTAGACCGTCTCGCCGACGAGCGGGTGGCCGGACTCCGCGAGGTGGATGCGGATCTGGTGCGTGCGGCCTGTCTCGAGGCGGCAGGCGACCAGCGTGACGCCCGTGGCCCCGGGCTCGTCCTGCGGCCCTCGGAGCGTCTCGATCGGCTCGACGTGCGTCACCGCGAGCTGCCCCTCGCGCCGCCGCTCCCGCGCCGAGCCGCGCAGCCCGTCGCCCCGGTCCTCGACGAGGTAGCTGCGGTGGGTGCCGCGCGGGACCGCGCCGTGCGCGAGCGCGAGGTACTGCCGGTGCATCGAGCGCACGCGGAGCTGCTGCGCGAGGTGCTTCTTCGCGGCGAGCGTCCGCGCGAAGACGAGCAGCCCGCTCGTCCCCTTGTCGAGGCGCTGCACGACGCCGAGCGGCGCCCGCCCGCGCAGGCGGTCGCGCCGGGCCAGCACCTCCCGCACCAGCGCGTCGAGCGTCGCGGCCTGCTCCGCGGGGTCCTCGTCGCCGTACGGGATGGTGCTCACCCCCGCGGGTTTGTTCACCACGACGACGCTCGCGTCCGCGTAGACCACGAGCTCGCCCTCGAGCTTGCGCCGCCGCACGGTCTCGGGCCGCGGCGCGCGCAGGCGGACCTCGACGCGCTCGCCGTTGAGCACCCGGCGCCGGGCGCTCGTCGCCACCGCGTTCCCGACCAGCACCTTGCCGGTCTCGATCAGCCGGCGCGCGTCGGACCACGAGACAGAGGCGAGCGCGCGGATCGCGCCGTCGAGCGGCCGCCGGTCCAGCTCTGCCGGAACTATCCAGTGGCCATCCTGCGGAGGTCGTACGGGAGCGGTCGGGTCGACGCCGGTCGGTTCAGCGTCGGCCTGGGTCGGGGGAGCGGCGGGGCGGAGCGGTCGCATGAGAGCTCACGGGGGCGCCTTGCTCGGCCCGACCAGCGTGGGGCCGGGCTCTACCGGCGCGAAAAACGCGCATCCGCGGGGCTCGCGGGGCGAAATACACCGCGAATGTTGACACATCGCGCGACCGGAGCCGAAGATATCCAGAGCCGTCATCGCTTTCTCGCCATCTGAGAGGAGACCCGTTCGTGGCCAGCACCCTTCTCGCCGTAGACGACAGCGTGACCATGCGCAAAGTGCTCGAAATCACCTTTGCGGGTCAGGATTTCCGCGTCGTGACGGCGAGCAGCGCCGACGCTGCGCTGCAGAAGCTCAAGAGCGATAAACCCGACCTGGTGATCGCCGACGTCACGCTCGAGCCGAAGAACGGCTACGAGCTGTGCAAGGCGATCAAGCAGGCATCACCGGCGACGCCCGTCCTGATCCTGTCGTCCAAGCAGAACCCGTTCGACCCTGCGAAGGGCTCGAGCGCGCAAGCGGACGACCACATGGACAAGCCGTTCGACACGCAGCAGATGATCGACAAGGTCAAGAAGCTGCTGGCGTCGCGCGGCGAGGCGAAGCCGGCCGCGGCTGCGGCTCCTGCTGCGGCGACGCCCGCGGCCGCGCGCGCTCCCGCCGCCGCGGCGCAGCCTGCTGCCGCGGCGCAACCTGCGGCGGCGGCCGCGGCGCAGCCCGCCGCGGCAGCGGCGGCGAGCCCGCTCCAGCGCGCGAAGACGCTCATCTACACGCCCAACGCGCCGGCCACCAGCGCCGCGCCGGCCCAGGCCTCGGTCAAAACGGCGCCGACCGGCGCGTCGTCGGGTCTGCCGCAGACGACGATGGCCTTCTCGCCGACGCCGGTGTCCGGCGTGCCGAAGACGGCGACGGGGTCTGCGGCGGTCGCGGCCACCGCGTCCGCGCAGGTCAACGGCCAGATGGCGAGCAAGCTCGAGGGCCTCGGCCTCACGAGCGAGCAGGTCGAGGCCGTGATGGCGCTGTCCCGCGACGTCGTGGAGCGCGTCGTGTGGGAGGTCGTCCCGGTCCTCGCCGAGACGATCATCAAGGAAGAGATCGCGCGCCTGACGAAGTAGTCGCGCACCACGGCCGCCGCGCGGCCGTTGGCGTCGCGGACGCGCCCCCTCGCCGGCATCCCGGCGAGGCGCGCGAGCGGGGCGGCGTACGCCGCGACGCCGCAGCTCACCGGGCAGGTCTGCGCAAGCCGCGCACGAAGGCCTGCTCGGGGCGGGGCTTCACTCGCTTGGGCGCGGCAGGTCCGTCGCTGCGCGAGAGCATGCGACCGCTGCTTTGCCCGGCGACGTAGAGTTGCTACGCCAGGGCCCCGCCGCGTTCCGCGTCCGGCGCAGCCATGAACGACACGCACGACAAGAGCAGCGGTGCGCCCGCGGACGTCCGCGACGAGCCGGCCGCGGGCGATGAGTCGGCCGCCGGTGACGTGACGGCCACGGGTGACATGGTGGGCTCCGGCGCCGCCGAGCCGCGCGCCCCTTCTCCGGAGGACGAGGCCGCAGAGAGCGACGGCGCGACCGGCGCGGACGAGGCCGAGCCCGACGACGATGAGCCGCGCCTCGTTCCGCAGGGCAACCCGCTCCGCTGGCGCGGCGCCGCCGTGCTCGCCGCGGGCGCCCTCGTCGCGCTCGTCGTGATGGCGCTCGCACCTCAGTTCCGCTGGGGCGTCCCGCTCGGCGCGCTCGGGATCGCGGCCGCCACGCTCGGCCTGCTCGATCTGCTCGGCACGTTCGACGACCCGCCCGAGCGCGTCGCCGCGCGCGTCGGCATCCGCGACCTGCTCGGTCCGCTCGCGCTGCTCGGCGGTGGGCTCGTCGCGTTCTTCGTCCTGATCACGCTCGCTGTGGCCGGCTACTTCTCGCCGATCTCCGCGTCACGGGACGGCGCGCCCGCGCTGCTCTCGCTGGCGATCCCCGCCGTCGCGATCCCCGCCGCGTTCCTCACGGCGGTGGCCGGCGCGTTCCGGGTCGGCGAGCGCCTCGGCCCCGGCCGCGTCGACGAGGCGGGCGCCCCGCGCCCCCTGCTCCGGCGGCATGGCTTCTGGCTCGTCGCCCTCGTCACGCTGCTCTACCTGCCCATGCTCGGCAGCCACTCGCTCACCGACCCGTGGGAGACGCATTACGGCGAGGTCGCGCGCGAGATCCTCGCGAGGAACGACTGGATCTCGCTCTGGTGGGCGCAGGACGGCTGGTTCTGGTCGAAGCCGGTGCTCGACTTCTGGATGCAGGCGCTCGCCATGGCGGCCTTCGGCGTCCGCTACCGGTCGGGCGAGATGCTGTCGGCGGTCGCCGAGGGGCGCACGCCGTGGCCCGAGTGGGCGGTCCGGCTGCCCATCTTCGCGCTGACGCTCATCGCCGTTTACCTGCTCTACAAGGCCATCTCGCAGATCTTCAGCCGCCGCGCGGGGCTGCTCGCGGGCGTCGTCCTCGCCACGATGCCGCAGTGGTTCCTGGTCTCGCACCAGACCATGACGGACATGCCGTTCGTCGCGACGATGGCCGCCGCGATGGCGCTCCTCCTGCTCGGCATCCACACCGACGAGGCGCGGGAGGCGCGCGTCTACGAGGTCGACCTCGGCGCGCTCAAGGTGGGGCTCTCCGCCTATCACCTCGTGCTCGGGGCGATCATCGCCTGCGCCCTGCCGCAGATCCTCTATCTGCTCTCGCGTCACGTCGAGATCCACCCGGCGCCCTTCGGCGTGCGCCTCCATGGAGACGTCTTCAGCTCGGGCTCTCCGGGCAACTGCGGGCTGCCCGGCAACGAGGCCTGCCGGTCGGTGCTGCCCGTGGTCCCCGGGCTGCAGCCCGTGCTCCAGGCGCTCATCTGGGCGCAGACGCTCGGCATCGTCCTCTACGCCAGCTGGGGCGAGCGGCGTGTCCAGCGGCTCCTCTTCCTCGCGGCGTGGTTCTTCGCCGCCCTGTCCACGATGGCCAAGGGGCCGGCGGGCTTCGGCCTCCCGGTGCTCTGCGCGCTCGGCTACGTCGTCGTCTCCCGCCGGTACCGCGACCTGCTCAAGATGGAGATCCCCGTCGGGCTGCTCGTCCTCGCGTGCGTCGCGCTGCCCTGGTTCGTCGCGATGTACGCGCGGCACGGCCAGCCGTTCACCGACAGGCTCCTGTTCCACGACATGTTCAAGCGCGCCTTCACCCACGTCCACGACACCAACGAGGGCGATGACGTGAGCTTCCGCTACTACGTGTGGCAGCTCGGCTACGCGATGTTCCCGTGGACGGGGCTCGTGCCCGCCTCGCTCGTGTGGTGGCTCCGGCGCCGGGAGGGGGGAGCTCCAGGGGAGGGGGGACCGTCAGGGGAGGCCGGCTCGGCCGACGTACGCCAGAGCGACGCCTCGGTGTTCCTGGCGATGTGGTTCATCTTCGGCTTCGCGCTCTTCGCGCTGATGCTGACGAAGTTCCACCACTACATCCTGCCGGCCGTCCCGCCGGCGGCGATGCTCACCGGGATCCTGCTCGACGACATGCTGCGCCTCGGGGGCGGCGCGCGAGGGCTCGCGCGCGGCTCGGGCGGCGCCTCCTCGCCGGCGCTGTCCGCGCGCCCGAGCGCGGTGGTCCTTTACGAGCGCGCGATGCTCGGCGCGATCGCGATCGGCGCCGCGGTCCTGGTCTTCCTCGTCGGGCGGGACCTCGCGATGTTCCGCGACGGGCAGCCGAGCCAGGCCAGGCTGCTGCACCTGTTCACGTACAACTACAAGCGTCCCTGGCCGCAGTCGCTCGACTTCTCCGCGACCCTCTGGGCGTTCACCGCCGCCGCGGCGGTCCTGTGCGCCCTGCTGATGGTCGCGCGCTGGCGCCGCCTCGTCCTCTACGCGCTCCTCTCGCTCGCCGTCGTGTTCACGGCGTGGGGGCTCGATGTGTATTTCGTGCGGACCTCGCCGCACTGGGGGCAGCGCGAGACCCTGCTCGCCTACATGCGCGCGAGCCAGCAAACCCCGGGTCCTCTCGTCGCCTACCAGCTGAACTGGAAGGGCGAGAACTTCTATGCCGGCAACAAGCTGGCGGCCTTCGTTTCGAGCGGAAAGAAGTTCCAGGACTACATCAATGAGCAGAAGAAGAAGGGCGTGAAGACCTTCTACTTCGTCACCGAGCACGCTCGAACCAGCTCGCTCTCGAACGAGCTCGGCAATCCCCGCGTCTTCGAGAAGCTCACTCCCATCGAGCTCAACAACAAGTTTCTCGTCGTTCGCGCAACATTCGAGTGACGAGCAGCGCCTGGAGGAGCTCGGCTCACCATCGCTTTCCAGCTGTGGCGCTGTACGCCTGCTCCGTCCTGAGGCGCCTTGTTGTAGGTGCTCGTCGGTCATGCTGCGTAAGGAAATCCCTTGCAGGTCTGCCGTCGTGGACGCGCAGGAGCGCAAGGGAGCCCCGGTGTAGATGTTCTAAGTGCTTGAATTGACTACAGGAAGGCGCAGGCACGCCTCCTGCTCCTCAGGAGTCCGAGCGTCGCGGCGGAGACCTTTCCCCCCCCAGGTCCGCTGCGACGCTCTTTATCTTTTGCGCCGTGGCGCTGGCCGCATATCGCGCGACCAGCACCTCACTCACCGGCGCTTGCAGGGACAGCTTGCTGCGCAGCGAAATACCGATCCAGCGCGTCGAGGAGACCCGCTGTCGTGCTCACCTCGGCGGTCACGCCGATCCGGAGCCCCCGTTTCTCGGCGGTCGCGGTCGTGATCGGTCCGATGCTCGCCAGGAGCACACCGTCGAGCCGCGCCGCAGCGCCCTCGCCAAGGAGGTCGCAGAGGCTGTCGACCGTGCTGCTCGAGGTGAGCAGCACGACGTCGATCGCGCCCGCCGAGAGCGCCCGGAGCAGCTCTTCACGGCGCTCGGTGGACGCGGGGCGGGTCTCGTAGACGGGCACGACGTCGACCTCGCAGCCCGCGGCGCGGAGGCGCTCGGGGAGCACCTCGCGGGCGACGAGCGCGCGCGGAAGGAGGACGCGGACGCCTGGACGCCCCGCACGCGCCGCCAGGCGCTCCGCGAGCGCGGGGTCGGCGAGGAGCGCCTGCGCGAGCTCCTCGCCCCGGAACTCCCCTGGAACGATGTCCGCACGGACGCCGCGCGCGGCGAGCGCGGCGGCCGTCCCGACGCCGATCGCGGCGAGCCGCGCCGAGCCGAAGGCGCGCGCGTCCAGGCCGAGCCGCTCCATCTCCCGGAAGAAGCACGCCACCCCGTTCTCGCTCGTGAAGACGACGGCGTCGTAGCCAGAGAGCCCGCGGGCGGCCTCGGTGACGCGCGCGGGGTCGGGCGGCGGGTGGATCTCGATGGTCGCGAGCTCCACCGCCTCGCCGCCGCGGAGGCGGATGAGCCTCGACGTCGAGCGCGCCTGGTGACGTGGCCGGGTCACCAGCACCCGCTTGCCGAACAGCGGCTTCCGGTCGAACCAGCGCAGCGCGTCGCGCAGGCGGGTGACGGCGCCGACGACGATGACCGCCGGGCTCTGGAGCCCCGCTTCCCTGGCGCGCCGGGGCAGCTCGTCGAGCCGGGTCGTGACCACGCGCTGGTCGGCCCGCGTGCCCCACTGGATCGCCGCCGCCGGCGTGGCGGGATCGCGGCGCCCCGGCCCCGTCAGCCCCGCGACCACCGTGTCGAGGGCCTGCATGCCCATCAGGACGCAGATGGTCCCGCGGACCGAGGCGAGCTCGCTCCAGTCGAACCCCTTGCCCGCCCGGGTGACGCCGCTGACGATCATCACGCTCGAGGCGATGTTCCGGTGGGTCAGCGAGATGCCGGCGTAGGCGGTCGCGCCGAGCGGGGAACAGACGCCCGGCACCACCTCGAACGGCACCCCGGCCCGCGCGAGCGCCTCCGCCTCCTCCGAGCCGCGCCCGAAGAGGAACGGGTCGCCGCCCTTCAGCCGGACGACGCTGCGGCCCGCGAGCCCGAGCGCGACGAGCTCCGCGTCGATCTCCGCCTGCTTCGCGTCCTTCACGACGCGGTCGCCGCCGCGCTTGCCGACCGACCGCACCTCCGCGCCCTCCCGCACGCCGTCCAGCAGCGCGGGGTGGACGAGCTCGTCGTGCAGGACGACGTCCGCCGTGGCCAGGAGCTCTGCGCCGCGCTGCGTGAAGAGCCCCGGATCGCCCGGGCCGGCGCCGACGAGGTACACGACGCCCGGCCTCGCCGCGCCCGGCGCCCCCGCCCCGGGCCGCGCGGCCGCCGTGCCCCGCCCCTCGTCGGAGGGATCGTGACGCCCGGGAAGCGCCGTCAAACTACCGTCGTTTTCTCGTTCACTCATGGCAGACGTTGGTTGTCATAGCGATTCTGTAGTGATGTTGACTCGGTGCGTTAAGGGTATAGAATCGCACCCGTTCGACCCAACGTCCGGCGGTTTCTGGAGTCCATTCGATGAGATCTGTGAAACTGTTCGAGGAGCTGCGGAGCTCAGAGCGCGGCTTTACGGACCGGTGGTACGTCAGCAACGGGGAGCAATCGGTCGGGCCGGTCAATCTCGACCAGCTCGCGCGGGGCATCGAACGCGGAATGGTCCCGCTCGATAGCTTCGTCCGCAATGAGGCGTGGACCGTCTGGCGCCCGCTGTCCGACATCGCAATGGTCACGGTCGCCGCCTCGGCGATGCCTGCGGAGCAGCCGGACGAGGCGTTTGCGGCGGACGACGACGACACGGTCCCGCTGTCTGGAGAGAGGGCATCGCCGCGCCCTGGACCAGCGGCGCACCCGACCGCTCGCCGTGGTGCGGCGCATCGGTGAGCGGCTTGCGCGCGGCCGGCCGGCGCCGGGCGCACGAGCCGCGCGACAGGGCGAGCGCGGCCGGATGAGAGGAAGTGGGGAGCCTGTCTCATGCGGGCGGTTTCGGGCGAACACTAGCCGATTCGCCCGGCTTCCGCGATCTGCGGATCGCGCGCGTCGCGACCGGGGCGGTCCCCGCGGGCGAAGGGCTGCTATGCTCCGCCGCCGTGTTCCCCACGAAGAGACCGCGCCGGCTCCGTCGCTCTCCCGCCCTCCGCGCCCTGGTGCGGGAGACGTCCCTCAACCCGGGGGATTTCATCCTCCCCCTCTTCTTCAACGAGGTGCTCGACGCGCCTCGCCCGGTCGGGACGATGCCCGGTGTCTCGCAGCTGCCCGTGAGCGCCGCGGCCGCGCAGGCGCGGCTCTGCAAGGAGCTCGGTATCGGCGGGACGATCCTGTTCGGGCTCCCGCGCACCAAGGACGCGTCGGGCTCGGGCGCGTATGACGCCGACGGCCCCGTCCCGCGCGCCGTGAAGGCGATGAAGGAGGCGGTTCCGGAGCTCCTCGTGATGACCGACGTGTGCGTCGACGAGTACACCGACCACGGCCACTGCGGCCTGCTCCGGCAGGACGCGTCCGGAGCGGTGGACGTCGACAACGACGCCACGCTGGAGGTGCTCGCGCGGGCGGCGGTGGTCCACGCGAAGGCGGGGGCGGACGTCGTCGCGCCGAGCGACATGATGGACGGCCGCGTCGCCGCGATCCGGCGCGCGCTCGACGCCGAGTCGCTCACGGGGACGGCGATCCTCTCCTACGCCGTGAAGTATGCGTCCGGCTTCTACGGGCCGTTTCGTGAGGCGGCCGACTGCGCGCCCCAGTTCGGCGACAGGGCGGGCTACCAGATGGACCCCGGGAACGCCCGCGAGGGCCTGCGCGAGGCGGCGCTCGACGAGGAGGAGGGGGCCGACATGCTCATGGTCAAGCCGGCGCTCGCGTACCTCGACGTCATCGCCCGCGTGCGCGACGCGACGACGCTCCCGCTCGGCGCCTACAACGTCAGCGGTGAGTACGCGATGATCAAGGCGGCCGCGGAGCGCGGGATGATCGACGAGAAGCGGGCGGTGCTCGAGCTGCTCACGTCGATCCGGCGCGCCGGGGCGGACTTCATCCTGACCTACCACGCGCTCGACGCCGCGCGCTGGCTCGGCTGAGCCATGCGGAGCCGGGTGCCGAGCGCGGCGCAGCGCTCGAGGTGGGCCGCCGCGTGCGCGGTGGGTGCGTCGGCAGCGCTCGCGGCGGGGTGTGGTCCGGAGCGGTGCGACCGTTCCGAGAGCGCGAACCCGCCGGTCGAGTTCACCGAGGCCATGCCTGAGGGAGGCGTCTACGAGACCTCGGCGCCCGACGGCGATCTCCTCTACTTCCCGGGCGGCATGCGGTACGCGCTCAGGCACCACCTCGGCGCGCGGCCGCGGTGGTGGCAGGTGGACCTGTCGTTCGAGCCCGACGGCACGAAGAGCGGCGGGACGCTGGCGCACGCGGCGGGCAACCAGGCCGAGGTGGTCTGCGTCGACGACGAGCACCTGGTCCTCATGAACGGCAGCTGCTCCGAGTACTGGCTGCGGGTGGTCGCCGGAGGCGCGGACGTCGCGAGCGGCGACGGCGAGGCGGGGACCGCCGGCGGTGCGAACGAGGCCGGCGGCGGTGAGGCCGGGGCCGCCGGCGGCGCGGGCGGGGGCGCTGCTGGCAGAAGGTGCTACGGCGACGATCCCGGCTGAGGGAGCGAGCAGCCCCGGGCGCTCGCGGCGCTGATCAGACCGGGCTGCTCGCCGCGCATCGCGCCGCACGGCCAGCCCTACGCGTGCGCCGCAGCCTGTCGGGCGAACTGGAGCCGGTACAGCTTGCTGTACACGCCGCCGGCGGCGAGCAGGTCGTCGTGCGTGCCCTGCTCGACGACGCTGCCCTTGTGGAAGACGACGATGCGGTCGACGGCGCGGATCGTGGAGAGGCGGTGCGCGATGATCATCGCGGTGCGACCCGCCATGGCGCCCTCGAGCGCGCGCTGGAGGCGCGCCTCGGTGTCGCTGTCGACGTTCGCCGTGGCCTCATCCAGGATGAGGATCGGCGGGTCGCGGTAGAGGGCGCGGGCGAAGGCGATCAGCTGGCGCTCGCCAGCGCTGAAGTTGCTGCCGCGCTCGAGCACCGGCCCGTCGAGGCCGCCTTCGCGGCGCTCGAACAGATCGAGGGCGCCGATGCGGTTCAGCGCGTTCACCACCTTCGCGCGATCCGGGATCGCGTCGCCGGCCGCGATGTTGGTGAGCACCGTGCCGGGGAACAGGAACACGTCCTGAGGGACGACGGCGAACTTGCGGCGCAGCTCGTCGCGCGGGTACGCGCTGACGTCGCGGCCGAAGACCCGCACGGCGCCCTCCTCCACGTCGTAGAGGCGGAGCAGCAGCGACGCGACGGTGCTCTTGCCGGCGCCGGTCGCGCCGACCAGCGCGATCTTCTCGCCGCTCCTCGCCGCGATCGAGACATGCCGCAGCACGGGCACGCCCGGCTTGTAGCTGAACACGACGCTGTCGAGCTCGAACGCGACCCGCTCGTCCGCGACCCTCGCCGCGTCGGCGCCGCCAGGCGCGGCCGCCATCGCCGTCGCGTCCTCGTCCTTGTTGTCGAGCAGCTCGAAGATGCGCTCCGCGCCGGACATCGCCGACTGCAGCAGCGTGTAACGAGCCGAGAGATCGCGGATCGGGACGAAGAACATGTCGATGTACGCGACGAAGGCGAACAAGGTCCCGAACGAGATCTGCTGCTTCAGGCTCTTCACGCCGGCGTACCAGAGCACCGCGGCGATACAGACGCTGGAGACCATCTCGATGGCGGCGTCGAGCGTCGCGTCGAGCACGATGGAGCGGTTGTTGGCGTTGCGGTAGGCCTCGTTGATCTCGTCGAACTCCTCGGCCGAGCGCTCCTCCCTGGCGTAGGCCTGCACGACGGCCATGCCGGAGACCTGCTCGTTGAGGTACGCGTTCATCCTGGCCGTCTTCGACCGCACCTCCCGGAAGGCGTCGCGGATGCGCCGCCGCGTCCAGTTGACGCCGAGGGCGACGGGGGGCACCGCCGCGAAGGCGAGCAGCGACATGCGCCAGTCGAGCGACAGCATCACGACGATGATGACGACGAGCCGGATGAGATCGCCGAACGCGTTGAGCGCGCCGGACGCGAACATCTCGCCGATCGCGTCCACGTCGTTCGTCACGCGCGTGACGAGCCGGCCGACCGGCGTGCGATCGAAGAACCCGAGGCGGCGGGTGTGCAAGAAGCCGAAGACGCGCACGCGCAGATCGGCCATCGCGCGCGCGCCGGCGAGCTGCATCAGGTAGAGCTGCGGGAACGCGAGCGACTGCTCCAGGAGCATGACGCCCGTGAGCAGGATGCCGGCGCGCGTGAGGTGATCGAGCCCGCCCGGCGTGTCGAACGCGTCGAGCGCGTCGCGCATGATGAGCGGACGCAGCAGCGCCAGCGACGCCGTCACGATGAGCAGCCCGAGCGAGAGCGCGAGGTGCTTGCCCTGCGGGCGCACGAACGGCCACAGCCGCATCAGCATGCGCGCGTCGTACGCCTCGCCGAGCTGCGTCTCCTCGTGAAAGCGGCTCAGCACGTCCTCGGTGCGGCTCGCCCTCTTCGCGCCCCGGGTCGTGCTCGCGGTCGTGCTCGCCGCCTGCGTCGGCCGCCGTGGGCTCGCGCCCACCTCTCCCGCGGCCGCGCCGCCGCTCGATTTGGCCTGCATCGTCGCGCCTTCTCCAGGTCCCGGTTGCGTCACGCGAGCCCCACCGGCTGCGAGGGCGGCGCCTCGAAGGTCGCGAGATCCTCCTCGAGCTGCTGCTCCTCGGCGAACGACGCGTACAGCCCGCCCGCGCGCACGAGCTCGTCGTGCGTGCCGCGCTCGAGGACCTTGCCCTGCTCGAGCACGACGACCGCGTCACACCGCCGCGCGGCCGCCACCCGGTGCGTGATCAGGATGACGGTCCGTCGCGCTGCCTGCCGCTCGATCGCGGCGAGGATGGCCTGCTCGGTCTTTGCGTCGACGGCGGAGAGCGGGTCGTCCAGGACGAGGACGGTCGGCTCGCGCACGAGCGCGCGCGCGAGCGCGACGCGCTGGCGCTGGCCGCCGGACAGCTGGACGCCTCGCTCCCCGACCACCGTGTCGAAGCCATCCGGCAGCGAGAGCACCTCGCCCAGCACCTCGGCCTCGGCAGCGGCCGCGCGGATCACCTCGAACGAGGCAGGCGAGTCCGGATCGTCGAGCGAGTAGCCGATGTTGCGTGCCACGGTGGTCGAGAAGAGGAAGGCGTCCTGCTGCGCGTAGCCGATGCTGGCGCGCACGGTCTCCAGGGGCAGGTCGCAGATGTCGACGCCGTCCAGGAACACCGAGCCGCGCGGCGTGGGCATGAGCCGGGCGAGCAGCGTGGCGATGGTGCTCTTGCCAGAGCCCGTGCGGCCCACGATGGCGAGCGACTTGCCGGCCTCGATCTCGAAGCTCACCCCGTCGACCACCTTCCTCGCGCCGTGGGAGAACGTCAGGTCCTTGACGGCGATGGCGCCGCGGACGACCTCGGGAGCAGGCGTCGGCCCGCTCACGACCTCGGGGATGGCCTCGAAGATGGCCTTGAGACGCGCGTAGCCGGCGCGGCCGCGCTGGACGATCGCGGCGACGAAGCCGAGGGCGAGCACCGGCCAGGTGAGGCGCAGCAGCGCCAGCCAGAACGAGACGAAGTCGCCCCTCGTCATCTGCCCCTCGAGCACGAGCTGCCCGCCGTACCAGAAGACGATGAGCACGCCGACCGAGCTGATGGCGCCCATGAGCGGCCCCATGGACCCGCGCAGCCTGGCGAGGGCGAGGCTCTTCTCGAGGTAACCCTGGTTCGTGTTGGCGAACGCGGCCATCTCGGACGCCTCGAGCGCGAACGAGCGGACGACCCTGACGCCCGCGAGGCTCGCGAGGACGCGGTCGCTCATGGCGCCGATCGCCTCCTGGTTGTCCCGGGTGCGGAGGAAGAGCTTGGTCGAGAACGACCGGGTGACGAGCATCAGCGCGGGCATCGTGACGAGCGCCGCCAGCGTGAGCCGCTTCGAGATGTGGAGCATCACGTACAGCGCGCTCGCGAAGGCGAAGAGCGAGCCCACGACGTTCAGCAGGCCGAAGCCGAGGAGCAGCCGGACCTGCGTGAGGTCGTTCGTCGCCCGGCTCATGATGTCGCCGGTCGGCATCTTGCGGAAGAAGGCCGGCCCGAGCTTGTGCAGGCGCGCGAGCAGCACCGCCCGGAGCTCGTACTCGACGTTCCGACCCGCCGTGAAGATGGTGACCCGCGAGAACACGCGCATGACGGCGGCGCCCACGCTCACCCCGAGCATGATGAGCGCCGCCCGCGACGCCTCCGTCGACTGGAGCTTCACGGCCGCGTCGACGGCGTCCTTGACCAGGAAATCCCGCTTGGCCATGAGGAGCTGCTGCGTCGCGAGCAGCGCTGCGCCGGCCAGGTAGAGCGGGAGTTTGTGGCGGAACTGGGCGCCGAGACCGACGGGATAGGTTGAGGGATCGCGTTTGACCATTGCGGGGAGAGCCGCGCGGCGACGCTCAGCGCGCCTTGCGCGGCGTCGGGGCGAGCGGCTTGCGGTGCGAAGTCGAGAGGGCGGGGCGCTCTCTTCCATCCACGACGAGCTCGAGGTCGTCGATCTCGAGCCTCGTCGAGAGCAGGCCGAGCAGCACGCGAGCCCCTCCGCGGCCGTCGAGCTCGCTCACCACGCCGATCTTGTCGCCGAACGGCCCTCGTCGCACGCAGACCCGGCTGCCCTTCTCGATCACGCCGCCCTTCGCGGGCTCCGGCGTCACCTTCGCGGCAGCGTCCGCCTCGCCGGCCGCAGCGCGCTGCGCGCGCGGCGCGTGCTCGGCCGACGGCCTCTGGGGCGCCTCGGCCCGCGGCTGCTGCTCCGCGTCCGCGGGCTGCGTCCGTCGGACCGGAGCGCCGCCCTCTCCGTGGTGCTTCGGCGAGGGGCGCGGCTCTCCGCGACCGGCGCCGGCGCTGCTCGTCGACTTGAACAGCGTCGCGAGCGTCGGCCGGCGGGCGGGGAGGGCGGCCTCCACGCGCTCGTCGCCGCGCGCGCGGGCCTGCTCCATCGAGCGCTCGCGCGCGCGGGCCTGCTCGGAGCGCCACCGCTCGTTCTCGGCCTCGAGCTCGGCGTGGGCGCGCGCCCGCTCCTGCTCGATGCCCTCGAGCTTGCGATCGAGCGCGATGCGATCGTTCTCGCGCGACCACGCGACCAGCCGGTAGATGGGGGCGAGCGCGACGATCGCGTCCTCGAGCTGCTCGTCGAGGATGTCGGCGTGCTCGACCGCGGTCTCCCGCGGGATCGCCCACCCGATCCAGAGCGGCACTTGCCCGTCCGCGGCGCGGCGGAGCATCTCCGCGATCGCGTCGGGCGTCGCCGCGCTGCAGTCCACGCGCTCGCCACCGCCGGCGCCGAGCGAGAACTGCTCCGGGAGCGCGTGGAGCGCGCTCGTGAGCTCGGCTGCGAGCGGTGAGGCCGGCTCGCCCGTCGCCTCCTCGGACGCCGAGACGCGGGCCCGGAGGTTGTCGACATCGACCTTCGCGTCCGGGTGGACCGCGAAGCACACCTGCACCTCGCTCTCCGAGATGCGCAGCGCGAGGAACGCATGCCGCGTGAAGGGGCTCGGGTCGTCGATCGCCTCGGAGATCGAGCGGCCGCGGTCGAGCAGGCGATCGAGCTCGTCGCGCGCGGCCTGGTCGCGCCAGAAGAAGACCCACTGGCAGTCGGCCCGGTGCTTGTTGCGGATCGAGGGGTGCTCGTCCGAGCCGTGGACATCGACGGAGATGCCGAGCTCGGCCAGCCGGGCGACGACGCCGCGCGCCCAGGCGAGCGCGCGCTGCTTCACCTCGAGGCGGGGGCGCGAGTAGGCCTTCGAGGTCGCTTTTTCGGCGGCGTACGCGTCGAAGTCACGAGCGGTGAGGTGCAGGGAGGGATGGCTCATTGCTTCGACTGGTTGCGAGGCGCGGCGTGGGCGGATGCTGCCCGTGGTTCGTCACGTGACGTGAGGAGCTGTGCTCCCGGTGAAAGTCGCGCGGATGGTATCGTGAGGAGCTTCGAAATCAAAGCCTCCACGCCGCGCGATCGATCCCGGCGAAGCGTGGAGGCGGCACGCTTGACCGCCCTGACAACCATGTCACCGTAGGCACTCCTGTGCCCCATCAAGAGGGCGATCCCACCAGTATCATCTAGATCCCCGCGTAAAACGCGCTTCTCCGGCGCAGCGGGGGCAGCTCCCGGGCGCTCCAGTTCATCCGAGCCACCCGAGCCACCCGAGCCCGTGAGCCTGCGAGGCCCGTCGGCCTGATGAAAGAGGAATCATGGAACAGCATCGAGACGAGCACATTGTCTGCGCGAGCTGCGGCACGTCGTTCCTGTTCTCGGCTGCAGAAGCCGCCGTCTACGCCGAACGGAAGCTCGCGGCCCCGCCGAAGCGGTGCCGGACCTGCCGCCGTGCACGAAAGGACAGTCGAGGGGAGCACGAGAGCGCGTCGACGTCTCGCGCGGCACAGCACCAGCGCCCGGGAGCGGCCCGGAGCGCCGGGGGGTACCGCGGCGGCGGGCAGCCTCGGAAGCCTCGCTACACGGGTGACGTGAACGAGTACCGGAGCCCGATGCAGGACGCGTACTCGGGGATGACGCCTGCCTGGACGGTGCCGAGCCACTACCAGCAGCGCCCGCGCGGCGGTGCGCCCGTCCGCGACGACGGCAACTACCGCGCGCCGTCCTTCGGCGGCGAGCGACGCGCGGCAGCGCCCGCCCGCGCCGCCGCGCAGCAGCCCCGCGCGCCGCGCACCCGTCCGACGTTCTCGATCACCTGCAAGTCGTGCGGCTCCGAGGGCGAGGTCCCGTTCAAGCCGGTCGAGGGCCGCGACGTGTTCTGTCAGGCGTGCTACCGCGCGCGCAAGCCTTCCTGAAGATCCCCCGGGACGAGCTCAGCGACGCGCGCGCGTGCCAGCGCCGCGCGCGTCACACTGAGCAGCGGCGGCCAGGGCCCAGCAGCGGTCCTGGCGGGCGTCGCTAGAGGCTGATCTCGCAGGCGAGCTCGGAGGTGAAGCCGAGCTCGCCCAGCGTGATCGTGACCTTCACGCCGCCGCCGGACGCGCGTCGCGCTGTCTCCTCGACCATCCCCACGACCCACAGCCGGAGCGGCAGCGAGGCCGGATCGAAGTCGCCGATGTGGAGCGTGACCCGCCCGGTCGGGCCGGTCGCCACGCGCCACGAGCCGAACGTGAAGAGCCGCGACCAGATCGAGGTCCCGCGGCGCATGAGCGACGCGATGTCGGTGAGCGGGCGGGCGAACAGCGTGCGCACGAGGCTGTGCAGCTCGCCGCCGACGCCGAGCCTGCCGATGTCGCGCCAGCGCTCGAGGTCGCGCAGGACCAGCGACGTCGCGAGCTCCATGTAAGCGTCGAGCGCCTCGAGATCGTACCCGACGAGCGCGTTGATCGAGTCGTGCCGGAAGTCGTCCGCGTACCGGAGCGGCATCTGCGCGACGACCTCGTCGCGCGCGCTCCTCCCGTACTCGTCCACGATGGTGCGATCGACGCTCCGCAGGACGGGGCCGCGCACGTGGTACTGCCCCGCGAAGCGCGCCGGCAGCGGCCGGACCGGCGTGACGTTGGGCCGCCGCGTGTCGCGCTGCCGGTTGATCAGGTTGCCGAAGTCGGCGCTGCGCACGGTCGGCTCGGCGCGGAGGCCGAGGTCGGCGCTGCGCACCGTGGGCAACGACTCGCCGCGCTGCGAGAGCAGCGTGGGCTCGGAGCCCCGGTTCCGCAGCGCGTTCGAGAGCGTCACGCCGGGGGCGGGCTTCGCTGGCTCCGACGACGGCCGCATGACCGGCGGCGCCTCGGTGACGCGCCCGCCCGACACGAGCGGCGCCGAGATGCGCATCGGCGGCGGTGGATTCATGTCGAACGACGTGCCCACGCGCGACCGATCGCGTGAGGACGAGAGGCGATCGCGCTCGTTCTCGGTGGCGTTCCCCAGGCTCAGGGCCATCCGCCGCTGCACGTTGATCAGCCTGCCGAGCGCCGCGGTCCGTCGGGGGGCGTCCGGCGCGACGCGCTCCAGCTCGCGGACGACGTCGCCGGCCGTCTGGAAGCGCTTCGCGGGATCCTTCTGCAAGAGCCGCTGCACGATCGCCTCGAGCCGCGGATCGATGGTCACGCCCGCGGAGGCGAGCGTGGGCACCTCCGCGTGCACGACGCGGAACGCGGTCGCCACGGCGGTCGGCGCGCGGAACGGCCGCGTGCCCGTGAGCACCTCGTAGAGGAGGACGCCCACCGAGAAGAGATCGCTCCGCCCGTCGAGCGGCGACTCCCCGGTGGCCTGCTCCGGCGACAGGTAGTCCGGCGTGCCGAACACGACGCCCGTGCGCGTCCGCGGCGACGGGCCGTCCGAGTCGAGCACCTTCGCGATGCCGAAGTCGAGCAGCCGGACGACGGCCGAGCCACGGCTCGGATCGAACGCGATGAAGATGTTCTCGGGCTTGAGATCGCGGTGGATGATCCCCGCCCGGTGCGCGGCGTCGAGCGCCTCCAGCACCGGGATCGCGACCCCCACGGCGGCCTCCATGTCGAGGCGGCCGAAGCGCGCGAGCGCCATGCCGAGCGACTCGCCGTCGAGGTGCTCCATCACGATGTACGGACCGAGGTCGCCGACGCCGGCGTCGATCACATCGACGATGTTGGGGTGGCGGATCCGGTTGACCGCCTGCGCTTCCTGGAAGAACCGGTGGGAGAGCTCCGAGTTGTCCGCCAGCTCAGGGTGAAGGAATTTGATCGCAACGGCGCGGCCTGCGAGCACGTGCTCCGCCCGGAACACGTCGCCCATGCCGCCCCCGCCGATGCGCTCCGCGAGGCGGTACTTGTTGTCGACGAGGAGGCCGGGGGTCGGGGGTCGAAACGCCATCTGCTGCCGCTGGCGGGCGAGGGACCAACGTCATGGTCCCCGAGAACACGCGCCCCTGTAAAGGGTTGGGAGGCACGCGCCTCCCGAAAGCTCGATCCTATTCCTTCGGTGCGTGTCGCGGCTAGGGTACGTGCTCCATGTGTGGGGCGGATTGCAGCGCGAGGGACATCGCGCGAGCCGCGATCACGGCGCGGGTACATTCTTCCGCAGTTCGGCGATCCGGTGTGCAATTTCCGCGAATCCGCGGCCCATGGGAAGGGAGGCCACGAACTGCGGAGGCACCGAGAGCTTGCCGAGGTGGGCGCGCACGTTGGCGACCCCGAAGGTCAACGCAAATGCGGCAAAAGCGACGCCGTCGTTGCCGCTGTCGCCCACGAAGGCGTAGCGGTACCGCGCCCGGGTCGGATCCTCGCCGAACCGCGCCGACAGCAGGCGCACGACGCCCGTGGCCTTGTCGGACGGGTCCCGGGTGAGGTGGAGGTGGACGCTCGAAAGCAGCGTCCTCACCCCCCGCTCGCGCAGCTCGGCGCGCATCCTCTGCACGTCCTCGGGCGGCACACGCCGGTGCTCTCCGATGTCGATGGTAACGTCGGTCACCCTCTGGTCGTTGTCGTCAGCGAGCGCTGCCGCAGGAAAACGACGCACCACGTCATCAGCGAGCGCCGTGAGCTCGGCCCGACGCGCCTGCCGCGCGCCGCGGTCCAGGCCGTCGAGCGCGACGATGCGGCCGGCGCTCGGGGCCACCCCGCCTCGAGGGTCGGCCAACGGCTCAGCCTGCTCGCGGACCAGGGCGACGGCCCCGTTCTCGGCGATGGTCGCGTCGATCGGCCATTGCCGCTGGATCACCTCGCCCCAGCCGGCGGGCCTGCCGGTGCAGGCGATCAGCGCGAGCCCGGTCTCGCGCAGACGGAAAAGGGCGCCGTAGGCGGCCTCGGTGAGGGCGCCGTGGTCCAGCACGGTGTCGTCGAGGTCGAAGATCACCCCGGCGAGGGCGCTCGCGGCGTCGGCGGTCAGCAGGGAGAGCGGCTTCATCGGGGCTGATCAGAGCGCGTCGACGCGCGCGATGAGGCTCTTCAGGTAGAGCCCTTCGGGGAACGCGGAGGGGACGGGGTGGTCCCCGCCCTGGAAGTGCCGGTCGAACACGGCGGCCTGCATGCGCGCGTCGCGCGCGCCGAGCGCGAGCACGCGGGTCAGGTCGTCGAGGCTCACGGCGCTCGAGCAGGAGCAGAGCACGAGGATGCCCCCCGGGCGCGTGGCGCGGCACGCGCCGGCCGCGAGGCGCCGGTACGCCGTGAGCGCGGCGTCCTTGGACGCGCGCGTGCCCGCGAGCTTCGGCGGGTCGCAGATGACCAGGTCGAAGCCGCTCTGCCGCGACGCGTTTTGCAGCGCCTTGCGGGCGTCGTCGCGCGTGAAGGTGATCCGGTCGAGCAGCCCGTTCTCCCGCGCGCACTCCGCCCCGACCTCGAGCGCCGTCGCGCTCTCGTCGATCGCGAGGACCTCGCTCGCGCCCCCGCGGGCGGCCGCCATGGCGAACGTGCCGACGAAGCAGAACGCGTCGAGCACGCGCCGGTTGTGGGCGAGCTGCTCGACGCGGGTCCGCAGCGTCCGCTGGTCCAGGTAGAAGCCGGTCTTGTGGCCGAGCGCGAGCGGGATCGCGTAGCGCAGGCCTCGCTCGACGAACCGGAGCTGATCGAGGCCGACGTCGCCGCGCACCACGCCGGCGTCCGCGGTGAACCCCTCGAGCTTCGCGAGCGATTCCGGGGTCCTGTCCACGATCGCGCGCGGCGAGAGCGCCGCCTGGAGGGCGTCGAAGATCACGCCTTCGCGGCGCTTGACCCCGATCGTGCCGAGCTGCACCACCGCCACGTCGCCGAACAGATCGACGATCAGGCCCGGCAGGCCGTCTCCCTCCGCGTGGACCAGCCGGAAGGCGTCGGTCTCGTGGCCCGGCGACCGCGCCGGCAGGCCGAGCTCGCGGCGGTGCGCGATGGCGCGCTCGATCCGGTGCCGGAAGAGGGCCGCGTCGATCGGCCGGTCCTCGCGCGTGTACATGCGCACGGGGATGGCCGAGCGCGGGGTGTAGAGCCCGCGGCCGAGCACGCTGCCGTAGGGGTCGGTGACCACGACCTCATCGCCGGCCACGGCGCCGCCCTCGATGCGCGCGATCGCCTGAGCGAACACCCAGGGATGCCCCGACCACACGGGCCGAACATGACCCTGCTTCAACGTAACCGTAGGCATGGTGGATCCGATTGCTCTCGATGTTGGCAGGGCTGCCGACGGAGGCGACCGCGCCGTGACGTTTGACGCTGGAGCTAGTACCCTGCGGGACGGCGCGCGTGTGAACCTTCCGCCACAGCGCGCCGTGGCGGCCGATGCACGCCGGAGTGCTTCGTGGCCATGGTGACGACAATCCCGCGAGATGGTCGATGGCATCCCGGTTGCTAACTTCCCTGCACCGAAGAGGAGTCGCCCGATGCGCCGTTGCTTGACCCATGCCCTTGTTGCGGTGGCGATGACCGCGCCGATGAGCGCGCTCGCGCAGGAGAACAACAACTGTCCTCCTGGCGCGTGGTTCTGCGAGGAAGTCGAGCCCCCCCGCGATCCCGCCGCCGAGCCGCCGCCGGCCGCCTCCGACGAGGCCCCGCCCGCCGAGGCGCTGCCGCCGCCTCCCCCCGCTCCGCCCCCGCCGCCCGGCAGGCGGGCACACCGTCCGGCCCCGCCGCCGGTCGTCGTCTACCAGACCTCGCCGCCGGGCCAGCCGCCGCAGGTCATCGTGGTGACGCCTGGGTCCGCGCCTCCGCCGCGCGTCGTCGTGCGTCGCGTGGCCCCGCCCGCTCCGCCGCCGCCGCCGAAGCGGCGCTGGCGGCGGCAGTGGGGCGTCAACTTCCGCATGGAGGGCCTGATGATGGGGCGCGAGCACGGCGGGGCCGAGGAAGCCGGCATGGGCGGCGTCGGGATCAGCCTGCGTTACCGGCCGGTCCCCGCGTTCGCGCTCGATCTCGGCGCCGACTTCCTGGCGGGCACCGACTACAACGGCTACCAGCGGAGCGAGACGCCGATCTCGCTGAGCGGCATGCTGTTCGTCAACCCGCGCAGCCGCACGCAGTTCTACTTCACGGGCGGCCTGAACATCTCCCACGCCGACGTCGAACGGCCCTGGAGCGAGGTGGCGGCCGGTGACGATTTCGTTCCGAACACGGAGTACGACTACTTCGGCGCGCACGGCGGCATCGGCCTCGAGTTCCGGCTCTCCCGCCGCATCGCCCTGAACATCGACGCGCTCGGCTTCGTGCGCAGCCGTACGGACGATGGAGTCGTTCCGGAGTTCAGGGATCCCGACACCGGCCGCACGACCGATACGTCGGGCGGGGGGCTCTTCCGTGGCGGGCTCAGCGTCTACTGGTGAGCGGCTCGTCATAGCGTCCGGTCCGCCCTGACCGGGCAGGGCTCGCGTCGGTTTCTCTCTCCTGCGGGCCGCCATCGCGGTCCAGGCTGCCTTCACGCGGTATAACGCCGCCTCGTGCCCAAGGCCTCGACCCTGCGCGCGCTTCGAAGCCGCGCCCCGCTGCTCCTCTCCGTCGCCGGCGGTGCGACGTTCGCCCTCACCGCGCCGCCCACGGATCTCTACCCCGCGGTCATCGCTGGCCTCGCCCTGCTGGCGGCCGCCGTCCACGACGCGCCGACGTTCTGGCGCGCCTTCGGGCGCGGCGCCGCCTGGGGAACGGCGGCCGGCATCGTGGGCCTGCGCTTCGTGCCGGAGGTCATCCAGCGCTTCACGCCGCTCGGCTCCGCTGCCTCGTACCTCGCGCTGGTCCTGCTCGCGGCCGCTCAGTCGCTGGTCTGGGCCGCCTGCGGCGGCATCACGAGCGCGCTGCTCCGGCGCCTGCGCGCTCCGCTCGAGCTCGCCTTCGCGGCCGGCGTGCTCGTCGCGGTGGCCATCCCGACCGTCTTCGGCTGGACGCCGGCCGGCCTCATGAGCCCCTGGCCAGCGCTCGTCCAGCTCGCTGACCTCATCGGTGAGCGGGGCGTCTCCGCGCTGTTCGCCGTGGGGGCGGCCCTGCTCACCCGCGCGGGGCTCGCGGCCTTCGGGAGGGCGCCGGGCGGCCGTCCGCTCGCGCGTGAACCTGCGCAGGGGCCG
The DNA here is from genome assembly GCF_051521595.1 of Sorangium sp. So ce1153. Classification (NCBI taxonomy): domain Bacteria; kingdom Pseudomonadati; phylum Myxococcota; order Polyangiales; family Polyangiaceae; genus Sorangium; species Sorangium sp. So ce1153. Next base: position 38,178 of record NZ_CP150361.1, read on the forward strand.
CGGCCGGCGCGCCTTCATCTGTCCCGCGCCCTCGTCTACCCGGCGCTCGCGAGCGCGGCGCTGTTCGGGTTGCTCGCGGCTCACGGCGCGCTGCGGATGGCCGCGGTGGAGCGCGCGAGCGCCGGCCTGCCCACGGCGCGGGTCGCGCTCGTCAACCAGGCGGTCGGGCCTCACGAGCGCTGGCAGGCGAAGAACCACCCGCGGATCCTGCGAACGCTGCACGAGCTCACCCGGAAGGCCGAGGCCGACGGCGCCGAGCTCACCCTCTGGCCCGAGGCTGCGTATCCCTATCCCCTCGCGCACAGCGCCCGGCAGGCGCCGCGCGGCGGTCGAGCGATCCTGGGGCCCGGCGTCCGCGGTCCGGTCCTGGCCGGGCTCATCACCCAGGCCCCGCCCGTGAAGGCTGCCGACGGTGTCGAGGAGCGGAACAGCTACAACTCCGCGACCCTCGTGCTCCCCGACGGGAGCATGCAGCCGACACAGGACAAGCTGCAGCTGCTCTGGTTCGGCGAGATGGTCCCGGGCGGCGCCTACCTGCCGTGGCTGCGTCGCACCTTCCAGAAGAGCGGCGGCCTCATCCCGGGGGTCGAGCCGCGCGCCCTCACGCTTGCCCGAGAGCAGGGCCCCGCGCTCCGGATCGGGGTGCTCAACTGCTACGAGGATACGCTCACGGGCGTGGGGCGGCGGATCACGAGCGCGCTCACCCCGAACCTCCTCGTCAACATCACGAACGACGCCTGGTTCACCGGGAGCGCCGAGCCCGAGCTGCACGCGCGGCTCGCGGCCATGCGCGCGATCGAGCTGCGGCGCGATCTCGTGCGCGCCGTCAACCTGGGCGTCGCGTCATGGATCGACGCCCGCGGGGTGGTGCGCACCCGCAGCGAGGGCGCTGCGCCGGAGATCACCTTCGCGAGCCCGGCGATCAGGGACACGCCGCTGACGCCTTACACCCGCCTGGGCGACGTCCCGCTCGCGTCCCTGCTCGCCCTCGCGATCCTGGCGTGCGCGCTGCGGGCACGCCGCTCCCCGGCGAAGGTCTCGCCAGAAGCCCGGGGAGCCTCCTCTTCGGAGCCAGGCCCGCCCGCGGATGCGCCGGAGCTCGCGTCGCCCGATGCGGCCACGCAAGCTGCCGGCGACGTGCCGCTCAGCCGTCCTTGAGCGCCTTCACGGGCGCCGCGCGGAGCTTGCGGCTCGCCGGCTTGCCCTTGATGGTCATCGGCTGCTTCGTGAACGGATTGATGCCTTCCCGGTCCTGCGTGGCCGGGGTCTCCTTCGCCTTGATCTTCACGAGGCCCGGAACCGTGACCTCGCCCGGCCCGTCCGGACCAAGCTCCTTCTTTACCAGCTCGCTGAGCGCATCGAGCACGCTGGCCACGGACTTCTTGTCGAGGTTGGTGGCCTCAGCAAGGCCGACGATCATCTGCGCCTTGGTCAGCTTGTTCGAACCGGGCATGTCTCCTCCAAGTCGAAAGGGGGCGTCCGTTTAACAAGCGAGGTTTCCCATCGCAAGCGATAAGTCATTGAGCCCGCGTCTTATTCGGGCTCGCGACGCCGCTGCGAGCCCGGATTCCAGTAGTACTGCTGCCCCGGGATGCCGCGGCGACCTCGAGCTCCCGGGTCAAGGCGGTCATCTCCCGTTCCTCCGCGTCGGTCTTGTGGTCGTAACCGAGCAGGTGGAGCAGGCCGTGCCCGAGGAGCATCGTGATCTCGTCGAGCAGCGGACGATCGCGCTCGGCGGCCTGCCGCGCGGCCGTATCGATCGAGACGATCACGTCCCCGAGCACGCCGTGCCACACCGACGGATCCACGGGCCCTCGCCGGCCGCGCCTGCGTGAGCTGGCGCCGTTCTGCTCGAGCATGGGGAAGGCGAGCACGTCGGTCGGTTTGTCCTTGCGCCGGTACGTGCGGTTCAGCTCGTGGATGGCCTGGTCGTTCACCAGGGCCACGGAGAGCTCCACGCCCTGCAGCGCCAGGTGGGCGAGCATCTTGCTCGCTCGCCGGCGGACGACCGCCGCCGACACCCCCTTGAACGGCCCGCCCTGGGTCGTGATGGACACGACCGCGGGGGCCGCCGGGCTGCCCCCGCGCCGCTTTGCCCCCGAGCTCTCCTTGCGCTTCTCGGTCACAGGACTCGCTATACCAGCTCCGGGATCTTCTTCGCATCCGCCAGGAACTGCGCGAGCCCCACGTCCGTCAGCGGGTGCTTGGTCAGCTGCTTGATGACCTTGAGCGGCATCGTCGCGGCGTGCGAGCCGATCATGGCGGCCTGCACGAAGTGGACGGGGTGCCGCACGCTCGCGGTGAGCACCTGCGTCGGGAAGCCGTAGTTCCTGTAGATGGTCACGACCTGCAAGACGAGGTCCATCCCGTCCCCCGCCGCGTCATCGACCCGCCCGACGAACGGCGAGATGTACGTGGCCCCGGCCTTGGCCGCGAGCAGCGCCTGGGCAGCCGAGAAGCAAAGCGTGACGTTCGTCTTGATGCCCTCGGCGGCGAAGATCCGGACCGCCTTGAGCCCGTCATCGATGAGCGGGACCTTGACCACCACGTTCCGGTGAATCTTCGCGAGCTCGCGGCCCTCGCGGAGGATCGCGTCCTTCTCGACCGCCACCACCTCGGCCGAGATGGGCCCGTCGACGACCTCGCAGATCTCCGCGATCACCTGCCGCGTCGGCCTGCCGCCCTTGGCGAGGAGCGACGGGTTCGTGGTCACGCCGTCGATGACCCCCATGGACTGCGCTTCCTTGATTTCCGCGATGTCCCCTGAGTCGATGAAGATCTTCATGGCCTGCCTCCCCGGGCCGATGAACCGGCCCTCCGACGGTGTTCATGCGGGGGTCAGGCGGAGGAGCAAGGGCCTGCCGACGGCCCTTGCTGTCAGGTTGTCGCTTGCCGGACGAGCAGGCAGAGGAGACGGCGGCTCAGGCCGTCGCCTCGTCCTCGACGCCGTGGCACTTGTTGAAGGGCTTCCCGCTGCCGCAAGGGCACTCCTGCTCCTGCGTGACGGCGGGCGCCTGCGGCAGCGCCGGCGCGGGGTTCGCGCCGATCGGGAGGGACTCGTCGTGCTGCGCGACAGCGTCGAGCAGCGCGGCCGCGTGCCGCTGCCGGTCGGCCGCCTCGATCTGCGCCTCTTCCTGCTCGGCGCGCCGGACGTTCACGCTGAAGAGCTTCGTGACCACGTTCGAGGAGACGCGGGCCACCATGTTGACGAACATGTTGTAGCCCTCCTTCTTGTACTCCTGCTTCGGGTCCTTCTGCCCGTAGCCGCGCAGGCCGATGCCGTCGCGGAGGTGGTCCATGTCCGTCAGGTGGTCGACCCAGACCTTGTCGAGCTCCTCCAGGTAGAGGTGGCGGAAGATGCGGAGCGACAGCTCGATCCCGATCTCCTCCTCGCGCTTCTCGTAGGCCTTCTCGGCGCGCTCGTAGAGCTCCCGCGCCAGCGTCTCCTGGTCGCCGATGTGCGAGACATCGTCCGGCAGCTCGACCCCGAAGTGCTCGCGGAAGCCCTGGAAGATGCCGCCCCAGTCCCAGTCCTCCGGCGGCTTGCGGGGCGGGCACGACTCCTCGACCATCGCGCCGATGATCCGGTCCATCAGATCGAGCAGCCGCTCCCGCTGCTCCGTGAGCGCCTGGGGGACGAGCTCGGCGCACTCGTCGTAGATCTCGAGGACCTTGTCGGGGCGCGACTCGAGCTCGATCTTCACGCCCCAGCGCGTGTAGATCTCGCGCTGCAGGTTCTCGAGCTCGACGAACCGCTCCGTCTTCTCGAAGTCCTTCCGCTCGATCTCGCGGCGGTTGCCGTCCGCGTCGAGCGGCATCACCGGATCGTTCGCGAACATCCCGAGCAGGTAGCCGACGTCCGGCCGGACCAGGTCCGCGATGGAGGCGAGCGGCTTGATCGCGCGCTTCTCGCCGGTCGGCTTGCCCTCCTCGTCGAGGATCTCGGGGTAGTAGCGGCCGACGAGCAGCGACTGGCGCATGTCGTAGATCGTCTTGCGCTGCGCGCTCATCACGTCGTCGTACTCGAGCAGGTTCTTGCGGATGTCGAAGTTGCGCTCCTCGACCTTCTTCTGCGCGTTCTCGACGCTCTTCGTCACCCACGGGTGCTCGATGGGCTCGTCGTCGGGCATGCCCATCCGCTCCATCAGGTTCTTCACCCGATCGCCGGCGAAGATGCGCATGAGGTCGTCCTCGAGGGACAGGTAGAACTTCGACGTCCCGGGGTCGCCCTGGCGGCCGGCGCGGCCGCGCAGCTGGTTGTCGATGCGGCGCGACTCGTGCCGCTCGGTGCCCAGGATGTACAGCCCGCCGATCTCGCGGATCTCGTTGCCCTCGGCGGTGCACTCCTTCTTGATCTCCTCGACCAGGGCCTCGAACGCCTCCGGCTCCGCCTCGGGCTGGCGGTTCTGCTCCTTGAACTTGAGCTTCGCGAGCATCTCCGGGTTGCCGCCCAGGATGATGTCCGTCCCGCGGCCCGCCATGTTGGTCGACACCGTGATGGCCCCTTTGCGGCCCGCCTGCGCGACCACGTAGGCCTCGTTCTCATGGTGCTTCGCGTTCAGCACGTTGTGCTTCACGCCCCGCTTCGTCAGGATCCGGCTGATCGCGGTGCTCTTCTCGACGCTCGTCGTGCCCACCAGGATCGGCTGGCCGAGCTCGTGCTTCTCGAGGATCTCGTTGATGACCGCGGTGAACTTCTCCTTCTCGGTCTTGTAGACGAGATCCTCGTAGTCGACGCGGACCACCGGCCTGTTCGTGGGGATGATGACGACGTCGAGCTTGTACGTGCTGTGGAACTCCGCCGCTTCCGTGTCCGCGGTGCCGGTCATCCCGGAGAGCTTCTTGTACAGCCGGAAGAGGTTCTGGAAGGTGATCGTCGCCATCGTCCGGCTCTCCTCCTGGATCCGGACGTTCTCCTTCGCCTCGACGGCCTGGTGCAGGCCGTCCGACCAACGGCGGCCCGCGAGGACGCGGCCGGTGAACTCATCGATGATGAGCACCTTGCCGTCGCGCACCATGTAGTTGACGTCGCGCTTGTAGAGTGTGTGCGCGCGCAGGCACTGGTTCAGGATGTGCAGCGTCTCGAGGTTGACCGGATCGTAGAGGTTCGTGCCCTTGAGGACCTTGAGCGACGAGAGCAGCCGCTCCGCCGTCTCCACCCCTTCGTCGGTCAGCGTCACCGAGTGCGCCTTCTCGTCGACCGCATAATGCTCCTCGTTCCGGAGCTGGGGGATGACCTCGTTGATCGTGCGGTACTTGTCGCTCGATCGCTCCCCCTGGCCGCTGATGATGAGCGGAGTCCGCGCCTCGTCGATGAGAATGGAGTCGACCTCGTCGACGATCGCGTAATGGAGCGGGCGCTGCGCGTACTCGAGCGCCGAGAACTTCATGTTGTCGCGCAGGTAATCGAAGCCGAACTCGTTGTTCTGGCCGTACGTGATGTCGCAGCGGTACGCTTGGCGCTTCTCCGCGTCGCCCTGCTGGTTCACGACCACGCCCGTCGACAGGCCGAGGAAGCCGTAGAGCTTGCCCATCCACTCGGCGTCGCGCCGCGCCAGGTAATCGTTCACCGTGACGACGTGGACGCCCTTGCCCTCGAGGGCGTTCAGATAACAGGGGAGCGTCGCGACCAGGGTCTTGCCCTCGCCCGTGCGCATCTCGGCGATGCTGCCGTTGTGGAGCACCATGCCGCCGATGAGCTGCACGTCGTAATGACGCATCTTGAGCGCGCGCCTCGACGCTTCGCGGCAGACCGCGAACGCCGGGACCAGGATGTCGTCCAGCGTCGCGCCGTTGGAGAGCTTCTCCTTGAACTCTGCGGTCTTCGCCCGAAGCTCGGCGTCCGAGAGCTTCTGCAGCTCTGGCTCCAGCCTGCCGATCGCCTCGACCCGGGGTCGCATGCGGCGGATGGCACGCTCGTGCGAGGTGCCGAAAATCTTCTTCATCGCCCAGGTGAACATCTTTACGTGCCTTGGCTCCGCGGCGGTCAGGTGGGAGGAAAGGGTTCGGCCGAGGAACGCGAACGTAGTCGCGCCGCGGGCGCCGCGCAATTCCGGGACCGCGCGCGCCGTCGTCAACGCCGCCCGGGCGATTCGTCGGAGGCTGCCGGAGGCCCCGCAGCCCGGACGCCGCCGGGCGTGCGACGCGCGCGGCGCGCGGGCGCACGTCCGCGCCCTCACGCCCAGATCGTCCCACGCCCGGCCCGCACCGCCCGGGGAGCCGCCCCTTCCTCGTATCGCCCCTGGAAGAAGAAGAGCGACGGCGCGTCGCGCCGCCAGGCGGTCGAGTTCATGCCGTGGTGCACGAGGGGGGACTCGAACCCCCAAGCCTCGCGGCGCCGGAACCTAAACCCGGTGCGTATACCGATTCCGCCACTCGTGCGCGCGGACGCTTGTGGCACCCCACGCCAGCCTCATCAAGCGGGAAAATGAGTTTGCCGCAGCGCGCCGAACGCGTCAGGGCCGGGGGTGCGCGAGCGGCCCGGACGTGAGGTCCGCGCCCGGGGGCGAACCCGGAGCACCCGGCAGATCGCCGGACCGCGCCGTCGTGGCGGGGCCGCAAACCTGGGCTGGCCCGTGCGCACGAAGCGCGCACCAGCGATGAAGGGCGCGGTGGGCGAGCCGACAGCGTGGGGGGGCGGTCGTCGCCGGGGCGGAGGGGCGCCGCGCAGGGAGCGCGAAATGGGCACAGCGACGGTCGAGGGGGCCGCGGGGCAGCGTCGCCGGCGGCGTCGCTCGGAGGGCCGCGTTGGCGCCGAGAACCGGGGGCGCCGGGGGCCGGGCGACGGCGACACCACGCCGTCGGCACGTGCGTTGCGAAGAGGGGGCACCGTCCGCGGACGCGGATGCTGCCGCTGAACGATGGGGAGCGCGCTCGTGGCCGTCCCCGTCGATGCGGCGCAATTCGACTGCAAGCCGCAGGGATACCGATGACGTACCAACCGAACGTTCTCCTCCTCGATCAGGACCACGTCCTCCGGAGGGCCACGGCGCTCCTCCTCTGCAACCGCGGCGCCCTCGTCAGCTCGGCCGCGACGCTGGAGGAAGCGATCTCGCTCTCGCGCGAGCGCGTCTACGACGTCGCGCTCATCGATCTCGCCCCGGGGACGAACGGCGCCCGCGAGATCCTGGGCCGCCTGCGACGCGAGGGCACCATGCCCCGGCGGGTCGTCTTCTGCGCCGACGAGCCGGTCTCGTGCGACGGCGCCGACGACACGAGCGAGGTCCTGCTCAAGCCGTACGCCTTCGGCCGGCTGCTCAGCACGATCTTCGTCGAGCTCAGCCCCCAGCCCTCCACGAAGTCCGGGGTCTTCCCTCGGCTCCGGCTGGTCCGCGGCGCCCTCGGCGAGCCGGAGCGGAGCGGACCGGGCGAGCGAGCCGTCCGCGCCGCGGGCGAGGCCGCCCTCGATGCGGCGGTCCGCCCGGCCGCGCCGCGCAGCGACGAGGTCGTCGACGGGCGGGGCGTCACCGTCGACGCGCGGGGCGGCGCCGTGGTCCGGCTCCAGCGCAGGACGCGCAGCGGCCCCTCGGGGCGGACGGTCAGGCCGACGCGGCGCGCGCCGCGAGGTGCGCGCCATCCCGGATGACGATCCGCCGCCGGTCGAACGAGATCAGGCCGGCGCGCTTCAGCTTGCCCAGCAGCGAGGTGACCGTCTCGCGCGTCGAGCCGATGAGCAGCGCGATGTCGGCGTGGGTGAAGGGCGCCGACACCAGCTGGCCAGCGGCGTGCGGCTGCCCCCACCGCCGGGCAGCGGCGCCGAGGAAGTCGAGCAAGCGCGCCTCGACCGTGCAGAGGAGCAGCGAGCCGAGGCGCGCCTCGGTCTCGAGCTGGCGCGCCACGAGCGCCGCCGCGAGCGCGGCGCGCAGCCCGGCGTCGGCGGCGGCGAGCCGCTCCAGCCCGGCGAGCGGCACGAGGAGCGCGTCCCCTTCGTCGAGCACGGTCGCGCTCTCGGTGGCGACCGTCGCGCCCGCGAGCGCGCTCTCACCCACGAGGTCGCCGGGCCCGCGGTGCCCGAGCGGGAAGACCCGCCCTTCGGACGTGCGCTCGACCCTCACGCGGCCCGCCCCGAGCAGGATCAGGTGCCGCGGCGGCGCGCCCTGCTGGACGAGGCGCTGCCTGCGCGCGAGCCGCTCGAACGTGCCGAGATCGAGCAGCGTCTGCCGGCTCGGTGACGCGAGCGGGGCGAGGGGTGAGCACGAAAGGATCCGCTCCTTCTCGGCCTCGCGCGCTGCCTCGCCGCGCGCTGCCTCGGTCTCCAGCGTAGGTCCGCGCACCTTCGGCCGTTCCATCGCGCCTTCGCCCAACCTTTCGGGATTTCAAGCCTCCCGATCGGCCGCCGATGGTGCAACGATCCCGTCATGGGGGCCAATCCAAACGGAGTGCAGACACGGCTCCCAGACAGGACGAAAAAATCCTGTGGTAGCCGAGGTCTGACAGCGCGTTCAGGGGTGCAGGACGCAGGCTCGCGCTATTTTTTGGTGCAGACGTGAAAGCAAGACCCGGGCCGCTGCCCCGTTCGATGCTACGTTGGGGGTGAGGCCACCAATGAAACACTCGATGGCACGAACCTCGCGCAATGCCCCGGCCCCCCTTCGGCGGGTGGCTCAGGCGGCGAACTGAGAGAAGGAGCTCCTCATGGGCATGGAGATGAAGCTCCAGTTCAAGCTGTCCCAGCAGCTTGTGATGACCCCGCAGCTGGTGCAGGCCATCCGGCTGCTGCAGCTGTCGCGGCTCGAGCTGGTCGACGAGATCAGGAAGGAGCTGGACGGCAACCCGGTCCTCGCGGACGACATGACCGACCCGAAGTTGCGGGACGGGGAGAAGGGGGATCAGCGAGGGAGGAACGCGGACCTGCCGACGGAGCAGCGGCTCGAGAACGGCGAACGGTTCGACCGCGACACCGACATCGCGGCGCGCGAGACGGAGAAGCGGGTCAAGGAGGTGGACTGGGAGCAATTCCTGGAAAATCGCCAGCTCCAGCAGGCAATGCCGGCGCACCGGGGCGGCTTCGAGGAGCTGCCGCCGATCGACCAGAACCTGACCAAGCCGTCGAACCTGCGCGATCACCTGCTCTGGCAGCTCCAGATGAGCGATTTCGTCGAGAACGAGCGCCAGTTCGCGCTGCTCGTCATCGGCAACCTCGACGAGAAGGGCTACCTCGACCTCAAGGGGGGCGAACGTCCGGACGGCACCAAGGGGCCCGACCTGAGCCTGGCGGACCTGGCGCGGGAGGCGGAGCTGCACCCCGAGGACGCCGAGGAGGTGCTGTCGATGATCCAGCGCTTCGACCCGGTCGGGGTCGCGGCGCGCGACCTGTCGGAGTGCCTGCGGGTCCAGGCGGAGGTGCTCGGCTTCGACGACATCGAGATGGCCATCATCAAGGACCACCTCCACAACGTGGAGCGGCGCAACTTCCCCGCGATCGCGAAGGCGCTGAAGATCCCGCTGGAGGACGTCTACGACGCGGTCCAGGAGATCCAGAAGCTGGAGAGCGTGCCGGCGCGCAACTTCGCCGAGGTCGACGAGAAGACCATCGCCATCACCCCCGACGTGTACGTCATCAAGGACGGCACTCAGTTCGTCGTCACCGACAACGACAAGGGGCTCCAGCGGCTCTACATCAACGAGAACCTCGCCCAGCGGATGCTCAAGGACCCGAAGGCGAAGGAGTTCATCAGCGAGAAGCTGCGGAGCGCGCAGTGGCTGATCCGGGCCATCGAGCAGCGGCGGCGCACGATCATCAAGGTGACCGAGTGCATCGTCGAGAAGCAGCGCGAGTTCCTGGAGCGCGGCGTGGGCTACCTGAAGCCCATGATCCTGAGGGACGTCGCCGAGTCGGTCGGCATGCACGAGTCGACCATCTCCCGCGTGACGTCGAACAAGTACGTGCACACGCCCCAGGGGCTCTTCGAGCTCAAGTACTTCTTCAACTCATCCATCCACAGGGTGGCTGACGAGGACATCGCCTCCGAGAGCGTCAAGCAGGCGATCAAGAAGATCATCCTGGCCGAGGACAAGTCGAATCCGTACAGCGACCAGGCGATCGTCAAGATCCTCGAGGAGACCGACGGCATCAAGATCGCCCGCCGCACCGTGGCCAAGTACCGCGAGATGCTCGGCATCCTGAGCTCGTCGAAGCGCAAGAAGATGTTCTGAGCCGCGCCGGGCCGCCCGCCCGGCCCCATAGCGCCATCCCAGCCATGCCCGCCGATCCGATCACGGCCGCTGCGCTCTTCGAGCGCTTCTTCGCGCCGCACTACCCGCCCGACGCGCTCGCCGACCTGGCGAGCGCGCGCTCGACGGACGCGAACCCGGCCGGGAACCCCTCCATCCTTGCCCAGATCGAGCACGCGGCGGAGGTGTTCGCCCGGCTCGCGCCCGGGGCGCTCGGCGTGCCCGACCTCGGGCTCGATTTCTCCGACGCCTCGGTCCACCGCCTGGGCGCGGCGCTGACGCGCGAGCGGCGCGACGCCTGGCTCGCGCCGGCAGTCGACGCTCGCGACGCGCGGGACGCTGGCGGCGCGCGGGGCGCGGACAGCGCCCCGACGACGAGCGGGGCAGGGGAGCCGCCCATGCTGGTCACCCTCGTGACGCACGGGGCGCTCTACGTCGGGGCGTGCGTCGTGAAGCGCCACGGGGGGAAGTGGCAGGTCCGGAGGCCGCTGTGGGAGTCGCTGGTCCGGCTCGAGTCGCGGGCGGGGACGGGCGATCTCGCGATCTTCCAGTGGTGGCTCAAGGCGCTCAGCGACGAGGAGATCGGACGCGGGAGGCTCGCGGATCGCTACCGCACCCACGTGGAGGTGCCGACCTTCGAGGCCGAGCAGCTGCCGATCATCGCCCCGGGCGACCGGCGGATTCCGAGGCTCGCGAAGGTGCGCTACGACACGCTGTACAAGCACCTCCGCGCGCACCTGCCGGAGCTCAGGTCCGTGGGCGAGGATTTCCCGTCTCCGGAGCGCTTCGAGGAGATGGGGTTCAAGGGCATGGAGTTCGCGCTGCTCGGCGGCGGGCGGATGCTCCTCATGCACGGGGCGACCGCGGAGGGCGTGCACCTGTTCTGGCTCGACGCGAGCGGGTTCGTGAAATCCGCGTACTACCCGGCCGACAGCTTCCCCGCGCACGTCGTCCAGATCGAGGGCGAGAAGATCCGGGTGATCGTGCCCGTCCGCGGCGAGACCCAGGCGCACGAGATGCTCTGGTGGGGGGCGTAGCCGGGCGCCGCGCGGCGCGTTCTGGGCCGGCGGCCGGCCCTCGCGCACGGCGCGCGCCGGGGGTAGGCTCGCCCCGTGCTGTCAGCCGACGTCCGCTTCGAGGGGTTCACCGCGACCGACTGGGTCCGCGTGCTGTCGTTGTTCCGGCCCCGGCGCGCGGGCATCGACGAGCGCGAGGCAGCCCGGCCGCGCGGCGGCGTCGTCGCGGTCCACGCGGGCGGCAAGCTCAGGAAGCTGATGCACACGGACGCCGGCCGGCTCCGGATCGACGACGCGCAGCGCGCCGCACCGCGCTCCGCGGAAGAGCTCGCCGCGCGCCACCACGCGAGCTGGGCCGCCGTGATCGAGGCGGGCGCCCTCGAGGCGATCGTCGAGCGGTTCGGGGCGCGCGTGCGGCGCGGCGACGACCTCATCGCTCAGACGCTCCTCCTGCTGCAGCTCGCGCGGGAAGAGCTCCTCGCCGGCAAGATCGACGTCTGGCCGGCGCGGCTGCGCGGCGTGCCGATGCCCTCGCCGGTCGTCGTGCGGGGCACGCTCGAGTCGCTCGCAGGGGTCGGCAAGACGATGGTGATCGGCCTGTTCGAGGGCGGGGAGCTCTGGACGAGCGTCGCGCTCCGCCGCGACGCGCGGGGGATCAACCTGATCCTCGGCCCGGACGAGGTGCGGAAGGACATGGGGCTGCTCGCCGGCGACTGGCGGCGCGACTACCGCCACCTCTCGCGCGCCATCGAGGAGCGGGCAGGGGAGCTGTCGCTCGGCTGCTTCGCCGAGGCGGAGACCATCCGGAAGCTCGAGGTCGATCCGAGCCCTGGCGCGTGGGCGCGAGCGGTGGCGGTGCGGGACGTGATCCTCGCGCCGGTGCCCGCGGCCCTCGCCATCCCGATCGGGATCGACGCGGGGCGCGCGGCGCTCAGCGCCCTGCGCGCGATCGCGGAGCGGATCGACCCGATGGGGATCGTGGCGCCCGCGGTGCGCGCGGTGCTCGAGCGCGCCGGCACCGACAGCGAGATGGCCGCGATGCTGCCGTTCCACCCGCTGGAGCTCCTCCGCAAGCTGATCAGCCGGGAGCGCTGACCAGGGCGGCCGCGCGCTGCGGTGCTTGGCGGAGGCGCGCGCTGCGGTGCTCTGCGGAGGCCGCGCGCGAGCGTCGCGGCGGTCAGGGGTGGGCGGTGCTCGAGTCGCCGCCCTGGACCGCGGGTGCGAGCTGGAAGCGGCGCTCCTCGCAGGCGTATGCGGTCGGGGTCAGCTCGATGACGGTGTGCAGCGGGATCGGCAGCGTCGGGCACGACGGGGCCGGGCGATCGACGAGGTAGGCGTAGAGGGCGCGCAGCACCGCCTGGTGGCCGATCACGAGCACGGGCGAGCGCTGGCGCTCGAGCTGGATGATCAGCGGGTCGAGGCGCTGGATGACGTCCTCGTACGACTCGCCGCGCGGGTAGCGGTACCGGAACTTGTCGGCCGCGCGCGCCTGGAAGACCTCGGGCATCTGCTGGCGGATCTCCTCGTAGGTCATGCCCTCGCAGACGCCCGCGTCGATCTCGTCGAGGGCGCGCCACGCGACGTGGTTCTGCGTCATCGGGCGCGCGGTCTGGATGGTGCGGCGCAGGGTGCTCGTCCAGACGTTGACGTGCTCGTCGCCGGCCCGCTCGCGGATGAAGACGGAGAGGTTCTTCGCGTACTCATCGCCGCGCGCGCTGAGGTCCGAGTCGCCGCCGAGCAGGCCCTTCTCGTTGAACACGCTCTCGCCGTGGCGGGTGAGCCAGATCGGGTGCGGCGTGAGGTGCATGTTCATCAAGAGCGGGACGAGGCGCGCCGGCAGGTAGCCGTGGATGCGGTTCAGCACGACCTGCCGGCCCACGTCGATGATCTTGATGTAGCTCTTCTCGGGCTCGCCGAGCGGCTCGTAGGCGCGCGCGTAGTGCGAGATGCGCGCGCGGAAATCGCGCAGCGCCGCCTCCGGATCGACGCCCTGGTAGTCCGGGGAGCGGAGCTTCGTCTCGCGGACGTTGGTCTCGATGATCGACTCGTCGTTGCAGATCGACTCGATGAAGACGACCGGGAAGCCGTGCGCCTGGCAGCGCTCGGTGACGAGGTTCCGGCGGGCGCGGGTGCTGTTCGTGGCGTCGTAGATCGCCACCTCGCCGCCGGAGCTGAGCCAGCCGATGAGGTCGTCGAGCGCCGTCATCGCCATGCCGAGCAGCGCCTGTCGGCCCTGGGAGTTGTCCGGGTCGAAGAACTGGTGCGGCTGCGCGGTGCCGAGGTGCGCGCGGCGGTAGTTGCCGACGTTGAAGAGCCGCGTGGGGTGGCCGAGCCACGAGAGGTACCGCGCGATCTTGCGGGCGATGGATGTCTTGCCCCGGGCGGGCAGGCCCACCATGGCGAGGACGATCGGCGACGAGTCGCGCGCGAGCGAGACCATGAGGGCGTTCTAGCTGATGACGGCGCGGCCGGCGACGATCGCGGACAGCAGCCGGCCGCTGCGCTGTCCGTCGCGCCGGTAGGAAAAGAAGCGCGCGGGGTCGCACGCCGTGCAGCCGCTGACGTCGTCGACCGCGGCCGCGTCGAGCCCGACCTCGGCGAGCTGGGCCCTGAGGATGCTCCGGACGTCGATGTGCGGGCGCGCGCCGGAGGCGACCCGGACGACCGCGGAGCCGCCGGCGCTGGAGCAGGCGGCGAGATCGGCGGCGACGTCCTCGCCGACCTCGAAGCAGCACGCCTCGATGTGCGGGCCGATCGCGGCGACGAGCTCCGCGCCGGGGCCGGCGAGCGACCTGAGCGCGCGGGCGGCCTCGACGACGACCCGGAGCACGGTGCCGCGCCAGCCGCTGTGGACCGCGGCGACGGCGCCGCTCCGGCGATCGGCGAGGAGGACCGGAGCGCAGTCGGCGCTGCGCACGCCGCAGGCGACCCCGGCCGCGCGCGAGAGGGTGACGTCGCCCACCTCGCGGACGACGGCGTCGCGATCCTCGTCGCCGGTGAGGACCCGCGCCGCGACGCCGTGGACCTGGCTGAGGTAGTAGAGCCGCGCCGCCGGGACCCCGAGGCGCCGCGCGGCGCGCTCCTGGTTCTCACGGACGGCGGCGGGGTCGTCGCCGAGCGCGACGGCGAAGCTCAGGGTGTCCCACGGCGGGGCGCTGACGCCGCCGCGCCGGGTGAAGAAGGCGTGCGAGAAGCCGGCGGCGGCGAGGAGCGGGCTCTCGAGCGCCTCGGCCACCCCGGGGTCGTCCAGTTTTGCGGTCATTTGGCCCTGTCGCGACGGGATCGGATGCGTCGGCTGCTTCGGTCATAGACGATACGGGTGGGTTGCGTGGTATTTTCCCGCTCCACGCATGGCCGCCGGTCCGGACCCGAATATCGGTCGAGATCTGCTCGGGGGGCAGTTCCAGATTCTTCAGAAGATCGGCTCCGGCGGCATGGGGTCGGTCTACAAGGCCGCACAACCGGCGATGAACCGGATGGTGGCGGTGAAGATCCTCCACCCCAAGCTCGCGAACCGAAAAGACCTCGTCTCACGCTTCCGCCGCGAGGCGCGGGCGATGAGCCACCTCACGCACCCGAACACCGTGAAGGTGCTGCTCTACGGCGAGCTCGAGGACGGCTCGCTGTACATCGTGATGGAGTACCTGGAGGGCAAGAACCTGAACCAGGTGGTCCGGAAGGAAGGGCCGCTGCCCGTCGAGCGCGCGATCCCGATCCTCATCCAGGTCTGCGGCGCGCTCCAGGAGGCGCACATCCAGGGGATCGTGCACCGCGATCTCAAGCCCGAGAACATCTTCCTGTCGACCAACGGCGGGCTGAAGGACTACCCGAAGGTGCTCGACTTCGGGCTCGCGAAGGTGACGGAGCGCGAGCTCAGGCCGGGGTCGGTGATGCTCACGCAGGAGGGCATGGTCTTCGGGACGCCGGAGTTCATGTCGCCCGAGCAGGCGCAGGGCAAGGTGCTCGACGCGCGCAGCGACATCTACTCGCTCGCGACCATCCTCTACGAGGTGCTCACCGGCAAGCTGCCGTTCGAGGCGCGCACGCCGATGGAGTACATCCAGCACCACGTGACCAAGTCGCCGATCCCGCTCGACGAGCGCGTCCCGGGGAAGCACTTCCCGCAGGGGCTCGGGGTCGTGCTCGCCAAGGCGCTCGAGAAGCGGCCCGAGGACCGGTTCGAGTCGGCCGCGGAGTTCGCGGACGCGCTCAAGCCGTTCGCGGGCGGCGCGGGCAAGGGCTACACGGCGATGATGCCGAAGAACGCGAACGCGGTGCTCGAGCAGGCGTCGAAGCAGCACGCCGCCGCGCTCCAGGCGAGCAAGGGGCCCGCGTCCACGTTCAAGTCGCCGGCCAAGACGGTGAAGATGGTCCAGCAGCCGCAGGCGGCGATCGCCAGGGCGGCGCCCGTGCCGGCGCCCCCGGTCAAGGCGCCGGCCAGGGCCGAGGCGAAGCCGCTGCTCCTCGTCGGCATCGCGGCGGGGTGCCTGATCGCCGGCATCCTGATCACCATCGTGGCCATGCGGCTGTTCCAGGGCTGATCCTCCGCGACAGCGGCCAGGATCGCGGCGAGCCCGCGCGGGCGTGCTAGCGTCGGCGCTCCGGCGCGCCGGGCGCTCTGGATGCGCATCGCGTTCGCCAGCGTTCACGGGGACGGCGTCATGGCCTCGGAGCAATCAGGGAACCCTGGGGAAAACGAGAACGATCCGGCCGGGAAGGCCGACGCGCCGCGGCGCGCGTCGGAGCCGCCGCGGCGCGCGTCGGAGCCGCCGGCGCGGAGGTCCGGGCTGCCTGGGCGAGGGAGCGAGCCGCCGCAGCGGATCAGCGGGGCGGCGAGGCCGACGAGCTCGCCGCGCCTCGAGAGCTCGCCGCGCCTCGAGAGCTCGCCGCGCCTCGAGAGCTCGCCGCGCCTCGAGAGCTCGCCGCGCCTCGAGAGCGCACCCACCCCGCCGGACGGCGATCCCGCGCCGGACAGGAACGCGCGGATCGCGACATGGGCGAAGCGCATCGGGATCGCGCTCGCGGCGCTGCTCGCCCTCGCCGCCGCCGCGGTGGTGCTCGTCATCCGGCACTACGAGGCGGATCTCCCCTCGACCCGCGAGCTCAAGGACTACCGCCCCCCGCAGGTGACGCGCATCCTCGCGCGCGACGGGACGCGCCTCGGCGAGCTCTTCACCGAGCGACGCACCGTGGTGCGCATCGGCGAGATCCCGAACCAGGTGAAGCTCGCCGCCCTCGCCGCCGAGGACGCGGGCTTCTACGAGCACGCGGGGCTGAACTACCTCGGCATGCTCCGCGCGCTCGCGGTGAACCTCCGCTCGACCCAGACCAGGCAGGGCGCGAGCACGATCACCCAGCAGGTCGTGAAGAACGTCCTGCTCACGCCGGACCGGACCTACCACCGCAAGGCGCGCGAGATCATCCTGGCCCGCAGGATCGAGCAGGAGCTCGCCAAGGACGAGATCCTGGAGCTCTACCTCAACAAGATCTACTTCGGCCACGGCCGCTACGGGGTCGAGGAGGCGAGCCGCTACTACTTCGGCAAGAGCGTGCGCGACGTGACGCTCGCCGAGGCCGCGCTGCTCGTCGCCGTCGTGAAGGGGCCGTCGGTGTACTCGCCCCGCGTGAACCTCGAGCGCGCCGTGGCGCGGCGGGACTTCGTGCTCGATCAGATGCAGCGCAAGGGCTTCGCGGACGAGATCCTGGTCGAGCAAGCCAAGCGAGAGCCGGTGGTGCTCGCCATCGAGACCGAATCGCTCGCGGAGCTCGCGCCCGAGGTCGTCTCCGAGGCGCAGCGCGTGCTGCGCGAGGTCGCGGGGCCCGCCGCGCAGCAGGGCGGCTACACGATCACGACCACGATCGATCCGGCGATGCAGGCGGCGGCGCGCGCGGCCGTCCGCAAGAACCTCGACGCGTACGCGAAGCGGCACAAGCTGTTCGGGCCGCTCGCGCGCGCCAAGAAGGAGCCGCCGCCGTTCGAGGGGACGCCCGCGGGGCACAAGGTCTTCCGCGGAGTCGTCACGGGCGCCGACGACGGCCGAGGGACGCTGTCGGTGCGGGTAGGCACGCTGGAAGGCACCGTCTCGCTCCGCGGCGCGCAGCGGTACAACCCGAACGGGCTCGCGCCGAGCAAGTTCGCCGACGTCGACAAGGTGGTGCGCGTCAGCCTGATCGGCCCCGCGCCGGAGCCGGTCGCCGCGGCGGCCGCGCCCGGGCAGGAAGAAGATGACGAGGACGCCGCCGGAGAGGCGAAGCGCGCCGCGCCCGCGGCCACCCCGGCGAAGCCCGCGGCGCCGGTGCCGCTGCGGCTCGAGCTCGGACCCGAGGGGGCGCTCGTCGCGATCGACGTGCGGACGCGCGAGATCGTCGCCCTCGTCGGCAGCTACGAGGCGGTGCGCGGCGGGCTCGACCGCGCGTCGTACGCGCGGCGGCAGCCCGGGTCGACGTTCAAGGCGTTCGTCTACGGCTACGGGATCCACGCGCGCACGCTGACGCCGGCGACGATCCTGGAGACGAACCCGCTCGCCATCTCCGGGTACAACCCGCAGAACCACGACGAGAGCGAGGGGCAGTCGCCCGCGCGGCTGCGCGAGGCGCTCGCGCACAGCGTGAACGTGGCCGCGGTGTCGGCGCTGTCGCGCGTCGGCGCCTCGAACGTGGCCGCCTTCGCGGGCGCGCTCGGCGTCCAGTCGAAGCTCGGCGCAGACCTGTCGCTCGCGCTCGGCGCCTACGAGGTCACGCCGCGGGAGATGGCCGCCGCGTACGCGAGCATCGCCGCGGGCGGCGTCTACGAGCAGCCGGTCCTGATCACGAAGATCGTCGGGCCCGGCGGGGCGGAGATCCCGCTGCCGACTCGCCCGCCGGCGCACCGCGTGATGGAGGAGGCGGAGGCGTACGTGCTCACGAGCCTGCTGACGTCGGTCGTGCAGAGCGGGACCGCCAAGCAGGCGCGCTCGCTCGGGCGGCCGATCGCCGGCAAGACGGGGACGACGAACCAGTCGAAGGACACCTGGTTCGTGGGCTTCTCGACCGACATCGCCTGCGCGGTGTGGACCGGCTACGACGACGCGGCGCCGCTCGGCAAGGGCGAGGCGGGCGCCACGTCGGCGCTGCCGGCGTTCGTGGATTTCATGAAGCAGGCGCACGCGAAGCGCCCCGTGGTCGACTTCCCGGTGCCGAGCGGCGTGGTGCGCGTGAAGATCGATCCCGCGACGGGCCTCCTCGCGCGCGAGGGGCAGGAGGACGCGATCGAGGAGGTGTTCGTCGCCGGCACGGAGCCGGCGGACGAGGCGCCGGTCCCGGAGCCGGACGCGGGCGCGGAGGTCGCGGACGGCGGCGCTCCGGAAGCGCTGGAGGGCACCGTGCCGGCGCCGGGCGAGGGGCCGCAGCCGTCATCGACGGGGAAGGCGGCGCCCTCCGAGTCGGAGCACGCGCCGGAGCCAGGGCCGCTGCCGGCGGGCGACACAGCGCCGCCGCCGTTCTGAGCGGCGCGTGAGCGACCCGCGCGGCCTGGAGCGGGGGAGCTCACGCCCCCCTCGGCGGCCTCACCCCGGCTGGCCTGCGTCGGGAACGGGAGGGACGAGGACCTTCGAGGACGCGCGGTTGATGAGCCGACGCAGGACCTGCTTCGCGCCGATCGCGCCGCCCGCGCCCACCGCGAACACGAGGGGCGCCGCGGCGCCGCCCGTCACCGCGACGAGGCCCGCCGCGAGCAGCACGCCGGCGCCGGTCGCCACCGCGCCCGTCGAGGCCTCCTGGGCCGCGTGCGCGAGCGCTTCCTTCTTCGTCATCGCGCCTCGCTGGTAGGCCGTGACGCCCTCGTACGCGCCGAAGGCGCCGTCGACGACGAACCCGATCCCCGCCGCCTTGCCCGCGCCCTTCAGGACCTCGCGGCCCGCGGTCTTCATCGCCTCGCGGGCCAGCGCCTTGGCGGCCACAGCCGACGCGCCGTCGGTGAGCGCCGCCTGGCCCGCCTGCCGCGCCGCCTCGTGGAGGACGAGCGCGCCGGCCTGCTTTCCGCCCTGATCCACGATGACCTTCGCCGTCGCCTGCGCGCCCATCGAGAGCCCCGGCGCGAGCGCGTCCACGACCGCCGTGGTGTTCTCGACCATCGCGCGCCGCAGTCCCTCACGCGCGCCCTCGTCGAGCAGCCCCTTGCCCGCCGTCGAGAACAGCGCCTCTGCCGCCCCGCGCACGGCGACCGCGCCGCTCCCCGCAATCGAACCGAGGATCTTGTTCCGTCGTGAGCTCATCTCGACCTCTGCTCTCTTCGCGCGCCCTTGCCTTGAAAAGGGGTAGCGCCCCGGGGCGGAAAGACAAGCTCAGCGCCGCGCGCCGCGCGCGGGTGAACGCTGGAGGATCCGTCTCCGCGCACCCGGACATAAAACGATGAGCTCGTCCGATCCCGCAGGCACCGCGCGCCTTCCTCGAGGAGGCGCGTCGTGTGTGGATCACGAGGTCAGAACGTCACGCGCAGGCGCGAGCCGAGGCCGCCAGGCCACGGCGCGACCGACAGCGCCGCCTGCGGCTTGCCGGGCGCCGGCGACGCGGGCTCCGAGGGGCTCAGCAGGAGCAGCGTGATGCCGGCGCCGAGGCCGGCCACCCCGACGCCGGCGAAGACGCCGGCGAGCGTCGTGGCGGTCTTGCCTGTGTCGTAGTCCCCCTGGAGCGACGGCGGGCACACGTAGGCGCCGCCCCCGGCAGGGGAGCACCCGTCCTCGACCGCGGACACCGCGCCGGCGCGCACCGCCAGCGCCACGACGGTCGCGATCGCGCTCGCGCCGCCGACGCCGAGCGCGATGTAGCCGCCCACGCGGACGCCGCTGGTGGACGGCGGCGGGGCGCTCGGGGGGGCGGGCGCGCCGCGGGCCGGGAGCGGCGCGGGCACGGTGAGCGTCACGGTCCGACGGACGCCAGGCGTGAGCTCGACGCGCTCGGCGATCGGCGCGGCGCCGCCGTAGAACAGCTCGACCGTGTGCGCGCCGAGATCGCGCTCGAGCTCGACGCCGAGGAGCCTCGGATCGAGCGGCTTGCCGTCCAGCGCCACCTGGACCCGCGGCGCGCGCTCGGCGCCCTGCACCTGGAGCGTCAATGTCCCGACCTTGTTGCCGAGCGCCCGGTAGCGAAGCTCGGCGTCCTCGCTCCACCCCGCGTACTTCGCCTCGTTGGACTGGAGCGCGGCGCGCCGGAGATCCCACCAGTCTCGCCGCGCCGACGCAAAGAGGCCCAGCGCCTCCTCGCACTCGGCGATGTTCCGCAGGGCGCCGAGCCCCTCGGGGTAGATCTCCAGCGCGCTCCGGAAGGCGATGATCGCCTGCTCGCACTGCCCGGCGCTCCGCAGCTCGCGGCCCCGGGCGAACAGCGTCTTCGCGTCCTCCTCCGCCCCGGCGGCGAGCGCCGGCGGCGCCGCCGTCGCGAGCAGGGCGGCGCTGCAGAGCGTGAGGAGCTGTCGCTCAAAGGATCTCACTCTTGTCGATCTCCTTGCGGCGCCGGGGCACGGCGGGCTGAGGCGGCGAGGCGGGGGCGGCCGTCGCGCGAGGGGCTGCCCTGTCGCTCCCGGGACGGGGCTGCGTCGAGCGCGGCGGCGCGGGCGCGGCCGACGGACCGGGCAGCGCGGAAGCCTCCGCCGGCGCCGCCGGGGGCTGCTCCGCCGCTTCGGGCTGCGGCGGGGGCGGCGAGCGCCGCGCGACGTCTTGAACGTCCTGCAGCGCGCCGCGCACGCCGGGGGACAGGAGCCGCGCCGCCTGCTCCGGGCGCGGCCGATCGAGCAGGCGCCACGCGAGCGTGGCGGCCCCGGCGAGCGTGCTCAGGCAGGCCAGCGCCACGGCGACCATCGCCGCCGGCCGCCGCGCCAGCGAGGGCGCCGAGGGCGGCCCGGGCGGCTCGGGCGGCTCGGGCGGCGTCACCGTCAGCGCGGCGTGGTAGGCCTGCACCATCTCGCGGATCGTGGCGAACCGCTGCGCCGGGTCCTTCGCGAGCGCGCGCCCGAACCAGCCGTCGAGCCCGCGGGGAAGCGACCGCCGGATCTGCGTGGGGGGCTCGAAATCGCGGGTGCTGACCGCGACGATGAGCTCGGCGATGGTGTTGCCCTGGAAAGGCGCCCAGTCGGTCAGCACCTCGTAGGCGAGCACGCCGAGCGCCCAGACGTCGGCCCGCGCGTCGACCGAGAGCGGCGAGGCGAGCTGCTCCGGGCTCATGTAGTTCGGTGAGCCCAGCATGACGTCGGCGTCCGTCTCGCGCGGCCGATCGAGGCCGAGATTGCCGTGCAGCGCCTTGGCGATGCCGAAATCCGCGACCTTCACCGTGAGCGCCGCGCCGGGCTCGTCGAGGAGCATCACGTTCGATGGCTTCAGATCGCGGTGAACGATGCCCATGTCGTGCGCGACGGTGAGCGCGTCCGCGATCTGATCGAGCATGTCCGCGAAGCGCCGCGGATCGATCGGCCCCCGCTCGTTCACCTCGGCGAACAGCGTTCGACCCCGGATGTACTCCATCACCAGATAGGGGACATCGTCGTGAACGCCCGCGTCGTGGACGGCGACGATGTGCCGGGTGCGCGCGCCCAGGCGGGCCGAGATCTGCGCCTCGAAGCGGAACCGCTCCAGGACGGTCCGGCACCGCGCCGGGTCGCCGGTCAGCGCGACGCTGAGGAACTTGATGGCGAGCTCGGTCTTGAGCGTGACGTGGACGGCGAGCCAGACCTCCGCCATGCCGCCGCGCCCGAGCGGCTGGACCAGCCGGTACTTGCCGTCGACGACCTCGTCAGCGGCGTGCTGCCAGATGTCCGACTCGTCCACGCTGGGCGCCGGCCTGCCCGTCGCGCTCGGGCTGACCCGGAGGGTCGTCGGCATGCGGGACGAGGCGGCGCTCACACCCCGAAGGATAGTGGATGCCGCGCGCGGGACTGGCACTATTCGACCGCGCCCGCCATCCGGGCATGCGCGGCGGGGCCGCGGTCAACCTGACGTTGGCCTGACGTGGGGCCCGCACCGGGCGCCTCACTCCGCGGCGTCGGCCAGGAGCTCCGCCGGGAGGGCGACGGGCTGCGGGGCCGACCTGCCCACGCCACGCGCGAGCGCGTCGCCGAGGAGCGCGACCACGCCAGGGACCACATTGTCGATGGCCTCGTCGGCCTCTCGCGGGTTCAGCCACCAGAAGGGGTTGAGCAGCCGGGGGAGATCGCGGAAGGAGCGGGCAGGACGGCTGACCTCGACCGTGAAGGCGAGGGTCCCCAGGTTGGCGTCCAGCCAGTCGTCCATGTCGCCGACCGTCGGGTACCAGTGCGCCGCCTGCCGCACCTCGTACCGGTCGCGCGGCAGCGCGCGGCAGAAGCTGTCGCCGAGGGCCTGGTACAGCGGGGCGCGCGGGTTGGGCGCGCCGGTGTGCGCCCAGGGGTAGACCAGGAGGTTGCCGCAGCTGTGAAAGCCGAGCGCGAGCGCGGGCCTCGTCTCCAGCGCGACGTCGCGCAGGGCGCGCGACTCCGGCTCCGAGAACGCGTGAGGACCCGTGTAATGCGGCGACCACCGGAGCCGCGAGCCCGCGAACGGGTGCAGCGGCCGCGACGAGGAGAGCGGCGCGAAGTTCCGGTTCAGATCCACGCCGCGCGCATTGCACCGCTGCGACGCGGGCCGCTCGCCGCGGAGGCGCTCCAGGTTCTCGGCGAACGCGTCGGGGTTGACCACCGGCACCACCACGAGCCGCGCCCGCGCCGCGGCCCCCGCGCGCCCGCTCGCCAGGATCGACCGGACCGCGTCGAGCAACGCGAGCCCGCCGATCGCCTCGACCCCGTGCATGAGCGAGGTCAGCAGGAACGTCGGGCCCTGCGGATCGCCGAAGTCGATTCGACGCAATGGCTTACCCTTGGCGGACGTCCCGACTGTCATCTCCCGTCCACCGTAGGTGCGCGCGAGGCGAGCCCAGGCGTCATCCAGCTGCGAGAGCTCGGCGTAGCGGCCAGAGAGGGCGGGCGAGCGTGTCATTCCGGTGTCTCTCATGTGACACCGGAATGGCGATGCGCGCCAGCGGATTGAGCCGCCGCGCGACGCGGCGGCGCAGCTTCGTTGTCGTTCTGGTGACGTTCTCCGCCTTCGCCCTCGTCCTCCTCGCCGCCTTCGTTCTCCTCGTCGTCGTCGTCGCCGTCGTCGTGAGATTCAGGTCAGGCGAGCGCTCTTTTGGCCCTTCCTCACCGCGGCGAGGGCGAGGCCCTCGAACAGGAGGTGCGCGCCGAGATGAAGGGTCATGTCGGCGTGATCGAGCGCGGGGCATACCTCGACGAGATCCATCCCCACCAGGTTGATGCCCGCGAGGCCGCGGAGGAGCTGGATCGCCTCGCGCGAGGTGAGCCCGCCGGGCACGGGCGTGCCGGTGCCCGGGGCATAGGCCGGGTCGATCCCGTCGATGTCGAACGACACGTAGACGGGCGCCTCGCCGACGGCGGCCTTGATGGCGGCCGCGATCGCGGGGGCGCCGTCGCTGTCGATCCGCTCCATGCCGTACAGGGTCGCCCCGGCGTGCGCCGCGAAGGCGCCCTCCTCCGGGTGACCCCACGTCGCGCGGACGCCGATCTGGTGGAGCTCGCCCCGCCCGATCAGCCCCTCGTCGATCGCATTGCGGAACGGCGTGCCGTGGTGGAACGGCTCGCCCCACACCTCCGAGCTGCTCGTGTCGAGGTGGGCGTCCACGTGCACGACCGCGACCGGGCCGTGGCGCCGCGAGAGCGCGCGGAGCACGGGGAGCGCGATGGAGTGGTCGCCGCCGACGACGAACGGGACCGCGCCGGCCGCGAGCACCTCGTCGACCGAGGCCTGGATCTGCTCGCGCACGGAGTCGGCGTGGAAGGGGGGAAAAGGCACATTGCCGCCGTCGAGCACGTCGAGCGCGCGGAACACGTCGATGCCGTGGCCGGGGTGATACGACTGCACGAGCGCGCTCACGCGGCGCAGCTCGTAGGGGGCGAAGCGCGTGCCAGGGCGGTAGGTGACGCTGCCGTCCCACGGCACGCCGAGGAGCACGGCGTCGGCGCCGGTGTAGGCCGAGGCGCCGGGCTCGTCGAAGCCCGCGGTCGGGAGGCGAAAGAAGGGAGTCTGCCCGTGCCGCAGGTACGCGGCGGCTCGCTGTTGAGACATGAGATCTCCTAAAGGCTCAAGAGGTCCAGGATCACCGCGCGGGCGCGCTCGGCGAGCTCGGCCGCGCCGCCGTGCTCGCCGAGCGGCGGGCCGAACGTGACGCAGGCGCTCGCCTCGCGGCGGCTGGAGAAGCGGAGGTAATGAGGAAGGAAGGTGTCGTCGCCGGCCCAGCAGAGCTCCGGCGCGTCGTAGGTGATGGCCGCGGGCACGATGGGGACGCCCGCGATCCGGGCGACGCCGAAGATGCCTTTGCGGAAGGGGAGGACCTCCTGCCCGCGCGTGGTGGAGCCCTCCGGGAAGTTCAGCACCGGGACGCCGTGGCGCAGGGCGCGGAGCGCGCAGCGGAGCACGCGCGCCCCGCTCTCCGGGCGCCGCCGGTCGACGAGCAGCACGCCGAGATCGCGCGCGCGGTCGCCGATGATCGGCCAGCTGCCGATCTCCTGCTTCGCGATGGCGGTGCAGGGGGTGAGCGAGGCGAGGAGGATCGGATCGAGGTAGCTGACGTGGTTCGCCACGATCACGAACGGCGGCGCGGGGAGGGCGCCGGTGACGCGGAGGCGCAGGGCGTGCAGCGCGCAGAGCCCCCTGGCGGTCCCGTGCAGGAGGCGCGCTCTCTCCCGGTCGCGCAGGGCGGGCAGCTCGGGCAGCAGGCTGCTCCGGACCGCGGTGTCGAGCGCGAGGCCCATCACGCCGGAGACGCGGCTGGCGACGGAGAACGCCTCGGTCCACGGCCGGTCCCCCGGCGCCCCGAGGCGGCGGCCGTGGTCCAGCGGAGCGGTGGTCGTCATGGTCTGTCCGCCTCAGGCCACCGCGGCGATACTGCCGCTCTCCGCCGGGCGCGGCTCCTTCGCCTCGGCCGGGCGCTCGACGAGCCCCACCCGCTCGAAGCGGGCCCGGAGGGCGAGGAACGCGTCGCGATCGATGCGCGAGATGATGCGCGGGTGCCCGGTGCCATAGAAGTCGGGGCGCACCTCGATCTCCCTCGCGCCGAGCATGGCGTGGAGCGCCCGCGCGGCGTGGTTGTCCTCCTCGACGGTGAACCAGCACGACTCCGCCCACCCGAGGATCGAGCCGACGAACGCCCGGAGGAGCGTGTGCGTCGCGCGGGAGCCCTGGTATTCGGGCAGGACGGCGAGGGTCGTGCAGTAGACCTCCTTGCCGCGCGCGAAGGAGAGCAGGTAGCCCGCCGGCTTGCCCGCGGCCTCGACCAGGAAGCAAGAGTCGTTGAAGAAATCGCAGCAGAGACGGATGTAATACCGCCCGAGCTCGCCCTCTCCCGCGCTTCCGAAGAGCGCCGCCTCGAGTTCCATCAGTGTCGAAAAGTCATCGCTCCGGAGCGTGCGCGCCACATAACGGCTCATCGTTGCGCCTCCTTTCTCTCATCAAATCGTTGGTCGGGGCGCAGCATGCCGGGCAACCGTGGAGAACACGTCACAGGACCCCCGAGGTTGGGAGACACCCCGGGGACGGCGGCGCGTCAGGATGGCTGGCGAATCGCGTACGGAAGGTGCCAGAGCGGCGATGTCATCGTGGCCTGAGGCGCTCCACCGCCGCGGCCGGGATCGCGAGCGCGACGCGGACGGCCGCGCGCATGGCGTCGCGCAGCGCGGCGACTCCCGACGTGGCGCGCCAGCCGCCGGTCACGGAGGTCCAGTGCTTCATGGGGACGAAGATGTTCCCTTCGGTGTGCGGCGCCGCCCGATCGAGGAAGGTCGTCCTCGTCACATACGCGGCGATCACCGGCTCCGTGAGGCCCGGGAGGAGGGCGAGCGCCGCGGCGGTGATGCGGCCGGCGGCGCCGACGTACACCTCGCGCCTCGGCCGCTCGGCGAGCGAGACCATCGCCTTCACGACCTGCTCCGGGCGGGCCACCGGCGGGATCGGCTGGACGGCGCGGCCAGTGTAATTGCCGGCGTGCTGGTAGATCGGGGTGTCGACGGCCGAGGGGAGGAGCGTGCAGACGTGGATGTCCGGGGTGCTCAGGAGCTCCTGCCGCAGGCAGGACGCGAGGCCCATGGCCCCGAACTTGGAGATCACGTAGGCGCTCATCGTGGGCGCGCCGAACTTGCCCAGGGCGGAGATGTTGTTGATGAGCACACCGGCGCCCTGCCTGCGGAAATGGGGCAGCACGGCCCGCGCGCCGTGCACATAGCCGAGCAGGTTCGTCTCGATGACCTGACGGTACGTCTCGTAGGGCGCCTCGTCCGCGCGCGCGTAGAGGAACACCGCGGCGTTGTTCACCCAGACGTCGATCCTGCCGAACGCCTCGCACGCGATGCGGGCGAGATCCCTGACGGCGCACTCCTCCCGCACGTCCGTGGGCACGGCGAGCGCCTGTGCGCCGACGCTGGCGCACTCCGCGGCCACCTCCTCGAGGGCCGCCGCGTTCCGCGCGGCGATGACGACCCTCGCGCCGCGCCGCGCGAACGCGATCGCCGCCGCCCTGCCGATCCCCGAGGACGCCCCGGTGATGACGACCACCGAATCGCGAACGCACTTCCGCATGACTGAATACCTCCCGCGCGATCTGCCCTTGCTCGGGAGATGAGCAATGCGCGGGCCATCCTGTGCCGGGCAGACGGTTTGCGATCGGTGAACCGTGAGAGATCAGAGAATTTGAACCACAGAGGCACAGAGGCACAGAGGGGAGAGAATGGATGAAGATCGAGAGACCATGGACCACGGCGGCACGGAGGGACGAGAGATGTATTTCTCTCCTCTGTGCCCTCTGTGCCTCTGTGGTTCAAATTCTCTGCTTTGAGCCGCCTCGACGTTCAGGGCGCCGCGTCAGTCGTAGAAGTGCTTGCCGGTCCTCGCCGCCTCGACGAGCGCCGGGGCGGGCGTCCAGCGCTTGCCGAAGCGGCGCTCGTAGACCTCGATGCGGCGGAGCACCTCCGCGGCGCCGAGGCTGTCGACGTAGCGGAACGGGCCGCCGCGGAACGGCGGAAAGCCGAGGCCGAAGATCGCCCCGATGTCGCCGTCGCGCGGGCTCCTCAGGATGCCCTCGCCGAGGCAATGCAGCGCCTCGTTCACGAGCTGGAGCGAACACCGCATCTGGATCTCCTCGACGGGCACCGGGGGCCTGTCCTTCGCCGCCGGCACCGGCAGGCCGAGCACGGCATAGACGCTCTCGTCGGCGTGCTTCCCCTTGCCCTTCTTCCTCGCCGCCGCGCCGTACAGGTACATCCCACGCTCGTTCTTGCGGCCCTTGCGGTCGTCGGAGACCAGCTTGGCCATCGTCGGGGGCGGGGCGAGCCGGTCGCCGAACGCCTCGAGCATGATCGGGCCGACGTGCGCGGCCACGTCGATGCCCACCTCGTCGAGCAACGCCAGCGGGCCGACCGGCCAGCCCCACGCCACGAGCGCCCGGTCGATCTGCTCGATGGCCACCCCCTCGGCGAGGAGCCAGCTCGCCTCGTTCATGTACGGCCCGAGGATGCGGCTCGTGTAGAAGCCGACGCCGTCGTTCACGACGATCACCGTCTTGCCCTGCCGCTTGCCGACCGCCACGGCCGTGGCCACCACCTCGGGAGACGTCCGCTCCGTCCGGATGACCTCGAGCAGCGGCATCTTGTGCACCGGGCTGAAGTAGTGCATCCCGACCACGTTCTCCGGCCGCCTCGACCCGGCCGCGATCCGGGCGATCGGGATCGACGACGTGTTCGACGCGAAGATGACGCCGTCCCTGCCGCTCGCCTCGACCTCGCGCAGGACCGCGTGCTTCACCGCGAGATCCTCGAACACCGCCTCGATCACGAGATCGGCGCCCTTGAGGCCCGAGGTGTCGGTCGTCGCCGTGAGCAGCGCGAGCTTCTGGTCGCGCTCGAGCGGCGTGAGCTGCTTCTTCTTCACTCGGTCGCCGAGGATGTCGGTCACGTACTTGAGCCCGCGGCCGAGCGACGCGTCGTCGCGATCCTTGAGGCGCACCGCGATGCCGGCGTTCAGGCTCACGTAGGCGATGCCAGCGCCCATCAGGCCGGCGCCGAGCATCGCGATCTTCTCGACCTTCCTCGGCTGCACCGCGGGGTCGTCCACGCCGGTGTCCTTCTTCATCGCGGTCGTCGCGAAGAAGATCTCCATCAGCCGGTGCGCCGTGCTCGAGACGACGAGCTCGCCGAAAGCCCGGGCCTCGACGTCCCGCGACGCCTCGAACCCCCGGTCCGCGTAGGCCCGCAGCACCTCGATGATCCGCTCGGGCGCCGGGTAGTGCCCGCCGGTTTTTTCACGCGTTTTCTTCTGCGCTTGCTGGAAAAGTACAGCGCGACCGATCGGGTTCTGCTCGAGGGCGGCGCGGGTGAGCGCGGCGGCGTCGAGCTCCGGCGCCTTCTTGGCGCCGCGGGCCGGCCGGAACGGGGGGCCGCCTTCAGCGAGCTTCAGCGCGAGCGCCGCGGCCGTCTCCTGCAGGATGGGCGCGGGGACCACGTCGTCGGCGACGCCGAGCTGCCGCGCCTTGGACGGGCGCATGTTCTTGCCGGTGAGGCCGTGGTCGAGCGCCGCCTGCAGGCCGGCGCGCTCCGCCAGCCGCTGCAGCCCGTTGATCCCGGGGAGCAGGCCGAGCTGCACCTCGGGCAGGCCGAGCACCGTCTTCCGGTCGTCGCTCAGCACGCGCGCGTGGCAGGCGAGCGCCACCTCGAAGCCGCCGCCGAGCGCGGCGCCGTGGACCGCGGCGACGACCGGCTTGGGCGAGCGCACGATCCCGAGGACCGCCTCGTGACCGGCCCGGCAGATCGCCTCGGCCTGGGCCGCCGTGGTGACGCTCTTCAGCATGTCGATGTCGGCGCCCGCGATCCATGTGTCGGGCTTGCCGGACACGAGGATGGCCGCCTTGATGAGCGGGTCGCCGGCGATCCGGGCCATGATCCGCGCGAGATCGCCGGCGAACGTGGGCTTCAGCGTGTTGACCGCCTCGCCGGGGACATCGTAGGTCACGACGGCCACGCCGTCGGGGCGGACCTCGAGGGAGATGGGGCCCCGCTCCGCGGCGGCCTGCGCCGCCTGGTCGAACGTCGTCGTCATGCTGCCTCCAGGACCACGGCGGCGCCGAGCCCGCCCGCTGCGCACACGGTGAGGAGCGCGTGCCGGCCGCCGCGCTTCTTGAGCTCGCGGAGCGTGGAGAGCACCATGCGCCCCCCCGTGGCCGCGAAGGGGTGGCCGAGCGCGATCGAGCCGCCGTTCACGTTGAGCTTCTCCGGGTCGATCTCGCCGACGGCCTCGGAGCGGCCGAGCTTGTCCGCGGCGAACGACGGCGACGCGAGCGCCTTCAGGTTGGACGCGACCTGGGCGGCGAAGGCCTCGTGCATGTCGACGAGGTCCATGTCGGCGAGGGAGAGGCCGGCGCGGTCGAGCGCGCGCGGCGCGGCGAGCACCGGGGCCATGAGGAGCTGCCAGCCGGGGTCGACCGCGGCGTAGGACCACGACTTCACGTACCCGAGCGGCTGGTAGCCGAGCGCCTTGGCCTTGCCCTCGCGCATCAGGAGCAGCGCGCTCGCCCCGTCGGTGAGCGGCGACGCGTTGCCCGCGGTGATGGTGCCGTGGCGGCGATCGAAGGCCGGCGACAGCTTCGCGTAGGCCTCGAGGGTCGAGTCGTCCCGGACCACGTTGTCGCGCTCGACCGGCTTGTCGTACGGCGGGGGGATCACGTGCATGACCTCGGCCGCGTACGTGCCGTCGCGCCAGGCGCGCGCGGCGTTCGTGTGCGAGCGGTGGGCGATCGCGTCCTGCTCGGCGCGCGAGATCCCGTTCTGCTTCGCCATCTTCTCGGCCGCCTCGCCCATCTGCTCGCCCGTGGTCGGCTCGCGCGAGAAGCCGGGGACCGGCGGCACGATGTCCTTCAGGGAGAGGCGGGAGAGGATCTCCAGCCGGGCGCCGAGCGTCCTCGCCTTCTGGAGCTCGGTCAGCGCGCCGGCGAGCTTCCGGGAGACGCCGAGCGGGACGTCGCTCATGCTGTCGGCGCCGCCGACGAGGGCGACGTCGTGCTGGCCGGCGAGCATCGCCTCGGTGGCGCTCGTCATGGCCTGGAGCGACGTCGCGCAGGCGCGCGAGACGCTGTAGGCGTCGATGTCCTTGGGCAAGCCCGTGCGCAGCACGACCTCGCGCGCGATGTTGAGCCAGTCGAGCGTCGGCACCACCTGGCCGTAGACGACCAGCGTGACGTCGCGCGGGCTCACCTCGCTGCGCTGGATGAGCTCCTTGACCACCGTGGCGGCGAGATCGACGGTGCGCAGCGCCTTGAGCGCCGTCCCCGCCTTCGTGAACGGCGTGCGCAGCCCGGCGACGACCGCCACCCGGTCCTTGCCGCTCTTCCCATTCTTGCCTGAAGCCATGTCGACTCCTCTGCTGCCGGAGAGCCCACCGCGGGCCCACCCCGCGCGCCCCGCGCAGCCCCCCGGATCCCGGCTGGCCAGAGCACGCCGGTTGGGCGGAGATCCTTAGGAGGGCTAACGCGACGTGTCAACCTCGCGCGGGCGAGGAGCGCGGGGCGGAGAGCGCGCTTCACGAGGGGAGACGGAGGAATATCGGCTGGACGAACGCGAACGCTAATTTGGCCTACATCGGCCCTCCTCGATAGCGTGATGGGCCATGCGGAAGCTCATTCGATTCAGCGCATTGCTCTGCGGCGCGTCGGCGCTCGCGGGGTGTGCCACGTTCGCCAGCGACTCGGCGCCGGCGGCGCCGGGCTACGTGTATGTCACCGGGTACAAGAACCACTTCTTCGGCGGCGTCCGCCCCGAGATCTGGATGTGCCCCGATCAGCCTGGCAAGGGGGAGTGCACGCCGGTCGAGGTGACGGAGGTGGGCGAATGAAGCGTCTCTGGATTCTGGGGCTCCTGATCGCGGGGCTCGGCGCCACGGGGTGTCAGGCGAGCTACACGAGCATCCGTCAGATCGACGCGACTCGATACCAGATCACCCGCACGAAGCAGGGCTTCTTCAATACCTACGGCACGCTCCTCGACTGCCAGGCGCGCGGCGACGAGATGACTTGCTCCGAGATCAGCGACCTGTGAGCAGACCGGTTGAAGAATAAAGCCGCCAAGAACGCCAATAGACGCCAGGTGGATTGTTGCTGGCGTCTCCGGCCATCCCGGCCCTTTTTCTCTCTCGCCCTCTCTTGGCGCTCTTGGCGCCTTGGCGGTTCACTCTTTCTTCGTTTCTTCTCTTCTGTCGCCCTGGGGGCCGCCGCGCACGCTCACGCCTCGCGCAGGAAGGCCTCGAGCAGCCGCGCCGATACGTCGAGGAGATCGCGCTCGGTCACGATGCCGACGAGCCGCTCGCCGGCCACGACGGGCAGGCAGCCGACGCGCTGCTCGCGCATGATCCGCATCGCCTCCAGGGTCGGCGTCTCGGGCGTGATCGTCACCGGATCGGGCCGCATGATCGACGCGACCGTGGGCGGCGCAGCCCCGTTCGCCGCCGCGGCGCCGCGGGCGACCAGCCGGAGCAGCGCGCGGTGCGAGACGACGCCGACGAGCCGGCCCTGGTCGTCCTCGACCGGCACGTGGCGCACGTGCCGCCAGTCCATGACGCTCGCGGCGAAGTCGACGATGTCCGTGGGCCGCACCGTGAAGAGATCGGTCGACATGAACTGGCCCACGGTCCGGTAGCTGTCGCGCAGGAGGTCCCGGTCGACCTCGAGCGCGGCGGGCTCCCAGGTGTGCACCGGGCACCCTGACCCGCCGCTCCGGGCCTCCTCCCGCTGGCGGGCGAGCATCGCGGCGCAGAGCGCGCGGTGCTGCACCTCCGGGGTGCCCTGCCCGGCCATCGCGGCGAGCGAGCCGAGCGCCCACTGCGCGCCGGTCTGGCCGCGGCGCACGCGCTCCTCGACGACGCCGAGGTAGCGGTCGATGTCCGCGGCGTCGATGCCCGCCTCCGACAGGCCAGCCCGGGCGGCCGGGAGGAGGCGCGAGAGGATGAGCTCCGGGGCGGCGAGGCTCTGGCCGCCGAACCACGTGAGCTGCGCCTTGAGGCCGTGGCGCGCCGCCGCGAAGAAGTTCGCCTTGGCATCCTCGAACGACATCTCGAGGTCGACGCGCGGGTGCTCGGCGGCGAGCCCCGACATGAGGCCGAAGAAGAACGCGGCGTTCGCGACCTCGTCGAGGACCGTGGGCCCCGCCGGCAGCGCGCGGCTCTCGATGCGCAGGTGCGCGACCCCGTCCACGACCCCGTAGCAGGGGCGGTTCCAGCGGTAGATGGTGCCGTTGTGGACGCGCAGGGCCTTGAGGTCCGGGACCTCGCCGCGCGCGAGCACGGCGGCCGGGGGCTCGCCCGTCTCGGCGGTCATGATCACGCGGAACCGCGCGATGTCCTCGCGGAAGAGCTCGAGCGCGCCGGCCTGGACCCAGCCGTCGCCGAAGTGCACGCGGGGCCGGTGCTGCCGGCTCTCGCGGGCGCTCGGGCGGGTGTCGATCGAGCTCTCGAAGAGGGCGATCCGCGTCTCTTGCCAGAGCCGCTGCCCGAGGAGCAGCGGCGAGTTGACCGCGGCGGCGAGCACGGGCGCAGTCACCGCCTGCGCCAGGTTGTAGAGCGGCGCGAACTCGCGCGCCCCGACCTGGAGGTGGACCTGGAAGCTCGTGTTGCACGACTCGAGCAGGATGTTGTCGTGGGTCATCTCGAGCTCGTCGAGCCCGTGGATCGACACGCGGAAGTCGCCCTGGCGCAGCTGCAAGAGCGTGCGGTTGAGCTCGTGGTAGCGCGGCGAGGGGGTGAGGTTCTCCAGGCGCAGATCGCCGGCGCGCAGGGTCGGGAGGATGCCCGCGAGCAGCACCTCGGCGCCCACGGCGCGCGCGGCCTCGGTCGCCCGCCCGACGACGTCGGAGAGCTCGGCCTCGAGGCGCCGCAGGCAGTCGCCGCCGAACGGCAGCGGGGAGAGGTTCGCCTCCAGGTTGAAGCGCGCGAGCTCGGTCGTGAGCCGGCCGTCGGCCGCCCGCTCGAGCACCTCCGGCGCGAGCGGCGCGGGCCGGAGCGCGCGGTCCACCAGGAACATCTCCTGCTCCGCGCCGATCCGGCGCACGCCCGACTCGATGCGGTCCTCCTGGAGGAGGCGCTCGAGCGCGTCCACGTCGTCGAGCAACGCCCGCATGAAGGCCTGAAGCTGCTCTTCGTTCGCCTGCTCGGAGACGTGCTGCTCGCCCATGCCGGCCACCGCCTTTCGCCCGCGTCGTTCGCGGTCCGTCGCAGCCTACGACGGGAGGCGGCGGGCGCGAGAGCTCCCTCGCCGAGAGGCGGGAGCAGAAGGGAAGAAGCGGACGGAAGCGGACGGAAGCGGACGGGAGCGGACGGGAGCAGAAGGGAAGGAGCAGGCGAGCGGCGCGGCGCCGGTCCCGCGCGGGCTCAGAACCGGTGGCCTACCGCGAGCCGCAGCGTGGCGACCTTGTCCTCGGCGAGGCCGAACCCGAGCGGCGAGTCGAGCGCGACGAGCAGCCCCGCCCGGCCGTAGAAGCCAGGCTTCTCCGGCGTGTAGCTGACGAACGGCTCGAGCGCGAGCTGCGCCATGTCGTCGCGCGTGAGCGTGAGCGCCGCCTGCAGCCGGAGCCCGCCGCCGAGGGCGCCCTTGCCGCGCATCTCGAGCTCGCTGCCCTGCTCGAGCACGAGATCGACGCTGCCCCCGCTGATCGGGAGCGCGAGCATCACCGCGGTGTCGGCGCGGTACACGAGGCGCGTGGCGACCTCGGCCTCCACGCCGCCGCGGACCTTCAGGGGGAAGTGCGCGGGGATGAGCCGGTGGAGGTCGTAGTAGGCGCGCGCCGGGGCGGTCGCCTGCAGCGCGGCGCGGGCGTCCGCGTTGGGGTCGGTGATGACGGGGATCGAGAGCGCGCCGCCGCCGAAGACGGCGAGCTTGCGCGACAGGGCGCGCGCGTAGTGGGCGCCGATCGAGGGGTTGCCGAAGAGGAGGCTGCCGGCGCTGCTGCTCTCGTCGACGCCGAGCCGATCGGCCCGGAACGAGGCCGAGACGTTGCCGTAGGCGAGCGGCAGCTCCGCGTCGAGGAGGAGCCGGTCGCGCCACTGGAGCTGGCCGACGAGGGCGAAGGTCAGGCCGAAGGTGCTCACCTCGGCGTCGACGTCGTCCATCGACCAGTCGGCCGACTTGCTCAGGACGTCGAGCTGGAGCTCCGCGCGGGAGCCCTGGGACTTGACCCAGCTGCTCTTCTTCTCTGCCGGGGCGGCGAGCGGCGCCGCGAGCCAGAGCGAGAGCAGGACGGCGAAGGAGAGCAGCGGCTTGGCGTTCAATCAGGCCCGGCTGCGATGACTAACATGGCTCGGCCCGTCTGTGGTCGTCGAATGGCGCCCTCGGGCGCGCGGCCCGGCGTCTCGGTCGCGCGTTGCGATGCGGAGGAGATGCCGCGACGCGCTGCCAGACGGCGCGCTCCCGCAGGACGCACGATGTGGTGTGAGAGGAGGCGCTCTACGGCCGGCGCGAGGCAGGTCGGGTCGAGTCGGAGGCGGGCGCCCCCTGCTCGGCGGAGCCGGCGGGGGCCGACGCCGGCGCATCCTCGTCCTCGTCGCTGTCGTCTTCGTCTTCCTCTTCGTCGTCAGCGTCGTCATCCTCGTCGTCGCTGTCGCCCTCGAACAGCAGCGAGGGAGCGCCGTCGCTGCCGTGCTCCGCGAAGATCGCGTCGGCGGTGATCGCGAGCTCCTGCAGGCGCTCCGCGTCGACGGGGCCGTACACCGCGAGCGCCATGACGCGGTCCTGCACGAAGAGCCACGCGTCGGGGAACTCGCGCAGCGCATCGCGGACGCGCGTCGAGAGCCACCGGCCGATCGCCTTCGCTTCCGGCCCCTCGACAAGGAAGTGCTCCATGAACTCCGGGTCCTTCTTGAACTGGACGCCGGTGTTCGGGGCGCGCGTGCCGTCGAGGATGGGCAGCGGGCACACGGTGAGCCGGGGCGCGGCCTTGGCGAGCTTGGCCAGGACCACCTGGTACTCGCTGCCGTTCTTTGCGTCCGGCCCGACGACAGCGACGTAGGCGAGCTTCGGGACGAGCTCGAAACGGGCGATCACCGCGCCGCCGCCCGTCTCCTGCAGCATCCGCTCGAGGCTGCTCGGCGCCGAGCGGACGGGGCGCGGGCCGACGATCTCGGCGCTGGTCTTCCGGCTGTCGCGGTACCCCCCGGGCCGGCGCGCCGTCGCCTTCGGGGTCATCAGCGCGCGCCACCGGACGAGCTCGCCGTCGCGCCGCGCCTCGTGGCGCGTGCGCAAGCCGGTCAGGAACCAGACGACGAGCAACGCCAGGGGACCTACGTACCAGAGCCAGGGCATGGGGCGGCGATGCTAGCAAAACTCGCCGCGGCGGTGGGGCGCCGCGTGCGCGCGGGCGCGGCGAGCGCGCAGGCTCAGCGCCTGCGGGCGGCACGGCGGTGAAGCGCGCTGCCGATGCGGTCCGCTCCGGGATCCGGGATTGCGGGACAGCACGCCCGAACCGTGACATGTCACGCCCGGACCGTGACATGTCACGCCCGGACCGTGACATGTCACGCCCGAACCGTGACATGTCACGCTGGGCGGTTCGTCCTTTCGGCTGCGGTTGTCGTCTAGACAGTCCTGAACACGACATCGGGCATGGCCTGAGGATTGCTGTGCAGCCCTCCGCCAGAACGATTCCGCCAACACCTCCGGGCTTGATCGGCTCGCTGCGGGCGGGGGTGCGAGCGCTCGACAGCCTTGATCACTCCGGCGCTGCCGGGAGTCGGCGGCTGCGGCGCGATGAAGCGGCTTCCTGCAGGTGGACCGGCGACTCTAAACGATAGGTGAGCGAATGAGGAATATACGACTCCTGAGTGCCCTGCTGTTCGCCGCCGGTGCGGGATGCACCGAGACGGACATCGATGATTCTCGGCCCGATTCTGAGCAAGCGCTGGAGCCGATCGCGGAGACCACGCTGGAGCTCACGGGCGCGACGCACCCGATCAACTGCGGGTACGACAACGGGCGTCTGTGCCAGGGTGCCGGCACGCTCGCGAACGGGGTCACCCATCAGGTGCCGTGGGATCCCTGCTACGGGGGTGCCTTCACGTGGACCGCGTCCGCCAACTTCGAGGCGAACTTCGACCGGATGTGCGTCGGCGGCGTCGCCTCGCCCGGGACTGCGGGCGGGTGTAGCGGCGGGGTCGAGCTCACCGGCTCGGGGAGCTTCAGCGGAAGCTCCCCCCTGGGCAAGGTCATGCTCAGCATCGCGACGGACGTCAGCATCCAGAGCGCTGGTCTGACGAGCCTTCAGGCCACATGCGACGAGCCGCTCGTCGCTGGGGTGTACCGGACCGGCAGCAATACGATGCAGCAGGCGCTCGTGCTCGGCAGGCTGTGGGACGACTTCGTCAGCGACTGGAACACCCAGGCGACCCAGGGCAAGCTCCTGTCGCGGATCGGGATGTTCTACGACGCGTCGAACACGGCCCGCTTCGACGGCCTTTTCGTGCAGGGCAGCGGCCCGTACGGCCTGAATGCCGGCATGACGCTGGCGCAGCTCCAATCCCAGAAGGCCGCTAACGCGCTGAACGGCATGGAGATCTCGGATGTCGAGGTGCAGCAGATCTCGAACGGGGTGGTCTACATCGGTGTCTGGCGCCCAGGTACGCGACTGCAGGAGATCTACGACGGGACGGCCGCCAATTTCTGGGCGTGGTCGACGCCGTTCACGAACACGGGATATCGCCCGTCGGACGTCGAGACCTACTACGACAG
The DNA here is from genome assembly GCF_051521595.1 of Sorangium sp. So ce1153. Lineage (NCBI taxonomy): Bacteria > Pseudomonadati > Myxococcota > Polyangiales > Polyangiaceae > Sorangium > Sorangium sp. So ce1153. Next base: position 75,170 of record NZ_CP150361.1, read on the forward strand.
CGCCGGCGTGAAACGGTACACGGTGGTGATGACGAAGACGTCTGGGCAGTCCGGCTGGGTCGCCGCGATCGATCAGCCCTATGACAAGTTCGTGCGGGCGTGGCGCGACAACACGGACGCCGGCTGGCAGCTCACCGAGCTCGAGACGCACATCAGCGGAGGCGTGCGATACTACGACGGCTTCTTCCACTGGGGCGGGACCGCAGCGCAGGACTTTGTGGGCGGCTCGCGCTTGCAGCAGTTCTCCACGACGTTCCTGCAGAACAAGGTCGACGGGCTCGAGCTCGTCGATTTCGACCGGTACAAGGAGGCGCGGACCTCTGGTGATCCGATGAAGGAGGAGAAGCTCGTCAGGACGAGCTATCCCGTCGTCGCGCCGACCTGGATGGCCGAGATCGACGACCACTTCATGAACGTGGTCGGCGGCGAGGCGATGGGATACACGGTCGCGCTGATGCAGTCCGGCGAGCTCTTGGGCGCCAGCTCGGTCGGCTACGCGCAGGCGCCGAGCGACGGCAACAAGCTGATGACGCCCGACGCGCAGTGGGATTGGCTGAGCATCACCAAGGCGCTGACGGCGCTCGCCGCGTTGAAGGTGAGCCAGGATGCAGGCATCAACGTGGCGACGGAGAAGCTGATCCCCCACGTCCAGAACGATCTGCCCGGCAGCACCCTCGGCGCCCCGAACTCCAACGATCTCTGGAACATCACCCTGCTCCAGGCCATGACGCACCTGTCCAACCTGAAGAACGGGGGGTGCGACAACGGGCCCGGAACCTGGGAGTCGAACATCAACACGTCCCTGTTCAACGGCCCGCTCGGCAGCTACAGCTACTCGGGATACAACGCGTGCATGCTCCGTCTCTTCGTGGAAGAGGTCAGCGGCATGAGCTTCCCCGCGTACGTCGACGAGCACATTTTCAGGCCGTTCGGGATGCATAACGTGGATTGCTTGAAGGACGCAGAGCGCGTCGAGGTGCTGGGGTACAGCCCGCCGCCGAACTACTACGCGAGCGGCGCGGCGCCGTATTCGGAGCCCAACACGTACTGCGCCGCTGCAGGCATCAAGGCCACCGCCCTCGATCTGCTGTCGCTCATGCAGGGCATCCGGACGGCCGGGCCCGTGTTCAACGCAGCCAGCCTCCAGCTGATCCGGAACAACGACATCAGCTTCGGGTTGAATTTTTGGTCCGGAATCGGGGGCTCCGCGAGCGCCGGTGGGCGCCCCCCCGGCCTGCAGACCTACGTCGCGCAGTTCCCGGTATCGCAGGGCGCCACAGTGGCCCACTTTCGCGATCCCGCGAACTACACGAGCGGCATTGACGCGGTGTTCTTCCTGAACTCGGGCCTGCCTGCGGACGCGGGGTGGAAGCAGCTCTTCGAGGCGATGGCGATCGACCCTACGCCGTGACTTACCTGGATTGAGCTAGCGCGGCAACCATGTTGAAAGTCGCCTGATTTCAATGGGCTACGCCGCCTCCAGGATCGGCCGCTGGGCGGCCTCGAGGTTCTGGATCGCTGCTGCGCGCCGGAGGTCGAACAGGTCTCTCCTGGCGCCGATGTAGCGCGCGCTGTGTTCTTCCCGCGCCGCGATACGGGGGAGCGCATGCTCCTCCACAGCCGTGCGCCGCCGCAGCGCGGCGCGTCCTGGGGCTGCGAGCCCGCTGCCCGCCTGCCTTGAGCGAGGCCCCGCCGATCGGGGCCGACATCTAGACGACGACCCGGCATGCCGCGCGTCAGGCGGAACGCTCTCGAGCAGGCCCGGGTGGCGAACTCCGCCCGAGGAGCCGTCGATGCAGGGCACGGTGCGCTGCGGGGTCGTGCGTGACGGCGTTTGGACGAGCTAAGCGTGGTGTAGGATGATCCAGGAGCTCGAGGAGATCGGTGTCCTGCGCCAGGAGCGGGGCCCCGGCGGGCGTCGTGTCCAGATGAGCGCGCCGCCGGCGCTGTGCGCGACGGCGCGCTCGTCGAGCAGCGATGACCGTCGAGCGCCGCTCCGGCGCGCTACCAGGTGCCGGTCGAGGGCGCCTGTCCGCTGTTCCAGAGCGCGACGCTCAGCGCGCCGTCCGGGTAGCCGCGCCAGGACCACGGATCGAAGCCCGCAGGCGCGCCCCAGCCGTAGGGCTCGATGGCCTGATCGGCGCCGTCGCTGTGGACCGGCGGGCTGCCCCAGGTGACGGTCTCGGAGAGCTGGTCCGCCGTGTTCGTGACCCGGATGACGCTGAAGTGCAGATGCGGCGCTGACGAGGAGCCCGTGTTGCCGGACTCGCCGATCTGCTGCCCCTTCGTCACGGTGTCGCCGACCACGACGGAGTAGGACTGAAGGTGCGCGTAGTACGTGATGAACTGCTCCACGTAGCTGGAGCCCGCGGTGCCGCGGACCGTGTGCAGGATGGCGACCTCCTTCTGATTGGGGCTGTCGCTGCCCACGTAACCTGAATTCCAGTCACGCGCCATGACCACGGTGCCATCCGCGACCGCCTTGATGTCGGTCCCTCTCGCCATCAACCAGTCGTGGCCATCGTGACCGTTGATGAACCCGCCGCTGCTCTTGTCCCGACCCATCCAGTCGACGATCGTGGCAGAGGTCGACCCCGTCTGCCCGAAATCCGTGACGTTGAGCGTGTTGTACGGCGCCTTGGCGAAGTCGAAGCCGGTGGCGTGGGTGTAGGTCGCCGAGAGCGAGAAGGGCGAGTCGAAGATCGGTAGCGACCGCGGCGACGCGGTGAAGATGCACTCCGACTGGCCGTCTGCGGCGTCGTACGCTGCCGCCAAGGGGGCGTCGCCCGTGCCCTCGTACATGCCCACCCAGTTGTAGCTGGGAGGGTTGCACCGGTAAACGACGCGGTTCACGCCGCTGGCCGAGTAGAGGCCTTTCCGCTTGACGGTGCCGCCTGTGCTGGTGATCGCGGCGCAGGGATCGGACGTACCCGAGGTGAACGCCCAGCCGCCGAGGCCGGGCCATGTCCCGCTGCAGTAGTGATTCAGCCCGGAAACCGTGATGGCTTGTGAGGTCGACTCGACGACCTCCTCTTCCGTCTGGAGGGCGTCACCCGGTGTGACGGCGCACCCCAGCGGGGCGGACAGGACTGCGAGGGCCACGCTGCAGAGGCCCAAAGAATAACGATTTTTCATGGATATTCCTTTCATGCTCTCGAAGTTTTGAATCTCTAGGAACAGCGTTTCCTTACCCACCCGCGGGCAGCGACCGCCGACTGCTTGGACTGGGGGATCCCCAGACGCCGGACCCCCGCTCCCGCAGCGGGTGAACACCGATTTGTCGCAAATTGATTGCAATTGAATGGCAGAGCGACGCGGCACATGGCTGCCGCACCGACCTTGGCCCGCCGCGAGGCGTCCGGGCGCACGCAACGGTATTGGCAATACGCGGGCCAGGTCCTGCAAGGGCGCTTCAGGTCCGTTTACGCCGCAAAGCCGGTCGCGGTGGTGATCGCCCGGCGTGACATGTCACGGATCTCGGTGTGACATGTCACGGATCCCGGCGTGGCATGTCACGGATCCCGGGCATGACATGGCGATGGCTCCGGCGTCGCTCTCGACCCCTCCGGAACGGCGGCGGCCGTGCAGCGCTCACGCGCTGCGGCTCATTCCGCGACAGCGGCTCTTCCGGGAGGCACAGAAAGACTGCCGGGAGGGACGGTGATCCTGTCGGGAGGGACAGAAAGCTGCCGGGAGGAAATCGCCGGCCTGAAGACCACCGCCGTCGCGGCCTGATGCGTTCCGCTCACTTGCAGAGCTGCGCCTTCGCCGCCGCCGGATCCCCCGGGAACCGCAGCTTCGTCAGCCGGACCGCGCTCTTCACGTTCTTCACGAAGCGCTCCGCCGTGAGCGGCGCCGTGACCGCCTCGACCAGCTCCCCGAGCTCCCCGCACCGCAGCGCCGCCCGCGCCGCCTCGACCTTCGCGTTGGGCTTCCTCCGCCGCCCCACGCCGGGCTTGCCCTCCTTCGCGAAGCGCGCGATCACCCACGCGTCGTCCAACCACTTCTCGTGCCCCGGCCGCCCGCGCTGCGGCAGCGCCACGCGCGCGGCCAGCGGATCGCCGAGCCCCAGCCGATCGACGAGGTGCACGCGCAGCCCCGCCGCGTACCCGAGGATCCCCACGTACCCGCGCGCCGTCACGAGATCCGACGCAACGCCGGGCGCGAGCTCGAGCTCCCTCGTCTTGTTCTTGTCCTTGCCCGGTTTGGGCACGACGACGACGCGCTTCTTCTCCGCGAGCCTGCGCAGCTCCGCCCCGTCCGCCGCCCAGCCATACCCCTTGTAATCGTTGACGGTCACGGGGTTCCTGAGGCCGAGCCGGTTCGTATAATAATATCGCTCGTCGGCGATCCCGTCCGGCCCGATCCCGTCCTTCATCGGCCCGCCGATGTAAGGCACGCGCAGCGCGATCATGCAGAGGAGCGCCCAGGGCACCACGGCGACCGCTCGCAGGATCGGCCGCCGCGCGCGCGTCCCGGCGACCATCGCGCTCGGCATCAGCATCGCGAACCACGCGGGCAGGAGCATCCGGCCGTGCATGAAATCGCCGCCGACGCGGGTCACGTAGGCCGCCTGGATCAGCCCGCAGACGACGGGCACGAGCGCGAGCGCGAGGAGCCGCCTCCTCCGGCGCAGGCGCGGCGCGAGCGCGGTGATCGCGCCGGCCAGGACCACCGCGAGGAAGGGGAGCCAGAGGTGATAGGGGCGAACGAAATCCTTCAGATAGAGGAAGCCCTGATCCCAGCGCGAGAGCGAGGCCTCCTTGGCGAGCGCCGTGTTCGGCACGATCGCGGCGAAATACCCCATCCGGAAGATCTGATATCCCACCGGCAGCACGGCCACGGCGGCGAGGACGCGCGCGTAGGCGAGGAGCTTCCATGATCGCGGGCGGAGCGCGGCGAGCAGGATCAGGAGGAAGCCCGCGCTGTGGATCGCGAGATCCGGCCGGATGAGCGGCCCGAGGCCGACCACGAACGGCAGCCAGCGCCGCCCCGCGCGGGGGAAGCGCGTCGCGCCCCAGAAGCAGAGCCCGAGCCAGCCCATGCCGAGCCCGGTCTCGAGGCCCGAGGTCGCGAAGCTCCAGACCGGGGGCAGCGCCACGATCGCGAGCGCGCCGAGCGGCAGTGGGGAGCCCACGCGGCCCTGCGCGCGCGCGAGCCGGAGCGCGCCGCGCTGCGCGAGGAAGACGCCCGTCACCGCGCTTGCGAGGCCGAGGAGCACGGCCATCCACGCGAGCGGGACGTCCTCGCCCAGGAAGAGGCGGAGCGGCGCGGCGAGGATCGCGAGGATCGCGACCCAGAGCGGGTTCGTATAGGCCTCGACGCGCTCGCCGAGGTTGAAGACCGGGCCGTGGCCGGCGAGGACGTGCTGAACAATCCGAAAATCGATGAACGCGTCGTCGGTCACCCAGCGAAAGCGGAAGCCGAGCAGCGCGAGCAGCGTGGGGACGAGGCCGATCGCCGCGGCGCGGAGCACCCGCGCGCGCCGTCCGGTCGCGGGGCCCGCCCACGCTTCGAGGCGGCGGACCCACGCGCGCGGACGTTCGACGAAGCGAGGCGCGAGCGCGTCCTTCAAAGCGCGCGCAGGAAACCGTAGAACTATCGCCCGTGTCAAGCCCCGCAGGGACGGCGCCGGGCGAGCGCGTCTATCACGCATCGAACGCTACCCGAGGCAGGAGCCCAGTGCGGTAGCTCTGCTCGCTGGGGTCCGTGCGGGGGGCGGCACGAACTCGACGGGGCGAAGAGCCGTTTCTACCGCGACCTGAAGGATTCGCGAAATAAGGTCTTGTCATGACTCATGAGACTATCACTCTCCGCGCCCGGTTGGACGCTGCCGGGAGCCTCCCGGAAGAACGGAAGTTCAAACCGGAGGCTTCCCGCAGCGGTCGGGGGGAATGATTCGGTTGGTGCTCTGCGGACCTGCGCTGCCGGATCGCCGGGCAGCACGCGGGCCGACCGATCCGCGCGTGGAACTCCGTCGCCTCAGGCGAGCGTGGCGGTTCGCCGCTCGACTCCTCGAACCGCCCTTCGATCGAGCCCTCGCCGTCAGTCGCCCCAGGTGCCGTCGTCCGGGATCGTGATCCCGGACTGCCAGAGCTTCGGGCTCATGGCCCCGTTCTTGGTCGCCCAGCCGCGCGGGTCGATGTTGGCCGGTGCCTGCCAGCCGTAGGGGTCGACGGCGTAGTGATGGAACTCGTGCGAGCCGCCGGTGCAGTTGGTGCAGCTGTCGAGGTTGACCGTGAACCAGCGATCCTTGATGGTGGGGGTGCCCACGTTCGTCTCGCGGATCACCGTCATGTGCAAGTGCGGTGCGGTGGTCCAGCCGGTATTGCCCACGTCGGCCACCTGGTCGCCCGCCACCAGGTTGGTGCCCACGATCGGCGCGTTGGTGCGCTTCACGTGGAAGTAGCCGACGACGAAGCTCTCGTTGTAAGTGGCCGGCGAGGTGACGATCTTGTGGCGGACGTACACCTCGCCCTGCATGTTTCCGTCCCACCCGGAGTTTCGGTAATCGATGTAGTTGCCGGCCGCGATGGCGGTCTGGCAGGCCGGGGCGGGGTCGCTGAAGCTGCTGCACGCCGACGGCGGCCCGGCCGCGAAATCGCGGTTGACGCAGTTATTGGTCGCGCGGCTGCTTATCCACGCCGCCGCCGCCGTGGCGCACACGACCGCGGAGGTCTGGTAGTCGCGGTTGAAGATCACCTTACCTCTGGCGACGGCGAAGAGGTCGGTGCCCTCGGAGGCTAACCAGTCGTAGCCGTCGTGATTGTTGCCGTACCCGGTCTTCGCGTGGCCTTTGTAGTTGACCTGAGTCGCTGCGCTGTTGAGGTTGACCCCGGTGGCTCCGAAATCGCCGGTGTCGAGGGTGCCGGCGTCATCCCGGGCGAAGTCGACACCGTTGGTGGTGCCCGTGAAGGTGCCCGGGGTGTGCCCGAAGATCGGCAGCGCGAGGGGCGACACCGTCATCACGCAGTTCGGCTCCGCGCTGTCGACCGAGTCGTCGAAGGCGGCCGTCAGAGGCCCAGTGCCGTTGCCGCGGTAATACACCGGCCCCCACGTCTGGCCGTCGCACCAGACCACGGCCTGGTTGGCCCCCGACGTGGAGTACAGGCCCGCCTTGCGGATGTCGCCGGGGCCGAACTCGTCCTCGAGGTCGCCGCAGGGGTCGCTCCCGCCCCATTGGTAGGCCCAGCCGCCGCCCGGCCAGGTCATGCTGCAGTAATGGCTGAACCCCGCAGGCTCGTCGATCTCCCCGGGCGCCGCCGCGAGCGCCGAGGTCGAGAGAGACCCCGCGAGGGCGCAAAACAAGCTGATGGATAAAGCATACTTCGCGATCTTCATGATGGCTTCGTCTCTGTATCGTGAGGCGCGTCGGACCCGAGCCAACCCATGACGGGAGGACGTAGGACCCGAGCGCGCGCGCGTTTCGGTCGATGTTGCGGGCGGTGAACCACGCTCAAATGGCAGCACCGCGTCGTCCGGAGCGTTATCCGCGCAACAATGATGCCACCCGCCGTTGCCCCGCGTTCTCGCCGCTGCCCGGCGAATGAGCGCGGGGCTCGCGAGGCGCAACTACGATGATTTCAGCGGGACAAAGCGCTTCAAAGGAGACTGCGCTCTCCTGCCGCGCGTGATGGGCATCTGAGCTATGGCCGTCCCCCCGGCCGTGACATGTCACGCCCCCGGCCGTGACATGTCACGCCCCCGGCCGTGACATGTCACGCCCCAGCCGTGTATCCTCTGAAGTACGGCGCCGGCGACCCCGTTCACGTGACGATGTCTCCCGGCCACCTCGACCACCGGCGCATCCTGCCCATCGCGGACCGGCCGCCTGGTCATCCTGCGATCTTCGCCACGCTGACACGAAGCCTACCCTGGTCTAGCAGCTCTCCTCCCGCGCGGACATCCTCCGCGGCCGCGGCGCGCGATCCATGCCGCCTCCCACCGGAGCGCCGCCGTGAACCAGCGAGCCTGGGCGGAGCGACGGCGCTCTGCGCTGTTGCCGCCGCTCGCGGCCGGATGTGGTAAGGCGCGACGCCATGACACAACCAAGCGAAGTCGAGGGCGGCGCAGACCCCGCCGGGGAGCCACCGGCGCCGGAGAGCCTCCCGGGCCCCGCCGAGTTTCCCCTCCGCGCCCGGGTGCTCCGCTGGGCAGGGCGGCACTCGTTGCTGCTGGCGGTGACCGCGCTCGCACTGGCGGTGCGCCTCGTCTGGAATCTCTGGCTCCACCCCCCGGGCGAGTACGTCTTCTCCGACATGGGAGGCTACGTCGCGCGCGCCAATCGCCTCGTCGAGGATCCTCTCGCGCGGCACGCGGACGAGGCGTTCTTCCCGTACGGCGCGCATTACCTGCTCGCGGCCGTCAAGGCGGTCTTCGGCAAGGACAACGAGACGGCGACGGCCGTGTTCCAGGCGGTCATGGGGGCGTTCACGATCTGCTTCATGACGGCGACCTCGCGCCGGCTGAGCGGTCGAGGCTGGGTGCCGCGCGTCGTGGGGTTGATCGGCGTGCTCTATTATCCGCTCATTTCCATGGGCGGCTATTACCTCAGCGAGGCACACTACGCCTTCTTCGTCGCCGCCTCGGCCTTCTATACGATCCGGCTCGCGGACGAGGGCCGCCGGGGTGATGCCTGGCTGCTCGGGCTGAGCATGGGCCTCGGCGCCGCGGTCCGGCCGCAGATCTTGATGGCCGTGCCGTTCCTCGCGGCGTTCTGGCTGCTCCGCCGCAGCTCGCTCCGCCGGATCCGCCTCCCCCTGCTCGCGCGTGCGGCCATCCCGATCGCGCTCGTCCTGGCTTTCTCGGCAGCGCGCGCCCGGTACCACACCGGGCGCTTCAGCCTGGTCGCCCAGAACGGCGCCGTGAACCGCGTGTTCGGGCGCTGCCACAACGTGAAGGTCGAGGCGAACCGCAACTGGTTCGGGCCGCCGTCGATCGGCGATCTGCAACGGCACGAGCAGCGACACCCGGACTCGCTCGTCAAGCTGGATCCGGCGATGGGCCTGGAGCTCTCCATCCGGGGCAAGATGTGGGACGAGGACAAGCTGCACAAGCTCGCCGATCGCTGCATCCAGAAGACCGGCTGGCTCAAGCAGGCGAAGTATGCGGTCACGCACGTCCTGATGCTCTGGTGGTACAATGTCACGTGGCCCGATATGGGGCAGCCCCCGTTCCGCCCCATCATGCGGGCATGGAACGGCGTGACCATGGTGACGCTGCCGCTGCCGCTCGCCGTGGCGACGGCGCTCGGCTTCCGCCGCCGCTTCGTCCGTCATGGCCTGCTCGTCATGTTCATCGTCAGCCTGTTCGTGGTCGCGATGCTCTACTTCGGCGACACGCGTTTCCGTGTGCCCTACGATACGATCCTCATCGTGCTCGCGGTGGACGTCTGCGGCTGCCTGGGCCGCCGCCTCCTCAACGCGAGGGCAGGACGCCCGTGATCGCGCGGCGTGCCGCCGCGGCGCCCTCTGGCTCGAATGGCCGAGGCTCGGCCCTCTTTCTGGTCGACGCGGCCCGCCGGCGGTATCTTCGGGTCATGCGCGCAGCCGTCGTCGCTCTCGTCGCCTCGTCCACGCTCTCCCTCGCGCCGTCCGCCCTGGGGGCGCAGGGCGTGCCATGCGCGTTCTATGGCATCGATCCGGGGGCGCCCGTCAATGCAGGAGCGGTGACCCTCGACGCCGAGCGCGCGGAGCAGCTCGCGCGGGCGGGCGCCGGGGCCGTGCGCGTCGAGTTCCAGCTCGACGGCGACGACGGGTGGGACGAGGACAGGCTCGCGGAGTACGACGCCGTCATCGACGCCCTGCGCGCCGAGGGCCTCGAGCCGCTCGGGCTGCTCTCTCACCGCGCGGTCGAAGGAGGACAGCCCCTCTGGAATGACGATCCGGATGGAGACGGCAACAACCGCTACGTGGAGGAGTTCGCCGACACGGCACAGGCGCTCATGACGAGGTTCGCCGGGCGCGTCGTCCGCTGGGAGATCTGGAGTCAGCCGAACTGCGTCGAGAACGCCAATTACGCGGTCGATCCCGAGAACGCCGGCTGCACCTACGTGCTGCCCCGCGTGCTGGCGCAGATCCTCGCGCAGATCCGCGTCCGCAACGAGGCGCTCTTCAACGTGGACAAGCTCTCGCTGATCACGGGCGGCCTGCTCGCCTCGGACGACGCCGCCGTGCCGCTCTCCGCGGTCGACTACCTGCGCGAGCTCTACGACCAGCGCGTGTGGGACGAGCTCGAGGATCGCTACGGCGAGCGGTACCCGTGGTCCTACCTCGGCCATCAGCTGTTCGTGAATCAGTTCAGCGAGGTCGACCCGGTGGCGCTCACCGGTTATCTGGACGAGGTGCGCGACGCGGCCGAGGCGGCCGACGACGAGAGCGCGCTCGTCGTGACCGGGATGGCGTGGGCGACGGCGTTCGTCGGCGAGGAGGTGCAGGCGGCGAACCTGACCACGTCGTTCGAGCTACTCTCGGACAGACAGGACGTCGCCGGCGTCGTCTGGGCCAGCTTCCAGGACGCGACGAGCGACGATCCGTCCTACGGGCTCATCGACGACACCGGCGTTGAGAAGCTCGCGCTCGACGCGCTGCGCGACTCGGCCGCGGGCTGCGAGCCGGACGAGGGCGGCGGGACAGGGAGCGGCAGCGGTTCCAGCGGCGGGTCGAGCGGCGGCGGGGTGAGCGCCCCGCCGCCCGGCGGCGGCGTCCAGGGAGGACGGCCGATCGATGGGAAGCGGCGGGAGAGCGCATGCAGCCTCGCTGCTGGCGCGCCCCGCGAAGGCGGCGCGCTGTGCCATGTGGGCTGGCTCGCGTTGTTTGGAGTTGGCGCGCTCGCATTCAGGCGATCTCGGCAGACGCGATCTGCTCTCTGACCGGCGGCGCGTCATCTGAACGAAACAGCGGCGAGCGCCTGCATCGCCTACAGTAGCGTCATGCCTCACAGGTCGATGCGCGCTGCGCGGCTCCTGGTCGTGCTCCTCGGTCTCTTGCTCTTCAGTGGCTGCGGACAGAGCGGGAGCGATGGGTCCTCCGGCGTGTGCGGCGACGGCACGGTCGACGAGGGCGAGGTGTGCGACGACGGCAATACAGCGGACGGCGACGGCTGTTCGCCGACGTGCCAGCGCGAGGAGCAGCCCGGGCCGCGCTGCGGCGACGGCGCGCTCGACGCGGGCGAGGCGTGCGACGACAGCAATACGGAGGACGGCGACGGCTGCTCGGCCGAGTGCGAGCTCGAGGTGCCCCCGCGCTGCGGTGACGGCGCCGTCGATCCGGGCGAGCAGTGCGACGACGGGAACGTGGCGGACGGCGACGGGTGCGAGGTCGACTGCACGAAGACGCCGGCCCAGGAGACCGTCTGCGAGGAGCTGGCGCCGCTCCCGCAGGGGACGTGCGCGGTCGTGCCCGGCGCGGGCGCCACGCTGATCCGCGGCGACGTGCTCGCCCCGGGCGCCGTGTACCGCGGCGGGCGGGTGCTCGTGGACGAGCGAGGGGCCATCGCGTGCGTGGGCTGCGACTGCGAGGCGGCGGGCGCGACGGAGATCACGTGTCCGACCGGCGTCATCTCCCCGGCGCTGATCAACCCGCACGACCACATCACGTTCACGCAGAACAGCCCGTATACGCCGACCGAGGAGCGCTATGAGCACCGGCACGACTGGCGCACCGGCAACGGCGATCACACGGAGATCGACACCCGCGGCTCGGCCAGCCAGGCGCAGATCCGCTGGGGCGAGCTCCGCTTCCTGATGGGCGGCGCGACCTCGATCGTCGGCGCGGGGAGCGCGACAGGGCTCCTCCGGAACCTCGACCGGGCGGACCAGGAAGGCCTGGGTCAGACGCCGGTCAATTTCGACACCTTCCCGCTCCGCGACTCGAGCGGCCGCGAGCTCGTGAGCGGATGCGGCTACTCGAACGACATGGTGACGCGGGAGGAGATCGAGGGCGAGGACGCCTATTGCCCGCACGTCGCCGAGGGGATCGAGGCGTCGGCGCGCAACGAGTTCGTCTGCCTGCAGGCCGAGCCGAACGACGTGCTGCAGCCGCAGAGCGCGTACATCCACGGGATCGGCCTGACCGCGCCCGATTACGCCGCGATGGCGGCGAAGGGCACGGGGCTCATCTGGTCTCCCCGCTCCAACGTCACCCTGTACGGCGACACCGCCGTGGTCACCGCCGCCGCCAGGCTCGGGGTGCAGATCGCGCTCGGCACCGACTGGATCGCGACCGGCTCGATGAACCTCCTGCGCGAGCTCCGGTGCGCGGCGTCGCTCAACGAGACGTACTACGACGGCTTCTTCACCGACGAGGAGCTGTGGATGATGGTGACCGGGAACGCCGCCGCGGTCACGGCCACGGACGACGTGATCGGGGCGCTCGCCACGGGGAAGATTGCGGACATCGCGATCTTCGACGGCGCGCAGCGCGCCCCGCACCGCGCGATCGTCGCCGCCGAGCCGCAGGACGTCGTGCTGGTGATGCGCGGCGGGAAGGTCCTCTACGGCGACGCGGCCGTGGTGTCGGCGGTCCGGGGCGCGGAGGTGTGCGACGAGCTCGACGTGTGCGGCGTCGCCAAGCAGGTCTGTCTCGAGGACGAGATCGGGGTGCGCCTGGACGCGCTCGAGCAGGAGGCCGGGGAGATCTACCCGGCCTTCTTCTGCGGTGAGCCCGAGCGCGAGCCGCTCTGCACGCCGTCGCGCGCGGCGACCGCGCCCGTGAACGCCTCGGTGAACGGCTCGACCGTCTACACCGGGGAGCCGACGGACGCCGATCTCGACGGCGACGGCATCGCCAACGGCGCGGACGACTGCCCCAGCGTCTTCAACCCCATCCGGCCGCTCGACAACGGGGCCCAGGCCGACTTCGACGGCGACGGCGACGGCGACGCCTGCGACACATGCCCGCTCGACGCGGGCAGCACCCTCTGCTCGACGCCGAACCCGAACGACAGCGACAACGACGGCGTGCTGAACGGCGCGGACAACTGCCCGAGCGTCCAGAATCAGGACCAGGCCGACATGGACCGCGACGGCAAGGGCGACCCGTGCGACCTCTGCCCGGCGCAGGCGAACCCGGGGACCCAGGGCTGCACGGTGAGCATCTACGACATCAAGCAAGGCACGGTCGCGGAGGGCGCGACGGTGGCCCTGGAGAACGCGCTCGTGACGGGGAGGTTCGCGAGCGGCTTCTTCGTGCAGGTGAAGCCCGGGGACCCAGGGTACGCCGGGCCCGCGTACTCCGGCGTCTACGTCTTCAGCCCGGAGAACACCGTGGCCGCCGGCGATCGCGTGCGGATCACGAGCGCGGTGGTCGCGGACTTCTTCGGCCAGATCCAGCTCGGCTCCGCGGTCGTCGAGGTGAGCGCGTCGCTCGGCGAGGCGGCGCCGCCGCCGGAGCGCGTCGCGCCGGCCGACGTCGCCACCGGCGGGCCGCGCGCCGCCGAGCTCGAGGGCGTCCTCGTCGAGGTGGAGGACGTCAAGGTGATCGGGCTCGACGCCATGTACAAGGAGTTCATCGTCACGGGCGATCTACGCGTGAACGATCTGCTGTACCTGGCCGCTCCCTTCCCGGAGGTGGGCGACAATTTCGCGGCGATCCGCGGCGTCCTCGACCACCGGAACGACAACTCGAAGATCGAGCCCCGCGGCGCCGAGGACCTCGTGGCCGGCCCTCCGCGGCTCGTGGCGTTCGGGCCGCCGGTGTCGTTCGCCTACGTGGGGCAGACGGCCGCGCTGACCGTCCCGGTGCCGCTGCAGGTGACGCTCTCCGGCCCGGCGCCGGCCGACACGTTCGTGGCCGTGACCTCCGGGGACCCCGCCGCGGTCGCGGTGGTGGGCGGCGGCGCGACCGTGCCCGCCGGCGCGACGAGCGCCGTCGTGCTGCTCGACGCCCCCGCCGCGGCGGCGGCGGTGACCCTCACCGCGGCGCTCGACGACGTGAGCCTCGCCGCGGCGGTGCGCGTCCTCGACCCGGCCGAGGAGCCGGCGCTTGCCTCGCTCGACCCGGCCGAGGCCGCGGTGGCGCCGGGCGGCACGGTGTCGTTCACCGTGACGCTCGACATCCCCGCGCCGGCGGACGGCGCCGTCGTGGCCCTCGCGCTCGACCCGCCGGGCGCCGGCACCCTCCCCGCGTCGGTGACGATCCCGGGCCGGCAGCTGAGCGCCACGTTCGACTACGTGGACGGCGGCTCGGCGGCCGGCGTCACGGTGACCGCGACGCTCGGAGCGAGCGCGGTCACCGCGACCGTGGAGGCCGTGACGGCGACCGGAGGGCTCGTGATCAACGAGGTCGACTACGACCAGGCGGGCACGGACGGGGCCGAGTTCATCGAGATCTACAACGGCACCGGCGCGCCCGTGGATCTCGCGGGGCACGCGCTCGTGCTGGTCAACGGCTCTTCCAGCTCCCTTTCAGCCTACGAGACATTCGATCTCAGCCCGGCCGGGACCCTCGCCGCCGGCCAGTACCTCGTGGTCGGCAGCACGGCGGTCGCGGTGCCGGAGGGCGCGCTGAAGATCGATTTCGAGGGCACGCAGACCGACCGGGTGCAGAACGGGGCTCCCGACGGGATCGCGCTGATGAACACCGCGACAGGAGACTTGATTGACGCGCTCTCCTACGAGGGGGCCATCACCGCCGCCACGATCGAGGGCGCCAGCGTGAGCCTCGTCGAGGGCGAGGCGCTGCCTGCTACCGTGGCGGACAGCAACCTGGCCACGGCGCCCGGATCGCTCTGCCGCCTTCCTGACGGGACAGACACGAACCAGGCCGCCGCCGACTGGGCGTTCTCCGCGACGGTGACGCCCGGCGCGGCGAACGTGCCGTGAGCCGCGGCCGAGGCGCGCCGCTGCGCTCCTGCGCGCAGCGCGCCTCGGCGGCGCGCCGTTCCACCGGTCCCGCCGCGCAGCCCTCGCCGCGCGGGCCCTGCCGGCGCCCGGATCCTGTCAGCCGTGCTTGGAGGAGAGAATGAGCCGCGAGCCGCAGCTCACAGGCAGCCGCAGAGCGGGTCGCCCTGCTTGCACACGCACTTCCCGCTCTTCTTCGACGCCGCCGCGCGGGCGCCCCGCGCGGCCTTGGCCGGCGCCGCCCGGCCGCGCTTGACCGCGGCCGCCTTCGAGGAAGCCTTCGACGTCTTCTCGTCGGCTTCCTCCTCTTCCTCGGCCGCAGCCGCCTTCGCCTCCTCCGCGGCCTTGAACGCGGCGAACTCCTTCTGCGCCTTCTCGGCGTCGCTCCTCGCGGCGTCGAGCGCGGTGCTGAGCTCGGAGATCTTCCTGTTGCGCGCTTCGAGCTCGAGGTTGAGCTGCGCGATCCGGTCCTGCTCGGCGATGCGCGCGGCCACCGCCTCGGCCTGCGCCGCCTCGGCCGCCTTCACCTTGCCGTCAAAGGTGTTGACCGTGAACGCCGCCGCGGCCACCAGGATCAGCGCCATCCCGACGACGAGGCGATTCCGCCGCTTCTGCCGCACGCCCTGGGCGAGCGCTTCGAGCTCGCGATCCAGGTCCTCCGCGGCCGACATGGGCGGCACGCTCGCCGCCACCGGCGCGATGCTGGGAGGAACCTGGACCGCCGCGTGCACGCCCGTCATCGTCCCCTGAACGTGCGTGACAGGTTGATAGGAGAGCGCCCCCCGGCCCTCTTGATTGTTGATCATCGCGCGAGACCTCCTCCGCCGAGAACGACTCCATGCCAGGCAAGTGTGGTGCCAGGTGTGAGAACCTCCCCATCGCTTGGCGCGCGCCTTGCCGAGAGCGAGATTGACGAGCGGAGCGGAGGCGCGGTGGCGCTTCAAGGGCGAGCCATGACCGATCCGGGTGGATCGAACGCTCTGGTACACGGAGCGCTCACCGGACCACGGCGCGTTCCCCTGGTCCAATGGGTGTCCTGCACTGAGCGCTGTCTCTCCGGAGACGGCTCGTGCGGCAGCGAAGGAAAATTCAGCGGCGGAGCGCGCTCGCCGCGAGGTGGACGTCAGGGCTGCAGCTTGGCGACGAACGCGTCGTGGCCCGCCTGGCTCGTCATGAGGCCTCCCCCGAGATCGATGCTGCCGCTGAACATGCCCGTGAACACGATGGTCCCCAGCGCGTCCACGTCGACGGCCGTGGCGCGCTGGTCCATGTCTCGTCCGAACGACCTTGCCCAGACCGTCTCCCCGGCCGGATCGAGCTTCGCCAGGAAAGCGTCGAGGCCGCCGCGGGACGCGAGGGGAGAGGCGAGGACATTGAGGGAGCTCTCGAACTCTCCGACGAGGAGGACGTTGCCCGCCTGGTCGGCCGCTACCCCCAGCACCTTCTGATCTTCCCCATCCCCATAGCTGTGGTTCCAGAGATGCCTGCCGTCGGAGCCGAAGGCCGCGACGACCGCGTCGAGCCCTCCGGCGTAGGCCGAGAACAATCCATCGAAGTTGATCGCTCCCCTGGTGCTCCCCCCGACGACGATGTTTCCCGCGCGGTCCGCCGCGACGCCCGCGAACTCCTGTTCCATGGAACCACCGAAGATCTTGGCCCACGACGGCTCCCCCGTCGTCCCGTCGAGCTTCGCCACGAAGGCGTCCTGGTCCGTCGCGGAGAGGACGAACCTCCCGAAGTTCACGGTGCCCGTGCTGCGGCCGACCACGACGATGTCGTCGTCGGGGGTGATCGCGACGTCCAGCGCCGCCTGAGGGCTCGTGTTGCCGAAGTGGCTGTCCCAGAGGCGGCTCCCCGCACCGTCGAGCTTCACGACGAAGATGTCGCCCCCGCCTTCGCCCGTCATCCTCGTCGTCCTCGCCATCGAGTCCCGCAAGGTGGCCGTGGTGCCGATCTCGCCCGCGACGACGATGTTGTTCTCCGAATCCACCGCGATCCCGTTGACGAGCTCTGGGTTCACACCGCTGATGCTCGCGACCCAGATCACGTTGCCCTGCGGGTCGAGCTTCGCCACGAACACGTCCGTGCTTCCCATGCTGTGGAACGACATCCCGCCGATATTGGCGTCGCCATCGAACGTCCCGGCCATGATCACGTTGTTGTCCGCGTCGCGCGCCACGACGCTGCAGCGATCCGTGCCCGGTCCACCGAACGTCCTTGGCCAGTTCGCGTACGTGTCTCCGCTGGGCTTGAGCTTGGTGATGAAGCCGTCATTCGAGCCCAGGCTCGGGGTGGAGCCCAGCACTCCGGTGAAGCTCCCCGCGACCAGGATGTTCCCCTCGCCGTCGAAGGCGACGCCGAGACCTTCCTTGTCGCCGTTCTCTCCGTTCTCTCCGATCCGGATGCTCCACTCGTGCGTTCCGGTGCACGAGGGCTCCTCATCGCAATTCTCGTCGTCCGCCGTCGCGCAGCGCTCGGCCTCGGGGAACACGTCGCCATCGCACACGCCGTCCCGTAGACAGCCGCTCTTGCACGCGCCGACGTCCCGGGTCTCGGGGGGGCCTTCATAACAAGGGTCGCATTCCCCGCCGCCGCCGCCGCCGCCGCCGGTGGAGGAGGCCGAGGTCACCTCGCCGGCGCCGCCGATGCCGCCGACGCCGCCCGTGCCGCCGCCGAGGCCGCCCAGGCCGCCCTGCGCGGCGTCGCCGCCGCCCACGTTCGCCGCGATCACGCCCTTGTCGAAGCACCCGCCCAGCGCGCCGGCCACGCCGAGCGCGCAGCAAACGATGACGAAGCCGCTGCGTTCCATCAGAAGACCCCCGCGATCCCCGCGCCCGACGGCGATATCCACAGACGCGCCGCCGCGCCCCTGGCCTTCGGCGCGGACGGTATCGTGAGGAGCAGCGCGGCGCCGCCCGCGGCGAGCGCTCCGCCCACGATGAGCGCCGGCGCAGGCACGAGGCGCACCGTGTTGTACGAGTCCAGCTTGTCGCGCGTGGCCGGCGTGTCCGGGCACACGACCCTCTCGGTGCACCCGAGGCCGATCAGGTCGCTGCGCAGCGCGCTGGCGACGCCGAACGTGATGCCCCCGACGACGAGCGCCGCGGCGCCCGTGCCGAGCGCGGTCCATCCGAGCACGCGCTGCGGGGTGCCCGGCGCGGGGCCGGCGGGCGCCGGGGGGAGGACCGGCGCGCGGACGACGCCGGGAAACTCGAGCGCGACCGCCGCTTCCTGGCGCTCGGACATGGTGACCTCCTGCCGGACGACACGGCCTGCCCACGCGCCCTCGACGACGTGCTTGCCAGGATCGACAGGCCGGCTGACGCCCACGAGCGCGGGCGGCACCGGCTTGCCGTCGATGGTGATCTGCATCTCGCGCTCCGGGGCGCCGCGGACCCCGACAGCGAGCTTGGGGATCCGCGGCTTGAGATCGTTGTACGCCTTCCCGGCGTCGGCGACCGCCGCCTTGAAGACGTCGCTGGCCGAGGCGTCGAGCGGCATGCGGCTCACCTGCAGGTAGCGCTCGGAGGCCTCGATGAGGCGCCCGAGCTGCTCGAGGGAGCGCGCCGCATAAATGCCGATGGTGGGCGCGTGGACCAGCTCGTCAGCGCGCCCCAGCTTGTCGAGCGCCGCCTCGTATTCGCCCTTGTCGAAGTGCGCCAGGCCCTCCTCCGCGAGCGCTCGGGCAGCGTTCACGGTGGCGGGGTCGACGTCGGCGGCCCGCGCCGGCGCCGCGAGCATGAGCGCGAGCGCGATGATTGCGGTCCCGAGGGCCCTCGTTCGAGCGTTCATTCACCTTCTCAGAAGCCGAGGCGCCGGTCCGTGGAGCCCGCCGTGCCGGAGGGCGCGGGCGCGCCTGCTGGCGTGGGCTGGGGCTTGGTCCGCAGCGCGGAGGAGCCGGCCTTGCCCGAGCGCGCGGGCGGCGGCGCCGTGCTGGACAGCGCGCGCGCCGTCCAGGTGGGGGCGGCGGCAGGGGCGACTCGGCGGGCCCGCGCGGGGCTCTCCTCGCTCGCGGGCGTCGTGGCCGCCGCGCGGCTCGAGTCCGCGGAGGGCGCGACGCTCGGCTCGGGCGCCCCCCTCTCAGGCGCCGTGGCCGCCACAGGGCCGTTCGCCGGCGCGGCGGGCGGCGTGTCGAGCGCCACCGACGGCGGCTCCGCGCGGGACTGCGGCGCGGGCGGGGGCGGGTCGCTGGCGGGCTTGCTCCCGCTCGTGAGGAGCCATGCGCCGAGGAGCGACGCGGCCAGGCCAAGCACGACGACGGTCACCGGAACGGCGCGCCGAGGCCTCCAGTCGTCGATCTCCGCCTCATCGAGGCTCGGTCCCGGTGCCGTGTTCCCGCTCGGCGGCGTCGAGACCGGCGGGGCCGACGCCGGAGAGGCCGACGCCGGAGAGGCCGAGACCGGAGACGCGGACAGCGGAGACGCGGACAGCGGAGACGCGG
The DNA here is from genome assembly GCF_051521595.1 of Sorangium sp. So ce1153. Lineage (NCBI taxonomy): Bacteria > Pseudomonadati > Myxococcota > Polyangiales > Polyangiaceae > Sorangium > Sorangium sp. So ce1153. The sequence continues at coordinate 94,450 of NZ_CP150361.1, forward strand.
ACAGCGGAGACGCGGACAGCGGAGACGCGGACAGCGGAGACGCGGACAGGGGAGGCGCCGAGGCCGGCGGGATCGAGCTCGGCGCGCCGGACACGCGCGAGGCCCTGCCGGTCTCCACCGCCTCGCCCGCCGGCAGGAGCGCGGCGCGCAGCGCGTCGACCATCGCCGTCGCCGAGGGGAAACGCTCGTTCGGATCGCGGCTGCACGCCTGCACGAACCATTCGTCGAACGCCGGCGGCACGGGCACGGCCGCGACCTGCGAGGGCACGGGCAGCGGCTCGCTGCAGATCTCGAGGATCATCGCGCCGGGCGCCTCGGCGGTGATCGCCGCGCGGCCGCAGACGCACTCGAAGGCGATGACCCCGAGCGCCCACAGGTCCGACCGGTAATCGACGGCCGCGCCCTGCGCCTGCTCAGGGCTCATGTACGGCAGCGTCCCGATCAGCACGCCGGCCTGCGTGCCCATGCCCTCGGAGCCGGACATACGCGTCTTCGCGACGCCGAAATCGAGCACCTTGGCGACCTCGCGGTCGTCGTCGCGGGCGAGGAAGATGTTGTCGGGCTTGAGGTCGCGGTGGACGATGCCCGCGTCGTGGGCCTTGCGGACGGCGCGCGCGACGTCGGCGAAGATGCGCACCGTGTCGGCCGGGGAGAGCGGGCCGGTGCGCTCGAGCCGGTGCGCGAGATCCTCGCCCTCGAGGAGCTCCATCGCGATGAAGGGGACGTCGTCGTCGACGCCGTGATCGAGGATCTGCACGACGTTCGGGCTGCGGAGCGCCGCCGCCGCCTGCGCCTCCTGGTAGAAGCGCGCGCGCACCGCCTCGTCCTTCGCGTACAGAGGGCCGAGCCGCTTGATCGCGACAGGCGAGCCGAGCGTGAGGTCATCCGCGCGCCAGACGGTTCCCATGCTGCCCGAGCGGAGAGGGCGGATCAGCCGATACCGGCCGACCAGCACCTGCCCTTCCAGCCCGAACGCGTTCGTCGTCATTGTCGCAGGACCTGTGTGCGCGCGTGGCCTACCCTACGCTGGTGATTGTTCAGTGCTGGTCAACAAGGACAACAGATAGACTGAAAGTCTACGGGGCATGGCGCGAGGCGTCAATCTGCGCACGCGCCTCGTGCTCGCAGGACGCTGCTAGAGCACCGAACAGGTTGAAACGCCGTACGGGAGAGAGTTTGAACCACAGAGGCACAGGGGGAACAACAACAAAAACTCTGTGCAACCGTGGTCCATTTCCTGGTTTTCGAGCCGAACGGTACTCTAGATCAACACGAAGTCCTCGGCCACGGAGACCTCCTCGGCCATGATGCTCGTGGTCTCGTCGTCGCGCTGGACGGCGAGCTTGTAGAGTTGCGCCAGCACGGCCGGGTGATCCTCGACCAGACCCATGAACTCGGCGGCCGGCAGGTACAGCGCCACCGTGGGGTGGACGGCGATCACGTCGGCGTTCGCCGCGCGGCGCAGGACCATCGCGATCTCGCCGGCGACGTCGCCGGGGCCGAGCGTCGAGAGCACGAGCGGCTCGCCGCGGGAGTCCTCCGCGGCGTCGCGGCGGACCACGGCGACCTCGCCGGAGGCGATGAGGAACAGGCCGGGGGGCCGCTCATCCTGCACGAGCAGCCGCTCGTTCTTCTCGAACGTCCGCGTGTGAAACCGCTTCACGAGCGCGGGCCTGTCGCCCTCGGCGACGACGCGGAGCACGTCGCTCATGCGGACGAGGTTCTGCACCATGCGATCCCGGCAGTAGGCGGCGAGCTCCGCGCCCACCTCGGGCTCGCGCTGCGCGATGTCGTCGACCGCGTCGCGCTGCACCTCGAGGACGATGGAGGGCCGCGTGGCGACGACGCTCCCGGTGCGCGGCGCCCGGGAGAGGAGCGCCATCTCGCCGAACATCATGCCGTTCGTGAGCCGCGCGAGGACGATCTCGTCGCTCCCGCGCCGGCGCCGCGCCTCGAGCTCCCCGCGCGCCACGAAGTAGGCCTCGCTGCGCGCCGCGCCCTGCTCGATGACGGTCGTCCCCGCCGCCACCCAGATCGGCGTGAACGCCCCGCAGAGCGCGCGGAGCGCGTCGCGCCGGACGGCCGAGAAGACCGGCTGGGGCGCGATGCCGGGGTGGTCGGCCTGGGCGGCCAGCCTGCGGGTCGCGTCGTGGATGATCTCGGTCGCCTTGTTGAGCAGGAGCGCCCCGGTGAGCACGGAGGCGAGCGGCTGGAACGCGTCCGCGGTCGGCAGGGGCGGCGGCGGCGGCGCGCCCTCGCCGAGCCGCGGCGAGTCCTTGCAGAACGCCTCGGCGATCAGGTCGAGCCCGGGCCCGGGATCGCCGCCGAAGCGCTCGCTCTCGCGCGCGGCCGCCACGGCGAGCGGCAGGTTCTCGAGGTCGACCGCGCGGACGATGGCGGTGGAGCACGCCTCGCGCGCTGCCTCGTGCCGGTTCAGCTCGCCGAGGAGGCGCCCGCAGAGGCAGAGCGCCGACGGCATGGTCGGGTCGTGGCGGACCAGGGCCGCGGCCCAGCGGAGCGCGGCGTCGCGCTCTCCCGCGAGCGCAAGCGAGAGCGCTCGGTCGATAGGCGACTCCGCCTGTTGCGTCGAGCCCGGGAGGACCGGGGGGAGGGCCATGTGAGCGTGTATATCAGGGTTCGTTACGCGGCGGCAAAGAAGCGCGGCGCGCGAGCCGGCAGGGCCGCGGCGCCGCGCTCAGCCGAGGTGCTGCTTGAGGAACTCGATGCTCCGTTCCCACGCGATCTTCGCCGCGTCAGGGTTGTGGACCTCGGGGCGTGTGTCGTTCGCGAACGCGTGGTCGGCGTCGTAGATGTGGAGCTCCATGGACTGGCCGCGCGCGGCGAGCTCCTTCCGGATCGCCTCGGCGGCGGCCGGCGTCGCCCACCCGTCGCGCGAGGCGAAATGGGCGAGGATCGGCGCCTTGACGCGCGAGTAATCGGGGGCGGGGCTCGGGACGCCGTAGAAGGGCACCACGGCCGCGAGCTCCGGGATGGTCGCCGCGGCGGCGAAGCTGAGCGCGCCGCCCATGCAGAACCCGATGACGCCGACCTTGCCGTTCGACCGCTCGTGCGCCGCCAGGAAGCGCGCCGCGCCGGCGATCTCGTCGAGGGCGCGCGGCTTGTCGAGCTCGGTCATGAGCCGGTTGGCCTCGGTCGCGTCCCCGGTGACCTTGCCGTGGTAGAGGTCGGGCGCCAGCGCGATGAACCCGGCGGCGCCGAGCCGGTCGAGCAGCGAGCGGATGTGGTCGTTCAGGCCCCACCACTCCTGGATCAGGACGACGGCGGGCGATCTGCCGCCCTGCTTCGGCCAGACGATCTCGCCGGTCGCCGAGGACCCACCCTTCGCGGCGAATGAAACCTTCTCGGACATGCGACTCCTCCCTTCAAGGCGGGACCGGCGTGCGCCGTCCCTGTGAGCAACCGGGGATCGGCGGAGCCGTCCCCTCTGGCGCGGCGCAGGATAACCGTCCAGCGCGCGTAGCGCACCGCGATCTGCCCGGCGCGCTACGCGCCGGCGCGCCGGCGAGCTAAATTGACCGCGTGGATCCGCTGGCGGAGCGATGGAGGCGAGCCGTCTCTTCCCTGAAAGAGCTCCGGCTGCGGGTCGCGTACCTGCGGAGCGAGCTGCTGCGCGACGACCTCCTCTCCATCGCCCGCGCGCTCGACGACCTCTGTCGCGACGCCGAGCAGGCCAGTCCGGTCGCGCGCGACGTGCTCGGCGCCGCCGTGCCGGTCCTCGCGGATCCGGCGCTCTCCGAGCGCGTCGACCAGCTCCGCGAGCTCGCCGCCTCGGGCGCCCTGCTGTCGCTCTCGCGGCTCCTGCGCCGCAAGCCGCGGCGGCACGAGGCGCAGCCGACATCGCCGCCGCCCGACGAGCGCCACCTCGCCACGTCGAGCGCCGGCCGCGCGCTGACGCTCGGCGAGCGGCGCGCGCTGGCGCGGCGGCCGACGCGCGCCGCCTTCGACGCCCTGCTCCGGGACCCGCACCCGCTCGTCATCCGCAACCTGCTCGCGAACCCGCGCCTCACCGAGGACGACGTCGTCCGCCTCGCGGCGCGGCGCCCGGCGAACCCGGAGGTCATGACCGAGATCGCGCGGCACCCGGAGTGGCCCCAGCGCGCGCGCGTGCGGATGGCGATCGTGCAGAACCCGGGCGCGCCGCCGGAGATCGCGGTGCCCATGGTGCGCCTCCTCCTGCGGCCCGAGCTCCTGCAGCTCGTGGCGGCGCCGGACGTGCCCGCCGTCGTCCGCGCCGCGGCGCGGGAGCTGCTCGAGCGCCGCCCGCCCGTCCCGCACAAGCCGGGCGGGGCGCTCGAGCAGTGAGCGCCCCCGCGGCGCTCCCGGGCACCCCCGTCGCCGCTCACCCCCGCGGCGGTTCTCGACGCCGCGCGCGCCGCGCCGCGACCCCGGCGAGCGCGACCACCGCGAGCGCGGGCAGCGGGCCGCGCGCAGGCCCGGCGGCGTGCGCGCAGGACGCCGTCGAGGGGTCGCCCGCCGGCCTCGCGCGCGCCGGGAGGCGCACGGGCGAGCAGGGCGCGCCCAGGTCCGGCGCCGTCCAGGGCTGGTGGAACGCCTTCGCGCGCTCGACGGGGTCGTCCACGTTGCTGAGCTCCTCGGTCGGCTCGTCGCCGACAGCGATCCAGAGCCGCGCGCGGTGCCCCTCCGGGCTCCACGCGACGAGGGAATAGCTCCCGCCCTCAGGCAGCTCGATCCGCCGATCGAGCAGGAGCCAGGAGCGGCCGTCGGTGACGGGCTCGCGGACCGCCGCCGGCGCGCGCACGGCGCTGGTCGAGAAGAGCTGAGCCCCGACGCCCGCGGGCGCCTCGAAGGGCAGCCCCGCCGGCCGCGGCAGGCCGGGACCGAGCAGCGCGAGGGAGGGGCGCTCGCGGCGGAGCGCGGCGAGCGCGGGCATGCCGAGCCGCACGTGCAGCGTCTCCCCCTTCGCGGCCTCGAGCTTCAGCCACACCGGGCGGCTCGGACACCCGAGCTCGGAATACACGATACGAGAAAGGAAGGTATCGGAGAACTCGAGCGCATCCTCGGCGCTCGCGTGATCGCCGTAGTCGAAGAAGGTCTGGAGCGCGCGCGCCGGGGAGGCGGACGCGAGGACGGCCGCCAGCGTCGCGGCGAGCGCGGTGAGCCGCGCGGATCTCGCGCGCGGCGTCGAGGAGCGGCGGGTTGCAGTGTTCATGTCTCCCCCAGACGATCTCTGGGGCCAGAGCGCGCGTTGTCGACGCCGGTCGGCTCGCGCCCGAGCCGGTAAATCGCCAGCTGCCGGGAAGAAGGCAAGAGGACGAAGCGCGGCGCCGACCGCGCTTACGCCACGTCGAGGCGCCAGAGCCGCCGCGGGGTGGGCTCGCGCGGCGCGGCGCCCGCGGGGGGCGCCGGGGAGCTCACGCGACCTCGGCCCAGCACCGTGCCAGGCGGCGCACGCCCTCGTCGAGCTCCTCGTCGCGCGACACGGACGAGAAGCACAGCCGCAGGGCGAACGGGCTCACGGCGCCGTTCGCCCGGAACAGCGACCCCGGGTCGAAGGCGACGCCGTGCTCGATCGCGGCGGCCAGGAAGAACGCCTCGTTGGGCTGGGCGTCCGGCTCGGCCCAGATCGCGAAGCCGCCGGCGGGCGGCTCGAACCGCCAGCCGGGCAGGTGCCGGCGGAGCGCTTGCTCCATGCGGGCGGCGCGGCGTGCATAGAACTCCCGCAGGCGCACGAGCCGCTGATCGAAGTCCTCGTTGCGGAGATAGTCCTCGAGGATCGCCTGCGGCAGGCTGGCGGCTTGCAGATCTTCGGCTTGCTTCAGCCTGAGGACGTCGGCCCGGAGCCCCCGCGGCGGCACCAGCCAGCCGACGCGCAGCCCGGGGCAGAGCGTCTTCGAGAAGGTTCCCACGTGGAACACGCGATCGGGCGCCTCGGCCAGGAGCGGCCGCGGGGCGGCGCCGTCGAAGCAGAGATCGGCGTAAGCGTCGTCCTCGATGATGGGCCGGAGGGTCGAGAGGACCCTCGCCCGCTCGTAGGCCGACATCTTGCGTCCGCGCGGATTGGAGAGCGCGGGCATGAGGTAGTACGCGTCCACGTGGCTTCTGTCGTCGACGGCGGTCATGCCGAGCGCCTGGAACAGCTCGAGCGCGCCGGGGTAGCTCTCGGGCTCGACGCCGATCCGGGCGCCGGCCCCGCGGACCATCTGCGCCGCGAGGGACACGGCCTGCTGCGCGCCGCTCGTCACGACGATGTCGTCGCGCGTCACATGGGCGCCGCGCCGGCGCAGCTGCCCGGCGATCCAGGAGCGCAGGTCCTCGTCCCCCTCGGGCCAGCCGTACTGGAGCGCGGGGCAGCTCGGGCTCTGGAGGGCGCGGACGAACGAGGCCGCGAGCTTGGTCCGCGGGAACTCCCCCGGCGCGGGCAGCCCCCCCGCGAAGCTGATGAGCCCAGGCGTCTCCGCGGCCCGCCGCTTCAGCAGCTCGAACCCGTCGAGGCAGCCGAGCCGCGTCCCGCTCCGCGGCGCGGCGCTGGACGTCGGGGCTTGCGATGACCGGGTGTGGGAGGACGGGGGAGGATTTGTTGCGAGCGCGGTGGCGTTCATGGTGAGGGTCCGAGCGGAGCCCATTCAAGGATGGTGCCGTCTACGCTGTCCGTCTCCAGACGGAGCGGAAGACCGCTCAGACGGCGGCAGGACGGATTTCCATGGAATATTGGTTACATCGCGACGAACTCGGACGGGAGGGGGCGTGTGCAGGGTGTGGCGCGAGCGCGCGCCGTGTCAGCCTGCCACGGGGCATCGCCTGGCGCGGGGGTGCTCAGCAGGCGTGACACTCCCTGGAAATAAGGGCGTCATCGTGGTGAAGGCGATCGGTATGCCCGCAGATCCCTTTCCGGAGCTCACCGTGCTCGGGAGCCTGCAACGAGACGTGCGAGATGTGGGCCATGCGGCCGAACCTGAGGACGAGCGTCCAGTGCGCCGTGGGGCGGCGCGGACGGCCGGCGTCTGGGCGAGAACGGGGGAGGAGAACGTCAGACCGGGTGAGGAGAGGCTCGGGGGCGTGCCGCGGCGCTGGCGGCCGGAGGCGGCGCGCTGCGGTGGGCCGGAGGTGCGAGGGCTACGGCTCTTCGCCCCAGGCGAGCACGCCGTCGCGGTAGGCGGTCACCTGCTCCCAGGGCGTCAAGGCGGTCAGCGTGGCGTCGAAGGAGTAGTCGTTGGTCTGCATCATGGATTCGTACCGATCGCTGTGGACGCGGATCTGCACCTCTCCCGACGTGGCGCCCGGGGCGAGGGTGCCGGCGGCCGAGGTGAAGCCGAGCTCGAGGTAGCGGTCTGCCTCGGCGGCGGACGCGTCGCCGAACGTCCGGGTGACGCTGGCGCACCCGCCAGAGATCGGGGTGAAATCACATGCGCCCACGAACGTCGATGTGGCGCCGTCGTCCGTGAACCAGTAGCGGATCGTCACGTCGCTGAGCGTGATCGTCTCGTCTCCTGTGTTCCTGACTTGGATCCTGAACGACAGACCCTGGACGCTGGCGGCGCCCTCCCGGGCTGCATAGCGCACCTCGAGCTCCCCCGTGGGGCCACCGCCGGTGGCGGCCGTGCTCGATGTGGAGCTCGCCGAGGTGCTCGACGTGGAGCTCGCCGAGGTGCTCGACGTGGAGCTCGCCGAGGTGCTCGACGTGGAGCTCGCCGAGGTGCTCGACGTGGAGCTCGTCACGTCGGCACCACCCTCGCCGCCCGCGCCGCCGACTCCTGCCGAACTGCTCACCGTGGTGCCCGTGGGGGCACCGCCGGCGCCGGACGAGCTGCTCGCCGAGACGCTGCTGCTCGTCGTGGACACGGCAGAGCTCGTCGTGATTGCGCTGGAGGAGGTCGCACCGCCCGAGCTGGAGCTGGCGCTGCTCCCGCCGCCGCCACCCGTGTTCTCGTCCAGACTGTAGCCCTCGGCGCAGGCCGCGAGCACCAGAAGGGAGACGGCAGAGAGCGCCGTAGTCCCCTTCGACCAGGCGCTCGACCCGCGGACCCGACCCCGGCACCTGCCGGACTGCAGCGGTGAGCCTGACCGTGTCGAACCCTTCACCCGAGAACCTCGCAGGCCAGTTGCTGCGGACGTGGTAGGGCTGAGCAGAGACGCACACCTTTGCATCGGTCGCATCTTGAATACCCCTTGGCGCGCCCGACCAAGGTCGAACGGAACGAAGTTGAGTTCAAGAGTCTATACAGATCCGCTTGGTACCAGCAAGGGCTTCTCTGAGTAACTTTCTGCTGGTGCCGAAACACGTGAGCCACGTTGACGCAGACATCGACGGCCAACGGACGGAACGAGAGCGCCGCGTCGCCCGCGCGCAAGACGGCTGGATGAGCTCGTCGGTGAGTCGCAGGAGATCTGTGGGCTCGTCGGGCGCGTCCGCCACGGAGGCGCTCGCTCCCTCGTGGTATGGATACGGGATGCGGTCGTGAGCCAGGAACAGCCGGTATCCGCAGAGCGCTGCGCGCCTCGCGGCCAACGTCAGGAGATGTCGATCATCGTGCTGCTCGCGCTGCCCGTGCTGCTCTGCGCGGACGATGTGGTGCGTTTGATGGTCCGGCTCTCGCATGGAGGCCATCGACTCTCTATTCCTGACGGATCGCTGGCGGAGGAGGCTCGCCGCCTGACAGCCGATCGCACGGCGGCGCGGATGCCGAGGAATCTTCCGCGCGCCCGGCGCGACCGACGGCGGCCAACGCCAGGACGTCGCGCCGGCCGCGCCGCCTTTCCTCCGGGAAGTCGGCCATGGACGGCAAGCTCCAGCGAGGGTATAGCTCCGCCCAGCGCCAGTTCACGTCCAGGGGAAAAGTTCATGAAGACCAAAGCGATCAGCGGTCGACTGGGAGCGTGGGCCCTGACTGCCCTCGTCTTGACCTCGTGCTCTCAGAAGCAAGGGGGGTCGGCCGAGGGCGACAAGGGAGCAGCCGCGGGCGACAAGGGAGCAGGCGCCGGAGACAAGGGAGCATCCGCCGGCGACAGGGCCGGAAAGCCGGCCAAGATCGCCCTCCTCCTCCCGGAGTCGAAGACGGCGCGCTACGAGTCCAAGGACCGCCCCTTCTTCGAGGCCCAGGTGAAGTCCCTCTGTCCCGACTGCCAGGTCCTCGCGAGCAACGCGAACCAGGACGCCTCGCAGCAGCAGGCCCAGGCCGAGGCGGCGCTGACCAACGGCGCGAGCGTGCTCGTCCTCGACGCCGTGGACAGCGCCTCTGCGGCCGTCATCGCGAACAAGGCCAAGGCGCAGAAGGTGCCTGTCATCGCCTACGACCGGCTCGTGCCGGGGACCGAAGGCATCGATTACTACGTCTCGTTCGACAACGAGTCCGTGGGCAGGCTCCAGGGCGAGTCCCTGCTCCAGGCGCTCGGCAACAAGGCGACCGCGCGGGTGGTGATGATCAACGGCGCGGCGACCGACAACAACGGGATGCTCTTCAAGAAGGGGGCGCACAGCGCGCTCGACGGCAAGGTCCAGGTGGTCAAGGAATACGACACGCCGGACTGGAGCCCCGACAAGGCGCAGGACGAGATGACCCAGGCGCTCACCGCGCTGAACAACCAGCTCGACGGCGTGTACGCGGCCAACGACGGGACCGCCGGCGGGGCGATCGCGGCGATGAAGGCCGCCGGCATCAAGCCCCTGCCCCCCGTGACCGGACAGGACGCCGAGCTCGCCGCCGTGCAGCGGATCCTGCTCGGCGAGCAGTACATGACGGTCTACAAGGCCATCAAGCCGCAGGCGGAGGCCGCGGCGGTGATCGCGTATCACCTCGCCACGGGCAAGCCCGTGCCCACCGACCTCACCGGGGGCAAGACGGTCAACAACGGGAAGAAGGACGTCCCCTCGGTGCTCCTGGTCCCCCTCTCGGTCACCAAGGAGAACCTGAAGGACACGGTCATCGCGGACGCCTTCTGGTCCAAGGAGCAGATCTGCACGGCCCAGTACGCCGAGGCCTGCAAGGCGGCGGGCATCCTCTAGGTCCGGAGCTCCCCGGGGCGCCCATGAGCACTGCGCAGCGAACTCCGATCCTCGAATTGCGCGGCATCAAGAAGCGGTTCGGCGCGGTGCAGGCGCTCTCCGGGGTCGATCTCGAGGTCTTCCCGGGCGAGGTCGTCGCCCTCGTGGGGGACAACGGGGCCGGCAAGTCGACGCTGATCAAGACCATCGCGGGCATCTTCCCGCCCGACAGCGGGGAGGTGCGGTTCGCCGGGCAGCCGGTCGCGCTGCGGGGGCCCAAGGACGCGTCGAGGCTCGGGATCGCGACCGTGTATCAAGATCTCGCGCTGTGCGACAACCTCGATGTCGTGGCGAACCTGTTCCTCGGCAGGGAGGAGGTCGACCCCCTCTCGCGCGCCATGAACGAGGAGCAGATGGAGCGGCGCGCCCTCGAGGTGCTGAGGGCGCTCAACGTGAACATCCCTGTCGTCCGCACGCCGATCGCCGCGCTCTCGGGCGGACAGCGGCAGTCCGTGGCCGTGGCCCGCGCCGTCATGGGGGAGGCGAAGCTCGTCATGCTGGACGAGCCCACCGCGGCCCTCGGCGTCGCGCAGACAAGGCAGGTCCTCGAGCTCATCACGCGCCTCAAGCAGCAAGGGCTGGGCGTGCTCGTCATCAGCCACAACCTCGCCGACGTCTTCCAGGTCTCGGACCGCATCGTCGTGCTCCGGCTCGGGCAGCTCGCCGGCACGTTCGACACGGGCGCGGCCTCGCGCGAGCAGGTGGTCGGCAGGATCACCGGCGCAGACGTCGCGGAGTCGAGGAGGGCAGGATGACGGGTGCTCCGGGACAGACCGGCGAGATGGCGGCCTCCCACGCGCCCGGGGCGGGCCTCGCGGCGCTCGCGCGGCGCCTGCGCCAGGGGGACGCGAGCTCGCTGCCGGTGCTCCTCGGGCTCATCCTCATCTGGGGCATCTTCGCCTCGCAGAACGAAAACTTCCTCTCGGCGCGCAACCTCACGAACCTGGTCCTCCAGATCGCGGCCATGGGGACGATCTCGGTGGGCATCGTGCTGGTCCTGCTGCTCGGGGAGATCGACCTCTCTGTCGGCGCGGTGAGCGGGATGAGCGCCGCGGTGATGGCCATCCTGAACGTGCAGCACCAGGTGAGCCCGGCGCTGTCGCTGCTCGCCGGCGTGGCGACCGGCTCGCTGATCGGCTTCGCGCAGGGGTTCTGGTTCACGCGGTTCCGGGTGCCGTCGTTCGTCGTCACGCTCGCGGGGCTGCTGGCCTGGCAGGGAGCCCTCCTGTGGGTGCTCGGCACGACGGGCACCGTGAACGTCTATGACCCGCTCATCTCGGGGCTGGCGGGGACGTTCCTCTCGCCCGCGCTCGGGTGGGCGCTCGGCGCGCTCTGCGTCGGCATGGCCGTCTTCGGGCAGGTGGTGACCCAGCGGCGCCGGGGCAAGGCCGGGCTCACGCCCGCGTCCAGGGGGGCCATGGCGGCGCGCATCGCGGGGGTGTTGGTCCTGGTGCCGGCCGTCGTCGGGGTGCTCAACGCGGATCGCGGGGTGCCGCTCGCGCTGCTGCTGCTGCTCGGCTTCGTGATCGGCTTCGACCTGCTGCTCCGGCGGACCCGGTTCGGGCGGTACGTCTTCGCGGTGGGCGGGAACGCGGAGGCTGCGCGGCGAGCGGGCATCCGCGTGGACGCGATCCGCGTGGCGGTCTTCACGCTGTGCGGGGCGCTCGCTGCCTCGGGGGGCATCCTCGCCACCTCGCGCCTGCTCGCGGTGAACCAGTCGTCCGGCGGCGGCGACGTGCTCCTCAACGCGATCGCGGCCGCCGTGATCGGGGGGACGAGCCTGTTCGGGGGCCGGGGCACCGTCTGGTCGGCGCTGACCGGCGCGCTGCTGATCGGATCGATCTCGAACGGGATGGACCTGCTGGCGCTCCCGTCGTCGGTGAAGTTCATGGTGACCGGCGCCGCGCTGCTCGCGGCCGTGACCATTGACGCGATCGCGAGGTCCGGACGGCAGCCGGCCGGCCGGACCTGAAGCGGAGCGCGGGGTCAGGCGGCGCGCGCGGGCTGCGAGGCCTCGAGGCGGGCCTTCTCGGCGAGGAGGAGCTCGGTGAACGCCGCGACGAACATGCGCCGGGCGAGCGGGCCGAGCAGGCGGCCGACGAGCGGGACCGGGACCTCGAAGCGCGACGTCCAGTCGACCTCCGTGCCGTCGCCGCGCGGGGTGAAGCGGAGACGCGAGCCGTGGTGGCGGAGCGGCTGCGTGCTCTCGAGGATGCGGTACTCGAAGGAGGACGGGCGCTCGAAGGCGGCGATCTCCTCGACGTAGCGGATCCGCTTGCCGACGCGGACCTCGCGCAGGGCGCCAAGGCCGTTGCGCTCGGTGAGACCTGGCCGGATAACCTTGGTGCGGGTGCTGTCGCCGGCGCGCAGGAAGCTCTCGTGGTCGGCCACGGCCTCGAAGACGCGCTCGACCGGGGCGTGGATGTAGACGTTCACGTGGACCTCTTCCATGCGGGGACCATCGCATGGATCTTGCTGAGCGGGATGCGCTACCTGGGGGGTGGTGTGGGTAGCTGTGGGTGGGTCGGGCTGGGCTCAACCTGGGTAAGGTCGCCCAGGCCGGTCCGCCCCAACCTGGGTGAGGTTGGGCCGGGCTCAACCTGGGTGAGGTTGGGCCGGGCTCAACCTGGGTGAGGTTGGGCCGGGCTCAACCTGGGTGAGGTCGCCCCCAACCTGGGTGAGGTTGGACCGGGCTCAACCTGGGTGAGGTCGCCCCGCCCAGGTCGGTCCGCCCCAACCTGGGTGAGGTCGTCAGGTCGTCGTCGGGTCGGTCCTTGCCAGACCAGGCGGGTGCCTTATGGTGAGTGAGTAATCACTCACCATAAGGGAGGCGCACATGACAGAGGCGGTGGATGCGCTCGTGGTCGGCGGAGGGCCGACCGGGCTGACGATGGCCGGAGAGCTCGCCCGGCGAGGGCTCACGGTGCGGATCGTGGACAAGGCAACGGAGCCGCCGCCGGATCACTCGCGCGCGCTCGCGGTGCAGACGCGGACCATGGAGATCTTCGGCAGCATGGGCATCGCCGACACAGCCATGGAGCACGCCGTGCGCGTCGGCGGGATCAACGTCCTGCTCGCACACGGCCGGCGCGCGCGCCTGCCCATCTTCGACTTTCCGGAGCTGTCCACGCCCAATCCGGGGATCTTCGTCATCCAGCAGTTCGACACCGAGCGCGTCCTCGCTTCACGGCTCCCCGCGCTCGGCGTGACGCTCGAGCGCGGCGTCGAGCTCGCCTCCTACGCGCAGGACAGCGCCGGCGTCACATGCGCGCTCCGCCGCGCCGACGGGAGCACCGAAGAGGTGCGCGCGAAGTGGCTCCTCGGCTGCGACGGCGCGCGCAGCCCCGTCCGCAAGGGCGCGGACATCGCCTTCGAGGGCGACACCTACGACGATCACTGCATGCTCGGCGACCTCGTCGTCGACTGGCCGCTGCCCGACGGCGAGATCTACCTCAGCCCCTCGCGCCGCGGCGTCGCAGCAGCCTTTCCGGTGCCCGGCAGCCACCGTTTCCGGGTCATCCTCATCCTGCCCGAAGCCCCGCCGGCGCACGGCGCGCCGCCCTCGCTCGAGGAGTTCGAGGGCAGCATGCGCGCGACGATCCCGGTGCCCTTCAAGGTACAGAGAGCGATCGTCCTCTCGCGCTACCGGCTGCACCACCGCGTGGCCACGCAGCTGCGCAAAGGGCGGGTGTTCCTCGCCGGAGACGCAGCGCACATCCACAGCCCGGCCGGCGGACAGGGCATGAACACCGGCATCCAGGACGCCTACAACCTCGCGTGGAAGCTCGCGGCCGTCGAGCAGGGCCGGATGCCAGCATGGGTGCTGGACACCTACGAAACCGAGCGGCTGCCCGTCGCCCGCCGGCTGGTCGGCTTCACGGACCGCCTGTTCGGGCTCATGGCCGCCCACGGCCCGGTGGCCGGGACGCTGCGCATCGTCGCGCCGCGCCTCCTGTCCCGCGCCCTCGGCCTCTCCGCCGTGCAGCGCCGCGTCCTGGGGTTCGTCTCGCAGCTCAAGATCCGCTACCGGAAGAGCCCCCTCTCCGTGCAGATCGGGACCCCACCGGAGCGCGGGCCCCGCGCCGGCGACCGCGCGCCGGACGCCGCGCTGCGCGGCGAGGCCGGCGAGCAGGTGCGCCTCTTCGAGCGGATGCGCGGCGCCGAGTTCACGCTGCTGCTCTTCGCCGGCCGGCAGGCGGACGGCGCGGCGCGCGATCGCGTCCGACGGCTCGCGGCGCAGCTCGGCGGGCCGGACCTCAGGGTCGTGGTCGTCGGCGCCCCCGAGGCGGGAGGGTACGCAGACCCCGACGGGCACGCGCACGCGGCATACGGCGTCCAGAGCACAGCCGCCGTGCTCGTCCGGCCGGACGGTTACCTCGGCGTGCGCAGCGATCCCCTCGACGAGGGCGAGCTCGGGCGGGCGCTCGACCGGCTGTTCACGCCCAGGGCCAGGAGCGCCTAGCGCTCGACGCTCCCGGCGCCAGCGCGGCGCGACGCGGGCGCGCGCCGGATCTCGCGCGGCGCGACGAGCGCGACGAGGCACAGCGAGCGGCGCGCGAGGTCCGCCGCGTCGAGGCGCCAGAAATCCGGCGGGACCTCTGGCGCGCGGTACTAGAGGTGAGCAGAGAGGACGCCGATGAGCCGACGCCCGCGCTCGAACGACACATTGACCGAGGCGCAGAAGAAGATCGTCGAGGCCGCGGTGGCCGCCTTCGCGGAGCACGGCTTCCACGGGACCGCGACGAGGGACATCGCGCGGCGCGCCGGGGTCGCGGAGGCGACGATCTTCAAGTACTTCCCCAGCAAGAGGGACCTCCTCCTCGGCGTGCTCGGCCCCGCCATCGAGCAGCTCGTCGGGCCCGCGCTGGCGCGCTCCATGGACCCGCTCTTCAGCGCGGCGTACCCGAGCTTCGAGGCGTTCTTGCGGGCGCTCCTCGCCGAGCGCATCGCCTTCGTGCGCGCGCACCCGCGGCTCCTGCGCATCCTCGCGCAGGAGCTGCCGTTCGACGCGGAGCTGCGCGACGGCGTCGTCAGCCGCGTGTTCGCGCCGTTCCTCGCGAAGGGGATCGCCATGATCGAGCGCTTCCAGCGCGAGGGGCAGATCGTGGGGTGGCCGCCCGCGGTCGTCCTCCGCTGCGTCGCCTCGACGTTCGCGGGGTACATCCTCCACCGCGTCTTCATCGCTCCCGACGCGGCGTGGGACGACGAGGTCGAGAACGACCGGGTCATCGCCTTCGTGACCCGCGGCCTCTCGCCCGGCCAGCAGCCCGCGTGACGAGCGCCAGCCCGGCGCGGGCGAGCGCGCCGGCGCGACGCAGGCGGCCGGCGGGTCAGCTCGTCGTCAGCAGCGAGCGGAGCTGCGACGGCGACACCTGGTAGTCCTTCCCGCAGTAATCGCAGCGGATGTCGAGGACCTTGCCGTCCTCGACCATCTCCTCGACGTCTCTCCTCGGCAGGCTCGCGAGCGTGGCCATGACCCGGAGCTCGCTGCAGCGGCAGCTGAAGCTGAGCGGCGAGTCGTCGAGCCGCGAGAACGGCATGCCGTGGAGCAGCTCCTCGAGCAGCACGTCCGCCGACGCGCCCTCGTGCGCGAGCACCTCGTCGAGGCGCTCGAAGTCCTTCAGCCGCTCGGTCATCACCATGAGCGGACCGCGCTCGACCTCCGGGAGCAGCTGCACGAGGTACCCGCCGGAGGCGCCGACGCCGTCGTCGCCGAGCAGCGTCGCCACCGCGATCATCGAGACGACCTGCTCCGACTCCTGCATGTACGTCATCAGGCCGCCGGAGATGCCGCCCTCGGCCGGGACCTCGACGACCCCCTGGTGGAGCATGCCGCTCGGCAGCGTGCGCATGATCTGCAGCAGCGAGCCCTCGCCGACCTCCACGGTGCTCCCCTCGGCGGCGCCCTTGCCGAGGTTGACGAGGCCGCGGCTCGTGCCGTCGGGGTGCGAATCGGCGACCAGGGTCCCCTGGCCGGTCGCGCCGGTCGCGCCCTTGACGATCGCCTGCACCCGCAGGTTCGGCGCCATGGCCTCGCGCACGAGGATGGCGCCGGTGATCAGCTCTCCCAGGCGCTGCGCGGTCGCGCCGGTGGCCGATTGCACCGCGATGGCCCCTCGCACGGTGTCGGTGGTCAGCGCGGTGATGACGCGAAAGGCGCCATCGATCGTGATGGCGCGGACGACGGAATCAGAAGGTCGGAGCAAGATGCACTCTCCCGTGAAAAAATATCGTTAAGCCACGGACGGCAGATGGCAACCCGCGGCGCGTCGGACCCGGGACCGGTGGGGACGAGCCGGACCCGGGACCGGGCGAGCGGGCTGGATGCAAAAAACTGAAGTAATTACATGTATTTGGCTTGCCGGCGCCCCCGCCCGCTCCGCGTCGGGGGCGCCATCCGGCAGGAGCGCTCAGCTCCGCTTGCGCCGCCGGTGCAGCGCGGCGGCGCAGGCGCCGGCCGCCAGCAGGGCCCACGGCGCCGAGCGGCTGCCGTCGCCGTCCGCGCCCACCGTGCAGGCGCAGCCGCCGCCTTGCACCACGACGCCCTCGCCGGGCGGCGCCGTGACGCAGGGACCGATGGAGCCGTCCGGATTGCGGCAACCTGCGACGCACTCCTTCGTCGCCTCGTCGCACACCATCCCGGGGCCGCAATCGCTGTCCTGCTCGCAGACCGCGGGCTGGTCGTCCGCAGGGTCGTTCGGATCGCGCTCGCCCTCGTCCACGACGCCGTCGTGGTCGGCGTCCTCCTCGCCGTCGATCGCGCCGCCGCCGTCCGTGTCGGCCGCCGTCGGATCGGTCGTCGTGGCCCCCTCGTCGCCGTCGGGCACGCAGGTCTCCGCGTCGGGGTCGCTGTCCTCGTGCGAGCAGCCCATGCCCAGCTCGGTGCCGTCGAAGAGCCCGTCGCCGTCGCTGTCGGGATCGAGCGCGTTGATCTTCCCGTCGTCGTCCGTGTCGGCGCCAGGCTCGACCTCCTCGCCGTCGATCACCCCGTCGTCGTCGCTGTCGGCGTCGTCCGGATCGGTGCCGAGCTCCGTCTCCTCGCTGTTCGAGAGGCCGTCGCCGTCGCGATCGCCGCGATCGTCGCCGGAGTCGTTCGGATCCGTCTCGGAGCTGCCCTCGTCGACCGTGCCGTTGTGGTTCTGGTCCTCGTCGCCGTCGCTGACCCCGCCGCGATCCGTGTCGGGGTCCACCACGCTCGTCGTCGAGGCCCCGCCGTCGGCGTCCGGCGTGCAGCTCCCCGCGTCGGCCGCGGTGTCCGCGTCCGCGCAGTCCTTCCCCGCCTCGGTGCCGTCGAAGAGCCCGTCCCCGTCGCTGTCCGCGTCCAGGATGTCCAGCAGCCCGTCGCCGTCGCCGTCGTCGCTCGGGTTCGGCTCCTCGCCGTCGACGAGGCCGTCGTCGTCGCTGTCGCGATCTCCCGGATCCGACTCGAGGAACACCTCGAGGTCGTCGCTCAGCCCGTCGCCGTCGCCGTCGGCGTTCAGGCTGTCGTCGTCGCCGTGGCCGGCGCTCGGATCGGTCTCGCCCGCCTCGATCGCGCCGTTCAGGTTGGTGTCCTCGGAGCCGTCGGTCGCGCCGCCCCGGTCGCTGTCGCGGCTCACCGCCGACGTCGTGACCGCGCTGTCGGCGTCCGCCCGGCAGTGCCCCGCCGCCGCGTCGGTGCCCGGGCCGTCGCAGCCGAGGCCCATCTCCGTGCCGTCGTAGAGGGCGTCGTCGTCGCTGTCCACGTCGCGCGCGTTGACGAGCCCGTCGCCGTCGGTGTCGTCCGCCGGGTTCGGCTCCTGCCCGTCCTGCACGCCGTCGTCGTCCGAGTCCGCGTCGCCCGGATCCGTGCCCAGCGTCTCCTCGAGATCGTCGCTCAGCCCGTCGTCGTCCCCGTCGTCGTTCCCGCTGTCGTCGTCGCCGTGGCCCCGGGTCGGGTTGCTCTCGCCGTTGTCCGCGACGCCGTTCAGGTTCGCGTCCTCCGAGCCGTCGGTCGCGCCGCCGTCGTCCGTGTCCGCGTCGAGCGGCGACGTCTTCGTGGCGCCGGCGTCCGCGTCCGCGGTGCAGTGCCGCGCCGGCGCGCCGGTGCCGGGGCCGTCGCAGCCGAGGCCGAGCTCGGTGCCGTCGTAGAGGCCGTCGTTGTCGCTGTCGACGTCGAGCGGGTTGATGAGCCCGTCGCCGTCGGTGTCGACCGCCGGGTTCGGCTCGAGCCCGTCGCGCACCCCGTCGCCGTCGGTGTCGGCGTCGTCCGGGTCCGTGCCGAGCGCGGCCTCGAAGCCGTCGCTCAGCCCGTCGTCGTCGCTGTCGGTGTTCAGCCGATCGTCGTCCCCGTGGCCGGCCCGGGGATCGGTCTCGCCCGCGCCGGGCGCGCCGTCGAGATCCACGTCCTCCGAGCCGTCGGTCACGCCGCCGTGGTCCGTGTCGGCCTCGAGCGGCGACGTCCTGGTGGCGCCCGCGTCCCCGTCAGGGGTGCAGCTGCCCGCCGCCGCGTCGGTGCCCGGACCCGTGCAACCGAGGCCGAGCTCGGTGCCGTCGAAGAGGCCGTCGTTGTCGCTGTCGACGTCGAGCGCGTTGATGAGCCCGTCGCCGTCGTTGTCGTCCGTCGGGTTCGGCTCGGCCCCGTCGCGCACGCCGTCGTCGTCGGTGTCGGCGTCGGCCGGGTCCGTGCCGAGGTGCCCCTCGAGGGCGTCGCCGAGCCCGTCGCCGTCCGTGTCCGCGCTCTGGTTGTCGTCGGCGCCGTTCCCGGTCGTCGGATCCGTCTCGCCGTCGTCGCGCACGCCGTTCAGGTTCGCGTCCTCGGAGCCGTCGAGCGCGCCGCCGTTGTCCGTGTCGGCGTCGAGCGGATCGGTCGTCGTCGCCCCGCCGTCGCCGTCGGGCACGCAGTGCCCCGCCAGCGTGTCCGTGCCCGGGCCGTTGCAGTCCGTGAGTCCGAGCTCCGTCGCGTCGAAGAGGCCGTCGTTGTCGCTGTCGACGTCCCGGGCGTTGACGAGGCCGTCGCCGTCGGTGTCGCGATCCCAGAGCTCCTCGGCGCCGTCGCCGATGCCGTCGTCGTCGGTGTCGGCGTCGTTCGGGTCCGTGCCGGCGCCGCTCTCGTCGCCGTCGCTCAGCCCGTCGCTGTCGCTGTCGACGAGGATCTCCGTGGGCTGCGCGCCCGGCTCGGTGCCGTTGCCGTCCGTCGGGTACTCTTGGGCGGCGCCGCCCTCCGGGCTCTCCCCGGTGACGACCGCCTGGTTCACGATCTCGCCGTCGGTGTCCGGGTCGATGGTCACGCGGAACCGCACCGTCGTGGTCTCGCCGACGCCGAGCGAGCCGCCGCTGGCCGCGTTCGCGTCGTTGCCCAGCCGGACGCGGACCGTCCTGGAGCCGGCGATGTACTCGCCCTCGTCGTCGCCGGCGGCGTCGGTCACGCCGCCCGCGTTCGGGCCGGTGGCGATCTCGAGCGAGCCCGCCACGTAGGTGACCCCGGCGGGCAGCGGGTCGTTCAGCACGACCTCCGCGGCGTCGTCGTCGCCCGTGTTGGTGACGATGATCGTGTATTCGAGCGTGTCTCCCGGCGTGACGCCGCCGCCGTCGAGGTCGAGGACCGACTTGCTCGACGTGGAGAGATCCGGCAGGAGCGTCGGCACCGACGTGACGATGCCGCCGAGCAGGTAGCTGTCGGAGCCCGAGACGACCGCCCCGATCTCCGCCTCCGTGTCGCCGGCCATGAGCAGACCCGACGGGACCTGGACCACGTCGACGTCGATGCCGCTCATGCTCAGCGGCCCCCCGGTGAGCCGCGGCAGGTCGCCCGCCGAGGACGAGGGCGCGCCGAGGAACGAGCGGGAGCTGTTGAAGAAGTTGTTCGCCGGGTTCTGCGCGTCGAACAGGGCGGTCCCGTTCCACTCGAGCGCGTCGCCGGCCGAGCTGTCCCCGTCGAAGCCGATGACGCCGAGCTTCGCCTGGCCCGCGCTCGCGGGGACGATGAACCCCGAGATCGTCCAGTCCACCGTCTGGCCGTCGATGACCGGATCCAGCCCGTCGAAGATCGCGAGGTTCCGCGCGGGCGCGGTCGTGAGCTCGTAGAGCACGACCATCCACCAGCCGGCGAACGTGAACGCCTGGTTCACGCCGTTGAGCGGGGCCGGGTTGTTGATGCCGCTCAGGCGATAGGCGCCCGCGCCGCGCGCCTGCACGAGCGAGGTGACGTCGGCGACCACCTGCGAGTGCGTGAGCCCCGAGAGCGCCTCGCCCGAGAGGGTGCCCGACACCGCGGAGGTGAACGTGGTGCCGGGCCGGTCCAGGGTCACGGAGAGGTCGACCGAGCCCGAGGAGCGGCTCACCGCCCAGTAGAGGTACGCGTGGGTCACCCGCGCGCCCGTCGGGAGGGTGAGGACCGCGGTGCTGCGGGCCGCCGAGGGAGCTATCGTGTTGTTCGCCTCGGCTTGCCCGGCGAGGGGGCTGTCGGCCCGCCAGTAGATGTCGGGCGCCGCGTCGGCGAGCGTCCCCTCCGCGCCGCACGCGCCGACGGTGCCCACCAGCGGCGCCGGCGTCGACGGGGCGCAGTCGTGCGCGAGCGTGTTGCCGATGAGGACGAAGTCGCCGCGCTGCGCCACCTGGACCCGTTTGACCGGATCCGCGCTCGCGGTCCCAGAGAGCGCCCCGAGCAGCGCGGCGCTGGTGAGCCCCGTGTATGCCAATCGCTTTGCCATCGAAGCCTCCAGCCCTATCACTGCTTCTTTGTCTTCTCGACGATGTTGAACTGGACGCGCCGGTTCTTCTGGCGCCCCGCCTCGGTCTTGTTCTCCGCGATCGGGACGTCAGGGCCGTAGCCCTTCGCCTGCATGCGCTCGACCGCGATGCCGCGCTCGACGAGCGCCCGCAGCACCGACTCCGCGCGGGACTGGCTCAGCTTCGTGTTGAACTGGCGCGTGCCGCGGTCGTCGGTGTGGCCCTGGACCTCGATCTTGAGGATCTCCGGGTGGTCCTTGAGCACGCCGGCGACCTCGTCGAGCAGCTCGTTGCTCACCGCCCGGATCGTCGCCTTGCCGGTGTCGAACTGCACCTGCTGGAGGATGACGATCTCGGTCTCGGTCACCCGGACCGCGACCGGGCACCCGTTCTGCTTCGGGTCCTCGTCGGCCTTGCCCTTCTCGTTCGGGCAGGCGTCCTTGTCGTCGCGGATGCCGTCGCCGTCGGTGTCGCCCGGGCAGCCGTTCGTGGCCGGGTCGGTCGTGGCGATGCCGGGGATCTCCGGGCACGCGTCCGAGGGGTCGGGGATCTTGTCGCTGTCGCGATCGGGCGGCGGCGGGCAGCCGTTCTTCTTCGGGTCGTCGCTGGTCGGGCCGGCCTCGTCCGGGCACGCGTCGACGTCGTCGAGGACGCCGTCCTTGTCGCGGTCCCCGGGCGGCGGGCAGCCGTTCTTCTTCGGGTCCGGGGAGGCGACGCCGGCCACGTCGGGGCACGCGTCGACGTCGTCGATGACGCCGTCCTTGTCGCGGTCCCTGGGCGGCGGGCAGCCGTTCTTCGCGCGGTCCGCGCTGCCGACGCCCGCGACGTCCGGGCACGCGTCGACCGGGTCGAGGATGCCGTCGCCGTCCCGGTCCTTCACCGGCGGCTTCACCTCGGGCGAGTAGGCGATCAGGGCGACGGCGCGGAACGACGGCGTGCCGACGCCGGCGGTGAGGCCGGGGCCCACGCCGAGCCCGGCCTCGAAGTCGTCGGCGAAGCGGTAGCGCCCGCCGAGCAGGGCCTCCAGGTTGGTGGTGCGCTGCTGGAGGTCGGAGACCGTGATGGCGCCGGTGATCTCCGGCCCGATCTGCAGCCGCCGCTCGTCGTCGAGGAGCAGCCCGACGCCGGCGCCCCAGTGCACCATCATCCCTTGCTCGACGTTGGCGAACTGCCTGGTCGACCGGAACTCCGGCCCTGCGGAGAGCGACCACACCGCGCGATCCAGGTGGCCGCCGAAGACGAGCTCGGGCCCGCCGCGCACGCTGCCGTCGCCGGAGTACGCCTCGGGGTCGCCGGTCGGCAGCCACACGTGGCCGGCGAGGGCGATCTGGAACGGATCGAAGTAGTCGCCGTAGAGCGTCGCGCGCGCGCCGAGCCGGAGATCCCCGAGCGCGCTGCTGGCCGGCTGCGGGAGGACGGCGCCGGAGGCGGCCCCGCCGTCGCCGGACTGGAGCGCGAGCGGCAGATCGACGTTCACCGTGAGGCGCTCCCAGAGCGAGAGCGAGGCGTTCAGGTGGAGCAGGAGCTGGCTGCCGACGACCTTGCCGTCGCCGATATCCGCGTTCCCCGACTCTCTCCGCAACACCAGCGGATCCTGGGCGTAATCGCCGAGGATCATGATGTGCGGCGAGGCGTCCCCCGCGGTGTAAGCGGATTGGACTCCGAACATCCTGTCACCGGCGGGCGCAGGCTGGAACCTGTCGAGCGCGAAGCCCTCCGGCCTCGCGGGTTCCTGCGCCTCGGCGCGAGCCGCTGCGCCGAGCAGGCACAGCGCCGCCGCGAGCGCGGCCGTCGGATGGGTCCCCTGTGTACGAGCCGGCATGGAACGAGGTCGCCTCCCTAGCGAAGGAACAGCAAGCCGCGGAAGTATCGACCGAAACGGGCGCGACGTTCAACGTTTCGCGAGGTGTTCAGGCGCCCGCCGGGCGATCGGGTCGGCGGGAGGGAGGGGCGCTGCGCGCCGGCTGGCGCAGGTGCTCGCCCGTTCCGGAGGGGCCCAGCGCACCGTGTGGCGCGGGCGGCGCGGGCGCGCGCCAGGTCGGATCGGGTCCAGCGCGAGATCACGTACGGAAGGACACGGTCACGAGCGGCGCGGCTTGCGCCGGCGTACGGGTTTCCCTCATGGAGGTCAGGTCCGCTGACGCCCCGAAACTGCGGTGTGTCCTCTCGCACGCCAGGGTTGCTACCGGACAGCAGCAGCGGTAGAGCGGCCATCTAACCCCGCGGCACGCGCTGCTCGCGGCACTCGTTAGGAGGCACCGATGGCCCGCGAACCCAAGAACTTCGACCACCTCCTCGGCGGCAACGCCAAGGGCTTGAGTGACCTGCAGCTCAAGGCGCATTTCACGCTGTACCAGGGCTACGTGAAGAAGCTCAACGAGATCTGGGAGCAGCTCGGCAAGGCTGACCGCAGCGCGCCGAACTACTCGTACAACGCGTACAGCGAGCTCAAGCGTCGCGAGCCTGTCGCCTTCAACGGCACGGTGCTGCACGAGCTGTACTTCGAGAACATCGGCAACGGCTCGACGCAGCCGAGCGCCCAGTCGAAGAAGCTCATCGATGCGTCGTTCGGCAGCTTCGATAACTGGCTCGCCGACGCGAAGGCAGCCCTCCTGAGCGCCCACGGCTGGACGGTGCTCGTGTACGACTATCAGGAGAAGAAGCTTTTCAATAACCTCATCCGGACCGAGCACGACGTAGGTCTGTTCGCGAACACGCATATCATGGTCGCCATCGACGCCTGGGAGCACGCGTACTTCGCGGATTACCAGACCAAGAAGGCGGACTACGTGGCGAACGTGCTCTCCGGCCTGAACTGGGACGTGATCAACGCGCGCCTCCAGCAGGTCGGGCCGCAGGCTGGGGTGTAGTCCTCACGTTCGTCTCACGGCGGGGGCAGCACGCGCCGCCGCCGCCCCACCGAGCAAGCTCGGTGGGGCCCCACCACCCCGCGATCCACCTGAGCTTCCCGGGGCGTGATGCCGCTTCGGGCCTTACATCCGTCTCGGCCTGATACGAATGACCCCCGCGGCGTGATGCCGGGCAGATGCACGCCGTGCATGGCATCGTGCCTAGCAGATGTACGTTGTGCATGGCGTCATGCCGAGCAGATGCGCGCTGTGCATGGCGTCATGCCGGGCAGATGTGCGGCGCCGTGGCGTGATGCCGGACAGATGTGCGCCGCCGCGGCGTGGCGCCGGTCGCGAAACCTGGCGCTCGTCGCGATGTGCCCTTCCCGGCTCCGTCCTGTAGACTGCTGGCGACAATGAGCAAGGCCTCGTCGAGCTCCCCCGACGTCCAGGAAGAGAGCCTCATCCATGTCCGCCGCATCCACCGGCGCGACCTCAACCGCGTCTGGGAGTTCCTCAAGAAGGTGTTCCGGGACGTGAACCGCGAGACGGTCGAATACCAGCGGCCACGCTCGAAGAAGCGGTTCCTGGAGGTCTACGAGGAAGAAGGCGTCGAGCAGCTCCTGTTCGAGATCCGCCAGGGCGATGGACAGGAGATCGTCGGTTACGCCGAGTGCGCGTTCGAGATCACCGGGACCGACAACTGGATGAACGAGCGGTACTTCACGAAGCACGACATGCGCCCGCTCTTCGTCGAGGAGCTCGCCGTCCACCCCGATTACCAGGGACGCGGCGTCGGCGCCTTCATGCTCGAGCAGCTCGAGCACCTCGCCCGCATCCACGGCTGCACCCACCTCGTGCTGGAGGTCGCCGAGAACAACGACGGGGCCCTCAGGTTCTATCGAAAGCGCAGCTTCTACCGGCTCGACGCCGCGATCTTCATGGCGAAGAAGGTCGCCGTCGACTCGGAGCTCCTGCCGCCCCGGGCCCTCAAGAAGCCGCGCCCCCCGGAGGAGCCGGGCGCGTCCGCGAAGGCGAAGCGCTCGTCGCGGCGGTCGGCGAAGGCGCGCGGCGCCGACAAGAGAACGAGCGCCCCGCCGCCGCCGGCGTCACCCCTGCCGGACGGAGCGGCCGACGCGGAGCTCGACCCTCTCGCCGACGAGGGCGCCGGCGGCGCAGGCGAGCCGTCCTGAGCCCGAGCGCAGGGGAGCCGTCCTGCGCATGAGCCGCAGGCGAACCGCCCCCGCGCGACGCGACCCGACGCAGCCCGACGACCGGGCCGCGCCAGGCGACGACGCCGCGCCGTCAGAGCTCGGCCGTGCCGTGCTGGCGCAGGGTCGCCGGCAAGGACAGCGCGTGATCGATGCAGGCCCGGATGTCGTCGAAGCTCGATAGCCCGTACCAGAACACCGTCCAGTTCTCGTTGCGGTAGCTGCCCTCGGCCTGCTGGAAATACCAGGGGTTGATCTCGTTGCCGTTCCGCGCGCGCCAGAACAGCTGCGGGTTCTCGCTCTTCATCCGCGTCCAGAGCGAGCCGCCGATCCCCACGCCCTGCGCCTCGTTGGTCACCGCGAACTTGTCGAGGTACGGGGTCGAGGGCGCCTTCCCGTTCGCGTCGAGCGTCAAGATCGCCGTCGCGCGGTACGAGTCGGACAGGTAGATGCGGTAGAACGTCTTCTTGTCGAAGTAGTGCTCGTCGAGCTTCCTCTGGAAGCACGCCTCGAGCAGGTCGCGCAGCCGGCCGCGGTCGATGCCGTCGAGCGTGTCGTGCCGCAGGATCCGCTCGCCGCGGCGGACCAGCGTGCCAGAGCCCGTGTGCGTGAAGAGCTCCTTCGCCAGGTGATCCGGCGCTGTGATCGAGACCGACGAGGTCGCCGGCAGCCCGTCGAGCAGGAGCTTGATCTCCTGCAGCTTGAGCCGCATGCCGCCGTTCAACCAGGGCTGCGCGACGAGGCCGGCGTAGTCCTCCTCGAGGTTGATGGCCGAGATGATGCGCCCGTGCTCGTCGAGCAGCCCGCCCGTGCTCGTGAGGAAGATCATCTTGAACGGCTGCGTCGCGAGCGCGAGCTCGCGCGCGGCCACGTCCGCGTTGATGTTGACGATCTGCCCGCCCGAGGTCTCGCCGAGGCAGGCGAGGATCGGCAGGTGCCCCGCGCGCAGGCTCGACCTCACCGCGTCGACATGGACGCGCTCCACCTTGCCGACCAGCCCGAGGCGCCCCTCGTCCATCAGCGACGCCTCGAAGACGCCCGCCGTGATCGGCCGCGTGCGCGTCCCCATCTCCTCGAGCGCCTCGACGAGCCGCAGGTTCTCGCGGAGGAAGACGCGGCGGGCGACCTCCAGGATACGCGGCGTCGTGACGCGCAGCCCGTTCACGCGCTCGGTCGGGATGCCCGCCTCGGCGAGCGCCCGGTCGAGCTGCGGCCCGGCGCCGTGGATGACGATGGGATACAGGCCGACCTGGTTGAGGAACACGAGCGAGGTCGCGAGCGCCTCGAGGTCCTCGTCGAGGATGGCGCCGCCCACCTTGATGACGGCGAACTTCTGCTGATCGACGGCCGCGTACTGCTTCAGGTACTGCTCGACCTCCTTGCGGCTGCCGAGGTTCCTGAGCAAGCGGACGATGACATCTTGCGTCGAGCCCATCGCGGTCACCACCCGTTGGCCAGCATGTCCATCACGGCCTTCTGGACGTGCAGACGATTCTCGGCCTCATCGATGACCATGGAAGCGGGCGAGTCGATCACCGCGTCCGTGACCTTGACGTTCCGCCGGACCGGCAGGCAATGGGAGAAGAGCCCGCCCCCGGTGAGCGCCATCTTCTGCTCATCGACGATGAAGTGCTTGTGCTTGTCGCGGATGGGCTTCTCCTGCTCCCAGCGCCCGAAGTAGGGAATCGCGCCCCAGCTCTTCGCGTACACGACGTGGGCGCCGCGGTAGGCGGACTCGATGTCGTAGGTGATCGAGAGCTTCCGCCCGTTGTCGGCCGCGCTCTTCCTGGCGGCGTCGAGGTAGCGCTCGTCGAGGTGGTACTCCTCGCTGGGGCAGAGCAGCGTGACGTCCATGCCGAGCTTGGAGGCGATGAGGACGGCGGAGTTGGCGACCGCGGTGTTGAGCGGGCGCGGGTGGTACGTCCAGGTGAGGAGGAGCTTCTTGCCGTCGAGGCGGCCGAGCCGCTCCTTCATGGTGAGCGCGAGCGCGAGCTCCTGGCAGGGGTGGGTGATCGTCTCGAGGTTCACGACCGGCACGGTCGCGTGGCGGGCGAACGCCTGGAGCACCTTGTCCTGGCGATCCTCCTCCCAGCGCTGGAACTTGGGGAACGCGCGCACGCCGATGAGGTCGGCGTAGCGCGAGAGCACGCGAGCGGCCTCCTGGACGTGCTCCTCCGGCTCGCCGTCCATCACCGCGCCGTCCTCGAACTCGATCGGCCAGGCGCCCCGGCCAGGCTCCAGCACGACAGCGTGGCCGCCGAGCTGCCGGATGCCGACGTCGAAGGAGGTGCGCGTCCGCAGCGAGGGGTTGAAGAAGACGAGCGCGATGGTGCGATCCTTGAGGCGCGGCTCGATCGGGTGCCGCTTGAAGCGCTGCGCGCGCTCGAGGAGGCCCTCGATCTCGGCGCGGGTATAGTCCATGGTGGTCAGAAAGTGCCGCATCGAATGCCTCCTCGTTCAGACAAGCGCGGAGCGAGCGCCCGCATTGGAGCAAGCCTGGCGGCGATGTCAACGACGCACGCGGCGGTCGAGCTGCTGGCCTCAGTCGGCGAGCTCGGGCACCGGCAGCAGGTACGGCGGCGCGCCGCCCGGGGACGCCTGGTGATACCACCTCTGGTGCGTCGGTACGAGCCGCTGAGCCCTCTGCGCTCCCTGCGCATGGAGGCGTGATCGAGGCTGGCCGCTCCCGGCGCGTGGCCGCCGTGCACATGCAGGGTGGGGGAGAACAGGTGCTCTGGATACCGGGTCTCGCGCGAGGCGCGCGAGGCGGCGTCCTGCTGCCCTCGTTCCTACCTCGCCCGCCGGTCGTCAACCGACCGCGCCCGCCAGCCCGAGGGCACTCTCGCCAGGTCGGATAGCTCAGGATTGCACTGCCAATTTCAGGAACGAAAGGCGTACGCAGGTCCCGTCGGGAAAAACGCGCGGGATTTGAGGGAACACCCCCTGGCCCGCATCCTGCTAAGTCCGTACAGCAGAGCGCCCGTGACGGTTTCCCCCCCCCACCGTCGAATGGGCGCTCTTTTTTTGTGCTCATGCAGCGGCGTGGCCTGAAGAGCAGGGGGGCACTCCGATGACGCTGGTCGTGATCCTCACGGTGCGGTGCGAGGCGCTCGACGCGTTTCGTGCTTACGAGAGGAAGGCTGCGGCCGTGATGGCCCGCCATGGGGGCGCGATCGAGCGGACCGTGGTGACCGCGCCCGACAGCGCTGGGATCAGCCTGAAAGAGATTCACATCGTCACCTTCCCGGACGAACAAGCCTTCTCGGCGTATCGCCGGGATGGCGAGCTCGAGGCGGTGGCGCACCTGCGGGACGCGTCGGTCCTTCAGACCGAGATCCTGCGCGGGGAAGAGGGGCCGGACTACCACACCGCGGCTGGCTGACTGACGTCGCCGCGTGCGCGTTGCGCCGGGTAGTGCTCAAATCTGGCCGGAGAGAGTTCACATGAAGGCGGGAAGGCGGGAAGATCATTGATCTTTTCTTCCCGCCTTCCCGCCTTCCCGCCTTCATGTTCAATTTTGAGCACTACCTTGCGCCGATCGTCCCCCGCTCTACTCGTGCTCGGCCGGATCGGCGATGCACGCGGTGGCGATGCGCCGGAACCCGACCCGCTCGTAGACGCGCGCGACATCGTCGTTCTGCGCGGACAGGAACACCGTGCGAGCCCCGGCGTCGAGGGCGTGGCGGGCCAGGGCCGCGGTGACCGCGGCGGCGAGGCCTCGCCGCCGGGCCGCCGGCAGCGTGCCCACGCCGACGATCTCGGCGACGCCCTCCGCGTGCTGGTAGCTGCCGGCGCAGAGCGGACCGGCGAGCGCGCCGTGTCGGCCCCGGGCGGCCGCGTGCACCATCGTCCCCTCGACCAGCGATGCGTGCCACGCGGCCGTGTGCCCGGCCGGGAGCGCGGCCGCGGTGGCGTCCCGCTCGGCCGGCCCCGCGGGGCCCGCCGCGGTGCTCAGCGCGCCGAAGGCGACGTGCGCGACGGCCTGCACGGCGGCGAGATCCGGGTCTCGCGGCGTGACGAGCGCAAGGGAGATGTCCGCGGGCAAAGCCACCTGGACGGGCTCACCGGAGAGCACGAGCAGCGGGCAGCGCCGGACGGGCAGGCCGGTCGCCTCGGCGGCGGCGTCGAGCCCGGGGGTGATCTCGAGCACCCACTCGAACGCCTCCGGGACCGAGAGCTCCCGCTGGCGGGCGCGCACCGCGGCCACGTCCTCGGCCGACACGGGGCCGGGGTGACCGAAGGTCGGGCGGGCGTAGTACGGCCAGCCGTCGCCGCGGCGAACGAAGAGGGTCAGCGGCCCGTGGTTCTCAGCGTCAGCGCGCCGGCGAGGGACGGCGTCGTAGAACCGCTCGATGGCGTCGAGCTCCGAAGAGGACAGGCGCGGCTCTCCCATGACACCCGAGGTCGACACGATGCTGGTAGTGGAGATCGACGAGGTTGTCGAGGGGAGATATGGCGCCTCGCGGAGCTTCCGTCGCGGTCGCGGAGGCTCCGTCGAGGTCGGAGGCGCGCGCTCGAACCGTCGGTCGATACGTCAGTCGCGCGCGCCGTCGGGGCCCGGACTGGCTGCGTGGCAGTCGCTCGGACAGTTGCAGTCGTTCTCGCCCGCGCCGCAGCTGCCGTCGCCGCACCTCGCGCAGCGGTGGGCGTCGGGCGCCGTGGGCACGCACTGGCCATCGATGCGCTCCATCGCTGGAATGCGCGTGAGGTCCGGGCAGCAGGTGGTGAACGATTTGCTGGACGCCATCGCCCCCTCCCCCGAGCAGTGAGAGGCGAGCTCCGCGCACGAGCCATCGGCTTGCTGGACGTAGCCGGGCAGGCAATCGCACTGCGGTTGGCGAGGGCGCAGCACCGGCACCGTGCCGGCCGGCCCTCGCGAACCGGGCTGGGCCTCGGTCGCGGCCGGGGAGCGCGCCGCCGCGGCGCCGGTCGGGCTCGCCGTCGGAGGGGGAGGGGAGGCGATCTTGCCGTCGGGCGTCTGGGAGGCGATCGGGATCCAGTCGATGACCTGCCCGTCCGGCGTGACCGTCGTGGCCACGATGTTGTCGCGAGGCGGCCGCGGGGTGCCACCCGGCGCGCAGGGGTTGTCGGACCCCGGGCGAGGGGGACCCACGGGATCTGGCTCGCTGGCGGCGCAGCCTATGGCGAGGAGCAGCAGGGGGCAGAGGAGCAGGGCAGGCGCGTTCATGGGCATGGAACACGGACGGCCGCGGAGATCTTACGGCGCCTCGCCGTCGCTGAGCTGCGCCGGGTCGGCGGTGCGCAAGGACGCCCGGGAGTCTTCACTCGCTCATCAACTCTTCCACGCGAGCTCTCCAGGTCCGGGGCTCGGCGGCCGGACCCGCGGCCCGCAGCCCGCGTCCGCGCCGGCCTGACGCCCCCGGCTCACCTGTCGCCGCTCTCGTCCCGCTCCGGCTCGTCATCCAGGAGCGGCTCCACCTCGGCCCACAGCGCATCCAGATCGAGCTCGAGCCCGTCCAGCCCCGGGACGCGCACCTTTCCTTCCGAGGCGGGCAGCCGCTGCACGTAAGACCCATCGGGGCCGAGCTCGCAGAGCTCGAAGAGCTGCGCGTCGGGATCCACGAGCCAGTACCAGCGCACCCCGAAGCGGGCGTACTCGATGGCCTTCTCCATCCGATCGCGCCGCACGTCGCGCGGTCGCCGCGAGAGCACCTCGACCACCACGGTCGGAGGGATCCGGGAGAGCACGTCGCGGCCGCGAAGGGGCGCGCCCGGGGCGTACATGCACACGTCGGCCTTGCGCCCGCGTCGCGCCGACACGCCGAGCTTGTACTCCGAGCCAAACACCCAGCCGCCCCGCGGTCGAGCCCAGGCGCGGAGCACCTCGATCAGCCAGCTAACCACCGCTTCGTGCAGCGTCGTCGGCACCTCTTCCTCCACGAGACGACCGTCGAGGAGCTCACCCGGATGGTCCTCATCCAGCTCGGCCCACTGCTCCAGCGTCATCGGCTCAGGTCGGAGGATCTCCGCTGTCGCTCTCGAACCCATGCCACCCATCGTACCACCCGGGGGGCTTCCGGCGACGTGCCACTCATGGGCTTTCCCGCCACGCCCTCCGGCGCCCTCACACCCGGAGCACCACCCCTCTCGCCCTCTCGCCCGTCGCCTCGGCGATCGCCTGCACGTAGAGCCGCACCTGCGCCTCCTGCGCCGCGTGCGCGGTGCCGGCGTCCGAGCCGGTCTTGAAATCGACCACGGTCCAGATCCCCACGTCGCCGACGCTCTCCCGGAACGAGAGGTCGACGACACCCTCGGCGATCGTCCCGTCCTCGAGCCGCAGGAGCAGCGGCGTCTCCCGCTCGCACGCGCCGCGCGCCGCGCTCTCGGCCGCGCGCCGGAGCAGCGGGTGCTCGAGCGCCGCCATGGCCGCTGCGACCGCCGCGTCGACCTCCTCGGCCGGCGCCCCGAGCAGCCGCGCCTGCGCCGTGGCCACCACCCGCACCGCGTCCTCGCCCGCACGCAGGTCCACCTCGGCCAGCACCGCATGCACCAGCGTCCCGAACCGCTTGCCGTAAGGCCGGCCCTCACGCGCGATCGCCGTCTGCTCGAACGAGATCACCGGCAACGCGTCCGCCCGCTTCCCCCGCTCCGCCGCCCCGCCGCTCCGCTGCGCGGGCGTCTCTGTCGCTCCGGACGCCCTCGCCGCCTCCGCTGCCGCCGCCTCCGCCGCGGCTGCGGCCGCCGCCTCGTGGCTGATCTCCGTCGCGGTCTTCACGCGGACGGCGGCCACCGAGCCGTCCCGGATCGCGCGCTGCCGCGCCTCCTGCCACACCTCGTGCCCGCGCTGCCCGAGCTCTCCCGCCCCCCCGGCGCGCGCCAGCCCGGCGTCCACCGTCACCCCGGCGCCCGCCATCCCGGCGTCCACCGCCCCCCCGGCGCCCGCCCCCCCGGCGCCCGCCATCCCGGCGCCCGCCACCACGGCCCCGCTCGCGTCCGCCTGCAGGATCCGCTGCTGCCGGAGCCCCGCCTCCGGCTCGCGATCCAGCTCGAGCGTGCCCGGATCCCACCACACCACCCGGTGCGACCCCGCCATCGGCGCGTGCTCCCCGGGCGCCACCGCGTCCCGCTCGTCGGCCTCGCAGCGCGCCGGGCGCTCCAGCACCGTGTCGGTCCCGAACGGCGGGCAGCCGGGCGCCGGCCGCGCGCTCCGCCGCTCGCGCGGCGGCGGGTAGAGCACCGGGTGCAGCACGTCGAGCCAGCCGTCGCTCGAGCCGTCGCCAGGGCGCGCGTCGCCCACCGCGGGCACCACGAGCAGCTCCCGCGCCCGCGTCGCCGCCACGTACGCGAGCCGCACCGCCTCCTCGCGATCGCGGCGCAGCACCTCGTCGCGGCGCTCGACCAGCTCCGCGGGCACGCAGCCCGCGATCGGCTCCGCCCACAGGCCGAGCGCCGGATCCACGTGCCGCGACGGGTTCTGATGCACCGCCGGCGACGCCGGATCCGCCAGGATCACCACCGGGAACTCGAGCCCCTTGGCCCGGTGCACCGTCATGATCCGCACCCCCTCCGTCCCCTCCTCGACGACCGGCGCCTCCGCCACCTCGCCCCGCTCGGCGTCCGCCTCGAGCCGCTCCACGAACGCCCGGAACGACGTCGCCCCGCCCGCCTCGAACCGCCGCCCGAGGTCCATCACCCGCAGCACGTTCGCGAGCGCCTGCTCCCCCGTCGGCCAGATCGCGATGCCCGCGTGCGCCCGCGTCTCGTCGAGCAGCCCGCCGATCGTGTCCGCGATCGGCCGCCGGTTGCGCTCGCGGTGCAGCCGCCCGAGCACCGCGAGCGCCTCCGCGACCTCCCGCAGCGGCCGCGCCCCGCCCTCCACCGCGACATCGAGCGCCCCCTCGTCCGGCTGGAACAGCGGGTGCAACCGCTGGAACCGGTCGCGGTACAGGAGCAGCACGTCGTCCGTCAGCGCGAACAGCGGCCCGCGCAGCGTCGCGTACACGCTGAGCTCGTCGTCCGGCCACTCGATCGCGAGCAGCGCGCTCCGCACCGCCATCACCTCCTCGCGATCGTGGAACGACCGCCCGCCCACGAGCACGTGCGGGATCCGCCGCGCCTCGAGCGCCCGCACGTACGCGCGCGTCGCGTCCTCGCCGAACGTCTGGAACCGCTTGAACAGCAGGCAGATGTGCCGCGCCTCGAGCGGCACCCGCTGGCCCGGGCGCTCGCGCTCGGTCACGGTCCAGCGCCGCTCGCCCGGGGCCGCGCCCCGGCCCGCATGGATGAGGTGGTGGACGAAGGCGCCCACCGCGTCGGGGATCGACTGCCGCACCCGGTAATCCGAGATCTTCCCGTAGTCGCCGTAAGGCCGCGGCACCGGGAGCGCGATCACCGTCGGCTGCTCCACCGGATCCTCCCGGAACCGCTCCAGCGCGACGTACCGCGCCTGGCTCGCCGCGCCCTCGCCCTCGCCCCCCTGCATCAGCGGCGCGAACGCCGCGTTGACGGCCTCCTGGATCGACGGGGCGCTGCGGAAGCTCGTCGACAGGTACAGCACGCTCGCGCCGCACGCGACGAGCCGCGCCTTCGTCGCCTCGTAGAGGGCGACCTCGGCGCGGCGGAAGCGGTAGATCGACTGCTTCGGATCGCCGACGACGAAGAGCTTGCCGGGCACCGGGCGCGCCCGCGTCCAGTCGGTCTCGGCCGGGTCGTCGGCCGCGAGCAGGAGCAGGATCTCCGCCTGCAGCGGGTCGGTGTCCTGGAACTCGTCGACGAAGAGGTGCGAGAAGCGGAGGTTCAGCTCCTCGCGGACGCCGCGGCTCGAGCGGAGGAGGTTCCTGGCGCAGAGGAGCAGGTCGAGGAAGTCGAGCTTGCCGGCGCGCGCCTTGAGCGCGTCGTACGCCTCGATCGGCGGCCGGAGCTCGCGCGAGAGGCACGCCGCGAGGTCGGCGCTCGCGGCCGTGAGCACGGCGTCGAGCTCGGCCTTCGCGCGGTCGCGCTGCGCCAGCACCTCGGCGCGCGAGAGATCCGCGCCGAACGCCTTGCCTGAGCCCTTCCAGCGCCACTCCTTCCAGCGCGCGACGTCGCCGAGCTCGGCCTCGAGCCCGTCGTGATCGCGCCCGCCCGTCACCTCCTCGCGGCGGCGGAGCTCCGCGAGGTACCGGTCCAGGGTGCGGAGGCTCTGCGCGAGGTAGTCGCCCTCCCGGTCCGCCTCGGCGCCGAGATCCGCGAGCGCGGCGAGTCGATCGAGCAGCTCGTCGATGGCGCGCTCGCGATCGAACGGATCGCGGCGCCAGGGGCGCGTGAAGTCGCGGTGCTCGGCCAGCTTGAACGCCGCGCCCCGGAGCAGGTCGCGCGGGCCGTGCGCGCCGTCGCGCGGGCGGCGGCGCAGGATGCGGCGCACGCCCTCGGGCGGGTCGTTCAGGGTGCGCTGGAACCAGGCGTCGAAGGCCTGGTCGAAGAGCGCCTCGGCCTGGTCCGCGGCGGCGACCTGGAAGAGCGGGTCGACGCGCGCCTCGACCGGCCACTCGCGCAGGAGGTCGCCGCAGAACGAGTGGATCGTCCCGATGCGCGCCGCCTCCAGGTGCGCGAGCGCCTCGTCGAGCCGCTCGCGCTCCGCCGGGCCGGACCTCGCGTCGCCGCGCGCCCGCTCGATCTCGGCCCGGAGGCGCAGCTTCATCTCGCCCGCCGCCTTCTCCGTGAAGGTCACCGCGACGATGCGATCGAGCGTCCCGCCGCCCTCCTCGGGCGCCCTCCGCAGCACGGCGACGATGCGCGACACGAGCGCCGTCGTCTTGCCGGTGCCCGCGGCGGCCTCGACGACGAGCGTCGTCCGGAGGTCCTCGCGGATGCGGCGGCGAGCAGGCTCGTCCGCGAGCTCCCGCGCGCCGCGCGCCCGGGCCGCGCCGGCGCTCACGGGCGCCTCCACGCGGGAGGCAGGCGACGCCCTGGATCGAGGCGCAGGGGGGCGCCGGCCGGGCTCGGGGAGGGGAGGAGGGCGTACCGCACGACGTCGCGTGTCGAGGCTGTCGGGCGATAAGGTGGCCCAGATCGGCGTCGAAGGAAACGCCGCACTGCGGCGTCGCGCCTTCCGCGCCGCGCGGAGCGACCTCAGGTGGCGCGCAAGGCGCGGAGGTTCTTGTGCTAGCAGCAGGGGACCTGATCCATGCGCGTCGAGTCGATGAGCCCTGGAGCGCGGTGGCGGTACGCGCTCAAGCCCGCCAGCTGGCCCAAGGTGCTCGTCCCCGCCCTGTGCGGGCAAGCCGTGGGCGCGGCCGCCGCGGGCCGCGTCGGCGCGGGCGCGCTCGCCTTCGGCGCGCTGTGGATGGTCGCCGACGTCGCCTTCGTCGTGCTGCTCAACGACTGGGGCGACCGCGAGGTCGACGCCCTCAAGCGGCGCATGTTCCCGGACGGCTGCTCGCCGAAGACCATCCCGGACGGCATCCTCCCGGCCCACGCCCTCCTCCTCGCCGGCCTCGGGGCAGGCGCCGCCGCGCTGCTCGTCGCCTGGGTGGCCGCGGTCGCGCTCGCTCGCCCGCTCCTGCTCCCCCTGGGCGCGCTCGGCCTGCTCGTCTTCGGCGCCTACACGCTGCCGCCGCTCCGGCTCAACTACCGCGGCGGCGGCGAGCTCCTCGAGATGGCCGGCGTCGGCGGCGTCCTCCCCGTGCTGCACGCGTACGCGCAGTGCGGCGCGTGGGCGCCGGCGTGGCTCGCGGCGCTCTTGCCGGGCCTGCTGCTGCTCGCGCTGTCGAGCGCGCTGGCCAGCGGGCTGTCCGACGAGCAGAGCGACCGCGCCGGCGGCAAGCGCACCGTGGCCACGCTGCTCGGCAACGCGGCCACGCGCCGGGCCACCGAGGCCCTGCTCGGCCTCGGCGCGCTCCTCTGGCCGGCGGCGTCGCTCCTCGCCGACGGCGCCCCGCCGCTCTGGTCGGTCGCGCCCGCGACGGCCGTCGCGCTCCACTTCAGGGCGCGGCTCGTCCGGAAGAGCCCGGAGGCGGTGACGAACGCCTTCGCCGCGCAGGGGGCCTACAAGCGCGAGCTCCACCGCGCGATCTGGTGGGGCACGGCCGCGCTGTCGGCGGCCGTGCTCGCCGCGGGGCTCCGCGCCGGCGGGGGGCCGGGGTGACCGGGAGCCCGGCCCTCCTCGACGAAGCGCGCGACGAGCTCGCGCGCCTCACGCCGCTCCTGGGCGCGCGGGCCTCGGTCGCCCCGGGCCGGCCGTGCGCGCCCACGCCCGTCGCGCTGGTCGAGCAGATCCTCGACGGCAGCGAGGACGCCGAGCGGGCGCGCGCCTTCGCCCGCGCGCTCGGCGAGGTGATCTGCGCCGTCGCCGACAACTTCCCCGACAACATCTTCTGGGACCTCGACTACCTGGCCTGCTGCCTGTGGCGGGCCGGGAGCGCGCCCGCGATCGGCGATTTCGGCCGGCGCGTCGTGTCGCTCTGCCTCGGCTTCGGCAACAAGTCGAAGCTGCGCTTCCGCTACGCGCACGACTTCCTCTACGGCTACGACTGGGCCCGCTGGGTGATGCGCAAGCCGGACGAGCGCGCGGGCGTCGGGCCGTTCGACCTCGTGTTCTTCGACTACCTCGACGGCCGGCAGAAGGCGCTCGTCGAGCTCGTGGCGAGCAACGACCGCAAGTACTCGCAGCTGAACGGCCGGGAGTTCCGCAATCCCTTCTCGTTCATCCGCGAGCCGCGCGAGGAGTCGCAGCTCCACCACCTGCTCGCCCAGGTCGATCTCATCCCGCTCAAGGCCTGGCGCCTCGACGGCGAGCGCCGCTGGGACCTGCCCTTCACGGACCTGCGCGCCAAGCTGGCCGAGCGGCTCGGCCTGTCGCGGGGCGACGGGCGATGAGCGGCGGGCCGGGGTCGCTCCGGGCCTGGCTCAGGGCGTCGCGGCTCGCCTCGCAGCCGAGCATCGCGCTGCCGCTGCTGCTCGGGCAGCTGCTCGGCGCGCGCGCCGCTGGCCGCCCGCTCGACCTCGGGACGCTCGCGGCGGTCCACCTCTTCGGCCTCCTCGACCAGCTGTTCATCGTCTACGCCAACGACGTCGCCGACCAGGAGACCGACCGCCGGAACCGCACCGCCACCCCGTTCTCTGGCGGCTCGCGCGTGCTGGTCGAGGGGCGCCTCTCGCCGCGCGCGCTCGGCGCGGCGGCCGTCGCCTGCGCCGCGGGGCTCGTCGCGGTCTCTGCGGCGCTCGCCGCGGCGCTGCCGACGGCCTCGGCGCCGCTCCTCGTGCCGCTCGCGCTCGCGGCGCTGCTGCTGCTCTGGGCCTACAGCTACCCGCCGCTCCGCCTCTCGTACCGCGGCGGCGGGGAGCTGCTCCAGATGGTCGGCGTCGGCGCGGTCCTGCCGCTCTACGGCTACATCGCGCAGGGGGGTGCCGTCGCGCGCTTCCCCTTCGCGTTGCTCGCGTTCCTGCTGCCGAGCCACCTCGGCTGCGCGATCGCCACCGCGCTGCCCGACGAGCCGTCGGATCGCGCGAGCGCCAAGCGGACGCTGCCCGCGCGCGTGGGCGGAGAGCGGGCCGCGCGGTGCGTGGTCGTCCTGAACGGGCTCTCGCTCCTGCTCGCGCCGGTCGGCCTCGGCGCGGCGGGCCTGCGCCCGGGGGCGGGCTTGCTCGTGGCGGCGGCGGCGGCGCTGGTCGTGCTGCTGGCCCGCCCCGCGCCGCCGGGCTCGCGCCTGCTGCTGGTCCGGGTCGCGGCCGCGGCCACGGCGACGCTGTCGCTGGTCGCCTCGACAGCGATCGCCCTCGCCGCGGGCTGAGGAAGGCGGCGCGATGAAGCACGAGTTCCTGCTGCTCTCGCTGCTCTTTCTCCTGCCGGCGGGCGTCATCTGGCACGTGCGCCCGGATCTTCGCGCCCTGATGAAGCGGATGGCGCTCGCCTCGACGCCGTTCGCGGCGACGGAGCGGCTGTTCTACCCGGAGTACTGGACGCCGAAGTTCCTGTTCGACCTGGCCGACCGGATCGGGTTCGGCGTCGAGGACGTGCTGTTCCTCGCCGGGCTCAGCGCTTTCGCCTCCACCGCCTATGCCGTGGTGTTCCGCCGCGCGCCGGTGCCCTGCTCCCCGCCGCCGGCCCGACCGTGGTCGAGGTTGGACCGACCGTGGTCGAGGTTGGACCGACCGTGGTTGCGGGCGGCCCGACCGTGGTTGCGGGCGGCGGCGGCGATCGCGAGCGCGCTCGCGGCGGCCAGGGCGCTGCTCGCGGTCGGGGTGCCCGTCCTCTACGCCGCGGTGGCGGCGATGATGGCCGTCGCCGCGGCGCTCCTCGCCGCGCGCGGCGACTTGCTCGTGCCGACCGTGCTCGGCGCGCTCCTGTCAGCCGCCGTCTACCTCGGCCTCTGCCTCGTCTTCGCGGCGCTCGTCCCCGGCGTCTTCGAGCGCACCTGGCGGCCCAGCGTGCTGCTCCCGGGCAGGGCGCTCCTCGGCGTCCCGCTCGACGAGATCCTCTACGGGCTCGGCGCGGGCTTCGCGGCCACCGTGTTCCCGGCGTGGGCCTTCGAGTTCAGGTACGCGAGGGCGGCGCGCGTCTCTTCCGCTCTTCCGCCCCGCGCGCGGGGCGACTGACGCCGGGGGCGCGATCGCCGCCCGGCCGGCGGCTCACTCCGCGATCGGCTCGCAGGGGACGTCGAGCGACGTGTTCAGCCGGAACACCGAGGAGCGGCCGTCTCGCTCGGCGTAGAAGATCTTGAGCTTGTGGCTCGAGCCGGGCTTCAAGCGGAGCCTGTCCGCTTCGTCGTCCAGGCGGACGGTCGCCCCGTTCACCCCGTCGTGCACGGAGTGGCTGACCACGATGGTCTCATCGATCGATATCCAGACATCGTCGCTCGAGTCGAACGAGAAGAAGCCCCCCACGCGGTAGGTGAACGGCACCTCGAACTCCACGGTGAAGCCGTAGTTGTGCGCCTCTCCCTCGTTGCCGAAGCCGAGGTTGTCGACGACGTAGAAGTCCCTGCCGCCCAGGTGGCCGCCGGTGCTCCACAGGTCGAGGTAGATGTCCTGCTCGTACGTGATGTTGACGCCCGGCTTGTCCTGGAACCACTGGTCGAAGCTGTTGCTGCCGTCCTCGATGCCGTCCGAGTTCGAGCTCGCGGCGACCGGCTTCCCGTTCTTGAGCTCGCTCTGGAGCTCGATGTCCTTTCCGCTGGTCGTCTGCGAGGGCCCGAAGTCCTGGTGCTTCTCCGGGAAGTCGCGCACGATCATGGGGAAGCTCGCCGTGCAGAGGATCGCGTTGGCGTTCCCGGGACCTCCGCCGTCGTCGCTGCTGCCGCCCTCGCCGCCGTCGCCGCCGCCGGTGCTGCCGCCCGCGCCAGGCGGACCTTCGCCGGTGTCACCCGCGTCGTCGATGGCCTCTTGTTCGGAGGGGGCGATCGTCGTGGAGGACGAGGAGTCGCCGTTTGCACGGGCGATGCTGGCGGTCTGGAGCGGGCAGCCCGCGAGGGGGAGCGCCGCGCACGCGAGGAGCAGCAGGGCGAGGGGCCTCCTGGAGGCCCGGCACAGGGACGCTTCGGGGTGGGCCAGGTTCATCAGACCGCCTCCTGTTCCCTGGATGCGGATGGACCAGGCCAGCCTTCGGGAAATCGTACATGCCGCGTCATTCCCGGTCGAACCGGCCGCGCGAGGGGCGTCGCGATCCCATTCCGGGCCGCTGACATGCGAAAAGCGCCAGGGGATTGGAATCTCCCCTGGCGCTCATCGCGCTTCCTCTCTGCTTCGCTTCGATCGGATTCGCTTCAATCGGAGCGGCGTCGCTCCAGGGCGCGAGCGGCGCTTTCGCGCCGTCGACCCCTCCCACGGGCGGGAGGGGTCGACCGCGCCCGCCGCGTCACGGCAGCATCAGGACGCACTCGGTCCGGCAGACCGGGCCGCCGGCGCCGCCGCCGACCGGCTCCTCGCAGATGGTCCGCACGGTCGCGCCGGGGGGGCAGGTCGGCCCTTCCACGCACTCGGTCCAGCACTCGCCGGGGTACGAGTCGTAACCGCCCATGCCGGTGCCGGTGCTGCCGCTCCCGGAGCAGACCGTCTGCTCGATCGAGCCCGGCGGGCAGTAGGGCTCCACCGGGACGCACTCGGTCCAGCAACCGCCGCCGGGGTACGGGCTGCCGCCCATGCCGGTGCCGGAGCTGCCGCTCGTGCCGGGCATCGGGTCCGCGCAGACGGTCTGCGGGATGGTGTCCGGCGGGCAGTAGGGCTGATCGGGCACGCACTCGATGAAGCAGCCGCCCCACCCGCCGCCGCTGGTGGTGCCGCTGCCGCCGTCGCTGCCGCCCATGCCGGTGCCGGAGCTGGTGGTGGTCATCTCGGGCTCGGGCATGCCGTCGTAGCAGACCTCCTGCGGCGTGGAGCCCGGCGGGCAATAGGGCCCCGCGGGCACGCACTCGGTCCAGCAGTACTCCTCGCCGGGGTACGGGCTGCTGCCGCCGCTGCCGCCGTAGCCGGTGCCGGTGCTGCCCGAGCTGCCGACCGAGACAGCGCTCCCGCCGCAGACGGTCTGCGGGATGGTGTCCGGCGGGCAATAGGGCTGGTCAGGCACGCACTCGGTCCAGCAGCCGCCCCAGCCCGTGTCGCCGCCGGTGCCGCCCGCGCCGGGGCCGGCGCCGCCGGCGCCGCCGACGCCGACGCTGCTGGTCACCACAGAGGAGCCACCCTCGCAGGTGGTCTGCGGCCTCGTGCCCGGCGGGCAGTAGGGCTGATCGGGCACGCAGTCGGTCCAGCAGTTGCCCGGCAAGGGCGGCGCGGCCATGCCCGCGGAGTCGCTGTCGGAGCCATCCCACGCGCCGGCGCCGCCGGTCGGGGCCCAGCCGCCAGAGCCGCCGGTGCCGCCGGTGCCGACGCCGACGCTGACGGTGGTGCTGACGTCATCGCAGGTGGTCTGCGGCCTCGTGCCCGGCGGACAGTAGGGCTCCTGGGGCACGCACTCGGTCCAGCACTCCCCGGGGGGAGCCGGCATCGCGCCGTCGAAGCCGCCGCCGACGCCGCTGCCGCTCGCGCTGCCCCAGCCGCCGCCGCCCGTGGTCGAGGAGGAGCCGCTGCACACGGTCTGCTCGATCGTGCCCGGCGGGCAGAACGGCCGCGGCGGCACGCACTCGGTCCAGCACCCCGGGTCGACCGGCGGCGCCGGCCTGCCGGCGTCCCCGGTCCACCCGCCGACACCCGCGGTGGTGGTGCCGCCGCAGACGGTCTGCTCCAGCCATCCAGGCGGACAGTCGCTGTCGGGCACACACCGCTCCTCGCACATCTCGCCGATCTCGCACGGCGAACAGACCGTATCCCAGTGGAAGCCAGGTCCGCAGTCGGGGGCGGGCGGCGTCGGCGGCTCGTCGGAGCCCCCACAGCCCTGCCCCTTGGCGCCGGTGAGCACCACGAGCGCGGAGAGCGCGATGAGCCCCTGGAGAGAGGAGCGCGCTATCGATGAACGCGAGATAAGAGAGGAGAAGATCGAGGATCGCATGGGGGTACTCCGTCCTGCGTGCCTGTGGCAGACACGCGATGAAGGAACGAGGGCTCTGCGCCGCGGCGTGCGGAGCGCGGCTGCTCCGCGGCTGCTCTGCGCCGCCTCGTGGAGCTCGTCCGGACATAAAGCACTGGACATGCCACCCTCGCCCGCTCGCCCGGCGGCGGCCTCCCGCGCGCTCGACGCGGCCATTCCCCCGTGTTTTGGCGGGGTTCCCGGCGGTGCTCGGCCTCCGCCGAGGGCTCCCGCGGAGCGCGTCAGGCCCCGACGTGTGACGGGGAGCGTCGGATACGTGCCACGTTGGGCCAGCTGCGCCACGAGCGCATGCCGGCTCATAACTGGCTTGAACTGCAGCGGAATCTGCCGCCACTGGCGCGCGAGGAGCGCTGCGCAGCCGGACTGACCGGCGCGCGAGCCACAGCGGCGCGGGAGAGGGGCAGGCGATGACGGGAGCGCTGGATACGTGCCAGGTTGAGCCAACCGCCAGGCGGGGCTCGCTGCGCGCCGAGGGCCCGGCGCGCGCGGCGGGGTCGCCGCGCGCCGGCGCCGGTCCGCGGTCGGGCTACTGCGCGGCGGCGCGCTGCTGCACGTAGGGCAGCCGCGCCGCCACCTTCTGGACCTCGTCCGCCCCCTCGAGCAGCTGGGCGATCGGGTCCCACGTGCCCTTGATCAGCGACTCGCGCGCGCCCGGCTTGATGGTGAAGGGCACCTTGAGGTCGCCGGCCCGGACGACCTGCTCCTGCAGGTCGACCGTGACGGCCGTCGACGGGTCGGCGTTGACGCGGGCCACGAGCGCGGCGCGGTCCTCGCGGCCCACCGAGACGCAGGGGATGCCGAGCGTCGTCGAGTTGCCGAAGAAGATCTCGGCGAAGCTCTCGGCGATCACGGCCTTGAAGCCGGCCTTGGCGATCGACTGCGGCGCGTGCTCGCGCGACGAGCCGCAGCCGAAGTTGCGGTCCGCGATCAGGATCGTGGCGCCCGCGAAGCGCGGGTCGTTCAGCGGGTGCTCCCGCTTCGCGCCCTGCTCGTCGAAGCGCACGTCCTTGAAGAGGTGCTCGCCGATGCCATCGAAGGTGACGCACTTCAGGTAGCGCGCCGGGATGATGCGGTCCGTGTCGATGTCGTCCCCCGGAACGTGAACGGCGCGGCCGGTGACGGATTGAATCAAGTCGAGTGCCATTGGGATCTCCCTCGGGTGCGAGCGTCGTCAGATTCCGAACACGTCACGAGCGTCGGCGATCTCGCCGCGCACGGCGGCGGCGGCCACCATCACCGGGCTCATGAGCACGGTGCGGCCGGTGGGGCTCCCCTGCCTGCCCTTGAAGTTGCGGTTCGAGGACGACGCGCACAGCTCGTCGCCGATCAGCTTGTCCGGGTTCATCGCCAGGCACATCGAGCAGCCCGGCTCGCGCCACTCGAAGCCGGCCTCGCGGAAGACCTTGTCCAGCCCCTCGGCCTCGGCCGCGCGCGCCACGTCCATCGACCCGGGCACCGCCAGCGCGCGCACGTTCGGCGCGACCTTGTGCCCCTTGATGCGCCGCGCGACCTCCCGGAAGTCCGAGATCCGGCCGTTCGTGCAGCTGCCGATGAACGCGACGTTGATCTTCGTCCCCTCGATCGGCTTGCCGCCCTCGAGGCGCATGTACTCGAGCGCCTCGCGGATGAGCGCCCGCTCGGACTCGTTCGCCACGTCCTCGGCCGCCGGGACCTTCTCCTTCACCGAGATCGCCTGGCCGGGCGTGATGCCCCAGGTGACCGTCGGCGCGATCTCGCTCGCGTCGATCCGGACCACGTCGTCGTAGCGCGCGTCGGCGTCCGACGCGATCGAGCGCCAGTACTCGAGCGCCCGGTCCCACGCCTCGCCCTGCGGGGCGTACGGGCGGCCCTTGATGTAATCGAACGTCGTCTGATCCGGGTTCACGTAGCCGACCCGGGCGCCGCCCTCGATCGACATGTTGCACAGGGTCATCCGCTCCTCCATCGAGAACGCCTCGATGGTCGAGCCGCCGTACTCGTACGCGTAGCCCGTGCCGCCGGACACGCCGAGCCGGCGGATGATCTCGAGGATGATGTCCTTGGCGTAGACGCCCGGCCCGAGCTTGCCGTCCACCTGGATGCGCCGGACCTTGAGCCGCTGGAGGCTCAGGGTCTGCGTGGCGAGGACGTCGCGCACCTGCGTGGTGCCGATCCCGAACGCGATCGCGCCGAAGGCGCCGTGCGTCGACGTGTGCGAGTCGCCGCACGCGATCGTCATGCCGGGCTGGGTGAGGCCGAGCTCGGGGCCGATGATGTGCACGATGCCCTGCCGCCCGGACTCGAGATCGAAGAAGGTGACGCCCTGCTCGGTACACGCCTTCTTGAGGGCGTCGACCATCCCCTCGGCGAGCGAGTCCTTGAACGGCCGCTTGCGGTTGTCGGTCGGGACGATGTGGTCGAGCGTCGCGAACGTCCGCTCGGGCATGCGCACGCGCAGGTTCAGGTCGCGGAGCATCCCGAACGCCTGGGGGCTCGTCACCTCGTGGATCAGGTGAAGGCCGATGAAGAGCTGGTCCTCGCCGTTCGGCAACGTGCGGACTTTGTGGAGGTCCCAAACCTTGTCATAGAGACTCTTACCCATGATGGCCTCTCGGGGCGCGGCTGAACGCGGCTGGAGATGACGGCGTGCGAAGCGGACCGGCCCGAGCGCCGGAGCCGGGGCGCACAGGCGGCCTCCTGGGGAGGCAACCGGAGCTCGA
Source organism: Sorangium sp. So ce1153 (assembly GCF_051521595.1). Lineage (NCBI taxonomy): Bacteria > Pseudomonadati > Myxococcota > Polyangiales > Polyangiaceae > Sorangium > Sorangium sp. So ce1153. The sequence continues at coordinate 138,378 of NZ_CP150361.1, forward strand.
CGGGTCCGGCGTCGGGCAGGTGGCAGGACTATGCGGGAGCCAGAGAATTAAGTCTAATGAAACTTTTTTCACGATGAGTTAAGCATTGCTACATGGATGCGTCGCTCCTGCCCGCGCTCGAGGATGTCCTGATGGTGGCCCGGTCGGGCTCGGTCGCCGAGGCGGCGCGGCGGCTGCACAAGACGCCGTCGGCGATCAGCCAGCAGGTGCGCCGGGTGGAGGAGCACTTCGGGGTGGCGCTGTTCGAGCGCGACGGGCGCGGGGTGCGGCTGAGCTCGGCCGGCGAGGCGGCGCTCGGCGCGATCACGCGGCTGTTCGACCAGGCCGAGGGCGTGTTCGAGCTGCTCTCGGAGCTGGCGGGGGAGCCGTCGACGACGCTGCGCGTGGCGGCGAGCGACTACCTCGGCAAGGGGCTGCTCGTGCCGGTCATCCGGCAGCTGCTCGAGAAGCGCGCGCCGGTGCGGTTCGCGATCACGACGGCGAACTCGGTGGACGCGGCGCGGTGGGTGGAGCGCGGGGAGGTGGACCTGGGCCTCGCGTCGGCGTCGTCGGCGGGGGGCGACCTCGTGCGGCAGCCGCTGTTCGTGCAGCCGTTCCTCTGGGTGGGGCCGCGGGTGGGGCCGCGGCAGAAGGGCAAGGCGCCGGCGCTGCGCGAGCGGCTCCGGCACGAGCCGCTGCTCCGGCTGGCGCCCGGCAGCGTGGGGCGGCGCATGCTCGACGCGTACCTGGACCGCGAGCGGATCCGGCCGATCTCGACGATCGATGTCTCGAGCGTGTCGCTCCTCGTGTCATACGTGTCCGGCGGGCTGGGCATCGGCCTCGCGCCCGCGCTCGCGCTGACCGAGGTGGCGCGCTCGCGGCTCGACGTGGAGATCGCCGAGGTGGAGCCGCTGCCGGTCGAGCTGATGACGCGCGAGAACTTCCGGCGCAACCCGATCATCGAGCGCTTCATCGACCGGCTGGCCGCCGAGGGGCGCCGCGCCGAGCAGCGGACGCGCGCGCTCCTCGACGAGTAGCGCGAGTAGCGCGGGTAGCGCCTCGCGGGAGAGAGCTCGCGCCCGCCGGCGCGCCGCCGTCGCCGCTTGTCAGGGTCGCGGGCGCGCGACACGATGCCACGCGCGTGCAGATGCTAGACCTTGGATTGACGGATTCTTGCGGACGCGGACGATCGAGCGAAGGACCGGCGGGCGTCACGGCATTCACGGAGGAGGAGGCGCTCTCGATGCGCACCACGCGGCCGCCGGCCCCACCCTGCCAGCGCTCTTCGCTGATGCTCGCTGTGTTGCTATCGGCCACTCTGGTGCTCCCTCTCGCCGGGTGTGCGGCCAGCCCCGAGAACATCGCCAGGCGGAACGAGCCGTCCTCTTCTTCTTCCGGCGGCGGCTCCTCCGACTCGGCCGCGGGCGGCGGCTTCGCCGGGGTCGGCGGCGGCCCGGGCGGCAGCTCCTCCACGGGGGGCGGCGGCGAGGAAGACCCGTGCAAGCCGCGGCTCGAGGGGATCGTGCGCGACTTCAAGGGGTACGGAAGCCCCGGCGGACATCCGGACTTCGAGCGCTGGGACGGCGACATCGTGCAGGGCATCGTCGAGGTTGAGCTCGGCGCGGACGACAAGCCTGTTTACGCCTTTCCCGGCCCTCCGGAGGAGTCCCACACCGAGGGGCGCGAGGCGTTCGACCAGTGGTTCCGGGACGTGCCGGAGGTCAATCGGTCGATCCGGTACACCGTTCCCCTCGACGTGAGCGATCAGCAGCTTCGTATCTTCTTCGACAACGACTTCTTCCCCATCGACGACGACGAACGGAGCTGGGGCAACGAGGGGAGAGATCACAACTACAGCTTCACGTTCGAGCTCCACATGACGTTCAAGTACAGGCGCGGGGACGTCTTCATCTTCGGCGGCGACGACGACATCTGGGTGTTCATCGACAGGAAACTGGCGATCGACATGGGCGGCGTCCATTCCCCGACCTCGTGGACCCTCGACCTCGACACGCTGGCCGGGGAGATCGACCTCGAGGTCGGGCGGGACTACCCGATCGACATCTTCTTCGCGGAGCGCCGCAGCGGCGGCTCAGAGCTCATGTTCACGACGCTCGCGTACACGAACTGCGAGCCGATCATCCGGTAGCGCGCGGCTGCCAGAGCGCGGCGCTCGGCCGCGTCCCCCGCGCTCACGCGAACATCACGATGGGCTTCACGTCCGCGGGCTCTCGCACGAGCGCCTCGGCCCAGCGGTCGAGCTGGACGCGGCGGGTGATGAGGCGATCGAGCCAGCCCTGATCCGCCCGGGCGAGCGACTCGGCGGCCGCCTGGTAATGACGCCGGTTCGCGTTCACCGTGCCGAACACGACGGTGTTCTCGAGCACCATCTCGCGGTTGAGGCCCTGGACGTCGACCGGGAGCGTCCGTCCCCCGGACGACACGCCGGCGAGGCAGACGAGGCCGACCGGCGCCACGATCTGCATCGCGTCGTAGATGAGCTTGCCGACCCCGGTGCACTCGATGACGACGTCCACGCCCGCCCCGGCCTCCTGCACGCTGCTCGCGTGGTAGGTCGCCCCGAGGTCGCGCACGAGGCCGGGCTTCGGGCCCTCGGTCACCCGGTCGAGCACGCGCACCTCGAGCCCCCGCTGCGCGCCGAGCAGCGCCGCGAGCAGGCCGATCGGGCCCGCCCCGGTCACGAGCACGCTCCGCGGCTTCCAGCTCGTCCGCGCGCCGATGCGCTCGATCTGGTCCCAGGCCTTGGCCACGACGCTCGCCGGCTCGAGCAGCACGCCCCGCTCGCCGAGCTTGCCGTCGACGACCACCGCGTACTCGGGCTCGATGCGGTACCGCTCCGACGCATAGCCGTCGATCGACTTGATGCCGCGCTCGGTGTACCGGCCGTTGCGACACATGTCCCATTCACCGCTCGCGCAGCTCGCGCACGGGACCGGGTCGGGGCGGCGCACGATGCCCACCACCCGGTCGCCCCTGTCGAGCCCGCTCCCGGGCGGCGCCTCGAGCACCTCGCCGAGCGATTCGTGCCCGATCACGAGCCGCTTCCTGCCCGGCGGCGCCCACCCGTAACCGCCGTTCACGATCTCGACGTCGGTGCCGCACACGCCGACGGCGAGCGTCCTGACCAGCACCGGCCCGTGCTCGGCGGGCGGCTCGGGGATGTCCTCCAGGAGCCCGGAGCTGGGCTTGCCGGGCTCGACCGTGATCGCGCGCATCGTGGCCTCCTTCCTTTGACCCTCAACCGATCACCTCCACGGAAGATGCCACGAGCCGCGCTCCGGTTTCCGCCGTGCGCGGCCGGACGCCGTCCCCGCGCGCGTTCGAGGCGGCGCGCCGGCTCGCCGCCGCCGCCTGGCCGTCGGCGGACGCCGGGAGCCTCGCCGTGGCCGCGCTCGCGGGCTGACCGCGGCGCCATCGATCGTGGCAGGAGCGCTGCAGTCGCGCTCCATCCATGTCCACGTCGCGGGCTCGTGACCTCCCGAATCGCCGACTCCGGCCATGCCGACGGTCCTGCCGAGATCGCGGATCCGTCGAGCGGCGGGGGTACGTCCGAGGCGGCGGAGCGCTCGTGTGCGGGCGTCGCGCGATCTCCGGCGCTCGATGGCCGCGACGCGAGGTCGGCGGGCTTCTGCGGCGTTTGACACCGCCACCCGCGCGTCCAACAGATCGCTTCATGAGAGCTCTTCTTGCGATGGTTTTGTTGCTAATCCCGGGTCACCTCCTCGCCGAGGAGCCAGCAGGGAGCGCCGGCGTGGCCCTCCGCTGCGCCGGCACGGACGCCGGCGCGATGGCTGGCCAGCTCGACCCCTCGTTCGGCGGGGCGGGGACCGGGATGGCGCGGGTGCGCTTCGGCGCCGACGACGACGGCGGCTTCTTCGATCTCGACGCGGCAGGCGACGAGATCATCGCGGGCGGATGGGGCCAGGGCGGCCTCGGCGGGGTGAGGTTCCGCGTCGCCCGCCTGACCGGATCCGGCGCGGCCGATCCCGGCTTCGGCGGCGGCGGCATGGTGATGACCTCCTGGGCCGCCTCGACCGGCGACTACGTCTATCTGGCGGCCGTCGGCCGCCGGCGCGCCGGCGGGATCGTGGCCATCGGCTGGCGCGACCGGTTCGGGGGCGCCTCGGCGGACGTGGCGCTGGCGCGGTACGCGGAGGACGGCTCGCTCGACCCGAGCTTCGGCGACGGCGGCAAGCGCCTGCTCGACCTCGGCGGGGACGAGGTGATCCGGGGCGGGCTCGTCGCGCACGACGACAGGATCGTGGCCGTGGGCCAGCGCGACGGGCGCCTGCTGATCGCGCGCGCCGCCGCGGACGGCGCCCTCGACACCTCGTTCGCCAGCCCGCGCGGCTACCGGACCGTGGCGCTGGGGCCCGCGTCGGTCGCCGAGGCGGTCGCGATCGACCGGCGCCGGCGGCTCGTCGTGGTCGGCTCCGCGGAGCGGGACGGCCAGCGCGACATGGTGGTGCTCCGGCTCCTGCCGAGCGGCGCGCTCGACGGCTCCTTCGGCGAGCGGGGCGTGATCGTCGCCGGAGATCCGGGCATCGACGAGCGCGCTGTCGCCGTCGCGCTGTCGCCCGACGGCGGCGTCGTGGTGGCCGGCGACGCGGGCCCGGAGGGGGCGCGCGACTTCCAGGTCCGCCGTTTCCTCGCGGACGGCTCGCCCGACCCGGCGTTCGGCGAAGCAGGCGTGGCCGCGTGGCCGACCACCGGCGGCGACGATCAGGCCGAGGACATGGCGCTGCTGCCGGGCGGCGCCGTCCTCGTGGCGGGCAACGGCGGCGAGGGCGGCGCGGCCACGCCGCTGCTCGCGCGGTACGCGTGCGACGGCGCGCTCGACGCGGGGTTCGGCGATGGGGGCGTGTTGCCGGTCGACTTCGGCGAGTTCGGGGTGCTGCACACGGTGCGGGTGATCTCCGGCGATCAGGTGCTCCTCGGCGGCGCCGACGTGGGCATGTCCCCGGGGCCAGGGACCTACGGCGTGGTGGCGCGGATGTGGATGTGATGTTCTCTTGAGCTCCTATCGAGCGATGTGACGCGCGACCCGCGCGGAACCGCGTGAGTCGCAGCCGCAGGGGCGAGCGGAACACCCACCCTCGCTGACCTGTGCGCTCCCAGGGAAACAAGAGCCCGCGGCTCCCAGGGGCCCTCGGCGCCCCCGCGGGGCCGCCTCGCCGTCACTCGAGCTCCAGCTCGACGAGCCGGATCTCCCCCTCGAGGAAGCCTGTCTCCCTGAAGTACGTCATGTACTCGAACCGCCCTCCTTCCCGCGCGAGCTCCGCGTGCCCGAGGCCGGCATACGGCCACGCCTCCGGGTTCGGCGGCGCCTCGGCGGTGAACACCACCACGCTGTCCGACCAGGGGCCCTCCGGCGCGGGCGCCGTGCGCAGCGAGATGTGCGATGACACCGGCTCGCTGTACAGCGCAATGTACCTCCCGGCGCGCTCGTTCCAGTGCACCGACATCATCGGCGCTCCCGCCATGACCGGCTCGGCCTCGTCGTGGCCGTCCACCCAGCGGCCGTCCGAGTAGAACCGCCACGACCCGCGCTCGGTCGCCTGCGCGGCCGGCGCGCGCGCGACGAGGCAGGGGCACGTGAGCCCCGCGCACGCGCACGCGTACGCATAGACCATCCCCTCGCGGACGAGCGCCGCCGCCGTGAGCGCGGGCTCGTCCGCGCCGAAGAGCACCGTCGGATCTGCGGCGCCTGGGCGCACCTCGGGGCGCACGAGCGGCGCGTCGAGGCGCTCCCAGACCGCGACGGACGAGCCGAGCAGCTCGAAGTTGAACGCGCCGGGCCGCGCCATCAGCTTGCTGTAGAAGACGAGCGCGCGGCCGGTCGCGTCGTCGGCGACGATGGGCCCCGGCCACAGCGCATAGCGCGCCCCGCAGTCGTCCTCGCACTCCTGCTCCGCCCGGGGGCCGAAATGCGTGAGGTTGAACGCGCGCTCCTCCTCGGTGAACGGCACGAACTCCCCCGGCGCGCCGGCCGCGTCGAGCGGCTCGGTGAGCGCCGAGAGCCCGTCGGAAGCGTCGAGATCGCCGGTCGCGCAGAAGGTGCTCGACCTCCAGAGCGAGCCGTCTTCTCCCGGCGTCTCCAGGGTCGTGTCGCCGAACACCCACACCGAGCGGTCGCCCCACCCCGCGCTGTACCCGCCGTCCCGGCCCCGGATCACGGGTTCGAACGGCAGCGGGCCCAGATCGCGCGTCGCCCGCACCGCGGCCTCGGGCGCGTCCGCGCCGCCGCACCCGGCGCACAGGAGAGCGACCCCGGCGGCACCGATCGTCCTTCGATAGCGCATGCGCGCGAGGGTATCATGGAGGTGCAAAGCCGCTGCACGCGGTCGCCGCTCGAGCCGCGGCGGCGCGTGAGCCCGTCCGAGGGGCGGACGGGCAAGGCAAGCGCGAGCGACGCTTCGCCGCCGTCAGATCTGCCGGCACGCGGCGGCGCAGCGGCGGCACTCGTCAGCGCACGTCTTCATCTGGGCGTCGCCCGTGAGCTTGTCGCAGCTCGCCGCGCACAGGTCGCAGAGGGCCGCGCACACGCTCGTGATCTGGGCGCGCTGCGGCGAGCTGCGCAGGAGGAGCTTGGAGGCCGCCTCGCAGATGTCGGCGCAGTCCTGGAGCAATCGCATGTGCGCGGCGTCGGCGTGCGCGCCGCCCATCTCGAGGCAGTACTGGCTTGCATGGGTGCAGATCGAACCGCAATCCTGGGTGAACCGGGCCACCTCCCGGAACGATCTGTCCCCCGGAAACTTGCTCATGAGAACCCCCCCCTTGGTCAACTGGGCCGCTCGCCGTCGCGGGGTATCTCGCGACAATGAGGCAACCTTGGTATCCAGAGTTTGAATGGATTGAGCGGCTTTCGCACGTCGGGCCATCCCGCATATGGGCCTCGGCGCAGCGACCGACGCGCCGAGATCTCGTGTCCTGAACGCGCCGCGCGAGCGCCGGGGCGGCTGGAAGCGCGCGAGAGCGCCCGGCCGGAACGGCCGCTCCCGCCCTGGTCGCTCGCGCCACGATGCCTCCACGATGCCCCGATGGCCGATCGGCGGCGGGAGGCTCGCGCCGCTCGCCCGGCGGCGCCCCCGCCGGCGCATCCCCCGCGCGGTCTGCCTCTTGCCTCACCTCTCCTTCGATCGACGGAGACGACACGGCAGGAGAGCTCCACGAGCCCGCCGGACCGCGCGCGAGCGTGCTCGTCGCCGGCGTGAGCGCGTCAGCCGAGATCTCCTAAGAAGGTGAGGAAGTAAAGGAAAGGCCATCGAAAGGGGGAGAGCGATGAACGGAGCTGTGCAGTTCGTCCGGCGGGCGTTGCTGCCCGCGGCGTGCCTCGGCGTCGTCATGACGCAGGCTGGTCCTGTGAGCGCCGACGCCGTGAAGGTCGTCTGGGCCAGCAACACGTTCCAGAGCGGTGAGCGGTGCGATCCCCAGACGAAGCTCCTCGGCGGCGACTATCTGAGCCGCGGGTACGGGGTCTACTCCGCCAACCACAAATATCACCTGCTCATGCAGGACGACGGCAACCTCGTGCTGTACCGGGCGCCGTCGCAGCTGCTGTGGGCCACGGGCACCGGGGGCCAGGCTATCCAACACGCGATCATGCAGGCGGACGGCAACCTCGTGCTCTACGATTACGCGGGCAACGTGAAGTGGTCGTCGAACACGCAAGGACACCGGGGGGCGTTCCTGGTGGTCCAGTGCGACGGCAACCTCGTCATCTACGCGCCGACGTAGCGCCGGGCTCCTGGGCGGGGGCGAGCGACCCAGCCGGGTTCACGGGACGGGGGGCCCTCCGCCCTGAGGACGCCCAGGCGCTGGTTCGAGGGCACCTGTTCAGCACCCGGGCGCGCGGCAGATACCCAGCTTGATGCGCGCGATCTCCTGGAGCTCCTCGGCGATCTCGAGCGTGCGGATCGCGGCGGCGCGCGCGAGCGCCTGGGCCTCCTCGGTGGTCGCGAGGCGCGCGAGGATGCGCCGGCCCATCTCGTGGTGATGGCCCTCGTCGGGCTGGATCACGTCGCGGTAGAGGCGCGCGGTCTCGGCGTCGCCCTGCGCCTCGCAGTAGTCGATGAAGGCCTGGTTGTGCACCTTCGCGAGCGCCTCGCGCGTGAACTGGCCCGCCGCGACCCGCTCGACCGTGGAGCCGAGCCCCTTCAGGTACCCGAACATCGGCGTGGGAGGCCCGAACCTGGCCGGCAGGGCCGCCGGGTCGACGCCGAGCGCGCGGAGGCGCTCGGCGATGAGCCGATAGTGCCGCGCCTCGTCGCCGCACTGGCGGGCGAGGGCGAGCTTCACCTCGACGTCGGTCTCGGTGGTCAGCCACAGCGCCGCCTCCTCCGTCGCCTCGAGCTCCTTCTTGAGCGCGGTCGCGAGCAGCTCCGGGATGCCGATGCCGCTCCGGGGCTCCGCCGCGCCGGCCGCGGTCCCGATGCGGGCGAGGCGCTCGCCGACCTTCTGGTCGAGCTCGTCGAGGAATTCATCTGCGTTCATGGTGAGACATGATGGGTACGCCCCGGGCGCCGGGTCAATAGGCGGTCCCTCCCGGGGGCGAGGAGGGTGTACTCTCCTGGAATGGCCTGGCGCTTCCTGCCCTCGTGGCTCGATCTCGAGTCGATCTCGATCTCGTTCGACCTGCCCGCGCGCACCGTCCTGAAGCGCGCCGGGGTGGCCTCCCTCGCGACGTCGAGCGCGACGGCGCTCCGCCTGACGCTCGCGCCGTCGCTCCTGCGCGTGGCCTTCGAGCCGTACCTCGTCATCGATCTGCCGCCGCCGCTCGGCGACATGGGGCTGCAGCAGGTCGAGTACGACTTCCGCTCAGGGGCGATGAGCCCCAACGTCTTCTACACCGGCGGGGTCGTCCGGGTCGGGAAGGATTCGGCCGAGGACGAGGCCCGCGCCTTCATGCGCGGACTCGTCACCTCGACGCCCATGGCCATGCCGCCGTACGACCCGACCAGCGATCCCGATCTCGTGCTGACGGTGCGTCAGGTGCTCTCGAACCTCGAGTCCGGCAGCGGCGGCGCGGCTCCCCGGGGCGCGCGCCTCTCGGCGCGGGTGACGCTGCGCGAGGAGCTCGCGGGCGCGGTGGGCCGGGACGGGTTCCGCATCCCGTCCGGCGCGACCATCGCCGCCAGCGTCGACGTCGAGGGCACCCGCGAGGAGATCGAGACCGCGCCGCGCGTGCAGCGCATCGAGGTCGACTGCTCGTCGGCGGTGCTGCGCAAGGACGGCGCCGACCAGGCGGATCTGCGCCGCTTCGTCGTGAAGCGGGGCGGGGACATCGCCGTCGAGCAGGTGGAGCCGCTCGGCGCGGCCGGTCAGGCGGCGGGCGTCGAGTCGCTCGTGCGCCTGTTCGGCGCCCTGGTCGCGGGCGGCGGCGTCGCGCTCGACCCGAAGCACCTCGGGCCGAGCGCCGTCGAGGGGCTGGTCAAGGAGGAGATCGCGCGCGCGCTGCGCCCCGTGCTCGTCGACTGGGTGCAGCAGAACGCCGAGGTCATCGCGGGCATGGACCTGCGGAAGGTGCTCGGGATCGAGGGGGGGAACGACGTGGCGTGAGCGAGGAGCGGGAGCGCGCGACCTTCCAGCGCGGAGCGCGTCATGCCGGAGCCTTCGCGGTCGACAGGGGTGATATAAGCTCCGGAATGCGCATCTCCGCGATCCACATCTATCCTGTCAAAGGCTGCCGGGGCGTCGCGCTCGACGCGGCGGCCGCCGACGATCTCGGCCTCGCCGGCGACCGGCGGTTCATGATCGTCGATCCCGACGGCAAGCCGCTCACGCAGCGCCCGCTGCCGCGCATGGCGCTCATCGAGGCGCAGCTCTCCCCGGGCGCGCTCACGCTGCGCGCCGGCGGCCGCCCGCCGATCTCCGTGCCGCGCGCGGCGCAGGGCGCGCGCCTGCTCACGGTCGACGTCTGGCGCAGCACCGGCCGCCAGGCCGAGGACTGCGGCGACGAGGCCGCCGCGTGGCTGAGCGACTTCCTGGAGCACCCGGCGCGGCTCGTGCGCGCCGGCGAGGCGTTCCACCGGCCCGTCCTCAAGTCCTCGGTGGCGCGCCCGGGAGATGTCGTGTCGTTCGCCGACGAGTTCCCGCTGCTCGTGATTTCCGAGGCCTCGCTCGCCGATCTCAACGCCCGCCTCGAGGGCAAGGGCGCGGCGCCGGTGCCGATGGACCGGTTCCGGCCCAACCTCGTCGTGAGCGGCTGCGCCGCCTTCGACGAGGATCGGTGGGGCCGCGTCCGCGCCGGAGATCTCGTGCTCCGCGCCGGCGGCCCGTGCGCCCGCTGCGTCGTCACCACGACCGATCAGCTCACCGCGGAGCGCAGCCCGGAGCCGCTCCGCATGCTGGCCGCGTACCGGCGCGATCCCGAGAAGCCCGGCGACGTCAACTTCGGGCAGAACTACATTCATGAGACGAAATCGGGCACGGTGCGGGTAGGAGACGAGGTGACGCTCGCGTGACGGCTCGCGGGTGAGGGGGAGGGCGCCTGCAATGCACGCGCCTGCCAGCGCGCCGGCGCCGTGGCGGCTCGGGTGAGGGGGGCGGCGGGCCGCCGGAGCGCGCCGGAGCGGCGCGGACCGAGTCGCATCCGTGATACAGGTGGAGCATGAGAAAGCATGCGCTTCGTTCCTGGATCGTCTCGATCGCGGTCGTGACCCTGATCTCCCTGGCGTCGCTCGGCAGCGCCCACGCGGGAGAGGCGGAGAAGAAGCTCGCTCGTGAGCTCACGCACCTCGTCATGCCCAAGGAGGTCTACAATGCGCTCATCGAGCAGCTGATGACCAACATGGGGGCGTCGATGCAGCAGGCGGGCGCGAAGATCTCCGCGAGCGACGCCGGGAAGCTGAAGGCGGTCGTGGCCGAGGTGCTGCCCTACGACGAGCTCGTCCAGTGGAACGTCGAGATCTACGCGGGGAAATTCACGGCCGATGAGCTGAAGGAGCTCATCAAGTTCTACGGCACGCCGGTGGGCAGGAAGGCCGCGAAGCTCCTCCCCGAGATCAGCGGGGAGGTGGGGAAGAAGGTCGGCGCGGTCATCGTCCAGCGGATGCCCGCGGCGATGCGGAAGGCCGGGATCCAGTAGCGCGCGCGCCGCGCTACCGCCGGTAGACCAGGAAGCCGGCGATGGCGTCGAGCAGCGCCCGCGGCTCGTCGGCGCGCACCGAGTGGCTGCTGCGCTCGAAGATCCGTAGATCCGCGCCCGGGATGAGGCGCGCGATCTCCTCCGAGAGATCGGGCGGGCAGATCCAGTCGTGCCGGCCGGCGATGACGAGGGTGGGCACCTTGATCTCGGGCAGGCGCGGCGTGAAGTCGAATGTCCGCATGAACGTCTCCAGGGCGACGTTCCACGCCTCGACGTTGTAGATGGTGCGCGCGCTGGGCTCGGCCGCCTTCTGCGGATCGAAGGTGGTCGAGTAGAGCGGCCCCATGGTGTCGAGGAGCTCGGCGAACTGCTCGTTGCTCGCGAGCTCGCCGGCCCAGAGGCGCTCGCAGGCCTCCTTCTGCGGCTGCGTGCCGCGCTCCGCCACGATCTGCTTCGCCCGGTCGATGAGGCGATGGCTGGCCGCCGTGGCCACCAGGATGAGATGAGAGACGTGCTGCTGGTACCGGAGCGCATAGGCCATCGCCACCATGCCGCCATAGGAGGTGCCCATGACCACGATGCGATCGAGGCCGAGGTGCTGGCGCAGCGCCTCCATGTCCTCGACGTTGTTCTCGAGGGTATACGTGTCCTTCGGTCCGCGCGCCGAGCGGCCCTGTCCGCGATGATCGAAATAGACGAGCTGCGCGCGGTCGGCGAGCGGGGTCAATCCACCCTTGTGCGAGGAGTGGTCCGCTCCGGGGCCGCCGTGCACGACGAAGATCACCGGCTTCTCGCGCATCTGCGGTCCATCGGGGACGAGGCCCATGCCCTCGATGTCGAAGTAGATCTCGGTGTCTCGGATCCTCGCGCGCATCGCTCCAGGGTACTCGATCGGCGGCGCACGGGAGGCCCGGGCGGCGGGAGGCGCGCGGCGCGGGCGGGCGGGCGGGAGGTGCGGCGCGGGCGGAGCCGCGCGCGGCGCGCGGTGCGCGCGGGGGAGCAGCGGAAGCGCAGCCTGTTGCAGGGGCAGCAGCGGCCGCCGAGCGGCCGGCGAGGCGGCGAGGCGCGATCGCGGGCCTGGCCGCCGTCAGGCGACGCCGTGCTGGGCCAGCCAATCGAGCTGGCGCTGCCAGGCGTCGGCGGCGGCCTCGGGCCGGTAGCTCGGCCGATAGTCGGCGTAGAAGGCGTGCGGAACCTCGGGGTAGACCCGGATCTCCGAGCGCGCGGCGCCGGGCGCGCTGCCGGCCGCGGAGGCCGCCCGGAGCGCGTCCTGCAGCTCGTGGACGGCGCGACCCGACCCAGGTTGAGGCGGCCGACCCAGGTTGAGGCGGCCGACCCAGGTTGAGGCGGCCGACCCAGGTTGAGGCGGCCGACCCAGGTTGAGGCGGCCGACCCAGGTTGAGGCGGCCGACCCAGGTTGAGGCGGCCGACCCAGGTTGAGGCGGCCGACCCAGGTTGAGGCGGCCGACCCAGGTTGAGGCGGCCGACCCAGGTTGAGGCGGCCGACCCAGGTTGAGGCGGTCGCCGATGGTGTGCGCGGTCAGCCCCAGCCCCTCGTGCAGGATCAGCACCGCCGGCGCCGGCGAGCGCCCCGCCGACGAGGGGCGCACCTGCACCGCACCGCCTCCACCGGCCCGTGCGGACCCTGGAACGACGTCCTCTCGAAGCCGGCGCCCGCCGCGGTCACGCCTGCACCTCCGCCGCGGGCGCCGCGTCCTTGCGGGCGACCTTCAGCTTGCTCGGGGGCCGCGTGCCGAACGGCTCGCCGGCCACGATCTCGGAGCGGACGCCGTCGACCCCGACCGGGATGTCCCCGGTCAGCGTCACCCGGTAGAGGACGCGCTCGACGTCGAGGTGCCCGAGATCCTGCGGCCCGAGGTGCGCCGTCGCCCGGTTGTCCCAGAAGGCGACGCTGCCCGGCTCCCACCTGAACCGTACGGTGTACGACGGCCGGCTGATCTGCTCGAAGAGCAGGTCGAGGATCGCGCTGCTCTCGCGCGGCGACAGCCCCACGATGTGGCTCGTGAAGCCGGGGCTGACGAACAGCGCGCGCTCGCCGGTCTCGGGGTGGACGCGCACCACGGGGTGGACCGAGATCAGCGGGTTCTCGCGCACCTTGCGCAGGTACGGGCTGTCCTGGTCCTGCGGGGCGAACCGCAGCCCGAAGCGGTGCTCGGCCCGCAGACCGTCGACGAGCGCGCGCACCGGCGCGGAGAGCCCCTCGTAGGCCGCCACGAGGTTGGTCCAGGTGGTGTCGCCGCCGTAGGGCGGCAGGATGTGCGCCCGGAGGATCGACGCCGCCGGCGGGTTCACGGCCGCGGTGACGTCGGTGTGCCAGCGGTTCTCGTAGCTGAACCGCCTGCCGTAGCGCTTGTCGTAGCGGCGGCTGTCGATGGCGAGGATCTCCGGGTGCTCGTCGAACGGCTCGTCCTCGTGCGGGTGCGCGTACGTCACCTCGCCGAAGCGCGCGGCAAAGGCGATCTGCTCGGCGTGGCCGAGCGGCTGGTTCCGGAAGAACACGACCTTCCACTTCAGCAGCGCCGCGCGGATGGCCGCCACGGACTCGTCGGGCAGCGGCTTCGAGATGTCGGCGCCGTGGATCTCGGCGCCGATGTGCCCTGCGAGCGGCTTCACCTGGATGGCTTGATCGGATGGTCTCTGGCTCATGGCTGTCCTCCGCGTCGTCCCCCCGTCACGGTCGTGTCGGTCGGGTATGCGGATGCCGTGCCAGGAGGGGACGGCGGCGCGCGCGTGGATACAAGGGCGGGGGCGCGGCCCGCGGGAGCTCGTTTGAGCGGGTGACCTGGGTAGCCGGGCAGCGCGCGATGGTGTCTTGTCTACGTCCCCTGCTTCGGCGAGAGCTTCCGGATGCGGACGCGACCATCCGCGGACAGCACGGTGAAGGCTCCCTCGAGCTCCGCGCTGCACTCGCGAAAGAGCGCGGATACCATCTCGGCCCGCTTCGGGTAGGGAACGCCCGCGAGCCGCAGCAGGACCACGCCACGGTGAGCGTGCCCTTCTCGCACGATGAGCTCGCCGAAGTCCTTGTCGTCGGTCAGCACGATGGCGTCGCGTTCCGCGGCCAGCCGGAGGACCTCACCATCGGAGATCGTCGGGGCGATCTCCGCGACGTGCAGGACGGTGACGCCATCCGCGCGGAGGCGCTCCAGAATCGATACGGCGATGTTCTCGTCGGCCAGGATCAAGAGGCTGCCCGGAGCGTCCGGAGCCGCTCGAGGCGCACGGCGTCGACGGCAAAGGAGATGGCCGCCGAGAGGTCTTCCCGGGTCAGCTGAGGATGGGCCGCCAGCAGATCATCGAAGGTCATGCCGCCGGCCAGCTCCTCGAGGATATGCTCCACGGTGATACGGGTCCCACGGATGATAGGCTTGCCCAGCATCACCTCGGGGTCGCTCGTGATCCGATCCATCTCGTGCATCCCGTCCTTCCTCGACCGAGCCTAGCACCGCTGGACGAGCCGAGGGAGGAGACGCGCAGGAGCCGAGGCTGCGATGGTGCTGCTCCCGCGGCTTGGGCCTCGCCTGAGCGCCCGCTGCGCGAGGCGGACGCCGCTCGCTGTGCCATACTGCGCGGCCATGGTGGCCCCGGCTCATCGCATCCACTACACGTACGCCGAGTACCTGGCCCTCGAGGCGTCCAGCAACGTCAAGCACGAGTACCTCGACGGCCAGATCTACGCGATGGCGGGGGGCACGCCCGAGCATGCCGCGCTCGCAGCGGCGGTCATCGGCCTCCTCTTCCCCGAGCTCCGCAGAGGCCGATGTCGGGCCTACGACGCCGATCTCCGCGTGCGCGTGCCCTCGACTGGCCTCGCGACCTACCCCGACGTCACGGTCGTGTGTGGACCGCTCGAGCGCGACGCCGAGGACGGGCAAGCCGTGACGAACCCCACGCTCATCGTCGAGGTGCTGAGCCGCAGCACCGAGGAGTACGACAGAGGCGACAAGTTCGATCACTACAAGAACCTCACCTCGTTGAGCCAGTACGTCCTCGTCTCGCACCGGGAGCGCAGCGTGGAGATCTGGACTCGCGGCGTCGACGGCAGCTTCACGTCGGCCATCGCGCGCGAGGGTGACGTCGCGCACCTCGTGTCGATCGGCGCCCAGCTCGATGTGCGCGAGCTCTACGAGGCGGCGGCCGAGCCGGGGGCGTGAGGATAGACAGGCGCCACAAGCCGTGTCAGCAGACGAGCGGGCCGGGTCCGGAGCACACGAACCCGGCCCTCCGAGCGCAGGCCCGTTGATCACCTGAACAGCAGGGCGTTTCTCATGATCTCTGCGCCGCTGCCGTACCAGAAGTCGCTCCTCGCGGCCCTGGACGGCGGGAACATGTTGAGGTCCGCGCGGGCGCGGCCGTTCTTCACGCCGCGCACGATCAGCGGCGCGCCGCTGCCCCACGTCGCGACGACGATGCCGCCGTTGATCGGGCCGCCGATGCTCCGGTAAGCGCTGTCGGCCCCGAGCGACGTCACGCCCGTGAGCAGCGCGCTCCCGGGCTCGTTGATGCCGAGAGGGCCCGTCTCGTTGGGCTGGTCCTGCCCAGCGGGATCGATGAGATGATATCCCTCGTTCGCCCAGCGCCCGCCGAGAGGGACGCTGGCGTTGGCGAAGGTCGCGACAACGACCCTGCCGCCGCCGTCGTGGTACGTGGCCAGGTTATCTCCGAGCGTGGCGGCGTCGAACGGCGCGGAATCCGAGTAGACGAGGACCGCATCGTACGCTTGCAGCTCGGCCAGCGTCGGCGTCGCGTTCTGGAGGTTGAAGACGTCGACCGCCGAGAACGCCCCGGTGCCGTCGAGCTGCGCCTGCACGTCGTAGTTCCAGCTCGGGTCGCTCGGCGCGCCCGCGACGAGCACGCGATCGGCGCCGCCGTCGGTGCACACGCCGGCCACGCACCGCCCGCTGCAGACGTCGCCGCAGCCCCCGCAGTTGGCCTCGTCAGAGCTGAGGTCCACACAGACCGTAGCGCCGCCCGGGCCGACGCAGGCGGTCTCGGGGGGCAGGCACGTGGAGCCGCCTCTGCAGTCGTACGTCACGGTGACCCGCGCGAACCGGCCGCCGAGCGCGTCGCTCCGGCTCAGGCCGTCGCACGACGGCCCGGGGATCGTGACGGAGTTGGCGCCCCCCTGGACATAGGACCCGACATCCACGTCCGGAAGCGAGACGAGCGCGTGAGCCGGGAAGCACGCGCACGAGTCCACGGCGCTGAAGCTCCCGATCGCGGCGCCGTTGAGCGACACCGACCGGGCGCCCGGCGAGCAGGTGATCCCGTTCTCGAGCGCGATGTCGACCTGGCGCACGGGGCCGAGCGCGCCGCCGAGGTCGGTCCACTGGAAACCGTACGGCTCTCCATTGCAGCCGTTGTACCGGTTGTCGCCGGTGTCATCACAGCTCGCGTCCTGGTTGATGAGGAGGTCCTCGGTGACCTCGTAGACCCTCGCACAGCCGCCGTCGTCGAGCTGCGTGAAGCCGGCGGGACACGCGCAGCCGCAGTCACCGGCCGACACGTGGATGGGGAAGCTCAGCCCGCTCGACCCGCCGAGCACGTCGGAGATCGTGACGTGCACCTGGTAGTCGCCCGGCGTGTCCGTGGAGAAGCTGCCTGTCGCGTCGGTGGCCTGGAGGACCGGCGAGGAGCCGGCCGGGCTCGCGGTGATCGACCAGCCGAAGGTGATCTGGTCGCCGTCGGGGTCCTCGGCGCTCACCTTGATCGTCGCGGTCTCGCACTGGGTGATGAACTTGCTGGGAGCGATGTCGAGGTCGGTCACGCGCGGCGGGTCGTTCAGCGCGACCACCGTGTCGAGGCCGCCGTTCGCGCCGCCCGCGCACTGCGACACGAGCTGGATCTCGGCCGTCACTTCGGCCGCGACGTACGCCACCCCCTCGGTGGGAGCGCACTCCGCCGACGGCGCGCCCTCGCTCATGGGGATCGCGCAAACGCGGTAGCTGCCGGCGGGCAGCACGAACAGGCCGTCGGCGCCCGCGTGCGCCCCCGAGCCCGCGGGGAGCACGCTGCCAGGGAGCGCCTCGTCCTCCAGGAGGCTGGTCGTCTCCGCGATGGGCGCGTCGCCGCAGGTGCTGCCGGCGCCGACGACCTTGTAATGGATCGCGGTGACGTCGTGCCGCGCGCCCCCTACCTCGAGCGCCGCGTGGATGACGCCCGTCGTCACGGCGGCGTCTCCCTGGTCGCAAGCGGGTAGCGCGAGCGCCAGCGTGACGGCCATCGAGCCTTGCGCGAATGCTTTCGATATCCATCTCATGTGTTATTTCCTCGCGATGCTTCCTGGCGAATCGCCGAACGGCGGCGATCCAGAGGGTCGTTGGGCGACTCGCAGGAGCTACTGTCGATCGTTCTGGTCGAACGTGCCGGCGCCAGGCGAAGCCGGGTCGCCGACGTGAGAAGGTAAGTGTCGTTGAAGGAGCAGCTGATTCAACGACGTCAAGGGCGACCCCGCCGCGCTCGCCCAGGATGACAGGACACCTGTACGCGATCGTGGTGCGTTTGGCTCCTGTTGCGCAGAAAAGCGACGGGGCGCAGATGGTGACGTGGAGGGGTCTGCTGCGACGCGGGGATAACTCCCCGATACGACGTCATTTTCCCGGGACGTGACCAGATGCATGAGGGGTTATGTCTTCAGCCACCGCATACAGCGCGGCTGTACGCTGGAACGGCGGCGGTGAACCGCTTGACTTCCAGAGCGCATCTGATTTTCTGACCGGTTCTGCGTCGCGCACCAGCGCTGCTGTCGGCGCGCCGCGCGCCGCACCGCCCCGGGGCCATCCGGCACGGCGGCGGGGATTGACACCGTGGCTGGTTCCGCGACGATCGCGTCATGGCACGCACAGCTCCGGTTCCGAACATCCCGGCCATCCCGGGAATGAACCCCGGTGTCTTCATCATGGGCGGCGGCGCAGGCGGCGGGGGCAGCGGCGGGCGCGGCGGCAACGGAGCCGGCGGAGACCAGGGCGCCGGGGGCAAGAACGGCGGCGACGGCGCTCAGGGCGGCGGTCGCAACGCCGGGAGCTGCGGCCAGGGCAGCGGCGGCGGCTGCCCCAACCCGTCGCACGGGGGCGGCGGAGGAACGCAGGCCGGCCACCCCATGGATCCCGTCACGGGTCGCGTCTACACCCTCGCCGTCACCGACATGGCGCTGCCGGGAGCGTTCCCGCTCGTGATCGAGCGCGCCTACAGCTCCGCGCAGCGCGACCTCGACTACGGTCTCGGCCACGGGTGGAACCACTCGCTCGGCTGGCGCGTCATCGAGCTCCGCCGCCGCAGGGTGCGCGTCGTCACGGCGACGGCGCTGGCGTGCGAGGGCCGGTGCCCCGACGAGGGCGAGACCGTGAAGCTCCCTGTCGGACTGCTGACGCGGACCCGCGACGGCTATCTACTCAAGGCCGACGACGGGATCACGCGGGTCTTCGAGGACGTCTTTGCGATCGACAACGAGTTCCGCCTCAGCGCGCTCCAGGACCACAACGGCAACCAGGCTCGGCTCTTCTACGAGAACGGGACCGGCCCGCTCCAGTTCGTGAATGACAGCGTGGGCCGCCTGCTTCGCGTGCGGAGGCACAGCGACGGCCGCATCGCCGCCTTCGAGGTGAAGAACGCGTCCGTCAGGGGCGCCTGGACGTCGTTCCGAACCTACGAATACGACGAGTGCGGAGATCTGGTGGCCGCGCGCGACGCGCTGGGGCACGCGGTCACGTTCACGTACGACTCGGACCATCGCCTCGTCACGGAGCGCTGGCCCACGGGCCTCGCGGTTCACTACCGCTATGACCAGCACGGTCGCTGCGTGGAGACGTGGTGCAACGATCCCAACGAGCGCGCGCTGCTGGCCGAGGGCGTGCCGGAGGTGCTCGCGGACGGCACGCCGGCGAAGGGGTTCCTGCACGCGAAGGTCGAGTATGGCGTGGGCGAGAACAACGTCATCACCTCGCGGGCGCTGCGGAGGATCGAGGTCAACGCGTTCGGCAAGGCGGACCGGATCGTCTGGGCAGGGCAGGTGCACGACAACGTATTCGACGAGTCGGGTGAGCTCGTGGGGTACCGTGACGGCCTCGGGCGCGCGTGGAAGATGGGCGAGGCCGGCGGCGCGTACCGCGTGGTCGACCCGCTGGGGCACGCGACGGAGTACCTGTACGACGACCGCGGCAACGTCGTGGCCACGCGCGGCCCCGACGGCCTGGAGACGCAGCACGCCCGCGACCCGAACGGGAACCTCGTCTACCTGTCCGATACGATGGGGCTCGTGGCGAGCTTTCGCCATGATGAGCGTGGCTGTCTGGTTCACGCCGAGACCGCCGACGGCGGCAAGACGACGATGAAGTACGACGCGCTCTGTAACCGCGTCGAGATCATCGAGCCTCACGGCGGCGCGCGAGCGCTGCGCTATGACTTTCTCGGGCGACTCATGGAGATGCGGGATGAGAAGGGCGGGGTCCACCGCTGGCTTTACGACGCGATGGGCCGCGTCGTGGAGTACCGCTCTCCGCTCGGCGCGCGCACGTCCACCATCTACGACGAGGCCGGTCGCTTCGCCGGCGAGCGCGACGCGGACGGCCGCTGGTTCCGGCTGATCTACGCCGGTCTCAGCGAGGTGATCTCGGTCGAGCGGAGCGACGGCACGCGCGTCTCGTACGCCTACGATCGCGAGCTCGGCATGGTGCGCATCGTCAACGAGGAGGGCGACGTGCACACCATCGAGCGCGACCTCGAGGGGCGGATCCTCGCCGAGCGCACCTTCGACGGCCGCTCGCTGCGGTACAGAAACGATCAGGCCGGGCGGCTGTCGAGGATCACCTTCGACGATGGCGAGTTCGTCGAGATGACCTATGATGATCTCGATCGGGTGATCGAGCGCGCCTTCTCGGACGACACGTTCCACAAGCTGGAGTACGACGAGCGCGGCCGCCTCGTGCTCTTCGAGACGGAGGCCGCCCGCACGCAGTACACGTACGACGCGCGAGGGCGTTGCATCCGTGAGGAAACGGCGCTGGTCGACGATCCTTCCTCCGCCGCGAGCGTCCAGCAGCTGTACGACGCCGGCATGAACCGCACGAGGATAAACGTGCCCGGCGCCTTCTCGATCTCCACCCCGCGCGACCCCGCCGGGCGGTGCTCCGCGCTCTTCTTCTCGGACTTCTCGGACGGCCGGGGTGTGGACCAGCCGATCGCGACGTTCGCGTATGACCCGATGGACGCCGAGACGGGGCGCCTCTTCGCGGGCGGCGGCGGCATCGCGCTCACGAGGGACGCGCACGGCAACGTCGTCCGCGCGGCCGTCTCCGGCCGAGGGACCGCCGTCGACCGCCCGGGTGAGCCCATCTGGGTCGGCAAGCTGGGCGGCCCGGAGACCTTGCGGTTCGACTATCGATGGTCGTCCGCCGACGAGCTCCAGGTGCTCGCCGATCGCGATCGCGGGGCGCAGTCCTTCACGTACGACGCGCGCGGCCGCATCGCACAGAAGCGGCACGAGAAGCGGGCCTGGACCGAGGACTACGTGCTCTCGCCGCGAGGCGACGTGCGCTGGATCGGCGGCCGTGCGCAGTCCCACCTGGTCGGCGGGCGCCTGGTGACCACGAACGGCGCGACCCTCACGTATGACGCGCGGGGCCGGCTCGTGAAGAAGGTGGAGGGGACGGCGGTGACCACCTACTCCTGGAGCGTGCTTGGCCTGCTCTCTGGAATCACGCTGCCCGACAGGACACGGCTCGAGTTCGTCTACGACGGGTTCGCGCGGCGCCTCGAGAAGCGCGTGACGCGGCGAGACGAGGCGATGGTGCGGCACCGCTACCGCTGGGATGGCGAGGATCTCCTGGAAGAGACGGTCGAGCGCCAGACGAGCACCGGCGGCGCTGGCGCGCCGTTCACGCTGCTGGAGCGCCGGCGCTACGCCTACTCGCCGGACTCACCGGCGCCGGTCGCGCAGGCGGTCGACACCGAGGCGGGCCCGGGCGCGTGGAAATACTTCCTGGACCGGGACGGGGCGCCTCTGCCGCTGGCGCTCGTGGACGCCGACGGGACCGTCGACCAGGTCTTCGAGACGGAGGCGTATGGTCGCGTGATCGCGGGCGACGCCGCGGCGACGCTGAGCCGGTTCCCGGGGCACTGGTACGAGCCGGAGACGGGGCTCCACTACAACCGGTGGCGGTATTTCGATCCGGTGAGCGCGACGTACCTGAGCCCGGAGCCGCTCGGGCTCGAGGGAGGGCTCGAGGCGTACGGGTACGTGAGCGGGAGGCCGCTCGCCGTGATCGACCTCGACGGTTTGATGGGATCCACGGTCACCAGCCGTCGCCTCCCGCGATCTCAGGGCGGTGGCACGCCGCAGTTCACCGGGCAGTCTGCCCGCTACCGCAACCCCGAGGGCCAAGGGCCGCTGCACGACCTGCACCCGGCAGTGGCCGCCGCGCTCCCTCAGGATTCCGGGCGCGGCCAGGGCAGGGACCCGTCCTGGTGCTCCGAGCCCCACGCGATCAGTAACTACCTCCGCGACTACGAAAATCGGAATGGGGTGAGATGCGATCCGGGCACACCGGAGGGGCAGCGGCAGCTCCGTCGCGCCTTACGCCGCATGGGACCCGTCGGCAGCTCCGATGCCGATGGCACACCTTGCGCCCCGTGCCCGAACTGCTCGCAGACGCTGGCTCGCTTGCACGCGCTGGCCGGCACGGGCCAGCAACCCGAGACGGTTCCCGCGTCGCCCCCGAGAGGCGGACCGCCCCTCAACTTCCGGCCGGCAAGCGCGGGCGCGCCGTTGGACCGCGCGCGCCAACAGGCCGCCCAGGGGAACACAGCGCCCCTGGATGACGCCCGTCGGGCCAACGCGTCCCGTTATCGGCAGCAGCTCGAGGCCGAGCGGGCGGCGGGACGTAACAATCACTCGGATGCGGAGATCCAGCGCCGCAGCAATCGCGTCGCCGGAATGACACCGGGCGTCTTCGGAGGTACCGGCGCCAACAACGACTGGGGGCCGACGTGAAGACTCGATTCAGCCATCCCCTCCTCGGAACCATAGCGAAGGGCATGTTTGGCCCCGAGCTCCGATCCATCTGCGGAACCAAACAGCTCACCGCTTCCATCTCCCAGTTGAACGAGGTGGCGGACAGGCTTGAGCCGTGGCGTTCTCCGAAGTTCGAGCTGCGCGTGCGCGTTCATCTCGGTAATTTCTACCCGGAGACGGGACCGGTCACCGCGATCGACAAGACGAACGCTCTCGTCAAGGGCGTTGCTCGTCGGCTCGGCCAGACGAGCCGCTCGTCTCGCCTGCACGGGTTCGTGTGGTATGTCTGCGACGGGGTGCTCGCCTTGCGAGATGATGTGTTCTTGCGGGTGCTCGGCCCCACGGCAGTTAGCCTGCGGCCCTGGATCGAAGAGTGCGCGGCCCTGCGTTTACAGTGCTTCTTTCCAGTGCTCCGAGCCGCTGGAGAATCGCCTGTCGCACCCGAGTCTGGATGGATTGAATTTCGCGACGGCTACGCCGATTCGACGGGGCGTGCGGCTCTGGACAACGAAGCCGTGCACCTCGATCTCCCGCTCGAAGAGGCGAGCGAGCGGTTCCGGCAGAGCGTGATCGGGTTTCTTTGCGCAACCGTCGACCCAGCGTCGAAGACGCTTCCGCTGTCGCCTCGTGCGAGAGAGGCGGCATCGCGCTGGCTCTGCAGGCTGCACGACTCCGGCGGCCCCGCGCGGCTCGCCTCGTGGGTGATGGAGAATGGCGGCAGCGGGGCGCTTGCCAGGGCGGCAGCTGACGCCGAAGGATCGTTTGGCGGTTTGCGCAGCGTCGACCGGATCCGGCGCTTCGGCGGGATCCTAATGCTCGATCGAGCCCTCGCCCCAGGGAGTGTCGCGGAGTCGCCTCTTCAGCAGACGCCCGGTGGCCCTGCGATCCTCCTGGGTCAGGATGACATTGACAACCCCGACACCCTCGCGTGCATGACAGAGGACGGTGATATGTGGGCCTACGATCTCAGCTGGGACGAATGGGACCGAGCGAGCGACTCCGTGAGCACGTTCGTCACCCGCCTCGCACTGTGGGGACACCCCAGAGCAGCGCCGAGCCACATCGCGATGTCATCGCTAGGCCGTGAGCTCGCCCGTGCGCTCGGTCTGGACGAGATCGACGAGGCCAGCGACTCCATCGGCACGTTCTATGCGGGCGACGCGGCGCTCGTGTTCGAGCGGAGGCTCCCCGGCAGAACCGTGACGCGTATGCGAGAGCTGCGCCCCGAGGCGGTGCTTGCATGGGACGAGCTCTCCTCCTCTGCCTGACAGGCTCTGCGTGTCCGTGGACACGAATGGCCAGCGCGTGGACGCTTGTCGTGCCGACGCGACACCATATAGATCTCGGCTCGAGCTCGCTATGACGTTATCGCAGGATCCACAGGCGTCGGACTTCCCTGCGCTCCCCCGCGTCCCGTTCAGGGACCGCGAACGGCTCCGCTCGCGTTTTGCGGGCTGGGACGACAGCCACCTCGCTTGCACGGGCGCCCCTACCACCGCCCGCGCAGACGCCAGGCTCGGTCGAGGGCTCATCTCACGACGTGCAGCGCTCGCGCCCGCTCTTTTGACACCGAATCGAGACGGTGATGTCGAACGAGCGCCTCACGACCCGGGGGCGCGCAGGCGGCTTCTCGTCACGCCGTGAGCGTCGGCGCTCCGCAGCTCGCGTTGCCGCGCGAGCTCGCGCTGGAGCGCGCTGGCGAGGCTGCGGCTCTCGGCGAGGCGCTTTGCCCAGACCCGCTTCAGCCGCATCCACAGGGTACGGCGGATGCCGATCGAATCGAGCGCGGCGGCGAGGTGGCCGCGCTCGGCCGCCACGGTGAGCCGCGCGTAATCGCCGAGCTCGAAGGGCCCGCGGTGCGCCTCCCATTCCTTGATGTACGCGACGTCGTACGCGTCGCGGAGCGCGTGCCCGCCGCGCCGGTCCTCGTCATCCATGGCGACGCTCCAGCGCCGCTCGATCTCGGCGAAGCGCGCCTCGGAGAGCCCGTGCGCGCCCAGCACGTCGGCGCGGGGCGCGCGCCGCTCCAGGAGCTGCGCCGCGACGGTCGCATAGCGCTCGACGCCGAGGTCCACCGGCTCCACCGGATCGGCCGGCGGGGCGGACGGCGCCTTCGCCTGAGGGGCGCTGAGGAGCGACGGCGCGGGCGGCGCGCTCGGTGGGGGCGGGGCGCTGGGCGCGCTCGGCGCGAGCATCGCGGAGGGCGCGCTCGGCGCAGGCGGGACGCTCGACGTGGGCGGCACGCTCGGCGCGGGTAGCGCGCTCGGCGCGAGCATCGCGGGCAGCGCGTTCGGCGCGAGCATCGCGGGCAGCGCGCTCGGCGCGAGCATCGCGGACGGCGCGCTCTCGGCGGACGCGTCCTCGGTCGACCACGGCGCGCCGGGAATGGGAGCAGGTTTTGCCAGGCGCCAGTCCGCGGCAGGCCTCGGGGTCGCAGGAAACGGCAGCGCCGCCGACGCCGATGCGCGAGCGTCGTCGTCCGGGGACAGCGCGAGCGTCGACAGCGGCGCCGCCGCGGAGGTCGGCGCCGCCGCGGAGGCCGGCGCCGCCGCGGAGGCCGGCGCCGCCGCGGACGCTGGCAGCCTCGCGCTCGCGGCGCACGGGCCCGAGGAGCGATCGAAGGGCAGCGCGTGCCTCACGCTCGCCGCCGCGTCCTCGTCCGGTCCAAGCGCCACCGTCGCCGCGTGCGGAGCTCGCGCTGCCTTGAACGGGATCACCGGACGCACCGTGGTCGCCGGCGCCTCGTCCAGGTCCAGGAACATCGTCTCCGCCGGGCGCGGCCGGCTCACCGGCTCCTCGGCGATGACGATGGTGCCGGCCCGCCCGCACTGCGAGACGGGCGGCCCCGCCGCCTCCGCCCGCCTCGCGCTGGGCGGAGGCTCCCACGCGATGGGCGACCCGGCGACCTCGACGCCCGCGACGATGCGCACCGCCGCGAGCGCGCCCGCGTGGGGGAGCGGCAAGCTCCGACGCCAGACCACGGTGCACCGCTCCTCGTCGCCGTCGATGTGCAGCGTGTCGGCGACGAGATCGAGGCGAGACCCCTCCGCCACCCCGAAGCCGCCGAGCCCGTGGATCCGCGCCGCGCCGCGCGCGCTGGGCAGCCGCATCACGACGCGCGGCAAACCCGGGTGGAGGCCCTCGAGGATGATCCACTCGTCGCCGCGCAGGTGATCGATCTGCTGGCCCTCGGGCGCCGCCTGGAAATAGCCCCAGTCGAAGCCCTCGGGGATCTCGGCGATGGGCGCCTCCAGCGCCTTCCGCGGCGTCGAGCCGAGCCGCCGCCTGCGCGCCGGCAGCGCGCGCGCGACCGGGCCAAAGCACGCCGGGCGGCTCGGGTCCGTCGGATCGACGAGGTTCGCCGCGGCGGGGTCCGGGCCCCGCCCGAACGGGTTCTCCTGCCCGCCCGCCCCGCTCGTGGCGCGGTCGCAGGTCAGCGGCATCCGCTCGAAGCCGCCGGGATCGCGGACGAGGAGCTGCCGGTCGAGGAGGAGACGGCCGCCGTCGGCGATCGCGAGCCGCACGGGCATCGATTGCACCCGCGTCCCGCGCGGCGCGTGCGCGTGCCCCGTGAACGTCACGTCGGCGCGGCCGAGGTAGGGGGCGAGGTCGCTCGAGAAGCGGATACCCCGGATCGGGTTGTTGCCGTGGTGGACCTCGGCGCGGATGATCGGCTGCGGCTCGGCGAGCGGCATCTCCGCGTCCGGAGCGAAGGCGAAGGTCGCCTTGACGATAGCGGTGAGGTGGAGCTGTCCCCGGGCCGTGCGCCACGCAACGGCGGTCGCTGTCGTTCCGGGGAGCGCGATCACGGCGTCGCTGGGGAGGGCGGACTCGAGCATGCCAGTACGCTTGTTATCATGAGGACTGCGCCGGCTTCGTGACGCCTCCGCGACAACCACGTCAGGATCCGAGCGCCCGGCCCGGCCGTCAGTGCGCGCCGGCGGCGCGCCGTCGCGGCATCGCCATCGCATTTTTCTCTGCTCGGGGACCGCCCGGTCCGGGAGGACGTACGCGCGCCCACGTCGGGCGTCGAACTGGATTTTTCCAGCGCGTTCCCGGGGCGAAACGGCCACGAGGCATCGAGTCGCCACCGCGGGTTCCAGCGGAGGATACCAATGCACGGCGTGCATGCGAGCCATGTATCATATGAATTGGATGCACACCATCCTGTGAACTAAACCGTTCTTCAGTCGAGGAGAGTATGAACCGTCAAGAGACCAGGGACGTGAGGGACGCGAGGTGCGCGAAGAGCGCCAAGAAGAGCAGCTTTCTGGGCGCTCTCGGCGTGCTCGGCGCCCTGTCGCTCCTGTTCGAGCCGGCTCGCCCTGAGCGCTGTGGCCGGCCGCCGCTCGGGAGCGGCGAGCACACGAGAATGAGGTGAGCCGCCAAGGACGCCAGGACGAGAGGGCCAGCTCGGGTCCGGCTCGTTCCTCGTCGAGCTCGTCACCGCCGACGACACGCGTTCGAGCCCGGTCTCGGTCGACGAGCACGTCGACCTCATCCCGCCGTGGACGGGCCCCCCGTCGAGCGCGTCCGGGCGACAGTCCCCAGGCGCGCGCCGCGCTCCTCCGCCGGGCTCTACGGAGAGCGCCGGAGGCCGACTCGGCTCCTCAGATGTTCCACTTGAAGAGCAGCTGGGGCACGTGCTCGGTCACGCCCTTCTGGAGGTAGCGGTTCCACGCGAGCTGGTACTCGATGCCCGCGTAGAGCTTGCCTTCGACCAGGGTGGAGAGCTTGCCGACGTCCAACATGAGCTGCGGCTGGGTGACGAAGAACCAGCGCCCCTCGCTCGGGATCTTCGTATATGCGCCCGCGTCGTCGGGGCCGACGGTGAAATCGCCTTTCCCCTCGCCGAAGACACCCCACGAAAAGAACCCGGCGAACACCAGGTCGGTGATGGTCCAGATGGGCACCTTGACCTGCCAGGCGGCGCCGAGCTGGAGGTCCACGCGCGCGAGCGACCAGTCGTCGCGGGCCACCGTGGTCACCGAGAGAAAATCGACATGCGGGATCGTGAAGTCATATTGCAGTCCATAGTAGTGGAGGGAGCCGAACTTGGACACGGTCTCGAGCTCGTAGCGCAACGAGAGGTCGGCGAGCGGTCCCCAGTCCCACTCCACACCGGCGATCTTCTGGCCGATCCGCTTGACCGAGAACGTCAGCGAGGCGCCGCCAAAGAAGCCTCCCTTCTCGTTGGGGGTGACCTCGGCGTTCGGCGCCGCGAACGGGCCGGTGATATCGTAGTACATGAAGAACGTACCATAAGGCCACCATTGAAACGTCTTGATGGTGAGGATCGTTCGCTCGGTATCGCCGTTGAAGTCCTTGTTGTAGTTCCACCCGTGGAGCAGCTCCAGCGAGGTGTCCGCCGCGGCCGGCGACGACCAGGCAGCCGTCAGCGCCAGGGTCGATATCAGTACCTTGAGCTTCATCGTTCTTTCCCGCCCTTTCGCGGTGTGGTTCACCGAGAGCCAACCGGCGCGCGGCGCGGCGGCACGCGCGCCGCGGCGCGCGTGCCGCCGCGCCGCGGATCGAACGCTACCCTATCCCATTTCGCCCATCGACACGGAAGACATCGCCATGGAGAAGAGACGAGAGCTCGTTGCCCCCTGCCCGGCGCCCATGGGCGAAGCGCCTCCGAGGCTGCGGCGACGACGAGATCTCTCCGCGGTGTTTCAGGATGATTGACCCGGGGAGTCGAGAGGTTTTCCAGCCCCCGCCGGCGGACGACCCCGAGGCCCCCTCCGGGCACATGCTTCTGACGTAGCGATGACTTCGGCTACACCTATCTCTCATGGCGTGCGCGGCGAGAGCGCTCATCACCGCGGCGCGGGTCGCCGGGTCCGCAGGCGTTGCCGAGCGGCGCCTCAGCGGTCGCCGGCGCTCTGGCCGGCCGCGTACGGCAGCGCGAGGAGCGCGTCGAGCTGCTCTGGAGAGAGCGCCGTGACGGCAGGCGAGGCCCAGGAACAGGTTGTCACCCCAGTAATCGACGAAGAACGCGGGCTCCGCCGCGCCGGCGGCGGGGGGGGTGACTCAGGTGCGTCGCGGGGGGTGCTACGAGCGCGGGCGGCTCCGCCGCGCGAGCGCGAGGAGGCCAGCGAGCGTCGCGGCGAGCGCGGCGGCGCCGCTCGGAGAGCCCGCCGGGCCAGAGGCGCTGCACCCCACCGCGGCCGGCGCGAGGTCGCCGCCCGTGTCCGCGT
The DNA here is from genome assembly GCF_051521595.1 of Sorangium sp. So ce1153. Classification (NCBI taxonomy): domain Bacteria; kingdom Pseudomonadati; phylum Myxococcota; order Polyangiales; family Polyangiaceae; genus Sorangium; species Sorangium sp. So ce1153. The sequence continues at coordinate 166,693 of NZ_CP150361.1, forward strand.
CGCCATCGCCGAGCAGCTCGGCGCCGTCGGACGACCCCGGCAGCGCGTCGGGCTCGTGCAGGTCGCGCACCGACACCGGCGCGTCGAGCAGCTCATCGCCCGTGGTGAACGAGGTGGACAGCACCTCGCGCGCGCCGCCGTCCTCCGGCGCGAACGCGCCGGTCGCCGCGAGGCGCGCTGGGGAGCCGCCCGCGCTCGCGACCTGAAACAGCGTGTTGCCGATCGTCACGTACCAGCTCCCGTCAAGCCAGCGCCCGTGCCCGAGGTCCGTGCTGATGCGCTCGGGCGCTCCCCCTGGCCGGCCGATGTAGCGCTTGCCGTCGTTCAGGAAGAGGACGTCGCCTGTGTCGCTGAGGCCGTCGCGGCCGACCCGGACCTTCGCTTGATCGAACTGGCTCGGCTTCGTGAAGTTGCTGATCTGGTGCTGCTCGCCGTCAGCCGTCCGCAGCCATACCTGGTTGACGGTGCCGTCGGTCTTCAGGAAGCCCGCGTGGCCCGCGTGCAGCACCAGCCCGGCCGAGCTGCTGGTGATCGAGTCGCCCAGGAACACCTCTTCTCCATCCGCCGTGTACAGGTAACTCGAGCTCACGCGCCCATCCCACCACCTGCCGGCGACGTTCGTCCCGTCGGTGATCGGCCGCTGCAGGTTGCCCTCGTGATCCCCGAGGAGCGACCCTCCGGGCCCCACGATCGAGCCGCTCTCGTAGGTCCCGAAATAGATCTCGCCGGAAGCCGTGATGTCGGACTGGAACGGCGACGGGCTGCCCGGGCTCGACCAGAGGAGCGTGCTGGTCCCCGCGGACAGCGAGCGCGCGATGGCCCGGTCGTCGCTGGTCGTGGTGAACACCGCCGTGTCGCCGTTCACCGCGTCGAGGCGCGCCGCGCGCGCGATGGTGTTCCGGCTGCCGTTCACCCAGGACAGGATGTAGCCGTTCGTCCCCTGGTACACGGCCCCGGTCGGCGTGAGCGCTCCATAGACCGCGCTGAGCGGGGCGTCCTCCTGCGGTATCGTCCCGAGCCAAGTCACGGCCTGTGTGGCGCGCTCGACGATCGCGATGCGCCCGAGGTGATCCAGGACGAGGAGCCGCGTCGCATCGACATCGAGGATGGCGCCGGGAGCGCGCTGGACGACGGTGAGCCGCGGGCTCCGGTCGACGTGGATCGGGCCGATCGTCCTCGTGACGAGCGGCCCCACGCCGTCGCTGGCCTGGATCGTGAGCGTGTACGTCCTGCCCGACGGGATCTGATAGGAATCGCCGTATCGCCACTCCTTCACGTGGAGCCGCCCCGGCACGGACGATGGCTCGGACGACGACGCCTCGTTGTAGAGCGTGACGTTCGCGTCGGTGCTGGTGAAGAACGCCGCGAGGTGCTGGCACTCGTAGGGCGGCGTCGGGATGCACTTCGCGTCGAAGCGCCAGCCCGCCGTGAGGGTGTCGTTCGGCAGCACGTTCCACCCGAGGGTCGGCGGCGCCGAGTACCGGTGCAGGGTGTGCTGCGCGCTCGCCCAGTCGCCGAACGTGCTGAACGCGTCGACCGTCACGACGTGAGGGCCGTAGGGAAGCTCGCCCCCGAGCTCGCCGAGATCGAACGACCCCTCGAAGTAGCCGTCCTCCGCCGGCGTGAGCTCGATGATGAGCCCTTCGAACTCCGCTTCCACGTAGTAGAGATCATCGGGCGACGACGACGCCGCGACACGCACCGAGATCGTATCGCTCTCGATGAACTTGTTGCTCGGCTCGACGATCTCGACCGTGACGGCCGCGTCAGCGGCCCCGGCCGAGAGGGAAAGGACAACAGCAATCGCGGTGCCAAGGGATCGGCGATAAGCTTGCATGGACCCTCCGTGTTTCAGGAGGCTTCGGTGCGCCGGCGGTCGCCATCATTCATTCCGTCCATCCCTGGCCGGACTCCTGGCGGGCGGTACTACGCCGCCAGCGCCTCGGTCAGCTTCCAGAGCCGCTCCTGCGCGGCCTCGTCGAGCGCCGCCGTCGCCGCCGGCAAGATGCGGCTCTTCTCGAAGTACTCCCCCGTCACGCCGGCGAGCTCCGGCGCCGTGGCGACGTGGAGCGAGCACGCGGCGCCCTGCTCGGGCGTGAGCAGGAACAGGTTGAAGAGCTTCACGACGATCTTCGGGAACTCGCGCATGAGCTCCGTGGCGACGACGCCCGGGTGGACCGCGTTGACCGTGACGCCGGTGCCCTCGAGCCGCCGCGCCAGCGCCTTCGTGAAGAGCACGTTCGCGAGCTTCGACTGGCTGTACGCCGCGCCCGCGCCGTACTTCCGCCGCTCGAACTGCAGGTCGTCCCAGCCCATCTGGCCGCGATAGTGCAGCTTCGACGACAGGACCACGATCCGCGACGGCGCGCTCTGCTTCAGCAGCGGGAGGAGCTCCTGCGTGAGCAGCCACGTCCCCACGTGGTTCACCCCGAACGTCGCCTCGATCCCGTCCCCGGTCGCGGCGCGCGAGCGCTGCCACACCCCGGCGTTGTTCACCAGGACGTCGAGGCGATCGTGCTTCGCGCGGAGCGCCTCGGCGAAGGCGCGGATGCTCGCCTTGCTCGCGAGATCCAGCGCCATCACCTCCACGTCCTTGTTGCCGGTCGTGCGCGCGATGTCGTCGCGCGCTGCCTCGCCCCTGCCTGTGTCGCGGGACGCCAGCACCACCTTCGCGCCGCGCTGCGCGAGCCCGCGCGCCGTCTCCTTGCCGATGCCCGTGTTGCCGCCCGTGACCACGCAGACCTTCCCGTTCATGCGCTCTCTCTCGCTCTCTCGCAGGGGATGATCGCGAGCGGCCTGTCTCGCCCGCTCCGGCGAGAGAGACAGGACACCTCCGCGCCCCCCGGCGGCGCCATTCGAACAGCGTTGTCCGGAAAGCGCAAGCCGCGAGGGGACGCCTGGCTCAGCGGCCCGGCGCGCGCCCCACCTCGGCCGGGCCGGCGGCGCTCGCGACCGCGCTGCGCATGAACTGCATCGCGAGCTCCGCGGCGTCGCGCTCGTGAAACAGGACGAAATGGCCGTCCTCCCCGCGCGTGGCGGGCACCTGCACGAACGCCGCCGTGGCCTGTCCACCGGCGATGTTGCCGCGGACGGGCCACTCCGGCGGCGCGGCGCGCAGGAACGGGAGCACCCCCCGCGGCCGCGCGGACCGGGCGGAGCGGCGTCGCCGCGAGCGCGGTGGCCAGCGCGACAGCCGTCTCGGGCGGCGTGTACGTGTCGGCGAGGCCGCCGAAATGGAGCACGTTCTGGGGCCTCCGGCCGGGCAGGGGCTCGCGGTAGAGGCGCGCGTAGCTCTGCGGATCCACCGGATCGACGAGGCTCTGGACGAGCGTCATGAAGGGGTGGAGCTCGGTGAGCTCGCCCTTCCGGAGCCCCAGCGCGGCCTCGAGGAGCGGCATGAACGGGAGATCGCCGCGGCGGAGGATGCCGAGGCGCGCGTCGCCGCCGCACCCGGAGAGGATCACGCCCCGGAAGAGCGGGTCGAGCGCCGCCTGCGCCGCCGCCGACTGGCTCCCCTGCGAGTGGCCGGCGAGCAGGACGCGGCCGATGTCGAAGCGGGGCGCGGCGCGGCCGGGCACCGCGCCGAGGAGCCGGCCGCTGCCCCCCGGTCGCGCCGCCTTCGAGAAGTCGGTGCCGGCGATCAGCCGCGCGAGCAGGCTCGCGTCGATGCCCGCCTGGCGCAGGTTGTCGCGCGTCGCCGCGGGGTTCACGGGGTTGTAGAAGGCGAGCGCCGCCCCGAGCTGCTGGCCGCGGAACAGGCCCACGGGGATGCCCGCGACGGCGAAGACCGCGGCGTCCCGGCTGCCGGGGCGCGCGCCGGGCGCGTGGGCGCCGCCGTGCAGCGGCTGGTCGGTGGAGACGGCGGCGATCCCCTGGCGGGCGGTCCAGCCCGCGAAGTTGCCCTCGCCGAGGAAGTCCGTCGCGTCGCCGCCGGTGCCGTGCGCCGCGACCAGCAGCGGAAAGCCGCCGGGCGGCGAGCGTACCTTCGGCACGGTCAGCACGTAGCGGGCGCTGAGGAGGCCTCCGCAAGCGTTCGTCCGGTAGCGCGACCCGGGCGGGAGCTCGACGACGCGCGGCGCGCCCGCCTCGTCCGGCGCGAGGGCGCCGCCCCCCGAGAGGAACGGGGCTTCGGCGATCCGCGACTGGAAGTTCGGCGTGCAATAGGTCCCGATGATCGTGAAATAGGACCGCTTTCCCGCGGAGCCCCGCGGGTCGGGCTGCCACGCGGCGCTCACGAGGCGCGGCGCGAGCGGCGGCGGGAGGCGCGTCGCCGCCTCGAAGAGGCGCTCGGAGACGGCGTGCGGCGTGCCCGTGCGGAAGAGCGCCACCGCGGCGATGTCGCCCCGCGCCACGCCGCGCGAGGCGAGGTAATCCAGGGGCCCGGCGTGCAGCGCCCGGGCGCGCTCCGCGACCGGGTCGGGGAGGGGGCCAGTCCATTTCAACCTCTCGAGATCGCGCGTGGTGCCGAGCAATCGACCGTCCGGGTCGCCGAGATCGCGCCGGACGACGGCGAGATGGAGCGTGTCTGGCCGGAGCACGACCCCGGGCACCGGCTTCGCGGCGAGCGTGCCCGCGGGCATGAAGCGGAGCGGCGCTGCCACGTAGTGGAGCTCGAGCGGGATGAGCGCGCCGCGCTCGGGGCTCCGCGGGTCGACGTCGATGAGGAACACGGGCGACGCGAGCGACATCGTGTCCGCCGGCCGGGCTGGGAGCCGGCGCGCGTCCGGCGCGGACGAGAGGTGAAAGTAGATGGCGGGCGCGACAGAGAAGCCCGCGCGATCGGCCTCGGCCGTCGCGATGTACGAGGAGAGCAGCGCCTTCCCGGCGCCCGGGAAGGTGCTCCAGGCGATGGAGCCGTCGTCCCTGCGCCAGAGCTCGCTCGGCCAGGGGAGGGTGTAGAAAGCGGGCGGGCCGCGGCGGGGCAGCCGGAAGTCGACGCGTGAGGCGCCCGGGAGCGCGTCCTCCGGCGTGTACGGCGCGAGGGGGTCGTGCGGCGAGGCGCGGGGCGCGCCGGCCGCGGCGCCGCCGGCCGGGGACGGAGAGCAGGCGAGGAGCGATGAGGCTGCGAGCGCGATCGCAGGGAGGAGCGGGGGCGCCGGGCCGGGGCGGGAGCGAAGGCGCATCGTACAGCGGCTGCAGGGTGAGGCCCCCGACGAACTCGCGCCACGCCGCGGCGTCGCCCTGCGTCAGCGCGAAGGCGACGCACACCGCCCAGCCATCGAGCGGCGTCGTCGACGCCGTGCGCAGCTGCTGGCTCAGCGCGGCCAGGGCGTCCGCGTTCTCCGCCGCGGTGGGCACCCCCTGCCTTGACCTCGGACAGGAGACGTCGCGCCAGGCGCGCGCCGGTGTTCAACGCTTCCTCTCCTCACTTCGATGAGGTGCCGGGCCGTGTCCGTATCGACCGCATCGACGCCGGTGAGATCGAGGATCGCATACCGAGCGTCCTTGCTCACGATCGGTGTGCGGCGTCTCGGCGAGCGCGGCAGTCTCGCCATCGCCGCTCACCGCTTCGCGGATGTCCGCACGAAATCGATGAAGGCGCGCAGCGGCGCGGGGACGAGCCGGCTTCCTGGATAATAGAGGAACGGCCCCGAGAAGCTCTGCCACCAGGGCTCGAGCACCGGCTCCAGCGCGCCGCTGTCCAGGTGCGGGCGCAGCCAATCCTCGAACAGCTGGATGACGCCGACGCCGGCGATCGCCGCGTCCACCGCCAGGTCGATGGCGGCGCCCGCGCTGACCAGCAGCGGTCCCGCCGGGTCGAGCCGCACCACCTCGCCGTCGCGCTCGAACTCCCAGGTGATCATCTGGCCGCTGCTGAAGCGGCCGCGCATGCAGGCGTGCTGCAGCAGGTCGCGCGGGTGTCCCGGCCGGCCGCGCCGATCCAGGTAGGCGGGCGCCGCGGCGGTCGCGTAGCGCTGGACCCGCGGGCCGATGGGGACGGCGATCATGTCCTGCTCCAGCCGCTCGTCGTAGCGGATGCCGGCGTCGCAGCCGGCCGCCAGCACGTCGATGAAGGCGTCCTCCGCGATCACCTCCAGCTGGATCTCCGGATAGGCGGCGAGGAACGCCGGGATGATGTCCGGCAGCACCAGGCGGGCGGCGCTGATCGGCACGTTCAGCCGCAGCGTGCCCGCCGGCCGGTCACGGAAGCCGTTCACCACGTCCACCGCCGCGGCCACCTCGCCCAGCGCCGGCGCCAGGCGGTCGAACAGCCGCGCCCCGGCTTCCGTGAGCGCGACGCTGCGCGTGGTGCGGTGGAGCAGCCGGACGCCGAGCTGCCCCTCGAGGCGGCGCACCGCCTCGCTGACCGCCGAGGCGCTGCGGCCTGTCGCCCGCGCCGCGTCCCGGAAGCTCCTGGCGCGGGCGACGGCGACGAAGGTGTCGAGGTCGCCGAGGTCCAGGTTCATTGTTCGGAATTCCGCACAGCCCGTGCGGATTGTGCGCCGTTATCGCGCCCATCGCCAGGGCCTACCCTGGGCGGACCTGCCAAGGAGACCGCATCATGTCCAAGATCAACGCCGCCGGGACCGCCAGGCTCGGCCACCGCCACGTGAAGCGCCTCGGCTACGGCGCGATGCAGCTCGCCGGGCCGGGCGTGTTCGGCCCCCCGAAGGACCGCGACGGCGCGCTTGCGGTGCTGCGCGAGGCCGTCGCCGCGGGGGTCGACCACATCGACACCAGCGACTTCTACGGCCCGCACGTCACCAACCAGCTCATCCGCGAGGCCCTGGCGCCTTATCCGGACGATCTGGTCATCGTCACCAAGATCGGCGCCCGCCGCGACGAGGCCGGCGCCTGGCTCCCGGCCCCCTCGCCCGAAGCGCTCATCGAGGCGGTGCACGACAACCTGCGCAACCTCGGGCTCGAAGTGCTGGAGGTGGTGAACCTGCGCGTCATGTTCAGCGTGCACGGTCCCGCCGAGGGCTCGATCGAGGCGCCGCTCGGCGCCCTGGCCGAGCTTCAGCGTCAGGGGCTCGTGCGCCACATCGGGCTCAGCAACGTCACGCCCGCCCAGATCGCGGAGGGGCGGCGGATCTGCGATATCGTCTGTGTGCAGAACCAGTACAACCTGGCGCACCGGGCCGACGACGCCCTGATCGACGACCTCGCCGGGGAGGGCATCGCCTATGTCCCCTTCTTCCCGCTCGGCGGATTCTCGCCGCTGCAGTCGTCCATCCTCTCCGACGTGGCCCGCGGCCTGGGCGCCACGCCGATGCAGGTCGCCCTCGCGTGGCTGCTGCGGCGCGCGCCCAACCTCCTGCTGATTCCCGGCACCTCGTCGGTGGCTCACCTGCGCGAGAACCTCGCCGCCGCCGAGCTGGCGCTGCCGGACGAGGCGATGGCGGCCCTGAACGCCGTGGGAGCGAGCGCGGGCGCGGCCTGAAGCCCGCCGCCGGCTCAGGCCCGCGGCAGCTCGAGCGAAGCTGCGCGCCCTCGAGGTAGAGCGGCGCAGACGCCGCGGGGGCGACGGCCGGCGCCGCGCCCCGCGGGGGGACGGCTAGCGGGCCGTCGCTCTTTCACTGCAATACGAAGTCGAAGCGCAGGCGCTCTTCATCGCAACCATCGTGAAAGATCAGGTTGGTTCCTTCGGCGGGGGTCGCTGATCCGCCTTCCGGGTGGACGCAGCGGCCGGTCTGGCCGCTCTGCAGGCTCCCGCCGGACGTCACGTCGAACGAGAGGCGTGTCTCGGGAGCGCAGGACGGGAAGAGGATCAGGTCGACGCCGTTGCTGGCGGTGCCTTGATCCGGGTGAACGCAGAGTCCGCTCGGAACATGCTTGAGCAAGCCGCTGGCCAGAACTCTGAAAGACGAGGCGAGCGTGCTGCAGCTGCTCGACAGCACCAGCGGCGTGCCGTCGGCTGGCGTCGTGGTGCCGCCTTCCGGGGTGAAGCATTTGCCGCTGGTGTGCTGCACGATCTTGTACTCGTCCACCGCGGCGCTCAGCGCGTAATCTCTCGGCGTGATCTCGCGGAACGCGCGTGGGCCGAAGCCTCGGTAGGTGTCATCGGCGGCGATGACGGTGCCTAGCCAGTAGTCGCGGTACCAGTGCAAGAACGAGCGGTTGGGGATATCGGATTTGGCGTAATGGCTCGATTCGGATCCGTGCAATCCCCCGTCGGGGAGCGGTATCCCCAGCTCATCGTAAAACCCATCGAGGCCGTGCATGGGTTCATGGATGAACAGCTCCAGCGGCTCGCTGTCGGTGGTGGACGTCCACTGTGAGGCGACCGTGTTTTTCCCGTTGATCGTCGTCCACAGGGTGTAGTTCGATGCGTAGCTGCTCCCCGGGCCCCAACCCCCGCCGCCCGGCTTGCTGTCGCCCGGCGTGAAGAATACTTGCACGGTGTCGTACTCTCCCCGGGGCACGAAATTCTGCACGTCTTGCTGGAGGTGGACAGCTGCCGGCAAATAATTTCCACCTTCGATCGATAGCGATGTGATGGGGTCGTTGGAGACGACGCTGGAGCCATGCCATGCGACGCGGCCGTCAGTGATCAGATCCATCCAGTACGCCAGCCGATCTTCGAAGGCGATCTGCGCCGCGTCGACGACGCTGCTCGGCAGCGAACCTTGCGTGACACCCGGGACATTGGTTTGCGGCTTGACGAGGAGGAGCCCATGGAAGTCGAACTGTGTGCTCTCGAGTCGCTCACCGAAGCCGACAGGCTCGAGATACCAACGTGCGTCGTCGTTGCAGGTTCCCAGGGTGGGTTGCGCGCTGCCGTTCGGAATGGCGCAATTGTTCCCGCTCGAGCGCAAGTGATACAGGGCGGGGCGATCTTCCGTGCGGGCGCGCAGGGTGTCCACGGTCCATTCCGCCGCGCTGCCGCTGCAGCTGCCGAGCACCGCCGTGCTGCTCGACGCGGTCAAGCACTGGCCGGTCTCTTCGTGTATGAACTGATACCGGTCTGTGCCAACGCTGTTCAGGCGCCAGTGCTGATGATCATCGCCTGAGTAGTCGTTGCCGACCAGCTGCCCGTTGATGAAGTCGCGGCTCAGCGTGCTGCGGTCGGCGCGGGACATCAGCCGCCAGAGCCCGATCTCGAAATCATCGCCGGCGAGATTCGGCTCTTCCGGTTCGACGCGCAAGCTGTGCACGTCCAGCTCCGCAGTGCCCTGGGTGTCCCGCAGCTCCACCGTGTTGTTGCCGGCCTGCAGCGTCACCGAGAACGGGCCGAATTCTCTCCCGCTCGGGCGCGGGCTCTCCGTGGCGGTGGACGTGATGACGGAGATCTGGCTGCCGTTCAACCAGAGGCTCATCGCCCTGGTTTGCGATGGCACAGCGACCTTCACATAAAGGTCCACATCGCTGCCGATGCTGCCGGATACATTCCAGATGAATCCGGTGTTGTCATTGAGGTCGATGCCCCAGCTCTCATTCGTGCAGTTTGCGCTGCCCGTGCACCCGCTCACGCCGGGGCCACCGCTGGACGAGCTCGCAGGATAGACAGCCGCGTGAGCTGAGTCCGCCGCTGCAAGGAATAGAATCGATGCAATTGCTTTTGAGAGATATGAAGAATGTTTTGGCGCCACGAACAAAGATCCTTTTGAAAAAAATATAATAAATACGCGAGAGCGACGCCGCCGACGTCGATGTCGTCGCCCGAGCATGGATTACGGTTTGAGGCGTGCAGATCTGTCCGACGAAATCTCCTCTTGAGACAGCAGAGAAGATTTGATCGCAGCGAATGGCGGCCCCTGTTCTCCTGGGAAGAACAGGGCAGGCACTCCACAAGATAGCGGAGTCGCCAATGCTGATGCTGCAAATATGTTTCGGGCGTTCTTTTTGTCAAGTGTATTTATGAAGTTATGGTGCGGTGGGCGCTCCGCCAACCGCGTATCGTGGCGCCCTCGTGGCGCAGCCGCGCTCTCGGCCGACGCGCGCCTCGGCGCACCGGCCAGCTACGGTGAGGCTGCGGCCGACGTGCTCGACCTGGCGCGTGAGCGCGCCCCTCGCTGGGTACGTCGGTCATGGGTCGGTCTCCGGTCATACCGCTCTGGCGGGCGCCCCTCTCCGGTGGCGGACGCAGCTGCGCGTGCGGGTGGTGGCCGGTACACGCTTGAAGACCGGAAGTCCTGCCGCCGAGGCGCTGCGGCCAGCGTCAGAAGCTCCCTCTCGCGCCGAGGACTGCCCCCGCCGGCCCTGCCTCCAGCACCCCTGCGCTGACCCACCTCTGGCTCGCGCTGGACGCCACGCCGGGGTGCTTCGGCTCGGTCACGTAGAGCACCGCCGCCGCCCCGAGCCCGGCCAGCCCCACCCCGAAGGCGATGGTGCTGACCCGGGCCATCGTGATCGCGCTGCTCCCGGCGTCGGCCCCTGTCGCGTCGCAGACGCCCGGGTCCCTGACCCCGATCTTGCTGCCACAGTGCTCCGCGGCCAAGCCCTTCTTGCCGAACACGAGCGCGCCCGTGATGCCGCCGAGCACGAGCCCTGCCGCCCCGAGCCCGCCCACCACGTAGACGGCCGTCCGGCGGCCTGCAGGGGCCGCCGGCGCGTCCGGTCCGAGCGGGGCAGGCGCCGGCGCAGCGCGGGGCGCGGCCGGCGTCGGGGAGGCCGGCGGCGGCGCGGGGGCTCCGGGAGCCGGCGTTCCCTTCAGCGCCAGCGTCAGCTCCCTTGTCTCGCCCGCGGCGATCTTGATGCTTTGTTCCAGGGCGGGCCCTCCCGGCGCCTGGATCGACAGCACGTGCTCTCCGGGGTCCACGGGCAGGGGAATGCCGAGCGCGGCCTCGCCAAGCACGAGGCCGTCGCGCCTCACCACGGTCCCGGCCGGCGCTCCCGGCGGCAGCGAGAGCGCGAGCCGCGGGACGCGCGGCGACAGCTGCTCGCGCCGCTGTCTCGCGAGCTCGGGCCGCTCGCCCTGACGGGCCCTCTGCGCGGGCGTCATCCGCTCGAACAACGCGAGGTACTCCCCGAAGCGCGTCACCGCGGTGGCGATGCGACCCCAATCGGCCTCGCACGCCGCCAGCGTGAAGAGCGTGCCTGGCTGAGGATCGAGGCGCTCGCTCTCGGCGAGGGCCTTGCAGCCCGTCGCGTAGCGGCCTGCCTGCATGTCGGCCAGCCCTCGATTGAAGAGCTCCTCGGCGGCTGCGATGTCCCCCGCCGTCGCGGGGACGTCCTGCGCCGTCGCGGGAACAGAGAGCGAGAGCAGGCCGACGACGGCGAGGAGATGCGTGGAGCGGCGGAACCAACAGGGCATGCTTTGGCACTCGGCAGTTGAGGAGACCTAGGACACGTTGAAACCCGGAGAATTTTCACAGGGAGGCGGGGAGGCGGGGAGGGAGAAAAAAAGTGAAGTTCTTTCTCCTGCCGTCTCTCGCTCCCCGCCTCCCCGCCTCCCTGTGAAATTCCTGATTTTTCTCGTGGTTTCAACCCGTTTGTCGCTCTAGAGGTGCGGGCGGAGAACCAGCTCAATACCGCCCGTAGGGGGAAGTCGATGTCGGCTCCGGCGGGGACTGCTTCTTGTCGCTCGGAGGTGGCCTGGTTCCGGGCGGCGCGGGCGTGGCGGTCGTCGCCCGGGGCGGCTCCTTCGGGCGGAGCGCGGTGGGAGCGGGGGGCGTCGAGGCCCGCGCCACCGCCGGAGGCGGCACACGCGGCGCCGCTGCGCTCGGTGCCGCCGAGGAGGGCGGCGCCGGTGCTGTGGCGCTCGGCTCCGGCGCGGCGGCGCTGGATGCCGGCGCGGTGGCGCTGGATGCCGGCGCGGTGGCGCTGGATGCCGGCGCGGCGGCGCTGGATGCCGGCGCGGCGAGGGTCGGCTCTGCTGGTGCGGTCTTTTCTGGCGTCGCCTGTCCTGGCTGCGGCGCTGACGCGTTCGCGCTCGCGAAGGCGGCGTCCGTGGCTGCCGCCGGCTCGTCCCCGCGGCCGGCGCGCAGCGCGAGCCCGGCGCCCAGCACGCCGAGCCCCAGCACGCCGAGCCCCAGCACGGTGAGCGGCCCGCGGCCGGGTCGTTGCGGTCGTGCCGGCGCGGCGGACACCGCGGCGCCGGTCGAGCTCCCCGCGAGCCCCAGGCCGGAGGAGCGCGCGTCAGGCTCCTGGCCCGGCCGCCTCGCCGGCGCAGGCTCGGTCGTCATCAGGGCGGCGATGGCGGGCATGGGCGCGGTGGTGACGGGGGCGACACCTGGCCAGGGCGCAGCGCTCGGGAAGGCCCCCCGGTCCCCGCCCCCCGGAACGCCGAGCACCTCGCCGAGGGCCTGCACCGCCTCCAGGGCCCGGTGGAACCGGGCCGCCGGATCGGGCGCCGTGGCGCGGGCGAACCACGCGTCGAAGTCCAGCGGCAACACCACGCCTTGCGAGCGCGCCCGCTGCACCGCCGGCTCCTGCGGGCCGCGGGCGGCCACCATCGCGAACGCGAAGACGCCGTCGGCGCTGCTCGCCTCGGGCTCCCAGTACGGGGTGCCCACGAGCAGCGTGTAGGCCATCATGCCGAGCGCAAAGATGTCGGCGGCGGCGGTGAGCTTCGTGTCGCCGTGGAACTGCTCGGGAGGCATGTAGATCGGCGTGCCGAGGCTGCTCGTGGCGCCGGCCCCGGTCGCGCCGTCGGCGACGAGCTTGGCGATGCCGAAATCGAGGATCTTCACGCGGACCGAGCCGTCCTCCCGCTGCGTCAGGAAGAGGTTCGCGGGCTTGAGGTCGCGGTGCACGATGGACGCGGCGTGCGTGCGCTCGAGGGCCAGCGCCGTCTGGTAGAGGTAGGTCATCACCTCGGCGGGCGGCAGGCGACCGGCGCGCGTGAGGCGCTCGCCGAGCTCTTCGCCGCGGAGCAGCTCCATGACCAGGAACGGCATCCCGGTCGCCTCGTCGACGCCCGCGTCGAAGACGTCGACGATGTACTCGCTCTCGATCTTCGCCGTGATGCGCGCCTCGCGCTTGAAGCGCCCGCGCATCTCCTCGCTCTGGAAGAGGTGCGGGTGCATGACCTTGAGCGCCCGGTGGCGATCGGTCTCGAGGTGAATCACCTCGTGGACGGCCCCCATGCCGCCGGCGGCGATGAGTCGCACGACGCGGTAGCGGCGCGCGAAGACGGTCCCCTCCGCAAGTATGACCGACACGGCGGGAGGCTCTCGCGCCGGCCGGGCGGCGTCAAGGAGCCAGGCGGCGCGGGCGCCTCCGCTAGCGAGCCGCCATGATCGCTGTCAAGGCAGGCGTGGAGGAGGCGATCGCTACCGCGTCTTCACGCACCGGGCCCCGAGCACGTAGTGGCGTTCGGACGGGTACCCGACGATGCGGCTCCAAGAGGGCAGGAGCTGCGCCATATCCAAATAGCCCCCGCCCCGGACCGCCCGGGTCGAGGCGTCGGCCAAACTGGCACAATCATCGCATGGGCTGGGATAAGGTGCGTGCGAGTCCAGTACCCACTCCCACAGGTTTCCGCTCAGGTCCGCCTGCCCCCACTTCCCATCTCCCGCCGGCGACCGCGACCCGGCCGGCTGGATATCGCCGGGCGTACACGCGCCGGGATCTGACCCGTCCCCAGTGCAGTCATACACCGCATGGCTCGCATCGATCGTCGTCGAGCCTGCCGGCGTCCACCACGGGTACGGCCGCTGCTCGATCCCTCCGGCCGCCGCGTAGTTCCACTCCGCCTCTGTCGGCAGCCGGCCCCCATCCCACGCGCAGAACGCGAATGCCTCGTACCAGTTCAGGCAGTTCATCGGCAGGTGCTCGTTCCCGCCGGGCTCATCCGTCCAGGTCTGGTAGGGCGACTTGCACCCCGCGACGGCGGCCTTCAACGCCGTCGCATCTGCAGGCAGATTGCTGTCCCAGCCCGCATCCCAGCCGGTCCCCTCGATGAGCGGGTGCACCCCCTCTCCCGCCACAGGACGGCTCCCGGGATACGCCTCCACGAACCTCCGGAAACGCCCCACCGTCACCTCGAACCGATCCAGCGAGAACCCGCTCACCGTCGCTCGATACGCCGGATTGTTGTCCCGGTTGAAGGTGCCACCAGGCACCGCCGCGCTCGCGCAGCAGTCCTCGTCGTCCGCGGGCCCGCACGTCGTCGCCATCCCGACACAGCTCGGCGGTGTCGTCATGCACGTCCCTCTGCTGCAAAAGGGCGCTGCCTCTGGGCACGGCTCCGCGTCCTCCCACTGCCCGCGCCCATCGCACCGCTGCGGCCGGTTCCCCCAGCAGCGAACGACCTCCGGGCGGCACTCCCCGATGCACGTCCCCTCCACGCATGCCTGCCCCTCGCACTCCGTCCCGCCCGGCGTGCACTCTGCGCCGCCTCCGTCTCCCCCGCGCCCGCCGGCGCCCGCGCCGCTGCCGGTCCCGCCAGAGCCCGCGCTGCTGCCGGTCCCGCCAGAGCCCGCGCCGCTGTCGGTGCCGCCGCCGGCCTCCCCGCCGGTCCCGCTCCCACCGCTGCCTCCGTCCAGTACGCTATAGCTATCCTCCAGCCCCGCCAACGTGGCACACCCGCCCGCCGTGAGCGCCCACGCCGCCCATAGCCATCGCGCGCGCTCGCTCTTCCTCGTCTCCATATCTTCCCCTAAGCCGCCGCGCAGCCGCTGTCCACCGCCGCGCGCAATCGGCTTTGCCCTGCTCCGCGAGCCGGCCTGCACGCGTTTCGCGGCGTGCGCGCTCCCGGGAGCCCGCTGGAGGTCGACACGACGTAGTACTGAAGGTCGCCGCGCCTGGCCATCGTCGGAGCACGTCAGCTCGGAATCGGCCAGCACGGCCGCAAGAATGATCGACTCGATGCCGAGGCGATGGCACGCGCCGTCCAGGCGACCGCCGGCCTCGGTACTGTTTCTGGCGACCGCTCGCTATCGCCCGGTTTTTATGGCGGGATCTCTGACGCGCGACACCAGCCCTACGGCAGCTCCGCCAGGGGCCCCTTCCTGTACGCCGTGTCGTTCCCGAAGTGGGCGTCCTCGTGGCCGAAGGCGCGCAGGATCGACGTGTAGACGTTGTGCGTCGAGACGTCGGTCTCGTACTCGGACTGCGCAGGATCCGCGCTCGCGCGCTTGTTGTAGTTGACGTGCCGGCCGCCCGGCCACCTGCCGCCTGCCTTGCCGGCGAGCAGGACGGGGATGTCGCGCGGCGAGTGCCCGCCCCCGCACCCGAACTCGCTCGTGAACAGCACGACGCTGTTGTCGAGCATCGTGCCGTCGCCCTCGGGGGTGCTCTTCAACCCCTCGAGCAGGCGCGCGAACATCTCCATCCGCCAGTTGCGGTTCGCGAGGATCGTCGCGCGCCAGTCCGCGAGCTTGTCCGGCTCCGCGCCGCTCGGCCCCACGTCGAGACCTGCGTGGCCGAGGCTGTGGCCGAGATCGGTGCTGTAGGGCTGAGGCAACCAGCTCGTCAGGACGTCGGCGATCTGGAACGTGGCGACGTGCGTGAGGCCGCAGCGCAGCGCGTGCACGAGGATGTCGACCATCAGCGGAGCGGCCTCCACGATCCCTCCCCCCGTGTACGAGCCGTATCCCTGGTACACGGGCGCGCCGCCGACGTCCGGCTTCGTGCAGGCCGCCAGGTTCGCGACGCCATCGAGCTTCTTCTCCAGGCTCCGGATGTGCTCGGCGTGCGCGTCGAGCAGGTGCCTGTCCGCCGCGCTCACGCGCCCCTTCAAGGCCGCGAGGTGCTCGCTCACGCCGTCGAGCACGCTCTTGCGCTGGGCGCGGATCCGGAGCTGCTCGGGCGTCGGGCCCGACGAGGACTCCGCGACGTCCTTGAACAGCCTGTCGAAGGCGCTCGTCGGGTCCTTCTCGGTGGATACCTGCTCTCCCCCGGCGCCGTACAGCGGCTCTCCGTAGTTGTGGCCGTCGACCATGAGATCGATGGAGGAGAACGGCGTCGGGCTCTGGCCCGCGAGCCGCTGGGCGATCACCTGATCGATCGACGGGCCGAGCGCCCTGGCGTCGTCGCCTCCCGAGGTCGTGTCGGCGCAGGTGAGCACCGTCGCGTTGGAGCAGCCGTGGTGCCCGCCATAGTCCCCCTGGACCATGCCGGCGGCGTCGTCGACCCCGCGGAGCAGCGTGAGGTCACCCTTGTACGCCTCGAGCGGGGCCATCTCCTCGCCGAGGACGTCGAGCGCCTGCCCCTCATCGCCAGGAGCCCAGAGGTCGAGCATGCTCCAGGCGCCCGGCTTCCAGGGATCTCCCTTCTCGCCTGACGAATGGCGGGACGTGATCGTGCCGCCGTGGCTGAAGAACACGATGAACCGCCGGGCCCTGCCGTCGGCCGCCCAGACGTCCCCGTGCGTCGCCTCGAGGAACGGCAGCGCGACGCAAAGGCCGGTGGCGGTCCTGAGGAAGTTCCTTCGGCTGAAAGCGGAGCGTTTCATAAGCTCACTCCCCCGCTCGGCGCAGGTGCAAGAAGGCGTTGCTCGTCGTCAGGTCAAGGAGGAGGTCGCGCATGCTGCCGCCGCTCTCGGGCGTCGGCGTCGCCGCCTCCACCGACGCGAGATCCTGGTCGATCGGCACGCGCCGGAGCGCCGTCTGGAAGAAGCGCTTCGTGAGGCAGCCGCGCGCCGCGGCGCTCGCGGCGAGGGCCGCCGACATGGCGACGCCGCCGTCGACCTCCACGCCCTCGCGGTCCGGACCGACGGCGGGGAGGCTGCCGCGCGCGTCGATGTCGAGCGCGTACGGGCCTGTCGCGTCCTCGCCCCGCTCCTGCGCCTGCCAGCGCCCGAGCGCGTCGTAGTGCTCGAACGCGAAGCCGATGGGGTTGATAGCCACATGGCAGCTCGCGCAGTTGCCGCTCGACGTCTTGGCCTGCACGTCCTCCCGGACCGTCCTGCGCACCAGCGCGCCGTTCTCCTCGACGGCCCCGCCCTTGACCGGCACGTCGCTCGCGTTGGGAGGCGGCGGGCCGAGGGGGCGACAGAGCACCTGCTCCAGGATGTACGCGCCGCGGCGGATCGGCGATTTGACCTCGAGGCTGCCAAACACGCTCAGGAAGGCCGCCCGCGTGAAGATCCCCGCGCGCTGGTCGCCGGGGAGCGAGACCCAGGAGAACGTGCTCTCGTCCGCGGGGCCCTCCACGCCGTAGAGCGCGGCGAGGGGCCCGTTCACGTACGCCTCCGTGGTCGTGAGCAACGTCTCGAAGCGGCCGTCCCCCTCGAAGAGCACGCGCTCCGCCAGGGCCTCGATCTCCGTGCGCATGGCGGCGCGCAGCGCGGGTGAGTCCTCGGGATAGACGTCGGGGCTCTTCGGCGCGCTCTCGAGGGAAGCGTGCTTGTTCGTCCCGTCGAGCTCGATCCAGTCGGCGAAGAAGCGCCGCGCCGTGGCCCGGGCGCGGTCGTCCGAGAGGAGCCGCTCCGCCTGCGCGCGCACGCCCTCCGCCGAGTCGAGCGCGCCGGACTCCGCGGCGTCGAGCAGCGCGTCGTCGGGCGTCGTGTTCCAGAGGAAATACGAGAGGCGCGCCGCGCGCTCCCAGCCCGTCAGCGGGCGGACGCCGGAGGCGAGCGCCTCGCCCCCGTCCCCCTCGCGGCCGAGCTCGACGAAGTAGTAGACGCTGGGCGACTGGATCATGGTCCTGAGCACGACGAGGAGGGCGTCCTCGAACGACTGCTCCTTCCGCGCCTCGGCGTACTGTCGCTTGAGCATCGCGACCTCGGCCTCGTCGAGCGTGTGCCGGAAGGCGCGGCGCCCGAACGTCCGCACGAAGCGGTCCACGCACGTCTCGTCCTCCGCGCCGCGCGTGTCGCACGGGAACACCGATGTCCCCCACGACGCGCGCCGCGCGACGATCGCCTCCGCCGCGGCGTTGAGCTTGTCGACGGCGAGCAGCGAGGTGACCTCGCCCGCGTCCCGGTCCAGGTCGAGCTCGAGCGCCGGATCGCCGAACAGATCGCGCATCGAGCTCGTGAACTGCTCCGGTGTCATCCGGCGCATCCCCGCCGGCGCCACGTCGACCACCTCGCCCTCGCTCGGCGACCCGCCCGGGTCGCGCCGGTCGCCGCCCACATCGCCGACGCAGCCCGGGGTCAGGCCGGACGCCGCGAGGGCGATCGCGCCGAGCAGCGCCGCCCGCCGTCGCCTCGGCGCCGCGCAGCCATCGAGATCTCCAAGCGATTTCACGACGTTCCGCCTCGTCCACTCCATGGCTTCCCTCCTGGCGCCGTCAGGCGGGTGTCGTCCTCGGGTCCATTCTCCCGGAAGTTATCGAGTCACGCTGCGTGATACGCCCGCTGGACCCACGATGTGCGATGTCGATCGATCGCTGAGCCGAGGAGCGTCTCATTCTTGGATACTAGCCAATCACGAGCGCGACACCAGCTCGCGGGAGGCATGGGGATCATGCATTCCGTGCATGTCGCGGCGAGCTGCGACGGCGCGCGACGGCGGGCCGCGGGCTCAGGTCGTGCTCACCCGGGCACGGCGACGATCTGGCCGGTCAAGTGCAGCGCGGAGGTGTCCCAGACGAGCCCCGGCGCGAGCGGCAAGTCGATGTCCACCGACTCGAACGCCCCCACGAGGGCGCCGCCCCAGCCGAGCAGGGTGACCGTGTCTCCGGCCTGGAAGGGCAGGGCGCCGTCCGCCGCGCGGACCTCCAGCGCCCCGCCGCCCAGGACCACGTCCCCGTCGACGTAGAGGAGCGGCGCGGCGCTCGGCCCCGCGACGGTGAAGCGCGTGCTCGCGAACCCGAGCTGGGTGTAGCTCCCGGCGATGGTGGTCGAGGCGTGGGCCTCGCCCACGACCAGCGTGCCGAACGCGGTGTTGGAGAGATCGCCCACGAAGCTGCTGGTGTCGAGTCGCCCTTGGTAGAAAGAGAAGCCGGTGTTCGACTGGAGCTCGATCACGCCCGCGGTGAGGCTACCGTTCGACAGGAGCACGGCCCACTGCGGGCCACCGGGGCCGCCGGGCAGCGACCCGACGCGGAGGGTGCCCTCGATCGTGACCGCGCCGCCCCCGTCGATCTGCAGCGCCGGATAGATGGATGTGTACAGGGACGCGAGGATCGTGACATCACCGCGGTTGCTCCACGAGGAGTAGACGTCTTCCAGGAGGATGTAACCCGAGCCGCCCTGCGAGCGGAGCACGGTCTCCCCGGTCACGAGCGTCCCGTGAGCGCCGAGGACGACCCCGCCGAAGCCAGCGTTGCCTCCCACCTCGAGGAGCTCCTCGTTCGTCCAGGTGCCGCCCCAGCCGCTCACGCTGACAACGCTGTTCTCGTAGTTGTTGCCGACCACCACCGCGTGCACCGTGGAGAGCTCGCCGCGGTAGATGGATAGCTGCGCGGCCCTGCCCCCCGCGCCCACGATGAACTCCCCCGTGCTCACCCACCTCGTCCCGGAGCCCGTGATGCTCGCCTGGATCGGGCCGAGCGGGGTCCTGTAGCCGGTGTATCCGAACCAGACGTCGTGCGAGAAGAAGCTCGCGCCTTGCCTGAGCTCGACCTTGCCACCCCACATATGGCCGATGTACGCGATCGTCCGGCTCGTCAGGGTCGCGTCGTATCCCTCGACGAGCACCGAGCCGTAGGCGTGGGGGTACGGCCCGCTGACCACGAGATCGTCGGTGATCACCTGCGCGCCTCTCCGCACGATCAGCGTGCCGGTGGACGATTCGTGTCCGCCGAGCTCGAGGGTGCCATCGTTGATCCACGTCGACCGGTACCCGGTGACCTCGACCGTGCCGCTGCCCTCCTCGTACGGTCCCCCGAGGACCGCGCCGGCGCTGATCACCGTCCCCCGGTTGGTGACGAGCACGCTCCCCGAGCGGGGCGGGCCCGGGATCGTGCCGGCCACCAGCAGGGGGCTCGCCCCGAGGTTCCATGGGTCGGTCGCGCCCGCGGGCGACACGTCTCCGGAGACGGTCACGTCCGCGCGCGCCGGCCCCGCCGCGCTCACCGACACCGCCGCGAACAACGCCGATACGACGCACCGAGCTTGCTGGTTCATAGATATCCCTCTCCGTGAAGAAGTTCACTCCACAGAACGCATCGTTTCGCCCTCGCTCCGGCGGGCGCCGGAAGCGGGAGGTCAGGATCCTCGAGCTCGTGCCGGGGAGACTGCAGGCGCCATCGGGCCATGGGGGGGCGCGCGGCGGGAATACCACCTTGGTGGTACGATCGTGCCCTCCATGCCCCGCTCCGACGACGGCACCCTCACCGCGCAGCCCTCTGCAGACCGGCTGACGCTGCGCTCCAACAAGATCCGCGTGGAGGTCGTCCAGGGCCCCGACGCCGGGGCCGTCATCGAGCTCCCCGGCCCCGAGGCGAGGATCGGGAGCGATCCCGGCTGCGATCTCCAGCTCAAGGACCGGATGGTCAGCCGGCTGCACCTCGTCCTGCGGATCGAGCGGGACCGGATCCGGGTCATCGACCCGGGGAGCCGCAACGGGACGACGGTGGACGGGGTCCAGGTCCGCGACGCCTATGCGCGGCCCGACGCGTCGATCCTGATCGGGAGCTCGGCCCTGCGGCTGCGGATGCTGAGCACGATCGTGGAGCTGCCGATCTCCACGCGAGATCACTTCGGCGGCCTGCTCGGCAGGAGCGTGGCCATGCGCCGGATCTTCGCGGTCCTGGAGCGCGTCGCGCCCACGGACACGACGCTGCTCATCGAGGGGGAGAGCGGCACCGGCAAGGAGCTCGCCGCGCGCGGCGTCCACGAGGCGAGCGCGCGGGCGGGCGGTCCGTTCGTCGTCTTCGATTGCTCGACGGCCTCGTCGGCGCTGCTCGAGAGCGAGCTCTTCGGGCACAAGAAGGGCGCGTTCACCGGAGCCCTCGAGGACCGCGTGGGGATGTTCGAGGAAGCCGACGGCGGCACGCTCTTCCTGGACGAGCTCGGGGAGCTCCCTCCCGATCTGCAGCCCAAGCTGCTCCGGGTGCTGGAGAGCGGGGAGGTGCGGCGCGTCGGCCTCAACAAGCCGCGCCGCGTGGACGTCCGGGTGGTCGCCGCGACGAACCGCTCGCTGGCCCGCGCGGTCGAGCTGGGGGCGTTCCGGGAAGATCTCTATTACCGCCTCGCCGTGGTGCCGATCCGCCTCCCCCCGCTCCGCGAGCGGCCCGAGGACATCCCGCTCCTGGTGCAGCACCTGGAGCAGCAGCTGGCCAGCCGCATCCCGGGCGCCGCGCCGCTCCCCGAGCGCGTCGTCGACCTCTTCGCCGAGCAGTCCTGGCCCGGGAACGTGCGGGAGCTGCGCAATGCGGTGGCGCGCGCGCTCGCCCTCGGCGCGCCGGTGCCCGCCGGCCAGGGGCCGCGGTCGCCCTCTGGCGCCGGTGGGCTGGAGGTGCGGCTCGACGAGCCGCTGCTCGCGGGCCGGAGCCGCGTCGCGAGGGACTACGAGAAGGCCTACATGGAGCTCGCGCTCAAGCAGACAGGGGGCAATGTCTCGCAGGCCGCGGAGATGGCGGGGATCGGCAGGAAGTTCGCCTACACGCTGATCCACCGGTTCGGGCTGCGCGGGAGCGATGAAGGGCCCTCGGAGCCCGAGTGACCGCCAGCGACAACGTCATCGCCGTCCCACGTCGAGCGCCCGCACCGGCAGAGGCGATGGGGCACGGGCTGAGCGCCGTCCTCCGCGGAACGTGACCCTGCCGCGCGGCTCGGCTCGCCTCGCGACCGAGCCCGGGCGAGCGGCTCCCGGGAGCGCCGCGCGGGCCGTGCGCTCGGCATCCGCCTGTCGAGCTCGCCGCGTACCCCTTTGGTGGTATGCGCGCGCGCGGCGAGCGGCGCATCCGGTATTCTCGACTACCGATGCGATCCCCCATCCATCTGACGGCGCGGGAGCAGCGGATCACCTGGGAGCTCCTCGAGCTCCTGCACGGCTCCCTCGATCTCCACGAGGTCCTGCGCGGTGCGTACGGCGCGCTCTGCAAGCTGGTGCCGGCGGACCACGGCGCGCTCTGCGTCTCGCTCTCCGGGCAACCCACGGCGTACGACTGGGCCGTCGCCGATCTGCCGCCGGAGCTGTTCGCGGGGTACGCCGATCTGGCGCCCCACGACTTCGTCCGGAGCGCGGCCATCGCGCGGCCGAACGTGGTGCTGCGCGACAGCGAGATGCTGCCCCGCGACGCCATCGAGCGGAGCGTGATGTACAGGCGCAGCCGGGAGCTCGGGATGCGGCTGGAGCAGGCCATGGCGGTCCTGCTCGCGGTCGAGCCGGACTGGCACGGCGGGATCACCCTCTACCGCGACAGGCAACGCCCTTTCTCGGACCGCGAGCGGGCCCTCTTGCAGCACCTCGCCCCTTCGATCGCGGCCGCGACGCGGACCTGCCGCCGCCTCGGCGACTCGGTGCGGCGCGGCGACGCGCTGGAGGCGGCGCTCCGCCGCGAGGGGGTGGAGGTCCTGGTGGTCGCCCCGCCCGGGTCCGTGCTCGCGCGCAGCGCGGGCGCCGAGGCGCTGCTCGAGCGCTGGTTCGCGCCCGTGGAGCGGAGCGCCGGCGCCCTCCCGGCGCCGCTGGCCGGCGCGCTCGGCGCGGCCGCGGCGGCGCCTGGCTCCGGCGCCGAGGCCGCGCCCTGGATGCGGCGCACGCGCGACGGACACCTGCGCGTCGACTTCGTCCCGTTCGTCGAGCGCGGGCGGCTGCTGTGGGTGGTGGAGCTGCGCGAGGGGGCGGCCGCGGCGGCGCCGGCGGCGTGGAGAGGGCGCCTCACCGACCGGCAGGTCGAGGTGGCGGAGCGCGTGCTGCGCGGCTGGGACAACGCGCTGATCGCCGAGGATCTCGGGTGCACGCCGGCGACCATCAAGAAGCACCTGCAGCGGGTCTACGACGCCCTGGGGGTGCCGAGCCGGGCGGCGCTCATGGTCCGCGCGACGGAGCGGAGCTGAGCCAGGCTTCAGCGCGAGGGCGCTCCACCGTGTGAGGTGTCACGGCGCAACCTCGTGGTCTAACCGCGGTCGGTCGGCGCGCGAGCGGCCGCGCCTGCCACCGCGCCGGTGACCATGTCCGGATACAGCGTCCGGGTGACCCGCGCCGACAGGAGGATGGCCTCCCGCGCCGCGGGGCAGGGGATCGTCGCGAGCAGCCCCGCGAGCTCGCGCACGTGCCCTTGGTCGGCGTCGGCGTGCCCCTGAAGGAACCGCACCGCGCCCGCGATGCCGGGGATGCGCGCCCGCGCCACGAGGCGCGCCGCGACGTCTCCCGCGCGGTGGACCGAGAGCGCCTCCAGCACGTACGCCGTGCCCAGGAAGGCCTCGGGCGCGCCCGCCTCGGCGGTGTAGCGGCTCCAGGCGACATAGGCCTGCGTCGCCGGCGCGGGCTCCGCGCGCGTGACCGCCTCCGGGTCGCGCCCGAGCGCGGCGAGATCGTCGAGGGCCCATTGCTCGTGCCCGGACTCCTCCTCCGCCTTGCGGAGCAGGAGGGCCGCGAGGATGCCGCGCCCGTCCGCCGCGCCTGTCTCGCCCGGGTCCCCGGTGCACCGGGCGCCGAGCCGCGCGCCGGCCTGCGCGCACAGCGGTCGAGTCCAGCGCACGTAATGATAGATCTGCTCGAGGAAGGCCGCGTATTCGGCGGCCGTCGCGGCGCCGTCATACAGCCGGCGGATCGCGGGATCCGCGTCGAGGCGGAGGAGCAACGCCGCGACCTCCTGATCGAGGGTGGTGATCCAGTCGAGTGTGTCCGTTGTCATGGTGTTTCTCCGTGCAAGAGGATTGGCTCGATCAGGCGGCCTTGCGGGTCACGGGCGCGGTCCTCGCGGGGTGCGGCGCGATCGCCTGCTCCTCCACCGAGGCGAACAGGGGAATGGCGAACCGGCGGAAGCGGCTGTCGTACCGCGCCGGGCCGACGAAGCGCGCGGCCATCCGGCGGGTGAACACCCGGAGCGGTTTCGGCAGCTGCAGCCCGCCGAGCGCGCCGGCGCGGGCGCGCGCGCGCTCCTCGTCGCCATAGAAAGGGAAGCCCGGCGAGGTAGGCGGGAGATCGCCGCCGAGCGGGGAGACCTGGACCCGGGCGCTCACGAGCCCGAGCGCGGCGGCCACCTGGACGACGATCGCGGCGTCCTCCGCGTGGTCGGTCTCCGCGTTCACCGCGGCGATCCAGTGCGTGACGCCGCGGCGGCGGCTCTCGTCGATCAGGGCCGCGTGGAGCGCGTCCAGGGCGCCGCCGCTCCGGTGCCGCTCGAGGACGCAGAAGCGGGTGACCTCCGCGAGCGAGAGCCCCGGGACGTGGAGGACACCGAGATCGAACCTGGACTCGAGGTCCACGCCGAGGCGGCCGCGGCGCGCGAGCGCCACCTCGGGGTTGGGCAGCAGAAGCCGGGCGGTCGCGATGGGCTGCCCGTCCGCGTAGGCGACGACATGGAGCGTCGTATCGAGGGTATCGAACGGATCGACCTCGCGCGGCGCAGCGGGCGCGGTCGCGAGGAGGTTCATCTCCTGACCGAAGACCTCCCAGCGGACGCGGAGCGCGTCGTCGAGATCCTTGCGTGTATGCACGATACGGCATTGAATCGAGGTCATCTTCGACTCCTCCGGCCTGGGGCGCAGGCCTGCTGAGAGGGTTCCTGCTCGCGGCGACATCACCGGCTCACGCCGACGGGAACTCGCAGCGTGTGCGCCCTGTGAATTGCAACGGTCGTGCCGTGGGGGGCTGTGGCGAACGGGGCGTATTCCTGGGGGCGAGAGCGCCCAGGAGTGGCGTCAGCTGGAAACAACCGGGGGGCGCGCCAGGGCCGCGGGTGGCTCCGGCCGGAGACAGCGCTCGGCGAGGCGGCCGCGCCGCCGCGATCAGCCCGCGGCCGCGGTCACGATCCACACGGCGCTGCCCATGCGCACGCCCCCGGGACCGTCGTGGGGCGCGATGGCGTCGCGCAGGTCGGCGCGCACGCGGTCGATGAGCTCCGGCGTGGCCTTCGCCTCGCGCAGCGCCGCGCTCGCGGGGCCCAGCTGGAGGAGGAGCTCCACGGCCTCGTCGAGCGGACGCCCGCCCGCCACCGAGAGCTCGTGGTCGACCGGCTCGTGATGGATCTGGACGAAGCCCGCGCGCGACAGGATGTCCCGCACGCGGGCGGCGTCGGCGAACGCGAAGGGGCCGGGCGCGTGCGGATCGGGCTGCGGCATGGAGACGTGCCTGGCCGCCGTCATGGCCGGCACGAGCAGCCACGGGTTCTCCTGGAGCGGCCGCCAGCAGGCGAAGGCGAGGCGCGCTCCGTGCCGCAGCGCCCTGCGGAGGTTCCCGAAGGCCGCCTCGGGGTCGGCGAAGAACATGACGCCGAAGCGCGAGTAGAGGACGTCGAACGGCCCGGGCAGCGCCGCGCTCTGGGCGTCCGCGTTCTCGAAGGTCACGTTCGCGGCGCCCGCGGCCTGCGCCGTCGCGCGCGCCTTTTCCAGCATGGGGGCGGAGATGTCGACGCCGACCACGGCGCCGCCCGCGCCGACGCGCCGGCCGAGCTCGAGCGACGTCTCGCCGAGGCCACAGCCGACGTCGAGGACGCGCTCCCCTGCGGCGACCATGGCGCGATTCATGGCGAGGAGGCCCAGCGGCCGGATCTGCGCCGCGATGACGTCGTCGAGGGCCACCCATTTCGGCCCGGCGACCTCGTTCCAGTAACGGATCTGATCGGCGTTCGGTCCAGCTACCTCGATCATCGCTCGAGCTCCTTTCGACAAGCGCACGGTGAGTCTTCCGGCGGTCACCGAGAGGTATCTCTCCTCGGCGCCCAGTTCCATCCTCTCGGCGTCCGGCTCACCGACGGAGCGGCTCTTCGGCCAGACGCTCGCCGAGGAAACTCGCCCTCGGCGAGGCGGCGAGACGCTCACGACACGCACAACCGGGTCATCTCCTCCATCTCCGCGTCGCGCTCGTCATGGCTTGTGAGTGAAGATGACGATAGCTCCGGATCTCCTCGGCTTGGCTGTCCAGGGAGACGCCCGCGATCTCCTGATCCATCGTGGAGACGCGCAGATACCCCGGGTGAACCCATGGATGACATTGAACGAGGTGAACTTCACCCCGGCGGCCACGAAGCCCGTGCCCCTCCTACCTGGCGCGGGTGATCTGGGCGGGCGATTCTTTCTTGGCCCTGCAACGACGTACCGGCTCTGCTCGCTCCAAAGACTCGCGCCGCCTTGATGGGGCACGACCGTCCGCTGCGCCCGGGACGGCGGTGCAAGGAGCCATTCACGATGATCCAGAGGCGAACCTCTCGTTATACCATCCTGATCCCGCTCCACCGGTATCGGGCCCTCGCCTATAATGGCATGAGCGGCGCCTTCGCAGTCTGGGAGGCCGAGGAGCTCGCGGCGTACGAGCGTATCCGGGACGGCGACCGCCAGGACGCCATCTCCCCGGCCGTCGTCTCGGCCCTCGAGCACGGCGGCTTCATCCTGCGCGACGACATCGACGAGCTCTCCGTTCTGAAGACGCAGTACGACGCTCACCGCTACCGCAAGGATGTCCTGACCCTCACCGTGGCGCCGACGCTCGCCTGCAACTTCGGCTGCGATTACTGCTTCCAGGGCCAGGACAAACCCACCGAGACCATGAGCGCGGAGGTTCAGGACGCCATCGTCGCCCTGGTGCAGCGCGCCGCGCCCCGCATGAAGGTGATGGGCATCGCCTGGTACGGCGGTGAGCCGTTGCTCCGCCGCAAGGTCATCGAGTCGCTGAGCGATCGCGTCATCGAGGTCGCCGATCGACATCGGGTCAAATACGAGGCGAGCATCGTCACCAACGGCTACCTCCTGAACGCCGAGGCGGCGCGCTCGCTGAGCGCCCGCCGCGTCCGCCAGGCCCAGGTCACCCTCGATGGCGGCGAGGCGCACCACGACGCCCGCCGCTATCTCCTCTCCCGCAAGGGCACCTTCGCCCGCATCGTCGACAACCTCCGCGAGGTCGTCGAGGCCGCGCCAGGGCTGCAGATCGCGGTGCGCGTCAACATCGACGATAGAAACCGCGACGACATCCGGGGCCTGCTCGAGAGCATGGCCGCGGCGGGGCTCGGGGGGCGCAAGAACCTCAAGGTGTACTTCGCGCCCGTCGAGGCCATCACCGAGGGCTGTCACGAGATCGAGGAGAGCTGCCTCAGCAAATCGGCGTACGGGCGGCTCGAGGCCGACCTCTACCGTCACGGATTCGAGCTCGGCCTCACGCAGCTCCCGTACCCGCCCCGCTTCCACGGCACCTGCGCTGCCGTGCGCCCGGGCGGCTTCGTCGTGCTGCCGAACGGCGACCTGCACAAGTGCTGGGACACCGTCTCGTGGCCCGAACGGCGCGTGGGCACGATCTTCAACCTCGAAGCCCTGCCCGCGAACGAGGCCCTCCTGCGCTGGATGCGCTGGACCCCCTTCGTCAACGAGACCTGCAAGAACTGCAAGCTCTTGCCGAACTGCGCGGGCGCCTGCGCGTACAAGTTCGTCCACGCCGACCTCACCCGCGGCGAAGCGGCCGTGCTGCCGTGTCCGAGCTGGAAGTACAACATCAAGGAGCGCCTCCTGAACCGCGCCCTCGCCGTGGGCGCCGTCACCGCGGACGACTTCGACCCCGGGGCGGTGCGCACCGATCCGGCCGAGCTCTGCGCCGACACCGCGCTCGCAGGCGAGGCGCTGCCGCCCGAGATGCAGGCGTTTTACGACGCGCACGCGCAGAAGGCGGCGTCGAAGAAGCGAAAGCTCCCTCTGCTCCAGGGCGAGCGCGCGCTCTGACGGAGGCCGCCCATGATCCGCCTCGTCAACATGCCCTTCGGGTCGCTGCTGCGGCCCCCGCTCGCGCTCGGCCTGATCCAGGCCCAGCTCCGCGGCGCCGGCCTGCCCGCCAGCACCCTCCACCTCACCTTCGACTTCGCCCGCCTCATCGGCTTCGGCGCGTACGAGTCGATCGCCTTCTTCAAGGGCGTCGAGACCCAGGTCGGCGAGTGGCTCTTCGCCGAGGCCGCGTGGCGCCGCCGCTTCGGCCCGGGCGAGGAGGAGTTCCTGGCGCGCGCGGAGGGCGAGCTCCGGAACATCGCCAAGGTGCCCGACCCGGCGGCGTGGCTGCTCCGCATCCGCCGCGAGATCGTCGGCCCCTTCCTCGAGCACGCGTACCGCCGGGTGATCGAGGGCGGCGTGCCGCGCGCCGTCGGCTTCTCCTGCATGTTCTTCCAGACCATCTCCGCCCTGGCCCTCGGGCGGTTGCTCAAGGAGCGCCACCCGGAGATCAAGCTCGTCTATGGCGGCGCCTGCTTCCACGGCGAGATGGGCGAGGAGCTCCTCCGGAAGGCGCCGTGGATCGACGCCGTCTCGACGGGCGAGGCGGACGACGTGATCGTCCCCCTCTTCCGCGCCCTCGCGGCCGGCGAGACGCCGCGCGAGCTGCACGGCATCCTTGCGCGCGACGCGGGCGGCACCGTCGTTACGGGGCCGCCGGCCGCGCCCGTGGGCGCCGCGGTGCTCGAGGCGCTGCCCGACCCGTCGTTCGACGAGTTCTTCGCGGACGCGGCGCGCGTCGCCCTCGACAAGCAGCCGAGCTGGCAAGAGCGGGTCGCCGTGCCGTTCGAGGCCTCGCGTGGGTGCTGGTACGGGCAGAAGAAGCACTGCACCTTCTGCGGCCTGAACGGCGAGGGGATGACCTACCGCAGCAAGAGCGCCGAGCGCGTGCGGTCGACCCTCGCCTCGCTCGCTGCGCGTTACCCCGTGCGGAGCCTGCAGGGCACGGACAACATCCTCGCGACGGACGCCTGGCGGGCACTCTTGCCGCGCCTCGCCGAGCAGCGGGTGCGCTCGCGCGGGCGGGCGGTGGACCTGTTCTTCGAGGTGAAGCCCAACCTCGATCGGGACGAGATCCGCGCGCTCGCCGACGCGGGCGTGACGTTCATCCAGCCGGGCATCGAGAGCCTGTCTTCGCGCCTGCTCTCGCTCATGGGCAAGGGCGTCAGCGCCCTGCAGAACGTCTTCCTGCTCAAGTGCTGCTCGGAATACGGCATCACCCCCTACTGGAACGTGCTCATCCGCGTGCCCGGCGAGTCGGCGGAGGATTACGCGGCAATGGCCGCGTGGATCCCGTTGCTCGCGCACCTCCGGCCGCCGAGCGGCGGCGTGCCGAAGGTCGAGCTGCACCGGTTCAGCCCGTACTTCACGCGGCGCGGGGTGTGGACGGAGGACGTGCGCCCCGCCCGCTGGTACGCCGCGCTCTTCCCCGAGGACACGGTGGAGCTCGACAAGGTGGCGTATTACTTCGACGCGACCTGGAAGGACACGCTCGGGGATCCGGCGTACGACGAGCTGCTCGGGCTGCTCCACGTGTGGATGGGGCGCTTCCGCGAGCAGCCGGAGCCGCCGCGGCTCGTGATGCGCGACGAGGCGGGCGGGGGGCTCGCGATCGAGGACACGCGCTCCGCTGCGCCCGCGACGCACCGGCTCGACCCGGTGGAGGCGGCGATCTACCGGGCGGTGACGGACATCGCCACGCCGCGGCGGGCGCGCGCGCTCCTGCCCGCGGAGCTCGCCGAGCGCCTCGACGAGGAGGCGGTCCGCGCGCGGCTCCGCGCCCTCGTGGCCGCGGGGCTGGCGATCGTGGAGCGGGACAGGTTCCTGGGGCTCGCGCTGCCGCCCGCAGCGCGCGAGGTGCCGCTCGCGGAGCGGCGGGTCGCGGTGCGCCGCGTCGCCGGCGAGGCGCCGCGGCGGCTCCCGGTGGTGGCCTGAGGCGGAGGAGCGACGACGACCGAGAGGACGAGGAGAAGAGGATGCGATACATCGTGCAACCGCTGACGGGCAACAGCATGAATCACCCGTCGTATTCGTTCAACCACAGCAAGCGGTACTCGCTCGCATTGGGCGAGAGCGGCCTCGCCATCACCGCAGGCGAGCTGAACTTGCCAGATCAATACCATGAGCGTGTGACAGGTCTCCATCACAGTATGTGGGTGGCAGCGCTGGACCAGCAATGGCAGTTCGAGCCGGTCGACGACGGAGCGTGGTTCCGGATCGTCAGCGTCGCCACGGGCAAGGTGGTCGAGCCTCTCACATTTCTGCAAGGGACGGCCCTGGTCCTCGCCGACAAGCTCCCGGACGCCTCGAAGCAGATGTGGAAGCTCGTTTATCTCGGAGGGAGCCGGTTCAGGATCCAACCGCGCGATGGTCACGGAGAGTGGAATTCATACGATTCTCTCATCATGCTTGGATCCGGAGGAGCAGGAGTCCAGTTCAGCGAGATCCTCGACATGGACGCAACATCCGGCGGCTCCTCGTATCCGGTCGATCCGAGCAAGCGGTACTCGATCAGCAAGGACGGGAGCCGCGTCGCTGACGCGGGAGCCGTGGGTGGCCCTGTCGTGGAGACCACGTGGACGGGAGCGCCGAACCAGCAATGGCATTTCGAGCCGATCGACGACGGAGATTGGTTCCGGATCGTCAGCGTCCCCAGCGGCAAAGTGATCGACACCGTCACGTTCAGCGGCTCCGGTAACACTTACCTTGGCCTCGCCGACAGAGACCCGGGCGCATCCAGTCAGAGGTGGAAGC
Source organism: Sorangium sp. So ce1153 (assembly GCF_051521595.1). Lineage (NCBI taxonomy): Bacteria > Pseudomonadati > Myxococcota > Polyangiales > Polyangiaceae > Sorangium > Sorangium sp. So ce1153. Next base: position 197,018 of record NZ_CP150361.1, read on the forward strand.
TCTCCTGTGTCGGCGGGGGGTGCTTTCAAATCCACAACGACCGGGGCGAGGGTTGGAGAACCATGGAAGATAAATATATCGTCCATAACGACCCCGAAATGCTTCGGTCCGTGTTTCGGTTCACCGAGATCCTCGACCAGGAGCCCGCCTCCAGCTACGACCGCAAGGTGACGCTCTACAGCGAACCCTCGTACGCCGGCGAGCACCAGGAGCTCCCGCTCGGGGTCCACGACCCGATCGCGCTTGGCCTTCCCATGGTGCAGTCGCTGAAGGTCCCGCCTGGGCTGCGCGTCGTCCTGGGCAAGAAGGACCGCTTCACCGAGACGAGCAGGGCGTTCTCCGCGGACACCGCCTCCCTCGGAGATTTCGATGGCAGCATCACGTACGCATTCGTCGAGCTCGCCGCTTCGTTCCAGAAAGAACAGGATTACGGCGGCGAGCACGTGGCGCTGGGCACGGGAAACTACCGCACGAGCGAGGTCGAGAGCCTCGGGTTGCTCCTCTCGGGCTTCTTGTCGGTCCGCGTGCCGGCCGGGCTGGAGGTGGTCCTTTTCGAGGAGGACGATTTCGAAGGCAACCGCCGCGTGCTTTTGTCCGACGCGGCCGAGCTCGCCGACTTCACCGGCAAGACCAGGTCGATCCAGATCAAGACCATCGGCGCCATCATCCCGGAGTCGGCCCTGCGGTATGGCGACAAGATCGTGCTCAAGTCGTTCGATGGCACACGGCTACATGCGAACGGCGTGGCGGTTGTAACTCGCGATGAGGGCCATACATTCACGGTGTACCGCGCCGGGGGGACGACGACGAAGGACTACGTTTGCTACGGAGACACGATAGCCCTGCACGCGGACTCGGGTATGGGCGTCTATGCCTGGCTGGAAACCAATACGCGTCTGTGGTACGCCGCTCTCCGGGATGACCCGCCGTCCAATTCACACTATTATGCCATTCTGAGGTTCGGGGGGCCGACCCAGAGCCAGACCTTCGTTGCGAAGGGCGATGCGTTCCTCCTGTTCTCCCTCGAGTGCAGGATGTTCATGTCGGTCGACTGGGGCCACGTCCTTCACCTGTCGCAAGCCACGGAGCGAGAGACGTGGACCCTGGAGACGATCCTGCGGGGAGGCGATGAGGTGCGCGGGCTCGCGCCCTACGACGTGCCGGCGGCCGACTACTTCGCGGTCCGCGAGAACCGGGGGCCGGCCATCGCCCCCGACGCGCGTCTCGAACTGCGCCGCGCCAACGCGCTCGCCGACGCGAACCTCCGATCTTGCTCCGCGGACACGTGCGGCGCGCAGCACGATTTCACGCTGCCCTGCGCCGCGGATCACTGTGGCGCGGCGGTCTGCGGCGCCAACCTGAGTTTCGCCCAGGTCTGTGGCGCCGCGACGCACCTCGTCGCGGTCTGCGGGGCCAACGTCGCCCACCTGCACGCCTGCGGCATCGAGCAGGTCCTCGCCCAGATTTGCGGCACCGCCGCTTGCGGCGCCGATGCCTGCGCGATCGCGGGCTGCGCCGCCAACGCCTGCGGCGCCGCGGCGTGCGGCGCGGCCGGCTGCTCCGCGGCCGGGTGCGGGGCCGCGGCCTGCGGCGTGCAAGCGTGCGGGGGCGACGCCTGCCTCGCGGACGGCTGCGGCGGCAACGGCTGCGTCCTCGACGGCTGCCCCATCGCCGTGTGCGGCGGCAACGGCTGCGGCGCGGATGGCTGCGTCGTCGCGCACGGGACCTGCTCCGTCGACGTCTGCGGCGCCAACGCCTGCGTCATCAACCTCTGCCCCGCCGACGCCTGCGCGGCCGACGCCTGCTTGATCGACGCCGTGCCCGTCATCCCCTTCATCTGACCGCGAGCTACGTTCACAACCAGCCTTCGTTTGGGTTGGATCCTGAATTCGGGGCGGGGTGGTGAAGACCGAAGCGTGATCTACGCTGAGGCGAACGCCGGCATCGGTTCGACCTGCGACGGGGGCGGCGTCAGAGGAAGTCCGGCGGACTTGGCCACCTGTCGTTCCTGCCGCTTCGCGACGCTCTGCCGGTACTCCTTGGCCTCGGCCAGTTTGGTGATCTCGATCTCGCCGTGCAGCTTGCGCACAACCTCCGCGACCTCATCGATCTCGACGTGGAAGAACTCCTTCCTCTCATTGATCAGGTTGACCCGCCGGTAGTGGAACTCACGGCGAAGAGCGTTCTCCAGAGCGGGGGCATCCTCGGACCAGATCATGGCGTGGACATCGAACTCGAACGGCACCGAAGCGTCGCCCAGTTCGGCTCTATTCAATGTGCTCACGGATGCCGCTCACGCGTCGGCGTCAATGCTCTTGGGCTTGGCGCCGGCGGCCAGCATCTCCTCGCGCATGCGCTTGTACCTGTAGCTGGCTAGCTTGAGGCTGAGCGCCGGAGACAGGCGATCGAGGTACCAGAATGCCTTCCACCATTTGGGCAGGACGATGATCGCCTCGTTGCGGGCGACGGCGTCGAGCGTGCGACGCGCGAGCTCTTCGGGGGGCATTGGGCGCAGGCGCTCCGACATGCGCATGATGGCCTCTTTGGAGACGTTCTCCACGTTGATACGGCCGTACACACCGCCGGTGAGGATGGGTGTGCGGATGGTGCCGGGGCACAGGACGGAGGCGCGGACGCCGTAGCGCTCTGCCTCCACGCGGAGGGCCTTGGTGACGGCGACGACGGCGTGCTTGGTGGCGGTGTAGGCGCCCCCGTTAAAGCCCGCGATGAGGCCTGCGACGGAGGCTGTATTCAAGATGTGTCCTGAACCCTGCTTCACCATGATCGGGTAGACTGCCTGGATGCCGTGAACGACGCCGCGCAGGTTGACGTCGATGACGTCGTCCCAGTCCTCTTGCACGTAACTGGCCATCTCGCCCCCGACGACGATGCCGGCGTTGTTGAACAGGTAGTCGATGCGGCCTGAGCGCTGCAGCGTGTCTTTTGCGATGGCCTTGAAGGCCGGGAGGCTGCGCACGTCGAGCTCGGCGGCGGTCGCGCGACCTCCGCGGTCGGTGATGCCTTTGGCGACCTCCGCGGCGACGCTGTGCTGGCGATCCGCCAGCACGACCTCGCACCCTCGATGGGCGAGCTCTTCACCGAGCGCGCGGCCGATGCCGGAGGCGCCTCCGGTGACGATTGCGACCTTGTTTTCAAGCGCTTTCTGGTTGGTGCTCATCGGGCGCGGACGCTATCACGTTCACGCGCCGCGCACGATCTGCCCCTCGAGATCGATGTGTAGACAGCAGCGCCGCGGTGAGCGGTGAGAGCGGTGCCGCGGCGCGGCCGCATGTTCGTACCGGGGGCGGGGTGCTCCAGGAGGCCGCCGCCGTCCAGAGCTCGTCTCTGGCGCTTCTACGGGGCCGTCCTGCGCCCGAGCGCGTCCTCGGCGCCTCTAAGCCATTCCCGAGCTCTCTGGCGCTTCTACGGGGCCGCCCTGCGCCCGAGCGCGTCCTCGGCGGCCGCCCTTCGCCCGATCTCGGGGCGACGCCCGCGAGTGGAGGCGTGCCTCGCCGAGACCAACCGTTCGGTGGACGAACACCGCGGCCACCCGGACCGCTGGCGGATGGGCGCTCGGGTGTTCGCCAACCAGTTGGTTGGCGAACACCCCCGCCACGTAGCCGCCTGCGCACCTGCGCAACACCACCGCGGCGAAGCCCTCGAGCAGTGGCGGGGGCCGCGGGATGGTCGAGGCTGCGGGGCCTGCGGAGCCCGATCGGACGATCCGTAGCCGGTCTCGTGGCCGCCCGACGATAGCGCCGCGACGTGCGGTGCTCGCGGCCGGCGCGGACGCGAGCGCGACGTCGTGCGGCTCCAGGCGCGTGAGCGCTAAATTCCCGATACTGATTCGGGAACGCCAGCAATTCCAAGTGCTTGGACGGAAAGCTTGCAGGTCGGCCTCTCCGTACGCTCGTGGGTAGGGCGATGAGGACATCCGGCTTCGTAGCCGCCAGGCCACGCCGCTCGTGAGGAAGAGAGAGGACCCATTGGCGGATAGGGACGTTGGTCAAGATTCGGCCGGTGATGCCTGCCGCCACGTCGCACATCCTCCTCGCGCTGCAGCTCGAAGGCATCCTATCGTATGGCTGTACCCTGCTGGCTCGAGCCCGTCGAGGGGGTCGCGCGCAGCCGAACCACCAGGATATCGTCGAGCCCCAGGCTCACCGTGCTCCCCAGGTTGTCTTCCGTCACGACGAGCTCGTGGCAGGTCTGCGCAAAGGCCGTGTGCACCGGGACCAGGGAAATCGCCGCCAGCACCACATGAACGAGCTTCATGCCTGTCTCCCTCGAAAAACGAAGAGCTGTTCTCCTCACGTAGAACATGCGGCCGACCACGAGGATGACCAGGCTCTGGGACTCGCGCTCAAGCCCCGCCCGATTGCCCGGTTGTCCCCAGCGCACCATGGACCGTCCAGAGGGCGGCGATCCGATCGCTCCGCGAACGCTGCCCTGGTCCGACCAGATCCAGCTCACCCCAGGAGGCAGCGATGTCAATTCCCCTCGACACCGTAAAGGCGTTCGCGCCGATCATCCATTTTCACAAGGACGAGCAATATCTGCCCTGCAGCATCGAGCACATCTTGAAGAACGGAGCCTTGAAGGACTGGAGCCCGACGCCGATCTGGCACCAGACCAGCGTGGTCCCGGCTATGATCGCCTTCCGTGACAAGCTCTGGATGATTTACAGCGAGCCGCACTCCTCGCAGCTGTGGGTGACGAGATCGAGCGACGGCCTCGAGTTCGAAGACGCCGTCGAGATCCAGGGCCAGGGGACGACGGTGCCGGGCCTGGCCACCTTCAACGACAGGTTGTGGATGGCCTACGCCCGCGCGGACTCGGAGATCGTCGTCACCAGCTCGGCCGACGGGCTCACCTGGACGGCGCCCCACACCATCGGGCAACAGACGACCGCGACGCCCGCGCTGGCAACCTTCAACAATCAGCTCTGGATGACCTACCGCGACGCGCACGGGACGGACATCTGGGTCACCAGCTCGGCCGATGGCAACGACTGGAGCAAGAACTTCCACAAGACCGGTCAGCAGACTCGTTATTATCCCGCGCTGGCCGTCTTCAGAGGTCAGCTCTGGATGGCCTACTCCGATCAGGGCAGCGCAGAAATCTGGATCACAAGCTCTGCCGACGGCAACGACTGGAGCAAGAACTTCCACAAGATCGGCCAGCAGACCGGGGTCCCGGCGATGGCCGCGTTCAAGGGCGAACTCTGGATGGCCTACACCGGGGAGCACTCGTCGGAGATCTACGTCACCAGGTCGGCCAACGGCAACGACTGGAATTGGTACCAGCAGATCGGGCAACAGACCTCGGTCCCCGCGCTGGCGACGCTCAACGATCAGCTCTGCATGACGTACACCGGTGCAACCAACTCCCAGCTCTGGGCCACGGTGTCCGACGATGGACTCGTCTGGCATCGCCCCGACATCCCCAACCCTACCCAGCAGGACATGCTCAGCAATTCGAGCACCAGGACGTACGTGGACATCAACCCGTCGCAGTATCCCGGCGAGGGCCTGACTGCCCCGATGTACTACGCAGTTCAGGAGTTTGCCGACCACAAGGAGATCACCTACCTCATCCTCTGCGCGTTCAACGGCCCGCAGACCGTATACGTGAACGCCTTCGACCTGAAGTGCACTCTGGCCGACTATGCGAGGCACCCGGGGGACATCGAGCGCGTGACCGTGCGACTCGAGCAAGGGCCTGATGGGCTCGCGATGTCCGGGATGACGGTCGAGGCCCACGGGGTGTCGACTTGGATCGATAGGGCCAATATCCAATTCCAGGATCGGCACCCGCTGGTCTACAGCTCTCTCAACGCGCACGGCACCTACAATTACAAGGATCAGAACACGTGGGTCATCGAGGATAGGGTTCCTCTGATCGCCGAGTTCGGCGACGCCCTCGACACCAACGGCGACCCGGGTGGGAGCGCCAAGATCTGGGTGCCGAGCGAGTACCGACTCGTTGGCCTGGATGGCAACGGTAACCCTATCGGCAACCAGCTTTGGGCCAAGTTCAGGGGCCGCATCGGCGGTCACGTGGAGAACGGCCTCCGCGACGGCCGCCATTTCGATGGCCGTGGCCTCAGTTCCACCGAGTGGACCTTCATCAACGGCGTGGACTGGATCGGCAAATCAAGTGGACTGATCTCGTCCAAGCTGCGCAGCGGTGACGGGCCGGTGGGTCTGGGGCAGCGGTCTTACATCGGTCCCGGTTCGTCGAGCCGCCGCTAGCTAACAAGGGCCCGCTGCCGCACGCCGAGGCGCTCGAGATCCTCGCCCAGGTGGCCAGGGCGCTGGACAAGGCCCATGCCGCGGGCGACGAAATCCGGAGCATTCGTGGGGACGCTGAGGTACATGGCCCCCGAGCAACTCCGGGAGTCGAGCGTCGCGCTCGGCCCGCCCGTGGATCTCTGGGCGCTCGGGCTCGTGGCCTTCAAGCTGTTGACCGGCGAGGTGTACTGGAACGCCGAGTCGCTGCTCGATGTCGTGCTAGCGATCACCGTAGATCCCATGCCCGCGCCCACGCAGCGGGCGCCGTCGCTGCCGCCCGCGTTCGACGCGTGGTTCGCGCGCGCATGCAATCGCGAGCCCGGCGCGCGGGGCGACGTGGACGCGACGCCCTGCGTCGGGCGCGACGCTGAGATCCGGTGGCTCCTTGACCTATGGGAGCAGGCGAGCGGCGGCGCCGGTCAGATCGTGATCGTCGCCGGCGGAGGACGCCCTGGCGCTGCTCGAGCAAACGCGGACCTACATTGGCGAGAGCGGAGAGCGGCTGTACGTGCCCGAGCTCGATCGGGTCGCTCTACCGCTCTCCCCAGATCCAATCGTTCAACTCCTTCCATTGGCGCTTGCTCTCCACCGCCTTCCTTGCCTTGAGCGCCGCGACACGGGCGCTCTCGGCCTCGGCCTCGGCGTGCTTCCGGGCCTCCTCCATCTCCCGCAGCATCTGCTTGGTCCGCCATTGCTCGGTCTCGCTGTGCTGCCGCACCCTCTCCCCCGCGCTCTTCTCCGCCGTCACGCGGGCGCGTTCGGCCTCGACGTTGGCGCGCTTCAGGGCCTCCAACGCGTCGCGAAGCCTCAGCTCGGTCTCATTGCGCTGTGCCGCGACCACCTGGTACTCCAGGGTCACCATCACGAGCCCCGTCCCCGAGACCACCAGCAGCGACAGCGCTGCTATAACCCCGGTGACGAGCCGGCACCGCCGGCGCTGCCTGTGATCGGCCAGCCGGAGCACCGCTTCCAGGAAGCGCCGCTCCCGGTCCGGCAGCTGCCCCCGGTAGCGCTTGCGAAAGCCGCGCGCCTCCTCGGCCACCTTGCCGCGCCAGAGCATGTCCGTGGCGCGGTCGCTCGCATCCCACAGCCTCGCCGCCGCGCGCAGCCGGTCCAGGAATACCGCGTCTTCCTGGCTCTCGTCGAGCCAGCGCTTGAGCGTCGGCCACCGCTCGATCAGCGACTCGTGCACGATCTCCACCGTGCTGCCGGCGCGGTCGCTTCCCGTCTCGATCTCCAGGAGCCGCCCGTCGGCGAGCAGGCCCACGACCCGCTCGATCGCGCCTGGGTCCTCGGGCAGCTCGCAGAGCTCGCCCAGGCTGGCCACGGCGCACGTCCGCTCCGGCGTCACCAGGCGCACCAGGACCGCCCGCGCCAGCTTCGCCTGGCGCTCGCTCATCCCGGCAAGGAGCGTGTCGGCGTGGCTGGCCAGCGCGCCGGCCACGCCGCCGAGCGCCTCGTAGCTCGCCCGCGTGAGCAGCCGGCGCTTGCGATCGCGCATCTCCCACAGCCTCGCCGCCGTGAACTGAAGCAACGGCAGCGCGCCATGCGTCGACTCGAGCGCGTCGAGCATACCCTCGACCATCGCGGGATCCTCGATCTCGTGCCGAGCCGCTTCGATCGGCCTCACCAGCGCCTCGCGCAGCCCCTCGCGCCCCATCGGCAGGAGGAACACGAGGCCGCGGAGCATGGCCGCCATGAAACGCTCGTGCCCGGCCGTCCGTTCGAGGAAATCCGAGCGCACCGACACGACGACCCGCAGCGGCGACGAGGCGTCGTCGGCGATCCCCTCGAGGCACGCGAGGAACTCCGCGCGCTCACCGGCCGGGGCGCCGAGCGTGAACAGCTCTTCGAACTGATCGACGAACAGCAAGAGGCGCTTCTGCGCGCGTACCGCCCACCCGCGGAGCGCGACGCCGAGCAGGCCGGGCTCGGCGCGCAGCCGCTCGACCAAGCCCGAGCGCGCCCCCGCGCCGCCGTCCGGGGCGAGCGGTCGCATGTCGGGGCTCAGGGGCACGGCCGGGCTCGTGAAGAGCTCGGCGAGCGCCGCCATCGGCTCGCGTCCGGGCCGCACGATGAGCGCCTCCCAGCCCTCGCCGGAGCGCTTGAGCGCCGGGATCACCCCGGCCCGGACGAGCGATGACTTGCCCACGCCCGACGCGCCGGCGACCGCGAGCAGCGGCTGGTTGCGGAGGCGCGCGACCACGCCCGCGAGCTCCTGCGCGCGGCCGAAGAAGCGATCCGCGTCGGCCTCCTGGAAGGACGAGAGGCCGGCAAAAGGGCTCCCGTCGGCGCCGAGCTGCAGCTCCCGACGCCCGGGCAGGAGAGGCACGAGCTCGGCAAGGAGCTCCTCGGCGGACGCGTACCGCTCGGCTTTGCTCTTCTTCAGGCAGCGATCGATGATCGCGCCGAGCGGACCGATCTCGGGGTGGCGCGCGCCGACCTCGGGCATTGGCTCGTCGAGGACAGGCACGTTGAGGAGGTCCGTCCTGCTGCACGGATCGAGCGGGTGCGCGCCGAGCACGAGCTCGTGCAGCATGATGCCCACGGCCCAGACATCGCTGGATGGGTCGATTGCCATCCCACGCCACTGCTCAGGGGACATGTACGGCAGCGTCCCGATGATCCCGCCGTCGGCGGTGAGGTGCGGATCACCGGTCCGAGAGACCTCGGCGGCGCCACTCGCCTCGTCCTCGCGCAGCGTGGCGATACCGAAATCGACGACTTTGACGGCGCCCGACGCGTCCAGCATGATGTTCTCGGGCTTGAGGTCGCGATGGACGAGGCCAGACGCGTGCGCGCTCGCGAGCGCGCGCACGACGGGGAGCATCATGTCGACCGCCAGAGCGGGCGGCAGCGGCGCCGTCGAGACCTCCTCGCCAGCGTCCAGGGGCCTGCGCTGATTCATCCAGTCGCGGAGGCTTTGCCCCTCGATGTACTCGAGCACCATGTACGGGTAGCCGTCTTGCTCGTTCACCTCGTGGATCGTCACGATGTGCTCGTGCTTGCAGCGCGCGGTGGCCCGCGCTTCGACCAAGAAGCGCCGGACGCCGGTGCGGCTCAGCGTGGTGAGGAGCTTGATCGCGACGAGGCGGGCGAGCCGCGTGTCGCGCGCGAGGAACACCACGCCCATGCCGCCCCGGCCGAGCTCGCGCAGGAGCTCGTAATGGCCGATGCGGGTGCCGGTCGAAGGCGGCGGCCTGGTCTGAGACAGCAGCGAGGACGACGTGGCGACAGCCGCGGTCATCGCGAGGTCATTCCTCTCGCGAGCGCCCGCGGCCACGCCGCCGGGCTTGACCAGCGCGCTGTGGGGCAGCGTGGCGCTGGAGGGCGCTGCGGCGGCGATCATCGTGCTCGCGCAGGCTGCGGCCTTGCGCAATTCGCTGCTTATCGTTGAACCTCCCACGGTCGTGCTCGACCGCGCGTATCGTCGACGGAGCGGCTTCCCGGTGGCCAGCGTGGTGGACATCTCCCCTCCTCCTATGAAATACAACGCGCTGATCGACGTTCCATTCGCCACTTCGATGCCGCAAAATGGAAGAATGAGATTGCTTTGGTCCGATGATGTGGGACACGAATCTCCGGGTACCCGCCCATGAGTCCGTGGCCTGTTGATACCGCGGCATGGCCGAGTCTGTTGCGTGATCCGGTCGAGAATGCTCGACCATATTCCAGATTTGAGGCAATGGTGCCGGCTGGCGCCGAGCTGTGGGCGTCAGTGTCGGTGAGCTCGGTGCCCACGATGACGTGAATTCACAGCGCGAGGAGATGAGCTGGAGGAAGGCTCAAATTGACGCTGGCTCCTCGTCATGACCGACGAGGAGCCAACATTTGCTTGGGCCAAGAGGCTCCCGAGTTCGCGCTCGCTCCGGTTGTCCTGCGCTGGTCCTGGTGGCGGTAGCGGAATCAAGCGATGGCGCGGCTCCGTGACACTCACCCGCAGGAAGTACAGCGCAGTGCTACGGTAGCTTATCGACGCGCGGGGTGGCGTCCTCCGGCGGGTCGTCGGGGCAAGGATGGTTCCTGCACGACGTATTGAAGAGAAGCACGTCGCCGAGCCCCTTCTTCTCCGCTTCTTCATGAGAATCGCAGACTGGGAGGGCGGAGGCACACTCTGGGGTGAGAGCCGGCCAGCGCAGATGATTCCGGCAAACGGCGCCCTTGCCAGTCCATGCCGCCTCGAATCCGTGGCCCTGTTTTTGCGATGTCTTCTTGTTGAAGTTCGCGGCGTCCCAGACGTCGACGATGGTGTTATCCCTGGTCGCGCTCGTGCCATCGCCGCAATAGTCTGCGCGCGTCATGCGTACACAGGCATCGTGCATGTCGGACATGGGCTTTGGATGCTTTGGATCACCGGTATCCCAAGGCCGGTAGTGCCATTGCTGGTAACACTTCGCGGCGGCCGTCTCGTTCCCGTCACACGCAAGGGTGAGCACGTCGCCGCTCGATCGGTGCTCGCCGGTAATGTCGTCCCAAACGCCTTCAAACGCGATGGCGTATCCCGATTTGCAGATAGTCACCCAGCGATGCGCGGCGCCCTCTAACGGTAACGGCGGCCACTGAACTTCCAGCTTGTAGCGACGCGCGTTGCTCGGCGGCTCCACGCCGTCAGCTGCAACGTCGCTGATCCGCATATTCACGTTCAGCCTTGGAACGCCTACAGGCAACCTGGGCCTACGGATTTCGGGTGATGCACTTGCGTTTCTTCGCGCTCCTGTTGTTTTCGGAGGCGGGCACGCTATGCGGGCCCGGAACTGAACACCTCGCCACGCATCGCTCTGTAGTAAATTCTTCTCTCCGCCTGCAGAGAGAATTTCGCCCGAGAGCGCGCCATTCTCAATGCGTACGGCCACGATGGGCGCTCCATCCTTCGAAATCCCCGGACCCAGAAGGAACTCGATGTTTTTGGAACCTGAGCCATTGGGCCCCTCGCGCTCTAGGTTGGGGCCGGATGCCTCTCTGCATTTACGCCATGCCTCGACAGGGCCCGGCTCCCATCCATCCGCCGTGTCACGATTCAGCCCCGACGTATCGGGCGGCGCTGTGTCAACGGATCCATCGGGCGGCGCTGCGCCGCTGAGGGGGCCCGTCGCGCCCGATCCCGAGACCGTGCCCAAGTTGCACCCCTGGGTAGGGCCCAGTAGCGGCAGCCAGAGAACCAGAGCCGCCATGGAGTCAGACCATCGTCGAGTCGGCCGACTCCCGTGTAGGCCTGGTCCAACGGCCGGCGAGCCCACATTCCATCGACGTCGACGATCGTACAAAAAAGACGATGAGCACATGAGATCCTCCTACATCCCGAGCCCGAGGGGAGAAATTGCGTTCGGGCTCACGGTGAGCCAGGCGTCGCGGAAGCTCGAGCTCCGATGCGCGTCGCGCTGAGCACGGTTCTGGGGCGAGCGGTTCCCCCGGACCTCCACGACGGCACAGGGCGGCCCTTCAAGCCGTCCGGATGTCGACTGCCGGCCCTCGATATCCCGAGTTAGCACATAGTTAGCACATAGTTAGTACATAGTTAGCACATCCCGTGCCAGTCCCCTTGCGCACGTCGCGAGAGTTCTTGCGGTATACGGCGGGCAGCGATCGTGCGGCCGGCAAGTTCTGCCGTGGTCGTGCCGGCAGCGTTTGCCTACCGGCAAGGATTGCCAATCGACACGTCGCGTCCCAGGCTCATGGCGGCGCGGGCGTCGCGCAGATGCGAGCTCCGATGAATGCGTCCCGCCGGTCACGGCCTTGCGGAGCGCGGTTATCGCCCCGGGCGTCCACGGCGGACTGGAGGGTGCTGCCTCCGCGCGCCACAGGCTCGAGGGGATACTCGACCGAGGAGGTGAATTCCCACACATTCCCCGCCATGTCATGAAGGCCGAACGGGCTGTCGGAGAAACCGTGCGAGCCCACCTCGTCGGGGCCGAAGTTGACGATCTTGCGGTGGTAGGTCACATCGATGTTCGCATCGTCGGCGCGGAGCTTCTCGCCTCCCGGAAACGAGCGGCCGTCCGCGCCGCGGGCGGCCCGCTCCCACTCGTGCTCGGTGCAGAGGCGCGCGCCGGGAACCAGGCGGGTGCGATCGAGCCACGCCGCATAGGCGAGCACGTCGTCGAACAGGATCCCGGAGACGGGAAAGCGGGTCCAGTCCTGGCTCATCCGTCGATCGCGGCGGAGGTAACGAAACGGTTGGCCCATCCGGGCGGTCGAGCGGTGCGTTTCCTGGCCGAAGGTGAACTCATAATCGCGGTCCGGCTCGGCGAGCTCGACAATGAACCCCGACGCGCCGGCCCGCGGCATCCGCCGGCGCCGCTCGTCCGGGAGCAATGAGCGCAGAAAGGCGATCCATTCAGCGAGCGTGGTCTCGTTCTTGGAGATGAGATACGCGCCCGTATCGACCGGATGGAGCGGCTGGGTGCCCAAGAAGGTGCGCACGTCCGCGGTGGCGCTCCCGTACAGAAAACGGCCGGGCGGGACGAACACGAAGCCTTCGGGCACCGCCGTGGCGAGCGGCAGGTCGATCGTGACGCGGTGCGGCTCGCCGCGCTCCAGCACGAGGGGCAGTCGCACCGAGGCGCGTCCAGGCGCCGAGAACACGAGGACGACCGAGCCCGGCGCGACAGGGCGATCCGCCACCGGCGTCGTTCCGAGCGACGCCTCGGGCACGGCGACCCAGTGATCCTCCTGAAGGGCGAACCGCTCGAGCGCAACATCGGCGCCCGGCGGAGAGGTCTCCACCTCGAGATGTGCGGGGCGGTTCCAGCGGCTCTCGGTGCCGCCATCGCCGGTCACCTCGAGCCGCCGCACGAGCTCGTCACGCTCGGCGGCGCGGCGGTCCCGCTCGGCCAGGAGGGCGCGCTCGTAGAGCGCATCGGCAAGCAAGGCGCTCGCTTCCTTGTGGCCCGCGACCTCATGGAGGACGCGCTCGAGACTGCCGCAGACGGAGGCGAACGCCTTCTCGACCTCGGCGCCGCGGTCCAGCGCTTCCGTCCAGTCCCGCTCCGCCTGCTCCAGGTCGCCGTTGCCGTTATCGAAGCCCTTGAACGCGATCTGCCGCAGCTTGTCGACCTCGCGGCGCGCCTCGCGCGCCCGCTCGAGCTCTCGCCGGGCCTCGTCCACGTCCCGGCCCACCTTGATGGCAGCCTGGACGCGCACGCCCAGGATCCCCGCGCCGATCGCGAGCGGCACGGCGAGCCCCACCGCCCAGCGCCGGACCCGGCGCTGCCGGTCCGCCCTCCGCGACGTGGCCAGGAACGCGGCCTCCCGCTCCCCGAGGCTCCGCTCCTCGACGGCCGCCACCTCGCCGAGGAGCCGCTTGCCCCACAGCGCGTCGGCAGGCCGGCCAGCGCGATCCCACTCGGCCGCGGCCCGCTCGATCCGCTGCCGCTGCGCGCGGCCCTCGGCGTCGTGGCTCAGCCACCCGCGCAGCGTGTCCCATCCCGAGAGCAGCGCCTCGTGCGCCAGCTCGAAGACCGACTCCTCGCCGTCCTCGCCCTCGCGGGCGACCAGCAGCCGGCCGCGCACGAGCGCGTCGAGGGCCCCAGGCGCCCCTGGCAGCCCCTGGGCGGCGGCGAGCAGCTCGGCCTCGCTGCGGCGCGCCCGCGTGCCCTCCGCCGTGACCAGCGCGAGGAGGATGGCCCGGAGGGCGGCGCGGTGCGGCGGCGGCACGCGCGCGAGCACGCCGTCGGCGTGGCGGCCGAGCGTCGAGGGGACGCCGCCCGACGCCTCGAACGCCTCCGTCGGGATCACCCGGCGCGCCTCGTTGCGCCCCTCCCAGAGCTCGGCCAGCGCGAACTGGAGCAGCGGCAGGCCGCCCGGCGCGCCGAGGGCCTCGCGGACGAGCGTCTCCACCACGGCATCGGACTCGAAGGAGAAGCCCTTGGCCGCGGCGGGACCGATCACGGCCTCGCGCAGCCGCTCGCGGGTGAGGGGGCGGAGCAGGTACAGCGCCGCCGGGAGGTCGTCGCCGAGATCCGGGAGCGCGGAGAGGCGCGTGAGGAAATCGCTGCGCGCGGTGGCGAGGAGGCGCACGCGTCCGGTGCGGCCGACGAGGCCGTGCAGCGCCGCGGCGGCGCTCGCGGCGTCCGCCAGCGAAGCGAGGGTCGAGAGCTCCTCGAGCTGATCCACGAACAGGAGCGCGGCGCCGTGGCGCCGCACGAGGTCGCGCGCCACGGCCGCCGGCTCGGCGCGGAGGCGCACGGCCACGGTAGCCTCGTCAGCCTCATCGCCGTCGAGCAGCGGCGCGATCGCCGCCGCGAGCGCGATCAGCGGCTGCCGCCCGAGCAGGACCGTGACCGTCGCGACGGGATGACCGAGCGCGCCCTCGGCCACGGCCGGGAGCACACCGGCGCGACAGAGCGACGATTTGCCCGTGCCGGAGTCGCCGGCGACGAGCACGAAAGGATCGGCGCGGAGCCGGTCGACGATGGCCAGGATCTCGGCGCTCCGGCCGAAGAACAGGCGGCGGTGCTCGGCTTCGAACGTGAGCAGGCCGCGGTAGGGGTTGCCCTCGAAGACTGGCCCCTGCTCGACCGCCGGCGCGGCGAGCTGCTCGAGCGCCTCGCGGAGCGCGTCGCCGTCGCGGTAGCGGAGCGACGGATCGCGGAGGAGGCACCGGTCGACGATCGCGGCGAGCCGGGGATCGACGCTGGGCGCGGCCTCGGCGAGCGGGGGAGCAGGCTCGTGGATCCGCACGGCGATCGGAAGATCGGCGTGCGGGGGCGCGCCGCAGCACAGCTCGTAGACGACCATGCCCAGCGCGTAGACGTCGGCGCTCGGGGTGGCTGGCGCGAGGTCCCAGAGCTCGGGGGCCATGTAGAGAGGGGTGCCCGCGAGGCGCCGCGGCGCTGTTGGGGCCAAGCCATTCGCCGCGGACCTGGGCGCGGTGGCGCAGCACAGCGGGGCGTTATCGAGAGTGGACGCGAACGGAGCCGCGTCGGGCCCGGCCTGTCGAGCCGGAGGAGACACGAGATCGACGGTGGATAGGGCGCCAGCGCCGCCGAGCGGGGTCCGGGCGGGGGCGAGGCCGGCGCCGCCGGGCAGGACCGCTCGCGCCGTGCCCGCCGTCAGGTCGGATGTCGATGTCGCCTCGCCGCCGCTTTCGTGGATCGCGACCGGCGCATCGTCGCTGCTCGAGAGATCCTCGCCCGGGAGGAGCTCGGCCAAGCCGAAATCGAGGAGCTTGACCGTCCCGTCCTCTCCGATCATTGCGTTGGCCGGCTTGATGTCGCGGTGGAGCACGCCGCGGCGGTGCGCGGCCGCGAGACCGCGGGCGAGCTCGACGGCGATGGCGAGCGCTTGCCGCGGATCGACCGGTTTGTCGAGCTCGGCGAGATTTCGCCCGCGCACGTACTCGGACACGAGGAATGGGCGACCGCGCACGTCCCCGACGCGATAGACGGAGACCACGTTGGGGTGCGACAGCCGGGCGATCGCGCGCGCCTCGACGAAGAAACGCGCGCGGGCCGCCTCGCCCGGCGAGGGCACGTCGATGAGCTTGATGGCCACGAGCCGCGCAAGCAGCCGATCTTCGGCGAGATAGACGACCCCCATCCCTCCCCGGCCCAGCCGTCGGACGAGCCGGTACTCCTCAATCTCCTCCGGCGGCGATGTACCCCCACCACCCGTCATGTACACCGGCTCACCTTGCGCACAGAGATATCGCGCCCGAGCGCTGAAGTCGAATGTACAGTGTCCCTTCCCGCGCCAACCTTGGGCTGCGCTCCTCGATTGGCTGCCAGCGGCGGGAGGCATGACGCTGGTGAGCTCGTAGAGAGCACAATATTTCTGTGCTGGACATACCGATATCGATCGTCCCGAAATCCGAGCGGGAAGCACGGACATCCATCCCGTCCGAGGTCGGCGTCGACCTGGGGGAGGCGGCGCTCTCCGCAAGGTCTCACGAAAGCTACGGCGCACGCGTCCTGTACGTCGTCCGGGGTTGCCCCGCCCCACCCGGAGTCTGCGGATCTCCGCACGGTCCGGACAGCTCACCCGTCATCGAGCATGACGGTGGAACACGATTCGGAATGCAGCGGGTGCCACGATCCTCGGATACCTGTGCCTTGCTCGAGGCTCCCGGCTGTTGCCGGGCGGAGGACATCCGTGGCATCTACGGATGAATCCTCGCGGACTGGGCTCCCTCCGTCGACAGATGCTTCGCCGTGGAGTCGTGCGACTGCGGTCTCAGCGACTCTGGCAGCTGCTACAAACGGACCGGCGGCCCTGATGAAGCGCGGTACCCCTGGTAACGCATGGGGCTCCGCCCGTGCGATGGAAGGAGAGCTCCCGCACGGAGGCCATCGACGTCGAGGGCCGGCCCGCCCGCGCGAGAAGCTTCCGGAGATCGTTTTGGAGCGGCTTTCGCCCTCACGTGGACCGCTTCCCCGCCCGCGCGGAGATGCCGTATTGCTTGAGCTTGGACGTGAAGGTGCGGATAGGCATCCCGAGGAGTGCCGCAGCCCGTGTCTGGATCCCGTCCGCAGCGTCGAGCGCCTGACGCATGCGCGTGCACTCGAGATCTCGGAGCTCCTCGGCGACGGGCCGGAAGCGCGAGGGAGCAGCGGCCGGCGGCGCCGAAGCGTCCGGCGCGGGCCGCGATCGGACATCGACGCCGGCGATGCGCTCGGGCAGATTCCACGGCTCGATCACGGGGCCGTCCGCCGTGGCGGCGGCGTACTCCATGGCGTTCTTGAGCTCGCGTACGTTGCCGGGGAACGGGTGCGCGAAGAGCGCGGCGAGCGTGGCTTCCGAAAGATCGAGCGCGGGCTGCCCGGTCCGGGCGGACGCCTCGGCGAGGAAGAGGCGAGCCAAGATCGGCAGCTCACGCCGCCTGTGCCGCAGCGGGGGCAGCTCCACGACGCCGACGCTCAGCCGGAAGAGCAAGTCTTGACGGAAACGGCCGGCGCCGACCTCAGCCTCCAGATTGCGGTTCGTGGCAGCGACGATGCGGATGTCCACATCGCGCTCGCGTACGTCGCCGAGGCGCGTGATCCGCTTCGCTTCGAGCGCGCGGAGCAGCTTGGCCTGCACGCCGAGGGGCAGCTCGCCGACCTCGTCGAGGAAGACGGTGCCGCCGTGCGCTCGCTCCAGCAAGCCTGCCTTCGGCGCCCGCGCTTCCGAAAATGCGCCCCTCTCGTAGCCGAAGAGCTCACTCTCCACGAGCGTCTCGGGGAGGGCTGCGCAGTTGAGCGTGACGAGCGGCTTGGGAGCCCGCGCAGACCAGTGGTGCACGGCTGCGGCGGCGTTCTCTTTGCCGGCCCCGGTCTCGCCGAGGACGAGAACGGGCAGATCGCTCGCCGCGAGGCGCCGGATCAGCTCGAAGAGCCGGATCATGGCCGCGTCGGCGACCACGATGGCACGCCCGCCGATAACGTGCCGAACGGCGGTCTCCGAGGCAGAGGCGATCGCCCCCGGGGCGGCGACCGCCGCGGCCGTGCGCGCACCCGCGAGGAGTGTCTCTGTGTCGCCGCCGTCGAACGGGTAGGAAGCCAGTCCGCCGCGCGCCTCGGGCGCCAGCGGCGCGATTGCCTCGATCACGTCGAGCGCCGCGCTGCGCGCCGCGTCTCCGCCGAGGTCGGGAAATCCGATAGCCATGTGAGAGAGGCCATCCCAGGCGACGATGTCCACGAGGCGGAGCGCCGAGAGCGCCCGCTGCATGAGCGCCGCGCGATCCGGGACTGAGCCGATTGATACGACTGCCAGGCCGAACGGTCGCGCGAAGTCCGCGGCGCGCTCGAGCTCCTCCTCGACGCGCCGGCGCAGCCGGCCCATGTCGACGAGAGCGCTGCCCCTGGACGGCAGCTCGCGCCGGAGGATCAGCGTGGCGTCGCCGATGGTGACGACGTCGCCTGAGCCGAGCGCACGCGAGCCTTCGATGCGCTCGCCATTGACGAGCGTCCCATTGTGACTGCCGAGATCGGTGATCCCGATCTCGCCGCCAGAGGCGATGAGCTTGGCGTGCCGCCGAGAGACCGCGGTGGTGTCGATCCTGACGTCGGCCTCGTCGCTGCGCCCCAAGATGAGCACACCGTCGTGGGGGAGGGCGCGCCGGTACGACGACGACGCGTCGATTACGAGGAGATAGGAGCAGGTTTCCGGGCGGTCCGGGGAGTCCTGCAGGTCCAAGGTTTGAGTCGTCAGCGGCGAGTGCGCGGGGCGGCCCACGAGCCCAAGATTATCCTCGAACTCTGGCGTAAGCAAGTTCCGAGCCTCCTCCTTTCGACGGAGGGATCTCCTGAGCGATCAGGGGTCGCAGGACGTAGTGCACGAGCGCCTCCCTCGCCGAGGACTTGCACCTCACGCCTTTCTCTTTCTGCTCCACGTGACCACGCCGGACGCGCGAGGAGGAGAGGACCTCGTGCGGCATGCGCGCGACATCAGGTGGCCTCCTGCGGCATGCGCGCGACATCAAGTGGAGCGGGGGAGGCCGGGCAATGCGTCACGGTGTCGCACCTCGTCGAACAATGCAGCCGTAACCCTTCATTCGGCGCGCACATGGCCGCGTGACGACGAGCGCGACATCGTGTCGCAGGGCCTTGGCGGCCGGCGGCGCTAGCCTGTTTCGCCATGATCCAGAGAGCGCACGGCGGGTCTGCGAATGACGCGCCCCGTTCCCTTCACGGCGCGCGCGAGGTGAGCTCGCCCCTGCGTGTCCGATCGATGCGGAGCTCGCGCTGGCGCCGCGCGGCGGCGCTGGCCGCCGCCGTCGCTGGCGTGGCGCTCAGTATCAGCGGCAGGGCCGAGCCCGCGACGCCCAGCGAGGCCGCGGCCGAGCTCGTCGACTCGACCCCGGCGCCCGGCGAGAGGGCGCTCGCAGCGCGTCTGCTCGCGCCTTGTTGCTGGGATCAGACGCTCGATGTCCACGAATCGGAGGTGGCGCGCGATCTTCGTCGCGAGATCCGCGCGCGTCTCCGTCGGGGGGAGGCGGCCGACGTCATCGAGCAGGACCTCGTCGCGCGCTATGGCGACCGCCTCCGTGCGGCGCCTTCGTCCGGCGTCCTCGGCAAGGTCGCCCTGGGCTTGATGCTCGGCATCGCGGTGGCCTTCCTCGGTATCTTCGCCCTGCTGCGCTCGTGGAGGCGCAGCGACGCGCAGCCAGCTCCGTCCAGCGTCGCCCTCCCGGCGGCAGCTCGCGACGAGTACGATGAGCGCCTCGACGACGAGCTCCGGGAGCGCGACGCATGACCGCATCCCTCCTTATCGTGATCGCGCCAGGGCGCGGTTGTCGCTCCGCTCGCCCGGCACCCCAACATCTCGCTTGACCGGACTCCCGCACCGCAATATGTAGTGGCTCATGTTGGTGCCTCGGGCTTCGGCCCGGGGCTCAAAAGGGAACCCGGTGTGAATCCGGGGCTGCCCCGCAGCGGTAAGCGAGAACGATCTCCACGACGAGCACTGGCCCTCGGGCTGGGAAGCGGTGGACCGTAGGAAGCCGGCGAGAGCCGGAGCGCTCGCGAGCCCGAAGACCTGCCAACATCCAGCGTCGGGGAGACATCCCGCGCCGGTTTGACCTGGAAGCCTCGTGGGAGGGCGGTAGGTCCGAGCTGGCGCAGACTCTTGCGCTTGTCCCGGTTCCGACCCCCTCCCGCGTTGTCTTCCTTTCGCCCGCGGGGGCGAGCGGTCGGTCCGAAGGGCTCTCCTGGAGAGCCTCGCGCGCTCGCGCACATCGGCTGGCCTCTTCGCTCTCGCGGTCTCGACGCGAGCGGTCCGGTACCGCTCCGAACGAAGCTCGACGAGGAGGATTGCCATGCTGAGCGACACAGGGACGACGAGCAACGGCGCGGCGCCGTTGCGGCAGCGGAGCGCGAGGAGCGGAGGCGCGGAGGAGGCGCTCCCGCACACGACGATGCGGGTGAAGAAGCGCAACGGGTCGAGCGAGCCTGTCGACGTCAACAAGATCGTCCGGGCGGTGAGCCGCTCTTGCGCGGCCCTGGCCGACGTGGACGCGCTCCGCGTCGCCACCAAGACCATCAGCGGCCTCTACGACGGCGCGACCACGCGCGAGCTCGACCAGCTCTCCATCCAGACGGCGGCGTCGCTCATCGCCGAGGAGCCGCAGTACGCGAAGCTCGCGGCGCGCCTGCTCGCCACCTATATCGACAAGGAGGTCCGCAACCAGGAGATCCACGCCTTCTCCCAGTCCGTCGCCGCCGGGCGGCGGCTCGGCCTCATCAACGAGCGGCTCCACGGCTTCGTCGCGCAGAACGCCCGCAAGCTGAACGACGCGATCGAGCCGGGGCGGGACCACGAGCTCGAGTACTTCGGCCTGCGCACCCTCTACGATCGCTACCTCCTCAAGCACCCCGAGACGCGCCTCGTCCTCGAGTCGCCGCAGCAGTTCTTCCTCCGAATCGCCTGCGCGCTGTCCGAGACGGCGGCGCAGGCCGTCGAGCTCTATCACCTGTTCTCGTCGCTCGATTACCTCCCGAGCTCGCCCACGATGTTCAACGCCGGGACGAGCCACGAGCAGCTCTCGAGCTGCTTCCTGCTCGACTCGCCCGAGGACCACCTCGAGACCATTTACCAGCGCTACACCGATGTCGCGATGCTCTCGAAGTTTTCGGGTGGCATCGGGCTCGCCTACCACCGCGTGCGGTCGCGCGGCTCGCTCATCGAGAGCACCAACGGGCATTCCAGCGGCATCGTGCCGTGGCTCAAGACGCTCGACGCGTCGGTCGCGGCCGTGAACCAGGGCGGCAAGCGCAAGGGCGCCTGCTGCGTCTACCTCGAGCCGTGGCACGCCGACGTCGAGGAGTTCCTCGCGCTGCGCGACAGCACGGGCGACGAGGCCGCGCGCACGCACAACCTGAACCTCGCGAACTGGGTCCCGGACCTGTTCATGAAGCGGGTCGAGGCGGACGGCGAATGGAGCCTGTTCGACCCCAAGGAGGTGCGCGACCTCCCCGATCTCCACGGCGACGAGTTCGAGCGCCGTTATGCCCAGGCCGAGGAGGCGGGACTCGCGAAGAAGACGATGAAGGCGCGCGAGCTCTACGCGCGGATGATGCGGACGCTCGCGCAGACCGGCAACGGCTGGATGACGTTCAAGGACAAGGCGAACCGCGCCTGCAACCAGACGGCGTTGCCGGGCCGGACCGTGCACCTCTCGAACCTCTGCACCGAGATCGTCGAGGTGACCTCGAAGGACGAGGCGGCCGTCTGCAACCTGGGCTCGATCAACCTCGCGCGCCACACAGGGAAAAGCGCTGCCGGCACGATCCTGTTCGATTTCGACAAGCTCGCGCGCACGGTGCGGACGGCGGTCCGCCAGCTCGATCGCGTCATCGACCTCAACTACTACCCCATCGATTCCACGAGGCGCTCGAACCTCCGCTGGCGGCCGGTGGGGCTCGGGCTCATGGGCCTGCAAGACGTGTTCTTCCAGATGCGCCTGCCCTTCGACGCCGAGGCCGCGCGGGAGCTCTCGCGGCGGATCTCCGAGGAGGTGTATTACCACGCGCTCTCGACGTCCGCGGACCTCGCCGCCGAGAAGGGGCGCCACCCGGCGTTCGACGAGACGCGCGCCGCGCGCGGCGAGCTCCAGTTCGACGCGTGGGGCGTGGTGCCGGAGGACACGGCGCGCTGGGAGGCGCTCCGCGCGCGCGTCCGCGCCGGAGGGCTGCGGAACTCGCTGCTCGTCGCGATCGCGCCGACCGCCACGATCGCGTCCATCGCAGGCTGCTACGAGTGCATCGAGCCGCAGGTGTCGAACCTGTTCAAGCGCGAGACGCTCTCGGGCGACTTCCTGCAGATGAACCGCTACCTCGTCGCGGAGCTCAAGCGGCTCGGCGCCTGGAACGACGCGGTGCGCGCCCGGCTCAAGCTCGCGGAGGGCTCGGTCCAGGGGCTCGACGAGCTGCCGGAGGAGGTCCGCGCCGTGTACCGGACCGCGTGGGAGATCCCGATGCGCTCGCTCATCGACATGGCCGCGGAGCGCGGCGCCTTCATCGATCAGAGCCAGTCGCTCAACCTCTTCGTCGAGAACCCCACCATCGGTCAGCTCTCGAGCATGTATTTCCACGCGTGGAAGAAGGGGCTCAAGACGACCTATTACCTCCGGTCGCGCCCCGCGACGCGCATCGCCAAGGCCACCGTGGATGCGACCCCGGACCGGACCCCCGCGGGCGACGCCGGCCCCCGCGAAGGCGGCGGGTGGACGGCGGCGCCGGCGCCCGCGGGGGCGAAGGCGGCCGCGGACGTGGCGTGCGCGCTCGAGAACCCCGAAGCGTGCGAGGCCTGCCAGTGAGCCGCGTGAGCCGCCCCGCGCGCCTGCTCGATCCGGGTCATTGCCTCACGCTGCGCCCGATGGCCTATCCGGCCTTCTTCGAGATGTACCGCGCCGCCATCAGGAACACGTGGACCGTGGAGGAGGTCGATTTCTCCACGGACGTGGGCGACCTGAGGAGGATGACCGGCGCGGAGCGCCACCTCGTGCAGCGCCTCGTCGCGTTCTTCGCCACGGGGGATTCGATCGTGGCGAACAACCTCGTGCTCAACCTGTACAGGCACATCAACGCCCCGGAGGCGCGGATGTACCTGTCGCGGCAGCTCTACGAAGAGGCGCTCCACGTCCAGTTCTATCTGACGCTCCTCGACACGTACATCCCCGATCCGGAGGACCGCCACCGCGCCTTCGCCGCCGTCGAGAGCATCCCCTCGATCCGGAAGAAGGCCGATTTCTGCATGCGCTGGATCGACTCCGTCCAGTCGTTGAATCGACTGGAGTCGCGCTCCGAGAGGCGACAGTTCCTCCTGAACCTCGTCTGCTTCGCCGCGTGCGTCGAGGGGCTCTTCTTCTTCGGCGCGTTCGCGTACGTGTACTTCCTGCGCTCGCGCGGCCTGCTCCACGGGCTCGCCGCGGGCACGAGCTGGGTCTTCCGCGACGAGAGCGCGCACATGCGCTTCGCCTTCGAGGTCGTGAGCACGGTCCGGCGCGAGGAGCCCGAGCTCTTCGACGCCGGGCTCTCGCGGTCGATCATCGGCATGATGGACGAGGCGATCGACTGCGAGGCCCAGTTCGCGGAGGATCTCCTCGGCGCCGGGGTCGCCGGTCTGTCGGCGCGCGACGTGCGCTGCTACCTCGAGTTCTGCGCGGACCAGCGGCTCGCCACGCTCGGCATCCCGAGGCGCTATGGCGCGAAGAACCCGTTCCCCTTCATGGAGCTGCAAGACGTCCAGGAGGTCACGAATTTCTTCGAGCGCCGCGTGTCGGCCTATCAGGTCGGCGTCTCCGGCGAGGTCGTCCTCGACGGGGTGTTCTGATGTCGGACGGAACAGAGCGAGGTTCACGCCCGGGCGACCGCGCCGCAGAGGCTGACTCACGGGCGCGGAAGCCCGCCGGCGCTCACGCGCCGCGCGCCTCGATGATGGCCCGGGCCTCGTCCGGGTGGCGCTTGCACTCGAGCAGCGCTCCGAGCAGGAGCGGCGCCACGATGGTGGCGTCCGACTCGATCACGAACATCGGCGTGTCCGCGGTCAGCTTGTCCCAGGTGATCTTCTCGTTGGGCGTGGCGCCGGAGTACGAGCCGTAGGACGTCGTCGAATCGGAGATCTGGCAGAAGTAGGCCCAGGGCCGGGCCGGCTCGTCGAGATCGTACTTGAGCGACGGCACCACGCAGATGGGGAAGTCCCCCGCGATGCCCCCGCCGATCTGGAAGAACCCCACGCCCGCGCCCGCGCTGAGCGCG
Organism: Sorangium sp. So ce1153; assembly: GCF_051521595.1. Classification (NCBI taxonomy): domain Bacteria; kingdom Pseudomonadati; phylum Myxococcota; order Polyangiales; family Polyangiaceae; genus Sorangium; species Sorangium sp. So ce1153. Next base: position 220,983 of record NZ_CP150361.1, read on the forward strand.
CGGTACTGGTCGTACAGCCCGGCCATGTACTCGATACCCGACTTCACGATGCTCGCGTTGCACTCGCCCCGCCTCACGTAGGACGCGAAGATGTTGCCGAAGGTCGAGTCCTCGTGGCCCGGGACCACCAGCGGCAGCCCGGCCTCCGCGGCGGCGAGCAACCAGCACTCCTCGGGCGGGCCGCGGTGGAGCGCGGGCTCCACCGCCAGGACGAGCTCATAGAAGTACTCGTGCCAGAAGCGGCGCTCGCCGCTCGCCGTCGCCCGCTCCCACATCGGGACGATGTGCTTCTCCACCGCGCGGAAAGCCTCGTCCTCGGGGATGCTCGTGTCGGTCACGCGCCGCATCCGGTTCTCGAGGATCCTCGTGTCGTCCTCCTTGGTGAAATAACGGTAGTCGGGGAAGTCGCGGTATCCGTCGTGCGCCACGAGGCGAAACAGCGACTCTTCCAGGTTGGCGCCGGTCACCGACATGCCGTGGATCAGGCCGGCGCGGATGGCCGGCGCCAGCGTGATGCCGAGCTGGGCCGAGGACATCGCCCCGGCCACGGCCCAGAACATCTTCCCCCCGCGCTCGATGTGCTCCCAGTAAGCGAGGAGCGCGTCGCGCGTCGCGCGGGCATTGAAATTCTTGTAGTTGCGGAGAACGAACGTGAGGAGGGGCAGCGTCGTGGACGCCCACTTCGTCCCAGCCATGTTTCACCGAGCCTCGGCGACCACGAAGGTCGTCCCGGTGGTCTCGGGTCGCGCAGGACCACCAGGGACGCGCTACGGACCGGCGCAGGCCGGGCCGCCATTGCAGCGTCAGGTGGCTTCGTGGGAAGCCTAGCACGAAGCGCGAGGCCGGGAGGGGGCGAGATCAGCTGAGCGCGATCATCGCGGCCGTGGCCGCGTAATCGACGCGCGGCGCGCGGTACGGATACGTCGGCGGGAAGCGCTCGAGCGCCGCGCGCATGCGCCGGATCGTCGCGCCGTCGAGCGGATCGAAGCGCAGGCCCACCGCCCGGCCCGGGTCGCCCTCGCGCCGGCCGTGCACCGTGCGCGCGATGGTCGCCGTCGCGTCGATCCACACGTCCGTGTCCGGGATCCGGAACGAGACGATCACCGGCTCGCCCGTGAGCGGGCGGGCGCTCGTCAGCACGAGCATCCCCTCGATGGACAGGTCGATCGCGCGAGTCCCGAGCAGCCGGAAGCCCCTCTCGCACACGGCCTGGCACTCCACGATCGCGGCGCGGCGCGTGGCGCGACGCTCGCTGGCGATCAGCAACTCCATGGTGGTTCTCCTCGGAGCGGTACGCTACGGAGGACCACTACAGGTGGGCAAGAAACCTACACAGGGTGCTCCGCCCCGTGGAGGCCGTCGAGGGGCCGCAGAGGGAGCGAGGGAGGCGGGGTGTCGGGGGGATGTCAGGGTCGTCGAGGGCGCCCACGGCCGCCGGTGGGGGCGTCGCCCCGCCAGCTCAGGCGGGGGACGCGCGGCCGTGGGCCCTCGGTCTTCGTCTCGCTCGGTCCGCTAGCTCGCTCGGCTAGCTGCCCGCCCGGCGCCGCCGGCGCAGGACGAGGCCAGCGAGGGTGGCGAGCAGGGGCAGGAGCGCAGCCGCGCCCCGGCCGCTGTTCGCGGGCAGCGGCCGCGCCGCGCAGAGGCCGTTGCCCTCGGCGAAGATGCCGGTCGGGTCGTTCTCCAGGGGCTGCTCGGGCCCGCAGGTGCCCGGCGTGCTGTCGGTCGAGCTGCACACCTGGTCCGACGAGCAGCCGTTGCCGTTCGCGCCGCGGCAGCCGTCGACGCAGGCCCCCTCGACGCAGATCTGGCCGCTCGTGGCGTCGCCGCAGTCGCTGTCCTGCGTGCACGTCGGCGGGGTGGGCCGGTCGTCCTCACCGTCGTTCGGATCGGTCTCGCCGTCGTCGATGGCGCCGTTGTGGTTCGCGTCCTCGTCGCCGTCGTTCACGCCGCCGTCGTCCGAGTCCGGATCGAGCGGGTTCGTGGTCGTCTGGGGGTCTGCATCCGGGATGCAGGTCCCCGCTGCCTGGTCGGTCGCCGCGTCGTTGCAGTCCCGCCCGAGCTCGGTCCCGTCGAAGAGCCCGTCGCCGTCGCTGTCGGGATCGAGCGCGTTGATGAGGCCGTCGCCGTCGTGGTCGTCGCTGAAGTTCGGCTCCTGCCCGTCGAGCACGCCGTCGTCGTCGCTGTCGCCGTCGTTCGGATCGGTGCCGATGTTCCCCTCGACCGCGTCGCTCAGCCCGTCGCCGTCGGTGTCGGTCGGCGGGACGTCGTCCTCGCCGTTGTTCGGATCGGTCTCGCCGGCGTCGATCGCGCCGTCGAGGTTGACGTCCTCGTCGCCGTCGTTGACGCCGCCGTCGTCGGTGTCCGCGTCGAGCGGGTTGGTCTTCGTCGCCCCCGCGTCCGCGTCGGCGCGGCAGTGGTTCGCCTCGGTGTTGGTGGCCGCGTTCTCGCAGTCCAGGCCGAGCTCGGTGCCGTCGAAGAGCCCGTCGTTGTCGCTGTCGACGTCGCGCGCGTTGATGAGCCCGTCGCCGTCGGTGTCCTCGCCGGGGCTCTGCTCCTGCCCGTCGAGCGCGCCGTCGTCGTCGGTGTCGGCGTCGTTGGGGTCGGTGCCGATCATCTCCTCGACCGCGTCGCTCAGCCCGTCGCCGTCGCTATCGTCGGTCACCACGTCGTCGGCGGGATCCCTGGGATCGGTCTCGCCCTCGTCGATGGCGCCGTTGTGGTTCGCGTCCTCCACGCCGTCGCTGACGCCGCCGTCGTCCGTGTCCGGATCGAGCGGGTAGGTGAACGTCTCGGGATCGGCGTCCGGGATGCAGGTGCCGGCGGCCGCGTCGGTGGCCGCGTTGCTGCAGTCCAGGCCGAGCTCGGTCCCGTCGAACAGCCCGTCGCCGTCGCTGTCGGGGTCGAGCGCGTTGATGAGGCCGTCGCCGTCGTGGTCGTCGCTGAAGTTCGGCTCCTGGCCGTCGACCACGCCGTCGTCGTCGCTGTCCGCGTCGTTCGGGTCGGTGCCGATCAGCTCCTCGAGCTCGTCGACCAGCCCGTCGCCGTCCGTGTCGTCGATCGGCAGGTCGTCGTCGCCGTCGTTCGGATCGGTCTCGCCCGCGTCGACCGCGCCGTCGAGGTTGATGTCCTCCTGGCCGTCGCGCACGCCGCCGTCGTCGGTGTCCACGTCCACCGGCGAGGTCTTCGTCGCCCCGCCGTCCGCGTCGGCGCGGCAGTGGCCGGCCTCGGTGTTGGTGGCCTCGTTCTCGCAGTCCAGGCCGAGCTCGGTGCCGTCGAAGAGCCCGTCGTTGTCGCTGTCGACGTCGCGCACGTTGATGAGCCCGTCGCCGTCGGTGTCGTCGGCGGGGTTCGGCTCCTGCCCGTCGAGCGCGCCGTCGTCGTCGGTGTCGGCGTCGTTCGGGTCGCTCCCGATCGTCTCCTCGAAGTCGTCGCTCAGCCCGTCGCCGTCCGTGTCCACCGGCGGGACGTCGTCGTCGCCGTTGTTCGGATCGGTCTCGCCCTCGTCGACGACGCCGTCGAGGTCGAAGTCCTCCTGCCCGTCGGACACGCCGCCGTCGTCGGTGTCCGCGTCGAGCGGGTCGGTCTTCGTCGCCCCGGCGTCTCCGTCGACCCGGCAGTGGCCCGCGCCGACGTCGGTCGCCGGGTCATCGCAGACCGAGCCGAGCTCGGTGCCGTCGTAGAGCCCGTCGTTGTCGCTGTCGGGGTCGAGCGCGTTGATGAGGCCGTCGCCGTCGGAGTCCTCGTCCCAGCTCGGCTCCTCGCTGTCGGTCACGCCGTCGTCGTCGCTGTCCGCGTCGTTCGGGTCGGTGCCGGCGTCGATCTCGGTGGGATCGTCGATCCCGTCGTCGTCCGAGTCGCAGCCGTTGCCGAGGATGCCGTCGCAGTCGTTGTCGATCGCGTCGCCGCAGACCTCCGCGCCCGTGGGCACGCAGGTGCAGGTGTTGTCGTCGGCATCGCACGTCGGCGTCAGCGGCCCGCACTGCGCGTCGGTGACGCACTCGACGCACACGTTGGGGGTCGCCTCGGTGTTGCAGTGCGGGGTCGGCGCGGCGCACTGCGCGTCGGTCTCGCACGCGTCGATGACGACGTCGGTCGGCTGAGGGCCGCCGGTCTCGTCGTCGCCGTCGGTCGGCGTATCCTCGGACTGCGCGCCCTGCTGCCCGGCGGCGGTGATGACCGCCTGGTTGGCGATGAGGCCCGAGGCGCCGGCGTCGACCGTCACCCGGAAGGTCACGGTGGTCGACCCGGCGGCGGGGATCGAGCCCCCGGTGAGCCCGTTCGCGCCCGTGCCGAGCCGCACGGTGACCGTGCGGTTGAGCGCGTTGTACTCGCCCTGATCATCGACGGGGAGATCCGTCTTGGGCCCCATGTTCGCGCCCGCCGTGATCGACAGCGAGCCCGGCACGTAGCTCACGCCCGCGGGGAGCGGATCGGTGAGCACCGTCTCGATCGACGCGTCGTTGCCGGTGTTGACGACCTCGATCGTGTACTGGACGACGTCGCCCGGGAGCAGCAGCCCGCCGTTCACGTCGACGGCCGACTTCACGGAGGTCGTGAAGTCCGGCTTGAACGTCGAGATCGACGTGACGAACCCGGCAAGGAAGTACAGGTCGTTGGTGCTCGACGCCACGATCGGCGCCGATTCCAGCCCTGGACTCACCTTGGACCTGATGTCGAGGACGTCGATGTCCATGCCGGCCATGGTCCCGGGAGTCCCCGCGAGCTGCGGCAGGTCCCCCGCGGTCGACACCGGCGCGCCCAGGTACGAGCGCGTGCCGTTGAAGAAGTTGGTGTCGGGGTTCAGATCGTTGCTGAGGGCGGCCCCTCCGTTGAAGAAGAACTGGTCCCCCGGGATGGAGGCGTCGCCCTCGAACGTGACCATGCCGATCTTCGCGTCATAGCCCGCGTTCGGCACCAGGAACCCCGAGAGGGTCGCCTCCTGCCTCCCTCCGCTGGGCACTGAGTCCAGCCCGTCGAAGAGCGCCAGATTGCGCGGCGGCTCCGAGGCGAGCTGATAGAACACGACCAGCCACCACCCGGCGAAGTGGTTGTTGAAGTCGTTGTTCACGAAGTTCGCGCTGTTGACGCCGCTCACCCGGTACGCGCCGGAGCCTCGCTCCTGCACGATCGCGGTGACGTCCGAGACCGACTGGTAGTAGGTCTGGGCCGAGCTGGTCGTGACGACCGAGCGCAGGGCGGTCAGGTTCTCGGCGAAGCCGCCGGGCCGATCCAGGGTGACCGACGTGTCCGCGGGCTGATCGTTCTGCTTGTGCGCGGCCCAGTAGAGGAAGGCGTGCGTGACCGTCGCGCCGGCCGGCACGGCGAGCACCGCGGAGGTGCGCGCCTGCTCGGCGGTGACGGAGGTGCGCGCCTCCGCCTGGCCCTCCGCGGGCGAGTCGGCGCGCCAGTAGACATCGGGCGCGCTGTCGTCGTCGAAGGTGCTGCCTGCGCAGGTAGCCGTGCCCAGCACGGGCCGGTCGATGTCCGCCGGGGCGCACTCGTAGCCGAGCGTGTTGCCGATCAGGAGGAAGTCTCCCCGCTGGTCGACCTGCACGCGCAGCGTGGGCGCGGCGTGCGCGTCGCCGCTCTGGCCGCCCACCCAGGCGAGCCCGAAAAGACCACCTATGAACCAACTTCTCTTCACGGCGCCTCCTGCTGCTGCTTCGGCTTCTTCTCGAGGATCTTGAACTGCACGCGGCGGTTCTTCTGGCGTCCCTCGTCGGTGTCGTTGTCCGCGATCGGGACGTCGGGCCCGTAGCCCTTCGACGTGAGCCGCTCGGCCTCGACCCCGCGCTTGACCAGCGCCTTCGTGACCGACTCGGACCTCGCCTGGCTGAGCTTGACATTGTACGCGCGTCCGCCGCGCGTATCGGTGTGCCCTTGCACCTCGATCTTGGTGATCTCCGGGTGCTCCTTCAGCACACCGGCCACCTCATCGAGGAGATCGTCGCTCTCCTTCTTGATGGTCGCCTTGCCGGTGTCGAACTGCACCTGCTGGAGGATGACGATCTCCTGCTCGGTCACGCGCACCGCGACGGGGCAGCCGTTCTTCGCCGGATCCTCGTTGGGCTTGCCCTTCTCGTCGGGGCAGGCGTCCTTGTCGTCGCGCACCGTGTCGCCGTCGCGATCGCCGGGGCAGCCGTTCGTCGCCGGATCCGAGGTGCGGAGACCGGGGATATCGGGGCAGGCGTCCTCCGCGTCGATCACGCCGTCGCCGTCCTTGTCAGGCGGCGGCGGGCAGCCGTTCTTCTTCGGGTCCTCGTTCGCCGGGCCGGCCTCGTCCGGGCAGGCGTCGACGTCGTCGGTGATGCCGTCCTTGTCGCGGTCCCCGGGCGGCGGGCAGCCGTGCTTCTTCGGGTCGTCGTTCGCGATGCCGGCCACGTCCGGGCAGGCGTCGACGCGGTCGAGGATGCCGTCCTCGTCGCGATCGGAGGGCGGGCAGCCGTTCTTCTTCGGGTCGGCGTCGCCCACGCCGGGCACCTCCGGGCAGGCGTCCTGCTCGTTGGGGATGCCGTCCTTGTCGCGGTCCGGGTCGGTGCGCCGGACCTCGGGCGAGTACGCGAGGCTCGCGACGGCGCGGAAGTCCGGGGTGCCGATGCCCGAGGTGAAGCCGGGGCCGGCGGCGACGCCGATCTCGAAGTCGCGGAGCGCGGGCACGAAGCGGTAGCGCACGCCGAGCAGCGCCTCGACGTTCGTGTTGCGCGCCCCGGGCTTCTCCAGCACCGTCGAGACGGTCACCTCGGGCCCGATCTGGAGCTGCTCCTCGGGCAGCAGCAGCAGGCCGACGCCCGCGCCGCCGTTGAACATCAGCCCCTGCCGCACCTGCGCGAACGTCTGCGCGGGGCGCAGGTCGACGCCGGCCGCGAGCGACCAGGTGAGGTTCGGGACCCGGCCGCCGGCGATGATCTGGGGCAGGCCGCGCACCGTGCCCTCGCCGACGTACGAGCCGCGATCGCCGTTGCCGGTCGGCAGCCACACGTAGCCGCCGACGGCGAGCTGGAACGGGTCGAAGTACTCGCCCACGAGCCGCAGCCGCAGCCCGAGCCGGAGGTCGCCGATCTCCGCGCCGCTCGGCGAGGGGAACGAGAGGCCCTCCGCCGCCGGGCTCCCGCCCTCCTGCAGCACCGCGAGCGGCACGTCGACGTTGACGTGGAGCCGGTCCCACGCCGTGAACGAGCCGTTCAGGTGCAGGAACAGCTGGTGCTCCACGATGGAGTCGATCGGCTCATCCTGCCCCTCGCGCGAGAGCACGAGCGGGTTGTGCGCGTAGTCGCCCAGCAGCATCAGGTGGAGGGTCGGGCTGCCGTCCTGCCTGGGCGAGGCCGCGTAGGGCGACGGCACGCTGAACATTCGATCGCCGGCGGGCGCCGGGTTGAACCGGTCCAGGGCGAGGCCGCGCTCCGCGTCCGCCTCCTGGGCAGACGCTGGCGCGGCCCACGCCGCCGCGGCTAGCGCGGCGGCGCCGCATATCCAACGGGGGGGGAAATGGGCTCTCATTCGCAGGATCACCTTCGAGTGCTTTGGGCGAGCGGCCGTCCACTGCTCCGGCGCGCAGGCGCGTTGTGGGGAAACGCCGCTTCCTCGCGCGGAGGAACGGCAAGCTGCCGCGAATCCCAGGGCGTCTTATAAGCGTCGCCCGACGTCGTCGGTGGACTTTTCGATCGAGGGTCGACCGAAAGTGTGGATCGGCCTCAACAGTGCGACTGCCCCTGCAACCCGGGCTTCGCGGCAGCCCGGCCGCGCAGCTATGCAAGCGGTGTGCACGCCTCTCTGCGCGCCGGCGCCGGCGCTTGCCGGCGATTGTGTTCTTCGTGGCGGCCCCGCGGCGGGTCGATAGAGGTCTACAGACATCAGCGCTGCGGCCCAGGAGCATCGGGAGCCGCCCTGCTGCGACGTGGGCGCCGCTCAGCCCCGCATCTCTCGCGGTCGCGGCCGCGCCTGTGGTACGGCGTTTCTGTGCAGCCGCACCCCTTCCGCCAGCCGGCGGAGCGCCCGGAGGCGCCGCCCGAGGAGCAGCGCCTCGGCAGGCTCCGCTCTGTCCACGGCCAGCGCCGGCATGCCGCGCTGTTCCATGTGGCGCGGGGCGCGCTGCTGCTGATGTTCACGAGCATCATCGGCGCCGTCATCGCTGGATGGCAGGGCTTCTCCCTGTCGCTGCCGTTCGGGATCGCGGGCTTCGCCGTGCTCGCGGCCGCCGCGCTGCGCCATCGGGGGCTGCGGATCGAGCTCCACGAGCACGGCCTCGTCGTGGCGCGCCCGGAGGGGCGCGAGGCCGTCGTTTTCGACGACGTCGACGAGGTGTGGTTCGACCTCGACCGGAGCTCGACCCCGTTCGGCCGCTTCGTTTTCCTCCGCGCCATCCGCCTCGTGGAGCACTCGGGTCAGCGGCGCACAGTGCCTGTCGAGGTGGCGGACGGCCAGGAGGTGGCCCGCTGGGTACTCCAGTGCTGCTCTCGTCCCCTGCTCGATGAAGCGCGGCGCGCGGTCGAGGAGGGCGGGGTCTTGACATTCGGCCCGGTGCGCCTCGACGCGGAGGGGATAACGATCCGCGAGATCCGCGTCGCCTGGGGCGAGGTCTCTCTCGTGCGCTTGCAATCGGGCCGAGTCGCCTTCTTTCGTGGGCAGACCGTGTTCCCCTGGCGGACGGTGGACCTCGACAGCGTCCCGCACCCGACGGTGTTCGCGCGGCTGGTGACCGAGCGCGCCCCGCGCGTGGAGCACGACGAGGTCTGGGCGGCGTGGACGGGGTGAGTCGCGCGCCTCCTCCGCCAACCGCGCTCCGGCGCTGAGCGGTGGTCGCGGCAGACGCTGAAGGTGGGGAGTCAGGGAGGAGAGGACACCGAGGTTCGGATCTTCCTCACTTCCCATCTTCGTGTGGGCATGTTGCTGGCCGCGGCGGGCTGACGCTGGCTCGGCCGCGGGGGCGCCCGTCAGGGCTGGCGGGGCTTCATGGCTGCTGCGGCTTCTTCTTCCACTTCTTCTTGGGGCGCGGCGGCAGCTTCATCTTCTTCGGGTCCTTGGGCGCCCACGGCACGCGCGTGTCGATCGGCAGGATGTCCTCGTGCGGCAGGGCGCGCTCGCCCTCGCGCTTCACCGCGAACGACGCCGAGACCACGTTGACCTTGTGCGCCCCGATGTCGGAGAGGTCGCCCTTGGCGCGGAGCCCGACGGGGATGCAGAAGAGCCGCTTTCGCTCCTCTTCATCCATGTTGGCCGCCGGCGGCGCCCCGTCGCGGCCAGCGCCGCCCAGCTGGCCGAGCCGATTCGGGTCCTCCATGGCCTGCTGGAGCTGCTCGAGCACCTCCTCTGCGCACACGAGCTCCGGCTTGGGCTTCTTCTTGCTGCCGGAGGGATACTGCACCTTGGACTCGACCTTGACGGTGACGGTGACCGGCGCCTTGTCAGGCCCCATCTGGAGCGCGGTCCCGGCGAGCGCGCCCTTGGCCGCGCCCACGATGCGCTCCCAGGTGGGGCCGTCGCCGGCGGTCGCGCTCACCAGCCGGACGCCCAGGACCTGGCCGTCGGCGCCGAGCTTGACCTCGAAGGTCGCGCGCGCGTCGAGGGGCGCGGCCGAGGAGCGCACGGTGTCCGCCAGGGCGCTCGCCACCACGCCCGCGGCCGGGACGCTGATGCCCACGCTCCTGTCCTTGCCGCGCAGCGTGTCGTTCAGGATCTTGCCCGCGATGGCGGGGTCGACGGGGCGGGGGAGGGGGGCGGCCGTCGGGGCGGCCTGCGGCGCGTCGGGGCCGGGGAGCGCGCCGGGCACGGTCCAGAGGGGCGCGCCGAGGCCGGGCGCGAGCGCGACGCCGCCGCCGCCGGCCGCGGGGGGCGGGCCGCCGGCGGCGGGGGGAGGGCCGCCGTACTCGTCGGCGGGCGGGGAGGTCGGCGCGGGGGCTGGCGCCTGGGCGACGGGGGCGGAGGGCTCGGCGGCGGGGGCGGCGGCCACGGGCGCGGGGGGCTCCGGCGTATCCCTCGGCTCAGCGGCGGGCTCTGCGGGGGCGGCCGGCGCCGGCCTGGCGCGGTCGGCGGGGGCGACCTTGGCGGCGGCGGCGCCCGGCGGGGACGCCTGCGTCTTGTCGGCCGGAGCGGCCTTGCGGAGCTCGCTGGCCTGCTCGGGCTCGGTTGCGGCGGGCGGCGCCGGGGCTGCGGTGCGGGGAGCCGGCTCCTCGAGCTCGAGGTCGATGCCGTCCACGAGCGCGGACGGATCCGCCGGCGGCTCGGGAGGGCGCTCGCGCACCGGTGCGGCGAGGAGCGCGAGGTGCGCCGCGACCGCCATGGCCAGGGCCACGGCATCGCGCCCCCGCAGCGGGATGCTCACCGCCTCCTCAAGCCAAGGCGACTACGCATTGAACATTTCTAGCACGCCCACCTGGGGCGCGCGCGCCGTCCGACCCGGGTTGGCGCTCGTCCCCCCCGCGAGGAGCACGATTGCGGCGCGCTGCCGTCCCGACCGAGGTTGGGGCCCTCGCGGCCCGACCGAGGTTGAGGCGCTCGCGGCCCGACCGAGGTTGAGGCGCTCGCGGCCCGACCGAGGTTGAGGCCCGCGCGTCCCGACCGAGGTTGAGGCGCTCGCGGCCCGACCGAGGTTGGGGCGCTCGCGGCCCGACCGAGGTTGGGGCGCTCGCGGCCCGACCCAGGTTGGGGCGCTCGCGGCCCGACCCAGGTTGGGGCCCTCGCGGCCCGACCCAGGTTGGGGCGCTCGCGGCCCGACCCAGGTTGGGGCGCTCGCGGCCCGACCCAGGTTGAGTCCCGCCTCCGGAGTCCCGCCTCCGCGAGACACCCCGTCACGCGGCCCGGACGGCCGCCGGGAGCGCCGCGCCCATCGCGCGCGCGATCGTCTCCAGGTCCCGCTCGCTGATCGTCAGGAGCCCCGCCCGCAGCCGGACTCCCCAGCTGGATGACCCCGACGAGAGGTCGAGCCGCGCGAGCAGCGGCGCGATGGGCGCCGTCCGTGCGGCGAGCCACGCCACGTCACGGCGAAACGGGCAGAAGCCCCCGCCCATGTCGAACGGGTACGGCTCGCCGCCCTTCACGACGCCGATGGCCGTGAACGCCTGCAGCCGATCGCGGCCCTGGAACGACACGGTCGGCGAGTAGTACACGACCCGATCGCCCGGCCGCACGCGCTGGAGCGGCGCGCGCTTGCCATGGCAGACCTGCATGAAGCTGCCGGCCCGCCCGCGCTCCACGTGCTCTGCCAACGCGACGGCCAGAAACGCGCGGCTCACGCGGCCCCCGGCGCGAAGACGCGCAGGCGGTGCCCGTCGCGATCGAGGGCCAAGAACGTGTAGCCAAAGTCGAGCTGCGTCGGCGCCTGCGCGATCGCGAGGCCGCGCTCGGCCCAGGCCGCGTGCGTGGCCCTCACCGCGGCCGCGTCGGCGACGGTGAACGCGAGCTCGCCGCCGCCGGGCGCCGTCATCGCAAAGGTCCTGGTGCGGTGTTTGCGCCGCGGGCACCTACATTGCCTGGAGAATACGGCGCTCGTCGCGCTGTCCCGGAAGGAGCTCCCGACGTTCCCGGAAGGCGCAGGGCGCCCTGGTCTCGTGGAACGACGCCTGAGGTATCGGCACGGCCGATGATACGGCGGTGTCTGCTGTGGAGATCCTGCGCACGGAGAAGGATGGCGCGCGGCGCCTCGGGACGCGCGAAGATCAGGCGGTGCTGGTGTGCATCGGAGCGTGCCTCGTCGCGATCCTCATCGCCTCGGTCCTCCTCGCCGAGCGTCCCCCGGGCGTCGCCGTCGTGTCGATCGAGTTCGACGACACGCTGGCGGATCAGCTCTCCGCGCGCTCCCTCCTCGCCCAGCACCGGATGCATGCCACGTTCTTCGTGAACAGCGGTCGACTCGACCGTCCCGGCTACCTGACGGTCGCCGAGCTCCGCGCGCTCGCGTCCGACGGCCACGAGATCGGCGGCCACACCGTCGATCACGTGCGGCTCCCCGGGCTCCCGGCCCGGGAGCAGCGCCGGCAGATCTGCGATGATCGCCGCGCTCTCCTCGCGCTGGGCTTCGCCGTGAGCAACTTCGCGTACCCCTGGGGCGCCCACGACAGCGTCAGCGCCGGGCTGGTGCGCTCCTGCGGTTATGACAGCGCCAGGGGAGCGGGCGGGCTTGGCCTCCTCGCATGCGTCCTCTGCGCACGGGCGGAGACCCTCCCTCCGCGTGACCTCGCTGCCACCCGCACGCCCGGCTCCCTCCGCCGCGGTCACCGCCTCCCCAGCATCCAGGCGCTCGTCCGCCGCGCGCAGCAGGAGGCCGGATGGATGCAGCTCACCTTCCACCATGTCTGTGACGCCTGCGAGGAGTACAGCATCTCCAGAGAGGACCTCTCCACGCTCCTGGGCTGGCTCGCGGAAGAGCGCGACGCGGGCCGCGTCGTCGTCCTGACAGTGCGGCAGGTGATCCACGGCGCGAGGCCCCCGCCCCGCAAGCTGGCTGTGGACTGAACGCGGCCCCTCCGGGCGCCGCTTCTCCGGGAGGCGCCGGATCGCGCCAGGGATCCTCGGTCGCCTCGGGGCTGGAGGCGGAGGGCGAAGGCGACCCGCAGCCCGCATTGATGCGCTGGCGGTATCAATCGGCGCGCCGCGAGTATTGGTGCGCGCGCGCCGGACGGTCCATACGGCGGTGACGTCGCTCGAGGTTCAAAGCGCCGGCTTGCGCGGCGGGGATGCCGGAGGGGCGCCTCCTCCGGCGACACGCCTTCGGCGCCGAGGCGCGAGGACCCGCTGCGAACGAGAGGCCAGCGAGAGCGGCCCCATGCCAGCCGAAGGAGATGACCATGAAAGCTGCCGTTCTGAAGGCATTGGGTTCCCCCCTCGCCATCGAGGCCTTGCCAGACCCGATCCTGGGAACGGGGGAGGTCATCGTCGATGTCGTCGCTGCCCCTGTGGTCTCCTATGCGAACGAGGCCTTCAGCGGCGCGCGGGGCTTCGTGCTCGATCTGCCGCTGGCTCCGGGAGCCGGCGCGATCGGCCGTGTGCGCGCCGTCGGACCGGACGCGACTCGCCTCGCCGCCGGCGACTGGGTCTGCTGCGACCCTACCGTGCGGTCGCGCGACGACGCGGTGTCTCCCGACATCTTGCTGCAAGGGTGGACCGCGGCGGGCGAGGGGGGCCTGCGCCTGCAAGCGCATTATCGCAATGGATCTTTCGCCGAACGGATCATGGTTCCGACCGAGAACGCCGTCCGGATCGGCTCGATAGAATCAGCGGACGCGGCGCGGTGGTGCGCGCTCAACACGCTGCTCGTGCCGTATGGCGGGCTCCTCGCGGCGAACCTGCAGGCAGGAGAGACGGTGCTGATCAGCGGCGCCACGGGGAGCTTCGGCAGCGCCGGCGTCGCGGTCGCCCTCGCGATGGGGGCGGGCTGCGTCATTGCGCCGGGCCGGAACGAAGAGGCGCTGGAGGATCTGGCCCGTCGTTTTGGTCACCGCGTTCGAACCGTGAAGCTCCTCGGCAGCGAGGAGGACGACCGGACGCGGATGCTGAGGGCGGCGCCGGGCCCGATCGACCGCGTGCTGGACCTGCTGCCGCCCTCGGCCCCCGCGGCCGCGGTGCGAGCCGCCGCGATGACGGTGCGGCCGCACGGGACGGTCGTGCTGATGGGAGGCGTCGCGGCAGGACTGGAGTTGCCTTATCGGCACCTCATGCGCAGCTGCATCACGCTTCGCGGCCAGTGGATGTATCCACGGGAGGCGGTCGCCCGCCTGGTGCGGCTCATCCGGTCCGGTCTCCTGACCCTGGACCAGTTCGATGTCACGGAGTTCGATCTGGATCGCGCGAACGAAGCTGTCGCGCACGCCGCCGCGAGCGGCGGTCCCTTCAAGATGACCGTGATCCGGCCATGACCAGGAGCTGGCTCACGCGAGCTCCGCCGCGTTCCCCCCGAGGCTCGACGCGACCTCCACGGCGAGCCGCACGAAATGCGCGACATCCCTCGAGCGACAGGTGTCCGCCCACGCGACGTACAGCGTGCTCGCCGAGATCCCCGCCATCCTCACATACTTCACGTCGTGACGCGCATAGAGCGTGGCGCTGGAGGCGGGGACGAACGCGATCCCCTGGCCCAGCGCCACCGCCTCGAGGAGCTGGCTCGCGTCGTGGACGACCGGGCCGCGGGCCGCGTCATCGTTCCTGTCGACGGCGGCGCGGTACGCGGCGAGCTCCGGGCTGGCCGCGGGCCATACCGGTACGGGATCTCGCGCCAGATCCTCGCGGTGCAGCACGCGCCTCCCCGCGAGCGGGTGAGTCGCGGCGAGCGCGACGCAGCGTGGCTCCGTGAACAACGGCTCCGCGTCTATGCCTGGCGTGGTGATGGGCCCTCGCAAGAACGCCACGTCGGCGCGGCCGTCTGCGAGCATGGCGGTTTGCTCTCCCCAGCCGCTGACGAGCACCTCGACGCGCACCTGCGATCCCGAGCGCTCGTGGTGCTCGACGAGCCGGCGCAGGAGGCGCCCGCCGTTCCCTGGCTTGAGCGCGACCGCCAGGTGCGCGCGAGGGAGCCCCGCGCGCGCCGTGCGGCGAGCCGCGGCCGCCACCGCATCGAGGACGTGGCGCGCTTGCTCGAGCAGGACGACCCCTGCTGGGGTGAGCGACACGTGGCGCGTGGTCCGGTGCAAGAGGCGCGTCCGCAGCTTGGCTTCCAGCTGCGCGATCGACCGCGAGAGCGGCGGCTGGGCCATCCCCAGGCGCGCGGCGGCGCGACGGAAGCTCCGTTCCTCGGCCACCGCGATGAAGCGCCGGAGCTCGGTGGGCTCGAGATCGACGTCCACGGGCACAAGGGAATCGTATCTCAGCCGCGCCCTGCCGCAACGGTGGAGGGGCTCTCGGCGCGAATCCAGGGGCGCGCCGGGGAGGTGGAACATCAACTCTGCTGCCGGCCCGGTGCTCCAGGGCAAGGATCGGCGGTCAGGCGCCACACCAGCGTCCGCCACGCGTCGCGCTCGAAGATCTCCGGTCGACGTCCGGAGAGGAGCGGCGCATAGCGCGCGACGATCTCCGGAACGTCGGTGGACACGAGCCCCGAGAGGATCAACGTCCCCGAGGGGGCCAGGCGAGCCGCGATCCCGGGGGCGAGCGCGGTGAGCACCTCGCGAAGGATGTTGGCCACGACGATGTCGAACGTCCCTTCCGGCCACGCCGTCGCGAAGCGCACGCGCGCCTCGACCGCGCTCCGCCGTGCGTTGTCCTGCGCGATCGCGATCGCGGCGGCGTCGATGTCGACCCCGATCGCCTCGCCGCCGAGCTTCGCGGCGCCGATCGAGAGGATCCCCGTCCCGCTCCCGACGTCGAGGAGGCGAAAGCCGCCTCGCGGCGCGAACGACGCGAGCGCTTGAAGGCACATCCGCGTGCTCGGGTGCCGACCGTCGCCGAACGCGCGGCCGGGCCCGAGGACGATGGTGCGCGCGTCGACCTCCGCGTCCCACGGGCCGGTGACCACGCGAAAGCGAGGCGGAACTTCGATGATGGTTGAAGGGTCGCTCATGCGTCGTGAAAGCTTGCCACCGCGCAGCCGGAGGATGGACTCTGGATCCGCACGCCCTCCCGGACGCTCATCGTGTGCACCCGGCTGAGCTCGCCCGGGTAACCCGGGTAAGCGACCAGCGGGCGCGCGAGCGCCCGGGCTCAGGGCGAGCAGGTGCCGGTACCGTTGTTCTCCTCGAGCACGCTTTCGGGCGGCCCGTCGAGGCGCTCCACGAACGCCTCGACCTCGCAGCCCGGCAGGCTCTCGTTGCCCATGATCTCGATCGACCTATGGATCGTTCGAGCTCCCAGGCCGCGAAGCGTCGCGAGCGACCGGTTTCCCTCGACGGTGAGCCAGTCGAGCTCGGCCAGGTCCTCGAGCCCGGTCAGCCCGAGCAATGCGTCGTTGTCCTTGATGGCGAGCTGGTTCACGCGAGACAGACCGCCCAGAGCGTCGATGTCGACGAGCGCTTCGTTACCCTCGAGATCCACCAGATCGATGAAGCCGCCGCCCACATTGAACGCGCCGAGCCCGTCGAGGCTGGTGAGCGCCGGGTTCCCGAGGATGCCGATCCCGCTCAGCACGTCGCGGAGACCGTTCAGGCCCTCGAGGCTCGTGAGCCGAGGGTTCTCCCGGATATACAGCCCATCGAGCTCCGAGATCTGCTCGAGCCCCGTGAGGCTCACGAGCGCGGAGTTCTCGCTCAGGGCGAGCTGCGACAGCTCCGTGACGCCGGCCAACGCGGACAGGTCCGTCAGAGAGTCGTTCGACAAGATCTCGATGGTGTCCGCGCTGACGAGGCCATCAAGGCCGTACAGCGAGCTCAGCTGCGGATTTTGCCACAACGAGAGCTGCTGGACGGTCGTGAGCCGCTCGAGGCCTCGCAGGCTGACGAGCCGGTCGTTCCCGGTGATGACGAGCTCATCGAGCTGCTCGACGGCGCCAAGGCCCTCGAGGCTGGTCAGCGCGTCGTTGTCGGCCAGGCTGAGCAGCCCCCGCCGCAGGTTGCGCAGCCCGTACAGCGTCATGAGCTGGTCGTTCCCCTCGATCCAGAGCGTCGCCTCCTCGACGTGCTCCAGACCTGCCAAGGAGCCCAGTGACTGGTTGTCGGCCACGTGCCACATGGGCGTGCTCGCCGCAGGGCCGACGAGGGTCTGGAGGAGCCGGTTGCCACGGATCTCGATGCCCGCCGCGACCTGCCGCAGGCTCCGGAGCCCCTCGAGGTTGAGCAGCGACGCGTTCCGTATCAACGCCAGCCGCGCGCCGATGAAGGAAAGGGAGCGGAGACCGTCCAGGTGGGCTAACGACCCTGTATCGCCGATCAGCAGCTCGCCCGTGATGGTCGTCAGACACGCAAGCGGGGACAGGTCGGAGACCTCGCCGCTGATGTCGAGCGTGCCATCGATCTCGGTCACGCCGCGCAGGCCCTCGAGATCCTCCTGGCGAGCGGCTTTCCAGACGCCGGTGGTCACCCGGCCCGGATCGCACTCCTGCCCGGCGCCCCCGGCGCCCCCGGCGCCCGACGCGCTCGACATTCCTGTCGTGGCTTGACCGCCTGAACTGGAGCTGTCCGCGGCGCTCGACGAGCCGTCCGCGCTGGACGACGTGCCTCCAGCACCGCCGGCGCCTGCGGTCGATCCGACCTCGACTGGCTCCTCCGGCGGTTCTGCGAGGTCGAGCTCACTCCTGCCCAGACAAGCCGGCGCGAGCGCAACGGAGGCAAGCACGCCCACCCACCACGGTCCACGCATGCCGCGAGGCTGGGCTCACTCGGATTGTGCGTCAAGTCCAGCCAGGTCAATGCTGGAAGCGCGTGGCTTCAATGCGAGAATTTCGCAACTAGCGCCGGCGCCGCCGCGATGCCAGCGCGCCGAGCGCGCCGAGGAGCGCGAGCCCTCCGAGGTTGGCCGAGCGACCGCTCGTCGAGCAGGAGCACCCGGAATCGCTGCCGGACTCCTCATCGCCGCCGTCGGCGCCGCCCGCGCCACCTGCGCCGCCAGCGCCGCCAGCGCCGCTGGTCGAGGCGACGGACGAGCTCGCTGTCGCGCTCACGGTCGAGCCGCTGCCGGTCCCAGCGGACGAGGTCGACGTGCTGCTCGCGCTCGCGCCGCCCTCACCGCCGCTGCCGCCGCTGCCGCCGGCGCCGCTGCCGCCGGCGCCGGCGCCGCCGCACTCGGCGGAGCACTCCGCCGAGCACGAGCCGCAGACGCACTCGATGAGACGGACATAGATGCCCGCGCCCTCCGCATGGTCGCTCACGCAGCGCTCCACGCAAGCGTCGTCCGGACACTCGCCGATGCAGCCCGCGAAGATCCGGCACGCAGACGACGCGCCGCAGGCGTCGTACTGCGGCCTGCAGGTGTCCGACAGCGAGCCGTTGGTGCAGCTGTCGCAGCTGCCGCCCCCACCGCCGCTCGTGGCGCTCGCGGCGCTCGCGGCCGTGGTCCCGCCGATGGGATACAGGGCGCACACGCCCGCGACGTCGTCGTCCTCGAGGCTGCGCGTCGACGAGCCCGCGACGTAGTACGCGGTCATCGTTGAGCCCCGCTCGCTGGAGTGGCCGAGGCCCAGGAAGTGCCCCTCCTCGTGCGTGGCGATCGACTGCGTGTCGACACAGCCGTTGTTGCCGGAGTCGTTCCAGCAGAACCCGACGTTGTTGAAGACCATGTCGGCGTCCACGATGGCGCCGTTGAATCCCCAGGCCGGCATCGTGACGCCGATGACCGAGTTGACGTCGCCGAGCGCGCCCGGCCAGGAGTCGCTGATCCAGTGGAACACGTTCTTGCCGTCGTTGTGGTTGTAACGATCGGTGGTGTCGCCGAGGAGGTTGACCCGCCACTCCGTACACCCGGTGTTCGACCACGACGCGAACCCGGACTCGATATGGGAGACGGCGAAGCCGGCGATCGCGCCCGGGATCGTCGAGCGGTTGATGTAGTAGCCGACGGGCAGCTCATCCCAGCGGGGGACGCTGGAGTCGAGCGGCGTCCACGCGGCGGCCTCGGGAGCCGCGGCGAGGAGCGAGGCAGCGCCGAGCGAGACGGCAAGGGCGACGCGGCACCTCATCTCACTTCCCTCCCGCGATGCGGACCACGTCCGTCATGAGGCTCTCGACGGGCTCGATCTCCTCGGCGGGCACCTGGATGGGCACGAGCGCGCCCCCGCTCCGCCGGACGAGCTCTAGCCCCTCGAGGCTGCGCCGCGCCAGGCCCTTCGCGTCGACGTGATAGACCGACAGCGCGAGCGCCGTGAGGTGCCACCGCCCCTTGTCGCCCGGCCGCAGGAAGACGACGGCGTCCTCGCCCGGCGTGAGCCTGGCGTCGCCGAGCACCTTCTGCGTCTTGCCGTTGTACGTCCCGCCGATCTGCTCGAGCAGGAGCACCTTCGCGCCCCCCTTCGCCTCACCTCCCTTGAGCGGCTGGGTCAGCGTGAGCTCGGTGCGGGTCACGATCGATCTTCCGTCGTCAGACTCCGTCGTGAAGGACCGGCCCACGATCACGCGCGCGACCGTCGCCGACCGGAGCACGAGCTCCTCACGCGAGAGCAGGACGGCCGTTGTCGCGTCGGCGGTCGCGCCGATGCAGAGCAGAGCGACGGAAAACAACAGGGATATCACGGCGTTCACACTTCGCTTCATATCGGTGGCTCCTCGAAGACCATCTTTTCTATCCCGAAGCGCGCGCGGCGACCATCCAGGAAGCGGCGCTGACCTCATGCTCACAGCGCCGCGACGCAGCACATCTATCGTGACGGCGGATCATCACGCTGTGGCGCGACGGGACGCCGTCACCCCGGGATACGCCAGCTGCCGCTCGCGTGGCAGCTCTCCGGGATTTATGCCGTGAGCGCGTGAGAGAGCGATGTCGGCGCGCTGGAGTCGGCCGATCCGCGGTATTCGACGTCACGGATTCGAGGCAGGACATCCGTCGTCGCGAACCCCATGCGACCTGTCACGCAGCCTCACCCGGGCGGCGGCCGCCGGAGGCGGCTGATGAGCACGAAGAACAGCGGCGCGAAGAAGATGCTGAAGATCGTCGCCGTCACCATGCCGCCGAACACCCCCGTGCCGATCGCGTGCTGCGTGGCCGAGCCGGCGCTCCTCGCGAAGACGAGGGGCACGACGCCCAGGATGAACGCGAGCGACGTCATCAAGATCGGCCGGAAGCGCAGGCGCGCCGCCTCGATCGCCGCCTCCCGCGCGCTCTTGCCCTGCTCGCGGAGGCCCTTCGCGAACTCGATGATCAGGATCGCGTTCTTCGCCGAGAGCCCCATGATGGTGATCAGGCCGACCTTGAAGAACACGTCGTTCGGCAGCCCGCGCACCGTCATCGCCAGCACCGCGCCCACCACGCCGAGCGGCACGACGAGGATCACCGCGAGCGGGATGGACCAGCTCTCGTAGAGGGCCGCGAGCACCAGGAACACGACCACCAGCGACAGCGCGAGCAGCACCGGCGCCTCGGCGCCCGACAGCCGCTCCTGGTACGACTGGCCCGTCCACTCCACCCCGAAGCCGGGCGGGAGCTGCGCCGACAGGCGCTCGATCTCGGCCATCGCCTCGCCGGTGCTGCGCCCCGGCCCCGGCTGCCCGCTGATCCCGGCGGCGGGGTAGCCGTTGAAGCGCCCGAGCTGGAGCGGGCCGCGCTCCCACTGCGCGGTGGCGAACGCGGCGAGCGGCACCATCTGCCCGGCGGCGTTGGGGACGAAGAGCGAGAGCAGGTCCTCCACCTGCATCCGGCTCGCCGCCTCGGCCTGGACGATGACCTGCTGGAGCCGGCCCTGGTTCGGGAAGTCGTTCACGTACGATGCGCCCAGCGTCGTCGACAGCACGGCGGCGACGCTCTCGAACCGCACGCCGAGCGCGTTCGCCTTCTGGCGGTCGACGCGGAGGCGGATCTGCGCGGCGTCGCTCTGCGCGTCGGCGCGCACCTGCTCGAAGAGCGGGTTGCCCGACGTGAGCTCGATGAGCCGCTGCTGCGCGGCCACGAGCGCGGCGTTGCCGCGGCCGCCGCGGTCCTGCAGCTTCAGGCTGAAGCCAGAGGTCACGCTGAGCTCCATGATCGGCGGCGGCACGAGGGCGAAGACGGCCCCGTCGCGCACGGCGCCGAGCTTCTCGTTCGCCGCCGCCGCCTCCCCCTGCGCCGTCGCGCCGGCGGGGCGCTCGTCCCAGTCCTTCATCATCATGAAGATGAGCGCCACGTTCTGCCCCGACCCCGAGAACCCGAACCCCGGGTAGGCGGAGACGAAGCGAACGGCGGGGCGGTCCTGGAAGTGCTCCTCGATCGCCTTCACGGCCCTGAGCGTGCGGTGGAGGGTGGCCTCGGGCGGGAGCTGGACGTCGACCATGACCACGCCCTGATCCTCCTCGGGCAAGAAGGAGGTCGGCAGCCGCACGTAGAGCAGGCCGAGCGCCGCCGTGATGACCGCGAACGCGAGGAGCATCCGGAAGCGCCTGTCGAGCGAGCCCGCGACCCACCGCTTGTACCCGCCGGTGAGCCGCTCGAAGCCCGCGTTGAACCACCCGAACGCGCCGCGGCGCTCGCCGTGGCCCGCCGGGATCGGCCTGAGGAGCTTCACGCAGAGCGCCGGCGTCAAGGTCAGCGCCAGGAAGGCCGAGAACAGGATCGAGACCGCCATCGAGAGCGAGAACTGCCGGTAAATCGCGCCCGTGGAGCCCGACGCGAACGCCATCGGCAGGAACACCGCCGAGAGCACGAGCGTGATGCCGACGACAGCGCCGGAGATCTCGCGCATCGCCTTGATCGTCGCGTCGCGCGGGGAAAGGCCCTCCTCGGCCATGAGCCGCTCCACGTTCTCGACGACGACGATCGCGTCGTCGACGATGATGCCGATGGCGAGCACCATCCCGAACAGGCTCAGCATGTTGATCGACGAGCCGGCGAGGAGCATCACCGCGCACGTGCCGAGCAGCGCGATCGGCACGACGATGGCCGGGATGAGCGTGTAGCGGATGTTCTGCAGGAACAGGAACATCACCACGAACACGAGCACCATCGCCTCGGCCAGCGTCTCGATCACCTTGTGGACCGACACCCGGACGAACGGCGCCGTGTCGAACGGGACGCTGTAGGTCACGTTGGGCGGCAGGCCGCGCGAGAGCTCCTCCATGCGGGCGCGCACGAGGTCGGAGGTCTTCATGGCGTTGGCGCCGTTCGCGAGCTGGATGCCGATGGCCGCGTCCGGCTTGCCGTTGCTCCGCGACGTCGACGCCATGTTCTGCGCGGCGATCTCGACCCTCGCGACGTCGCGGAGCAGCACGCGCGAGCCGTCGGGCCGCGCGCGCAGGACGATCTCCCCGAACTCCTCGGGCGTCGTGAGCTGGCCCTCGGCGATGAGCGTCGCGCTGATCTGCTGCGTCGGCGGGCTCGGCAGGTCCCCCACGCGGCCCGAGGCGAACTGGATGTTCTGCGCGGCGATCGCGCTCGACACGTCGGCGGGCGAGAGCGAGAGGGCCGCGAGCTTCGCCGGGTCGATCCAGATCCGCATCGCGCGCTCGCTGGCCCAGAGCTGCACGCGGCCGACGCCGGGGACGCGCTTGATCTCGTCGATGACGCTGCGGGCGAGGAGGTCGCCGAGCGCGGTCGGGTCCACGCTGCCGTCGCGCGACGAGAGGCTCACGATCATCAGGAAGCTCGACGTCGAGGCCTCGACGAAGAGCCCGTACTGCCGGACGGCCGGCGGCAGGCGCGGCTCGACCGCCTTGAGGCGGTTCTGCACGTCGACCTGCGCCAGGTCGGGGTCGGTGCCGGGCTGGAAGGTCGCGGTGATCTGGGCGCCCCCGGAGGCGTCGCTCGACGACTGGAAGTAGAGGAGCCGCTTGACGCTGCTCAGCTCGCGCTCGATCAGGCTGACGACGCTCTGGTCGAGCGTCTGCGGCGTCGCGCCGGGGTAGCTCGCGTAGATCGAGACGGTGGGCGGCGCCACGGAGGGGTACTGCGCGACGGGCAGCCGCGGGAGCGCCATCGCGCCGAGGATCGCGATGAACAGCGCGATGACGATCGCGAAGATGGGCCTGTCGATGAAGAAGCGCGGCATGCTCGGCTCGGGTCAGGGCGCGGCCGAGGCCGCGGCCCCGGGGGTCGTCCAGGAGACGGCGCGGACCTCGGCGCCGGGCGCGATCTTCTGGTGGCCTTCGACGACGACCCGGTCGCCGGGCGCGAGCCCCTCGGTGACGATGTAGCGGTCGCGGTCGACGCCGCCCGTCTGGATCGGCCGCACCACCGCCTTGTTGTCCGCCTGGACGACGACGACGGTCGCCTTGCCGCCCGTGTCGCGCCCCACGGCTTGCTGCGGCACCATGAGCGCCGCCGGATCGACGCGCCGCGCGAGCTTCACGCGCGCGAACATGCCGGGCAGGAGCAGGCGGTCGGGGTTGGGGAAGGCGGCGCGGAGCGTGACCTCGCCGGTGCCCGGGTCCACGCTGATGTCGGAGAAGAGGAGCGCGCCCTGCGCGGGGTACTCGGTCCCGTCGTCGAGCACGAGCGTCACCGGCGCCTCACCGGCGCCGCCCTCCTTGCCGGAGCCGCCCGTGGCCGCGCGCCGCAGGCGCGTGAGCTGCGAGACGGGCTGCTTGATGTCGACGTAGACGGTGTCGATCTGCTGGATCACGGCGAGCGGCGTGGCCTCGTTCTGGCCGACGAGCGCGCCCTCGGTGACGAGCTCGCCGCCGATCCGGCCGCTGATCGGCGCGGTCACGGTGGCGTAGCCGAGGTTGAGGAGCGCCTGGGCCTGCGCCGCGCGCGCCTGCGCGAGGTCGGCGCGCGCCACGGCCTGCGCCGCGATGGCGTTGTCGTACTGCTCGCGCGACATGAGCCCCTCCTCGACGAGCGCGCCCGCGCGCTTGGCCTGGGCCTCCGCCTGGGCGAGGCTCGCCTGCCCCTTCGCGATCGCGGCGCGGGCGCTCTCGGCGGCGGCCTTGAACGGCCCCGGGTCGATCTGGAAGAGCGTCTGGCCTTCCTTGACCTCGCTGCCCTGCTGGAAGCTGCGCTTGAGCACGACGCCGGGCACGCGCGCGCGCACCTGCGCCATGCGGAACGGCTCGACGCGGCCGGGGAGGTCATCGCGGATGGTGACGGGCTCGGGCTTGAGCTCGATGACGGCGACCTCGGTCGGCGGCGGCGGCGGCGGGGCGTCCGGCGTCGACCGGCAGGCGCAGAGGAGCAGGAGGACGGCTGCGAGGCCCCCGCCGAGCTTGGGTTGTTGAGACATGGGTCGCTTCGGTCCGGGGCTGAGCGGAGGCCGCTCGCGGGGTGGTCTGGCTGCCGCCGGCTGCCCTACTGCGACAGAAGCGCGCCTTCAATCCCGTAGCAGGGTTCGACGCCGCGGCACGCGGGACGTGGCGCGCGGGAAGGAACGTGGAGCCATCGAAGCAAAGGAGAAGGGCCCTGCGGCCTCAGCCCGCCATGGTGAAGAAGTTGAGCTTGTTGCCGTCGAGGTCGCGGAAGTATCCCCCGTAGAACCCCTGTCCGCGCGGGCCCGGCGCGCCCTCGTCCTTGCCCCCCAGCTCCAGGGCCTTCTTGTGGAGCGCGTCGACCTTGGCCGGGCTGTCGACGACGAGCGCGACCATCACGCCGTTGCCGACCGTGGCCGGCTGGCCGTCGAAGGGCAGCACGACCGCGAGCGCGGGCTTGTTCGGGCTCACCGCCCAGAGGATCATCTTCTCGAAAGCCATCAGCCGCTTCGCGCCGAGCTCGCCCAGCAAGGCGTCGTAAAAGCGGGCGGCGCGCTCCATATCGCTCGTGCCCAGGGTGACATATCCGATCATCGATCTCTCCGTTCGGGTGAGTGGTGGAGGAGTGCGGGGGCTGCAGTAGACCGTAAGCCATCGCGTCGCCAGCAGCGCGGCGCTGCGCGGTACGGCAGCGCTGTGGCCGCGTGCCAGATAGCCCGACTCTGTGCCATGCTGTGCCGACATTCTCGCCGACGAGGCTTCGAATCCCGCGGAGCTTGCGCTGGCCCTCGCCGTTTGCTTTCGGCGGCCGCGTTGAGGTCACCTCGGACCTCGCCGAGCTCGCGGCGCGCGCCGTCCGCGAGGGCTGCGTCGGCGAGACGCTCGCGGCCGTGCAGGCCAGCGAGCAGCTCGCGCACGCCGCCGACGCAGCGGTCCGGAGCGCCCTCGCCGCGATCGCCGACGACGAGGCCCGGCACGCGGAGCTCGCGTGGCGCTTCGTGGCCTGGGCGCTCCAGACGGGCGGCGACGCGGTGCGCCTCCCGGTCTCGGCTGCCTTCGAGGAGAGCCTCGCCGCGCCTCCGCCGGCCGCCACCGCGGTGGACGCGCCCGCCGGCGACCTCGCCGCCCACGGGCGCCCCGACGGCGCCGTCCTGGCCGCGTCCTTTCGCTGCGCGATCGCGGACGTCATCGCCCCTGCGATGCGCGCGCTGCTCGCCTAGAGCAACCGCGGCGTCCAGTGCGCCACGGCGCGCGGCGCGGCGATGACGCGTCGTTGTTTCCTTCGAGACATCTCCCCGCCAGGGTGGTCGGCATAGCGTCCCGACTTCAATCCACCCAACGAGGGAAGTGAACCATGATGAAGAAGGGCGCCAGAATCAACCTCGCCTTGGCGCTTCTCGCGCTGCCGGTCGCTGCCATGAGCGCTTGCTCCGGCGGGGACGACTCGGTGAAGCCCGTGGTCCCGCCGGCGCCGCCGGTCGAGGAGCCCGAGCAGCACAGCGTGCAGCTTGGCCCGCGACCTTACTACCTCGTCGAGGACATGGACGAGGGAGAGCTGAAGGAGGCGCTCAAGGCGTGCGCCGAGGGACCCTTCGAGCGCACCGACTTCTCGATCGGCCATCGCGGCGCCTGCATGCAGTTCCCCGAGCACACGAGGGAGTCGTACGAGGCCGCCGCCCGCATGGGGGCCGGCATCGTGGAGTGCGACGTCACGTTCACCAGGGACCGCCAGCTCGTGTGCCGTCACGATCAGTGCGATCTCCACACGACGACGAACATCCTGGCGATCCCGGAGCTCGCCGAGAAGTGCTCGGAGCCGTTCGTGCCGGCCGACGCCGAGGCCGGCACGCCCGCGTCGGCGAAGTGCTGCACGAGCGACATCACGCTCGTCGAGTTCAAGCAGCTCTGTGGCAAGATGGACGCCGCGAACCCGGACGCGACCACGGTCGAGCAGTACATGGCCGCGACACCGGACTTCCGCACGGACCTGTACGCCACCTGCGGCACGCTGCTGACGCACGCCGAGAGCATCGAGCTCTTCTCGAGCCTGGGCGTCAAGTTCACGCCCGAGCTCAAGGTCCCGGGGGTGGAGATGCCGTACGAGGGCGACTACACGCAGGAGGACTTCGCGCAGCAGATGATCGACGACTACAAGGCTGCCGGCGTCGACCCGAAGAGCGTGTTCGCGCAGTCCTTCAGCCTGGACGACGTGCTCTACTGGCTCGCGAAAGAGCCGGAGTTCGGCGCGCAGGCCGTGTACCTCGACAGCCGCGTCGACACGCCCGAGGGCTACGAGACGGCGGTCTCGGGGATGCAGCGCCTCGCGGAGCAGGGCGTGAAGATCGTCGCGCCGCCGTTGTTCGCGCTCGTGACGCTCGACGGGAAGAAGAAGATCGTGCCGTCGGAGTACGCCACGGCCGCCAGGGCCGCGGGCCTCGACATCATCACGTGGACGCTCGAGCGCTCGGGCCCTCTTTCGGGCGGCGGCGGCTACTATTACCAGTCGGTCGTCGACGCCATCGACAACGACGGCGACACGATGGTGATGCTCGACGTGCTCGCGCGCGACGTGGGCGTCCGCGGCGTCTTCTCCGACTGGCCGGCCACCGTGACGTACTACGCGAACTGCATGGGCCTCTGAGCCGAGCGGCCGGCGCGCCCTGGCTCGCGACCACGGAGGGCTCGAGGCCGCGCGAGGCGATCATCGGGCCGCGGCGCCGCTACTGGTTCGCCTCGATCGAGCCGAGGAAGTCGTTGTAGGCGTCGATCTTGTCCCACGGGACCATGTCGATGCCCGTGTCGACCAGTCCGCCTTCGACCAGCTGGGGGGTAAGGAGCTTCCTTGTCGCGTCGAGGCCGATGTTCTTGATGCCGTAGAGGATGTAGGGCACGAGATAGCCCTGGTAGTACTGCCGCTGGATGTGCGTGGCCTTGATGCGCCCCTGGCGCATGTAGTCGACCGTCTTCGGATCGAAGTCGAAGGTGACGATGGGGAGCTCCGGCTTGCCCGCGGCCTCCGCGGCCATCGCGCAGCGGTACGAGATGTTGAACAGGCCGATCAACCCCACGACGGGCGGATCCGCCGTCTCGACCTGGGTCTTCATCCACTCGACGTCCTCGACCTCGCCCTGGGCGGCCCAGGTGGATTGACGCACCAGGACCTCGTAGCCGGCTGCCTCGAACACATCCTGGGCACCCTGCGTTCGCTCCAGGCCGCTGCTCCCGGCCGCGTTGACGCTGCCGTGGATGATCACCGTCCCCCGCGGCGGGGGCAGCATCGCGAGCAGGGTGCTCGCTCCCGTGGCTCCGGCGGACCTGTCGAGGGTCCCGACGTAGATCGCGCGCTTCGAGGCCGCCACGTCGGCGTCGAGCGTCACGACATGGACGCCGCTCGCGACGGCCTCATCGACAGCGGCTGTCTGGACGTCGCTGATCGGCGCGAGGCCGATCCCTTCCGCTCCGTCCGCCACCGCTTGCTGGATCTGCAGGTTCTGAAGATCTTCCGATTCAGAGCCATCTTCCGACGGGGCGACGGGCCCGATCACGCTCCCCGTGACATCGAGCTCACCCATCGCTCGGTTCGCGGCGGCGACGATCGGCGCCCAGAAGCCGGTGGCGTTCCTCAGGAGCACCGCCATCTGCATCGTCCGGGTCGAGCTCGCGTTGATCTCGGTGACGAGCCTGTCGACCGTCGCCTCGAGCTCCACGGGAGTGAACTCATTCTCCGGCGCCGGAGGGCGTACGATCGGCGTGACGTGCGCCGGCGCGCCGGGGCTCTCACCCGAGCCGCACGCCGCCGTCGTCAGCGTGAGCCCAAGGAACGTCCCCCATCGTCCACTCCTCGTCATGAGATCCTCCTCGTCTGTCTGCGATGGCGATGAGCGGGCCACATGCCGGTTGGATGCGAGCAACGCGAAA
This sequence comes from Sorangium sp. So ce1153, assembly GCF_051521595.1. NCBI lineage: Bacteria > Pseudomonadati > Myxococcota > Polyangiales > Polyangiaceae > Sorangium > Sorangium sp. So ce1153. Next base: position 248,555 of record NZ_CP150361.1, read on the forward strand.
GGCACCGATCCCAAGGCACGTGCAGATCTCAGGATGGAATCGCAAAGAAGACGGATCTGTCAAGAGACGTGGAGAATCATCAAGGAGATATGAACCCGAAAATGTGGTTCATTTGTGGTCGAGGCTGCGGTTTCGGCGCCGCGCCGCACAGGCACCCACCGCGACCTCGGTCAGGCGCGCTGAACACCCCGCCCCGTACGACTGCGTCGCTGGCAGCCAGATGCGCACCGTGGTGCCCTCACCGGGCTGGCTCCTGCGCGCCCCGTCAGCGCGCGCTCTTCCCTCGATCCCCCCTCACGCCCAGATACCGCTGCTGCGCCTCGGCGTCGGCCATCATCTCTGCCGACGTCGTCTCGAGCGCGATCCGCCCGTTGACCATGACCGCGAGGCGCCGCGCGAGCGCCGCGGCCACGGCGAGCCGCTGCTCCACGATCAGCATCCCGATGCCGCCCTGCGAAAGCGACCTCAGCGCCTCGACGAGTCACGCGCGCGGCGGGCGCCGTCAGAGCACCGGGGTGCCTGGCGCGGCGTCATCGACGGTGACGGTGCGGACGCGCCCTTCGACCTCGGCGGTCAGCAGCATGCCCTCGGACACGAGGCCTTTGCCGAAGTCGCGCGGCAGCAGGTTGCAGATGACGACGACCCGCTGGCCGACCAGCTCTTCCGGGGCGTAGCTCGCCGCGATGCCCGAGATGATGCGCCGGGGCGCGCCGTCGCCCGTGTCGACGCGCAGGTCGAGCAGCCGGTCCTTCTTCTTCACGCGCTCGGCGCTGGTGACGACGCCGATCCGCAGGTCCAGCCTGGCGAAGTCGTCGAACGCCACGGGGGCCTTGTCCTGGCGCGCCGCCGGGGCGGGCGCGCCGGCCTCCGCCTCGGGAGCGGGCTTTGCCGCCGGGGTGGCGGCAGCGGGCTTTGCCGTGGTCGCGGCGACAGCGGGCTTTGCCGCGGTCGCGGTGGCCGCGGGCTTTGCTGCGGTCGCGGTGGCCGCGGGCTTCGCGCCCGCTTCGGGCGGCGGGGCGGCGTCCGGCTGCGGCGGGGCGAACCGGGCGAGCAGCTCGGCCTCCTTGTCCTTCTCGAGGCGCGGGAAGATGGGCGAGCCCCGGCGGAGCTTCGCGCCGGGCTTCCGGACAGGGGGGTTGAGCGGCCACTGATCGAGCCCAACCTCCGGCGCGATCGGCGACAGCCCGAGCTGATCGCGCATCCTGTCCGCCACGACCGGCAGCACGGGGGAGATCATCACGCTGATCGCCTCGAGCTGCTCGATCAGGGTCGCGACGATCGTCGCGAGGCGCGCCGGGTCCGTCTTCTTGGCCACCCACGGAGCGGCCTTGTCGACGTAGACGTTCGCCGCGGCGATCGCCGTCCAGATCGCGTCGAGCGCGCGCGTCGGGTGGTTCGCGTCGAACGCCGCGGACGCGGCGGCCGAGGCCTGCCGCTGAGCGCTGGCGAGCTCCTCCTCGAGCGGGCCGGGCGCCCCCTTCTCGGGCACCTCCTCGGCGAACGGCAGCACCCGGTTCAGCAGGTTGCCGAGCGCATTGCCGAGCTCCGAGGCGTACCGCGCGAGGAGGTCCTGGACGCTGAAGTCGCCGTCGTGACCGAAGGAGATCGCGCGCATCAGGCAATAGCGCACGACGTCGACGCCGATGGGCGGCGCGCCCGCCGCGGCGCCCTGGCCGCCGGGCAGCGCCCCCGCCGCCGCCTCGGAGATGGCCTCCGCCACCTCGACAGGGCTGATCGTGTTGCGGAGCGTCTTCGACATCTTCTGGCCGCTGTAGGTGAGGAACCCGTGCGCGAGGACCTGCCGCGGCAGCTCCGCCTCGCTGTAGCCGGCCGAGAGCAGGAACGCGGGCCAGTAGACGGCGTGGAAGCGCAGGATGTCCTTGCCCATGAGGTGCACGTCCGCGGGCCAGAAGCGGGTGTTGTCCTCGGGCTCCCTGAGGGCGGTCATGTAGTTGGCGAGCGCGTCGAACCAGACGTACATGACGTGCTTCGGGTCGCCGGGGACGGGGATCCCCCACTGGAACGTGGTGCGGGAGACGGAGAGGTCCTGGAGCCCCTCGCGCACGAAGCTCGTCACCTCGTTCAGGCGGCTCGCGGGCTGCACGAAGCTGGGGTTGCGCCGGTAGTAGTCGAGCAGCGCGTCTCCGTACCTGGACAGGCGGAAGAAGTAGCTCTCTTCCTTGACGCTCTCGGCGGGCCGGTTGTGCAGCGGGCAGATGTTGCCGGGCTGCTGGAGGTCCTTCTCGGTATAATAGGCCTCGCACCCGACGCAGTAGAGCCCCTCGTAGTGGCCGAGGTAGATGTCCCCGCGCTCCTGGATGCGGCGCCAGAGCTCCTGCACGCCCTTCTTGTGGCGGGCCTCGCTCGTGCGGATGAAGTCGTCCGGAGCGCAACCGAGCTTCGGCCACGTGGCGCGGAAGGCGGTGGCGATCTCGTCGGCGTGGGGGCCGGGCGCGATGCCGCGCGCCTCGGCGGCGCGCTGGATCTTGAGGCCGTGCTCGTCCGTGCCGGTGAGCATGCGGCTCTCGTGGCCGCGCAGGCGATGGTAGCGGCAGAGCACGTCCGCGGCGATCGTCGTGTAGGCGGTGCCGAGGTGCGGGACGTCGTTGATGTAGTAGATGGGCGTCGTGACGTAGAAGCGGCTCGCCATGGGAACGACCTCATAGCATGGGGCGCTCGCGCGCGGCGGCGCGGCGGAGGGGCGCGGCCGCGGAGCGGCGGAGCAGCGCAGCGCCGGTCTCCGGCGCGACGACCGGGGCGCGCAATTGCGCGAGGGACGGCGGCGTTCGCGCGGAGACCGGCGACCCAGGCTCCCGATCCGACCCAGGTTGAGGTCGCGGCCGACCCGACCCAGGTCGAGGTCGCGGCGTCAGCTCAAATGCCCATGTGCAGGAGGTAGCGCTGGCCGCCGCCGCGCTCGACCCGCCGGCAGAGCGACGCCAGGCCGCGCAGTCGCGTGACGGCGTCATCTCGGCGATATGTGAGCTTCAGATAACGGCCTGTCCCGGGGCTCCCGACAGTTTCGCACCACGCGCCCGTCAGGCGGAGCATCGGCGGCGAGCTGGAGAAGAGTCGCTCCCAGGATTCGAAGATCCGCCGTGCGATCGGCGCGCCAGCGTCCGTGATGATCGTCGGGCCATGGATGTTCAACCCGAAGCCGCGCCGCTTGCGCGCGGGGTTCAGCGACGGAATCCACCGGAGAGCGTCGGTCATGTACTGGACGAGGTCGTCGTGGATCTGGATCGCGCCGGAGCTGCCGGCGAAGTCTCCGTAGGCCGTGAATGGGTGCTCTGCGCGATCCAGCAGAAAGAAATCGTGGTCCAGGCCAGCCATGACAGAGCACAGGAAAGACCAGATCTTCGCCCCGTGTCAAGCGCGCCACAGGACCCATCGCATGATCGGCCCGGTCGGCGGACCCCCATCGACCTGATGGAATCCCCTCATTTTCCAGCCATTCTCGGCGGGGAAATTGAACAGGGGGCGGGGAGACAGGGAGTATTGGAGCGCGCCCGGCGGACCGTCCGTGACGGCGCTACGGGAGCCCTCGCAAGAACACCCGGATGCGCTCCGCGACGGCGCTCCCTGCCTCGAGGAGCATCGCGTGGCCCGTGCGGGGGACGAGCGTCCACTCGGCGCCGGGGATCTGCCGGTGGAGCACTTCGAGGTCAGCCCGCAGGGCCATCACGTCGCGCTCGGGCGCGATCACCAGGACCGGCACCCGCACGCCGGGGAGGACATCCGACGCGCGCGCCTCCATCAAGGAGCGCGTACACTCCCAGTAGGCGCGCGTATCCATGGTCCCGACGGCGTGGAAGAAGTGCTCGAGCTCCTCGCGCGGCGCTCCGGGCGCCAGGACGCCCGCGGCCCGGCACAAGGGGAAGAGGGCGCTGGACGCGGTGATGTGCCGCAGGACCGGCGAGGCGCGAGGGGCGATGGACGCCGCCGCGCGCAGCGCCCGACGGAGGGCCGCGCGGGCTCCGGGGAGGCGCAGGGCGAGGCTCGAGGCATAGGGGTGATCGGCGCCGCCGGCGATGAGCACCATCGCGCGCACGAGGTCGGGGCGGCGGCGGTAGAGCTCGAGCAGCACCGTGACCCCCATGGAGAAGGCGACGTGCACCGGCGCGCTGGCGAACGCGCCGTGATCACGGACCGCCTCCGTCACCCGGAGGAGGTCGTCCGCGTGGGTCTGGATGGCGTAATCCCCCGATCGCGCCGTCTCGCTCTGCCCGTGGCCCCTGTAGCTCCAGTGGACAAGGCGGGTCGTCATTGCGAGCTCGCTGACGAGGTGCCGCCAGAAATTCTCCGTGGTGCTGAGGCCGTTCGTGAGGATGACAGGCGCGCGGTCGAGCAGCCGCGCTTCGTCGCCTGCACCGCAGTGGGTGTGCCACGCGATGCGCGTCCCGTCGCCGGCGACGACGTATCGAAGGGTCGCGCCTTGCATGGCCGTGACGAAGGATAACACACAGGTTCTTTCGTCAAGCGCTCGGCCAGCGCTCGAGCAGACCAGGGGTGGAGACCCGACCCAGGTTGCCGCGGGCCAGACGCGATAATACGTCCGAGACAGGAGCGGGGACCGCCGCACTCGGTCGGGTCGCGCCAGCTTGGTGCTATTCGCCAGCGGCCGGCGCGCGCGGGGCCAGGAGGAGCGTCGGCTGTCCGGTGAGCTCGAGCGTCTGCTCGCCGAAGCTCATGCTCGTCCCGTCGGTGGCGATCAGCCGGAGCACGGCGGGAACGTCGGACGGGACGCCGGCGAGCGGGAGGGAGAGCGTCGGCTCGCCAGTCCAGGTGACGCGCGCGGCTTCCTCGAACACCCGTACCTGGAGATCGGCATAGTACCCGTCCCATGCCTCGATGAGGAACGAGCTCAGCGTGCCCTGCTGGCGGTCGCGGACCTCGACGCGCAGCGGGAGCGAGATCTGCGAGGGGTCGAGGTAGAGGAACTCACTCCAGCGGTCGCTCCCCGCGGTCCGGAGCTCGAGGCCCATCTCCGGGTTGTGGAGCTGCCCTCCGTAGTAGTGGACCGGCAGGCCGAGCACATCGAAGGTGGCATCGTTCGTCACCGTGGTGGCGGCCTGAGGATAGAAGCCGACCGTGGCCTCGCCGGCGAGCTCGTCTCCGTCGGGGTCGCCGACCTCCACCAGGACCGAGACCTCGGTGTCCGTGTAGGCGGGAGCGCCGAGGGCGATCTCCGGGGCAAGGTCGGTCGCCATGAAGGCGCCGAGCGAGTTGGCATAGGCCGCGCCGCGTCCAGCTGACCAGAGGAGGTGTACGACACCGTCGCGGCCGATCTCGATGTCGCTCGGGAGCGCGGAGCCGGGCAGCTCGCGCGAGGACCATGTCTCGCCGATGTCGTCCGACCAGAAGAGCCGCGCCTCGTACGTGAGCGATTGCCCGATGACGTGGACGCGGCCCGCGGCGTCGACCGCCATCGTGCGCGTGTCCTGGTTGGGAGACCCGAGGGGCGTCGCCGTCCATCGCGCGAAGCCGCGGAGCGAGTTGGAGTACCGCGTCTCGCCGCTCTGCTCGTCGGTGGCGATGACGTGGATCACGTGGTCAGGTCCCACCGCGACCGAGGGGAAGAGCCCGGGGCCGGTGGCGATCGGCTGCGCCCAGCCGCTCGCCTCGTCGAAGACGCCGAAAGAGCCGAAGACACCATAGCCGCCGTAGGAGGGATCGTAGCGGTATTCCTGGAACCCCGCGACGAGCACCGTCCGCCCGTCGGGCGCCAGGACGGCCTCGGTCGACGCGGTCGTCCGGGCAGACCAGGGCATGCTCCTGGCGAAGTCGTGGCCGTCCTGGGTCCGGAAGCGCTCGAACCCGCTGCCGGAGGGGTGATAGATGTCGACCACGCCGCCGTACGCCGCGATGCTCGGCCCTTGCCAGCCGATATCGTGGAGCGCATACGCGTCGGGGATCCGCACGGGCTGCCAGCCGCTGAGCGTGCCGGAGTAGAAGAACTCGTGCCCGAAGTCCCAGCTCTGCTCGCGCCATGCGGCGTGTACATCACCCGTGATCGGATCGGCCTCCAGATCGATCGTCCAGGGATTGAAGGTCTCCGGGGACGAGATGACCGTCCGCCGCGACCAGTCCTCGGAGCTCACGTGCAGGATGCCGCCGCCGCCGTGTATCGCCAGGTGCACCGTGCCGTCGGGGGCGACCGCCAGGGCGTCCTCGCCGCCGGTGTTGCTGAGGACCGCCGGCGCGAAGGTGCCCTCGTTCCACCGCGCGCCGTTGATGCGCACGTAGGCCGGCCAGGAGCGCTCGCCGTTGAGCGCGAGCTCCCTGCCGTCGAGCGCGAAGGACGTGCCGGTCACCAGCGCGTCGATCTCGGGCGATCGGAAGCTCGGATCGTCGTCGATCTCGAGGTGATATGAAGACGCCCCGGCGATGGGCTCCCAGCGGATGACGGATCGGCGATAGCTGCTCTCCGAGCCGGCCGCCGGCGAGGTGACGACGACGGGCGAGCCCGCGCCGCCGTCCTCGGGGATGACGTAGCAGAGGTCGAGCTTCGGCCGGTCCTCGACGTGGGCCTTCTCGCTGCTCCGGAAGTCGGTCCTCTGGACCGGATCTTCCTCGATGAGGACGCCGTGGTTCTCGGCCCCGCCGCTCACCCATGCTTGCGCGAGCTCGGTGACGTCGGAGGACCGGAAGCCGGAGCCCCCGCCGGAGACGAACGACGCGGCGGCCGCTGGATCGAAGGCGGCACCGAAGCTCGCCCAGGTCACCGTCGACTCCTCCCAGGCGCTCGTGACGCGGTGGACGCGGACCGTGCTGTCGACCGTCTTGTAGGTCTGCGAGAGCGAGAGGCTCGCCGACACGACCCGGGCGTTCGCGGGGACGGTGGAGAGGTCGAAGCGGAGCAAGCTGCGACGGCGCCCGCCGGCCGCGCTCGTCCCTGTGCTGAGGGTCACGTTCGCGCCGTCGTTCCAGCTCGTCGCGTTCTGCCAGAGCACGGCGTCGGCGACGCTCGCCGAGCCGGCGCCGCGCTGGACGGTGACGCACACCTGTCCTTCGGTCGAGAGCGCCTGTGCGGCGTTCTCCACGTCGCCGGTGCTCTCCGCGCCAGCGGCGCCGGGGGCGGCGCCGCAGCCGGCCACGAGGACGCCGGCCGCTCCGACGCAGGCGGAGCTGAAGGCCTTCACGATGGTTCTCATCCAGAGGTTCTCCTTGCCAGCTTCGTCGCGCGCCGCCCCGAGCCCCGCCGGACCCGGGGCTGTGGGCAGGAGGAGCCATGCGCGCGAATGCTGGATACGAGGTGAGTGGGGCGCGATTCTTCGGGAGGGTGCAAGACAGAGATCCGATCATGATCGCGCGCTTCTCCCGGCATGTCAATGACGTCCGCGGGATGGCGTCTTCATCTGCGCCGCCTTGTGGAGCGCCGCTGCGGGTGATTGGCTATCAGCGGCTATCAGGAAATATCAGCGCTTTATCTTGATCAGCCATCGGGGCTGCTGTCGCCCTTGACGCCTGGTCAGCCCGTTCCCCGTGGCCCGTGAGGTACCTCGGCCGGGAACGAGCGGAGAATGCCGCGCAGCGTGACCGCCCATGACGGCGGCTGGGCGGTCACGCCTGTCCTCTGCTCACGCCGGGCGGCTCGTCCTCGGGGATCGCCGGCGCAGCCGCAGGGTGGCCAGCGCGCCGAGGGCGAGCAGCCAGGCCGGCGTCTCCTGGTTGTCCGGCGTCATGCGGCAGCCGCCGCCCCCTGCTGCGGTCGGGAGGGCGCCGCCGCCGCTGCTCTGCGCGCCGGTCGTGCTGGCGCTGGTGCTCGTGGTGTCCTCGTTGCCGGCGCCGGTCGCGCTGGTCGTGGTGGATGGGGCATCACCGCCATGGCCCGCGTCACCACCATGGCCGCCAGTGCCCGTGCCGCCTGCACCGCCTTCGCCGCTTGCATTGCCGCCGTCACCGCCGCCGTGGCCGCCCGCGGCGACGCCGCCACCGCCGCTGCCGGGCGTGCCGCCGCCGCTGCCGGGCGTGCCGCCGCCGCTTGCATCTCCGCCGCCGCCACCGCTGCCGGGCGTGCCGCCGCCGCTTGCATCTCCGCCGCCGATACCGCTGCTCGCGTCGCCGCCGCCGCCGCTTGCATCTCCGCCGCCGATACCGCTGCTCGCGTCGCCGCCGCCACCGCTTGCATCTCCGCCATGACCGCCTGTGCCGCCCGCGCCGCCACCGCCGCTGGCATCTCCCCCGGAGCCGCCGCCACCGCCGCTGGCGTCTCCCCCGGTGCCGCCGCCACCGCCGCTGGCATCTCCCCCGGAGCCGCCGCCACCGCCGCTGGCGTCTCCCCCGGTGCCGCCGCCACCGCCGCTGGCATCTCCCCCGGTGCCGCCGCCACCGCCGCTGGCGTCTCCCCCGGAGCCGCCGCCACCGCCGCTGGCGTCTCCCCCGGTGCCGCCGCCTCCTTCAGCCGGCACGCAGGCGCCGCTCTGGCACGCTCCCGGTGACGCGGGCTGCGCCGGGATATACAGCCACGCGTGGTTGAGCACCTGATACCCGACGCCCGGACCGGCGCGGCCGCCGACGACCAGGACACGGCCGTCGCTCAGCCGCACCGTCCCGTGGCGCATGATCATCACGTCCAGCGCCGGCGCGAGCGCCCAGGTTCCGCTCGCCGGATCGTAGATCTCGGCGGCCAGGGCACCGTCGTAGGAGAGCGCGTCGCCCGCCACCAGGACCCTGCTGTCGACGAGGAGCGCCGCTCCATGGGACGACCGTTGCGCGGCCATCTCCCCCGCCGAGGTCCACGTGTCGCTCGCAGGATCGTAGATCTCGGCCGTGTTGGCGGGCTCTCCTCTGTCTCCGCCGACGACGAGGACCCGGCCGTCCACGAGCAGGGTCGCCGTGTGGGATGCGCGCCTCCGGCGCATCGCGGCGGCGGGCGTCCACGCGTCGGTCGCCGGGCTGTACACCTCCGCGCTCGCCGACACCATCACCTCAGCACCGAGCCCGCCCGCGACGAGGACCCGGCCGTCCGGCAGCAGCGTCGCCGTGTGGTACTCTCGCCGAGCGCTCATGGGCGCTGCCTCGGTCCACGTGTCAGCGACCGGATCGTAGATCTCGACCCGGTCGCCGCCCCCGTCGCTGGTCCGGTCGCCGCCGACGACGAGCACCCGGCCGTCCGCAAGCGCCGTGGCCGTCTGCGTCCTGCGCCGCAAGAGCAGGGGCGCAGCCGGCGACCATACGCCGGTCGCCGGGTCATATCGCAGCGCCCGCGAGGTGTTCCTCAGGCTGCCTTCATCGATCGCCAGGACCGTCCCGTCCGGGAGCAACGTGGGGGTCTTCGGAGAATTCAGTCGTTCGCCGAACACCATGAAGGGCTCCCACGCGCCCGTGCTCGGATCGTAACGGGTCCAGCCTCGTCCTTGCCTGGTCCCGTCGAGGGCCACGCCGGAACCGAGCACGAGGACCGTCCCGTCCGGGAGCAACGTGGGCTCAGCATCGTAGAAGAACGCATCGAGCCGCCCGGCCTCCTGCCAGCCCTCCTCCGCGCCCGGGAAGCCGCAGGGCGTGCCGTCTGGCCTCGCGGACCCCGGCAGCGCGCAGCCCGCCGCCGGGTCGCACGCGGGCGCCTCGTGGCAGTCGTCCGCGGGCAGGCACACAGCGAGGCTCGCCCCCACGCAGGCGCCCCCGACGCAGGCGCTCGCCGCCGAGCACACGTCGCCGTCGCTGCACGGCGTGCCGTCGGGCGCCGCCTCGCCGCCGACGCACGCGCCCGCCTCGCAGACGCCCCCCGCGACGCACGCGTCGGCGTCGTCGCAGGCGACGCCCGTGAGCGGCGCGCAGACGCCGTCCTGCGGCGCCCCGGCGGCGACCGCGCAGGCGTCGCACGGCCCGGCGCAGGCCGCGTCGCAGCAGACCGAATCCGCGCAGAAGCCGCTGCCGCAGTCGCTGTCCGCCGCGCAGCCCTCGCCGAGCGGCGAGCGCTCGCGGAAGAGCACGGCAGACGCCGTCGCGGTCGCGGCGCCGACGTACCCGCCGGCGATCAGCACGCTGCCGTCCCTGAGCGGCGTCGCGGAATGGTAGGCGCGCGCCATGGTGACCGGCGGCTCCAGGTCGAGGGGAGAAAAGGCGCGGGTCGCCTCGTCGAAGAGCGCCATCGTCGAGAAGAAGGGAACGATGCTGGCTGTCGAGACCTTGTCCGTGCAGGGCTCCATGCCTCCGGTCAGCAGCACCTTGCCGCTCGGGAGCAGCGATGTGCGTGTCCCCCGGATGCCCAGGCTGCCCAGCCCGCACGGCGTCGAGGCCGGCGCATACGACCCGGAGGTCGGCTCCCAGCGATCGTCGCGCGGGAGGTAGACCTGCGCGAAGGCGTGGACCTGCGGGTCCGGACCGGACACGGTGCCTCCCACGACCAGGACATCGCCGCTCGGGAGCGTCGTCGCGTGAGGATACCGGTACTCGCTCGTGCTCATCACGGCGTCCTGCTCCCAGATCCAGAGCTCGGTCTCGGGATCGTAGAGGCTGCAGCCGCTCCCGACCGCCATCAGCCGGCCGTCGTGGAGCAACGTCGCGCTCACGGGCATGGGGATGATCCCGCCCGCGGTGAACTCGATCCGCTCCACGTGGGTGCAGCTCGGGAGCGCCGTCCAGCCGTCCGACTCCGGGTCGTAGATGGCGCTGTTGAACCAATCGCTGTTCAAGGCGTTGTTCAGGCTCGAGCCGACGAGCACCGGCCTGCCGTCGACGAGCATCATCGAGGGCGCGGGGTGGGACCTGGGCAGCGGCGCCGCGGTCGTCCAGGTGTTGCTCGTCGGGTCGTAGATCTCCGCCGAAGAGAGCGCTGCGCTGGCTGGCAGCTCGCTCCTCGACCTGCCGCCCGCCACGAGGACACGGCCGTTCGGCAGGAGGATGGCCGCGTGTCCGCTGCGAGGCTGCGCGAGCGGCGCCGCGGGCGACCAGGTCCTCGTCGCCGGGTCGTAGATCTCGACCTCCCGGAGGCTCATCGCCGCGAGGTTCGTGTACGGCGGCGCGTCGACCACCGGAAACCCCCCCGTGACGAGCACCCGGCCGTCCTCGAGCTCCGTGGCGGTGTGCTCGCCCCGGGGCGTGATCATCGACGGCACGCTCTGCCAGGACGGGGCGCTGGCCGCCCAGGCGGTGCCGGCGCGCAGCATGACGAGCCCGCAGAAGATGGCGCTCCCGAACCTCCACATCGATGGCATGGCCCCTGTCTCCTCTCGCCGCCTTCTGGTGCGCGCGGTCGGTCGGGCATTCACCCGAGGTGAAGCCCACCAGCCGCCCAACCATGCCCAGGAGAGGCGTACGTCGGCGAGATGGCCGAGCTACGACGAACGAGGAAGCACGACTCGGAACAGGGTGCCTTGCTCCGGCGTGCTCGTGACCTCGATGGAGCCTCCGTGAGCGTCGACGATCGTCTTGGCGATGAAGAGCCCCAGCCCGAGCCCTTTTGTTCTTCGCGGGCCCTCGTGCTGCTGGTCGCCCCGACGGAACGGATCGAAGATCACGGGCAACAGCTCGGGCGGGATCGGGCTCCCGCGATTGCTCACTTCGAGCACGACGGCCTGATCTTGCACGCGCAGCTCCACCTGCACCGGCTCCTCCGGCGGGCTGTGGTCGACGGCGTTGCCGATCAGGTTCGATAGGAGCTGCTCCATCCGGCCCGGATCCCACATGCCGTGTCCGTCGCCTTGGGCCTTGAGGCGGATGGTGTGCTCTGGGTAGGAGAGCTCGAGCTCCACGACCACTTGCCGGCAGATCGAGCGGAGGTCGACCAGCTTCGGTTCGACCGGAAGGCCGCTGTGGCAGCGGACGCGCGTCAGGTCGAGCATATCCTCGACCATCCGCACCGCCCTGTCGTTGCTCGCGGCGATGCGCTGGACGAGCCGCGCCACGGCGGCGGTGACGTCCTCGCGCTTGAGCAGGGCGGCGGTGGCGAACCGGACGGCGGAGAGCGGGGTGCGCAGGTCATGCCCGAGGATCGCGATGAACAGCTCGCGGAGCACGACGTCACGACGGAGCTCGGCGGAGGTCGTCCGCTCCACCTCGACGGCCGCGGTGACCATCGCCTCGTCGAGCGTCGAGTGTACGAGCTGGGCCTCCCCGTCGCCGAGGGTCACCCTCTCCCGCGCGAACATGTCGATGATCACGGAGCGAAGAACGCCGAGCTCGCGCAGCTCCTCCGCGAGGGAGTAGCGCTGGGCGAGGCGGTGAGAGGCGTGCAGCCTGGCGGCCTGCGAGCTGCCGATCTCCTGGCCGCTGGCTCCGCCCGGCGTGCCTGGCTGCGTGCTCTGCGCGAGGGAGTCGATGAGGTCCTCGAGGAGCTTCGGGGTGTAGTCTCTCAGATCCTCCTCGTTGAGCGCGCGCGCCTGGGGGATCTTCGGATCGTCCCGGATGCGTGATGTCCACTGACGCATGAGCTCATCCTTTCGCTCACGGAGCAGTGACAGGACGCGCGGCGATGGCTGGCTCATGTGGCCCCTTCTCGCTCCACCTCGGCCTGGCCGAGATGCGCTCCGTCGTGCGGCGGAGCGCGGCTCGCCATTGCTGTAAATCCCTATACGCGCTCAGGGAGAATCATGAGACAGGCGTGCAGGCGCACGCTTGCGCGGCGGCGCAATCCCGGGTCCGACCCTCTGTCGCCTGGACCCGGGGTTGACCGCCTGTCCTCTGGATCCCTGCCGGAGCGCGGTTACCGGCGTGGCGGCCCCATGTCCGTGAGCGGCGAGCAGACGCCGTCCTGCGGCGCCCCCGAGGCGGCGAGGACACCGCCTCTCCGGCGCGCGAGGCGCGAGCACCCGCCGCTGCGGGTGCTCGGCTCGCGCGACTGCTTCAGGTGAGGCGGTTCAGGGGGCGAACGTGGCGACGAAGGCGTCGGAGCCGGCGGCGTAGGGGATCGGGCCGGTCCCGAAGTCGACCGCCGAGGTCGCGGCGCCGGTGATGGCGATGGTGCCGTTCGGAGCGACGGTCACGTCCTTCGCGCCGGCCGCGAAGCTGAGCGTCCAGAGCTCCGCGCCGGTCGGGTCGAGCTTCGCGAGCCCGCTCCCCGCGACGGCGATGTTGCCGCCCGGATCCACCGCGACGCTGTCGCCGAAGGGGACCGAGTCGCTGAAGACGTACGCGCCGGCGGCGTCCAGCTTGAGGAGCACGGGGCCGGCGGGCAGCACGCCGCCGCCGAGGTCGACGGTCCCGTCCGTGATGCCCGCCACGAGGACCTCGTCGGCCGCGTTGACGGCCACCGACCACGCCGCGTCTCCGGGGTCGCCGCCGGGGGGGATCGACGGCTCCGGCGCGAACGGCTGGCTCCAGATCACGGCGCCCGTCGGGGCGAGCTTGGTGACGGTGAGCTGCGCGACGGCGGACGCCGGCGCGGTCACCGCCAGCACGTTGCCGGCGCTGTCGATCGCGATATCAGCGTTGTGTACCAACCATGAGTCCGAGTCCGTGATCCGTTGATTCCAGAGGACGTTGCCCGCGGGGCTCAGCTTCGCCAGGAAGGCGTTCGGCCACTCCTCGCTGTTGACGTAGGCCAGGTACGCGTTGCCGAGCCCATCGACCGCGATCTGCTCCGGGGCGAAGTTGTCGAGGCCTGACGTGACCGGCGATACGATGGGTCCCTGCCTCCAGAGGGGATTGCCATCGCGGTCGAACTTGACCACGAAGGCCGCATCTGAGGGGAGGCCGTAGTCGAAGGGGGGTAGGCACTGGCCGAACCCCATGGCGGGGAGCCCCGACCCGTAGGCGCCGGCGAGCCAGACATCGCCGCTCTCATCGACGGTCATGGCATACGGACGGTCCTCGAAACGCTTGCTCCAGAGCAGCGCGCCCGATGGATCGAGCTTGAGCAGGAAGCCGTCCCTCCCCGGCGGGGTGCTGGTCAGAGGGCCGGCGCCGAAGTCGACGGTTCCCTCGAAGGTGCCTGCGACGTAGTAGTTGCCCGCGGCGTCGTTCGCGATCTCCAGGCCCGCGTCGGCGCCGGTGCTACCGTATCCGCGCGCCCACGGCGGCAGCACGGAGCAATGGGGATCGCCGTCGCAGCTCTCGTCCTCCGGCGTGAAGCAAGCCTCGTCGGCGGGCGTCACCTCGCCCGTGCAGGGGCCGTAGCCGAAGCCGTCGGGCCGGCAGGTCTGCGTCCCGGCAGCGCAGGTCCCGACGCCCCTCGTCCCGGCAGGGCCGGAGTAGCACGCGACGACCGAGCCTGGCACGCAGGTCTCCGCCGGGTCGCCGCCGCCTGTGCCGCCGCTGCCGCCGGCGCCACCACTGCCGCCCGCGCCGCCGCTGCCGCCTCCGCTCGCCGGCGGGTTGAACGTGGCGACATAGATGTCCGAGCCTCCCGCGTATGCGATCGGGCCGGTCCCGAAGTCCGCCGCTCCACTCACGCTTCCGGTGAGAGCGACCGCGCCGCTCGGAGCGACGGCGATGTCCGACGCGGAGGCAGTGAAGGGGGTCGTCCAGAGCTCCGCGCCGTCGGCGTCGAGCAGGGCGAGCCCGCCCCCGGCGACGAGGAGGTTGTCCGCGGCGTCGACGGCGAGCGTGGCGCCGTAGGGGTTCGGGACGGTGAAGACCTCCTCGCCATCCTCATCGAGCTTGACGAGATAGCGATCCGTATCGACAGAGAATGTCGCGAAGATCTCGTTCGCCGAATTGACCGCCACCGAGAAGGCAGTCCATACTTCGTTGGGGCTCTGGTATTGCCACAGCAGGTCGCCCGACGGAGAGAACTTGGATATGAACAGGTAAGTGAAGAAATCGTCGACGAGCCCCTTGTGCAACGTCACGACGTTGCCGGCGCTGTCGAGCGCGAGGTTCATCGAGAACCCGCTGAACCCTATCCGAGGCAGAAGGTGATGCAGCGGGCTGCTCGGCGTGGCGTTGCCCGCGGAGTCCAGCTTCATCACGCCGGCAAGTTCCCCCCCTTCAAGATACGCGATGTACGCATTGCCCAGGGCATCGGCGGCGATCTGTCTCACGGTGAGGGTATGGTAGAGGCTGTAGGAGTTGAATCCCTTGCTCCAGACGTGGTTGCCGTCGGGGTCGAGCTTGGCCGCGAACATCGCGTACCATTCGGCGGGGCCCGGCAGGGAGCACCCGCCGAAGTCCAGGCCGGTCGCCGTGCCCGAATCGTCGCTGGAGTAGGTGCCGGCGAGCAAGACGTCGCCGTTTCCGTCGACGGTCACGGCGCCTCCGATCTCCTCGAAGGGGGTGCCGAAGCGCTTGCTCCAGATCAGCGCGCCCGACGGATCGAGCTTGAGGAGGAAGACGTCCTTTCCTCCGGCGCTGGTCAGAGGGCCGGCGCCGAAGTCGACCGTTCCCTGGAAGGATCCGGTGACGTAGTAGTTGCCCGCGGCGTCGCTGGCGATGGATAGCCCGTTGTCGGTGCTGGGACCGCCGAACCCGCGCGCCCACGCCGGTGGCTGCGGGCAAGAGGGATCGCCGTCGCAGCTCTCGTCCTCCGGCGTGGCGCAGGACTCCGCTGCAGGGGTGATCTCACCTGTGCAGGGGCCGTAGCCGAATCCGTCAGGGCGACAGGTCTGTGTTCCGGAAGTGCAGGTCCCCACGTCGCGGGTGCCCGCAGGGCCGGAGTAGCACGCGACGACGGATCCCGGCACGCATGTCCCTGGCGAGCCGCCGCTGCCGGTCGATGTGCTCGCCCCGCCGCTGCCGCCGTCGCCTGAGGAGCCGCCGCTGCCGCCATCGCCTGAGGAGCCGCCGCTGCCGGTCGATGTGCTCGCCCCGCCGCTGCCGCCGTCGCCCGAGGAGCCACCGCTGCCGATCGATGTGCTCGCCCCGCCGCTGCCGCCGTCGCCTGAGGAGCCGCCGCTGCCGGTCGACGTGCTCGCCCCGCCGCCGCCATCGCCTGAGGAGCCGCCGCTGCCGATGGAGCTGCTCGCCCCGCCGCTGCCGCCGTCGCCTGAGGAGCCGCCGCTGCCGATCGAGGTGCTCGCCCCGCCGGCGCCGCCATCGCCTGAGGAGCCGCCGCTGCCGATGGAGCTGCTCGCCCCGCCGCTGCCGCCGTCGCCTGAGGAGCCGCCGCTCCCAGTCGAGGTGCTCGCCCCGCCGCTGCCGCCATCGCCTGAGGAGCCGCCGCTCCCAGTCGAGGTGCTCGCCCCGCCGGCGCCGCCGTCGCCTGAGGAGCCGCCGCTGCCGGTCGAGGTGCTCGCCCCGCCGCTGCCGCCGTCGCCTGAGGAGCCGCCGCTGCCGCCGTCGCCTGAGGAGCCGCCGCTGCTGCCGTCGCGTGTGATTGGCTTGCACGCGGCCACCGTGACGAGCGCCACGCAGCACAGGGCGGTGGGCCCGCGCAGGCGATGCCTGGATGCTGAACCGATTGCTTCGGAGGTTCTGGTCATGCACCTCCGATGCTCGGAACAGACTCGACGTTCAACGCGAGACAGATCGGCAAACGCGCCAGCACCTCACGACCGCTGTGGCGAGTATCGCGGTGGAACCTGGCCCTGGGCGGCGCCCAGCGCACGTCGCCGCAGGAACGACGGCGTCACGGCGCGAAGTAGCAGACCTCGAGCCAGGAGCGGTCGTCGGTCCTGAGGTGCTCGCGCGAGCGGTACATCGTCCTGCCCGTAGTATTATGCTCCAGGAGCACCCCGTGGTTCTCGTGGGCGCGGTCGATCCAGGCCTGCACGAGCCCGGTCACGTCCATCGAGATGGGGCCGTGAGCGCCGCCTCGGTCTGCGCTCCACGCAAACGAGATCATGTCCATGGCGCCGTGGTGGCAGCGCCCGGCCCTGCTGTGAATCGCAGTCCATGCTCAGACCCCGAATCTCGGATAGACCCGTGCATCCGCCAGGCAGCCACGCCGCCCGGCCCTCCCGCGGCGCCCGTGCCGCGCGTGTCTCCGCCTCTGATGCGACCCCCGCGCAGCACATTCACGACCTGTGCTCGCGGAGCTCGAGGCCGCGGGCCTTGACTTCGGCTCGGTCCTCACCGGCTCGGTCCTCACCGGCGCGTCGGGCGCGCCCGCCTCGCTCGACGCGCTGTCCCGCACCCCCGAGCTCGCCTCGGTGGCCGGCGTGCTCGCGGACGACCTGCGGCAGGTGCAGCGGCTCGACCAGATGACCTGCTCCGGCTGCCCTCAGAGCGGGTGCCAGCTCCGGGTCGACGGCCACGCGGCGCCCTGACCGGCCCGGGGCGCGGCCCCCTCTGCGCAGGGTCGTACCCGAGACGGAGAGCGCGGCGCCTCCGGCGCGCCGGCCGTTCTGGCCTGGTGCCCGGCGCGCCGCGCTCAACACGAGCTCGCCGCGAGCCGCCGCGTCAGGGCGAGTCGCCCTCCTGACAGCGGCCCTCGGCGCACTCGAGCGGGCCCTGCACGGCGCATTCGTACTGGCAAGAGCGCCCCCCGGACTCGTAGTCCTCGATGAGCTCGCGCGCTTCCTGTTCCACATACGCTTTCTTGGCGCTGTTCACGGCCACCCAGCACCCGAGCGGGCAGCCGGGCGACGCATAGACGCACTCAGAGACGTCGTTGCACGCGTTCGACTCCGCGACGATGACGTCGAACTCCTCCTGGATCTCTTCCTCGCTCTTGGCGCAGCTCGCGCCGACGAGGCCGACGAGGCCGACGAGCAAGAGCACCATCCTTTTCGCGCGCTTCGACATGCTTCACCTCCGGCAATCACCGCGAGCCCCGCGCCTTCAGGGAGCGTTCGCCGCGGCGCTCCGCTCGGATATAATTCACCCCCCTCGGCCCGAGCCTCGACAGCACGAAACGAGCGGGCGCGGGCGGCGGGGGTGAAGCAGGAGCGACCGCACCGCGAGGTGCTCCTCGCGAGGCTGCCGGGCCGCCGGCAACAGCGCCTCTCGCTGTCTCAGCGCTGGCGGCTCATCCAGCCGGTCACAACCTCGGCGAACCGCTCCGGCTCCTCGAAGAACGGCTGGTGTCCGCTCCGCTCGAAGAGGTGCAGCGTGGCGTCGGGCAACGTCGGCACGACCCCATCCCACAGCGCGTGGGGAACCGTGTAGTCGTGGCGCCCGTGCGCGATCAAGAGCGGGACGCGCAGCGAGCCCGGGTCGGCGGTGATGTCCCAGGCCGGCGCGAGCGTCCCCAGGAGGTGCGCGAAGAACCGCGGCTTGAGGTCCGCCTCCGCGAACAGCGGAGCGGCGTCGAAGCGCGGGTCGAAGAAGCGCAGCGGCGTCTGCGCCAGCATGGCCTCGCCCGGGGAGGCGCCCGGGGGCAGCCTGGCCAGGTTGTCTCGCAGGATCTGCTTTCGCTCCTCCGACGCGTCCTGCTCGAAGAACGACGCGGATCTCGCCGACAGCTGGGCCATGTCGCCGCGCGGCGGGGTCCCCGCGATGATCACGTGCGACACGCTCGCGGGACAGCGCCGGCCGTACTCCGCGGCGAGCGCGCCGAGGATCGAGTGCCCCAGGACCGCGATCCGCTCGACCCCGAGATCGACCCGGATGGCCTCCAGGTCCTCGGCGAGGACGTCGAAGGTGAGGTCGGCAGGGTCGCCGGTCGAGCGCCCGCTTCCTCGCAGGTCGACGTAGACGAGCTCGAGCCGGTCGCTCAGCTGCGCGGGCGTCTGGCGCTCGTAGGGCTTCGTTCCAATGCTGCACGGGACCAGGCACGCCGGCCCGCTGCCGCGCTTCGTGTAGAACAGCTCGGCACCCTTGACGGAAACGATCATCTTTCTCCTCCAGGCAGCGCCGGAGGATATCAACCAACGACGACTCGGGGGGGGCGAATCGCTTCGACCTTCTCGTCGCCGTGTTGCTCGTCGTCGACGCGGAGAAGAGGCGGCCTGGTCGGACTGCGACCGGCGCGAGCCCGCGAGAGGAAATGGCGACGGAAGATGAGGACCAGGGACGCAAGACGAGCACCCGCGGGATGCGCTGCGCGCTGTGCCGACCAGCCGAATCGGCCCAATATGGCACGTTGCGCAGGAAACTGACGCACTTTGCGTGGCACATAGGTGGCAAAGGCTGGATTCGCCTGAAAAACTCGCTGGCACGCCATCTGCGCAAGCGCGGTCTCATGAGAACTGCAATCGGATCACTGATCTTTTCCATATCCATTCTGGTGGGGTGTAGCTCGGAGGGGGCGCTGGCGCGACAGGCGGCGGAGGCGGCCCGGTCGAGGGGGCCGGCAAGGGCGGGGGCGGCTCGGCCGCGGTCCCGGTGCGCGTCACGCCGGCCGCACCCAGTCGGGCGGGCTCATGGCGTGGCGCCCCAGCTCTCTCAGCGCGAGGTCCAGTGCGACCCGATAGCCGGAGGTGCAACGCGAGCTGAAGGCTCTGGTCGAGCCTCCACACATCCACGGAAGGCCTGAGCGAGCACGGCAGAGGTCACGAGCCAGACCAGCCCCCCGAACCCCGCGCCCGGCGACGTGTCGCCTTTACGTCCGCGCGATGATGAACTGCCTGAGTTCGTCCGCGACCTCGGCCCACACCTTTTCCGGATCTGCGCAACTGGCGACGGGAATTCCGCTCCTGGGCAGCGCCTTGAGCTTTGCGAGCGGTGTGGATGACAAGATGCACGGCCGGAGCAAGATCGGCACAACCGCCGCCTGGCCTGCGTCGTGCCGTTCAAGAGCACGCCTCACCACACGCTCGAAGCTCCTCTCCGACGCAATGAAATCGGCGCTGACCATGAATATAATGATATCGGATTCCTCGACATGCCTATGGACCTCCTTGTCCCAATCGCTACCAGGCGAGATCATCCGCTCGTGCCATACCTCGATCAGATTCTCCTGTTCAAGCGGTCGTAGATGAACAACCAGGCGATCGAGCATCTTGTCGTCGATTGATACGTAGCTGCACAAGGTCCGCAGCTTCCGGCGCACGGCAGAGCTCACCGCGTCCGGCTGGGGTGACCTTGGCGGACGAAGCATTCCTCTGGGGCGCTCGGGAATGGACGCTCGCTCGGGATGTAAGCGCCCGGGCTCGATGAGATGTTCCCTGGTCACCTCCACGTCTGGGCATCGCTCCTTCGCGTCTGTCTTGAAGATCGCATCATGCAGCGCTTGCATCCATTTCAGCGAGGGGACCTCAACTCTTCCCTCGTGGTTCGTGGTTACCCCTCGTACAGTGATCCCGGCGCCTTTTGGTCCCAACGTGAGCCGCTCCGCCACGGCCACCTCGACGCGGCGGCAGATGTTACAGGTGTGCGAAAGCACGATGGGCGCGAGGCAGATCGGCGGTCGCTCGCGATCGCTCGTGAGAAGATAGCACCACCCCTTCTGGAGCGGGGAATTCAGATGTTCCCGGACGATCGGAAAATGTTCGCCCGCTCCGCGGTGAAGATAGAGACTGTAGCTGAATGACCCGTTGTCAACGTCTTCGAGCTGGGCCACGCTGACAAGGCGGAGTTTGCCTAAGGGGTGAAGTGCGACGATGATGGTGTCGAGGATATTTCGCACACGATTTTCATCTGATCCATGCGCGTCCTCCGATATGCCTGTCTCGTATCGGATCGAGCGACAAAGTTCAGCCGTCCAAAAGAGCTCCATCGCAAGCGGGGAGTTGTTGGCCGTCGACTGCACGAGCGCCCGTGCGGCCTCCGAGATCTCGCCGCGAGGCTGATGGGCGAGGAGCTCACCAAGCTGGAGACCAACGTTTCCCCAGAAAGTTTGGTTCCCGTGCACGCCCGCAAGCACATCTGCGGCTCGCTTCTCGAGAGCAGGATCATTCACCTCTCGTATCACCCCGAGCCCGACCGCGACCACGAACCTGAGGGCTGTCTCTATGCCGTCGAGCAACGACTTCACACGGCCCAACGTCGTCCTTCGGCTGGCAACCATGGCGCGCAGCGCCGCGATCGGAAAGGGGAGCTCGTCCTCCGCCGGCAATCCTTCCTGAGGACGCGGCAGGAGGCGTGAGACCAGCACATCGAGCGATCGCTCTTGGTGCAGCACAACCGCGGAGGGGTTGAGGGAGGCTGAGCGAATTTCGCGTGCGACCGCTCGGTGAGCCTCTTCGGTCGGGTGAGTCGACCATGCCGCCCGCACTCGGGCGATCATTTCGGCCGTCGTCTCGGCGCTTTCCGCGGGAATTGCAGCAAGCACATAGCGGTCTCGCCACGTAGCCAGCTCGTCCTCTTTGCCGAGTGTGAGCTCGACATGCCGGACGAGTTGCCGGAACCAGTGATCGTATACCCTTGACCCGAGCCGTTCGACGATCTCCCTCTCGTCCTCTAGCTCGAATGCGATAAGGCTCCCTGGCGGCGCTCGTGTGAGAGCCTTCTCCAGGAGCGACGGCCCGTCCAGCAGGCGGCGATAATCGAAGCCGCTGGCGGAAACCACACAATTCCGCCCGGATCTCTTCGCTGCGTAAAGGCTCTCATCGGCGCGCTTGATCAGGTCTCCGGCGCGATCACCCTGCTGCAGCAACGCCAGGCCGATGCTGAGAGTCACACGGATGCTGTTGATTTGGAACACGAAGTGGTGTTCTGCGAGCTGCTGTCGCAGGGTCTCGCCGAGCGCCGCAGCGTCGTCGATAGACCCCTCCGGCAAGACAATGGCGAATGTATCGCCGCCATACCGCGCAAAGACCTCATAGCGGCGGAGGCGGCTATGCACGAGGCGTGCGACCTCCTTCAGGACGAAATCGCCGGCGAGGTGGCCGTGGACGTCGTTGATGCGCTTGAAGTGGTCGATATCGAACAGGAGGATCGCCAGGCCCCGCTCGTGGCGGCGGTTGCGGATGATCTCGCGCTCGATCGCCTCATGGAGGTAACGCTTGTTGTGGATCTGCGTGAGACCATCGATGATGGTCATCCGGTAGATCTCTTCGTGATATTGAGACTCCACGTCGGCGCCGGACAGAAACTTGAAGATCGTGGGACCGATCTTCACCCGGTCTCCGTTCTTCAGCACCACCTCGCGGGAGATCTGCTCATCGTTGCAGTACGTCCCGTTGGTGCTCCCGTCGTCGACGACCATCCAGGCGCTCGGTCGCTGCTCGAAATGGGCGTGGCGGCGTGACACGGATTCGCCGTCGAGCACGATGTGATTATTCGCCCCGCGGCCGACCGTCGTCGGGTTGTCCTTCAGCACGAACCGCTTGCCGAGCAGCACGGGCTCCGTCGTGTAGATCACGACCAGGCAGTCGGTCCCTGCGTCCTTGATGCCGCCACCGGGTTGGCCCTGGGTCGGCTGTGTCGTACTTCTCTCTTCGTCTAAGTCGTTCCGCATGGGGTCAGCCCGTGGTCGCGTCCTGATCCTAGGAACCTCGCGCCGAAAAGCCCAGCCCGAACCTCGGCGTGCGCTCCCGTACCGCGGGCCACGGCTTTGGATCCAGGCGCCCCGGCGCCAACGCTCCGAGCAGCCCGCTGCGAAGCGCAGCCGAGGATACGGCTATGACATGCAGAAAATGTGCCATGTACAGGGTCCCTGCGGTGATCTCTGGCTTTTTCGTCTCCCCCAGGCCGGCACCTACCGGTTCAAGCTCCAGGGTAAGTCCCGGAACGGCGGCCCGGGGCAGCTCAGCACACGACGCCTTCGTCCTCTGAGTCCTGCACCTGACGAGGTAAACTTAACGAGGGTCCTTAACTCGATCGACACGCTGCTCTTCGGCGTCTGCCGCATCTTCGCCGCAGGCATCGAGTTGCCGGAGCGCCTCCGCGCTCAACTTCGTCGGGGCCGTAGTCACCGACAACCTGGCCGAGAATCGGACCGACGTGTTCATCCCCTTTTGACGCTCAGGTTGGTTGATGGTCCACCGAACAGGTCCGCTGATCGCCGTCGTGGGCGCTCGGTGCGGTCGAGGAGCGCGATGTGAGAGCGTCGCGACGGCGCTTCAGCCCGACCGGAACGCCGCGCTAGCCGGCCGCTCCGGGGCGCGCCACGAAGCCGGTCTTGTCGCCCGCGCGGAAGCCGCACGCCTCGTAGAAGCGGTGCACCTCGGGCCGCCGCGAGCCCGTCAGCAGCATGGCCTTGTAACACCCGGCCTCCCACGCCTCCGCCAGCGCGTGGCGCACCACGCGCGACCCGAGCCCCCTCCGCCGGTGCTCGCGATGGGTCACCACGTTCTCGACCAGCGCATACGGCCGGCCCCCGCGCGTGAGGTTCGGAACGACGACGAGCGTGCAGCTGGCCACGAGGGCCGCCCCGCGCTCCAGTACGAAGACGCGGAGCCCGGGTTGCGCAAGCATGCGCGCCCAGAGCGCCGACAGCTCGGGCTCGGCAGGGAACGACTCGTCCGCCGGGTGGAGGTCGCGATAGAGCTCCAGGACGCCCTCCAGGTCCCCGACCCGCGCTGCGCGGACGATCCCGTCCGCCATCACGGAGCCCGCCTCGTCATCGCCTACCTGTCGCACCCGCTCCCCGATACCACCGCGCCCCGGATGACAGAAGTGGCCGGTGCGCTGCGGAACAAAGTCCTTGCTCGCGTCCGTCCGTTATAGTAGACATTTCATCCTATAAAACGGATACGACGGAGAGAGCACGCCGCCTCTCCTCATCTCGGCCTCGTCAGCGCTCGAGCCGCGCGCGCCGCCGGAAGCTCGTTGTCACCGTCTCCGCTTCCAGGACGGGACGCCGCCGCCTGAGCTCACGGGCCGAGTCTCATGGGTGCTCGGCCGCGAACGCCGCGGCAGGGCAGACGCCAAGGTCCATGCAACGACGGAGTTGAACGCCATGACCATCGATTCTCACGACAGCGATAGCCGGCGCGCCGCTTCCTCGCCTGACGCCCAGGGGCCCGCGAGCTCCGAGGCCGCCGCGAGGCGACCGGCGGCGGAAAAGGCGACAGGCCGGCGCGGCTTCCTCGGCGTGGCGGGCTCGCTCGCCGTCGGCGGCGTGCTCGCCGCGGATCCCGGCGTCGCCGATGCGGCGCCCGGCCGGGGGGGCATCGACGATCTGCTCGACGGCGTCTCGCTGCGCCGCGATCCGCGCGTATCGCCGCTCGATCACGAGCTCCGCCTGCGCGCCCTGCGCGTGCGCGTGGAGGCCGCGGTCGACCAGTTCGAGGTGCCGATCGCGCCGCACCCGAACAACGGCGACGAGGCGCGCTATCCGAACAAGATCGGGACGAACACGCGCGGCCTGCCGCACGACGACCGAGGCGAGGTGGATCCGGCGGCGTACCGCGTCGCTTCGAGGGCCTTCGCGTCGCGCGAATGGGACGATTTCGAGGCCATCCCGCTCGGCGGCGACCGCAAGCTTGTCAGTCCGGTCGGCACGCTCGCGGTCAGCCTGATCGGCACGACTCCGGCCCAGATCGGCTTGCCCCCGGCCCCCGCGCTGGCGAGCGCCGAGAAGGCCGCCGAGGCGGTCGAGGTCTACTGGCAGGCGCTGCTGCGGGACCTGCCTTTCGAGAGCTACGCGGACAGCAGCGATGTGGCGAACGCGATCGACGAGATCAACCGGCTCTCCGGCTTCACGGGCCCGCGCGCTCGCGGCCGCGTGACGCTGGGGACACTGTTCCGCGGCAGCGTCACCTACGCCGATCCCCGGGATCGCTCGGGCAGGACGGCCAGGCACGTGATTCCTCCCGGCGTGCTCAATGGCCCTTACATCTCGCAGTTCCTCCTGCGGGACATCCCCTATGGCCCGCAGGTGATCGAGGGCAAGATCCGCACGGCGCTGCCGGGCAACGACTTCCAGACCGAGTACGACGAGTGGCTCGCGGTGCAAAACGGGATCAGCCCCACCCGGTCGATCGCGTACGACCCGGTCCCCCGCTACGTCTCGACAGGGCGCGATCTGGCGGAGCTCGTTCACGGCGGTGCGCCCCTCTACTGGGGCGCGGCGCTGCTCCTCGCCGCGGCGCGCAGCAGGAACCCGGGCGTGCCGGGGGGCATCGCGGCCCCCCTGAGCCCGACCAACCCCTACCTCACGTCGCGGACGCAGGCCTCCGCCGCCGCGACCTTCTCGCTCGGCTACCTGCAGAGCCTGCTCCCCTTCGGATCGTCGCGCGAGATCCGCGCCACCTACTGGCAGAAGTGGTTCGTGCACAACAATCTCCGCCCCGAGGCGTACGGCGGGCTGGTGCACCACCGCCTCGCGAACGACGCGCGCGATTACCCGCTGCACCGCGACATCCTTGAATCGCAGGTGGCCGAGCTGACGTACGACCTGTTCGGCAGCTACCTGTTGCCGCAGGCTTACCCGGAGGGCGCCCCGCTCCACGGGTCGTACCCGGGCGGCGCCGCCGCCATCGCCGGGGTCAACGTTACGCTCATCAAGGCGTTCTTCGACGAGGACCACGTCATCGAGGATCCGTTCGTCCCCGATCCGGCGGATCCGACCCGGCTCATCCCCTACGTCGGACCGCCCCTGACCGTGGGCGGTGAGCTGAACAAGCTGGCGACCAACGCCGCCTTCGGGCGCAACTGGGCGGGCATCCACTGGCGCACCGACGCCGCCGCGTCGCTGGCGCTCGGCGAGCAGGTGGCCATCAGCCTGCTCCGGGACGAGCGCCGCACCTTCCGCGAGCCGTTCGACGGCTTCACGTTCACCAGGTTCGACGGCACGCGGATCACCGTGTGAACCGTGTGAACCGTGTGAGCCGATGACTCGACACCTCCCCGGGGCTCGATCCCGGGGAGGCTCACGGGCAGCGCGGGTCGTCCCGGCTGAACGATCCCGGCTTCAGGTACTCCTCCTCGGGCACGCCCAGCGTCTGGTTCACCTCGGGGATGACCTCGAGCAGGCGCGTGAAGAGCGTCCCGTCGTCCTCCTTCTCGACGACGCTCAGGAACACGTTGGCGATCGCGTGGCGGTCCTCGCCGAGCCTGGCCTTGCCACGCCGCGCGGCCTGCCTCCCGCGCCCGCGCCCGCGCCCGCGCCCGCGCGCGGCGACGGCCGACGGGTTGCGCGTGGACCGCTCCGGGTGATATGATGGGCGATGGATCCCTGGTCCGTCCCCGGCTGCCCGGGAGCCGGGCTGCAAGGGGTGTCGTGGGGGCTGCTGGACAGGAGCGCTGTTCTGGCAGTCGCGCCAGGATCCGCCCGTCGTCATGGCTTGCTCATGTTGGACCCGAAAGAGCCAAAGCGCACTCCGCCGAACCTGCGAGAGTCCCACAAAGAGCAGCTCTTGCAGTACATCGTATCGACGTTCCCATACAGCATCTGGTGGAACGACCGCGACTGCGTCCATATCGGGACGAACGAGCTGAACGCCCGCGGATCAGGGCTCTCTTGCCCGGATGACATCATCGGCCTCACCGATCACGGTCTGCCCTGGACCACAGAGGAGGCAGAGCATTACATCCGCGCCGACAAGGCCGTCATGGCCTCGGGCCAGCCGACGCTGAACATCGAGGCGGGCGCGCTGCCCCCGGCGGGGGCCTCTTCCGGCGGCAGTCCGCTCGGTTCTGGCGCCGCCGCGCCGGACGCCGAGCCCCCGTCGCGCAGCCCGCCGGGGTCGGCGGGCGCCGAGGCGGGCAGGCCGCTCCTGCTCCTCGTCGACGACAACCCGGACATGCGGCAGTTCATGCGAGCGCTGCTGTCCCCGAGCTACCGCCTCCTGGAGGCGGCGGACGGCCTGGAGGCGCAGCGGCTGATCGAGCGGTCGCCTCCGCACGTCGTCGTCTCCGACGTGATGATGCCGGTGATGTCCGGCATCGAGCTCACCGCGTGGTTGAAGGCCCACCCCGTGCTGCGCCACGTCCCGATCATCCTGGTCACGGCCCGCGCGGACGACGAGGCGGTCGCGTCGGGGCTCGACGGCGGGGCCGACGAGTACCTGGTGAAGCCGTTCTCCCCGAGGGAGCTCCTCGCGCGCGTGCGGTCGATGGTGCGGCTCTACGAGTCGTACCGGAAGCTCGGCGCGGAGCAGGCGGAGATCGCGCGCCACTCGGGGATGGCGCAGGTCGCGATGGACATGCTCCACAGCGTCGGCAACACGCTGAACAGCGCCGGGATCTCGGCGGATCTGGTGCAGGATCGCCTCGCGCGGTCGCGCCTCCCGCGCCTGGCGAGGGCGTTCTCCGAGCTCGCCGGGGGCGAGCCGGACCCCGCCGGGCCGGACCTCGTCGAGCCGGCCGACGCGTCGCGCGGCGAGAGCTTGCGCCGCTACATCGAGCTGGCGCTCGCCGCGGTGGAGCAGGAGCAGCAGGAGACGGCGGCGGACGTCGCGCGGCTGCGCGAGCACCTCGACATCCTCCGCGACGCGATCCGCGCGCAGGAGCGGTACGCCTACAGGAACGCGTACCGGACGGAGCGGCTCTCGTTGAACGAGGTCGTGCAGGAGTCGCTGCGCGTGCACGGCTCGGCGCTGGTGAACGCGCGCGTCGCCGTCCGGATCGAGCTGCGGCCGGTCGGCGACATCGTGGCCAATCGCCATGATGTCCTGACGATCCTCTACAACCTCCTCGACAACGCGCGGGCGGCCGTCGGCGAGGGGGGCGCGCGCGAGCCCTGGATCGCGATCGAGACATGGCAAGACGGGGCCGACGTGTGCTGTGCCGTGGAGGACAGCGGGCCAGGGATCCCCGAGGGCTCGCGGGTGCAGGTGTTCCAGTACGGGTTCACGACCAAGGAGGGCGCGAGCGGCATCGGGCTGCATTTCTCCGCGAACCGGATGAAGAACTTCGGCGGATCCATCCGCGTCGAGGAGGGGCGCGAGCGCGGGGCCCGGGTCGTCCTCGCCTTCCCGGCGGCGCCGGACGCGGCGTCGCCGGATGCGGCGGCGCGCACCCGCTGAGCGCGCCGCGACGCCGCTGCGCGCCCCCTGAGCGCGCCGCGACGCCGCTGCGCGCCCCCTGAGCGCGCCGCCGCGGGTCCCGCGCCCTCTGAGCGCACCGCGACGGCCCCGCCGCCCCTCAGCGCGCCCGCGCGGCGTGGTCCGCGATCACGCTCGCCACGCAGCAGGTCAGCTTCTTCCCCATGCCGAGGTGCAGGAACTCGTTCGGCCCGTGCGCGTTCGATTGCGGGCCGAGCACGCCGGTGATCAGGAACTGCGCCTGCGGGAACTTCTCCCCGAGCATCGCCATGAAGGGGATCGTCCCGCCCTCGCCGATCCCCATCGCCGGCCGGCCGAAGAACGCCTTCGATGCCTTGCTCACCGCCTCCTGCAGCCAGGGCGCCGTCGCCGGGGCGTCCCACCCGGGCGACGGCTCGCTCACGTGGAAGCGGACCTGGGCGCCGTAGGGCGGGTCCTTCTCCAGCGTCTCCTTCAGCGCCGCCGCCGCGGCCTTCGGGTCGACGCGCGGCGGGATGCGCATCGACAGCTTCGCCTTCGTCGTCGGGCGCAGCACGTTGCCCGCGCTGGCGAGGGGCGGGAGGCCCTCGGCGCCGGTCACGGAGAGCGCGGGCCGCCAGGTGCGGTTCAGGAGCAGCTCGGCCAAGTCGTCGGTCACCGGGCGGGCGCCCTGCACCCACGGCAGCTCGCTCACGACCGTCGTGCCCAGCACCTCGGCCGCGGCGCGCGCCTGCGAGACGCGCTCCTGCGGGATGTCGACGTGCAGCGCGTCCACGAGGATGCGCCCGGTCCGCTCGTCCTCAATGCGCGACAGGAGCTGCCGCAGGATCCGGAAGGTCGAGGGCACGACGCCGCTGCCGACGCCCGAGTGCACGCCCTCGCGCAGGATGTTCACCTCGAGCGTGCCCTGGAGGAGGCCGCGGAGCGACGTCGTGGTCCAGAGCTGGTCGTAGTTGCCGCAGCCCGAGTCGAGGCACACGACCAGGCTCGGCTTGCCGATGCGGCCCTCGAGCGCGTCGATGTAGGCCGGGAGGTCCGGGCTGCCGCTCTCCTCGCAGCCCTCGATGAGCACCACGCAGCGCGCGTGCGGGATGCCCTGCTCGTGCAGGAGGCGCAGGGCGGCGAGCGAGGCGAAGCCCGAGTAGCCGTCGTCGGCGCCGCCGCGGCCGTAGAGCCGGTCGCCCTCGCGCACCGGCTCCCAGGGGCCGAGCCCCTGGCGCCAGCCCACCATCTCGGGCTGCTTGTCGAGGTGGCCGTAGAGCAGCACCGTGTCGTCGGTCTTGCCGGGCACCTCCATCAGGATCAGCGGCGTGCGGTTCCCGAGGCGCACGACCTCGACCTTGAGGCCGGGGATCGGCTGCGCCTTGCACCAGGCCTCGAGGAGCGCCGCCGCCTTGTCCATGTGGCCGTTCTCGCGCCAGGCAGGGTCGAAGGCGGGCGACTTGTTGGGGATGCGGATGTAGTCGTGCAGCGCGGGGACGATCTCCTGCTCCCAGCAGCGCTCGCAGGACGCGACGGTTTCGCTTTCGTTGAGCTTCGTCAGCATGAACCTCTCCATGTGCTCGAGGACGGCGGTGAGCTCCGGGAGCCGACTCTACAGCGCCGGCCACGTGGGCGTACCCCCGACAGGGGAGGTTTGACACCTCCGGCGTGACGGCGCGCGGGCGGCAGGCGCAAGGCGGGCGCCGTGCGCGGCCGGGCGGGGCAGGAGAGGAGCGGGGGAGGGCAGGGGGCGCGGCGCGCGGCGGGCGGGGGAGGAGAGGAGCGGGGAGGGCAGGCGGGCGCGGCGTGCGGGCGGCAGGCGGGGGCAGGAGAGGAGCGGGGAGGGCAGGCGGACGCGGCGGCTTCAGCGCTTCTTGTCGAAGGACACCTCGGGGTACTCCGCCGAGGGGCCGTCGAGCAGCGGCGACGCTTCGCCGCGCACGTGCGCCTCGACGAAGGCGCGCGTGTACGCGTTCGTGATCTCGACCGCGCGGGCGGGAGCGAGCGTGCCGAGCAGCTCGGGGAGGGCGCCCGGGCCGAGGAGGTGCTCGATGACGACCGGCAGGTCCGAGAAAGAGAGGTGCGCGGCGCCCTCGACCTGCGCGAGGTAGCCCTGGCCCTCCAGCGCGCCGTAGGTCTCGTCGATGGTCGGGTCGTCGCTGTGGCTCTCCGCGAGCATGATCAGGAACGGCTGCGCGAGGCTCCTGCTTCCGGCGCCGCTCTCCGGCCGGCCGAGCCTGCCGTCGAGGTCGAGCCCGGCGTCGAAGCGGTCGTCGACGGCGCACGCCTCGGCCGCCATCGCGCCGCCGTAGGAGTGGCCGAGGACGCCGACCCGATCGAGGTCGAGCCGCCCGGTGAGCAGGCCCTCCGGGTCGCTCTGCGCGGCGGCCGTGAGCTCGTCGAGCACGAAGCGCGCGTCGTCGACCCAGACCGCGACGTGCGCGTCCATCACCTCGAAATAGGCTTCGAGCTCCTCCGGCGTCGCGTCCATCGCCGGCGGCGTCCCGACGACCGAGCCGAAGGGCACCGCGCGGCCGTCGGGGAACACCGCCAGCTCGGTGTCATAGGTGTGGCTGATGGCGGCGACCACGAAGCCGTGGCTCGCCAGGTCCTCGAGCAGGCTCGTGAAGTCGGCGCGGAGCAACCCGAACCCGTGCGAGAAGAGGAGCACCGGGTAGGGCGCGCCCTCGTCGGCGAGCGGGACGCCGACGCGCGCGTGCGTGACGAAGCTCGCCTCGAAGCCGTCCTCGACCGGGAGGCCCTGGCCCGTGCGGCGGCTGTCGCCCTCCTCCGGCGTGAGGTAGGGCGCGAGCTCGCCGGCGCCGCAGGGGTCGGCCGGATACCAGAGCTGCACGAGGAGCTCCCGGCGGTCTTCGGGGTCCTCGGTTGCCTCCTCGCCACGGGCGCTGTCGGTCAGCGCGCGGACCTGTGTGCCGACCGGGTGCGGGCCGGTCGGGCGGGGGAGCTCGAAGAGGCCGTCGCCGGGCGGAGCGTCGCCCCACGCGGTGCAGACCGGATCGCCGTCGTTCGGGGGAACGTCATCGTCGTCGCCGCAGCCGGCGAGGAGCGCGCAGGCGGAGAGGGATGCGAGCAGGAGGTAGGAGGCCTGTCGAGAAACGCTGGGATGGAACATGCGCGGGATGGTAGTGCGGTCATTTGCCCAAATGACTGCGGCCGACGAGCAAAAGACCGCACCAGATCACGCGTTCAGTCCTCGGAGGCGGGCGGCTTGCCGAGGTCGAACAGGTCGAGCTGGACCGGCCGTCGCGGCGGGTCAGGCGGCGGAGGTGGCGCAGCCTGGACCGGAGGCGCCGACGGCGGAGGCTCCGGAAGGCGCGGTGGGCGCTTCAACGCGGGCGTCGGCTCCGTCACGAGGCGCAGGAAGCCCCGGTTGTTCGGGAGCGGCCTCGCAGGCGCGGCGGGCTCGCGATGAGCGAGCGGCTGCGCCTCAGGAGCGCTCGTCTCGCCCTCGGTCAAGAGCGTCTCCAGGAGCTCGTCCAGCGACCACACGTGGTCGGTGATGCCGGCCTGCACCGCGGGGGTGACCCTGAGCGTCTTCACGACGTGACAGAGGTTGTAGTAGGCGTACACCAGCGCGACCGACGCGCGATGGTGCTCGATGCGCTTGGAGAAGGCCAAGCACAGACGCCGCATGCGCCCGTTCTGGTGCCGCGTGGTGCCGTTCAACCTCTCCACGTACGCGGTCGACGCCTTCTTCGCGTCCGGCGCCCCGTAGATCGTCGTCTTCGTGATGAAGGGGTCGCGCGGCGGCTCGTAGCGGTGGTCGTCGTCGCGGCGCCCGCGGCTGCCAGATCGGTAGTTCTTCACCGTCTGCATGTAGTCGATCGACGTGCCGAACGACCTGCCCACGGCGGGGATGTATGGGGCGAAGCCGTCTGACGTCAGCTGCGGCATCACGAGCATGCGGGCGCGTAGGTCCTCGATGAAGGCGTCCGTCGTCGCCTGGTCGCGCTTGCCGACGCGGTAGGCGATCACCAGCCTCGACAGCGAGTCCACCGCAACGAAGGTGTACGCCTCGCCCACGTCGGGCGGGTCGGCCTCGGTCACGCGGGACTGCTTCTTCTGGACGTAGCCCCAGATCTCGTCGACCTGGACGAGGACGCAGCGAAGGTCCCGCACCATCCGGTTGTGGAGCCGCTCCGCACCCTGCCCCAGGGCCAGCGCGAAGCGCCGGATCGTCTTCTGCTGGACGCCGGTCATGCGCTCGGTCGCGCGCACGCTGTTGCCGTCTACGAGCGCCGCGAGCACACGCAGGCGCTTCTCCGCCGGGAGCACGTTCGCCACGGGACCCTTGCCTTCCCCCGGCGGAGGGCCCACGATCCGGTCTGCTAGGACGTCGGACGGGTCGCACCGCTCGGCTTCTGCCGCCCCGCTTCCAGTTCGCACCTGGGAGCGGGGCGTTTTCGTCTAAGGTCCTCTGATTATAGCGATTTCTCCGGGGAAAACCGCTGGCAAGGACGCAGAAGAGAGGGCGATAGGACAGCGGATGTCATAGCTAGGAGGCTTCGTGCGAAGCCCCCCCGTGTCATGAGCGGCGTTTGGCCCTGATCGCCCGCGCCTCGACGCCTGTCCGAGGGCGGCCGCGCTTACTAGCCCTACTTTCGCAACGCGCGTTCCTGAGGTTTAGGAAGGCGCTTGCTTTCCAGATGCTGCGCTCTGTCGGCGTCTAGATGAAGAAAGACCTGGAAGCCAACGGTCGAGCTCGAAGATGCGCGCAGCGCGGCGCTGTTCTGCATTCAGTTCGGGCGCGAGCGGGATCGTGGGGCGCCGTCCCTGGGCGCCCGTTGCGGTCCGGACCAGCGTGGCGCGGATGTCGCCGAGGCTGTCCATCATGGCGCGGGCGGAGGCGTCGGTGCCAAGGGCGATGCGTGCCAGGCTGACGAGCATCAGCCCGAGCACCGTCGCGAAGGTGTGAAGCCGCAGCGAGCCGTCGGCCCACTGATGGGAGGGACCCCAGGGCACAACGCCTCCTTTCTTCGAGCGACGGAAGAGCTCTTCGACGTTCCACTGGCCGCGAAAGGCATGGACGATGCGTTCGGTGCTCCAGGTGTGGTGGTCGGTGCAGAGCACACGCTTGCCCAGGCGCGTTGCCTCGAGCTCTCGCCGGCGAGCGGCGTCGACCCGCCAGCTCAGTGTCGGGGCCTGCTCCTGACCGTCGATCTCGACCAAGACGAAGCTGGCCAAGTGCTCGCGCGCGAGCGCCTTGCGTACGCGCTGCTCGAGGGACGCGCGTCGAATGCGGCCGGCCTCCACCAGTGCCTCAAGCCTGCCCAGTTCCTCCTTGGCCTTGGTCAGCCGCGCTTCGATGCCGCGCTTCTGCCCCTCGAGCAGCGTGAGGCTCTCAATGACGACGAGCGTGCGGTCAAGATCGCCGACCTGGGTCCGCACGCGGGCAGCGCGTACGTCCTCGTACTGTCCGGTCAGGTGCCGCATCGCGCCTTTCTGCGCAGCTTGCTGCAGCGCCCATTCGGCCGCGCTGTGTCCCAGGGGCAACGAGATGAGGCTGTAGTAGCCGGTGACTTCCAGATGAAGCTCCAGCTGAGGGCTCCAGAAGCCACCGTCGCGTACGAGTGTCCGATGACCGGGGCTGGTTCGCTGCTCCCCGGCGTCGAGCGCGCTGTGCAGCTCGCTCAGCCCTTGCAAGCATTCCTCGAGCACGGCCTGATCCGAGCTGTTGCCGCCGAAGGCGCGGTACAAGAGCGGCACGTGCCCGGTCTCGCTCACGAGCAGGCCGAGTCCCACCACCCGCAGGTCGCTTCGTTTGCTCTTGGCGTGTCCGCGACGCGCCAGCTCGCCGGGGGTCGTTGTGGCGATGTGCGTGTCGAAGTTGGTCGTGTCGAACGCCAGCACGTCGGCTGACAGAGCAAACCGACCGATCGCCGCCCGAGCGATCGCCACCTGGGCGGCCTCCAGCTCCTGATCGGTGACCTGCTGCGCGATGCGGTGGAACGCCTGCCCCGTGAATGCTGACCCGGGCAGGCACGAGACCCGCGGCAATGCGCCGTCGAGGAAATCCCCCAGGTCACACTTCGGGCCCGGCGCGCATGCGCGCTGAAGCGCGACGGCGACAGCCATCTCGCCCACGGACGGCCCGTTCTTCGAGCCGTAGTCACCGCACGCCTCGTTGATCAGCCTCACCAAGTCGAGCTGCTCGGCAACCCAAACGAGCGCGCCGACGTCCCCCACCGCCCTCGTTCCGACCGTCCGAGTTCGCCCGAGGTCGACCGTCGGCGGCGGGTCCGCCGGCCCGAGGACAACCTGCCTCGCGACCGAGCGCCCCGCTACCGCGTCCCACACCGACTGCGCCGCGATCCGGTAGCGGCGACCGTCCACCTCCCGCTCGAAGATGTGCATTTTTCGTTCATGTAGCGACGACAGGTCGCCGCATCCAGGGGACGTGCACGATTTTCGGTGCGCGCCGTGCGTCTACACATCCAACCCCTGTCGGCTTCGCGAAAGTAGGGCTAGGCCGCCGGTGCGTGGACGTGGACCACGCCACCCCCTCACATCTCTCCCACATTAATTCGCTCCAAGCGTGCAACCACCAAGGCCATAAAAAGCCGTGATGCTGGATGCTGAACCACATCCACGTTAGCATAGAAAGAAGTCCAGTCCCATCCCCATGCTTGCCTATGTCTAACCTGAGAAGCTGCGCGTCGGCCCAACGATTTTGTAGGCGATTGGGAGCAAATACATATTTGCCACGCACGTATACAGCGTCCGGAATTCTGCCGTTCGCAACATCCACAGACTCTGCCACACGCCTGAGGCATTCTACGGCGAGTTCAGTCGATGGCCCCTCATATGCATAAAGCCCAACAAAGCACGTTGCGTCTAGCTGCAGCGTTGTCCTGAGCTCGGATAGCTTTATCAGGCTCTCGCTAAACTTCTCCTCATTATCTAGGCACGTCTTCACCTCGACAGCGGCCGCGACAGCATTTGCGTCTACAGCAACCACGCCCCCAGCGTCGTACAGCATAGGGAGCTTTACGTGATCAAAGATAATGATATCCTGCTGTCGACTAACCCCGCTCTCGGAGACGATGAACCCGGTCCCGCATCGCAGCCTTGACGGCATATAGCGCGACAGCACGTTCGTGAGAAACGCCTCATGCGTTCGCCCAACCTCTCCAGGGTGCTTTGTGAAAAAATTCAGCGTTCTAAATTGAGCATCGAGCTCCTCAGCGTAGCGACCTGCTAGTCCTTCGATATCTGGCCTGGTCTTCTGTCTTGCAGTCGGCATGGCGGATCTCTGTGAGTATATGGGTCCGTATGTTGGCATTCAGGCTTCCGGATTCGGCTACGCCCACGAGCGGTCGAGACGTTCCTGGAGTTGCGCCCGGAGAACCTGCGCGTCCACTCCCCCACCGCCTTCATCCGGTCGATGTGGGCGAGGCGCGTTGCGCGCTAGATCGTGCAACCTCGCCGAGGTAGCTCGCCGAGGTAGACGAGCACATCGACCCGTTCGTCGTCGCGCTCCACGATGCCGACGCACCGCTCGTGACCGTGGCACCCACGGATCCGGAG
This sequence comes from Sorangium sp. So ce1153, assembly GCF_051521595.1. NCBI lineage: Bacteria > Pseudomonadati > Myxococcota > Polyangiales > Polyangiaceae > Sorangium > Sorangium sp. So ce1153. Next base: position 283,639 of record NZ_CP150361.1, read on the forward strand.
TCCCAACAGCTGCCCGCGCCGAGGCCGAGGCGAGCCCGCCAGCCACGAAGGATGGCTGGCGGGTTGGCGCGGTGCGTCAGCCACTGCTGCGCCCCATCGTGCACGTTCCCGACGCAACCCGCCCCGCGTGTGCGCCGACCTTCCCGACATGGACGGCCTGGATTCTTGGAATCAGGCGCTGCGTTCGCCCTCCGCCCAACAGGAACACGCGGCCGCAAGCTGGCTACCACATCGGTGGGCGCACTGTCAATACCTCAGCCTGTTGACGATTTTCATTACAAATCAACAACTTACGCGCATGTGCGTAGTCCAATTCGCGCCAGGATGGACAAACGTCTTCTCCCTGATTGACGGCCGGGCAGCGCTGCATAATAGCTACCCCCTGGGTTGTCCACGAGTTTTCCACAGGCGGGCCGTCCAGGACGGAGGGGCAGATCATGGGTGACAAGGAAGGGGCGCGCGCTTCGGCCCACGATGTAGCGGCCTACATCCTTCGTCGGTTGGGGTCGATGACGGCGATGAAGTTGCAGAAGCTCGTCTACTACTCGCAAGCGTGGTCGTTGGTGTGGGACGAGAGGCCCGTTTTTCAGGAACCGATCAAGGCGTGGGCGAACGGGCCTGTGGTTCGAGAACTCTACGACGAGCATCGCGGCAAGTTCATGGTGGACGAGTGGCCAGCAGGTAACCCCGACAAGCTGGACGACAAGGGTCGCGAAACGATCGACTCGGTCATCAAATTCTACGGAGACAAGTCGTCCCAGTGGCTGAGCGATCTCACTCACCGTGAAGAGCCGTGGAAGGCCGCCAGAGCCGGCGTCCCTATGGGCGAGCGCGGCAACGCGGAGATCTCGCTGGGCGCAATGATGGAGTACTATAGCGGTCTCATACCTGGCGACACCAGCGAGTGAGCCATGGGGAAGAATCGGCGCCCAGCGATATTCTCACCGCCGTCCACGGATAAGCGGCCAGCCGTGGCGGTTGGCTCGACATCGGCGCACAAAATCCCTGCGACAGCGCATGCGCCAAGTAGGACTCGGGTGCCGCGTGTGGCGGCGAGGGACGCCGACCACTCCCAGCATAAGGTAGTGTGGAAGTTGGAGCTCGCCGATTTTGATGGTCCGTATAGCTGGAATCTGTTCAGCAAGGCCGACCTAGACTTTCTGTTGCTCAAGATTCGCGAGATAGAGAGTCGTGCGTGGGTAGAAATCGACAAAAATAAGAAGCACGACCACTATATCGATTGGGACAAGCTGTCGCAGGAGGCGCAGCGCCGGCTTGAGGCTCTGGAATTAGACGATGGCCGAGACAGCCTGTTTTCATTCCGAATAGGTGGGAAGCTCCGAATATACGGGCTCCGGATAAACAATGTTTTTTGTGTGCTCTGGTGGGATCCTGAGCACAAAGCTTGCCCGTCGAAGGGCGCGGACAATTGAGCCTGTAGCGCGCGGTCAGCTGTGCCGTTCATCGGCGCCACCTCCGCAGCTTCAGGGCCAGGGCTTCGCGAGCGATGCGGAGCCGCGACGCCGCCGTGTGCGGGTTCATCCGGCGCCGTCGGGCGTACGCGACGAGCGACTCCGGGCTGTCGACCGAGAGCAGCGCCTCCAGTTGCCACGGCGGGAGCTCCGTCATGGCGTCCAAGACCTCGCGCGCGGCGACCTGCGCCTCCAGATCGGGCCCGACGAGGTCGCGGAGCAGGCCGAACGGCTGCTCGGTCAGGACGGCACGGCGCGACCACGCGCTGTGGACGTGGTGCATGGAGAGGTGTCTCGCGACCGCATGGAGGTAGCCGCGCAGGGCCTTCCGGGGGTCGTCCCATGGCGCCGGGCGGTAGAGACCTCGCTTGATCGAGCGCCACGCGCCCATGACGACGTTCTGGAAGACATCTTGGCGATCACGCGCAGGCACACCGCTGGCGACGATGACCGCCATGATGACCGAGCGCTCGGCGAGGATCGCCTCGATGCTCGGTCGCTTCCGGGGATGTCGTGCGGTCGGCTGGCTCTTCGCCACCTTCCGCGGGCGCTTCACCCGCTTCTCCCGCAGGTTGGGCAGCGATGGACCGGAGCGAGGTCGCCCAAGAGCTGGTCGACCGAGACGCCGGCTGCCTTAGCGGCACGCAGCGCGGTCGCTGGGGAGCCGTTGGCCCTGCCGTTCGCGATGCTCTCGAGCGCGATGACGGACATGTCCATCACCTCGGCCAAGCAGGACCACGAGCCGTAGGCCGACCGAAGGCTGCGCAAGGCTGCCTGTAGGCGCTTGCGCTGTGTGGGTGTAAGTGAGAGACAGGGAGCGAAGCGGCGGCGACGCACAGGCGCACGTCCGCCTTGCCCGCATTCGGGCAGCGGGAGTACAAGTTGCATCTTGTCGGGACCTCTCGTCGGGAGGTTTCGGCCACGCAGCCCGGTCGGTTGGCGCCGACGCGGGCTGCACTTTACTTGCGGCCGAACTTAGCCTCTCACGCGAGGTCCGGAGTCAAATGACCGCACCTGATCTCAAAGGACCGCACTACCCGCGGGATCGTGCTCACGGCCTGATCGCGACCGGCGCGGCGAGCACGATCGCGGCGGGGTGGGCGATCACGGGATGCGGTCGAGCCGGAGGGCCCAGGCCCATCCGGTTGTGCCTTCCGCTGCTGTCCACGAACCCGGCGCAGGGGACCGGCAGTTGATATGACGTACAAAGTACCGATCCGCTGATCTGCCCACAAAAACGGACAGATCCAACGAGTTCACTCGGCTGTGTAGTACTGTCTACCCCGCGCTGGCTCACGTCCGCTGCGAGGACAGCGGCTCGCGTCAGCATCCTCGGTCGATACCCTCCTTCAGCGCAATGCACGACATGCGTTTGCCCGTCGGGCCCAGCGCGCCCGCCTTCACGCTTCGTCCGCCTTCCGCATTGCGGCCCGCACCTCTGCCGCCGCCTTCTTGTCTTTCACGATCCTCTCCAGCCACACCCGCCGGATCCGCATCATCGACTCATCCGGCAGGCCCAGCTCCGCGAGCGCCGCCTGGCCCTGCCCCTGCTCGGCCGCGATCACGAGCTGTGCGTACTCGCCCGCCGTGATCGGCCCGCGCTCCTTCTCGAGCGCCGCCACGTAGGCCGCGTCGTACGCTGACAGGAGCTTCTTCTTCCGGCGCGCGACCTCGTCCTGGATCTCGTCAAGCCGCCGTATGTGCAGCCACTGCCACGTCTTCGGCGTGAGCTCCTCCGCTTTGAGGATGGTATCGCGGTCCGCCGGCCGCCGCGCGAGCTTCGCCGCAATGGCTGCGCAACGCTCGATGGGGAAGGCCGCGAGAGGCGGCGCGGTCTCCTCCGCCGCGGGGAGCGGACCAGGCTCGTTCGCCTGGGTGTCAGGCTCGGGCGCCGCCTCCGCCGAGGGTTCCGTCGCCCCCCAGTCTGGCCTCGCCAGGGGGCCGAGCATGGCAGGAGGGGCGGGCTCCTCTACCGTCAGCGGCGGAGACCCCGCATCGCGCTCAGGTGCAGGCGGCGCGTACAGCGCAGGCGACAGCGCTGGAGGGACCGCGACGAGCGGCGGACGCAGCACCTTGTCGAGAGCCTCTGATGGCACCGCACCTCGCGGCGAAGACTCCGCCTGGTGACGCAGCGCAGGTTCATCTCGCTCGCCCTGCACGAATGGCAACGCGGGTTCCGCGGCGACAAGTGATGCCGCGGTGGTGGCAGTGAGCGCGTCGGCGGGCGGCTGCGCCGCGGCCGCCGGAGTGGGCACCGCGGCTGCGTAGGGCGCCGACTGCACGAAGGGAAGGTCTGCGAGGCGCTGCGCCTGGCTCGACGGGGGAGCACGCTGGCTCGCCGGCACTGTGGCGAACGGCAGGGCCGGCGAGGAGACGGCGAGATCCGGGCTCACGCTCACCGGCAGGGTGCAGGCCTCGGGATCATCCTCGCCGTGCACGTCGCTATCGCCCTCGTGCGCCTGGTCGTAGGGCGCCTGGAAGCCGATCTCACCCATCGCGCCGCCGGCGGCCCGGCCGCTCGCGAGCGTGACGCCATAACTGCTGGCCAGGCTCTCGATGTCGTTCCAGGCGAGGGTCTGGTGGGGCCCCTCCAGCGCGACCAGGATCTGTCCGGCCTCTTGCGGCTCTCGGAGTGGGACCTGGCCGCGCCACGTCACGGTGCAGATGCAGCGGTCGGTGTTGATCCAGAGCAGATCGGGCCACATGGGGACGCCCTGCGGGGGCTCGCCGGCGCGGTCGACGTAGGCGCGGGGGTGGAGCCCCGGGAGGCTCGTCATCAGGTGCGGGTGCTCGGGGTGGAGATGCTCGAGGATGAGCCGCTCGTCATCGCGGAGCGCGGTGGTCTGCTGGTCGAACGGCGCGGCGTTGAAGTAGCCGACGTCGAGGTCTGGAGGCAGGGGCTGGCGGTGCCAGTCGTTGACGGGGAACGTGGCCGCGTAGCGCCCCAGCTTCTGCCGGCGGGTGGGCCACCCGGAGGCAACGGGTCCAAATCCAACGGGCTCGATGACGTCGTCCGGCCCGATGACGACGACGCCTGGACGCTGGAGGTTGGGGAGGTTGCGTCGCCCGTGGATGTCGCGCGCATGGGGGGGCACGCCGACGGGGTTGGAGGTGCCGGGGCCGCCGCCCGCGTACTCCCAGAGCAGCGGCATCCTGGTGACGCGCGAGCCCTGATCGAGGACGCCGTGCTGCGTGAAGCTGCGAGCGCCGTGGACCTCGATGGCCTTGTCGATGTCATTCACGATCACGCGAGCGGTGAGGGATCGGACCGCCGTGCCGTTGGGCGAGAAGGCGTGGCCGACGAGGACGACGTCCGCCCGGGCACGGTGGGGGACGAGGTCGGAGGCCGCGTAGAGGCTCCAGCTCGCGTCGTCGCTCCAGTGGCGCTCGGACAGGTGGAGCGGCTCCTGCTCGGCCGCGAGGGCACACACCCCGGGGTACAGCTCGAACGTGCTTTTACAGACGACCGTCTGTATCCAGGCGCCTGGATGGGGTTGCCACACCACAAGGCCAACGGGGAGCTGCGAGAGGGAGACGACCTTCACTCCGCCGGCGATACTGCACACAGTAACAGGGGGCGTCAATGCGTGCACGTTCGAGCGCCCGATGCGGTCGCGGCCGGCGGAGCCACGATCGTGCGATGCGCGCGGCCGCCCTCCTTGTTACCGGGAAGACTGCCGGCTAGCATCGGCTGTCCGCTCTACCAGCGCAGGGTAGACCGGGTTAGGAATGCCCATGGCCGATTCGCACCCGAACATGCGAGATATGGGAACCAGACTGTCTGACCTGACGAGCTCGGGGCTCTACCGAGCCGAGGCGCAGATCGCGTCGGGCGACATGCTCGATGTACGTCGCTTCCAGGTCACCGAGCGGATGTCATCGCTCTTCGAGGTCCAGATCGTCGCCGTCTCGGACAACCCGGACATCGACTTCGAGGCCGTCATCGGCCAGCCCATGACCTTCGCCGCGCACGCGAATCGGACCCGCATCTGGTCCGGACTGTGCAGCCACCTCCAGCAGGTGGCCGTCGAGGAGCGCCACCTCTCCACCTACGAGCTGACCCTGGTCCCCCGGCTCTGGCTCGCCACCCAGCGCCGCAACCACCGCATGTTCCAGCACAAGTCGGAGGTCGACATCGCGCTCCAGCTCCTCGGCGAGTGGGGCATCTCCCCCACGCGGCGGCTCGCCAGCGAGTACAAGAAGCGCAAGTACCGCGTCCAGTACGGCGAGAGCGACTACACCTTCATCTGCCGCATGCTGGAGGACGCCGGGGTGAGCTTCTACTTCGACGGCGGCGGCGAGAGCCGGCTCGTCCTCGACGACCGCCCCCAGGCGAACGCCGCCCGCGCGCCCATCGCCTACCGCGACCACCCGACCGACGCCGACCGCGAGCACGTCACCAGGGTCGTCGTCGGCCGCCGCCTGCGCCCCGGCAAGTACACGGTGCGCGACCACGACCACCGGCGGCCCGCGAACTACAAGCTCCTGGCCACCGCCTCCGGCGCCGGCTCCGTGGAAGACCAGCTGGAGCGCTTCCATTACGTGCCTGGCGCGTTCCTGTTCGAAAGTCAAAAGGGCGAGAGCTCGCCGACCGCCGACGAGCAAGGCAAGTATCGCGCGGACGAGTCCGAGGGCGAGGCGCTCGCTCAGCGTCGGCTCGAGGCGAAGCGCGCCTCGGCACGGGAGATCGGCTTCAAGACCAACGTCATCGATCCCGCGCCTGGCGCCGTCCTCTCGTTCCTCGAGCACCCGAAGAGCGAGCTCGGTCCCGACAAGAAGCTGCTCGTCCTCGAGTCCCAGCTCTCCGGCGAGGTCCCGGGCGTGTGGGAGCACTCCTGCGTCGCCGTGAGCGCCGACGCGCCCTACCGGCCGCCGCTGCGCACGCGCAAGCCGCGCGCGCAGGGCGTCGAGAGCGCCACGGTGGTCGGTCCGCCCGGCGAGGAGATCCACGTCGACGAGTTCGGCCGCGTGCGCGTCCACTTCCACTGGGATCGCGAGAGCAAGATGAACAACGACTCGTCGTGCTGGATCCACGTCAGCCAGCCCTGGGGCGGCGCCGGCTTCGGCGGCACCAACCTGCCGCGCATCGGACAGGAGGTCATCGTGGACTTCCTCGGGGGCGATCCCGACCGGCCCATCATCGTCGGCCGCGTGTACACCAACCTCCAGAAGACGCCCTACTCGCTGCCCGCGAACAAGACGCAGAGCGGCTGGAAGAGCAACTCGAGCCCGTCCACGGACGGCTACAACGAGATCATGTTCGAGGACAAGGCCGGTAGCGAGCTCGTCAGGATGCAAGCGGAGAAGGACCTCCACAAGCTGGTCAAGAACGACCAGGAGACGACGATCGGCCGCGACCGGACGACGGGGATCGGCAACAACGAGGATGTCACGGTCGGCAACAACGCCTCGAAGAGCGTGATGAACAGCCTGCGCGAAATGGTGGGGATGATCCGCGCTCGCGCCGTGGGGATCGACGAGACCGTGCAGATCGGCCGGAATCAGACCATCAACGTCGGCGAGAAGATCGAAATCACGTGCGGTAAATCGCAGCTCGTGATGGACAAGGACGGCAACATCACGCTCAAGGGCGTCAGGATCCTGGTCGACGGGAGCGAGCATGTCCAGGTCTTCGGCCATCCGATCGATCTCAACTAGCCTGAGGCCGCGCTGGCCTTGTGGACCCCGACGGGCACGCCCCGGTCGGGCCCGTCGTCGGTCGCGGCTTGTGACGTCCGGCGCGCGCCGGTAGCATGAGCCGCCGCGCCGGCCAACCTCACCGCGTGGGGCCCCTCGATGCTCACCTCCAATACCACCCCCTTCGCCGCGATCGGCTTCGAGCAGAAGCACCGTGACGGCGCCGCCATGGCCGTCGTCGCGGCGAGGGGCACTCTTCTCCTCTCGCCCGAAGGCCGGCTGTCGATCGCCCCCGATCAACCCTTGATCCTCGCCGACGAGTACGAGGGTGATCCGCACGCGACACCGATGCTCCGGGTCGGCCTGCTCATCCCTTTCAAGCCCGCGGCCGACGTCACCCTCCTCGCTGATGCCCACGCCCCCGGCGGCGAGCCCGCGCACGTCTGGCAGGTGGGCGCGCGCGTCGGCGAAGCCACGCGCTCCCTGAGGGCGCACGCGCCGCGCGCGTTCGAGCCGGACGCCAGCGGGTTCCGGCTTTCCACGGGAGAGCCGGCGGCCCGCGCGTCCATCGACTACCGATCGGCCGCCGGCGGCGTCGTCATCGGCGATCCCGAGGGCAACGTCGATGCGCGCAACCCCATCGGCCGGGGCGTCCTCGATCGCCGCCACACGCCGGCCGATCGCGCCTACCCCGCGCCCACCGTCGACAGCGAGGCCGAGCCTGTGGGCGACCCGGCGGCGCGGCCGGAACCGCAGGGCTTCGGGCCCGTGCCTCCCTGGTGGCAGTTTCGCAGCCGCTTCGCCGGCACCTACGACGACGCCTGGCTGGCGGCTCGCCACCCTCAGCTCCCCGCCGATTTCGACTATCGCTTCTACCAGACCGCGCACCCCGGCCTGGTCTTGCCCGGCCATCTCCGCGGCGACGAGCGCGTCGAGCTCCAGGGCCTCACGCCGGGGGGCGGCGCGCTCGCGTTCACGCTGCCCGGCCGCTCGCTCTGGGCCTGGTTCAAGGGGGAGCGGGGGCGCCGCGTCCCGGTGCGCCTCCACCTCGATGGCATGCACATCGACGTCCGCGGCGAGCCGCCATGGTCCGTCCAGCTCACCTGGCGCGCCTGGGTGGACATGTCGCAGGGCTTCGATCACATCGATCTCGCCGCCGCGAGCCTCGAGGAGGCGGCGGCGCTGCCGTGGTGTGACGAGCGAGGGCTCGTGAGCCCGGGGAGCAACGCATGAGCATCCCGCGCGAGGGCAGCCGTGACATCGGCGAAGGCGTCATCGTCTCGACCTGCCCGGATGTCTGCAAGACGCCGGTCGGCCCGGCGCTCGTCCCCGTCCCTTATTCGATCTACGCAAGGCAGAACCAGGCGGCCGTGGACACCGCGACCACCGTGCTGCAGACCGGCGATCAGTCGCACAACATGGGGTCGAAGGTGACGACCTGCCAGGGTGACGAGCCGGGCGGTGGGCTCGGGATAAAATCGGGCACGGTGGGCAGCGTCTGCGAGCCCAAGACCCACTCGCCCAACGTGCGCATCGAGGGGAAGAACGCGGTCCGCCACGACGACACCTGGTGGATGAACGACCGCAACACCGAGGGGAAGCTCGTCTTCGTGCGGGACACGCGGGTGCTGAGCGCCGGCGACCGCCCGGTCCAGGTCGCCTTTCTCGACACGAAGGGCACCTACACGGGCACGGGCACGGCCACGACGCCGGGGAGCGCGCCGGTCGCGCGTCCCCTGGGGGCTGCCGCCAGGCTCAACACGCTGCTCGGCCTCGGCGCGCTGGGGGCAGGCCTCGGGGAGATGGCCGGTCAGTATTACATCGGCAATGAAGGCATGTTCGCCCGGAGCATCGATCAGCACCTTTATGGCCAGATGAGCGCCGACCAGCGGAGCGCCGCCTACGGATCGAGCGGCTGGTACTGGAACCAGGTAGATAGCACCAACAATCAGCTCTCGCTCAAGGCGGGCACCCTCGTCGACTTCCGCCAGATGACGCCCGAGCAGCTCGAGCAGCTCGTGACGCAGCCGTGGCCCTCGGCCGAGAAGATCCGGCAGAACGCCGAGCGCCTGAAGGCGCAGCGCGCGCGACAGGAGGAAAATGCGCGGATCGCCGCCGAAGCGGGCAACGTGCGCGTGACGCGTGAGCGAGAGCGGCCCTGCAACGTCGGCCCTTACAGGACCATCCGCGGCACGTGCGAGCCCGGCTACCAGGCGCACCACATCGTGCCCGACTACACCCTTCGTTATGGCACGAGGGCCGAGGGCGAGGCGGGGCTGAAGCGCATCCCCAACTTCCCGTCATTCGGCGACGGGCCCGCCATCTGCCTCCAGGGCAACGCCACCGACGACGGCTCGGAGCACTGGGAGGCGCACGGCGTGGACGCGAGCATCGCCCAGCTGGGCGTGAACGGCACGCCGCCGGGGACGACCGCCATCGGCAGCATCATCAACCTCTCGGAGAACCAGGTCGTCAACCTCCGCCGGGAGTGCGAGGCGCAGATCCGCGCCGCGGTGCAGGCGGGCTTCGCCGGGGTCGACCGCTCGCAGCTCGGCCGCACCACCATCATGCCGACCGTGGCCGGGAGCCCGCAGTTCGAGGCGCTCAGCACCGGCATGCGCCCGGGCGGCCGCTACTGAGGTCGAGGGAGACATCACCATGACGACGCCGCTCACCTTCACCCGCGCCAAGGCCGCTGCCGCCGACTTCCTCTGTGTCGCCGGCGTGCCGGACGGCCAGGAGCCCTTCACGCCGTTCACCCGGCTCTGCCGTTACGATGCCGGCGATCCCGGGCCGGTGAAGTGGTTCTACGACGACCTCCAGGTCGCGGTCACCTCGATCACCCGCTTCTCCCCCGCGCCCGGCGCGCCGACCTCGTTCTGTGTGCTCTCCGCCGAGGGAGACGTCGTGCTCGCGCGGCCACCGTTCCCGCGCGAGAAGATCCCTGGCGCCGGCATCACCTCGCCCGACGCCGAGCGCTGGGGGCGCCTCGCGCGCCTCCGCCCCGTCGGCGACCACCTCTATGCCTGCGGCGACGGGGGGCAGGTCTATCGCCGTGTCGGCGGAGACTTCGGCGCCGGCCGCTGGGAGCACCTCGATCGCTCGCTCTTGCAAGATCCCGAGGAGCGGGCCCGGGCGCTCCTGCGCGCGCCGAGCTCTCCGGCCGCGGAGCACAAGGTCTTTTACTGCGTCGACGGTCCACGCGAGGACGAGATCTACGTCACCGGGACGCGCGGCACGATCCTCGTCTGGGACGGCGCCACGTTCACCGCTCTCCGGCCCGTCACGGGCGCGGCGCTGGTGAGCATCCTCGTCGAGGACGAGAAGCGCATCTGGATCTGCGGGCGCGAAGGCACGCTCCTCCGCGGCAACCGGCGCGACGGCTTCCGGGCGGTCGCGGTCTCGGGCCGGCGCCAGATGTTCACGTCGATCGCCATTCACGACGGCCGGATCTACCTGGCGAGCGGCGCCAATCCGCGCGGGCTCTTCACCTACGAGCGCGGCAGCCTCCGGCGAGTCTCGACCGGGCTCGTGCCCGAGATCGAGGACGCGCACACGGTCGACAGCGTCGGCGGCGCGCTCTGGGTCGTCGGCTCGAAGGACATCGTGCGACTCGAGGGCAGCCGCTGGGAGCGGATCGACCACGTCGACAACGCTCCCATCCGTTGACACCTCGGCGCCGCGAGCGCTGCCTGAGCCGGCGTCATCCCTCGCTCGCCGGCGAAGGCGGGCCCGCGCGTCGCGATCGCGTGCTCGGACGGAGGAGGCTTGCGCAAGCCTCGGGCGGGGAGCACCATCTTTCCTCGGAGGTGAGCATGAAACGGGTGGCGTGCATCCTGAGCGGCGCCGCGCTGCTGCTGGCCGCCTGCGGCGGTGAAGTGGATCCGGCGCCGAGCGATACCGCCGTGACGCGAGGGGAATGGATGTGCGGTGCGGCGGCAGTGCCGTACGACGTGCCGCACGACTGCTGGATGGCGGAGACCCAGCTCGCCGAGGTCTGTACGCGCGAGCTCGACGTCGACCAGCCGTCGGCGCAGCAGGTCGAGACCTGCGTGATCGACGCCGAAGGCACGATGTACGCCGTGGGCCTCGGCGACCGCGCCGAGCTCCAGGCGCCCGAAGCCTGGTCAGTGCTCGTGCGCGGCAACGACGGCAGCTACACGTCCGACGGCTTCCCGATGCACGAGCTTGCGCACTGCTCGGATTACATCGGCTCCGGCGCCTTCGTGAAGCGCTGCGAGCCCTGAAGTTCATCCGCGCACCCAGGCACCTTCCGCCACCGACCGGCGCTTGACATGACATCCAGGCGTACGATCCACGGGTCCGCCTGCAGAAACCAACAGATCCAACGAGCTCACCCGGCTGTGTAGCATTGTCTGCACCACGCTCGCCGCCGCGTGCGAGCCGCCTGCCTAGCTAGAGCGACAAACGGGTTGAAACCACGAGAAAAAGCAGAAATTTCACAGGGAGGCGGGGAGGCGGGGAGCGAGAGACGGCAAGAGGGAGAAGTTCATTTTTTTCTTCCTCCCCGCCTCCCCGCCTCCCTGTGAAATTTCTCCGGGTTTCAGCATGATCGATGTTCTAGGGGAACACCACGTCGAAGTCTGTCTCCCCGGGGTAATCGAAGGTCACGGTCTTCACGATCGGCGACCCGAGATCTTCATCGTCGACGTCGAATGCCTGTACCTCGATCGTGTAGGACCCCGGCGCGGCGTCCACATACCGCTGGCACTCTGACGCGCAGAAGTCGTCGTTCACCATGGCGGGGCAATACTTGCCTGCATAGATGTCGACGTCGTGAGACAAGATGCCGTCCCACACGAACGGCGTCTCGGCCCCCGCGACGAACCGGACGACGCCTGTGCCGTTGCAAGTATCTGGGCATACGTCGGAGCTACCATCGCACATCACGTCGTACGGGTGGCTGGGCAGGCGCCCGCCGTCGGGGGAGGTCAGGGACCACGGAAGCCAGCCACATCCGCCGTTGGGAATCATGAGATCCGTCGCGCCCGTGTTGCGGATATGAAACGTCACCGGCGTGCTGCGGCCCAGGGCGGTCGAGAGGCAAACGTCCGGGTCCCCGCTGCTGCCGCCGCTGCCGATGGCGGCGCCGCTGCCGCCGGCCCCGCCGCTGCCGATGGTGGCGCCGCTGCCGCCGGCCCCGCCGCTGCCGCCGATCCCGTTGACCACCGCCGGGTCGCAGGCGAAGAGGCAAAGTGAAAGCAAGGCTGAAATCGTGAAGCGGTGAGGATGAGAGCGCAGTTTCATGATGTCTTGTTCTCCTGAACGACTATCTCGCGAACACGCAGGGTAGTGGCGGCGATGCCCTCTCCAGAGCTCACGAAAGTGCGCCGCGTCGATCGCGGAGGCGAGATCGCTGTTAAGCGCCCAGGCGCTAGAAGGTCGCGCTCAGCCCGATGGTGAATATCCCCGTCACGGCGCCGGCGCGCCCGGCCTCGACATGAAGGATGGTGACGACCGGCTCAGGAGTCCCGACGATCGCGTCGATCGCTGCCACGGCCTCGAGGCTCCTCGAGATCCGCACCCCGAGACCGGCGCCGCCCGTCAGCCCCACGGCAAGCGCAGCGTGGTGCTCGCCGTGAAAGGGAGCTCTCGCCTCGCCGTCGATCTTCAGCTGCTGGACGCCGGCGCCGAGCGCGAGCGTCGGATGAATCCAGGCGCGCTCGAAGAAGGTATGGGCCAGATCGAGCGCCACCGCCGTCTGCCGGATCTTGACGTCGCCGGCCTCGGCGCTCACGACCGCAGGCACGATACCGGGGGCGAAGAGGACGCGGACCGTGAGCGCGGAGACCGGGGTGAACCCCGCTCGGAAGACCGGAGTGGGCGCGGCGCCGAAGCCGTTCGCGAGCACGCCAAAGCCGGCCGAGAGCATGGCACCGGCGGCGGGCGCAGGCGGAGGGCGCTGCGCGCGCGTGAGCGGCGCCGCGGGCGGCGGAGGTCGCGCCCGAGGGCGCTCGACGGGCGCCGCCGGAGGTCCGGCGCGCGCCGCCGAGGGCGCAGAGGGCGCTGTCGAGGGCGCGGGCGGCGCCGTCAACGCCGCAGAGGGCGCGGCCAGAGGCGCGACCGGCGCCGCGAGGGGCTGATCGACATCGAGCCACCGCGCCAGGTCGCTCGATAACGCCCGCTTCTGCGCCGCGCTCAGCTCCAGCAGGCTCGCGCGGAGGAGCTCGACGGAGCGGACCGCGAGATCGCTGGCCGCGCTCGAACGGCTCGACCCGCCGAGCTCGACGCGCCGGACCAGCGTCTTCTCCGTGACGTGATCCGCGATCCACACATCGGCGACCGCGCCGCGCTCCCTGTCCAGCTCCAGAACCGCGATGGTCGCGAACCGTTGGTCCTCACCGCCAGCGCGCCCCGCGGTGCCCTCGACCTGCGTGCGACCCTCCACGCCGGGCCTCCCGTCGGCCACGCGGACGGCGAAGCCGACCGCGCGCAGCTCGGCCGAGAGTCGGGTGATCGTCTCTCTCACGATCTCGCTCGGCCGCGGCGGACGCACGAGGACGACGAGCGTGCCCGCCTCGGCGCGCGCGCGCGCAGCGCCGGAGATCAGGAGCGCCGCGCCCAGCGCGACGGCGAGCCGACGCCCCCTCATCGCGCGGAGACGACCTCCGCGGCGACGGCGGCGAACGCGCCTGTCGGATATCGCTTCAAGTACTCCTCCGCGACGGCGCGCGCCGCGTCCGGTCCCGCGAAGTCCCTCATCGCCACGAGCTTCCTGCCGAGGGCCTCGGACGAAAGAGGCCCCGTGGGAGACTCCGTGAGATAACGGTCGTACCACATCGCCGCCTCTCTGGGCGAGGCGGCCTCGGAGAGGCGACCCAGCAGGAACGCCGCCGAGCGCGCCTCCGCCGAGCCGGGGAACCGCGCGCGTTCGGCGAGCATCGCGCGCCGCGCGAGATCGGCTTGACCCGCATACCGGGCGGCGTCCGCGAGGGACGCGACGTCGTCGAGCGTGCCGGCGCCGAGCACCTCGTCGATGCCGCGCGCCTTTGCCTCGGCGATCACCCCGGCGAAGTCGCCGTCGCCCAGGCGCTCGCGGAAGCTCGCTCCCGCGCGCGCCGGGGCGGCGGCGGCGCGCGCCGGAGGAGCGCTCGCGGCGGCCGCACCGGCGCCGGCCGCGCCCTCGCCCGCAGCCGACGCGCGCGCGGAAGGCTCGTGCGCCGGAGGCGCGCCCGGGCCCGCGGCGGGCGGCGGCGCCGCGCTCGACGGCGTCCCGGAGCCTGCCGGGGCGAGCTCCCCCGTCGGACCCGGCCGCTCGTTCAGGGTCACCTCCCCGCGCGCGACGTCGGCGACGAGACGCTGGCCCCCTCGGAGCGCGATGCCGGTCGGGATGAGCGAGCCGCGGACGACGACCGCCCCCTCCTGCATCGTCAGCCTGAGCCGGTCGTCCTCCCAGGCCAGGTCGAACTCGGTGCCTGTCACGGTGACCGTGAAGGGCCCCGCCTCCGCGGCCCACGCGGCGCCTGGCAGGTGCGCGACGTGAAAGCGCGCGCTGCCGCCCTCGATGCTCACGCTGGCGCCGTGCGCGGTCACGGCCGCGATCCTCGCGCGGGCGCCTGGAGCGAAGGCGATCGACGTCCCGTCGCTGAAGCGAGCGGTCGCGCCGCCGGGCCCGGCGCTCAGGTAGCTCTCCGATACCGATGCGCCGTCGACGCGATAGTCGAGCTGTCGTTCCGGCCAGAGCCTCAGCGCGCCGAGGAGCGCCAGCAGGGGAATGGCGACCGCGGGGGCGAGCAACCACCGGCGCCGCGCGACCGGCAGCGCGTCCCGCTCGAGGGCGTCCAGCATCCGCTCGCGCCCGCGCGCGTGCTCGCGATCCGGCACCTCCCCCGAACCGTTGTCTCGCGCGAGGTGGACGAGCCGCTCCAGCGCGAGCTCTGCTCTGGCCCTGTGCTCTCGCTCAATCACCCTGGGTCTCCTCCGGAACGGCGTCGAGGTAGGTCGAGAGGACCGGATCGCCCTGGGCCATCGCATGCAGGCGCGCCGTCACCTTCGCCAGGTGCCGCTTGGCGGTCGCCACCGAGACACCCACCGCTTCCGCCGCTTCCGCGAGCTCCAGGCCCTGGATGTTGCGGAGCGCGAAGAGGAGGCGGGCCTTGTCGTCCAGCCGATCGAGCAGCTGATAGAAGCGCTGGAGCGCCTGGCGGACCTCGGGCGCGGTCCCCTCCCGCGCCTCCTCCGGCATGACGCCGTCGTCCGTGAGAAAGATCCAGCGACGAAGGCGGCGCCGGCGCAGGTCGTACCGCGCGACGCGCGTGGCGATGCCGATCAGGAACGGCCGGAGCGCGGCGGGGTCGCGGATGCCCTTGATCTGGCGGAAGAAGAGCAGGAACGTCTCCTGGACGAGATCCTCGATGTCGCCCCCCGGCCCGAGCGCGCGGCGGAGCAGCCCGCGCACGACCGCGGCGTAGCGGTCCCAGACCGCGGCGGGAGCGCCGGCCTCGCCCTCGATCAGGCTGCGCGCCAGCGCGGCGTCGTCGAGCTCGGCGACCCGGACGCTGCGCACGAGCGCGAGCCGGTGACCGGCGAGGGGGAGCGAGGTGGAGGACACGGTTGCGCGGGGGAGTGGCTGCGGGCCGTGTCCCGTAGCTCAACAAAATGCTCCCGACCGGGCCGGCTCCGGATCAGGTCTTCAGGCCCTCTTCGCCGCCGTGACCGGATCCACGTACGGCGCGATGGCGAGCTGCTCCCACGTGTTGTGGAGCCCGTCGAGGTACATGACCGGGACCCCGGAGAGATCCGCGTCGTCGAGGCAGTTCAGGTTCACGGAGCAGTACTCCCCGCCGAGCTCCGGGAGGTCTCCGTGCCCGAAGACGCGGACACCGCACGTCTTGCAGAAGCGGGCATGGCCGGCCTCGGACCGCGAGAAGTCGCCGAGGACCTCCTCGCCGGCGACGAGACGGAAGGCGCTCGGCTTCACGATGGTGCCCCACCACCTCGTCTTCGCGCAGATGGTGCAGTTGCACTGCGTCGTCCCGGCGCTCGGGTCGAAGTCGGCCTCGAAGCGAACGGCGCGGCAGGCGCAGCTCCCCCGGTAGGTCCGGGCGCCGGGGGTCGTCGTGGTTTGCGCGGAAGCGGCGTTGCTCATGGGCGAAAGCTCCAGGGGTCGGGGGGGCGCGGCGCCTTCGGGCGCCTCGCCCGCGTGATGAGAGGAGGCTACACTGGCTTGCGGACAGATTCGGTCCGCAAGGATCCCGGAAGGAACCGGAAGGAACCGGAAGGAAGAGGAGCGGCACGTGATCCAGACCTCCGCGCGCCTGCTGAAGGTGCTGTCGCTGCTGCAAGCCCGGCGCTTCTGGACGGGCGGGGAGCTCGCCCGCGAGCTCGAGATCACCGAGCGCAGCGTCCGGCGCGACGTGGACCGGCTCCGGAGCCTCGGGTACCCGGTGCACGCCGCCACGGGCACCGGCGGCGGGTACCAGCTCGGCGCCGGCAAGGAGCTGCCGCCGCTCCCGCTCGAGGACGACGAGGCGGTGGCCGTCGCTGTCGGGCTGCGCGCCGCGGCGACCGGGCCCGTGAAGGGGCTGGAGGAGGCGGCGGTGCGCGCGCTCGCGAAGCTCGATCAGGTGCTCCCGAAGCGGCTCCGGCGCAAGGTGAGCGCGCTCGAGGCCGTGAGCGTGCGGCTGGGCGACGGCGGGCCCACCTTCGACGCGGACGCGCTCGCCGCGATGGCGAACGCCTGCCGCGACGCCGAGCTCCTGCACTTCGACTACAGCAGCTACAGCGGCGCGGCGAGCGCGCGCGTCGTCGAGCCCTACCGGCTCGTGCACACGAGCCGCCGCTGGTACCTGCTCGCGTACGACCTCCATCGCAAGGAATGGCGGACGTTCCGCGTCGATCGAATCCAGGGCAGGCCGAGGACGGCGGGTCGCTTCAGGCCGCGCCCGCTGCCCGCGGAGGACGTGGCCGCCTACGTGTCGCAGTCGATCTCGACGGACGCGTACCAGTTCCGCGCGCGCGTGACGGTGCACGCCCCCGCGGACGTCGTCTCGGCGCAGCTCTCCGGCGTGGCGGCGCGCGTCGAGCCGCTGGAGCCGCACCGCTGCGTGGTCCACACCGGCGGCGGGACCCTCGAGGCGCTCGCGTTCCACCTCGGGTTCATGGGGTTCGAGTTCGAGGTGCACGAGCCGGCGGAGCTGATCGAGGTCCTCCGCCACGTGGCCGATCGCCTCGGCCGGGCCGCGGGGCGGGCCGGATAACGTACGAAAAGAACGATCGATTGCTGCGCTTCAGCGCCCGCGGCGGCGCGCGAAGAGGGCGCCCAGGGCCACGAGGGCCGCGAGGCCACGCCCGCTGTTCTCCGCGGCTCCGCCGGCCGCGCGGCAGCCGCCGCCCGGCGCTTCGCCGCCGCCGGAGCCGGTCACGCCGCCGGTACCGCCCTGACCGCCGGAGCCGGTCACGCCGCCCTGACCGCCCTGACCGCCGGAGCCGGTCACACCGCCGGTACCGCCTTGACCGCCTGAGCCGGTCACGCCGCCCTGACCGCCCTGACCGCCCTGACCGCCGGAGCCGGTCACGCCGCCCTGACCGCCCTGACCACCGGAGCCGGCCATGCCGCCGGAGCCGGCCATGCCGCCGGCGCCGCCGCCTGCCTCGCCCATTCCGCCCGCGCCCCCCACTCCACCGGAGCCGCCCACTCCACCGGAGCCGCCCGCGCCGCCGCTTCCGCCGCTGCCCTCCGGGGTGACGCCGCCCTCGTAAATCTCCGCGCTTCCATGCGCCTCGGGGTCGCCGTCTCCGGACGAACAACCCGCCAGCAACCCCCCGAAGACCAGGACGCGATTGCCCTCGAGCAGCACGGACCACGGCGCGTCGCGTAGCCTGCTCATGTTCTGCACCGTCGACCAGCCATTCGTCACGGGGTTGTACACCGCGGCGCCGCGGAGGGTGCACTCGCTGCCGCCCGTCCATTCCTTGCCGCCCGCGATGAGCACCATTCCGTTCCCGAGCAGCGTGGCCGTGTGACGTCGGCGCGCGACGTCCAGGGGGCCGGTCACGGTCCAATCATTCGTCGCCGGCTCGTAGACCTGCGCGTGCGGGAAGTTCTGCGCGCCCGTGACCAGCACCCGACCATCGCCGAGCAGCACCGCGGTGAAGTCGGCGGGCGGCACGAGCAACGCCTGCGTGGGCGTCCATGTATTCGTGGCCGGGTCATACCGATCGGCGCCGTCGCCGCTCACCACGAGCACGCTGCCGTCGAGCAGCCTCGTCGCCTTGTGCCCGGAATGCGCGAAGGTCAGCGTCCCGGCCGGGGAGAACGTCCCCGTGGCCGGGTCGTAGAGCTCCGCCGTCGCCGGGTCGCCCGCGCCGCCGCTCACAAGCACCCTGCCGTCGTGCAAGAGGACCGCCGAATGCCGCGAGCGCGACGCGCCGAGCGAGCCCGTCGCAGACCAGGATCTCGTCGTCGGATCGTAAAGCTCGGCGACCGCCGTCCCGCCGCCCACGACGAGGACACGATCGCCGGGGAGCCGCACGAGCGCGACGCTCGGATCGTGGTGCGCGACCATGGTGCCGGTGAGCGTCCATGCAGTGCTCGCCGGATCGTATGCCTCGGCCGTCGACGGAGAATCACCGCCCACGACGAGGATCTCGCCGGTCGAGACCCGGATCGACGCGGGCGTGCGGCGCGCGCGAGAGAGCGGCGCGACGTCGCTCCAGGCGTTCGTCGCCGGATCGTAGATGTTCGCGGACAGGGTATCGTTCCAGTCGTTGTCGTACCCGCCGGCCACGAGCACGCGGCCATCGGCGAGCTCGGCCCACGTGCCGTCGTGCCGCGGCACGGGCATGCTCCCGGCCGGCGTCCACGCGGGCTCACAGCCGACCGGCACATCCCCGACGCAAGCCCCCGCCTGGCAGACGCCGTTCGCCGTGCAGCCGTCGGCGCTGCCGCAAACGGCGCCGCTCAGCGGGGTGCAGGTGCCGTTCGCCGACGCGCCCGCGGTCACCGCGCACGCGTCACACGAGCCCGCGTCACACGCGGTATCGCAGCAGACACCGTCGGCGCAGAAGCCGCTCGCGCATTCGCCCGCGAAGAGGCAAGGAGCGCCCGGGTCCGCGAGGGTGAGCCGCTCGACGCTCGCGCTCCCGCCGCCGGCCACGAGCACCCGCCCGTCTGCCAGCGCCGTGGCGGTGTGGCCGCTCCGGTCCGCGTTCAGGTACTTGCCGAGCGACCACCTCCCGCTCGCCGGATCGTAGACCTCCGTGAGCGCGCCGCCGCCGGCGACCAGCACCCGGCCATCCGCGAGCAGCGTGGCCGTGTGCCTGTAATGGGTGACGTTCATCGGCGTCGCGTTCGTCCAGGCGTTGGTCACCGGATCGTAGAGCGCCGCGCTGCGGTTCGTGGAGGTGAACCCCTCACCGCCATAATCGGTGTAGCCGCCGGCGACGAGCACCTTGCCATTCCCGAGGAGCGTCGCGGTGTGCCCTTCCCGGTTCTGGATCGAGCCCGCGGCGGTCCACGTGCCCGTGCCCGGATCGTAGCGCTCCGCGCTGCCGATGGGGTCGCCGGAGGGGCCCACCCCGGCCACCACGAGGACCTTGCCGTCCGGCAAGAGCGCGGCCGTGTGGGAAGAGCGCGCCCGCGCCATCGACCCCGCGTCGGTCCACGTATCCGTGGCGGGATCGTAGATCTCGCTCGAGCTCATCACCCACTCCTCGAACTCACCGGCGGCCACGAGGACCCGGCCATCGGGCAGGAGCGTCGCGGTGTGGCGCTCTCGCGGCGTGAGGAGCGGCGCGGCAGGCGTCCATGCACCCGTGGCGGGGTCGTAGATCTCGACGGCGTCGGTCATCCCGCCGGCCACGACGACCCTGCCGTCCGGAAGGAGCGTCGCGGTATGGCCGGTGTGCGGCGTGCTCATCGACGCGACGAGCGTCCATGTGGTCGTGTCGGGGTCGTACACCTCGGCCGTGGCGCTCGCTCCGCCGGCCACGAGGACCTTCCCGTCGAGCAAACGTGTCGCCGTGTGCCTGCTCCGGGCGACGTTCATCGGCGGCGCCACGTCCCAGCGTGGCGCCGTGAGCGCGGCGGCAGCCGCCCCGATGCCGTGCTCCTTTGCGCGGCTTCGTGGGGCGTCGGCGCCATTGCATCCGAGCGCCGCGGCCAGCGGCGCGACGAGCAGGGCGGGGGCGAGGCGGTGCAAGCGTGAGGCTGAACGCACGCTAGACGATAGCGGCCCCAGCGACTTGGCTGTCAAGACAAAGCGACCGCCGCGGCGGACAGGAAGCCGTGGAGTTCCCGTCCATATTCAGCCCCGCGTGGACGGCGCGTGGCGAGGATAGCCCGCGCAACGTCGTGCCGGCCGCCGCACGGGACAGGTGCTCGAAAGCCCGACGACGCAGCGGGGGGTCGGGCTTTCAGCGCTTCATCATCTCAAGAAGAGCTGATAGGCCGCATTCTTGGTCTCCTCGATGCACGGATAGCCGAGCTCGGTGAGGAAACGGTCGAACTCGTCGTATTCGGGCTCCGGGACCTGCAAGGCGGCGAGGACTCGCCCGAACGCGGCGCCGTGGTTGCGGTAGTGGAACAGGCTGATGTTCCAGCGCCCGCCGATGTGCGTGAGGAACTGCATCAGCGCCCCGGGGCGCTCCGGGAACTCGAAGCGTAGGAGCCGCTCGTCCGCCGTCGGGGCGCGCCCGCCGACCATGTAGCGCACGTGCAGCTTGGCCATCTCGTCCATGCTGAGGTCGATGACCGGCAGCCTGGCGGCGTGGAGGCGCTCCAGCACCTCGTCGCGCTGCTTGCGCCCGTGGGACAGGCCCACGCCGACGAAGATCTGCGCCTCGTCCGCGCGTCCAAAGCGGTAGTTGAACTCCGTGATGGTCGCGCGCCCGAGCAGCTGGCAGAACTCGCGGAACGCGCCCGGTCGCTCCGGGATGGTGACCGCGAACAGCGCCTCGCGCTGCTCGCCGAGCTCCGCCCGCTCGACCACGTGCCGCAGGCGGTCGAAGTTCATGTTCGCGCCGCTGTGGATCGCCACCAGCGTCTTTCCGCTCAGGCCCTCGCGCTCGACGTACGCCTTGAGGCCCGCGACCGCCAGCGCGCCTGACGGCTCGGCGATCGAGCGCGTGTCGTCGAAGATGTCCTTGATGGCGGCGCAGATGGCGTCGGTGTCCACCACGATGACGTCGTCCACGCACCGTCGGGCGATGCGAAACGGCTCCTCGCCCACCTGACGGACCGCCACGCCGTCGGCGAACAGCCCGACCTGAGTCAGCCGTACCCGCTCGCCCGCGTCGAGCGCCGCGCGCAGACACGCGGCGTCGTCCGGCTCCACGCCGATGACCTTGATCTCCGGGTACAGGTGCTTGATATACGCGCCGATGCCGGCGATCAGCCCGCCGCCGCCCACGGGCACGAAGATGGCGTCCAGCGATCCGCGGTGCTGGCGCATGATCTCCATGGCGATGGTGCCCTGACCCGCGATCACGTCCGGGTCGTCGTACGGGTGCACGAAGGTCAGCCCCTCGCTCTCTTCGAGCGTCTTGGCGTGGGCATAGGCTTCGTCGTAGGAATCCCCGATCAGCTCGATCTCCGCGCCGAGCGCGCGCACGGCGTCGACCTTGATCCGGGGAGTCGTTGTCGGCATCACGATGCAGGCGCGGATGCCGAGCCGCTGCGCGGCGAGGGCCACCCCCTGCGCGTGGTTGCCCGCGGAGGCGGCGATCACGCCGCGCGCCTTCTCGGCCGCGCTCAGCGAGGAGATCTTGTTGTAGGCGCCGCGCAGCTTGAAGGAGAAGACGGGCTGCAGGTCCTCGCGCTTGATCAGGACGCGATTGCCCAGGCGCGCGGAGAGCCGCGGCGCATCCTCCAGGGGGCTTTCTTGGGCCACGTCGTAGACGCGGGCGCGCAGGATTCGCTCGAGATAACCGCCTGGTGCCATTCGGCCCCGGAAGCTACGGTCCTCCGCGCGCGTCGTCAACTCGTTCGCGGAACACCCCTCAGGGCATCAGGCCAGCTGCGCTCGCGCGGGAGAAGCGGAGGAAGATCTTCAAAATACTCCCTGTCTCCCCGACTCCCTGTTCGATTTCTCCGTTGGAAATGGCTGCAACATGAGGGGATTCCCTGGCCGCGAGACAGAACAACGGGTCATCGCCTCTGCTTGTGCCGCGGAAGCCGCTGCCGCTCTCGGCATGACGGACGCTGCCCTCGCGGAGGCGGCCTACCCCGCGCGTGGCAGGTCGGTTCGCATCATGAGGATGTCCGATTGTGCCAACGTGGGCCACGATCGCGGCGGGAATCTGTGGGGCATCGTGGCACACGATGGACTCACGCAGCGGAAGCGCGCATTTCATCGCGAGAAGAGCCTGGCTCGCTGCTTGCAAAAATGTGCCAGCACGCGACGCGCTTGCATCGACGCAGGCGCGAGGTCCTGCGTCTTGCTGTCGAAGAGAGGTGCCCATTGATCATCCTGTTCAGAGCCTGCGCCGGCTGGGTCGTCCTCGCGGCGACAGCGGCATCCGTCGGACTTGTCGGTTGCAACGGAGGCATGCACGGTGACGGAGCATCCAGCCCTCCTGAGCAGACCGACTTCATCTCTGGCAATCCAACGGTCCCCCGCGGCGACGGTCCGGCGGATGATGGCCCGGGCGACCCTGGCTCGGACCCGGAGGGAGACGGCGGCGGCCCGAACGCGGGGCCGGTGCCGCCGCGCGGCGGAGCGATCGCGGAGCGCACGCTCCGCGACGCCGATATCGTCCAGGAGCAGGACGGCAGGCTCTACGCGATGTCGCAGTACTCGGGGCTCACCGTCATCGACGCCTCACTCGACGGGCTGCACGTGCTCGGGACCCGCCGGATGACCGGCACGCCCGTCGCGATGTACCTGCGCGACGGAATCATCTACGCCCTGTTCTCCGGGTGGCCGCACGTCGTGCCCGACGCGCAGCCGGGCGCGTCCCACCACGAGCTCACGAGCCGTATCGAGGCGCTGGATGTCTCCGATCCAGCGGAGATCCAGCCCGTCGGCTCGTTCGATCTGCCGGGCAAGCTCACCGAGGCGCGCCTCGCCGGCGACGTGCTGTACGCCGTGACCTACGAGCACGGCTCCTGCTTCGGGTGCGCCGCCGCGCCGAACACCACCGTCACCTCCCTCGCCGTCGGCGACCCGTCGGAACTCGCGGTCATCGATCAGCGGAGGCTCATCGAGAGCGCCCCTTCGGGCTACTGGGGATGGCCCAGCGTGAGCGTCAGCGACGAGCGCGTGTATGTCGCCAGCGCCGCGTGGGACGGCGGCGAGGAGGCGGGGCGCGCCACCATCCAGGTCGTCGACATCTCCGACCCCGGCGGCGCCCTCGTCGAGGGCGCGCGCGTCGAGGTGACCGGCCAGATCTCGGATCCCTGGCAGGTGGATGAGCACGACGGCGTGCTCCGCTTCGTCAGCCTGCCCGGCCCCTGGCAGCCCGGCGCGAAGCCCGGCATCCACACCTTCTCCATCGCGTCCTCGCAGGACATCGCGCCCCTCGGCGCGACCGAGCTCGACCTGCCCCCGGCGGCGGAGCTGCGCTCGGTCCACTTCGACGGCGACCGCGCCTACGCGATCGCGCCGCAGCCGACGACCCCCGTGCTCCTCGTCGACCTGAGCGACCCGGCGCACCCCGCCCAGGCCGGCGGGATCGCCGTACCCGGCACGGTCTACCACGTGGAGCCGCGCGGAGATCGCCTGTTCGCCCTCGGGGCCGATCACGCCGCAGGCGAGCGGCCCCTGCACGTCTCGCTCTTCGACGTCTCCGATCTCGCGAATCCCACGCTGCTGGAGCGCGTCGCCTTCGGCGGCCGTCACGCGCGCGTCGTCGAGGAGCGCGACCGCATCCACGAAGCGCTCGCGTTCTTCGACGGCCTGGGCACCCTCGCCGTGCCCTACCGCGAGACGGGTTTCGAGGCCGAATGCAGCACCCTCACGACGGGCATCCAGCTCGTCGATTTCACGCGCGACACCCTCGCGAAGCGCGGCGCCGCCGCCACGCGCGCACAGTCGCGGCGCGTCGTCGCCACCGGGGAGCGGCTCGTCGCCGTCTCCGACCTGGGCGTCGAGGCCTTCGGCATCGAGGACCGCGGCGCCCCGGCCAGGGTCGCCGGTATCGCGCTCGCGACGCTCGCCAGCAGCACGGTCGCTGTCGGCGACATCGTGGTTCGCATCGGCGCAGACACGGATACGGGGGGCGGCGCCTGGCTCGAGATCGCGTCGGCCGAGAGCCCGGGACTCGCCGAGCCGATCGCCAGGCTCGACCACGCGGCGCTGTTCGCGGATGACCCCGCCTGCCACGGCGAGTTCGCCAACGCCCGGCTCTTCGCGCACGGGCAGCACGTCTATGTGCTCTCGTCCACGTCGGGTTCCGCGTCCACGCACCTCGCGATCGTCGATGTCGGGGACCCGGCTGCCCCGCGCGTGGTCGCCCAGCGCGATCTGCCCTTCAGCCCCGGCGCGCTGTACTACACCGATCGTCTCGGAGCCGTCGTGTCCGCGGGCAGCCCGGTGGTGCAGGCCGGCAGCACCCTCGTGATCCGTCACGCCAGCGATGACGGCACCTATCATGACGAGTCGGCGCGGCCGCCTCACGAGGCATGGCTCGAGCTGCTCGACCTCTCCGACCCGCTGAACCCGCGGCACAGCTCGGTGGAGCTCCCGGAGGGCGCCGGCCACGCGGGCCTCCAGATCGACGGCACCACCGTGCTCGTCTCGCGCTGGGTGCCGCTGCCCGACGACCCCTCCAGGGCGCGCTTCTATCTCGATCGCGTCGACGTCGCGGACCCGTCCTCGCCGGTGGTGCGGGCGTCGGTCAATGTGCCCGGCTCGCTGCTCGCGTTCGATGGCGCGTCCGGCCGGCTGCTCACGATGGATTACGAGAACGTCGAGACCCCGGTGACGGGGCGGGAGGCGTGTGCTCGCGCCTTCGCGTCGAACCCGGCGTTCACGCCGGAGGTCGCGGGCGACGACGCGGGGCCGGGCGTGTGCAGGGGCACGCGAAGGGCGCTCAAGCTCCTCGACCTCGGCGACACGAGCGCGCAGCTCCGGGACGAGCGTCCCGTGGGCGACACCGTGGCGGTCGTGCAGGCGCTCGCCGGCGAGGACCGCGCGTTCCTGTCGGTGGAGGACGGCTCGGTGGAGGACGGCACCCCCGGCGCAATGCCCGCGATCCTCGTGGCCGGCGGGCTGCGGGAGGGCAGCCTGCAGACGGCGACGCAGGAAGTCGCGGGGGTCGACCGTCACTCTGGGGCGCTGCTCCTCGCGGACGGGGCGCGCCTCCTCGTCATCAACAACGACGATCCCGGGCTCTCCGTCCTCGACGCGACGGACCTCACGGCGCTTTCGTTCGAGAAGAAGGGCGAGCTCTCCGCGTACGTGGTCCACGCGACGCTCTCCGGCGACCGCGCGCTCTGCTCCTCCGGGCGCTACGGCCTCGAGGCCGTGGACGTCGGCCCTTGATCCACGTCGCGCGTCCCGCGGCCCAGCCGCGAGGCGCGCGACAGCCGCCCTGTCGATCGGCGGCGCCCTCGGTTCGGGGGCGAGCGAGGCCGTGCTCTCCCCATGTCCTCCGCGCCGAAGAGCGTCTTGCGCGGAGCGTGGCGCCTCGAGGTGCTCAGAGGGCGGCGCGCCGCACGGCGACGCCGACGCCGGCGGTGCTCCAGCAGCCGCCCATCGACCAGGAGATCGTGGTGTTGGAGTTGCCCACGAGGTAGCCGGCCAGCGCGACCATGGTCGCCGGATCGGTCAGGCGCCGGTTCATGGTGGAGGTCGCCGCGGTGGGGCTGATCGTGGCGCCGGTATTGGCGTTGCGCGCCGCCATCACCGTGTACACGAACGAGCCGCTCGCGCTGAAGTTGGTGCTGACCCCCCGGATCGCCGTGCCGCCGCAGTCCGTCGCGCTGGTGTGGATGCCGGTCGAGGTGGTGCTCGCGAACGGGTTCGTCTGGTGCGCGCCCTTCAGCTCCACCACGTTGGCGAAGTACACGCCCCAGGTGTTCGCGTTCGCCATCTGCACCACCACGGGCTTGTTGCCGGTGGCGGCCGGAAGCTGGCTGTCCAGGAGGTAATAGATGTGCGCCGCGGCGTTGTTCTCGCCCGACACCCGCTGCGTGTTGAAGAGCGTCATCGGCGTGCCGTCGTAGGTGACGCTCACCGGCACGAGCGAGTTCTCGGAGGCGACGACCCCGACAAGGACCATGCGATCGTGGTCCCGCGGCGACTGCAGGGCGTGGTTCACCCTGATGAGGGGCGCCGAGTCCCCGATGGTGTTCAAGGTGCCGATCGTGCCCGAGTTGACGACGACGATGTCCGGCGTGACGACGCAGTTGCCGTTCGAGCAGATGGACCTCGTCCCCGAGCACACGTGGCCGCAGTCGCCGCAGTTGGTGGCGGTGCCGAGCTGGGTCGTGCAGCCGTCGTGGGTGTCGCCGCAAGCCTTCCAGCCCGCGTTGCAGGTGGGCACGCAGGCGCCGGCCGTGCAGGCGGTGGCGCTCGCGTTCGCCACGAGGCACCGGGCGTTGCAAGCGCCGCAGGCGTTGATGTCGCTGGAGGTGTCCTTCTCGCAGCCGTTCATTTCGTTGCCGTCGCAGTTGCGCCACAGGCCGCTGCACACCGGGCTGCAGCCCGACGAGCTGCATTGATTGCTGGTGACGTGGGCGCTGGTCCCGCTCTGGCACACGAGGTTGCAGCCGAGGCAGTTGCTCTCGTCGCTCCACAGGTCGATGTTGCAGCCGTTCCTCGGTACCCCGCAGTCGTCGTACTGCGCGGTCGTGCACACCGGGTTGCAGGTGCCGTCGAGGCACTGGTTGCTGGTGGTGTGGATTGGGTTGCACTGGGTGCCGCAGGCGCCGCAGTTCCCCTCGTCGGTACTGACGTTGGCCTCACAGCCGTCGGTCAGCGAGCCGTTGCAGTTTCCGTAGTCCGCCCTGCAGCCGACGAAGGCGCACGCGCCGGTCTGGCAGGTCGCGGTGGCGTTCGCGTAGATCGTGTTGCAGTTGACGCCGCCGGCGGCCGCGCAGGCGCCGCAGTTGGTCTGGTTCGAGTTGATGTTCGTCTCGCACCCGTTGTCCGGATCGCCGTCGCAGTCGCCCATCCCGCTGTTGCAGGTCCTCACCTGGCACTCGCCGCCCTCGCACTTGGGGGTGCCGCCGGCGATGGTGCAGGTCTCGCCGCAGCCGCCGCAGTGGCTCAGGCTCGTCTCCGTGTTGGTCTCGCAGCCGTTGTCGTAATCGCCGTCGCAGTCGGAGAAGCCTGGCTCGCAGGTGCCGATGGCGCAGCCGCTCGCAGTGCACTTGCCGGTGCCGTTGGCGACCGTGCACAGGCCGCCGCACGCGCCGCAGTTCTGCGGATCGGCGGCCAGATTCACCTCACAGCTGTCCTCGGGGTCGCCGTTGCAGTCGCCCCTGCCGGCCGGGCAAACCGTCTCGCCGCACTCGCCGTTGCGGCACCAGGGCCTGCCGCCCGCCGCGGGAATGCACTCGTGGCCGCACTCGCCGCAGTTCAGCACGTCGCGGGTGATCCCCTTTTCGCAGCCGTCTTCGCTCAGGCCGTTGCAGTCGGTGAAGCCCGCGTCGCACTCGACCTTGCACTCCGACCCCTCGCAATACGCGTCGCCGTTCACGGACGGGCACAGCAGGTCGCACCTGCCGCAGTGGCTCGAGTCGGTCGAGGTGTTCACCTCGCAGCCGTTCTCGGGATCGCCGTCGCAGTCGGCATAAGGTGCTTCGCACGCCTGGACCTTGCAGGCACCTCCCTGGCACTCGGCCGTCGCGTGCGGCAGCGCGCACTTCTGGCCGCAGCTGCCGCAGTTGTCCACGTCGGTGCGCACGTTGACCTCGCACTCACCCCCGGCCTGGCGATCGCAGTTGGCGTAGCCATCCGAGCAGGTGGGGCCGCACACCCCGTCGATGCAATCGTCGCTGAGGCAGTCCTTGCTCGAGCGGCAATCCTTGCCGTCCTGGCAGCCCTCGCAGTCGGCGCCGCAGTCGACGTCGCTCTCGGTGCCGTTGGTCACGCCGTCGGTGCAGGTCGCCCCGACGCACAGGCCCTCCTGGCACACGCTGCTCTCACAGTCGCTGGCCCGGTTGCAGGCCTGGCCGGTCGCGCACTTCTTGTCGCAGCTGCCGCCGCAATCGACGTCCGACTCCGAGCCGTCGCGGGCGTCGTTCATGCAGCCCGCTTCCTGGCAGACGCCGTCGATGCACTCGCCCTCGGCGCAGTCGCGGCTCGCGGCGCAGGCGGAGCCGAGCGGGCACGGCTCGCACTCGCCGCCGCAGTTCAGGCCCGTCTCGCCGTCGGACTGCGTGTCGTCGATACAGTGTGCCGGCAGGCCGGGGTCGGCGAACTCGAAGTCCGGCACGCTGCACGAGACGGCGGAGATCCCCGCCGTCAGCGCGGCGGCCGAGAACGCGCGGAGCAGCGCAAAGCAACGTAGAAAGCTCTGGGTCGACATCCAACGGCAAAAGTATCATTCCCTGGCGGATTTCGCGGCCACAAATCGAGCCAGGTCAGGGGCCGCGCCGAGCTCTGCCGGCGCGCTCGCACCTCCGACGACGACGCGGCGCGGCGTCGCGCGCCGCGAAGGCCGCGCCGCCTCGTTGACAGGAGCGGAGACGGCAAGCCACTATGGTAGGCCTCGCATGAGGAATTTTCTGAGAATGTTCCGCGTCGCAGCGGTGAGGAATTTTCTACGAATGTTCCGCGTCGCAGCGATGAGGAATTTTCCACGGATGTTCCGCGTCGCAGCGGTGCTGCTGCTGCTGCTCGAGGCGCCCGCGCTCGCCCAGGACGCCGATGAGCTCAAGAGAGCTCGCGCGCAGTTTCAGCAGGCGACCGAGCTCGAGCAGGCTGGCAACTGGGCCGCGGCCCTGCAGCAGTTCCGCGAGGTCGGCCAGGTCCGGATGACGCCGCAGGTTCGGTTCCACATCGCCGTGTGCGAGGAGAACCTGGGGCGGCTCGTGGCCGCGCTCGGCGGCTACGAGCTGGCGCTCGCGGAGGCCGACGCCGTGGGGCCCGATTTCCGGGGCGAGGTCGAGCAGGCGATCGGCCGGCTGCGCGCCCGGATCCCGAGGCTCGTCATCGTGCGCGGCAAAGGGGCGGCCTCCGCGGCCATGGCGCTCGACGGCATCGCCCTCGGCGGTTCGTCCATCGGCGTCGAGGTGCCGCTCGATCCCGGGCCTCACGCGCTCACCGCCAAGGCGCCCAACTACAAGCCGTTCCAGAGGACGGTGGAGCTGAAGGAGGAGGGGGTGACGCGCGTCGAGGTGACGCTCGAAGCGCTGCCGCCAGAGCTGCTGATCCGGGCGGGCGCCGCGCCGGAGAAGCCGCCGTCCAAGGTGGTGCCGTACGTCGTCGGGGGCGTCGGCGCCGCGAGCCTGATCGGCTCCGGGGTGCTGTTCGTGCTCCGCCAGGGAGCGCTCAAGGATCTGGAAGACGCCTGCGGTCCGGACGGCAGGTCGTGCCCGGCCTCGATGGAGTCGCGTTATGACGACCTCAAATTCTTTCACTACGGCGCGCAGGTGGCGCTCGGCGTCGGCGTCGCCGCGGTCGGCACGGCGACAGCGATCTTGCTCCTTCAGAAGAAGCCAAAAGAGCCCGCGAAGACCTCGCTCGAGCTCGTGCCGGTCGCCGGCGGATCCGAGATAGGCGCGAGCCTCTCGGGCGCGTTCTGAGGGAGTCGCTCGTCAGAACCCTGGATCGTGCTTCCACGACCTGGGCGTCGCGGGCGTCGGCGTCGGGCTCGGCGACGTGACCTGCTCGGCGGGCTTGCCCTGACGGCGGGGCGCTGCGCGCGCAGGTGACACCGGGCTCGGAGCCGGCGCCGGCGCGGCGCTGGCCGAGGCAGCGGGCGCGCCGGACTCGGTCGCAGGGGGCGCCTCCGCCTTGGGGAGGGCGGGCGCCGGCGCCTCCGGGTTCGGGAGCGCGGGCGACGGGGAGGCGGGCGCGGCGGCGGAAGGGAGAGGGGCTGGCGCGTCGGGGCTCCGGAGCAGCAGCGCGGCGAGCGCGCCGGCGGCGAGGACGCAGAGGAGCACGACGGCGGGCAGCACGCGGCTCCCGGAGCGCGCGAACGGAGGGATCTCGTCGTCGGCCGCGCTCTTTCCGGCCTCGCCCGGGGGCGCGCGGTGGATGTCGACGGTGCGGAAGGCGCTCACCGTCGAGTGGCTCGTGCCGGTCACGTCGGAGATGCCGAGCTTGTTGCTGCTCGGCGGGCTGCGGTCGGCGCGCTCCAGCGCTTCGGCGAGGGCCGCGCGCGTTTGCTGTTCCTGCTCCTCGAACAGCTCGCGGATGAAGTTGGCGACGTCCTCGTCGGAGGCGCGCTGGCTGGGCGGCAGCGCCTTGTCGAGCGCGCGCATCAGCTCGTTGGCCGTGGCGTAGCGCTGGTCGCGCTCTTTTTCGAGCGCGCGCATCAGCACGGCCTCGAGCAGCGGCGGGTAGTCGGGCTGGAACGTGCGCGGCGCCACCACCGGGTCCGGCGACGAGATCGCGAACAGCGTCGCGCCCTCGTTTTCCCTGCGGAACGGGTGCTGGCCGGTGGTGAGCACGTAGAGCACGATGCCCATCGCGAACACGTCGACGCGCCGGTCGATCGCGTCGCCGCGCACCGCCTCCGGCGCCGTGTAGCTCACCTTGCCCTTGAGCTGGCCGGCCCGCGTCGTGCTGTCGTTGAACGCGGTGGCCTTGGCCACGCCGAAGTCGACCACCTTGGTCGTGCCGTCGTACGTGACCAGGATGTTCTGCGGGGAGATGTCGCGGTGCACCAGGCCGACGAGCTTGCCGCTGTTGTCCTTGAGCTCGTGCGCGGCGTGCAGGCCGGCGCAGGCCTGCACCACGATGCGCACGGCGATCGGGATCGGCACGCCCTCCCACCGCTTCGAGACCTTCATCACCTGGCTGAGCGGAACGCCGTTGATCCACTCCATCGCCAGGAACAGCACGCCGTCCTGCTCGCCGAGATCGAGGATCTCGACGGCGTTCGGGTGGCGGATCTGGGACGCGAGCTCCGCCTCCAGGAGGAACATCTTCTCGAACTGGTCGTCCTCCGACAGCTGCGGCAGCATCGTCTTGACGGCGACGATCTTCTGGAAGCCGCGCGTCCCCTTCAGCCGCGCCGCCCACACCATGGCCATGCCGCCCGCCGCGATCGGCAGCAGCAGCTCGTAACGGCCCAACACGGACCCGGGACCGAGCTCGGCCGGGGTGTTGGGTAAGATATTCGGCGCAGTGTTCACGCTACTCGCAAGGTTTACTACGTTCCGTGCACGAGTGTGTGGCGAAACCTAGCAAGAGCCCAGCGATAAGAAACCCGGCGGAGACAAACCGCGGTTGTCGCACCCGTGCCCTCATCGCCTTACATTCGCCAGCCGGCGCCGGCGCTGGCGTTTCGCGGGTCGGCAGCTGCCGCTCCAGCAGGCTGTGGCGTGATGGCGGCCGGTCTGGTGCATGGATGAATTGTAGAGAGAGCGTTGCTTTTCAGGAGGGCTGGATTGGAGAGGCGTTGTTGATACAGCGCCACTTTTCCAGGAGGGATGTGGATCGCCTGAGGTGCTTTATGTTCACCAGCGCTTGCAGCGTGGCTGTACGGTGGGTGGGACGGCCGACACGAGGAGCTTGACTTTCGGATCGCGTCTGGAGCTCCCTCCATGGAACGTGGTGTCAAGACAGATCCCTCGCGTCGCCGGCCGTGCTCGTCGTTCACGGCGGCGTCCGCTCGCGGTCGGCGTGTGCGGCGTGGCTCGCCCGGGCACAGGCGGTACAGGCGGTTCGGCTTGCCCGCCTCCGGGTCACCCACGCGTCCGTCGCGGGGTCCGGAGCCGCTCGCCCGCGCGGAGGTCGGCCGCCCGTGGAGCCCGACGTTCTCAGTCTAGGATCGATCAGTCGCAGGTGCCGCCCGCGTAGTTGCCGGTCACCTGGATGTAGACCGTGCCGGGTTCGATTTGATCGGCGATGGCCTGGGCCCGGCAATCCGGAAGCGACTCGTTGTCCCTGATCGAGAGCTCTTGCTCCACGGTCTCGAGTGAGCCGAGCGCAGCGATGTCCGTCAGCATCGGGTTTCGCCTGACCAGGAGGGAGGGGACCGAGGTCAGATTGTCGAGGCCCGAGAGGGAGGCGAGTCGTGCGTTGTCGAGGATGTAGATGTATCTCGTCGCGACCTCGAGCACCTCGAGTCCGGTGAGGTCGCTCAGCATCGGATTTCCCGTGATCCACACGGCCTCGAGGACGTGATTGTCGGGGTTGAGACCGGCGAGGCTCTCGAGATTTGTGTTGTCGATGAGGGAGAGCTCCACGTCGATCTTGACGTTCTCGAGGCCCTCGAGGTTCGTCACGCCCGTTGCATGGATCGCAACGAGGTTTGCCCGCGTCAGATTGCTCAGGGCTCGGAGGGACGTGATGCCGGGCGAGCCGGTGATCAGAATCGATCCGATGCTCGTGCGGTTCTGTAGGCCATCGATATTCGTGAGCGAGGCGTTGTCCTCCAGCTGGAGCTCGTCGAATTCGACGTCCGCGAGCGCGTCGATGTTCTCGAGCGCGTCGTTCCAGCTCACGTAGATATTGCGTACCTCGCTCATGTTTTGCAGGCCGGCGAGATCGCGGAGTTTGTCGTTGTCGGCGATGCCTACCTGAGCTACCCGAGCAAGACCGTGGAGGCCGGCGATGCTCAGCAGCTCGCGATTCTGGCCGATGTAGAGATCTTCGCGGACCTCGGTCAGCGACGATAGGGCGTCGAGGTTCGTGAGCGAGCCATTGCCAGCGACCACGAGGTTTGTGACTCGCTCCACCTGGAGACCGTCGAGACGCTCGAGCGCCGGGTTGTCTTGGATGGAGAGCTGTTGCACGTCGATGACACCAAGGCCGTCCAGGCTCTCGAGGCGCTGATTCTCCATGATGGCGAGATAGTTCGAATCCTCGACGTAAAGCTCGAGACCGTGGAGATCGAGCAGGGCGACGTTGCCAAGGATGGTGAAGAAGCGGCCCACGTGACGGAGTCCTTCGAGGCCCGAGAGGGAGCGCAAGGCTTCGGTGTTCATGACGGTGAGGTCGTTCGTGACCACCTGCAGTCGCTCGAGCCCGCTCAGATCCTCGAGCGAGTCGCTCGTGATCTCGACGATGTTCGCCCCGGTCAGGCACCTGAGGTGCTGGAGGTCCTCGACGCTGCCGTCGATCGCGACGTCGCCCGCGCTGTGGATGAGCGGCAGCGCGTCGAGCTGCGCCTGGGTCTTCACCTGGATCGGCGCGAGATAGGCGACGGAGTCCGCGCACTCCGGATCGGTCGGCTTGCCTGGGAGGCTCCCTCCTCCGCCGCCCGTGCCCGTCGCGGTGGTGTCCCCGCCGCCCATGCCCGTCGCGGCGGTGGTGGCTGGCGGGGAGCCGCCCGTGCCCGTCGCGGCGGTGGTGCCCGGCGGGGCGCCGCCCGTGCCCGTCGCGGTGGTGTCTCCGCTGCCAATGCCCGTCGCGGCGGTGGTGCCCGGCGGGGCGCCGCCCGCGCCCGTCGCGGTATCGGGACCACCCTCGCTGGGCTCGTCGCCAATCTGGAGCTCCAGCCCGCAGCCGCCGAGGAGCGGCGAGGCCGCCGCGAGCGCAGCGAGAAGGAAGAGGTCCGCGGCGCGCCGGGGGAGGGAGGCGCGAGAGGCGCGAGAGGAGGAGCGGTTCGACATGGGTCATCTCCATCGAAAGGACCGCGTCGTGCGGTCACCGGGTACGTGGAGAGATCGGCTCAATCTTTTGAAGAGGGTTCCTCGAGGCCGAGCGATTCGAGCCTGCCGCGGTACGCGGAGCCGGGGAACCGCTCGAGCAGGCTCGCGGCGCGGGCGCGCGCCTCGGCCGCGCGGCCGAGGGCGAGCAGGGCGCGGATGGCGATGATCTCGCGCTCTTGACCGAGCGCGCCGGTGGGGAAGCGCCGCGCGTGCTCGACCGTGAGCGCGAGCGCCGAACCAGCGTCGGCGGCGAGCGCGCCCTGCGCGCGATAGAGCAGCTGGACCTCGGTCTCCGCCTCCCCGGCGGCGGCGGCCGGAGGAGGGCTCGCGCTCGGGGGAGCCCCGCCGCTCGGCGCGCCCGGCGCGGGGATCGCCGCCTCCTCGTCGCGCGGCGCGGCGGCGCTCGCGCGCGGGAGGCGCTCGTCGCGCGGCGCGACCGCGCTCGAGGGCTCGCGCGCCCCGCCGCGACCGGCCGCGGATCCAGCGTGCCCGGCGCCGTCGAGGCCGGGCTCCGCGGGCGGCGGGGGAGGGGGCGTGGGCGCGGCGACGCTCGACCGAGCGGCGCTCGCGATGGCGCCGGGCGCGGCGTCGCGCGGCGCCGTGGCGGCGTCGCGCCACCACACGCCGCCCACGACGCCGAGGCCGAGGAGCGCACCGAGGAGCGCGCTGGAGGCCAGGGAAGGCCCCGCGGCGGCCGCGGTGAGATGCCCGGGCGCGAGCGGAGGCGACGGGGGAAGCGAAGCGACCTGAGGCGCCCCGGCCGGCGGCGGCGAGGCGTCCGGCGGCGAGGCGTCCGGCGGCGAGGCGGCCGGCGGCGGGAGCGGCCCGAGCGGGAGGCGCGCGGCGAGGCGGGCGAGGTCGGAAAGCCCGGGGCGCTCGCGCTGACCCGCGCGCAGGACGGCGCGCACGGCGTCGGTCGTGTCCGAGGACGCATCGAAGAGCCGCGGCGGATCCTTCGGTTTGCTCAAGGCGTCCTCCTCCCGGCCGTGGCGCGCCGCAGGGCGGCCTCGACCACCCGGCGCGCCGCGTAGAGCCGCGCGTACGCCGTCTGGAGCGGGCAGCCCACCGCCTCGGCGACCTCCGTCATCGGCAGCTCCTCCAGCTCGAAGAGCACGAACACCGCGCGCTTGTCGTCGTCGAGCGTCTGGACGCACGCGTCGAGGAGCGCGCGCGCCTGATGGTCCTCGAGCGCCCCGTGCTGGTCCTCGTGCGCTACCTGGTCGGGCAGCTCGGCGCGCGTGGACTCGCGGCGCCGGTGGGCGCGCTTGCGGTAGTCGGCCGCGACCCGGACGCAGATGCCGTAGATCCAGGTCTGGACCGAGGATCGCCCCTCGAAGCTCGCGAGGCGTCGGTGGACGATCATGAAGACCTCCTGGCAGACGTCCTCCGCGTCGGCTTCATGGACGCCGAGCCGCCGCAGCGCGCGCCAGACGAACGGCGCGTGATCGAAGAAGAGCTGCTCGAAGGGCGGGACCGGGCCTCCCGGCGCGGAGATCGCGTGCGGCCGGCCTTCGCGCGCGGTGGCGAGCAGGGACATGCGCTGGGGTGAGTGGACGCGCGGCGGGCGCGTTTTGAAAGAATCGACGCGGCCCGGTCACGGCAGCTCGAGGCCGAGGCCGAGATCGAGGATCGCCGACACAGGCGACACCTTGAAGATATCGTGCCGCGCCCCCGAAGCGTCGGTGTAAAAATAGACGTCCTGCACGGTCGGCACCGCGATCCCGAGCCCGACGGCCCCGAACAGCGGCCCCACGAGCCGCCGCCGCGCGCGCGTGTGGAGGCTCAGATCGAGCACGAGCCGCTCGTGGCGGAACCTGCTCGGCACCGCGGACCCCTCGACGCGCAGCGATCCGAGCCTCGCGCCGACGCAGCCCGAGAGCGCCGTCCCGCCGCGCGCGATCTCGATGGGGCACACGGACAGGCTCCCGTAGGCGAGCGAGAACGCCGGCGATCCGGGCGCCTCGCGGACGGCCGGGCTCGCCCACAGCACGCCGCCCAGCTCGAAGCCCGGCCCGCGCGGCGGCGTCGCGTGCGCGCGCACCCCGACCCCGACGCTCGCGGGCCCGGGCAGGAGCCCGAGCCCGCCCACCGCCTCCACCGCGCCCCCCACCCGCCAGGGAGCGCTCGGCGCCGCTGGCGCAGGCGGGCACGCCGGGAGCGCGGCGGTCGCCGGCGCGGCAGGAGGTAGCGGGGCGGGCCGCACCGCCGCGCCCGCGCCCGGCGCGCCCCCGCCGGCGCTCGCGGCCGGGCTGCCGGCGGCGCGGGGGAGCACGAGCGCGGCGTCGGGGTCGACGAGCAACGCGATCACGAGCTCGAGCTGATCGTCGATGGCCCGGCAATCGACCTGATCGGCCTCGATCTCCCGCGACCCGATCGCCGTCCCGCCCGCGCCGAACACCCGTACCGTCGCCCGCCAGACGCCGGCCTCCCGCGAGCGCTCGATCCGCCCCTCGATGGCCATGTCGCCGAGGGTGGGCGGCACGAACGCGGCCCGCCCGAGCCGCCGCTCCACGGCGAGCGCGAGCGTCCGCGCGTCGACGCACGCCTCGGCCCCAGGCATCCGCACCCACGCGAGCGACGAGGTGCGCGGCGCCGCATCGGCAGGACGAGCGAAGGTGCCCAGCGCGGCCCCGACGAGGAGCGCGAGCGCCGCGGATCTCATGCGGCAGCATATCCAGGCGATCGTCGAGGCCGTCAAGGAACGCCGCACGGGAAGTCGGGAGCAAGCGGGACGCCGCACCCTCCTCAGGTCAGGATCTCGACATACCCATCTGTCCCGTTCACGCGGATGCGTTGCCCATCCCGGATCAACCTCGTCGCACTGTCCACGCCGACGACGGCCGGCAAGCCGTATTCCCGGGCGATCACCGCGCCATGGGTCATCAGGCCCCCCACCTCGGTCACCAGGCCCTTGATGGACACGAACAAGGGCGTCCAGCTGGGGTCGGTGAAGGCGGTGACCAGGATGTCCCCCGCCTCCAGAACCGCATCGGCCATGTCCGAGAGGACGCGGGCTCGTCCCTCGACGACGCCGGAGGAGACCGGTAACCCGACGATGGCACCGGCGGGGAGATCGGCTCGTTTGTACGCGCCTGTCACGATCTCCCCGTCGGACGTGATGACGCTCGGTGGCGCGAGCTTCTTGTTGAGCTCGTGTTCGGCTTTCCGCTGGCTGACGACCTGATCGTCCAGCTGGTGCGTGCGCACGACCTCGTGAAGCTCGTCGAACGTGAGGTAATAGATGTCCTCGACGTCGCGGAGCACGTTGGCCTGCACGAGCCGCTCGGCTTCTTGCAGCATGGCCTGTTTGTAGACGAAGTAGCGACTGACGATGCTGTACTTCGGGTACTCGCGATAACCGATGAAGTTCCGGAGCCGGTCGATCATCCGCTGGGCTTCGCTGGCCTTCTGCTCCCCATCCGGCAGCTGCCTCAACCGGTCGAGCAACTCTCGCGCTCGCTGCAAGGCCTCCTGCCGCCCCTGCTCGAACCTCCGCTTGCCGGCACGCGGCTCGAAGTTCTTGATGTTGCTCAGGATCGAGGGGACCAGGGTCGTCGGCTTCTCGCTCCAGCGGGCCCTCGTGATGTCGATCTCCCCGGCACATCGCATGCCGTATTTGTGGAGGTAAGCCCGGATGGCGTCCCGGGCTTCCCGCCCACCGTCGAGCCCGACCAGGTCGTCCAGGAAGTTATCGTGCTTCACGTCCTGCAAGTAAGCGACCACGCCCGGGTAAGGACGGATCACGTCGGCGACATCCAACAGCTCCAGGCCCATCTCCGACGTGATGTTGTTCGACACGGACTGGGAGAGCGTATCCGCGACGTTCTTCTCGCCGAGCCACGCCATCATCTTCTCGTTGAGCCACCAATAAGCGTTCATGCCCGCCATGATCACGCCCATGCTCCGTGGATCGAACAAGGACTTCTTCGAGCGCTGGACGTCCTCCCGGATGAAGTCGAACAACGCCGTTCCGGTCCTGGTCCGGATGTCGCGCTTCAGCTCCTCGAGCGCCGCCTGGCTGCGCTCGATCAGATCCGCGACGATCGCCGGGTCGTCGTCGACCTGCGCGTCGAAGCCCGGGAGCGCCACGCCTTGCTTGCCCTGGCCGGGACGCGAGGCCGTCGGGGCGTCGGGCAAGGGCTCGATGAAGTCTCCGCGCTCGATGATGGTCAAGAGGGCGTCCTTGATGAGCGGCGCCGAGCGCCCCACGAGATCCAGGAGGGCATCCCGGCTGGCCGGTGAGGCCAGCTGCTTCGTGGCATCGACGAACAACCTCCCGCCCGCTGCAATCATGCGTCCAGCGGCGGCCGACTGGAAAAAGGACAGCCCCAGGGGCTTCATGGGGTCGGTCATCATCTGTTGATGGCCGACGGACAGGAAGACGTGGTTGCCCTGATCACCCGCGTCAGGGACGGGATACAGGGTCGTGATGGGCCGGCTCTGGACGACGTGGATCTCGTCCTCGGCCAGGCACCACTCGATGTCCTGGGGGTGGCCGAAGTGCCCTTCGATCCGCCGGCCCAGGCGCTCGAGCCGCAGGATCTGCTCGTCCGACAGCACGGGCCGGTTCTGCCGCTCGGGCTCGATCGCCCGTTCTTCGGTGCCGCCCTCCTCCACGGCACAGGTAGCCAGCTTCTTGGTGGCGACCGTCTTCTCGATGACGTGGCCGTTCCGCACCTTGTAGCCGTCGGCGCTCGCCAGGCCGGAGACCAGGGCCTCCCCGAGGCCGAAGCCAGCCTCGATCGACGACACCTTCCGGTTCGACGTGACGGGATCGGCCGTGAACAAGATCCCGGCCGCCTGCGGGAAGACCATCTTCTGCACGACCACCGCCATGTGGACCTTGCGGTGGTCGAAGCCGTGTTGGATCCGGTAGGTCACCGCCCGCTCGGTGAAGAGCGATGCCCAGCACCGGCGGACGTGCTGCAGGATCGCCTGCGTCCCGAGGACGTTCAGGTACGTATCCTGCTGGCCCGCGAAGGAAGCCCCCGGCAAATCCTCCGCCGTCGCGCTGGACCTCACGGCGTAGGCATCGCCCGCGCCCAGCCTGGAAAGAGCCTGGATGAGCGCCTCTTGCAGGTCCTCAGGGACAGCTGTCCCCTCGATGATCCGACGCAGCTCGCCGCTGAGCTCGCGGATCCCGTGCCGGTCTTCCACCCCGAGCAACGACAACCGATCGAGCAACCCGCCGATCGACGGCGCTCCTCCCATGACCCGCTGGAACGCCTCGGTCGTGACGCAAAAGCCAGCGGGCACGCGGATCCCCTCGAGCCTGGCGAGCTCCCCCAGGTTCGCGCCCTTCCCCCCGACCACCCTGGCCTTCGTTCGATCGATCTCCTGGAGATCAAGCACATAGGTCCGCATCCGTTCACCTCCATCAGGTCGCCGGCAGCGTTCGCTTCGACGGATCGTCACGCCCCCTCGTCGAAGGGCGCCACTGTAACGCGAACCTCCGCGCCGTTCAAACTGGCGTCACGACTGGATTTGAGCGTGCGAAGCGCGCGACGCCGCCGCCGTGGCGTCCACCGGGCGCACAAATATCGGGCGCGACGGGACGAGGCGTGGCCCGCGGGCTGGCCACCTGCGCAGATGCGGAGATCCTCACCCCTCGAATCGCGGCCAGCGGCAGCGGTTGACCACCGATTGTGCGTGTGGAGCGCGGAGCGCCTGGGTATACTTCATGTCATGGCGTTCGGGTGGAGGGCGGCGCGGCTCGTGGCAGTGGGCGCCTCGATGCTCGCCGTGAGCTGCGGCGGGAAGTGGACGACGCAGGACGGCGCAGGAATGGCCGACGGCGCGGGTGGGAGCGCCGTCACGGGGCAGGGGGGCGCCGCGGTCACGGCCTGCACGGCGGGGGAGGCGCGCTGCAACGCGAGCGGCCGGCGCGAGACCTGCACGAGCGGCGGCGACTGGAGCGTCTCGGATTTCGTCTGCGCGCGAAACGTCGCGGTCGACGACGACGTCGGCAGCTATTGTGTGACGAAGGCCGACGGCAGCTATCGTTGCTGGGGCGACGATCCGGGCGGCGCGCTGCCGGCCGAGCGCTACCGGCGGGTCCAGCTCACGCGACAGGGGCTGATCGGGCTCACCGAGGACGGTCGGCTGCTCGCCGCGGGGACGCTCCTGCCTGACGGGCTGCCACCGGCCGCCTCCTTTCGAGCGACGAACATGTGGGGCTACAAGGGCGTGTGCCCGCTGTTCGTGGACGGGTCGTTCGCGGTGCTGCTCGATCGCGCGCCGAACGTGCCGGACGACGGCACGGGGCCCACGATGGTGAGGCAGGTGGAGGGCTCGTTCACGCAAGCCTTCTGCGTCTTCGAGGGGCTCGGCGCCGGCGTGCGCCCGGACGGGAGCCTGTGGCAACTGTTCGGCGGTGAGACGATCCCCGGTGAGTTCACCGAAGTGGCGTTCAGCGTCCGCATCTTCTGCGCGCTCACGAAAGCCGGCGGCGTCGAGTGCTTCGAGCCGGAGTTCGCTTGCGGCAACACCGGCATCACGGCCTGCGCCGGGCCCGGGTATCCCGAGTTCTCGGGCGGGCCGTACCGCTCCGTCACCGCCACCGACGGAGCGGTGTGCGCGATCGACGCCGAGGGGGCCCTCGCTTGCAGGCGCTACGACGGCGCCGACATGCCGGTACCGATCGACGCCGGGCGCTTCACGTTCATCGAAGGCGGACACGACGTCCTTTGCGGCGTGCGCACCGACGGCTCGGGCGCCTGTTTCCGCCACGGCGGGGATTTCGGTGAGGTCGGCCCGTTCGTGCCGGTCGAGCCGGCGCTCGATCCCGGCTGGTGAGCGCCGGGCCGCGCTCGTGGCGATGACGCGCGGGCGCGGCGGCGCCGCTGCTCAGCTCGTCGTCGCGCTGCCGGAGCCGCGGCAGACGGCGAGGCCGCCGCTGAGCAGGGATGCTCCCAGGCACCATGCCGTCGCCAGGCGGCGACTGCGATGCACGGGATGCATGGACTCCATGCTGCGTAAGAATTGGACGTGCGCTGTCCAGCGAACCAAAGACCCTCCCTGAACACCTCGAACGTGTTGCTTGGAGATGGGAGCCATCAGTATTCGTCAGTCGTCGGTTTCGTGCTCACGCTCGTGATCAACCATTGATGTAATCGCTCGGATTCCACCTTTAATCCCTGCGCTGCGTCGCCGCGGGCGCGAGCCGCCGGGCGGCTGGCGGCGATACCTGCCGGCTCGACCCGCGCCGAGCCGCGGCGCGTCCGGCCGTCCCGGCGCCCGCGAGCGACGCACGGTCAGCCACGGTGAGGGCTCGCCCGGATATCCTTGTGTCTTTTCAACTTGGGAGCTCACATGAAGCTATTCCGACTTCTCGCATGTACAGGCCTTGCACTCGTGGGGGCCGCCGCCGCGTGCTCGACGACCGCCGTCGAGCGCGAGGACGCCGGCCAGGCTCGGTCCGAGGTCATCTATGGCGATGACGACCGGGAGGAGCCCTTCACCTACTCGGATCCCGTCTGGGCCCAGCGCGCGGTGGACTTCACCGTGGCGCTGATCGCCGCCTCGGCGATCGACGACTCGGACCCGAACGACATCCAGATCGCCGGGGGGTCGTGGATCGACCGCGACGACGTGTGCCCCGACGAGCGCTTCGCCACGCAGCCCGCGCGCGCCGACTGCAGCGGCACGCTGATCGCCCCCGACCTCGTGCTGACGGCCGGGCATTGCGTCGGCGCCTGCGGCGACAACCGCTACGTCTTCGACTACAGGATGACGCCCTCCGGCCAGCTCGGCCAGATCACGAGCGACGACGTCTACAGCTGCGCGGACGTCGTGACCTGGTACCGCGACGTCAACGGCGCGGACTACTCGGTCGTGCGCCTCGACAGGCCGGTCGTGGGACGCACGCCCGCCACGGTGCGCGTCGCGAGCACGCCGCTGCCCCCCGGGACCG
Organism: Sorangium sp. So ce1153; assembly: GCF_051521595.1. Lineage (NCBI taxonomy): Bacteria > Pseudomonadati > Myxococcota > Polyangiales > Polyangiaceae > Sorangium > Sorangium sp. So ce1153. The sequence continues at coordinate 325,337 of NZ_CP150361.1, forward strand.
ACCTCGTGGTGCACGGCTTCCCCCGCGGGCTCCCGCTCAAGATCGCCGACGGGGCCGAGATCCTCAGCAACGACGTGGACAACGACTTCTTCGTCGCCGACCTGGACACGTTCGTCGGCAACTCTGGCTCGGGCGTGTTCGACCTCGCCACGAAGGAGCTCGTCGGCATCCTCGTGCGCGGCGAGGACGACTTCGCGCCGGACGGCGACTGCCAGCGTCCCCTCGTGTGCGACGAGGAAGACGATTGCCGCGGCGAGGACGTGACCTATGCCTTCCGCGCCCTCCAGGGCATGTGCAAGTACCTCCCGTCCGACATGTGCTCGTGCGGGGACAGCGCCTGCGGCCCGCTCGAGAGCCCGGCCTCGTGCCCGAGCGACTGCTCCTGCGGCGACGGCATCTGCAGCAGCGGCGAGAGCGTCTCGTCCTGCCCGGCGGACTGCCGGTTCGAGGTGCTGTACGACGAGCACACGCCGCAATCGAACTGGGTGACGCCAGGCATCCAGGTGCGCAACAACGGGCCGAACACCGAGATCCTCTCGGGCACGGTCGTGCGGTATTACTTCACCAAGGAGCCGCCCGGCACGCTCGCGGCAGAGTGCTGGGGCTGCTCGACCACGTTCCAGGTGAGGTTCGCCGAGGTGCCCGGCGGCGGGTGCGCGAACGCGACCCACTACATGGACGTGACGTTCCCGTTCCTCCTCGTGTCGTCCGGGGCCACCACCGACCAGTTCCGCTTCGCGTTCCACGCCTCGAGCTGGCTCGATTTCACCGAGTCGAACGACTACTCCTACGGTGGGATCAACTGGAACTGGGCGCCCAACCCGAAGATCACCATGTACCAGAACGGGCTCAGGGTCTTCGGCGACGAGCCCTGCCCGGGGCTCTTCATCCCGCCGCCCAACTGAGCCCGGGGCGCCCGCGCCTCGGACGAACCGCGCCGTGATGCTCGGCTCGCCACTGCTCTGCTCGAGCACCGGCCTCCAGACGACAAAACGATCCGAGGCTGTCAAGGACGAGCCGCCGCCGGTGCAGTTGACGCCCCGCGCCGACTCGATGTAATGGCGCCCATGCATCGAGCCCTCGCCACCGCTGCTCTGCCGCTCCTTTTCCTCGCGTGCGCCCCCGCGTCGCCGCCGCCCGCCGCGCCAGCAGCGCCCCCGGCGGCGATGACGGCGGCGCCCGACGCGCGCGAGCAGCAGGCGCAAGGAGAGCAGCTCGCCGCCGCCTTCTGCGACGCCTGGAACCGGCACGACATGGATGCGTTCGCTGCCCTGCAAGCCGAGGACGCCGATTTCGTGAACATCTTCGGGATGTGGTGGCATGGGCGGGCGGAGATCCGGAAGAACCATGTCGGCATTCACGAGACCGTCTTCCGGCAAAGCCGCCTCACCAGCGTGCGTGTCGAGACGCGCTTCGTGACGCCGGAGATCGCGGTGGTCCGCTGGGCGTGGGAGCTGAAGGGCGTCCTCACGCCCGACGGCCAGCCGGTGCCCGACATGCAGGGCATCCTGGTGCACGTGGCGCGGCGCGAGGGGAGCCGGCTCCAGATCGTGACGACCCAGAACACGTCGGCCACCGCCGACGCCTTCCGCGCGGTGCGCGGCATGGATTCATCCGGCAAGCCAGCGCAGGAGTCGCCCGCAGGCCCGCCCGCCGCCGGCGCTCAGAACCGATAGAGGACGTTGCCCTCGTCGCCCGTGACGTAGAGCGCGCCCGACGGGCCCACGGCGACGCTGCTCATCGCAAAGGTCGGCACCGTCCCGGTGACCGCGTCGAGCCCCACCTCGAGGTGCCTCGCCACGACCGAGGTGTGGCCCGTCGACGGATCGACGCGCAGGAGCCGGCGCCTCCCGCTCTCCACGACGAGCAGGGTGCCGTCCAGATCGACAGCCATCCCCTCCGGCTGGTCCAGGCCGGCGACCACCTCGAGCGGTGGAGAGAGCGTCACGCCGCCGGAGACCACCTGAAGGACCGCGCCCGTGGCCCAGTCGGCGGCCCAGAGGTCGCCGCCCGACACGGCGAGGCCCGAGGGCACGGCCATCGGCGCGAGCGTCACGTGACCGCCGCTGGTCTGGCGGACGACGCGCCCGTCGCCTGGCCCCGCGCCGAGCTCGGACACCACGAGATCTCCCTGGAACCGGACCGCGTTGAGCGGCGAGACGAAGTCGCTGTAGCTCTCGAGGACCACGTCCGCCGCCGGATCGTAGACCTGGACCACGCTGGCGAACCACGAGCTGAGGATCAGCGACGAGCCGTCCGCCGATACCGTGGCGGGCCCGTGCAGATCGGTGACGCCAAGGAACGACGGCACGACGTCGAGCGCATCGCCCGTGTCTCCGTCGAAGCTCCGCAGCGAGGCCGTGTCGGCGACATAGACCGACTCGACCCCTCCTTCGCTCAGCACGGCCACGCCGCCGGGCAGGATCAGGCCGCCCGGGAGGAGCGTGCGCGCCCGCCCCCGCGGCGCGATCCGGACGACGAAGCCGTCCGCGGCGCTCGTCACATAGAGGTTGTCCTGCGCGTCGAAGGCGAGGTTGTCGAGGCCGACAGGGAGCTCCGCGATCACCTCCCGGTCGCCGGTCGCGACGTCGATCCGCACCACCTCGCCGTTCTGATCGACCGCGTGGAGCCGCCCGCAGCTGTCGAACTTGACGGCCGCGGGGATGAAGAAGCCGTCCGCCACCGTCTGGATGTCGCACTCCGCCTCCGGATCGACCGCGCCGGTGCAGGAGTCCACATCGATGCTGACCACCCTGCCTTGCGTCCAGATCGGCCCGTACAACCTGCCGTCGGGGCCCCAGTCCATGCCGTTCAGGAAGCCGAGGTTGCTCGCGATGAGGCGCGGTGGATCCGACAGCTCCGGATCGAGCTCGTACAGCGCGTCACCGAAGAAGTCGAGGGCCACGAAGAGCCGCCCCGTATCCGAGAACGTGATGGGGTTGACCCCTGGCGCGACGTGCTGCTGGGTGATGTGGCCCGACCGCGAGCGCCGCACGACGTTCCCGGGGATGAGCGAGGTGTAGTAGAGCGAGCCATCCGGACCGAACGTGAGGTCGTCCGGGCCATCAAGCCCTTCCGGCGTCTCGATCCGGCGCACGATGGCCCCGCTCTTGCGGTTCACGACGGCGATTTCATTGCCGAGAAAGCTCGCGACGTACAGCCGGCCATCCGGCCCCACATTGACGCCGTTGGAGCCGTGTAGCCGCGCCCCCTCGACGAGGACGGGCCGCTTCGCGTGAACCGGCGGCGAGATCCCGAGAAGCGCTGTGCCAGCGAGCACGAATGCAAAGGACCTGTGCATGGAGCGTTCCTTTCTCCGCCGCGCGTGGCGCGCACGCCCCCAGGGCCACGATGACGTCAGGCGCGAATCCGGCGCGACGGCGCAAATCTCCGCGCGGACTTCCGGGTCACGCGGGATTGACTCGCACGATAACACGGCCTGTGAGGGCCTCCAAGGATAAAGCCCGTTCAATGAATCGCGCCGCCTGCGCCGCCGAGGCTCATCCCTCATCGGCTTACCAGCGCGGAGCGCGCCAGCGCCGAGCGAGGACGCCGTTTCCGTGGCGGTCAGGATCCGAGCATCGGGGAAAGTCACGCGGCGGATCGCCTACTCCGCGTCGTTCAGGAGCTATGGCGCGCGCGCGATCTCCAGAGCATCCTGCGAATCGCGGCCCGGGCCGCCCGGGAGCTCACCGGCGCCGAGGGCGCTTCCTCTCCGTGCTGCTCCCGGCGTGAAGGGGCGAGTCCCGGGTCAGCGCCCTCGATGTCCGAGCTTCCGGACGACCCGCACCAGGTCCTCCGGGTTGACCGGCTTCGCGAGGTGCTCGTCGTACCCTGCCTCCAGGGCGAGCCGCTGGCTCGTGTCGCTCGTGTACGCCGTCAAGGCGACCGCGGGCGTCGCGCCCCCGCCGTCCCGCGCCGTCGCCCGCAGGCTCCGGATGAACGCATAGCCGTCCTCGTCGGCCATGCCGATGTCGCCCACGATGACGTGCGGCCTCGCCGTGGCGAGCGCGCCGCGCGCCTCCAGCGCGGAGCTCGCGACGCGCACCTCCGCCCCTCGCTCGGAGAGCACGGCGCTGATGAGCTCGCGCGCGTCCGGCTCGTCGTCGACGACGAGCACGCGGAGGCCGTCGAGCCGCGCCCTCGTCCGCTCCCCGGGTGCCGCCGCGGGGCGTCTATCCGGCTCCTGCTCGGGGAGGGGGGTCACCGCCCGCACGGGCAGCGTGACGAAGAAGCTCGTCCCCTGGTCCAGCCCGGCGCTGTGGGCCGAGACGGTGCCGCCGTGGAGCTCGACGATGTGGCGGACGATCGCCAGCCCGAGCCCCAGGCCGCCGAACCTGCGGGTGATCGAGCTGTCGGCCTGCCAGAACCGCTCGAACACGTGGGAGATCACCGCGGGATCGATCCCGCGCCCGTCGTCGTGCACGGCGAGGTGGACGCTCGCCCCGGCCTGCTCGAGGTTCACGCGGACGTGTCCCCCCCTGTCGGTGAACTTCACCGCGTTGGACAGGAGGTTCCACACGACCTGCTGGAGCCGCGCCGCGTCCCCCACGAGCGAGAGGGAGCGCTCGGCGCCCTGCACGGAGAGCTCGATGCCCTTCGCGTCCGCGGCGGGGCGGACGACCTCGAGCGCGTCGGCCACGATGGCCGCGAAGTTCGTCGGCCTGGTCTCGATGTGCATCTTGCCGGTGACGATGCGCGAGACGTCGAGCACGTCCTCCACGATCCTGGCCTGCGCCTGCGCGTTTCGCCGGATCGTCTCGAACGCCTTCGCGATCTCGGGGTCGGTGACGCTGTCGCAGAGGACCGACGACCACCCGAGGATCGCGTTGAGCGGCGTCCGGAGCTCGTGCGAGACCGTCGCGAGGAACTCGTCCTTCATGCGGTTCGCCTCCTGCGCCTGCGCGAGGCGGATGCGCTCCTCCTCGGCCTGGCGCCGCTCGGTGAGGTCCCGCGTGACCTTCGCGAAGCCCACGAGCTCCCCCCCGGGGCCGCGGAGCGCCGTGATGACGACGTGCGCCCAGAACCGCGTGCCGTCCTTGCGGATGCGCCACCCCTCGTCGGTCACCCGCCCGTCGCGGGCGGCGATCGCGAGCTCCCAGTCGCACTTGCCGGCGCGGACGTCGTGCTCCGGGTAGAAGCGCGAGAAGTGCTGGCCGAGGATCTCCTCGGCGCTGTAGCCCTTGAGCTCCTGCGCCCCGCGGTTCCACGTCGTGATGACGCCCTGCGGATCGAGCATGAAGATCGCGTAGTCCTTCACGCTCTCGACGAGCAGCCGGAAGCGCTCCTCGCTCCGCCGGAGCGCCTCCTCTGCGCGCCGGCGCTCCGTCAGATCCCGCGTGACTTTCCCGAAGCCGAGCAGGGTCCCCTCGCGGTCCCGCAGCGCCGTGATCACGACGCTTGCCCAGAACAGCGAGCCGTCCTTGCGTACGCGCCACCCCTCGTCCTCCACCCGCCCGAACCGGATCGCCTCCTCGATCTCGCGGTCGCACTTCCCCGCGGCGACGTCCGCGGGCGGGTAGAACGTCGAGAAGTGACGGCCGATGATCTCCTCGGCCTTGTACCCCTTGATCCGCTCCGCCCCCGCGTTCCAGGTGGCCACATGGCCTCCGGCGTCGAGGATGAAGATGGCGTAGTCCTGGATCGTCTCGACGAGCAGACGGAAGCGCTCCTCGCTCGCCCGAAGCGATTCCTTCATCCCGGGCTCGGCCGGCGCGTGCCGCTGCAACGAGACAGACATTGAACAGAGGATGCTCTATCCTTGGCCCGGCGGCTACCCTCGGGAGAGCCGTGAGCGAGCCGATGCAGCCGCGCTGGCCATCCGGAAGCGGTGTCCGCATACGCACGCCTCGAGACGCCGCGGTGCGCTCCGAGGGTGGCAGAGCCCGCTGTCGGTCCGCTCTGCGCAGAATGATGGGCTCGGACCGAACGGATGGGGGGTGATGGATCGATGAGAGACGAGAGCGCGAGTGCCAGAGTCCGCTGCTCTGGACATGCGCCCACCAGGTCGAACGACTGCTCGCGCTCGAGCCCCGTTCGGCCGACCGAGCGTCAGCTCGCCGCCGCGAGCGCCGGGGCCGCCTCGGGCCCCATCTGCCGGGCCCAGTGCTCCAGCACACGGCTGGGCTCGCCTGGCGCGATGGCGACGTGCAACCCCTCATGAGCTTCCGCGGCGGCCACCGCGCCGCGCGGGAGCATGATGGACTCGTAGGCCTCCACCGCGGCCAGGAGGTCGCGCGACGCGACGATCGCCTGCGCGAGGTCGGCGCCGTCGAGCATGGCCAGGTTCGCGCCCTGTCCGGAGAACGGCGACATGAGGTGCGCCGCGTCGCCGAGCAGGGTGACGCCGTGGACGGTCGTCCAGGCGTGGGGCACCGGCAGCGCGAACATGGGGCGGCAGATGAAGGTGTCCTCGCAGGCGACGAGCAGCGCCTGCCACGCCGGTGCCCAGCCGGCGAACATGCCGAGGAGCGTCCGTCGCACGCCGGCGGCGTCCGCGAGGCTCAGGCCGAGTCGACTGGCCCAGTCGAGCTCGGCGCGGAAGGCGACGTAGACGTTGATGTTGTTGCGGCCGAGGCGGTGCGCGAGGAGACCCTTGTCGTCGGACAGCGCGAAGCACGACCCGCTGCCCACGAGGTCTGCGATCTCCGGGTGGGCGCGGTCGACGTCGCGGATGTCGATCTCGACGAACATCACGCCCTCGTACGCGGGCGTCGCCGGCGACACGAGGGGACGGACCCTCGAGCGGGCGCCGTCGGCGCCGATGAGCAGGTCGACGGTGGTGCTGCTGCCGTCGCGGAAACGCACCTCGTGCTGCCCGTGTCCGAGCGGGACGGCCTCCTCGAACGCCTTGCCGTAACGGACGGTGCCGGGCTCGAGCGAGTCGAGCAGCAGCTGACGCAGGTCCCCGCGATCGATCTCCGGATTGTACATGTCGTCCGGCGCTGCCGGCCTGTCGAAGAGGATGTGGCCGGCCTTGTCGACGAGGCGTATGGACTGGCCCTCGGGCCGGGCGATCGCGAGGAACTTCTCCAGCAGGCCGGCCGCGGCCAGGGCCACCTGGCCGGTGGGCGCTTGCATGTCGAGCGTGCCGCCCTGCGCGCGCGCGTCGGCGGCCGCGTCGCGCTCGTACACGGTGACGGCGACCCCGTGGCGCTGCAGCACGCGCGCGGCGGTGAGGCCGCCCGGACCGCTTCCGATGATGGCAATGCGACGATTCGTTGCGGCTGTCATGAGGGTGTCCTTTCAACGGATGCTGGGTGATGAGGAATCCGGAGCTCGTGGCGCCGCCGAGCCATCCGCCCCTCGCGAAGCGGTCGGCTGGATAGCGGCGAATGACGTTCGTTACGAACGGTGTTCGTTCATCGCGAGACCGAGGGGTGCCTGTTCCGGGGCGACGGGCTCGCGCCCGGCGCCCTGCGAGAGGCGCGCCGCGGCCGGCGTTTACGGTTCAGCGGCCACGGGCAGGCTTTCTCGGCTTGCTCAGCCTGGCAGCCGCGCCGCTGTCGTCGGTGGTGACGGAGTGGCGGGGAGTCTGCAGGATCCCTTTCAGGAGCACCTGGAGAGCCCACGTGATGCGCTCTGGACCCCCCGAAAGGAGGTCGTCGCGTGCCGCGTGGGTGTGCGGGTGCTCCTGCGGAGAGACAGCGCCGATGACGCGCGCGATCGGCCCGAGGGGATCGGGCTGGTCACGGCGCTGGCTCTGCTCCGCGGCCAGCGCGGTCACGTACAGGAGGAGCAGGTCGACGGCCCAGGCCGCGGTCGCCCGATCCACCCGAGCTTCCTCGAGGAGCGAGAGGAGCGCCTCGATGATGCGCAGCGCGTTCGGGCCGGCCGCGACGGTGCTCATCGCGAGCTGAGCCAGCCCCGGGCTGTGCGCCAGGACCTGCAGATACGACCTCAGGAGAGCGATGAGGCGGTGTTGCCAGCCGTCCCCTGGCGCTGGCGCGCGCGCGCTCGCCGTGTCCACGCCGGCGAGCGCGCGATCGCAGACGAGCGCCCGCAGCTCTTGCAGGTTCTCGACGTAGGCGTAGAGGGAGGCCGGGCCGGTGTCGAGCGCCGCCGCGACCTTGCGGAGGCTCATTCCCTCGAGCCCCTCGCGCGTGAGCAGCTCGAGCGCCTCGGTCACGATGGCATCGCGGCTCAGCGGCTGCTTCGCGGGGCCCCCGCGACGGCTCGTGACCTCCCGCGCCTGGAACGGATTTCGAGCACCCATCGCGAGAACAGTATTCGTCACGAACGGTGTTCGTCAACCCCGAGGTAGCCCGGGAAGAGCCAGCCCCGCCGGCGCGCGCGCAGCCACGCCGAGGCCGGCGTCACGCGGCGCCGCCCGTCGCGGCCCGATGCGCGCCGCGGCGCCGCGTGACGCCGGCGCGGATGCCTGCTGAGATGGAGGGGCATGCCCCCGTGGAACGACGACGACGCCGCCTCCACCGAGCTCGTGCCCGGGCCGGTGCGCCCGACCGCGGAGGCCGCCGAGAGCTTCGCCCTCTCTGTCATGGCGGGCCCCGACGAGGGCCGCCGGTTCACCGTGGCGCCAGGCCTGCCCTCGCGCGTGCTCGCGGGCACCAGCCCCGCCTGCGACATCGCCCTCACCGACCGGCTCGTGTCGCGCCGCCACGCCGCCTTCGAGCTCGCCGGCGCGCGCCTGCGCGTGACCGACCTCGGCTCGACCAACGGCACCTTCGTGCAGGGGATCCGCGTCGGCGACGCGTACCTCCAGGGCAGCGAGCTCGTCAGGATGGGCGAGACGGTGCTCCGCGTCGAGGCGCTCGGCGTCACGCAGGCGGTCGAGCTGTCGCGCGCGGTGCGCTTCGGCAAGCTCGTCGGGGCCAGCGAGGAGATGCGCCGCCTCTACCCGCTGTGCGAGCGCCTCGCGAGCTCGAGCGTGCCGGTCGTCATCGAGGGCGAGACGGGGACCGGCAAGGAGGTGCTCGCGGAGGCGATCCACGAGCAGGGGCCGCGGGCCGCCGGGCCTTTCGTCGTCTTCGACTGCACCGCGGTGCCGCCGACGCTCGTGGAGTCGGCGCTCTTCGGGCACGAGCGCGGCGCCTTCACCGGCGCGAGCGAGGCGCGCCGCGGCGTCTTCGAGGAGGCGCACGGCGGCACGCTGCTGCTCGACGAGATCGGCGACCTCGATCTCGGCCTGCAGGCCAAGCTCCTCCGCGCCATCCAGCGCTCGGAGGTGCAGCGCGTCGGCTCGAACCGGTGGGTCCGCGTCGACATCCGGGTGCTCGCCGCGACCCGGCGCGATCTCGAGCGCGAGATCCAGGCGGGCCGGTTCCGCGACGACCTGTTCTTCCGGCTCGCGGTGGCGCGGATCGAGCTGCCGCCGCTGCGCAAGCGGCGGGGCGACGTCACCGTGCTCGCGCACCATTTCTGGCGGCAGCTCGCGGGCCGCGGCGCGCCCTTCCCCCAGGGGTTCAGCGAGCGGCTGGAGGACTACGACTGGCCGGGCAACGTGCGCGAGCTCTACAACGCCGTGGCGCGCCGCGTGGCGCTCGGCGAGGCCGCGCCGATCGAGACGACGAGGGCCGGGCTGTCCTCCGCGGGCGCGCCGCTCTCGACGCCCGGTCCCGCGTCGACGCCGCAGGCGCTGGCGACGCCGCAGGCGCTGGCGACGCCGCAGGCGCTGGCGGCGCCGGGGCCCGCGTCGACGCCGCGGCCGGCGCCTGGGCCCGCGTCGACGCCGCAGCCGGCGCCGGGGCCCGCGCCGACGTCGCAGCCCGGGCTCGCCTCGCCCGCTGCGCAGCCGCCCACGCCCGTGCCCCCGTCGTCCGCCGGGCCCGCGGGGGCCTGCGGAGGCGCCGAGCCTGCGACATCCGACGACATCATCGAGGAGATCCTCGCGCTCGACCTGCCCCTCGCGCGCGCGAGAGAGCGAATCGTCGAGCACTTCGAGCGGCGCTACGTGCAGCGCGTCCTCGCGCAGCACGGGGGCAATGTCCGGAGCGCGGCGGCCGCGTCGGGCATCGCGCGGCGGTACTTCCAGATCCTGCGCGCCCGGCGATCGCCCTGACATGCCGCCGCGGCCCGCGCCTCGGCCATGGTATCTTCGCCCCGATGTTGCAGGCCCGGAGCCAGGGCGGCGCGTTGGCTGTCGTCCGCTACCTGCTCTTCGACGAGATCGGGGCTGGCGGCATGGCGACGGTGCACCTCGGGCGCCAGCTCGGCTCGGCCGGGTTCCGGCGGACCGTCGCGATCAAGCGGCTCTACCCGCAGTTCGTCCGGGACCCCGAGCTCGTCGCCATGCTCCTCGACGAGGCGCGGGTGGCGGCCCGCATCCGGCACCCGAACGTCGTCGCGACGGTCGACGTCGTGTCGAGCGGCGGCGAGGTGCTGCTGGTCATGGAGTACGTGCACGGCGAGTCGCTGGCGCGCCTGCTCCGCGCGGCCACGCGCGACGGCGGCGCGCCCCCGCCGCGCGTCGCCTGCGCGGTGCTCGCCGGCGCGCTGCACGGCCTGCACGCGGCGCACGAGGCGACCGCCGAGGACGGCGCCCCGCTCCACCTCGTGCACCGCGACGTGTCGCCGCACAACGTGCTCGTCGGCGAGGACGGGGTGGCGCGCGTGCTCGACTTCGGCGTGGCCAAGTCCGCGGGCCGCGCGCAGATCACGCGCGACGGGCAGCTGAAGGGGAAGATCGCGTACATGTCGCCCGAGCAGATCGCGGGCGAGCCGCTCGACCGGCGCGCGGACGTGTACGCGGCCGGGGTGGTGCTGTGGGAGACGTTGACGGGCGAGCGCCTCTTCGAGGGGCGGGGCGAGGCGCTCTCCATCCTGCGGCTGCTGCAGGCGGGCGTGGATCCGCCGAGCGCCCGCCGGTCCGGGGTGCCGCCGGAGCTCGAGGCGATCACGCTGCGCGCGCTCGCGCGCGAGCCGGAGGACCGGTACCCGACCGCGCGCGCCATGGCGCTCGCGCTGGAGGCGACGGGCATGGCCGCGTCGACGTCGGAGGTGGGCGCCTGGGTGGCCCTGTTCGCGGGCGAGTCGCTGGCCCGGCGCGCGGCGCTGATCGCCGCGATCGAGCCAGGGGTGGCGCTCGAGGCGGGGAGGGCGATGTCGGGGGTGGCGCTCGAGGCGGGGGTGGCGATCCCGGGGGCGGTCATCCCGGGGGCGGCGGGCGAGGTGGGGGCGGCGGTGCCGGTCGCCGCGCTGGGTCTCGGGACGGGGCCGGCGGGGGAGGCCGCCGCGGGCCCGCGGCAGGCGGGGGAGGCTGCCGCGGGCACGCGGCAGGCAGCGAGCCGGCAGCTCTGGGCGGCGGTCGCGGCGACGGGCGCGCTGCTCGCGATCGCGGCCGCTGCGGTCGGCCTCGCGCGCGCCGAGGCGCCGGCGCTGGTGCGCGCGCGGGCCGGCGTGGCCGCCGCGGCGCGCGCGCGGCCCGTGGCGCGGTCGGTCGCGACTGAGCCTGCGGCGTCAGGCGCGCCAGGCGCTGCCAGCGCCGCGCCGACGATGCTCGCCGCGCCGGCCACGCTCGCTGCGCCCGCTGCGTCGGCCACGCCCGCCGCATCGACTACGGCCGCTGCGCCGGCCGCGGCAGCCGCCGGCTCCGGCGCGCGCCGGCAGCCGCGCCGCGAGCCCGCGCGCGGCGGGTGCAATCCGCCGTTCGTCATCGATGGACAGGGCCACAAGCGCTACAAGCGCGAATGCTTCTGACGGAGGCCGGATGAACCAGCGCACCTCTCGCCGTTCCCTCTTCGCCGCCCTCGCCGTCTCGGCCTTCGCGTCCCTCCTGCCCGCCCCCGTGCACGCCGGCGACGTGGAGGCGTGCTTCACGGCCTCCGAGGAGGGCCAGCGCCTGCGCGACGAGGGCCGGCTGCGCGAGGCGCGCGCGCGCTTCATCTCCTGCGGCAGCGCCGCCTGCCCCGCGCTCGTCCGGTCGGACTGCGCAGGCTGGCTCTCCGACGTCACGGCGCGCGTGCCGACGCTGATCCTGAGCGCGGAGGACGAGCAGGGACAGGACGTGGCCGACGTGCAGGTGACCGTCGACGGCGCGCCCCTCGCCGCGCGGCTGGACGGCAAGGCCGTCGAGGTCGACCCGGGCGAGCACGTGCTCCGCTTCGAGCGCGCGGGCAGCGCGCCCGTCGCGCTGCGGCTCGTGGTGCGCGAGGGGGAGAAGCTGCGCCGCGTCTCGACCCGCCTGGTCCGGTCCGCCGGGCCGGGAGGAGGCGCGGGCACGCAAGGAGGAGGCGCGGGCGCCCCGGGAGGCGGCGCGCTCACGCCCCGCGAGGACCAGGCCTCGTCGCCGCCCGCGAGCGCGCTCCTCCTGCCCATCGCGCTCGGCGGCGTCGCCGCCGCCGGGGGCGTCGCCTACGCGGCGCTCGGCCTGAGCGCGCGCGCCGACGCCGACCGCCTGCGGACGACCTGCGCGCCGCGCTGCGCCGAGGCCGACGTCGACGCCGTCCGGACCAAGATCGTCGGCGCCAACATCGCCTTCGGCGTCGGCGTGGCGGCCCTCGGCGGCGCCGTGGCCGCGCTCCTCCTCGGCCGCGCCGGCCCCGACGCGCCCGCCGCCGCCGCCGCGGTGCGCGTCGTCCCCTTGCCCGGGGGCGCCGCCGCTGCGCTCGGCGCGAGGTTCTGAGGTCTCACTCGCGCCATCTCCCACCGACGCTCCCGGCGCCCGCGTTGCGCGTGTCGCGGTCGACGGGGCGCGTGCTCTGGCACGCGGGCCTCCTCCGCGACCGGCCTGCGTCTCCGCATGACCATGCCCGGCCGGAGCGAGCCCCGTCAGGCTGGCGCAGGTTGACCAGCACTGCCGGCGTCCTGCTCCTCGTAGGTGACCGTCGTCATGTGCGCGGTCGAGGTGCTCGGCGCGACCGCCTGGGGGAACCTCCGTCGTACGAGCTCGAAGACAGCGATGGGCGCGCCGCCCTGGGGCAAGCTCCGGCTCTCCAGGGCTTCGATCTCGAAGTCCTCGTTTGCGCCCTCCGCGACACGGCCGGTGACGAGGATCTGGTCTTTTCGAGCGAGCAACTCCAGATGAGCCGCGGTCCCCACGATCTCGCCGAGGACCGTGTAATCGAGCCGCCCGAAGGCCCTTGAGCCGATCTCGCCCGAGATCATCGGGCCCGTGTCGACCCCGATCGAGACGCCGTGGGTGAAGGGCGACCCTTCCCCGGTGCGCAGCGCGAGGGCGTGGAGCTGGTCGCGCACCGCGACGCAGGCCTCGAGCGCGCGCGCGAGGTGCCCCTCGCCACGGAAGATGGCCATCACCGCGTCACCGAGGAACTTCTCCACGACGCCGCCCCGCACGTTGATCTCGGGGACCATCACCTCGAAATTGGCATTGAGCGTCCGGAGCGCGTCCTCGGGCGGTGCCTCACCTGCGGCCGCGCGGAAGCCGGCGATATCGAGGAACGCCACTGTCCCCTGCCACTCTTCGCTTCGCCCAGCGTCCGGCGCGGCGCTGCGGATCCTCTGGACGAGGCTCGGGCTCACGAACATCCGCAGCGCGTCGTTCTCCTCGGTCGAGCGCGCGCTCTTGCGCAGTTCGAGCACGCGCCGGAGAGACTTCTGAATCGTGACCTCGAGGTCCTCGAAATCGATCGGCTTGACGAGGAAATCGAACGCGCCGCGGTTCATGGCGGTGCGGATGTTCGTCATGTCGCCGTACGCGGAGACCATCACCGTCTGCACCATCGGGTTGATCTCGGCGACGCGTGAAAGGAAAGTGAGCCCGTCCATGCCGGGCATGCAGATATCGGACAGGACTACATCGATGTCGGGGTGCTTGCGGAGCTGCTCGAGAGCTGTCTCTCCGTCGGTGGCGAAGACGAAGTCGTACACTGATTTGCGGATCTGCTGGCGAAAGCGCTGCCGGACGAGCAGCGGCACGTCCGGCTCGTCGTCGATCACGAGGATCTTCGCCGTGCCACGTTCCTTCGGCTCGGCCAGCGCGGCGAAGGCGGCGGCCATCTCGCGCGCGGACGAGAAGCGCTGGGCCGGGTTCTTCGCCAGAGCTCGCTCGAAGAACCTGTCGACCTCGGGCGAGAGCTCCGGCACGAGGGTCGATGGGGCCGGGAATGGAGCGATGGCGATGTTCATGATCATCGACAACAGCTGTTGCGCCTGAAACGGAGGTTCGCTCGTGAGCGCGTGGTAGGCGACGACGGCGAGCGACCAGAGGTCGCTGCGGTGGTCGATCTGCGAGCAGCGGACCTGCTCCGGGCTCATGTAGAGCGGTGTTCCGACGAGCGCCTCGGAAGACGTGGTGTCATTTCCGAGCATCGATGCAACGCCGAAATCGAGGATCTTGACCACCTCGCCAGCGTCGGTGCGGGCGAGAAAGAGGTTCGCCGGCTTGAGATCGCGGTGTACGATGCCGACGCCGTGCGCGGCCGCGAGGCCCCGGCTCGCCTGGTTGACGATCGAGATGACGGCTGAGAGCGGCAGGCGCCCGGCTCGACCGAGCCGGGCCTCGAGGTCCTCGCCCTGAAGCAGCTCCATCACGATGTAGGGGGCGCCCTCATCGAACCCATAGTCGTGGATCTGCACCACGTGCTGATTGCAGAGCCTGGCGACCGCCATCGCCTCCAGCTCGAAGCGGGTGCGCGCCGTGGAGGAGGCGGTGTGCTCGGGGGCCATGAGCTTCAGCGCCACCGGACGCCGCAGGTGCCGGTCGAGCGCCTTCCAGATGTGGCCCATGGCGCCCTCTCCGATCGCCGCCTGGAGCTCGTACCTGTTGGCGATGAGGCGCTCGGGAGGAGCCATGGTGGGATGTTACCGGAGGGCGACCTTCTCCGTCAACGAGGCACGGTCCCTCACGTGCCCGCTGAGCGCTGCCCGTCGTGGTCGAGCGCCCTGCACTCTGGTAGAGGTGGGCTTGAGACAGCATGTCCGACGAGCAATCGAAACCGCAGCGGTTCCGTGAAACGCAGACGCTCGCAGATCGTCTTGCGTCCCCGCTGCTCACCGACGCCGGACGCAGCGTCGCGCTCCTCGTGCAGCACCAGGGAGGCGTGCAGAGCGCGCTCCTCGCGCCGGACGCGCCCGTGACAATCGGGCGCACTGCACCTGCGAGCCTGCGTATCGAGGATCCGACGCTATCGCGCGAGCACGCGCGCTTCTCGCTCGCCGCCGGGCGCGTGCGTGTCGAGGACCTCGGATCCCGCAACGGCACGCGCATCGCGGGCCGCCGCGTGAAGGAAGCCGAGCTCGAGATCGGCGACGAGGTGGTCCTCGGCGGCGTCCTCGTGCGCATTGAGGCGCTCGGAACCGCAGGCGGGCCGCTCGGCATCGAGGGCGAGGACAGGCTCCGGCGCCACATCGACGAGGAGCTCGCGCGGGCCGAGCAGTTCCGCCGGCCCTTCGCGCTCCTCTTCGTGCGCGCCGAGCAAGCTGTATCGGCGGGGCCGGACCACAGGCTGTGGCTCGAGGTGCTGCGCGCGCGTTTGCGCCCGGTCGACCGCATCGCGCTCTATGGTCAGGACGCGGCGCAGGTGCTCCTGCCGGAGACGGGGGCGGACGAGGCTGGCAGCATGGCCCGCGCCATTGCGGCCCCGGCCGAGCAAGGCGTCTGCCTCCTCGTCGGCGGCGCTGTCCATCCGGACGCCGGTAGCACGGCGGAGGAGCTCGTCGAGCGCGCGCGCGACGCCGCGCGCCGGACCTCGCGCGCGCAGCCCGTCGAGCTCGTCGCGAGTTCGTCCTGGGCGGTCGAGAGGACCGGCGGCGGGGCGCTCATTGCGGGGGCCGCGATGAGCGGGCTGCTCGCGACGATCGAGCGCGTGGCCGCTTCTCGGATTCCTGTCGTCTTGCACGGCGAGACGGGCACGGGCAAGGAGGTGCTGGCGCGCCTCATTCACGATTGGGGCTCGCGCAAGGCGCGGCGCATGGTGCGCGTCAATTGCGGCGCCATCCCGAAGGATCTCGTGGAAAGCACGCTCTTCGGGCACGAGCGCGGCGCATTCACGGGCGCGCAGCAGCAGCAGAAGGGCGTCTTCGAGGACGCGAACGGGGGGACGGTCTTTCTCGACGAGATCGGTGAGCTGCCCCCGGCCGCGCAGGCGGCCTTGCTGCGGGTGCTCGAGACAGGCAGCTTCAGCCGGGTCGGCTCGCCGCGCGAGATCGAGACCGACGTGCGCATCGTGGCGGCGACGCACCGCGACCTCGAGGCGATGAGCGAGTCGGGCGCGTTCCGGGCCGACCTCTATTATCGGCTCGGGGGCGTGGTGATCGACATCCCCCCGCTGCGCGAGCGCAAGGACGAGATAGAGCCGCTCGCGTGGCGCTTCTTGCGCATGGCGAACCAGGCCAACGGCCGGCACGTGCAAGGCATCGCCAGAGAAGCGATGGAGCTCTTGCAGCTCTACAACTGGCCCGGCAACGTGCGCGAGCTTCGCAACGCGATGGAGCGCGCGGTGGTGGTGACGCGGGCCGCGCTCGTGCAGCCGGAGGACTTGCCGGCGCCGGTGCGGGCGGCTCGGGCCCAGGGCGAGGGCGCCTCCGAGCCTGCGCGAGCGTCGGATCCTGAACGCACGTATCCCGAAGGCGTGGTGGGCGCCCCTCCGCCATCGCCGCCGCCATCACTGCCGCCATCACTGCCGCCCTCGACGCAGCCCTCCGAGCTCGAGGACACGCCGGTGCGGGGGAAGGTGCAGCAATATGAGGCGAAGATCCTCCGCGACACGCTGGAGGCCGCGGGGTGGAGCCGGACGGAGGCCGCGAAGCGGCTCGGGATCCCGGTGCGCACTCTGTCGTACCGCATGAAGGTGCTTGGCGTGACGAAGCCAGCCACGTGAAGGCAGCCGGCACGTACGTCATTGCTTTGACGATGTTGCCAGCCTGAGGCCACCGGCAAAGTCTTGCCGGCAAGAAGTTGCCGGTCGGCAAACGGCCGCTGCTGGATCGTCCGGCATGTACGATTTCTGGTGCTCTGCACCACCTCGGTGGTCGGTGTGTCACTGGCATGCTCGCTGCAATGGCAGCTTCGTGTCGGGTAAACGAAGACCTGCCGCGTGGGCCAGCAGCATCGGCCACACAGGCAGGCGGCGCGCCCTCGCGGCGCGTCTGGAAGGGCTCACGACGCGCACGGCGGGCGACTTCGACGCCAGTCGCCCCCGGCGGCGCCGGGGGTGGCGCGCGTGAGAGCCCACGTTCGCTGAACAGAGAACGACGCGAGGCGAGCCCCCTCGCCTTAACGTGTCGCTTGAGGAGGCAACATGACCAAACCGATCCCGTCCGCACGACTCATCGAGTTTCTCGGCCGCGTCGATGACCGAGAGTTCACGAAGCGGTTCCACAGCAACCCGGGCGCCGTGCTGAAGGAATATGGGCTCAGCAAGGCCGAGGGGACCGCGATCGCCGACGCGGAGTACTTCAAGGGGTCATCGCGCGCTGAACAGGAGGACGCGCTCCGGAAGATGTTCACGCAGGTCGGCCTCGATCCAGACGAGCACGCGGCTCTCCTCAAGAAGCTCGCTGACAACTACGACCCTGCCTGGTGAGGAGGCGCGGGGAGGCCTCGCGCTTGGTTTACTATGATCTGGCCGCTTGAACAGACCTTCGATCGGATTCGATCTCATGTCCCGGGGGCGCTCGTCACGCCGGGCGCCTGGGAGAGCGTCCTCGGAGCGGCGCGGCGCCTCCCGCCAGCCGTCTCGTGCGCGTACCTCGAGTGCCGCCTCGGCCCCGACGCAGCCGAGGTCGACCTCGGCGCCTCCGTGATGGCGGCGGAGGGCCCGATCCTCCTGGCGGCCAGGCCAGCAGGCCTGCGGTCTTCGGGAGAGGAGGCCGCGATCTGGGGCCGCGTCCAGGAGCTCACGCGCGTCTGGACGGATCCGGCGTCGCCGCTGCATGCCCGGGTCCCGGTGATGTGGCTCGAGCTCGACAGCGCCGAGATCACCCGCGGTCGTCTCATGCCCTCGGTGCTCCTGTGCGTCGATCCTTCGCTGCCGAAGGGCTCGGCCTCGCCGGACGCGATTGGCCACGGCCTCGCCGACTGCGCGCCGTCCCTCC
Source organism: Sorangium sp. So ce1153 (assembly GCF_051521595.1). Classification (NCBI taxonomy): domain Bacteria; kingdom Pseudomonadati; phylum Myxococcota; order Polyangiales; family Polyangiaceae; genus Sorangium; species Sorangium sp. So ce1153. The sequence goes on from NZ_CP150361.1 coordinate 343,289, forward strand.
AGGCGGCGCTCTCGGCGCTGTCGAGCGAGCCTCTCGCGCCCGCGGCGCGCGCCGACCTTCATCGCTGCTTCGAAGCGTTGCCGGCGGGCGGGCGGGTCGTCCACCTGGGCTTCATGGTGACGCGCCGCCCCACGGTGTTGAAGCTCTTCGCGGCGATGGGCAGGGAGCAGGTGCTCGAGTACCTCGGCGCGATCCGCTGGCCAGGCTCCCTCGCCGAGGCGGCCTCATTGATCGACACGCTCGGCGCGGGGCCCGACGCGTTCCGCGTCGACCTGACGATCGGGGAGAGCTTGCTTCCGCGGCTCGGGCTCGAGTTCGCGTCGAGGCGCGGCGCCGACCCCGACCGGCGCGCCCTGATCGACCGCTGCGTCGAGCATGGCATTTGCACACCGGAGAAACGAGACGCGTTGATCTCATGGCCCGGCTCGAAGCGCGAGGTGATCCCCGGGTACGCCCGGGCGGTGCGCCTCAGCCGCTGGATCGACATGAAGATCGTCCATCGCCCTCCGGAGCCACTCGAAGCCAAGGCCTACCTGGGTTTCATGCTCCACCTCTCACTCCTGTGACAATATGCTTGACAACCTGAAGAAATTCTATTCCGCTCCTCTCATTCTCCTGATCGGCATCATCGTGTGGTGCGTGGCCCTCTCGCGTCCCGCGGCGGTGGTGCTTGTCCCCGAGAGCGAGGTCCACCTCTATTGTCCTGGGTATGACAATGATCCACCGAAATTCGTCGACGCGCTGATGGAAGGCGCGGTTCTGCCCGACAAGCTCACGCCCTGTCTCCCCCTCGACGTCAACAAGAGCCTCAAGGCGAACATCGTTGACGGCAAGCTGGACCAGGCGGTTCGCCAGCTCGACGCGTTCGGCTGGCAGATGTTCATCGCGCTGAGCTGGCCGGTCGAGCAGGACGGGGACCACCTGCGCTTCGCGAAGAGCCTCGCGGGCCCGGGCGCTCCGCGCTGGTACGGGTGGGCCACGACGGACGACGTCTTCAAGGTGAACGGAGGCGTGCCGGAAGAGCGCCACATCCTCTCGGACAGGCAGGCGGACACGCGTCGGCTCTGGGATCAACGAGGCCAGCTGGTAGGCTTCGAGACCCAGATGAACCAGATCGCGCGTGACGCGATACGGGACAGCAGCCTCTACACGGCGGAGGGACAGAGCGCAGCGGTCAGCCGCCTCCTGTTCCCGTGGGGGGTGGCCAACACAGGTGAGAAGAGGCTGGGCTCCACGGTCATCAAGCTCGCCTGGAAGTCGCTGGGCGCGCAGGATCACCGGGAGCGGTTCTTCCGGCGAGCGGCCGAGATGCCGGGCTCCCCGGAGCAGCGCGAGTTCGGGCTGGTGGGCATGCACATCGGGTACAAGCTGTCCTTCATCGACTCCAAGTGGGTGTGGATCACCCTCGAGCACATCGACAGCGTGGACGACACGGGAGAGCCCGCATGCCCGCCGCCGGCGCCGCCGCCGCTCGCGGAGCCGCTCTTCCATGACAAACAATGCGAGCAGGAGGACTGTCCAAAGAACGATCCTGAGAGCAAGAACCCGCGCCTGGGCCAGGGCCACAAGGCCACCCAGGTCGTGCGGGAGGTCCCGATCCGGCCCGAGACCGTGGATTTCAACTGCAAGGTGCGCGCGCTCCTCCACGCCCAGGCCCCGGGATCACCGGCGCAGTATTACAAGCTCGTCGCCGTGCAGTCAGCCGTCAGGCTAGGGGACAAGTGGCAGTACGTCCCGTCCTACTCCCAGAACACGCTGCTCGAGACCTACCAGCAAATCCCCAAGAGAGAGGATGGGCGCGGGTGCGTGCAGTGTCACCTTCGTGCGCCGCTCAAGGCGAAAGACGAGAGCGGCGCCTTCTTCAATGACGAGGGGCAGGGCGACTTCATGTACATGCTCACCCGAAGGCTTCAGACCCAGCAGTGATACGCCACAGCGACCAAGGCACCATGCGCGATATTCCTGGGTATCAGACGAAGAGCGTCCTCCACGAAGGAACCCGGCTCGTCACGTACCGGGCCGTCCGGAGGAGCGACGGGGCCCCTGTCCTCCTCAAGATGGCGGCGGCGGAGTATCCCTCGATGGAGGACACCGCCCGGCTCCGGCACGAGCATCGCCTGTGCAGCGGCCTCTCCCTCCCGGGCGTCCTCGCCCCGTACGCGATCGAGAATCACCAGGGCCGCCTGGTGCTCGTGCAGGAGGATTTCGGCGGCCTGCCGCTCTCCGCGTTCGCCCCTGACGCCATCGACATCGACGCGCTCCTCTCCCTGGCAATCCAGCTGGCAGGCACGCTCGGCGAGCTCCACGAGCGGAGGATCGTCCACAAGGACATCCACCCGGGCAGCATCTACTTCGATCCGCCGACCGGCGCCGCGAAGGTGACCAACTTCGGGATCGCCTCGCAGCTCTCGCGCGAGAGTCACTACGCGCTCGGCCCCGCCGCCATCGAGGGGCTGCTCCCCTATGTGTCGCCGGAGCAGACGGGGCGGATGAACCGCGTGATCGACTACCGCACCGATTTCTATTCGCTGGGCGTCTGCCTCTACGAGCGGCTCGTCGGCAGGCTCCCCTTCGCCTCGACCGATCCGATCGAGGTCGTCCATTGCCACATCGCGAAGAAGGCCGACCCGCCACACGCGGTGAGCGCCGCGCCGGCGGGCCTGTCTCGGCTCGTGATGAAGCTCCTCGCCAAGACCGCGGAGGAGCGCTACCAGAGCGGGCGCGGGCTGCGCCGCGACCTCGAGCGCTGCCTCGAGCAGTGGAGGAGCGAGCGCCGGATCGCGCCGTTCGAGCTCGGGCGCGACGACGCGGCGTCGACGCTCCAGCCCCCCCAGAAGCTCTACGGGCGCGAGGCGGAGCGGGAAGCTCTCCTCGCCGCCTTCCAGCGCGCCAGCGAGGGCCGCTCGGAGATGATCCTCGTCGAGGGGTACGCCGGGATCGGCAAGTCCACGCTGGTCCACGAGATCCAGAAACCCGTCGTGCAGCGGCGCGGCTATTTCATCTCCGGAAAGTTCGATCAGCTCGAGCGCGAGTTGCCCTACTCCTCGCTCGTCCAGGCGTTCCAGAGCCTTGCCCGCCAGATCTTGACCGAGGACGAGGCGCGGGTCGCCCGGTGGCGGGGGCGGCTCCGTGAGGCGCTCGGCGGTGTCGCCCAGGTCATCATCGACCTGATCCCCGACGTGGGGCTCGTCATGGGCCCTCAACCGCCGGTGCCCGCGCTCGGGCCCGCGGAGTCGCAGAACCGGCTGAGGCTCGCCTTCCACCAGTTCATCGAGGTCTTCGCGCAGCAGGAGCACCCGCTCGCCGTTTTCCTGGACGACCTCCAATGGGCCGACTCGGCGTCGCTGAACTTGCTCCAGGGTCTCATGCTGGAGCGTGATACCCGGCATATCCTGCTGATCGGCGCTTACCGGGACAACGACGTCGCGGCGGATCATCCCCTGTCGCTGCTCCTGGACAAGCTCCAGAAGGCTGCAAAGCCGTTGACGCGCCTGTCGCTCCGCCCGCTCTCGCCGGCCGAGCTGACCCAGCTCCTCGCCGACACGCTCGCGTGCCCGGAGGCGCGCGTCGCCCCGCTCGCGACGCTCCTCTTCGGCAAGACCGAGGGCAATCCGTTCTTCGTGCGCGAGCTGCTGCAGGAACTCCACAGCGGCGGGCTTCTGGTGTTCGACCCCGACGCCTCGGCAGAGCGGCCCGAGGAGGGCCCGTGGACGTGGCGGCTGGAGGACATCCGCGCAGCGCGCATCGCGGACAACGTCGTCCACCTCATGGTCGGCAAGATCCACAGACTCCCCGCTGAGACCCAGGAGATGTTGAAGCTGGCGGCGTGCCTCGGCGATCGCTTCGACCTCAACCTGGTGGCCCTGGCGGGTGAAAAGACGCCCGGCGAGGCGGCCTCCCTGCTCTGGGAGGCGGTCGGCGAGGGCCTCATCACGCCGGAAGGCAACGCCTACCTGCTGCTCCAGGATGCCGCGCCCGAAGACCCCGCCGCGCTGAAGGACGTGCCGGTGCCCTACGCCTTCGTCCACGACCGGGTGCAGCAGGCCGCCTATTCCCTCCTCGACTCGAGCAAGCGCGAGGAGATCCACGCCCGCGTCGGGCGGCTCCTGCTGCGGCGCTACGACGCCGAGCGCAGGGAGGAGAACCTCTTCGACATCGTCAGCCACCTGAACGCGGGCTCAGCGCGCGTGGTGGACGCCGAGGAGCGGCGCGAGCTCGCGGCGCTGAATCTGCTGGCCGGACGCAAGGCCAAGGCGTCGAGCGCGTACGAAGCGGCGCTGCGGTTTCTGGCCGCGGGGACGGCGCTGCTCGGCGAGGGCGCCTGGGATACCGACTATGATCAGATGTTCGCGCTGGAGCTCCAGCTCGGCGAGTGCGAGTACCTGACGGCGCGCCTCGCGGAGGCGGGAGAGCGCTTCGTCACGCTCCAGCAGCGCGCCCGGACTCGCATGGATCGGGTCACCCTGCACACGACGCACATGACGCTCCTGCTGCACCTCGGGCAGCTCGACAAGGCCATCGACGCCGGGCTCACCGCGCTCCGGCTGCTCGGCCTCGCGCTCCCGGCCGAGCCGAGCGCGGCCCAGGTAGGGCTGGAGCTCGTGAGGGTGCAATGGGGCCTCGTCGGCAAGAGCGTCGAGAGCCTCGCGGCGCTGCCGGATCGCATGACCGCCGAGATCCGGGCGGGGATGCGTCTGCTCATGAACCTCTGGTTTCCCACCTACCTGCGGAAGCGCGAGAAGCTCGTGGCCCTCTTGATGCTCAAGATCGTCCACCTCTCGCTGCTCCACGGTAACACCTCGACCTCGTCCTTCGGCTACGCGTTCTATGGCGTGCTCCAGAGCTCGATGTTCCGAAGGCCGCGCGCCGGCGCCGCGTTCGGGGAGCTCGCCCTGGAGCTCACCCGCCGCTTCGACGACCCTCCGGTGACGAGCAAGACGCTGTTCATCATCGCCTGCTTCCTGATCCATTTCACGACGCACCCGCGGGCGGGCGTCGAGTACTTCGAGCAGGGGCTCAAGTACAGCCTGGAGTCGGGGGATCTGATCCAGGCGGGCTTCTGCGCGAGCTCGCGGCTCCCCCTCGTGGCCCTGCTCGGGACGCCCCTGCCCGAGATGGAGGCGGAGACGCGGCGCTACCTCGACTTCGCGTCGCGCATCGGCGCCCCGCCGGTGATCCGGGTCGGCAAGGCAGTGCAGCGCTGGGCGTCCCTCCTCCGAGATGCCGCGCCGGCCGCCGTGAGCGACGCGGATTTCCTGTGGGACCAGGCGCACGAGATCCCGGGGCCGGACACCTTCCACGTGCTCCATTTGCAGTCCGCCTACCTGCTCGATCGTCCCCAGCTGGCGATCGAGATCGCCGAGAAGATCCAGAAGGAATACCCGCACTGGCTCGAGCCGAGCATGTATGTCACCGCATACCACGCGTTCTTTCATGGTCTGGCGGTGGTGGCGGTCCATCCCACCGCCCCTGAGAGCAAGAAGAAGGGTTACGGCGAGGTCCTGAGGCGGAGCCGGAGCACGCTCCAGCGGTGGGCCGCGAACAGCCCCCAGACGTCGTCATTCAAGCACGCGCTGCTCGAGGCGGAGGCGGCTCGCCTCGAGGGCGACGAGGCGCGCGCCGTGCTGCTCTACGACCAGGCCATCGCGCAGGCGCAGGAGCACGGATTCGTGCAGTACGCCGCGCTGGCCAACGAGTGCGCGGCCCGGTTTTACCGCGCCCGCGGGCAGCTCCGCGTCGCCCAGGGCTACGTGCAGGAGGCTCGCTATCTCTATCTCTCCTGGGGAGCGATGAAGAAGGTCGCGCTCCTGGAAGAACGATACGGCGACCTGCTGACCCGGCAAGCCGCCGGAGGCGGGCTGAAGCCACCCCCCGATTGGCTCGAGATCCCGCATTCTGTGCGCCTGGATCTCACCTCGGTCGTCAAGGCCTCCCAGGTCCTGTCCAGCGCGCTCGTGCTGAGCGATCTGCTCCGGCAGGTCATGCAGATCGTGATCGAAAATGCCGGCGCACAGCGCGGATACCTCATCCTGGCCGACGGCGAGCGGCTCTTCATCGAGGCCGCGGGCGCGACGGACCATGCTCACGTCGTCGTGCTCCAGTCCATGCCGGTCGAGAGCTGTCCGGACATCGCGCAAGCGGTGGTCCACTACGTGTACCGCACCAGGCGGGACGTCGTCCTCGACAACGCGTCGGAGGAGGGCCTGTTCACCCACGATCCCTACGTGCTCCGGCAGCGGTCGAAGTCGATCCTCTGCACCCCGCTGGGCCAGCACGGCCCGCTCGGCCTGCTGTACATCGAGAACAACCTGACGACCGGCGCCTTCACGCCGAAGCGGATCGAGGTGCTGCGGCTGCTCTCGTCGCAGATCGCCATCTCGATCGAGAACGCCCGCCTCTACGCCAACCTGGAGCAGAAGGTCGCGCGGCGGACGGAGGAGCTGCGGCAGAAGAACCTCGACCTGGAAGTTACGCTGAAGCACCTGCGCGCCGCGCAGGCGCAGCTCGTTCATCAGGAGAAGCTCGCCGCGCTCGGGAAGCTCACCGCCGGGATCGCGCACGAGATCAGGAACCCCCTCAACTTCATCAACAACTTCAGCCTGATCGCCAATGATCTGTGCGACGAGCTGATCGACGGCGCCGCCGATCCCGATCTCCGCGTCGCCGCGGTGTGCGATACCCTGAGCGACCTGCGCACGAGCACGCAGAAGATCCACGAGCACGGCAGGCGCGCCGACGGCATCGTGCGTTCGATGCTCCAGCTCTCCCGTGTCCGCACCGGCGAGCGGCAGCTGGTCGAGCTCAATACGCTGATCGAAGAGCATGTCAAGCTCGCGCTCCCCAGCTTCCGCGACAAGGTCGACGAGCCCGAGGTCCAGCTGCTCCGCGATTACGACCCGTCGACCGGGCCGGTCGAGCTGATCGCGCCGGAGATAGGACAGGTCATATTGAACCTGTTGAGCAACGCCCTGTACGCGGTCCGCGAGAAGGGAGCGGCCCAGGGGCGCTCCTATTCGCCCGTCGTGACCGTACGCACGCGCTCCCGGGGCAACCTCGTGGAGATCTGCGTGGAGGACAACGGGCCGGGAATACCGCCCCGCATACGCGACAAGCTCTTCGAGCCGTTCTTCACGACGAAGCCCGCCGGACAGGGGACCGGACTCGGCCTGTCGCTCTCGCACGACATCGTCGTGCAGGGACACCGTGGACAGATGACGGTGGAGAGCGAGGAAGGCCGTTCCACCACATTCTGCGTCTTGCTCCCGCGCGCCAGCGCGCATGGCGAAGCGGCTCGCCAGCCTCGCTAGCGCCGATTCAATCACGCTGGAACACGAGGACACGTGGATAGGTCTCGCGAGCTCGGTGACAGGCCATCGACACAGGGTTTTTCCTGCGTGGGCACACCGCGTGATGCTTACATCGGGTTACATCGAGCTGCTCTGGGTCGCCTATTGCCCGGCCGAGGCCGGCGTTATGCCAGTTGACGCTCCATGAACGCGGGCCTAGGCAATGCTCGTGTGACGGAGCGAACGATCGGCGGGAGATACGCGCTGCGGCGCGAAATCGGCCGCGGTGGCATGGGGGTCATCTGGGAGGCCTTCGATCAGCTGCTTCGCCGACCGGTGGCGATCAAGCTGATGATGCCCGAGAACGTCGTCTCCCTCGAGGCGCGACGTGGCTTCGAGCAGGAGGCGATGACGGTCGCCCGGCTCCGGAACGAGCACATCGTCCAGGTCTACGATTACGGTATCGACGAGGGATCGCCGTACATCGTCATGGAATTGCTCGAGGGGGAGGATCTCGAGAGCAGGCTTGAGCGCGTGCGTCGGCTTCCGGCGGCGGCCGTGCTGTCCTTGCTCGGGCAGATCAGCGCGGGCCTCGAGGCCGCGAGCCTGGCAGGGATTGTCCACTGCGATCTCAAGCCGGAGAACATCTTCCTCGCCCGGGGCGCGTCCGGCGAGACGGCGAAGATCCTCGATTTCGGCGTGGGATGGCGCCTGTTCGAGGAGCACGACTGGCCGCGCGCGCGCCTCGGTACCCCGGCGTACATGAGCCCGGAGCAGATCCGCGGCGCGGTCCCCCACCCGCTGACCGACCTCTGGTCGCTCGGCGTCATCATTTACCGCGCGCTCACCGGTCGGTGCCCTTTTGTTCACGAGAGACTGCCAGGGCTCTTCATCAGTATCTGCACGGACCCGTTCCCACCCCCGTCGTCTCTCGACGCCGCCCTGCTCCCCGGCTTCGACCGGTTCTTTGAGCGCGCCCTGGCGAAGGACCGGACGCGGAGGTTCCAGTCGTCTCGCGAGCTCTGCGCGGCGTTCGCCACGGCATGCGGCCCGGGCAGCAAGCCCGCCAAGATCCTCGTCGTCGATGACGAGCCCGACATCCAGCTCCTCCTGGACCTGCATTTCCGGCGAAGCCAGAGCGGCGCCGCCTACGAGCTCGTCTTTGCCGAGAACGGCCAGGTCGCGCTCGACGAGCTCCGGCGGCACCCGGACATCGACGTCGTCGTCACGGACCTCAACATGCCGGTCATGGACGGGCTCACCCTGCTCGAGCACATCCCCGAGGTGAACCCGCTCGCGAAGACGATCATCGTGTCCGCGTACGGAGATATGACGAGTATCCGTCGCGCCATGAACCGGGGCGCGTTCGATTTTCTCTGCAAGCCGATCGACTTCGATGACCTGGAGACCACCCTCGAGAAGACCCTCCGCTCCGTGGAGCAGCAGCGGCAGAAGGCCCAGGCGAACCAGGAAAACGACGTCCTGCGCAAGTTCACGAACGCGGCCCTGGTCGAGCGGCTCCGGGCGCTCGGGCCCGCTGGCGCGGCCGCGAGCGAGGCGCTGGACGCGACCGTTGTATTCATCGATGTCTTCCGGTTCACCCAGATCGTGAAGGAGAGGCCGTCCGCCGAGGCTACGCGGCTGCTCAACGCCAATTTCGAGGTGATCGTCCCGGAGCTCCTGGCGCAGGGCGGCGTCGTGGACAAGTTCGTCGGCGACGCCGCGATGGCCGTGTTCCACGGGCCGGAGCACCTCGAGCGGGCGCTCAGGGCATGTGTGGCCGTGCGCGAGCAGATGGAAACGATGGCTCGGCGCACGGGCAAGGACTCGCCTTACGCTCACGGCGTGTGCACGGGAGTCTCGACGGGGAGCGTCCTCGCGACGGAGGTCGGCTCGCACGCGTGCGCGCGGCTCGGCTACACGGTGCTTGGCGAGGCCGTGAACGCCGCGTCGCACCTCGCGCGTGCGGCGCTTCCCGGAGAGATCCTCGTCGATGACGCGGTATGCCGGGCCGCCCGGAAGGGCTTCACGTTCGAGGACGCCGGCGCGCGGAGCATCTGGCCCAGGGCGGAGTCGACGACGGTTTACCGAGTGGCGGGGCTGGAGGCGGCGCGGCCCCTGCTCGGCGACGATCCGACGGTCCAGTATACCGCAGGGCCCACGCAGGCGTAGGCCCGCGCTCCGGCCAGCCGCTGAGCCTCGAGGCACAGCTCACCGCGCCGCGCGCGGCCTGCTCGGGTGAGCGCGACTCACTTCGCAGCGGGCCGGGTCGCCTTCGGCTGCCTGGGCCGCTCCGGCACGATGGTCTCACCGCGCGCCAGCATCGCCACGAGGTCAGCGACCTTCTTCGTGCGGCCGGCGGGCGTCTTCATGTTGTTCGTGCGGAACGCCAGCGCGAACAGGTTCTGGCGACCCAGCGTCTTGAACGTCTCACGCGCGCGTGGGTCCGCCTCGATCGCGGCGCGGAGGTCGTCGGGGATGGTGGCCACGGTTGCGCTGCCGATCGGCGCGTACGCCGCGTCCCAGCGGCCATCGGCCCTTGCCGCGTCCACGTGCCGCTGTCCGTGGGGCGTCATCCGCCCCGCGGCGGTCAGGCGGGCGATGTGGTCGCGGTTGACCTGACTCCAGACGCTCTTCGCCCTGCGCGGCGTGAACCGCTGCAAGAACGAGGCTTCATCGAGAGATTTTTTGATCCCGTCGATCCATCCCCAGCAGAGCGCCACGTCGAGCGCTTGCGCGTAGGTCACCGTCGGCACGCCGGAGTCCTTCTTGTAGATCCTCAGCCACAGCTCCGTCTCCGCCGCGTGGTTCGCGGTCAGCCACTTCTCGAAAGCGGCCTCGGTAGGGAAGCTCTTGATCTTCTTCTTGTCGGGGATGATCGGCGCCATGGGGGTGTGCCTCGCAGCGCGTCCATCCTACGGAGAACGCGTCGAGACGGAAAGCCGCCCGACCCGGGCGCGCGGTGACCGGCCAGGGTCGAGGCGGCGCGGCGGCGCGGCGCGCCCGGCTCCCGATCGAGCCGGCGCTGCACGGCGGGCGCGCGATCAGCGCTCGCGCTTGACGCGCATGCCCCCGCCGAAGCTGACCGTCCACACCTCGTCGAGGTCGTACGGGTTCCAGAACACCCGCACCGGCTGCTGGAACGGGTAACCGTCGTCGCGGAAGAACGTCGGCGCGTCGTCGTTGAGGTTCCTGGTGATCCAGAGCCCGTCCCGCTCGGTCGTCATGTACATGCGGTCCGGGTCGCGCGGGTCGATCGCGCACGACTCGACGCGGACCTTGTGGCTGATGCGCTGCCAGGTCAGGCCGCGGTCCCGGGTGCGGTAAAGCCCGCCGAAGAAGCGATCGTCGTGGCTGAACACCGTCACGTACCACGTGCTCTCGGTGCCGTCGTTGCGATCGATAACGACGTCCTTCGTCCAGTAGTGCATCTCCGGCGAGGAGCGGTCCTCCCACGCCGACGCGCCGGGCGGCAGGAGGAACACGCCCGCTCGATCGGTGAACGTCCGGGTGTTGCCCGGCTGGTGGCCGGAGTAGGTCGCGACGATGCTCCCGTCCTTCAGCACGTGGACGTTGAACGCGTGGCCCTGCGTCCGCGGCGGGGCGGGGAGCGGCTCGGGCGCCGCGCCGGGCGCGCTCAGATCGAGGTGGACGATGCCGCCCGTCGTGCTGTTCACCGTGCTCGCATAGAGCTGATCCGGATCGTTCGGATCGAGCGCCACCCAGATGACAGGGCGGCCCAGATCGGCGACGAGCGACCACGTGGCGCCCTCGTCCTCGGAGATCATGATCCCCCCTCTGGCCGGGCGGTTCGGCGTGCCGTCGATGCGGGCGTCGCGCATCCAGGGGCTCTGGTAGATGTCGTGGACGCTGCCGGTGCCCGCGTAGAGCGCCCTCGTGATCGGGTGCTGGACGGCGTGGTAGGTGGTGTTCAGGGTCAGCCCGTTCGCGCCGTCGCGAGCCCAGGACTTGCCGCCATCCTCGCTGTAGGCGCTCCGGATGTCCGTGAGCGACGCGAAGATGGTGTCTTTATCGGGGAAGGTCAGCCACCAGCCCGACGTCTGCTCGACGCCGATCGTGCGGTAGAAGCGGGACTTCGGGGTATCCGTGCCGATCGGGTTCTCGTCCGCCGGCTTCACGTACGCCTGCTGGAAGCTCCTGCCCCCGTCGTCGCTGACGTGGACGAACCCGAGATCGGTGATGGCTACCCGGCGAGGGTCCGTCGGCGAGACCGAGAGGCCGAGCGCGTACTCGCCGAAATCCCAGCCCATGTCGCCTCCGGACCCGCTCCAGCCGGTGGCGATGTTGGCGTTGTGATCGGTCAGGAACACGTGCTTCCAGCTCGCCCCGCCGTCGACCGTCTTCAGGACGACGGGCGCGAGCGTCCCGCGGTCGCCGCCGGCGACGTACGCGACGTCGGGATCGTCCGCGGACGTGGCGACGAACGCGAGCTTGTCGCTCGGGCCGAGCCCGTTCGTCGCGGGGACCCAGCGCCTGTCGCGGGGCCTGAGCCGGTAGAGGCCGGCGTAGGCGTCGAGCTCCCCGCCGGTCGTGTTCGCCGTGACGAGGGGGGTGCCGTTGCTGTCCGCGGCGGAGAAGGTGACAGCGAAGAGGCGGGTCCGCCTGCCGTGCCCGGCTCCCGTGAACGAGACGATCTTCTCGCCCTGCGGGATGCCGGCGATCGATGTGTCGAGCGCGAACCGAGCGCCGCCGTCGTGCGAGACGAGCACCCCGTCGCTCGTGCCGGCGTAGATGTCGTCGCCGTCCCAGTGCACGCCGCCGACGAGGAGGCCGCCAGGCCAGCTCGTCGTGTGGACCAGGCGGAAGCTCCTGCCGCCGTTGCGTGATGCGTAGAGCTGGTTCGTGTCCGAGAAGAGCAGCCGCTCGGTGTCGCAGGGATCCACGAACAGGTAGTGGCCGTCTCCTGGCGCCCCCGGGGTGGTGACGGGCGCGTCCCACGTGGCTCCCCCGTCGGTGCTCTTGGCCAGCGTGGCCGTGTCGAACGTGACGTTCTCGGGACCTCTGTAGCTCACGGCGTACAGGACGTCCGGATCGGCCGTGAACCGGAACTGCGAGCGGACGCCGCCCTGGATGTCGCGGAAGTCGAGGCTCGTCCAGCTCCTGCCGAAATCCCTCGTGCGGTAGACGCCCCGCATGTCGCTGGCCATGAAGATCTCGCGGCCGTGGTGGGGATTGATCGACGGCGAGAAGAGGGCTCCTCCGCCGCCCACGCCGCGTGATTGCCACCTGCCGCGCGCGGCGCCGCTCCCGTGACCGCGGCGCTCCTCCGTCCAGTCCTCGCGGAGCGCCGACGAGGCGAGGCGCGCGCTCCCCACGGCCGCCGGCTCGCCGGTCGCCGCCTCCTCGGCGCACCCTCCTGCGAGCAGCCCCGCGCCGAGGGCCAGCAAGGCCGTCACCCTTCTCATGCACGCACCGCCGCCAGGCTCGACTCTCATGCTCTCTCCTTCCACGCGGACATCCCGAGGTTCACCAGACCCGGGGCAGGAGGCCTGGCGCATGGGCTCCTTGCGCTTGCGATGCGACGATGAGCGCAGGACGCGATGAAGGCGAGCACATCACAGGATCTCCATGGAGGAAATCCCATCCGCTGACGTGATCGTGCGCGTTGTGCGCGCTGCCACCGGCGATGCATGTGTACAGCCGTGTTGGCAGGAATTCTACACATACGCAGCAATCATGCCTGGGGGCGCGTGCGCCGTGACGAGGCCGAGCGACTCCTCGCGCAGGAGCAAGACCACGCGCTCAGGCGGGACCTGCTGGAGGAGATCACCGGAATTTTCGCGTCCGACGGCGCTCTGGTGACGCTCTTCTACGCCGAGACGCATCATGGCGAGTGACGTCACGCTGTGCATCTTCGATCCGCGGCTCGGCACGATGGTGTGCCGCCGTTGGCTCGGCATGGGTGGGGCACTCGACCGAGCCCGCCACATCCTCGGCCGCGCGCCCTATCGCAGCCGGGTCGGCATGGACTGCTGGACGGACCTGACGGCCTCCGAGGCCTCGTCGATCGCCGAGGCGAGCTACGCCGGCGGGGCAGGCCCTGCTGAGATCGATGACTACGCAAAGGCCTTCCCGCCTCCCGCGTTCTGGTGGCTCCTTGTCCGCGATTACTAGCTAGCCAGCTCGCCGATGTGAGGGTGCGACCGAAGCCACGGGCAGCTGACGCGCGAGGAGACGCTCCCCGCGCGAGAGGGCTCACTCGCCGCGACCGAGGAAGTCCATCAGCCAGGCCATGGCCGGCCGCATGGTGCCGTCCGGGTGCAGGAGGCCCGTGTTCTCCAGCCATGTCGAGCCGACGACGTAACCCCACAGGGTGATGCCTTTGACGGCGTCATGGTTGTAGAACATCGTGAACTGCTCCTCCATCACCCTGCGCTGCTCTTCGTCGTCCGCGAGCGCGATGTCGTACTCGGTGATGTAGACGGGCAGGCCGGTCTCGGCGAGCCTGTCGATGTAGCCCTTCACGACGCTCGTATCGATCCTGTACGCGTAGTGGGCCTCCGCGCCGAGGGCGTCGATCGGGGCGCCCGCGTCCAGCAGCGTCTTCACCAGCTCGACGAAGCGGTTGTGCTCGCCCTCGTACTCGATGTTGCTGTAGTCGTTGAGGATCAACGTCGCGTCCGGGCAGAACTCGCGCGCCCACGTGAAGGAGTTCACGATCCAGTCATGGCCGCTCTCGCCGTCGCCCCCGATCGCGTGCTTGAAGGTAGGCGTTGTGTGGGGCGGCGGCTCGTTCACGACGATGATGTTCCTCGTGTCCGGATACCGCGCGCAGAACGCCTGCATCCAGTCCCTCAGGGCCTGCCGCTGCTCCTCCGCGGGAAGGTTCACGAGCCAGGCCGGCTGCGGGGTACCCCACACGAAGGCGTACTGCGTGAAGGGGATGTCGTTCTCCTGGGCGTACTCGTAGATCGCGTCGAGCCGGCTCCAGTCTCGAACGCCGCGGGACGTCTCGATGGAGCTCCACCTGCCCTCGATCTCGGGCGTGATCTGGTCCCAGTACCGGTTGAAGCCGTCGCGCACGGCGCCGTTCGTCGTGATGTTGCCGACGAACTTGCCGGTGCCCGCGCTGCTCGAGCCGCCCGCCCCTCCGCCTGAGCCGCCAGCCCCGGAACTGCTCGTCCCGGAACCCCCGGAGCCACCGCCGCCCGGGCCGCTGCCGCCCGAGCCGCCGCCGCCGTCGCTGCCCGCACCAGCGCCACCCGCGCCCGTGCTGCCCGCGCCAGCTCCGCCGGAGCCGGTGGTACCGGCGCTGCCGCCATGACCACCCGCTCCCGTCGAGGCGCTCGCGCTCGACGTGCCGCCCTGGCCAGCGGCAGCCCCGTCCACCGTGTCAGAGCAGCCGGAGAGGGCCGCGATTCCGAGCGCGATCAAGGTCGTACCGCGAAACCAGCGAGAGGAAAGGTTCTTGTTCATGCCGTACACTCGCAAGCTGGAGGCTCATGGCCGATAGCTCCTGGACCGGGAAATCCGTTGGGGAGCAGCGCGAGCTCCAGGGTACGCGCCTGGCGAACCGCGCGCCAGGCAGCTCGGCCACTGTGCTCGCTCGCGAGCGAGTCGCGCGTCACGCGCGCGTCGGCGCGCTTCCCTCAGGGAGGAGGCGGGGTGCAGGTGAAGCACGCGCCGCACTCGTGGTACGGCGTCTTGGTGCCCCACGCGATCCGGTTGTTACAGCAGTCGCGGCCGTACTGGCCGACGACCGTCGTGTGGCTGTCGTCGCTGAAGTAGGTGCAGTTTGCCCCGGGCGCCGCCTCGCTCGAGGGGGCCAGCAGGGCAGTGGTTCCCGCCATCGCCGCGCCTGCAGTCAGGGCAGCGAAGAAGAACCGCAAACGGGTAGCAGGGCCAAGCCGACGCATGGACGCTCCTTTGCCATGGATATTGCCATGGACATTGTGATGGAGGCCTGTTCCGGCCCCCCGGGTCTATGGGAGATACTCTAGACCGATTGTGCGGCTCGGGCAAGCGCTCTGGCCGGAGTGCCGTATGCGGACATCCGCAGATGGCTTCGCGCGACGGCGTGAGAACCACGGATGAGAGCGGCGGAGGGTGAAGCAGCGCGCGAGCTTTGGCGTGGCGGCGAACGCCGTGCGCTGCGCGGGAGTCCTCGGCTTCGGCTTCGGGGGAAATGTCCGCAGCCACGGCAGCGCGGCCCCTCGAGGACATGGCTCTGCCTGGTTGTCCGGCGCCCTTCACGCTACCTCACTCAACATTGCAATTCTTCATGATGCCGTCACCCGAGGAACTCGAGCAGGCTGCGCATGAACAGCTCCGGTTGGTCCTGGAACGTGACGTGTACGGCGTCCGGGATGGTCAGCAACCGCGAATCCGGGGTGCGTCTCGCCAGCCTGAGGACAGCGTCGCTTGACGTGAGGTGATCGTCCTCTCCTCTGGCGACGAGCGCCTTGCACGAGATCTTCTCGACCGCGCCGCCCGGGTATCCAGAGGGGCCCGGGTCGAGCCACATCTCCCGCTCGCTCTGCTGGAGCGCGGCGGCGCAATCGCGGCCTGCTCCCGATCTCCTGGACGACCTGGGAGGCCTCGTCACGCGCGGTGTCCTGGAGGGGCGAGCCTCCACATGGAGGCTGCGACCTCCAGGCCACGACCTCCTGACCGGCGCCCTCTCATTCCAGCCGACGTCCGGGCATGCTCGATGGCGGCGCTCGCTCCGCGAGCGATCCCCTATCCTTGCAGGACATGCCGTCCTGACCGCGGCCCCCAGCGCCGCCCGGCCCGGCTTACCCGCCGTGCTCGCAGGGCGCGGCCCGAGGGTTGCTAGCTGTGGCGACGCGGGCAGGCGCGGTCGGTCGATCGGTTGTCGACGACGTCGAGGGTTGGGAAGAGCGCCTGCCCAGCATCACTTCTCACTCGCGCGAAACCAGCGCGCAGGACCGCCGGCGCGGAGGCGCCGCGGTCGCGCGTGCCGTCGAGGGGGCGACGATCGCCCTCGCACGAACCGAAGAACCGAACCCGAGGTGAAGCATGTCGTCGGTCTCGATCCGAAAATCAATCCTATTCGTCTGCATTGCCCTGTCCGCGGGCTGCGCCGCGCCCGCCGAGAAGGAAGCGCCTGAGGACACGGCGGTCGATTCGCAAGCGCTCGAATGCAGCAGGGAGTGCATCCTGGCGATGGTGAACAGGCAGCTCTCGCTCATGGGGGAGTTCGGAAATGAAGACGAATTCGAGCGTGCGCTCCGGGAGCTCATGGCGATCGGCCCGGCGGTCGTCCCCGTGGTCGTGGACGTCTACAAGGAGTGGTCGGTGTCGGCTCCGCCGGACCGCGCCGAATCGGCGAGGCCTGGCGAGATGCGCTGGCGGGCGGCTCACCTCCTGGGCCTCCTCGGCTTCCGCGAGGCCATCGACCCGCTGAACGCGATCGCCACGATCCCGCTCCCCGACCCGCTCAAGGATGAGCACCTCTTCGCGGACGAGTACCGCGTCTGCCTGCGCGCGATCGCCGGGCTCGAGCGGCTCCACGCCGCGGCCGAGCTTCGCGCCATCCACGCCGCCGGCGGCCTCCTGCGCAACCCGGCGGCAGCGAGCCTCTACGCGCTCGGGATCGACGTCGGGGGCATCCGGCTGATCGACGCGCGGAGGGCGCTCGCGGAGGACGTCGCCGACACCAAAGATTACAACCCGAACGCCGGCCGAGAGGCGCAGCCGGAGAAGCCCGGGTCCCGGGAGTTCAGGGTGACGCCTCGGACCGACACGCCGGCCACCACGCGATGAGGAGATGGACCATGAAGATCACGACCAGCGCCGTTCTTGCGTCTTGCTTGCTCCTCGGCCTCGCCTCGGAGGCCCGCGCGGACACCTGCGATACCGTCAGGGGGACCGACCCCGGGGTGATGCAGAGCTTCTGGTGCACGCAGCCGTGGATCGACTTCTACTGGGATGCGTACGACTTCGACAAGGGGGACTGGGACGACGGCTTCGGCTGGGAAGCCGCGTGCGACCGGAGGAGGCCGCTGGCGCGCACGTTCCAGGCGATCCAGCTCGTCAACTACGCGTCGCCGAACGAGGCGCTCCAGACGAACGATTTCAGCGGTAACATCCTGCGCTGGGGCGGCAACTACACCATTCGTGAGTTCGATGAGCTGAACGGGCGGTGCGGGGACGGGACGGCGCGAGCGTCCACGACCTGGGGAGTGTTCATCGACAACTACACGAACCTGTATATCCCCTTCTTCTACAACGAGAACGTCGTGGAGCGCGCCGGGACCCTGCTCCACGAGGCGCGCCACGCGGACTGGTGCGGCCACAGCGGCAACGATGGCAGCAACAAGTGCCCTGCGAAGAGCGAGTCGTGCGACGAGAGGTACACGGACGGGTGCTCGGGGGTCGGGTCGCCCAGCGGGAAAGGCGCGAACGGCTACCAGGTCCTCTGGCTGTGGTGGTACGCCTACGAGGCCGACGCGCAGCACAGCTCGTCGACGATGAAGGCCTTCGCGAGGGACGAAGCGAACCGGATCTTGAACACGATGTTCGACGTCGACCCCTGCTTCAACATCACGAGCAATGGCAGCAAGATCACCACGTGCTAGGCGCGCGGCGCTCGTCGGCCTCGCGTGGGGCTCGCTGTGGGTCGCAGGGTGCGCGGGTCACCCCGGCTCCGATATCCCGCCGGCGCCCTGGGCGCAGCTCGAGGCGAACCGCGGCGGGGGCGAGGAGACCGTCCTCTGGATCGAGCTGAGCGGCACGTACGAGGGGCACGACGGGCGGACGCCGCTCCGCGGCCAGCTCAGCGCCGAGCAGCTCTCGCGCCTTCGTGAGCTGTTCCGGGACGAGCGCATCGCGATCTACCGGAGCGACGCGCTGCCCACCGACGGGAGCGCCGACCTCGCGGGCACGGCCGAGCGGCCCGTCTTCCGCGTCGTGGTTCGCGAGGAGAGCGACCGGATCCGGCCAGGATCGGAGAAGCTCCAGGCGTACTTCGCCGAGGGGACGCAGCACCCCGAGACGAGCGAGATGCTGCTGGCGGTCAAGGAGATCATTGCCGGGGCGACGCAGGCCCGTTAGCGATCCGGACCGAGCCGCCCGGCGCACGACCCTGGAGGCGCCGGAGCACCCGCAGGTCGCCCGCCGGCTTCACCGAGCTCGGTGAGGGCGCCTGAGCCTGCCACGCCGCCTCGCGGCTCAGGCACGGCGATCCACGCTGCGCACGCAGCCCCGCCGAATCAGGCCAGCTCTGCGGTTTGCATTCCTGGAAATTGGCTTACCGCCGATGCCCGTTGTCGACAAGCGCGCGGGAAGCCATCCTTCAGGCATGGACGTTTTCGATTTCAGGGGCAAGACGGTGTTGGTCACGGGCGCCTCGATGGGCATCGGCGAGGCGTTCGCCCGCGAGCTGTCGCGGCGTGGGGCCACCCTGGTCCTCGTCGCTCGCGGCGAGGCGAAGCTCGCGGCGCTCGCCTCCGAGCTCGGCAACGCGCATGTCATCGCCGCAGATCTCGCCGCACCGGGCGCCGCGCAGCGCCTCTTCGACGCCGTCGCCGCGCGGGGGCTCGAGGTCGACGTCCTCGTCAACAACGCCGGCTTCGGCGTCTACGGCGCCTTCGGCGACATCTCCCTGGCGACGCAGCGCGCGCAGATCGACCTCAACG
Organism: Sorangium sp. So ce1153; assembly: GCF_051521595.1. NCBI lineage: Bacteria > Pseudomonadati > Myxococcota > Polyangiales > Polyangiaceae > Sorangium > Sorangium sp. So ce1153. The sequence continues at coordinate 362,196 of NZ_CP150361.1, forward strand.
TGGGCGCGCTGGTCGAGCTGACGCACCTCTTCCTGCCCGTGCTCGAGCGGCGCCGGGGGGGCGTCATCCAGGTGGCCTCGACAGCGGCCTTCCCGCCGATCCCGTACTTCGCCGTCTACGCGGCCTCGAAGGCGTTCGTCCTCTCCTTCAGCGAGGCGCTCTGGGCCGAGTACCGCCCGCGCGGCGTGCGCGTCCTCGCCCTGTGCCCCGGCGCGACGGATACGCCGTTCTTCCAGCGCTCGGGCGAGATCCCGGGGACCAGCCGGAAGGCGCGGCCGGAAGACGTTGTGCGCCTCGGGCTCGCGGCCTTCGCCGCCGGCCGCGCCTCGGTCGTCCACGGCCCCGCGAACAACGTCGTCACGTTCCTCACCCGGTTCCTCCCCAGGGAGCTCACCGTGAAGCTGATGGCGCGCTTCGGGAAGCCAGCGGCGCCCGCGATCCCCAGCGCTGCTGGTCGTGTCGCGGGACCCTGACGCTCGGCCTTCGTCCCCAGCTCTCCTATCGCGAACGACGCGCGCCGCCCGGACGGGGCTCGCTCCTTCGCGCGGATCCCGGCGCGGCGGCCGCGCCCGGCTCGCTCCGGAGGCGCTCGACGAGGAGCTCCACGAATGCCCGCACTTTGGCCGGCTGGTGGCGGTGGTGGGGGAAGACGGCGAAGATGGAGATCTCCTGACCGACGTGGCCCTCGAGCACACGCTGGAGCCGGCCGGCCGCCAGATCTGCTGCGACGACGAAGTGCGGCAGCATCGCGAGGCCGAGCCCGTCGACGAGGGCCTGTCTGAGCACGACGACGTTATCCACGACCAGATTGCCGCTGACCGGCACCGTGAGCGTCTCCGAGCCGGACTCGAAGGCCCACTCGACCGACTGCCCTGAAAGAAGGATGCAGTTGTGCTTCGCGAGATCGTCGGGCACCTGGGGCGTGCCGCGGCGCGCGAGGTAGCCGGGCGAGGCATAGACCATCCGGCGGTAGGACCCGATCTTGCGAGCGACACGCGCCTCGTCGAGCTGCCGCGCAAAGCGCACGACGACGTCAAAGCCCCCGCTGACCACATCCACGAGGCTGTCGGAGAGCGAGAGATCGAGGCGCACCTGCGGGCAGCGCTCCGTGAACTCTCCCAGCAAGGGCGCGATCTTCACGATGCCGAACGAGACGGGCGCTGAAACGCGCAAGAGCCCCTCGGGGACCCGGCTCACGCCGTGCATCGCCGCCGCCGCCTCCTCGGTGGCCGTGAGGATACGCTCGCAGCTCTCGTAGAGCCTGCTCCCGTCCTCGGTGAGCGTGAGGCGCCGCGTCGAGCGGTGGAGCAACCGTACGCCGAGCCGCTCCTCGAGCGCGGCGAGCCGCGCGCTGACGACCGACTTCGAGAGCCCGAGCACGGTCGCCGCGCCCGTGAAGGACTTGCGCTCCACCACGCGCGCGAAGATCGCCATCGAGAGGAGGTCATCCAGGGAGGTGGTCAGCATTGTCCTCTGGGCAGAACAGTGTGATCGGCAGGGGCCTCTACTCGAAGGACGCGAGGCGCGCCATGTTCAGCCCGTTCATGGCTCGCGGCACGAGCTGCTGGCCCACGCCTGCATGAAGATCCGGTCGAGGCAGCTGCCAATGCCTACATCATCGAAGACGGCTCCGAGCTCCGGCTCGGTGGGCGCGGCGCAAGGATATCGTACGGCCGGGTTCTGAGCAACCACAGCAGCTGCGGCAGCGGTCGGTGAGGCATCGCCGACGCGCTCCGCGCGCTCTGTCGCGCTCTGTCGCGCTCTGTCGCGCTCTGTTGCGCGCTCGCGACGCCGGTCGCGGCGGCTCCGATACCGGCGTCACCGGCCCGGAGAAGCCCGCCGGACGCGGGGCCCGCCCGTGCGTGGGCTCTCCTCTTCGCGGCATGCTCGCGCGGACATGAACTCTCTCCATCCGCCGAGGCGCGACAGCCGCCTCTGCAGAACATCCCTGTCTGACACAAGGAGATCTCATGAAAACGACTGTGGCACTCTCTCGCTCGATCCTCCTGATGGCGCTGGGGCTCACCGCCTCCCTCGCCGCTTGCGGGAGCGACGGCACCACGAACATCGGCGGCGGGGGCAGCGACGGCAGCAGCACCACCAGCACCGCCAGCAGCACCGCCAGCGCTGAGCCAGAGCTGAGCTTCCTCGCCGAGTTCAGCGAAGAGCAGGTCCAGCTCCCTGAGGGGCTCTGGGTCACCGCCGACAGCAAGACGGCCTTCGTGGGCCATGCCCTGACCGGCCAGATCGTCACCGTCAAGCTCACCGACAACACTGTGGATGACTTCGCCACCGTGCCGGCCCCTCCCCCGAACAAGGGCTTCGTCACCGGCATCACGCAGTCCGCCGCGGGCGATCTCTACGTGGGCGCCGCCACGCTCGACCCGGCCGCGTACAAGCCTGGCATCTACAAGGTCCCGGCCACGGGGGGTCCGGTGACCACGTTGTTCGCCAGCGATGCCACCATGAACGTCCCCAATGGGCTCGTCTTCGACAAGGAGGGCAACCTCTTCGTCACGGACTCCGCCCTGGGAGCGATCTTCAAGATCAGCCCGGATGGGGCGACGGTGACCAACTGGATCACCGATCCCCTGCTCCAGGGCGACGTTTCCCCGACGAACCCCTGCAAGACGGTCCTCGGCGTCCCGCTCGGCGCCAACGGCCTCGCGCTCTCGGGCAACGCCTTTTACGTCGCCAACACGGACAAGGCCGCGCTCATCAAGATCCCCATCGAGGCGGACGGGACCCCGGGCGCCGCGGTCGAGCTCTCCACGTCAGACCCGGCGACATGCCTGCCGCTGAAGGGCGCCGACGGCATCACCGCTGACGCGGATGGGAGCATCCTCGTCGCGGGCAACGCGGGCAACGCGCTCGTCCGCGTCGGGACCGAGGGGAACGCGACCGTGCTCGTCAAGGACGGGCCGCTCGACGGGCCAGCGAGCGTCGCGCTCGCGACGTTGGGCTCGAAGAAGTACGCGCTCGTCACCAACTTCGGGCTCGTGACGCTGCTCGCCATGAAGACCCCTCGTACGGGCCTGCTCTCCTACGGCCCGCTCGAGTGAGCGCCGGCCCGACGCGAAGCCGCTGAGCGTCGCTGTCATGTGCGTCGTCGCGCCCGGCCATGCAGCCGGTATGCGCTGATTCAGCGCCGCGCGCCTGTCCCCTCATCCCATCGGCCGGCCGCCGCTCGCGCGGATGATCTCCCCGGTGACCGCGGTGTTCGCCGCCGAGCACAGGAACACGATGGTCGGCGCCACCTCCTCGGCCCGCAGTAGCCGCCCCACGGGATACGCCTTCCCGCGCTGCGCCATCACCTCCGGCGATATCACCGCGCTCATCTTGTCGGTCACGGTCAAGCCCGGGACCACCACGTTGGTCAAGATCCCGTGCGGCCCGAGCTCGCGCGCGAGCACCGCCGTGAGCCCGTGGAGGGCCGACTTGGCGGCGGCGTAGGGCCCGGTGCCCACCACGCCGTCGAGCGCCACGCCCGAGGAGACGTTGACGATCCGGCCCCAGCCGCGGTCGCGCATCGAGGGCACCGCGGCCTGGATCGCGGCGAAGGCGCCGTCGATGTTGTCGTGGAGGGTGCCCCGCCACTCGGCGAGCGGGATGTCCTCGAAGCGCGGCGCTTCCCAGGGCAGGCGCTCGCTCCAGCGGACCGCGTTGTTGACGAGGACATCGAGCTGCCCGAAGCGCGCCTGGGTGGCCGCCACAGCCGCCTTGATCGACTCGAGCGATCCGAGGTCGAGCTCCAGCGCGAGCGCCTCGCCGCCCTGCCGCTCGATCTCCCGGACGACCTCCGCGGCCTTCTCACGCTCGCTCCGGTAGGTGAGCGCCACGCGGGCCCCCTCGGCCGCGAGCTGCAACGCCACCTCCCTGCCGATCCCCTGCGAGCCGCCGGTCACCAGCGCGGCCCTCTTCTCCAGTCCCAGCTTCATGCGACACCTCGCTTTCGAGTGGAAGGTAGCCGGAGTGGAAGGACCTTCCAACAATAAATTGGAAGAATCTTCCATTTTGACCCGCTGGTCAGCGGCGCGCCGCTGGGGTAGGGGAGGGGCCATGGCCGTGGCTCGACAGAGCGGCGTGGCCCGCCGGGAGGCGCTGCTGGACGCGGCGCTCCGCTGCTTCGAGCAGCGGGGCCTCTTGCGCACGGGCATCGAGGACGTCCGCAAGGAGGCGGGGGCGAGCCCTTCGAGCGTGTACCACCTGTTCGAGGATTTCCCGGCGCTGGTGGCGGCGCTGCTCGGGCGGACCTTCGAGCGGCTGGTCGGGTACGTGACCGCGCGCGTGCTCGCCGCCAGGACGGCGCGCACGGCGGTGCGGGCGCTGGTGGAGGCGCACCTGACCTGGGTGTTCGAGCACGAGGCCGAGGCGCGCTTCATGTACCAGGCCCTCGCGCTGGAGCTGGACGGGCGCCACCGCGCCGCGCTCCGGGACGAAAAGGCGCGGCTCAAGGCGGAGGCGACGGCGCACCTGACGGAGCTCGGCGTCTTCTCCGGGGTGCGCTCGTCCGAGGTGGTGCTCGACGTGGTGCTGCTCGGCCCGGCGCACCAGGCCTGCCGTCTGTACCTGTCCGCGCCCGGCGCCGTGGACCCCGCGTGGATGAAGGCGACCCTGCCCGACCTCGCGTGCGGAGCGCTGGCCACGGTCGAGCCTGCGGCCCGGGCGGCGCGGGCGGGCAAGGGCGCGGGCGCCGCGCAGCCGGTTCAGGAGCCCGGCGGGAGAAGAAAGAGCAAGCCGGTTCGCGGATGACACACGGGTGAATCGCGGCGCGGCTCGCCGCAGCGCAGACCCAGGCCGCGGGCGTCATCCGAGCCGCGGTGTCGCCTCATGACAGGAACGATGTTCGTGGATGAACGCCGGCGATCAGGCGGTGCGCGCCGAGCCGCGCTTCGCGCCTGCCCGGCGGAGGCCTCCTGTCGTCAGCTCGTGAAGGGCTCCCGCCAGCGACGAGTACGTGGACAGCGCGCCGAGCTCCACGCCCACGAGGCTCATGGCGATCTCGGGGCGCACGCCGACGAGGATGACGCGCGCGCCCAGCAGCGCGACAGCGCGGCTCGTCTGGCCCAGCGCGTGGGCGACCTGGGCGTCCACGGCCGGCACGCCGGTGATGTCGAGCAGAACGAAGCGCGCCGCGTGCCGGCCCACCCCCTCGGTCACGGCCGTGAGCACCTGCAGGGCGCGGCCGCTGTCGATCGCGCCGATCAGCGGCACGAGGAGCACGCCGGCGAGGAGCGGGATGAGCGGACAGCCGAGCTCGCGCACCGTATCGGAGAGCGTGCGCTCGATGGCGTAGGCGTCCTGCAGCTCCGCGTGCTTCGCCGAGAGCGACTGGACCAGCTCGTTGCGCTCGAGCGCCGCGGCGAGCAGCGACGCCCAGACCCCGACCGTGCCCTCGTCGCGGGTCAGCTCGCGGAGGGTCGGCCCGATGAGCGCCAGCACCCCCCAGTCGCGCTGGGCGGTGCGGATCGGCAGGAGGAGCATCATGTGCGCGCCGCTCTCGGCCGAGGGCGGCAGCAGCTCCGCAGGCGGAAACGCCTCCTGCCGATGGCGGCTGCCGACCTGGGGCGTCGCGCTGCCATCGCGGCTGTACGCGCCGGCGACGACGAGCGTCGTCGCGTCCTCCCGGAGCGCCAGGCAGCCCCAGATCGCGGAGGTCTTCGCGAGCCATGAGAGCGAGAGGGACTCCTGCTGAGAGCCGCTGAGCAGCGCGAGGCCCACCTCGTAATTGGACCTCACGAGATACCCGAGCTGCGCCACCGAGTCCGCCTCGACGTTGAGCCGGGCCCGAGCGAGCGAGAGGCGCGCGCTGTCCAGGAACGCCTCGACCCGCTGCGCGGACGCCGCGTCTCCACCCAGCCGCTCGTGGGACCGGCGGAGCAGGCGGACGATCGCCATCAACGTGCCCATGTCGGGCGCGATGCCGACGGCCTGCTGGTAAGCGCGCTCGAGCTCCTTCGCCGGAGGGGGCGAGGCGCCCTCGATCGCCGCCGAGTACCCTTCGAGCACCACGGAGACCCCTGGCCATACAGCGGCTGGCGATGCGCTGGGCGCGAGGGGCTGGGGCGCGAGCAGCAGCTCGACCATCCGCCGGTCCAGGTCGCCGCCGGCGTCCTTCCCGGGCGCCGCGTCCTGGTCGAGGATGCTCTGGATCACGTCGCACCCGCACGAGGTACGCTGGATCAGGGTGTTCTGCGTGAGCACGAGCTCGGGCAGGGCGGTCTCGCCGGCGAGCATCGAGAGGATGAGATCGCACGCGGCGCTCCCCATCATCTCGAACCGCTGGCGTACGGTGGTGAGCGGCGGGTCGGCTCCTTGCGCCTCCGGCACATCGTCGAACCCGACGATCGCCATGTCCTCGGGGATCCGGACGCCCGCCGCCCTCAACAAGGGCATCATCGCGAGCGCGTTCTTGTCCGTCCCGAAGACCGCCGCCGTGCACGCATGTCGCTGCGCGAGGAGCTGCGGAGCGGCCTTCTCGCCTCCGGTATACCAGCTGTCGTCGGTCCGGATGACCAGCTCGGGATCGAGCGGTATCCCGGCCTCGGCGAGCGTGTCTCTGTAGCCTTCGAAGCGCTCGCGCAGATCGGACTCATGGAAGCAGCCGACGAACGCGATGCGCCGGTGCCCGTGCTCGATCAGATGGCGCACCGCGCGCCGGATGCCGCTGCGGTTGTCGGGGATGACCGACGGGCAGCCGCCCTCGTGGGCGTCGGTGCCGACGACGACGAGCGGGACCCGCGCGCGAGCGAGCTGCTCGATGCCTTGCACCGCGATCACGAGGATCCACCCATCCACCTGTTCTCTGGCGAGCGAGGGGGCCTGGAGCGACGCGGGGGTGCCGCGCATCACGAGCGTCCGACAACCGTGCTGCTGCGCTGTATCGTGGATACCCTTCAGGACCGGGTTCCAGAACGAGCCGTCAAGATAGGGGGTGATGACGCCCACGGTATATGCACGGGGCGTTCCATGGGCGCCTGCTCCGCGGAGGGATGGGGTCGCGAGGCGGCTCGCATCGCGCGTCGATCCGCCGGCATTTTCTTCCGTGGCCTGTTGTCCGTCCGCGCCATCATCTTGTAACGAGCCGCTCGCCTTGCCGCCCCATTGCTCCGGCAACTCGATTTCGCTGTTCCGGCTACCGCGAACCATCGCCCGGCTCTCCCTGCTCCCCCGTCCCTCGGCTGCGCTACCTCGCGCACTTGTACCATGAGCCGGACGTATTCTCCTCGGGGCGATGTCGTCGCCGCCGAGGTCTGGTCCAGGGTGGCGCGCCGCCTCACGGAGCTGCCCCCCCGGGCAGCGGTACGCCGTGGAGATGATTGCCAGGAGTTCACGTTGGAGAGGTACGACTCGCCGCCGGCGAAGGCGCAGTTGAACACGGCCGTCGGGGGGCCGACGCCGGCTCCTTCGTGTACGAGCAGGGCTCGCTCAGGGCACCGCCGTGAGCACCCCGAGGCTGTACTCGTTCAAGTCGTAGGTGCTCCCGGCCCGGGTCCGGCCCTGGAAGAGGTATCGCATGTTGCAGGTGTCGATCGTCATGGTCTCGTCCGGGTTGTCGCGGAGCATCTCGCCGTGGCTGATCCCGTCGTTCGACCAGCCGGCGCCCGTGACGTTGCTCTTCGACGCAAAGGGGTTGGCCTGCGTGGCCGCGAGCGGCGTCCAGGCGCCGTCGAGCCTGTCCGCCGTCCAGGAACGGAAGTACCGGCCATCACCGATGGCCTCGTGGATCAGCAGGTACTTGTCGGTGCCCTTCATCTTGTAGACGTTGGCGGCCTCGAACAACGCGAACCTGCTGTCGCTCAGGGCGATGACCGGCGTACCGAAGCCGTTCGGGAAGCTCGACTTGCTGGTCTTGCTCCGATAGAGGTGCCCGTTGTCGTCCGAGAAGAAGAGGTAGCAGCTCGCGTCGTCGCAGATCACCCAGAAGTCGATCCACGTGCCTGAGCCCTTGTTCGCGGTGACGATCGCGGGCTCGCTCGAGAAGAATCGCCGGGGTGCGGACCAGGACCTGACGTCGCTCGGATTCGTGCTGGTCGAGTAGGCAGGGGGCTGTGTTTGATAGACGAGGTACCACAGCCGCTGCGGCGCGAAATAGAAGAGCTGCGGGGCACACTTGTAGCCGGTCAGGTTGGGGTTCGTGCTCAAGCTCGTCTTCGCGGCCGCCCCGGCCTGGTTCCAGTCGGTGAAGTTCAGATACGTCATGTTGTAGCCGCCGGCGTACTGCGTCGCGTACACGTGCCACTTGCCGTCATGGAAGAGGACGGTCGGGTCCTTGATCGACGCGGCGCCGCTCGGCGGTGTGATCAGCGGGGGCGACGATGTCCACTCGAAGCTCGTGGGCACACCGCAGCCAGAGCCCGTGCTGCCCCCAGCGCCGCCGCCGCCCCCAGCGCCGGTGCTCGTGGAGCTGCCCGACCCAGCGCCGCCGCCGCCCGTGCCAGCGGCGCCGCCCGACCCGGCGCCGCTGCTCGCCGAGGAGCTCGCGGACGAGCTCGAGCTGCTGCTCGAGGAGGCGCCCGCGCTGGCGCCCGAGCCTCCGCTGCCGCTGACCGATACGATCGCAGGCCTCCCGGCGCCGCTCGCGCAGAACCCCCACGTCGTCGAGGCGCCCGGGTCCAGCGTTCCGTTGTAGGCCTCAGGAACGGCGTTCAGCTGCCCGCTCGACGCGGTGACGCGCGCGTTCCAAGCGCTGTTCAGCGTCGAGCCGTTGAGCCCGACGACCACCCCCCAGGAGGTGGTCCGGCCAGTGCTCGTGTTCTTCACCGTGACGTTCGCGCAGTACCCGCTCCCCCACTGGGATTCCAGCGCGACCTCCGCCGATATCGCGCCGTCCGGGCTGCTCAACGCGGAGCCCAGGGAGTCGCCGTCTTCGCCGTCAGAAAGCCCGGCGCTGCAGGCGAGCAGACAGCACGCGACAGAGGCGGAGCTGAAGCCAAGCAGACGTGTGATGCGCATCGAGGTTCTCCATGGCCGGAACGGCCGACCTGCAAGTTTCGCCCGCGAGCAGCCGCCGCGCGATGACCGCGTCGATGACCCCACGTGGCATGAGTCACACCGCAGCCAGCGCGCGGGGACAAAGTGGAAGAATGCTCCCTGGGGTCCAATGTGATCGTTCACATTCCCTGAGTCAACTTCAATCCATCGCGCCGCGGCCACCCCCAGTCCTCTGCTCCGGACCGATACAGTCGTGCGCCAAAATTCACACATCGTGGAGGTGAGAATGCGTATGAAAGTCAGCGAGCGCTCCTGACCTCGGCTCTCGTGCCGGGCCCGGGGCGGCGCTCGATGAGCTCCCCGCGTCCACGAGTGCGCTGGAGATGAACCGCCTCGCCGCCGCCGAGGTCAGGTCCAGGGGTCTTCGGAGTCAGCCGTCGCCGCGAGCAAGCGTACGGACTCGTGAGCGGCTGTCCGCGTAAGGCGCCGCCCGACCGTCAGTCCGCTCCGTTGAGCTGCTTGAACATCTCGTTTGCTTCGGCCCGCGATGCCTGGCTGGCCTTCGCCGAGAACTGGTAGGTGACCTCGAGCCGGCCTTCGCCGAGCTGCTGCATGACGGAGTCGGCGTACTCGTCCGTCGGCACGCCGAAGTCGTGCGCCCCGCCCAGGTTCGAGCGGACGGCCGGCGGGATGATCTCGACGACGGTCACCGGCGTCTTGCGGAGCTGATGCCGCAGGGACAGCGTGAACGAGTGCAGCGCTGCCTTCGTCGCCGAGTACACGGGCACCGCCGTGAGCGGGACGAACGCGAGGCCCGAGCTGACGTTGATGAGCACAGGCCGCGCCTGCTTGAGCAGGTGGGGCACGAGCAGGGACGCCATGTGGATCGGCCCTTCGAGGTTGATGGCGATCTCCTGGCGCGTGTCGTCCCACGGCTCGCTGCGCAGGAGATCGACCTTCCGCTGGATCCCGGCGTTGTTGATGACGACGTTGAGGCCGGGGAACCGCTGCGTGAGCTCGGCCACGAGCTGGGCGCGGTCCGCCGCGCTGCCGCTGTCGCTCACGTGGGTGATGACGGCCGGGAAGCGACGCCGGACGTCCTCGAGGAGGCCCTCGCGCCGGCCAGTGATGATCACCTGGTTGCCGGCCGCGAGGAAGCGCTCCGTCAGCGCCAGCCCGATGCCCGAAGATCCTCCCGTGATCAGGACCGTGTTCCCGGAGAGCTGCATTGCCTCGACTCCTCTGCGCCTGCGCGCGCCTCGCCTTGCTTTTCCCTGCTCGCGACCGCAACCATCGAGCCGATGGGTACGATGCACCTCACGCCGCGAGGGGCGCGGTCACGGAAGATGCCTATCAGGGGCTGCCGGGAAAGTCCACGCGTGATCCGTCACAGCCGCTGCGAGTAGTACTCGATGATGAGCTGAACCTCGATCGGGAACGGGATGCTCGTCTCGTCCGGAAGGCTGGCCACGCGCACCTGCCGGGCGTCCTTGTCGACGGCGAGCCACGCCGGGGCTTCCAGGTCCGCTCTGGCGAGGCCGGCGACGACGGTCTGGTGGTCACGGCGCTGCTCGCGCACGCTCACCGTCTCTCCGGCGCTGACGCGGTAAGAGGGGATGTCGACGCGCTTTCCGTCGATGAGCACGTGCCCGTGCGTCACCAGCTGCCGCGCGCCCGGGATGGTGCGCGCGAAGCCCGCTCGGAAGATGACGTTGTCGAGCCGGCGCTCGAGCAGCTCGATGAGCTTCGTCCCGGCGGCCAGCTTGCTCCGGCGCGCCTCGAGCATGAGCGTCCGAAGCTGCGTGTCGGTGAGGCCGTAATTGAGCCGGACCTTCTGCTTCTCGCGGAGCCGCAGGGCGTACTCGCTGAGCTTCTTGCGGGCCTGGCCGTGCTGCCCGGGGGGGTAGGGCCGGCGCTCGGTCTTCTTCGCCGACAGCCCGGGGAGCTCGACCCCGAGCGCGCGCATGACCTTGACGCGAGGTCCGGTGTAACGGCTCATGTCCAGGCCTCCCGGCGCGTGCGCGCGGCGCGATCCTGGAGCGCGGCGCCCTCCGGCGCCGGTGCGTCGACGGTTTCGTGAAGGTTCATCGATGTCCTTTGTCTTCTTTCCTGGTCCTGTTCTCGAGGGCTCACACGCGCCGGAGGTGGCGGAGGATCGGGAGCTGCGATCTGCGAAGCAAACGCGCGAGCGCGTTCGTGGCCCGCACACGGGCGCCGAGCGGCTCGGGGTAGTCGGTCTCGTCGAGGACGCGTAGCCACGGGAACGACTCGACGCCGCCGCCGCTCCGGTGGAGCTCCACGTGCCGCGCGCCCCTCGCCGTGGCGGCGCGGAGGTGGAGAGACGGCGTCGCGTCGAGCAGGAGCTCCACGTCTGTCGCGAGGCGCAGCGAGGCCTCCGTCAAGAAGGCGGAGATGCGCTCGGGGCCGAGCTGGGAGAAGAGGCCGAGGCCGAGGATCAACGTGGGCAAGCCCTGCGCCCCGGAGAGCTGATCGATCCAGTGGTCGCAGCCGGGGGACGCGGCGGCCAGCGCGTACCGCGGCGTCCGCGGGGCGCGCCGGAGCTTCCATGCGATCACGCGGGGGACGTCGATGTCGATCCAGTGGAGCAGGCCATTGTCGACGCGCGAGAAGCGAGTGCACGGCCCGGAGAAGAGCCCGATGGCCAGCCCGTCCGGGTGACGGCGGAAGAAGTCGCGCACGACGTCGTCCACGAGCCGCGTGCGGGCCGCGAGCGGGCGGAGCTCCTGCTCCGTGAAGCCCGCGCGCCCGAGGTCGAGCACGCGGGCGAGGTGGCGCGCTTCGTCGTCGTGGAAACCGAGGTCCGGAAGCGCGTCGGACGCATAGGCGCACGCGGCGACACCCGCGAGCTCGCGTCGAGCAAACGAGGGGGCGGTCTCGATGTTGAAAGTCATTTTCATTTTCATGACAGATCGATCCGCCCTGTGTCAAGCCGAATCGGTGACAGGCCGCTGCGCGCGCGCTTATCCGGCGCCCCGTGAGCTCCGAGGCGCGGAGGCCGCGCCGCGCTGGAAGGTAGGGGTCAGGCGACGGTCAGGCGGCGCGAGGCGAGGCCGCGCCCGCGTCGGCTGCATTGCCCTGCTGGGCGGCGTATCCCCTCAAGGGTCGATGAGCAGCCGCCTGGCGACTGGTTCGTCAACGGCGTAGGGCCTCTCGCGCGGCAGCAACTTCGCCGCGCTGTCCGCGTGGCCGGCCTGCACCTGCTGGTACATCTTCCGGACCAGGGGAGTTCGATCCTCGATGGCCACGACCCAGCTCTCCGCGTACTCGCGGATGAGATCGCGGCCGATGCCGACCTGGATGCTGTAGTAAGGCAGCGGGCCGCCCCGGAGGTTGCGCTCCGTGTCCCATTGAATGTGCACCTTGGCTTCGGCGAACGCTTTGCTCCACTCGTGCGGCGAGCGAAACACCGCCGCCTCCGGCGAGGTGAGGACGGCGAGGGAGAGCGCCCTCTCCCAGCCTGTTCGCCGGATGCGGACGGCGAGGATCCGCTCCTGCCCGGCCTTTCGCCCCCAGTTGCTGCGGTGCATGAGCCAGAGGAACGACGGCTTGATCCAGGTCATGCGACCGAACGAAAACGGGGCGACAAAGCGCTGGGCAGCGAGCGCGGGCTCGGCGATCGCCGGCGCATAGGCCTGGTAAATGACGATGGTCTCCGCGTCGTGGTCCGCTCGGATCTCGTGGAGCTTCGGCATGCGGTACACTCTTCGCGATCGCTGTGATCTGGCAGGAGACTACCCCACGGGGCCGTCAATCGCGACGGACCTCCGCGCGGGCGAGACCGAGCTCTCCTTCGCTCATCGAGTCGAGTCCGTCATTCCCGGCGAGCGCAGGCTGGGCGGGGCCCATCACGGCGGGATCCATGCGACCGAGCACGGCTGTCGCGACCGGCACCCGCAGCGGCGACCAGGCAGGCGGCACCATCTGCAAGAGCCCATCGCGAGCTCAGCCGCCGGCATCACCGCCGGAACGTCCGACCCTTGAGACCGCCATGGAGAGCAAGTTCTCCACGCGGCGAATCGGAATGGCACAGGTTTGCGACGTGCTAGGACCAGTTCTCCTGTACAAAGACCTTGCCGGCGGACCCTGCTGGCGTGTTGTGTGGGCGCTCACTGCGGTGTGCTGGTGGCCATGTGGCCGACGCCACCGACAAGAGGTGCAGGTGCGCACGCGGCAGATACCATCCTGCAAAGTTCTGGTGTAGGTAGACGCCCGGCGCCACGGGGTGGTGCCAGAGCGTGATGAAGACGCTCCGCGGGAGCGGCGGCGTTCGCCGTCTCGTTCGAGTCGGAGCAGCGTAACCGTTCATGTCAGGAGCAATCTCGATGAAGATCCTCAGCTTTGCAGCGATTCTGGTCACCGTGTGCGCGGCGGCGGCCTGTTCGGATGACGACAGCACGGGGGGTGAGGGCGGGGCGGGCGGTGGGGGCGGCGCGTCCAGCTCCAGCACCGTCACGGTGTCGAGCTCGACCGGCACGACGGCGGGCACGGGCGGCAGCGGCGGCGAGGGCGGCAGCGGCGGCGAGGGCGGCAGCGGCGGCGAGGGCGGCGGCGTCGACTGCCAGACGCAGTGCTTCGACGACAATCAGCAGGGGGCCCTGGAGTTCCTCCAGCTGACCGTCGATGCTTGCGGCTGTGCGGAGGGCGCCACGTGTCTCAGCTCCTGCGACACGGAGGATCCCGAGACCGACGTCTGCGGCGACGATGGAACCGGCGACCTCCTGGCTGCCCAGGGGAACGAGGCGTGCGTGGACTGCATGGCGGAGCTCCCGGACGAAGACCCCTGCGTCGCGGTGGTCGACGAGGGATGCACCGCGAGCGAGGGGTGCACCGCGTTCGCCGACTGCGTGGCCGCCTGCCCGTGAGACGGTGAAGGCGGTCTCGCCGACGGCTGCGCCGCCCCCGCGCAGCCTGGATCACCGGGGAGCGGCCGGGCGTCGAGGCTTCGTGGTCCTCGACGAGCTGCTCGATCACCGTTATCCTCTCACCGCCTGCAACGAGGGCACGCCCCGGGTGTAAGGATGGATACCGCCGCGTCAGACAAGTGAGCCGCAGCAACTCCTGAATTCGTTGCTGCGGCTATCTGCTCTCGATCGCTCGACGAGTGCCGTCCTGGAGGCAGATCGCCGCCGAATGTCCACCATTTGCGCGGGTGTATCGTCGTGCCTCGAACCATTTCAACAACCTGGAGTTTCTCGCTTTCTGCAGCGCTGCTGCTGATGGCCCCCTTCGACCTCCTGGCCTCGCTGGCCATGGATGTCTACCTGCCGGTGGTGCCGCTCATGCCAGGCATCCTCGGCACGTCGCCGGCGGTCGTTCAGCTGACGTTGAGCCTCTACATGGTCGTCCTCGGCGCGGGACAGCTCGTGTTCGGGCCCATCTCGGACAGGGTCGGTCGGCGGCCGGTCCTGCTCGGCGGTGCGGCCTTGTTCGCCGCCGCGTCGTATCTGCTCGCGGGCGCCGGCTCCGCCGCGGTGTTCGTCGTTCTTCGCGTCATCCAGGCGCTGGGCGCGGCCGCGGCGCTCGTCGCGACCTTCGCGACGGTGCGGGACGTCTATGCGGAGCGCGCCGAGGGGGCGCTGATCTACAGCCTGTTCGGCTCGATGCTGGCGTTCGTGCCCGCGCTGGGGCCCCTGCTCGGCGCGCTGCTCGCGGATCACCTCGGCTGGCGCGCGATCTTCATCGCGCTCGGCGTCGCCGCCACCGCGGCTCTGCTGAACGCGGCCCCGAGGTGGCACGAGACCCGGCCCGTGAACGCGTCGGCGCCGCGCGCGGCGTTCGGTCGGATCCTCGCCGACGGCTCGTTCTGGACCTACACGCTCGGCTTCAGCGCGGCGATGGGCGCGTTCTTCGTCTTCTTCTCGACGGCGTCGCGCGTCTTGATCGATCGGGCAGGCTTCTCGCAGCTCGCCTTCAGCCTCCTCTTTGGCACGGTCGCCCTCGTCATGATCGCGACGACCCGGTTCGCGAAGCGGTTCGTGGCGCGATGGGGAAGGGCCGGGAGCCTCGTCCGCGGGATGGGGATGCTGCTCCTGGGAGCTGCGCTGCTGGTCGCGGGGCAGGTGATGGCCGCTCCGTCGTTCTGGACGTTCATCCCGCCCATGTGGATCATCGCGATCGGCATCGTGTTCGCGAGCTCGGTGACGGCGAACGGCGCGCTCCAGCGCTTCGGCCACGTCGCCGGCACCGCGACCGCGCTCTACTACTGCATCGAGAGCCTCGTCGTGGGGATCGTCGGGACGACGCTCGTCGTCCTGTTGCCCGGGGATACGGCATGGCCGCTGGCGGCCTATTGCACGCTCATGGCCGTCGTCGTGCTGGGCTTCGTCGGGCGGGACCGCTGCTCTCAGCCTCCGTCAGCGTAATCGGGGAGCTCGATCTTGTCGGCCGCCGAGGAGCCGCCCCAGCCCTCGCGGGGCCGCACCAGGGGGCTGAACGCGAGCCGGAGCACCCCGTGGAGGATCGAAATGCCGAGCCTCGACTTCGGGTGCGCGACCCAGGGGACGCCTGGCGGGAGCTTCTGGGCCCGGTCGACATAGGGGCGCAGGAGCTTCTCATAGGCGGCGAAGGCGTCTCGATGGTCGGCGTGCCGTGACAGCTCTCCCGCGAGCACGTAAGCGCCGACGAGAGACAGGCTCGCGCCCATTCCGCTGACCGGCGACGGACAGTACGCAGCGTCCCCCACGAGCGCGGCGCGGCCGTGTGACCAGCGCGGCGCCATGACCTGGCTCACCGCGTCGAAATAGACGTCCTCGGCGTCGGCCAGCGCCGCGAGCACCCGCGGCGTCTCCCAGCCGGCGCCGGCATAGACCCTCACGAGGAGCGCCTTCTGCTCGGCGGAGCTCAACCGCTCGTGGCCGCGCGTGGGCGACAGGAACCACAGCGACGCCCGGGTGGTACCCACGTTGTCTGGGCGCAGGAGTATCGACCGGCTGCCGGGGGCGTTGTACCAGCGAGCCCAGGCGCTGTCGGAGGGGCCGCGGGGGATCGTGAAGTAGCTGGCATAGAGGTCGAGCGGGCGAATCCTGGGCTCATCGCCGACGATGAGCGCACGGGTTCGTGAGCGGATGCCGTCGGCGGCGACCACGAGGTCGAAATCGCGGTCGGCGCCGTGCTCGAAGGAGACCGTCACCCGGTCGCCGTGGTCCCGGAGGCCCGTGATCTGGTCACCAAAAATATACTCCGTCGCGCCCCGGGTGTGGTCGTAGAGGATCCTGGCGAGGTCACCGCGGAGGATCTCGAGCTCCTTCGTGAACGAGCCGTTGTCCGAGCTCCCCGCGGGGAGCTCGGCCCTGGTCACGTCGTGCTCGTCGACGAAGCGGAGCCCCCGCTCCCCCGTCGCGGCGGCCCGGATCTCGTCTTCGATCCCCATGCGGCGCACGACCTCCCGCGCCGCGCCCTGGACGTCGATGTTCTGCCCGCCGAGCCGGAGCGCGCCGGCACGCTCCACGACGACGGGGCGGAATCCGTGGCGCGCCAGCCAGAAGGCGAGGGCGGGACCGGCGATGCTGGCGCCCGAGATCAAGACAGTCCTGTGTTCCACCGACGATCAGCTCCTGTCGCTCGCTCTCCGGGCGGGGTCCCCCGCGACGCTCCTGGCCTCTCGCTCGCGCCCCGCACGGTGCTGCATGGTGTGAGCGGTGGAGAGTACGAGGAATTCCGGCGGCGTGAACCCCCTTGCTCAGGTGAGCGGCAGGGCGCCCCCGGTGTTCAGGACGTCCTCGCCGAAGCTCGTCATGTCGTCGAAGCCCATGTAGTGGAAGCAGCTCACGAGCATGTCGGCGAAGGAGCGCCTGTGATCGAAGTCGACCAGCCTCCCGCGCCGGAAGTAGTCGTGCGCCTTGCCCGCGAACACGACCAGGGCGTCCTCGATGCTGTGGGTGTCGCCCTGCCCGAGCTCGTTCCAGTGCACGACGAGCGTGTGATCCCAGAGCGTGCCGTCGCCGTCGCTCGTGTTCTTCAAGATCTCGTAGAGCTTGGTGTTCTGCTGCCAGAGGTGCTTGTTGATCTTGCGGATGTCCGCGAACGCGGCATCGTCGCTGTTGTGCGAGATATCGTGGTGCCCCTCGCTGAGGCCCAGGCTCGAGTAGACGCGGCCGCTGGTGTTGCCGCTCCAGTTGAAGTTCACCACGCGCGTCAGATCGCAGGCGAACGCCAGGGCGCTGATCTTGAAGAACAGCTCGCCCATGATCACGTGGTTGTCGTCGTCGTAGGGGTCGAGCCGCTCGCCGAGCGGGGTCTGCACGCACGCGGCCGAGCCGTTGCCGGTCTGGAGCGCGCGCTCGACGTCCCGGATCGACTCGAGGTGCTGCTGGACCTTGGCGCGGTCCTCGGCGCCGAGCCGGGTGAGGAGGGAGCTGCCCTCCTCGCGCACCAGATCGAGCGCCGACTGCCTCTTCGCCAGGCGCCTCAGCACCTCTCGCTGCGCGGCCGCGTCGTCGGGCGTGAAGGCGAAGATGCGGGCGTAGGCCGCGTACGGGTCGGTCTCCGGCGGGATCGGGTTCTGCTGGCCCGCTGGCCCCGCGTGGGCGTGCGTGTTCCAGATGTCGTTCCACTTGTCCCCGACCCGGAACACGAGGTGCCGGTGCGCGACGCTCTCGTCGGCTTCCAGCACGCGACCGCCGATCGCGTGGTCGGCGCTCGGCCCCTCCACGTAACCGATGGTGTTCTCGGCGCCGCCGATCGGGAACGACCCGGTGCCTGACTTCCACGGCGCGAGCGAGCTGCCGCCCTGCTGGTGGTTGTCGGCCCGCGCGTCCTCCGGCAGGTCGTAGAAGCGCTTGTGCAGGTTGTTGAGGAAGACGAGATCCTCGCGGTAGGGCTCGAGCGGGGCGAGGAACTCGCCGAGCTGAAAGCTCGTCTCACCGCTGGCGCTGAAGCGCTTCGCCGTCTCGTCGCCGTTCGCCTGGAAGACGAACATGATCCGGCGCGGGGAGGGCGGCGTCTGGGCTCGCGCGCGGCTCGTCCGCATGGCATCGAGGAACGGGAGCGCGAGCGCAACTCCGGACGCGCCACGCAGGAAAGTACGGCGGCTCAGCGGTTTCATGGTTTCTCCGGGGTGATCACGGGGCGGTAGCGGAAGGCGTCTGTCTGCGTGAGCGCGACGACGAGCTCGGACAGGCTGTAGCCGCTCTCCTTGAAAGCGACCGAGAGCGCCGCCATCGAGCAGCGATCGGCGTCGGTCCTGTCTCGGCCGTAGAAGAAGCGGAAGTTTTGCAGCACGTAGCAGGCGCGCGCCTCCTCGCTCTCGGCGAGGCGCTGGCCCAGCTCGGCGGCGTTCGCCACGGGGCCGTCGATGTCGCGCGTGTGCGAGATGCTGCTGGAGGTGTCGACCGGCCTGCCGTCCTCGTCCTCGGTGCGGGAGCGGCCCACGGCGTCGAACGACTCGAACACGACGCCGATGGGATCCATCAGCTGGTGGCACCCGGCGCAGCTCGCCTCGGTGCGGTGGCGCTCGAGGCGCTCGCGCTGCGAGAGCCCGTCTCCCAGGCCCTCGAGATCGAGCTGCACGTTGTTGGGGGGAGCGGGCACGAGCCCGCACAGGAGATCGGTGCGCACCTTGAGGCCGCGCCGGACGATCGAGGTGCGCGTCGCCTTGTCGCGCGTGAGCAGCATGCCCTGGGTCAGCACGCCCGAGCGGCCTGGCATGTCGACCCTGACGAAGTCGTCGCCGCTCACCCCGGCCACGCCGTAGTGCCGCGCGAGCGCGCCGTTCACGAAGCTGTAGTCGGCGGTGAGGAGCTCGCCGAACGAGCCGCTCGGGCTCGCGAACAAGCTCTTCACGAACGTGTGCGTCTCCTCCTGCAGCAGGCCGGGCAGGCCGGACACCACGTCTTGATACACGGCCGGATCGCGGGTCATGTTGCTCAAGAGGTCGGTGTCGAGCCACTGGTCGAAGTACTCGAACAGGCGATCGGCCCTGGGATCGGCCAGCATGCGCCGCACCTGGGCCTCGATCTGCTCCGGCGTGCCGAGCTCGTCCGCGGCCGCGGCGCGGGTGAGCTCCTCGTCCGGCTGCGACTGCCAGAGCAGGTACGAGAGCCGCGAGGCCATCTCGTACGGCGTGGGCTCGGTGACGTCCCCCGCGCTCTCCTGGCCGAGCTCGACGCGGTAGAGCACGTTCGGCGACTGCAGCATGCTGAAGACGACCCACTCGATGCCGTCCTCGAAGGTGTACCCGTCCGAGCCTGCGGTGAAGCGCTCCTCGTAGCTCGCTACCTCGGCTTCGGTGAGCGGTCGCCGGTACGCCCTGGCGCCGAAGGTGCGGATGAAGTCGCGCGCGCACTCGAGCTCACCGAGCGCCGCCGGATCGCAGGAGACCAGGCCCGGAGCGCGGGCCGCGACGGCGGCGATCTGCTCGGCGGCGTCGAGGTACTTCTGCGCGACGAGCGGGCCGACGGTCAAGAAGCTCGCGTTGTTGTGGAAGCCGAGCGACTCGGGCTCGTTCGGGAACGTGGCGACCGCCGTGTCGATGGTGGAGGCCACGCCCGCGACGCCGGAGAAGAGATCTTTCAGCGTGTTGGTATATTCGTAGTTGCTGAGACGGCGGAGCGGCGCCGAGCCGGGCTGCGGCGTCTGGCAGAAGGCGGAGTCCAGCACGTCCTCCGGGGGCTGCCCGCTCTCAGCCCCGTCCCCGCCGCTGCTCCCGGGGCCCACGCCGGGCTCCGTGGATTGGCCGGGCCCGCCGATCTGGCCGTTGCAAGCCGCGGCGAGCGCGAGCAAGAGCGGCGCAGCGTACCTGAGCTGTGAGCCGGGGCGCCCGAAGGGCCAGCGATGCGTGTGTTGCTCGGGGTTCACCGTCTCCTCCACGCCGCGCCCGAAGAAAGGCACGAGCTGGTGCGAGCGCCGACCACATGGGCCGGCACCGACACGGGTTCACGACGCCGCGACTCGACAGCGCCGAGCTGAGAAACATATCAGAACCTGTCCAGTCCGGCACACGTCACGGATCGATCGCGAACACTTTTGTGCTCCAACGACGCACTCGTTCATCCAATTTATCTACCATCGCTGCGCTTTTTGAACCTCGACGGCAATCGCGCGCGGCGCCGGACAGGATCGCAATAGTAAGATGCTTTAACTAACTGGCATTCACGCGCTCGCTGCGCGCGAAACCTGGCCTGCGTGCGGCACCTCGGGCCCAGGCTGTGAAAGGGCGCTTCGCCGGGGCACAGAGGAGGCAGAGTTTTCCAGGGGTGGTCGACAGGACGAGGGGGCCATGCCACGCCGGGCAGCGCCCCGCCTCCTCACCTCGACCACTGAGACAGCAGATATCCGTAGAACCGCTCGAGATCCACCTGGGGTAGTCATCGATGCCGCCGTCGTGATCCATGAGGACGTGTGTCCGTGTCATGGAGAGCTCCTTGTGAGGCGGAGGGTTCTGAGAGGGCGCCGGGCGCACCTTCACCGCGCCGGCCTCTCGCCCTCTCCGTCGTCGAAGATCTCCATCCCTTCGTAGGGCTTCTCGCGGCAGGACGCGAGGCGCGTCCGGAGGTCGCCGACGTGGATCTCGAGCTTGTGTCCGTCCGGGTCCTCGAAGTAGAGCGACGCGCCCTCGGAGCGGTTCTCCTTCCAGACCCGGGCTCCGCTCAGGCGAATGGCCTCTTGCAGGGAGGCGAAGCCCTGTGCATCGACCGAGAACGCGAGGTGCGAGTCGTCGACCTGCCGAGCGGCGCGCGCGTCCAGCTCCAGGCAGATCCAGAGCGTCCCCAGCTCCAGATACGCGCCCCTGGCCCACCGCGCTCGCTGCTTTCCGCCGAGCACCTGGACGTAGAAATGCACGGCGCGGTCGAGGTCTCGAACCGCGAGGGTCACGTGGTTGACGCCGCCGATCGCCATGACTCCGGCAGCATAGGCGATAATGGGCGAGTTCGGGGGGCAGGCGGGACGCCGAGGGGGGACGGCGCGACGCCCGGAGCGGTCCCCGCTACCCCTGAGAGGACGCGTGCCCCGCGCGGCTCAGCCCGGGGGCTGCTGCAGGTGGTGCAGGTGGTGCTCCTCGCCGTTCAAGGTGAGCACCGCCATGAACCCCGCGCGCGCGAGCTCCTTCTCGAACCTGAACTCGTGCGTTCCCGGGGTGACGGAGGTGTCGACGACGCGCGCGACCTCCGGCTCCAGGGCCGAGCCGGGGTAGCTGTAGATGTCGAGGCGCAGCGCGCAGGGGCGCTCGATCGTCGCGCGCGCGACGGCCGCGTCATCGCCCTCCGTCACCGAGAAGGCGCTCCCGAGCTCTCTCTCGACCGAAGATCGCCTGAGCGCCCGGGCGATCTGCTGGCCGGCGATCGGGGCGTACACGTCCAGCACCATCACGTCCTTGTTCTGCTCCTTGAAGCGCGCGTGCAGGCGCGCCCGGGTGACGGCGTCCACGCCGCCGCCAAGGGTGATGAGGTCGAACTCGCCGGCGTGGAACTCCGCGTCAGGCGACGCGCTCAGCGTGCCGACAGCCGAGTGTCCCTGCTCGTTCAGCGCTGCCACGCTCCGCTGGAGGATATCGGCCCTCTTGCCGATGACCAGGATCCTTTTCGCTCTCGATGCCATGCTGTCTCCTCCCTCGCGAGCCGCCGACGTCCCCTGTCGCTCCGGTCACGCGGATCATCTGCCGCTACCTTTCATGGTCCGTGGTGCACCGCGCTCGCCTCGCCGGCGGGGGGGGCGCCCGGAGAGCAAGGTGCAGCAGCGCCTCCTGCACGCTGGACTTCTCGCCAACGTATTGGAAGAAATCTGCTCGTTTGTTGCGCGCGCCGTGCGCTCCTGCGCGGGTCGGCTGGGGGGCGCAGCGTCACCGGGCGCTGGCCGGGCACGGCCGAAGGGCGTCGCGAGGTCGAGCGGACGGCCGCGACCGGGCAGATCCGGCACCAAGAATCCGGCTGCTTCACTTCGGGGGTAAGAGCCGAGGGCCTGGCGGCGTCTGATGGACGCGGCGTGGGTGCCGCTCTCAACCTGTCGAGGAGGCCAGCATGAACGGTATACATTCCACGGCCGCTGCGCCGTTGCCGCGAGCTCTCGGTGCTCTCGCTTCCGTCCGACGAGCGGCGATCGACGCCTGGCTCGGCCGTGCGGCCCTGGTGACGCTGCGGTACGGGCTCATCCTGATCCTGGTGTTTTACGGTGCCTTCAAGTTCACGGAGGCCGAGGCCCGCGCCATCGAACCGTTGATCGCGCCGAGCCCGCTGCTCGGCTGGACCTATGCGTTCATGGGTGTGCAAGCGGTCTCCAGCGTGATAGGCGTGACTGAGCTCCTCATCGCGTCGTTGATCGCGCTGCGGCCATGGTCGGCCAGCGCCTGCGCGATCGGCAGTCTGGCGGCGGTGCCGACATTTGTCATGACGTTGAGCTTTCTGTTCACCACGCCGGGCATCTGGGTGGACGTGCCGGGATTTGCGCTGCGCGTGCCGAACGAGCTCGGCGCCTTCGTGCTCAAGGATGTGTTCTTGCTCGGCGCAGCCCTGCTCAGCGCTGCCGAAGCCTTCGCCGCGTCTCGGCCGGCGCGAGCTGCATCCTGAGTGCCGGCGGCGAGCCAACCGGACCGGCGTGGCGCGCGAGCCACGCCAGGCGAAAAGGCGAAAGGCCAGGTCGCGATCGGCTAACCTCACCCCGGAGAGCGCATGACTGCTGTCGAAAGAACTGACGCCGCGTGGCTGCTCGATCTGCGGGATCCAGGGCCGCGGGGGGCGCTGGCCCAGCGCGAGCTGCGCGAGCTCATCGTGCGGGCGCTGCACCGGGGGCTCGCGCGGCGGCCGGAGGCCAGCGCTCTCATCGAGGACCTTGCGCAGGAGAGCATGCTGCGCATCCTGGCCAAGCTCGATTCATTTCGAGAGGAGAGCCGCTTTTCGACCTGGGCCATCGCGATCGCCTTGCGGGTCTCGTTCAGCGCCTTGCGGCGCCGGCACTGGCGCGACGTGCCGCTCGACGCGCTCACCACCGGGCCCCCGATCGAAGCTCCGGGCGCGTCCGGCATGTCAGAGCCCTTCGAAGGCAGCGCCGCGACACCGGAGCAGGCGATCGCGAGGCGTGAGATCTTGACGCTGTTGCAGCGCTGCGTGGCAGAGACGCTCACCGAGCGGCAGCGTCAGGTCGTGCTGGCCGAGCTGCGGGGGATGCCGCAGGAAGAGATCGCGGTCCAGCTCGGGAGTAATCGCAATGCTATTTACAAACTGTGCCACGACGCACGCCGTAGCCTGCAGCGAGCGCTCGAGCAGGCAGGCTACTCGGCAGAGGCCGTGCGCTGGGCTTTTGGATGATCCGTCGAGGGAAGGTCTCATGCTCTTGAAGCCGTCAGATCTGAGGATGCTCGTGCAGGCCACGCTCGTCACGCGTGAGCAGGAGATCGGCTGCGACACATGTCTCGAACGGGTGGCTGCCTATGCCGAGGTGCATCTGGCGGGGTTGCCCACGCCCGAAGCGCTGCGCCTGGTCGAGGAGCACCTGGCGATCTGCGGCGAGTGCCAGGAGGAGTTCGCGGCCCTCGCCGCGGCGCTGGGGTGATGCCGAGGATGTGTTACACGCTCCCCCTGGCCGGACACGCGCTCCGCGACGTCGAACGGGATTACCGCTTCGACCTCAAGTTTGACGACAGTGCAGAGAGCTCCCTCTTGCTCGATGGCCCCTTCTCCCTCTCTGCTGCGGGCGAGGAAGATGAGTTTGTTCCGCCGCACGCCGAGTGGGTGCGAGACGTCCTGTCGTCCTTGATCGGCGTGCGGATCGAGTTCGCGCGTTACGACAGGAACAGCAACCTTCGAATCAAATTCGTAGATGAACGCGAGCTCTTCGTGCGCGATGGACCGTTCGAGAACTGGCACTACTCGAACAACGCGGGGACCGTGATGCATGGAGGGGTTGGTCATGTCGTTTGTTTCACTCGGACAGCGCGCTGACAGGCGCTCGCCTCGGCTGGCGCGAGAGCGGCCGCGGGCCACCGAACAGCGCGGCGCGCTCGGTGCGGCGCCGGGTCAGGTCCCCTCGAGAATCGCGCCGGGCGTGCCGACCTCGCCCGAGGACGTGTGCCTCGCGTGACGCCCATGCAACGAGCTCGAGGCAGGCGCCACAAGAACTTCCATGTCGGTGAAGCCGCCATCCGGGATGGATGAAAGATTCCAGGGACATGCGAGCCCGCATGGGTCCTCATGTTAAATCATGTTAATAACAGCCGAAGGCCGGGATGCGTGAATGGCCTCCGGTGCTAGGTGCCTCCGCAGTACCTGCCCATGGGTGGGCAGGAGGAGGAAACCCCATGCACTTGCTCCAGCACATTCAGAACCTCCGTCGTTTCACTCCGTCCCGCTCCCTGGGCGTGGGTGCCCTGGTGGGCGTCGGCCTCCTCGCGGGGGCAGGCCTGCTGCTTCCGCAGGTGGCCTCGGCGCAGGAAGACCCCATTCCCTGCCCGTTCGACAACGTGCTCTGCCTCTTCGAGGAGGAGGGCTACGGCGGGGAAATCTTCAACGTCCGGGCGCTGAACCCGCAGGTGGGCACGTGCGTCAACCTTCCGGAGCACGGCTGGGAGGGAAGGGCACACTCCGCATACAACACCAACGGCGTCGGCGCCGCGATCTTCCAGAACGAGAACTGCATCGGCTACCCGTACCCGGTCTCCGGGGAGAGCGGCCTGAGCCCGCTGCCGTTCGTTCCCAAGAGCGTCTACGTCTTCTGACGCGATGATCGGGCGGAAGGCGATGGCCATCGCGGCCATCGCCTGACGCTCCCCGGGGTCACGTCACGGGTCGATGGTGAGGCCGCTCTTCAGGCCCGGCGCCGTCGCGCCGATGCGCGAAGGGTCAGCAAGCGCTATACCAGGAGCAGGCGCGCTGCCAGGCGCAGGCGCCGGCCCCCGGGCCGCCGGGTGGCACCACAGTTGCTCCTGTGAACCCCATGGAGATGAACGTGCCGGTCCTCGATCACCCGTCCCCCAGAGCCACCGCGCAGGCCCCGCAGCGCAGCAGGCTCGCCGTGCTGGCCGCGCTCGTCGCTGTCGCGCTCCTCGGCGCGACCGGATGCGCGGCGGAAGTCCATACCAGGGCCGCCGCGCCTGCGACCGTGACGTACCAGGAGGTCGCAGTGTACGAGGAGCCAGTCGTTCACGTCGCAGCGGCGCCGGTCTACGTCGAGACCTACCCGCGCGTGTACTACCGCGGGACCTACGTCTACTACGTGGACGGCCGCTGGTACTATCCGTCGCGCCACGGCTGGGTCTACTACCGCGACGAGCCGCGCGCGCTGGTCAGCTACCGCGTCGACTTCGACCGGAACCGCGCCCATCACCACGTGCAGCGCGGTCACGTGCACCACGACCACGTGCAGCGCGGTCACGTGCACCACGACCACGTGCGCCGCGAGCGCGTACACCGCGCGCCCGCGGCCCGGCCGGCGACCCCGGCCCGGCCTGCGGTCACGGTCCGGGCGGGGGCGACGGTGAAGGCGGGCGCGACGGTCAGGGCAGGGGCGGCGGCGCGGCCGGCGACCCCTGCCAAGCCGACGAAGAAGCACCGCGTGGAGCACCGGCGGCACCACGGCGAGGAGAGGCGTCACGAGCGCTGACCGCGGCCGCGCGCCCGGCGCCCCCGCGGTTACGCGGGGCGCCCCCGCGCTTACGCGGCGGCCCGCTCGATGAGGTCGGCGGCGACGGCCGGGCCATCCACCGCCACGGCGCTGGCGATCGCTGTCGCGCGAGCGACGACCCCTTGGTCGAGGGCGCCCTTCAATGCGGCAAGGAGGGGCTCCGCGCTCAGCGCTCCACGAGCCACGGACGTCCCGATCCCGAGCGCCCGGACGCGCGAGGCCCAGTAGGGCTGATCGGAGAACATGGGGACGATCACCTGCGGGACGCCCGCGCGCGCCGCGGTCGTGGTCGTCCCCGCCCCGCCGTGGTGCACCACGGCGGCGACCCTCGGGAACAGCGCCTGATGGTTGACGTCGCCGATCGCGATGCAGTCGGCGGCGTCGTCGACCCTGCCGAGCTCGGCCCACCCCTGCGACAGGACGACGCGACGGCCCGCCGCCCGCACGGCCTCGATGACAGTGCGGCCGGTCTGCTGGTCCGCGGGCATGCTGCCGAAGCCGACGTAGACGGGCGGCTCGCCGGCGGCGAGGAACGCTTCCAGCTCGGGTACGAGCGGCGTCTGGTCGGGAAGGAGCCAGGCGCCCGTCTGCGTGACCTGCAGGCCGGGCGTCGCCGGCGGCGGCCCGAGGACCGGATCCGCCGCGAGCCACGCACCCTCGCTCAGGATGTGGCGGAGGACATCGCCGAGCGGACCGAGGCCCAGTCGCGCCCGATTGTCGTTGAGCCGCTCGAGGAGGCGCTCGTTCCAGCTCTGTGATTCGCCCTGCCAGCGCCGGAGGTTGGACTCCGGGTCGCCCCCGGGCTCCCCGCCGGGCGCGTGATCCGGCGACGGCAGGGCCACCGGCGCGTAGACGGCGACCACGGACGGGATGCCCAGCCGCTCCGCGATGGACCTCGCGGCGTACTGGTGTGCTCCGCCGGCCACGATCACGTCGCACCCCTCGGCGGCCGACGCGGTGGCGTCGAACTGGTCTCTCACGAGGTGCGCGACCAGCGCGCGGATCTGGTCCGGCGTCGGTGTGGAGGCCTGCGCAGCGGCGGCCCCGCCGGGTTGACGCATCGCGATCCCGATCGGGGTCGCCGTGAAGCCCAGACCGCTCACCCAGTCGATGAAGTTCGGCGGAACGCACAACCTCACGTCGTGCCCCCGACGCCGCATCTCGACGGCCAGGGCCACTACAGGTTGCACGTCACCGCGCGTCCCCACTCCTGTCAGCAATACCCGCATCGTCTCTCCCTTCCACCACGCGCGCCGCGTGGATGACGGAGGCGACGATGGCACCGCCGGTGCGTTTTTTCATCGTATCAACGCCCGAGTTCCGGTATACATGCTGGAGCGGGAGGCGGGGCGAGGGCGCCTGTGCCACGCATCATCCGTTCAGTCTCTCCACCGGCTGCGGATGTCACCGGTGAGCTTCACTGGAATTCCCGCGGGTTGCCGAGATCATCTGCACGCTGGACCGAGCGCGCTTCCCCTGCGTCGGTCGAAGGCGGAGCAGCGGTCTCCTCGACCACCGGCATCAGAGGCAAGTCGACGATGAACACCGCGCCCCGACCCACACCGGCGCTTTCGGCGCGGACCTCTCCGCCGTGTATTCTCACCAGATCCCGCACGACGGAGAGCCCCACGCCGAGCCCGCTGTGCCAGCGCGTGGTCGAGCTGTCTGCCTGTCGAAACTTGTCGAACACATGGGGAAGGAAATCCGCGCTTATTCCCTCGCCCGTATCGCTGATGCGGAGTTGAGACATCGCCCCCACCTCCTCCAGCGACACAGCCACGCGCCCGCCAGAGGGCGTGAATTTGATGGCGTTGCTCAGTAGATTGCGCACGATCTGCTCCAGGCGGCCGCGATCGCCCCAGATCCTGCCGGTCGTCGAGCTGAGCGACAGCGACATGCAGACGCGCTTCGCCTCCGCGGCTGGGGTCGCAGAGTCGACGACCGCCTGGACGACCGCGGCCATGCTGACCGACTGCGGCTTCAGGTTCACCTTGCCGCAGAGGATGGCGGAGACGTCGAGCAGAGCCTCGACGAGCTCCAGCTCGGCCATGCCGTTGCGCTCGATGACCGCGAGGCCGCGCTGCATCCTGGCCGCGTCCAGGTTGTCCATGCGGAGAAGAATATGCGTCCAGCCGAGGATAGAGGTCAACGGCGTCCGCAGCTCATGGCTGAGCGTGCAGAGGAACTCGTCCTTCAGCCGGTCGGCGGTCTCGGCCCTGGAACGCGCCGCCTGCTCGCTGGCCAGCAGCCTCTCCCGTTCTTCCTCCGCTCGCTTGCGTTCGGTGATGTCCGTGGAGATGGCGCACACAGCATAGGGCTCGCCTTGCGCGTCGAACAGGGGGCACTTGACAGAGATATAGGTGTGCATCCCGTCGTCCTGCGGCAGCACCTCCTCGGTCTCCAGGGGCTCCTGGGCCTCCAGCACCCGCCTGTCAAAAGAGCGGAATGTCTCGGCCTGCTCCGGGGGGAACAGCTCGTGGTCGGTCCGGCCGACGATCGGCTCCGCGGTCGCGTGGAACAGCTGCTTGAAACGGCGGTTGATCAGCAGGTATCGGCCCTGCAGGTCCTTGACGTAGACCATGGCCGTCGAATTGTCGATGATGGCCCGCAGCAGGTCCTGGCTTTCGCGCAATGTCTCCTCGGTCCGCTCACGCTCGCCGATCTCTTGCTTCAGGAGGGCATTGGCCGCGGCAAGCTCGGCCGTGCGCTCCGCCACTCTCCGCTCCAGCTTGTCGTGGGCGCATCGCAGCGCGGCCTCGAGTCGCCCGCGATTCTCGATTTCCCGCCGCAGCTGCACGTTCTGCGCCTCGAGCTCCGCGCGCATCGCGTGCAAGGCCAGGTGCGTCTTGATCCGCGCCAGGACCTCATCGATCTCCAGGGGCTTGATGACGTAATCGACGCCGCCGGCTTCAAACCCGGCCAGCTTGTGCGCCGTCTCCCCCAGCGCGGTCATGAAGATCACCGGAATACCTCTGGTGCGTTCAGACGCTTTCAGGCGCCGGCACGTCTCGAAGCCGTCCATTCCCGCCATCAGTACGTCGAGCAGGATCAGGTCGGGAGAGAGGAGCTCGGCCCGCTCCAGCGCATCTTCACCATCTTGAGCGACCGCCACCCGAAAGCCTCGCTCTTCGAGCTGATCGATGGTCACGGCCACGTTTGTCGGCTCGTCATCGACTATCAGGATGGTATACACGGCGCACCAGCCTCTGGGGTTCTGGTCATCGGAGACCATGACAAACTCGACCGGCGTGAGACGGCCGGAACAGCCTTTTGACACATCCATCCATCAGGGGTATCCATCAGGGGTTTCGCCTGGGCGTGCTCGCCGTTGCCGTCGATCGGGCTGCGCGTTCAGGGGAGCTGCGTGATGCCGTGTCGAGCTGCGCCTGGAGCAGGCCGCGGAGCCGCTTGGTCTGGAAGCTCCGCGCCACCGCCCGTACCTGCCCGATCCACGCGCCGAGCCGCGGGTCTGCCTCTTCGAGCCGAGCGAGCTCGTTCAGCACTAGGGACACGAGCCCCCTGTCTGCCAGCTCGATGAGCCGCGAGAGCTCCTGGGCCGGCGGAGGGGTGAGCATGCCGATCTCCGCGTCGGTCATCGGGGGGGCGGCCACGGCCGCGCCTGGCCCCGCTCGGCGTACCCACTCGAGCTGGAGAGTCGCTCGGAGCAGCTCCAGGAGCGCGCCGGCCTGCACCGGCTTGGGCAAAAAGTCGTCGCATCCCGCGCTCAGGCTCCTCTGCCGATCGGCGCCCGAGGTGCTGGCGGACGAGGCGATGATCGCGGTTCGGGCGAGCTCGGGCCTTTGCCGCAAGCGCCGCGTCACCTCGCGCCCATCCTCGCCTGGCATGACCAGGTCCATCACGATGACGTCCGGCGTGCGCTCGCGGGTCAGCGCGAGCGCACGCTCGCCGCTGCCGGCCTCCAGCAGCTCGAAGCCAAGCGGCTCCAGCAAGTCGCGCAGCAGCGCGCGGTTATCGACGTTGTCGTCCACCACGAGGATCGTGCGGCGCTCGCCCTGATACCCGGTGATCGCCTCCCATGGCAGCCCCGCGCTCGCCTTGACGGCGGGCGCTTCGATCAGGCGGAGCGTCACCGTGAAGACCGTGCCCTGGCCGAGCTGGCTTTGGACCTCGATGCGGCCGCCCATTCGCTCGACGAGCTTCTTCGTGATCGCCAGCCCGAGGCCCGTCCCCTCGGCGTGCCGCTTCTGATCGCCGACCTGCTCGAAGGCATCGAAGATGCGCGACAGGTGCTCGGGGGCGATCCCGGGGCCGGTGTCCTTGACCTGGAAAGACACCGTGCGCCCTTGGTCCTCCGGCGGCTCGAGCACCTCGACGCGCAACGTCACCTCGCCCTGCTCGGTGAACTTGATGGCATTGCCCAGCAGGTTGAGCAGCACCTGCATGAGCCGCTTCTCGTCGACGCGCACCCCCAGCCGCTCGGGGCCTGCACGCTCGTCGGCGAAGGTGAGGCCCTTCTGCTCGGCGCGCACCCGGCAGAGATTGGAGACGGTCCGGACGAGCGTGGGCAGGTCGGCCGCGGTCGGGTGGAGGTCCAGCTTGCCGGCCTCGATCTTGGCCAGATCGAGCACGTCGTCGATGAGGCTGAGCAGGTGCGTGCCGGCCATGCGGATGACGCGGGCCGCGTCGGCGGCCTTGGCGGGCAGGTCGGGCAGCCGGTCGAGCAGCTGCGCATAGCCGAGGATGCCGTTGAGCGGCGTACGCAGCTCGTGGCTCATGCTCGACAGGAACTCGCTCTTGGCGCGGTTGGCGGTGTCGGCCGCCTCCTTGGCGGCCGCGAGCTCGGCGGTCCGCTGCGCCACTTCGCGCGCCAGCCGCTCGCTGTAGGCGGACAGCTCCGTGTACAACGTGGCGTTCTCCACCGCCGTCGCCGCCAGCGCCCCGAGGAGCGTCACCAGCTCGACGCGCGCTTGGGGGAAGGCGTCCTGCACGTGCGGGTGCTCCAGGTACATCACTCCGGAGAGGCGGCCCCGGTGCACCAGCGGCACGGCCAGCACCGAGCTCGGCCGGTGGGCGAGCAGATAGGGGTCCTCGTCGAAGCGGCTGTCGGACGCCGCCTGCCCGAGCACCACCGGCTCCTTGCCGCGCGCGACGTACTGCACCAGCGTCGCCGGCAGCCGCGTCGAGCCGGCGACGGGCTCGTTGAGCGCCAGCTCGACCCGCTGGGGGTTGACGGTGAGCAGGGCGGCGATGGCGAGCTCGCCGCCCTGCACGAGGGCGAGCACGGCGCGCTCGGCGCCGGAGTGCTCGGCGAGCAGGCGGAGCATGCGGCCGACGAGCGAGCCGAGGTTGCGGTCGCCGGAGAGCGCCTGCGCGGCGCGCAGCGCGGAGGCGATGTCCAGGTACGCGTGGAGCGTGCGGTCGGTGATGGTCGCGCTCGTCGGCGCCGGCGCCCCATCCGGCGGCTCGTCCGCCGCGAGCGCCGGGCGGCCCGAGGCCGCGATGCTGTCCGGGTAGCGCCGGGCGAGCTGCGCGGCGGCCGCGCGTGCCCCCCAGCGCAGGTAGGCGTCGTGCGCGGCCGAGAGATAGGCGCGGGCCAGAGCTCGGTGCCCGCGGGCGAGGCGGTGCTCGCCGGCCAGGCGCAGGCCGAGCGCCTCCGTGTTGACCAGGTCATGGTCGCGGGCCTGCTCGATGGCCTGGTCGTACAGCCGCCCGGCCTCCTCGTGCTCTTCCCGGGCGCGAGCGCGGCCCGCCTCCATCAGCAGGCGCCCGGCCTCGAAGCTCTCGGGGCAGCTCTGAGCCCAGAGGGCGAGGCGCGCGCCGTGAAAGGCCAGGCGGTCCAGGAGGAGCGCGCGCCGCTCGGCGGCGGTGGGGAGGGCATGCGCTCCGGCGACACAGAGCGTGAACGTGAGGGCGATGAGCATGGGAGTGCCCCATGAGGCCTGCCAGTCCGGCTCGACGGCGAGGACCGCCTCGACCGCCCACGCGTCAGCGCCGAAATGGAGCCCGGTCCACCCCGCCATGGACATCGTGGCGACCAGGAACACCCTCGCCCTCGCGTCCCGCGCGGGCCGCGCGATCTCCTCGAGCGCCTGCTCGACGGCGTGCGCGGCCTGGGCCTGCGAGAGCGCGGCGACCGAGCGGGCAATGATGTTCCGGAAGTCCATGGCCATCGGGTCGGGGTAGGCCATGCGGTCGAGGTCGCGCGTGACGCGATCGAGGCCATCTCCGGCGATCAGCTGGAACATCGTCCCCTGGATCTCGCTGAAGGCCGCGGAGACGAGCTCGCGCTCCTCGGCCGCGGTGCGCGCCGCGCGCGCGTACAGCTCCCTCATCTTCGGAGCCGGCGTCCAGTACATCGCGGCCACCGTGGAGTTGAAGTGCGCGGTGGCGCGCGCGACGTCGTACTGATCGATGAGCGCCAGCATGGGCTCGTTCAGCCGGCGGCCCAGCGGCAGCTTCCCCAGGAGGTATGCCAGGAGCAAGGCCGTGCACACGCAGCCCGCGAACGAGCTCTTCGTCAGCCCGTACCGCAGCGTCTCCAGCACGAGCATCGGCCAGCAGCACCGGCTCAGCGAGGGCATCCAGAAGGCGGCGCAGGGCCCCAGCACCTCGAGGATCCTGCACCGCAGCGCGTGGGCGCGGTCGGTGCTCATCGGCAGCGCCCTCCAGTCCTCGACGGTCATGCGCTGCAGGGCAGGCTCGATCTCGGTGATGAGCGCCTCGAACAGCGCCTGCTGCTCCTCCGGGGTCCTCGGCAGCGGGCGCCCGAGCCACGCCAGCGCCGAGAGGCCAAGCTCGATGCCCTGCGCGAAGCGGCCGGTGACGTGAAGGAACACGATCAAGAGGCTGGCCACGCGCGCGCGCTCGACCGGGTCCCGCGCTCGCTCGAGGCAGCGCAGAAAGAGCCGCTCCGCTTCGTCCACCTGCGCCGCGAGCCAGCGCGCCTCGGCCATGACCAGGTGCACCTCGAAGGTCGTCTCCGGGGCCTCGGTCCACCCCTCCTCGCCCAGCAGCGACGCGGCCGTCCCGAGGAACGCCGCGGCCTGTGCGTAGGCCGCGCTGGCGTTGGCCCGCTGGCCCGCGCGCAGGTTCTGCTCCGAGAGGTCGCGCTTTTCCTCGGCGTCCGTCAGCCGCTCCGCGGCCAGGTTGCGGTGGTAGAGCGTCGCGAACAGCTCGCCGTCGGCGCACGCGACGCCGTACCGAGCCCGCAGCGCTCGGCCGAGCCACAGGTGCAGCGAGAGCCGCTCCTCTGCCGTGAGCGCCTCGTAGGCGGCCTGCTGCACCCGGTCGTGCACGAAGGCGTAGGCCTCGCACCCCCGCTCGCCCACGTCGACCAGGAGCCCCTCGCGCGCCGCCGCCGCCAGCAGGGCGCTGACCGTCTCCGCCTCCTGCCCCAGCAGGTGCGCGAGCAGCTCCGCGTCGAACCGATCGCCGACGCACGCCGCCGTCTGCAGGGCGCGCTGCAGCTCGGGCGACAGCCGCTGCAGCCTGCGGGTCAGCAGCGCGACGACGTTGTCCGTGATCCCCGCCCGCTCGATCGCCTCTCGCTGCCATTGCCACCGCCCCGTCTCCGCGTCGCGCGAGAGCAGCTTCCGCTCGTGCAAGAGCAGCAGAAACTGCCCGACGAAGAACGGGCTGCCGTCTGTCTTGTCCTTGACCAGCCGAGAGAGCTCCTCCACCTCGGCCTCGGGGCGATCGAGCATGTCCGCCACCATCGCCGCGACCGCCTCCGCGCCGAGCGGCGAGAGCGCGATCTGCCCGGTCACGGCGCCCGGGGCCGCGGAGGCCGAGAGCAGCGCGTTCAACGGGTGCTCTGGGCTCGCCGCCTCGCCCCGGTAGGCCCCCACCACGAGCAGGTGCTGGCCCGCAGGCTCCTTCAGCAGCTCGCCCAGGAGCGCCAGCGACGCGGCATCCGCCCACTGCAGGTCATCGATGAACAGCACCAGCGGGTGCTCGGCCGTGGCCAGCGTCCGGACGAAGCGCAGCACGGTCGTCTGGAAGCGGAGCCTGGCCTCCATCGGCCCGAGCTCGACCAGCGGCTTCGGCTCGCCCAGGATGTGCACCAGCTCGGGCATGAGCTCGACGAGGATCTGCCCGTCCGGCCCCGCGGCGCCCTGGAAAGCCTGCCTCCAGCGCTCCAGCGCCTCGGCCGGGTCCGCCAGCCGCCGCCGCACCACCGAGCGCAGCGCCTGCGCCAGCGCCGCATACGGCGTGCTGCGCTGCAGCTGGTCGAACTTGCCGGCGGCGAAGATCCCCCGCCGCGCGCGCACCTGGCCCTGCAGCGCCTGCACGAGCGCCGACTTGCCCACGCCCGACGGCCCCGCCACCAGCGCCAGCACCGTCGCGCCGCCGCACGCCTGGTCGAACAGCGCCGCGAGCGCGGCGCTCTCGCGCTCGCGACCGAACAGGCGCGAGGGCGCTCGGACCCGTTCGTCCCAGTCGCGCTTCGCCAGCGGAAACGGCGCCACTGTGCCCGTCTCGACCCAGGCCCGCGCCGCCCGCTCCACATCCCAGGCCGCGCCGCTCGCCGTCTGGTAACGGTCCTCGGGGCTCTTGGCCAGCAGCTTGAGCACGATCGCGCTCACGGCCTCGGGGATGTTTCGCTGGGGCGCGCGCTCGTGCGGGGGCACGGGCGCCTGGGCGATGTGCGCGTGGATGAGCTCCAGCGTGTCGGTCGCGTCGAAGGGCAGCGCGCCGGTCAGCATCTGGTAGAGCGTGGCGCCCAGCGCATACAGGTCTGCCCGGGCGTCCGGCGCCCGGTTCATCCGGCCCGTCTGCTCGGGCGCCATGTACGCCAGCGTCCCGGAGACCCCCTCCAGCGGCACCTGCGGGGCGAGCTTGGGCGTCCACCAGGTCGCGAGCCCGACGTCGATCAAGCAGGTGCGCGTCCGCTCGGCGTCGACCAGCACGTTTTGCGGCTTGACATCGCGGTGCAGGAGTCCGCGCCGGTGCGCCTCGCCCAGGCTGCGCGCAAGCGCGGCGCCGAGGCGCAGCGCGACGCCCACCGGCAGCGGGCCCTGGTCGAGCACGCGCGCCAGCGAGGTGTCGCCCCAGGGCTCCTGCACGAGCACCGGCCTCCCAGGCGCGCGCGGGATCGGCGGCTCGTCGCCGGGCACTTTCGCGGTCACTGGCGCGCTGCTCTGGGCCTCGGCCGCTCGCGCGATGCACGTACCCGTCCCCGTGCGCAGGGCCCCCCCCACAACGTACCCCATAGCTGATCCTCGACGATTCGATGGCGCGTGTCACGCGGTATCGCGAATGAGCTCGATCGCACGCGCTGGTCGTCCGCGGCGATACCCTCGCTTTTCAATCCATGTGGAAAGCCCGGCGGGCCCAAGGATTTTGCCAGTTTGCGTGATCGTCGACAGGTCCCTGGGTAGATTCCCCCCCGGCTTGTGCCGAGTGGTGGCCGTCGTCGTCGTGATCGTCGGTGGGAGCGACGCTGAAAGCGCGGCCCGCTCGGTCGAGCTCCTCGGCTCGGAGCGGCCCCTCCCGTCAGGCTCTGCGCCATGGCGGGAGGGGTCTCGGCAGGATCAGTACTGAAGATCCAGGACGTACTGGACGGAGTCTCCCAGCTTGAGCCTGTCGTCCGGGTTGGGGTAGCCGTCGTCCGGCTGACCGTGGTCGTGGAAGACGACCACGTACGACTCCCCCTCGGGAAGGGGATAGGTCGTCGCCCGGTCCGCGCAGCGCACCGGCACGGACGCGGCCCACCTGGGCGCCACGCCGGGCTCGCTCTCGACGGGGGGACCGTCGGGATCGACGTAGGGCCCCACGCAGAGCACCGGCTGCAGGGTGTTCCCGCCACCCGGCGCCGTCCTGACGGAGACCGCCCTTGCCCCGGTGGTCGCCTTGCTGATGCGATAGACGTCCTTCTCGCCGCGCCCGAGGAAGCCCGTGACGCCGCTCTGCGTCAGCCAGAAGTCCGGTCCAGACTCGTACTGGGCCTGCAGGGACAGGACATCGTCCGCGCCTATGTCGTCCGTGGGGCCCAGCGGATCCCAGGTGACGGTGTTCGTCGTCGTGCCGAGAGGCTTGTATCCCGAGAGGACGAACGTCGCCTTGCCGTACTGCGCCTGCGGCGCGATCCCCTCCGAGTAGCGCTCCCAGAGGTATTGATACGGGGTGCTGCCGGAGGCGTCCGGATTGGTCGCATCGAACACGTACCAGGGGCTCGTGTCGCTGTTCGGGCTCGAGCTGCTGTCCTGCTGCTTGCCGCCGTGATGGGGGACGCCCGGGGTGTACGCCTCCGTGAAGAAGTGGTTCCCCCAGCCGCCGAGGAAGCCCTGGCTGGACACGACCCGGGAGA
Source organism: Sorangium sp. So ce1153 (assembly GCF_051521595.1). Taxonomy (NCBI): domain Bacteria; kingdom Pseudomonadati; phylum Myxococcota; order Polyangiales; family Polyangiaceae; genus Sorangium; species Sorangium sp. So ce1153. Next base: position 397,969 of record NZ_CP150361.1, read on the forward strand.
GGACTCCCGCGCTGCGGGCGATGGCCGCCAGGACCGGAGCGTAGTCGTAGCACTGGGCGCCCATGATGTCGTCGTCCCAGCCGAGCTGCGTGTCGGGCTTCGCGTACTGGAGCGACTCGGCCGGGTCCAGCCGGTCGCTCAGGAAGATGGACGACACGTCGCCCTGATTGGTTGGCTGGCTGTACCGGTACCGCTGCGTGACGAGGCGGTACAGCCGGCGCATGGTCTCGAACTCGCTCGTGGTCCCCTGCGCTGCCGCCACGGCGTGATCCAGGAACGAGAACTTCGACTCGTCTGTCGTCCGGCGGAACGCCGCGGTGAGCTTCGTGTACACGGAGTACGGCGGCGACCACTCGTAGAGCACCGTGAAGTGATCGCGGATGTTGTCCTGATCGGCGCCGTACCCGCCGTTCAGGTCGACGCCGTCCTCGTCCTCGTCGTAGCCGTACGTCTCGAGCTCTGCCTTGGAGATGGCGCCGCTGGCGACGAGCGGGTAGGGGTTGTGGATCGCGTAAAACACGACGTCCTGGCCGATCCGGGCGCCCCCGGGGGTGAAGGCGCGCACGGTGTAGCGTCCGACGGGCGCGTCGCTCGGCACGGTGATCCGCCAGTGCTCGCGGTTCCGGCTGGAGAACGCGCCGCTCGCGAAGATGCCTCCCCGGTAGTCGCCGTCGGCGGGCAGGGACTTCGCCCAGGGCACCTCGGCGCCCGTGGCGTCCGAGATGATCCGCAGCGTCGCGTTCTGGGTGGTGCCGTTCAGGCTCGAGTCCTCGACGGCCACCGAGAACGTGGTGCCGCGGCGGACGGGCGGCGGGCGGACCCCGTTCGTGACGGTGGCGCCCTGCGCGAAGGCCACGCCCTCGCTCCAGGCGTCGTAGTCGCCCGTGCGCATCGCGCCCTGGTAGAGGAACTGGACCCGGTCCCAGCTCGTCCTGGTGCCCGCCGGCGCGAAGCTCTTCTCGCTGACGCCGAACCAGAACTTGGCAGGGTTGTAGGCGCTCGCGGCCAGCGAGAACTCGAGCGTGTGCTCCGCCGCGTTCAGCTGCCCGAGCGGGAAGTTGTAGCGGCCCTGGTCGAACCCGCGGCGATAGAGCAGGTTGCCGTTCACCTTCACGTTGTCGGCATAGGCGAACTGGCTGGGATCGGTGTTCCGGTAGGCGCCTCCCTTGAAGAACACCTGGGACGCCGAGCTGTCCACGGCGACCTTGGCGCGGACCTGCACGGCGGCGCTCGCGGGGTCGACCCACACGATCTTCAGGGAGTTCCCGGAGACGTCCGTGGCCTTGAAGCTCTGGGTGCGGCCCGCGTTCGGGGCGACGTAGCTGAACTCGAAGCGATACCAGCCCTGGCGTGAGCTCGAGAGCTCGTACACCTGCTGGCCGCTGCTGTTCGAAAGCGTCTGCTGGGTCTGGTCCGGCTCTCCCGGGCGCGAGGTGACCTTGACGGACTCGAACCTGTGGCTCGTGTCCACCTGTCCCGCCGACGTCTTCGCGGCGAGCTCGAACCGGATCCGCTCTCCGTTCGCGTCGGGTTGATAGACGTGGACGACCTGCGAGAAGGTCCCCGAGCCGGAGAACGTCTCCTCGACGGATTTGATGTAGACCCTGCCAGGGACCTCGAGGGCTCGGATGGGCGCCAGGGTCTTCTGGAGAGCTTCGTCCGGGATCGTGGGGATGCTCGTGAGCTCCTGAGCAGAGGTCTCGACCGGGGTCTCGAGCGCGAGCTCGTCGTCGGCGCACCCGACGACCAGGCCGAGGGCCCCGAGGAGCAAGAGGGCCAGCGCGTCGCCGTGACGGGCGGCGCGCCGGGCGCGACGAGACGTGACGTGCGTCGATGAGATGCTGTTGTCCAACATACTGCCTTTCTCGGAGACGCTGGGCTCGCGCGCGGGCAGGCAGGCAGACGGAGGGCGGGCATACGGCGTGAGAGGCCCATCGCGGCGAGCCAGCTCGCCCGCGGGCACGCGGCGCCCAGCGTAGGTTCGACGGACATGTGGATCATTGTAAATAGATCTTCCAAATCGAATGCTGCATGTCCGTCATGCACCCTGTGCATCTCGTCACCCTGGCGTCGCGCGGGCGTGAGCGCCGCGGCGCTGGCGTGCGGTCCGCCGCGCTCTCGCGCGCTCGGCGGCGTGGGGGGCCGCCCGCGCCGTACTCCGGTGTGGAGTCAGGCCGTGAGTACGTGGACTGTAGGGGCCCAGCGTGGGTGCAGCTGCGGCCACCTGCCGCGGCGTCCCCGCGGCGGGACGGCCGCCCTCACGCTCGCTTACTCGTAATCGCGGCGCAGCGCCTCGTAGAACGCGTCGCTCATGAGGTAATCTGCCCACCACGGCTCGACCGGCGTCGCGCCACGGCGCTGCTGGAAGAGCACCAGATCGTCCAGCTCGCCGTCGTACCAGCCCCACAGGAACCGGGCGCGCAGCACGTCCACGTTTCGCCGGCGGAGCTCGACCACCGCGTCCTCCAGGGACTCGTCGTCGAACTCGTCGACCAGCGCCTCCGCCTCGTCGATGATCTCGCCGAGGTAGGCCAGCCCCTTCTTGGTGATCTCGAACCGCGCCTTGCGGCGGTTGACCTCGACGAGGTCCGCGTTCACGAGCTCCTGCAGGACGTCCTGCAGCGGGCTCAGCTCGGACGGCAGCACGAGGGGCATCTCCATGCCTCCGTCGGCGGGCTTCAGGTCCATCTTCTTCAGCACGTAGATGCCGGCATAGACCAGCTTCTGCTCGCGCGACACGATCGGCTGGTTGCGTCCTTCGAACATCGTCTCACTCCGCGATGCGCCAGGCCTCCGCCTCGAGGCGGATGCGCCGGCGACCGTCTGCGTCGGTGTCGAGCCACGCGTCGACGTCGCCGTCGGCGTAGTACACGGGGGTGCGCCCCGCCGCCTCCGGCCGCCGGACGCGCGCGGCGTGGGGGTTGCACATGGCGAGCACGATGGCGCGCTCGCCGGAGAACGCGGCCGGCAGCCAGCGCTCGAGGAACGCCGACAGGAGCACGGTCACCGAGTAGTCCTTGGCGACCTCCTCGACGAAGAACTCGAGCTCCACGTCGTCGGGCAGCGCCTCCGGCTCCTCCGCGGCGTGCACCGCCACGACGAGCGCGTCGGTCACCCGGACCGGCTCCCGAGCCGCGCGGCCGTCCAGCCAGAGGTCGGCCACCTGGCACCAGCCGAACTGCGTGGACTCCACGTCCGGCTCGTCGCGGTGCTGCTCGAGGTTCAGCAGCTCCAGCGCGGGACGGCAGCGGAACGGAAGCTCGGAGATGCTTCGCAGGGGCTGCATCGCGGCGGGTGGTGGGTGGCAGGCGGCGGGCGGCGGGCGATGGCGCGCGCGGCTACGCGACGAGGCGCTCGGGCCTGCGGCCGCGTTCGCCGCGGCGGACGCCGAAGCGCGAGCCAGCGCCGGACCTGCCGCTCCCGAAGCGGCTGCCGCCAGCGTTGTTGTAGCGCCGCCCGGTCTGCGACGACTTGCTGTTGTTGACGCTGGACGGATTCGAGGCGCGGTACGCCTCGCGGTGGGATCGCAGGTCCGTCGCGCGGTTCGGCGGCGTGGTGTACGGCTGCGAGTACACCGGCACGTAATTCGGGCGCAGCGCCGAAGACACCATGGCGCCGAGGAGCATGCCCGACGCCAGGCCCATCACCGGCGAGTGGTAGTACCCGAAGGCGCCGTACCCGGACGTCTGCATCTGCGCGGCGCCCTCGCCCGAGACGTCGCGGCGGATCGTGAACACCTTCTCGGGGTCCTGCACGCCGCCGTCGCCGTTCTTGTCGAAGAACCCGGTGACGACCTGCGTCTTGGCGTCCAGGTCCTGCACGGCCACGCTGATGACCTCGCTCCCCTGGTAGATCTCGTTGACGCGCCGCTCGAAGTCCTCGGGCCCCTCGGCCGTCTTGTAGGCTTCGTTGACCTTGTCGAAGTCGAGCTCGACGGTGGTGTTCTCGGTGGTCGCCCACCGGTCCTTGGACGGTCCGCCGTTGCCGCAGCCGGAGGCCACGACGCCGAGGGCTGTCAAGAGCACGATGGGCAGGGTGGTCTTCGTCATCATCTGGATGTTCTTGTCTGGGGCCGTGGGGGGGCTCTGTCAAGCAGGCGCCGGGCCCGGCGCCGGGAGCCCGCGGGCGCCCCCGGAGGAGCGTAAGCACGAGAACACGCGACGTGAGGGGCGTCGCGCAAGATCCTCGAGGGGCGCGGCGCGTCAGCGCACGCGCGCCGGCCGGTAGTGGTCTCATTTGCCCAGAGAGAGTTCACATGAAGGCGGGAAGGCGGGAAGATCATTGAGCTTTTCTTCCCGCCCTCCCGCCTTCATGTTCAAATCCGACCACCACCCGCCGGCCGGAGCGCCCGCCGGGGGGGGCGATCGCGCGTTGCAGGCTGGCGCGGCTCAGAACGGCGGGTCGTCGTCGTCGGGCGGCGTCGGACGATGGCCCGGCGCACGGGAGGCGGCGCCGTGCGGCCCGCGGTCGAGGCTCGACGTCCCCGGAGCGTCTGGATTTCCTTCTCCCCCGGCAGCGCCGCCCCGATCGCGGCGCTCTGCGTCGCTCGAGAGCGGGACCGTCAGCCCGAGCTGGGTGACCGGTGGGCCCACGAGCGACGTCGTTTTTTGCACGAATCGAGAATGCCACTGGTTTATATGACCCTCACGACCAGCAGCGCCCGGGCCAGCGTGTCATGAATTTTTTCGAATTTGCTCGAGCTTGGTGATCCGGCGCGTCGCCGAAATTTGCGAGCATAACATACGTGGACTCGTCAACGATGTTCACGCCGAGCGCGTCTCCGACAGGATGCGAGCTCGCCAACGAGGGCAGTGATGAACTTGCGAATGCTAACGTTTCCGGTCGTATCGTCATGGTTTGCTTTCACGGTGATCGCCTGCGCGCCCAGCAACCAAGGCAGCCAGGTCGGCTCTCCCGGTCAGGCGAGCGCCGTCAGCCCGGCCAGCAGCGTCGCTCAGGAAAGCACCTCGACTCAGAGCGGCGCGGCGCCGGCGCCCGCGGCGGCGGAGCCCGCGCCCCAGCGGCCACCGCTCCGGCCTGCTGCGAAAGGCGCATACTCCACGGGTGAGTATCGCAATCTGTTCGCCGAGCTGGGACACAAGCCCGCCGAGATCGACGCCAAGATCGCGAAGGCCTACGAACAGCTGTTCCACGGCGACCCCAAGGAACAAGCCGTCCTGTTCGCGGCGGGGAAGAACGCGGACGGTCCCAAGGCGTACATCATGGACATCGGGAACGGCGACGTCCGCTCCGAAGGGATGTCGTACGGCATGATGATCGCCGTGCAGGTCGATCGAAAAGACGACTTCGATGCTCTGTGGAACTGGGCCAAGTCGCACATGGTTCACGCCGAGCCGCGCCACCCCGGCTTCGGCTACTTCTCCTGGCAGATGCGCCCGGACGGCACGGCCATCGATGAGAACCCCGCTCCCGACGCGGAAGAGTATTTCGCCACGGCGCTCCTGTTCGCGTCCCACCGCTGGGGGAACGGCAAGGGGATCTACGACTACCGGAAGGAGGCCTTGAACCTGCTCGGCGCGATGAAGAACCGCAAGTCCATCACCGGGACGGTCAATGCGGGCAAGCGCAAGGCCACGTTGCTCTCGCTCTTCAACGCCGAACACAAGATGGTGCGGTTCACGCCTGATCAGGATAACTTCGCGAAGAACGGCGATCACACCGATCCGTCGTATCACCTGCCCGCGTTCTACGAGCTCTGGGCGCTCTGGGGCCCCGAGGCGGATCGTTCGTTCTGGGCCGAAGCGGCCAAGGCGAGCCGCGATTACTTCATCAAGACGACCCACCCGAAGACCGGGCTTGCTCCGGATTACGCCAACTTCGACGGCACCCCCAAGGCTGCCTCCTGGGACGCGGGGACCGCGAACTTCCGTTACGACGCGTTCCGCACCGCGATGAACTGGTCGGTGGACGCGGCGTGGTGGGCGAAGGATCCGCGGGAGACCGAGCTGAGCGACCGGATCCTCGCCTTCTTCGAGTCACAGGGGCCCAAGTACAAGGCCAACTTCACCCTCGACGGCAAGCCGATCGTCGAGCACGACTCGCTCGGGCTCGTGTCGATGAACGGCGTCGCGGCGCTGGCCGCTACCCATCCGCGGGCCTGGAATTTCGTGGAAGACGTGTATCAGCGCGAGGCGCCTACCGGCAAGTGGCGGTACTATGACGGCATGCTCTACACGATGTCCTTGCTGCACTTGAGCGGGAAATTCCGCGTCATCATGCCGCCAGCGCAGCCCGCGGCGTCTGCTGCTGCAAGCAAGAACTAGCCCGCCAGGCGTGCGGGCGGTGTCGCGCGGGCGCTCGGATCACTCCTGGGGTCGCGGGCGCCCGACGACGAGCGGCTCGACCCGAACGCCCCCACGCCGGCTGGACAGCACGTCGTCCCTTCATTTCTCCAGCTCCGTCTGACACCGTGCGGCCCTCTCGCCGCGCTGTCCCGGCGCGGCTCGCAGGAGATGCCGGATGCGCTCGATCCTGTCCACGTTGCTCCACTCCGCCTCTGTCGGCGCCTGCCCTCCTGCCGAGCTCCGCATTCTACGAGTTCATCCCTGCCGACGAGCTCGACGCCGAGCGCCCATCGGTCCGGCGCATCGACGAGCTCTCCGAGGGCGAGCGGTACGAGCTCGTCGTCACGACCCACGGCGGTCTGTACCGCTATCGGATGGGCGACGTGATCGAGGTCGCGCGCCACCACCGTCGCGCGCCGGTGGTGGCGTTCATCTACCGGCGAGGGAGCCTGCTCAACATCGCCGGCGAGAAGACGTCCGAGCACGCGCTCCTTCACGCCCTGGACCGGGCGCTGTCGGAGGAGGCCCTCGGGCTCGTGGACTTCTCGACGATGGAAGATGCCGAGTCCGCGCCCAAGCGCTACGTGATCTTCGTCGAGCTCACCGAGGACAGCCGGCCCGCGTCCGTCGAGCGGCTCGCCGCGCGGCTCGAAGAGGCGCTCTGCGAGGCCAACCCCCATTACGCCACCCTCCGGGGGCGCCTCGGTCCGCTCTCGCTCCGCCTCGTGCGGCCGGGGACGTTCCGTGAGCTGCGCGCGCTCATGAGCCGCCGCGGCGCCTCGCCCAGCCAGGTGAAGGTGCCGCGCGTGGTGACCGAGGGGCCGCTGGCAGAGCTCCTGATGGAGCGCCGCGACGTCGCGCCGGAGCCCGCGGGCCGGCCCGGTTCACCGGCATAAGACAACGTGAAGAAGCACGCTTACCCGCAGGCCAGGCCCCTCCGTAGGCCTGGACCATGCACGAGCCGAGCGCGGGCCAGGTGGTCGCCGAGCTGCGCGCACGCATCGGCTACGTCAGTCGTCGGAGGCCCACCGCAGCAAGCGCCCCACCGACCGCAACGGGGAGGAGTGCTTTCCATGAAAACTCGGGATGTGTCGCGTGCGTGGCGTCGAGGTAAAATACGATGCCGGCGAGCAGTGCGATGACGCCGCCGATGATCAGGCAGAGGTAGGCACCAAGCCGCTGCCAGACGGAGAGCGTCGGCCTGGGCGCGGTGGCCGCCGGCGTGAGCTGGGGTAGCGCCAGGCGCCGCAAGGCGACCATGGCGGCCGGAGCTCCGACCCACAGGAGACCGAACCCTTCGAGGAGCGGTATCCGAGAGAGCGCGCCAGCCACTGCCAAGCCGAGGAGCGCTGCAGGTACATCCCAGAAGTGCAGCGTCGGATTCCTCTCGTTCACGTTTGCCATGCTCACCTGCCTGCCAGATTCCATCTTGTGGCGGAGGACGGCTCGGGGCAGCACACTTCAGGCGCCTTCACGCCAGATGCCCCTGATGTGGTCCTCATGTCGTGATTGCTCCGCCCGCCCAGCGCACAAGTTGAGCTGGGCAGCTCACGAGAGTCGAGGCGAAGCCGAAGCCTACGCTGCCGCCCGCGTCAGCTGCAACGCCATGTCAGGATTCCGCCGCGCCGCGGGCCAGCCGCCACGGATGCCCGGGACGACACACGGCGAGCCCCGAGGCGAGCCAGAGCAGAGATCGGCACCGCCCCGGCCGGCGGCCCGCGAGCCCCCGGCAGCGGCACGAAGCGCGGGAACACGTGGAGCACCCGACCGTGGCCTGGCTACCCGCCGGGGCTACCCCGACCTCGGCCGGATCGCTCCAGGCGTCCCGCGCCGGACGACGGGGATGGAACGCGCGAAGGCAGCCAGGCGTGCGCGTTGACATCGCTCAACTTAACCGATAAAGCGGAAGGGCGATGTCGAGCATGGCACGGGGACCTCGTGCGGTCGTCCCTCGTTCTTTGTATGCGGTGCCACGGCGCCGCGTGCTGTCACGGTAACGGAGCGTCGCGGGGACCCGAGGTCGCCCGCGCGGAGAGGCTTGTCATGAAGACTGGACTGATGCCGCGACGCATCTTCTTCCTGTCGGCGCTGGTGCTTTCCGCCAGCGCCGCAGCGGGCTGCTCTTCCAAGGAAGGAGCCGAGGCGGCCCGCGGCGCTCGCGGCGCTCCAGAGGCGTCGGCGGCGCCCGCGGCGAAGGGCCCCGCGGCGAAGGGCCCCGCGATGGTCACGATCTCGAGGGAGCAGCAGGCGTCCTGGGTGCGGAACTTCAACCCCCTGCTCTCCGAGGGGAGCGTGCGCTTCCCGACGCTCGCCGGCATCTACGAGCCGATGCTCATCTTCAACACGATGAAGGGCGAGTACACGCCGTGGCTCGCGACAAAGTACGCGTGGAGCGACGGGAACAAGAAGCTCACCTTCACGACCCGCCCCGGCGTCAAGTGGTCGGATGGGCAGGCGTTCTCGGCGAGGGACGTGGCGTTCACGTTCGAGCTCCTGAAGAAGCACCCAGCGCTCGACCTCTCGGGCGTGTGGAAGTTCGTGGAGTCGGTGAAGGCGGCGGACGACGCGACCGTCGAGTTCGCGCTGAAGCGGCCCTACGTCCCGGGGCTCAGCTACATCGGCCACCAGCCGATCGTGCCGGAGCACAAGTGGAAGGACGTCGCCGACCCGGTCACGTTCTCGAACGAGAACCCCGTGGCGACAGGGCCGTTCACCGAGGTGAAGGTCTTCCAGAACCAGGTGTACGAGCTCGGCAAGAACCCGAACTACTGGCAGGCAGGGAAGCCGGCCGTCGACGGGCTCCGCTTCCCGGCGTACCCGGGCAACGACCAGATCAGCCTCGCGATCATCAACGGCGAGGTCGACTGGGCAGGCGCGTTCGTCCCCGAGATCGAGAAGGTCTACGTCGCCAAGGATCCGGCGAACCACCATTACTGGTTCCCGCTCGTCGGCGGCATGGCCACGCTGTACGCGAACACCACGAAGAAGCCGTTCGACGATGCGCGCGTGCGCAAGGCGATCAGCATGGGCATCGATCGGGAGCAGATCGTGAAGATCGCGGCCAACAACTACACCCAGCCGGCGGACGCGACCGGGCTCGACGACTCCTACGAGCGCTGGCGCAACCCGAAGGCCGTGGCCGCGGGCGACTGGGTGAAGCTCGACGTGGCGAAGGCGAAGCAGCTCCTCGACGAGGCCGGGTACGCCGCGGGCCCGGACGGGATCCGGGCGAAGGACGGCAAGCCGATGCGCTTCGAGATCAACGTCGTCACCGGCTGGTCCGACTGGGTCCGCGCGGTCCAGATCATCACGCAGAACCTGAAGCAGCTCGGCATCGACGCGTCGCTCAAGACGTACGACTTCAGCGCGTTCTTCGAGGCGCTCCAGAAGGGCACGTTCGACATGTCGATGGGGTGGACGATCGTCGAGCCCACCCCGTACAACTACTACCGCGAGCTCATGTCCGCCGAGCTCGTGAAGCCCGTCGGCGAGTCGAGCGCGCGCAACTGGCACCGCTACGGCGACAAGGAGGCCGACAAGCTGCTCCAGCAGTTCGAGTCGGCGACGGACTTCGCCGAGCAGAAGCGCATCCTCGACGCGGTGCAGATGCTCTACGCGCAGAACGCGCCGGTGCTGCCGCTCTTCAAGAACCCGTCCTGGGGCGAGTACAACACGAAGCGCTTCACCGGCTTCCCCACCAGGGAGAACCCGTACGCGAAGCTGTCGCCGAACAACCCGCCGGAGTACCTGCTCGTCCTGACCGAGCTCAGGCCGAAGTGACTCGAGTCGAGTCCGGCGGTAAATTTGCCGTGGCTCTGATGGCGGGCAGCCCCTTCAAAGCGCTGGACTCTGAACCGTTTAAGTGCTCTCCTTGGGGCACTTCCCTCGCACCTCGGATCACGTCGTAGGGGTAGCTCGCGCGTGCATGCGCGGCCGGGTGCGCGGTTTCTTGGTTTCTTGGTTTCTTGGTTTCTTGTCGACCCGCGGACGGAATGGGTCCTCTCCTCGCCGTGCGTCCCTCTCAGGCCTGGCCCTGTCGAGGGTGACCCGCGCGAAGGCCGCGACGCGGCGCGGGGCGCGAGGGCTCCTGGCAGCCTGCAGAAGGAGCAGGAGTCGCCGTGAGAGCACGCACGATCGAGGCTGTACGTCCGCAGGTGCAATCAGGAGAGAGGCAAAGGAGATCACCATGCGCGTTCTTCATGGGTCGGTAGCTGGTTGGGTCGGTGCAGCCCTCATGGCGTTGGGCCTCTCCGTGGGCTGCGGAGACGACTCGGACGACCAGCAGGGCTCGGGGCAGGAGACGACCGGAGCGGGCGGGGACGCGTCCGGCACCGGCGGCGGGGCCACCGGCGCCACGTCCGGCTCCGGGGGCGACGCCTCGGGCAGCGGCGCCACGACGGGCACGGGCGCCACGACCGGCACGGGCGCCGCGACCGGCACGGGCGCCACGACAGGCACGGGCGCCACGACGGGCACGGGCGCCGGGGGCGGGGAGGTCGAGGAGTCGACGGGGTTCTCCGTGCGCGGCCGCTTCCTCCACGACCGCTGCGGCGAGAAGGTGCTGCTCCGGGGCGTCAACGAGATGGTCGTGTGGCTCTCATCGGGGCCCGACGGCTTGCCGGAGTTCGAGGAGATCGCGAAGACCGGCGCCAACACGGTGCGGATCGTCTGGCTCGCCACGGAATCCGCGGCGGGGCTGGATCAGGCCATCACGAACGCGCTCTCGCAGAAGCTCATCCCCATCGTCGAGCTGCACGACGCCACGGGGAAATGGGAGCTCCTGCCGACCCTGGTCGACTACTGGACGCGCTCGGACGTCGTCGCCGTGATCAAGAAGCACGAGCAGAACCTGCTCGTGAACATCGGCAACGAGGTCGGGGACCAGGTGGACAACGCGGCGTGGGAGGCGGGCTACAAGCAGGCGATCACCCGGATGCGCGAGGCTGGCATCACGGTGCCGCTCATCATCGACGCCTCCAAGTGGGGGCAGAACATCGACCAGCTCCAGGCCGTCGGCCCCGCGCTCGTCGCGCACGACCCCAACATCCTGCTCAGCGTCCACATGTGGTGGACGGACGGGAGCGGGGCCACGATCACGAAAGAGCTCGAGGAGTCCGTGGCGCTGAACCTGCCTTTGATGGTCGGCGAGTTCGCGCAGCACGCCGTGTACGAGTGCGGCCAGCACCCGTTCGATTACAAGACCCTCCTCGCCAAGAGCGTCGAGCTCGAGGTGGGGTGGCTCGCCTGGTCGTGGGGCGCCGTCGAGAACGGCGACTGCAAGGACGACGGGCCGTTCGACATGACGACCGACGGGACCTTCGCGGGGCTCACCGGCTGGGGCCGCGAGGTCGCGGTGACCGACCCGAACAGCATCCAGAAGACCTCGGTGCGCCCGCACTCCATCGAGACCGGCTCCTGCAGGTAGCGCGACGCCGGCGGGGTGAGACGCCGCCGGCGACGCGTACCGCGATCTGCCCTCCGTGCGGTCCGACGCGACCGCACGGCGGGCCTGCGCCAGGGTTCGAGCAACGCTGACGCCGAGCGCCGAGCAGCGAGCGCCGAGCGAGGGCTTCCCCGCGTCACGACACCGCTACTGCTCCGCGCCGATCGAGTCGAGGAAGTCGTTGAAGGCGTCGACCTTCTCCGCCGGGACGACGTCGACGCCGAGGTCGAACCGGCTCTCTCCGACCAGCTGCGGCGCGAGGACCGCCCTGGTCGCGTCGAGTCCGATGTTCTTGATGCCGTAGGCGATATAGGGCCCGAGGTACCCCGTGTAGTACTGCCGCTGGACGTGCGTGGCCTTGATGCGACCCTCGCGCATGTGGCCCACGGTCTCCGGCTCGAAGTCGAAGCCGACGATGGGGAGGTCCGTCGCGCCCGCGGCGTCTGCAGCCGCCGGGCACCGGTACGAGACGGCGAAGAGGCCGATCAGGCCCACGACGGGCGGGTCCGCGGCCTCGATCTCGGCGCCCATCGACGCGATGTCCTCGGCTTCGTCCATGAAGTTGATCGGGTGTACGAGCACGCCGTAGCCGGCTTCCTCGAACACGCGCTGGGCAGCCTGGGTTCGGGCCACGCCATCGACCCAGGTCGGGTCGTCGGTGCCGTGGATCATCACCGTACCCGGGGCCTCGGGCAGCATGGCGAGCAGCGTCCTCCCTGCCGTGGCCCCGGCAGAATCGTTGTCGATCCCGACGTAGATCGAGCGCCTGGAGCTCGCCAGGTCGGTCTCGAGCGTCACCACGGGGATCCCGCTCGCGGCAGCCTCGTCGAGAGAGGGCACGTTGCCTTCGCCGAAGGGCGAGATGGCGATCCCCTCGGCGCCCTCCGCCACCGCCTGTTCTATCTGTAGAGTCTGGAGCTCCATGTCCTTCTGCTGATCGCCCGAGTACTCGGTGGGCCCGAGCACGTTCCCCCTTACCCTCCCGGCGGCGCTGAGCTCCCCCATGGCGCGCTTCGCGCCCGTGGCGATCGGCGCAAAGAAGCCGCGGAGGGACTTCATCAACACCGTCAGCTGCATCGGCTGGATCGAGTTCTCGTTGATCTCGGCGACGAGATTGTCGATGGTCGCCTCGACCTCCACCGGAGTGAACTCGTTCTGGGGAACCGGCTCCCGCTCGATCGGCCTGGCTTCCGGCCCTGCGTCGGTCGTGTCGCTCGCGCCGCAGGCCGCCGTCATCAGCGTGAGGCTGAAGGCCGCCGTCCAGATCCGTCCAGTCATCGTCATGAGACCCCTCCTGACATGTGGCTTCGTTCGGTCGCGCGCGGTACCCCTGCGCGCAGCTCGATCCTGGGGCGAGCTCATCGCCCGGGCTTGCACGGGACGGGAACGGGGGCGAGATCGACGAAGGCGTCGCCGTCGACGGTCCACGTCTGCATGAAATCATGCTGGTTCGCCCCTTGCTCGTCGAACTCGTATTCGGCGGCTGCCCCGACGTATCGGACAGGGCTCCCCGCGCGGAGCTCGGCCATCGCCGCCCCCAGGTCTCGCCACGAGGCCGCTTCGTGGTCTGGGCTGCTCAGCTCGCGGATGATGTTCTTCAGCTCGTATGCGGATGAAGGGAGCGCTCCGCGCGCCGCCTGTGCGTACGCGAGGCCCATCGCGATGAGGACGACGCCGTCGTAATAGAAGTGGGCTGCGGGCAGCGGCGCTTCGTCCCACCTGCGGGAGAAGTGCCCGATGAAAGCCTCGGCGTTCCCGGTCGTGCAGTCGACCGTCTCCTGGCCCTCGTCCACGACGCGGCACTCGCTCCGCAGGCTGAGCGAAGGCGAGACCCCGAGATGTCCATCGAGGGTGCCTTTGGGGATGTTGGCGAGGAGCACCTCGGTGCGCAGCGCCGGGCCGAGGAGCCAGGTGCCCGGGCGTCCGGAGACGGTCCATTCGGTCACGATGGTCGAGGCGGTGGCGGGATAGGCGGCCAGGAGCGTGCGGCCGGCGTGCGCGGCGAAGGCGGACTCGATCTTGTCCGTATAGGTCTGCTCGCCAGACGTGAACGACACCGAGGCGAGGACCCTCCGCCCGAGCGACGAGAAGATGGTCGTGAACTCGCTGCTGACGCTGGCGTTGTAGTCGTCCTGCGCGGCGAGGCTATTCACCGTCTCGACGCCCTCGCGAACGGCGGATCTCGCCAGCACGCAGCCGACGGCGAAGGGGGAAGGGGCGAGACGCATCGAGCCTCCCCTCGGGTCGCTGCGCACACCGAAGGGCGCGGCGTAACCGGGCAACATGTGGAACACATCGCGCGCCTTCACGTCCGGCGCGATCTGGAGCGCGAGCTGGTTCTCCTCGGGCCCCACCAGGTAGGCGACGCGGTCGGTGTAGATCAGCTCGAGCAGCTGATCGGACCCTCGCTCCGGGCTAGAATGGCTGTCTCTGAGCACGAGGTCGAACGGCTTCCCGTCGAGCCCGCCCGCGGCGTTCAGGTCGTGAACCGCGAGCAACATCGCCTCCTCGAGGTTGCGGCCTATGGCCGACTCGCTACCGGAGAAGGGCAAAAGGGCGCCGATGACGACCGCACCCTCGGGGTGCTCGGGCGCTGCCGGCGAGCACGAGAGCAGGGAGGCGAGCCCCACGAGCAGGCTCGTCCGGGGGCAACGCATGCGTCGGCAGCGACAGGCGATCCCCGTGCCGGCTCCACGGGAGCGACGCGACGCGGTAGGAAGCCTTGGATACATGCGCGACCTCCATAACAGGCCATCACATCGACGACCGGCCTGTCAAGGTGGTGTGCAATACAACCATGCAGATCTGTAGTGGAGACTCACGCCGAGCTGAAGTGGAGATGCGGAGAACACGATCCATGCTTGGAGACCGGGGGCCCTGTACGCGGCTCGCGGCTCGTCAGCCGAGAGGTGAGCGCGGTCGCGAGAGGACAGGCCCTCCTCCGCGGGGGGGTGGGCGGCATCACGAACGGGGTTGGAACGAGCGCGCCGTCTCCGGCAGCCCGAGCGTCACCAGCGGGGCGGGGTCAGCCCCGGAGCGAGCCCGGCCAACCTGCAGCACGGGTTCAGCAACATCGCGAAAGACCGCCCGCACACCCGGGAGACAGCGAGCATTGCGCCATCAGCCATTCGACGATGGCCGAGGAGCGCTGAGCGTCGAGCGCATGGCCGCCTTCGACACCTGAGGTGTTGGAGGCTCTCTCCTGCATCAGCGGCGAGAAAGGCTGGCTTGGCAGAGCGTTGTGCCGGGGCAAGCGACGATGACATTCGCATTCTCGCGATTGTACATCAGAGATGGCGGCCCCTTTCCTGGCGAGGGCGACCGGGGCTCGTCGCCGGTCCGGTGGGCATGGGCCAGTGACCGGAGCGCCGTCACCCGGGGCGCTCGTTCACAGTTGAGCAAGCGCTCGCTCATCGCGCACGGCGCTGCGCAACACCCCCGCTCGACCCCATCGCCCCGGAGAACGCCCGCCAGCGGCGCGGCACGCGGCGGTTCGCGTGACGGGCCAGCGCAA
Source organism: Sorangium sp. So ce1153 (assembly GCF_051521595.1). Taxonomy (NCBI): domain Bacteria; kingdom Pseudomonadati; phylum Myxococcota; order Polyangiales; family Polyangiaceae; genus Sorangium; species Sorangium sp. So ce1153. The sequence goes on from NZ_CP150361.1 coordinate 413,231, forward strand.
GGCGCTGTGGCCGCCGCCCCGAGCGCGCCCCGGAGCGAGCTGGAACGGGGCGTGCAGTCACCTCGCACAACGAGGTCGCGCCACGACCTCGCGCAACGACACCCCCGTTCTCTCCGGCCCCCGCGCCGGAAGAGGTGAATCGACATGAGCCCTCGCATCGACCGTGTTCCCCAGAGCCCCACGTTTTCCTTCCGCCGCCCGCCGCCGCGCCGCTTGACGTCCCTCGCCGCGCTCCTCGTCGCGGCCGGCGTCTCGTGCGCCCCGCCCCACGACACCGACGATCTCGACGCCGAGGCGGGCGATGCCGTCGCCTCGCGGGCGACCGACGCCGAGAGCCGCGGCGACACGGGCCGGGCGCGGTCGGCCCTCGTGACGACCGCGGCGGTGCTCCCCGCGGCGGAGCTCGATCGGGTCGCGTACGCGGCCGCCGCCGCGAAGGTGAACGATCCAGGGCTCGACCTCCTGGCCGACGCCACGAGCCGGCTCGCGGCGCGCCACCCGGGGCTCTCGGCGGCCGAGTACCAGAGCGCCATCGCCGCGATGTGGACGACCCTCGAGGCGAGCCAGCCGAACGCGCTGCACGACCTGAGCGGCCAGGAGATGCGCTTCATCAGCCGGACGATCGCCCGCATGGTGCCCCGGCTCGGCAGCGGCGCGCCCGCGGACGCGCTGCGCGAGACGGCGCGGCGCTACATGGCCGCCCTGCGCAGCGACCTCGACGAGGTCCGCAAGGTGTCGCCCCTGGACTCGCTCCACGACCAGCACGGGGCGGCCCAGCTGTTCCGCGAGGGGTGCTGGGAGCGCCTCCACGCCGCGGCGCGGGCGAGCGGCGCCCTCTCCGCCGCCGTCGACGGCAGCGTCGTCCAGCAGCGCCTCGCCGTGCGGACCAGCGACCCGGCGAGCCTCATCCTCGGCGTCCACCCGGTCGAGCCGCTGCGGAGCTTCGTGCTCGCCAACGTCCAGGCGGACGGCAGCCTCACCGCCAGCCAGAGCGCGGTGGAGACCCTGATCGAGGCGGCCGGCAGCGCGGCGCTCGCGCAGACACGGGGCTACGCGGACAACCTCTTCGCCCTCGACGCCGCCGAGCAGCAGTACCGGAGCTCCAGGCCGGCAGTGGGCGCGGCCAGCGCCGGCCCGTCCGCGCTCGCCGCGGGGGACGCGAGCGACGCGGAGTCCAAGCTGAAGAAGGCCATCGAGGACGCCACGAAGAAGCAGAAGCAGCTCGCCGACAAGCTCGACAGCGTGAAGTCCGGCGCCACCGGCGCCCTGGGGCTCGCCGCGAAGCTGGCGTCGATGTCCAACGACCCCGACTTCGCGAGCGACATCGAGCTCCTCAGCAAGACGACATCCATCCTCCTCGACACCTTCTCGAAGCAATCGAAGGGCGCGATCGAGACGGCGTCGAAGCTCGTCGGCCTGCTGAACCTGGGCGAGACCGGCTTCAAGGTCATCGGCGCCGCCGTGCTCACCGGCGACCTGATCGGGGCTGTCTTCCAGATCGTCTCGCTGTTCAACAGGGAAGACAAGCCGTCGATCAACCAGAAGATCCTCCAGAACCTGCGCGACATCCGCGAGCTCGTCGTCGACGTCCGCACCGAGATGCACGCGCGCTTCGATCGCCTCGATCGGAAGCTCAACGGCATCTACGACGCGGTGATGGAGCAGTTCGAGCACATCAACTTCGAGCTCGGCGAGCTCGAGGTGGACCTCGAGGAGGTGCAGCTCGCCCTGTTCACCCTGCAGGCCGACCTCAACCGGCTGGATCGCAACATCTACGCCTTCCTCGACGCGGCGGAGCGGCAGCCGCTCGTGGAGGGCATCGCCGGCTTCCTCAACTACCAGCAGCGCACAGGGCTCGAGATGGCGTACAGCCCGACCTTCCTCGACGGCGAGAACCGCTTCTACACCTGGAGCTACTTCACGTCGAAGGACGCCATCCAGGCAGGCCCGGCCAGCCGGAGCTTCGACGACGCGCAGATACCGACCGAGATCGGCAACTACCCGCTCGCGACCAACATCAATTATCTGAGCGAGCTCTCCGCCGTCAAATTCGGACTCTCGCGGCTGTCGTCGGAGCGGCTGGCCAACCCGCTCACCTGGATGACGGCGGCGGAGAGCTATGCGCAGCTCGGCGAGGAGTGGCCCGAGCACGCGGGCCGGATCGACCCGGACCGGCTGGAGCGCGTCATCGACGCGGGAGAGGACCTGGCGGCGGGCCTCGACCGGATCGCCTCACCCGCGCTGATGCGGAGGCTGTCGGACCACTACCGCGGCAGGATGACCGCGCTGCGCGACGCCATCGCGAGCTTCGAGACGACGTTCGAGGCCGCTCCGAGCCTCAAGCTCCACGGCGTCGATCTGTGGAGCGGCGCCGACCAGGTCCCGACCGCGCACGACCTCGCGGGACAGAAGCCGCTCCGGTCGTGCCGGAACAAGACCTTCAAGGACGGCCGGGAGTCGTTCGAGCTCGATCTCGCCCCCTTCGCCGCCGATTATGCGCCGCTCGCGCCGTTCCTGATCGCGGACAACCTCGGCGGGCTCTCCGACCTGAAGCCGTGCATCCACGCCAGCTGGACCTGGGAGAAGTCGGCGGAGGTCCCCTGGGGCCGGCTCTGGACCTTCCGGCTCGATTTCGCGGTCCGGGTGAACTACGGCGCGACGGCGGTCCACGAGATCTTGTTCACGACGAGCACGCGGCAGACCCGGCTCATCAGGAGCTACGATCCGCCGTTCGATCCCGACGCCACCTGGACGCCCGAGTACTACATGACCGAGGCGGTCTGGAACCAGCGCGCGCTCTCCTCGCGCCGGCTCCTGGCCACCTCGGCCCTCCTCGACCAGGCGCGCGCCGGGGTGGAGCGGAAGCTGGACGAGCTGCAGCGCGTTTTCTACGGCCAGGTGGCGACCAAGCTCGCGCAGCTCGGCGATCCGATCCAGGCCGCCGGCAACCAGCTCACCGGCTCGAAGGGGCTCTGGGAATCGTACGTGGCCCTCGGCTTCCCGCTCTCGCTCGAGCAGAACGACGCCCTGCGCTCGCTCCTCTACGGCGGCGAGTCGCTGCTCACCGGCGCCGGCGGCGACCCCGGCTTCATGAACAGCGTCCGCAACATCTATCTCTTCATGAGCCAGTCCGACGAGCTCCCGGTGAACAACATCCTGCCGGCGGTCGTGTCGCTCTCGAGGGAGCGCTCCGATCGGCTGCTCACCACGGTGAACGACATCAACGCGGAGATCCGCGCGGCCCAGGAGCTCGAGGGCAGCGCGCTCGTCAACGGGACCCTCACGCGCCTGTACCTGCTCAAGGCACAGACGCCGGGCGGCTGAGCGGACGACGCGCGACGCGCTGACGAGACGTCCGGAGCGGGCGCCAGCCCCGGCGCTTCAGGCGCCCTGGAAGCCGCCCGCGCGGCACGTCATCACCAGCGTGTCGCGATGGCCGGGCTCGCCGGCGGGCTGGATCGGCGTCGTCTCGTGGATCACGCGCTCGTCGTCCAGGAGCAGCAGGCTCCACGGCTCGGTGAGCGTGAATCGCTGGCCCGCGGGCCCGTCCGCCTGGAAGACACGCGTCTCGCCGCCCTTGATGCGCTCGCGCCCGACGAGGAACACCGCCACGAGATCCACGCCGTCGCGGTGGGCGCCTTCCGGCGTGGGGCGGCCGATGCCCCCTTCGGTATCGATGCGGAACTGGTGCGCCTCGACGAACCAGGGCTGCTCGCCCTTGAGGCCGGAAGCGACCCGCCCGAGCGCGCGCAGCAGGCCCGCCCAGGCGGGCTGGCTCACCACCTGCGGCTGGATCGGCTCGAACCACCGCTGCATGCCGCCGTGCAGCGCGTTGTACTCGACGGGCTGCCAGTGCGCGCGATGGGGCGCCTGGCGCACCGCGCCGCCTTCGACGACGAAGCACGAATGCCGCCGGCTGCGGTAGTGGCCGCCGTCCTTGAGGTAGCGGTCCTGCGGCAGGTCGTCCCAGGAGGGCCGCAGCGCGTGCAGATCGCGCAGGGCGCAGCCCGTGAGCTCGGCGACGCCCTGCGGGCTGAGCACCGCATAGCCCTGCTGGCGCAGCAGCACGGGCACCTGCGCGGGATAGGTGAAGGCGGGCGTGAGCTCCATCGGCCGCAAGCTTAACCCGCGGCCGGCGGCTTCGAGCAAGCGGCTTCCCGCCCGCGCCGCGCGCCGCCGGGCTGACCGCGATCAGCGCGCGAGCCGCCGCGTCAGTCGACGACCTTCACGCCCTTCCAGAACGCGACGCGGTCGCGCACCATCGCGGCCTCGGGCCTGGGGTCGGGGTAGTACCAGACCGCCTCGGGGTTGAGCTCGCCGTCCACGAACAGCGAGTAGTAGCTGGCCGTGCCTTTCCACGAGCAGACGGTGTGGTGGTCGCTGGCGGTCACGTAGTCGCGCTTGAGCGAGCTCGCGGGGAAGTAGTGGTTGCCTTCCACCAGCACGGTGTCGTCGCTCTCGGCGATGACCTTGTCTTTCCAGATGGCTTTCATCGGTTCCTCCTTCGGGTGCGCACAGCCAGCGCAGGATGATACGTCTGGCAGCATGGGTCAGCGGTCGATCGCGTCGATCGCGTCGATCGCGTCGATCGCGTCGAGGTGCGGAGAGAGCACCTCGGCGAGCCAGCTCATCACCGCGCGGACGCGGCGCGGCACGCTCCTGCCGTGCGTGTGGAGCAGCGAGACCGGCATGGGCGCGCAGGTGAGGGCGGGCAGGACCTCGACGAGCGCGCCCGCGGTGATGCTGGCGAGCATCCCTGCCCGCGGCGCCTGGATGATGCCGAGGCCCGCCAGGCACGCCGCGCGGTAGGCGTCGGCGTTGTTGACCGTCACCACGCTGCGCATCGGCCGCTCGCGGTAGCCGCCCTCGTGGGGGTACTCGAACGACGGCGCGTCGGCGCCGAGCGTGAGCGAGTAATGCACGACGAGGTGCCGCTCGAGATCCTCGAGCCGGCGCGGCGTGCCGTGCTCGCGCAGGTAGGACGGGCTCGCGCAGTTGATCATCCGGAGGGCGCCGAGCCTGCGGCCGACGAGCCCCGGGTCGCCCGGGGCGCCGATGCGCAGGACGCAGTCGAAGCCCTCGCGGAGCGGCTCGACGCGCCGATCGGTCGTGCTGAGGAGCACCTCGAGCGCGGGGTGGCGCGCGAGCAGCTCGGGCAGGCGCGGGATGATGACGTCGCGCGCGAAGTTCACCGGCAGATCGATCCGCACGCGCCCGCGCAGGGCCCTCGCCGCCTGGAACATCGCGCCCAGGTCGTCGGCCTCGAGCGCGAGGCGCCGCGCCCGCGGGAGGAGCTCCTCCCCGTCGGGCGTGAGGCGCACGACCCGCGTCGAGCGCTGGAGGAGCCGGGTGCCGAGCTCCACCTCGAGCGCCTTCAGCCGCAGCGAGACGCGCGCCTTGGGCATGCCGAGGTGCTCGCCAGCCCGCGTGAAGCTCCCGAGCTCGGCCACCTTCACGAAGATCTTCAGCGACTCCAGGTCGATGCTCATTGTTTCGCCTGGCGAAACAGTGTGTCGGAACCCTGGGCCTTTCTCAACCGGGATCGGAGGACTATTCACTACCGCAGACAGCGGCGAGCGGCCGCGTCGCCATCGAAAGGACCCGACCATGAGCACATCGAAGCGCAGCACCGTCGCCCTCATCACCGGCGGAAACCGCGGGCTGGGCAAGAGCATGGCGCTCCACCTCGCGGAGCGCGGCGTGGGCGTCGTCATCACCTACCGCGGCAACGCGGCCGAGGCGGCGGAGGTGGTGAAGGAGATCGAGGCCAAGGGGGGCAAGGCAGCGGCCCTCGCGCTCGACGTCGCGAATACGCGCGGCTTCGACGCGTTCGTCGAGGCGGTGAGGGCGGAGCTCGGCGGCAAGTTCGGCCGCGATCGCCTCGATTTTCTGGTGAACAACGCCGGCATCGGCGCCCACGCGAGCTTCGCCGAGACGACGGAGGAGCAGTTCGACGCGCTCGTGAACGTCCACCTGAAGGGGACGTTCTTCCTCACGCAGAAGCTGCTGCCGCTGATCGCGGACGGGGGGCGGATCCTCAACATCTCGTCGGGGCTCGCGCGGCTCACCCTCCCCGGGTACGCCGCGTACGCCGCGATGAAGGGCGGCGTGGAGGTGCTCACCCGCTACCTGGCGAAGGAGCTCGGGCCGCGGAAGATCTCGGTCAACGTGCTCGCGCCGGGCGCGATCGAGACCGACTTCGGGGGCGGCGCCGTGCGCGACAACGCCGAGCTGAACAAGATGATCGCCGCCCAGACGGCCCTCGGCCGGGTGGGCCTGCCGGACGACATCGGCGGCGCGGTCGCGATGCTCCTCGCGCCCGAGAGCCACTGGATCACCGGCCAGCGGATCGAGGCGTCAGGCGGCCAGATGCTCTGAGGCGGGCGCCATCACCGCATCACCGCGGCGCGCGCACCACCCGGCCGCCGTTGGCCTCGTCGACCGCATAGACGCAGGCGCCCTGCACCGCCACCGCCGCGGGGCGCGTCAGGCCCTCGGCGAGCACCTCGGGGTAGCCGGGGCAGCCCGCGGTCGGACAGCGCATCACCGTGCCCGCGCCGCGGTTGACCCAGTACGCGTCCGCGCCGTCGATCAGGATCGCCGCGGGCTCGCGCAAGGGACGCGCCGGCTCGGTCTGCGGCGCGAGCGCCTCCTCGGCGCACCCTTCCACGAGGTCGCAGCGGGAGACGGGAGCGAGGCGGCGGACGCGATCGCCCTCACCGCTCGTCCACACCACAAAGGCCCGACCGCGGCGAGCGCTGCAGGCGCGCTTGCCCAACGCGGGTCCGATCGCGGCAACGTCCGCGCTTGCATCGGGCGTGTTGGATGCAGCTTCCGTCCCCCAGCGAAGGCATTTCTGTCGTCGCGCCACCGCGAGGGCTCGGTTAATATGGCCGCGCTGCTCCGCCTACCGCGGATCATCTGGAAACACAGCGATGGCACGCACCGCACCCGTACCGAACATCCCCGCAATTCCCGGCATGAACCCCGGCGTCTTCATCGCTGGTGGAGGCGGTGGAGGCGGCGGAGGACGCGGAAAAGGTGGCAGTGGGCGCGGCGGGAAGCAGGGCGCAGGCGGCAAGAATGGCAAGGGAGATCCTGGCGGCGGTGGCAAGGACGCAAAAGGCTGTGGGCCCGGCGCGAACGGCGGATGCACCAACTGCGGTCGCAGTATCGCCAAAGGAGATCCCGTCGACGTCATCTCGGGAGAGGTCTTCACGAACCCCGAGACGGACCTCTTCTTGCCGGGGTTCTTCAATCTCGAGATCACCCGCGCGTATTCCTCTGCTCAATGCGACGAGGATGTCGGCTTGGGATTCGGCTGGAGACACAGCTTGGCCTGGACGCTGGAAGAGACCCGACGCGGACTCGTCCTGCGGACAGGCGACGGTGGCGTGGAGACCCTTCCGGCGTTGGATGGCATTGGCGAGCAGGCGTCGGTCGGGCCGTGGGGGATCATGCGCACTGAAACGGGCTATGTTGTACGGCCGGGCAGCGAGTTCATCCATCACTTCGCCAAGACCGATCCGGCGTCGCCAATATACAACCTGGTCGCGGTCAGTTATCGAGCGCGTGGCTGGCTGCGCTTGAACTACGATGCCGGGCGCCTGATACGCGCGATGGACTCGGCAGGGCGCACCATCGTCTTCCACGGTACGCAGGAGGGTCGAATCCGTTCGATCTCCGTGCCAGATACCAATGGATATTCGCTCACTTTCGCCCGTTTCGAGTACGATTCTCGTGGCGACCTTATCGAGGCCATTGACGTCGATGGTTACTCAACCCGCTTCGCCTACGACGAGCATCATCGCCTACAGCGCCTCGAATATCCGAGCGGGATCGTGTTCCACTTCGTCTACGATGACGAGGGGCGCTGCGTCGAGACCTGGGGCAACTATCCCGGACACGCCGATCCCGCGCTGGCTCCCGAAGCGCCGGCCGTGCTACGGGACGGGCGCCTAGCCAAAGGTATCTATCATTGCCGCTTCACGTATGACGGCGATTATACCGAGGTCGTCGACTCCGTGCGGCTGCAGCGCTTCTTTCGTGGTCCCGCCGATGAAATCGGCAGAGCCGTGAGCGCTCGAGGCGGCGTTACGACGCGCACCTTTGACAATCAAGACCGTATGACGTCGCTCACCGACCCGACAGGGGCGACGTGGAACTGGCAGTATGACGAGATGGATGAGATCGTCGGGGAGACGAGTCCCGACGGGCAGACCCTCCACGTCCAGCGCGACGCGCTGGGTAGAGAGCTCGAGATCATCGATCCCGCCGGCGGCGGCACGACCATCTATCGCGACCGTTCCGGCGAAATCGTCTACATGCGCGATCAGAGAGGTGGAGTGATCCAGTTCAACCACCTCAATCGCGGTGTCGCGCGTGAGGTCATCGATGAACGTGGCGGGAGACATCTGTTCGAGCACGATCATCACGGCAACTGCATCTCTCGCACGTTCCCGAACGGGGCGCGTTACGAGTTCATGTACGACTACTGGGGGCGCCTGCTCCGGATCGTGAACCCGCTCGGTCACGAAGTACATCTGCGTTACACTCGATCGGGGCGGCTGGCGCAGCTTGTGGATCAGCTCGGCCGAATCACGAGCTATCGCTACGACGGGATGGGTAACCTGGTCTCGACCACGGAGCCAAATGGCAGCACGACGACCTATGAGTATGGTGGGCTGAATTGGCTCACGCGCGTTGTACACCCCGATGGAACAGAGCTTCGGGCGTCCTACAACCGCGAGGGGTGGCTGCTATACCACCTGAACGAACGAGGCGAGAAATCCGAGCGCTCGTACCTGGCAGACGGGAATGTCTCCTCGGAGCGCCAGTTCCATGGCGCGACCGTCCGCTACCAGCGCGATCTGCTCGGGCGCATCACGGGATACGACGAAGGCGATGGCCTGCATGAGCTGAAGCTCAGCCCGGCGGGGCAGATCCTCGAGCACATCGCGCCCGACAACTCCGCGCAGCGCTTCGAGTACGACGCGCGCGGCGAGCTGACGCTGGCGTCCTCTGCGCAGGTCGAGCTCACGTTCGAGCGTGACGCGGCGGGCCGGATCACCAAGGAATCCGTCACCGTGGAAGGAACCACCTACGTCGTTCAGAGCTGGCGTAACGAAGCCGGAGACCGCTTGGCCCTCCGTACGTCGCTCGGCCATGAGCTGCGCATGAAGCGAGACGCGAACGGTCGCGTCGCAGCGCTTGAGGATCGCGACGGTCGCGTCCTGTCCATTGAGCGAAGCCCACTCGGCTCCGTGCAGCGCATCGATTTTGCCGGCGGCGGATCGATCGTCGACGTACGAGATGCCGCCAACCGCCTGCGGCGCCGCCACGTCGAGAGGTCGCAGGAAGATCAACGAAGGCACGAGCCGGAGTGGATCGGGATCGATCGCGCAGGTACGGTCGATCGTCGCTACGAGTACACCGATGTAGACGAGCTCCTTAGCGTATCTACCGCGGCTGACCAGGCCCATGTGTTCGAGTACGACGCCAGAAAGCGACTCGTCTGCAAACAGCACGACGATGGCACGCGCGAGGTGTTCCACGTCGATCCTTGCTCTAATTACAGCGAGCTCGGCGCCCGTGGCCTCGAGCGCAGCTACGCGCAAGGTAACGTCCTCAGGACGCGCGGGGACACCGAGTACACCCACGACGTACGAGGTTACCTTATCGAGAAGAAAGTGCGAGGCTCGGCATCTACGACGCCGGAAATATGGCGCTACACGTGGAATGCGTATGGTCTTCTGGAGAGCGTCGATCGTCCCGACGGAGTTCACGTGGAGTTCCTGTACGATGTCTTCGCGCGCCGCGTCGCTAAGCGCACGCTGCAAGACGGACGCGTCACCGCCCGATACCACTATGTTTGGGATATCATGTCATTGATCCACGAGGTGAAGATCGGCGATTCAGGGGTGCCGGAGTCGGTCCGTACATACCTGTTCGAGGACTCCGAGGACCCGATGCCGCTCGGGCACCGCGACGTCGCAGGAGGCGCGTGGGTCTACTACGTCGAGGATATCATCGGCACGCCGACGGAACTGGTCGACGCGACCGGCCATTTACTGGGCAGACTCGATCGCTCTATTTTCGGGAAAGCGCGGCCTGCTCCGGGGTCGAAGGATACAACTCAATTTCGCTCTCCCGGCCAGTACGAAGATTCCGAGACCGGTCTCCACTACAATCGCTATCGATACTATGACCCTGAGATCGGTAGGTACATAAGCCCCGATCCCATCGGCTATCTCGGCGGGCTCAACCTGTTCGCCTACGGCCCTAATCCGATCGGTTGGCCCGATCCGCTGGGGCTGGTCATCGCCCAGTTGACAGGTGCACCGGCGGCGTTCGAGGACTTTGCGGGGAACCCGAGCGGATTCCCCTCTGGCGGCGTGACATCGCCCGGTCTGAACGCTCCTGCCGCAGGCTTCAATCCGCGCAACAACGGATGCGGTGAGCAGAAGTTCGCTCAGGAATTGCTCGCGTTCGGAAAGACGAAATCAGCGCGGGAGCTACCGCGCCGGCAGCGCAAGTACAAGCTGGAGGGCAAGTTCCCACCGTGCCCTACCTGTCACGCGGCGCTGATGCGCGCGGCGGCCGACACGAATTCGACTGTAGAGTACGTATGGGAGCAGCCTGAGGGGGTGGAGAACAAGGTCAGCTACAAGGGTAACAAGAACGGTTCGTGCAAGGTGAAGGGTAAGGGGACGGCAGGCAAGGAGGTCGCTACGGACTACGATCACAACCTGGGAGCCGCCGCCAACCCTAAGGCGACGACGACGCAGGGATACTATGGTGTCGCATTCGGAAGCAAGTCAGACGCCACCTATGAGAAGCTGAGGCAGCAACAAAAGGACGAGAGGAAAAAATGAAGAGGGCTGCAAGACCCACGTCATCCTCGCGTGATCCCTTGGACGTGGAGAGAGCCGTGAATGACGCGCTCAAGAAGATTGCCGTCGCCGCCGGTCAAGGAAGTAAGACGCTCAATCTTCGCGCGCTGAGCCTCGACGATCTGCCTGAGGAGATCGGGACCCTCACCACGCTGGAGGAGCTCGATCTGTCCCGCAACGCATTGAAACAGCTGCCGCCGTCCCTCGCGGGGCTTGGTCAGCTCTCGAAGCTGGATTTGAGCCGAAATCAACTGAAGTGGTTCCCTTCGGATCTGTGCGGATTGACCAGCCTGCGTAGCTTGAGCATGAGCGACAATGCCATCAAAGAGGTTCCAGTGTCGATAGCCGCGCTCGTCGAGCTCGAAGAGCTCGATCTCGGTTTCAATAAGCTGGAGCGATTGCCGAGAGATCTTTTTGCTCTCCCGAGGCTGCGTAAGCTGGAGCTGAGCGGCAACCAGCTGAAGCTTCTGCCACGAGAGGCGGGTCAGATGAAGGAGCTCGTCGAACTCTGGATCGTCGATAATCCGTTTTCTGTTCTGCCCAAAGAGATATGGAATCTACCAAAGCTGACGTGGCTTCACCTCGATGGCGATCAGTTCGCGCAGGTCCCAGAGGCCGTACGCAAGCGAGGTAAGCCTACACTACAGGTCGTATGACCCTTCGCGCAGCGCCGCCAGGCATCATCGCGGCGGAAGGTTCGCGCGCACCACCCGGCCGCCGTCGGCCTCGTCGACCGCATAGACGCAGGCGCCCTGCACCGCCACCGCCGCGGGGCGCGTCAGGCCCTCGGCGAGCACCTCGGGGTAGCCGGGGCAGCCCGCGGTCGGACAGCGCATCACCGTGCCCGCGCCGCGGTTGACCCAGTACGCGTCCGCGCCGTCGATCAGGATCGCCGCGGGCTCGCGCAGCGGGCGCGCCGGCTCGGTCTGCGGCGCGAGCGCCTCCTCGGCGCACCCTTCCACGAGGTCGCAGCGGGAGACGCCGCCCGCCGCCCCGCCCGGGTCGGCCCAGGTCCAGAGCACCTCGGCGCCGCCGAGCGCGATCCGGTCCGGAAAGTCGAGCAGCACCGCGATCTGCGCGGGCGCGACGGGCGGCGAGGCGCCCTTGTCCAGGCGGAGCACCCGGCCGAACTCGGCGCCCGTGCCCTGCTGGACCCAGACGACGTCGCCCGCGCCGCCCGGGGTGACCGCCACCCCGCGCGGGTGCGACTGGCTCGGCGCGAGCAGCTCCGGCGCCGCCCCGCAGCCCTCGGCGACGGGGCAGCGCAGCAGCTCTCCGGCGGTGCCGCTCGGCTCGTCGCGCGTCCAGTACACGTCGCGCCCGTCCGTCGCCAGGCCGCGCACCGCCTCGGCCTCGCCCGGGCCGAAGGCGATGAGCGAGGTCGCGCCCGCCGCGCAGCCGTCGGCCGGGCAATGCCAGAGCCCGTCGCCGGCGACCCACACGACGAGCCCCTCCGCGGCGGCGAGCAGGCCCGGCGCCGGCGTGAACGACACGAGGTCCTCCACCGCGTCCGTCGCGGGATCGAGGCGGCGGACGCGATCGCCCTCGCGGCTCGTCCACACCACATGACGCCCGACCGCGGCGATCGCCGCAGGCGCGCCGGCCGCCTCGCCCGCGGCGACGACGCACTGCACGCTGCAGTCCCCGGGCGCGCACCGGCCCGGGTCGCCCGGCGCGGGGCTCTCCTCGGCCCCGCCGGTCAGGCCGTCGAGGTCGATGTAACAGCCAGGGAGCAGCGCGAGGAGGGCCAGCGCGGCCCCCCTCGGCGCGGCGGTCGTCGCCCGGACCCTCACCGCGCCGCCCGCGCTCCCTCCGGCGCACCCGACGCCCCCGGCGCGTTCGGATCGACCACCGAGGTGCGGCTGCCGCGGCCGCGCGTGTCGAACGTCCGGAGCTTGACCACGCCGCTCACCGCCACCGGCCCGCTGTAGACCGCCGAGGTGGCGTCAGGCTCCGTGCCGTCGGTCGTGTAGCGGATCTCGAGCCCCGGGAACGCCACGTTCGCCACGAGCTTCCCGTCCTCGATCCGCGCGCCCGGCAGCGGGAGCCGGTAGTCCACGCCGCCGGCCAGGTGGTCCAGCCGCGGCAGCTCGCGCTGCCCCAGGCTGTTGGCGAATCGATTCCACGCCTCCGCGAGCAGGCTCGCGCGCGCGGCCGCGTCCTCCTCCGCCGCCCACGCCGGGTCCGGCGCCCAGGCCCGCTCCGCGAGGCTGATGAGCTTCGGGAAGACCAGGTACTCCATCGCCTGCTGCCCCTTGGCGTTCTCGCCCCAGAGCTGCCCCTGGATGCCGAGGATGTTCGCCCGGCCAGCTTCGGTCAGCCGCACGTGGTCCCGGAACATCTCGGCCTGATCGATCGGATTGCCCATGCGGTCGGCATGAGCGCTCTTGTAGACGTCGAGCGGCACGAACTCGTAGGGCTTTCGCGTGTCCACGAACCCGGCCCAGTAATAGCCAGGCTCCGAAGGATCCTTGTCGTAGGCGAGATCGAAATACAGGTTGGTCGCGTTGGAGAGGACCACCGGATAGCCGGCGTTGGCGAGCTTGTAGCCGTTGTCCTCGTCTCCCCAGCCCCAGACGTTGTTCCAGACATACGGCCTGAAGTTGCTGCTCAGGAACGCGGGGTTGGCCACCTTGTCGAAGCCGCTGCCGTCAGGCACCTTCTTCAGGCCGATCTCCTCCCAGCCGCCGGTCACGAGGCCGTGAGACGCCACGATCTCGTTGATCTTGCTGAGGAAATAGCTCGTCAGGTCGGCCGCGGAGCCGAGCTCGTCGCCCGCCTCCTCGTCGAGGAGGGCCTTGCACGCGGGGGACTGCTCCCACACGCCCTCCGGCACCTCGTCGCCGCCCGTGTGAAGGGTGGTGAGCGTCGCGCCAGCCTCGGCGTACATCGTCACGATGTCGTCCACGACCGCCTTCACGAACCTGTAGGTGGACTCCCGGCAGGGGTTCAGCACGTTGTCGTGCCACATCTGCACCGACATGTACTGGGATGCGTCTTCCGGATCGCTGAGCAGGAACTCCTCGGCCTTCTCGAGGTCGCCCTCGGCCGCGAGCCGCGCGCGGCGCGCCTCCATCGCCTTGACCGCGGCGCGGGCGTGGCCCGGCATGTCGATCTCGGGGATCACCTCGATGTGGCGCGCCTTCGCGTGGCGGAGGATCTCCACGAACTCGGCGCGGGTGTAATGGCCGCTGCCGCTCGAAGCCGGTGAGTCCGGGTCCGGACCGGAGCCGAACGAGGGGACGAGACGGTCCCCGTCGTCGAGGGTGTGGCCGCGCCGGGCGCCGACCTCGGTGAGCTCGGGCAGGCCGCGCACCTCGAGGCGGAACCCCTCGTCGTCGGTGAGGTGGAAATGGAACTTGTTCAGCTTGTAGAAGGCCATGACGTCGAGCAGCTTCAGCACGGCCTCCTTGCGCTGGAAGTTGCGCGCGACGTCGAGGTGCATGCCGCGGTAGGCGAAGCGCGGGGCGTCCTCCACCGTCACCGCGCCGATCGCGAGCTCCGGCCGGGCGCTCCGGTACGCCTCCACGGGCGCGAGGGCGCGCAGGCTCTGGATCCCGTAGAAGACCCCGGCCGCGTCGCTGCCCACGATCTCGACGCCATCTTCAGTGACCGTGAGCCGATAGGCCTCGTCGCCCGCCTGCCGCGGCCGGCCGCCGACGTCGAGCGCGCCTGTCGCCAGCGAGATCGCCGCCGTCCCCGCGGGCGGCGCGCCCTCGCGGACCTCCGGCGCGCCGCCGAGGAGGACCTCCAGCGCCTCCGCCAGAAAGGCGGCCTCGCCCTGGAGCCCCGCGGCGTGATAGATGGGCACCGCAGCCGACAACACGAGCTCTCCGGCGCCCGCCTCGAGGAGCACCGGCGAGGGCACGATCCTGTCCACCTCGCCAGGAGCGAGCAGGCGGACAGCCTGGTTCTCGTCATGGCGAGACGCCGTCGTCGGCACAGGGGTTATATCGCCGGGGAACCTGTCGGTCTGCTTCTCCTCCACGAACGGCGCGACGCTCTCGGAGCCGACAGGCTCCGGCGCGGAGGCCACGCCCTCGCCGTCCGTGAACACGAAGTAATAGCCCGCGGGCGCGTCCGTCGCCTTGATCGCCCAGTACGCCGCGTCGAAGGGGATGACGACGCTTTGCCCCGGCTGCACCGGCTCGAATGCCTCGGTCGGCTCCATCTTGAAGAAGTCGCCGTTGATCTGGGTGACCGTCACCCCCGCCGGCAGGCTCTCGGGCACGATCGTGCGGACGAAGTTGAAATAGAGCGTCCAGCCGCTGCTCCCGAGCGCGGCAGTTCCATGGTTGGTGATCGTCAGCGCCGAGCCGAAGCTCACCGCGGGGTTCTTCGTGTTGTCCAGCACCTCCCAGCTCACGGCGAGATCAGCGCCTGACGGGCGCTGCTGCGCCGAGTCGCCGCCCGCGCCACCGCCGCCTGTATCGCCGCCGCCGGTGTTGCCGCCGCCGGTGTTGCCGCCGCTGCCGCCGGTGTTGCCGCCGTCACCGCCCGTGCTGGTGCTCATCGTGGTGCTCCCGGTGGACGAGGACGTCTCGTCGTCGGCGCACCCTGCCACAAACAGGGCCGCGACGAGCAGCCCTCCTCGGATAACAGCCTTTCGCATGGCGCACTCCTACAGTGTTTTCGTGACCTTCTTGAGCCGCCTCGGCGCGTCGGGGTCGAGACCCCGGGCCTCGGCCAGGGCAGCGGCCGCCAGATAGAACGCCTGGACCTGACAGAGCGGGTCGAGCAGCTCGTGAGGGGACTCGGGCACGGCGAGATCCACCCCCGGCAGCCCGGCGGCGCCCACCAGGATCACCTTCGCTCCCTGGCTCCGGAACTCCTCCGCCACGCGGACGAGGCCGGCCTGCGCCGGGCCGCGCGGGGCGAAGATCAGGAGAGGGAACCGCTCGTCGATCAGGGCCATGGGCCCGTGCTGCACCTCGGCGACGGTGAACGCCTCGGCGTGGATGCCGCACGTCTCCTTGAACTTGAGCGCCGCCTCCAGCGCGATGGAGAAGCCCGGGCCTCGCCCGAGCACGAGCAGGCGCTCCTCGCCGGCGAGCGCGCCGACGAGCGGGCTCACGTCGCCCTCGCTCGCGGCGGCCAGGGCGTCCGGCAGCGCGGTGAGCGCGTCGAGCAGGGCGGCGTCCTCGCGCCAGCTCCCGACCACCCTGGCCATCGCGCTCAGGCTCGCGATGAAGCTCTTCGTGGCCGCGACGCTCCGCTCGGGGCCGGCGCGCAGCGGGAGCGTCGACGCGGCCACCTGGGCGAGCGGTGAGCCGGGCTGGTTCACGAGGGCCGCCGTCACCGCGCCCGCGGCGCCGCAGGCCTCCAGCGTGCTCACCACGTCCGGGCTCTGCCCCGACTGCGACACGGCGACCGCCAGGCCGCCCGGGAGCCGCAGCGGCGCGCGGTAGAGCGTCACCACCGAGGGAGGCAGGCTCGCGACCGGACAGCCGAGCTGCGTCATCACGAGGTAGGCGAGGTAGCCCGCGGCGTGATCCGAGCTGCCGCGGGCGATCGTGACGACGGACGGCGGCGGCGCCGCGCGCAGGCGGGCGCCCAGCTCGCGGTACGCGGGCTCGTCCTGGGCGAGCTGCTGCGCCACGACCGCCGCGGCGGAGCGGGCCTCATCTGCCATCAGCGATGCCATCAGCGAGCGCGATCGGTCACTCAAGGGGCTCTCCTTCCACGAGGACCTGCTGCAGGGCGAGATCCTCATCCAGGACCAGCAGGTCGGCGAAGCAGCCCGGCGCGACCCGGCCGCGATCCTCGAGGCCGAGGTGCTCGGCCGGGAACAGGCTGCAGCGGCGCGACGCCTCCGCCACGGAGAGCCCGAGGCCGACCAGGTTCTTGAACGCCTGGTGCATGGTCAGGCAGCTGCCCGCCAGGGTGCCGTCGGGGAGCCGCACGCTGTTCTGGCACTTCGTGACCGCGCGCGCGCCGAGCTGGTACGGGCCGTCCGGCATCCCCGAGGCGGCGGTGCCGTCGGTCACCGCGTAGAGCCGCGGGATGCAGCGCAGGGCGGCCCGGATGGCGCCCGGGTGCACGTGGACGAGATCCGGGATCAGCTCGGCGAAGTCGCCGTGGGCCAGGGCCGCGCCGACCGCCCCGGGCTCGCGGTGGTGCAGCCCGTTCATCGCGTTGAAGAGGTGGGTGAAGCCGCTCGCCCCGGCCGCGAGCGCCGCCGCGACCTCCTCGTAGCTGGCCAGCGTGTGCCCGATCTGGACCCGCACCCCCAGGCCGGACAGGCCGCGGACGAGCTCGAGGTGGCCGGCGAGCTCCGGCGCGAGCGTGAGCACGCGGATCGGGGCCACGGCGTGGAGCGCGAGCGCGGCGTCGAGGTCCCCGGCCGCGACGCACGGCGGCTGCGCGCCCAGCCGGCCCGGGTTGAGGAACGGGCCCTCGAGGTGGACGCCGAGGATGCGCGCCTCGCCGCGGCGGCGCGCATCCATGGCCGCCCGGATCGCGCGCAGCGCGGCGGTGATCTCCGCCGCGGGCGCCGTCATCGTGGTGGCGAGCAGGCTGGTGGTCCCGGTCGCGGCGTGCGCGCGGGCCATCACCCGGGGCGCGTCGCCGCCCTCCATGACGTCCCGGCCGCCGCCGCCATGGACGTGCAGATCGATGAAGCCGGGCAGGATCCGCGGCCCCGCGCCGGGGCCGGGGGCAGGCGCACCCTCGATCTCCTCGACCCGCGCGCCGCAGCGCAGCCGCCCGCGGAGCCAGCCTTCCGGCGTGAGGATGTTGCCTTCCAGATCCACGGCCTCACCCCTTGAGCTTCTGCTCGAGCGCGGCGGCGTACCGCGGCGCCTCGGGGCCGACGAGCAGGTGGACCACCCGGTCCGGCAGGAGCATCACGCCCTTCACGCTCGCGGCCTGGAGCGCCGCCTCGTCGATCGGGGCGTCGCCGGCGAGCTCGACGCGCACGCGCCCGCTCGAGAACCCCTCCACGGACCGGACGTTGGCGGCGCCGCCGAGCGCGGCGAGCCAGCGCTCGACCCGCGCCGAGAGCGCGGCGGACGCGCTGCCCCGCGAGGCGCTCGCCTCCTTGCGCCCGGCCGGCGCGGGCCCCGGCGCGGCCTCCGGCGTGGCCTCCGGCGCGGCCGGCGCGTCGACCTTGAGCTCCTTCATCTCCTTGGCGATCGACTCGGCCATCGGCCCGAGGATCACCTGCAGGCTGTCGGTCCCCGGGCGCACCACGCCCCGGGCGCCGAGCGCCTTGAGCTCCGCGTCCTTCACGCGGTCGCGGTCGACCATGACCAGGCGCAGGCGGGTGATGCACGCGTCGATCTCGCGGATGTTCTCGTGGCCCCCCAGCGCCCGCAGGAGCTGCCCGGCGAGCCCGCCGGCGTCGGCGGCGGGCTCCTCCCGCGGCGCGCCCTCGGCCGTCGCCGTCGCGGGCTCGCGGCCCGGCGTGGCCAGGTTGAGCCGCTCGATGCAGACGACGAAGAGCCCGTAGTAGACGACCGCGTAGGCGAGGCCGATCGGCACGATCATCCAGCCCTTGGTCGAGAGCCCGTAGTTCAGCGCGTAGTCGATGAACCCGGCCGAGAAGCTGAAGCCGTGCTTGACGCCGAGCACGTCGAGCAGCGCCAGCGAGACGCCGGTCAGCACCGCGTGGACGGCGTAGAGCGCCGGCGCGAGGAACATGAAGGCGAACTCGATGGGCTCGGTGATGCCCGTCAGGAAGGCGGTCAGCGCGGCCGAGAACATCACCCCGCCGATGGCCTTGCGGTTCTCCGGGCGCGCGGTGCGGTAGATCGCGAGGCACGCCGCGGGCAGGCCGAACATCATCACCGGGTAGAAGCCGGCCATGAACACGCCCGCCGAGGGGTCGCCGGCGAAGTAGCGGTTCAGATCGCCGGTCACCGCCCCCTTCGCGCCCTGGAACGAGCCGACGACGAACCACGCGATGTTGTTCAGGATGTGGTGCAGCCCGGTCGGGATGAGCAGGCGGTTCAGCAGGCCGAAGCTGAAGGCGCCGATCGGCCCCGAGGCGACGATCCAGCCGCCCAGCGCGTCGATGCCGGCCTGGATGGGCGGCCAGACGAAGCCGAGGACGAGCGCGAGGGCGAGGCTCACGCCGCCGGTGACGATGGGCACGAAGCGGCTGCCGCCGAAGAAGCCGAGGAAGGCGGGCAGCCTGGTGTCGCGGAAGCGGTTGTACATCGCCCCCGCGAGGATGCCGGCCAGGATGCCGGCGAGGACGCCCATCTTGATCTTCTCGTCGATGCTCTTCACCCCGTTCGTGATCACGAGGTAGGCGATCATCCCGGAGAGCCCGGCCACGCCGTTCATCTCGCGCGCGAGGCCGACCGCGATGCCCACCGCGAAGATGAGCGCCAGGTTGTCGAAGATGGCGCCGCCGGCCTGGGCGATGAACGCGATGTTGAACACGTCGGGCTGCCCCAGCCGGAGCAGCAGGCCCGCGACAGGCAGCACCGCGATGGGCAGCATCAGCGCCTTGCCGACCCGCTGCAGCTCGTTGAATCCCCTCATGCGAAGCTCCTTTCCACCAGTGGGCAGGGCGGCGCCCGCGTCGCTCTCGCGGCAGCCTCCCGGGTCTACGTGTCGTGGTTGTCGCGGCCGCCGCGTCAGCCGGGCCGCGCGCCCGGCGAGAGCAGCGCCCGCACCTCGGCCGCGGTCGCCAGATCGACCGCGACCCTGGCGAGCTCGCGGCACTTCTCGGCGTCGAGCTCGCGGATCCTCGCCTTCACCTCCGGCATCGCCTGGACGCTGACGCTGAGCTCGGTCACGCCGAGGCCGATCAGCACGGCCACGGCGTCCGGATCGCTCGCCACGGCGCCGCAGATCCCGACGTGGCGCTCGTGCTTGCGCGCGGCCTGCACGGTCGCGGCGATGAGCCGGAGCACCGCCGGGTGCAGCGCGTCCTGCCGGCCGGCGAGCCGCGGGTGGGTGCGGTCCATGGCCAGCGTGTACTGGGTGAGGTCGTTCGTGCCGATCGAGAAGAAATCGACCTCGGGCGCGAACCTGTCGGCCTGGATCGCGACCGACGGCACCTCGACCATCACCCCGAGCTCCACCGGGGGCGAGCCGGCGCGCCGGCGCTCCTCCTCGAGCACCTGCTTCGCCTCCCGGAGCTCCTCGATGCCCGCGACCATCGGCAAGAGGACGCGGTGCCCGCCGGCGACCCGGGTCGACAGGATCGCGCGGAGCTGGCTGCGCAGGATCGTCGGGTGGAGCGCGCCGATGCGCAGGCCGCGGATGCCGAGGAGCGGGTTGTCCTCGGCGGGCAGGGGCATGTAGGAGAGCGGCTTGTCGCCGCCGACGTCGAGCGTGCGGATGACGAGGGGGCGCTCGCCCAGCGCGTCGGCGACCTCCTGGTACGCCGCGGTCTGCTCGGCCTCGGTCGGCGCGGCGGCGCGATCGAAGAACATCAGCTCGGTGCGCAGGAGGCCCACGCCCTCGGCCCCGAGCCGGACGGCCTTGCGCGCGTCGTCGGCGCTCGCGACGTTGGCCAGCACCGCGACGCGGACCCCGTCGCGGGTCACCGCGCGCTCCGCCGCCGCCGCCTCTTGCCGCTCGCGCAGCGCCTGGCGCGCCCCGAGCCGGGCGCGGTAGGCGTCGACCTCGGCCTCGGTCGGGCGGAGCAGCAGCACGGCGTCTCCGACGTTGGGCGCGTTGAGCGCGTCGAGCACGGCCGTCCCCCCCGCCTCGATCGCGAGCAGCGCCGCCGGGGCGTCGACGAGGTACGGCACGCCGAGCGAGCGCGCCAGGATCGCCGCGTGCGAGGTGGTGCCGCCGAGCACGCTGACGAGCCCCGCGGCCCCCTGGTCGGCGAGCCGCACGACCTCGGACGGCGTCAGGGTCTCCGCGACGACGATGCTGCCGGCCGGCACGGCCTGCGCTTCGTCGCCGCCGACGAGGTGCCGCAGCGCGCGGCCGCCCACGTCCCGCAGGTCGTTGGCGCGCGCGGCGAGCAGGGGGTTCGACTGGCGAGCGAGCTCCCTGTACGACGACATCACCGCCTCGCGCCACGCGAACGGGGCCGACTTGCCCTCGACGATGGCGACCTCGGCGCGGGTGATCACCTCCGGATCGTCGAGCATCGAGAGGTGCGCGCTGAAGATCTGGGCCTGCTCGACGCGCTTGCCCGACGCGGCGACGAGCTGCTTCAGCTCGTGCCGGGTGTGCGTCAGCGCCCGGTGCAGGCGCGCGAGCTCCACCTCGGTGTCGAGGCCGCGCTCCTCCACGGGGGCGGCGAGCGGATCGACCTTGCAGACCGGGCCGATGGCGAGGCCCGGCGCGGCGCTCACGCCGTGGAGGCGCCGCGCGTCGTCGTCGGCCGCCGCGCGCGGCGCGGGGGCGGGGGAGGGCGCGGCGGGCGCGGGAGCGGCCGGCGCGGCGGACAGGTCCTCGCCGAGCCCGCTCCGGACGAGCTCGACGAGGCGCGCCACCGCCCGCGCCGCCTCGCTGCCGCTCGCGACGAGGCGCAGCTCGGCGCCCGGGCCCGCGCCCAGGTTCAGCAGCCCGACGACGCTCTTCGCGTTCGCGTTGCGGCCGGCGAGCTCCACGCTGATGTCGGCCGCGAACGACCTGGCCTCGCTGGCGAGCACCGCGGCCGGCCGCGCGTGCAGCCCGTGCGGGTTGGGCACCGTCACGAGCGCGGAGGTGACCCCGACCGTGGCCCGCGGCGGCCTCGACGCGCCGGCCTCCGCCGCGCCCGACGCCTGCGCCGGGTCCTCCCCGGCCTTCCGCCGGGAGCTCACGGTCATGAGGCGGCTCACGCCGGCCCTGGCCGCGCCGCTCGCGCGCTCGACGATGGCGCTCGTCTCGCCGCTCAGGAGGATGACCTGCGTGAGCAGGCTGGGCGCCTTGTGGAGGAGGCGATCGGCGTCGAACTCGATGAGCGCCTGGCCCGCGGAGACCCTGTCTCCTTGCTTCACCCGCGCGGTGAAGCCCTCGCCTTTCAGGCCGACCGTGTCGATCCCCACGTGGATCAGGATCTCGACGCCGCCCGCGGCGCTCAGGGTGATCGCGTGCCGCGCCGCGTGGAGCTGCGTCACCGTCGCGTCGCAGGGGGCGAGCAACGTCTGGCTCGTCGGATCGATCGAGATGCCGTCGCCGACGACCTTGTCGGCGAAGACAGGGTCGGGGACGGACTCGATCGGCACGATGGGACCGGACAGCGGTGCGAGGAGCGTCAGCGTGTCGCCGGGGTGCATTTCGACGGCGATCCTACTCCGATGTGCCCCGGCGGGTTCCTGGCTGAGGTGCTCGATGGTTCCGTCCACGGATCGAGACAAGAGCAAGCGTCGTGCCCTGATCCTCGATCGCGTCTCCTGCTGGAGGAATGAGCGAGGAAGCGCGCTGCGCCGGGCCGTCGCGGGGCGATCGCGCGGATCGCGGGGGTGATCCGGGAGCTCTCCCGCGATCGGGGGGATCGCCGGGGTGATCTCTCCGATCGCCCCCCTTGCTCGCCGGGATTGCCGGGCGCGATCGCGGCGCATCTCGCGCTTGTTGGAGCTCAAACCGGGCGGTGACGCGGCTGTCTGACACCGGCCCTCCAGGTCGTCGCCGCGACCGGTACGGCGGTTGCTCATCTGTCCTGAAGCGACCCTGCAACGACCGGAGACCGGGATACCGGCACACCGAAGGAGATCAGCCATGAAGCTTTCCTCGCTCACGACCTTGCCGATCTTTGCTGTCATGGCCCTGGCCGCCTGCGGCGGACTCGATGGCGGAGATGGCCTCGGCCCTGAGGGGGCCGAGATCGACGCGACGGAGCAAGCCGCCGTCGCCGCCTGGGCGCCGTACACC
Source organism: Sorangium sp. So ce1153 (assembly GCF_051521595.1). Lineage (NCBI taxonomy): Bacteria > Pseudomonadati > Myxococcota > Polyangiales > Polyangiaceae > Sorangium > Sorangium sp. So ce1153. Next base: position 435,895 of record NZ_CP150361.1, read on the forward strand.
GCGTATGCGGTCAACTCCCAGGTGACCTACGGTGGCGTCACCTATAGCTGCGTCCAGGCGCACACTTCGCTTCCGGGGTGGGAGCCGCCGATCGTCCCGGCGCTCTGGAAGGTGGTCAGTGGTGGCACGAGCACCAGCACGACCAGCGCTGGCGCGGGCGGCAGCGGCGGCTCGGGCGGCAGCGGCGGCGCGGGCGGCAGCGGTGGCTCGGGCGGCAGCGGCGGTTCGGGCGGCAGCGGCGGCAGCGGCGGCGCAGGAGGCAGCGGCGGCTCGGGCGGCGGCGACGGCGGCGGCGGCGGCGGCGGCAAGAAGGTGATCGGCTACTTCGCGGAGTGGGGCGTCTACGGCCGCAACTACCACGTCAAGAACATCGACACGAGCGGGTCGGCCGCCAAGCTCACACACATCAACTACGCCTTTGGCAACGTGACGGGCAACCGGTGCCAGCTCGGCGACACCTATGCCGACTACGACAAGGCCTACAGCGCCGCCGACAGCGTCGATGGCGTCGCCGACACCTGGGACGCCGGCGCGCTCCGCGGCAGCTTCAACCAGCTCCGCAAGCTGAAGCGCAAGCACCCGCACCTCAAGGTGCTGATCTCGCTCGGCGGCTGGACGTGGTCGGCCGGCTTCTCGGAGGCCGCGCTGCCCGCGAACCGCGCGTCGTTCGTGTCGTCCTGTGTGGATCTCTTCATCAAGGATCCCCGCTGGGCCGGCGTGTTCGACGGCATCGACGTCGACTGGGAGTACCCGGCCGCGTGCGGCAGCACCTGCAATCAGCGCCCCGAGGACACCCAGAACTTCACGGCGCTGCTCGCCGAGTTCCGCCGCCAGCTCAACGCGGCGCGCTCCGGGCTGCTGCTCACCATCGCGGCGCCCGCCGGCCTCGACAAGATCGAGAAGATCCAGGTCGGCGAGATCCACCGGCACCTCGATTTCATCAACCTGATGACGTACGACATGCACGGCGCCTGGGAGGCCACGACGAACTTCCACTCTCCGCTCTACAACTCCGCCTCGAACCCCGCGAAGGCGCTGAAGTACAGCACCGACGAGGCGGTCACGGCCTGGCTGAACGGCGGGACGCCGGCGAGCAAGCTTGTCGTCGGGGTGCCCTTCTACGGTCGCGGGTGGACCGGCGTCGCCAGCGCGAACCACGGGGTGTGGCAGTCGGCCGCCGGCGCCGCGCCGGGCGCGTACGAGGCGGGCATCGAGGACTACAAGGTCCTGAAGGCCAAGGGCCACCCTGGCTACACGCACCCGGACACGAAGGCCTACTACACCTTCAACGGGACGGAGTTCTGGAGCTACGACAACCCGGCCTCGCTCGGCGTCAAGATGAGCTATATCAAGTCGAAGGGGCTCGGCGGCGCGATGTTCTGGGAGCTGAGCGGCGACACGGCGAACGGCGAGCTCGTCGCCGCGGTGAAGAACGGCCTGCGGTGACGGCTCACGCGGGGTGGCCGAGCGGCCGCGCTGCGCCCCGGACGGGACGGCGCGCCGCCCGGGCTCCGCGCGCAGCCCGGGCGCCGCGCGCCGCGGGAGAAGGCTTTACCGCGCGCACCTCTTGTGGTGCAGTGCCGCGGTGACTGCACATCACAGACCCAAGGCGCCCGCGGGCGATCTCGCCACCTTCGAGCGCGAGCGCTTCACGCACGAGGGGGCCGCGTACGATGTCTATCGCAAAGGGAAGGGTCCCGCGGTCCTCGTGCTGACCGAGATGCCGGGCATCTCTCCGCAGGTGCTCGGGTTCGCCGACCGGGTGGTGGCGCTCGGCTGCACGGCCGTGTTGCCCAGCCTGTTCGGGACCGCCGGCCGCGACCCGTTCCGGCGCGGGGCATCGAGCATCCTCTACGTCCTCTCGTCGATGGCCAGGGCCTGCATCAGCAAGGAGTTCACCGTGTTCGCGACGGGGCGCTCCTCGCCCGTCGTCGACTCGCTGCGGGCCCTCGCCGCGTCGGAGCACCGGCGCTGCGGCGGGCCGGGCGTGGGCGTCGTGGGGATGTGCTTCACCGGCGGGTTCGCGCTCGCGATGGCGGCGGACGCCCGGGTGCTGGCGCCCGTCCTGTCGCAGCCGTCGCTCCCGGTGTCGCTCACCGAGGGCCATCGGCGGGCTATCGACTGCGACGCTGCGACCCTCGACGCGGTGGCGCAGCGCTGCGACAGGGAGGGCCTCCGGGTGCTGGGGCTCCGCTTCAAGGGCGATCCCCTCGTGCCCGAGGAGCGGTTCCAGTTCCTGCGCGAGCGCCTCGGGGAGGGGTTCGTCGCCGTGGAGCTGGAGCAAGCCGATGGGCACCCCAGGGAGCCGCTCAAGAAGCACCACTCGGTGCTGACGGGCGGGCTGATCGACGCGCCGGGCGAGCCGACGCGCGCCGCGCTCGACCGGGTCCTGCAGCTCTTCCGCGACAAGCTGCTTGCCGCGTAGCGTCGCCGGGGCGGGCGGCGAGTCCCCGCCGCCTCGCGCGTGGTGGCCGTCATCGGACGTGACGTGCGCGCAGTACGGCTTCACCGACGTTGACGGTTCAAGCCCGGACGCGCGGCGATACAGCCAGGCCGTCGAGGACGGCGATCAGGGCGTCCATCCGAACGACTACCGGCAAAGACCATGGCAGGGAGCAAGGACCGTCGCAGGGTGCGAGCGCGAGCGCAGCGCAGAGGCCAGCTGGATCGACGTCGTATGCCGGCGTTGGCACAGACGGCGGCTGATCCGGGGCGGTGTGCCAGGATCTGATCCGCCTGTCATGAGGCGGCGCCGCCCGCGCGTCCACGCCTGCGGGCGAGAGGGATGAGCTCCTCCACGACCTCACCGGGCCTGCGCGGCTGACCGGTCCACGGCATCGACGCCGGGACCCTCGCGAAATTTTTCTCTGTGGACGGTACAACTTTTGCAACGAGCGTGTCACCGAAAGGTTGCGCGCATGTCCCATCAGCTACCGTCTTCTCCCTCTGTTCGGCCACTGTTGTCCCGCACGCGAGCGGTCTCGCTGCTCGCCCTCCTCGCCATCCCGTCTGCCGTCTTCGTGGCAGGCTGCGCCGATGAGCCGGACAACTACTATAACTACTATTACACGATCGGTCAGGGCGGGGCCGGGGGAGCCGGTGGGGCCGGGGGCGCTGGCGGGGCCGGCGGGGCCGGCGGCGCGCCCGCGGACGAGTACCCGGGAGCGCCCGTCGCGGACACCGAGGTGGCCGAGCACGCGCTCGACGTCTTCGGCGCCGTCGGCAACCGCTACTGGTTCGCTGTCTCGGAAGAGCAGCTCGAGCTCATGAACGAATCGACAGGCGGCGTCGGGATCCCCATCCGAGATGTGGGCTTCGGAGACATCTACTCACCGACCGGCGAAGACGCGACCTTCGTGGATCACCTGTGGGTGACGACGGCCGGCGACGACGGCAAGACGGCCGACTACGGCAAGGTCCAGGTGGGCGTCGTCGGACAGTCGACGATGCGGCCCTGGACGAAGCGCAGCATCCCCAACCTCAACATCGACGCGGACGAGTTCGTCGACGATCAACGGCTCGGCGGCTTCGAGCACGTGCGCTTCAGCAACGGCCAGGTCGGCAGCATCTTCCGCGAGCGCCTCACGCTCGAGCTCTACGCGCGCCTCGATTATCCGGCCCCCCTGGCCAACTACGCCTGGGTATCGAGCAATGTCTGGGGTGCGGAGGTGTCCATCCCCTACATCGTGGTCGAGCGCTACAAGAAGGCGTTCTGCCAGCGCGTCGAGAGCAAGCTCGGCGGCGGGTGCTCCAACATGTGGGAGTTCGTCGGCGACTTCGCCGGCATGATGCCGGGGGGCGGGGGCCCGCGCCCGATCGACGTGGTGCCGATCGGCGGCAGCGTCTTCGACGATCCAGGGAACTGCCAGCTCAAGAAGTGTGAAAACACCCGCGCGAAGGAGCTCGAGGAGGCGGTCGTCGAGGCGCCGGCGGGCGAGGGCTTCAAGGCCGCGCTCGCGAGCTGGATCGACTGGCCCGCCTTCCACCGGTTCCAGTGCCTCTCGTGGGTGCTCGCCACCGGAGACGACGCGATTCACAACAGCAACAACGTCGTGCTGGTCGAGCGGGCCGATGGCCTGTTCCAGTACTTGCCGTACTCGATCGACATCAGCCTGGGGCAGGACTGGTATCCTCTGGTCCCGCTGGCCGGCACGAACTCGCTGGCGCGCGGGTGCCAGAGCGACCCGGCCTGCTGGGCCGACACCATCGCGACGTGCGAGGACGTGATCGAGGACTTCGCGGCGCTGGACCCCAACGCGGTGCTGAAGGGGATCTACGAGGAGCTGTCGGACCATGGCATGCTCCGCGCGGGCGACGAGGAGCGGTACGAGACCCTGGACGCCTGGATCACCCAGCAGCTCGAGGTCCTGCCGGTGGAGCTGGAGAGGAACCGCGATGAGCCGCAGCCCTGCGTTCCTCCCCAGATGGATTGCGGTGGCTACTGCGCGTTTCCCCAGGACTGCTGGATGGGAGCGGGCGCAGTCGGCGCGGGCGGCGGAGACGCGGGCGCAGTCGGCGCGGGCGGGTTCGGCGCTGGCGGCGGAGACGCGGGCGTCGGAGGCGCGGGTGAAGTCGGCGCGGGCGGCGGAGACGCGGGCGCTGGCGGCGCTGGCGAGGTCGGGGTGGGCGGCGGAGGCCCGGGCGCTGGCGGCGCTGGCGGCGCCGGCGCGGGCGGCGCCTCCGGGATCTGACTTCGAGAGTGGCACCCTGAGGTCGTGTGCTCGGCGGCGCTGCGCGCGCTGACACACGGCCTCATGGCGTCTCCCGCTCAGCCGCTCCTCTGTGACAGGCTGGCCTCCTGGAGCCCCTTCAGGCGAGACGCGCGCGTGGTGCGCTGGGGGACGGGCTACGCCTGCGTCCCTCCGCCACCTCTCCTGCGGATCGCGCTGCCGAGCCCGGCCACGTAGTCCGGCTTGCCGACGTCGACCCCGTTGTGGCGAAGGATGGCGTACGCCGTGACCAGGTGAAAATAGAACTGCGGGATCGCCCAGTCCTTCAGGTAGGCGAGCCCCTTGAGCTCCAGCACCAGCTCGTCGCGCAGCGGGACGGAGATCTCCCGGTCCTCCGCGCCCTCGAACGCGGCCGCGGGCGCCTCCTCGACGAGCGCGATCGTCCGCTTGATCCGCTCCCTCAGCGCCTCGAACGTCTCCTCGCCGGCGTCGAGGCGCGGCGCCTCCTTGCCCGTCAGGCGCGCCGCGCACTCCGCGGCTTGCTGACAGACGAACTGCACCTGCTTCGAGAGCGGGAACATGTCCGGCGCGAGGCGCGCGCTCACGAGCACCGCAGGGTCGAAGCCCTTCGCGCGCGCGTGCGCCTCCCCCTTGTCCAGGATGCCGAGCAGGTTGCGCAGCATCATCACGAACGAATCGACCGCCATCGCGTGCATCGGAGCACTCATGAGATCCTCCAGGGGTAAGGGGCGCCTTCGCTCGTGCGCGGAGCCGCCCCGAGCGGCGACGACTACCTCGGAACCGCGCCCGCCGCGAGGCTGCCGCGCGACGACTCGCGCGCGGAGCCTCGCGGTCGGCGGCTACTGGCGCGGCACCAGCACCGAGACGCTGTGGGCCGGCATCGCGTACGTGAACGCGTTCGTGGCGCTCGGCGCGACCGGATCCGCAGCCACGAGGTCGGCCTTGGCGGACGTCAGCTGCCAGACGTCGACGGCCGTGTAGCTCCCGTGGGCGGCGAGGGTCACGGCGGCCGTGAGCGGGGCCGTGGTCTTGTTGATGGCGACGACCACCATGCGGCTCGGATCGGCCTCGTCGACGCTCGCGTACACGGTCGCCTTCGCGACGTCGCTCGTCTCGGCGTGGATGGATGTGTCGCCGAAGCGCGCGCCCTGCCCGTCGTAGCTCGTGAAGGCGCGCACGCCGGCCCGGAGCATCGAGACCTCGGCGCCGGGGTCCCAGATCGTCGCGAGGAACACGCCCTCGCGGCCGAAGACGCCGAGGGCGTCCGCCTGGGCGATCGCGCCGGAGATGTGGTCGCCGCCCCCGTAATTGTACTCGGTGAAGCCGAGGGCGGTGCCCGGGTAATGGGCGTCGATCAGCCCCTGGAGCCAGGGGATGAGCGCAATCGGGCCCTGCAGGACGTCGTTCGCGATCCAGCTGTCCTCGACGAAGGTGGGGTCCCAGAGCGAGCGCGGCGCCTGGACGCGGGCCTCGACGGACTCGGGGGAAGAGTCATAGCCCGTGATGCGCTCGCCGTTCGCGTAGATCTCCGTGTACCAGTGCAGGTCGAGCACGTCGACGAGGCGGTGACCCGCGCTCGTCTCGGCGGCCTGCATGGCGTCGAGATAGTGCTCGAGGAAGTTGCCTTCCGCGTCCGGCGCGTCCTGCAGGCTCACGTAGCCCGAGTAGCCGTACGAGACGAAGCCGGTGACGAGCGCGTTCGGCGCGACGTCCTTGATCGCGGAGGCAAACTCGATGTTCTTGTCGACGAGCTCGGCGTAGGTCACCGGATCCGGGTGAATGCGCTCGTGGGTGTGGTTCCAGAGGTCGGGCTCGTTGTCGAGCGAGAAGAGGACCCTGGCCACGTCACCCTGGAAGGCGTCCGGGAAGGCCTGCTTCATCCAGGCGACGAACTCGTCCTGGTACACGGCGTCGTCATCGAGGTCGGGCGTCGCGGAGAACGGGGCGCCCTTGCGCGCGATCGTGCGGTGGAAGCGGGTCTCCAGGTAATTCGCTGTCTTGTTGACGTCGCCGCCGCCGTCCTTGTCGGCCGCGACGTACCCGCAGATGGGGATGGTCGCCAGAAAGGCGGCGCCGTGCGCCAGCGCGGCCTCGGCGTGCGCGCGCACCGCCTGCCCGGGGACGTCGCCGTTCGGGCTGTCGTCGACGAGGTAGGCGTCGTTCTGGTTCATGTAGTCCGAGCCGGCGTTGGAGGCGTTGTTCTCCCAGTTGTACGCGGTCAGGCGGTTGCCGCCCATGCGCACAACGGTCGTGCCGCGCTGCTCGCCGTCCAGGTCCTCGGCCCAGTTCGCGCCATAGATGAGCGGGCTGATGGGGCGCAGGTCCCGATCTGCGCGCACCGTGAAGGTGACGTCGCCCGGCCCGGGATCGCCGGGCTCGACGACCTCCGCGGGAGGATGGCCGCCGGACCCGCCCTGGCCGCCGCTGGCCGTGCCGGTGCCGCCGCTGGCCGTGCCGGTGCCGCCGCTGGCCGTGCCGGTGCCGCTGCCGGCAGCGCCCGCGCCGCTACCCGCAGCGCCCGCGCCGCCGCTGCCGGTCGAGGACGTGGCACCGTCGTCACCGCAGGCAAGGAAGGCGACAGACGCGAGGACGGCGAACAGGGGGGGGAGGAAGGGAGCGCGCTCGGGAGCAAACGCAGCGGACGTATGGGCATTCATTACAATGGCCTCCTGGCGGCCATCCTTTCCCGAGCGGCTGTAAGTTAAATGTATTTATTAAGACGTTCGATCCGGTTCGGCGATAACGCGCTGCGTGAGCCAGCGTCGCTGTGCGTCGCGTAGTCGCGCTGCGTCGACGCTCTGCTCGATCCGGCGCGGTGGCGCTCCGCGGGCTGGGGCAGCGGTCGGGCCTGGCCCTGCGCCTCGGATAGCAGGCAGTTCCGGTAGAACAGCCGGCAGAAGAAGAGCTTGACCACGCTGTCCTTGAGCGAGTTGTTGTCGTGGACCACGGACCTCGCGAAATAGGCGCCGTTGGTCAGCGCGACGCCCGGGTGGCGCGCCAGGAAGGCGGCCGTCTTCGTGGCGATGATGCGCATGGCCTCGCGGTGGAACTCGCTGTTCAGCTGCTCGAGCAGCTCGGGGGTGAACTCCTTGGTGCTGATCGTGTGACGCTGGAACGAGTCGGCGTGCGCTCCGCCGGCGTTCGAGATCGCGTAGTTCGTGCGCAGCGTCCCCGTCTCGCTCGCCTCCTGGAAGAGGGCGGTGCCAGGGTCGGCGCGGGCCAGGGCCATGTGCGGGATGACGTCGTGGTCGCGAAGACAGTCGAGGGCGAACTTCAACGTCTTCCGGATCTGCGCCAGCGACTCGCGCGGGAACCCGATGATGTAGAACGCCTGCATGTCGATGCCGACCTGCTGTCCGAGGCGGAAGGCGTTCAGCACGTGCTCCAGGGTGAGCGGCTGCTTCATGACGATGTTGTCGAGCACCCACTGATCTCCCGACTCGACGCCCACCACCAGGTAAGTGCAGCCGGTGGCCTTCATCTTCTTCATCATCTCGAGATCGAGGGTGTTGGCGAAGACGCCGTTCGGCGTGTCCCAGGTGAAGCGGAGCTTGCGCTCGAGCACGCCGTCCATCAGGCGATGGAAGCGATCCCGATCGAGCGTGAGGTTGTCGTCCTCGAAGTGGATGTGCTTCACGCCGAGGCGGTTGACGAGGGTCTCGATATGGTCGAGCGTGTGCTCCACCGAGTAGCGCCGGTACCTGCGCCCCGCGTGGATGTGGATGGAGCAGAAGCTGCACTTGTACGGACAGCCGCGCGAGGTGACCAGCGACACCGAGCGCTCGGCCCCGTCGTACGAGAACTTGTTCCTCGCCATGATGCCGTTGCGCTCGTAGGTGAAATAGCGCTCGGTCTTCAGCAAGCTGTAGTCGAGCTGCCCCAGCGTATCGAGGTCGTTGACGGACGCGCTGGCGGGCGTGCGCACGGGCGCGCCGGCGGGGGAGCGGAACAGGAGCCCGCCGATGTCCAGCAGGTTCCTGCGCCCGCGCACCCACTCGACGACCTCCAGCATCGTCTTCTCGCCGTCGCCGAAGCCGATCAGGTCGATCGCCTCCGACTTCTCGAGCATGTAGTCGGGGAGCGCGTTGGCGTTCGGGCCCCCGACCACGATCACGCAGTCGGGGAGGACCTTGCGTATCAGCCGCGTGGCGGTCAGCGTCTCTTCCGTGTTCTCGCGGAACAGGTTGGTGATGCCGACGACGTCCGGCTTGATGCGGAGCAGGTCGCGCTCGAGCTGGTCCCAGCTCGCGCCGAAGTGTTGAAGTCGTCGGTGCTCGGCGTCCTCGCCGGAGATCGCGCCGTCCTCGAAGGTCCGGATCCAGCGGGACACGAGGGAGCCCGTGCTGCGGAAGCTGCGGGCGAGCTCCCTGTCGTCGGCGAAGGTGTCGCCTTCGACGAAGCAGTCGTAGATGACGACGTCGACGCCATTGCGCTTGAGGAAGCTGCCGATGCTGAGCAGGCCGATCGGCAAGCTCAGCCGCGGTCCGCGTGGCCACACCCCGAAGTAGAACAGCTGGGGTGGCCGCACCAGCATCACGCGCGGATTGTCGACGACCTTGCGCGGCTTTCGGTGGCGGTTCGTCAGCGTCAGCAGGGTCGCGTCCGGGGCGATCTCCGGCGGATGGTGATGGTCATCGCCCCGCTCGGACGCGTGCCCGCTCGATGTTCTTTCACTGTTCATGACAGGCTCCTCGCGCGCTCTTCGCGCGACGCTCATGCGCCCCTGACACCGGTCCTCGAGGATGGATGACGCCAGGGGGCCACCCGCATGGCGCGGCGAGCCTCTCCTGGTGCGTCCTCCAGCCCCCTCTGTTGCACGGACGTGGCAGGCCATTCACGCCTGGGCGTTATCCGCTCGCGACCCCCTGGCGGCCGGGGGTGGCCCGCCTCGGCGGCTGCGGGGTGGGCCAGAGAGGCGCGCCCGAGGTGCAGAGATCGTCCCCGCAAGGCCGGGGGTGCGACCGAGGTTGAATTATCCGCCGCCGCGCGCGCCTGGCGCCGGCGGCCGCGCGGATGCAGAGGAGCCCTCTGGCGCCCGAGGCGAGCACGGCGCTTCGCCCTTGACAGCCCCGTGTGGATTTCATTCACTTGCCCACGAGGGATCCGGTGGCCGAATCGACGACGACCCGATGGATCAAGGCGCCGCGCTCGAAGGTGTACTCCGCGCTCGTGGACGCCGAGGCCATCGCCACGTGGCTTTGCCCTGAGGGCGCCACCTCCAGGTTGCACGAGTGCGTCCCTGAGGTCGGCGGGCACCTGCGCATGGAGATCACCCACGCGCCGGGACCTGACGGCACCCGTCTATTCGACCTTGTCTTCGCGGAGCTGCGGCCCGACGAGGCCGTCGTGTGGAGAGGCGCGTTCGTGAGCGACGATCCCGTGATGGGGAGCGAGATGCGGCTCACCTTCACGCTCCAGGACGAAGCGGATGGCACACGGATCACGCTTCGTCACGAGGGCCTACCGGAGACGATCTCGGTCGAGGACAACGAGCGTGGCTCCGAGTCGTCGCTGGACAACCTGGCCCGCCTCGTCGAGCGAGGCGGCGGCCCCTGAGGGCGCCTCGGCCGCGGGTGCCAGGCCTCGACCTCGGGCCGCCGGCAGCCCCGGCCGGCGCGCCGCCTCGGTGATCCCGGGCGGCGGCGCCGGCGCCTCGCGTTCAGGGGGCGTCGCGATTCACGGGATCGCCGCGGACGTGAACGGTATCGGGAAGATCTGCCCGGCCCTCCACGCCTCGGTGTGATCCGCGTAATGGCACGTGCGCGGGTCTCCGCTGTTGCCGGTGCTCATCACCCCGAGCGAGCCGTCGAGCGGGGCGAGGTTCCAGATCAGCCGCGTCGCGCTGAGCGAGTCCTGGTCGAGCGCGCCGCGCACCCCGCCTGCGGCCTCGAAGTCGCCCGGCGGCAGGTCCAGGATCCCGACCTTCGCGAACCACCCGCCGATGTTGATGGTCTCGACGTCGCCTGTCGCGGGGAAGGTGCCGATGTCGAAGCGCGCGTCCTCGCCCGCGAGCGGGTGATTGTACTTCAGCTGGTGGATCCCGCCCCAGGTCCAGGCGCTCACGTCCGAGCCGAGGGCGTCGCGGAGCATCGCGTCCGCCTGAGCGAGGGCGGCGCGGACGGCCTGGTCCCGCGCGGCCCCGGGGTCGACCCCCGCGACGATACCGAAGTACGGGGCGCGCGGGTTCGCGACCACGTCGAGGAGGCCGTTGAGCTGGTTCGTGAGGAACACGTTGGGCGCGAAGAGCCCGTACTCGTCGGGCCCGATGATGTCCCTCACCGTGTTGCGCAGCAGGATCAGGGTGAGCATCTCGTAGACCGCCGCGCCCTGGCTGCTCGCCGCCGCGTTCCCGTCCCAGGCCGCCAGGGCCGCTGCCGACGCGGCGGCGCTCGGGTCGTCCGCCGGCAGCCCGGCGCGCCCGAGCGCGGCCAGGTAGCTGTCGCGCAGCGGCAGCCCGATCGTCGTCTGCGTGTCGAGCTGGATCGACGCCATGTCCTGCGGCGTGATCGGCCCCGTCGCCGCGGTGAGGCGGGTCGCGATCCGCTGCGCGCGCCACGGCATGTCCCAGTAGTTGGCGAGGTGGACCGGCCGCCCCTGCGGCGCGTAGTTCCGCGGGACGATCCGGTGGTTCGCCGTCATCAGGATGTGCGAGGGCGGATCGTAGACCGAGGGCAGCTCGGCGTTGGTCGCGTACCCGGTCCACTCGTGTCCCCCCGTCCCGGGCACCGGATAGAGCGCGTTCAGCGGGCTCTGGCGCTGCGGCGCGAGCCCCGAGTTCTGATAGCCGATGTGGCCGTGCTCGCCCGCGTAGTCCGCGAAGATGAAGTTCCAGCCGATGCTCTGCTTCAGCGCCGCCGTCCTGAACTGCGTCCAGTTCAGCGCCGCGGGCATCTCGAAGTAGCCGTCGACCTTCCACTCCGGCTGACCCGCGGTCGACTTGAGCGCGAGGGTGCCGAACGACTCCAGGCCATCCAGGCCGTCGTTGAGGATCGGCCCGTGGGGCGTCGAGCGGAACGTCCGCTGCACGTTCGCCTGCCCCTTCACGCGGATGGTCTCCACGCGCCGGGTGACCGGCTTCCACTGGCCGTTGACGAGCGCCTCCTGGCCACCGCCGCTCGCGCCGCGGAGCGTCTCCACGTACAGATCGACGCTGTCGTAGAGCGAATAGGTAGGCACCCAGGCGATGCGTTCGGTGTGGCCGCTGATGAACCCGGGGAAGCCGGGCACCATCCAGCCTGCCACGTCGTAGAGCCCGTTCACCTTGAGGTGCGCCACGTAGACGGCGGAAGGCGTCGAGTGAGGGAAGTGCGGGTCGCTCGCCAGGAGCGGCTTGCCGGTGGAGGTGAGGTGGCCGTCGACCGCCCAGGCGTTGCTCGCGCGCCCGCTCGCCGGCGCCATGCGCCGGGCCTGCTCCGTGAGCCGGCGCGCGCCGTCCAGGCAGGTCGGCGGCGGCGGGTTGACGATGGTCGCCGACGGCGCGGTCGTGCCGGGCGGCACGAGGAACTGCGAGATCGGGTTCAGGTTGCCCTGCGCGTCGAACATCGACACGTCGTCCGGGGCCTCCTTGATGAGCGTCGTCGCGACGTCGGTCCCCGCGATGGACGCCACCGCCGCGCGCTCGAGCTTGGTGAACCAGGTCAGGGTGTCGAAGGTGACGCCCACGTAGATGTAGGCGAGGACGCTGTCCTCGGGCGTCCAGGGGGCCGGCTGATAGCCGAGGGTCTGGAACTCGAGCGGCAGGCCGCTGCTAGAAGCCTTGGCGTCGGAGATGTACTGGTTCACGCCAGCGGCGCACCCCTGAAGGATGCGCTTCGTCCGCGAGGCCGCCGCCGCGTAGCGCGCCGCCGCGAACGCCGGCAAATTCTGCGCGCGGGCGAGGAGATCCTGACCGAGGATGCTGTCGCCCTCCCCGGGCCCGTAGATCTCCGCGAGGCGACCCTGCGCGCTCCGCCTCACCACGTCCATCTGGAAGAGCCGGTCGCGCGCCATCGCGTAGCAAAGGCCGCCGTACCCGGAGACCTCGTCCCCTGCGGTGACGTGCGACATCCCCCGATCGTCGACCTGGAGGGTCACCCCGTACCCGTTGAGCTCCAGGGCGATCTGCCCTTCACCCGTCGGCTCATCCACCTTCCCCCCATCCTGGCCGACGCTGCACGCAGCAGCCGACAACAGGAATGCCACGCCGGTCATTCGCCTCATCGTACGGATCTCCTCCTGAAAGCTCGCGAAGGCCGTGCTTCGCGAATTACTTGCGCCGTGCTCTCGCTGCGCTGCCGATCCCACTCCAGCGCTCATGCGCGGAGTCGGGCTGACATTGCAGTCCCGCCGCCCGGGTTGTGGGCGGCTGTTAAGAGTCGTAACTTAGCACTGCCGCCGCACGGGCGCCACGCCCAGGACGGGCCAGGTTCTTTGAGGAAGTCGGCCACAGTGGTTGCCGAGCGCGCGTGGAGCGCGCGTGGAGCTAGTGTACGGCGCTTCCTGTACTCGGGCGGCGCGATGTAGCGTTATGCCGCGCCATGCCCTGCCATGCCGAGATATGCAAGGACGTTGCCACCGCCGAAACGTCTCGTGCGCGGCGTCGCTCGCGTGAAGGCAGCGCCACCAGGCCATGAGGTCACGCCAGAAGAGACCTTTGCCCACACGGGCTTCCGGGACGCCTGATTGGCATCGGGTCGGGAGGCATCGGTAGTGGTCTCATTTGCCCAGAGAGAGTTCACATGAAGGCGGGAAGGCGGGAAGATCATTGAGCTGTTCTTCCCGCCCTCCTGCCTTCATGTTCAAATCCGACCACCACCGAGGCATCAGGGGAGTCGACCTTCGCGAGCCATGAAGACCTCGACTCGCGTTGACGTGCCTCACGTCGAGTGACGAGGACGCGCCTCTCCCGGAGCAGAGTACGGTCGAGATGAGCTCCAGATCGCACGCGGCAAGATGTACCGGCTGCACGGAGCTTACGGCGTCTATGCATCGGAAGCATATCGCTCATCGAGGCACGATCGAGCGCCAGATGCAGAGGATGCAGAAGATGCCGAGGACGCCGAGCACGGCAGAAGAGCGATGGCGCCTGGCCCGCGTTCTTGACACGAACAGGGGGTATGGTCGATGCTTGCGCTCTCATCCACCGGAGGAGGCTAGCTTGGAGTACAAGATCGATTGCCACAGCATGGAGGACGCGCGAAACCTCGCGGTGAGCAAGCTCGACGAGCTCACCGGGGGGAGCCTCGGTCCTTATGTGAAGATCGTGGTCGCGAAGAACATGGGCGGCGATTCGCCGCTCGCCGGGGCCGAGGTTGGCGTCGAGTGGGGCAAGCGCGGCCGCATCCGGCTCGATTTCGATCCGGTGAAGGGCCCGCATTACAACGTCGAGACGCGGTACGAGAACTGGGCCTTCTGCTTCCCGTACAATGACCACGGCGGCACTGGTAATGCGTGGGCGACCCTCTCGGACGAGGAGCGTCAGGCCGTGAAGGAGTGGATGCAGCGCATCGGGCAGCGGCGCGGCACGCGCTGACGCCCGCTCGCGTCGGACAGGTGGCTTTCAGGCGCGCTCGGTCGGGTGGCGGCGCCCCGCGTACGGGGGGTGAGGGCGTCTACTGGATCCCGACGGAGGTCCAGCCCAGCCACGTGCCCTGGATGTGGATCCAGCCCTGTTGCAGCCCGCCGTTCGGGTCGATCCAGCTCATGACGCCCCACTCCGCCACGCGTTGCACGGGGCCCCCGGGGACGGCGTAGATCACCCTCCCGCGCTCCTGGACCGAGGTCGGCTTGATCGCGTAGGTACCGACGAGCGCGCCGTCCTGCGCGTAAAGATCCAGGCGCAAGTAGGCCGGCGCGCCCTGGTTCTGGATGAGCGCGTAGAGCCTCTGGTCTTTCAGGACGTACGCGCCGCACGCGCCGCACTGAGGGTCGGAAGGGTCCGGATCCTCGTCGACGGCCTGGCCGGCGTCCATGGGGAGCACGATCGGCGGCGCCTCGGTCAGCAGCCACTCGTCGGGCACCTCCAGCGCGGCCGCCGCGTGGCTCGCGCCCGCCGACAGACCGAGCGCGACGATGAGGAGAGAACCAAGACGTGAAACGACGCGATGCACCATCAGCTTCTCCGTTGTTCTGCGGGATCTCTCTCTTGTACGCCGATGCCGCGGCGCTTCTGACGCAGGTTTCGTGCGCTCCAAGGACCGGCGATGGGACGCAGCCGCGAGCGCCGCGGACGAGCGACGAGGCCGCGTGATCTGGCGCCGCGCCCCGGTGTTCAAGGCGACCTCTGCGCCGAGCGACGTGCAGGGAGCCGACGAAGATCGTCGACGAAAAGCTCGCTCTACTCGTACAGCCGTATCTCGCGCTGCAGCAGCCGGAAGCCCGTCGTCTCTCCGAGCTTCAGCGCGCGCAGGACGTCCTCGGGGCCAGCTGGCAGCGACCCGGGCCGCCCGATCGCGAGCGCGATCTCGTAGCGGCCGGCGGGCGCTCCCGGAAAGAGCGTCTCCCTGTCTCCTGCGATGCGCGCCGCGCCCTGACTCGACAGCTCGACCTTCACGTCCCAGGGGCGCGCCTCCCCGTCGCGGACCAGAAAGGCGCGCACCTCGAGCGGGCCTTCGACCCGCGTCGCCGGCCGGAGCGTGATCTCGAGCGTCGATCCAGGGCCGACGCTCGTCGCCTGGCCGTCCTCCGGCGCGGCGCCGGGCGCCGCGCGCATCGTCTGGTCGCCTCCCGAGACAGCGACCGCGTAGGCCGGCACCGGCGGGAAGGACTGCGCGCCCGGCGGCGCGACCGGGCCGCTGCCCTGGTCCTGGCTCCGGGGCGGCGAGACCCGGAAGAGGAGCAGCAGCGCGGCAGCCGCGGCCAGGGCGCCCGCCGCGGCGAGCATTGCGGGGGCGCGGCGCTTCGTCGCCGCGGGGGCGCCGCGCTTCACCGGCAGGGGGCGCACCTCGCCCGCGCCCGCGACCTGCGCCCCCGGCGCGGTCGGCGGCGGAGGCGGGGCGGCCGCGGCCTCCGGCGTCGGCGCCAGCACGGGGGCCTCCGGCGCCTGCACCGGGGCCTCCGGCGCCTGCATTCCGGCGAGGATCCGATCCACGATCCGCGCCCGCGCCGCGCCGTCCAGAGGCCGCGACGCCTCCCAGGCGTCGCGTCCCTCCGGATCGCGCCGCGCGAGCTCCTCGAGCGCCGGCGATTCGCGCTCGCCGAGCGTGCCCCGGACCCGCGCCGACCAGCGCGGCTCGCTCGCGCGGTCCTCGGCGCGCGCGGCCTCTGCCACGGCCTTGAGCAGCTCGTCGTCGTTCATCGGGCGCGCCTCGGGGTCGACGTCCCCTGCGGGGACGTGCGCGCCGCGGCCTCCGCCTCGGCCGCGAGCTCGGCGGCGATCGCGCGGACCTGCCGCGCGAGGCGGCTGCGCCAGGCATAGACGGCGTCCGCGGTCATCCCGGTGATCGCGCAGACGTCCTCCGTGGAGCGCTCATCGACGAGCAGCAGGTAGAACAGCTCGAGCCCGCGCTCGCTCAGCCGCTCGCGCAGCCGGCGCGCGATCGCCTCGAACGTGTCGCGCGAGATCATCGCGGGCTCCGGCCCGGCGGCCTCGCTGACGCCCTGGTCGAGGGTGCCGTCCTCTGTCGGCGCCTCGGTCCACGGGTTGCGGCGGCGGCTGCGCAGGATGGACGTGACCTCGCGCTCGGCGACGAGCCCCACGAAGCCCGGCAGCGACAGGCCCCGCGCGCCGTCCCACTGCCGGAGCGTCCGCCCGCCGTCCGCGAAGAGCGACAGGAACACGGTCTGGGTCATGTCCTCGACCTCCTGACGCACATCGCGGTCGCCCGCCGCCCGGCGCCGCCGGAAGAGCGCCCGCACCGCCCGCTCCTGGATGGTGGGCGTGAGCAGGTCCACGAGCTCGCGGAGCGCCGAGCGCTCCCCGGCCATCGCCCGCGCGATGAGCGCGGCCTCCGGCGCGGGCTCCGGTGCGTCCTCGGGCTCCACCGCGACCGCCTCTGCGCCCCTCGACGGGTGCGCCGGTCCAGGAGCCCCTGTCGCCATCGGCGCACAAGTAGCCGCCCCCCCACCACCCGTCAAGGAGAGGCCCGCGCTCGGCCTGGCCGAGACGGCGACCGCCGCGAACAAGGACAGGCTCAATCCGCTGCGTAGGCTGCGCATACGACTCCGGGGGCGCGCGGCCCTCTCGGTAGATCGTTACGCGGCAGTCCGGCGCGGTCTGACAAGAAATCGACGCGGCGACGGCGCAGGGGCGCCGTCGCGCCGGCCGGCGCTCAACCCTGCTTGCGCGGCGCCTTGAGCGACAGCTTGAGCAGCACGTCGTCGCGGATCAGGTCGTCCTGCTTGCCCGGATAGACGATCCCGAAATCCTTCCGGTTGATCACGAACTCCGCGTTGCCCGACACGACATCGGCGCCCTCGGTGATCGTCGCGGGGAAGGAGATGGTCTTCTTCACGCCGTGCAGGTCGAGCTCGCCGGTGATGGTGTGTGTCGCGCCGTTCTCGCCGCCGGCCTTGATCTGGGTCGAGGTGAAGCTCGCCTTCGGGTACTGGGCCACGTCGAAGAAGTCCGCCGACTTGAGGTGCCCGTCGAGCTTCTCCGCGTCGGTCTTCACCGACGAGGTGTCGGCCTCGATGCTGAGCTTGCCGCCCTCGGCCTTGCCGCCGGCGAGCGCGATGGATCCCGAGATCTTCTCGAACTTGCCCTCGTGCTTGCCCGTGACCTTGGAGCCGACGAAGCCGACGGTGGAGGCGGCCGCGTCGATCGGGAGCGTCTCGGCGGCGCCGGAGGGCGCGGCCGCCTGGGGCTGCGCCGGCGCGGCGGACGAGATGGTCGCCTTGGGCTTGTCCTTGGTCGGGTCCTCGCAGCCCGCGAGCGAGAGCAGGAGAGCGGCGGGGAGCGCGATGCGCGCGATGCGGGAGGTGAACATGAGAGACATTCTCCTTGTCGGTCAGCCAAACTGCACAGAACGTTTCGTGAACGAGCCGTAGGTGAGCCCCGTGATCGGGAATTCCACTGGCTCGCTCACGTCGATCGACGCGCCCATGGCGGCGACGACCGGCACGAAATGCTCGTGGGTCGGGAGCGCCATCCGCACCCCCGGCGCGCGCGCGCGGTAGTCGAGCAGCGCGTCCACGTCCCGGCGCGCCAGGACCTCGGCGCACCAGGCGTCGAACTCGGTGGCCCAGGGCGGCGCGACAGCGGCGGTGCGCCAGTCCGCGGCGCGGAGGTTATGGGTCAGGAAGCCGCTGCCCACGAGGAGGATCCCTTCGTCGCGCAGCGGCGCGAGCGCCCGCCCCATCGCGAGGAGCGGGGCCGGCGCCAGCGTCGGCAGCGAGACCTGGAGCACCGGGATGTCCGCGCCCGGGTACATGCAGACCAGCGGCACGTAGGCGCCGTGGTCGAGGCCCCGGCGCGGCTCCTCCGCGACCGGCCCGAGCGGGCCGAGCAGCTCGCGGACGCGCCGCGCGAGCGCGGGGGCGCCGGGCGCGGGGTAGGTCACGCGGTAGTACTTCTCGGGGAAGTTGTAGAAGTCGTAGACGAGCGGCGCGGTCTCGGTGGCGCCGAGCGTGACCGGCGCGTCCACCCAGTGGGCCGAGAGCATCAGGATCGCCCTTGGGCGCGGCACCGCTTGCGCCCAGGCGCCCAGCTCGGCCACCCACGCGCCGTCGTCGAGGAGGAAAGGCGAGCCGTGCGCGAGGAAGAGCGCCGGCATGCGGCCCACACGCGCCTGGTTCTGCGTCTCGGACATGGGACCTCCCTCGGTCGGCGTCGAAGGCCGGCATGCGCCCGCGGTGGGCAGGACCCCGCCCGCGGCGAGCAGGAGCCTCAGAGCAGCCCGGCGATCCATGCGCCCACCCTAGAGCGTTTCCAGAAGTGGTACAATCCACGCCCGATGAAACGTCAGGTTGCGAAGAAGGAAACCATCGACGCGGAGCTCGTCGATCTGCGGGCCTTCTGCCTGGTCGTCGATCTCGGATCGATCACGGCGGCCGCGAAGACGCTCGGTGAGACGAAGGGCAGCGTCAGCCGCCGCATCACCCGCCTCGAGCACGCGCTCGGCGTGGAGCTGCTGCGCCGCAGCCCGCGGCGGGTGCAGGCGACCGAGGACGGCCTCGCGTACCGGATGCGGGTGGGCCGGGCCCTCGAGCTGCTGGAGGACGCGAACGTGGCGGTGCAGCAGGCGCGCGCGAGGCCGAGCGGTCACCTGCGCGTGACGGCGCCGTTCGATCTCGGCCTGAGCATCCTGGCGCCGCTCTCGGCCGGCTTCGTGGAGCGCTTCCCCGAGATCTCGCTGGAGATGGTGCTCACGGAGGCCCTGCTCGACTTCGACGCCCACCAGATCGACGTGGCCTTGCGCGCGACCGCGAGCCTCCCGGACTCGTCGCTCATCGCCCACCGGCTCCAGCACATCGAGGTCGGGCTGTTCGCGGCGCCGGCCTACCTCCGGAAGCACGGGCCCGTGCGCCGGCCCGCGGACCTCGAGGCGCACCGGCTGCTCCTGTCGCAGACCACGCGCGGGCACGCGACCATCGCGCTGGAGGCGCGCGACGGCCGCGAGCGGGCGGAGATCCGCGTGCGCGCGGCGATCTCGGCCTCCGATTTCTCCTTCTGCCGCGAGGTCGCCCTGGCCGGGGCCGGGATCGCGCTCGTCCCCGAGGTCAACGTGCGGAGCGACCTCGACGCGAAGAGGCTCGTCCCCGTGCTCAAGGACCACGCGATCAGCGGCGGCGCGTCCCTGTATCTCGTGCACCCGGGGACGCGCTTCCTGCCCCCGAAGATCCGCGCCTTCCGCGACTACCTGCTCGACGCGTTCGGCGTCCGGGGGCGACGCGAGGCCTCCGCCTGACGGGGTGCGCCGAGCGCTCGTTCCAGAGCGCATTCTGGACTGCTCGTTCCAGAACGCATTCTGGACTGCTCGTTCCAGAACGCATTCTGGACTGCTCGTTCCAGAACTGACCACGAGGTTACCCGAGCACGCCGAGCGCGACGCGCATGACATCTTCAAGTGCCTGCCGATCGCGGGTCGTCCTCGCGGTGACACGAAGCCCGGAGAGCGCGCTCGCAAAGAATCGCCCCAGCGCGACAGGATCATGATGCGCTCCGATCTCACCGCGATCCTGGGCTTCGCGCAGTCGCTTCGCCCAGGCTGCTTCTAGGCTCCGGGCGTTGTCGCTGACGAGCCTTGCGATCGTCTCGTCGGAAGAGGACGGCTCGTCGGAAGAGGACGGCCGGACGATGGCGCTCACCATCGCGCACCCGCGCGAGCGTTCGCCGTCCAGATCTTGCTGGATGACGCTCTCGAAGACCCGCCTGACCACGCTCCGGATCGGCTCGTCGCTCCCCAGGAGCTGGAGAAAGCTCTGGTTTTGCTGGTCACGCCAGAGCTTCAGCGCGGCGATGTAGATCGCCTGCTTGTCGCCGAACGTGTCGTACAGGCTCTGCCGGGAGATGCCGAGATGACCGACGAGATCGCTCATCGACGTCGCTTCGTAGCCCCGCTCCAGGAAGAGATCCATCGACCGCTCCAGCGCGCTCTCCACGTCGAACTCCTTGGGCCGTGCCACGAGGCGACGTTAGCCATTCTGGAACGGGTTGTCCAAAACGACCTGCGACAGCGCGACGGTCCTGGGCGATGACCCACCGAGCACGCGCGATTCTGGAACGGGTTGTCCAAAACGACCCGCGACAGCGCGACGGCCCTGGGGCGATGACCCACCGAGCGCGCCCGGGCCAGCGCCGGGGGCCGCAGATCGTGCTCGCGTCGGAGCAGCGGACCACCACCAGCTGCTGCTGGGGAAGCAACGAGACCGCAGATCCCGGTCCAGGACCGGCGAGCGCCGCGCGACCGCGAGCGTGGGAGAGCGGGAGATCGCCGCCGAATAACGCGCGTCGCGACGGCATGGGAGTTGCTGCTGGGGGCCGGGCGGCGCCTGGGCGCCCGAGGGACGGCCCCGCTTCCAGCCGCGCACCGAGGTCCATCTGCGCACGTTCATCGACAGGAAACGCTTTCTTCTGGTGCTCGCGGCGCTCGTCGCCCTGCCCGGGTGCAAGCGCGAAGGCGACGCGAGCGCCGCTGCCCGGCTCGCCCCGGACGCCCCGATCCCGGCCGAGTTCCCGCGCGAGACGCGGCTCAGCATCGGTGATCCGACCGTGCAGAAGCAACTCCAGCTCTCCGGCGACATCGACCGGCTGCCGTTCGTCGTCGACTGGCAGAACATCAGCGGCGGACCGCAGACCGTGGAGGCGTTCCGCGCCGGCGTCCTCGACGCGGGCGCGGTCGGCGACACGCCGCCCATCCACGCGACCTTCACCGGGCTCGACGTGAAGATCGTCGCGGTGCACGTGCGGGAGCGGCCCGTCTACGAGCTGGCCACGGCGCCGGGCGTGCGCCTGTCGTCCACGCGCGATCTCCGCGGCAAGAAGATCGCCTATTCGCCGGGGCAAGCGCAGGGCGCCGTCGTCCAGCGCGTGCTGAGAGCGACGGGGCTGTCGCAGCAGGACGTCACGCTCGTCCAGCTGAGCAGCAGCGAGTTCAAGGAGGCGCTCACCAGCCGGCAGGTCGACGTCGCGCCGCTGTCCGGCACCATCCTGCAGCGCTACCTGAACGAGTACCGCGCCGAGGGCGCCTCGTCGATCGCGCACGGCGTCCGCGACAACCTCGGCTTCCTCTACGTGCGCACCGCCGCGCTGGAGAGCGCCGACAAGGCGGCGGCGCTGCGCGAGTACGTCAAATGGCGGACCAGGGCTCAGCTGTGGGCTCACGCGCATCCGGACGCGTGGATCGAGGCGTATTACGTCAAGGATCAGGGCCTGACGGCGACGGAAGGGCGCTTCCTCATCGAGACCGCCGGCAAGCCGCAGCACCCGGGCGACTGGACCGAGGCGATCGCGCTCACCCAGGAGACCGTCGACCTGCTCGCCGAGGCCTCCGGCCAGAAGCGGTTCGAGGCCAGAACCATCTTCGACCTTCGATTCCAGACGATCGGAGCGGAGGCGGCCGGCGCCGCCCAGGGCGCCGCATCGACGGACAGGCCGGCGACGGCCGACAGGAGCACGCCATGACGACCGCAATGCCCACGAGGGCCGCCTCGCCGCGCCTCTCGATCCGCCCGGATCTCACCGCCACGGCCGACGTCTACGCGCCGCTGGCCGGCGCGATCGCGCCGCCCGCGCGAGGCTCGTTCGCCCCCGGCCTGCCCGGCCGCCGCCCGCGGCGCCGCCTGGGCCCGGGCCGGCGCCTCCCGTACGGTCTGGCGATCGGCCCGGCGCTGCTGATCGCCGGCTGGGCCGCCGCGTCGGCGACCGGCGTGCTCGACGCGCGCGTGCTCTCCGCGCCGTGGACCGTGGTGGCCACGGCCCGCGACCTGATCGCCGACGGGCGGCTCCTGTCCAACCTGCTCACGTCCGCGCAGCGCGCCTTTCTGGGGCTCGCCCTCGGGGTCGGCCTGGGCACGGTCCTGGCGCTGCTCTCCGGCCTCACCCGCGTCGGCGAGGCGCTCGTCGACGGCCCGGTGCAGATCAAGCGCGCCATCCCGACGCTCGCGCTCATCCCGCTGCTGATCCTCTGGTTCGGCATCGGCGAGCAGATGAAGGTGTTCACCATCGCCCTCGGCGTCATCATCCCGGTCTACGTCCACACCCACGCCGCGCTGCGCACCATCGACGCGCGCTACGTGGAGCTGGCCGAGACGGTCCGCCTCTCCAGGTGGCAGTTCGTCCGGAAGGTGGCCTTGCCGGGGGCGCTGCCGGGCTTCCTCATGGGCCTCCGGCTCGCGGTCACCGGCGCGTGGCTGGCGCTCGTCGTCGTCGAGCAGATCAACGCCACGAGCGGCATCGGACACATGATGTCGCTGGCCCGCTCGTACGGCCAGACGGAGATCATCCTCCTCGGCCTCGTCGTGTACGGGCTGTTCGGCCTGGCCTCCGACTCGGCCGTCCGGCTCATCGAGCGAAGGACCCTGTCATGGCGTCGCATCCTGGCCGGCTGACCGCGTCGCCGCCCACGGTCCGGATCCGCAGCCTGGTCCGCCGCTTCGGCGCCCGGACGATCCTCGACGGCATCGACCTCGACATCCAGGCGGGCGAGTTCGTCGCGCTGCTCGGCCGCAGCGGATCGGGCAAGAGCACGCTGCTGCGGGCGATCGCGGAGCTGGACCACGACGTGACCGGCTCGGGCGAGCTGCGCGTGCCCGAGAACAGGGCGGTCGTCTTCCAGGACACGCGGCTCCTGCCCTGGGCGCGGGTGCTCGACAACGTGATCCTGGGGCTCGACGAGCCCTCGGCGCGGGCGCGCGGCCTGGCCGCGCTCGACGAGGTCGGGCTCGCCGGGCGGGAGCGCGCGTGGCCGGTCGAGCTGTCCGGCGGCGAGCAGCAGCGGGTCGCGCTGGCGCGGTCGCTGGTGCGCGAGCCGGAGCTCGTGCTGGCCGACGAGCCGTTCGGCGCGCTCGACGCGCTGACCCGCGTGCGCATGCACGACCTCCTGCGCGAGCTGTGCGCGCGGCACCGCCCCGCCGTCCTGCTGGTCACCCACGACGTCGACGAGGCGATCTCGCTCGCCGATCGGGTGCTCGTGCTCGTGGAGGGCCGCATCGCGGAGGAGCAGCGGATCGAGCTGCCGGCCCCGCGCCCGCTCCGCCACCCCCGGTTCCTCGGACACCGCGAGTCGCTGCTGGCCGCGCTGGGCGTCGCGCCGGCCGCCGCGGCCGCTGAAGACATCGACTCGAACCCTGAACTCGAACGGAGTGCCCCGTGACCCACAGGCCTGGACAACTGCATCTCAACGCGTTTCTCATGAGCGTCGGCCACCACGAAGCGTCGTGGCGCTTGCCCGAGAGCGATCCGTTCGCGAACACGAACGTCGAGCACTTCAAGAACCTGGCGCGCATCGCGGAGCGGGGCAGGCTCGACTCGCTCTTCCTCGCCGACAGCCCGGTGCTCTGGAACAACGTCGGCCGCCGGCCGGCCGGGACGCTGGAGCCGACGGTGCTGCTGGCGGCGCTGGCGGGGGCGACCCAGCACATCGGGCTCATCGCCACGGCCTCGACCACGTACAACGAGCCGTTCAACCTGGCCCGGCGGTTCGCGTCGCTCGACCACATCAGCGGGGGCCGGGCCGGCTGGAACATCGTGACGACCGCCGGCGTGGACGCGGCGCGGAACTTCAACCTCGAGGAGCTGCCGGCGCACAGCGACAGGTACGCCCGGGCGGCCGAGTTCATCGATGTGTCGCTGAAGCTGTGGGACAGCTGGGAGGACGACGCGCCGCTCGGCGACAAGGAGAACGGCGTCTGGGGCGACGATCGCAAGATCCACGCGCCGCGGCACGTGGGCCGGTACTTCAAGGTGGAGGGCGCGCTCAACGTGCCGCGCCCGCCGCAGGGGTATCCGCTGCTGGTGCAGGCCGGCTCGTCGGAGGACGGCAAGGAGCTGGCGGCGCGCTACGCCGAGGCGGTGTTCACCGCGCAGCAGACGCTGGCGGACGCGCAGCAGTTCTACACCGACCTCAAGGCGCGCGTGCGCGCGCTGGGGCGCGATCCGGAGGGGATCAAGATCCTGCCGGGCATCGTGCCGGTCATCGGGGCGACCGAGGCGGAGGCGCAGGCGCTCGACGCCGAGCTCGATCGGCTCATCAAGCCGGAGTACGCGAAGCGGCAGCTCGCGCAGACGCTGCGCGTGAAGCCGGAGGACCTCGACCTCGACGCCGAGCTGCCGAAGGACCTGCCGAGCGAGGACCAGATCGAGGGGGCGAAGAGCCGCTACACGCTGATCGTGACGCTGGCCCGGCGGGAGCGGCTGACGGTGCGCCAGCTCATCGGCCGGCTCGGCGGCGGCCGCGGCCACCGGACGTTCGCCGGCACGCCCGAGCAGGTGGCGGACGCGATCCAGCACTGGTGGGAGCAGGGCGCCGCCGACGGCTTCAACGTGATGCCGCCGGTGCTGCCGTCGGGGCTCGAGGCGTTCGTCGACCACGTGGTGCCGATCCTGCAGAGACGCGGTCTATTCCGGACGGAGTACGAGGGCAGGACGCTCCGCGACCGCTATGGCCTGCCGAGGCCGGCGAACCTCAACCACGGTCGGGATCTGGTCGAGGCGGCAGAGTAAGCGAGCACATCATCGCGGGCGCTCACTCGCCCGGGAAGAGCTCCTCGGCCGTCATGTACTTCGCCCCGAGCGATTGCGCGAACTCCCGGTCGCTCTCCATATCGCCGACCATGACCAGGTGCTCGCGCGCGAGCTTGTGGCGCTGGATCAGCGATACCCCGAGCCCCGGCAGGGGCTTGCGGCAGAAGCAGCCGACCGGAAACGCCGGGTGCGGGCAGTACACGACCTCGGCCACGGGCAGGCCGAGGAGCTCGATGGTCCGCGAGAACGCGGCCACGACGGCCTCTTCGGTCACCGATCCTTTCGAGATGCCGCTCTGGTTCGACACGAAGAAGAGCGTGTATCCGTCGTTGACCCAGCGCTCCAGGACGGCGCGCCGACCGGGCAGGAGCTCGACGTCGTCGGGGTCGCGCGGGTAGATCTCGCCGCTCTTCGTCTTTCGCAGGGTGCCGTCGACGTCGAGGAGCAGGCCCTTGCCCGTGAAGAGCGGATCGACGCGCCGGGCGAACGGGATCTCCTCGACCACCGAGAACCCCTCATCCACGTGCGGCGCCTCGAAATTCGCGGCCCACCGCGAGAGCGCCTGCGGCGGCGGCAGGTTGGGATCCTCTTTGCCGAGCGCCTTCATGTCCTCCGGCCCGAGCAGCTTGCCGTGGCGCTCGAGGACGCGCAGGACGACGTTCGCGTAGGCCTCGTTGATGGGCGTGGCCAGGTACCGGCACCGGACCGGCACGCCGTGCGCGTGCGCCATCCGGAGCACCGCATAGCGCGACGCGCGCGTGCCGTACGTATTGTCGAGGACCACCCGCGTTTGCCCCGAGGAGAGCAGCTCTCCGAGCTTCTTGACCACGCCGTCGAGCGTGCCGCCGAGCTCATCGCGGTTCAGGCGCGCGTACCCGCTGGCCGTGTAGCGGGCGACCTCCGACGATTTGCCTGCGCCTTGAATCCCCATGACCACGACCACCTCGGGCGCATCGCCGGGGCCCTCTCCCGGCTCGAGCTTGCGCAGGCCGGCGGGGATCACGGGGGGCGCGACCGAGGCCAGCACATCGGCCGTGGGCGCGAAGCTGGTCTTCGAGAGGTCGGCTCGATCGCGCTCGCCAAAGGGGACCCGGAGCGCGCGCAAGCAGGACTCGACGCTCTCCCGCCTGGTCGCCCCGAACAGGGGAATGACCGGGGGGCCGAGATCGAGCAAGGCCGCGAGGGCCGCCTCCTGGGGCGTGACGCTGTGCCGCGCGGCGATGGGCTTGATCGCGCGGTTCTTGAGGAGGTTATCGACCTTGGCGTGACCGCCGAGCGGCCGGTGGGCGAGGAACGGGATGCCCATTTGCCTGGCGAGCTCGAAGAGGCCTCGGGCGGCGCTGCCGCGATCGAGGACGCTCAGCTCCTCCTGGACGGCCCGCACCGGAAAGTGCCGCTCGGCCTGGCGGACCTCTGCGATGGAGGTGTTGCTGAGGCCGAGGTGCTCGATCAGGCCCTCTCTCTGGAGCTCGGCGAGGGCGGCGAGGCTCTCTTCGAGGGGGGTCTTGGGGTCGGTCACGTGGAGGAGGAGCATGAAGAGCCGCGAGACGCCGAGCGCCTTCAGGCTGCCCTCGACCGTGCGGCGCAGGTGGTCGCGGCTGCCGTTCGGGGCCCATCGCCCCTTGGGTCGGGTGAGGCCCGCCTTGGTGATGACGCGCACGTCGTCGCGCGGGCCGGACCACGCGTCGAGCGCCTTGCGGACGAGGCGCTCTCCATAGTGGGCCTCGCGGTCGGTGAGGCAGTAGGAGTCGGCGGTGTCGAGGAGGCGTATGCCTTGGTCGAGGGCAACGTGGATGACGGCGGTCGCTTCCTCTTCCGAGGGGCGCCCCTCCGTGGCCAGCCGGAGCAGGCCGAGGCCGAGGGGAACGTCGAGGGGGCCGAGGACACCGTAGGGCGAGGGGGCGGGAGTCACGGAGACGCTGGCGTAGCCAGGTCCGCGGCTCGATGCAAGCACGAGCCCGTCTCCAGATCGGCGTTGCTCGCCCTTTCCGTTTCGTGGTGAGCTGAGGGGCATGGTCGCTTCGAAGCGCGTCGCGGTCCTCTCCCCCTGTGCCCTCGCGCTCGCGGCCTCCGTCGCGGCGGGCTGCGCCCCGTCCGACACGGACCAGCTGGCCGAGGACTGCTCGACGGCGGGGCAGAACGAGCACCTCTTCAGGCTGATGAAGGACGTCTATCTCTGGTACGACCTCGTGCCGGAGCTCGACTACCAGGCGTACCCCTCACCCGAGGACCTGCTCGAGGATCTCATCGACAAGCCGCGCGATCGCTGGAGCTACATCTCGAGCCAGAGCGACTACGACGCTTACTTCCAGGAGGGGCAGACCCTCGGGCTCGGCTTCCGGTGGAGCTACGACCAGGAGGGCAGCCTCCGGCTCGCGCTGGTCCACCCCGCCTCGCCCGCGGGGGCGGCGGGCCTCCGGCGGGGCGACAGGGTGCTCGCCATCAACGATATCGACGTCGAGCAGGTCGCGCGCGACGACCTCTGGGACGAGGTGTCGGGCCCCGACGAGGAAGGCGTCGAGATGTCGCTGAAGATCGAGCGCGCGGGCGAGGAGGCGTCCACGATCGCTGTCCAGAAGGCGTGGTATGCCGTCACCACGGTGCTCAACCAGCGCGTCGTGCAGGCCGGCTCCGCGAAGGTCGGTTACCTGATGCTCACCACCTTCATCGAGCCTTCCGCCGAGGAGCTCGATCGCGCCTTCGCGGCGTTCAGGGAGAGCCAGGTGAGCGAGCTCGTCCTCGACCTGCGCTACAACGGGGGTGGGCGCCTCGCCGTCGAGAGGCACCTCGCGAGCCTCATCCACAAGCCCGCGGCGAGCGGCGCCCTGCTCGACATCACCGCGCACAACGACAGGCACGGCGACTGGGACAAGCGCGCCTCGTTCGAGGAGCTCGACCAGCCAGCGCTCCCGCTGTCCCGGCTGGTCGTCATCACCGCCAGCGGCACGGCCTCCGCCAGCGAGACGCTGATCAACAGCCTGCGCCCGTACATGGACGTCAAGCTCGTCGGCTCGACCACGCACGGCAAGCCCGTCGGCATGCACGGCTGGGATTACTGCGGCAAGATCATCAACCCGATCTCGTTCCGGGTGCTCAACGCGAAGGAAGAGGGGGATTACTACGAGGGCTTCACCCCGGATTGCGCCGCCGACGACACGCTCAACACCGAGCTGGGCGACGCGGGCGAGACGTGCCTCGCGGAGGCCCTGCACCTGCTGGAGCACGGGGAGTGCTCGAGCCCCGCGCAGGCGAGCGAGCCCGGCGAGCGACGCCGCGCGCCGCCGCGGGAGATCCCCTGGGAAGGCCTCCGCCGCGAGGTCGGCGCGCTGTGAGCCGCGCGCCGGTGGGCGCGCTGTGAGCCGCGCGCCGGTGGGCGCGCTGTGAGCCGCGCGCCGGTGGGCGCGCTGTGAGCCGCGCGCCGGTGGGCGCGCTGTGAGCCGCGCGCCGGTCAGCGTCGGCGCGCCGCGAACCGGACGGAGAGCCCCTCGGGCCTCATCGTGAAGCCCATCAGCTCGTGCACCGGCTTCCTCGGATCGACCAGCGACACGTCGAACTCTCGCGCGACCATGGCACCCACCATCGCGC
Organism: Sorangium sp. So ce1153; assembly: GCF_051521595.1. NCBI lineage: Bacteria > Pseudomonadati > Myxococcota > Polyangiales > Polyangiaceae > Sorangium > Sorangium sp. So ce1153. The sequence continues at coordinate 464,272 of NZ_CP150361.1, forward strand.
TCTCGACCATCGAGAGCGCGCGCCCGGGACAGACCCGCGGGCCGCTGCCGAAGGCGAGCGAGGCGCGCGGGTCGTGCTTGCCCGCCTTCGCCGGCCCCTGGCCGAGCCAGCGCTCGGGCGCGAACGTGGTCGGGTCGTGGAAGCTCTCCGCCTTCAGGCCGACCTGACGCCCCAGGAGGATCAGCCGCGTCCCCGCCGGGACCCGCACCGGCCCGAGCTCCGTGTCCACGCCCGCCTCGGCGAACAGCACCGGCGCGGCCGACCTCAGGCGGAGCGTCTCCTGGGTCACGGCCCCGATGTACCTCAGCCCCTGGGCTTGCTCCGGGGTCGCGGGCAGGTCCGCGTCGCCGAGCTCGGCGTCGGTCTCGGCGCGCATCTGCGCCTGCACGTCGGGCCGCTGGGCCATGAAGTGGAGCGTCCAGGCCATCGTGTCGGCCGTCGTGTCCTCGCCGGCGAGCATCAGCGTCAGCACGTTGCTGTGCACCTCCAGGTCCGACAGCCGCGCCGCGGGGTTCTCCGCGTCGCGCGCGGCGAGCATCGCCTCGAGCAGCGTGCGCGGCGCCGCGGCCCGCGCCGGATCCCGGTCGAGCGCCGCGCGCGTCGCCCGGATGAGCTCCAGCATCCGATCGCTCACCTCCGCGAGCGCCCGATCGAGCGACCTGTCGGCAGGGAGCTTGACGTACCGCCAGTAAGGAAACGGCGCGAGGACGCGGCGGTGGATCATCGTGAAGATCTCGTCCAGCTGGTGGACCAGCGCGTCGGCGCCGCGATCCACCAGGTTCAGATCCCGCCCGAACGCCACGGCGCTCGTGACGTCGACCGTGTAACGGGTCAGGTCGCGCCGCACGTCGACCGGCTCCCCGCGCGCGGTCGACGCGCGCCAGCGGTCCCGCAGCCGGCGGGTGATCGTCGCGATCGCGCCGTGGCAGGCGCGCAGCTGCCCCGGGCTGAACGCGCTCATGATCAGCCGCCGCTGCCGGGCCCACGACTCCCCCTCGGCGGCGAAGATGCCGTGGATGCCCATCTCGACAAAGACGTCCCGCATCGGGCTCCAGCGCCCGAACACCGCCGGTCGCTCGCGGAGGACGCGCTGGACGAGCTCGGCGTTGCTGACGACGAGGAACGCCCTGGGGCCCATCCAGAACCTATAGAGATCTCCGTACTCGCGGCTCCACCGCTCCAGCGTGAGGTGCACCGTGGTCGGCCGGACCTCGAGGAGGTTGCCGACGAGCGGCAGCTTCGGCGGCCCAGGCAGCGTGGAGAGCTCGCGCGCGCCCCTCGCGGCAGCGACCTCGATTCGTTGGACGTCCATCGTTCTCTTGCTCCTCAAGTGCAGCTGCGCGCAGGCTCGCCCGGCCGCGGAGCCAAGGAAAGGGTCTCTTCTCCTCGCGCGGCAGCGAAGGGTCGCCCGGCCGTCAATCCAGCGGAATCGTACCGCCACCGCGGCCCGCCCGGCGCGCGTCACGATCGAGCCCGGAGGGCCGCCTGCCCCCGCCGCCGCCGGACCGGCCAGCGGCGCGGCTCCGGCGCGCGCGAAAGAGCGCAGCGACGGCTTGACACGCTGAGCGGCTTGACGGACATTCCTCCGCCATAGCGGACACATGGCCGCGGCCAGGAGGGAATGACATGAGCCTGCAACTCGGAAGCATCGCGCCTGATTTCGAGCAAGAGTCCACGCACGGGACCATCCGGTTCCACGAGTGGGCGGGGAGTTCCTGGGTGATCCTCTTCTCGCACCCGAAGGACTTCACCCCGGTCTGCACGACCGAGCTCGGCGCTGTCGCGAACCTCAAGGCGGAGTTCGACAAGCGCGGCGTCAAGCCCATCGCCCTCAGCGTCGATGACGTCGAGTCGCACAAGCGCTGGACCGTGGATATCGAGGAGACGCAGCGCACCAAGCTGAACTATCCGATCCTGGCCGACGTGGACCGGAAGGTCTCGAACCTTTACAACATGATCCACCCGCAGGCGAACGACACGCTCACGGTGCGCTCGGTGTTCATCATCGACCCGAACAAGAAGGTCCGCGCGACGATCACGTACCCGGCGAGCACCGGGCGCAACTTCGATGAGCTCCTGCGCATCATCGACTCGCTCCAGCTCACGGACAGCCACTCCGTGGCGACGCCGGCCAACTGGAAGGAGGGCGATGACGTCGTGATCGTCCCCTCGCTCCAGGACCCCGAGGTCCTCGCGCAGAAGTTCCCGAAGGGCTACAACGCCGTCCGCCCGTACCTGCGCCTCACCCCGCAGCCGAACCGCTGAGCCGACGGCGGCGCCGCCCGCCCCCCTCTCGCGCGCACCACGCATGACCCGGCTGCTCGCCCTGATCGCGCTCTCGCTGTCGGCCTGCGCCCGCGCGCCGGCGCGGGAAGCGCGCGACACGGGAGAGACGCCCGACACGGGAGAGGCGCGCGACACGGGAGCGACGCGCGAGGCGTCCGTTCCCCGGGGCGGCGCCCCGCAGCCGCCCGCGCGGGCCGAGAGCCCGCGGTGGCGGCTCGCGCACCACGAGACCTTCGACGCCCCGTTCCAGGAGCCCGCGGCGTGGACCGAGGACGCCTATGGCGACGGGAGCCCCTACCACGTCGATGCCTTCGACGAGGACGGCGCGTTCTTCTCCGCGCGAGGCGGCGAGGTGTTCCGCGAGGGGCTGCGGAGGTTCCGCTCCTTCCGCAAGTCCTTCACGTACGGCGAGGGGGGCTGGCTCACGGTCGAGCTGTACGGCCGCGACAGCGACCGCGACGGCGTCCCCGAGACCGGCGGCCGGTTCGAGTCGGCGGGCGGCAAGGCGAGGCTCGTCTCCACGCGCCACCACGACGGCGCGATCCTCCGCTCCACCGCGCCCCTGCCGGCGCGGTACCGCGTCGAGGTGACCGTCTCGAACATCGCCTTCGGCGGCCAGCGACAGGGCAGCTGGAAGCACGGGGGCAAGGTCAACGGGTATGACGGCGACGAGCTGGCCGACCCGTGGCGGTTCAGCGACAGGAGCACGAAGCCGCTGTCCGCCGTCTTCGGTAACGGTGTTTACTTTCTCTGCATCACCGATTACGCGCGGCCGGCGCCTCACAACAACGTCTTCATCCACCATCACCGCAAGGTGGTGATGGACACCGACAACAACTTCGGCGACACGGGCCCTTGGTCGTCGGTCTGGAACCCCTTCACCGGACAGGCCGAGCAGGACGGCTCACGGTACGTGAGCATGCTCTGGCTCAGCGGCGAGGCGTTCGGGACCGCCTGGACCGGCAACGAGTTCACGTCGTACACGCCCGGCGGGTGGAAAGAAGGCCCCGTCTTCACGGACAAGCACCTCGACGGGGAAGCGTACGTGTTCACCGTCGAGCGCGACGGCGCGGGCTACGCGATGTCCGCGTCGGGCAGGTTCCACCACGGCGGCCGCACGACCTACGCGGCGCGGAGGGGGTTCCGCGAGCCGCCGGTGACGTGGCATTACAACCAGCGCCCCGAGGAGTACGCGCCGCCGGGCCACAACGAGACGGTGAGCTTCGGCGAGACCTTCGAGACGTGGCCGGCGGGGTCGGCCTACCCGGATCACTTCTTCTTCGGCGATCCGCACATCAACTATTACGAGGGCACCGCCGATTTCGACGACGTGAAGCTGTACCTGCCCGACGACGGGTGACGCGCGTCGCCGGCGGGCGCTCACGGCCGGGCGCGGCTCAGTGGAGCCCCGCCCGGCGGGACCGCGGCGCTCGCGGCCGGATCGAGGGGGCCACCTCGTCGCGGTGCAGGTCGAGCCGGCACACGTCGAGCGGCTCGTCCAGGAACGGGAGGTCCAGCGTGAGCTCCTGCGCCGCGGCCTTCTGCGCTTCCAGCGCGCGCCTCGCCCGCGGGTCGTCCCGGAGCGAGGCGGGGAACACGATCTGCCCCGCCGACGCGAACCCCTGGAGCTTCGCGGCCAGGTTCACGGTGCGACCGAAGTAGTCGATCCCCTTGTCGAGGTTCACCGCGAGGCACGATCCCATGTTGAGGCTGAGCCGGAGGCGGAGCCCGCTGTCGTCGCGATCCGGGTGAAACAGCTCCTGGAGCGCGATGGCCGCGCGCAGGGCGTCGCCCGGATCGCGGAACGCCGCCATGACGGCGTCGCCCATCGTCTTCACGACCACCCCGCGGCTCGACCGCACCGCCGCGTGGACCTCGTGGAAATGGCGCTTCACGGCGGCGAAGGCCCGCGCGTCCCCGTGGCGCTCGTAATACCGCGTCGAGCCGACGATATCCGAGAACAGGATCGTCTGCTCTCCCACCTGGATCTGGACGTTGGAGGCGAGGTATTCGAAGGCGAAGAGGTCGCGGAACTCCTGGAGGCCGAAGAGCGCGGCCGGGCGGAGCGCGTCGTCGACCCACCGCACGTCCTCGACGACCAGCGTGCGCCGCTCCTTTGCTTCGTTGACGAGCGTGATGATCGGCGAGGGCCCCGCCACGGCAGCTCCCCTGTCGCCGGTGCGCAGCGTGACCTCCTGGACGGGCGACCGCGGGTCGACGTCGAGGAACCGATGGCGCGGCTCCCCGATGACCCGCACGCGGTAGCGCCCCGGCGCGAGGCGCGTCGCGACGGCGCGGCGCTCGCCTGGGTCGAGCGGCTGCTGGACCTTGATATGCTCCTTGGTGGACGCCTCGGCGAGGCAGTGCACCCGCGGCTCGACGCGCCGGATCGAGGGGTTCACCTGGAAGGTCACCTCGATCGCCTGGGGCGCGTCGGTCGGGAACTCGACGGCGCACGCCGCGCACGAGGCCCGGGGCGGCACCTCCCCGAGGACGCGCGCCCGCTGCCGGACGCCGCGGCAATGGGGGCAGATGAGGTCCCAGCCGAGGTGGAGCAGCCCGGCGCGGGTCGCGTGAAGGCAGGCGACGGTGAGCTCGCGCTCGTCGATGCGCCACCGCCGGGCCAGGGGCAGCACGCGGATGCGCCGGAGCTCCGTGTCGTCCGCGCGCTCGACGTGGCGGAGGAGGGCGTCGGCGACCGCCTCCCGCACGCCGTCCTGGCGGAGCGCCTCGCGCAGGGAGGCAAGGCGCTGCTTGACCTCGCGGCCGAGCGCCGGCGGGGCCTCCGCGAGGAGCTGGTGGTGGGGTCGATCCTCCGCGATCTGCTGGTCGAGGCGCGCGAGGGCCCGCCGGTACGCTTCCCGGAGGGGGCGCTCGCCGAGGGCGAAGAGAGGCCGGGAGAGCGGGCTCCGCAGGTACCACGCGAGGTGGATCTCGACCCGGGTGCCCCCGGCGCTGCGCGGCGCGAGGGAGAAGGCGGTGGAGAGGTGCGTCGCTACCCCGTTGTCGTAGACGCGCAGGGCCCTCATCTCCCGCTCGGCGACCCACGCCCACGGCGGCTCCGTCCACTGGAAGGAATAGCCGAGGGCGCTCGACGCGCCCCGGAGCACGCCGTCTCGCTCCGAGTAGGCGATGAGCGGGAGCCCCATGGCGCGATCGAGCCGGTCGGTGTCGATGAGGATCGGCCAGAGCTCCTCGGGGCTGGCCTGGAGATCGAACGAGAAGCGCCACTCCATGGGTGGACCGAGGTCTCGTGTCTCGCGCGTCCAGGGGTGCTCGTTCATGGCGCCGATTCGCGGGTTGGCCTGGGCTCACCTGCCCATCTCGGCGTCCAGTCTAGCCGCTGCCAGGAGCGCGGCTGTTCGGGGCAGCTGCAATCCCATCCAGGCGCTGCCCGCATTTGCTGTAAGGCGACGGGCCGATCGCGAACGAGCTTACATTATGACGGGATTCCGACGTAGCTTCACAGGTCGCCAGCGCTCGCAGACGGCGAGAACATCGATCACGTTGAAACCCGGAGAAATTTCACAGGGAGGCGGGGAGGTGGGGAGGAAGAAAAAATGAATTTCTCCCTCTTGCCGTCTCTCGCTCCCCGCCTCCCCGCCTCCCTGTGAAATTTCTGCTTTTTCTCGCGGTTTCAAACCGTTTGTCGCTCTAGAGGTCGAGCGCCACGGTCAGCCGCGCGGCGGGGCCTCGCCAGGCGAACGGGGCTGAGCGCTCCGGGTCCTCGGTGGAGAGCGTGACGGAGGGGCCGAGATCGTAGCCGCCCGAGGCGTCGAGGACGACGATGGACGGCGCGCGCCATTTTGCGCCCGCGGCGAGGCCCACGGAGCCGAACGTCTCGGCGTCGCCGCCCGCCCTCGCGGAGCCCACGCCGCCGTCGACGCGCAGGTACAGGCCGAGCCGCGTCGGGACGGGCCAGAGCACGTAGCCCGCGAAGAGGTGGCCGCCGAAGCCGCCGGCGCCGGCCGAGCCGGTCGTCCCCGCGACTCCATGGAGGCCGCCGCCGAGGAGCGGCCCGTGGTGTACGCGGTACACCTCGAAGGCGAGGCCCGCCGAGACGGCGTTGCCCACGGACACCCTGGCCTCCGGGGCGATCGCGACGCCCCAGAGCGGGCCCCCGAAGACGACGCTCTCGCCTGGCTTGAACGGGCGATCGGGCCAGAGGCCGTGGACCTCGGCGCGATCGCCGGCCACGTCCATGACCACGCCGGTCCTGGTGTCGTGGCCCTCGCGCGCGAGGACCCGGGCCTCGTCGCCCGCGGCCGGCGGGGCGCCGCGGCTCAGCCGCACCGAGGCGCGCTCGCCCCGCGCCCCGACGACCTCCGCGCGCGGCAGCAGCTCCTCGATCTGCTCCCGGACGCGCTCGGGCGTGCCGGAGAGCGAGGGCGGCGCCCCCCGCAGGGCGGGCGGCCCTTCGCAGAGCGCGGGCGTGACCAGCTGGACGACCGACGTCAGCTCGCCGTACCTGGCCCGGCGCGCCTCGTACCTGTCGAGATCCTCGTGCTCGACGCACACGCTGACCAGCGGATCCTCCGGAAACTCCTTCCGGCTCGGCACGGTCTCGTGGCGGAGGCACTTCCGCTCCGGCGCGCCGCGGGCGAACGTCAGCTCGTCCAGGGCGACGAGCAGCAGCTCGGCCTTCGAGCGCTCGAGCAGCGCGCAGAGGTCGCGCCGGGGATCGCGCTGCGCCGAGTTGTCGGCGATGACCTCCTCGGAGTAGGCGAAGCGCGGCCCGCGGAAGGCTTGCTGGATCACCGAGGTGACCGCCCGGGAGCTCGTGATCGCATGGACCCGCAGCTCGCCGTCCGAGAGCCCGCCGGAGATGTCGGCGGCCGTGGGGGTCGGCACGTAGGGCGTCAGCCGCGTGTAGAAGACGCAGCCGGCCGGCGCCAGGGCCACGGCGGCGGCAGCGCCGGCGCGGAGGAGGCGGCCCGCGGGACCGGAAGGAAGCATCGAGGCCTCTCTACGGCCCGGGCTTTCCCGCGACAACCCGGTTCGCCCGGCGCGCGGCGGTGACACCGCCCGGTCCGAGCTCCGCGGGTCAGTCGGCCAGCGCCTCGCGCGGGCGGCGGGCGACGAGCGCGTGCCCCTCGAGGACCTCGCGGACGGCGCCGTCCGCGCCGGCGTGCTTCGCGATGGCCTTGCGGACCTCGACGGCCAGGTCCTCCTCGCGCGACCCGGGCCGGCCGTGCCAGGTGGCCGCGAAGGAAAGGGCGCGGTCGACGAAGCGCTCCACGGGGGTCTCGCGCGGCTCGAGCACGGAGATGCGCTCGAGGTGGCTGAACGCGGAGTCGAGCAGCACGGCCTCGTTCTTCGCGGACTCGCGGATCTGCGGCCGCGCCGGGTCCTCGGTCGAGTACTTGTCGATGAGGGCCTGGAACTCCTTGTGCCACGCGTTCGCGGGGACCTCCGGGTACGTCTCCCCGAACAGCGCCACCGCGCCGCCCGCTCGAGCAGCGCGTCCAGCGACCGGAGGGTCTCGACGCGGTCCATCCAGTGGAAGGCGCGGCCGATGGTCGCGAGCTTGAAGCGGCCGAGGTGCGGCCCGAGCTCGTACGAGCTGCCCTGCACGAAGCGGATCGAGGCGCCCGCGCGCGCGGCGTTGTCCCGGGCCGCCGCGAGCATCTCGGGCGACGGATCGACGGCGGTCACCGAGCCGGCGTGCGACGCGAAGTCGATCGCGAGGAAGCCCGGGCCGGTCCCGAGATCGAGCACGCTGGCGTCCCGGTTGACCCCGACCAGCTCGGCCACGCGGCGGCCGAGGAGCTTCGGATAGGTGGGGCGGCCGGTGGTGTAGTACCGCGAGGCGGTCTTGAATCGTTCCGGGTAGAAGAGCTTGCGTTCTGACATGGGGATGGATTGCCTCCGGGTGGATGAGACAAGCCTCGGCAGGGCGAGCCCGCGCCGCCGGCGCCGAGCGCGAGCCCTCCGCCATGCCCCAGCGCTCGAGGACGCGCTCGCAGGCCGCGCACGCTCCAGCCAACCGGCCGTCCCGCGGTGGAGGAGCTCCGGGAACGCATCCTCGACCCGCTCGAGCTCGTGTGCAGCGCTCCCAGGCACGCAGAACCAACCAGCGTGTCCCCATTCCTATGTCCCGCATCTCTGTTCCCGCGCGAAAGAATGATTCTTTGCGAACATCTGTGACCGTCTCGAGTCGATGGGTCAGCGCGCCTTTCATGTCCTTCATGTGGCCGGGATCGCCGCTCCGAACAGCGGCTCGCCATCGCCCCTCTGAGCCCGAATTCGTCGCGTCGGATGTGTCCTCGGCTCAGCTTGCCCAGATCATTCGCCCCGAGTTCACACGAAGAGCCAGAATTTGAAACAAAAATTCTACTGCGCGGTGTGAAACAAAAATTCTACTGCACGGCGTCCGGAGCGACGGCGAAGCGCTTGGCCAGCTCCCGGATGCTCCCCTCGCCGTCGGCGTGGGCATCGATGATTCGCCGGCGCAGGTCGAGACTCTAGGGGCCGTGCTGGCGCCCCGAGCAGATCCTGTGCCACGAGCTCTGCGGGCAAGCTCGGGTTGTACCAGACGCAGCTGAAAACCGCTCCAGAGCCGTATTCTATCGGTTGACAAAATAGAACAAATATTCTACGCAGGAAATCCCTGAGCCAGAGCCGCTGGCGAGAGCAAATCAGAGCGCGTGGAGGCGAAGGTCCAGCGATCGGCGCCCTGCAGGAGTTCATCATGGCGAAGAAGATCGGGTTCATCGGGGTGGGTTTGATGGGGCACGGCATGGCCAAGAACCTCCTGGCCAAGGGCTTCCCCGTCACCGTGATGGCTCACAGAAATCGCAAGCCGATTGAAGACCTGCTCGCCCAAGGCGCGAGCGAAGCCAAGACGCCGCGCGCCATCGCCGAGGCCTCCGACGTCGTCATCCTGTGCGTGACCGGCGCTCCGCAGGTCGAGCAGGTCGTGTACGGAGACAACGGAATTTGGGGTGCGTTCAAGAAAGGCATGATCTTGCTCGACTGCTCCACGAGCGAGCCGGCCATGAGCGAGCGCGTCGCGAAGGACCTGGCGGCGCTCGGCGCTTCCTACGCCGACGCACCGCTGGCGCGCAGCCCCAAGGACGCCGAAGCGGGCAAGCTGAATACCATGGTCGGCGCCGATGAGCAGACGTTCGGTGAGGTGCGGCCGGTGCTGGAAGCGTTCTGCGAGAACATCTTCTACATGGGCGGCGTCGGCTCCGGCGCCCGCACCAAGCTCATCTACAACCTCCTCACGATGGGGCACGCGGCGCTGATCGCGGAGGCGCTGTGCGCGTGCGCGGCCACGGGCGTCGACCTCGGCAAGTTCGCCAAGGTGGTGAGCGGCGGAGGCGCCAACAGCGGCATCTTCCAGCTGATCGTGCCGAAAATCCTGGAGAGCGGCGACTTCAGCGGGCTCAACTTCACGCTCGCCAACGCCGCCAAAGATCTCCGTTACTATAGCCGCATGGTGGCGGACGTCCCGCTCACGGCGCCGATGGGGCCGGCGGTGCTCAACTCGCTCGTGTCCGCGCTCAACTCCGGTTTCTCGGACGGGCTGGTCGGACACATGGTCGCCTCCCATTGCAAGCAAAACGGCGTCGAGCTCAAGAAATGACCTCTCGCACCCTGAGCCTGGCGGCGGTGGGCGCGCTGTGCATGCTCGCCGCAGCGTGCGACAAGAAGGCTGGCGTCGCGGGCGCCTCGTCCTCGCAAGCGGAATCAGGCAAGCCGCCGATCCTGATCGGCATCACGGCGGACGCCAGCGGCCAGTACGCCAACAGCGGCGACTCTGACAAGCGCGGCGTCATCATGGCCATAGAAGAGGCCAACGCCAGGGGCGGCGTGCTCGGTCGGCCCGTGAAATGGGTGCACATGGATACCGAGACGACGCCGGCCACGGGGTCGCGCATCGCCGAGCGCATGATCAAGCAGGACAAGGTCGCCTTCATCGTCGGTGGCGTCAGCTCCGGCGTGGCCAACGCCATCTCGCAGGTGGCGCAGAAGTACGGCGTCATCTACCTCAACTCGAACAGCAGCTCCGCCACGGAAGCCGGCGAGAACTGCCACCGCGTGAAGTTCGTGTGGGACGCCAACGGCAGCAACTTCACCCAGGCCTCCACCAAGGGCGCGATCGAGACGTTCGGCAAGAAGTGGCTCTTGCTCACCAACGACTACGTGTGGGGTCACGACACCGCCAAGGCCACCAAGAAGGTGGTCACGGAGAACGGCGGCGAGATCATCGACGAGATCTTGGTGCCGCAAGGCACGCGTGACTTCAGCGCCATCCTGCTCAAAGTGCAGCAGAAGGCGCCGAACGTCATCGCCGCTGCCGTCGGTGGCGACGACCTGAAGGCCCTGCGCGCGCAAGTCGCGCAGATGAAGCTGGGCGACAAGTACGCCTGGATCAACAACCAGCAGGACTGGCCGGACATCTACGGCTTGCCGCGCACGGACCTTTTCGGCGTGTTCGGCACCACGTGGTACCAGGGGCTCGACTTGCCCGGGGTCAAGGAGTTCAGCGCCAGGTACGCGAAGGCCAACGCCGACTCCAAGATCAAGACGCCGGGCAACGTGTTCTACAACGGCTACTGGGCGACCCGCTCGCTGCTGGAGGCGGTCGAGCGCGCCAGGACCACCAAGAACCACGCGGTGATCAAGGAGCTGGAAGGCCTGAAGATTCCGGCCAAAGACCGGATGCAGCACCACGACGCCTACATGAACCCGGCGACGCACCAGCTGCAGCAGACCATCTACCTGGCCACCGCCAACCTCGATTCGCAGAACCCCGACGAGCTGTTCAAGATCCTCAGCCACACCGACCCCAGCCAGGTCGTCGACAAGGACGCGGACGCCAAGTGCAAGCTGGAGCCGCTCGAGTCGACGCCCGTCTACGAGCCCTGATCCGTGCTGCCCCACCTGATCAACGGCATCGCGCTCGGCGTTCTGTTCGGGCTGCTGGCGCTCGGCTTCATGCTCATCGTCGGCGTCATGGAGGTGATCAACCTGGCGCACGGCTCGCTGTTCGCGCTCGGCGCCTACGTGGCGGTGGAGATCATCAATCCCGGGTTCATGGGCGAGGCGGGCAGCGCGTATCTGGAGCTGCCGCTGGCGCTCAGGTACGTGATGGCGTTGATCGTGGCGCCGCTGGTGATCGGCGTCGTGGGCATGGGCCTGGAGCGCTGCGTCCGTCGCACCTACGGCAGGAAGGCCGAGTACGGCCTCTTGCTCACCTTCGGCGCCTCCCTGGTGCTCGAAGAAGGCATTCGCATCGTGTGGGGCCCGGGCGAGAAGAACCTGCCGGTGCCGGAGGCCGTGAACGGCGCGTTCATGGCCGGTGAGCTCATATATTCCAAGTATCGGTTTTTCGCCGCCTTTCTGGGCGTCGTGCTGATGGCGCTGGTGTGGCTGTTCCTGGAGAAGACGCCCTACGGAGCCCGCGTGAAGGCCGGCGCGCACGACGCCGAGATGGTGCGCGCGCTCGGCATCAACATCACTCGACTCCGGCTGTTCGTGTTCGCCATGGGCGCCGGTCTGGCGGCGCTGGCGGGCATCATACTGACGCCGATCTGGGGCCTGCGCCCGCACGTGGGCGTCGATGCGGTCATTCCGTCGTTTCTCATCATCGTGCTGGGCGGCGTCGGCAGCTTCTGGGGCGCCGTGCTCGCCGGACTGCTCGTCGGCATCACGGTCGGCATCACCGGTGGATACGCCGCCGAGTGGTCGGTCATGTCCATGTACCTCTTGCTCATCCTGGTGCTCAGCGTCCGCGCGCGCGGGCTGATGGGTAAGAAGAGCGCGCTCGAGGCCTGATCGATGTCGCTTTACACACCCATCACCGCCAGAGGCAGCCATGCTCGCGGGCAAGCCTGGGTCACGAGGCCCATGCTGATCACGCTGGCCTTGATGGCGAGCTTCCCGCTCTGGGCCGAGCACGTCGGGCTCTATCACTACCTCGGCATCGAGGTCGCGATCTGGATGCTGTACGCGCTCGGCTACAACTTGCTCATGGGCTACACGGGCTTGCCCGCGTTCGGCCATGGCGCGTTCCTGGGTGTCGGCTCCTACGCCTACGGCCTGTGTTACCTGAACTGGTCTCAAGACCCGCTGATATGCCTGACGCTCGGCGCGGTCGCGGGCGGCCTCGGCGCTGCGCTGGTCGGGGCGCTCGTGGCGCACCGGCGCGGCATCTACTTTGCTCTGCTCACCATCGCCTGCGGGCAGGTGTTCTGGTTCGTGGCCATGAAGGCGCACTCGATCACGGGTGGGGAAGACGGCTTGCTCAACATTCGCCGGCCGGCGCTGGCTGGGCTCGAGCTGAAGGACAACGTCTCGCTCTACTACGTGGTGCTGGCCATCTTGGTGCTCGCGATCGTGGTGCTGTGGCGCGTGGTGCACTCGCCGTTCGGCAAGGCGCTGCAGGCCATCCGCATGAACGAGTCTCGCGCGCGCTTCGTCGGTTACAACGTGTGGCTCACGAAGTGGGCCGTGATCGCGCTGTCCGGCGCGTTCGCTGGGCTGGCCGGCGCGCTCTTGGCCGTGTCCCAGGAGAGCGCCTATCCGGACGTGATGAGCGTGCACAGCTCCGGCTTCATCGTCATGACGGTGCTGATCGGCGGCGGCACCGTGAGCTTCTGGGGGCCGGTGCTGGGCGCGCTGGTGTTCATCGTCGCGCGCGACCTGCTCGGAGCAGCGACCGAAACCTGGCTGCTCTGGTACGGCCTGCTCTTCATGGCGGTGGTGTTGTTCCAGCCTGAAGGCATCGCCGGCGCGCTCCAGCATCACCGCGCCAAGCTCTCCGGCCGAGCTCGCGCGGCAGGACCCAAGCGGCTACCCACGGAGGCTCAAAATGGCTCTGTTTGAGGCCAGACACCTGAGCAAGCGCTTCGGCGACCGGGTGGTCTTGGAGGACATCACGCTGTCGTTCGAACAGGGTCAGCTGTCGGGCATCATGGGCCCGAACGGCGCCGGCAAGTCGACCTGCTTCAACGTGCTCACCGGTCATTTTCGGCCGGATCGCGGGCAGGTGCTGCTGGATGGACAGGACATCACCGGCCTGTCGCCGCGGCAGATCGCGCAGAAGGGCGTGGCGCGCTCGTTCCAGATCATGAGCTTGTTCGACGAGTTCACGGTGCTGGAGAACGTGCTGTTCGCCGTGCCGGAGATGCGCCGCTCCGGCATGAACCCGTTCAAGAGCGTCGCCGCCGACTCCGCCGCCATGGACAAGGCGAACCGCATCGTCGAGCAGGTGGGGCTCGGTGAGCACCTGGACAGCAAATCGATCAACCTCTCCTACGGCCAGCGCCGCGCGCTCGAGATCGCCGTGGCGCTCGCGGCGGAGCCGCGCGTGCTCTTCTTGGACGAGCCGACGCAAGGCATGGGCGCCGGAGCGCGCGACCGGCTGCTGGAGCTGATCCTCACGCTCAAGCGCCGCTTCACCATCGTCATGATCGAGCACGACATGGACTTCTTGTTCCGTCTGGCCGATCGCGTGTCGGTGATCCACTGGGGCCAGGTGATCGCGCAGGGCACGCCGGACGAGCTGCGTTCGGACCCGTGGGTGCGCCGGGCGAAGCTGGGAGCGCCGGCCGATGCTTGAGATCCAGGGTATCGAGACCTTCTACGGCGAGACTCAGGCGCTGTTCGGCGTCGATCTGAGCGTCGGCAAGGGCGAGGCCGTGGCGCTCCTGGGACCCAACGGCGCCGGCAAGACGACCGTCTTGCGCTCCATCCTCGGCCTCACGCCGGCTCGCCGCGGGGCCATCCGCTTCGGCGGCAGCGAGATCACGCGCGCGGCCACGAGCGACATCGCCTGCGCCGGCATCGGCTGGGTGCCGGATGATCGCCGCATCTTCCCCGCGCTGAAGGTGAAGACCAACCTTCAGCTGGGCAAGAAGAAGACGGCGTTTCGCAGCTGGAGCGAGAAGGAGGTGTTCGGCCTGTTTCCTGCGCTGGAGTACCTGCTCGAGCGCGACAGCGAGAACCTCTCCGGCGGCGAGATGCAGATGGTCGCCATCGGCCGCGCGCTGCTGGGCGGTCCCGGCCTCATGCTGCTGGACGAGCCGTCGCAAGGCCTCGCGCCCAAGCTGGTGCAGGACGTCATGAAGACCATCGCGCGCCTGCGCGACGAGGGCATCAGCGTGCTGGTGGTGGAACAGAACGTGCGAAGTGTGCTCGCGGTGTGCGACCGCGCGTACGTCATCCGCAGCGGCCGCGTCGTGTACCACGGGCCGGCCAACGCGTTGCGGCAGGACGAACGCCTGCTGGGAGAGCTGTCATGACGATGCCGATTCTCGAGGCGCGGAACCTCAAGAAGACGTACTCGCGCGGCTTGATCGCCAGGAAGCAGACGTTCAGCCTCAGCGGTTCGTTCAGGATCGAAGAGCCGGAGATCGTGGGCGTGATGGGGCCGAACGGCGCCGGCAAGACGACCTTGTTCGAGATGCTATCGGGCAGCAACGTGCCGACCAGCGGGCAAGTCCTGTGCGGCGGGCGCGACATTCAAACGGTGAAGTACCGCGAGCGTGACCGCATGGTGATTCACTATCACCAGTCGTATCAGGTGCGCTCGGTCAAGAGGACCAAGCCCAGCTTCATGCTGCAGCCGGCGGCGTCCGACTACCCGCTGGTGCACATCTTCGACGAACCGCAGTTCAGCACGCAAGACGGTTACATCGGCTTCATGCTGAGCTTCTTCAAGCAGCTCCGCGCGAGCGGCCGCGTGGTCATGCTGTGCGTCCACCCCTGCGAGCCGTTTCACATCGACATCATGCGTGACCACTGCGAGCGCTTCCTGTTCGTGGCCGGTGGTCAGGTCGCGGAGCTGCCGACGTACGGCAGGCTGCTGGAACATACGGGCGTGCGCGACTACCTGGGCGCGCTCGCCGATTGCTGAGCAACGAAGATGACTCTACCTGGAATCGAATCGAAGGACGAGACGAACAACCCGAGACGCGTCGCGATGGTGACGGGCGTAGGCGGCGCCATGGGGGCGGCGATCGCGCGCTCCTTGCTCGCCGAAGGCCACCGCGTGGTGCTGGCGGACGCGGATCGCGCGGCGCTCCAGGCGGTGACGGCCGTGCTGGGCGAGGGCACCTTCCCTGTCGTGTTCGATCTGAGCGATCCGGCGCAGATCAAGGCCGCGTGCGCCGACGTGCGCGAGCGCGTCGGGCCGGTGGAGATCCTGGTCAACAACGCGGGCGTGCTCTCCAATCACAAGCTGGCGGAGACCAGTCCGGAGGAGTGGCGCAAGATCATGGCTGTCAACCTGGACGGCCCGTACCACCTGAGCCGCGAGTGGGTGCCCCACATGCGCGAGCGCAAGTGGGGCCGCATCATCAACATGTGCTCGGTGGCCATGAAGACCGGCGGGCTCACGGCCGGCACCGCCTACACCGCGTCCAAGGGCGCGCTCGGCGGACTCACGTTCTCGCTCGCGCGAGAGCTGGCGCCGCACGGCGTGACCGTGAATGCCATCGCGCCGGCCTACGTCAGGACCAAGATGATCACCGAGCAGCTCACGGAGGAGCAGCGACAGCAGACGCTGAAGCAGATCCCCGTCGGGCGCTTCTGCGAGCCGGAGGAGATCGCGCACGCCGTGGTGTTCCTGTCCTCGCCCCTGGCTGGCTTCATCACCGGGGAGCTGCTTGATATCAACGGTGGTCTACACCTGGATTGAGGCCACCATGACGACCATCGCTCCCAGTATCCCGAGAACCCTGCTCGACAAGGTCGCGTACGTACCGGGCGGCACCGGAGTGCTCGGCGCGGCGATCGCGCGCGGCTTGGGCCGAGCCGGCGCCAGGGTGGTGGTGGGCGGCACCGACGAGCTCAAGCTGCGCGCGGTGATGGACTCGGTGCTCGCTGCCGGGGGGGAAGCCAAGGCCGTCGCCTTCGACGCGCGCTCGGTGAAGGACATCGGGCGCTCGGTCGACGGGGTCTGTGACTACTTCGGGCGCTGCGACATCCTGGTCAACGCCGTCGGCATTCATCGCGAGCAGAGCGTGTTGGAGGCGACCGAGGAGAGCTTCGACAGCGTGATCGACCTCAACCTGAAGGCGGCCATGTTCCTGGGGCAGGCCGTCGCGCGGCGTCAGGTGCAGCAAGGGCAGGGCGGACGCCAGGTGCAAATCCTGTCCGTGCGCGCCTCGCTGGCCCTGCAGGGGAAAGGCTATTCGGCCTACACCTCGAGCAAGGGCGGCCTGGCCATGATCGTCAGACAGCACGCGGTGGAGCTCGCGCCGCATCGCATCAACGTGAACGGCGTGGCGCCGACCTTCGTGCAGAGCGAGATGGCGCAACACGTCCTCAAGAACCCCGAGCAACGAGCCAAGCTGCTCGAGCGCATCCCGCTCGGTCGCGTCGCGGAGCCGGAGGACGTCGTCGGACCGACGCTGTTCTTCTGCGGCCCCGGCAGCGATTTCGTCACCGGGCAAATCCTGTATGTCGACGGAGGTCTGACGGCCTGCCAGTAGCGGGCCCGAGCCTCGATAGGTAATGAAGACATGACCAAGAAACTGCAGAACTACGTAGGCGGCAAGATGACGGACAGCTCCACTCAGCGCTGGGGCGACGTCTTCAACCCCGCGCTCGGCGCCGTCGCGAGCCAGGTGCCGATGTCGACGGCTGCCGAGGTGTCGACCGCCACGGCGGTCGCCAAGCAGGCCTTCGAGAGCTGGTCGGCGACGCCGCCGGTGCGGCGCGCGCGCGTCATGTTCGAGTTCAAGAGCCTGATCGACCGGCACATGGACGAACTGGCGGGGCTCGTCACCGCCGAGCACGGCAAGGTGCTGGACGACGCGCGCGGCTCCGTCACGCGCGGTATGGAGGTCGTGGAGTTCGCCGCCGGTATTCCGCAGCTGCTCAAGGGTGAGTACTCGGAGGGCGTGGCGCGCGGCGTCGACAGCTGGTCCTTTCGCCAGCCGCTCGGCGTCTGCGCCGGCATCGGGCCGTTCAACTTTCCGGCCATGATCCCGCTGTGGATGGCGCCGGTCGCCATCGCCTGCGGCAACACGTTCATCATGAAGCCGTCGGAGAAGGTGCCGTCGCTGTCGCTGCGCCTGGCGGAGCTGTGGACGCAGGCAGGGCTGCCGCCGGGCGTGTTCAACGTCGTGAGCGGCGACAAGGAGGTGGTCGACGCCTTCATCGAGCACCCGGACATCGCGGCGATCAGCCTCGTCGGCTCCACGCCCGTGGCCGAGAGCGTTTACCAGCGCGCGACGCGGGCCGGTAAGCGGGTGCAGGCTCTGGGCGGCGCCAAGAACCACATGATCATCATGCCCGATGCCGACCTGAGCCACACGGTCGACGCGCTGATGGGCGCCGCCTACGGCTCGGCCGGTGAGCGCTGCATGGCCGTTTCGGTGGCCGTCGCAGTCGGCCCCGAGACGGGCGACCGCCTGGTCGAGGCGCTCATCCCCAGGGTCAAGGCGCTCAAGATCGGGCCCGGCAACCAGCCTGGTGTGGACATGGGGCCGCTGGTCACCAAGCAACACCTGGAGAAGGTTTCCGGCTACGTGGACCTCGGCGTCAAGGAAGGCGCCAAGCTGCTGGTCGACGGGCGCGGCCTCAAGATTCCGGGATCCGAGAACGGCTTCTTCCTGGGGGGCTGCCTGTTCGACCACGTCACCTCGGCCATGACGATCTACCAGGAAGAAATTTTCGGCCCAGTGCTCGCCGTCGTCCGCGTGCCGACGCTTGACGCTGCCATCCAGCTGGTGAATGCCCACCGTTATGGCAACGGCGGCGCCATCTTCACCAGCAGCGGCGAGGCTGCGGACGAATTCACCAAGCGCATCCAGATCGGCATGGTGGGCGTGAACGTGCCCATCCCCGTGCCAATGGCGTTCCACAGCTTCGGCGGCTGGAAGGGCTCGCTGTTCGGCGATCACTACATGCACGGTCCGGAGGGCGTCCGCTTCTTCACGCGCATGAAGACCGTCACGTCGCGCTGGCCGCGAGGCGCGAGCGTCGGGGCGAGCTTCGCCATGCCCACGGTGAAGTGAATGAGGAAGAGCAAAGCTGCCTATCCGGAGACGTACGATCAGCTGGAAAGAGCGATCATCGAGCGATTCCCCAGCCTGAGCAAACGTCTCCAGCAGATCGCCAGCCACGCCCTCGACAACCCCAGTGAGCTCGCGCTCGATACCATCGCGCAGGTCTCGCAGCGCGCCGGCGTGCAGCCCAGCAGCCTCATCCGTTTCGCCAAGGTATTCGGGTTCTCCGGCTACAGCGACATGCAGCGCGTGTTCCGCATGCGGGTGACCGACGCCATGCCGGACTACAAAGAGCGCCTGCGCTCCCTCAACGGCGCCGCGGGCGCTCCGAGCGAAGAGGCCGAGGGCGGCGCCAGCGCGCTGCTCGACCAGTTCGTCGAAGCGGACATCGTCGGCCTGCGCCGGCTGCAGCAGCACAAGCGGATGGGGCGGCTGCTGGACCGAGCCTACGAGCTGATCACAGACTCCGAGATCGTGTACGTGGTGGCGCACCGTCGCTCCTTCCCCATCGCCTGCTACCTGGCCTATGCCCTCAGCCAGATGAACGTGCGCAACGTGCTGGTGGACGGTGTGGGCGGCATGTTCATGCAGCAGGTCGGCCACGCCACGAATCGCGACGTCATCATCGCCATCAGCTCCAAGGCGTATTCGCCGGACGTGGCGCAGGTCGTGGGTGAAGCCAAGCGGCGTGGCGTCAAGATCATCGCCATGACCGACAGCCCGCTCAGCCCGCTCGCCGAGCACGCCGACGTCAGCATGGAAGTACAGCAAGCCTCGGTCGGCATGTTCCGCTCGCTCGCCGTCACCATGACGCTGGCGGTCACGCTCATCGTCGGCCTCGGCCGCGCCGTGGAAGCCAAGCGCGGCCACGGTAACGGCAGGAAGTCGAAGCGATCGCCCTGAGGGCTTCAGGCGCGGTCGGCCACGGCCGTCCGGGACCGCTGCCAGCGATCGCCCGACTCGGGATACGCTCACGGTGTCGCCGCAGCCGGACGTGGCGCGCTCGCACGGGGGCACCGAGGGCCGCCACGGCAGCCTGCTGCAGGGCCGGGCTGCGACGCGGCAGCCCCTGCTCCAGCTGGCCGCCGGCGCTGGTCGCTCACTTGTCTGGATTCGGAATGCGCAGGTCGCGGATGAAGCTGAGCAGCCCGTAATACGAATCGAGGAAGGTGCGCAGCGTGCGGCGGGTGGCGCCGAAGCCGTCGAACTCGGCCACGTTCATGCCTCTGGGATCGCAGGCGCGCCGGAAGTCCTCGAACTGCTCGGAGAGCTCGGTCATGGCTTGCGGCGGAACCGGGTTGTCGATGCGCGGGATGACCGAGACGGTGGAGGCGTTGAACTTGCGCTGCCACTCCGGAGGAATCGTGAGAATGACGTCCCCGCCCACCAGCTCCGACCAGTGCAGGTGATGGCGGTAGGCGGCGGCGAGCAGGCGCGTGCGGTAGCCGGACTGCTTGAAGGTCTTGAACGCGCTCTTGAACACCGCGACGCCGGCCCAATCCAACGTGCCGGGGGTCGGCACCCCGCCTTGTTTTTCGCACACGACCTTGAGCCAGTCGTCGAGGCGGCCGACCATGATGGTGCAGACCGGGACCATGTTGGCCGTGGAATGACCCGCTGCCTCACGGCGCTTGAGCCCTCGCTCGACGGCCTCGGCGACGGCGACGGCCTGCGGCGCCGTGAACGAGACGGTGGCGTTGACGTTGACGCCCTGCGCCGTCACTTCCTCGATGGCCCGGATGCCGGCCGCGGTCGCCGGGATCTTCACCTGCAGGTTGGGGGCGAGCGACGCGAAGTGGAGCGCCTGGCTCACGAGCGCATCAGGGCTCTTGTGAAATTCCGCGTTGGTCTGGATCGACAACCAGCCCTTCTTGCCTCCCGTCCGCTCGAACACGGGTGTGAGCAGGCCGGCGGCTTTCACGGCCATCTCTTCGATCAGCTTCCAGGTGATTTGCGCCTCCGTCCACGTGGGCTGCGCTTGAAATAGCTCCTCCAGGCGCGCTTTCCATTCGCCGAACTCGGTCTTGAGCACGCTGGCGACGATGGTGGGATTGCTGGTGGCGCCGACCGCGCCGTGCTCGAGGGCGTACTTGAGCTCGCCCACCGCGCACGAGTCGCTCCAGAAGTCCGTGGGGGTGGTGGAGGCCATCTCGTGCAGGGGGCTGCGGAACCTGGTGGGCATGTTGCCATTGGAACATATATTCCAATTAATGGCAATTCGTGGAATAAAAATTCTACTCCAGGGATCCTGGCCGCTACCGCGAGGACTCGCACGTGGACACGTCCACGTTCGCCCATCGCGCCCTGACCGCGATCATCGACCCCCGGGCTACGATTTCCTCGGATGCGGCAGCGCAGGCGCGGCGGAGGCGGCGCGCGGGACCGGAAGGAAGCATCGCGGCCTCTCCATGGCCCGGGCGCTCCTGCGACAACCCGGTTCGCCGGGCGCGCGGCGGGGCCGCGGTACGTCTCCCCGAACAGCGCCGCCGCGCCGCCCCGCTCGCGCAGCGCGTCCAGCGACGGGAGGGGCCCGACGCGGTCCGTCCAGTGGATGGCGCGGCCGATGGTCGCCACCGCGGCGGCGTGTCAGGACGCCGGCTCCTCCTGGGGCGAGAAGCGGTGCTGGTCCCAGGGCAGCTCGATGCGCTCGCCGGCGGGCGTCTCCACGGTGACCGGCGCCGCGCCGAGCGCGGCGATGACGTGCATCTCTTCCGCGCCGGTGTTCGCGATCTGGTGCGGGACGCCCGCGGGCAAGATGAGCGTCGAGCCCGGGCCGAACGCCAGGACCTCGCCGTCGAACTCGCACGTCCCCGAGCCGCGGAGGACGACGACGACCTCCTCGCAGGCGTGCCGGTGCCTCGGCGTTTGCGCCCCCGGCGCGATGGTCTGCATCCAGACCTCGACGCTCCGGAGGCCGTCGCGAGGGCCGGCGAGGGTCTGGTGCTCGAGCCCGGGCAAGCTGAGCTTCTCGATCGAGGCGATGTTCAGGACAGTCATGGTGCGAACCTCCACGGCGAGGGTTGTGGTGCGGTCCTGCGTGTCGCCGCAGGCCGCCGTGCCCGCAGTGATACGGCGGCCCCTCTCCGCCGTTTCGCGCGCCCCCGAGAACACCCGTCGTCGCGGCCCGGAGGACCGGGGAGCGACGCCGAGGACGTCCGGCGCTCCCCGGCGTGCGGTCCGGGCGACGCGGCGCGGCCTTCACCGGCAGCCGAGCTGCCGCCGTTTCGCCCGCGCCATCGCCGCCGAGCGCGAGCGCTCCGCCGTCCCCCAGCGCCTCAGCCGGTCGCCTTCGCGACGATGTCGCGCACGAGCGCGGCGAGGTCGTCGGGCCGCGACAGGAACGGGGAGTGGCCCGCGTCGAGCCGCCGGACCTCCCGCGCGCGCTGCGACATCGCCTCCTGCGCGAACACCGGGATGGCGTTGTCGCGCTCGCAGATCACGTACGTCGAGGGCAGCTCCTGCCAGGCCGCGGCGGTCAGCTGCTGCGTGAAGGCCGCCCTGGCCTGGGGCAGTAGTGCCGCCTCGGCGGCAGCCGCCACCTCGTCGGTGCAGTCGTTGTAGAAGATGCTGCGCGGATCGGCGGGCGTCAGCGTCCTGCCGTCGGCGGAGGTGATCCACCACGGCGGGTCCTTACCGCCGGCCTCAGAGAGCAGCGACTCCCCCGGGCCGAGCATGAACGCGCACAGGTAGACGAGGTGCGCGACCTTGCCCGTGCGGGCCGCCACCTCCGTGACCGGCAGCCCCCCGTACGAGTGCGCGACGACGACCGCCTTGCCGGGCACCTCGGCCAGCGCCGCGCGGACCGCGGCCACGTCCGCCGCGAGGTCCCCGAGCTGGCCCGTCGCCGGCCCGGCGCTCGGCAGGTCGGGCACACGGACGTCGATCCCGCTCTCGAGCAGCCGGCACGCGACCTGAGACCAGCACGACGGCCGGTGCCAGGCGCCATGGACGAGTACGACCGAGGTGATTGCGCTCATGAGCTCCCCGCCTTTGCAGCCCGCGATCGGGCGGCCCCGACGCTATCCGACCCCTTCGAGCGGCACCAGCCCGCGCGCTGCCCGCGCGCTGCCCGCGCGCTGCCCGCGTCGCCGCGCCGGCCCACCCCCGCGTCGCCGCGCGCGCGTCGAACCCCGCCCGCTCATCGAGCCCCGCGCGGACTACCGCGCGCCCGCGGCGCGATCCAGGCGGGCGCTGGACGGTGGCCCGATTCCAGGGTAGATCAATTATCGGAACGGAATTCCGAATAATGGAACGGTCTGGAACGGTCGACAAGGCGGTGCGCGCCCTCGAGGCGCTGCGGGAGGGCGGCGGCAGCGCGTCCCTGGCGGAGCTCGCGGAGCGCGTGCGCATGCCCAAGGCGACCCTGCACCGGCTGCTCGCGTCGCTCGCCGCGCACTCGCTGGTCGAGCAGGACGGCGAGGGGCGCTACCGGCTCGGCGTCGGGCTCATCCGCCTCGGGCTCGGGGCGCAGGGGCTCGACCCTGTCGCGCGCGTGGCGCGGCCGGAGCTGGAGCGGGCGGCGCGCGCCTTCGGCGAGACGTTCTTCCTCGTCGCCGCGCGCGCCGGGCGGCTCTGCGTGCTCGACAAGGCGGAGGGCACGGGGCTCCTGCGCGCGGCGCCCACGGTCGGGGCCGAGGTGCCGGTCGACGTCACGGCGAGCGGCCGGCTCTACCTGGCGCACGCGCCGGAGCTCGTGGGCGCCCCGGAGGCGGCCCCCGCGACGCAGCGGGCCGCGCAGCGCGCCGCGAAGCGCGGCTACGACGTCAACGAGGGGGAGTGGATCGACGGGCTGACCGTCATCGCGGCCCCGGTGCTCGCGCGCGGCGGCCTGCACGGCTGCATCGCCTGCGCCGCCGCCGCCCAGAGCTTGCGCGGCGAGCGTCTCGACGACGCCGTGCGCCACACGCGCGACGCCGCGGAGCGCGTCGCGCGCGCTCTTCAGGGGGAAAGCAGGAGGTGAACGGTATGAAGACCTGGATCGATGGGCGAATCGTCGACGTGGCGGACGCGACGGTGAACGTGACCGACCACGGGCTGCTCTACGGCGACGGCGTCTTCGAGGGCATGCGCGTCGCGGCGGGGCGGCTCTTCCGCGTCGATCGCCACCTCGCGCGGCTCGCGGTGGGCGCGAAGGCGGTCGGCATCGCGCTGCCGCGCTCGCTCGACGAGCTCCGCGGGATCGTCGAGGAGACCGCGCGCGCTCACGGCGAGCGCGAGGCCTACGTCCGCCTCGTGGTGACGCGCGGCGTCGGCCCGCTCGGCGTCGACCCCACGACGTGCGAGCGGCCCGGGCTCTTCTGCATCGTGGGGGCCATCCGCCTGTTCAGCGAGGAGCAGCGGCGGCGCGGCCTCGAGCTCATCACGTCGAGCCACCGCCGGCCCAACGCGGACGCGCTCGACATGCGGATCAAGAGCCTGAACTACCTGGGCTCGGCGCTCGCGAAGCTCGAGGCCAGGCAGCGCGGCGCCGACGACGCGCTGCTGCTGAACGCGCGCGGCCACGTGGCCGAGGCGAGCGTGGCGAACGTCTTCGCGCTGCGCGGCGACGTGCTCTCGACGCCGCCGGTCACCGACGGGTGCCTCGAGGGCATCAACCGCGCGGCCGTGATGGACATCGCGCGCAGCCTCGGGCTCACGGTCGTGGAGCGCTCGCTCGGGCGGCTCGACTTCTTCGCCGCCGACGAGGCGTTCCTGACCGGCACCGGCGCCGGCGTGATCGCGATGCGGAGCCTCGACGGCCGCACCATCGGCGGGGGCGAGCGCGGCCCCGTCACGAGCCGCCTGACGGCGCTGCACCGGCGGCTCGCCGAGAGCGAGGGCGTCGAGATCATCGCGCCGCCCGGCGGTCATCAGGCGTAGGCAGGGGTCGAGAGGAGAGCGCGGCGCGGCGGCGAGCGAAAGATACTTAACCGATTAAGTTTTCTGTCGTCCGGCGGCCGCCGCCCGCGGAGCGGCCGCCGGAGGGCACGTCAGCTCTCGCGGGCGATCTCCGCGAAGATCCCCCGCAGCCAGGCGTGCGCCGGGTCCTTCGCCTGCCGCTCGTGCCACACCTGATCCAGCGAGAACCCGCCGAGCTCCACGGGCGGCTTCATGACGCGCAGCGCCTCCATCCCGGCGAAGACGCGCGCGATGCGCGCCGGGACGGTCAGCACGAGATCGGTCTGCGCGACGATGTGCGCCGCCACCAGGAAGTGCGGGATCTGCAGGGCCACGCGGCGCGAGAGCCCCTGCTGGGCCAGGACCTCGTCCACCCGGCCGCCGCCCTCGCCGCGCGGGCTGATCAGCGCGTGCGGTAGGCTCGTGTAGGTCTTGAGCGTGAGCTTGCTCCGCACGACGGGGTGATTCCTCCGCACGACGCACATGTAGTGCTCCTCGAGCAGCCTTTGCCGGTAGAACCCCGCGGGCACGGCGGGGAGCAGGCCGATCGCCAGGTCGACCTTGCCGGTCTCCATCGAGCTCCACATCTCGTTGTCGTACGGCCGCGCGATCAGGTCGACGAACGGCGCGTCGGCGAAGAGCTTGTGCACGAGGCGCGGCAGCAGGATGAGCTCCACGTAATCGACCGTGGCGACGGCGAACGAGCGGCGCGACGTCGCGGGCTCGAAGCGCGGGCTGCGCGCGACCGTCGCCTCGATCTGGGCGAGGGCCTCGCGGATGGGGCCGATGAGCTCCTGCGCGCGCGGCGTCGGGATCATCCCTCTCGGCGTGCGCACCAGGACGGGATCGTCGATCAACGTGCGCAGGCGCCCGAGCGCGTGGCTCATCGCCGACTGGCTCAGCCCGACGCGCGCCGCCGCGCGCGTGACGCTCCCCTCCGCGAGCAGGGCGTCGAAGACGACGAGCAGGTTCAGGTCGATCGAGGCAAGATGCACGGGATGCATGGGGCCCATGCTACTAATGAGTTGGTAGCGCGCCATCGATCGCCCTAAAGCTTGTTCTCTGAGCCGGCACGGACGGCCCCGCCCGGGGAGGCGGAGGATGCCGCCGGATCATCGCGCAGATGCCTCGCTTCGATCTTCAGAGCACGCCCGCGGAGACTTCCTTCCGGCCCCTGCTCGCGCCGGTATCGGCGGCGATCGCCCGCGGTCGCCCCCGCAACCAGGTTGCAGATCGGCGGTCGGCGCGTGCAACCCCGCGGTCGCCCTTGTCGAGAAAATGAAGCAGTCAGAATTGTGCTGCAAGCCCAGGTGTTGGTTGCCTTACCTGGTTCGGTCCGCTAAGTAGACGCCGCTCGAGATCGCCTCGGTGGGCGAGCCCCCCCGCGGCTCGCGTCGCGGCAGATCGGCCATGGCGCCCGGCTCGGGCCGCGCGGGAGCGGAGATGAGCCTTCGGCGAGCCTCGATGGCCGCCTGGATGGCCTGGAGTGGCCATCTCGCCTCCGGCTGACCCCGGCGGTCCCGGATCGAGCTGTGTTGACTCGTGACGAGCCGGTTTCTACCGCGTTTCCCCCGGCGCCGTGCGACGGGCCCATGAACAGCGTGTTTCGGCAACTGTACGGAACCACGGTAACAGGAAGTGAGAGCGCCATGCCAAGTCCGAAATTGAGTTCCCTGATCCTCGCTCCGATCGCCGCCGTTGCCTTCCTCGCCTCGTGCGCTCCCTCGGCGCCCGAGGGCGAGCGCCACGGCGCCGCGTCGAGCGCGCTCACCGCTCAGGCTCGGCTCACCGCGTGCGACGAGGACCCCCGGGTGATCGCCGGGCTCGTCACGCGGGAAATTTGCGCAGGCGCTGATATTTTCTTTCGCGAGACGTTCGAGGGCAACGGCCGCTCCTGCGGGACCTGCCATCCTGTCGAAAACAACTTCACGATTGACATCCCGTTCATCGACACGCTCATCGACAACAACCCTCTCGACCCGCTGTTCATCTTCGAGCAGGAGCCCGAGCTGGAGGAGCTCGAGACGTTCGAGCTGAAGACGCTCGGCCTGATCCGCGTGAACATCGATGGTTATGACGACCTCGACAACAAGTACGTGATGCGCGGGGTCCCGCACACGCTGTCGATGGCGACGACCATCGCGCCGGACCCGGCGAACGGCACGGAGGGCGTGCCGGTCCATCGCACGGGCTGGTCGGGCGACGGCGCGCCGGGCACCGGCTCGCTGCGCGAGTTCCTCACCGGCGCGATCACGCAGCACCTGCCGACCGATCCTGGCCGCGAGCCCGGGGTCGCGTTCCGGCTCCCGACGGAGGAGGAGCTCGATCTCACGCTGGCCTACCAGATGAGCCTCGGCCGGACGAACGAGCTCGATCTGACGCAGGTCAGCCTCACCGATCCCGAGGCGAACGAGGGGCGGCTCGCGTTCCTCGATCCGGCGCGCGGGCGCTGTAACGTGTGCCACTCCAACGCGGGCGCGAACCACCTGGACTCGGGGCTGAACCGCAACCTCGACACGGGGACCCGGAGGGCCCCGGCGTCCAGCACCATCGGGGCGTTCGACGGCGGGTTCGGCGGCAAGGATCAGGCCGAGCCGAACCTCGACGTCATCGGCCTCGGGTTCAAGCACGGGTTCGGCGACGGCACGTTCAACATCCCGCCCATCATCGAGGCCGTGGACACGCCGCCGTTCTTCCACACGAACGCCTTCGGGCCCGACATCGAGGGCGCGGTGGCGTACTACATCTCGAACTTCTTCAAGGAGTCGCCGGCCGGCCTGGAGCTGGAGGCGCGGTTCGGCACCCCGATCGCGTTCCCCGACTCCGACATCATCAAGATCGGGCGCTTCCTCCGCGTCCTGAGCGCGGCCTTCAACGTCGACCTGGCGAGGCAGCGCCTGGACGCCGCCCTGGTGCTGGTCAACCGGTTCCACGACAGGGGGGCCGACGTCCAGGAGCGCCTGATGAAGCTGGCCGAGGTCGAGCTCGACGACGCGCTGCAGGTCCTCTCCGTCGGCGGCACGCCGCTGCACCCCGGCTCCAGGGACCGACTCCAGCTGGCGAAGGCCGAGATCGCGACGGGCCTCGGGGCGACGCGCTGGTCGCAGCGCCAGGGCCGGCTCGCGGCGGCGATCTCGCGGGTCAAGGTCGCGCGCGACCAGTTCGGCTCGAACATCACCTACCGGCTCGGCAAGGGCAACCTGATGTACTAGAGCGACGGTCACCCGCTTCGGATACGGGCCCATCTCGACGTTTTCGGTGCTCAGCGCACTGGAGTGCGCTTCCGCGCCGAAAACGCCGATCTGGACCCGTCTCCTGTGCGGGTGACCGCCGCTCTGTGTCGTAGGTACCAGACGCGGCCAAGCACCGCGCTAGCGGGGGACTTTCCGCTTCACGCGGCGGCGTCCCCGCGCGCGCGGGCGATCGTGTGGATGAGCTCCCGGGCGTCGAACGGCTTGCGCAAGCACGTGTACCCGCCCTTGCTCATGATCGCGTTGACCATCTCGGGGACGGAGTGACCGGTCATGGCGATCACCGTGACGGACTTCTTCAGCCCCATGATCTGCTCGCACGTCGCGATGCCGTCTTGAACGGGCATCACGAGATCGAGCACGCACACGTCGACCCCTCGCTCCGCGATGCGCTGGACCGCAGTCCGCCCGTCGTGAACCGCGTGCGCTGACACCCCCGCCGTCCGGAGCGTCGCGACGATCGACTCCGCGACCATCGGAATGTCGTCCACCACGAGGACCGCCGGCGAGTCGACCGCCCGGGCGACGATGCGCGCCAGGTGGTCCATCGAGAACGGCTTGTGGATCACCGTATAAACCCCCTCGGAGATCGCCTCCTCGAGGAGCTTCTCGAGCGCGAAGGCCGTCATGAGCACGACGGTCAGATCCGGCTGGAGCCTCTTGAGCTCACGGAACATCTCGACGCCGTTGAGCCCGGGCATGCGGACATCGCTGACGACCACCGTGAACCGCTGCTGCGCGGCGAGCTCGAGCGCGTGCGCTCCGTCCCTCGCCTCGACCACCTCGTAGCCCTCGAGCTCGAGGTTGGCGGCGAGCGTCAAGCGCATGCCCTCCTCGTCATCGACCACGAGCACCCGCTTCGTCTCCTGCGCCGCCGCTGCTTCGACCATGGATGGATCCCTTTTCATGCGCCGTCAGGTCCCGGGGGCGCTGAAGAGCACGACTTCATGGTATGTGATTGGCGCGTCGGCACCTGGATGACGAAGGTCGTGCCGCTGCCGAGCTCGCTCGTCGCGTCGAGCGTTCCGCCATGCCGGCGGACGATCCCCGCGCTGATCGCCAGCCCCAGCCCGGTCCCCTTCAGCTTGGTGCTGAACAGCGGCTCGAAGAGCCGCGCCCGCGCCTCGTCGGAGATGCCTGACCCGTTGTCCGCGACCGAGAGGGCCAGCCTGTCTTCGGTCCACCACGCGGCCACCCGCACGTGCCCCTCGCGCCCGGCCGGGACCGCCTCGGCCGCGTTCTGGATCAGGTTCACGAGCAGCTGGCGGAACTGGTCCTTGTCGAGCTCCACGGCAGGCAGCGCGTCCGGAACGTCGTTCTCGATACGCACGTGCGGCGGGGCTTCGACGACGGAGATGGCGTCCTCCACGAGGGATTTCACCGCGCACTCCGAGAACAACGGGCGCCGCTCGCGCGCGAAGTCGAGGAGGTTCCCGATGATCTTGGTGCAGGCCGCGAGCTCCTTGTCGATGATCGAGAGAAACTGCGCGACGCGCGGCTCGGCGCCGATCTCCGTCCCGGAGAGCCGCTTCTTCAGATAATGGTTTGCGTTCCGGACAGCGCCGATCGGGTTCCTGAGGTCGTGTCCGACGCTCGCCGCGAGCTGCCCCACCGCGGCGAGCTTCTCCATGCGCAGCTTGGATTCCTGGGCGGCGTAGAGGCTCGCCGCCATGTCGTTGAATGCCATGCTCATGCGCCCGAACTCGTGTCCATCGAGCGCGGAGAGGCGAAGATCGAGGTCGCCCTGCGCGATCCGCCGGGAGCCCTCGACGAGCGTGCTGACGCCGCGATCGATCGAGCGGAGGAGCCTGCCGAGCAGCACGATGAGGAGGAAGAGGGCGCCGGCCGTCGCCGCCACCCCGAGCGCCGCCACCCGCGCGCGGAGGCGGCGCGCGTCGTCGAGGACCCTGGCGACGTCGCGCTCCGCGTCGTGGACGGCCGCGCTGATGTGCGGGAGAAACCGCTCTTCGTACTCGTGCTGGGAGAGCTCCTCGAGCGCCGCGTGTCGCTCGCTCGCCCGCATGGGCCCGAGGCTGCTCATCTCCGCCACGCCCGCGGCGAGCCGACCGAAGCTCTCGCGCATGAGGTCGATGTGCTCCAGCTCCTCTGCCGCTTCCTCCGAGCTCTCACGGAGCTCCGGGTCGGCGTTCAGCTTCCGCTTGAGCGCCTCGATGGCCGCCAGATCATGGGTCACGCGCTCGGCGGCCTTCGCCGCTTCCAGGCCGAGGGTGTTGCCGAGCGCGACCGTCACGGCCTCGTTCATGTACTGGCTCGCGTCGCTGGCCAGGGCGACATGCAGCGTCAGGTCCTCGTAAGATACCTCGGCCCGCTGCTGAAAGAGCAGCATCTGATCGATGGTGAAGTAGAGGGCACCCCCGGCGATGAGGACGGCCGCCAGCGCGACGGCGAAGATCGAGGCCAGTCTTGCTCGGATGCTCATGGGGAGCGCCTCCCGCTTTCGCGCTCCGGGACGTCGTCGTCCCCGAGCTGGATCTCCTTCGTGACGAGGAGCAAGAGCCCGAGCTCGGGCGCGGCGCCCTCGCGGCCCAGGCTGAGCGCCGCGCCGAGCTCTAGGCCGCGCGCCGGGTGCCAGCGCACCCCGGGCGCGAAGCGCAGCGACGTGGCGTCGTCGAGCTCGACGGCGAGCTCCACGGTCGGCGCGAGATCGCCGGCAGGCAAGACCGCCGCGAGCGCGACGCCGGGGCCGATCTCCGTCGCGTCGCTCCGCGCGACCGGCAGCGTCACCTCCGCCGACGCGGAGAGGCAAAGGTGAACGGCTCCGAACGACTTGTGAACGCTCACGAACGGCTCGAGCGCGTAGCCCGGCGCGCCGAGCTCGCGTGAGCCGGCGGGGAACCCGGCCTCGATGCCCGCGGAGATCGTCAGTCCGAGCGCCCGGTCATCGAGGAAGCTGTACAGCGCCTCCGCGCGCAAGACGCCGGGCCCGGCGGCGACGCCTCTGTCATCGCGCACGAGCTCCAGCGGGAGCTCTCCGCCGATCTGGAGGCGATCGGTGAGGCCGAGCTCCAGCTGCAGCGGGATGCTGAACCGGACCAGGCGCCCGCGGCGTCGCCATGCCGGCGCGCTCGCGATCTGCAGCTCGAGCGCCTCCTGCGGAAACGCGAGCTCGCCGAGGAACAGCTCCTCGATCACGGGCTGCTCTGGCTCTCTCGTGGCCTCCACCTGCCGCGGCGCCGGCGCCGCCGGCGCGGTCGCGGTCGACGCGGCCAGGAGGACGCCCAGCGCCGGGCGGGCGGGCGCGCGCCGCGCCGCGGCCCAGGGCGCTGGCGTCCGCGCCGCCTCAACCCGCCCGGCAGGGCGCTCATCCGCGATCATCGCGCCGGCTCCAGCCTGACGTCGTCGGGGCCCGGCGCGGCGGCGAGCGGCAGCTCGATGACCGCCGAGGTGCCCCGCTCGCGCGGCTCGACGACGAGCCTCCCATGGTAACGTCGGGCGACCCGCTTCGCGATGTTCAGTCCAAGGCCGAAGTGACCTGGCTTCGTGGTGTAGAAGGGACACAGGATCGCCTCGCGGTCCACGTCGCGGGGGGCGACCCCCGTGTCCGTGATCTCGATTACATAGCGCGTGTCGATGGGGGCACCCTGGAGCACCGCGACGCCGCCGCCTGGCATCGACTCCACTGCATTCTCCAGCAGGCACCGCACAGCGACTGAGAGCTCGATCGGGTCCACGTCGACGTCCCCGTCCTGCGCCGTCAGCTCCACGCGAGCCCCGGTGACGCCGATGCGCGCGCACGCCGCCGCGCGCCGCGCGCACTCGGCGGCGCTCACCCGCACCGGCCGCCGATCGAAGAGCCGCTCGGCGCCGACGGGATCGTCCAGCTGCGTGCTCGCCTCGACCACCTCGTCGTCGATCATCGCGAGGAACTCCTCGATCTTCGGATCTTTCTTGCAGGCGGCCTCTCCCACGACCTTCCGTCGTATATAGAACGACGCATTGCGGACGATGGCGAAGCGATTGCGCAGATCGTGACGCAGCACGGACAAGATCTCCTCCGCCACCGCGGCCTGCTCTGCAGCGCCCAAGGGATCTCGGCTGATCATGCCCCTCCTCGACCCTCCCTTCTCGCCAGCTGCGTTGGACGCCAGCTCATCTGCGATGCCGCTCCGAGGCGCAGAGCGCGGGGCGCTCCGCTCTCGTCGACTCCGGCCCATGCCGGAGGCCTGACGCCGGCGCGGCCGTCGAGCAGGCGACGAGCCTCAAAGAAGGGACGGACTGTGAGGACTCGGGTGAGGCGCAGGTGTCGGCGGCCTCGCAGGACACCGTCTCGCCCCCGCAGGCCGGCGCCGTGGGGCTCGTCGTGCCGAGAGAGCCCGCCATCGAGTGGACCGAGCGCTTCATGTCGGCGAGGCGGGCCAGCTGGAGCACGAGCCCCATGAGCCGATCAGGATCGAACGGCTTCAGGATGACATAGTTGTGGCTGCCGTCCCTGGAACGTAGATACTCATCGGCCCCGGTGATCAGGAGGC
Source organism: Sorangium sp. So ce1153 (assembly GCF_051521595.1). Taxonomy (NCBI): domain Bacteria; kingdom Pseudomonadati; phylum Myxococcota; order Polyangiales; family Polyangiaceae; genus Sorangium; species Sorangium sp. So ce1153. Next base: position 496,144 of record NZ_CP150361.1, read on the forward strand.
CGCTCGTGTAGAGGGGTATGCTCGACACCCTCCGGAGCAGCTCGTCGCCCTTCATACCAGGCATCAGGAAGTCGGAGCACACGAGGTGAAACTGCTCCACCTCGAGCAACCTCAGGGCCTGCTCTGCCGACGTACATGTCACGACGTGCACCTCCGCGGACAGGACCGCGGAGATGCTGCGCAACGATCGATCGTCGTCGTCGACGACGAGCACTCGATGCCTTCGACGCAGCATCGAAACCTCGACACCGCCCTGACCCTGTGAGGATGTGCGATGAGCTCTTGAGGACACTGACATCGCTGATGTCTCCTGCAGCCATCGCGTGCTCGAGTCTCCTACCGCTGGGTCGCGGGCGTACGGGAGCGCGCTCGGGCGATCTCTGCTGTGTTGTTGCGGCGCATCCCCCCTCGGTCCGCGCCTGCTAGCGACGAGATCTACATGAGTAAGTTTGCTTGAGTCAACGTCGTAATCGGCATTTCAATGTTCCAGAGCGAAGCGCTGGAGTTCCGTTCCGCTTGCTCAATTCACATTCGCGCGTGGACGGCGTTGTTCGTCGAGAACAAACGGCATCCCTCTCCTGGAAGTCGAGCGAGCCGCGCGGCCCGGCCCGATGCCGCGCGCCGCCACCACCGCTCTCCCGCCTCGGCGCCCGAGCCGCGTGTCCCAGCCGCTGGCCAACGCCGCGCGAACCGGTAGCTTACGGGCCCCGGGCGCCCTGGCCGTCCGGCGAATCGCTCCAGAATGTTTTTGTCCTCACAGTGCGACTCCGGCTCGCGGTCCCAGCCTGGAACACGGCGCTCTCTCCTCCTGCGGCTCCTCGAGCTGACCTGGGCGTACCGGGGGCGGGTCTTCCGCGTCCTCGGCTACCAGATCGTCCTGCTCTCGCTCGGGCTCGCGGGGCTCGGCCTGACCGGGCTCGCGATCGACATCCTCCGCCACCGCCTCGACCGGTCGGTCGCCGCACCCGCGTTGCCGCTCGGCCTCGGCCGGCTGGTCGACGTCGAGCGGGCGCCCATGCTCGCGGTCCTCTCGATCGGCGCCGCCATCCTCGCCATGGCGGCCGCCCGCGCGGTGCTCAACTACGGCTACGCGCTCTCGGTGGGCCACCTCGTCCACATGGAGATCGTCCCGGATCTCCGGGCTCGGGTGTACGACAAGCTCCAGCGGCTGAGCTTCCGATTCTTCGACGCCAACAAGAGCGGCTCGCTCATCAACCGCGTCACCAGCGACGTGCAGCTCGTGCGCTCGTTCGTGGACGGCGTGCTGCTGCAGAGCGTCATCATGGTCCTGTCCCTCGGCGTGTACGTCGCGTACATGCTGCGCGCGCACGTCCTGCTGACGCTCGCGTGCCTCGCCCCGACGCCGCTGCTCTGGATTGCGAGCACGCTCTTCGCGCGGTGGGTGCGGCCCGCCTACCTGCGCAACCGGGAGCTCGTCGACCGCATGGTGCTGAGCTTCACCGAGGGGCTGCAGGGGATCCAGGTTATCAAGGGGCTCGGGCGGGAGCGCGAGGCCCACCGGCGCTTCGACGAGCGCAACCGCGAGGTCCGCGAGCAGCAGCAGGACACGTTCCGGAAGGTCAGCGTGCTCAGCCCGACCATCGACCTGCTCGGCCAGATCACCCTCGTCATCCTCCTCGGCATGGGCGGGCTGCTCGTCGCGCGCGACCGGATGACGCTCGGGCAGCTGGTCGTGTTCGCCGGCATCCTGCAGCAGTTCTCCGGGCAGGTCGCGAGCATGGCGACGATCGTCAACACGGCGCAGCAGAGCTTCATCGGGGCGCGGCGGGTCTTCGAGGTGCTCGACACGCCCGTCGAGATCACGAGCCCCGAGGCGCCCGCGCGCGCCGCCCAGGTGGAGGGGCGCCTCGTCTTCGAGCGCGTCACGTTCGGCTACGACGCGTCGAAGCCCGTCCTGCACGACGTCGACCTCGACATCGCGCCCGGGCAGTTCGTCGCCGTCGTCGGGCCGACCGGCGCGGGCAAGAGCACCCTGCTCAGCCTGATCCCGCGCTTCTACGACCCGACCTCCGGGCGCGTCCTCCTCGACGGCACCGACCTCCGGCGCCACGACCTCGACCTCATCCGCCGGCGGATGGGGGTCGTGTTCCAGGACAACTTCCTCTTCAGCAACACGGTGGCGGCCAACATCGCGTTCGGCGCGCCGCACGCGACGCGGGAGCAGATCGAGCGCGCCGCGGTCGTCGCCTGCGCCCACGAGTTCATCCGGGACCTGCCCGAGGGCTACGACACCGAGCTCGGCGAGTCGGCGGCCAACCTCTCCGGCGGCCAGCGGCAGCGGCTCGCCATCGCGCGCGCCGTGCTGCTCGACCCGCCGCTGCTCCTGCTCGACGACCCCACCGCCGCGGTCGACGCGAGCACCGAGCGCGAGATCCTCGACGCCATCCTCAGCGCCACCCGGGGGCGAACGACGATCATGGCCACGCACCGGCCCCACCTGCTCCGCCGGGCGCACCAGGTGATCGTGCTCGACCGGGGCCGCGTCGCCGAGCGGGGGACCCACGAGGAGCTACTCCGGCGGCGCGGCCACTACGCGAGCGCGCTCGCGCTGCACGACGCCCACGTGGGCGCGGCGCGCGCGGACGCCGCCCCGGCGAGCCGCGCGGGCGCGCGCGCCGCGGGGCCGACCCCGGCGGGGGACCCGGCGTGAGCCGCGCGTCCACGACGCCCGGCGACGCGTCGCGCCGCCCCGCGGAGGCCCCGGGGCAGGCGAGCCCCGCCGCCGGGCCGCCGGCCGTCATCGACGTGAGGCTCGGCCTCGCCCGCGCCTCGATCGACGACGAGCGCGACAGCGAGCACCGGCGGCTCGACCTCGGGCTCGCGCGGCGCCTGCTCGGCTTCACCCGGCCCTACGCCAGGAAGCGCAACCTGCTCTTCGCGCTGGTCGTCGTGCGGTCGATCCAGCTCCCGCTCCTGGCGTGGGCGGTCGGCTCGATCATCAGCGGCCCGGTGGCCCGCCGCGACGCGCGCGCCACGCTGCTGTCCGTCCTCGGCTTCGCGCTGTTCGCCCTGGTCACCGAGATCGTCTTCCACTTCCGCGCGCGCCTCGCCCTCGAGCTCGGGGAGGCGGTCGTGTTCGACCTGCGCGACAGGCTGGAGCGGCACCTGCTCGGCATGCCGATGAGCTTCTTCGTGAAGACGAAGGTGGGGCGGCTCATCGGCCGGATGACCTCCGATATCGACGCGATCCGGGTCGCCGTTCAGGACGTGGTGTTCGTGAGCACCGTGCAGCTCGGCACGATGGCCGTCGCCATGGGGCTGATGGCCTATTCGCACTTCCCCCTCTTCCTCGTGGTCGTCGCGATGGTCCCCGTCTTCTGGGGGCTCATCGTCTATTTCCACCGGCGCCTCGGCGCGGCGCACCAGCGCGCCCAGGAGAGCTTCAGCCGCGTCACGGCCACGCTCGCCGAGTCGGTCACCGGGGTCCGGGTGACGCAGGGGTTCGTGCGGCAGGACATCAACGGAGGGCTCTTCCGCGCGCTGATCTTCGACCACTCCCGCTACAACATGGATGCGGCGCGCCACTCGGCGGTCTTCCTGCCGCTCCTCGAGTTCAACGGGCAGCTGTTCCTGGCCGTCGTCGTCGTTGTCGGCGGCTATCAGGCCCTGAGCGGCGCGGTCGAGCTGCGGGTGCTCGTGGAGTTCTTCTTCCTGGCGAACCTCCTCTTCAACCCGATCCCGGTCCTCGGCAATCAGTACAACCAGGCCCTCACGGCCATGGCGGGCGCCGAGCGGCTCTTTCGCGTGCTCGACAGGGAGCCTGACTGGCCCGATGAGAGCGCCTTTCCGGCGCTGCCCCCCGTGCGCGGCCGGGTCGTCTTCGAGGGGGTACACTTCGCCTACGAGCCGGGCAAGCCGGTGCTCCACGGGATCGATCTCGTCGCCGAGCCGGGCGAGATGATCGCGCTCGTCGGGCACACGGGCAGCGGCAAGACGTCGATCTTGAACCTGCTCGCGAAGCTCTATCGGCCCACGGCGGGGGCCATCACCATCGACGGGCACGATCTCGCGAAGACGTCGTCTGCATCGCTGCGCGCGCAGCTCGGGCTGGTGCTGCAGAGCAACTTCCTCTTCAGCGGGACGGTGCTCGACAACGTGCGCCTGGGCAACCCCGCCGCGACGGACGCGGAGATCCGCGGCGCGGCGCGGAGCCTGGATGTGCTCGACGTGCTCGACGCGCTCCCGGACGGCCTGAGCACCGAGGTGGGAGAGCGGGGGACGGGGTTGTCCCTGGGCCAGCGGCAGATCGTGTGTTTCCTGCGGGCGATGGTCGCCCACCCGCGCATCGTGCTGCTCGACGAGGCGACGAGCTCGGTGGACGCGCTCACCGAGGCGCGGCTGCAGGCGGCGCTCGGGCGGCTCTTGCGGGGGCGCACGAGCTTCGTCGTGGCGCACCGGCTGAGCACCATCCGGCACGCGGATCGCGTGATCGTGCTCGACCACGGGCGGGTCGTCGAGCAGGGGACGCACGCGGAGCTGCTCGCGCGAGGGGGGGCGTTCGCAGCGCTCCATCGCGAGCTCGCGGGTGGGCCGGCCCCCGGCGGGTGAGCTCGCGGCGCGGCGCCGGGACGGGCAGAACTCGCGGGAGACGTCGTGTGCCCGGCGTGCTGCGCACGCCGGACACACGACGTTAATTTCGCTCAAACATCTGCCCGTCCCGGCGCCGCGCCGCGAGCTCACCCGCCGGGGGCCTACGGTTTTGGGGGGCGTTGGAGGCGGGCTGGGGGGGTCAGGTCAGGCGACCTCGAGGCGGACCGGGACGTTGTTGCGGGTGGCGTTCGAATACGGGCAAACCTGGTGCGCCTTCTCGACCAGCTGCTCCGCCTGCGCCCGCTCCAGACCCGGCAAGGCGATGCGCAGGGCGATATCGAGGCCGAATCCGCCCTCCGAACGGGGGCCGATGCCGACGGTCGCCGTCACGGTCGCGTCGGCCGGGATCCGGGCCTTCTCCTGCCCAGCCACGAACTTCAACGCACCCAGGAAGCACGCCGCATAACCCGCCGCGAACAGCTGCTCCGGGTTGTTCCCATCACCGCCCGCACCACCAAGCTCCTTCGGCGTCGAGAGCTTGACGTCAAGAGCACCGTCCGCCGTGGCGGCGCGGCCGTCGCGGCCGCCATGAGCAGTGGCTTGGGTCGTGTACTTCACGTCAACAGACATCGAAACGCTCCTTTCGTGGCAGAAAACCCCGCCGGGCAAGGCCCGACCAGGCAACCGCTCGGAGACGCTCCCATAACCCCCAATCCCATCGTGCGCAACGAGGTACGAGCAGCCGCCGGACAGTTGCCGCCGGCCCCCGACGAAGATAGCGCTGGCGCGCAGAGGCCGCCGGCACGCGCGCTGGCCGCGCGCAGCGATGACGGCGAGCCTCCACGAGCCGCGGCGCGCTGGCTCAGGCGCCCGTCCAGGCGTAGTCCAGCGTGGAGAGGTCGGGCGGCCCGATCGGGATCTCGCCGGTGAACCCGAACGTGACAAGCTCAAGACGGTTGCCGAACGGATCGTTGAAGTAAAGCGACGCCTGGCCCGGCGGTCCGAGCTGCGTGGGGCCGTACGTCGGCACGCCCGCGTCGTTCAGGCGCTTCCTCCAGGCGAGCAGCTTGCCCGGCGCCACCCAGAGCGCGCAGTGCGGATGAGACGCCGCGCGCGGCGGCTGCCCGATCGACGACTCGAAGAGGTCAAGTCGCGGACCGCCAGCGAACACGATCGACAGGTGAACGCCCCGCGCGATCTCGTCGGCAGGGCGCCCCATGCGCTCCAGAAACGGGACGTCGACACGCATCATCACGCGCGCGCCGAGCAGCCCGGCATAGAACCGCTCGGCCACCTGCAGATCCGAGCACGGCACGGTGAGGTGATCGACCGCGCGCAGCTTGCCGCCCCACGGCGGAAGCAGGCGGTACGCGAGGCGCGACCAGGCGAAGAACAGGCGCATTCCCACGCCGATCGCCTTGCGCTGGACACGCGCGGAGAACGGCGCGTCGGTGACTTCAGGGGAGATCATGCGTTCCTCCATGCAACGAGAGTCAATCAATCAGTTGATTGAACATACGCGACGGCGGGCGGGCGGTCAAGGCGGCGCGCCGCGGGCGCTTGCTGGGGGCGGGGGAAACCTGTAGCTTTGCGCGGGCTTGGCGAAGACGAGAAGCGCCGCCGCGGCCGACAAGGCCTCGCCCACGGAGCTCGGTGCAGCGCGGCGGCGCGATCTGCTCGAGGCGGCATACACGCTGATCGCCGAGAAGGGCCTCGAGGGGCTGCGGACGCGCGACATCGCGGCGCGCGCCGGCGTCAACATCTCGACGCTGCACTACTACTTCGGGACGAAGGACGCGCTCATCACCGCCATCGTCGCGCACGTGACGGGCAAGTTCGTCGAGGCCCAGCGCGCGCCCGCGAGCCCGAGCCCCGCTGGCCAGGCGGACGCGCTCGCGCCCGTGAGAGCGCACCTCGAGAGCGCATGGCGCAGCTTCCAGGACAATCCGCACCTGGCGACCGTCCTGCAAGAGCTCTCCCTGCGCGCCCAGCGCGACCCGGCGGCGCGGGCCGCGCTCAGCGCCGTCCACGAGGAGTGGAACCTCGCGGTCGAACACCTCGTGCGGCAAGGCGCTTGCGCCGGACAGCTGCGCTCCGACCTGGATCCGCGCGCCGCCGCCCTCGCGATCACGTCCTTCATCATCGGCGCGATGACCCAGCTCGGCGTCGACGCCGGAGCGTTCGACTTCCACCACGTCGCGGGCGAGCTCGATCGGTGGCTCGCGCCCGCGCCCTCCTCCCCCGCGCCAGGCAAACGGGCGCGCAACCGCGCGTGAACGGCCTCACGGCGCGCAACCGCGCGTGAACGGCCTCACGGCGCGCCCCGCGCGCTACAGCGCGAGAGCGCGTACTTCAAGGCGTTCTGGAGCACACCGAAGGTCCTGAACGCGCCCTCGGCCCCGCCGAGCTCCGTCATCGTCCGCGCGATCGCGGGCGAGACCCCCGACACGAGGCAGTTGCTGCCGAGGAGGCGCGCCGCGCGCACCAGGGCGAGGAGGTGGGCGACCGTCGCGGAGTCGACCGCGCTGACGCCGGTCAGGTCGAGGACGGCGAAGCGCGCGCCCGTCCGCACGATCTCGGCGAGCAGCCGCTCCATGAGGTGCGCCGCCCGCGCGGTCTCCACCGTCCCGATGATCGGCAGCACGAGGATCCCCTCCCACGCCTGGATGATGGGCGTGGACATGGCCAGCATCGTCTCGCGCTGCTCCCGCATCAACGCCTCGGCGCGCTGGCGCTCGGCGTTCTCCTCCGCGAACAGCCGGTGCTTCTGCTCGAGCTCCTCGGCGTAGGCCTCCCGGCGCTGGAGCGCGTCCCTGAGCTCGACCTCCAGCCGCTTGGAAGGCGTGATGTCCCTGACCGCGACCGCGACCCCGTCGACGAGAGGGATGATCTGGCTCTGGAGCCATCGCCCCTCGTACCCCGGACTCTGGGTCTCCCGCTCCTCGAGGATCCGCTCGCCCGTCCGGTAGGCGCGCGCGTACACCTCCAGCCTTCCGAGGGAGCGCGCGGAGGGCACGACCTCGGTCAACCGCCGGCCGATGATCTCCTCGCGAGGCCTCCTCAGCCCGGTAATGGCGTTCTGGTTGGCCTCGGTGAACACGAAATCGTCGACCTCTCCCGCCTCGTCGAGCGCGCACCGGAGCACGAAGAAGGCGTCCAGGCTGCCCTCGATCGCCGCCCGGAACCGGGACTCGGCCGCGACGAGCGACTCCTCCGCGCGCTTGCGATCCGTGATGTCGCGCGCGACGAAATAGACGAGCCCCGCCTCCCGATGAAGCGAGGAGTTCCACTCGATCCATCGATACGACCCGTCGCGGCACCGGTAGCGGTTCGTGAACGTCACGCTCCCACTCCCGGCGAACGACAGCGCCGACTCGGCCAGCGTGCGCTCTCGATCGTCGGGATGCACCAGGTCGATGAAGGGGATCGCCAGGATCTCCTCGCGCGAGAACCCGAGCGTCCGCTCCCACGCCTGGCCGATCCGCTTGAAATACCCGTCAACACCGGCCGTGCCCACCAGATCGACGGACAGCTCGAAGAACCGCCCGAGCTCATCCGTCTGCCACGCTTGGTTCATGATGAATTCCATCGGTACCAGACCCCGCGCTGAAATTCGAGCGCCAGAGTCGACCCCTCAGCCCGGTGGAGCGGACGTACATCGTAGTCGTGCGCTGGTGTACTACCTGCCCACCGTGTGGAGCATTCTGGCGTCGTCAGCTCGGGGAGCGGGCGGGGCAGGAGAGCGGTGCCCGCCGGCGCGACCCAGTTTGGGACGAGCCTCCTCCGAGGCGCGCGCGCACCCGAGAAGCCCCGATGCGACACCGCGACGCAGGACAACATGTCGCACGGTCGAGCGACGTTGAAGAGCTCCCGATGCGACACCGCGACGCAGGACAACATGTCGCATGGTCGCGCCGCGTCGCAGTGAGTAGACACGGCTCATGAAACGACGACAGATGCTTGATCTCGCCGCCGCGAGCGCCGCACTCGCCGCCCTGCAGACGATCGGCGGGTGCTCGCAAGGCGACGGCGCGCCCGGGCAAACCACCACGACGCCAGAAGGAGAGAGCTCCTCGATGCAGCACATCGCCATGCTTGTTTATCCTGGCTTCACCGCGCTCGACCTCATCGGTCCCCAGACGTCCTTCAGCTTCCTCGACGACGTGAAGATACACCTCGTCTGGAAGACGCTCGACCCGATCACGACGGACTCGGGCATCACCCTCTTCCCCACGGCGAGCTTCGAGACATGCCCTGAAGAGCTCGCGGTCCTCTTCGTACCTGGCGGCGTGGCGGGCACGTTCGCCGTGATGAAGGACGGCGTGGTCCTCGACTTCCTCGCGGCGAGGGGGGAGCAGGCGAGCTACGTGACGAGCGTTTGCACGGGGTCGCTCGTGCTCGGCGCGGCAGGGCTGCTCCGCGGTCACCGCGCGACCACGCACTGGGGCTTTCGCGAGGTGCTGCCGCTGCTCGGGGCCGAGCGCGTCGACGCGCGCTACGTCGAGGACAGGAATCGCATCACCGGCGGAGGCGTGACGTCAGGCATCGACTTCGGGCTCCGGGTCGCCGCCAAGATGCGGGACGACGCGGCGGCGCAGAGGGCGCAGCTCATCATGGAATACGACCCTGACCCGCCGTTCCAGGCGGGATCGCCGGAGTCCGCGCCCGCGGCGCTGGTCGAGCAGACGCGCGGCGAGATCGCGCCGGCGCTCGCCGAGGCCAAGCTGATAGCCCAGCAGGCGCAGGCGCGCTGGTGATCGCGCGCTGGTGATCGCGCGCCGGTGATCGCGCGCGGGACCGACGCGCCGGACACGGTCGGTCAGCTGGTGCGGTAGGCGCGGTAAAGCTCGTCGCGCCACGCGATCAGGTCGGCGTAGCGGTCGCCCAGCTCGGGATCGGAGAAGCACCGCCGGCTGGCGGCGCCGAGCTTCAGCTCGGCGGGCGGCGCCGCGTTCACGAGCACCTGGCTCATCGCGATGTCGGCGAACGTGAAGCTGTCGAGGAGCGTCTTCGGCCCCGCTCCGGCCAGCGTCTTCCGCGCGAGCGTCGCGCGCAGCTCGTCCAGCGCGGCCACCTGCGTTTGCAGGTGCGCCTCGGCGTCGACCGCGTTGCCGCCGTACTTGCGGAGGGTGCGGCGGACGCCCAGCGCCCCGAGCCGGGAGGCGAGGGGGCCGAGCGCGCCGCGGATCGGCCCGGGCGCCATCTCGGCGAGCGCCTCGTCGTCGGCCAGCATGCGAGACAGCGCGCGGGCCCGCCCGGCGGAGAGGGCGCGCTCCGACAGATCGATGAGCCGCGCGATCTCGGCCTCGTGCTCGGTCGGGAACAGCGTCGGACCGGCGCCGCGCCCGTCCGCCCAGCGCGCGATGTCGGTCGAGCCGTCGAGCACGCGCCCCTCGTCGGTGGTCAGCACCGGCACGCTCACGCGGCCCGTGAGCCGGCGGAGCTTCGCCCGGAGCGCCGGCTCGCCGATCAGCGGCAGGTAGTGCCGGAAGGTGTACGGGACGCGCCGGACGTCGAGCGCCCAGCGCGCCTTCTCGGTCCACGGCGAGAATTCGAGGCCCAGCAGCTCGTTCATAGGGCGACAGCCTACCACACGTGGCCGAGGAGCTCGTCGAGGCGCAAGGCCCTCACGGGCCGGCCGCGTTCTCCACCCAGATCGCCTCGGGCTCGTCGAACCCCTTGAGACGGAAGGCGCCCGCCCGGCGGAAGCCCGCGCGCGCAGCCTCCGGGAGCGCGGCCACGGCGGACCGCGAGAGCGTCACCCGGCCGGGGTGCGGCAGGGTGACCCCGGTGTGGGGCTCCTCCGCGCGATCGTCGTCGGTGACCGCCTCGATCCGGAAGAGCCGGTGGACCTCCGTGCCGATGACGTCATGGTCGCTCATCCGCACGAGGCCCGCGTGGATGACGAGGCGGATCTGCGCAGGATCGTCGACCGCGCCGCGGAGCATGCGCGCCGCCTCGAGCGCGCGGGCCACCGTGGGATAGACAGCGAGGTAGCCGTCGCCGACCCCCTTCAGCAGGCGGAGGTTCGCCGATTCGCGCAGGGCGCTGCGGAGCCGCTCCAGGTGGTCGACGAAGCGGGTGTCGCCGAGGTCGCGGATCATGTGGGTCGATCGCACGATGTCGATGAGGAGCATCGCCACCTCGACCCGGTTGGTCAGCTCCGGCTCCGACCGCCGCCCGGAAGGGAAGAGGTCGATCAGCGCGACGTGGAGCTCGTCCCAGTGGATCCGGTCGAGCTCGGCGCTGAGGCGGGCGAAGGCGGGCGAAGCGGCGATCGCCCGCCGCGCGGCGTCGGCGCTCTCCCCGTCGGCGATGTCGGCCGCGAGCCGGTCGAGGAGGGAAAACACCGCCTCGCCGATCTCCTCGCCGGCGTCCGGGCGCCGGAAGAGCTCGCGCTGGACCTCGACCACGAGGTCCGCGTGGCGGGGCCAGGGCTCCCCGTGGCCGATGACGACGTGGCGGACCGCGTTGAACCGGCCGCCGCCGGGGAACCGCTCGATCATCGCCCGGAAGGCGGGGTGGAGGAGGTAATACCGCGAGCGCGGCAGCTCGTGGCGCGAGCCGACCACCGCGTCGTGCGGCTGGCGGAAGCGCTGGACGTGGCCCCCGGCCGCCGTGTCGGCGCTGAGGACCCCGAGGAGGCCGCACTCGAACAGCTCGCGGAAAGGGTGGTAGACGTCATCGGCGTTCCGGCCGTGGGCGTCGAAGTACGCGCGATCGACCCCGTGGAAGCTGCACCAGACCTCGACCACCTCGTCGTGGGTGAGGACGTCGCGGGGGAGCAGGCCGATGAACTGATTCCGCTTGTCGCGGTGACAGAGCACCTCGAGGAAGACCCGCATCTCGTCGAAGATGTTGGCGACCAGGAGGCCCGCGCTCGTGCCCTGCACGATCTGCGTGAACGTCCGCTCGTCGAGGGCCCGGCGGTTGCGCGAGATCTCCGAGGCGAGGATCACGAGGTCGCGCGGCCGCCCGAGCGTGTGGCGATAAAGGAAGTCGAAGGCCCTCTCCCCGCGGGGCGAGCGCCCGGTGCTCACCATGTCGAGGTGGATGAACTCGCGGAGCGGCAGCCGCTCGTAGTAATACGTGAGCTTCTCGAGCAGCTCGAAGAGCTCGTGCTTGGCGTAGCGGAGCGTCGAGGTCGCGCCGTAGAGGTTGGCCTTGATGTCGGACTCGTAGGCGGAGAACGCCTCCTCGCGGATCGCGGCGAAGATCTTGACGTGCCGGTTGGCGTTCATCAGGTCCCACGCCGCCTCGATCATCCCCGCCTGCATGTGGATCCACGCGGCCCGCGGCAGCCGGCGGAGCGCCTGATCGAGCTTGTCGACGAAGATGTAGATACCGCTGTGGAGCGAGCGGAGCCGCCGCTCGAGCGGGCCCTCCATCGCGTCGATGACCTGGTTCATCTGGCGGACGGTCAGCGACAGGAGCTCCTTCACCACCATCGTCGGCTCGACCGGCCGGCCCTCGAGGAACCCGCGCAGGCCCCGGGGGAGCGGCGCGAGGTCCTCGGGATCGCCGAGGAGGGCGGGGTGGTACGAGACGATCGACAGGCGGAAGCTGAAGCTCCAGAGCCGCTTGCACTCGTAGAGGCCCGACATGAGAGCGGCCTGGGTCTGGTCGACGCTGGCCAGGTCGCCCATGAGGTCGAGGTACGGCCGCCCCTCCGGGATGAACTGCACGGCGGCGTGGCGGCGGTCGCGGCCGTTCGCCGCCAGGTAGATGTCGCTGAGGACCGAGCGCTTGTAGGTGAGCAGGAGGGTCTTGCCGAGCCCCTTGCTCCCCGAGACAAAGTGCTTGTTGGCGCTGTCGAGGAACTCGCGGACCACGGCGTTCTTGAACGTCAGGTCCTTGAGCGCGCCGATGTCGATCTGGTTGGCGTCCGAGGCCCAGCTCTGGCGGTTCATGGGCTCGGGCGGGAGCTCGGGGGGCCTCTCGACGACGAGCTCCGGCGGGCGCCCGGCGAGGGCCCGCAGCGCCTCGAGGAGCTCGCGGGCGGAGGCGAACCGGCGGTCGCGGTCGCGGTGCGTCGCCCGGGCGAACCAGGCGTCGAAGCCGCCCGGCACGTCGGCCACCCGCGAGGGCGCGACCGGCGTGACGTTGCAGATCTGGTGCACCAGCTCGAAGAGCGAGTCGCCGCGGAAGGGCCGGCGCCCGGTCATGCACTCGTACGCGATCACGCCGATCGACCAGAGGTCCGCGCGGAGGTCGACCTCCCGGGCGTTCGCGAGCTGCTCCGGGGCCATGTAGCTCACCGTGCCCAGGGTCGAGCCGGCGTCGGTCTGCGGCGTCCCCTGGCGGTCGAGCCCGAGATCCCCGAGCTTGACGACCCCGAAGTCGAGGAGCTTGCAGAGGGGGCGGTCCTCGTCGTCGACGAGGAAGATGTTGGCCGGCTTGAGGTCGCGGTGGACGATCTTCATGCCGTGGGCCTTGCTGACGGCGCTGCAGACGTCGGCGAGGATCGCCGCCGTCTCGGCGTAAGCGAGGGGCCCGCGCGCGAGCCGCTCGGCCAGGTCCTCGCCGCGGAGGAGCTCCATGGCGATGAAGGGCGCCTGCGTGGCAGCGTCGATGTCGAAGTCGAGGATCTGGACCACGTTCGCGCCCCGCAGCCTCGCCGCGGTCTGCGCCTCGCGGAGGAAGCGGGCGCGCGCCCGCTCGGTCCCGAGGATCGCCGGATCCATCAGCTTGAGCGCCACCTGCTCGCCGAGGCGCAGATCGGTCGCCCGGAAGACCCGGCCCATGCCCCCTTTCTTCAGCAGCTGCTCGAGCCGGAAGCGCTCGCCGACGACATCCCCCTCGCCGAGGTGGCTCCGGGCCCCGGGCGAGCCGCGCGCGTCCGCGGGGGACACCTCCCGATCGTCCGACGGGTGAACACCCTTGTCCGACATGTCGCCCAGCCTACCAGCCTCGGCCCATCAAGAGAACCTGCGCGAGCAGCGACCCAGAGCGTGGGTAACAGCCCCGCAGGCGCTGGTGTCCTGTTCAGGGGAGCACGGTAGCTACCAGCCCAGCCCGATGCGCAGCGGCAGGAACACCGCCATGCCGATCACGATGGTCCCCAGGATGCCTCGGCGCGAGAAGTAGTAAACGCTGGCCGCGACGCTCGCGGGCAGCCGCGCGTCCTGCAAGGTCGCGATCAGGTGGCCCTGCGTCATCAGCACCTCGGGCGCGATGACCGCCACCAGCGCCGCCAGCGGCGCGTAGCGCAGCCCGCGCCGGAGCCAGCCGGGCATCGGCAGGTCCTGGTCGGGGAACAGGAAGAAGCTGCGCGTGCAGACGGTGATCAGCGCCAGCCCGAGGATCGTGACGGCGGTAGCCCAGGCGCTCATCGTTCGGCTTCCGCGGCTTTCGCGGCCTCCGCGGCGCGCTCGCGCGCGCGTCGCCGCGCCTCCTCGGCCGCCTCGATGCTGAGGCCGACCGCGACCGCGGCGGCGATCGCGACCAGGATGTTGAGCTTCAGCGGCAGCGCGTAGGCCGCGAGCGCGGCGGAGGCGGCGGTGCCGCCCGCCAGCCACGTGGCCCGGTCCTGCAGCAGCGAGCAGGTGATGCCCAGCAGGGCGAGCACGCCGGCGAAGCCCAGCCCCCACTCGACAGGGACGGCGTTGGCGAGCGCGATGCCGCCCAGCGACGAGCCGTGCCACGAGGACCAGTTCGTCGCGACGCCGCCCCAGAAGTACGGCTCCTGCTCGGGCGCCGGCTCGGGGGCGGGGAAGCGCTTCATGAAGATCACGTAGTTCAGGTCGCCGCTGAAGTAGCCCATCAGGCACCGCCGCCAGCGCGGGAGGTGCGCGAAGTAGGGCCGCCACATCGCGCTGAAGATCACGAAGCGCAGGTTCACGCAGGTGGCGGTGGCCCAGATGACCCAGATCGGCGCGCCGGACGTGATCAGCGGCATCGTGGCGAGCTGCGCGCTGCCGGCGAAGACGAGCAGCGACATCAGCGCCGCGAGCGGGGCCGTGAGCCCGCCCTTGACCATCGCGACGCCGGTCACGAGGCCCCAGGCGGCCACGCCGAGCGACACGTGCAGCATGTCGCGCGCGCCGCGGCGGAACTCGGGGTGAAGCGCGGTGGCGCGGGCGAAGGCGGCGAAGGACATGCGGCGCTCGGGGGCTAGGAACTGTCCAGGCGCGATCCGAAAGTCAAGGCCGCCCGCCCCCTCACGAAGAACATGCGCGATCAGGACCCGGCGGATCGCACCCGCCGGCGTGCGGGGTCTTCCCGGCTTGCGGCTCGGTGGTGGCCGGATTTGAACATGAAGGCGGGAAGGCGGGAAGAAAAGATCAATGATCTTCCTGCCTTCCCGCCTTCATGTGAATCACTCCGGGGCAAATTGGGCCACCACCTGCGGCTCGCCGGCGGCGCCTGAGCAGGGGGTCGGAGAGGGGAGAGAACCGCCAAGAACGCCAAGGGAGAAACAGCAAAATCAATTTCTCTCTCGTGGCGTTCTTGGCGTCTCGGCAGTTCTCTCCCTCTCGTCTGCCTTACCGCGACGAGAAGCAGGGCAGTTCGTGCATCGACGTCGCGAAGTGTCTCGGTGTGGCGGAAGGTAGCGCTCTCATCCGGCAACGGCTGACATGAAGTGCGCTCCGGCGATGAGCGCGGCCACCGGCTCAGGCCTCCGGTGGGGCCACCGCTCACCGGCAGGGACGCCCGCGACCGGCATGCCCCGTGCACCCGTGCGATTGCGGAACTGCGCAATGGCGGAACTGCGCACCTGCGCAACCACCCGTGCAGCTGCGTGGATGCCTGGCCGCGAGAGGGGCGCATGCGAATCCATCATCTCAACTGCATCTCGACCTGCCCGATCGGCGGCGCGCTGATGGATGGGCAGACGCTGGGGCTCCGCGGACGGCTGACGTGCCACTGCCTGCTCCTCGAGACAGACAGCGGTCTGGTGCTCGTGGACACCGGGCTCGGGCTGCTGGACGTCTCCATGGCCAGGAAGCGGCTGAGCCGGTTCTTCCTCTTCCTCGTGCGGCCGGAGTTCCGCGCCGAGATGACGGCGTACCGGCAGATCCAGCGCCTCGGCTTTCGGCCCGAGGACGTCCGCCACATCGTGCTCACCCACCTCGATTTCGACCACGCCGGAGGCCTCGACGACTTCCCCGGGGCCGAGGTCCACCTGCTCGCCGACGAGCGCGACGCCGCGCTCGCACGGCGCACGCTCCTCGATCGCATGCGCTACCGGCCCGCCCAGTGGTCGACGCAGCCGAGCTGGATCGCCTATCCGTCGGGGGGCGAGCGCTGGTTCGGCTTCGAGGGCGCGCGCGCCGTCGGCAGTCTGAAGGACGAGGTGCTCCTCGTCCCGCTCATCGGTCACACCCTGGGCCACGCCGGCGTGGCGGTCCGCAGCGGGGGCGGCTGGCTGCTCCTCGCCGGCGACGCCTACTTCTATCATCGCGAGATGGACCTCGCGCGGCCGCGCTGCACGCCGGGCCTGCGCTTCTATCAGGTCATGATGGAGAAGGACCGCGGCGCGCGGCTAGAGAACCAGCGCCGGCTCCGCGCGCTGCGCAAGGAGCACGGCCACGAGGTGACCCTCGTGTGCTCCCACGACGTCGTGGAGTTCGAGCGCATCACCGGGCGAAGCCACGCCGTCCCCGCGGGCGGCGCGGGCGTCGACGCGCCTGAGCCGCAGTGGGGCCCCACGCCCTCTCCGGCCGCCGGGGCGCGCTGACAGCCTGTCTCGGGCTCCCGATCCGACCGCGGCCCGGCGCTCGCAGCTCCCGGCGCGCGGCGGCGCGAGCCCGGCCCTCAGCCCGCGAGCGGCAGCGTGAAATAGAACGTCGTGTGACCGTCGCCTGAGCTCTCGACCCAGATGCTGCCGCCGTGCGCCTCGATCAGGCCCTTCGCGATGTACAGGCCGAGACCGAGGCCGAGGACGCGCTCCTCCCGCGCCTTGCCCCGGAAGAACCGCTCGAAGAGGAACGGCAGATCCTCCGGCGGGATGCCCCGGCCCCTGTTCCGGATGGAGATCTCCACCGCGTCGTCCCGCCGCTCCAGGCTCGTCGTGATCGGCGTCCCGGAGTCCCCATATTTCGCGGCGTTCGAGAGCAGGTTGCTGAGCACCTGCTCCACGCGGCCGGCGTCCGCGAGCACGGTCGGGATCTCGCCCCTGGTCTCGACCTCGACCGCGTTCCCCTCGGTGTCGCTCGCCATCCGCTCCACGACGGCCCGCACGAGCGCCGGCAGGTCGACGGGCGCGCGCTCGATCGCGAGCCGCCGCGACTCGATGCGAGAGATGTCCGTGAGATCGGAGACCATCCGCCCGAGCCGCCTGGCGCTCGCCAGGATGTGGCCTGCCCGGGACTTCACCGCGTCGGCGACGTGGGGCTTCCGCTCGAGCTGCGCCGCGTAGCCGACGATCGTCGTCACGGGCTGCTTCAGATCGTGCGCCACCACCGAGGTCCACTCCTCCTTGAGCCGCTCCAGCTCCTTCAGGCGCGTGATGTCCTCGAACGCGAGGACGGCGCCGAGCAGCTTCCCTCCGGCGTCGACGATGGGCCCGGCGCTCATGAGCACGGCCATGTCGCTCCCGTCGGCGCGCCGCAGCGAGAGCTCCCGCGCGGTCGTGACCTCGCCGCGCAGCGCGCGCAGCGCGGGGCAATCGCCCGCGGCGAGCGGCTGCCCGTCCGGGAGGCAAATGTACGACGCGCCCCTCATCTCGTACGGCGGGGCCGTCTGGGCGAGCTCCTGAGCGCGGTGGTTCCAGGTGATCTGCTGGCCGTCCGGGTCGAGCAGGACGATGCCGACCGGCGTGCGCTCGATGACCGCGTTGAGCCAGATCCGCTCGGCCGCGAGCTGCTGGAGGAGCCGCTCGCGCTCCTCGTCGGCGAGCTTCTCCAGGGTGACATCGCGCGAGACGCCGATCCCGGTGAGCGGCTTTCCGCTCGCGTCGCGCTGGATCGCGATGTGGGTCGCGATCCAGCGTACCCGGCCGCTCCGATCGACGATCCGGAAGGTCAGCCGCCCGCCGCCGGCCGCCATGCGCTCGACGAACTCGTGATAGCGCGCGGTGTCCTCCGGGTGGATCAGCGAGAGGATGAGCCGGGGGTTCTCGTACCAGGCCTCGGGCGGATAGCCTGTGTGCTCGAGCACGGCGGGGTTGATGTACTCATAGCCTTCCTCGGGGCCGAGCCGCATGCGGAAGATGACGTCGCTCGCGTGCTCCGCGATCACCCGCAGCTGCTCCTCGCTCAGCCGCAAGGCGTTCTCCGCCTGCCGCTGCTCGGTCACGTCGAGGGCGGTGCCGATCATCCGGAGCGGGGCTCCCTCCTGGTCGCGGAGCACGGTCGCCTCCGTGTGAAGGAGGCGCTCCTCGCCGTCCGGGCGGATGATCCGGAAATCGACGCAGTACGGCGCGGCGCCGCGGTGCGCGAGGTCGACGGCGCGCTTCACGCGGTCGCGGTCCTCTGGATGGACGCGGTCGAAGAACGTCTCGTACGTGAGCGCGCCGGCGTCGCGGGACAGCCCCAGCATCCGGTAGGATTCGTCGGACCAGACCAGCTCGTTCCTCTGGATGCGCCAGTCCCAGTTGCCCAGCCCGGCGATCTTCTGCGCCCTGGCCAGGCTTTCCTCGCTCAGCCGGAGCGCCTCCTCGGTGCGCCGGGCCTCCGCGATCGCCGCGCTGAGCTGCTCGCGCGAGCGCGCGAGGGCCAGCGTCTCCCGCTCGAGCCCCTCGACCCGGGCGCGCAGGGCGCGCGACCCGGCGGCGGCGAGCGCCATCCCGAAGAGGCCCGACAGGGCGCCGGCGATCTCGACCGCCTCGGCCCGCGGCAGGGCCGGCCGGGCCGCGGCGCAGAGCAGCACGGCGCGCAGGTCGCCGCCGGAGGCGAGCGGGATCGCGAGCGCGACGGAGCAGCCGCAGTGGCGACGGAGCTCGCCGACGTCGACGAGCGCCGCGGCGCCCTCGCCCTCGGGCGCGACCTGCACGAGCCCCGCGCGAAAGGCCGCGGCGGCGAGGCTGCCTTCGTCGAGCGGCAGGCGCTTCAGCGCGCTGGTCGCGCCCCCGAGGTCGCCCTCGGAGACGGCGAGGCCGAGCGCGCGCGCCCCCTCCTGGACCTCGTAGAGACACGCGATATCGGCCCGGAGGAGGCGAGACGCCGCCGCCACGATCGCCCCGTGCAGCGCGCCCTCGTCCTCGCCGGCGCGCGACAGGGCCAGCGACGCGTCGGCCACGGCGTGGGCCAGCGCGTCGCCCGCCGCCCGCGGAGCGCCGCGGGGTCTGCCCCTGGACGGTCGCCCCCGTCCGGCTCCACGCCGTCTGTCGTCGCTGTTCACGCCGCCCCTCGCGCTTTCTGCCTGACCCCTGGTGAGCGCGCGGTGAGACTAACACGGGCCTTCCCCGCGCACCTCGGTTCGCACGCGGCGGTCGCCCGTGACCGCCGGCATCGGCTCGCGGCCCGCTGCGTGGTGGCCAGTCGCGCCAGGCCGGACCGTCGCGGCGAGCCCTCGCGCCGTGGAGGCGCTCTCCCAGGGAAGCCGCCGAGGTGCGACGCGCGCTCTCGCCACGCAACGAGGCCACCGGAGCTCGCGCGGCGAGCCCCCCGGCCGCTTTCGTCGCTCCCCACCCGGCCAAGCCTCCCCCGGACCGCTCGGGTGCGCCGCGGCTGCGCCCTGTTCATGCCCGCGAGAAGACGCTGTTCTTCCAGTGGGAGCGTTGCCATCTCTTCGGCGTTGCTCGCATTTGCCGCCGACCCAGGTAGAGACGCTGGCCCGCGCGGATGAGCTCGCCACCGGCCCCCTGGGCGCGAGGGCCGGCGGGCTCGAGCGTAGTGTGATCTGGATAACATCCTTGCGGGTTTCGTGCGACCGGTCGGAGCCAGCTTCCGGTTGTGCTCGCGTTGCTCCATGTCTTCGTGCAGGGCCGTGGCCAGGGGCGCCGTGAATACGGCGGCCTGCCGTCGCATCCAAGCCGGCAACCCATCGGAGGACTCATGCGCGATTCTCGTACGCTTCTCAGCATTGCGGTCGCATCGCTCCTGTCGCTCTCGGCCGCGGCCGCCCAGGCCGATGTGACGATCGACGAAGTCCTGGCGTCGGACGGCGCCACCGCGCCCCGGGGTGATCTGATCGTGGCTGGGGACACGCTCCTCGTGCGCGTTCACGCGTCCTCGGACAAGGGCATCTACCGGGTGTTCGCGGAGCTCGAGGGGGTGTCGATCCGGCTCTCGTCGATCGGCGGAGATCGGTTCGAGGGGAGGTTCGATATAAGCGACCTCGCCTACGGTCCCCATGCATTAACGATCAGCGCCTACGACCGGTGGGGTGACGGGTCGACGGTGGAGCGGACGGTGGAGAGGGCCAGCGACGCGGTGACGCCGGTCCTGTGGCTATCGAGCCCGCGGCCTCAGAGCGTCGTGGCGGGGAACGCGCCGCTCGACGCGAGGTGCCTCGCGACGCCGACCGAGGAGTGCCAGAGCCTCTGCGTCGAGGTCCGGGGTCGGACGCACACGGCGAGCGCCTGCAACGAGCGCACGGAGAGCTCGCCCCCTGGGACGTTGAAGCTCCTGACGCGCCCCTTCGCGGCGTTCGAGGCGGGGGAAGAGCTCACCGTGACGATCTCGGGCAACGCTGGCGCCGGCACCAGCGTGACCACGACCTTCGGGCCCATCTACGTGGAGTCGAGCCCGAAGCTCACCGCCGTCCAGCGCGCCCCGGGCGCAATCCTCGACTTCGACGCGGCGCGGGTCCTGTTCCTCGATCGGTATGACCAGCTCGGCGTCCTCGACCGCGCCACGCAACAGGTGAGCTGGATTGCGACGCTCCCGCCGGATCCGCCCGGGAGCGATCCGACCTATGGCGCGCTCACGCCGTCGGGCGCCGTGGTCCAGTCGGGGACCGGCCGCATCTACACGGCGGTCGGCGACGCGTGGACCAGGATCTCGCGGGGCCGGCTCGACGCGGTGAACGGCGACCGGCTCGTGTGGACGTCGCACAACGAGGGCAGGGCGTACCTTCACACGATCTCGACGGGGCTGAACCAGAGCATCTGGTATTCGGCGGACACCGCGTCGCCGTTCCAGTCCGACATCACCGCCGCCGGCGACGTGTACTATGGCACCTACGAGGAGCCGTGGATCCGCCGCCTGCTCGCGGGCCGCCTCGGGGATCACCCGGGCAACCTGCAGCGGCCGATCTCCGACGGGGCGAACGTCGTCGGCCGGTGGTGGGACGGGCGCACGAGCTCGAGCTACCTGTACACGGCGGACGGCGAGGAGGTGTCGCTCGGCGACTCGATCTCGGGCAACTCCGCGGGGCTGCTCCTGCACGCCGGGCACGTCGGGTTCCTGCGGAGCGACGGGGCCGTCAACCAGGTGTGGCTGCGGACGGCGGACGGCGAGCAGCACCAGCTCAGCGACTTCGACGCATCGAGCCTGTTCGACCAGCAGAAGCTCCGGGTCGGCCACGACGGCATCAGCGACGCCGGCGACGAGGTGGTGTTCCTCAACGACGGCAAGCGTTACATCGGCCGCCCCGGCGCCGCGCCCGAGGAGGTCAGCAGCGATCTCGGGCACGCGCGCTGGGTGGACGGGAGCTGGTATGTGACGATCGGCAACACGCTGTTCCAGGTCGCGGAGGACGATGCCGAGATCATCGAGGTGCCGGGCGAGGGGCTGCGCGTGTCCCTCGAGGGCCCGGACCGGTTCCAGGAGGCCGCTGTCTCGCCGCTCGTGGGCGCGGCGCTGGAGCGCCCGGCGCGGCTGAAGCGCCTGGAGCCCGACGCCTTGCCGGATCTGTCGGGGATCGACGGGTCGACCGACCTCGCCGGCGACGCGTCCGGCGACGGCGCGTCGGCCGCGGCGGGGTGCAGCGCCGGCGGCCCGGCGGGCCCGGGCGGCGGCGTCGCCGCGTTCGCCGCGATCGCGGGCCTCGCCCTCGCGCGGCGCCGCCGGCGGGGCTAGGGCCTCGCCCTGGCGCGCCGGTGCCTCGGGGCCGGCGGGGAGGCCGAGCCCCTCGGCGACCCGCCGGCCGTGGTCCTGATCGCACCGCGAGAGGTGACCGACCCTCCGCTCCTGGATACCCCGGCGGATAGCCCCGGACCTCGCCGGCGCGAGGAGGCCGACCTCGGCGCGGCCCGGCCCGTTGACGCCTGCGGCCATCTCTCCATGTTCCCCGCGAACGCGGGTTGCCCGCGCACGGAGGAGCCATGTTCAGGAAAGCGCCGAACGAGAGCAGGAAGATCCGCTACGCCGTCGTCGGGGCGGGCAACATCGCGCAGGTCGCCGTGCTGCCGGCGTTCGAGAACGCCGCCGAGAACTCGGAGCTCGTGGCGCTCGTCTCGGGCGACCCCGACAAGCTCGCCGCGCTCGGCGAGCGCCACGGCGTCGCGGAGCGGGGCGGGTACGACGAGCTGGAGGACGTCCTGAAGCGCTCGCGGGCCGACGCGGTGTACATCGCGCTGCCGAACACGATGCACCGCGAGTACACCGAGCGCGCCGCGGCCGCGGGCGTCCACGTGCTCTGCGAGAAGCCCATGGCGATGACCGAGGAGGACTGCGAGGCGATGATCCGCGCCACGAAGGACCGCGGCGTGAAGCTGATGATCGCCTACCGCCTCCACTTCGAGGAGGCGAACCTGAAGGCGATCGAGATCGCCCGCTCGGGCAAGCTCGGCCAGGTGCGCGCCTTCACCTCCCTGTTCACGCAGGTAGTGCGCCCCGACGACATCCGCACCCGGAGCGACGAGGGCGGCGGCGCGCTGTTCGACCTGGGCGTCTACTGCGTCAACGCCGCCCGCTACCTCTTCCGCGAGGAGCCGAGCGAGGCGCTGGCGCTCAGCCTGCGGCTCGACGAGAAGCGCGCGAAGGACGTCGACGAGACCACCTCGGCCATCCTGCGCTTCCCGAGCGGCGCTGTCGCCCAGTTCACGGTGAGCCAGGGGCTCTCGAGCGTGTCGTCGTTCCGCATCGCGGGCACCGAGGGCGACCTCCGCGTGGAGCCGGCCTTCGACTACACGGCCGATATCAAGCACTACCTCACGGTGGGCGGCAAGACCGAGGAGAAGACCTACAAGAAGCGCGACCAGTTCGCCCCGGAGCTCGTCTATTTCTCGCGGTGCGTCCTCGAGGACAAGGAGCCCGAGCCGTCGGGCCTCGAAGGGTTCGCGGACGTGCGGGTGATGCTCGCGATCCAGGACTCGGCCGCGAGCGGGAGGGCCGAGGCGATTGCCCCCTTCGAGCGGGATCAGCGGCCCGGGATGGGCCAGAACATCAAGAAGCCCCCGGTCGAGCCGCCGGAGCCGGTGAAGGCCCCGTCGCCGTCGGAGCAGTGACGCGGGGCCGGGCGCCACGCGAGGCGTGCACGGCCCGCTCGTCCGTGCGACGGTAGGCGCCCGCGACGACGATCTCGATGCTGAGGCCCCCGCGAACGACAGGCTATTTCCTCGCCCTTCTCGCCTTCCTCGCGGCCGCGCCGGTTCAGGCCGACGAGGGAGAGGAACAACCTGCCTCCCCCGCCACGGCCGCGCCTGCGGTCGTGCGGAGCGCGGCGCCTGCGGTCGCGCCGAGCGCGGCGCCGGCGAGGCAGAAGACCTCCACGACGCGGCGCGCTCTGGCCGCGGGAGGCGCGGTGGTTCCCGGGGCGCTCGTGCACGGCACCGGTCACTTCCTTCTGGGCGAGAAGCGTACGGGCCTCTCCCTGCTGGCGCTCGAGGGCGCGGGGCTGGGGCTCGTCGTCGGCGGCCTCGGGGGCGCGGCGGTGTCCGGGGCCTCGCGGCGGATCATCGCCCCGATCGTGCTCGCCACCGTGACGGGCGCCGGCCTGTTCGGGGTGTCCCTCCTGGCGGACATCTACGGCGTGCTCGCCCCGGAGGGTGGCACCGGCAGCCCTCCTCTCGCGCTGCCCTGGGTCGAGACGCAGCTCGGCCTGGCCTACGTCCATGACCCGACGTTTGCCTACAGCGCCTTTCTCGTGTCGGGTATGGATCTGCGCCTGCGCTCCATCCGGCTCTCCGGCTCAGGCTGGTTTGCGCTGGACGACGACAACGCGCGCCTGCGCGCCGAGGGGGCCTATCGCTTCGTCGGCCCCGGCACGCCGGACGGGCCGCGCGCGGCGGACGGCTCTTTCCTCGAGATCGAGGGCGCGCTCACGCACCACCGCTACACCTCCGACGACTTCTCGATCACCACCGGCGAGGTCACCCTCCAGGGCCGGCTCGATCTCGCCCACATCGGGCGCACGCTGCGGGGCTCGTTCGCGGAGATGGGCTGGGGTGTCGCGGTCGAGGCCTATCGCTACGGCCGCCGCCCGTTCGAGGGGAACGAGCTCTTGATCCCACACTTCGCCTTCGGCATGTACCTCGGGCACGAGGGATATCCGCGCGGCGAGGCCAAGGTGTTTTACGAGCACCGGCACGACGGTTATGCCGCCGGCGCGAAGATCACCGGCCTCGGCAGCGGGGTCCCGGGCCACCTCGGCCTGCAAGGCCGGCTCTACGCCTCGCCCGGCTGGGGCGTGCTCGCCGACGTGCAGGCGGGCTCTGCGTACGTCGGGCGCCTGTCGCTGCTCCTGCGCCCCGGAGGCTCGCCATGATCGTGAAGAACGCTCTCCTCGTGCTCCTCGCCGTCGCCGCGCCGCTCACCCTCTCCTGCCTCGACGTGGCCGAGGGCCGCGCGCGCCGCGATCTGGAGGTGGGAAAGGCCTCGACGGGCCAGGCGCGCGTCGTCGTGGACGAGGGGCTCGCGGCCGTCCGCCGCCTCGCGCCGGGCGAGCTCTCGCTCTGGGCGAGCGCGCCCGTGCTCTCGGTGCGCCTCCTCGACGCCGCCGGCGGGCCGTGGACGGTCACGATCGAGAACGCGCTCGCCGACGCCGAGCTCTCGGTTCACGTCGGGGACGAGCGCGTGCCGGTGGAGCTCGTCGAGGCGCCCTTTCCGACCCAGCGCACTTATCGTGTCTCCCTGCCGCCCGGCGCCGAGGCCACGCTCTCGCTGCGCCCGCCGGACGCGGCGCGGCTCGAGCCATGGCGGTTCGCCGTCTTCGCCGATGTCCAGGAGCAGATCGACCGCGTGCAGGACATCTACGCGAAGATGAACGAGGCGGAGGGCGTCCGCTTCGCGCTCATCAGCGGCGATCTCACCTCGCGGGGCTCGGCCGAGCAGCTCGAGCGGTTCCAGCGCGAGATGAAGACCCTCGCGTTCCCCTGCTACGCGACGCTCGGCAACCACGAGCTCGGCACGCGCGACGACCTCTATCACGAGTGGTTTGGTCGCGGGAACTTTCGCTTCGTGTTCCGGGGCGTGCAGTTCACGATGCTCGACTCGGCGAGCGCGACGATCGATCCGCTCGCTTATGAGTGGCTCTCCGGCTGGCTCACGGAGGGGCAGGCGCTCTTGCACGTGGTCACGATGCACCTCGCGCCCCTCGACCCGGTGGGCACCCGCAACGGCGCGTTCGCCAGCCGCGCCGAGGCGAACAAGCTGCTCACGATGCTCGCGGACGGGCGCGTGGACCTCACGTTTTACGGTCACATCCACTCGTTCTATGCCTTCGAGAACGCGGGGATCCCCGCGTACATCTCGGGGGGCGGCGGCGCGATCCCCGAGCGGCTCGACGGCATCGGGCGCCATTTCGTCACCGTCGACGTGGAGCCCCCCGGCACGATAGCGCAGGTCGCTGTCGTTCGCGTGGACTGAGGCGGCGGCGTGGCAGGCAGCTGTGACGACCGGTTCGGGCTCGGCCCGCGTGCGCCCCGCGCGGTCTAAGGGCGGCGGTGGCCGTGGGCGCCGTGGCCCTCCTGCAGGTGCCGCGCGAGGAGGCTGTCACCGAAGTCGTCCTGGAGATCGCGGAACACGGTGTGGATGTGATCGCCGCCGCGGTTATCGTATTCGATGAGGTGGGTGGGGCCGTGGATCCGGTAATAGTGCGGCTGCTTCGGCGTGGCGCTGCCGGCCCAGG
This sequence comes from Sorangium sp. So ce1153, assembly GCF_051521595.1. NCBI lineage: Bacteria > Pseudomonadati > Myxococcota > Polyangiales > Polyangiaceae > Sorangium > Sorangium sp. So ce1153. Next base: position 521,593 of record NZ_CP150361.1, read on the forward strand.
CGAAGTGCAGGCGCTCCACGCCGGCCCGAGCGATGCGGTCGAGGTGACCGTCGGCGACGTCATCCGGGAAGTTGCGGGCGTAGACCTCCAGGAGGCGAATCAACGCGGCGCGCTGGGCCGGGGTCATGTCGGCGGCGGGGAGGCCGTCGAAGCTCGGCAGGGCGGCGCGACGGGAGGCCTCGGTGACGATATCGAGCGGCGCCGCGGGGGCAATCACGGCGCGCTGACGCTGCGCGGGGGTCAGCGAGGCCAGGAAGGCGCGGCCGAGGTCCTCCTCGGACGCGAGCACGCGCAGGCCCTTCCGGGGACCCGAGGGCACCTCGGCCGGGTTGGCGCCCAGGAACGCCGGGGTGGTGGCCACGGCATGTCCTGCCGAGGTGAAGTTCAACGAGAGGTGGTGGCCCTCGAAGCGAAGGCCCCAGGGGGCCTGGTGCCCGGGCTGGCCGAAGAGGGCAAGGTGGTAGCGCCCCGGGTCGCGGAAACCCGGGTTGCCCTCGATGCCGCCGAGGATGCCCTCGAGCAGCAGGATTCCCTCCAGCTTGCGATAGCCCGCCGGGCTCAGGCCGGTCTGGAGCAGAGCGTGGGTCGCGCTGAGCTCGCCTCCGTTCATGTCCCCGAGCGCGAGGCCGGCACGGCGGCGCGGGACGTAATGCCAGTCCTCGCGGTCGCTGCTCTGGAACGCAAGCTGCGCGCGGTCGCGCGACGCGTGATCGAGGCCGTCCAGGAAGGCGCGCGCGGCGGCCCCGAGAGCGTCGGCCGTGGCGTGCCCCGGGGGAGCGCCCGGGGGAGGTGCCGGCGGCGCAGGCGGTGAGGGCGGGGCGCCGTGGTCGGCGGTTCGACCGGCCGGCGCGGGCTGGCTGTCCGGGGCGGCCGCGGGCTCGCCGGGTAGGCCTTCCTGGGGCCGCATGCTGTTACAGGAGGTCGCCATCATGAAGAGGAAGGCGCTAGCAATCTGCGGGCCCGATCTGGACGAGGTTGTGCAGGGGTGCGGACGAGGAGCGGGCGCTTCGGTTCGTGGACCCATGACGGATAACATGAGCGACCCGACCCAGGTTGGCGACCAGAGCGGCCCGACCCAGGTTGCGGCGGCCCGACCCAGGTTGCGGTGGTCCGACCCAGGTTGCGGTGGTCCGACCCAGGTTGCGGTGGTCCGACCCAGGTTGCGGCGGCGGCCCGACTCAGGTTGCGGCGGCGGCCCGACTCAGGTTGCGGCGACTCAGGTTGCGGCGACTCAGGTTGCGGCGACTCCGACTCAGGTTGCGGCGACTCAGGTTGCGGCGACCAGGTTGCGGCGGCGGCGACCAGGTTGCGGCGGCCACGGCCACGATTGCCACTCGACCTGATCCTAGGTTGGCGCGGCACCACTCCACGTTGCTGGAGCACAGTACAGCACTAGATCAAGTTGCGGGAGCAGCAGCGGCCGCAGCAGTACAGGTGGCGGACCGCCAGGCGGCCGCCACCCCCGGAGTGTAACAAGTGCTTGAAATGATTGACCGCAATCCCTGGCACACGGTTTGTTGATGTACGCCGGCCATGAGCCATCCCCGCGAGATAATCGCCGGCGCCACGTACCTGATCACCCGTCGCGTCCTTCGCCGGCATCTGCTCTTCCGCCCGGATGCGGCGATCACCCAGCTGCTGGTCTACGCCCTCGCCGTCTCGACGCGCCGCTACGGCATCGAGGTCCATGCGCTCTGTGCGATGTCATCGCATCTACACCTCGTCGTGACCGACGTGAACGGCGTGCTCCCGCGCTTCTTGCAATTCTTCCATCGCATCGTCGCTCTCGGCACGAAGGTACTTCGCAAGTGGGAAGGTCCAGTGTGGGACCACGAGGCTACGAGCGTGGTGCGGCTGACGACACGCGCGGCGGTGGTGGAGAAAATCGCTTACGTCGTTGCGAACCCCGTGGCCGCTGGCCTGGTCCGGCACGCGCGTGAGTGGCCTGGCGCGACGGTGGACGTGAGCGAGCTCGGCCGCGGCGAGCTGCGTACACCGCGCCCGACGGCGTATCTCGACCCAGAGAACCCACAGTGGCCGGACGAAGCCACGCTTCCGCTCGCGCTGCCGCCCGCCATCGATGAGGCGAGCGCGGACTGCTTTCGAGGTGAGGTTGCCGCCGAGCTGGAGCGACAGGAAGCGCTGGCCCATGCAGCGATAGGGGAGAAAGGGCTCGACTTCTTGGGTGCCGAGCGAGCCAGCAACATCTCCCCTTACGAGCGAGCCACGAGCCTGGAGGCGCTGCGCGGTCGCAACCCGACATTTGCGGTCGGCCGCGACCAGCCTGGCGCATGGCGCAGCGCTGCTCTCGCAGTGCGGGCGTTTCGCGCATTGTACCGCTCAGCACTCGAACGCTGGCGTGCCGGTGTACGCAGCGTCGTGTTCCCGGCGGGGACGTGGTGGATGCGCACATTCCATGGAGCCAGCGTGACCGACGTCGTGCTCACGGTCTAACACTGTACGAGCGCGGGGTGACGAGCGGGTGACGACGGCGACCGCTTCGGTGCGTGTCGTCGGGCACGTCCGTCCAAAGAAGGAAGTGGAGCTCTCACCGAGCAGATGATCCAACGTGGGTCGGGTCGCAGATGGCTCAAACCGGGTCGTCCGGGTCGGGTCGTCGTCGCTCGGCCCGGGTCGGGTCGCCGCGCAAACCGGGCGCCGCGCAACCCGGGTCGGGGCCGTGGCAGATAGCTCAACCCGGTCGGCAGATAACTCAACCGGGGTCCGGCCCCGGATAGCTCAACCCGGGTCGGGTCGCCGGCCCCGCGGCGGATAGCTCAACGTGGGTCGGTTTGCCCCGCTGCGGATAGCTCAACCCGGGTCGGGTCGCCCCGCTGCGGATAGCTCAACCCGGGTCGGGTCGCCCCGCGCTAAAGTACCGCGATGCGTTGGAGCAAATGGATCTCTCTCTCGATGTGCGCTGCCTCGAGCACAGCGCTGGGTTGCAACGCGATCTGGGGGATCCCCGAGGGCAAACCCCTCGGCGAATCCGCGCCGACCGGCGCCGGGGGGGACGGCGGTACCGGCCTGGCCGGCGGCTCCGGCGGGAACGGCGCGGCCGGGGGAGCCCCCTCGGCGTGCCCCTTCGAGCCGTTCTCCGGCCGCGCGCCGGACGCGTGCCAGGCCGCCGACAGCGACCACGATTACCTCTCCGATCCGGAGAATTGCTGCGTCCCCGGCAGGAGCTGCCTCGGCGGCGAATGCGACGGCGGCAAGTGCACGCCGGTCGTCCTCGCCACGCCCCCCGAGGGCCACGAGGCGATCGGCATCGCCGTGGAGGCTGACGGCGACGGCGCCCGCGTGCTCTGGGGCAGCGGCGTCGGCAACACGGTCTTCGCGACCGACAAGGTGGGTGGCTCGACCGAGCCGCTGGCCGTCCTGAACTCCCTCGCGACCATGCTCGCGCGCTCCGGGAGCTCGCTGTTCGTCTCCGACTGGAACTCGTCGGACGTGCTCCGCGTGCCGCTCGAAGGAAACATCACGATTCCAACGGTCGCGAGCGCCGAGGGGTACGCGCGCCAGTCGCAGCCTGTCGCCGGCCATGGCTGGGTCTACTGGGTCACCGAGTTGCCTCAGCAGGAGGACCAGGGCCCCGACTCCCCTGCCGCCCCTCACCGCATCTGGGCAGCGCGGACCGATGAGATCGACCAGACAGGCCTGCCGGTGCTCGACAGCGACGCGTACGTGGGAGGCCTCGCGCTCGACGCCACCCACCTCTACTGGACCGAGATGAAGCTCGACGGCACGGAGATCTCGGTGCGGCGGATGGCGCTCGGCGCGCCCAGCGAACCTGAGACCGTCGTCGCGATGCAGGTCGAGGACGATTGGCCCGGGGACATCACGGTGGGCGATCGTGTCTACTGGAACGCCGGCGCCGACATCTACGCCGTCAACAAGGACGGCTCCGGCTCAGGGCTGCTCGCGGCGGCGGATTACCCCGCCTGGATCCTCGCCGACTCCACCTTCGTCTACTGGTACAGCGACGGCGCAGATCAGCTCCGGCGGGTGCGCATCTCGGGCGGCGCGCCAGAGGCGCTCGCCGACAGCCCGAATGCCTGGGCGCTCGCGCAGGACTGCAGCGCCATCTACTGGACGACGGGCACCGACGAGACGCCGAGCGCGGTGCTCAAGCTGGCCAAGTGAGCCCGGAGCCCGGCTGGCCGTCCGGCATGTGCGAGCGCCGGCGCAAGCGCTAGCATCGGGGCCATGGCCTCTCCCGAGACGATCGCCGCGCAGGCGCGCCACTTCACCGACGACGCGACCGGCGCGGTCGTGCCGCCCCTGCACACGAGCACGACGTACGCGCGTGACGAGGGCTACCGCCTGCCCGCGGCGCACGAGTACACCCGCGACGACAACCCGACGTACCGCGCGCCCGAGCAGCTGCTCGCGGACCTCGAGCGCGGCGCCGACGCGCGCCTGTTCGCCTCGGGCATGGCCGCCGCGACCACGGCGGTGCAGGCGCTCGTGCGCCCCGGCGCGCGCCTCGTCGCCTCGCGCGCCATGTACCACGGCCTCCGCCTCTGGATGACCGAGTGGTGCGAGACATGGCACGTCGACCTCGAGCTCGTCGACGCGACCGACCTCGACGCCCTCCGCGCCGCGGTCCAGCGCGGCCCGACCTCCCTTGTCTGGATCGAGACGCCCGCGAACCCCACCTGGGATGTCGTCGACATCGCGGCGGCGGCGGACATCGCGCACGCGCGCGGCGCGCAGCTCGCCGTCGACTCGACCGTCGCCACGCCCGTGCACACGCAGCCGCTCACCCTCGGCGCCGACCTGGTGATGCACGCGGCGACCAAGGCGCTGAACGGCCATAGCGACGTGCTCGCCGGCGCGCTCGCGGCCGCGCGCGACGACGAGGCATGGCGGCGCGTCCGCCACCTCCGCCACGTGCAGGGCGCGGTCCCTGGCCCGTTCGAGGCGTGGCTCCTGCTGCGCGGCATGCGGACGCTCTTCGTGCGCGTCGGCAGGGCGAGCTCCACCGCCATCGAGCTCGCCCGCCGCCTCGCGGGCCACGCCGGCGTCGAGCGGGTGCTGTATCCAGGGCTCGAGTCGCATCCCGGCCACCTCGTGGCGGCGCGGCAGATGAACGGCGGATTCGGGTCGATGCTCTCCGTCCTCGTGCGGGGCGGCGCCGAGGACGCGCTCCGCGTCGCCGGCCGGCTGAAGGTCTTCCTCCGCGCGACCTCCCTCGGCGGCGTCGAGAGCCTGGTCGAGCACCGGGCGACCGTCGAGGGCCCGAGGACGCTGGCGCCGCCGAACCTGCTCCGGCTGTCGATAGGGCTCGAGTCGCTCGACGACCTCTGGTCCGACCTCGACGAGGCGCTCCGGCCGCGCTGACGCCCCGCTCGGCCAGCTCCGTGCGCCGGCAATCCCGCCAGAAGAACCGGTCGATGACGAGCGGCCGCCGGAAACAGCAGCACTGACCAGAGCCCTGCCTCCGCCGCCGCTCCCTCCGGCCCGATGAACAAACGGCGCGGCCCCCCGGTCCCCCTCCAAGTCACGTCGCACACAGCGGCGCACGCCGAGGCGATCGAGGGCGGGAAGAAGATAAAGGTGCGCACCCGTGCTATTTCCAGACCAGTTCATCCGCTCGATCATGGAATGAGGTCAGCTTCATGAAAGTATACGTTTTCAAATCGTTGCCGCCGTTTCTTTGGGGTTACACCCGCGACCTTCGCGCCATGTGGGCGCTGGAGGAGTGTGGAATCGCCTACGAGGCCGTCGGGCTCGATTGCGGGCCGAACGGTCTTCAGGATGAGGTCGAGTTCCGAACGGTATCGCCATTCAAACAGGTTCCGGCGATCGATGATGACGGATATATCTTGACGGAGTCGGGCGCGATTCTGCTTTATCTCGCGGAGAAATCCGGAAAGTTGATTCCTTCTGACCTGAAGGGGCGCGCGCAGGTCTATCGCTGGACGATCACGTCATTGAACAACATCGAGCCTTTTTCGCTGCCGATTCTGTTCGCCGATCTTCAAGGCGAATCAAACCCCCATTTGCAGGCCTTGCGCCCGTGGCATGTCGGGATACTCGATCGCTTCTTGCCGACGATCGACGAGATGCTGCAGGCTCAGCCGTTCATCACGGGGGCTGACTTCACGGTTGCCGACATTGTTCTCACGTGCGTGCTGCGCGAGCTTCGCAAGACGGAGATCCTCGCCAGATATCCGAACGTCAAGAACTACCGCCGTCGCTGCGAAGAGCGGCCCGCATTCGTGAAAGTCCTGAACGCCTACGAAGACCGCCTCGGCATTCCTCGCGGGAGCGCGCGATGAGCGACCCGCCGGCGCCAAGGCTCTCCGCGCGCTGCTCGGCGCTCCGAGGACGCTGCGAGCGGCCGGGGCACGGGCACACCGGATGACTGCCCCGTGAAGAGCCCCGCCAGGCCCGCCCGCGCGAGGCCGCCGCGAAGCGGCGCAGAAGCCTGGCCATCCCTGGCCGGGCTTCTGGCGGGCGGGACTACGGCGTGACGTCGATCATCGACCCGGTGCTCAGGAGGGTCACCGAGATCTCCGCGCCGAGGCCCGCCCCACCGGCGAACGCCGGCGCATCCACGCGCACCGCGCACGTCCCGTCGGCGACGACCTCCGCGGAGCGCGTCAGCAGGTCTCCCGGGGGGACCTCGACGCTCTCGCAAAAACGCCCGTCGACGGCGCACGTCTCCGGAGTCGAGGAGGTCACCTCGAAGTCCTCGGTTCTCGCCTCGCTGCACAGCGGGTCGCCGGCGGACTCGAGCCTGGAGATCACGGCGACCACCCGGTTCCCTGTGCGCCCGAACCCGTCCTTCGTCTGGCCGTCCGTGAGGGTCATCCCGCCTCCCCCGAAGCCTGGAATCGCGAACACCGAAGCTCGACGGCCAGGAGGGGAAGGCCGAGGTCGTCTTCGTCGGCGAGCTGTCCGCCCGAGGCCTCGAACGTCGATGTCCCCTCCTCGCTCACGGTGACGGACAACGCCGCGGGCCCCGCCTGCGTCACGGTGGCCGCCCCCTGGATCGCGCTGATCTCGTCGATCGTGATCGCGCCTCCGATCGGGTCACAGCAGCAGCGCGGGGCCGGCCGGAATGCGGCTGCGATCCATTCGCATTGCCGCATTGCCGCGTCGCCTCATCGCCTCATCGCGAACTCCTGCGAACCGTTGCGTCCCGAGCGTTGGAGGACAGGCGCATGTCGGTCTCGCGAGGAGCCCTGCCGGGTCGACGAGCCAGGCTGGATGCGGGCGAGGCGGGCCGCTGCGCATGCTCGTCATCGGCCCGCCGAGCCGCTCGGCCGAGCAGCCTAGTCTGACCGGGGCTCCGGGGGAGCGGGGCGCGCCTCCTCGACGTGGCGCAGGCAGGCCTGCCGGTTCGCGCGGGCCATGGCTTCGGGGACGCGGAGGAGTTCCATTCTCCGCTCGACGGGCATGCAGTAGGTGGTCGCGGTCCACAGCTTCGGATCGTCGACGCCGAGGAGCGGGGCGAGGTCCGTCCACACCCGCAGGAGCTTGTCGTCGGACGCGGTGACGATGCGCTTGCCATCCGGGCTGAACGCCGCGCTGTTGACAGGGGAGTCGGAGGCGCGGAGGACCAGGGGCTCGCCGGTGCCGTCGGCGTTCCACACCCGGATCGTCTTGTCCTGGGACGCGGTGACGATGCGCTTGCCGTCGGGGCTGAACGCCGCCGCCCAGACCCAGTGCTCGTGACCCCGGAGGACGATGGGCTCGCCGGTTCCGTCGGCGTTCCACACCCGCGCTGTCCTGTCCATGGACGCGGTGACGATGCGCTTGCCGTCGGGGCTGAACGCCGCGGAAATGACCCAGTGCTTGTGACCGCGAAGGACGATGGGCTCGCCGGTGCCGTCGGCGTTCCACACCCGCGCGGTCTTGTCGTTGGACGCGGTGACGATGCGCTTGCCATCGGGGCTGAACGCCGCCGCGCAGACCCACTGCTCGTGACCGCGAAGGACGATGGGCTCGCCGGTGCCGTCGGCGTTCCACACCCGCGCGGTATTGTCATAGGACGCGGTGACGATGCGCTTGCCGTCGGGGCTGAACGCCGCGGAGCGAACCGAATGCTCGTGACCGCGAAGGACGATGGGCTCGCCGGTGCCGTCGGCGTTCCACACCCGCGCTGTCCTGTCCATGGACGCGGTGACGATGCGCTTGCCGTCGGGGCTGAACGCCGCCGAATAGACCACAGCCTCATGACCGCGAAGGACGATGGGCTCGCCGGTGCCGTCGGCGTTCCACACCCGCGCTGTCTTGTCTCCGGACGCGGTGACGATGCGCTTGCCGTCGGGGCTGAACGCCGCCGAATAGACCACAGCCTCATGACCGCGAAAGATCCTGGGCTCATTCCTGCCATCGATGCTCCAGACCCGCGCGGTCTTGTCATAGGAAGCGGTGACGATGCGCTTGCCGTCGGGGCTGAACGCCGCCGAGCAAAGACCATCTTCGTGGCCTCCAAGGACCATGGGCTCGCCCGAGCCGTCGGCGTTCCAGACCCGCGCGGTCCTGTCCCATGAGGCGGTGACGATGCGCTTGCCATCCGGGCTGAACGCCGCCGAGTAGAGCGCCTCCTCGTGACCCCGGAGGATCAAGGGCTCGCCCGAGCCGTCGGCGCTCCAGACCCGCGCGGTGCTATCGTGCGACGCGGTGACGATGCGCTCGCCGTCGGGGCTGAACGCCGCTGAAGAGACAATGGCTTCGTGGCCTCGAAGGACCATGGGCTCGCCCGAGCCGTCGGCGTTCCACACGCGAGCGGTCTTGTCTCCGGACGCGGTGACGATGCGCTTGCCATCCGGGCTGAACGCCGCCGAATAGAGCACGTCCTCGTGCCTGCCGACGATCAGGGGCTGGCCGGTGCCGTCGGCGTTCCACACCCGCGCGGTCTTGTCTCCGGACGCGGTGACGATGCGCTTGCCGTCGTGGCTGAACGCGACTGACGTGATCACCTCCCTGTGACCACGAAGCACCACGGGCTCACCCGTGCCGTCGGCGTTCCACACCCGCACGGTCCTGTCGTAAGAAGCGGTGGCAATACGCTTGCCGTCTGGGCTGAACGCTGCTGAAGAGACCAGATCCTGATGGCCGCGAAGGACCATGGGCTCACCCGTGCCGTCGGCGTTCCACACCCGCACGGTCGCGTCCGAGCAGGCGGTGAGGATGCGCTTGCCGTCGGGGCTATAGGCCGCGTGCATGACGAGATCCGGATGGCTGAGCACAGCGAGGGCGACCCCGCTGCTCAGCGCCGACCGCTCCAGGACGTCCCATCCTCGCGGCACATTGGGCGGCTCGACCTCGCGCAAGATCACCAGCACGGTCGTGGGATCGGCCTGCATCTCTCGGGCCGTGGCCATGCGCGTGGCGTTGCGCGCTTCCCGGGCTTCGGCTTGCGCATGCGTCGCCTGGTCGCGGGCGCGAGCTGCCGAGTACGACACGGCGAGCGCGACCACGCTGAGCGCGGCGATGACGCCCATGGTGAGCCATCGGCGCAGGCGCCGCGCTCGCTCCTGGAGGCCCACGACGGCCGAAAGGTAGCGCTCCTCGCGCCTGCCGATCTCGACGCGCCCCTCGGCGCCCTGCTCTGCCCGCCGGCGCGCGTACCACGCCCTGGCGTCCTCCGCCGCGCGGTCGCGCCAGAGCAGCCCCTCGGCCCGTCCGCTCGCCTCCCATTGCTGGGCCGCGGCCCGCAGCCGGGCCATGAACTGCGCGTCTTGCTCGCTCTCGGCGAGCCACTGCCCGAGCCGCGGCCACCTGTCGATCAACGACTCGTGGACCAGCTCCACCGCGGTGCGCTCGCGCTCTCCTCCCGCCTCGGCTCCGCCCGCCTCGATGAGCAGGAGCCGCGCGCCGGCCAGGTGCTGGATCACCTCCTCGACCGCGTCACCCGCGCCGGCGCTGCCGCCGTCCTGCGCCGCCTCGCGGAGCTCGTCCAGGCTCACGACCGCGCGCGTGCGCTCGGGCGTGACCAGGCGCAGGAGCACCGCCCGGGCCAGCCGCTGCTGGCGCGGTGGCAGCGCCGAGAGCACCGCGTCCGCGTGGGCGGACAGCGCCCCGGCGACGCCGCCGAGCTGCTCATAGCTGGCCCGCGTGAGCAGCCGGCGCTCGCGGTCGCGCGCCTCCCAGAGCTTCGCGGCCGTGAACTGCAAGAGCGGCAGCGGGCTCCGCGTGCCCTCGAGCGTGTCCAGCATGTGCTCGATCATCTCGGCGGTCTCGAAGCGGTACCCGGCCGCCGCGAGCGGCCGCGTCAGGGCGTCGCGCAGGCCATCGCGCCCCATGGGCGGCAGGAACCAGAGCCCGTGGGTCACGTCGGTCATGAAATTGCGGTCCTCGGCCACGCGCTCGAGGAAGTCCGAGCGGACGGCGAGCACGACGCGCAGGGGCGACGACGCGTCGTCGGCCGCGCCCTCCAGGCAGGCGATGAACGCCGCCCGCTCCTCGGCGGAGGCGCCGAGCGTGTAGAGCTCCTCGAGCTGGTCGACGAAGAGCACGATACGGCGCCTCGTCCCCTCGTGGCGGCAGCGCGCGCGCAGCCTGACGCCCAGGACACCTGGCTGAGCGCGCAGGGTGGCGACCAGCGCTTCGTGATCCGGCAGCTCGGGAGCGCCCGTCGCTGCCCCGCCCGCGGCCGCCGCCGCGGACGTGGACTCCGCCTCGGCGACCTGCGCGAGCACATCGGCGAGCGCGGACAGCGGCCGGCGCCCTGGCCGCAGCACGAACGCGTCCCACCGCTCCCCGGACGCCTTCAGGGCGGGGATCACGCCCGCGCGCACGAACGACGACTTGCCCGCCCCGGAGGGCCCGGCGACGGCGAGGAGCTGCTGGCTCCGCCCCCGCGCCTTCAGGGCGGCGATGTCTCGATCGCGGCCGAAGAAGCGCGCGGCGTCCGCCTCCTGGAACGCGGACAGGCCGGCGAACGGGCTCTCGTCCTCGCCCAGCCGGAGCGTCCTGCGGCTGGGCACGAGCGCGTCGAGCTCGTCGAGGAGCTCCCCGGCAGAGCCGACGCGCTCGGACCTGCGCTTCTTGAGGCAGCCGTCGACCACCGCGCCGAGCGCGCCGATCTCCGGGTGCCGCTCGCTCAGGCTGGGCATCGGGACGTCGAGATCCGCGATGTCCGGGAGCCGCGCGGACGAGAACGGGTACAGCGGATGCTTGCCCGTGAGCAGCTCGTAAAGGATGACGCCCACGGCCCAGAGGTCGGTGCGGCCATCGATGTCGCTGCCCAGCAGCTGCTCGGGCGCCATGTAGCCCGGTGTGCCGGCGATCGCGCTCTTCCTGTGCCGGCCGGCGCCTCCGGCGCGCGCCGCCCGCACGCTCGCGAGCGAGGGGACCACGCCCGCGTCGATCCGCTTGGCGAGGCCGAAATCGAGCACCTTGAGGCCTCCGGAGTCGTCCAGGCGGATGTTCTCCGGCTTGAGGTCGCGGTGTACGATCCCGAGATCGTGCGCGCAGATCAGCGCGCGGACGACAGGGATCATGATGTCGAGCGCGGCGGTGGCCGCCCTCGGGCCAGGCAGCGCGCGGGCGGCTGGCGATCCGGTCGCGCTGGGGTGCTCGCGCTGGACCATCCATTCGCGCAGCGAGCGACCCTTGATGTACTCGAGGACGAGGTAGGGATATCCGCGGATCTCGTCGACCTCGTGAATGACGACGATGTTCTCGTGGCGGCAGCGCGCCGTGGCCCGCGCCTCGTCGAGGAAGCGCTCGATCCCCTGCCCGGTGTATCGGAGGAGGCACTTGACCGCGACCAGGCGGCCGAGCTTGGTGTCGCGGGCCAGGTACACGACCCCCATGCCGCCCTGGCCCAGCTTGCGGATGATCTCGTAGTGCTTGATGACGTCGCCGGCCTTCAGGTGCATCCGGTCCGCGATCGGCGCCGCCGGCGCCCCCACGTCGCCGGTCCGGAGCGGCGGGAGTTCGCGCGCTCGCTCGCGGGCTGTCGGGCTCTCCGGTGCCTCGTTGAGCGTGCGCGCGGGCTCCTCGCTCGAGATCCCGGGCGTGTCCGTGGCGATCGCCGCGTCCTGTCCCGAGGCGATCGGGGCGGGGCCGGCGGCCTCCCCGGGGCCGGCGGCCTCCCCGGGGCCGGCGGCCTCCTCTCGCATGGCCCCGGCGCTGTTCGGCGGGGCGTCCAGGATCAGGTCCTCGCGGCGGAGCCCGGCCACCTCGCAGGCGTCGAGCTCGGATAGCAGGCCATCGGCCGTGACCGCCCGCGCGGCGACGTCCTCGATCGTCGCCCGTCGCAAGAGGACGCCGAGCGGGTGGTCGAGGAGCGCGCGAGGGAGCCGGCCGGGCTCGCCGCGCTCCAGCTGGAGAGCGTCCCCGTCCGGAGGCAGGCCGCGGCCCAGCCGCCTGCCCGTGAGGCACTCGAGGAACACGAGCCCCCACGCGTAGAGGTCCGAGCGCGCGATGGGCGGGAATCCCCGGCGCTGCTCGGGCGCCAGGTAGGCCTGCGAGCCGACGAGCTCGGTGCCCGAGGCGTGCGCTCCTGCCGCTTCGCCCCGTGCGCCGGCGGCGACCACGCCGAAGCCGAAGCCGAACAGCAGCGCGCAGCGCGCTGCCCCCGAGGGCACGACCATCACGTGGGCCGGCCTGACGTCCCCGTGGACCATGCCCTGCCGGTGCGCGCAGGCCAGCGCGTCGAGGACCTCCCTCATCAGGCGCCGCGCCTCCTCTGGCTCGAGCGCGCCTTGGGTCGACAGCAGCTCGGCCAGGCTCTGCCCGGGGGCGCGCTCGAAGACGGCATAGAGCACCTCCCCGTCCGCCTGCCCCGCGTCGATGGGCCGGGCGATGTTGGGATGGTGCAGGCGCGCGCAGCGGCGCATCTCCAGCAGGAAGCGCGCGCGGCGGCGGCGCGCGACGTTGTCGGAGACCCCCTCTTGGAGGAGGCGAATGACCTCGAGGACGACCGGCTGCCCGCCCGCGATCTGCCGCCCGTCGTAGATGGCGGCGTGGGGGGTCTCCCAGGGCGAGGAGAGGATCTCGTAGCGGCCCTGGAACAACGTCCTTGGAGCGAGGGTCACCTGGTTCATCATGGCCCCTCCGGTCGCGGCCGCTTCGCGCGGCAGCTCCGGGCGAAAAGCCCTTGTCCGGATCGATGTCGACGGCGCGGCGAGCCCGGCGGTCGAGCCTGTCCCGCGCCCGCCGGGAGAGCTCGATGAGGTGGCTGGCCCGACGCTCGGGCAGCCAGCCTCGCTGCCCTGTCGCTTCTTCTCGGGGCAGCGAGCCCGCTGCCCATCGCGTCTTCAACTATAGAGTCGTCTCCGGCTCTCGTCCGGCACGAGCGTGTAGCCAGCGCACCTTATGGCTGGCGCCCGCGCCGCCATCGCCCTGCCGGACGAGCATGGCGTCAAGCCGTGCTGGCCGGCGGCGGGGCTCTTCGTCGTCTCGACCGTCGGCGCGCAGGGCCGCGCCGATGCCCCGAGGCTCGAGCGAGGCGTTCGCCCGGCCGGCGCGGATGGCGCGGCGAAGGTCGATCCGGCGACGCTGGTCCGCGTGGGAGACCGCTTTCGCGACCGGGGCGACTGGCTGCTGGCCAGGGAGGCGTATGGCGCCGCCTATGCTGTCGGCAGGGAACCCCGGCACCGAGCTCTTCCTCGAGGTCGCGACGTGGCGGAGCGGCCTCGCGAGGGGGGCGGGTCGATCTGGAACCGAACCGGAGGGCCTCGGAGGGGCGCGGGGGAGGTCGCGACGTGGCGGAGCGGCCTCGCGAGGGGGGGGCGGGTCGATCTGGAACCGAACCGGAGGGCCTCGGAGGGGCGCGGGGGAGGTCGCGACGTGGCGGAGCGGCCTCGCGAGGGGGGGCGGGTCGATCTGGAACCGAACCGGAGGGCCTCGGAGGGGCGCGGGGGAGGTCGCGACGTGGCGGAGCGGCCTCGCGAGGGGGGGCGGGTCGATCTGGAACCGAACCGGAGGGCCTCGGAGGGGCGCGGGGGAGGTCGCGATGTGGCGGAGCGGCCTCGCGAGGGGGGGCGGGTCGATCTGGAACCGAACCGGAGGGCCTCGGAGGGGCGCCGGGGTGGTCGCGATGTGGCGGAGCGGCCCCGCACAGGGGGCGGCTCGATCGGAGGCCGCAGCCGACGGCCTCGCAAGGGCAAAGACGTCGATTCGATTCGAGGTCTTGCCGTCGAACGCTTCCGGGCTCCCGGGCCAGGGCGCGGCCCGATCCAGCCATCTTCTCGGCCTCCCCCTCCAGCTCACCGCTGTTCCCCCTGCTCCCTGGCGGCGGCGCGGGCCTCTTCGACGTGGCGCAGGCAGGCTTCCCAGTCGGCCTGCGCCATGGCTTCGGGCACGCGAAGGAGCCCTGTCCTCCGAGCGACGGGCATGCAGTAGGAAGTCGCGGCCCACAGCCTTGGATCGCCGATGCCACGGAGCGGCTCGAGATCGGTCCATACCCGCGCGACCTTGTCGTCGGACGCGGTGACGATGCGCTTGCCGTCGGGGCTGAAGTTCGCGTCATTGAGCGCGGCCTCGGAGCCACGAAGGACCAGGGGTTCGCCTGTACCGTCGGCGCTCCACACCCGCGTCGTCATGTCCTGCGATGCGGTGACGATGCGCTCGCCGTCAGGGCTGAAGCTCGCCGCGTTCACCCAGTGCTCGTGATCGCGAAAGACGATGGGCTCGCCGGTGCCATCGGCGTTCCACACGCGAGCGGTCTTGTCGTAGGACGCGGTGACGATGCGCTTGCCGTCGGGGCTGAACGCCGCCCGACGGACGCGATTTTCGTGACCACGAAGGACGATGGGCTCGCCGGTGCCGTCAGCGTTCCACACGCGCGCGGTCCTGTCCCAGGACGCGGTGACGATGCGCTCGCCGTCAGGGCTGAACGCCGCCGAGTAGAGCTGATCCTCGTGACCCCGAAGGACGATGGGCTCGCCGGTGCCGTCAGCGTTCCACACGCGCGCGGTCCCGTCCCAGGACGCGGTGACGATGCGCTGGCCGTCGGGGCTGAACGCCGCGAAAGAGACCACATCCTCGTGGCCGCGCAGGACCACGGGCTTGCCGGAGCCGTCGGCGCTCCACACGCGCGCGGTCCTGTCGTAGGACGCGGTGACGATGCGCTTGCCGTCGGGGCTGAACGCCGCGGAGCAGAGCCGACTCTCGTGGCCGCGCAGGACCACGGGCTTGCCGGAGCCGTTCGCGCTCCACACGCGCGCGGTCCTGTCCCAGGACGCGGTGACGATGCGCTCGCCCTCAGGGCTGAACGCCGACGTATAGACCTGATCCTCGTGGCCATGGAGGGGGATGGGCTCGACCGCGTCCTCGGCGCTCCACACGCGAGCGGTCTTGTCCATGGACGCGGTGAGGATGCGCTTGCCGCCAGGGCTGAACGCCGCGGAATAGACTCCATCGTCGTGACCACGGAGGGCCATGGACTGGCCCTTGCCGTCAGCGCTCCACACGCGAGCGGTCTTGTCCACGGACGCGGTGACGATGCGCTTGCCGTCAGGGCTGAACGCCGCCGAAAGGACCCGCTGCTCATGGCCGCGCAGGACCACGGGCGTGCCTGTGCCGTCGGCGCTCCACACCCGCGCGGTCTTGTCCCAGGAGGCGGTCGCGATGCGCTTGCCGTCGGGGCTGAAGGTGGCCGAGATGACCCGATCCTGGTGGCCGCGCAGGATCATGAGCTCGCCCGAGCCGTCGGCGCTCCACACCCGCGCGGTCGTGTCCCAGGAGGCGGTGGCGATGCGCTCGCCGTCGGGGCTGAACGCAGCTGACTCGAGCCGCTCCTCGTGGCCGCGCAGGACCACGGGCGTGCCTGTGCCGTCGGCGTTCCACACCCGCGCGGTCCTGTCCCAGGAGGCGGTGACGATGCGCTTGCCGTCAGGGCTGAACGTGGCTGAAGTCACCGGGCTCTGGTGACCGCGCAGGACCACGGGCGTGCCTGTGCCGTCGGCGTTCCACACCCGCGCGGTCCTGTCATAGGACGCGGTGACGATGCGCTTGCCGTCTGGACTGAAGGCCGCCGAAGCGACCCGATCGCTGTGGCCGCGCAGGACCACGGGCGTGCCTGTGCCGTCGGCGTTCCACACCCGCGCGGCCCCGTCGGCGCAGGCCGTGACAAGGCGCTTGCCGTCGGGGCCATAGGCTGCCTGCATGACCCAGTCCGGGTGGCCGAGCACCGCGCGCGAGAGCCGCCGGTGCAGCGCCCAGCGCGCGAGGACGGCCCACCCTCGCGGTACGTCGGGCGGCTCGATCTCGCGCAAGATCGCCAGCACGATCGTGGGGTCGGCCTGCAGCTCGCGCGCCGTCGCCATGCGGGTCGCGTTGCGCGCTTCACGCGCTTCGGTCTGCCGGCGGGCCGCCTCCCGGTCGGCGCGCGCGGCTTCATGGTGAGCGTCTATCGCCAGGTAGGACACGATGAACGCGACCATCCCGAGCGCGGTGAACACGCCCATGACGAGCCGCCGGCGCAGGCGCCGCGCGCGCTCGAGGAGCGCCACGACCGCCAGCAGGTAGCGCTCCTCGCGCTTGCTGAGCGCCACGCGAGCGTCGGTCCCCTGCGCGGCGCGACGGCGCTCGTACCACGCCCTGGCGTCCTCCGCCGCGCGCTCTCGCCACAGCAGCCCCTCGGCTTCACCGCTCGCCTCCCACTGCCGGGCCGCAGCGCGCAGCCGGGCCACGAGCTGCGCGTCTTGCTCGCTCTCGGCGAGCCATAACGCGAGCTTCGGCCACCTCTCGATCAAGGACTCGTGGACCAGCTCCACGGTCGTGCCCCCGCCATCTCCGCCCGCGCCTGCGCCCGCCGCGATGAGCAAGAGTCGCGCGCCGGCCAGGTGCTGGATCACCTGCGCGACGGGCTCGGCGCCTTCTCCCGCGCCACCCCGTCCGAGCTCGTGGAGCTCGTCCATCCCCACCACCGCGCGCGTGCGCTCCGGCGTGACCAGGCGGAGCAGCACCGCCCGAGCCAGCCGCTGGTCGCGCCGCGGCAGCGCCGAGAGCACCGCGTCCGCGTGGGCGGACAGGGCGCCGGCGACGCCGCCGAGCCGCTCATAGCTGTCCCGCGTGAGGAGCCGGCGCTCGTGATCCCGCGCCTCCCAGAGCTTGCCGGCCGTGAACTGCAGGAGCGGCAAGGGGCTCCGCGTGCCCTCCAGCGTGTCCAGCATGTGCTCGATGATCTCCGCGGTCTCGAAGCGATAGCCGGCCGCCTCGAGCGGTCGCGTCAAGGCCTCGCGCAGGCCGTCGCGCCCGAGCGGCGGCAGGAAGGAGAGCCCGCGGGTGACGCAGGTCATGAAGTCGCGGTGCTCGGCCAGGCTGTCGAGGAAATCCGAGCGGATGGCGAGCAGGACGCTCAGGGGCGACGAGGCGTCGTCGGCCGCGCCCTCCAGACACGCGACGAACGCCGCCCGCTCCTCGGGGGCGGCGCCGAGCGTGTAGAGCTCCTCGAACTGATCGACGAAGAGCAGGACGCGGTGCCCGGGCCCGTCACGGCGGCAGCGCGCGCGCAGCCGGGCGCCCAGATAGCCCGGCTGATCGCGGAGGATGGCGACGAGCCCTTCGTGGTCGGGGAGCTCGGGCGAGCTCCCCGTCGCGCCCGTCCTGCGCTCCGCCTCGGCGACCCGCACGAGCACATCGGCGAGCGCGTACAGCGGCCGGCGCCCCGGGCGGAGGATGAACGACTCGCCGCGGATCCCGGCCCCCTTCAGGGCCGGGATCACGCCCGCGCGCACGAACGACGATTTGCCCGCCCCGGAGGGCCCCGCGACGGCGAGGAGCTGCTGGCTGCGCAGCCTCGCCGCCATCGCGGCGACCTCGCGATCGCGGCCGAAGAAGCGCGCGGCGTCCGCCTCCTGGAACGCGAACAGGCCGGCGAAGGGGCTCTCGCCCTCGCTCAGGTCGAGCGGCTCTCGACCTGGCAGGAGCGCCTCGAGCTCGGCGAGCAGCTCTCTTGCCGAGCCCATGCGCTCGGCCCTGTGCTTCTTCAGGCAGCGGTCGACGAGGGCGCCGAGCGCGCCTGCCTCCGGGCGCCTCTCGCCCACGCTGGGCATCGGGATGCCGAAGTCCACGAGGTCCACCATGTCCGCGAGCCGCGCGCGCGAGGACGGACCCAGCGGGTGCGCCCCCGCGACCAGCTCGTACAGGATGATGCCCACGGCCCAGAGGTCGGCGCGACCATCGATGTCCATGCCGAGCAGCTGCTCGGGCGCCATGTAGTGGAGCGTGCCAACGACCGCGCTCTTCCGGTGGCTGCCAGCGCCTCCCGTGAGGGCCGCCGTCGCGCCCGTGCTCGTCGAGAGCAAGCTCGGGTCGATCCGCTTGGCGATGCCGAAATCAAGCACCTTGATGCAGCCCGCCTCATCCAGGAGGATGTTCTCCGGCTTGAGATCGCGGTGGACGATCCCGGCCGCGTGCGCGCAGACCAGCGCGCGGACCACCGGGATCACGAGCGCGACCGCCTGGCGGGACGACGTCGAGCCGGGCAGCGTGGGGGCGGCGGGCGACCCGGGCGCGCCGCGCTGGACCATCCATTCGCGCAGCGAGCGACCCTTGATGTACTCGAAGACGAGGTAGGGATATCCGCGGATCTCGTCGACCTCGTGGATGACCACGATGTTCTCGTGGCGGCAGCGCGCCGTGGCCCGCGCCTCGTCGAGGAAGCGCTCGATCCCCTGCCCGGTGTAACTGAGGAGGAGCTTGACCGCGACCAGGCGGCCGAGCTTCGTGTCGCGGGCCAGGTACACGACCCCCATGCCGCCCTGGCCCAGCTTGCGGATGATCTCGTAGTGCTTGATGAGATCGCCGGGCTGCAGCGGCATGACGTACCCTGCGAGCCCGGCGGGAGGCGCCGCAGCCGCCTCCTCCAGGGAGCGCGCGGCGCTGCCGGCTCGCTCCGCTGACCGCGTCGCCGATCCGAGGGCCGTGCGAGGCTCGCCGCTGCCCGCGCGCTCCGCTGGTGTCGGTGCTGCTCCGGCAGCGGGCGCGTCCGGCTTCACGAGGTCGTCCCGGCGGAGGTCGTTCACCTCGCAGGCGTCGAGCTCGCGCAGCAGGCCGTCGGCCGTGACCGCCCGCGCCGCGACGTCCTCGATCGTGGCCCGCCGCAAGAGCGCGCCGAGCGGGTGATCGAGGAGCGCGGGAGGGAGCTGAGCGGCCTCGCGGCCGTCGCGCTCGAGATCCGCGCCGTCGGGAGGCCCGCCGCAGCCCGGGCGCCTGCCGGTGAGGCACTCCAGGAACACGAGACCCCAGGCGTACAGGTCCGAGCGCGTCATCGGCGGGAACCCCCGGCGCTGCTCGGGCGCCAGGTAGGCCTGCGAGCCCAGGAGCTCACGGCCGGAGACGGGCGCTTCCTCCTGGCGCGCGCGGGCGGCGGCGGCGAGCGCGGCGAAGCCGAAGCCGAGCACGAGCGCGCTCCGCTCTTCCCCGGAGGGCACGACCAGCACGTGGGCCGGCCGGAGGTCCCCGTGCACGACGCCCTGTCGGTGGGCGGAGGCGAGCGCGTCGAGGACCCGCCTCATCAGGCGCCGGGCCTCATCTGGCTCGAGCGCGCCGCGGGCCGACAGCAGCTCGGCCAGGCTCTGCCCGGGCACGCGCTCGAAGACCGCGTAGGGCTGCCCCGCGTCCGTCGTCCCCGCGTCGAGGGGCCGGACGATGCCGGGGTGGCGGAGCCGCGCGCAGCGGCGCACTTCCCGGAGGAGCTGCGCGCCGCGGCGTCGCCCGAGCTCCGCGGGGTCCTCGTCGCGGGCGGGGCGCAAGATCTTGAGGAGGACCGGCTGCTCGCTCGCGATCTGCCGCCCCTCGTAGACGACGGCGAGCCTGCCCTCACGGAGCAAGGAGAAGATCTCGTAGCGGCCCTGGAACATCGTTCCTGGAGTGAGGATCGCCTGGTTCATCGCAGCCTCTCCGGTCGCAGCCTCCCCGCGTGGCAGCCTCGGGCGAGAGGGCGCGCATCGCCAGGCCGGCGCCGCGATCTCGGTAGCGGAGCGCGGCCGGCCGCCGGCGGGAGCGCTCGGCCGGGCCGACCTCAACCCCGGTCGGGCCGACCTCAACCCCGGTCGGGCCGACCTCAACCCCGGTCGGGCCGACCTCAACCCCGGTCGGGCCGACCTCAACCCCGGTCGGGCCGACCTCAACCCGGGTCGGGTCAACCTCGGTTCCATCCCCTTCCGATGCGCCCCTTCGCCCCGGCCCGCGACGCAGGGCTCCCCGCCGCCGTGGGCTGGTAGGCTGCCGCGTCCGCGCCTATGCTTCGCGCCCGCGCGGCCGCTCAGGCGAGCCGCGCGCCACGGGTCATTCCACGAGGAGCGACGCGCATGATCCAGATCTTCGGCACGGCGAAGTGCAAGGCGACGCGGGCGGCGCAGCGGTTCTTCGCCGACCGGGGCATCAAGGTGCACCTCGTCGAGCTGCGCGAGAAGGGCCTCTCCAAGGGGGAGCTCGCCAGCGTGGCGCGCGCGGTGGGCGGCGTGCGCGCGCTCTACGACGCCGACGGCGCGCGCGTGAAGGAGCGCGGCCTCCAGCACCTCGGTCCGAGCGACGCGCGCATCGCCGAGCTGCTCGCCGAGGATCCGCTCCTGCTCCGCACGCCTATCGTGCGCGACGGCCAGCGTGCCAGCGTGGGCGCGGACGAGGCGACGTGGAGGTCCTTCGCCGACGCCGCGAAGGGGAAGTAGAGGCGATCGGATCAGGCTGGAACCAGCGCCGACCATCGACGGTCGACGGGAGAACGGGGGCGAGCGTGGCACAGTACGTAGCATTCCGGCCGGGTATCGAGGTGCGCGCGGCCAACCTGCAGAGCTTGTTCGAGGCACCGGGGCGGGCCTATGCCCCGATGATCATGAAGATCATGATCAAGCAAGGGCTCCATCAGCTCATGGCCGTCGACTGGCTCCCCATGCAGCTCTGGCTCGACGCTCAGCGGGAGATCGCGGACACGATCGGCGAGCACGCCCTCTTCGCGCTGGGCAAGAGGGCGCCTGAGGCGGTCGCCTGGCCGACGGGCATCGACACCATCGAGGCGGCGCTCGCGTCGATCGACGTCGCCTATCACCTCAATCACCGCGTCGACGGCGAGCCGATGTGCGATCTGCGGACCGGCGCGATGAAGGAAGGAATCGGCCACTACCGCTGCCGCGCGAGCGGCGAACGGAGCATCGCCGTCGTCTGCGAGACGCCCTACTCCTCCGAGCTCGAGCGCGGGCTCATCACCGGGACGGCCCGCAGGATCAAGCCGGCCGCCGAGATTACCCTGGACGACACCCAGCCTACCCGCAGGCGCGGCGGGGACTCGTGTACCTTCATCGTGCGGTGGTGAGCCCGGCGCGCCGGCCCCGCCGCCGCGCTCACCGCGCCTGCCCCCGCCCGTACTCCTTGAGCTTGCGGTAAAGCGTCGACACGCCGATCCCGAGCTCCGCCGCCGCCCGCGTCTGGTTGCCCCCGTTGCGCGCCAGGACCGCCAGGATGTACTCCTGCTCGACGTCGCCGAGCGTCCGCACGCGCGGCTCGACCGCCGGCGCCGGCAGGGCCGAGCGCACCTCCTCGGGCAGGTCCTCGGCCTCGATCCGCCGCCCCTCGGCCAGGGCGACGGCCCGCTCCATGGCGTTCTCCAGCTCGCGCACGTTGCCGGGCCACGGGTAGCGGACCAGGCGGTCGGCCGCGCCGGGGCTCAGGCGCGCCGCCGGCCGCTTCATGCGCGCGGCCGCCTGGGCGAGCAGCGCCCGCGCGAGCGGCAGCACGTCCTCCCGCCGCTCGCGCAGCGGCGGCAGCCGGAGCTCGACCACCTTGAGCCGATAGTAAAGGTCCTTTCTGAAGCGGCCGGCCGACACCTCCGCGGCGAGCTCGCGGTTCGTCGCCGCCACGACGCGCACGTCGACAGGCCGGCTGCGGTTCTCGCCGACCCGCCGCACCTCGCGCGCCTGCAGCGCCCGGAGCAGCTTCACCTGCACCCCGGCCGGCAGCTCGCCCACCTCGTCGAGCAGCAGCGTCCCACCGGCCGCCGCCTCGAAGATCCCCGCGCGGTCCCGCGTCGCGCCGGTGAAGGCGCCGCGCGCGTGCCCGAAGAGCTCGCTCTCGAGCAGCGGCTCCGGGATCGCGGCGCAGTTGATGGCGAGCAGCGGCGCGGCCGCCCGGGGCGAGGCGTCGTGGACGAGGCGCGCCACGCGCTCCTTGCCGGTGCCGCTCTCGCCCGTGACGAGCACCGTGGCGTCCACCTGCGCCACCCGCCGCGCGAGCTCCAGGACGCGCTGCATCGCCGGGCTCGACGCCACGATGCCGCCCGGACCCGCGCCCGCCGCGCCCGCCGCGCCGACCCCCAGGAGCGCCTCCGCGCGCGTCCTCAGCCGGCGCTCGGCGCGCCCCAGCGCCTCCGCGGCCCGGCGCAGCGAGGCGTCGAGGCGGTGCTCCTCGAAGAACGGCAGGTGCGGCTCGAGCTCGGCGCCCCACGCCTCGGCCGCGCGGCCGGCGAACAGGCAGCTCGCGTCGCCGCGGCCGAGGCAGCGGCGCTCGATCACGTAGATGTCCCGGCCCTCGACGCAGCTCAGGTAGCCGCTCGCGAAGCCCGCGAGCGTCCAGCACACAGGCGCGTCCGCGCGGCCGAGGTGCAGGAGGTGCTGCTCCGCCTCGTACGAGGCCTCCACCGTCGCGCCCCCGGGCGAGAGCGGGCCGTCCCCGCCCGGCGCGAGGCGGAGCATCCCCTGCAGCGCGTGGATGCGCCCGCCCGCGTCGCGCCACTCCTCGTCGCTCTCCAGCGAGAGCTCGGCGCGCGCCGCCTCGGCCGTGCGGTAGCCGTGCGCGAAGCCGAACCGGGTGAGGATCGCGCGCGCCGCCGCGGCGCCGACGCTGTCGATGAGCTGCTTGCGCAGGAGGCCCATCGCGACGGTGTCGAGCAGGATCGCCCGCGCCCCGGAGAAGCGCAGCTCGCCGCCCCGCGGGTCGACCGTGAGGAGCTCCGAGAGATCGAGGTCCGCTGCGCGCATGCTGCCTGCCAGGTCACAGTCGAGCGTGATAGTCCTGGATGATGTAGTAGTGCGCCAGCATCGCCAGGATCATCCTGTCGGTGTTCCCGTCCTTCACGAACTCCCAGAAGGCCCTGTCGATGGGGTCGAAGAAGGCGCGGGGCGCGCTGAGGTTGCGCGCCGGGACGAAGCGCGTCCGCGGGCTCCTCGCGTCCTCCATCGCCTTGCGCGACAGCGAGTCGTACTGGCCGAGGTCGGCGTCGGTCCTCGACGGGATCGACCCCTTGAGCGGGTTGAGCGCGTCCTGCCCCGCGACCGATCCCATGGTCGCCAGCAGGTCGAGCGCGGCGCCCCGGTGCGACGCCCCCCTCGGGAGGACGAAGGTATCGACGACATAGACGAAGGCGTCCTCTCCCACCGTGACCATGCCGAAATCCTCGTCGAGCGTGTATCCCCGCGCCTGGAACTCGGCCTTCACCCAGTCCCCGTCCATGTACATCGCGGCCTTGCCCTGCCCGACGAGCTCGACGCCATCCACCCAGCGGAGCTCCTCGGCGTCCGGGTTCATGTATTTCAAGGCCTCCGGGACCGCGGCGAGCGCGGCCCTCACCTCGGGCGTATCGGGGCTCGCCAGGCGGCCCTTGAAGAGGTCGTCGTAGTACTGCGCGCCGGCGGACATGACGAAGAGGTGCTCCCACAGGATGTTGGCCGGCGTCGACGGGTCCTGCGCCGCCACCGCCAGCGGCGTGACGCCCTGCGCGGCGAACGCCTCGTTGACGGCGTAGAGCTCGTCGAGCGTCGTCGGAGGCGTGAGCTCGCTCCGGGCGAAGAGCCTCTTGTTGTAGAACAGGCAGTTCAATCGATGGACGTTCACCGGGACGGCGTAGACACGACCGTCGTGCGTCACCGTCTCGACGACGGACTCAGGCACGGTGGAGAGCCATCCGCTCGACGCCGCGACGTCGTCGAGCGGCTCCAGCTTGTTCTCTCCCTCCACGCCATTGTACTTGACCCAGTCCATCAGCCGCACGCCGCCGTGGACCTGGAACACGTCCGGGGGCTTGCCCGTCGCCATGCGCTCGTCCAGGCGCTGCTCCAGGACGGTGCGCTGGACCCCGGCGGTGTTGTTGATGACCTCCACGCCCGGGTGAGCGCGCCTGTGGACGTCGATGAGCGCCTGAAGGGCCTTGCTCTCGCTCGGGCTGGCCCACCAGCTGAAGATCTCGACCGTCGCGTCGCCTTCCTCCGGGTCGCCGCCCCCGCCGCCCCCGCACCCCGCCGCGCCGAGCAAGGACAGCGTCAAGGCTCCTGCACAACGCAGCACCGTCACGAAGGCACCCTTCATGTCAGCTTCACCTACTCCTGGCCGTGGTAGTCCTTGATGCTGGGATAGTACGCCTCGATGACGAGCATCATCCTGTCGGTATCCCCGTCCCTCAGGTATTCCTTGTAGGCGCTGTCGATGGCCGCGAGGACATCGCGGGGGACGACGAGGGTGCGCTCCGGGATGAAGAGGGTCTCCGGGTCCCTCGCGGCGTCCATCGCGCGCCGCGACGGCTCGTCGTACAGGCTCCTGTCGGTGTCGAGCCGCACCGGGATCGACCCCTTGAGCGGATTGAGCGCGTCCTGACCCTCCACCGTTCCCATGGTCGCGAGCAGGTCGAGGGTGGGCTCGCGGTGCGGCGCCCCCCTCGGGAGGACGAAGCTGTCGTCGACGTAGACGAAGGTGCTGTCGCCGCCCACCGCCACCGTGCCGAAGTCGACGCCGTACTCGTATCCTTGCGCCTGCAGCTCGGCCTTCACCCGGTCCCCGTCCATGAACATCGCAGCTTCGCCCTCTCCGACGAGCCTGGCCGCGTCTGCCCAGCCGATGCTCTCGTAGTCCGGGTTCACGTGCTCGGCGAGCCCGCGGCTCGCCTCGAGCGCGGCCCTCACGCGAGGATCGTTCGGGTCCTCCTCTCCCCTGAAGAAGCTCTCGTAGAACTCCGGCCCGGCGGACATGACGAAGACGTGCTCCCACACGAACCTGCCCGCCTCCGGCGCCAGCTGCGCCGAGAGCGCCACCGGCGTGACGCCCTTCTCCACGAGCGCGCGCACGACGGCCGTCAGCGCGTCGAGCGTCGTGGGCGGCGCGAGCCCGCTCTCCGCGAAGATCTTCTTGTTGTAACAGAGGCTGTTCGCGCGATGGATGTTCACCGGCACGGCGTAGACGTGACCGTCGACCGTCACGCTCTCGAGGATCGGCCTCGGCACGACGTCGAGCCATCCGCTCGACGCCGCGATGTCGTCGAGCGGCTCGAGCTTGTTGTCGCCCTCCCGGCCGTTGTGCCTGACCCACTCCAGCAGCTCGACGCCGCCGTTGACCTGGAAGCTGTCCGGGGGAGAGCCCACGGCCATGCGCTGCCGCAGCCGCTCTCCCGCGGTCCTCGCCGCGATCGCGGCGGCGTTGACGACCTCCACGCCCGGGTGATCGTGGTTGTAGACCTCGACGAGCGCGTCGAGCGCCCTGCTCTCGCTCGCGCTGTACCACCAGCTGAGGAGCTCTATCTTTCCGGTGTAGCCCGCCTCGCCGCCGTCATCACCGCTCCCGCAGCCGGCGACGCCGATCGCGGCGAGCGTCGCGGCGCCGATGGAGCACAGCGCCTTCACGAAGGTACCGTTCACGTCAGTCTCCCATCACATCTTACCCGCCGCCCGCCGCGGGTCTCCGGCGAGCTCGCTGCCGCCGGCCGGCGCGCCGAGCTCCCCCTCCGCGATTCACGCTCTCTCAATTCATTCGCAGTGTCAAGGTGCCGTGCGGCTGTTCACTGTCACCGTGGCCGCGCCGCCGGCGCGGTTTTCCGCGCGCTGCCGCGGGCGTGTCCGGCGCGTGGCTCCGGCGCCGCTCTCCCCATCACGGCTCCACGAGACTGGCCGCTCGAGCCGAGGATGGGTGAGCGCCAGGGCGCCGCGCGCTTCCTCTCGCGCGGAGCGCGGCGTATGCTCCGAGCCCGTTGAGGGGGCAAGTCGGCGGTCATGCGAAAACTACGGGGCAAGTACGTTGTGCTCTGCGGGCGTGGGCAGCGCAGGAGCGAGAGCTCGAGCCTGGCCGCCGCGCCGCCCGCCGCCGGCGCCGCCACGGGCTGGCGCGTCCGCCTGCTCCGCGCCGTCGCGTCGATGGCGGCGCTCGCGGCCTTCGCCGCCGCGGCGTCGTGCAGCGTCACGGTCGATCTCGATCCGCTCGGCGACGGCGTGTGTCCTGCGGGCGAGAAGGCATGCTATGTCGTCGAGGAGGGGGAGATGGGCTGTGTGCCGATCGAGGACCCTGACTACGGGTGCGGCGTCGAGGGGTGCGCGCCGTGCAGCTTGTTCAAGGCGGACGCCGTCTGCGCGGCCAACGATCCGGTCGGAAGGTGCGTCATGAGCAGCTGCGTGGCCGAGTTCGAGGACTGCGACGGCAACCTCTTCAACGGCTGCGAGGCCCACACCGAGACCGATATCGAGCACTGCGGCGGCTGCGAGGCGCGGTGCTCCTGCGACAAGGGACTCCCCGTCTGCCTGCGAGGCGCCTGCGCATGCGGGTAGCGTCAAGCCGGGGCGCGGCGCCACGCGGGAGGGAGGGACGAGCGGCGAGGAGGCCAGTCTAGAGCGGGCGCTTCGACCGGTAGCGGGTGTAGCAAGCAGGGCAGCGCCACTCCATCATTCGCCGCCCGCTCGCGTCGACGGTCCGCGTCAGGCGCCAGCCATAACGAGAGCTGATGAGCGTGTAGTTCGTCTCCGTCTTCGGCGCAGGTGTACCACAATCCACGCACCGCTGCGCCACACGCTGCTCGCTCTCCGGTGGCTCCCTCATCGTGTGCCCTGAGGAGACGGAGGTCGTGCTCGTGGGACCCTCCAGCGTCTCAGGGTAGACCGAATCGCGTCGCGTCGCCGACATCTGAACCTCAGGATGTGCGCAAGGTGTCCTCTGAGCGTGTCGCCTCACCTGTCCGCTGGGCGCCCGGGATCTAACATTTCCAACTGTAGCTAAGTACGTTTCTGGTGCCAAGATCGATTTCACGACACGAACCCTCACGAGGGGCGCCGGCCGCTCGAATCGGCAAGGCGATGGACGCCTACAGCGCGCGACCTCGACCTCTGTTGTCGCCCTCGCGTCGCCCTCGCGTCGCCCTCGCGTCGCCCTCGCGTACAGGTGCTCCCGCCCTCGCGCCCGCCCGGGGCAGGAGGCTGCCGCGCCGGCTTCCTCTCCAACACGACGCGGTGTACTCTCCTCGCACGTGGCGGGGATGGTCGTGGAGCGGAGCGCCGACAGCGCGAGCGAGACGCGCGGAAAGTACCGTGTCCTGCTCGAGCTCGGGCAGGGCGGGACCGCCTGCGCGCTCCTCTCGGTCGCTCACGGCCCGAGCGGCTTCAGCAAGCTCGTCGTCCTCAAGACGCCGAAGAAGGCCCACGCGCTCGATCCAGAGTTCCGGCGGATGTTCCTGAACGAGGCGCGCCTCTCCGCGCGGCTCAACCACGCGAACATCGTCCAGGCCAACGAGGTCATCGAGGAGAACGGGGTCCCCATCCTCGTGATGGAGTTCCTCGACGGGCAGCCCCTCTCGAACGTGCTCGCGGCCGGCCGGGGGGCTCTCCCGCTCGCCATGCACCTCCAGATCATCACCCACGCCCTGTGCGGCCTCCACCACGCCCACGAGCTCGAGGATTTCGACGGGCAGAAGCTCAATGTCGTGCACCGCGACATGACGCCGCACAACATCTTCGTCACGTACGACGGGCACGTGAAGATCCTCGACTTCGGCATCGCGAAGCTCGATCGCGGGTCCGACTACCAGACCGAGACAGGCGTCATCAAAGGCAAGATCCGGTACATGGCGCCGGAGCAGATGATGGGCGAGAAGCTCGACCGGCGCGCGGATCTCTACGCGGTCGGCGTCATGCTGTGGGAGGCGGCCACGGGCGAGCGAATGTGGAAGGATACGCCCGATCCGCTGCTCATGAACCTCGTGCTCAACGGGGAGCTCGCGGCGCCGCGCAGCGTGAACCCGGGCGTCCCGCCCGAGCTGGAGCGCGTCATCATGAAGGCGCTCGCCCCGGAGCGAGACGCCCGGTACGCGACCGCGGCGCAGCTCGCCGCCGACCTCGAGGCGATCATCGACGATCTGGGCACGCGCGTGACCAGCCGCGAGATCGGCAAGTTCGTCTCGAAGCTGTTCGAGGGCGAGCGGGCCGCGCTGAAGAGGTCGGTCGAGGCGCAGCTCATGAAGCTGGCCGAGCTCTCGTGGGATGACGGGAACGGGGCGGACAGAGAGGCGCGCTCCGAGACAGGGATCCGCGCGGTCCGCAACAGCAGCTCCGACGTGCCCGCCTCCGGCCGGAGGCGACGCGCCGTGATCGTCGGCGCCGCGTGCGTCGCGCTGGCGGTCCCCTTCGTCACCTGGGGGCTCGCGCCGGGCTCGCGCGAGGGGCCCGCCTCGCCGGCGCCCGCCGCCGCCCGGGCAGAGGGCGAGCAGGCCGCCGCCGCGCCGGCGCCGGCGCCGGTCGCCGAGCGGCCCGATCGCCCGGCGACCGTCAGCGTCCGCATCGCGGCGTCGCCCAGGGACGCGGCGCTGTTCCTCGACGGCCAGCCGCTCGCGACGAACCCGTTCAGGGCGCAGATGGAGAAGAGCGCCGCGGCCCGCGAGGTGCGCGCCGAGGCGCCGGGCTACACGAGCGCACGCGTGGAGATCGTGCTCGACAAGGACGTCGACGTCGACCTCGGCCTCCAGCAGGAGAAGCGGGATACGCTCCCGCGGCCGGCGCCCGCGCGCGTCGTGACGCGGGCCTCCACGGCGGCTTCCGCGGCAGCGCCGGCGGCGGACTGCGACCCTCCCTATTTCTTCAACGAGCATGGGATCAAGAAGTTCAAGCCGGCGTGCCTGTGAGCGGCTCGCGCGCGGGGTGACGGGGGCGCCCCTCCGGCCTGGAGCGCTCTTGACCGCGGCCGCGGTGCTCCTCGCCGGCTCGCCCGCGCTGGGCCAGGGGAGCGACGAGAAGGCGGTCTGCCTCGCGATGCACGAGGAGGCGCAGGTCGCGCGGCAGGAGGGCAGGTTCCGGGCGGCGCGCGGCGCGCTCCTCGCCTGCGCGCGCTCGAGCTGCCCGTCGCTGCTCCGGGCCGACTGCGCGAGCTGGCTGGACGCGCTCGTCCGGGAGATCCCGTCGGTCGTGATCTCCGCCGAGTCGGGGCGCGGCGACGAGGCCGACGTCCGCGTGCTGATCGACGGCCAGGTCGTGGCGGAGGCGCTCGACGGCAAGGAGATCGAGGTCGACCCGGGCAAGCACGTGTTCCGGTTCGAGCTGCCGCCGCACGCGCCGATCGAGAGGACGCTGCTCATCCGCGAGCGCGAGAGGGGCAGGCCGGTGTCCGTCTTCTTCGGCGAGCGCCAGGCCGCCCCGCCGCCCCCGCCAGGCAGCGCGCGATCTACGTCGGAGGCCACGACGGAGGGAGCGCGTCCCGTGCCGCTCGCGGTGTACGTGCTCGGCGGGTCGGCGCTCGCGGCCGCGGGGCTGTTCGTCGGGGTCGGCGCGGCCGGCATGGCCGAGCGCAGGTCGCTCCAGGCGAGCTGCGCGCCGTTCTGCGGCGAGGCGCAGGTCCAGTCCGTGCGGACCCGGTTCCTCATCGCCGATCTCGCGCTCGCCGCCGGCGCCGGGGCCGCGGTCTCCGCGGGGCTGCTCTTCTGGCTGCGCCCTGCCGTGCCGAGCGCGCCGAGGCGCGAGGCGGACCGGCCTGCCGCGGCGCCTGTCGCCGTCGTCCCGGTCGCGCGGGGCGCGCTCGTCCAGCTCCGAGGGGCATTGTAGGCCGGGGGTGAGCGGTCGCGCCACAGCGGCCTCGGCGGCTTCACACCCGCCGCGATCGCCCGGTCACGGGGATCGGTGCGGGCGCCGGTGCTCGACGTGGGGACGGCGGTGCTCCACGCGCGTCTCCGCCGGCCTGCGCGTGGGCTCGCGGTAGGTGTGCTGGTGGTGATGCTGGCGGTCCCGGTCGAACTCGACGCGGTAGTGGACCAGTGCGCGCGGCTCTTCGCGGTAGTAGACCCAGCCGTGGCGCGACGGATAGTACCAGCGGCCGTCCACGTAGTAGACATAGGTCCCCCGGTAATAGACGCGGGGGTAGCTCTCGACGTGGACCGGCGCGGCCGCGATGTGAACGACCGGCTCCTCGACCACCGCGAACTCCCGATACGTGACGGTAGCATGCGCAGGGGCGACGGTCCTGGTGTGGACCTCCGCGGCGCAGCCGGTCGCGCCGAGGACCGCGAGGGCGGCGAGGGCGGCGAGGGCGGCGAGCCTGCTGCGCTGCGGTGGATTCGCCGTGGTTCCGGGGGACGAGCTCTGGAGGACAGGCACGTTGTTCTTCATGAGGCCTCATCAAAGCAACCGCGGTGCCACCCGGCGGCGCGGGGACGCCGCCGCAGGTGAAAGGCAGCGCGCCTGCTGTGGTACGGCGCTTGCTGAACATTGCTGAACACTTGCTGAACAATCGGGCATCGGCGCGACGGCGCCAGACTCCAATCAAGGAAGACACCCATGAAACTCTCGAAGCTGCTCTCCGGTCTCGCTGCCTGCGTCCTCGCCTCTGCCTCGCTCGCGGGGTGCATCATCGTCGACGGCGACGATGACCATGTTCACTACGGGAGCGGCTCGCTGACCGTGGAGCTGACCATCGATGGCAGCCGCGATCCATGGCAGTGCGTCGATTACGACGTGGAAGACATCGTGGTCAGCGTCGAGGACGAGGATGGCTTCGTCACCGTGGCGTCCACGAACTGCGACGCGCTCGGCCTCACCATCCCCGACCTCCCCGAGGGCTACTACGACGTCGAGGTCTGGCTCGAGGAGGATGGCTTCCAGGTGAGCGATACCGTGGGCGTCTCGTCCGTCGACGTGTTCGACGGCGCGGACACGCTCGTGGAGGTCGACATCCCCTGGAACTGGATCGACCCGTGACGCGCGCGCGGCTCGCCTGAGCGGGCCGCGCGGCGGCCCCTCCTCGCTCGCGCTCGCGTCCGCGAGCCCAGCTCAGAGCTTCTCCACCGCGCAGGAGGGCAGGGGGTCAGGCGTCCGCGTAGACGACCCGGCCGCCCGTCCTCGACAGCGCGTAGGCGAAGCCGAGCTCGAGCGTCGCGCGGATGGCGACGCGCCCGAGGTCGAGCCCCTGCCCCACGATCAGCCGCGCCGCCTCGGGCGCGATGCCGACCAGCACGACCTCGGCCCCGAGGAGCCGCGCCGCCCCCGCCGCCTGCAGCAGGTGATGCGCCGCGAGGGCGTCGACCGTCGCCATCCCGGTGACGTCGACCAGCACCACGCGCGCGCGCCGCCTGGAGATCTCCTGCAGCATCGACTCCATGAAGCGGCCGGAGCGCTGGCGGTCCATCGCCCCGACGACCGGCATCACCAGGATCTCGGGCGCGATCGGCACGACCGGGCTGGAGAGCTCGATGATCGTGTTGACCAGCGACTCCTGGCGCCGGCTCATCCGCTCGAACAGCCGGACGTTCTCGAGCGCCACGGCCATCGTGTCGGCGACGCGCTCGATCTGCGCGAGGTCCTCCGGCGAGCACGCCGATGGGCGCTCGCTCTCCAGGACGAGCACGCCGAGCGCTTCGCCTCGGGTGAGCAGCGGCACGCCGACCAGCGTGCGGGTCCCGTGGAGGCGCGCCTCGAGCACGTCGCTCAAGCCGTCGAGCTCGCTCGCCGCCGTGTCGACGACGACCGAGCGCGCGGTGCTCAGCGCGCGCCCGACGAGCGATCCGCGATCGAGGAGGGCGCGCTCGTCGGCGAGCTCTTCCTTCTCCACGTCGAGGACGACCACGAGGAGCTCGAGCGCGGGGCGGACCGCCGCGGGCGCGCGCCGCCGGATCGTCGCCTTGCGGTTCAGCTCCAGGTTCAGGTGATCGGAGAGGGCATGAGACCAGGGCGTGCGCTCCAGGGTCACGACGTCGACGCCGGTGTCGGCGAAGCGCGGAGACGGCGGCTCCGCGCCCGGCGAGAGCGGAGGGAGCCCGGCCAGCGCCACGCCCGCGCCTCTCGTGATCACGTCGTGGAGCATCTGCACCGCGCGATAGCCCATGTCGTACTCGCGCTGGACCACGGCCGCGTGGATGGTGCCCTCCCGGATCATCGCGATCGTCTCCGGGACGAGGTCGAACGCGACGATCTTGAGGTCTCCTGCCCGCCCGGCGGCCCGCGCGGCCCGGCCCCACGACGGGCCGTTCTCGGCGCAGGCGCCGAAGGCGCCGGCGCCGCCCTCGCGCCGCAGCGCCTCCTCGGCGAGCTGCAGCCCGCGCGACGTATCGAACTGGTTCTCGGACGGGGGCTGCACCGCGATCGCCCTCCCCGCGACCGCCGCGCCGAACCCCTCGACGCGCTCGATCCCGTTGAGGGCGCGGAGCGACGTCAGCTGCGCGTGGACCGCGCCCCCGTCCGGGAGGAGCCGCGCCATCATCTCGCCGGCGAGCCGGCCGGCCGCCGCGTTGTCGGTGCCGACGTACGCGAGGGTGCTGCTGCCCGCCGCCGGCGGCGTGTCCAGCGTGACCACGGGGATCCCGGCCTCCGTCGCCCGCCGGATCGCGGGCTCGATGAGCGCGGGATCGGCCGGCGCCACGGCGATGCCCTGCACGCCGCGGCGGATGCCCTCGTCGATGAGCTCGCTCTGGCTGCCCGCGCCGCTGCCGGCGCAGAAGCGGAAGTCCACCGCGACGCCGAGGTCGTGCCCCGCGACGAGGGCGCCGTCGCGCAGGTTGTTCCAGTACGCCGTCGGCGCCCGGCGCGGGAGCCGGTAGACGCGGAGCTCGCGGCCCTGTCCAGGCGCGCTCGACGGCGGACCCTCGCGGTCGGCGCCGTCCAGCATGACCAGGTGCACGGCGCTCCAGTGCGGGCGCAGCTGCACGCTCCTGATCCCCTTCGAGACGATCTCCACGAGCTCGCGCGGGCTGGCCTGCGCGGCCACCGCGTTCAGCACCTCCTCGAGCAGGCGGGTCTCGTGGGCGGCGCGCGCCTTGTCGTCGTAGAGCCCGCGCCGCTCCAGCGCCGCGCCCGCGCTGTCGGCCAGGGCCGAGAGCCGCGCCCAGTGCTCGCCGGAGAGCGCCTCGCCGGAGAGCGCCTCGCCGGAGGGCGCCTCGCCGGAGAGCGCCTCGCCGGAGGGCGCCTCGTCGCCCGGCTGCTCGACGACGAGCACGCCGAGGGGCCGCCCGTGCACGCGCACCGGCGTGAGGACCACGACGGCGCCCGCCGGCAGCCGCTCCAGCGCGGGCGCGCCCGGCAGCCGCGCGCCGTACCACGCGGCGGCCGCCACGACGCGCGCGCCGCCCTCCGCGTCGAGGGGCGCGGGCGCGCTCGCCGGCCCCGCGTCCGACGGGAGGTGCAGGCGCGCCGGGAGCAAGCCCTCCATGCCCGCGGCGGCCCTGTAGACGAGGCGCTCTCCCTCCCTGAGGAGCAGACTCC
Organism: Sorangium sp. So ce1153; assembly: GCF_051521595.1. NCBI lineage: Bacteria > Pseudomonadati > Myxococcota > Polyangiales > Polyangiaceae > Sorangium > Sorangium sp. So ce1153. The sequence goes on from NZ_CP150361.1 coordinate 554,922, forward strand.
CACGCTGCGCGCCGGGCACGCAGTCCATCGCTTGCAGCACGGTGCGGTGCAGCGTCGCAAAGAGATCCAGACCGATGCTCATCTGCTGTTCACGCGGCGTGCTGGCCCAGGTTGAAGGCGCTGGCGGTGCAGCAAGCACGATCGGCAGACCCGTTGTCAAGGGGGGGAAGCCGTCGGGCGGTGAAGCCTGCTACAGTCCTCAGGCTCGCTCAGGCCCCTGGCGTCATGGCGACACCGCCGGGCCACAGCTGCGATCGCGCCCGTGGGGCAGGGGACTTCAGGGCGCTCGCTCCTCTCCCGGCTCCGGCGGAGCTCGCCACTCGCGCACGAAGAACGGCCACGCGTCGCGGAGATACAGGCCGAAGGGGACCCACCACACGAGATCATTCGTCAGGCACAGGACGGCGGACCGCGGCGGCCACTGGCCTGTCGCGAGCAGCGCGGCGAGGCCGATCGGCCCGAGGAACTTGCCGAGCAGGCCCACGGCCGCGAGGAGGAAGCCGCGCTCGGGGACGCGCGCGACCTCCGCGTAGAGGACGGCGTAGACCCCGACCACCATCCCGAGGCAGGCGAAGATCGCAGGGTGGTTGAGGGGCGCCATGCCGGCGAAGCGAAAGAGCCATTGCGGGTCGAGCGCCGCGTAGAGCCCCCAGCAGGCGTTGTAGAGGGCGGCGAGGCAGAAGACGGCGCGGTGCAGGCGGCGGCGAGGGATCAAGGCGACACCGGCATGCGGGCGAGGATACCAGCTCGGGCAGGCGCGGGCGCCACGTCGAGGTGCCCGCTCGCGCCGGACCGGCGGGGCGGCCGTGTCTCGACGATCCGCTGGCCGCGCTCCCGCGGTTGAGCGGCGCCAGGCAGCGTCGCGGAGCTCGCGAGGAGCGGCCCGGCGCCGTCGTGGAATACTGTGCTGTTGCTGTACTCGCGACGGGTAGGTCAACCTCGGTAGGTCAACCTCGGTGAGGGGCGGCGCGGGGACGCGTGGAGGAGGGGATCACGTCGCCTTGACGGTGCGCGCTCGCTGCCTGTCCGAGCGCGCCGAGGCGGGGAGGCGAGAGCGGCTGAGGGACGCGAGGGGGATGGCGCTGCGCGGCTCACCGCGACTTCTGCTGTTCCTCTTGCTGCTGCGCGTAGCGCTGCGGGCCTTGCTGCTGGGCGGACTGCTGGCCTTGCTGCTGGGCCGATTGCTGGCCGAACTGGGCGCCCTGCTGCTGACCGCGCTGCTGAGTGGCCTGCTGGCCGAACTGGGCGCCCTGCTGCTGACCGCGCTGCTGGGTGGCCTGCTGTCCGAACTGGGCGCCCTGCTGCTGACCGCGCTGCTGCGGTCCTTGCAGCTCGGCGCCCTGCTGCTGACCGCGCTGCTGGGTGGCCTGCTGTCCGAACTGGGCGCCCTGCTGTTGACCGCGCTGCTGCGGTCCTTGCAGCTCGGCGCCTTGCTGCTGACCGCGCTGCTGGGTGGACTGCTGGCCGAAACGGACGCCTTGCAGCTGGCCGCGCTGCTGGGTGGCCTGCTGTCCGAACTGGGCGCCCTGCTGCTGAGCGCTCTTCTGAGGGCCGGACTGCTGCTGTCGCTCCTGCAGCAGCGAGCAGAACATCTGCTCGGCCTTCCTCAGGTGCTGCTCGATGTCCTCTCGCAGCGCCGTCGCGTGAGACCGGAGCTTCGCGTCTCGCACCCCCTCGACGGTCGATTCGTCGAGGAGATCGAGGGCCTGCCGGTGCAGGGAGACCTGCGCCCAGATGAAGGCCACGTCGAACTCTGCGCCTTCCTGGTCCTGCAGCGATTCTTTGAGCTCGGCGGCGTCGGTCTGGAGCTGCTTGCAGCGCGAGCACGCCTCGATGTCCGTCGTGGCGCCGCTCGACAGCTCCGCCCCGTGCTGCGTGGCGTGAGAGTGCTCGTCGATCATCTGCTCGGCGTAGCGCTGCACCTCCGGAGACTCGGCCTTGTCCCGGGCGATCTCCGACAGCTTGACCTCCTGCTGGTTGATGATCGCGACCAGCATCGCGATCTGCCGGTCCGACGGCTGCTGCATCGCGCTGTGACCGCCGCCCTGCCGGCCGCCCCGATAGCCGGCCTGTCCGCCGCCCTGCCGGCCGCCCTGATAGCCGGCCTGCTCGCCACAATTCTGCGCGTTGCCGGCGCGCTGTCCGCCGCCGCCCTGCCGGCCGCCCTGGTAGCCGGCCTGTTCGCCGCCCTGCCGGCCGCCCTGGTAGCCGGCCTGTCCGCCGCCCTGCCGGCGGCTCGTGCCCGTCGCGCGGTCTCCGCCTGTCCGGCCGCCGCTCCTGCCGTCAGCGCCCGTGTTGTCCCTGCCAGTGCCAGTGCCGTGGCCGCCGGCCGTCGTCTCGCGGTCCGTCTCGGCCTCATCGTCACCGCCGATGCAGCCGCCGGCCCCCGCGAGTACAAAGCTCCCCGCGAACATGATCGCCATGAGGCGACCTGAACGATTGCGCAACATCCTGCTTGCTCCTTGCTCGATATCGGCGCGCTGTCGCGCTCACCTGCCGGTTATCGGCCCCCATGATCTGGGTTCCCGTCGTGGGCTTGGTGAGCGAGGTAGAGCCCGAAGCCCGCATCGTCATTTCCCCGAGCGCCCCGCGCGCGGCGAGGCCAGCAGAGGCCAGCGTGAGAATCGATGGCTCACCCAGCGTTGACCCTGGCCGTCGCGCAGCCATCGGCGCGGCGATGATCCCTCCCCATTGACCTGCTCGCGCACCCGCCCGCCCCGGGCGCGGCGCCATCCGCCGCCCGCGCACGCCCGCGCCGGGGCGTCCGGATAGCCCGCCACGCGGCCGACCGTCCGCGCGCCCCTCGAAGAACCTGCCCGCCGCGGCGTCAGCGTCCGCGTCACGCAGGCAGGAAACCTCCTGCGCGCGCGGCTGTCGTAACCCGCCATGCCCCCGTCCGTCGTGCGGTTCTTTCTCCTCGCCCATGCGATCACGTGGCTCTGCCAGCTGCCGCTCCTGCTGCAGCAGTGGGGCGCGCCCGTTCCCCCCGACGTCGCCATGGCGCCGCTCGTCCTCGGCGCCATCGGTCCGTCGGTGGCGGCGGCGGTGTGCGCCTGGAGGGAGCGCGGCCGCGGCGGGCTCTCGGGGCTGCTCTCGCCCCACCGCGCTCCCGCGGGATGGGGCTACGCGCCGCTCGCGCTGTGCATGCCGGCGACGCTGCACCTCGTCGGCCTCGCGCTGCTGGCGCTCGTCGGCGGCGGCACCCCGGCGACGCTCCTGTATGCCCCCGTCACCCCGGAGCAGCGCGGCATCGCCTTCCTCGCCCCGATCGGCGAGGAGCTCGGCTGGCGCGGCTATGCCCTCCGGCGGCTCCTGCCAGCAGCTGGGCCGGTTCGCGCTGGCCTCGTCGTCGGCGTCGCGTGGACCTTCTGGCACCTTCCGACGATGTGCCTGCCAGGCGTGCCGTGGTGGTCATGGGTGCTGAGCCCCCTGTTCATCGTGTCGCTCAGCGTCCTGATGACGGCGCTGCACATCAGGTCGGGCGGCAGCGTGCTCGTGGCGTGGGCGGCGCACCTCGGAATCCACCTCGACAACGTCTCCCGCGCGCACCTGTCCGGCGACGGCGCGGCGCCGCTCCTCGTCACGACCCTCGTTGCGGCCGCCGCCGCGGCGGTCACGGCGCGGCGGATGCAGGCGCGGGAGGAGGCCGCGGCGGCGCCTCTGGAGCCCTCGCAGCCAGCGCCGCCGTCACAGCCAGCGCCGCCGTCGCAGCCAGCGCCCCGCGCGGCCTGAGCCCGCGCGAGCCGAGCTGAGCACGCGCGAGCCGAGCGCCGCGGTGTGCGCGCGCACCGCCGGACACAGGACCGGCGGCGCCGCCGCCCGCGGCAGATCGCATCGACTACCGCCGCGCCGCCGATACGCGTAAGCTCCGCGCAATGTCCGGACGACCGACCCTTCGGCCCTGCTCCGAGCTCCTGGCGGCGGCCGTCTCATGGGATCTCCCGCGCCTGGCCTCCTTTCTTCCGACGCCGGCCGTCCGGCCGCGCTGACACGATGGACATCGAGGCACTGAAGCGCGAGATCGAGCGGCTCCGCGTCGTGGCTTCCCGCGATCGCGGGTGGCTCGACGCGGTGCTCGAGCACAGCCCGCACGGCGTCATCCTCTGCGACGCTTCCGGGAAGCTCGTCCTGCACAACCGGGCGGCAGAGCGCATCTGGGCCGGCAGCGCCTCGACCGAGTCGATAAGCGACTGGACCCTTTACCGTGCCTTCCACCACGACGGCCGCCCCTACGAGGCCGCGGACTGGGCGATGGCGCGCGCGATGTCCTCCAGGCAGGTCATCGAGAGCGAGGAGACCCCGATCCAGCGCTTCGACGGGACGCGGGGCATGGTCCTCGGGAGCGCCGCGCCCATCCTCGGGCCCGCGGGCGAGCTCGAGGGCGGCATCTCCGTGTTCGCCGACATCTCCCACCTGAAGCAGATCGAGGCGGAGCGCGGCGAGCTCGCGGAGCAGCTCCGCCGGCGCGTGGAGGAGCTCGATCGCAACGCCCAGCTCACGCAGGCGCTGCTCGCGATCAGCTCGGCGCTGAGCGGCGCGGTGACGCTCGATCAGATGTCGGCCGCGGTCGTGCGCGACGTCCACCGCGTGCTCAAGGCCTCGACGACGATGATGTACACGGCGGACGAGGCGGCCGGGCTCGCGACGCTGGTCGGCCACAGCGGGCTCGACGAGCAGCGCACGAGCCGTTACGTGACCGTGCCCCTCGACGCCCCATTGCCGCTCTCCGACGCGCTCCGGGAGCGCCGCCCGGTCTGGCTGGAGTCGAAGCAGGACATGCACGCTGCGTATCCCGAGCTCGCGGCGCTGACGCCGGCCCGCGACGACATCCAGGCGCTCGCCGTCCTGCCGATCGTCGCCCACGGCGAGCTGCTCGGCGGGCTCTCGTTCTCTTTCGCGAGCGAGCGGTCGTGGAACGCTGAATATCGCGAGTTCCTGCTGAGCGTGGCGGCGCAGTGCGCCTCCGCGCTGGACCGCGCGCGCCTGCTCGAGCAGGAGCGCAAGGCCCGGGCGCGCGCGGAGATGCTCGCGGCCGAGCTCGAGCGGCAGCAGGCGACGCTGCGCCTCCTCAGCGAGGCGGGCGCCGCGCTCTCCAACTCGCTCGATCACGAGGCGCGGCTCGCGCACCTGACCCACCTCGCCGTCCCCACGCTGGCGGACTGGTGCGCGGTCGACATGCTGAACGGCGGCGTGATCGAGCGCGTGGCCGTGCACCACGGCGATCCGGCGAAGCTCGAGCTCGCCGAGCGCCTGCGGGCGATGGCCCCGCCCCGGCTCGACGCGCCGACGGGCGTGCCCGCGGTCATCCGCACCGGTCGGGCCGAGTGGATGGCCGACATCCCGGACGCCATCTTCGAGTCCGCGGCGCTGAACCCCGACCACCTGAAGCTGAGCCGGTCGCTCGGGCTGAAGTCGTATGTCGTCGTCCCGCTCCGCGGGCGCGAGCGGACCATCGGCGCGCTCACGCTGGTCCACGCGGAGTCGGGCCGCCGCTTCAGCGAGGCAGACGTCGCGGTCGCCGAGGAGCTCGCGAACCGCGTGGCCCTGCAGATCGACAACGCGCGGCTGTTCCAGCAGGTCGACGCGTCCCGCCAGCAGCTCGCGAGCCTGTTCAACCAGGCGCCCGCGGGGATCTGCATCCTGCGCGGCCCCCGGCACGTCTTCGAGCTGGTGAACCCGGCCTACCGGGACATCCTCGGCGGCCGGGACGTGCTGGGCAAGCCGATCCGGGAGGCGCTGCCCGAGCTGGAGGGCCAGGGCATCTTCGAGCTCCTCGACGCCGTCTACCAGCGCGGGCAGCCCTATGTCGGAACGTCCGTGCCCCTCCGCATCCGGCGCGGCGCCGCCGGCCCGGAGGAAGAGCGCTTCTTCAACTTCGTGTATCAGACGATGCGCGCGCCCGACGGCGGCGCCGAGGGCGTCATGGCGTTCGCCTTCGAGGTGACCGACCAGGTGCTGGCGCGCCGCCACGTCGAGCAGCTCGCGATCGAGCTCGCCACGAGCGAGGCGCGCCTGCGCACGCTGGTCCAGGCGACGACGGCCATCGTGTGGACGGCGACGGCGGAGGGCGAGGTCACCGAGGTCTCGCCGAGCTGGCTCGAGTTCACCGGTCAGACAGAGGCCGAGTACCTGAGCGGCGGCTTCCTGGAGGCGATCCACCCCGACGATCGGGAGCCGACGATGCGGGCGTGGGCGGACGCGCTCGCGAGCGGCGACACGAACTATCAGGCCGAGTACAGGCTCCGCCGGAAGGACGGCACGTACGCCTATACCGTGGCCCGCGCGGCGCCCGTGCGCGCCACGGACGGCAGCGTCCGCGAGTACGTGGGCTGCAACATGGATATCAGCCAGCAGCGCGAGGCGGAGCGGATCACGCGGGAGCACGCCGAGGTGCTCGAGACGCTGCACGAGGTGGGGCAGGCGCTGTCGGCGGAGCTCGAGCTCGACGCGCTGGTCCAGTCGGTCACCGACGCCGGGACGAAGCTCTCCGGCGCGGAGTTCGGCGCGTTCTTCTACAACGTGAACGACGCGCAGGGCGGGAGTTACATGCTGTACTCGCTCTCCGGGGTGCCGAAGGAGTCCTTCTCGGGCGTCCCGATGCCGCGGAACACGGCGGTGTTCGCGCCGACGTTCAGCGGTGAGGGCGTGATCCGCCTCGACGACGTGACGAAGGATCCGCGCTACGGGAAGAACACGCCGTATCAGGGGCCGCCGCAAGGGCACCTCCCCGTGACGAGCTACCTGGCCGTTCCTGTCGTGTCGCGGAGCGGCAAGGTGATCGGCGGCATGTTCTTCGGCCACCCGAAGCCGGGGGTCTTCACCGAGCGCTCCGAGCACCTCATCGTCGGCCTCGCCGCGCAGGCCGCGGTGGCGATGGACAACGCCCGGCTGTTCCGGGAGGCGCAGTCGCTGATCAAGGCGCTGGAGCGGACCAACGCCGAGCTCGACCAGTTCGCCTACGTGACGAGCCACGATCTGAAGGCGCCGCTCCGCGGCATCGCGAGCCTCGCCCAGTGGATCGAGGAGGACCTGTCGGACAGGCTCACCGGCGAGACGCGCCGTCAGATGGAGATGCTGCGCGGGCGCGTGCAGCGGATGGAGGCCTTGATCGAGGGGATCCTGGCCTACTCGCGCGCCACGAGGTTCCGCGAGAAGCCGGAGAGCGTGAACATCGAGAAGCTCGCGAAGGAGGTCGTCGAGCTCATCGCCCCCAGGCCGCCGGCGCAGGTCGCGCTCGACGTGCCGCCCGCGGTGCTGCGCACGTACAGGGTGCCGCTCCAGCAGGTGCTGATGAACCTGATCACGAACGCGCTCAAGCACGCTGTCCGCGAGGACGCGAAGGTGACCGTCTGCGCCCACGAGCAGGGCGAGAGGTACGAGTTCTCCGTATCGGACAACGGGCCTGGCATCGCGCCCGCGTTCCAGGAGAAGGTGTGGGGGATGTTCCAGACGCTGCAGGCGCGGGACAAGGTGGAGAGCACCGGGATCGGCCTTGCCATCGTGCGAAAGATCGTGGAGAGCCGGGGCGGGCGCGCGTGGGTGGAGTCGGACGGCAAGAACGGCGCGACGTTCCGGTTCACGTGGCCGAAGCGGGAAGCGGCGCAGGGCGACGCGTAGGCAGCGCGCCGCCGTGAGCGCCCGGCCCGCCAGCGCTCATGGCGGCGCGGGTCTCTGGGTCAGAGCGCGGCCGTCCCGATCTGCTGGATCGTCGCCTGCTCCCGCAGCTGGTCTTTCTGGGCTGGAGCGGACTGGATCAGCTCGTTCAGCTTGCTGGAGATGACGTAGAGCTTCCCGCCCCGGAGCACTCCGGTCGTCGGGTACACGTCGCCGAGCTCCTGGACCGAGCGCAGCTCCGCGCTGACCCAGCCGTCCTCGCTCGACAGCGAGAACGCGGCGTTGGACGCGACGGCAGGGGTCTGGTTCGCGATGATCACCAGGTCCTTCTTCCCCACGAGGACCAGCCCGTCTCCACCCACAAACCTCCTCGGGATGTCGACCTGCGAGAGTTGAGAGGGGCTCGCGAGGGGCACCTTGAACAGGCTGCCATCGCTCTTCTTGACGATGAGCAAGTAGCCGTCGGGGTGAACGACGACCCCGTTCAGGTTGATGCCCTCGCCGGCGAACCGCTCGTCCCGCAGGAACACGGTCGCGTTCCCCTGCGGGTCGATCTTGTAGATGGTGGGGGAGAAGCTGTCGGTGACGTAGCCGTTGCCGGCCGAGTCCAGGGCGATGCCGTTCACGAGGTGAGCGCCCGGGGACAGGGGCGCGAGATCCACATAATCGAGGGCCGCGCCCGTCGCGAGATCGTAGATGCCCACGGCGGCCAGGTTCTTCGGGCCCTGGGCAGACGGCTTGACGCTCGCCCCGAGGTCGGAGTTCACCGCCCAGAGCCGGCCCCGCTCGACGTCCACGGCGATGCCGAGCACCGAGCAGAGGCGCTTGTCGTCGACGACGAGCGAGACGCCGCCGTCGCTGCCCACCGCGTAGATCGCGCCTTCCCTGAACGAGCTCACCAGGAACCTGTCGCTCCTGCTGTCGTACTCGAGGGTCTCCGGATACAGCGCCGGCCTGCGGACGGTCAGGGGCTGGCCCGGGCGCTCGAGGGTGACGGCCCCGGCGGCCTGCGTGCAGCCCACGGACATGAGCCCGATCACCGCGGCTGCGCACAGCGCGCGGGCGCCAGTCAGGGCGTTTGCTCTGGCCCGCGCCCCGTTGACCTCTGTGTGCCGCGCGCTCGTTGCCCTGTTCATGATCGACATCTCTGCTCCTGTTCTGGGTGGGTTCGTCCCGCGGGCGAAGCGCGCTATCGAGGCGCGCTGCTGGAGGCCCCGAGTTGCCGCTCCGACGCCGCCGCTCCGTCGATGAAGCGCTCCTCGGTCCAGGCCCTCTCGGCGCGCACGTGCCGCAGCCCCTGGCGCAGCTCGAGCACCAGCACCGCGGCCTCTGTGCCCTCGTGCTCCGCGCCGGGCAGGAGCCGCGCTTCCTCGAGCTGCGCCTCGATCTCCTGTTCACGGCGCGCGAGCTCGGCCATCCGCTGGCTCATCGCCGCTGCGTCGGGGGGCGGCGCCGCCGTCGCGCCGGGCGCGGCGTCAGGGCTCCGCGCGAGCCCGGCGCCCGCGTCTCCGGCGGGCTGGGACGGCCGTGCGCGCGCCACCTGGACGCTCAGGCCAGCGGCCGCGATCCCGGACGCCGCGAGGCCCGCGATCGCCCACCGCCGCCCCCGTGGGCTCGCCCGGAGCCTCGCTCGACTCCCCGCGTCCACAAGGCGCTTCACGCGCGGGAGGAGCGCGCTCGCCGGACGCGCCATGGCCGGGAGCATCGCTCGCCGCTCGGAGAGCAGCGCGCCGGCGGCCACCTGGACCAGCGCGCGCGCCAGGCCCCGAGGGTCCCCCGTGAGCTCGACGGCCCTGTCGTCGCAGGCCAGCTCGGCGGTCTCACGGAAGCGCGACGCTACCCAGTGGTTCATCGGCTGCATCCACAGGAGCGACTGCGCGAGCCCGGCGACCGGAAACCAGAGCCCATCGCGACGCTCGAGGTGGGCGAGCTCGTGGGCGAACACGGCGTCGACCTCTGCGTCGGTCAGGGCGGTGAGCCTCGCGAGCGGGATGCACACCTCGGAGGCTCCGATGACAAGGGGGCTGCCGACGCTGGCGCTCTCCGTCAGCACGACCCGGCGCAGCCCGATCCGGCTGCGCATCCGCTCCAGGCGCTGGAGCAGCCGCGCGTCCTGCACCCTTCTGCGCCCGCGGAGGCTGCGCCACAGCAGCAGCGCCGAGCCGGCGAACCGCAGCGATCCCAGCGCCGCTGCCCCGGCTCCGCACGCGGCGAGCAGGCCCCACCCCAGGGGCGCTCGCGCCCGCGACGCCGGCGAATCGGCGCCAGCGCTCTCACGGGTCGACTCGCCGCCTTGCGGCGCGGCGACAGGCGCCGTGGGGGCGGGGGCGTCATCGAGCGATAGAACGGAGATCTCCTGGAGGTACGGCGGCTCCCCGGGCGCGCGCTCGGACCCCCATGGCGCCGCTGCGGCGAGCAACGTGGTCGCGATCGGTCCGAGCAGGGCCATCTTCCAGAGCAGGTGTCGCGTCGAGGCCGACAGGGATCCACGGCGAGCGAGCAGCCCAGCTGCCCCGGCCCACACCGCGGCGTGGATCGCGTAGGTGAGCAGCAGCGCCAGCCAGAAGGACGCCGCGCCGGGCTCGGTGCCCGGCCATATCAGCAGGTGGAGCGCCACGGTCAGGCCCCTTTCTCCTCGAGCAGCCGGCGCATCTCCTCGAGCTCTTCGGGGCCGAGCTCCTCCGACTCCAGGAGCTGCGCGGTGAGCGCCGAGACCCTGCCGCCGAAGAAGGAAGACACGACGCGGTGGAGCACACCCTTGGCGGCCTCCTTCTGGCTCACCAGCGCGCGGTACACGAGCTGCCTGCCGTGCCTGCGATGCTCCACCCAGCCCTGCTTGCTGAGCCGCTGCAGCAAGGTCGCCACCGTCGTGGGCGCGAGCGCCCTCCCGTCCTTCGCCATCGCCGAGAGGACGTCGCTGGCCGTACCTTCGCCGACCTCCCAGAGCGCCTTCATCACCGCGAGCTGTAGATCCGTCAGAGTTCCCGTCGCCACGACTACAAGTGTCGTCTACGAGCCCCGAGCTGTCAACGACAAATGTAGTCGCGGTGGTCCTGGCGGGGCGCCACCTCGAGAGGCCGAGCGTTCCCCACGCCGTTGCCGGCCGCCCGGGGCGTCCACGTGGCGTCGTGCGCGCGCTACGGCGAGCGCTGCTCGTCCGCGTGGAGGCCGCGCCGTCGAGGCGCTCAGTTCGAGGGCTTCGGCATCGTGAACACCACCGCTTCCTCGTCGGCCTCGAGGTTGTTGAGGGTCCAGTAGATCGAGCCGCAGTCGATGGCGAGCTCGAAGAAGTAGGGCTCCCCCGTCGTCAGGGTGGTCATATCGCCCCTGCCGATGTGCGCCCGCCGCACCTCGCCCTGGCCCTCGGCGTTCTCTTGAACGGTCCAGTAGACGAACTCGTCGTCCACGGCGACCGACTTGGGGATGGCCTGGTCATCGGCCGTGTACGTGAAGGGCGGGTCGTCGAGCGCAGCGTCCGTCGCCTTGGACTGGACCGCGCCGGTGTTGTCGCTCACCCAGTACACGATCCCCTTGGCGAGGAGGACCTCGGTGGGGTTGCCGTTCGTCGCCGCGAACACCTCCGCGGTCGCCCCGAGCGGATCCTTCGTCTTGCGCAGGATCTGGCTCGCGAGGTAGTCCGACCAGTAGACGTGCGTCGCGTCGACGGCGATGCCCATCGGGTTGCCGCCGGAAGCGACCTGCTCGGCGAGCCGCTGGCTGCCGTCGGCCCTGGCCCGCCACACGGCCTGGGGCACCTGGGTCACCCAGTAGACGCTGTCGCCGAACGCGGCGATCCGGCCGTAAGCTGGGTATACGTCGCCTCCTTCCTGCGGGACCGCAGCGATCTGGATCGGGCTCGAGCTCGGCGGATCGATGGATATCCCGAGCACGTTCCCGTTGCTCCAGTTGATCCACGAGAGCTGCCCGCCGGAGTAGGTGACCCAGGACGCGTCCCCGAACCCCGGGGTGCCGGGGAGCGCGCGCGCGGCCCCGCCGTCCTTCGGGATGGCCATGATCGCCTCGCCGTTCGCCAGGAGCACGGCGTCCTCGATGACGGCCATGCCCTTGGGGTTCATCCCGAGCTGTCCTGCCATCTGCGTGACCGGGCACGAGCCCGCGGTGCAGCTCGACGGGGCACACGAGGGCATGCCGCCGCCCGCGTCGCCGCCTGCTCCGCCGCCCGCGTCGCCGCCTGCTCCGCCGTCGCCGCCGGAGCTCGACGTCGACGGGGCGGAGCCTCCGGTGCCGGACGCCGCGCTCGCCGCCGTCGACGACGACGACGACGACGCGGGCGCCTCCGTGCCAGGCTCGATGCCGAAGATGAGGTTGCAGCCCGCGCCCGCCGCCACCAGCGCGAGCAGGGCGGGGGGCAAAGCGATCTTGCTGTGCATGAGGGAGTGTATAGAACGTGCGCGCGGCGCCGGCTATGATGCGCGCCAGACCCTGGAGTGGAGACGATATGCAAGCTGGATCCGAGCGTGTCCGGAGCGGCGGCTGCACGTGTGGCGCGGTGCGCTTTCACGTGCGTGGCGAGCCTGACCGCGTGGGCATCTGCCACTGCACCTCGTGCAGGAAGGAGACGGGCGGCGTCTTCATGCCGTTCGCCGTGTGGCCGTGGGCGAGCTTCGAGTCCACGGGCGAGACGAGGTGCTGGGAGGGGCGCAGCTTCTGCCCGACGTGCGGATCACGGCTCTTCTCGCCTCAGGAGGAAGCGGGGGAGGTCGAGATCAAGCTGGGATGTCTGGACGACGCGCCCACGGATCTCGCTCCGACCTACGAGCTCTGGATCTGGCGCCGCGAGCGCTGGCTGCCTCCCCTGGCGGACACGGAGCAGCACATGGGGGATCGGCCGGTGAGCGGGCCTTCGGGCTCGCGAGCGCCGGACGCTCCTGTCGAGCCCGGGTGACGGACATCGCCGGTGGCGCGCGCGCGCCGCCGGTGGCACGCGCCGCCCGAGCGCGGCGCCGGCGCTCACGCCAGCCTGCGGAGCTGCTCCAGCCGGCGCCGCTGATCGATGTCGCGCCGCTTGATCTTCCCGGTCCTGAGCTCCTCGTAGGGCCCGCAGACCTGCCGGTAATCGCACTGCCCGCACGCCCCCTCGGCCGGCATCGGCAGGAGCGCCGCCCTGTCGATCGCGTCGCCGATGATCCCCGCCACCTGCGCGGCCGCCTCGCGCGCCCGCGCGTCCAGGTAGATCGGCACCTCCGTGAACCCGCCGGCCGAGGTGCAGTAGTAGAGCCGCCCCGACTCGACCTGCGTCCCCGGCGGCATGAGCTTCTCCAGCGCGAGCGCGTAGAGCACCGGCTGGAGCGTGCCGCCGCCGCTCACGACCGCGTCGCGCGGCGCGCGGGCCTTGCCCGTCTTGTAGTCGGTCGCCCTCATCGCGCCCCACACGCTCCGCTCGACGAGATCGATCGACCCCCTGAGCCGCACGCCGCAGTCGAGCTCCACCGGCTCGTCCGAGCTCCCCGGGTCGCGGGCGGCGAGGCGGCGCGGCAGCCCGAACGACAGCTCGAAATGGAGCGGCTCCCAGTCGCGATCCTCCGCGGCGCGCCGCAGCCACTCGCGCAGATCGGCCCGCACCGACGCGATGCCGTCGTCCCAGACGCGCTGGATCGCCGGCGCGAGCTCGTCCGCGTAGCGCGCGGCCACGCGGTCGAGCGCCCGGTCGAGCTCGGCCCGCGCCTCGTCGAGCGTCGAGGGGCTCACCGGCAGCTTGCCCGCGTCGCGCAGGGCGACCAGCACCTCGTAGAGCACGTCGTGCACGAGCCGGCCGCGCTGGAGCGGATCGAGCTCCTCGATCGCCTCGGGCGCCGGGCGCGGCGCGAGCCTGTGCACGGCGTAGAGGAAGAACCGGTAGGGGCACGCGGCGAAATGCTGCAGCGCGGTCGGCGAGAACGAGCGGCGCCCGAACGCGTGCTTCGCGAGCGCCTCGCGCGCCTCCGGGACCGGCTTGAACAGGCCGTCGGCGCTCGTCCAGGCCGGGATCCAGCGCCGCGCCCGGAACCGGAGCGCCCGCGCGAGGTGCGGGTTCACGCCGAGCAGGTAGCGCGCGGTGCCGATGGTCCGCTCCTCCGGCAGGCTGAAGAGCGTCTCCAGGAGGGCGAGGTCGTGCTCCGCCGCGTCGATCGCGTCCTCCGGCCGCGCGGGCGCGGGCCAGCCGATGCGCGCGGCGCCGCCCTGCTCGGCGCGGCGCTCGAGCTCGCCGAAGCCGGGCAGCCTGCCCTCGGCCGCGCGCAGGAGCTCGAGCCCGTAGAACGAAGGCACCCGCGGCCGCGACTGGTCCATGTCGACGCGCGGGTACGACACGACGAGCTTGCGACGGGCCGCGCCGACCGCGAGCCGGAGCGCGAGGCGCTCGCGCGCCACGCGGTCGTCGCTCGTGTCGAGGCCCGAGGCGCCGCCGGCGATCGCCCGGCGGAGCGCGTCGCGGAGGATCGGGTCCTCGGTGACCTTCTGCGGGAAGATCCGCTCGGCGAGCCCGGGCACGAAGACCACGTCGAACGAGCGCCCGCGGGCGGCCTCGATGGGCGCCACGAACAGCCGCCCGTCGCGGCGGGCGGCCGGCGGCAGCACGAGATCGGTGAGGCGGTGCGCGAGGCAGAGGCGCACCTCGCCGAGATCCACCGGGCCGACGTCCGCCATCGGCGCGAGCTCCGCGAGCACGGCGAGCACCCGCTCGGGCCGCCGCAGCGCGCGCGTCGCGAGCGCCGAGAGCCGGTGGCGCCACTCGCCCCAGGTCGCGCGCTCGCCCGGGCCCGGCAGCGCCGCGAGCAGCGGCAGCGCGAAGTCGCGCAGCGCCGTGAGGTCGGCGAGCGCCCGCGCGATTCGCGCGGTGTCGCGCTCCTCCGAGGCGCGCGAGAGCTCTTGCCGGAGGTCCCGCTCGTACCCCGAGAGCCGCGCCTTCCACCGGTCGAGCCCGCCGATCACCGCGGCGTCGACGAGGATCCGCTCCCAGCGCCGCGGGGCGCGCAGGGTGCCGTCCTGCACGGGAGCGTCGGGGTCTCCGCCCGCCGGGGGGGGTGCGCGGTCGCTGTCGGGCGCGCCATTCTGGAACGGGCTGTCCAGAATGCCCGGCGCGCCGGCCGGAGAGGGGGTGCGGTCGCTGTCGGGCGCGCCGTTCTGGAACGGGCTGTCCAGAATGCCCGGCGCGCCGCTGCGGGAGGGCACACCATCGCCCTCGGCCGCGTCCTCGTCGAGCTCGCCGCGCAGGAGCTCCGGGAAGAGGTCGTCGTCCGGCGGTACCCACCTGTCGGCCTCGGACGCGGCGGGCGGCGGCTCGCCCGCGGGCGTCGGGTCGGGCACCTGCCCGAGCGAGAGGTACTCGGCGAAGCGCGACGCCGAGAGGTGCTCGGCGGCGCACGCGAGCAGCGCGAGGAGCGCGCGGCCCGCCGGGTCGGGCTGGACCGAGCCCTGCGCGAAGTACGCGGGGATCCCGGCCCGGCGCAGCGCCTCGACGAGGTGCGCGCGGTACTGCTCGGGCGCGCGCAGGAGGATCGCCATCCGCTCGAACGGCACGCCGCGGCCGGCCTCGCGCAGCGCGATGCGCGCGAGCTCCACGCACTCCCGGCTCTCTCCGGGCGCGGAGAGGATCTCGACCTCGTCGCCGAGCCCGGGGGCCTCGTCCGTCAGCGGGTCGAACAGGTGCTCCTGCAGGCGCGCCAGCGAGGTGCTGGGCGCGCCCGGCGGCTCGTACCCCGCGCCGGCGCCGTCGTCCGCGCCGTCGTCCGCGCTGCTTTCCGCGCCGCCGTCCGCGTCATTGCCCGCGCCGGCGCCGTCGTGCGCGGCCGAGACCGCGGTCAGCGAGACCCGGCGCGGCGGCGACCGGAGGGCCGCCTCGAGGTGGCGCAGCGACGCGGCGTCGCCCGCGGGCACGGTGGCGAGCGCGTCGGGAGAGCGCGCGGCCACGGCCTCGAGGAGCTCGCGCTCCAGCGCGAACCGGACCGGCAGGTCGAGCAGGAGCATCGGCAGCCCGAGCAGCGGGTGCCTCGCGCGCGGGTCGCCGCCGTCCTCGGCCCGGGCGCGCTCGGCCGCGAGGCGCAGGACGAGCGCGCGGTCGGCGAGCCCCGCCTCGTCCAGGGCGGCCTCGAAGGCGTGGGCGATGCGATCGAGGTCGGCCGGCGCGAGCGCTTCCGGCGCGACGCCGGAGAGACGCGCTTCGTCCAGCGTCCGCGCCACGGCGCGCGGCAGCCCGGGCCGGTCCGCGACGCGGGCGAAGCGCCCGAGCAGCCCGTCCTGCGCGAGCCCGTCGAGCGCGCGCGCGCACAGGGCCTCGAGCGCGAGCCCGCTGGCCGGGACGAGGCCGCGCGCGGCGAGCGCCGGCATCGCGAGCGCGGCGGCGAGGCGCCCCAGCGTGAGCCGGTGCCAGCCGAAGGTGGCGCGGCGGCCGCGGATCGACGAGCGGGCGAGCTCGCTGACGGCCTCGACCGAGGCGCCGACGAGGAGCAAGCGGTCGGCGGGGCGCCGGCGGCGCAGCCAGCCCACGGCCCGGTCGAGGCGGGCGGCGGCGCTGGGGGAGGTGATGACGGCGTGAGGCACGAGGTCGCGGAGGTGGAACCGGCGGAGGCCGGAAGGGCCGGGGGAGGCCGCTGCACGAGGGTGCAGCTCGGCGGAAGCGGAGTGTGAAGCAGAACGGAGGGGGAGGAAACCCGCCGCGGAGCCGGACGGCGCTGGCGCAGGGCCGGTCGAGGCCGCCGGGGTGGGGCCATCGAGGCTACCGGGCGGAGGCGCGCGAGCTGCCTGGCCTCGAAGGCCGCTCCGCGTACGCTGTCACGCGCCAGATCCCCAGCTCCTCGTCGCTCGAGCATGCACACGCAAGCTTCGCCCTGGTTCCAAGCGCCCGCCCCCGCTTCGCGAAGCTCAGGCTTCCGAGTCGACGGACCTCCGACAGCGGTTCCGACATGCTCCGAGTCTAGACGAACGCGACGCCGACGACGACCACGTGTGGGGCGTCGCGGCTCCCGCTGATGCCAGCAGGGGCGGGCGGCGTAGCCCGGGGCAGTCGCGTACTGGCGACAGACGGCGCGAGCGGTTGACGCGACGGCAGGCCCTGGGTCGGTTCATTGACAGCGGCGCCAGGGGATCAGCCCATCGATATAGTTAAACTCGACGGATGCTCTTCCCGTGCCACCGATCGTGGCGCGGAGTTGCACGTTGACCGTGGCCGAGGTGGCACCACACGGGGCGCTGCCCGCTTGTCCCCCGGCAGGGATAGAGAGCAGCTCGAACACCCCTTCGACGTCCGTGTCGATGTTCTCAAACGTCTTGGAGACGCTGGCCGTGCCGGCCAGCGATCGGCTTGCTTGAACCGTGACGACAGCTGCGTCTTCGGTGTACACGTCACCGAACACATCCAAGGACGGCGCGTCGAACGTGTAGCCCGCTGGAAACGTATAGGTGACCTCGACGTCACAAGCGACGTCGTACGTGCCAAAGTCGTCGCGGCCCCCGCGAGCGTCGTCGAACGTGAGTGCGTATTCCGTGTTGACAGCCCCGACCTGCGTATTCATGGCTCCGCAGCCGGAGGCAGTTGCCTTGATCGAGACCTGGCTCGGGTCAGGCACGTCGCCGTCGTCGAGGGCGGCCGGCTCGCTTTCCACTATCTCGCCTTCGCCGGAGGTGTCGGCGCACGCGACGCATAGGGAGGAACAAAGCAGCATCGCAAGACACGATCGAACATGACGGTTTAAAAGCTCGTTGGCAAGTTGGAATCGTCTCATGATGTCCTCTCAGGGTGGCCGGATAAGCCGGTGCGGCATGCAGCTCTGAGCTCTCGATTCGTGCGACACACGTCGCCCGCAGACCGTGGGGGATGTCACGCACGAAGGAGCGAGTGAAGCACGCTCATGGTAAATGACTGTTCATGATGAAGCGACGCAGAAGCAAGCGAAGCAAGCTGCGCGAAGTCGTCCTCCCATCTCGATCATCTCAACGAAACGCGCCTGACCTCCTTTTCTTCGCTCGTGGCGCTCCACGTTCCTTCTCAAACCAGCGCTCTCGAAAGGTCCCTCGCCGTCGCGTTGCGTCGCGCGGTCGTACGTCCCTCTCTGCTGCCGTTGCCCTCATGCATTGCGAGCTCCGTGCCAGCTTCCGGGCCCGCGCTTCGCCTTGTCCTTCGGAGCGCCATCTTGCCCAATACCTTGGCAACCCGCGTGCCAACTGGGACGCGGCGGTGGCGACGGTGCGTTACCCCCGGGGAGCATGGTAGAACCCTTTTCGCACATCGGCCCAGAGCACACAGGACAGCTCGCCTCCCGGATCCGGATGGTGTCCGGATTTGAACATGAAGGCGGGAAGGCGGGAAGAAAACATCAATGATCTTCCTGCCTTCCCGCCTTCATGTGAATCACTCCGGGGCAAATTGGGCCACCACCCGGATCCGGGCAGCTCATGGACTTGATGGCGCGACGGGGACCAGCCCTTCAGATTATTTGATCAGGGCTTGTTCAGCCCGTTCGCTTGTCCGCCGCGTGATGATGCGGCTACGAACGGGTTGACCATGCACCGAGGCGTGGCATTTCACGTGCGTCGGAACGAGCCGTCAGGTGTGTCGGAACACCCCGCCGGGTGGCCCGGAACGCCCCGTCACGTCCCGCCGGAACCAGCCGTCACGTGCTCTCGGAATCGGTCGTCACGTCGGCCCGGAATACGCGGCTTCGTCCAACGTGACGTTTCCGTCGAGCGGTGGGGCTGCTCGTCATGCCCGCTCGCGCAAACGCCTGTTTGTTGGGCGGCGCCGGAGTTCCGAGCACGAAACTGCTCGCCGTTCCGTGAGCTTTCCCAGATCCGCTTCGTGGCTCTCTTGGTCGGTGGGGCTTCGTAGCGCGAGGCGCGGCATCGCTCCCGCGATCGGAGTAACGTTGTACCGATGCGCCACCCGCCGGCCGATCCCCTTCGCTTGCGCCTGCTCCTTTCCGTCGGCGTGGTCCTCCTGGCGGGGCCTGGGTGCAGCCGCGAGCCGGCGCCGGCGCCCCCAGCGGGGTCGGCGGCCGCGCGTCCGTCGTCGGAGACGCCGTCAGCGGGGCCGGTCGCGCCTCCGCCGCCGGTGGGAGCGCCGGGGAGCACCACCCGGGGCGAGATCGCGGGCGTGCGCTACCTCGAGCACATGACGGGCGGGGCGCGACCCGACGAGCGGGTGCCGATGATCGTCGCGCTGCACCCCATGGGCGGGGACCCCGCGGACTTTCTACAGATGCTCCGGCGCTACCGCCGCCGCGCCCGGCTCATCCTCCCGTACGGCCACCCGAGCGGCGGGATGTACATCTGGTACGACTCCGTCAGCGACGACGTCGCCGCGCCCCTGGTCACGCGGGAAGCAGATCGGATCGCCGCCGCGCTCGCCGCCCTGGTAGCCGCCCGCCCCACCGTCGGCAAGCCCCTCGTCACCGGCTTCTCGCAGGGCGGCATCATGACCTTCGCCCTGGCGGTCACCCACCCCGAGGCGCTGGCGGCCGCCTTCCCCATCAGCGGCCTGCTCCCGCCGTCGCTCTACCCGTCGGCGGCGCTCAGCTCGGGGCCGCGCCCGGCGACGCTCCCGCCGGTCGCGGCCTTCCACGGCGCCTCCGACCTGGCGGTGCCGACCCGAGGCGCGCGCGCCTCGATCGCCGAGCTGCGGCGCGCCGGGTACACCGCGGAGCTGCGCGAGTACGTCGGGGTCGAGCACGACACCTCCGACGAGGAAGTGGGCGAGATCGTGGAGCGGATCGGGCGGGCCGCCGACGGCCTCGCGGACGCGGCGCCGGCGCCTTGAAGCGGGCGCGCTCGTCGACTTCTGCGCGGGGCGCGGAAGGGATCGGGGCTAGCGTGCTCTCGCGCAACGAACCCCGATGGCGCTGCTGCGATGTGACGGGCCGCGATTCACCCTGCTCGTCGCCCTCCCTGAGCCGTGCAACAGGGGGGCGGGAACGCGGCCATCGCCGATAGCTTGTATCATGGCGAGCTCGACGGGCATGGAGTCATGAGCTGACGCGGGCGAGGCGGACAGCGACGTATGCTCGTCACAGGCCGGCTGAGCCGCTCGGCCGGACAGCAGGGTCTGGTCGGGTCTCCGGGGCAGCGGCGCGGGCCTCGTCGACACGGCGCAGGCAGGCGTCCCGGTTCGCTCGGGCCATGGTCTCGGACACGCGGAGTAGCTCTATCCTCCGCTCGATGGGCATGCAGTAGGTGGTCGCGGTCCACAGCTTCGGGTCGTCGACGCCGCGGAGCGGATCGAGAACGGTCCACACCCGCACGAGTTTGTCGTCGGACGCGGTGACGATGCGCTTGCCATCCGGGCTGAAGGCCACGCTGTTGACCGGGGAATCGGTGACGCGCAGGACCATGGGCTCGCCCGTTCCATCGGCATTCCACACCCGCACGGTCTTGTCCTGCGATCCGGTGACGATGCGCTTGCCGTCAGGGCTGAACGCCGCCGCCAGCACCCATTGCTCGTGACCACGAAGGACCGTGGGCTCGCCCGTTCCATCGGCATTCCATACCCGCGCGGTCTTGTCATCCGAGGCTGTGACAATGCGTTTTCCATCCGGGCTGAACGACGCCGAACGGACGCGACTCTCGTGGCCATGAAGGACAGTGGGGTTGCCGGTGCCGTCGGCGTTCCACACGCGCAAGGTCCCGTCCCAGGACGCGGTGATGATGCGCTTGCCGTCGGGGCTGAACGACGCCGAGGAAACCCATTGGTCGTGATCACCGAGGACCAAGGGTATGCCTGTGCCATCGGCGTTCCATACGCGCGCGGTCCTGTCCGAGGACGCGGTGACGATACGCTTGCCGTCGGGGCTGAACGCCGCCGAAAAGATCGGTCCGTCGTGACCACGCAGGACGATGGGCTTGCCGGCGCCGTCGGCGTTCCACACGCGCGCGGTCTTGTCCCATGACGCGGTGACGATACGCTTGCCGTCGGGGCTGAACGCCGCCGACTCGAGCTCACCCCGGTGACCACGCAGGACGATGGGCCTGCCGGTGCCGTCGGCGCTCCACACGCGCGCGGTCTTGTCGTCCGACGCCGACACGATGTGCCTGCCGTCGGGGCTGAATGCCGCCCCCACCACCCATCCCCCGTGGCCATGGAGGACCATGGGCACGGTGGCGCCGTCAGCGCTCCACACGCGCGCGGTCCTGTCCATCGACGCCGACACGATGTGCCTGCCGTCGGGGCTGAACGCCGCCGAAAGGACTCCATCCTCGTGACCCCGGAGGACCATGGGCACGGTGGTGCCGTCAGCGCTCCACACGCGCGCGGTCTTGTCCAAGGACGCGGTGACGATGCGCTCGCCATCGGGGCTGAACGCCGCCGAATTGACGATGTCCTCGTGCCCACGGAGGACCACGGGCGCGCCGGTGCCGTCAGCGCTCCAAACACGCACGACCCCGTCCAAGGACGCGGTGGCGATGCGCTTGCCGTCGGGGCTGAACGCCGCCGAAAAGACCGGTTCCTCGTGACCGCCAAGGACCATGGGCTTGCCGGTGCCGTCGGCGTTCCAGACGCGCGCGGTCTTGTCATAGGACGCGGTGACGATGCGCTTGCCGTCGGGGCTGAACGCCGCCGAAAAGACGCGTTGCTCGTGACCCCGGAGGACCAGTGGCTCGCCGGTGCCGTCGGCATTCCAGACACGAGCGGTCTTGTCATAGGACGCGGTGACGACGCGCTTGCCGTCGGGGCTGAACGCCGCCGAAAAGACGCGATTCTCGTGGCCACGAAGGACAATGGGGGCGCCAGTGCCGTCGGCGTTCCACACGCGCGCGGTCCTGTCCGAGGACGCGGTGACGATACGCTTGCCGTCGGGGCTGAACGACGCCGACTCGACCGCACGCCGGTGACCTCGCAGGACGATGGGCTCGCCGGTGCCGTCGGCGCTCCACACGCGCGCGGATCCATCCGAGCAGGCGGTGACAATGCGCCCGCCCTCAGGGCTGTAGCGCACGTACGTGACCCAGTCTGGATGGCTCAGCACCACGTGAGCGATCCCTCCGTACAGCGCCCCGTGCGCGAGATCGGCCCACCCTCGCGGCATGTCGGGCGGCTCGACCTCGCGCAGGATCGCGAGCACCATCGTGGGATCCACTTGCAACTCGCGGGCCGTGGCCATGCGGGTTGCGTTGCGCGCCTCCCGGGCTTCGAGCAGCGCGCGAGCCGCCTGCTGGTCGGCGCGCAGGGCTTGCTGACTGGCGCGGATCGCCAGACACGCCACGACGACCGCGATCGCGCCCAGCGTGGCGGCCGCGCCGCTGGCGAGCCGCCGGCGCAGGCGCCGCGCTCGCTCGTGGAGGCCCACGACGGCCGAGAGGTAGCGCTCCTCGCGCCTGCCGATCTCGACGCGCCCCTCGGCGCCTTGCTCTGCCCGCCGGCGCGCGTACCACGCCCTGGCGTCCTCCGCCGCGCGATCGCGCCAGAGCAGCCCGTCGACCCGGCCGCTCGCCTCCCATTGCTGGGCCGCGGCGCGCAGCCGGGCCACGAACTGCGCGTCTTGCTCGCTCTCGGCGAGCCACTGCCCGAGCCGCGGCCACCTGTCGATCAACGACTCGTGGACCAGCTCCACCGCGGTGCGCTCGCGCTCTCCTCCCGCCTCGGCTCCGCCCGCCTCGATGAGCAGGAGCCGCGCGCCGGCCAGGTGCTGGATCACCTCTTCGACCGCGTCACCCGCGCCGGCGCTGCCGCCGTCCTGCGCCGCCTCGCGGAGCTCGTCCAGGCTCACGACCGCGCGCGTGCGCTCGGGCGTGACCAGGCGCAGGAGCACCGCCCGGGCCAGCCGCTGCTGGCGCGGTGGCAGCGCCGAGAGCACCGCGTCTGCGTGGGCGGACAGCGCCCCGGCGACGCCGCCGAGCTGCTCATAGCTGGCCCGCGTGAGCAGCCGGCGCTCGCGGTCGCGCGCCTCCCAGAGCTTCGCGGCCGTGAACTGCAAGAGCGGCAGCGGGCTCCGCGTGCCCTCCAGCGTGTCCAGCATGTGCTCGACCATCTCGGCGGTCTCGAAGCGGTACCCGGCCGCCGCGAGCGGCCGGGTCAGGGCGTCGCGCAGGCCATCGCGCCCCATGGGCGGCAGGAACCAGAGCCCGTGGGTCACGTCGGTCATGAAATTGCGGTCCTCGGCCACGCGCTCGAGGAAGTCCGAGCGGACGGCGAGCACGACGCGCAGGGGCGACGACGCGTCGTCGGCCGCGCCCTCCAGGCAGGCGATGAACGCCGCCCGCTCCTCGGCGGAGGCGCCGAGCGTGTAAAGCTCCTCGAGCTGGTCGACGAAGAGCACGATGCGGCGCCTCGTCCCCTCATGGCGGCAGCGCGCGCGCAGCCGTGAGCCCAGAATACCTGGCTGAGCGCGCAGGGTGGTGATCAGCGCTTCATGATCCGGCAGCTCGTGAGCGCCTACCATCGCCCCGCCCCCCGTCGCCGCCCCGGACTTGGACTCCGCCTCGGCGACCTGCACGAGCACATCGGCGAGCGCGGAGAGCGGCCGACGCCCCGGCCGCAGCACGAACGCGTCCCACCGCTCCCCGGACGCCTTCAGGGCGGGGATCACGCCCGCGCGCACGAACGACGATTTGCCCGCCCCGGAGGGCCCGGCGATGACGAGGAGCTGCTGGCTCCGCCCCCGCGCCTTCAGGGCGGCGATGTCCCGATCGCGGCCGAAGAAGCGCGCGGCGTCCGCCTCCTGGAACGCGGACAGGCCGGCGAACGGGCTCTCGTCCTCGCCCAGCCGGAGCGCCCTTCGGCTGGGCAGGAGCGCGTCGAGGTCGTCGAGGAGCTCCCTGGCGGAGCCGATGCGCTCGGCCCTGTGCTTCTTCAGGCAGCGGTCGACGAGGTCGCCGAGCGCGCCGACCTCCGGGTGCCGCTCTCTCAGGCTGGGCATCGGGACGTCGAGGTCCGCGATGGCCGGGAGCCGCGCGAAAGAGAACGGGTAGAGCGGATGCTTGCCCGTGAGCAGCTCGTAAAGGATGACGCCCACGGCCCAGAGGTCGGTGCGTCCGTCGATGTCCCTGCCCAGCAGCTGCTCGGGCGCCATGTAGCCCGGCGTGCCGGCGATCGCGCTCTTCTGGCGCTTGCCGGCGCCTCCGGGGAGCGCCGCCCGCACGCTCGTGATCGCCGGGAGCACGTCCGCGTCGATCCGCTTGGCGAGGCCGAAATCGAGCACCTTGAGGCCTCCGGCGTCGTCCAGGCGGATGTTCTCCGGCTTGAGATCGCGGTGCACGATCCCGAGATCGTGCGCGCAGACCAGCGCGCGGATGACAGGGATCATGATGTCGAGCGCAGCGGTGGCCGCCCTCGGGCCAGGCGGCGTGCGGGCGGCTGGCGATCCGGCCGCGCTGGGGTGCTCGCGCTGGGCCATCCATTCGCGCAGCGAGCGACCCTTGATGTACTCGAGGACGAGGTAGGGATATCCACGGATCTCGTCGACCTCGTGGATGACCACGATGTTCTCGTGCTGGCAGCGCGCCGTGGCCCGCGCCTCGTCGAGGAAGCGCTCGATTCCCTGCCCTGTGTATCGGAGGAGGCACTTGACCGCGACCAGGCGGCCGAGCTTGGTGTCGCGGGCCAGGTACACGATCCCCATGCCGCCCTGGCCCAGCTTGCGGATGATCTCGTAGTGCTTGATGACGTCGCCGGCCTTCAGGTGCATCCGGTCCGCGATGGGCTCCGCCGGCGCCCCCGCGTCGCCGGCCCGGAGCGGCGGGAGTTCGAGCGCTCGCTCGCGGGCTGTCGGGCTGTCCGGTGCCTCGTCGAGCGTGCGCGCGGGCTCCTCGCCGGAAGTCCCGGGCGCGTCCGGGTCGTCCGTGTGGATCGCCGCTTCCTGCCCCGAGGCGGTCGGCGCGAGGCCGGCGGCCTCCTCTCGTCTGGCCTCGGCGCCGCTCGGCGCGTCTTCCAGGAGCAGGTCCTCGCGGCGGAGCCCGGTCACCTCGCAGGCGTCGAGCTCGCACAGCAGGCCGTCCGCCGTGCCGACCCGCGCCGCGACGTCCTCGATCGTCGCCCGTCGCAAGATGATCCCGAGCGGGTGACCGAGGAGCGCGTGAGGGATCCGGCCGGGCTCGCCGCCCTCCGCATGGAGAGCGCCTCCATCCGGAGATATTCCGCAGGCTGGCCGCCTACCGGTGAGGCACTCGAGGAAGATGAGCCCCCACGCGTACAGGTCCGAGCGCACCATCGGCGCGAGCCCCCGGCGCTGCTCGGGCGCTGCGTAGGCCTGCGCGCCGACGAGCTCGGTGCTGGAGGCGTGCGCTCCGTCCGCTTCGCTCCGTGCTCCGGCGGCGGCCGCGGCGAAGCCGAAGCCGAACAGCAGCGCGTTCCGCTCTGCCCCCGAGGGCACGACCATCACGTGGGCCGGCCTGACGTCCCCGTGGACCATGCCCTGCCGGTGCGCGCAGGCGAGCGCGTCGAGGACCTCCCTCATCAGGCGCCGCGCCTCCTCTGGCTCGAGCGCGCCGTGGGCCGACAGTAGCTCGGTCAGGCTCTGCCCGGGCGCGCCCTCGAAGACGGTATAGAGCTGCCCCTCGTCGGTCTGCCCCGCGTCGATGGGCCGGGCGATGTTGGGATGGTGGAGCCGCGCGCAGCGGCGCATCTCCCGCAGAAAGCGCGCGCGGCGGCGGCGCGCGATGTCGTCAGAGACCCCTTCCGGGAGGATGCGAATGACCTCGAGGACGACCGGCTGCCCACCCTCGACCTGCCGCCCGTGGTAGATCGCGGCGTGGGGGGTCTCCCAGGGCGAGGAGAGGATCTCGTAGCGCCCCTGGAATAACGTCTCTGGAGCGAGGGGTACCTGGTTCATCATGGCCTCTCTGGTCGCGGCCGCCTCGCGCGGCAGCTCCGGGCGAAATGCCTCACCCAGAAGCCTCACCCAGAAGATCGATGTCGCCGACACGGCGAGCCCGGCAGTCGAGCTTGTCCCGCGCCCGCGGAGAGCGCTCGATGAGGTGGCCGGCCCGACGCTCGGGCAGCCAGCCTTGCTATGTTGTCGCGTCTTCTTCGAGCAGCTAACCTCGCTGCCCATCGATTCTTCTATAGGGTCGTCTCCGCCCCTCGTCCGGCACAAGCGTGTACCAAGCGCACCTCGCGGCGCGCGCGCCGCCAGCCGCCCTGCCGGACGAGCATGGCATCATGCCAGCTGGCGAGGGGGAGCGTACGCAGAGGGCACGAGACCCCTTGCACGTGCGGATTCTCCCTGCGCGAGAACCGGGAGATCCGGGAGTCGCCCCCGGCGGATGGTGCCGCGGGCCGCATCGGGAAGGCCGGAGGCCGGGCGCCGATGATGCACGACTCGCGGAAGTCGGACAGGCCCGTAGTACCGACGAAGGCCTCGAACGATGCGGAGCCGTCCGCTGCGGAGGGGGTCGAGGGAAGGGGCATGGCCAAGGGGAACACGGACGAGCAAAACGCACCCTGGACGCAGAGCCGGATAGCGAGCAGGGGTCCCCTCAGGGAGCGACGGTGTCGCCCCTTCTGGCGAACATCTACTTGCACTACGTCTTCGACCTCTGGGTTCAGCAGTGGAGAAGGCGGCACGCGCGCGGCGATGTGATTGTGGTGCGTTATGCCGATGACCTCCTGGTTGGATTCCAGCACAAGCCGGATGCCGTGAAGTTTCTCGACGCGATGCGCGATCGATTTCAGCGCTTCGCGTTGGCTCTTCATCCCGACAAGACGCGGCTGTTGGGCCCGGGCTGGGTCGATGCCTTCCGAACGGGTGCGATCGGCGGTCTGGTGCCCCCGAAATCTCGGGTGGAGCGACGGATCGCGACGGTTCGCTACCGCAAATTCGTTCCTCCAACAAAACATGGGTCGCACCCGTCTCCCGGTGGACGTGCCTCCAACAAAACATGGGTCGCACCCGTCTCGCGGGGGTGCCGCCGTGCCTCCGCCGGCGTGAAATCCCCAGTCATCTGCTGCTGCCGTCCGGGCACGTTTGTTCAACCAGCGTTTTAACGCCGGTCGGCACACCGCTCGCTTCGCGAGCGCCGCGCCGCCGCCGCGAAAAAGCTATTCGTTAGATGCGTCCAAGTGCACGGTCGTTCTCGACTCTATCAAGCTCATGAAGCAGATCTTCCGCCTGTTCGTTGTTGTGAGCAAGGATGCGTAGTTGATGCAGCGCGGCTCGATGACCTTGCCGCGTCAGCGCAAACGTGGCCAGCGCGCGAAGCTCCTCGTCGTCGGCGTGGAGTTCTGCTTCAAGTTGCGCGACCGCTTGGCGGAGCTCCTTTGCTGCTCGCGTGTCAGGGATTTTCGAGAGGGCTCCGAACGCAAAGTCTGCCACCCTGTAAGCGGCCCAGAGGGAATAGTGCACCTTGCGATCTCGAAGGCTCTCGACGAGTACGTCCAGGTAGGGCACGCCCCAGGGGCCACCAAGCGATTCGGCAGCCCACATGCGCGTCCAGGCGCAATTGCTGTCCCGAAGAAGCGCGCTCGCGAACGCGGCCATAGCCTCGTCCATCAGCCCGGCCACGGCCAGGGAGCATCCGAGTTGCGCCCGCACGTTTTCGTGGAGAGACTGGTCCATCACGCGGGACCTTACCCAGGAAACGCCGACGTCTGGCGCCTTTATCGCGTATGCTCCAATCCACCTTGCTACTGCGTGCCCGGTGGATGGCCATTCACGAAGCATGGCATCGAGTCGGTCGGGGGACCATTTGACAGAGGGATCTAGCATGTGCCTCTAACTATCAGTCGATTGGTCGACCGAAGCAATCCGACTGTTGAATGCCTACCGGCACGCAACCACCACGCGCGGGCGATCTCAGCAGAGCCTGCGGGCGCTGGCGAGCGGCAAGGCTTCGGCAACGCGAGCGGCGGGCTCGACGTTCGGTCCAAGCTTGCTCACCCCTCCGGTGACACCCGCAGCCGGAGCAGCCGACCGATTGCCTCGTGAACGACCCGGGCCGCCACGTCATCCCCAACGGCGACGGCGCAGGTGCTGGCGAGCGAGGCGAAGACCGCGGCCCGATGCGATGGATCGGTCATGGCGAGCTCCCCACGTCCGGGCCCTAACCGTGCGGCCCGGGTTGGATCCATGCCGTCCGAGGGGGTGCGATCCGTCGTCACACTCTCCCCAAATCCCGGGGCATCCGACAGATCCCGACGGTTCGTCACTGGAAATTCGTTCCTCCACCACAGCATGGGTCGCACCCATCTCCGCGGTCGACGATGCCTCCCCCCGCCGACCCCCGCGACCCTCGGCCACCCCCTCTCGCCGGCGCTCCAGGTCAGGCTGCCGACGCGACGCGCCCCAGGGTGAGCCGGCTGCCCGCCGAACGTGGCGCCGCAGCCGCGACCCCGACGAACGGGCGAGCTCGCTCACGGTCGCTTCCCCGCCCGGCGGTCTCCGCTATACTGGCGGAAGCATGCTGTGCGATGTTGCGGCGAGGCAGGCCAGCCGCCCCTACATGGCCCGCCGCGGCCCGAGGCCGGCGTGAACGACCTCGACCTGCGCTGGATGGACCGCTGCCTGGAGCTCGCGGCGCTCGCCGCGGGGCGCACCGCGCCGAACCCGATGGTCGGCTCGGTCATCGTGCGCGGCGATGAGCTCCTCGCCGAGGGGTTCCACGAGCGGGCCGGGCTGGCCCACGCCGAGGTCGACGCGCTGCGCAAGCTCGACGGCCGCGCCGAGGGCGCCACGCTCTACGTCAACCTCGAGCCGTGCTGCCACCACGGCCGGACGCCGCCCTGCACCGACGCGCTCCTCCGCTCCGGCGTCCGGCGCGTCGTGATCGGGATGATCGACCCGAACCCCCTCGTCTCCGGCAAGGGCGTGGCCCTCCTCGAGGGCGCCGGGATCGAGGTCGCCATCGGCGTCCGCGAGCCCGCGTGCCGGGAGCTCAACCGCGTCTACATCGCGAGCATGGCGGAGCGCAGCGCCCTGGCCGCTCGAGCGACGCCGACGTCCTGACGCCGCGCCCCCCGGCGCGGGCGGATACCTCGACCGCGGCGCCGCCGCCCGCGCTCCGCCCCGCCGCCGCCCCGCCGCCGCCCCGCCGCCGCCCCGCCGCGCCCTGCCGCCGCCCCGCCGCCGCCCGCGCTCCGCCCCGCCGCTCCACGGATTCCCCTCCTCGCGCCTCCTCGTGGCCGCGCGCCGCGCCCCTCGGCGGGGCGCCCCGCCGTCTCCCATCGTGAACGTCCCCGCCATCCCGGCGGCAGGCGAGATCCTCCCACCCGCGCGCCATTCCAGCGGTCATTCCAGATCTCCCGCCGCGCCGGGTCCGACTCGGGGGCTCACCGCGCGTGGCGCTGGCACCACGCTTGTTATGCCCTCCGCTCACCGACGGAACCGAGCGGCGCAACCCTGTGCGCACCCTCACGTCACGGCCGCTCTAGACATCATTTCTAGACGGAAAGGTAGCAGTATGAAGAATGCTCTCCTGTTCGCGATCCTGTGCCTCGGCGCGCTCGGCTGCGCGGATACGGTGGCCGGGGACGACGGCGAGCAACCCTTGCTCACGTCTCGGCAACGGATCGTCGGAGGCGCCGTGGACACAGCGCACGCCTACGTCGTGGGCGTGGGCACCCGGAGCCGGGCGTTCTGCAGCGGGACGGTGATCTCGCGGCGGACCGTGATCACGGCGGGACACTGCTATGGCGGGCTGTCGCGGGTCTACTTCGGCTCGAACCTCGGGCGGCGCGCCGTGAGCGCGCGGATCGAGGCGTCGAAGCGGCACCCCGGCTACGACCCGGCCACTCTCGAGAACGACCTCACCCTCCTCAAGCTGGAGAGCGACGCGCCCGTGCAGCCTGCGCCGCTCCTGCGCGAGTCGATGGACAACAACGGCTGGTACATCGGCCCGGACTACACCTTCGTCGGTTACGGGGTCTCCGACGGCGTCGCCGGGACGGGGTTCGGCACGCGCCGCGTCGTGACCTTCCCGATCCTGGCGGTCGGGCCCGCCCGGGTCGGGGGGACGCCGGGGACCATCAACGCGACGCAGTTCTATTACCAGGTCCCCGCCATGAACACGTGCAGCGGCGACTCCGGAGGTCCGGCGTTCCTCGTGCGGTGGGGCGTCGAGCGCCACGCGGGCGTGACCTCGTTCGGCGACGACCCCTGCACCCTCGACGGGGTGCAGGCGCGCACGGATCTCGACCAGATCTCCCGGTTCATCCAGCCGACGATCGACGAGTTCGAGGCGGACAACCCCTGCCGCGCCGACGGCCGCTGCGAGGCGACGTGCGACGTCGGCCCCGACGTCGTCGATCCCGACTGCGCCGAGTACCACTGCGGCGCTGACGGCGTGTGCGCGCAGGCCTGCGCGCAGCCGCCCGACCCGGACTGCTCGCTCGAGGACGGCGCGCCGGAGTGGTCGCCGGAGTGGTGAAGAGGGGTGCGCAGAGAGAGGAAGGCAGGCGGAGACAGCGGCGCTGCGCGCCGGGGAGGCGCGGGGACCCGGGAGGGGCCTCGCCGGAGGAGGGCGTTACTTCTTCGCCATCACGTACCGGAAGTCGAATCGAGCGGCGCCCGCGTCGAGCGTGCCCGTGCGCGGGAGCCCGGCGCCGTGGCGCTCTCTCGCCTGGAGGTCGTCGAGGTCGCGGATCATGGCGACGACCTCCGGCAGGCCGTGCCGCCGCGCGAAGGTCACGAGCGGACACTCGCGAACGTCGGCGGCCCGGAGCGCGCCGGCGCCGCCGGTCCTGTCGAGGCGGGAGCCGCCCGGCTCGCGCGCGGGCGTGCTCCTCACGAGCAGGTGCCGCGCGGGGCGCAGCCGGGACACGACATCCATCGCGGCCCCGAGGAACGGGTGCCGGCTCCGCTGCTTGCGGTAGAACGCGAGCAGCATGTCCTCCGCGAGGCGCAGGGCCGGCGCCCGGTCCACCCCGAGGTCGTGCTGGAGCGCCTGGTAGATCGCGAGCACGGGCGGGCCGAGCTCGAAGAGCCTGCGATCCATGCTGCTGTGGAGCCGGGGTATCGTCGCCTCGAGCGCGAGATACCTCTCCTTGGCGTGCGTGTGGAGCGCCGCCGCGCTCTCTTCGCCGAGCTCGCGAGCCGCGACGAACCGGCCTTCCGTGAGGATCTGAGCGAGACGTTCAGAGGGCGATGACATGCTCTGAAATTACCATAGGTCACGCCAGCGCAAACATTGTTGTTCGAACTTTCTGAGCTGTACTGGGCAGTTGAAGTGGCCGGCCTGGCCGGCCGAGCGGCCAGCTGGACTGGCCGGCCAGGCCGGCCAGTCGGTCAGCGGAGCGGTCGAATCGAGCGCTCCTCGGGGCGTCCAGCGTGGGCCAGCCAGCCCGGTCCTGCCGGCCAGCAGGGCAATCGTGGTGGCCCGCAAGCAAGGTAATCCGCCTGACCGGTCAGACTCGGCAGCGAAACCCTCCTGAAGCGGGATGGATCTGGTCCGGACGCAACATGGCTGTGCCGCGCGACGCGTGGATACCCGGACCGCGTGTCGGGTGGTAATGGCGCAGAAACCAGCCGGCAACACGTCCGGGGGCGGGGAGGGGTCGCGCCCTCGGAGGGCGCAGGAAGCCCGGCCGGCAGCGGTCAACGCGGGACGCCCGGCCGGGCAGCGCTATGCGGCCGCCGGGCCCCACAGGCCGGGCACGCGCGTCCCGCACGACGGGCACGCGCCGCCGGAGAGGAGGACCTCCTGCGTCTCGTAGTTGAACCGCCGCACCACCACCTCGTAACAGCCCGGGCAGCGGGTATGCGAGAGCTCGCGCACGCTGTCGGCCACGTTGCTGACGTAGACGTACTTCATGCCGCGCGCGTAGGCGACGCCGGCCACATCCACCAGGAACGCCGGGTCGGTGGTCGCGCGGTCGCGCATCTTGTAACGCGGATAGAAGGCGTTGAGGTGCCAGGGGATGTCGGGGTCGACCCGCGCGATCTCGGCGCCGAGGGCGCGGAGCCCGGCCTCCTTGTCGTTGAAGCCGGGGACGACGAGCGTCACGACCTCCACCCAGTAGCCGAGGCGCCGGGCCTCGCCGATCGCGGCGAGCACGGGCTCCACGCGGCCGCCGAGCGTCCGGTACTGGTCGGCGCTCCACCCCTTCAGGTCGACGCGGAACACGTCCGCGACCGGGCGCATGTACGCGAGCGCCTCGGGCGTCGTGTTGCCGTCCGAGATGAGCGCCGTGACGAGCCCCCGCCGCCGCGCCTCGGTGAAGACCGCCCGCGCCCACTCGGCCGTGATCATCGGCTCGTTGTAGGCGCTCGCGAGCACCTCGCAGCCGGCCGCGACGGCCAGGTCGACGAGGTCCGCGGCGCTCATGTCGATCGGCTCGCCGTCGCCCTCCGGCTCGCGCAGCGCCTGCGAGACCTTCCAGTTCTGGCAATAAGGACAGCGCAGGTCGCACCCGAACATCCCGAAGGTGAGCGACCTGGCGCCGGGGCGTACGTGAAAGATCGTGTTCGTCTCGACCGAGCGCACGTAATGGCGCGCCACGTAGCCGAACGGGACGCGGAGCTCGCCGTCCTGCTCGAAGCGGACCCCGCACGCGCCCGCGCGCCCCGGGGAGACGACGCAGCGGTGCGCGCACGCGGTGCACCGGAGATAGCCCTCCTCGGGCCCGGGCTCGTAGAGCGCGCCGCGCACCGTGCGGCGGGCGAGCCTGGCCGCCAGCGGCTCGCCCGCGGCGCCGTCGCCCGCGGGCGCGCGCTCGCCCGCGGGCCCGGCAAGCGCGCGCTCGCTCGAGGGCCCGTGGGCGGCCCCGCGCACGAGCGCCTCGAGGCGGACGTGCGGCCGGGAGCCCGGCTCGAGCGGATCATCGAGGGATGCTTCCGGCGCGCTGCTGCCGTTCGTCTCCATGGGAAGGCGCGCATCGTCGCACCGGCGCCGCGAAAGACAAGGGCCGGGGCGCCCGGAGCCGGGTGGTGCTGTCATTTGCCCAGAGAGGGTTCACATGAAGGCGGTAAGGCGGGAAGATCATTGAGATTTTCTTCCCGCCTTCGCCTTCATGTTCAAATGACAGCACCACCCGGAGCCAGGGTGTCCAGGCGCGGCGGCGCGCGCGGAGCGGCGGTGTCAGGCCGGCAGCGCGCCCGCGCCCTGGGCGAGCCTGGCGAGCTCTTTCTGGTCGAGCTCGCGCTCGTCGGCGAACGCGATCCCCACGACGGCGCGCACGCCCGCCGCGGCGTCGCGCACCGGCAGGGCCACCGCGGCCTGCGCCGCGACAGCCCTGGCGCCCGGCCGGACGTCGCCGGACGAGTCCGTCTGCAGGTTGCACGTCTGCACGGGCTGGCCGCGCTCCCAGGCGAGCCCGGCCATCCCCTTGCCCCGCGGGACCACCCGCGTGACCTCCTGCACCTTCTCGGGGATGTTCACGGCGGCGGCCAGCGCGAGCGCGTCCCCCTCGACGAGGTGAACGGTGCCGGCGATACCGCCGCTCTCGGCGATGAAGCTCCGCAGCCACGGCTCCAGCGACTCTCGGCGCGCATGCATGCCCGCACCCTCGAACGGCGCGGCGCCCGCGTCAACCGGGAGGCCCCGGCGGCGCCGTCAGTCGGACTCGCAGATGAAGCGCAGGTGCAGAGAGCAGGGCTCGTCGTTCCAGCCGAGCTCCGGGTAGAACCGGTTGAGCTGGCCGCAGTCCTCGTTGCCGCCGACGTTGTTCGGCTCGCCGGCGTACCAGTTGCTGTACGACACCGGCTCGCCGCTGTCCCAGCCGAACGAGCCCTCGGAGGCCCTGTCGTTCATGCCCATCCACCACTTCTGCGTCGAGTACGCCGAGGCGGCGCCCGACACCCACGCCTCCTCCGCCGCGTCGTTGAGCGTCACCAGGCTCATGCCCTGGCTCGCGCAGGTCGCCTTCGCGTCGCTCCACGACTCCTGGCCGTCGCAGAACAGGTAATCGTGCCCGTTGTGCGTCTGCATGTCGCACGTCGTCGAGCCGCAGACGACGATGGTGTGCGCGCACAGGACCGATTGCACCGTCTCGTTGAGCACGATGTCCACGTAGAAGTAGATCGTCTGCTCGACGCAGTCGTCGATCGACTGGGGCTGCGCGCTCGGCGCGCGGCTCCCGTGCTCCCGCGCGATCATCCGCTCCACCTCGAGGGCCGCGATGTCGTCCGCGGTGAGCTCGGGGAGGTTCGCGGGATCTGCCGTGATCACGAAGCGGCCTTCCTGGGATTCGAGCGGGCTGTACGGGTGCGAGAACAGCGGCTCCATCACCTCCGCCATCGGCGCCTTGCCCTGATCGCCGAAGTCGAGATCGACCCGGCCGAAGTCGAGCCCGTCGAAGGCGAAGTGCGCCACCACGTCGCGCGCGCGCAGGTCGACCGAGAGCCGCTCTCCAGGGGCGAGGCGCGCGACGCTCTGGGCGTCGATCAGCACGTTCGAGACACCCCCTTGCTCGACCTCCGACGCGTCGGGGCCGGCGGTGCTACAGCCCGCCAGGCCGACGGCGGCCAGCGAGGCCGCGGTGAGGGGGAGCGCCAGAAAACGAGAGATCCGAGCGAGCTGTTCGAGCATGTTCCCTCCGCATGTGATGAATCCCGTCGGCGAGCCGCGCTGTCGCGGCGCGGCGCTGCAGCGCTGGCCCCCGGCGCACCCGTGAGCCCGCCGCGCTCCGAGCCGGGGTAGGACGCTTCCCGAGCCCCCCGAGGCCCGCTGCTTCCCCCTGGCCCGGGCGAGCCCGCGGCCCACGAAAATGAGCGCTGCCGCCCGAGGTGCCGCCTGTCGGGCGGAGCACGCTCGTCATCGAATGAGCGAGTGTACTGCCACCTTACTTGGTAGATCGCGAGTATGCGGACAGCGTGGCTTCAAGCCAAGGAGAAAATTGAACTCGTCAATTTTCGGGGAGAAGGTGTCCGGGCGTGTGCGTCCTCACGGTCACTCTCGCGCACTCACGCCTCCTCCTTCACACGCTTCGGCCAGCGCACGAAGAAGGTCGCGCCTGCGCCCGGGTGGGAGCTGACCCACACGCTCCCGCCGCGGCTCTGCACGATCTTCTTCACGACGGACAGCCCGATCCCGGTGCCCTCCACCTTGTCGCGCGACTCGAGGGTCTGAAAGAGACCCCAGATGCGATCGTGGTACTCGGGCGCGATGCCTGGCCCGTTGTCCTTCACCGCGAACTCATGGAACTCGCCGGCGTCCGTGCAGGTCACCTCGACGCGCGGGTCGCCGCGGCGCGCGTGCTTCAGCGCGTTGCTGATGAGGTTCTGAAACACCTGCTGCATCGGGACCCGCTCCGTGACCAGCGTCGGCATCCCGGGCGCGATCTCGACCCGGGCCTCGGGGGGCGGCGAGAGCAGCTCGACGACTTCCGCGAGCAGCTGGCCGGTGTCGACGCTGACGGCGTCCCCGCGCACGCGCCCCGCCCGCGAGTAGTGGAGGATCCCGTCGATGAGCGTCTCGAGGCGGCGCACGCGCCCGCGCAGGAGGTGGATGTGCTCCTGCGTCTCGGCTTCGAGCTTGCCCTCGAGCGACTCCTCGATCCACTCCGACAGGTTCGCGATGCCCCGGAGCGGCGCCTTGAGGTCGTGCGAGGCGACGTAGGCGAACTGGTCGAGCTCCTGGTTCGTCTTCGCGAGCGCCGCGATGAGCTCCTCGCGGTGCTGGCTCAGCTTCTCGATGTGGCGCCGCGCGAGGACCTGATCCGTGACCTCGAAGGCGACCACCATGACGCCCGTGACGGCGTCGGAGGGGTCGCGGATGGGCTGCGCCACGTAGTTGAAGAAGGCGTCGCTCGCCACCCCGCCGCGCTGGATCGGGATGTTCAGCTCGGTGATGCGCAGCGGCTGGCCGCTCCTCAGCGCCCGGTCCAGGGTCGCGATCACCTCGTGCTCGCCGAGCTCCGGGAACACCTCGCGCACGTTCTTCCCCACGATCTCCTGCCGGCCGAGCATCTCGCAGTACGGGGGGTTGGCGACCTCGTAGCGGTGCTCGGGGCCGACGAACACCGCGATGGGGACCGGCGCCTGCATGAAGAGGTCGTGCAGCTTCTCGCGCTCGCGCTCGGCCGCCGCGCGCAGCCGCGCGATCTGGAGGTGCGTGGCGACCCGCGCGACGAGCTCGCGCGCGGAGAACGGCTTGGCGAGGTAATCGTCCGCGCCCGCCTCGAGCCCCTCGACGCGCGACTCCTCGCCCGCGCGCGCGGAGAGCATGATCACCGGGACGCTCCTCGTGCGCTCGTCGCCGCGCAGCGCCCGGAGCAGGCCGAAGCCGTCGAGGTTCGGCATCATCACGTCGGTGAGCACGAGATCCGGCGGGCTCGCGCGCGCTGAGTCGAGCGCGGCGGCGCCGTCGGCCACCGCCTCGACCGTCCAGCGCTCGCGCAGCACGCGCCCGACGTACTCGCGCATGTCGGCGTTGTCGTCCGCGAGGAGGATGCGCGCCGCCGGGACCGCCTCGATCGCGGCGTCCGCCGGCGAGGTCAGCCCCGCCGGCGCGACGTGGACGCCCTCGCCGGCCTCCGCGCCAGGCAGCCAGCGGAGCGCCTCGTGCACGTACGGCGCCGCGCCCGTGGCCGTCGACGCCAGCGTCCGCCGGGCGTTCACGCGGTCCTGGGGGAGGTGCGCGGTCCCGCGCGGGAGGGAGATCGTGAACGTCGTCCCCTCGGAGACCTTGCTCGCGACGTGGATGGCCCCGCCGTGGAGGCGGACGAGCTCGTGGACGAGCGCGAGCCCGATCCCGGACCCTTCGTGGGTGCGGGACCGCGCGCCCTGGACGCGGTGGAACCGCCGGAACAGGTGCGCTAGCTCGTGCTCCGGGATGCCCGTCCCCGTGTCCCGCACGGTCAGGTCGACGCGATCGCCGTGGGCGCGGAGCGAGATCGCGATGGTCCCCTCGAACGTGAACTTGAGCGCGTTCGAGAGGAGGTTCAGCACGATCTTCTCCCACATGTCGTGATCGACGTGGACCGGCTCGGGCAGCGGCGGGCAGTCCACCTCGAACGCGAGCCCCGCGCGCTCCATCGCGGAGCGGAAGGCGCTCGCGAGGTCCGCGGTGAGCGCGGAGAGATCGGTCGGCTCGTACGA
The DNA here is from genome assembly GCF_051521595.1 of Sorangium sp. So ce1153. Taxonomy (NCBI): domain Bacteria; kingdom Pseudomonadati; phylum Myxococcota; order Polyangiales; family Polyangiaceae; genus Sorangium; species Sorangium sp. So ce1153. Next base: position 591,428 of record NZ_CP150361.1, read on the forward strand.
CGCCTGGATGCGGCCCGCCTCGATGCGCGAGAAGTCGAGCAGGACATTGACCAGCTTGAGGAGGCGGACCGCGTTGCGATAGGCGGTCTCGAGGTCGGCGCCCGACAGGCTCCCTCTCGAGGACGCGAGCGCGTCCTCGAGCGGCCCGAGCATCAGCGTGAGCGGCGTGCGGAACTCGTGGCTCACGTTGCTGAAGAAGGTGGTCTTCGCGCGATCGAGCTCGGCGAGGGCCTCCGCGCGCCGCTTCTCCTCCTCGTACGCCTGCGCGTTGGCGATGCTCGCCGAGATCTGGCCGGCGACGAGGCGGAGGAAGCCGCGGTAGTCGCCGTCGAAGAGGCGGAATGGATTCAACCCCACGATCAGGACCCCGGCGCGCCCCGTCTCGCCTGGAGGGGAGATCGAGAGCGCGGCGGCGCGCGCGGGCGGCCGCGGCCAGCCGCCGGTCGGGAGGGCCCCCGCGCCCGCCGGGAGCTCGATCTCGCGGCAGTCGTCGTGCTCGCGCAGCAGCTCGGCGAGCGGCCAGGGCGACGCCTCCGCGAGCGCGATCGACTCCGGGGCCGCCGGGTGCCCGCGCTCGAACCCGGTGGCCCCCGCGAGGTGCACGCGCCGCCTGTCCGCGTCCAGGATGTAGAGGAGCGCGAACGGGAGATCCTTCGCGTCCGTCGCGAGGGCGAGCGCGCTGCGCGTGCACACCTCTTCCCACGTGCGCGCGTTCGCGGTCTGCGCCGCGAGGTCGCGGAGGAGCGCGAGCTGCCGCTCTCCGATGATGCGCCGCGTGTCGTCGGTGTTGGCGCAGATGATGCCGCCGGTGCCGCCCTGATCGTTCGGCACCGGGCTGTAGGAGAACGTGTAATAGGTCTCCTCCTCGTACCCGTGGCGCTCCATGATGAGGAGGAGCGCCTCGTCGTAGGTGCCCTCGTCGCGGCGCATCGCCGACGCGGCGCGCGGCCCCACCTGGTCCCAGATCTCGCGCCAGACGACGGACGCGGGCTGCCCGAGCGCCACGGGGTGCTTGCCGCCGACGATCGACTTGTAGGCGTCGTTGTAGAGGTTGATGAGCGAGTCGCCCCACCAGACGAACATCGGCTGGCGCGAGGTCAGGATGATACGAACGCACGTCTTGAGGCTCTGCGGCCATGACGAGACCGGGCCGAGCGGCGTGCTCGACCAGTCGAACGCGCGCATGCGCTCGCCCATCTCGCCGCCTCCGGCGAGGACGGCCCGAGCGTCCGCGCGATCCGTCGGCGTACCATCCGGCTTGAACGACATGGCTCCTTGTAGCGTGGCGCCGGTGGCCGGAGAAGGGCCGACGCGCTGGCCCGCCGTGCGAGTCAGGTGAATGGGGCGAGCCGAGCGCGGCAGGACAGCGGCGCTATTCCGCCTCGCCGTCCGGCGGCGGCGCGTCGCGCACGTCCATCACCGCGCGCAGCGCCCGGCGCACCACGTCGGGGGCGTACCCCTGCCGCGCGAGGAACGCATAGAGCTTCTGCCGCTGCGCCGCTGGATCGAGGCGCGCCAGGGTGCGCAGCTTCTTGCGCGCTGCCCGCTCGGCCACGGCGAGCTCGTCAGTCCCCTCGTCGGCCATCACCTGTCGGATCGCCGCGTCGGCCACGTCGCGCGCGACGCCCTTGCGGGCCAGGTCCTGCTCGATCCGGCGCCGCGAGCGCGGCTTGCCCACGATGCCGGAGCGGGCCTTCGCCTCGGCGAAGCGCGCGTCGTCGAGGAGCCCGTTCGCGATGAGCCGCTGGATCGCGGCCGTCACGTGCTCCCGGGGCTCGCCCTTCTCGATCAGGCGCTTCTCCAGCTCCCTGGCCGACCGCGCCCGGAACGACAGGAGCCGCAGCGCCCGCTCGTAGGTCTTCTGCGCGCCCGCGCCGGTCTTTTGTGCGCCCGCGCCGGGGGGCCGGGTCGACGCCGCCGAGCCCGCCGGGTTGCTCTGCCCGGGCGCGAGGTCCGCGGCGCTCGCCTCGGGGACCGTGGCGAACGCGACCCCGTCGACCAGGATGACGACGTGGCCGGGCTTGTCGGGCGAGGGGACGATCCCCGTGATGATCGGCATGCGCGCCAGCGTGTCACGGATCGAGCACGAGCGCCCCGAACGCCTCCGGCACATGGAAGTTCGGCTTGCTCGTGCGGGGCGGGCTCCACGCGAGGTAGCGGCGCGGCTCCTTCCCTTCCATCCGGTACAGGTTCATGGGCAGCCGCGCGCGCGGGGCGAGGGCGTTGACGATCCCCGGCGCCGCGAGCAGCGCCTCGATGACGGCCGTGCGGGCCTGCGCGCTCCGGCGGGTCGCGATCGTCGCGCCGCTCGACCATGCGGTGTCTTCCAGGCGCGCGTCGCGGTCGATCGCAATATCGAAGTAATGGCCGAACGGCCCGATCTCCACCTCGAAATACCGCCTCGGCGACGCGGGCGAGGGCGTCAGGAAGATCTCGATGCAGTCCTCCTTGTAAAGCCCGGTCCGTTCCACGCCGACGGGCCTCGAATGATCGGTGTTGAGCCCGGCGCTCGAGAGCTCGAAGAGGACATAGAGCCCCTCCTTCGACCAGAGGAAGCGCGCCCGCGTCAGGACTCCGGTGCTCTTGCCGGCATAGTCGGTGTCCCACGACACGGCCGGCGCGCGGCTCCAGGCCGCGTCGTCGGCCTTCCCGTCGATCGCGACCTTCTCCCCGGGCGGCAGCGGCGGCGCGTGCGCCTCCGGCCTGGCGGGGGCCCCGGCGTCCGGCGGGCCGTCGGGCGCCGTCGGCCCGGCGTCCGGCGGGCCGTCGGGCGCCGTCGGCCCGGCGTCCGGCGGGCCCTCGGGCGCCTTCGCCGCGGCGGGCGGCGCGGGCTCGGACGCCTTCGCGCCGGGCGGGGGCGCCTGGCCGGGCTCCCAGTCCAGCCGGAAGGGCGCCATCGCCTTGTAGTGGACCGGCCTCGGGCTCTTCAGGAGATCCGCCCCGTCTCCGGTGATCGCGGTCGCCTTGAGATCCAGCCCGAAGCGCTTCGCCGCCGCCTCGATGAGCGGCGATGTCCGGTGTCCGCCGAGCTCGCGCGCCAGCGCCGGGCTGTTCCACACGCCCATGAACTCCGCCACCACCCGGTCGACGCGCACCGGGTTCGTGCCGCCGATGGCCACCATCTCCGCGGTGGGCTGCAGGACCTGAAAGCCGTCTCCGCCCATCGCCGGCGCGCCGTCGCCGAGCACCGCGTCCGGCGTGGAGATCTCGAGCACGTCGACCATCCGCTCGGCGAAGGCGCGGAGCGACGAGAGGTAGAGCGCGCGGTCCTCCTGGCCGGGCTTCTTCGTGTCCAGGTACTGCTTCAGCTCCCGGTGCATCCTCCACTTCTGCTTGTAGGCCGGCGCGCTGTCCGACAGCATCACCGTGCCCTGCATGCCCTTGATGCCGGCCGAGATGACCGAGTACCTGTGCATCTTGAGCCGCGGGAGCGAGAGGAAGAGCCCGTGATCGAGGTGCTCGGCGAGCACCTTCGGCATGAGCAGCGTCGGGACGCGGGTCGCCTGGATGCCGGCGATGGCGAGGGGCTTTCCGGGCCTGTCCCCGGCGACGTCGTAGACGCCGTCGTCGTCCATCGCGACGAGCGCGGCGCCCTCCTCCGCGGCCATCGCTTCATAGCCGGTCCGCTGCGCGAGGTCCTTCCAGAACTTGTGCGAGTGGCCGCAGCCCTCGGCGATCGTGATCTTCGTGTGTCCGCGCGCCTTGAGGCACTGGACGACGCCGCGCACGAACTCCGGCTGGGTGACGCGGCCGGTCACGCCGTCGTCGCCCTTGTGCTTCGCCGGGTCCTTCACGCTGTCGAACCCGCAGAGGTTCGGCTTGAGGAGCACGGGAGTCGCCGCGGGCCGCCGGGGCACCACCGCCTCGCAGATGCGCTTGCCGAGCTCCAGGGGCCCCTGGCCGCGCAGCACGGTGACGGGCGAGTCGTCGGCCTTGAGCCGCGCGACGTGCCGCTTCCTCAGGGCGGCGCCGTCGATGCTGTCCGACGCGATCACCGAGGGGCCGGCCTCGTACCGCTGCGACGCGCCCGCGACGACGTCGCTCGAGGCGCTCGGCGTCGCGGTGGGCACGGCCGGGTGCGCGGAAGCGGCGGCGAACGAGGACGCGGTCGGCTCCGGCGCCGGCGCCGCCGATGCAGGCGGCACGTCGCCGGCCTCTGGCACGACCGTGGGCGCGGCGTCGGCGGGGGGGCCGTCCGGCTGGCGCTGGAGGTCATCGCAGCCCGCGAGGGGCGCGAGCAGCGCCGGGAGCGCCGCGATGGCGACCGAAAGACGCCGCGCTCGGCGACCGTGGCTCGCTCGTGTGCTGTTCATCCTCGCTGCCCACCATGGGGCGAAAAGGCGGCGGGGAAAAGACGGAAACCGTCGGACGCGCGGGTGACGTAGCCGCACGTAGCCGCACGCGGCCGCGCGGGGCCGCTTCGCCGCTCCCGCCGCCGTGCGCGCGCGATCCGGTTTCCTGCTCCGCTTCCCGGCGGGCGAGGGGCCCTGCTATGCAGTGAACCGGGGCGCGCGCCCCCCAGGTCGAACCACCGCGGCGCGCGGGAATGCGCGCAGACAAGGAAGGACGGGCGCACGGGGAGAGAGCGAGAGAGCGATCGTGGACCTCGCTCCGCCTCTCCGCTGCTGCTCGGGTCCGGCCATCACCCCATGGCGGCGCCGAGGCGCGGCACTAGGCTCCATCCTGGACGGCGCCAGCGATCGCAGCCGGCCTGTCCGGGGGGGGGCGTCATGGTGCAGGTCGATGTTCCTGTGGCTTTTGCGGTCGGTTGCATGATGGCGGACGCGGCTCGCCAGGAGCTCCGCCGCGGGCGCGCGGAGGACCGCCGCCGCGGGCTCCTGGCCACGAACCTCTTCACTATCTTCTTTTTCACCTGGATCCCTGCCTACCTTCTCATCAACTACTTCGGCTGGGAGACGGCGCACATGGTGTGGCACGCGGACTCGATCGCCGCCTATCCGTTCTTTCTGCCGATCTTCCTCGTGGTCTTCTTCGCGTCGGGCAACCTGGGTTTCCTGCTCGGCGCCGCGCTCGTCAAGCGGGGCGCCACGCGCGCCAACCGGAGCGTGTACCTGGGTATCCTGGGTACCTGCGCGATCTGGTTCCTCGGGAATGCGGACCGCACCTTCCGGCTCGGCACCTACAGCGAGTGGAAGGCCGGCTCCGCGCCCTGGCTCCACGAAGATCCGGTGTTCGTGGCCGTGTCGATCGCGTCGATCCTCGTGTTCTGCTCCGGGCTCGCCGCGTTCGCGCTCTGGCTCGCGCGCCCGACCGACGCAGGCCCGCCCTCCCGCGAGCGCCGACCGCGGTGACCCCGTGACCCGCCCCGGCGCGCCGTCCACGCGGGCGCGCCCTCACGCGGGCGCGCCCTCACGCGGGCGCGCCCTCACGCGGGCGCGCCGTCCACGCCGGCGCGCGGCGCGCTGCTCGCGCGCCTCTCGAGCGACACCGCCGCGAGGCCCGGGACGAGCGCCTCGATCCGCGCTCGCTGCCGGCGGGGCAGCTCGCCGAGCGCGCGGGCGATGGCGAGGTCCTTCTGCTTCGCCTCCACGAGCACCGCGACCTCGCGCCCGCCGGACGCCTCCTCGACCTCCTCGCAGAAGCGGAGCAGCCCGCGGCCGGTGATGTGCTCGGCGTGCGCCCCGGCCGGCTTGCCCGCCCACTGCTCGCTGTAATGCAGCTCGGGCAGCCGATCCGCCGGCCAGCTGCGGAGCGCCATGTCGAGCTCCACCTCGTAGGGCGCGCGCCGCGGGTTCGCCGCCCAGTGCAGGCAGTCGAAGACGATGGGCACCTCGCCCCCGGTGGCCTCGAGCAGCTCCGGCACCGTCCAGCAGCGCTCGTCGTTCTCCAGCGCGAGCCGCTGCAGCGCTGGCAGCGCGAGCTGCGCTATGCCGCGCCGGAGCCGCGCCGCGGTGCTCTCGCGGTCGCCATGGACACCGCCGCCGTGCAGGGTGATCGAGCCCTGCGCGCCGAGCAGATCCATGACCCAGCCCTGGTCGTTCATGACGGCGAGCGAGTTCAGCAGCACCTCCTCGCGCGGCGAGGAGAGCACGACGAACTGGCTCGGATGATTCGACAGGTGCACGTCGCCCCGCGCCGCAGCGCGGCGGACGGATCGCAGGTCCGGCACCAGCATCCGCGCGCCGGGCGCTATGTCGAGGAGCGGGAAGAGGTCGCTGGAGACGCGGTGCGCCGTCAGGCCGAGACCGGTCGAGTGCACGAGGGATCGCCGGAGATACTCGGCGTTGTACCTGTAGATCGGCGTCAGCTCGACCACGCCCCTCAGGTAGCGACCGAGCTGGGCGGTCTTCAACGAGGGCTCCGGCATTCCGAGCGACTGACAGACATAGCCGAGTCGGATCATGCCGACAGGGTGTGTCGTCCACGGCGCGCCGGCATCGGGCGTGCACCGATTTTATTCCATGCTGTCCGCGGATCAGGCCCGCGAGGCTGCGCGGGATCAGCGTGCTGGGTGCTGGCACCACGCGCGGCCTGTCCCATGATCATCCTGTCTCGGACGGGAGCGTGCCAATCTGGCGAGCTCGCACCGGGCGGCGGCGAAGCGGCTGTGCGGAGCCGTCGATGAGGAGGGGATGGATGGAGCGGAAGCCAGTCATGAGCAGCTCATCGAGCGGGGGCAGCCGGCCCGACGCGCGCGGGACGGGCGGCTTCAGGGGCGGGCATGCCGTCGTGATCGGGGCGAGCATGGCCGGGCTCGTCAGCGCCCGCGTCCTGGCAGAGCACTTCGCGCGGGTCACCGTCGTCGACCGCGACCGCCTCCCCAGCTCCCCGGACGTCCGGAGGTGCGTGCCGCAGGGGCGCCACGTCCACGTCCTGCTCGGCGCCGGCCTCAGCGTCCTCAGCGACCTGTTCCCGGGCATCGTGGAGGAGATGGCGTCCGGCGGCGCCCTCCTGCGAGACTTCAGCGAGCAGATCGCCTGGTACCATTGCGGCGTCTGGAAGGCGCAGTTCGCGAGCGGCATCCGGCTGCTCCAGTGCAGCCGCGTGTTCCTCGAGCACCACGTTCGACAGCGCGTGCGCTCGCTCCCGAACGTCGAGATCCTGGACGAGACGACCGTGTCCGGCCTGCGCGTGAGCGCGGACCGCGCCTGGGTCACCGGTGTGTACATCGAGCGCCCAGGGAGCGGGCCCGACGAGCTCACCGCGGAGCTCGTCGCGGACGCCAGCGGGCGCGGCTCGCAGGCGCCGCAGTGGTTGGAGGCCGCCGGCTACGCGCGACCGCCAGAGAGCAAGGTCCAGATCGACATCGCCTACGTGTCCAGGATCTACAGACCGCCCGAGCGCTACCGGCACAGTCCGCTGTTCCTCGTCATCTACCCGCGCCCGCCGGGGCAGAAGCGAGGAGGCTTCCTGTTCAGCGTCGAAGGGGACCGGTGGTACGTTTCCCTCAGCGGCTATTTCGGCGAGCATCCGCCGCTCGACGACGCGGGGTTCGTCGAGTTCTCGCGAACCATCGCGCGGCCCGAGCTCCACGAGCTCATCAAGGACGCCGAGCCGTTGACAGCCCCGGCGGTTTACAGGTTCCCTGCGGACCGCAGACGCCATTTCGAGCGCATGCCGCGCCACCTGGAGGGCCTCGCGGTCCTCGGCGACGCCGCCTGCGCGTTCGACCCCATCTTCGGGCAGGGAATGAGCGTGGCGTGCCTCGGCGCGAGCGCGCTGGATCGCTGCCTCCGCGAGCAGGCGGGGCGCGACGTGCGCGGCCTCGCCGAGCGGTTCCAGCGCGAGCTCGCCTCGTTGACGGATCTGCCGTGGCGGCTGGCCACGACAGAAGATCTGTCGTTCCCGGAGGCGACTGGCGAGCGGCCGTTCTGGTTCGGCGCGATGAGGTGGTACAACCGGAAGCTCGCGGAGCTGTCGGCGTACGACACGGCCGTCTACGGGAGGTGGCTGCTCGTCCTGCACCTTATCCGAGGGCTAGCCACCTGCTTTGCGCCCTCGGTGGTGCTCGCCGTGCTCGGGCACGCTGTCCGGAGTGCGCTCGTGGCGCCGGAGGCTCGCGCGCGCGGCATGGTCGAGCCGCTCCGCAAGAGCGACCCGCAGACGCGGGCGCTCGTGACATCCTCTTTCACCCGGGTCGCCGGTGGGCAGCTCGGCGCCACGAGCGGCCCCAGGCGGCGCGGCCCCAGGCGGCGCGGGCCACGCCCGCGCGGCCATGCCCACGCGTGACGCGTCCGGGAGGACCCATGATTCGACTGGTTCAACCGCCGCGCGCCTGGGGGTTACCGAACGTTAGCCCGCCCTGAATGAAGCTCGAGACGTGGCTCCGCATCGCCGGCATCCCTTACGAGACGGCGCCGCTCGATCTTGCGGCGGCGCCCAAGGGCAAGGTGCCCTACATCGAGGAGGCGGGCGTCAGGATCGGAGACTCCACCTTGATCATCGATCACCTCCAGCGAACGCACCAGCCCTGCGCTGGCTCACCGCGCGATCGGGATCGCGCATCGGCGCAATCCAGGTCGTCGGGCTCCTCGAGCACGAACCCGCTGGCGCGGAACCCGAGCTCCGCGCGACGGCGGCCGCCGGGTCAGGCCGGGTAGGCTTTCCAGGCGGCCTCATGTCTTTCCAGTTGGCTCTGCGGCGCGCGGATCGTCTACCCTCGGCGATCGATCTCCCTTCGAGCGCGCCGCGCGCTGCGCGACGCAGCCGCACCTCTCGCGAGGTGTGATCGCGAGCCGGATCGCACCGGCCAGGTACCACGTGCAGTCACCCGTCGTCGTCCAGCGAAATCGCCCGTTCTCACCGTGGCCCGGCCGTGGATCCAGCGACGGCGCCATCGCCCTACATCGAGGTTGACCATGCCCCACCTTCGTTTCGTCTTCCTGCTCGGTTTAACCTTCGTCATCGCTGCTTGTTCGAGCGACTCCCCCGGGACGACGAGCGGCGGGGTACCCGAGTGTGAGGCAGGGCAGTCTCTGTGCGGCGATGTGTGCGTGGATCTCGCCACCGACGCAGCGCACTGCGGGTCCTGTGACATCGCCTGTGCGGCCGGTGAGCTCTGCAATGGAGCGGGCCAGTGCGCCGCGACGTGTACGGCGGGGCTCCTGGCGTGCGACGACACGTGCGTCGACCCGGACACCGATCGCGAGCACTGCGGCGCGAAGGGCGATTGCAGCGGTGACAGCGCGGGCGCCGTGTGCGCGGCCGGAGAGGTCTGCAACGGCTCCGGGGAGTGCGAGCTGTCGTGTCAGAGCGGGCTCGTCGCGTGCGACGGCACGTGCGTCGACCCGGACACCGATCGCGACCACTGCGGCGCGACCGGCGACTGCACCGGAGCGAGCGCTGGCGTCGCGTGCGCGGCAGGAGAGATCTGCAACGGCGCCGGGGAGTGCGAGCTGTCGTGTCAGAGCGGGCTCGTCGCGTGCGACGGCACGTGCGTCGACCCGGACACCGATCGCGACCATTGCGGCGCGAAGGGCGACTGCACCGGAGCGAGCGCGGGCGCCGCGTGCGCGGCAGGAGAGGTCTGCAACGGCGCCGGGGCGTGCGAGCTCTCGTGTCAGAGCGGCCTGATTGCGTGCGACGGTACTTGCGTCGACCCGGACACCGATCGCGACCACTGCGGCGCGAGCGGCGACTGCAGCGGCGAGAGCGCTGGCGTCGCGTGCGCGGCCGGAGAGGTCTGCAACGGCGCCGGGGAGTGCGAGCTCTCGTGTCAGAGCGGCCTCGTCGCGTGCGACGGCACGTGCGTTGACCCGGACACCGATCGCGACCATTGCGGCGCGACCGGGGACTGCAGCGGCGAGAGCGCTGGCGTCGCGTGCGCGGCCGGCGAGGTCTGCAACGGGTCCGGCGCGTGCGAGCTCTCGTGCCAGAGCGGGCTCGTCGCGTGCGACGGCGCGTGCATCGACCCGGGCACCGACCGCAACCATTGCGGCGCGACCGGGGACTGCACCGGAGACAACGCGGGTATCGCGTGCGCGGCCGGCGAGGTCTGCAACGGTTCCGGCGCGTGCGAGCTGTCGTGCCAGAGCGGGCTCGTCGCGTGCGACGGCACGTGCATCGACCCGGGGACCGACCGCGACCATTGCGGCGCGAGCGGCGACTGCACCGGAGACAGCGCGGGTGTCGCGTGCTCGGCCGGCGAGATCTGCAACGGTTCCGGCGCGTGCGAGCTGTCGTGCCAGAGCGGGCTCGTCGCGTGCGACGGCACGTGCATCGACCCGGACACCGACCGCGACCATTGCGGCGCGAGCGGCGACTGCGCCGGAGACAGCGCGGGTGTCGCGTGCTCGGCCGGCGAGATCTGCAACGGTTCCGGCGCGTGCGAGCTGTCGTGCCAGAGCGGGCTCGTCGCGTGCGACGGCACGTGCATCGACCCGGGCACCGATCGCGACCATTGCGGCGCGAGCGGCGACTGCACCGGAGACAGCGCGGGATCCGCCTGCGGCGCGGGCGAGATCTGCAGCGAGGGGGCGTGCGAGGCCTCCTGCGCGCTGCCACTCGTCGCCTGCGGCGGCGCCTGCGTCGACCCCTCGACCGACGCGACCTACTGCGGCGCGAGCGGCGACTGCACGGGGGCGAGCGCAGGCGCGACCTGCAGCGCGGCCGAGGCGTGCGTCGCGGGCGCCTGCGCGAGCACGGACTCGCGCCTCTCCGGCCTCTCGGTCTCGAACGGGACCCTGAGCCCGGACTTCGACCCTGCCTCGGCGCTGTATGTGCTGTCCGTCGCGGAGCACATCGCGTCGATCAGGGTCACGCCGACGGCGTCGGCCCCGGGCGCCGCGATCGAGGTCAACGGGCGCCCCGTCGCCTCCGGGAGCGCCTCGTCGCCGATCACGCTCGCCGAGGGCGGCGCCACGGCGATCTCCATCGAGGTCACGGCGCCGAGCGGGGACGCGACGACCTATGGCGTGGTGGTCCTCCGCGGCGCGCTCACCTCGGTGTACCTCAAGGCCTCCAACACGGAGGCGGGCGACCAGTTCGGCTACGCTGTCGCGCTCGACGGCGACACGCTCGCCGTCTCCGCGCTCGGCGAGGACAGCGCGGCCACCGGGGTCGACGGGAACCAGAGCGACAACACGAAGAACTCCGGCGCGGTGTACGTGTTCGCGCGGGAGGGCGGCGCCTGGGCCCAGCAGGCGTACCTGAAGCCGTCCACCTCCGATGCGAACGACGACTTCGGCTACAGCCTCGCGCTCTCGGGGGACACCCTGGCGGTCTCCGCGCGCGGAGAGGACAGCGGCGCCACCGGCGTGAACGGCAACCAGGCGAGCAACACCGCGCCGAACTCCGGCGCTGTCTACGTCTTCGTGCGCAGCGGCGCGACATGGTCCCAGCAGGCCTACCTCAAGGCGTCCAACGCCGAGGCGCAGGACCTCTTCGGCCACGCGGTGGGGCTCGACGGGGACACGCTCGTCGTGGGCGCGCCCACCGAGGACAGCGCCTCCACCACCGTGAACGGCACGCAGACCAACAACGGGGCCTCGCAGGCGGGCGCCGCCTATGTCTTCTTGCGCACCGGGACGACCTGGGCCCAGCAGGCGTACCTCAAGGCGTCGAACACCGGCGCGGGCGACATGTTCGGCTCGAGCGTCGCGATCTCGGGGAACACGGTCGCCGTGGGCGCGACCAGCGAGGCGAGCAGCGCCACGGGGGTGAACGGCGCGCAGGCGGACAACAGCGCTGCCGGGAGCGGCGCCGTCTACGTGTTCACCCGCAGCGGGTCGACCTGGACCCAGCAGGCGTACCTCAAGGCGTCGAACACGGGCGCGAGCGACGCCTTCGGCACCAGCGTGGCGCTCTCCGGGAGCACGCTCGCGGTGGGCGCGACCGGCGAGGCGAGCAGCGCGACGGGGGTGAACGGCGCGCAGGCGGACAACGGCGCTGCCGGCAGCGGCGCCGTCTACGTGTTCACGCGCGGCGGGGCCGCGTGGACGCAGCAGGCCTACCTCAAGGCCTCCAACGCGGAGGGCAGCGACGCCTTCGGCGCCTCGGTCTCGATCGACGGGGACTTCCTCGCGGTGGGCGCGTCCGGCGAGGACAGCGGCGCCGTGGGCTGGGGCGGCGTCGAGTCCGACAACACCGCTTCCGGCAGCGGGGCGGCGTACCTGTTCGAGCGCTCCGGCGGCGCCTGGAAGCAGGCCTCGTACGTCAAGGCGTCGAACACCGGGGCTTCTGACGCCTTCGGGGCGCGGCTGGCCCTCTCGGGCACGACCATCGTCGTCGCCGCGGCCGGTGAGGACAGCAGCGCCACGGGCGTCGGCGGCGACCAGGCCAGCGACGCCGCTTCCGGCAGCGGCGCCTGCTACAGCGCGCGCTGGTAGAAGAGCGCCGCGCCGCGCGGGGGCGCGCTCTCGATGAGCCGCTCCCGCGAGGCGGCGAGGAGAGGAGGGCGCCCCCGGCGCGCGCTGCGCGTCGGCGGCTCGCCCCGGCCCCCGCCGCTCACGGCGCGTCGGCGGCCTTCCGGGCCCGCGCGTCCAGGCCCACGATGCGGTCGAGCAGCGCGCGATCGAGGCTCGCCTCGACCGCCGTGGCGAGCCGGTCGTACTCGTCGTGCCGGCTCGGGATCGCCGGCTCGTGACCGACGATCGCGGGGAGCCCCCTCCGCGCGCGGAGCGCCGCGAGCAGCGAGCGCCTGAGCCCGTCGTTCTCGAAGATCCCGTGGATCATCGTGCCCACCACCGCGCCGTCCGCCGACACGGCCCCGTCGAGCGCCGCCTCGGCCCGGCCGCCCCTCGACCCGATCGCGAACGCCGCGCGCGCGCCGCCGAGCCGCTCCACCTGGCCCATGTGGATCTCGTAGCCGGTCAGCTCCCCCTCTCCAGCGCGCGGGGCGCCCGCCGCGCCGAGGAACGAGTCGCCCGCGAGCCGCGCCCGGACCTGCGCCGTCGTCTTGGTCCGCTCGAACCGCGTCCACACCTCGAGCAGCCCGAGCCCCCGCGCCGACGGCTCGGCCGACTCGACGCCCTCCGGGTCCTCGATCGCCCCGCCGAGCATCTGGCAGCCGCCGCAGATCCCGAGCGTCCACCCGCCCTGCCGGGCGCGCGCCGCCACCGCCTCCGCCAGGCCGCTCGCGCGCAGCCACGCGAGATCGGCCATCGTGCTCTTCGTCCCGGGGAGCACCACGAGGTCCGCGCCGTCGATCTCGTCCGGCCGCTCGATGAACCGCACCACCACGCCCCGCTCGTGCTCCAGCGGCTCCACGTCGTCGTAGTTCGAGATCCGCGGCAGCCGGACCACCGCGATGTCGAGCTGCCCCGGGCCTGCCGGCCCCCGCCGGCGCCGGCCCTCCAGCGCCACCGAGTCCTCGTCCGCGATGCGCAGCTGCTTCACGTACGGCACCACGCCGAGCACCGGCACCCCCGTGCGCGCGGTGAGCATCTCGAGCCCCGGCTCGAGCAGCTTGAGGTCGCCGCGGAACTTGTTGATCACGAACGCCGCCACGCGCGCGCGCTCGTCGGGCTCGAGCAGCGCCATCGTCCCGACCAGCGCCGCGAACACCCCGCCGCGGTCGATGTCGCCGGCGAGGAGCACCGGCGCGTCGGCCACGCGCGCCACGTGCATGTTCACGATGTCGCGGTCCTTCAGGTTGATCTCCGCCGGGCTGCCCGCCCCCTCGATCACCACGACGTCGTGCGCCTCGCGCAGCCGCCCGAGCGAGCGGGCGATGATGTCCTTCAGCTCTCCCCGGTAGGCGAAGTAGTCGCGCGCGTGGAGGCTCCCGATCGGCTTGCCGAGGACGACCACCTGCGAGCGCGAGTCCCCCTCCGGCTTGAGCAGGATCGGGTTCATGTCGACCGTGGGCGCGACGCGCGCCGCCTCGGCCTGCACCGCCTGCGCCCGGCCGATCTCGCCGCCGTCCAGGGTCGCGAACGAGTTCAGCGCCATGTTCTGCGACTTGAACGGCGCGACCCGCAGGCCCCGCCGCTGGAACATCCGGCAGAGCGCCGTGCACAGGAGGCTCTTGCCGACCGAGGAAGCGGTGCCCTGCACCATCACCGTGAGCGCGCTCATCGCCAGGGATCCTCTCCGAGGGAAACGGCCGCGAGCGCGGCGCCCAGGGCGGCGGTGAAGAGCAGCGCCGCGAGCACCACGATGCGGCAGGCCTCGTCGATGAGCTCCCGCCGGAGCGGCGCCGCCGGGTCGCCGAGGCGGTAGTGGCCGCGCTTCTCGAGCTCGACCTGGAGCAGCCCGGCCATCGCCGCCATCGGCCGGCCGGCGTTCGGGCTCTCGGTGCGGCCGCCGTCGCGGAGGAGCACGGCGAGGCCGCGGCGGGCGTCGGCGCCGCGGAGCCACCCGGCGGCGAGCAGGAAGAGCGCGGTGAGCCGCGCCGGCACGAAGTTCAGCGCGTCGTCGAGCCGCGCCGACGCCTTGCCGAGGTACTCGTAGCGGCCGTGGTAGCCGACCATGGCGTCGAGCGTGTTCACCGCGCGGTAGAAGAGCGCGCCCGGCAGCCCGAAGAGCGCGAAGTAGAAGAGCGGCGCGACGAAGCTGTCGGAAGCGTTCTCGGCGACCGACTCGATCGACGCGGCGACGAGCGCGGGCTCGTCGAGCTCCGACGGGTCGCGGCTGCAGAGGCTCCGCAGGGCGCCGCGCGCCGCGGGGACGTCGCCGGTCGCGAGGGCGTCGCGCACGCCGAGCGCCGCGTCGCGCAGCGCGCCGAGGGCGAAGGTGGGCTTGAGGAACAGTCCTAACAAAGTGAACCTGAACACGGGGTGCGGGTCGATCAGCGCCGCGAGCCCGGCGCCGAGGGCGGCGAAGAGGGACGGCACGGCGAGGGCCATGAGCGCGCCCCAGAGGAGCTCGGCCGCGCGGCCGCCGGCGGGCGCGCGGCGCTTCATGGCGTTGATCGCGGCGCCCATCCAGACGACCGGGTGGACGCGCGCGGGGGGCTCGCCGCAGGCGAGGTCGAGCGCCACGGCCACGAGCAGGGCGGCGGCGGCGGTCATCGCGCGCCTTCGTCCATGACGGCGACCGGGCCGGGGCGCAGGCGCAGGATCGCGCCCATCACGGCGACGTAGAGCTCGCCGGCCGAGCGGTTGAGCCGCTGGTGCGCGCGCCCGGCCATGTCGCGGAACCTCCGGCCGAGCGGGCTCTCGGGGACCACGCCCATGCCCACCTCGTTCGAGACGAGGACGACGTGGGGCCGCGCCGACTCGACGGCGGCCGCGAGCGCCTCGATGCGCTCGAGGATCTGGCCCTCGGTCTGGTCGCGGAGCAGCAGGTTCGACAGCCAGAGGGTGAGGCAGTCGACGACGACGACGTCGACGCCGGAGAGCGAGGCGATGCGCTCCGGGAGCGCGACCGGCTCCTCGACGGTGGCGAACTCGTCGCCGCGCTCGCGGATGTGGGCGGCGATGCGCGCCCGCATCTCGTCGTCGAACGGCTCGGCGGTCGCGATGAAGGCGCGGCGCGCGCCGAGGGAGCGGCCGAGCGAGAGCGCGAAGGCGCTCTTGCCGGAGCGCACGCCGCCGCCGACGAGGGCGACCCGGCGCGGCGCCGCGGGCTCGCCGCTCATCGCCCCTGCTCCTTGCGGTGCGCGGCGGCGCTCGCCACGAGCCCCTCGGGGACGAGCGGGTTCGAGGCCCAGTGCGCGTGTACGTACGAGGCGAGGACGCTCCGCGCCCGGTACCCCTCGCGCGCGACCTGGCCGCCGCGCCGCCGCCGCACGGAGTAGGCGTGCTCGATCGGCAAGGGCGCCGGCTCGGGGGGCGCGGGCGCCTCCGGGGGCCGCGCGGGGCGGAGCTCGGAGTAGCGGAACTGGTGCCCGCGGAAGCGGAGCCCGGCGCCGCCCAGGATCGTGCGCGCCTGCGTCTCGACCTCCACGTAGCCGAGCGCCTGCAGCTTCTCGCACATCACCGCCTCCGCCGGCACGAGGCCGACCATGGGGTGCGCGCGCCCGTCGAGCGTGCGGATCGCCTCGGTCAGGTACATGAGCCCGCCGCACTCGGCGTAGATCGGCCCCCCGCGCTCGGCGAACGCGCGGATCTCGGCGCGCAGCGCGGCGTTCTCGGCCAGGCGCTCCGCGTGCGCCTCGGGGTAGCCGCCGCCGAGGTAGAGCCCATCGACGTCGGGCAGGCGCGCGTCGCGGATCGGCGAGAACCGCACGAGCTCGGCCCCCGCGGCCTCGAGGCGGCGCAGGTTGTCCGCGTAGTAGAAGTGGAAGGCCTCGTCGAACGCCACGCCGAGGCGCGCCCGGGGCTGCCGCGCTCCGGCGGGGGTCTCGCCGGCCGCCGCTGTCGTCGTCGCCGCGGCCGCCGCTGTCGTCGTCGCCGCGGCCGCCGCTGTCGCTACCGCCGCGGCCGCCGCCGCCACCGTCGCTACCGCCGCGGGCGCCGCCGCCACCGCCGCCACCGCCGCGGGCGCCGCCGCGACCTCCGGCAAATCCGGCGCCCCGCGCGCGATCGCGAGCAGCGCGTCGAGCCCGATCCACGCCTCGGCCTGCGCGCCCCAGTGGTCGAAGCGCGCCTCGGGCAGCGCGGCCTCGTCGGCCGTCCGCAGGCCGAGGTGGCGCTCGGGGAAGCTCTGCGCCTCGTCCCGCGGCAGGCCGCCGAGCACGGGCGGTGAGCGCTGCGCTTGTGCCTGTCGAAGGATGTCGAGGTGCCCCCGGCTGCCGACCTGGTTGCACACCACCGCGGCGACGCGCAGCGCCGGGTCGAACCCCGCGAACCCCTGCACCAGCGCCGCGACGCTGCGGGCCATGCCGGACGCGTCGACCACGAGCGCGACAGGCGCCTCGAGCCACTTCGCGATCTCGGCCGTCGAGCCCTCTTCTCCCGTGGGGCTCGCGCCGTCGAAGAGCCCCATCACCCCCTCGATCAGCGCGACGTCGGCGCCCGCGGCCTCCGCCGCGAACGTCGACAGGACCGCCTCCCGGCCCATCATCCAGCCGTCGAGGTTGTGCGACGTCCCGGCGACGGCGCGCGCGTGGTAGGTCGGATCCAGGTAGTCGGGGCCGCACTTGAACAGCGCGACCTTCAGGCCGCGGGCGCGGAGCGCGCGCGCGATCGCCACCGTGGTGGTCGTCTTGCCGACGCCGCTCGCGGTGCCCGCCACCACGAGCCGGGGGATGGCCCGGGACATCAGAAATCGACCCCGATCTGGGCCTTCATGCCCTGCTCGAACGGGTGCTTCACCGACTTCATCTCCGTCACGAGGTCGGCGAGCGCGATGAGCGCGTCGGGGGCGTTCCTGCCGGTGATCACCACGTGAACGTGCGCGGGCCGCGCGCGCAGCGCCGCGAGCAGCTCCTCCTCGGCGACGAAGCCGTAGTGGAGCGCATACGTGATCTCGTCGAGCACCACGATGTCCTGCTCGCCGCCCGCGATGAGCGCGGCGGCCTCCTGGAAGGCGGCGCGCGCGGCTGCCTTGTCGCGCGAGAGGTCGTCGCTCTCCCAGGTGAAGCCGCGCCCCATCACGAGGAAGGTGAGGCCGGGGAGCGTCTCGGCGAACAGGCGCTCTCCGGTCTTCCACTTGCCCTTGATGAACTGCACCACCGCGACGCGCATGCCCCGGCCGAGCGCCCGGAACACCATCCCGAGCGCGGCCGTCGTCTTGCCCTTGCCGTGGCCTGTATAGACGACGACGAGGCCTTTTCTACCTGCCGTCGCCGCGCCCGCGCCCGCGCCCGTGGTTTCCGCCGCGCCGCCCGCGCCGCCCGCGCCGCCCGCGCCGCCCGCGCCCTGGTCGGCGCTCACGAGCCTTCCTCGGCCGGGCGCGGATCGCGGGGCTTCTTCTCGGCCTTGCGGAACCGGTGGCTGAACTCCGGATCATAGAGCCGCGAGTCGGCGAAGTCCGTGGACGTGAGCACGCGGCCGACGAGGATCATCGACTGGCTCTTGATCCCCTCGGCGCGCACCTTCTCGCGGATGTCGGCGAGCGTGCCGGTCACGATCTTCTGATCCGGGCAGCTCGCCTTGTGCACCACCGCGACCGGGCAATCGGCGCCGTAGGAAGGGATGAGCGCCTCGGTCACGTCCTTGAGCAGGGTGATGCTCAGGAACAGGCACAGCGTCGCCTGGTGGCGCGCGAGCTCCTCGAGGCGCTCGGCCGGCGGCACCGGCGTGCGCCCCTCGGCGCGCGTCAGGATCACGGTCTGCGACAGCTCGGGCAGCGTGAGCTCGCGCCCGAGCGCCGCCGCCGCCGCGGTGAACGACGAGACGCCGGGGATGATCTCGTAGGGGATCCCGAGCTCATCCATCCGGCGCATCTGCTCGGCGGTCGACCCGAACAGGACCGGATCGCCCGTGTGGACGCGCGCCACGTCGTGCCCTGCGTCCCTTGCCTCGACGAAGACCTCCACGATCTGGTCGAGGGTCATGCCGGACGAGTCGATGACCCGGGCGTCTGGCCGCGCGGTCGCCACGACCTCCCGCGGGACGAGGGAGCCCGTGTACATGACGACAGGGCAGCGGGCGACGAGCTCGGCGCCTCGGACCGTGATGAGCCCGGGGTCGCCCGGGCCCGCGCCGATGATGTAGACGCGCATGGGGGGTTCTGTCCTCGTTTCGTGCACCGGCCATTCCCGCCAGGGATCGCCGGCGCGCGAAGCTAGAGCGGTCGCGAGGCGAACGCCAGGGTTCATCGCGGAGCCTCCGGTCGCGTCAGCGTCGCCCGGCCTCTCCCGAGGTGCGGCCGCGGAGGTCCCGCGCGCGCTTCGGCGGAGCGCGGCGCGGAGAGGTCCCGCCGGGCAGGCCGGTCTCGAGGAGGCTCATCGACATCCTTGTCTTGACGGTCTATAGTTTCGACGTTATAAAAAGTAACACTGTTACGAACGGGAGGCGGTGGGGGACGATGGGAGCGCCTGCGTCGCCCAGCGGCCAGACGACAAGGACATGGCGAGCAAGCGCGTGAAGACCACGAAGATCGGCGGCGCGACCCAGGCGGAGCGCCTGCAGGCGTCGAGCTTGCAGCGCCGCGAGCAGCAGAAAGAGAACCTGCGGGGCGCGATCCTGGCGGCGGCGGGCGAGCTGTTTCTGGAGCAGGGATACGAGGCGTTCTCGATGCGCCAGGTGGCCGAGCGCATCGGCTACTCGGCGACGACGATCTACCGCTATTACGAGGACAAGGACGATCTCCTGTTCGCCATCGTCCTCGAGGGCTTCACCGAGTTCCAGCGGGCGCTCGTCGCGGCCGCCGAGAGCACCGCGGACCCGATCGAGCGGCTCGAGGCGCTCGGCGCCGCGTACGTCCGGTTCGGCATGGAGAACCCGGTGCACTACCGGCTGATGTTCATGCAGCGGTTCGACTTCGTCTTCGACCAGCGGAAGGAACAGCAGCAGCCGATGATCGGTTCGTTCAATGTGCTGCAAGAAGCGGTCGCGTCCGCGATGGACGCCGGCGCGATGCAGCGCGGCGACGTGGAACTCCACAGCCAGGTGATCTGGGCCCTGGTCCACGGGATCGCCGCCCTCGGCCTGGCCGACCAGGGCCGCTTCACGGCCGAGAACGTCGACCGGACCCTGGGGATCGCCATGAAGATGATGGTTCGAGGCCTGCGCCCCTGATCGCGCTCTTTTTTTTCTCGCAAAGTTAACACTGTTACTATTGGTTTCACCGTTATTTCACGTCGATGGAGGATGGGATGGATCGCGTCTTTGCTCTGAGTAGCTTCCTCGTGCTGCCGTTCTGGGGCCTCATGATCTTCCTGCCCCGCGCTCGCTGGACGCGGCGGATCATGGAGTCGCCGCTCGTGATCCTCGCGCCCGCGCTGCTCTACACGGCGCTCGTCTTGCCGGCCCTCCGCGAGGTGCTGCCGATCGTCAACCGACCGAGCCTCGAGGCGGTCGCCTCGCTGCTCGGCTCGCCGGCCGGCGCCACGATCGGCTGGGTCCATTTCCTCGCGTTCGATCTCTTCGTGGGCCGGTGGGTGTACCTCGACAGCCGGGATCGCGACATCTCGCCCTGGCTCATGGCCCCGGTGCTCTACCTGACGCTCATGCTCGGCCCGATGGGGTTCTCGCTCTACCTCGCTGTCCGCGCCGTGTCCGCTCGACTGGCGCACGCCCACGGCGAGATCTCCGCGAGCCGCCGCGTGAAGGAGGCCTGAGATGAACGCGCGTTCGATGAGCACATCGTTCCAGCTCCCTCGCTCGATCGAGGAGCTCCTCAGGCGAAGCCCGGTCCTGTTCACGGCGGCCGCCGTCCACCTCGCGCTGCTCGTCTTGCTGCTCGGCCTCGCCTCGCTCGACGAGCGCCTCGTGCTGGGGGTGAACGCGTGGATCAAGCCGGCGAAATTCGCCGCCTCGATCGCCGTCTACCTCCTGACGATCAACTGGCTCATCGGCGACGTCGCGCTCCCGCCGGGAGGCCGGAGGGCGGTCGTCTGGGGCACGGTGGCGATGGTGAGCTTCGAGATGGTCGCGATCTCCATGCAGGCGGCGCGGGGCGTGGCGTCGCACTTCAACGACTCGTCGCCGTTCGACGCAGCGGTGTTCGCGCTCATGGGCATCGCCATCCTGGCGAACACGGCGCTCGCGGCGTACCTCGCGCACCGGTTCTGGACGACGCGACCTCCGCTGCCAGCCCCCTATCTCTGGGGCATCCGGCTGGGTCTCGCCGTGTTCCTGCTGGCTTGCGCGGAAGGCGCCTTCATGTCGACGCAGAGCGCGCACAGCGTCGGCGTCGCGGACGGCGGGCCCGGGCTCCCCATCGTCAACTGGAGCACGCGAGGCGGCGACCTGCGCGCAGCGCACTTCTTCGGGATGCACGGCCTGCAGGCCATCCCGCTGGTCGGGTACTGGCTGTCGGCACGGGAATCGGGGTCGGCGTCGCGCACGAAGCGGGCCGCGCGATGGGTCATCGCGGCCGGGGTCGTCTACGGCGCCGTCGCGCTGGGGCTCTTCCTGATGGCGCTTGCAGGGCGACCGCTGATTCGCATGTAGCGCGCGCGCGTCGAAGAGGACGGCTGTCCTGCGCTTCCAGGGGCGAGCAGGGGCGGAGCGCCGGTCGGTTTCGCGTGGCGATGACTGGCAGCTTTTGATAGACAAATCGAAGCGTCGTGAACCTGGCCCTGCGCGGCCGTGTCGACCGACAGAGCTCAGCGCCGCAGGAGAAAGCGAGCAGGGGAACATGGCAGACATCCGTCATCTGGTCATCGTGATGCTCGAGAACCGGTCTTTCGATCACATGCTGGGCTACCTGCGCGGCGCGGGCATGGACGTCGATGGGGTGATCGGCGCGACGAACTCGGACGAGCACGGCACGCCGATCAAGGGATACCATCTCGAGAGCACGAGAGTCCGGATCCGCCCGCACCATCACCGGGATGAAGTCGTGACGCAGATCAACGGCGGCGCGATGGACGGCTTCGTCAAAGGCTACGGCGCGAACAGCCACGCCGCCGAGATCATGGGCTGGTACGACCAGCGCGATTTGCTGACGTACGACAGCCTCGCGCGGCAGTACGTCGTTTGCGACCGGTGGTTCGCCTCGTTCGCGGGCCCGACGTGGCCGAACCGGTTCTTCGCGCTGTGCGGAACCAGCGCGGGGCTCACGGGCAACGGGGAGTGGATCGACCGTGCGACGTTCTTCGACCTGTTGCCCGCCGACTCATGGCGATACTACTCGCACGATGTCGCGTTCTTGCGCGCCGTCGAGAAGTACAAGGGCCACGTCGGGCCGTCGATCGCGAAGGTATCCTCGTTTTACAGGGCCTGCCTTCAGGGCACGCTGCCCAGCGTCTCGTGGATCGACCCGAACTTCACGCTGGTCGACGTGGACGCGCTGCTGAACTGGGCGAACGACGACCATCCCCCCGCGGACGTGGCGCGCGGTCAGAACCTGGTCGCGCGCATCTACAATCACCTGATCGCGAGCCCGGCCTGGCCGCACACGGTGCTGGTGGTGACCTACGACGAGCACGGCGGGTTCTATGACCACGTGCGTCCGCCGCCGGCCGACGAGGCGGAGCCGTTCGATACGCTCGGCGTTCGCGTGCCGGCCCTGGTCGTCTCGCCCTGGGCTCCGCGCGGCGTGCCTTTCCACGGTACACTCGATCATACGTGCATCGCGCGCACCGCGCTCGAGCTGTTCGCGCCCGGCCGTGTGAACGAGCTGAGCCCCCGGGTCTCTGCGTCTCCGAGCCTGCTCTCCGTGCTCACGGAGCCCAGGCCCCGCGCCGACGAGCGCCGGCTCGACGGCATCCCTGTCGTGGAGACCGCCGTCGCCCCGATCCACATCGGCCCGACGGCGTCGTCCGGCTTCCACTCCATGGAGCTCACCGACACCCAGCAGGAAATGTTGGCGCTGAAGGCAGCCGCGCTCAAGGCCGGCGTGCCGGTCGAGAACCATTGAGCCCAACGCAGCCGGGAACGCTCGACGACGAGACCTTCTCCTCCGTGGCGGCTCCCGTGATCCCTCGGGCCGGACGCCGGCGCCGCCACCGATTCCGAGTCAGGAGGGGGCTCGCGTCCCGCCCGGACGCGCTGCGTCCGCGGGGGACGCCAGCCCGGTCGTTCCGCCTGGACCCGCCCCCGTTATCCTGCTTACCTGCTGGCTACCGTGACCGTACCCCGTGACGAGATCTTCATCTCGCTCGTCCCCCGCCTCGTGTCGGCCACGTACTTCGAGGAAGCTGCCACGGCGGTCCTCCAGGCCATGTTCGCCTGCGTCGAAGAGGCGCTCGCCGAAAGCCCGTCCGCCAGCCGCGCCCGGATCCTGCGCGGCGTCGTCCACCTCCGCCCCGAGGGCAGCTACCAGCGCCTCTTCGGCATCGACCGCGCGAGCGGCGCGCGCATCGAAGGCACCGGCTACCTCACCTCCGGCAGCGTCTGGAGCTGGATCGAGAAGCACCGCTGTTCGGTCTCGATCGACGTCCAGCGCGCCTCGGTCCGCTCCTGGATGCCGGACGGGGCGATCGAGCTCCGCGACCCGTCGGATGCGGCCGGCGTGCCCGGCGACGCGACGCGCAAGCGCATGCTCGATCGCGACGCGACCCACGTCCATGTCGTCCCGCTGCGCGCGCCCGGCGGCAGCGTCGACGGCATGATCACCCTCGAGGCGAGCTGCAGAGGGACCGTCGGACGGGAGCTCCCCTGGGCGGAGTGCTACGAGGGGCTGGAGATCCTCGCCAGCATCGCCGGGGCGTTCATCGCCGCCCGCGCGCTGCCGCTCCGCGCGGACGAGCCGGCGAGCCCGGACGAGTTCCTGCCGGTCGTCGGTCAGAGCACAGCGCACCTCGTCGAGCTGCTCCGCGCCTTCGCCCCGAGGGACGACACCATCCTGATCACCGGCCCGACCGGCGCCGGGAAATCGAGGCTCGCGCGCTGGTGCCACGAGCACTCGCAGCGCCGGGGCCAGCCCTTCGAGTCGCTGGACCTCCTCGGCGTGCCCGAGGACCTGCAGATGGCCGAGCTGTTCGGCTGGAAGCGCGGCGCCTTCACCGGCGCGGTCAAGGACAACCCCGGCGCGGTCGCCCGCGCCGCGAAGGGAACGCTCTTCCTCGACGAGATCGACAAGCTCTCGCTCAAGGCCCAGGCGGGCCTCCTGCGCTTCATCGAGGAGCGCGCCTACCGCATGCTGGGCGATGACGGGGCGGGGGAGCGCCGCGCCGACGCGCGCCTCCTCGTCGGCACCAACGCCGACCTGCGCGCCGCCGTGCGCGCCGGCCGCTTCCGCGAGGACCTGTACTACCGGATCAACGTCCTTCCGGTGCGGCTGCTCCCGCTCGCCGAGCGCCTCGACGAGCTCCCGCGCTGGGCCGATTACATGCTGGACCGGCGCCATCGGGAGGCCGACGGCAAGGGCGCGGCGCGCTTCGAGCCCGACGCCATGAAGCTCCTCGTGTCCGCGCCCTGGCCGGGCAACCTGCGGCAGCTCGACAACATCGTCCGGCGCGCTTACGCGCTCCAGCTCGCGGGGCAGAGCGGCATGGGGGGCGATCTCGTGATCCAGCGGCGCCACGTCGAGCGCGCGCTCACCTTCGACGGCGACGCCGAGCCGAGCGCGCTGGCCAAGCTGCTCTGGCGGGCGGCGCTCAGCTTCGTGAGCGAGGCCGAGCGACGCCGGGGCGGCGGCGCCCCGCTCCCGCTCGAGGTGACCGAGGCCTTCCGGGGCATGGTCCTGGGCGCGGCGGTGCAGCGGACGGGCAACCGCGACGACGCCTTCACGCTGCTCGGCCAGGAGCCGCTGCTCAAGAACCGCAACCACCACCGGACGCTGCGCCGCGAGTTCGCGCGGGTGCGCGAGGTGCTGGACCTGCTCGGGGGCGAGGCCGATCCGGAGCTCCTGGCGGCGCTCGACGCCGACAAGGAACCCTGACGGAGGGGCGCCGGCGCGCTCCGAGCGCCGCCAGCGACCATGAGCTCGAGCATGCAGCGCTACCTTGCACACGGTGCAGCACCCGCACCAGGCACCACGTTCGCGGGGCGTTACGAGATCCTGGCCAAGCTCGGCGAGGGCGGCTTCGGCGTGGTGTACAAGGCCCGCCAGCTCACCACCGGGCAGCCGATCGCCCTGAAGATCCTGCGCCTCGCCGAGCAGGGCGGCGCCGCGCAGGCCGACAGGCGGGTCGCGCGCTTCCTGCGCGAGACGCGGCTCTGCGCCCAGCTCCACCACCCCAACATCGTCCAGCTCGTCGACGCGGGGCAGATCGAGGACGGGACGCTCTACACGGCGTTCGCCTTCGCGCCCGGCGACAACCTCGCCGCGCTGCTCGAGCGAGAGGGCGCGCTCGCGCCGCCCGAGGCGCGGCACCTGATGCTCCAGGTGCTCGACGCCCTCGCCTGCGCCCACGCGGCGGGCGTGGTCCACCGCGACCTCAAGCCCAGCAACATCATGGTCGTCCCCACGGGCGCCCGCCGCAACGCGCTGGTGCTCGACTTCGGGATCGGCGCCGCGCTCGACGTCGAGCGAGCCGCGCGCCTGACCGGCAGCCACGACGCGCTGGGCACGCCGGGCTACGGGGCGCCGGAGCAGTGGCGCGGCGCCGAGCCTTCGCCGCGCGCGGATCTGTTCTCGTGGGGCCTCGTGCTCCTCGAGTGCCTGACGGGAGCGCCGGTGTACGGCGGCACCGAGGCCGAGATCTTCTATCGGCTGCTCGGCCCCGAGCCGGTCCCGATCCCCGCCGCGCTCGAGCGCCACCCCCTCGGCGCCCTGCTCGCCCGCGCGCTCCGCAAGGACGAAGGCGCGCGCGACGTCACCGCCCGCGGGCTCTTCGAGGCGCTCGACGCCTGCAGCCTGCGCGGGCTGTCGCGCGAGGCGATGCTCGGCGACGGCGGTTCGTCTCCCGGCGGGGACACGCGGTCGCTCACCTCGGCCGCGACGGTCGCCACGCGGCTCGACCAGCGGAGGGCGCCCGCGGTCGACGGCGAGCGCCGGCAGCTGACGGCGCTCTGCTGTCACGTGCGAGCGCGCGCGGCCGCCGCGCCGGCCGCCGACGCCGAGGCGCTGGACGACCTCCTGCGCGCGGCGCTCGCCCTCTGCGCGGGCGTCGGGCGCCGGTACGGGGGGTACGTGGCCGCGGCGCTCGGCGACCATCTGCTGGTCTACTTCGGGTACCCCAGCGCGGCGGAGGACGACGCCAGGCGCGCCGCCCGCGCGGCGCTGGCGATGGCCAGCGCCGCGCCGACCGAGCAGACCGAGGACCCGCCGGCCGCCGCGCCGGGCGTCCGGATCGCGGTGAGCGTCGGCCTCCACACCGGCCTGGTCGTCGACGGGAACCTGGGGGATCTCGACGGCGCGTGCCTCGTCACCGGCGCCACCCCGCGGCTCGCCGCGCGGCTCGCCTCGCTGGCGCCGCCGGGCGCCGTGACGGTCAGCGCCGCGTCGCACGCGTTGCTGCGCGCCTCCTTCGACCTCGAGAGCGAGGGGATCCGCTCCATGGAGGGGATCGCGGCGCCGCTGGAGACCTTCCGCCTCCGGCAGGAGCACGGCCACGCGGCGAGGTGGCCGACCCCCGACGGCTCGAAGGCGCCGCTCTCCGGCCGAGATCCGGAGATCGGCCTCCTCGTCGAGCGGTGGCGCCGCGCGTGCGAGGGGGCGGGCCAGTCGAGCCTCATCACCGGCGAGCCCGGCATCGGCAAGAGCTGCCTGGCGCGCGCGCTGCGCGATCGGGTCGCGCCCGAGGACCACACGTTCCTGGAGGCGCGGTGCTCGCCCGACACGCAGAACAGCCCCCTGCGCCCGGTGATCGAGCTCCTCGAGCGCGCGCTCGGGCTCGACCAGGAGCCCGACGCGGGCAGCAAGATCGCGCGGCTCGAGGGCGAGCTCACCGGCCACGGCCTCGCGCTCGCCGAGGCCATGCCGCTCTTCGTGCCGCTCTTCTCCTTGCCGCTCGGCGCGCCGTACGCCCCGCTCGACGTCTCGGCGCAGCGGCAGAAGGCGCTGACGCTCGACGCCATCGCGTCGCTGCTCCTCGCGATGGCCGAGCGGCGGCCCGTCCTCCTGCTGGCCGAAGACTTGCACTGGGCCGACCCCACCACGATGGAGTTCCTCGCGCAGCTCGTTCGCGAGGTGCCCGCGGTCCCCCTGTGCGTCCTCATGACCGCTCGCCCCGAGTTCTCACCGTCGTTCTCGACCGCCGACGTGCTGCTGCTCCCGCTGAGCCGCCTGGAGCGCCCGCAGATGGAGGAGATGCTCGCCGGGCTGGTGGGCCACAAGGCGCTGCCTCCCGCGGTGATCGAGCAGGTGACGGACCGCGCGGACGGGGTGCCGCTCTTCGCGGAGGAGCTGCTCCGGATGATGCTCGACGCGCTGCTCCTCGTGGAGCGGGACGATGGTTACGAGCTCACCCGGCCGCTCTCTGGCGCGGCGATCCCGGGCACGCTGCGGGCGCTGCTCACGGCGCGCCTGGATCGGCTCGCGCGCGCCAGGCAGACAGCCCAGCTCGCGGCGGCGCTGGGCCGGGAGTTCAGCCTGAAGGTGCTCTCGGCCGCGAGCCCGCTCGGCCCGGCGGCGGTGGCGGAGGATCTGGAGCGCCTGATGAGCGCGGGGCTCGTGCTGCGCAGGCGGCGGGGCAAGGAGGCGGTGGGGATGTTCAAGCACGCGCTGGTGCGGGACGCGGCGTACGAGTCGCTGTCGACCGGCGCGCGGCAGCGGCTCCACGCGCGCGTCGCGAAGGCGCTGGAGGAGGGGTTCCCGGAGGTGGTCCGGACGCGGCCGGATCTGCTCGCGCACCACCACGCGGCGGCGGAGCAGAAGCGGGAGGCCGTGGTCTACGCGCAGCAGGCGGCGCGAGCGGCGCTGGCTCGGTCGGCGTACGTGGAGGCGATCAGCGGGGCCAGGCAGGCCATCGAGTGGCTGCCCGCCATGGCGCCGGAGCACGAGCGAGCCGAGATGGAGCTCGGGCTGAACGGCATCATCCTGCCGGCGCTGATCACGACCAGGGGCTGGTCGGCGCCAGAGGTAAAGAGTATTTACGAAAGAGCCATCGAGCTCGCCACGCAGACTGGCGAGCGGGAGCGGGGGAGCCAGGCGCTGCACGGCATGGCCATGTTCACGCTGTTCCGCGGCGATCTTGCGGCGGCCCGGGACATCGCGACCCAGTGCGCGAAGCTGGCGGAGGACATGAACGACGTCGTCGCCCTGACGCAGGCGTCGCTCATCCTGGCGAACGTGACCACGTGGCTGGGGGACCACGACGAGGCCGAGCTTCACCACCGGCGCGTCATCGAGCTCTACGACCCGGCAGGGCTGCCTGCCTACATGGCGCGTTATGGCTGGAACCCGAGCATCGTCGTGCGCGTGACCCACGCCATGAGCGCGTGCATCTGCGGCGAGCCGGATCGCGCGGTGCGGACCTACGAGGACGCGATCGCGGCGGCGGAAGCGACAGAGCACCCCTTCACCATCGCCATCGCCTATCAGATCGGCGCGTGGATTCACCACCTCAGGCGCGAGGTGGCCGACACGCAGAGGTACGCCGACGCGCTGGGGAAGGTCGCCGCCGACCATGGATTCCCCGCGTTCATGGTGCTCGCCGACGCGCTGGGGGGCTGGGCCATGGTCCATTCGGGACAGGCGGAGCAGGGGCTCGAGCGCGTCCGGGCCGCCATCGCGCGCTGGCGGCGGATGGGCTCGGGCATGGTCACCACCTTCTACGCCACGCACCTCGCCGACGCCTGCCTGGCCGCCGGCGCCGTCGAGGGCGCCCGCGAGGCGCTCGACGAGGCGCTCGGCGAGGCGTTCACGACACAGGAGCGCTGCTACCATCCGGAGCTCTACCGGCTGCTCGGCGAGGTGTGGCGGGCCAGCGGGGACCCAGGGCAGGCGGAGGCCGCGTTCGCGCGGGCGAGGGACATGGCCGAGGCGCAGGGGGCCCGGCTCTTCGGGCTGCGCGCGCAGGTGGCTCTCGTTCGCCTGCGCAGGGCTGAAGGGCGCGTGGAGCCCGACGACATCGAGCGGCTCCGCCGGCTCGGGTCGGGCCTCACCGGCATTCCGGACGCGCGCGAGGCCGACTCACTCTTGTCTGGGGGCAGCCCTTTTCAGCGGGAAAATTGAACAGGGAGGCGGGGAGACAGGGAGTGTTTGAAGATTTTTTTCTCCCCGTCTCCCCGTCTCCCCGCCTCCCTGTGAATTTTCCGAAAAACTTGAGGGATGGCTCAGGGTATCAACGACAGGACCGCAACCGACGTGACAAAGGAGGATACGATGAAGGATGAGAGCGCGACCAGCGCGGCACAGCAGGGGGCGACGGACGACAGGAGCACGACCAGCGCGACGAAGGAGAGCGCGCAGGACGATAAAGATGCGCCGGATGACCAGTGCTGGGGTTTCACCATGGTCCTGGCCGTGCTGAACAAAGAGGGCACCGAGACTCTGTATTACGAGGTGTCGTCGGACACGCTGACGAAGAAGCGCCACCTCAGGTCAGAGAATTCAGTGCAATCGTGGTGCAAGGAGCTGGTCGCCACGGGCGCGCAGATAGGACACGTGGCGGACGAGCCAGATAACCAGCAGCTGGTCGATAAGGACGCGCAGGCGGCACCCAGGAAGGTCCCGGCTCCCACGGAGTTCTGCGGCACCTACCTGGTCAACCTGACCGGCTTCAGGCGTCGATAGCCGGGGCGCCTGAGCCCGCGCCGCTCCCCGCGAGATCCTGACGACATGACCCCGCCCTCCACGCACAAGACCTTTCTCCGGGGCACGCACCGCCTGGTCAGCCCGGCGGAGACCGTCGAGCGGGTGCTCCCGATGACGCGCGCCACGGGGATCACCCGCGTCGCCGACGTCACCGGGCTGGACGTCGTCGGGATCCCGGTGGTGATGGTGTGCCGGCCCAACGCCCGATCCGTGTCGGTCTCGCAGGGAAAAGGGCTCGACATCGATGCTGCGCGCGCGTCCGGGCTGATGGAGGCCATCGAGCAGTGGCACGCCGAGCACATCCTGCAGCCGCTCCTCTTCTGCACCGCCGCGGAGCTCTCGGCGCGGCACCGCCTCGTCGACCTCGCCGGGCTGCCGCGGCTCTCGATCGGCTCCTTCCACCCCCATCACAAGATGCTCTGGATCGAGGGCGAAGACATCATGAGCGGCGGCCCGCTGTGGGTGCCGCTCGAGGTGGTCCACTCCGATTACACCGTGCCGCTCCCGCCCGGCAGCGGGTGCTTCTTGACCACGTCGACGGGGCTCGCCTCGGGCAACCACCGGCTCGAGGCCGTGCTCCACGGGCTCTACGAGGTCATCGAGCGCGACGCGGTGGCGCTGTGGCGCGCGGCCGGGCCGGCGCGCCGCGCGCGGACGCGCCTGGATCTCGGCACCGTGGACGATCCGATCTGCCGCGAGGTGCTGGCCCGCTTCGATCGGGCCGACATCGCGGTGGGCGTGTGGGACGCGAGCAGCGAGTTCGGGCTGCCGGTCTTCGTGGCGGAGATCGTCGACCGCGTGCCGCACCCGGGACGCGTCCTTTACGTGAGCGGCGGTCAGGGGTGCCACCGCTCCCGCGCCGTCGCCCTGGCGCGCGCCCTGACCGAGGCCGCCCAGAGCCGCCTGACCGCCATCGCGGGGGCGCGCGACGACGTCGACCGGGCCGCGTACGAGCTGTTCCGGTCGCCGCCGCGGATCGCCGCGGCGCGCTCGGAGATAGAGCAGTTCGAGGGGCCGTGGCGCTCCTTCGGCGCCGCGAGCGACGGGTTCAGCGAGCGCTTCGACGAGGATCTCGCCGCGGCGCTCGCGGCGCTGCGCGGCGCCGGGCTCGGCCAGGTAGCGGTCGTGGATCTCACGCGGCCTGAGCTCGGGCTGCCCGTCGTCCGCGTCGTCGTGCCGGGGCTGGAGAGCATGTGGGACGCCCCTGGGTACACGCCTGGACCGCGCGCGCAGGCGGTGTCGTCGTGATCGTCCTGTTCACCGGGCCCAGCCTGCCGCCCGCGGAGGTGCCCGCGCTCCCGGAGCTGCGGGTCTTGCCGCCCGTCGCCCAGGGAGACGTCTACCGGGCCGCGCGCGAGCGACCGTGGGGGATTGGCATCGTGGACGGCTTCTTCGAGCGCGTCCCGGCGGTCTGGCACAAGGAGATCCTCTGGGCGATGTCTCAGGGCATCCATGTGTTCGGCGCGTCGAGCATGGGCGCGCTCCGGGCCGCCGAGCTGGCCGACTTCGGCATGGTCGGCGTGGGCCGGGTCTTCGAGCACTATCGTTCGGGCGCGCTCGGCGCCGACGACGAGGTCGCGCTCGCGCACGCATCCGCCGAGCACGGCTATCGGTGCACGTCGGAGGCCCTCGTCAACATCCGTGCGACGCTCGCCGCCGCTGTCGAGGCGAAGATCTGCGAGCCGGCGCTGGCCGAGCGGCTCGTCGCCGTCGCCAGGGGGCTGTTCTACCCCGATCGCACCTGGCCAGCGGTGCTCCAGGCGGCCCGAGCCGCGCAGGAGGCCCCGCGCGTGCTCGACGCGCTGGAGCGGTGGCTCCCCGCCGGGCGCGTGGATCAGAAGCGCCTCGACGCCCTCGCCATGATCGAGGCCATGCAGGCCGCCCGCGCCACGCGTCGAGGACCGCTGGAGCCCGGCTTCATCTTCCAGCGTACCGACGTCTGGGAGCGGGCCGTCGATCGCATGCGCGCGACCCGGCTCGACATCGACCCCGGCGCGGACGTCGACGCCCTGCTCGACGAGCTGCGCCTGCTCGGGGACGAGCCGCTCTACACCCTCGCGGTCCAGGGCGCCCTGCTGCGCGGCCTCGCCGAGGAGGCGGCGGAGCGCAACGGGGTGAAGGTCGGCCCCGCGCACCTCGAACGCACGGCCATGGAGTTCCGGCGCGAGCGAGGGCTGTACACCGGGCCCTCGACCCGCGCGTGGCTCGGCGAGCAGGGGCTCGACGCCAGGTCCTTCGCCGACATGATGGCGCGAGAAGCGAAGCGCCGCTGGACGGCCGACGTGTGCGAGCCGGAGGTCCGCCGTCACCTCGTCGACCAGCTGCGCGCCATGGGCTGTTACGGGCGTCTCGCGAAGCAGGCTCGCGCCAAGCAGGCCATGGTGGAGCGTGAGGGCCTGGACGCGCTGGACCTGGCGGGCAGCGGCGTCAACGACACGGACGCGCTGTGGCGGTGGTATTTCACCGAGCGGCTCGGCAAGCCGATCCCCGAGGATCTGGAGACCTACGCCGCGCGCCTCGGCTTCGCGAGCGTGGAAGCGCTGCTACGATCGGTGCTGATCGAGCGCTGGTGCACGGAGCTCCGCCGGACACCGGACATCCGCCCTTCCGGTGCGCCCGCGCCGAGCGAGCGCCAGGACGCCGCGGGCTCGCCGGAGAGCCCCGAGGTCCCGCCGGCGAGATAGCCTATTTCATGAGAGAACGCCGGAATGCTGGGTGCATCGGCGTCATGGAGCTCGTGCTCACTTCGGCGGAGGGAGTCAGTAGAAGCGGCTCTCCCGCGCTTTTGCCGGGTCAGGAGCCGAGCTCAGAGGCAGCGCAGCACGTTGTCGCGCACGAGCTGCCAGATGGTCTCGGGGATGTCCCCGAGCCACCGCGCGTCGCGCTCGACCGGCGCCTCGGCGTCGTCGAGCGGGTCGTCGGGGCTGTACACGAGCCGCCACAGCCGCTCGCTCACCGAGCCGTTCCGGTCGATCACGAAGCGCTGGACCAGCTTCTTCGCGAGCTCCTCGCCCTCGACGTCGAGGAGCAGCGCCGGCGCCGCCACCTTCACGTCACGCAACGGCTTGAGCCGGAGATACGCCCCCTTCACGAGCTCCGCCTCGTCCGGCGGCTCGAACCCCGCCTCGCGGAAGTTGACCGGAGCCTTGGTGTTGCCGACGAGGTAATACTCTCCCTGGGTCTCGGCGAGGATCGCGCCGCCCAGCCTCCCTACGCGTGCCATCTAGACCTCCTCTGCTGCGGTGGAGCTCTCGTCCGAGAGCACGAGCGTGCGCCCCGGCGTCTGGCCCGGGAGCGCTTCCCCATCCCATGTGTACTTGTTGGTATATCCGCGCGGCGTGACCATGTATCCCTCGAACATGAAGGTGTTGGTCGACCCGACGAGCACCGTGGTCAGCATCCCGATCTCGTACTCCAGGAAATGGTCGAGATCGGTGAGCACGGCGCTCTCCAGCTTGCGGTAAGCGCTCTTCACCAGCGCGACAGGCGTCGTGCCCGCGCGGTGCTGGCGGATGATCTCCTGGGCCCGCACGATCTGGCGCGTGCGCCGCCCGCTCGCCGGATTGTAAAGGCCGATGACGAAGTCGGCGGCGGCGGCGGCCTCGAGGCGCCGCTCGATGACCGGCCACGGGGTCAGGAGATCGGACAGGGAGATGGCGCAGAAGTCGTGGCCGAGCGGCGCGCCGACGAGCGAAGCGCACGCGTTGAGCGCGGTCATGCCGGGCACGATGCGCAGCTCCGGCGACTCGCCCCGCTTCCAGCCGATCTCCTCGAGCACCTGGAAGACGAGCCCGGCCATGCCGTAGACGCCCGCGTCGCCCGACGAGATGATCGCGACCCGCGCCCCGTCCCGCGCCCGCTCCACCGCGGCGCGCGCCCGGCCGATCTCCTCGGTCATGCCGGTCTTGATCACCTCTTTCCCCTCGATGAGGTGCTTCACCAGCCGGATATAGGTCGTGTACCCCACGATGAGGTCCGACGCCGCGATCGCCTCGAGGGCGGCGCGGGACGCGTGCTCCTCGGCGCCGGGGCCGATCCCGACGATCGACAGGACTCCTCTGCTGTCACCCATGGCTCTCCTCGACACTGCGCTTCGCAAAGGGGATACGCGCCACGGCGAGCGTCATGGACCGCCCCACGCCCTCCTCCGTGTACGCCCGCTTCGGCACGAGCAGCTTCGTGGCCCCTGCCGCGCGCAGGGCCGCCGGCTCGGCGACGCCCCGGGCGCCCACGTGCTTCTTCACGGTCTCCGACGGGTTCTCGATCCCCTCGGTCCCGTCGAGCTCCTCGGGCGTGAACGTGACCAGCGGCCACCCCCGCCGCGCCGACAGCGCGAGCAGCGCCTCCTCGTCGGCCTTCTTGTCGATCGTCGCCAGCGCCTTCACGCTCCTCGCCGAGAGCCCGTGCTCCTCGAGCAGCCTGTCGACCCCGCGCTCCACCATGTCGAGCGGCGCGCCGCGGTCGCAGCCGACGCCGAGGACGAGGCTCTTCGGCCGGTAGACGACGGCGCGCTCGACGATCGCGGGGTGCGCGCGGGCGAGGTCGCGGTCGCTCGCGACGAGGAGGATCTCCCACGCGTCGGGGTCCACGCCGTCGAGCGACGTCGCGTAGCGCACGCCGGGCGGCAGCGGCTTGTCCTCGGGCCAGAACGACGGCTCGCCCGTCTCCTGCACGAACAGCACGGGCGCGGCGTTCACGACCGCGGCGCAGCCGCGGGTCACGTTGCGGTCGGGGTCGTCGAGCGTCCAGCCGAGCTCCCGGCCGAGGATGTCGACCGTCAGCGTCCCGAGCGCGTCGGACGCCGTGGTCACCACCGGCTGCGCGCCGAGCAGCGAGGCCACCTTCTCGGTGAACGCGTTGCCCCGCCCGACGTGCCCGGAGAGCACGCAGATCGAGAACCGCGCCGTGTCGTCGACGCAAACGACCGCCGGGTCGACCTTCTTGTTCTTCAAGAGCGGCGCGATCATCCGCACCACGGCGCCGACGCTGATCACGAAGACGTGGCAGTCGTAGGCCGTGAACGCCTCGGTGAGCAGCGGCCCCATCGGCAGCGGCAGCGGCTTCGCCCCCTCCGGCGCCCCGTCGAACAGCTTCTGCGACACGTAGAGATCCGCGCCCGGGAGGCCCTCGAGGAGCTTCCGCGCGATGGCGATCCCGTGGCGCGTGATCGCGTAGAGGGCGTACGGCTTGCGCGCGGCGATCATGACACCTCCGGTTCGTCGAGCGTCTTTTCGAAGCTGCCCGGCAGCGAGGCCTCGGCCTCCCCGACGAGGAGCCCGCTGCGCTCCCCGCGCGTGACCACGACCATGGCGAAGCAGTCGCCCCGCTCGCCCTCCGCGGCGCGCAGGTCCCGGACGATGCGCTGCTCGGGCATCGTCGCCTTGGACACGAAGACGGCCCGATCGAGCAGGCCCGCCCGCGTGAGCGCCTCGGTCACCTTCGGCATCTCCGGGCCGATCTTCATCAGGACCACGGTGTCGAAGCGCCGGAGCACGTCGGTCAGGTCGTCGACGCCGTAGGTGGCGGGGAGGATGGCGATCCGCTCCTGCCCGTCGGCGAGCGACAGCCCGCTCACGGCGGGGACCGCGGTGACCGAGGTGACGCCGGGGACGACCTCGACCTCGAGCCCGGGGAGGCGGCGGAGCGCCTCGCGGCGGACATAGACGAACGTGCTGAAGAGCGACGGATCCCCCTCGGTGGCGAAGGCGACGGAGAGGCCGCGCGAGAGCCGCTCGACGATCTTGTCGACGGCCGCCTCGACGTAGGGCCGGACGCGATCCGGGTCCTTGCTCATGGGGAAGGTGAGGAGCAGCCGCTCCTGCTCCGGCCTCTTGCCGACGACCGGCGAGAGGATCCGGTAGGCCATCGAGGCGCCGAAGTCCGAGCTGCGGGGGAGCGCGAGCACGTCCGCGCCCTCGAGCACGCGCACGGCGCGCAGGGTGAGCAGGTCCGGCGCGCCGGGGCCGACGCCCACGCCGTACAGCTTGCCGAGGCCGCTCATGACGCCTCCGGCCGCGCCGCGCCGGCGGGCGCCCCGGCCTCCGCGGGGTCCTGCGCCTTCGCCGGCTTCGTCGCGGCGAAGATGTGGATCGGGTTCAGCGCCTCGTAGCGCATGTAGCGCGCGAGCGGGACGCCGCGCGAGACCGAGAGCAGGGTGATCTCGGGGTCGAGCCCCCGCGCCCGGAGCGCGCGGTACGTCTCGGCCACGTTCTCCATCGTGATCGCGTTGACCACGAGCCGGCCGCCGGGCCGCAGTCGATCGAGCGCCGCCGCGATGATCTCCTCCATGCTCCCCTTGCTCCCGCCGACGAACACGGCGTCCGGGTCCTCGAGCGCGCCGAGCGCCTCGGGCGCGCGGCCCGCGACGACGCGCACGTTGTCGACCCCGTGCGTGCGGACGTTGTCCCGGCAGATCTCCACGCCCTCCGGGTCGACCTCGATCGCGTAGACGCGCCCGAGGGGGCAGAGCATCGCCGCCTCGATCGAGACCGACCCCGAGCCGGCGCCGACGTCCCAGACCACGGCGTCGGGGCGGATCGCCATCGACGCGATCGAGAGCAGGCGCACCTCGCGCTTCGTGATCAGGCCGTTCTTCGGCATGCGCTTCGCGAAGGCGTCCTCGTGCAGGTAGGGGACGGCCGGCGCGGGCCGCCACGCCGGGTCGCTGCGCAGGAGCAGGAGCACGTTGAGCGGCCCGATGTCCTCGCACGCCGCGAGCGCGGCGAGGTCGAACGCGCGCACGCGCTCGCCCGCGCCCGCGAGGCTCTCGCAGACCCACGCCTTCCACGCGGTGTCGCCGTGCTCGACGAGCCGCGCCGCGAGGCGGGCCGGGCTGTTCTCGCCGTCGGTCAGCACCGCGACCTTCGAGAGCCGGCGGAGGCGCGTCGCGAACCCCTCGGGCGAGCGACCGTGGACCGAGACGAAGGCGGCGTCGTCCCAGGCGATCCCCGTGCGCGCGAACGCCCACTGGACCGAGCTGAGGCTCGGGATGATCTCGACGTGCTCGCCGCCGAGCTTCCGGACGACGAGCGCGCCGACGCCGAAGAACAGCGGGTCGCCCGAGGCGAGGATGCACACGTTCTGCTCCGCCGACAGGCTCTCCACGCGCTCGAGCGCGGCGGAGAGCCCGCCCTTGAGGGCGATCTTCTCGCCGCGGAACTGCGGGAAGAACTCGAGGTGCCGCTCGCCCCCCACGAGGACCTCGGCCCGGGCGACGGCGGAGGCGGCGCGGCTCGACAGGCTGGCGCACCCGTCGTCGCCGATGCCGACGATCGTGACGGCGCGGCGGGCGCTCATCGGGCCACCTTCGCCGGGCCCGTCGAGCCCGACGGCAACGTCGGCTCCGCGGGGTCCGCCGAGAGGAGCAGCAGCGCGTGGACGATCGCGACGGCGATCGGGCTCCCGCCCTTGCGCCCGCGCGCCACGATGGAGGGCAGGCCGGACTCGAGCAGGGCCTCCTTGGACTCCGCCGCCGACACGAACCCGACCGGCACGCCGATCACGAGCGCCGGCCGCGCGCCCTCCTCGCGGGCGAGGCGCACCACCTCGAGCAGCGCCGTCGGCGCGTTGCCGATGGCGACGACCGCCCCGTCGAGCAGCCCGAGCCGGTGCGCCTTGCGCATCGACTCGATCGCGCGGGTCGAGCCCGCCGCCGAGGCGGCCTGGATGACGTCGTCGTCGGAGATGAAGCAGTGGATCTTGCAGCCGTACGAGGCGAGCCGCTGCTCGTTCAGGCCGACGCCGATCATCTTCACGTCGACGAGGACCGGCGCGCCGCCCCGGAGCGCGTCGATCCCCCGCTCGATCGCCTCGGGATGGAGCCGCATCAGCGACGAGAACTCGAAGTCCGCCGTCGCGTGGATCACGCGGCGGACGACCTGCCACTCCGCGTACGGGAACCCGTGGTCGCCGACCTCCTCGTCGATGATCGCGAAGCTCCTGTCCTCGATGCGCCGCCCGAGCGCGGTCATCTGCCGCATGTCGTTGGCCGCGGGCGCTCCGTCATCGCTCCTGGCATCGGACTTGGCATCGCTCCTGGAATCGGTCTTCGTATCGACCTTGGCACCGCTCATGGGTCCTCCGCTCTTTCTGCGCTGGCTGCGCTGGCGGCGCCGGCCGGATACCGGCCGAGCAGCGCCCCGTTGAAGTCGACGAGGCAGGCGTGCACCTCGAGGGCGCCGCCCGCGTGACGCGAGGTGTGCTCGACGACGCGCCGGCAGATCCCGCCCGCGACGCCGGTGAGCCCCTCGCGCTGGCACAGCTCGAGCACGTGCCGCGCGGTGTTCGCCTGCCGGATCTCCGCCGCGATCTCCGGCCGCGCGCCGAGCTCCTCGGCGATCTGCGCGAGCAGCTCCATGCTCACCTCCGAGCCGGCGGCGTGCGTCATCATCTTGCCGTCGGCCATCTTCGACAGCTTGCCGATCATGCCGACGATGATCGCGCGGGCGATCCGCCGCCGCGCGGCGTGGCGGACCCCGGTGCCGATGAAGTCGCCCACCTGGATGAACGCGTCCTCCGGGAGCTCCGGGTAGAGCTTCATCGCGTACGCCTCGGACTTGCCGCCGGTGGTCAGCGCGAGCGTCGCGATGCCGCGCTCGGCGGCGACGTCGATCGCCTGCACGACGCTCGCGCGGAAGGCGGCGGTCGAGTACGGCTTCACGATCCCGCTCGTCCCGAGGATGGAGATCCCGCCGATGAGCCCGAGGCGCGCGTTGATGGT
The DNA here is from genome assembly GCF_051521595.1 of Sorangium sp. So ce1153. Taxonomy (NCBI): domain Bacteria; kingdom Pseudomonadati; phylum Myxococcota; order Polyangiales; family Polyangiaceae; genus Sorangium; species Sorangium sp. So ce1153. Next base: position 629,130 of record NZ_CP150361.1, read on the forward strand.
CTGCTTCGCCATCTCCTCGCCCTGGGGGACGCTGAGCGTGACCGTGGCCCCGGCGAAGCCCGAGCCCTCGAGCTCCTCGAGGACCATCTCGGTGATGTTCCGGCGCGGCACGGGGTTCACGGCCGGCGCGCCGACCGGCAGCCCGAGCCCCGGCTTGGTGACGACGGCGACCCCGTCGCCGCCGCGGATCTCGACGCCCGGCTCGCGGCGGAGCTCGACCTCGGCGACGAGCTCGGCGCCGTGGGTGCAGTCCGGATCGTCGCCGGCGTCCTTGATGACGCTGCACGTGGCGCGCTGCCCGTCGCGGTCGCAGCGCTGCAGCGGGAAGGTCACCTTCTGCCCGTTCGGCAGGGTCGTCTCGATCGCGTCGACCGCCGCGCCGCGCGCGAGCACGCGCGCCGCCGCCTTGGCCGCGGCGGCCGCGCAAGCGCCCGTCGTGAACCCCTCGCGCTGCCCTTTCGGGTCCCTCGGCCGGAGCTCTGCCATCCAGAATCCTGAACGATTACAACGACTTCTTCATGGGGTTGTTGAAGAAGCTCTCCAGGAGCACGCTGCCCTCCGGCGCGCCGAGCGAGGCCAGCCGGTCGCGGATCGGATAGATCACGGCGCCGTCGCCAGCGCAGAGCGCGGCGTCGTAGGGCGCGGCGGCGGCGTGATCGCCGACGAGCGCGCACGCGCGCGCCGGCCGCTCGGGGTGGCCGACCGGGAGGAAGTCGCCGGCGACCGTCAGGCGGACGGCGGCGGGGAGGCGCTCGCGGACGAACCGCTCCGAGACGAAATGGTCGCCGGGCTCGACCAGCCAGAGCAGGTCGAGCTGCGCGGCGCCGGCGGCGGCCGCGCTCCGGGCGATCCCGAGCGCCGCGGTGATCCCCGTGTCGGTGGCGACCACGAGCGCGCGGCCGGAGAAGCCGGGCGGGAGCCGCAGCTTGCCCCAGGGGCCGCTCCACTCGAGCTCCGCGCCGACGGCGATGTCGTTGAGCACGTTCGACCCCGGCCCGGCGCCGACGCGCTTGACCGCGATCTCGACGGCGCGCTGCTCGGCGTCGCTCGAGAGCATCGAGTAGGCGCGCTTCGCGAGCTTGCCGCCGGGCAGGGTGACCCCGGTGTTGATGATCACGTACTGCCCGCCGGCGAAGCCGAGCTCCGCGCCGTCGACGCGCTCGACGCGGAGGAGCCGGGCGCCCTGTCCGAGCGGCTCCGCGTGGGCGATCCTGATCTTCGCGCTGCCCTGGGCCATGGGTCGACTCCGTCTCCTCTGCTTCTCTGCTTACTCGGACTGCTCTGCTTGCTCTGCCGGGTAGATCTCGTGAACGAAATCGTGCATCTCCTCGAGCTCCCGGTAGAGCCGGGCGAGCCCGTCGACCTGGGCGCGGAGGTCGAGCTCGACCTGCTTCGTGAGGATGAGGAGCGAGCGCAGGTAGGCCAGCTTCGCGTCGCCCGCCGGGGTCTTCGCGACCTTCTCCTGGAGCTCGGCGAGCGACCCCTCGAAGAGGCGCGAGAGGTTCTTGAGGTCCCCGGCGCGCAGCATCGCGGAGACCGGCCCCGGCTCCGCCGCCGCGGGGCCGAGCTCGGCGAGCTCGTGCGCGCGCTCGCCGGGGTCGTCGATGCCGAGGATGTTCATGAGCCCAAGGCGGAGCGCGGCGATCTCGTGACAGGCCATATCGGTTCTCCTAATCGGCCCCCTCCTACCAGCTAGGGAAGAGGGCGGGAAGGCGCGGTTCGACGGGCGCCCTGTCCGTGCTAGGTGGCCCCCCGCGCCGCGCCCTCGAGGCGCGCGGCGCTGGTGCGCCCCATGCCCATGCAGAAAGTCACCTTCGTCGATCGTCTCCACTACCGCTTCGACCTCACCATGGCGAAGGGCGCGCCCGCGCTCATCGCGTGGCTGTTCGCGCTCTCGACCGCCATGGTCGTCGCGTTCGCGGCGGTCGTCGTGCTCCTCGGGCTCGCCCCGGCGGAGGACGGCGCCCCTGTGTCGTTCCCCTCCGCCCTCTGGATCACGCTGATGCGCGCGCTCGACGCCGGCACCGTCGCCGGCGACACGGGCAGCCGCGGCTACCTCGCCGCGATGTTCGCCGTCACGCTCGGCGGCATCTTCATGGTCAGCATCCTCATCGGCATCATCACGAGCGGGATCGAGGCCCGCGTCGGCGAGCTCCGCAAGGGCCGCTCGCTGGTCTGCGAGGAGGGGCACACCGTCATCCTCGGCTGGTCGCCGCAGATCTTCTCGATGATCCAGGAGCTCGCGATCGCGAACGAGAGCCGCCCCCGCGCCGCGATCGCCGTGCTCGCCGAGAAGGACAAGGTCGAGATGGAGGACGAGATCCGCGCGCGCGTCGGGTCGACCGGCCGGACGCGCGTCGTTTGCCGCACCGGAAACCCGAGCGATCCCGCGGAGATCGCCATCGTGAACCCGGACGCCGCGCGGTCGATCATCATCCTCTCCCCCGAGGAGGGGAACCCGGACTCGCGGGTCATCAAGTCGATCCTGGCGCTGACCAACAGGGCGGGCCGCAAGGAGGGCCGCTACCCGATCGTCACGCAGATCCGCGACCGGCGGAACCTCGACGCCGCGCGGCTCGTGGCGCGCGACGAGGCGGCGCTCATCCTCACGGAGGACGTGCTCTCGCGCATCACGGTGCAGACCTGCCGCAGCGAGGGCCTCAGCGTGGTCTACAGCGAGCTGCTCGACTTCAAGGGCCACGAGATCTACACCCGCGCGGAGCCCGCGCTCGCGGGCAGGTCGTTCGGCGAGGCCCTGTTCGCGTACGACGACTGCGCGGTCATCGGGCTGCGGCTCCGCTCTGGTGAGGTGCGGCTCAACCCGCCCATGGACGCGCGGATCGAGCCCGGCGACGCCGTGATCCTCATCGCCGAGGACGACAGCGCGATCGGCGCGCCGATGAGGCGCGCGCCGCCCGTCGAAGAGCGGGCGATCCGCGACGGCAAGCCCGCCGCGCCGCGGCCCGAGCGCACGCTCCTCCTCGGCTGGAACCGCCGCGCGGTGGCGTTCATCAACGAGCTCGATCACTACGTCGCGGAGGGCTCCGAGGTCACCGTCGTCGCCGACGTCCCCGACGTCGCGGCGCAGCTCGAGGCCGACCGCGGCGAGCTCCGGAACCTCACCGTCAGGCTCGAGCAAGGCGACACGACCGACAGGCGCACGCTCGACCGGGTCGTGGGGGCCTACGATCACGTGGTGACGCTGAGCTACGCCGACGCGCTCGACCCGCAGGAGGCGGACGCGCGCACCCTGATCACGCTGCTCCACCTGCGCGACATCGAGGCGAAGCGCGGCCAGAGCTTCAGCATCGTGAGCGAGATGCTCGACGTGAGGAACCGCGAGCTCGCCGAGGTCGCGCAGGCGGACGACTTCATCGTGAGCGACAAGCTCGTCAGCATGATGCTCGCGCAGATCTCCGAGAACCGGGATCTCGCCGCGGTCTTCGAGGATCTCTTCGATCCGGAGGGGTCCGAGCTCTACCTGAAGCCCGCGGGCGACTACGTGCGCCTCGGTCGTCCGGTGACCTTCGCCACCGTCGTCGAGGCGGCGCGGCGCCGCGGCGAGGTAGCTGTCGGCGTCCGCCTCGCGGCGCAGGCCGACGACGCGTCGCAGGCCTACGGCGTGAAGGTGAACCCGAGGAAGCGCGCGAAGCTGACGCTCGACCGGGGCGACCGGATCATCGTCCTGGCCGAGCAGTAGCCCGCGCATCTCCAGGGAGCCGCGCCTCATTGCATGATGTCGTCCACGAGCCGCGCCACCAGCCGGTCCCCGAGCAGGTGCTCTTCCACGAGGTCCTTCGCGTCCTCCTCGCGGACGCCGCGGTACCAGACCCCGTCCGGGTAGACCGCGACCGTCGGCCCCTCGCCGCAGCGCCCCATGCACGAGGTCTTCGTCACGCGGATCTGCTGCTGCTGCCCGGCCTGCTTCACGCGGCGGCGCAGCGACTCGAGCAGCGCCAGGCTGCCGCGGTCCACGCAGTCGGCGTTGCCGCAGACGAGCACGTGCTTGCGCAGCGAGCGGTGCGCGTGCGGGTGGTTCGACGCCTGCGTGTGCGTGAGCGTGTGGCGCACGCTGTAGAGCATCGCCTTGAGCCCGCCGACCTCCCGCGCGAGCCCCGGCAGCGCCGTCCGGTACATGCACGTGTCGCAGGGGAGCGGCGCCTCGCCGGCGAGCGCCTGGCGCGCCCGCTCGTCGATGAGCCCTTCGAGCGCGCTCGACCGGCCGAGGTGCGGCGCGAGCGACGCGCGGATCCACGGGTACGTCGCCGAGAAGCGATCGACCTGCTCGGCGAGCTTGGTCATCAGCCGCCCGGCGAACAGGAAGTAGGGCACGACCACGACGCGCTCGGGCCGGTGGCGCGCGACGCGCTCCAGCGTCTCCTCGACCGACGGCCGGGTGATGCCGATGAACGTCGGCTCGACCAGCTGGAGCCCCCGGCCCTCGCCGATGAGGCGCGCCATCTTGCAGAAATCGCCGTTCGCGTCCGGGTCGCTGGCCCCGCGGCCGACGACGACGAGCGCGGTCCGGGCCCGCGCCGCCGGCTCTTCCGGCAGCACGGACGCGGCGCGCTCGAACGCGAGCTCCGCGAGCGCCGGGTGTACGCCGAGGTGCCGCGCCGCGGAGAAGCGCACGCCCGGGTGGGCCGCGCGGGCCTGCTCGAGCGCCAGCGGGATGTCGTTCTTCACGTGCCCCGCCGAAAAGAGGAAGAGCGGCACGACCGCCACCCGGGACACCCGCGCGGCGAGCGTCGCGAGCGCGTCGGCGAGGTACGGCGTCGCCAGCTCGATGTAGCCGTGCTGCACGACGACCTCGGGCCGCGCCGCGCGGTAGTCGGCCACGAGCGCCTCGAACTCGGCGTTCGACGCGGCGTCGCGGCTGCCGTGGCCGATCAGCAGGAGACCGGTGTCATGCATGCGAGCGCCTCCTCCAGGGTGAGCGGGAGGCCTGCGAGGCCCCGCGGGTGCGCCGGGGTCATCCGGCTCCAGAGCTCCGCGACCCACGGCCGCCGCATCCGCGCCCGCGCGAGGAGCTCCCCTCGCGCGAACACCTCCCGCGGCGGCCCGTCCGCGAGGACCTGCCCGTCGCCGAGCAGGACCGCGCGCGTGGCGAAGAGCGGCACGAGATCCACCGCGTGGGTCGCGGTGACCAGCGTGGTCCCCTGCTGCTCCGCGAGCGCGCGCAGCGTCCGGCACAGGGCGAGCTCGCCCTCGGGGTCGAGCCCCGCCGTCGGCTCGTCGAGGAGCAGCACGCGCGGCTGCATCGCGAGCATCCCCGCGATGCACGCGCGCTTGCGCTCGCCGAAGCTCAGCGCCTCGATCGCCCGGTCGGCCAGGTGCGCGATCTGCACGGCCGAGAGCGCCGCCTCGGCGCGGCGCCGCGCCTCGGGCGCGGGCAGGCCGAGGTTCCTCGGGCCGAAGAGGACGTCGTCGAGGAGCGTCGCGCCGAGCAGCTGGTCGTCCGGGTCCTGGAGCACGAGCGCGGCGCCCGCGGCGACGGCGTCCGACGGCGAGCCGACGCGCCGCCCGGCGATCTCGACCCCGCCGCCGGGCGCGGGGAGGAGGCCGACGAGCGTCCGGAGCAGCGCGGTCTTGCCGGCGCCGTTGCCGCCGAGCACCGCCACGGACTCGCCCGCGGCGACGTCGAGGCGCACGTCGCGGAGCACGGGCTCGCCGCCGCGGTAGCCGATCGCCGGCGCGCGCAGCGCGATGGCCAGCGCGCGCGGCGCGATCGCGCTCACCCTGCGCCTCCGGCGGCCACGCAGAGCGTCAGCGCCGCGAGGGCGGCGGCGGCGAAGGCGAGGTTCGCGGCGGGCGCGCTCGCCCGGCCGTCGGCGACGGGGAGCTTGCCCTGGTAGCCGCGGAGCTGCATCGCGACGGCGACGTGCTCGGAGCGCTCCAGGGTCCGCAGGGCCACGACGCCCGCGACGGCGCCGGCCGAGCGCGCGGCGGCGCCCGGGCGCGAGAACCCGCCACGGAGCGCGGCGGCGCTCCACGCGCTGTCGGCCGCGCGCTGCAGCACGCCGGCGAAGCGCCGCGCCAGCGCGAGCAGCTCGACGAGGGCCGCGGGCGCGCCGAGGCCGGCGAGGGCCGCCTCGATCTCGGCGGGCGCGGCGGCGCGGGAGAGCCACCGCAGCACCGCGGCCGCCGCGAGGACGCGGGCGCCGAGGGTGGCGGCGCGGCGGGCTCCCTCGCGCGTGACGGCGTCGAGCGGGAACGCCGCGCCGGCGAGCAGCGGCTCCCCCGGGGTGAGCGCGAGCGCGAGCGCCGCCGCGACCCCGCCGATCCACGCGGCGGGCGCGAAGGCGCGGAGGATCGCGCCGGCGGTCATGCCCTGGAGCCGGAGGGCCGCGCACGCGAGCAGGAGCAGCGCGGCCGGGGTCCAGGGCGAGCGCGCGCCCGCGGCGACGCAGCACGCCGCCACGGCGGCCCCGAGGCGCAGCCGGGGGTCGACGTCGCGGAGGCGCTCGCGGCGCCGCGCCGGGGGGTCAATCGGCACGGAGGCCCTGTCCGCCGGGCTTGCCGGCGGGCTGATCGGCGCGCTCCACGAAGAGCACGCGCGCGTAGTAGCCGATGGCGAAGCCGGCGAGGAGCCCTGCCCAGAGGAACGCGAAGAGGAGGAGATCGCCCTCCAGCCCGGCGAACAGCGGCCCCGTGTCGTGGCGCCCGGCGTCCTCGGCGACGCGGCGGACGACGGCCTCGTCGACGCCGTCCCAGGAAGCGCCGCCGCACCCGGCGAGCCAGGCCGCCGCGGCGAGCGGCAGCGCGGCGGCGAGCGCGGGCCGCGCGAGCGCGGCGGGCCGGCGCGGCGCGGGCCGCCGCGTCACGACGCCCCCGCGGCGAGCGGGACGACCCGGAGCCGCTCGAGGATGTCGGGTCGCCGGGCGCGCAGGAAGACGAGCGCCCCGGCGGTCATGGCGCCCTCGAGCAGGCCGAGCGGCAGCTGGGTGGGGATGAAGGCGACGGCGACGCCCGTGAACATCGAGGTCACCGAGCCCTCGCCGGCGAGCCCGAGCGCGAGCTCGAGCGCCGTCGTCGCGTACGTGGCCCAGTCCGACGTGACGCCGGCCAGGAACCCCGCGACCCAGAGGTTCGCGCCGCAGCGCCGCGCGAGCCGGAACACGAAGTATCCGGTGAAGGCGCCCGCGATGCCCATGGACGCGACGTCGGCGCCGAGCGTCGTGAGCCCGCCGTGCGCGAGGAAGAGGGCCTGGATGAGGAGCGCCACGACGGTGACGAGGACGGTCATCCAGGGGCCGATGAGCACCGCGGCGAGCCCGGTGCCGCACGGGTGGGAGCAGGTCCCTGCGGTGGGCACCGGCACGGGCATGCACGAGATCGCGAAGACGGCGGCGGCGACGAGGCCGACGAACGGCTTGTAGAAGGCGTCCCGCTGGGTGCGCTGCCGGAGCAGGTGGAGGGCGATGGCGACGAAGGGCAGGGCGAGCGCGTTCCAGACCGCGCACCAGCCGAGCGGCAGGACGCCCTCCGCGAGGTGCATCGCCGCCGCGGGCCGCGCCGCGAGCAGCGTGGCCAGGAGCACGGCAAACGGGAACACAGGGCGGCCGGGAAGACCGGTTTGGGCGCTCCGGGTGAAGTCCGCACCCGGACGCCACGAAGACGTGCGCAAGCTGCACCTCGTGGGACTCGGGTAGGTCTCCCGGCTCATGGGTTCAGGGAGCTGCTCCAGCTCCCGGCGCTGCGTCCACCTTCCCGGGTCTCGTGGGCAGGCCCAGTGGTCTTCGGATGCAGCTCCCCATTCACGGTGGCGGGACCGCGCCGGTTTCGCACCGGCTTCCCTGTTATGCCCCTGAGGGCACCCGAGGAATGGATTGTCAGGTGGATGCTCGGTAGTCCCGTTTCGCGCCCGGCGTCAAGGAGGTCGCGTCCCGGCCGCTGCGGAGGCGCCGGCCCGGCGCCGCGCGCTCGCCGGTGAGCTCCCGCGGGCTCCCCTCGCGCTTCTTTGCGGCAGGTGCGGCGCACGGCGGGCGCGGCTGACGACGGACGACGCGGCTCACGGCGGATGCGGCCGACGGCGGACGACGCGGCTCACGGCGGATGCGGCCGACGGCGGACGCCGCGGCTCATGGCGGATGCGGCCGACGGCGGACGCCGCGGCTCATGGCGGATGCGGCCGACGGCGGACGCCGCGGCACACGGCGGGCGCGGCTGACGGCGGACGAAGCGGGTCATGGCGGAAGCGGCCGACGGCGGACGAAGCGGCTCATGGCGGAAGCGGCCGACGGCGGACGAAGCGGCTCATGGCGGAGCCGCGCTGCCGGTACGCCGGCCGCGCGAACTCCCACCGTCCAGCCCGCCGCGCGCCGTCCGAGCCCCTCGCCGGAGGTGCCAGCACCTTGTTGCTCACTCCCTGGCGTTGCTGCGAGCGAGCGACCCGAAGCTTTCCTGCGCGCCGCCCGCCGGATGTTCCGCCTGACGGCAGACAGGCTGGGCCAGGCTGAGCTCCCTCTTATCGATGCAATCAATGCAATGGTGGAGGCCGAGAAATTGACCCAGACGCACAGGCAAGAGTGGTTGGTCAGGTTCTATCCTCTGCTTCCGTAGTAAACGCTATTTACATATCCTTCACACGTCCCCTGCGCACGGCGCTGCGCGCGACGGCGCCCTCCTCGGAGGCACGCACCAGGCGCTGCCGCTCGTGCGCCCGGTGGCCGGTGCGGCGCGGCCTTCGCACCAGCGTGCTTGGTTCGGCCGGGCCCTTTACTTATGGAAGTCGGTGTTCCGCGCCCGGCGCGCGGCGCGCGAGCGCTGGTGTTCTCTTTTCTCAGAATTCGAGGAGCTCATCGCGCGAACGCTGAACTCTGCGGATGAGTATGCCCGGCTCGGACGTGCATTTCAGGATATCGCCGGTGTGCGCGTCGCGTCGTCGCCTGGTTGCCTTCACGCCGTGAGCAATCCGCTCACTGGCGCGCATGCCTTGCACTTTGTGATCGACAGCGCGCTTCCGGGTGCCACACTCTGCTCACCGCATGCGCGCCGGCGCAGCCCCCCAGCCCGGCACGCATGCGGTCTTTCCTTGCACACCGCGGTGGACGTTCGATGTTCAGGCGCGGTTCACCTGCCGCGCTCATGTCGGGTCCCCCCTTCCGGCATGAGACGCGGTCTTTTGCTTTCTGGTTGGTTACCTTCTGGTTGGCCGCTCGTTACTTCCCGGTGAACTCAGCCTTCGATTTCGCCAGGAACGCTTTCATTCCGAGCTTCTGGTCGTCGCTGCCGAAGAGGGCGGCGAACGCCTGGGCTTCCAGCTCGTTGGCGGCGGCGAGGTCGAGGCTCTCTCCGCGCAGGATGACGCGCTTGGCGGCGGCGACGGCGAGCGGCCCGCGCGAGGCGATCTTGAGGGCGGTCTCGCGGGCGCGCGCGAGGAGCTCGGCCGCCGGGAACACGGCGTTGACGAGCCCGATGGCGAGCGCCTGTTCGGCGGTGATCATGTCTCCTGAATAGACGAGCTCGCGCGCGCGGCCGACGCCGACCCGGCGCAGCAATCGCTGGGTCCCGCCGAACCCCGGGATGACGCCCAGGTTCACCTCGGGCTGGCCGAGCCTGGCGCCTTCCGCGGCGTAGATGAAGTCGCAGGCGAGGGCGAGCTCGCAGCCGCCGCCGAGCGCGAAGCCGTTGACGGCGGCGATCACGGGGAAAGGGGCGGTCTCGATGAGGTCGGCGAGGCGGTGGCCGGCGTCGGCGAACCGCTTCGCGGCGATGCTGTTCATGGCCGCCATCTCGGCGATATCGGCGCCGGCGACGAACGCCTTGCCGGCGCCGGTCAGCACCGCCGCGCGGACCTCGTCGCCCTCGGCGGGCGCGAGGAGCTCGTGGAACGCCGCGGTGAGCTCGCCGAGGACGGCGGGGTTCAGGGCGTTGAGCTTGTCGGGCCGCTGGATGGTCACGGTGGCGACGTGGCCTGTGCGCTCGACGGCGACGAACTGGAGGGGACCGCGCGCAGGCGCCCCCGGCTGCTGTTCTTGAGCGGTCATGGACCGTGGCTAGCAGCGCGCCGCGCCGGGGGGAAGCGCCCGCCGTTCCCCGGGAAAGGCGCCATGTCGTGCCCGCTCGCGCCTGCCATGCCTGGCCCGAGGAGCCGCTGTCGGCCGCGCGGCGGGGGCTGGCCCGAGGCTCGAGCCCACCTGTCCCCGCCCAGCGGCGCATTCTGGAATGATCATTCCAGAACGATCAGCCCCGATGCGCCGCTGGAGCGAGGGACACGTGAGCCCGGCAGATGCCGCGCGGCGCGGTGAGCAGGCGTTCCAGCTCGGCAACCCGGCGAGGCGTCCCGTGCAACCAGGTACGAACTCGGGCCGCGAACTTTTGTGGTGGCGAATCGTCTTGTATAACGCCCGAACTTCCGTTATAACGGACGAATGTTCACTTTCCTCGTTACCGCGCGGACGTTCGGGTCTCACGCGGGGGCGTGCTGTCGAGCGAGCACCTGGCGTTCTTGCTGTAGCTAGCCGCATGCGCCGCGGCGCGAGCTGCGGCGCGGAGAACAGAGCGAGGCAGCGCGCCCGCGTCCATGGCGACGCGCCGCGCTGCCGTTCGTCGTGACGGCCGAGCCACGCGGCTCATCACCGTCAGAGTCCGCCCTTCCTCGAGGCGCGCCCGGCGGAGCTCCGCCAGCGCGCGAGCCGAGGCGTCCTTCAGGATAACGGCGGGCGCTCGCGCCGACGACGTTCGACTCCTTCATGCGGCTGCTTTCAGCACTCCCAAGGAGACATGTATGAAGCGGTTCTTCGAACGTCATCGATGGATTGGTTCGGCGCTCGCGAGCGGGCCCTGGTTGCTCGCCACGCTGCTCGGCCCGATCGGCTGCGAGAGCGACGACAGCTCGGGCAGCGGCGGCAGCGCCGGTCAGACCGGCAGCTCGAGCGGGGGATCGGGCGATTCCACGGTTGGCGCCGGCAGCACCACGGGCACGACGGGCGGCGCCGGTGGCGGTGGCAACTCGGGCGAAGGCGGCACCGGCGGCGCGACGGGCGGAGGTGGCAACTCGGGCGAAGGCGGCACCGGCGGCGCGACGGGCGCCGGCGGAGGTGGCAACTCGGGCGAAGGCGGCGCGGCGGGCGCTGGCGGCGGTGCAGCGGGCTCGGGCGGCGCCGGCGGGGCCGGAGGTGCTGCGGGCGAAGGCGGCGGCGGTGCAGCGGGCTCGGGCGGCGCCGGCGGGGCCGGAGGTGCTGCGGGCGGGGGCGGCGCGGGCGTCGAGCTGCCCAACATCGTCACGATCGTGGCCGACGATCTCGGCTTCTCGGATCTCGGCGCGTTCGGCGGCGAGATCAGCACCCCGAACCTCGATACGCTCGCCGCCGAAGGCCGCATCCTCACCGGGCACCGCTCCGGATCGCTGTGCGCGCCGACCCGCGCGATGCTGGTGTCCGGCACGGACAGCCACGCCGTCGGGCTGGGCCGCATGGGCGGTGGTACTGGACCGCAGGCAGGGCAGCCCGGCTACGAGGGCCACCTGACCGACAACGCGCTGTCCGTCGCCGAGATCCTGAGAGACGCCGGCTATCACACGTACATCGCCGGCAAGTGGCACCTCGGCGACCAGGAGGATCAGAGTCCGCCGGCGCGCGGCTTCGAGAAATCGTACGTCCTGCTCCCCGGCGTGGCGGCGTTCTTCAACGAGTTCTCCGACCCGCCCACGACCGCGCAGGGTCAGCTCTATCGCGAGGACGGCGTGTACACGCAGCCGCCGCGCGACTTCTACGCGACCGAGTTCTACACGGACAAGCTGATTCAGTACATCGAGAGCAACCGCGCCGACGGCAAGCCGTTCTTCGCGTTCGCCACGTACACCACGCCGCACTGGCCGCTTCAGGCTCCGCCAGAGTACATCGACAGGTACCGCGGCCGCTACGACGCGGGCTACGACGCCATCCGCGAGCAGCGCCTCGAGCGGCTCAAGAGCCGCGGTGTGATCCCCGCGTCGTTCACGCCGAATCCTCGCTTGCCGAGCGAAGGCAGCCACCCGAAGACCTGGGAACAGCTGACGCCGGAGGAGAGGACCTACGAGGCGCGGCGCATGGAGATCTACGCCGCCATGGTCGAGAACCTCGACGCCAACATCGGCAGGTTGATCCAGTACCTCAAGCGGGTCGGCGAGTACGAGAACACCTTCATCTTCTTCCAGTCCGACAACGGCGCGGAAGGTGGCAATCGCGAGGGCTTCGCCGCAACCGACCCGAGCCGATCCGGGCCGGTGGTGAACACGCTCGAGAACCTGGGTCGACCGGGGTCGTACATCGGCGTCGGACCCCGCTGGGCCGAGGTGAGCGCCACGCCGTTCCGGCTGTGGAAGAGCTACACGAGCGAGGGCGGCATCGCCGTTCCGGCCATCGCCCGGCTGCCGGGTCAGCACGAGTCCAGGCCGCAGTTCGACGGAACCACGCACGTGATCGATTTTCTGCCGACCGTGCTCGAGCTGGCCGGTGTGCCCGATCCGGGGAGCACCTACAAGGGCAGGGGAGTCGAGCCGATCAGCGGGCGCTCGATCCTGCCGGTGCTCGAGGATCGGGCGACCGTCGTGCGCGCGCCCGGTGAGACGTTGATCTGGGAGCACGGCAACCACCGCTACGTGCTCCGCGACAACTGGAAGCTGCTGTGGCTCAGCGCGCCCTACGGCCCGACGCCGCGCGCCTGGACTCTGTACGATCTGGCCGCCGACCGCGGCGAGATCAACGACGTCTCCGCGGCTCATCCGGACGTGGCGGCCGAGCTCGCCGCCGCGTGGACGCAGTACGCCGCCGACCGCAGGGTCATCCTCACCGAGTAACCGCTCACCCTGCCGCACGCGAGACCCGGGCGTCTCTGCACGACACGACCCGGGTCTCGCGGCGGTGCTCGCCTCCGCTCCGCCCATGGCTGATTCCCGACTCGTTCGCTGGTGGCCCATCGCCGCCCTGACCCTGGCGCTCGCCGGGCTCGTGGTCTGGCGCGCGCTCGCGGGCGCCCCCGCCCTCACGCCGGCCGACGCCTCCACGGCGAGCGCTGCGAGGGCGAAACCCGGGGCGGCGCACGGCGACGCCGCGGAGGCCTCGTCAGCTGCCGCAACGCCGGTAGGCCCGACGGAGCGCTCGCCAGAGCGCGCAGCGACTGGCTTCGTCGGCAGCGATCGCTGCGCCCCGTGCCACGCCGAGGAGCACGCCGCGTGGCAGGGCTCGCAGCATGCGCGGGCCATGCAGCACGCGAGCGCTGCCACCGTGCTCGGGAACTTCGAGGGGGCGCGCCTGCGTTACGCCGGTCAAGTCCACCGCTTCGAGCACCAGGACGGGAAATACTGGGTCACCACGGACGGCCCCGATGGCCAGCTGCACCGCTACGAGGTGCTGTACACCTTCGGCGTCGAGCCGCTCCAGCAGTACCTCGTTGCCGGCCCGGGTGGACGCCTGCAGGCGCTGCCGTTCGCGTGGGACTCGCGCCCCCGGGCACGCGGGGGGCAGCGCTGGTATCACCTGCACGAGCGCGAGAGCGTGCGCGCCGGCGACGTGCTGCACTGGACCGCGGCCAGCCAGAACTGGAACCACATGTGCGCCGAGTGCCACTCGACGCACGTCACGAAAGGATACGACGCGGCCGCGGACCGCTTCACCACCACCTGGTCCGAGATCAGCGTCGGGTGCGAGGGCTGCCACGGCGGCGGCGCGCGCCACCTCGACTGGACCGAGGCTCGCACGCCGGACCCCTCGAAGGGCCTCGAGGTGCGCTTCGACGAGCGTCAGAACGCCACGTGGACGCGGCTGCCGAGCGGCACCGCGCAGCGTGGCAAGGGCCCCTCGAGCGGCACCGAGAGCGCCACGTGCGCGTTTTGCCACAGCCGCCGCGAGACCCTCTCGCAGCCGCTCCGCCACGGCGCCCCGCTGCTCGACAGCGTCGCGCTCGAGCTGCTGACCGAGCCTTTTTACACGCCTGACGGCGTGATGAGCGACGAAGTCTTCACTTCCGGCTCGTTCCAGCAGAGCAAGATGGCGCACGCCGGCGTGACGTGCAGCGACTGCCACGAGCCGCACTCCGGCCGTCTGCGCGCCGAGGGCAACGGCGTGTGCGCGTCCTGCCACGAGCCGGCGCGCTTCGATGTCCCCGCGCATCACCACCACGCCGCGAGCACCGCCGCGACGCCAGCCGCGCCCGCCAGCGCCGCGCCCAGCGCGCCCGCTGCTCCGCGCTGCGTCGACTGCCACATGCCGGCGCGCACGTACATGGGCGTCGATGTCCGTCACGATCACGGCTTCCGCGTGCCTCGGCCGGATCTCTCGGTCCGCCTCGGGATCCCGAACACGTGCGCTGACTGCCACGGGCAAAAGCCCGCGAGCTGGGCTGCCGACGCCGTGCGAGCCTGGCTCGGCCGCCCCGCGCAGAGCTACCAGACCTACGCCGAGGTCTTCGCTCGCGCGCGCACCGCGCCCGGCGACCCGGCCGTCGCCGCTGAGCTCCAGCAGCTCGCGACCGACAGCGCCATTCCCGCCATCGCGCGCGCCACCGCGCTCGCCTCGCTGCGCGTCGCCCCCACGGCCGCGTCGCTGGCCGTCCTCCGCTCCGCGCTCGCCGATCCCGACCCGCTGCTACGGCGCGCTGCGCTCGGCGCGCTGGGGAGCTACGACCCTCGTCGCATCGCGGCCGTCGCCGCGCCGCTCCTCGTCGATCCCGTGCGCGGTGTGCGCGCCGAAGCCGCGCGCGTGCTCGCGGGTGTCGACCTCGGCGCCCCGTCCGAGCGCGCCGCGCAGAACCTTGACGGAGCGCTGCGCGAGTACATCGCCACGCAGACCCTCCACGCCGATCGGGCCGAGGCCCAGAACAACCTGGGCCTCGTCTTCGCCCGCACGGGCAAGCCGCGTGACGCCGAGCAGGCCTACCTCGCCGCGCTTCGCATCGAGCCCGGCTACGTCCCCACCTACGTGAACCTCGCCGACCTCTATCGCGAGCTCGGCCGCGACGCGGACGGCGTCGCGCTGCTCCGCCGCGGCGTTACCCGCCTTCCCGAGCAGGCCGAGCTGCTCCACTCGCTGGGGCTCGCCCTGGTCCGGCAAGGCCACAAGGACCAGGCGCTCGAGCCGCTGAAGCGCGCCGCCGAGCTCGCGCCCGAGCAGCCTCGTTTCCAGGCCGTCTACCAGGCCGCGCTGGCCGCCTTGCGGCCATCCCCCCCGGCTGCTCAAGCCCAGCCGTCTCTCGGGCGCCCATGAGCTCCTGATCGCCCGTCTCCCTCGCGCGCGGCCACCGCTGCACAAATCCACCCCTCCCGCTGGAGAGAGCCAGCGGGGGAGGGGGCGCCGCGCGGGGGGGCCGGCGGGGTAGGGCCCCACAAACCCGAGCGCCGGCCCGCTCCGTGCGTCTCGCGCCCGGACCGACCCACCCGTTCCCACGGCAATAGCCCCCCAAAAGGCGCGAGTTTGTGGGAGGGGCCCCCGCCGGCCCCCCCGCGCGGCGCCCCCTCCCCCGCTGGCTCCGCTGCAGCCGGCTAAACCGCCCGCCCGCTCTTCTGCCCCTTGTCGTCGTACACGTAGAACCCCCGCCCGCTCTTCTTCCCGTACCACCCCGCCGCCACCAGGTTCCGCAGCAGCGTGGGCGCCCGGTACTTCGAGTCCCCGAACTCCCGGTGGAGCACCTCCGCGATCGAGAGCACCGTGTCGAGCCCGATCAGGTCGGCCAGCTCGAGCGGCCCCATCGGGTGGTTCAGCCCGAGCCGCGCCCCCGCGTCGATGTCCTCGGGCGTGGAGAGCCCCTCCTGGAGCGCGAAGCACGCCTCGTTGAGGAACGGGATCAGCATCCGGTTCACGATGAACCCGGGCTGGTCCTTCGAGGTGATCACCGTCTTGCCGAGCCCCACCGCGAGCGCCCGGACGGCCTCGTACGTCGCGTCCGACGTCTGCACCCCGCGGACGAGCTCGACCAGCTTCATCAGCGGCACCGGGTTCATGAAGTGCATCCCGATGACCAGCTCAGGCCGGCTGGTCACCGCCGCGAGCCGCGTGATCGAGATCGACGACGTGTTCGACGCCAGGATCGCCCCTTTCGGCATCGCCGCGTCAGCGAGCTTGAAAATCCCGCTCTTCACGTCGAAGCTCTCGGTCACCGCCTCCACGGCGAGGTCGACCCCCGACAGGCCGGCGATGCCGTCGGCCACCGCGACGCGGCCGAGGAGCGCCTCCCGCTCCTCCGCGGCCATCTTGCCCTTGTCCACCTGCTTCGCGAGGATGGCGGCGATCTGGGCCTTGCCCGACTCCGCCAGCGCCCTCGAGACGTCGCACAGGACCACCTCGAGGCCCGCGGCCGCGGCGACCTGGGCGATGCCTCGCCCCATCTGGCCCGCGCCGATCACCCCGAAGCGCTTGATCGTCGTAGCTTCCATGGCCGCGGTTGATACCCGAAGCGGAGAGCGCGGTGAACCGCCCTCGCCCGCAGCCGCGGACGCGGACGCGGACCCCGATCCACCGCCCGGCGGCCGCGGACGTCCCCGGCGCAGAAGCGCGCGAAAGCTCCGCCCGCGCTTCCAGCCCCGCGGGGGCGACGATCCTTGAAACCGTGTCGTCCGCCCGGCTATCTTCGCCCGGCCCGTGAACGGACCGGACCGATCTCGCGAGGTCCGCGGAGAGACGATGAGCGTTGAGACGATTCGGATGGCCCTTGGGCGTCTGCAGGATGAGCCTGAAAACGAGGCGGCCTGGAACGAGCTCGCGGAGGGCGTGACCGCTCCGACCAACAGCGCGGGCGCCGGCGACGTCGAGCGCCTGCTCGGCGCGGCGCGCGCGCGGCACGAGCAGCGGCACGAGTGGCACGCCGTCGCCCGGCTCCTCGAGCTGGAGATCGCCCTCGCCGCCGGGAGCGCCGTCGAGGGCGCGATGCAGGCGGAGCTCGCCCGCGTCTACCACGAGGAGCTCATCGACGTGGAGCGCGCCGCGGCCGCCTACAAGCGGCTGCTCGAGCTGCGCCCCGACGACGACGCCGCCGCCGAGGCGCTCGAGACCGACGCCTCGAAGCGCGAGCGGTGGCGCGACCTCGTCGACCGGTACGTGGCCGAGGCCGAGGGCGCCACCGACGGCACCTTCAAGAGCGCGCTCTACACGAGCGCGGCCGACATCGGCTACCGCTACGGCCGCGCCGAGCTCGGCGAGCGAGTCCCCGAGCTGATCGAGCTCGCCCTCCAGCTCGACCCGAAGAACCGCCGCGCCGCCAACCTCGCCGAGATCGCCTTCTCCACCGCGGGCGACTGGGACGCCGTCGTGCGCGTGCAGACGCTCGTCAAGGCCGAGGCCCAGCTCAAGGAGGACCGCATCGCCGCGGGCCTCCGCGCGGCGCGCACCATCCGGACCCACCTCAACGATCCGGCCCGCTCCGTCGCGGCCTACGAGGAGGTGCTCGACCTGTCGCCCGGCCAGCCCGAGGCGCTCTCGTTCCTGGCCGAGGCGTACTCCGCCGCGGGCGACTGGGACCGCCTCGTCGCCCTCTACGAGGACCAGCTCCGCAGCGGCGGCGTCAAGCCGGGCGAGGAGCTCGGCATGCTCGTGCAGATCGCCATGGTCCACTGGCGCATGCGCGGCCAGCCCCAGGCGGCCGAGCCCTACTTCGACCGCGTGCGCCGCGCCGACGCCGCGCACGCCGGGATGCTCAACTTCTACCGCGAGGTCCTCGAGCAGCGCGGCGACAAGCCGCGGCTCACGACGATCCTCACGGACGCGCAGCGCGCGCTGCCCGACGGCGCCGAGAAGCGTGCCATCGCCACCGAGCTCGCGCGCCTCGCCGAGTCGCAGGAGAACGCCGCCAAGGCGATCGAGCAGTACAAGTCGGTGCTCCGGACCGACCCGGAGAACCGCCAGGCGCGCGACGCCCTGAAGCGCCTCTACCTCCAGACCGAGGGGTACAACGCCCTGGTCGAGCTCTACCGGCAGGACCTCGAGCGCACGCCCGCCGACGACGTCGCCGGCCGGGTCGCGGTGCTCCGCGAGATCGCCGGGATCTACCGCGACCGCGCCAAGAACGACGCGGCGCTCGTCACGGTGCTCACCCAGATCGTCCAGCTCGACGACAAGGACGTCGACGCGGTGCGGGAGCTCACCCGCATCTACGAGGCGCTCGGGCGCTGGCGCGACCTGCTCTCGTACCAGCAGCGCCTCGCCGAGCTGACCGAGAGCCGCGCCGAGAAGGCGGGGCTCTACCGCGCCGTCGCGCGGCGCTGGTTCGACCAGTTCTCGAACGTGCAGAACGCCATCGCCGCGTACGAGGCGCTGCTCACGGTCGAGCCGATCGACGAGGAGGCGCAGCAGAAGCTCCGCGAGCTCTACCTGAAGCGGCGCGCCTGGCCGCAGCTCTACTCGCTCTACGAGCGCAAGCTCGAGAGCGCCGAGGGCGCCGCCAAGATCGAGCTGCTCGGCGAGATGGCCAAGCTCGCGGCGGAGCGGCTCGACCGCGGCGCGGACGCGATCGCGCTGCAGAAGCGGATCCTCGAGCTCGACTCGAACGCCCCCGGGGTGCTCGACGCGCTGGAGAAGCAGGCCGAGCGCGAGAAGGACTTCGCGACGGTCGCCGAGGTGCTCGAGCGGCGGGTCGACCTCGCGCCCGACGACGCGGCGCGCCTCGTCTCCCTGCAGAAGCTCGGCGCCGTGTACGCCGAGCGCCTCAAGGACGCGGCCCAGGCGGCGCGGACGTGGCGGCGCGTGCTCACGCTCTCGCCGGGGCACGCGCGCGCGCTCCGCGTCCTGCGCGACGCGTACTTCGCCGCGGGCGACTGGGACGGGCTCGAGGAGCTCTACGCCTCGCAGAACGACTGGGAGGGGCTCGTCGACTTCCTCTCGGGCGCGGCGGACAAGGCGACCGACCCGGCGACGAAGCTCGACATCTCCTTCCGCGCGGCGCGGATCTTCGAGGAGCAGCTCAAGGCGCCCGAGCGCGCGGCGCGCTCGTACGAGCGCGTGCTCAGCGTCTCGCCGCGGGACGCGCGCGCCGCCGCGGCGCTCGTGCCGATCTACGAGGAGGAGGAGAAGTGGGCCCGGCTGCCGGCGCTCTACGAGATCCTCCTCGACGCGACCGACGACGCCGAGGCGCAGGTCGGCATGCTGCGCAAGCTGGCGGCGGTGACGGGCGGCCCGCTCTCGGACAAGCCGAGCGCGCTCGGCTACGCGCGCCGCGCCTACGAGCTCCAGCCCGACGAGGAGGGGCTCGATCTGCTCGAGGCCTGGTCGCGGGCGGCGGGCTCGTGGGGGCCGTTCGTCGAGGCGGTCGAGGGCCGGCTCCGGACGGCGACGGACCTCACGACCGACGTGCAGCGCACGCTCCGGCTGAAGCTCGCCGAGGTGTACGCGCGCGAGATGGGCAAGCTCGACGAGGCGGTGACCGTCTACCGCGGCCTCGTCCAGGACGACCCGTCCGACGAGGGCACGGTGCGCGCGCTCGACGCGCTCCTCCGCGCGAACGAGCGGCAGGAGGACCTGCGGTGGCTGTTCGACCTCAGGGCGAGCCAGGTCGAGGGCGAGGAGCGCGCCGAGATCCTCGAGGAGTGGGCGACGCTCGAGGAGGAGGTCTTCGGCGACCCGGCCAAGGCGATCGAGCTCTTGCGCAAGGTCATCGCGCTCACGCCCGGGCGCGTCCACGCGCTGCGGGTGCTCTCGCGGCTCCTCATCGCCGCGGGCGAGTACGAGGCGGCGGCCGAGATCGTGGCCACGCACCGCGACGTCAGCGACGGCGACGACAGGGCGCGGCGCGAGATCGAGCTCGCGTCGCTCTACCTGGACCGGCTGGACCGGCCGGCGGACGCCTTCGAGGCCGCGGTGCGCGCGCTCGACCTCGCGGCGCACGACCCGGACGCGATCGCCGTCCTCTCGCGGCTCGTCGAGCGCCCGGAGACGCGCGTGCGCGCGGCCCGGGTCCTCGCGATCGAGTACGCCGAGACAGGCAACCACCGGCGCGAGGCCATGGCCCTGCGGGTCATCCTCGAGGCGGAGCGCGATCCGGCGCGGCGGCGTGAGCTCTACGTCACGCTCGCGAACGTCGAGGAGACGAAGCTGCACGCGGCGGGGACGGCGTTCGACGCGCTGCTCCGGGCGCTGCACGAGTTCTCGGACGACCTCGAGCTCTGGGACCGCGCGGCGGAGCTGTCGCGGCGCGCGGGCCGGCCGACCGATCTCGCGGAGGCTTACCGCGTGCACCTCGTCGCGGGGCGCACCGAGGGCGACAAGGTGCTCGGCAGCGCCGTGGAGGTCGAGCTCTGCGAGCGCGCGGCGAGCCTCCACGACGAGCAGCTCGGCGACCCCGAGGGCGCGCGGCCGTACCTCGAGCGGGTGCTGAACCTCGACCCGAACAACCACCGCGCCTTCGAGCGGCTGAAGCAGATCCTGACGGCGGCCGAGCGGTGGGGCGAGCTCGAGGAGCTCTACGACCGCGCCGCCAAGGGCACGACCGACCAGGCGGAGCGCATCGAGCTGCTCAACGAGGTCGCGCTGATCGCCGAGGAGATCATCGGCGACGCGGCGAAGGCGATCGGCTACTACGAGCGCATCCTCGAGCTCGACCCGTTCTACACGGCGGCGCTCGACTCGCTGGAGAAGCTCTACGAGCGCGAGGGCCGCTTCCGCGACCTCGCGGCGCTCCTCGAGCAGCGCCTGAAGACGGCGACCGAGTCGGAGAGCGTGGAGATCAAGCTGTCGCTCGGCAGCATCTACCTCGACCGGCTGCACGAGCCCGAGGGGGCGCTCGGCCACCTCGAGGACGTGCTGCGGATCCGGCAGAACGACCCGAAGGCGCGCGAGCTCGTCGAGCGGCTGCTCGACATCGGGGCGCTCCGGCTGCGGGCGGCGCGCGTGCTCGAGGCGGTGTACGAGGCGCGGGACGAGATCCGGCAGCTCGTGCGGGTCCTCGAGATCCGGCGCGAGGGGGCCGAGACCGAGTCGGAGCGGCGCGAGCTGCTCCGCCGGGTCAGCGTGCTCCAGGACGAGCGGCTCAAGGACGACGCCGGCGCGTTCGCCAGCCTGTCGGAGCTCCTGCCGCTCGAGCCGGAGGACCTCGCGGCGCGCGAGCGGCTCATCGAGATCGGCCGGCGCCTCGGCGAGCACGAGCAGGTGGCCGAGGTGCTCACGGCGGCCGCGGACGCGTGCGGGACGGCCTCGATCCGCGGCGAAATCCTGATGGAAGTCGCGAGGATCTGCGAGGATCTCCTCGGCGACGCCGACCGGGCCGAGAAGGTCTACCGGCGCGTGCTCGGGATCGATCCGACCGATCCGGCGCTGGTCATCCCGGCGGCGCAGGCGCTCGGCCGGATCTACGCGGCGAAGGAGCAGCACCAGGCGCTCGCGGGCGTGCTCGCGATCGAGGTGCGCCTCGAGGAGGACGTCGAGACGCGGCGGTCGCTCTACGAGCGCATCGGCACGCTCTACGAGACGGTGCTCGACGACCCGGCCAAGGCGATCGAGGCCTGGCAGGCGCGGCTCGGCGACGACAGCGCCGACACGGCGGCGCTCGCGGCCCTCGAGCGGCTCTACGAGCGGACCTCGCAGTGGCGGGAGCTCGTCTCTGTCCTGAGGGCGCGGGAGCAGTCGACCGCGGACGCGGACGAGCGGCGCCGCGCGATGACGAAGGCGGCCGAGACGCTCGCGCAGAAGCTCGCCGACGTGCCCGAGGCGATCAACGCCTGGCGCGCGGTGCTCGACGAGTTCGGCCCGGAGCGGCCGACGCTGGCGGCCCTCGAGGAGCTCTACGAGCTCGACGAGCGCTGGGTCGACCTCGCCGACACGCTGGAGACGGACCTCTCGCTCGCGACGGAGACGCCCGCCCGGCTCGATCTTCTGGCGCGGCTCGGCGACGTGCGGCGGCTGCACCAGGCCGACGCGGCGGGCGCGCTCGAGGCGTACCGCCAGGCGCTCTCGCTCGACCCGTCGAACGCGCGCTGCCGCGCGGCGCTCGAGGCGATGCTCGAGCGGGACGACGCGCGGCGCGACGCGGCCGAGACGCTCGAGCCGCTCTACGAGGCCGACGGCGACGCCGAGCGCCTCCTCCGGGTGCTGGAGATCAAGGTCGAGACCTCGGACCTCCCGAGCGAGCGGCTCGCCACGCTGCAGAAGGCGCTCCGCACGGCGGAGGGGCCGCTCGGCGACACGTCGCGGGCGTTCGGCTACGCGCTCCGCGGGGTGCGCGAGGCGGCGGGCGAGCCCGACGTGACCACCTGGATCTCCACGGTCGAGCGGCTCGGCGAGGCCACGGGCCGCTGGTCCGAGGTGTGCGAGCTGTTCCAGCGCATCGCGCCGGACATCCTCGACGGCGACGTGCAGCAGAACGTCCGCCTCCGGGTCGGCGAGCTCGCGCGGCACAAGCTCGGCAACCGCGAGCTCGCGGTCGAGCAGTACAAGAAGGCGCTCGAGGCGCGCGGCGACGACCGGCGCGCGATGATCGCGCTGGAGGAGCTCTACGGCGAGGCGAACGACGCGGGCCGGCTGCTCGAGATCCTGAAGCTCCGCGTCGAGAACGCCGAGAGCGACGAGGAGAAGACGGGGCTGCTCTTCCGGATCGCGGAGCTCGAGCGGGGCCCGCTCGGGGACCAGGCGGCGGCGATCGCGACGTACGAGACGATCCTCGACATCGCGCTCCACCCGGACGCCATCGCGGCGCTCGACAGCCTCTACCGCGAGGCGGGGCGCTTCGAGGACCTCATCCGGCTCTACGAGCGGCAGCTCGACGTGCGCGCCGGCGACCTCGCCGAGCTGCACGTGAAGATCGCGCTCGTCGCGCACCGGCACACGGGCGACGTGCAGCGCGCGTTCGACGAGCTGTCCGAGGCGCTGCTCATCGACCCGGCGCACGAGGGCGCCGTGTCGCTGCTCGAGGCGATCCTCGAGGGCTCGGCCGAGGCCGAGCACCGGGCGCGCGCGGGCGAGATGCTCGAGCCGGTGTACCTGCGCCGGGCGGACTGGAACCGGGTGAAGATCGCGCTCGAGGCGCGCCTCGCCGCGAGCCAGGACCCGGTCGAGCGCCGCGACCTCCTGCAGCGGCTCGCGACGCTGCACGAGGAGCAGCTCGAGGACTACCGCGCGGCCCTGGAGACGGTGGCGAAGCTCCTCCACGAGGACCTCACCGACGAGGGGGTCTGGGCGGAGCTCGAGCGGCTCGCGAAGGTGGCGAGCGCCGAGCGGCGGCTCGCGGAGATCTACGCGGCGGAGCTCGGCGAGCTCACCTCGGACGACGCGGCGAGCGCGAAGCTCAGCCGCCGCACCGGCGAGCTCTACGCCGAGCTCGGCGACGTGGCCGACGCGCTGAAGTGGTACCGGCGCGCGCACGAGTTCGAGCCGGACTCGCGCGAGCTGTTCGACGCGATCGACCGGCTGCTCATCAAGGAAGGGCGCCACGCCGAGCGCATCCAGCTCTACCGCGCGGCGCTCGACTACCGGAAGGACGAGGACCGGCTCGACGCCCTGCACACGATCGCGCGCCTGGAGCGGACGGAGCTCCGCGAGCCCGCGCGCGCGATCGAGACCTACCGCGCGGCGCTGGACGTCGACGAGGACGACGCCCGCGCGCTCGACGCGCTGACGGAGCTCTACCGCGAGCTCGACCGGCCGCGCGACCTCGCCGATCTCTACCTGCGCCGGGCCGAGGCGGCCCCGAACGGCGAGCGGGCGGCGCCCTACCGGCTCGCGCTGGCGGAGCTCCTGCGCACGCGCCTGGAGGACACCGCGGGCGCGATCGACCAGCTCGAGGCGATCGTCGGCGAGGTGCCGACGCACGCCGAGGCGATCCGGGCGCTCGAGGCGCTGATCCAGGATCCGCAGCACAAGGCGCGGGTCGTCGAGATCCTGCGGCCGCTCTACGAGGGGGCGGACGACTGGCGGCAGCTCATCCGGCTCAACCAGGAGCGGTTCGGCCTCGCGTCGGACGCGCGCGAGAAGGTCGGGGTGCTCCGCGAGACGGCGAAGCTCTGGGAGACGCGGGGGAGCGACGAGCTGCGCGCCTTCGACGCGACCCGGACGGCGTTCAGCCTCGATCCGGACGACGGCGAGACGCGCGGCGAGCTCGAGCGGCTCGCCGAGCAGCTCGGCGCCTGGGAGGAGCTCTCGGAGAGCCTCGAGGAGGGCGTGACGATCACGTCCGACGAGCTCACGAAGCGCGAGCTGCTCTCGTCGCTGGCCAAGGTCTACGACACGCGCATCGACGACCCGCGCCGGGCGCTCCGCGCGTACGCGCGGCTGTCCGCGCTCGACCCGAGCGACCCCGAGCCGCTCGAGCAGATGGACACGCTCGCCGTGCTCCTCAGCGACTGGGACACGCTCATCGCCGTCCTCGAGAAGAAGAGCGAGATGGCGTCGGACGAGGAGAACGCCTCGATCTGCCGGCGCATCGCCGAGACGAAGCTCGAGATGCTCGAGGACACCGAGGGCGCCATCCAGGCGTACGAGCGGGCGCTCGAGCTCGATCCCGAGAGCGCGATGACGATCGACGCGCTCATCGAGCTGCACGAGCCGCGCGGCGCCGCGAGCCGGCTGGTGGAGCTCTACGGCCGCCGCGTCGAGCTCGCGGGCGCCGACGAGGAGGAGCTGCGCTACGACCTCAACGTGCGCGCCGCCGAGCGCTACGAGCGCGACCTCTCGAGCCCGCGCGACGCGATCACCGCGCTGAACGCGGCGCTCGACGCGAAGCCGGGCGACGCGGCGGTGCTCTCCTCGCTCGAGCGCCTCTACCGCGCCGAGCGGATGTGGGACGAGCTCCTGTCGAACCTCATGCTCCAGGCGAGCGCCGCCACGGACAGGGACGCGCGGATCAAGCTGCGGACGGCGATCGGCGACCTCTACGCGGGGGAGCTCGAGAGCCCGAGCGACGCGATCGAGCAGTACCGGCTCGTCCTCGACGAGGACGCGGTGAACGACCACGCCATCAAGGCGGTCCGCACCATCGGCGAGGGCCGCGAGGAGCTGCGCCTCGACGCCGCCCAGGTGCTCGAGCCCGTCCTCCGCGCGGCCGGCCGCCACGAGGAGCTCGCGGCCGCGCTCGAGCTGCGCCTCCGCGCGCAGACCGAGCCGGCGGACCGCGCCGAGACGCTCCGGGCGATCGCGGCGGTGCAGGACCTGCAGCTCGGCCGGCCGATCGAGGCGGAGCAGGCGCTGCTCCGCGCCCTGGAGGACGCGCCGGACGACGCGTCGCTGCACGGCGAGATCGAGCGGCTGGCGGAGCGCACGGACGGCTTCGGGCGCTACTGCGACGCGCTCGCGCAGCGCGCCGCGGCCACGTTCGACGCGACGATCGCGAAGGACCTGTTCCTCCGGATCGGCCGCATCGCCGAGGAGAAGCTCAAGGACGACCGGCGCAGCGCGCAGGCGTACGCCAAGGCCGTCGAGCACGCCGGCGACGCGCCGGAGCTCCTCGAGGCGCTCGACCGGCTCTACGGCCGCCTCGGCGACGAGAAGGCGCTCGCGGACGTGCTCGAGCGCCGCGTCGCCGTCACGGCCGGCGATCGCGACCAGGCGGACCTCTTCTACCGGCTCGCGGTGATCCAGATCGAGTCGTTCGGCGACAAGTCGCAGGGCCTGAACACCCTGCGGCAGGCGCTCGACCGCGCGGTCGATCACGAGCGGGCGAGCGCCGCGCTCGAGGCGCTCACGGAGGACCCGGCGCTCTTCGACGAGGCGGCCGAGGCGCTCGAGGGCGTCTACCGCACGCGGGGCGACAACGCCGCGCTGGCGCGCCTCTACGAGAAGCGCATCCGCTTCGCGCCGACCGGCGTGGAGCGGATCCGGATGCGCCTCGACCTGGCCAAGGTGCTCGAGGTGCGCTCGAACGACCCGCGGGCGGCGCTGGAGACCCTCGAGAAGGCGCTCGCCGACGACCCGTCGGACCCGGACGTGCTCGGCGAGATCGAGCGCCTCGCCCCGCTGACGGGCGGCTGGGCGAGCGCCGCGTCCGCCCTGGAGCGGGCGGTGCGGGCCGGGACCGAGCTCGACGGCGACACGGCGCGCGACCTCTGGATGCGCATCGCCGAGTGGCAGAAGAACAAGGTCGGCGACGCCAAGGCGGCCGAGGCGGCGTACGAGGCGGCGCTCATCCACGACCCCACGAGCGAGCACATCCTGCGCTCGATCGAGGAGCTCCAGCGGGCGCCGGGGCGCGAGCGCGACCTCATCGGCACGCTCCGCCGGATCGCCGCGCTCGACGGCATGCAGGGGGCCGCGGGCGAGCTCCGGCGCGAGGCGAAGGAGCTCGCGGAGCGCGCGCTGGGCGACCGGGAGCTCGTCGAGGCGATCCTGCGCGAGATGATCGCGGCGGACGAGGGCGACACCTGGGCGCTCGCCGAACTCACGAAGGTGCGGGAGGAGGCGGGCGACCACAAGGAGGTCTTCCGGCTGCTCGTGCGCCAGTCCGAGCTCTACGCCGAGGCCGATCGCATCCGCGACGCGCGGCACGCCGCCGCGGCGGTCGCGCGCGAGAAGCTCGGCGACGAGGCGGCGGCGATCGAGCTCTACGAGACGCTCTTCGAGGCGGATCCGGGCGACGCGCGCGCCGCGACGGCGCTGCGCGAGCTCTACGCGAAGGCCGGCAAGCACAAGGAGCTGCTCGCGCTGCTCGAGCGGCTCACCGACCTCGCGGAGTCCCCCGAGGCCCGGTCGGCGCTGCGCCTGGAGAGCGCCGAGATCTGCCTCTCGCGGCTCGACGCCGTGAGCGAGGCGACCGAGCACCTGCGCGCGGTCCTCGACGAGCAGCCCGACAACGAGAAGGCGACGGTCCTGCTCGCGCAGCTGCTCGAGCGGACCGGCCGCGATCAGGAGCTGTCGGACCTGTTCGTCACGCAGATCGAGCGCGCGAAGGACCGCGGCGACGTCGCGGCGGAGCTCTCGTACAGCGTGCGCCTCGGCGAGGTCTACGAGACGCGCCTGAACGACACGGCGCGGGCGATCGAGACCTACCGTGCCGTCCTCGAGCGCGAGCCGCGCCACCCCGGCGCGCTCCTCGCGCTGGCCCGCCTGCACGAGCAGCGCGGCGAGAAGGCCGAGGCGGCGCAGCGGCTCGAGGTGATCCTCGAGGACGCCCGCTCCGCGGAGGCGGTGAGCACGGCGCTCCGGCTCGCGGATCTGCACCGGTCCCTCGGCGACGAGGGCGCGGTCCGGCGCGTGCTCGAGCGCGGCCTCGCGGCGGACTCGTCGGCGCAGGAGATCCGGAAGCAGCTCCTCGCGCTCTACGAGAAGCAGCAGGCCTTCACCGAGCTCGCCGATCTCATCACCGGCGACGCGGAGACGGCCGCGCAGCCGGCCGAGAAGGTGGCGCTCTACCGCAAGGCGGCGGGCATCCACCTGTCGAAGCGGAACGATCCCGGGCGCGCCGCCGACCTCCTGGTCAAGGCCACCGAGCTCGTGCCGGGCGATCGCGAGCTCCTGCTCGCGCTGTGCGACGCCTACAGCGCCTCGGGCCGCGGCCAGAAGGCCGCCGAGGCGCTCCAGCAGATCGTCGAGTCCTACGGCGGCCGCCGCTCGAAGGATCTCGCCGCGATCCACCACCGCCTCGCAAAGGCCTACCTGGCCGAGGGGCAGCGGGACCGGGCGCTCGCCGAGCTCGACATCGCCTTCAAGATCGACCCGGGCTCGATCGCCATCCTCCGCGACCTCGGCGTGCTGGCGCTGGAGCTGTCGGAGTCGGCCGAGGACGCGGCGGCGAAGGCGGCGCACATCGATCGCGCGCAGAAGACCTTCCGCGCCCTGCTCCTCCAGAAGCTCGACGAGGGCGCGCCGATCAGCAAGGGCGAGGTCTTCTATTACCTCGGCGTCATCAGCCACCGTCAGAACGACGACAAGAAGGCGATCCAGATGCTGGAGCGCGCCCTCGACAACGACAGGGACTTCGCCCCCGCGAAGGAGCTCCTGGCGCAGCTCAAGAAGTGACGTAATCTCGCCGTGTGACGCGGCTTGTCAGCATCGACGGTGTCATCCTCCGGCCGGAGGAAGCCAGGGTCTCGGTCTACGACCGCGGCTTCCTCTACGGCGATAGCGTCTTCGAGACCATCCGCACGTACGGCGGCGAGCCGTTCGCGCTGGACGAGCACCTCGCGCGCCTCGAGCGCTCGGCCGAGCGGATCGCGATCGCGCTGCCGATCCCCCGCGACGAGCTCGGCCGCGAGGTGCGCGCGCTGATCCGGGCCGCGGCCGAGGCCGGCTCCGCGGCCGACGCCGGCGCCGCGGCGCCGCTCGAGAGCTACGTCCGCGTGATGCTGACCCGAGGCAGCGGCCCCCTCGGGCTCGATCCCGCGCTCGCGGGCGCGCCCCTCCGCGTCGTCCTCGTCGAGCCGCTGAAGCCGCTGCCGGGCGCGCTCTACCGCGACGGCATCTCGGTCATCACGACGCACACCCAGCGCGCCGGCGACGCGGCGCCGGGCGCGAAGATCTCGAACTACCTCGAGAGCCTCCTCGCCCTGCGCGAGGCGCGGGCCGCGGGGGCGCACGAGGCGCTCATCCTGGACCCCTCGGGCCACGTCGTCGAAGGGACGACGTCCAATGTCTTCCTCGTGGAGCGGCGCCCCCCGGCGCACGAGGGCGCGGAGGATCCGGGCTACCTGCTGATCACCCCGCCCAAGGAGGCGGGGATCCTGGTCGGCATCACCCGGGCCAACGTGATCGATGTCGCGGGCGAGCTCGGCATGCCCGTGTGCTGCGAGCCGGTCACGATGTCCCGGCTCCTGGCCGCCGAGGAGGTGTTCATCACCTCGAGCCTCCGCGAGATCGTCCCGGTCGTCCGTGTGGACGCGCACCCCATCGGAGCGGGCGTTCCCGGCCCGAGGACCCGCGCGCTGCACGCCGCTTTCCGCGAGAAGGTGGGTCTTGGTAAGGCGCACCTCCCGTGGGAGGTGCCCTGAGCCCCCGCGGCGGACCGACCGCGTCGGATTCTTGCGCTCCCTGATGTGCCGTCCGTCGCGCGCGTCCAAGAAACGGGCCGGCACGCTGCCTGCGCGGTCGGATGGGGCGGGGCCCGATCCTCGCCTGCCACACAATCTGTCCGAGAGGAATCCATGATGAATCGCTCGCTTCGAATCGCCTGCTTCCTGGTCTGCGCCGCGTCCGCCGCGGCGGCGGCCGGGTGTGCCGTCACCACCGATGAGAACTCGATCACCGCCGAGACCCTCGTCCGCTACGAGGGCAGCGACGAGAGCGCGCGCGTCGAGTACCTCCCGACCCAGGGCGTCCGCATCGTGAGCGACAACGGCGACGTCGAGGTCCGCACCGGGGACGTGAGCGAGGTCGTGGTCACGTTCTCGCCGTTCACGATGCGCAAGAAGGACGAGAACAAGCTCGCGGTGCGGGAGATCGAGGAGGACCTCAAGCTCTCCGCGATCACCGACGGCGACGTCGTCATCTCGGCCGAGCAGCGGTCGGGCGCCTCGGGGTACCTCGGCGCCGACATCCATGTCGTCCTGCCCGCCGACTTCGACGGCGTGCTCCGCGTCGAGCAGGACAACGGCAGCGTCGACGTCGACCTCGACGGCTCCCCGTCCCGCGGCACCACGGTCCTGAGCGACAACGGCAGCATCGACGTGGTCGGCGCGCGCGGCGCGATCGACGTGTTCACCGACAACGGCAGCGTCTTCGTCGATCTCGACGCGTGGAGCAGCTCGGACGGCTCCATCTCGAGCGGCAACGGCGAGATCGAGCTCGCGGTGCCGGCGGGGGTGGACGGGACGATGACCGCGGAGACGCTCAACGGCGACATCGTCGAGCAGGGCCTCCCCTCGACGTGGGCGACCGCCGCGAACAGCGCCGGGAAGTCGTACACGATGGGCGACGGCGACGGCGGCCAGCTCGACCTCCTCACCGAGAACGGCGACATCACGATCGTCGTGAAATAGCTCCGCCTGCACAAAAGCCGAGAGGCGAGCGCCGGGTCGACCCGGGCTCGCCTCTTGGCTTTTGTATCGATCCGGCGCGCCGGTCGGGCCGGCGCGCCGGATCAGCCTCCGGCGGGGCCGGCGTTCCCGATCAGCCGCCGGCCGGCTGCTGGGCCTCGCCGCCCTGGCCCTCGGCGCCCTGCGGCTCTGCGCCTTGCGGCTCGGCGCCCGCGCCAGCGGCCTCCGCGCCGCCCGGCGCCGCGCCGGCCGGGACCGGCACGCGCAGCTGCCCGCCGCCCTGCTGCGCGAGCACGCCGAGCGCCTTCTGGAAGAACGCCGCCAGGAACGGGATCTCGCGCGGCGGCGCGGTGATCAGCCCGGCCTCCTTGACGGCGCGCGCGACGGCGAGGGCGGTGGTGGCCGCCGCGTCACCCTTGCGCGCCCGCAGCGAGACGGCGCTGCTCCGCATCCGCGTCGCGAGCTGCCCGCGCACCTCGGGCGAGAAGAACCGATCGGTCGCGAGCTCGACCTCCTCCCGCAGCGCCGTGTTCACCAGCTGGGGATCGCGCACCCCGGCGGCCCCGAGCCGCTGGCCGACCTTCTGCAGGAGCTCGTCGAGCGCCGGCCGCGCGGGCAGCCAGTGCCGGAACTCCGGCTCGTCGTGCAGGGCGGCCGAGCCAGCGACCT
The DNA here is from genome assembly GCF_051521595.1 of Sorangium sp. So ce1153. Classification (NCBI taxonomy): domain Bacteria; kingdom Pseudomonadati; phylum Myxococcota; order Polyangiales; family Polyangiaceae; genus Sorangium; species Sorangium sp. So ce1153. Next base: position 659,593 of record NZ_CP150361.1, read on the forward strand.
GCGCCGCCACCAGCTCGTCCGTCAGGCTCTCCTCGAGGTCGGCGACCGGGTGCCGCGGCTCGGCCTCCGGCGCGGGCTCGATGAGATCGCGACATCCCTCCAGCCCGAGCGGCACGACCTGCCCCGACACTGCGTTCTGCCGCTTCGCGGCCGCGATCCGGTGGCGCGCCCACTCCAGGGAGATGGGCACGGGCGCCGTGCCCAGGTTGTCGTACGCGCGCGCGCGGCCCTCCTTGAGCTGCGAGCCGCTGAGCCACCCCGCGCCGGCGTGGAGCACGCCGACCGACTCGCGCACGATCACCTCTGCGATCCGGTAGCGGCCGCTCGTGTCGCGGCTCGTGATCGCGATCGCCTCGGTCCCGCTCGAGTCCGGCGGGATCAGCGTCGCCTCGACCACCTCGGCGCGGTCGTCCGCGAGCCGCACCACGCGCGGGCGCGTCGGGATCGCCGCCCCGCGCGACTTCAGCACGTTGAGCGCGCGCCGCGCCGCCTTGCGGGCCGCGCCGGAGGCGTCCTCCGCCTCGGCGGCCGCCGCGATCGCCTCGACGTTGGAGGCGCCGAGCCACGCGTCGACAAGCGCCGGCGCGGCGTCGCCCGCGGCCCGCAGCGCCTCGAGCGCCCGGTCCCAGCCCGCCGCGAGCACCTCGGCGTCGAAGTCGACCTTCGCCGCCTCGGCGCCCGCGCCGCCTTCCTGTCGCGCGCCGCTGTCGGCCTTGCTCTTCGCGGCCGCCGCGGCCTGCTTCGCCTTCGCGGTGCGCGCGCTGAGCGCCTCGCGCGCCGTGAGCGCCGGCTTGTCCGAGGCCGCGACCTGCTTCGCCTTGGCCGCCGGCAGCGCGAACAGGAGGTGCGCCGGCCTGGCCGGGCCTCCCTGCTGCTGCCGGGAGTCCTTGCCCGTCACGACCGTCGCGGTCGCGCCCTGCCCGACCACGGTCACCATGCGCTGGCTCTGCTGCTTCGCCGCGGCGGGCGCTCGTCCCTCCGCGCCGGCAGCGCCCTGCGCCCCGGGCCGCGGGCCCTGCGGGCGCCCGCTGTCCGGCCGCCCGCCCTCCGAGACCGGCCGCGCCGAGAGGCCGCGATCGGGCCGCGGGCCGCGGTCGGGCCTCGGGCCGCGATCCGGCCGGGGACCACGGTCGGGCCGCGGGCCACGGTCGGGCCGCGGGCCGCGGTCGAGCCTCGCCCCCTGCTCCGCACCGGCGCCCTGCGCCGCGCCAGGTCCCTGCTCCGGCCTGGGGCCACGGTCGGGCCGCGGGCCACGGTCGGGCCGCGGGCCGCGATCCGGCCGGGGGCCACGGTCGGGCCGCGGGCCGCGATCCGGCCTGGGCCCGCGGTCGGGCCTCGGGCCCCCGGAGGGCGCGGCGGTCCGCTCGGGCCTGGGCGCGCGGTAGTCGCGGACCACCCGCGGCGCGACGGTGGGCGGCGGCGCGGCGTCCTCGCTCGTCGCCGGCGGCGGCGCGTCCGCGAGCGCCGGCCGCTTGCGGGGCGCGATCAGGTCCAGCAGCGAGCCCTGCGGCTCCTTCGCGGCGGCCTTCGCCGAGGGGGGACGCGGCGCCTCGCCGGCGGCCGGCGGCGCGCCTTCCGGCGCCGCGTCGGCCCGGCTCGCGCTGCTCGCGCTGACCGACGTGCTCGCCGAGCGGACGACCCGCCGCGCGCGCGGCTTGTCTGCGCTCTCTGCATCGGGGGCGCCCTCGTGCGCAGATTCGGGAACTGCGCTGGCGGTCCGCTCCGTGCTCTCGCTCTCGTTCTTTGTGCTCATGTCGAGGCTCCCGGGGACATTTTGGAGATGGGGACCGCGGCCGCGGCTCCCCGATTATCGCGAAAGATGGGCAACAGCTTCGATCTCGACGGCGGAGCCCTTGGGCAGCGCCGCCACCTGCACCGTCGCCCGCGCGGGCAGCACGCCGCCGACGGCCGCCCCGTACACCTGGTTGACGACGGCGAAATCGGCGAGGTTCGTGAGGTAGATCGTGGTCTTCACCACGTCGTTCCAGCTCGCGCCGGCCGCGGACAGCACCTCGCTCAGGTTCTTGATCACCTGGGCTGTCTGCGCCTCGATCCCGCCGGCGACGAGCTCGCCCGTCGCGGGGTCGATCGGGATCTGGCCGCTGCAGAAAACGAGGTCGCCGGCCCTGACGGCCTGCGAGTAGGGCCCGATGGCGCGCGGGGCCCGATCGGATGTGATTGCGGTTTTGGACATGTCGACCTCTGCATCATGGAGCGCCCCGGCGTGGGGAAGGCCCGCCCGCCCCGGCCCGTTCGCACGTGGCGCGGGCCGCTCTTCGCGGTTCCCTCTAGCCGAAGCTCTTCCGGCCTTCGATGGCTCGCCCCAGCGTCACCTGGTCGGCGAACTCCAGATCTCCCCCGTGCGGCACGCCGCTGGCTATCCGCGTGACCTGGATCCCCATGGCGCCGAGCTCGCGCGCGAGCAGGAGCGCGGTCGCCTCGCCGTCGACGGACGGCGGGGTGGCGACCAGCACCTCGCGCACCGGCTGCTCGGGGTCGCGCATGCGCGCCCGGAGCGCCTCGAGCGGCAGCTCCTCGGCGCCGACGCCCTCGAGGGGCGAGAGGAGCCGGCCGAGCACGAAGTAGCGTCCGCGCATGGCCCCGCTCCGCTCGATCGCGAGGAGGTCCTGGACGCGCGCGACGACGCACAGGAGCGCGCCGTCGCGCCGCGTGTCCAGGCAGATGGCGCAGAGCGCCTGGCCGTCCTCGTCGATCTCGGCGATGTTGCCGCACCGGACGCACGGCCGGATGTGATCGCAGAGCTCCGCGAGCTCGCTGCCGAGCTCGCGCGCGGTGTCCTCGCCGGCGGTCACGAGGAAGAGGGCGAAGCGCTGCGCCGTCTTCTCGCCGACCCCCGGCAGGCGCGCGAGCAGCTGGGCGACCCGCGACAGCCGGCCGGGCAGGCCGCCGGGGGCGCCGCGGAAGCCGGCCGCGGGCGCGGCCCGGCCGCCGTTCGGGGCCTTCGAGGAGCCGGGGGGCGAGGCCGGGGGACGCAATGCGATCAAGTGTGCATGCCGGGGAGCTTGACGCCGCCGGTCACCTTGGCGATCTCGCTCTCGACGAGCTTGTCGGCCGTGTCGAGCGCCGAGTTCGTCGCCGCGACGATGGAGTCGAGCGCCATCTCCAGGCCCTCGCTCGCGAGGAAGGCGGGGTCGACGTCGATCCGGCGCAGCTTGCCCTCGCAGGAGACCACGACCGTGACCTTGTCGCCGGCGGCGGTCGCGCTCACCTCGCGGTCCTTCAGCTCGCCCTTCACCTGGTCGATCTTGCGCTGCATGCGCGCCGCCTGGCGAACCAGCTCATTCATTCCGCCGCGAAATTGCATGGTCAGACCGCGGTCTATGCCGTGAACCGCGCCGGGCCGCAACCGGGAAGGGGACGCGGCGAGCGCGGCCCAGCGCGAGGCGTCGGAGGGCCGCGGGCGGGGGCGGGAACGGCAGCGTGCGCCGGGGGGCGCGGCAGCGCGGGGGGCGGGGGCGGCAGCGCGGGGGGCGGGGGCGGCAGCGCGGGGGGAGGCGGGCGCCGCGGGAGGCGGGCGCCGCGGGAGGCGGGCGCCTCCGCTTTTCCAGGGAGCGGCGGCTCCTGCCTCTCCAGGTGCTCCTCGGTGCGCGGAGATCGCTCCCGGCCGCGACGGAGCGGGGTGCGCTCGGCGCGGCAACTCTGGCAAACTATCCGGAATGCGGGGCGACGTCGGTGCTGGCCACAGCTGCGGCGACGCGCCCGTCAGAAGGTGCTAGTCGAGCAGCGTATGAGCTACGTCGTCCTCGCGCGGAAATGGCGCCCGCAGTCCTTCGAGGATCTCGTCGGCCAGGAGCATGTCTCCACGACGCTCGGCAACGCCATCGCGCGGGATCGCGTCGCCCATGCCTTCCTCTTCACGGGTGTCCGCGGCGTCGGCAAGACGACGAGCGCCCGCATCCTCGCGAAGGCGCTGAACTGCGTCCACGGCCCCACGGCGAAGCCGTGTCAAACGTGCGCGCCGTGCACCGAGATCACGGTCGGCGCGGACGTCGACGTCCAGGAGATCGACGGCGCGAGCTACAACGGCGTCGACGAGGTGCGCAAGCTCCAGGAGAGCCTGCCGTACCGGCCCGCGCGCGACCGGTTCAAGATCTTCATCGTGGATGAGGTCCACATGCTCTCGAACGCGGCGTGGAACGCGTTCCTGAAGACGCTGGAGGAGCCGCCGCCGCACGTGAAGTTCATCTTCGCGACGACGGAGGTGCACAAGGTCCCGGTCACGATCCTGAGCCGGTGCCAGCGCTACGACTTCAAGCTCATCGGGGCGCAGGCGATCGCGGCGCGGCTCCGCTGGGTGCTCGAGCAGGAGAAGATCCCCGCCGACGACCCGGCGCTCAGCGCGCTCGCGCGCGAGGCGGCGGGGAGCATGCGCGACGCGATGAGCCTGCTCGATCAGGTGATCGCGTGGGTCGGGACGAGCGGCGATCGCATCACGGCCGAGGGCGTGGCGAAGGTGCTCGGCGTGGCCGACCGCGTGGTGCTGCACCGGCTCGCGGAGGCGCTCGTGGACGGCGACCCTGCGGCGTGCGTGCGCATCGTCGGCGAGCTCGCGCAGGAGGGGTACGACCTGCCGCACGTGGCCCGCGACTTCCTCGCGCACCTGCGCGATCTCGTGGTGGCCAAGGTCTGCGACGATCCGGCGCCGCTGCTCGATCTCGCCGACGAGGAGGTGGCCGACGCGCGGGCGCTCGCGGCGCGGGCGGACGCGGACGATCTCACGCGGCTGCACCAGGGCTTCTCGCGCGCCTTCGACGACATCGTCCGGAGCGGCCAGCCGCGGGCGTCGCTCGAGATGGCGCTCGTCCGGCTCGCCAGGCGTCCGCCGCTCCTGCCGATCGACGAGCTGCTGCGCCGCCTCGGCGATCTCGAGCGGCGCCTGAACGGCGGCGGTGGCGGCGGGGGTGGCGGGGGTGGCGGCGGCGGCGCGCCGGAGCGCGGACCGCAGCGTCCCGGCGCGCCCTCCGGCGGCGCGGCGGCGCCCCGGCGCGGCGCGGCGCTGGCCGAGGCTGCGCCGGAGGATGCGCGCGGCGCGGGCGCGGGCGCGCCTGCGGCGGCTGGGAACGGCGCGGCGAGGGCGAGCGGCGCGGCGGCTACAAACGGCGCGGCGGCTACAAACGGCGCGGCGGCTGGGAACGGCGCGGCGAACGCGTATGGCGCGCCGGCTGGAACCGGCGCGCCGGCGAGGGCGAACGGCTCGCCGGCTGCGTACGCCGCGCCGACCGCGTACGCCGCGCCGACTGCGAGCGCGGCGGGGAGGGCGAACGGCGCAGCGGCAGCGAACGGCGTGGCGGTCACCGCGGCGAACGGCGTGGCGGCAGCGAACGGCGTGGCGGCAGCGAACGGCGTGGTGGCAGCGAACGGCGTGGCGGCAGCGAACGGCGTGGCGGCAGCGAACGGCGTCGCGAGAGCGAACGGCTCGCCGGCTGCGTATGCCGCGCCGACTGCGTATGCCGCGCCGACTGCGTATGCCGCGCCGACTGCGTTTGCTGCGCCGGGCGCGAGCGCGGCGGGGAGAGCGAACGGCGGCGTGGCGGCGAGCGGTGCGGCGGCGGCCAACGTCGTCCCCTTCATGCACGGCGCGCCGGGCGCGAACGGCGCGGCGGGCGTGAACGGCGCGGCGGCGACCTTCGCGGGCGGCGCCGCGCCGGCCCTGGCGAGGGCGACGCCGTACCCGAGCGGCGCGGCCGCGCCGGCGTTGCGCGCCGACAGCGTCCCGCCTCCCTCGCCGCGCGGCGCGCTCTACTCCGTTCCGCAGAGCCCCCCGCCCCCCGCGGCGCCGGGACCCACGTCAAGGACGAGCGCGCCGCCACCGGCGATGAGCGCTGGCGACCTCGCCACCTGGCGCGCGGTGATCACCGCGGTCCGGGGCATGCGGCCGGCGCTCGCCTCCGTGCTCGAGCACGCGGCCGTGCTGGAGCTCACGCCGACCCGCGTCGTGCTCGGCTACGAGGCGAACTCGTTCCTGTCCGGCCAGGCCACCGAGCCCCCGGCCCGCGAGCTGCTCGCCCGCGCCCTGCACGCCCACTTCGGCGGCCCTGCCGAGCTGGTCTTCGAGACGATCGCCCGCGGCAGCGCTGGCCCGTCGCTCGCTCAGGTCGAGACCGCCGAGCGCAAGGCGCGCGTCGAGGCCGCCCGGCGCGCCGTGGCCGACCACCCGCTCGTCACGGCCGCGATCGAGCTGCTCGGCGCCGAGCTCAAGGACGTGCGGCTCGCTCAGGACTTCGCGGACGGTTGAGCGCCACGCGCTGCCGCGCGAGCGGTCTCAGGTCCCGTTCCGCAGCCAGCTGCGGAACGCCTTGACCGCCGCGTGCTGATCCGGCCAGCGCACGAACCGCGCGAGCGCGACGAGATCCAGATCTGGAAGGAGCTCGCTGGCCGCGATGGCCTCGTACTCCTCGCCGCGCAAGGCATGAATCTGGAAGGCGTCGTGCTCCCAGAACCAGACCTCGCGCACGCCGAGACCGCTGTAGACAGGTAGCTTGTCGATCCCACCGCTCGTCAGCACCACCTCGATCGCGATGTCGGGGAACTCCTTGAGCGCGCTGCCGACGCAGTAGCACTCGTCGGGCTCGAGGCCGCGTGACCTATCCTCGCGACGGAACGTGGTCGAGCCGTAGCTATAGAGCGGCACATCCGCTCCAGCGCGAAGAGCTCGATCAGCCGGGCGATGCTCTTCTTCGCTGCTTCGTGATCGATGGATGGACTCGTCAGCTCCAGCGTGCCCTCGAAAAAGGTCATCCGCAGGCCAGGTCTATCCAGCTCGTCCCGCAGCCTCACGTAGGTCTGCCAGCAGACACCATGGATAACGAATCGCTGTTCAGCCTGTATCATGCGCCCGTCTCGCCAGGAGCTCCGCCCGCTCCTCCACGGTGCCGGGGCCGACGTCGACCACCTCGAAGCCGGCAGCGCGGTAGAGCGCGCCGAGCCGCTGGTTGATCCGCTCGGCCTCGGCGGCGCGCTCTTCTCTGCTCCTGCCCCAGCGCGGCGCCTGGAGCTCCGGCATCACGGCGAACAGGAACACCAGCGCATACCGCTCGAACGCCGGCTCGCCGGGCGGCCAGGGGTACTCTTCCTCTCCGCTCGTGCGCAGATAGTACTCGACTGGATCGAGATACCCGCGCTCCAGCCAGTCTCCGCTCTGCGCTTCCGCCTCGATCGCCTTCTGGGTCTCCAGCACCCGGGCGGCGAACTCCCGCTTGCGGCACATGGGACAGACGTGCTCCGGCGCGTCGATCCTGCGAAACGGCTCGTCCGGCGGGTGGCCGTGGGTGCGCGCGCCGAGCTCATCGAGCACGCGCCGGTGCGCCTCGCCATGCACGCGGTGACCCCGCGTCGACGCGAGATGACGGAGCGTCGTGGTCTTGCCGCACGCATAGGCGCCTGTCGCCACGAAGAGACGCTTCTTCATCTCCCTCTCATCGCCGCGTCCACCACACCGACCCTGCGCTGCGCTCGATGACGCGCCCAGCGCTCGCCATGAAGCGCGCGACAGCCTCCAGGACGCCCGCGTGCTTCTCGTTGTGGTCATGCCCGGCCAGGACCGCGCCCGGCTTGAGCCTGGGCCACCACGCCTGGAGGTCCGCGAGCACGGCCGCCCGGTCGTGCGAGCCGTCGAGGAACACGAGATCCAGGCTCGCGTCGGCGAAGCGCGTCGCCGCCTCCGTGGACGCGAGTCGGTGGACGCTCGGCCGGATCCCGAGCGCCTCCATGTTTGCCCGGAACACGCCGGGCACGTCCTCCGCTTCCAGCAGGGCGCGATACCGCGCGTCGTACGCGTCGCTGGAGCCCTCCCAGGCGTCGACGCAATGGAGCGCGACGCCGTTCCTCGCCGCGAGCCGTCCGACGTACGCCGTGGAGAGCCCCTTCCACGAGCCCACCTCGACCATCGCGCCGCCCCGGATCGACCGCACGAGCGCCCGGTACGCGAGCCCGTCCTCCTCGGAGAACCAGCCCTGGATCGGCGTGGCCCTGGCCACCGGAAACAGCGCGACGAGCGCCGCCCGCTTCCGCGCTGGATCGCTGTATTCGTACTGCCGGTCGCACAGCTTGACGAAGCAGCGGGCGTCGTGCGCGACGAACAGCGGCCGTTCGATCAAGGCGAACTTCTTGAGCGACGTGGACCGCTCGGGCTCCCGCTCTCCCCTCCGGATCTCGTCGGCGGTCGTCGCGAAGATCACGTCCTCGTGCCGGATCGGGCGCCCCTGATCCGGGCCGTCGGTCCACGGCCGCTCTCCCGGGTACCCGGCGCGGTCGGTGCCGTGCTCGAGCAGGCGAGGCAGCTTGTCCATCTCGCTCGCGCGGAATAGAAGAGGGCCTGTGATGCCGCGCGCCTCGATCTCGTCCAGCACCTCCTCGAGGAAGAGCAGGTTCCGGCCGATGTAGGGCAGGGGGATGACGGGCGGCGTCATGACGCGTCGAGCGCGGCGCGCATCGTCGGCGGTGACGGCGGCGGCGGGCCCAGGATGCCGTCCCAGGGCTGCCAGGTCGACGCGAGCCTGGCGTTCGGGTGGAAGATCAGCTCGTGGACGATGCCCGGTCCCGAGCGCTTCGTCTCCTCGAGCTGGGCGAGATCGGCCTCCTCGAAGACGACATCGATGTCCTCGAAGCGGAACACCTCGACATAGTAGTAATAGCCAACGATCTGCCGCTCGAACGAGAACCGCGCGTCGGCGCTCAGCGCGTCGAGGAGCGGCTCGAGCTGGACGCGGGCGCGATCGCTGTACTTGACGACGTGGTTCTCGACCACCGCGGTCGGGTCGGTCTTCATCAGCTGCCGGAAGATCACGTTGTCCACGCCGAGCGACCGCGCGAACCGCAGATAGGCCACGATGTGATCGACCGAGTCGGTCTGCCCCTGGAGGAGCACACAGGAGAGGCGCACCCGGGTTCCGCCCGCCGCTGCCGTCGCCACGACGCCGCGCAGCTCGTCGACGGTCAGGCCGTCCTTCATCACCATCAGCCGGGCGTTCCGGTCGTGATCGGGGTGGGCGCGGCTGATGTTGAGGTGCTGGACGCCCGAGTCGACGATCCAGTCGATCACCCGCTTTCCCTCGCGCTGCTGGAGCAGCCCAGAGCCGTTCGTGGTGAGCGTCCGCTTGCGGCCGCGGCGGGCCTGCCCGAGGGCGAGGATGCGGGGCAGCCGCGGGTCGTGGCTCGGCTCCCCGCCGGTGATCGAGACCGTGGGGTCGAGCGGCCGGAGCGCGTCCAGGGACTCGGCCATGGCGTCGAAATAGCGCCCGTCGTCGTCCTCGACCGCCTTCTGCACGGAGAGGCTCCGCCCGCGCGACGCCGGCCTGAGCTCCTCGACGCAGAAGTGGCACTTCGCGTTGCAGGGCTGCCGGCTGTAGATGGAGAAGTTCGCGTTGCGATAGACCTCGACCGGCCGGCCCCACAGGTCGAAGCGCACCGTCTCGCCCGCGGTGCTGTTGCCGGTCAGGTCGAAGGCGCGGCTCTTCAGGCGGCGCCACTCGTCGCGGAAGGGGCGCGCGCTCACGGCAGCCTTCTCATCGCGTCGGAGCGCGCCACGAGGTCGGGGCCGAAGGCGCGGCCGTCGGGGTTCAGCATCGTGAAATGGGTGCCGACGAGGAACGGCTCGTCCCAGTCCTCGTGCTTCTGCGCGAAGCCATAGCGCTGCAGGTGGAACACGTTGGCGAGCTCGATGAGCCCCGCGTCGCGCACCGCCTGCACGATCCACGCGTCGCCGTCGGGCTCGCTCTTCCGCAGGCGGACGTTGAGGACGAGCTGGCGGTCGCCGCCGAGCGCCGCGAGCCGCTCGCGCAGGGCGCGCGCGAGGTCGAGCAGGCCGCTGTCGTGCTCGAGGAGGTGGTGGTTCACCGAGAGCTTGATCGTGGTGGGCTCGCCGAGCTGCTCCAGCCAGGCGTCGAGCTCTGCCGGGTCGCGCGGGACCTCGACGCCGTTGGTCACCACGACGACGCGCGCGCAGCGGGGCTCGGCGCGGGCGAGGCGCACCATCTCGTCGAAGTGCGGGTGGATCGTGGGCTCGCCGCCCTCGAGCTGCACCTCGAACGGGCCCTCGGCCGGGAAGCTCGCGCGGTAGCGGTCGAGGGCGAGGAACGTCTGCCCGCGGGGCGACGAGCAGGTGCAGCACCACGGGCACGACCGGTTGCAGTGGTTCGAGGTGGCCACGTAGAGCCGGTGCGGCCGCTCCGCCGTGGGCCGGTCGAGCGGCAGCGCGCCGGTGAGCGTGGCGTTCTGGGGTCTCGTCGCGGTGGGCATGGAGCGCCTCCAGCGAGGAGGATACGGCGGGGTGGGGTGGGGATGAAGGAGATCCGGGGCGGCGGATCACGGCGCTGGGGTCATCGCGCCCAGGCCGAAGTGGGAGGCATAGCCGAGGGCGATCGGGCCGCGGACGGGTTCAGCGAAGGTGAGGCGCAGGCCGAGGCTCGTGGGGACGGGAGGGCGCTGCTCGGGCTTGAGCAGGCGCACGTTGCGGAAAAGGCGCCAGTGCGTGGCGAGGCGCTCTTCCGGCCGCGGAGCACCCTCCCCGGACCCCTCGACGCGGACCTCACCCGGGTGACGGCGGCTCCACAGCTCCCAGAAATCGCTCGCGGCGCAGTAGTCGCCTCCGTCGAGCTCCACCTCGATGCGCTCGGCGCGTGGCAGGTCGCGGGATGCGAGCTCGGCCTGGACCTGGCCCTCCAGCGAGTTCGCTCCCTGCCTCTTCAGGTGCCGCGGAGGCACGAAGGGCAGCACGCTCTTCCAGACCTTCGCCGCCCTGACGTACGGCACCGCCTGCTCGAAGTCCTCCCGCGTGCCGACACCCACCAGCGTGATGAACGTGCACATGTCCTTCGTGTAGAACTTTCGCACACTGGAGAGCGCTTCGCGCGCGCGCTCGTCGAGCGTCATCGCTGCATGCACGAGCACGTGATCGATATGGTCCGCTCGGTCGAGCGATGCTGGCAGGAGCCACGCGTGCCCGTGGCCTCTGAGCGGCTCTGCGTGGGCGTCCTTTCCGGTCAGGCAGGGAGACGGCCCGAGGCCATCGCCGCGGTCGGAGTGTCGGATGAGCGCCGCGTGCAGCACCTCCATGCGGAGCAGGCCGTCGATGAGGAGCGGCAGAACCTCACCCCGCGCGGTGTCGGATGCGAGCGCGAGCAGCGCGGTATCCTCCCGTGATCCGCGGCGGTGGGCAGCCCGTGTCGCTCTCACCGGCGCCTGTGCCAGGGCATCGCGGGCGCGCCAGTACGACAGCCACCGGCTGCCGGGCGGCTGACTCCACCCGTCTCGCTGGAGCTCGCTGGTGTCCTTGAGGAGCGCCGCGAGGAGGTCCGCCGGGTAGAGCGCGTCGAGCTTCGCGGCCTCCCTGGAAGCCACGGTCTTCTTCGGCGCCTTGGCGCCCCGCCGCGCCGGCCCTTCCGGCTCTGCCCCGCCCGGCCCGCCCACGCGCTCTCTTCGAAATGCTGCGTACGCCGCCGCGTCCAGCGGCGCGAGCAGCGCAATGCGCTCGTGACCCGGCCCGGGGGCACACTCCGACGCGCGGCACGGAGCCAGGTCCTCCGGCAGGACCTCCGTGACCTCGGCGGCTACCCAGGACTCGGCGCGTCCCAGGTAACTCAAGCGCTCTGCGAGCGCCTCGAAGAGCGCTCGCTCCGCCGCCGTCGGCTCGACCTCCCACGTGACGCCGAGCACCGCGCCGTCGCCGCGTCCGACGAACGCGAACGCGTCGAGCACCTTCGCCGTGGCGTTCTTGTGGACGGGCATGTAATGGCGCGTATGACCGGTAGATGCCGGCGGAAGGTGGTAGACGGGCGGCGACGCTGCCAGCCGCTCGATCAGCGACCGTCCTTCCGGCGGCACCGCCGTCCAGCCGAGCCGGGCGAACCCGGTCGCGAGGAACGCACGGCAGAGGCGCCATGGGCTCGGCGGCCACTCGATCTCCCCCTCGTTGACGTGCCGGCCCCAGGGGGTCGCGTGATACGAGCCGGCCAGGAACCGAATCGCTAGCCGCAGCATCACGAAGAGAACGTGACGGTCGTCGGAGCGCCAGCGCCCGCGAACAGGTCCTTGCACGCCGCGATGGCCGAGGGCAGCTCCGCCCGGAGCGCGGCCGCGGGCGGCACGACGAAGGGCTCGGGGCGGACCACGCGCAGCGGCCCCTGGGGCGCGAGATCGCACGCCGTACGCAGGCGCAGGTCGCCTTCGAGCAGCGCCGCGATCTTGTAGAGCGCGAGCAGCGTGAGCAGCCGCTCCGCCGCCACGCCGAGGCCGTAGCCGCGGATCTGGTGCAGATCGAGGTTGAAGAACGCCATGATGCGCCTCGCGGTGTACTCGTCGCGGTGGAACGGCACGTTGCCGAAGCCCTTGCCCGTATCGCCGCTCGGGTTCACTCCATCGTTCTTCACGCCACCCGAGGCGGCCACGCGCACGTCCTCCGCCTCGATGAACGAGGACAGCGCGCGCTCGATGCGCAACCGTCCGCCCACGAGGTCGGGCTTCGCGAGGAAGAGGCCGTGAAGCAGCGTGCTCGCGTCGTAGCGAAACACGATGGCCGCGAGCTTCCTGCGATCGATCGGCCCCTCCGCAAGGGGCGCGGTCTCGTCCTTCAGCCGGTTGAAGAACGACCTGTCCTTGCTCTCCAGGATGTAAGGCGAATTGAGCCGGTGCGCTTCCGTGATCGAGCTCGTGAGGTAGCTCTTGTCCTGGCGGAGCACGCGCACGTACGACAGCCCCTTGAGCTCGGGAACCAGGTCCTGCGCGGCCCGATCCCAGCACACCGCTTCGAGCCGGTTGGCCATGCTCTGCGCACTCTCGACGAGCAGCCGTTGGCCGCCGCTCACGGGATCTTCGAAGAGGCTCGCGCCCAGGTCCGGGAAGCCGGTCGGCTGAAAGCGGACCCCTTGCACGGGTCGCAGCTCCTGCTCGAGCAGCAGGCGAGAGGGGTACGGGGTGCGATCGGGGAGCAGGGCGCTGAGATCAATGGGCATGATCACTCCGACAGGGCAGGCGCCGCGGGAGGCGGCGTGGACGGCGTGTCCTTGACGGCAGGACCGGCCGGCTTGCAGACCAGAACGAGGAGCGTCGCGAGATCCTCGGGCGCGACGGGGATGGCGAGCGTCGCGGCGAGGCGCCGCGCGAGATCGGCGGAGCCCGCGACGAGGCGCAGCTTCGGGCGCGCGCCAGCTGCGGTCAGCGTGCGCACCGCTGCAGCCCCTGCGTCGTGCAGGCGGCCCGCGACGAGCAAGCGCAGCGGCGCCGGATCGAGCCGTGGGGCAAGCGGGGCCAGGTCGCCCGCCGCTCCATCGCGGCCGGAAGCAGGCAGGGGTTTCACCGCGTCGGGCGTGTAGGCCAGCCGGAACAGCGCGTGCAGCGCCGACGGGCGCTCGGCGCGAGGCGCACGCGACGGCCGCGGCGCACGCCGCCAGTCGACCGCCATCAGGGCGCGCGACAGCCCGGCGACGCGCGCCTCGTCCACTGCGCCGTCCAGGAACAGCGCGATGTCGTCCAGGGGCGCGTACGCGCGGCCGCGCAGGGGGAAGGAGCGCGCCCCGTGGAGGGGGGCCTCGATCATGCGGCGCAGCGCCACGGCCGCGAGATCGTCGGCGAGATCGCGGCCGGCCCAGACGACGCGCGGGTCGCGCACGAGGCCGTCGGCACCGAACGCGAGGCGGCGGAAGCCGGAGCGCGGATCCAGCGGGAGGCAATGCGCTCGGATCGGGCCGATCTCGTCCGTGCCGGCGCGCTCCGCCGGACCTGTTTGCGACGCGATGGCGGCGGCGAGGCGCAGCTCGGCGGAGCCGTCGTCGGCCGCGCTCCACCACGCGGGCGACAGCAGCGGAAGCGGACCGAGCCAGGGCGCTGCCGCCGCCACCTTCGGCCGAGAGATGAGCGCCGCCTCAGCCTCGGCCAGCCCGAGGAGCAGCCGTTGCCAGCGCTCGGGAGATCCATCGCGGCACACCGCGAGCATCGCCGCCTCCACGCGACGGAGTGCGCGGCCGAGCGCCGCGGGCGCGTTGTCGCCCTGGCCCAAGCTGCGCAGGCCCTCGACCCAGGGGTCGATCTCGTCGAGCAGCCGTGAGCGCGACGAGGCTACGCCGCGATCACCCGCCTCGACCGCCCAGCGACCGAGCGGCACCGCGAGGTTCGCCTGCCCGTTGCGCTCGATGTATCCGAACCGGACGAACTCGCTCACGCCGCGGGCGGCACCGAGGCTGGCCACCGCGCGCGCCGCGTCGATGGCGTGGCCCGCCTGCCGCTTGTTCGCGCTGGCGACGAGTCGCCCCTCGGCGAAGAGCGCGCGCACCTCGGCGAGCGTCGCTGCGCCGCCCCAGAGCGGCATCCACTGCTCACCGCGCTGGTTGCCCTCGTCGGCGGCGCACGCGCTGGCGTAGCCGCCGGCGCGCGCGCGCACCGCGAATGGCGCGGCCGCCTGCACCAGGCCCGCGCTCTCGAGCCGCCGCACCGCCGCGACGGGCAGGAGCAGCGCCCCTTCGAGCAGCAGGACGAAGTCCCACGGGTTCACGAGCGACTCGCCCATGGTGCCCGAAGTCTGGTTCGGACCGCCGGCGTTCCCCGGCAAGAACTGGCCGACAGCGCGCCGCTCCAGCCCAGGTGCCGGCTCGCCGAAGAGCGCGGCCGCGAGCAGCGGGCGCGCCCCCGGGCGCGCGGCCCCGGTCGCCGGATCGAAGAGCTCGACCAGGCGCTGCATGCGGTTGTTGGTGAAGTCGAGCCGGCCGTCGTTGCCGCCCGTGCCGAGCAGCGCGGGGTACTTCGCGGCGTCGCCGGCCAGGACGACGGCGGCGTCGAGCCACGCGAGCATGGCCTCGGGCCACGCGCGCCGGCAGGCGCGGAGCATCTCGAGCTTCTCCTCGCCCTTCGGGCTCTCGCTGCGCGCAGCCACGATCGCACGTCCCGTGGCGACAGCCTCGCGGTAGGCGGCGAAGCGGTCCGCCGCCGAGGACGAGAGCGGCTCGATACCGTCCTTCGAGTCCTTCGGGTAGAAGCCGCTGCCGCCATTCCACGGCGCGATGATCGGCGACGGCGCGTATGCTTCCAGGAAGAAGCGCGCGAGGCCGTCCCGATCGAGCGACGTCACGAGCTCGAACCGCCCGCTGTTCCAGCGGGCCCGCGCCCCGCGGTCGGCCTGGCTCGCGACGGCGCGGAGGACGCCGAGCGCCTTGAGGTAGCCGGCGATCGGCTCGGGGGTGCACCCGGCGAGGTGGTGCAGGTGGAGGCTCATGAGGTCGCATCCATCGAGGCGCGCACGTCGGCCGCGCGGAGCAGCGCCTCCAGGTAGGCGAGCGTGAACGGGCCCCACGCCTCTAGCAGCCCGGCGACGCGCTCGCCCCAGGAGGCGCCGAACCGCGCGCCGACGCCGAGCGCGGCGGGCTCGAGGGACAGCGTGAGCGACGGCACCGGGGCGTCGCCTTCCACAGCGGCGAGATCGAACGGGCCGAGCGCGTCGTCCTCGCACACGCCGTGGATGCCGCCGTGGCCCGCGGCCTGGTCGAGCGGCGTGGTCGTCCACGCGGTGCGCACCTTGCCGTGGTGCGCGCAGACGAGGAAGGCGACAAGGTTGAGCTCCTCGTCGGAGAGCGCGGCGAGCTCGCGCGCGAGCGGATGGCTTCCGTCGATGGGGTCCTCCGGCGGCGCCGCGGGCGGCGGCTCGCCCAGCGCGGCGAGGAGCTCCGCGCTGCCTCCGAGCAGCGCCGCGTGCAGCGGGGCCGCGCGGCGGAGCAACGCGAGCAGGGCGAGCGCGCTCGCGAGCTCGTGCCGGAAGCCCGGCCGCGCCGGGTAGCCTTTGCCGGTCCACGCCTCACCGGGCGCCTTGGCGAGGTCTCGTCGCTGGCCGATCTCGCCGGCCTTCGCGCGCGCGTCCTGCGCGATCGCCTCCTGGAACACCTCGTGCGCCTTGCCCGCGTCGTGCCAGCGCGCGGCGAGATCGAGCAGCGCCGCGGTCCTCGCGGGCAGACCGAGGGCGTCCGCGATGTCGCGCAGCGCCTGCGCAGTCTCGCGGCCGTGCGTGGCGATGCTCTTCCAGGCAGCCCGCGAGAGGCTGTCGTCCTCGGCGGCCTCGGCGCTGCGATCGAGCCGCAGGGCCGCGCCGTCGGCCGGCTCCGCGGGCGGGGGGAAGGGCGCAACCTCCGCGCTCGCCTTCGGGTTCCAGCCGAGATCCGCGCTGTACCCGCCCGCGGACGAGGGCAGGAGGAGCGTGCTCCCCGGCGGGATGCGCTCGACGTCCTCGACCCTGCGGTAGGCGCCGATCACGTAGTCGAGCGCGAACACGGGGCGGCCGCCGCGATCGGCGCGCGCGAAGTCGCGCAGATCGCGGACCGGGACGGGGCAGAGCTCGGCGCGGTGCACCCGGCCGATCTGCTCGCGGGACACGCTCTTGCTCTGCGGCTCGACGTGCCGCCAGAAGACGCGGACGTCGCGGTCGTCCCCGCTCCGGATGTACCGGCCGACGTCGAGATCGCTGCCGGTGAGGTCGGGCGTCGTATCGAACAGCTCGTCGATATCGCGGCGGCGGAGGACGTGCGCCGGCGCATGGCGGTAGAGCCGGCCGAGCAGGTCCGGCGCGCACGTCTGCTCAAAGGCGTCGATGGCGCGGGGTGAGGCGTCTCCGGCGCTCCGGGCGAGCGCCGCGGTCGCCTCGGCGGCGGCGTCGAGCTCGGCCTCGGCGTACGGCGCGGCGGTCTTCGTCTTGCCGAGCACGAGGATGGCGCCGGACTCGCCTTCGTAGCGTGCGCAGCGCCCGAACCGCTGCACGAGGCTCGACCAGGGCGCGAGGTCGGTGATCAGCAGGCGCGCCGAGATGTCGACGCCCGCCTCCACAACCTGCGTGGCGACGACGATGCGCCCCTCGCCGGGCAGCGCCTCGGGCCGGCTCGCGGCGCGGCTCAGGAAGTCGCGGCTCCACTGCGCCCGTTCCGCGCCGCGGAAGCGGCTGTGCACGAGCTTGAGCTCCGGCGCGCCGGGGCGTCGGACACGTGTCTTTCCTTTGCGCTCGTGACATCGCTCGTCGAGCGCCTGGAAGAGGTCGACGGCGCGCTGCACCTGGTTGACGACGACGAGCGAGAGCGTGCCTGGTTGGTGCAGATCGAGCGCGAGCTTCGCGACGTCGGTCTCGGCGGCGGCGTCGCGGAGCTCGATGGACTTGCGGACGTCCCAGAGGCCTCCTTGGCGCTCCGCCGCGGGGATGCGCACGGCCTGCTCGTCGAGGGCGGGGACCTGCGCGTCGAAGTCGACGGTCCTGAGCCACCCGGGCTGGAGCGTGGCGCTCATCCACCATGCGACCGCGGGCCGCAGCCGCAGCCTCCGTCGCGCGGCCGCGTCGTGATCTCGGAACGCGGCGAGCTGGGCGCTCGTGGCGAGCCCGACGTCCATGAGCTGGATCTCGTCGAGCACCCAGAGCGCGTCCTGGCTCACGAGGCCGAACGTCATCGGCCACCGCGCGCGGCCGGTGCCGTAGCCGCGGTTCATGGCGCGCGAGAGCAACATGTCCTGAGTTCCGAGCAGGATGGCCGGCTGCTCGGGGGAGAGCTCCCAGCGCTGGGCCTCGACGCCGCCCATGAGGACGTGCACGGAGACAGGCAATCCCGAGCGCTCGAGCCAGGCCGCGACGGCGGCCTCCGTCTGCTCGACGAGCGTGCGCATCGGAAAGCAGAAGACGAGGCGCGTGGGCCAGCCGAGATCGCGGCGGAGCACGCGATGGTAGAGCCAGGGCAGCACCACGCCTGCCGTCTTGCCGAACCCGGTCGGGATGCGCAGGAGCCGGTGCGCGCAGCCTGCCGCTTCGCCGAGCGCGCGCTGCCAGCCGTGGGGCGAGAAGCCGGCGACGGTCTGGAACCAGGCTGCGTAGGGCGGCGGAGAGCTCACGTGGGGACGTTCCAGGTGCCGGAGGCGCGAGGACGGGCGTCTGTCGGCCAGAGCAGCTTTACAGATGCGCGAGTGGTTGGGAAGCGTGTGATGGGCGCCGGCTGTAGCTCAGCCGCGCTGTCTGGAGCGCTCGAGCGCTGCGTGCAGGATCGGCAGGGTCCGGAGATCTTGAGGACGAGCGGCTTTCTTTTTGACCTCGATCAACCCCTCGAGGGAGAGGACACGAATCGAATGTCGCGGCGTCTCCAGCGTGACGGTCTGGTTGACGAGCGCGTCGTAGGTGGTCTCGTCATCGTGCATGCTCAGGGTGCCGAGGACGTCCAGCGGGCCGAACTTCGTGAGCAAGAGCTTGGGGCCATGCGTCAGCAGGTGCGATTCGGTGGGAACGATGCGGCGGCCTGCGAGATCGCGGAAGCGGGCCTCGAGGACCGATAGTGCATCCAGCAGCCGGCGGATGTTCCGGGGATCGCGCGAGTACAGGATGTCGAGGTCCTTGGTGTTCCAGTCTGCGCCTTGCAGGCTTGCGGCGACGCCCCCGATGACGATGAACTCGACCTCGTGATCCTCGAGGACGTCGAGGATGCGACCGAACGGGACACCCGCGTACGACTCGATCATCTCAAGCCTTTCTCTCGGCGTCATGTCCAGGACCCAGTCGATCAGGGTCAGGTCGACACCCTCCTCGTTGTAGGCGGCGGTGGCCAGCGCGGCGGCCTCTTCGGCGGCCAGCGATTCCTCCAGCTCCGCGTAGATCGCGTCCGAGGCCGCGAGCGCTTCGTCCAGATCGGCGGCGTCTCCCTGGATGAGGCAGGCAGGGCTGTGCTCGATGCGCTGACCGGTCCAGCGCCCGGTGGCCACGATGACGCCGTCCCTCAGGATGTCGACGCGTTGTCCATCGACGTGAGCGGTGTACCCGGTGCCCGGCATGACGGTACGAGCATACCGCGGCAGAGCCGCGGGGTCATCCCCGCCGAGCAGGCGCAGCGGACGCCATGCCGACTGGCAGGTTGAGCCGGACGGGCTGGTGTGTCCAAGGTCGCACGATGCGCTCTGCGCCGTCGTCATCGGTTCAACGTGTCAGAGGGGTGAACGTTGATTGCGTCGAGCTGTCCGAAATTGTCATCCATGGCCGCGGTTCTGCTCGTACAGGGGTACTTCACGGGAGCCGAGGGCCTGGTTGAGTGGCCGGCGCGATCGCGGCGGCGGGAGGACGAGAGGCGGAGATCAGGGGGATCCGGCGGGGAGCTGCCGTCAGCTTGCCGCCGGATCTGCGAGCCATTCGGCGAGCGCGCCCGCGAGGAGCTCCAGGAGGACGTCGTCGAGGCGCGATCGCGGCGGCGGGAGGACGAGAGGCGGAGATCAGGGGGATCCGGCGGGGAGCTGCCGTCAGCTTGCCGCCGGATCCGCGAGCCATTCGGCGAGCGCGCCCGCGAGGAGCTCCAGGAGGACGTCGTCGAGGCGAGCCGGTCGAGCCGTTCGGCCAGCACGGAGCGCTCCCTATCGGCGAGGGGCCGGCCGAGCTTCTTCTCGAACTGCCTCGCCCGTGTCCCGATCTGTCCTTCCCTGAGGCCCTCCTTGAGGCCTTCCTGCAGCGCCTCCTTGCGGGCCTCGTCCCTGAGGGACTGCTTGAGCTGCTCGAACCACTGCTGAACTTCCGTCACGAGCTCCTCCTCTTCTTCCGTGTCCGGCGCCGCGTAGGCCGAGGCCTCGTGCGGGATCTCGAAGAGCAAGCGCACCAGCCAGGGCAGGGCGATGCTTCTCTCCAAGGCGTCGTCGGGCAGGGCGGCGAGCTCGCGGATGGCGTCGCGGAGCACGGCGCGGGCGCCGAGCAGGCGGAGGACAAGCGTCTCGCGGGTGCATGGCAGCTCGGAGATGACGACGAGGTCGACGCGCCAGGCGGGGGCGGTGCGGTAGAGGCCTGGGCGGCCGGGGACCGGCGCGAAGCCGAACGCGTCGAGGACGGTGGCGGGGCGGCCGATGCTGAGGAGGCACAGCCGCGGCAAGGGCAGCTCGCCGCCGGCGCGGCGCTCGAGCTCGTGGTGCCAGTGGAGCTGCTTGCGGACGCAGCCGCGGAGCTCGCCCGGGCCGGGGGTGTCGTGGAAAACCTCGAACTGGCATGGCTCTGCCGCGAGCTCGCCGAGCAGGCCGAGCTCGGCGCGCAAGGCCGCGCGGGTCGGGTCGGGCACGTACCGGATATCGAATCTGCTGCGCATCGATAGGGCAGGCAACATGGGAGCTATCGAGCGTTTCAGCAAGACAATCGAGGCGCGCCGTGTGCGGTTTGTGTGAAACGAAGAAGAGCGCGTCCAGGTAAGCGGAGGAGCCGGAGCCGGACCAGCGTATTACGCGCATGGCATCGATGTCGTGCCGGTATCGTCATGACAGCGCTGCCCGCCGCCGGTGGTGGCTGCCGGCGACGCGCGGTGCTGTGCCGTGCTGCTGAGGCAGGACGGCAGCGGCGGCGGTAGCTGCGGCGCGTGATTCGATGAATGGCGGGTAGAGCAGGAAGCAGGAGAGCTGTCGTGGACGCGATGCGCTCGTGCGCTCAGCGCCCCTTGCGTCCGGCGGCTGGAACGGGGGCGCCGGTGAGGAAGGCGCCGGGCTCGGTCCGAGGCTCGGCGACCTCGCCGTCGCTCTCGTCCTCGGCCTCTTCCTCGTCCTCGGCCTCCTCGCCGGCTGGCTCTTCGGCTGCGGCGGCCTTGGAGCTTGTACGGCGGAAGCCGAGCTCACGGAGGACCCTGCGGTCCTTGATGGCGGTCTGGACGATGGTGCTCCACTCCAGGTACCAGTCCCAGAGCTGCTGTTCTGCCTTCTCGAAGTCCTCATCGGTGGCGGCAGCGGGCGGGACGTCGGCGATGGACTCGAGCTTTCCGGCGCGGGCGAGGAGCTGCTTCGCCTCGTCGATGACGGCCTTGGTGAGTCCGCGTTTGGCGAGGATCTTGCGGGCCTCGTCGCCCTCGGCGTCGGGGCCGCCCTTTTCCTTGGACCTTGCGAGGCTCTCCCAGCGTTCGACGAAGGTGCTGACCGAGACGAGGACGGCCGCGCCTTCGGTCTGGGCGAGGTTGCGGAACAGGAACGCGTGCGCCTGTGGCGCGTGGCGCTTGAGGGTCGCGGACGCGATGGGGAACCACTTGTTCTCCCAGGCGTCGATCTCGTTGATCAAGCCGGTGTCCGTGGCGGCTGCGGTGGCGACGAAGCCGAGGCGTGTGCGCGTGACGCGCTGGAGCAGGCGCCATCCCTCGGAGAGATCATCATCGGAGAAGCCGTGCGCGACGAGCGCGGCGGCGACCTTGTTCTTGCGGAGTCCCATGAGCAGCAGGAGCACGCGCTCTGCCTTCTGACCTATCGTGAGCTTGGCCATGATCCACCTCCCACCGTGGTGGGCTATCAGGGACGTGGTGGGCTGTCGATGCATCGAGTGCGTCCGGAGCGTGCTCCGTGGGCGTGTTTCCCAAGGGCGGCGCAGGGGCCCCCCGGGGCGGGAGCGGCGCCCCGGGGGCGGGCGGAGGACGCCGGGGGTCGAGGGGAGGGAGCCCCGGCGCGGGCGGTGCGGCGCCGGGGCCGGCGGGCGGGATCCCCGAGGCGGCGGGCGCGGCCCCCGGCTCGGAGGGCGAGCGCCCCGCGGGGGACGACGCCGGCGAGGCGGGGGGTGAGTCGGGCGAGCCGGGGGACGAGAGTGGCGAGGTGGGGGGCGAGGAGGCAGAGGCGGGGGCGACGTGAAATGAGGCGGGGGGCGCGACCGGCGAGGCGGGGGCGACGTGAAATGAGGCGGGGGAGTGAGCGGGGGACGTGGGGTCTGTGGCGGCAAAGCAGCCGGGAGAACGGAATGGCTGGGCGAGGGGAGGAGGGAGCGTGGTAGAAGAAGGCGGGAGCACCGGCTGCGAGCGGTGGAGTGACGCGGAAAAGCCGGGGGGCGCTCGCAAGGCCGGCAGGTGTTTGAAAAGACGAAGGAATTCGAGATGGCCGGGGGCGCGCGGAGCGGCCCCCGGCGGCCGGTGCGAGGGGTGGGACGGGGACCTCTCGCAAACCGGGTTGCAAGTGTGCGAAATGTCAGGTAGGCCTGGAAAGCCTCTCTCCGCCGCTGAAAGGCGGTGGCCCCATTGAAGCGCGCTGTATCCGCGTTGACGCGATGCCCTCTCCGGACTCTCCGCCGCTGAAAGGCGGCGGCCCCATTGAAGCGACAACCGGCAGGAGGTCGACGCGGTCGGGGGCGGCCTCTCCGCCGCTGAAAGGCGGCGGCCCCATTGAAGCTCGTACAGCCGCAGTTCCGTCTCGGTCTTGGGATGACTCTCCGCCGCTGAAAGGCGGCGGCCCCATTGAAGCTGACAATGCACTTGGTGGCGCCTTGACCGGCGCAGTAGGAGCTCTCCGCCGCTGAAAGGCGGCGGCCCCATTGAAGCGTGTCGTCGACGCGCCATCGTGTGATCGTGTTCGGGACTCTCCGCCGCTGAAAGGCGGCGGCCCCATTGAAGCGTAGATGGCGTGATGCGCGGCCGGCGCGGCGGCGTCTCTCCGCCGCTGAAAGGCGGCGGCCCCCGCGACCAGGGCCTGCTGGCGCCCAACTGCCGATGACGTGGGGAGGATATCAGCCGTGCGCGCGCCCTCCGATCAAGGGGCTGCTCCTCGCGCTCAAGGAGCGCGGTGAGCCGTGGAGTATCGTGCTCCAGCGATGCGAGGAAGCATGGAAGCCGCGCGGAGCACACCGGAAGCGGGCGGCTGAGCTGCAAGAATACCGGAGAAGGCGCGCCGGCTCCTTTGTCCCCCGGATCAGCCCTGGATGAGAAACGCCGGCGCGTAGCCCGGGCTCAGATCCTCGTAGAGCTGGGTGCTGGGGAGCCGGTTCCAGAGATGCCCCAGGAGCAGCGCTCCGCCGGCCGGGCCTGACAGGAACAGGTGGACCCGGCGCGCCCCGGTCGCGCGCACCTGATCGAGCACCACCTGCCTCACCGCGAGCGCCCATCCCATCGCCGCCGCAGCGTCCGGGATCGCCGTCCGGCTCGGGGCAGGGGAGGTTGCGATCGCGACGAAGCGCCCCACCGGGAGCACACTGTCCTGCAGGTAAGCGAGCACGTCCTCCGAGAGGTCGTTGGTCACGCTGAGCCCCACCGCCAGCTCGTCGCCCGCCCCGAGCTCCACGGGCGAGGTGACGTCGACAGCGAGTCCGCCGGGCGCCTCGCTGACGTCGCTGCCCCAGCGCTGGCCGCCCTGCACGCACCCCACCCGGACGTTGCGCGTGTCGCCGAACGCGACGCCGGCCGCGAACCACGCCGGTAGCCGCATGTGGCCGCGCACGAGCACCCGGTCGAAGCCGAGCGCGCGGACATGCCGCTCGGCGGCCTCCAGCTCCGGAAGCAGACGCGCGTTCCAGTGGCTCGGATCGCGAAGCTGCCGGCGCGCGCGGGGATGATCCCCCTCGAAGAGATCCACCCAGTCGAGGCTGACCGTCACGCCGGCCGCCCAGGGATCGCGATCGATCCCCTGCACCACCACCGTCGCCTGCCGCGCCTCGCCGCGCAAGCCGCGGCGCGCGATCTCCGCGACCAGCGCCTGCCGGTCCACCTCGCGCCGACCCTCGGTCACCCATGCGTGAATGGCCTGCGCCCCTTGCTCGACCGCGAGCGCATCGCTCCGGAGCCCCACGGCGGCCATGCGGTCCGACACGCTCGTGGCAAGGCCCATCCACCCGGCCTGGCCGGTGAGGAGGACGAGGTGATCGAGCATGTCGAGCAGCTCCGCCTGCGCGACGCCGAGATGATTCGCCCAGCGCTCGAGCCCGCGTGCGGCATCGGCGCTCAGCCTGCCCCCGCGGAGCCTCGGGCCGAGGGTGCCGGTGCGCCCGTCCTGCAAGGCCAGCACCGGATCGGAGACGTCGAGCGGGCGATTCGTATAAAGGCCCATGGGAGGCCGCCGCCCATCTCGCGTCAGCAGCTGCCAGCTGTCCCAGAACCGCTGCAACGGGCTCTTGCCGTTCCTCGTCGCCGGCGTGAGCCACCAGGCCTGGTCGATCGGGTGGCGGCCATCCACCGAGTACTTCACCTGGTAGTGCTCGTCCGGTGCCGTCCGGCGACGCACCACCACGTCGTCCACATTGCCCGCGCCCTCCGCCTCGACCGCGACTCCGGTGACGTCCTCCGCGGGATTCAGCGCCCGCAAGGCGTGATACCAGGCGAAGAGGTGCTGGTAGTCGTGTCCCTGGAGCGCGGCTCCAGCAGCGCTGAGGCTCATCTCGTCGTGCCCTCGGGCGATCTCGCGGCCAGCCCAGATTGCTACGGAGCAAGCGTGGCGGCAAGCGCGTGATCCCGCCATGTCCTCGCGCCCTCCCGGCGTGCACCGTGGAACTGACGCGCTGCGCCGGCCGACCTCCGTGGCTGCCCCGCCGTCTCGTGCTCCGCCCCTTCGATCCGCTGCCGGGCCCGCGTGCCGTCCGTGACACAAGCAACACCGGGTGCATCTACGTCCAGAGCACCGCCCGCTGGTGCCAGCGGACGCTCATCGGCTAGAGTCTGCCACCGCGGTATGGAGCTTCCGAGCGAGACGATCGGTCCCTATCGACTCCTCCGGCCGATCGCGAGGGGCGGCATCGGGCGCGTCTTCGCCGCGGTCCACCAGCACATGGACCAGGAGGTGGCGCTCAAGCTCCTCTCGCTGGAGTCGGCTGGTGATCCCCAGATGGTGGCGCGGTTCTTTCAGGAGTCGCGCGCCCTCTCGCAGCTCCAGCACCCGGGCATCGTGCGGGTCCACAACTGCGACAAGGGCGAGGACGGCACCCCCTACCTTGTCATGGAGTACCTCGACGGATCCACGCTTCGCACGTGGATCCAGCGCCAGAACGGCCCGGCGCCGCTCGGGGCCGCACTGGCGATCTGCCGGCACATCGCCGACGCGATGGTCGAGGTCCACGCGAAAGGGATCGTGCACCGGGACCTCAAGCCGGAGAACGTCATCCTCGTGCAGGACGAAGCGGCGCCCCTGGGCCTTCAGCCGAAGGTTGTAGACTTCGGTATCGCCAAGATGCCGGCTCCGGCATGCGAGGACCGCGCCGACACGCACGTGAGGACCGCCGCTTACAACATCCTCGGAACCTCGGCCTACATGGCACCCGAGCAGTGCAGGAACCCGACGGCGGTCACGGACCGGGCGGACGTCTATGCGCTCGGCGTGGTGCTGTTCGAGCTGATCGCGGGGAGACCGCCGTTCGTCGCGACGGACGACGTCGCGCTCCTCTACGGGCACGTGTACGGCGAGCCCATGCACCTGCGAGAGCTCGTGCCCACGGTCCCTCCGGCGCTCAGCACGTTCGTCGCCTCGATGCTGGCCAAGGTGCCCGAGCAGCGCCCCGCGATGAGCCGCTGCCAGGACATGCTCGCCCGGCCCTGGGAGAGCGAGAAGGACGAATGCCCATTCCCGGGCTTGCAGCCCTTCACCGAGGCGCAGGCCGAGCTGTTCTTCGGGCGCGACGCCGAGATCCGCAAGCTCCTGGCCGACCTCGAGGAGATGCGCGAGGGCGGGACCAGGCGCTGGCTCCAGATCGACGGGCCCAGCGGCAGCGGTAAATCGTCGCTCGTTCAGGCGGGCATCCTGCCGCGGCTGACGGAGCGATCCCCGAGGGCGGCGTCGTGGCTCGTCGCGACGTTCCGGCCGTCCGAGGACCCCATCAGGAGCCTCGCGGTGGCCGTCACCTCCGCGTGCTCGGCGCACGGCCTCGCGAGCCCACCGGCAGACGTCGAGGCCATGCTGCGCTCCGACGCAGACGCGCTCGACGCGCTCCTCTCGCGCCATGTCCCGGCGAACGCCAGGCTGCTGCTCGTCGTGGAGCAGCTCGAGGAGCTCTTCGCGCTGAGCGATGGTCATCTGCACCAGTTCGATGCCCTCCTGTCGAGCTGCCTCTCGAACGAGCACTCCCCTCTCCGGCTGCTGACCACGCTGCGGAGCGACTACAGCCACCGCATGCGGCAGGCGCCCGGCCTGGCGCGGCTGCTGAACCAGAAGGCGCTACGCCACGACCTCCGGCCAATGGACGAAGAGGCGCTCGCAGAGGTGATCTTCGGCATGGCAGCCAGGGCCGGGATCCAGCTGGACGACGACCTGCCAGAGCGCATGGTGCGCGACGCCGCGGGCACCGATGGCCGGCTGCCGCTGCTGGGACATACGCTGCGCAGCCTCTATTCCTCTCGCTCCGCGGCCGCCCTGACCCACGACGATTACGAGAAGATCGGCGGGGTCAGCGGCGCACTGGCCCGCCACGCCGCGCTGCTCCTCGACGACCTCGGGGAGGCGGGGCGAGAGCGAGCCAAATGGCTCCTCCTCGATCTCGTCCAGGTGGGTCGCGGCACCCCCGATACCCGGCGTCCAAGGACCCGGGGCGAGGTCCTCGCGGCCGCGGGGGGCGACCGGCTCGCAGACGAGGTGCTCATGCGGCTCTCGGGCATGTCGACGGGGCAACCAGGTCACTCGACGGAGGGCTCCGAGAACCTGCGGCTCATCGTGATGGTGGGCGATCCTCCCGCGGATCCCTCGCTGCAGCGCGTCGACCTGGTTCACGAGACGCTGCTCCAGCGCGTCCCGGTCATCGTGGGCTGGATAGAAGCCGAGCGCGCTCTCCTCGAGCGGCATGCCGACCTCGAGGGCGCGGCGCGCGCGTGGGAGCAATCCGGGACGCCGGAGGATGGGCTGCCGGCAGGCTCGCTGCTGGATCACTACCGGGGGAAGATCGGTGCCGCGCACCAGCGCGAGCGGCTCTTGCGCATGGCCAGCGAGCGCGCGCGCAGGTTCCTCGGGAAGGCGGAGAGGCTCGAGAGAAGGCGCTCCTGGATGAAGCGGGCGCTCGCCGTGATCCTCGGGGCTGCCGTGATCGCGATATCCGCGACCGCGCTCTGGGCGTGGAGAGAGCGGGAGCACGCGGACGAGGAACGGCGACGCGCGGAGGAGGCGCTGGAGCACGCAGAGAGAGAGCGGGAGCGCGCGGAGGCGAATCGCGAGCACATCATCATGGCCACAAAGAAGGTGGTCGGCGATCTCGACTGGAAGCACGGCAGGCTGCTGTACACGTCGAGCATCCGAGCGAAGCTCCTCGAGCACCTCGACGACAATCTGTCGTCCCTTGGCGAAGAGGAAAAGGACAAGCCTGACGTCATCCAATCGGTGGTGGATGTGAAGCACCGGCGCAGCGATTTCTCTCGATCCTACGAGCAGCTGTCCCAGTCCTACGCGTTCGTCTCGCAGGCAGCGAGCCGCATCCAGTTCGGGCTCGCGCGGGACCCGTCGAACGACGACCTGCTCATGAAGCTCGCGTGGAACCACTCGAAGCGCGGGAAGCTCGAGCTGGCGTATGGAAGGTACGAGCTCGCCCGCGAAGCGTTCGCGCGATCCGTGGCCACGCTGATGGCCATGGCGCCGCGGGCTGCCGGGACCAGCAACTACAAGCGCACGCTCGCGACGAGCTACTCCGAGCAAGCCGACGTCGAGCTCGAGCTCGGCCATGCCCGCGCCGCGGCTGCGCGGTACCAGGACGCCATTCGCTCGTTCCAGGAGATCGACGAGCCTGAAGGAGAAGGCAAGAGGTACAATCGCGCCCTGATCGCCCTCTCGTCGAGCGCAAGGGGCGAGGCCCAGCGCAGGAGCGGCGACCTGCGCGCCGCGGCGACGACGATCGAGCAGGCCCGCCAGAGCGCGGAAGAGGTGGTCCAGGCTGAGCCGTGGAACGCGTACTACCGCTGGATCCTCGGCAAGATCCAGGTCGCCCTGGCCGCCGTGCGGCTAGAGGAGCGACAGACCGCCGAGGCGTCGCGCCTCTACGATGAGGCGGCCAGCACCGGCGAGGCGTTGCACCTCGGGGACCCGACCCACAAGGAGTACGGGCTGCTTCTGTGCCAGAGCCTCCAGGGCGTGGAGGCGCTGGCGATGAGCCGCAGAGGCCGCGAGCGCGCCGCGAAGGCGCACGAGCGTAGATGTGAAGTAGCTCACGTTTTCGTCGTGCGGGATCCGGAGGACGTCCGGTTCACGCGCCTGGCCTGCCCGCCGCCCGAAAAAAAATGACGACCTCGCGTTCGATCCGGCGCGGGACGGCATCCATCCGGATCGAGAGGCCTCCGCCTCGGTCCCATGCTCGGAACCCGTCCCCCCCACGCCAGGTCCGCCGTTGCCTCACCAGAGCAGCGTAGCAGCGCTTTTCCCGCGGCCGAGCGCCGGAGACCACGCCAGCCGGCTGATGATGGCACCGTCTCGCGCCGGCGACGCCAGAGCCCCGGGTCTCGACCCACAGCAACACGTTCGCATCGCGGCGTCTGCTTGCCACGGTGTGATGAACTGCACTCCCCTATGAGCCAGGAAGTTCCCTCGATCAAGGAGCTGATCGCGCGCGCGCGGTCAGGGGACCAGACCGCGATCGACCGCTTGTTCGAGTGGTGCAGGCCCTGGGTGTCGCGCTACGTGGCGAAGAGGCACCCGGGCATCGCGCGCGGGTCCGACCTCGTGCAGGAAGCCACGGCGAGGGCCTTCCAGGCCCTCCCCGACTTCGAGGGCACGACCGAAGGCGAGTGGCTGTCGTGGCTGCGGCGCATCGTCGAGACCTGCACGACCCAGCACTTTCGCGACGCCGCGCGCCAGAAGCGGAACAGGGCCGGGGAGACGCCGCTCGTCGACGACGACATCCCCGCCCAGCAGGTGAGCCCGAGTCAGGCGACCGAGACCGAGGAGCAGTGGCGCCAGGTGTTCACGCAGATCTTCCAGCTTCCGGACGAGCAACGGCAAGCGATATACCTCTGTCATCTGAAGGAGCTGAGCGTCGCCGACGCAGCTGCGCAGATGGGCAAGACCCAGGGAGCCGTCTCTGGTCTGCTGCAACGGGGCCTCAGGACGCTCCGGGAGCGCATGACCACCGCTACGGATCCGGGGTCGCCAGACGCCGGCTCTCCTCGCCTGACACAGGCGCAGGACGAGGCTGCCGCCGCGCTGCTGGTGTACCTGCGACGGCGCGACGCCGGCGAGCACGTGGCTCCCGCAGCGTTCATCGCCGAGCACCCCTCCTGCGCCGAGGAGCTCCGGCACATGCTCGAGTGGATCGAGCGGATCCAGGCCCTCCGGCCCACGAACCTCAAGGAATAGAAGAAAGGAGCCCGAGGCACCGATGCTGGCACCTGGATCGAGGGTCGAGGGGTACGAGGTGGTGAGCCTCGTGGCCGTCGGGGCGATGTGCCACGTCTACGAGGCACGCTCCGAGCACGCCGCGCGATCCGTCGCGGTGAAAGCGCTGCACGAGGCGCTGTGCGCGGACGAGGACATCGTGACTCGCTTCTTCAACGAAGCGAGCGTCCTCCGTAGCATCCAGCATCCGTACATCGTGCCCCTGCTCGCCGCGGGCACCTTGCCGTCCGGCTCGCCTTATATGGTCCTGGAGTGGTTGCCGAGCGACCTGGCGCGCGCGCTCGCAGACGGGGACGAGGGCTGCGCCCTCCCGCTGAGGACTGCGGCTCGCCTCGCGTCTCAGATCGCGAGCGCGCTCCTCGCCTTGCACAGCCGTGGCATCATCCATCGGGACCTGAAGCCCGCCAACGTGCTGCTGGATGCCTGTGATCTCGGCGTGGCGGAGGTGCGGCTCGCGGACCTCGGGCTCGCCAAGGTGCGCTCCGAAGCGGGGGGCGAGCAGAGCGCCGTCGGCCACGTCTCGACCGGTGGGAGCGTGATGCTCGGGACCTGGGACTACATGGCACCCGAGCAGTGGATCAAGTCCAAGACCGCCGGCGCCCAGGCGGACGTGTACTCCCTCGGCGTGCTCCTGTTCCAGATGCTGGTAGGCCGCCTGCCGTTCGTCGCGGAGCAGCCGAAGGATCTGATGGCGCTCCACCTGTTCGAGAACCCCCCGATGGATCGGCTCGGTGAGCAGACCCCTCCGGCGCTGCGTGACCTCGTCGGCCGCATGCTGAACAAGATCCCGTCGACGCGCCCGTCGATGCAGGAGGTGATCGGACAGCTGGACAGCTTGCGGTAGCGGAGCAGGACGCGCCGTCGCGAAAATCGACGGTACCCGCGCTCGATTTCCTCCGGAACGGCATCTTCCTCATCAGCGACGGTGATCAACGTGGAGCGCGCGTGCGGCGCGCCCCGCGAGGGTCACCTGTTCTTCGGGAGATCGAGCATGGCTCAGGACAGGCGCATTCGCTGCATCAGGAAGACGGACCGTACCAACGCTCACGAGCGCATCCGCCTCGTCGGGGGGACCGACTCCGCCGGCAAGCCGTGGCGGGAACGGCAGGAGGACGCGATCAAGCAGATCAAGGACAGGACCCATACCTACTACGTCGAGCGCCCCGAAGGGCACCGCGTGGACGTGATCGTCGGCAAGTCCGCCCTCGGGCACGAGTACCTGAAGACGAAGTCCGACGGAGAGCAGCCGAACAACCTGCTCTCGCTGCAGGAGTGCCCGTAACCCCGCGCTCGCGCGGAGCCGTTACTGGAGGTAGACATCGTGGCAGACATTCAGAAGTACTTCGTGCAGTTCGACGAGGCCATCCGGCTCGAGCGCGACGACGAGAAGGCGACCCTCGTCGAGAAGCGCGAGCGAGTCCTTCGCCGGCTCAGCGAGGGGATCAAGCGGCAGCGCCAGGACGGGACAGAGATCCCCTCCTACGAGGCCTTCAACCAGGGCAGCTACGCGATGAACCTCGGCGTGAAGCCCGTCAACGGGGACTTCGACATCGACGTCGGCCTGCGCTTCGACCTGCCGAAGAGCGCCTACCCGGATCCCGTCGTCGTCAAGGCGTGGGTCCACAACGCGCTGGAAAAGCACACCAAGAAGGTCGTCATGCGCCGCTCGTGCGTGACCGTCTACTACCAGGAGGGCGGGGAGGATATCTATCACGTCGACCTCGTGGTGTATTCGAGCGGCGCGAGGAATGACGACGGCAAGGACTACGTCGCGAAGGGCAAGCCCGAGTCGGGCACGAGCGAGCGCTTCTGGGAGCTGTCCAGCGCGCAGGAGCTCCAGAACCTCATCACCGGTGCGCGCTCCGGTGACGACGCGCAGCAGTTTCGTCGCATCGTCCGCGCCCTGAAGCGCTGGAAGGACCTCAGGTTCTCGGGCCATGGCAGGGCCGCCCCGAAGGGGATCGCGTTGACGGCTGCCGCCCACCACTGGCTCCAGCTGTCCAAGCGGCAGGACGTGTTCGCGAACACCACGAAGTACGACGACCTCGAGGCGCTGACCAACCTCGTGGCCGGAATGCTGAGCAGGTTCCAGCCCGCCTGGAGCCCGACGGAGCAGCAGTACGTTCCGCGCCTCTGCATCGCGCTCCCGATCTCGCCGCACTCCGACCTGTGCGACAACATGTCGGACGCGAGCATGCGCGCCTTCAAGGAGCGCCTCGAGACGCTCCTCGCTGCGCTGAAGAAGGCGCAGGAGGACGTGGATCCGCACACCGCGTGCAAGGAGCTCCGCGAGCACCTCGGCGAGGACTTCCCCGTCCCCGAGAAGAGCGACACCGCGCAGAAGCGCGATCGCGCGATCATCTCGTCCGGCAACTCGGCGTGACATCCCCGTGATCGGCGCGCGCGAACGGCACGAACTCCTGGAGGCGCTCGTCGCGAGCGGCAGGCTCGGGCCGGCGCGCGTGCTGCGCGGCGACGAGATCGCCTGGGGGAAGGCGCGCAGCGTCGACGCGGCGGCCGAGGGGCACGTCGAGATCGGCGGCCGCGGGGTCGCGCTGCGCGTGGGCCTTTGCGCTCGATTTCCCCTCGCTCTTCCCCAGATCTTCGTCGTGCTGCCCGAGACCCTGGGCGCGCTCCCGCACGTCGAGCACGACGGCCGGATCTGCTATCGCTCGAGCGAAGGGCTCCTGCTCGATCATCGTGCGCCCCTTCTGGTCCTCGAGGAGGCCGTGGATGCCGCTATCCAGACCGTCACCGCCGGCATCTCCGGCGCAAACTGGCTGGATTTCCTGGACGAGTTCGAAGCGTACTGGCGACAACTCACCGGTGCAGATCCGTTGCCGTGCTACGTCGAGCCCGACGACAGGCTCAGGCGCATCGATGTCGGCCGAACGGATCGAGGGAAACCCGTGCTGGTCGCGGACTCCTTCGCAGCGGTGCGCGCCTTCTGGAACGGCAGGATCGCCACGAGCCAGCCGCTGTGGGCGGCGCATTACGTGCCCCTCACGAGCACCGTGCTGGAAGAGCGGTTCAATCCGCGCCAGCTCCTGTCGCAGGAGTGGGCGCGCTCCTTTGTTCTGAGACATCTCTCGCGCGAGAACCTCAAGGAGTTCGAGCGCCTGGGCGCGAAGGACTTCCCGCGAGCCCTCGTCACCCTCGGCGTGCCGCGACCGAGCGGCGGCAAAGGCCTGATCGCGCTCGACTACCATGAGGTCACCGGGGGGAACCCGCTCCTCCATGGCACGACACGACAACCCGTCCGCGTCGTCGCCGTCGATCGCCGGGATCGGGCGGTCATCATGGCCCGCAGCGAGGGAGCGCTCCACCTGTCGAAGAAGCGGGTGGCGCTGGCCGGCTGCGGTTCGGTGGGGGGGCACCTCGCGCTCCTGCTCGCGAGGGCCGGGGTCAGGCACCTGACCTTGATCGACCCTGACAAGCTCACCGCCGGGAACACGCTGCGCCATGTGCTCGGGCACAGCGCGATCGGAACACCCAAGGTCGACGCGCTGAAGCAGGAGATTACGGGCAAGGTGCCCTACATCGAGATCGACCTCCATCGAAAGCGCATCGAGCAGCTGCTCCAGAACCGGGAGCTCGATCTCGCCAAGATCGACCTCCTCCTGTACGCCGCTGGAGATCCCACGGTCGGCCTATACGTGAACGAGCAGATGCACCGCGCGGCGAGCGCCCCGGCGCTGCTCCTGACGTGGCTGGAGCCCCATGGTATCGGCGGACATGCGCTGCTCGCGAACACGCGTCGCGCAGGCGCTCGGGGCTGCTTCGAGTGCCTGTTCGAGTCCCCGCTCGGCGAGGGGGAGCGGCGAAATCGCGCCGACTTCGCCGGGCCAGACCAGCACTTCGCGAAGGACGTCTCGGGGTGCGCCACGATGTACACGCCGTACGCCGACCTCGACGCGGCTCGCACGGCGGAGCTCGCATCGCGGCTAACGCTCGACTTCCTGCAAGGACGCGATGTCGGACATCCGCTGCTCTCCTGGAAGGGCGATGGGGGTGCGTTCCGAGCGGCTGGCTTCCGGACGTCGGATCGACACCAGCTCGACGAGATGGAGCTGCACGGTGGTCGGTTCGACTACGTGCGGGAGGCCTGCGTCGTGTGCGGGGGCAGAGCGTGAGCGCCGGCGTCATCTTCAAGGCCATCGACGGGAAGCGGCTGAAGCTCGACGCCGCTGTCCTTGAGCGCTTCGCGCTGTACCGCCAGGTGGCACCGCAGGATCGGGAGGCCGGAGGGGTGCTCCTCGGCCGTCATCTGCTCGACTCCTCGGACCTCGTCGTGGATGAGGTCACCGAGCCGATGCGCGGTGACCATCGAGCCCGCTTCGAGTTCCGGCGCGGGAAAGCGGGCCATCAGCGGCGGGTCGATGAGGTCTGGAGAACGAGCCGCGGCACGTGTGTCTATCTCGGCGAGTGGCACACGCACCCGGAGGCGAACCCGGAGCCGTCGTCGACCGATTTGAACGACTGGCGCCGGCATCTTCGTACCGATGCGTACGACGGCGATACACTTTACTTCATCATCGTCGGGACCTGCGGCGTTCGCGCGTGGAGCGGCACGCGGACACGGCGTGCAATCGAGCCGATGGACCTCATGACGTCCCTGGAAGAGACGGGCCAATGGTGCTCTCCCAGGGGACCCTGAGCCGCTTCCTGGAGCTCTATGATCACTGGCGATGAATCCGTATAGCAATCGATGAGAGGTCATCAAAGCAGCCTCGGAGGAGCGACACATCATGGCCAAGAACGATGTCCAGATCCTGATAGCGGTAGACCTGTACCCCTCTGCCAACGTCGAGGAGCTTCGCGATGTCCTCCCGCCCGAGCGCGAGGCTCTTCGTGTCTTGCTCCTGACGAAGCTCGGCGCTCCCCGGCTCTCGCCGCCCCCCGACTCCTCACCAATCGATTGGCCAGCCATCGGACGTGCGGTCGAGCAGATCGCGGTCGAGGTGCAGAAGATCCGTGACGAGACCACGAACCCCACGGCCGTCTTCATCGGTGGTCGTGGCCCGCTCGCCGTCTTCGTCCACCTGGGCTACCTGCTCTCCAAATTCGGAGGCAGGCAGGTGGTGCTCAACCAGGCTCCCGGCGGGGGGCCGTGGGAGCACTTCCCGATGGAAAGCGCAAAGGTCGAGAGCCCACCGCTGCTCGACCAGGTGGCCGGCCTGCCCGCGGAGGAGGTATCGAGACCGGGACGCCTCGGCATCTACCTCGACACGGCCGGCAGGAACCCGTCGGAGGATGTCTTCGAGGACTTCATCGTGAACGAAGGCGACCCCGTGGCCGGGGTCATCAAGCTTCGCTCCTCGGAGGCGCTGCTTGTCACGCCCGACAACATCGCCACGCTCGTGCTGCAGCTCACGCAGTTCCTGTCCCAGGCTCCCGCGCGCTACCGGCGCCGCTCGGGCCTCTCGCTCTTCGTCGGCGGGCCTGTGCAGGTCGCCTTCGCGATCGGTCGTGCCATCAACCCGACCGTGGTGGGCAAGGACATCTGGCTCACCGAGTACCGCGCTCCGCGCTACGAGCGGGTCTACTCGCTTCCGTTCAACCCGAGGACCGAGCCCGAGATCCCGCAGGGAGCGGAGGACGTGAACGCGCGCCGGGACGTGATCGACGCGATGGCGGCGGCGATCGCCGAGCTGAAGAGGACCATGAAAGCCGAGCACCTGCCCGCCGATGTGCTGTCGGCGACCGATCGGAAGAGGTTCATCGAGCGCCTCGGCCGTCTGGAGCGGTCGACAGATACGAAGAAAGATAGCGCGTTCAGGCTTCGCGTGATCGAGGGGCATTACGCGCTCGGCGAGGGGATCGCCGAGGCGCTCCGCAGGAGCACCGTGCCTCAGCAGCAAGGCTTCGCGAAGTTGCTCATCCTGCACGAGCTCCTCCACGACTGGCAGGCTCTCCGGAGCACGAACTACTCCGCCGTTGGCGGCGCCGGCTTCGTCCTCGAGCAGGTCGACTATGCGGCGGACGCGTTCGCGGTCCGGGCGCTGATGAAGATGGAGCTCGACAGGGGCGGCGATGCCGCTCGCGACGAGCTCCGCGCTCGTCTTCAGCGCTGGCTGGAGATGGTGCTCCACGGCATCTCGGCGTTCGACATCATGGCGCAGGGCACGATACCGATGGACCGGCTCGACGAGCGCCGCCTCCGACGATATCTCATGTGGCACCTTCAGCTCGCGCGCGCGGCGACGATCCGGGAGCCGTCGCACGTCGATGAGATGCTGCGCCCGCCGTTGACCGTCGAGCTGGCGCCCCTGGCGGGGCGGCTCGATACCGAGCGCTACGACAAGGTCGTCACTCGCGCGCTGCCCGACACCGAGCTGTTCTGCGCCATCGGCGGGCACCTGGTCAGGCAAGCTCGGCGTCCACGGTTCGATCCCGGCGCTCTCGTCGATGCCGTGAAGAGCTATGCGCACGAGCCGATCCAGCAAGCGATGGTCTTTCTGGTTGACGAGCACAGGGACAAACTTGCTCCATGGTTTGCGTGAGACTTCGTCGGAGCGAACAACGCGCGGCCATGGATCACGTAGAAGGGAGATTCGATGCCTGAGCATCTGCTCGTCGTCTCTCTGGCGCCCGCGCACGAGAGCCTGCAGGAGTTCATCTCCCGGGCGCGGCGCTGTCACGACCTGTGGTTCGGCTCCTGGCTGGTCGCCGCGCTCAGCAAGGCCGTGGCGCGTGGCGTCGCCGAGGCCATCGGGCCTGCTGGCCACGAGGCCCTGCTGTTCCCTGCGCCTGCGTCGGCCGAGGAACTCGCGCCCGCGTCGAGTCTCACCGTGGCCAACAAGGTGCTCGCCCTCGTGCCCGCGGATCTGGATCCCGCCGAGGTTGCGCGCTCGGGCGTCCGGGCGTTCGAGCAGGAGCGCGATCGATGGACCGCCGACATCTTCGGGCGCGTGGGTCGGGACGACCGGCGGCGCACCGAGAACTTCCACGAGCACGTCGCGCGCGCCCAGGTCGCGGAGCTGTTCGAGGCGAGCTGGGTCGTCGTGCCGCTCGGTGGCGGGTTCCCCGCTGCCCGCGCCGAGGCCGATCGCCTGCTCGCGGCGCGCAAGCGGACGCGCGCGTTTCGTCAGCCCGCATGGACCAGGGAGGGCGTGCCGAAGTCCTCGCTCGACGGTCTTCGCGACGCCGTGCTCGATGAGCGCATCTACGACAGACCGGTGACCGGCCGCGCGCGCCCGGCCGCGCTCGGATCCGCGGAGCGCCGCCGCTTCTACGACGTGCACGGCAGCGAGCGGCTCTGCGGCGTGGGGCTGCTGAAGCGCTTCGGGCGGCGCGTGACCGACGAGGCCGAGCGCATCCCCAGCACCAACCACCTCTCGACGCTGCCTTTCCTGCGCGGACTGGATCGGGATCAGGCGCGCCAGGAGGCCGTTCGCCGGGCATGGCGCGACTACCGCGCGGCGCTCGAGGACGCCGGGGTGCTCGGCGAGTTCCAGGACGCGCCGCCGCCGCTCCGCTCCAGCCTGCTCGGCAGGATCGACGGTGGCGTGCTGTACCCGGGCCGCGTGCGCGAGGCGCTCGAGGACGCAGGCGCGAGCGAGGCGACGAGGCAGATCGTGGAGGAGAGGCGACGCGCGCTGCTGAGGTCCGCCGGACGTGACGAGCCCAGCGCTTATTACGCCATTCTCGTCGCGGACGGCGACTCGATGGGCGATCTCCTCTCGACTCTCGGGACGCCCGGCGAGCTGCGAAGGCTCTCGGCGACGCTCGCGCGCTTCGCCCGGGAGCGCGTGCCCGCGATCGTGCAGGAGGGCGAGGGCGCGCTCCTCTACGCCGGCGGCGACGACGTGCTGGCGCTGTTGCCGTTGCACAGGGCCCTCACGACGGCGATGCGCGTGGCGCAGGCGTTCCGGGAGGAGCTCGCGCCGTGGGCCACCTCCGGGCGCGTGCCGTCCATGTCGGCCGGTCTCGCCGTGGTCCACTCGTGGAGCCCGCTCGAGGAGGGGCTCGGCGCGGCCCGCGACGCGGAGATGCGCGCCAAGGCGAGATACAGCGACGCCACAGACAAGAAGAACGCCCTCGCGATCGCGGTGCACAAGCGCTCCGGAGAGCCCTTGACGGTGTGTGGCCGCTGGGACGCGCTGGTCCCGCGGCTCCAGCGCATCGCCGATCTGCAGGTCGAGGACGAGCTGCCGGGGACCATGATCGAGGAGCTCGCGGCGCTGGAGCGTCTTGTCGCGGGGCTGCACGGCGAGACGCAGGACAAGGCGCGCGCCATACAGCGCGTGGAGGCGCGGCGGATCCTCGGGCGCAAGGACATCCGGAGCGCGGTGCTGGAAGAGCTCGGATGCTGGATCGACAAGGGCGAGATCGACGGCCCCGCGCTGGGTCGCGAGGTGGCGGTGGCGCGGGTCTTCGCGCGCGCGGCCAAGGAGGCGCAGGGATGAGCGTGTGGACGATCGAGCCGCGCGACCCGCTGGTGGTGCGCGACGGGCGGCCGAACCAGGGGCGCAGCGAGAGCGCGGCGCGCGCGTTCCCGCTTCCGTCGACCGTCGCCGGCGTGGTGCGGACGCGGCTGGGGCTCGGGGCCGACGGCGTGTTCGCGCGGACGAGCGCGGACGATCTCGCGGCGCTCCGCGCGGTGGCGGTGCGGGGACCGTGGCTGGTCGAGCCCGACGCGGGGACCTTCTACGCGCCGACTCCCGCCGATCTCGTGCTCCTCGCGGACGCGGAGCGCTGGTCGATCGCCGCGCTCTCCCCCGCGCCGCGGGATGCGTCGTCCCCGATCGATGCAGGGTTGCCCGGCGACGTCGTCCCCGTGTGGGCGCAGCGGCACGAGCGCGAGGGTAAAGCCAAAGGCCCCCCGGCGTTCCTCCGCTGGGACGCCTTTGCGCGGTGGCTCGTCCGGCCGGGGAGGCGCGCGGGCGAGGACGCGGATAGCATCCTCCACGGCGCCGTCGACGCGCTGCCGCGCGAGAGTCGGCTGCACGTCCAGGTCGGCGATCGCGCGACAGCCGAGGACGGGATGCTGTTCGAGACCGAAGGCTTGCGGTTCGTGCACCCGGAGACGCGCGCGCCGCTCGCGCTCGCGGTGGAGGTGGACGACGCTGCGGCGGCGAAGGTGGGGTCGCTGGGCGAGGGGCTCGCGCCGATGGGAGGGAAGCGCCGGTTGGTGCGCTGGGCCCGGGCGACTCAACCGCTGCCCGCACTACCGGAGGCGGTGCTGAAGGGAGCGAGCGTGGGAGACACCCGGACGCAGATCCGGGTGCTGCTGCTCACGCCGGCCCTCTTCGAGGAAGGCTGGCGCCCGCGCTTGTCGCCGGGCACGCCGCTCGGGCCGGCCGAGGGGGTGACGCACGTGCGGCTCGTGGCGGCGTGCGTGGGGCGGCCGCTCGCCATCTCCGGGTGGGATTTCGCGAAGCAGCAGCCCAAGCGGATCCGGCGCGCCGCACCAGCTGGCAGCGTGTACTGGCTCGAGCTCACGGGGCCGCCGGCTGCGCGGCGGGCGTGGGTCCAGCGGGCCTGGGCGGAGGCGACAAGCGATACAGAGGACGACCGGCGCGACGGGTTCGGGGTCGCGGCGATCGGCAACGTGCTGGAGGAGGGAGGCGCGGCATGAGGAAAGGGCCGGGACGAGCGCCGTCGGTGGTGCCGAAGGAGCGGGCGACGCCCGAGATCATCGACGAGGTGCGCACCTACGAGTTCCTCACGCCGGTCTTCGGTGGCGGCGTGAAGGTGGAGGGCCAGCACAAGCGCGCCGACCCGGTGACGCCGGTCCGCGCCGCGTCGATCCGCGGGCAGCTCCGGTTCTGGTGGCGGGCGTGCAATCCGCGCGGCTGCCGGGGGGTCGAGGAGCTGCGCGCGGCGGAGGACAAGGTGTTCGGGTCGACGGCCGAGCCGAGTCGACTGACGGTGGAGGTCGTCGAGCAGCCGGCGAATTACGCACCCATGGAGGTGCTCGCAGGCAAATTCGACGCTGCGCCCGGAATGGAGGAGATCGCGTACGGAGCGTTCCCGCTGCGCGTGGAGGCCAGGTCTGGAGCAGGAGGCACGCACGGCGTGTTGCACCGGTTCTCCGGGCCATGGCAGGTGCGCCTCCGCTACCCGAGCGGCGCTCACGACGATATGGCGGCGGCGCTCTGGGCCTTTGCCCACCTGGGCGGGCTGGGCGGGCGCACGAGGCGCGGATTCGGTGCTGTCGTGGAGGTACATCCTGCCACCGCGTCCAAGTCCTCGATCGAGGACGGATGGGCGTCCCATGTTCGCGGGCTCCAGGTTCCCTGGCCCCACCTGCCAGCGTGGAGGGAGGCCGCGAGAGCGCTCGTCGTGCGCCGCGAGCCGCACTGGCAAAACGGCCTGGCAGCCCAGAAGTTCCTCCTCGGCAAGCTGCGCGCGTTGCGGCAGGGCGGCCTGGGTCGACGGGGCGGCGGGACGAGGAAGGCGGGTCGCTCCTTCTGGCCCGAGCCGGACGAGATCCGGCGGCTCACCGGGCGCGCTCATCCGGCTCATCGGCCCGAGCATCCGGTGCATGCGTTCCCGCGTGCCGCGTTCGGCTTGCCCATCATCTTTCAGTTCAAGGGCGAGCAGGATGGCGAGCCCGCGCCGACGACGCTGGTCCCGCGTGGTCATACCCGATGGGCCTCTCCGCTCGTCCTCCGGCCGCACCGGGGGCCCGCCGGAATCGAGGCGATCGCCCTCGTGCTGGAGCCGCGTGTGCCGGACGAGGTCGAGCTGCGTGGCAAGCGGGAACGTGATCGCTGGCAGGTGAAACGCGCGCTGTCTGCCGAGGATGCCCGCAAGACGTCGCCGCCGATGGGCGCCAAGGCCATCGATCCTCTCCAACGCTTCCTGGAGTTCTTCAATGAGTGAGTCCATCAAGCTCCTGTTGATCCACGCGCTCTCGCCGGTCCACTGCGGCACGGGGCAGTCGGTCGGCGGCATCGACCTGCCCATCGCCCGCGAGAAGCCGACCGGCATCCCGCTCATCCCGGGCTCGACGCTTAAAGGCGTGCTCCGCGCCGCCCAGAGCACGGACGCGGGGCTGCACAAGGCGGTCTTCGGCCCTGACCCGGACAACGCCAGCGAGCACGCGGGCAGCGTGCAGCTCGCGGATGCGACGCTGCTGTTCTTGCCGGTGCGGAGCGCGCGCGGGACGTTCGCCTGGGTGACGTCGCCCTACATGCTGCGGCGCTTCGGGCGGGATGCTCGGGAGGCGGGGCGCGTGGATCTCGTACCGCCCGCGATCAAACCGGACGAGGGGAAGGCCGCCGTCACGGGAGGCGTCCTCCGGCTGGATGATCTCGGGGGCAAGGTCGTCTTCGAGGACTACGATCTCGAGGTGACGGTGCAGAAGGAGCTCGAGCGCTTCGCCGAGGCGATGGCGAAGGCGCTCTGGGGAGCGGACGACGGCGCCGCGGAGGAGCGAAGCCATTTCGTCGCGCGTGTGTGCGTGGTGCACGATGACGTCATGGCGCTGTTTCTGCAAACGTGCCTCGAGATCACGACGCGGGTCCGACTGGATGCGGAAAGAAAGACGGTCGTGAAGGGCGCGCTGTGGACCGAGGAGGCGCTGCCGGTCGAGACGATCCTCGCCGGGCTCGTCCTGGCCACGCCGGTGAAGCAGCCGAAGCCGCTGCGCGAGGGCGGCGCGGACCGCCATGGACCGCGGGAGCTGCTCGGTTACGTGCAGGGGCTCGCTGGAGGCGGCGTCGTGCAGCTCGGCGGCAAGGCGACGGTGGGGCGAGGGCTCTGCCGCATGACGATGGTGGGGTGAGACATGCCGTCTCTGGATCAACAGCGCGCTCTCCTGGCCCACGAACACGTCACCGCGGTGAAGGGCTGGCCGGACGAGAAGCGGAAGAAGTACGGTGGCATGGTGCACCGGTTGCCGGCGCTGGTGCGGTCGGCTGGTCTGAGCCAGGCGCTGCACTTCGTGTCGTCGCGCAAGACGGATGTGCAGAGGCCCTTGCTCGACCACATCGCGAGCCAGCTCCGGCGGGTCGACGCGGACATCAAGAGCGGCGAGGCCCTGCTGCGTGCTGTCCGTCACGCGCCGTTACCGATGTACCTCGTGCTGACGCGCGAGGCGCTCGCCTGCGTGGACTGGTACCGGCGGCTCGTGCAGGGCGAGCTCGGCATCGAGCCGGGGGAGCAGGACGATGACCGCGACTGACGGGCGCCGGCATGACCTGAAAAAGATCCGGCGCCTCGACGTGC
The DNA here is from genome assembly GCF_051521595.1 of Sorangium sp. So ce1153. Classification (NCBI taxonomy): domain Bacteria; kingdom Pseudomonadati; phylum Myxococcota; order Polyangiales; family Polyangiaceae; genus Sorangium; species Sorangium sp. So ce1153. The sequence goes on from NZ_CP150361.1 coordinate 700,771, forward strand.
AGCACGCGGGGCTCTTGCTGGACAAGATGCTCGTCTGGCCGGATGTCCCGGGGAGCCCGGCGGGCGACGAGGTGGTGAACAAGGAGGCGCTCCGCGCGTTGCTGGAGGCGGCGCCCATCAAAGTGCCCGAGGGGTACCCGCGCGCTTTCGCGCGGCGACAGGCGTGTCTCGAGCAGCTCACCGGGGGAATCGAGCGCGGCGTGACGCAGGTGCGGCGCGGGACGGCGAGGGGCCGGCTGGTGGTGAACCTCGGCGCGGCCGCGGCGCGGGAGACGAACATCGCGCTGCTCCACACGTGGGGTGTGCCGTACCTCCCCGGCAGCGCGCTCAAGGGGCTGGCCAGCGCCGCGGCGCACAGAGCCGGCGTGCCCGCCTGGCAGAAGGCGGACGAACGTGAGCCGAGGCCCCAGGGGGACGACCATCGCTCGCTGTTCGGCGACACGAGCGAGAGCGGCTGCGTGGTGTTCCACGACGCGTGGTGGGTCCCCGACCCCGAAGGCAAGTCGCTGCAGCTCGATCTGGACACGATGACCGTACACCACAGGGGCTATTACCAGGACGGCGCGAGCCCGCCGGCCGATTGTGACGAGCCGAATCCGGTGGCCTTCTTGACGGCGAGGGGCACGTTCCTGATCGCGCTGACCGGGCCCGAGGAATGGGTCGAGGCGGCGTTCGACTGGCTCGACGTGGGGTTGAGGCACGAGGGGATCGGCGCGAAGACGGCCGCGGGCTATGGGCGCATGGTCCTCGACAAGTCCGCGCGGCAGCGAGAGAGGGAGGAGCGAGCGGAGGCCGAGCGGAAGCAGCGTGAGGACGAGAAGAGGCGGGTCGAGGCGAGGCGCCGCCGGCTGGGCGAGCTGGTCGCGCTGTTCAAGGGCAAGTCGAACGCGCGGCAGGTGTTCGAGGAGATCCAGCAGATCGCCGCCGACGAAGCCCTGCACGACGACGTGAGGAGGGCGCTGCGGGGGCTCTACGAGAAAGGCAAGGACTGCTGGCCTGACTGGTTGAAGCGCAGCGCCAGCCCCGAGCAGCGCGCGTTTGCCGAACGGTTCCAGATGACGCCCGTCGAGTCCCCGCCGAAGCCGGCGGTCCATCCGGGAGCGGCGCCTGCGCCGTCGAGCGCAGGCGCGTGGGAGCGCGGGCTTGCCTGGATCGCGCGCGACCAGAAGAACCGGTCGAGCCTGTACTTCGTTGGTGCCGCGGGGCGCAAGCGGGAGGAGCGCAACCTGAAGGACGTGAAGATCGAGGGCGGAGGGCTCGAGGAGGCGCTGCGCGCCGCGGGGCCGGACGCGCCAGTCGAGGTCGAGGGGCAGCGCGACGGCAAGAAGATCACCGGCGTGCGCTGGCCGGTCCGGTGAGGTTGAGCGCGGGAATCCGAGGGGTGACGGACGACGCTGCCCGAGAGAGTGGGGAGGGCTGGCGTGCAGCCTTCGAGGTCGACGCTGCTCAGGGCCGAGCGGTTCTGGCGCGCATCTTGATGAGACCGAAGAGCCGCGGTGCAGGAGGAGAACCACGATGGGAACGTTGAGCGATGCATTCACGGAGTTCTTGAGCCGCCTGAGGCCTTCACCTGGTCAGATCGAGCAGATCAGCAAGCGGAGAACCCGCCTCAACGAGCTCCTCCAGCGCAACTGGAAGCCGGCGAAGATCATCCCGATCGGCTCTTACGCTCGTGGAACCGCCGTTCTCCCGTTGCGCGACGTGGATCAGATGGTCGTGCTGAACCGGCCCGGGCCCGAGGAGCTAGCGGTCGATGAGCTCTTGCGGGACCTGCTCACCCAGCTCCGCCGCGAGTACCCGGAGGTGAGCGCGCGGGTGCAGAACCGCTCGGTCGGGCTGCACTTCATCGATTTCGGCCTGGATGTCGTGCCGGCGCTGGAGCGTCGTCAGGGCGGGTTCCGTATCCCGGACGCGGAAGCCAGGAGATGGATCTATACAGACCCAATCAAGCACGAGGAGCTCGCCAAGGAGAAGAACCGCCTGACGGACGGCATGGCGGTGGACCTCGTGAAGACGGTCAAGGTATGGAACGGCAACAGATCCGTCGGACTGAAGTCGTTTCATCTGGAGGTCATGGCTCTGCGAGCGATAGGTCAGAAGGCCACGACGTTCGCTCAGGGCCTGCGTGACGTGCTGCTCGCGGTCTCCGGCACGGTTGGATCTCCGTGCGGCGACCCTGGGCTCAGCGGAGGGCGGCTCGATCTCTATCTGGACGAGTCCAGGCGGCGGGCCGTTGCGGGTCACTGCAAGAATGCGGCAGACGAGATGGGGCTGGCGATACGCGAGGACGCGGGCGGCCGGTCTTCGCACGCCGTCGCGCGCGTGCGGACGTTGATCGGCTCGCCGTTCTGACGAGTAACGCGGCGGTCGGCGAGGGGTTGTTCCCGAAGGCCGGAGCTCCTCGAACGTCTGCACCGGCGACAGGCGCGCCGTGGTGGCATGCGCGATGAGCGCGAGCAGCGCCTCGCGCGAGACGGACGCGTACGTCGAGGGAGCGGATCAGCTCAGCGACGTCATCGTTGGGCATCGTAGGACTCCAGGTCGTGGGGGATCACGTCGCGATCGGGGACGTGGGCTCCGAGATCGATGTCGATAGGGACAGGTCCGTCGGCGGCGCGGCGGCGCTCCTAAGGCCCTGGTCGCTACCCAGGGCCTTCGTCTTTTCGGCGCGCCGCTCGGGCGCGAGCTCTACCGCCGCGCCTCGCGCGGGCGAACTTCCCGGCCGCCCGCGCCCGCCTCAGGCGTCACGAGGTAAGGGTCAGAAATCTGCGGATCGGGGTGGCTATCAACAGGTTTCAACGGCCTTACCAGGGCCGCGGAATCAAAGCCTTATCAACAAAATGACCCACCCTGACCGGCGCTGACCGGTCGGTGATTCGCTGACCCGAGCGTGACTTGAAGGGGATCGGCGTTGACCGGGCCGGGAGCCGTACCAGGCAGGCTCTCCTTGACGTGGCGAGGGGGCGGGCTCCACGTGCTCCTCAGGGGGGAGCACATGAGGCGGCTGCTGTGCGTGCTGGGTCTGCTGGGATTCGCGGGGATGGCGACGACGATGGGATGTGGAGGATCGCCGGAGGTGGACGAGGCTGAAGCGGCCAGCGGCGAGGTCGAACTGCCTGACTCCCTGGACGAGTGCAACCGGGCATGTCGGAACGGACAGCAGGCGATGGAGCAATTTTGCTCGCAGCTACCACCGGATCCCCGCTTGAGGGCCGGTTGTTGGGCGGCGGCGAAGGGTAGCTTGGTCGCGTGCCTCGGCTGGTGCTACTGGCACTACGGTACGTGAAGAGAACGTCCGCTTGACACCCTGCGGGAAGGGATCGCAAGGTGCTTTCCCATGCAGGACGACACCCCGCTCGAACCCATCGCAGAACGCCGCCTCTCGGTCGTAGGAGAGCCCGGCCGGATGGTAACCGTGACCATTGGCAAGCCCATGCTGAAGCCGTCCGGCGACTGGGCGTGTCCGGTGGACATTCAAGGAGTTCCGGATCCCGCCCGGGACTCGGCTTATGGTGTGGACGCGGTCCAGGCGTTACAGCTCGCGTTCGAGACGGCTCGTCAGTCCCTCAAGAAGTCTGGGCTTCCCGTCACCTGGTGCGACGGAGAGCCCGGAGAGACGGGATTCCCGATCGCCGTGCCGTACATCTTTGGCCGCGCTTTCGAGGACAGGATGGAGCGTCTGATCGAGGATGAGATCGAGAAGGCCGTGGAGGCGAAGAAGAACGGAGCGTGACCGCGGGTCTCGATCGCCGCTCGTGGTCTGGGACGGGGCTACAGCGGGGTCACTCCATCACGAAGTGGACAATCCCGTCGAGTACCTGGATATGCCCGTGCCAGGCCCCTTCGTCGGCCCCCTTGTCCTCCGCGGATGTCAGCACCTCCTCCAAGGCAGCACGCGGTACACGGATGCTCAGGACACGGATCTGATGACGGCACCTCTTCCTGCGGTGCATCCGCTCGACCTTGGTCATCTCGCCCGGATAGAGCCTGACGCAGACCCGCACGAGCCCAACACCGCTTTCGAGGGGATCCTGCTTCCGCAGCGTCGACCGCTTGGCCCGGACCTTCTCCTGCTCGATCGCATGGCGAACGTCCCCCAGGGTCGCGTAGGCCGAAGGCTCAGGGATGCGCTCCACCAGATGGGGCGGGGTCGTGAGCTTGCCGTCGAGGCTACCGAGACGTTTGGGATCGTGGAAGCTTTCTCCTCGCGCTCAAGGAGCGCGGTGAGCCGTGGCGTGTCGTGCTCCAGCAAGGCGAGGATGCCATGGCGTCGGCGCGGAGCAGACGGGAAGGGGGCCGCTGACCTTGCAAGGGCAGATCGAGCGAGTTTGCCTGGAGCGCCAAGGCGTCGCCGACCAACGGCAGGGCGGGCTTCAGCGTGCCGCCGGATCCGCGAGCCATGCGGCGAGCGCGCCGGCGGGGAGCTGCTCGAACCACTGCTGAACTTCCGTCACGAGCTCCTCCTCTTCTTCCGTGTCCGGCGCCGCGCAGGCCGAGGCCTCGTGCGGGATCTCGAAGAGCAAGCGCACCAGCCAGGGCAGGGCGATGCTCCTCTCCCAGGCGTCATCGGGCAGAGCGGCGAGCTCGCGGATGGCGTCGCGGAGCACGGCGCGGGCGCCGAGCAGGCGGAGGAGAAGCGTCTCGCGGGTGCGTGGCAGCTCGGCGATGACGACGAGGTCGACGCGCCAGCCTGGGGCGGTGCGGTAGAGGCCTGGGCGGCCGGGGACCGGCGCGAAGCCGAACGCGTCGAGGACGGTGGCGGGGCGGCTGCTGCTGAGGAGGCACAGCCGCGGGAAGGGCAGCTCGCCGCCGGCCCGGCGCTGGAGCTCGTGGTGCCAGTGGAGCTGCTCGCGGACGCAGCCGCGGAGCTCGCCCGGGCCGGGGGTGTCGTGGAAAACCTCGAACTGGCATGGCTCTGCCGCGAGCTCGCCGAGCAGGCCGAGCTCGTCGCGCAAGGCCGCGCGGGTCGGGTCGGGCACGTACCGGATATCGAATCTGCTGCGCATCGATAGGGCAGGCAACATGGGAGCTATCGAGCGTTTCAGCAAGACAATCGAGGCGCGCCGTGTGCGGTTTGTGTGAAACGAAGAAGAGCGCGTCCAGGTAAGCGGAGGAGCCGGAGCCGGATCAGCGTATTACGCGCATGGCATCGATGTCGTGCCGGTATCGTCATGACGGCGCTGCCCGCCGGCGGTGGCTGCCGGCGACGCGCGGTGCTGTGCCGTGCTGCTGAGGCAGTGACGGCAGCGGTGGCGGTAGCTGCGGCGCGTGATTCGATGAATGGAGGGTAGAGCAGGAAGCAGGAGAGCTGTCGTGGACGCGATGCGCTCGTGCGCTCAGCGCCCCTTGCGTCCGGCGGCCGCAACGGGGGCGCCGGTGAGGAAGGCGCCGGGCTCGGTCCGAGGCTCGGCGACCTCGCCGTCGCTCTCGTCCTCGGCCTCTTCCCCGTCCTCGGCCTCCTCGCCGTCGGCGGGCTCCTCGGCAGTGGCGGCCCTGGAGGAGCTTGTGCGGCGGAAGCCGAGCTCGCGGAGGACCCTGCGGTCCTTGATGGCGGTCTGGACGATGGTGCTCCACTCCAGGTACCAGTCCCAGAGCTGCTGTTCTGCCTTGTCGAAGTCCTCATCGGTGGCGGCGGCGGGCGGGACGTCGGCGATGGACTCGAGCTTTCCGGCGCGTGCGAGGAGCTGCTTTGCCTCGTCGATGACGGCCTTGGTGAGTCCGCGCTTGGCGAGGATCTTGCGGGCCTCGTCGCCCTCGGCGTCGGGGCCGCCCTTTTCCTTGGACCTGGCGAGGCTCTCCCAGCGCTCGACGAAGGTGCTGACGGAGACGAGGACGGCGGCGCCTTCGGTCTGGGTGAGGTTGCGGAACAGGAAAGCGTGCGCCTGTGGCGTGTGGCGCTTGAGGGTCGCGGACGCGATGGGGAACCACTTGTTCTCCCAGGCGTCGAGCTCGTTGATCAAGCCGGTGTCCGTGGCGGCTGCATTGGCGACGAAGCCGAGGCGTGTGCGTGTGACGCGCTGGAGCAGGCGCCACCCCTCGGAGAGATCGTCATCGGAGAAGCCGTGCGCGACGAGCGCGGCGGCGACCTTGTTCTTGCGGAGACCCATGAGCAGCAGGAGCACGCGCTCTGCCTTCTGACCTATCGTGAGCTTGGCCATGATCCACCTCCCAGCGTGGTGGGGTATCAAGGACGTAGTGAGCTGTCGATGGGTCGAGTGCGTCCGGAGCGTGCTCCGTGAGCGTGTTCCCCTGCGGGCGGCGCAGGGACCCCTGGGTCGGGAGCGGCGCCCCGGGGGCGGGGGGAGGACGCCGGGGGTCGAGGGGAGGGAGCCCCGGCGCGGGCGGTGCGGCGCCGGGGCCGGCGGGCGGGATCCCCGGGGCGGCGGGCGCGGTCCCCGGCTCGGAAGGCGAGCGCCCCGCGGGGGAGGACGCCGGCGAGGTGGGGGGTGAGTCGGGCGAGCCGGGGGATGAGAGCGGCGACGTGGGGGGCGAGAGGGAGGAGGCGGGGGCGGCGTGGCGCGAGACGGGGGGCGCGAGCGGCGAGCCGGGGGCGACGTGGGACGAGGCGGGGGAGCGAGCAGGGGAGGTGGGGGAAGTGGCGGCAAAGCAGCCGGGGAGAACGGAAGGGCTGGGCGAGGGGCGGAGGGGGCATGGTAGAAGAAGGCGGGAGCACCGGCTGCGAGCGGTGGAGTGACGCGGAAAAGCCGGGGGGCGCTCGCAGGGCCGGCAGGTGTTTGAAAAGACGAAGGAATTCGAGATGGGCGGGGGCGCGCGGAGCGGCCTCCGGCGGCCGGAGCGAGGGGTGGGACGGGGACCTCTCGCAAACCGGGTTGCAAGTACGCGAAATGTCAGGTAGGCCTGGGAGGCCTCTCTCCGCCGCTGAAAGGCGGCGGCCCCATTGAAGCATGACGACGGCAGAAGAGCCGGCGGTCAGGTACTCCTCTCCGCCGCTGAAAGGCGGCGGCCCCATTGAAGCCCGGAATGCTCGCGCGGCGGCAGCCCGACCGGAGGGCCTCTCCGCCGCTGAAAGGCGGCGGCCCCATTGAAGCGCTTTCACGAGCGACAACGTGACCGCGCTGATCGAGGCTCTCCGCCGCTGAAAGGCGGCGGCCCCATTGAAGCCGGGAGATGATGAGCGGGTCCAGCTCGGGCGCGGGGACTCTCCGCCGCTGAAAGGCGGCGGCCCCATTGAAGCATCGTTCTTGGTTTTGATAACATAACCGACAAGGTTCACTCTCCGCCGCTGAAAGGCGGCGGCCCCATTGAAGCCTGTTTCTGCAATTCCAAATCAATGCGAACCATAATCTCTCCGCCGCTGAAAGGCGGCGGCCCCATTGAAGCAGGTCGTCATATGCGCCCGGCTCCGCCCACGGCTCCACGTCCTCTCCGCCGCTGAAAGGCGGCGGCCCCATTGAAGCGTGCGCAGGGGTCGTCGCTGCCACCGTCACGTAATACCTCTCCGCCGCTGAAAGGCGGCGGCCCCATTGAAGCAGGTCGACCCCGAGAAGACGAGCGAGCTTCCCGCCCTCTCCGCCGCTGAAAGGCGGCGGCCCCATTGAAGCGCTCTGCGCGCCGTCACCGATCCGAGCGCCGAAGAGCGGGCTCTCCGCCGCTGAAAGGCGGCGGCCCCATTGAAGCGAGCAGATCGGCGGGGCGAAGCGCATCCTGGTCCTCGCCCTCTCCGCCGCTGAAAGGCGGCGGCCCCATTGAAGCAACGAGCAGACCGATCTCGGCATCGTGCGGCTGGACCTCTCCGCCGCTGAAAGGCGGCGGCCCCATTGAAGCCAGTCGAGCGCGGCGCTCCGCCGGAAGTGCGCGATCCTCTCCGCCGCTGAAAGGCGGCGGCCCCATTGAAGCTGGGCGGTCGCCGCGGTGGCGCCGGCCTCGATCACCTTGCTCTCCGCCGCTGAAAGGCGGCGGCCCCATTGAAGCCGCAATGCCCGTCGGTGCCCTCCCGACGACATATGCTCACTCTCCGCCGCTGAAAGGCGGCGGCCCCATTGAAGCATCCGTGGCTGGTGTCGACGACGCCGCGCCCGTGAACTCTCCGCCGCTGAAAGGCGGCGGCCCCATTGAAGCAGCTGGCCCACGTCGTCGACCGCGCGATACACGCCGCTCTCCGCCGCTGAAAGGCGGCGGCCCCATTGAAGCTTCTCTCGTCCTGCCAGGAGCCGGAGGCCGCGGGGCCTCTCCGCCGCTGAAAGGCGGCGGCCCCATTGAAGCGGCTTGCGGACGTGCGCGACGGCGCGGCGCTCGCGCCCTCTCCGCCGCTGAAAGGCGGCGGCCCCATTGAAGCACGCTCGCCCTGCATCTGACCGGTGCGTCGCAGGCGGACTCTCCGCCGCTGAAAGGCGGCGGCCCCATTGAAGCGCGTACGGACACGACCCGATCCCGCTGGAGCGGTTCGGCTCTCCGCCGCTGAAAGGCGGCGGCCCCATTGAAGCAAGCTCTCGCTGGTCGCGTCCATGAGCTGCACGATGACTCTCCGCCGCTGAAAGGCGGCGGCCCCATTGAAGCTAGTCCAGCGCTGTCCGCAGCGACGTGCCGCCGGCGCTCTCCGCCGCTGAAAGGCGGCGGCCCCATTGAAGCCTGAGTCCGTCCGCACCAGCACGCGCCATCTCCAACTCGCTCTCCGCCGCTGAAAGGCGGCGGCCCCATTGAAGCTCTCTGGCGAGGCGCTTGTGCCACTTCCTGAGGGTCCTCTCCGCCGCTGAAAGGCGGCGGCCCCATTGAAGCAACAATGGCTGGACATGATCCCACAGCTCATCGTAGCTCTCCGCCGCTGAAAGGCGGCGGCCCCATTGAAGCATCAGATCCGCGACCCCCGTCAGGATCCCGTTGTCCTCTCCGCCGCTGAAAGGCGGCGGCCCCATTGAAGCAGGATGACGGTGACGCCCGTCTTCCCGCGCAGATCGACTCTCCGCCGCTGAAAGGCGGCGGCCCCATTGAAGCGCCTACAAGACCAGCTCGGGCAGCGAGACGACGAACACTCTCCGCCGCTGAAAGGCGGCGGCCCCATTGAAGCGGCTCGTGGAAGGCGCTGATAACGAACGCGCTCGGGCTCTCCGCCGCTGAAAGGCGGCGGCCCCATTGAAGCAGCAGGCAGTACCGCCGCGGTGTTCCGACGCCTGGCACTCTCCGCCGCTGAAAGGCGGCGGCCCCATTGAAGCGCGAGCTCCACGCCGTCGTCCGTCGACGCGACCATGACTCTCCGCCGCTGAAAGGCGGCGGCCCCATTGAAGCCCCAGGAACGGCGGTTACGCGCCCCTGGTGATCGAGGCTCTCCGCCGCTGAAAGGCGGCGGCCCCATTGAAGCGGATGACTCTCCCACCCCTGATCCAGCCTGGCGTCCACTCTCCGCCGCTGAAAGGCGGCGGCCCCATTGAAGCGACGCGCTTCAGCGTCTCGCCGCGGAACGTGAGAGGCTCTCCGCCGCTGAAAGGCGGCGGCCCCATTGAAGCGTCCTCGTCGGAGGGGAGGGCGCCCTCGACCTGGGTCTCTCCGCCGCTGAAAGGCGGCGGCCCCATTGAAGCGTCGCGCAGGGCGGGCCGCGCTCCCCGCGGTGAGGGGCTCTCCGCCGCTGAAAGGCGGCGGCCCCATTGAAGCTTGCAGTTGGGTCAGGCTTCCTTCGATGTATTTCGCTCTCCGCCGCTGAAAGGCGGCGGCCCCATTGAAGCTGGGAGCTCAGCGCTGGACGCGAGGGGCAGCAGCCGAACTCTCCGCCGCTGAAAGGCGGCGGCCCCATTGAAGCCCGAAGTTCGCCACGCTCGGCGCGCAGGTCGCCACCGCTCTCCGCCGCTGAAAGGCGGCGGCCCCATTGAAGCCCGAAGTTCGCCACGCTCGGCGCGCAGGTCGCCACCGCTCTCCGCCGCTGAAAGGCGGCGGCCCCATTGAAGCGGCGTCTGCTGAGCCTCGGGACGAACCTCGGCGGGCGCTCTCCGCCGCTGAAAGGCGGCGGCCCCATTGAAGCGGTGGGCCTCAGCTCCCGACGCAGCTCCAGCCTGACCCACCTCTCCGCCGCTGAAAGGCGGCGGCCCCATTGAAGCGATCACCCGGAGGTTCGCGCGGTGCCCCTTCGTCCACTTCTCTCCGCCGCTGAAAGGCGGCGGCCCCATTGAAGCGTGCCGAGCGAGCGGCAGATCCTCGTTGCTGCGTCCTCTCCGCCGCTGAAAGGCGGCGGCCCCATTGAAGCTGGGCTCGCAAGACGCAGCTGCCGCCCGAGGGGGACTCTCCGCCGCTGAAAGGCGGCGGCCCCATTGAAGCGGTCCCCCTGCGCCCCTTGCCCGTGCGGTGCGCGGCTCTCCGCCGCTGAAAGGCGGCGGCCCCATTGAAGCGCAAGGGAGCCGGTAGCGACCTGCACGCCGTCGATGTAGCTCTCCGCCGCTGAAAGGCGGCGGCCCCATTGAAGCTCGAACCCCTCGACGTCCCACCTGCCGGCGCCGATCTCTCCGCCGCTGAAAGGCGGCGGCCCCATTGAAGCGACTCCGCGATGGCCATGCCGCGGTAGAGCGAGGCGAGCTCTCCGCCGCTGAAAGGCGGCGGCCCCATTGAAGCAGCAGCGTGCTGCGGCGGTTGATCTGGGAGATGATCTCTCCGCCGCTGAAAGGCGGCGGCCCCATTGAAGCGGGCTGAGCTACCGCGCGGAGGACTTCGAGCACCTCTCTCCGCCGCTGAAAGGCGGCGGCCCCATTGAAGCGAATCCACTGTGGCGCGCGAGTATTCTGACTGGGAGGACTCTCCGCCGCTGAAAGGCGGCGGCCCCATTGAAGCAGGCGGAGAGCTCGGCGGCCGACCGCACGACCAGAGCTCTCCGCCGCTGAAAGGCGGCGGCCCCATTGAAGCTGCTCCTCGGCGCGCCGCGTCGCCGCGACCTCCTTGACTCTCCGCCGCTGAAAGGCGGCGGCCCCATTGAAGCAGGTAGGCGTGCGATCACGCGGCTCTCGACCTCGGGACCTCTCCGCCGCTGCAAGGCGGCGGTCCCATCGAAGCGGGCCCTGGACGACCTCGGGCCCTGACCGGAGACCTCCCGGCCTCCGTCGTGGGTGACGAAGAACGAAAGGACAAAGTGCTGAAGGAACGGGGGCCGCCGAAAGGCGGTCCCAACCGCGGCGAGGCGGCGGGCAAGGCGATCACCGTCAGCGAACAGGCAGGACTGCTCGAACCGTTCCGAGCGACAGCCCCGGCAGCCCGCAAGGACCAACGGCAACCTCGAGACGCCGGAGCCCCGCTGCCGGCGGGCGACCACCGGCCGTCGGCTCGGGTCGAGCCTGGCCGCTCGCAGGTCGCCCCAAGGAAGCGTATACTCGCGGCGGAACCATGGCCCAGGCGCACATCACGGTTACCGTCGATCTCCCACAGGATGCGGGCAGCGAGCCGATCGATGCCCTCGCCAGGCGGCTACGCTTGCTCTGGGCGCTGGACGAAGTGCGCCAGGGGCGCATGACGCGCGCGCGCGCCGCGCAGGTCGTCGGGATTGGAATCGACGCGCTCCTCCAGGAGGCGGCAGCGCACGGGGTCGACGCGATCGATTACGACCTCGAAGATTTTCGAGAGGAGCTTGGTGCTTCGTCGTGATCGTCGTCGCCGATACCACGCCACTTCTCTATCTATCGCGCATCGGCCACCTCGACATCGTTCGTGCGGTGCACCGAGAGATCCTTGTTCCGAAGACGGTCTGGGAGGAGCTCGTCACCGCGCGACCTGCCGAACCGGGCGTCGGGTCCCTCCTGTCCTCGCCTTGGATCCGCGTGAACGATGAGGTGGAACGAGCCGGCATCGACCCTGCACTGGTGAGCCTGCTCGACGCCGGCGAGGCCGCCGCCATCGCCCTCGCGGAGATGCTCCGGGCAGACACGCTCCTCATCGACGAGAGGAAGGGCCGCGCGGTCGCGCGGTCACGCGGACTGCGCATCCAGGGCACGCTGGGGTTGCTCGTCGAGGCACGACGCGCCGGCGTGATCGAGTCCCTCCGCGCAGTCCTCGACGACCTTGCGAGCGCGGGCTTCCGCGTCAACGCGCACCTCGTTATAGAGGCGCTGCGGCAGGTCGGCGAGGCATAGGCCCTCAGGAGCAGCGCTCCGCCCGCTGGGCCTGAGAGCAACAGGTGGGCCCGGCGCGCCCCGGTCGCGAGCACCTGGCGAGGCTCAACATGGCGGTCGAGCGCACCTCGGCTGCCGCACCCTGCGTAGCGCTCGCACCGGCACCCGGCGGCCTGCTGCGCTTCGCTCGAGTCGCCGCTTTCGCAGCTGCCCGGAGTCGCTCGCCCTTCGTTATCGACCCGGGAAATGACGTCGCCAGCGCACCCCCACAGGGGATGAGCCGGCCGGATCGAGGGGGAAGGAGGCCGCCCTCCCCGGTCCCCGATCCCCCGCGCTCGCCCACCGCCGCACCGCTCCGCCCAGCCCCGACGCCCCGACCGATCGGCAACACCCGCGCCCGGTCCGGCCGCCCCCTGCCTGCCGATTCCGTGACGGTCCCCGGAAGCCCCCCGTAATTCTATGTATGAGCCCTCTTTCTCTTCCCCCTCCTCCCCCTGACCTCGCCCGGCACAGCACCTGGGCGTCCATGCACGCGACCGCCGTCCACGTCCTCCCGGGGATGCTCCGGTACCTCGGCGTGGCCGAGGACGACATCGAGGACCTCTCCCAGGAAGTCCTGCTCGGCGCCTACACCAGCCTCCCCCGGTACAACCCTGAGTACTCCGCCGAGGCGGGCGTCCCGGCCTCGGCGCCGAAGCCGGCCCCTCCGCCACCGCCGGCGTTGCCACCCCCGCCGGCGTTGCCACCCCCGCCGGCCTCGCCACCTCTGCAGTACTTCGTGTCCGCCGCGCCCGCTGCCGCCGCCGACGCCCCGCCGGCGCAGCACGACACCGCGCTTCCCCCTCACGTCCGCCCGGCGCGCCACCCCGCCGGGCGATCGCGCCCCCACAGCCTCGGCAAGCACTGGCGATCGGAGTCCACCTGGCTCTTCGGGATCGCCTGGCGACAGGTCCGGCACCACCTGGAGCGCGCCTACCGGCGGCGCGAGGTGCCGGTAGGCCTCGCAGACGCGGCGTGCTTCGAGAATGCTGACGTCGCCCCGAGCAGCGAGCAGCGCATCGCCACGAAGGAGCGGGTCGCCGTCGCGATCCACCTCCTGGCGAAGATCCCGCCCGAACGTCGCGCCGTCCTGCTCCTGGCCGACGCGTACGAGATCCCGATACGCGAGATAGCGCGCGCCCTCGAGCTCAACGAGAACACCGCCGCGAGCCGCCTGCGCCTCGCGCGCGAGGACTACCGCGCCGCCGTGAAGCGCCTGCGCCCCGAGGAGCAGCACGCGCTCCGGTCCGGCCTGCTCATGCTCCCGCTCTTCTCCGTCGCCTCCTCGACCTTCGCCTCCGTCACCTCCCCGACCTCCGCCATCGCGGCGCCCCCCGTCCACTCCTCCGCCGCCGTCGAAACGAACGCGCCCGCGACCCGTCCCGACCTCCCGAGCGACCCCGGACAGCACGACCGCGCCGATCGATCCGGCCGCGTCGCGCGCGTCGCGCGCCTCGCACGGCCGGTTGCGCGTCTCGCCCGCCCGCTCGCCAGGTATCTCCGCCCGGCGCTGGAGTGGGGCACGGCAGGCGTCGGCGGTGCCGCGATGGTCGCCGCACTGGCTCGAGCGCCGATCCCCTGGGCCGAGCGCCTGGGTCCGGTCGCGGGACCGCTCATCGTCTCGAGCGCCGTCGACGCGCACGCGCTGTCGCAAAGGGAGACCCATCCGGGGGAAGCGCCGCGATTCGAGGCGCCGCGACTCGGCGCGACATCAGACAAGGAGACGCCCGCCCCCCGAGCACCCACGCCAGCGCCGGCCGATGTCCTCGGCCAGCACAAGCCCGCCACGCCGCAGCACCAGGCTCCCTCCGACCAGGACGACGAGCCGCTCGCCGAGGAGCTGCGGCTGCTCGATGCGGCCAAGCAGGCGCTCTTGCAAGGCGATCGCACGACCGCGGCGGAGCGCATCGCCGCCCACGAGCGACGGTTTCCGCAGGGCCGGCTGAAGCTGATGCGCGAGCGGCTCCGATCGACGGTGGAGGCGCCGTCTGCCGCGCCCACGGGGCCCGCCGCGCCCGTCGCACCCGCGCTGTCAGCGGTACCCGCCGCGCCCGCGCCCGCGCCCGCGCCCACGCCAGCCGCGCCCGCCAGCGGCGCCATGAGGCAGGAACTCCCGTGACGCCACACACGCAGTGCGCACGCCGGACATCGCATGGCGCGACAAGGCGCCGGCAGCGGATTCGACGCGCAGCGCTCGCCTCGATCGCCGCCGCCGCGATCTCCACCCTCGGGATCGCTCCGGCCCACGCCGAGCCCAGCTCCACGCCGACCCGCGTGCGGCTCGTGTTCATCCGAGGGCCCGGCGCCGAGCATTGCCCCGACGAGCAGTTCCTGCGCGCGGAGACAGCCCGGCGGATGGGAGGCGTCGATCCTTACGACGCGGAGGCTCCGCTCACGATGACCGCATCCATCGAGCGCCATCGCGACGAGCTCGCTGCCTCGATGTTCCTCCGCGACAGCAACGGCCGGGGACTCTGGGCCGACGGGTTCAGTTCCCGCAACGACTGCAGGCGGCTCGTCGCCGCCATGGCCCTGTCCATCGCCGTGCTGCTCGACGACACCGCGGAGCTCCCCGCGGCACCGGCCGCTCCGGCCGTTCCGGCGGAGCCCGCCGACCAGGCGATGCCCCGAGAGGAGCCCTGCTCGCCCGACCGACCCTGCCCGCCGCCGCCGGGCTCCGCGCCGGCACCGGCTCCACCCGCGCGCAAGACGCCGCCCGTGCGCGCGCCGACCCGGAACAGCGCGCCGGCGGTCCCGGCGGAGCGCTTCCGCTGGGCGGCCGGCCTCGATGCCGTGGTGGGCCTCGGGCTCACGCCCGGTGTCTCGGTCGGGCCGGCGCTGTCGATCGGCGCACGCTGGCCGGCGTGGTCGGTCGCGCTGGAGGTCCGCGGACTCTCCTCGCTGGCGGGGAAGACCGAGGCCGTGGACGTGTCGGTGTCCACCGTCGCGACGGACATCGTCTTCTGCCTGGAGCGCCGACTCCTCTTCGCATGCGGCCTCGCCGAGCTCGGCGTGCTCCGTGCGGCACCCGGCGTTCCGTTCGACGCGGCGTCACAACGGAATCTCAGCGCCGGACTGGGCGCACGGGCGGGCATCGAGTGGCCCCTTTCAGAAAGCGTATCAGGGCGGGCACACGCCGACGTCGTTCATCCCGTGGTCGCCGCCGCCATCCGTCGCCACCCGGGCGCGCCCACGCCCGAGCGCCCCGTCTGGAGCGCTCCTGCCCTCGCGGTGGCGCTCGGAATCGGCCTGAGGATGAATTTATGAAAACGATCTACCCACGAACTCAGTAACGACTCGCAGCGCTGAAGAGGTGAGAAAAATTTCTCGGCTCAGGGAATGATGCCCGTGCGGCTCTTCGTCATTCATTCATCTGTACCGAAGGTAGGCGCTTAAGTATGGTTTCACTCATGCGTGCATCATGGATCGTGCTTCCGGGAATCCTGCTGATCACTGGCTGCGAACAAGAGCCCATCATCATCACGGGCCCCTGTACACAAGAGGAGATCGATCTGGGCTATTGCACTCCGCCGCCCAGCACCAGCGCCGGCGGCGAGGGCGGCGCCGGCGGTGACACTGGTGCCGGCGGTCAAGGCGGCGCCGGCGGCGCGGGTGGCGCCGGCGGCGACATGCACAGCTCGCTGTGCTCCGGCCAGTGCGTCTCGCCCGCGCCGCTCGGCTGGTTCGGTCCGGCGCTGCTCTGGTCCGGCCCGCCCGAGGCCGCCCCCGACTGCCCCGCCGACGCGCCGACGCTCGGCTACGAGGGCTTCGCCGATCTCCAGCAGCCGCCCAAGGAGTGCGCGACCTGCGCGTGCGATCCGCCCGATGCCTCGTGCGCGCTCCCGAGCGGCTGGACGGCCTCCTCCTCCGCGTGCCCCGGCGACGAGCCCGGCACCGTGGCGACCTCCTTCGCGGCGCCCGACGGATGGGACGGCGCCTGCACCGCGGCGAACGCGATCCCCGCCGATCAGCTCTGCAACGGGGAGCCCTGCGTGCAGTCGCTCACGATCGCGGCGCCCTCGGTCACGACCAGCGCCTGCACGCCGCGCGTCGACGTGCCGCCGCCCGTCCCCAGGCTCGATCCGTGGGGAACGCGCGCCATCGCGTGCCTCGCCGGGGCGTACACCCCGTGCAACGACGCGACGGCGTGCGTGCCCGCGGCGCCGTCAGGGTTCCAGACCTGCGTCTTTCACGAGGGCGAGGCCGACTGCCCGGAGGGCTACGCGCTCAAGCGCACGTTCTTCAAGGACGTGATCGACAACCGCGACTGCACCCCCTGCGGCTGCGGCGATCCGACCGGCGCCTCGTGCACCCTCATGGCGTCCGTCTACCGCGACGCTGCCTGCACGGACCTGCTCGCATCGAGCCTCGTCAGCTCGAGCGTCCCGTTCTGCGTCGTCACG
Organism: Sorangium sp. So ce1153; assembly: GCF_051521595.1. Classification (NCBI taxonomy): domain Bacteria; kingdom Pseudomonadati; phylum Myxococcota; order Polyangiales; family Polyangiaceae; genus Sorangium; species Sorangium sp. So ce1153. The sequence goes on from NZ_CP150361.1 coordinate 717,251, forward strand.
CCTCCCGGCGTCGGTCTCGGCAGCAAGTCGGCGACGATCGCGGCCGTGGAGCCGGGCGCTTGCGCTCCGCACGGCGGCGAGCCCGTCGGCGAGCTCCAGCCGAGCGCGCCGTCCACGTTCTGCTGCATCGCCTGACCTGATCCCTCCCGGGATCCTCCTCTCGAACGCGCAGCGCACCGCATCGCATCGCTGCATGCGCCATCGCATCGCTGCATGCGCCCCGCGCGCGCCAACGCCTCGCCACCTCGGCCGCGTGCTCGCAGCGCCCCCATCGCCCCTCAGCTCCCCCCGCCTCAACTCCCGGCCGCCGCCACCCCCCGCGGCAGCCTCGCCGTGAACGTCGTCCCCCGCTCCGCCTTGCTGTCGACCTCGATCGCCCCGCCGTGCGCCTTCACGATCTGGTGCGCGATGAACAGCCCGAGCCCCAGCCCGCGCCCCGTGCTCGTCCTCCCGCCCGCGGGCGCCTGGTGGAACGCGTCGAACAGCGTCTGCAGCAGCTCCGGCGCGATCGCCGGCCCTTCGTTGTGCACCTCGATCAGCAGGTCGTCCCCGCGCGGGCGGACGCCCACCCGGACGGCGCTGCCCGGGTCGGCGTAGTCGATCGCGTTCTGCACCAGGTTCGTCACCATCTGGGCGATGCGCTCGGGGTCCCAGGTCCCGGCGCCGCTCCCCTGCAGATCGAGCTGGATCGGCACGCCCGGGTGCGCCGCCCTGAGCTCGTCGACCGCGCTCTTGCAGACGGTATGCAGATCCTCCGGCCTCGGCGCGATCGGGATGCCGCCGCCGAGGCTGCTCCGCGTCAGCTCGAGCAGGTCGTTGATGGTCCGCGCCATGCGACGCGCGCTCGCCGCGATCCGCTCGACGTACCGCGCCTGCTGCGGCGTCAGGTGGCCGTGGTGGTCGAGCACGCTGGCCGCCAGCGCGATCGAGGTCAGCGGCGTGCGCAGGTAATGGCTGAGCGCGGCCATGAACCGATCGCGCAGCACGAGCTCCTCGCGCCGCGCCGCCTCCGCGCGCTTGCGCTCGGAGATGTCGATCGCCGTGCCGATCATCCGGACGCTGCGCCCCGCGGCGTCGAAGAACGTGCGCCCCTGCACGGCGACCCAGCGCTCCACCCCGTCGCGGATCCCCACGACGCGGTACTCGACGCTGTACTCTCCGCCGCTCTCCGGGCTCTGCGAGCGCTGCACGGCCTCCTCCACGCGCGCGCGATCGTCCGGGTGGATCCCCGAGAGGAAGAGGTCGTACCGGACCTCCGATTTCGCATCCAGCCCGGCGACCTCCCGGGACCGAGCGTCCCAGCGCAGCTTGCCGGTCACGGTGTCGTAATCCCACACCCCGACGCCGCCGGCCCGCGTCGCGAGCCGCAGGCGCGCGGCGCTGTCCTCGAGCGCGGCGCGCGTCGCCGTCTCGATCTCGAGGGCGCTCGTCAACATGCTCGCGTCCACGATCGCGTGGAGGACCTGCGCCTCCCTCACCCCGAGCGAGATGCCCTGCTCGGCGCACACCTCGATCAGCGCCGCCCGGAGGTGCGACAGCTCCCGCAGCGCCCCGGCGATGCAGCGGCCCTGCGCGACGCAGAGGCGCGCGTGCTCCTCGACCCGCGCACAGGCGCTGCAGAGCTCCCCGTCCCCGCCGGCGCGGGGCTCGACGCGCCGGCTCGCCGCGAGCGCCTCGAGGAGATCCTCCAGCAGCTGCGGAACCTCGCGGGCGAGCATCGGCCCGCCGGCCCGCTGCGCCTTCGTCGCCCTCGGATCCTCGAGCACCCGCCGCGTCCAGCGCTCGAGAACATCGCGCTCGCAGCTGCGAAGCCTGGCTGTGATCGATGTCTCCACGAACAGACCGGCGTCATCCATCGTTACAAAAGCGAGCGCGCGCCGGCGCGGATGTCACGTGCGGACACCCCCTGATTGGCTCGTCGGTGACCGTCACAAGGCCCCGCGCCTCGCACCTCGCCTCGCATCTCGCCCGCGGACGACCGGCGTCAGCCGCGCGCCGGCGCGGCGCTTCAGGTCCTGATGCTCGCCGCGCGCGGGGCGCTCATCGCCGCCAGATCCGGATACTCCGGGACTCGTGCCCTCCGAGCACTCCTCATCTCCGGAGCGCTGCTCGGCGAGAAGAGAGAATTAACCGCCAAGGACGCCAAGAGCGCCAAGAGAGAAGAGACAAGAGAAGAAATTCTGGCTCTCTCTTGGCGTCCTTGGCGTCCTTGGCGGTTGATTCTCTCTCGTCCGCCCTGGCCCAGCCCTAGAACCGCCCCAGCACCCCGACGCCGCCCCCGTCCGCGCCGAGGAGCGGCACGACGCGCGCCTGCACCCGGCCGGGCGAGCCCCGCTGCGCTCCGGCGGCGCGCGCGCCTTCCGCGGTCGACGGGCCGGACGTCAGCACCAGGATCGCCCCCGCGCCGAGCGCGGCGACGCCCACGCCGATGCCGATCGTGGACACGAGCGCCTTGGTCTCCGCCGCGTCGATCTCCTCGCGGCCACGAGGCGAGCATTGCTTGGCCGGACAGAGCGTCGGGTCGTCCTCCGCGTCGCTCGCCTGGCCCGCAGCGAGGATCCCGAACACCGCGCCGACGCCGAGCACCGCCGCGCCGGCGCCCCCGATCACGAAGCCCGCGGTGCGCAGGCCTCCGCCGCCGCCCGCGCTGCCGCCGCCGTCCCCGACGCCGACGCCGCCGCCCGCCGCGGGCCCCTGCGCGCCGGCCGTCGCGGCGGCGGCCGGCGCCGGCTGGAGCTTCGGGATCGCGATCGTCTTCAGGTCGGCGTTCTCGCCGACCTGCACGGTCGTCGACCAGACGTTGTAGCCGCTCGCGGTGGCCTCGACCTCGTGCGAGCCGGGATCGATCGGGATCGGCGTGCCGAGCGCGGCCGCGGGGATGTCGTGGGCGTCGACGCGGATCAGCAGGCCGGGCGTGCTCTCCGCGTTGAGCTGGAGCTTCGAGAGCCGCGGCTCCAGCGCGTTGATGTGCTCCTGCGCGAACGCCTCGCGCGCCGCGTTGCCCTCCTTCTTCGAGGCGAAGAGCGCCTCCTTGAACTGACCCCACGCCGTCGCCGTCCTGCCGAGCGCCTCGTTGCACAGCGCCAGGTTGAGCAGCGTGCCCGTGCCGGGCCGCAGGCGCTGGCTCTCCGCCAGCTTCGGGCACGCCTCCGCGTACGACTTCGCCTCCATCAGCCGGCGCCCCTCCTCGAACAAGGTCTGGGCGAGGGTCGGATCGCCCGCGCCCTGCGCGGCGGCGCTCGCGGGCGCGAGCAGGGCGGCCGAGGCGAGGACGACCGAGGCGAGGGCGAGGCGGGCGCGGCGGAGCGCGCGGGGGGCGTGCAATCTCGAGGGGATCATGGCTGTGGGCTCAGTGCGGGTCGTTCAGGTCGATGCCTTGCGGCGGTCGCTGGGTGTTCGGGGGCGGCGCGGTCCGGCCGGCCGGCGCGTTGCGGCCCCCGGCAGGTCGCACCGGCGCGGCCCTCACCGGCGCAGAAGCAGGCGCCGCGGCCGAGGCGCTCGCAGGCGCAGAGGCGCTCGCAGGCGCGGCGGCGCTCGCGGACGCGGCAGCGCTCGCCGCGCCGTCGGTCGCCGCCGGCCGGATCGACGGCTCGTCAGACGCCGCCGCCCCCGCGCTCGGCCCGGGCCGGTCGGGCGCCGGCGCCGCCGCGGTCGACGTCGCGCTCGCGGTCTCCGCCGGCGTCGCCATCGCGCCGCCCGGGTCGTCGGCGCCGCGCCCGCGGATCAAGAACACGCCGACGGCGATGAGCCCGAGGAGGAGCGTCGCCGAGAGCAGCGCGATCGCGGCGAGCACGGCGGGCGAAGCCTGCCACCCCGGGATCCGGCGCCCGTCCGAGGGGAGCCCCAGCGTTGTCGACGAGGCGAAGGTCGCGGCGGCGCGCGAGCTGATCGGCGCGTTGTACGGGCCGGGCACGATCTGCTGCGGCGCGGGCGCCGACGTTCCCTCCGGCGGCACCGGGCTCGGCCTGCCGCCCTCGCCGGGGTGCGTCCCGCGCGCGCCGGCGCCGGCGCCTGCCGACGCGGCCCGGGAGAAAGGCGACTGCGGGTACGGGTACGGCGTCGCGCCGTGCGCGACGGGCGAGGGCGCCTGCGAGAAAGGCGACTGCGGGTGCGGGAACGGCGTCGTCGCGTGCGCGACCGGCGAGGGCGCTTGCGAGAAAGCCGACGGCGCGTGCGGGTACGGCGTCGCCGGGCGCTGCAGCGCGGCGTCGGCCTGCCCGGCCCCGGGCATCGGGAGCCCCGGCCACGAGGGCTCGCGGAACGCCGGCGCCGAGCTCCTCGCGTCCGAGGTGAACGAGGGCTGCGACCCGCGCTGCCCGCCGTGCACCGCCGCGTGCAGCGACAGGCCGCCCATGCGCGCGATCCGGTCGAGGGTCGTGTAGCTGCGCGCCGGCGCGAACGGGGCGAGCGCCACGATGAGCTCGGCGATCGACGCGTACCGCTGCTCGCGCTCGCGCGCGTAGGCCTTCTCCAGCGCGCTCGCGAGCGAGGCGGGCACGTCGGGGCGGATGTCCCGCAGCGGCGTCGGCGTGCCGGTCAGCACCTCGGCGCAGAGCTGCGGCAGCGTCTCGGCGTAGTACGGCTGCCTGCCGGCGAGCAGCTCGTAGAGCGACACGCCGAGCGCGTAGATGTCGGTGCGGTGGTCGACCGAGCGCGTCTGCCGCATCTGCTCCGGCGACATGTACAGGGCCGAGCCCAGCGCCGCGTCCGTGCCGGTCAGGATGTCGACGGCGCTGGTCGCCATCTTCGAGATGCCGAAGTCGAGCACCTTCACGAGCGGCGAGCCGTCGGCGCGCCTCGTCAGGAACAGGTTCGCCGGCTTGAGATCGCGGTGCACGATGCCGAGCGAGTGCGCCTCGGCGATCGCCTCGCTGCCCTGCACGATGTAGTCGACCGCATCCTCGATGCCGAGCACGCCCTGGTCCCGGAGCAGGCGCGCCAGGTCGCTCCCGGTCAGGAACTCCATGACCATGTAAGGGGCGCCGCTCTCGAGCGTGCCGACGTCCGAGACGCGCGCGACATGCTCGCTCTTGATCCGCATGCCCGCCTTCGCCTCGCGCAGGAAGCGGGCCGACCCCTCCGGGTGCAGGGTGAACGCGGGGAGCAGGAACTTCAGCGCGACCCGCTCGTCCAGCACGACGTGCCGCGCCTCGACGACCACCCCCATGCCGCCCTGGCCGATGATCCGCTCCACGCGGTACTTGCCGGCGAGCACGGTCCCCGGCTCCACCGGGGGCAGCGATGGCTGTTTCGTCTCGGAATCCGACACAGCGCGCGATGATCACCGCTTCGCCCTCGGACGGCAAGCGCGCGGCGCCGCGGCAGGGAGCGCTGCATCGCGCGGCGGGCAGAACAGCGCGAAAGGCGCAGCAACGCCGTCGCCGCCGCACGATCGCGTCGCGCAGTCTCACCGCTGCTTCCTCCCACGGTAGGCCCATGGCGAGCACCCTCGCCATGGGCCGGGCGCTCGGCACGACCTCCAGCGCGCTCACGGACGAGCCTGCGCGACGCGCCACGGAGCTCGCCGCGCTCCGTCACATCACCGCGCCTCGCGCCGCCACACCGACGTTCCCTCGCCGAATCGTCGCGGAAACACTCCCGCGTTGCATCGCGGTCTGCATCGCAGTCAGCGTCGCGCAGCGTCGCGGAGGACGAGACGGAACGGGGTCACTTCTGGTTGGATAGGCCCACCCCCGGAGACAACCCACCGTGCGCCTGCTCATCCAGCACCGGACCCGTTACACATATCCCCGTCCCGCCTCGCTCGGCCCGCACCTCATCCGGCTGCGGCCCGCGACGCACGCGAAGGCGAAGATCGAGTCGTACAGCCTGAAGATCGATCCGCCGATCGCGGCGCACTGGCAGCAGGACCCCTACGGCAACCACATCGCCCGGGTGCTCCTGCCCGTGGGGGAGCGCGTCCCGCACTTCGACATCCTGGTCGAGCTCGCCGTCAGCGTGCGCCCCGTCAACCCGTTCGACTTCTTCCTCGACGAGCGCGCCGAGAAGGTCCCGTTCGCGTACCCGGCCGAGCTCACGCAGGACCTGGCCCCGTTCCTCGACAGCGCCGCTCCCACCCTCTCCCGCGGCCCGCTGCTCGACGAGTTCCTCGCCGGGCTGCCCCGGGACGGCAACACCGTGTCGCTCCTCATCGCGCTCAACACCGCGGTCAACCGGCGCATCAAGTACGTCATCCGCGAGGAGGCCGGCATCTGGACGCCGGAGGAGACGCTCGCCCACGGCCGCGGCAGTTGCCGCGACTCGGCGGTGCTGCTCATCGCGGCGCTCCGGTCGCGCGGGCTCGCCGCGCGCTTCGTCAGCGGCTACCTCGTGCAGCTGACCGACGAGGGGATGATCCCCGACCAGCCGCGCGGCGTGAGCCGCGACGTCGTCGACCTGCACGCGTGGGCCGAGGTCTTCCTCCCCGGGGCGGGCTGGATCGGCCTCGACGCGACGAGCGGCCTGCTCTGCGGCGAGGGCCACATCCCGCTCGCCTGCACGGCCTCGCCCGCGCTCGCGTCCCCCGTCGAGGGCACGAGCGACACGCGCGCGAGCGACGTGACCTTCGAGATGAAGGTCGGGCGGCTCGGCCACGAGCCGCGGCCCACGACGCCCTACGAGGAGCCCGTCTGGCAGGAGCTCCTCTCCGTCGCGGACCGCGCCGACGAGCGGCTCGCCGCCGCCGGCCTCACCCTGACCATGGGCGGCGAGCCGACCTTCAACTCGCGCGAGTACCCGGACGCCCCGGAGTGGCGCGAGGGCGCGCTCGGCCCGACGAAGTGGTCGCAGGGGCTCCGGCTCGCCCACGAGCTCCGGCGCCGGATCACGCCCGGCGGCCTCCTGCTGCTCCGGGCCGGCAAGCACTACCCCGGCGAGAGCCTCCCCCGCTGGGCGCTCGAGATCGTCGGCCGCCGCGACGGCGTCCCCCTCTGGACCGAGATGTCCCAGGCGCGCCACACGGATCCCTCGGTCTCGGCGCGCAGCGCGTCGCGCGGGCGCGGCCTCGCGCAGTCGCGGCAGTTCGCCCAGGCGCTCGCGGCGCGGCTCGGCCTCGGCGAGTTCCTGCTGCCGGCCCACGAGGACCCCTGGCGCCACCTCCAGGACGAGGCGAGCCTGCCCACCGAGGTCGACCCGCTCAAGGCGGACCTCGACGCCCCGGAGGAGCGGCGGCGCCTCGCGAAGGTCCTCGACCGCGGGCTCGGGTCCGAGGTCGGCTTCGTCCTGCCCCTCACGCGCCAGTCGGGGTCGTGGCTCAGCGAGCGCTGGGGCTTCCGGCGCGGCCACCTGTTCCTGCTGCCGGGCGACAGCTCCATCGGCCTGCGCCTGCCGCTCCGCTCCCTCGTCGCCGTGGCGCCGCCCCCGCCGCTCGAGGAGCCCGTGTCCCCGCCGGACCCGCGGCGCGGCGACCTCGACCCCGAGGAGGAGGAGAAGCAGCGCCGCCTCGAGGTGCCGGGCGACGCCGACGGCGCCGGCGCCGGCGTCGACACGCCGGACGCGCGCGCGGCGCATCGGCAGGCCGCTGTCGGCGAGCGCGGCGAGCGCGGCGAGCGCGCCACAGCGCCGCAGCGCGCCGCGCCCGCCGCGGGCCGGGCGGGCTACGGCGTGCGCACCGCGCTCTGCGTCGAGGCGCGCGACGGCATCGTCCACGTCTTCCTGCCGCCGCTCCTCTCGCCGGCGGACTTCTTCGAGCTCATCGCCGCGGTCGACGCGACCCGCCGGGAGACGGGCATCGACGTGCTGCTCGAGGGGTACCCGCCGCCGCCCGGCGCCGATCTGCTCCGCTTCTCGGTGACGCCGGACCCGGGCGTGCTCGAGGTGAACCTGCCGCCGACCGACGGGGTGCGCGCGTACGCGTCGCTCCTGGAGACGGTGTTCGACGCGTCGCTCCACAGCGGCCTGCACTGCGAGAAGTACCTGATCGACGGGCGCATGGCGGGCAGCGGGGGCGGCCATCACCTCACGTTCGGCGGCCCGACGCCGCTCGCGAGCCCGTTCCTGCGCCGGCCGGACCTCCTGGCCAGCCTGCTCACCTTCAACCAGCACCACCCGTCGCTCTCGTACATGTTCGCCGGCCTCTTCGTCGGCCCCACGTCGCAGGCGCCGCGCGTGGACGAGGCGCGCCACGAGACCCTCTACGAGCTCGAGATCGCGCTCTCGCGCGCCTTCGAGCGGCGCGAGAACGAGCCGCCGTGGCTCGCGGACATGCTCTTCCGCCACCTGCTCGTCGACATGACGGGCAACACGCACCGCGCCGAGGTGAGCATCGACAAGCTGTTCGATCCGCAGACCGCGCACGGGCGGCAGGGGCTCATCGAGCTGCGCGCCTTCGAGATGCCGCCGCACTTCCGGATGGCTGTCGCGCAGACGCTGCTCCTCCGCACGCTCCTCGCCTCGTTCGCCGGCGAGCCGTACACGGGCAAGCTCGTGCGCTGGGGCCAGGCGCTGCACGACCGCTTCCTCCTGCCGTACTACCTCTGGCGCGACTTCGAGGACGTGCTCGACCACCTGAAGCAGCGCGGCCTCGCCCTGCCCGCGGACGCGTACCGCCCGTTCATCGAGCTGCGCTGCCCGGTGGTGGGCACGCTGCACGCCGGCGACGTGACCCTGGAGGTGCGCAACGCGATCGAGCCGTGGAACGTGCTCGGCGAGGAGCTCACGACGACCGGCACGTCGCGCTACGTGGACTCCTCGATGGAGCGCATCGAGGTGCGCGTGCAGGGGCTCACGCCCGAGCGCCACCGCGTGCTCGTGAACGGCCACGTGCTGCCGCTCCGGCCGACGGGGGTGGCGTCCGAGTACGTGGGCGGCGTGCGGTTCCGCGCCTGGGCGCCGCCGCACAGCCTGCACGCGCACCTCGGCATCCACCACCCGGTCCACCTCGACATCCTGGACACGTGGGGCAAGCGCTCGATCGGCGCGTGCGCGTACCACGTGTGGCACCCCGAGGGCCGCGCCTTCGACGCGCCGCCGCTCACGCGCTTCGAGGCGGCGGCCCGGCGCGCGCAGCGCTTCACGCTCGAGGGGCAGACGCCCTGGCCGGTCACCGGGAAGCCGGCGTCGGCCCACGAGGACGCGCCGTACACGCTCGATCTGCGGCGCTACGCGGTCGATCGCCCGCCGCCGAAGCCGCAGAAGCCCGAGGAAGAGGGGTGACCAGGCGGGCGGCGGCCGGATGAGGCCGCTGCCTGCGCCGCGGGGGGCCAACCCCGGGACCGACGTGGGAGACCAGGGGCGTGTCTGGACCGATGTCCGGCGCCCACGGTCGAGGCGGGTGTGACAGTTTAGCGCAAGATGCCGTTGCCCGGGAAATCATGGGCAACGCGCGGCCGGGCCCAGCCATGGCCTGGCCCCCGCTGTGGCGATTTGCCTTCGAGCGATCTTCACGCGTCTTGCCGCTGCGGCGGCGGGCTGCCTCGCGCCGGGCTCGTCCCGCGCGGCGCCGCGGCTCTCCTGGGTTTGCTCGCCAACAGGTGAATCGCTGCAGAGCGTGATTGGTACGTCCCCTGCTTGGAGACCCGATGTCCCCTGCATCGCATGCGGACAGTGAACCCATAAGGAGGACAACCCATGATGCGTAAGATCCTGGCCATGCTTCTGGTTTCCACGATTCCCCTGGCGGCGGGCTGTTTCGTCGACGCGGACGACGACGAGCCGGGCGAGAGCGGCGATGACTGCATCACCGCGTGTTCGACCGATCATGACGACTGTGTCTCGGCCTGCGACGATGACGGCGACTGCGTCACGGCGTGCGACGAGGAGTACGACTGCGACTCCATCTGCGTCTGATTGCGTCTGATTGCGTCTGATTGCGTCCGAGCGCGCTGCGCGCGTCGTCGTCTAGCGGTCAGCGCACGTCGCGCCGCCCGTGAACCGCTCCCGCTTCAGGCCCGACGGCCGGAGCGGGAGCGCTTCATTTCCGGGTCTGCGCGCCGTCGCGCCGCCGCGCCGCCGCTCACCGAGGCCGCGCGGGCAGGTGCCGCGAGAGCCGCGCCGCGAGCGAGGGGCGCTTCCGGAGCGCGAGGCGCTTCGGCTCGATCCCGGCGGGGAAGGCCGCCTCGGCGAGCGCGGGCATGAGCGCCTGATCGACGTTCTTGAGGGCGACCACGCGCTCTTCCCTCCGCTCGATCCACACGAGCTCGCCGTCCTCGGCCCGCCCGAGCCGCGGCTCGCCGCCGTCGATCGCCTCGCCGCCGTAGAGGCGCCAGAGTGCGGCCTCGACGCCCGCCGCGGCCCCGTCGTCGTCCCACGCCGACGCCCACGCGGTCCCTGTCGCGCCCGTCTTCCGGTCGCGCACGAACAGGGCGCGATCGCCGTCCCACGCCGCGGCGAGCGCGCGCATGTCCCCGAGCTCGGGCGTGCCGTCGAGCGGGCGCAGGAGCAGGTACCAGAGCCACTCGCCCATCGAGTCCCAGTCGAGCGGCTCGAGCTCATCGGCGAGCTCGGCCGGCAGCTCCTCCAGGCCGACGCGCTCCTCGGGGTCCTGGTCGTCGAGGGCGATGATCTGCTGGGTGGTCGCGGGGGTGCGCTGCGAGAAGAGCGCGTCCTCTCGGGACCAGTCGAAAGGGAAGGGCTCGCGGGCGACGGGCGCCGCCGCGCTCGCGCCGGTCAGGTTGTGAGCGCAGTACTCGAACCCGAAGCCGTAGGCGAACGACGGATAGTCGACGAACAGGGCAGGGACCTCGCTCTCCTGGAGGACCTCTTCCCCGGCCGCGTGGATCGACGCGATGACAGGCGCCCAGCTGAGTCGATCCAGATCGGCGTCGTTGCGCTCCTGCTGGAGGTAGCGCACCTCGGCGAGCATCGCGTCGCCCTCGGCGGCCGCCCGCAGCGCGAGGTGCGCGTCGCTCGTCAGCAGCGCGTCGCCGAGCGCGCCGAGGTCGAAGTGCTGGTCCTGGAGCCCGTGCACGTACTCGTGGATGAGCACGTGATCCTCCACCTCGCCGATGAGCGCGATCGCCTTGTCGGCCGACGAGTACCAGGCGGCGGCCAGGTCCTGCGAGCCGCCGAGGATGGCCCGCAGATCGGCGTCCGGCGAGAAGTAGCCGAGTCGGCCGTAGGTCGCGGCGAGCGCTTCGAGCTCCTCCTCCGCGAGCGCGTTGGCGGCCTGCTCCGCCTCCGCGTCGACCTCACCCCGCGTGACCGTGCGGACCGGCACCGCGCTGTCGAAGGACAGCTCGCGCACCTGCTCCGCGCGCATGGCGAGCCAGGCGAAGCGGCTGGCCGCGTGATCGCCCTCGTCGCCGCAGCCGGCGACCATGGCAGTCGATGAGAGCAAGAGGACGAGCGCTGGGTGCCCGAGGAGTGAATTCATGCCCTGCCGCTCAGGATACCCGCGCCGCGCTGGGTCCGTGGAGGGCTTTTCTCTCGCGTCGAGCGCCGCGCTACAGGGCCCGCGCTCGCCAGAGCCCGCCGAGGTGGTGGCCGTAGCTCGGGGGCCGGCGCTGGTGGGCGCGCAGCGCGAGGCCGGAGATGAGGAGGGTCGCGCCGAGGACGGTCGCGTAGGCGCCGACCCACAGCACGAGGGCCAGGGCGCCCGCGCTCGGGAGCGCCATCACGAGCACGCCGAGGGCGACGGCGAGCACGCCCGCCAGCGCGAGCAGCCACTCGCCGGCGAAGCGGCGGCGGAAGTGGACCGCCACCACGATGTCCCGGATGCCGCCCACGATGGCCCACGCGGCGACGAGGTAGAGCAGGACCAGCACCGAGAGCCCGGGCCAGGCGAGCGTCACGATGCCGCCCGCGAGGCTGATGAGGCCGTGCGCCGCGCTCGCCCGCCAGCGCTGGCCGCGCTGCGCGCAGCGCGCCGCGCCGGTGAGCGCGATGACCGACTCGACGACGAGGTACACGCCGAAGATGACGACGAGCGCCCCGAGGCTGTGTCCAGGCAGGAGCAGGGTCAGAAGCCCCAATCCCAGCGCCGCGACCCCGCGGAGCGCCAGGATCCACCAGCTATCTGTCGTCCTTCGCATGCAGGGGCGCGCGGCAACACGCGTGCCGCGCGCTCCTCCTGCGCGCCGGCGCCCCGCCCGCGCGGAGACACGTCGAGACCCGGAGGCGATTTGTCACGATCGTGGAAGGACCGTGGCAGAAGAGGGCGAACTCTTCTTCACCGCGACATGCGTGGAGCGGAGATTAACCGCCTCTCCGGTGGTCTTCAGCACGTCATTGGCAGTGGTAGCACGTCATGTGCCTGGCGGCGGCGCCGCGCTGCTCGCGGATCAGGTCGCCGGCAGGTGGTGGCGCGCGAGGAGGTCGTTCTGGATCCAGAGCAGCTTGTTGAAGGCGCGGAGCGTGCGCACCTCGGCCTCGCGATCCAGGCCGAGGGACAGGATCGTCTGCAGGAGGGCGTCCGCCACGAAGCCCATGAGGGCGTTCATCTGCACGAGCGGGACGACCAGCTGGGCGTTGCCGGCCCTGGTCGTGTGGATCTTCCCCACCATGTCGAGGTAGGAGACCATCTTCGCGTCGTAGGGGTGGGTGACGAGCCGGACGAGATAGTCCCCGAGGTGCTTCTTGCGGAACTTGATCTGCTCGTGGTTCAGCGTGAGCGACAGGAGGTCAGTCGGCGTCTCCCCCTCGTAGCCGTGCTGCTTCGGCACGAAGTGGCGCTTCGTGGCGTCGTAGAGGAACAGCTTCTCGTACACCGCGTCGACGAGCGCCTCGACCCGCGGGGCCAGGTGCAGCGCGGCCCCGTGGATGGCGCCGATGTCCGCCTCTCCGAAGCCGATAAACTCGATGAGATACGAGAACCGATATTCGAGATCTGATTCCAGACGCTTCTCGTCGATGTGTTTCATGGCACCGATGCTCCTCTTCTCCATCGCGCCGGGCGGCACGCCGTTGAATAACGCCGGAGGACGACACCGGAGCGACTGCCCGCTGTCAAGCCTCGAGGTGAGGACCCGCCGGCGATCACCGCTCGGCTCGCCGCGCGTCAGCGTCAGGGGCGCTCCGATCCGGAGTGCAGGCGCGGACCGATGGCGGGGCTGTAGGGCCGTCGTTATTGCCAGATCCCGCCGGGAGCGCGATCGGCCTCCCGCACGGCACAGCACCAGGAGGAGGCATGCAGAACACTGGACCGACGCAGGATCCGAAGGACGCGGGCCCGAAGCCGCCTTTCGAGGGCAAGAGCCAGGAGCGGCCCGGCATCGAGGCCAGGATGGATCCGAGGCCCGACTACGGCGAGTCGTCGTACAAGGGGCTCGGCCGGCTGAAGGACCGCGTCGCGCTGATCACCGGCGGAGACAGCGGGATCGGCCGCGCGGTCGCGCTCGCCTTCGCCCGGGAAGGGGCCCACGTGGCGATCGCGTACCTGAGCGAGCACGAGGACGCGAAGGAGACCGCGCGGGCCGTCAAGGAGGCGGGGCGCGAGGTCATCACGATCCCCGGCGACCTGGCCGACGAGGCCCATTGCCGCAAGGTCATCGAGGAGACGGCCCGCAAGTTCGGGAGGATCGACATCCTCGTGAACAACGCTGCAGAGCAGGGCAAGTCCGCCGAGCGCTTCGAGGACATCGACGCCGCGCGCGTCGAGCGCACCTTCCGCGTCAACATCGTGGCCATGTTCCACCTGGTCCGGCACGCGCTGCCGCACATGAAGGAGGGCAGCTCGATCATCAACGTCGCGTCGATCCAGGCGTACCAGCCGAGCCCGAACATCCTCGATTACGCCTCGACCAAGGGCGCGATCGTCACCTTCAGCAAGGGCCTGGCGCAGGACCTCATCAAGCGCGGCATCCGGGTGAACACGGTGGCGCCCGGGCCGGTCTGGACGCCGCTCATCCAGCAGTCGTTCCAGGAAGAGAAGGTGGCCACCTTCGGCAAGGACTCCCCGATGCAGCGCCCGGCACAGCCGGTCGAGCTCGCCCCGGCGTTCGTGTTCCTGGCCTCCAACGAGGCGAGCTACATCAACGGCGAGGTCCTCGGCGTCACGGGCGGCAAACCGCTCTCATGACCCGCTGACCGGTCGCGCCCCCACGACCGATCCGAACCACGACGACCGCCGGGTACATCAAGAGGTGCCGTAAAATTCTTCTCTTGACGTCCTTGGCGCTCTCGTCGGTCTCCATTCCTCTGACCCACCCCCGGCCCTGGTGGTGGCCGGATTTGAACATGAAGGCGGGAAGGCGGGAAGAAAAGATCAATGATCTTCCTGCCTTCCCGCCTTCATGTGAATCACTCCGGGGCAAATTGGGCCACCACCCCGGCCCTGGCAGGCTCAGCGCAGCGCCGAGCGCCGGCCTACGGGTCGGCGAGCTGCTTCAGGTCGACGTGCACGCCGAGGTGCAGCAGCGCTTCCTCGGGCCTCGTGAAGGTGGCCACGGGCCTGACATAGCCCTTCGAGAGACGCCCGACCTGGAGCACCCCGATCGCGCTCTTCAAGATGACAGCGGTCTTCTTGAAGCCCTGCAGCAGCTGCGCGTTGCGCTGCGCGAAGGCCCCCTCGAACCGGTCGTCGTTGCGCATCGGTGCGTCCCGGGCGTCCACGAGCAGGACAGAGCGCTGCTTCGAGATCAACGCGATCACCTGCTCGATGCGGTCGAAGTTCTGCTCGAGCACCTCGATGCTCGGGTACTGCAGCGAAGATCGCGTGAGCACAACGAGCTGCTGAGCGGAATCGTGATGGACGGACGTGTACGGGTTCCGCTCGAGCTGGCGCACGCCGTGGAGAGGCACGGGCGCATGCTATGCCCGTTCGCCTGGGGCGTCGACCCCCGTGGTGCGCTGCATTACCGATCCTCGCACGCCGCGCCGCACTGCGCGCCCTGGCAGTCGGAGACCGCCTGCGCCGCCGGCGCGCCGTCCGCGTACAGCATCGCGCACTCCTCCGCGCAGCCCGCGTCGCCCGCCTCGCACGCGTCGGCGCACGCGAGCAGCGCCCTGCACGAGGGATTGGCGACGCACGCGTTCATCTCGGCCGCGCACCCGGCGAACCGGCAGGACTCGCACGCCGACAGCGGGACTCGCGACGGGCACTGCGCGCTGCACAGCTCGGACGCACAGCCACCTTCGAGGAAGCTGTCCGAGATGCCCGCCGCGTGCGCGGTCAAGCACGTCTGCTGGCACGGCTCGTCCCCTGCAGCGCAGATCAGAAAGCAGTTGGCCAGCGCGGCGCACTCCGGGTTCTCCTGGCACGTACAGAAGGTGTCCTGACACCGCAGCGAGAGGCAGGTCGAGCACGGATCGCCGAGCGAAGCGCACGCGTAGCCCGGCTCTCCCCCGGCCCCGCCGCTGCCGCTCGTCGTGGAGCTCGCCCCTCCGCCCGAGCCGGCGCCGCCCGCTCCTCCGGCGCCGCCCGTCCCGGCCGTCCCGGCGCCGCCCGTTCCTCCGGCGCCGCCCGCTCCTCCGGCGCCGCCCACTCCTCCGGTGCCGCCGCCGCCCGGCTCCGAGCTGCACGCCGCCGCGAGGAGCGCCGCCGCGGCGCACGCTTTCCAGGAAGAAAAGGCCATGGTGGACGCTACCTCGAACGCCGGCGGCAGCTCAAGCCGGGGTGCGGAGCCTGGTGCTATCGTGGCGCCGAGGAGGAGCCTCTCCATGCCCCCTATCGCCAATCCAGAGCTCGAGCGCTACGCCCACGACCACACGGAGCCGCCTGCCGCGCTGCTCGACGAGCTGCGCGAGTACACCCGGGCCCACGACTCGAGGGCGGGAATGCAGGTGGGCCGGATCGAAGGCACCCTGCTCGGGGTGCTCGTCGCGCTCATGCAGGCGCGCCGGGTGCTCGAGATCGGGACGTTCACGGGCTACTCGGCGCTCAGCATGGCCCAGGCGCTCCCGCCGGACGGCGAGCTCCTCACGTGTGACCGCGACCCCGAGGTGGCCCGCGTCGCCCGGTCGTTCTTCGACCGCAGCGAGCATGGCAAGAAGATCCGTATCGCCGTCGGCGACGCCCTCGACACGATCTGCGCCCTGCCGGCGAGCCCGCCGTTCGATCTCGTGTTCATCGACGCCGACAAGGTGCGGTATTCGACCTATTACGAGGAAGCCCTCCCGCGCCTCCGCCGCGGCGGGCTGATCGTCGCCGACAACACGCTCTGGAGCGGCGAGGTCCTCGCCCCCGAGACCGAGGACGGCCGCGCGCTCGCCGACTTCAACGACCTCGTGGTCCGGGATCGGCGGGTCGAGAAGGTCATGCTCACCGTGCGCGACGGGGTGACCCTCGCGCGCAAGCTCTGAGGGCGAGCGCCCCTCTGTCGGGCGCCGCCGCGGCCCCGGCCACGAATCCTGGCGGGATCCAGGGCGCGCGGCGCTAGAGTCCCGCCAGCATGCTGCTCGCCATCGACGTCGGGAACACCAACATCAGCTTCGGGGTGCTGGAGGGCGAGGCGCTGCGGCACCACCTGCGCTGCGAGAGCGCGCGCTCGCGCACCGCCGACGAGTACGCCGTGCTCGTCCGGCAGATGCTCGACCTCCGCCGCGTCGACCTCGGCCGCATCGACAGCGCGGTCATCGCGAGCGTCGTCCCGACGCTGACCGACACCATGGTGGGGCTCGTCGAGCGGGCGTTCGGGATCGAGCCGCTCGTCGTCGGGCCGGGCATCAAGACCGGCATGTCGATCCTCTACGAGAACCCGCGCGAGGTCGGCGCCGACAGGATCGTCAACGCGGTCGCGGCGCACGAGTGGATGAAGCGGCACCCGGAGCCGCACCATGCCCAGCCCGCGCCGGGGCGCGAGCACGCGAGCGAGGCCGGCGCGGCGCGGGGCGGCGCCGAGCCCGGCCGCGGCGACAGCGCCGCCACCGGCGTCATCGTCGTCGACTTCGGCACGGCCACGACGTTCGACTGCGTGACCCCGAAGGGCGAGTACCTCGGCGGCGTCATCGCGCCGGGCATCCAGATCAGCGCCGAGGCGCTCTTCTCCCGCGCCGCGCGGCTCTCCCGCGTGGAGATCGCCCTCCCGCCCCGGGTCGTCGGCCGCAACCCGGTCCACTCGATGCAGTCGGGCATCGTGTACGGCTACGCGGGGCTCGTCGACGGGCTCGTGGGCCGGCTCCGGCGGGAGCTCGGCTACCCGTGCCGGGTCATCGCCACCGGCGGCCTGGCGCGCCTCATCGCGCCCCAGACCGAGACCATCGAGGTGGTCGACGACGACCTGACGCTCACCGGGCTGCGCCTCATCTACGAGCGGAACGCCGAGCGCGGCAGCGGCCCCGGCAGCCTGCCGCCGGCGCCGCGCGGGGGCAGCCAGGATTGACGGCGCTCGCGGCCGGCCGCGCGCCTCGATCTGCCCGCGCGCTCGCCCTCGCCGCGGCGCCCGCGGCGCTCTTCCTCGCGCTCCTCGCCGCCGTCCTCCTCGGCGCCGAGCCCGTCTCGGTCGAGCGCGCCCTCGCGGGCCCCGGCCTCGACCGGACCCTCCTGCTCGACGTGCGCCTGCCGCGCGTGCTCCTCGCGGCCATCTCCGGCGCCGGCCTCGCCGCCGTGGGCGCCGCCTTCCAGGCGCTGCTCCAGAACCCGCTGGCCG
Organism: Sorangium sp. So ce1153; assembly: GCF_051521595.1. NCBI lineage: Bacteria > Pseudomonadati > Myxococcota > Polyangiales > Polyangiaceae > Sorangium > Sorangium sp. So ce1153. The sequence continues at coordinate 734,713 of NZ_CP150361.1, forward strand.
AGCCGTACGTGCTCGGCGTCTCCGGCGGCTCCGCGCTCGGCGCCGCGATCGCGATCGCGCTCGGCGTCGGCGCGTCGACCGTGCTCGGCGCGACGCTCCTGCCCGCGGCGGCGCTCGCCGGCGGCCTCGTCGCGACGGTGCTCGTCTACGCGATCGCCCGCGGCGCGGCCGAGGGCACCTCCGGCGCCTCGATGCTCCTCGCCGGGGTGATCGTGAACTCCATCGCGTCCGGCCTCATCACCTTCCTGAAGACGGTCGTCTCCCCGTCGCGCTCCCAGCAGCTGCTCCGCTGGCTCATCGGCTTCGTCGAGCTGCCGACGACCTCGGCCCTCCTCGGCGTCGCCGCCTACGTCGTCGCGGGCTGCGCCGTGCTCGTCGCCGACGCCGCGCGCCTGAACCTGCTCTCGCTCGGCGACGAGTCGGCCGAGACCCTGGGGGTCGACGTGCGGGCCGTCGAGCGCCGGATCTTCTTCGCCTCCTCGTGCGTCGTCGGCGCGATCGTCAGCCGCACCGGCCTCATCGGCTTCGTCGGGCTCATCGTCCCGCACGCGGTCCGCCGGCTGGCCGGCGCGGACCTGCGGCGGGTCCTGCCGCTGTCGCTCGTCGCCGGCGCCGTGCTGCTCACGACGTGCGACCTGCTCGCGCGGCTCCTCTTCCGGTGGCTCGGCACCGAGCCGCCCGTCGGCGCGGTGACCGCGGTCCTCGGCGGGCCGCTGTTCCTCGCGCTGCTGCGGCGCTCGCCGCGCGCGTGAGCGCGGCGCGGGCGCGTCACGCCATCACGCCATGCCGAGGAGCTTGTTCATGCTGGCCTCGTCCGCCGGCGTGAACGGGTAGCGGTCGAACTCGGCGCTCGTGACCCACCGGAACGCGTTCACGGCCAGCGAGGCGAGCTCGCCGCTCTTGATGTGGCACTCGTAGAGGTACAGGTCGACGACGTAGCGCTCGTACGGGTGGCTCACGAACGAGATCAGCTGGCGCACCTCGATCTCGACGCCGAGCCGGTGCCGGACCTCGCGCTTCAGCGCGGCCGCGTCGGTCTCGGTCTCCTCCACGCGTCCACCGGGGAACTCCCAGAGCAGCGGCAGCACGGCGGTCGGGCGGCGCTGGGTGATGAGGTATCGGCCGTCCTGCTCGATCACGGCGGCGACCACGCGGATGGTGCGGACCATTTCCATGGCGGGTGTCTCAGGGATGCCCAGCGTACGACGGGGCGTCGGGTTGTGCGAGCGGGACGGTCGCGTCCTCGGGGCTCGGGTCTCGCTCCGTCACACGGTGATGCGGAAGAGCTGCTGACCCATGAGGAGGATGTCGCCTCCCGTGATCTCGGTCTCGCCGAGGACGCGGAGGAAGGTGCCGTTCGAGCTGCCCAGGTCCGTGAGGAACAGCCGGCCGCCCTGGAGCGAGATCTGGCAGTGGAGCCCGGAGACGTAGCCGTCCTCGGGGAAGAGGATGTCGCCGCGCTCGCGCCCGAGGTGCAGGCCGGTGTCGGGGACCGGGAACGCGTTGCCCGTCGCGTCCCGGCCGATGATCAGGGCCAGCCGCGCGACGTAGCCCTTCGAGGGGCTGCCGAGCCGCTCGACGCCGTCGGGCGTCGCGGGCGCGGGGGAGAGCGACTCCAGGCGGATGATCTCCTGGCCGATGCGGAAGACGTCGCCGTGATCGAGCTGCACCGGCGTGTCCCGGCGCAGCCGGCGGTAGACGCCGTTCAGCGAGCTCTCGTCCTTGACGAAGAGCCGGCCGCCCTTGATCGAGAACGTCGCGTGGCGCGGGGAGAGGTAGCTGTCGCCGCCGAAGATCGCGCCGCTGTCGCGCCCGATCGTCGTGGGGTTCATGGGCAGGGTGTACGTGCCCGCCTCGGTGCCGTCGGCGCGGAGCGCCGTCAGCACGACGTTCGAGGCGCCGGACGTCGACACGACCGGCGCGGGCGGCTGCACCGACGGGCTCGCCGGCTTGAGGAGCTTGAAGCCGCAGAGCGCGCAGAACTTGTTCGTCGGCGGGTTGGGCTCCTGGCACTGCGGGCAGACGACGATGCCCGCGCCGGCCGCACCGGAGGCCGACGCCGCCGGGGCGGCCGCGGGCGCCGCGGCTGCAGCCGCCTTCCGGCTCGTGCCGGTGTCCTCTCCCCGGACCGGGGCGGAGAACGCCGCGGGGTCGATGAGCGCGGGCGGCGCGGGCGTGTTCGCCGGGGGCTGGGACGGGCGCGGCGGGGGCGCGAGCCCGGGGCCCTTCTGGGCGCCGGTGCCGATGGCGGTCGGCTCATCGCCGTAGTTCTGGGCGCGCGAGACCGCCGGGACGCCGTGGGGCGGGGTGCCCGCCGCGAACTTCTTCGGCGAAACGTCGCGAGGCAGCTCGGCGCCGCAGCCGAGGCAGAACTTGTAATGGTCCTGATTTTCCTTGGAGCACTTCGGGCAGGTGATCACCAGGCCTCCTCACAACGAGCGACCAGACGGGGTCTCAGGGCAAACGGCGGCGGGAGCATATTCGCCGCGGCCGCCTTCTGTCGACTGTCTGTCGCTCTTCCGTGCACGGTCGGGCGCCGCGGGCCGTCCGCCGGGGCGCTGTCGTTCAACCTGCCGCCCGGTTCACCGCGGCGGGCGGCTCACTTGGACAGCAGCGCGAGCGCGTCGCGCACGAGGTCGCCGAGCGGGGCGGTGTCGACGCGCGCGCCGAGGGCGTTGACCGCGCGTTCGGCCTCGGCCGGCCGGTAGCCCATGCGGGTGAGCGCGCTGTGCAGGAGCTCCTGCTTCGCGCCGGCGGCCGCGGGCGGCGGGGCGGCGGGGGAGAGCGGGACCGCGGGGAGGTTGATGAGCTTGTCCTTCAGCTCGAGGACGAGCCGCTCGGCGGTCTTCTTGCCGACCCCGGGGATGGCGGTGAGGCGCGCCGTCTCCCGGCGCGCGATGACCGCGGCGAGATCCGCCGCGCCGAGCGCGCTGAGGATGGCCAGCGCGATCTTCGGGCCGATGCTGGAGACGCCGATGAGCACGCGGAAGGCCGCCCGGTCCTCGCGGGTCGCGAAGCCGTAGAGGAGGAGCGCGTCCTCGCGCACGTGGGTGTGGACGAACAGGGTGATCGCGTCGGAGCCGGTCGGGGCGGCGATGCCGCGCGCGCGGCCCAGGGCGCCGAGCGGGACGGTCACCTCGTAGCCGACCCCGCTGACGTCGAGCACGACGGTGCCCTCGTCGCCCTCTTCAACGACGTGGCCGGACAGCCGGCCGATCAATTGACCTTGGCCCCTTGCTGGATCCACCTGCGGATCGCGTCCCGCTCCGCCGCGGGCAGCGGCTCGCCGCCGTAGGGCATCGGGTCCCCGCAGCTGTCGGGGGCGCACTCGAGGTCCCCGCAGCTCAGGGTGCCGTCGAGCTTGTGCATGAGGAAGCTGTTCGCGGGGTCGCCGGCCGTGATCCGCGGCATCCCGGACGGCGACCTCGAGGCGACGCCGACGTTCTGGGCGACGATCGCGTCCACCTGCGCCGGCGTGGCCTGCTCGCTCAGCCCCGGACCGAGGTACGCGAAGCCGGCCGAGCCGGCCTCGGCGCCGTGGCAGGTCGAGCTGAACGAGCAGGACCGCTGGAAGACCGGGAGGACGTCGGTCGTGAAGCTCACCTCGGGGGTCGCGCCGTCGAACTTGCTGTAGTCGAAGCACGCGCTCGGCGCGGGCTCCGTGCCGTCATCGCCGCACGCGGCGCCGGCGCACGCCGTCCCGACAAGGAAAATCAGAAAGAGTTTCCGCACGTTCACCCTCGCAGGCAGATGCCGGGGTGGTGCTGTCATTTGCCCAGAGAGGGTTCACATGAAGGCGGTAAGGCGGGAAGATCATTGAGATTTTCTTCCCGCCTTACCGCCTTCATGTTCAAATGACAGCACTACCGATGCCGGGGCGGGACCCTAGCAGAACTGCGCGCGCTCCGTAACGCGCGCCGTCGCGCCGGGCCGCGCGCGGCGCCGCCATCGGGGGGCGCGCGGTCCGTGCCGTCATCGCCGCGCGCGCGGCGATGACGGCGCGGAGATCGCCGCGCGTTTGGCCGGCCGGCGCCGCGGCGGGTAGGCTGGGCGCTGCATGACGATACGCCTGGGCATCTGCTCGATGGGGCTGTCGCTCGCCGCGCTCGCCGCCGGGTGCGGCGGGGGGCGGGACGCGATCGATCAGCAGCTCTCCGAGCTGCGCGCGGAGATCGTCCGGGTGCGCGCCGAGAACGCGGTGCTCGCGGACCGGGTGGGCTCGCTGGAGCTCTCGCGCGGCGGCCCGCGCGGCGCGGAGCGCCCCGCGGCGACCGAGGCCCGCGCCGCGTCCCGGGAGGAGCCGGACCGGCCTGACCTCGAGGTGGTGCGGCTCGCGCCGGAGCCGGCAGAAGACGACGCCGCGCGGTCCCCGGTGCTCCGCTCGACCGCGAACGGCGTCGTGATCGACGAGCCCCGGGGCGGAGCGCCGCCGCCGAGCCCGCCCCCCTCCACCCTGTCGAGGCGCAAGCGATGAAGTTCCCCGTGAAGGCAACGCTGGTCCCGGTCTCCCTGGCGCTCGCCGCGGCGCCGCCGCTGGCGCTGGCCCAGGATCAGGGCGGCGAGGAGGGCGCCGGCGCCGGCCAGGGCCCGGGCGTCACCGTGGTCCAGCTCCCGCAGGCCGAGCCGACCGTCGAGACGCAGGTGGTGGTGCCGGGCTACCCGCAGCCGGGGTTCGATCCGAACGCCCACCTGCCGTCGAGCTCGCGGGGCACGACGGACACGTCGCGCGCGTCGGACGGCTTCGATCTGAGCCGCCGCAGCGAGGGCCCCGCGTCGGTGCGGGGCGGCGCGAACGGCAGCTACGTCGTCGAGGGGCAGTTCGTGCCCGAGTCGCACTCGGTGCGGCGCGGCGACACGCTCTGGGACATCTCGGGCAGGTACTACACGAACCCCTACGCGTGGCCGCAGGTCTGGGCGCTCAACCCGCAGCTCCAGAACCCGCACTGGATCTACCCGGGCGACCGGATCCGGCTCCGCGACCCGAACGAGGGGCCGACCCGCGGCAACATCGGCTCGAGCGCCGCGCGGCGCGGGGGGCGGGTGGTGCCGAAGACGATCTTCCTGCGCGACCTCGGCTGGGTCGACGACGTGAGGAAGGACACGTGGGGCGAGCTCGTCGCCAGCCCCGAGGACCAGATGCTCCTCAGCGAGGGCGACGACGTCTATCTCCGCCTCGCGGACGATCACGACGTCGCGATCGGCCAGGAGCTCACGATCTTCCGCGAGATCAAGAAGGTGAAGAGCGGGGACGCGCGGGGCGAGCTCGTGACCGTGCGCGGCACGGCGCGCGTGGACCGCTACAACCCGAAGACGCACATGGTGCGCGCGCGGCTCGTCGAGTCGCTCGACGTGGTCGAGCGCGGCGACAGGGTCGGCTCGGTGGCGCGCCGCTTCGACGTGGTGCCGCCGGCGAGCGCCGACCAGGACCTGGAGGCGCGCATCATCGCGGCCGTCTACCCCTACCAGCTCTTCGGGCAGCACCAGGTGGTGTTCATCGACAAGGGCGAGAAGGACGGCGTGAAGCCGGGGCAGCGCTTCTTCGCGGTCCGGCGCGGCGACAGGTGGGTGCAGCAGCTCGGCGGCGCCGGCAAGCTGGCGACGCTCAGGCCGAAGGTGCAGGACGAGCGGCCGGCGCAGGTCGACACGCCGAAGTTCGGCGTCGACGAGGAGCTGCTGCCCGACGAGACCTACGCCGAGCTGCGCGTCGTGCACGTGCGCGAGCGCACGGCAGCGGCGCTCGTGACGCAGTCGATGCACGAGGTCGAGCGCGACGCGGTGCTCGTGTCGCGCAAGGGCTTCTGACCCCCGGCCGCCGGGCGCGGCCGGCTGCGGGCAGGGCTGGGCGGCGGGCGAGGCGGGCTGCGAGGCGCCCCCGCGGGCGCTCGCGTGAGGGAGCGAACCGCGGCGGCGCGGCCTCGAAGGAGGCTGCCAGCCGCGCAATGCCCTGGTCGTCGGGGTCGAGCGCCGCGCCGACCCCGACAAAACGTGGCGGCCCTCGCCGGACGTCGGCAACGTCAGCGGTCGGGAACCTCGGAAACATCGGGGAACACTGCACGCAGAACGAAGCCGAACGACGCCGGCGGCGGCGCAATGTCTCCACGAGGGGGGCGCCGCCGCGGTATGATGATCCCTATTCCATGCGCCTCCGCGCCGACGCCCAGTACGAGCCGAAGGGGGTGGATGCAGATCCCCCCACCCAGCGGTCTTTCGAGAGCGTGACCGATCGCTGCGCGCCGAAGAGCGGCCCGCTGGCCGAGGCGCTCGGGGAGAGCGCGATGCGGGGCCCCCGCTCGAGCGGCGCGCCGCCGAGCCTCGAGGGCACCGTCCCCGAGGCGCGCGGCCACGCGCTGCGCGAGCGCGGCAACATGCTGCTCCGGCGGAACGACTGCGCGAGCGCCGCGCGCGACTACGACGAGGCGCTCGCGCTCTTCCGGGCCGCGGGCGACGTGCTCGGCCAGGCCCAGGTGCTCATGGACCGCGCCGCGCTGCGCCTGCGGGAGGGCGTCCCGGTCCAGGCGGTGCGCGACTACGACGAGGCGCTCGCGCTGTTCCAGGCCGCGGGCGACCGCGCGGGGGAGGGGGACGCGCTGCGGGCGCGCGGCTTCGCGCGCGCCGAGGAGGGCGACCTCGGCGGCGCGGTCTGCGACTACGATCTGGCGATCCAGCTCTTCCTGCAGCTCGGCGATCGCGAGCCGCTCAAGCCCCGCGCCGACGCGCGCAAGACGCCCGCCGACTCCGACGGCCCGGGGACCCTGGAGCAGCCGCGCGCGCGCCCGTACGGCGCCGCGCACGGCCGGGCGCTCAAGTCGCGCGGCGATCTGCGCGTTCGCCTCCGCAACCTCCCCGGCGCCGCGCGCGACTACAGCACCGCGCTCGCGCTGTTCCAGAGCGCGGGCGACCGGAGCGGGCAGGCCAGCGTGCTCAAGGCGCGCGGCGACATGCGCCTCGGCCAGGACAACGTGACGGGCGCCGCGCGCGACTATGACTGGGCGCTCACGCTCTACCAGGCCACCGAGGACCACCTCGGGCACGCCAGCGTGCTCAAGGCGCGCGGCGACCTCCGGACGCGGCAGGGGGACCTCGCGGGCGCCGAGCGGGACTACGATCAGGCGCTCGAGCTGTTCACGACGACGCGCGATCTCCTGGGCCAGGCCGTCGTGCTCAAGGCGCGGGGGGATCTGCGCTCGCAGCAGGAGGACCTCGTGGACGCGGTGCGCGACTACGACCGCGCGCTCGCGCTGTTCCGCTCCGGCTTCGAGCGCCGCGGCCAGGCCGCGACGCTCAAGGCGCGCGGCGACCTCCGCCGCGCGCAGTTCGAGCTGGTGGCGGAGCTCGTGGGCGTCGCCGCCGCCGACGCGTCGGACCTGGAGGACGCGCTCTCGGACTACGATCAGGCGTTCGCCCTGTTCGAGGTGCTCGAGGACGGCGCCGGCCAGGCCGGCGTGCTGCGGGCGCGCGGCGACCTGGCGCGCATCCAGGGGGAGCTCGGCGCGGCGCTGGCGTTCTACCTGGGCGCGAAGCGGCTGCTGGAGGTCGCGGGCAACGCCCCGGAGCTCTCCGCCATCCTCGCCGAGATCGCCCGGATCCACGCGCTGACGGGGCGCGCGGCAGAGGCGCGCGCCGCGGCGGAGCAGTCGCTCGCGCGCGCGGATCGCACGACGAGCCCCGAGTACCGCGAGCTGGCGGAGGCGGTCCTCTCCGGGCGGATCACGGGGAGCCAGGAGGAGGGCGCCACGCGCGACTCCAGGGTGCCGAGCACCCCGAAGCGCTACGAGCGAGAGCGGTACTGACGCCGCAGCTCGTCAGCCCCCCGCACCCTCCTCGCGCAGGGCCGCCATGTCCCGGTATCGGCGCCGACGCGGGCGGCGCGATCAGCGCCGCCGCTTGCCGCGCGCGGGCGTGCCGCTGCGCGGGGCCGGCTTGCCGTTGGCGCGCGGGGCGGGCCTGTCGCCGCCGGGGCGCGGGGCGGGCCTGTCGCCGCCGGGGCGCGGGGCGGGCCTGTCGCCGCCGGGGCGCGGGGCGGGCTTCTCCGGCGGCGCCTCCGTCGTCCGGACGACGAGCAGCGCTCGCCCGCGCTCGAACGTCGGCGTCACGCTGACGTAGCCGTTCTCGCGCGCGAAGCCGGCCATGTCGCCGCGGTGCTCATCCATGTGCCGGCTGAACCGCGTCCAGAGATCGCGCGCCTCCTCCTCGGAGAGGGGCGCGCCGTCGATGGAGGCGGCGAGGTTCGAACGATCGCTCACGGGGTCCTGTGCGCGTGGCGCGGCGGCGCGACCGAGATGGCGCGCCCGCTCCACGCCGCGGAAGCCTGCCTGGCGGCGCGCAGCCCGGCAAGACCGCAGCGAGAGCGGCCGGCCAGGCGGCGCGCGCGGGGCCGCGGGGGCGCGGCGGTCAGCGCCCGCTCCTGCCCGGGAGCGCCGCGGCCGAGAGCGCGATCGCCGGGTGCCCGTGCCACAGCCGCCGGGTCATCGCCCTGGCGCGCTCCACGAGGTCGGCTCCGGCCCGCAGGGCGCGCGACGCGTCGCCGCCTGGCATGGACGACGCGCCCGCGGATCCCTCGCCCGCGCTCGCGCGCCAGTAGACGACGAACGTCGCCAGCGCTTCCGCGTGGATCGCCGCGCTCGACGGCTCGCCGTCCAGCCGGCGCGCCTGATCCGCGACCGCGAGGAGCGCCACGGCCCGCTGGTACAGGGCGAGGGGCGAGGCGGGCGCCGCCTCGCGCACGGACGGCCGCCGCGCTCGCGCCCCGGCGCGCTCGTCGCCGCCGGCCGCCGCGCGCGCCGCGGCCGGCGCGCCGCCCGTGGCCAGGACATGGCCGAGGGCCTTCTGGTAGCTCTCCCCGGTCTCGCTCATGCGCGCGAGGACCCGCGCGCGGAGCCTCTTGTTCGCTCGTCGATTCGCCATTCGACCGCTCCCCGCGACCGCGCTCGCGTCGTCCCGGCACGACAGGCGGTCGCTCTGGAGGATCGCGACGAACCACCCGAAGGGCCGCGCCCTCTTCGCCCCTCTTACCGACCCTGCCGGGAACGGGCCGTGAGGAGCAGGGCCCGGGGAGAGCCCTCCATCGAAGAAAAAAGGTCGCGCAAAGGGGAGCCAGGGTCAAGGCGCCCGCTGCGGCGCAGAAGGTGCGTTCCGGCGGTCCGCACCCGCGCCGGTCCGTTGCCGCCTTGCCCCGCTGCCCGCCCCCAGGCAGGCTCTGGCCATGGGCGAGCCCGCCGAGAAGCAGCGCCGCGCCACGTACGCCGACCTCGAAGCCGTCCCGCCGAACAAGGTGGCGGAGCTCATCGGGGGCGTGCTCCACGTCATGCCCCGGCCGGCACCGCGGCATTCCAGGGCTGAGAGCGCGCTGCAGGGGGAGCTCTTCGGGCCGTTCGACCGCGGCCGCGGTGGGCCCGGCGGCTGGACCATCCTCGTCGAACCCGAGCTCCACTTTCCCGACCCGGGCGCGCCGGGCGAGATCGACGCGCTCGTGCCCGACCTCGCCGGCTGGCGCCGCGAGCGCATGCCCGAGCTGCCCGAGACGGCCTATTTCGCGCTCGCCCCGGACTGGATCTGCGAGGTGCTGAGCTCATCGACCGAGGAGTACGACCGCAACGACAAGATGTCGGTCTACGCGCGCGAGGGCGTGCGCTGCGCGTGGCTGATCGATCCGATCGAGCGGACGCTCGAGGTGTTCTCGCTCGCCCCGGGCCGGGTCTGGTGGCACGGCCCCGTCCATCGCGGCGCAGCGCGGGTCCGGGTAGAGCCCTTCGAGGCGATCGAGCTCGACCTCTCGGTGCTCTGGGCGAAGTAGGGCTGCACTCCTCGCCCGCCGCTCTCAAGCACGCCGCCAGCTTCGCCGCCGGGCTCCGCCCCGGGCGCGGCCCCCGCGTCACTGGATCCCGTACTCCTTGAGCCGCCGGTAGAACGTCCGGCGCGGCAGGCCCACAACCTGCGCCGCCTTCACCCGGTTCCAGTTACAGCTCGAGAGCGCGACGAGGATCCGCTCTCGCTCGCTCGCCTTGTGCGCGTCGAGCGACGTCTCGACGCGCGGGTCGCTCGGCGGCGGCGGCGGGATCCGGCCTGCGCTCGCGGGCGCCGCGCTGCTCGCGGGTGCGCGCGGCGCCGGCGCCGCCTCGGGGCTCCGCAGCGACCGCGGCGCCGCGTCGGGCAGCTCGAAGTCGTCGCTCTCCAGCTCGGGGCGGTCCGAGAGGACCCACGCGTTGAGCAGCACGTTCTCGAGCTGCCGCACGTTGCCCGGCCAGCTGTAGGCCGACAGCCGCTTCAGCGCGGCGCGGGAGACGCTGCGGCGATCGCGGCCGTACCGCGCGGCGAAGATCCCGAGGAAGTAGTCGATGAGCAGCGGGATGTCCTCGATGCGCTGCCGCAGCGACGGGACCCGCACCTCGACGACGTGGAGGCGGTAGTAGAGGTCCTCGCGGAACGTGCCGCGCGAGACCATGTCGGCGAGGTCCCGGTGCGTCGCCGCGATGACCCGCGCGTCGACCGGCTCCTCGCGCGCGCCGCCGACAGGGCGGACCACCTTCTCCTGCAGCACCCGGAGCAGCCCCGCCTGCATCTTCTGCGGCATCTCCCCGATCTCGTCGAGCAGGATGGTCCCGCCCGTCACCTCGCGGAAGAGCCCCTTGCGGTCGCGGTCGGCGCCCGTGAACGCCCCGCGCACGTGCCCGAACAGCTCGCTCTCCAGGAGGTGCTCCGGGATCGCCCCGCAGTTGACGCCGACGAACGGCTTCTTCGCCCGCGGGCTCGCGTTGTGGATCGTCCGCGCGACGACCTCCTTGCCCGTCCCGCTCTCGCCGGTGATGAGGATCGGGATGTCGGTGTCCTTCACCCGGTCGATCAGCGCGTACACGCGGCGCATCGCCTCGCTCGTGCCGACCAGCCCCTCGTAGCCGAAATGGCCGCGGATCACCGCGCGCGCCGAGCGCAGATCCCGCCGCGTCGCGGCGAGCTGCGCGGTCCTGTGGCCGAGCAGCTCCTCCAGCTTGGCGCGCGCGGCGCGCAGCTCCTCGTTGGCCCGCTCGAGCTCGCGGGCGCGGCGCTCGTTCTCGCTGACGAGGCGCGCGGTCTCGATCGCGATCGCCACCTGGTCGGCCAGCGCCGTCAGCGTGGGGAGCTCGGCCTCGAACTTCGCCGCCGCGCTCAGGCGCGTCTCCAGGTAGAGGGCGCCGATCACCTGCCCGCTCCGCTGCCGGATCGGCACGCAGGCGACCGACTGCAGCATGAGCTGGTGGACCGAGACGTAGTCGCTCATGCGCGCGTCGTCCCGCGCGCTCGCGGTCACGACCGGCTCGCCCGTGGAGATCACCCGCTCGGCGATCGAGCTCGAGAACCGCGCGTGCGGGTCGTCCCCGGCCTGGTCGCGGGAGGCGTGGATCGAGAGGTCGACCGCGCCCTCGCCCGCGGCGGGCGGCGGCTCGTCGCGCGGCGGCCGCTGCAGGATGATGAAGCCGCGCTCCGCCTGGAGGAGCGCGATCGCGTGGTCGGTCACCTTCGCGAGCAGGCGCGTGAGGTCGTGCTCGCCCGCGATCTCCCGGTTGATCTCGAGCACCCGCGCCAGCCGGTCCTCGCCGGGAGGGGTCGCCGCGCCCTGCGTGAACGGCACCGTGCGGCCGCTCATCAGCTCGAGCATCGCGGCCGCCCGGATCTCCTTGCGGCGCGCGTCGTTCCAGAAGACCTCCCGGAGGTCGCGCGGCAGCTTCGAGGCGATCTCCTCGAGCGTGATCAGCGCCTCCTCGCGGTCGTGGCGCGCCCGGATGACGTGCCCGCGCTCGGCCTCGAGCTGCGCCCGCGCCTCCAGCGCGCGCCAGATCCAGTCGCGCTGGCCCGCCGCGCGCGCGGCGTCGAGCGCCTCGTCGTACGCGGCCCGGGCCTGCCGCTCGTCGCGCGCGAGCGCCGCGACGCGCCCGCGCGCGAGCGCGAGCAGCGCGCGGTGCGCCCCGGTGGTCCCGAGGCGCTCGGCGGCCACGTCGATCTCCTCGCCGAGCGCGCGCGGGTCCGCGCCGGCCCGCGCCACGGCGAAGAGCACGCGCTCGAGCCGCGCCTCGACCCCGTCGACCCGCCGGCCGATCGCCTCGTACGCCTCGGCGCACTCCAGGCAGAGCCGCTCGGCCTGCTCGAGGTCGCCGGAGCGCGCCGCGTGCTCCGCCTCGAGCGCGAGCAGCTGCGCGTGCTGCTGCGGCGCGAGGTCGGCGCGGTGGGCGGCGAGCGCGTCGAGCGACACCCGCGCGCGCGCGAGCCGCCCGAGGTAGAGATCGAGGTTCGCGAGGTTGAGCAGCGCCTGGCGGATGGTCGCCACGCGGCCCGAGCGCCGGCCGAGGTCGACGGCGGCCTCGAGGTGGCGGATGGCCGCGCCGAGGTCGCCCTGCAGCTTCGTGAGCGCGGCCAGGTTCAGGCGCGTCGTCGCGAGCGTGCCCGCGTCGCCGGCCTGCTCCGCCGCGGTGAGCGCCTCCTCGTAGACCGCCTTCGCCTCGCTCAGGCGATCGTCCCGCTGGAGCGCGAAGGCGAGCGAGACGAGCGCGACCGACAGGATCCGCGGCTCGCCCGTGAGCCGCGCGAGCCGGACCGCGTGCTCGAGCGTGCGCTTCGCCTCCTCGTGCCGCGAGGCGAAGCTCTGCGCGAGCCCGCGCGTCGCCACCGCCTCGGCGGCGATCGCCTCGGGCGAGGCGCCGAACGCGGCGACCGGCGCGAGCTGCGAGCGCACGCCGCCGGCGAGCTCCGCCTCGAGCTTGATCGGGCCCACCCGCTCCACGGCCTCGCCCGCGCGGCGCTCCGCCTCGCCGTAGTCGCCGACGCGGACGAGCGCCCGGGCCATCTGCAGCGACCAGAACGCCCCCATCCCGTGGTCGCCCGAGGCCTCGACCTCGTCCTTCACGCGCTGGAGCTCGGCGAGCGCGCGCGCCGCGTCGCCGCGGTTCATGGCGAGCCGCGCGCGCGCGATCACGACGGCGGGCGAGCTGTCGCCCTGGTACCTGCCGAGCGCCTCCGCCGCCGCGTCGAAGTGGCCGCGGTCGAGCAGCCGGTGGATCTCCGCGGCGGGCAGCGCCGACCCGTCCGCGCCCGCGCCGCCCGGCCCGGACGCCGCCGCCCCGGAGGCGGGGGGCGCGTCGAGCAGCCGGTCGACGTCCTCGGTCGACGCGACGGGCGCGCGCGCGATGCGCGCGACGATGTCCCGGATGCGCCCCGGCCAACGCCCCGCGCGCGCGACGACGTGCGCGGCCACCGCGTCGCTCAGCGACGGGATGGTGCGCTGCACGAGCTCGCGGGCGACCTGCTCGTCGAGCGGCGCCATCTCGAGGCGCTCGAACCCGCGGCCGGCGAGCGCGGCGCGCGCGGGGGTCGCCGCGGCGCCCTGCGTGTTCTGCGCCTGCGCCCCGAGCACGAGCACGAGCTTGCCGCCGGCCTTCCGCACCTCGTCGAGCCGCTCGAGCGCCGCGTCGCCGAGCCGGTCGGCGTCGTCGACGAGCGCCGTCACCCGGCCGGGGTCGTGCCCGGACAGCTCGATCGCGAGCGCCTCGCGCGGGTCGGCGACGCTGGCCGCCTCGACCCACGCGACGCCGTACCCGCCGACCTCGAGCGACCACGCGATGCGCCGGAGCAGCGCGCTCCGCCCGGACCCGGAGGGCCCCTCGATCGAGAGCCCGCCGCCCGCGGGCAGGCCCATGATCTGCGCGAGCAGCCGCGTGGACGGCGCGTCCAGCCCGACGATCGGCCAGACCACCGCGTCCGCGCCCGCGTCGGGCCGCGCGCCCGCGTCGGCGTCGGGCCGGGCGGCCTCCTCGTGCGGCCCGCACGGGAGCCGCGCGGCGCGCCGGAGCGCGTTCGCGAGCTCGTCCGCGCTCGGGTAGCGCGCGTTCGGGTCCCTGGCGGTCGCCCGGTCGACCACCGCCTGGAGCGCGTCGACGACCTTCGGATCGCGCTCGCCCTCGCTGTCGCGCAGGGCCTCGGCGATCGTCGCGCCGAGCGCGAACACCTCGGCGCGGACGGTGAGCGGATCGCCCTTGAAGAGCTCCGGCGCCGCGTAGCGGGGCGTGAGGCCGAGGGGCCGCGCGCCGCCGTCCCGGAACGGCGCGGCGAGGCCGAGGTCGACGAGCGTGGCGCGGCCGCCGTCGCCGACGATGATGTTCGCCGGCTTCACGTCGCCGTGCAGCAGGAGGGCGCGGTGCAGGCGCGTGAGCTGATCGGCCGCGTCGGCGATGGCGGCGAGGTTCCTGGCCAGGTCGCCCCGCCGCGCGAGCAGGTCGGCGAGGCTCGTCCCGTCGACGAGCTCGCGCACCATGAACGGCCGCCCCGACCCCGACAGCCGGCCGAAGCGCAGCACGCGCGGCACGCCGAGGCCCTCGACGCCCGACAGCGCCGCCGCCTCGCGGACGAGCGCGAGCACCTCCGGCTCGTCCGCGTCCTCGCCGAGCGTCTTCAGCGCGACCGTCTTGCCGGTGATCCGGTCGCGGACCGACCACACCTCGCCGCCGCCGCCCTTTCCGAGCGTCCCGATCGGCTCATAGCGCGGGGGAAACAGCGGAGGCGGCGTCACGTCATCCCTCGATCAGAGGCCATACCCCGCGGACATCCCGAAGAAGACCCCCGTGATCGAGAGGCCGGCGTCGAGCCGCGTCTGCAGCTGCTTGATCGGCTTGTACCGGAAGCTCACCTGCGGGAACGACACCCACGGGAACACGGACGGCTTCGCGCCCCCGTTGACCCAGCTCGGCTCGTCGTAGTTGCCGTAATGGTTGTTGGAGGCGTCGCAGTAGGCGCTGCCCGCGCCGGAGCACTTGCTCCAGGAGCCGACGTCGTCCGGCGACGGGGCCGACCCCGGGGTGTTCGGGTACGCCTGCGCGCGGTAGAGATTGCCGAAGACGACGCCGAGCCCGACGCCGCCGCCGACGAGGAGCGAGAAGCGGCCCTTCTCCTCGTCGAGCGGGATCTCGAACAGGAGGTCGCTCGTGAAATAGACGAGCTTCATGTCGCTCGACACCATCTCCCAGGCGAACTGGTCGTCGTTCTTCCCCTTGAAGAGGAAGGGATCCATCGAGTAGTCGGCGTAGGAAAGCGCCAGATCGAGCTCGAGCCCGTTCTTGCGGGTGGTGAACTCCGGGCCGAACGTGAAGACGTTCACCGCCGCGCCGCCGTCGGCGAAGAGGTTGATCATGAACTTCGGGACGATGACGTTCCGGAAGCGCATCCCGATGAACTTGTAGGCCTTGCCGTCCTTCTCGAGCGGGGCGTTGTCGGACGGCGCCTCCTCGGGCTCGACCTCCGCCAGCTTGTCCTTCTCGCCGGGCGTCTTGTCGCCCTGCTCCTTCTCGTCCGCGGCCTGCTTCTCGGAAGCGAGGGAGTCGTCCGCGTTGCTGTCCGAGCCGCCCTCCGACTGCGCGTGCGCGCTCGGCGCGAAGCACACGGCGCCGAGCAGAGCGGCGAGCGCGGCGGCCTTGGCATGCACCCCGACCGCGAGCTGCCGACCCATCTTGAAGTGGTACATTGTAGGTCACCTAGCGATGCGTAAGGTCAGGGCCGGACTCGGGCACTCCCTCGAAGGGACGCGGGACGGACGCGCCAAGGTGAGACTCCGGTCCTCCGCGCGTGTGTTACCGGGTACCAGCCGAGGGGGAGGGTACACGAGACGCAGCGCCATGGGGCACCCGCGGGCCGCCCACGGCGGAGCTTTTTCCGCGCCGGTGCACGCGGCGCGCCGCGCGCCAGAGCGCGCCCGCTCGAGGACGGCGTGGGAGGCGGTGCGGGGCCTGGCGGGGACACCCCGCGGCGCCGGCGTTCCCTCCACGGGAGCCGGCAGCTCCGAGGTTGCGCACAGCGAAATGATCCGCAATAGACGGAAAGGATGATCCTCCACCAGTCTCTGGTCGAGCAGACGGTCGACCGCGATGAGCGGGACAGGTTCATCAAGGAGCTCGTGGTGGTGCGGGTCCGCAGCACCGCGACCGAGGTCGCGCCGGCGAGCCGTGGGATCGAGGGGGCGCGCGCGCCGGGGGGCGAGGACCCGGTGGTCGACCGGGAGGCGGTGGTCCACGACGTGCCGCTCGCGATGATCCGCAAGCGGAGCGCGCGGCTGCGGAGCACGGCGGCGAGCGTGCTGCTGATCCACGGGTACGGCCAGAACCGGTACATCTGGCACCTGCCGTCGCGCAGCTTCTCGAACTACCTGGCGCGGGCGGGCTTCGACGTCTTCAACCTGGATCTGCGGGGGCACGGGCGGTCGCGGCACCTCGGGGCGCGGCGGCCGGGGCACGTGACCGATTTCGTCCGCGAGGACCTGCCGGCCGCGATCGAGGAGGTCCGGCGCATCTCGGGCCCGCGGCCGGTGTACCTCATCGGGCACTCGCTCGGGGGTCTCATCAGCTACGCGACCGCGCCGACGATGGGCGACGCGGTGGGCGGCATCGTCACGCTCGGGAGCCCCTACCTGTTCACGCACGGCTCGCGCGCGCTCGCGCTGCTCGGCCGGCTGATGCTGACGGTCGACCGCCGGGTCCCGCTCGGGCAGGGCGCGCTGGCGCTCTCGGCGTGGGGGGAGCCGTTCCGGTTCGTGCGCGCGTTCGTCGAGAGCCCGATCTTTCCGCTGCCGATCCGCGGGTTCGTCCCTGGCTCGATGGAGACGCGGGTGCTGACGCAGCACATGTCGCTGGCGATGGACAGCGGCAGCATCACGGTGCTCCGGAACATGTTCCTGGACGCGGCGGCGTCGCGGAAGAGCGGCCACCACATGGGGAGCCTCTTCGGGTACGCCGAGCGCTTCGAGGCCCTGGACTTGCCGCTCCTCGTCGTCGCCGGCACGTTCGACGACCTCGCGCCGCCGGCGTCCGTGAAGCCGGCGTACGACTTCAGCCGATCGTCGGACCGGACGTACCGCGAGTTCCCGCGCGGCCACCTCGACATCGTCGTCGGGCGGGACGCGCCGCTCACGGTGTGGCC
Source organism: Sorangium sp. So ce1153 (assembly GCF_051521595.1). Taxonomy (NCBI): domain Bacteria; kingdom Pseudomonadati; phylum Myxococcota; order Polyangiales; family Polyangiaceae; genus Sorangium; species Sorangium sp. So ce1153. The sequence goes on from NZ_CP150361.1 coordinate 751,642, forward strand.
GCTCATCGAGGCGTGGCTGAAGACGCGCGTCCGGCGCGCGGCGGCGCGGGAGCGCGAGCGGCTGAGCGCGTAGGGGGGCTGTCGGCGCGGGCGCACGAGGCGCGCGCCGCCGAGGTCGCCCCCTCCCTCGCGAGCCCCCTTTGCTATGTTCGCCGCATGCACATCGAGCTCAGGCAGTTGACCGCCGATCAGCAGCGCGAGTTCAGCCTCCCCATCCTCACCGCGTTCGGCGCCGTCGTGGACCCCGAGCGCCTCGAGGGCGCGATGCGCCTCCCGGAGCTCACGTCGCGCGTCGGCGCCTACGACGGCGAGTCGATCGTCGGGGCCGCCGGCTCGTTCTCGCTCACGATGACCACGCCCGGCGGCGCCGTCCCCGTCGCCGGGCTCACGGCGGTCGCGGTGATGCCGACGCACCGCCGCCGCGGCATCCTCACGACCCTCATCCGCCAGCACCTCGAGGACGCGCGGGCCGAAGGGCGCCCGATCTCCTCGCTCTGGGCCACCGAGGGCTCCATCTACGGCCGCTTCGGCTACGGCCTCGCGTCCCACGCGTGCTCCATCTCGATCGAGCGGGACCGCGCCGCGCTCCGCGGGGAGGCGGCCGCGGAGGGCCGCGCGCGGCTCCTCGGCGAGGCGGAGGCGCTCGAGGCCTTCCCGCCCGTCTGGGAGCGCGCCCGCCCGCTCGTCCCCGGGATGCTGGCGCGCTCGAAGGTGTGGTGGGAGGTCCGCCGGCTGATCGACAGCGACTTCACCCGCCAGGGCGGCGGCCCGCTCCAGCGCGTGGTGATCGAGGTCGGCGGGCGCGCCGAGGCGTATGCGATGTACTGCCTGCACCACCGCTGGGACGCGTCCAACATCCCGGTCGGCTCGGTCCGCGTGATCGAGGCGGTCGGCGCGACGCCGCTCGGCACCAGGCTCATCTGGCGGTACCTCTTCAACCTCGACCTGGCGCAGCGGATCGAGGCGAACCTCCTGCCGCCGGATCACCCGCTCGGCCTGCTGCTCGTCGAGCCGCGGCGCCTGCGCCTCACGGTGGGCGACGGGCTGTGGGTGCGCATCGTCGACGTCGAGGCGGCGCTCGCCGCGCGCGCCTACGGCAGCGGCGAGCCGCTCACCCTCGAGATCGCCGACCGCGACTGCCCGTGGAACGCCGGTCGGTTCCGGCTGCACGGGGGCGAGCGGCGCGCGGCGCGGACGACGGCGGCGCCGGACCTCCGCCTCGACATCGCGGCGCTCGGCTCGGCGTACCTCGGCGGCGTCTCCTTCCAGCAGCTGGCCGACGCCGGCCAGGTCGAGGCGCTCTCCGACGGCGCCGTCGAGCGCGCCGACGGCCTGTTCCGCGCCGCGCGCGCCCCGTGGTGCCCCGAGATCTTCTGAAGGCTCCCCGATGACGCTCCCGCTCCGCGGCGTCTACGCCGTCACCCCGACGCGCCGCCGCCGCTTCCTGTGGGCCGCCTGGTGGACGGCCGAGCCCGCGCGCGAGCCGTTCCGCCCTCCGGACGCGAGCCAGGGCGGCGCGCGGACCGTGGAGGAGGCGAGGGCGCAGGCCGAGCGCGCCGCCGGGCGCCCGCTCGTCGAGATCGAGCCGGCGTGGGCGACGGCCTGGACGCGCATCCTGCGCGGCGAGCCCCCCTGGCCGAGGCCGCGCGCGCGCCGCGAGGCGCCGCCGCCGCCCTCCCCTGGGCCGTCGCGGCGCGCCCCGTCGCGGCCCGCCTCCGCGCGCGGCGCGTCGCCGTACGCGGTGCTCGGCCTGACGGAGGCCGCCGGCGCGGACGAGATCCGCCAGGCGTTCCGCCGGCTCGCGCTCGTCACGCACCCCGATCGCGGCGGCGACGCCGGCGAGTTCATGCGCGTCAAGTGGGCCCACGACGAGGCGCTCTCGAGGCTGCGCCCCCGCCCAAAGCGTCGGTAGCGGCGGTCGCCCGCTAGCCCTACTTTCGCAACGCGCGTTCCTGAGGTTTAGGAAGGCGCTTGCTTTCCAGATGCTGCGCTCTGTCGGCGTCTAGATGAAGAAAGACCTGGAAGCCAACGGTCGAGCTCGAAGATGCGCGCAGCGCGGCGCTGTTCTGCATTCAGTTCGGGCGCGAGCGGGATCGTGGGGCGCCGTCCCTGGGCGCCCGTTGCGGTCCGGACCAGCGTGGCGCGGATGTCGCCGAGGCTGTCCATCATGGCGCGGGCGGAGGCGTCGGTGCCAAGGGCGATGCGTGCCAGGCTGACGAGCATCAGCCCGAGCACCGTGGCGAAGGTGTGGAGCCGCAGCGAGCCGTCGGCCCACTGATGTGAGGGACCCCAGGGCACAACGCCTCCCTTCTTCGAGCGACGGAAGAGCTCTTCGACGTTCCACTGGCCGCGAAAGGCATGGACGATGCGTTCGGTGCTCCAGGTGTGGTGGTCGGTGCAGAGCACACGCTTGCCCAGACGCGTTGCCTCGAGCTCTCGCCGGCGAGCGGCGTCGACCCGCCAGCTCAGCGTCGGGGTCTGCTCTTGGCCGTCGATCTCGACCACGACGAAGCTGGCCAAGTGCTCGCGCGCGAGCGCCTTGCGTACGCGCTGCTCGAGCGACGCGCGTCGAATGCGGCCGGCCTCCACCAGCGCCTCAAGCCTGCCCAGTTCCTCCTTGGCCTTGGTCAGCCGCGCCTCGATGCCGCGCTTCTGCCCCTCGAGCAGCGTGATGCTCTCGATAACGACGAGCGTGCGGTCAAGGTCGCCGACCTGGGTCCGGACGCGGGCAGCGCGTACGTCCTCGTACTGTCCGGTCAGGTGCCGCATCGCGCCTTTCTGCGCAGCTTGCTGCAGCGCCCATTCGGCCGCGCTGTGTCCCAGAGGCAACGAGATGAGGCTGTAGTAGCCGGTGACTTCCAGATGAAGCTCCAGCTGAGGGCTCCAGAAGCCACCGTCGCGTACGAGTGTCCGATGACCTGGGCTGGTTCGTTGCTCCCCGGCGTCGAGCGCGCTGTGCAGCTCGCTCAGCCCTTGCAGGCACTCCTCGAGCACGGCTTGATCCGAGCTGTTGCCGCCGAAGGCCCGGTACAAGAGCGGCACGTGCCCGGTCTCGCTCACGAGCAGGCCGAGTCCCACCACCCGCAGGTCGCTTCGTTTGCTCTTGGCGTGTCCGCGACGCGCCAGCTCGCCGGGGGTCGTTGTGGCGATGTGCGTGTCGAAGTTGGTCGTGTCGAACGCCAGCACGTCGGCTGACAGAGCAAACCGACCGATCGCCGCCCGAGCGATCGCCACCTGGGCGGCCTCCAGCTCCTGATCGGTGACCTGCTGCGCGATGCGGTGAAAAGCCTGCCCCGTAAATGCTGACCCGGGCAGGCACGAGACCCGCGGCAATGCGCCGTCGAGGAAGTCCCCCAGGTCACACTTTGGGCCCGGCGCGCATGCGCGCTGAAGCGCGACGGCGACGGCCATCTCGCCCACGGACGGCCCGTTCTTCGAGCCGTAGTCACCGCACGCCTCGTTGATCAGCCTCACCAGGTCGAGCTGCTCGGCAACCCAAACGAGCGCGCCGACGTCCCCCACCGCCTTCGTTCCGACCGTCCGCGTTCGCCCGAGGTCGACCGTCGGCGGCGGGTCCGCCGGCCCGAGGACAACCTGCCTCGCGACCGAGCGCCCCGCTACCGCGTCCCACACCGACTGCGCCGCGATCCGGTAGCGGCGACCGTCCACCTCCCGCTCGAAGATGTGCATTTTTCGTTCATGTAGCGACGACAGGTCGCCGCATCCAGGGGACGTGCACGATTTTCGGTGCGCGCCGTGCGTCTACACATCCAACCCCTGTCGGCTTCGCGAAAGTAGGGCTAGAGCACCAATATCGAGTTGAAACGCCCGGGAATAAAGAGATTTGAACCACAGAGGCACAGAGGACACAGAGGAAGAACCAAAAAACTCTGTGCCTCTGTGCCTCTGTGGTTCATTTTCTCGGGGTTTCACCCTGCTCGATGGTCCTAGGGGGCGCGTGGGGCGGACGGCTGCAGCGCTACGGGGGCGCTCGCCTCGGCGAGCTTCCTCGCCTGGTCGAGGTGCGGGGCGTGCTCGCGCGCGAGCAGCGGGGCGTCGTGGAGCGCCCGCTCCAGCGCGGTTGCGGCGCGGCGGGCGAGGACCAGGCGCTGCGCCGGCTCGCGCTCCGCCCTCGCCTTCAGCAAGAGCAGCGCGCCCTGCTCGGCGGTCGCCGCCGGGAAGACCGGGTCGATGGTCAGCGCGCGGTCGACCAGCGCGAGCCCCGCCTCGACCTCCGCGCGCACGTCGACCACCCCCGGCCCGACGAAGGCGGCGCGCAGCCGGTGGACCTCGGCCAGGGCGCCGTGGATCCTCGCGTTGCCGTCGTTCGCCTCGACCGCGCGGAGCAGCGACCGCTCCGCGGCGTCGAGGGGCGCCCACGGGCTCCTCCCCCGGGACGCCGCCCACCGCGCCGAGAGCAGGTCGATGCTCCCGAGCGCGAGGAGCGCCTCGGCGTTGCGGGGGTTCGCCTCCACGATGCGCTCGATCGAGCCCCGCGCCGCGCGCAGCGTGCCGGTCGGATCCTCGCCGCGATCGATCGCCCACGCCGCCGCCTCGGCGAGCGCGAGGCCCGTCCCCTGCTGCGCCTCGAGATCCTCGGGGTTCAGGCGCGCCGCCGCGGTGTAGCCGTCGAGCGACCGCGCGAGCGACACCTCCGGGCTCCCGCCGGTGAGCCGCTCGTAACGGCCCTGGATCAGGTACGTCAGGGCCAGGTTGTTGTAGGACTGATAGGCGTCCGGCCGCAGCCGGAGCGCGGCCTCGAGGTTGTCCTTGGCCACCTCGAGCGACTCCTCGGGCGACGCCCCGTGGTCGAGCTCGTACTGCGCCCGCCGCGCGTGGAACCAGCCCTGGTTGAGCCGCGGCGGCGCGTCGTTCGGGGCGATCTCGATCGCCCGCTCGATGTGCGACGCGCTGAGCTCGAAGAGGTGCAGGGGATCGGCGCCGTGGGAAGCGCTGTACTCGGCCATCATGCCGAAGGCGATGCCGGTGTCGTTCCACGCCCAGAAGGAGTTCGGGTCGAGGGCGAGCGACCGCTGCATGCTCTCGATCGCGCGCTCGAGCGAGCTCCTCGCGTCGAGCCCCAGGGTGCTCTCGTAGGAAGCGATGAGGAAGTAGCTCGCCCCCATCGAGCCGTGCGCGGTCGCGTCCGACGGGTCCCCCTGGATCGCCTGCTCGCTGGACGCGATCGCCTGCGTGAGGTCCGGCCTCGGGTCCGAGCCCCTCGACAGGTCCCGCCTGGCCCGGTGCACGTGGGCCCACGCGCGCTTCGCGTGGGCGCCGCTCGCGCGCGGGTTGGCGCGCAGCGCCCTGTCGCAGCGGTCGATGATCTGCTCGAACAGCTGCGCCACGTCGCCGCCGCGCTGGGCCTCGATCAGCATCACCTCGCTCATGGCGCTCGCGGCCGCCTCGTGGACCTCGGGATCGCTCTCGCCCATCTGCGCCGCCGCCTCGTACGAGGTGATGGCGGCCCGGAACTCGACGAGCGCCGCCGCGTGGTCCCCGAGGTCGCGCGCCGCCGCCCCCTTCGCGAACAGGACGTCGCCCTCCAGCTTCTTCGCCTCGTACTCCCAGGGCGACCGCGCGAACGCCCGCCGCGCGTCGCCGAGCGCCTCGTCGAAGCGCCCCTCGTAGAGCTCCATGAGCGCCGCGGTGTACGCCGACGGCGCCGCGGCCGACCTCACGCTGTCGCGCAGGTACTTGATCGCCGGGGCCTTGTGCCGCTCCTCCAGCTCGACCTGCCGCGCGGACCGCTCCCCCCTGTCGGCGAGGCGCATCGCCCGGTCGAGCCCCTTCCGGTAGAGCATCCCGTGCGCGAGCCCCGCCGCGAACTTCGCCTCCCGCGCGGCGTACCCGCTCCCGAGCGCCGCCTCGAGGTGCGTGAGCGCCTCCTCGGGCTCGTGCAGCGCGAGGTGCCCGCGCCCGAGCGCGTAGTGGCCGGGGCCCTCGACGAGGTCGCCCGCGGCCCCGCGCATGGCCTGCATCTTCCGGTCGATCTCGCCCATGCGCGCGCGGATGACCTCCTTTTCCCGCGACACCTCGTGGAGGGGGAGCGCGTACGCGTAGCGCATGAACAGCTCCATCTCCTTGACGTCCTGGCCGAAGCCCTCGGCCAGGGACGCCACGTGCGCCGAGAGCTCGGCCTGGCGCGCGGCGGCGAGCTTCGCGCGGAGGGCGACGGCGCCCGAGAGCGACAGCACGACGAGCGCCGCGGCGCCCGCCGCGACCGCGAGCCGGTGCTTCCGCGCCCGCTTCAGCGCGCGGTAAACGAGGCTCGGGGGCCGCGCGTCGATCGGCTCGCCCTCGAGGTAGCGCCCGAGATCGAGGGCGAGCATCTTCGCGGAGTCGTACCGCCGCTGAGGCTCCTTCTCGAGGCACTTCATCACGATGGTCTCCAGGTCGAGCGGGATGCCCTTGTCGACCTGGCGCACCGGCACGGGCAGCTCGTTCACCACCCGCCAGATGAGGCTCGTCACCGACGGATCGACGAACGGCGGGCGCCCGGAGAGGACCTCGTAGAGCGTCGAGCCGAGGCAGTAGACGTCCGTGCGGCGGTCGAGCTGGCGCTGGCCCCCGGACACCTGCTCGGGCGCCATGTAGGCGGGAGTCCCTTCATCGCTCGTCGTCGCCCGGCCGTCTGACGCGATGTCCCGCGCGAGCCCGAAATCGAGGAGGTAGGGGCGAAACGCGCCGTCGGCGGTGCGCTCGACCAGGATGTTCGCCGGCTTGATGTCGCGGTGGATCAGCCCGAGCCGGTGGGCGGCGTGGAGGCCGTCGGCCACGTCGGCCACGATCTTCACCCGCTGCTCGAGCGACATCTGCTGCGCCACGCGGTGGAGCGGCTGGCCGTCGATGTACTGCATGGCGATGAACGGCTGCCCCTGCGCCTCGCCGACCTCGTACACCTTGCAGATGTTCGGGTGCTCGACCCGGGCCTGGGCCCGCGCCTCCCAGATGAAGCGCTGGGCGAGCTCCGGGTCGTTGCCGCGGATGAGCTTGATCGCCACGTACCGCTGGAGCCTGGGATCCCTGGCCTTGTAGACCGTGCCCATTCCCCCTTTGCCGACGAGCGACAGGCACTCATACCGATCCCAGTCGCGGATCGGAAACCGGCTCGGCGCGCGCGAGGAGGGCGGGTCGACGCAGACGAACATCGTCTCCTGCGCGGCGCCCGAGCCCTCCGGGGGGGCCTGCGGCGCGGCGCGAGGGGGCCTGCTCGAGGGGGCGGGCGGGACGGCCCTGGGCGTGAGCTCCTCCTCCGCCGCTCTCGCGGCGTTGCCGCTCTCCGGGCCCGCTCTTCCCACTCGGCTCATCCCTCGGACCCTTTTCGACTGCGAAGGCGGACCCCCTGGCTCGGGCCTCGATTCTATTCGAGGAAGGTCGTGATGACCTCCCTCGATCCGTTGCACGCCGCATAGCCCATCGCCGGGTCGGCGGCGGCCGAGCAGACAGACGAGCAGTCTCCCGTCCGCTGGATGATGCCGCACCCGACGATGCCGGAGCCGGTGTCATGCCCCGTCGCACACGCGCGGCTCCTCGCGCGGGAGCGTTCCAGGTTGTCCGGGACGTGGCATGTGTACAGCGCGGGCGTCTCGCCGAACAGGTTGCCCCAGAACGCGCCTTCCTTGCCGGTGAAGGCGCTGCGCTCCTCGGGGCCGGCGGCGAGCTGCGCGCTCGCCTGCGCGCGCATCGACAGCATCACCGGAACGCCGAAGTAGTTGGTCCGCGCGGCGACGCACGCCGACACCCACCGCTGCTTGGCCGGAGAGAGCGGCCCTTCCGTCCATTCGGGAGCGAGCCCGACAGCTCCACGGTATTCCTCGGCGCCCCCGGGGCCGTCGAGCTTGATCGCCTGCGAGCGATCGAGCGCGCAGCCGATCGCATAACGGAGGAAGTCGCGGGACACGACCCCTCCGAGCGCCTGGACCTTCAGAGCGCCGAGCGTGGTCGACGGTATCGAGTCCGGCCTGAGCGCATTCGGCCAGAATCCATTCGATACGACACCGCTCGGCGAGAGCTCGCCCGGCGCCGGCGTGGTGGACCCCTGGACCTCCGCGGAGGGCAGGAGACCGGACCTGGTCGCGAGCCCTTCCTGGACGGATGCGTCAGGAGCGCAGGCGCACACGAGGGGAAGGAGCAGCGTGAACATGAACCTTCGCATCAGCACCTGCCTTGGCAGCTCCCAGCGTATGGCCCTGAACGGCCATCGTGCCTTGGGTCGCTTGCCAGCGAGCGATTTGCCTGGAACGTCAGCTACTGACGATATTACAGAGCTGTCGCACGACGGTAGACCGGGACTTACGTCCATGTCAATAGCCCAGGACGCGGCGTGTCACCATGGTGTGCAGGCGTCCGGCAGCGGGCGAGCGCGTGACGCCGGCCACGCGGCATGAGCAGGCGGGTGGGTGCGTTGTTCGAGGAATGAAGCCAGCGCGGAACGGCGCGTGTCGGGCGCGTCTGGCGATGCCGCTCGCGGCGTGTGGGCGCTGTAGGGCGCCAAGGTGGGTGAAGCTGCGATGGAGCTCGTCGGCCCCGCGGCTCAGTACTTGACCGTGCAGCCGAACGCCTCGGTCTCCTTCGTGGAGATCGCCTTGCCGGCGGCGAGCTCGCCCAGCGCCACATCCACGTAATTCGTGACCTTCTCGTCCGGCTCGGGCTCACCGCCCTTCGTGCTGTCGATGGCGCCCGCGTAGACGAGCGTGCCCTGCGGGTCGATGACGTACATATGCGGTGTGCGCTGGGCGCCGTAGGCGCGCCCGACATCGCCCTTCTCGTCGAGGAGGACCGGATAGGCCATCCCGAACTCGGCCTTGGCCTTCACGTTCTCTTCCCGGGTCGCGCCCTGCTTGCCCGGAGCACCCGAGTTGATGGCGAGCCACACGACGCCGCTCGCGGTCTGCTGCGCCGGCACGTCCTTCAGGCCGCCCTTGCGGTGCGCGAGCTGCACGAACGGGCAACCCGGGTTGAACCACTCGAGCACGACCGTCTTGCCCTTGTAATCGGCCAGCTTGACCGGCTTGCCGTCGAGGTCCGGCAGCGTGAAATCCGGCGCGGGCTGGCCGATCTTCGCCTGAGCCGTGTTCGCCGGCGCCTCCGCGGCCTTCGCCTTCGGGGCGTCCGCCCTGGGCTGCTGCGCCGCCGCGCTGGTCGCCGCGGGCGCGGCCGGGGCGCTGGCGTCGCCGGGCTGGGTGCACGCCGCGAGCGCCGCGGCGAGGAAGGTCAGGGAAATGAGCTTGTTCATTCAGGACGCTTACCACGCCCCACGCCCGGCGCATGGATCAGGGGAACTCCGGCCAGCGATCGCCGGTGGCCCACCGGTACCGCAGGCCGAGCTGCCCGAGATCCGCGCCCAGCAAGCCGAGCCGATCGGGCGTGGCCGCCACGACCATCACCGTCGCCACCGCGTCCAGGTGGTGTGTCAGGGAGATCGCCAGCACCGGGCCGACGCGAACGATGAGGCTGTCGCGGCCGGGATTGCCGAGCACCTCGGCGGCGGCGCCGAGCCGGAGCTCGCCGTACCGGTCCATCTCTTCCATGTAGCCGAGCCTGGCCCGGTAGAGGTACGGCGGCTTCATCACGGTGTGGAGCGCCTCCTCGTAGAGGTAGTATCCCTCGGGCGTGCCCAGCACCGCATAGCCCGTCGCGACGCCGAACAGGCTGCCTCCGAGCAGCGGTATCGAGCCCGACACCTCGACCTCCCCGGCGACGTAGCGCGACCTGGGGCCCTGCATGAGCTCGGTCTCCCTGCGCGTGTACGACGCCCGGGGCTCCAGGAAGTACTGTGACGTCGAGAAGGCGTATCGTGCGCCGCCGCGGATCTCCAGCCTGGGCAGCGCCGCGCGGAGGCCGACGTACTCGGCGCCTCCGCTCGGCGATACGCTCGAGTACCCCTCGACGCCGAGCCACGACCAGTGCGGCTTGCCGACGCCGAGCGCGAGGCTCGGCCTGAAATAGATGACGCCGAGCTCCAGCACCGCGGCGACGAACGGGCGCGCGCCCGCGCTCCGCGCCCAGTACGAGCGCTTCTGCAGGAGGTCGACCCCCGAGGACACCGACGGCGGATCGCTGGCCGGCGGCGGCAGGTCGGCCGGATCCTGGGCGCGCGCCCAGGCGGGCACGAGGGTGATCGCGGCGAGCGCCGCGGCGGCGGCGAGGGGGCGGCGGCGCGCCATCGCTAGAACCTGCCCACCAGGTACCCGCCGAGCGGCGCGGGCACGAAGCGGATCGACACGGCGTCGCCGCGCCGCGCGCCCGCGTCCGCTTCCGGTGGGGCGCCGCCGCGGTAGTGCAGGAGCCACGGGACAGCGAGGCCCGTCAGGGTGCCGACGGCCGCGCCCGTGAGCGCGTCGGTCGCGAAGTGCTGGTCCGAGACGACCCGCAGCGTCGCCACCGCGGCCGCCGTCCCGAGCGACGCGACGCACGCGAGCGCGTCGGGCGCGCCGCCGCCGTAGAGCGGCAGGTGCGCGTGGTGCGAGCACGTGAGCCCCGCCGCCGTGAACGCGGTCGAGCTGTGCCCGCTGAAGAAGCTCCGGTACCGCTTGCTCCCGCGGCAGTCGCGGTCCTGGTCCTCCTCCGGCCCGGTGCACACGGCGCGGTAGGGGCGCTCGCGGCTCGTGATGCCCGCGACGACGCCGTTCAGGGCCGCGTTCAGGGTGAGCGCCTCGATGTCGATCATCGCGATCTCCCACGCGACGCTGCCGCGCCCGTGCCCCCACCAGGCCACGACGAGGGCGTCCACCGCGAGGTGGTTGGTCATCACCGTGAGCAGGAGATCGCTCGCGTCCCGCGCCATCTCGCGCTGGCGATCGCTCCGGATCCGCAGCGCGTCGCGCGCCGAGCCGTCGAAGCCGTTCACGGCCGTCCACCGGCCCTCGGACGGCGGGATGGCGAGCGTCCCGAAGGCCGTCGCGGCCAGGAGCCCCGTGGCCACGTACTCGCTCGTGCGGAAGCGCGGCCAGCGCGGGTCCCACGCGATCTTGGGCGGCGCGGCGCCGCGCCCGGGCGCCGCCGCCGGGCGCTCCGGGCCAGGCGGCGCCGTCGGCGCGGGGCCGGGCGCGCGCGGCGCCGCCTCGGGTCGAAGCGCGCCGGCGTTTCCGGAGCCCGCGGTCGCCGCGCCGGGCGGCGGCGCGCCGGGCGGCGGCGCGCCGGCCTGGGCCCGCGCCGACGGCGCGCCGAGCAGCGCCGCGGCGGCCAGCGCACCGCGGACGAGCCGGAGGGCTGCAGCGCACCTCAAGGAGCGGACCGCGCGATCAGAAGTCGGGGTGGCCGATGACGAGGAACTCGAGCGGGCCGGCGCCTGCGTTGCGCAGCCCGTGGTGCACGTTCTTCTCGACGTGCATCATCTGGCCGGGGCCGAGGGGCACCTCGCGGTCGCCGATGATGCCGAGCGCCTTGCCGGCCAGGATGTAGATGGTCTCCGTCGTCTCGGTGTGGAGCTCGCGCGAGATCTCACAGCCGGGCTCCATCTTGCCCTTGTAGAAGCCGAAGCCCTGACCGCGGCCTCGCCCGAGCAGCTGCGCGAAGAAGACGCCCCTGTTGGGCAAGTACTCCATGGCGTCTTCCTCGGCCGCGGTCAGCACCACGGCCCCATCGATCTGCTGCCTCATGGCGACCCTCCTTCTCCGCGAGTGAAGCTGCTGGAGAATCCATCAGTTACAGAAGGGTACCGCGTCCTGTCAACGGCGCTCCACGGCCGGCATCGGCCGTGGCGCGCCGCCGGCCGTCACGTTTCAGAACGGCAACACGACGCTCGCACCGGCGCGGAGCTCGTAGGTGAACGCCATCGTCTTCACGCCCCTCGGCGGCAGCTCGACGCGGCCCCGGAGGAACCCGTCCTTCTCGTCGAGCGTCCACCCGGGCGCCTCGCCGAGCGCGACCTCCACCTCGGCCACCTCGCTGACAGGGATCCGCTCGGTGACCAGCACCCGCTTCGCGAGGCTGGAGAGGTTGGAAAGAGAGAGCTTCACGCGCCGGCGGATCTTGCGACTGCCGGTGATCGCCGCGGTCTCCTGCTCCTCGTCCACGGTGCGCCGGACGCGCACAGCGTCGTCCACGCCGAAGCCGAGCTCGAACGGCTCGCCGGCGCCGACGAAGTCGAGCCGGGCGCGGCCGACGAGGCTCCCGCCCCGCGCGACCCGCACCGGGCCCGCGAGCAGCGGGCGCGGCCGCGCGGCGCCGCCGCCGTCCAGCGTCACGGTCGCGCGCAGGTGCGCCGCGGGGTGGGCCTCGGGGTACAGCACGAGCGCGAGCTCGGCCGGGAGCGAGCGCCGCGCGATCTCGACGCGGAGGGGGCGGCCGTCGGAGGGGAGGGTCACCGGCTCCGCCGCCTCGAAGATGAGCGGCTCGCCCCCGTCGTCCACGCCCGGCATCTCGTCGACGGCGCGCGCGCCGTGGCCGAGCCCTGCCGCCGCGATCGCCTGGTCGCGCGCCTCGACGACGACGCGGCGGCGCTCGAGGTCGGTCTTGCGCCGCAGCCGGAGGACGTCGTCCGCGAGGAGGGGGGCCTCGGCGGTCCGCGCCGGCCGCGCGGTCGAGAAGCGGGCGGCGACGTTCTCCCAGGCCTCGCCCGTCGCCTGCCACGCCGTCGCCCAGGTGGTGAGCTCGACCGAGCCGCCCGCGGCGTCTGCCGAGAGCCGCGCCCCGGCGCCGCCCGCGGCGTCCGCCGAGAGCCGCGCCCCGGCGCCGCCCGCGGCGTCTGCCGAGAGCCGCGCCAGGTGCTCGGGGCGCCAGATCGCGCACGCGACGCGGTACGTCAGCTCGATCTCGACCGGCTGCGGCGCGGGCGCGTGGATCTCCACCTCGATCACGGCCTCGTAGCGCGGCTGCTCGAGCGACCCCTCCCGCAGGCGGGTCGCGGCGCGCCGGGCGTCGTCCTCGGCGTGCGCCCGCGCGGCGCGCGCCTCGGCCGACGCGGCGAGGGCGTCGGCGAGCGCCGCGCGCAGCGCCTCGATGCCGCCGCGCCACGAAGCGAGGCGCGCGGGATCGCCGGCGTCCTTCGGGACCTCGCTCATCGCCTGGGCCCACTTCGCGAGCAGCTGGTCGAGGTGCGCCTCGCGGCGCGACGCCCGGTCCCGCGCGAGCTCGGCGGCGCCGGCCCGCCGGGACGCCTCGCGCTGCTCGCGCTCCAGCGCGTCGATCGCCTCGCGCCCGAGCGCCGCCTCCCGGTGCGCCCTCCACCGCACGCGCGCCGCCGTCACCCGGACCGCGCCGTCGGCGCCCGCGCTCGGCGCGACGCGCGCCTGCACGGTGCGCTCGTCGACGAACACCGACACGCCGCCGATCGCGACCCACTGCGCCCCGGCCTCGACGTCGACACGCGCGCGGCGCACGACCTCGGCGCGGTCCTCGAACAGCGTCACCGCGCGCGCCGCGCTCGGGTGGGGCGCGCGCTCGGCGGCGCTCCTCTGGCCTGCGCCCTCCTCGCCTGCGCCGGGCGCGGCGGCGCTCCCCTGGCCTGCGCCCTCCTCGCCTGCGCCGGGCGCGGCGGCGTTCACCTCGCCTGCGCCCGCCTCGCTGGCGCTCCGCTCAGCCCGGCCCGAACCGTCCGCATCCCTTGCCATGGTGCGCTCGTTTCCCCTGTTATTCCCGACGGTTACCGCCGACGACCTCGCTCTTCGAGGAGAACACGACGCGGTAGGTGAAGGCGACGGAGGCCTTGCCGCCGGGCGCGAGCGGCACGCGCCAGCGCAGCCCGCCGCGCACGGGCTCGCCGAGCTCCTCCTGCGTGTACGGCTCGGCCTTCGGCTGCGACGAGAGCAGCTTGATCTCGACGTCCTTGTCGTCCGTCACGGGGATGCGGTCGAGCACCTCGACCTCGACGCCCACGCCGAGCGACGAGGCGAGATCGATCGTGACCGCGTGCTCGACGGCGAGCGAGCCGCCGAGCAGGCCGGCGCTCGACTCGTCCACGCGCGCGTTCCTGGCGACCCGGATCCGCTCCTCGACGCCGAGGCCGGCGCGGAGGACGCCGCCCCGGTCGACGTGCCCGAGCGCGGACTGCGCGGCGAGGGCGCCGTCGACGAAGATGTCGACCGGCCCCTCGAGCAGCGGGGCGTCGAACGGGTTCTCGACGCGCGCCTCGCGGTAGACCTCGGCGGCCTCGCGCGGCACGGTCACGAACCGGGGCGCCGCGGGGGCGCCCGCGGCGCTCAGGGCGACGCGGTGGGGCCTGCCGTTCGAGGGCACGTCGGCGGCGCCTTCGCCCGCGTAGAGGTGGTCGAACTGGCCGCGCGTGTCGCGCGGATCCACGGCGCGGGGCGGGGCGGGGAGGTTCATGATGTCCGCCTGCGCCTGCCGCGCGGAGCGCCCCGCGCGCCGCGGCTTGTCGCGCGCGAGCCGGCCGCGCTGCGGGCCCGCGCCGGAGAGGTGCAGCGCGTCGAAGTCGAGCCACTCCTCGACGAGCGCCGGATCGAGCGGCGCCGGGGCCGCCCGAGGGCCCTCGAGCTCGTCGTCGGCGGCGAGCGCATCGTCGGCCGCGCCGGCCGTCATCTCGGCGACCGACGCGCGGGCGAAGGCGCCCTTCGCGGCGAGAGGCGCGCTCGACCGGAACGCCTGCGCCGGCGGCGGCGCGCCCCCGCCGAACGACGGGAGCGACGGGAGCGACAGCCCGCGCGATCGGGTCGGGGCCGGCGCGACGGGCGGCATCGCCAGGGCGAGCGGCGCCGGGGGCGGGATCGGCGGCGGCGGCGGCGCGAAGCCCGCGCCGAGCGCGCTGGACGCTGGCTGCGGGGCGGCGCCGGGCGCGGACATGCTGGCCATCGTCTCGACCATCTCCTGGCTGGCCACGGCGTCGGCCGCGACCCTGGCCGGCATCGGCGCGGGCTCGTCGGCGGCGGCGGAGGCGGGCGCCGGGAGCCGAGGCGGCGCGGCCTTGGCCCGCGCGGCGGGCTGGGGGAGGGCGGCGACGAAGCGGTCGAACCCCTCGAACATCGCGTCGAGCCCCTCGGGCGCGGGGCGGTAGCCGCGGCGCGTGGGGCGCTGGGCGCGGCTGAGCCGCAGCGAGGCGAGCTCCGGCAGCCGGGTGTCCTGCACGAGGTCGGCGGTGGACAGCGCGAGGCGCACGTCCTTCCAGTCCTCGCCGGAGGCCTGCGCCACGAGCGCGTCGAGCTGCAGGGCGACCTCCGTCGCGCCGCGCGAGAACCGCGCCGCGTAGGTGGGCCACCAGCGCGCGGCGGCGACGGCGTACTCGAGCCGGAGCGCCGGCTCCCCGCCCGCGCCGTCGCGCGCGGGCGCGAGCCGCACGACCACGTCGAGGCGCGCCGGGGCGCGCTCCTCGACCTCGCCGCTGGCCGCCTGGGCGGCGTCGAGCTGCGCGGCCAGGAGCTCCTTCCGGGCGCGCTCGAGCTCCGCCTCGACCACGGCCGCGCGCGCGTCGAGCGCGGCGAGCTCGTCCGAGAGCAGGCCGCTCACGGCGAGCGCGTCCCGGATGCGCGCCGCGGGGTCGCCCGGCCGGAAGCGCCGCGCGAGCTCCGGATCGAGCGCGACCGCCCCGAGCTGGTCGCGCCAGAGGCGGAGGTGGGCGTGCTCGGCGGCCAGGCGCTCGATCGCGAGCTCGAGCTCGCGCAGCCGCGCCGAGAGCGCGCTCCGCGACACGGGCGCCGGGGGCACCGCGAGCCGCGCGCGCACGCCGGTAACGTCGCGCACGTCGCGCGGGACCCGCGAGGTCCCTGTCGCGCCCGCCGCGCCCGCCGCGCCCGCCGCGCCCGCCGGCTCGCCGGCGGCGGCCACGAGCGCGCGGAAGCTCCCCGGCTCGGCGAGCGGGGTGATCCCTGTCACCGAGATCTCCGTCGCGCCCCGGGGGAGCGGCGCCGCGAGCTCGACGCGGCGGGTGACGATCGCCCCGCGCGCGTAGACGACGACCGCCTCGATACGGCTAGCGCACGCGATCCTCTCCGCCGTCATCCGCCCATCCCCTCGCCCGCGAACGCTCCCGGGAGCGCGAACGTACCACGCCGCGCGCGGGCGAGGCAGCTCGCTATTTCCTCGTATCGACGAAGCTGAACCCCGGGAGCGCGTCGACGCCGTAGGCGCGCAGCGCGAGCTCATCGAGCCTCTCGAAGTCGCGCTCCCGGAACGAGATCCGGAGCTCGCGTTTCAGGTCCTCCGCGACGCTGTCCGGCGGCGGCAGGCGGATGCGACGCAGGTACTGGGCCTGGAAGCGCAGGTAGCCCCCGCGCATCTTGACCGCGTAGGACCACACGAAGAAGAGGGCGATCCTGGAGCTGAGGAGCCCGCCGAGCGCCTCCAGGTCCCAGCCCTCCGAGGTGATCACGTACAGGTTGTGGTGCGGATGGAACCTGCCCTCCTCGTAGACCACCTCGTTGGATCCTGCGATGTCGGGGATGAGCAGCTTCCGGGTGGAGGCCAGCTCTGGATAGACGCGATCGATGGTGCGGAACCAGCTCGCGGCGCTCTTCTGGGCGATGTAGCGCTTCCTGATCTCGGCCTCGTGGGCGCGCAGGTACCCCGAGAGCCTCGGGTACGCCTCCAGATTGACCACCTTGCCGTCGTCCCCGAAGGTGTTGATGACGAACCGCCCCGCGTCGCGGATGCGGCCTTCCTCGATGTCGTCGCGCATGACGAGCGGCACGAGCCGGTCGCGCTCGATGTCGACGTCGCCGCCGACGATGTAGATCCTGTCGTTTCCGGTGGCGACGCCGATGCCGACGCGGGTCCCGCCGACCGCCTCGATGGGCGCGAACCGCGCCTCGAGCGAGCGCAGGGCCTCGAGGTGCTCCGGCGAGCTGAGCACCCACGGGTCGTCCCCCTCGAACCACGAGGGGTACTCCGACACGGTGACGCCGGGGCAGGGCGCCGGCGCGCCCCTCAGGGCGGACGAGGCGGCCTCGCACTCCTCCGGAGACGCGGTGCGCAGCGTCGCGACAGGCACGCTCCCCGTCTTGCCGCGCGACACGGCGAATATCGACGGATACGCGACGACGTCCGACTCGAACGGGGAGGCGCTGTGCAGGTCGATATAGCACTGGACCCGGAACCACCTCGAGAGCATCCGGCGGAGCGGGGCGCCGTAGCGGTTGAGGGTCCACCGGTCGGCGCAGATGAAGGAGAGGACCCCGTCCGGCGCGAGGAGATCGAGGCCGCGCTCGATGAACGCGACGTAGAGATCGGCGCGGTCGTAGAGCGACCTGTAGCGGTGTCGATACTCGTCCTGGAGCTCGGGCGAGAGCTGCTCTATCCTGATGTACGGTGGATTGCCCACCACCGCGTCGAAGCGCCGTGCCTGGCTGGTGAGCAGGAAGTCGCCGTGGGCGATCCACGCCTCCGAGAGGCGCTCCGCGTCGCCGGGCGGCAGCCCGAGCCGGCCGAGCGCGCCGGCGACCGCGAGGCGCGAGCGGCCCACGTGGTCTCGCGCGACGTCGTAGGACCGGATGGCGGACTCGATGTCTCGGAGGTCGCGGTCGTGGCGGCGCGCCGACTGGATCAGCCGCTCGGCCGCGGGGACGAGGAACGCGCCGTGGCCGCAGGCCGGCTCGAGCAGCGAGAGCGACGCGAGATCCCGGTCCGCCGTGTAGCCGGCGAGATCCAGGATGAGATTCACGACATGGGGCCTGGTCAGCACCACGCCGTGGGCCTCCCCTGACGAGCGCTCGCCGTAGTCGTAGGCGCTCTGCGGGAGCATGACCGTCAGATCGAGGGCTGTCTGCATGGGGCGCCGCGGGGGATGCTAGCCGCGAAAGGCGCCCGGCGGCGACGCTCGTGCGGCGCGCGCCGCGCGGCGACGGCGCCTCGGGCCGCGGCCGTCCGCCTCGGCCCGGGCGAGCTCCTCGCGAGCTCCCCGCGAGCGCGCGCAGGAGGGCCCTTCTCCGCGGCCCTGGGCGAGGCGCGGATCGCGTTTCAGAGGGCGTCGCCGTTGAATAGGGTAGAGTCGCGCCATGGCCTCCCCCCTGTGTCTCCGCTCCGTCGCTCGCGCCGCGGCGAGCGCCGCCCGCGAGGGCGCCCTGGAACCGCCCGCCGGCCTGCGCTCCGGGTCGCTCCTCGAGGTGGGCGCATGATCCTCGGCATCGGCATCGACGTCTGCGGCATCGGACGCATGGAGGAGGCGCTCGCGCGGTGGGGGGATCGGTTCTGGGAGCGGGTGCTGTCCGAGCCCGAGCGCCGCTCGCTCGCGCACCGCGTGGACCGGGCGACGGCGCTCGCGGGCCGCTTCGCCGCGAAGGAGGCGGTGGTGAAGGCCCTCTCCGGGGCGCCGGGGGTCGGCTGGCATCACCTGGAGGTGCGCGGCGCGCCGCGCACGCCGCCGACGATGGCGCTCCACGGCCCGGCGCGCGCGCTCGCGGACCGCCTGGGCGTCAAGCGGGTGCACCTGTCGATCACGCACGACGCCGGCGTGGCGGCGGCGGTGGCCATTCTGGAAGGGGACGGCGAAGGCCGATCCCCGACCTCTGATGAAGGGGACGGCGAAGGCCGATCCCCGACCTCTGATGAAGGGGACGGCGAAGGCCGATCCCCGACCTCTGATGAAGGGGACGGCGAAGGCCGATCCCCGACCTCTGATGAAGGGAAAGAGCGCTCGTGATTCCGGTCCTCTCGCGCGCGCAGATGCGCGCCTTCGACAAGCACGCCATCAACCAGTGCCACGTCCCGGGCGTCGTCCTCATGGAGAACGCCGGACGCGGCGCCGCCGACGTGATCTCGGCGATCATCGGGGCGCGCACCGCCGGGCTCCCCGGCCACGCCGCGCGCCCGGCGCCGCACCCCGGCGTGCCGCTCCAGGCGCCCGCGCGGACGCTCTGGCCCGCCACGTTGCCCTCCAGCGGCCCGAGCGGCGGCCCCCGCGCCGGGAGCGTCCCGCCGCCCCCGAACGGCCGCCGCGACGTCGAGGACGCCCGCGCCGCGCGCGTGCGCTCGTTCCCGGTGCGGCACGTCCCGAGCCCGGGGCAGCCGGCCACCTACCCGCTCAACGCCCGCGTCGTCGTCGCCTGCGGCGCCGGCAACAACGGCGGCGACGGCTTCGTCGTGGCGCGCCACCTCCTCGCCCGCGGCGCGGAGGTCCAGGTCTTCCTGGCGGCCCCTTCCGAGAAGGTCACCGGCGACAGCCGCATCAACCACGACGCGTACGTCGACCTCGGCGGCGCGCTGATCGAGCTCCCCCCGGGCGCGTCGCTCGCGCCGCTCGAGGCCGCGCTCGCGGAGGCCGACATCGTGGTGGACGCGCTCTTCGGCACGGGCCTCGACCGCCCGATCGAGGGCCACCTCGCCGACGTCATCGGCGTCCTCAACACCGCGACCTGCCTCTGCATCGCGCTCGACGTGCCCTCGGGCCTCGACGCCGACAGCGGCGCGCCGCTCGGCGCCGCGGTGCAGGCCGACGAGACCGTCACGTTCGGCCACCTCAAGATCGGCCTGCTCACGCCCGAGGGCGCGCGGCTCGCGGGCAACGTCCACGTGGTCGATCTCGGCGTCCCCGACCGGCCGATCCTCGCCCAGGTGGGCCACGTCGCGGAGGTCATCCGGAAGGAGACCGTCGGCGCGTACCTGCGCCCGCGCGAGGCGAGCGTCTACAAACACCAGGCGGGCAACGTGCTCGTGATCGCCGGCTCGTCCGGCAAGCTCGGCGCCGCGCTGCTGACGGCGCGCGCGGCGATGCGCACGGGCGCGGGCCTCGTCACGATCTGCACCTGGGCCGACGCCGCGCCGGCCATGGAGTCGCGCGTCGTCGAGCTGATGACGACCGCGATCGATCCGGCCCGCCTCGAGGCGTCGCTCGACCGCGCGCTCGCCGGGCGGCGGGCGGTCGCCATCGGGCCCGGCTTCGGCCTCGACGAGCGCGCGCGGGCCGCGGTGGATCACGTCGTGCTTGGCTGGGACGGCCTGAAGGTCGTCGACGCGGACGCCCTCACGCACTTCGTCGGCCGCCCCGAGGCGCTCGCCACCGCGCGCGGGAGCCTCATCCTCACGCCGCACTCCGGCGAGCTCGGCCGGCTGCTGGGCCGCAGCTCGCGGGCGGTCGAGGAGGACCGCTTCGGCGCGGTGCGCGAGGCGGTGGCGCTGACCCGGGCGACCGTCCTGCTCAAGGGCGCGCGCACGGTCGTCGCCATCCCGGACGGCCGCATGTTCATCTGCATGGCGGGCAACCCGGCGCTCGCCACGGCCGGCTCGGGCGACGTCCTGGCCGGGATGATCGCCGCCCTCCTGTGCTCGATGGAGCCCTCCGCCGCCGCGAGCGCGGGGGTGCTGATCCACGCGCTCGCCGGGGACGTGTGGCGCGCGCAGACGGGCAGCGATCGGGGGCTGCTCGCGAGCGAGATCGCCGAGCTGGTCCCCGGCCTGATCGCCGCCCTGGCCGCCGGGGTCGACCCGCTGTCCGCGTGAGGCGGGCCTGAGCGCCGGGGGCGCCGCGCCCGCCATGCCTACTTCTTCAGGAGCTTGAACGCGTGCGTCCACCGGTTGTTCTGCAGGCCGGGGATGCACCAGAGCATGCAGAGCGGCTCGATCGCGCGCGCCGCCTCCACGCTCCCCATGTCCTCGGTCTCCCACCCGAAGGTGTCGAGGATGCCCTCCACCTGCTTCTTCGCCGCGGCGTTGTCGCCGCAGATGAACATCGTCGGTCGGACGCCGCCGAAATCCGGATTGACCATCCACACGCTGCCGACGGACGAGAAGGCCTTCACGAAGTGCGCGTCGGGCGCGCGCCGCGCCAGCCTCTCGAGCAGCGACTCGTTCGGTCCCGTGAAGAACTTGAGCACCCCGTTCACGGGCGGCTCGTCCGCGATGGGGTTGGTCGCGTCGATGACCGTCTTCCCCGCGAGCGCCTGGGGCCCCGCGAGCTCCACCGCCTGCTCCGCCGCCGTCCCCTTCACCGCGAGCACGATCACCTCGCCGAACTTCGCCGCTTCCGCGAACGTCCCCACGGTCGCCTTCGGTCCCGCGTCCGACTGCCATGCCGCGAGCTTCGAGGGCTCGCGCGTGGCGCGCATCACGCTGTAACCGTGCTTGAGAAACCCGTCCGCCAGCACCTGCCCGACAATCCCTGACCCAAGAATTGCGACCTTGCTCATGTCAGGATCATCGCACGCCCACGGAGCCGGGCTCCAGCGCTGCTGTCCGAAATTCGAGGCACGCTCGGGCCGCTCGATCGCGTGGCGGAGCCGGGCGCAGGAGGCACAATGAAAGCTCACGTTGCCACACGGCTCGGCGCGGCCGCCGCGCTCGCCGCCGCGGTCATGGTCGGATGTGAACCCGAGGAGTGGTCTCCTTATGATGATGAGGATGGCAGACCGTCCTCCCCATCCACGGGGGCCTCGTCGTCGGATGACTTCGCTAGTTCCGGGGTGGGGGGGGCGGGTGGCGGCGGTCCGTTCTTCGAGGACGGGCCGCCCGTCCACTCCCCGGTTCCGCCGCCGCCGATCAGCGGCGGCACGCTCCTCGTCACCGCCGACAAGCAGCGCGTCGTCGCCGCGGATCCGGACCGCGACCGCGTCTCCATCATCAACCTCGACACCCTCGAGGTGGAGGCCACCCTCGCGCTGGAGCCTGGCGACGAGCCCGGGCGCGTGACCGAGGGGGCGGCCGGCACCGCGCACGTGGCGCTCCGCCGCGGCGGCGCGGTGGTCACGCTCGATCTCGCGACGAAGGAGATGCACCGCAGGCCCGTTTGCCCCGCGCCTCGCGGGGTGGCGTACGACGCCGCGGCCGACCTGCTCCACGTGGCCTGCGCGGGCGGAGAGCTCGTCTCGCTCTCGTCCGACCTCGATGCCCCGCCCGTGCGCGAGCTGCGCCTCGACCGCGACCTGCGCGACGTGGTGGTCGAGGGGGACTCGCTCCTCGTGAGCCGGTTCCGGTCGCCCGAACTCCTGGTCGTCTCGAAGGAAGGCGCCGTGGCCGACCGCGTGAAGCCGCCGATGTACGTCCAGCCCCAGCTGGAGCGCACGTTCGAGCCGGCGGTGGCGTGGCGGACAGTGCCGCTGCCCGGGGGCGGCGTGGCCATGGTGCACCAGCGCGGCCTCGTGGATCCCATCGATATCGGCGATGGGCCGCAGGGCAGCTATTCTGGCTTCGACTGCAACACGGTCGTGCTCCAGACCGCGGTCACCATCATGCGCCCGCGGCCCGGCGAGGCCAGCCAGGCGCCAGCGCCGCCCGCGGCCGGCGTGGGCGGCCTCTCGTTCGGCCTGCTCCCTGTCGACATGGCGATATCGCCCGACGGCTTTCGCGGGGCGGTCGTGATGGCGGGCAGCCGCGAGGTGGTCGAGACGCCGCTCGACCTCCTCGAGCAGACGGACGCGCTCGACGATTGCTTTGCCATGCGCGACCAGCGCACCATCTCGGTGCCCGGCGAGCCCATCGCGGTCGGCTACGACGAGGCGAGCAACCTGCTCGTGCAGCTGCGGGAGCCGCCGAGCGTCGTGCGCTTCGGCGCCGTCAGCGGCCAGCTCATCGCCACGTTCCTGCTCCCCGGCGAGAGCCGGCTCGACTCCGGTCACGCTCTCTTTCACGGCAACGGCAACGGGTTGATGGCGATCTCGTGCGCGTCGTGCCACCCGGAGGGGCAGGAAGACGGCCGGACGTGGGCCTTCAGCCCCATCGGCGCGCGCCGCACGCAGTCGCTCTCGGGCGGCGTGCTCGACACGACGCCGCTGCACTGGGACGGCGACATGACCGATCTCGACGCCATCATGAGCAACGTCTTCGAGCAGCGGATGGGCGGCCCGCGCCAGAGCGCCGAGCGCGTCGCGCTGTTCGCGTCGTGGCTCGACACGATCCCGCCGGTCCCCGTGTCGAAGCCGGCGGACGAGGGCGCCGTACAGCGCGGCGAGGCGCTCTTCAACGACGCGGCGGTGGCCTGCGCGTCGTGCCACTCGGGCGAGAAGCTCACGAATCATCAGACCGTCGACGTGGGCACGGGGAAGGCCTTCCAGGTGCCCTCGCTGCGCGGGCTCGCCGCGCGCGCTCCGTACATGCACGACGGCTGCGCCGCGACCCTCCACGACCGCTTCGGCCCGTGCGGCGGAGGGGACAAGCACGGCGTGACATCGACGCTCACGCCGGCCCAGATCGACGATCTCGTCGCGTACCTCGAGACGCTCTGACGCCTGGAGCCGGCGCCCGCGCGAGGCGCGCCGGGCTCCCCGCGCGCCCCTGAACGCCTGCGCCGCGTGTCCGCGGCGGCGCCGCGCCTCCGCGCGGGCGCCGCGCCTCCTCTAAACTCCGCGCCTCCGCGGGTCGACCGCCGGGCCGGCGCGTATCCCACGTCGCTTCGCCACTCTGACGGGCCCGGGCCACCTGCTGTCGATTTGACACGCGCCCGCGTATCTCCGCCCGCGCCATCCGCTGTTCTCCGCGTCTTTCGCGCGCCCCGCTCGGTGGCACCTGCCTTGCCAGTGCTGCTGCGCAGGAGGTCCCGCCCATGCTCGTCCACGCCGCTCACGTCCCCGCCCGGTCCACGAATCCAGCGCCGCTGCCGCCCGGCTTGCGGCGCGGGCCGTCCGGCGGCGCGGCCGGGACGGCGGCGGGCGGCGGCGCTGGGCCGGCGCTCGAGGAGCTCCTCCGGGGCCTTGTCGAGATGACACCGGAGCTCTTCGGGCGCGCGCTGCGGCTCTCCCGATCGCCCGCGACGGCGGAGGACCTCGTGCAGGACACCGTGGAGCGCGCGATCCGGTTCGCGTCCAACTACGAGCCTGGGACCAACCTGCGGGCGTGGGTGCATCAGATCCTCTTCAGCGTCTTCATCACGCGCTGCCGGCGCAGCCGCCGCGAGCGCAACGCCCTCGACGTGCTCGCGACCGATCCGTGCGCGTGGACCGCGCCGGAGTGCCGCGCCGAGATGCACGCCCTGTCGCCCGGCGTGCGGCGCGCGCTCGCGACGCTCCCGCCGAGCTTCCGCGACACCGTGGTGCTCGTGGACCTCGAGGAGATGTCCTACAAGGACGCGGCGGCGCAGCTGGGCGTCCCGGTCGGCACCGTGATGAGCCGCCTGCACCGCGGCCGCAAGCTGCTCGCCGAGGCGCTGCGGGGCGAGGCCGCGCCCGATCTGGTGAAGGCCGACGCGAAGCCCGACGTGAAGGCCGCGGCCTGACCGGTCGCGGCGCCCTCCCTCGCGTCCGCCCCGGCGCCACCTCGCCGTCCTCTCATCACGATCGCTGCTCACCACGATCGCCGCGACCCTCCACCGCGGCCGGCGCGCTGGCCTTCACCCGGCGGCGCCGGGTGCGCCCGCTTGCCGCGCTGATCGGCGCCCCCTACCATCGCTGTGCCACCGAGGAAGCGTTCCTCGCCAGGAGGCACCATGGCCACCACCGTCAAAGAGCCCCACGTCCTGATCGTCGGCGGAGGCTTCGGCGGCCTGAACGCGGCAAAGGCGTTTCGCGACGCGCCCGTCCGGGTCACGCTCGTCGACAGGACCAATCACCACCTGTTCCAGCCGCTGCTCTATCAGGTGGCGACCGCGAGCCTCTCGCCGGCCGATATCGCGGTTCCGATCCGTTCGGTGCTGTCGCGCCAGCGCAACGTCCGCGTCCTGCTCGGCGAGGTGAAGCGCGTCGACCTCGCCGGCCGGCGCATCACCGTCGATGACGACACGCTGGAGTACGATCACCTGATCCTCGCGGTCGGCGCGGCCAACAACTACTTTGGCCACGAGGAGTGGGCCCGGTTCGCGCCGGCGCTCAAGAACCTCGACGAGGCGCTCACCATCCGCGAGCGCATGCTGCTCGCCTTCGAGGCCGCCGAGCGCGAGCAGGACCCCGCCGTGCGGCGGCGCCTGCTCACGTTCGTCGTCATCGGCGGCGGCGCCACGGGCGTGGAGATGGCCGGCGCCTTCGCCGAGCTCGCCCGCTACATCCTCGCGCGCGACTTCCGCTCCCTCGACCCGTCGCTCTCGCGCGTGCTGCTCGTCGAGATCGGCGCGCGCATCCTCCAGGCCTTCCCCGAGCGCCTCTCGACGAGCGCCGAGGAGCAGCTCACGTCGCTCGGGGTCGAGGTCATCAAGGGCCGCCGCTTCCGCTGCATCGACGACCAGGGCGTCGAGTTCGAGGACGGCGAGCGCCTCCACGCCGCGACCGTCATCTGGGCGGCCGGGGTCCGCGGCACCCCGCTCGCGAGCTCGCTCGGCGTCGAGCTCGATCGCATCGGCCGCGTGAAGGTCGAGCCGGACTGCTCGATCCCCGGGCACCCGAACGCCTTCGCGATCGGCGACATGGCCATGCTCCGCGACAGGAACGGCGTCGACGTGCCCGGCCTCAGCCCCGCCGCGATCCAGGAGGGGCGCTTCGTCGCGCGCTGCATCCTCGGCGACCTCGAGGGCCGCCCCCGCGGGCAGTTCGCCTACCGCGACAAGGGGACCATGGCGACCATCGGCCGCTCGCGCGCCATCGCGAAGGTCGGGCGCCTCCAGCTGTCCGGGACGCTGGCGTGGCTCGCCTGGCTCGGCGTCCACGTGCTCTTCCTCATCGGCTTCAAGAACCGCTTCGCTGTAATGTTCGCGTGGATGTGGCAGTACGTCACCTTCAAGCGCGGCGCCCGGCTCATCACCGGCCACACGACGGTGAGCGCGCTCCCGGCCGCGGCGCCCGCGGTCGCGCCCCCGGCGCCTCGCCCGTCGGCCAGGAGCGCGGTGGCGGACGCCGTCTCTGGCGGCGCCTGAGCGCTCTCTGACGGCGCCCGAGCGCCCGGGGCCCTCGCTCGCTTGACGCGCGCCCTCCACTATGGCGGATACGCCTCCAGTGAAGGCACGCAAAGCCCAGCAATCCGCGCGACCTTTGGCCGCCGAACCGCCTCCGCCCCCGGCGAGCGAGCCGGGCGAGGACGAGCCCGCGTTCGACGACGCCTCGGACCTCACGCCGGTCGTCGCCTCGAACCTGAAGCGGTTCCGCGCCGAGCGCGGCCTGTCGCTCGAGCGGCTGTCGA
Source organism: Sorangium sp. So ce1153 (assembly GCF_051521595.1). Lineage (NCBI taxonomy): Bacteria > Pseudomonadati > Myxococcota > Polyangiales > Polyangiaceae > Sorangium > Sorangium sp. So ce1153. The sequence continues at coordinate 777,502 of NZ_CP150361.1, forward strand.
AGGCGTCCGGGGTGAGCCGGGCGATGCTCGGGCAGATCGAGCTGGGCCAGAGCACGCCGACCATCAACGTCCTCTGGAAGATCGCGCGCGCCCTCGGGGTCCCCTTCTCGGCGCTGATGAGCCAGGCGACGTCGCCGGTCACGACGGTCATGCAGTCGTCGCACGCGCGCATCCTGCGCTCGAAGAACGGCGACTTCTCCTCGCGGGCGCTCTTCCCGATGGACCGGCCGCGCAACGTCGAGTTCTACGAGCTCCGCCTCGCGCCGCGCTCCGTGGAGCACGCCGACGCCCACGCCCCCGGCACCTCCGAGAACCTCATCGTCACGGAGGGCTCGGTGGAGATCACCGTGGCCGGCGAGCGGCGCGTCCTCGAGACGGGCGACGCCATCCTGTTCGAGGCCGACAGCCCGCACAGCTACCGCAACCCCGGCGGCGCCGAGGCCGTCATGTACCTCGTCATGACCTACGGCTCGCGCGGGTAGCCCGCCCCCGTTTCCAGATCCTGGCCGCCCTGTGTCCCTCCGGTATCCAAGACGTGTCCTCCGTTATATTGACAGATCTCCCTTGCGCCCTCTGCTTTAGCGTGAGATATGTCCGTTATAGCGGCGCTACACCGCTGGATGTCGCAAGGAGACGGCGCGATGCGGATCACCTGGATCGGGGGGTTGGATCGCAATCAGGCCCAGCTGGAGCGGATGGCGTTGCAGGCGGGCCATCACCTGGAATTTCACACGGGCAACACCGGCGGCCGCGGCGCGGCCGAGCTGCGGGCGGCCATCGAGCGGGCCGATCTCGTGATCGTGTTGACCGACGTGAACAGCCACGGCGGCGTGCTGCTCGCGAAGAAGCTCTGCCAGAAGCTCGGGCGCGCGGCCTTCATGGCGCGCCGTATCGGCGCGTCGCGCTTCCAGCAGCTGCTCGACGCGCTCGCGCAGCGGGAAGCCCGGTTCCTGGCCACAGGATGACGGATCGAGGACACACGGCGATGCGATGCTGGATGATGATGCTCTGCTGCTTGCTGGCGCTCTCGGCGTGCTCGAAGGGAGACGCGAGCAAGTCGGGGTCAGTGCAGCTGCTGAACGTCTCGTATGACCCCACGCGCGAGCTCTACGAGGAGGTGAACGTCGCATTCGCGAAGCGCTGGAAGGAGCAGAGCGGACAGGACCTCACCGTCAAGCAGTCGCACGGCGGCTCGGGCAAGCAGGCCCGCTCCGTGATCGACGGCCTCGAGGCGGACGTCGTCACGCTCGCCCTCGCCTACGACGTCGATGCGCTCGTGGGGAGCGGCCGTGTCAAGGAAGGGTGGCAGGCGCGCCTGAAGGACAACAGCGCTCCTTACACATCCACCATCGTCTTCCTGGTGCGCAGCGGCAACCCGAAGGGCATCAAGGACTGGGACGATCTCGTGAAGGAGGGCGTGGCGGTCATCACGCCGAACCCGAAGACCTCGGGCGGGGCGAGGTGGAACTACCTCGCCGCGTGGGGGTACGAGCTGAAGCGCGCGGGCGGCGACGAGGCGAGAGCGAAGGATTTCGTCGGGCGTCTCTACAAGAACGTGCCCGTCCTCGACACGGGCGCGCGCGGCTCGACCACGACGTTCGTCGAGCGCGGGATCGGCGACGTCCTGATCGCGTGGGAGAACGAGGCGCTGCTCGCGGTGAAGCAGGCCGGCAAGGACAAGTTCGAGGTGGTCGTGCCCTCGCTGAGCATCCTCGCCGAGCCGCCGGTCGCGGTCGTCGACAAGGTGGTCGACAAGCGTGGAACGAGGCCGGTGGCGGAGGCGTACCTCAACTTCCTCTACACGGAGGAGGGGCAGCGCATCGCGGTGAAGCACTTCTACCGCCCGCGCGATCCGGCGATCCTCGGGGCGGCCGAGTCGGAGGGTGTCTTCCAGAAGGTCGCGCTCTTCTCGATTGACGAGGTGTTCGGCGGATGGCAAAAAGCCCAGAAGACGCACTTCTCCGACAGCGGCGTCTTTGACCAGATCTACCAGGCCGGCAAGTAAAATACCGTGGCTCTCCTCTGGCGGCGACAGAGCGTTCTGCCCGGCTTCGGGCTCGCGATGGGTATCACGGTAACGTACCTGTCGTTGCTCGTGCTGCTCCCGCTGTCGATGATCTTCCTCAAGACAGCGACGCTCCAGCCCGCCGAGATCTGGGCCGTGGTGACCTCGCCGCGCGCCATCGCCTCGCTGAAGATGAGCTTCAGCGCGTCGATCATCGCGGCGGGCATCAACGCCGTCTTCGGCGTCCTCGTGGCGTGGGTGCTCGTGCGCTACAGCTTTCCGGGCAAGTCGATCGTCGACGCGCTCGTGGACCTGCCCTTCGCGCTGCCGACGGCGGTCGGCGGCATCGCGCTCACGGCCATCTACGCGCAGCAGGGGTGGGTCGGGCGGTTCCTTTACCCGCTCGGCATCCAGAGCGCGTTCAGCCGCCTTGGCGTGGTCATCGCGCTGACCTTCGTGGGCCTCCCGTTCGTCGTGCGGACGGTCCAGCCGGTGATGGAGGAGCTCGAGGTGGACCAGGAAGAGGCGGCGGCGTCGCTGGGCGCGGGCCGCTTCCGGATCTTCCGCAGCATCCTTTTGCCGTCGCTCTGGCCGTCGATCCTCACCGGGTTCGCGATGTCGTTCGCGAGGGCGTTCGGCGAGTACGGGTCGGTCGTGTTCATCTCCGGGAACATGCCGCTGAAGACCGAGATCACGCCGCTCGTGATCATGACCAAGCTCGAGCAGTACGACTACGCGGGCGCGACGGCGCTCGCGCTCCTGATGCTGCTCTGCTCCTTCGTCCTGCTCTTCTTGATCAACCGGCTCCAGGCCTGGAGCGGCGCGCGCATGTCGTCGCGGAGCCCGGTCGAGGCGCCGCGCCCCGCGACCGCGGGGGCCGGCGCGCCCGGCGCGCCTGGCGCGGGGGCCGGGGCACCCGGGGTCGCGTCGTAATGGCGGGCGCGGCGGGCAAGCTGCGGGTGAGGTCGCGCGGCGCGGTGCGCGGCGCGACGTCCGAGCCCACGCTGGTGCGCTGGGCGCTCACGGCGGTGGCGCTCGCGTTCCTCGGGTTCTTCCTCTTCCTGCCGGTCGTGGTGGTGTTCATCGAGGCGCTGAAGGACGGCCTCTCGGGGTACTGGCGGGCGATCACCGCGCCGGACGCCGTGGCCGCGATCGAGCTGACGCTGACGACGGCGCTCATCGCGGTGCCGCTCAACCTGGTCTTCGGCGTGGCCGCGGCGTGGGCGATCGCGCGCTTCGAGTTCACCGGCAAGAGCCTGCTCGTCACGCTCATCGACCTGCCGTTCGCGGTCTCGCCGGTGATCTCCGGCATGATCTTCGTCCTGCTCTTCGGGGCGCAGGGGGTGTTTGGCCCCTGGTTCATCGAGCACGACCTCCGGGTGATCTTCGATCGTCCCGGGATCATCCTGGCGACGACGTTCGTGACCTTCCCGTTCGTCGCGCGCGAGCTCATCCCGTTCCTGGAGAGCCAGGGGGCGGACGAGGAGCACGCGGCGCTGTCGCTCGGCGCGAGCGGGTGGAGCATGTTCTTCCGCATCACCCTCCCCAACGCGAAGTGGGGTCTGCTCTACGGCGTGGTGCTCTGCAACGCGCGGGCGATGGGGGAGTTCGGCGCCGTGTCGGTCGTCTCGGGCCATATCCGGGGTCAGACCAACACGATGCCGCTGCACGTCGAGGTGCTCTACAACGAGTTCCACTTCTCGGCGGCGTTCGCCGTCGCCTCGCTGCTCGTGCTCCTCGCGCTCTTCACGCTCGTGGTGAAGCGCGTCATCGAGCACAGGGCGCAGCGAGAGGCCGCGCCGGAGCTCGACCCGACCGCGAAGGCCGGCGCGCAGTAACGCGCTCGCCGGGCGCCCTCCGCGCGCGAGCTCGCGCGGGGCGCGGCGCGCACGGAAGGTCGAGGGCGGCTGGAGGACCGGGCACGAGGAGGAGCGAAGGGCGCCCGGCGCTTGTCTGGAGCCGCCCCGGCGCGGCGGATCGGGCGCGGCGCGGAGAACAGCGGATCTCGGCGCGTCGATCTGCGTGAGCGCGGCGACAGGCGCGCTGCCGGGCCGCGCCCAGCTTGCGATGGGCCCTTGGAGCTCCAGGTTGGAAGGAGGGGGGCACATGGGGTTCTTGGAAGCCATTGGGCGTGCGTTCGGGGGAGTCCTGTCTCCGCTCGTGTGGCAGGGCAGCCTGCTGCGGGGAGCGAGGCTGTTCCACGCCGACGGCGTGGTCTACTGCGCGGCGGTGAAGGCGCTCGCGGTGGAGGGCGAGGTCGGCGCGCTGGCGGAGCGGCTCGCGGGGCCGGCGCTCGTGCGGCTGTCGAGCGCGTTGTGGCGCTGGCGGGGCGGCAGGAGCGAGCGCCGCCCGGACGTGCTGGGGGTCGCGGTGCGCTTCCGGGCCAGCGAGGAGGTGACGCCGGTCGCGAGCGAGCGAGATCAGGACCTGCTCTTCCTGAGCGCGCGCCGCTTCTCGCTGCTCCCGATCGCGCTGTTCACGACGAAGACGCGCGACTTCCTGGCCAACGACTACTATACGCAGCTGCCGTTCGAGGTCGAAGGCTTCGGTCGAGCGGAGTTCCGCCTGGTGCCGCTGCGCGCAGAGACGGAGGAGGCCAATCGCCTGGAGAGGCTGGAGCGCGCTGCGGCGTCGGGGGTCGCGCTGCTGCGGCTCGAGATCAGGCGGGGGAGGACGCGCGGGAGGTGGATGGCAGTCGGCGATATCGAGCTGTACGAGCCGGTGGACATCGACCAGACCGCCCTCCGGTTGGATCCGTTCCATACGGGGCGGGGGATCGTGCCGAGGGGGCTGCTGCAGGCCACGCGGCTGGCGACCTACACCGCGAGCTACCTCGGGCGAGTGCTGGGGGTGCGGGGCAGGAGGGGGGCGAGCACGGCGAGCACGGCGAGCACGGCGAGCACGGCGAGCACGCGAGGACGGGCGCGGCGGGGCGGCGGGCGCTAGCGAAAGCGGGCGCGGGAAGCCCAGGGACAAAGGCCGGCGGCGGGTGGAGTGCTATCCGACGAGGTGGCTCGGCTGCATAAAATGGGGTCGGTGTGCCGAACGCGTTGACAGCTGGGCAGAAATGAGGCATGACCTCCCGCCGCTTCGAACAGTCGGTGAGGTAGCCAAGTGGTTAGGCAACGGTTTGCAAAACCGTTATACGCGGGTTCGAATCCCGTCCTCACCTCCGCAAGGACGACAGTCCGACCCGAGCGTTGCCTGAACGTCGATTGACATGCCGCCGAGCGAGGCGTGCGGGAAGCGATGCCCGTGGCTGGATCGGGCGTCGCTGGACGCCCTGAGCCCCCGGGCTCGCGACTCCCCTCCGGCTTCGGGCCGATGGGCCTCGCTCCGGGAGCTGCCCTGTCAGGCCATCCATGTCCTGGGATGGCACGCTCGACGAGCGTCGTGCGCCGTACCGAGCTCGCCAGATACCCGATCACGGGGCGACATGGGCAGGCATCGAGCGCAGCACCGGAACGTCGCTCCCTTGACGTTGCGTATCGCAGCGCGCGAGCAACCGCCACGAACAAGCGTCCTTCCCACTCGTGGTGATCGACAAGGCGCTGCTCGCCGGCACCTCGCTCGAGGGCAAACGGACGAGCTACAAGTGGAACATCCACGGACCGCCGCCCTCCGCCGCACCCTGAGCACGTGGTACCGTGGCGCGGCAATTTCACCTCCACCTCGATCCGGGCGCCGTGACGGCGCCGCTGACCCCGCGCGCTGACGCATGGCCTCGGACTTCCCGCGAAAACCCGCCGTGCCGCCCCAGGAGCCCGGCGGTCGACCCGCCCCGCTGGAGCCCACGCTGCCGTACGACCCTGGCGCGGCGAGCTCCGCGCCGCCGAGCGACCGCGCGCCGACGCGCGTGTGGTCGCCCCCGCAGCCGCCGCAGGCGCCGCCGCCCCAGCACGCGCCGCCGCCCCAGCACGCGTTGCCGCCCCAGCACGCGCCGCCGCCCCAGCGCGCGCCGCCGCCCGCACCCGCGCCCGGGCTCCCGCTGCGGGCGCGGGTGGGCACGGCGCTCCGAGCGCTCTTCGCGGCGCTCCGCGCGCTGTTCCAGCGAAGGCCGGGCGGCGCGGGGCCCAGGCCGCCACGCCGCGCGCAGCTCTTCCGCTGGGGGAAGCGGCTCGCGATCGCCCTCGCCTGCCTCCTCGCCGCCGCGACGATCGCCTTCTTCCTCGTCGTCCGCCACTACGAGAGCGACCTGCCCACCACGGCGGAGCTGAAGAATTACAACCCGCCACAGGTGACGCGGTTCCTCGCGCGCGACGGCACGGTGATCGGCGAGCTCTTCGTCGAGCGCCGGACGCTCGTGCCCGTCACCGAGATCCCGCCGGCGATGAGCCTCGCGGCGCTCGCGGCCGAGGACGCCAGGTTCTACAAGCACGACGGCCTCAACTACCTCGGCATGCTCCGCGCGCTGATCGTCAACCTGCGCTCCGCGGAGGCGCGCCAGGGCGGCAGCACGATCACGCAGCAGGTCGTGAAGAACGTGCTGCTCACGCACGAGCGCACGCTCGACCGGAAGGTCCGCGAGCTGCTCCTCGCCCGCCGCATCGAGCAGGAGCTCACGAAGGACCAGATCCTCGAGCTCTACCTGAACCACATCTACTTCGGCCACGGGCGCTACGGGGTCGAGGAGGCGGCGCGGTTCTACTTCGGCAAGAGCATCCGCCAGGTGACGCTCGCCGAGGCGGCGCTCCTCGCGGGCATCGTGAAGGGACCCTCCATCTACTCGCCGCGCGTGAACACGGAGCGCGCCGAGAAGCGCCGCGCCTTCGTGCTCGGGCAGATGCGCGAGAAGCGGTTCATGCCCGCCGCGCAGATCGACGCCGCCCTCGCGGAGCCGATCCGCCTCGCCCCGGAGCCGGAGCACTCGGACGAGCTCGCGCCGGAGGTCCTCGCCGAGGCCGAGCGCGCGCTGCGGCAGGCCGTCGGGCCCGACGCCAGGTACGGCGGCTACACGGTCGTGACGTCGATCGATCCGAAGATGCAGGCCGCGGCGCGCGCGGCGGTGCGCCAGAACCTCGACGCCTACGCCGCGCGGCACGGCCTCGTCGCGCCGTTCGCCCGCGCCAAGGGCGATCCGGCGCCGTTCCAGGGCGCGCCCAGGGATCCGAACCGCGCCTACCTCGGCGCGGTGACCGGCGCCGACGACGCGCGCGGCACGCTGGCGATCCGCGTGGGCACGGCGCAGGGCACCGTCGACCTGCGCAAGGAGCGCCGGTACAACCCGCGCGGGCTCCCGCCGAGCCGCTTCGCCGAGATCGGCAAGGTGCTGCGCGTGCGCTTCGCGGGCGACCCCGGGGCCGGCAAGCTCCAGCTCGACCTCGCCCCGCAGGGCGCCCTCATCGCGATAGATTCGCGCACGCGCGAGATCCTCGCGCTCGTCGGCGGCTACGAGGGCGTGCGCGGCGGGCTCGACCGGGCGAGCCAGGCGCACCGCCAGCCGGGGTCGACGTTCAAGGCCCTCGTCTACGGGTACGGCATCCACGCGCGCAAGCTCACGGCCGCGTCGATGCTCGAGACGAACCCGGAGGCGCTCGAGGGCTACCAGCCAGGCAACTACGACGAGAGCGAGGGGCAGAGCCCGAAGCGCCTGCGCGAGGCGCTCGCGCACAGCGTGAACGTGGCCGCGGTGGCCGCGCTGCGGGACGTCGGCCCCGAGGCCGTGGTCGCGTGGGCGCGCGAGCTCGGGATCACCTCCAAGCTCGGCGCCGACCTCTCGCTCGCGCTCGGCTCGTACGAGGTGACCCCGCGCGAGATGGCGGGCGCCTACGCGACGTTCGCGGCGGGCGGCACATACCAGGAGCCCGTCCTCGTGACGAGGATCACGGGGCCGCGCGGCGAGGCGCTGCCCGCGCCGGCCCGGCCCCCGCCGCGCCCGGTGATGACCGCGGCCGAGGCGTACATCACGACGGATCTGCTCACGTCGGTCGTCAAGGTCGGCACCGCGAAGCAGGCGCTCTCGCTGCGCCGGCCGATCGCGGGCAAGACCGGCACGACCAACAACGCGAGGGACGCGTGGTTCGTCGGCTACTCGACCGACGTCGCGTGCGCGGTGTGGACCGGCTTCGACGACGCGACGCCGCTCGGCGCGCGCGAGGTGGGCAGCAGCGCCGCCCTGCCGGCCTTCGTCGCGTTCATGGAGAAGGCGCACGCGGGGCGGCCGGCGACCGACTTCCCCGAGCCGCTCGGGATCGTGCGCCTCGACATCGATCCAGAGACCGGCACGATCGCGATGCCCGGCCTGGAGAATGCGGTGCAGGAGGTGTTCCTCGAGGGCACCGAGCCGACCGGCGTCGCGCTGCCCGACCCGGCCGCGGTGGGGCAGGGGATCCTGGACCTGTTCAAGCCGCAGTAGCCCCGCGGCGGCGCGCTACGCGACGTCCTCCCGGCTCATCCTGAGCAGCCACAGCGGCGCGAGGGCCTGCGACAGGCTCCTCACCAGCGCCGACTCGGCGTACCCCATCACGTAGTCCTCGATCTCGATCGGCGCGGCCCTGCCCGGGCGGCGCGGCGGGTCGAACCGGATCCGCCGCACCACGGGCAGGAGCTCCGCCGGGTTCGGCGGCAGCGCGCGCCCGCGCCGCGCCGCCTCGTCGAACGCCGCCTGCCGCTCGAGGTGCTCCCGGACCGCGCTCGCCGGCGAGAGGCCGTGCCCGGCCGGCAGGACGCGCACCCGCACCACCTCGGGGCCGCGCGCGAGCGACGTCCAGACGTGCGCGCCCGTCTCGAGCTCGAAGAAGTCGCGCACGCACAGGCCGACGACGCCGAGGACGAGGAGCTCGGGGCCGCGCGCGAGCGCCGCGTCGAGCCCCGCCGTCCCGCGGCCCTGCTCGACCGCGCGCGCGAGCGCCTGGCGATCGCCGTCCGGCGCGCGGCCGGAGGGGGCGGCCGCCCACCCCTCGACCTCGCCCCCCGCCTCGCCGTACGCGCGCGCGAGCGCCTCGAAGAGCCCTTCATCCGGCGTGTGCGGCGTGTGTGGCGCGGGCGCGCCGGAGCCTCCGGACGGCGCCTCCGCGAAGCTCGCGGCGCGGAGCAGCTCGATCAGGACGGCGTGCTGGCCTGGCTCGTCCACCTTGCGGAGCGCGCGCCGGAGCGCGTGGCCCTCCGCGATGCACTCCAGCACCTCCTGCTTCGCCAGCCGGCGCAGCGGGCCCGGCTGCTGGCGCCGGTGGAACAGGCGCACCCGGGAGCGGCTCCACTCGTCTTCCACGGTCACATAGCTGAACCGCCGCATCTCGAGGTCGAGGTGCTGCTGCTCGTCGTCGTCGCCGCTCCGGCGGCGGGCGAGCTCGATCCGCTCGCGGAACGCCTGGATCGCGCCGCGCATCGCGTCGAGGTTGTAGACCGCCTCCGCGTGCTCGTGCGCCTCGGGCCCCTCCGCGGCCGTCCGGCTGTGCTCCGTGAGGTGGTAGCGGATCCGCTCCGAGAGGCGCGCGAGGCCGTCGCTCCGCTCGAGGGCGTCGACGAACTCGAGCAGCGGCGAGAGCTCCGCCGTGAGCGCGTCGAGCGGCCTCGCCAGGTGCGGCGCGAGCGCCCACGCCGCGGCCGCGGGCTCTGCCTCCACGAGCGCCTCGCGGTGCAGCACGAAGGGGGACGGGGAGAGGGAATCGGCGGAGTCAGAGGCCGCCGGCGTGGGCGGTGCGACCGGCGCGGGGGGAGCGGCCGGCGCGGGGGGCGCGGCGCCGGCCGCGCCCTCCGCGCCGGCCACCTCGCGCGTGTGGATGCGGAGCACCTGCATCGCGGCGGGCGCGCCGCTGGCGAGCGCGTTGCTGAGCAGCGAGCCGATCTCGTCCTCGATGAACCGCTTCACCGAGCGGGCGCCGTCCTCGGCCACGAACGCCTCGCGCGCGATCCGCTCGGCCACGCCGGCGCCCCGGCGCACGAAGACGCTCCGCTCGGCGAGCCCGCGGCGGCAGAGCAGCCGGTCGAGCTCCTTCTCGGCGACCCGCGCCGCCACCTCGGGCGTCAGCGGCCGGAACGGCACGACGCGATCGATCCGGTTGAACAGCTCGGGCGGGAAGAACTCGCGCACGGCCCGCGCGACCTCCTGGGCCGACTCCTCGGCGATCGCGCGCGCCCGCGCCTCCGAGAGGCCGGCGCCGCCGAAGCCGACGAGCGCCCTGGGTCGCGCGCCGAGGTTCGAGGTCATCACCACCACCGCGTGGTTGAAGTGCGCGGGCCGCGCCGCCGCGTCGGTGAGCCGGCCGTCCTCGAAGAGCTGGAGCAGCAGGCTGTGCACCGACGGGTGCGCCTTCTCGATCTCGTCGAGCAGCACCAGCGAGAACGGCTGCTCCCGCGCCCGCTGCGTCAGGAGCCCGTCGGGCGCGTAGCGGTCGCCGATGAGCCGCGCCGGCGCGTCGGGGCCGCTCTGCTCGCTCATGTCGAAGCGCAGGAGCCGCGACGCGCTGCCGTAGATGAGCTCCGCCATGCGCCTGGCGAGCTCGGTCTTGCCGGTCCCCGTCGGCCCGGTGAACAGGTACACCCCGTAGGGACGCCGCGGATCCACGAGGCCTGCCTTGATGCGCGCCACGAGGTCCGCCGCGGCGCGCACGGCCTCGGGCTGGCCGATGACCTGCCGGCCGAGCTCCTCCTCCAGCGCGCCGGCGTCGAGGGGCTCGTCGCCGCCGAGCAGGAGCCGCGGCACGCCGGTCTTCTGCGACAGCAGCCTGAGCACGTCCTGCGAGTCGATCGGCCGCGGCCTGCGCGCCCTGGCCTGCTCCGCGCCGGGCGCGGGCCCCCCGCCCGCGCGGACGACCTCGCGCAGGAGGTCCATCGCCTTGCCCGGCAGCGCCTGCGCCGAGAGGAGCGAGCCGCCGAGATCGAGGATCGTCCGCAGCACGTACGGGCTCACGCGGGCGGCGTGGCGCTGCTCGAGGGCGCGGACCTCCCGCACCATGAGGCGGAACGTCTCGGAGGGCGTCGCCTCGGGGAGGAAGAGCGGCGTGAACAGGGCCGCGAACGACGGGGACTCCTGCTCGAGGAGCCGGAACGCCTCGGGCGAGCACTCGCCGACCATGACGAGCTCGCGGCGCGAGAGCGGGCCGCGGAAGAAGTCGGCGAGCGACCGCTCGCTCTCGCGCGACCTGCCGATCCGGCCGAAGTGGTGGAGGTCGTCGACCACGAGGATCGCGCCGCGGCTGCGCGCGTCCTCGGCGAGCTCGACGCACCGCTTCTCCCAGTCGCCGAGGTGGCTCATCCCGGCGATGATCCTGCGGCCGCTCACGGCGACGACGTCGCGCGCGCGGTCGAGGTTCCTGTGCGCGCCGTACCCGTCGGCCTCGAGGAGGTCGAGCACCGCCCGGTGGATCAGCGTCGTCTTGCCGCACCCTGGCGGGCCGATGACGATGACCGGCTGGGCCCTGCCGGCGCCGAGCAGCAGCGCGAGCTGCTCGCGCTGCGGCGACCGCGGCACGCCCCCGTCGAGGTCGCCCTGGGCCGCGCGCTGCGTGAGGCTCACGCCGAGGCTGGGCAGCACCTTGAGGCCCCGGCGCTTCTTCCAGCGGAACGCCGGATCGGCGCCGGTGTCGTCGTCGCCCGGCCGGTCCGGCAGGTCCGCGAGCGCCGAGCGCGGGGTGCACGAGAACGACAGCGTCGTGAGGCGCTCCTTGCCCCGGCTCCAGAGCAGCGCGATCTCGTCGTCGTCGAGCGCGGCCCACGCGACCTGGAAGAGCGCGCGGAGCTGCTCCTCGAGCGGGAGCTCGTCGCGGATCGGCGCCGCGTCGCCCTGCCGGGCGGGGTGGTAGGCGAAGACGATGCGCTCGTGCTCCGAGGCCCAGCGCGGCTCCAGCACGACGGGGCAGAGCCCGCTCACCTTGCGGCGGTCGGCGAGGCCGGCGCCGGACAGCGTGAGCTCGAGGCGCACCTTCTCGAGCCGGATGCCGCGCGGCATCTCGAAGCGCGCGAGCTCCGCCGCGCGGGCCTTCTCGAAGACGGGCCTGAGCTCCTCGACGAGCAGGCGCCGCACGCGCTCCGGGTGCCGCCCCTCGCGCGACCGCGTGCTCGGTCCGAGGCCGAGCGTCACGCACTCGACGTTCGTGGTCCGCCGCTCGAAGAGCGGGATCGTGAAGTGCACGGCGGCGAGTGTAGTTGAGATTCGGCCGGCCCCGGCGCCATCTGCCTCCTCAGCGGCTCGTTTTCTCGGGTGATCGTGGCCTCGGCGACCCGGCGCGGCCGGCCGCGCGGGCTCCTCAGCGCGCGGGCTCCGTGGCATCCTGAGGGCGTGCAGGAGCCGTCGCCGCCCGGGCTGGGGCTCGTCGAAGGCATCGTCTTCGCGGGCCGCTACCGCGTGCTCCGGCGGCTCGGCGCGGGGGGCATGGGGGCGGTCTACGAGGCGCTGCACGCGCAGACCGACCGGCGGTGCGCGCTCAAGGTCATGCACCCGCACATCGCCGAGCGGCAAGACCTGCGCGACCGGTTCGCGCTCGAGGCCAGGGTCGCGGCGCGGGTGGGGGGCGGCGGCGTGGTGGACGTGCTCGACGCGGGCGTCGACGAGGCGACCGGCGCGCCGTTCCTCGTCATGGAGCTCCTGCGCGGAGAGGACATGAGCCAGCGGCTCAGGCGGCTGGGCCAGCTCTCGCCGGGCGAGGCGGTGAGCACCCTGCACCAGACGGCGGCGGCGCTCGACACGATGCACCGGGCGTCCGTCATCCACCGCGATCTGAAGCCGGGGAACCTGTTCCTCGCCGAGCAAGGCGGGCAGGCGCGGATCAAGGTGCTCGATTTCGGCGTGGCGAAGCTCATGGCCGAGGGGACCATCACCGGGACGGCCACCGCGGTGGGGACCCCGCTGTACATGGCGCCGGAGCAGCTCCAGGGCGCGAAGGTGACGGCCGCCGTGGATCGGTATGCGCTGGGGATGATCGCCTATACGTTCCTCACGGGAGAGGCGTACTGGGCGCAGGAGCTCGCCCAGCACGACAACCTGCTCGCGTTCGCGCTCGTCACGGTGCGCGGCCCGAGGGAGCGCCCGAGCGCGCGCGCGGCGAGGCGCGGCGTGGAGCTGCCGCCCGCCTTCGACGCCTGGTTCGTGAAGGCGACGCGGGTCGATCCGTCGGGCCGCTTCGCGAGCGCGCGGGCGGCGATCGAGGCGCTCGCGGACGTGTGGGGCATCGACGTGCCCCGCGGAGGAGACGAGGACGCGGCGGAGGCGGGCGGCGAGCGCGCGGCCGAGGTGGGGACGGGCGCGGCGGAGGCGCGCGTCGGCGACGAGGGCGACGAGGGCGACGGCCGGACCGTGACGGCGGACGGCGGCGGCGCGCCCGCGGTCGAGCGAAGCTCAACGGCGCAGGTCGACGGCCTCGCGGCGCTCGCGCCGACGGAGCGCGCGCCGGTCGCGGCGCTCGGGCCGACAGAGCGCGCGCCGGTCGCGGCGCGCGGGCGCGCGCCATGGAGGCGGCGCGCGCTGGGCGCGGGCGGCGCGCTGGCCGTGGTGATGGCCGGGGCCAGCGCGTGGCTCGGCGCCGGCGCGCGGCCGCGGCAGGACGCGGGCACCCGCTCGCACACGGCGCCCGCCGCGGCCGCCCCGCTCGCGGCCCCCGCGTCGGTGCTCGCGTGTCCGATCCTGGAGGCCTCGGGCGTGGAGGCGCCCGCCGGGTGGCTCGGCGCGGCGGCGGCGGGCGCCGTGTGCGAGCGGGCGCGCGTGATGCTCGGCGGCTCCTCGTCGCACACGCTGGTCCCGGCCGAGCTGCTGTCGCTCCCGGCGCAGCTCGTGGACCGGTTCCCCGAGGATCCCTACGCCGCCCCCGACGCGCGCGCTGCTTCGATCGACGCCGCGCGCCGGCGGGCGGCGGCGTACGCCGACGGCGAGGTCGTCCGGGAGGGCGCCGGCTTCCGGATCACGCTCGTCCTCCGTCGGCCCGACGGGTCCGAGATCGATCGCGCCGCCGGCACAGGGCGCGCCCTCTACGAGGCCGTGCGGGACGCGATGACGCCCCTCGCCGAGCGGGGCTCGCTCCCGGTGGCGCCCGCGCTCGATCCCACCGTGGCGGATTTTTCGCGTGCTCGTGACATCGGCGGCGGCCTCGCGCTCCTCGATCTCGCCCTGGCCATGAGCAACAACGCGGGCGGGCTCGCCGAGGAGTGCTCCCGGGTCGCGGCGAGGAGCGCCGAGCTCGCGGAGATGGGGCCCGGCGAGCGCTGGCGCTGCGCCTACACGCTCGGCCTCCCGCTGCCGCAGGTGGAGCTGCCTCCCTCGGACGCCGCGTCACCGGGCGGGCTCGCCGCGCGCGCGCGCGTCGAGAACAACACGCGATCCGCGGACGATCCGGCGCTGATCGCCGAGCTCGATCGGCGCTTCCGGCGCGAGGCCACGGCGCTCGGGCGCTCGACGCTCGCGGCGACCCTCTCGTGCCTGCTCCAGCCGTCCGACCCGAAGCGGGCCGAGGAGATGGCGATGCTCGCGGTGCAGGCCGAGCCGAAGAACCCGATCGGCGAGTTCTGCTCGCCCTGGCTCCAGCTCCTCGCGGTGACGCAGGGCACCTCGAGCGCGGCGGTCGCGCTGCGCGCGATGCAGGCGTGGGCGCCGTGGAACAGCTACGGGTGGCTGTTCCACGCGAAGAGCTCGGGCGACAGGGCCGCCGCGCTCGCGTACGCCCGGCGCGCCCATGCGCTCTCGCCGCTCGACACGTACGTGGCCAGCGCGCTCGCCGACGCCCTGCTCGTCTCCGGGGCGCGCGAGGAGGTGCGTGGCATCGCGCTCGCGCTCGCGGGCGGTGGCTACCCTGTCCACCGCCTCCGCAGCGACCTCCTCCTCCTCCGCGTCGAGGCGAGCGAGGCCCGCTTCGGCGCCGCGCTCGCGCGGGCGAGGCAGGCCATGGTCGTCTCCGCCGACGACGCCGGGTGGCTCCGCGTGGAGCGCTTCGAGATCGCCTGGCACGCGCTGCAGATCGCGCTCGTCCTCGGCCGCGCGCGGGAGGTCGCGGACGCCATCGTGGAGCGCTTCCTGGACCCCGATCCCCCGCCGCTCGACGTCGTGCACCTCGACGTGCCGCTGCGCCTGCCGGCGGTCTGCGCGCACGCCTCGCCCGCCGTCTCCCGCCGCTGCTTCAGCCGGTTCCGGGCGCTCCAGCAGCCCCTGTCGTACAGCGCGCTCCCGGACGCGGACGCCTTCACGACGGGGGCCGAGCGCTATGCCACCGGAGATCTCGCGGGCGCGGCGCGCGCCTTCCGCCCCCTGCTCCGGACGCCGGGCCCGTTCGTCGAGGTGCTCGCCGGGCCGATGGCGGAGGCCTTCGAGCACACGGGGGAGATCGAGCTCGTCGACCGCCTGGAGGCCTCCGTCGCGGACCGCTCTGCGGAGCAGAACGGGGCGAGCCTCGCGCTGGTGCGCGCCGCGCGCCGCGCCGCCCGGCGCGGCGACGGCGAACGGGCGCGGGCCCTCGCGAAGCAGGTCCTCGACGCGTGGTCCGTCGCCGACGAGCCCGTCCCCGCGGTGGCGGAGATGCGCCGGCTCGTCCAGGCGACGCGCGGCGCGGGGCGGTGAGCCGGGCGCGCGGCGCTCGTCTCAGTCGCAGGTCCGACCGCACACGCTCTCCACCTCGCCGACGCAGACGCTGTCCCAGGCGGTCGTGCAGCAGTAAGGGTCCGCGGCGCAGAGCTCCCAGATGCAGGCGCTCGAGGTGTCCGGCTCGGGCTCGCATCGGCTGCCGGTGGTGCAGAGCGGGTGAGAGCAGTCGCCCTCGCGCATGCGGCACGCCCAGCTGTCCGCCACGCTCTCGACCTCGCTGACGCAGACGCTGTCCCAGGCGACCGCGCAGCAATAGGGATCCGCGGCGCACACCGCCGTCACGCTCGGGCTGCACCACTTGTCGAGCGCCGCGCCTGTCGCGCACTTGTCGTGGGCGCACACGGTCGCCCAGCCCTCCGGCCCGCTGGCGAGATCGCTCGGGTCGTTGAGGAAGGCGGTGATCCCGTGCTCCCATCGATAGGTGCTGGAGGGCTGCTCCCTGCAGTCGAGATAGGCCGACTCCGGGGCGGGGCTCGTGCCCGCGCAGACAGGCGTGCACAGCTCGACGCCCCCGAGCGGGACCCCGCTCTCGCAGACGTGGAGGGCGGGGCTGAGCGAGCGGCAGGGGCGGGGCTGGGCGTCGAGCTCGCAGTCCCGCGCCGGACCCGCGCAGAACCGATCGGTGAAGTACGCCTCGCCCGCTGACCAGATCTCGCTGTAACAGGCGTGTCGCCCGTCGTCATCGCCTACCGCTGCATGGCTCGCCGGCGGCGCCTTGAAGATATCCCCGTAGAACGCGCCCTCCGCATAGGTGAACACCTCCCGCTCCGCGGCCGGATACGTGATGGCGGCGCCGGGAGGGGCCGCGACGGCGCCGGGGGAGACAGGGCCCTTGCCGGCCGGCGCCACCATCACGCTGAAGTACGTGTGGTCGAGCCGCCCGCTCGGGGCAGCGCCCACGTCCCAGGGGCACGTGAACTCGATGGGATCGCCCTCGCCGAACCCTCCCACGAAGCCCGCATAGTGGAACGGATAGCCCGGGGGGCTCGAGATGTCGGGCTGGTCACGATCACAACCGTGGATGCCCTTGCAGACGCGCGCGATCACCGGAGCTCTGCGCTCCAGGCGCACGCGCGCGCCGCGCTGGCAGATCCCGACGTAGGCCGCTGTCCAGCCGCAGTTGCCCTCGAGGGTGGTCTCGCCGAGGCTGCAGGCGCGGAAGCTCTGGATCGGAGACCCATCGCGGAGCGCGCGTTGGACCGGCACCGCGCCGAGGAGCGTGGGTATGCCGTCCTGACCGCGAAGCGAGACAGGGACGCGCCTGCCGAGCGCGTTCACCCGCGCAAGGACGCAGGCGGAGACGGCCTCGAGGCACCCGGGCTGCGCCGGGTCCTTCATCCAGTCCCCCAGCGCGGATGTAGCGCCGCAGAGCCCGAGCTCACCGCTCCAGGTGAGGCCCCCGACGCTGACGGACACGTCCGAGTCGATGGCGCACCCGACGATGTACTTCAGGAGCTCATTCTCGCTCTCAGGGGATCCCGTCGTGAAGCCGGCGCCGGGGCCCCGCTCCTCGAGGATGACCTCGAGGGCGGGCACGAGCGCGACGCCGCTCGACTGCAGCCGGTTCAGGAAGCCGAGGTTCCGCGGGACGGCTTCGGTGCTGAGCCCATTCTGCGGCATCCTGGTCCTGGCCGAGGCTTGCTGCGTCCAGGCGGCGAGGGCGACGGGTACGAGCGCGAGCGAGACGAGGAGACATCGAAGGATCATGCGCCCCTCCATTACAAGGCCCGTGCCTACAAACAAGGCCCGTGCCTACAACGCCCATGACCGCCGGTCCGGCGCGCCCCGGCGCGTGACCGGGTTGTGGTGCCAGCGTCGCGCCGGCCGCGTTTCCTCGACGCCCGATCCCCGATCTTGCGGGAAACACCTCGAATTATCCGGCGTCGCTGCCAGCCGCGCGCCGCGGGCCGCCTTGTTGACGGCCGGGCGGAGGCTGGGTAGCGGAAGCGGAGGAAGCGCCGATGCCCTGGGTCCCTGACAGCGGAACGATCTCCGCCACGCCGGCTCTCCCGGCGGCGGCGGACGGCGCGTCGGGCGCGCACCTCTTCCTGGTCCTCGAGAGCCACCGCCCGCTCGCGCCCCCCGCCCGCGTGGCGCTCGCCGGCCTCGGCGAGATCGTCGTGGGCCGCGGCCCCGCGCGCTCGATCGAGGCGCGGACCGCGGACGGCGTCCCCGGCCTGGTCGTGCGCGCGCCCGATCCCTGGCTCTCCTCGACGCACGCGCGCGTGGTACGGGTGCTCCAGCGCTGGATGTTCGAGGACGCCGGATCGAAGAACGGCAGCTCCGTCAACGGCGCCAGGGTACAACAGGCCGAGCTCCGCGACGGCGACGTCATCGAGCTCGGGCACACGTTCATCATCTTCCGCGCCGCCTTGCCGAGCGCGCCGGGGGCGCCGGCGGTGTTCGACGCGTCGGCGCTCGACGGGGCGGCGCCCGGCCTCGCGACGCTGCTCCCCCCGCTGGGCCGCCAGTTCGCCCAGGTCGCGCCGATCGCGCGCTCGACGATCTCGGTGCTGATCGAGGGCGAGACGGGGACGGGCAAGGAGGTGGTCGCGCGCGCCCTCCACGCCCTCTCGGGCCGGCCCGGCAATTTCGTGGCGCTCAACTGCGGCGCGCTCCCCCGCGAGCTCGTCGAAGGGGAGCTGTTCGGCCATCGCCGGGGCGCGTTCTCCGGCGCGACCGAGGATCGCGTCGGCCTCGTGCGCAGCGCCGATCGCGGGACGCTCTTCCTGGACGAGATCGGCGACCTGCCCGCGTCGTCCCAGGCGGCGTTGCTGCGGGTGCTGCAGGAGCGCGAGGTGCGCCCCGTGGGCGGCACGCGCGCCGTGCCGGTCGATCTCCGGGTCATCGCCGCCACGCACCGGCCGCTCGATCGGATGGTCGCGTCCGGCGATTTCCGCGCGGATCTGCTCGCGCGCCTCACGGGCCACCGGCTCGATCTGCCGCCGCTGCGCGACCGCCGCGAGGACCTCGGCCTGCTCGCCGCCGCGCTGCTGCGCCGCCTCGATCCGGCGGGGGCCGCTCGGGTGCAGCTCCACCCGAGCGCGGCGCGCGCGCTGCTCGGGTATTCATGGCCCGGGAACGTCCGGGAGCTCGAGAAGTGCCTGGAGACGGCCGTGGTGCTCGCCGGCGAGGCGAAGCGGGTGGAGCTGGAGCACCTGCCCGAGGCGGTGCGGCGCGCGAGCGCCGAGGCCTCCCGGTCGGCGAGCGAGGACGAGGCGCGCCGGGAGGAGCTGCTCGCGCTCCTGCGCGAGCACCGGGGCAACATCACGCGCGTCGCGGACGCCATGGGCAAGGCGCGGATGCAGATCCAGCGCTGGCTCAAGCGCTACGGCATCGATCCAGAGGAGTTCCGCGGCTGAGCGCCGGTGCAACGGGTGCAACACCCGGTGTGCGCCCCGCGAACGCGCCGACCCCGCGCCCCGAGCTGCCGCGCCCGGGGGGCGGCAGCGTGCAACCGGTGCAACAGGTGCTTCGGGCGCAGATTCCACGTCGAGACCGGGGTGATCCGGCAGAGACCTCGTGAGCGCGCGCGAGCGAAGGACGCCTCCTGCGATCCAGCAAAGGGAAGCGACAGCGGCGCAATGACGGTCGGGCGCTGCGCCGCGCCGGCTCGGGTCTGTCCGGAAATGGTGTTGGCGCGAGCCGTGCAATGTCCGCGGCACGATCGCACGAGAGCGATCGTCCACTGCAACCAGCCCCATGGGTACGGAGAGATCCTCATGAAAAGCATTCGCGTCCTCGCTCGGGTCCTGATCGGTCTGGCCACCGCAGCAGCGTCCTTCAGCGCGCTGGGTACATCGCCGGCCGACGCGCGCGAGCCCACGCACGCCACGGCCTGCCTCTTCGAGACCGACTATGTCGGCGACTATGGGGTCGGTCCCGACGGCATCTCCAACCGCAGCGGGGGCTTCGCGTGGTCCACCGCGCGCAATGTTTACTGCCCCATCTCGACGGCGCTCCGCGACTCCGGACAGCCGATCTTCGTCGATGGCTACGACGGGAACAACGAGGGCAACGGTCAGGTCACCGCCCGTGTCTGCATGACGTCATGGGCGGGCGGCGCCGCCGTTTGCGCGGCCCCCGGCGAGATCACGCACGGCACCGAGACCGGCTTCATCGTCGGGCGCAGCGTCGACGCGCCCAACATCAACCACCTCAGGAATCCGGGGCTGGCCGACAACTACCCGGTGCTCGTCGTCTCGCTCCCGCGCACCGGCATCGGGGGTGCCAGCAGGATCAGCGGCATCCAGACCTGGTGAGCAGGCCGCGAGCGCCGCTCGCTCGATGATCCCTCGAGAGACCGCGCGTGATGGGCGCCCCGTCCCCGCCGCGATCGAGCGCTGATGGAACGCGCAGCGCAGAGCTCGGCCGGGGCGGGCTCGCCTCGATGCTCATCGACCGGACGACCTCCGGGAGCCTTCGTTCATCGATCGTGGAGGAGAAGCACCATGTCGCACGTCCATCGTTTCTCGTCGCTGCTTCGCGTGGTGTCGCCGGCCGCCGTGGGCGTCGCCGCTGCCGTGATCTCGTCGTTCGTGCTCGCCCCGAAGGCGGGCCGCCCGGCTTCCGCCGCCGCGGCCGCGACCGCTGGCGAAGCTCGACCGCTCGCGGCGCTGCCCACGAACGCTGGGGTCATCCCGACGGAGGAGCGTGCCTCGACGGTTCAGGCTTCCCCGCCCGTGGCGCCTTCAGAACGCGCGCCGGAGCCTCCGCCCGCGGCGCGGCCTCCGCCCGACGCCGCCGAGATCGAGGCCGAGCGCGGGCGCGTGATCGCCGAGCAGCGCGAGCGGATCGCGCGGCTCGAGGCCGAGCCGCTCGACGACGCCTGGTCGAGCGGCGCGACGGAGACGATCCGAGCAGAGATCGCGCGCGTCGCGGAGGACTTCGAGCACGCCGGGAAGGTCGAGCGGCTCTCGTGCCGGACGTCCGGCTGCGTCGCGACGCTCGAGTTCGCGAGCTTCGCGGAGGCGCAGGCGGGGTACATGCGTTACCTGACGAACGCGCTCGGGATGCGCTGCGCGCAGAGCGCCGCCCTGGATGTGCCGGAGGACGCGACCCAGCCCTTCCAGGTGGACATCGCGTTCACGGACTGCGCGCGCCGGTGAGGGAGCTCGTCAGTCCGGGCGCTCGTCGTCCTCGCCCGCGCTGAAGTACGCGCTCCGATCCAGCCCGCTCCCCTCGTCCTCGAACAGGAGCAGGTGCGACAGCGCGACCTCGTCGAGGCGCTCCCAGTACCAGCCCGGATCCATCGCGATCCGCGCCCGGCGCCCCGCGATCAGCACCGCGCCCTCGACCTCGTCGTGCTCGCGCGCCGTCGCCCCGCGCCGCCGCGCCGCGGCCGAGCCGGCGGGGGGCGGCGCGAGCGACCGGTGCTCCCACTGGTCCTCGGCGATGTCGGCCGCGTGCGCGACGAAGTGCACGAACACGTGCAGGCGGCCGTCGTTTGACGCGTCGCGCGCCGCGCCCGCCTCCCGCTTGCTCACCACCAGCTGGTGGAGACCCCGCTCGAGCGACAGGAACGCGCCCGCGTACGCGCCCGTGCAGCGGAGGAGCACGCTCCGGAACCCGCGCTTCGGCCGATCGAGCGCCTCGAGCACGTCGCCCGGCGCGCGCGGCGGGCCCCACCGGCGGCTCGCGGGCCAGGCCGCGTCGCCGGGGCCCGCCCGGTCGCCGTCGATGTGCAGCGTCGCGCTCCACCCGCGCCTCGGGAGCTCCTTCAGCATCGGCGCGAGCCACCGCTCGAACGCCCCCTCGTCGAGCTCCTCCAGGATCAGCGTGATCGCGTCGCGCCGCGACTCCGTCGCGACGAGCGCGCGCGGCAGCACCTCGCGGAAGCCCTGGCGCGCCGCGCGCGCCTCGCCCGCGAGCTCGCGCACCTCCTCGCCCTCGAGCAGCGCCATCAGCGCGAGCTCCTCGACGCTGTGCATCTCCTCCTGCGCGCGCGCGAGCCGCCCCCAGAGCTCGCTCAGCCGGTGGTGCTCGGCCTGCAGCGCCGCCGCGTCGAGCTCCTTCCGGCGGTCGCGCGACGGCCCAGTCGCGAGGCTCAGCTGGGTCAGCAGGAAGTCGATCTGCTCCCGGAGCTGCTCGATCGGCCCGAGGCCCATCCACAGGTCCACCTCGCGCCGGAGCTCGCCGACCTGCTCGACGCCGAACGCCTGCTGCGCCGCACGCGCCGCGCGCCGCCGCCGCGCCTCGAGGCGGAGCGCGGCGGTCTCCGCGCGGCCGATCACGGCGCCCTCGGACGACGGCGCCGCCGCCTCCGGCTCGCCGGCCTCGGTGACCCACACCGTGAGCTCCCGCGCTTCGCCGCCGAGCCCCGCGAGCAGCCGCGCGAGCGGCGCCGCCAGGTGCTCCTCGATGTGGCGCCGCAGCGCCCGCGCGCCGTACGCCGGCGCGTGGCCGTCCTCGGCGAGCCTCGCGAGCGCCCGCGGCGACACCTCGAGCGCGACCCCCGCCTCCGAGAGCCCGCGGCGCTGGCTCAGGCGCTGCGTCGTGAGCCGGGCGACCTCGGCGAGCTCTTCGCGGGTCAGCGATCGGAACGGCACGACGCGGTCGATGCGGTTCACGAACTCCTGCCGGAACGCGCCCGCGACGACGCGCTGGTAGTGCGCCTCGTCCAGCGCGGCCCGGTCCTCCGGGGAGCCCGCGCCCGGCCCGCCCGAGAACCCCGCCTGCCCGCGCCGCTCCGCCGCGCCGAGGTTCGACGTCATGATCACGATCGCGTTGTGGAAGTACGCCGTCCTGCCGCGCGCGTCGGAGAGGCGCCCCTCGCCGAGCACCTGGAGCAGCAGATCGAAGACGGCCCGGTGGGCCTTCTCGATCTCGTCGAGCAGGAGCACGCAGAACGGCTGCTCGCGCACGCGCTGCGTGAGCAGCCCGCCCGCGCCGTCCGTCCCGCGGATCAGGCGATCGGCCGCGCCCTCGCTCGCGAACTCGCTCATGTCGAACCGCGAGAGCCGGTCGGGCGAGCCGAAGAGCAGGCCGGCGAGCGCGCGGGCGAGCTCGGTCTTGCCCACGCCCGTCGGCCCCACGAAGAGGAACGCCGCGAGCGGCTTGTCCGGCGGCGAGAGGCCCGCCTTCACCACGGCGATCGTCTCGGCGAGCGCGCGCACGGCGCGCTCCTGCCCGACGACGCTCGCGCCGAGGTCGCGCGCCACGCGGTCCACGCGGAGCGGCAGATCGTCGCGCAGCAGGAACGCGGGCATCCCGGTGCGCGTCGAGAACAGCTCGTGGAGGTCGCTCCGCCCGAGCGTGACCGGCTCGCCCTGCGCGGTCCGCTCCCGCTCGTGCACGGTGCGCAGGTCCTCGTAGAGCCGGACGGCCTTGCCCGGGAACGCGCTGTAGGGGAGGTAGCGCTCCGCGAGATCGATGAGCGCCGTCAGCGCGTCGCCCGCGACCGCCGGGCGGTGCGGCTCGACGCGGGCGTCGCGCGCCGCGCGCTCGGCGAGCGCCTTGCGGGTGTCCGCGGCCGAGAGCGGGTCGACCCGGATGCGGCTCAGGCCGGCGAAGAAGGCCCAGTGCCGGCCCTCGAGCGCGTCGAGCCGGTCGTCGCGGAGCTCGCACACGACGCGCACGCGCCCCTCGTCGAGGTAGGGCCGCATCGCGCCGGCGAGGTCGACGTGGCCGCCGTCGACCCGCTCGGCCAGGAGGTCGTCGAGGTTCTCGAAGTACAGCACCGCGTCGAGCGCGGCGGCGGCCTCCATCACGCCGTGGATGCGCTCCTGCCACTGCCCGAGCCCGCTCATGCCCGCGATGAGCTGCGCGCCCGAGGTCGCGTAGACGAGCCGCGTCTGGCGGGCGACGTAGGCCTGCATGAGCGCGGTCTTGCCGGCGTGCTCCGGCCCGACGATCAGCACGCCGAGGCGCTCCTCGCCGTCGAGCAGGGCGGCGAGGCGCGCGAGCTCCGCGTCGCGGCAGGCGAGCGGCGGCGCCGCGAGCGGGCTCCGCTGCGCGGCCACGTGGAGCGGCGTCGCGACCGAGACGAGCGCGTCCACGGCCTTCTTCCGCCGCGCGCGCTCGGCGATGGAGACGCCGCGCTGGCCGTGCTGCCCGCGCTCGGGCTCGGGCAGCGGGGCGTGGAGCACCTCGAGGCGGTGCGCGCTCCCGGGCAGGAGCCCCAGGTGCTCCCACGTCGACAGGTCCTGCGAGGCGAGGAGCCGGCGCACCTCGTGCCGGATCGCCGGCTCGATCGGCTCGCCCGCCTCCACGTGGAACGCGTGGCCGAGGCTCGGCACGAGCACCCATGCGTCGTGCTCGCCGCGCGCCGGCGCCGCCTGCGCCGCCCGCGCGCCGGCGGGCACGACGACGCAGGGGAAGCTCACGGGCACCTCGCGCCGCAGCTTGCGCGGCAGGTCGTCGCGCGGGACCGCGACGTCCACGGAGAGGAGCTCTGTCCCCTGCGGGAACGAGAGCCGGGAGATCGCCTCGGGCTGGGCGCGCGCCGCGTGCTCGCGCAGGAAGAGCTGCTGCTCGACGAGGACGTCCTCGTCGCGGCCGAAGCTCGCGGCGTCTGGCGCCGCGACCGGGAAGGCGAGGCACGCGCCGTCGAACCGCTCGCGCACGAAGACGAGCGCCCGCGCGGTGCGCCCGTCGCGCGCGCTCGCTGCCTCGTCCTGATCGGCGCTCGCCTCGCCGGCGCCCGCTCCGTCCTCAGGAGCGGGCGCGGATCGTCCGTCGTCGCCGGAGTTCGTGCTCATCCGAGGGGGCGGAGCAGACCTGATCCGCCCTCTCGGCGCAATCGGATCAGCTCACGTGGGGTCGGCCTTGGGCGTGGCCGGCGTGCTCTTGGGCAGCTCGGGCTTCTTGATGTACTCGGTCGGGAGGTCGCCGGTGAGCGCCTTCAGGAAGGCGACGACGGCCTTCACCTCCTCGGGCTTGGCCTCCACGCCGAGCTGGTGCCACGCCATCTTCGTCACGGTCTCGTCGAGCGTCGCGAGCGAGCCGTCGTGGAAGTAGGGGAAGGTCTTCTCGACGTTCCGGAGGCTCGGGACGCGGAAGAAGAACTTGTCCTTCTCGTCCTTCGTGAAGTCGAAGCGCCCGTTGTCCTTGAGGTTGGCCCACTCCTTCACGAGGCCGAGCTTCTGGAAGGTCGAGCCGCCGACGGCGACGCCCGTGTGACAGGTCGGGCAGCCGAGCGAGATGAACTTGTGGAACCCGGCCTTCTCCTCGGCGGTGAGCGCCTTGTCGTCGCCGCCGAGGTACTTGTCGAAGCGCGACGGCGTGACCAGGCCGCGCTCGAACGCGCCGATCGCCTTGGCCATGTTGTCGTAGGTGATCGGCTCCTTGTCCTCGGGGAAGGCGGCCTTGAAGAGGTTCACGTACTCGGGGATCGACTTGAGGGTCGTGATGACCCGCTTCTCGTCCGGCATGGCCATCTCGACGGGGTTCAGGATAGGCCCCTTGGCCTGGTCCTCGAGCGTGGCCGCGCGGCCGTCCCAGAACTGCGCGATGTGGTGGCCCGCGTTGTAGGCGGAAGGCGAGTTCCGGCCGCCGAGCTGGCCCTTGTGCCCGGACGAGAAGGACTTGTTGTCGACCCCGTAATTCGAGAGGTCATGACATGAGTTGCAGGAGATATCCTGGTTCTTCGAGAGGCGGTTCTCGTACCAGAGCATCCGGCCCAGGGTCACCTTCTCATCGGTGATCGGGTTCTTGTCGTACTCGAACTTGGCGGGGAGGACCTTGAAGGACTTGACGTCGTTCGGATCGAAGACGAGCGGCTTCAGCTCGCCCGCGCCCGCGCCCGCGGAGGCGGCGGGCTTGCCCGTGGTGGAGGCCTTGGGGGCCTGATACTCGTACTCCGCCGACCGGTCGCACGCGCCCAGCCCGGCGGCGACGAGGAGCACACTGATGAGAGATGAGGGCCAACGCATGATGTCTCCTGGCTCGTGAGGACGGGGTCCACGGTAAAGAGGGCCGCCCTGAACGTCAACGCGCGCCGCCGCGCCGCCGTGTCGCCGCGGCGCGGCGATCGTGGCCGCCGTCGCGCTGCGGCGGTCGTCGCCGCGGCCGCGCCTCGTCCGCCGCGTCCGCTGGCTGCCAGGCGTGCTGCGCGGCGGTCCTCGCGAGGGGCGCCTGGCCGGGGGAGGCGTGTTACCGGGAGGTTGCAACTCCTGGTCTCGAAGGTAGCGCAATGGACGCTGAACTGCCTCCCGAGCGCTCATCTACCCCCAGGTACGCTTTCCCGTATCCCCTTGCTTTCTCTTGTCGCCGTGCGCGCGGCATTGCGGGCGGCGCGCGCGCCATTGCGGGCGGCGCGCGGCGGCGTGACGTCCGGCGAGGTGCGGTCGCCGGGCGAGGGGGCCCCTTGCGTGCCCGGGGGGCGCTGGGCAACCCTTGCCGCTGTGGAGTCGCCCATCGACAGCGGGGTCGTCCTCATCACCGGCGCGTCGTCCGGCATCGGCCGCGCGCTGGCGCACGAGCTCGCCCGCCGGGCGCGGGCGCTCGTGCTGGTGGCGCGCCGCAAGGATCGTCTGGAGGCGCTGCGCGCCGAGCTCGCCGCGGCGCGCCCTGCGCTCGCCGTGCTCGTCTTCGGCTGCGACGTCACCGATCGGGCGGCGGTGGACGCGATGCTCGGCGCCGTCGCGGCCGAGGTCGGCCCCGTCGACGTCCTCGTGAACAACGCGGGCTTCGGCGATATCGGCGCGTTCGACCTCTCCGAGTGGTCGCGGACCGAGCAGATGATCGCGCTCAACGTGACGAGCCTGGCGTACCTCACGCACCGGCTCGTCGGCCCGATGGTGTCGCGCGGGCGCGGCGCGATCGCGAACGTGAGCTCCGGCTTCGGGCTCACGTTCGGGCCTGGGATGGCGTCGTACATCGGCACGAAGCACTTCGTCACGAGCTTTACCGAAGCCCTCCGCCTGGACCTCGCGAGCACCGGCGTGCGGGTGACGCAGGTCTGTCCGGGGCCGGTGCAGACCGAGTTCAACGAGACGGCCGGCAACTTCACGGAGCTCGAGCCTCCCGCGCTCCTGTCGATCTCCCCGGAGCGCTGCGCGCGCTCGCTCGTGCGCGCGATCGACCGGGGTCGCGCGCTCGTGGTGCCCGGGGTGGTGGCGTGGCTCGTCGTCTACCTCGGCGTCCTCTGCCCGCGCTGGCTCCTCCGGCTCGTCTACCGGCCGATCGCGCGCGCGCTGCGCAGGAAGCAGCTCGCGGTGCGCGGCGCCCCGGCGCGGCCCTGAGGGGCGCCCCGGCGGCCTCGGCCTTGCGCCGTCGGGGCGCCGGGGCCCGGTCCCGGCGAGGCGTTGCGGGAGCGGCGGCGCGGCGGGTTCGCCCTCGGCGGTGTCCGCCCTTGTGGTAGCGTCGTGCGCGGCTCGCCAAGCCCTGAGGAGAACCACGGATGAAGAAATATCGGTGCCTGGTCTGCGATTTCATCTACGACCCGGCGGTCGGCGATCCCGACACCGGCATCGCGCCGGGGACGCTCTTCGAGCACCTGCCTGAGACCTGGATCTGCCCGGATTGCGGCGCGACCAAGGTCGATTTCGAGCCGATCGACGAGTGAGCGATCCGCTCCTCCGCCTGGCTCGACTCGTCCCCAGCTCGGCCGCAGCTCCCCACCTCGACGAGGCGCGCGCCGCGGGCAGCACAGGGGCGCGGGCACGGCGGGCACATCGGCTGTCCGGCCCTCCGTGCCCCTTGTGATCCCGAGCGCGCCGTTGCGCGTTGCTGTTGAGTCCTTGCGGGCCGAGAGCTCCCGCGCAGCGCGCCGGTGCGCGCGCTCGGCGCCCGCGGCCCGCAGACCTTGAGTCCTTGCAGGACGCGAGCTCCCGCGCAGCGCGCCGGTGCGCGCTCGGCGCTGCACCTTGAGCAGTCCCCGCAAGGGCCGTGAGCTCCGCGCAGCGCGCCAAGCCCGGCGGCGCCGCCACCCAGGGCCCGGGGCTGCCGTGCCGGAGCATGCGGGCGGGCGGCCGCCAGAGGACGCGGCGACTCCACGCAGTGGCCTGCTCACGAGCCGGCGTGAGCTCGATCACGAGCTAGCGTGAACTCGATGCAGAGCTCGAACGCTGCTCGCGAACCGCAGCGCGGCGAGGCCGATGCTCGCCGTTGCGCCGCGCTGAACTGAAGAGAAACTGCTTAAGAAAGAGACTGCGACGATTCGAGGGTGGACCTGACAGGGATCGAACCTGCGACCTCTAGAGTGCGATTCTAGCGCTCTCCCAACTGAGCTACAGGCCCTCGCTTTCGAGAGCGCGGACTCTACTCGCCGCGGGGCGGCTGTCAAGCGCGGATCGCGTTTTCCGTCCGGCCCCGGCGATTTCATCGGTCTCGTCAGCTTTGTCGGTGTTCGCGGGCGAGTCGCTGCCTGCCGCGTCCGCGCTGGTCCCGGCTCCGCCTGGCTCCGCCTAGTTCGCGGGGCTCTCGTCCGGCTGCCCCGGCTCGGCGTCGGCGCGCGCCTGGGCCTTCGGGTTCTGGAACGAGAAGAGCTTCTCGCGCTCCTCCCCGTAGCTCTCGGTGCTGCCCCACTTCGGGTTCCAGTCCTTCACCCAGTACACGTCCCCGGAGACGATCGCGTCCTCGGGCCGGCCCGTCCGCTCGGGGTAGCGGTACATGTACTCCTTCATGGCGTCCCGGTACGTGGTGTTGGCCGGCAGCTTGATGCGCGCGTAGTAGTCGCACCAGATCTGCGTGTATCCGAAGCTCTTCGCGTGCAGGAGGTCGAAGTTCGGCGGCTTGCCCGTGAAGGGATCGATGTGGCGGCCGTCGACGGTGACGGCGTCGACCACGAGCGTCCCGTCGTCCATCACCGGGTTGGGGGAGAACATGAACCAGCCCTGGAGGAACCGGAGCTTCTGCGCGAGGACCCGCGTCTCCTCGGGGTGAGGCACCTTCCAGCGGTTCTTGATGACCCAGAGCTCGACCGCCGCCTGGTTGACCGCGCCGGCGAACATCACGAGGACGCCGATCTCGCGCAGCGCGACGAGCCCCTTCCGGCCCCAGAGCCGGAGCGGCGCCGGCGGAGGCGCGACCTCCGAGCGCTCCGGGATCCGCACGCCGAGCGCCCGGCCCAGGCTGCGCCGGTGCGCCGCCGCCATCGCCGCCGTCACCGCGTCGCGCACGAGCGGCAGGCGGAGCGCCCACGCCACCGCGGGGCCGAGCGGGATCGCCGCGATGATGTCCGCGAGCGCCTCGGCGCCCTCGCCGAGCGCGCCGTCGGGGCGACGCGCCGAGAGCCCGTGCGCCGCGGAGCTCGACGCCTCGAAGGTGAGCAGCCCGAACCGGTCCATCCGCTTCAGCACGCGGCAGGCGAGGACGGCGCCCGGCGAGCGCGGGTCGTAGAGCACGACCCGGGCCCGGTGCGCGCGCCGCATCGTGCGCGCGGCGATCTCCCAGTCCTCGCGGCCGAAGAGGAGCGTCGACATCACGCAGAGCGCCCACGCGAACGGCCCCAGCACGAACGTCATGCCGAAGCCGATGTGGAGCACGTTCATCATCACCATCGTGAGCCGGCGCGCCCAGGCGCGGCCGACCGGCGACAGGAGGCACACCGGGATGGCCGCCTCGAAGGAGATGACCATCTTGGTCATGAACAGGATGAGGAAGTTCGGCGCGTAGTCGCGGACGTCCGCCACGATCGGCGTCACCATCCGGTCGACGTAGAGCACGTAGTGGATCGCGGTCCCGTTCTTCCAGGCGGGGCCGGTCTTGTGCACCACGTTGAAGAAGTAGATCGCCGCGATCTGGATCAGCAGGACGGGCCCGAGGACGGTCACGTGGCTGTCCGGCTTGAGCGGGTCGTCGATCGTGGTGCGGTCGTTCAGATCGTCCGCGGTCCGCTCGCGGCTCCGCTTCAGCGAGGCGAGCAGCGCGTCGAGCGAGAAGCGATCGCCCAGCGGCAGGAAGCACGTCCAGAGCAGGAGCAGGTTGTGGACGACGTAGCCGCCGTTCTCGATGAGCAGGACGCGCCCGTTCATGCTCGTGACGAACACGAGCGAGAGCACCTGCATGAGCTTCGTCTTCCAGCCGATGAGCAGGCAGACGTAGGTCGCGAAGATCACGACCCAGAGCACCCAGAGCTCGCCCGGCGTGGAGAAGGCGTTGACGAGCGAGAAGTTGCCGCCGCCCTGCGGGCGCCAGAGGTTCACGTGGTTCGGCAGGACGCCGATGTCCGCGAACATGTCGCTCCACGCCCACGAGCGGCGGAAGAGATCGCCGATGAGGAAGAAGCCGAGCAGGATGCGCGTGAAGCCGAGCGTCCGGCGGTCGAACGTGAAGAAGCTGTCCCGGAGGATGTCCCAGAACGAGGGCCCGCGCGGGCGCGCGGCGGGCGGCTCCTCGGCCTCGGCCTCGGCCGCGTCTGCATCCGCGTCGGCGTCGTCCGCCGCGGCGGCGTCGCCGTCGTCGTCCGCCGCGGCGCGCTCGTCGTCGTCCGCCGCGGCGCGGCCGCCCGCGGGCGGGTCCTCGCCCGCGCCCTTCGCGGCGGCGCTCTTCCCGCCTGCTCCGCGGCGCTCGCTGGGGTCCTCGTTCCGGAGCGCGCCCTCGGGCTCGCTCTCGTCGCGATCGTCTTTTGAGTTCATAGGGCGTCGAGATCGATCCTGCGCGAGCAGAGCGCTCGCCGGTGTCGAACCTACCTACCGCAACCGCGCGGGCGCCGCACGAGGCGACCACGGGCCCGACGGGCGGGCGCCGGCTGTCGCCGAGACCACGCGTGGCGCTTGATGCGCGGCGCGCGGGGCGGTAACCATGCGGGGAGGTGCCCTGGATGCCCGACGCGGAAGAGCGCCTCGCGCTCGCGACCTGCGCCTTCGTGGCCGGCTGCATCCTGCTCGCGCCGCGCGAGTGGGTCTCGGCGGGGATCGCGCTCGCGATCGCCGCGGCGCTGTTCGCGTGGCACCTCCGGCTGCGCGCGCGGACGTCGCGCGAGCGGACGGCGCGCGCGGGCGAGCGCGGGCGCTCCTAGCGTCCGCCGGGGGGCGACGACCCCCCGGAGCCCGCGCCCGCCGGAGCGCGCAGGGGAGGGCGGCCGAAGCGGGCGCGCACGCGATCGGCGAAGGAGCGCATCTTCGGCGCGCCGAGGAACCGCCGCTCCAGGCGCCGCTTGCCGGGGATGTCGAGGAGCATCACCCCGATCAGGATCACCAGCGCGCCCGGGCCCGGCACGCCGGGCAGCGAGAGCATGACCCCGAGCGCCACGCCGAGGACGCCGAGCAAGTTCTTCCCGATGCGCGCCGACACGCGCATCCAGGCCGGGCGCCCCGGCAGGAAGGGCTCCTCTTCCTCCTTCTCCAGGTAGTCCTCGGGCATCCGCACGAGCACGAAAGCGACCAGCGCCATGCCCCCGACGAAGCTGACGAGGCCGACGCCCGCGCCGATCGCGATCTGCTCGCGGTGCGCCTGGACGAACGAGAGCGCTGCTCGGAGGGCGTCCATCATCGGCGCGGAGCATACGGCGCGCCGCCGGGCCGGGCGAGGCCGGCCGGGAGCCTCAGGGGACGAGCACGGTGCCGATGGAGCCCGGCGCGCTCGCCTCGCGCGCGAGATCGCCCGGGCGCAGGCGGCCCAGGATGTGGATGCGGCGGACGCCCTCCGCGAGCGCGGCGAACGACTCCTCGAGCTTCGGGATCATCCCGCGCGTGACGGCGCCGCTGGCGATGAGCGCGCGCCCCTCGGCGACCGTGAGGCTCGGGATGCGCGAGGCGGGATCGGCGACGTCGCGCAGCACGCCGGGCACGTCGCTCACGAGGAAGAGCCCCGCGGCGCCGAGCTCGATGGCGACGCGGTTGGCGACGGTATCGGCGTTGATGTTGTAGACCTGCCCGTCCGCGCCCGCGCCGAGGCAGGCGAGCACGGGCAGGTACCCGCCGCTCCCGAGCAGCTCGAGCAGCCCGCGGTCGACGCCCGTGATGTCGCCGACCAGGCCGAGGTCGACCGGCTCGGGCCCGACGCTGGCGTGGACCTTCGGGGGCCGCTTGACGGCGGCGAGGGCGGGCCCGCTCGCGCCGTGGAGCCCGACGGGCCGCGCGCCCGCGGCGAGGAGCGCGGCGCACAGGTCGACGTTGAGCTTGCCGGCGACGACCATCTTCATGACGTCGAGCGTCTCCGCGTCGGTGACGCGCTGGCCCGCCACCTGCCGGACGGGGATGCCGAGCCGCTCCTGCAGCCGCGTGGCCTGCGCGCCGCCGCCGTGGACGACGACGGCGCGCGTGCCCGCGCGGCTGAGCGCCGCGAGATCGCTGGCGAGGACGGCGAGGGCCGGGCTGCCCACGACCTCGCCGCCGAGCTTGATGACGAGCGGTCCTTCCGACGCTGTCACGGGTGCCTCCGCGCTGCTCTGGAACCTTTCATGAACATGGAGGCGACACGTACCACTTCTGCAGCGGCCAGGGCAGAGGTCGCCGGTACGCCTCGTCAGGGCAGCGCGGCGCGCGGGCTTCCGTGGCATGCTGGCGCCGTGATCCAGGCCCTCCGACAGGCGCTCTCCAGCCGCGCGGAGCCGATGCTCGCGCTCCTCGAGCGGCTCGTGAGCATCAACTCGTTCACGGACAACCCGCGCGGCGGCGACGCGGTGGGCGAGGTCATCGCGAGCGAGCTCTCGGCGATCCCCGGCCTGCAAGCGCGGCGGATCGCCAGCGCGCGCTTCGCGGCGCACTGGGTGGTCGAGAGCGAGGCGGCGAAGGCCTCGCCGGCGGGGCACGTCGCCCTCGTCGCGCACCTCGACACGGTGTTCCCGCCGGGGACCTTCGAGGGCTTCCGCCTCGACGGGGAGCTCGCGCGCGGCCCCGGCGTGCTCGACATGAAGGGCGGGATCGTGGTGATCATCGAGGCGCTCCGGGCGCTCGCGGCGGTCGGCGCGCTGCCGGCGCTCCCGGTGCGGCTCGCGATCGTGTCGGACGAGGAGGTAGGGTCGCCCGAGGGTCGCCCGCTGCTCCAGCGCGAGCTCGCGGGCGCGGCGTGCGCGCTCGTGTTCGAGGCGGGGCGCCAGGGGGACAGGATCATCACGGCGCGCAAGGGCACCGGGGGCGCGACGGTGAGGGCCACGGGCAGGGCGGCGCACGCCGGCAACGCGCACCAGCAGGGCGCGAACGCCATCTGGGCGCTCGCGCGCTTCATCGACCGGGCGCAGCGGCTCACCGACTACGCGCGGGGGGTGACGGTCAACGTCGGCAAGGTGAGCGGCGGGCAGGGCAGGAACACGGTGCCGGACGCGGCGGAGGCGGCGGTCGACTTCCGCTTCGGCAGCCACGCGGACGGCGAGGCGATCCTGTCGGCGCTCGCCGCGGCCGCGCGCGAGGCGGCCGTCGAGGTGCCCGGCACCGCCGTGCAGGTGGACGGCGAGATCGCGCGGTCGCCGCTCGTGCGGACCGAGGCGAGCGCGGCGCTCTGCCGGGAGTACGCGGCGTGCGCGCGGGCGGCGGGGCTCGGCGACGGCGAGGCGCCCCTCATCGGCGGCGGGTCCGACGCGAGCTCGACGGCCGATATGGGGATCCCCTCGATCGACGGCCTGGGACCGCGGGGGAGCGGCTTCCACACGAAGGACGAGCTCATCGAGGTGAAGACCCTCGCGCCGAAGGCGGAGGCGCTGGCGGCGTTCCTGCTGGGGCGAGCGAGCGGCGGCGGGACGGAGACGTGAGACACGCCCGGGCATCGTCGGGACAACGATGGCGGTGCTTGTCCCGGGAGGAGCAGAATGTCCCGGACGCGTGCCCCTGACCGCGGCGCGCGTCCCGTGGGCGCGTCAGCGCCTCACTCCAGCACCACGAACTTGAGGTACCGCCCCTCCCACCACGCCGGCAGCGTCGGGTGGTCCTCCGGCTGCCCGTGGACCGCCCGGACCCGGAGGTCGTCCCGCTCCAGGGTGGCGTCGTCCAGCGTGGCCAGGAAGTCCTCCGCCGTGATGTGGCTCGAGCACGACGCCGCGCACAGCACGCCGCCGCGCTCGAGCACGCGCGCGACCGCCGTGTGCAGCCGCCGGTAGGCGCCGAGCGCGCGCGGCTTCGCGCGCTCGCTCGGCGCGAAGCTCGGCGGATCGCATATGACGAGGTCGTAGCGGTCGCCGCGCGCGTGCGCCTTCTCGAGGAAGTCGAACGCGTCCGCGGTCACGAACTCGTGCGCCGCCGGATCCACGCCGTTCTCCCGGAACGTGCGCTGCGCGGACGCGTGCGCGGCCGACGCCGAGTCGACCGACGTGACCCGGCCCGCGCCGCCGAGCGCCGCGGCCACCGAGAAGCCCCCCGCGTAGCTGAACAGGTTCAGGACGCGCCGGCGCCCGGCCGCGAGCGCGCGCACGCGGGCGCGGTTGTCGCGCTGGTCGAGGAACGCCCCCGTCTTCTGGCCGCGCGCGAGGTCGACCTCCATCGCCACCCCGGTCTCCCTCACGAAGAGGCGATCCGGCAGCGGCGGCCCGTGCAGGTGCGCGAGCTTCTTCCCCTCCGCGTCGGCTCCCCCCGCCGGAGCGCGCAGGCCGATCGAGCGCACGCCGCGGGCGCCGAGCGCGCGCGCGAGGTGCGGGAGCAGGCGATCGAGCCACGGCGCGAGCATCCCGCCGTCGAGGCGGACCACGGCGGCGCGGTCGTACCGATCGATGACGAGCGAGGGCACCCGGTCCCCCTCGCCGTTGCACAGGCGGTAGGCGGTCGTGTCGCGGCCGGCGAACCAGCCGTCGCGCAGGGCGAAGGCGCGCTCGAGCCGCTCCGCGAGGGCGCGCTCGTCGAGCTGCGGCGCCTGCGTGCGCTGGAAGACGCGGACGGCGATCGCCGACTCGGCGTCCCAGAGCCCTCGCCCGAGGAACGCCGCGCCCTCGGCCGACAGCTCGACCACGTCGCCCGACGCGGCCACGCCGCCGCGCGCAGGCTCGCCGCGCGCGCGCTCGCCGCGCCTGCGCTCGCCGCGCTGGGCCGCGTTCCCGCCGCCCGCGATGCCGTCGCGGTACACCCACGGGTGGCCGCGGCGGACGGCGGCGGCGGCTGTCGTGGTGAGATGGACCCGCATCGACCCCGCCTAGCACGGTAAGCTCGCAGCGTGCTGCACCGTGTTCGTTCGCTCGGATCGGCCTGCCTCGCGGCGACGTCGCTCGCCGCGCTCGTCGAAGCCGGCTGCACGCAGGACCACGATCTCCTCGGCAGGGACCCGCCGGGCGCGACGAGCACGTCCGGCGCTGGCGGCGGTCCGGGCGCCACCTCGAGCAGCGCCGCCAGCTCGGGCGCTGGCGGCGGCGACGTCGTCGAGCCGCCGGGGCCGACGAAGCTCACGGTGGTGAACGGCGTCGCCGATCACGACGCGGTCCGCTTCTGCTTCCTCGCCTACCCCGACGGCACCGGCGCCGGCGTCGCCCCCTGGCCGAGCGCGGCCGCGGGCCTCGCGTTCGCCCGGGCCCGGGTGATCGAGCCGCTCGACGCGGCGATCCCCGAGGGGGCGAGCGTGCGCGCGCACGTCGTCGCCGGCGACCTCGGCGCGACCGAGGGGCTCGACTGCGCCGAGATCCTCGCGCTCGCGGCGGAGCCCGCCGCCCCGATCGTGGCCGCGGCGCTCCCCGTCGTGCCGGCGCCGGTGTTCGCCGAGGAGAAGAGCCTGCTCCTCGTCGCCACCGGCTGCGCCGGCGGCGAGGGGCACACCCACGCCGACGAGAAGCAGGGCTGCGGCGACGCCTACACGATCGACACGCCGACCGCCGGCCTCGTGGCGGCCGCCATGTCGCGGCGCACGACCTTCGAGAGGGTCGCGCTGCAGGTAGCGCACGCGAGCGCGGCGACGCCGGTGGTCGACGTGCACCTCACGCCCGGGATCGAGGCGGCGGGCGGGGTGTTCCTCGCGCACGACCTCTCGTACGGGGCGCTCGCGCCGTTCCCGCCGTTCACCGGGCTCGCGCGGGACAACCTCGGCGCGCTCGAGGAGGCCACCGTCGAGACCTACGCCCCCGCCGATCTCCAGCGGACGTCCTCCGTGCCGATGCGGGAGATCCTGGCGAACAGCGACGTGCCGGCGACCGCTGTCACCAATGGACTGGGGTTCGTGCTCGTCGCCGTCGGGGCTGCTCCAGGGACGGAAGACGGCGGGTTCTGGCACCCTCTGACATACACGTTGTTGTTGGCGGATCCCTGATCCTGCCTGAACGTCCATGGGCGGCGGAGCTCCGCGCTGGCGTCGTTCGTCAGGCCCGCCGCCACGCCTCGACCGGCCGCGCCCGGCGACTCGCTGTGATTCCGCCTTGGGCATGAACGCTCCATCGCGAGCCCGTAGGATCCTGGGTTGCCCGTGGGTGCATCGCGCCGTCCGGCGAGCTGCGCGCCACCCTCATGGCCCCTTCGCGCTCGACGCGATCGCCTCGAGCGCGCGGCCCGCCGTTCCAGGCGAGCTTGCAGCGCACGTTATCTTATTGAAGGATAAGGATTCTGCGCCCTCGGGCTCGGGCGTCTCTCTCTCCTCCGCAGGTCTCCTCTTCGCGGCCCCGCCGCGGCTCTGTCCGGCTTTTCGCCGCGGAGCGCCGGTCGGGGAAATTCGTAATTCGCTCTACGGTAGGGAGCGCCCCGTACGGACGACAAGACAGGAGATCACGCGCCGTGACGAGCGGGCGAATCTCCAGTATAACGCGAGTGCCTGAATTCTGAGGGGGGAAAGAGGATATGACTACACAGGTGTTTGTCGGGGCGAGCTCCACGGCCGATCCGAGGAAGGCTGCCGCGGAGTCCGTGGCGGCGGCGCTCCGTGAGTCGGCGCAATCGGCGCGCTCCGAGCACGTTTCCTCGCCGCCCGTATCGGCCTCGCCGCCCGTATCGGCCTCGCCGCCCGTATCGGCCTCGCCGCCCGCATCGGCCTCGCCGCCCACATCGGCCTCGCCGCCCGGACCGGCGCGCCCCGCCTTCGCGCTCGTCCTGTCGACGGATCAGTATGACGCCGACGCGCTCGCCGCGGCGATGACCAGCGAACTGCCCGGCGTCCCGTGGGCGGGGTGCTGCACGGCGGGCGTCTTCGCGGGCAGCCGGCTGCTCCGGCAGGGGCTCGTCGTGGGGCTCGTCTCCTCGGAGGCCGTGCGCGTCGGCGTCGGCGTCGCGCAGCCGGTGAGCCAGGACGGGCGGCGCGCCGGCGTGCTCGCCGCCTCGCGCGCGCTCGAGGGGTTCCCCTCGTCCGTCGCGGCGGGGTGGAGCCGCGCGCTCATCGTGCTGCCGGACGCGCTCACGGGCAACGCGGCCGACGTCGTCCGCGGCGCGGTCGAGGTCGGCGGGACGGGCGTCGTCTGGGCCGGCGGCGGCGCGGGCGACAACCTCCGCTTCATGCGCACCGCGCAGTTCGCGGGCGGCCGCGCCTACTCGGACAGCGTCGTCGTCGTCGCGATCGACTCGCCCGCCCGCATGGCCACCGGCATCGGCCACGGCTTCCGGCCCTACGGCCCGCCGACGATGGTCACCCGCGCCGAGGGCACGGTCGTCGCGGAGCTCGAGTTCGAGGGGGCCTTCTCGGTCTACCAGCGCACCGCGCGCGCCAGGGGAGACCAGGTGAACCTCGACGGCTTCGCGACCTTCGCGATGACCCACCCGCTCGGCATCCCGCAGGCCGACGGCGAGCACGTCATCCGCGACCCGCTGCGCGTGGTCACGCCGGGCGGGCTCTACTGCGTCGGCGAGGTGCCGGACGGGTGCCTCATCCGCGTCATGGAGGGCGACCCCATCGGCCTCGTCAGCGCCGCGCGCGAGGCCGCGACCACCGCGCGCGACGCGGTGGCCGGGCCGATCGCCGGCGCGTTCGTGTTCGACTGCATCTCGCGGTGCATGATGCTCGGCGACACGGTGCACGACGAGCTGACGACGTTCGAGCACGAGCTCGGCCAGAGCGTCCCGGTGATGGGCTGTCTGACCTTCGGCGAGGTGGGCGCGCTCGGCCGCGGGGTGCCGCAGTTCCACAACAAGACCGCTGTCGTGCTCGCGCTGGGGGCCTGAGCGCCGGAGCGGCTGGAGCCCTGCCCATGGCGAGCGACGAAGATCTCGAGATCCAGGAGGAGCGGCTGGCGCTCCTCAGCGTCCTCCAGGAGCTCACGGTCGCAGCGCTCGACCTCTTCGACCCACGCCAGTCGATGGCGCTCTTCCTCGAGCGCCTCGCCGAGCGGCTGAGCTGCGTCGCGGTGCTCGTGCTCGTCGAGCCGACGCCGTGCGCCCCTCGGCTCCTCGACGCCGCGGGGCTGTCGGCGAGCTCGCGCGCGCTGCCCATCCCCCCGCGGTCCCCGCCCGAGGCGGGCGCCTCGCCGGGCGAGGGGGAGGGCCTCCACCTGCCGTACCCCGAGCTCGCGCGGCCCGGGCTCGCGACCTGGCACTTCTCGCTGGAGGGGCAGGGCGACAGCGGCGCTTCCAGCCTCATCCTCTGCTTCGAGGGCGAGCCGCCGTTCGCGCCCCGGTACCGGGGCATGATGCGCCGGCTCGCGGGGACCTTCCGCACGGCGCTCGTGCACCGGCTGCTCTACGCCCGCATGCTCGAGAACGAGCGCGAGCGGGCGCGGCACCTCGCCGCCGCGGAGGCGGGGCGCGCGGCCGCGGAGGCGGCGCAGCGCCGCGCGGCGTTCCTCTCGGAGGCGAGCCGTCTGCTCTCCAGCTCGCTGAACTACGAGGCGACCCTGGTGCGCGTCGCGCGCCTGCCGGTCCCGTTCGTCGCGGACTGGTGCATGGTCGACATGATGGAGCGCGAGGCGATGCTCCGGCGCGCGGTCGTCGTCCACGCCGACCCTCAGAAGAGCGAGCTCGCGCGCCTCTTGCAGGGCCAGACGCCGATGGACTCGGTCCTTCCGGCCGGCGTCGCGCGCGTGCTGGAGACGGGCGAGGCGGTGCTCTGCGAGGTCGCCGGCGCCCCCGCCTCGCCGCGGTCGCCGGACGCGCACGACAGCGAGCCGCCCGTGTCCGCCAGCGAGGCGCTCCTCAAGGAGCTCGGCCTCCGGCGCTACATCGCCGTGCCGCTCGTCACCCGCGGCACGATGCTCGGCGTGCTCACCATCGCGTCGGGCCGCGACGATCTGCTGTACGGCGCCGAGGACCGCGCGCTCGCCGAGGAGCTCGGGCGCAGGGCCGCGCTGGCGATCGACAACGCCCGGCTCTACGAGAGCGCGCAGCGGGCGATCCGCGCGCGGGAGGAGCTCGTGGCGGTGGTGTCGCACGATCTCAAGAGCCCGCTCGCGACGATCGTCATGAACACGAGCCTCCTGCGCCGGAAGCTGCCGAGCTCGGAGGAGGCGGCCGAGCTGCGGCGCCCTGTCGAGCGCATCCAGAAGTCGGCCGATCGCATGAACCGCCTCATCCGCGACCTGCTCGACCTGGCGAAGCTCGACGGCGGCCACATCCGGATCCAGCCGGTGCCGCACGACGTCGCCGGCCTGCTGAGCGACGCCATCGAGCTCCTGCGGGAGGAGGCCGCGGAGAAGTCGCTGCGCCTCGAGCAGGGCGTCGAGCTCGGCGTCGACCGGGCGCTCTGCGACCGCGAGCGGGTCCTGCAGGTCATCGCCAACCTCGTCGGCAACGCGATCAAGTTCACGCCCGCGGGCGGCGAGGTCGCGCTCCGCGCCGCGCCGTGGGGCCGGGAGGTGCTGCTCTCGGTGCGCGACACGGGCCCGGGCATCCCGGAGGATCAGCGGGCGAGGATCTTCGAGCGTTACTGGCAGGCGAAGGAGACCGCCCACAAGGGCACGGGGCTCGGCCTCTCGATCGCGAAGGCGCTCGTCGAGGTCCACGGCGGGCGCATCTGGGTCGAGAGCAAGGTTGGGGAGGGGAGCACCTTCTTCTTCACGCTCCCGCTGGCGGAGGCCGCGGGCACGACCTCGGGAGTCGCGGCGGGCACGCGCCTCGGGGCCTGACAAGGGCCGTCGGGGCTCCCCGTAAAGAGGTGTAGTCACCTCACTGAGGCAGAATTGTCCTCTCTTTTCGCGTCTTGGCGGGCCGATCCCTTCATCGCTATACCTACCGCGATGAACGACGTCGGGAACGACAGGGGCACCGCGGCGCCGGCTCAGGCTCGCGGAGAGGACGACGAGCGGGAGCTCGTCAGGGCCGCATTGCAGCTGCTGGGCATCCGCAACCTGGTGCTCGCGATCCACGATCCGAGCTTTCCGTCCGAGGACGCGGAGGACACCGGGCGCGGGTCTCCTTACACCGAGGGGGGCCGCAGGTTCCTCCGGTTCGCGCGCGATCTCGGCTTCAACGGCATCCAGCTCGGGCCTCAGGGGGAGACGTCGGCCGACAACGCGTCCCCGTACGACGGCACCATCTTCTCGCGGAGCACGCTCTCGATCGCGCTCGCGCGGCTGGCCGAGGACGGCCCGTGGGGCGCGCTCCTCCGTCCCGAGTCGGTGACGAAGATCGTCGCCGGCAAGCCCGGCGGCCGCGAGGGTCGCGCGCTGCACGGCTATGCGTACCGCGCGCAGCGCGCCGCGCTGCGGGAGGCGTTCGCGTCGTTCACCGACAGGCGGCGGCGCGGCGACCTCGAGGGCCTCGCCGCCCGCCTCGACGCGTTCAGGAAGCGGAACGCCGCGTGGATCGAGCGCGATGCTCTGTATGGCCCCCTCTGCGAGGAGCACCGGAGCGGCTGGTTTCACGGCTGGTCTGGCGAGCCGGAGCTGGATCGCCGCCTCTTCGCGCCCGGCCCAGGCGAGGTGGTCGCCTGCGAGGAGCGCAGGAGAGAGCTCCTCGAGCGGTACCGCGATGGCGTCGAGCTCTACGCCTTCTGCCAGCTCCTCGCGCACGAGCAGCACGCGGCGCTCCGGGGCGTGACCGCCGAGCTCGGGCTGAAGCTCTACGGCGACCTGCAGATCGGGTATTCGCCTCAGGATGCCTGGGCCCATCAATCGGTCTTCCTGAAGGGTTATCTCATGGGCGCGCCGCCGAGCCGGACCAACCCGGAAGGCCAGGTGTGGAACTACCCTGTCCTGGATCCGGCGCAGTACACGGACGCCTCGTCTGGCGCGCTCGCGCTCGTGCGGGCGCGGATGGACAAGATGTTCGACGAGTTCGACGGCGTGCGCCTCGATCACCCGCACGGCCTCGTCTGCCCGTGGGTCTACGCCGCCGACGCCCCCGATCCGCTCCGCGCCGTGCAGGG
Organism: Sorangium sp. So ce1153; assembly: GCF_051521595.1. Classification (NCBI taxonomy): domain Bacteria; kingdom Pseudomonadati; phylum Myxococcota; order Polyangiales; family Polyangiaceae; genus Sorangium; species Sorangium sp. So ce1153. Next base: position 818,019 of record NZ_CP150361.1, read on the forward strand.
CGGGGCGCGGCTCTTCTCGTCGCCCGACCTGCCGGACCACCCGCTGCTCGCCCGCTACGCCGTCGTGCCTCCCGGGCAGCTGAACCGCGCCGTGCCGCGGTATGCCGACGACTGGGTCTCCTCGCTGTCTCCGGAGCAGATCGCGCGCTACAGCGTGATCTTCGACACGATCGCGGGCTGCGCCGAGGCGCGCGGGCGCGCGACGACCGACATCGTGTGCGAGGTCCTGAGCACGCTCCCGTTCCCGCTCAGGGCCGTCCTCGAGCGGCACGGGCTGGGGCGCTTCCGGGTCACGCAGAAGGCGGACCTGTCGAACCCGAAGGACGTCTATCGCAGCGAGAACGCCGCGCCGTCCGACTGGATCATGGTGGGGACCCACGACACCCCGCCGCTCTGGAGGCTCCTCGGCGCGTGGGAGCGGACCGGCGCGCTGGAGCGGCAGGCGGCGTACCTGGCCTCGCGCCTCGCACCCTCGCCGGCCGAGGAGGGCGAGATGGCGCGCGCGCTCGCGTCCGACCCGCGCGCGCTCGCGCAGGCCAAGTTCGCCGACCTCTTCGCGAGCCAGGCGGCGAACGTCATGGTGTTCTTCTCCGATCTGCTCGGGTTGGAGGAGGTCTACAACGCTCCCGGGACGATGAGCGACGACAACTGGTCGCTGCGGGTGCCGCGCGGCTACGAGCGGTCTTACGCGGAGATGCGCGCGCGCGGCGCGGCCCTCGACCTCCCGCGCGTGCTCGCGCTCGCGCTCCGCGCCCGGGGAGGCGCGGAGTCCGAGGAACGCCGCGACCTCGCCGCGCGGCTCTCGCGCCTGGCCGGCGCGGCGCGCGGCCAGCGCTGAGCGCCATAGAAAGCGGGATGAACCCGCGCCTCGGTCGGCGGCTTTCGCGCGAACGTCACCCGGCGTTTGCGTGCAAGTAACAGGCTGAGCGCATCCTGGCGCCTGGCTTTCCCCCCGGGGCTCGAGCCGGCCTAGGTCGAATGAGCGTTCCCAGCGACCCCCAAGGTTGGCGTAAGTTCCGCCCCATTGCCGAGATTGGCAGGGGCGGGATGGCCGACGTCTGCCTCGCGGTCGCCCAGGGGCCGGCTGGCTTCAACAAGCTGGTCGTGCTGAAGAGGGCGCGGATCGAGCTCTGCGACGACGCCGATATCCTCGCCATGTTCCTCGACGAGGCGCGCCTCGCGGCCCGGCTCAACCACCCGAACGTCGTGCAGACGTACGAGGTCGGGAACGACGCCGAGCGGTTCTTCATCGCGATGGAGTACCTCGACGGCCAGCCGCTCAGCCAGGTCCGCTCCCGCGTCGGGCTGGCCGAGCTGCCGCTCCCTCTCCAGGTGCGGATCCTGACCGACGCGCTCGCGGGGCTCCATTACGCGCACGAGCTGCGCGATTTCGACGGGACGCCCATTCACGTGGTCCACCGCGACGCGAGCCCGCAGAACATCTTCGTCACCTATGACGGCGTCATCAAGGTCGTCGATTTCGGGATCGCCAAGGCGGCCGACTCGCTATCGGAGACGCGCACCGGCATGCTCAAGGGCAAGGTGGCGTACATGTCGCCGGAGCAGTCCCGAGCAGAGCGCGTGGACCGGCGCTCCGACGTCTTCTCCATCGGCGTGATCCTCTGGGAGTCGATCGCGGGGCGGCGCATGTGGAAGGGCTACAACGACCTCGCCATCCTCGGGCGGCTCGGCGTGGGCGAGCTCCCGGACGTCAAGGTGGCCGCGCCCGGCGTCGATCCCGAGCTCGAGCGGATCTGCCGCCGGGCGCTCGCGCCCGCGCTCGGCGACCGCTACGCGACGGCGGCCGAGCTGCACGCGGACCTCGAGCGCTGGCTCGGCGCGCATCACCCGGGCGCGACGGCGCGCGAGGTCGGCGCGTTCGTCGCGAGCCGGTTCGCGGAGGAACGCGCGCGGATCAAGCAGCTCGTCGAGGAGCAGCTGCGCGACGTGCGCTGGTCCGGCAGCTACTCGAAGGTCACGATCTCCGACCTGCCGAAGCTCGGCACCGGCCGGGTGTCGATGACCCCGACGTTGACGGCCCCCACGGCGTTCAGCCCCTCGGACGCGAGCTCGGTGCCGCCGCCGGTGAGCTCGACGGGCACGGGGCAGAGCACGGGGCCAACCGGGCAGAAGGGGCGCGCCTCGCGCCCGAGCCGCGCGATGGCGGCGATCGCGATCACCTTCCTCCTCGCCGCCGCCGTCGTCACCGCCGGCGTCCTGCGCCCGAGGCCGCCTCGCCCGGCGCCGGTCGGCCCTATCGAGGCGCTCGCCGACGCTCCGGCGGCGGCGCCCGCCTCGAAGCAGGAAGAGGTCAGCCTCGTGGTCCGCGTCTCGCCCGCGGAGGCGAGGCTGTTCCTCGACGGCGCGCCGCTGTCGAGCGGCGCCTACCAGGGCCAGCTCGCCAGGGACGGGCGCGGGCACGTCGTCCGCGCCGAGGCGCCCGGCTTCCTCGCGCAGGAGGAGAAGATCACGGCGAACAACGATGTCGTCGTGAGGCTCGCGCTGGAGCGCGACGCGCGCGCGCACGCCGCGCACGCAGGAAAGCCCGTGCCGGTCGCGCGGACCACGCCGGCCGCGCGGACCACGCCGGCGAGCGCCGCCCTCACCGCGCCCTCGCCGCCCGCTGTCGCGCCCTCGCCGCCCTCTGGCGCCTCAAGGCCGGGGCGCGCCATCGACCTCGAGAGCCCCTACGCCCGATGACGATCCCGAGAGCCCTCGCCCGCTCTGCCGCGGCGATCGTCTTCGTCTTCCCGCTCGGCGCGCTCGCCCAGCCCGACGACAGGACCTCCGAGGCCGACGCCCGCTTCCGGCGCGGCGTCGAGCTCTACAAGGAGGCCGATTACGGCGCGGCGCTCACGGAGTTCCGCCGTGCCTACGCGCTCGCCCCTGCGTATCAGGTGCTCTACAACGTCGCGGGTGCGTGTTACCAGCTCAGGGATTACGCCTGCGCGCTGCGCGCCTTCGAGCGATACCTGACCGACGGCGGCGCGCAGATCGCGGCCGACCGGCGGGGCGAGGTCCAGAGGGACATCGCCGTCCTGCGCGGCCGCGTCGCCACCGTCGCGGTCTCGACCTCGGTGCCCGATGTCGAGATCGCCGTCGACGATGTCGCGGCGGGCAGGACGCCGCTCTCCGAGCCCCTGCTGATGAGCGCCGGCCGGCGGCGCATCGTCGCCGCGGCGCCCGGTCGCCCGGCCGTCACGCGGGTCATCGACGTGGCCGGCGGCGATCAGGTCGCGCTGCAGATCGAGATCCCCGGAGCGCCCCCGCTTCAAGCCGCCGTCCCCGGCCCGCGCCCCGGCGCGGCGTCGCCGCCGGAGCAGCCCGGCGCCCCGCTCGATCGATCCCCGCGCCGCGAGCTGCGCGTGCCGGTCCTGCCCTGGATCGCGACCGGCGCCCTCGCCGCCGGCGCGGCGGTCACCGGCGTCCTCGCGCTCGGCGCCTCCAGCGATCTTGGCGCGGCGCTCGGCGCGTTCCCTGGCGACGCGCGCGCGATCGAGCGCGAGCGGACCAGGACCGCGACCCTCGCGCTCACCGCCGACCTGCTCGCGGGCGCCGCCGTGCTCGTCGGCGGCGTCTCGCTCTACCTCACCGTGGCCGGCGGCGGCGGCGCGGAGCGCGCCGGCGCAGCCCGCCCCTCCTCGCCGTCGATCCGGGCCGCGATCGCTCCGTCGTCCCTCCGGCTCCTCTGCACCTTCTAGGGTCGCGCCCCATGCACCAGCAGTCCTTCGGAGCGCCGCCGCGGAGCACCACGATCGGGCCGCCGCGCGCGCTCCGCGCCCGCCTGTGCGCGGCGCTCGCGCTCGCGCTCTCCGCGCTCGCCTCGTGCTCCGTGCTCGTCGAGCAGCGCGACGAGCAGTGCGCCTCGGACGCCGACTGCGCGCGGTTCCCCGGCGCCCGGTGCGACCCTGGCGCGCACGTCTGCGTGCCCGCGGACGGCGCACCGACGGGCGCGTGCGACGGCGGCGGCGGCTGTCATGGCTGCACGCCGACGACGAACGAGCAGCTCCTCAACGCCTGCACCGACGCGGCGTGCCGGCCCTTCGACAACCGGCGGCTCGGGAACCTCCGCGACGGCGGGCTGCCCCCCTTGCCGGAGACAGGGGCGGGCGGGGGTCGCTGACCCACGCACGCCATCAACGCGACGCGACGCAACGAGACGCAACGATGAAGCGCGATGGCACACCCCGGTCCTGCCCGACCCTGCTCCCCGCCGCGGCGCTGCTCGGCGCCCTGACCGTCGCCCCGACAGCGGCCGCGCAGCCGGCCGTGCCGTGCTCCTCGCTGCCTTCCCCGGTCCACATCACCGGCTCGAGCGCGGTGAAGCCGTTCCTCGCCGAGCTCGCCAAGGTGCTCAGCGCCTCGACTCCCCCCCTCTCCATCGTCTACCAGGGACAGGGCTCGTGCGCCGGGGTCACCGCGTTCTTCGAGGGGGCGCCGCTCTCGGGCGCCGGCCTGAGCTACTGGGACGCCGACACGGAGCTCCTCTGCGACGCCGACCTGGAGGGGAGCCCGATCGACATCGCGGTGTCCGACGTGTTCGCGACGACGTGCGACCCCGCGTTCACGACCTCGAGCACGGTGAGCGACTTCGCCGGTCCGATCCAGCCGATGACCTTCGTCGTCCCCAACGCCTCGACGCAGGAGTCGATCAGCGCCGAGGCCGCGTACTTCGTGTACGGGTTCGGCGCCGCCTCCGGCGTGGCGCCGTGGACCGACGAGCGGTTCATCTTCCAGCGCAACGCCGGCTCCGGCACGCAGCAGATGATGGCGGCGGCGATCCGCGTCCCGGCGTCGCGCTGGCGAGGGGCCCCCGCGACGTCGAGCGACGACATGAGGAACCTCGTGGCCTTCTCGACCGACGAGGAGCGCACGATCGGCGTCCTCGGCGCCAACGTCGCGAGCGAGAGCTCCTCGCTGCTCAAGGTGCTCGCGTACCAGCACTACGATCAGCAATGCGGCTATTACCCCGACTCCGATCCATTGAAGCGCGACAAGCGCAACGTGAGGGACGGCCATTACGCGATCTGGGGGCCTCTCCACTTCCTCACGCACGTCAACATCAACACGGGAGATCCGTTGAGCGACGGCGCAGCGCTGGTGATCGACTACCTCACCGGGAGGAAGCAGCCGCCCGCGGGGCTGGATCTCATCAAGCTGGAGGCGCAGCACCACGTCGTCCCCGAGTGCGCCATGCGGGTGCGGCGCACCGAGGAGATGGGCCCGCTCGCGTCGTTCATGCCGACGCGCTCGTGCTGGTGCTACTTCGATGCGGTCGCCGGCGGTGGCGCCGACTGCGATCGTTGCGACAGCGACGGAGATTGCCCGTCACACTCCCCGAAGTGCAACTTCGGCTACTGCGAGCCGCAATGATCTGACGCTCCGGGCCGGCGGCCTCGAGGGCGCGCGCTCTCCGGCGGGGCCGCCCGACGCACGGCGTCGCAGGGTCTCAGCGGTCAAAAAGCTTGCATCCAGGGCGCTCGGGCTGCATTGATCCGAGCGAGCGCCGCGGTCCAAGGGCCTCGCCCGCGCGGCGCGCGTCCCTCATCGCGCGGCGGTGCAGCGGCAACAGTGCGACAAGGTGGTCAATCGCCCGCGCAGCGCGCGAGTCGAGAACGAGATGGGAGACACCAGGTGAGCACGACCAAAGCGTCTCTTGGCACCCTGTTCCTCACGCTCTCCCTGGCCGCGCCCGCGCTGGCGCAGGAGCCGCCGCGGCAGCCCATCACGGACAAGACGAAGGAGCGCTGGGCGAAGAGCCAGGGCGGCCGGTTCGGCTTCGAGATCGACGTCCTCAGCTCGTCGTACCAGACGGAGATCGCGGAGGCGAGCGCGGGCCCGGAGGAGGTCGAGGTCACGGACTCCGATCGGCTCGGCATCACCATCACCGCCGCCGCGCAGTACAAGATCTTCGCGGGTCTTCACGTCGACGCGGAGATGCCCTTCATCTACGGCAACGTCTCGGGCCCCCAGTCCACCGACCTGTTCGGAAAGCGATTCTGGAGCACCGCCGAGTACAGCGATTTCTTGCTCGGCAATCCCACCTTTGGCCTCCATTACGCTGGCAACCTGCTGCCCAACTTCGCGCTCTTCGGCGGCTTCGGCGTGACGGTCCCGCTCCACCCGCACCCGAGCGCGGGCCTCGAGGTCGCGGCGGTGGCGAACTTCCCCGCGCGGGCCTACTTCGATGCGCAGCGCGTGCTGCTCGGGCACTGGGCGCTCCGGGCGCGCGTCGGGACCGAGATCCACTTCGGCAAGGTGCTGTTCCTCACCCACGACGTGGCGGTTCAGGCCTTCGTTCCGACCCGGGAGGGGGACTTCACGAAGTCCGTCATCGAGCAGGGCAACGAGATCGAGTTTCGCCCGTTCGGAAATTTTGGCTTCGGCATGCGCCTCCAGGCGGCGTTCCCTCTCTCCTCCAGCAACTCCGCCCAGCTGGCGGCGGAGCCGTTCCTCGGCTGGGAGCCGCTCGTGAAGGGCTCTTTCACCCGCATCGGCGCCCTCGTCGCGCTGGACGACGACCTCGGCTTCGGCCTGGACCGGGGCAAGGTCGCGACGATCCGCGTGGCCCTCGGCAGCAAATGGTAGGGAGGCGGGCGCGGCAGGGTCGAGCTACCCTGAGCGCCTCCTCATGATCACGCGATCAACCTCCGACATCTGGGTCGGCTGCCCGCGGCCGAACCCCGCTTCCCGGCTTCGCCTCTTCTGCTTCCCCTATGCGGGCGGGGGCGCGTTGAGCTACAGCGCCTGGTGGCGCGAGCTGCCCGCGCACACCGAGCTCTGCGCGATCAAGCTCCCCGGCCGGGAGGCGCGCATGAGCGAGCAGCCGTTCGACCGCCTCACGCCGCTCGTCCATGCCCTCGCGACCGCGCTCGAGGGCTGGCTGACGAAGCCGTTCGCCTTCTACGGCCACAGCCTCGGCGCGCTGGTGAGCTTCGAGCTCGCGCGCGAGCTGCGCCGCCGGGGCGCTCCGCTCCCGCGCCACCTGTTCGTTTCGGGCCGGCGCGCGCCCCACCTGCCCACCGCTGCGCCGCTCCACGGCCTGTCCGACGCCGAGTTCCTGGCGTGGCTCCGCCGCATGGGGGGCACGCCCGAGGAGGTGCTGAGCGAGCCGGAGCTCCTGGCGCTCTTCCTGCCCGTCCTGCGCGCGGACGTGGCCGTCAACGAGGCCGAGCCGTTCGTGCCCGGCGCCCCGCTCGACTGCCCGATCTCGGCCTTCGGCGGGCTCGACGATGAGCGCGCGGGCCGCGCCGACCTCGAGGCCTGGCGCGAGCTCACGCGCGGGCCGTTCCGGGTCGAGATGTTCCCCGGCGGGCACTTCTTCGTGCGGAGCGCCCGCGAGCCGCTCCTGCGGTCGGTCTCGGCCCTCCTCGACGGCGTCGAGCGCGACCTCCCCGCGTGACGGCCGGCGCCGAGCGTGTGTCGAGGCGTGTTGAGCCCGGCGCCGGAGCCATGCGAAGAAGGAGGGGCCCGCAGCCTCCCTGCCCCCGGAGACCCGAACGATGACCGATTTCCAGTACCAGGACATGCTGCCCCTCGGCCACGACGAGACCCCTTACCGCCTCGTCAGCCGCGACCATGTCTCCACCTTCGAGGCCGCCGGCTCGACCTTCCTCAAGGTCGAGCCGGAGGGGCTCACCCTGCTCGCGCGCGAGGCGATGCGCGACATCGCCCACCTCCTCCGGCCCGGTCACCTCGCGCAGCTCTCGCGGATCCTCGGCGACCCCGAGGCCTCGCCGAACGACCGCTTCGTCGCCCTCGAGCTGCTCAAGAACGCGAGCATCGCCGCGGGCGGCGTGCTCCCTTCATGCCAGGACACCGGCACGGCCATCGTCATGGGCAAGAAGGGCCAGCTCGTCTTCACGGGCGGCGGCGACGAGGCCGCGATCGCGCGCGGCGTGTTCGAGACCTACCGCGCGCAGAACCTCCGCTACTCGCAGCTCGCGCCGCTCGACATGTACAAGGAGGTCAACACGAACGACAACCTCCCTGCGCAGATCGAGATCTTCGCGACGGACGGCGACGCCTACAAGCTCCTCTTCATGGCGAAGGGCGGCGGCTCCGCGAACAAGAGCTATCTTTACCAGGAGACCAAGGCGCTCCTGAACCCCGACAGCCTGCTCTCCTTCCTCGAGGCCAAGATCCGCGCGCTCGGCACGGCGGCGTGTCCGCCGTACCACCTCGCCATCGTCGTCGGCGGCACCTCGGCCGAGCACACGCTCAAGGTCGCGAAGCTCGCCTCCGCGCGTTACCTCGACACGCTCCCGGCCGAGGGCAACGCGCGCGGCCGCGGCTTCCGCGACCGCGACCTCGAGCAGAAGGTCCTCGAGCTCGCGCAGCGGACGGGGATCGGCGCCCAGTTCGGGGGCAAGTACTTCTGCCACGACGTGCGGGTCATCCGGCTGCCGCGCCACGGCGCCTCGTGCCCCGTGGGCATCGCCGTCTCCTGCTCCGCGGACCGGCAGGCGCTCGGCAAGATCACGCGCGAGGGCATTTTCCTCGAGCAGCTCGAGGCGGATCCCGCGAAGTACCTGCCCGACCCCACGGAGGCGGATCTCGGGGGCGAGGTGGTGAAGCTCGATCTTCGCCGCCCGATGCGCGAGATCCGCGCCGAGCTCTCGAAGTACCCGATCCGGACGCGGCTCTCGCTGACCGGGCCGATGATCGTCGCGCGCGACATCGCGCACGCGAAGATCAAGGAGCGCCTCGACCGCGGCGAGGGCATGCCGAGCTACATGCAGGAGTTCATGGTCTACTACGCGGGCCCTGCGAAGACGCCGGCGGGCTACGCGTCCGGCTCGTTCGGGCCCACCACGGCTGGCCGGATGGACGCGTATGTCGACCTCTTCCAGGCGAACGGCGGCAGCTACGTGATGCTCGCCAAGGGCAACCGCTCGCCCGCGGTCACCGCGGCGTGCAAGAAGCACGGCGGCTTCTACCTGGGCTCGATCGGCGGCCCGGCCGCGCGCCTCGCCAAGGACTGCATCAAGAAGGTCGAGGTGCTCGAGTATCCCGAGCTCGGCATGGAGGCAGTCTGGAAGATCGAGGTCGAGGATTTCCCTGCCTTCATCGTGGTTGACGACAAGGGCAACGACTTCTTCGCCGACATCAACAAGCCCGCTGGCCGCAAGCTCGACGTCGCCGGGTGAGCGCGACCACGTCCTGAAATGCAGCTCGAAGAGCCCGTGCGTGCGTATGTCCGACACGGGAGGTGACCTGTGGGACGCAGCGAATGGACGGAGTGCCATCGAGGCAAAACGTCACATTTGAGGCGTCCGTGCTCCTGTTCAGCCCGATAATCCATCCCCGGAAGTCCCCAGGGCTGCGATCCGCTGGGGCACGGTCCGTGCTTTTGAGCTCGCGTGAAAGGAGCTGAGCATGACAGTTCGACCTGATCGCACGGTGCCCCAGGGCCAGCCTGATGTCGGGCACCACCGTTTCGAGGATCGGCACGGTGGTCCGGACGGGGCTCGTCACCACATGGACGAGGAGCGGCTGGAGCGGCTCGTGCGCGCCGCGCAGGAGGCGTCGGGTCAGGCGGCGCGCGAGGGTCGCCGCGAGCCTGGCCAGGATCGACGGGCGGACGGCGGCGGCGTCGACGCTCGACCGGCTCCGAGGACCGCGAGCATGGCCGACATCGAGCGCGCGGACGACGAGGGTATGACGCCTCCGCTGGAGGAGAAGTGATGGCGGCGCGCGCGATGAGCCTTGATTCGGTCGTCGAGCGGCTCGTGCCGAACGTGCTCCGCAAAGCGGAGCGCGCGCCCCTCGCCCCGGCGCTGGACGCGCAGGTCCGCCACGTCGACACGTGGAGCGCGGGGCGACTCGCTTACTATGTCGACACGCGCGCTGCTGGGCGCCCCGTGGTGCTCCTTCACGGCGTCGACGCGGCCGCCTCGTCCCGGGAGATGGCTCCCCTGTTCGATGCGCTCCGCCGGGAGCGGCCTGTGTACGCCCTCGATCTCCCGGGGTTCGGCCTCTCGGAGCGCGCCGATCGCACCTACGACCGCGAGCTCTACCGCGCCGCCGTGCGCCGGTTCCTCACGGACGTGGTGCGCGCGTCGGGCGGCGCCGACGTTGTCGCGCTGTCGCTCTCCTCCGAGTTCGCCGCCGCTGTCGCCTGCGAGGAGATGAGCCTCGTCCACAGCCTCGTGCTCGTGTCCCCCACGGGGCTCGGCCGCCAGGCGCCCGGCGCGAGCTTCCTCCTCCGCGCCGTCTCGCACGTCCCCCACGTCGCCGAGGCGCTCTATCGCGTGCTCGCCACGCCGCCGAGCATCCGCTGGTTCCTGAAGAAGAGCTTCGTCGGCGCCCCGGATCCCGGCCTGGTCGACTACGCGATCGGCACCTCGAAGGAGCCCGGCGCGCACCGCGCCCCGCTCGCGTTCATCGCCGGCGACCTCTTCACCGAGGACGCCTTCGAGCGCCTCTATGCGCGCCTGCCCGTCTCCACCCTGGTCCTCTACGACGAGGACCCTCACGCGCGCTTCGACCGCCTCGACGACCTCACGCACCAGAACGCGCGCGTGGAGGTCGCCCGCATCACGCCGACGCGCGGCCTCCCGCACTTCGAGCAGCTCGACGCCACGCTCGAGGTGGTCCGCAGGTTCTGGGCGCAGGACCCCTGGTAGAGACAGACGCCTCACCTGCAGCGCGACAAGGCCAGCGCTCCGTCCGCGTCGCGCGTCGCGCGCCGCGCGGGGCGGACGTCGAGCTCTCGGCCGCGTGGCCGGCATCAGCGAACATGTGGGCGCCATTACTGATTGGCGCCATCGCTGGCGGGGGGGCGGGCTCGCGAGCGTCCGCGGCGGAGCACAGGCTCGACGTCGCGCGCCCCATCGCACGCCACCGTTCGTGGCGCTGTCGGTGTACAATGACGTTGTGACCGATGATCGACTGGTGCGTTGACGCGATCACATGTGTGCGTGGCCACAGATCAGGTGGCCAGGTCCGAGGCAATTCGTTAGGGCCCCAACGTTTTTCCTCGACCGGTCCGCCCTCCGGCCAGCAATGAAGCGGCGCGCCAGAATGCTGCGCCGCGACGGCAGGACGATGGAGCGACGCGCCACACGCTCGCGGTGAGCCCGAGTGTTTCCGAACGTAAAAGTCTTTGCAAACTTCAGGTCAACGGAGTAATTAAGCTCTTATAGCGGGGGATGTCGTGAATGCAGGCGGTCAAATCATCTCGACGAACAAGCAAGCGAGTAACAGCTTGCTTGGTCGATACCGCCTAGTCGCAAAATTAGGCCGCGGTGGAATGGCGGATGTGTTCCTCGCCGTCTCCCGCGGGCCTGGGTCGTTCAACAAGCTCGTTGTCGTGAAGTGCCTCCGCGTCGGGATGGCGGAGGACCCGCGCTACGTCCTGATGTTCCTGGACGAGGCCAAGCTATCGGCCCGGCTGAACCACCCGAACGTCATCCAGACCTACGAGATCGGCGGCGAGAGCGGCGGGTACTTCATCGTGATGGAGTACCTGGAGGGCCAGCCGCTCAAGGACATCGTCAGGGCGGTGGTGAGCGGCTGTCCCGGCGCCGCGAACTTCACGCGCGCGGCGTGGGTCAAGATCATCGCCGAGACGCTGCGCGGGCTGCACTACGCGCACGAGCTGACGGATTTCGACGGCCGGCTGCTCGGCATCGTGCACCGCGACGTCTCCCCGCACAACATCTTCGTCACGTACGACGGCGCGGTGAAGATCGTCGATTTCGGGGTCGCGAAGGCGTCCCTCAACGCCGCGCACACCGAGAGCGGAACCTTCAAGGGCAAGATGGCGTACGCCGCGCCCGAGCAGGCGATGGCGAGCGAGGACGTCGACCGGCGGGCTGACGTCTTCGCGATCGGCATCGTGCTCTGGGAGCTCCTCGCGATGCGCCGGCTGTTCGATGGCGATCATGTCGCCGTGATGCACCAGCTGCTCACGCGGGACATCCCCCGGCTCTCCACCGTCGTGCCGGACATCGACCCGGCGCTCGACGACATCGTGGCGACGGCTCTCCAGCGCGATCCGGCGCGACGGTTCGCCACCGCGCAGGAGATGGGCGACGCGCTGGAGAGCTACCTGCTCGTCTCGGGCGAGGACGTCCGCAACGAGCAGCTCGGCGCGTACGTGCTCGAGATGTTCGCCGAGAGCCGGGCGCTCGTCCGCCAGCAGGTCACCGCGCAGTTCGAGTACCTGACCTCGCTGGACGTCGCGGGCGATATCCAGCGCGCCTCGATGATCAGCGAGTTCCCTCGCGCCTCGATGGTCATGGGGATGAACCGCTCGATGTGGCCTTCCGCGACCGCGGCCTCGCTCCCCGTCCTCAGCGACCACAGCAGCCCTGGCCAGCGCCAGCACGAGCAGCCGGCGGCCGATCCGGACAGCCTGGGCGCGACCGTGGGCCGCGTCTCGCCCTGGCGCCAGCGCGGGTACCTCTTCACGGCGCTCGGCGCGGCTGCGCTGCTGGCCGCCGGGGCCGTCGCCATGGTCCAGGGGGGTGCGCAGCGGGACGGCCAGGCGCAGGTCCCGGATCCGGCGCCCATCACGGCGCCCTCGGCCGCTCCAGAGTTCACCGGCGTGAAGGCCAAGGTCACGATCAAGAGCGAGCCCTCCGACGCCAACGTGACGTGGAACGGGACGGAGCTCGGCAAGACGCCGCTCAACGTCGAGCTGCCCACGGGGATGCAGGTCGTCGTCGTGTCGCGGGCCGGGTGCTTCGACGAGTCGCTCTTTCTGCAGCTCTCCGAGTCGGATGTCGTCGAGCGCACTGTCTCGCTCCGGCGTCAGGAGATCACGACGATGCCCTCGAAGAAGGACTCGGCTTCTCGATAGCTGCGCGGTGCGAGCCAGGACGACGCGGCCAGCGAGACGCCGCGAGCGCCGGCGTCGGACGCGGGAGCGTGGCTCCACCATCCAGAAGCTGGGACGGTGGAGCCGAGGAGCTCCGGCGGAGGCTACTCCGTCTCGATGAGGCCGCAGCCGATGCGGCCGCCCGCGCTCGGGTCTGCCGCGGCGTGAACGACGATCGCGAACTGCGTCACGTCGGTGCTGGCGCCATCGCCGACGGTCCAGACGTCGGTGCCGCGCATGACCGTGTGCGTGCCCGCGCCGCTCGCGTCGCACGTGAAGCTGCCGAGTCCCTCCCCGTTGGGGATCCAGTGGGCGCCCGCGTCGTCAGCGTTGCTCCCGCAGCTCTTGTTCTCGTGGATATGCGCGGAGTGCTCGCCTTCAGGGCAGCCAGACACCGTGATGGTGAGCGTCACCTCGTCTCCGCTCTGCTCGAAGACCGCAGTCCCGGCCAGCTCGCTCGAGTTCACCCCCTCGAGCTCGGCCTCCGCGCGCGCGGACGCGCCGCCGCCGCTGCCGCCGTCACCACCGCCGCCGCCGCCATCACCGCCGCCGCTGCCGCCATCACCGCCGCCGCTGCCGCCGTCACCGCCGCCACCCGACGTGGACGCGCTCGTCGAGGCATCACCGCCGCCCGTCCCTGAGCCGCTCGCCGACGAGGTGCTCGTGCTGCTCGAGCCAGCGGACGTCTCGCCGTCATCTCCGCACGCCGTCAAGAGCGCGCTTGCGCCAAGGGCGAGCACCGAGAGCTTCAACCACCGTGACATAAGTCTCCTTTCCTCGGCCCGATCCGAGCGAGCACGCATTTGCTCGCTGGGCGCGGCCAAGCCATCGAGCGCACGAGTATGTCCCAACACGGCGGGCGTCCAAGGAGCTCGGCGCGAAAATCACACCCGGAGCGTCAAATAGGTCGATTGTTTGTGGTGGTGACAGAAAAATATAGACCTGCTGCGCGCCGTCGGTGCCTCGCCTGCACCGCGCGAGGCTATCCATGCTTGAGCGCCCGGGCGGACGCTGCCCTGACCGCGAGGCGCTCGTATTCGCGACCGAGCCAGTCGAGGAAACCCCGATTCCAGGGAGGGCCTTCGGGCCAGCCCTCGCGAATGCGGTCGGCGAGCTCGAGATCCCAGCTCCCGTAGAAGTCCACGAGCGCGTCGTGCGCCTTGCGGCCGGCCAGCGCTTCAGGGGCGCCGCGAGGCTCGCCCCCGTGCGCGAAGGCGTCGTCGCAGACGTAGTAATTGCATGTCGCCGCGCGCCGCTCCGGCGGGATGGTGCAGCCCTCGTGGCCGTGGAAAGCGCACCGCTTCGGCAGCGCTCGGCCGTCGCTGCCGCGGGGCTCGACGCGGAGGATGAGCAGGCCGCGCTGGCCAGGGCGCAGGCTGCCCGCCGCGATCTGCTCGAACAGCCAGCTTGCGCCGCCCAGCGACACGATCCTCCCGATGTCCGACCACTCGACGCCTGGCGGGCTGGCGCAGCAGCCGGTCGGCCCCTGCGGGCAGGCGCCGCAAAGCGTCGAGTGCACCCGCGTATGCGCGCCTGCGAGCTCCAGCCGGATCATCGCCCCTCCGGCGCTCCAGGATAACGGCGCTTCCCGCTCCGTCCAGCGGCCTTCCTCAGCCAGCCTGGCTCAGCCAGACAACGCGCCGCGGCCACGCGGCCTCGCGCGCCCGACGCGCGGGGCAGGGGACCCGGCGAGCGTCCGCGATCGGCGTCACCACACCCCCCTCACCGCGACGCCGCTGGCGGACGCGGTGATCTCGGTGCGCTGGTGCGTGAAGAGCGCGAACCCGAGCGTGCCGGCGGCCAGCACGCCGCCCGTGATGAAGCTGGCCGCGCCGAGCTCGCGCGCCGTGAACATGGTGTTCTCGTAGCTGGCGGCCTCCTTGCACTCGGGCGCGATGAGGCGAAGGCAGTTGTTGCCGCCGACGCTCCGCGCTGTCTCGTCCCGGTTCACCTCCGCCTCGTGCGCCACGACCATCAGCACCCCGCCGAGCGCCAGAAAGACCGTCGAGGCGGCGATCCCCCCCACGATGAGGCCGGTCCGCAGCCCGGAGCTCGGCGGCGCGCTCGCCAGCGCGGGGCCCCTCGTCGCCGTGGGCCTGAGCGCCGGAGCCGCCAGATCGAGCCGCACCTCGCGGACCTCTCCGCGGCGGACATCGATGTCGACCCTGACGGCGGCGCCGTTGAGCGTCGCGGCGATGGTGTGGTGTCCAGGGTTGACGGGAACGGGCCTGTCGCGCTCGACCGTGATCTGTTCGCCGTCGAGGGTGCAGGAAGCGCCGGAGGGAACGACGATGCGGATCTCGCCGACGAGCTGGCGCGCGCGCGCCAGGTCGAACAGCCGCGACTCGTAGAGCTCCCGCTCCTCCGGCGTGCTCGGGGGCCGCATGATCTCCTTGCAGAGCGACAGCCAGCGCACGGCAGCGGGCGCATCGCCGATCCGGTAGGAGAGCGCCCCGATGTTGCAGGCGGCGACCTGCGAGCGCTCCATCTTCCAGATCGCCTGCCACATCTCGCGCGACTCCGCGAAGTGGCCCTCGGCCTGCGCGGCGTTCGCCTGCGCGCGCAGGCGGCTCACGGCGCCTTCCACCGGCGCACGGGTGGGCTCGGCGCGACCAACGGATGAGAAAAAAAGAAGAGCGGCCGTAACGCGTAGTCCCGGGCCGAGTTGCGATATCCTGCTCACGGGGTAGGACCTCCTGGCCCGAGGTTCGGGTCGACCGCGCTCCCCAGGGCTCTCCTTCGGCGGCGCAGGCCGCGCAGCCTAGCAGAGGGAGCCGCCCTACGACTCGACTCTTCGTCTGCCGAACGCGCCAATCGCCTCTCGCCAAGGCACCTTCTCTATCTCGAGAGCCGGCGCGAGCGCCCGCCGGACAGCTGCCGCCGCGCGCCGCGCGTCGATCATCGAACGAGGGCCGTCAAGCCGCCGCAAGCCCTCGACCCCAGGCGCGCGCCGGATAAGGCGGCGCCTGAGGCGGCTCTGACGAAGCCGGGTCGGGAGAGAGAGGGGGACGACCGGGAATCTGATTACGCCTTGGGCGTAATCAGATGTTCCAGCCCGCGGAGCGGGATGTCCAGCCATTCAGGACGGTTGTTGAGCTCGTAGCCGAGCTCGTAGATGACCTTCTCGAGCATGTAGAAGTCGAGCAAGAGCACGGTGTCCGCGTCGCTGGCGGGCACGAACGGCGCTGTCTCGTCGGTCCGCGCCTCCGCCGTCGCCTGGGCGCGCGCGATCGTCTCGAGGTAGCCCGCGAGGTAGCTCGCGGAGACCCAGGCCACCCACGCGTCGGTCCACGGCTTGAGCAGGGTGACGTCCTCCGGCCGGAGGCGGCCGTCCCTGAGCGCCGCGGCGCCGGCGTAGTCGAACGAGCGCAGCATCCCGGACACGTCCCGCAGCGGGCCGCGCTTGTACCGGCGCTCGCTCAGCGGCCTCGCCGGCTCCCCCTCGAAGTCGATCAGGATGAAGTCGTCGCCCGTCGAGAGCACCTGGCCGAGGTGGAAGTCGCCGTGCGTCCGGATGCGGGTGACGTCGAACTTCCGCGACACGATCTGCTGGAGCTTCCCGTTGATCTCGGCCTCGCGCTGCAGCATCGCCGACACCTGCTCCCGCACGTTCTCGGGGAGCGAGCGCTCGCGCTTCCTCAGCAGCGCGAAGGTGCGCGCGAGCATGCCGTGCGCCGACTGGAAGATCGACTGCTGGTGCAGCGTCGTGAACGCCTGCTGACCGAACGCGGGGTCCTTGCTCTCCTTGCCGAGCGTGAGGTGGAGCTGCGCGGTGCGCTCGCCGAGCAGCCGCATCCTCACGAGCTCGGTGCCCATGAGCTGGTTCACGATCGGAGGCGGCGCCGTGCGCGACGCGTCGACCAGCGTGCCGGTCGGCATCGGCGGGGCGCTCCCCTTCACCGACTCCTCGTCGGCGAGCACCCGCTCGAAGAAGCGGTTCAGCGCCTCGAGCGTGCTCGTCCACGCGTCGCTCTGGCTCTGCACGTACTCCTGGAGCATCGCCACCGTGGTCGCCTCGCGACCGCGGGCCTGGTAGTCGATCGCCCCGGCGAGCCGCGGCGTGGCCGGGAACTGGTGCTCTGTCAGGAACCGGCCGATCTCGAGCTCCGGGTTGATGCCCTCCTCGACCTGCCGGAAGATCTTGAGCAGCAGCTTGTCGCCGTAGATGATGGTCGTGTTGCTCTGCTCGCTCTCGGCGATGCGCGCCGGGAGCTCTCCCTCCGCGCCGAGCACCTCGAGGGTCGTCCCGAGCGGCAGCGCGTGGAGCTCGCCGGCGGCGCCCGCCGCGACGCCCTGCGCCCGGATCGCGGCGAGGATCAGCGCGGCGAACTCCGGCGTCGCCAGCGCGTCGTACAGGATGCCCTCCGGCGCGGCCGCGCTCTCCGGGTCCGGGTCGCGCACCGTGACATCCGCGATCACCGCGTGGCGCGTGCGCGTCGCGAGCTCCCGCGCGCGATCGCCCGTCGCGAAGCCGATCGGCACGACGTACGTCTCCGGCGAGCCGTCCGTGTACTCGACGCGCACGAGCAGGATGAAGTGCTGCGCTGCCCCCCGCTCGTCGCGCACCATCGGGATCACGTCCGCGAGCGTCGTGGTGCGCCGGGTGCGCGCCTTTCCGCGGAACCAGCGGCGCACCGCGATGTACTTGCCGATCGCCGGCTCGAGCGCCCGGCGTCCCTCGGGGGAGAGGAGCGCCTGCCACGTGCCCTTCGTCGAGATCGCGGGCGCCGCCTGGCCATCGCCCGCGGACACCGCCGCGACCGCCGGCTCCAGCGAGAACCAGAAGAAGTCGTGCGGCCCGAGCGACAGCGAGTAGCAGCGGCTCCCGCTCGTGATCTCCGGGAAGCGGCTCCTGCCGAACAGCTCGACAGGCACCATGCCCGAGAAGCGCGTGAGGTCGAGCTCGACGTGCTGCGCGTAGCGCGAGAGGTTCGCCACGACGAGGAGCCGCTCGTCCCCGTACGCGCGGATGAACGCGAGCACCTTGTTGTTGTCCGGGTGCAGGAACTCGATCGTCCCGCGGCCGAGCACCTTGTACTGCTTGCGCAGGGTGATGAGCCGCTTCATCCACCAGAGGAGCGAGGCGGGGTTCTGCTGCTGAGCCTCGACGTTGATCGCCTCGTAGTGGTACTCGGGGTCGATGATGATCGGCAGGTAGAGCTTCTGCGGGTTCGCCCTGGAGAAGCCGGCGTTCCGGTCGGCGCTCCACTGCATCGGCGTGCGCACGCCGTCGCGGTCGCCGAGATAGATGTTGTCGCCCATCCCGATCTCGTCGCCGTAGTAGAGGACGGGCGTCCCCGGCAGCGAGAAGAGCAGCGCGTTCATCAGCTCGATCCTGCGCCGCGTCTTCATGAGCGGGGCGAGCCGCCGGCGGATGCCGAGGTTGATGCGCGCCGTGTGCTCCTGCGCGTAGACGCGGTACATGTAGTCCCGGTCCTCGTCGGTCACCATCTCGAGCGTCAGCTCGTCGTGGTTCCGGAGGAACGTCGCCCACTGGCAGTTCTCGTGGACCTGGGGCGTCTGCTTCAGGATGTTGACGATGGGGAAGCTGTCCTCGAGCTCCACCGCCATGAACATCCTGGGCATGAGCGGGAAGTGGAAGTTCATGTGACACTCGTCGCCGTCCCCGAAGTACGCGGCGGCGTCGGCGGGCCACTGGTTGGCCTCGGCGAGGAGCATGCGATCGGAGAAGTTCGCGTCGATGTGGCGCCTGAGCTTCTTCAGGAACTCGTGCGTCTCCGGCAGGTTCTCGCAGTTCGTCCCGTCGCGCTCGTAGAGGTACGGCACGGCGTCGAGCCGGAGCCCGTCGACGCCCATCTCCAGCCAGAAGTCGACCACCTTGAACACGGCGGCGTGCACGTCCGGGTTCTCGAAGTTGAGGTCGGGCTGGTGGGAGTAGAAGCGGTGCCAGTAATAGGCGTTGGCCACCGGATCCCAGGCCCAGTTCGACGTCTCGAAGTCCTTGAAGATGATCCGGGCGTCCTTGTAGCGGTGGGGCGTGTCGCTCCACACGTAGAAGTCGCGCCAGCGCGAGCCCTTCGGAGAGGTCCGCGCCCGCTGGAACCACTCGTGCTCGTTCGAGGTGTGGTTCAGGACGAGCTCGGTGATGACGCGGATGTCGCGGCGGTGCGCCTCGCGCAGCAGGCGGGCGAACTCGCGCCGCGTCCCGTAAGACGGGTTGATGTTGGTGTAGTCCGCGATGTCGTATCCGCCGTCGCGCAGCGGCGAGGGGTAGAAAGGCAAGAGCCAGATCGCGGTGACGCCGAGATCCTGGAGATAGTCGAGCTTTTCAACGAGCCCCTCGAAGTCGCCGATGCCGTCGGCGTTCGAGTCGCTGAACGCGCGGACATGGAGCTCGTAGATGATCGCGTCCTTGTACCAGAGGGCGCTGCCTTCAGCGGGAGGGGGCTTCTGATCCTGGCTCATGTCTGCTCCGACGGATGCGCGTTATCCACGCGACGACGCCGGGCGCACAGGATTCAGCGGTACGGGCCTGATGCGGCGTGAGCCGCCACCCGGGCCAGAAGAGGCCAGGAGGCAAGGCACGCTGCGGAGGTCCACCGCTGGGCGCGCACTGCCGTCCCACGCAGGTGACGCGGATCACGTGTATAGTTTAGCTACTTGGAATTGCAAGACCGCGCGGGCCCGACCTCGGATAGCACGCATCGTGCGGGGCGCAAAGCGCTGCGGCGGCGTTGATCGACGTCGAACGACGCCGCCTGCTGTCGAGATCGCTGCTTCGCGCGCTCGGCCCACACGTCGAACCCCAGCCGGTGTAAGAAGCCCAGGCACCTCGTTCTGCCATCGGGCGAGCTCATGCCCATCGAAGGAGCATTCTCAATGATGCGTGTCTTCCACGTACTCCCGCTCTGCCTCGCCGCGCTCGGAGCGCTCGCGTGCTCGTCGACGCCCGAGCCGACGACGGACCCGAGCAACCCGTGCCCGCCGGGCCAGTGGTGCGCCGCGGCCGTGCCGACCACGCCCGCGACCGCGGTGCCCACCGCGACCGCCACCACCACGGCGCCCGCGGGCACCGCCGCCACGCCGGTCCCGCCGGTCGCCGCGGTGGCCGCCACGCCCATCCTGCAGGGGATGGGCACGACGGAGGCCCCGGGGATGAAGGCGGACGGCGGGCCGTTCGCGGGGCAGTTCCAGGAGGGCCAGTCGCTCGAGCAGCAGATCAACATCTCGCCCGGCAAGTGCTACACGGTCGTCGGCATCGGCATCGGGGTCCAGGAGCTCGACATCCAGCTCGTCTCGCAGCCGGCGCCCGCGCTGCCGCCCGTCGTCCTCGCGCAGGACAGCACCACGGGCGCCGCGGCGACGCTCGGCGGCAAGGCCTCGGGCTGCTGGAAGAACCCGCTGCCGATCGGCGGACCGGGCAAGGTGATCCTCAAGGCGACGAAGGGCGCGGGCATCGCGGCCGCGCAGGTCTTCTCGAAGTGACGCTCCCCCGCCGCGCGACGGCGCGACGCTCGCGCGTGGACCCGCGCCCGCGCGCCGCCCTGCGCGCGACGCTCCCTATTCACGCCGCCCGCGTCCTCCCCTAAAAACAGGCGAGCGCGGCTGCGGTCGCGCGCGACGCCATGAGCGAGACCGTCTTCCTCGGCCCCGACGCCAGCTGCGCCATCGCGACGTCGCGCTGGGATTGGCTGTCGTCGCGGCTCCCGCCGGACCTCGAGGAGCAGGCGGTGCGGCGCGTCGCGTGGATGTCGCTCTGCACGGTCGTCGTGGGCGCCTTCGGGTTCATCGTCTCGGAGCTCGTCCCGAGCCTCCAGCTCGGCCCTCACCCGATCCGCTTCGCGGTCTACCTGCCGTTCATGCTCGTCTCGGCCGCGCTCTTCGTCGTCGCGCGGCGGAGGCTCCTCTCGCCGGCGCGGATCGTCGACCTCTCGTTCGCCTACAAGGTCCTGGGCGCCGCCTCGATCGCGGTCGTCTCGAACGCGCAGCCGTGGCCGGCGGGGCCGATGCTGCCGGGCTGGTCGCCCGTGGCCATATGGGTGCTGATGTTCCCCATCATCGTCCCCGGCCCGAGCGTGCGCACGCTGTTCACGTCGACGCTGGCGATCCTCACCGAGCCGGCGTTCCTCTGGGTGCTCGTCCGGTCGGGCTTCATGGAGCTGCCGTCGCGCGACGCGATGATCCGCCGCTTCTTCCCGAGCGTCATCGCGCTGGCGCTCTCCGTGTTCGTGTCGCGCGTCGTGTTCGGGCTCGGGCGCAAGCTCGACGCGGCGCGGGAGCTCGGCAGCTACCGCCTCGTCGAGCGGCTCGGCGGCGGCGGCATGGGCGAGGTGTGGCGGGCGAAGCACCGGATGCTCGCGCGCCCGGCCGCCGTGAAGCTGATCCGGCCGGAGGCGTTCCAGGGCGGGGCGGCGAGCTACGGTACCGCGAAGCTGCGGTTCGAGCGCGAGGCGCAGGCGACCGCCGCCCTCCGGTCGCCGCACACGATCGGCATCTTCGACTTCGGCGTCGCCCGCGACGGGTCGTTCTATTACGTGATGGAGCTGCTCGACGGCATGGACCTCGAGACGCTCGTCAAGCTGGACGGCCCGCAGCCGCCCGCGCGGGTGGTCCACCTGCTCCGGCAGGCCTGCCACTCGCTGCACGAAGCGCACAAGGCGTTCCTCGTGCACCGCGATATCAAGCCCGCCAACCTGTTCTTGTGCCGCTACGGCGCGGACCTCGATTTCCTGAAGGTGCTCGATTTCGGGCTGGTGGCCGAGCGCAGGAAGGACGTGGCCCCGTCCACGTTGACCGAGGACAACGCGATCACCGGCACGCCGGCATTCATGGCCCCGGAGGTGGTGCTCGGCGACCGCCCGGTCGACGGCCGGACCGACATCTACGCGCTCGGGTGCGTCGCGTACTGGCTGCTCACGGGCGCGCTCGTGTTCGAGGCCGAGACGGCGATGAAGACGGTGCTGCTCCACGCGACCGAGGCGCCCGTCGCGCCGTCGAAGCGGGCGGCGCGCACGATCCCGCCGGCGCTCGACCGCATCGTGCTCGACTGCCTGGAGAAGGACCCGGCGAGGCGGCCGCGGTCGGCGCGCGAGCTGTCCGAGCGGCTCGCCGCGCTGCACATGGACGCCGAGTGGACCGAGCAGCACGCGGCGGCGTGGTGGGAGGCGGTCGCGCCGCCCTCGCTGCCGGGCCGGCCGGCCAGGGCCGCGGTCGACGCCTTCGGCTGAGCCCCGCGCCGTCAGCGGGCGCGCTGTCAGCGGGCGCGCCGTCAGCGGATGTTGAAGTCGACCGTCATCAGCTGGCCGCCGCGCTCGAGCGCGACGGACAGGTGGTCCGCGGTCCGGAGCCGCGCGTACGCCTCGAGCGCCTTCTGCGGATCGGTGAGGCTGAAGCCGTTGATCGACCTCAGGGAGTCGCCGCTCTCCAGCCCGAGCGACTCGAGCAGCGAGCCCCGCTTGATCCTGAGCTTCAGCCCGACGACCTGGTCCCCTTGCCGCTCCGGGATCACCCGGGCGGAGCGCATGAGGAGCGCCTGCTGCTCGAGGATCTGGTCCACGGCCGATCGGTCGACGTTGAACTCCGTGGCGCTCACCCGCCGGATGCGCGCGGCGATCTCGGGCGGAACCGAGCTCAGGTTGGCCTCGCCGCCGACCGGCTTCGCCTGGGGCCGGGGCTGCGGCGCCGGCGCCTCGTTCGGCGCCGGCGCCCCCCCGCCCGCGGTCTTTCCGAGCTGCAGCTGACAGCGCGCGCCGCCCGCGGTGAGCCAGACGCGGTCCCAGGCGATGCGCGCGAGCGTGCCGCCGGGCGTGTCGCCGCCGAGCCGCTGGAGCTGCGTCCGTCCGTCGGGACCCGCGATCGCAGCGAACGACCACGCGGCGTCCTCCGACGCCGCGATGAGCACGACGCGTCCGGCGTCGCAGAGGGGATCGCTCCATGGGTCGCCGTTCGTCGTGGGCGCGCGCTCGTCGTGGGCGCCGCCTGGCGGCTGGAGGAGCGGCCCCGTGGCCGAGTCGAACGGGTTGCGCCGCAGGATCGCCTCCGCGCTCGTCGCGTGCAGGCCGCCGTCGTGCGGCGCGCGGCCCGAGGCCGAGGGGAGGGAAGACAGCCTGGCGGCGCTGTCCGGGATGATCGTCTTCCCGACCAAGTGCGAGACCCCCGCCGCCTGAAAGTAGGCGGCGGACGCGATCATCGTGCCCGCGATCCACGGGAAGTGGTGCTTCACGGCCGCATCCAGGTCCACGGATCCTGCTCTTTCCGGGGTTCGCGCGCGCGGCTGCCGCCGGAGCGAGCGCCGCGCGCACGCCGGCGCGTGGCGACCGTGCACGATGTCGCCACCGACGCGCCCCCCCCAGGAGGCACAGCACCGTGCGTGCCGGCCTGCGCGCCGGCGCGACCCGCGCGCGAGCGCCCGCCGCAACGCGCCTTGACCCGAACGGATCGGCGCGCTTCAGCGCGCGCGCGCGCCGCGCCGGGAACCCGAACGGATCGGCGCGCTTCAGCGCGCGCGCGCGCCGCGCCGGGAACCCGAACGGATCGGCGCGCTTCAGCGCGCGCGCGCGCCGCGCCGGGGACCCGGACGGATCGGCGCGCTCCGACGCGCGCCGCGCCGGGGCTCAGGAAGAGGGGGTGGTCGGGGACCGTGTCAGCCCGCGAGCGGCTCGCTCAGGGCTTCTTCTCGGGCGCGCTGGCGGCGGCCGTCTTCGCGGACTCTCCGCGCCCGCGCCGGTACACCCAGGCGGCGAGGATCTTCCTGTCGCTCGCGGAGATCTTCTCCTCGAAGGCCGGCATGTGGCCCTCCAGGTCCTTCGACATGGCCGCCGGCGGGTAGGCCTTGCCGCTGCCGGGGTTCGTGATCTGCGCCTCGATCCACGCGACCGAGGCCCAGCCGCGGAGCTCGGGGGCGGCGGACTCCTCGTCGTCGGTCTTGCCGTCGAGCCGGTGGCAGCTCGTGCACCGCTGCCGGACCATCTTCTCTCCCGGCGTCCCGGCGCCAGGCTCCCCGCGCGCCTGCGCCTCCAGGAACGCGGCGATCGTCTCCTGGTCGGCCGCGCTCATCGGCGTGAACACCTTCGCCGCCTCGGGATCCGCGGGCGGCTTGATCACCGACGGCATCATCTCCTTGAATGCCGTCTTGCCGAAGAGGTGGTCGGCGTCGGGGTCCCTCAGCACCTCGAGCGCCCAGGCCTTCGTCCCGAACCCGGTGAGATCCGGCGCGGTCTGCTTCTCCTTCGGCGGGCCGAGATCGTTCAGCCGGTGGCAGCTCGCGCACTCCTTCTTGTAGAGGTCCTCGCCGCGCGTCTCCGGGTCGTTCCGGAGCATCGCGAGCGCGCCCTCGGGCGGGACGCCCTGCTTGAACAGCGTGATCGCGCGCGCGGTCCGCTCTGCGCTCTGCGCCTGCGAGCGCTGGAAGCCCTCGTCCTTCCGGTCGGACAGGTACGACTTCGCGAGGAGGCCGGCGGCCCCGAGGCCGACGAGGAACAGCGGCGCGAGCGCCGGCAGCCGCGCGCGGAGCGGGCCGGGCTTCCTGTCGATGAACGGGAGCAGCGCGAGGTAGAGCCCGAGCACGCCCGGGATGCCGACGGTGGCGATGAGCTCCAGCTGGCCGGGGAAGAACTTGCGCAGCTCGAAGAGCGGGCGGAAGTACCACGCCGGGCGGGCGGTGTAGTCGCTGACCGGGTCCGCGGGCGCCTCGAGGGGCGCGCCGTGCTCGACGGCCGCGAGGTCGAAGAGGACGACGAGCACGATCGCCCCGGCCAGCAGGATCATGCCGAGCTGCTTCGGGAAGAACCGGTCCACCCTCCGGAGATCGGCGCCGTGGGGCGGGCTGTAGCCGTGCTTGCGGAACAGCGCGAAGCTCGCGGCGAGCAGCAGGGCCGTGACCGCCGGCAGCACGAAGACGTGCAGGCTGTAGAGCCGCGTCAGGGTCATGTGACCGAGCGAGGTGCCGCCGACGACGATCTGCTGCGTGAACGACCCGACGACGGGGACCGCGCCCATGATGCCCGTCTCGACGCGCGCGCCCCAGTAGCCGTCCTGGTCCCACGGGAGCGGGTTGCCCGTGAAGGCGAAGCCGAGGATCACCCCGAGCAGGCCGAGCCGCAGGAGCCAGTTGATCTCGCGCGGCGCGCGGTACGCGCCGTGGATCGCGATCTGCGCCACGTGGATCGCGATCAGGATGACCAGCGCCTGCGCGCCGAAGTAGTGCAGGCCCCGGACGAGCCAGCCGGCGCGCAGCGTGAAGTTGATGTGCGCGACGCTCGCCCACGCGGTCGTCGCGCTCGGCGCGTACGCCGACGTGAGCAGCGCGCCCGTGACCGCCTCGACGAGCAGCAGCAGCGCGATCGCGCCCCCCCAGACGTAGCCGATGCGGGCGCCGCCCGGGATCGGCTCGTCGAGAAGGCGGCGGATCGGCTCCCGGTGACCGATGCGTTCGTCCAACCAGTCGCCGAGGCTCACCCTGCGATCTCCTGGAGCTCGGCGGTCCCGTCACGGTAGCGCCGGAAGTCCACCTCGACCCAGCCGTCCACGACCCGCGTCGCCAGCGGATCCATGGCGCGCGGGGACGGTCCCGTCTCGGGCACGCCCGACAGGGCGAAGCGCGACGCGTGGCACGGGCAGTTGAAGCTCTTCTTGTCGCCGTTGAGCTCGATCCCGCAGCCGAGGTGGGGGCACGTTGCGCTCATCGCGCGGATCTTCTCGCCCTCGCGGATGACCCAGATCGCGCCGAGCATCTGATCCTTCGCGACCGTGAAGGCGTCGCGCTCCTCGCCGACCACCTTGAGGCGGCGCGGCTCGCCCGGCGGGAGATCCGCGAGGCGCCCGACCCGGACCCAGCGCTCGCGCCCACCGGTGGAGGCGGCGGCGTTGCCAGTGGCGGGGCCGGTGACGAAGGTCGCCGCCGGGGCGGCGAGCGCGCCCGCGTACGCCAGACCGCCAATCGCCACGAGCGCCTTCAGGGCGCCGCGCCGCTCCTCGGGGGGCGGGCCGCCGAGCGGCGCGCCCGGGCCCGCGGGCACCCCGTGCGCGCCGGGCTCATGCGGCAATCCATATCCGAGGTACCCACCGGCACCAGGTTCCTTTTGCGTCGGCTCTGCCATCTCGTAGGCTCTCCCTCGCTCGCGCCGCTCTCCGAGCGCCCACCCAGACTCGGAGCGGGCGCCCGGCGGCCGGAGCGGACGGCAGCATATCGAAAACACAGGCGTAACGTTGAATCCTCGCCATCGCGCACACCGCGGCGACCGCATCGCCGCCGGCTCAACCGAAAGTTACCTTTCAGGTGTCCAGGACCCGCTGGTACGAACCCTCGCCGCGGCGCTCGTCACGTCCGCCGCCCTCGGGGTCTCCGCCTGCACTGCCTCCCGCCAGCCCCCGCCGTGCACGCGCCCCGACCTCAGCGGGTGCGCCATCGAGGACGTCTCGTTCGAAGGCGGCGAGGTGATCAGCGGCGACGAGCTCGCCGATCGCATCGCGACGGCCGAGAGCTCGCACCTGCTCGGCGGCGCTTTCGAGCGCGTGCCGATCCTGAGCATCTGGGACGCGCTCACGGTCGAGTACGAGCGCTTCGACCGGTTCGTCCTCGAGCGGGACATGGCCCGCATCGAGCGGTACTACCGGGCGCGCGGCTTCTACAACGCGCGGGCGCGCGCGGCCCGGGTGCAGCGCGCGGGCGGCCCCGACAAGGAGGGGCGCGTGCGGGTGCGCATCGTCGTCTCCGAGGGAGAGCCGGTGAAGGTCGCGTCGGTGGACCTCCAGTGGCGCGACTGGACCCTGGAGAAGGGCAAGGACATCGCCCGGCCGGTGACCGAGGCGAAGGGGCAGCTCAAGGTCGGCGAGCGCCTGGACGAGGATCAGTACGAGGAGCTCAAGAAGACGCTGCTGCGGGTCCTCACGGATCGCGGCTTCGCCTACGCGACCGTCGAGGGGCACGTCGACGTCGACCTCGTGAAGAACCAGGCGGCCGTCCGCTACACGATCGAGCTCGGCCCGGAGTGCACGTTCGGCAAGGTCAACCTGAAGGGGCTCGGCGAGATCCCGGAGGCGCCCGTCCGGACGGCGATCGGCATCGAGGAGGGCGAGCGGTTCTCGACCGCGGTGCTCGCGGAAGCGGAGCAGGCGCTCGCCGACTTCGGCGTGTTCGGCGCCGTCGCCGTGAAGCCCGAGCTCGCGCCGCCCGGGCAGCCGAGGAGCCCCGTCGTCCCCGTGACCTTCTCCGTGGAGCCGGCCGCGCTGCGCGCCGTGCGGCTCGGCGGCGGCGCCGAGGTCGGCTCGCGCATCGAGACGCACCTCGTCGCCGGGTGGGAGGATCGCAACTTCCTCGGGGGGTTGCGCCGCTTCAACGTCGAGGCCCGGCCGGGGCTGGTCTTCTATCCGCTGGAGTTCTCGAGCCTGTTCGGCACCGAGCTGAAGGACGACTTCCGCCTCCTGCCGGAGATCCAGCTGCGGTCCGAGCTCCGCCAGCCGGGGGCCTTCGAGCGGCGTACGGCCGCGGTGCTGCGCGGCTCGTTCAAGCTCTACTGCCCGCAGACCGGGGAATACTGCAACCCGCCCAAGCCCCTCAAGCCGCAGAACGCCGAGCAGCAGGAGCAGACCCAGCCGGAAGAGAAGCCCGAGCACTCGATCGTCGGCTACCGCGAGTACATCGGATCCATCGGCCTGGAGCGGCCTTTTCTGAAATCGGACCTGAACGCTTCCCTTCTGTACAACGTTCAGCTGAACAGCCCGTTCACCTACAACCCGGCGCCGCTGCCCGCGGGCTTCGGGACCATCTTCATCCCCTACCTCCAGGCGCTCGTGTCCTATGACCGCCGCCTGAACCGGGCGGGGAAGCCCGACAGGCTCAGCCCCCATCACGGTTACTACGTCGCGCTCGATGCTCAGCTGGCTGGCTACCTCGCGTTCGACACCGCGATAGCGAAGACGCTGGTCGGCAAGACGGTCGTCGATGCGAACAAGTTCCACGACGCGCGCGACATCCGTCTACAGCCCGAGTTTCGCGGTTACCTTCCCGTCTCGAGGAAGTGGACCCTCGGCTTCCGCCTGATGACCGGGTGGTTGTTCCCGACCAACCCGAATCTCGAGTACGGCGAGGCGTCCTTTGACCCGACCCGGTGCGACACCGACGCGAGCAGCGAGGAGAGGGCGCGGTGCGGGGCCGACCTTCAGCTGATGCAGTTCCGCGGGTTCTTCAGCGGTGGCGCGACGAGCAATCGCGGATACGGCTACAACGAGGTCGGCCCGCACGCCCGCGTGCCGAGCCCGACGGCCCCGAGCACCATGGATGGCACGAGCAGACCCGAAGCTCCGCTGGTCCCGATCGGCGGCCGGCTGCTCTGGGAGGCGAGCCTGGAGCTCCGGATGCAGCTCGGAGAGAGCTTCGGCACCGTGGTCTTTCTCGACGCCGGGGACGTCACGCGAGAGCACAAGCTGTTCCGCTCAGGGGCGCAGCGCCCGCATCTCTCGGCCGGCGTCGGGCTGCGCTACGTCACGCCCGTGGGCCCGCTCCGCCTGGACGTTGGCTACCGCGTCCCCTGCATGCAGGTGATCGGCATGTGTTACCAGACCATGGAGGAAGCGGCCAAAGACGGCAAGAGCTGGCCCGAGGGCGAGGGCAACCCGAGCCTGCTGTTCGACGTGCTCCCCATCGCCGTGAACCTGGCGATCGGCGAGGCGTTCTGATGTGAAGGAAGCCGCCCGGCGGCACCGGGCGGCGGCGCGGCCGGCGCTCATCGGCGCGGCCGCAGCGGCGGGCTCAGCCCTCTTCTTCCTCGACGTTCCAGGCGGACAGCGCCGTCATTCCGATGGCGACGGCGCAGCCGCCGCACAGGGCGGGCTCCTCGAACCGGAGCTCCTCGCCGCGCGACCACACGTAGAGGCCGCGCCCGGCGGGCTCGCCCTCGATGGCCGTGTCGCACACGTCGCAGCGGAGCTCCTTTGCGCCTGAGTCTGCCTGGCGTGCGCGCAGCGCGCTGTCGGCGACGGCGTCGACCGAGATGCAGATCGGCTGAGTCAATGTCCCCGTGAGCCGGTAATCCGCGTTCGCGGTACCCTCCGGCGTAGGGCGGGGGTCCAGGTTCGCGGAACCCTTCAGAGCGCCTTCAATCACATCCACCTCCGGCGGCACGGCCGAATCTAGCTCAGGCCGAGACGGGACGCACGAGAAGGCTACGCCTGATCTCCGTCAGGCTTGCTCCAGGGCGTAAATGTGGGGAAGCACGCGGGAACGTGCGCCATGAGCTCCATGGCGAGACGGTCCCGCGTGCGCTCAGGGCGGAATGAACCGAGGTCTAGGCGCTGGCGGACGCGGCCGTATCGGCGGCGGCTTCCGGCGAGGCGGCGCGGCCGGTGGCCGGGCGGTCGAGGGCGCAGCTCTCTTCGAGCAGCTCGACCACGTCGAGCTGACGGATCGAGTCCTCCTTGGACTGATCCTTGAGGCCGTCGGTGATCATCGTCTGGCAGAACGGGCAGGCGGTCGCGATGGTCTTCGCCTCGGTCTGGAGCAGCTGCAGCGTCCGCTTGACGTTCACGCGGTCTTTGTTCTGCTCCTCCATCCACATCTGCGCGCCCCCGGCGCCGCAGCAGAGCCCCTTCTGCCGGTTCCACCCCTCGGCCTCGACCAGCTGCACGCCGGGGATGCTCTTCAGGATGTCGCGCGGCTGCTCGTACACGTCGTTGTAGCGGCCGAGGTAGCAGGAGTCGTGGAAGACGACCTTGCCCTGGACCGGCTTCCTGGGGACGAGCTTTTTCTCGGCGACCAGGCCGAGCAGGAAGTCCGTGTGGTGTACCACCTCGAACTTCGCGCCGAAGTCGGGGTACTCGTTGGCGAGCGTGTTGAAGCAGTGGGGGCAGGTGGTGACGATCTTCCGGATGCCCCCCTGCTCCTTGTAGCCGTTGAGGGTCGCGGCGTTCTGCTCGGCGAGCATCGCGAAGAGGTACTCGTTCCCCGCGCGGCGCGCCGGATCGCCGGTGCAGGTCTCCTCCTGGCCGAGGATCGCGAAGTCGACGCCGGCGGCCTTCAGGAGCCGGGCGGTCGCGCGGGCGATCTTCTTCGCGCGGTCGTCGTAGCTCGCCGCGCAGCCGACCCAGTAGAGCACGGGGGCCTGCGGCTTGTCGGCCATGGTCGGGATCTCGAGCCCCTCGGCCCAGTTGCCGCGGTCGATGCGCGCGAGGTTCCACGGGTTGCCGTTGACCTCCATCGCGTTGAACGGGTTCCCGAGCTCGGCCGGGAACTCGCCCTTCACGAGGACCAGGTGGCGGCGCATGGAGACGATCTTGTCGACGTAGCTGATCATCACCGGGCACTGCTCCTCGCAGGCCCGGCACGTCGTGCAGGCCCAGAGCACGTCGGGATGGACGACGTTCGCCACGAGGTCGATCGGCTTGTACGCGGCCTCCGGGGCCGGGACCGGGTTCTCCGGCGCCGCCTGCTCCGTGTGCCCGGCGCCCTCCTGCGTCCCGGCCGCATCGGCCGCCGCAGCTCCCTCGCTGCCCTGCGCGCCCTCGCCGCCTTCGGCCTGCCCGTTCGCCTGGGCGGCGTGGCCGTCGGCGGCGTGCCCCCGCGGGCCGCCCGGCCTGTTGAGGAACTCGCCCTCCCTGCCGTACAGGTGGTCGCGCAGGTCGAGCGTGAGCTGCTTGGGGCTCAGGATCTTGCCGGTCTTGTGGGCCGGGCAGTTGTCGGTACAGCGGCCGCACTCGGTGCACGTGTAGAAGTCGAGGATCGCCTTCCAGGTGAAGTCCTCGATGCGGCCCACGCCGACCGGGGCGGCCTTCTCGGGCTCCTCGGCGGCCTTCATGACCATCTCGCCGATCGCCTCGGCGTTGCCCGCGACGAGCGGCAGCCGGCCGCGCGGGTCGAGGTTGCGCGCGAAGACGTTCGGGATCGACGTGATGATGTGGAAGTGCTTCGAGTGCGGGAGCAGGTTCAGGAACACGAGCACCAGCGTGACGTGGGTCCAGAACCCGATGTGCGCGAGGACGACGAGGGTCCCCGGGCTGGCGCCGCTCAGGAGGACGCCGAACAGCGACCCCGCGGGGGCGGGGAACAGGTGCCAGCGGAGCGCCGCCGGGTCCGCGGGCACGCCCGCGAACGGGGCGGTGACCGTGGCGATGCGCTCGCAGAGCTTCGCGTCGTCGGGGCCGCACGCCATCGTGGACCACCGGTGGTGCAGCGCCAGCGAGGCGCCGTCATAGAGCATGTCGCTCACCATCATCGTGACGATGATGCCGAGGATGAGCAGGCCCTCGCCGGACAGGGTCATGCGCCGCTCGCGCCTGATCGCCCGGTAGTAGATGAACACGAGCGCGCCGGTGACGACCAGCGTGGCCATGACGTCCTTCACGAACTCGTAGATGCCGCCGAGCGGCACGGCGCCGATGCCGGGCAGCCGCACGGGCTGATGCCCCAGGATCCAGAGGTCGAACGACGGGTCGATGCCGCGCCCCCACAGGATCAGCGTGCGGACCAGGAGAACCAGGAATCCGAAGAAGATGAGCTTATGCGCGAGCCCGGCGAGCGGGTAGTAACCCATCTTCCGCTGGCGGAAGGCGTACTCCCAGGTGCCCTTGAGGCGCTCGGCGAGCCGATCGAGCCGGCTTTCCCCGCGCCCGACCTTGAGGAGCTGCCAACGCCGGTTGGCGCTCCACGCGAAGGCGGCGAAGAGGCCGACGAGCAATGTGAGCATCCAGAT
Source organism: Sorangium sp. So ce1153 (assembly GCF_051521595.1). Taxonomy (NCBI): domain Bacteria; kingdom Pseudomonadati; phylum Myxococcota; order Polyangiales; family Polyangiaceae; genus Sorangium; species Sorangium sp. So ce1153. The sequence continues at coordinate 849,489 of NZ_CP150361.1, forward strand.
GGGATTCATTCGCGGGACGTCTCCGGGTGCAAAATGGCCACATCTTTTAAGGTGGGGGAGCGGCGGTCGTCAACCGCGCGGCGGCCATGAATCGCGCGCGGAGAGCTCGCGCCGGAGCCCTCTGCGCCACGTTCCCGCCCACGTTCCCGCCCACGTTCCCGCCCACGTTCCCGCCAACGTTCCCACCGGCGTTCCCGCGAGGGCGGATACCGCGGTTGTGCGGGCCGCGCGTCGCGCTTTCACCACCCGCGCGTCGTCGCGCTTTCACCACCGTGCCCGGCGGCGCGCCGCTGGGAGGGCGCGCCCCGCCAGAGGCTCAGAGCGTGAACTCCACGCTCTTCTCCTCGGTCGCGGCCGAGGGGGACAGGTCGAGCGCCATGCTGTACGAGCGCTGGCCGATGCGCGCGCTGAGGCGGACGCGGACGGGCGCCGTCGCGTCGTTCAGCTTGTCGAGCCGCACGACGACGCGGTAGCGGCCCCGGGCCGGCTCGCCCTCGGTGAGGAAGACGTTCTCCACGTTCTGCTCCTGGCACTCGCCGCTCACGCGGGGGCAGTCGCGGTCTTTCATGAGGCCGCTCGCCGTCGGCTCCCCGACGCGGGCGAGCTCCCCCGTCGGGTCATAGACGTTGAGATCGACGTCGGCCTCGGCCTCCTCCCAGGCGATCGTGAACTGGAGGATCCCGGTGTGGAGCCCGCACCCCTCGTCGATCACGCCGTTGCAGTTGTTGTCGTGGGCGTCGAAGCAGAGCTCGACCCCCGTCGGCGTGCAGGCGACCTCGAGCCCGACGCCGGCCGAGACCTTGAGGTCCTTCGGCTCGAGCGGCGGCCTGGGCGGCGGCGGCGCCACCTCGATGCACCCCGCGAGGAGCAAGGCGAGCAGAGCCGCCGCGCGCGGGATGGCGAGCGCGATCGCCGCGCCCGCGGCGGCGAGGCGCTCGCGGGGGCCGCGAGGCGCGAGCGGGGCGGCGCCGCGGGCGCGGGGCGCTCGTCGCGGGGGACCTGGGCTTTGTGTGGGGGGCTGAGAGCTATCCACCATCGGGCTCCTGGGGGGCGCCGGCGCTGCGCGCTTCCTGCGCGGGCAGCGCGGGGGGCCGGCGCGGCTTGGGGCCGCGCGGCTGCGGGGGAGGAGGGGGCGGCCCTCCGAGGGGCAGGGGCAGGTGCATGCCGCGCGCGGCGAGGATCTCCGCCGCGTGGGGGACGGTGAGCACCAGCGCGCGGGCGTAGAGCCTGATCTGGTAGGGCTCGGGCAGATCGCCCGGCCGGCCGTTCGTCGCGTGCTCGAGCAGGATCGCCGCGGTGACGCTCACGTTGAGGCTCTCGGCGAAGCCGCGCATCGGGACGCGCACGGCGCGGGCGCAGGCGGCGGCCAGATCGGGGCGGATGCCGTCGCGCTCGTTGCCGAGCACCAGCGCGAGGCGGGGGATGCTCGAGAGGTCGCGCGGCGTCAGCTCGCCGTCCGGGTGGGTCGCCACGAGCTCGTGCCCCGAGGCGCGGAGCGCGGCGATCGCGGCCTCGGCGCTCGGGTGCGTGTGCACGTCGACCCAGCGCTCGGAGCCGCGCGAGACGGTGTTGGAGACGAGGAACGGCTCGGCCCGCTCGATGATGTGCAGCCGCTGCAGGCCGAACGCGTCGCAGGAGCGGAGCACGGCGGCCCCGTTGTGCGGGTCGTGCGGCGCGTCCATGGCCACGGTGACCGCGTCGAGGCGCGTCGCGATGACCCCGCGCAGCCGGGCCCGGCGCTCGCTCGTGACGAACTCCTCGAGGAGGCGGGCGACGGCGGCGACGTCGAGGACATCGAGCGCGGCGAGCAGCCTTCGCTGCTCCTGCGCGACGAACGAGCAGTTGGGGGTCGAGCGGCGCATGGAGGGTCCGGGGGCGCCTCTATAGCGCGGAGCGCGCCCGGAGGCTGCGGCGCCGCGCGCGGGCGGCGCAGCCCGGGGACGATCTCGTCCCGCCGACGCGGCCGTGCCCGCGGCGATGGCGCCGGCCGCCGCGAGACCGGGGGCGGCGGAGGAGAGGGCCGGCGGTCAGGGATCGATCTCGACCGCGACCCGCTCGCCCTCCTCGTACTCGACCACGGCGCAGTCGCCAGGAGACCCGTCTTCCCAGACCAGGCAGACGAAGTCGGTCTCCGCGTCGAGCGCGATCATCGGGTGGTGCCACACGCCGGGGCGGTAGGTGATGCCCTGGGCGCCGTGGGCGATGAAGGCGGCGAGCGTCCCGAGGTCGGGCCGGTCGCCGCCCAGGGCGACCACGACGAGGTAGCGGCGCGCGCTCATCGGCACGAACGCCTGCGTCGAGCCGGGGTGCTTCTCGAGCAGGGCGATCGGCAGCGGGAAGCTCGAGCGCGGCGCGCAGCGGAACACCGAGACGTTCAGCGCCGCGCGCCCGGGGCGGAGGTCCTCGATCCCGGCGAGATGATCGAAGCGGCGGGCGGTCCCCTGGTTGGCTGGTGTGCCGGCCTGGCCGTGCGGTGAAGCCATGAGGACATCGCCGTACGGCGCATAAGCGGCAGGGCTGAGCGGATGGGCGGCGATGCGCGGGCGGTGGCTCATCGGGTGGGGCGACTGTGGCGCTGCGCCACGCCTGTGGCCCCCTTGCGGAGGGCGCGCCGGGCCGCGAGCGCGGCTCGAGAGGCTATCACGTGGCTCGTTCCCCGCAGCAGAGCGGCGCTCGCGGGCGCCACGGGGCCGAGTCTTGCATGGGGCAGCTCCACGTCTTACCCGAGCGGTGATGCAAGCGACCCTGGAGTCAGTCATGCGGATTGTTCACAGATCGACATTTCGGAAGCGCCTGGCCGTGGTTTCCCTTTTCCTGGCGGTGCTCGCCCTCATGACATCCGTGGTGGGCTGCCAGCGCTACGACCTGCTCGTCGAGAAAGATCAGATGGCGGCCCAGAAGTGGTCGGATCTCGAGGCGAACCTCCAGCGCCGCTACGACCTCGTCCCGAACCTCGTGGCGGTCGTGAAGGGGTCGGCCAAGCACGAGGAGCAGACGCTGTCGAGCGTCGCCGAGGCGCGCGCCCGCGCGACGAGCGTCCAGCTCAAGGCGGAGGACCTGACCGACCCGGAGAAGGTGCAGGCGTTCCAGAAGGCGCAGGAGCAGCTCAGCGGCTCGCTCTCGCGGCTCCTCGTCGTGCAGGAGCAATACCCTGATCTCAAGGCGAACCAGGGCTTTCACAGCCTCCAGGTCCAGCTGGAAGGCATCGAGAACCGGATCCTCCGGGCGCGCGAGGAGTACAACCAGGCGGCGCGCGAGTACAACGCGGAGCTCCTGAAGATCCGGGGCCAGGTGGTGAACAAGGCGACGGGCCAGCCGTTCAAGCCGCGCGTGTACTTCACCGCCTCTCCCGAGGTCCAGTCGGCGCCCAAGGTCTCGTTCTGATGAGGGAGGCGGCGATGGGCCAGGTCGTCTCGAGCGGCGCGCGGATGCGGGCGGTGGCCAGGGCCATTGCGGCCGCGGTCGCGCTGGTGTGCGCGCTCGTCGCCCGACCTGCCCTGGCCGACTTCACGCCGCCGGCGCTCACCGGGCACGTCGTCGACACAGCGGGGCGGCTCGACCCGGCCGACATCCGCACCCTCGACGGGAAGCTCGACGGCATCCGCCGCCAGACCGGGTTCGAGATCGTCGCCTTCGTGGTCGGATCGCTCGAGGGAGAGACGATCGAGGACGTCGCCTACGAGGCGTTCAACACGTGGCAGCTCGGGCAGCGGGGCGCCGACAACGGCGTCCTCCTGGTGATCGCCCCGTCCGAGCGGCGCGTCCGGATCGAGACGGGCAAGGGCGTGGGCGGGGCGCTCACGGATCTCCAGTCGAACGACATCATCCGGCAGACGATCAGCCCCCTGCTCAGGCAGGATCGCTTCCGCGACGCCATCGATCAGGGGACGACCGCGATCGCCGAGGCGCTCGTCGCCGGGACGCCCGAGGCGGAGCGGCGCCCTGCCCCCGGCACGCGGCCCGCGCCCGCCCCGGCCTCGCCGATCAAGGTCGGCTTCACGCTCGTCGCCGTGGTGGCGGCGCTCCTGCTCGCGCTCATCTCGCCCTCCTTCCGCTGGTTCCTGTGGTTCGCCCTGCAAGCGCTGCTCTTCCGGGGCGGCGGCGGCAGGGGTGGTGGCGGCGGCGGCGGTGGGTCCGGGTTCGGCGGCGGCGGCGGCGGTCGTTCCGGCGGCGGCGGGTCCAGCGACAGCTACTGACGACAGGCGCCGAGCCGGCGGGCGGGCACGACGCGGACGCCCACCCGGCGTGGAATCCGGCGCGGAATCCGGCGTGGAATGGAGACGTCAGGCTCACGCGATCTCCAGGCGGCGCCTCGACCGGGCGAAGCTACGCTCTCTCTCATGGCTGTTGCTCTCCGCCCTGTCTTCGTCGTCGACGCAGTCCGGACCCCGATCGCCCGTTACGCCGGCGCCCTCGCGACGGTCCGCCCCGACGACCTCGCGGCGTTCGTCCTCGACGCGCTCGTGCGCCGCCATCCTTCGCTCGCGCCGCGCCTCGACCACGTCGTCTTCGGCGCGACGAACCAGGCGGGAGAGGACAACCGCAACGTCGCGCGCATGGCCGCGCTGCTCGCCGGGCTCCCGTACGAGGTCCCGGGCGTCACGGTGAACCGGCTCTGCGGCTCGGGGCTCGAGGCCGTCGCCGACGCCGCGCGCATGATCGCCACCGGCGAGGCCGACTGCGCTGTCGCGGGGGGCGTCGAGAGCATGACGCGCGCGCCGTTCTCGATGCCCAAGCAGGCCGAGCGCTACGATCGGACCGCGCCGGCCGTCTACGACACGACCCTCGGCTGGCGCTACCCGAACCCGAGGATGGCGGCGCGGTTCGAGCTCCAGTCGATGGGCGAGACGGCCGAGAACGTGGCCAAGAAGCACGGCATCAGCCGCGAGGAGCAGGACCGGTTCGCGCTGCTGTCCCACGAGCGCGCCACGCTCGCCTGGGAGTCGGGCGGCTTCGCCGCCGAGGTCGTCCCCGTCCCCGTCGCTCAGAAGAAGGGCAGCCCCGTCCCGTTCGAGCGCGACGAGAGCGTGCGCGCCGACGCCTCGCTCGAGGCGCTGTCGAAGCTCAAGCCAGCGTTCCGCGAGGGCGGATCCGTCACGGCGGGCAACTCGTCGCCCCTCAACGACGGCGCCGCCGCCCTCCTGCTCGCCTCGAGCGAGGCCGTCCAGGCCGCCGGGGTGACGCCGATCGCGCGCGTCATCGGGACGGCGACGGCGGGGGTGGAGCCCAACCTGATGGGGGAGGGGCCGATCCCGGCCGTGAAGAAGCTCCTCCAGCGGACCGGGCTGCGTGTGCCCAACGTGGATCTGTTCGAGCTCAACGAGGCGTTCGCGGCGCAGGCGCTCGCGTGTTCGCGGGCGCTGGAGCTCGACCCGGCGCGCGTGAACGTGCGCGGCGGATCGATCGCGCTCGGGCACCCGATCGGCTGCTCGGGCGCGCGCATCGCGTGCACGCTCGTCCACGCGATGCGCGCGCGCGGCGCCAAGGTCGGGGTCGCCTCGCTGTGCATCGGCGTGGGCCAGGGCATCGCGACGCTGTTCGAGCGCGCCTGAGGCAAATTCGCCCCTCTTTCGCGGCCCGAGATGCGCTAAGACCGCCGCATCAGAACACAGCGAGGGGGGCCTTGCGGCTCTCCTCCTTCGGCTGACGGCGCCGCCTCGGCGGCAAGCAACAGGAGAAGGCCCGATGGATTTCCCCCCGATCAATGTGCCCGGCACCGGCCAGCTGCACGCCCGACTGACGACCTCGCTCGGTGAGATCGTCGTCCGGCTCGAGGAGCAGCGCGCCCCCAACACCGTGAAGAACTTCGTCGGTCTCGCCACGGGCGCCATCACCTGGAAGGACCTGAAGACCGGCCAGCAGATGCAGGGCACGCCCTGTTACGACGGCGTCCGCTTTCACCGCGTCATTCCGGGCTTCATGATCCAGTGCGGCGATCCGCTCTCGCGCTACCCGGACATGGCCGCGCGCTGGGGCACGGGCGACGCGGGGTACAAGTTCGCCGACGAGTTCCACCCCGAGCTGCGGCACAGCGGCGCCGGCGTGCTCTCCATGGCGAACTCCGGCAGGAACACGAACGGCGCGCAGTGGTTCATCACCGAGGGGCCGACGCCGCACCTCGACAACCGGCACGCGGTGTTCGGCACGGTCGTGAGCGGCCAGGACATCGTCCACAAGATCGCCAACGTGCCGACCACGCGCGATCGGCCGAACCAGGACGTCGTCCTCCAGCGCGTCGAGATCTTCCGGCAGTAGCCGGCGGCGGCCGCGTCGGTCGCCGCGCGACGCCGTTCAGCGTCGCGCGGCGGTCGGCGCCTCGACCTCATGAAGGAGCTGAAAAACGGTCGGGAAGCAGGGAAGAACGTTCATCTTTCTTCCGGTCCTCCCGCCCCGTCGGCCCCCTTCAGGTGTCACCCCGGAACAGGCGCCGCGCTCCGGTCGATCACTGGGCGCAGCAGACGGTGATCCTGTCGTCGCCTGCCGCGATCTCTCCCGTGGGGGCGCCGCCGCGCGGCTGACAGCTGCCGGTCGCGGTCACCTCCGCCGACAGCGAGGTGGCGGAGGGCGCATCCTCGGCGCAGCTCCCGTCGAAGGGCACGCTCTCGATCGGCCCCTCGCAGCGGGCCTCGCTGAAGAAGGTCAGCGTCGCCGCGCAGCGCACGCCGTCCGCGTTGCAGGTGCACCGCGTGCAGCCGCGGTCGTCGACGACGGAGCTCGCGAACACGTGCCGCTCGTCGAACCCTTGCGGGCAGCGCCGCTCCCCCTCGCGCCAGACGCACACGCCCTGCTCGAACGGCGCGTCGATCTCGCGCGGCGCGCACGCCTCGCCCGCCGCGCAGCCGCCGCTGTCCGGCCCGGGGGCGCACACGAGCCCCTCGGTGCCGAAGCGCGGCGGCGGCACCGTGGCCTCCCCGCCCGACGGGGCGCACCTCGCCGCGTCGACGTCGGGCGCCTGTCCCCTGTAGCTGCCGAGATCGAGGCCGTTGATGGAGAAGCACTCGTCCGTCGGGACCTCCAGCGTCGCGTTGCCCCCGCCGCACGTGTCGCCCCGGTACACCGTGACCTCGAGCGCTCCGCACTCCGCGGTCGGCGCCCCGCACGAGCACGCGCTGCAGGTCGCAGGCTCGTCGAGGAGATCGCGGCCGCCGACGTCCACCCGCGTGGGGAAGCCCTCGGGGCAGGCGACGTCCGCGGCCGCGGGACCTGCGTACAGGACGCCGGGCCCCTCCCAGTCCTCGGGGACGGCGACGCAGGCGAACCCGCCGCAGTCGTCGTCGGCGCAGTCGACGGCGCCGTCGTCGTCATCATCGTCGCCGTTCAAGCACTGCTCGGCGCCGCCTCCGCCGGTGCTCGCGGTGCTCGCGGTGCTCGCGGTGCTCGCGGTGCTCGCGGTGCTCGCGGTCGTCCCCTGACCGCCTCCGTCACCGCCGGTCCCACCGGAGCCGCCGGAGCCGCCGGAGCCGCTCGCGGACGCCGGGAAGAGCTCGGGCTCGAACTGATCGAAGTCCTGGGTGCAGGCGCTCGCCGCGAGGAGAGCGACGAGCGCGGTGACGCTTGGAAAAGCAGAGCGGCGCAACACCACCTCCGGGACCGGCGAGCTTTGCCTCGGTGAACGAGGCCGTACCGACGGTATCACGAACCGCCTGCGCCCATGGCGAGCTCCGCGGGGCCTGAATCCTCTGCGCCCATTCGCGGCGCCCTTGCTGCGGTGCTCCTTGCCGCGCCGCGCGCCGCGCGCCGCGTCAGCCGGGTGGGAGAGCGCGCGGCTTGTCCGACCAGAGGGTCGTGAGCGTCTCGAGCTCGTGCGCGAGCTCCTCGGTCGCCTTGTGGGCGAGGCGCGCCCGCTCGGCGCCGAGCGCCTCGGCGACGGCCGCGCGCTGCTCCGGCGACAGCCCTTCTGCGTCCCGCATCTGCGCGAGCGCCTCGTCGACGTCGTGCAGCTGGCCGAGGCGGCGCTGCAGCCGTGACGCGGACTTGGCGGTGCGCTCGGCGGGCTCGCCGAAGAGCGGCGAGAACGTCTCCGCGGAGTAGCGCAGCCGCTTGAAGCGGATCCGGAGCGCGTGCATCGCCGCGCCGTCGTTCGGATCGCTCGTCGCGAGCGCGCGCACGTCGTCCAGGGCGTCGCCGATCGCCCGCCGGGCGAGCGCCCTGGCGCCTCGCCGCTTCACCTTGCGGCGCCCGATGCGCCGCTCGAGCCGCGCGAGGTGCGGCTCCAGGCGAAGCTGCTTGCTTGCTGCCGGCAACCTGGCTTGCGACGCGGCTGCGTCGCCGCGCGGAGGCGCGTCGGCCAGCGGCGCGGCTGCGTCGCCACGCGGAGGCGCATCGGTCAGCGGCGCGGCTGCGTCGTCCGCCAGCGGCGCGGCTGCGCCGTCGGCCAGCGGCGCGGCTGCGTCGTCCGCCTGCGGTGCGGCTGCGTCGTCCGCCAGCGGCGCGGCTGCGTCGTCCGCCAGCGGCGCGGCTGCGCCGTCGGCCAGCGGCGCGACCGCAGCATCCGAGCGGGGCGCGTCGGCCAGCGGCGCGGCTGCGTCGCCCGGCCGGTCCCGCCGGAGCAGCGCGACGATGTGGGTGCGCGCCTCGTGCTCGCGGTGCGATCGCCGCGCGACCCACGCATCGACCGCGGTCCGCGCCTCCTCGCCCAGCTCGAGCGCGGTGAGCGTCTCGCGCAGCACCTCCTCGTCGCGCAGCGTGCCGGTCGCCCGCGCGAAGCCCCGGAGCCCGTCGGCGATCGGGCGGAGCCGCCGCTTGCCGTAGATGCGCCGCGCGGGCTTGAGCAGCGTCCGGAGCCGGCGCAGCGAGACCCGGAAGTCGTGCACCGCCTCCGCGTCCGGCTCGGCGTCCTCGCCCTGCGCGCTCGTGGCGACGACGCGCTGCGCGTCGGCGCGGACGCTCTCGATGTGGGAGAGCAGCACCGGCCCCAGGAACTCCGCCGCCGAGAGCTTCGCTCCACCGCGGTCGTCACCCCCGCCGCGGTCGTCGCCCCCGCCGCGGTCGTCACCCCCGACGCCGTCCGGCGGCGGCGCGCTCCCCTCGGGGGGCGTCACAGCCGCGTGAGCGCCACCGTCACCAGCGGGCGCCTCCCGAGCTTCGCCTCGATCGTCCGGCGCGCCGCGAGCCGGGCGACCTCGATGATGTCGTTGTCGCGGCGCCGCGCGCGCGGCTCGCAGTCGTTCACCGCCTGCGCGACGGCGCGCGCCGCCGCCCTCAGCGCGCCGCCCTCGAGCTCCCCGGTGACGCCGCGGGCGAGCACCTGCGGCGGCGCCGCCAGGGCGCCGTGCACGTCGACGACCAGCGACACGAACGCCACCCCGGCGCGGCCGATGTTCGCGCGCTCCCGGAGGACCTCCTCCCCGAGCTCCTCGCCGCCCGCCGTCGCCACGCGGCCGGCGACGGCCCGGCCGCTCCGCCCGAGCGGCTGCGTCTTGCCGATCTCGACGACGTGGCCGTTCTCGGCGACGAGCACCTCGGCCACGCCGCGCTCCCGCGCCAGCGCCGCGTGCCGGGTCAGGTGGTGCAGCGCGCCGTGCACCGGGAGGAAGCTGCGCGGCTGGGTGAGGTCGATCATGCGTGCCTGCTCCGTCCGGTGCGCGTGTCCGCTCGCGTGCACGCGCCGATCCGTCGACCACGTCACGAGCTCGACGCCGAGGCGAAGGAGCCCCGCCATCATATCGACGACCGGCCGATCGTTGCCAGGGATGACACGGCTCGACAGGATCACGCGATCCCCCTCTTCGAGGCGCAGGTGCGGGTGCGTCCCCGACGCGAACCGCATCAGCGTGGAGGCGCGCTCGGCCTGGGTGCCGCTCGCGACGACGAGGAGCCGCTCGCGCGGCATCGAGGACGCTACCTCGGGGGGCACGAGCAGATCGCTCGGCCACGGGAGCCGCCCCACCGCCTGCGCCGCCCGGACGTGCGTCTGCACGCTGCGGCCGAGGAGGCAGATCTTGCGGCGCGAGCGGACCGCGGCCTGACCGAGGGCGAGCAGGCGCTGGACGTTGGAGGCGAACACGCCGACCACGACGCGCGCCGGCGCTGTCTCGACGAGCTCGGCGAGCGCGTGGGCGACGTCGCGCTCGCTCCCCGCCTCGCCTGGCGAGTCCACGTTGGTGCTGTCGGAGAGGAGCAGCCGGACGCCGGCGTCGCCGAGGGCGCGGAAGCGCGCCTCGTCCGTCGGCTCGCCGTCGAGCGGCGTCGGGTCCAGCTTGAAGTCCCCGGTGTGCACCACGAGCCCCGCGGCCGTGTGGATCGCGAGCGCCGTGGCGTCGACGATCGAGTGCGTCACCCGGAGCGGCTCCACGACGAAGCCGCCGATCGCGACCTCGCGCCCGACCTGCGTCGGCACGAGCTGCGCCTTGTCGTCGAGCGCGTGCTCGGCGAGCCGGTAGCGCACGAGCTCCAGCGCGTGCGGCGGCCCCCAGACCGGGACGTCGAGGTGGCGCAGGAGGAACGGCAGCCCGCCGATGTGGTCCTCGTGGCCGTGCGTCAGGACGATGCCGCGCACCCGCTCTCGGAGCGCGAGCACGTGGTCGAAGCGCGGGTGGTAGACGTCGATGCCGAGGTCCGAGCTCGGGAACGTCACGCCGCAGTCGATGAGCAGCACGCCGTCCGCCTGCTCGAGCGCGAGGCAGTTCATCCCGACCTCGCCGAGGCCTCCGAGAGGCACGAGCCGCAGGGTGGACGGGGCTGGCGGCGGAAGCTGGCTCGGGGCGGGGGCGCTCTGCTCGGGATGCACGTTTCGTGGAGGGGGGCTGCCACCCAGGGCGCCGGGAGCCTGCGGCCCACGGCTTGCTGAGCTGGTCTGTAAGAGAGGAGACGGCGGCTTCAGACGTAGAACGAGATCGGCTCGCCGTCCTCTTCGAAACTTAGCGCGACAGTGTAGCCACAGGGTGGGCCCTTGCGTCACGCTCTCTCTTTCCCGCGGCGGCGCCAGGCTCGGCGGCGGCGGCCTCACGCCGGCGCCGCCAGCGGCCTCGCGCCGCGCGGTCCGGCGCCAGCGCCCCTTGTCTTTCCCGCTCTTTCCCGCGTCGTGACCGCCGCCCGCCGGCGGAGGCTGATCTGCCTCTCCCCTGAACGTCCCAGGAGCCACCGGTGATCGCTGCCCTGCTCGTCAATCTCCTCCGCTTGCTCCTGCTCCCGGTCAGCGCGCTCCGCTGGGCGTTTGCTGCACCGCGGGGCGGGTATGTCGTCCTCGAAATCGACGGCCCCGTCGTCGATCTTCAGCCTCCCCGGGTCCGGCTCGCCCTCTGGTGGCGCCCCAAAAAGCGGGCCCCGGTCTCGGTGGAGCGCGTCCGGGAGCTCGGCAAGCACCTGATGAGGGACCCGCGCCCGGCGGGGCTCTTGCTCCGGATGCGGTCGGTCCACGCGGGGCCCGCGGTGATCGCCTCGCTGCGGGACGCGCTCCTGGAGATCCGGGCGGGGGGCAAGGACATCGTCGCCTACCTGCCGATGGGCGCCGACAACACCATGCTCCTGCTCGCCTCGGCCGCGCGGGCGATCGTGGTCGGGCCGGAGACGCTCGTGTCGCCGCTCGGGTTCGCGGTGGAGGGCCGGTACGTGCGCCGCGCGCTGGAGCAGGTAGGCGTCGAGCCCGAGGTGTTCGCGAAGGGCATGTACAAGAACGCCGGCGAGGTGCTCGTGCGCGACGCGATGAGCGCCGCGCAGCGCGAGCAGGTCGGCGCGCTGCTCGACGCGCGCCTCGGCGACCTCGTCGCGTCGCTCGCCCAGGGGCGGCGCGTCGACCGGGAGACGGCCGCAAGGTGGATCGACGAGGCGCCCTACGGCGCGGAGCAGGCCGTGGCGCGGGGCATCATCGACGCTGTCGCGTACGAGGACGAGCTCGAGCACATGCTCGCGACGGGGCTGCTCCCTGGCACGATCGCGCCGCGCCGCGCCGAGCCCGACGGCGGCTCGGCCGGCGGGGGCGCGCTCGCGTCCGCCCGGCACGCGCGGGGGCGCCTCGTGTCCGCGGACCGCTACCTCGGCGCGCGGCGCGCGCTCTCGCTGCGGCCGATGTGGCCGCGCCCGATCATCGGCGTCGTCGAGGTGCACGGCGCGATCGTGAGCCGCGCCCGCTTCCGGGGCGCCTCGCTCGCCAGCGAGGAGCGGCTCGTCGCGAGCCTGCGCGCGGCGCGTCAGAACCCGCGCATCCGGGGGGTCATCCTCCACATCGACTCGCCGGGCGGGTCCGCGCTCGCGTCGGACAGGATCCACCACGAGGTCACCCGCCTCGCCGAGGTGAAGCCGGTCGTGGCCTGCATGTCGAACGTGGCGGCGAGCGGCGGCTACTACGTGGCGGCGGCGGCGCACGCGATCGTCGCGCAGCCGCAGACGATCACGGGGAGCATCGGCGTGGTCTCGGCGCGCTTCGCGCTCGGCCCGCTGCTCGAGCGCCTCGGCGTCTCGACCGACGTCGTGAAGCGCGGCGCGCGGGCCGACCTGTTCTCCCCGTCGCGCCGGCTCGACGAGGGGGAGCGGGCGGTGATGGAGCGCGAGCTCGACGCGATCTACGCGACGTTCCTGCGCGTCGTCGCCCGCGGGCGGCGGCGGCCGGTCGAGGAGATCGAGCCGCTCGCGCAGGGGCGCGTCTACAGCGGCGCCGACGCGCAGGCGCGCGGCCTCGTCGACATGCTCGGCGGCTTCGAGCGGGCGCTCCACGAGCTGCGGCAGATGATCGGGCCGAAGGCGGCCGCCATCGAGCCGGCGATCGTGCGCGCGTCGCGGTACATCCCGCCGCCGCCGCTGCTGCCGGCGCCGGTGCCGACGCTGCTCGAGCTCGTCGGGCTGCGGGGGATCGCCGGGGACGTCGCGCTCGCGATCCACTGCGAGGGGGAGCGGGTGCTCGCGTACTGCGCGGAGGCGGCTGATCTCGACTAGCGGGCGACGGCCGGGCGGGGTGAGTGTGCGTGCGGGGCGCGCGCCGGGGCCCCGCCGATCTCGCAAGGCCGCTGCTCCCCCTCGCTGCGCGAGGAGAAGCGGCGGCGAGGTGCTCGGACAGCGGCCCGTCCCCGGCGCGCGCCCCGCACGCACACTCACCCCGCCCGGCTCACGAGGGCCTGGAAGCGACTCAGACAGCAGCCCGTCCCGTACGCACATTCACCCCGCCCGGCTCAAGGGGGACGGTTCGAAAGCGACATTCGGCGGGCAGACTGTTGGGAGGCTTTCCTGGATGAGGACGATTTTTGTCTGGAGAAGCTGTGAGTAATCTGTGCGCCTGGTGGGTAGCGCTTGTTCAGAACTGCTCAGGGAGCGCTAGGAATCGGCTGTGGAACAGAGGAGGCCCTATATGTGGGCCCTGTTCGGCCGGAGATCCCAAGATGTAGCGGTTCTCCTTGACGCAGGGAGGGTTCGCGAGTTTGACTAGCAGGCGGTCAGGCGCTCCCGAACGTCGGCGCACGCCTTTCAGGTATGAAACCTGAAACTATGCTCACTGGTCGGAAGACAGAACGTTTGAGCAGGTAGTCGGGGAGAAGCGACGAGGACCCATGGAGATCGAGGCGATGTGCGCCTCGGCGCTCTCCGGGGAACTCTTTGTGCTTTCGGTAGGACCCGGGTCACCGACAGGTGCGGTGGCTCACAGGAGGACTTGGAAATGGCCCAGTCGGCAGTTGTGGGTGACGGCGGTAAGCTTCCCGCCGGGAACGGCAAGATGACGGCGCGGACGAAGGAAGAAGGAGGGGCCCGTCCGGCGACCGGAGGGACCGCCAAGGCGCAGGCCAACGGCGCGGCCGCGAGCAAGGCCGCGAAGAAGGGGGCCTCGCGACCGCGCGGGCTCGGGTTCGAGCGGCGGTTCACGCAGCGCGGCGTGGATCCGCTCGACGAGGTCACCTGGGAGCGCCGCTCGAGCGTCATCACCAACCCGGACGGCTCGGTCGTCTTCAAGATGGAAGGGGCCGAGATCCCCGCCGGCTGGTCGCAGCTCGCCACCGACATCGTCGTCTCCAAGTACTTCCGCAAGGCGGGCATCCACGGCAAGAAGGAGCTCGGCGAGACGAGCGTCCGCCAGGTCGTGCACCGGCTCGCGCGCACCATCCGCGAGGCGGGCGAGCACTTCGGCGGCTACTTCGCCTCGACCAAGGAAGCCGACACCTTCGAGGCGGAGCTCGCGTACCTGCTCGTCCACCAGTACGGCGCGTTCAACTCGCCCGTCTGGTTCAACTGCGGGCTCTTCCACCGGTACGGCATCGAGGGCTCCGGCGGCAACTACGCCTGGAACGACGCCTCGGCCGACGCGGGGAACGGGGGCGCCGCCCTGAAGCCGGGCGCTTCCGCGCAACGTACGGGCGCGGCGGGCGCGGTCGACGAGATCGTCGAGACCCGGAACGCCTACGAGCGGCCGCAGTGCTCCGCTTGCTTCATCCAGGCGGTCCAGGACGACCTGATGAGCATCTACGACCTCGTGAAGAGCGAGGCCCGGCTGTTCAAGTACGGGTCGGGGACGGGGACGAACTTCAGCGCGATCCGCGGCAAGCAGGAGAAGCTATCGGGCGGCGGGACGAGCTCGGGGCTCATGAGCTTCCTCGAGGTGTTCGACCGCGCCGCCGGCGCGACCAAGAGCGGCGGGACGACGCGGCGCGCCGCCAAGATGGTCTGCCTCGACATGGACCACCCGGAGATCGTCGACTTCATCCAGTGGAAGGTCCGCGAGGAGAAGAAGGCGATGGCGCTCATCGCCTCGGGGTACCCGTCCGACTTCAACGGCGAGGCCTACCACACCGTCAGCGGGCAGAACTCGAACAACTCGGTGCGCGTGAGCGACGAGTTCATGCGCGCGGCGGCGACGGGCGCCTCGTGGGAGACGCGCTCGCGGACGACCGGCGAGGTCGTCGACACGCTGAGCGCCAAGGACCTCTGGCGCCAGATCGCCGAGGCGGCGTGGGGCTGCGCCGACCCGGGCGTGCAGTACGACACGACCATCAACCGTTGGCACACCTGCCCGAACACGGCGCGCATCAACGCCTCGAACCCGTGCTCGGAGTACATGTTCCTCGACGACTCGGCCTGCAACCTGTCGAGCCTGAACCTGACCAAGTTCCTCCGCCAGGACGGCTCGTTCGACATCGAGGGCTACCGCCACGCCGTGCGCGTGTTCTTCGTCGCGCAGGAGATCCTCGTCGACTTCTCGGCCTACCCGACCCGGAGCATCGCCAAGAACTCGCACGACTACCGCCCGCTCGGGCTCGGTTACGCCAACCTGGGCACCCTGCTCATGCTGCAGGGCATCCCGTACGACTCCGACCAGGGGCGCTCGGTCGCCGGCGCGCTCACCGCGATCCTCTGCGGTCACGCCTACCGGGTCTCGGCCGAGATGGCCGCCGCGAAGGGGTCGTTCGCCGGCTTCGCGAGGAACCGCGAGCCGATGCTCCGGGTGATGGGCATGCACCGCGACGCCGCGTACGCGATCGACCGCGACCGCTGCCCGGAGTCGCTCTGGCGGGCGGCGTGCGCCGACTGGGACGAGGCGGTGCGGCTCGGGCAGGAGCACGGCTACCGCAACGCCCAGGCGACGGTGCTCGCGCCGACCGGCACCATCGGCCTCCTGATGGATTGCGACACGACGGGCATCGAGCCCGACTTCTCGCTCGTGAAGTTCAAGAAGCTCGCCGGTGGCGGCTACTTCAAGATCGTGAACCAGTCCGTCCCCGAGGCGCTGCGGCGGCTCGGCTACCCCGAGGCGGAGGTGCAGGAGATCGTCGCCTACGTGTCCGGCACGAACACCCTCCTGGCGGCGCCGCACGTGAACCGGGCGTCGCTCAAGGCCAAGGGGCTCAACAACGACGACCTCGCGAAGGTCGAGGCCGCCATCCCGGGCGTCTTCGATCTGGATCTCGCCTTCGGTCCCTGGATCCTCGGCGAGGAGGCCTACGACAGGCTCGGCGTCTCCAAGGAGTCGCGGGCGCGCTTCGGCTTCTCGCTGCTCCAGCACCTCGGCTTCTCGCCCGCGGAGATCGAGGAGGCGAACGAGACGATCATCGGCCGCATGACCGTGGAGGGGGCGCCGCACCTGCGCGAGGAGCACTACGCGGTGTTCGACTGCGCCAACCGCTGCGGCAAGAAGGGCCGGCGGTACCTCGCGCCGATGGCGCACGTCCGCATGATGGCCGCCGCGCAGCCGTTCCTGTCCGGCGCGATCTCGAAGACGGTGAATCTGCCGAACGACGCGACGGTCGAGGAAGTGCAGCGGATCTACGAGGAGGGGTGGCGCCTCGGGCTCAAGGCGGTCGCGCTCTACCGCGACGGCTGCAAGGCGTCGCAGCCGCTCTCGTCGACCTCGAGCTCGAGCGACGGCAAGGCGACGGACACGAAGAGCAAGGCCGACAAGGCCGAGATCGCCGGGCCCGTCCTCCAGGCGGCGACGGCGCTGGCCAGCCAGGCGCGCCCGCGCTCGCCCTCGGACGCGGCGCCCGAGCGGTTCCGCCTGCCCAGGAAGCGCAAGGGCTTCACGCAGGAGGCGCGCGTCGGCGGGCACAAGATCTACCTGCGCACCGGCGAGTACGACGACGGGACGCTCGGCGAGATCTTCATCGACCTCCACAAGGAGGGGGCCGCGTTCCGCTCGATGATGAACTGCTTCGCCATGGCGGTGTCGATCGGGCTCCAGTACGGCGTGCCGCTCGAGACGTTCGTCGAGCAGTACACGTTCACCCGCTTCGAGCCGCAGGGCGTCGTCGAGGGGCACGACTACGTGAAGTTCTCGACGTCGATCGTGGACTACCTCTTCCGCGTGCTCGGGGTCGAGTACCTGAACCGCTACGACCTCGCCCACGTGCAGCCGGTCACCTCGGCCATGGAGGACCCGGTCGAGTCGCGCGCACAGGAGAGCGGCGTGGCGTCGTTCTCGCAGAGCTCCTCGGGGGCCGCGCTGCTCGACGGCGGGGGTAGGGCGTCGAGCGCGCTCGACGCGCAGCTCGAGGACATGATGGGCGACGCGCCCGTGTGCGACGGCTGCGGGCACATCACCGTGCGCAACGGGGCCTGCTACAAGTGCCTCAACTGCGGCAACAGCATGGGTTGCAGCTAGTAGGCGACGGGCGGGGGTGGGGGTGACGCGGGAGGGGGTGGCGGGGGGCCCTTCCCACGAACTCGCGCCTCTTGGTGGCTATTGCCTCGTGAACGGGGGAGCCGGGGACTGGACGGGCATCGCTGCGCTGCGGGCCGGCGCTCGGGTTCGTGGGGCCCTTCCCCCGCCACCCCCTCCCGCGTCACCCCCACCCCCGCCGACTCGGGGGGAAGGGGGGCGAGGGGCGATCGCCTGGGTGATCGCAGACGGCTGGGCGGGGAACATGGATCGCTGGCGGTGAGCGCGGACCCGGCGGTGAAGCGGGGGCGCTGCGGGTACGTCCGTACGCGGTTCTACCTGGCCAGCCGGATGGCTGCGGTCTGCGAAGCTTTGTAGAAGACTGCGCATGATCCGGTCGCGCTTGTCCATTGCATGTGTCGTCATCACCTGCGGCGTGCTGTCCGGCGCTTGCCAGAAAGAAGAAGCAGAGCCAGAGGCGATCCCGGCCCCCGCACAGTCGGTCGCGCCGGTCGCCGCCGACCCCGTGCCCGCCGCGATACCGACGCCCGCTGCGACCCCGGAGCCCGCGGCGGCCCAGGAGCCCGCGGCAGCGGCCTCCGCCGCGACGGCCGACGCAGACGCGGGGGCGGCCGAGGGGGCGACGGGGACGGCTGTTCCCCGCGGGAGCGGTGCCTCCATCCAGGCGTGCTGCACCGCGCTCCACGCGGTGGCCACCAAGTCGGGGAAGTCGCCAGAGGCCAAGTCGAAGGCGGCAACGGCATCCCACCTGTGCGCCGGGATCGAGAAGCTCGTGCAGAGCGGGAAGACCCCGCGCGCCAAGGCGCTCACCCAGATCCGAGCGAGCCTCGCCGGGAGCACGCCGCCCGCCGAGTGCAACTGAGCCGCGGTACGGAACGGCGCCGGAGGCCGCGCCCAGGAGCTGTCATGCCCTCCCAGCGGGTTACCGATCGTCAGAAGAGCGCCAGCTCGGTCGTCGCGGCGGGCGAGACCCACGCCGACCGGATCGCCACCGAGATCGAGGCGCTGCTCTCTCCCTACCTCCGCAAGGGAGAGCAGATGCCGAACATCGCCCTCCTCACACAGCTCGTCGTCCGCGCCCTCGCCGACGCGCGCGATCGCATGGTGACAGCCGACGAGATCCTCGTGGGCGAGCTCGCCGACGATGGCGCTCCGCGGGAAGGCCGCGACGAGGTCGCCCACGAGCTCCACGACGAGCTCAATGACCTCCGCGACTGGCTCACCGGCCTGTACGGCCACGCGGCCCTCAAGCACCTGGGGTTCACGGAGGCCACCCCGCGCGATCCGGTGCAGCTGGAGCGCTTCGCCGGCGAGGTGACGCGCGCGCTCAGCAGCAAGGAGCTGCCGAGGCCCCGCCGCGAGGGGGTCCGGTGGGACGCCGACGACGCGGTGCTGCGGATCGAGCGGCTGCGCGACGCGCTCCTCAGCCACCTGAAGGACGTGGCGCGCGAGGCGCGCGAGGCCAAGGCGACGCGGATGGCCAAGAGCACGGCCATCGCCCTGTACGACGAGCGCTTCGGCCGCGTCGCGACGTTCCTGGGAGGGTTCTTCCGGCTCGCGGGCCACACCGACCTGGCGAACCAGGTGCGCCCCTCGTCGCGCCGATCCGGACAGACCGAGGTGGACGCGACGCCGCCGGAGCCAGCCAGCGCCACGCCGGGAAAGCTCGAGCGCTCCACGCTCGCGGACGATCAGCGCTCGGGCGGATAGCTAGCCCGTCGTCGCCGCGCGCGGCCGCGATCGCGCGGCGTCAGTAGCGGTCGCGATCGCGCGGCGCCAGGAGCGGTCGCGATCGCGCGGCGCCAGGAGCGGTCGCGATCGCGCGGCGCCAGGAGCGGTCGCGATCACACGGCGCCAGGAGCGGTCGCGCGCTGCTCGCCCGGCGCCGTCACGCGAAGTGATCGTACCCCCGCGCCTCGACGCTCGTCAGCTGCCCTTCCGGCCCGAGCAGCGCCACGGCGCTGGCGCCCTCCTCGCGCGGCGCGCAGCGGCCGATCGCCACGAAGCCGGGGAGCGACCCGACGTCAGGACCCGCGACCGCGACCGCGTAGTCCTCGCCGCCGTGGAGCGCGAGCTCCAGCGCATCCGCGCCGAGCAACGCGGCCGCCTCGCGCAGGTCAGCGCTCACGAGCGCCGCAGGATCGAGCAGGACGCGCACGCCGCTCGCGCGCGCGAGGTGCGCGAGGTCCGCGGCGAGGCCGTCGGAGACGTCGATCGCCGCGCCCGCGCGCGCGGTGCCGACCGCGGCCGCGCGGAGGCCCGCGTCGATGCGCGCCACCGGCCGACGAAACGCGTGGACCGCCCGCTCGGCCGCCGCGCCGGCCGGCGACATGCCCCGGTCGAGCAGCGCGAACCCCGCCGCGGCGAGGCCGACCGGGCCCGCCAGCGCCAGCGCGTCCCCGGGGCGCGCGCCGTCGCGCCGCAGCGGCGCTGCCGCCGCGCCGAGCGCCGTCGTGGTGATCGAGATCTCGCCGCCCCGGGAGAGGTTCCCGCCGATGATCGCCGCGCCGATCTCGTCGCACGCGGCGCGCTGGCCCCGGGCGAGGGCGCCGAGCTCGTCGTCGCTCACGTCCCGAGGCAGCACCAGCGCCGCGAGCAGGCCGACCGGGCGGGCGCCCATCGCCGCGAGATCGCTCGCCGCCGCCATCGTCGCCCGGTAGCCGAGATCCTCGAAGGTCAGCAGATCGCGCCGGAAATGCACGCCCTCGACCGCGCTGTCGATCGTCCAGACGAGCGGCTCCGCGGCCCCGCCCGGCGGAGACGCGGGCGCGATGATCGCGGCGTCGTCGCCGATGCCGCAGAGCACATGAGCGCCCGCCGCGCCGCCGAGCGCGGCGCGCAGCATCTCGATGCGCGTCCACTCGGAGCGCGCGGTCATTGGAAGATGGGCGGCGCGACGCTGTTCGCCGGCGAGCCCGCGACCGTGGGCAGCTTGACCACGAACACGGTGCCGCGCGGCTCGTTCGGCTCGATGCGGACGGTGCCGCCGTGCGCCTCGACGAGGCGCTTGACGATCGAGAGGCCGAGGCCGGTGCCGCCGTGCTCCCGGGTCGAGCTCTGATCGATCTGGTAGAACGGGTCGAACACCTTCAAGCGCTCGCCGACCGGGATGCCGACGCCCGTGTCCACGACGCGGATCTCGACCGCCTGCTGGAGCGGCGCGACGAGCACCAGCCCGGGGAGGTCGTCCGTGTCGTCGCTCACGGCGCGCGCGGCGAGCAACACCTCGCCGCCCGCCTCGGTGAACTTCACCGCGTTCTCGACGAGGTTGATGAACACCTGCCGCAGCCGGTCGCCGTCCCCGAGCACCGCCGGGAGATCGCTCTCGGCGTGGATCCGCAGCTCGACCCCCTTCTTCGCGGCCGCCGGCGCGATGGTCGACGCCGCCTCGAGGAGCACCGGGCCGACCGCCACCTCGCTGCGGTGCACGATCAGCGTGCCGCTCTCCAGCTTCGAGAGATCCAGCAGGCTCATGATGAGCCCGAGCAGCTGCTCGCTCTTCGACCGGATCGTCTCGATGAACTCGCGCTGCTCGCCGGTCAGGGGCCCGCCGATGCCCTCGGCGAGCATCTCGCTGTACCCCATGATCGACGTGAGCGGCGTGCGGAGCTCGTGCGACACCGTGGCCAGGAAGTTCGACTTGAGCCGATCGAGCTCCTTCAGCCGCTCGTACGCCTGCTGCAGCTCGGCGTTCTTCTGCGAGAGCTCGCGGAAGCTCTCGCGGATCGACGCGACGTGCATCGTCGAGGTGAGGAGCGACTTGTGGCCGCTGAACAGGATGAGATCGAGCACGGAGCGGAGGTGGTCCGCGATCTGGCCGAGCCGCTCCGGCCGGAGCCTCGCCACCCACGCCGGCCCCTCCGTCGCGCGGCAAGGGTCGACGTCGACCTGCGCCGCCGCCTCGGCCTGCGCCAGAGGAGCGGCCGCGGCGTCCTCCGGCAGGTACGGACCGAGGACCGAGCGGCCGATCGTGCGGCCGTCGTACTCGATCGGGAACACCTGGTAGAGCGCGCCCGTGAAGGGCGCCTCCGCGAGCTCGGCGCCCGACTCCGCGAGCGTCGCGCCGCCGGTCGACTGGATCCGGATCGGCAGCCCGAACAGCTTGTGGAACGAGGCCGCCATCTCCCCGAGGGCCTGGCGATCGACGAGATCCTCCAGCGAGAGCGGGCCGATGCCGACCAGATCGACCACCGGCGCGGCCGCGGGGGGCGGCAGCGTCGAGGGCTCCGGGGTGCTCGGCGGAGGCCCGTCGCGCTTCGAGGAGGCAGGCGCGTCCGCGACGCGGGCCGACGGCATCGGCGCGGAGCTCGGCACGCTGAGGAGATCCTCGTCGTCGAGGCCGAAGTCGACCGGCGTCCCCTTGTGGGCGTCGGGCCTCATGGAATGCCGCCCATTCGCCTCGCGAGGAGGTCGTTCACCGAGCTCGTCACCCCGAGCTGGCGCACCGCGCTGTTCAGGAGCTCCTCGCCGCTGATCGACAGCCGCTTCGAGAGCTGGTGCGTCTGATCGAGCGTCTCCCACGTGAGGTGGAGCAGGCCCATGAACGTCTCCACCGTGCCGACGCCGCGGGTCGCGATCGCCCGGTACACCGGCTCCTTGCCGCGCGCCGCGAGCCGCGCCAGCTCCTCGTCGCTCCGGATGTCGGGGAGGTCGCGCTTGTTGAACTGGATGACGAGCGGCATCCTCGCGAGATCGAGGCCGTTCTCCCGCAGGTTCTGGCGGAGGTCGAAGAACGCCTCGGCGTTGCGCTGCGTCTCGGAGGTCTGCGAGTCGGCGATCAGCGCGACGCCGTCCGCCCCCTGGAGCACGAGCCGCCGCGTGGCCGCGTGCATCGGCTGTCCGGGCACGGTGAACAGCTTGATGCGGAGCGAGACGTCGCCGTCCTTCGCGCGGAAGGTGAGCGGCAGGAGATCGAAGAACAGCGTGCGATCGTCCTGCGTCTCGAGGGTCATCAGCCGTCCGCGAGCGTCCGACCCGGCGAGGCCGTGCAGCGAGACGAGGTTCGTCGTCTTGCCGCTGAGCGCCGGGCCGTAATAGACGAGCTTGATCGTCACTTCACGGGCTGCGAAGTCGAGCTGCACAGCCGCATTCTCGCATGAGCGACGGACGATTGGATATGGTCACGGCGCCCGGACGAGGAAGCCGGGCGCCGTCTCCTCCCCTGTCAGGAGGCGTGCGCCCCGCTCAGGCCGAGCCGCCGGGCGAGTTGGGGACGCTGGACAGGGGAGGGGGGATCGGCTTGATCTCGCCGTTCTCGACAGTCCAGAGCGCGCTCCGGAGCCCCTCCAGGCGCGCGGTCAGCGCCTGGAGCGCCTCGGCCTGCGCGTCGCACGCCTGGAGCTGGGTCTCGCTGCTCGGCTCGACGCGCGCCCGCTCCTCGCGGGCCGCCTTGAGCACCTCGATGACCTCGCGGTGCAGCTCCTGGCCGGCCGTGACCACCCACGCGTCGAGCCGGCTCGCGAACTCCTGGATCATCTCGTCGAGCTTCGGCCCGATCCGGACCGCCGCCTCGCGCAGCGCGACCGGCGCCATCTCCTTCGCCTTCTTGCGGGTCTCGGCCTCGACCTTCTCCTTCACGTAGACGGCCAGGACAGGGGCGGCGAGCGCGAGGATGCCGCCGAGCAGGGCGTTCGTGAACATCACGCCGAGGCCGATCGTGAAGAGCGCGAAGACACCGACATCGTAGCCGAACGTGTCGACCTCGACGTTCGGCGGCTTCACGTCGCCCCCGAGCGCCTCGCTGACCCGCTTCGCCACGTCGTGCGCGTCCTCCCGGACGAGCGCGATCGTCTTCTCGGCGAGCGCCTCGAGCGCCGTCGCGATCTCCTTCGTCTCGGCCTGCGCCCACTCGGCGAAGGTGCGCTCCAGGAACGCCCCGAGGTAGACCTTGATCTCGTCGGTGTTGGCCTCGTCGATGATCGTCGGCAGCTGGCGGAGCACGTCGTCGACGAAGCGCTCCAGGTCGCGGCGCACCCACGCCCGGATGGCGCTCACCTCCTCGCGGATGCCGGCGCGCCGCTCCTCGATGGTGCGCGACTGGCCGGCGAGGTCCTTCTCGATCATCTCGATGCGACGGCTGAGCTCCTCGCGCGACATCGCGGTCGCCCGCCGCCGCGCGTCGACGCCCTTGCCGAGCAGGCGCGCGGCCTCGAGGCCCTCGCCGAGCGCGTTGTCGAGCAGGATGCGCCCGCGCTCCTCGGCGAGGAACCGGGTCAGGTGGTCGAGCAGCTCCGGCATCCCGCTGCCGGGCCGATCGCCCTCCAGCGCCCGCTCGCTCGAGATCGGGAAGACCACCGGCGACTTCACGAGCTTGCCGAGCTCGCTCCGGATGTAGGCGAGCGCCTCGACCTCCTCGTCCTGGCTCCAGATGTCGCGCTTCGTCACGACGAACAGGATCTTGTCGCGCGACTGCCCGAGCAGCTTGTCCTGGAGGAAGACCCGCTCGCTCTCCTTCAGCGGCTGGCCGGCGTCGATGAGGAACAGCACGGCGTCCGACCGCGGGATGTAGCTGTACGTGATGTCCGCCCGCTGGAGCGAGAGGTCGTTCACCCCGGGGGTGTCGACGAGGACCACGCGCTCGCGCAGGAGCTCCGCCGGGTAACCGACCTCGAGGAACTTGACGTCGCCCGCGCTCGACGAGCGCTCGCCGCCGACGATGAACGCCCGCACGTCCTCGAACGGCAGGCCGGTGCGCTCGCCCGACGCGTAGACCACCTCGGCGCGCGGCTCGGCCGCGTACTCGAGGTGGTGGATCACCGCCGTCGTGGGCGTCACGCCCACGGGGAGGATCGAGGCGCCGAGCAGGGCGTTCACGAAGGTCGTCTTGCCGTGGTTGAACTCGCCGACCACGACGAGGTGGAACCGGTCGGCGTCGAGCTTCTTCACGAGATCGTTCGTGACGCGCGTGGCGACGCTCCTGGCGCCGAGGGACTCGGCGAACTCCACGAGATCCCGGAGAGTCCCGGTCACGTCGTCTTTGCGGCTGTGGAAGGATTCGAGCATGTGCGTTGGACCTCGGCCTTGGTCGGGGGGCTGGTGAGGAGGCGGCCCCTCAGCCCCAGATCTTGATGACTTCGTGCACCTTCTCGTCGACCTCCTCCATGGAGATGCCGCTCGCGCCGAGCCCGGCGTGACGCTTGTAGAGCTCGCTCTCGGCGAAGGCCCGGAGCGCCAGGACGCGCTTCGGCAGCCACGGGTGGCTGGCCGTGAACTCGGCGAACCTGCCGATCCCGCCCTTGCCCTCGTCGTGCTGGGCGATGAACGCCTCGAGGTTCAGCTCCTCGTAGAGCTTGGTCGAGCCGAGCGCGAGCTTGGTGAGCGCGCGCGTCGAGACGTCGAGGCTCTTCGCGCAGAGCAGCCCGGCGCGGTCGCAGGTGACCTCGGCGCGGCGCGACCAGCCGGAGAGCGCGAGCATCGCCGGGCCGACGATCCACTTCACGAACACCGACGCCATGCGCGTCAGGTAGTGCATCGCGGTCAGGTAGACCACGTGGCTGTTGTGGATGTGGCCGCACTCGTGGCCGATGACGCTGAGCAGCTCGTCGTCGGTGAAATGGTCGACGAGCGCGGAGTGCACCATGATGAACGAGTCGTCGTTCGTGCCGTAGGTGGCGGCGTTGAGGGTGGGGCTGTTGACGATGTAGAGCGTCGGGGTCGCGATCCCGAGCGTCTCGGCGCAGTGGACCGCGAGGTTGTGGACGCGCGGGAACTGCGTGGGGCCGACCTTGACGGCGTGGCCGAGGAGCTCGTTCTTGCCGACCGTCTTGAACAGCCTGACCGCGGCGGTCACGGCGAGCTCGACCGGACGCATCTTCTCGAAGGCGAGCCGTGTGTTCTTATCGGACACGTAGGCATACGCGTTGCCAGCGCCGTCGCCGCCGCCTGCGCGCTGCCCTTTCCGTCTCTCGATGAAGCCCTTGAAATCGAGCGATCCGACCTGTGCCATCCGGCGAAGGTAACGGTCGGGCAGCGGCCGCGCAACGCCACCCGCGCCCGGCGCCGCGAACTTAACGCAAAATCACGGGGCGACCTCCGCCCTTCACTGAGCCTGACGCGACCTGACGCGCTCAGACGCGAAGGAGGGCGAGGAGCCCCTCCGGGCCGAGGCGCTCGAGCGTCCGCTGCCGCGCGAGGAAGCGCCGGAAGTCCTTGTAGACGCCGCTGCCCCTGGGGCGGAGCTCGAAGTCGGTGATCCGCGTGATCGAGAACCGCAGCGCGGCGGCTGCGCTCTCGTGGAACAGACGATCGCGCTCCTCGGTTGAAAGCGGCCGCACCGAGACGTAGCCGGCGGCGAGCGCGGCGGCGAGATCGGGGTCGAGGTCGTCGCCGAAGCACCACGCCAGCATCGTGACAGCGAGGTCGAACGCGGCGCTGCCGCGCGAGGCGCTCTCGAAATCGAGCAGCGCCGAGATCTCGCCGCCCTGCCAGAGCACGTTGTCGCGGAAGAGATCGCCGTGGATGAGCGTCTCGGGCCCCGGCGTCCGCGGCCTCGCGGCGCGGATCCGCTCGAGCCGTCCGGTGAGCTCGTCCACGGCCGCAGCCACCTCGGGCGGGAGGGCCGAGCCCTGCGCGCGGACGCCGCGGAGCCGCTGGTCGAGGCCGTCGAGGTCGAACCGGCTCACGCTCGCCCCCTCAAACGAGGCGCCGACGAGGTGCACCCGCGCCAGGGCCGAGCCGACGCGGCGGGTCGCGTCGGGCGTGACGCGCGCCTGGCAGAGCGACTCGCCCGCGACCCAGGGGAACAGCGCGACGGGCTTCCCGGCGTGCTCTGCAATGAACGAGGCGCCCTCCGCCCCGGGCGCTCCGTCCTGGCGGCGGAGCGGCTGCGGCGTGGCGACGCCCCCGGCCGCGAGGTGCTCCAGCATGCGCGCCTCGCGCGAGGCAGCGCCGAGCTGCTGCTCCTCGTACACGCGCAGGAACACCTGCCCGCGGCCATCGGCGAGCGTCAGCGCGAAGTTGGAGTTCACGCTCCCGGCGAGGAGGCCGCGCACGTCGGCGATCTCCAGGCCGTAGAGCGCGCCGATGCGGCGGGCATCCGCGAGCGAGAGCGGGGTCAAGATGGCCATCGCGCGCAGGGTAGCCTCGATTCGCGCGGCGCCTCCACAGGAAGTTCGTGGCGCAGCGGGAGCCGCGCACCGCGCGCGAAGGCGCGCGTGGAACAGAGGCGCGCGAGAGCGCGCGTGGAACGGAGGTGCGCGAAAGCGCGCGTGGAATGGAGGCGCGCGAAAGCGCGCGCGGAAGGGGACGCGGAGGGGAACGGGGCAGACGGTGGGGAATGGAGGCGCGCGAAAGCGCGCGCGGAAGGGGACGCGGAGGGGAACGGGACAGACGGTCGGGGAAGGCGAGAAGGAGCGGCGAGAAAACGCGGGCGCCGGGCCAGGATCTGCAGCGCCCCTGCTCGCGGACCGGACCCGCGTGCGTTATGAATGAAGGAGCGGGAGCAACACCCCCTTCAACTATCGAATGCCCACCCTCTACGGAAACACCACCGGACTCAGCCCCCTAGCCACCAAGACCCTCGAGCGCATCTACCGACGCAAGGTCCCGCTCGCCAGCATCGCCACGCCCGAGCTCATCAAGGCGCTCGCCGAGGCGTCGCACGAGACAGGGCGCCAGGTCGGCGCGCTCGTCCACCGCTCAGGCGAGATCGACTACGTCGTCGTCGGCGACGCGACCCGGCTGATGCTGCCTGACATCGGGCGCCTCCGCGCCGCGCAGGGGCGCTTCAGGGCGCTCCGGCTCGTCCACACGCACCTCTTCAACGAGCCGCTCACGCGAGACGACCTCGTCGACCTCGTCCGCCTCCGGCTCGATCTCGTCGCGGCCGTGCAGCTCACCCCGCAGGGCGAGCCGCGCACGATCCAGTACGCGTACAACGTGCCGGTCCACGGAAAGGACGAGGTCACGGTCACCGTCGACGGCGCCGCGGAGGAAGGCGACGGCCGCCGCCAGGTGGAGCTGCCGTACCGGACGGTGGGCCCTGTCGCGGTCGGTCGCGTCGACGTCGACTTCGGCGCGCTCATCCAGGCGCTCGAGGACGAGTTCACGAAGCGCTCGCGCACGCGCTCGGTCGCGGCCAAGGACGGCCGGGCGATCCTCGTCCACGTCGCCGAGAAGTCCAAGATGGGCGCGCTCGCGCGGGCCGAGGAGAGCCTGCGCGAGCTGACCGAGCTCGCCGGGACCGCGGGGGTCGACGTCGCGGACACGGTCCTCCAGCTGCGCGACCGCATCGACCCGCGGCTCGTGCTCGGCAAGGGCAAGCTGGACGAGGTGGTGCTGCGCGCCTCGGAGCTCGACGCCGAGACGCTGGTCTTCGACCGGGACCTGACCCCCTCGCAGGCGTCGGCGATCGCGAAGCACACGGATCTCAAGGTGCTCGACCGGACGCAGCTCATCCTCGACATCTTCGCCCAGCGGGCGGAGTCGTCCGACGGCAAGCTCCAGGTCGAGCTGGCGCAGCTCAAGTACACCCTCCCTCGCCTCGGGCAGAAGGACGACTCCCTGTCTCGCCTCACCGGTGGCATCGGCGGGCGCGGTCCTGGCGAGACGAAGCTCGAGATCGGGCGCCGCCGCGCGAAGGAGCGCGTCACCTTCCTGGAGGGGCAGCTCAAGCGGCTCTCCCGGCAGCGCGAGCAGCGCCGCCGCCGCCGCGCCCGGCTCGGCGTGCCGGTGGTCTCGATCGTGGGCTACACGAACGCCGGCAAGAGCACGCTGCTGAACACGCTGACCGGCGCCGACGTGCTGGCCGAGAACAAGCTGTTCGCGACGCTCGACACCCGCTCGAGGCGGCTGCGCTTCCCCGAGGAGCGCGAGGTCGTGATCACCGATACCGTCGGCTTCATCCGGGAGCTCCCGAAGGACCTGTTCGCCGCCTTCCGGGCGACGTTCGAGGAAGCGGCCGACGCCGACCTCCTGCTCCACGTCGTGGACGCGAGCGATCCCGCGCGCGATCAGCACATCGAGACGACCGAGGCGCTGCTGACCGAGCTCGATCTCATCGGCATCCCCCGCGTCCTCGTGTTCAACAAGGCGGACCTCATCGCGCCGGAGGAGGGGCGGCGGCTGCTCCTCGGTCACCCCGACGCGGTGCTCCTCTCCGCGACGGACAGGGAGACGACGCGGGAGCTGCTCGCCAAGCTCGCCGACCGGCTCAAGAGCCGCTGGGAGGAGGCCGCGACGGTGCCCGCGTACGAGGCGGAGGCGGCCGACGGCGCGCTGGACGACGGCGGGCTGTTCGACGGCGAGGCCGGGTCGATGACGGTGATCGGCCCGCCCTCGGGCGCCGGCGCCGAGGGCGTCAGCTCGCCCGTGCGAGGGACGTTCGAGGCGTGAGCATCGACCGGGCTCGGTGTGGAGCCCGGCCAGGCTCGCGTCGGGTCTGGCTCGCGTTGACTCGCGTCGAGGAGAGGTGAGCTCCGCCGGGCTCGAGGTGGAGCCCGGCGGAAGCTCCGTCGAGGCTCAGGGCTCCGGGAACTCGGCGCAGACGAAGATGCTGAGGCAGTTGCCGCTAGCGCACTCCTCGTCCTCCGCGCACGTCTCGGAGGGGGCCAGCTTGCAGGCTCCCTCGCCGTCGCACACGTTGACGCCGCTGCAGTCCGCCCCATCCTCGCCCCCGGCGGCGACGTTGGAGCACTCGCCCAGCGAGCCCTCGATGTTGCAGGCCTGGCAGGCCGCGTCGCACCCGGTGTTGCAGCAGACGCCGTCGACGCAGCTGCCGCTTCCGCACTCCTCGCCGTCCGTGCACTCCTGACCGTTCGCGGCCTTGCACGCGCCCGCGGCGTCGCACGCCTGGTTCTCCTCGCAGCCAAGGCCCGGCGTGCCGGCCGGAGCCAGCGAGCAGGTGCCCTCTTCCGCATCGCAGACGTGGCACAGGGCGCAGTGCGCGTCCTCCGTGCACTCGGTGAAGCACGCGTTCTCCTCTGAATCGCAGGCGAACGTCTCGCACTCCTTCGGCTCGCCGGGCTCGCACTCCGTGCTCGTCCCGTCGCAGGTGCCGCGGCCGGTCTCGACGCCCTCGGAGCACGTCGTCGCGCCGCACGCCGTCTCGGCCTTCGAGGGGCCGCACGTGCCGCTCTCATCGCCCGATTCCTTGAGATCGGCGGCGCAGGCGTCGCAGTCCTCGTCGCAGGCGGCGTTGCAGCAGACGTCGTCGGCGCAGAAGCCGCTCGCGCAGTCGTCCGCCTCCCCGCACGCCTTGGCGAGCTCACACTGCGGGCAGTCGGGGCCACCGCAGTCGATGTCGGTCTCTTCGCCGTTCTTCGTGCCGTCGGCACAGGCGTTGACGACGACGCCGTTGTCTCCCGGGATTTGCGAACGATCGACCGTGGCGATGAGCTCACAGCCCATCCCGAGGGTCGCGATCGCGCCGGCGCAGAGCGCCATCGCGAGAAGGTGCTGGTTCTTCCACATAGTAGTCCCCTTAGAAGGTAAACCGCGCAGCGGCGCCGCCGCCGGTCGGGCTGACGAACGGAGCGACAAACGCATTCTTCTTCACGCTCGAAGCCGCGGCCTTCGTCTCGGCCGGCGTGTCGTCGCTGAGGAGCAGAACCGCCCCGGTGACGCCGAACGTGAGCGCGACGGCGAAGGACATGTCGGCGATGAGCGCGTTGCGATCGACGCGGTCGGCCGTCTTGGTCGTCGGGCTGTCGTCGAAGTCGCTCTTCGCGCTGAGCGCCTGGATGCCGAAGATCGTCCCGACCACGACGCCAGCGCCGGCGAGCCCGAGCGTGACGTAGGCCGGCACCGGAGAGCGCGGCTCGACCGGCGCTGCGGGCGGCGGGGTCTGGACCGGCGGCGGGGTCGTGGCAGGCGGCGGGGTCGCGGGCTGCGCCGGCGCCGCGGCGACGGGCTCCGGCGGCTTCGGCGTCAGCGTGACGCTGACGTCGCGCGTCTCGGCGAAGGTGACCTCGATCTCCTGGCTCGAGTCGACGAACCCCTCGGCAGAGACGGTCAGCGTGTGCTTGCCGGGCGGGACCGAGAGCTCCTTGCCCGCCTGGGCCACGCCGTCGACCGCGATCTTGAGGCCCTGCGGCGCGTCCGGCGCGGTCGCGACCCGCACCTTCGCCGGCGTCTTCTTCAGGGCCTCGACGCGGCCCTGCGCCTCGGTGATCTTGTCCTTGAACTTCTCGGCGTCCGGCTTCGAGTCGAGGAACGCCTGCCAGGCGGCGACCGCCTCGGTGGCGAGCCCCTGCTTGTCGAGCGAGAGCGCGAGCTTGTACTTCGGCGCGGCGCCGGGAACGTACTCGTCCGCCTGGCGATACAGGTCGGCCGCGGTGGCGTACTCGCCCTTCTCGAACCTGGCCTCGGCCTCCTTGTAGAGCTTCTTGGCCTCGTCCTTCTTCTGCTTGTCGGTCAGCGGCTTCTTCGGCTTGGTGGTGGTCACCTTGGCCGCAGGCTCGCCGGTCTTTCCGGGGGTCGCCGTCGCGGGGGTGCCGGCGGCGGGCGGCGTCGCACCGGCGGCGGGCGGCGTCGCGCCGGCGGCGGGCGGCGTCGTGCCCGTCGCGGTCGGCGCCGGCGTGGTGGGGGCCGCCTGCGCCGCGGGCGCAGCGGGCTTGGCAGGCGCCATCGTCGGCGCGGCCCCGGCGGGCGCCTGCGCGGCCGGCTTGCCCGCCGGAGGCGCCGCCGGCCCCGTCTGCGCAGATGCCGGGCTGACGTTCGTCAGCGTCAGGAGCCCAGAGACCATCGCCGCCGAGGTCAACATCGTCAGCCGGCCCGATCGTGAACGCATACCGTAAGCCCTCCTCCGCGGATAGTGTCGCGTGGGCGCCCACTTAAGCCTTGAAGGACGCTTTACACAAGGGTTTTCGCGTTCGTTGGGGCGCGCGCGCGCCCCGACGAACGCGGCGCCCCCGCCTCGCCTGCGGCGTCCCTGGACATCAAGGCTCGTCGCCGCGCTCCAGCCATGCAGGGAAGCGGAGCCTCGCCTCCACGCCGAAGCCCAAGGTCGCCTGGCGCATGCGCGCCGCCCGCTCGGCGCCCCGCGGCATGCTCTCGCGGAGCCGCCTCAGGGCCTCGATGTAGCGCGCGAACCGAGGGTCCGAGAACAGCGCGCCGAGGTCCTCCCGGATGCGCCGTATCGTGCCTGGGCTGACGCCATGGCTGCTGAAGCTCATGGTCAGTCCGGAGGCCGCGACGACTGAAGGATTGACGAAATTGGACACCTCCGGACGATCCAGCGTGCAGACGAGGCGCCCGGCGTCGGCGAGCTCGCGGTGGAGGCGCCGCGAGAGCGCGTCGTCGCCCGGCGCGAGGAACACGATGGCCGCGCCGGCGAGGTCGTCGTCGACGAACGCGCGCCGGTGCAGCTCGAGCAGGCCCTCCCGGCTGGCGCGCTCGATCGACCCGTCGACCTGCCCCGGCGCGATGACGGAGACGCGGGCGCCCGCCGAGAGGAGCCGCTCCACGGTGTACGGCGCCTCGCCGTCGCCGCCGATGACGAGGGCCCGCCGGCCGGTGAGGTCGAGGGCGATGGGGAAGAGGCGCATGAGGGGAATCGACATTGTAGACCCGCGCGCCGCCCGTGGGGGAGGCGATGACCGGGCGAGCTCGACGTCCGCGCCGCGCGGCTCAGCGGCCCGGCGCGCTCTGGGGCGGCGGGCTCGGCGGCGGGGCCGGGGGGAAAAAGGGCTGCGTGCGAAAGGCGAGCCTCCTGTCGGCGTTCCCGATGCGCGTCACGAACAGGCCGACGAAGGAGCCGAACAGCGAGTCGCCCGGCCCGATCGCGGTGGAGCCGGGCGGGCGGGTGACCCACCGCTTGATGCGATCGAGCATCTCGGCGCTCATGGGGTTCACCTCGACCAGCACGGCGACGAAATAGCGGCTGCCGTCGCGGACGAGGGAGCGCTCCACGAGCGGCAGCTTGCGGGCCTCGGCGCAGTTGCGGAGAACGCCCTCGACGTTGACCGCGACCGTGCTCGACTGACCTCCCGCCTGGATGAGCTGGATCCGGAACACCTCGTCCCACAGATCGTAAACGACGCGGCAGCTCTTGGCGGCGAGCGCGACGGGCGTGCCACCGCTCTCGTGGAAGAGGTAGCCGCGCATCGTGATGACGGTGGGGAGCCCGCTGAGCAGCTTCTTCGAGATCTCGCCGTCGACCACGTCGCGGAAGCTCACCGTGAGCTGCACGATCGTCTTGTCGAGCGTGAGGCTCGCCGCCCGCATGGGCAGCGCGGTCGGCGCGCCGAGCGCCTGCTGCGCGTCGGGGTCCGCGAGCTCCTTCGGCGCAGATCGGCCCCCCGCGGCGCCGGGCCCCTCCTGGGCCGCCGACCGGCGCGCGTCGAGGCACAGCGCCGCGAGTAGCGCCACCCCGAGCCAGCGCGCGGCGCCGCAGCGGAGCGCCGCGAGCGCCCGCCCCGCCCGGCCGACGCGCCGGCCGACGCGCCGGACGTCGCGCCAGACGTCGCGCCAGACGTCGCGCCAGACGTCGCGCCAGACGTCGACCGCGCGCCGCGCGCCGCGCGCCGCGCGTCTCGGCCCGCGACCTGCGTCCGCGCAGGTCATTTCCGCTCACCGCGCCGGGCCGGGATCAGCCCGAGCAGGTTCGAGAAGGCGAGCGTCACGCCGCCGACCGACGTGTCGACCCGCAGGCCGAGGTTGTACGTGATGTCCACCGGCACCCTGGCGAACCCCTCGTACCCGGTCGGCGGGTCGGTGAACTCGCGGCGGGCCGCCAGCCCGTAGAGGCCCGCGGCGCCGAAGAGGTCGACGCCGTAGATGGAGCCTCGTCCGGAATAGACCGGGATCCGGTACTCCGCCTCGAGCTTCGCGGCGAAGTCGCCGTACCGGACCTCGATGATGTCCGTGCTGAGGAAGTTCGGCGGCTGCCTCCGGTCGGGGGCGAGGTCGAGCAGCCGGTCCGGCAGGAGGTCGGTGAGATCTCCGACATAGAACTTCTCGAAGAACGGCGCGTCCCCCGCGACCGCGCCGGCGAACGCCTCGATGCGGAGCACGTGCCGCAGCGGCAGGCGGAACCAGCGCTGCGCGCCGAACTCGAACTTCTGGTAGCCGTAGTCGCTCCCGAACGGCGGCACGCCCACCGTGACCGAGACGGAGGCGAGCGTGCCCTGCGTCGTCAGGAAGGGCGCGTCGCGCGTGTCGTGATCGATCGCGGCGTGGAGCGACGAGAGCACCGTCCTGCCGCCCAGGATGTCGAAGTCGATGGGCTCGCGGCTGTTGCCGCGCATGTGCGAGGCGACCGTGGGCACGGTCGCGTCGATCTGCTCCAGGTGGTAGTCGAGCGACAGCTGCGAGGACGAGGACACGTCGTGGCCTGTGCCGAGCGTCGCGCCGAACCGCTTGTAGGCGACGACGGCGTAGCCCGTGACCTCCCGCTGCTCGAGCAGCGGGGACTCGAACGACACGTCCCGGTTGCCGAAGAAGTCGCGGGCGTCGTTGTAGAGCAGCGTCACGGTGGCCGACCAGCGGGTCCCCACGAACGCCGGGTCGACGAAGCGGGTCCTCAGCGCGAGCTGGTCCGCCGCGAGCCCGACGCCGGCGCCGAGCGTGATCCCCGTGCCCGCGAGGTTGGTCTCGGCGACCTGCACGCCGGTGAACGCGGAGAGCGGCCTCGCGTTGCCGGCCGTGTCCTCGTCGGCCGCGATGCCCAGCCAGAGGTCCTGGACGACGAACGTGTTGCGCTCGACGACGTCGAGCACGAGCGTCGCGCTGCCGCGCTCGGCGCCCTTGCGGAGCGACAGGCCGACCGAGGCGAAGAAGCCCGTCCCGAGGAGGCGGTAGCGGGTGAGCTCGATCTCCGGATCCTCGACGTCGAGCACGTCCCCCGCGCGGAACCTGACGTAGCGGAGGATCACGCGCGCGGCGGTCCGCACGTTGCCCCGGATCTCGACGCCATCGAGGACGTACCGGACGCGATGCCGCTCCTGGAGCGCCGCGCCCGCGGACTGGAGCGCCGCGCCCGCGGACAGCCCTGGCGCGGGGGCGCGCGCGGCCGCGGCAGGCCTCTGCTCAGGCGCCGCGGGCGCGGCGCCGGCGCCCGCGCGCTGCCCGAGCGCGCGCCCCGGCCACGACCCCGCGAGCAGCGCGCTACAGAGCGCGAGGAGCGCGCGGCTGAGCACGGGGGGCAGAGGGGTGGCCGGGGAGCGTGAGGAACTCCGGAGTCGAGGAGGAACCATCGGGCCTCTGCAACATCGCCAGAGCCTCCGGAGACGTCAGCGACGCACCGTAGCACGGCCGATCTCATCGCTGGAGGCATCGGCCGCGTCGAGATCGAGCCCCCGCGCGCCGTCCGCGGCGACGGCGCAGGAGGGCGCGTGGGGGGCGGGCGCCCTGACGCGAGGCTGCGCTCCCGGCTCGTGACGCGGCCGCCGTGGAACGCGCGAGGTCGGGGCGGAGTCGGCGTGCTCCGCCAGCACGAGCAGGTCCAGCCGGGCTGGTGTCGGCTCGATCAGGTGATCGGCCGCGGCGAGCAGCAGCCCCCGGACCTCGGCGCGCACGCTCGGGTCGCGCGTCCAGCGCGCGCCGGCGCTCGCGGCGATGGCGCGGGCGAGCAGGAGCTCCGCGCGACCGCGCACGTCCGCGGGGATCCAGTCGGCGATGAGCGGATCGGCGAGCATGAGCAGCGTCCTGCGCAGCGCGGTGACGCGGCGCGGGCCGAACTGCTCCGGCGCCCGCGCCGCGTGGCGCGCGAGGCGCAATGCCCTGCGGAGCGCGCGCCTGGCCGCCCTGCCGACCACGGCGCCGCGCAACGTGAGCCGCTCGCGCGGCGTGTCGAGGGCGCGCAGCACGGCGGCCAGCGAGAGCCCTCCCGCGATCACCAGCGCCACCGTCACGGCGGTGCCCCGGGCGCCGCGCAGCTCCCAGCCGCCGGTCGCCGCGACGAACGCGCAGGCAGCGACCAGCAAGAGCCCCAGCGAGCCGAGCGCGCCTGCCGCATGCGATCGGCCGCGCCACGGCGCGCCATCGCCCTGGAGGGTACGGGCGTAGCTGTCGGGCGCGATGAGCCGTCCGCCGCTCGGGATGAGGCCCACCATGGCTCGCCGCGCCGCGCGCCCGAGGCCGACCTCCAGCGGGCCGAGCTCGATGCCGGGCGGCTCACGGAACGGGCTCACGCGTCCAGAATAGCCGATCCCCTGCCGGCGCGAAGGACGCGGCGCGACGGCGGCGAGAGAGCTCCGTCCGGAGATCGTCGCGCGCCGAGCGCGCAGCTCGCCGGCGCCGGACGGACCGAGGGCGGATTGCGCTCGCTCTTCGTGGTCGATACGCTCGGCGCGTGAGAAGCCTCGCCGTCTGCGGCCTCGCTCTCGCCGGCGCCGCGTCGATCGGGGGGCTCCTGATCAGCAGCCCCGGCTGCAACGATTCGGCCTCGTCCTTCTGCCGCGGGCTGTGCGACTGCTGGCAGTGCAGCGGCAGCGAGTACGAAGAGTGCCTGGACACCGTGGAGGACATCGCCCAGAGCGCCGCAAGGCAAGGCTGCCCTGAAGCGGCGGAGGCCTTCACGCAGTGCGCCGCCGAGGACGTGGAGTGCATGGCCGACCGGGACGCTGCCGAGCCCACGCGATGTGAGGGCGAGCAGCGCGCTCTGGCGGAGTGCGGCGTCAGCGTGCCCACGCTCGGCCCCCTCTGCGAGCGAGGCTCGCAGAGGGTAGGGAAGTGCCAGGGGTGGAAGATCGACGTCGGGGCGTGCGCGGGCCCATACCCAGGGCGGTGCGTGTATGCCTGCTATGCGAGCTCGAGCTGTTCTGAGGTGCTGTCCGGCTCCTCTCAGGCGCTCGTCGACTGCTTCGAGCGGTGCGCGGCGCTCGCGTCGCAGCCTGAGCCGCAGCCCCGCTGAGGAGGCGGCGCGCGGCCGATCACGGCTCTCCCGGCTTCGGCTTCTGCGCCCGTTGCGCCTTCTCGACGAGCCCGCTCGTGCCCATGCGCGACGCCAGCGCCGAGAGGACCGCGCGCAGCGGGACGCCGCGCGACACGAGGCCGACCAGCAGGTGGTAGATCACGTCGGCCGCCTCCGACGCGACGCGGTCGTCGCTCTCCTCGGCGATCGCCTGCGCGAGCTCGCCGGCCTCCTCGCGCAGCTTCGCGCCGATGAGCGGGGCGCCGCCGTCGAGCAGCTTCCGGGTATAGCTCTTCGTCGCCGACGACGCCTTGCGCGACTCGAGCTCTCGCTCGAGCGCCTCGAGCAGCGCGGTCGCGTCCTGCCCCTCGTCGGCGGCCTCCGGCTCGGCGTCGTCGCGGGCGTCGACCTGGCGGAAGAAGCAGCTCGAGCTGCCGGTGTGGCACGTCGGGCCGCGGGGCTCGGCGAGGATCAGGAGCGCGTCCCCGTCGCAGTCGGCGTGGACGCTCGTCACCGCGAGCGTGTTGCCGCTCGTCGCGCCCTTCTCCCAGAGCTCGCCGCGCGACCGGCTGAAGAAGGTGGCGCGCCCCGTCTCGAGCGTCCGGGCGAGCGACTCTCGCGTCATGTACGCGAGCATCCGGACCTGTCCTGTCAGCCGATCCTGCACGACGGCCGGGATGAGCTTGCCCTCTCCGAATGCGATCTTCACAGCCTATGCCTCTCCGGTGGTGTCGGGCGCTTCGGCAGCCGCGCCGCGTTCGCGGGCGGTCGCCCGGCCTTCGTCCTTCGCGCTGCCGCGCCTCGGCCGCGACGGCTTGTCGCCGGCCCTCGCCGGCGCTCGTCGCTTCTGGCCCGGCTCGTCGTCCTCGTCCTCGCCCGGCTCGTCGTCGTCGTCGTCCGCGTCTGCCTGCCTCGTGTCGTCGGCGGCGGGGCTCGCCGGGAGGTTGAGCGCCATCGCCTGCTCCGGGTGGTCCAGGGCGGCCTTGTAATAGACCGCGAACGCGATGGACGCGGCGAGCCCGGTCGTCAGGGCGACCACCTGGGAGGTCGAGTACTGGAGCGCCTCCGACGCGCCGAACGTCTCGGGCTTGAGGACCAGGTACAGGGCGAGCGCCGGGACGAACGAGAGCACCTGCGTCACCTTGCGTGCCACGTCGTGGCGGATGACGTGGGAGAACCCGATCGTGTAAGCCACGGCGAACACGACGAGGCCAGCGGGGAGCAGCACGTGCTCCGGCAGGGAGGGCGGGATCGAGCCGCGCTCCGCGTCGTCCCGCAGGAGCTCGAGCAGGTAGCGGCAGACGCCGTAAGAGAACGTGAAGAGGAGGAAGATCTCGCCGCGGAACCTCTGCCGCCGGCGCGCGAGGAGCAGGAGAACGAGCAGCCCCGCGCCGACGAGCGACTCGTAGATCTGCGTCGGGTGCACGGCGAGCGACGCGTCGGCGGTCGGATCCAGCCCGCGCTCCTTGACGTGCTGCACCCACGCTGGGGACCCGCTCCCGTGGTCCAGCGTGCCTTCGGGCCAGTGCGGGAAGGTGCCGAGCTTCTTCAGCCAGGCGGGAGCCGTCTCGCCGAGCGGCCGGCCGAAATCGCAGCCGAAGAGGTAACAGCCGACGCGGGTGATCATGAGGCCCGAGGCGAGGCTCGGGACGGCGACGTCGGCCCAGGGGAGCAGCGGGATGCGATGGGAGCGCAGGAACAGGTACGAGCCCAGGAAGCCGCCCAGGAAGCCGCCGTACGCCACGAGCCCGCCGCGGCGGATGTCGAACATCGCGCCGAGGGAGTCGAACTCGTCGAGGTTCGTGAGGATGTAGAGCACGCGCGAGCCGACGACCGCGGCGAGCGCGGTGACGACGTAGCAGTTGGCCATCGTCTCCTTCGGCAGGCCGTCGCGCTCCGCGAGCCCGAGCGTCAGGTACCAGCCGACGACGAGCGAGAGGCCCAGCATGACGCCGTAGCTGTAGATGGGCAGCGGACCCAGGGTGTAGGTCTGCCCCTTGAACTGGGAGGCGAGCGCGGCGAGCGCGACACCCGCGATGCCCGCTGCGGCGGCGCCCGGCTTGTTCTTGCCGAGGAACAGCCCGATCGCGCCCGCGAACGCGATGCCCGCCGCAATGAGGAAGACCCAGAGCAGGGGCACGGTCCACACGGGCAGCGGGACGCGGAACAGGATGGGATGCATGGCGCCTCTCCTTACGCCTGGGATTGGGGCCCATCAAGCGCCGTCTCTCGGGCATGACGCAGCGGGCCAAGCCGCTCGCGGGCGCTTGTTCAGCCGCGTCGGGCGATCGCGATGCGCCCGGGCTGACACCGCAGCGCAGCGTCGTCCCCCGTCCTGACGATGGCGTCCGCGAGCGGCCCTCGAAGTCCGCGCGCGCCGCTGCTAGCATCGATTCCGTGCTCTCTGGCCGTGCCACAGTCAGCGTCTTCGCGGTCCCTGGGCTGCTCGTGAGCGCGTCGTGCGTCCCCGAGGGGCCGGCCACGGGGGAAGCGGGCGCGCGGCCGGCCGGGACGGTCGTGAGCTCGGCGGTCGCCACGAAGGCGGGCGCAGGTCAGGGGGCGCAGGGCGCGGGCGCGTTCGAGGACGATTTCAACCGGTCCGCGCTTGGCCCTGACTGGAACGCGCTCAGCCCCAGGTGGAAGATCGAGGAGGGGCGGCTCTGCGTCCGCGGCGCGAGGAACCGCGGCGTGTGGTTGAAGCGGCCGCTGCCGGAGAACGCGCGGGTCGAGTTCGACGCGATCGCCGAGGCCCCCGACGGCGACCTCAAGGCGGAGCTCTGGGGAGACGGACGGAGCGGCGCGACGGCGGCGAGCTACACGAACGCGACGAGCTACCTCGTGATCCTCGGCGGATGGAAGAACACGAAGCACGTGCTCGCCCGCCTCGACGAGCACGGCGATGATCGGCTGGAGATCGACGTGGATCCAGACAGCGATGACGAGCGAGCGCGCCCGGTCGCGCCGGGGCAACCCTACCGTTTCCGCGTCGAGCGCCGCGACGGGAGGACGCTCTCCTGGTCGGTCAACGGCGTCGAGTACCTGGAGCTCAGCGATCCCGCTCCGCTCTCCGGCCCTGGGCACGAGCACCTGGGCTTCAACGAATGGGATGCGCCGGTCTGCTTCGACAACCTGCGCGTCACGCCCCTCTAGCCGCGATGGAATCGAGCGAGGTCGAACGGGAGCTTGAGGAGCTGGAGACGCGCATCGAGCGGCTGCGCGCGCTGTACGAGCAGTACTTCATGGGGATCGAGCGGCTGGAGCCGATGATCCCGCGCAAGGACGTCGAGCGCCGCATCTGGGTGATGCGGCGGGAGCAGATCAGGAACACCGGGCTCCGGTTCAAGTTCCAGATGCTGCTCCAGCGCTACAACACGTTCCAGCAGTACTGGGGCCGCATCTCGCGCGAGATCGAGAACGGGACATACCGCCGCGACGTCCTTCGCGCGGCGAAGCGGGTCGGGGCCAAGGAAGCGCTCACGATCGTGGGCCGCAAGCGGGCGGAGCGCTACGCGGAGCTCGCCGAGCAGCAGACGACGGCGCGCGAGACGGCTCGTCGCGGCGATGAAGGCGACGATCACGAGGAGATCGACGTCGACGACGAGGCGGTCACGCTGGCGCCCCCGCCCTTGCCCGCTGCGCCGCCGGCGCGAGGGCGAGCGCTGGCCGCCGAGGAGGAGGCGCTGCCGCGCGATCACGTCGCGCCCGTCGCGCCCGTCGCGCCGCCGATCGCACCGGAGCCGTCGAGCGTGGCGCCTGCCAGCCCGCAGGTACGCCCCCTCGTGGCGCTCGTGCCGCCTGCGCCACCCCAGGCCGCGGCGGCCGTGAAGCCCGCTCCGCTCGGGGGATTGCCGCGCGGGCTCGGGCTGACCCGGCCGCAGCAGAAGCCGGCGGAGATCAGGCCGGCGGAGGCAAAGCCGGCCGAGGCGTCTCCGGCCGGCGCGCGGCCGTCCGCGCGCCCTGCGGCCGACCGGAGCCAGCCCGCGGCGGCGGGCGCCACGAGCCGTCAGCGCCTGGCCGAGCTCACGGCGGAGATGCGCGCCCAGCGCGCGCAGAGCGCCCAGGCCGGCGACGCGACGAAGGCCGCGGCTGGACCGCCGGGCGTGGTAGCGGACGCCGCGCCTGAGCCCGCGGCCCCGCCCCCCAAGAGACCGCCGCCCCCGCTCCCCGCCAGATCGCAGCCAGGCCGTCCCGCGGCATCACCGCCAGCTGCGGCGGCACCGCCAGCTGCGGCATCACCGCCAGCTGCGGCAGCGGCGGCGGCGCCAGCGGCCGCTGCTACGGCGGCGGCCGAGGCGAAGGGCGCGGCCGCGGCAGCGCGCCGGCAGGAGCGCGTGCACTCGGACCGGCCGCCAGCGACGCGTCGCCGTCGCTCCACCATGCCGCCTGCCGCGGACACGGTCGCGGCCAGTGGAGCTCGGAACGCGGGGCCGCGCGCGTCGTCGCGCCCCCCGGAGGCCACGCGCCCCGGCCTCGACGCCGGTGCGCGCGCGCGCCCCGCCTCTCCCCCCCAGCAGCGCTCCGCCGCGCGCGACGACGAGCTCCCGGAGCAGCGCTTGCGCCAGATCTACGCGAAGTACGTCGAGACCAAGCGCGCCGCGCGGGAGTCGACGGCCGGCGTCACGTACGAGCGCCTGGCCGAGAGCCTCCGCGCACAGGCCGCGAAGCTGCGCGCGACGAACCCTGCCAAATCCGTCGACTACGACGTCGTCATCAAGGACGGCAAGACGCTGCTGAAGCCGATCCTCAAGTGATCGGCAGCCGCCGGCCGGACGCAGCCGACCAGACAGGAAGCGACCGGCCGGAGCGTGGGCGGGCCCGTGGGCAGGCTCCGCCGCTGCGAGCACCGGGAGCCTGAGCTCACCGGACTACGCCTCGCAGGCGAGCTGCTCCAGAGGACGCTCGCTACGTCGGATGGCTGGACGGGTGACGGCGTTCTGGCGGGTCAGTGATGTGCGACGCGGCGCCAGAGCTGCGGAAGGCGCTGAAGCCGCGCGGGAACGCCGGCGTCGTCCTCGACGAAGAGGATCGCACATGCCGTACGGTCAGCTTCGCGCATCCTCGCGCACAAGTCGGCGAGGTCATCATCGGCGTCTACAACGTCGGCCTCGGCCGGCTGAGAGGCACCCTGCACGTACCTCACGTTGTCCAGGGCGACCCAGCGCCCGGCGAACTCTTCAGAACGACATATGTCGCGCCATGTCATTCGAGGCGTGACCAAACGAATCTTACTGCCCATTTCCCGTGAGCGACCTTCTCCCCCATGTTCCGAAGTCAAGAGCCGACCCATCGAGGCAGGGCGGCGTTCAATGAACTTTCAGAACCGTCAGGCCGGGATCTAGCACCTGTCAAAATCGGGCGTCAAGGCAAGCCTGGAACAGCCCGGTGTCCCCGGGCGTTCCACCCAGCTGTTACGTCTTCACTGGCAGCGTGCAGGCAGCTGGGACAGCGCCTCGCCCGCCCCGATCCGCGCGGCGGCCATCGCGTGGGACTTGGCCGCGCACCCCTTGGAGGCCACGGCCCGCTTGGCGCTCGCGCTGATCGCGGATCGCGCCTCGGCCTTCTTGGGGCCGTCGCAGCCCGCGAAGCGCTTCGCCGCGAGATCCGTGTTGCCGCCGTTGGCCAGGTTGATCGCGGCCCTGCATTCCTGGTCGGCCTTCTCGTTGCCGGCGGGCGGGGTCTTGGTCCCGGCGGTCGGGCTCGTCGCGCCGGTCGTGCCCTTCGGACCGTCGGCCGTCTTTTCCCCGCCAGGGGTGCCCGTGGGCGGCGGCTCGGGGGTGGAGGGCTCGCTCGTCGGCATGGCCACGGTAGGGTCTGACGTGACCGTGACCGACGGCGCGCTCGGCAACGGGATCAGGGCCGATGCGCTCTCGTCGGTCGCGCTCGTGCTGTCCCCCTTCTTCATCAGCACGACGCCCACGACGCCGAGCACCGCGACCGCCGCGACGGCCGCGAGGATCGGGGCGGTCTTGCTCTTCTGCGCGGGCGGCGGCGGCGGCGCGGGGAACACCTGGCCGCTCCCCGTCGGCACGGGCGGGTGCGCCGCCACGGCGCCCGACGGCATGGGCGCCCGGTCCATGACGGTGGCCGCGTGGTGGTTGACGACCGTCCGGCCGGCCCCGGTGGGCGGCCCCGCGACGAAGAGCGGCTCGCCGAGCTGCGTCTGACCCGAGCGCGACGGCATGAGCGCGGTCCCGCTGGTCGGAGCCTCGAGCCCGACCTGGGTGCGGGGCGCCGAGCCGAGCACCGAGAGGCGGGGCCCCGCGCCGATCGTGAGCTCCTCGTAGAACTCCCGCGCCGACTGCTGGCGGTCCTCGCGGTTCTTGCTGAGCGCCCTCATGACGGCCGCCTTCATCTTCGGCGGCGCCGCGGCGCCCATCGGCACGGCCTCGAACGGGAACGGCTGCGCCGTCATGTGCTGCGTCGCCCACGCCCACGGCGTGTCCGCGTCGAACGGCAGGCGCCCGGTGAGCATCTCGTAGGTCAGCACCCCGAGCGAGTAGATGTCGCTCCTCGCGTCGAGCTCCTTGCCCGTGAACTGCTCGGGGCTCATGTACGGCGGGGTGCCGAGCACCGTCCCCTGCTGCGTCAGCTTCTGCTCGGCCTTGGCGCTGCGGTCGTCGCGCTTCGCGATGCCGAAGTCGAGGACCTTGACGTAGTCCTCCTCGCCGGCCCGCCTGGTCAAGAAGATGTTGGCGGGCTTCAGATCGCGGTGGACGATCCCCTTCTCGTGCGCCTCCTGGAGCGACCCGCACGTCTGCGCGATGATGCGGTCGACGCGCTCGGGAGAGAGCGCGCCCCGCTCGAGCGCCGTCTCGAGCGACTGCCCGTTGAGGAGCTCCATCGCGATGTAGAGCTCCCCGGTGTTGGTCTGCCCGAAGTCGTAGACCTTGATCGTGTTCGGGTGCTCGAGCTCGCTGACCGTGCCGCACTCGCGCATGAAGCGCGCGACCACCTGCGGGTCCTTCGCGTGCTGCTCGAGGAGCGTCTTGATGGCGACCTTCCGCACCGAGCTCCCCATCGGCTGCTCGCCGTTGTAGACGCGGCCCATCCCGCCCTCGCCGAGCACCCCGACGATCCGGAACCGGCCGCCCACGATCGTGCCGATGAGCGGGTCTGCTTCCACCGGCGCGAGGGGGAGGAGCGCGCCGCACGTGGCGCAGAAGCGCGCCCCGTCGATGTTTGGCTGGTGGCAAGCGGGACAGTCCATGCGATCGAACCTCTACGCCCGGAGCGTGACAAAACACGACCGTCGCCTCGGGCTGCTCCGCTGCGCGCCCGAGCGAACGTGCGCGGGGCAGGATCGCAGCAGCCGCGCGCCGAGCGCAAGGGAGCTCTTGCTCGCCCGAGGCGCCGCCATTTCCGCTTCCGTGGTGCGGATGTTCCGCGCGCGCGGCGCTGCGCACGCAGGGGCCGGCCTCGGCCCCGGCCCCGGCCCAACCCGCGCGCGGCCGCGACCCGGCGGCGCGGGAGCGCTCGAAGGCGCTCGTTTCGGCGTCCCCGCAACGTACGTCTTGAAAGCGGGCAGCGCTCGAGCGAGATCGGCGCTGCCGGACGACGCGGGAGCTCCGGCGCCGCGGCCTCGCGACGGTGCGATGACGCGACGATGCTGACGACGCGCTGACGCGACGACGCGCCAACGCAACGGATCGCGCTCCCGCAGCTGATCCCAGCGAAACGAACGAAAACGACGCACACCGCTTGACACGTCTCTTGCAGGGGGCTAAGAGCCTCCTCCCTTCGCGGGACTCGTCTACCTTCGGAGCGACGTGAACGGCACCAACGGCTTCACCTCGCTGCGGTCCAGCCCGGTCGGCCCAGTCCGAACGGCGCGGGCAGACGGTCCAGCAGGGCCGGGAGTAGATTGCTCGCGCAGAAGTGATCGGTCTTGGGACATTTCGCTAGGTCAGCACGCACGCCTCCCGGAGCCTCGGGGGCGAGCAGCGGGTCGATGTCGCTGGCGTAGCTCAATCGGTAGAGCACCTGCCTTGTAAGCAGGGGGTTAGGGGTTCAAGTCCCCTCGCCAGCTCCGATGCAAGGCAGCAGGTCAACG
This sequence comes from Sorangium sp. So ce1153, assembly GCF_051521595.1. Lineage (NCBI taxonomy): Bacteria > Pseudomonadati > Myxococcota > Polyangiales > Polyangiaceae > Sorangium > Sorangium sp. So ce1153. The sequence goes on from NZ_CP150361.1 coordinate 893,361, forward strand.
GTTCGGGAGGTCAGAGACAAGTTCCGGTAAGAGCGGATAGTGTAGAAATTCTGGAGGGTTGCCCGAGCGGCCAAAGGGAGCAGACTGTAAATCTGCCGGCAATGCCTACGATGGTTCGAATCCATCACCCTCCACCGGAGCGGTCTTTCGCTCCGACAGCGATCCGACCAAGATCAGTTCCGCCGGGGTCACTCCCGGCGGGCGCCCGCGGGCGTAGCTCAGTTGGTAGAGCGTCAGCCTTCCAAGCTGAACGTCGCCGGTTCGAACCCGGTCGCCCGCTCTATGGTCGGTCGTTTGCCCACCTAGCTCAGTTGGCAGAGCACGTCCTTGGTAAGGACGAGGTCGTCGGTTCAATCCCGATGGTGGGCTCCAGCGAGACAGCGAAACGCAGCTGCGAAATTCATTTCGGCAGGAGACATCTCGATGGCCAAGGAGAAATTCACTCGTACGAAGCCGCACGTGAACGTGGGCACCATCGGCCACATCGACCACGGCAAGACCACGCTCACCGCGGCGCTCGTCAAGGTGCAGTCGAAGCGCCAGCTGGCGAAGGCGATCTCGTACGCCGACATCGCGAAGGGCGGGACGGTCCGTGACGAGACCAAGACGGTGACCATCGCGGCGGCGCACGTGGAGTACGAGTCGGTCAACCGCCACTACGCCCACGTCGACTGTCCCGGGCACGCCGACTACATCAAGAACATGATCACCGGCGCGGCGCAGATGGACGGGGCGATCCTCGTCGTGTCGTCGCTCGACAGCGTGATGCCGCAGACGCGCGAGCACGTGCTCCTCGCCCGCCAGGTCGGCCTGAACCACATCGTCGTGTTCCTCAACAAGTGCGACGCCGTGGACGACCCGGAGATGCTCGACCTGGTCGAGATGGAGGTCCGCGAGCTCCTGTCGAAGTACAAGTTCGACGGCGACAACGCGCCGGTGGTCCGGGGCGCGTCGCTGCCCGCGCTGCAGGGCGACCCGAAGTGGGAGGAGACGATCCAGCAGCTCCTCAACGCGCTCGACAGCTACATCCCCGAGCCGGTGCGCGACATCGACAAGCCGTTCCTGATGGCGATCGAGGACGTGTTCTCGATCAAGGGCCGCGGCACCGTGGCCACGGGCCGCATCGAGCGCGGCATCATCAAGGTCGGCGACGAGGTCCAGATCATCGGCTTCAAGGACACGAAGAAGTCGGTCGTCACCGGCGTCGAGATGTTCCGGAAGCTGCTCGATCAGGGGCAGGCGGGCGACAACGTCGGCTGCCTCCTCCGCGGCGTGGAGAAGGAAGAGATCGAGCGCGGCCAGGTGCTCGCGAAGCCCGGGTCGATCACGCCGCACACGAAGTTCACCGGTGAGGTGTACGTCCTCAAGAAGGAGGAGGGCGGGCGCCACACGCCGTTCTTCACCAACTACCGGCCGCAGTTCTACATCCGCACGACGGACGTGACCGGCACGGTGAACCTCCCCGAGGGGGTGAAGATGGTGATGCCGGGCGACAACATCACGATGACGATCGAGCTCATCGCCCCGGTCGCGCTGGAGGAGCAGATGCGCTTCGCCATCCGCGAGGGCGGCAAGACGGTGGGCGCCGGCGTCGTCACCAAGATCCTCGCGTAGGAGGCCGACGTGGGCGAGCAGGCCGGTGGGTGGCGTGCGGCGCGCATCGCCGTCTCACTGGCCTGCAGCGAGTGCAAGTCGCGGAACTACAAGACCACGAAGGCGCCCGACCAGGTGGTTTCGCTCAAGAAGTTCTGCAAGCAGTGCAAAAAGCACACAGTTCACAACGAGACGAAGTGAACAGGTGCTCAGGAAGGCGCAGCGGTTCTAGGGGTATAGCTCAGTTGGTAGAGCAGCGGATTCCAAATCCGCAGGTCGGGAGTTCGAGCCTCTCTGCCCCTGCCGGGGAATGCGGGCGCTCAAAGGCTGCCCTCGGAGCCCCATCGAGCAGGCCTCTGCCTGCCGCGGGTCGGCGCGTTTGGTGTAGTTATGGCGAAGGGTCAAAAAGACAAGCAGACGCCGAAGGTCGCGGAGGACGGAGAGCCGGAGGAATCCGGACCGATCGCGCCTGCTGAGGCGTCGTCCCTCGTGACCCGGAGCGAGGAGCCGGAGGCGGCTGACGCGGAGGGCCCGGAGGACGCCGAGGCGCTGCGCTCCGGAGAGGCCGAGGAGGACGAAGGCGAGGCTGCGGCGGCTCAGCTCGGTACTGAGCGCTATGTGCTCGCCGGCTTCTTCGCGTCGGGCATGCTGCTCGCCTACCTGCTCGGCAAGGTCGTCCACGGGGTCTGGGCGACCCTCTCCAACAAGGACTGGTTCAGCCGGACGCTGCCAACCCTGGCCGCAGTGGGGGACGACGACAAGACGACCTACGGCATGGCCGTCGGCGGCGTCATCGCGCTCGTGGTCGTGCTGCGCATGTTCCGCAACGCGGAGCTCCGCACCTGGAGCGACGAGGTCGCTGCCGAGCTGGCGAAGGTGAAGTGGCCGACCAAGAAAGAGGTGACGAACGCGACGTTCGTCGTCATCGCGACGACCACCGTGGCGACCCTCTACCTGGCGCTGCTCGATCGCTTCTGGGCATTCGTGACCAACATCGTTTACGGCGATGGAAGCTGAAGCAGGGAGACCCTGAGGGAACCAAGCGCCATGGCCAAGAAGTGGTACGTCATCCATACCTACTCGGGATACGAGGCGAAGGTGCGCGACGCGCTCCAGCAGCGCGTGAAGCAGTACAGCCTGGAAGATCGGTTCGGCGAGATCCTCATCCCGAGCGAGACGGTCACGGAGAACCGTCCCGGTGGCAAGACCCGCGTTCGTCAGAAGCTCAGCCTGCCCGGCTACATCTTCGTCGAGATGGACATGAACGAGCAGGTCTGGCACCTGGTCAAGGACACGCCCAAGGTGACCGGCTTCATCGGCAACCAGGCGCCGCAGGAGGTCCCGCTCGCGCAGATCGATAGCCTCCGTCGGGGCATCGTCGAGGGGGCGGTCAAGCCGAAGCCGCGGCTCACGTTCGAGGTGGGTGAGGAGGTGCGGGTCCTGGACGGGGCCTTCGCGAACTTCACCGGCACGGTCGACGACGTGAAGATGGACAAGCAGAAGCTCAAGGTGAAGGTCAGCATCTTCGGCCGACCCACCAGCGTGGAGCTCGACTTCGCTGCCGTGGAGAAGCGCTAGCCAGGAGCGAACGGCTGCAAACCTGCGGGCGAGGGCCGCGTCTCCGCGGACCTCACTGTTTCTCTGAAAAGTAGACCGCCCGTCGGGCGGCGGTTCGATAGGGTGCGAGATTCATCATGGCGAAGAAAGTCACTGGGTACGTGAAGCTGCAGCTTCCGGCGGGCAAGGCCAACCCCTCGCCCCCCGTCGGTCCGGCGCTCGGCCAGCACGGCGTCAACATCATGGCGTTCTGCAAGGACTTCAACTCGCGGACGGCGGCGCAGGGGGACATGATCATCCCCGTCGTGATCACGGTCTATTCGGACCGCTCGTTCACGTTCATCATGAAGACGCCGCCCGCCTCCGTGCTCCTCAAGAAGGCGGCGGGGCTCGAGACGAAGAAGAAGCCGGGCGCGGGCTCCAAGGAGCCCAACAAGGTCAAGGTGGGCAAGGTGACGCAGAAGCAGCTGCAGGAGCTTGCCCAGCTCAAGATGCAGGACATGAACACGACGAACCTCGAGTCCGCGATGCGCAGCATGGCGGGCACGGCCCGCTCGATGGGCATCGACATCGTCGACTGAGGTTGGTCGCAGCGCTCCCCGCCGTCGGGGATGTGCGCCGCCCTGGTGGTGCTCCGGATGAGGGGGCCCCGGCGGACCGGAGAGAAGACTTACCACGGTAGTTTTGGGCGCACCGTGGGAGGCGAGAGCCGTTAAGAAGGAGGGCATGTGCCGAAAGTCGCCAAGAAGAAACTCGCAGCGCGGGCAGTCGTCGACCGCGCTCGAAAGTACACGTTGCAGGAGGCGTGCGCGCTCGTGAAGCAAGCCGCGCCCGCCAAGTTCGACGAGACGGTGGACCTCGCGGTCCGCCTGGGGGTCAACCCGCGGCACGCAGACCAGATGGTCCGCGGCGCCGTGGTGCTCCCGCATGGCACGGGGCAGTCGCTCCGGGTCCTCGTGTTCGCCAAGGGCGAGAAGGCCAGGGAGGCCGAAGCTGCCGGCGCCGATTTCGTCGGCGAGGCGGATCTCGTGAACAAGGTCCAGGAAGGCTTCATGGACTTCGATCGCGTGATCGCCACGCCGGACATGATGGGTCTGGTCGGCAAGCTCGGCCGTATCCTCGGTCCGCGCGGCCTCATGCCGAACCCGAAGGTCGGCACCGTGACGTTCGACGTGAAGACGGCGATCTCGGAGGCCAAGGCCGGCAAGGTCGAGTACCGCGTCGAGAAGGCGGGCATCGTGCACGCTCGGATCGGCAAGGTCTCCTTCGCGGAGAACGCGCTCCAGGTCAACGCGGACGCGCTGATCCAGGCGCTCGTTCGGGCCAAGCCGGCGACGGCCAAGGGCATCTACCTGCGGAGCATCACGTTGTCCTCGACGATGGGCCCGGGGGTTCGTATCGACCCGGTCCACTTCATCGGCAAGGCAGAGGAGGCGTAGCCCATGGAAAGGTCCCAGAAGGAAGCGGTTGTCGGCTCAGTCCGGCAGAAGTTCGAGCGGATGTCTTCCGCGGTCTTCCTGGATTTCAAGGGAATGAACGTCGAGTCGCTGACCAAGCTTCGCGACGAGTTCCGGAAGTCCGGCGTGGAGTACCGGGTCGTGAAGAACACGCTCGTCCGCCACGCCATCAAGGAGCACCCCTGGGCGAACACCCTGGCGAAGAGCCTGACCGGCATGACCGGCGTGGCCTGGAGCTACGAGGATCCGAGCGCGGCAGCCAAGGTCGTCAAGGCGTTCCGCAAGGACAACCAGAAGCTCCAGATCAAGGCCGGGCTCATCGAGGGGCAGATCCTCTCGGGCGACGCCGTCGAGACGCAGCTCGCGACGATGCCCGGCAAGGATGAGCTCCGTGCCACCCTGCTCGCGACGCTCCAGGCGCCGCTCCAGCAGTTCGTGCAGCAGCTCAACGCGCCTCTCCAGAATTTCGCTTATCTCCTGAAGGCGAAGGAAGACGCGGGCACGTCGGGCTGAGCCGGGCGCTTTCGTTACGAATGGGCCTTGCGCCCGTCTGGTTTTGGTTTACATGGCCCCCTCCCCGGGGCGCGCAGAAGAGTTTGAAGGAGTCTTGCAATGGCTGAGATCACGCGCGAGCAGGTCGTCGATTACCTCTCCAACCTCCCTGTCATCCAGATCGCCGAGCTCATCAAGGACCTCGAGAACAAGTGGGGCGTCAAGGCTGCCCCCGCCGCCGTCGCGGTCGCGGCTGGCCCCGCCGGCGGCGCCGCTCCGGCCGAGAAGCCCCCGGAGCAGACCGAGTTCGACGTCATCCTCGCGGCCTCGGGCAGCAACAAGATCGGCGTCATCAAGGCGATCCGCGAGATCACCGGTCTGGGCCTGAAGGAGGCGAAGGACCTGGTCGAGGCCGCGCCGAAGACCGTCAAGGAGCAGGTTTCCAAGGCGGACGCGGAGGAGATGAAGAAGAAGCTCGTCGAGGCAGGTGCTACCGTCGAGCTCAAGTAACGATCACCGCTCCCTGCAAGGGAAATCGGGATCCGCCGGAGGACGGCGGCAGGGGCGGTCGTCCCTGCCGCACGTCCCGCTTTTGTCTGAAGAAAGGGGCCGCGCGTGCGAGCCCTCTGAAGAGGACGCCGGGTACGGGTCCTCGACCGCTGCCGAAGGAGAGGACCGCCCCTGCGGGTCCTCGACCGCTGCTGAACGAGAGGATCGCCCCTGCGGGTCCTCGACCAACGTCGAAGAGGACCGCGGGTACGGGTCCTCGGTCAACTCTGAAGAGGACCGCGGGTGCGGGTCCTCGACCAATGCCGGAGCTCAATGGGTCGCCACGCGGTCCGCTCTGCCCCCACAGCCAAGATGTTCTGGGTCCTCACACCCTGGGGACGCTCGCTCGCCATTGGTGCGTAGCTTCGTGTTCGTTGCTCGGTTCGAGCCGTGCGCCCGCCCCGCACGCCTCGTGTGAGCCGGAGGAAATCGATGCCGTCGGTCGTCCAATCCAACTTCCGCGTCCGTAAGAACCTGGGTCGCGTTCGTCGCATCATCGACGTCCCCAACCTGATCGACATCCAGAAGTCGAGCTACGACAAATTCCTCCAGATGAGCGTTCCGCCGAACGAGCGGGAGGAAGTCGGGTTGCAGGCGGTGTTCCGCTCGGTTTTCCCGATCAAAGACTTCAACGGCACGAGCGAGCTCGTCTTCGTCTCGTACAACCTCGAGCCGCCGAAGTACGACGTCGATGAGTGTCGCCAGCGCGGCATGACCTACTCGGCGCCGATCAAGGTCACGAACCAGCTGATGATCTACGACACCCGCGACGGCGGGGAGCGGATCGTGCGCGACATCAAGGAGCAGGAGGTCTACTTCGGCGAGCTGCCGCTGATGACCGAGACGGGCACGTTCATCATCAACGGGACCGAGCGCGTCGTCGTCAGCCAGCTGCACCGGAGCCCCGGCGTCTTCTTCGATCACGACAAGGGCAAGACGCACTCGAGCGGCAAGCTGCTCTATTCCGCGCGCGTGATCCCGTACCGCGGCTCGTGGCTCGACTTCGAGTTCGACCCGAAGGACATCATCTACGTTCGCATCGATCGCCGGCGGAAGATGCACGCCACCGTGCTGCTGCGCGCGCTCGGGTACTCGACGCAGGACCTGCTGAACTACTTCTACTCGACGGAGACCGTGTACCTCGAGAAGGGGGGCAAGTACGCGAAGAGCATCGAGTACGACCTCCTGGCGGGCCAGCGGACGACGCGCGACATCAAGATCGGCAACGACGTCATCGTCAAGAAGAACACCAAGTTCACCCGCGCTGCCATCCGGAAGATGAAGGAGGCGAAGCTCGAGCGGCTCAGCCTCGAGCCGGAGGAGCTCGTCGGGAAGGTGGCGGCGCACGACATCGTCGACCCGGAGACGGGCGAGGTCGTGGTCGAGGTGAACGAGGAGCTCACCGAGGCGAAGCTCGAGCGGCTGCGCGAGGCGAACATCGAGCAGTTCCGCATCCTCTTCATCGACGGCCTGAACGTGGGGTCGTACCTCCGCGACACGCTGCTCACCGACAAGGTGAAGACGATGGAGGACTCGATCCTGGAGATCTACCGGCGGCTGCGCCCCGGCGATCCGCCCACGCTCGAGACCGCCAAGACCCTGTTCCACAACCTGTTCTTCAACGCCGAGCGCTACGACCTGTCGAAGGTCGGCCGGCTGAAGCTGAACTACAAGTTCTACCGCGACGTCCCCGAGGAGGAGCGGCCGGGGCTCGACCTCACCGTGCTCACGCCGCAGGACATCCTGGAGACGGTGCGGCACCTGATCGAGCTCAAGAACGGCCGCGGCTCGGTCGACGACATCGACCACCTCGGCAACCGCCGCGTGCGCGCGGTCGGCGAGCTGATGGAGAATCAGTACCGCATCGGCCTCGTCCGCATGGAGCGCGCGATCAAGGAGCGCATGAGCATGTCGCAGGAGATCGACACGCTCATGCCGCACGACCTGATCAACGCGAAGCCGGTCAGCGCGGTCGTGAAGGAGTACTTCGGGAGCTCGCAGCTCTCGCAGTTCATGGACCAGACGAACCCGCTCTCCGAGGTCACCCACAAGCGCCGCCTCTCGGCGCTCGGGCCGGGCGGCCTGACCCGCGAGCGCGCCGGCTTCGAGGTGCGCGACGTCCACGCGACCCACTACGGCCGCATCTGCCCGATCGAGACGCCGGAAGGCCCGAACATCGGCCTCATCGCGTCGCTCTCGACGTTCGCCCGCGTGAACGAGTACGGCTTCGTCGAGACGCCGTACCGCAAGGTCGAGAACGGCCGCGTGACCGAGGACGTGATCTGGCTCTCCGCGCTCGAGGAGGAGGGCAAGTACATCGCGCAGGCGACCGTGAACCTGGATGACACCGGGCGCTTCAAGGAGTCGCTCGTCTCGGCCCGCTACAACGGCGAGTTCAAGATCGTCACGCCCGAGATGGTCGAGCTGATGGACGTCGCGCCGAACCAGATGGTGTCGGTCGCCGCCGCGCTCGTGCCCTTCCTCGAGCACGACGACGCGAACCGCGCGCTCATGGGCGCCAACATGCAGCGCCAGGCCGTGCCGCTGGTCCAGTCGCACGCCCCGCTCGTGGGCACCGGCATGGAGGAGCGGCTCGCCCGCGACTCCGGCGTCTGCGTCATCGCGCGGCGCCCCGGCATCGTCGAGAGCGTGGACGCGACGCGCATCGTCGTCCGGGCCGAGGGCGAGGGCGCCGAGGTGCCCGATATCTACCACCTCATGAAGTTCCAGCGCTCGAACCAGTCGACCTGCTACACGCAGAAGCCGGTCGTCAGGACGGGCGAGGTGGTGAAGAAGGGCGACGTGCTCGCCGACGGGCCGTCGACGGACATGGGCGAGCTCGCGCTCGGCCAGAACGTGCTCGTCGCGTTCATGCCGTGGCAGGGCTACAACTTCGAGGACTCGATCCTCGTCTCCGAGCGCATCGCCAAGGACGACGTGTTCACCTCGATCCACATCGAGGAGTTCGAGTGCGTCGCCCGCGACACGAAGCTCGGCAAGGAAGAGATCACCCGCGACATCCCGAACGTCGGCGAGGAGGCGCTCAAGGACCTCGACGACTCCGGCATCGTGCGCATCGGGGCCGAGGTGCGGCCGGGCGACATCCTGGTCGGCAAGATCACCCCGAAGGGCGAGACCCAGCTCTCGCCCGAGGAGAAGCTGCTCCGGGCGATCTTCGGCGAGAAGGCCGGCGACGTGCGCGACAGCTCGCTCAAGGTGCCGCCCGGCGTCGGCGGGATCGTCATCAACGCCCGGGTGTTCTCGCGCAAGGGGACCGAGAAGGACGACCGCGCGCGGGACATCGAGGACCAGGAGCGGGCCAGGATCGAGCGGACGCGCGACGAGGAGATCAAGATCCTCCGCGACTCGTTCTTCCGCCGCATCCGCGAGCTCCTCGTCGGCAAGGAGGCGACCGGCAAGCTCGTCGACGACAAGGGCAAGGTGCTCTTCCAGAAGGGCGCGATCATCGACGAGGCCTCGCTCGCCGACATCCCGCGCAAGTACTGGGGCGAGATCCCGGTCGACGACGCCGAGCGGGTCCAGCACATCCTGCGCGACCTCGAGGAGCTCGTCCGCACGCGCGAGGAGCACTTCCGCGACAAGATCGATCGCCTCTCCAAGGGCGACGAGCTGCCGCCGGGCGTCATCAAGATGGTGAAGGTCTATATCGCCATCAAGCGCAAGCTCCAGGTCGGCGACAAGATGGCGGGCCGCCACGGCAACAAGGGTGTCATCAGCCGCATCCTCCCCGAGGAGGACATGCCGTATCTCCAGGACGGCAGGCCGGTCGACCTCGTGCTCAACCCGCTCGGCGTGCCGAGCCGCATGAACGTCGGCCAGATCCTCGAGATTCACCTCGGGTGGGGCGCCTTCGAGCTCGGCAACCAGCTGCAGCGCATGCTGGAGCAGCAGCGGGCGAGCGCCGAGATCAAGGAGCACCTGAAGGCCATCTACGCGGGCGACGAGTCGATGGACGGCTTCTTCGACAACCTCGATGACGGCGACGTCAAGCGCTTCATCAAGACGGTCGACGAGGGCGTCTTCATGGGATCGCCGGTGTTCGACGGCGCGCACGAGTCGGACATCAAGGGCGCGCTCGATCTCGCCGGGCTCCCGACCTCGGGGCAGGCGATCCTCTTCGACGGCCGCACGGGCGACGCGTTCGATCAGAACGTCACGGTGGGCATCATGTACATGCTGAAGCTCCACCACCTCGTCGACGACAAGATCCACGCCCGCTCGATCGGGCCCTACTCGCTGGTCACGCAGCAGCCCCTCGGCGGCAAGGCGCAGTTCGGCGGGCAGCGGCTCGGCGAGATGGAGGTGTGGGCGATGGAGGCCTACGGCGCGGCCTACGCGCTGCAGGAGTTCCTCACCGTGAAGAGCGACGACGTGATGGGCCGCACCCGGATGTACGAGGCCATCGTGAAGGGGGATTACACCCTGGAGGCGGGGCTGCCGGAGAGCTTCAACGTGCTCATCAAGGAGCTCCAGTCGCTGTGCCTGAACGTCGAGCTGGTCGAGACGAGCGGAGGCGTGGAGGCCTCGGCCGCGGAGGAAGAGGAGTGATGCAGTTCGTCACGTCACGATCGCCGCGCGCCTTGTCGGTGATGGCGGTTGCGGCGCGCCGCGCGGGCGGCGCGCCCCCGAAGGCCGACACAGTGGGCGCGGACAGGTTCATCGGTTTCGTTTCCGTCTCCGGAGGTCTCCATGCGTGACATCTTCAGCTTCTTCGAGAAGCCCAAAGACCCGCTGTCGTTCAGCGCCATCCGCATCTCGCTCGCGAGCCCGGAGAAGATCCGCGAGTGGTCGCACGGCGAGGTGAAGAAGCCGGAGACCATCAATTACCGGACGTTCAAGCCGGAGCGAGATGGTCTGTTCTGCGCCAAGATCTTCGGGCCGGTGAAGGACTACGAGTGCAATTGCGGCAAGTACAAGCGCATGAAGCACCGTGGCATCGTGTGCGAGAAGTGCGGCGTCGAGGTCATCCAGTCGAAGGTCCGGCGCGAGCGGCTCGGGCACATCTCGCTGGCCACGCCGGTCGCCCACATCTGGTTCCTGAAGAGCCTGCCGTCGCGCATCGGCAACATGCTCGACATCACGCTCAAGGACCTGGAGAAGGTGCTCTATTGCGAGGCCTACATCGTCATCGATCCGAAGGAGACCGGCCTCATGCGGGGCGACCTCCTGAGCGAGGAGCGCTATCTGCAGCTGCTCGACGAGTACGGTGACGACAAGTTCAGCGCCGGGATGGGCGGCGAGGCGATCCTCGAGATGCTCAAGCAGGTCGACGTCCACGGCCTGGCGGAGCTGCTCAGGACCGAGATGCGCGCCGCCACCAGCGAGGCGAAGCGGAAGAAGCTCGCCAAGCGGCTGAAGGTGGTCGAGGCCTTCCGCGAGAGCGGCAATCGGCCGGAGTGGATGATGCTGACCGTGATCCCGGTGCTGCCGCCGGATCTGCGCCCGCTCGTCCCCCTGGACGGCGGCCGCTTCGCGACCAGCGATCTGAACGACCTCTACCGGCGCGTCATCAACCGCAACAACCGCCTGAAGCGGCTCCTCGAGCTGAACGCGCCGGAGATCATCATCCGGAACGAGCGGCGGATGCTGCAGGAGGCGGTCGACGCGCTGTTCGACAACGGCCGCCGCGGCAAGACGATCACCGGCCCGAACAAGCGCCCGCTCAAGTCGCTCTCGGACATGCTGAAGGGCAAGCAGGGCCGGTTCCGCCAGAACCTGCTCGGCAAGCGCGTCGACTACTCGGGCCGCTCGGTCATCGTCGTGGGCCCGACGCTGCGCCTGCACCAGTGCGGCCTGCCCAAGAAGATGGCGCTCGAGCTCTTCAAGCCGTTCATCTACAACAAGCTGGAAGAGCGCGGCTACGTCAACACCATCAAGAGCGCCAAGAAGATGGTGGAGAAGGAGCGCCCGGAGGTCTGGGACATCCTCGAGGAGGTCATCAGCGAGCACCCGGTGCTCCTGAACCGCGCCCCGACGCTGCACCGCCTCGGCATCCAGGCGTTCGAGCCGGTCCTCATCGAGGGCAAGGCGATCCAGCTGCACCCGCTGGTCTGCGCGGCGTTCAACGCCGACTTCGACGGCGACCAGATGGCGGTCCACGTGCCGCTGTCGGTCGAGGCGCAGATGGAGGCGCGCGTGCTCATGATGAGCACGAACAACATCCTCTCGCCCGCGAGCGGCAAGCCGATCATCAACCCGACGCAGGACATCGTGCTCGGGCTCTACTACGCGACCCGCGAGCGGAAGTTCGAGCGGGGGTCCTACCGCGCCGACACCCTCTCCTTCGGCGAGGACGGCGTGGCGCAGGGCTACCTGCGGGGCATCTACGCCTCCCCCGAGGAGGTGCGGATGGCCTACGACAACGGCGAGGTCGCGCTGCACGCCGGCATCCGCGTCCGCGTCCCGGTCATCGACGACGACGGCAACCCGCAGCTCGACGAGTTCGGCCACGTGAAGCGCCGCATCGTCGAGACCACGGTGGGCCGCGTCATCATCTCCGAGGTCCTCCCGAAGGGGGTCGCGTTCGAGTACGCGAACAAGACCCTCGACAAGAAGGCGCTCTCGGCGCTCATCGACGTCTGCTACCGCATCCACCGCAACAAGGAGACCGTCCTCCTCGCGGACCGGCTCCGCACGCTCGGCTTCGACCACGCGATGCGGGCGGGCATCTCGATCTGCATGGATCACATGGTGATCCCGGCCGCCAAGAAGGTCCTCCTGGGCGAGGCGCAGAAGGAGGTCGAGCGCGTCGTCGAGCAGTACCAGGAGGGGCTCATCACCGACGGCGAGCGGTACAACAAGATCGTCGACATCTGGGCGAGCATCGCCGACCAGGTCACGACCGAGATGATGGGCGGCATCGGCAAGGAGACGATCGTCGATCACGAGACGGGCAAGTCCTCGGTCGAGCCGAGCTTCAACCCCATCTACATCATGGCCGACTCCGGCGCGCGCGGCTCCACGCAGCAGATCCGGCAGCTGGCCGCGATGCGCGGCCTGATGGCCAAGCCGTCCGGCGAGATCATCGAGACGCCGATCACCGCGAACTTCCGCGAGGGTCTCAGCGTGCTCCAGTACTTCATCTCGACGCACGGCGCGCGTAAGGGCCTCGCCGACACGGCGCTGAAGACGGCGAACTCGGGTTACCTCACCCGGCGGCTCGTCGACGTGGCGCAGGACGCGGTCATCTCCGAATTCGACTGCGGCACGCTCGACGGCATCCGCGTGGCGAAGCTCGAGGAGGCCGGCGAGGTCATCCAGCCGCTCGGCGACCGCATCCTCGGCCGCGTCGCGCTGGAGGACGTCGTCGACCCGCTCACCGGCGAGGTGCTCATCACGGCGAACACCGAGCTCGACGAGCAGTCGGTGCGGTCCATCGAGGACGCCGGCATCGAGGAGGTCGTCATCCGCTCGGTGCTCACCTGCCAGCTCCGCCGCGGGGTCTGCGCGCTGTGCTACGGGCGCGACCTCGCGCGCGGCTACCGGGTCAACATCGGCGAGGCGGTTGGCATCATCGCCGCCCAGTCGATCGGCGAGCCCGGCACGCAGCTCACGATGCGCACCTTCCACATCGGCGGCACCGCGGCGCGCGGCAAGATCGAGGCGAGCTACCTCGAGGCCCGCACCGAGGGTACCGTCCGCCTCCGCCGCGCGGTCGTCCAGAAGAAGAAGGACGGCACCATGGTGGTCATGAACCGCCACGGCGAGATCGTCGTCGTCGACGAGACGGGGCGCGAGCGCGAGCACAACCGCCTCGTCTACGGCGCCATCCTCAAGAAGGCCGACGGCGAGCGCACCAAGCCCGGCGAGCTGCTCGCCGAGTGGGACCAGTTCGCGACGCCGATCCTCACCGAGGTCTCCGGCGTGGTGAAGTTCGGCGACCTCATCGAGGGCGTCAGCGTCCAGGATCGCCTCGACGAGGTGACGGGCCTCTCCCGGAAGGTCGTCATCGAGTCGAAGGCGGCCGACGTCCGCCCGCGCATCTCGCTGAAGGACCCGGAGTCGGGCAGGACGCTCAAGCTCCCGAACAGCGAGCTCGAGGCGCGCTACCTGCTCCCCGTCGGCGCGCACATCGTCGCACAGGAGGGGGATCTCATCGAGGCCGGCGAGGTCATCGCCAAGATCCCGCGCGACACGACGAAGGTGCAGGACATCACCGGCGGTCTGCCCCGCGTCGCCGAGCTGTTCGAGGCCCGAAAGCCGAAGGATCACGCGATCATCAGCGAGATCGACGGCGAGGTCACGTTCGGCAAGGACACGAAGGGCAAGCGGAAGGTCATCATCACGCCGTACTCGCCGGACGGGCACGCGCTCGGCGATCAGGCGCGCGAGTACCTGATCCCGAAGGGCAAGCACATCCAGGTGCAGCCGGGCGACCGGGTGCGCGCGGGTGATCCCCTCCAGGACGGCCCGCCGAACCCGCACGACATCCTCCGGGTGAAGGGCGAGAAGGAGCTGTCGGCCTGGCTCGTGAACGAGATCCAGCAGGTCTACCGGCTTCAGGGCGTCGGTATCAACGACAAGCACATCGAGGTCATCGTCCGGCAGATGCTCCGGCGCGTCCGCGTGCGCGAGGTCGGCGACACCAACTTCCTGGTCGACGAGCAGGTGGAGAAGCACATCTTCGAGAAGGAGAACGAGACCGTCCTCGAGCGCGGCGGCAAGCCCGCGATCGCGGAGGCGCTCCTCCTCGGCATCACCAAGGCCAGCCTGTCGACCGAGTCGTTCATCAGCGCCTCGTCGTTCCAGGAGACGACCAAGGTGCTCACCGAGGCCGCGATCAACGGCAAGACGGACGATCTCCGCGGTCTCAAGGAGAACGTCATCATGGGCCGCCTGATCCCGGCCGGGACGGGGCTGCCCGCCTACAAGCGCCTCCAGGTCGTGGTCGAGGGCGAGCCGGTGGTTCAGGCCCCGTACGTCGCCCCGCGGCCGCGCCCCGAGGAGACGCTCACCGCGGTCAACGAGGAGTAGCGTTCGACCGCGCGCCAGGGGCGGGGCCATCCCCGCCCCTGAGCGCGCCCGCTCCTGCACCGACGCGCTCGCCTCGGCCCAGGAGGCGGCTTTCCCGTCACAGCAGCCGCTTGCCGGCCCGGTGGACCGCGCCTGACGTGGCGCGCACGCCTACCCAGGGCCAGTATTCACCTCCACGTGGCACCGCGTCCGTCGAGCGGGGCCACGGGAGCAAGCCGGCGTTCGCCGGGACGCTCACGGGGCTCGCGCGCCGCCCCTAGCTCTGCTCTCATTGATTGAGCGCACCCCATGGCTGCATACGCCGCGTGCGGCAGGCCAGCTCTCCCCGCGTGCTCCCGTTCCGCGAGGGTCCTCCGGCGCGCGCCCACCTCCAATTTTCGAGTAGAATCAAGGTTTCGATGGCTTCCGTTCAAGGATTGAACCAGCGGATTGCCGATCGCCTCGTCCTCGAGGGGCGCATCACCCCGGACGATCATCGTCGCGCCGTGGAGTACGCCATGCGTACGCGCGGCCGCATCGAGGACGCCATCATCGAGCTCGATATCGTCAACGAGGCCGAGCTCCTCAAGTTCATCGCGACCGTCCACAACACCCGCTTCGTCTCCACCGAGAAGCTCTCGAAGGCGATCATCGAGCCCCGCGTGCTCGCCAAGGTCTCGGCGATCACCGCGACCTTGCACGGCGTCTTCCCGGTCCTGCTCGACGAGCGCAACACCACGCTCTCGGTCGCGACGGCGGATCCCGACAACGACGTCGCGCTGCACGAGATCCGGCTGGCCGCGGGCGTGCGAGACGTACGCGCCATCGTCGCCAGGCCGGCGGCGGTGCGCGCGGCCATCGCGTACCACTACCGGGGCGACACGACAGCGTTCAACTCGCTGCTCCGGCCGGTCAGCTCGTTCGACGAGATCCTCTACAACAATCCCAACAACAATCCGTTCGAGCGCACGGCGACGATGCACGAGCGGACGTCCATGACGAACGAGCGCGCATCGATGGTGATGCACGATCGCGCGTCGATGACCCACGTGCCCGCGGCGCACCCGCAGACGATGCACGGGCAGCCCGCGTACGCCCAGCCCGCGCACACGCCGCCGATGCACACGCAGGTGATGCACGGGCAGCCGGCGCACGTGACCCCGTCGCTCGCGCCGGTGCCCGCGCCGCTCGTCACGGCGCCGCCGCCCCCCGCGGTCATGCGGGCGCCGGCCGCTCCCGCCGCGCCGCCCCGCGTGGCCCCCGCCGGGCCACCGCCCACGCCGGTGCCGCCGTCGCCCCCCGTCCCGCCGCAGCAGGTGGCCCCCACGTCTGCGCCCGTCGCGCCGCCGCCGCACCCGACCACGAGCCACGCGTACGTGGAGACGCTCAACGTGCTCGTCAGCCTGCTCGAGAACAACCGGCAGGACCTGCGGGGCCATTCCTCCACGGTCGCGCGCATCGTCCGGAAGCTCTGCGAGCGCATCGGCCTGCCGCCGACGACGGTCGCGAGCTACGTGGCCTCGGCGTACCTGCACGACCTCGGCAAGAACGGCCCGTACCACCTCACCGCGCTCAACGTCGCCGAGTACGAGGGGCACCGGCTCGCCGCGACGAAGAGCGTCGACCTCCCGGCGCACCTCATGGAGTCGGTGGGCCTGCCGCAGGACGTCGTCTCGGCGATCAACCTGATGTACGAGCGCTACGACGGCAGCGGCTTCCCCGACGGCCTCTCCGGCAAGGAGATCCCGCTCGGCGCGCGCATCCTCGCGGTCGCGGACACCTACGCCGACCTGACGCAGAACCCGCGCAACCCCTACCGCAAGGCGCTCCGCCCGCCCGAGGCCTGCGACGTGCTCGCCCAGTACCGCGGCACCATCTTCGATCCGAACATCGTCGACCTCTTCCGCCAGGTCATGACCGGCGACGACATGCGCGCGAAGCTGCTCTCCGACCGGCACCAGGCGCTCATCGTCGACCCGGACCCGGAGGAGACCACGGTGCTCGAGCTGCGGCTCCTCGAGCAGGGGTTCGAGGTCTCGATCGCGCGCAACGTGGCGCAGGCCCGCCGCGAGCTCGAGACGAAGGACATCGAGGTGGTCGTCAGCGAGATCGATCTCGAGGAGCCCGACGCCGGCCTCGCGCTCCGCGCCGACGCGCTGAAGCTCGGGTTCGGGCGCGACAAGACGTGGGTCATCCTCACGGCGAAGACGGATCGGCAGACCGCCCAGCGCGCCTTCGATCTCGGCGTCGACGACTTCGTCTCGAAGCCCGCGTCGACCGACGTCATGGCCGCCAAGCTCCGCCAGCTCATCGAGCGGCGCTCGTCCACCGCCGTCCCCCGCGGCGTGTCCGGCTCGCTCGCCGAGATGGGCCTGCCGGACATGATCCAGATCCTCTGGCACGGCCGGAAGACGTGCGCGCTCAAGATCCAGGCGAACTCGATGGCCGGCGAGATCCACTTCGCCGACGGGCAGGTCGTCCACGCGCTCTGGGCCGGCGCGCAGGGCGAGGACGCGTTCTACCGGATGCTCACGCTGCGGGAGGGCGACTTCCGCCTCGACCCGAGCTTCTCGCCCAGCACCCGCAGCATCACCGCCTCACCCGAGGCGCTGCTCCTCGAGGGGATGCGCCGCCTCGACGAAGGGACCCTGTCCTGAGTCGCGCCGCGCGTGGAGGCCGGGTTGAAGAGCTCCGTCTGCATCGAGACGCCGCGCCTGCGCCTCTCCATCCCGCCCCCCGAGCTCGCCGGCCGCTACCTCGACTATTTCGAGCGCAACCGCGAGCACCTGGCGCGGTGGGATCCGCCGCGCCCTGAGGGCTTCTACACCGAGGCGTTCTGGCGTGAGCGCTTGCAGCGCGACCGCGATGACCTCGACGCGGACCGGGCGCTCCGGCTCGCGATCCAGCGGCGCGGCGCGCCCGGCGGCGAGGTGATCGGGATCTGCAACTTCAACCAGTTCGTCCGCGGCGCCTTCCAGGCGGCGACCCTCGGCTACTCGCTCGACCAGCGCGCCGTGGGCTCGGGCGTGATGTCCGAGGCCCTGGAGGCGGCGCTCGCGTACATGTTCGACACGCTCGGCTTCCACCGGGTGATGGCGAACTACCTGCCGTACAACGAGCGCAGCGGTCGATTGCTCCGGCGCCTCGGCTTCGTCGTCGAGGGGTACGCCCGCGATTACCTGTTCATCGACGGCGCCTGGCGCGATCACGTGCTGACCGCGCTCACCAACCCGCGCGCCGCGCCCCCGGGCGCCTGGCGCGCGCCGGCGGCCCCGGAAGGGAGCGCTGGCCAGCGCCACGGCTGATCGGGCTGCGCCGGCGGCGCGCGGGTCCTGAAAGCGCGCCGCGCTGGTCACGTAAGCGGTCGGAATTGTTCCAGATCATGTCCGGTCGGCCGCGGCGTCGGCGGCGCCGGCGCGCCGCGTCTTGCCCTCGAGGAGGCGCGGCCCTAGCCTCTCCGGAGGCGTGGACCGCAGGTGCGGCCGCGACCCGGAGGCACAAATGTACGGTCCGCAAGGCAATGGTGGCGGCAGCGCGCGCAGACCCGCGCAGCGCTCGACGAAGGTCACTGTCCCCGAGATCCGCTCCCGCAAAGGGACGTCGCCGATCGCGATGGTGACGGCCTACGACTTCACGATGGCGCGGCTGCTCGACGAGGGCGGCGCCGATCTGCTGCTCGTCGGCGACTCGCTCGGGATGGTCGTGCAGGGGCACCCGACGACGCTCCCGGTGACGGTCGAGGAGATCTGTTACCACGGTCGCGCGGTCGCGCGAGGCGCGCGGCGGGCCCACGTCGTGGGCGACATGCCGTTCATGAGCTTCCAGCTCTCTCCGGTGCACGCGCTCGAGAACGCCGGGCGGATGATGAAGGAGGGCAGCTTCGAGAGCATCAAGCTCGAGGGCGGCGAGGAGATCGCCGAGCACGTGCGCCGGATCGTCGCCGCGGGCATCCCGGTGATGGGGCACCTCGGGCTCACGCCGCAGTCCGTGCACGCGATGGGCGGCTTCAAGGTGCAGGGCAAGAGCGACCAGGCGGCCGAGCGCCTCATCGCCGACGCGCGCATCCTCGACGAGGCGGGCGTCTACGCGATCGTGCTCGAGGCCATCCCGCCGGACCTCGCGCAGGAGGTGACCGCGGCGGTGTCCGTGCCGACGATCGGCATCGGCGCCGGGGTCGGCTGCGATGGGCAGGTGCTCGTCTGCTACGACCTGCTCGGGATGTTCCGCGAGCTGACGCCGAAGTTCGCGAAGCGCTTCGCCGAGGTCGGCGACCAGATCGTCGAGGCGACGCGCGCCTACGTGGACGAGGTGCAGTCGCGCACGTTCCCCGCCGTGGAGCACAGCTTCAAGCCGAACGGGCCGCGCCGGGCCGCCGCCGTCCCCGCCGCGCCCGCCAAGCCGGAGTTCCCGCCGGCGGACGAGATGCCCGCGCACTGGCAGACGCACTGAGCGGGCAGCCGCGCGGAGAGGTGCGGCCCGAGAAGCGCCGCCCGAGAAGCGCGGGCTTTGGCCTCTCTGCGCGGCGCTGGCCTCAGCCGGCCTGGACCTCCGCCGGCGCCCGCCGCGCTCCGAGCGCGCGCAGCAGCAGCTCGGCGGCGAGCAGCAACAGCAGCGCCAGCGCCACGTACGGCGACGCGTCGATCGACGCGGACATGCCGCCCAGCTCCGCCGCGCGGGCGCTGTCGGCGACGCGCCGGGGGCGCAGGTCGATCTCGCGCTCCGGGACCGACACGACGCGCGTCGAGCGCTCGCCGTCGAGGGTGAGCTCATAGAGCCCGGCGAGCGGCGGCGAGACGCGCAGCCGCCGCTCCACCTCCGCGACGGGGAGCGCCTCGCGCCTCGCCGGGCCCTGGCCGGCGTCGACCCGCACGCGCTCGACCTTCACGTCGCGGTAGCCGTCGAACGTCCACGTCTCGCCCGCGGCGAGGCGCCGCGCCCCTCCCCGGGCGCGCGCGGCGCCGACGAAGCCGTCGAGCAGCGACAGGAACGCCGGCCGCAGCGCGACGTCGCTCTCCTCCGTGCTGAGCGGCAGCGTCATGAACAGCACGACGCCGCGCCCGAGCGGCCGGCGCACGAGGAACGGGGCGCCGTCCTTCCACCGGGCGAGCACCTCGGCGCCCTCGGAGGCCTCGGGGCCGAGCGTGGCCCGGCCGCGCGGCGCGACGTCCGCGAGGCCGGCCGAGGCCGGGCCGAGCCAGCCCGCCGTGGCGGGATCCACGCCGGGCGCCGGGGACGCCGACCAGCGGACGACGCCGGGCACCAGCGGCTCGAAGCCGGCGCCGAGCGGCGCCGCGGCCGCGCGCTGGCCGAGCGTCAGGAGCGCGACGCCGCCGCGCTCGACCCACGCGGCGAGCGAGCGGCGCACCTCCGGCGTGAACCCCGGCGCGTCGTCGACGATGAGCCCCGCGTGCGCGGCCAGCTCGTCGGCGTGCTCCGGGACCGAGGGCAGCGGCCGGATCTGGGCGTCGAGGTCGAGGGCCGAGAGGGCCTGCTCGAGCGGCGGCGGGCCGCCCGTCTCGACGTGCGTGGCCGCGGGGTCGACGACGACGGCGATCGAGAGCGGGCCGCCGGCCGAGATGATCGGCGCGCGGTCGTCCTCGGCGATCGCGTCGCTGCCCGTGAGCGCGGCGATCAGGATCTCGGGCGTGCCGGAGGGCAGGTCGACCGAGAGCTCCTCGGCGCGCTGCGCCGCATCGAGCGCGACCTTGCCGAGCACCGCGTCGCCGGCGCGCACCTCGAGCGAGCGCCCCGCCGCGGCGGAGGCGCGCGTGTCGGACGGCGCCGGCGCCGCGGCGCCGCCGTCGCGGGCCGCGGCGCCGTCCGGCCCGGGCGCGGGGGCCGGCGCGGCGGTGCAGACGACGCGCACGCGCGCCTTCTGGCCGGAGCGATCGGCGCGCACGATGCCGCAGTCCTGTCCCCCCGCCTCGAGCTCCTCGAGCGGCACCCACGTGGCGATGTCAGGGGTGCCCGAGATGGGCGGGGCGCCGGGCGCGCCGTCCGCGAGGTCGCTGAGGAGCACGATGCGCTTGTCGCCCTGGGGCAGCCCCCGGAGCAGATCGCGGGCGAGATCGAGGGCGCCGTCGAGGTCGGTGGCGCGGTCCGACGGCGCCACGGCGGCGAGCGCCTCGGTGACCGCGGCGAGGTTGGTCGTCGACGCGAGGGCGACGCGGGCCGGGGCCCCCGCGAGGACGATCGCCGCGGCGTCGCCGGGGGCGAGCCCGCCGGCGAGCTCGCGCGCCGCCGTGAGCGCGCGCTCGAACCGCGAGGGGGCGTCGCGCGCCGCGCTGTCCACGCCTTCCGCGCCGGCGCGCGCGCGCGCGCGCATGCTCAGCGAGTCGTCGACGACGATGGCGAGCGCGACGGAGGCGCCGGCCCTGCGGCTGAGCGACAGGTGCGAGCAGCGCAGGAGCGGCGTCGCGCCGAGCACCGCGAGCGCGAGCACCGAGAGGGCCCGGGTGGCGAAGAGGGCGCGGTCCTCGAGGAGGCTCCGGCGCCGCGCCGTCGGCGGCGTGGGCGGGACCAGGCGCGCCGGCGGGAACGGCCGCTCCTCGGCGCGGCGGCGGCGCAGGAGGTGCGCGGCGATCGGCGCGCCGACGAGCAGCGCGACGAGCAGCGCGCCCAGCGTGACGAAGCTCATCGCCGCACCTCGGCGATCGCCCGCACCAGGGCGCGGACGACGTCGGTCGGCGGCTCGGCGCTCGTCGCGCGGAGCAGGCGGCCGCCGCGCGACGCGAGCGCGCGCGACCAGACGTCGGTGAGGGCGGCGAGGCGCGCCTGGTACTGCGCGCGGACCGCGCCCGCGTCGGCCTCGACCACGGCGCCGCCCTCGAGGGCGCGCAGGCGCACGTTGCCCTCGAAGTCGAGCTCCGCCTCGCTCGGGTCGAGGACCTGGAGGGCGATCAGCGTGCGGCCGCCCGTGCTGAGCGGCGCGAACGCGGAGAGCGCGCTCTCCGCGTTCGCGCCGGATTCATGAGCGAGATCCAGGAGATCCGAGATCAAGAGGACCACGGCGCCGCGGCGCGCCTTCTTCGCGACGGGCGCGAGCGCGCGCTCGATGGCGCCCGCGTCGCCGCTCCAGTCCTGCGCGGCGGAGGTGGCCTCGAGGGCGCCGACGATCCGCTCGAACGCCTCTCGCCCTGCCATGGCCGGCAGGCCGTGGGTGCCGGCGCCGCCCAGCCAGGCGAGCCCCACGGGGTCGCCGGTGGCGAGCGCGACGCGGGCCATGGCCGCGGCGACGAGCGCCGCGTAGGCGAGCTTGGCGCCGGGCGCGCGCCGGCCGCGGTAGGACATCGAGGCGGTCGCGTCCACGCACAGCCAGAGCGCGCGATCGGTCTCGGTCTCGAACTCGCGCACCATGAGGCGGTCGTGGCGGAGCAGGGCGCGGCGATCGAAGAAGCGCAGATCGTCGCCGGGCACGTAGGGCCGCTGCCCGCCGAACTCGACGCCGGCGCCCTTGCGGATGCTCCGGTGCATCCCGGCGTAGACGCCCTCGGCGATGGCCCGCGACTTGAGGCGGAGCGGGGCGAGCCCGCCCCAGTCGATGGGAAATGCGGCGAGCGCGGCGCGGTCGGGAGAGATCGGCACAGGGGCGCTTCTTTAGCGTGGATCCCGGGGGCGATCACCTCGCCGTGCGGGCGCGGCCGGGCCGGGCTCGGCCGGGCCGGGGCGCCCTCCCTCGCGCGGCTTTACCGCTCGCTTTCCCTTTCTTCCGGGGCCGAGGGCTTGCCGCGGCGGCGCCCGCCACACATCAGCTCCAGGGAATGGCTGACGAGAAGAGACCGGCGTCGCGCGCGTGGCTCGGGTACCTCCTGATCGCCGCCGCGATCCTCGTCTTTTCCGGGGTCATCAGGCCGCCGGGTCGGCCGCTCGTCCCCTACGACGAGGCGGTCGCCGAGGTGCGGCGCGGCGAGGTCGCCGCGGCGGTCGTGAAGCCCGACGAGGTCGAGCTGATCCGCCGCGGCGGCCCGCAGCGGCCCGAGGAGCGCGTCCGCGTGACGCGGCTGCCCGGCGTCGAGGACGAGCCGCTCGTGAAGGCGCTGCTCGATCGGGAGGTCCGCATCGAGGCGAAGAGCGCCCAGCCCACGGCGTGGACGCAGGTGGCGGTCTGGCTCCTGCCGCTCGTGCTCATCAACGCGGCGTTCTTCATGATGCTGCGCCGGGCGGGGCAGGGGGGCGGCGGGCCGCTCGGGTTCCTGCGCAGCAAGGCGAAGATCTACGACAGGTCCAGGCAGGATCCGGTGCGCTTCTCCGACGTCGCGGGGGTGGACGAGGCGAAGGACGAGCTCGTCGAGGTCGTCGACTTCCTCAGGGAGCCGTCGCGGTACCGGTCGCTGGGCGGGCGGATCCCGCGCGGCCTCCTGCTCATCGGCCCGCCCGGCACCGGAAAGACGCTGCTCGCGCGCGCCGTCGCGGGCGAGGCGAACGTGCCGTTCTTCTCGCTGAACGCGAGCGAGTTCGTCGAGATGTTCGTCGGGCTCGGCGCCGCGCGGGTGCGCGAGCTCTTCGAGGAGGCGCGCAAGAGCGCGCCCAGCATCGTGTTCATCGACGAGATCGACGCCGTGGGCAGGACCCGGGGCGGCCTCGGCGCCCTCGCGACCCACGACGAGCGGGAGCAGACGCTCCACCAGCTCCTCGCCGAGCTCGACGGCTTCGACGCGCGCACCACCGTGATCCTGATGGCCGCCACCAACCGGCCCGAGGTGCTCGATCCAGCCCTCTTGCGGCCCGGGCGCTTCGATCGTCAGGTCATCGTGGATCGGCCCGACCTGCGGGGCCGCGAGGCGATCCTCGCGGTGCACGCGCGGCGGGTGCCGCTCGCGAAGGACGTCGACCTCGGGCTCGTGGCGCGCCGCACGCCGGGCATGGTCGGGGCCGACCTCGCCAAGATCGTCAACGAGGCGGCGCTCGCCGGGGCGCGGCGCGGCGCGAAGGAGATCGGGCAGGCCGACTTCGACGAGGCGCTCGACCGCTCGCAGCTCGGGCTCCGGCGCCGCGGGCAGATCATGACCGCGGAGGAGCGGCGGCGCGTGGCCTACCACGAGGCCGGGCACGCGCTCGTCGCGCTCGCGCTGCCGGCCGCCGACCCGGTGGAGCGGGTGTCCATCGTGGCGCGCACCATCGGCGCGCTCGGCGTCACGATCCAGGTGCCCCGCGACGAGCGCCAGCTCGTCACCGAGCAGGAGATCGAGTCGCGCGTCACGGTGATGCTCGGCGGCAGGGCGGCGGAGGAGATCGCGCTCGGCCAGGTGTCGAGCGGCGCGCACGACGATCTCGGGCGGGCCACGGCGCTCGTCCGCGAGATGGTGACCCGCCTCGGCATGAGCCGTCGCCTCGGGCTGCCCGCGCTCGCGCGCAGCGTCGGCGCGCCGATGCTCGGCGTGCTCCAGGAAGAGCGCACCTGCAGCGAGGAGACGGCGCGCGAGGTCGACGAGGAGGTGAGGGAGCGGCTCGGCGAGATGTACCTGAAGGCGAAGCAGCTGCTCGCCGACCGCCGCGAGGGCCTCGAGGCGGCGGCGGAGGCGCTCGTGCTCAAGGAGACCCTGCGCGGCGAGGAGCTGGAGCGGATCACGGCCGTGTCGACGCGGCGGAAGATCTCCGTCGGGTCGACGAGCGCGGCCTGAGGCTCAGGCCGCGCGGCGACGGCGCCCGAGGCAGCCCGCGAGCGCGGCGAGCGACAGCCCGGCGGCCGCCCACCCCCCGCCGCCCGCACCGCCGCGCGGCGCGCCCGCGGCCGCGCGGCAGGCGCAGCCGCCGTCCTGGTCCGCGGGCTCGACGTCGTCGGGCTGCTCCACCGGCCTGGCCACGCCGGTGCCCCTCACGGTGATCACCTGCTCCGGCTCGTCCGGATCGTTCGACGCGACGAGGAGCGTCGCCGTGAACTCGCCGGCGGCCTCCGGCGCGAAGCTGATCGCGAAGTCGACCGTCGTCTCGGGGTCGATCTCGAGCGCCGGGTCCGCGAGCTCGAAGCTCGAAGCGCCGTCGGTCGTCACGGCGACGTCGAGCAGCGCCTCCCCGGCGTTGGACAGCCTGACGAGCTCCACGTTGGCCTGCCCGACCTCGACCGCGCCGAAGTCGATCTCCTGCTTGTCGAGCGCGAGGTCCGGGAGGGGCACGTGGACGCGCTCGCTCTCGAAGGCCCAGGCCCGCTCGGTGAGCGGGAAGGCGAGCGGGATATCGGCGATCGGGATCGACCAATCCCGGCCCAGGAGGCTGACGCTGAACGCGGGGATGAGGTGGAGCGTGCCGTCGTACCGGACCGAGCCCTCCGGGCGGACATTGAGCTCGACCGACGGGCCGCCCAGGTACTCCATCGACGAGACGCCCTGCTCCGAGGTGATGTCGCCGCCGCTCACCGTCGCCTGATCGAGCGTCTCGATGGCCACGCGGTGCGTCACGTAGCGGGCGGTGACGTCCATGGCCACATCGAGCTCGAACCTGCCGTCGATGCCGGGAATCGAGCCGCCGATGATGTCGCCGAGGGAGACGGACGCGAGCCGCTGGAGATCGGTCGAGCTCGCCAGGGTGATGCCCGGGTCCCAGCCCCAGGCGTCGAACTCGTCGCGCGTGTGCACCTGGAAGTCGATCTGGGGCACGTACGGGATATCGCCTGTCCAGTCGAAGTCCTGGCCGAGGACGGAGATGCTGACGCGCCCCTGGGCGCTGACGTCGAGGCCGTAATCGCAGCTGAAATCGCCCCCGCCCTCGTCGCCGGGGGCCGTGAGCGAGAGCGCCTCTGGCCATGACGCCTCGAGCGCGCCGCTCAGGGATACCTGGGTGTTCGCGTAGACAGCGGCCCGGAGGTTCACTTGCAGCGGCGAGCTCGGCGGAACCCAGCCTGTCTCGAAGTCGAGCTCGAGCGGGATGGCCTCCCTGCGCTGGAAGGCGACCGCTCCCCGCTCGCACAGCAGCGGGGCGTCGGGGCACGGCGCGGCGAGCGAGTCGTAGGCCGAAGCGGCGGCGGGGACGAGGAGGGTGAGCGCGGCGGCGGTGCAGGCGGTGCAGAAAGGAGCGCGCGCTCTCCGGCGCCGGGCAGAGGAGAAGGCCCCGAGAACAGCGTCGCCAGACCGCAGAGAGCGCATGATCGCGATTACCACGATCCGGGCGCTCCACGCCATCACCGCATTCCAGGATGGCGGCGTGGCTGACGCCTAACGGGCCCCGAACAGCGTGCCGACCGCGATTCCAGCGGCCGCGCAGAGAATGGCCACCACGGTCCACAGGATACGCTCGCGCGAGGTGCCGCCCGCCGTCGCCCTGCCATCGCCGCGCGCCTCGCTGAACACCGCGGCTCTGCCCTCGGGCTGCACCCGGACCACCGCGCTCTCGCGGGGCGGGACCTGGTGAGCGACGTCCGAGGTGGAAACGTCGTTCTGGGCGGCCGCGGCGTGATCGAGGCCGGTCCGCTCGAGCTCCAGCTCGGTGATCGAGGTGGCGCCCTGGAGGCCCGCGGGGGTGTGGCCCACGACGCGCCGCTCGCGGCAGGCGCGCAGGGCGTCGGCGAAGGCCCGGGCGCTCGGGTACCGCTCGGCCCGATCCTTGGCGAGGGCCCTCAGGATGACGGCCTCCAGGCCGGCGGAGATGAGGCCGTCGCGCTTGCCGGAGCGCGGCGGCAGCGGCTGCTCCGTGATCTGCGCCGTCATCACGGCGATGGGCGTCCGCTTGCTGAAGGGCACGGCGCCCACGACCATCTCGTAGAGGATGCAGCCGAGCGCGTAGATGTCGCAGCGCGGGTCGACCTCCTCTCCGCGCACCTGCTCCGGGGCCATGTACTCGGGCGTGCCGAAGATCATGTCCTGCTCGGTGAGCCCGGTGGTCATCTGCTCGCCGTGCACCACCTTCGCGAGCCCGAAATCGACGACGCGGACGCGCCCCGCGAGCGGCGACGGCGCGGCGCCGGCGTGCCCGTCCGGCGACGCGACCGCGCGCTCGATGAGCACGTTGGCCGGCTTGAGATCGCGGTGGACCACGCCCGCCGCGTGCGCGGTCTCCAGCGCGGAGCAGATCTGCAGGGCGATCTCCGTCGCCCGGTCGATCTCGAGCGGCGCGTGCTCGCGCAGGAGCTCCTCCAGGGAGCTGCCGTCGATGTGCTCCAGCGCGATCACGAGGAGCCCGCCCTCCTCGACGAAATCGAGCATCCGGACGACGTGCGGGCCCTCGATGCGCTTCAGGATGGCGGCTTCCCGGTGGTAGCGCCTGAAGATCTGGGGCGTGCCGGAGAGGTGCTTGTGGATCACCTTGAGCGCGACGCGCTGGCCGTCCCCGTCGCGGGCGGCGCTGTACACGACGCCGGACGCGCCCTCCCCGATGACCGACTCCACGGTGTAGCGCGACGCGACGCGGTGCCCCGCGGGCAGGCGATCGGGCGTGGGCTCCGGCGAGATCACCGCGCGACCCCCGCGTCCGCGGGGAGCGGCGGCGCGGGGTCCGGCGGGGGGGCGATGAGGTGCAGATCGGTCGACGAGGTGCAGGCGCGCACGATCTTCGGGCTCAGCTCGATGGGGTCGAGCCGCGCGGTCGGATCCGACTCGCGCCACGCGGCGCAGGCGGTCTCGGCGAGGCCGGTCGCGTCGAGCGCGACGTAGGCCTCGAGCAGGTGCCGGTGCACCGTGGCGATCTGCATTCGGGCGAGGTCGCCGTAGCCGAGCAGGCGGTTCGCCCGGGCCACGGCGTCGATGTAGCGGCCGCTCCGCACGTCGCTGGCGAGCTGCGGCAGCTCGGCGTCGACGCGGCGCTGGGCCTCGCGCGCGCGGCCGGCGCCCTCGGAGCGCACGAGCGCGCCCGCGCTCGCGGCCTCGGCCTTGCCCTGCGTCGTGAGCGGCAGATCCGTGAGCGGCACGAGGATCACCATGCCGCGGCGCAGCGGGTCCTGCTTGAGGTGGTTGTACTTGTCGAGCATCCACGCCTTGTCCCGCTTGCCGAGGAAGCGATAGGCGATGGTGAGCAGGGTGTCGTTCTGGCCGACGACGTACCGCAGGTTGTACGGCACGATGATCTCCAGCCCGTCGGTCGGCTCGATCCAGGGATAGGTGTCGTTCGAGAGCGCGAGGACGTCGCTCCGGTCGGCGGCGCCGAGCAGCCGCTCCGCGAGGATCGCCCAGGTCTCGCCGGCGGTGACGCGGTGGTGGCCCAGCGCGGGCACCTCCAGCCGGAGGCCGGGCATGATCGGCACGCCGGCGCCGGCGTCGAGCGCGTTGGCGGCGACGAGCACCTGCTCCATCTGCACGCGCCCGTAGGTGCGCTCCGCGATCTGCGCGAGGGTCTCGCCCTCGCGGACGACGTGCGGGAACGCCGCCGCGGCGCTGCCTGCCAGCAACGTCGCGGCCAGGGCGCCCACGGAAGGCCAGGTTCGCCGAGAGCTCACGGGGCGGAGGGTACCAGGGGTTCGTGGGCTTGTGCGACGGGTCGCGCGGCGGAGCAAGAGCGGGGCGCGCGGCGGAGCAAGAGCGGGGTGCGCGGCGGAGCACGAGCGGGGTGCGCCCGCAATTTCGTCGTGCCGGCCGTTTCGTGCCAGAGTCGGCCGGTCCATGAGACACACGACAATGGCCGGCAGGGTCCCGGCGTGGTTCTCGCGGCGGTCGCCCGCCGCGGCGCGGCTGCTCGCGATCGGCGTGCTCGGGCTGGCGACGCCGGGCTGCCTCGTCCGGCAGGAGCTCTATGACGAGGCGCGCGCCGGGATCCAGAGAGAGCGCGAGGAGGGGAAGAAGGCCCGGGCCGAGGCCGAGAGCGCCCGCGCCGAGGCGGCGCAGCGGGCCGCGCAGGTCGCCGCGCTCGAGGCAGAGCTCGCGCGTATCGAGGAAGACCTCCGGGCGCGCGAGCTGAGGCTGTCCGAGGCGACGACGGCGGAGGCCGGGCTTGTGCGGCGGCTGGACGAGCTCGCCGCCATGAACGAGGAGCTGTCGGCGCGGCTCAGGAGCGCCGGGCAGAGCGTGGGCCAGCTCGCGAACGAGCGCGGCAGCCTGTCGGCCGAGCTCGCCGAGGCGCGGACCAGGCTCGACGAGCTACGCCGCCAGCAGGCGGCGGCCGAGGCGCGGGCGGCCGGGATCCGCGATGTCGTGGCCCGGCTCCAGGGCATGGTCCACGCGGGGAAGGTCCATGTCGGGCTCCGCGGGGGGCAGCTGCTGGTGGAGGTGCCGAGCGACGTGCTCTTCGACGCCGGGAAGGCCGACGTAAAACGGGAGGGCCGGGCGGTGCTGGTCGAGATCGCGAGGGTGCTCCGGACCATGCCGGACCGCAGGTTCCAGGTCGCCGGGTACACCGACGACGGCGCTGACGACGGGCGCACGAGGGGGAAGAGCGCGAGGTTCCCGTCGAGCTGGGAGCTCTCGGCGGCGCGCGCGGTGGCGGTCGTCAAGGCGCTGATCGAGGAGGGGATGGCGCCGCGGAGCCTGTCGGCTGCGGGATATGGGGAGTTCGCGCCGGCGGCGACGAACGCCACGAAGGCGGGGCGGGCGAAGAACCGGCGAATCGAGATCAGCCTGGTGGCGGAGCCGGAAGAGGTGCGGGAAACGGGGAAGGCAGCGGGCGAGGCGGGAGCGGTGAAGGCGCCCTGAAGGGCGTGAGTCGGGCAATCGATGCGCTGCCATGAACGGAATCACGCACCGGCCAGCGCGGCAATACAGCCGAAAGGCACCCTTCCTCGCCTGACACCCCGATCGGGCGCTCGCGGGGGCGCGCAGCGCCTTTCATGCAGAGGAGGCGCTGCGCGTGCACGGCGAGACACCTCGACGCCGGCAGCGCAGCGTGGTCCGGGAGCCGGCGGCGGCGGTGGGCCTGGACCGTGATATGCTCGGTGAATGTCCAGCGACGAGCTCCTCGCGCAGATCCTCCGGCTACCCCGCCACGAGCGAGCTCGGCTCGCGGAAGAGCTGCTTTCCAGCCTGGAGGAGCTGGACGAGGACGAAGCTGCGGCGGCGTGGGCGAGTGAGCTGGAGCGCCGATCGCGCGAGGTAGCGGAGGGAAACGTCCAGACAGTGGACTGGGACACCGCGCGAACGGATCTCTTGATGGAGCTCCAGGTGCGTCGTGCGCGTCGAGCTGCATCCTGAGGCGCACGGGGAGCTTCGTGCCGTGGCTGTCTGGTACGATGAGCGGCGCCCCGGCCTCGGCGACGAGTTCGTCGCCGAGGTGTCGTCGGCGCTCGCCAGGATCGGAGAGGTCCCCGGGGCTTTCCCGAGCTGGCCGGCGACGTCTGCCGCGTCGTTGCCCATCCGCAGAGCGGTCCTGGACCGCTTCCCCTATGTGATCGCGTTCGAGGTGCGCGCCGAGCACCTGCTCGTGCTGGCGATCGCGCACGCAAAGCGCCGCCCTCTCTACTGGCTCAGCCGCGCTCTCTGAACTGCCCCGTCGAGAGGCCGCTTCGGCGCCCCGCCGCCGGCGCCGTCTCCCCCCGCCGCAGCGCGCACGCCGCGAGGACGCACAGCGCCGGCGTGACGACCATGTGATAGCGGTCCTCGCCGAAGAACACCGCGTGCGTCAGCGCCACCGAGGCCACCGCGAACGCGAGATAGCCGACGACTCCCCCGTTCGCAGGCCGGCCCGGCAGCGGCAGCGCCGCGATGACCGGGATCGCCACCGCGAGCGGCCAGAAGGCGTGCTCGTCGCCGACCACCCCCCACGCGACGAGCACGAGCACCGCCGCGAGCGCAAGGAGCTGCGCGGCGAGCGCCCGCCACGGGCGCAGCCGCGGCAGCGCCACGACCCCGAGCGCCGCGACCGAGAGCAGGCCGAGGTGCGACGTCGTGAGCACGCGCCGCCCCGCCGCGCGCCGCTCCTCGGGCCACGCCGCGGGGTTCGCCTCGCCGAGATAGCCGATCGGGAACGACTCGTGATCGAAGGTGAAGCTCAGCTTCCTCGGGATCAGCGCCAGCCAGCGGGCTGGATCATTCTTGATCCACCTGAGCCCCTCGGCCATCCAGCAGCGGTCCTGCGCCACCTGCCCGCGCGCGATCGGGCAGCCGTCGCCCGCGCGCAGCGTCTCGAAGCGGCCCGTCGCGCGCGGGAAAGCGCCGATGGCGAGGTTCCAGCCGCCGTTCGTCGAGACGAGCGCGCAGCCGTCCATCACCCGGCAGTTCCGGATCGTCCACGGCGCCACCACGGCGAGGGCGGTCGCGGTCGAGAGCGCCGCCGCGAGCGCGCCGCGCCGCCACGCCGCGCTCGCCCCGCCGGCCACCCCGCCCGGGCCGCGCCACGTCAGCAGCGCGAGCGCCGGCGCGCAGAGCAGGCTCTGCGGCCGCACCAGCGCCGTCAGCCCGAGCGCCACGCCCGCGAGGACCGCCCCGCGGATCACGCGCCCGCGCGCGGCGTCGCGCGCGAGCAGCCACGGCGCCGTCACCAGGCCGAGCGCCGCGAGCGGCTCCGTCATGAGGAGCGCCGCGTACACGATGAGCCCCGGCGAGAGCGCCGCGAGGAGCGCCGCGACGCGGGCGCGCCCCGGCGTGGTCGCGTACCGGGCCAGGCGGTGGACCACGACCACGAGCAGCGCGCCGGTCACCGCGTTCGCGACCGTCGCCACGTGCGGTCCGGCGCCGAACACCCTGTAAACAAGGCCGAGGAAGCCGCTGTAGCCGACCGGATAGTGGCACCACGGGTGCCACACCGGCTGGCCCCCGACGATGAGATCGTCCGAGTAGCCGAGGCCAGCGGCGATCCGGCGCGCGCCGAAGTCGTAGTAATGGCCGTCCCACACCGGCTCGCGCGCCCACGCGATCGCCACGTAGAGCCGCGGCAGCAGCGCGAGCACGAACGCGATGGCCGAGAACACGAGATCTCCGCCGGCGCGCGCGCTCGCCGGGCCCAGGCCGTCTCGCGCCGCCTCGGCGCGGGCGCGCGCCGCCTCAGCCATGCGGCTTCGCGCGCGTGCCGGCGGAGATCTCGCGCAGGCGGCGCATGTAGGTCTTCGCTACCTGGGCCGGATCGAGCCGCAGGTATTTCGCGATTTCCTGAATAAATCCCTGTACATAGACGGACGCTGGCAGGTCGCCCATCGACTCGTTCTCGATCGCCTGGAGGTGCGCCAGCGAGATCTTCGTCCGCTGCGAGATGTCGGTGAGCTCGACGCCCTGCGACTCGCGCACCTTGCGGAGCAGCGCGCCGCTGAACTGCGTCTCGGCGTTGATCTCGCGCGCGAGCTCGGCCTGGAGCATGGCGAGCTCGGCCGCGGCGGCGGCGTTCTCGGCGCGCGCCGGGCCGAGCGGCATGCGCGGATCGTCGGGGTAGGTCGAGAGGTCGTAGGCGCGGCGGCGCACCGGATCGAGGAGCGTGTCGTGCGCCTCCTCGATGCGCGCCTGCTCCTTCTGGAGCACCGCGGGGCTGAGCACGCTGACCACCGGCAGGCTCCCCTCGCGGTAGGTGTCGCGCTGCCGCTTGTAGGCGCGCCGGATCTCGTCGTCGGCGGCCGTCCGCGCCAGGCCGAGCGCCTCGTAGAGGGTGGCCGGCGCGGCCCCCTTCGCGGCCGCGGCGAGCGCGCGCGCGTGCGCCTCGGCCGGCCGCGAGTCGCGCGCGGCGAGCAGCGCGAGGATGCGCCGGGCCACGCGCTCCAGGTTGCGCGCGCTCTTCGACGTCGGGCTGTCGATGAGCAGCGGCTGGCGCCGCCGCGCCGTCAGCCACACCGCGTCGTCGTGCTCGATGTGCCCGAGGTAGTCGAGCGAGATGCCGAGGAAGCGCTGCGACACGGCGCTCATCGCCGGGCCGAGCTCCAGGTCCGACCGGTGCCGCGTCTGGCTGACCACGAGGTGCGGCGTCACCCGCGGGAGCTGCGCGGCGGCGAGCGACGCGACCCCTTCGTCGAACCGCTTCACCTCCATGATGAAGTCGCGCGGGGTCGCGAGGGCCGGGAGCGAGGCGGCCACCTTCTCCACGAGGCGGACCTTGAAGCGCTCCTTCATGAGCGCCCGGCGCAAGGTGCGCTGGTAGAGCGCGCGGCAGAAGCGGTAGGCGTGCTCGACCGCGAGCGGCTCGGGCGTGGTCACGCAGATGCCGACGTCGGCGTGCAGGAAGAGATCGAGCGTCGAGGAGCCGGTCGCCGCGCCGAGGCTGACGATCACGTAGTCGACGTCGAGCTCCTGGATCATCTTCATCCAGTAGGCGGCGCGGCTCGGCCGGAGCGGCGTGGCCGTCATCGGGTCGTACGCGGTCGGGACGAGCCGGAGCCCGGGCACCGTGGTCGCGATCGGCTCGGCCTTGCCCTCCTCGATGTCCTCGCGCGTGACGAGCGGCGGCGCCTCGATCCCGAGCGCCGCGTGCAGCCCCGGGCTGTAGGCGTCGGTGTCGATGATGATCACGTCGCGCCCGAGCTGCGCGAAGTACACCCCCAGGTTGACCGCGAGCGTCGCCTTGCCGACGCCCCCGCGGCCGCCGCCCACGGCGATCACGCGGCGGGAGCGCGACGTGGAGAACGAATGGGCCTCTCCGGGCAGGGCGAGATCGTCGTCCGCCGAGCCGGGCGGGAGGGTCGAGAAGCGGGACGGGGGGTAGGACTCACCGGAGCTGGACAAGGTTCCTCGTGACGCGGTGTGCGGTGTGCGGTGTTCGATGTTCGATGTCGAAGCGCGGCGCGGCGAGCTGCCCGGGAGCGGGCGTGTCCCTCCTAGCACGCGCCGCGCGCCGCCATCAGCGCCGCCGTCGCCCGGCCCGCGCGCCGGCCGCCGCGCGGGCTGCCCGCCGCGCGCGCTCAGCGCCGCCCGCCAGAGCCGCCTCGACGCGCCCCCGCCGCCGGGTTAGGCGCTCGCCGTGGCCACCGTCCGACCCTTCCGCGCTTACCGTCCCCCTCAGGCGCACGCGGCGCGCGTCGCCAGCCCGCCGTACGACGTCATCTCCACCGCCGAGGCGCGCGCCCTCGCGTCAGGGGGCCTTCACAGCTTCCTCCGCGTCTCGCGCCCCGAGATCGACCTGCCCGAGGGGA
Source organism: Sorangium sp. So ce1153 (assembly GCF_051521595.1). Taxonomy (NCBI): domain Bacteria; kingdom Pseudomonadati; phylum Myxococcota; order Polyangiales; family Polyangiaceae; genus Sorangium; species Sorangium sp. So ce1153. The sequence goes on from NZ_CP150361.1 coordinate 926,880, forward strand.
CGGACGAGCACGACGACGCCGTCTACGCCCGCGGGGCGCAGAACCTCGCCGACCTCATCGCCACCGGCGATCTCGCGCAGGACCCGGAGCCGCACCTCTACCTCTACGCCCAGAAGATGGGCGAGCACCGGCAGATCGGCGTCGTCGGCTGCGCCTCGGTCGCCGAGTACGAGCAGGACGTCATCAAGAAGCACGAGAAGACGCGCCCGGACAAGGAGGACGACCGCACCCGCCACATCGAGGAGCTCGGCGCCCACGACGAGCCGGTGTTCCTCACGTACCGCGCCGACGCGGGCATCGACAGCGCGGTCGCGCAGGCCACGCAGTCGCCGCCCATCTACGATTTCACGACCGCCGACGGCGTCGAGCACAAGCTCTGGGTCCTCGGCCGCGCGGCGACCGCCGACGTCGAGGAGCGCTTCCAGCAGATCCCGACGCTCTACGTCGCCGACGGGCACCACCGCAGCGCCGCGGCCGCGCGCGTCCACCGGAAGCTGCGCGGCGACGGCGGCGAGCACGACGTCTTCCTGGCCGTCGTCTTCCCGCACGACCAGATGAACATCATGCCCTACAACCGCGTCGTGCGAGACCTCGCCGGCCGCGGCCCGGAGGCGCTCCTCGCCGCCCTGGGCGAGCGGCTCGACGTCGCGCCGGCGCCGGTCCAGGACGGCGCGGCCGCGACGCCGGCTGGCCCGAAGGCGTTCGGGCTCTACCTCGGCGGCCGCTGGTACACAGCGAAGGTCCGCCCGGGCTCGTTCGACGCGGAGGACCCGGTGGCCTCGCTCGACTGCTCGATCTGCCAGGATCAGATCCTCGGCCCGGTCTTCGGCGTCAGCGACCCCCGGCGGGACAAGCACGTCGATTTCGTCGGCGGCATCCGCGGCGTCGCCGAGCTCGAGCGGCGCGTCGACTCGGGCGCGTTCACGGTGGCGATCCTCCTCTATCCGACGCAGATCGGCGAGCTGTTCGCGGTCAGCGACGCGGGGCTGCTCATGCCGCCGAAGAGCACGTGGTTCGAGCCGAAGCTCCGCAGCGGGCTCTTCGTGCATACGTTCTGACGGGCGCGCCCCGCCGGGGGTAGACTGCGCGCATGGCGGACATCAAGCGCGTATCACCCGGAGAGGCGAAGAGGCTCATCGACGAGGAGGGGTATCTCTACCTCGATGTCCGGAGCGAGCCCGAGTACGCGGCTGGCCACCCGAGCGGCGCGCACAACGTGCCGCTCCTGCACGCCGGCGCCGGCGGCATGAAGCCCAACCCGGACTTCCTGGATGTGGTCTGCTCCCTGTACCCCAAGGACGCGAAGATCGTCGTGGGCTGTCGGTCCGGACAGCGCTCGATGCGCGCGGCCGAGGCCATGGTGTCGGCCGGCTACACGGCCGTCATCGATCAGCGCGCCGGCTTCGAGGGGCCGCGCGACGCGTTCGGCGCGCTGACCGAGCGGGGGTGGGGGCCGGCCGGGCTGCCGGTCGAGACGACCACGCCCGGCGCGTCGTACGCCGAGCTCCGGCAGAAGGCCGGCAGGTAGGGCGTCAGCGCGCGCGGTCGTAGTCGAGCGCCGCGCGCTCCACGACGTCCCCGTCGCGGGCGGCCCGCTCGGCCTCGGCGAGGAGCTCGGCGGTGAAGACGGAAAGCCCCCAGAGCCCGCCGTCGCGGCGCCGGAAGAGGTAGCGCGCCCCCCGCGCGGTCTCGACGACGGCGCGGTCGCCGTCCACCTCCACGCGCGCGACGCCGGAGAGGTCCCGGCGCAGGCGGGCGATCCAGCCGAGCCGCGTCGACATCTCGACCCAGACGTCCGCGCCGTCCTGCGCCTCGGCGTGCGCCCGGTACAGGGCGAGCAGCTTCGACCGCTCCGGCTCCGGATAGCTGCCCTGGATCCGGTCGCTGGCCTCCTGGCGGTGATCGTGGATCGCGTGACAGGCGTGCTGCGCCTGATCGTCGAGGGCCGCGAACGTGGCCCGCACGTCCCCGCGGCCGATCGCGCTCGCGATGCGGAGATACACGCCCTCAGGCGTCGTCTCCTTGGGTTGACGGACGACGGTGAAGCCCGTGAGCCCGCACGCGGCGGCGGTGACTCCCAGTGCGATGACGGTACGGCGGTGCATGGTCGACGAACGTGGGGGTGGAGCCGAGGGGCGCTCCCTCTACCACGCTCCGGCGCGCAGCGGTTCGCGTCGCCGCCCCGAGCGCCTCGCCGCGGCCTCGGGCGCCTCGCCGCGGCCTCGGGCGCATTGCCGCCGCCCCGAGCGCGTTGCCGCCGCCCCGAGCGCGTTGCCGCCGCCCCGAGCGCGTTGCCGGGGACCGCGCCTTCCGCTACGAACCGGCGTGCTCCACGGTGCGCGTGTCGCAGTCGTCATCCCCGCGCGGGACGAGGCGCGCTGGATCGCCGAGGCCGTGGGGGCGGTCCCCGCCTTCGTCGACCACGTGATCGTCGTGGACGACGCCAGCCGAGACGGCACGGCCGAGATCGCGCGCGCGGCCGGCGACGAGCGCCTCGAGGTGCTCGTGCACCCTGCGTGCCGCGGCGTCGGCGCGGCCATCGTCGCCGGCTACAGGCGCGCTCGCGCCCTCGGCGCCGCCGCCGTCGCCGTCATGGCAGGAGATGGACAGATGGACCCGCGCGACCTCCCGCGCGTCGTTACCCCGATCACCACGGGCGAAGCCGATTATGTGAAGGGCGATCGCCTGCGGCACCCCGACGTGTGGCGCGTCATGCCCCTCCAGCGCCTCGCCGCCACCGCGGCGCTCGCGGCGCTCACCCGCCGCGCGGCGGGGCTCGACGCGCTCTCCGACAGCCAGTGCGGATACACCGCCATCTCGGCCCGGGCGATCGACGCGCTCGACCTCGACAGCCTCTGGCCCCGCTATGGATATCCGAACGACCTGCTCGCCGCCCTCGCGGCGCGCCGGCTCCGCGTCCGCGAGGTCAGCGTGCGCCCCGTCTACCGCGGTGAGGCGAGCGGCCTCCGCGCTCGCCACGTGCTCACCATTCTTTTCCTCATCGCCAGGAGCGCCATAAGGCAGCGCCTGAGTTGATCGGGAAATCGCAGCACGCCCAGGCCAGGACGGAATGCGCGAGTTGCGTGAATCGACATGAACCCCCGCGTAAAAAGGTCGACAACTCGCGCGTTGGTTCCATAGCAAGCCTGGTCTAGCGACCTGGCTCATCGACCTGGCGCGTAGGGCCCCGCAGGCGCGGACCCCGGAGCCATGCTTCAACAGGGGGGGTGACGGACGTGGCGATCAGCCGAGCCGCCTGGTTCAGAGTCTGGAATCTGGGGAGGGCGCGGACTCGCTCGTTCACACCCCGGGTCGTGGCCTATGCGTTCGGCATCGAGCTGCCGTATAGCCTGCTTGTCCCGGTCGCTCACCTGCGGCTCCTCGGCGTCGTGGACTCGACTGTCCAGGCGCGCATGGTCGGGCTGATCGGGCTCATGTATGTCGTCAAGACAGCGGGCCTCATCGCGCTGCTCGTCCACATGCTGCGCCCGATCGAGCGCCTGCGTCGGTACGCCGTGGGCCACCCGCTCCGCAGCGGCGCGGGCTTCGAGGAGCCCGGCGCCGGCGCCGCGGCGCCTCCGGAGGGTCTCATCCTCGCCGCGGCGAACGCCGCCTACGACACCCCGCTTGCGTTCGCGACGGTCTGGGCGATCTCGTGGGCGCTCCTGTACCTGCCGGTCACCGTGGCGTTCTACGTCATCGCGCCGGACCAGAGCCCGCTCGGCGTGCAGCGCGGCGTCGCGCTCGCCCTCTTCGCGCTGGCCCTGTTCGCGGCCGCGCTGCCGCTCGCCTACAGCATCCTCGGCCGCCTGCTCTCGCCCGCCGCCGGCGTCATCTCGCTGATCGCCCGCGAGCGCGGCCTCTCCGTGCCGGGCAAGGGCTACTCGCTCGCGGTCCGCCTCGTGATCCTCGGCGCCTGCCTCGCCATCGCGCCGACGAGCTGGATGGCGGCGATGGTGCTCGGCGAGACGGCGGAGCCGGCCAAGCCCGGCCTGAACCTCACGCTGGCCATCTTCTCGATGGTCGCGGTCACCTGGGCGCCCGTCTGCGCGGGCTTCCTCGCGGGCGCGCTGGCGGGCCCGTTCCAGCAGGTCGCCGCGGTCATCCAGGCGATCGTCCGGCGCGGCGAGGTCGACCGGCTGGAGCGGATCCCCGTCTACTTCAAGGACGAGATCGGCGCCCTGGCGGGCGGCGTCAACGCGATGGTCGATCGCCTGGAGGAGTCGTCCCGGCGCATGCGCAGCTACCTGGCCGAGCGCGAGCGCCTGCTGCAGGACGCGGCCCAGCGCGCGGCGCAGCTCGGGGCCGTGCTGGACAACCTCGTCGAGGGGGTGTTCGCGTGCGACCGCCAGGGCCGGCTGACGATGCTGAACGCCTCGGGGCTCAGGCTGCTCGGCCTGTCGGGCCGCTCCGAGCAGGTCGGCCGGATGGTCGAGGAGGTGATGGACCTGAGCCGCATGCGCCACAGCGACGGCCGCCCCTTCACGCGCGACGAGCTGCCCATGGTGCGGGCGCTCGCCGGCGAGACCATCGTGCAGGAGGAGCAGGTGCTCGCGGGCGGCCGCGCGGGCCGGGACGTCTTCCTGCGCACCAGCGCGGCGCCGATCCGCAGCGAGTGCGGGACGATCCTCGGCGCCGTCACGGTCGCGCGCGACGTGACGGAGCTCATGGAGCTCGATCTCGTCAAGGACCAGTTCATCCGGGTCGGCGCGCACGAGCTCAAGACGCCGGTCGCGATCATGAAGGGCTACGCGCTCGCGCTCCTGCGCAACACGACCGACCTGCCGGCGCCCCGCCGCAAGATGCTGGAGGCCATCGATCGCGGCGCGGACAGGATCAACCGCATCGTCGACGATCTCCTGGCGATCTCGCAGGTCTCGCTCGACGTCCTCCATGTCTCCGAGGAGGACGTCGACCTCGGGGCGCTCCTGCAGGAGACGGTCGATCGCGCCGCGAAGTCGGCGAGCCGGCACCGCGTGCGGCTGTCGCTCGGGGCCGAGCGGCCGCCCGTCGTGCGCGCCGATCCGGAGCGGCTGCGCCAGGTGCTCGCGAGCCTGCTCGACAACGCGGTGAAGTACTCGCCGGACGGCGGCGACATCGACGTCCGCGTCGCCGTGGCGGAGCGCGCGCCGGTGTCCCGGCCGTCGCTCTGCGACGCCGCGCTCTTCTCGCACCGCCGGGGCTCGACGCCGAGCTTCGAGGCGATCGTGTCGGTGCGCGATCAGGGCGTCGGCATCCCGGCCCACAAGCAGGCGCGGATCTTCGAGCGCTTCTTCCGCGCGCACACGGACACCCGACACGACTACGGCGGCATGGGGATCGGGCTGTTCCTTGCGAAGGACATGATCTCCCGTCACGGTGGCCGTATCTGGTTCGAGAGCGAGGAGGACAAGGGCAGCACGTTCTATTTCACCGTTCCACTCAGCAGCGAGGCCCCCACGGTCGACCGACGATGAGCTGCAGACACGCAAAGACGGTGCTCCTCGTGGAGGATGACGCGGACCTCGTGGCGCTCATCTCCCTCGTGCTCCAGGAGGGAGGCTATCGGGTCAAGATCGCGTGCAACGGCCGTGAGGCGCTGGCCAAGCTGGAGAACGACATCCCCGATCTCATCCTGCTCGACATGAAGATGCCGGTGATGAACGGACCGGAGTTCGCCCGCGAGCTCGAGGTCCGGCACGGGCGACAGGCGCCCATCATCGTGCTCACCGCCGCGGCGGACGCGCACCGGCGGGCGGCCGAAGTGGGCGCCGACGCGTGGCTGGGCAAGCCGTTCGACCCGGACGCGCTGCTCTCGACCGTGAGGCGTTACACAGGGTGAGCGCGGGGGAGCTGCCGGCGCTCGGCGAGGTCGCGCCGCACCTCGGCCCAGTACCGCGCGGGGAACCGGCGGTAATCGAACCCGGTCGCGCGGAACACGCGGGTGATGCGGGCATAACGGCGCAGGCTCCACGCTCTCATGATCTGGAGCGAGGGGTGGAGGCCGCGCGCGTCGATGAACGGCGCAGCCCGCGCGTAGAGCGCCGGCATGACCTCGTCGAGCCAGGACCGCATCAGGCGCTCGTACCCGGGCGTCCCGATGCAACGTCCGGAGATCACCTGTGCGCGCGTGACGCCGTGACGCGCGAGCTCCTCCTCGGGCAGATAGCAGAGGCCGCGATCGGCGTCCTCCTGCATGTCCCTGAGGTTGTTGAAGAACTGATCGAGCCGGCCGAACTCGCCGGCTGCGTCCCAGTGCTCTGTCGTCAGGAACGGAACCAGCTGGAAGATATGGCCCGACAGCCGCATCAGCATCGTGTCGTGCTCCTTCATCGTGCGGATGAGGAGCCCGGGCGCGTGGTAGTCAGCGAGGGCGAGCAGGTAAGCGTCCCAGGCGGCGAGCGAGCGCTGCTCGACGTCGTCCTGCTCCCGCCGCTCGCGCGCGGCGCCGCGATCCGGGCCGCCCGCGTCCCGGAGCCACAGCGCGCGGATGGCCGAGAGCTCGCTCGCGAACGGGCAGCTCGGATCGACGAACCCGCGTGAACGGACGAGCCGCCACGCCTCCATGAACCGGCTGAAGCGCTGCTCGTGCGGCTCGATGCGCTCGTTCTCGGCGAGGCGGTCGACGATGCGGATCCAGCGGATGCGCTCGAGCCACGCCTGCTTCACCTCGGGCGCAAGGCCGAGCACCCAGGCGGCGTTGTCCTCGTCCTTCAAGGCGTCGTCAGACAGGGCGCGATAGTGCGATGAACCGACGACCGCTGAGATGGGCTGGTATGCAGTCCGCTCCGACACCGGCGCCGAGGCGGGTACGCAATGCAGTCCAGGAGAGAGGGGGTGAATAGGTTTCACGAGAACGCGTGCCGCCGTTGATTGTGCCTGTCGCCAGTGTCGCCCCGGGCTCGTGTGCGGTCATGGATGATGACGGCCGTGACCCATCACGAGGACCTGGATCACCTGGTTTGACGGTGACCCGTGGTTCGATGTTCGGTGGAACTTTCCGCTCCTCCGCGCGATGCAAGGTGACGCCCGCTCGCCTTCCTTTATGAGACCTTATAGTCTCCCAGTCGACGCGGAAATTCGTCGTCCAGGGCACGGGCGCCGCGGATAATGCGCCGATTCCCTGCGTGTTTTGCCGGTGTGCTGGGGACACGCCGCCAATGAGCATCGGTGTATACCCTGGGTTCATACGTTGTCCAACGGATAAAACCGAGGCTGGCCCGGCGTTTTTACGCTTTCCTGGGCTGTCACGGCGGTTCTTCAGGCGTCCTGGGCAGATGGCTTTTCCGGAGTTCCGGGCGATATGTCCACTCCGCTCACGGTGCCAACCGGCGGTCAGGCCGTCGGAGCGCGAGAGCCTCTGTCTCTCTCGCTCGGCTTCGCCATGGCGCGTCGCGACCGGGGCCGCTCCGCGGCGCGATCGGGCGGCGCGCGGGCGAGGTGCTAGACGCTCTCGCGCGCTGATCGATTCAGCGCCTGCCGGCGTGATGCGGTGAGCGCGGTGAAGATGTGATTGCGGTCACCGCGCTGGACAGTCATCCGCGCTCGGCGTGCTCGCGGGATATCCGCTCCAGACAGAGGTGCAGAACAAGATTCCTGGCGTTCCTCGCCCACGTCTCCCTCGGGCGGACGTGGGCGGGGCTTCGCGACGCCAGCGCGGCGCTGGCCAGCGTCGGTTCCCCTGGCCCGCCTCGCGGGCTACCGCTCGCGCAGCCGGGCCACCCGGTCGCGCCAGTACTGCAGGTCGAGCGTCGAGAAGAGCGCGACGGCGCGGGCGATCTGCCGCCCGCGCTCGGGATCGCTGCGCGGGAGGTGCCGCGCGAGCTCGAAGCGGGCGCGCGCCTCGTCGACGGGCAGGCCGCGCGACAGGGCCTCGCCGATCGCCTCGGCCCAGCGCCGCCGCGCGTGGGCGCGGCGGCCGGCGAGCCACGCGGCGAGACCCCGCATCCGGAGGGAGGTCGAGCGGCCGAGCGGGAAGATGGTGGCGTACCTGCCGAGCGCGCGGCACGCCTCCGCCGAGAGCCGCGAGAGCTCGCGCCGCTCCGGCGCGCTCCGGGCCTCCTCGAGGAGCGATAGCAGCACCTCGCACGTCGCCGCGTAGCCGTACAGGCAGTGATAGCCGGCCGGCTGCCCCTCGAGGATCAGCGCGAGCGTCCGCTCGGCGGCCGCGCGCGCGTCGTCGCGGGCGCCGCGGAGCAGGTGCCCCAGCGCGACCTGGCCGTGCGTGATCAGCTGCGTGCGATCGCCGAGCCGCTGCACCTCGGGGGTGAGCTCGTCGAAGATGGCCGTCGCGCCCTCGCCGTCGCCGAGCAGCAGCCGGCACTGCGCGCGGCCGCTCTCCGCCCAGATGTGGCCCTGCGCGTTGTCGCTCTGGCGCGACGCGAAGGCGAGCGCGCTGTAGCGATCGAGCGCCTCCATCCAGCGTCCCTCGGAGTGCGCCACGCCGGCGAGCAGCGTGATGCACTCCTCCTTGCGGCGGCGGTCCTGCAGCGCCTCCGCCAGCCGCTCCGCCTCGGTGAGCAGCGCGCGCGCGTCCCGGCACCGGCCCTCGCCGAGCGCAGTCAGCCCGCGCAGGCACGAGACGAACGCGACGCCGCGCGGGTCCTCCAGCGCCGCCGCGGCCCGGGCCGCGCGCGATGCGTACGCGTCCACGACCGCCTTCCACGGGACGTACCCGAACGCGACGCTCAGGGTCGCGTAGCCGCGCGCGAGCGCGAGCGACGGGCCGAGCCGCGCCGCGGCGTTCGTCGCGGTCAGCGCCGCCAGGAAGGCGAGCGTCGGCTCGTTGCGGAACAGGTACGTCTCCGACAGCTTCTCCGCCGCGAGCGACGCCTCGGCGAGGCGCTCGCGCTCGTGCGCGTCGCGCGCGACAGGGATCGGGACGCCCGCGACGTGCGCGAGCTGCAGGCCGAGGTGCCTCAGCGAGACCGTCACCGGGCGGAGCCGCTCCCCCAGCCGTGCGCGCAGCGGCGCGCCGCTGCGCGACGTGCGCGACGCGCGCGACGTGGACGCGCGCTCGCCCGCGCGGATCCACGCCGCCTCGTCGCGGGAGAGCAGCCGGAGCGCCGCCGCGCAGTGCCGCTCGGCGCCGAGCAGGTCGCCGAGGTTGTAGTGGGCCTGGCCGAGCCGCCGCTCCCAGCGCGCGCGCCGGAGCGGCGGCGCGCGCTCCTCGGGCGCGAGCGCCCCGTCGAGGTCGAGCGCCCTCCTGTAAAAATCCACCGCGTCGCCGGACGCGCCCGTCGCGAGCGCCTGGGCGCCCGCCTTGTCGAGGTACTCGAGCGTCTTCGGGACGACGCCCGCGATCGTGTAGTGGTGGGCGAGGAGCGGGTACGACAGCGCGAGATCCGGCGCGTCGCGGTGCCGCCGCTCGATCGCGCGCGCCGCCGCGCCGTGCAGGGCCCGCCGCTCCGCCTCGGGGATGCCCGCGTAGACGATCTCGCGCAGCTTGTCGTGCACGAAGCGGAGCTGCCCCGGCTCGGCCGCCTCGAGCACGTGGCGGCCCTCGAGCTCCGCGAGCGCGTCCATGGCCTCGACCTCGGCGAGGCCGGCGGCGCCGAGCAAGAGCCGCTCCTCCAGATCGCGGCCGAGCACCGACGCGAGCCGCGCGAGCGCGAGCGCCCGCTGGCTCAGGCCTGACAGCCGGCGCGCCACGAGCTCGCGCAGCGAGCCCGGCAGCGGCAGCGCCGCGGGCGGCTGGCTCGCGCGCGCCGCGCGGGAGAGCTCCTCGGCGGCGGCGCCCTCGGCGCTCGCGCGGATGCGCCACACGTAGCCCTCGTCCCGGTAGATCATCCGCTCCTGGATCGCGGCCCGGAGGTACTCGGCGATGATGAACGGGTTCCCCTCCGACTGCTCGAAGAGGTACCGGACGAAGGCCTCGGGCGGCTCGTCCAGGGCGAGCATGTCGCGCACCATCCGGCCGACCGCGGGGCGGTCGAGCCGCCCGAGCGCGATGCGCGACGCCCACGGCGCGGCGAGGAGCGAGGAGAGCGCGGGGGACGTCTCCTCGGTCCGGTACGTGCCGAGCAGGACCACGGGGTGCGCCGCGAAGTAGTCGGCGTCGAGGTGCTCGAGCACGCCGCGCGAGTTCTCGTCGGCCCACTGGAGGTCGTCGAGCACGAGCAGGACGGGCCGCGTCGCCGCGAACGCGGCGAGCGTGTCTGCGAGCGCGGTCTGCAGCCGGTAGCGGGCGGCGTCCGGGGGCAGCTCGGGCGGCTCGGGGTAGCGCTCGTGGCCGCGGAGCTGGGTGAGCGACGGCTCGTGCGGCGCGAGGACCCGGCCGCGCGGGCCGAGCAGCGCGTCGTAGCCCCCGGGCCCGAGCTCGTTGCACCTGTCGGCCACCGCGAGCAGGAGCGGGCGGAACGGGTGCAGCGGCGCGGCCTTGACCGCGCCCTCGCGCTCGTCGGCCGCGGAGACGGCGGCGCACGCGCCCGCGACGACGGCCATGTGGATGAGCGCGGCCTGGTGCGCCGCCTCGACGGCGAGGCGCGTCTTGCCGACGCCGCTCTCGCCGCCGACGAAGACGAGGCTGCCCTGCCGCCGCTCCTGGGCGCGCTCGAGCGCCTCGCTCAGCTGCCGCAGCGCCTCGGCGCGCCCGGCGAGGCGCGGCCGGTAGAGGTACGGCTGCGCCGCCGGCGCGCGCGCTTCGCCCCGCCGCGCGGGCGCGTCGTCCGCGCCGAGCTTCGCGAGGGCGGTCGCGACGTCGTCGGCGTAGCCGAGCCGGTCCTCGGGGCGCTTCTTCAGGAGCCGCGCGATGAGGGCGTCGAGCTCGGGGGGCACGTCGCTGACGAGCTCGGAGGCGGGGAGCGGCTCGGCGTAGAGGTGCATGGACAGCACGACGGAGCTCGAGTCGCCGAGGAACGGGACCGCCCCGGTGACGACCTCGTAGAGCATGCAGCCGAGCGCGTAGAGGTCCGCGCGCGCGTCGACGAGATCGCCGCGGATCTGCTCGGGGGACATGTAGTCGGGGCTGCCCATCAGCCTGCCGCCCGACTGGAGCTCGTCGCGCCCCTTGTGGCCCTCGAACTGGAAGGCAAGGCCGAAGTCGAAGAGCACCGTCGCGCCGTCCTCGCGGATGAAGACGTTGTCCGGCTTGAGGTCGCGGTGGACGAGGCCGCGGCCGTGGACGTACGCGAGCGGCCGGCAGACCGCGCGCAGGAGCGTCAGCGCCTGGCGGAGCGCCCCGCCGGCGGCGCGGTAGAACGGCCGCGGCGCGAACGGCTGGCACGAGCGCGGGATGATCGAGTCAGGGCTGATCTCGGCCGTCGCGGTGCTCGTCAGCGCCTGCGCGTCGAACCCCGAGGACACGCTCACGGTCGGCTCGCTGTTCACGCTCGCCCGGCCGCGCCAGCGCTCCTGGTTGTGGTCGCGCAGCGTGCGCCCCTCGAGCAGCTCCATCGCGTACCACGGGATGCCGCCCTGGATGCCCTCGTCGAGGATCCGCACGACGCCCGGGTGCTGGACGCCCCGCAGGGCGTGGATCTCGCGGCGGATGCTCGAGACGAGGCTCTCGTCGCTCACGCAGACAGTCTTGAGCGCCGCGAGCGCGCCCGTGGCGCTGTGCTGGGCCCGATAGACGACCCCCATCCCGCCGCGGCCGAGCGGCTCGAGCACCCGCCACGGCCCGACGGACGCCGGTACGTCCGGAGAGTGCTTGGCCTGTCGCGAGCTCGGCGTGGTGATCATCTGGGGACCAAGGCGTCCCTGGCCCGGGCCGGGATTCGCTCCAGGTGGTAGGCCGAGGGCGAGCTCCCCACATCGCCGCTGGGTCTGAGTACATACACCCGACGGCCTGCCATGATGTCACGGAGCGGCCGACCGTACAACAAGTCCGTGTCGAGCCCCGCTCGCCGCACGAACACCGTGTCATGAGCGCTCGCACCGACAGGCGACGACACGCGACGCGGCGTGAGAGTGCCTGTCTCGCCGTCGCACCCTGGTCGCCGGGGCCGCGTCTACGGGGCCGCGTCGGGGTTGCGGGCGGCACGTCGTCGCCGCCCGCGCGCGGCGTTCCGGCCTGCGCGCGGCGTTCCCGCCCGCGCGTGGTGTCCCCGCCCGCGCGTGGTGTCCCCGCCCGCGCGTGGTGTCCCCGCCCGCGCGTGGTGTCCCCGCCCGCGCGCGGCCCGCTGTCCGGCGGGAGGGCGGGCGGCGCGTGCACGGGGAGGAGGCCGCCGGCGAGCGCGCGCGCCGGCCCTGGCGGGACGCGAAACACGGTGGAGCTGGGACTCGGCGGAGGGCCGCTCCGCCGCCAGCGTGCGCCGGCGCCCGCGGCCGGGCGCGAAACGCGAGTTCGCGGCGAGCCTGGCGGCGCGGCGCTCGAGCCAGAACGTCTCGACACCTCGGGGCGCTCGGCGCGCCAAGAAAGGTCCGCTATTCCTCGCTTGGTAGATCCGGTATCTCGCGTGGTGTTTGTCGCTTTCACCGCGCTTCGCCGCCGTGGTGCGGTTCAATCGTGCACGCTCGATCTCCCGGTACATGGCTTGCTCCCGGGTGCGCCACGGCCGCGCTCGCGGTCGCACTTAGAAAGGGAGACAACGAATGACGCGTATGACCCATCTCGGGGCCCTTCTGACCGTCCTGTCCCTCGCCGCGTGCGGCGGCGAAGGTGCAGATACCGCCCCGACGGACACCGCCATGAGCAGCAAGCAGCTCAAGGATCTGACGGCCGATGACGTCCGGTCCACGTGCGAGTCGCTCGAGGCGAGGGTGAAGCTCTCCAAGGAAGATGCCTGTGAATACCTGGGCCTCATCGCTTCTCCCGCCCTCGGGAAGCCGTGCGCCACGCTGAAGGACGAGTGCGTCTCCGCGGCCGACGAGTCGACGCAGGGGCAGGAGTTCGACAAGGACTGCATGCCCCCGACCGACCAGCGCGCGGGCTGCACGGCCACGGTGGCCGAGTTCGAGGTCTGCCTCGTCGCGCAGACCCAGCTGATCCGTCAGCTCACGTGCGACTCGGCCCTGAACACGCTTGACGCTACGCCTCCGGACTGCGATGCGGTGGCCCGGAAGTGCCCGCAGATCCTCGCCACGGAAGGCGAAGGTCAGGGCGCCGACGACCCCTGATCGCGGCGCCGCGGCGCGGGTGATCGTCACGCGCACGCAGGCGCGCGCCCAGCCCGCCCGTGCCGGCGCGCGCCCTGCCCGCCTGTGCCGACGACCGACTGAACGCATTGCGGGTAGGCACGTCACGGCCGCTCGGCGGCCGTGAGCCCCCTTGTCCCACCTGCTTTCCCCTGTATCTTTTGATTCACACCGATATTCGCGCTCTTCCGCGCCTTCGAGGGCATCTCGTCGTATGATGGGCCTCGTTGCCGGGGCGTCCGGGGAGGTTTCGGCCTCGGCGCACCGGCTCGAGCGAAGCCGCGGCTCCCGCCGCGGGGTCGCTCGCACCGAGGAGGATTTCATGAAGATCACCAAGCTTTCCGGAGTGTTCGCCCTGCTGCTGATCGCCGCCGCGGCTGCATGCGGCAAGGGCGAGGAGCCGCAGACCGAGGCGAACGCGACGGCCGAGGTGACCGCCACCGCCGAGTCGGCGATCGGCGAAGACGCCTATGTGGAGGATCACGAGAGCGGCAAGGCCGCCTTCAACGTCGCCGCGGACGGGAGCGTCAAGGCGGCCGTGACCGGGCCGGACGGCAAGCCGATCCGGGAGAACGTCAGCGGCACGCTCCTGTGGAAGGGGCCTTCCGGGGAGGAGAAGACCGTTCCCCTGACGTTCGATGAGAAGGCCGGCCTCCTCGTCGCCGCCGGCCCCAAGCTCGAGGCGGACCTCACCCAGATCGGCTACACGCTCAACGTCGCTGGCAAGCCGTGGAGCGGCACGCTGCACGTCCCCGCCGGCGGCACCGCCGAGCTCTACGCCAACGCCAAGGGGGCGGCGGATCTCAAGCTGCCGGAGGGAAAGCTCGGCCCGCACGGCGGGCGCATCGAGATCGTCGGCGACGACCGCCTCGAGCTCCTGGTCGACGAGGCGACCGGCGAGGTCCGCGTCTACGTGCTCGACGTCGACCTGAAGCCCGTCGACATCGGCGAGCGCAAGATCACCCTCGGCGTCGTCGCCGACGCGCCGCAGGTCGTGGTCCTCACGCCGGTGGTCGCGAGGGCGGACGTGGACGCGGACGTGAACGCGGACGTGAACGCGAAGGTCGCCGCGGGCGCGTACCTGACCGGCAAGCTCGCGCTCGCCGCCGACCCGCTGAAGCTGACGATCGCGGTGCGGAACGCGGGCCGCTCGGCCGTGGCCCTCTGCGGCTACCACGCCGGCGCGGCGTTCGCCGTCCACGCGCGCGCCCCGCGCGTGAAGGTGCGCGTGAAGACCGACTGGGCTGCGCACGCGCACGCGCACGCGCACGCCGACCTGAAGGCGAAGGCCGACTTCGACCCGAAGGTCCACGTCCACACCGGCGCCGGCGCCAGGGCCAATGCGAAGGCGAACGTGAACGTCAAGGCGCCGAGCGTCCGGGTGACGCCGCCGAGCATCAACGTGCAGCTCAAGGCGCCCAGCATCTCGATCCCCAAGCCGAGCTTCAAGGCGTCGGCGTCGGCGCGCGCGAGCGCGGGCGCCAAGGTCGGCGCGCACTGACGCGCCGCGGGGGAGGGGCCGGGCGGCGCGGGCCGCCCGGCGGGCCCTTCCCGGGACGCTCCCGGGGCGCCGAGGAGACCGACCTCCGAGGCTGCCCCGGTCGAGCGGATGGATCCACTCCGGAGAGCGCTCGACGCGGAAGACCTCGGCGAGGCGCCCGGGGCGGACCCCACCGCCCGTCGGCGCGCTGACGGCCGTGGTGCTCGATCCTGCCTCGAGCGCCCCGCTCCACCGGCAGGTCTTCGAGGCGCTGCGCGCGCGGTGCTACGGTCCCCGCATGGCAAGCCGCGCCGCTCCACCGCTCCGCCTCGCGGACCTGTCCCCCGAGACGATCGCAAGGCTCAAGACCTTCCTGTACGACCGTATCATCGAGAAGCACGAGGGGCCCGAATCCTGGGAGTGGTACCTCCGGGATCCGAGCGAGCGGCCCTCGTGGCTCCCGGAGCCCGTGTCTCCAGACATCGAGGACGATTACAAGCCCGATCCGGCAGAGTTCCTGCAGATCGCAGGCCATGACGTGCTCTTGCCGGTGGGCCGGTCGCACCACCCGAACATCACCGTCCTGCGCACCATCATCGGAGACGAAGGCAAGAGCCTGACCCTCTTTCTGAAGGACACGACCTACGTCGACGACCCGAAGCTCGAGTTCTTTTCTGCAGGCTTCCTCGCCGTGTGCGATCGTGTGCCGGGCGAGCGGTTCTATATCGCCCACGTTTTCCACGAGTGGTTCATGTTGAATCGGATCGGTTGACGGCGGCCGGGGCGCGCGTGATGCCCTGGACATGCTCGCCGCGAGTCCGTGCCTCTCAGGCGCATGGGCTTATCCTTGCGGCGGACCGGACGAGGCTGTCCGAAGCCAGTGCAGTATCTCACTCGCCGGCGCTGGATCGGGAGCCCTGGCGCGCGGCACGAGCGCGAGCGCTCCGCGCGCGGTGCATCCAAGGGTCGGGGAGCGGGCGAACGCTCACCCGGGCAGCGCGCGATAATCGATCTTCCCTGTCGAGGTCCGCGGCAGCTCGTCCAGCGCGACGATCTTCTCGGGGACCATGTACGGCGGCAGCCGCTCCGCGAGGTACACCCTGAGCGAGCGGTCGTCCGCGTCGCCGCCGTCGGCCGTGAGCGCGACGAAGCCGCGGAGCGTCTTGCCGAGGCGCGGGTCCTCGACGGCGATCACGGCGGCCTGGCGCACCGCGGGGTGCGACGCGAGCGCCGCCTCGACCTCGCCCGGCTCGACCCGATAGCCCCGGATCTTCACCATGCGATCGATGCGGCCGCGGAAGTAGAAGAGCCCGTCGGCCTTGCGCTCCACCCTGTCGCGCGTCCGGTAGGGGCCGCCGTTCACGGTGGTCGGCCCCGAGACGACGAGCTCCCCCGTGCCAGGGCCGTCGATGACGCGGCCGCCCTCGTCGTCGTCAGCGTCCAGCGCGACCAGCGCGCAGGCGGCGTAGGGGCACGCGAGGCCGATCGGGACCTCGCTCACCCCGTCGAGCGCCTCGCGGTCGACGCGGTGGAACGTGCAGACGTTCGTCTCGGTCGGGCCGTAGAGGTTGTAGAGCGCCGCGCCGGGCGCGCGCGCCGCCAGCGCGGCGAGCTCGCGCGGCGGGAACACCTCGCCGGCGAACAGGATGGCGCGCAGTGGCGGGGAGAGCGCCGCGGCCGGCGCGCCCGCGCCCCCGGCGGGGAGCGCCGCGACGAGCTTCATGAACATCGACGGCACGCCGTAGATGACCGTCGGCGCGAGCGCGCCCACCGCGTCGCGGAGCGCCCGGCCCGAGGCGAGGTCGCGCCGTGTCATCGTCGCGAGCGTCGCGCCGGCCCGGAACGTCGCGAGGTGATCGAACCACGCGAGATCGAAGACGAGCTCGGCCACGCGGAGGACCCGGTCCGCCGGCGAGAGGCCGACGAGATCGATGCAGAAGGCCGTGAAGGCGTCGAGCCCGGCCCAGGTGATGGGGACCGGCTTCGGCTCCCCGGTGCTGCCCGAGGTGTGCAGGATGCACGCGACGTCCTGCGCCCCGGCGACGCCGCGCTCGCCGCCCGCGTCGCGCTCGCCGCCCGCGTCGCGCTCGCCGCCCGCGCCGCGCTCGCCGCCCGCGCCGCGCTCGCCGCCCGCGTCGCGCTCGCCGCCCGCGTCGCGCTCGCCGCCCGCGTCGGAGGACGCCGCCCCGCGCACCACCCGCCCCTCGGCGTCGAGCTCCACGCGCGGCAGGCCCGCGCCGAGCGCGGCGTCGATGCCGTCCGCGAGGCCCGCGGCCGCGGCGTCGAGCACGAGCGCCCGGCAGCCGCGGGCCCCCGCGATCCGGGCGAGCCGCGCCGGCGGCGCGCTCGCGTCGAGCGGGACCGCCACGGCGCCGGCCGCGAGCACCCCCGCGAGCGCCGCCGGCTCGTCGTGCGCGCGGCCCGACGAGAGCAGCGCCACCCGGTCGCCCGGCCGCGCGCCCGCCCCGGCGAGCGCCGCGCCCACGGCCGCCGCGCGCGCCGCCAGCTCGGCGTAGGTCACCGCGGCGCCGCGCGACACGAGCGCGACGGCGTCGCCGCGCGCGGCCAGGTCCTCGGCGCGCAGCCGGTAGGGGCCGGCCACCGCGGCCCCGCTAGCCCTGCGCGGCCGCGATGCGGCCGGCGACGAAGCGCGCCATCCTGTCGACCGTCGACACCTCGTCGAGGTCCACCTCCTCGTCCGGGATCCGCACGCCGAAGCGCTGCTCGATGAACACGAGCACCCGCGTCAGCGACATGGAGTCGAACCCGGACCCGCCCGCGAAGAGATCCTCGTCCGGGGCGAGCGGCGCCTTGCGGAGCAAGATCTCCTTCACGATATGGTCGTGCAGCGCGCGCCGCACCGTATCGATATCAGCAGTCACCGCGATGGTCCTTTCCTGTCCAGACGCTAGCTGGCCGCCGGCGTCGCCTTGCGAGCGAGGTAATCGATGAGGTCGATCTTCGACACGACGCCGAGCACCTTCTCCTCGTCGACGACGAGGGCGATCCGCGCGTCGCCCAGGACGCCCTTCAGGAGCTCGACCTTCGTCGCGAGCGTCACGGTCGCGTAGTCGCTCTCGACCAGCCCGCTGACGCTCGAGTCGAGCGTGCCGCTCCCCTCCACGAGGTGCCGCAGCAGGTCGACCTCGTGGACCAGCCCGCGCAGCTTGCCGCCCTCGGTGACCGGGAGCTGGCTGATGCCGTGCGACTTCATCATGTCGATGACGTCGCGCACCCGGGCGTCCGCGCCGGCGGTGACCACGGCCCCGCTCGGCTTGCCGGCGAGCAGGTCGCGCACCGTCCCGAGGCTCTTTTCCTCCTCGAGGAAGCCGTTCTCCCGCATCCAGTCGTCATTGAAGATCTTCGAGATGTACTTGGACGCGCCGTCGGGCAAGAGGACGAGGATGTTCTCCTTCTTCCCGCTCTGGCGCGCGTACTTGATCGCGCCGGCGACCGCCGCGCCCGCGGAGCCGCCCACGAAGAGGCCCTCGAGCCGCACGAGGTCGCGCGTCATGAGGAAGCACTCCTTGTCGTCGACCCGGATGATCTCGTCGATGATCTTGAGGTTCATCGTGCTCGGGAAGAAGTCCTCGCCGATCCCCTCGACCTTGTAGGCAAAAGGCTTCGTGATCCGCTGGGTCTTGACGTAATCGTAATAGAGCGAGCCCACCGGGTCGACGCCCACCATCTTGATCTCCGGCTTCCTCTGCTTGAGGAACTTGCCTGTGCCGCTGATGGTGCCGCCCGTCCCCATGCCGGCGACGAAGACGTCGAGCTCGTCACCGCACTGCTGCCAGATCTCGGGGCCGGTGGAGCCGACGTGGGCCTCCGGGTTCGACGGGTTGTGGTACTGGTTCGCGTAGAAGCAGTTCGGCGTCTCGTCGGCGATGCGCTTCGCGACCTGGTAATAGCTGCGCGGGTCGTCGGGCTCGACGGCTGTCGGACAGACCACGACGCGGGCGCCATAGGCGCGCAGGGTCGCGATCTTCTCCTGCGACATCTTGTCTGGCATGACGAAGACGCACTTGTATCCTCGGATGGCGGCGACCATGGCGAGGGCGGCGCCGGTGTTGCCGCTGGTCGCCTCCACGAGCGTCCCGCCTGGCTTGAGACCGTGCGCCTCCGCGTCACGGATCATGTTCAGCGCGACCCGATCCTTGTGGCTGCCGCCAGGGTTCAGGTACTCGCACTTCACATAGATATCGCTCTCGAGCCCCTCCGTGACCCGGTTCAGCTTGACGATCGGCGTGTCGCCGACGGCCCTCGTGATGTCGCTGAGCGCGCCTCGCATCATGGGGCGACGTCTTAGCCGCCGCGCGCCGCAGCGACAAGGGGAGCAAGCGGGCCCGGCGGGCCGCGTTACACCGCCTCGCGCCTCGGCTCATGTCGTCTCACCGGCGCCTTCGCGCGGGTTGGGCGGCGCGTGGTATACGGCTTTATCCATGGTCTCCCGTCGTGTCTTGCTCGCCGCGGCCGGTCTGCTCTCCGCCGGCTCGCTCGCCTCGCGGCTGGCCCGCGCCGCGGGGCCCGCGGCCGCGCCCGTTCGCGCGTTTCCCCTGTCGATCGCCGTGGCGGAGGGCGACGCGGGGAAGCCCGTGCGCGACGAGGCCTGGGTCGACGCGCAGATCGCCGAGGCGGTCCGGCTGTTCGAGCCCGCCGGCGTGGCGCTGCGCAAGGCCGCCTCGCGCGCGCTCTCCCCGCGGTTCTCGCGGATCGAGACGCGCGCGGACCGCGACGCCCTCGCCTCGGCGCTCGAGGCGCGCCGGATCAACGTGATGATCGTCGCGTCGCTGCGGGACGTCGACGACCCGCGGCGCTTCCGGATGGGCGTGCACTGGCGCCACCGGGCCACGCCGGAGCGCCGCTTCGTCATCGTCGCGGCGCACGCGCCGCCCGCCGTGCTGGCGCACGAGCTCGGGCATTTCTTCGGGCTCGGGCACAGCGGCACGGACGACAACGTGATGAGCTACTCGCGCACCGGAGCGCCCGTCTCCTTCGACGCGGCGCAGATCGAGACGATCCGGTCCGCCGCGCGCAGGTACGCTGTGAGCAAGGCGCTCGATCCCGCGTGACTCCGCGCAGGGCGGGGCCTCGGCGCGAGCGGTCGGGCGAGGTTCCTGTTGCTGTCGAGCCTGTCTGTCTGCCAGTCTACCGGGGAAGCAAAGAAGGAGGCTTTACAATGAAGCCCATGATGACCCATGTCGCGCTTCACGTCGGGAACATCGACGCGACGATCGACTTCTATCGCGAGTTCTGCGGGCTCAAGGTGGTCCACGACCGCAACGACGCCGGCACGCGGGTCGCCTGGCTCGCCGAGGAGGGAAAGGAGCGGACATTCGTCCTCGTCATCATCGAGGGCGGCCGGCGCGCGCCGCAGGCCGCGGAGGACATGAGCCACTTCGGGTTCGCGCTCGAGAGCCGCGCTGCCGTGGATGAGGTTGCGAGTCGAGGTCAGGCACATCTCGTCTGGCCTCCCAGGGAGCTGCCCTATCCGGTCAGCTATTTCTGCGCGCTCAGGGATCCGGACGGCAACTACGTGGAGTTCTCCTATGGCCAGCCGCTCGGTCCGGGAGCCGAGGAGCGGGACGCCGGGCTGCTGGGCTCGCCGTAATAGCCGCCGAGGACCCGAGAGCGCCGCGCGCTCCGGCGCTCCCGCGTGCCCGGGCGCCGCTCAGCCCCCGCCGCGCGCGAGCCCGAGCCGCCGCGCGACGCTCTCCGCGGTGCGCACGCCGCCGATCGCCGTGGCCAGCGTGCTCTGCCCGGGAAAGACCGAGTCGCCCACCATCCAGAGCCCGTCCTGCACCGGGCGCGGCCACACCGACAGGTAATGCCCGAGCCCCGCGCGCCGCGGCACGCCGCCCACCGCGCCGCCCGCGCGCCCGGTGAAGCGCGCGAACGTCCGCGGCGACGCCGTCAGCGCGTGCACGACGTTCGCGCTCCACTCGGGCGCGAGCGCCGCGAGCCCCTCGCGCATCCGCGCCTGGACGCCGCCGATGTAGTCGCCCTGCTGCCCGGGCGAGAGCGCTCGGTGCCTCGCGAGCGGCACGTGCGTCGACACGGTCAGCGTGCGGTGCCCCGGCGGCGCGCGGCCCTCGTCCGCGGCCCCGCTCACCGACACGAACAGGTGGTTGCCCTCGGTGAACGGCGCGCGCGGGTCCTGCACCAGCTCCAGATGGTGCGCCGCGGGCGAGGCGCCCTCGGGCGCGCGCGCCACGAGGTAGAGCATCGCCGCGCCCCAGCCACCCTCGACGTCGCGGGCGAGCCGCTCGAGCCGCGGCAGGGCGCCCGGCGCCGCGCCGAGCAGCGCGCCGAGGTCCTGCGGGAGCAGGTTCGCGATGACCTGGCGCGCGCGGATCCCGCCCGAGCGCGTCGCGGCGCGGAAGCCGCCCGGGCCCGCCTCGAGCGAGCGCACCCGGCTCGCCATCCGCACCTCGCCGCCGAGCCGCTCGACCGCCCGGGCGAGCGCCCACGCGAGCGCGCCGATGCCGCCGCGCACGTGGCCCGTGCCGCGGAAGTAGTAGTCCATCGACGCCATCGCGAAGGGCGCCTCGGCCTCGGCGACCCCACACTGGACGGTGATCTGGCAGAGCCCATCGAGGTATTGCCGGAGCGGGGCGAACTCCGCCACGCCGAACCGCGCGAGCACGCGCTCGAGCGGCCGGCCGAGCACCGGCAGCAGCGCGGCGTAGCGAGGCGTGCTCGCCGCGTGCCGCAGGAGCGCGCCCGCGCCGAGCGGCGGCAGCAGGGCGGGGTCGTCGAAGATCGCCCAGAGGGTGTCCGCGATCCGCGCCTGGTACGCGAAGAAGTCGCGGATCCCGCGCGCCGGGGCGCCGGGCAAGCCCGCGAGGGCGCCCACGAGCGCCTCGCGGTCGCGCCCGACCGAGAGGCGGAGCGAGGGGGTCCGCAGCTCGACCAGCGGGTCGATCCAGTCGACCGCGACGTCGAGGCCATGGCGCGCGATCCACCGACCGAACAGCTGCTCCGGGGCGAGCCCGGAGAACAGCGTGGCCCCCGACTCGAAGCGGTAGCCGCCGCGCTCGAAGGTGCTGGCGCAGCCGCCGGGGTACCGGAGCGCCTCGCACAGGACGACCTTCGCCCCCCGCTCCGCGAGCGAGAGCGCCGCGCCGAGGCCGCCGAAGCCGGCGCCGATCACGAGGACGTCGGCGTCCGCGTCGGCGCCAGTGTCGCGCCGCGCGCCTGGGCTGGCCGGGTTCATGGCCGTACCTCCGTAGGGCGCCGGCGCGTCCGGGGGAAGATCGCCGGCCGGCCCCGGCCATGCGCTGCACCGTCGTGGTACGATGGCGGGATGGGCTCCGAGCCGAAAGTTCATGCGAGCACCGAGACGGCGCTCCTCAAGGTCCGCTCCAAAGAGATCGCCTTCAGTCGCTTCCGGGTGCAGGTGACGGCCGGCCCCGACGCCGGGGCAGCCCAGGTGTCGGACGCGACCGAGTTCGTGATCGGCACGGCGCGCGGCAACCAGCTCATCCTGACCGATCGCGCCGTGTCGCGGCACCACTGCGTCATCGCCGTCACCCCGCGGGGGTTCTTGCTCCGCGATCTCGGCAGCAAGAACGGCACGACCCTCTCCGGCTTCCGCGTCGAGGCGGCCTACCTGCAGCCGGGCGCCACGCTCGGGGTCGGGCAGTCGACGCTCCGCTTCGAGCCGCTGGCCGAGGAGATCCGCGAGCCGCTCGGCGACGAGGAGCGGTACGGCCGGGTGCTCGGGCAGAGCGCCGCGATGCGCCGGATCTTCGCGGCGCTGCCGCGGATCGCCGCGTCGGACTCGACGGTGCTGATCGAGGGCGAGACGGGCACGGGCAAGGGCCTGCTCGCCGAGGCCATCCACGAGAGCAGCCCGCGCGCGAGCGGGCCGTTCGTCGTGATCGACTGCGGCTCGATCCCGCCCACGCTCATCGAGGCCGAGCTCTTCGGGCACGCGAAGGGGGCGTTCACGGGCGCGCAGGCGGCGCGCGTCGGCGCCTTCGAGGCGGCGCGAGGCGGCACGGTGCTGCTCGACGAGATGGGCGAGCTCCCGCTCGACATGCAGCCGAAGCTCCTGCGCGTGCTCGAGGAGCGGCAGATCCGGCGCATCGGCACGGTCGAGCCGACAAAGCTCGACATCCGCGTCATCGCGACGACCAACCGCGATCTCCGCCAGGAGGTGAACCGCGGCAATTTCCGGTCGGACCTCTACTACCGGCTGAACATCGTCCGGCTCCGCGTCCCGGCGCTGCGCGAGCGCCCGGACGACATCGCGCTGCTCACCGCGCACTTCTACCGGCAGTTCGCGCAGGGGCAGGACCAGAGCCCGCCGGGCGAGCTCCTCGAGACCTTCATGCGCCAGGACTGGCCCGGCAACGTCCGCGAGCTCCGCGGCGCGGTCGAGCGGGCGGTGCTGATGATCGATCCGGCGCTCTTCCGCGAGGCCGTGATGGGCTCGGAGGGCAGGGATGGGAAGGAGGGCAGCTCCCCGGCGCTGGAGGGGCTCCGGGACGACGATCTCAGCCTGTCGTTCCGCGAGTCGAAGGAGCGCGCCGTGGCGCGCTGGGAGCGGGCGTACCTGACGGCGCTCGTGCGCGCCAACGGCGGCAACCTCTCGCGCGCGGCACGCGCGGCGCGGATGGATCGGAGCCACCTGCGCGAGCTCCTCCAGCGGCACGGGGTCTCGGCGGCCGAAGCATGAAGGCGTGACGCGCCACCGCGGGGTGGCCTGACCCGCATCGCGATCATGACCGCGTCGCGGGCGGCGAAGTAGCGCACACAAGACGCTGTACCTGTACGAGAGAGCACAGCAGCTCTCGTGAATGACCTGCTGAGCCCGGTACAGGACCGGCCGGGCGCTGCCCTCGAACCGCGCGCCATTGCAGCGTGCTGTCCGAGGGCAGGGCTCGTTCAGGGCGCTCCCGGGGCGCTCCCGGGCGGGATCCCTACTGATTGGCCTTCTGCCGGTTCTCGCCCTGGAGCTCCTTGGCCTTCCCCTCGGCGGCCATCTGCTCGTTGTCGACCAGCTTCCCGACCCGGTTCTTGATGGCGCCGGCGGCCTCCTCGAGCGCGCCCTTGGCGCGCTCATCCGCCTTGGCCTCCTCTTGCTGGACCTTGCCTCTGACCTCCTTAGCGCGGCCCTCCGCTTCCATCTGCTCGTCACCGAGCAGCTTGCCGAGGCCCTTCTTCAGCTTGCCGCCCAGCTCGTCGGCGGCGCCTTCGTTGCGGTCGCTTTCGTTGCTCATCGTGCTCTCCTCAGGATGACGGGACATCCGCAGAGGACTTCTGCGGTGCGCCATGCCCTTCACGTAGCAACCGCTGCGCCACGCCCGCGCGACGCTCCTGCCGGAGATGGGTGAGGGGATTGAGGCAGGCTACCCCGCCTGCGCTCTGCTTTTCAGCTCGTTTGAGGCAATCCGCCACGCCGGGGGGCCGCAGGCGCCCCCACCGGGCGTGCAGACCGTCCGGGCCATCCGGGCCGCATTGCCGGCTGCGGCCGGATTCTGCGGTGAAAAGGGACTCCCGCGCTCTGTCCGCGGCGTCCCGCCCGGCCGGGCGCCTGTGGAGGATCAGGACTCAGCGGCATGGCCCGCCGCTTGCTGAATCAGTCTGCATAGCAACAAGGAGCACTTCGCTCCTTCCTGGGAGGTTCATCATGTCGTTCATTCTCTTTCTCCTGTTCGGCCTCGTCGTGGGTGCTCTGGCGCGTCTTATCGTCCCGGGGCGTGAGCCTGGCGGGTGGGTCGTCTCGATGATCATCGGCGTCGTCGGCTCGTTCGTCGGCGGGCTGCTCGGCCGCATGCTCTTCATGTACCGCGAGGGCGAGCCGGCCGGGTTCTTCATGTCCCTGATCGGCGCGATCCTGCTCACCGCGGGTTACCAGGCCATCTCGCGGCGCCGCTCGGTGGTATGAACGGGTCGACTGACCCTTTCGTGAGGCGCTACGCCCGATGCTGTCACAGGGCGCGATATCGAGGAGCTCCGGCTCCGCTGCCGCGCCCCGTGACATCGGGGATCACCTCGGGTCGACCGCTCGAGGGGTGGAGAAGGCCTTGCTGTCCGTGAGCTCCGGCTCAGCCGACGCAACGCCCTCTCCGCTCCTCACGGTAGGCCAGAGGGGGCCCTCTCCGTCGCATGACTCACCCCCCCAGGGTCGTGCGACGGACAGGGCCTCCTCGGAGCAGGCCGGAGGAGGCCCTGCTCGTCGCATGGCTCACCCCCCAAGGGCCGTGCGACGAGCAGGGCCGCCTCTGGCCGTCAGCTCGAGCCGGCACCCGGACTGCTCCAGCAGGGCAGGGTTCGGGAGACGGCGGGCTCGCGTGCTCCGTGCGACGCCCGTGCCCGCGACCGCGGCGGCCAGACATCGCCGACGCCGCGCCCGCTTGCCGGGTAGAACTTGACGCCGCAGGATGCATTGGGCTTGCTAGCGCGCTCCGCGCTTTCGCCCAAGGTCCTGGCCATGTCGTTTTCCATCCTGCCCCCGCCGATCACGCCCCTCGCCGCGATCCTGCCTTCCGAGCCGCTGCTCCTCATGGGCGCCGGCCCGGTGCCCATCCCGCAGGCGGTGGCGCAGGCGAACGGGGTGATCATCAACCACCTCGGCCCCACCATGGACCGCGTCATCCAGAACGTGAAGTACATGGCGGCCTACGCGTTCCAGACGCGCAGCGACAAGATCCTCGGCATCGCCGGGCCCGCGTCCGCGGCGATGGAGATGGCCGTGGCGAACCTGTGCTGGCCCGGGCGCAAGGTCCTTTGCCTGAAGGTGGGGACGTTCAGCGGGCGCCTCGGCGAGATGGCGCTCGGCGTCGGCGCCGACGTGACCTTCCTCGAAGGGCCGCCGGGGCGCCCCGTCACGCTCGCGGACGTGCGCGAGGCGCTGAAGAAGCAGCGCTACGACGTGATCACGATGGCGCACGGCGAGACGTCGTGCGGCGTCCGGATGGTGGAGCTGCCGGAGATCTGCAAGCTCGCGAAGGCGCACGGCGCGCTCACGATCGTCGACGCGGTGGTCACGCTCACGGCCATGCCGGTGCACATGGACGAGTGGGGCATCGACGTCGGCATCGTCGGCGGGCAGAAGGCGCTCTCGTCGATCCCGGGCGTCTCGGCGTGCGCGTTCTCGCAGGACGCGTGGAAGGTGGTCGAGGAGCGCCCGTCGCCGCGCCCGCACTGGTGCTACGACGCCACGCGCGCGCAGCGGTTCTGGGGCTACCAGCAGTACCACTACACGGCGCCCGTGCCCGGCGTGCTCGCGCTGCACGAGGCGCTTCGCCTCGTCTGCGAGGAGACGCTCGAGCGGCGGTTCCGCCGCCATGAGATGAGCTCCCTCGCCATGCAGGCGGGCCTCGAGGCGATGGGGCTCGAGCTGTTCGCGTCGAAGGACGTGCGCCTCAACAGCGTGCTCGCGATCAAGCTGCCCGTCGGCGTCGACAGCGCCCGCATCCGCGAGTACATGACCAAGGCCTTCCGCGTCGAGATCTCCGGCGCCTTCGGCCTCAACATCGTGCGCGTCGGCCAGATGGGCGAGCAGTGCCGCTCGCACAACCTGTTCAAGACGCTCTACGCGATGGGGATGAGCTTCCAGCGCGAGGGCGTGAAGCTCGACGTCTCCAAGGGCATGGCCGCGCTCGAGCAGGGGCTCGCTGGCGACCGCGAGTACTTCGTCGACTGACCCCCCCCCCGGGGCGCTCAGGACGAGAGCTCCCCCTCCACCGCGCCTCGCCGGCGCGGGGGCGGCGAGCCGCCCCGCCGGGTGAGCGCCTGCTCGAGGCGCTGGCCGGCCTCGAGCCGGCTCCGGTGCGCGTCGAGCAGGTCGCTGCGCGTCAGCATCCCGAGCACCTTGCGGGGCGCGTCCCTGGACACCACGGGGAGCCTGCCCACCCCCTCGGTGACCATGTGATCGGCGGCCTCGCGGAGGGAGCTGTCCTCGAACGCCACGGCGAGCGGCTGCCGGATGAGGTGGCGGATCGAGAGCTCGCCGGCCTGCTGGGTGAGCACGTCGCGCGCGGCGACCACGCCGACGAGCTCCCCTGCGCTGTCGACGACCGGGAAGCCCTGGTGGCGCGCGCCCTCCGCCTGCGACAGCAGGAAGGCGCGGGCCGCCGCGACCGTGTCGTCGGCGGAGAGCGTCACGGCGGGGCGGGAGGCGGCCTCGCGCACGGTGACCTGCGCCAGGTGGTCGGCCGCGTACTCCGCCATCACGCGCGCGCCGCGGCGGGCGAGCTTCTCCGTCATGATCGAGTGCCGCATCAGCAGGCTCGAGACGAGGAACGCCGCGCTGCAGCCGCCGAGCAGCGGCAGGAGCCCCATCGGCTGCCGGGTCGTCTCGAAGGCGAAGACGACCGAGGCGAGCAGCGCCCGGGAGGCGCCCGCGAAGATCGCCGCCATCCCGACGAGCGCGGCGACGCGCGCGTCCGCGTTGAGCCAGGGAAAGAGCGCGCTGGCGCCGAGCCCCAGGATGGCGCCGAGCCCGCCGCCGATGGTGAAGAGCGGCGCGAGCGTGCCGCCCGAGGTGCCGCTGCCGAGCGCGATCGACCAGGAGATGAACTTCATCAGCGAGAGCGCGACGAGCGCGGTGAGCGCCAGGCGGCCGCTCAGGATGTCGTCGATGTTGTCGTACCCGACGCCCAGCGTCCGTGGCGCGAAGTAGCCGACCACGCCGATCGCGACGGCGCCGATCGCCGGCCACCACATCCAGTGGAGCGGCAGCCGCTCGAACGCCTCCTCGATCGCGTAGATCGCGCGGGTCGCGCCCATCGCCGCGACGCCGAGCACCGCGCCGAGCACGATGTAGAAGGCGAGCGCGGGGCCGGTCGAGGGCGCCACGGCCGGCATCTCGAACGCCGGCGCCGTGTGGCCCGCGGCGAGGCGCGCCGCGCTCGCGGTGGCGGCGGCGAGGGCGACGGGGATCACCGAGCGCGGCCGGTACTCGAAGAGCAGGAGCTCGATCGCGAGCAGCACGGCGGCCACCGGGCTCCCGAAGGTCGCCGACATGCCCGCCGCCGCGCCCGCGGCGAGCAGCGTCTTGCGCTCGTCCGCGGTGATCCGGAGCAGCTGCCCGAGCAGCGAGCCGAGCGCGCCGCCGGTCGCGATGATGGGGCCTTCGGCGCCGAACGGCCCGCCGGTGCCGATCGCGACCGCGGCGGAGAGCGGCTTGAGCAGCGTCATCCGCGGCGGGATGCGGCTCTGGTTGAAGAGCACCTGCTCCATCGCCTCCGGGATCCCGTGCCCGCGGATCGCCTGGGAGCCGTAGCGCGCCATCACGCCGACGATGAGCGCGCCGGCGATCGGCACGACGAGCACGAGCGCGCCGAGGTGGTGCTCGGCGGGCGAAGCGGGCCCGGCGTCGAGCCGGCCGAAGAACGCGAGGTTCGTGATGACGGCGATGAGCGTGGTGAGCAGCTCCGCCGCGAGGAACGCGGCGCCGGCGACCGCCATCGCGAGGCCGCTCACGAGGACGACCCGCCGGTCGACGGCGGCCCTCGGGGCGGGGACCCTCAGGTCCTCGAGGGTCGGGCTCATTGAGGGGGCGACCGGGATGCTCCCGGCGCTCGTGGAATGTGGGGCGTTCACGCTCGACATGTCATCTCTCCTCGCGATCTTCGCGATCTTCCGCCCCGGCGCCGGGGCGGGCTTCGTCACCTTCGAAGAACAGGGGCGGGGCCTCGTCCCCGGCGCCGAGCGCCCGGGCGAGGGTCGTGAGGCTCTGCGCGAGCCCGCGGCGCTCGTCGGCCGGCAGGCGGTCGACGGCGGCGATGAGGTCGGCCTGCACGGTGCGGGGCGCGCGGCGGAGCAGCGCGCGGCCGGCCGGGGTGAGCGAGATCTCGGTCCGGCGCGCGTCCTCGGCCGAGGCGCGCCGGGCGACGAGCCCGCGCTCCGAGAGGCGCGTCACCACGACCGACACCGAGCTCTGGTGCGTGAGCGTGCGCTGCGCGAGCTCGGCGACCGACGCGGCCGCCGCCTGATCGAGCTGCTGCAGCACGAACAGCTGTGCGCTGCTCAGGCCGAGCTGCCGCTCGCACGCGCGCGAGGAGACCCGCAGGCGCTGCACGATGGAGCGGATCGCATCCATGACCCGCTGCGCGTCCGGCCCGCCGGGCGCCTGCCCCGCGGCGTCCTTCCGGCGCGCGCGCGTCGTGCGCGTGGTTGAAGATGCATGGGCTCCCATATAATTGCGCGGGAAGCTACGCCGCCCGCCCGCCATGCGCAAGCGGGCAGCGGGCCTCGCGCCATGTCAGCGCCAGCGCGGTCGAGGCGGGCCGTCCTCGACGGGGTAGGCGGGAGGGAGAGGTGGCCGGTCTTTCGACGTCGCGCGTGGCGCGTGGCGCGTGGCGCGTGGCGCGTGGCGCGTGGCGCGTGGCGCGTGGCGCGTGGCGCGCGCGAGTCCGCCCGAGCTCCGCCTTGGGCGAGGGGATCCCGCTACCGCCGCTCCGCGTCGATCACGCGCAGCAGCGCGCTCGAGCGCCGCAAGGTCGGCGCGGGCTGCGCGGCGATGCCGAGCCCGTCGAGCAACGCCGGCGAGGCGAACACGCCCTGCGCCGTCCCCTCGGGCACCCAGGCGGCGAGCTCCAGCAGGTCTCCGCCCGTCAGCGCGCCGTCCCTGTTCGCGACGAGCTCGCCGGCGTGCACGCAGAGGCGGACGTGGACCCTCTGGTCGCGCCCGGCGCGCGCGTCGAGCCGCCGCATCAGAGAGAGCGCCGCGTCGACCGCGCCGCGCCGCGCCGCCTGGTCTCCCGCCGGATCGAGCGGCCGGTCGGCTGTGACCAGTACGGCCGTGCCCGCCTCGACGGCCGCCGCAAATCCTGCGTCCGCGAGCGCGCCGAGCGCCAGCGGCAGGACCGCCTCGAAATCGTCGAGCAGCTCCGTGTCCGGCTCCTCGAGGGCGCCGGGGGCGGCCTGCACCTCGACGTAGATGCCCACCGCGGAGCGCCGCTCGGCGGCGCCTCGCGCCTGGGGCGTCGCGATCGCTGCGCGCAGGCCGGCGATGAGCTCGCCCACCGACGCCTGGCGCTCCGCAGGATCCTTGCTGAGCGCCTGCAGGACCACGCGGTCGAGCGACGGGCTCACGCGCGCCCGCGCGCTCGGGCGGGGCGGGCTCGCGAACAGGTGCAGCTGGCGCAGCACCACGAACGACGTGCCCGAGAACGGCGGCTCCCCCGCGAGCATCGTGTACGTCAGCGCGCCGAGCGCGTAGATGTCCGACCTCGCGTCGACCGGGCGGCTCATGAGCTGCTCGGGGGACATGCACGAGGGCGAGCCCACGATCTGCCGCGACGTCGTGAGCGCGGGCCCGGGCGCGTCGAGCAGCTTCGCCACCCCGAAGTCGAGCAGCACCACGCGCGGGCGGTCGCCCCCGGCGCACAGGAAGACGTTCGACGGCTTGATGTCGCGGTGCACGATCGCCTGCGCGTGCGCCGCCTGGAGCGCGCTGCACAGCGGCTCGAGCACGGCGAGCGCCTCCTCCGGCGGCAGCCGGCCGCGGTCGCGCAGGAGCTGGGCGAGGTCGGTGCCCTCGAGCAGCTCCATGACGAGGTAGGGGCGCCCGTCCGCGAGCCGGCCGACATCGAAGATCTCGACCACGCCCGGGTGCCGCACCCGCCGCGTCGCCTCGACCTCGCGTTCGAAGCGGGCGAGCAGGTCGGGGTGCAGGGCGAGCTCGGGGTGCAGCACCTTGACCGCCGCCGGCGTGCCGTGCTCCACGTGCTCCCCGCGGTAGACGACGCCGAAGCCCCCCTGGGCGAGGGCGCTCCCGATCCGGTAATCGCCGGCGCGGTCCGGCGCCTCGGACGTGTGCTCGCCCCCGGCGGCCGCCGCCTGCCGCTCGTCCACGGCGAGGGCGACCGTCTCGCCGGCAGGCCCCGCGACCTCGGTCGGCGCGCTCTGGAGGGTAGGATCATCAGCGCGTGCCATCTGCCAGCGGGCGCGAGAATATCACAGGGGAGGTCGGCGCTCGCGCGCGCCCCTCCGCCGGAGCCGTCATCGAGTGCATCGCTGTCCATCCTGTCACCGGC
The DNA here is from genome assembly GCF_051521595.1 of Sorangium sp. So ce1153. Taxonomy (NCBI): domain Bacteria; kingdom Pseudomonadati; phylum Myxococcota; order Polyangiales; family Polyangiaceae; genus Sorangium; species Sorangium sp. So ce1153. The sequence goes on from NZ_CP150361.1 coordinate 957,411, forward strand.
GTCGCGAAGGCGGCTCTCCGTGCCCACTCGACGGGTGGACGCCCCCGCCGGCGAGCGAGCGCCCGGCGCCCGCCCCGCCGCGCATCGACGGCATCTCGCCGGGCGAGCGCCTCGGGCAAGGCGGGTTCGCCGCGGTCTGGGCGGGGATCTCGAGCAGCGACGGCGCCGAGGTCGCCGTCAAGGTCGGCTTCTCCGCCACCCCGGTGCTCGAGGAGCGGTTCCGCCGCGAGGCGGAAGCGCTCCAGCGCATCGGCCCGCCGCACGTCCCGCGGCTCCACGGGCGCGGTAGGCTCGACGACGGCCGCCCCTACCTCGTGATGGAGCGGCTCTCCGGCCGCACGCTCGCCTCGGAGCTCGCCTCGCTCACCGAGCCGCCCGACCTGGACTGGGCCGCGGCGCGGGCCGACGCCGTGCTCGCCGCGCTCGAGGCCGCGCACGCCGAGGGCGTGATCCACAGAGATCTCAAGCCGGAGAACCTCTTCATCGCGCGCTCCGGGGGCGCGCCCTCCGCCCGCGCGCCTGGTGAAGCGCGCGTCGTGCTGCTCGACTTCGGCCTCGCCAGGCGCGCCGCGGGCGCTCCCGGCGGAGAGGCGCAGCTCACCCGTACCGGCGCGGTCCTCGGGACCCCCGAGTACATGGCCCCCGAGCAGATCCGGGGCGAGGCGATCGACGAGCGCGCCGACCTCTACGCGTTCGGCGTCGTCCTGTTCGAGCTGCTCACGCTGGAGCTGCCGTTCGCGGGCGACGGCAGCGCCGTCGAGCACGGCCACCTCGCGCTGCGCCCGCGGCGTCCGGGCGAGCTCGCGCCGGTGCCCGCGGCGCTGGAGGAGCTGACGCTCGCGTGCCTCGCCAAGGACCGCGACCGCCGCCCCGCGAGCGCCTCGGCGCTGAGGAGGGCGCTCGCGGCCGCGCGCGCCGAGGCGGCGCGGGCGGTCGCCACGCGGCGGACCGCGCGGGCGGTCGCCGCGCCGGCCAGGCTCATCGCCGAGGGGGGCCACCCGGTCGTCCTGCTCGTCGCCGACACGGCCGCCCCGGCGGCGCCGGTCATCGCCGCCGTGACCGGCCGCAACGGGTTCATCGCGCGGCAGCGCGGCAGCCGCTACGTGGCGGTGTTCTCCGGCCGGAACACCGATCACCCCGCCGAGGCCGCGCTCGCCGCCGCGCGCGAGCTCGCCGAGCGGCACGGCGCGCGGGCGGCGCTCCACCTGGCCTCCGTCACGCTCCGCCGCAAGGCGCGGAGCTCCGCCGCGGCGTACGGCGCCGCCGTCGAGCGCCCGGAGACCTGGCTGCCCCCGGAGCCCTGGTCGGGCGTCGCGCTCACCGCGGAGCTCGAGCGCGCCCTGCCTGCGCGCGACGACCCGGGCCCCGCCTCGTCGCGCGCCGCGCCGTCGGCCAACGTCGAGGCGCCGCTCGCTGGCCGCGCCGACGTCGTCGCGGCGCTCTCCGCGAGCGCCGGCGCGGCCTTCGACGGGACGTGCCCGGGCCTGTTCACGCTCCTCGGCGAGCCGGGGCTCGGCAAGAGCCGCCTGGTGGCGGAGGCCGCCGCCGCGGCGCGCCGCCTGACGGTCCGGGCACCCGAGGCGCGGGTGATCTCCCTGCGCGCCGCGCAGCCGCTACCCGGAGAGGCGGCGCGCGACGCGGCGGAGCTCCTGCGCCGGGTGCTCGACGCGCCCGCGGACCCGCCGGCGGATCCCGCCGCGTTCTGCCGCGAGCGCCTCGGCGACGCGCTCGGCTCGGCGACGTGGCCGGCCGTGGCGGCGGCGCTGGGGTGGTCGCCCCCCGCCGGCGGCGGCGCGCCCGCGTCGCTCCACCACGGCGTGGTGCAGGCGCTCGGGGAGGGGCTGCGCCGGCTCGCGCGCGGCGGCCCGGTGGCGGTGCTCCTTGACGACGCGCACTGGGCCGACGACGCGCTGGTCGACGCGCTCGAGTACGCGACGCTCGACGGCGCGGGCGTCGCGCTCTGGGTCGTGGTCGCCGCGCACCCCCGCTTCGAGCAGGTGCGCCGCGCGTGGGGCGCGCGCACGCAGCGCCACCGCCGGGCGGCGCTCGCGCCCCTTGACGAGGAGGCCGCGATGGCCCTCGCCGCCGAGCTCCTGCGGCCGGCGGAGTACCCGCCCGCCGCCGCGCTGCGCCGTCTCGCGGGCTGGGCGGGCGGGAACCCCGCCTGCCTCTCGGAGCTCGTGCGCTCGCTGAAGCGGGCGGGCATCGTGCGGCGCCGCGCGGGCTCCGGCAGCCAGTACGTCGCGACGGCGGAGCTCGACGTGTTGCCTCCGTCGCCGGCGTGGCAGTGGCTCGCGGAGCGGCAGATCGACGCCCTGCCGCCGGAGCTCGCGGCCTGCGTCAGGCTCTGCTCGGTGCTGGGCGTCTCGTTCGGCCGCGCGGAGCTCGAGCAGGTCCAGGACGCGATCGAGCGCGCGGGCGGCGCTGGCACGCCGATCGACGCCGGTTACGGCCTGAGCGCGCTCGTGGAGCGGGGGATCCTCCAGCGCGGCGCCGGCGAGCGCTGCTCGTTCCAGAGCGCGGTGTTCCAGGACGCGGTCTACGAGCTGCTCGACCCGGCGCAGCGCGCGCAGATCCACCGGCACGCGCTCGCGACCTTCCGGTCCAGGGTCGAGGCGGAGGGGCCTCGCCCCGAGCTCCTCGAGCCGCTCGCGCGGCACGCCGGCGGGTGCGGGGCGCTGGAGGAGGCGGCGGACGCGTACCTCCGGCTCGGCGACGCCGCGCTCTCGCGGCACCGCCACGTCGAGGCGGATCAGCACTATACCGCGTGCCTCTCGTTCGCCGCGGAGGGCGAGCCGCGCGTGCGCGCGCTCGCGCGGCTGGGGCGCGGCAAGAGCCGCCACGGCGTCCACCGCCCGCGCGAGGCGCTGGAGGATCTCGCCGCCGCGAGGGCGCTCGCGGAGCAGCTCGGGGACGCCGCGTTCCTGGCCGACGCCCTCCTCGTCGAGGCGACCGTCCTCGATCGGGAGAACGATTTCGAGACCTCGGCCAGGCGGGTGGAGGAGGCGCGCCCGCTCGTCGAGCGCGCCGGATCGCCCGGCCTCGCCGCCCGGCTCCTGGTCGGGCTCGGGCGGACCTGCATGCGGCAGGGGCGCATGGCGGAGGCGGCCGACCTCCTGGGCCAGGGCGTCGCGGCCGCCGAGACCGCGCGCGACTACGAGGCGCGCGTCGTGGCGCTCGTCCTGCGGTCGGCGGCGCTCGTGTTCGCCGGGCGGCTGGAGGAGGCGGAGGCCACGTTCCAGACGGGCATCGAGCTGGCAGCGCAGGTCGAGGACTGGCCTCACGTCTGCGCGATGTACGTCAACCGCGCCTTGCTGTGGACGACCAGGAACGAGCTGCTCCTCGCGATCGACGACATGCGCAGGACGATCGCGCTGGCGCGGGAGATCGGCAATCCGCTCTTCGAGCGGATGGCGACGCACAACGTCGCCGAGCTGCTCTATGCCAACCACCAGGACGAAGAGGCCCTCCCGCTCGCGCGGCGCGCCCTCGTCCTCGAGGAGCGGTTCGTGGAGGTCCCGGTGCCGGAGAGCTCGCTGCTGCTCGCCCGGATCCTGATCGCGCGCGGCAGCCACGACGAGGCGGCGCGCCTCGTCGACTGGATCGGCCAGCGCTGCCCGCCGGACGCCGCGGCCCCCTCGCTGTCGGCGCTCTTCCGGATGCTCGGGCTCGTCCTGGAGCAGCTCGGCGCGCCGCGGCCCGACGCCGGCGCGCTGGGGCGTCGCTGGGCCGCGCTGCTCGCCGAGGCCAGCCGTGGGCTGCTCCCGTTCGAGCTCCTGGAGCTGCTCTACTGGCGCGCGGCGATGGCGATCCGGCGCGGCGAGGGGGACGACGCATCCGGCGCGCTCGCGGAGGCCGGGGCGCTCCTCGTCGAGTGTCCGATCTGGCAGCCTCGCTTCGACGACCTGTGGCGGCGCTTCCGGGAGCTGGAGGCTCGAGCCTCCATGGACTGAGGGCCAGCGCCTCCGGTCGGCCATGGCGCCGCCCGGGCGCCGCCGCCTTCGCGCGTCGAGACACGGCGCTCCTCGGGCCGGAAGCTGCGATCCGCGCGACGGCGGCGGCGCCGCGCGTCGCTGGCACGATCCATGGACTGAGCGAGCGTGTTCGCATGCCGCGCCACGCGGTGGAAGGAAGAGCATGTTCAGCGTCCGAGCCTCCCTTGCTGTCGTTGCTGGTTCTCTCCTCTTCGCGTCCGGTTGCGTCGCGGCCCCGCAGGGCGACGCAGAAGACGAGCTCGCGGTCGCGGAGGACGCGATCATCTGGACCAACGGCGACGTGCCGTCGTTCTTCTGGAAGACCACCACCCAGCAGGCGTTGCAGCGGCTCGCGGTGTCCCCGCTCGTCAACGCCGCGACCGGCCGGCTCACGGCCACGCCGCTCCTGGATACCGCCGAGGGGCGCGCGCTCCTCCATTACGTTGTGGGCTGCGCGCTCCCTCCTCACACGACGGTGAACACATCGGTGCCCGGGGTCTCCTTGCAGGGCTCGATCGGCCTCGCGCCGACGTGGAAGACGGCGAAGCTGGGCGCCCTGTCGTCGCAGCGCTGGGTGACGGCGTGCCTGCTCCAGACCCTCAACGGGATCGGCGCGCACGTGCCGATCCGCATGGTGGGGAGCCACCTGGGGCTCACGGACGCCTCGGCGCAGGACGCCGTGAGCTACAGCATCCCGGACGCCACCATGTTCGGCAACATCTTCGACCCCGCCAAGGTGGAGGTCTTCGCGTGCGCGGACGCCGGCGCGGCGGCGGCGTGCGGCCTTAGCTGGAGCGCCTTTGCGAACCTCCGCATCTGCGACGCCTCGCCGCTCTGCGGCATCACCCCCCTCGGCGCGTGCCAGGGCGAGGCCGGCGCCCACTGTGCGATCAACAGCGTTGGCAAGCTGGTCTGCAGGACGCCGGGCAACACCTTGTACGCGGAGGCGATCTCGACGTTCCTCGATGAGACGGGCTTCGCCGCGCTGTACCCCTCGTGCAGCCTGCCGCCCTGAACCACGCCCCCTGCGCCCGCGCTGGAGGGGAGCGGTCATCGGCGCTGAGGAGACCCGGGACCGCGTCGTCCTCGACGGGATGGAGCGCCGGGTCGGCGGCTGCTTTTCGGTCGGCGCCGGGCAGCATGTCGCCGGCGCGCGAGATTCACGCTAAGACCCGGCCCTCCCATGACCTTCCAAAACCTCATCCTCGCACTGCAGAAGTTCTGGGCCGAGCGCGGCTGCCTCGTCGTGCAGCCGTACAACTCGGAGGTCGGCGCCGGCACCTTCAACCCGGCGACGTTCCTGCGTGCGCTCGGCCCCGAGCCCTGGAACGTGGCCTTCGTCGAGCCCTCCCGGCGGCCGTCGGACGGGCGCTACGGCGAAAACCCGAATCGTATGCAGCAGTTCCACCAGTTCCAGGTGATCCTCAAGCCGAGCCCGATCGACATCCAGGACCTCTACCTGGAGTCGCTGCGCGCGATCGGCACGAACCCGCTCGAGCACGACGTCCGGTTCCTCGAGGACGACTGGGAGTCGCCGACCCTCGGGGCGTGGGGGCTCGGCTGGCAGGTGTGGATCGACGGGCTCGAGATCTCGCAGTTCACCTACTTCCAGCAGATCGGCGGCATCGACTGCCGCCCCGTGTCCGGCGAGCTCACGTACGGGCTCGAGCGGATCGCGATGTACCTGCAGGAGAAGGACAGCATCTACGACGTCGTCTACTCCGACAGCGGCGGGAAGGTCGTGCGCTACGGGGACCTCTACCAGCGCGCGGAGTGGGAGTGGTCGACCTACAACTTCGAGGAGGCCGACATCCCCGAGCACTTCGCGGCGTTCGACGTGTGCGAGGCCGAGGTGAAGCGGCTCCTCTACCGGGGCGCGGACCCGGCGGCGAAGGGGGCGACGATCGATCCGAAGAAGGCGCTCGTGCTGCCGGCCTACGATTTCGTGACCAAGGCGGCGCACCGCTTCAACGTCCTCGACGCGCGCGGCGCGATCAGCGTGACCGAGCGGCAGCGCTTCATCGGCCGGGTGCGCGCGCTCGCGAAGGCGGTCGCCGAGACGTACCTCGCGCAGCGCGAGGCGCTCGGGTTCCCGCTCCTCGGCGAGCAGGCGAAGGCGGCGGAGTAGCGCGCCGCTGGCGAGGCCGGCGGCGCAAGCGAGGGCCGCTGGCGGGGCGGGGGAGCAGCGGCGCCGGCGAGGGCGGCGGAGCGGCGCGCCGCCTCAGCCGGGCGGGCTGTCCGGGAGGAAGTCGCGGCGCGTGCAGATCGCGACGAGCGGCAGCCCCGCCGCGCGGATCGCCTCCGCGCCGCCCTCGAGGCGGTCGACGAGGGCGATCACGCCGACCACGGAGGCGCCCGCGGCGGCCAGCTTCTCGACCGCCTTCAGCGTCGAGCCGCCGGTCGTGATCACGTCCTCGAGGATCGCGACGGGCATCCCGGGCGCGAGCCCGCGATCGCCCTCGACGAGGCGGCGCGAGCCGTGGTCCTTGACCTCCTTGCGCACGTAGAGCGCGGGGAGGGGGCGGCCGCGCAGGAAGCTCGTGAGCGACACGGCGCTCGCGAGGGGGCAGCCGCCGAGCTCGACGCCGGCGACGGCCTCGCACCGGGGGAGCGCGGCGAGCGCCTCGAACATCAGCGAGCCGACGAGGGCGTGCCCCTCGGCGGTCAGCACCGACTGCTTGCAGTCGATGAAGAAGTCGCTCTCGCGGCCAGACGCGAGGACGACGCGCTTCTGCTCGAACGACCGCTCGCGCAGCAGCGCGACGAGCCGCTCCCGCTCCGAGGTGCCGGTGGCGCTCACCGCCCGCCCCGCTTGCGCAGCGAGGCCTTCGCGGCGCCCTTCCGGAGCGCGGGGACGACGGGCGGCGGCGGCCCGCCGGCGCCCTCGGCCGCCTCGGGCTCGTCGCCCTCGCCGGCCGCCGAGCCCGACAGATCGGCCTCTTCATCGTCGTGCGCCGCCGCGAGGCGCGGCTCGGGGGCCGGCGCGGGCCTCGCCTCGACCGGGGCGGGGCGCGCGGCCGGCGCAGGGCGCGCGGCCGCGGGCGCGGCGCGCGGGGCGGGCCGCGCGGGCGGGGCCGGCGCGCGGTGCTCCGCCGGCGCCCGCGCCGGTCGCGCCGCCGCCGGCGCGGCAGCGGCGCGCGGCGCAGGCGCAGCAGCAGCCGCGGCCGCGCGCACCGGAGCAGGCGCGGCGGCGAGCGGCGCGCCGGTGGTGACGTTGCCGCGCACCAGCGCGCCCGCCTGGATGCCGATCTGCGGCGCGCCGAGGTCGCCGACGACGCGCGCGCCCGGCTCGAGGATCACGGCCTCCTCGCCGGAGACGTTCCCGGCGACCGCGCCGCGGACGATCACGCGGCGCCCGCGCACGTCGCTCTGGATGAGCGCGCCCTCGCCGATGGTCACGTCGCCGTTCACGACGACGCTCCCCTCGACGCGGCCGAGGATCTCGAGATCCCCGTCGCCCTGCACGTTGCCGCGGATGGCCGTCGTCGGACCGATCGTGGACTGGGCGGCCATCGGCTACACGTCCATGTCGACGTTGCCCTTGAACGAGGCTCCGTCCGCGATGGTCAGGCGCGACGCCTTCACGTCGCCGACGAGTCGACCGCCCGCGAGGAGGTCCACGCGGTCGGCCGCCGTGACGTTGCCGGTCACGTTGCCGCCCACCTGGAGCGACGCCGCCCCGATGTCCGCTTCGACCAGCGCCCCTGCGTCGATGGTCAGAGGCCCCTCGACCGTGAGCCTCCCGCGCACCGTCCCGGCGACGATGACCTCCTCGTCGGAGGTGATCTCGCCCTCGATCGTGAGCCCGTTTCCGATGATCGTACCCGCCACGTTCGTGCTCCTCGTCGCGCCGTCGCGGCGCGCTTCATCGTCCGTCAACGCGCGTTACCGCCCCGCCGGTTCACGCCGGGAGCCCTGACCGCGCCCGCCGGTCCGCTCCGAGAGCTCGGCCGGGAGGTCGAACTCCGCCTCGATGCGCCCGGCGAACGCCGCGCCTTCCTCGAGGATCACCTCGCTGCCCCCCACGTTTCCGGCGTACTGCGCGGTCGCCCGGATCGTCACGGGGCCGCGCGACGTCACGTCTCCCGTGAGCTGTCCGGCGACGACGAGCGAGCTCGCCTCGACGTCCCCGGTGACCGACGCTCCGTCCTCGATCTCGAGGTCGCCGGTCAGCTGGATGTCCCCCTCGACGCTCCCCTCGACCCGGAGCGAGCCGTCGCCGTGGACCCGCCCGCGGATGCGGGCGCCCCGGCCGATGAGCGATTCGGCAGCGTCCGATTCGCTGCGCGTGGTTGTCGAGCCTCGGGCCATTCTCGTCTCCAGTGCGCGGTGGGGGCCGCGTGAGCCGGGGCGCGCACCAGATGCCCGGCTCGTCCGCTGGAGCTGGGCGAGCACCATCGCCCGGCCCCGCGGCGGCGCGGACGCTACTCCAAGGCGCTGCGCCTCGCAACCGGCCGGCGGCGACGGAGCCCGCTCGGGGTGGGGCTCGCGCGGGGGGCCGAGGGGGGCCCTCCCACGAACTCGCGCCTTTTGGCGGCTGTTGCCAGCTGTGCGGATGATCGCGAGTCCATGAGCGACCCGCCGCGACGCGGGCCGGCGCTCGGGTTCGTGGGGCCCTCCCCCTCGGCCCCCCGCGCGAGCCCCACCCCGAGCGGGCTCCTTTCTGGGTGGGGGGGTGGTCGAGACGGCGGCGGGAAGCGCGCAGGGGGCGGGGCGCCGAGTCGAGCGATGGAACGCCGGCTGTCGTCCAGGCCGTGCAGGGTGGCGTGCGCGATAGAGGAGGCTTCCTGAGCTCGTGGCTCAGGTGATACGGTGGGTCTTGACTGGGCTTTCCTTGTTCGCGACGCCCCCAGCGTCCCTGAGGGGGAACCGACTTGGACGGCTCAGCATGCGCGTCGTCCTTGGGGCGATCGCAGACCAACGGAACCCGGGGGTACCCTTATGCGCAAGATAGCTATCGTGGGGTCTGGACAGGCTGGCCTGCTCGCGGCGCATGCCCTGGTGAAGGCCGGGTACGACGTGACGCTCTACTCGGATCGCACGCCGGAGCAGTGGCTGAACGGATCGAAGCCGACCGGCACCGCCGCCCGGTTCGACATCGCGCTCGAGTTCGAGCGCGAGCTCGGCCTCGCCTTCTGGGAGGACGCCGCGCCGAAAGGCCAGGGCGCTCACCTGACGGCGTGCGCCGCCCCAGGCAACCGCCTCCTGACGCTGGCAGGCCGCCTGGAGCGGCCGTTCGTGGCGATCGATCTCCGACTCCAGAGCCACCGGTGGATGCTCGAGCTCGAGGCGCGCGGCGGCAAGATCGCCATCGAGCCCGTCTCGGTCGAGCGGCTCGACCAGATCGCGGCGGAGAACGACCTCACCGTCGTCGCCGCAGGGCGGGGCGATCTGTGCAGCCTGTTCGAGCGCGACGCGGCGCGCACCGCGTACGCCGAGGCGCAGCGCAACACCGTGATGATGTGCGTGACGGGCCCGAAGCTCGGGTTCGACGACATCCCGCTGCTCCCGGTCAAGTTCAACCTGTTCGCGGGCCTCGGCGAGGCGTTCTGGGTGCCGTACCACCACAAGGACGTCGGGCCGAGCTGGAACTGTCTGGTCGAGGCGGTGCCCGGAGGGCCGCTGGACCGGTTCCAGGGTGCGAAGACGGGAGAGGAGATCCTCGCGATAGCGAAGGAACTGGTGAGGGAGTTCATCCCGTGGGATCATGAATGGTTCAGGACCGCCGAGCTGTCGGACAAACACGGGTGGCAGAACGGCCGCGTCGTCCCGGCGGTGCGCAAGCCCGTCGGGCGGCTGCCCTCCGGCCGGCTCGTGACGCCGCTGGGCGACACCGCGATGTCGCTCGACCCTGTCGGCGGCCAGGGCGCCAACAACGGGAGCAAGATGGCGCGCAACCTGGTCGAGTGCATCGTGGAGCACGGCGATCGCCCCTTCGACGCCGGGTGGATGACGCGCACCTTCGAGCGCTTCTATGCGCGGCACGGCGGGCCCACGGACAGGTTCAACAACCTCCTCCTGGAAGGTGTCACGCCCGGGATGGCTCACCTCCTCTTCGCGCAATACGGCAGCGACGGGCGGGCAGACAACACGAGCAGGCAACAGGCGCTCGCGAACGCGTTCGTGAACAACTTCACCGACCCGGCTCGTCTGACATCGGTGCTCGAGGACGTGGGGCGGGTGCGCGCGTTCATCGGGCAGGAGACCGGGAAACCCTGGCCGCTCGCGCTCGCCGCGGGAGGCATGGGCGTCGGCCTCGCGCAGGTGCGGCAGCGCCTCGGGTTCTCGCCGGGGCACCCGGGCGCGCCGGCGCACGCGGCGCACGTGGGCGGAGCGCTCGCCTAGCGCTCAACGCCGCCCGGTCGGCGAGCGATATCGCCAGACCCATTCTGTAAACTACGCGTGCTGAGCTTCCACGACGCGTCCGTGTGAGACCCTCGGGTACACGAGCGTACAGGCGCGTTGCGTGCGCGAGGATGTCTTGCGCTGTGATCGTCGCGCCCGACGCGGTCTCTTTTTCATGCGTATGTCACCCAAAGGGTAGCTTTCTCGGTTATACTCCACACTGGTCCCGGAGTTTCAGCAAGGGTGGTCCGGCAGGTGCCGTCTCCGGAGGCCTCCTCGATTCTGGTTGCTATCGCGCCGGCGAAGGCGCTGGCACGGGCTCAAGAGGAGTTAGACCATGAGATTGCTTACGATGACCATTGCTTTGTCGATGGTGGCTTCGGTCGGCGCGGCGTGCGGAGGGGCCTCGGACAGCGGCGAGAGCAGCGGTAGCTCGCAGAGCAGCGGCGGCTCGCAGAGCAGCGGCGGCTCGACGGGCTCCGGCGATATAGGTGCGGGCACCGGTGCTGGCCCGGGCGGTACCTCCGGCGCGGGCGGCAACAGCACCGTCGGCTCGACGGGCGCAGGGCAGGCGTGCGCCACCCAGCAGTCCGAAGCCGGGCTTCAACAGGTGTACCTTGCCTTTGCGTTCGACGTGTCGGGCAGCATGGGAGCGGGCGACGAGCCCTGGCACGACAAGACGCTCAAGTGGGATCCGGTCGTCGCCGCCACGAAGCAGTTCTTCTCGGATCCTGAGTCCGCCGGGCTCATGGCGTCGCTCACGTTCTTCCCCGGCTCTGATCGGCGGCGGATGTGCAGGGCCGGCACGTACTCGAACCCGGATGTCGAGATGACGCCGCTGCCCTCTCCAGCGTTCGGCGAGGCGATCGACGACGTCACGCCCCGGGACGATCGTGACTGGCGCATGGGCACGCCGACGGCGTTCGTGGTGGAAGGCACGGTCGGTTTCATCGAGGAGGCGCGGCAGCAGAACCCCGGGAAATACGCGGTTGTGCTGGTGACCGACGGTTACCCGCAGCTGTGCGACGACGGGGCGGACACGATCGAGGCCGTCGTGCGGCGCGTCCAGGCGGCGCGCGAGAACAACATCGCGACCTACGTGGTCGGCGTCGCGAATCCGCCGGTGGAAGGCGCGCCGGAGAGCGTCGAGAACCTGCAGGAGATCGCCGAGGCGGGCGGAACGGGAGACGCGTTCCTCATCGACACCGGCGACCCGGCGCAGACCGCGGCCACGTTCAAGGCGGCCATCGACCAGATCCGCGGGACCGCGATCTCCTGCACGATCGGGATCCCGGCGGCGCCCGATGGGAGGACCTTTGACAAGCAGAAGGTCAACGTGACGTACACGAGCGGCACGGGCAACAACCCGACGACCCTCATGTATGATCAGGAATGCGCGGCCGAGGGCGCATGGCGCTACGACGACCCCGGGAATCCGACCGCGATCGAGCTCTGCGCCAGCACGTGCGCCACGGTGCAAGCCGACGCCGCGGCGGCGCTCGCCGTCGAGTTCACCTGCGATGACGTGATCCAGGTCCCGCGTTGATGGGAACCGAGGACACAGAGCTTCTTTGACTCTCTCCTCTGTGTCCTCTGTCCTTCTGGTTCATCTCTCATGAACCAGGGATGCGCTCGGGCGAGGCGGCGCTGATCGACGGCTCCCGGCCGATACCGCCTCTCCCCGCGCGCCGTCGAGAGCGTTGATCCTCTGCGTCGCGATGGCCGACAGGCCATGTCACATGCGCCCGCGGCGCCGCGCCAGGATCTTCTCCGCGGCGGTGAGCGGCCGCTCCTCGCGCGCAGGCTCGGGCGCCGCGGGCGCCGCTGTCCCTTGCGCGCTTCGCCCCGCCGCCGGCGCCCCGGCCGGTCCGCGCTGATCCGGCCGCGCGTCCACCTGCTCCGCCGTCCATGCCGGCTGCGCCGCCCCCTGGGGCGGCGGCGTCCACCCCGACTGCGCCGGCCTCCCGGGAGGCGCAGCCCACGCTGGGCCGCGCTCGCCGCGCTCGCTGCGCTCGCCGCGCTCGCCGCGCTCGCCGCGCTCGCCGCCCCCATCTCCGCGCACCGTCGCTGGCCTCTCCTGCGCGCCCTCGCGCCGCTCGCGCCCCCGCTCTCTCGCCGACAGCAGCGCCCCCACCGTCGCGCCCGCGCCGGCCGGCTCCGCCGCGCCCGTCCACCGCCTCGCCCGCAGCCGCTCCCTGGCCCGCGCGGCCCACGCCCCCACCGCTTCCGGCAGCGCGAGCCGCCGCGCAGCCACGGCGAAGAGCAGCGCGAGCGCAGCGAACAGCACGAGCTGCGGCGTCGCGTCCCGGTAAGCGAAGCGCCGCGACGCCCGATCCTCGAAGATGCCCGCGAGCGTGTCGCGCCGCTTTCCCCCGGTGAACTCCGCGATCCGCCCGAGCAGCGCCAGATCGCTGCCCGTCGGCCGCAGCTCCTCGCCGGCCGTCATCGCCGCGCCCGTGGTCCCGACCGCCTCCCCCGTGAGCTCGTCGCGGGCCACCGCGACGTAGGTCCCCGGGCGCGACAGCGGCAGCGTCGCCGTGTACGCCCCTGCGCCCGTCGCCTCGAGCGGCAGCTCGCGCGAGAAGCCGTCGGGCCCCGCGACGTGCACCACCAGCCGGCGGAACGACTGCGCCCGCCCGTCGTCGCCCACGACGCTCGCCCGCACCGACAGCTCGCCGCCCGACGCGTCCGCCTCGAGGCGCACCCGCGGGTCCTCGGCCTTGCGCGTCACGTCGCGCGCGGCCTGCGCGATCATCCGCGACGCGCCGGGCCAGCGCGTCCACGCCGCTCCCCAGCGGCCCTTCAGATCGCTCGTGAAGGCCGCCGCCCGGCCCAGCCCCGCCGACCACACGGCGAGCACCGGATCGCCCTCCGGCCCGGACAGCAGCACCGTCGCCCGGCCCTTCGGGATCGTCACCACGTAGCCCGCGAGCGGCGGCGCCTCGCCGAAAGGCACGCCGGCCGTGATCGACGACGGCGCGCCCAGCGCGACGTGGAACGGCTCCTCCACGATCGCGCTCCTCGCCGCGAGGATGGTCTCCTGCGTGAACACGGCGGGCAGCCGCGCGGCGTCCTCGACGAGGTAGAAGCGGCCGTTCCCGAGGCGCGACAGCATCTCGAGCTCCGGCACGTCGCTCCCCTGGCCGAGCGCCACGACGCTCGTCGTGATCCCGCGGCGCACCGCCGCCTCCACCATCGCGCGGCAAGGGCCCATGTTCTCCGCGTCCGAGCCGTCGGCGAAGAGCAGCACGTGCTTCAGGTTCACGGCCTCGCGGTCGAGCGCCCGGTAGGCCGCCTCGAGCGTGATGTCGACGTAGATGCCGCCGCCGCCCGGGCCCACGGCGCGGATCGCCTTGTCGATCGCCGCCTTGTCCACGACCGGCCCGAGCGGCACGCTCCACCGCACCGCCGTGTCGACGTGCGCGACGCCGAGCCGGTCGCCCGGGCCGAGCAGCGACGCCGACCGGGCCGCTGCCTCGTTGGCGAGCTCGAGCTTCGTGTGGGCGCCGGCGCTCGCCGCCATCGAGCCGGAGATGTCGATGCCGATGACCTCGGCCAGGCTCGCCCGCCGGCGCTCCTGCTTCAGGTCGAACGAGACGGGCGAGACCTCCTCGAGCGCCGTCCGCGCGTAGCCGCCCGGCCCCATGCTCCGGTCGCCGCCCATCAGGATGAGGCCGCCGCCGAGGTCGCGGACGTAGCTCGCGAGCGCGTCGATCTGGCCCGGGGAGAGCGCGTCCGCGCGGATGTCGCTGAGCACCACCACGTCGTAGCCGGCGAGCTGCCCGAGGTCGGCGGGGACGCGGTCCACGCCGCCCTCGGCGACCCGGAACGCGCCGCCCTCGAGCGCCCGCGCGACGAAGGCGCCCTGCCCCGCGTCGCCCTCGAGCACGAGCGCGGCGGCGGCGCCGCGGACGCGCACGAACGCGCTCGCCGCGTTGTCCTCGGCGGCCTCGTCGAGCCGCGGATCCTTCGCGGTGATCTCGACGTCGTAGCGGTGCAGCCCCGGCCCCGGGGCCTTCTCGCGGACGCGCAGCACGTCCTCCCCCGCGGCGATCGAGGCCTCGGTGCGCGCGATGAGCTCGCCGTCGCGGCGGAGGCGGATCTCGACCTCGGCCGGGGACGGCGACGAGGTGACGAGCCGCAGATCGAGCGCCTCGCCCTCGTCGGCCCGCGCGGGCGCGCGCAGGGCGACGACGCGGATGTCGGGTACGGCCCGCTGCTCCAGCGGGATCACGTCGACGGGGAGGCCGGCGGCGACGGCGGCCGCGGCCGCGGCCATCGCGTCGCCGCGGGTCGCGACGCCGTCGCTGAGGAGCACGACGCGCGCGGCGGAGTCCGGCGGCACCTCGGCGAGCGCGCGCCGGAGGCCCGCGGCGAGGTCCGTCCCGTCGCGGCCGAGCGCCACCCGCTGCGGCGCCGGCAGCTGCGAGCGCGGGCGCGGCGGATCCTCGGTCGCCGCGCCCGCGGCGAAGGCGATCGTGGCGATCCGGTCGTCCTCGCGCATGCCGAGCTCGGCGACGGAGAGCTCGTGCGCGACGCGCTTGTCGGCGTTCGGCACGAGGTCGATCGAGCGGCTGCGATCGATGGTGACCAGGACGGTGAGCCGGTCGAGCGGCCGGCCGAGCTCCGGCCCGGCCACGGCCATGGCCGCGGCGAACGCGGCGAACGGCGCGAGGAGGTCACCGAGCCGCGCGCGCCACGCTCCCTGCCTGCGGGCGTGCGGCGACGCGAGCGCGAGCGCGAGGTACCGCAGCGCGACGAACGACGTCGCGCCCAGCGCGAGCAGGGCGCCCCAGGGGCGCGCCAGCCGGAGGTGGGTCTCCGGGAGCAGGCCGCACCAGACCAGGCCCACGTGAAGCGCCGGCAGCGCGCCCGCGACCATCCAGGCGAGCAGGATCGGGCGGCCGAGCGCCCCGCGCCGCAGGGCGAGGCGCAGCAGCGCGAGGAAGGCGAGCGCGCCCGCCACGGTGGCGGCATGGGGCAGGAAGCGCAGCGCGGCCGCCGGGATCAGGGAGGCCTCCGTTCGATCCGCATGCGGGGGAGCCGCAGTAAACCACCTTCTGCGCCGCTCCGGGGACGCCGCTTCGCGTGGGTGTGGCCGAGTGCCTCATCGAGGCAGCCGTGCGGCGTCCCTGTCGGTGTCGAGCGGGTTTCATGCGGAAATTCAGCCTCTCCTGGAAACCTTCCAGGTTTGCCATGGATGGCACGCTGTCTGCTTATGTCGGGTCACGGCCGTGGCGAGGACCGCGGTGCAGGGGGCAGGAGAGATCATGTCGCGCATCGAGACCACGGACGCCTGGAGCAGCACGGACGACAGCTCATGGGACCTCGGCGAGGGGTTCGGCGAGCCGCCCTGCAGCGTGCACTACCAGGACGGTGATCTCATCGCGGGCAAGTACCGGCTGCTCCGCAAGATCGGCGAGGGGGCGATGGGCACGGTCTGGGTCGCGACGAACGTCGCGGTCGAGTCGACGGTCGCGATCAAGCTGATGCGGCCCGAGCTCCGGTCGCCGGAGCTCACGGACTACTTCCACCGCGAGGCGCGCGCCGCCGGCCGGATGAACCACGCGGAGATCGTGCGGGTGTTCGACCTCGGCGAGACCGCCGAGGGCGATCCTTACCTCGTGATGGAGCTCATCGAGGGCGAGTCGCTGCGGAGCGCGCTGGCGCGCGAGGGGCGCATGACGCCGGAGCGGGCGATCTCGCTGCTCCTGCCGGTCGCGGGCGCGATGCACGCGGCGCACGAGAGGGGGGTCGTCCACCGCGATCTCAAGCCGGACAACGTGATGCTGGTCCGCCGCGGCGGCGGCAGGCTGCAGCCGAAGGTCGTCGATTTCGGCGTCGCCAAGCTCGTCGCCGAGCGCGAGGAGAGCTCCGCGTCGGCGAGCTTCGAGGTCTTCGGGACCCCGGACTACATGCCGCCGGAGCAGGCGCTGGCCCTGCCGACGGTCGATCGCCGCGCCGACGTCTGGTCGTTCTGCGCGATGATGTACGAGCTCCTGTCGGGCCGGCCCCCGTTCTCGTCGCGGAACGCGCTGGACGGCCTGCGGGCGGTCCTGCAGGACGCGGTGCCGTCGCTGGTCGACGCGTGCGACCTCGACGCGGATCTCTGGGCGATCCTGGAGCGCGGGCTGCAGAAGGAGCCTTCGGCGCGCTGGTCGAGCCTGCGCGAGCTCGGCGAGGCGCTCGCCGCGTGGCTCTGGTCGCGGGGCGTGCGCGAGGACGCGCGCGGCGTGTCGCTCCAGGGCGAGTGGCTCCCCTACGAGGAGGCCTGCGCGCCCGTGAGTTGTGGCATAACGCCACGCCTTTCATGGGTGGAAGAGCGGGGCCGCCCAAGCCGCCGTTGGTCGTCGCGCCGCCGGGCGCACCGGCTGCACCGGCCGCGGCCTCAGGGCGAGCAGGTCGCCTGCCACTGAGGGCGGGCGGCGTACCCCGAGCCCGCCGCCCTGAACGCAGCGGGGGGATGCGCGAGGATCGGCGCCGCGTCGTTCGATAACGTCGAGATCGACCTGGCCGAGAGGTGGGGAGGACTCGACGACGACGATCCCTAGGCGGAGGGCCTGTCCTGGCCCTGCAGCCGCCGGGGCACGCGCGTGAAGTACCAGACGTCGAACACCACCAGGCCGAGCGCCGCGAGCGCCAAGAGCCAGGTCCACTCGGCGTGGGCGTCCGGCCGGCTCGCCGCGCTGGAGACGGCGACCTCGCCGCCGCCCTCCGCCTCGAGCGGCCTCGGCGCGAGATCGCTCTCGGCGACGCTCGTCAGGTTGGCCGGCACCAGGACGGACCCGGCCTGCGGCCCTTGCCAGGAGAGGCGGTAGAAGCCGGCGCGCGGCGTCTCGGCGATCAGGGCGAGGCCGGCGCGCTGCGCGACGTCGAGCCGCTCGCCCGCAGGGCCGATGGCCTGGAGATCGCGCGCCGTCGCGGGGACGCTCACGCGCAGCGGCTCGCCTGTGCGCGCGGGGCCGGTGATGCCGTGGGCGCGGTGGGCGCGCGCCTGCTCGAGCAGGTTGCGCACGAAGAGCACGAACGACGCCTTGAGCGGCCAGTCGCTCTCGCCCACGTCGAAGCCGAGCAGCGTGCCGGTCCGCGAGGCGGTCGAGATGTCGGTCGCCACCGTGCCCTCCTGCGCGCGGATCAGCGCCTGCGCCGCGGCCTCGGGCTCGAGCGACGAGGCGGCGCGGAGGTGCACGCCGTCGAGCGTGAGGAAGCGCAGCCGCGGGTCGGCCGTGTCCCACGAGGTGAGCGCGGGCCGATCGAGGGGGCGGCCGACGAGCGTGCCGAAGCAGCGCCCTGGCGGCGGGTTCACGATGAGCAGATCGCCGCCCGGCGGGTCGGGCGGGCAGGCGCCGTCGATCACGACGAGCGTGTCCGGATCGAGCGCGGGCGTCCCCAGGAGATCCGCGAGCGAGCCCGCGGTGACCGACGTCATCGGATCGGACGCGAGCGCCCGCGCCAGCCACGGGGAGCTGCCGCCGGCCGCCGCGCCCGGCGTCCCGCCCTGCGCCGGCCCGCCCGACGCGAGGAACACCGGGAGCTTGTCGCCCGCCGGCACGCGACCGTAGGCGACGTCGTCGAGCGGCATCGCGTCCCGCGGCGAGAGCTCGAAGAGGAGCCCCTTGCGGTAGTCGCCGGGAGACGGGCGGAACGTGAGCACGACGGGCAGGCGCTCGCCCGGCTTCACCAGCACGCGCCGCGAGCCGAGCACGTCCGAGGCGCTGTCCTGCCGCATCGTCACGTAGAGATCGCGCGGCTGCGCCCCGAAGTTCGCGACCACGAGGAACGCCTGCACCTCCTCGCGGCGCTCCTGGTGCAGCGCGCCCGCGTCGGCCGCGCCCGCGGGCCCGCTCCCGGAGCGCACGTCGACGCGGACGATGGCGGCGTTGTCCACCGCGTCGCCGACGGTGATGACCTCGAGCGGGAGCGACACGCCGCGCAGCGCCGCAGGGCGGGCCACGTTGCCGTCGGTGATCACGACGATCCGGCGGGAGCCGCCGAGCTGCCGGAGCCGGTCGACGGCGAGCGCGACAGCGGCCCCGAGGTCGCCCTCCACGTCGCGCGCCGCGATGGGATCGATCGCCGCCTTGAGCCGGACGAGGTCGCGATCGAGCGCCGCGACGAGGCGCGCGTCGCGCCCCGCCTCCAGGATCAGCGCGTCGCTGCCCGGGGTGAGGCCGGAGAGGAGATCCTTCGCGAGCCGCTTTCCGAGCTCGATCCGCGTGGTCGCCTCGCCGGAGGGCGCCCGCGCGGCCGCGGACATCGAGGCGCTCGTGTCGAGGAGGATCGCCACGTGGTCGCCGGTGAACGCCCGCCCGCGCGAGGCGGGGCGGGCGAGGGCGAGGGCGAGCAGCGCGAGCGCGAGCGCCTGCAAGATGAGCGGCAGCTGGGCGATGAGCCGCCGGAACGGCGCGCGCGCCATCAGGTCGCGCTGCGCGGCGGCCCAGAGCCACGTCGAGGGGACGCGGCGGCGGCTGCGCTTGATCTTGAGGATGTAGAGGAGGACGAGCGGGCCGAGCAGCGCGAGCAGCCACAGGCCGCCGGGGGCGAGCAGCGTCAGCGGGGGGCCCGCGGAGGCCTGTGCGAGCGGCGCGGCCACGTCAGTCGACGCTCCTCGAGACGAAGCGGCGGACGGCGCCCTCGAGCGGCTCGTCGCTCCGCGCGCGCACGTACGTCGCCCCGTGGCGGCGCGCCCAGGCGCGCAGCGCCTCGCAGAGGCCGGCGAAGCGCGCGGCGTAGGCGGCGAGGGCCGCGGCGTCCATGGTCACGTCGACGAGCGCCCCGGTCTCGGCGTCCTCGAGCGTCAGGTCGCCCTCGAGGCCCGGCGCGAGCTCCTCGGCGGCGACGACCTGGACGGCGGCGACGTCGTGGCCCGCCTGCGCCGCGCGCCCGAGCGCCGCGGTGACGGGGCCCGGATCGAAGAAATCGGAGAGGACGCAGAGCAGGCCGGGCCGGGCGCTCTGCCGCACGACGGCGTCGATGGCGCGGGCGAGGTGGGTCCCGCCGGCCGCCTTCACGCCGTCGAGGGAGCGGAGCAGCGCCGCGAGCCCGGCGCGCCCGCGCACGGGCGGGTGCTCGCGCGCGATGCCATCGCCCGCCACGAAGAGCTGCGCGCGCTCGGAGCGCGCGAGCGTCATGTAGCCGATCGCGGCCGCGAGCCGCCGGGCGGCGTCGAGCTTCGTGGGCTCGCCGAAGTCGAGGGACGCCGACGCGTCGCAGACGATGCGGGCGATGACGTCCTCCTCGGCCCGGAACAGCTTGAGGACCGGCTCGCCCGTGCGTGCGTAAGCGGCCCAGTCGATGCGCCGCATGTCGTCGCCGGGGGCGTAGGCGCGGTGCTCCTTGAACTCGGCCGACCCGCCGCGGCGCCGCGCGAGGTGCTCGCCGACGCCGCCGGAGCGGGCGCGGATCTCGAGCCGCCGCTGCAGGACCTCGAGCTCGCGGACGAAGCTCGCGCCGAGGAGCGGCTCGCGGGAGGAAGGGAGCATCGGGGAGGAGTAGACATCGTCGCGGGCGTGGGGGCCAGCGGGGTCGCGAGCGAAGGGCACCTGCGCCGCGAAGCGGCAGGCAGACGGGCGGTGGACGAGCGGAGAGAGGCGGACGAGCGGAGAGGGGGTGAACGGGCAGCGGACGGCTCGGCTCGCCGCTGCCCACCGCGACTCCGAGACAAACCGCCACCGTGAGGCACCGCGCCACATTGGAATTCGCGGCAACCATTCAATTTCCGTCCGCGTTCCGCCCGCAGGCGCAGACATGCTCCATGGCTCGTTTTGTGCGTTCGTGTGATCGCCGGACCAACGCAGCGCTCCAGCAGTCCTCGTGCTTGGGCTCGACCGGGTAGAGCCGTCGATCGCCCGATACCGATGTTTCACCAGAAGAGGAGGTATCGTGAAGGCCCTTGTTTTCCATAAACCCTCCGACGTCCGTGTCGAGGACGTCCCGGATCCCAGGATCGAAGAGCCCACCGACGCCATCGTGCGCGTCACCGCCACCGCGATCTGCGGCTCCGATCTCCATATCTACAACGGTTTTTTCCCCCAGCCGCGGCCCATGGTGCTCGGCCACGAGTTCATGGGGATCGTCGAAGAGGTCGGCCCGCTGGTCACCAAGGTGAAGAAGGGCGACAGGGTCATTGTCCCGTTCCCCATCGCCTGCGGACACTGCTTCTTCTGTCAGGCGGAGCTCCCCGGCCACTGCGAGCGCTCCAACCCCAAGCACTACGGCCCCGAGGGCGGCGTGATCGAGAGCAAGGGGGGCGCCCTCTTCGGGTACACGGACATCTACGGCGGTTACAACGGCGGGCAGGCCGAGCTCGTCCGCGTCCCCTACGCTGACGTCGGGCCGCGGAAGGTGTCCGAGGGGCTCACCGACGAGCAGGTGCTCTTCACGACAGACGTCCTCCCCACCGGCTGGACGGCGGTCGAGTGGGCCGAGCTCAAGGGCGGAGAGACTGTCGCGGTGTTCGGCTGTGGGCCGGTCGGCCTCGCGGCCATGAAGTGCGCCTGGCTCCGCGGCGCGGGGCGCGTCATCGGCGTCGATCGGGAGGAGTACCGCCTGAAGAAGGCCCGCGAGGTCGCCCAGGCCGAGACGATCAACCTCGACAAGGTGGACGCCGTCGAGGCGATCCGCTCCATGACGGATGGCCGCGGCGCCGACGTGTGCATCGACGCTGTCGGGATGGAGGCGCACCGCACCGTCCTCGAGAAGGCCGCCAACGTCATTCACGGCCAGGTCGGGACCATATCGGCGCTCAAGCTCGCCTTCAGCGCCGTGCGCCGGGGCGGGGTCGTGCCGGTCGTGGGCGTCTACGGCGTGCCCTATGACAACTTCCCCTTTGGCCAGTTCTTCGACAAGGGCCTCAGGCTCCGGGCCGGCCAGGCTCCGGCGCACAACTACGTCGACCAGATTCTCAAGCACATCGAGGACGGCCACCTGCGGGCTGACGACATCATCACCCACCGCCTGCCGCTCTCGCGCGCCCCGCACGGCTACGAGGTCTTCAACAAGAAGCTTGAAGACTGCGTCAAGGTCGTCCTGACGCCCTGAGTCGTCCTGGCGCCCTGAAGCCGCTCCCCCGCCCGCAGACCCCCGCCGCAGACCCCCGGCCAGCAGAGCCGAGCCCCGCCAGCACACCGCTCGCCGCTCGCCGCGCCGCCGTCCGGCTGACATCGACGTCAGGGGCGCGCCGCGGGGCCGCGCTGTAACTATTCGATTTTATTATCATTCCATCCGGGTATGTCGCTTGCTGTGGGGCCGGCCATCAGCAAGCCGCTCGCTTGCTTGGCCACCCGTGCTGGCCGCTCAGCGCACGGAGGGATAGCTCTGATGTATCGAGATCTGCGCTCGTACCGAACGCTCTTTCACCCCTTGTGGTTGGGCGCCCTGGCGCTCCTCGTCCTCAACGACCACGCCCTCAAAGGGTCCGGCCTGCTCCCCGGATGGCTCACCGGGAAGCTCAGCGATTTCGCCGGGCTCCTGGTCGCGCCCGCGGTCCTCGCCGCGCTGCTCCGCCTCTCGTCGCGCCGCGCCTTCCTCGGCGCGCACCTCGTCACCGGCGCCGTCTTCTCGGCCATCAAGCTCGCTTCGGAGGCCGCCCGCGCGGTCGAGGGGCTCATGGCGCTCACGCCGATTCCGTGGCGCATCACCGTCGATCCGACGGACCTCATCGCGCTGCCGGCGCTCCTCGTCTCGTACCGCGTGCTCGTCGAGGCCGCGCGGCGGCCCGGGCCCGCGCCGCGGCCGGTCGCGCACCGGCTCGCGCTGATGGCGGGCAGCCTCGCGTGCGCCGCCACGAGCCGCGCGCCGGAGCCGTGCGACGGGATCGACGGCTGCGCGCCGCCGGATCCGCAGGAGCTCGCGTCGCTCGTCATCGGCAACACGACGGAGACAGAGCAGCTCATCCGCGTGCGCCGGCTCCGGGAGTCGGTCCGGGTCGACTGCGGCGTGGTGCTCGCCGACCCGACGAGCGCCCTCTCGCGCGATCTGTTCGCGAACGCCGAGACCTGGCTCATCCAGCCGGGCCGCGCGCTCCCGCTGGGCAACGCGGGGTGCGACGCCTACCTGATCGACGCCGACGGGCTGCCGCTCACGCTGCTCGCGTGGTCCGCGGCGGAGTTTCCGGAGCAGGTCCTCACCACGTCGACGGCGAACCCGCCGGCCGATCGGACGATCACGCTGCAGCGCGCCGGGGCCAAGCTGGAGCTCTCCGAGCACGCGGCGGTGTTCCCGGCGCCGCCGCTCGAGGCCCCGCCGCCCGCGGACGCGTGCGGCGTCTCGGCCGAGGAGAGCCGGCTCGACTGGACCCTGCCCGTCTCCAGAGCAGCGGTCCTCACCAGCGTGACGTCGTCTCCGGACGGCTGTCACGCCCTCGAGCTCGAGCGCGGCGAGACCTTCTTCCTCTGTTTGCCTGGCGAGGCGATCCCGTTCCGCGAGGGCGACGTCCTCCGCCTGGACCTCGTGGCGATCGACGGCGGCAGCTACCCGGAGCTCGCGCGCAACGAGCAGGCGTTCGCGCGCGGCATCCACATCGCGAGCCAGACGCACGCCGTGCTCGCGCTGCGAGGCAATGTGCTCGCTCGCTGGTCGATGGTCGATTCGCAGGCGCCCCCCGACTTCTCCGCCGACCTCACACCCGTCGAGGGCTGCGACGGGTTCCACGACGCGTGCGGGAGCCTCGTCGCGCCGCTCGAGGCGTCGCTGCTCGGCGAGGGGGTCTCCGGGATCGCCTCGCTGCGCGCCGGAGGGCGCGCGGAGCTCGAGGACGGCGCCGGGACGCTCCTCCTCGTGCGCGCCGATGACATGCCCGTGCGCGACGCGGAGTGCTTCACCGCTCCCATCGATGAACCCCGTCTGATCGAGTCGGTCTTGGTCGCCGCCACCGCGGCGCCGTAGGAGGTCACGCCATGAAGCTTCGAATCCATGATGTTCTCGCACTGGGCGCCGCCGTCGCGCTCGGCGCGGCCGGCTGCGGCATGGACGGCTCCGATTCCGGCGAGCTCGCCGCGCCCGGGGCGCCCGTGCCCCCGGGCAGCGTCGGCGTCTCGCAGGGCGGAGCGCAGGACTTCGGTCTGTTCCGCCAGATCCTCGAGGACGGCGAGATCCCCGGGCCGGGCACGCTCGACGACGTCGGCTTCTTCGCCGAGCACAAGCTCGACTACCCGGCCGCGACGTGCGGCGAGGACGTGTGCATGCACGGCCTGCTCGGGATCATGGGCAACATGATCAGCGGGTCGCCCTGCACGCTCATCCAGATCGGGATGAACTCGCCCGTGGACCTCGCCGCGCTCGAGCGGCCGCCGCTTCACCTCGTCGTCGCCGTCGACACGAGCGGCTCGATGAACGGCGATCCGATCACCTACGTGAAGGCGGGGCTCGTCGAGATGATCGACGCCCTCGGGCCGGCCGACCGGATCTCGCTCGTCCGCTACGCGGACACCGCCGAGGTCGTCCTGGAGCAGGCGGAGGCCTCGGACACGGAAGCGCTGGCGGAGGCGTTCGATGGCCTCACCGCGAGCGGGTCGACCAACCTGTACGAGGGGCTCTTCACCGCGTTCGCCGTCGCCGAGCGGCACCTCGATCCGGCATGGCAGAACCGCGTGATCTTCCTGTCCGATGGAATGGCCACCACCGGGCTCACCTCGCCCGAGCGGCTCGAGTCGCTCGCGGCGGGCTACGCGGAGCTGGGGATCGGCGTGACCGCCGTGGGCGTCGGCAGCGAGTTCGACGTCGACGCGATGCGCGGGATCAGCGAGGTCGGCGCGGGCAACTTCTACTTCCTGGAGGACCCGAAGGCCGTGAAGGAGGTCTTCACCGAGGAGGTGAAGACGTTCCTCGTGCCCGTGGCGCTCGACGTCGATCTCGACGTCACGCTCGGCGACGGCTACGTCGTGCGCGGCGCCTACGGCACGAACGGCTGGAGCGCCGCCGAGGGCGGCGGCACCGTGCACATCCCGAGCCTCTTCCTCGCCGGGCGGACCAGCGCCGCGGAGCCCGTCGGCTCCGGCCGGCGCGGCGGCGGCGGCGCCATCCTGCTCGAGCTGGTGCCGCGGCAGGACCAGGCCGGCGTCGACGATCCGCACGCCGTCGGCACGCTGGAGCTGTCCTGGAGGCACCCGCTGACCGGCGAGGCGCGCTCGCAAGAGGTCGACATCGAGGCGCCGACCGCGCCCGACGCCCCGCCCAAGGCCGGCTATTTCTCGGACGACACGGTCGAGAAGGGCTTCGTGATGCTGAACCTCTACGCGGGGTTCAAGCTCGCCGCGCAGCTCGCCGCGGACGCCGACCCGCGCACGGCGCGCCGCACGCTGGAGGCGCTGCGCCCGAACGTCGAGGCGTGGCTCGAGGCGAATCCGGATCCGGACGTCGAGGACGACCTGCGTTACGTCGACCTGTTCATCGCGAACCTCATCGAGGCGGAGGCGAACGTGCAGCCTTACACGCCGGCCGACCCGCCGAACCCCTGGCCCGCCGACTGAACCCGCGAGCCCGCCGCGGCGCAGGCCGCGGCGGGCTCGCTGTCGCCCGGCGTTCACACTCGACCTATCAACAGACGATTCCACACGTACATGAGCGCTCGACGTGTCCCGGAGCGCGCCGCGCGCGTCTCGAGTGTGCGCAGAGGAGATGGCGCTTCCCATGGCAAGGCCCCTGTGTAGAATCCTGTGTTTAACGCTGTCGAGAAGGAAGGTTCGCCATGCGAAGAACCGGTTTTCTTGGGTTGATGGGGTTCACCGTTGGTCTGACGGCCGCGCTCCCGGCGAGCGCCGGTGTTGAAGAGTGCGGCAATATCCGGTTCGAGGGGCTGTCGAACTGTGAAGTGCGCGTCACTGCCCAGTGCTCCGCGAGCTGCAGTGAGCTCGGGATCTACAAGACGGCGTGCGCCACGAAGCTCGTGCCTGTCTGCAAGACGGAGTGCTCCCTCTCCGCGACGCCGACCTGCACGGACAGCTGCACCACGCAGTGCAAGACGGACTGCGATAACGGCGTCAACGTCATCTGTTCTCACAACTGCTTCGCCGAGTGCACCACGACCCGGGACGTCGAGTGCTCCGGCGCCACCGACGCCGTGCAGTGCGCCGCGACCTGGGACGCGAACTGCGACAGCGAGTGCGACGCCCAGTGCGTGACGGTGGACGGAGGCTGTTATCAGCACTGCATCGAGTGCTGCGGGGGGTCGTGCACGGCCGACGCGAACATGGACTGCCAGACCACCTGCCAGGACGAGATCTTCGAGGAGTGCGAGCACGAGTTCCGCGCGAACTGCGAGGGTTCCTGCAGCGGGGACGGGGCGCTCTTCTGCGGAGGCGAGTACATCATCTCGGGCTCGCAGGTCCCGGCGTGCGTGAGCGCGCTGCTCGAGCAAGGGATCGCCGTGAAGGCCGAGGCGGAGGTCACCATCGGTCCAGACGGCATCGACGGGAACCTCGCCGCCGGCATGTGCGCCTACAGCCCACGAGGCGGGGCGTCCCTCGCCGCGCCGTTCGCCGCGCTGGCCGCGGCGGCAGGCTGGCTCTCGCGGCGGCGCCGCCGCTCCTCGCGTTGACGGTCTCCCGATGACCGTGCCGAGGGCCCCCGGGGCGCTGCTCGCGATGCTCGTCCTCTGCGCCGCCGGCTGCGCGAGCGGCTGCGCGAGCGAGGACGCCGACGCGCTCGTGGTTGTCGGCCTGACGACGGATATGGCGGTCGGCTTCGAGCTCGACCGCGTCGAGAGCACCACGAAGGTGGACGGCGTCATCGCGCGCGTCGAGAGCCGCTCTTATGGCGGGGGCGAGCTGTCGCTCCCGGCGGAGCTCGCGGTCGGGCCGGCGCACGACGGCGCAGAGATCGCGCTGACCGTCGCGGCGTTCCGCGGCCGCGAGGCGTCGCCCGTCGTGACGCGGAGGGCCGCGACCCGCGCGGTCGGCGGGCGAACGCTGCTCCTGCCCGTCTCGCTCGACGAGGCGTGCTCCGCGGCTTCCTGCGCGGCCAGCGCGACCTGCGCGGAGGGGGCGTGTGTCGACCCCTTCATCGCGCCTTCCGCCCTCGCGGACCACGACCCGGCGTGGCTCGCGTCGGCGAGGGACGCGTGCAAGACGCCGTCAGCGGGCCTCCCGGCGATCGTCGTCGGGCAAGGCGAGCGCGCGTTTGCCCCGCTGGAGGACGGCGAGGTGGTGCCGATCGAGGCGGGCCCTCAAGGGGGCCACCACGTGTGGCTCGCGCTGCGCGTGGAGGGCCTCCGCCAGATGGGCTCGCGCCTGACGGTGGGGGGCCGCTTCCCCGAGCTGGCGTTCGAGCTGCTCCCCTTCACCTCGCAGATCACGCTGCGCAAGGCAGGGGACGCCGGCTGCGAGATCTACGGGATACGCTTTCAGGTGGACCGGGGCCTCCCGGTGGAGTCGGTGCGGGGCCGAGCGCTCGACGTCGAGATCGCCTTGGAGGACCCGGACGGCGACGTCGCCACGGCTGCGCAGCGGGTCGTCATCTCGCCCTGACGGAGCGCTCGCTCCTTGGCGGGTCACGAGGTCTGACGCCGAGCACGTCGTCGGCGATCGTGTCGAGAGGGCTCGGCTCGTCCCTTGAACCGAGCGCGGCCGGCGGATCGCCGCCGCGCGATCGCGGCCGCGAGGCCCGCGACGGCGACCACGCCTCCCCAGCCCGCGCCCGCGCCGGCGGCGCCGCACCCGCAGCCGCCCGCGGCGTTCGGCGCGGCGCCTCCGCCCGGCGCCCCGGGCGCCCCGCCCGCGCCCGCGCCGCCGGCAGCGCTCGCGCCGCCTCCGCTCGCTGCAGTCGCCCCGCCCGCGCCTCCCGCGCCTCCCGCGCCTCCCGCGCCGGCGCTTCCGGTGGCGCCGCTGCCGGCGGCGGGTGAGCCGGCGTCCGGCGTGCAATCCTTGTGGCCGGTCATCAGCGCGATGCGCGGCCAGTCCGACGGGCAGCGCGCCCCCACCGCCGTGCTCGCCGCGCACTCGAGCGGGCCGCCGAGGCACGCCTGCTGGAGCAGCGGCTCGAACGTCGCGCCGCCGTCGCGCGAGAGGCCGATCGTGAAGCCGTCCAGGAACTCGCTCGCGCACGCGTAGAGGCCCGCCTCCGTCCACGCGAAGCAGCGCGGCGCGATCCCCGAGACCCGCTCGAAGGCGAGCGTCGACGAGGGCGCGCGGAACACGCCGTCGATGTCGCTGCCCACCGCCACCGTCGCGCCGTCCGGCGAGATCGCGAAGGCGCGCACGAAGCCCTGCGTCTCGAACGCCGACTCGAACGACGCGCCGCCGTCGGTCGACACGAGCAGCCGCCCCGGCGCGCTCGCGATCCGCACGTAGAGCACGTCGGCGTCGAGCGGATCGACCCCCGCGATGTAGGGCTCGCGCGACGTCGTGCTCCCCGGGACGGTCGCGGTCTCCCACGTCTCGCCGCCGTCGATCGAACGCGCGAGCGCCCCCTTGACCGAGCCGCCCGCGCTCTCGAGGCCGCTCACGTACACGCGCCGCGGATCCGAGGGCGCCACGTCGACCGTGCGCGCCTGGAAGCCAGCCGGCAGCGGCGTCCCCGCGCGCGCCCAGCTCGCGCCGCCGTCGCGCGACGCCCAGAGCGCGTGCCGGTCCCCCGCGGTGACCGCGACGGCGTGCGACGGGTCGCCCTGCCGGACGGAGAGATCGACCACCGCCTTCCCGGCGAGCTCCTCGGCGCCGGTCCAGGCGCAGCCGCCTTCGGCGCCGACCGCGAGCCCGTCGCCCAGCGCGGCGAGCACCCGGCCGTCCGCCGCCACCGCGATGGGCGGCGCCTGGCCGCCCGTGTCGTCGTACCCGACGGCGCCCTCGCAGATCCAGCGCCAGCTCGCGCCCCCGTCCTGCGTCGTGAGCAGGCCGTACGTCATCCGGGCCACGGCGCGCGCGGGATCCGCCGGGTCGAACACGAGCTGGTCCGCGGACGGAAAGACGCCGTTCGCGGCGGCGGGGGAGGGCAGCGACGCGAGCGCCGCGGCGAGGAGCAGGCCGGCGCGCGCCGGGCGAGATCTCGGCCGGCGGGGAGGCCAGGAAGAGGACAGCATCGAAGACGCATCCTACCGCGGCGGGCGCGGCGGGCGTCGATCATCGCCGAGCCCCACGTTCTCCCGGCGCCCCGCTACACTCGCCGCCGCAATGCCGGAGCGCATCGTCGTGTCCTTTCGAGGTACTGCGGCCCTCTCGCAGCCGGACAGCACGGACGCGGTCACGCCGTGGGCCGGCCGCCGCGGCGCGCCGCGCCCGGCGGTGCCGCCGTCGCGCCACAGGAGCGCGCCGCGCGACGCCGGCGCGACCGCGCGCGGCGAGGAGACCTACCTCGCGAGGGCGCTCGCGCTGAAGAAGCGCGCCGAGGCGCTCGGCGCCACGCTGTGCGCCTGGAGCGCGCAGACCTTCTCGTTCGAGTTCACCCCCGAGGACATCGAGGAGGCCGTGCTGCTCGCCGCGCTCGCCGCGGAGGACGCGGCCGTGCACCCCGACGCGCGCTTCGCCGCCGGCATCGCGCAGGGGGAGATGACCTACGTCGGCGAGGCGGGCCGCTTCACCGCGCTCTCCTGGGGGCAGCCGCTGCTCGTCGCCGTCATGCTCGCCCGCGTCGCGCTCCCGGGCGACGTGCTCCTCGATCCCGCGCTCCCCGCCGTGCTCTCCGGCGAGCTCATGACCCTCGGCCTCCACCGCGGGATCGACGGCGCGCGCCGCGTGCGCGGCCTGCGCCTCGACGCGCAGCAGCCGCTGCGCCGGCAGGTCGTCGAGAGCGTGGCGCGCCTGTGCAAGCCGCCGCTGCTCGGCCGCGACGGCGAGCTCGCGGAGCTCGCCGTGCCCCCCGGCTCCCTCGCCGTCGTCCGGGCCGAGGCCGGCGCCGGCGGCTCGCGGCTGCTCCTCGAGCTGCTCCGGCTCCTCTCGCCGTCGCGCAGCCTCTTCGTCGCGCCGATCGGCGCCTCGCGCGAGCCGCTCGGCGCGCTCCGGCGCGCGCTCGCGCGCGCGGCGCCCCGCACCGAGAAGGCCCGCGCCCGCGCCCCGGCGCTCCCGGATCGGCTGCAGCCCGCGCTCGCGCGGCTCCTCGCCGGCGAGGGCGTCGAGCCGTGGACCGCCGCCGAGGTGCTCGCCGCCTGGCTCGCCCCGTCCGGCGCCCGCTTCGGCCTGCTCGCCGTCGACGACGCCGCCGAGGTCGACGCCGTGAGCCTCGACGCGATCGCCATCGCGATGGAGATGGGCACCGGCCTCCGCGCCGTGGTCCGCCTCGGGCGCTCGGATCCGCTCCCCGCGCCGCTCACCGCGATCACCCCGGCCGCGGCGGTCACGCTCGGCCCGCTGCCCGCGGCGAGCGCCCAGGACCTCGTCCGCCGCCTCCTCGACGGCTGCATCGACGAGGCGGGCGCGCGCCGGTGGGCCGCGCGGGCGCCGGCCTTCCCGCTGGCGATCCGCGAGCTCCTCTGCGAGGCCCTGGAGAGCGGCGTGCTGCGCTGGATCGGCAGGAGCGTCGCGCCGCGCCGGCGCAGCGCCGGGCGGGGCCGGCCCGCGCGCACGATGACCGGGGCCGAGCTCGCCGCGCCGCCCGCGTTCCGCCCGATCGAGGGCCGCCTGCGCCTGCTCGCGGTCGGCCCTCGCACGATCCTCACCGCGCTCGCGACGCTCGGCGGCGACGCGTCGGACGCGGCGATCGACGGCCTGTGCGACGGCACCGGCGCGCCGAAGGTCGCCTCCCTCGATCCCGCGCTGCTCGGCGCCGGCTGGGCCTTCCGCCCGGAGCCCGGGTGGCTGAAGCTCTCCTCGCGCACGCTGCGCGACGCGCTGCTCGCGGCCGTCCCGCCGGGCGAGCGCGCCGCGTGGCACCTCGCCGCGGCGCGGGTCGTCGAGGAGCACGCCAGCGTGCTCGGCCTCGCCGACGCCGCGTGGCACGCGGCGAAGGCGGGCGACCGGCGCTCCGCGGCCGAGCTCGCCGCCCGCGCCGCGCGCGCCGCCGGCGACGCGCTGCTCGAGTCATCGGCCGCCGAGCTGCTCGCGTTCGCCGACGAGCAGGAGACCGCGAGGGAGCACCGGCCCGACGAGGCGCCGGACAGCACCTCCAGCCAGCCGCCCACCTTCCGTACGCCGATCGAGGTGGTCGGCGACGCGCCGGATCCGGAGCGCGGGCCGCCAGCGCCAGTCGACGAGCGCCCCGAGGCCGACGCGCCCCGCGTGGCGTCGGACAGCGCCGCGCGCGCGGGGCGGCTGAGCTCCGCCTCGCCGGACGCCGCCGGCGGCGGCACGCTCCCGGCGCCGCGGCCGGACGACCGCCGGGCGGCGCTCGCGCGCGAGGCGCCCGCGGGTCTCCCCGACGCGACCTCGCTGGATCTCGGCCATTCGCTCGGCGACGCCGCGGGGGATCCGCTCGCGAAGACCTCGGAGTCGCCGGTCCTGTCGATGAACGACATCGCCGTCCGCCTCGCCGAGCTGGCCAAGCAGGCGCTCGTTCAAGGCGATCTCCGCACGCTGGAGCGGCTCGTCGGGGAGCTCCGCCGCACCGGCGAGCACGCCGATCTCGTGGAGCGCATGAGCGGCCTCGTCTCGCTCGGGCGCGGCGCGAAGGACGACGCGCTCCGGCGCTTCCGGAGCGCCGCGGAGGTCGAGGCGTCGCCCGCGCAGCGGGCCCGGGCGCTGCTCGCGTACGGCGTCGCGCTCGCCGCCGCGGGCCGCACGGAGGGCGCCCTGCTCGAGGGGCTGAGCGCCCTCGCGCGCGCCCGCGAGGCCGAGGACCGCCGCGGCGAGCAGGCGTGCGCGCGGTTCCTGGCGCAGCTCGCGGCCGCGACCGGGCACGAGGACGCGGCCCGCGCGTGGGCGCAGGTGGCGCGCCTCGCCGGCGCGGCGCCTCCTTCGTGACAGCGCATTGACAGCGTCGCCGCGGCTGTCCATACCCGCGGCCATGTCGTCCCGAGGGCCCTCCGGCGAGCCGGCTCCCGATGCGGAGGCCGGCGAGGAGCGCGTCGGACCGGCGGAGCGTGGAGAACGCGCCGAGCTGGAGGCGCGCGCCGGCCGCGCCGCGCGGCCGGCGCGCCCAGGCGTGAGCGCGCGCTCGATCGCCGCGCTCGTGGCGCTGGCGCTCGCGCTCGGCGCGGTCGCCGGCGTCGCGTACCAGCGCTACGCCGCGGTGCACCTGCGCGCCCTGCCGAAGGTCCCCACCTGCGTCCGGGGGGCGCGGGTCGCGCTGCGCAGGCCGGTCGCGGCGTCCGGCACCGAGCCCCGCCAGACGGTGTCGGGCGAGACGGTCTACCTCACGCCCGGGGAAGACCGCGCCGTCGCCTGCGCCTTCCAGCTCGACGAGGCGCTCGCGCGCCGCCTCGCCGGAGCGCTGGCCGAGCAGGAGCCGGCGCCGCGCGCCGCCGGGCTGCTCGAGCTCGTGCGCGATCACGTACCGGCGGACCCGGCGCACGACCGCGCGGCCTCCGCGGCCTACATGATGGCGTCGGCGGCCATGCGCGTCCTGCCCCAGGACGTGCCCGAGGTCCGCGCTGCCGCGGAGGAGCTCGACCAGCGCCACGCCTGTCGCTTCGCCACGCGGCGCCCGTGCCCGACGCGCCCCCCGCCGCCCGCGCTCGTGTGGCTCGCCGGCGTCCCCGCGGCGCTGAGCTTGCTCGCGCTGCTCTGGATCGGCCTCGCCGCGAGCGCCGCGCGCTACCGGCGCTGGACGGAGCGACGGGGCCGCTGATCACCGCGCGCGCACGCAGGCCACCGCGCGCGCCCGCAGGCCACCGCGCCCGTCAGTCGATCGCCTCGACGCGGAAGCTCGACTGGACCAGCCGGTGGGGCCGGGCGCCGAGGTCGGCGACGTCGAACCCGAAGCCCGCGCCCTGCTGGTGGATCCCGCCGGACGTGGCGCCGCTCGGCATCTTCACCGACGAGCTCACCGTGACGTAGACCCGCGCCCCCTTGGCGAACGCGGCGGTCATCGCGAGCGCGCGCCCGGCGAGCCGCGCCGCCGCCTCGCGCGCCACCAGCGCCCAGAGCGCGGTGGCTCCGGCCGTCGAGGAGAGCGCGCGCACCCCCAGCACCAGGCCGGCGCCGCTCAGCTGCACCTCGAACACCGCGCGCGCCGTCGCGGGCGTCTCGGAGGCGCGCACCGCGTCCGCCAGCACGGACGCGATCGTGCCGGCGGCGGGCAAGTCCAGCCCCAGCGCCTTATCCCGGTCGCGCATCGCCTCGCGCACCACCTCGCCGGCCCTGTCCATCGAGGTCTCGCGCGGCGCGGGCGGCGCCGTCGGCGCCGGCGGTGCCGCCGAGCGATCCGGCAGCACGCCGCGCAGCTGCCACACCGGCACGCCGTCGAGCCCCGCCACGCTCGGCGGCCGCTCGGCGCTCGGCGGACCGTCGTATTCCGTCGAGGGCGCCGGGCCCGGCGGCGCCGCCGGGCCCTCCCGCGGCGCGCCCGCAGCATCCGGCGGCGTCGTCGTCTCCACGTCGCGCCGCTCGCGCCGCTCGCGCCGCGCCGTCCACCCGCGCACCGGCGGCTCCGCTTCCTCGCGCGGCCGCGCCTCGTCCGGAGATCGCGGCGGCGCGGCCCGCGCCTCGTCCGGCTCCGGACGGAGCGGCGCCGCGGGCTCCACCTCGATCTCCACCTCGCGTCCCGCGCCGCTCGAGCGGGCCACGAGCGCAGGCGCCGGGCTGCTCACGACCCGCGCCAGCCATGGAATGGCGGCGTGGAGCAGCGTCGCTGCGAGCAGGAAGCGGGCCTCACGAGGGAGCAAGCGCGCAGCACCTTGGAGGGGGCGCGAGGGAGGTGCAAGTGCGCGTTTCATCGCCGTCGTGCTCGCTCCGGCGCCCGCTCCACACCCGCACAGCTGCGAGCACATCCCGCGCGCCCCCTCGCTTTGCGGCCCGGCGTGCTCACCCACGCGTGATCACGCGTGATCCAGCAGGATACAGAGTATTCCGGTCTCGCTTGAATCTGCGCGCACGGCACGGTTGCCGCTTGAGCTTATTACCGTGCTGGTCGATGCTCCCGCTGCCACGGCGCCTTCCAGGCTCATGGCAGGAGCAGAGACGCAGCGCGGCGCCGTCAGTGCAACGCGCTCAGGGAACACGAAGCAGCGCCTGGCCAGCGAAGGCCGAGCGCTATGTCCCCGCTGGGAGGAGCCGTACCGAAATGAAGGGAAACGTGCGCGCTGACAGGTTGCCTGCGGACCTCTCGCTGACGCCCACGCCGCCGCCCGTCACCGTGATCCAGGAGCCCCTGGATGGCGGTCTTCCCCTCGACCCGCCGCCCCTCGGCGCGGCGCCTGCCCCGCAAGAGCAAGGGTTTCTCTTCGATCCGCCGCCCCTCGGCGCGGCGCCTGCCCCGCAGGAGCAAGCGTTCCTTCCGGGCCTCGATCCCGCGCTGCAGGGGCCCGCGCCGCTCCACCTCGCCGGGGTCGCGCCGTACGGCAGCTGGTCCGCTCCGTCGCCGGCCGAGCGCCGCGCCCGCTGGTGGCGCGCCCTCGCGGCGTTCGCCATCGCCGCGGCGAGCGTGATCTTCGTCGTCGCCATCGCCGCGCGCGCGATCGCCGCGAGGATGCCGGGCGTCACCGCCGAGGCCTTCGCCATGACGCCGGTGAGCCGCGCGCTGCTCCTCGCGTCCCGCTCCGCGCGCGACGGCGCCGCGGCGAAGGTGCTCGTCGCGCCCGAGGTGTTCGCGCGCTGGCAGGGGTCGACCCCGCCGCCCGCGATCCGGCACGACGGCTACGCGTCGATCCGCGGCGGCGTGCTCTTCACGCCCGACTCGTTCAGGCCGACCGGGTCGAGCTACGACCTCCTGCTGCACTTCCACGGCAACACGCAGCTCGTCCGCGAGAGCGCCGAGGTCGCCGGGCTGAACGCCGCGGTCGCCGTCATCAACCTCGGCATCGGCTCGGGGGCCTACGAGGACCTCTACGCGCAGCCGGGCGTCTACGAGAGCCTGCTCGCCGACATCGACAGGGCGCTCGCGCAGCGCGGGCTGCCGACCCCGCGGCTCCGCCGCGTCGCCCTCTCCTCGTGGAGCGCGGGCTACGGCGCGGTCGCCAAGATCCTGGAGCTCCGCCGCGGCACGGACACGCTCGACGCGATCCTCATCACCGACGGCATCCACTGCGGCTTCGCCCCCGAGCAGCCGAGCGGGCTCAACACGCTCCAGCTCGCCTCGTTCGCGCGCGCCGCGCAGCTCGCGGCCTCCGGTCAGCTGCTGTTCACGATCACGCACTCCGAGATCGACCCGATCGCGTACGCCAGCTCCAGCGCCACGGCCAGCTACCTGCTCGGCGCCGCGGCAGGGCACCCCGTCGAGCGGGAGCCCGCGCGGGACGCGCCGCCGCACCTGCGCCTGCGCGCGGCCGAGGGCGCCGTCTCGAAGAAGCTCGAGAAGCAGATGATCCCGACCACCGAGGCGAGCCTGGGCGGGCTCCACGTCCGCGGGTTCCGGGGCAACACGCCCGAGCACCACATGGCGCACCTGCTCCAGATGGCGTCGACCGTGCTCCCCGAGCTCGTCGAGCGCTGGCGCGAAGGCGGCGATCCCCTTCCGCAGGGCCCCTGAGCGCGCTCGCCCGCCGGCCGGGCCGCCGCCTCAGCTCCGGCTCCGGGCCTCGTCGATCCAGGCCTTGATCGCCGCCGTCACCGGGTGATCCGACCCGAGATCCGCCTCGGCGAGCGCGAGCGCCCGCTCGTAGAGCGGCAGCGCCGCGGAGACCCGCCCCGCCGCGTGGTGGACCTGCGCCAGCCGGACCAGGGTCGGCCGGAGCGACGGGTGGGAGGCCCCGCCGAGCGCCTCCCGCGCGGCGAGCGCGCGCTCGTACAGCGCCGCCGCCTCGGCCATGTCGCCGAGCGCCTCCCGCGCGGCCGCCAGGTTGTGGAGGATCGACGCGAGGAGCGCCCCCTCCGCGGACGGGTCCGCGTCGGTGATCTCGAGCGCCCGCCGGAGCATCGCCTCCCGCTCGGCGACCGGGCGGTCCTCCTCGAGAAAGGTGGCCGCGTTGTAGAGCGCCTCCGCGACGAGCGGGTGACGGGCGCCGAGCGCCCCCTCGCGCAGCGCGAGCGCCCGCTGGAAGAGCGGCGCCGCCTCGGCGCGCGCCCCCCGCCTGCCGAGCAGCAGACCGAGCCGGTTCAGCAGCGCCGAGAGCTGCGCTGGATCGGGGTCGCGCATCCGCTCGTACCCCGCGAGCATCCGCCGGAACAGCGCCTCGACGTCCTCGGCCTTGCCCTGCCGCTCGAGGATGGCCGCGAGCTGCTCGAGCAGCCTCGGCAGCGGCGGATCGGCGCTCGCCCCGGCCGCCTCGGCGATGGCGATCGCCCTCGCCGAGCTGGCGCGGGCCTCGTCCAGCCGCCCCTGCGCGAGCTGCGCCGAGCTCAG
Source organism: Sorangium sp. So ce1153 (assembly GCF_051521595.1). Taxonomy (NCBI): domain Bacteria; kingdom Pseudomonadati; phylum Myxococcota; order Polyangiales; family Polyangiaceae; genus Sorangium; species Sorangium sp. So ce1153. The sequence continues at coordinate 993,032 of NZ_CP150361.1, forward strand.
CGCGTAGAGCGGCCCCGTGAGCTCGGCGTCCTCGGCGCCGTAGATCTCCTCGGCGATCCCGAGCGCCCGCGCGCACATCGCCTCCGCGTCGGCGTGGCGGGAGCCGGCCAGCGCCGACGCCGCCTCGTCGAGTAGGCGTCGGTACTCTCTCCCCCTCCACCAGCGCCGCACGGCGCGATCGGGTCGCATCCCCCTGTACTACCTCGCCCCCGCCCGTCGGGGCGAGAACCGGCGCGGGGGGGCGAGGGACGTCCGAGGACGGCGGCGGCGGGGCGGCGCACGGACCGTCGGAGAAGGGCATCGCGCGGACGCGGAGCGGTGTAATCTGCTCGCAGGATCTCGTGGCGCGAAGGTGGGATGCGGACGCTCGATGCCAGCAACTGGCGGTTCCCGTGGATCGGGGCTATGGCGCAACACGCATGGTGCAGCGCCTCCCGCAAGGCCTCCCGCGCGGCCTCCGGTACGGGGACATCGGCCTCGCGAGCGGGGCGATCGAGGAAAGGTCGCCAAGGACTTTTCTTCCGTTTAGACTGCCCCGACGGCCCCACGCGTCGAAGCCCCCCACGGTCATGAGGTCCAAGCTCACGCATCGCGAGGCATCGACAACGAGGGGAGGGCTCGCCCGCGCCCGCACGGGGAAGGCGACGGAGTTCATATGAGTGCCAACGAAAACGTCGTCGATGAAGTAGCGCGCAGCGAGCCGATCGATCCGTTGCTCGGAAAGGTGCTCAACGGCAAGTTCAAGATCCTGTCCATGCTCGCCACGGGCGGCATGGGCACGATCTACCGCGGCGAGCAGATCCCGCTCGGGCGCCCGGTGGCGATCAAGGTCTTGATCCCGAACCAGGCCTCGCGGCAGCTCGACCCGAACTTCCACAAGCGCTTCTTCCTCGAAGCGAGCATCCTCGCGCGCCTCCAGCACCCGAACATCGTCACCGTCTTCGATTACGGCAAGATTGAGGCCGATGATCAGGAGCGGTTCTTCATGGCGATGGAGTTCCTCGAGGGCGAGACGCTCTTCCGGCGCGTGCGCCGGCAGGGGCGCCTGCCGCCGCCCGAGGCCATGCGGATCGCCCGGCAGATCGCGCGCGGGCTCCGCGAGGCGCACAAGCACGGCGTCGTCCACCGCGACCTCAAGCCGTCGAACATCATGCTCGTCTCCAACGAGGACTCGGAGGAGGCGGTCAAGATCCTCGACTTCGGCCTGGTGAAGCAGCTCGGCGACGACTCGGAGGAGCTCACGCAGCAGGGCGCGTTCCTCGGATCGCCCCGCTTCATGTCGCCCGAGCAGATCTCGCACGGCAAGGTCGATCTCCGGACCGACATCTACTCGCTGGGCGTGATCCTCTACCAGATGCTCTGCGGGAAGGTCCCGTTCGAGTCCGAGAAGTCGATCCAGATCCTGATGGCGCACCTCCAGCAGCCGGTGCCGCGCATGAAGGAGCGGAACCCGGACGTCGACATCCCGGAGCCGCTCGAGGCGCTCGTGATGCGCTGCCTCGCGAAGGATCCGGACGGCCGGCCCGCGACGATGGACGCGCTCATCCAGGGCCTCGGCGAGTGCGCGCGCGGCATGGGCGTGACGACCGCCTTCGGCGGCACGCAGATCACCTCGTTCGAGTCGCTGCCCGGCGTGCAGATCTCGTCGCGCTCGTCCACGATGCAGGCGCTCAAGGAGGCGGTCACGCTCCCGGCGCCGTCGACGGACGACGAGGCGAGCGGACGCACCTCCGGCGTCGGGACGGGCCCCGGCGGCGTGGCGGCGGCCTCGGCGAACACGGCGAAGGACGGGGCGGGCGCGCAGGAGGCGCGCCCCGGCGGGCGCAAGGCGATGATCCTCGCCGCCATCGGCGCGGTGGTCGTGGCCGCGGTCGTGTTCGTGCTGACCCGCAGCCCGGCGGAGAGCGTCGCCACGACGACCCCGCCCACGCCCGGGCCCGCGCCGACCGCCACGCCCACCGAGCACAAGGGCGCGCCCTCGTTCATGCTCATCATCGAGTCGATCCCGCCGGGCGCCGAGGTCCTCGAGGACGGCAAGTCGCTCGGGCAGACGCCGCTCCAGCTCTCGATCGAGAACGAGCAGGTGCGCGCGGCGCCTCGCCGGCTGACGCTCCAGAAGGAGGGCTTCCAGCCCTACTCCATCGTCCAGGGGCCGTCGGAGATGTCCGTGCAGACCGTCGCGCGCCTCGCGCAGGCGGCCACGCCGCCGAAGACCGAGGAGCAGCCGTCGCAGGGCTCGGGCGGCCGGCGGAACTGGGGCCGCACCGCCCCCCGCACGCCGCCGACGCAGCCCACGTCGAAGCCGACCGCGACGGAGCCCTCGGCGCCCTCCATCCGGATCGACCGGTAACGATCCGGATCGACCAGCAACGATCAGGACACGCCCGATGAGCCGCTCAGCTCATCCCTGATTTCACCGCGCCGCGAGGCGCGGTGAAGGCGCCATGCGCTAGCTTCTGGCGGCGCATGTCCCGCCTGCTCATCGTCTCGAACCGCCTCCCCGTGACCGTCCGCGTCGAGCAGGGCGATGTCGCGGTCGTCCCCTCGACGGGCGGCCTCGTCACCGCGATCCGGGGCCCTCACGAGCGCCACGGCGGGCTCTGGCTCGGCTGGCCGGGCGACGTCTCGCGCCTGAGCGCGGAGCAGCGCCAGGAGGTCGAAGAGCAGCTCGCGCGGCTCGGCACCGTCCCGGTCCACCTCACCGCGTCCGAGGTCCGCCGCTACTACGACGGCTTCTCGAACGACGTCCTGTGGCCGCTGTTCCACTACCTCGTCGAGAAGGTGCACGTCGACGCCCGGCGCGACTGGGAGAGCTACCGCGCGGTGAACGAGCGCTTCGCCGACGCTGTCGCCGCCCGGTACAGGCCGGGGGACAGGGTCTGGGTCCACGACTACCAGCTCACGCTCGTGCCGGCGATGCTGCGCGAGCGCATCCCGGACGCGCGGATCGGCTTCTTCCTGCACATCCCTTTCCCCGCGGCCGAGGTCTTCCGGATCCTGCCGTGGCGGGAGCAGGTGCTGCGCGGCATGCTCGGCGCCGACGTCGTCGGGTTTCACACGACGTCGTATCGGTACCACTTCGTCTACTCGGCCGCGCGCGTGCTCGGCCTCGATCCCGACCTCGAGACGCTCGCGTACGAGGGGCGGAAGGTGCGGCTCGGCGTCTACCCGGTGAGCATCGACGTCGAGGAGTTCGTGCGGCTCGCGCAGGACGAGGAGGTGCGGGCCGAGGCGCGGCGCCTCCGTGAGCGCGCCCAGGGCCGGAAGATCGTGCTCGGCATCGACCGGCTCGACTACACGAAGGGGATCCCGCGGCGCATGCTCGCGATCGAGCGCTTCCTGGAGCGCGAGCCCGAGCTGCGGAGCAAGGTCCGGTTCATCCAGCTCGCGGTGCCCACGCGCGAGCAGGTCGACGCCTACGCCGACTTCCGGCGGGTGGTGAACGAGCTCGTCGGCAGGATCAACGGCGCCTACGCGACGCTCGACGACGTCCCGATCCACTTCCTGCACCGGTCGATGCCGATGGCCGGGGTCGTCGCGCTCTACCTCGCGGCCGACGTGATGATGGTGACGCCGCTGCGCGACGGGATGAACCTCGTGTCCAAGGAGTACGTGGCGTCGCGGATCGACGACACGGGCGCCCTGGTGCTGAGCGAGTTCGCGGGCGCGGCCGCCGAGCTGATCGAGGCGCTCCCGGTGAACCCGTACGACATCGACTCGGTGGCCGCGACGATCAAGCGGGCGCTCGTCATGCCGCCGGCCGAGCAGCGCGTCCGGATGCAGGCGCTCCGGCGCCGCGTGATGGCGCACGACGCGCACCGCTGGTCGCACCGCTTCCTGAACGACCTCGAGCGCGCGAGCGGCGCGGCGCCCGCGGTGGGGGCGGCCCGCCGGCGCACCGACGCGCCCCAGCGGAGCACGATCGCGAGCGCGCGCAGCGCGCCGTCGCTCGTGGTGATGCTCGACTACGACGGCACGCTCGTGCCGCTCGCGGCCATGCCCGAGCTCGCGCCGCCCGACGAGGAGCTCATCGCCGATCTGCGCTCGCTGGCGGCGCGCCCGCGGACGCAGGTGCACGTGGTGAGCGGCCGGCCGCGCGAGGATCTCGAGCGGTGGCTCGGCGAGCTGCCCATCAGCCTCCACGCGGAGCACGGGTTCTTCTCCCGCTCGGCGCCCGGCGAGCCCTGGGTCGCGCTCCGCGACGTCTCGCTCGACTGGAAGCCGAGGGTCCGCGACATCCTGCAGGACTTCGTCGACCGCACGGCGGGCAGCTTCATCGAGGAGAAGGTGGTGTCGATCGCGTGGCACTACCGGACCGCCGATCCGGAGCTCGCCAGCCAGATGGCCCGCGAGGTGCCCGCGAGGCTCGAGGAGGTGCTGCGCGAGCGCGATCTCGAGCTGGTCCCTGGGCGGAAGGTGCTGGAGGTGCGGCTGCGCGGGGTGAACAAGGGGATGATCGTGCCGCGGGTGCTCTCGACGGTGACGCCCGACGCGATGGTCGTCGCGCTCGGCGACGACAGGACCGACGAGGACCTGTTCGCCGCGCTCCCCCCGACGGCGCTCACGGTCCACGTGGGCGGCGGGGAGAGCACCGCGGCGTTTCAGCTGCCCGATCCGGCCTCGGCGAGGCGGCTGCTGCGCGCGCTCGTCGCGTGAGCGCTCGTCGCGAGGGCGGCGCGTGGGGGCTCGTCGCGAGGGCGCGCGCTCGTCGCGAGGGCGCGCGCGCGGCGGCTCACGCCCTGGAGGGGCGGCCGCGCCGCCGGAGGACGGCCCCGAGGATCGCCGTCGCCGCGGCGAGGGCGGCGCCCGCGCCGGCGAACGGGCGGCCTGCGATCGGCCCGCCGACGCTGCACGAGCCGGCGGTGTCCTGATCGCTCATGGCGGTGTCCTGATCGCTCCCGTCGGCGTCCCGATCGCTCCCGGCGGTGTCCCGATCGCTCCCGTCGGCGTCCCGATCGCTCCCGGCGGTGTCCCGATCGCCGCTCTCGGCGTCCCCGAGGGTGTACGCAGCGTTCATGGCCATGAGCCCGCCTCCGTGCTCGTAGGCGCCGATGTCGATCGCGCCCGCGGTCGGTCGCGACGGCGCGTCGCCGGCGGTGCGCGCGGCGCGCGCGGCGCGCGCGGGCGCGAACCGCGGCGCGGCGAGCGGCCCCGGGAACGGGTGCCCCGCGGGGCTCGGCGTCGACTTGGACCCGGCGTCGACGAGGGGGCTGTCTGCCGACGGGCGGAGGTCCAGCGCGTCGATGTTCGTGAAGCCGGGCTCGGCGCCCTGCAGCGTGCCCGTCCACCCTGCGGGGATGGACGAGGAGCCGCGCGGCACCCAGTTGTTCGCGCCCGAGATCAGCGCCGCGCCCGTCGCCCAGCTCGCCGACCGGTCCACGTAGACCTCCACGCCGCCGCCGCCGGTCCGGTAGAACACGTTGTTGCTCATCTCGACGCTCTCGATCCCGTCGAACATCCTGATCGCCACGTTCGAGCCGGGGGCGAGCAGGAACGTGTTGTTGACGAACCGGAAGCGGCCGAACGTCTGGCCCGTGCCGTCGCCCCCGACGCGCGCCACGAAGTGCTTGCCGGTCTTGCGGAAGACATTGCCGACCACGTCGGAGTCCTCACGCGCGAGCCCCTCGTCCTGGCCGTCCGGCCCGATCAGCTCGATCTCGTGGTATTTCGCGCCCTCGATCCAGTTGTAATAGATCTCGTTCCGCTCGGCGCGGCTCTTCACGTTGTTGCCGCCATTGCCGTCGTGCACATAGCAATGCCGCATGCGGAACACCGAGCCGAGGCGCGTCTCCTCGTCGGTCGCGATGTAGATCGGATGCCGGCTGTCGCCCGAGCCGCACGCGTAGACCTCGACGTACTCCAGGGTGAACGAGCCCGACTCCGAGTCGGCGCCGAGGATGCCGTGCCCGGGGCAATCGTGCACCACCGCGTCGCGGATCGTGACGTCGTGCGCGCGGTTAAACACGCAGCGGCTCGAGCCGCCGGTGATCTCGAAGCCCTCGAAGACGTAATGATTACCACCGAAGACCACCGTGTTCGTTCCGCCGGATAGCACGGGGCGGCGGCCGTTCGCGCGGACGCCACGGATTGTGATCTTCTGCGCTTCAGTTCCAGATTTCTTGAAGATCAGGTCCCCGGGATAGGTCGCGCCGCCTTCGACCTCGACCACGTCCCCGGCAGCGAGGCGAGGGGCAACCTCCGCGAGGCTAGAATAAGGCTTGCCTCGGCCCACCTCGTACGTCGCCGCGCTCGCCGGCGAGGCCGCGAGCAGCACGGAGAGCGCGATGCCCGGCGCGACGAGAGAGAGCGTGACGAGGTGCCTTGTGTTGAGTTGCTGCATCGCCGCAATGTCGCTTGTGGTGCAATGGTAGTGCAAGCTGCTTTTTAATGAAATGCACGATGGGTAATTCAGGAGACACCCGACGACAGGCAACCTCTGCCAGTCCTTCGTGGTCCCCTGGCGTTCTCGCCATTGCCGACTCTCCTTGCCAGCTGTCACGCCCGAGGGAATCGCTGTAAATCGAAGCGAGCCGGTGCGAGGCACGAAGGGCTCCAGGACCCTTCTGGCGGCGAACGGCGGGTATGGCGCGATCATTGAAGAGAGAAAATCACCAGGGACGCCCAGGTGAATCAACAATGGATCGAGAGATTTAACCGCCAAGAGCGCCAAGAACGCCAAGAGAGATAGAGAGAAAATCTAGATTCAGAAGGCAAGGTACGCCTGGGAAGCCAAGGTAAATCAAAAATCTCTTCTTGGCGTTCTTGGCGTTCTTGGCGGTTAATCTCTCTCTCCTTCTCCGAGCACCGGCAGAACGGTTCCCCTCGGCGCCTGCGTCGTTCCGTGCCATGGAGCCGATCATGTCCAGGATTGTCCTCGCCTCCACGTCTCCCTTTCGGCGGGCGCTCCTCGATCGCCTCGGGCTCGCGTACGAGGCGGTCGCGCCGGCGTTCGACGAGATCGCGCCCGAGGGGATGCCGCCCCCCGCATGCGCCCGCCTGTTCGCCGAGGGGAAGGCGCTGAGCCTCGCGCCTGCGTGCCACGACGCCCTGATCATCGGCGCGGATCAGGCGCTGGATCTCGACGGCGAGCTCCTGCGCAAGCCGGCCACGCTCGACGAGGCGGCGGACCAGCTCGCGCGGCTCGCGGGGCGCGCCCACGCGCTCCACACCGCCGTCGCGGTCCACGCCCCGCCAGGGCTGCCGCTCGCCCCCGACGCGCCGCGGACGCTGACCGAGATCGCGACCGTGGAGCTGCGCGTCCGCCCGCTCGGCCGCGCGCAGATCCGGCGCTACGTCGAGCTGGATCGGCCGATCGGGAGCGCGGGAGGGTACCTCTTCGAGAAGCACGGGCCGTGGCTCTTCGACGACGTGCGCCACCCCGACGAGACAGCCATCGTGGGGCTGCCGCTCGTCCCGCTCTGCCGCCTCCTGCGCCGCTTCGGGGTCGATCCGCTCGACGCGCCCGCGCGCGCGTGATCGCGTGATCGCGTGAGCACCCGGGCTCGGGCCGAGGGGCGCTTCCCGGCGGGTGGATCCGCGACAGCCGCGAGACCCTGGCTTGCCCTGCGCGACGCTCCGCGCCGCGCACCGCGCGTCACGCGACCTGGCCGCCCCAGGCGTCGCGCTGCCCGACGGCCCGGCGCCGGCGCGTGGCGTCGGCGGTCGCTCCCCGGGCGGCCGCGCGCTGGGCCGCCCGGGGAGCGGCCGCCCGGGGAGCGCGGCCGTGGCGCGCGCGTTGCTAATCGCTGCTCGTGGCCCAAGCCTGCCACGAGGCCCTTCGGACTGAGCACCTTCTGCCGGGCGGCGCCGACAGGGCGGGCCAGGCGCTCGATGAGGTGAGGCGATGACGGAACGCCCGCCCTCCAAGGGGGCCGAGACGATCACGGCAGCCGAGCTGTCCATGTCGTGGTCGGCCCTCGAAAGCGACGAGCGCGTGCAGGCCTATCGCCGCCTCCGGCGCGAGGAGGCGGAGGATTTCTTCCAGGGCCTCCCGTCCGCCGACCAGGCCGCGCTCCTCGCCGCGCTCACGAAGGGCGAGCGCAGGCTGTGGCTCCGCCTGCTCGCGCCCGACGACGTGGCGGACATCCTCCTGGAGGTCTCGCCAGAGGAGCAGGAAGAGCTCCTCTCGCTGCTCGACGAGCCGACGAGGAGAGAAGCGAGCGCGCTGCTCGCGTACGCGGAGGACGAGGCCGGCGGGCTCATGAGCCCGTGGTTCGCGCGCGTGCGGCCGGAGGCGACCGTCGACCAGGCGATCAGCTACCTCAAGCGACAGGCGAGGGACCACCTCGAGACCATCTACTACGGCTACGTGCTCGACGCCGAGCAGCGGCTGCTCGGCGTCGTGTCGCTGCGGCAGCTCATGATCGCCCCCGGCGACAGGCGCGTCAGCGACATCATGAAGACCGACGTCGCGTCGGTGAACGAGGACGTCGACCAGGAGGCCGTCGCGCGGCGCTTCGCGGAGCACGACCTCGTGGCGATCCCCGTCGTCGACGCCGAGGGGCGCATGAAGGGCATCGTCACCGCCGACGACATCGTGGACGTCGTGGAGGAGGAGGCGACCGAGGACATCCAGAAGCTCGGCGGCATGCAGGCGCTCGACGCGCCGTACCTCCGGACCCCGCTCCTCCGGATGGTCGGAAAGCGCGCAGGCTGGCTCTCCGCGCTGTTCCTGGGCGAGCTGCTCACCGCGACGGCGATGGGGCACTACGAGGACGAGATCGCCCGCGCCGTCGTGCTGGCCCTCTTCGTGCCACTCATCATCTCGAGCGGGGGCAACTCCGGCTCTCAGGCGACGACGCTGGTCATCCGCGCCATGGCGCTCGGCGAGATCCGGCTCGTCGATTTCTGGCGCGTCTGCCGCCGAGAGCTCGCGTCGGGCCTCGCGCTCGGCGGGATCCTCGGCGCGCTCGGCTTCGCGCGCGTCATGGTCTGGGAGGAGCTCTTCGGGACCTACGGCGAGCACTACCGGCCGCTCGCGATGACCGTCGCGATCAGCCTGGTCGGCGTCGTGACGTGGGGCACGCTCTCGGGCGCGCTCCTGCCGTTCGTCCTGCGGGCGCTCCGCTTCGACCCGGCGAGCGCCTCGGCCCCGTTCGTCGCGACCCTGGTCGACGTCTCGGGCCTCGTCATCTACTTCAGCGTGGCCGAGCTCCTGCTCCGGGGGCTGCTCCTCTGAAGGGCGGCGCTCCCGGGCTACGGGCTGACGCGCGACGCGAGGTAGCCGGCCGCGGCCTCGCCGATGATGCGCGCGTCCTCGCGCCAGCGGCCGCCGCTCGACAGCTTGTCCGAGTCAGCCCTGCTGAGGGCCGTGTTCGGGTTGGGCGACGCCGTGCGGCTCGAGAACTGGACCTCATCGAGCACCTTGCCGTCCGCCGTCGTGATCCGGAGCGTCAGCATGATCTGGCTGGGGGCCGAGGAGACGACCGCGTAGAAGCCGGGGTTCATGTAGCCGACATAGGGCCTGATCACGAACGGCGACGAGGCGGGATCGCTGACCTCGGCGACGTCGATGCCCTGCTCCTTGGCGTGGGAGATCAGCGTCTTCGCGAACTCCTCGTTCACGGACGCCTTGTCCTGCACGAAGCTCCGCTGCTCGTCCGCGTCCTTCTTGGCGAGGTACATGTCCTCGGGCTCGTCGATGAGGGTCAGGCCCACGTAGTCGATGGGCACCAGGGCGAAATACCGCTGGCCCACGAACGGATCGGGGTTCGCCTGGGTCACGACGCGCCAGCGCGGAGCGCACCCGGCGAGGGCCGCGACGCCGACCAGCGCGACCGCGATGAAGCTGCGACGGTGCATGAGGGGCTCCTTCAGAGGGCCCGCCTTGTAGGCCAGGTCCGAGCGCGTTGGCAAGCGCCAGAGGGCGCGCGATCCGCCGGCGCGCCGGCGGATCGCGCGGCTGCGCAGCCGCGCGGCCGTGGCGACCCGGTCCGCACGCGCACGACCGCGCCACCGCGGCGCCCCTCCGACCTGGACGGGGCGGCTCCCTCGCTGGCGTGCGGCGGCTCGCCCCGCGCTCGTGCCCTCCTGTGCAATGGGCGGACATGGCCCGAGCTGGCCTGTGAGATGCAATAGCCATCTCGGACGATCGATGGGTGTTCCATCGAGGTTGGAGGTGAACTCATGGTCCCGCATTTCGCAGCTGGCCTCTTCGGCCTTTTGCCGCTCGTTGTATTTCCGCTGTTCGGGTTCGATCCGCCGGGGGACGCCGGCGGTGGCTCCCAGGTGAGCGGCGACCCCGAGCCCGAGGACCCCGCCTCGCCCGGCGACAGCGTTCCGCGGTATTTTTATTCGATTTCCTGCATCGAGGGCAGCACGGGAAAGAAGACCTTCCGCTCGGAGGACGAGTTCTGCACCGCCCTGCGCGCCGAGCAGGTCTGCTCCGAGAGCGCGGCGTTCTTCGCGCTCCTCCAGGGCTGTCCCTGAGCCGCGCCGCGCGGCCTCCTGCGCCGCGCGGCGCGCGCGCGAGCCCTCCAGGCGAGCGGGTCGAACTCGATGTCCCCGGCGGCGCTGCGAGCGTGGACCACGAAGCCGCGCGCGCGATCTCGCGGCGCGCCGCCGGAGGGCGCTCGTCTACCCTCTTCCGGCGCCATCGCGCTCCTGCGGCGGAGGTACAAACGCTTGACATCCGAGGGGGGCCTTGCTCTTCCTAGCGGGCGCGGATCGCCCCGCGCGGCCCTTCCCTTCGCCTGGTTGCGCGCCTCGGAGGCTCCCATCGTGACGAACCTCTACCTCATCCGGCACGGAGAAGCGCTCGTCAACGTGAACCATATCGTGGGCGGGATGCGCGGGGACACCGGGCTCACGTCGCTCGGCGTCCTCCAGGCGGAGCGGCTGCGCGATCGCCTGGCCGCGACGCGCGAGATGGCCGCCGATGTCCTGATCGCCAGCTCCTACCGCCGGGCGCAGCAGACCGCCGAGATCGTCGCTCCTGCCCTGGGGTTGCCCCTCACGCTCGACGACGAGGTGCAGGAGCTCCGGCCCGGCGAGGCAGACGGGATGCCGGTCGGAGAGGCGATGGTGCGCTACGCGATCGATTTCGAGCGCGAGCCGTTCCGCCCGGCGAGCCCCGGCGGGGAGAGCTGGGCTCAGTTCATGCTCCGGGTCTCCGTCGCCCTCGATCGCATCACCCGCGAGCACGAGGGGCGGACGATCGTCGTGTTCACGCACGGCGGCTTCATCGACGTGGCGTTCCTCCATTTCTTCAAGATGAACGCGCTCGCCTTCCCGGTAGCGCACTTCGCCACCCGTCACACGTCGATCACGCACTGGCAGCGCCGGCGGCGCTGGGGCCGGGCCGAGGCCTGGCATCTCATCTATTACAACGACAGCGCTCACCTGCGCGACGTCGAGCGGACCGTGCGCATCCCCTGGGCGGAGCTCTCCACGCTCGCTCCCAGGATCGCCGATGAGGGGCCGCCGTCGTCGGAGAGCGGCGAGGGCCGCTAGCTTCGCGCCGCCAGGGGCTCATCCTCTGGCGTCATTCACGTCACGCCGTCCCTGGCGGCGCGAGCGCGTCGTCGTGCCCTGCACGGCGCGCCGCGCGCCCTGCGTCTGAGGCGCACCGGAGCGGGCCTCTCAGGGTCGGCTGACGCTGGGCTGACGTTCGGTTCCCCGCGCTTGCACGTCCGCCTCCGGGCGAGCTACATGACGCGCATGATGGGTCCCGTTCACGCAACCTTCCTCGTCGCCGCGCCCGACCAGCCCGGCCTCGTCGCGCGACTCGCAGGGTTCTTCTACGACATCGGCCTGAACATCATCGACGCGAGCAATCACACCGATGCGTTCACGGACGAGGGCCCCCGCTTCTTCATGCGCCTCGTCGTCGATCTGTCGGGCCTCTCGTCGCCGGCCGCGGTCACCGCCCTGGGCGGCTCGGCCACGCGCAGCGCGATCGAGGCCTCCTTTCGCGAGCTCGCCACGTCGCTCTCGGCGCGCTGGTCGGTGGACTACAGCGATCACATCCCCAAGATGGCGATCCTGGTCACGCGGGATCCGGCGTGCCTCTACGACCTCGTGCTCCGGCAGCGCGCGGGCGAGCTCCGCTGCGACATCCCGCTTGTCATCTCGAACCATCCCACGCTCGAGGCGGTGGCGGAGAGCTTTCGAATCCCGTTCTTCTGCCTCCCGATCACCCCGGAGACAAAGCGTGATCAGGAGCAGCAGGTGATCCAGCTGCTGAAGAAGCACCATGTCGATCTCGTGGTGCTGGCGCGGTACATGCAAATCCTCTCCGAGCAGCTGCTGGACGAGGGGCCGCCGGTCATCAACATCCACCACGGGTTCCTCCCGGCGTTCCAGGGCGCGAAGCCGTATCACCAGGCGCACGCGCGCGGCGTGAAGCTCATCGGCGCGACGGCGCACTACGCCACCCGGGACCTGGATCAGGGGCCGATCATCGAGCAGGACGTCGCGCGCGTGAATCACCAGCTGGGTCCGGAGGAGATGACGCGGGTGGGGCGCGACGTGGAGCGCGTCGTCCTCTCGCGCGCCGTCCGGGCGCACCTGGAGCGCCGGGTCATCGTCGAAGGCCGCCGCACCATCGTTTTCTAGAGCGAGCGGCGGGCACCCGCTTCGGATACGGGCCCATCTCGGCGCCTTCGGTGCTCAGCGCACTGGAGTGCGCTTGCGCGCCGAAGACGCCGAGCTGGACCCGTCTCCTGTGCGGGTGACCGCCGCTCTGGGCGGGGTCGGGCGGGAGGTGGGGCGGACTCTGTCGGACGGCGGCGCGAGCGGGCCGAGCTCGATCGCGCAGCGAGATCGTCCGACAGAGACCGGAGCGGGGCGGCCGGGGGTTACCGCTGGCCTTGCTGGCCGAACGGCGAGGCCTGGCCCGTGACGCCGGGCGCGAAGGCCCCCGTCTGACCGACGCCCAGCTGCCCGACGACGGCGCTCTGGCCGACGGCCGACTGGCCAAGCTGTGCCGACTGCCCGATGGCCGACTGCCCGATGGCGGCGCTCTGTCCGACACCCAGCTGCCCGATGGCGGCGCTCTGTCCGACGCCCAGCTGCCCGATGGCGGCGCTCTGTCCGACACCCAGCTGCCCGACGGCCGACTGGCCGATGGCGGCGCTCTGTCCGACACCCAGCTGCCCGACGGCCGACTGGCCGATGGCGGCGCTCTGTCCGACACCCAGCTGCCCGACGGCCGACTGGCCGATGGCGGCGCTCTGGCCGACGCCCAGCTGTCCGATGGCCGACTGGCCGATGGCGGCGCTCTGACCGGTGGCCGACTGGCCATATCCGGCCTGGTGACCCGATTGCTGACCGGCGTAGCCGCCCAGCCCAGCCTTCGAGGGGAGCTCACCCTTGCTGGGGCCGAAGGCACCCTTGCTGGGGCCGAGCTCGCCCTTGCTGGGGCCGAAGGCACCCTTGCTGGGGCCGAGCTCGCCCTTGCTGGGGCCGAAGGCACTCTTGCTGGGGCCGAGCTCGCCCTTGCTGGGGCCGAAGGCACCCTTGCTGGGGGCGTATGCACCCTTGCTGGGGCCGAGCTCGCCCTTGCTGGGGCCGAAAGCACCCTTGCTGGGGTTGTATCCACGCTGGCTCGGACCGAACACGCCCTTACCGGGGCCATATGCACCCTTGCTGGGGCCGTAAGCACCCTTGCTGGGGGCGTAAGCACCCTTGCTGGGGGCGTAAGCACCCTTGCTGGGGCCGTATGCACCCTTGCTGGGGCCATATGCGCCCTTGCTCCAGCCGAGCGTGGCCTGCCCGGGCGCGAGCTGGGCCGTGCCCATCCCCGCGTACCCGCCCCTCGCCTCTCCGAGCGCCTGATCGACCGACTCGACCGCCTCCTCATCGAGCCCGGTTTGATCGAGGTCCGCCTCGTCCGTGTTCAGCGCGCAGCCGGCGGCCAGCGCAGCAAAGAGGATCGCAGGCACCAGCAACTTGGTATGCATCGACATGATTGGTTCCCCCCGATGTCCGCCAGGGCCCACGAGGCCCGGACATCTCGGGCTCACCGCAGAGCAGACTGTGTGCCTGGTAGGCGTGTGCATACGTTTCCGCTCACAGGGTGCTTGACGTTCGCCCGGCGGGCGATCCAGCGCGCTTGCTCGATTCTGCACCCCGCGGCGGAGTTCTCCCGATCCGAGCAAAACCGACCTCCGGGGTAGGCGCTCCCCCGGCCCGCCGCCCACGCATCGTCGCTCGTCACCGCGCTTGCCGGAGCCGCGCCCCCTTGCGTCCTCCGGGCGCCCCGTGCGGGTCGCGCCCGAGGGCGCTCCGCGCGCGTGACGCGCGCACCTCACCGCCAGGACAGACGGAGCGCACCGCCAGAGCAGACGGAACGCGACGTCGCAGGTCTATCCAGGGCACATCGCGATGGCGAGGCGCGCGAGGCATCAGGCGGGGGCCTGCGCGGAGGTCGCGCCGACGCGATGGCGCGGCCTTGCTCAGGAAGCGCTGTGTGGAATCGCGTGTGCACCGGCGAGGCGCCGGAACTGTCGGTTCGTCCGAGATCGAGCGATTCGCCCCGATCGCAGCGTCATCGATGGCTCACGCTGCGCCCACGGCGGAAGGACGCGCTCGCGCCGAGCGCATGGGCGGCGCGTCCCGGGCGCGACCTGGACGGCAGGATCACGCCTCGGGCTTCTTCCCGAACAGCCACTTCCTCGCCTCGTCGTCGAGCTGCTGGCTCTGATTCCGCAGCTCGCTCCCGACCGCGAGCCCGCGCTCGACCGCCGGCCGCCCGCGCATGGCCTCGAGCCACCGCTTGAAGTTCGGGAGCTCGTCGAGCGCGATGCCATACCGGTCGTGCAGGATCGCCCAGGGGAAGCTCGCGATGTCGGCGATCGAGTACTCGCCCGCGAGATAGGGCCGGTCCGCAAGCCGCTTGTCCATCACGCCGTAGAGCCGGCGCACCTCCTTCGTGTAGCGCTCGATCGCATACGGGATCTTCTCCGGCGCATACTGGCCGAAGTGGCCCGCTTGCCCGCTCATCGGGCCGAGGCCGCCCATCTGCCACATGAGCCACTGGGTCACCTCGTAACGGCCGCGGAGATCCGAAGGGATGCCCTGTCCGGCCTTCTCCGCGAGGTAGAGCAGGATCGCGCCCGACTCGAACACGGAGATCGGCGCGCCGCCGCCCGCCGGCTCGTGGTCGACGATCGCGGGCATCCGGTTGTTGGGGCTGATCGCGAGGAACTCCGGCTGGAACTGGTCGCCCCGCCCGATGTTGACCGGGATGAGCTTGTACGGGAGGCCCGTCTCCTCGAGCATTATGCTGATCTTCCAGCCGTTCGGGGTGGGCCAGTAATAGAGATCGATCATCGTACGCTCCGTCTCCGTGATGGTTCGCCGATCGCGACGGCGTGCTGTCTCAGGCTCTGGATCGTCGTGCAGCAGGGCGCGCCGCTGCGCGCCGGCGTCGCCCGGCTCCGCGAGCATCGGTGGCACGTCGCCCCGGGGGGAGCAACCGGCGATCGACCCCTCAGCGCGGCGACCCCGACGGCCCGCGCGCCGCCCCCGCGCCGTGCGCGCGCTCGCCGTCGACCAGCGCCCGCAGCGCCGCGATGTGCGCTGGCCCCGTCCCGCAGCACCCGCCCACGATCGTGGCGCCCGCCTCGAGCCAGCGGCGCGCGAGGTCGGCGTAGCGCGACGCCGCCGAGCTGCCCTGCCCGCCGCGCCACCCGAGCCCCTCGCTGGCGGCGCCCGCGTTCGCGTAGGCCCCGAACGGGACGCCGCACGCCGCGAGCCGCTCGACGTACGCGAGCGTGCGAGTCGCAGGGGTGCAGTTGACGAGCACCGCCCGCGCGCCGCGAGCGGCGGCCTCCCGCGCGGCGACCCCGATGTCCTCGGGCGAGAGCAGGTCCGCCTCCGGGCCCGCCGTGAACGACACCCACGCTTCGACGCCCGTGGCGACCGCCTCCTCGAGCGCCACGAGCGCCTCGCCCACGTGCGGGAACGTCTCGCAGAGCAGGACGTCGACCCCGGCCGACGCGAGCGCCTGCGCGAGCTCGCGGTGCTCCTGCCGCGCGCTGGCGGGGCTCAGATCCGGCCGGTAGCAGTCCTCGAGCGGCGCGATGCTCCCGGCGACCCGGCGCCCCGAGCCCGCATCGCGCGAGGCCTCGCGCGCGAGGGACACGGCGCGCGCCGCGAGCTCGGCCCACGCGGCGCCCGCCTGCCGCCGCCTGGCGCGGAACGTGTTCGCCGTGTGCACCGCCGCGCCCGCGCGCGCGTAGTCGCGGTGGATCGCGCGGACCGCGTCGCAGCCGCGCGCGTCGAGCAGGGCCGCGGCGCTCCAGAGCGGCGACGGCGTCTCGATCCCGCGCGCGGCGAGCTCGGTCCCGAGCGGGCCGTCAAGGACCACGACGTCAGCCACCACGGCCGGTGCGGCCTGCGCGGCCTGCGTGGCTGGCCCGGACGGCTCTTTGAGCATGTCCTCCATGTAGGCTCCGGTATGTCCGCGGCCAGCGCTCAAGGCAATCCCTGATTGCTGCCCTGGCCCCGCTGTATCGTCGCAGGTGAGCGGCACCCGCACAGCGCACCGTCCAGACCACTGCGCCGCAGAAAGAACGATGGAATTCTCTTCCGCGCCGGGAATTTACTTGCCAGGTATGGGGGTGCTGCGGCACCGTTTGATATGAATCTTCTTCCCCTCATTCCACTCAACTCGCGGGAGTCGTGGGGGTCCAACTAGCAGCGATCGCTCGAAGGACCGACAGGGGTGGAGCTCCCTCTGGCCAGCGCGGGGCCAGGTGACCTCCGTCAGTGAGACTATAGAAAGGAACGCCATCATGATCCGACAGTCCATCCGTTCTTCCAAGTCGCTCGCTCTCTGTGTTGCGCTCGGCGTCGTCGCAGCGGCCGGTTTCACCGGATGCAACGCGTCGGAGCCCGTCGCCGATGAACCGGTGGTGGAGAACGAGCGCATCACGCAGTCCGATGTGGCCGCCCTCCAGGCCGGGGAGTTCCTGAGCCTCGACCTGAGCCAGAGCACGGTCTACGCCCTCGACTACGCGGCGGCGCCGATCGACTACAGCCGCATCAAGCTCTCTGCCCCCAGCGGCAAGGAGGTCCTGCTCGAGGACCAGATGCGCGCGATCGAGAGCGCCGACTACGGCGACTACCCGAAGCCCGTCCTGACCGACGCGTCGGACCAGCGGTTCAGCATCTCCTCGGATGAGACCGCCTTCGGCAAGCTGTCGGACAGCGAGCTCGGCGAGCTGAAGGCCAACGGGTTCTTCTACTCGGAGAAGCCCGCGACGGCCCCGAGCGCCAATCCGCAGACCGAGGACCCCGACTGCATCCACGCGTACTGCGAGATCTGCGTGGACAACGAGACCGGCGGCTGGCCGGAGACCTGGTACCCGGGCACGTACACCTGCTACTACATCGAGCACGTGTGGTGCTGAGTCTGGCCTGACGTTCACCCATCCCCCCGGCAAGGCCTCGTCGATGCGTTCGCTCTCGGTTTGGTGCGTTGCGTCGCTCGCCCTGGCGAGCGCGGCGTGCGGAGACGATGGACCGGTGCTCCCGAGCGGCCTTCCCGGGCCGGTCCAGGGCATCTACCTGGACTTCGGCCCGGCGCCGGAGGGAGATCGCTTCCGCGCGTTGATCGGCTTCCCGACCCGGGACGTCTCCGGGCTCGAGGGCGCGATCGACGCCATGTACGATCCCGACAAGCCCGACAGCTTCCGGAAGTACATGTCGGTCGAGGCCTGGATGGAGCGCCACGCCCCTGCCGAGAGCGATATAGCGGCCGTCGAGGCGTGGCTCACCGAGCAGGGAATGGAGATCAGGCGCCGGTCCCGGAACCGGCTCCTGCTCGAGTTCTCGGGCACGGTCGAGCAGTTCAACACCGCCTTTGACGTCGAGCTCCGCGACTTCGAGCGGGAGAACCCGTCGGCGGGCGGTCGGCCGCTCCGCACCTTCGGCGCGCTCGACCCGCTCAGGCCGCCGCAGAAGATCATCGATCTGACGTCGGGCGTGATCGCCGTCGACGTCCCCGCGGACACCGATCCGCTCTCGCAGGAGGGCGGCTCGATCGAGACGGAGCTCCCGGAGCAAGTGGAGCAGGGGTTCACGCCCGCGCAGATCGCGCGCGCCTACGAGGTCGACAGGCTGCACGAGGGCGGGCACCTCGGGCAGGGCGTGAAGCTCGGCGTCGTGGTCGGGGCGACGTTCAAGACCAGGGATCTCCAGTCGTTCTGGCGAACGTTCGGCGTCTCGCGCGACAACCCGGAGGTCGTGCTCACGGCGGATCCCGTCTCGACGCGCTACGTGGAGACGACGCTCGACACGCAGTGGTCGGGCGTGATGGCGCCCGAGGCGCAGGTCATCGCGTACGAGGGGCCGGACGCGCGCACCCTCTCCATCCTCTACGCGTGGAACGAGGCGATCGCGGCCGGCGAGGTGTCGGTGCTCTCGACCTCGTTCGCGCACCGCGAGGAGACCGAAGCCGAGGTGATCCGGCAGCAGTACAACGAGGCGGCGCGGATGGGCGCGGCGCTCGGGATGACGATCGTCGTCGCGAGCGGCGACTCGAGCAGGCCCGACGTGCCGTCGTCGAGCCCGTACGTGACGTGCGTCGGCGGGACGGTGCTCGAGCTCGGCGACGACGGCGAGGTCGCGCGCGAGGTGGCGTGGAGCGGCTCGGGGTCGGGCCGGTCCCGCTCCTTCAAGACGCCCAGCTGGCAGAAGGACGTCGTGACGGACGCGCAGGGCCAGCGCGCCGTCTCCGATGTGGCGCTGAACGCATCGCCGGACTCGACGTACTGGCTCTACTTTCTGGGCGAGTGGGACCGCCGCAGCGGCACCTCGTTCGCTGCCCCGGTGTTCGCCGGCATGATGGCGTCGGTGAACAGCTACCGGCTCGCGGAGGGCAAGCCAGTCGCGGGGTGGCTGAACAAGACCCTCTACGAGCGCAAGGACGTGCAGGCCGCGTTCCGCGACATCACCGAAGGGAAGACCCCCAGCAACGAGTACGCCCCTGGGTTCAGCGCGGGGCCTGGCTGGGACTACCCGACCGGCTGGGGCGCGCCGCTCGCGGACAAGCTCGCCGAGGCGCTCCCATAGAGAGCGGTTAGAGAGCGGTCGCTGCGGTAGCGCCCTGCTCGTCGTCCCGGCGGCGCGGATGCGTCATCCTGCGCTGGATGACGCTCCCCGCCGCGCTCCTCTACCGCTCGCTCGCATGCCTCTCGCTCCTCGCGGCGGCGCCCGGCTGCGATCGCCCGGGCCGCGCCGCCGGCACCGCGCCCGCGCCGCCTGGCGCGTCGTCGGCCCCGGCGCGCGGCGGCGCGGAGCAGGCCGCGGGCGGCGCGACGGCGGCGGCCCCTGCCGCAGACGGCGGCGTGACGGCGCCGGCCGCGGATGCCGCGCCGCCGGCCGCGGGCGCGGCGGCGCTCGCCGCGCAGATCGCGCCGCTCCGCGCGGAGGGGCCGTTCGTGGAGCTCGCCGTCGAGGGGTTCCCGAGCGCGGTCGTGTCGGTGCCGATCGGCGCGACGGCGCGGCGCCCCGTGCTCATCGCGTCGCACGGCAACTACGACCGGCCCGAGTGGCAGTGTCAGGTGTGGCGCGGCATCGCGGGGGACGGCGCGTTCATCCTGTGTCCGCGCGGCGTCGCGCGCTCCGACTCGCCGTCGGCGAGCGACGTCCGCTTCACGTACGAGAGCAACGCCCGCCTGGAGCAGGAGATCGACGCGGGCCTCGCGGCGCTGCGGGCGCGCTTCCCCGAGCACGTGGACCCCGGGGCGGTGCTCTATACGGGCTTCTCGCTGGGCGCGATCATGGGCTCCGCGATCGCCGCGCGCCGGGCGGCGCTCTTCCCGCGCCTCGTGCTGGTCGAGGGCGGGCACGACAAGTGGACCCCGGCGACCGCGAAGGCGTTCGCGGAAGGCGGCGGGCAGCGCGTCCTCTTCGTGTGCGCGCAGGCCGGCTGCGGCGCGGCCGCGTCGGCGGCCGCCGCGCGCCTCGAGAGGGCGGGGGTGCTCACGCGCGTGGTGCGCGGCAAGGAGGCCGGACACCGCTATGACGGGCCGGTCGCCGAGGAGACCCAGCGGGCGCTCGGCTGGATCCTCGAAGGAGATCCGCGCTGGCTCGCCGACGGGGGGTGAGGGGGCGCGCGACGGACTGCCGCGTCTGCTTGATTGGCCGCCGCGCCGACGCGCCGACGCGCCGACGCGCCGACGCGCCGACGCGCCGACGCGCCGACGCGCCGACGCGCCGACGCGCCGACGCGGCGGCGCGCCGACGCGGCGGCGCGCCGGCGCGGTCTGGCCGGCGGGCGGGCTCTGAGCTAGACGAGGGGTCCTTGCTCGTCATGGCTTGCTCTTTCCCGGATGCGCGCGCGCGGCGCCGCGGTGGCCTGGATCGGCTGCTGCGCGCGTCGGCGCTCGCTGCGTCGGCGCTCGTGGCGGGCTGCGGCCCAGGCGAGGAGCCGCCGGGGCGCTCGGCCGCCGTGCAGGCGATGGCCCCGGAGCCGGCGCCCGCCGCCACGGTCGTGGCGGAGCCGCTGGACGGCGGCCCCGATGGCGAGGCCGAGCCCGCGGCGGCGCGGGAGGCGCTGCGGCCGGGGCGCGGCGAGAGGCTCGCGAGCATCGCGATGCGCACGTTCGTGTACGCCGCGCCCGAGCGTCGCGCGGCCAAGCTGGGCTACCTGAGGGCCGGCGCGCTGGTCGAGCGCGCCGCGGCGCCGTCGGGCGACGACGGCTGTCCCGGCGGCTGGTACGCCGTGCACCCGCGCGGCTTCGTGTGCGTCGGCCGGGGCGCCTCGCTGGAGCTCGGCCACGAGATCGTCGCCGCCACGCCGGCCGGCCCGCGCCGCGGCGAGCCGTACCCGTACCGCTACGTCGTCTCGCGCAAGCCGCCGCCGCACCTCTATGTGCACCTCCCGAGCGAGGCGGAGCAGCGGCGCGTCGAGGGGCGCTCGCGCAGCCAGGGCACCCCTGCCTGGTCCCGCCGCGACGAGGCGCTCCTCGGCGAGCCGGACCCGCTCACGCCCTTCTTCGCGAGCCGCCGCGACCTGCCGAAGCCGTTCGGCGCCGCCGAGAAGGTCCGGTTCCCCGCGCACCGCGGGCGCGCGCGAGCCGACTCGGCGTTCGGCTTGATCTCCACGTTCGAGTGGACCGGTCGGCGCTTCGGCCTGACGACCGAGCTCGATCTCATCCCGATCGATCGCACCTCGGCCGTCGTTCCCACGGCGATGCGCGGCGTGGAGGTGAAGACCGAGGGCACCCCCGCGTTCGTCATGCACCACGGCGTGCGCACGCTGAAGCCGGACGCCTCGGGCGAGCTCAAGCCGGACGGCTGGGCGGCGCACCGCTCCGGCTGGGTGCTCACCGGCAAGACGGCCGCCGGCGGCGCCTATGCCGAGACCGACGCGGGCGTGTGGATCCCCGCGTCCGCGCTGCGCGTCGCCCGGCTGGGCCGCGACTTCTGGGGGCACGCCGCGCGCGGCAGGAAGTGGATCGACATCTCGATCGAGCTCCAGATGCTGGTCGCCTACGAGGGCACGCGCCCCGTGTTCGCCACGCTCGTCTCGACGGGCCGCGGCGAGCTCGGCGACCCGGCGACGACGAGCGCCACCGTGCAGGGCACGTTCTTCATCCGCGAGAAGCACGTCACCGCGACGATGGACGGCGACGATCTCAGCGAGACCTCCGTCGACCTGCGCGACGTGCCCTATGTCCAGTACTTCCACAACAGCTACGCGCTGCACGGCGTCTACTGGCACGACGCGTTCGGCAAGGTGCGGAGCAGCGGCTGCGTGAACCTCGCGCCCGCCGACGCCGCGTGGCTGTTCGAGTGGACCGACCCCGCCGTGCCCGAGGGGTGGCACGCGGCGTTCAACGACAACAAGGGCGGGACGCTCGTGTACATCCACGCCTGACCGGCGTGCGGGCTCAGCCGGAGGCCACAGGCAGGGCAGCTGCAGCGCGGTTCGTCAGGCGAGAGAGAGGTGAACCGCCAGGAGGCCGGAGGGGAGCCGCCGGAGCGCGTCCGCGGCGCGCGCGGGCGCCGGCGCACCGCTCGCCGGACGCCGGACGCCGGACGCGACCGCGGCCCAGGGGCGCCCGGCGGGACGCGCTGGCCCGGGGCGTGTAGCGCCGGACCGGGAGCGAGGTTAGCTTCGGGCGATGAGCGATCCGGAGCGTCCCGACAGCGACGTCGAGCGCGCGATGTCGGGCGACGCCATCGCCACCCTCGTCCAGGGGTACAGCGAGTTTCGCCGCTTCCTGGAGCGCCGGGTGGGCAGCCAGGCCGTCGCCGAGGACATCCTTCAGGAGGCCTTCGCGCGCGGCATCGACCGCATCGGCGCGCTGCGCAGCGACGAGTCCGTCACGGCCTGGTTCTACCGCGCGCTCCGGAACGCCGTGATCGACCACTACCGGCGCCGCGGGGCGTCGGAGCGCGCGATGGCCGCGCTGGCCGCCGAGCTCGACGAGGCGGTCGAGCCCGACGTCGAGATGCAGCGCGCCGTGTGCCAGTGCGTCCGGGGGCTCGCCGGCGTGCTGAAGCCCGAGTACGCCGCCGCGCTCCAGCGCGTGGAGATCGACGGCCTCTCGGTGCAGGCCTTCGCCGAGGAGGCGTCGATCACCCCGAACAACGCGGCGGTGCGGCTCTTCCGCGCGCGCGAGGCGCTCCGCAAGCGCGTGGCCGCGACGTGCGGCGCCTGCGCTGCCGAGGGGTGCCTCGACTGCTCCTGCGGGCCGCTCCCGGCGGACGCGGCGCCCGCGCCGGCCGGCGGCTGCTCTCACGGCGCCGGGCGCTGACCAGCCCCGCGGCAGCCGGGCGGAGCCGACCGGCGAGCCGAGCCACCCCCTCATCAGGCGATCGGCCAGCCCGGGCGGCGGCGTGTGATCCACCCGCTGCGCGAGGCGTGTAATACCGCCGCGCCGCGCGCGTCGGCCGTGCAGAACCCCGAACGGAAGGTGTCCCATGCTCATGACGCGTCTCCTCGTCGCCTCTGGTCTCGCTGCCGCCTCGCTCCTCGCCCCCTCGCTGCTCGTCTCGCGTGCCGCGGCCGAGGGGGCCCCCGCCCCTTCGCCGCAGGCGGTCCGGGAGATCGAGATCGTGGTGGACGGCGGCTACAAGCCGAGCCGCATCGTCGTCGCCGAGGGCGAGCGGGTCCGCCTGAAGCTGATCCGGCGGGACTACTCGCCTTGCTCGCGGGAGATCGTCTTCGCTTCCCTCAACATCCGGCGCGAGCTGCCGACGGACGTGCCGGTGGTGATCGACCTCCCGGCGCTGAGCGCTGGAGAGGTCGAGTTCAAATGCGGCATGAACATGCTGCGGGGCGTGATCGTCGTCGAGCCTCGCAAGTGATCGCACTGCCCACGCTGGAGCGGCTCCCATGAATGCACCTCACCCCCCCGGGCTGAACGCCCTGCTGCTCGTCGTCGTCGCCGCGCTGGCCAGCTGCGCCCCGCGCAGCCGCCCCGCGAGCTTCCCCGCGTCGTCCGCCGCCTCGCCAGAGGCCGCGGAGGCCCCCACGCCGCGGATCGGCGTCGCCCTCTCGGAGGACCCTCCGCTGCCGGGCGCGCCCGCCGCCGGCTGGGTCGGCCTGGAGCCGGCCAAGGCGCCGGGCGCCGGCGCCGATCCTCACCAGCACCACCACCATCAAGGCCACGCGCCGCCGCAGACCCCGGAGCCCGTCCATGCGCACTGAACGCCCGCGATCGCGCTCCCTCGCCGCGCGCCTCCTGCCGCTCGCGGCGGGCGTCGCGCTCTCCCTCTCGGCCGGCTGCGCCGTCCCCTCGGCGGCCACCGACATGGCGCGGGTCCGCCGCCTCTCCGGCGCGACTCTCCCGCCGAGCGCCACGTCGGCCGAGGTCGATCCGGAGTCGGCTGGCGACGCGCGGGCGCTCGCGCAGCGGCCGCTCACCGCGGACGCCGCGGTGCGCGTCGCGCTGCTCAACAACCGCGAGCTGCGCGCCACGCTCAAGGAGATCGGCGTGACCCGGGGCAACATCGAGCAGGCGGGCGCGCTGCCGAACCCGGAGATCGAGGTCGAGGTGACGCCCCGGCAGGAGGGGCTCGAGCACGCGCACGTCGAGCTCTCGGTCGAGATCGACCTGACCTCGGCGCTCCTGGCGCCGCTCCGCGCGCGGGCGGCGCGGTCGGAGCACGAGGCGGCGCGCTACCGCGCGGCCGGCGCGGTCGTCGAGCTCGGCTACCAGGTGCGCGCCGCGTTCTACGCCGCGCAGGCCGCGGAGCAGCGGCTCGGCATCGCGAACCGCGCGCTCGACGCGCTCGCCGCCGCCCGCGACGCCGCGCGCGCGCTGTTCGCGGCGGGCAACGTCCCGGAGCTCGACGTGGCGACGCAGGAGGCGGGCTACGAGGAGGCCCGCGTCACGGCCGCCCAGATCGAGCTGGAGCTCCTCTCGCAGCGCGAGCGGCTGAACCGGCTGCTCGGCCTCTCCGGCCCGTCGACCGCCTGGACGATGGCCGGCGCGCTCCCGCGGCCGCCCGCGGCGCCCTCGACGCCGTCGGGCGCGGAGGCGCGGGCCTTGCGGGCGAGCCTCGAGCTCGCGGAGCTGCGCAGCCGGCTCGACGCGGCGGCCGACCGCGCCGGCGCGCTCCGGGCCGAGGGCTGGGTGCCGGACATGTCGGTCGGCGTCCACGGCGAGCGGGAGCTCCCCGGGAGCGGCGAGGTGGGGGCAGACCACCCCTGGGTCTTCGGCGCGGGGCTCCGCCTGTCGCT
The DNA here is from genome assembly GCF_051521595.1 of Sorangium sp. So ce1153. Classification (NCBI taxonomy): domain Bacteria; kingdom Pseudomonadati; phylum Myxococcota; order Polyangiales; family Polyangiaceae; genus Sorangium; species Sorangium sp. So ce1153. The sequence goes on from NZ_CP150361.1 coordinate 1,017,678, forward strand.
CCCGATCTTCAACCGCCAGCGGGGCGCCGAGGCGGCGCAGACGGCGGAGTTCGACGGCCTGCTCGAGCGCTACCACGGGCGCGCGATCGACATCCGCTCGGCGCTCCGCGAGGCGCGCAGCCGGCTCGTTTCCGCGCACGCGCGGGCGCGGCAGCACGAGCGGGTCATCGTCCCCGCGCGCCGGCGGGTGCTGGAGCAGGCGCTGCTCCAGTACAACGCGATGCAGGTCGGCGTCTTCCAGCTGCTGGAGGCGCACCGCCAGCAGCTCGACGCCGAGCTCGCGGCGGTCGAGGCGCTGCGCGAGTACTGGACGGCGAAGGCTGCGTTCGACGCGCTCCTTTCAGGGCGCCGCGTCGAGGCTGGGGGGGCGGAGGCCCCCGCTGCGATGCCGAGGGCCTCGGGCACCGGCGAAGGAGGGCACTGACATGGATCGACGTTCTTTCATCCACGCGGGCGGCCTGGCGGCCGGCGCCGCCCTGATCACGCGCGGCATCGCCCATGCGCAGGAGCGCCCGGGCGCCCCGCCTCGCCGGACGTCGGCGCCCGGGGCGCAGCCTGCGGTGGTGACGCCGAACGGCAGCACGCTCCCGCTCCGGGTGGTGGACGGCGTGAAGGTCGGCCACCTCGTCGCGGGCCCGCTCGAGCACGAGTTCGCGCCTGGCCTGAAGTGCGAGGTGTGGGGCTACAACGGGAGCACGCCGGGCCCGACGATCGAGGCGGTCGAGGGCGATCGGCTGCGCATCTACGTGACGAACTCCCTGCCCGAGGCCACGACCGTCCACTGGCACGGCCTGGTGCTGCCGAACGGCATGGATGGGGTCTCCGGGCTCAACCAGCGCCCGATCCTGCCCGGGGAGACGTATGTTTACGAGTTCGTCCTCCGGTATCCGGGGACGTACATGTATCACTCGCATTTCGACGAGATGACCCAGATCGCGCTGGGCGCGGTGGGGATGTTCGTCGTGCACCCGAAGCGGCCTCGCGGCCCGCGCGTGGACCGGGATTTCGTGCTGATGACGCACGAGTGGAAGATCAACGCGGGCGCGCGCCGGCCGGATCCGAACGCGATGAGCGATTTCAACGTCCTCACGTTCAACGGCAAGTCGTTCCCCGCGACGGCGCCGCTGCTCGTCGGCCGCGGCGAGCGCGTGCGCGTCCGCCTCGGGAACCTCGGCCCGATGGATCACCATCCGATCCACCTTCATGGCCTGTCGTTCCAGCTCACGGCGACGGACGGCGGGTATGTCCCCGAGTCCGCGCAGTACCCGGAGACCACGGTCCTCGTGCCGGTGGGGAGCACGCGGGTCATCGAGTTCGTCCCCGAGGAGGCGGGCGACTGGGCGGTGCACTGTCACATGACCCACCACACGATGATGCAGATGGGCCACGGCCTGCCGAACATGGTCGGCGCCGACACCCGCGCGCTCGATCGGCGGATGAGCCGCGTGATGCCTGGCTACATGACGATGGGGACCACGGGAATGGGCGGCATGGGCGAGATGCAGATGGCGATGCCCGCGAACAGCCTGCCGATGCGCGGGGGTGCCGGCCCGTTCTCGTACATCGACATGGGCGGCATGTTCACGGTGCTCAAGGTCCGCGATGACCCGGACAAGGCGGACCCGAACGGCTGGTACGCGCACCCGGCCGGCACGGTGGCCGGCCCGGCGAGCGCGGAGCGGATGCGGGCGGACGGGATCGACCCGGCGGCGGGCGTGAAGCGCGGCGGCTGAACTCGACGCGAGCCGCGGTGAGCGCGCAGGTGGGTTGACCGGCGTTCCTCGTCCCCGAAGAGGAATCGATCGCTCGGGTCATGAATGCTCCATGAAGACGTCGCACGCACGATGTCTGAGGCGGTGTAGTGTCATCGTGACCACTGCTGCCTGCAGTGCCCGCTTCCTCCTCCTCGCTCCAACGCCAGTAGGTGTCATCGTGCGAAACCTCTCCTCGTCCGCGCGCGCGGACTCATGCGTGTGGAATTTTCTTCTCCGGAGTCACCCTGCCCGGTGGACCGCCGCAATGGCGCTTGCCACCGCCTGCGGCTGCGGCGACTCGACGGCTCCCGACGAGCTCGGGCGCGCCCAGCAGGCCGTCTCGCTCCCGGGCGGGCGCGTGGTCATCAGCCAGGTGTACGGCGGCGGCGGCAACGCCGGCGCCGCGTACACCCATGATTTCGTCGAGCTGTTCAATCGCTCGAGCGGCCCCGTGTCGCTCGCGGGGTGGTCCATCCAGTACGCGAGCGCCACCGGCACGGGCGCCTTCGGGGCCACGACCGCGCAGCTCACGGAGCTGCCTGCGGTCACCTTGCAGCCTGGCCGGTACCTGCTCGTGCAGGGGGCCGCGGGGTCGGGGAGCGGCGCGCCGCTCCCCGCCGTCGACGTCGCCGACGCGACCCCCATCAACCTGAGCGGTTCGGCGGGGAAGATCGCGCTGGTCCGGCAGGCCGCAGGCCTCGGCTGCAACGGCGGGTCTTCGCCGTGCTCGGCGGCGCAGGAGGCGTCGCTCGAGGACCTCGTCGGCTACGGCGGAGCCAACTATTTCGAGGGCTCCGCGCCGGCTCCGGCGACGGCCAACGCGACGGCCTCGATCCGGCGAGGCGCCGGCTGCCAGGACACGTCCAGCAATGCCGAGGACCTCTCGACGGGGACGCCCGCCCCGCGCAGCACCTCGACCGCAACGTCCCCGTGCGGCGCCGATACCCCGCCGGGGGTCGCCGCGACGACGCCCAGCGACGGCGTGACCGGCGTGGACCCGGCCGCGGACCTGAGCGTGGCGTTCAGCGAGCCGGTGGTCGCGAGCGACGCATTCGAGCTCTCCTGCGCGGGCGCCGCGCGCCCCATCACGGTCAGCGGCGGCCCCGTCGGCTTCACGCTCGCGCCCACCGAGGCCCTCCCCGCGAGCGCCTCGTGCACCCTCACCATCCGCGCGAGCGGCGTCGTGGAGCGCGACGCGGGGCTCGACGGCACGTTCGACCCCTTGCCGGCCGACGTCTCGATCTCGTTCACGACGGCGCGCGAGGCGACGGCGGTCGCGATCCACGACATCCAGGGGCGCGCGCACCTCTCGCCGCTCTCGGGCACCGTCGTGAAGACGACGGGCATCGTGACGAGCCTGCGCGGCAATGGCTTCACCGTCGAATCGCCTGCGCCTGACGGCGATCCGGCGACATCCGAGGGGCTGCTCGTGTTCACCGGCTCCGCCCCGGCGGTGAGGACCGGCGACCTTGTCGAGCTCTCGGGCGAGGTGGTCGAGTTCCGCGGCGGCTGCGCCGACCCGTGCACGCCCTCCCGAGGCAGCGGGTACAACAACCTGACCGTCACCGAGCTCAGCCGACCGCAGATCCTCGTCCTCTCGAGCGGCCATACGCTGCCGGCTCCGGTCTCGATCGGCTTCGCGCCCGGCGCGCGGAGGCCCCCTGCGCAGGTCATCGAGGACGACACCGCTGGCAACGTGGAGACGTCGGGCGACTTCGATCCCGAGGCCGACGGCATCGATTTCTGGGAGAGCCTCGAGGGCATGCGGGTGAGCCTGAGCCGTCCTGTCGTCGTGGGCCCGACCCGCACGTTCGCGAGCTCGGGCACCGCGGAGATCGCGCTGATCCCCGGCGATCGCGACGAGGTCACCGGCGCCGCGGCCGGCGTGCGCAGCGCGCGAGGCGCCATCGTCCTCAGCCCCGGCGACTTCAACCCGGAGCGGATCCTGCTCCAGCTCCCTCTGCGGGCCTCACCGCCGATGCTCGACGTCGGCGCGACGTTCGCCGGGCCCGTCCTGGGCACGATCGACTACAACTTCGCCAACTACAAGCTCCTTCCGGTCGACGACGCGATCCCCGCGGCGACCTCGGCGCTCGCGCGCGAGACCGTGTCGCTCGGAGCGCGGAGCACCGACGAGCTCGACATCGCCGCGTTCAACGTCGAGAACCTCGACGCCGGCGATCCGCAGGAGAAGTTCGAACGACTCGCCCGGATCATCGCCGACAACCTCGGCAGCCCTGACCTCCTGGCCCTCGAGGAGGTCCAGGACAACAGCGGTGCGACCAACGACGCCGTGGTGGACGCCTCCGCGACGTTCGCGCGGCTCATCGGCGCGATCGCGGCCGTGCCGGGCGCGCCGACCTATGCGTTCCGGAGCGTCGACCCGGTGGACGGCGCGGACGGCGGCGAGCCGGGCGGCAACATCCGCGTCGGCTTCCTGTTCCGGACCGATCGCGGGCTCCAGTTCGTCGACCGCCCGGGCGCATCGGCGCTGACGCCCAACGAGGTCGTCGGCGACGCGGGCGGCGTGTCGCTCCGCTACAGCCCGGGCCGCGTCGATCCGGGCAACCCGGCCTTCGACAGCAGCCGCAAGCCGCTCGCGGGCGAGTTCCGCTGGAACGGCCAGCCGCTGTTCGTGGTGGCCAACCACTGGAACTCCAAGGGCGGCGATCAGCCGCTGAACGGGCGCTTTCAGCCCCCGATCCTCTCCAGCGAGGCGCAGCGGCTGCAGCAGGCCACCGTGGTGGCCGGCTTCGTGCGGCAGATCCTCGATCGCGACCCCTCCGCGAACGTGGTCGTCCTCGGCGACCTGAACGACTTCCAGTTCTCGTCGCCCCTCGGGATCCTCAAGGACGCGGGGCTGACCACGCTCATCGAGACGCTCCCGCCGGAGGAGCGCTACTCGTACGTGTACGACGGCAATGGCCAGGTGCTCGATCACGTGCTGGTCAGCGCGAGCCTGGCTGGACCGAAGCTCGTGGGCTTCGACGTCGTGCACGTCAACGCGGAGTTCGCTGACCAGGCCAGCGATCACGATCCCGGCGTGGCGCGGTTCCGCGTCGCGCCGGATATGGATGGCGACGGCGTCCCTGACGCGCTCGACAGCTGCCCCACGGTGCGCAACCCGCTCCAGGCGGACTCGGACGGCGACGGCCTCGGCGATGTCTGCGACCTCGAGTGCGTCAGCGTGCAACGGGGCACCTTCGGCGGCGCGCAGGACTCCATCGTCGAGGGCGGCGTGACGGGCTGGTCGTACGGCGGATATCCCTATCTCCTCACCAGCGCGGGCGCGGCGCGCCCGCTGACGGCGCTCATCGCCCACGATCTGTCGTTCATCCCCGCGGGCTCGAGGGTGGCGTCAGCGGTCCTCTCCCTTTCCTACGGCTGGAAGCCCGCGGGCAGCGCCGTCACCGTGCACCGCGTGAGCGGCGCCTGGGGCGAGCCCACCGTCAACGCCGGCAACTTCAGCGGCTACAGCCCTGCTGTCGAGGCCTCGCTCACCACGCTCTCGCAGACCGACGCGTGGGCCTCCGTCGGCCTGACCTCGCTCGTCCAGGCCTGGGTCGACGGCGCGCTCCCGAACCATGGTGTCGCGCTGATCGACGCGGTGAACAGGACCGATTTCCGCGCGAGCGAGTATCATGACGTCGCGCGCCGGCCGAAGCTCGATGTCTGCTACTACGCAGCGGAGTGACCGTCGCCGCGCGACGCGGCGCCGATCGCGGCGCGCGGCCTGACGCGCAGGCGGTTCTCCTCGGCGCCTCGGGTCAGGTCGAGACGGCAGCGTGGTCGTTCGTCGCGCCGGACACACGGGGCGCGGTCGGGCGACCACAGGCCCCGGCAAAATCCTCAACGATTTCAAAGTCGCAGAAGCGGTCCGCGCCTTGCCAGAACACCGCCCTACGGGGACGCCCCGGCTCACGGAGGAGTGCTTCCATGGCGACGAAGATGGCTCGACGGATGATGTTTCTGGCGCTCTGCACGGTTTCGCTCGCTGGCTGCGGTGAGCGGCACGACGCGCGGCCCCCGGCGCCTGCCGCCGCCGCGAGCCCTACGGCGGCGCAGTGCCCCGAGCCTGTCGCCGTCGCGGCGGCGCCCGCGGCGGCGCCTGCTGCGACGGTGACTGCGGCCGCGCCCATGACGGCGCCCCCGCCGGCCGCGGGCGCCGCGGGGATCAGGGAGCGCAAGGAGAAGGCGAGGGGCGCGGCGGAGCTGAAGGTGAAGCGGCTCGTCGTCGCCGCGGGCGTGAAGGACCGCGAGCCGGTGGCGCCGGGGACCACGTTCCGCGCGCCGGAGACGGAGCGACTCTATGCCTTCATCGAGCTCGAGAACCGGAGCGAGGGCGAGGGGGAGATCACCGTCGCGTTCGTCCCGCCGGACGGCGGCGCGCCGGTCGGGAACGTGACGCTCGGGGTCGGTCCGTCGCCGCGGTGGCGCACGTGGGCGTTCACGCGCGGGGCGCGCAAGGCGGGGGAGTGGACGGCGGTCGTGCGGTCGGAGACGGGCGAGGAGCTCGCGCGCGCGCCGTTCGAGGTGACGCTGTAAGCCAGCATGGGCTGGGGGCGAGAGACGCTGTCGGGGGCGGGTGAACCGGCGAGCGAGGGTGGTGCAGTCACTTGAGCATGAAGGCAGGCGTCGGTGCCTCAGGCGTCGTGCCTCAGGCGTCGGTGCCTCAGGCGTCGTGCCTCAGGCGTCGGTGACGGAGCGGTCCACGACCACGGCGCCGCCTCCGCGCGCGAAGAGGCGGAGCGCGAGCAGGAGCCCGAGCGCGCAGAAGCCGGCGGCCGCGAAGAAGGCCGCGCCGGGGATGTACGGGGCGGCGGTCGGCGAGGCGAAGCGCGCGAAGAGGCTCGTGCCGAGGAGCGGGGCGACGATGGAGATCAGGCTCTGCAGGCTGGCCAGCGAGCCCTGGAGCTCGCCCTGCTCGGACGGGCCGACCTCCCGGGAGAGGAGCGCTTGCCCCGCTGGACCAGCGATGCCGCCGAGCGAAAATGGCACGATGAGCGCGTACGCGAGCCAGCCCCGGTGGGCCAGCCCGAAAGCCACGAAGCTCATGGCGCTGAGCCCGAGCCCTACCGCGAGCGACCGGCGCTCTCCGAGCCGCGGGATCACCACGCGGACGAGCCCTCCGAGGACGACCGCGTTGCAGATGCCCACCAGGGCGAGCGACATGCCGATATCCAGCGATTGCCATCCGAAGCGCTGTTCGGTGTGGAGCGCCCAGACGCTCTGGAGGATGCCCTGGGACATGGAGTTGCAGACGATGACGCCGGCGAGCCCGAAGACGAACGGGTGGCGGCCGAGGTTGCGCAGCGATGCGAGCGGGTTCGCGCGGCGCAGGGAGAACGCGCGGCGGTGCTCGCGCGGGAGCGACTCGGGGAGGATGAGCACGCCATAAAGCAAATTCAGCAGATTGAGCCCCGCCGCCACGAAGAACGGGAGCCGCAGGTGGACGCTGCCGAGCAGTCCGCCAGCGGCGGGTCCGAGGATGAACCCGAGCCCGAGCGCGGCGCCCATGAGCCCGAAGCTCTGGGCCCGCTTCTCCGGCGGAGAGACGTCGGCGATGTACGCGCTCGCCGCCGAGAAGCTGGCGCCCGTGATGCCCGCGAGCATGCGCCCCACGAAGAGCCACGTGAGGCTCGGCGCGAAGGCAAGGAGCAGGTAATCGAGCGTCGCGCCGAGCAGCGACAGCAGGATCACCGTGCGCCGGCCAAATCGGTCGCTCAGCGCGCCGAGGATCGGCGCGAACACGAGCTGCATCACCGAGTAGACCGCCACCCATGCGCCGTAATACCGAGACACGGCGCCGACGTCGTCCCCGGTGAAGCTGCTGACGAGCGTCGGCAGGACCGGGATGAGCAGGCCGATGCCCAGCGTGTCGAGCAGCAGGGTGACCAGAATGAAAAAGGTGCTCGCGCTCCGCGGAAAGCTCATCGAAGGGTGTCGCGCAGTGTGACGCGCGCGGCCGCGCGCGTCTACGACGATCGGATGACAGCATCGCGCCGCCAGCCCGCGAGGGGGCGCGCGGCCCTTGGCGCTCGCGGCCGATCGCCACTCTCATCGTTCTCGTTTCGCGTCGCCCTGGGCAGCCCACGGGGAGCAAGGAGACCGAGCGAATCCGGTCCAGGCGAGCTATGCTGCACATCAGGTGACGAGCACAGGTTCCTCCTCCGATACGTGGGTCAACTGTCCGCGAGCGAATCCCGCGGCCCGGCTTCGGCTCTTCTGCCTACCTTACGCGGGCGGGGGCGCGATCGCCTACAACTCCTGGCAGCGCCAGCTCCCTGCGCACGTGGAGCTCTGCGCGATCAAGCTCCCCGGCCGAGAGGCGCGCGTGCGCGAGCCGCCCTTCGACCGCCTCACGCCGCTCGTCCAGGCCCTCGCGAACGGGATCGCTCCCTGGCTGACGAAGCCGTTCGGCTTCTACGGCCACAGCCTCGGCGCGCTGGTGAGCCTCGAGCTCACGCGCGAGCTGCGCCGCCGGGGCGCTCCGCTCCCGCGCCATCTCTTCGTCTCTGGCAGGCGCCCGCCTCATATGTCCCCCGGCCCCGAGCGGCTCCACGGCGTGTCGGATCGGGAGCTCGTGGCGTGGCTCCGCCGTACCGGGGGCACGCCCGACGAGGTGCTGCGCGAGCCGGAGCTGCTGGCGATGATCCTGCCGGTCCTGCGCGCCGACATCGGCGTCAACGAGTGCGGGCCGTTCGTCGAGGAGGACCCGCTCGATTGCCCGATCTCGGCGTTCGGGGGGCTCGAGGACGAGCGCGCGAGCCGCGCCGATCTCGAAGCCTGGCGCCAGTACACGCGAGGGCCGTTCCGGGTAGAGATGTTCCCCGGCGGCCATTTCTTCGTGCAGAGCGCCCGGGAGCCGCTCCTCCGGTCGCTGTCGGCCCTCCTCGACGATGTGGTGCGCGAGCTCCCGGCGTGATGGCCGCGCGAGGACAGAACGCGCGGAGCGTGGAGCGGCGGCCGTGCGCTCGCGGCGCGCGGCGCTGACGACCGCCGCCCGCTACCGGCCCTGCCCGGAGACACCTGGCCGCGCGGCACGGCGGCGGTCGCGCCGCCGCGTCAGGCGGGCACGAGCTCGACGAGCGTGATCTCCGGCGGGCAGTTGATGCGGACTGGCAGCCAGCCGCCCGCGCCGGCGTTGACGTGAAGGCGCCGGCCGCGGTGCTCGTAGAGCCCGTTGTGGTAGAGCCCGGCGGCCAACATCGGCGTGAGGGCGACATCGCCGATCCGGCCCAGCGAGATCTGCCCGCCGTGCGTGTGGCCGGAGAGCATCAGATCGATCGGCAGCTCGCGCGCGGCGCGGAACGTGCCCGGGTGGTGGCTGAGCAGGACCCGCGGCGCGCCGTCGTCCCGCATCTGCGCGAGCGCGCGCGCCAGCCCGTCGGCCGTCGGGCGCCGGGCTGGCTCGCCTGGCCGCGCGCGGCTGGGGTAGTCGATGGCGCCCATCCACAGGCGATCGCCGCCGAGGCGGACCTCCCGCGCCTCGTCGACGAGCACCTGGGCGCCTGCTTCCTCGAGGCCCTTCACGATCGTCCCGACGTCCGCCGACCGCGCGGCGATGTACTCGTGGTTGCCCATGCAGAAGAAGAGCTGTCCCCGGGCGGGGCGCAGGCCCCGGACCAGCCGCGCGGACAGATCGAGCTGGGAGACGTGGTGATCGAGCAGATCGCCGGTGATGACGTGGATGTCGGCGCGGAGCGCGTTCATGGCGTCGCGGAGCTCGTCGAGCCGCTCCGCGTCCATGAAGCTGCCGACGTGGATGTCGCTGAGCTGCGCGATGGTGACGCCGTGCAGGCTCGTCAGCCCGCGCCGCACCGGCAGCGCGAGCCGCACCACGACGGGCCGCTGCCGCGAGGCGAGCACGCCGCCCATCGACGCGGCGACCGCCGCCGCGGGCAGCGCCCATGTCGCCCCGACGACGAGCCGCCGGCGGCTCGCGTCGACGGCCTCCGGCTCGGCCTCGACGATGCCGGGAGCCGGGCCGGCCCCGGCGTGCGTGGCAGGAGGGCCGTCCGTGGGCGGCCGGACGACCATGGGCGGCCGGCGCCTGCGGAGCGCCCGGACGAGCGCGCGCGCGGTCGCGGCGACGCCGAGGAGCAGGCCGGAGAGGAGCAAGCTCACCTGGGCGCCCATGGCGATCATCGACAGCGGGTCGGGCAAGTGACGCTGGGCGGCCCTCAGCCCCGGCCAGCTCGCCACGGCCATGAGCAGCGCCGGGTGCCCGAGCAGCAGCAGGCCCGCAGGGCACGCAAGGTCGATCCACGCGCCGTGCCGCGGGAACGTTGCCCGGAGCCGCCGCCAGAAGATCAGACCGAGCAGCCCGTTGACGAGCGTGACGACGATTCCGCCGAGCTGGAACACGTGCCGGGAACCCTAGCATCCCGTTGCTCGTGCGGCCGGCCGCGGGCGCACGCCGGAGGGGGCAGGTGGGCATGGCTCCTCCTCATGGATGGCTCCTCCTTATAAGAGCGATGGCTCCTCCTTATAAACGGCTCCTTATAAGATCGATGGCTCCTACTTATATATCGCTCCTCCTTGGAAGAGATGAACGAGAGGAGAGGGGCGGCCGCGCCCACCTGAGCGGCGGTGCCCGCCCGAGCCCGCGCCATCGATTCCGGAGAAACCGCGAACCACGCTGGCCGTAGTGATTCGCCGATGGGCGAGGCCGCGGGCGGGCGAAGCGCCGGACGATCGTGCCCGTGCAGATGGCCAGATCATCGCCGCCGCTGATCAGGTTGACGCGACCTCCTGGAGGTGCAGGTCGATGCGAACGGCAGGACAACGCCTCATGAACGAGAGCAGGCGAGGCGCGATCGCCGCCTGGCCCTAGGCGACCGACGCGGCGATACGCAGCAGCCCGGAGGGAGCCGCACTGTGGCTCTTGATCTCGGCAGGCCGAGCGCCCTGCCGGCCGGCTGAGCGAGCCTTCCTCGACGATGCGCAGAACATCGACAAACTGGCCAGATCATCGAGCTCTCTCAATGTTCCACTCCTCGAACACGGCCGTTCCACGGCGTCGTCTGGCGCCGCCCCGGGCGGCATCGCATATTCCGGGCGCGATTCCAGGCGTCGTGCGACCGGTGCGGCGTCCCTTCCCCATCGCGATCCGCGGAGGCGCGGGAGCCGCTATCGACGACGCCGATCTCCGAGGCTCCGGGAGCCGCAACTCGCGCGCACGAATCGGGCGCGCGCTTCAGGCCCCTGCTGGCTGCGAAGATCTCCTTCCTGGAATCCATTGCCATGGGATTGCAGATTTTGGATACCTCGCCCGAGAACAAGCCTCTGAACGTCCAGGCTATATTAGCCGGCTCAGTTTTCATCCGTTCATACCGTCATCTCCGCGACGGTCCCCTCGATCGCTGCTGCCACCGTTCCGTTCACGGACGGCGAACGGTCCCGTGCCCTGCCCGAAGGTCGCAGGGCGGCGACGCTCCTCGGGCCTGTGCATCCCCTGGTTTTGCGGGCCGTGGGAGAGCTCCGCCGGCGTGGCCTCCCCAGGTCATCCGCGCTTCTCGCGAGAGCCGCCGGGAAGAACAGCAGGCAGCTCACGTACGATTTGGCGAAGGGCCGCGCCACTGGGGGCATTCAGGGAAGGGCGGGCGAAGTGCGATGTAAGAGTTCTTTCAAAAGCAACCGGCGCGTGATCTCGAACTGTTACGTCTCTGTTGCATTTGAGAATCTTTGCCGCGAACGCGTGCCGGCCGCCGAGCTGGTGGCCTCGTGAGACCGGATGTCAGGAGGAGGGGGTAGAGGACATATCGGTTCTCGAAGATTTTTCTTTTTTTTGGGAAGCGTTGGGACTTACATTCTGTTGGGCGCCATTGTCCCGGATCACCCGGTGATATGGGGCAGCATGTCTGACGATCACGGCACCTAACCGGTGCCACGGCCGCCGATCCCTTTGATCTGGGCGGCGCGCCGGAGAGCTCCGTTCTGTACGGGGGCGCAGCGCCCCTGAGTACGCCGGCGGCGGCGCAAGTCCGCCGTTTGCGCGGCTCGAAATTCAGGTTTGCCTGGCCATCGTCGTCGCCGATGACTCGATGGCGCGGGCGTGGCCCGCGCGCAGATCGATTGGCTTCGCGGGTCGGCTCAGCATTTGAAGGAGGACTCGTGCGGGACAAGCGTCACGAATCGACTCGAGCGCAGGACGGGTTTTCGGCCGATCATGCAATGACGGCGTCCGCGACCCCGGTGCGCATCACGGCGCTCGAGGCCGAGCTGCTCGGAGACCCGGCGCTCGAAGAGTGCGTGGTCCTGGAGCGGGAGCGTCAGGACGGCAGCCACGAGCACGTCGCCTATGTCGTCGTCGCGCCGGGCGACGACCCCGAGGAGCTCCGGAGGCGGCTGTCCGACGCCCACAAGGACCGGCTCGCGGCGTTCGTGCCGGTCCATCGCGTTCCCGTCACGGACCGCGGCGCCGTCGATGTCGACGCGCTCGCCCAGATCCCGGTGCGGGAGCGCCAGATCGAGGCCGAATGGGAAGGCCAGGTCGCCGCGCTGCCGGGGATCGGGCGCGCCGCGGCCATCTCGGGGCCGTGGCGCGCGCCGGAGCGGCGGCTCCACCGCGCCGATCTGTTCCGCTCCGCGCCGGTCGCCGCGCCCAGGGCCCGCCCCGAGGCGCGCCCGGCCCCGGATGGCGCCGCGGCGGCGTCGGACGGCGACGCGGCGGCGAGCGCGCCCGAGGCGCCGCCGGCGCTCCGCCACGGCGCGCCGCTGCCGGAGCGCGCCGGTGAGCCGTGGGTCATCGGGCAGGTGCTCCACGCCGCGCCGGCCGACCAGGAGATCCTCTACGTCGGCGCCGACGGCGCCGAGCGCGCCGAGACGTACGGCTCGCAGCTCGCAGACGCGGAGCGGCTGCTCGGCGGCCTGCGGCGGCTCGGCCTCGCGCCGCGCGACCGCATCGTCTTTCAGCTAGAGCGATCGGAGGACATCGTCCCGCTCTTCTGGGCGTCGATGCTGGGGGGCTTCGAGGTGATCATCGCGCCGTGCCCGGTCTCCTATGACGAGGAGAGCCGCGCCGGCGCCCAGCTCGCCCACGTCTACGAGCTCTTCGACCGGCCCGCCATCGTCACCGACGCCTCCCGCATCGAGGCCTTCCGGTCCGGCACCCGCAAGACGCCGCTCGCCGGCGCGCGCGTCGCCACCGTCGAGGAGCTCCGCGAGGGCCCGCGCGATGCGCGGCAGCACGACGTCTCCCCCGACGACGTCGCCTTCTACGCCCTCACCTCGGGCAGCACGGGCGTTTCCAAGGCGATCGCCCTCACCAACCGGAACCTCATCGCGCGCGCGCGCGGGGTCAACGCGAAGTGCTACTCGGCCGAGGACGTGGTCCTGAACTGGCTGCCGTTCGATCACATCGGCAGCATCTCCGAGGGGCACCTCCGCCCTGTCGTGCTCGGTTGCAAGCTCGTCTACGCCCCCAAGGAGCACATCCTCGGCCGGCCGCTGCGGCTGCTGGAGCTCATCGACCGGCACCGCATCACCCACACCTGGGCCCCGAACTTCTCGTACTCGCTCGTGAGCGCGGCCCTCGAGCGCGAGCGCGCCGCGCAGTGGGACCTGTCGTGCGTGCGCATGCTCCTCAACGCCGGGGAGCTCATCACCACCGCCGCCGTGCAGCGGTTCATCGCCGACCTCTCGCGGTTCGGCCTGCGGCCCTCCGCGGTGCAGTCCGCCTTCGGCATGGCCGAGCTCTGCTCCGGGGTCACCTACCACCAGCCCACCGAAGGCAGCTCCCTCCGCTTCCACACCATCGACCGCGGCTCCGTGGGCGAGGCGGTGCGCTACGTCGACGCGGCCGATCCGGCCGGCATCGCCTTCGCGAGCCTCGGGACGGTGATCCCCGGCGTGTCGATGCGCATCGTGGACCCGGAGCGCCGCGTGCTCCCCGAGCGCGTGTGCGGGCGCCTCCAGTTCAAGGGCGCCGCGCTCTCCCCCGGGTACTACCAGAACGCCGAGGCCAACCGGGCCTTCGGCGACGACGGCTGGTTCGACACCGGCGACATGGGCTTCCTCGCCGACGGGGAGCTCGTGCTCACCGGGCGCGCCGACGCCGGCATCATCATCAACGGCGCGAACTTCAGCAACAGCGAGATCGAGGCGGTCGTCGAGGGCACGGGCGGCGTCGCGCCGTCGTTCGTGGCCGCCTGCGCGGTGCGGCCCGCGGACAGCGCGGAGCAGAAGCTCGCGGTGTTCTTCCACCCGGCGAGCCAGGACGAGGCGCTCCTGCCGGCGCTGCTCGGCGCCGTCCAGCTGCGGCTCGCGAAGCGGTTCGGCATCAAGGCGGACTTCCTCCTGCCCGTCGAGCGCTCGGCCATCCCGAAGACCGAGATCGGCAAGATCCAGCACAAGAAGCTGACCGCGCAGTTCAACCAGGGCGGCTTCGACGCGCTGATCCGGCAGGTCGACCTCCTGCTCGGCAACCAGAACACGCTGCCGGACGGCTTCTACCGGGAGGCATGGCAGCGCAAGGACCTGGTGCACGCGGACCGGCGGCGCGGCGGGGTGACGCTGGTGCTGCTCGACCCGCAAGGGCTCGGTCAGCGCGCGGTGGACGTGCTCGCCCGGCGCGGCGCGCCGTGCGTGACCGTGACGGACGGGGCGAGCTTCGCGCAGCGCGGCCCAGCGGCGATCGAGATGCGCCTCGGCGAGGCGGAGGACCACCGGGCGCTCGCGCGGTGGCTCGACGAGTCCGGGACGGAGGTGAGCACCATCGTCCACGCGCTCTCGAACGAGCCGGCGAGCGGGCGCGGGCCGACCCGGAGACCCGGGAGCCTGCTCCAGCTCGTGCACGCCCTCCAGGGCAGGCGTGAGACGCGAAAGCCGATCCGGCTGCTGGTGGTGTCCAGCCACGACCACGCGCTCCCGCCGGGCGACGAGGTCGCGCTCGCGTGCGCCGGCGTGCGGGGGCTGCTCGAGGCCGTCCAGCGCGAGGTCCCCTGGATCCAGTGCATGCACCTGGACCTCGACACCGCGAGCGCCGAGGACCAGGCGCGGGTCATCGCTGCCGAGGTCCTCGGCTCGTCGGCCGACGAGGAGGTCTCGTACCGCGACGGGGAGCGCTGGGTGCGCGGCTACCGGCGCGCCGCCGTCGCCCCGGAGAGCAAGCGCGAGCTCCCCTTCCGGAAGGGCGGGACGTACGTGGTCCACGGGGACCTCGGCGGGGTGAGCCTCCAGCTGCTCGAGGTGCTCCTCGGCCGGTTCGAGGCGCACGTGCTCCTCGCCGGCGCGGGCGCGCGGCGCGACGACGGCGCGGCGCAGGACGCGCTGCAGCGGCTGGGGCAGCTGGGCGGCGAGCTCTCGCTGCTCGACGCCGACATCGGGGAGCCGGCGGCGCTGCTCTGCGCCGTGCGGGAGCACGTCGTCGACCGCGGCGGCGTGCTCGACGGCTGCATCCACGTGGCCGAGCCGGCGGCGCAGCGCGCGCTCGCCGAGGAGACCCCCGAGGGCTTCGCGGCGGCGCTGGGCCAGGAGGCGACCGCCGCGGCGGCCCTGGCGGAGATCGCGCTCGAGCACCCGGGGGCAGCGTTCGTCGCCGTCGGCGTCACGGGCGCGGGCGCGGGCGCCCTCGGCGCCGCGGCGTCGCTCCAGCACGGGCTCGCGGCGCACTTCGAGCAGCGCGGCGACCGGCCCGTGCACGCGGTGGAGCTCGCCGGGGCCCCGTCAGGGCGCGCCGCGCTCGACCTCGCGCTCGGCGCCCTGCTGCTCGGCGGCCGCGTGGTGGCGCTCGCGGACGGCGACGCGCCGCGCCTGCGCGCGCGGCTCGCGGGCGAGTCGCCAGAGGTGGAGCGGACAAGGCTCTTCGTGGGCGCGCTCGACGAGGCGCCCTCGGAGCACCTGCGCGCGCTCGCGCTGGTAGACCGGTACGGCACGCCGGCGCGCCTCGACCTCGTGCCCATGCGGGAGCCCGAGCGCGCCGGCTCCAGCCACGCGCCGGGGAGCCCGCTGCAGCACCTGCCCGAGCTGCCGCTGTCGCCGTCGGGCGCGCCCGACCGGGACCGCCTGCGCGCCGTCGCCCAGGGGGTCGAGCGGCAGGCCGCGCCGGACCAGACGTCGATGTCCTCGATCGAGCTCCAGATCGCGGAGGTCTGGAAGGACGTGCTGGGGCTCGACGCGGTCGGCGTGCAGGACAATTTCTTCGAGCTGGGCGGGCACTCGCTGCTCCTCACCCAGGCCCAGCACCGCCTGAGCACGATCTTCGGATCGCGCGTCACGCTGGTCGATCTCTTCAAGTACCCGACCATCGAGTCCCTCGCTCGCTTCATCGGCGAGGGGAAGCCGCGCGAGACCGCCTCCGACCGGGGAGTGGCGCGCGCGGAGGTGAGGAGCCGGCGCCGCGCGGCCGCAGGGAGCGACATCGCCGTCATCGGCATGGCCTGCCGCTTCCCCGGCGCCAGCGACCTGGAGACGTTCTGGAAGAACCTCGTCGAGGGCCGGGAGACCATCTCGTCGTTCACCGAAGCGGAGGCGCTCGCCGCGGGCGTCGACCCGACCTCGGCGAAGAGCCCGAGCTACGTCAAGGCGAGCCCCATGCTCGCCGACGTCGAGCGCTTCGACGCCGAGTTCTTCGGCCTGACGGCCCGCGAGGCGGAGCTCATGGATCCGCAGCACCGGCTGTTCCTGGAGTGCGCGTGGGAGGCCTTCGAGGTCGCCGGGTACGACCCGGTCGCGCACGAGGGGCCGGTCGGCGTCTACGCGGGCGCCGCGATGAACACGTACTTCATCAACAACGTCCTGCCGAGCCGCGGCGACGTCGACGCGAACGACGATCTCTCCGCGATGACCCTCGACTCGATGGGCGGCTTCCAGCTGATGGTCGCGGGCGACAAGGACTACTTGCCGACGCGCGTCTCCTACAGGCTCAACCTCACCGGCCCGAGCATCAACGTGCAGACGGCCTGCTCCACGGGCGTCGTCGCGATCCACATGGCCTGCCAGGCGATCCTCGCCGGCGAGTGCGACATGGCCCTCGCGGGCGGCGCGTCCGTCAAGGCGCCGGTGCACGCGGGGCACCTCTACCAGGAGGGCATGATCGTCTCCCCCGACGGGCACTGCCGCGCCTTCGACGAGAAGGCGCGCGGCACGATCTTCGGCAGCGGGGCCGGCGCCGTGCTGCTCAAGCCCCTCGAGGACGCGATCCGGGATCGCGACCCGATCTTCGCCGTCATCAAGGGCTCGGCCGTCAACAACGACGGCGGCGTGAAGGTCGGCTACATGGCGCCGAGCGGCGACGGTCAGGCCGCCGTCGTCGCGGAGGCGATGGCGGTGGCGGACGTCACGCCTGACACCGTGGGCTTCGTGGAGGCGCACGGGACCGGGACCGAGATGGGCGACCCCATCGAGATCTCCGGGCTCGCCGAGGCCTTCCGCAAGGGCACCGATCGCAAGAGCTTCTGCGCGGTCGGCTCGGTGAAGACCAACGTGGGTCACCTGCAGATCACGTCGGGGACCGCCGGCTTCATGAAGGCGGTGCTCGCCCTGCACCACAAGGTGATCCCACCGACCCTGCACTTCGAGCGGCCCAACCCCGCGATCGACTTCGCGTCGAGCCCGTTCTTCGTGAACACCGAGGCGCTCCCCTGGAAGAGCGAGGGGCCCCGCCGGGCGGGCGTGAACTCGCTCGGCATCGGGGGGACCAACGCCCACGCCATCCTCGAGGAAGCGCCCGCGCCGGCCCCGCGCGGCGACGAGGTCGCCCGATCCACCCACGTCCTCTCGCTCTCGGCCCGGAGCCCGGCGGCGCTCGGGGATCTCGCGGCGCGCTACGTCTCGTTCCTCGACCGCCGCGGCGGCGAGGCGCCGGCGCTGGCGGACGTCTGCTACACGTCGAACGTCGGGCGCAGCCACTTCGAGCACCGCCTGGCCCTCGCCGCCGGGTCCATCGAGGCGCTGCGGGAGGGCCTCGCGGCGCGGTCGGCCGAGGGCGCGGCGGCGCGGCCCGCCGGCGCGCGGCCGAAGATCCTGTTCCTCTTCTCGGGGCAGGGATCGCAGCAGGCGGGCATGGGCCGCGTCCTGTTCGAGACCCAGCCGGCCTTCCGGGCGGCGCTCGAGCGCTGCCACGAGCTGCTCCGCGGCCGCCTGGAGGTGGGCCTGCTCGATGTCCTCTATCCGAAGGCGGGGCAGGCCTCGCCCATCGATCGGACCGAGTACACGCAGCCGGCGCTGTTCGCGATCGAGCACGCGCTCTACGAGATGTGGCGCTCGTTCGGCGTCGAGCCCGCCGCGGTCGTCGGTCACAGCGTCGGCGAGTACGTCGCCGCCTGCGCGGCCGGGGTGTTCTCGCTCGAGGACGGCCTCGAGCTCATCGCCGAGCGCGCGCGCCTCATGGCGGCGCAGCCCGGCCACGGCGCCATGGCCGCGGTGTTCGCCCCCGAGCGCGAGGTGGCGGCGCGCCTCGAGCGGCACCGGCAGCGGGTCTCGGTGGCGGCGGTCAACGGCCCCGCGAACACCGTCATCTCGGGCGACGCGGCCGCGGTCCAGGCGGTGCTCGACGAGCTCGCCGCCGCGGGCATCAAGCACCAGGCGCTGCGCGTCTCGCACGCGTTCCACTCGCCGCTCATGGACGGCGCGCGCGAGCCGCTCGAGCGCTTCGTCGCGCGGCGCGTCCGATCGGCGCCGAAGCTCTTGCTCCTGTCGAACCTCGATGGGAAGGCGGCGGGGAGCGAGATCACCGAGCCGGGCTACTGGTCGCGCCACCTCCGGGAGCCCGTGCGCTTCGCCGACTGCGCGGAGGCCGCGTGGCGGGCGGGGTGCGATCACTTCGTCGAGCTCGGCCCGCGGCCGTCGCTGCTCGGCCTCTCGCAGTCGGTCCTCGAAGCGGGCGCCGTGGCCTCGATCCCGACGCTCCGCCCCGGAGAGGACGACTGGAAGACGGTCAGCGAGGCCGCGGCTCGCCTGTACGAGGCCGGCCAGCCGATCGACTGGGCGCGGTTCCACGCGGGGGCGGACCGCCGGCGCGTCGTCCTGCCGACCTACCCGTTCCAGCGCAAGCGCCACTGGATCGAGCCGCGCGCCGAGCAGAAGCCGGCCCGCGCGCTCCGCGGGCGGCGCGGGGCGGCCTCGCTGCTCGACCCGGTGCCGCTCTCGCCTGTCATCCCGCACCTGCTCTTCAACGGGGAGCTCTCGGTCCGGACCGCGCCCTTCCTCGGCGACCACCTCGTGTTCGAGCAGGTCGTCATCTCGGGCGCGTGCCACGTCGCCATGGTGATCGACGCGGCCACCCGGTACTTCGGTACGGAGGTCTGCGAGCTCTCGGACGTCGTGTTCACCCGCGTCCTCGTCATCCCCGAGGGCCGCGAGGTCCGCGTCCAGCTCGTGCTCGAGCCGCAGGGCAACGACCGCTATGCCTTCAAGCTGATCAGCCTGAACGGCGACCGGCCGGACAGCTGGACCGGCCACGCGGAGGGGATCCTCGTGGCCCGCCCGGAGCCGATGGTCGACGGCGCGAGGAGCGTCGACGAGATCCGGGGCCGGTGCACGCAGGAGATCCCCGCCGAGGATTTCTACGCCCTGCAGGAGCGGCGCCGCATCCACCTCGGCGACAGCTACCAGTGGCTCACCGCTGTCCAGCGGCGGCAGGGCGAGGCGCTCGGCCGGCTCGACGTCCCGCCGAAGCTCCGCGACGGCTGGTTCGGCCACCTGCACCCGGGGATCATCGACGCCTGCTTCGGCCTCATGCTCACCTGCGGCGATCTCGAGGGCGACGAGACCCAGGTGCCGTTCCAGGTGGCCCGCGTCCGCGCGCGCCGGATGCCCGAGGACCGTTCGTTCCAGGCGCACGCGCGCGTCGACATCGCGGGGAGCGAGGGCTTCTCCGGCAGCATGAGCCTGCTCGACGCGGCGGGCCGCCCGGTGCTCGAGATCGAGGGGCTCGCGGCGCGGAAGATCGCGAAGAGCGCCCTCGTGCCCGACGTCGGCGCGAGCGCGCGCGATCTCCTCTATGAGCTCGCGTGGCAGCCGGACGAGGCCGCCCCGGGCGACGGCAGCGTGGCCCGCGGGAGCTGGATCGTCCTCGGCGGCGAGGACGTCACGGGCGCGGAGCTCGCGGCGCGTCTGCGCGCCCAGGGCCTCCGGTGCCACCTCGTCACGCCCAGGAAGCCCGGCCAGAACGGCGTGAACGGCCACGGCGCCGGCCACGTCGACGAAGACCACCACCGCGTCGATCCGCTGGACGCAGAGGGCTTCGCCGGGCTCCTCCGTCGCGTCGAGGAGCCGGTCGTCGGCGTGGTCCACCTCTGGGCGGCCGAACCGCTGCCCGCCGCGGGGGTCCTCCTCGACGACGTCACCGCCGCGCAGGAGCGCGCGTGCGGCGGCCTCCTCCACCTCGTGCAGGCGATCCGGCGCGCCGGCTGGAAGCAGATGCCGAGCCTGTGGATCGCGACCCGCGGCGCGCAGTCGCTCGGGAGCGAGCGGATCGAGGTCGCGCAGGCGCCCGTCTGGGGCCTTGGGCGCGCGCTGTCGGTGGAGCAGCCCGACCTGCCCTGCGTCCGCGTGGACCTCGATCCCGGGGCGGACGACAACGCCGAGCGGCTCCTCGGCGAGCTCGCGCGCCCGGGCGACGAGAGCGAGGTCCTCTGGCGCGCCGGCCGGCGCTACGTGCACCGGCTCGTGCGGTCCGCCGCGCGGGGGCCGCGCCAGGGCGTCGCGATCGATCCGGACGCGGCCTACCTCGTCACGGGCGGGCTCGGCGCGCTCGGCCGGCGGGTCGCTGGCTGGCTCTGCGACAAGGGCGCGCGCCACCTGATCCTGACGAGCCGCCGCGCGCCGGAGCAACCCATCCCCGAGCTCGCGCAGCTCGAGGCGCGGGGCTGCGAGGTGCGGATCGTGGCGGCCGACGTCGCGCAGCCGGGTCACGTGGCGGAGCTGCTCGCCGGGGCGCAGGCCTCCATGCCGCCGATCAAGGGCGTCCTGCACCTCGCCGGCGGCCTCGACGACGGCGTGCTCCTCCAGCAGACCTGGGAGCGCTTCCGCGGCGTGATGGCCCCGAAGATCGACGGGTCCCTCAACCTGCACCACGCGACCCGGGACCTGCCGCTCGACTTCTTTGTCTGCTTCTCGTCGATCGCGTCGGTCATCGGCTCGGCCGCGCAGGGCAACTACGCCGCCGCGAACGCCTTCGAGGACGCGCTGTGCCACCTGCGCCGCGCGGAGGGCCGGCCGGGGCTCAGCATCAACTGGGGCCCCTGGG
Source organism: Sorangium sp. So ce1153 (assembly GCF_051521595.1). Taxonomy (NCBI): domain Bacteria; kingdom Pseudomonadati; phylum Myxococcota; order Polyangiales; family Polyangiaceae; genus Sorangium; species Sorangium sp. So ce1153. The sequence goes on from NZ_CP150361.1 coordinate 1,038,624, forward strand.
CGGGCTCGGGCATGGCGGCGTCGATCTCCGAGCGGGACCGCGAGCGGATCGCGGCCCAGGGGCTCCTCGTCATCGAGCCCGACGCCGCGCTGGCGGCGCTCGACGCGCTCGTCGGCGGCGACGCGGCCCAGCGGACGGTGCTCTCCGCCGACTGGAGCGCCTTCCAGCGGTCGGCGCCCGGCGGCGTCCTGCCGTCGTTGCTCCGCGCCTTCGCGAGCCGCGCGGCCGCTCCGGTGCGGCGGGCGTGGATGCGCGACGAGCTCACGGTCACCCCGGCCGCGGCCCGCACCCTCGTCTTGCAGAAGCTGGTGCGCGCGGAGGTCGTCAAGGTGCTCGGGAGCGCCGCGGCGAACGAGCTCAGCGACAACCAGCGGCTGTCGGAGCTGGGGCTCGACTCCTTGCAGGCCATCGACCTCAAGAACCGCTTCGGCTCGGGCCTCGGGACGACGCTGCCCTTCACGCTGATCTTCGACAACCCGACGGTCCAGCACCTCACGACCTACCTGACGTCGACGCTGGGCGACCTGTTCGTCCCTGTGTCGGCGCCGGTGGAGGAGGCGGCCATCGAGCGGGATGCCCCTGCAAACGAGCTGGAAAATCTCTCGGAGGAAGAGCTGCTCGGGCTCCTCGCCGGTGAGCTCGAGTCTTCGGAACCGCGGCGCAGTGGAGGCAGCTTTGACCACAATTGACGCGAACGACCCGCGCCAGCTGATGGCGAAGGCGGTGAAGGAGCTGCGCGAGCTGCGGGCGCGGGTGAAGGAGCTTGAGACCGCGCGGGACGCGCCGATAGCGATCGTGGGGATGGGCTGCCGGTTCCCGGGCGGCGCGGACGACCCCGCGTCGTTCTGGGAGCTCGTGCGGGAGGGCCGCGACGCCATCAGCGAGGTGCCGGCGTCGCGCTGGGACGCGAGCGACTACTACGACCCGGATCGCGAGGCGCCGGGGAAGATGGCGACGCGCCGCGGCGGGTTCATCGAGGGGGTCGACGCGTTCGACGCGGCCTTCTTCGGGGTGTCGCCGCCGGAGGCGCGCGGCATGGATCCGCAGCAGCGGCTGCTCCTGGAGGTGGCGTGGGAGGCGCTGGAGCACGCGGGGATCGCGGCGGACGCGCTCGTGGAGCGCGCCGTCGGCGTCTACGTGGGCATCTGCAGCACCCTGCACACGAGCAACGTGTTCGACGCGTCGAGCATCGACCAGATCGACGCCCACCACGGCACGGGCATCGCGTTCTCGATGGCCGCGGGGCGCCTCTCCCATCTGCTCGGCGTGATGGGGCCCTCGCTGGCGGTGGACACGGCGTGCTCGTCGTCGCTGCTGGCGCTCCACCTGGCGTGCCAGGGCCTGCGGTCGGGGGAGTGCGAGCTGGCGCTGGTGGGCGGGGTGAACCTGCTGCTCGGCCCGCAGATCAGCGTGAGCTTCTCGAAGGCGCGGATGCTCTCGGCGGATGGGCGCTGCAAGACGTTCGCGGCGAGCGCCGACGGCTACGGGCGAGGCGAGGGGTGCGGGGTCGTGGTGCTGCGGCGTCTGTCGGACGCGCTGGCGCGCGGCGAGCGCGTGCTGGCGGTGGTGCGCGGCTCCGCGGTCAACCACGACGGTCCGTCGAGCGGGCTCATCGCCCCGAACGGCCACGCGCAGGTGAAGGTCATCCGCGACGCGCTCCGGCAGGGAGGCGTCGACCCGGCGCGCGTGGGCTACGTGGAGGCGCACGGGACGGGCACCCTGCTCGGCGATCCGATCGAGGTGAACGCGCTCGGCGAGGTGTTCGGGAAGAGCCACACGCGGCAGAGGCCGCTGCTGCTCGGCTCGACGAAGGCCAACATCGGCCACCTCGAGGCGGCCGCGGGCATCTCCGGGCTCATCAAGCTGGTCCTGTCGCTCCAGCACAAGACCGTGCCGCCCCACCCGCTCGTGGGCGAGCGCAACCCGCACATCCCCTGGAGCCGGTTGCCGGTGGAGATCCCGGCGGCAGCGCAGCCCTGGGCGAGCGACGGGGCGCCGCGCGTGGGGGGCGTGAGCTCGTTCGGGTTCTCGGGGACGAACGTGCACGTGGTGCTCGAAGAGGCGCCCGAGGCGGCGCCCGCCGAGGTGCCGGTGGAGCGGCCGCTGCACCTCCTGGCGTTGTCGGCGAAGTCGGAGGGGGCGCTGCGGGCGCTGGCGGCCGCGTACCAGCGGCGGCTCGTCGCGGGGGACGCGCCGGTGGGGGACGTGTGCTTCACGGCGAACACGGGCCGGGCGCAGTTCCGGCACCGCGCCTGCGCGATCGGGCGGACGGCCGAGGAGCTGCGCGAGGACCTCGACCGGGCGCTCGCGGAGGCGGCCGCCACGCCGCCTTCGGACCCGAAGGTGGCCTTGCTCTTCAGCGGAGAGGGCCCGCTGCAGCCAGGGATGGCGCGCGGGCTGTACGAGGCGCAGCCGTCGTTCCGGCGCTGCGTCGACCGCTGCGCTGAGGTCGTCGACGCGCTGCTGAGCCGGCCGATCCGCGAGGTCCTGTTCGACGAGGGCGCGGGCGACGCCGCGGGGCAGGCCGCCTTCGCGCAGCCGGCGCTGTTCATCGTCGAGTACGCGCTCGCGGAGCTGTGGCGGCAGTGGGGCGTCAAGCCGACGGCGGTGCTCGGCCACGGGGTAGGCGAGCACGTGGCGGCGTGCGTGGCGGGGGTCATGCCGCTGGAGGACGGGCTGCGGCTGGTCGTGGCGCGCGGGCGCTCGGTGCAGTCGCCGCCGGTCGCGGGCAGCCCCGACGAGCTGTCGCGCGTTGCGGGCGCGGCGCGGCTGCGTGCGCCGGCGCTCCCGCTGGTGTCGAGCGTGACGGGCGCGCTCGCGGACGAGGCGATCACGCGGGGCGCTTACTGGGCGCGCGCCGGGCGTGAGGCGGACCGGCTCGCGGGCGGGCTGCGCGCGCTGCGCGAGCTCGGCTGCGGCGTGTTCGTGGAGGTGGGCCCGGGCGCGGCGCTGAGCGAGCGCGGGCAGCGAGAGCTCGAGGACAGCGGCAAAGCGCGCTGGGTCCCGAGCCTTGTCGCCGGCAAGGACGCCTGGGGGGCGCTGCTCGGCGCCGTCGCGGCGCTGTACCGGGCTGGGGTGGCGATCGACTGGGCCGGGTTCGAGCGCGACTACCCGCGGCGCCGGGTGACGCTGCCGACCTACCCGTTCGAGCGCAAGGACTACCCGGCGCCGATCCCCGCTCGGCGGCGGTCCGCCCGCTCCAGCGGTGCCGGCGCGCACAGCGTCAGCGAGGCCGGCGCGCACAGCATCAGCGAGGTCCGCGCGCTCAGCGTCAGCGAGGTCCGCACGCTCAGCATCAGCGAGGTCGGCGCGCTCACCGTCGAGCATGGCTCGGCGGATCCGCATTGCAGCGTCAATGGAGGGAGCCCTTGACCACAATTGACGCGAACGACCCGCGCCAGCTGATGGCGAAGGCGGTGAAGGAGCTGCGCGAGCTGCGGGCGCGGGTGAAGGAGCTTGAGACCGCGCGGGACGCGCCGATAGCGATCGTGGGGATGGGCTGCCGGTTCCCGGGCGGCGCGGACGACCCTGCGTCGTTCTGGGAGCTCGTGCGGGAGGGCCGCGACGCCATCAGCGAGGTGCCGGCGTCGCGCTGGGACGCGAGCGACTACTACGACCCGGATCGCGAGGCGCCGGGGAAGATGGCGACGCGCCGCGGCGGGTTCATCGGGGACATCGACGCGTTCGACGCGGCCTTCTTCGGGGTGTCGCCGCCGGAGGCGCGCGGCATGGATCCGCAGCAGCGCCTGTTCCTGGAGGTGGCGTGGGAGGCGCTGGAGCACGCGGGGATCGCGGCCGACGCGCTCGTGGAGCGCGCGGTCGGCGTCTACGCGGGCATCTGCAGCAGTCAGCACGCGTGCAATGTGTTCGACGTGTCGATCATCGAGCAGATCGACGCCCACCACGGCACGGGCAGCACGTTCGCCGTGACCGCGGGGCGCCTCTCCCACTTCCTCGGTGTCAAGGGACCCTCGCTGGCGGTGGACACGGCGTGCTCGTCGTCGCTGGTGGCGCTCCACCTGGCGTGCCAGGCCCTGCGGTCGGGGGAGTGCGAGCTGGCGCTGGTGGGCGGGGTGAACCTGCTGCTCGGCCCGCAGATCAGCGTGAGCTTCTCGAAGGCGCGGATGCTCTCGGCGGATGGGCGCTGCAAGACGTTCGCGGCGAGCGCCGACGGCTACGGGCGAGGCGAGGGGTGCGGGGTCGTGGTGCTGCGGCGCCTGTCGGACGCGCTGGCGCGCGGCGAGCGCGTGCTGGCGGTGGTGCGCGGCTCCGCGGTCAACCACGACGGCCCGTCGAGCGGGCTCATCGCTCCGAACGGTCACGCGCAGGTGGACGTCATCCGCGACGCGCTCCGGCAGGGAGGCGTCGACCCGGCGCGCGTGGGCTACGTGGAGGCGCACGGGACGGGCACCCTGCTCGGCGATCCGATCGAGGTGAACGCGCTCGGCGAGGTGTTCGGGAAGAGCCACACGCGGCAGAGGCCGCTGCTGCTCGGCTCGACGAAGGCCAACATCGGCCACCTCGAGGCGGCCGCGGGCATCTCCGGGCTCATCAAGCTGGTCCTGTCGCTCCAGCACAAGACCGTGCCGCCCCACCCGCTCATGGGCGAGCGCAACCCGTACATCCCCTGGAGCCGGCTGCCGGTGGAGATCCCGGCGGCGGCGCAGCCCTGGGCGAGCGACGGGGAGCCCCGCGTGGGGGGCGTGAGCTCGTTCGGGTTCTCGGGGACGAACGTGCACGTGGTGCTCGAGGAGGCGCCCGAGGCAGCGCCCGTCGAGACACCGGTGGAGCGGCCGCTGCACCTGCTGGCGCTGTCGGCGAAGTCGGACGGGGCGCTGCGTGCGCTCGTGGCCGCGTACCAGCAGCGGCTGGGCGCGGGCGACGCGCCGGTGGGGGGCACGCCGGTGGGGGGCACGCCGGTGGGGGGCACGCCGGTGGGGGGCACGCCGGTGGGGGACGTGTGCTCGACGGCGAACACAGGCCGGGCGCAGTTCCGGCACCGCGCGTGCGCGATCGGACGGACGGCCGAGGAGCTGCGCGAGGACCTTGACCGGGCGCTCGCGGAGGCCGCCGTCGCGCCGCCCTCGGTCCCGAAGGTGGCGTTGCTCTTCACCGGAGAGGGCCCGGTGCAGGCGGGTGCGGCGCGCGGGCTGTACGAGGCGCAGCCGTCGTTCCGGCGCTGCGTCGACCGCTGCGCTGAGGTCGTCGACGCGCTGCTGAGCCGGCCGATCCGCGAGGTCCTGTTCGACGAGGGCGCGGGCGACGCCGCGGGGCAGGCCGCCTTCGCGCAGCCGGCGCTGTTCATCGTCGAGTACGCGCTCGCGGAGCTGTGGCGGCAGTGGGGCGTCAAGCCGACGGCGGTGCTCGGCCACGGGGTAGGCGAGCACGTGGCGGCGTGCGTGGCGGGGGTCATGCCGCTGGAGGACGCGCTGCGGCTGGTCGTGGCGCGCGGGCGCTCGATGCAGTCGCCGCCGGTCGCGGGCAGCCCCGACGAGCTGTCGCGCGTTGCGGGCGCGGCGCGGCTGCGTGCGCCGGCGCTCCCGCTGGTGTCGAGCGTGACGGGCGCGCTCGCGGACGAGGCGATCACGCGGGGCGCGTACTGGGCGCGCGCCGGGCGCGAGGTGGACCGGCTCGCGGGCGGGCTGCGCACGCTGCGCGAGCTTGGCTGCGGCGTGTTCGTGGAGGTGGGCCCGGGCGCGGCGCTGAGCGAGCGCGGGCAGCGAGAGCTCGAGGACAGCGGCAAAGCGCGCTGGGTCCCGAGCCTTGTCGCCGGCAAGGACGACTGGGGCGCGCTGCTCGGCGCCGTTTCTGCGCTGTACCGGGCTGGGGTGGCGATCGACTGGGCCGGGTTCGAGCGCGACTACCCGCGGCGCCGGGTGACGCTGCCGACCTACCCGTTCGAGCGCAAGGACTACCCGGCGCCGATCCCCGCTCGGCGGCGGTCCGCCCGATCCAGCGGTGCCGGCGCGCACAGCGCCGGCGAGGCCGGCGCGCACAGCGTCAGCGAGGTCCGCGCGCTCACCGTCGAGCATGGCGCGGCGGATCCGCATTGCAGCGTCAATGGAGGGAGCCCTTGACCACGATCGACGCGAACGACCCGCGCCAGCTGATGGCGAAGGCGGTGAAGGAGCTGCGCGAGCTGCGGGCGCGGGTGAAGGAGCTTGAGACCGCGCGGGACGCGCCGATAGCGATCGTGGGGATAGGCTGCCGGTTCCCGGGCGGCGCGGACGACCCCGCGTCGTTCTGGGAGCTCGTGCGGGAGGGCCGCGACGCCATCACCGAGGTGCCGGCGTCGCGCTGGGACGCGAGCGACTACTACGACCCGGATCCGGACGCGCCGGGGAAGATGACGTCGCGCCGCGGCGGGTTCATCGAGGGGGTCGACGCGTTCGACGCGGCCTTCTTCGGGGTGTCGCCGCGGGAGGCGCGCGGCATGGATCCGCAGCAGCGGCTGCTCCTGGAGGTGGCGTGGGAGGCGCTGGAGCACGCGGGGATCGCGACGGACGCGCTCGTGGAGCGCGCCGTCGGCGTCTACGTGGGCATCTGCAGCGGCCAGCACGGGGGCAACGTGTTCGACTCGACGAGCGTCGAGCGCATCGACGCGTACCACGGCACGGGCAGCACGTTCGCCGTGGCCGCGGGGCGCCTCTCCCACTTCCTTGGCCTGATGGGGCCCTCGCTGGCGGTGGACACGGCGTGCTCGTCGTCGCTCGTCACGCTCCACCTGGCGTGCCAGGCCCTGCGGGCGGGGGAGTGCGAGCTGGCGCTGGCCGGCGGCGTGAACCTGCTGCTCGGCCCGCAGGTCAGCGTGAGCTTCTCGAAGGCGCGGATGCTCTCGGCGGATGGGCGCTGCAAGACGTTCGCGGCGAGCGCCGACGGCTACGGGCGGAGCGAGGGGTGCGGGGTCGTGGTGCTGCGGCGCCTGTCGGACGCGCTGGCGCGCGGCGAGCGCGTGCTGGCGGTGGTGCGCGGCTCCGCGGTCAACCACGACGGCCCGTCGAGCGGGCTGACGGTCCCGAACGCCGTCGCGCAGGTGAAGGTCATCCGCGACGCGCTCCGGCAGGCGGGCATCGAGCCGGCGCGCGTGGGCTACGTGGAGGCGCACGGGACGGGCACCTCGCTCGGCGACCCGATCGAGGTGAACGCGCTCGGCGAGGTCTTCGGGAAGAGCCACTCGCGCGAGAGGCCGCTGCTGCTCGGCTCGGTGAAGGCCAACATCGGCCACCTCGAGTCGGCCGCGGGCATCTCCGGGCTCATCAAGGTGGTCCTCGCGCTGCTGCACAAGGTGGTGCCGCCCCACCCGCTCGTGGGCGAGCGCAACCCGTACATCCTCTGGGACCGGCTGCCGGTGGAGATCCCGGCGGCGGCGCAGCCCTGGGCGAGCGACGGGGAGCCCCGCGCGGCGGGCGTGAGCTCGTTCGGGTTCTCGGGGACGAACGTGCACGTGGTGCTCGAGGAGGCGCCCGAGGCGGCGCCCGCCGAGGCGCCGGTGGAGCGGCCGCTGCACCTCTTGGCGCTGTCGGCGAAGTCGGACGGGGCGCTGCGTGCGCTCGCGGCCGCGTACCAGCAGCGGCTGGGCGCGGGGGACGCGCCGGTGGGGGACGTGTGCTCGACGGCGAACACGGGCCGGGCGCAGCTCCGGCACCGCGCCTGCGCGATCGGGCGGACGGCCGAGGAGCTGCGTGAGGACCTCGACCGGGCGCTCGCGGAGGCCGCCGTCGCGCCGGCCGCGCCCCCGAAGATCGCGTTCCTCTTCACCGGGCAGGGCTCGCAGCAGGCGGGGATGGCGCGCGGGCTGTACGAGGCGCAGCCGTCGTTCCGGCGCTGCGTCGACCGCTGCGCTGAGGTCGTCGACCCGCTCCTCCCCCGGCCGATCCGCGAGGTCCTGTTCGACGAGGGCGCGGGCGACGCCGTGGGGCAGACCGTCTTCACGCAGCCGGCGCTGTTCATCGTCGAGTACGCGCTCGCGGAGCTGTGGCGGCAGTGGGGCGTCAAGCCGACGGCGGTGCTCGGCCACAGCATCGGCGAGTACGTGGCGGCGTGCGTGGCGGGCGCCATGCCGCTGGAGGACGCCCTGCGGCTCGTCGCGGAGCGCGGGCGCCTCATGCAGTCGCTGCCGGCCGCGGGCAGCGGCGATCCCGAGCTGGAGCCGGCGATGGTCACCGTCGCCACGGACGCGCAGCAGGCGGCCGCCGCCCTCGGGGCACGGCGGGACCAGGTCTCCATCGCCGCCATCAACGCGCCCCGCAGCACCGTGCTCGCCGGGGCCCGGAAGGCCGTCGACGCGGTCGTGGCGGAGCTCGCGCGCCAGGGGGTCTCGAGCAAGCGGCTCCGCGTGTCGCACGCGTTCCACTCGCCGCTCATGGCCCCGATCCTCGACGATCTGTCGCGCGCCGCGGGCGCGGCGCGGCTGCGAGAGCCGGCGATCCCGCTGGTGTCCAACGTCACCGGCGCGCTCGTGGACGCCTCGATCACCCGGGGCGCGTACTGGGCGCGCCACGCGCGCGAGGCGGTCCGGTTCGCCGACGGCGTGCGCGCGCTGCGCGACCTCGGCTGCAGCGTCTTCCTGGAGGTGGGCCCGCGCCCGATGCTCCTCGCGCTGGGGCAGGAGTGCCTCGACGAGGACAGCCGCCTCAGCTGGGTCCCGAGCCTCGCCGCCGGCCGGGACGACTGGCGCGTTCTGCTCGGCGCCGTCGCCGCGCTGTACCGGGCCGGGGTGGCGATCGACTGGGCCGGGTTCGAGCGCGACTACCCGCGGCGCCGGGTGACGCTGCCGACCTACCCGTTCGAGCGCAAGCGGCACCCCGTGCCGAACCCCGCCCGGCGCTGGCCCGACCCGTCCCGCCCCGCGGCCGCCGAGGCGCCGCCCTGGTTCTACGAGGCGCGCTGGGAGCCCGCGCCGGAGCTCGCCGGGAAGGCCTCGGCCGGCGCCGCGGCGGAGGCCCGCTGGCTCATCCTGGGCGACCGCGGGGGCGTCGGCGAGGCGCTCGCCGAGGTCGTCCGGGAGCGCGGCGGCTCCGCCCGCGTGGTCCATGCGCCTGGGCCCTCCGCCGGGGAGCGGGAGCCGCTCGAGCGCGCGCTCGCGGCGATGGAGGCGGCGTCGGGGCCGCCGACCCACGTGGTCCACCTGTGGAGCCTCGACGCCCTGCTCGACGGCGAGGCTGCGCGCTCCGCGGACACATCGATCGCGCGGGCGGTCGAGCTCGGGTGCGCGAGCGCGCTCGATCTCGGGCAGGCCCTCGCGCGCCGGGGCGGCCTCCGGGCCCACCTCGCCTTCGTCACCTGCGGCGCCGTGGCGGCCGGCGCGGGCCCGATCGAGCCCTCGCAGAGCCCGCTCTGGGGCTTCGCCCGCGCCGTGGCGCTCGAGCTGCCCGAGCTGCGCCACACCCTCGTCGACGTCGATCGCCCGGGCGTCGCGCTCGGCCGCGAGCTCCACGCGCTGCTCTCGGCGCCGCACGGCGAGGGCCAGATCGCGATCCGCGACGGCAAGACGCTCGTCTGCCGCCTGACGCGGGCGGAGGCGCCGGACGGCGCGCCCCGCCTGCGGGAGGACGGCGTCTACCTCGTGACCGGCGGGACCGGCGCCATCGGCCTGCACCTGTCGCGGCACCTCGCCGACCGCGGCGCCCGGCACCTCGTCCTGGTCTCCCGCGGCGGCGGCGGCGCGGAGGCCGACGCCGTGCGCCAGGAGCTCGAGGAGCGCGGCGTCGCGTGCGTGGTCGCGCAGGCCGACGTCGCGCGCCCCGAGGACGTCGCGCGCGTGCTCGAGAGCATCGATCGCGCCGGCCGGCCGCTCCGCGGGGTCTTCCACGCGGCCGGCGTGGGCGGCGCGCGCGACCTCCTGTCGCTCGACGAAGGCGCCCTCGTCGAGGCGCTGGCGCCGAAGTGGCGGGGCGCGTGGAACCTGCACGAGGCCTGCGAGGGCCGCGCGCTGGATCACTTCGTCTGCACCTCGTCGATCGCGTCGCTCTGGGGGTCACGCGGGCAGGCCCATTACGCGGCGGCCAACGCGTTCCTGGACGGGCTCGCCGCCTACCGGCGCGCCCGGGGCGAGCCCGGCGTGAGCGTCCAGTGGGGACCCTGGGAGGGCGGCGGCATGACGGGGGCCGAGGCCAGGAAGGCGATCGAGGGCATCGGCGTGTCCGTGCTGCCGCCGCGCGCGGCGCTCGCCTGCCTCGACCGGGCGCTCGGCAGCGCCTCGGCGTGCATCGCCGTCGCGGACGTCGACTGGCCCACGTTCAAGGCCAACTACGAGGCGCGCGGCCCGCGCCCCTTCCTCGCCTACATGGATGGCGGCGCAGAGGGCGCGGGCGCGCCGGAGGACGGCGGGATCGGGCCGCTCGCCCGGCGGCTCGCCGAGCTGCCCGAGGCCGACCGGCGGCCGGAGATCCTCGGGTTCCTGCGCGCCGAGGCCCGGCGGATCCTCGAGACCGAGGACCTCCCGGACATCGATCAGGGCCTGTTCGAGATGGGGTTCGACTCGCTGATGGCGGTCGAGCTCCGCAAGCGGATCGCGGCGGCGCTCGGCAGGAAGCTCCCGACCACCGTGATCTTCGACTACCCGCGCCTCGGCGCGCTCGCGGATCACGTGCTCGCGGACGTCCTCGATCTCGCGCCGAAGCCCGGCGCGCCGCGGGGCGGCGCCGACGACGCGCGCCGCGCCGAGGCGGTGCGGAACATGTCCGAGGACGAGGCCGAGGCGCTCCTCCTCGCGAAGCTCTCCTCCCTCGGCGACAGCCCCTGACGAGGCGAACCCATGTCCAACGACGCCACCCTCTCTCCCCTCAAGCAAGCGTTGCTCGCCATCGAGCGCCTCGAGGCGCGCGTCCGGCGCGCCGAGTCCGCGGCGCGCGCGCCGCTCGCGATCGTCGGCATGGGGTGCCGCTTCCCGGGCGGGGCCGACAGCCCGGCCGCGCTCTGGGAGCTCCTGCGCGAGGGGCGGGACGCGACCCGGGACGTCCCGCGCGCGCGGTGGGACGTGGAGGCCTGGTACTCGGACGACCCGGACGCCCCCGGGAAGATGAACGTCCGGCGCGGCGGCTTCCTCGACGACATCGCGTCGTTCGACCCCGGCTTCTTCGGCGTCTCGCCGCGCGCGGCCGCGGCCATGGACCCGCAGCACCGCCTGCTGCTCGAGGTCGGCTGGGAGGCGCTCGAGGACGCGGCCCTCGCGCCGCAGGCGCTGCGGGGCAGCAGCACCGGCGTCTTCGTCGGGATCACGTCGGGCGAGTACGGGACGCTGCTCCTCCGGCACGGCGGGCCGGCGGGCTTCGACGGCCAGTGCCTCATGGGCACGCCGCTCTACTCCGCCGCCGGGCGGCTCTCCTACACGCTCGGCCTGCACGGGCCGAGCATGAGCGTCGACACCGCGTGCTCGTCGTCGCTGACGGCCCTCCACCTCGCGTGCCAGAGCCTGCGCAACGGCGAGTGCCGGTGGGCGCTGGCCGCGGGGGTCAACCTCCTGATGGTGCCGGAGATGACCACGGCGCTGTGCCGCACCGGCGCGCTGGCCCCGGACGGCCGGTGCAAGACGTTCGACGCGTCGGCCGACGGGTTCGCCCGCGGGGAGGGCTGCGGGGTGCTCGTGCTGATGCGCCTCGAGGACGCCCTCGCCGACGGGTGCCGCGTGCGCGCGATCGTGTGCAGCTCCGGGGTCAACCACGACGGCGCGAGCAGCGGCTTCACGGTCCCGAACGGGCGCGCGCAGGAGTCGCTCATCCGGAAGGTCTGGCAGGAGGGGCGCGTCGAGCCCTCGGAGGTCGACTACGTCGAGGCGCACGGCACCGGGACCGAGCTCGGCGATCCGGTCGAGATGCGCGCCCTGGTCGGCGCCCTCGGGCAGGCGCGGCCGGCCGATCGCCCGCTGCTCGTCGGCTCGGCCAAGACGAACCTCGGTCACTGCGAGTCGGCGGCGGGCATGGCGGGGGTGATGAAGGTCGTGCTGGCCCTGGAGCACGGCGAGATCCCGGCCCACCTGCACGTCGAGCGGCCGTCCCCGCACATTCCCTGGGACGAGATCCCGGTGCGCGTGCCGCGCGAGCGCACGCCGTGGCCGCGGGGCGACAGGCGCCGGGTGGCGGCGGTCAGCGCGTTCGGCCTCGGGGGGACGAACACCCACGTGCTCCTCGCGGAGGCGCCGTCCGCGGCGCCCGCGGAGGCGCCGTCCGCGGCGCCTCGCCCCTGGCACCTGCTCTGCCTGTCGGCGCGGTCGGAGGCGGCGCTGGTCGAGCAGGCGCGCCGCCTGCGCGCGCACCTCGCGGCGCGCCCGGAGCAGCGGCTCGCCGACGTGGCGTACACGACCAGCGTCGGCCGCGCTCACTTTGCCCGTCGCGCTGTCGTGCGCGCGGCCGACGCGCGCGGGGCGATCGCGGCGCTCGACGCCCTCATCGAGGGCCGCGCCGATCCGGCGCTCCACGTGGGGCGGGTCGCGGATCCGCTCCCCCGGGCGGCGTTCCTGTTCCAGGGCCGCGGCGCGGAGCACGCGGGCATGGGCCGGGCGCTCTACGAGGGCGCGCCGGTCTTCCGCGAGACCCTCGACCGCTGCGGCGAGCTCCTGCGCCCGCGCCTGCCGCACCCGCTGCCGCGCCTCCTGTGGGGCGAGGAGGCCGCGGGGGGGCGCATCGACGCCCGGCTCGCAGGCCCCGCGCTCCTCGCGCTCGAGGTCGCGCTCGCCGAGACCTGGCGGAGCTTCGGCGTCGCGCCGCGGGCCGTGGCGGGGCACGACGTCGGCGAGCTCGCGGCGGCGTGCGTCGCGGGCGTGATCCCGCTGGACGAAGCGCTCGCGCGCGCCGCGGACGCGAGCGGCGCGCCGGTGCTCCCCGCCGGGGACCGCGCCCCGCGGACGACCCTGTGCGTTGGCCCGAAGGATCTCGAGGGGAGCGCGCATCTACTCGAGGTCGGGCCGGTAGGCCCGGGGCGGGACGAATGGCAGCTGCTCTGCGACCGCCTGGCTGCCCTGCACGTCGAGGGGTGCCCGATCGACTGGGAGGCGTTCGCCCGCGGCGCGGAGGGGAAGCGTGTAGGTTTGCCTACATATCCTTTCGAGCGACGGCGATGCTGGGTTGAAGATGCGGTCTTCCGTGAAGCTCCGCTGGAGATCAGCGCGGCGGTGAACGGCGCCGTGGTGAACGATACCGTGGTGAACGTTGCTGCGGTGAACGGCGCCGCGGTGAATGGCGCCGCGGTGAACGGCGCCGCGGTGAACGGCGTCGCGGTGAACGGCGTCGCGGTGAACGGCGCCGCACCCCAGGCTGCCGAGTTGGGAGTCGACAGCCGCTCATCCAGCCATGACATGCTGCCCTTGCCGGCTGAGCTGAGCATCGTGCAGGCCGGTGTGCTGGCGTCTCCCGGGGGCGAGATCGAGAGGATCATGGCGGAGCAGCTGCGGACGCTGTCGCACGTGCTCGCCGAGCAGCTCGGCTTCCTCGAGCAGATGGCGGGTGTCCCGCTGGACAGCCGTTGATCGCGCCGCCGCTCGGGCCTCCTCCGCGCGCGGGCGCGACGGAGATCGCTTTTGTCGAGATGCAAAGCGCGCGGATCGTGGTGATGGTCCGCGCGCCGGAGAGGTAGCGCGTTTCAATTCAAGTTCATACCGTGTCCCAAATACCTATCTTGCGGAGGGTGCAATGCTCGACATGAAACAATTTCACGGCCGCCTCAATGACCTCGACTCTCACATCCAGCCGTCGCTCACCAACTACGAGCTGGCCGCCGGGGAGACCGGCCGCAACTTCGTGAACGGTATCCGCAATGCGCTCCAGTCGCTCCCCCCGGAGGCGGCGCAGAAGCTGGCGGTGCTCATCGGAGACGAGAGCTCCGAGTTCAACGAGGAGACCGTGTGGAAGATCAAGGGCGCCTCGGCGCCAGGGGCGTTCTCTCCCGAGGGGCGCCTCAAGACCCTGGACATCATGGGCGTCCGCCGCGCGCTCATCTTCTCGGATCCAGGCATCCAGGGGGTCGCGTTCTCTCCGGGCGAGATCGGCCTCGCCACGATGCGCCACTGGAACGAGTTCGTCGTGCGGTTCGGGAGTCACGATCCGGATCGCCTGCGCGTGGCCGCGCTCGTCAACACCCACGACGTCGACATCGCGACCGCCGAGGTGGAGCGGGTGCTCGCGGCGGGCGGGCGGGCGTTCGTGTTCGCCAGCTCGGTCCCCCCGGGGCAGCTCTCCCCGGCCCACCAGAAGATGGACCGCATCTGGGGGATGCTCTCGGAGGCGCGCGCGACGGCGCTCCTCCATATCGGCGGCGAGCACGGATTCATGGCCTCGGACGCCTGGGCCCGCGGCGTGGATCACCTGGAGTTCCAGCCGCACGATTTCACCTCCGAGACCGAGCAGATCAACACCTACACCTTCTCCGCGTTCCACTACGCGCCGCAGCACTTCATCTCGACGCTGGTGCTGGGGGGCGTGTTCGAGCGCTTCCCCGAGCTCCGGTTCGGGGCCATCGAGGTCGGCGCAGGCTGGCTCGCGCCGATGGCAGAGCGCCTCGACCACGTGGCGAACCTGTACGCGCGGCGGCTCGCGCCGGTGCTGTCGATGAAGCCGTCCGACTACATTCGCAGGAACGTCCGAGTCACGCCGTTCCGCTTCGAGCCGGTGGCGACCTACATCGATCGTTACGGATTCGAGGAGTGCTACTGCTTCTCCAGCGATTTCCCCCACCCCGAGGGCGGCGTCGAGCCGCTGAAGGAGTTCAGCCGGAACATCGAGCGGCTCGGCCAGGGCGCCGCCGAGAGGCTGTTCGTCAAGAACGCCGAATGGGTGCTCCCCGCGCTCAGCTGATCCGATGAAGAATACCCTCTCAGCGTCGATTCGGTGTCGGCAGATCGGCAGCTTGACTGGTCGACTGGCCGACTGGCGTCGACTGATATCTACTGGTGTCATGCTGGCCGTGTGAAGTCGGTTGGGGAATGCTATTGAACATGGGCGGTTGAGTCAGCTATCGTTGAATGTAGCGTCACGGCTTGTCAGCCTGGTGGTCGCCAGGGCGGGCTCTCGTGCGCTGAAGTTTCACGTGGCTGCTCAGGCGCCCGTAACTCCGGGATTGTGATGCAAAAGCACGAGATTGGGGCTCCCGCTGGTGGCTCTACGCCGTCTGCGTCGGGCGGCAGGCGCGAGATGTTGCTTCATGACATGCGGAGCACCATGGCCCGCATGTTCCGCACGGGAATCGACGAAATCGATCCACGCGCGCCGTTCCTCGAGATGGGCGCAGACTCGCTGGCCCTCACCGAGATCGTGCGCATCATCCAGACGACGTACGGTCTCAAGCTGAGCATTCGGCAGTTCTTCGAGGAGACGACGACGCTGGCGGCTCTCGCCCGCTACATCGACGAGCGGCTGCCGGACGGGTGGACAAAGCTCGCTTCTGCTCCGGCGGAGTCGGGGCCGAGCCCAGAGAAGCCCGTCGCGCAGGCGCCGTTGCCCGTCGCGCAGGCGCCGTTGCCCGTCGCGCAGGCGCCGTTGCCCGTCGCGCAGGCGCCGTTGCCCGCGGTCCTGCCGGCTGTGGCACCCGCGATGGCGCTCGCGCCGGTCGTCTTCGCCCCCCCATCCTCCTCTCCGGGCGGGCTGCAGCTCCCGCGCAGCGAGATCGCGGCGCTCCTCGGACAGCAACTGCAGGTCGTCTCCCAGCTCGTTTCCCGCCAGCTCGCGCTGCTCAGCGGCCGCGCGGTGACGCTGAGCGCCGATCCCCAGGTGCCCGCGCTCGCGCCTGCGCCCGCCTCGACCGCCGAGCCGCCTCGGCCGGCGCCGCCATCCCAGGGATCGGCGCCGGGCCACAGCAACGGCGCGTCGACCAACGGCGCGTCGACCAACGGCGCGCCGACCAACGGCGCGCCGACCAACGGCGCGGCGAGCCAGGGCGCGTCGACCAACGGCGCGGCGCAGGCAGCCCCCCTGGTCACATCGCGCGGCCTCGGCGCGCGGCAGCAGCAGCACCTCGAGGCGCTGGTCGAGCGCTACAACCGGCGCACCCGCCGCTCCAAGGAGCTGACGCAGCGCCACCGCGCGCACCTGGCGGACAGCCGCGCGACCGTGGGCTTCCGCTTCTCGACGAAGGAGATGCTCTACCCGATCGTCGGCGAGCGCGCCGCCGGCACGCGGATCTGGGACGTCGACGGCAACGAGTACGTCGACCTGACCATGGGCTTCGGCGTCCACCTGTTCGGGAACCGCCCGGAGTTCATCAGCGAGGCGATCCGGCAGCAGCTCGAGAACGGCGTGGACCTCGGGCCCCGGTCGCCCGCCGCCGGCGAGGTGGCAGAGCTCGTCTGCCAGCTCACGGGGCACGAGCGCGCGGTGTTCTGCAACTCGGGCACCGAGGCGATCATGTCCGCGATCCGGCTGGTCCGGGCGCGCACGGGCCGCTCGCGCATCGCGATCTTCTCGGGCTCGTACCACGGCCACTCCGACGGCACCCTCGCCGAGCGCGACACCACGGGCGGCCCCCTCGACTCGTCCCCGGTCGCGCCCGGGATCCCGCGCGGCGTGGCCTCCGACGTCGTCGTGCTCGACTACGGCGCGCCGGCGTCCATCGAGCTCTTGCGAGCGCACGGCAAGGAGATCGCGGCCGTGCTCGTCGAGCCGGTGCAGAGCCGGCACCTGGATCTCCAGCCGGGCGAGTTCCTGCGCGAGCTACGGCAGGTCACGCGCGAGACCGGCACCGCCCTGTTCTTCGACGAGATGATCTCCGGCTTCCGGGTGCACCCCGCCGGCGCGCAGGGGCACTTCGGCGTCCAGGCGGACATCGCGACCTACGGCAAGATCGTCGGCGGCGGGATGCCGATCGGCGTCGTCGCGGGCCGCGCCGAGTACCTGAACGGGATCGACGGCGGGCCCTGGCAGTACGGCGACCGGTCGTACCCCAAGGAGGACATGACGTTCTTCGGCGGGACCTTCTGCCAGCACCCGCTCGCGATGGTCGCCGCGCGCGCCGTGCTCCAGCGCCTCCGCGACGAAGGGCCGAGCCTCCAGCAGCGCGTGAGCCGGATGACCTCGGACTTCGCGCGCGATGCGAACCAGATCTTCAGCGAGTTCGCGGCGCCCGTCCGGATCGAGCACTTCGGGTCCCAGTTCCGGTTCGGTACCACGGGCAACATGGACCTCCTCTTCTACCACCTGCTGGAGAGGGGCGTTTACATCTGGGAGTGGCGGAACTGCTTCCTGTCCACCGCCCACACGGCCGAGGACATGTCCTTCGTGCTCGGCGCGCTCCGGAGCAGCCTCGAGGACCTCCGGAGCGGCGGCTTCCTGGACAGCGTGGGCCCGGTCCCCATCGACTCGCCCCTCCGGGCGAAGACCTCGCCCGCAGCGCTGAAGAGCGGCTCCGCTTCGGCCGCCGCGACGACGGCCGCGGCGACGACGGCCGCTGCCGCGACGACGGCCGCTGCCGCGACGACGGCCGCTGCCGCGACGACGGCCGCTGCCGTGACGACGGCTGCTGCCGTGACGATCGTCGAGCCCTCCGCGCGGGGGATCCCCCGGTTCGTCGAGCGCCGCCGCGGCGAGAGCGCCGCGATGGCCGGCGAGGGCGCCATCGTCGCCCCGCGCACCACCGGCCGGCCGGTGGAGCTCAGCCTCTCGTTCTTCGGCAAGTACGACGCCGACTTCCGCCGCGACAAGTACGACCTCCTGTTCGAGAGCTGCCAGTGGGCAGATCAGCGCGGGTTCCCCGCCGTATGGCTGCCCGAGCGGCACTTCCACTCCTTCGGCGGCCTGTCGCCCAACCCCTCCGTGCTCGCGGCGGCGCTCGCGCGCACGACCAAGAACCTGCGCCTCCGCGCGGGCAGCGTCGTGCTCCCGCTCCACAGCCCGATCCGCGTCGCGGAGGAGTGGGCCGTCGTCGACAACCTCTCGGGCGGCCGGGTCGACGTGGCGCTCGCGTCGGGGTGGCACCCCGACGACTTCGTCTTCGCGCCAGGGAACTACGGCAGCCAGCGGGAGATCACGTTCCGCGACGCCGAGGTCCTCCGGAAGCTCTGGCGCGGCGAGCCCGTCAGCTTCCCCGGCGGGACGGGCAAGCCCGTGGAGGTCCGCATCCACCCGAGGCCCATGCAGGCCGAGCTGCCGCTCTGGCTCACCATCGTCAACAACCCCGAGACCTACGTGAAGGCCGGGCAGCTCGGCCTCGGCGTGCTGACCAACCTCATGGGGCAGAGCCACGAGGACCTCGCGCGCAACATCAGCCTCTACCGCAAGGCGCTCGCCGAGAACGGGTGGGCCCCCGAGCGAGGCCACGTCACCGTCCTCGTCCACACCTTCGTCGCCGAGACCGACGACGCCGCCCGCGCGGCCGCGCGGCGGCCCTTCAACGAGTACCTGCAGTCGTCGATCGGGCTGTTCCGCAACCTCGTGAAGAGCGAGCAGCTCGACATCGACTTCGACGACCTGACCGCCGACGATCGCGAGTACATCTGCGACAGGGCGTTCGCGCGCTACCTCGACGGCTCCCTCCTGGTCGGCTCGCCGGCCTCGTGCGAGGCCGTCGCCCGCGGGCTCTCGGCCCTCGGCGTCGATGAGGTCGCCGCGTTCATCGACTTCGGCGTCGGCGGCCAGAAGGTCATGGACAGCCTGCCGCTCCTCGACGAGGTGCGGCGGCGCTGCGAGCGCGCGGAGCCCGCGCCGCGCGCGAGCGGCGCCGCGCCGGAGATCGGCCGGGCGCCCCGGCGACAGCCGCTCCTCGCCTCGCAGCAGCAGATGTGGGTCCTCTCTCAGATCAGCCCGGAGGGCGCGATCTCCTACACGGACCTCGCGGCCATCGAGCTCCGCGGCGCGCTCGACGTGCCCGCCCTCAAGGCCGCCCTGAACGCGCTCGTCCGCCGGCACGAGGCGCTCCGCTCCTGGGTCAGCGACGACGGCCTCACGCTGCTCATCGCCGGCGAGGACGAGGTCACGCTGGACGTGCCGGTCGTCGCGCTGCCGGACGACGAGGCCGCCCGCGCGTGGCTCCGGTCGCACAGCGCCGCCCCGATCGATCTGCACCGCGCCCCCGTGCTCCAGGTGCACCTCCTCGCGCTCGGCGATCGCCGGCACGTCCTCGTCCTGCGCGCCCACCACGTGCTCGTCGACGGCTGGTCGCTCGGCAACCTCGTGGGCGAGCTCGGGCACCTCTACACGGAAGGGCGCGCGGGGCGCCCCGCGGAGCTGCCGCCGGCGGCGCAGTTCTCCGAGTTCACGCGATGGCAGGCGGCGCTCGAGGGCAGCGAGCGCTGGGCCGAGGACGAGGCCTACTGGCTGTCGCGCCTGTCCGGGCCCCTGCCGACCCCGCAGCTCCCCGCCGACCGGCCGCGCCCCGCGGTCATGTCGTTCCGCGGCGAGCGCCAGACGCTCCACCTCGACGCCCGCCTCGTGCGCCTCGCCGGCGAGGTGTCCCGCAAGCACGGCTGCACGCCGTTCATGTTCTTCTTCGCCGCGTACGCGCTCCTCCTGCGGCGGCTCTGCCAGCAGCGCGACCTGCTCGTCGGCGTCGCGGTGGGCGGGCGGCCCGCGGAGCTCGGCGAGGGGCTCGTCGGCTCGATGAGCCAGCTCCTCCCGATCCGGCTCGACGGGCCGCGGGACGGCGCGTTCGCCGACCTGCTCCGCGCGGCGCGCGGCGCGCTGCTCGAGGCGTTCGAGCACCAGGCGTACCCGTACGCCCGGCTCGTCCAGAAGCTCGGGGCCGGCCAGGACCTGAGCCGCGCGCCGATCGTCAGCGCCGTCTTCAACTACGACCGGCCGCTCTCGGTCCCCGGCTTCGCGGACCTCGAGGCCCGCGCGCTGCCCCGCGACATCGGGTACGCGCGGTACGACCTCTACCTCAACGTCATGACCGTCGGCGGCGAGGTCGAGCTCGAGTGCGACTACAGCACCGACCTCTTCGATCCGGCCTCCATCCGCCGCTACCTCGAGGCCTACGCCGGTCTGCTCGAGCAGATCTGCGAGGACCCCCGCGGCCGCCTCTCGGAGTACGGCGTCGTGGCCGGCGAGGACGAGCAGCGGCTGCTCGTCGCGTGGAACGCGACCGCGAAGGACGCCCCGGCCTGGCTCCCGGTCCACCGGCAGATCGAGGCCCGGGCGAAGGAGACCCCGGACGCGATCGCGATCACCGTCGAGGCCGACCTCGCGGACGGCAGCAGCGTCCCCGCCCAGGCGCTCACCTACGCCGAGCTGGATCGGCGCGCGAGCCGCCTCGCCGCGGCGCTGCGCGCGAAGGGCGCAGGGCCGGAGTCGCGCGTGGCGATCCTGGCGCCGCGGTCCCCCGACCTGATCGTCGGGCTCCTCGGCATCCTCAAGGCCGGGGCCGCGTTCCTGCCGCTCGACCCGGCCTACCCGGCGAACCGCCTCACGTGGATGCTCGAGGACGCGGGCGCGCGGCTCCTCGTCACCGTCCGCTCGCACGCGGGCGCGCTCCCCGGCGCCACCGCCGAGCGCGTGCTCGTCGACGAGATCGCCGCCGGCGCGGCGGGCGCCCCGACCGCGGCGGAGCCCGGCGCGGGCGTGCTGCCGGAGAACCTCGCGTACCTCATGTACACCTCCGGATCCACCGGCCGGCCCAAGGGCGTCATGATCTCGCACGAGGGGCTCGCGGACTACCTCCGCTGGTGCCGCGACGTCTACCCGGTGACCGAGGGCGAGGGGACGCCGCTCCACGGCTCGATCGCCTTCGACGCGACCCTCACGAGCATCTTCCCCGCGCTGTGCGCCGGGCGCTCCGTCTTCGTGGTCCCGGACGACCACGAGATCGAGGGCCTCGTGCGCGCCCTGCGCGGCGGGCGCCGGTTCGGCTTCGTCAAGCTGACGCCGTCCCACCTCGGGCTGCTCGCGGAGCTCTCGGGCGGGGCGAACCTCCTGGAGCGCACCGGGGCGGTCATCCTCGGGGGCGAGGCGCTCACCGAGGCGCCGCTGGCCCCGTGGAAGGAGCGCGCGCCGCACCTCCGCGTCTTGAACGAGTACGGGCCCACCGAGGCCGTCGTGGGCTGCGCCCTCCACGAGGGCTGGGAGGTGCTCCCCCTGTCCGGCGGCGCGTCGATCGGACGGCCGGCGGCGAACACGCAGCTCTACGTGCTCGACGAGCACATGCGGCTGCTCCCGCCGGGGGTCATCGGCGAGCTCTACATCGGCGGGATCTGCCTCGCCCGCGGCTACAACCAGGCGCCCGCGCTGACCGCGCAGCGGTTCGTGCCGAACCCGTTCGCCGGCCGCTCGCCCGGCGCGGCGCCCGGCAGCCGGCTCTACCGGACCGGCGACCGCGCGCGCTTCCTCCCGGACGGGACCCTCGAGTTCCTCGGCCGGCGCGACGACCAGGTCAAGATCCGCGGCTTCCGCGTCGAGCTCGGGGAGATCACCGCCGTCGTCGGCCAGCACCCGCGGGTCCAGGGCGCCGTGGCGGTCGTGCGCGGCGAGCACCTCGTCGCCTACGTCGGCTCGGACGCGGCCGGCACCGGCGACGAGGCGCCGCTGCGGAGCGCGCTGCGGGAGCGGCTGCGCGAGGCCCTGCCGGCGCACATGGTCCCGGGCGACATCGTGGTCCTCGCGTCGCTCCCGCTCACCGTGAACGGGAAGGTCGACGCGGCGCGGCTGCCCGAGCCGAGCCGCGAGAACCCCGACGCGGCGGAGGCGGACCGGGCGCCGCGGAGCGAGCTGGAGGCGCGCATCGCGGCCGTGTGGCGCGACCTGCTCGGGCTCGATCGCGTCGGCATCCACCAGAACTTCTTCGACCTGGGAGGGCACTCGCACCTGGTCGTGCGCGCGCACCGGCGCCTCGTCGAGGAGACGGGGCGGAGCGTCCCCGTCGTGGAGATGTTCCGCCACCCGACGGTCGCGACCCTGGCCACGCTGTTCGGGGACACCGGCGCAGAGGGCGCGCGCGAGAGGGCGGCCGGCGAGGACAAGGACGCGCGGGCGCGCGCGCGGAAGCTCGCGCTGGAGGGGCAGCGCCAGCGCGCCCAGAAGGGGAGGAGCTGAGATGACGACGGAGGAGACCAGCGTGGAGCAGAACCGGATCGCGATCGTCGGCGCGGCGCTCCGCTTCCCCGGGGCCCGCACGCCGGACGAGTACTGGCGGAACCTCAGCGGCGGCGTCGAGTCGGTGCGCACGCTCTCCGACGAGGAGCTCGAGGCGGCCGGCGTCTCGCCGGAGGAGCACCGGGACCCCCGCTACGTCCGGCGCAAGGGCATCCTCGACATCGCGGATCAGTTCGACCCGCGCTTCTTCGGCATCCCGCCGCTCGAGGCGCGCGTCATGGACCCGCAGCACCGCATGTTCCTCGAGTGCTCCTGGGAGGCGCTCGAGAGCGCGGGCTACGGCGGCGACGACCGGGGCGGGCGCGTGGGCGTCTACGGCGGGGTCGGGCTCAACACCTACTGGCTGCGGTACGTCACGCGGGACGCGCGGCTCATGAGCCTCCTCGGCGGCTGGCAGGCGTCGATCCTGAACGACAAGGACTTCGTCCCGACGCGGGCCTCGTACCACCTCGACCTCCGGGGGCCGAGCGTCAGCGTCAACACGGCCTGCTCGGCGTCCCTCGTGGCCGTCCACATGGCCTGCCAGAGCCTGCTCACCTACGAGTGCGACATGGCCCTGGCGGGCGGCGTGACCGTCGAGTTCCCGCAGCACGAGGGCATGCTCTACCGCGAGGGGATGGTCTACGCGCCCGACGGCCGCTGCCGGCCCTTCGACGCCGCGGGGCGCGGCATCGTCGACGGCAACGGCGTGGGCATCGTCGTGCTGAAGCGGCTCGACGACGCCCTCCGGGACCGCGACACGATCTGGGCCGTCATCCTGGGGTCGGCCATCAACAACGACGGCGCGGCCAGGGTCGGCTACACGGCGCCGAGCATCGAGGGGCAGACCGACGTCGTCCGCCAGGCGCTCGCGATGGCCGGGTGCGACGCGGACTCGATCGGGTACGTCGAGGCCCACGGCACCTCGACGGTGCTCGGGGACCCGATCGAGGTCGCCGCGCTCACGCAGGCCTTCCGCGAGACGACCTCGAGGAAGGGCTTCTGCGGCCTCGGCTCGGTGAAGTCGAACCTGGGCCACCTCGACACGGCGGCCGGGGTCGCCGGGCTCATCAAGACGGCGCTGTGCCTCAAGCACGGGCAGCTCGTCCCGTCGCTGCACTTCGAGAAGCCGAACCCCAACATCGACTTCGCGAGCAGCCCCTTCTACGTGTGCACGGAGACCCGCGACTGGCCCGCCGGCGCGACGCCGCGCCGGGCGGGCGTGAGCTCGCTCGGCATCGGCGGCACCAACGCCCACGTCATCGTCGAGGAGCCGCCGCGGCCCGAGCCGTCGGAGAGCCGGCGCCGCGTCCACGTGCTCCCGCTCTCGGCGAAGAGCGAGGCGGCGCTCGGGCAGGCGCGGGAGCGCCTCGCGCGTCACCTCGAGGGGACGCAGGACGGGGTCGCGGACGTCGCCCACACCCTGCAGCTCGGCCGGCGCGCGTTCGAGCACCGCGCGGCGGTCGTCGGGCTCGTCGGGCAGGCCCGCGAGGAGCTCGTCGCGGCGCTCCGCGAGGGGCAGGGCTTCACGGGGGCCGCCGCCGAGCGCCCGCCGTCGGTCGTGTTCATGTTCCCGGGGCAAGGCTCGCAGCACCTCGGCATGTCGCGCGAGCTCTACGAGGCGGAGCCCACCTACCGCGCGGAGGTGGACCGGTGCGCGCAGATCCTGCGGCCGGCGCTCGACCTCGACCTCCGGGCGCTCATGTTCTCGACCCACCCGGACGACGAGGCGCGGCTGCGCGACACGGCGATCGCGCAGCCGGCGCTGTTCGTGGTCGAGTACGCGCTCGCGCAGCTCTGGGCGTCGTGGGGCGTCACGCCGGACGCGATGATCGGCCACAGCATCGGCGAGCTCGTCGCCGCCTGCCTGGCCGGCGTCTTCGATCTTCCGGACGCGCTGCGCCTCGTGGCGCTGCGCGGGCGGCTCATGGCGAGCACGGCGCCCGGCTCGATGCTCGCCGTCAACCTGCCGGAGGGCGAGCTCCGGGCGATCCTCCCGGCCGATCTGTCGGTCGGCGTGGTCAACGAGCCGAGCTCTTGCGTGGTCTCCGGGCCCGAGGCCGCGATGGCGGCGTTCGAGCGGACGCTGGAGCCGCGGGGGATCTCGCACCGCCGGCTCCACACGTCCCACGCGTTCCACTCGACGACGATGGATCCGGTCGTCGAGGCGTTCGTGAAGGAGGTCGCGCGCTGCGCGCCGCGGCCGGCGCAGAAGCGGTACATCTCCAACGTCACCGGCACCTGGATCGAGCCCGCGACGGCGGCGTCGCCGGCCTACTGGGGCAAGCACCTCCGGCAGACGGTGCGGTTCGCCGACGGCATCGACGCGCTGCTCGCCGAGGAGCCGGGGCGCACCTTCATCGAGGTCGGCCCGGCGCAGGCCCTGAGCTCGATGCTCAAGCGGAACGCCGGGCGGAGCGGGGCGGGCGCGATCGTGCCGAGCCTGCCGCACCCGCGGACCAAGGCGGGCGACGAGCGGACGCTGGCCGAGGCGCTCGGCAAGCTGTGGGTGCGCGGCCATGACATCGCGTGGAAGGCCGTGCACGCCGAGGAGAAGCTGCGGCGGGTGCCGCTGCCCACCTACGCGTTCGACCACCAGCGGTGCTGGGTCGACCCCGCGCGATCGGAGGGAGGCCGCGCGCTCGCGCCGGGGAGCTCCGCCGAGGGAGGCCGCGCGCCGGGGAGCTCCCGGGCGGGCGCCACGGTCTACGCGCCGTCGTGGGTCCGCCGCGCGGCGGGACGCGCGGCGGGCGGGGCGAGCGACCGGCGCTGGCTCGTCTTCCTCGACCGGGGCGGGTGGGGAGAGGCGCTCGCGGAGCGGCTCCGCCAGGGGGAGGGCGACGTCGTGGTCGTGCGCCCCGGCGCCGCGTTCAAGGCAGACGGCGGCCGCGACTTCGTCGTCGACCCCGCGAGCGCCGAGCACCACCGGCAGCTCCTCGAGGCGCTCGATCAGGGCGCGGGCGTGCCCCGGCGCATCGTCCACCTGGTCGGGGTCGAGCGGGCGGCGAGCGGGGACGGCGGCGACGCCGCGCAGCTCACGGCGTTCGCCAGCCTGGCCTCGCTGATCGGCGCGCTGGGGCGGCGCGAGCCGGCCGGCGGCGGTCACGGCCAGCCGATCGAGCTCACGGTCGTCTCGAACGGCGCCCAGTCCGTCACGGGCGAGGAGGACCTCGACCCGGGCGGCGCGGCGCTGCTCGCGCTGGTCCGGGCGGCGGGGCAGGAGCACGCGTGGCTCACCTGCCGCAGCGTCGACGTGAGCGACCGCGAGCTCGGACGCGCCGCGTGGCTCCCGGACCGGCTGGTCGCGGAGGCGCTCTCGGGCTCGCCGGCGCAGCTCGTGGCGTACCGCGGCAAGCACCGGTGGGAGGCCTCGTACGAGCCGGTCGCGGTCGACGAGGAAGGCCAGGCCGGGGGCGGGCTCCGGCAGCGAGGCCGCTACCTCGTCCTCGGAGGGCTGGGCGGCGCCGGGCTCGCGATCGCGCTGCACCTCGCCGGCGCCTTCGCCGCGGAGCTGCTCCTCGCCGAGGACCCCGACGCCCCGGCGCCGGCCGATCCGCGCGCCGCCTCGGTGAAGGTGATCCGCGCGCGGCTCGACGACCCCGGGGAGCTCTCGCGCTGCGTGCGCGAGGCGGAGGCGCGGCTCGGCGGGCTCGACGGCGTCGTGTACGCGGCGGGGATCGAGGACGCCGCGCTGTTCGGCGGGATCGGCGATCTCCGGGCTCCGGACGTCGTCGCGCGGCTGGCCCGCCACGGCCGCGGGCTCGCCGCGCTGGAGGCCGCGCTCGAGGGGCGCTCGCTCGACTTATGCGCCGTGAGCTCGTCGCTCTCGGCCATCCTGGGCGGGCGCGGGCTCGCCGCCTATGCGGCGTGCCACCTGATCCGCGACGCGTTCGTCCGGCGGCACAACCAGCGGTCCCCGCAGCGGTGGATCGCCGTGAACTGGGACCGCTGGCTCGACGGCACGCCCGCGGGGCCCTCCCAGGGCCTCGACCCGGCGCAGGCGCTGCGCGCGCTCGAGCGCCTCCTCGCGGGCCCCGAGCTCGACCAGGTCGCCGTCTGCTCCGGCGATCTCGTGGCGCGCCTCGAGCAGGGCCGCCGCGCCGAGCGCGACGCGGCGGCGCCGGCGCGGCGCACGGACGGCGACGCGCGCCCCGCGGCGGAGGGGGGCGACCGCCCCGACCTGTCGACGCGCTACGTGGCCCCGCGCGACGAGGCCGAGGCGGCGATCGCGGAGGTCTGGCGGGAGCTGCTCGGTATCGCCCAGATCGGGGTCGAGGACGACTTCTTCGAGCTCGGCGGCCACTCCCTCCTGGCCACGCGGTTCCTGGTGCGGCTGGAGGAGAAGCTCGGGACGCAGCTCACCATCACCGACTTCTTCCAGCACCCGACGATCGCGGCGCTCGCGGGCCTCGCGCGCGGCGCGGCGGCCGACGAGGTCGACCCGGCCGAGCTCGCCGATCTGCTGGCCCAGGTCGAGGGGATGTCCGACGACGAGGCCCTGGCGGCGCTGGACCTGGATGGGCAGGGCTCGGCGGGCGCGTCGGCGAACCACCCGAGCATGAACGATGGAACGAACGGCCGGGCGCACGACGCCCGGCTCGATCCGGCCTGAAACCCGAGTGCCTCGATGAAGACCAACCAAGACGCGCGCGAGCGGCTCGACGCCCTCTCTCCGGCGAAGCGAGCCCTGCTCCAGAAGCTGATGCAGAAGCCGCTGCCGAAGCCGCGGCCGAGCGCGGCCCCGCAGGACGCGATCGGCCCCCGGCCGCCCGGCGAGGCGCCGCCGCTGTCCGCGTCGCAGCAGCGGCTCTGGTTCCTCGACCAGCTCGACGGCAAGAGCGCCACCTACAACATGGGCGGCGCCATGCGGCTGGAAGGGCCGCTGGACGCGGCGGCGCTCGAGCGCGCGCTCCTCGAGATCGTCCGGCGCCACGAGGCGCTCCGCACGCGCTTCGTCGCGCGGGACGGCAAGCCGGTCCAGCTCATCTCCCCCGACGCTCGCTGCGAGCTCGAGAGGGTCTCGCTCGAGGCGCTCCCCGCGGAGACGCAGGAGACCGAGGTGCGCCGGCTCGCGACGGAGCACCTCCGGAGCCCGTTCGACCTCGCGGGGACGCTCTCCCGCACGACCCTGCTGCGCCTGCGCGACGACGTCCACGTGCTCCTGCTCGCGGTGCACCACATCGTCTCGGACGGCTGGTCGATCGCGGTCTTCTTCCGGGAGCTGTGCGCGCTCTACGAGGCCTACGCGAACGGCAGGCAGCCCGAGCTGCCGCCGCTGCCCATCCAGTACGCCGATTACGCCTGCTGGCAGCAGGGCTCGCTCTCGCGCGAGCGGCTCGCGCCGGCGATCGCGTACTGGAAGGCCCAGCTGAAGGACGCGCCGGCGACCCTCGACCTGCCGTTCGACCGGCCGCGCCCGCCGGCGCAGACCTTCCACGGGCGCACGCTCCGGTTCCACCTCGATCGCGCCCTCCGCGACCGGCTCTCGGCGCTCTGCCGGGAGACCGGCGCGACGCTGTTCATGACCCTCCTGTCCGGGTTCGCGGTCGTGCTGTCCCGCTACAGCCACCAGGCGGACGTCGTCATCGGCTCGCCGAGCGCCAACCGCCCGCGCAAGGAGCTCGAGCCGCTCATCGGCTTCTTCGTCAACACGCTCGCGATGCGGATCGACCTCGCCGGGCGCCCCACGGTCCGCGAGCTGCTCGCGCGCGTCCGCGAGGCGTGCGTCGGCGCCTACGCCCACCAGGAGCTGCCCTTCGAGCTCCTGGTCGAGGAGATCAAGCCCGAGCGGAACCTGAGCCACTCGCCCGTCTTCCAGGTCATGTTCGTCCTGCAGAACGCGCAGGCGGACGAGACGCAGCTCGCCGACCTCAAGCTGTCGATCTTCGACCCGGACACGGGCACGTCGATGTTCGACATGACGCTGTTCATCCAGGAGAAGGAGGACGGGCTCGCCGGGGCGGTGGAATACAACACGGACCTGTTCGACGAGGCGACGATCGCGCGCTTCGTCGTCCACTACCGGACCCTCCTCGAGGCGCTCGGGTCCGGGCCCGACCGCCGCATCTCGGATCTCCCGATCCTCGATCCCGCAGAGCGGGCGCAGTGCCTCGTCGCGTGGAACGAGACGCGCGTCGAGCACGCGGGGCCGGGGACGGCGCCCGCGCTGTTCGAGGCGCAGGTCGAGCGGACGCCCGACGCGATCGCGGCCCGGTTCGAGGGGCAGAGCCTGACCTACCGCGCGCTCGACGCGCGCGCGAACCAGCTCGCGGCGCACCTCGCGGGGCTCGGCGTGGGGCAGGGGACGCTCGTGGCGGTCTTCCTCGACCGCTCGCTCGACCTCCTGGTCGCGCTGCTCGCCATCCAGAAGGCAGGCGGGGCCTACGTGCCGATGGACCCCTCCTACCCGCACGATCGGCTCTCGTTCATGCTCGAGGACTCCGGCGCCCCGGTCGCCCTGACCGAGGAGCGCCTGGCCTCGGCGCTGCCGCCGAGCGCGGCGACCCTCGTCGTCCTCGACCGCGAGCGGGCGGCGATCGAGGCTGCCCCGGCGGAGCGGCCGCGGGGCGCCCAGGCGGACGACCGCGCCTACGTCCTCTACACGTCGGGCTCGACCGGCAAGCCGAAGGGGGTGCAGGTCACGCACCGCGCCCTCGGCAACTTCCTCCTGTCGATGGCGCGCGAGCCGGGGCTGTCGCCGGAGGACCGGCTGCTCGCGGTGACGACCGTCTCCTTCGACATCGCCGGCCTGGAGCTCTACCTGCCCCTGTGCGTCGGCGCGAGCGTGGAGCTCGTGTCGCGCGAGGTGGCGTCCGACGGGGTCGCGCTCCTCGCGACCCTGAAGCGGTCGGGCGCCACGTGCATGCAGGCGACGCCGGCGACGTGGTGGTCGCTCCTCGAGGCGGGCCTCGCGCCGGGCGCGCTGCGGAAGATCCTCTGCGGCGGCGAGGCGCTGCCGCGCGAGCTCGCCGAGCGGCTGCTCCGCACCGGCGCCGAGGTCTGGAACCTCTACGGCCCGACGGAGACGACCATCTGGTCCGCCGCGTCCCGCGTGCGCCCGGCGCCCCGCGACGGGCGGAGCGCCGACGCCGCGTGCCCCATCGGCCGGCCCATCGCCAACACGCAGATCTACCTGCTCGATCGCGACGGGCGCCCCGTCCCGATCGGCGTGCCCGGCGAGCTCTACATCGGCGGCGACGGGCTCTCGATCGGCTACCTCAACCGCCCCGCCCTGACCGCCGAGCGGTTCGTCCCTGATCCCTTCGGCGGCGTCCCCGGCGCGCGCCTCTACCGCACGGGCGACCTCGCCCGCTTCCGCCCCGACGGCGCGGTGGACTTCCTGGGCCGGGCGGACAACCAGATCAAGCTGCGCGGCTACCGCATCGAGACCGGGGAGATCGAGGCCGTCCTCGACCAGCACCCCGCGGTGAAGGCGAGCGCCGTCGTCTGCCGCGACGCAGGCCTCGCGCACAAGGAGCTCGTCGCCTACGTCGTCGAGGATCCGGCGTTCGTCGCCCGGAGCGAGCAGGGGTCCGAGCTCCGCGAGCAGCTCACCGGCGAGTGGCAGACCATCTGGAACGAGACCTACCGGGAGGACCGGGAGGCGGCGCCGGCGGCGCTCGACACCGTCGGGTGGAAGAGCAGCTACACCGGCGAGCTCTTGCCGGCCGAAGAAATGCGCGAGTGGACCGAGGCGACCGCGGGGCGGATCCTCGCGCTCGGCCCGGCGCGGGTGCTCGAGGTGGGGTGCGGGACCGGCATGATCCTGCTCCGCGTCGCGCCGCACGCGCAGCGCTACGTCGGCGTCGACTTCTCGGCCGTCGTGCTCGAGCAGCTCGCGGCCAAGGTCGAGGAGCGCGGCCTCGCGCACGTGCGCCTCGCGCGCGGCGCCGCCACCGAGCTCGACCAGCTGGGCGAGCGCGGGTTCGACGCGATCGTCCTCAACTCCGTCATCCAGTACTTCCCGAGCCTCGACTACCTGGCGCACGTGATCGAGCAGGCGCTCGCGCTGCTCGACGACGGCGGCGCGATCGTGCTCGGCGACGTGCGGAGCCTCCTGCACCTCGGCATGCAGCACGCCTCCGTGCAGCTCCACCGCGCGAGCCCGGGCGCGTCGCGCGACGAGATCCGCGCGGCGGTGCAGCGCCAGGTCGCCCACGAGCAGGAGCTCCTCATCCACCCCGCGTTCTTCGCGTCCCTGCCGGAGCGGCTGGGCGGGCTCGCGGGCGTCGAGATCCAGCTCCGGCGCGGCGCGCGCTGGAACGAGATGAGCAAGTTCCGGTACGACGTCGTGCTCCGCAAGGGCCGGCCGGGCGCCGCGCAGCGCGCGCCGTCCACCGTCGACGCCATCGACGCCTCGCGCTGGGCCTCGCCGCGCGACGGGCTGGAGAGCCTCCTCGCCGGGAAGGCGCCGGACGCCGTGATCGTCGAGGGCCTCCCCAACGCGCGCGTCGCGGACGACGCCCGGGTCATGGCGTGGCTCGAGGGCGCGGGCGCCGAGCCCACGGCCGGCGCCCTGCGGGCGTCGCTCGCGGCCCAGCCGGCGCCCGGCGTGGACCCCGAGGACGTCTTCCGGCTGGGCGAGTCGCTGGGGTACGCGGTGGAGATCGCGTGGTCCGGGTCGGACCCGAGGGCGCGGTTCGACGCCCTCTTCCGCCGGGGAAGCGCGCCGTCGAGCGCGCTGTCTATCCTCGGCGGCTGGCCGCGCTGCGCGGCCGCCGGATCCGAGGCGCTCGCCAACGATCCGCTGGCGGGGCGGCGGGAGCGCGCGCTCGTGCAGGGCCTCCGCGCGCACCTCGAGCGGCACCTGCCCGCGTACATGGTCCCGTCCAGGTACGTGCGCCTCGACGCGTTCCCGCTCACCCCGAACGGCAAGGTCGATCGCAAGGCCCTGCCCGCGCCGGACCAGAAGGCGCGCGCGGCCGAGCAGGTCGCGCCCAGCACCGAGGACGAGGCGCGCCTCGCGACGATCTGGGCCGAGGCGCTCGGCGTGGGCAGCGTCGGCGTCACCTCCGACTTCTTCGATCTGGGCGGCCACTCGCTGCTCGCGACCCAGGTCATCTCCCGGATCCGCGACGCCTTCGGGATCGAGCTGCCGCTGCGCTCGCTGTTCGAGGCGCGGACGGTGCAGGCGCTCGCGAGAGAGCTCCGCGCGCGGGAGCCCGCGGCGGCCGCCCCCGCGCTGCCCGTGCGGCGCACGGCGGCGCCCGGCGCCGCGCCGCTGTCGTTCTCGCAGCAGCGGCTCTGGTTCCTGGACCGGCTGGAGGGGCCGAGCGCGACCTACAACCTGTTCGGCTCCCTGCGGCTCCGCGGCGCGCTCGACGCCGGCGCGCTCGGGCGGGCGTTCGACGAGATCGTCCGGCGCCACGACGTCCTGCGCACCCGGATCGTCGAGGTGGACGGGCAGGCGGTGCAGGTCGTGTCCGACGACGCGCGCTGCCCCTTCTCCCTCGAGGACGTCGCCGGCGGGGAGGACGAGGCGCGCGCGCGGGCCGTCGCGCTGGCGCACCGCCCCTTCGACCTGGCCGGGGAGCCGCCGATCCGGGCGCACCTCCTGCGGCTCGGCGAGCGCGACCACGTCCTCGTGATCTCGGCGCACCACATCGCCACGGACGAGTGGTCGATCCGCATCTTCCTGCGGGAGCTCAGCGAGCTCTACGGCGTCTTCGCGCGCGGCGAGGCGTCGCCCCTGCCCGAGCTCACCGTCCAGTACGCCGACTACGCCCGCTGGCAGCGCGCGTGGCTCGAGGGCGAGGCGCGCGCGCGCCAGGTCGATCACTGGCGCGGCCGCCTGGCCGGCGCGCCGCGGGTCCTCGAGCTGCGCACCGACCGGCCCCGGCCCGCGGTCCAGACCTTCCGCGGGCGGACGCTGAAGTTCGAGCTCGACGCGGCGCTGACGCGCGGCCTGCGCGAGCTGTCGCGGGCGAGCGGCGCCACGCTGTTCATGACCCTGCTCTCTGGCTTCGCGGCGTTCCTGTCGCGCTACAGCGGCCAGCGGGATCTCGTGGTGGGCACCCCCATCGCGAACCGGACCCGCAGCGAGCTGGAGCCGCTCATCGGCTTCTTCGTCAACACGCTCGCCCTCAGGGTCGACCTCGGCGGCGACCCCTCGACGACCGAGCTCCTCGCGCGGGTCCGCGCCTCGAGCCTCGAGGCCCACGACCACCAGGACATCCCCTTCGAGAGCCTCGTGGAGGAGCTCCAGATCGAGCGCGACCTCCGTCACACGCCGCTCTTCCAGGCGATGTTCATCCTCCAGAACGCCCCGCTGTCGCAGCTCGGGCTGGCGGGCGTGGAGGTCGCGGACTTCGAGATCGACTCGCCGATCGCCCGCTTCGACCTCACGCTGTCGATGGAAGAGACCGACCGCGCGCTGCGGGCGGGCCTGGAGTACAACACCGACCTCTTCGACGACGCGACCGCCGAGCGCATGGTCTCGCACCTCACGGCGCTCCTCGCGGCCATGGTCGCGCGCCCCGGCGTCCCGGTGAGCCGGCTCCCGATGATCGCGGACGCCGAGCGAGGCGCGCTGCTCGGGGATCTCAGCGGCGAGCGGCGCGCTCACGACGGCCCGGAGACGGTGCACGCGCTGTTCTCGCGTCAGGCGCGGCGCGCCCCGGACGCGCCGGCGATCGTCGCGACGAGCGGCGCGCTGACGTACGCCGAGCTCGACCGGCGGTCGGACCGGCTCGCGGCGCGGCTGCAGGCGGCGGGGGTCGGCCCGGAGGTCCTGGTCGGGCTGTTCGTCGAGGACCCGACGGAGCAGGTGGTCGGGCTCCTCGCGATCCTCAAGGCGGGCGGGGCCTACCTGCCGATCGACCCGCGCTACCCGGCGGAGCGCATCGCGTTCATGCTCGACGACAGCCGGGCGCCCGTGGTCCTCACCGAGCGGCACCTCGCGGACGGCCTGCCCTCGCGCTGCGACGCCGTGCTGATCGACGCGGACGCCGTGCTGATCGACGCGGACGGCGACAGCGGCGCGGGCGCGCCGCGCGCGGCGGCGCTGCCGGACAACCTGGCCTACGTGATCTACACGTCGGGGTCCACCGGCCGGCCCAAGGGGGTCGGGGTCTCGCACCGGGCGATCTGCAACCTCGCGCGGGCCCAGCTCGAGCAGTACGGGATCGACGCCGGGAGCCGGCTCCTCCAGCTCGTGTCGCTCAGCTTCGACGTGGCGACCTCGGACGTCGTGATGGCGCTGCTCTGCGGCGCCGCGCTCTGCGTCTCTTCCCAGGAGGAGCGCGCGCCGGGCGAAGGCCTCGTCGAGCGGCTCGCCGCGCAGCGCATCACCCACCTCCAGATCCCGGCCTCGCTCCTCGTCGGCCTGCCGCGCCGCGAGCTGCCGGAGCTCCGCGCGGTCGTCGTCGGCGGCGAGTCGTGCCCGATGGACGTGCTCCAGCGCTGGCGGAGCGGCCGGCGCCTCTTCAACGCGTACGGCCCGACCGAGACGACGGTCTCCGCCACCATCGGCGAGATCGGCCCCGACGACATCGTCGCGCACATCGGCCGCCCGGTCCCCAACGCGCGCGTGTACATCCTCGACGAGCACCTGGAGCCCGTCCCGACCGGCGTCGCCGGCGAGATCTACGTAGGCGGCGTCCAGGTCGCGCGCGGTTACCTCGGGCAGCCCGGGGTGACGGCCGAGCGGTTCCTCCCCGATCCGCACGCGAAGGAGCCGGGCGCCCGCATGTACCGGACCGGCGATCTCGCCCGCTACCGCGAGCGCGGCCGCATCGAGTTCCTCGGGCGCACGGATCACCAGATCAAGCTGCACGGAAACCGGATCGAGCTCGGCGAGATCGAGGCGGCGCTTTCCGGGCACCCCGACGTGGCGCAGGCCGTGGTGGTCGTGCGGGAGGACCGGCCGGGGCAGCGGCGCCTCGTGGCGTACGCGGCGCTCGCCGGGGGCTCGAGCGTCGACGGCGAGGCGCTCCGGCGGCACCTGCAGGGACACCTCCCCGCGCACATGGTGCCGGGCGTCTGCGTGGTCCTCGGGGCCATGCCGCTCACCCCGAACGGCAAGGTCGACCGCGGGGCGCTGCCGAGCCCGGGCGACGCCGTGCGCGCGGCGGACCACGTGGCGCCGCGCACCCCGAACGAGGCGATCCTCGCGCGCATCTGGGCCGACGTGCTGGGCGCCCCGGACGTCGGCGTGCTCGACAACTTCTTCGCGCTCGGCGGCGACTCGATCATCAGCATCCAGGTCGTGAGCCGCGCCAAGCAGGCGGGCCTCGGCCTCACCGTCAAGCAGCTGTTCCAGCACCAGACCGTGGCGGAGCTGGCCGCGGTGGCCGTCGCCGGCCGGCGCGTGAGCGCCGACCAGGGCGAGCTCACGGGCCAGGTGGCGCTCACCCCGATCCAGCGCTGGTTCCTGGAGGGCAAGCCGCGGGAGCCCCACCACTTCAACCAGTCGGTCCTCATCGAGGCCGTGGGCGCGCTCGACCCGGCGGCGCTCGCGGACGCCCTGCGCCACCTCGGCCTCCACCACGACATCCTGCGCGCCCGCTTCCGGCCCGGCCGGGACGGGGCCGAGGCGTGGACCCAGGAGATCGTCGCGGCGGAGGAGCCGTTCCCGCTCGCGGTCGAGGACCTCGGCGAGCTCGCCTCGCTCGACGCGAAGCGGACGGCGCTCGAGGCGAGCGCGACCCGCGCGCAGGCCGCGCTGTCCCTGGCCGAGGGCTCGCTCTGCCGGGCGGTGCTCTACCGGCTCGGCGGCGGCGAGCCCGATCGGCTGCTGCTCGTCGTCCACCACCTGGTCGTGGACGGCGTCTCGTGGCGCATCCTGGTCGGCGACCTGGAGAGCGCCTACCTCCAGCGCCTCCGCGGCGGCCGGATCCAGCTCGGGCCCAAGACGACGTCGTTCCAGGAATGGGCGGCGCGGCTCGTCGAGCACGCGCGCTCGGACGCCCTCCTCGCCGAGCTCCCGGGCTGGCTCGAGATCTCGGCCGAGAGCGCCGCGCTGCCCCTCGACTTCGACGTCGACGTCGCCGCGCTGCGCACCGGCACGACGGCGACCGTGACCGCCTCGCTCGACGCTGCGGCGACCCGCGCGCTGCTCTCCGAGAGCGCCGCCGCCTACCGGACGCAGATCAACGACGTCCTGCTCACGGCGCTCGCGCGCACCCTGGCGCGTCACGTCGGCCGGAGCGCGCTCCGCATCGACCTGGAGGGGCACGGGCGCGAGGACCTGTTCGACGACGTGGACACCTCCCG
Organism: Sorangium sp. So ce1153; assembly: GCF_051521595.1. Taxonomy (NCBI): domain Bacteria; kingdom Pseudomonadati; phylum Myxococcota; order Polyangiales; family Polyangiaceae; genus Sorangium; species Sorangium sp. So ce1153. The sequence continues at coordinate 1,073,819 of NZ_CP150361.1, forward strand.
CACCGTCGGCTGGTTCACGTCCGCCTTCCCGGTCGTGCTCGAGGCGGACCCGGGCGCGGAGATCGCGACCACGCTCCGGTCGGTCAAGGAGCGCCTCCGCGCGATCCCGCGCCACGGCGTCGGCTACGGGCTCCTCCGGTACCTCGGCCCGGACGACGCGCGCGCGCGGCTCGCGCAGGCCGCGCCGGCGCAGATCACGTTCAACTACCTCGGCCGCTTCGACGGGAGCGCGAGCGGCGCGGTGCTCGCGCGCGAGGCCCGCGAGCCGTCGGGGCCGGGCATCAGCCCGCGCGAGGCGCGGCGTTACCTCCTCGAGGTGAACGCGGTCGTCACCGGAGGGCGGCTCGAGGTCTCCTGGGTCTACAGCCCCGAGGCGCACCGCGACAGCACCGTCGAGGCGCTGGCGGACGGCTTCACGGCCGAGCTGGAGGCGGTGATCGCCCACTGCCGCGCGCCGGGAGCGGGCGGCTACACGCCGTCCGACTTCCCGCTCGCGCGCCTCCGCGAGCCGGTCCTCGCGCAGCTCTTCTCGCGGTGGGGACGGGGGATCGAGGACGCTTACCCGCTCTCGCCGGTGCAGCAGGGCATGCTGTTCCACACGCTCTACGACCGGGAGTCCGGGGCGTACTGCCAGCAGCTCGTCTGCCGCCTCTCCGGCGGCCTGAGCCCGGACGTGCTCCGGAAGGCCTGGGCCGCGGTGATCGAGCGCCACGCCGCGCTCCGGACCGCGTTCTTGCAGCTCGGGGACGACGACCCCGTCCAGGTGGTGCTCCGGGAGGTCGCCCCGCCGTGGGAGATCCTCGACTGGCGCGAGCTCCCGGCGGCCGAGCAGCCGGCGGCCCTCGAGCGGTTCCTCGAGCGCGACCGCCGGCGCGGGTTCGACCCCGAGCGGCCGCCGCTCATGCGCTTCTCGCTCCTCCGGCTCGCGGACGGCTGGCAGTTCGTCTGGAGCCACCACCATCTCCTGCTCGACGGGTGGTCGCTGCCCATCGTCCTCGGCGAGGCGATCCGCGCCTACGAGGCCCTGGTCCAGGGCCTCGACCTGGATCTCCGCCGCCCTCGCCCCTTCCGCGACTACGTGGCGTGGCTCGCCGAGCGCGACCCCGCCGCATCGGAGCGGTACTGGCGCGAGACCCTCGCGGGCTTCCGGGCGCCGACCCGCCTCGGCGTCGAGCGCGCCGGCGGCGCCGCCCACGCGGCCGGGCGCTCGTACGGCACCCGGGAGATCCAGCTCTCCGCCGCGACCACCGAGGCGCTGCGTGGCCTCTCGCGCGCGGCGCGCGTCACGATGAGCGTGGTCGTGCAGGCGGCCTGGGCCGTGCTGCTCGGGCGCTACAGCGGCGAGTCGGACGTGGTCTTCGGCGCCACCGTCGCCGGCCGCCCCGCCGCCCTCGCCGGCGTCGAGTCGATGGTCGGGCTCTTCATCGCGACGGTGCCGGTCCGGGAGGCGCCGCGCCCGGCGCTCCGCGTGGTCGAGTACCTGGCCGAGCTCCAGGAGCGCCAGGTCGCGCGCGAGCCGCACGCCCACTGCCCGCTCGTCGACATCCAGCGCTGGAGCGACGTGCCCCCGGGAGAGGCGCTGTTCGACAGCCTCGTCGTCTTCGAGAACTACCCCGTGGGCCAGGCGGCGGCGGACGAGCAGCGCCTCCTGCGGGTGACCGACGTGCAGGCGCTCGAGCGGACCAACTACCCCCTCACGCTCTTCGCGGCCCCGGGCGACGCGCTGCTCCTCAGGCTCTCGTACGACGAGGCGCGCTACGACGGCGCGCGCATCGCGGCCCTGCTCGGCCACCTCGCGCGCCTGCTCGAGGGCATGGCGCGGGGGCCCGACGCCCCGCTCGCGCGCCTGCCGCTCCTGTCCGAGGCCGAGCGGCGCGAGGTCCTCGTCGCGCCGAACCAGACCCGGCGCGACGTCTCCGGCGAGGGCCTCGTGCCCGCGCTGATCGCCGCCCAGGCGCGGCGCACGCCGGACGCGGTGGCCGTCTCCAGCGGCGGCGACGCGCTCACGTACGCCGAGCTCCGCCGCCGCTCGAGCGCGCTCTCGGACCGCCTGCGCGGCATGGGCGTCGGCCCCGAGGTCGTCGTCGGCGTGTTCGTGGAGCGCTCGCTCGACCTCGTCGTCGGGCTGCTCGGCGTCCTCGAGGCTGGCGGCGCCTACCTGCCGCTCGACACGGACTATCCGCCCGAGCGCCTGGCCTTCATGATGCGCGACGCCGGCGCCCCGCTCGTGCTGACCCAGACGCACCTGCTCGAGCGGCTGCCCGAGACCGGGGCGCAGGCCGTGTGCCTCGACGCCGCGCGGCCCGCGGAAGCCGAGGGCGCGCCCTCGGAGGCCGACGGCGCGCGCCCGGGCCCGCCGGGCGCCCCCGTCCGCACGCCGGCCTCCGCGGGCCGCGCGGCGGGCCCGGACGACACGGCCTACGTGCTCTACACGTCCGGCTCCACCGGCCGCCCCAAGGGCGTCAGCGTCACCCACGCGAACCTGCGCAACTTCCTCCTCGCGATGCGCGAGTCGCCGGGGCTCTCCGCGCGCGACGTGCTCCTCTCCGTGACGACGATCTCGTTCGACATCGCGGGCCTGGAGCTCTACCTGCCGCTCGTGGCCGGCGCTCGGGTCGAGATCCTCGGGCGGGATTCGGCCCGCGACGCGCGCAAGCTCATGGCCGCGCTGCGCGCGTCCGGCGCGACCGTCATGCAGGCGACGCCCACGACGTGGCGCATGCTGCTGGAGGAGACCTGGGAGCCGGGCCGCCTCGAGCGCGCCCTGTGCGGCGGCGAGGCGCTGCCGGGGGACCTCGCCGAGCAGCTGCTCGGCCGGGGCCTCGAGGTCTGGAACCTGTACGGTCCGACGGAGACGACGATCTGGTCGACGGTCCAGCGCATCGAGCGCGCCGCGGAGCCCGGGGCCGCGCCGGGCGCCGTCTGCCCGATCGGCCGGCCGATCGCGAACACCGAGATCTACCTGCTCGACCGCAACCTCGAGCCGGTGCCGCCGGGCGTCCCCGGGGAGCTCTTCATCGCGGGCGACGGCGTGGCGCGCGGCTACCTGGGCCGGCCCGGGCTGACGGCGGAGCGGTTCGTCCCCGATCCGTTCGGCGACCGGCCGGGAGCCCGGATGTACCGGACCGGGGATCTGGTCCGGTACGGCGAGCGCGGCGCGCTCGAGTTCATCGGCCGCATCGACAACCAGGTCAAGCTGCGCGGCCACCGCATCGAGCTCGGCGAGGTCGAGGCGGCCCTCAAGCAGCACGAGCGCGTCGGCGACGCCGTGGTCGTCGCCCGGCGCGACCGGGCCGGCGAGGACCAGCTCGTCGCGTACCTCGTCCCGGCGCCCGGCGCCGACGTCGAGGCCGACGCGCTGCGGGCCTGGCTCGGCGAGCGGCTCCCCGCGTACATGGCCCCCGCGGCGTACGTCTCGCTCCCGTCGTTCCCGCTCACGCTGAACCGCAAGGTGGACCGCGCCGCCCTGCCGGCGCCGGACTTCGAGGCCGGCGCGGCGGCCTCGTACGTCGCGCCCGGCACGCCGACCGAGCAGCGGCTCGCGGACATCTGGCGGGAGATCCTCGGCGTCGAGCGCCCCTCGGTCACGGACGACTTCTTCCACCTCGGCGGGCACTCGCTGCGCGCGACCCGCGCCGTCACGAAGATCCAGGACGCTCTCCAGGTGAGCGTCCCGCTGCCGTACTTCTTCGGCCACCCGACCATCCGGGAGCTCGCCGACTACATCGACGGGATCGTCGCCGCCGGATCGCCCCCGCCAGATGGGCCCGGCGAGGACGAGGAGGACTTCACGCTGTGAAAGAAGCGTCCGACATCATCTCTCACCTCCGCAAGCGTGAGATCGCCGTCTGGATCGAGGGCGACAGCCTGCGCCTGCGCGCCACGAAGGGCGCGCTCACCCCGGAGCTGAAGTCCGAGCTCGCGCTGCGCAAGGAGGAGATCCTGCGCTGCCTCCGCGAGGAGCAGCAGGCCCGGGCGGCCAGCCAGGACGCCATCGCGAGGGTGCCGGAGGGCGATGAGATCCCCCTGTCGTTCTCGCAGCAGCGGCTCTGGTTCCTGCACCAGCTCGAGGGGCCGAGCAGCACGTACAACATGCCGCTCCCCGTCCTCCTCGACGGTCCGCTCGACGTCGCCGCGCTCCGGCGGGCGCTCGACGACCTCTGGCGCCGCCACGAGGTGCTGCGGACCCGGTTCGTCACCGAGGGCGGCCGCCCGACGCCGGTCGTCTCCGACGACCCCAGCTGCCCCGTCGTCGAGCGCTCGCTCGAGCCGCAAGCCGACGAGGAGGACGAGGAGCTCGAGCTCGCGCGCCAGGCGACCGCCGAGGTGTCCCGGCCGTTCGACCTCGAGCGGGAGGCGCCCATCCGGATCACGCTGCTCCGGATCAGCCCGACGCGGCACGCGGTCCTCGCCACGGCGCACCACATCGCGTTCGACGCCTGGTCGTCGGGCGTGTTCCTGCGCGAGCTGTCGGCCCTCTACGCGGCGCACCGGAGCGGGCAGCCCGCGGCGCTCCCCGAGCTCCCGGTCCGGTACGCCGACTACGCGGCGTGGCAGCGCCGCCGCCTGTCCGGGCCGCTGCTCGCGACGCAGCTCGAGCACTGGCGCAAGGAGCTCGCCGGGGTGCCCGCCGCCCTGGAGCTCCCCACGGACAAGCCGCGGCCGCGGCTCCAGACCTTCCGCGGGCACTCCCGGTCGTTCGTGCTCGACGCGCGGCTCACGGGCGACCTCGAGCGGATCGGCCGGGAGGCCGGCGCGACGCTGTTCATGGTGCTCCTGTCCGGCTTCGCGGCGCTGCTCCACCGCTACAGCGGCCAGGACGACTTCGCGATCGGCACGCCGATCGCGAACCGCACCCGCGCCGAGCTCGAGCCGCTCATCGGCTGCTTCGTCAACACGCTCGCGCTGCGCGTCCGGCCCCACGGCGCCCTCACGGCCCGCGAGCTCATCGCCGCCGTGCGCACGACCAGCCTCGACGCCTACGCCCACCAGGACGTGCCGTTCGAGCACCTCGTCGAGAAGCTCCAGCCCGCCCGCGACCTCGGCAGGAACCCGGTGTTCCAGGTGATGTTCATCCTGCAGAACGCCCCCGCTTCCGAGCTCCGCCTGCCGGACCTCGAGCTGTCATGGCTCAAGCCGACGTGGACGACCTCGCGCATGGACCTCACGCTCTCGATGGAGGCCGCGGGGGACCAGCTCACCGGCGCCATCGAGTACAACACCGACCTCTTCGACGACGCCACGATCGAGCGGCTCATCGGCCACTACCGCTCGCTCCTCTCGGCGCTGGCCCGCGATCCCGGCCGCCGCGTCGACGATCTCCCGCTGCTCGCGCCCGCGGAGCGCGCCGAGCTGCTCGCGGCGTGGAACCGGACCGGGCGCGCCTCCCCGGGCGCCGCGACCTTCCTCTCGCTCTTCGAGGCCCAGGTCGAGGCCCAGCCGGACGCGATCGCGGCCGAGTTCGAGGGCGAGTCGCTGACCTACCGCGCGCTCGACGAGCGGGCGAACCAGCTCGCCTGGCACCTCGCGGAGCTCGGCGTCAAGCCGGGCGCCCGGGTCGCCTTCTGCGTCGACCGCTCGCTCGCGATGCTCGTCGGCTTGCTCGGCGTCCTCAAGGCCGCCGGCGCCTACGTGGCAATGGACCCCGCGTACCCTTCCGAGCGCCTCGCCTTCATGCTCGAGGACTGCCGGCCCGCGCTCGTGCTGACCGAGGCGCGCCTCGCGCCCGGCCTGCCAGAGAGCGGCGCCCCCGCGGTCCTGATCGACCGCGACTGGGCCGAGATCGCCGGGCGCCGCGCGGACGCGCCGCCGCGGGCGCTCGGCGGCGCGGACCCCGCCTACGTGCTCTACACGTCGGGCTCCACGGGCCGCCCCAAGGGCGTCGAGGTGCCGCACGGCGCGCTCCTCAACTTCCTGATCGCGATGCGCGAGCGGCCCGGGCTCGCCCGGGGCGAGGTGCTGCTCGCGGTCACCACCATCTCGTTCGACATCGCGGGGCTCGAGCTCTACCTGCCGCTCGTGGCCGGCGGCCGCGTCGTCCTCCTGTCCCAGGCGGCGGCCCGCGACCCCTCCCGCCTGGCGCAGGCGATCCGCGACGCGGGCGCGACGGTCGTGCAGGCCACGCCCGCGACCTACCGGATGCTGGTCGCCGCGGACGCCGATCTCGGCCCGCTCCGCCGCGCGCTCTGCGGCGGCGAGGCGCTGCCGCGCCCGCTCTCGGAGCAGCTCCTCCAGCGCGGCCTCGAGGTGTGGAACCTCTACGGCCCGACCGAGACCACGATCTGGTCGACCGTGCACCGCGTCCTCCGGCGCGAGGACGGCGAGGAGGCCGAGGGCGTCGAGCCCATCGGCCGGCCCATCGACAACACGCGTATCTACGTGATCGACCGCCGCGGCGAGCCGGTGCCCGTCGGGGTCGCCGGCGAGCTGTGCATCGCCGGCGACGGCGTCGCGAGCGGCTACCTCGGCCGCCCCGGGCTCACCGCCGAGCGGTTCGTCCCCGAGCCGTTCGGCCCGGCGCCCGGCGCCCGGATGTACCGCACCGGGGATCTCGCGCGGTACCGGGCCGACGGCACCCTCGAGTTCCTCGGCCGCCTCGACCAGCAGGTCAAGGTGCGCGGCCACCGCATCGAGCTCGGCGAGATCGAGTCGGTGCTCGCCAAGCACCCCGGGGTGCGCGAGTGCGCCGTCGCGCTCCGCCAGATCCACGCCGACGACGCGCGCCTCACGGCCTACGTCGTGCCGCGAGACGGCGCGCTCGCGCCCGAGGCGCTGCGGAGCTGGCTCAAGGAGCGCCTGCCCGAGGCGATGACCCCGTCGCTCTTCGTCGAGCTCCCCGCGCTCCCGCTCACGCCGAACGGCAAGATCGACCGCAAGGCCCTGCCGGCCCCCGCGGCCCAGAGGGCCGACCGGGCGGCCGCGTTCGTGCCCACGCGCACGAAGATCGAGCAGCAGCTCGCCGAGATCTGGAGCGAGCTCCTGCGCGTGGAGCGCGTCGGCATCGACGACAGCTTCTTCGACCTCGGCGGCCACTCGCTGCTCCTGACCCAGCTCCACGCCCGGCTCCGGCGCGAGCTCGATCCGTCGCTCGCCCTCGTCGACCTGTTCCGTTACCCGACCATCCGGACCCTGGCCGAGCGCCTGCGCCGCGACGAGGAGGCGAAGGCCCCGGCGGCCGCGCCAGCGCGCTCCGTGGGCACCTCCGACGAGCGCATCGCCATCGTGGGCATGGCTGGCCGGTTCCCGAGGTCGCGCGACCTCGGCGAGTTCTGGCGCAACCTCCGGGACGGGGTCGACTGCATCGAGGTCTTCTCGGACGAGGAGCTCCTCGCCGGGGGGGTGCCGCGCCGGCTGCTCCGCGACCCGCGCTACGTGCGCGCGCGCGGCGTGCTCGACGACGTCGGGAGCTTCGACGCGGGCTTCTTCGGCTTCTCCCCGCGGGAGGCCGCGCTCATGGATCCGCAGCAGCGGATCTTCCTGGAGGTCGCGTGGGGCGCGCTCGAGGACGCGGGGTACGGCTCGAGCCAGCTCCCGTTCCCGGTCGGCGTCTTCGCGAGCGCGAGCCAGAGCGTCTACTACCTCGTGAACCTCGCCGTCGCGCCCGAGGGCGCCGGCGCCGACGCCCATTACCTCGCGATGATCGGCAGCGACAAGGACTACCTGCCCACGCGCGTGTCCTACACGTTCAACCTCACCGGCCCGAGCGTGAGCGTGCAGACGGCGTGCTCCTCGTCGCTCGTGGCGGTCCACATGGCCTGCCGGAGCCTGATCGGCGGCGAGTGCGACATGGCCCTCGCCGGCGGCGTGTGCGTGCAGGACCGCATCGGCTACCTGTACGAGGACGGCATGGTGGCCTCGCCCGACGGGCGCTGCCGCGCGTTCGACGCGCGCGCGCAGGGCACCGTGTGGGGCAGCGGCGCGGGCGTGGTCGCGCTCAAGCGGCTCTCGGACGCCGTGCGCGACGGCGACACCATCCACGCGGTGATCCTCGGCTCGGCCGTCAACAACGACGGCGCGCGCAAGGTCGGCTTCACCGCGCCCAGCGTGAGCGGCCAGGCGGCCGTCATCGCCGCGGCCCGCGCCGCGGCCGGCGTCGACCCGGCCAGCATCACCTACGTCGAGGCGCACGGCACCGGGACGCCGCTCGGCGATCCGATCGAGCTCGCCGCGCTCACCGAGGCCACGCGCCCCGCCACGGACCGCCGCGGCTTCTGCGCGATCGGCTCGGTCAAGACGAACATCGGCCACCTCGACGCCGGCGCGGGCATCGCGGGCCTCCTCAAGACCGTGCTCGCGCTGAAGCACCGCGAGATCCCCCCGACGGTGCACTTCGAGCGACCGAACCCGAAGCTCGACCTCGAGTCGAGCCCGTTCTTCGTGAACAGCCGCCTCATCGACTGGAACGTCGACGGCGGAGCCCCGCGGCGCGCGGGCGTGAGCTCGTTCGGCATCGGCGGCACCAACGCCCACGTCGTCCTCGAGGAGGCCCCGCCGCCCGAGCCGGCCCCCGCGCCCGCGGAGCGCGGCCCCGGCTGCTTCGTGCTCCCGCTCTCCGCGCGCACCGAGGCGGGCCTCTCGCGCCTCACCGCGGCGCTCGCGCGGCACCTGCGCGAGCGCCCCGACCTCGACCTCGCGGACGTCGCGTTCACGCTCCAGGTGGGCCGGCGGAGCTACCCGCACCGCAAGGTCGTCGTCTGCCGCGACCTCGCCGGCGCGGCGGCCGTGCTCGCGGAGCCCGCGCAGCTCCCGGGCGCGGCGCAGGAGCACGCCGATCGGGCGGTCGCGTTCCTGTTCCCGGGGCAGGGGTCGCAGTACGCGGGGATGGGCAGGGAGCTCTACGACGCCGAGCCGCGCTTCCGCGAGGCCGTGGATCGCTGCGCCGAGGCGCTCGCGCCGCTGCTCGGCCTCGACCTCCGGCAGGTCCTCTTCCCGCCCGCCGGCGGCCTCGCGCAGGCGGACCTCGATCTCGCCGAGACCCGCCTCACCCAGCCGGCCCTGTTCACGATCGAGTACGCGCTCGCCCAGCTCTGGATGTCCTGGGGCGTCCGCCCGGAGGCGATGATCGGCCACAGCATCGGCGAGTACGTGGCCGCGACGCTGGCCGGGGTGATCGAGCTCGCGGACGCCCTCGCCCTCGTCGCCGCGCGCGGGCGCCTCATCCAGTCGTTGCCCCCGGGGAGCATGCTGGCCGTGTCGCTCGCCGCGCGCGACGTCGAGAGCCGCGCGCTCCTCGGCCCCGAGCTCTCGCTGGCGACGATCAACGGCCCGGCGCAGTGCGTGGTCGCCGGTCCCACGGAGGTGATCGATCGGCTCCACGCCGATCTCGCCGCGCGCGGGGTGGAGAGCCGCAAGCTCCGCACCTCCCACGCCTTCCACTCCCGCATGATGGACCCCGTCCTCGCGGCGTTCGCGGCGGAGCTCCGGAAGATCCCGCTCCGCGCGCCTCGGATCCCGTTCGCCTCGAACGTGACCGGCGGCTGGATCACCGCCGAGGAGGCCACCTCGGTGGACTACTGGGTGCGGCACCTCCGCGAGACGGTCGATTTCGCCGAGGGCCTGCGGACGGTGATGTCCGTCCCTGACCTGATCCTCCTCGAGGTCGGCCCTGGGCGCGCGCTGGGCGGGCTCGTCCGGCGGCTGCCGGTCGAGGGGCAGCGGCCGCTCGTCCTGGCATCGCTCCCGGGGCGCGGCGACCAGCGCCCCCTGCCGGGCGATCCGGGCTCGGAGACGCACTTCGTCGCGAGCAGCCTCGGCCGGCTGTGGCTCTCGGGGGCCAAGATCGACTGGACGGCGCGCGCCGCCGAGGGCCGGCGCCGGCTCCCCCTGCCGACGTACCCCTTCGAGCGCCAGCGCTACTGGGTCGACAAGCCCGTGCTCCGGCACGGCGCGGAGCGGCGCGCGGGCGGCGCGCAGAAGAGCCTCGAGATCGAGGACTGGTTCTACCTTCCCGCGTGGAAGCCCGCCCTCGCGCCGAGGCCGCCCGGCCTCGACGCGCTGCGGGCGGAGCCGCACCGCTGGCTGCTCCTCGCGGACGGCTCCGGGCTCGGCCGGCGCATCGCCGCGCGCCTCGAGGAGGCCGGCCAGGAGGTCTTCACGGCGTTCGCCGGCGCGTCCTTCGCGCAGCGCGGCGACCGCGAGTTCGCGCTCCGCCCCTCGTCGCCCGACGACCACCGGAGGCTGCTCGAGGCGCTCGGGGATCGGGCGCCGGACCGGATCCTCCACCTGTGGAGCTGCTCGCGCGGCGCGGCGGCGGACCCCGGCCCGGCGCTGTTCGAGGCGTGCCAGGAGGCGGGCTTCTACAGCCTGCTCGCCCTCGCGCAGGCCCTCTCGTCGTCGGCGCGGGCCTCCTCGTGCCGGCTCTCCGTCGTCGCCGATCGCCTCTTCGACGCGCAGGGCGGCGACCGGGTGTGCGCCGAGAAGGCGCCGCTCCTCGCGCTCGCCCACGTGATCCCCCAGGAGCACCCGAACCTGCTCTGCCAGAGCGTCGAGGTCGAGCTGCCCGAGGAGGGGAGCCGCGACGAAGCGGACCTCACCGGCGCGCTGCTCGCGGAGATCCTGCGCGGCGATCTCGAGCCGTCCGTCGCGTACCGGGGCCGGCAGCGCCTCGTCCCGTCGTACGAGCCCGTCCGCCTGCAGGCCAGCGATCCCGAGGTTCGCGAGCTCCGCCCGCGCGGCGTCTACCTGATCACGGGCGGCCTCGGCCGCATCGGCCTCTGCCTGGCGCGGCACCTGGCGCAGGCGGCGAACGCGCGGCTCGCGCTCGTCGCGCGCACCGCGTTCCCGGACCGGTCCCGGTGGGACAGCCTGATCGCCGAGCGCGGCGCGTCCGACCCCACGAGCCTCAGGATCCGCGCGCTCCGGGAGATCGAGGCGCTCGGCGGCGAGGTCCTCGTGCTGGAGGCCGACGTCGCCGACGAGCGCGCGATGCGCGCGGCCCTCGAGGCCGTGGACGCGCGCTTCGGCGCTCTGCACGGCGTCGTGCACGCGGCCGGCACCCGCGGGGACGGCACGTTCATGGTCCCGCTCGACCAGGCCGACCGGGCGGCGTGCGAGGCCCAGTTCCGGCCCAAGGTGCTCGGGACCTACGTGCTCGACGCGCTGCTGCGCGATCGCGACCTGGACTTCTGCGTCCTGCTCTCGTCGACGTCGGCGATCCTCGGCGGCCTCGGGCTCGGCCCGTACGCCGCGGCGAACCGGTTCATGGACGCGTTTGTCCAGATGCGCGGCCGCGCCCACCGCGGGCGGTGGCTCTCGATGAACTGGGACGCCTGGAGCTTCGACGAGGCGCCTGGTGCGACCGAGCTCGCCATGACCCCCGACGAGGGCGCCGAGGCGTTCGATCGCGCCCTCCGTCGGGCCGGCGCGGGCCAGGTCGTCGTCGCGGTCGGCGCGCTGGAGGCCCGGATCGGGCAGTGGCTGCGGCGGCAGGAGGCGACGACGAGCCAGCCCTCGGGCGAGGCCCGCGCGCTCCATCCCCGCCCCGAGATGAGCACGCTGTTCGTCGCGCCCCGGACCGAGCTCGAGGGCCGGCTGGCCAGCATCTTCGGCGCGCTCCTCGGGTTCGAGGCGGTCGGCGTGCGGGACGACTTCTTCGATCTGGGCGGCGACTCGCTGCTGGCCGTCCGCCTGGCGGCCACGATCCACGCCGAGCTCGGGAAGCCGATCTCGCCGGCGCTCTTCCTGCAGGCCCCCACGGTGGCCCGGCTGGCGGAGCACCTCGAGGGACCTGAGCGGCCGGTCGTCGCGTCGCCCGTCGTCCCCATCCAGCCGCGGGGCAGCGAGCGACCGCTGTTCTTCGTCCCTGGCACCGGCGGCCACGTCCTCTACTTCCACGCGCTGGCGACCCTGCTCGAGCCCTCGGGCCGCCCCTTCTATGGCCTGCAGGCCGTGGGTCTCGACGGGCTCGAGCCGCCCCGCGCGAGCGTGGCCGACATCGCCGCCGGCTACCTCGAGCCGATCCGCGCCGTCCAGCCCCGCGGCCCGTACTACCTCGGCGGGCACTCCTTCGGGAGCTGGGTCGCCTACGAGCTCGCGCAGCAGCTCATGGATCTCGGCGAGGAGGTCGCGCTGCTCACCGTCCTCGACACCGTGGCGCCGAGCGAGCGGGATCTCGCCGCCTTCCAGGCCTGGACCGGGCCGGACTGGATCCTGGCGATCGCGGACATCATCGGGCAGCTGTGGAACCGGTCGTTCGGCCTGTCGCGCGACGCGCTGGCCCGGCTGTCCTGGGACGAGCAGCTCGATCGGCTGTCCGAGGCCCTGCAGTCGGCCGGGGTGGTCCCTGCCGGAGCCGAGCGGCAGCAGACCCGGGGGCTTGTCGAGGTGTACCGCACGCAGGCGCAGATGGATTACCGGCGTCCGCCGGGTAGGCCGGTGCCGATCGCGCTCTTCAGGGCGACCGAGCTCAATCCGGGCGCCGAGGAGATCCCGGAGGCGCGGCGCGCCGATCCGACCTGGGGCTGGCAGCCGTACGCGCGCGGGGCCGTCTCCCTCGAGCTCGTCCCCGGAGATCACCTGACGATCATGAGCCACCCGCACGTGCGCGTGCTCGCGGATCGCCTGCGACACCACCTCGCGAGCCGAGGTTAGCCGCTGCCGCTCGGGCTTTATGTCCCTTCTCGGAAACTCAACCCGCTATGCGCTCTGCGCGCGTTATCCAGACAGCGCGAGAACAAAAGGACGAGACAACGCGAGAACGAAAGGACGAGGCCTCATTGTGCTCACACTCGATGATTTCAGGCCTGATCTGCTGAGAGATCTCTTCGCTCCTCCCGGGTTCACGCGCGGCAAGCGCACGACCCCGGGGCTCCTCGAAGACATCTTTTGACCCGAAGAGAGAACAGGAGAAGCCATGCCGACCGACGAACAGGATAACCTCACCTATCGCGTGGTGGTGAATCACGAGGAGCAATACTCCATCTGGGCGGCCGACCGCGAGATCCCGCCCGGGTGGCGAGACGCCGGCAAGACCGGCACGAAGGACGAGTGTCTGGCGCACATCGAGCAGGCGTGGACCGACATGCGCCCGCTCAGCTTGCGCCGGCAGATGGAGCAGGCCGAGGGCAACGGCGCCTCGAAGGGCGGGTGACGGCCAGCGCGCCGCGAGCGCCGCTGCCTCTGGAGCGCCCGCGACGCGGGCGCGCGGGCGTCCGACGTTCCGATCCCCAGCCTTCCGGGATCAGCGCAGGGCTCGACCGGGGCGTTTTCGAGGTGGAGCGAGCGGGCCGGCGGCGCGTCGCGCGGCCGAGCCCTAGAGCTCGGTGCCGCTGCCAGGCATCTCCGCGCTCACCGCGATCTCCCTCGCTTCGAGCCCCTCGAGCGACTCCTTGCCGGAGAGCGCGCCGAGGCACCTGCGCGCGTCCCGCAGGTAGCCGTTGAAGAACGCGGCGAGGTAGCCCATCGCGATCGCCTGCTGCTCGCGCCGCGAGAGCTCGTCAGGGCCGTCGAGCGGCTCGGCGAGGCCGATCGACGTCGTGTAGCCGAAGTGGCTTGCGCCGGGCAGGGTCACGAGGTGCTTCGGCGCGCGCGCGCGGTGGTAGAGCGTCGCCGGGACGGAGGCGGCGATCGGGTCCGCGGTGCCGTGGACGAGGAGCACCGGGCGAGGCGCGAGCGCGTCGATGGGCGGGGCTCGCTCGGGCTCGCCCGCCGGCGCGAGGAGCGCGAGGGCGCGGATGTCAAACGGGCAAGCGGCGTCGAGCGCCAGCGCGAGGGCGGCCTGCGCGCCGAGCCCGTGGCCGAGGAGCCCCACCCGATCGAAGTCGGCCAGGAGCGGGCCCCGCGAGCCGGCCCGGAGGTGCGAGAGCGCGTCCCGGAGCACGGCGGCGCGGCGCTGGGGCGCGTCGTCCGGCGCGAGCCACGAGAGATCCGGCGCGATGACGACGAAGCCCCAGCGCGCGAGGTGCGCCATGACGCCGGCGAGCTGGCGATGATCCTGGCCGATGTCCGCGGGCGACCCGGGGGTGGCCGCGCTCGTGGCGAGGCGTCGCTCGTGGGCGATCGCGATGGCGGGGAACGGGCCTCCCGGCGAGAGCGGCGCCTCCTCGCCGTCCGCCGACGCCGGGTAATAGAGCAGCGCAGCGCCGCGCGCGGGGCAGCGGTAGACCGCGCCCTCGAACGACCAGACGTCCGGGTAGCCGGCGTCCGCCGACAGTGAGAGCTCGCCAATGCGCCGGAACCCCGCCCGGTGCGGCCCGGCGCGCAGCCGCGGCGCAGCGCTGGTGGGGAGCGGCGCCCGCGCGGAAGGCGCGGTCGCGGGCGGCGCCGCAGAAGGCGAGGGCGCGGCGGCGGCCGCGGGCGGCACCGCAGCAGGCGAGGGCGCGGCCGCGGCCGCGGGCGGCACCGCAGCAGGCGAGGGCGCGGCCGCGGGCGTGGCCGGCGCCGCAGCAGGCGAGGACTCGGTCGACGGCGCAGAAGACGGCGGCGGTGCTGTCGGAGACGGGGCGGCCGGCAGGGGAGGGGACCCGCTGGGGCGCACCGCGCGCCGCGACCAGAGCTCGCCGTCGCGCACGACATGGGCGACCTGCCCCGCTGCGCGCACGGCGAGCTCGAGCCGCCCGAGCGGCCGGCTCTCGATCGCGGATACGGCCTCGCACCGGCCCAGCTCGGTGGCGAACACCGTCGGCCCGCGGAAGCGCGCCCCGCGGGCGCCGTCGGCGCGGCACCACCGCGCGAGCCCCACGCCCGCGAGCGGCGAGAACAGCTCGACCGCGCCCTCGCCGCTGGACGCGCTCCGGAAGAGCGCCGGCGTCCCCCGGACCCCGGAGACCACCTCCTCGGGGCCCTGCCACGCCGCCCCGGATCCGGGAGAGCGCCAGAACATCAGCAGGCGATCGCCGGCGCGCGCGACGACCTCGAGGTCGCCCGGCGCGGCCGGCGCGCCCGGTGCGTGCGGTGCGTGGAGCACGCGCTGGACCATCGCGACCGCCTCGAAGTGCCCGAGGTCCGCGCCGAAGATCGCCGGGCCATGCCAGCCGAGCTCCGCGGTGTCATTGTCGCGGAAGTAGTGCGCGAGCCCGCCGCCCGCGTGCGGGACCACGAGCTCGAAGTTGCCCCTGCCCCCGAAGCCGCCCTGGATCAGCGCGGGGTCGCCGGCCGCGCCCTCCGCGAAGAAGCGCGGCTCGCTCCACGACGGCTCGCCCTCGGGCGCGCACCAGAAGGCCGCCAGCCGGTCTCCGGCGCGCGCGACCGCCTCGAGGTTGCCCGGATCGCCGAAGTTGCTCTGGATCAGCGATACGGCGCCGACCGGGCCGAGATCTCTGCCGAACGTCGCCGCGTGGCGCCACGGCCCGGCGGCCTCCTCGCGGCGGTGGTGCTCGACGCCGAACGGCGCGTCGACGGCGGGAACGACGAGCTCGAGCGCGCCGCGCGGCGCGCATTGCAGGAAGAAGCCGCTGATCGTGGTGGGCATGGGCTCTGATGAGGTTTACCGGCGCGGCGCCGCCGCGCCTACCGCAGCATCTCCTCGATCCGCTCGCCCGTCGCCGCCGCGAGCCCCCTGGCGAGCGCCTGCGGGTTCAGCTCGACGGCGACGGCCACCGCGTCCGGCGCGTGCGTGGCGAGCGGCGGCTCGACGGGCGCGTCGAGCCCGAGCAGGTGGCCGAACGAGCCTTGCGCGAGCTCGTTCCAGGCGAGGAGCAGCTCCTCCGAGGCGGCCTCTCCGCTCGTCGAGAAATCGCCCGACACCGCGATCGCGAGCGCGATCCCCTCGCGCGCGCTCGGCCTCGCCGCCGCGCCCACGGCCGTCGCCGCCGCGAGCAGCCCCCGCGCGCCGCGGGCGAGCTCCTCGTCGAACGGACCCGGCGCGAACGCGCGCACCGGCGCCGGGCCGAACCGGGCCGCGAGCGCGGCCAGCGGGCCGCCCGAGAGCGCCGTCGGCGCGCGCTTGAGGCGGCCGAGCGCGTACAGCGACGCGACGCGCGCCGGCCCGCGCAGCGGGCTGCCGCCCTCCTGCACGCCGACCACGTCCTGGCCGAGCAGCACCAGCGCGTGCGGCGCCCTGCCGATGTCGCCCGTCACGCGCACGACGTCCGGGCGATCGAGCGCGCGCCGCTCCTTGCCCGTGAGCCGCCGCCGGAAGAGCCGCTCGATCGCCCGCGGATCGCCGCTGTGGCGCGCCACGTAGAACCTGGCCTCGCCCGCCGCGCCCTCGTACGACGCGATCGCCGCCTCGCGCACCTGCCGCAGGTCGACGCCGGTCGCGCGCGCGTGCCGGGCCAGGTTCTCCTCGGGCGCCACGAGCCCGATCGAGGGGATGAGCCACGGCACCGCCGCGATCTCGCGGGGCCGGGCGAGGACCAGCCACCGCAGCCCGGCCTGCGGCAAGAGGCGCGTCAGATCCGCCGTGCCGAGCGGCGGCAGCGGCGGCGCCGAGCGGACGGGCGGCCGCGGCGCGCCGCCGCACGAGGGCAGCCCGAGGCCGAGGACGCAGCCCAGGACGCCGCCGAGCACGCTGCGCCGGCGCAGCCCCCGCCCGGGCGCGTCAGCCAACGACGAGGTAGGCGAAGCGGCGGTTCTTCGAGCCGACGCGGACCAGATATCGCTTCCCACGCTCGAGCTTGAGCTGCTCGTCCTTCACGACCTCGCCGTCGAGGTGCACCGCGCCGCCCTTCACGAGGCGCCGCGCCGCGGAGGTCGACTCGGCGAGCCCCGCCAGCGCGAGCGCGTTGCCGATCGGGAGGGTGTCGCGGTCGCTCGCCACCTGGATCTCCTCGATGTTCTCCGGCAGGCCGCCGGCCGCGACGCTCCGGCGCCGCTCGAGGGCCGCGCGCGCGTCCTCGGCCGAGTGGAAGCGGGTGACGATCTCCTGCGCGAAGAGCTCCTTCACCTCGATGACGCTCTGCTCGCCGCGGACCACCGCCTCCCGCAGCCGAGCGACCTTGTCGGGCGAGCGCGATGAGAGGAGCTCCATGTACCGCCAGATGACGCCGTCATCGACGAGCATCAGCTTCTGCAGCATGTCGAACGGCGGCTCGGTGATGCCGACGTAGTTGTCCGCGCTCTTCGACATCTTGGCGCCGACGATCTTGCCGTCCTCGACGCGCGCGTTCGTGCCCTCGAGGAGCGGCATCGTCAGGACCATCTGGGCGCGCTTGCCGTAGCGGGGCATCAGGTCGCGCGCCACGAGCAGGTTGAAGAGCTGGTCGGTGCCGCCGAGCTCGATGTCGGCCTCGAGCTCGACCGAGTCGTAGGCCTGGAGGAGCGGGTACATGAACTCGTGCACGTAGATCGGCCGCGCCTCCTCGTAGCGCTTCTTGAAGTCGTCGCGCTCGAGCATGCGGGCGACCGTGTACTTCGCGCAGAGCTCGATCATCTGCGCCGGGTCGAGCCGGTTCAGCCACTCGGAGTTGTAACGGACCTCCGTCCTGTCCCGGTCGAGGACCTTGAACGCCTGCGCCTGGTACGTCTCGGCCGCGGCGACGACCTCCTCGCGCGAGAGCCGCGGGCGCAGCTCGTTCTTGCCGGTCGGGTCGCCGACCATGGCCGTGAAATCGCCGACCACGAAGATGACCTTGTGCCCGAAGTCCTGGAACTCCCGCATCTTCTGCATCACGACCGTGTGGCCGAGGTGGAGGTCGGGGCGGGTCGGGTCGAAGCCGGCCTTCACGCGCAGCGGCTTGCCCTCGCGCAGCCGCTCCTCGAGCTCGGCGCGGACGTGGAGGTCGACGGCACCCTTGCAGAGAATCTCGAGCTGACGTTCGGCGGGGACCATGGGGGCCCGCTTCTACCGCGCTGCGCAACCGCCCGCCAGAGGGGCGAGGGCCCCGCGGACGGGCGGGCGGCGCGTCACCTCATTCGTCGTCCGTCTCCTCGTCGTCGTCATCCTCGTCGTCGTCGTCGCCCGAGATGGCGTAGGCGCGGCTGGCGTTGACGAGCTCCTTGAGCTCCTTGCCGACCTTGAAGAACGGGAGCCGCTTGGCTGGTACAGGCACCGGCTGGCCGGTGCGCGGGTTCCTGCCGCTGTAGGGCTTGTACGGCCTGACCGTGAAGCTGCCGAACCCGCGGATCTCGATGCCCTCGTTGCGCTGGAGCGCCTGCGTCATCGCGTCGAAGACGCAGTTCACCACGAGCTCCGCCCGAGCTTTGGTGAGCTCCCCCCGTCCCGCGATCGCGTCGATGAGCTCGCTTTTCGTCATGGTCCACCTCCCCCACCCGAGCGGACCGCCGCCGGCGCTCGACTTACCGCCTTCCACCCACCGCTGGGCTCCGGAGGATGCGCCGGTCCAGGAGCCGCATGACAACAGATTCCTATGAAAAGCTCGCATGTTACGGGACTAGCGGTCAACCGAATTCCCGCCCGAGACCCGGATCGCGTCGAGCGCAAAAATGCCTTCGGCGCCGTCGATTTTGTCGATTTTGGCGCGGCCGGGGCCTTCCGGAGCGCTCGCCGCGGCGCCGGCGGCGGCCGCGAGGGGCCTCCTGCGCTCGAGGGAAAGCTCGATTTCGACGGCGCGCTCGGGGAGCTGGTGGGCCGGGAGCTCGGCGCAGGTGAGCGGCGCGGCGGAGGGGGATGGCGGGGTGGTGGAAGAGGACGGCGCGGTGGGCTCGACCTGCCAGACGTGGAGCAGGGCGCCGTCGACGAGGAGGCGCACCTCGCCCCCGCCGTCGCCCGCGATCGCCACGCGCGGGCTGATCCCGGCGCCTCGGAGCCACGGGGCGGGCAGGCTGACGCGCACGACGGCGTCGCCGCTCGCCGCCGCGTGCACGGCCAGGAGGCGCCCCCCTGACGCGCACGTGCCGCCGGCGTGCTCGGGCAGCGCCCAGGCGTTGGTCTGAGCGCGCGGCGGCCACAGCGACTCGCCCTCGATCACGGCGTCGGGGGGCGCGGCAGCGCCGAAGGCGAGCGGCGCGAGCGAGACGGAGGCGAGGCCGCCGCCGTCCGGGATCGCGAAGCCGTAGCGGTAGGCGGGCGGGCGGCCGCGGGCCTCCCACGCCATGCGGTCGAGCGCGTCGCCGCGGTAGCGCCGGACCGCGACGTCGCCCGGGGCGGGGTCGAAGCCGAGGTTGAAGCCGTGGTCCGTGTCGACGAACACGAGGCCGCGCGCGACGCCCGCGCGCGCGACGGCGGCCGGGTCGAACATGGGCAGGCCGCCCTCGCGATCGCGGAGCGCGGCGTGGTCGAAGCCCGCGCGGAAGGCGAAGCCCGCGAGCGGGAGCGCCGCCGCGACGAGCGCCGCCGCGAGGGGCGCGAAAGGACGGCGCGCGAGGCGCGAGAGGCGCGAGAGGCGCGAGAGGCCACCGCCCGCGCCGCCGGCCGCGCCATAGGACCGGGCGCGCTCCGCGATCGCGACGGCGGCCATGGCGGCGAGGGCGTGCTCGATCGGCAGCACGTCGGCGAAGAAGCGCGCGCCGCCGCCGGGGTAGTTGCCGTCGAAGTAGAAGGGGGCGTAGGCGGCGATCTGGAAGAGCGGGGCGACCGCGAGCGCGCGCGAGCGCGGCCTCCGGAGCGCGATCGCGGCGCCGGCGACCACGAGCAGCGCGAGCGGCTCGGCGTTGAGCGCGTCGACGAGGTGGAGCTTCAGGCGGCGCAGCGTCGTGCCGGCGGCGGCCAGAAACCCGTATCCTTCCGAGAGGTTGTGCCGGACGAAGTCGCCGTGCTCGCCGAGGCAGCCGACGCCGGCGCCGAAGCCGTAGCGGAAGCAGCCGGGCGGGCCGTCGGCGACGGCGTAGTAGGCGGCCTGCGACGAGGCGAAGGCGCCCGTCGCGGCGCGCTGGTGCGCCGCGAGCAGGGCGAGGCCGGGGAGCGCGCCGATCGCCAGGGCCACGGCGAGCCGCCCGAGCCGGGGCGCGGGGTCGCCCTCGCGAGGGCCGGCCGCGGCGCCCGCCGGCGCGCTCCCCGGCAGCAGCACGAGCAGCAGCGCCGCGGCGAGGGCGAGCGCGCTGGGCGGGCGCGTCGCCGCGAGCCAGCCGGCCGCGAGCCCGGCGAGGGCGGCGGCGCGGACGGCGGGATCGAACGGACCCCTCGGCGCGCTCGCCGCGGCGGCGCGGGCCTCGTCGAGCGCGCGCCGCGCCGACGCGAGCGCGACGGTGAAGCAGAGGGCTGCGAGCCCGTGCGACATCGTGTCGGCCGTGTGGTAGCGGAGCGCGGCGCAGAGCGCGGAGAACAGCGCGGCGAGGACCGGCGCGGCGCGCAGCCGCGCGGCGCCCTTCGCGGCGTCCGGGTCCTCCGGCGCGAACCGCGCGGCGAGGTCGTAGGTCGCGAGCGCGAGCGCGGCGGCGAGCAGGGGGCCGACCGCGAGCGGCGCTCCCGCGAGGAAGCCCAGCGAGAGGAGCGCGGGGTAGCCCGGGGGGAAGATGACCGCGACTTGGTCCGCGCCGCCCAGGGCCGCGCCGCCCAGGGCCGCGCCGCCCGGGGCCGCGCCGCCGGCCGACGCGCCGCTGCGGACGAGGAAGCGGCCGAGCACGGAGGCCGCGGGCTCGTCGAGCGGCCACGCGAGGTACCCCGCCGCCATCGCGCGCGCCTCGAGCCAGTAGCTCGTCGCGTCGATGATGCGGGGGCCGCCCCGGAGGTACACCGCGACGTACGCGGCCGAGATCAGCGCCGCGACGATCGCGAGGGCCGCGGCGATCGCGAGGCCCGGGGCCGCGCCGGACACGAGGCGGGGCGCCGGGTCGGCGCGCGCGAGCGCGGGCGAGCGGCCGCGGCGGAGGAGCCAGGCGCCGGCGAGCAGCGCGGCCACGGAGAGCGCGAGCGCGATCCATTGCGCCGGGTCGCGGGGCAGGCCGGCGCGCACGTCACGGCCCGGCGAGCGGGCGCGCCTCGGGGCGCGCGGCGCGCTCGAGGACCCAGACGTGGTGATCGACCCACTCCCCTTCGATGGGCGTGAGCGTGAGCGTGAACGTCTCGGGCAGGCCCTCGGGTAGCGCGACCGAGGCCTCGGTCCAGCCGCCGCTCCCGCGGAGCGTGAGCTGGCCGAGCTCCCGGCCGTCCGCCGTCGCGCGGACCACGGCGGGGCGGGGCGAGGCGGTGCGGACCACGAGCCTGCCCGGGCCGTTGCGCGGCGCGCGCAGGCGGGCGGTCTCGCTCCTGCCGCCCGGGATGACGCGGCCGGCGTCGAACCGATCGTGCCCGGATCCGCGCGGGTCGGGGAGGACGCTGAAGCTGACGAAGCCGGCCTGAGGCCTCGGGAACGCGTAGCCGTGCTCCCGCTCGCTCACGAGGTCGGCGACGTCGAGCTCGTCGAGGACCTGCTCGTCCGCGCGCAGCGAGGCGGGCGGCTCGCCGTGCGCGAGCGGGCTCCAGTCGGCCCGGTAGATGACCTTCTCGGCGCCGCCGCAGATCACGTTCCCGACGACGGGGACCCCGAGGAGCCGCTTGCCGAAGATGGCCGGGAGCTCGCCCCACCAGCCCGGGTAGATGGCCAGGGCGTCGGGGCGGTCCTCCGGGGGGATGCGCTCGATGAGCTCCAGCGAGGCGCCGAGGCCGTGGACGCCCGCGCGCGCGAACGGGAGGTCGTGGTAGCCGCCGAGCCCGATGAGATCGAGCCCGGGCCGGTCCGACGCGTAGAGGAGCGCGCCCGCGTCGCCGACGAGGACGCGGCGCACGTCGAGCTGGGCGAGCACCTTGCCGGCGACGAGGTGCTGGTCGCGGATGTTGCGGCTGGCGCGGCCGAAGAACCAGATCTGGTCGCGCATCCTGGGCAGCTGGTGGACCCAGAAGAGCGCGGCGAGGGCGAGCGCGACAGCGACGCGCGCGACCCAGAGGCCGGTGGCGGCGCGGTCGCGGCTGGCGGCGCGGTCGCGGCTGGCAGCGCGGTAGCCGCGGTCCGGCGCCGTCCAGGCGGCCCGCGCGACGAGCAGGGCGAGCCCCATCGCCGCGAGCACCAGCAGCCAGGCGACCGCGGGCATCGTGTAGCGCTCGTTCTGCCAGCGCACCTGGCCGTTCATCGCGACGAGCGCGAGCCAGCCGACGACCTGGATCCAGAGCATCGCCGCGATGCCGCGGGTCCTGCGGGAGGCGAGGGGGACGAGCGCGAGGGCGGGGACGAGCCAGCCCCAGGGGAGGGCGTCCGAGAAGTGGTGGTTGGTGTTGCGGGCGACGACGTACGTCGCGAGGAACTCGTAGGTGTTCCACTTCTCCTCGGACGTCATGTACGGGTTGTTGAGCGCCAGCTTGGCGATCGCGCCGCTCGCCGCCCACTCGCCGGTGAGCACGCGGTTGGCGACCGCCTGGGTGACGCACGCCACGGCGCCGGGCACCGACGTCCGGAGCAGGGTCGCGATCGCGGCGCGCGCGCCGTGAGCCCGTCCCACGGCGATGGCCGCGTACACGCTCAGCACCGCGACGCAGACGACCGACTCCGGCCGGGTGACGTAGAGAAGCGCGCCGGCGAGGCCGGCGACCCAGCCCAGGCGGGCGATGCGCCCCGGCGGCGCCGCGGCGCGCTCCCGTGCGCCGCCCGGCTCGAGCGGCTCGAGCGGCGCGCGCGGGACGTGCGGAACGTGCGGAACGTCGACCACGCGGACGACCGCGAGCGCGGCGAGGGTGGCGAGCGCCCAGACGCCGAGGTGGAACGCGTTCTCCATCCCGCTGAACAGCGACCAGTCGAGCGCGCCGATCGAGAGCGCCACGGGCGGCAGCAGGTACTTGGCCCAGCGCCCGATCGGGTCGAGGAGCCGCGCGCCGACGAACAGGAAGCCGAGCGTCGAGGCGCACGCGACGATCGCCGCCCACTGCATCAGCAGCAGGCCGCGGAAGCCGATGAGGTAGCCGAGCGCGAGGACGAACGGGTAGCTCAGGCTGGTGTTCCCGCTCGAGAAGCCGTTGCCCTCGGACCACTCGAACGGGTACCCGCGCGCCGTGGCGCGGGCGTAGTCGAAGTGGATGAACACGTCGTCCAGCGGCGCTGACCACATGCCGCCCGTCTGCTGGTGCATCGCGCCGTAGAACGCGACGGCGGCGTAGAGCACGCAGGCGCCCGCGTAGGCGGCGAACAGGACCGGATCGACCCGCGGCCAGGCGGCGACGAGGCGATCGAGCCAGCCGCCGGGCGCTCTCGGGCTCGCACCCCCGGCGGTCGCGGTCTCCGGCGCGCCTGGGGGGGCGCTCCCGACGGCCGCGGGCTCCGCGGCAGGGAAGGCGCTCCTGGCGGCGGCGGCCTCCGCGGCAGGGAAGGCGCTCCTGGAGGCGGCCTCCGCGGCAGGGAAGGCGCTCCTGGAGGCGGCCTCCGCGCCAGAGAAGGCGCTCCTGGCGGCGGCGGTCTCCGGCGCGCCAGGGGAGGAGCTGCTCGGCCGGGACGGAGGCGCCGCTCCTCCAGGCGGCGTGGAGGACTCAGGGTCGGCGCTGGACGGTGACACGCGGCTCTTTTACACGACTTTCACGCGACCCGAGCCCGCGGAGCCGCATCCCAGGGGGAGGCCGGCGCCGAGCGCCAGCCGTCCACCGACCGCGACGATGAGCACGGTGGGGCGGGCTGACGCAGAAGCCGTCGGCACGGGTCGCCTCGCAGGCAATGACAGGCGCGTCCCTGCCGCGTCCGTCCAGCGGCTTTGCAAGGCCCCGTTTCAGGACTGAACTGTGTCGGGTTCTCTCCCGGGGAGATCTCCGCGAAATCAGGAAAAATGGGTTGTGGCCCGGGTCCTGCTAACTGTTCACGGCAGAGCGCCCGTGACGGTTCCCCCCCCACCGTCGAATGGGCGCTCTGTTTTTTTGTGCTGTGCAGCCAGCATGGCGCGGCGCGATGTGTCCGCCGTTGGGTGAGGCGCCAGTCAGCGGCCTGAGCAATCCCCGTCCGTGTAGGATCCGCCGCTGGATCACGACACACGAGGGGGGCCATGCCTGCGCGAGCGCCGCTTTTCCGGCCATTTCCGCTGCTGTTGCTCTGGATCCTGCTGGCCGCCTGCGCGCCGGGCGCGGCGACGGCGCCGGCGGCTGTCGAGCGCCCGAGGACGGTGGAGATCACGGCTCAGGCCGCCGTCCCGGCCGACGTCGTGGCGGCCGAGCCAGAGCCGGAGCCCGGTACGGCCGTGCCCGTCACCCGCGCGGATCCCTGGTGGGGTGAGCCGCTCGCGCCGGTGACCGTGGTGGTGTGGGGCGACTTCGAGTGTCCTTTCACGTCCAGGCACATGGCGACGCTGGAGCAGCTGAAGCAGGCCTACGGGCCCGATCGGCTGCGCGTCGTCTGGAAGCACTTCCCGCTGTCCTTCCACAAGAACGCGCGCCCGGCGCACCTCGCCGCCGAGACGGTGTTCCGGCTCGGCGGGGCCGAGGCGTTCTGGAGGTTTCATCAGCTCGCCTTCGCCAACCAGCGCTCGCTCGCACCGGAGTCGTTCGAGGCGTGGGCCGCCGAGGCGGGCGTCGATCAGGCGGCGTTCCGTGCGGCCGCGCGCACCGGCCCTGCCGGCCCTCGAGGACACGACCGTGTGGAAGGTGCCAGTCGACGGGTCGCCGACCCGGGGCAACCCGAGCGCTCCGGTCACGCTGGTGATGTTCGTCGACCTGGAGTGTCGGTTCTGCCGCAGGGCCGCCTCGGTCGTGGACGGGCTCGCGAAGAAATACGGCGAGCAGCTGCGCGTCGTCTTCAAGCACAACCCGCTCGCGTTCCACCTGCGCGCCGAGCCCGCCGCGGAACTCGCGCTCGAGGCCAGGGCGCAGAAGGGCGACGCGGCGTTCTGGAGCGCGTACGAGCTCTTGCGGGCGGGGAGCCTGGAGGACGCGGACCTCGCGGCGCACGCGAAGGCGCTGGGCCTCGACGTGGCGCGCGCGCAGAAGGCGATCGCCGCCCGGCGCCACGCGGCGCGCATCGCGCGCGATCAGCGCCTCGCCGAGGAGATCGGGGCGAGCGGCACGCCCCACTTCTTCATCAACGGCAGGCGGCTCGTCGGCGACCAGCCGGCGGAGGTGTTCGAGTCCCTCATCGACGAGCAGCTCGCGCGCGCCGCGAAGCTCGTCGCCGCGGGCACGCCGCCCGCGAAGGTCTACGACGCGCTGCAGAAGGACGCGAAGGCCGCCGTGCCGCTCGAGCGGATCCTCGCCCCGGCGCCGACCAGGGACAGCCCGGGCAAGGGGGCGAAGGCCGGCGCGAAGGTGACGATCCAGATGTTCGCCGACTTCCAGTGCCCGTTCTGCAAGCGCGTCCAGCCGACGCTCGACGAGATCATCGCCGCCTATCCGGGCAAGGTCCGCGTGGTCTTCCGGCACATGCCGCTCCCCTTCCACAAGCTGGCGCCCCTCGCCGCCGAGGCGTCCGTCGAGGCGTTCCGGCAGAAGGGCGACGCTGGCTTCTGGGCGATGGCGCAGCGGCTGTGGGAGGACCAGTCCGAGGCTGGGCTCAGCCGTGAGGCGCCCGAGCGCCACGCGGCCGCGATCGGCCTCGACGTGGCGAAGCTCGTCGCCGCGCTCGACTCGCGCGCGCACCGCGCGGCGGTCGAGGCGGACCAGAAGCTCGCCGCGAGCCTCCACATCAACGGCACGCCGTCGTTCGCGATCAACGACTACTTCGTCGATGGCGAGCAGCCGGCCGCGCGCTTCAAGCGGATCGTGGAAAGGGCGCTCGGCCCGCACGAGCCCCCCACGATGGAGTCGCTGCACGGCGCGCAGAAGCCCGCAGCCCAGCCGTCCGCAGCCCAGCCGCCCGTGATGCCCGGGTTCCTGGGGGCCAAGCACCTGCTTGTCATGTATGCCGGCTCACGCCGCGCCCCGCCGCATGTCACGCGCACCCGGGATGAGGCACGCGCGCTCACCGAGCAGGCGCTCCGGGAAGCGCAGCAGGGGGCGAGATTCGAGGACCTCGTGGCCCGGTACAGCGACGAGCCCGGTGCCGGGACGCGCGGCGGCGATCTCGGCAAATTCCCGAAAGGAGCGATGGTGTCCGAGTTCGAGCAGGCGCTGGAGAAGGTCGCTGTCGGCGCCCTGAGCGGGGTCGTGGAGACGCCGTTCGGCTTCCACGTCATCCTGCGGACACAGTAGGGATCACGAGCGGATCTCATCAGGGTGGATCAGCGCGCGCGTGGAGATGCAGAGTCGAGCATCCCAGATCGTCTCCTGAGCCCGGATCGCCGCCGACCTCGCGAACGGGCTGTCCCGCGCGCAGCGGCCTGCTCGTGTGGCCGTGGGCGGTCGGGAGCACCCGGCGGCCGTTCAGTGAACGAGCGGGTCGCCTGCGGCATGTCGCCGCGCGGGCGGTGCGATCTCGGGGCAGACCCGGTACTCCTCGCCGTCCCCGGGGCTGAGAATATTTCAGGCATTCCTCCAAGGGCGTCCGCGCGCTGCCTCTGTGCTGCCTGCGCGTTGACCCCTCTCGTACGCGTCGAGTAGAAAGATCGTCGCGCCCGAGCGCGCGACCCGGTCAGCGCCAGCGCGGATGGGAACCGCAAACGATGCGTTGGTTCGTCGAGATCTCGTCGTTAGGCCAGAACGCACCGCCGACCAGGAAGGTGTGCGTCGAGGCCGCGCAGTGGCAGCCCGCGCTGCAGAAGGCCCGGGCGTTCCGCGGAGATCACGGGCCGCTCAACAATTTCTCCGTGGATCTCCTGGAGAGCGGCTACCGGGCGATCGACCCGGCGACGCGCGTGAGGTACGTCGTGCAGCGCGCGCCGGACGACGAGGCGCTCACGGACGAGCCCGGGGCTCCGGCGGGCGCGGGGGCGTCCTCCAGGGCCGCAGAGCCCGCGGCGCGCCTGCCGGGGAAGCGCCCGGCGGCGCCGACGGTCCCGTTCATCTCGATGGGGGCTGCGCTTGTCGTGACGGAGCCGGCGGGCGTCGTGGCGCAGCCGGCGAGCGCCGCCGCGCAGCCGTCTGGCGCCGCGCAGCCGGCGGGCGCCGTGGCGCGGCCGGAGAAGTCGGCTGGTGCCGTGGCGCAGCCGGCTGGTGACGCGCAGCCGGCTGGTGACGCGCAGCCGGCTGGTGACGCGCAGCCGGAGCGTGCCGCGCAGCCGGATGGCGCCGCGCAGCCGGAGCGTGCCGCGCAGCCGGATGGCGCCGCGCAGCCGGAGCGTGCCGCGCAGCCGGATGGCGCCGCGCAGCCGGATGGCGCCGCGCAGCCGGCGGGCGCCGCGGTGCAGCTGGCTGGCGCCGTCGCGGAGCAGCCAGCGCCCAGCGTGCTCCCTCCGTTCGAGCTCGTGTCGCAGCGCGGGGAGGACCCTTCCGAGCGCTCGCCGCTCACCTACCGGGAGCTCGTCTATGCGGTCCCCACGGGCACCCCGCGCGAGCTCGTCAACGCGCTGCTGCTCGAACGGCTCGAGGCGGCCCGGGCGCTCATCGACGACGCACGCCCGGGCAAGTTCATCCACATCGCCGTGTTCGACCACGTCTTCAACGGCCGGCCTCAGCGCGGTCCGCTCGCGACCCTCGCATGGAAGGACTGGCGCTCGGACGTGCCCGAGATCCAGTTCCGCCCGCGCGCCGGCGCCACCACGCCGCCGCCTGCCCCCATGCCGGCTGCTGTCGCGCCGCTGGCTGCAACCGCGCCTGCTGCTGCCGAGCCGCCGGCCGTCGCGCTTGCTGAAGCCGCGCCTGCTGTCGCCGAGCCGGCCGTCACGCCTGCTGCTGCCGAGCCGCCGGCCGTCACGCCGGCTGAAGCCGCGCCTGCTGCCGTCGAGCCGGCCGTCACGCCGGCTGCTGCCGTCGAGCCGGCCGTCACGCCTGCTGCCGCCGCCGAGCCGCCCGCCGCCGCCGTCGAAACGCCAGCCGTCGCGCCGCCTTCCGCCGAGCCGCCTGCCGCGTCCCCTCCTGCCGCCGAGCCGCCTGCTGCCGTGTCGCCAGCCGCCTCGCCGCCCGAAGAGCCGGCTCGCGCCGAGGCCGCGCCGCAGTCGGCCGAGATCCCTCCGCCCGCGCCGAGCCAGCCGGTGCGGCGGCGCTCGTCCTTCCCTCCCAGGAACGGGCGCCTCTCCGGCGACGACCTCATCGCCGAGCTGTTCGAGGCGTGCAGCGACCTGCACTTCCTCCAGGACACGCTCGCGGGCGCGGACTTCATCCTCGCGCTCACGCTCGACAAGATCCCGTGCGCCCTCGGGTTCGTGTCGCTGTTCGACATCAACCGGGGCGAGTTCGTCGTCGTCCGGCAGCGCGGCGGCAAGAGCGCGCTCCTCGCCAGGCTGTCCGAGCGGGCGCCGCTCCCGCTGGCCGCGATGCGGTCGCGGCGCGCCGTCGTGGTGCCCGACGTGTCCACGGACGAGCGCGCCCTGGACGACCGGTGGAAGGCGACCGGCGTCGAGCTCCGGAGCGTCGTCTGCGCGCCGGTGGAGCTCGCGGGCCGCTACCTCGGCCTCCTCGAGATCGGGAACCCGCTCGACGGCAAGCCCTTCTCCGAGAGCGACGGCAACGCGCTCACCTACATCGGCCAGCAGTTCGCGGAGTTCGTCGGGGCCCGCGGCGTGGTCATCGAACCGAGCCTCGTGACCGCGGGGACGAAGAGGGCCGCCCGCTAGCGGAGCTCAGCGATGGACCTCCTCCCCTCGGTCGGGAAGCGCCATCGCGTCCCGTACTTCGCCCTCGTGCCGGCCATCGTCGTCGCCGTGCTCGTGCTCGGCGGCATCGCCCTGCGCACGACGCTGCAGATCGAGAAGGCCCGCCAGCAGACCGTCTTCGACGCGACGCTCACCCTCGCCAACGAGCGCGTCGACCGGCTCGACAAGCTGATCATCGCGCAGGACAACGTCGTCGCCGCGCACGTCGACGTGGCGAACCTCTCGGTCATCGCGCGGCGGTGGCTCCCCACCGCGGCCCGCGAGACGCCGACCGTGCGCGCCATCCTGGTCCTCGACATGGACCACGAGGCCCACGACGTGCTCGCGTTCGCCTCGCGCGGCGCGTCCGGCCGGGAGGACGACGCGTTCCGCAAGCTCCTGCTCGCGCGCCTGCTCCCGCAGATGAACTTCTCGGGCGACGCGACCGAGCTGCGTCACCTCCACCACGTCATCGATCAGCAGAGCCTGCTCGTGAGCTACTGGGAGCGCGAGCACCTCGGCCGCCGGTTCCTGGTGGTCGCGTGGCACGAGGTCCCCCGCCTGGTCCACGAGGTGATGCCCCGGCTCTTCCGCGACCTCGACCGAGAGAAGAGCCGGATGAACGTCATCGACGAGGAGGGCCGCATCGTGTACGGCCCGCCCATCATCGGCGGCGAGTTCACCGTCGGGCGCCCTTTCCCGACCACCCTCTACAACTGGCGCCTCCAGATGGCGCTCACCACGGCCGAGGAGCTCGGGGAAAAGGTGGAGCGGCAGCGCCTGATCGAGATCCTGATGGTCGGCTTCTCCGCCCTCGTCGCCCTGGCAGGGCTGGCGATCGTGGTGCTCGCCTCCGTGAACGAGCGGCGGCTCGCGGCGCTGAAGAGCGACTTCGTCGCGAACGTGTCCCACGAGCTCAAGACGCCGCTGTCGCTGGTCCGCATGTTCGGCGAGCTCCTCCTCGGCGACCGCGTCCCCAACGACGCGAAGCGCCGCCAGTACCTGCAGATCATCGTGAGCGAGAGCGAGCGGCTGACCGCGCTCATCGAGAACGTCCTCGACTTCGCCCGGGTCGAGCGGGGCAAGGCCGCCTACGAGTTCGCGCGCGGGAGCGTCGCCGAGGTGGCGACGCACGCGGTCGACATGTACCGCTACCGCGCCGAGCGCGAGGAGATGACCGTCGAGCTGACGATCGCCGAGGGGCTGCCGGAGGCGCTCATCGACGCGCGCGCGCTCGAGCTCGCGATCGTGAACCTGCTCGACAACGCGCTCAAGTACGCGAAGGACGGCGGGCGCGTCGAGGTCGCGGTCGAGGCCGAGGGCGGCGGTGGCGGTCGCTTCTCCGAGCTGGCGCGCCCGGCGAGGCGCGTCGCCATCCGGGTGAGCGACCGGGGGCCGGGCATCGATCCGGACGAGCAGAAGCACATCTTCGAGCGCTTCGCGCGCGGGCGGCGGGCGAGCGAGCGCCAGGTGCGCGGCAGCGGGATCGGGCTCGCGCTGGTGAAGCACATCGCCGAGAGCCACGGGGGCTCCGTGCGGGTCGAGAGCCCGCTCACCGAAGACGGGCGAGGCAGCGCCTTCGTCGTGTCGCTCCCCGCGCTGGAGCCCGACCGGGAGGCGCCGGAGCGGGCGGCGCGGCCCACGCCGAGCACGGCCGACGCGGCGTCGGGCGCGGGGGTCCCGTGAGGGCGCCCCGGCGCGGTGCCGGCGAGTCGGCGCCCGGGCGCGGTGCCGGCGAGGCGGCGCCCCGGCGCGGCGGCGCGAAGGGTGAGGCGGGCGCGGCGGCGCCCCGGCGCGGTGCCGGCGAGGCGGTTCCCCGGCGCGGCGCGAGGAGCGCCGCCCTGCAAGCGGCGCTCGACGAGGTGCGCGCGCGGTGCGCCGTCGCGGAGCGGCGCGCGCAGGACCCTGTCGATTTCGTCCATCTCTACACGAACCCGGCCGACCAGGAGCTCGTGGCGCTCATCGCCGCGTCGCTCGCCTTCGGCAACGTGAAGGCGCTGCGCGCGAAGATCGCCGAGGCGCTCGACCGGCTCGGGCCGGAGATCGCCCTCACCGCGGACGATCCCCGGGCCGTCTCGGCGCGGCTGCGCGGCTTCCGGCACCGGGTCTACCGCGACCGCGACCTCGCGGCGCTCCTCGTCGGCGCGCGGCGCGTGCAGCGCGCCTCCGGCTCGCTCGGTGCCGCCTTCGCGGCCGAGCTCTCGCAGGGCCGCGACCTGCGCCAGGCCCTGGGCGCATGGGTGCGGGCGATCCGGCGCGCGGGCGGCCTCGACCGGCGCCCCGGCGACCGAGGGGCCGCGCACATCCTCCCGGACCCCGAGAAGGGCAGCGCGACCAAGCGGCTCATGCTCCTGCTGCGCTGGATGATCCGCCCCGCCGACGGCGTGGATCTCGGCCTGTGGCCGGTAGCCCCCTCCGCCCTGCTGATCCCGGTCGACGTCCACATCCAGAAGCTCGGCTACAACATCGGCCTCACCGATCGCAGGGGAGCCACATGGAAGACGGCAGAGGAGATCACCGCCGCCCTCCGCGGCTTCGATCCGGTCGACCCGGTCAAGTACGACTTCGCCCTCTGCCACCTCGGCATGCTCCAGCAGTGCCCGTCGCGTCGCGATCCGGTGCGCTGCGAGGGCTGCGGCGTGAAGGCAGTCTGCCGGCACTGGGAGCCGTGAGCACTCCGTGCACGGTCATTTCGACCAGGACAAGCACCCCCTCTGTCCGTCTGAGGCCGTTCGGGGCGTAAAGGCCTTCGAATTTGCATCCGATTTCAATTTTGATTTGCAAGGGTGCAAGGATGAAGGGGGCTATCGATGGTAACTGCTTGAAACTTCATCTCAAGCAGCTCGGCACAGAGCCTGCTCTAATGAATCGCGAGCGCCGTCGCGGAGACCTTCCCCCCCCAGGTCCGCGAGGCGCTTTTTTCATTTTGTTTCCGATGGACCGCTCGTGAGCGTCCGTCCGGTACCGCAAATGAGCGCCGCAGCGGAGCCCCCCCGAGCTCCGCTGCGGCGCTTTCACGTGCGTACCCTCTTGGCGGGGCGCTTACGGGATCCTCACCGCTTCTCTCGTCCCGGCCTGATGCGATCCGCATGCCATGGCGCGGGGGGGCGCGTGTGGAACCTTTGTGCACGCCCCTGCTGAAGGTCTCCGCCGCCGCACCGCCGTGGGCATGGCCACAACGGCCGTGCCGCCGCCGGACGCGACGCGGGTGAAAAGGAGGCCGTCAGCATGCGTATCTGCCAAGGGCAGTCCGCGAGGCCAGCAGTCCGATTCATGAGGACGGAGTGACTTCCTGAGCTCAGTGTGTCTTTCTCGCGCGCAGGGAGAAATGATCTCGAAACATCCAGTTCGCGTCGCCGGCATCCGCGGATGATCCCCGGGGCGAGCGGGCCACAGCGGTCTCAACAACCCGCTGGCCCGCGCTCCGTCCAGACGCCAAGCTGTCGAGGCTGCTCGCATGCGGAAGCGGCGCCAGCGAGTAGATTGGGCGTATGGTCTGGACATTCGGGGCTTACCTCCTGGTCGCGCTGGCGCTCGCGGTGCTGGTGGCGGTCGGGCTGTGGGCGCACCTCTATTACTGGGTCAAACGGCTGACCCTCCCGCTGGACTACAGCGTGGAAGAGGTGCTGCGGACCGAGGACGGCGCCCCGATCGAGATCCGCCGCGTCCCGTGCCCGCCCGGAGCGGCTGCGCAGCCGGATCTCCCGCCCATCGTGCTGGTGCACGGGATCGCCGCGAACCACAGGAACCAGGACATCCACCCCGATTACTCGCTGGCCCGCCACCTCGCCGCGCTCGGACGCGACGTGTGGCTGCTCACCTTGCGGAGCGGCCGCCTCCTCACCCGCCTCGAGCGTCGCAGCGTCCGCTTCTCGGCCATGGTCCGGTACGATCTCCCCTGCGCCTTCGACGCGATCCTGAAGCGCACCGGCGCCCGGTCGCTCGATTATGTCGGGTTCTCGATGGGCGGCATGCTCCTCTATGCCGCGCTGGGACGGAGCGTGCCGGAAGATCGGGTCCGCCGCGTCGTCATCGTCGGCTCTCCAGGCCGCGTCTCCGGCCCGGCGCGCCTCATGCGCTTCCTGCCGGGCCGGCTGCTCCCGGGCGTGCCGCTGCGCCTCATGGCACGCAGCGTCGCGTTTGCCTCGGAGTGGCTACCGACGCCGATTCACCGCGCCGTGGCCAATCCGCGCAACGTGCCTCCCGGCGTCACCCGGCTCGCGCTGGTCAACTGCATCGAGGACATTCCCGCTGCGCTGAACGCAGACTTCGCCGCGTGGATGACGAGCGACGGAGAGATCCGCGTGGACGGGGAGAGAGTCCTGGACGGCCTCGCGTCCGTCGCGGCGCCGGCCCTCTTCATCGCCGGAAGCGCGGACAGGATAGCGCCGGTCTCCTCGGTGCGCGCGGCGTTCGACGCGTGGGGACGCGATCACCCCGGGACCCCGAAGCGCTTTCTCGTGCTCGGGCGCGACTTCGGCGCGCGGGAGGATTACGGCCACGGAGACCTGGCGGTCGGCGCCTATACGGGCGCCGAGCTCTTCGAGCCGATCGCGCGCTTCCTCGGCCCGGAGGAGCAGCCCGAAGACGCGCCCGGGCCCGAGGCGGGCGCCCCGGCGCTGGAGGCGATCAAGGCGCGCCAGCCGACGTCCGAGGAGGCCGATCCGCTGCCGGATCTCCCGGCCGCATGAGCCGCCGCGCGCGGTCGCCTCAGCGATCTTCCGGCGAGACCGTCCCGGCAGCGACGCGCCGCGCGCGCGGCTCCCGCGCGTTCCATCTCATCCAGTCTCGTCGCGTTCATGGAGCTGGAGCTGGATGAACGGATGAAATCGAACGATCCCGCGGCGTCGCGCGCCGATCCGTGATTGCAGAGCGAAAGCGAAGAGGCGTATTCTCGTGGACGGGTCTCTCGCGCCACAAGGCGGCCGGCGTGTCCGCCAAAGGATGTTCATGAGTCAACCCGGATTGCGCTCCAGATTCGAGCTGTCGCCCACAGCGCTCTGGCTGACGGCAGCGGCCCTCCTGGTCTCCCTTGTGTCCTGCGCGCAGGGAGAGGTGTCGAGCCCGTCGTGCGATGAGGGCCAGCTGCTGTGCGCGAGCGCCTGCGTCGACGCGCAGGCCGACCCCGACAACTGCGGCGACTGCGACGTCGTCTGCGCGAGCGGGCAGCGGTGCGAGGCGGGCGAGTGCGTCGGCGGCGGCGAGGGCGGCGCCGGGGGCGCGCAGGGCGGCGCGGACGACGCCACGAGCGGGACCGGCGCCGAGCTGTGCGCCCCCGGCCTCAAGGAGTGCGACGGCGACTGCGTCGACCTCGACATCGACGCGCGCCATTGCGGGAGCTGCGGGAACGAATGTCCGGAAGAGCAGCTGTGCGAGGACGGCGAGTGCGCCTGCGCCCCCGGCCTCGCGGCCTGCGGCGGCGCCTGCGTGGACCTGGCGAGCGATCCGCTGCACTGCGGGGGCTGCGAGGCCCGGTGCGGCGACAACCAGACGTGCACGGACGGGGCGTGCCTCTGCAACGAGGGGCTCACGGACTGCGGCGGCAGGTGCGTCGACCTGACGAGAAGCCCGGCGCACTGCGGCGCGTGCGACGCCGCGTGCGGCCCGGGGCTCGTCTGCCAGGAGGGCGCGTGCCTCTGCGTCGTCGGCGACTACGAGGACATCGGCGCGACGGCGCCGCAGGTCGTGACGGGCACCACGCTCGGCGCCGACACCTATTTCGGGCTCGCCTGCGTGGCCGCCGGCTCGACCGAGATGGTCTACCGGTTCACGGCGGAGAAGGCCGGCGGGTACAGGTTCGACACCGCAGGATCGAGCTACGACACGGCCATCGGCCTCCTGACCACCGACATCTGCGATGAGCTCGCGTGCAACGACGATCGCGGGGGGCCCGAGGCGAGCGCCGCGCTGCGCCTCGACGAGGGACAGGCGGTGTTCGTCGTCGTGTCGGGCTACAACGGCGCGCAAGGCGACTTCGTTTTGAGCATCGACCCGCTCGCCCCGCCGGAGTGCCCGTCGGGCACCATCGAGCCGGCCCTCCCCCAGACGATCACCGGCGACACGCACCTGCGCAGCGACTCCGTCGCGCCGAGCTGCGGCTCGATCGACACCCCCGACTCGAGCTACGCGTTCACCGCGCCGCGCGCGGGCAGGTACATCTTCGATACGTACGGCTCCTCGTTCGACACCATCCTCGAGCTGCGCAGCGGGACCTGCTCGGGCTCGGTGATCACCTGCAGCGACGACGACATGACGGGCGATCAGTCGCGCGCCATCGCGAACCTCACCGCGGGCCAGACGGTGGTCGCGATCGTCGACGGCGTCGACGGCGCCGCCGGGCCGTTCACGCTGAACGTCACCGAGTACGTGCCGCCGCCGTGCCCGGAGTTCACGCTCGGCTCGACCTTCCCGCAGACGGCGACGGGCAACACCGCCGTCATGGATCGCGTGAGCGCGATATCGGCGCCCTGCGCGGGCGGCAGCGGCCCCGAGGCCACCTATGCGTTCACCGCGCCAGCGTACGCGCTTTACACCTTCGACTCCTTCGGCACCTCCTTCGACACGGTGCTGCATGTGCACGACGGCACGTGCAGCGGGTCGAGCCTGGGGTGCAACGACGACACGTCTGGCCTGCAATCGCAGGTGAAGCTGCTGCTCGACGAGGGACAGACCGTCGTCGTCGTCCTCGACGGCTACAGCTCATCGGCCTCCGGCGCCTACACGCTCAACGTGCGCCAGACCTTCGTCCCCCCGTGCCCCGCCATCGACCTCGGGTCGACGGTGCCTCAGACGGTCACCGGGACGACCGAGGGCGCGGTCGACCTCATGACGCCCTCCTGCGGCAGCGCCGGCGGCGCCGAGGCGACATACAGCTTCACCGCGCCCGTCGCCGGCACGTACATCTTCGATACGTTCGGATCGAGCTTCAACACGACCCTCTTCGCGCGCGACGGCCAGTGCGCCGGAGAGACGCTCGGGTGCAACACCGACGCGGGTGGAACCACGCAGTCGCGGCTGACGCTGGAGCTCGCCGAGGGCCAGACGATCATCCTGATCGTGGACGGCAGCTCCGCGAGCGCGTCGGGCGAGTTCACGCTCACCGCCCAGCGGTTCAACGGCGGCGGGACCTGCTCGACGCCGATCGATCTCGGCTCCGCAGTCCCGCAGGTCGTCACCGGGTCCACCGCGGAGCAGCCCGAGGCGGTCACCCCGACCTGCGGCTCGTCCAACGCGCCGGAGATGCTCTACAGCTTCACCGCGGCGGAGGACGGGACCTACATCTTCAACACGTTCGGGTCGAGCTTCGACACGGTCCTCCAGGTCTTCGACGGGAGCTGCTCGACGCCGCTCCGGTGCAACGATGACGCGGGCGGGGGACGGCAGTCGCGTCTCACCGTCGACATGGTCGCCGGGCAGACAGCGCTCATCGCCGTCGACGGCCGCGGCACGAGCTCCGGCGAGTACGTGCTCCAGGTGGACCGGTTCGCCGGCGTGGGGACCTGCTCGACGGCGATCGATCTCGGCTCGGAGCTGCCGCTCACCAGGACCGGCAGCACCGCGGGCCAGCCCAACTCGGTGACGCCGAACTGCACCTCGGGGTCGACCGCTCCGGAGATGGTGTTCACGTACACCGCTCCGGCCGACGACTCGTATGTCATCGACACGATCGGCTCGACGTTCGATACCGTCGTTCACGTTCACACGGGCGGCTGCGGCGGCGCCACGCTCTCGTGCAACGACGATGGGGGCGGCTCCGGGCCATCGCGGCTCACGGTTGCG
This sequence comes from Sorangium sp. So ce1153, assembly GCF_051521595.1. Classification (NCBI taxonomy): domain Bacteria; kingdom Pseudomonadati; phylum Myxococcota; order Polyangiales; family Polyangiaceae; genus Sorangium; species Sorangium sp. So ce1153. The sequence goes on from NZ_CP150361.1 coordinate 1,109,978, forward strand.
CTCACCGCCGGTCAGGTCATCACCATCGTCGTCGATGGTTATGGCGGGGCATCGGGCAACTTCACGCTGAACATCGCCGCTCCTTGAGCCCACGCCGCGTGTTCCCCGAAGCCCGGTTGGCGATGCTGCCACGTGATCTACCGAGGTCGCCGCGGCGCCTTCGAGGCGCCGCGAGCGCCCGCGAGGCCGCCGCGCGACCGAGGCTCCGCCCGCGCGCCGCCAGGGCGAACCTGGCACACATCCAGCGCCCCGCCGGTTGCGGAGCCCTCGGACGTGGGCGTATCCTGGCGCGCGACTCGTTATCCGCCCCGCCTCAAACGGCCAGATACCCCCAAGGATGGCTATGAACAATTCCGGATTGCGCCTCAGACCCACCCTCTCGTCCGCCGCGCTGCTCCTCGTCGCGGGCGTCGTCGTCGCGGCTTCCTGCGCCGAGGGCGACGACGAGCCGAGCGCGTGCGCGGACGGACAGTCGCAGTGCGACGGAGAGTGCGTCGACACCCAGGCGAACGCCGAGCATTGCGGCGCGTGCGACAACGCCTGCGCGGAGGGGCAGCGCTGCGAGGCTGGCCTCTGCGGCGGCGGGGGCGGCGGCGGCGGCGGCGGGGGCGAGGGCGGCCGCGGGGGCGACGGCGGCGGCGGCGACATGGGGGGCGTCGAGGAGTGCGGCGAGGGCGAGACCGCCTGCGGCACGAGCTGCGTGGACCTCGAGACCAACCCGCGCCACTGCGGCAAATGCGACGACCCGTGCGCGGAGGGGCAGGTCTGCACGGACGGCGCCTGCGGCTGCGCCGACGGCCTCACGGACTGCGACGGCGCCTGCGTGGACGTGCAGAGCGACAGGACGCACTGCGGCAGCTGCGAGGCGAGCTGCTCGCCCACCCAGCTGTGCGCCGAGGGCGCCTGCACTTGCTCCGCCGAGCTCACGGACTGCGGCGGCTCGTGCGCCAACCTGCAGACGAGCGAGCTGCACTGCGGCAGCTGCGAGACAGCGTGCGAGCGAGGCGCCTTCTGCCAGGCAGGCGCGTGCACCTGCGTCATCGGCACCCACGAGGAGCTGAGCGACACGTTCCCGCAGACGGTGACGGGGACCACCGTCGGAGGCGAGACGAACTACGGGCTGGCGTGCGTGGCCGCCGGCTCGTCGGAGCGGGTGTATCTGTTCACGCCTTCCGAGGCGGGGACGTATACGATGGATACGGTCGGGTCCGCCTTCGACACGGCCATTGGCGTCGTGAGCGCGACCAACTGCGCTCAGCTCGGCTGCAACGATGACAACGACGGCGCTCAATCGAAGGTCCGCGCGGTCATCGAGGCGGGCCAGTCGGTCCTCATCGTGGTGACCGGCTTCGACGGCGCGGAGGGCGATTTCGCGCTCAACCTGGCGAAGGCCGGGCCGCCCATCTGCCCTTCGGGGGAGGTCAGCGAGGCGCTCCCGCAGACCTTCACCGGCAATACCGAGCTGCTCGGCGACGCGATCACGCCGAGCTGCGGCCACGCGGGCGGCCCCGACGTGAGCTATACGTTCACGGCCCCGGCGGACGGGAAGTACGTCTTCGATACGTTCGGCTCCGAGTACAACACCGTCCTGGAGCTGCAAGACGGCGGGTGCAACGGCGATGTGATCGAGTGCAACAACGACTCGCGAGGCGGAATGCAGTCGCGCATCACGGCGGAGCTCAGCGCCGGTCAGACGGTCGTTGTCGTGGTCGACGGCTTCGAGGGCGCGAGCGGGGCCTACACGCTGAACATCTCCGAGTGGGAGCCGCCCCCGTGCCCGATGATCGATCTCGGCTCGACCTACCCGCAGACGGTCATGGGCAACACGTCGGGCCTCGACAACTACCTCCAGGCGTCCTGCGCGTCGGGCGAGTCCCCCGAGGTCAGCTACAGCTTCACGGCGCCGGCTGACGGCAGGTACACGTTCAACACGACCGGCTCGACGTTCGACACCGTGCTCCACGTCCACGACGGCAGCTGCACGGGGACCTCGCTGGGCTGCAACGACGGGTCCGGGTCCGCGTCGCAGGTCGTCACGCCGCTCGTGGCGGGGCAGACGGCGTACGTGGTGGTGGACGGCGCGTACGGGGCCGCCGGCGCCTACACGCTCAACGTCACCGGCATCCCCGCGCCCCCGTGCCCGGCGATCCCCCTCGAGCCCGTCGTCCCGCAGACGGTGACGGGCACGACCGCGGGGCTCGGCGACTTCGTGAGCGCGCCGTGCGGCGTGGCCGGCGGCGCCGAGGCGACCTACAGCTTCACGGCGCCTTCCGACGGCGTGTACATCTTCGACACGTTCGGCTCCGCCTTCGACACGGTCGTTCACGTGCACGACGCCACGTGCGGCGGCACGTCGCTCGGCTGCAACGACAACACGACCGGCGTCCAGTCGCGGGTCGCGGTGCCGCTCGTCGCGGGGCAGGTGGCCGTCGTCGTGGTGGATGGCTCCGGGGCCGCGGCCTCGGGCGCGTTCAACCTCAACATCAGCCTGTTCGAGGGCAACGCCACCTGCGTGAGCCCGGTCGACCTCGGCTCGACGGTCCCGCAGACGGTGACGGGCTCGACCTTGCTCCAGCCGAACTCGGGGACGCCGAGCTGCACGACCTCGGGCGCGAGCGGCAACGACAGGGTCTACCGCTTCACCGCGCCGGCGGACGGGACCTACGTCATCGACACGGTGTCCTCGACCTTCGACACGGTCCTCCACGTGCACGAAGGCGACAGCTGCTCCGGCGCCGAGCTCGCGTGCAACGACAACGCGGTCGGGGTCGCCTCGCGGGTGAACGTGCCCCTCACCGCGGGGCAGGTGATCACGATCGTCGCCGACAGCCGCCCCTCCTCCTCCGGCAACCTCACGCTGCACATCACCGCCGCTCCGTAGAGCGCGGCGGCTCCGCTGCGCGTGGAGAGGGGGCGCTCCGCTGCGCGTGGAGAAGTGCCGCTCTGCTGCGCGGTAGCGGAGAACCGTGGTGCAGGGCCCGAGGCATCCCCTCGAATTCTTCGGAAAAATTCACAGGGAGGCGGGGAGACGGGGAGGGAAAACTTCAAAATACTCCCTGTCTCCCCTCCTCCCTGTTCAATTTCTCCGCTGAAAATGGCTGCAAAATGAGGGAGTTCCTCAGGTGCAGGGCAACAGTGGCCGGCGGGCAGGCGCTGGTCGGCTGGGGCTGGGCGACCGAGGAGCGGTGGCAGGGCCGGGTCGGGCCGGCCGCTGCCGCGTCGCCCCGGAGGGCGGGGGCGCGTGGGGGCAGGTGGCCCGGCGTGGCGCGATGGATGGCGGACGGCGCTTCGATCCGGCGAGCGACGCGCGCGCCTACTAGGAGTTTTCTTGAGGGCGGCGCGCGCCCGTGCGAGTCTCGGCCCCCCTGGGACATGCGTCCGCCATCCGGGACGCGCCCCTGTGATCCAGGTCGAACCATGCCAAAGGAACGCGTGTTCTCCCTCGATGCCGTCCGGACCGACGGCTGGTTCGAGCGCATCGGCGACGGCATCGGCAGCTTCCAGGCGCTCTGCGAGATCGTGGGCGAGGCGTTCTTTGCCTTCTCGATGATCACGGGCGCCCGCATCACGGCGCTCACCGTCGACCGCCGCAACCCGGACAACACGCTGGTCGACTTCGTGATCGCGCCGCCGGGCGAGGAGGAGATCGACGGCGACGTCCAGCGGCTCACGCTCGCGGACTTCCGCCACCGCCTCGTCGGCGCCCTGCTCACCGAGGACACGACGCCGCAAGCCCCCGAGCGGGACACCGACCTCGAGGGCCTCCAGCTCCACATCGGCGTCCGCTACCTGCTGCTCGCCCCGCTCTACGGCTACAGCCTCCGCAAGCTCTCCGTCGAGGGGAAGACCTCGCGCCTCCTCCTCCTGCGCGACGGCATCGAGGAGACGCACGAGCTCAACGAGTTCCGCGCCCGCATCCGCTCGCACGTCCGCGACGAGCTGGAGCGCGCCTCCGCCGGCGCGCGCTCCGCCATCGACCTCACCAAGGTCGCCGAGGCCGAGGTCGCCTCGCAGCGCGGCGACTTCCCGAAGGTGATCCAGCTGCTCGGCACCTGGCCGGCGCCGCTCGCCATCTTCCTGCGCACGCCCGAGGGGCAGATGCTCACCCCGGACGCCCGCAGCCTCATCGCCAAGGGGCTCGGCCTGCTCGGCACCGCGTGCGTCAAGCTCGGCGAGGAGCACCAGGGCGAGGAGGTCATGCGCCTCGCGGTCCAGTACGCGCACGACGGGGCCGCGGCCGGCGACATCTTCCGCCGGCTGGGCGAGGCCATGCTCGACGACGGCCGGGCGGGCGAGGCCATCGGCCCCCTCCGCCGCGCCGCGAACCTCGGCGCCCCGCCGAAGCAGATCTGGCCGCTGCTCGCGCGGGCGTTCGTGCAGCGCAAGAAGTTCGTCGCCGCCCTCGCCTGCGTCCGCGAGGCGCGGAGCGCCGGCGTGCCGGACGCCGACATGGTGGAGGAGATCCGGGAGATCGAGGCCACCCTGGGGACGGCGCTCACCGCCTGGAGAGGGCTGGTCCTCGTGGCGAACCGCTCCTAGGATCGCGGCCCGCCGGTCGCCCACCGGTTGACTGACCGCCTCCATTGACACCCCCGCGGCGGCCGACTAGATCCGGCGCGGATTAAGCCGAGATCGCTCGGATTTTTGCTGTTTCAACGCAGCATCGCCGCGTCGCTCTCACCTTGTTGGACTGCATGGTTCGGGGCCGCGGGCCCCGAGGTCTCGCCCGAGAAGCCGCGCGCTGCGGCGAGGCGGTCGGCCCTCCGGGGCCAACCCGTAGGAGTGCTCTCTCGATGGCCACCTACATCCCCTTGTTCCTGCTGTTTCTCGTGGCCGCGGTCATCGCGCTCGCCATGTTCACGCTGACGTCGCTGCTCGGCCCGAAGAACCCGACGGCCGAGAAGATGATGCCCTACGAGTGCGGCAGCGACTCGACGGGCGGGCGGTTCGTCAAGCCGAGCGTGAAGTTCTACCTGACGGCGATCCTCTTTGTCGTGTTCGACATCGAGGCGGTGCTCATCTACCCGTGGACGATCCAGTTCCGAACGCTCGGCTGGACGGGCCTCGCGACGATGAGCTCGTTCATCGCGCTGCTCGTCGTCGCGCTCGTTTACGTGTGGAAGAAGGGAGCTCTGGAATGGGAGAAATGATGGGCGGAGGCCCCTCCACGCGGGTGATGGAGGGCTCCGAGCACGGCTTCGCGACCACGCGCGTGGACGCGTTGCTCAACTGGGCGAAGAAGTACTCCCTGTTCCAGTACCCGTTCGTGACGGCCTGCTGCGGCATGGAGTACATGGCCATGGCGAGCCCGCGCTACGACATGGCGCGGTTCGGCGCCGAGGTGCCGCGCTTCTCGCCGCGCCAGGCCGACCTGCTCTGGGTGGTGGGGACCATCAGCCAGCGCCAGGCGCCCGCGCTCAGGCGCATCTACGAGCAGATGGCGGACCCGAAGTGGGTGCTCGCCTTCGGCACGTGCGCCTCGTGCGGCGGCTTCTACGACAACTACACGACCGTCGCCGGCATCGACAAGATCATCCCCTGCGACGTCTACGTCCCTGGCTGCCCGCCGCGGCCCGAGGCGGTGCTCGACGGCCTCATGCTGCTCCAGGACAAGATCGCGCGCGGCGACCGCACGCCGGCGATCGTCAAGCCGCGCGAGGACCCTGCGCAGACGGCGGAGCGCCTCGTGACCCTCCAGCGCAAGGAGCGGAGCCAGACATGAGCAAGAAGGTGCTCGAGATCCTCACGGCGCAGTTCCCGGGCGCCGTGCTGGAGACGCACTCGCAGTTCGGCGACGACACCGCGGTGCTCGACCCGGCCGCGTGGCGCGACGTCGCCCTGTTCCTCCGCAACGACCCGCGGACGCTGATGAACATGTTCGTCGACCTCACGGCGGTCGACTACCTCTGGCGCGGCGACGTGCCCCGCTTCGAGGTGGTCTGCCACCTGCGCTCGTTCGAGAAGAACCACCGCATCCGCATCAAGGCGCGCGTGGGCGACGAGGAGGGCAACGGCGCCGAGATCGACTCGATCGTCCCGGTGTGGAAGGGCGCGAACTGGTTCGAGCGCGAGTGCTACGACCTGCTCGGCATCGTGTTCCGGGGGCACCCGGACCTCCGGCGCATCCTGATGTACCCGGAGTTCGAGGGGCACCCGCTGCGCAAGGACTACCCGGCCAACCGCATCCAGCCGCTCATCCCGTTCCGGGACGTGCCGAACACGGGCAAGCTGCCGCCGTTCGGCCCCGACGAGGGCATGAGCTTTGGCCGCCAGTCGCACGACTTCGCGCTGCACAACGCCGGGGCGGGGGCGTCGCTCGAGTCGACCGGCGGGGATGAGGCGTCCGACAAGGGCAAACCGCAGGGCATCGGCGTGGGTGCGCTGCAGGAGCGAAGCTGACCGATGGAACCCCTGGATCGCGATCTGGACGAGGCCCACCTCGATCTGCCGAGTGAGCCGATGCTCCTCAACATGGGGCCGTCCCACCCGGCGATGCACGGCACGGTGAGGATCGTGCTCGAGCTGTCCGGCGAGACGATCAACAAGGCCGACGTGCAGATCGGCTACCTGCACCGCGGCTTCGAGAAGATGTGCGAGCGCGGCACGTGGACGCAGGTCTTCCCCTACGTCGACCGGCTCAACTACGTCTCGCCGATGCTCAACAACGTCGGCTTCGCGCTGGCGGTCGAGAAGATGCTCGGCGTCACGGTCCCCGAGCGCTGTCAGTACTACCGCGTGATCCTCGGCGAGATGGCGCGCATCTGCGATCACATGATCTGCAGCGGCGCCATGGCCATGGAGCTCGGCGCGTTCACGCCGTTCCTCTACCTGTGCCGCGCGCGCGAGATCTTCTGGGAGATCTTCGAGGAGGAGACCGGGGCGCGCCTGACGCACAGCTTCGGCCGCGTCGGCGGCATGGCGCGGCCGCCCACGCCCGACTTCAAGTCGATGGTCCGGGTGGGCCTCCAGCGCGTGCTCGCGCTCATCCACGACGCCGAGAAGCTGATCCTGAAGAACCGCATCTTCCTCGATCGCCTCGACGGCGTCGGGCAGATCTCGAAGGAGGACGCGCTCGCGCTCGGCTGGACCGGCATCGTGCTCCGGGCGACGGGCGTGCCGTACGACGTGCGCCGGGCGAACCCGTACATGGTCTACGACCGGTTCGAGTTCGACGTGCCGGTCGGCACGCGGGGCGACAACTACGACCGGTTCATGTGCCGCCAGGAGGAGATCCGCCAGGCGGCGAGGATCATCGAGCAGGCGCTCGACCAGATGCCCGACGAGGGGCCGATCAACATCGACGATCCGCGCATCGTGCTGCCGCCGAAGGAGGAGGTCTACACGACCATCGAGGCGACCATCCAGCACTTCAAGATCGTCATGGAGGGCATCAAGGTGCCCGCCGGCGAGTGCTACTCGTACACCGAGGCCGGCAACGGCGAGCTCGGCTTCTACCTGGTCTCCGACGGCAGCGGCACGCCCTACCGCGTCCGCATCCGCCCGCCGTGCTTCGCCACGACGCAGGGGCTCTCCCAGCTCATCACCGGGCTGATGATCCCCGACGTTGTGCCGACGTTCGGCTCCCTCAACATGATCGGCGGAGAGTGCGACCACTAGCGACGGCGGCGACGGCGAGAGAAGCGCTCCCGTCATCGAGTTAAGGAGCGGGGGCCCTGCGCGGCCCCGCCGGGAATCGAGATCACGATGCCTACGATCAAGATCGACGGAAGGGAGATCCCCTTCGAGAGCGGTGACACGATCATCCGGGCGGCGCACCGCGCCGGGATCGACATCCCCCACTACTGCTGGCACCCCGGCCTCAGCGTCGCCGCCAACTGCAGGATGTGCCTCGTCGAGGTGCTGCCGCCGCCGGGGCGGCCGGCGATGAGCCTCGACATCCTCCGCTGGGACGAGGCCAAGCAGGACTACGTGCCAGCGGCGAAGCCGAAGCTCCAGCCGGCCTGCCAGATGGCGTGCTCGAACGGCATGGAGGTGCTGTCCGAGGGCAGCGACCACGTGTCCGAGGCGCGCTCGGCCGTGCAGGAGCTCCTGCTCCTGAACCACCCGGTCGACTGCCCGATCTGCGACCAGGCCGGCGAGTGCCGCCTCCAGGACTACTGGCTCGAGCACCAGCGCAAGGGCAAGCGGATGCAGCAGGAGCCGGTGCACAAGCCGAAGGCGGTCACCTTCGGGCCGACCATCGTCTACGACGCCGAGCGCTGCATCGTCTGCACGCGGTGCATCCGCGTCTGCAACGAGCTCGCCCGCGACCCGGTGCTCTCCGTCCGCGAGCGCGGCAACCTCGGGGAGATCACGGTCTCGCCCGGGCGCGAGCTCGACCACAACTACACGCTGATGACCGAGCACGTGTGCCCGGTCGGCGCGCTCACGTCGCGCGACTTCCGGTTCAAGGCGCGGGTCTGGTTCCTCCGCAGCGCCCGGACCGTGTGCCAGGGCTGCGCGACGGGCTGCAACGCGTACCTCGACTACGATCCGCGCAACAACACGCCGTACCGGCACCGCCCGCGCGAGAACATGGCGGTCAACACGTACTGGATGTGCGACGAGGGGATGCTCTCGTACCGGCGCGCGGTCGAGGGGCGGCTGCTCACGGCGCTCGTCGGCAACGACGACGCGAGCCTCGAGGACGCGCTCGCCGCGGCCAAGGAGCAGCTCAGCGGCCACGCCGACGACCCGTCGAAGGTCGCCGTCGTCCTGTCGGCCCAGCACTCGAACGAGGACAACTTCGCGCTCTACCACCTCGCGACGACGTACCTCGGCGCCACCGACTTCTTCGTGTCGGGCAAGCCGCTCGGCCAGGGCGACGACATCCTGATCAGCGAGGACAAGAACCCGAACACCCGCGGCGCCGTGCAGATCGCGGCGGCGACCCCGCCGCGCCCTGTCGCGGAGCTGCTCCAGGGCATCGCGTCGGGGCAGTACGCGTACGTCGTCGCGCTCGGGTCGGACCTCGAGGTCGACGCGGGCGAGGCGCAGCGGGCGCTGTCGCGGCTCAAGGGGGTGGTGACGATCGCCGCCCACGAGGGGCCGCTGGCGACGGCGGCGCGCGTAGCCCTGCCGGCGTGCTCCTGGGCCGAGGCCGAGGGGACGTACGTGAACAGGAAGGGCCTGGCGCAGCGGAGCGAGCGGGGGCTGCTCCCGCACGGCGACGCGCGCCCGGCCTGGGAGCTCATCGGCCGGCTCGGGCGCACGCTCGGGTACGCGACCGGGTGGAAGACCCTCGCCGAGCTGCGCCGCGCGATGCCGCCCGGCGCTGTCGCCGGCGCGGCGGCCGCGCCCGAGGCGGTGCTCGGCGCCGCGCCCCCCGCGCACACCGCGGCGGCGACGGCGCTCGCCGACGGGTCGCGCGTCGAGCCGAAGAAGACGGAGGCCACGGCATGACCATTGTCGAGCTCGCTCTCGCGATCGTGAAGATCCTCATCGTCGTCATGTTCCTGCTGAACATGGCGGCGATCGCGACCTGGGCCGACCGGCGTCAGGGCGCGATGGTGCAGGACCGCGTCGGCCCGAACCGGGCGGTCGTCTACCTGCCGTCGCTGCTCGTGCGCGGCATCGTCTTCCTCCCCCCGGCGGCGCTCGGGGCGCTCGCGGTGTTCACCGCGACCCGCCCGATGTCCGGGCCGTCCGCGGTCGAGACGCTGGTGATCAGCGCGCAGTTCGCCGTGTTCGTGGCCTGGCTCAGCCTGCTCGTCATCTGCGCGTCGGCCCGCCGGAGCGGCCCGAGCAACGCGGTCGAGGAGGCGCTCTCCCGGTTCGACCCGCGCAGCGTCTTCTACGCCGGCGTCCTGGCCCACGTGCTGGCCTTCTTCGTCACGCAGGCGATCCCGCTCTCGGCGGCGCCGACCGCGGCGCGGGTCGCGTGCGTGCTGCTCGGCGCGCTGCTCCTCGCGGCGGGCGCGCTCACGGCCCTGAGCGTGCCGGAGGGCAAGGTGCCGCTGCGCCTCCTCGGCACGCTCCACGCCGCCGCCGACGCGATCAAGATGATCTGGAAGGAGGACTTCATCCCGAAGAACGCCGACCGGCTCCTCCACTCGCTCGCGCCGCTGCTCGCGATGTTCCCGGCGCTGGTGACGTTCGCGGTCATCCCCTTCGGCGACAAGCTCTGCTTCGAGGACAACGGCGACAGGGTCTTCGGCTTCGGCGACCTCCCGCTCCTCAAGAACACGGTCGACCAGGCGTTCACGTGCAACGGCCACGTCGTGAACCTGCAGGTCGCCGACCTCAACGTCGGCATCCTCTACATCTTCGCGATGGCGGGCACGGGCATCATCGGCGCCGCGCTCGCCGGCTGGGCCAGCGACAACAAGTTCTCGCTGCTCGGCGGCCTGCGCGCCGCCAGCCAGATGGTCAGCTACGAGGTCGCGATGGGCCTCAGCGTCGTCGGGCTCTTCATCATCTACAGCAGCGTCCGGCTCGGCGACATGGTGCAGTGGCAGGCCGAGCACGCGTGGGGGATCTTCGTCCAGCCGGTCGCGTTCTTCCTGTTCCTCGCGGCGCTCGCGGCCGAGACGAAGCGCATCCCGTTCGACCAGCCCGAGGGCGAGAGCGAGATCGTCGCCGGCTACTTCGTCGAGTACTCCGGGATGAAGTTCGGCATGTTCATGACGGGCGAGTACGTGGAGCTCATCACGTCGAGCGCGCTCCTCGTCACGCTCTTCTTCGGCGGCTACCACCTGCCCTTCCTGGACCGCGACGGCATCAACATCGCCTTCGGCGACACGACGCTGTTCCAGTACAAGATGACGCACTTCGCCGTGAGCCTCACGTACGTCCTCGCGTTCTTCGGCAAGACGATCCTCATGACGTGGGTGCAGGTCTTCTTCCGCTGGACGCTGCCGCGCTTCCGCTACGACCAGGTGATGCGGCTCGGGTGGACGAAGCTCCTCCCGCTCACGCTCGTCAACATGATGGTGACGGGCATCGTGGTGCTGGCGGTCGACTCGGCGCCCGAGGGGCTCCGCGGCGGCCTCCAGGTCGCCGCCGACGTCTCCCACGCAATCGTCGCCCTCGGCGGCTTCGCGGCGGTCGTGGCGCTGATCGCCGGGCTCCTCGAGCCGGTCGAGCGTCACCGCGTCGTCAACTCCACCTCGGCCCGCTTCGCCGCTGCGGCCGGGGGCACCAAGGCAACGCCGCAGCAGGCGTAGAGGAGAGTCCCATGGCGAGAGCTACTCCCAGCAACCCCTGGACCAAGCCGGCCGGCAGGCCGATCACCGGCAAGCCGGTGCCGCGTCCCGTCCGGAGCGCCGACGTGCAGGCCTACATCCCCGAGATGGTCAAGGGGCTGGGGATCACGATGAAGCACTTCTTCAAGAACACGAAGGAGATGGTGCTCGGCCAGAAGCCGGACCCGGTGCTCGACTCGCTCCAGCCGGGGGTCACGACGATCAGCTACCCCGAGGAGAAGCGCCCCTACCCGGAGCGCTTCCGGGGGATCCACCGGCTCACGCTGCGCGAGGACAACTCGCCCCGCTGCGTCGCGTGCCTCTGCTGCTCGACGGCGTGCCCGGCGCAGTGCATCTCGATCGAGCCGGCCGAGTACCCCGAGGGCGACCGGCGCCACGGCTACGAGCGGTACCCGGGCAGCTTCGTCATCGACGAGCTCCGCTGCGTGTTCTGCGGCTACTGCGTCGAGGCGTGCCCCGTCGACGCCATCCGCATGGACACCGGCCTGCACGCGGTGCCCTACGACTCGCGCGAGCAGTTCATCTACAAGCGCGACCTCCTCATGACCCTCGCGGACCGCTCGGGCTCGCGCCTCACCGCGAACCGGCGCCACGAGCCGGGCGACCCGACGCACCCCGGCCTGACGCGCGAGCACGCGGATCACTGACCTGGTTCGCCCGGCGGGCTCTGGGCCTGCCGGGCGACGGAGCCCCACGCGTCTCTCGTGCGGGCGGCGGGGCCCGGCGCGCCTCTCGTCCGGGCGCCGGGCGGCGGGGCCCGGCGCGCCTCTCGTCCGGGCGGCGGAGCCCGGCGGGCCTCTCGCCCGGGCGAGGTTCTGCTAGAAGACCCGGCCATGGCGACGACGTACGGCTCCTTCGAGGCGGTCATCGGGCTCGAGGTCCACGCGCAGCTCCTCACCCGCACCAAGGCGTTCTGCGGCTGTGCGACGAGCTTCGGCGACCCGCCGAACACGCACACGTGCCCGGTCTGCCTCGGGCTCCCCGGGGCGCTCCCGGTCCTGAACCGCGAGGCGGTGCGGATGGCGGTGAGCGCCGCGCTCGCGCTCGGCTGCGCCGTCCAGGAGAGCAGCATCTTCGCGCGGAAGAACTACTTCTATCCGGACCTGCCGAAGGGCTTTCAGCTCAGCCAGTTCGACCGGCCGCTCGCGCTCCGCGGCGTGCTCGAGATCGAGACCGAGGCGGGGAAGAAGCGGGCGGGGATCACGCGCGTGCACATGGAGGAGGACGCCGGCAAGAACCTCCACGGCATCGGCGGCCTGTCGGTCGTCGATCTCAACCGCGCCGGCACCCCGCTCATCGAGATCGTCGGCGAGCCCGACCTGAGCTCGGGCGCCGAGGCGGCCGAGTACCTGAAGCGGCTGCGCGAGATCCTGATGTTCATCGGCGTGAACGACGGCAACCTCGAGCAGGGCAGCTTCCGCTGCGACGCCAACGTCTCGGTCCGCAGGGCAGGGGAGGCGAAGCTCGGCACGCGGACGGAGCTCAAGAACATCAACTCGTTCCGCTTCGTCGCCGAGGCGATCGATCTCGAGATCCGGCGGCAGATCGCGCTCATCGAGCAGGGCGGCCGGGTGCGGCAGCAGACCCGCGGGTACAACGCCGAGAAGAAGGAGACGTACCTCCTCCGCGACAAGGAGAACGAGTCCGGCTACCGCTACTTCCCCGAGCCGGACCTGCCGCCGCTCGTCGTGGACGAGGCGTTCCTCGCCGGCGTGCGCGCCGCGCTCCCCGAGCCGCCGGTGGACAAGCGGCGCCGCCTCACCGAGTCGCTCGGGCTCACGCCGTACGCGGCGTCGGTGCTGACGGGCCACCCGCAGATCGCGGCGTTCTTCGAGGAGGCGGCGCGCCTCCACGGCGACGCGGTGAAGGTCGCGAACTTCGTCCAGGGCGAGGTGCTGCGCGACACCCGCACGACGGGGTTGTCGGCGACGTTCCCTGTCTCCCCGGCGCAGGTGGCCGCGCTGCTCCGCCTCGTGGACGAGGGGGCGATCAGCGGCAAGCAGGCCAAGGAGGTGTACACGGAGATGGCCGGCACCGATCGGGCGCCCGGCGACATCGTCCGCGACAAGGGGATGGCCGTCATGAGCGACGCGTCCGCGATCGAGGCGATCGCCGCGTCGGTCATCGCCGCGAACGCGAAGCAGGCGGCGGCGTACCGCGCCGGCAAGACCGCGCTGCTCGGCTTCTTCGTCGGGCAGATCATGAAGCAGACGGGGGGCAGCGCGAACCCCGCGGTCGTGAACGAGGTGCTGAAGCGGCTGCTCGAGGGCGCTCCCGTCGCGGGCGCGTGAAGGAGCTTTCTCCGCGCCGTGGCGTGAAATAGGGTAGCCGCTCAGGCGATCTCGCCGCCGATCCCGGCCGCAGCGCTGCACGGGGGCGCGCTGGCGAGGCGAGTCCGGGTCGCGGCGCGCGCCGGAGGAGGGGAGCGAGGGATGAACCAGGGCGGCTCTGGCGGCGACGGCGGCGGATGGGGACAGCCTCCGGGGGGCGGCCACGGCCCGCCCGGCGGAGGTGGTCAGGGGCCGACCGGCGGCGGCTACGGCCCGCCCGGCGGCGGCTACGGCCCGCCCGGCGGCGGCTACGGCCCGCCCGGGGGCGCCTACGGCCCGCCCGGCGGCGGCTACGGCCCGCCTCCAGGCATGCAGTCGCCCTACCGCGCGCCGCCTGGCGGCGGGACCGGCCAGAACCTCGAGCGGTTCCTCAAGCCCGGCCTGATCGGGGGCGTCGTGGGCGGCGTGCTGTCCGGCCTGCCGCTGGTCAACCTGCTCAACTGCTGCTTCTGCCTGCTCAACGTCGCCGGCGCCGCCGTCGCTGTCTCGCTCTACCTCAACGAGCACCCGCACGAGCGCCTCTCCGGCAACGACGCGGCGCTCTGCGGCGCCATCGCCGGCGCGGCGGCCGGCCTGATCGCCGGCGTCTTCGACCTGGTCATCAAGGTCCTCTTCGGCACCCTCCTCGGGGGCCTCTACGCGAGCCTCCCCCCGGACCTCGTCAAGAACCTGGCGATCGGCAGCCTCGCCACCGCCATCTACATCCCGTTCTATGCGATCGCCTACAGCGCCATGGGCGCGCTCGGCGGCTTCCTCTCCCTGCAGCTCCTCTTCAAGGATCGCCTCGCCTCCTGATCAGCCCGGCGACCCGGACACCTGAAGCATGGCCAGCGAACATCCCCTCGACGCCCTCCGCTTCCCCCTCCGCGCCGCCGGCTTCGTCGGCCTCACCTTCGGCATGTACGGCCTGCTCGAGGTCGACACGGCGCTCTCCAGCGCGGCCGACCGCGAGGTGGTCCTACATACATGGATGCGCCGGTACGGGCGCGCGCTCCTCAAGCTGTACGGCCTCGACGTGCGCGTGAGCGGTCTGAGCGGTCTTTTCCAGGGAGAGCCCGCGCACGGGCGCGGTGGACCCGCCGCCGGCGCGGAGTACTACCCTGGCCGCGATCCGGCCGGCGTCGGGCGGGTGTTCGTGATGAACCACCGCTCCGCGCTCGACATCATGGTCACGCTCGCCTTCTTCGAGGCGACGGTCGTGAGCCGCTCGGATCTCGCCGGCTGGCCGGTCGTCGGCATGGCGGCGCGCCGCGTCGGCACGCTCTTCGTCGACCGATCGAGCAAGCGCAGCGGCTCCGCGGTCGTGCAGGCGATGTGCGCGGCGCTCAAGCGCGGCCGTGGTGTGATGGTCTACCCCGAGGGGACCACGTTCTCCGGGGACGAGGTCCGGCCGTTCCGCGCCGGCGCCTTCACCGCGGCGTGCCGCGTCGGCGCGCAGATCGTCCCCGTCGGCCTCGCGTATGGCGGCGCCGATTCCTCGTACGTGGACGAGACGTTCGCGGCGCACATGGCCCGGGTGAGCCGTGCGCGACGTATCCCCGCGGCGCTCGAGGTCGGCGCGCCCATCGCCACCGCCGGCCAGGACGTCGACGCCGTCCGTGATGAGTCGCACCAGGCCGTCCAGGCGCTGGTCCACCGCGCCCGCGCGCGGCTCGCCTCCGACGGATAGAGCGCCGCGCTTCGCTCGCGCGCCGGCGCCGCTGGCTTCTGCGATCGCCCCTCGCTACCATGCGGCCGGCTGTCGACCATCATGGAGCGTGAAGGCAACCCGAGCGAGACCGCCATGGCGTGGCAGGTCCTGAAGCAGCCACGCGGTGGAGCGATCCATAATGAGCTGATGTTCCTGGCGGACGCGAGCGAGCAGCTCACCGGATCGCTGGATCCGCACACCATCCTCGAGCGGCTCGCGCGTCTGTCGGTGCCCTTCCTCGCGGACTGGTGCACGGTCGATCTGATCGAGCGCGGCGCCGCGGACACCATGGGCCTGGTCGGATCCGTCCCGCCGCCGGCGCCGCGCGACGACGACGACGACGGGCCGCCGTTCGCGCCCGGGGTGAGCGCGGTCGATCTGACGCCCCCGCCGGGGATCCACGCGGCGCGGCGCCAGCGCGCCGCGGCCGAGGCGGCGGGCTCCGATCGCGCGGGCCAGGCGGGAGGCGCGAAGCACAAGTTCTGCCGGGTCGCGGCGAGGCACGTGAACCCCGAGCGCGAGGGGCTCCTGCGCGCGATCTCGCCCGACGCCGAGGAGCGCCTCGGCATCGCCAAGGTGCTGCACAGCGGCGAGTCCGAGCTGCTCCACGAGCTCGACGGCAGCCAGAGCGACGAGGCCGCCGAGCGCGCCGCCGCGCTGGAGCAGCTCGGCACGCGCTCGGCGATGGCGGTGCCGCTCATCGCGCGCGGCCGCAAGCTCGGCGTGCTGTCGTTCGGCGTCTCCGAGTCGAACCGCATCTACTCCGCCGACGACCTCGTGCTCGCGGCCGAGCTCGCGCACCGCGTGGCGCTGGCGCTCGACAACGCCTACCTCTACCGGAAGGCGGAGGAGGCGCGGCAGTCCGCGGAGCGGAGCGCGGACCGCGCCGCGTGGCTCTTCGCGGTCACGGCCGCGCTGTCCGACGCGATCACGCCGCCCGCGGTGCTCCGCGTGCTCGCGAGCGACGTCGTCGCGGCCGCCGGCGGGATGACGGCCATGGTGGCGCTGCGCGCCGGGCTCGGCGGCGAGCTCGAGACGGTGCGCTCCACGGGCTACCTCGAGGCGCAGATCGCGCGCTTCAAGACCTTCGACCTCAGCGCGGAGCTGCCGCTGGCGCGCGCGGTCCGCGAGCGGCAGCCGATCTTCCTCGAGTCGGAGGAGCGCTTCCGCGAGTTCGATCCGAGCTTCGCGGCCTGCTGCGCCGCGACGGGCGAGCACGCGTACGCCGCGATCCCGCTCTTCCTGGAGGGGCGCGTGCTCGGCGCCGTGGGCTTCGGCTTCTCGACGCCGCAGTCGTTCACCGAGGACGACCGGGCGTTCATGCTCGCGCTGGTCCAGCAGAGCGCGCAGGCGCTCGAGCGGGCGCGCCTCTCCGCGCTGCAGACGGAGGAGGCGATGCACCTCTCGCACGAGGTGCTGAAGCAGATGCCGGAGGCGATCCTCGTCACGGACGTCGAGGGCAACATCCGCTACTGGATGGGCGAGGCCGAGTCGATCTTCGGCTACCTCTCGGAGGAGATCGTCGGCAAGAGCATGTCGCTGCTCCACCGCGAGGACGTGCGGGAGGAGAGCACGGGCCGGATCCTCCAGCAGATCGAGGACGCGCGCACGTTCGTGGGCGAGGTCCCGTGCGTGCGGCGGGACGGCTCCGAGGTGCCGATCGAGATCACGGCCTACGCGGTCCACGACCAGGAGGGCCGGCCGCTGTTCCTCGTCGGCATCCACCGCGACATCACCGATCGCAAGCGGGCCGAGGAGGAGCGCGCGCGGCTCATCCGGGTGCAGGCGGCGCGGGCCGAGGCGGAGGAGGCGGCGCGGCGCTTCGCGTTCCTCGCCGAGCTCAGCACCGCGCTCGCCGCGTCGCTGGACTTCACGGCGACGCTCCAGTCGCTCGCGCGGCTGGTCCTCCCGGTGCTCGCCGATTTCTGCCTGATCGACATCGACGACGGCCTCGGCCTGCGCCACGTCGCGGTCGCGCACGTGAGCCCGCTGAAGGAGCCGCTGCTCCGGTACTTCCACCCGAGCCGCGTCGACGGCGAGCCGGGCCCGGTGGCGCGGGTGCTGCGCACCGGCCGGTCGGAGCTCTACGCGGACGTCCGCGGCGACGTGCTGCTGCACGAGGCGATGACGAGCGAGGAGGCCGCGGCGAACCGCGCGCTCGCGCCGCTCTCGTACATCGTCGTGGCGCTCCGGGCGCGCGGGCGCATCCTCGGGGCGATCTCGCTCGTGTCGTCGGAGTCGGGCCGGTTCTTCGAGCGGGCGGACGTCGCGTTCGCGGAGGAGGTCGCGCACCGCGCCGCGCTCGCGCTCGACAACGCGCGCCTCTACCGGGAGGTGCAGGACGCGAACCGGCTCAAGGACGAGTTCCTCGGGACCGTGTCGCACGAGCTGCGCACGCCGCTGAACGCGATCCTCGGCTGGGCGAGGATGATGCAGGCGGGCTCGCTCGACCGGGTGGCGGAGACGCGGGCGCTGTCGGCGATCGAGCGCAACGCCGAGCACCAGGTGACGCTGATCGACGAGCTGCTCGACGCCTCGCAGGTGGTGACGGGCACGCTGAAGATCGAGCGGCTCGCGGTGGAGCTGACGCTGCCGGTGCAGACGGCGGTCGAGTCGGTCCTGCCGTCGGCGGCGGGCAAGGGCGTGGCGATCGAGACGCGGCTCGACCCGGAGGGCGTGTTCGTAGAGGGCGATCCGGCGCGGCTCCAGCAGGTGGTGTGGCACCTGCTCTCGAACGCGGTGAAGTTCGCGCGGCCGGGTGGCCTGGTCCAGGTGCAGCTGTCGCAGGACGAGCGCTTCGCCGAGATCCGGGTGAGCGACGACGGGGAGGGCATCACGGCGGATCAGCTGCCGCACGTCTTCGAGCGCTTCCGGCACGAGGACAGCAGCGGCGGGCGCCGGCACGGGGGGCTCGGGCTGGGGCTGTCGATCGTGCGGCACATCGTCGGGCTGCACGGCGGCACGGTGCGCATGACGAGCGCCGGCCCGGGGCGCGGGACGACGTGCACGGTGCAGCTGCCGCTGTCGACGGGCGCGACGGCGACGGCGCTGACGAGCGCGGGGATCGCGCCGGATCCGCGCAATCCGTTCCCGAGGCTCACCGGGGTGCGCGTGCTGATCGCGGACGACGATCCGGACACGCTGGCGATGCTCTCGTCGGTGCTCCGGCGCTGCGGGGCCGAGGTCAGCACGGCGACGTCGAGCACCGAGGCGCTGAAGCTGCTGGAGACGTCGGAGCCGGCGCTGCTCGTGGTCGACATCGGGATGCCCGGGGAAGACGGGTACTCGCTGATCCGGAAGGTGCGGGATCTCTTGCCGCGCAAGGTGGGGCGGACTCCGGCGCTGGCGCTCACGCCGTACGCGCGGACCGAAGACCGGGTGAGGGCGCTGGCGGCGGGGTACCAGATGCACGTGCCCAAGCCGATCGAGCCGATCGAGCTGGCGGCGGCGGTGAAGAGCCTGGCTACCGGGCTGCTGCCGTGGTCCCGAGAGGAGTGACGGGGGGATCCAGGGGGGCGTGCGGAGACGGAGCTCCCAGGGGGCACGCGCCGGGGTGGGGGTGTGCGCGGCAGCGCGCGGGGGGCGCTCGGCCATCCGCCAAGACGGGGGCGGGAGAGCTTACGCATGGACCACCGCCCGGCATGTCTCACTTCGGGCCATGCCCTCTGAGACGTCTCGTTGCGCGCCACACAAGGCGCGCCTGAGACGTGGAGATACCGGGGGACTTATGGCACCTCGTTCGGTACTCCACCGCGCCCCCCGCGCGCTGCCGCGCACACCCCCACCCCGGCGCTCACCGCCCCGGGCCTCCTGAGAAAAGATAATAAGGAGGGCCCGGTTCGCCGCCACCACGGAAAAGGGGGCGGTACGCGAAGAATGCGCTCGTATCGTCCAGCGGTTGAGCGAACTGGCGCCAGTGGTCCGCTGCCCTACCCACGGTCGTGCCCTCGGTTCCGCGGTCGAATTCGCTCGAGGGATGCTTCAGGGGCGGCAGATGACCCGCCCGCGGGCGGTACCGGCCACTCGAGCACCCGGCGGGTGATCGAAGCCCACGCGTCCGCGTGCTGGAACGTATAACGCACCTCTTTGCGCGCGAACTCGCCCGCGAGACGATGACCATAGCCATGGTCTTTCCTTTCGATACCTGACTTGGAGATACGCGGCCTGACTCGCACACGTGATGACGCGCCGAACTGCATCTTCTGTGTCATCCTCGTCCCGTGCCACCTCGAGGGCCGCGGCGCCCAAGGGCTGTACCGGTTCACCCCCGGAGCCCTCCGCGGCTGCGCCTCAAGGGCTCTGATGAGCACGACGCCGACGCTCCGGGATGATTGACAGCAGAGTTCCCCCAACGTAGTGAACTTTACTACGATTGAGGCTGCACATGCCTCCAGCGACCTCGGCGCAGCGCCAGGGGAAACATCTCGACGAACACCGCACGCAAGTACCTGTCCCTGCGGCAGGACAGGACTCACAGATCACGCTGTCATGCGATCGCCGTGCTCTGCCTGGCGCTTTCATTCCAGGCCATCGTCGTGCTCGGAGCCGGCTGCACGCTGACGAGCGACGGCGAGACCGGGCGCGCGCAGAGCGCGTCCACGGACCTTTGCCCGCCTCTCGCCGATGCGCCGGTCGACGCGGCTCCCTATGACGACACCGTATTCGGGACGGTGCCGGCCTACAGTGCCCCGATCCCAGGAGATGAAGAAGGACCGCACAACACCCCCAGCGTCACCCCTCCGGCGACTGCCCATACCGCCCTGAACTGGCCGTTTCGCACGCTGTCGCCGGCCGACGGGCTCGGCAAGACGCCCGGAAGCTTCGCGGTCGGGGATAGCGACGGCGCGGCCACCTATTCGATCCCCATCCAGGTTATCCCAGGTCGAGGAGGAATCCAACCCGAGCTAGCGATTCTATATCATAGCGACAAGGGTAACGGGCTCCTCGGCGTCGGGTTTTCGCTCCAGGGTCTCTCCTCGATCGCCCGCTGCGGACGCACGTATGCGGACGACGACACGCTGCACGGGGTCACCCTCACGCCCGATGACCGTTTCTGCCTCGACGGCCAGCGCCTCGTCGCTGTGAGCGGTGCCTACGGAGCAGACGGAACCGAGTACCGCACCTCCCCGGACACCTTCGTGAAGGTCGTGTCCCATGGCGGGTCGAAAGATCCGGACGTGTACACCGGGCCAGCGTCGTTCACCGCGTATACCAAGAGCGGGCTGAAGCTCAGGTATGGGGGCAGCAGCTCCAGCGCGAGGGTGCTCACGGGCAACGTTGCGCGGAGCTGGGCGCTGCGGACTGTTCACGATCGCGTCGGCGACTTCATGGAGGTCGAGTACGAGAGGATCTCGGTCGAGGGCGGTACGGCCGAGCACTACCCGAAGGAGATCCGCTACGGCGGCCATGTGCGCGGGGTCCCGCACAGCAGGAGCGTTCAGTTCGATTACGAGACGCGCCCCGACGTGCTGACGCGGTACACGCACGGGCTGGAGACGACGGTGCAACGGCGCCTGTGGCAGATCAGGGTCACGGCGGATCCCGACTCCACATCGTTTCGCCGCTACGAGCTCAAGTACACCCAGAGCGAAGGCAGTGGCCAGAGCCTTCTGAAGAGCGTGACCGAGTGCACGGCGGGCGCGTGCAAGCGCCCGACGCGGTTCGGATGGTCCGAGGCAGAGGCAGGGTTCGAGGAGGGCATCGACGCGACGGCTACCACACCGAACGCCGACGCGTTTGCCTCCCAGGTCGTCGTGATGGACATGAACGGGGACGGAAGGGACGATGTCGTCTACCCTGACATGGAGCGGTGGAACTTCGCGCTCGGCGTCGATCCTGGCTGGGAAGCAACACCGAACGAGCATCTTCCCAAAACGTATAGGACGGACACCCCGTCCACGGACGAGTACCAGGCGGGCGAATATCAGCGTGGGTTTCCGATCGACTACAATCAAGACGGTAAGACCGACCTTCTCCTGGCGGACCTGTCGCCGACCTGGCGTGTCCTCGAGTCGACGGTGACCGGGTTCACGATTCAGGATACGGGAATACCTCGCTCGCCGCGATCACTCCTGCTCGGTGATTCCGTGTACGACTTTCTCACGGCGGGCATTTACCTGGTCGATCTTAACGGGGACGGGATCGAAAGATCTCTTCGAGTTCGATTTCTGGCCCGGCGATGAGGAGTATTGCCTTCCTTTCACTCCGGAGGTGTGTGGTGGTCAGTGGGGTTACCGCCTGCACGATGGCCACGGCTTCGGTCCGCGCGTGATAATACCAGAGCTCGATGGAACCAGCATCGCGATGCCAGTTGTCTCGCTCGACGTCGACGGTGACGGAGCACAGGAGATTCTCCTGTTTCGTTGCACGGATTATGGAGCATACTCCATCGGAGGCTGCGAGCCTCTTGACTCGCGGGAATACCAGATCCTCCGGTGGCGGAAGCAGCCAGACTCCGGCGATGGACTGACCACGCTGACAAGCAGCGGCATCGATCGAAGCCTGGACTACAAGGAGGCGATGGTGCCTGTGGACGTCAACGGGGACGGCCTGAAGGACATCGTCGCGAGCAAACCGTACGTGGGCTCCGCCGACCACAGCTTGTCTCTCTGGATCAATCATGGAGGATCCTTTGTGCACCAGGGGACCGCGACCACCAGCGGATTCGTGGCGCTCCGGCATAACCTGCAGGCGAGCCTCGTCCTTGACCATGACGGAGATGGGCGCGAGGATCTGCTGGTCCCCTATGAACTCGATGACGTTGTGACATCGCTCGAGGGACCTTGGCCCTTGGGTGATGAGCTCAAGAAGTTCTTCCTTCTCCGGGCGGCGCCGTCGGGACGAGCCTTCCTGGTCGAAGACCCCGGGCTTCCCTACGAACCCGCTCCTGACGAGCAGACGAGCACCTCCTGGCCGAGCCGGCGAGGCCCGCGGATCGCCGATATCAACGGCGACGGGCTTCATGACCTGGTGACCGTTCATCAGGGAAATTTCCGGGTACGGCTCCACCGGGCTCAGGCTGGCGGGAGACCGGATGCGGTCGCCAGCATCCGCGACGGCGGCAATGACTTCGCTCCGATCCCGACCGTGCATACCAATGGGGCGGCTCCACCGACCGTCGCCATCCGCTATGCGCCGCTGATCCGCTCCTACAGCCCGAGCGTGCCGCTCGAGCACGGGACCGATCCAGATGCCGTCTACTTCCTCCGCGCGGGCGCTGGCGCACTGTGCAGCTACCCGTGCAAGCGGTTCGTCGGGCCGAAGTACGTGGTGGCCGAGCACCAGGAGGACGTCGGCACTGAGCCCGGTAGCCCGAGGGGATCGACGAACCGACGGCTCACGGCTCACTCGTACGAAGACGCATTCGTCGATCGACACGGGCGCGGGTGGCTCGGCTTTCGCGCGCACGTTCGCCATACAGCTCACACCGACGACCTCAGCGGCTCTGCCGAAGGGTATCCTGTCAGCAGGAGCGGCGTCTGGACGCGGACGGTCTACGACCCGACGACCTTCGACGCGGCGACGCGGAGCTATCCGTACGCGGGGCGGCCGCTCCTGACGCTCACCTTCGGGCATGACAGCTGCGGACCGGACCCGAGCGCTCCGTCGGGCATGTGGCTGTCAATGGACCGGGCGACCTGGGCGGTGCGCGCGACGAACGGCGGCCAGAGATACTTCGTCTACCAGAGCCGTGTGCAGGGCAGCGACCACGAGTGCATGCAATCGACACCCTTGGCTCTAGGACGGCTGCTCGTCGCGGACGAGATCTTGCAGGCCGAGAACGTTCCGTTCCGGGCCATGGACCTCGAGAGGGACGTGGACGATTTCGGCAATCCGACGAGCGAGGCGACGCAAGCATGGGCTCCCTCCGTCGACGTGGTGACTCCTTCGACAACGACGGTCGCGACCTACGACAACCACACCGACTCGTGGCTGATCGGCCTGCGCCGCGTGGTCACGACGACCGATGTCAGCGCCGAAGGCGCTCAAGTCCGCACGGGAGAGACGACCTACGATACCACAACGGGCCTGCCGACGCGGATCACAAAAGGCCACCCAGAGGAGGAGGCGCACTGGCTCGACACCCAGCTCGACTACGATGATTATGGGAACGTCGAGCGCTCGACGACGGTCGACGCCCATGGTGTCACGCGCCAGACCGTGTATACGTACGAGCCCGACGGCGCGTTCCTTCACGCCGTGCGCGACGGGCTCGGCCATACGACGCGTTTCAAGTATCATCCCTACCTGGGTGAGCTGGCTGCGGTCGTCGATCCGAACGGCCACACGACGTGGTCGGTTTACGACGGCTTTGGCAATCTGCGACGAGAGCACCGCCCGGACGGGAGCTCGACGACGCACTGGCTGACGCGCGATCTGGTGGGCGCGGAGTGGCTGGTCACGGCGCACGCACAGGAGACGACGGGCGCGACGTCGGCGACGCGGCTCGACCGGCTCGGTCGCCCGTTCTGGGTGCAGCGCCACGGTTTGAGGGGGAAGGTGAGCGAGACACGCCGGCGCTACTGGGGGTTTGGCGGCGTGCGCGCGGAGTCGTTGCCGTACGAGGCAGGTGAGTCGACTCCGGGGTGGACCGAGCATGCCTACGACCGCCGCGGGCGGCCCGCCTCGGTGGTCGAGCCGGATGGCGTGACGATCTCCATGACGTACGCCGGGACGAGGACGACGGTCACGAACGGACGGGCGCATCAGAGCACCGTGGTCCGCAACGGCCGAGGGCAGGTGGTGCGGGCGGAGGACGCGCGCCACGAGACGACGACGTACCACTACGGGCCGTTCGGCGGCCTTTTGCGGATCACGGACGCGCGGGGCGACACGCTCGCGCACGTGGTCGATGCGTACGGGCGCGTGACGGAGGCGTGGAACCCGGACTCGGGGGTGCGGAGCTTCGTCTACGATGCCTTCGATCAGGTCCGGTCGGAGACGGACAACAAGGAGCAGACGACGCTGCACTGCCACGATGAGGTGGGCCGGCCGACGGTGCGTCAGGACGTCGACGGGCTGACGCAATGGACGTACGATGACGGTCCGCACGCGGTCGGCAAGCTGGTGAGGATGTCGAGCCCTGATGGCGTCATCGTGCAACATGACTACGACGAGGCCGGCCGGCCTTGGAGGGAGACCACCGAGCTGCCCAGCCCGTCAGGGGGGAGCGAGTCGTTCGCGGTCCGGCGGGTGTACAACGCGCGGGGCGAGCTCCGCCGGGTGGCGTATCCCGCCGTGGACGATGATGCGCCGTTCGCCGTGGTCTACCGTTATGACGACTATGGCCACCTGACGGCCGTGGAGGAACCGGCGACCAGCCGTGAGCTATGGAGGTGGGACCACGCCGATGCGGCGAATCGGATCACCCGGGAGCACTTCGCCAACCGGGTGATGACCTCGCGGAAGTACGTGCCGGCCACCGGGATGCTGGAGCAGAGCACGACCAGCTGGCGGACATCGTCAGCGCCGCTGTCGACGCTGATCACCCTGCAGCGGCTGTCGTACGGGTATGACGGGAACCGGAACGTCGAGCATCGGACAGACCATCTGCAGGGGCTGACCGAGACGTTCGACTACGACGAGCTGGACCGCCTGGAGGACGTCTACCTCGGAGACGGAGCGACGCCTCTCTATCACTACGAGTACGACGACTTCGGCAACATCACGTACAAGTCGGACGTGGGCAGCTACGAGTACGACGGCGATCGGCCGCACGCCGTGCGGCACGCGAACGGCAAGACGTACGAGTACGACGAGAACGGCAACCAGACGGCCCGCCCGGTCGACGTGCGCGGCGCGAGCAGCGCGTCGGCGGCGATCACGTACACGCCGTTCGACAAGCCGCGCCGGATCGTGGCGGAGCACGGACCGACGACGTACGAGTACGACGGCGACCGGCAGCGCGCGCGCAAGGTGTCGCCGGCGCAGAGCACGACGTACGTGGGCGGGCTGTACGAGCGGCACGAGCACACGGCGGGTGGCGTGGCGCACAAGATGCGCGTGATGGGGCCTGAAGGCGTGATCGCGGTGGTGACGATCGCGGTCGACGCGGCGGGCAACGCGACGCGCAGCGAGCATTACCTGCATCCAGGCCATGATGGGTCCGCGGGTGTGATCACGAACGAGATGGGGACGGTGGTGGAGCGGCGCAGCTACGACCCGTTCGGGCAGCGCCGGAATCCCGATTGGGCGAACGGTGGACCGGCCGCGGTGCCTCCGAGCGAGACGATCGGGTTCACCGGGCATGAGGACGAGGAGGAGCTGTCGCTCATCAACATGCGAGGTCGGGTCTACGACCCGGCGCTGGGGAGGTTCTTGTCGGCGGATCCGTTCGTCCAGGCGCCATTCTTCTCGCAGAGCTTGAACCGCTACAGCTACGCGTTCAACAATCCGCTGAGCTTCGTGGATCCCACGGGGTACCAGGCGACAAGCGAGCAGATCTCCGAGTGGATGGACGGTGAGGGGTCTCCCGGGCTGACCTTCGATAACTGTGTCCTCGGTGATGGATGCGTTCACATCGAGGTGGGGCAGGAGGTGGGGCAGACTGGCTTGCCGGGCATCCACAACGATCCGGCGTCGGGCGAGCCGTTCGGTCATCGCGAGCCTGGTCCTCCAGGGTTGGGATTGGGTCTCAACATGGATCTGTCCGGTCTGCAGCCGGGCTACGCGCTCGGGTCACGATGGAACCCGTACAGCTCGCTGGGGCAGGTAGGGCGCGACGTGTTCGGGGAAGAGAGACCTGTTGCTACATGGTCGATGTCGCCGGAGACGACGCGTACATTGATAGGCGCGATGCCCCTCCCTGGCATGAGCAGCCTGGCGGTTTTCAGTAATCCGCGTGCCACGCCCACCGACAAGGCGATCGCGGTCGCGCTCGACGCGCTGAGCGTGGTCGCCGTGGGCTCCATCATCAAGTTCGCCAAGGCCGTTGGTGCCGCCAGCAAGGCAGGGAGCGCGGCGCGCGTCGGCGCGGAGGCGCTGGAGGCGTCGGTCGGGGTCGCAGCGAGGGGAGCGCCCGTGGTTCGCCAGATTGCGGGCACACCAGGGCTGCAACACTCATTCTCTCGCCATGCGGCTCAATGGTTCGGCAGGGAGGTATCGCCCAGCGCCTACATGTCACAGTGGCAGGCATGGTGGAGCGAGCAGCCTCGAGCGGTAAGCAAATAGCTTGGAGTACCGGCGATGCAGCGACCGTTGGTCATCTCGCACGCATTGAAGGGAAGTACTTCTTCGTGCAGTTTTACGAGGGAGGACCTCGCGCGGGTGAACTGGCAACGGCTTTCATCCCCAACCAGAGTCAGCTTGGTGCAATTCTGTCAGCCATGAAGTGAGAAATCCATGGACGCTCCGTTCCTAGAGCTGTCATTTTACGTTGGAACCGCAGGAGTGAAGCCTGCGCTTGAGGCGCTGGTCGCCAACCTGCCACCCGGGATTCTACCCAGGAAGCTTCGTCTACCCAATATGGTTGGGCTGATCGAGGAAGCAGAGGAGATTGAGGTGCTTGGCGGTGTCGTGGTCTTGCGCACCGAGGGTGAGGCCTTCTGCGGTGCGGCTCGAACAAAGGCCGGACGACTGAAAAAGCTTGGACGTAAGGCGTATGAGCGGTTCGTGGAGGTTGTGGATACGATCCCCTGCTTCTATGGAGCTATCTTGGTGGAATATTCTCTGGAGGAGCCTGGGGTGCTTCGACAAGATTCAAGGAGTCTTGCTTTTCGCAACTTCTTCCTGAGCGAGGAATCGCTCGGTCCTGTAGCAGTTCAACAGGCTGAAGTATTGGCAGGCAACGATGCATTCGTCGAGAAGCGCAAGCGTGGGATATATGTATCAATGTCTTCCGAGTTCAACCCGAAAGGTCGGCATGTCAATCCGCTAGAAGCCCAGGAACGTTCCACAAAGATCGCTGCTATTGTCGGCAGGGCGGTAAAGTCATCTTCGACGAGCCTCGACTGGCGTAAAGGCTGAATGAAACCAGCTAAGAGCACCTGACAAATCCCGTCGGGAGACGCGCGATAGTGGTCCGCTTTTGAACAGGTCCGGTCGAAGATGGACAACCAGGAGCAGATGACGCTGTACTGCCACGATGAGGTGGGCCGACCGCCGGTGCGTCAGGACGTGACGGGCTGACGCAATGGAAGTACGATGGGCCTGAGACGAAAAGGGCGCCAGACCCGGGGGGGGACCGGGGGTTCGAGGCGAAAAGGGCGCCAGACCCGGGGGTCCGAGGCGACCAGGGCGCCAGACCCGGGGGGTACCGGGGGTCCGAGGCGAAAAGGGCAACCGTGGAGCGGTTCAGGGCAACCGTGGAGCGGTTCAGGGCAACCGTGGAGCGGTTCAGGGCAACCGTGAAGCGGTTCGGGGCAACCGTGGAGCGGTTCGGGGCAACAACGGCAACCTGCGCGAGAGCCTGCGCGCATGCATGACCCGGAGAGCACATCCGGCGCGCTCCGCCCGACGCGGTGAGGCCGCTTCGACCAGGTTCGTGGCCGGCGCGACCAAGCCGATACGCGGCAACACCCTTATACCTCCTCTGACGCGTCCAGCCCGTAGTGGCGGACGCGCTTCATCACGATGTCTGGAGGTAACTCATGATGTATCGAATGGGACTCTCGCGGAACCCAGTGAGCCGCCGCGCCGCCGTGCTCATCACCACGGCGTTCGCCGTCGCAGGATGCTGCGAAAACCCGGGAGATGACGGCCACGAAGGGAGCGGCGGCGCGCAGACAAGCGCGGGCTCGGGCAGCAGCGGCACCTCGGGTGGTGACGGCGGCGCCTCGAGCAGCAGCGGCACCTCGGGTGGCGACGGCGGCGCAGGCAGCGGCCTCGCCCCGACGCACAGCGGACTCATCTCCATCCAGGATATCTCGATCCTCGGCGCGCCGCAGGCAGGTCACGGCCTCACAGTGCAGATCCTGTTCACCTCAGCAAAGCCCCCACGCTACGAGGAGCTGCCCGGTCAGCCCACCGGATGCAAGGGATGGGTCTACGACGCGCAAGACGATCCACCGCCGCCGCTCACCGATCAGGGCGTCGTCACGATCTCCGGCCTCGCGGGCGGACCTATCGATTGCCGCTTTCAAGGCAGTAGCTACGTCTGCCCAACCCACAGTGGAGCGGGCCAGGCGAGCGTGACCGCCGCGGAGATGGGAACCGCAGCGTACGCGGTCGGCGGCGCGATGTTCTCGGCCGCTGACGTGGGTCGCACCCTGCGCGTGGACGGCGCGGCGATGAGCGGAAATAACGGGGCGTTCCCCATCGTCGCCGTGGAGTCGAGTGAGGTGGCGATCGTGGCCAATCCGAGCGCGACCCAGGAAGCGTTCGCGGCCAGCTATGTCGTGCTCGCCGGCGCTGGGCCCGTCCCCGGCAACCCCAACGATCCGATCACGAGCGGCGATGAGGTCGTCGTTGCCATCGAGCCCGGCGGCTCGACGGCCTTCAAGGCCGCCAATCTGGGACCCCTCGTGGCGGGAGAGGCTTTCGAGCTCGACGACGCGTCGCAAACCCTCCTCGGCGCAGTGCCGCTCGACGGCACGCCGATGACCCTGGGCTGCGGCGGCCAGGGCGGGAGCTGCGGAGCCGCGCAGGGCACGATCGTGCGTATCACCAGCACCGACGGCGACGTCCAGGGGGCGTCGTCGTTCGCGATGCCGCCCCCCGCCGACAAGCAGGTCGAGGTCCAGTGCGTCACCGTGGGAGGCGACGGCTCAATCACCGTCCCGGCCGAGGCGATGCAGCTGTTCCAGGAGGCGCATCAGGCATCCTCCATCACGCGCATCCGGACCGCGTTCATGCGCGAGGGCGTGGCGAGCGCCACGAACCCCGCGCCAGACCCCCCGAACACCGTCCACGCGCTGGCCGGGCACGGGATCCTGGGCTTCACGAGCCCCTGAGCCCGCACGACAGTCATGCTCCCCTGATCGCAGCGCCATGCCCGACGCGCCCAGAACGCCGTCCGCCGCCCGAATCGCCGTCCACGAGGCGCACCGGGATCTGGCACGCCGAATGCTGGAGCCGAGCGCATGGTGCGACCCCGACCGACCGTCGCGGCGGGCGTGGTCCAGCGCGTCGTGGACCACGCGCTGCGGGCTGGCGTGCGGCTGGACGCCATGCGCCGCGCCACCCGCATGCCGCTGGCGCTCGCCGAGGACCCCGAAAGACGCGTCGAGCTCGACCGCCTGC
This sequence comes from Sorangium sp. So ce1153, assembly GCF_051521595.1. Classification (NCBI taxonomy): domain Bacteria; kingdom Pseudomonadati; phylum Myxococcota; order Polyangiales; family Polyangiaceae; genus Sorangium; species Sorangium sp. So ce1153. Next base: position 1,139,380 of record NZ_CP150361.1, read on the forward strand.
TCGACCTGTGGACGTATCTGGGTCAGACGCTCGATGATCCGTTGTTGCCAATCCGGGTGGCGCAAGGGGCGGCCATCGAAGATCTGCACGTGCTCGGCTTCGCGATGATGACCGCGCCGTCTGTGAGCGACGCGCTCGACACGATCGCTCGCTACGGCGCGCTGCTCACCGACTCGGGTCGCTGGGAGTCGACGACGACCGCGAAACGCGTCCACGTTCGCTGGTACCGCGCGGCGCCCCTCACCCTCGGACACCGGTTGTCCAACGAGACGGCCGTCGCGCAGGGACTCGGCTGCCTGCGGCGGATCGCCGGCGCCGATCTCACGCCGGTCGAGGTGACCTTCCGCCACCCCGCGCCGCCTCGCCGGGCCGGGCACAGCGCCTTCTTCGATTGCCCCGTGAACTTTGACGCTCCGCACGACGGGCTCTCCTTCCGCCGCGAGATCCTCGACGCGGCGCCCCCCTCTGCAAACCGGACGCTCTGGGAGTACCTGTGCAGGTCCGCGGAAGCGCTGTCAGAGCCGCTCACTCCGCGCTCGATCGTGGACGCCGTCCGGCACCAGATCGTCCGCGAGCTGACGAGCGCGGGCGGCGGTATCCCGTCGCTTCCGCTCGTGGCTCGCGCCCTCGGTACGACGGAGCGGACCTTGCGCCGGCGGCTGGAAGTCGAGGGGACGAGCTTCCGGCGCCTCGTCGAGGAGGTGCGCCGCGAGCGCGCCAGCAGCTTGCTCCAGAGGGCGACGACCAGCGTGACCGAGGTCGCGCTGCAGCTCGGCTTCGCGGACACGACCGCGTTCAGCCACGCATGCCAGCGATGGTTCGGCTGCGCTCCGCGCGAGCTGCGGAGTTGCCTCCGCGCCACACGGGAGCCGCGCCCTTCCTCGCCACGCTGGTGACCTCCGCGCCCGCCTACTCCGCGGCGGGCGATAAGACCGGGCCAGAGCGCGGCGGGTGATCGGAGGCGTCCGTCTCGCTGGCGGCGTCGGCGCGGAGCCGCCCGCCCACCACGCTGTAGAGCACCGGCAGGACGAGCAGCGTGAGCAGCGTGGAGGAGATCACGCCGCCGATCACGACCGTAGCGAGCGGGCGCTGGACCTCGGCGCCGACGCCCGTGTTCAGCGCCATCGGCACGAAGCCCAGCGAAGCGACCAGCGCCGTCATGAGGACCGGCCGGAGGCGCCGCTCAGCCGCGAGCTCGATGGCCTCCCGTACCGGCATCCCGGCCGAGGTGAGCTGCCGGATGGTGGAGACGAGCACCATGTCCCCGAGCACCGCGACGCCCGACAGCGCCACGAACCCGACGCCCGCGGAGATGCTGAAGGGCAGGTCGCGAATCCAGAGCGCGACGACGCCGCCGATCGCAGCGAACGGAACGCCGGTGAAGACGCGAACCGCGTCGAGCAACCGCCCGTACGTGAAGTAGAGCAGGAGCAGGATCAGCCCCAGGGCGATGGGCACGACGACGAGCAGGCGCGCCTGGGCCCGCTCGAGGTGCTCGAACTGCCCGCCGAAGCGGACGTAGTAGCCGGGCGGGAGCTCGACCTCCTTGTCGAGCCTCGCTCGCGCCTCCTCGACGTAGGTGCCCACGTCGCGGCCGCGGACGTTCGCCTGCACCACGATCCGGCGCTTCGCCCACTCACGGTTGATCGCGGTCGGCCCCTCGGCCGTGCGGATCTTGGCGAGCCTGGAGAGGGGGATGCGCTCTCCACCGGCCGCGGTGACGAGGATGCGGCCGATCGAGGCGGGGTCCTCCCGGTAGCGATCGTCGATGCGCAGCATCACGGGGAAGCGGCGCTCGCCCTCCTGGAGCTGCCCCACTTCCCGCGCGCCGAGGGCCTCGACGACATCCAGGACCTCGGCGGCGGCGATGCCGTGCCGGGCGATGGCGCCGCGGTCGACCTCGATCTCGAGCACAGGCTGCCCTGTGACCTGCTCGGTCACCACGTCCGCGGCGCCCGGGATCCGCTTGAGGACCGCCTCGATCTCGCGCGCCTTCTGCTTCAGCGTGTCGAAGTCGTCGCCGAACAGCTTCACCCCCAGATCGGCCCGGATCCCGGCGACCATCTCGTTGACCCGCATCTCGATCGGCTGCGTGTAGATGACGCGCATGCCCGGCATCCCCGCGAGCTCCGACTCCATCGCCTGGACGAGCTCGTCCTGCGTCGCGGCGCGCTTCCATGCCTCCCGCGGCTTGAGCGTGACGAACATGTCGGACAGCTCGAGCCCCATCGGGTCCGTCGCCACCTCCGCGGTGCCCGTGCGGGTCCAGACGCGCTCGATCTCGTCCGGGAACCGCTCGAGCAGGACCCGCTCGAGCCGGGTGCCGTATCGGATCGACTCGCCCGCCGAGACCCCCGAGAGCCGCACGGTGTTGGCGACGATGGTGCCCTCACGGAGCCGCGGCACGAACTCGGCGCCGAGCCGCGTCGCCAGGAAGACCGCGTTGCCGAGCAGCAGCACGGCGCCGGCGAGCACCGCCCAGCGCCAGCGCAGCGCGAGCTGCAGCACGGGCCGGTAGGCCCGCTTGAGGAGGCGAACGAGCACGTTCTCGCGCTCCTTCATGCGGCGTGGCAGGAGCAGGCTCGCGAGCACCGGCATGAGCGTGAGCGACAGGATCATCGAGCCGATGAGCGCGAAGATCACGGTGAGCGCCATCGGGCGGAACAGCTTCCCCTCCGCCCCCTCGAGGGCGAGGATCGGCAGGTAGACGATCATGATGATGAGCTCGCCGAACATCGTTGGCCTTCGGACCTCGATAGATGCATCCAGCACGACGTCGGTCGCGCTCCGGTCGCTCGCGTCCTCCGAGAGCCGCCGGACCGAGTTCTCGACCATGATCACCGAGCTGTCGACGACGAGGCCGAAGTCGATCGCCCCGAGGCTCATCAGGCTCCCCGCCACGCCGGCGCGGAGCATCAGATCGAAGGCGAAGAGCATCGACAGGGGGATGGCCGAGGCCACGATGAGCCCCGCGCGGAGGTTGCCGAGGAAGGCAAAGAGCACCGCGATGACGAGGAGCGCGCCCTCGAGCAGGTTCTTCCTTACGGTGCCGAGCACCTTGTCGATGAGCTCGGTGCGATCGTAGACGACGGCGACGTCGATCCCTTGCGGGAGGCTCTTCTTGACCTCCTCCAGGCGCGCCTTGAGTCGGGTCGTGACGTCGTGGCTGTTCTCGCCCATCAGCATGAAGCCGAGGCCGAGCACGACCTCCCCCTGGCCGTCCGCGGTCACCGCGCCCCGCCGGATCTCGCGCCCCTCGACCACCCGGGCGACGTCGCGCACCCGGATGGGGGCCCCGCCCTTGGCGGCGACCACGATGTCCTCGATGTCGCTCACGCGCGTGGCGATGCCGATGCCCTGGATCAGGCTGGACTCGCCGGCCTGGTCCAGGGTGCCCCCACCCACGTTGGCGTTGTTCCGCTCCAGGGCCTCGGCCAGGTCGTGGAGCGAGAGCCCCCGCGCCGTGAGCTCCGCCGGATCGACGAGGACCTGGATCTGCCGCTCGTCGCCGCCCCAGGCGTTGACCTCGGCCACGCCGCGCACCGAGCGGAGCTGCGGCGCGATGACCCAGTCGTGGACCGTGCGCAGCTCGCTCAGCGACTTGCCCTTGCCGGTGACCACGTAGTGGAACACCTCGCCGAGCCCCGTGGCCACCGGGCCGAGCTCCGGGCGATCGATGCCCGGCGGCAGCGTCACGGTCTGGAGCCGCTCCATGATGACCTGACGGGCCAGGTAGATGTCCGTGTCGTCCTCGAAGCGGGCGGTGACCTGCGAGAGGCCGAAGCGGGAGAGCGAGCGGACCTCCTCGAGCCTGGGTAGCCCCGAGATCGCCTGCTCGACGGGCGCCGTGATCTGGCGCTCGATCTCGACGGGCGAGAGCGCAGGGGCGACGGTGTTGATCTGCACCTGCACCGGCGTCGTGTCCGGGAAGGCGTCGATCGGCAGCTGGCGGAACGCGAGGACCCCCGCCAGGGAGAGGCCGATCGACGCGAGGATCACGAGGAACCGGTGGCGGAGCGACCAGGTGATGACGGCGTTCAGCATGACCCGCGCCTCAATCCTCGGCGCAGCAGCCGGCGCCGATGCTCTCCTTGAGGGTCTCGGTCTTGAGCAGGAAGCTCCCTTCGGTCGCGACCTCCTCGCCCGGGCGCACGCCCTTCGTCACCTCGACCAGGTCGCCCTCGGTCGCCGCGATCTCGACCCGCCGCGCCTCGAACTGGTCCTCCGCGAGCCGCACGAACACGAGCTTCACCGTCTTCGCGCGCTGGACCGCCGCGCGGGGCACCATCACCGCGGCGCGCGCGGGGGCGAGGATGCGCGCCCGGCCGAACATGTTGGCCCGCAGCGCGCCGTCCGGGTTCGCGAGCGGGACGCGCGCCTTGGCCGTGCGCGTGGCCGGGTCGATGGCCGGCGCCACGTACGTGATCTCCCCCTTGAGCTCGCGCCCCGCGATGCCGTCGACCTCGATGACCACCGGCTGCTTCAGCGAGACGGACGGAAGGTCGGTCTCGGGGACGTCGAGCTCGGCCCACATGCTCGAGACGTCGACCACCTCGAACAGGGTCTCCTCGACGCCGACGAGCCTGCCCACGGTCGCCTTGCGCTGCGTCACGATGCCGGCGAGCGGGGTGGTGAGCGTATAGCCCCCGCTCCCGCCCGCGCTCGCGCCCACGACGGCCAGGGAGGCCGCGAAGGAGGCGCGGTCGGCACGGGCAGCGTCGAGCTCCTGCTGCGCGGCGAGGACGCTCCGGCGCGACGAGATCCCCTCCTTTTCGAGCTGCTCCTCGCGCTGCAGGTTCTCCTCGGCGATCTTGAGGCGCGACTGCGCGCTGGCCAGCCGCGATCGATCCGCCCCCACGTCGGCGCTGTCGACGATCGCCAGCGGCGCGCCCTTCTTGACCTCCGCGCCCACGTCCACGTGAAGCTGCCGGACGACCCCCGCGGCGCGGGCGTTGATCTCCGCCACCTTGAGCGCGTCGTAAACGATCCTGGCGGTCGCGGGGATGCCGCCGCCGCCCTGCCGCTCGACGGCCTTCGCGGTGAGGATGCCGGCGAGCCGGGCCGTGTCCTTGGTCTTGAACTTGACCTTCGTCCCGTCTGCCGGCGCGCCGTCGCTCGCCACGTCGGCCGCCGGCTTGCCGCCGCGCTCGGGGTGGCAGATGGGGCAGATGGACTCCGGGAACTCGTGCTCTTTGCACCAGTCTCCCTTCGCCTGGAAGATCGGGACGAGCTTCGGATTGCACTTCGTGCAGAGCGCTTCCAGCACGCCGTGCTCCTTGCACATGGCGCCCTCGACCGCCGACGCCGCGCCGGGCTTCGCCTCGGCCTTCTTCGGCGCGGCGTCGTCGGTCCCTCTGGTCCCGCACCCTGAAAGAGCGGCGAGGAGCAGGAGCATCGCGATGTGAACGCGGCCGGGCATGTCAGCTCCCCTTCGGCGGCCTGACGATCTTCAGGTCGGGGTTGCACTTGAGGCACTGCGACTCGGGCACTCCGTGCTCCGCGCACCAGTCGTTCGTGGCCTTGAAGGCCGGGATCAGGTCCGGGTTGCAGCGGGTGCACTGCGACTCGGGCACCTCGTGCTCCCCGCACCAGTCCTCGTGGGAGCCGGGCTTCACGTCGGTCGGCGCGTGCGCCGCCTTCGCCTGCGTCTGCTCGGGCGCGGCCTTGCCCGAGCTCGGCGCCTCCTTCGAGCACGACGCGGCGCCGAGGGCGAAGATACAGAGCACGAGCGAGATGGAACGAAGCTTCATGGACCTTTTCTCCTTGTTGTTCGCAACGTCACGTGACGGATGAGCCTCGGGCACGCCATCGCTGTCGCGCGCCTGCGCACCGCCGCTCGGCGCTGCCACTCCCCCGCCGACCTGCGCACGAGCGTGATGCGCGAGGTGAATAGAGCAGAGCCGAACGGCCGCGCCGGAGCGGGCGCGCGACGGCGCGTCGCGAACACGCCCTCCGCTCGGCTAGCGTGCGGGGCGGGCCATCCCCGCCTCGCTGCCCCCGCCGGCCCCGCCCGCGCCCTCGGGCCCGCCTCCCTCGCCCTCCTCGCAATGCTCGCCTTCATGGCAGTTGTCGCCGCCGCAGCCGGCGGCGCTCGCGGCGGCCGCCATGGCGACGAGGGCGGCAAGCACGAGGAAATAACGATGTCGCTCACGCATGGGGATCTCCTTCATCGATGGTGTGTTCGGGGACTGGAGGCGCCAAAGCGGCTTGCGCCTCTCTTGCATGAAACAAGCGATACAGCGTCGGCAGGATCAGGAGCGTGAGGGCCGTCGACGAGATGATGCCCCCGATCACGACGGTCGCGAGCGGCCGCTGCACCTCGGAGCCGGTGCCGGTCGCGAGCGCCATCGGGACGAAGCCGAGGGCGGCGACGAGCGCCGTCATGAGCACGGGGCGGAGCCGCGCGATCGAGCCGTGGAAGACGGCATCGTCGAGCGACTCGCCCTGATGGCGCATGTTCTCGATGAAGGTCACCATCACGAGGCCGTTGAGCACGGCGACGCCCGAGAGCGCGATGAACCCGACGGCCGCCGAGATCGAGACCGGCAGCCCGCGGATCCAGAGCGCGAAGATGCCCCCGGTCAGCGCGAGCGGGACGCCGGTGAAGATCAACAAGGCGTTCTTGAGCGCCCCGAAGGACAGGAAGAGCAACCCGAAGATGAGCCCGAGCGCGGCCGGCACGACCAGGGCGAGCCGCTGGCGCGCGGCGATGAGGTTCTCGAACTGCCCTCCCCAGGCCGTCCAGTAGCCGGCCGGGAGCTTCACCTCGGCGTCGATCCGCTGCTGCGCGTCGGCCACGAAGCTCCCGAGGTCCCGCCCGCGCACGTTCGCTTGCACCACGACCCGGCGCTTTCCGTTCTCCCGGCTCACCTGGTTCGGCCCCTCCTCGATGGAGATCTTGGCCACCGAGCCGAGCGGGACGAACGCCGCGCGCTGTCCGGCGCGCCCGGTCATGGCGGCGGTCCGCGTGGCGCCTTCCGGGGCGTCCGCCGCCGGCAGCGGGACGGGCAGGTTCTGGAGCGCGCGGATGTCGCCGCGGATCGCCTCGGGCAGGCGGATGACGAGGTCGAAGCGCTTGTCGCCCTCGAACACCTCGCCGGCGCTGATGCCCCCGACCGCTGCCTCCACCACCGCCTGCACGTCACCGATGTTGAGCCCGTAACGGGCGGCGGCGTCCCGGTCGATGTCGATCGTGAGCACCGGCAGCCCCGTGACCTGCTCGACCTTGACGTCGGCGGCGCCCGGCGTCTTTCCGAGGATGCCGCCGATCTTCTGCGCCTCCTTGAGCATGACGTCGAGGTCGTCGCCGAAGACCTTCACGGCGACGTCGCTCCGCACGCCCGAGATGAGCTCGTTGAACCGGAGCTCGATGGGCTGGCTGAACTCGTAGTTCTGCCCGGGTAGCTCCTCGACGACCTCCTCGATCGCCTCCGCGAGCTCCTCCTGCGTCTTCGCCTTCTTCCACGCGCTTCGCGGCTTCAGCATCAGGTAGGTGTCGGAGACGTTGGGGCCCATCGGATCGGTCGCGACCTCGGCCGTCCCCGTCCGGGCGAAGATGTGCTCGATCTCGTCCGGGAACCGCTCCTTGAGCACGCGCTCGAGCTGCATCTGCATCTCGACGCTCGTGGTGATCCCGATCGAGGGGATCCTCGCCGGCTGGAGCGCCAGGGCGCCTTCGCTCAGCTTGGGCGCGAACTCGCTGCCGAGCCGGGTCGCGGCGAACCCGGAGATCGCGAGCAGGGCGAGCGCGCCGATCACCACCGGGCCGCGGTGGGCGAGGGCCCAGCCGAGGACCCGCTCGTAGCCGCGCTTGGCGCGCCGGAAGAGGAAGTTCTCCTTCTCGTCCACCTTGCCGGTCAGGACGAGCGCCACCAGCGCGGGGATGAACGTCATCGACAGGATCGTCGCGCCGGCGAGCGCGAGGACCACCGTCTCCGCCATCGGCCTGAACATCTTCCCCTCGATGCCCGTGAGCGTCAGGATCGGCAGGTAGACGATCGCGATGATGATCTCGCCGAAGATCGTCGCTTTCCGGACCTCCTGCGAGGCCTCGTAGGCCAGCTCGATCCGCTCGTCGCGGGTGAGCACCCGCCCGAGCCGGTGCTGCTCCTCGGCGAAGCGCCGGACGCAGTTCTCGACGATGATGACCGAGCCGTCGACGATGAGGCCGAAGTCGATCGCCCCGAGGCTCATCAGGTTGCCGCTGATCTTGCCCTCGACCATGCCGGTGATGGCGATGAGCATCGAGAACGGGATGGCGAGGGCGGCGATGAGCGCGGCGCGGACGTTGCCGAGCAGGAGGAACAGCACGACGACGACCAGCGCCGCGCCCTCGAGGAGGCTCCGCTGCACGGTGCTCAGGGTCGCATCGACGAGGTAGGTGCGGTCGTAGACGGTCTTGGCCGTGACCCCCTCCGGGAGCGACTTGTTGACCGACTGCATCCGCTCGCTGACGCGCTGCGAGACGGACCGGCTGTTCTCGCCGACGAGCATGATGGCGGTGCCGATGACGACCTCGCGCCCGTCCTCGGTCGCGGCGCCGGTGCGGAGCTCGCGGCCCACGCCCACCTCCGCGACGTCCCCGACGCGGATCGGGACCCCATCGTGATGGCCGACGAGGATGCGGCGGATGTCGTCCTGGCCCTGGACGAGCCCGGTCGCGCGGATCAGGTACTGCTCGCCCTTGTGCTCGATGTAGCCGCCGCCCGCGTTGGCGTTGTTCTTCGCGACGGCCTCGAGCACGTCGCGGAACGACAGGCCGTAGCCGACGAGCTTCGCGGGATCGGGCGAGACCTGGTAGAGCTGCTCATAGCCGCCGATCGAGTTGATCTCCGTGACGCCCTGGACCGTGCGGAGCTGCGGGCGCACGATCCAGTCCTGGATGGTGCGCAGATCGGTGAGCTCGTACGGCTTGCCGTCGGGCCGCCGGGCCTCGGGCGAGGCCTCGAGCGTCCACATGTAGATCTCGCCGAGCCCGGTCGCGATCGGGCCCATCTGCGGCTCGCCGAGGCCGGGCGGCAGGCTCTCCTTGGCCGCCGCGAGGCGCTCGCTCACGAGCTGGCGCGCCCAGAAGATGTCGGTGCCGTCCTTGAAGATGACCGTCACCTGCGACAGGCCGTAGCGCGACAGGGACCGGACCTGCTCGACGCTGGGGATGCCGCCCATCGCCCACTCGATCGGGAAGGTGACGCGCCGCTCGACCTCGACGGGCGACAGCGCCTTGACCGAGGTGTTGATCTGCACCTGGACGTTGGTGATGTCGGGCACCGCGTCGATCGGCAGGCGGTTGAAGTTGTAGACGCCGAGCGCTCCGACCGCGAGCGTGAGGACCACGACGAGCCAGCGATGGCGGACGGAGAACGCGAGGATCTTCGCAAGGAGGGTGAGCATCGGTTCCTCCTCAGTGCGCGTGGTCGTGGCCCGCCTCGGATTTCCCGAGCTCGGCCTTGAGGAGGAAGCTGTTCTTGCCGACGTAGCGCTCCCCCGAGGCGATGCCGTCCAGCACCTCGACGAGGTCGGCGCCCTGCTCGCCTGGCGCCTTGCCGTAGCGGCCCGGCTTGATGGCCCGGGCCTCGAAGGCGTCGCCCTCCTGGACGAAGACGACGTCCTTCCCCTCGACGCGCTGCAGCCCGTCGTACGAGACGACGACCGGCGCGTCGACCTCGGCGACGGCCACGTCGGCGGTCACGAACAGACCGGGCCGCCACGCGGCGCCGGGGTTCTTCAGCACGACGCGCGCGGTGGCCGAGCGCGTCTGCTCCCCGACGACCGGGCCGACATAGGCGATCTCGCCGTCCGCGGGCTGTTCGATGCCCTCGGCCCGCACGCGGGCGGGCTGGCCGGCGCTGACGCGCGCGAGGTCCTTCGCGTACACGGTGACGTTGACCCAGATCGTCGAGAGATCGGCGATGACGAACGCCTGCGTGTCGTCCTTGAGCACCTCGCCGATGTTGATGTGCTTCTCGATGATCGTGCCGTCGATCGGGGCGATGAGCGCGTACGCGCCCCCCTTCGCGCCGGAGCCCGCGCCGGACGACGCCTGGAGCTTCTGGGCGGCGCTGCGATGCTCGATCTTCGCCTCGGCGAGCGCCTGCTTCGACGAGAGGTACTCCTTCTCGGCGGCGATCTTCTCCTTCCAGAGCGCCTCTTCGCGGTTGAAGTTCGCCTCCGCGAGCTCGAGCCGCTCCTTCGCGGTCAAGAGCTCCCGCTGGAGCTCCGCGAACTCGCGGCTGTCGAGGATCGCGAGCACGTCGCCCTTCTTCACGGTGTCGCCGAGCTGCTTCCTCACCTCGCGCGCCGTGCCGGACACGCGAGGCGTGACGTGGGCGAGGGCTTCGGCGTTGAGCGCCACCTCTCCCGGGAGCGAGACGGTGTCCGCGACCTTGCCCGGACCGGCCGTCAGGAGCTCGAGCCGCGCGTTGTCGAGCGCCTCGGGCGACAGCTTGACCTTGCCTTCCTCGTGCTCGCCCTCTGCGTGCTCGCCGTGGCCGTGCTCGCCCTCTGCGTGCTCGCCGTGGCCATGGGCCGCCTCTCCGGGCTCGCCGTGGTCGTGGGCCGCCTCGCCGGGCTTGCCGTGGTCGTGGCCCTCGTGCTCCTCGGCGTCGTGATCGTGAACCGAGTGCTCGACGAGCACGGTCCCGGTCGCCACCGCGGCGATGAGGAGCAGGAGCCCCCCTACCAGCGCGGCGATCTTCGCGCGCGTCAGCTCGATCTTCACCTTGGGCTTCACCTTGGGCTTCACCTTGGGAGCGCTCATTGCGGGGCCCTCCCCGCCGCGACCAGCAGCTCGATCTTGGCGTTCGCGTGGGCGTGCTCGGCGTCGAGGAGCGCGGCCTGGGCGTCGAGCGCCTCGCGGCGCACGAGGAGGACGCTCGCGAGGTCGTTCTCTCCGAGCTCGTATCCCCTCGTCGACAGCGCCACGGCCTGCATCGAGAGGCGCGCGGCAGGCGCGAGATGTGCGAGCGCGTTCCGCGTCGCCTCGTAGCGCGCGTAGAGCCCCTGGATGTCGCCCGCCGCGCTGGCCCGGCTCGCGGCGAGGCGGGCCGTCGCGGCGTCGACCTCGGCCTCGGCCGTCGCGACCCCCGCCCGGTTCGCGTTCAGGATCGGCACGGGCACGGCGAGGCCGATCATCCCGATGTTGGCCTGGTCGTCCCGCTCGTACTGGGCGAGCACGCTGACGGTCGGCCATCGTCCGGCCCGCTCTCGACCGGACCGGGCCCTGGCCGCCTCCAGCGCCGCGCGGGCGGCGCGCACGTCGGCCCGCTGATCGGCGCCGCGGAGCAGCGTCGCCAGGGGAGGTGGGGCTTCCGGAGGCACCAGCGCCCCCGTGACCTTCCCGTCCTTCGAGGGGAGGCCCAGCATCGACAGGAGCCCCAGCGTGTCGGCCTCGCGCGTCCCCACGGCGGCCGCCTCGGCGGCGGCGTCGCGCCCCTCCTGGAGCCTCGCGAGCGTCACGTCGATCTCCGGCACTTCCCCCGCCTTCTTGCGCTTCTCCGAGGTGGCGAGGAGCCGCTGGGCGAGCGCGCGGCGCTCCGTCGCGAGGGCGACCTGCGCCTCGTCGCGCAGCACGAGCGCGTGCTGGAGGAGCGCGGCCAGCAGCAGGCGCCGCTGGGTCCCCTCGGCGGTGGCCAGGGCGGCGCGCTGCTCCGCCCTGGCGGCCTCGACGCGCGCGCCTCGCTGGCCGCCGAGCTCGATCGGCCACGACAGCGAGGCCGTGGCGGCGGCCGGCCTGCCCCCATCGGGGTTGAAGCGGATCCCTCCCATCCCGGACAGGACCGGGTTTTCGAGCGAGACGACCCCCGCGGCGGTGACGGCGGCGCCGGCGACGGCGGCCTCGGAAGAGGCGACGCGCGCGGCCGGCGCAGCGCGTGCGAGCTCGGCGACCCGCGCGCGGGTGAGCGGGGCCTCGGCGGCGACCGCCGCCTTCGGTATCAGGAGGTGGAGAGCGGTCGATGTAATGACGAGCAGACGACGTGATTGCGTGCGGAGCATGGACGGACAGCCCTCGAGCGCGTCGAGCGCTCGCGCGAAGAACCGCGGTTGTGCCCGGTCAGGTTCGCGCGAGGGGACGGAGCCTCCGGCGGCGTCGCGCAGAGGCGCTCATGCACCTGGACGCTGCTGCCGTGCTCGTGATCGCGACACCTGATGTGGGCGCCTCAGGCGCGCGGGCGTCGGGGTGGCCGTTCGAGGCGGTACGTGAGGGAGCGCCCCGGCATCTCCGGCGGGGTCGATACGGCGATCTCGTAAGCCTCGAGGAGGATGTAGGGCAGCACCTCGTCCAGGGGCAGCATCATGGGGATGCGGCCGCAGGCGCAGTCCTGGCAGCTCGGTGGACAGTCGTGGTGCGAGCGGTCCGGCGATCCGTCATCGCGATCGTCCGGGGAGGAGGACACGAGCAACGGGTGCTCGCAAGCGACCGACATGCCGAGCGCCTGGAGAGTGTGGCCCTGAGCGAGGAGCCCGACGACGAGGAACACCGGAAGCGCGGCGCAGATCCAGCGAAGGATCGCGCTGCGTGGACGGTGGGGTCGCCGGGTAAGGGACATCCGCCGTGAGGATGCGGGAGGGCGGGGCGAGCGTCAAGGAAGCCGGGCCGAGGGAGAGGGGACGGCACGCGAGCCATGCGCTGCATTGCCGAGGGGCGCCAGACCGGGGGATCACCGGGGGGCAGAGGCGAGAAGGGCGGCAGACCCGGGGGCCACCGGGGGGCAGAGGCGAGAAGGGCGGCAGACCCGGGGGCCACCGGGGGGCAGAAGCGAAAAAGGGTCCTGTGGAGCGGTTCGGGGCAGCCGTGGAGCGGTTCGGGGCAACGGTGAGGCGGTTCGGGGCAACGGTGAGGCGGTTCGGGGCAACGGTGAGGCGGTTCGGGGCAACGGTGAGGCGGTTCGGGGCAACGGTGAGGCGGTTCGGGGCAACCGTGGGGCGGTTCGGGGCAACGGTGAGGCGGTTCGGGGCAACGGTGAGGCGGTTCGGGGCAACGGTGAGGCGGTTCGGGGCAACGGTGAGGCGGTTCGGGGCAACGGTGAGGCGGTTCGGGGCAACCGTGGGGCGGTTCGGGAGCAGGCTCACGAGCGCACCCGGGACCTCGGCGCTCACGAGCGCCGCGACCGAGCGCGTCACCCTCGCCGCAAACCGCCCGGGCAAGGCCTCCAGATTGATGGACGGATTGAGCCTCTCGCTTCGGAGCGGAGGTGCTGTATTGCGTCGCGCGCGAGCACGGTGGTCTTGCCTCGCCGCGTGCCCCCGGGCAGGCTTGGACCATGGGTCAGCCCGCCGCGAAGACCCGCCGCGCCACCTACGCCGACCTCGAGGCCGTCCCGCCGAACAAGGTGGCGGAGCTCATCGGGGGCGTGCTGCACGTCATGCCCCGACCCGCGCCGCGACACGCGAACGCGAGCTCGGTCCTGGGTATCGAGATCGGCGGCCCTTTCCAGCGTGGTCGTGGAGGCCCTGGTGGCTGGTGGATCCTCGACGAGCCCGAGCTGCGCTTCCCTGACCCGGCCGCGCCGGGTGAGGTGGATGCGGTCGTGCCGGACATTGCCGGCTGGCGGCGCGAGAGGATGCCCGAGCTGCCGGAGACGGCCTACTTCGCGCTCGCCCCGGATTGGATCTGCGATGTCTTGAGCCCGTCGACGGAGCGGGTCGATCGCGAGGAGAAGATGCCCGTGTACGCACGCGAAGACGTGCGGCACGCCTGGCTCGTTGATCCCGTCAAGCGCACGCTCGAGACCTTCTCGCTCGTTCCTGGTCCGGAGTGGGAGCGCGGCCCGGTCTACCGCGACGCTGCGCGCGTCCGTCTCGTGCCCTTCGAGGCCATCGAGCTCGACCTCTCCGTGCTCTGGGCGACGTAGCACGGTGATCACGGTGACTCTGGCCGCACGCTTTACGGGGCTCTCCCGGCGCACGCAGGCGCGATGGCGGACGGGCGACTCACGCTGCAGGCTGCCAGTCGTCGGTCCCTAACGGCCGAGCAGACCCCGAAGCCTGCTTCGAGCTCGGCCGACCCGCCGAACCGCCGTCGAGCTCGGCATACCGAGCCTGCGCGCGACGTCGCGGAGCCCATGGCCGACGGCGCAGAGGGCGAGCATCTCCCGGTCTCGCTGCGGCAGCCTGGATACGGCGAGCCGCACGGCGAGGATGCGCTCGCGCGCCTGGACGAGGAGATCGTCGTCCCGCGGCGGCTCCGGCTGCACGCTCCATGGATCAGCCACCGGGATCTCCCGGCGGATCCAGGCGCGCTTGAGGTGGTGCCCCACCTTGCGCCAGACGATGCCGTACAGCCAGCCGAGGAGCGCTCGCCGCGGGTCGACCGACGCGTCCGGGCGGTACCTGCCCTCCTCGACAGCCATCCATGCAGCCAGGATCACGTTCTGCACCACGTCCTCACGGTCGCGGGGCGATACGCCGCCGGCGCTGACGAGCGCGGCGATCCAGCGGCGTTCGGCGACGATGCGCTCGACAGGAATGCGGACCGCGGGGTGCTGCGCAACGCAGGGATAGCCCCGTCGGGGCGCGCTGTGCTCGTGGACAGCGGTTGTCGTGCGGCGTCGAGTCTGCATACCGGATCTCGGGGAAAAGTGTCTGTCGAGGAGCCCTCACGCCGTCGCGCGCCCGTGGCGGCCGCGCCCGCGCCGTGCGCGCAGGCGGACTTCGTCGCTCGCGGCCGAGTCAGCCCACGTCGAGGCCCTCAGGGCGTCAGTGCTCGTGATGCCTCGTCGGTGAGGCGCTCTTCCTCAGCGATCGGGCGCCGCTGGCGTCGAGGGAGCCAGGGGCACGTCGCCGTCGGGCGCGGAGGCGATGCCGGGCAGGTCGTGGCGGCGCCGCTCCAGCAGCGCCCGCGCCAGCGCGTCATCCCCGATGGCGCGCGCGGCGGCGGCCATCCTCAGGCGCTCCTGCTCATCGCCCTGAGCGCCGTGCGAGCGCTGCGGTAGCCGGAGCATGGATCGAGGACGAAGAGGCGTGCTGTCATGGTCGTGCGAGGCCACCATCGTTCCTGGCGAAGGCAGCTTGTTGCCCTCGGCTGAAGACGAGCGCTCGCTCGATACTCCCGCCGGCGCCGCGGTCGACGGGGCGTGAGCGCGCGTCGCGAGAGAGGAGCCCGACCGCGCCGCGCCTCCGGGAGCGAGGAGGCCGCCGTGCCCGGCCAGCAGGAGACCGGCTGTCAGGACCACGCTCCAGGCGCTCACCGCGACCGAGGCGCAGGCGTGAGCGATGGGCCATACCTGCGGTGCCCTCGCGCCGCGTACCGCGTCACGGACCGCGCGCCCGGCGCGCTGCAGCAGCTGCTCCCACGATGCCGCGCGGCGGGAACGCTCCCCAGAGCAACAGGCCGCGCGCACCGGCAGCAAGGCGGCGAGGCGGCGGTGATGGCGCGCCTGCCACCGGCGCGCCGCCGCCTTGAGCTCCTCGCGGCCATGGCGGACTCGGCTCTTCGCGGTCGTGGCAGGTATCGAGAGAAGCTCCGCGACATGCCCGATCCCCGCCTCGTCGAGCTCGTGGGCGATCACCGCTTGGCGCCGCTCCGGCGGCAGCTCGAGGAGCAGCGCCGACAGGAGCTGCCGCCGCTCGTGCTCCATCTGGCGCTCCTCGGAGCTCGGCGCCTCGTCGGCGACCTCCAGCGGCTCGTCCGGCCACGGCTGCTCGCGCCGTCGCTGGGCGCGGCGCCGGTACATGGATGCATGGTTGCGAACGATCGCCTTCAGCCAGGCGCGCAGCTCGCCCCGGGCTGGGTCGAAGGTGGCTAAGGCCCGCGAGATGCTGTGCAGCACCTCCTGAAGGACATCCTCCCTGTCGGCCTCTGGGATCCTCTCTGAGACGACGCAGCCGCGCAGGTAGCGGAGGTGCTCGCGGACGAGGGTCTCCCAGGTGGGCACCGTCGCTCCGACGGGCGCGCCGCGGGGCTCCTTTGCATCCATGCCCGATCCATTATCCGCCGGTTACCCGATGGTGCTCGAAATCGTTCCTGCGCCGCCGGGCTGACGATGTTGCGTTCCTGGTGGATTCCGGGTCCCCGCCAGGCGCTGAGCCGACGTGGCGAGGTGTGAGCGGAGGGCGGTTTCTCGCTGCATTACGTGGACGTATTCTGATTCGCCATCAAAAATCTCGCACGCTCCGGGCTCGGGATGCGCGCTTGCGGGCGATCGGTGCGCCGCATAGGCTCGCCGCCCATGCGCTTGACGAGGTGCCTGGGGCTTGCGCTCCTGTTGTGCGCTTCAGGCTGGAGCCGCGGCGCGCTGGCCGAGGCGCTGCAGTCGCCCGGTACGGGGACCGGGGGCTCACCCTCGACGGTCTCGCCATCAGGAGCCTCGCGCTCCGCCGCTGCACCCGCGGGCGTCTCGTCCGCGACGACCGTGGAGACGCTGCGCCGCGCGGAGCAGGCGCGGCGCGCGGGGCGTTGGGAGGATGCAGCGGCGGCGTATCGAGCGGCATGGGAGTCGACCGGCGACCCTCGATGGGCCGGGGAGCTCGGGCTCGCGGAGCTCGCGCTGCGCCGGTACCGCGATGCCGCGGAGCACCTGCGCCGGGCGCTCGACGCAGGGGACGCGCTCGCGCCCGGTGTGAGGGCTCGGTTTCAGCAGGGGCTGGAGCGCGCCGCGCACGAGGTCGCCGCGGTCGCGATCGTGGTGGGCAAGCCCGAGGCCGAGGTGTTCATGGACGGCCGGCGCGTCGGCCAGGGGCTCGCCACCTACGTGGTCTATGTCGAGCCTGGCGGCCATGAGGCACGGGCGGCGCTGCACGGCCACGAGGACGGCGTGGGGCGGTTCGAGGCGCTGCGCGGGGACACGCCGGCGATCGGGCTGGCCTTGAAGGAGAAGCCGCCGGCGTCGCGGCCGGCGGCACCGCCGCGCGCCGCGGCGGCTGCGCCGGGGTCGGCGGCGTTGCGGCCCGCGACGGGGGGAACGCGAGCTTCGTGGCGAGCGGTGTGGTGGGCGCGGCGGCGCTCTCGTCGTTCTGGTGGGCGCCCTCGCCGGACCACCGCGGCGGCGTCCGCGTGGTCCCGCAGGCGACGGCGCAAGGCGGCGCTATCCGGATCGAAGGCGCGTGGTGATGGTCCGGCGTCGAGGAGGAGCAGCGATGAGGCGGTGCGATGCAGCGCGAATTCTGGCGGTGCTGGCTGGCATGGGCGGTGCGGCGATCGCGGCGGCGAGCGGCTGCGGGGCCGTCGACGGGTATGACTGCCACGAGCTCATGGCGTGCGATTACATCACCGAGGACGGCACGAACAACGCGGCCTGCTTGGGCACGTGCGTCGACGCCGACATCCCTGATTTTGACGCGCCGCCGCGCATCGTCTGGATCGGGCCTGCTTCGGAGCAGCCCTCCTGCAAGGACGCCTTGCTGGATGGGGCGGGTGGCGATGGCGTAGGGCTGGAGGAATACGAGCGTTTGGTCGCCGAGCCGGATGGCCCTGTCCGCTGCGAGATGGAGGGAGACTACGCGAAGTGCCCCTCCGGTGGTGGCGCCGAGCGCCACGTGTTCTCCGAGCGGTTCACCTTCTGGAAGGTGCTCGACGACAGCCGCGACTGCACGCCGTGCGCGTGCACCGAAACGGCGCCGAGCACGTGCGAGGCGCTCGTGTCGACGTTCGAGGACGAGGCGTGCACCGACCTGCTGGACTCCACCGTGATCCGACAGCGCGTCTGTCATGACGCCGATCCCGGTTCAGCGCTCGGGAGCATGCGCGCGGAGTGGCGGGTCAACGCGCCCGGGGAATGCGCGTCGAGCGGCGGGGAGCTCGTGGGCGAGCTGGTCCTGGCGAGAAGGACGCTGTGCTGCATGCCGGAGGGAACATGATGCGCGCGACAGGGAGGACGGGTATGCAGACGATATCGATGGCGGCGGCGCTCCTTTCGCTCGGCGCCTGCGCGGCCCTGGTCGGGGCATCGTGCACTAGCTTGCCGTGCGGCGACGGGACGTGCCCGAACGCCAGGGATCACACCTGCCCCTGGCGCTGCTCGCGACCCCTGTATGACGAGGACCACGACTTCTTCGAGCGTTTCAACGCCCGTGATACATACATGGTCTGGATCGGGGACCCGCGCGACGCGCCAGATTGTACGGCGGTCAACGCCTATCACGCTCGGGACTCCTACCAGGATCCGAAATCCCTCGACCGCTGCCCCCGCTGCGTCACCGAGCCGCGGCGAGAGAGGACCTACGTGCGGATCACCACGGAGAAAGGTGGTCACTGCGCCGACGGGACAGATGGTGACGCCTCGAACGTCGGCGGGTTCGTCCTGCCGGTCGCGTGGGATGGCAGCTGCCTATCCCAGAGGGTGATCTTGAATCCCCCCGTAGAGGACGTGGACATCGCCGCGGGCGGCGTCACGTACGATGAATCCGAGCCGACCTGCGACGTGTCGTTCTCGCCGGAGGACGTGGTGGCCTCCTGGGGGACCCTCGTCCGGGCATGCTGGCGTGCCTGGGAGCTGGACCAGATCTGCGGGGCGCTGGGCACCCAGTGTACTCCGGATCTGGCGCCGGGCTTCCGTGACTGCCTGCCGTATTACGGCGATGAGGCGCTCAAGGGGTGTCCCGACTCTCATCCCGATCTCGTGCAGGCCCACCGAGGCGTGAAGGGGTGCACCAGGTGCGAGGTCGAGGAGACGGGCTCACGGGAGACGACGGAGACGCTCACGTTCTACGCGGACGAGGGGTGTACCCAGCCCATTCCCTCCACTGGCCTGGAGGACGATGTATGCTTCGACCTGCCCCACGGCTCTGTCCCGCGAAGCATCAGCGCGACATTCACCGTCGAACGCACCGCCACGTGCACGGCCGTCGGCGGCGAGCAGGAGGGCGAGCTCGCGCCGGGAGACGTGGTGACCTACTGCTGCGGGCCGGCCGGTTGAATCTCGCACGAGCCGCGGCCGGCTACCGGCGACCTACTGGATGCGCAACCGTTCAAAATCGTTAAAGGCCCGCTCGACGAGATTCATCACCGACCGACCGCCTGGCCGCCGCAGCATGGTGAGGTTCGGGAAATCAAAGGTGCACGGAATGAGGATTTTTCCGTCGCGCTCCCACGGGTACTCGGCGTTCTCAGGCGACGCCAATCGGTCGGTAGCCGGTGCGAGCTTCTCGATTTCCCGAGCGAGGGTTGTCGCATTCCGCTGGAGAGTCTGGAGCACTGCATCCTGCCCTCGATATTCGTCGCGAATCGTCTCGCAGCGAAAGAACTGATTGATGAACTCGACGAACCCGGTGTGATATCTCACCAGCTCGTCCACGTCAGCGGCGGTGTCGCGGATGCGATACGCCTTGGCGATCTTCTCGGTCGCCATTTGAAGGTAGTGCAGCGTGTGACATTGCGCAAAGCTGGGTCTCGTGAGCGCCGAGAGATGCTTGTAGACGCCCCAGTCCGATCGTCCTTGTGCTGCGAACGCTTCGGCAAAGGCCTGACGCCTTGCTCCGGCATCCGTCACGCTGCCAGCTCGTCGCGCGTAAACCGCTGCGCGCGGTCGAGCCTCCAGCCCTTCGGGAGCTTCGAATCGTCCGCCTGGATCGCCTCGAACTCCGCGGGCGTCACTTCAGCGATGACCGTTGGGAACGGAACGTCTTGGGTCGGCGCGAACTCGAACGGAGTGACGCCTCCGGTGGCCACGGTCGCGGCGTTGACCTCCAGCAGCTTGATAGGCTCCGTCGCGCTGGCTTCGTTCTCAGCGACGATGCGATAGACAGCTTGAAGATGCGGCTCGATCGCAAAGTGCTCCGCAATGAGCTCCCGCGCTACCTGATCCTTCGAGGGCATGCTCGATCATACCCCCCAAGGGTTGTCCTGACAACCGCGACGTGGTCGCGCTGGCGGGCGTCGAGCAAGCGTGCACCCGAGGCGTCGTCCCTACCCAGCGGCGCGCACTGCTCGGAGGCCGATCGTCGGCGGCAGAGTCTCACGTCACGCGACCGAGCATGTCGCGGCACCGGCCGGCCGGTCGCCCGGCATCATGCTCGACTCAGCGAGCCGCCCGAGCGCGTGCCTCGATCATCCCGCCTGGCCGACGCGGTGCAGCCACCTACCCGCCCGGCGCCACCACCTACCGGCTCGGCGTCCCCGAGTACGTGACCACGAGCCGCTCCCGCGCCCGCGTACACGCCACGTAGAGCAAGTACGCGCGCGAGAGGTCCCCGAACCTCGTCAACATGAAGATCCCCGTCGGGCCGCCCGATACCAGCGCAGGCGACGCGAGCGCCAGGCGCTGGGCGGAAGCGCGGCTCTCGTGGGAGCGCGGGAAGCTCCGGATGGAGGTCGTCGGCAGGGACGTGGAGCATCGGCGGATCCCGGCGAACGAAGGCGGACGCGCCTGGGTCGCATGCCGTTCGCGCTCGCTCCCGAGCGAGCACGAGACGAGCTGGATCTTCGAGGCCGCCGCGAAATAGCCTGGGCTGGAGGTGGCGGCAACGGGAGGAGGCGCTTCTCGTGGTCAGTCCCGGCGTCGATCGAGCGGGGCCCGCGCGTCGGTGTGTATTCGCTCTGCTCTTCTACGATTGTGCTGCAACTGCCTCCGGCGCACGTCGCATCCGCTCTCCTCCTGGCGCGGAGTTCGTGCTCCGGTGACCAGCCACGCTTGCGAGCCCAGATACGCCATCTTACGGTACGCGCTTGCAACCGCAGCACGAGAGGAGAGATCAATGCCCTCGAAGAAGAAGGATTCGAATTGGACCACGTGGGAAGACATGCCGATCGACGAGTTCCGGGCGCGCGCCGAGAAGGCGAAGGCGCTGGCCGCCGAGCTCGGCGAGAAGCTCGACGGCCTCTTCCCGGGGCTCGTGACGCTGACGAAGGAGCAGCGGCAGACCGCGCCGCGGCTGCGTGACGGCGAGCACGCGATGCTGCACAAGGTGCTCGACGTGGTGGAGATGAAGCCCGCCCTGTTCGAGTCGCTGGCAGATCAGGACGAAGGGACGGACCCGGATCGCTTCGAGAGCGCGCTGCTCCGGGACCGCATCGAGAAGCACCTGCTCTTCAGCAAGGTCGCGGAGAGCCTCTCGCCGATCGGCGGGGAGCTCGGCGACTCGACGCTCTACACCGCCGCCAAGTTCCGCGAGACGCTCTATGCAGCCTACCGGATCGCGAAGACGCACGCGCAGACCGACCGGAAGGTGATGGACGTCCTGGCGCCGGTCATCGATTTCATGCGGAAGAACGTCGCCGCCGCGGCCGCGACGAGGAAGAGCCGCAAGACGGCGCCGGCCCCGAGCGCGCTGCCCCTCGTAGACGAAGCGTAGCCTCGGAGAGGGCGCGGCGGGGCTCCGCCGCCACACCGGCCGCGTGCGCCGGATCCCCGAGGTCTGTCCGTATCAGGACATCTCAGGACATCGGCCGTCAGCGCTTGATCTGGGCGTGGGGCCAGAGCCCGAGGATCTCTTGCAGCTGTTGTTCGGAGCTGAACTCCTCCCAGAGGATGCCATTGCAATCCCGCGCTTCGCCAAAGGCGCTGGCGGCGTCGTCCTCCCACCCCAGATGACGCAATCCCATAGCTTCACCAGCGGGGACTTGACGAATAGAGAAGTTCAGCGTGTCGGTGCGCCAAAGCGCGTATTGGTCCGGCACCGTCACCTGCGGTTGGGCCGCCAGGCGCTGCGTGTAATCCGCGATAGAATCCGTCAATGACCTCACGCCCAGAGCAATGTGAATCTTTCGCATCCGCTACACTCCGCACCTCGCCGACGTCGACCCAGCGAGGCACATCATGACAAAGTTTCGCACGGAGACCCACGCCGTGGGCGAGGCAAGGACACCAGTCTCGGGCCCGCCACGGCGCGTGAATCCGGCACGCGAGCGACAGCTTTAACATCAGCGGCAGAAGACGACGGACCATTTTTGGTTCGTGCTGTGGCGTTGATCACAAAAACGCCGCGCCGGTGACGAGGCGGGCGCCGGCGCGTCGCAAGCCGTGCCCGACGGCGGCGTGCAGACGCTTCGCCGCCGTGCGGTGGGGCAAAGGACGTCCCCCCCGGCCGCCCCCCCAGCTCAGGCCACCAGCCCCGGCAGCGCCCCGGTGCACACGCCGGGGATGCCGAAGGTGGTCACGTCGTCGAGCCCCATCGCATTGCACACCGACACGAGCAGGTTGTTGTGCGGCAGATCGGCGTACTTCATGTAGCGCCCCATCTTGAAGTAGCCGCCCGCGCCGCCCGCGAGCACCCAGGGGATGTCCTTGTACGTGTGCGTGTTGCCGGCGCCGAGCTCGTTGCCCCAGAGCAAGAGCGTGTTGTCCAGCACCGAGCTGCCGTCCACCTCCCTGGCGAGCGCCAGCTGATCCAGAATGTACTGCACCTGCTCGCTGTGCCAGGCGTTGATCTTCACGAGCTTCTCGCGCGCGACCGCGTCTTCGTCGCCGGCGTGGGAGAGCTCGTGGTGCTCCTCGTTCACGCCGATCCAGGGATAGTACTGCCAGCTATCGGCGTTGGCCCACATGAACGTGGAGACCCGGGTCATGCCGCAGATGTGCGCGAGCAGCATCAGGTCGGTCTGCAGCCGGCCGACCTTCGGATAGTTCTCCATCGCTCGCGGGTCGAACTTCTCCGGCATCTCGAGCGGCGTGCACGAGACCGCCGAGCTCTGCAGCCGCTGCTCGATGTTGCGGAGCCCGCCGAGGTGCGCCTCGAGCCGACCCTTGTCCTCGGAGCTGACGCGCTTCTGCAGGCGGCCGATGTCGTCCTTGAGGAAGTCGAGCACGCTCTGGCGCTCGGCGATCAGCCGCTGCAGCTCCGTGTCGGACAGGTCCGCGTTGGCGAAGATGCGCGAGTACATCTGGAACGGGTCGTCGACCGCGATGTTCGGCTGGTTCGGGCCGCGGTACGAGATGACGCGCAGCGGCTCCTGTCCCTCGATGCGCACGCCGAACTCCAGCGACGGGAACTGGGTGTCGCCGCCGATGCGACTGGCGATCACCTGATCGACCGAGATCCGATCCGCCCAGCCGGCAGGGCCGCCCGCGCCGGTGAAGCTGCCGGCGAGCAGCGAGCCGCCCGTCAGCATCGCGCCAGGGCCCTTCATGTGCGGGCCGCCTGGCTTGTTCGCGCTCGCGACGCCGAGCTCGTCCTCGACCGTCGAGTTCATGTGCACGCCCTTGAGCACCAGCATCCTCTGCTTGTGCTCCTCGAGCGGGGCCAGGATCGGGCCGAGCGAGAGCGGCGCCTCGTGCGCGTCCCCCGGCTGGAAGAACGACGACTGCACCGTGCCATTGGCCGAGAAGATGCCGATGAAGCGCTTCGCGCCCGGCTGGTTCTCGTCCTTTCCGAACACCGTCGAGGTCCGCCAGATGGGGCTCGTGAGCGCGACCGTCAGGGCGCTCAACCCGCCGAGCAGCTTGCGGCGGCTGATCTGGGTCCGGAGATCGATAGGGCCTCTTCGCTTCATGGCATCTCCTGCGCGTCCGTGTGCACGTCCACCGGGCGACGGTAAAGGAAAGCGTCCGTCTCCACGACGGCGCGGGGGAGCGCGTTCAGGTCCTGGCCTGCCGCCCTGAAGGTCTCGAGCAAGCTCTCCATCGAGCAACCGTCCATCTCCTGCTCGAAGCGGGCGATCGCGAAGCGGAACCACTGGCGCGCCACGCACTCTTCCACCTCGGCGCTGCGCGCGAGCCGCTCGCCGAGCTCCTTCACGCCCACGAACTCGCCGTCCATGTCGCGGGTGGCGATGACCTTGCCGCTCGCGTCGACAGGCTCGCCGCCGTCGAGCTCGCGGTAGCGACCGAGCGCGTCGTAGTGCTCGAAGCCGAAGCCGATCGGGTCGATCAGCTGGTGACAGCTGACGCAGGCGGGGTCCACCTCGTGCTGCGCCAGCCGCTCGCGGGTCGAGCTGCTCTGGTCGACCTCGGGCGGCTTCGGGATGTTGGCCGGCGGGGCCGGCAGCTGCTGGCAGAGCAGGACCTCGCGCACGAACTTCCCGCGGTAGATCGGCGAGCTCTCGGCGGGCTTCGCCTGAATGGCGAGCAGCGCCGGGAGCGTCAGGATGCCCGAGGCGGTGCCGTCCGTGCGCTCCAGCGCCTGGAAGGAGTCGTCGCCGGTGACGCCGTAATACCCGCCCAGGTCCTTGTTGTAGAAGACCGTCGGCGAGGTGAAGAGCGCGCTCAGCTTGCCGCCCTCGTCGTGGAGCACGTGCTCGAAGAAGGCATCGGCCTGCCCGCGCAGCGACTCGCGGAACGACCGCGATTGCCACTCGGGGAAGGCCTCCGCGTCCTTCACCACGCTGTACAGGCCGTTCAGGTGCGTCCAGCTGCCGAGGAAGCGATGGACAAGCGCCTTGCCGCGCTCGTCCTCGAGCATCCAGCCGAGCTGCGCCGCGACGCCCTCCTTGCTGGCCAGGCTGCCATCGGCGATGGCCTCGTTCAGCCTGGCGTCCGGCAGGGTGCCCCACAGCATGTACGAGAGGCGGGCGGCCACCTCGTACGGAGAGAGCTTCACGGCCCGATCGCCCACCTTCTCCGAGGTGCCGATCTCGACGCGGTACAGGAAGCGCGGCGACTGCAGCATGCCGCGGAGCAGGAGCTCGATCCCGTGCTCATAGCTCGTCTCCGCGCCGAAGCTGAAGAGCTGCAGGTGTCGATCGATGTCCGCCGCGTCCGTGAGCGGCGCGCGGTAGGCGCGGGCGCCGAAGGCCACGACCATCCGGCGCGCGCACTCGAGCGGCTCGGCCCCGCCCTCGCACGGCGCCACCTCGCCGAGCGCCGTCGGGTCCAGGGCGATCGCCGCGGCGATCGCGTCCGCCGCGGCCTGGAAGTGCTCGAGCTCGACCTGCGTCACGTCCGGCTGCAAGAGGCCGAACGCCGACGCCTCGCTCGCGGGACCGAGCGCCTCCTCCAGGCCGGGCACGTCACCGGCGAGGTCGCGCACGGTGTTCAGGTACTGCTCCCGCGAGAGCAGCCGCATCGGCGATGGCCCAGGATCGACGACGTTCGCGTCGCACGCCAGCGCCTCGCCGGGGCCCGGCGACCCCGGGCCACCGCTGCTCGAGCTGCCGCCGCCCGTGTCGTCCGCGGGCGGCGAGCCGTCGCCGCCGCCCAGGTTGCCGATGCACGCCGACAGCGCGAACGCCAGGGCGAGCAAAACCACGCTTCCATGAGCGGTGGACTTATCAATCAATGGTGTAGTCATTCAGGGCTCCGCTCCGGCTATCGGCCTCTCCGGGTCGGTGGCAGAGCCGCTCGGGCGCGATCACTCTTTTGCGTCGTCGAGACGCGGAGGAGCTTCGATCGGTGTGAAGAGGTGCGCCTCCGGGCGGCGAGCTCCGACCCGAGTGCGGGAGCGCCTCGGCTCACGGCGCTTCGACGCGACAGCACACCGAGCAATCGTAGGCTTCGAGCGGCTCGCGCCCGGCGCACGCGACGGCGCCGCACTCGGTTCCCTTCAAGGCGCCGCAGCTCGGGAGGCATTCACCGCCGACCTCGATCGAATGCGGTGGATCGCACGGCGTGTCGTTGCCCGGCGGCTCGTCGCCGTCCGGCGTGAAGTACAGCCGATCGAGCCAGACGCCGTCGACGGCGTTCGCGATGACGAGCTCGTGAGTCCCCGCGGCGAGGGAGAAGCGGAGCGGCTCGCCATAGCGCACGTCGTCGTGCAGATCGTCCCAGAACCAGATCTCGCCGACGCTGATGCGCCAGAGGTACCACTCCCCGCCGTCCACCTGGAACCAGAAGCGGTTGTTGATGGCGCTCGGAGCGTGGATCCGCCCCCAGATCACGTACTCTGCCCGGCTCGGCGCCTCGAAGCTGTAGCGCGCCCGCGCTGGCCCTGGCGCCTCGTCCGAGATCATCCCGCCGGGGGGCACGATGAAACGGCCCGCGGAAGCTTGGCCATCTTCGCCCACGGTGAAGCCATCGGTCAGCTCTCCGAGCTCCGCCTCGACGTAGGAAGAGCCGGGCACGACGGGCGCCCAGGCGCCGACCGAGGTGATCTCCGCGTCACACCCGGAGGCCGCGAGGTAGCCGAGCGCCGCGATGCGCGCGGTGGACCAGCGCTTCACGGCTGATCAAGGAACCGCTTCAGCTTCGCGCTGTGGGGGCTCCTCGGATACTGCTTGACGAAGGCCTGGGCGCGCCGCCTCGCGTCCTGCACGTTGCCGCGCGCGGCCAGCACGTCGATGGCCAGCACCTCGCGCTCCTGCCGGAGCACGCCCTTCGGGAACTGCACGCGCAGGCGCTCGAGGATCGCCGCCGCCGCCGCCACATCCCCGGAGCGCAGCGCGGCGCGCGCCTCCATGAGCAGCGCGCTCTCCGCGCGCAGCAGATCGGTCTCGGTCGGCTTCGGTCCGGTCGGCTTCCGGCTCGGCTCCCCCTCGGTCGACACCTCCGGCCGCGGCTCGGGAGGCGCCGCCGGCGCTGCGGCGGATGCCACCGGCGCCTGGGGCGCCGCCGCCGGCGCTTCCTCCGGGCCCGGCGCACGGGTGGGCGCTGGCGACCCGGCCGGCGACGAGAGCGCCCAGTACCCGGCGCCGAGCGCGACGCCGCCGCTCACGAGCACCGCCGCTGCCTTGACCGCGAACGCCGATGACAACAACGAACCGACGCCCGCCTTCTTGGTAGCAGCCGCAGCCGCGCTGGCGCCCGCCGCGACGCCGACGACAGGCAGCTGGCTGGCGATACCGCGCCACGCGCGCTCCTTCGCGCCCTCGGGCGGACCCACGTGGCGAACGCTCCCCAGGAGCTCCCGCGCGAGCGGGTCCGCTCCGCTCCTCGCGCTCAGCAGCCGTTCCGGATCGCCCATCACACCGCCTCCTTTCGGGCCGTGCCTTGTGCCAGGGCGAGGCGCTTGACCTCGCGCGAGAACGCTTCGCGCGCCAGACGAAGGCGCGAGCGCACGGTGCCGACCGAGATCCCCAGCAGATCTGCGATGTCCTGGCCCGACATCTCCTCGAGCTCGAACAGGACGAACACGAGGCGCTGCGGCTCCGGCAGCTTGTTCAAGATGGCCTCCGCCTCCTGCGCGCGCTGCCGCGACTCCGCGCTCAGCGCGAGATCCTCGGACGCGCCGCCATAGAGGTCCATCTCCGCGGCGTCGGTCGTGACCTCGCGCCGGAAGCGCGCGGAGCGCCGGTAGTCGCTCGCCACCCGCTGGCAGATGGCGAAGAGCCAGGTCGTGACGAGCGACCGACCCTCGAACTCGGGAAGCTTGACGTGCGCGGTCAAGAACACCTTCTGCGCCAGGTCGAGCACGTCCGCCTCGCGCGCTCCGAGACGCCTGAGCGAGCACCAGACGAAGCTGAAATGCGCGTCATAGAGCGCTCGGAACTTCGGGTCCGGTGTGCTCATGCCCGTGACGTCCGGGTGACCTGCGAGCGAGCGAAAGCCACGAGAGCTCCGAGAGCGGGCGCGGAAGTGTGCAGGAACGATACCACCCAACCTGCTCGTGGGGACGACCGCCCGCGGCGATCACAAAAAAATGCGCGTGCACCGCGCTGCGGCTAATCTCGCGTCGTCCCTCCTATGCGGAGCAGTCGCGCTCTTCCTGTCGGCCTTTGCGCGATGCTGGCCGCTTCGGGGGCCGCCAGGGCAGGGACCGAGCCGTTTCTGAGCGTGACGCGCGGCGCTGGCGCCGAGAGCTGTCCGGAGGCCGCGCGTCTCATCGAGCGCGTCGAGCGGCTGCGCGGTCGACCGGAAACGGGTGCGAGCGGCGTCTACCTCGTCAGCTTCACCCGCGGTGCTGACGGCCTCCGCGCGTCGATCCGCAGCGGGAGCGACGCGCGCGAGCTGCGCGATCGCAGCGGCAGCCGCAGCTGCGCCGCGCTCGAGCAGGCGACGGCGGTGACGCTCGCGCTGCTGCTCGACTCCGACGCGCGGGAGCCGTCCTTGCAAGAGCCCGAGGCCGACGCGCGCGACGAGACGGCGCCTGCCCGGGAAGCGCCGGCGCCTGCCCGGGAAGCACCGGCGCCTGCCCCCGGAGCGCCGGCGCCTTCGCCAGCGGCTCTGGCGGAGACGTCGCTCGAGCGGCCCGTGCCCACGGGAGCCGGCGGCGAGCAGAAGGACGAGGCATCGAGCTCGGAGCATGGCGCCGCCACGCGGCTCACGCTGGCGGCCGGCGCCACCGGCCTGTTCGGCGTGGTGCGCCCCTTCGCTCCCGCGCTCTCCGCGGAGCTCGGCATCGGCGGGGCGCGATTCCGAGCGGCGATTGGCGCGCTCTGGCTCGTTCCTCAGACGCTGAAGCACGGACCGGGCGAGCTCCGGGAGACGATGCTCGGCGGCGTCGTGCGCGCCTGCTTCGCCGTCGCGGGCTCGGCGGCGCTGCGCCTGGATGTGTGCTCCGGCATTCACGCAGGCCAGCTGACGGTGGCGGCGAGCGGCTATACGCGGAATGACGTCGCGGAGAAGCCTTGGCTGGCGGTGCCGCTCGAGCTGTCGCTGGCGAGCCTGGCAGGTCCGCTCGGCCTGGACGTCGGCGCTGCCGGGCTGCTGCCGCTCCGCCGCAGCGATTTCTCGGTGGATGGTGTGGGTGTCGCGTACCGCTCGGCGCCGGTCGGCGTGCTGGTGTCGCTCCGCGGCCTCGGCGTCTGGGTGCTCCAGTAGGGGCAGCGGAAGGACGCGCGCCCGTCTCGTTCCGGCTCCTCCGTGGTCGAGGAGCCGAGTCGGTCCATCACATCGCTTCGACCGATTTGAGCATCTCCGGCACGAAGTGGAGTCTCGGCCGGAGCAGCCTGTCGTGGCGCCCGGGCTGTCGGACCTGGAGCATGGCGCCGGTCGCGGAGCTGTTCGAGGCATCCAGCAGATCGTCAGTGAACGTGTAGCTGTAATTCTCTTGCTTGGTCGGTGTCTTGTCCTGTGCGGCGGCCTCGGGGATCGAGACGCAGAGAAACAGCAGCGCGGCTGTGACTGAAACAAGCGATCGCGACTTCATCATGCCTCCTCGCCTCTATCGGACACGAGCGAGGACCGCGCATTGGGACCCTTCTTGCGGCCCTCGATGTCGCCGGCGTCGCGTCGCGGAGCTCGCCGGGGCGGCCTCGGCCAGCGCGCGCGGAGCTCCCCGCCGGGGGCCGCCCGAGCGAGCAGGGCCAGGTGGACGATGCGCCTCTGCGTTCCGCGCCGACAGGCGCGCTCGATGTCGTCGCGGATGGCCTCCTGGACGGACCGTCGGATCCGGCGACATCGCAGGTGACATCGCCCACATCCCGCGTAGAATCAGCCCCCGATGCTCACCCGCACTCGAAGGAGCACGGCTGGCAGCCTCGTCGTTGTGGTCGTCGCGGCGCTCGCCGTGGTCGTCCCCGGCGGAGCGGCGGGCGCGTCCGAGGAGGCGCCCGCGGAGATGTCGACCGGCATCGCCGTCGGCGCTCAGCTGGAGGCGGTCGCGGACGTGAAGGTCGCGCGCGCCGAGGTCGCCCGGGGCTCCAGGGTGAGCGTGGCCAGGCTGATCGAGCGCCAGGGCCAGCTCACCGCCGTCGACGTCGAGCTCGCCGACGGCCACATCGCGCGCGTCGCGATGGCGACGGTCCGCACGTCGTTCCGCGTCCTCTCCGAGTAGCCGGCTCCTTCGCCCCCTTCGAGTAGCCGGCTTCTTCGCCCCCGCGCCCGATCGCGGCTAGGGTGCGGCCATGCGGAACCCCGCGAAGGTGCGCGTCGCCGTGCTGTTCGGCGGGCGCTCGGCCGAGCACGAGATCTCCCTCCTGTCCGCGCGCTTCGTCGTCGAGGCGCTCGACCGCGATCGCTTCGAGCCGGTGCTCGTCGGCATCGACAAGTCCGGCCGCTGGCTCCTCCAGGAGGAGGCGCTGCTCCTCAGCGGGGCGCGCGACCCCCGCCTCGCCCGGCTGAACGAGGCGATGCCGGAGATCGCGCTCGACGCGCACCCGGGCCCCAGCGGCGAGGCCACGCTCGCCGTGCCCGGCGGCGCGCGCTCCCCGATCGACGTGGTCTTCCCCGTCCTGCACGGCCCCACGGGCGAGGACGGGTGCGTCCAGGGCCTGCTCGAGCTCGCCGGCGTCCCGTACGTCGGCTCCGGCGTGCTCGGCTCCGCCGTGGGGATGGACAAGGACGTGATGAAGCGCCTGCTCCGCGAGGCGGAGATCCCGATCGTGCCCCACGTCGCGCTCCGCCGCGCCGCGTGGGAGCGCGATCGCGGCGCGTGCCTCGAGCAGATCGCCGGCCTGTCCCCCGCCGGGCGGAGCGGCTTCGGGCCGATCTTCGTCAAGCCCGCCAACCTCGGCTCGTCCGTCGGGGTCCGGCGCGTGACCGCGCGCTCCGAGCTCGAAGCGGCGGTCGAGCACGCCTTCGAGTTCGACCTGAAGATCGTCTGCGAGCAGGGCATCGAGGGCGTGCGCGAGATCGAGTGCTCCGTCCTCGGCGACGACGACCCCATCGCCTCCGTGCCCGGCGAGATCGTCGTCGGCCACGCCGACGGCTTCTACTCGTACGCCGCGAAGTACATCGACGCCGACGGCGCCACGATCCGCATCCCCGCCGACCTCTCCCCGGCCGAGGCGAACGCCGTGCAGCTCCTCGCCCTCCGCACCTTCCGCGCGCTGGAGGCGTCGGGGATGGCCCGCGTCGACCTCTTCCTCGCCCCGGACCGCTCGCTCTACGTCAACGAGATCAACACCATCCCCGGCTTCACGGCGATCTCGATGTACCCGAAGCTCTGGGAGGCGAGCGGCATCCCCCCGCGCACGCTGATCGAGCGCCTCATCGCGCTCGCGCTCGAGCGCGGCGCGCGCAAGTCCCGCCTCAGGACGAGCGCCTAGCACCTCGTCGCTCGAGCTCGTCCCTGGCTCCTTGGTTGCGCGTCAGGTCGACCGAGCTGCCCGGCCGGAGGAGCCGCTGCCGGGCGCGGCGCGGGCTGGCCCCATGCTCGACCCAGTTGTCCTCGCGCGTGCGGCTGCCCGCCGCGCTCACCCGGGATCGAGCCGCACGCCCGGCGCTCCGAGCGCAGGGCGCCGCACGAGGCACGGACCGAGCGCGTCCAGGATGCGCGCGTGGCGCTCGGGGGGCGCCCACAGCACGAGGTGCCCGCCGCCGCCGGCCCCGCACATCCGGAGGACCTCGACCCCGAGCCCGTCGAGCCGCCGCTGCAGGGACACCGCGATCGCGCTCCCCGCCGCCGAGAGGCGCACCTTCGCGGCGGCGCCGCGGCGCATACCCGAGAGCACCAGCGCGAGCGAGCCGAGCTCGAAGCCGCGGGCGACCTCCCCGGCCGCGGCGACGAGCTCGGCCTGCGCGTCGCACGCCGCGCCGGCGTCCACCCGATCCAGCACCTCGCCCGACACGCGCCGGACCGCCGTGTCCACGAGCAGCAGCCCGGCCGAGAGCGCGGGCACGAGATCCGGACAGCCGATCGCGAGCGGCCGCACGCCCGAGCAGCCGCGGGCGTCGAAGGCGAGATCGAGCAGCCCGCCGAAGGCAGCGAACACCTGGTCCTGCGCGCCGCACGCGTTGTGCAGGCGCTCGCGCTCGATCGCGACCGCCTCGCGCGCCAGCTCCTCCGGCGCGGCCGCCTCGCCGACCGCGGCGCGCAGCGCGAACAGCGCGGCCACCGCCGCGGACGCGCTGCCGCCGAGGCCAGCGCCCGGCGATGTCTCGCTCTCGACCCGGAGGGCGACCCCATCGCCCACGCCCGTCGCGGCGAGCGTCGCCTCGAGCAGGCGGAAGGCGAGATCGTCGCGCGGTGGATCCGAGCGGCGCCTCGTGATGACGCGCAGCGCGCTCTCCTGGCCGCGCGCGGCGAGCTCCATCCGCACCCAGCCTCGATCGAACGGCTCCACGATCACGCGGATGCGCAGATCGACCGCCGCGCCCACGACGCGCCCGCCGTCCTGCCGGGCGACGCCCGGCAGATCGCTGCCTCCTCCGGCGAAGGAGACGCGCATCGGGGCGCTCGCGGCCGCGCGCCAGAGCGGGCTCCGCGGCGATCGCGGCGCAGAGAGAGAGCCGGCGCAAGGGGTGCTCATGTCGTCCTCAGCGGGCGCGACCAGCCGGGCGGCGAGGTGATCCCAGGGACCGAGGCGGCGCGCCCCGCGGCGGCACCTCGTGCAGGGAGCGAGCCAGCGATGGAGCGCCCGGCGTGCACGCACCGCCGCTCACGACCAGGGCTCGCGCCGCAGCGCCACCGCGCCGTCATCCTGGAGGTGCATGCGCCGCGCGTCCTTCCTCGTGCTTGAGCCTAGTGATTGAGCCGCGGACGGAGATCGCGGGCTCGGAGCGGGACGAGCGGCGCGCCGCCCGCGGGCCGCGATCAGTTCAGGTCCTTGCTGGCGGGCTCGCTCCGCGGCGCGGGCTGCGCGCGCGCGGCGTCGAGGATGCGATCGATCACCCTGAGCCCGGCCGCGAGCATGTCCCGCTCAGCGCGCTCGCCCCCGGCGTGCACCTCGGCCGCCCTCTCGCGGAGGGTGAGCGCGTCGCGGCGGACGACCGGCAGGCGGGCAGCGGCCGCCGCCTCGGCGATGCACCCGGCGAGAT
Organism: Sorangium sp. So ce1153; assembly: GCF_051521595.1. Classification (NCBI taxonomy): domain Bacteria; kingdom Pseudomonadati; phylum Myxococcota; order Polyangiales; family Polyangiaceae; genus Sorangium; species Sorangium sp. So ce1153. Next base: position 1,171,761 of record NZ_CP150361.1, read on the forward strand.
CGTAGACGAGAAACGCGTCCTCCTCGCTGATCCTCGGCGCCGCGCGGCGCCCGCGCGCGCGCGCCGGGGAGCCGGCCGCGCGCTCCTTCTGGACGTACGCCTCGACCTCGCGATCATCGTCGTCCTCGCCGACCGAGCCGGAAGAGACGCGGTCGAGCAGGCTGGTGAGCTCGACGCGGTAGGTCGCGAGGACCAGCGCGCAGAGCGCCCCGCGATCCCGCAGCGAGAAGAGAATCAGCTCGAGGAGCCGGTCGGACCGGGTCGCGCTATTTTGCATCGCCGCCTTTTAAGGCGTTCACCCTCGCGACCTCAATCCAGAACGCCACCGCCCGCGGCGGATCGACCGGCGGCCGCGGGGCGCGTTACGCATCGAGGGCGCCCGCGTGGCACCTCGCCTCGCCGAGGCGCCACGGACGTGGGGGACCCCACGCGACGGTTGCGGAGCTGTGGCGGATCGGTCAATAGGTCCGACCCTCCTGCGTCAGCGGGCCGCGACGGATGTCTGGCGCGCTGACGCTCCTGCTCGGCCTGTCACCTGATCATCGCATCGGCATTCCCGTGACCGCGAATCGCTCCACGACCTCAACGCACACCGAAGAGCAGTCCACCGAGCCGACCTCGGCCACCATCGCGAGCACGGCCGCGGTCAGCCAGGTCAGCCAGGTCAGCCAAGTCAACCAAGCCAGTCAACCTGGCCCCGCGGACGGCGCACCTGCCGCCCGGCTGAGCGAGCATGGCGAGGCCATCGTGCGCGAGGAGGAGGCCCTGCTCGCCCGCGTGACCGCGCACCTCGCCGCCGCCGCGACCAAGCCGTCGCGTCCGCCGCCCGTCGAGAACTACGAGGAGCAGCTCCTCTCGCTGCGCGATCAGATCGCGGCGGCCCGGCTGGAGGACGTGCCGGCGCTGGTGCAGCAGATGGAGCGCCTGCAAGGGATCGCCGCGCGGCGGAACGAGAACGTCGTCGAGCCCGTCGATCCGAAGTCGCCCTATTTCGGCCACCTGCGCCTGCGGGAGAAGGGCCGTCCAGAGCGCGACGTGCTCATCGGGCGCACGACGCTCGTCGACGCGAGCGCGGGCGTGCGGATCGTCGACTGGCGCCACGCGCCCGTCAGCCAGATCTACTACCGCTACGAGGAGGGCGCGGACTACGAGGAGACCTTCGGCGAGCGCGAGGTCGAGGGCACCGTGCTCGTGCGGCGCACCGTGACCATCGACGAGGGCGAGCTCTACCGGATCTCGGCGCCGCAGGGGACGCTCGTGCGCGGGCCCTCGGGCGGCTTCCGCGAGATCGCGACGCGGGCGACCGAGCTCTCCGGCGGTCAGGGCAGCGCGGTGCGCCCCGAGGACATGCGCGACATCGCGCTCGCGGGCGCGGCCGCCGCGCGCGGCGGGCTCGGGACCGGGGCGACGTTCCACGCCCGCGAGGACCGGCACCTGCCCGAGATCGCCGCGCTCCTCGATCCGCGGCAGTTCGAGCTCATCTCGAAGCCGGACTCCGGCATCGTGGTCATCCAGGGCGGCGCCGGCAGCGGCAAGACGACGATCGGCGTCCACCGGCTGGCGTTCCTCGCCTACAACGGCGGCCGCCGCTTCACGGCCGACAAGATGCTCGTCATCGTCGGCAGCCCCGCGCTCCGCGCGTACATCAGCGAGGCGCTCCCCGCGCTCGGCCTGGCCGGCATCGCGGTCGAGACGTTCTCCGAGTGGGCGCGCGCGGCCCGGAAGCGCGCGTTCCCGTGGCTCGAGGCGCCGGTCGAGGAGAACACGCCCTCGGTGGTCACCCGCTACAAGACCCACCCGGCGATGCTGCACCTCCTCGAGCAGCGCGCGGCGGAGCTCAAGGACGACGCGCGGGCGCGGCGCGACTCGCGCGGCACGCTCGCCTTCTGGGCGGACGTGCTCACCGACCTCGATCGGGTGACGGCCGCGTTCGCGGCGGCGGCCGACCCCGAGTTCGGCCCCGAGCAGGTGAAGCGGGCGTGGCGCTGGTGCGCGGACCGCTGCCCCGCCGTGCTCGATCTCGACCCCGGCGATCGCGCCGAGCGCAAGGCGGCCCTTGCAGACGAGCCGGCGGACGACGACGAGCGCGGCGCGGACAGGGGCGAGGTCTCGAGCGACGACCGCGCGGTGCTCGACCCCGAGGACGACGCGCTGCTCCTGCGGGCGTACCAGCTCCTCCGCGGCGAGCTCCGGAAGGGGAAGAACGTGCTCGTCTACGAGCACCTCTTCGTCGACGAGGCGCAGGATCTCGCGCCGATCGACCTCGCGGTGCTGCTCGGCGTGGTGGCGGAGCCGCGCAGCGTGACGCTGGCGGGCGACACGGCGCAGCGGCTGTTCATGGACTCCGGCTTCCGCGACTGGCGAGCGACGCTCGACGACCTTGGCCTGTCGCGGGTCGACGTCGAGCCGCTGCGCATCGCGTACCGGTCGACGCGCGAGGTGCTCGCGTTCGCCCGCGCGGTGCTCGGCCCCCTGGCCGATCCGACGCCGCCGCTCGCCCCGCGCAGCGGCGCGCCGGTCGAGCACCACCACTTCCCGAGCGCCGGCGCCGCCGTCGCGTTCCTGGCCGACGCGATCCGCCCGCTGTTCGCCCGCGAGCCCCGGGCCACGCTGGCGATCCTGGCGCGCCACCCCGAGCAGGCGGACGTGTACTACGACGCCCTGAAGATGGCGGAGATCCCGAACCTCCGGCGCGTGCGCGCCTACGAGTTCGCGTTCCGCCCCGGCGTCGAGGTGACGGAGATCCGGCAGGTGAAGGGCCTGGAGTACGACTACGTGGTGCTGGTCGACGTGAACGCGTCGACCTACTCGGCGGACGACGAGTCGCGGCACCTGCTCCACATCGGGGCGACGCGCGCGGCGCACCAGCTCTGGGTGATCTCGACGGCGGCGCCATCACCGCTCGTGCCGGACTGGCTGGGCTGAGGGGCTGAGGGGCTGAGGGGCTGAGGGCCCGAGCGAAGGGACCGCGCGGGCTCAGCCGAGATCGCGGTCCTCGGCAGGCCGCCACCAGCAGGGCAGGGACGATGGACACAATCGACAGGGGGCCCTGAGAGAATCCTTGACCTTCAGGGGGCCGTGAGTAGATTCCCTCTCGCGCGGTGGAGCAGCCTGGTAGCTCGTCGGGCTCATAACCCGAAGGTCGTGGGTTCAAATCCCGCCCGCGCAACCACGACCCAAGCAGTACTGAGGACGCGAGGATTGGCCGAAACTGGCCACCTCGCGTTTTTCGTTTCTGGGGTCGACCTCTCCGTCGAGCGCGGTGCCGGAGGGGCCGTCTGAGCGGCCCTCGAGGTTCGTCGCCCATCTCACCATGTCGGCGAGCGTCGTTCGTCGCGCCTCGTCGCGCCTCGTCTCCCGAGCGTCCTCCTCGACCGGATCCAGGCAGACCCGTGGCGCCCGGCCTCTGCTGTGCCGGCCCTGAGCGATCCCCTCGAATTCTTCGGAAAGATCACAGGGAGGCGGGGAGACGGGGAGACGGGGAGGGAAATCTTCAGAATACTCCCTGTCTCCTCGCCTCCCTGTTCAATTTCCCCGCTGAAAGGGGCTGCAGAATGAGGGGATTCCCTGGGTGCCGGCCTCGAGCGGCCGGGGGGCGGGAAGGCGCCTGGGCGTCGGCGATGAAGCGCTAGATCGCGCCCGAGCTCATCGCGTGTCCCTGGCAACAGTCCTGGCTGCGTCTCCGTGCGCCTCCTGGTGTGCTGCTCGGACGAGAAGGGGGTGAACGCCAGGACGCCAAGAGAAAGGAGCTCTGGTTTCTCCTGGCGTCCTTGCGGTGGACTCTATCCGGGTCGTTGTACCCGATGCTGCCGAGCACCGCATCACCTCCTGAGATCACCGCGAGCCTCCGCGATATCCCCGATCCCTCTTGCCGCCGGGCCTGGCGTCGATGTCGCCCACGACGTCCTTTGGCGTGCGACACGTGCATTGACCCTCCTGTGACGCGCTTCGATCGGGCCGGCAAAGTGGCCGGCTCCCTCTGTCGCGAGCGGCTCGTGCGCCTCCGTTTCCCGGGACAGCGCCCGTACGTCAGGCGGAGTGGCGACGAGGTGCGGCGCGGCGGAACCGACGTGGAAGGGCGGCCGCGCCGCCCCGAGAGCGCCAGCCCGCCGCCCGAAGAGCGATCCTCCTGACAACAGGGAGGTCGCCGCCGCGGCGCAAGGCCCGCGTCCGTTGCCGCGGTATCGACCGCGAGAAGGCGGCGGCGGCCGCACCCCGGGCAGTCCAGCCCCATGGAACCCTTGGCAGAATAGCACCCCGATGTGTCGCTCCATGGCCTCACCCGCCGCGCGAGCGACGGGTTGTATAAGTAAGCCCCGCCAGGGCCTCGCCGCCGGGAAGAGCGCGCCGCGTCGCCGGAGTGGACACCGCGGGGCAGCGCGATCTTCGCTCCACCGGCGAGGTCGCCGCGCTGCCGCGCGCGCACCAGGCTGGCCAGGCCACCGTTCGCCGCGCCTACCGCGCGCGGTCCGCGCGCTGCCACGGCTCTCCTGCCGGCCGTGCGCCGTTGCCCCTGCCGACCCTCGCGCCCCGCTCGCCGTGGCGTAGGCAGGCGCCGGCTCCGTGATGTAGGATGGCGATAGCGGCGGCTCCTGTGCTCTGAACACGCGCGTCACGGCGCGCACCTCACCGAAGCAATCCCGGTAACCTCCAGCGGACAACTCACGATGGCCAAACCGAACGATCCCTTTGCGCCCCCCACCAATACGCGCGGCTCCGCGACGCCGGGGGATGCCGCCAAGCCGCAGCGCGGCATCAGCGCGCCCTCGCCCGCGCGCGCGGTGCCCGCCACGGCGGGGCCCGCCACCCAGCGAGGGCCCGGGGCGTACGGCGCGCCCGATTTCCTGAGCAAGGCCGCGCGCCCGGCGCCGTCGTCCGAGCTCCCGAGCCAGCGCACGATCGAGCTCGTGCAGTGGTCCTGGGCGAAGGTGATGCCCATCTCGGACGCCGCGGCGGCGCTGTTCTATGAGCGGCTGTTCACGCTCGACCCGTCGGTGCGGCCGCTGTTCAAGAACGATATCGCCGAGCAGAAGAAGAAGCTCATGCAGACGCTCGCCGTGGCCGTCGACGGGCTCAACAACCTGCCGAAGCTCGTGCCGGTGCTCCAGTCGCTCGGCGTGCGGCACCAGGGCTATATGGTGGCCGAGCACCATTACGATGTGGTGGGCGAGGCGCTGCTCTGGACGCTGCGCGAGGGGCTCGGCGACGCCTTCTCGAGCGACGTCGAGACGGCGTGGAAAGAGGTCTACGGCCTCATCGCCGACGTCATGAAGAAGGCCGCCGCCGCGCACGCGGCCGTGGGCACCACGCAGGCGCTCCCCCCGGCCGCGACGTCGCCGGCGCCAGCGCTCAGCGGCGGCTCCCGGCTGAACGCCCCGCCGGGCGGCCGGCCGGGCGGCGCGGACGCGGTGCAGCGGCCCAAGTCGGTGCCGCCGCCGTCGTCGGCCAAGGTGGCCGCGCGGACGCTCGTCGGGGTCGTTCCTCCCTGGCAGCAGAGCGAGCCGCCGCCGGCGCCAGCGGCTGCGCCCGCGCCCGCGGCGGCTGGCGGGCCGGTCAGCCCGCGCACCATCGAGCTCGTGCAGCGCTCGTGGGCGAAGGTGATGCCCATCTCGGACGCCGCGGCGGCGCTCTTCTACCAGCGCCTGTTCGAGCTCGACCCGTCGACGCGGTCGCTGTTCAAGAACGACATGGCCGAGCAGAAGAAGAAGCTCATGCAGACGCTCGCCGTGGCGGTCGATGGGCTGAGCAACCTCGGCAAGCTCGTGCCCGTGCTCCAGTCGCTCGGCGTGCGCCACCACGGCTACATGGTGACGGACCACCATTACGACGTGGTGGGCGAGGCGCTGCTCTGGACGCTGCGCGAGGGGCTGGGCGACGGCTTCACGCGCGACGTGGAGACGGCGTGGACAGAGGTCTACGGCGTCATCGCCGACGTCATGAAGAAGGCCGCCGCAGAGCACGTCGGCCGCGCGGCCCCCGGCGCTGCGCCTTCGCCCGCGCCCGCGCGCGAGCGCCCGCAGCGGCCGCCGATGTCCGAGCCGCGGGCGCCCGCTCCCCAGAGCGTCACGGAGGTGATGCCGCCGAAGAAGCGCCAGAAGGGCCCGCTCGACGAGGACGCCGACACGCTCCACTACCAGACGAACCCGGCCCACGAGGCGCTGTCGAGCAGCGGCCTGGGCCCCGACGAGCACCGGGCCGCGCCCGCCGCGGCGGCGAGCCCGCAGGGGATCGTCATCCCCTGGGCGGGGCAGGACATGGTCGTGAACGTTCACGTCAAGCTGGACAGCCCGCTCGTGACGGTCCCGGCGGCGGCGCCCGTCGTGGTCCCCGCGGCGCCCGCCGCGCTGGAGCCGACAGGGTCGACGGGGCCGAGCGGCCTCGTCGCGGGGCTCGCGATCGGCCTGCTCTCCATCGCCGCCTCGATGGCCACGGCCATCCTGCTCGCGGTGGGCGGGCCGGAGCGGGCCGCGGCCGGGGCAGGCGCCGCGGCGGACCGGGCCTCGTCGAGCGTCGCGTCCCTCGCCACCTACGCCGTGCCGATCATCGTCACGGTGCTCGTCCTCTCCGCGTTCACGATGGGGCACATCCTCGGGCGGGGCCGGGCGCGGGGCGACGCAGGCGGCGGGCAGTAGCGAGGTGGACGCGCGGCTCGTGACCGCGGGCGGACGCATTCGCCCGGCGTGCGCAGGGGTTTAGTGGCAACATGAGAATGAGAGTCCGATGATGGCGGATCCTGCGGCGACGCTGACCCACATGGCGGGACAGTGGCTGGGACCATTCCAGCTCATCCAGCTGCTCGGCATCGGCGCCATGGGCGCCGTGTACCTGGCCAGGGACACCGTCCTCCAGCGCGACGTCGCCGTGAAGCTCATCGCGAAGGGGAGCGCGGACACCGATCCCGAGCGGCGCGACCGCTTCCTGCGCGAGGCGCGCGCGGCGGCGCGCCTGCTCCACCCCAACGTGGTGCAGATCTTCCAGGTCGGCGAGGACGCGGAGGTCCGCTACATCGCCATGGAGTACGTCCACGGCCTGACCATGGCGCAGGCGGCCAAGCAGCACGGCGGTCGCGTGCCGGAGCAGTTCGGGATCGAGAAGATGCGCGAGGCCGCGGCGGCGCTGGAGCTCGCGGCCTCGTTCGGCATCTCTCACCGCGACATCAAGCCCGCGAACCTCCTGCTCAACGCGTCGGGCACGCTCAAGATCGCGGACTTCGGCCTGGCGTCCCACCCCGAGAGCGGCCCGCTCGGGACCACCTCCGCCGCCCGCACGCTGGAGGGCACGCCCTTCTACATGAGCCCGGAGCAATGGACCGGGCAGGAGATCGCGCCTCCGTCGGACATCTACAGCCTCGGCTGCACCTTCTACCACCTGCTCGTGGGCAGGACGCCGTACTCGGCGAGGGATCTCGCCGGCTGCTTCCAGGCGCACTGCCACGCGGCCGTCCCGGATCCGAAGCTGGCGATGCCGGACATCGATCCGCTCCTCGCGGAGCTCCTCCGCCGCTGCATGTCGAAGAGGGCCCAGGAGCGGCCGTCGGCCGGGCACATCGTGGCGTTCCTCGAGGACATGCTCATGCTCCGGCGCAGCAGCGTCAGGCCGCGGGAGCTGCCGGACGCCGCGGGCCCGCTGCGCGGCTCCTCGATCGATCTCGCCGACACGCGGATCAGCCAGCTCCCGGTGGCGACGCGGAGCGCGCTCGCCACGCCGACCGGCACGATCATGGTGAACAGCGCCGGCGCCGTCGGGCACTTTACCGGCCAGTACAGCTACCGCAACCACTTCGGGCTGACGGGGTATCCGTTCAGCGACATCCGGCAGCCGAGCTTCTTCTGGGATGCGGGCCCGTATGCCTGGGTGCTGAGGACGCTGGCGTCGCAGATCGTGGCCGGGCAGCGCCCGGCGATCCTCGTGGGCGAGCCGGGGAGCGGCCGGACGTTCGTCTGCGAGATGATCAAGAACAAGGTGCCCCGGATCCAGGTCTTCTCGGTCGAGCCGCAGCTGCTCTTCGGGACGCGGCCGCTCGTGGCGCTGTGCCGGCAGATCGGGGCGTCGGGCGTCTCGCCCACCCTGAGCCAGCAGGTCCTCGTCGACACGTTCCTCGGGCACGCGCTCCAGCGCGCCGGGTCGGACGCCATCGCGGTCCTCGTCATCGACGGGGTCGATCCGGACGATCACGATCTCCTGATGGAGCTCCACGACATCCTCCGCTGCGCCCCCGTGGGCCGGCTCTCGATGATCCTGGTGGGTTCCCCCGACCTCCCCGCGACCCTCGCGTCGAACGGCGTGCCGCGCGAGCTCTACTCCGGCGCGCAGTCGCTCCTGCTCCCCGGCATGACGCAGCAGGAGATGATCGAGTACATCGATTTCAGGATGCGGTCTGTCGGCGGGAGCGGGCGGGGGATCAACCTCGACATCGCGTCACAGCAGCTGCTGCACGCGAGGAGCGGCGGGAGCCCGAAGCTCATCAACATCTTCTGCCACAACGCGCTGACGATCGCCGCGCTGCAGGGCGAGAGCGAGGTGAGCCTGTCGTCGATCCGCCTCGGGATGAAGAGCAAGAGCTACCTCACGGCCGAGGCGGCCGTCGCCCTGATCCGCGGCTGAGCTGCGCCCCCCGCCAGGCGGCGGGCGATGGGGCTCCGCCAGGCGGCGGGCGATGGGGCTGGCGGGAGCGCCGCGGAGTCCTCTCGTGCTCCGCGGCTTCCGCCCGCCGCTCAGTCGGTCCACTGGTGCGTCTCTTCGGGTTTTCCGCCGAACGAGGCGAGGGGGACGGTCCACGTGCGGAGCCGCCGGGCGCTGCGCACGTACTCGCGGACGCCGTCTGCCGCGAAGAACGCGGTCATCGCGCGGTAGAGCTCCGGCAGCTCTTTCACGAGGCCTGTGTGCAGGGGCATGATGGACTCGAGGGTGTACGCCATGGCGGCGTCGGCCAGGGTGTAGCGGCCCGGGACGACCCAGTGGTCGGCGTCGGCGCGGGTACGTATGAAGTAGTCTTCCAGGCGCTCCAGCTTCCTGGCGGTGGCGGCGCGGTGGTCGGCGCGGACCTCGTGGAAGCGCGGGTTCCAGAAGAGCGCGCCGACATCCATGAGCACCTCGCAGGCGGTGTCGGCCACCTCATCGATTCGCGCGCTCTGCTCGAGCGTGTCGCCGTAGAGCTCCAGCTTGCGCGCCAGATAGCGGTTGATCGCCTGTGACTGGCAGAGGGTGAACTCTCCATCTTGCAGCACGGGCAGCTGCCCGAACGGCGTACACCCCAGGAATCGCTCCTTGGTCTGCGGCTGGACCCAGCTCTCCAGGGGAACGAACTCCTCCTCGTACGGCGCGCCGCGGAGCGCCAACATGAGCCTGGCCACCTCGACACGCCCGCGCGTCGCAAAATAGATGATCTTCATCTCTCGTCCTCCGTTGACGGCGGCGACTCTACAGCAACTCGCCCCCCCTTCCAACGGACGCCGCCTCGGCCACGAATCGCGCCTCGATCGTAGGCGGCTCTCCCACAAGGAAGAAGAGCGGAACTCGCCCGTATCCGAAGCGGGCGAGCTCCGCTCTGGAGCACCGAACAGCTTGAAACGTCCGGGAACGAAGAGGTTTGAACCACAGAGGCACAGAGGACACAGAGGAACAACCAAAAAACTCTGTGCCCTCTGTGCCTCTGTGGTTCATTTTCTCGGTGTTTCAACCTGCTCGGTGTCCTAGCTATCGTTGCCTGGGGGGCGGGGCCCGCTCTGCGGGGCGGCGGGGATCGGGTCGCGCCGCGGGGTCGAGGCGAGCACCGCCTCGTCCGTCATGGGGGAGCGCGGCACGTTCAGCGCCCGACCGATACGTGCTCTCGAGTGCTTGTCATTGTCGATGCACCTGCCTCGCGTGTACGCGCTGAGCCGGTCGCGCGCGTCCTGCTTGCGGCAGGCCCCGAAGGATCTCCTGATGAGCGCGAGCCCCGCGCGAAAGCACTTCTCGCGATCCGCGACGAGATCCTCGTGCGACCAGCCCTCCCGGGTCCTGCCGGCGCCGACCCGCACCTGGAGCAGACAGGAGTCGAGCCCCGAGCCGCGCGAGAGCTTCCCGATGCCGAGATCGACGTCGCGACGGTAACCGCTCTCGTAATAGGCGATCGACAGGAGCAGCGCCATCGTCTCAGCTCGCCCGCGCGGGCCGCCGAAGAGCGGCTTCAATTCGGGATCATACGCCACCTTCGCCGCCGCGCTCGCGATCTCATGATAGCGCGCGCGGCCCGCCTCGGGCGTCTCGATCGCGTCCTTGATCAGGCTCGTTCCGGGTGGGGCCCATGTAACCATGATGCCGACAGCCCACGCGATGACTGAATCCATGACATATGTAAGGTCCTGGTCTCTGGCTGCGTCAAGCAATTCAGACAGCCTGGCTGGGATTATCGTCGTGCGTTGTACGACCGCACGCCGCCCAGCGTGCATTTATACCGTCCTTGTCAAATTGCCAATTGTGTAGACGACGGTACGCGGTGCGCAATTATTTTCGCACCACGAGTTCGCGCCACGAGTTCGCACCACGAGTCATCTCGTGGGCTTTGCGCGAGGGCTGAACCATGGAGTCCTCGCTTCCGATCTGCGGGGATGGGCTCGCGGTCACCCGGGGCGGAGCGGCGGTGTGCTGCGCGCTCGTGTGCGGGTGAGCCGCCGCGGCGCCGCGATCATCACGCCTGTTCGAGGGCGCCCTCTTCGGAGCTCGCCTGCGTGTCCTCGAGCCGGTCGACGGCGCGCAGCTCGGGGAACAGCCAGCCCCAGAGCAGCACGACGGCCATCGTCCCGAGGCCGCCGATCACCACCGTGGGGACGGTCCCGACGAGCCTCGCGAGGGTGCCTGACTCGAGCTCTCCGAGCTCGTTCGAGGCGCCGACGAACACCATGTTGACGGCGCTCACGCGGCCGCGCATCTCGGGCGGTGTGGCGAGCTGCTCCAGGGTCATGCGCACGACGACGCTCACCATGTCGGTGGCGCCGATCACGGTGAGCGCGGCCAGCGAGAGGAGGAAGCTCTGCGAGAGGCCGAACACCACCGTGGCGAGCCCGAACAGCCCGACGCAGAGGAGCATCTTCCGCCCGGCGTGGCGCCTGATCGGCCGGAACGCGAGGAGCACGGCCATGACGCCGGCCCCCGCGGCGGGCGCCGCGCGCAGCACGCCGAACCCTTGCGGGCCGACGTGGAGCACGTCGGTCGCGTAGATGGGCAGGAGCGCGACAGCGCCGCCCAGGAACACGGCCACGAAGTCGAGCGAGATGGACGCGAGGAGGACCTTCTTCCGGTAGACGTACCGCAGCCCCGCGAGCGCCGTGGCGAGCGACGGCGGCTTCTTCTCCATGCGGCCGGTGCGCACCTGCACGGCCAGGAGGCCGGCGCACGCCGCGGCGAGCGCGAGGCTCGCGGTCAGGTAGACCGGCGCCGCCGCCTTCCAGTGGCCGTAGAGCAGCCCCCCCACGCTCGGCCCGCCGATCGCCCCGACCTGCCAGAGCGTCGACTGCCACGTCGCCGCGTTCTGGAAGTGCGCGGCCGGCACGAGCGCGGGCAGCAGCGACGAGCCTGCGGGCCCCTGGAAGGCGCGCACCGTGCCGAGGAGCACGAGGACGGCATAGATGGCCGACAGGTTCGGGCTTGGCGCGCGCGCGATGAGGAAGAGCGCGAGCGCCGCGAGCGACGACGTGAGGTAGCAGAGGACGAGGATCCCGCGCCGATCGAAGCGATCGGCCGTGTGTCCGGCCGCGAGGGACAGCCCCGCCACGGGGAGGAACTGGGCGAGCCCCACGTAGCCGAGCGCGAGCGGGTCGCGCGTGAGGGCGTACATCTGGAACCCCACGGCGACCGATTGCATCTGGTACGCCATCGTGGCGAGCAGGCGGGCCGCAGCGTACACGCGAAAATCGCGGGACTTGAAGGCGGCGATCGGCGACGAGGGTTCCAGGGCGGCAGGGGCGGTGGCCATGAACGAGTCCGGGCAACGTTCATGGCGCATTCCAGCGTGGGCTGCCAGGACCGCGGTTACGCCCCGCACGTCCAAAATCAGTGTGACTGTTCCGTTCGGCAAAAACCCCGTTCCACTCCTGCGACGGTGGTTCGGGACGGCGACGTTTGCGTGGCTCGGCACAGAATGCTGGCGCGCCGGCCTGCACCCATGGTAAGCGCCGGCCCGACATGATGCCCTCTGGAAACGACATCTCTCCGGGACGAGCGCGCAGCCTCGCCGAGCAGGCGCGGCGAGCCTGGGTTCTGTTCGGGAGCCGTTCGCGCCGCGGGCGTGATGGTCGGCGCGACGACGACGACGACGACGACCTGCCGCGGCCGAGCGCGATAGTCACCCTGTTTCCGCTGCTGGGCCTCGCCGCGCTGCCGCTCCCCGCCTGAACTACGCCCCAGTCCCGCGCGACGAGCCCCCTCACCGGGAGCCGTGCAGCCTGGCAGCCCGTCCTCAGGACGCCGTCCGCACCTCGAGCCCCGCGCCGCTCCAGCTCACCACCCGGTCCCCCGTCGCGACCCGCGCCCAGCTGAAGTCCTCGAGCAGCTCCGTCGGCGTACACGGCTCCGGCCGATCCCGCAGCCCGACGCAGCAGGCGAGCGCCCCGCAGAGCGCGGGCGCGCTCCGGGCGAGCGCCACCCCGCGCGCCGCGCCGTGCGTCTTCGCGAGCTTGCCGCCGCGCTCCTCTAGGAGGAGCAGGTGGTGCCGGTAGACCGGCGCCGGCATCCCGAGCAGCGCCTGGAGCGCCGCCTGCGTCGCCGTGCTCGCCGCGATATCGCGCCCCCGGACGACGCGCGTGACGCCGGCCGCGCCGTCGTCGACCACCACCGCGAGCTGGTACGAGAAGGCCCCGTCGCGCCGGCGCACCACGGGGTCGCCCATCGCGAGCGCCGGCTCCTGCGACAGGTCGAGCCCGCCCTCGTCGACGGGCCGGAACACCCCGTCCGGCAGCCGCGCGCGGATCGGCTCGACGCTCGCGCGCCACCCGCCGGGCGGCAGCGCGCGGCCGCGCGCGCGGTTGTCGTACGCCCAGCCGCCGTCGGGCGCGCGCCGGCCGATCGCGCGCACCTCCTCGCGCGTCGCGGCGCAGGGGTAGAGCGCGCCGAGCGCCTCGAGCCGGTCCATCGCCTCCTCGTGGTGCGCCCTCCGGGTGTGCTGCTCGACGCGCTCGTCGAAATCGAGCCCCAGCCACGCGAGGTCCTCCTCGATGGAGCGCGCGAACTCGGGCCGGCAGCGGTCGGGGTCCAGGTCCTCCAGCCGCAGGACGAGCCGCGCGCCCCGCGACCGCGCGTCGAGCCAGGAGAGCAGCGCCGCGGCGAGCGTACCGAGGTGGGCGGGCCCGGTGGTCGACGGCGCGAACCGGCACACCTCGCTCATCGCTCCTCCTGCCGCCGCGGGCCGTGGAGCTGCCGCGGCCCGCGCCCTCGGCGCGCGGCCTCCGCCGGGCTCGTCACGCGGCGCCCCCGCTCAGAGGAAGCGCGCGATGCGCGCCCGCACGCGCGGCTCCCCGAGCACCGCCATGACCTCGGTGAGATCAGGGCTGTTCCGGGTCCCGCAGACCGCGACGCGGAGCACCATCGAGACGTCGCCGACATGGCCCTTCCACGACTCGGGAGCGGCCTTGTACTGCTTCACCTCGCCGGCGTAGCCGGAGGCCACGGCGATCTGCCGGATCTTCTCGAACCAGGCCTCCTTCGAGTCGGCCGGATCGAAGACGTCGAGCATCTGCCGGAGCAGCGGCTTGCGGTCCTCCTCCGGGACGTTCTCGGGGAAATCGAACGAATCGAGGCCGCTGTAGAGCTCGTCGTAGAAGAAGAAGAGCTGGGGCCGCAGATCGGGCCAGGTGACGATGCGCTTGTTCGACTTCTTGCCGCCTCGCTCGATGCCGAGGGCGCGCTTCGTGTACTCCGGATCTCGCTCCATCAGCGCGGCGAGCTCCCTGTCGTACGTCCGCGCCCAGTCGAGGCCCTGCGTGTAGACGTCCTCGGCGCTCATCCGGCTCACGACCGCCTGGCTGACGCTCTTCAGCTTGACGAGGTCGCTCAGGGCGCCGCCGGGGGCGAGCTTGTTCAGCTTGAGGGGGAAGGCGGTATACGGCTTGTCCGGGTTCGCCTTGCGCCAGTCCTCGAACGCGGAGTTGGCGATGTTGAGCAGGTACTCGATCGTGGCCGTCTCCGGGACGCCTATCTCCCGGTAGTACTCGATGTTGGCCTCCGGGTCCTTGCGCTTGCTCAGCTTGCGCCGGGCGTCCGACACCTTCGTCTCGCCCGTCTCCGGATCCGCCTCTTCCACGCGATCGAGCTTCTGGATCGGCGGGACGTGGGCGTACTCGACCGGCCTGAACCCGAGCACGCGGAAGAGCTGCAGGTGGAGCGGCATCGACGAGATCCACTCGTCGCCGCGGATGACGTGCGTCGTCCGCATCAGGTGATCGTCCACGGCGTGGGCGAAGTGGTAGGTCGGGATGCCGTCCGACTTGAGGAGGATGGTGTCCAGGTCGTTGACGGGCATCGAGATGACGCCCTTCACGCCGTCCTTCCACTCGACCCGGCCGGAGACGTCGTCCGGGGCGCGCAGCCGGAGCACGAACGGCGTGCCGCTCGCGAGCGCCTCCTTCACCCGGGCGAGCGGCGCGTCGCGCCACTTCGCCCACCGGCCGTGATAACCGGTCTTGATCGCAACGGCCCTCAGCTCCTGGACCCCCTTCTCCTGGAGCGCCTTCTGCTCCTGGACTGCTTTCTTCTGGAGCGCCTCCTGCTCCTGCCGGATGGCGTCGAGCTCCTCGACCGTGCAGAAGCAGGGGTAGGCGAAGCCGCGGCGGATGAGGTCGATCGCGTAATCGCGGTAGATCGCGACGCGCTCTGTCTGGACATAAGGGCCGTAGTCGCCCTGCTGCACGAACTCGCCCCGCGGCGAGGGCCCGTCTCCCTTTGCCGGGGCGCGGAGCACGCCCTCCTGCGGGGAGAGGTCGTAGCGAGCGAGCGAGTCGACGATGGTGTCGATCGCGCCGGGGATGGCGCGCTTCACGTCGGTGTCCTCGATGCGGAGGAAGAAGACGCCCTCGCTCTGGACGGAGAGCCGCTTGTTGATGAGCGACACGAAGACGCCGCCGATGTGCATGAACCCGGTGGGGCTCGGCGCGAACCGGGTGACCATCGCGCCCTTGGGCAGCGCGCGCCGGGGATAGCGCGCCTCGTACTCCTCGGGCCGCCTGGCCGACGCGGCGGCGTCGCCGAACAGGAGGCGCACGAGCTCGTCGCGGTCCTCTCCGGGGCCCGGTTCGCGGACGGTGACGGGAAGCGTCGTCTCGGTCGGGGCCTGCTTGTCCATGAGGGCGCGTCGCTCCTGGTCTGACATCGGGCGGGGGCGCAGCCATTGCACGCCCGCCATGGCTTGTCAATCGCGGGCTTGGGCACCTTGCGCCGCGCCGCGCGGCGCTGCTGCGGTGTGTTCTCGCCGAGGAGGCGCTACTGCGGTGAGCTCTCGCCGAGGAGCCAATAGGTCTTCATCGCGCCCTTGCCCTTGATCGCCACGAGGCCTCGCTCCTCGAGGGCGAAGTCCCCGCGGAGCAGCGCATAGCTCGCCTCGCTCACCTGGATGCGGCCGGGCTCTCCGCTCGACTCCATGCGGCTCGCCACGTTCACCGCGTCGCCCCAGAGATCGTAGCTGAACTTGCGCTTGCCGATCACCCCGGCGATCACAGGGCCGGTGTTGATGCCGATCCTGAGCTGGAAGGGCTGACCGTCGTCGGCCAGGAACTGGCTCACGGTGTCCGCCATCGCGAGGGCCATCCGCGCGATCGCCCGGGCGTGGTCGGGGCGCTGCACCGGCAGCCCGCCCACGACCATGTAGGCGTCTCCGATGGTCTTGATCTTCTCCAGGCCGAGCTGCTCGGCGAGCTGATCGAACGAGGAGAACATCCGGTTGAGCAGGCCGACGAGCTCGGTCGGGTTCAGCCGCGCGGCGAGGGGGGTGAAGCTGGCGATGTCCGCGAAGAGGATGGTCACCTCGTCGAAGTGCTCGGCGATGAGCCGCTCGTTCTCCTTGAGCTGCTCGGCGATGGACCTCGGCAGGATGTTGAGGAGGAGCCGGTCGGAGCGCTCGTGGGCCCGCTCCGCCGCCGCCTTGGCCTGCTCGAGCGCCGCCTTCTGCTGGCTCTGCCGCCGGGCGTTCGCCTCGAGGGCCGAGAGCATGCCGTTGATCGAGCTGGTGAGGCGCGACAGCTCGTCGTTGCCCGGCATGGCGACGCGCGCCGAGAGGTCGCCGACGCCGCCGATCTCGGTGACCTCGCGACTGAGGCGGGCGAGCCGGTAGAGGACCAGCTTCTCGAGCAGCAGCAGCGTGACGCCGCCGAAGACGAGGCCCACGAGCACCGTCACGAGGACGAGGTAGCGCAACGTGTCATGGCCCATGCTGAGGATGGCCCTGTCGTTGTCCACGCGCACGAGCAGCGCCGGCCGGCCGTCGATGTCGCGGAGGACGGCATACCCGGCGATCCTGTCCTCGCCGAGCGGGTGGACGAAGGTCGTGTCGTGGTCCGACATGGCGGCGCGCGCCTCGCGGAAGTCGGCGGGCAGCTCGGGGTCGTCGAGGCGCCGCACGGCGAGCGAGAGGCCGGCCGGCTCGGCGAGGCGCGCGATCTCGGCGCTGGTCAGGAAGCGGCCGAACGTGACGGTGCCGGCCGCCGGACCGCGCCCGGCGCTGCCGACGCTGGGCTGAGAGCAGAGGAGCATCGGCCCGTCCGGGAGCAGGATGATGCCGCCCCGGACGGCGTTGTTCGGAGCGTCCCGTCCGAAGAGGAGGTCGCCGACGCGGAGCCGCTCCGCGATGCCGCGCGGGAGGGGCGCCCAGCGCTTCGTGCCGTGGTCGTAGCCGGCGCTGTACACGGGCTCTCCGTCCGCGTCCGCGAAGACCGCGAGGTCGATCCGGGCGATGTCGAAGAGCTCGGGGACGAGGTTCGAGCGGACGAACTCTTGATTGCCGTCCTGCACGAACGTGTACGCGTCATCCCACTGGCTCCAGTCGGTCCAGCGCGCGTTGAAGTCGCGGCTGGCCTGATGGAAGAGGTTGAGCGCGACCTGCGCGGTGCGGCGCGTGTCCTGCGCCTCGGCGGCCATCGAGTTGGCGAGGAGCGCCCTGGATGAAACGCCGTACAGGGCAAAGCTGAGCCCGAGCAGCGTGGCGGTGATCGCCAGCAGCGTCTTCGCGCGCAGCGAGAGCAGGGCGTCGAGGGCGGGCTTCAGCGTCAGCGACGCCGAGCCTATCGAAAGGCGGGGCGGCGCGGAAGCGCTGGAGCGGGAGGGGCCGGAGCGGATGAGCTGGCGGGGGCGAGGCAGCGCCACGCGGGGCGGGGTGGGGGGCGGCGACGCGGGGCGGCGCTGGGGAGGGCGACGAGGGGCGGGGGCTGGGGGGCGACGCGGTGCAGGATGGTTCCCGGATGACCGGTGCTCGCTGGACGGGTCGAGGTGGGCCTCTGGTGGCGAGACGGCATGTCGACCCGGGGAGCGGGGAGGCAACGAGTTCCAGACGTGTGTCGATGACGTTGCCGTCGGTCGCTCTGGACAGTGCTGTGTCCGGTCGTCACCTCGGAAATCCAGGCCTATGGTAATCAGCAAAACCCGACTGGCTGACGCATTACGTGCACGTGATGCGGAGCGCCACGGCATCTCACGCCACCCCCATGGGTTCCTTGGACCGCTCTCGCGAGACCGGATAGAATCCTGTCAATGCACACGCCTGGACGGTCACTCCTCGTTCCCGCGCTCCTGCTCACGCTCGCCGCGTGCGCCAACGGCACCGACAACCTGCAGCCCGGTTACGAGGAGCAGGCCGGCGGAAGCGGCGGCGGGGGCGGCTCCGGCGGCGAGGGGGGCGACCGAGGGGTGAGCGCGTCCTCGAGCTCGAGATCATCCAGCTCGAGCTCGAGCGTGAGCTCCGTCGGGGCGGGCGGCGCCGGGGGCGAGGGCGGCGAGGGCGAAGGCGGGAGCGGCGAGGGCGGCGGCGGAGGAACGATTCCCGAATGCGACTATGGGGCGCCGAACACGTGCGTTGGCGCAGAGGATCTCGGCTCGGTCTCGGGCGACGAGGGCACCGATTCGTGGGCAGTGACGGGGACCACGTCGGAGTGGTTCAAGGTCTATGTCGTCGACGACTCACAGATATTTACCAGCACGGAGAGCTTCGGGGCCACGCTCACCTCCCCGCCGGGGATGAACTTCGATCTTATCGTGTACCAAGGTATGCCCGGAGTCGATGCGACGGACTGCTTCGCGTCCGGTGTGAGGGCGCAAGGCACGCCTGAGTCGTTCATGACCATCTGGGATGATGTGGGGGGCCAGGAAGATGCAACCTGGTTCGTCCTCGAGGTGCGCTACGTGGAGGGCACCGCGTGCGGCGAGGATGCGAGATGGACATTGGAAATCAAAGGCAATGCAGACGGGGATGACTGATCCTTTGAGGGGCATGCCCGCCCGCCCGATTGGAATCGGATGCGCTTGAACGACGCGCTCAGGGGGATATCCGCGTCATGACCACGCCGACAGTATCCGTCGTCAGCGGTGGGTCGATCAGGTTGATCGCACCATCGCTCACGCCTGCTACGACAATCTCGCGCGCGTCTGGCTGGATCGCCGCGGAGGTCGCCCCCTGGAAAGCCGCGCCGCTGCCGTACCGATGACTCCACTGATGAGTTCCGGAAGGATCGAACTTGGCGACGAACCAGTCGGTGTCGTCGGCCGTCAGCTCGCCGCCGCCGAAATCCACCTTCCCGCGAAAGCTGCCGGCGAACACGAGCTCGCCCTCGCTGTCGAACGCGACGCCCTGAAACGGCAGGGGCCCGGTCTGGTCGGCAGCGTCTCCGAACCGTTTCGACCACGAGTGGGTGCCGGTCGCTGAAAGGCGGACGGCGAACAGATCCATATCGTCAGCGCCGGTCGTCTTGCGCGTGACCTTGACATCGCTCGTGGCCGGAAACCTGATGGTGCCCGAGAAGAGCCCGACAATGCCAGCATTGCCCGCAGGGTCAACGTCGACGCCGCTGATATCGACCGTGCTTCCGTCGTTGTCATGGCCGAAAGTCGTATCCCAGCGCAGCGTTCCCTCCGCGTCATACTGAGCCACCCAGCCGAAGACTCCCATGTCGACGGCGTCTCGCGTGTGTCCAGATCCAAAGTCGACGGAGTTCACGAACGTGCCGGCGGCCACCGCACGGCCCATCGCATCGACGGCGACGCCCTTGGCCCATTGAGCTCCCGGGGTATCGCTCGTGTGATCCCCGATCTGGACGCTGTAAATGTGGCCGCCGTCCTCACCGCTCAAGCGCACCAGAAAACTGTCCAGGTCCGACGCCTCCGCGGTCTCGAACGTCGGGCCGCCGAAGGTCACGGCTCTCGTGAAGATGCCGACGAGCACGGGGTCGCCGTTCGGCGTTACGGTGATATCGGTTGGTGTGGTCTGGCCTTCCGGGCCGCCGAACTGCTCGCTCCACACGTGCCCGCCGTTCTTGTCGAGCTTGACGACGAGCATGTCGCTGCTACCGCTGGCCGGGAGATCGTCGCCGCCGAGGTTCACGGTTCCCGCGTACTTGGTCGCGAACAGCACATTGCCCTCGGCATCCAGCGCCACCGCGGCAGAGCCATCTCCCCCGAGCGGTATTCCGCGGCTGTACACATGGTCGCCGTCGCCGTCGAACACGGCGAGGAAGGCGGCGCCGCTCGTATCCTCCGGCAGGGCCGTCGTGGCATCCGGGCCGAAGTTGATCTCGCCCCGGTAGAGACCCGCCATCGCGATGCGATCTCCCTTCGGGCTTATCGCTATCGATGTTGGCCACTGGAACGGCCCCGCGCCGAACATCCTTGCCCACAGGACATCGCTGCACCCCACGCCGTCGCAGTCCTCATCCCCTCTCCGGTCGCAGTCCTCCTCGCCCGGGAGCACCTGCTCCTCGCAGTCCCCCCACGTCCCGTCCGCGCCGCAGCGCTGCGTGCCGGCCGCGCAGAGGCCGACGCCCTCGGTCTCGTCCGCGCCTTCGTAACACGCCCGCGCGTCGCCCAGCTTGCAAGGCGCCGTGCCGTCGCCCCCGGCCCCGGTCGTCGCGGCGTCGGTGAAGTCGTCGAGGCCGAGGATCGTGCTGCACCCGGAGGCGAGCAGCGTCATCGAGGCGAGGAGGGGAAGGGAGGGAAGGGAATGACGTGGACGCAGGAGAGGCACACCGGAACAGTAACCGAAGCGGGCCCCTCCAGCCCAGAGGGCATGTCGAGCGCGCAGCGCGCGTCAGGCACCGCGCGCGGCACCGGGCCCGTCCAGGGGACCACCGGTGGCCGGCGACGCGGTGCCTCGGCCGTTCGCCCGCCACGTCAGCCCGCGCTGATCGGGATCTGACGGGGCTTGAGCGAGGCGCTCTTCGGCAGGTGAATCCGGAGGACACCAGCCTGGAGCTCCGCGGAGATCTTCTCCGCGTCGATGCCCTGCGGGACCACGAAGCTGCGACGAAAGTCCGGCAGGTTGTCCGCGCTCTGCTCGCGCTCGGCCGCGTCGGTGCGCCGGCCCTCGAAGCTGAGCTCGCCCTTCTCCAGCCGGATCGCCAGGCGATCCTGCGTCACACCCGGGAGATCCGCCACGACCAGGAGCTCCTCGGCGCTCTCGTAGATGTCGACCGCCGGGGGCACGGCAGGGCGCTGCTGGATCTTCTCAGGGTTGCTCTCAGCACGGTTGGTCAAGTTGCGCTCGGTGTTCATCTTCATCGCTCCTTCCTCGAACCTTTCCAGTGTCGCGTCTCGCGGTCTCTCGCTCCGTTTCTCTTCAGCTCTCCCCACTTCCCTCGGCCGCTCAGCGCGACGTCACGCTGATCTGCCGCGGCTGCGCCTCGGCGGCCTTGTTCAGCGTCAGCGTCAGCACGCCGTTCTTGAGGACCGCAGAGGTCTTCTCGGGGTCGACCTTGCTCGGCAGCGTGAAGCTCCGGCTGAAGCGCACCGCGCCCCGCTCCTTGCGGTGAACGAGGTAGCCCTCCGGCGCGTCCGACTTGCGCTCGCCGCTCACGGTCAGGACGTCCTGATTCAGCGAGATCTGGACATCCTTCTCCGTCAGGCCAGGGAGATCGGCCTTGACCACGAGGGCGCTGCCCGTGTCGAACAGGTGGATGCGCGGGCCAGGCGTGTACCGGGGCGACTGGTCGAAATCACCGCGCAGCGACGCGCGGGGCGCGTCGTACTCCTCGAACGCCCGATCCATCCGCCGGCGCAGCTCATCCATCATGGCAAACGTGCGATCGAAATCCGTGTAACGGTTCAGCATGGCGACTCCTCCATGACCCCCGCGCAGGCGCGCGCCGGGGCCTCGCCCGCGGCGCCGTCACCCTGCTCGGGACGGCCGATTTGTTGTAGCGTTACGGGACCTTGGCTCCGAGAGCCGGTCTCTTCGCACCGCCCAATCTTCGCACGGTGCCCGACCTGTCAAGAGCCGGGCCATCCGTCCTCTCGCGCGCCCCTCGCGCCGCACAGCGGCCGGAAAAGATCCCGGAAAGGCCGCCAGCGCAGCCCGGACGACCTCATCCAGAGAACCCCAGGAGGACACCTCCAGAGCTCCCAGAGCTCCCAGAGCTCCCAGAGACACCCCCAGCCGCCAGAGCGCCCAACGACATCCACAGCCGCGCCCGCTTGATGGTACGATCGAGGTTGAACAACCCTAGGATGACTGGCCGATAGATGTTACAAACCATGGACATGCAGAACCGCCCGACCGTACCCCGCCGCCCGTGGCCCGCCCGCCTCTTCTCGGCCGCCTCCGCCGCAGCGCTGTCCCTGGCGCTGATCTCGGGCGCCGCGCTGGCGCTGCCGTCGGAGGGCGACCGGGCGCCGAACGCGCGCCTCGAGGACGCCGACGGCCGCGAGCTCCAGATGAAGGCGCTGCGGGGCAAGCCGATCCTCATCGTCTACGAGGACAAGGACTCGGCGACGCAGAACCAGGCGTTCAAGGACGCGCTCGCCAAGCTCGCGAAGGGCGACCGCTACCGGCGAGCCATCGCCCTCGCGGCGATCGCCGACGTGAGCTCCTACGACTTCTGGCCGGTGAAAGGGTTCGTGAAGGACGCCATCCGCGAGGAGTCGAGGAAGGTCGGCGCGACCATCTACTGCGACTGGGACGGCACCTTCCGGGAGACCTACCGGCTCCGGCGCGGCATCAGCAACGTGATCCTCGTCGGCAAGAACGGCCAGGTGCTCTTCGCGGCCGAAGGCAAGCTCAAGCCCGAGGCGCAGACCAGGGTCCTCGATCTGCTCCGCAAGGAAGTCGAGGGCTGAGCCCGACACGCGCGCCCGGACCGGCGCCATCGCGCGCGCCCGGCCCGGCGCCGGCGCGCGCGCCCGGGCCTGCGCCCGCTCAGCTCGCGTCCCTGCGGCGCCGGCGCGAGAGCAGCGCGGACTCGACCTGCGCGCGGACCTCCGAGACGTCGGCGGACGCCACCAGGCCGCCGCGCGTCTCGATGAACGGCCTGAGCGCCTCGGCGCCCGCGCCGCCCACGATCCACGCCGCGTCCCGGCAGGCGTCCGCGTAGGCGTCGATGAGCTCGCGCGCGGTCGGCGGCGGCGGCGGGATCGCGACCGTCAGCGCGACGATGTCCGGCGAGAGCGACTCGACCGCGCGCGCGATCGCGGCGGGCGGGGTGCGCGGGCCGAGCACCACCGAGCGGAAGCCCCACGCGCAGAAGCGCAGGCCGACGCCGATCAGCCCGAGCACGTGATCCTCCTCGGCGAAGGCGGCGAGCAGGACGCGCCGCCCGCTCTCGCCCGGCTGCGCGAGGCGCAGGAGGTGCAGCAGCGTGGCGCCGAGCACCTGCGACGCGAGGTGCTCCTGCGCGATCGTGATCTTCCCCTCGTGCCAGAGGTCGCCGATGCGCTCCAGCGCCGGACCGAGCGCGCGCTCGAAGATCGTCACCGCCGGGCCGAGCGAGAGCGCCCGGTTCACCTCGGCCTCGAGGCCGTCAGGGTCGAACCGGAGCGCCGCCTCGACGATGCGCTCGCTCGCGCCCGCGAACGCGTCGCCGCCGTTCGTGTGCACCAGCGGGTGCGGCGCCGCCGTCTCGATCACCATGCGCGCCGCCTCGGCCGCGGCCATCCCGCCGTTCACGTAGTCGCGCATCTTCTTGATGAGCGCGACGTCCTCCTCGCTGTAGAGGCGGTACGCCGACGCCGTGCGCGCCGGGGAAGGCACCCCATAACGGCGCTCCCACGCCCGCAGCGTCGCCGAGGACACGCCACACATCTTCGAGACGGCATGAATTCTGTAGCGGCTCAACTGGACAACCTTGGTGAGGCCCGCCGAGCCGCCGCCGCCAGCGTCGGCTCGAAGCGCCGAACCGACGAGCACCGGGGCCCAGAAAGACCAGCTACTGAAGATGTTTTCGCCTTTGTCAAAGGCTGGAACAAACATTATACTCGCCTTCATGCAAAAGACCAGCGCTTCTTCGGCGCATGAAGAGCGGCCCGGCCGTCCGCCGGGCGACGAGGGGGCCGCGCCCCAGGGGGGGTCGCGGTCGTCAGACGCCCGTGGCGCCCGCGGGCGCAGGCCGCGCGCCGTCGTGATCGGCAGCGGGTTCGGGGGCCTCGCCGCGGCCGTGCGGCTCGGGGTGCGGGGCTACGAGGTCACCGTCGTCGAGAAGCTCGACGAGCCGGGCGGGCGCGCGTACGTGCACCGCCAGGACGGCTTCACCTTCGACGCGGGGCCGACCGTGATCACGGCGCCGTTCCTCTTCGAGGAGCTCTGGCAGCTCTGCGGCCGCCGCATGGCCGACGACATCGACCTGCGGCCGGTGACGCCGTTCTACCGGATCCGGTTCCACGACGGCGCGACGTTCGACTACACGGGCGACGCCGCCGCGATGCGCGCCGAGGTGGCGCGCCTGTCACCCGGGGACGTCGAGGGATACGAGCGCTTCGTCAGGATGAGCGAGGCGATCTTCCGCGTGGGCTTCGAGGAGCTCGCTCACGTGCCGTTCGGGTCGTGGAAGGACATGGCGCGCATCGTGCCGGACATGGTGAAGCTCGAGAGCTACCGCACGGTGTACGGGCTCGTGTCGAAGTACGTGAAGGACGACCGCCTGCGCCAGGTGCTGAGCTTCCACCCGCTGCTCGTGGGCGGGAACCCGTTCTCGACCACCTCGATCTACAGCCTCATCGCGTTCCTCGAGCGCAACTGGGGCGTGCACTTCCCGATCGGCGGCACGGGCGCGCTCGTGCGCGGGCTCGTCTCCCTCATCGAGGGGCAGGGCGGGTCGGTCCGGTGCGGCGCCGAGGTGCGGCGCATCGCGGTGGAGGGCGGCCGCGCCCGCGGCGTGGAGCTCGCGTCCGGGGAGCGGCTCGCGGCCGACGTCGTCGTCTCGAACGCGGACTCGGCGTGGACCTACAGGAACCTCGTGCCGCCCGAGGCGCGCAAGCGCTGGACCGACAGGCGGATCGAGCGGCAGCGCTACTCGATGAGCCTCTTCGTGTGGTACTTCGGCACGCGACGGCAGTACCCGGACGTCGCGCACCACACGATCCTCCTCGGCCCGCGGTACAAGGCGCTGCTCGAGGACATCTTCCAGAGGCACGTGCTCGCAGACGACTTCAGCCTGTACCTCCACCGGCCGACGGCGACCGACCCGGCGCTCGCGCCGCCCGGGTGCGACGCCTTCTACGTGCTGTCGCCGGTGCCGAACCTGCTCAGCGGCACGGACTGGCCCGCGACCCAGGAGCGCTACCGGCGCTCGATCTCGAAGCTGCTCGAGGCGACGCTCCTGCCCGGGCTCGAGGGCGAGCTCGCGAGCTCGCGCCTCCTCACGCCGCAGGACTTCCAGGACCGGCTGCTCTCGTTCCGCGGCGCGGCGTTCGGCCCGGAGCCGGTGCTCACGCAGAGCGCCTTCTTCCGGCCGCACAACGCGAGCGAGGACGTCGAGCACCTCTACCTGGTCGGGGCAGGGACGCACCCGGGGGCCGGTCTGCCCGGGGTGCTCTCGTCGGCCCGCGTGCTGGATCAGGTGGTCCCGGATGCATCGAAGTTCCGTTGAGGCGTCGGCGGCGGACTTCGCCGCGTGCAGGGCGCTCCTGCGCAAGGGGTCGAAGAGCTTCGCCGCGGCGGCGCTCCTCCTGCCCGCGCGCGTGAGGGAGCCGGCGGCGGCCTTCTACGCGTTCTGCCGGGTCGCCGACGACGCGGTCGACGAGCTCGGGGAGCAAGCCCCGCCGGCGGCGGCCGCGGCGGCGGTCGCCGTGCTGCGGGAGCGGCTCGCGCGCGCGGCGGCGGGCGCGCCGGACGACAGCCCCGTCGACCGGGCGCTCGCCCACGTCATGGCGGAGCACGCGCTGCCGCGCGCGTTCATCGAGGCGCTGCTCGAGGGGTTCGCGTGGGACGCGGAGGGGCGCCGCTACGAGACGCTCTCCGAGCTGAACGCCTACGCGGCGCGCGTGGCGGGCGCGGTGGGCGCGACGATGTCGGCGCTCATGGGGGCGCGCGGGCCCGACGCGCTGGCGCGGGCGTGCGACCTGGGGGTGGCCATGCAGCTCACGAACATCGCGCGCGATATCGGCGAGGACGCCCGGCGCGGGAGGATCTACCTGCCGCTCGCGTGGATGCGGGAGGCCGGGCTCGATCCGGAGGGCTGGCTCGCGCGGCCCGTCTTCGACGACCGGCTGGGGCGGATCGTGGCGCGGCTGCTCGACGAGGCGGAGGTGCTCTACCGCCGCGCGGGCGCCGGCATCCCGATGCTGCCGCGCGACTGCCGGGCTGCGATCCAGGCGGCGCGGCTCATCTACGCCGACATCGGGCGCGTCATCGCGCGCCGCGGCTTCGACTCGGTGTCGACGCGCGCGGTCGTGTCGCCCGGCCGCAAGGCGTGGCTCGTGCTGCGGGCGCTGATCGCCAGGCCGGCCGCGCCCGACGAGGAGCGCGAGCACGGCGCCGCGCCGCCGCTCGACGAGGTCCGCTTCCTCGTGGAGGCGGCGCGATGAGGGCCGGGGCCGTCAGCCCGCAGGCCGCGTCGGCGCGGGAGCTCGACGCGGCGCGGGGGCGCGTGCGCGACGCGGGCGGCGAGGCGCTGCTCGCGCGGCTCGAGCACCTCGACGCGGCGCGGGCCGCGCCCCCCGGGCCGAGCGAGCCGCGGCGAGGCCCCGCGGTGCGGCCGCCGGACCGGGGCGCCGCCGCGGACTACGACGTGGCGATCGCGGGCGGCGGGCTGTCGCTGCTGCTCGCGCCGCTGCTCGCGGCGGCCGGGCTGCGGGTCGCGGTGCTCGACAGGGCGCGGATCGGCGCCGCGCACCGCGAGTGGAACGCCGGGACGGCCGAGGTGGCCGCGCTGTCGGCGTCGGGGCTGCTCGCGGCGGACGAGGTCGAGCGGCTCATCGTCGCTCGCTACGCCGAGGGGCTGTGCCGGTGGCACGGCGGCGGGACGTACCCGGTGCGCGGCGTGCTCGACCACGCGATCGACGCGGGAGGGCTGCTCGCGGCGGCGCGGGCGCGGGCCGAGGCGCTCGGGGTCGCGCTGCTCGACGGGCACGCGCTCGTCGGGCACGCGGAGGGGCCGGACACCGTCGCGCTCGCCATGGCCGAGGCGGGGTCGAGCGCCGCGCCGCGCGTGCTGTCCGCGAGGCTCCTCGTGGACGCGCGGGGCGCGGCGAGCCCGTACGCGACCGCGGACCTCGTCTGCCCCACGGTCGGCGGCGTGCTCACCGGGCTCGAGGAGGGCGACGGCGAGCGGCAGATCCGGCCGGACGTCGGCGAGATCCTCGCGACGACGGAGGACGTCGAGGAGGGCAGGCAGCACCTCTGGGAGGCGTTCCCGGGGCGGCCGGGCGAGACGACGGTGTACCTCTTCTATTACGCGCGCTCCGGGGACGTCGGGCCGGGCGCGCTCCTGTCGCTCTACGCGCGGTTCTTCCGGCTCCTCTCGCGGTACAAGGACGGCGACGCGCGGCTCGTCCGGCCGACGTTCGGGTTCATCCCGGGCTGGTCGCGGCTCTCCGCGCCGCCGCGCGCGCCGGGGCGGCGGGTGCGGCTCGTGGGGGACGCGGCGGCGCGGCACTCGCCGCTGACCTTCTGCGGCTTCGGCGCGAACGTGCGCGAGCTCGCGGCGACGGCCGCCGAGCTGGCGCGGGCGGTCCGGGAGCCGGGCGCGCCGAGCGGGGCCCGCGACGCGCCGGTGCACGCGGGGACGGGCGCGCTCGCGGCGCTCATGGCGAGGCCCCCGGGCGGGGCGAGGGGAGGGGAGATGAACGCGCTCCTCAACACGGCGTTCGCCGTGCTCCACGCGATGGGCAACGACACCTACGCGGCGCTGCTGCGCGACGAGATGCAGCCGGCCGATTTCGTGAGGTTCCTGCGGGAGACGGCGGCGCGGCGGCCCGAGGTGTACCGCGAGGTCGTGAGCGCGCTGCCGATCCGGGCCATCGGCCGCTGGGGAGCGGGGCTCGCGAGGGAGCTCTACCGGGCCCGCTGAGGGGCGCGGCGGCGGACGCTTGGAGGGGCGCGGCGGCGGGCGCTCCGAGGATGGGGCGCGGCGGCGGTGGCTTGGAAGGGCGCGGCGGCGGTCGCGGCCGGCGCCGCGGACGCCGCGCGGCGCGCGAGGACGAGGGGGCCGAGGAAGAGGCCGTACGGCGCGCCCCCGGTGCTGTGGTGGACGCGGTGCGCGTCGCGGACGCGCGCGAGGTAGGGGACGCGCGCGAGGCCCGAGACCGGGAGCCGCCGGTGGACGAGGCCGTCGTGAACCACGACGTAGGCGAAGCCGAAGGCGGTCATGCCGAGGCCGAAGCCGAAGGCGGCCTCGCGCAGGAAGCCGGGCGCGCCCATGCAGCCGTACAGGATGAGCGCGACGGCGACCGGGGCGTGGAGGAACGAGAGCGCGTCGTTCCGCTCGAAGAGGCCGCGCCGCCTGGCGTGGTGGGAGCGGTGGATGCTCCAGAGGGCGTGGTGCCAGACCTTGCCGTGGAGGAGAGCGGCCCACCCCTCCATGGCCGCGAAGGCGGCCAGCGCCGTGACGATCCAGATGGCGTGCGAAAGTGTCATCGCGCGGTCTCCTCGAGCAAAAGCGCAGGCGGGGCGGTGTAGGCTCCGCGCCGGGAGCCCGGGTGATTCCAGCGCGCAAGCATCGGTGGTTCAACGCCTGGTTCGCGGCGCACGCGCGCTCGCGGATCCACGGCGCGTTCGGCGCGGTGCTGGCGCGGGGGGTCGAGGCGGCGCGCGCCCTCTCGGCGGAGGCGCCGCTCCTGCTCGTCGCGAACCACTCGTCGTGGTGGGATCCGCTGGTCGTCCTGCACGTGTCGCAGCACCTGCTCGGCGCCGACGGCTACGCCATGATGAACGCGGACAACCTCCGCCGGCTGCCGTTCTTCGCGCTCGTCGGGGCGTTCGGCGTCGACCTCGAGCTGCCCTCGGACGGCACGGCGGCGATCCGGTACGCGGCGCGGCTGCTCGATCGCCCCGGCCGCGCGGTGTGGATCTTCGCCCAGGGGCAGGAGCGGCCCTCGGACGAGCGGCCGCTCGGCTTCCGCGCCGGCGCGGCGCAGATCGCGCGCGTGGCGCGGCGGGCCAGGGTGCTGCCCGTCGCGCTGCGGTACGAGTTCGCCGGCGAGGAGCGGCCGCGCCTCTACCTGGCGATCGGCGAGCCGGTCGCCGCGCCGCTCGGGCCGCGCGAGACGGACGCGGCGCGCGTGCCAGAGCAGGCCGCGGCGGCTCGCGTGTCGCGTCCGGCTAGCGCGCCCCGCGACGCGGAGGCGGTGCGCGCCGCCCAGGAGCTCGCCGTCACCGCGGAGCTCGACCGCATCCACCGGGCGATCGGCAAGGCGGCCGGGGTGGAGGGCCTGCCGCTCGACGTCGACGGCTTCCGGTGGATCCACCGGGCCAGGCCCTCGCTCGTCGGGCGGGCGGCGGAGCGGCTGCTCGCTCACTGGACGAGACCCCGCGAGCCGCTCACGCCCCGGCTTCCCGGAGGACGCCGCGGCGATCGATCGTGAACCGGCTGGTCCGCCAGAGGACGGTGCGGGTCGACAGCGCCCGGACGAAGGCGGCGCCGAGGACGAGGTCGGCGAGGCACGCGTCGGCGGCCGCGGCGAGGAGCCGCGCGCGCCGGCCGGCCATCCGCGAGGCGAGCGCGGCGACCGCGACGCGGCTCGCCACCGCGAGCGCGGCCGCTGCCGCCGCCGGGGCCGGCGCGATCGGGGCGGCGAGCGCGGCGAGCGCGACGATGAGCGGCGTCGCGAAGAAGAGCGCCGGGTAGCTCGCGAGGAGCGCGGGGCGCTGCGCGCGGATGACGGTGATCCAGCGCGCGTAGCGGGCGATGACGTACCGGAGCGGCCGGCCCGAGGCGAGCGAGGGGGCGACAATCGGCGCCGCGCCGACGGCGCCGCGCCGGGCGAGGAGGCGGCGCGAGAGCTCCATGTCCTCGCCGAGGTACGCGGTGAGCGCCGCGAACCCGCCCGCGCCGGCGAGCGACGCGGCGCGGACGGCGAAGAGCTTGCCGACGAGCCCGCGCGGATCGAGCCCGGCGAGCAGCGGGAAGGCGTGGAGGGAGCCGCCGAGCACCGCGGCCGAGGCGCGGTCGCCGAGCGAGCGCGCCGGCGCCACCTCGACGGGCGGCGCCCACACGGCGTCGAGCGGAGCGGGGCGCGCGCCGTCGCGGAGCGGACCGACGAGGGCGTCGAGGTCCACGCCGTCGAGGTCGACGTCGCTGTCCGCGACGAGGACGACGTCGAACGGCGCCGGTTCCCGGGCGACGACCGCGGCGATCTGGCCTGCCTTCCGGTTCGGGCCGGCGGGCGCGGTGAGCGCCACCTCGGCGGGGATCCCGGCGGCGCAGAGGGCCGCCGCCGCGGCCGACGCGGCGGGGAGCGCGCCGTCGCCAGCGTCCGCCACGGCCAGGACGCAGCGCACCGCCGCAGAGAGGCGCGCGCCGGCCAGCGAGCCGAGGGTGCGCTCCAGGTGGGGCTCATGCCCGGCGAGGGGGCGCACGACGAGCACGCGCAGGGCGCCCGGCGCGGGCGCCTCGCCGCCGGCCGGCGCGCCCGGCGACAGCCGCCTCGAGGCGCGCCGGACCGCCTCGGCGGAGACGCTCGCGACGGCGAACGCCCAGGCGAGGGGCAGGCAGGCGGCCGCGTCGAGCAGCGCGCTCACGCCTCCCTCCGCATGCGGAACGGCAGGAGGAACTGCACCCAGGGGCTGGCGAAGCGGTCGAGCGAGAGCGCCTCGTGGACCACCGTCGCCGGCTTGCCGCCGAACGTCGCCGCCGCCAGGGAGCGCGCGTAGAACGGCGTGTCCTCGTAGGTGCGGAGCAGCCGCGGCGACGAGCCGAGGTCGGCCGCGATGCTCCGCTCCATGCCCCAGCGCGTGTCGCCGAGCGGCCGCGGGACGAGCGGCGGGAGCTCGCGCGCGCCGCCGGCCGCGTCGAACGCGCGCGCGAGGAGCATGCGCGTGCCGTCGCGGCGCCGGACGTCGTAGGTGAGGGCGATCCCGTCCGCCCCGACCGCGCGCGACCAGGTCCAGCTCTCGAAGGCGCGGTCGAGCGGCTCGTCGCCGGCGTTCGTGTCCAGGTAGGCGCTGCCGGTGAAGCGCAGCGACGGGTGCGTGAGCTCGACCTCGGCGCGCGCGATCGGCGCGAGCGGCGCCCACCGGTGCCGGCCCCACCGGTCGAGCGTCACCCCGGCGCGCGCGCCGCGCGGGCCCGGCGCCGCCGGCTCCGGCGCGGCCGGGCGGAGGCGCACCGTGCCGGCGAGGCGCGAGGGGATGGGCGCGGTGGTCTCGTCGAAGGCGACGCGGAGCTCGCCCCCGGACCACTCCATGCGGCTCGGGCCGATGGCGAGCGCGCACGGCGACCTGGAGACAGCCGCCCGCGGCCGCTCGGTCAGCGCCCAGCGGTCGTCGCGCGGGCGCGGGCCGTACAGCGCGACGTTCATCGAGCAGTGCATGAGCGGATCCGCGGCGCCGCGCGCGCGGGCCCTGGCGTAGTACGGCGAGAAGACGCTCCCGAGCAGCGCGATGATCGTGATCGCGCTCCGGCGGTCGTCGCTCACCGCATCCAGGTACCACCAGGCATAGCCGCCGTGCGGGATCTCGAGGTCGAAGCGAGGTCCTCCATCACGCTCTGCGCCGCGAGCCGGCCGCTCAGCGCCGCCATCGGCACGCCCGCCCCCGGGTGCACGCTCCCGCCCGCGAAGTACAGGCCCCGGAGCTTCGAGCGCGTGGCCGGACGCGCGAAGGGGGAGTTCCATCCGTGCGACGCCGGCCCGTACAGCGCCCCCCCCGTCGCCGGGAACAAACATTCGAAGTCCGCCGGCGTCGTCACCACCGGAGAGGGGCCGACGCTCTTCAGCGAGAGGCCGAACCGCTGCAGTTGATGGAAGACGCGCTGCTCGCATGCGTGGATCTCCGTGGATGAGGGGGTGTGGATATCACCGGTGGCAGGGGCGTTGAGGATGAAGAACAGGCGCTCCCCGGCGCGCGCCTCCGGGGCGCCATCGCCGGGCGCGCCGGGCCCGGCGCCGCCGAGCTCCGGCGACGGATCGTTCCAGCGGTCCTCGGCGCAGACGTAGACCGTGCCGTCGCGCGGCAGGGCGTCGCGCTCGAAGATGTCGCGGAACTCGGCCTCGTAGTCGCCGGAGAAGAAGACGTTGTGCCGGAGGAGCGGGAAGCCGCTCGCCTCGGCCACGAGCGCCCAGGTGACCGCCGAGAGCGACCGCGGGGCGTCCGCCGGCGCCTTGCGGGCGGCGCGCTGGCCGAACAGGCCGCTCCTCAGCGCCGCCGGATCGGCGTTCATCACGACGAAGTCGGCCTCGATGCGCTCGCCGCCCTCGAGCACGACGCCGCGCGCGCGGCCGCGGCCGTCCTCGATGGCGGCGACGTGCGCGCCGCAGCGCAGGGTCGCCCCGGCGCGGGTCGCGGCCGCGGCGAGCGCCTCGGCCACCCGGTACATGCCGCCCTCGGGGAACCAGACGCCCTCGCGCTCGACGTGCGCGATCACGCTCAGCGTCGCCGGCGCGAGGTACGGGGACGAGCCGCAGTAGGTCGCGTAGCGCCCGAACAGCTGCCGCAGGCGCTCGTCCGCGAAGAAGTCGCCGAGCGCGCGGTGGAGGGTGCGGTGGCCGTCGATCTTCATGAGCCCGCCGACGCCCAGGCTGCCCGCCGTGCTCAGGATCGTCCGCAGGGTGGGCCGCTCGGCGCGCAGGAACGGCCCCTCCACGACGTCGAAGATCTCGCGCGCGTACCGGCAGAACCGGCGGTACCCGTCCGCCTCCCTCGGGCCCGCGAGCGCGCCGATCGCCTCCGCGGTGCGCTCGACGTCGGCGAAGAGGTCGAGCCGCGCGCCGTCCGGCCACGCGTGGCGCGCGAGCGTCTCGGCCGGGCGGAGCGGCACGTGGTCCTCGAAGCGGAGCCCGAGCGACGAGAAGATCTCGTCGAGGACCCACCGCATCGTGAGCACCGTCGGACCCACGTCGAGGCGGCGGCCGCCGAGGACCACCTCGCGCATCTTTCCGCCGACGCGCGCCGCCCGCTCGAGTAACACGACGTCGAGCCCGTTCGATGCAAGGAGCGCAGCCGCGGTCAGCCCGCCGATGCCCCCGCCGATCACCACGACGCGATCTCTCGTGTCCGCCATGGCTCCGGAGTGTACCCGTTGCGCCGCCTTTGTCTAGGCTTTGTTTAACTGATGTGCAAACCATTGACAAACCTCGGTACGTCGCCAACACTCGCTCGCCATGGATTCCGATCGCCGGATCGAGCGCGTGCTTCTCGTCGCGATTGAGTCGCTCTCCTCGCCCGCGTCGCCCCCCGGGCTCCTGGCGGCGACGCACCACGCGGTCTTCCCCGGGGGGGCCCGCGTCCGGCCGCGGCTCTGCCTGGCTGTCGCCTCGGCCTACGGAGATCCCGCCCCGGAGGTCGCCGACGCGGCCGCGGCGGCGGTGGAGCTCATGCACTGCGCGTCGCTGGTCCACGACGACCTGCCG
Source organism: Sorangium sp. So ce1153 (assembly GCF_051521595.1). NCBI lineage: Bacteria > Pseudomonadati > Myxococcota > Polyangiales > Polyangiaceae > Sorangium > Sorangium sp. So ce1153. The sequence continues at coordinate 1,204,701 of NZ_CP150361.1, forward strand.
TGCTTCGACGACGCGCCGATCCGGCGCGGGCAGCCGTCGGTCCACCGCGCCTTCGGCGAGCCGACCGCGGTGCTCGCCGGCGACCAGCTGATCGTGCTGGCGTTCGAGGCGCTCGCGCGCGGCGCGTTCCACGCGGTGGCGAGCGGCGTCACCGACGCGCGGAGGGCGGTGCGGTTCTTCGAGGTGCTCGCGGGCGGCGTCGGGATGCCCCAGGGGATCATCGCGGGGCAGGCGTGGGAGTCGGAGGGGAAGGTGCCGCTCTCGACCTACCGGCGCGCGAAGACAGGGGCGCTCTTCGAGGCGGCGGCGACGCTGGGGGCGCTCTCCGCGGGGCAGGACGGGGCCGCCTGGGGCGACCTCGGGCAGCGCATCGGCGAGGCGTACCAGGTCGCGGACGACGTGCTGGACCTGATCGGGCAGCCGGAGGACATGGGCAAGCCGGCGGGGCGCGACGGGGCGCTCGGGCGGCCGAACACGGCGCTCGAGCTCGGGCTCTCCGGGACGACGCGGCTCTTGCAGCGGCTCATCCAGGACGCGATCGACGCGGTGCCGCAGTGCCCGCGGGCGGACGACGTGCGGTCGTGGGCGGTCGAGCTCGGGGACAGGCTGCTCCGGGCGTGCCGGATCCGGGCGGCGGCGCCTAGCACCCTCAGCTCCATGTAGCGGGCCGGCCCCCTGAGAGAGTGCTCGTCGCGCGGGGCGGGCGCGGGCTGAACTCGCCTTGGACGTCGTGTGCCCGACGTGCTGCGCACGCCGGACACACGACGTCAATTGGGCTCAGACACCAGCCCGCGCCCGCCCCGCGCGACGAGCACTCCCTCAGGGGGCCTACCGTGGTTGCCGGCGGGGCGGTCGGCGGACTCGAGGGCTGTTCTGGACTTATGAGCTCGGGGGGAACACCGATGTCGGCGGGGTGGCGGACGGAAATGCGATGAGGGATCGGGGGAGGCCTTAAAGCGATGTCCATGTGAGCGAGAGGGGCTGCGCCCAGGCTCGACGAACGCTCTTCAGGGTGACATCCTCGGGAGCCTTTCCGCGCCTGTCGCGGTGGGGGTAAGGCCCTGAGCGGCGCGGAGGTGCTATGCCCTGCGTCCGACAGACTGGCTTTGATCTTTGTCCGCGATCGGGGGGATTGGGGATGAGGGCGATCCGGGAGCAGCACGCCACCATCGTTTCTCGCAAGCTCGAGGCAGACAGCCCGGGAGGCATGCGCGAGGCGATCACGTCCGTCGAGCAGCTCGCGCGCATGGCGCGCGGGCGCCTCCGGGACCGCGTGGTGGACGTCGGAGCGGCGAGCGCCGGGCTCCGGGGCGCGACGAAGGGCGCGAGCCTCGCCAGGGCGAGCGGCGCTCCAGGCGTGCCGCTGCACGTGTCGCGGATGCTGCTCGACCAGCACCAGCTCGCAGCCCACGCGCTCGCCCACCTCTACGCGGAGATCGAGGCCTGCCGCTCGCTCGCCGGCTGGGCCTGGGAGGTGGGCGGCGGCGAGGCCAGGGCCGTCGCCGAGGCGCACGCAGGGGCGCTGCTGCTCGCCCTGCGCGGGGGCGTCGAGCTGGGGGGCGGCGAGGTCGCGCCGCTCGGAGAGCTCGAGCTGCGCGAGGACGAGGTGGCCAAGGCGATCGGACACCCCGCCGTCACGGCGTGGGCGCGCGACGCGGGCTCGGGCGCGGCCGTGGCGTCGCTCGCGCGCACGGCGGCAGAGCAGGGCATCCCCGGCAGCGGCGGCGCGGAGGACGAGCGCGTCGGCTGGATACGGCACAACATGCGCGACTTCGTCGAGCGCCTCGTCGAGCCGCTCGCGCCGGAGATCCACCGGCGCAACGGGCTCATCCCGGAGTCGATCATCCGCCGCATGGGGGAGTTCGGGGTGTTCCGGCTGGCCATCGCGCCAGAGCACGGGGGCGACGGGCTCGGCGTCGTCGCCATGGTCACCGCCGTCGAGGAGCTCGCGCGCGGGTCGCTCGGCTTCGGCGTGCTCACCATGACCGCGTCGATCGCGGCGGACCTCCTCGTCCGCTCCGGCACCGAGCCGCAACGCCGGACCTGGCTGCCCCGCATCGCGGGCGGCGAGGCGCGCTGCGCCCTCGCGCTCTCGGAGCCCGCGTACGGGTCGGACCTGGCGCGCGTCGTCACGCGCGCCGAGCGGCAGGACGACGGCAGCTACCTGCTCACCGGCAAGAAGGCGTGGGTCACCGGGGCGTCCCGCGCCGACCTCGTGCTCACCCTCGCGAGGACCACGACGCCGGGCGGCCAGGGCCAGCAGCCGCTCGGGCCGAGCCTCTTCGCGGTCGCCAAGCGGCGCGGCGCGCCGGGCGCCGACTTCCCGGACCCGGGGATCACCGGGGCCGAGGTGCGGGCGCTCGGGCAGCGGGGCATGGGGCACTACGAGCTCCGGATCGAGGGGCTCCACGTCGGCCGCGAGGCCCTGCTCGGCGAGCGCGAGGGCGAGGGGTTAAGCCAGATCCGCCGGGCGCTCCTGGTCGGCCGCACCTACGCGGCCGCGTGCGGCGTCGGGGTCGCGCAGGCCGCCCTGGAGCTCGCGCTCGAGCGGGCGAAGACGCGCGTGCAGTTCGGCGCGCAGCTCATCTCCTTCCCGCGCGTGGCGCACCGGCTCGGCGGGCTCATCGCCCGCGTCGCGGCCGCGCGCCAGCTCACGCGCGCCGCCGCGCAGGCGGCCGACTCGGGCAAGCCGTGCGAGCTCACGTCGGCGATGGCGTCGCTGTTCGCGAGCCGCGCGGCCTGGGACGCCGCCGACGCCTGCATGCAGATCCACGGGGCGAACGGCTACGCCGAGAGCTCGGTCCCGGCGCGGCTCCTGCTCGACGCCCGCAGCCTCGCCTTCCACCTGGGCACGCGCGAGGTGCTGGCGCAGGGCATCGCGCGCGCCCTGCTCGAGGGCTCGCTGCCCTGAGCGCGCCCGCCCGCCCGCGTACGTGGGCGGGCGGAGCGCGGACGCGCGGGCGGCGCTGTCGAAAGCGCCGCGCCTGTGACATGATCGCGCGGACCGATGGCCCGCGTCCGCTCCCCTCGCTACGGCCGCAAGCTCGACGATTTCACGGTCGGCGCGGTGTACGCGCACCCCTGGGACGTCACCGTGGACGAGGGGATGCTCGCCCTGTTCGCGGCCTCGTTCCAGGACGCGATCCCGACCTACGCCAGCCGCGTCGCGGCCCGCTCGCTCGGGCTCAGGGACAGGCCGGTGAACCCGCTGCTGCTCCTCAACCTCGGGATCTCCTTCAGCGTCCACGACGTGAGCGAGCAGGCGATCGCGCACCTCGCGTACATCGACGTGCGGTTCCCCGACGCCTGCTATCCAGGGGACACGCTGCGCGCGAGCTCGATGGTCATCGGCAAGAAGCCGGTCTCGACGGGCGACAAGGGCGTCGTCCACGTCAGGACGCAGGTGGTGAACCAGGAAGGGCTGCTCGTCTGCTCCTTCGAGCGCAAGGCGCTCGTGCCCTGCGGCGCCGCCGCGGAGCGGCCCGCGGACGCGCCGCACGCCGTCGCCCAGCCGGCCGAGCCGCCGGCGCGCTTGCCGAAGGAGCTCGACGGCCCGCTGCCGCCGGCGCCGAGCCACGGGGGCTTCGCCTGCTTCTGGGACGACTTCGAGGTGGGCGACGTGATCACCCACGAGGTCGGCCGGACCGTCGGCGACAGCGAGCACATGCAGCTCGCGACCCTGCTGCGCAACTCCCACCCGCTGCACCTCGACGAGCAGTACTGCCGCTCGAGCTCCTTCGCGAAGACGCGCGTCGTTCACGGGGGGCTCGTGCTGTCCTGGGTGCTCGCGCTCTCGAGCAGGGACACGGCCGGGCGCGCCGTCTGGGACCTCGGCCTCGACGACGGGGCCCACCCGAGCGGCGTGCTCGCGGGCGACACGCTCTTCGCCGCGTCGAAGGTGGTCGCCCGGGAAGAAGCCGGCGCCGGCGCAGGGAGCCTCACGCTCCGGATCATCGGCGTGAAGAACACCCCGCCGCGCGCGCTGCTCGCGCACGGGGCCGACCTGTTCACCCCCGAGCTCGGGAAGACGGACGGAAGGGTCAAGGAAAAGGTCGTGGAGATCACGCGAACGCTGCTCGTGCGCCGGCGCGACCAGGCGCCACCACGCTGAGCGGCGGCGCCTGGTCGCGCCGCGCCGGCGCCCGCAGAAGAGGAACCCCCCGAGGGGCCCGCCGCGGCATACAATGCGGCGCCATGACGACCGCCGCGCCGCGACGAGGAGCTGGACGGCCATGAGCGCGGCGGCGAGCCGTGAGCTGGACGCCCTCCGCGCGCGCATCGACGAGCTGGAGCGGGAGCTCGGCCGCGTCCGCGCGTCGGGTCAGCCCGCCGCCGGCCCGGGCGCAGGCGCGCCGGAGGCGGGCCCGGGCGGCGCGCCAGGCCCCGCGCCCGCCGGGTGGGAGGCGCAGCTCGACGAGGCCGAGCAGGCGGCGCAGATGGGCAACTGGATCTGGGAGGTCGAGCAGAACCGCGTCGCCTGGTCGCGGCAGCTCTTCCGGATCATGGGCTGCGATCCAGCGAAGGACAGGCCGAGCACGGAGGCCTTCCTCGCGGCCGTCCACCCGGACGACAGGGAGCGGATGACGACCCTCCTGCAGCGGGCGATCGAGACCGGAGAGGGCTCGGGCGCGAGCGCGTTCCGCGTGCTCCGCCGGGACGGCGCGGTGCGGGAGTGCCTCCTGAGCAGCCTGCCCATCGTCGACGGGGCGGGCCCGCCGTCCCGCTACTTCGGCGTGGTCGTCGACCTCACCGAGCGCCGCCTCGCCGAGCAGGAGCTCCGCCGCAGCGAGCGCATGCTGAACGAGGCGCAGCGCATCGCCCACGTGGGCAGCTGGTCCTACGACCTCGCCTCGCGGACCGTCCGCTGGTCCGAGCAGCTCTACCACATCCTCGGCGTCGACCCGTCGAAGCGCCCGACGTTCGAGCTGTTCGCGAGCCTCATCCACCCCGAGGACCGCCACCGGGTCCTCGGCGGCGCGGAGAGCGCCTCGCCGCTCGGGATCGCGAGCCCGGTCGAGTGCCGCGTCGTGCGCCCCTCGACCGGCGAGCTGCGCCACGTGCAGATGGCGGCGCAGCTGCTCACCGACGAGACCGGGGCGATCATCGGGCTGGTCGGCACGAGCCTCGACATCACCGAGCGCCGGCGCCTCGAGGAGCAGCTCCTGCACAGCCAGAAGCTCGAGGCGATCGGCCGCCTCGCCGGCGGGGTCGCGCACGACTTCAACAACATGCTCACCGCGATCTTCGGGCACAGGGAGCTCGCGGTGCGCAAGGTGCAGCCGTCGTCGAACGTCCTCGAGCACCTCACGCAGATCGGCACCGCCGCGGAGCGCGCCGCGGCGCTCACGCGGCAGCTGCTCGCCTTCGCGCGCAAGCAGCTCATCCAGCCCACCGTGGTCGACCCGAACGCGCTCATCCTCGGGGTGGAGTCGCTCCTGCGCCCGCTCGTCGGCGAGGACGTGGAGCTCGACGTGCTGCCGGGCAGCCAGATCTGGCCCATCCGCATCGATCGGGGCCAGTTCGAGCAGCTGCTCATGAACCTCGCCGTGAACGCGCGCGACGCGATGCCCGCCGGGGGCCGCCTGACGATCGAGACCGCGAACACGACGGTCCGCCCCGACGACGCGGAGCGGAGGCCGGAGATCGAGCCCGGGGACTACGTGGAGCTCAAGGTCACGGACACCGGGCAGGGGATGGAGGACGCGATCCAGCAGTACGTGTTCGAGCCGTTCTTCACGACCAAGGAGCCGGGCAAGGGGTCGGGGCTCGGGCTCGCGACGTGCCACGGCATCGTCAAGCAGCACGGCGGCCACATCTGGTTCTCCAGCGCCTCCGGGCAGGGGACGCGCTTCACGATCTGCTTCCCGCGCGTGCACGGCGCGCCGTGCGAGCAGCCCGCGCGGGCGCACGCGGCCGTGGTCGGGGGCACGGAGACCGTGCTCGTCGTCGAGGACGAGGCGCAGGTGCGCGAGCTCTGCGTGGCCTCGCTGCGGTCGTTCGGCTACTCGGTCCTCGCGGCGCGGAGCGGCAAGGAGGCGGTCGCGCTCGCGGCCGCCTACCCCGGCGCCATCCACCTGCTCGTCAGCGACGTGGTCCTCCCGGACGCGCGCGGCCCCGAGGTCGCGGCCGTGCTCGCCCGCGTGCGCGCCGCGCTGCCCGTCCTCTACGCGTCGGGCCACACCCAGGACTCCCTCGTCCCGGGCGATCTGCTCGACGGGTCCGTCCACTTCCTGTCCAAGCCGTACACGCCGACGCAGCTCGCGCAGGCGGTGCGCGACGTGCTGGACGCGGCCGCGCTGGCGCGCCGGGCGCCGGGCGCCGGCGACGCGCCCGCGGCCGCAGAGCGCCTGCAGTGAGGGCGCTCGTGTGGGAGCGGGGGCGCGCGCGCAGCAGCGGCGGCGCCGGGGTGGGCGGTGAGTCCACGTGGGCCACGCGGGTCACGCGCGCGCGCGCAGCGCTCCAGGCTGGCTACCGTCGCGCGGGTGCATCTATCTTGGACGAGCGGCACGAGCGGCTTTCGCGATGAAGATCCGGGGCTCAGCGCTGATGCACACGAGGACCTACCTGCAGACGCGGTGGGGGAGCCAGTCGATCTCGGTGCTCGACGCCAAGCTGCCCGCGAGCGTCCGCGCGGTCTTCTCCTCGCCCGACCTCGTCGCGCACAGCTGGTATCCCGTCTCGGTCTGGAACGCCATCGCGGACGAGATCTCGCGGTGGCCCAACAAGTCGGGTGTCATCCGCGATCTCGCGGCCTACGTGGCCGAGCAGGACCTGACGCTCGCCCACAAGGTGCTCCTCAAGCTCGGCACGCCCGCGCTCGTCATGCGCCAGGCCGGCGTGATGTGGGGCATGTATTTCAATGGTGGTCGGCTCGCCCCCCTCGCGGAGGGAGAGCGGTTCTTCCGCCTGATACTCTATCTCGGCGTCGACCCCCAGGCCGACCCGGGGCGCCAGACCTGCAGGGACGCCGTGCCGGCGTGGCAGGAGAACGCGCTCCGGCTGTCGGGCGCGCGCGGCGGGCAGAGCCTCCACACGAGGTGCCGCTTCGAGGGACACCCCACGTGCGAGTACGAGGTGCGCTGGCTCCGCTGACCCCGCTTCGCGGGCGTCGGCGGCGGCCGGCGGCGCGCGGCGCGCAGCGCGCGCTGGACCGCCGGCGCGCGCGTCACGACCTGGTGCAGAAGGCGAACAGGTTCACCTGGGCCTCCTCGGCGCGCACCTCCACGGGGGTGTTCCCGAACTTGGACCGGGCGAACAGCGTCTTGAGATCCTCGGCGCTGCGGTGGATCAACTCCCACTCGAGGACGTGGTCCATGAAGGCCTTGCTCGGGTTGTTCACCCCGAAATTGCCTATGAGCGCGATGCCCCCGGGGAGGAGCTTGTCGTACATGCAGTTGAGCAGGCTCACGACGAGGTCGTCCCGGAGGTAGTCCGTGAGCCCGATGCTGTAGATCATGTGCTGGGGCTTGAGCACCGTCCTGCCGCGGCCGTGGGCGAGCCGCACCACGTTGTCCTGGGCGAAGCTGAAGCGATCCATGACGCCGAGCTGGTCGGCGATGCCGGCGGCGTAGGCGAGCGCCTGGTTGTCTATATCGATGCACGTGGCCTTGATGTCGTGCGGCTCGCTGCCGTCGGCGAAGAGGTCGAACAGCTCCCGGGCGGGGCCGCTCGCGAGGCTGGTCACGAGGACCGGGCCCGACGGGTGCGCGCGGCACGCCTCCAGGATCGCGCGGCTCAGCACGCCTCTGCGGTTCTTGACGGCGCGGCAGGCCTCGAGCGAGAGCCCCCACTGGTCGATGAAGCGGCCGAGTCGGCCGTCGCCCGCGGGCTCGTCGTTGTACATCATCTCGATGGTGTAGAAATCGCCCGCGTAGCCGCGCGGCTTCGTGTAGCAGCGGTCGACGGTGCGGCTCAGCATGAAGAGGGAGAACGTCTCGCGGAACACGTAGGCGCCGATGCCCTTCTCGAGGTGGCGCTCGCGCTCGATGTGCTCGCGGATCGCGGACACGATGGTCTGGCACGCGGCGCTCACCTTCTCCTGGATCTCGGCCTCGGGGTGCTTGGCCTCCTTCACCATCCTGTCGGCGATCATCATCTCGAACTTGAACTGTTCGACCGTGTCGATGAGCTTGGGAGGGATGTTGTTGGTGCCGGCCTGGCCCGTCCTCGCCGCGTGGAAGCGGTTGACCTGCGGCACGTCCTCGACGAGGAGCGGCGGGAGCATCGCGGTGTTCTCGCGGAGGCGCTGGGCGAGCATGATCGCGAGCGACTGGTAGAAGCGCGCCGCGAGGCCGGGGACCGAGGCAAGGAGGGAGTGCACATACGGGCCCTCGATGACGTCGAGCGTGGACTCCTCGCGGGCGACGACGGAGGCGCTCGCGGCGGCGCTCTCGAGGAACGACATCTCGCCGAAGATGGCGCCCGGGCCGAGCTGGCGGAGCGCGACGCCGCGCCCGAGGTGGGCGACCTCGACCCCGACGAGCCCGCTGCGCACGATGAAGATGCCCTGCCTGCGCGAGCCTTCCTCGAGGATCTGCTCGCCTGGTCGGTAGGTGACGCAGGTCGACTTCTCCAGCAGCAGCCGCTCGTCATCCTGGGTCAAGAACTCGAAACCTGTCGTCATGATGCCTCCCGACCGCCGTGGGCGCCTCGACGTCGCGGAGAGCCGGGTTCCTCCCCCCCGGCGCGACGACAGGGACGTCCACGCGTGCGCCCCTTCTATCACGACGCATCACGCCTCCGCTGGGGCATGGCGGTCCGCCCGCCGGCTCGGCGCCGATCGCGGGCCGGGCTCGCCGCGGGGCGGCTCGCTGCCCGCGCGCCGGGGTCGCCGCGGCGCGCTTCGTTGGCCGCGCGCCGGCCTCGCCGCGGCGCGCTCGTTCACCGGGTCACCGCGGGGCGCAGGCCGCGACGCCGCCGTCCTCGGCGAGCACCAGCACACAGGTGCGGAGCACATCCATGCCGGCAAATCCGTCCGACCGACAGGTCGCCCGCCGCTCGCCGGGCAGAAGGTCGATATCCGCGGCGGCGTCGAACCCCGCCATCCGGAGGCGAGCGCCCGAAAGGACGGGAACGGTGTGCCTGCCTGAGGCGGCGTAGGCGCTCCTGTCGCCGGTCGCCCGGCGCGACAGCCGCTTGCCCGCGGGGGAGACGGCGAAGAGCGAGCTCTGTGACGCCCCCGAGTCGATCTTCAGCGTGACGGGGATCCCCTCGACGCTCGCCCTGGCGGTGAGCTCGCTGCCCTGGTTCGGCCCGCCGCAGCGGCCGAGCTCGACGACAGCGGCCTCGCCGAACCTCGCGGCGAGCGCGCGGGCGGCCTCGTCGCGCGGGGCCTCCGTCATCCGGCCCTCGCGCAGGTCGAGCACGACGGCGCGGCCCGGCCTCGCCAGCTCCTGCGGCGCGACGACGCCGCCGATGCCGATGCGCTGCAGGACGTCGGGCATGGGGACGACGAGCAGCGTGGGGACCTCGACCCGGCCCCACCCGGAGAGCGCGAGGGTCGCGCTCTCGAGGCGGGAGACCGCGAGGGGCCTGCCCGCGTGGTCGACGGCGACGTCGCCGGCGGTCGAGAGGGGCAGCGCGAGCTCGTCGGCGAGCCAGCGGGCGAGGACGTGGTGCGAGGCGCCTGTGTCGACGATCAGCACGGTCGGCTGGCCCGCCACGACGGCGTCGATGAGCGGCGAGGGGAACGCGCGGTCGTTGAGGTGGTACTGGAGGCTGGCCCGGCGCTCGGGGCCCGCTGCCGGCGCCGCCGGGCCCGCGCCCGCCGCCGGGGAGCCCGCGGGCGAGGACGCGTCGGAGGAAGCGTCGCCAGCGCGGGCGCCGGTCGACGCCGCGCTGCGCGGCGAGGCGGGCGCGGCGCGGACCGCGGCGGGCTCGGCGCAGCCGGCCACCGCGAGCGCGCCGGCCGCCGCAGCGGCAGCGAGCGCGGCGAGGAGCTGCCTGCGAGCGCGCGGCACGAGCATCACCGGCGCGCGGCGGCCCCCGGAGCGAGATAGCGCGCGCGTCGCGGCGCGCCGTCCCCCCGCCGGCTCCCCCGAGGAGAGGTGACCCCATCGAGAAGCTTCACCAGGCCATCATTGGCCGGCGATCGACGTCGGTCAAGCAGGGACAGCGGATGTCGCGCCGCGGACCCGGGGGCGCGCCAAGTGCGAGTCAGCGTGGGGTCCCAGGCAAACGGAATCCCCTTGAGATCTCGACTCGAGAACGGCTCGATTCTCCTCATCTCGCTCGACGAGAGCGCGGCCGCGAACCTCATCACCCCTTCCTGGCGGAGAGCTGGGGAATCGACGACCTGGACGTCGTCGCTCGGCAGAGCCCGCGTCGCGGCGCTCGCGCCGGGCCGCCGCGCGAGGGTGCCTTGCGCGTGCCCCAGCACGGCTGAGCCTGGCAGCCGCGCTTCAGCGGCGACGGAGCGGATTCGACCGCCGCGCCCGCGGCCGCGGTTGTCAGCCGGCGCGTCTCGCTGCAAGGTTCGCGCAGGAGAAGGCAAACGCATGATTCAGATCGAGGCCAGGCACCTGATTCACTGCGACGAGGAAACCTTCTGGGAGCTCTTCTTCAGCGCCGAGGTCAACGAGCGGATGTACCGCGACGTCCTCAAGTTCCCCTCGTTCGAGGTGCTGGAGCAGCGAGAGGACGAGCGCACCATGGTGCGCAAGGCGACCGGGCAGCCCCGCATCCACGGGCTCCCCGCGCCCATCCAGTCGATGCTCGGCCCGAACTTCCGTTACATCGAGGACAGCGTCTTCGACAAGGCGGCGCGGTCCTGGAGCTGGACGATGGCGCCGAACCTGCTCTCGGATCGGCTGCGCAACTCGGGCACGCTGCGGGTCGAGCGGTCGGGCCCGGGCGAGGTGACGCGCGTGGCGAGGGCGACCATCGAGGCGAAGATCTTCGGCTTCGGCAAGGTGCTCGAGGGCATCATGGAGAAGGAGATGCGCGCGGGGTGGGACGACAGCGCGGCGTTCCTCAATCGATGGGCGGCGGAGCACCCGGCCCGGGCGACGGCGAGCTGAAGCCGCTCGGGCTGCGGGCGGCGTCGGAGGGGTGAGCAAGCCCGGGCCGAACGCCGCCACGGCGTCTGAAACACCAGACCAGCGTCGCCCGCCGCGCGCCCGAGCGTCCGCTCCGCGCGCGGCACCATCGCCCTCGCCAGCGACAGGTCGCTCTCCGTCGCCTCGTCGTCGCGCTCGCGCTCGCCCGCCGCCGCGCGTGGCGTGTCGAGATCTGCCTGGGCGCCGCGCGCCGGATCTCCGTCAGCATGACGAGTTCCCGGCACGGCCGCCGGTGCTCGCGGGACGGCGGTCATCCTCGTCGTCGCGAGTGCGCCCGAGCGCCTCGGGACCTCGAGTGTGTTGCTCCTGTATTTGTATCATGGCCTGATATTCAATTCTTTTTACTAAGTTGTCTTTACTAGATGAACCGGTTCATTTAGCGCGCTCGAGCGAAATTGTGCGTTAAATATGCTGATTCTATATTTCCATCACTGTCGTGGCGCTTGAATTCCGTTGATCAACTGAACCGGTTCATTTAATCTCCTGTTTGCAACGGCCGCACGGCGAGCCGCAGCCATCCCGACGTCGCCTCCGACCGCACGTCGCGATGGACAGCGCGGTCTTGCGCTTTGCATCAACGTCTTATGCCGCACAAGGAGCCGTCATGAACTTGGAGGTCAGCCGACCGAGACAGAGACCATGGGCCGGGATCGCGAGCCTATGCGGCGCGATGCTGCTTTCTGGGTGTATGGGACAGATTGGTGGCCGGGACGGCGGGGGCGGCCAGGCGTCCGAGGTCCCGCCGCTCTCGAACGACCCCTCCGTGATCGCCGCCGCCTGTGAGGCGGAGAGCGGTGTCCTTCACGTGGGCCTGACCCGGCTCCGCCGCCTCACGCGCGACCAGCTGAACAACGTCATTCGCGATCTGCTCGGCGTCGAGGGGCGCCCCGCCGACGCGCTCGCGCCGGACGAGCGCATGGGGCCGTTTCACAGCAACGCCATCGCTCCGATCACAGATCTCCTCGTCCAGCAGGCGGCGGAGCTCGCGGCGCGGGTGGCCTCGGAGGCCGAGGGGCGCATGGACCTGATCGCGCCGTGCAGCCTCGCGGACGACGATGGGACGTCGTGCGCGACCGAGCTCGTCGAGCGGCTCGGGCAGCGCGCGTACCGCCGCCCGCTGGAAACGGACGAGATCCAGGGGCTCGTCTTGCTGTACGAGCTCGGCCGGCAATCGGGCGGGGCGTCGCGCGGCTTTCGCCTGGTGATCGAGGGGCTGCTGCAGTCGCCGTCGTTCCTGTACCACGCCGATGTGGGCGAGTCCGGCGCCCCCTCCGCGACCCCCGAGCCGATCGATGGCCACGGCCTCGCCTCGCGGCTCTCGTTCTTCTTGTGGAACTCGATCCCCGACGCCGAGCTGCTCGATCGCGCCGCCGACAGCAGCCTGCTCGAGCGCGACGTGCTCGAGAGGCAGGTCGGCCGCATGCTGCAGGATCCGAGGGCGGGCGCCACGATCGCGCTGTTCCACCGCCAGTGGCTCGGGCTCTCGGAGCTGCCCAACGCGCAGAAGGACCGCGCGTTGTTCCCGTCGTTCAACGAGGAGATGGCGAACGCCATGCTGAACGAGAACGCCCGCTTCACCGATCACGTCGTGCGGCAGGGCGACGGCCTGCTCAGCACGCTGCTCAGCGCGGACTACACGTTCCCGGAGGGGCCCCTGTTCGACGTTTACGAGATCGAGCCGCCGGACGGGTTCACGCCGGGAGACCAGGTGTCGCTCGATCCGAGCCGTCGCGCCGGGATCCTGACGCAGGCGGCGTTCCTCGCGCGCTGGTCTCACCACAACCAGACCTCCCCCATCCACCGCGGGATCGTCGTCCGTGAGAATCTCATGTGCCAGCCGCTCAGTCCCCCGCCGGCGAACGTCAACAACGTCCCCCCGCCGGTGGACGACGTGACCTCCACGCGCGAGCGCTTCGCCCAGCACGTGGCGGACCCCGGCTGCGCGGGCTGCCACCAGTTCATCGATCCGATCGGCCTCGGCTTCGAGCATTACGACGCCATCGGCAAGTACCGCGCCACGGACGGCCTCGGCGACGTGAACGCGCAGGGCGAGATCACGAGCGCACGCGAGGACCTCGCGGGTCCGTACTACGGCGGCGTGGAGCTCGCGAAGAAGCTCGCGGCGAGCTCGGAGGTGGCCGACTGCGTCGCGAACCAGTGGTTTCGCTTTGCCCTCGGGCGGATCGAGAGCACGGACGACGCTTGCTCGATCCAGGACATCCACGAGGAGTTCAAGGCGTCGGGCGGGAACATTCGAACCCTGTTGTCTCAGGTGGCGCTGAGCGACGCCTTCCGCCACGTGCGGCTCACCGCCAGCGAGGAGTGACCGTGATGAACCGTCGAACGCAATTCGGAGCTTCACGCCGCCGCATGCTCCAGGCCCTCGGCCTCGGCGCCGGGGCGGCGGCGATGGGATCGCTGCTTCCGCTGATGAACGCCTCCGGGCAGGAGAACGTGCGCCCCAAGCGCCTCCTCATCATCTTCCAGCCCGACGGCGCGCCGGCGCGGGACTGGAACACCGTGATCGACTGGAGGCCGCAGGGGTCGGAGCGCAGCTTCTCGCTGCACGCCATTCACGCGCCGCTCGATCCCTGGAAGTCGAAGCTGGTGATCCCGTGGGGGCTCAAGATGACGGCCGGCGGGGCCGGCGAGGCCCACGCCTTCGGCATGGCAGGGCTCTGGACGGCATCGACGCTGAACGGTCCGTCGTCCGGCGCGAACTTCGACGGCGGCAACGGGAACCGCACGGGCTGGGGGAGCGGCGCGTCCATCGACCAGATCATCGCCGGCGCCCACGGCAGCGGCATGCCGTACGAGCGCGCTCCGGACGACCCCGTGCAGGAGACGCCGTATCGCACCGTCGAGCTCGGTGTCCAGTGCCTGAATCCGAACAGCCTGAACCGGATGATCTACGCCGGCGAGAACTCTCCGATTCACCCCGAGACGAACCCCAGGGCCGCGTTCAATCGGCTGTTCGCCGGGGTGACGTCGACGGGCGAGGCGCCCACGAGCGATCAGGGGGCGGAGCAGGAGCGGACGGAGCGCAAGGCGATCGTCGACCTGCTCAAGAACGACCTCACCAGGATCCGCAGGCGGGTGGGCAAGGAGGACTACAACAAGCTCGACGCGCACCTCGAGGGACTCCTGGCCATGGAGCGCAGGCTGAACCAGGCGGCGGAGCCTGCCGACCCGGCGCTGAGCTGCGAGGTCCCGGAGGAGCCGGCGGAGACCAGAGGCCGCGGCTCGGAGTATCCGGCGGAGATCAGGAGCATGATGGACATCGCGGTGGCCGCGTTCTCCTGCGACGTCACGCGCGTCATGAGCCTCCAGCTCAGCTACGCCTTCAGCCATATCCTGCACTCGTGGCTCGGACACACCAGCGATCACCACACGATGTCCCACGACGGGCAGGATCGACGCCGGGAGCTCCAGGAGATCGACGCCTGGTACTCGGAGCAGATCGCGTACCTGCTCGGGAGGCTCGACTCCGTGAGCGAGGGCGACGGCACGCTGCTCGACAACACGCTCGTCGTGGTGGGCAGGGAGCTCGGCAGCACGGCGCACCGCATGGAGCGTGTTCCTTTCGTGATGGCGGGAGGCGCGCGCGGGGCCCTGAAGGGCGGGCGTTACCTCGCTCACGACGGGGAGGACCACGCCAAGCTCCTGGTCTCGATCGCCCAGCTCATGGGCCTCGAGACCAACAGCATCGGGAACCGCAAGCGCGATTCCGGCCCGCTCTCCGGCCTCCTTTGATCCTCCGGACGCCGGGGCCCGCCGAGCACCGCTGCTGGTGGTCGGCCTCCACCGCCTCGCCAACGTCGGTCAGCGGAAGCGCCGGACCGCTGGCCGGGAGGCCGGCTCTCCAAAGGGATGGAAAGCTGCCAACTCGTTGGCAAGGCGCCACGCGCGCCCGCCGGGGTTGCTACGTTGCCGCCGGACCCGGCGACGCGGAGCGGCTGTCTGGCCGTGAAGCGCGGACGTTTGAGCCGGGGCTGGAGCGCCACCCGGAGCTCTTCGCCGAGCTACTCACGACGACGGGCTGCGACGAGCGCGTGGCCGTCGACACGCACCACGAGGAACAGAACCATGACCTTCACTCTTCCCCAGCTCCCCTACGCCAGAGACGCGCTGGTTCCCCACATCTCGGCCGAGACGCTCGATTTCCACCACGGCAAGCACCACAACGCCTACGTCACGAAGCTGAACGAGCTCGTGGCAGCGGACCCGGCGCTCGCGGGCAAGAGCCTCGAGGATCTCGTCCGCACCACGTCCGGCGCGGTCTTCAACCAGGCAGCTCAGGTGTGGAATCACACGTT
Source organism: Sorangium sp. So ce1153 (assembly GCF_051521595.1). Classification (NCBI taxonomy): domain Bacteria; kingdom Pseudomonadati; phylum Myxococcota; order Polyangiales; family Polyangiaceae; genus Sorangium; species Sorangium sp. So ce1153. The sequence continues at coordinate 1,220,074 of NZ_CP150361.1, forward strand.
CTACTGGCACAGCCTGAAGCCGCAGGGCGGCGGTGAGCCTGCCGCCGCGCTCCGCACGGCGATCGAGGCGGCGTTCGGAAGCGTGTCGTCGTTCAAGGAGAAGTTCAGCGCCGCGGCCGTCGGTCAGTTCGGCTCGGGCTGGGCCTGGCTGGTGAAGAATAGCTCCGGCAAGCTGGAGATCGTGCAGACGGGCAACGCCGGGAACCCGCTCACGGAGGGCAAGACGCCGCTGCTCACGTGCGACGTGTGGGAGCACGCGTATTATATCGACTACCGCAATGCCCGGCCGAAGTACGTCGAGGCATGGTGGAACCTGGTGAACTGGGACCACGCCGCCTCGAAGCTGTGACCCACGCGCTCCCGCCAGGGCAGCGTCAAGAATCGAGACGTTAGCTGGAAGGCGATGGCCAGCACGTCCGCAAAGAACCACGAGAATCATTCCAACCTGTTGGAGTTCGATCCAGAGCAGGATCGCGCGCTCCTGTAGGGTGCTCTTCCCACGCCCCGTGCCATCGTCGAGATCCAGGCGCTGGTCAAGGCCGGGCACGGCGAGCGGCCCACCGCGACCGTCGAGCAGCTCCTCGGGCGCAAGGCGCGGACGTTCGATGAGTGGCTGGAGCGCCACGGGAGAGCGTTCCAGTAGAGCGCAGCGCGGCGGCGCGGCTGGTCCGGTGAGAAAGGCGGACGTCGGACCGCATGAAGCCGGCAAATCGATCGCTCCTGGAGCAATGGCTCCCGCGGTCGGTGGCAGAGCGCTTGCGTGCGGCCGGTATCGCCGCAACCTCGCTTCTGCTGTTATCATCGGGGCCAGATGACGACCCGCTCCCAGAAAATCCTCGGCTGGACGCCCACCGTCCTGCTGGCCCTTTTCATGATCTTCGCCTCCGGTCTGGCGAAGTTCTTCATGCAGGATGGCACCCCCACCGCCGACTTCGTGAAAGCGCTCGGCGTCTGGGACCATCGCTACCTGATCGGCGCGCTCGAGATCCTCGCCGCCGTTCTCCTTCTGGTTCCCCGCACCGCCACGCTCGGCTTCGTGACGATGGTCGCCGTGCTCGGCGGCGCGACGGCCACCGGCCTCACGCACCACGTCGAAGGCAACTGGCCATGGTTCCCGTTCGTCCTCATCCTCGTGATGACGATCGGCGCGTACTTCCGCACGCCGGAGCTCATCGCCCGCGCGCGGGATCCGAAGTCCGTCCCGAACCCGGGCAAGGCCGGAAAGATCGTCTCGTGGATCCTGGCCGGCCTCCTGTCCCTCGCCACCTTGGCGAGCGGCATCCTCCAGCTCATGCCTCCCGCGAACGCGGAAGGCGCGGCGTTCATCGAGCGGCTGGGCATCACGCACATCGCCGTGCCGCTCGGCATCACGAAGATCTGCCTCGCGATCCTCTTCCTCATCCCGCGCTCTTCCGCGATCGGCCTCGTGCTCATGGTCGGCTACTTCTCCGGCGCGCTGGCCACGAACATCACCCACGGCTTCACGCTTCCGGAATACCTGCCGCTGATCATCATCCTCGTTTTGCTCGCGATCACCGGCTGGATCCGCAACCCCGAGCTCCGGCAGCGCCTGCTCGGACGCCCCGCGCCGGGCCACACCGGAGCCAGCCTCGGCGGCGAGACAGGCGGAGACTACGCGACGACCAGCTAGCCCATGGCGCGGCTCGCTCCGCGGCGCTCGACCGCGCAAGCCGCGCGCCGCCGCGCCGGACGGCAGCGCGCCGCGCGGTCCAGGCTCGCCGCGGCAGGGCGTGAAGGGGCGAGTCGCCCCCGGCGCCGCCGGGATGGAGAGGCCGTCACGGAGCCGTGGAGAGCTGGAGGCGGCGCTCCACCTCGGCGCGCGTCGGATACGAGGGCTGGCACCCCTCGCGCTCGACCGAGATGCCCGCCGCCGCGATCGCGAGCCGGAGCGCGGCCTCGATCGCCATCCCCGAGGCGAGCCCGCCGGCGAGCACGCCCGTCAGGGCGTCCCCGGCGCCCGTCGTGTCCACAGCGCGGGCCGGCAGGGCGGGGAGCTCCTCGCCCGAAGGCAGCAGCACCGCGCCGCGCGCGCCGCGCGTGAGCACCACGCGCTCCGGCAGGTGACCGCGCAGCGCCTCGTGCTCGAGCTCGTTGACGACCACGAGATCGAACCGGCCGACGAGCGCAGGATCGATGGCGTTGACGGGCGACGGATTGCAGATCGACAGCGCGCCGTCGGCCCGCGCGGCCGACAGCACGCCGGCGACCGCCTCGGTCGGGATCTCGCCCTGGCAGAGCCAGACCGCGGCCCCGCACGGCGCGGGCGGCGCGACGAGCGCGTTGGCGCCGGGGATCGCGAGGATCTGGTTCTCGCCGGCCCCGTCGACGCAGATCAGGGCCACGCCCGTCGTCACGCCCGCGTGGACCGCCACGGCGGAGAGCTCGACGCCGTCGGCGGCGAGCGCGGCGGCGCAGAGCTCGCCGTGCGCGTCGTCGCCGCGCGCGCCGGCGAGCCGCACGCGCGCGCCGGCGCGCGCCGCCGCGACCGCCTGGTTCGCGCCCTTGCCGCCCGGCGCGACGAGGAACCGGCGGCCCAGCACCGACTCGCCAGGGCGCGGCAAGCGCGGGCCGTAGCCGAGGAGATCGGCGGTGATCGAGCCGCAGATCGCGAGCAGATCCATGCCCGCCGCATACCACGGGCGCCGCCGCAGCGCCGAGCGCCCGTGCGACCGCCCGGCCCGGGGGCGCGGATCAGGGGGTCAGGTCCCCGTCCCGAGGCCCAGGCCGAGGGCGAGCAGCGCCGTGCGGCCGAGCAGCCATGCGAGCGCGCGCAGCGGCCATTTCGCCCGGCGCGCCGCCTCGCCCCTCGCTGCCTCGGGCAGCTCGTGCTCTCCCTTGCTCGTCCGCGCGAGCCGGTGTCGCCGCGCCCTGTCCACGCGCTTCTGCGCCGGCTCCCGGGCGAGCTGCCCCGGCCCGCGCCGCTTCGGCCGCGGGTAGATCTCGGCGTCGAAGAGCAGCGCGCCGTCGGGCGCGTAGCGCCGCGCTCCCGAGCCGCTCTCGAAGAGCCAGACGCCATCGTCGGCGGCCAGGAGCACGGAGTCGCGCCACACCCGATCGGCCGAGCCGTCGAGGCAGGGGCGGAGCTCCTCCTCGCCGGGCCGGGCCACCCAGACGCGGCGGTGGTAGAGCACCGCGACGAGCCCGCGCGCGCTGACCGAGAACGCGAGCCCGTCGAGCGAGCCGTCCCGGGGGTTGATGAGAAACGTCCTGAGCGCGCCGCGCGGGTCGACGACGTCGAGCCGCACCCCGCGATGGCGCGAGAGGACGCCGAGCCCGCCGCCAGGCAAGCGCCTCACCGCCTTCACGCCCCGGCGGCTCAGGACCGCTCCGGGGAGAGCGGCGGAGTCGCCTTGCACCACCGCGATTCGCCCCCTGTCGACCCGCACGTGGAGCCCGAGCGCGCGGGCCTCCCGCCCGTGGAGCGCCGCGACCATCGCGCTGCTCGTCGCGTGCTTTTCGAGCGAGGCGCCCGTCGCGGCGTCGAGCACCTCGTGGCCCTCGCCCGCGTAGAGGACGACGCGCTCGCCCTCGCACGAGAGCCCGAGCGCCTGCCTGCCCGCCGGCCCGGAGACGCGATCCCGACGGAGCCACCGCACGCGGAGATCCGGCTCGAGCGCCACCGCGACCCGCTCGTGCACGTCGTCCACGATCCGGCGCGCCGCGGTCAGCTCCCCGCGCGCGAGCGCGAGCAACACGAAGCCTCCGTCGTCGAGCGGCGCGACCCTCGGGGCCTCTCTCCAGTCGAAGAGCCCCTCTTGCACCACGGCGGTATGCGCGCTGATCGGCGCGAGCCGCTCCGACGCGACAAGCCACGTCACCGGGGCAGGGGGGCGCGACGGGCGCGAGGGCCGCTTGCCGTGCGGGACCGCCCCGCAGCGCTCGCAGCCGGCCACGAGGGCGCCCTCGTCGAGCGCGGCGTTGCACTGGGCGCACGCGGGCGGCGCGGCGTCCAGCTCAGCGGCCTCGTCCGCCGCCTCGGCGTCCTCGCCGAGGAGGATCGCGCCGAGATCGAGCCCGGCGATCGGGATGGACGACGGCCAGCGGCGACAGGCGTGCTGCGCGCCGCAGCTCCCGCACGAGAGCGGCGCGTGCCCGCTCGAGCGCGGGCTCGGGGCGAGGGGGGCCCGGCAGGCGCGACACACGAGCTCCGATCGAGAGAACTCCAGCGACAGCGACATGTCCTGCACGCGCTGCACCTCGCCCGGCAGCAGGCGCGGACCGCGGTAGAGCGGCTCGCGTAGCAGGCGTTGCCACACGCGGCCCGTTATCTCGGTGGATGTGCCGCACACGGAGCAAAGGACCTTCGTGTCCACACGGTTGATCGGCAGCATCGCCTGGCAATGCTGGCACCGCCCCCGCATCGTTACGCTCAGCGCTTCCACGGCAGCGTTCCTCGCTCCCCCGCCTTCGTCACGTGGGCCATCTCACGGACGATAAACGATACAAGCGGCATCGGAGATGAGATGTCAAGTCATAACGATCGGTGACGTGGATCGATTAAACCAGCAATGGATTCCACCCGCGCTGCGTGCGACGGAATTCATCCCTACGGCTCACTTCATCCCCATCGAGCACGCGTTTGCACCGCTGGCGGCCTGCGGGGCGCCCCGGGCGCGCTCTTCTGCATACTTCCGCACAGAGGTGCCTGCGGCGGGAGGGGCTGGCGCCTCGCGCGGGCGCTGTCATGGGAATGTCGTATTCGCCAGGGCTTCGGGAGCTCGCATGAGCGCTGTCGTGGGTCGACAGGGGGAAGCGACGCAGAGCCTCCGGACGGGGGCCCGAGGGAGGACTGGGAGGTCCGGGACACGTGGCGCGTCACCGGGCACGGACGGCGCTCGGGCTGCCGCTGAATCCCAGGGATCCTCTGGCGTAGCGCTGGAGGCGCGATGTCGGAGGAAGATGAAGAGGAGATGAACCGCCAAGAACGGCAAGAACGCCAAGAAGAAAAAATTACACCGATCCCAGGGATCGGCTGGCGTGGCGCTGAAGGTGCGATGTTGGAGGAAGAGGAGATGAACCGCCAAGAACGCCAGGAAGAAATTGTCTGATTCTCTTGGCGCTCTTGGCGTCCTTGGCGCTCTTGGCGGTCTTCTCGATCCGACCGCTCCACGGGCCCCGGGCGTGTACCTTGCCCCGGGGCCGGCGCGGAGCGGCGGTCACCGCAGCGCTTCCGGCGGCTCCTTGAGCACGCAGAGGGCCAGCTCGGGAGCACAGGTGACGCGCTCTTCCAGATCGGGGTTGATCCCGGACCCGACGAGCCTGCCGGCCGCGACGTCCGCCTGCGGATCGCAGAGGCTCGGATCGGTCGCCCCGTCCTGGCCGGCGCACGCGACCGCCGGCCACAGGCCCACGACGCTGTACGACGCGGTGCACTCGCCCCGCGTGTAGGTCAGATCCGCCGTCATCTGCGTCCCGGGGAAGGCCGCCGTGACGTAGACGCGGACGTTGCTCCACTCGTAGCGGATCCGCGTCGCGGGGCGCTCGCCGAACGCCGGGAGATCCAGCTCCGCGGGGCTGAGCGACGCGACCGAGCACACGTCGTCGTCGTCCGGCTCCACCGAGGCGAACTCGCCCATCGAGAGGACCGCGCCGCCGTCGATCGGGACGCCCGCGCCCTCGGCCTCGCCCGCGAGCGCGCCGAGCTCGGTCGTGCGGATGGCGAGCAGCGCCCTCGAGAGATCCTGCTCTTCCCGGTCTTTCGCCTCGGAGGGGTTGTACTTCTCGAGCCCGATGACGTCCCCCCGCAGCGTGTCGCAGTCGCCTTCGCCCTGCTTCGAGCCGGGCTTCAGCGTGTAGGTCGCGGCGAAGCCGCCGTGCCCGGTCGTGCAGTTGATCCTCGGCTGCTCGCAGGAGACGACCAGCGACGCGAGGACGACCATCAGACCGGCTTGTGTTCCGTGGGTTCGTTTCATGGAGTCTCTGCCGCGCGCGGCGCAGCGCTAGAAGGTCACCTTGGCGCTGATCCGGAACGTGCGCGGCGCCTGGTACGCCACCGGATTGCCGAAGTTCGGGTTCTTGTCCGCCGAGTTGAACTCGCTGCCGTCGGCGTTCCGCAGCCCGGCGAGGCTCGCCGTCGTCCCCCCGGCGATGGGCATCACCTGCGCCGCCGTGTACCGCTCGTCGACCGCCGTCGCGGCCTGGAAGTTGAACACGTTGAACGAGTCGACCGCGACGAGCAGCGCGCTGTCCTTCGCGAGCTGCATGCCGACGCCGACGTGGAGGTCGACGTCGTGGACCCAGGGCAGGCGGTCGCCGCTCCCGCGCGGCAGGATGAAGACCTCGTCAGGGCCGTAGAGGAGGTGGGCCCCGAGGTACGACGTCGGCGAGCCGGAGCGGGCGCGGTAGGCGCCGCCCAGGTTCACGATGAGCCTGTTCTTGAGGACGAAGTCCTTCGCGCCATACAGCTTGATCTGGTGCCGGTGATCCCCCGGCAAGGAGCCCTCCCGGTTCGGGAGCAGCGATTGCAGGTCGAAATCCGTGTTCATGTTCGGGTCGATCTGCGTGGTCTCCGGCTTGAACAGCCCGGACCAGTTGCCGCGGAGGTAGGAGAGCCGGTAGCTCACCTGCGCGAGCCAGCCGCTGGAGAACACCTTCTCTGCGTACAGGGTGAACGCGTCGTAGTCGCGCGTCGCCTTCGGGAAGTCCCTCGCCGCGCCGTAGCCGGGGTTGGCGATGAAGTAGGACTTCGCCTCGTCGCGGCTCAGGTCCTCGATGATCCGGTTCTGCCAGCGCTTCGTGTACTCGGCGCCGACCCGCACCTTCGGCGCGATCTCGTACTCGCCGCCGAGGACGATCTCGTCCGACGACTGCGGCTCGAGGTCCGGATCGACAGGCGTCTTGTCGCTCCCGATGAGCGCCCACTTCTGGTTCGGCGCGTGGGGGCCGTCGGCCGGGAGCCGCGTCTCGTCGTCCTCGCACGAGCCCCGGATGTCCTCGGGCTGCCTGGGATCGCACGTGGCCGCGTCGCGGAACGAGTAGAGCATGCGCTCGCCGGGGAGCAGGCGGTCGGCGATGTTGAGCGGCACGCTCTCGTAATAGCGGCCGTAGTTCGCGTACAGCTTGGACCTGCCGGACTGCGTGACGTCGTAGATGACGCCGGCCCGCGGCGACCACTGGTTCGGCAGGCTCATGCCGAGCGCGCCGTCGTAGCCGTAGAGCAGCTGCGCGTCGTAGCGGACGCCGACGTTCAGGGTGACGCGGTCGACGATGCTCCAGCTGTCCTGCACGAAGCCGCCGAGCGTGAGCGACGTCGAGTCCGCCTCGTAGTTCGTGAGGTGGACCGGGTCGTCGGGGCCGGCGAGGAACCCGTGGCGGCGGTAATCGTAGATCACCGAGCCGTCGGGGAACTCGGTCAGGATCTTGCCACCCGACTCCCCGCGCTCGCTGTGATAGCGCATCACCTCGAGGTCGACGCCGCCCTTGACGACGTGGTGGCCGAGGGCCGAGAAGAGGCTCGTCAGCATGGCCTTGGCCTGGTAGCGGTCGAAGACGGACTCGCTCAGGACGCCGGGGCCCCCCGTGTAGTAATAGCCGGGCACCGGGCACGGCTCGGGGTCGTCGGGGTTCGCCTTCGCGCATCGCCCCGTCGCGTCGCCCGGCTCGAACTCGCCGACGGAGCGCGGCTTCTGCCAGAGCACCTGGACGACCTCCGAGAGCCCCTTTCCGCTCCCGATCTCCGTGCCATCCGGGGCGCGGACAGCGTTGAGCTCGTGGTGGAGGCCGAGCGTCACGTCGAGCAGGTGGCTCTTGTTCTTGAACGCGGACGACCACTTGAGCGAGGCGTCGGTCGCGGTGGTGACGTACCTGTGCGCGATCGCCTCGTAGCCACCGTTGATGATGCCGCCGTTGTACGGATTGTCGATCTCGATCCTGCCGTCGCGCGGGTTGAACCCGAAGGTGCCGTCTCCGCCCGACATGGTCGGCGTGCCGTAGACGGAGAGCGCGACGGTGTTGTCCGGATCGAGGAGCAGCGTCAGCTTGCCGAGGTACTGAATGCTCTGCTGTTCGGCGTAGTAGACGTCCGTCGAGCCAGGCAGGCGGCTCGGCGCGGCGGCCTGGTCGCCGCCGGGCGCGAAGATGTTGAGGTTGCGCTCCAGGCGGTAGGTCGCGAACGAGGGCGAGAGGCCGGCGTAGAACCACAGCCTGTCCTTCAGGATCGGGCCGCCGATCTCGACGCCGAAGTCGCGGAGCGAGGACAGCCGGACATCGGTGGTGACCGCGCTCTCGCGCTGGGCCACGGTGGTCCGCGGCCCCTCGAAGATGCCGGGCGTGACGCTGAGGAAGACCGAGCCGTGAAACTCGTTGGAGCCGGACTTGGTGGCGACGTTGTAATAGCCGCCGGTCGAGCGGCCGTACTCCGGCATGTAGCCGCCGGTGATCACGTTCACCTCGTCGACGAACTCGACCGAGAGCGGCGTCCCGAGGATGCCGAACCCCGGGTTGTTCACCGACACGCCGTCGATGACGAACTGGTTCTCCGGCGAGCTCGTCCCGCTGATCGAGACGCCGTACCTGTCGGCGACGGCGCCCGGCGCGACCTCGGCGAGGGACTCGAACGAACGGGTGGCCGAGCCCTTCGTGCTCGGGGGGCTGAGCGGGATGCGGCTCACGAAGTCGGAGCTCACGTTGACGCCTGTCGCGCTCGAGCCGACATCGACCGTCGGCGGGGCGCCGACGACGACGATCTCCTGGGCCTGGATCGCCTCCGGGAGGAGCTGGCTGTTCACCCGGATCGTGCTGTCGAGCCGCAGATCCACGCCGCCGCGGCTGTAAGGCCTGTAGGCCTCCTTGTCGAGCCGCAGCGTGTAGGTCCCTGGCGGGAGGTTCGGGATACGGTATTGGCCGGCGCCATCGGTCACCACGATCTGCTCCCCCTGGAGGGCGGGGGACGTGACGGTGACAACGACGTCCGGAGCCGGCCTGTTCGTCGCCGCGTCGATGACCGTCCCCGTGAGGACGGCGGAGCCGGCCGCGAGCGCCGAGGTGGACACGAGCGCGCTGGAGAGCGCGAGCAGCGAAGCGGCCCAGCGGCCGCGCTTCATGTGCATGGAAATGACGGGGCTCCTCGAAGAAAGGCGTTCGGTGACGAGCTGCCGTGAGAGAGCATACCCGCGGTTTTTGGCCGGGCATAGATCCCTGTGGCGAGGCTGGGCGCCACGGCCCGCTGGCCCAGCGCCCAGGGGACCTTGTGTGTGCGGTTGTCTCTGCTTCTCTTCTGCGCGAGCGCCGCTTGAGCGCGCCGCTCGAGCGATGTCCTGCCTCGCCGGTCGCGATCCACGCGCGCCGCGCTTGAGGGTCAGTCGGCGGCCTGCGCGACCACGGCGTCGGTCTTGCCGCCGGCGAGCGCGCCGGCGCGGCGGACGACGCCGATGAACTCCTGCTGATCGCCCTTGCTCGACGCGGCGGCCCTCGCGATCCTCTCGACGTCGGAGAGCCTCCAGGAGCGCGCGTGCGGGCTGCGGCGCAGGATCTCGGAGAAGCCAGCCACCGCGGACGCGAAGCGGAAGTCGGCCGGCGCCGCGTCGAAGGTGGGGGCGACGGCGCCCGCGGCCATCCGGAACATCGTCTCCTCGGCCCGGTCAGCGCCGAGCGGCGCCTTGTGGCGGAGGCGCACGACCACCGGCGCCGCACCATCGGCCTTCAGCGCGGAGGCCTTGAGCTCGACGTCGTAGATGGCCGTCACGCTGTGTCCGGCGCCGATCTCGCCCGCATCCACCCTGTCGTTCCGGAAGTCCCGGTCGGCCACGTCGCGGTTCTCGTAGCCGATGAGACGGTAGCTCTTGACGAAGCTCGGATCGAACTCGACCTGGATCTTCACGTCGCGGGCGATCACCTGGAGCAACCCGCCGACCTGCTCCGAGAAGAACCGACGCGCCTGCGCCTCGCTGTCGATGTAAGCGTAGTTGCCGTCGCCCTGGTTGGCGAGCTGCTCCATCATCAGATCCTTGTAGTTGCCCTGGCCGAAGCCGACGGTGGAGAGCGTGATCCCCTTGTCCTTCGCGCGCTTGATCGTCTTCAGGATCTCGTCGTGAGAGGTCGGGCCGACGTTCGCGTCGCCGTCGGAGAGCACGACGACACGGTTGATGTGCCCCTTCACCAGCGTCCGCTCCGCCAGGCCATAGGCCAGGTCGATGCCGCTCGCCATCGCCGTGGAGCCGCCCGCCGTGAGGTCCGCGATCGCCGCGAAGATCTTGCCCTTGCTCTCGACGCCTGTCGGCGCGAGCACCTCCCGCACGCTGCCCGCGTAGGTGCAGAGCGCGACAGTGTCCCCCGGCTTCAGCGACTCGGTGAGCATCCGCAGGCTCTTCTTCGCGAGCTCGATGCGATCCGGCGCCTGCATCGAGCCGCTCGTGTCGACGAGGTACACGAGGTGCACCGGCGTCCGCTCCCGGGCCGGCACGCGCTTGCCCTGCACCGCCACGCGGACGAGGTGGTGGCCCACCGTGAACGGCGAGGGCGCGGCCGCGAGGTGCACGGCGAACGGGCCCGTCGCGGGGGACGCATAGCCGTAGTCGAAGTAGTTGAGGAACTCCTCGGCACGGACGGCCTGATAAGGCGGCAGCGAGCCCTCCAGGATCTTGCGGCGCGCGATCGCGTAAGAGGCCGTGTCCACGTCGATCGCGAACGTCGAGAGCCGGTCCTTCGCGGGGTCCTCCACGGGGTTCACGCCGTAGTCGCGGTACGACTCGCTGCCCTGCGGCTCGGGCGCGGGGGCGGCGATCGCCGCGGGGGGCGCGGGCGGCGCCGCGGAGCGCACCGCGGCGACCTGCGCCGGGGCGGGCGCCTTCTTGGGCGCTGGCGCGGCGCCCGCCTTCGCGACGCGCGCCTCCGGCTTGCTGGCCGCGTCGGCGCGCGCCGACTGGAGCGCCGGCGCGGCGGCGGGAGGAGGCGCGAGCGGGGCGGGCGAGGGCGGGGCAGGGGCAGCGTCCGCGGGCGCGGCCAGCGAGGCCCCCGGGGCGGCCTCCTCGGTCTTCTCGCGCGCTGCCGTGGAAGCGCCGCCCTCGCTCCTTGGCGCGTCGAACTCCGGCTGCATGGGCTGCGCGGCGGCGCCCGTCGGCGGCTCCGGCGCGGCCGGCACAGTCGCGGCAGGCGTGGACCCGCCGCAGCCGAGGAGCAGCGCGGTCAGGAGAGCAGGGGCGACGACGAACGGCAGGGTGCGCATGAGGTGTCCTCCTTGAAAGGGGATCGCGAGCGCGGATCCCCGCAGTACGTTCTCGTGAGCCCGTGATCGCCGGGCCCTACACAGGTCCTCGGGAGGGCCGCACGCGCGGCTCTCCGCTACATGTTCCAGGGCGAGACAGGTCCCCTCGCCGCTCTCGAGAGCCGCGCGGCGCGGGCTCTCCGGCGCGAAGACGAAGGGACCCTCGCGGCCGGGCTCGCGGTGGCGGGGCCCGGCGCATCCGAGTGCCTGGACAACGCGGCCGCCTCGGCGGGCTTACACCCGCGATCGAGGAGGCGCGGGCGCCGCGCCTCCGGTGGTGCGCTACGCTGGGCGGCGACCCGGGAGGACGGGCCGCGACGACCGTCCTCCGCTCCCCGCCTTCTGCTCCATCTCTCCTCGGGAGGTCCGCGATGCGCGCAACGAGCCGCGATCATTTCCAGTCCACCCTGCGCAGCTCCAGGAAGATCGCCGTGCTGACCGGCGCCGGCGTCTCGGCGGAGTCGGGGATCCCCACGTTCCGAGGCGCCGGCGGGCTGTGGCGGCGCCACGACGCGAAGAGCCTCGCGTCGCCCGAGGCGTGGCAGCGCGATCCCGGCCTCGTGTGGGAGTTCTACAACCACCGCCGCGAGCGCGCGCTCGGCTGCAGCCCGAACCCGGGCCACCGCGCGCTGGCGCAGCTGGAGGCGCGCTGGCGGGACGCCGGCGGGGCCTTCACCCTGATCACCCAGAACATCGACGGCCTGCACGAGCAGGCGGGCTCCCGGGAGGTCGTGCGGCTCCACGGCTCGCTGTGGCAGGTGCGCTGCCTTTCGTGCGGGAGCGTGACAGAGAACCGCGACGTGCCCATCGCGCCGGCGTTCGCGGGCAGCGGCTCCCCCGACCCGGACACCCCCGCCCGCCGCTTCACGGCTGCAGAGCTGCCCCACTGCCGCTGCGGCGGTGTGCTGCGCCCGCACGTGGTCTGGTTCGGCGAGGCCCTCCAGCAGCGCGACCTCGCCGCCGCGGCCGCCGGCGTCGAGGGCTGCGATCTGCTGCTCGTGGTCGGCACCTCGGCCGTCGTGTACCCCGCCGCCGGCTTCGTCCCCCTGGCCAAGCGCCAGGGCGCCCTCATCGCCGAGGTCAACGTCGAGCCCAGCGCGATCACCGGCCTCTGCGACTTCATGTTCACCGGCGGCGCGGGGGAGGTCCTGCCCTTCCTGCTCGACGTCGTGCCGGCTTACCCGAACTGAGCGGCGCGCTCGCTGCGTCGCGCCGACGCGAGGGGCGACGCGAGGGGCGACGCGAGGGGCGACGCGAGGGCTTCGAGACCCGCTCCGAGCCCGCCCGGCCCGCGGCGCCCGCGCTGGCGAGCGGCCTCCGCCTCGCGAGCCGGCGGCGTCAGCGCGGCGGCGCGCCGCAGCGAGCGCGCGGTGCACGCATCGCGCGGCGCGGCGCGTGCTTGTGCCGGGGCATGGAACAGGTCAACCGTGGGATTTCAGGGCTAACGTGGGTCGCGATCGCGCTCGCCGTGATCGGCGCCATCAACTGGGGGCTCGTGGGGCTGTTCGAGTTCGACGTGGTCGCCGCCCTCTTCGGCAGGTACAGCGCGATCAGCCGTATCGTCTACGTGCTCGTCGGGCTCGCCGGGCTCTACCTCCTCTACGCCTCGGTCCAGCTCGACAAGCGCACGCGGGTCTCGACGATTCCGTGATCGACACCGCTCGACGCGGCGTCCGGCGCGCACAGCGGGGGCGATGCGGGGCGCGGGCCAGGGCGACCGGGTCCAGGGCACTTCCCGCGATCGTGGCCTGTTCCGGCGCGGGTCTTGCAACTCTGACGCCTGTCCAGAGACACGATCCGGAACCAAGGAACAGCGAGCTCAGCGGCAGAGGTTGGCAGTTGCCGGTCGCCGGACGCATCGGCCTGGCGGACGCGACGCTCCAGCCACGGTGAGGAGGCCGCAGCCGCGAGCGACGAAGGAGTGACGCCATGCCCAGCTCTCGAGAACCCGCGATCGCCCTCGTCCGCGACGCCGCGCGCCCGCTGGGCGGCGCCGCGCGCGATCGCGATCACGACGCCCTGCTCGACGCGATCGGTGACAGCCGGTTCGTCCTGCTCGGAGAGGCCACCCACGGCACGCACGAGTTCTACCAGGCCCGCGCGCAGATCACGCGGCGGCTCATCGCCGAGAAGGGGTTCACCGCGGTCATCGTCGAGGCCGACTGGCCGGACGCGTACCGCGTGAACCGCCATGTCCGCGGGACGGACGACGACGGCAGCGCCGACGGAGCGCTCGGCGGCTTCAAGCGGTTCCCGCAATGGATGTGGCGCAACCGGGATGTCCTCGGCCTGGTCAGCTGGCTCCGCGAGCACAACGCCGGCCTCCCGCGCGGCCGCGCGAAGGCGGGCTTCTACGGGATGGATCTGTACAGCCTGCGCGCCTCGATGGAGGCGGTGCTCGAGTACCTCGATCGCGTCGACCCGGAGGCCGCCAGGCGGGCGCGGCGCCGCTACGGCTGCTTCGACCGGTTCAGCGACGACCCGCAGGTGTACGGGTACGCGGCCGGCTTCGAGCTGAGCGGCTCGTGCGAGCGCGAGGTCGTCGAGCAGCTGACGGAGCTGATGAAGAAGCAGGCCGAGTACGCCAGGCTCGACGGGCGCGTCGCCGAGGACGAGTACTTCCAGGTCGAGCAGAACGCGCGGCTCGTGCAGAGCGCCGAGGAGTACTACCGCACCATGTTCCGCGGCCCTGTGTCGTCGTGGAACCTGCGCGACAGGTACATGGTCGATACCGTCGCGGCGCTCGTCGCGCACCTCGACCGGTTCCACGCGCCGACGAGGGCCGTCCTCTGGGCGCACAACTCGCACCTCGGCGACGCGCGCGCGACGCAGATGGGCGAGAGCGGCGAGTGGAACGTCGGCCAGCTCATGCGCGAGCGCTTCGGCGACGACGCGTTCCTCGTCGGCTTCTCCACGCACACAGGGACCGTGATGGCCGCCTCCGAGTGGGGCGAGCCCGCCGAGATCAAGCGCGTCCGGCCGTCGCTGCCGAACAGCTACGAGCGGCTCTTCCACGACACGGGCCTGCCGCGCTTCTGGCTCAACCTGAGGCCGGGGGCGGGCGCGCGCCCCGAGCTCGTGGAGGCGCTGCGCGAGCGCTCCCTCGAGCGCGCGATCGGCGTGCTGTATCTGCCGGAGACCGAGCGGTCGAGCCACTACTTCCACGCGAGGCTCAGCGAGCAGTTCGACGCGGTGATCCACATCGACGAGACGAGCGCGGTGAGGCCGCTGGAATGGACGCTGGAAGGAACGGCCGAGTCGCGCGACCGAGAGGCGGAGACGTACCCGACCGGGGTGTGAGCGCCGGGATCAGGCGCGCTGGCGGGGCTAGAACACCGACGATGAGGCAGCCCTGAGGTCAAGGGCTTTAGCGCTCTCTTTCCGCGGCTGGCCGGCTTCGGCTCGGCAGCGGTAGCGCTCGGTGTGGTCGGTGCAGGTCGTTTCGGCATGGACGTCTCCCATCGCCCTGGCGGGCGTCGTTACGGTTGGGCTGGAGCGCCGCGTCGCGTCCGCAGGAGCGAGCTGTGGCTCAATCGACGATCCGCATTCTCAGGCCGGCAGTCGCCTTGGTGGCCTGGATGCACGCTGGGGTCCGAAACGGGATCGTGGAGGCGCAATCTATCAAACGGCGTGTTCGACCCAGAGGCGGAGCGCCCTCGGTGTTCCCGCGCTCATCCACGTAGCCCTCTTTCACGCTCCTGGCGTGGCGCGCTCGTGGCGCATGTCCCCCGTGTGGGGGAAGTCAGTTCATCGAGGCCCTCCTTGAGGTCGAGGTCGGCCTCGATGGGGCCGCTGCCGCGGCGGCGTCGAGCCCCTTGTCGATGGACCGCTGCCGGCGGCGCGCTTTGACCGTGGCTCGCTTCATGGCCTGTGCCTGCTGCTCGAGCGACTGCGCCTGCAGGCGCAGGCCCTTGGCCGAGGCAGCCGCTGCGCTCTGCGCGTCGTAGAGCGTGCCGTCACGCCACATGGCCCACAGCACCCCCGACAGCCGCCGCGCCAGCGCCACGACCGCGATGTGTCGACCTCGGCGTTCGGCAATGGCATCTGCCCATCGACGCAGCGGGTCGTCGCCGCTCTTGTTCTTGTGTCGCAGGATCGTGTGCGCGGCCTGCGTCAGCAGCGTGCGCAGGTACGCGTTGCCTTGCTTGGTGATCGAGCCCAGCCGCCGCTTGTCACGCCCGCCGGTGGTGTCCTCCAAGGGAACCAGACCCAGGTAGGAGGCGAGCTGGTGGGCGTGGCGAAAGCGCTTGGCTTCATCCACGACCGAGACGAACGCGACGGCGACGACCAGCCCCACACCGGGCGCCGTGGTCAGCCGCGCGATCACCGGCTCGTGGGCGCACAGCTGCTCGAGCGCGGCATCGACCAGCGCGATCTGGGGGTTGAGCACCTCCAGCGCGGTCACCAAGGGCCCGACCAGCCGACGGGTCTCGGCTGGCAAAGCGGCCTCGCTCAGCCGCGCGATAAAATCCTCGGTCATGCACGTCGCGAGCTTGTGTCCGCAGGCGCGCAGGATGCCGCGCACGGTGGTGACATACTGGGCCCGCGTCTCGACCAGCGCGCGTCGCACGGCCAGCTGGTGGCGTATGGCTCGCCGGTGGGGCGACAGCACGTGAGCGAGCGGAATGCCCCCGCGCTCGACGGCGCGCGCCAGCGCCTCGGCATCGAGGCGATCATTCTTGCGGCCGTGCTGGCCAACGCCGAGCTGACGTGCTCGCGTGGTGTCGACGACCAAGACGTCGTGGCCCCAGTCGCGGAGCTTGTCGTGAACCACCCAGGCCTCGCGGCACGCCTCGATCGCCACCCGGGCCGGCGAGGACGACGGACCGAGGACATCGTGGAGCGAATCGAGCGAGCGGACCGTGCGTCGTAGCACCACGGCTCCGCCCGCCACCTCGCAGAACGAAATCTCGTTGACCCCCAGATCCAGCGCTACACTTCGCATGGCTGACCTCTCCTGGGCCCCCGTCGACTGCGTCTTCGAACGCGTGGGGGTGCCCGCAGGCAACCCTGCAGGCGAGAGGTCGGCCACGTTGCTTGCTGCTCCGAGCGGCTCTTTCCTGCGCGCTCCAGCTCGTTCTGCTGCCGATTGGCCGACCTCCACGGTGCTGCGGGCTGTCTTCGCAGGCCCCGCCGCGCGAATGCGTCGAGCAGAAGCTCGAGTCGGTGCGGTCGGCATCGTGGGTCCAGGCGCCCCTTGGGCTGCCTCATCCCATCTATCGCGTTGAAACCCGGAGAATTTTCACAGGGAGGCGGGGAGGCGGGGAGCGAGAGACGGCAAGAGGGAGAAATTCATTTTTTTCTTCCTCCCCGCCTCCCCGCCTCCCTGTGAAATCCCTGCTTTTTCTCGTGGTTTCAAGCCGTTTGTCGCGCTAGCAGGAGCGAGGAGAGAGAAGAGATAAGGAACGGCCCGCCCGAGCGCCGCGGCCGGCGCTCAGGCGTCCATCTGTCCGCCGAGGCCGCCGAGTCAGCCGAGTCCGCCGAGGCCGCGCGGGCGGGCGGCGGCCGAGCGCGCCTCGACGAACCGCGACACGGCGTCGACGAACGCCTCGGGGTTCTCCACCTGCGGCATGTGCCCTGTCGCCGGGATGAAGGTGAGCTGCGAGCCCGGCAGCGAGGCGTGAAGCTTCTTCGCATCGCGCGCGCTGCTGCCCACGAGCCGGTCCGCCTCGCCCCAGAGGATGAGGGGCGTCAGGCCGAGCGGAGCCCTGGGGCCGCCGTGGATGTAGGCGTCGATCACCGCCTCGACCTGAGGCGGATTGGCCTGCTTCAGGACGTCCCGCAGCGCGGCGGGGGCGCGGCCGGGATCGGCGTAGGCGCGGCCCAGGATCCTCGGGTTGAACGCCTGCTTGAGCACCAGGGCGCGCAGCATCTTCCGGGGGAGCGGCTGCGTTCCCAGCCAGCCGACGGCCCGCGGCAGCGGGGGCAGGGGAGCCCCGTTGACGAGCACGAGCCCTCGACAGCAGGCCGTGCACTGCGCCGCGAAGCACGACACGACCGCTGCGCCGAAGGCGTTGCCGACGCACCACGCGCTGGAGACGCCGAGGGCGTCGAGGAGCCGCTCGAGCCAGCGCGCGTGGGCGCCGAGCGGGCCGAGCCCCGGGGTGTCCGTCCGGCCGATGCCCGGCAGGTCGGGCGCGATCACCTGGAAGCGCTCCGCGAGCTGGTCCCAGACGGGCTCCCAGTGCATCGACGCCCCGCCCCAGCCGCCGTGCACCAGCAGCAGCGGCTCGCCCTGCCCGCCCACGTGGACGCTGGCGGGCCGGCCGTCGATCGCGATCTCCCTCAAGGAAACCGTGCTCATGCCTCTCTCCTGTGCGGATCCATCGCGGCCGCATCCTGCCTCTCGAGCGCGGGGATCGGCAACAGGATCGCGAGGCGCGCCGCGCCGCTGCGATCGCGCGGAGCGCCGCTGCGATCGCGCGGAGCGCCTGTCGTGCGCGCCAGGCCTCGCGTCTTCGCCCTTGCCTGGAGGGCGGCCGGCCCTGGTATCGTCGCGCCGTGTCCTCAGCTCAGCAGCTCCGCGAGCTCCTCGCGACGCCCGGCCTCCTCGTCATGCCCTGCTGCTTCGACGCGCTCTCAGCGCGCCTGATCGAGCAGGCCGGCTTCTCGCTGACGTTCATGAGCGGCTTCGCGGTCTCCGCCGCGCGCCTCGGCGCCCCGGACACGGGGCTCATCTCCTATGGAGAGATGGTCGACCAGGCGCGCTCGATCTGCGGCGCTGTGTCGATCCCGGTGATCGGCGACGGCGACACGGGCTACGGCAACGCGATGAACGTGAAGCGCACGGTGCGCGGCTATGCGCAGGCCGGGCTCGCCTGCGTCATGATCGAGGACCAGGTGGCCCCCAAGCGCTGCGGCCACACGCGCGGCAAGCAGGTCGTGCCCCGCGACGAGGCGCTCACCCGGGTGCGGGCCGCCGTGGACGCGCGCGACGAGGGCGCGGGCGCGCTCATCATGGCGCGCACCGACGCCCGGCAGACGCACGGCTTCGACGAGGCCCTGGCGCGGGCGAGGGCGTTCGCCGACCTCGGCGCCGACATCGTGTTCCTGGAGGCGCCCGAGAGCGTCGAGGAGATGCGCACGTTCTGCCGGGAGGTGCGGGCGCCGGCCATGGCCAACATGGTGGATCACGGCAGGACGCCGGTGCTGCCGCCGGCCGAGCTCGAGGCGCTCGGCTACAAGATCGCGGCCTATCCGCTCACCCTGCTCTCCGTCGCCGCCGCCGCCATGCGCGAGGCGCTCGCGGCCCTGCGCGCCGGCCACCACCCCGACCCCCGGATCAGCTTCGGGGCGCTCCAGGAGATCGTCGGCTTCCCTGCATACTACGCCGAAGAGGAGCGTTACGCGCAGCCGCCGCCCGGGAAGGGGTGAGTCGGACATCCGTCCTCACCGCGGAGGGCCGCCGCGCGGCGCGCCCCTGATCGCTCCTCGGCTCGCGAGGAGGGGAGTCCTGCCTCGGTGTAGGACGTTGGCGTCCATCGGTTCATGGTCCGGGAGCTGGGTAGTGCTCAAATCTGGCCGGAGAGAGTTCACATGAAGGCGGGAAGACGGGAAGATCATTGATCTTTTCTTCCCGCCTTCCCGCCTTCATGTTCAATTTTGAGCACTACCGGGAGCTGCCTGGGCCGACGCAGAGGGTTCGTCCTCGACGAGGGCGAAATCCTGTATCGTCGTCGGTGTTCGCGCAGGGGCGCGACGCGAAGGGAACCATGACCTCGATCGCCTCCGCCGGATCCGCGTCGCTCCTCGACGCGGCGCGCAGCCTCGTCCCGCTGGTCAAGGAGCACGCGGATCAGGGAGAGCGCGAGCGCCGCCTGCCCGATCCCGTCGCGAAGGCGTTCAGGGAGGCGGGGATCCTCCGCATGTGCCGCCCGCGTGCGCTGGGCGGGACCGAGGCCGACCCGATCACGGCGATGGAGGTCATCGAGGAGCTCTCGCGCGCCGACGGCGCGGCGGGGTGGTGCGCGATGATCTGCGGCGCCACCGGCGCGTTCGACGCGTACCTCCCTGTGGAAGGGGGCAAGGAGATGTACGCGAGCCCGGACGCCGTCACCGCTGGCGTCTTCGCGCCGACGGGGCGCGCCGTCGAGGTCGAGGGGGGCTATCGGATCACCGGGAGGTGGGCGATGGCGAGCGCCTGTCACCATTGCGACTGGCTGGGTGGCACCGCGGTGGTCTTCGACGGGGCGGCGCCGCGCATGTTGCCGGTGGGGATACCCGAGTGTGTCGTGCCGCTGTTCCGCGCCTCCGAGTGCAAGATCCTGGATACGTGGAGCGTCTCCGGCCTCGTCGGCACCGGGAGCCACGACTTCGAGGTCGCGGACGTCTTCGCGCCGAGCAGCCGGTGCATCCGTCTCCCGCTGAGGGCGCCGAGCCATCCGGCGCCCCTCTTCGCGTTCCCCTTCTTCGGCTTGCTGGCGAGCGCTGTCGCGGCGACCTCGCTCGGGATCGCGCGTGCCGCCCTGGATGAGCTCGTCCGCCTCGCGGCGACCAAGACGCCTTACGGCATGACGGCGTCGCTCGCGACGCGGCCCTCGACAGCGCTCGTCGTGGCCGAGGCCGAAGCCACGCTGGGCGCGGCGAGGGCGTACCTGTTCGAGTCGGTGCGCGACGTCTGGAATGCCGTGATCTCCGGCGAGCCGATCACGATAAGGGAGCGGGCTCGCGTCCGGCTCGCGGCGACGAACGCCGTCCTCGGCGCGGCCCGCGCGGTCGACCTGGCCTTCTCGGCGGGTGGCGCCACGGCGCTTTACACGAAGAGCCCTCTTCAGCGCTGCTTCCGCGACGTCCATGCCGTCACGCAGCACGCGATGGTCGCCCCGCACACGCGCGAGGTCCAGGGGCGCGTGCTCCTCGGCCTCGACGCCGATCTGCCCATGTTCTGAACGGCCGTTCGCGCGAGGAGGGACTCGGAGGAAGGAGCGCTCGCGTCAGTCCGTGAGGGCCGCGCGGCTCGCGAGCAGCTTGCCGTAGAGCCGCTGCCGCGCGCCCGCGTCGCGAGGCCGGACCCAGTCCCGGCCGAGCGCGGCCCAGTCCGGGTCGTCCGGGTCGAGGCCCAGCGTCCTGATGAAGTCGCCGTCGACGACGAGGAAATGGCGCTTGTAGGCGAGGAGATACCCGCCGCGCTCGGCGCGCAGGGCGCGGGCCTCGCCGTACGAAGCGCACCAGTGGTTGAGGTGGACCGTGCAGCGCGTCGCGTACAGCGCCGTCCCGAAGTCCGCCTCGCCCTCGTCGCCCTGGAGGACGCGCGACGCGTGCTGCCAGCCGCTGAAGCCGACCTCGCGGCCGACCACGGCGAGGCAGTGCTTGCGCTGCACGGTGGACGCGGCGCCCCGCAGCGCCTCGTCGCTCGCCGCGCGGAGCTCGGGGAGCGCGCGCAGGCGCTGGAGCGCCGACGGCTCCTGGGCCTGCACGCGCCGGTGAAGGATCTCCGCCCGGATCTTGAGCTCTCGAATGGGATCGACCATTGCGTTCTCCTCGACGCTGGCCGACACCCGCTCCCTCCGGCCCGAGGAAAAACCGCAACTTCGTCGATCGCAGCGCGCAGGGTGAAGGCTTCTTTTTGGCGGGACGGGCGCCCCTGCGCACCCGGACCGCTAGAATACCCGACGACGCCGCGGGCGCAAGCGGGAGCGGGGATGCGCGTGGAGCAGGCGCGCTGTCATCAGGGGCGCGCCAGGGCGCCCGTCAGTCTCCATCCGCCTGCATCCGCCTGCATCCGCCGCAGCCGCGCGCGTCACGAGAGCGGCAGGTCGACCCAGCGCTCGAAGCCCGGCCGGCGCTTGATGCGTCCGTACCATGCGTCGACGTGCTGGAGCGCGGGCCGCTCGATGGGGAGGTTGTACCACCGCTGCGCCGCCACCCCGAGGGGGATATCGGCGAACGTGAAGTACTCTCCTGCGGCCCACGGGTGGCGCGACAGCTCCCTGTCCAGGATCCCCAGCGCGGCGAGCGCCGCCTTGCGCGCGGCGTCGATCGCGCCCTGATCGCGGCGCTCCTCCGGCGTGCGCACCAGCTGCACAAGGAGCGTCCGGACCGGGGGCCACAGGGTCCCGAACTGCCAGTCCGTCCACGCGTCGGCGCGCGCCCTGTCCGCGAGGTCGCTCGGCTGGAGGGGCGGCGAGCCGTAGCGCGCGAAGAGATACCGCACGACCGCGTGGGACTCCCAGACCACCAGCGGCCCGTCCTCGAGCGTCGGGACCAGCCCGTTGGGGTTGAGGGTGAGGTAGTCGGCCTCCTTCACGCGGCCGAACGGCCCGCCGGCGTCCACGCGCTCGAAATCGAGCTTCAGCTCGTCGAGCGCCCAGAGGACCTTCTGCACATTGGAAGAGTTCTTGTGACCCCAGAGTCTCAGCATGATGTCCCTCGTCCCTCGGCGCCGCTCAGGCAGCCGTCGCCGCCGGTTTCACGAACTTCGCGAACCGCTCCACGTAGAAGTCGACCGGGTTCTGGATGGCGCGCACCGCGTCGCGCGCCTGCAAGGCGTCGAGCCACGCAAGGAGCCTCGTGTGCGGGGCGAGGGGGCGCGTCGTCGGGAGGGTCCGGAGCAGGTAGCGTGCCAGAGCGCTGTCGCCGGAACGGATCGCGATCCGTCATGGTGGACATGGACTTGCTGCGACAGGAGCAAGGTTTGCTGGTGATGTGTTGCTGGGGGAGCAGTCGATCCGGCGTGCGGCGGCGGCCGTGTCGGCGTCCTGCGATGCCGTGCCGGCTTCGTGGACTGCCTGCTGGGCGGCACAGGCCACGTTGGCCTGGCGGGGCCGGCTTGATCGACCGGCGCGCACCCAGAACGCGCGCGCCGGGCGCCGGGAGGGCCGCTGCGGGGCGGAGGGCGAATGACGTCAACCGCCCGGGAGGCGTCGAGCCTCTCGGGCTGGGGGCTTGTTCAGATCTTCATCCTTCCTCCTCGTGCCTTGTTGCGCGCGGATGCGGCGGCGAGCGCCGCGCTCCGCGCCACCCCATCGCGTGGCGCCTCCGCTCGCGCGGGTCATCCGAGAGTGGGCGTGGGCGCAGATCTCCCGCCGACGCGCCGGAAAGGAGCGCCGCTGTCTTCTGCCTCACTCTTCTATGGCGGACGTTAGTCTGTTATAGTGGACATGTCAAGCCGCTGGTCCAGGGAGCGATGACCTCGCGGTGGGATCAAAGCGGTCTGGGACGGGATGGCCGCTGCCAGGGATCGGGGCAGCAGCGATGTGTGCGGGTGTGCAAGGGAGGCTTTCCTTGTAAGCTCGGTGGCGTGACGACGGCTCGCCTCGACGACAGGGAGCGCCCGCCGGCCCGTATCGTGACGGCGCGGCTGACGCTGCGCGCGTGGCGGCCCGAGGATGCTCCCTTGATCAGGGAGGCGATCGACTCCAGCCTTGCGCACCTCCGACCCTGGATGCCGTGGGCCGTCCACGAGCCGTCTTCCATCGAGGCCACCGCCGCGCTCCTCGAGAAGTTCCGGGACGACTTCGCGGCAGGGCGCGACTTCCATTATGGCATCTTCACGCGCGACGAGCGCGAGGTGCTCGGGGGGACGGGGCTACACCCGCGGATAGGTCCGGGCGCGATCGAGATCGGCTACTGGCTGCGGGAGACGGCGACGCGACGCGGTTACGCGACCGAGGCGGTGGCGCGCTTGACCCGGGTCGCCCTCGAGGAGCTCGGGTTGACCCGCGTCGAGATCCGCTGCGACCCGCGGAACACCGCGAGCGCCGCCGTGCCCCGGCGGCTCGGGTATCGACACGTGGAGACGCTCGAGGCCAACGCCCTCACGCCCGCGGGCGAGCCGCGCGACACCATGGTGTGGGCGCAGACCGCGGGGCGCGGCGGGGAAGGCCGGCCCCGTCCCTGAGCGGAGGCGCGCGCCGACGAATGCGCTGGACGGGCCCGAGCCTCTGATCGAAGCCTGGTCGCCACGATGAGCCGCTCGTGGAGCCGTGTGGCGCCCCCCTGCATCGCCCTCGCCGTGCTCGCCGCGCCCGCAGCGGCGAGCGCCGGGGACGACGGCGCGCGCGTGTCGCTGGTCTGGCGCACGCCGGAGGGCAGCGACTGCCCGTCCCGGGACGAGGTGATCGAGCAGGTGCAGAGCCTCGTCGGGCCCGCCCCCACGCGCGAGCAAGCGCCTGTCCGCGCGAGCGCCGACGTTCGTCGCGACGCGGACGGGCGCTGGCGTGTCGAGCTCGTCACCTGGATGGGCTCCTCCCAGGGCGTCCGCGTCATCGAGGAGCGATCGTGCCGCGCGATGGCCGAGGCGACCGTGGTGATCCTCGCGTGGATGATCGACCCCGAGGCCATGGCCGCGCGCGAGAGCGCGACGGGCGCCGGCCCTGCGACGCCCGGACCACCTCCTCCGCCCCGAGCCCGCGACGCAGCCAGCGCCTCGCCTGCTCCCGTCCCGGCGCCTTCCAGGGAGCGACGCGAGCCGGACCCCGGCGATCGCATCACCCTCACGGCGCGCCTCGCGGCCGCCGGCGACCTGGGCACGTTGCCCGGCGCGTCGCTCGGCGTGGGCGCCCGCGTCGCGCTCGGTCATCGCCGCGTGCGCCTCGGCCTCCACGGAGCGCTCTGGCCGGGTCGTTCGACGACGATCGCGTCGGGCCCCGAGGGCACGCCCCTCGGGGGCTCCTTCGGGCTCGCCGTCGTCGGCGTCGAAGGCTGCGGCGAGCCAGCAGCGCTCCCCGTCGCGCTCTGCGGCGGCCTCGAGCTCGATCACCTCACCGGCGCCGGGCTCGGCGTGCGCTTCCCCGCGAGCGCCTCGGCGACGTG
Source organism: Sorangium sp. So ce1153 (assembly GCF_051521595.1). NCBI lineage: Bacteria > Pseudomonadati > Myxococcota > Polyangiales > Polyangiaceae > Sorangium > Sorangium sp. So ce1153. Next base: position 1,244,048 of record NZ_CP150361.1, read on the forward strand.
GCTGTCCTTCTCCGTGGGGCTCGACGCGCGCTTCTCGATCATCGGCCCCCTCGGCGCGGCCGCCCACGCGGCGCTCCTGATCCCGACGCGGCGAGAGCGCTTCGGCATCGATGACGTGGGCCTCGTGCACCGACCCTCGGCGGTGGCAGGGCGCGCGACCGTGGGGCTGGAACTTTCCTTCTGAGCCGGACAGCCTCTCACGCTCGCTGCATTCTTGCGACGGCACGAGAGCGCCCGAACGATGTTTCCCTCCCCCTCGCTTTTTCGTGACGGATCCGGACGGAGGCGGACAGTTAGCTTCACGTGGTCTTCTCTTTCGCTGCCGGTCGAACCGCGGAGACGCCCGTGTCTCGCGCCCCGTCGAGCCCGCCGCCGGTGAGCGAGCGGGCCCCGGGCGAGCTCACGGTCGAGGCGCTCTACGACGCTCACGCGGACTACGTATACCGGTCGCTGCGCCGCCTCGGCGTCGTCGAGGCGAACCTCCCCGACGCGCTGCAAGAGGTCTTTGTCGTCGTCCACCGGCGGCTCGGTGAGTTTCACGCGCACGCGTACGTCAAGCAGTGGCTCTTCGTGATCGCGCTCCGCATCGCCCGGAACTACCGGCGCACGCTCGTCCGGAGGAAGCCGGAGCGCGAGGCCCTCGCGGCGGGCGTGGATCCGGACAGCCTCGCCGCCGAGCGCTCGGACGGGCCGTTCGAGCGCGCCGCGCGAGCCGAGGAGATCCGCCTCTTCTACTCCCTCCTCGAGACGCTCGACGACGACAAGCGCGAGGTCTTCGTGCTCGCCGAGCTCGAGCAGATGAGCGTGCCGGAGATCGCCGACACGCTCTCGCTGAACGTGAACACGGTCTATTCGCGCCTGCGCGCCGCGCGCCAGGCCTTCGAGCGTGCCCTCTCGCGCTGCCGCGCGCAGCAGAACATGGGGAGCCCCCGATGAGCGAGCTGAGCCGCGAGGCGCGTTCGTTGATCGCGTCAGCCCGTCAGGAAGAGGGCCTCACGCCGGAAGAGCACGCGCGGTACCGCGCGCAGCTCCTCCAGCGGCTGGGCCTCGCCGCGGGGGCCGCGGGCGCCGCCGCCCTGGCCCCGGCCAAGGCCGCCGCGACGGCGGACGCCGCCGCGACCTCGGCCAGCGCAGGTGCGGCCGCGGCGACCGCGCCTGCGATCTCCGCGACCGCGGTGAAGGCAGGCGTGAGCTTCGGGCTGGGGACGCTCGGCGGCAAGATCGCGATCGGGGTGACCGTCGCGGCCGTCGCCGTGACAGCGCACCTCTTCACGCGCGCCTCCGCGCAGCGCGACACGCTGGAGGCGCGCCTGTCCACGAGCGCCGTCGTGACCACGAGCGCCGCGATCGTCGCACGGGTGAAGGGCTCGGTCGCCGGGGCCGAGAGCGCCACGCACGAGGCGCCCGTCGCGCCCGGGCCCGCGGAGGAGCGCGAGGAGCGGCCGGCGCCCTCGCCCAGGGCGGCCGCGCCGTCGAGGAGCGCGAGCCCGTCCTCCGGCGCGCTGGACAACGGCTTCCAGGAGGACGCGAAGCTCCTGCGCGACGTGCGCGCCGCGCTGGGAGCAGGCAAGGACGAGGAGGCGCTCAAGATGCTCGAGGCGCGCCGCGCGAACCCGACCGAAGGCATCCTCGGCCAGGAGCGGGCGGCGGCGCACATCCTCACCCTGTGCCGGCTCGGCCGCACCGCCGAGGCGCGGGCCGCGTCCGAGCGATTCCTGCGACAGCACCCGCGCTCCCCGCTCGGCGAGCGGATCCGGCGCGCGTGCGCGGGGGATGCCCCGCCGGCCCCGGCGCAAGCGAAGGGGAGGCGCGAATGAACCGGCGGCGAGCCTCCGCGCGGCCCGCCGACCTCCGCCCCCTGTTCGGGGCAGCGGCGTCGCTCTTGCTCGGCCTCGGGTGTGAAGCGGGAGGATACTCGTCGCTCGGCAGCCATGGCGCGGGCCTCGGTGGGAATGAGCCCGGCGCACGGCCGGGAGGCGCGCTCTCCGGCTTGCCCTGGCCCTCGGGCACCAACGCGCAAGACCTCGATCGGATCGCCGCGTGGGCGTCGTACCGAGGTCGCCCCGCGGACGTCGTGCTCGCGATCACCGATTACACGAGCTGGCCAGGGATCACCCAGCCGGACGGCGTCCTCGAGGGGCTCGCGGGCTTCGCGGGCAAGCTCGTCCTCGCGCTCCCCTTCTGGCCGAACAGCATCGGCGGGAGCCTCGCGGCGTGCGCGCAAGGCGAGTACGACGATCGCTGGCGCGCCCTCGGCGCGACGCTCGTCGCCCACGATCGCGCTGGCTCGATCCTCCGCCTTGCCTGGCAGTTCAACGGGAACGACGTCGAGTGGAGCGCGAGCGACCCGGTCGCGTGGGTGTCCTGCTACCGGCGTGTCGTCACGGCCGTCCGCGAGGCGGCCCCCGAGGCGCTCTTCGACTGGTCGAGGGGCGCGCACGGCACGAAGAACCCCGCGAGCGGCGACGCCTCCGACGCGTACCCGGGCGACGAGTACGTCGACGTCATCGGCATCGACACCTTCGACATGACGCCCTCGTCTCCCGACGAGGCCGCATGGACCCAGCAGTGCAACGGCCCTGACGGCCTGTGCGCGGTCATCGATTTCGCGCGCGCTCGCGGGAAGCGCGTGGGGGTGGGCCAGTGGGCGGTCGTCACGTGCAACGGCTTCGGCGACGCTGGCGGCGATAACCCGTTCTTCGTCCAGAAGATGCACGACACGTTCGCGGCCAACGCCGACGTGATGGCCTATGAGACGTACTACAACGACCCGAACGCGGGCGAGTTCTGCACGTCTCTGCACGATCCGGTCGAAGCGCCCAGCGCGTCGGCCCTTTACCAGAAGCTCTGGGGGCCCTGACCCCGAGGTCGGCCCCGAGATCGTGAAGTAACAGCACCGCGCCGGCGCTGCGCTCCAGGCGGAGCTCTGCCCGCCAGCGCGAGATCACGCAATGAAACCGAAAGGAGCTCATCATGGCTCGACGTATCGATCTGTTCGCGCGAACGAGGCTGACCACCGCACTGGGAGCCTCGATGATGGCGGTGCTCTCGATGTCCAGCGGCTGCGTCCTCGGGGATGACCTCGCCGGGGCCGCGCTCGATCCGGCCGACACGACGGTCGCGGCGCCGGTGCTCGGCGCGGAGGTCAGCCTGTGGTCGGACGCGGACGTGCCGGCCATCCTGGCAGACAGCGACACCCAGGCGGTCGAGCTCGGCGTGAAGTTCCGGTCGAGCGTCGCCGGTCAGGTCACCGGGGTTCGCTTCTACAAGAGCAGCAGCAATACAGGGACGCACACCGGGCGTCTCTGGAGCGCAGCGGGGCAGGCGCTCGCGTCCGTCACGTTCACGAACGAGAGCGCCAGCGGCTGGCAGGTGGCCCATTTCGACGCGCCCGTCGCGATCCAGGCGAACCAGACCTATGTCGTGAGCTATCACGCGCCGAACGGGCGATACTCGGCGAGCAACAGCTACTTCTCCAGCGCCGGCCGCGCGAGCGGCCCCCTCTACGCCTTCAGGGACGGCGAGTCCGGCGGCAACGGCGTCTACAAGTACGGCGCCTCCGGGTTCCCGACGAGCACGTGGCGAGGCTCGAACTACTGGGTCGACGTGCTCTTCCAGTCCTCGAGCGAGGCGACGCCGCCGGCAGTCGCCATCTCCTCCCCGGCGGCGAACGCCACGCTCACCGGCACGGCGCAGGTGACGGGCACCGCATCCGACAACGCGGGGCTCTCGAAGGTCGAGCTCCAGGTGGACGCCGGGAGCTTCACCACGGTCACCGGCACGAGCAGCTGGACGCACTCGCTGAACACCCTGTCGCTGACCAACGGGAGCCACACGCTGACCGTGCGCGCCACGGACACGTCAGGCAACACCGCGAGCGTCTCGCGCGCCGTGACGGTCAACAACCCCTCCGGCGGGGGCGGGAGCCTGAACCTGCCGCGCGTGGCGTGGGAGGGCGGGCCCTCCTACTACAGCGCGTATTCGTACACCGATGCCGCGGCCTGGGACGACCCGGCGTTCTTCCCGATCGGCGTCTGGTTCGAGGGCGTTTACGGCCAGAGCGACGTCGATCTCGACAAGGACGCCGGGATCAACACCTATGTCGAGCTGACCAGCTCGAGCGACATGCCGCTCATCAAGCGGAACGGGATGTTCGCCATCGCGGGGGTCAGCGGCAAGAGCAGCGAGACGGTCGGCCACATGCTGACGGACGAGCCGGACATGTGGGCCGGGGCGGGCTCCGCCGCGTGGACGGGCAACTATCCTGGCGAGGGCTCCATCTGCAACCCCTCGAGCGCTTCGTGCGGCTACACCGTCATGCAGACGCTGGTGAACGACACGCCATCGGACGGGCGCGTGCGTTATGCGAACTACGGCAAGGGCGTGATGCTCTGGCAGGGCGACAGCGAGGCGCAGCAGTTCGTCAACGCTTATACGCACGTCGTGTCCAATGATCTCTACTGGTACACCGATCCCAATATCTGCGGAGAGATGCAGACGTTCCTCGGCCTCCCGTCGTCCACGTGCCGGCTCGCCGCGAACTACGGGGTGACGATGGACAGGATGCGACACCTCGACGGGATGGATGGCGAGCGCCAGCCGATCTGGGCGTTCATCGAGGTCGGTCACCCCTTCACGGAGGACTGGGCTCCGAGCATCACGCCGGACCAGATCGCCGGCGCGGTGATGTCGTCCCTGATCCACGAGGCGCGCGGGATCATCTACTTCAACCACAGCTTCGGAGGCCCGTGCGAGACCCAGCACGCGCTCCGCGAGCCCTGCTACGCCACGCAGCGCGCCAAGGTCAAGGAGACCAACCTGCGCATCAAGGACCTCGCGCCCGTGCTCAACACGCAGTCGTACGCGTACTCCTTCAACGCGAACCTCGACACGATGCTCAAGGAGCACAACGGCTCGTATTACATCTTCGCGATGGTCGGGCGCGCGAAGCCGACCGGGAGCTACACGCTGACGCTGCCCGCCGGCCTCACGGGCTCCACCGTCCAGGTGCTCCACGAGAACCGCACCCTCGCCGTCAACGGCGGCGCGTTCACGGACTCGTTCGCGGCCGAGTACGCGTACCACATCTACAAGATCACGCCGTGAGCCGGACGGGCAGCGTCCTGCGCTGCCCGGCTCCGCCAGGGCCCGCCGCTCACCCGGCCGCGCCGCGCCACGCGCTCGACCGGGGGCATCGTGGCCGCGCGGCCCGGTGCGCCTGCAAGAGGGGCTAGCGCGCGCTTCCGGTAGGCACGCGGCGCGCTGATCAGAGCTCGAGCGTCATCTCGATCATCGTGCGGCGGAAGCCGAACCGCTCGAACAGGCGCTGCGCGGCGGCGTTCTGCGTCGCCGTGTGGAGCACGACGCGCGGCGCGCCCAGCGCGCGGAGGCGCGCGATGACGGCCTCCAGCAGGATGGCGCCCGCGCCGAGCCGGCGCGCGGGCTCGGCGACGTAGACGTCGTGGAGCACGCCGCAGGCGTCGAGCAGGCTGTTCCAGTCGCGAGGCTCCCGGCGACCGTAGGCATAGCCGACGAGCGCCGGCTCCGCGCCGTCGCGCTCGGCGACCACGATCGCGGCGCCGGGGTTCTGGAGCTCGCTGGTGAGCCAGCGCTCGTAGCCCGGCTCGATCGGCTCCAGGCACAGGAAGCGGTGCGGATCCAGGGCGTGGTGGAGGCGGACGAGCTGCGCCGCGAAGCGCGCCACCTCGGGCATGTCGGCGCGCTTCGCGGGGCGGGTCTTGATGGAAGGGGTCATTCGGCCAGGATAGCGCGCGTGGTGTGGGGTAACGACACCGCGGACGCGAACAGAGGGCCGAATAGTCGATTTCGTGGCAAGAACAGATGAGGCGTTCCTGAGCTCGAGGGGGCGAACGCTCATCATTCGACGGATGCGAAGGGTCGGAAATCTTCAGGCCGTCGTGAGGCGTGCTCCGCCGCGGTATGGACGACAGGAACTCAAGTGGATCGACAAGGACATCCGCGATCCGCAGAGCCCTGCCTCGAAGGCGATGTCGGAGTACTTCGTCGTCGTGGCTGTAGCCGGAGCAACGCGCCTGGGAACCCGCCGGGGGAGAGCAGTGGCGACCGGCAGGCGCGCGGGGCAGCCTGCCATCTCCGGCCCGCTCTGCTTGCGCAGACGGACACCCAGCAGGTCCAACCGGAGGAGAGGCGCTCCGGCACCACCGGGCGGTATAAATGTGGTAGCCTCGCTCGCGGCGCCTTCTCTGGGAGCCACCGTTGACCTGAGATTTGCCTGGAAAGCAGAGTAGCCCGTGCGATCTACCGCTGCAGCTCCCCTCCTCGTGGTCGCCTGCGTCCTGCCCGTGCTGCTCATCCCGTTCCGTGCACGCGCCCAACCTTCCGGGCCGAGCCCCAGTGCGCAGATACAGAAACTCTTCGATCAAGCCAACGCAGAGATGGATGCCGGTCAATTCAGCTCCGCTTGCCCGAAGCTGGAACGCGTAGTCGAGCTGCGGCCGGACGGGCTCGGCGCCCGGTTAGCGCTCGCGGAGTGCTACGAGGGCATGGGCGAGCCCGCACGCGCATGGCAGACGTGTTCTGACGCCAAGCTTGCGGCAGTGCAGGCAAAGAATCGCCAGCGGGAACTGGATGCGGACGGTTGCATGGCCCGCCTCGCTCCAAAGGTCGCGCACGTGATACTCAACGTGGACAACGTTGTCCGTTCGTTGCCTGATCTGGACATCACGCTCGACGGTGGTCGTGTGGGGCCCTCGAGCTGGGGAGCACCGATGGCCGTCATGCCGGGGGAGCACGTCGTGCAGGCGACTGCACGAGGAAAGCTGCCGTGGCGTAAAAGCGTCACGCTACAGCGAGGTGGTACCCTGCAGCCGATCGACGTGAAGGCTCTGACGAATGCCCCGTCCGCAAGCTCCGGAAGCAACGCCGGCGAACCTTCGACCGGCACTCGCGCTGGCACTTCAGGAGTGCCGTCTCCGGCCTCGCAGAAAGGGACTGCTCAGGAAGGCACCGCTGGCGCGAGCACGGCGGAGCAGGGGGTACCTGCGCAGGGCACCGTACCCCAGGGCATATCTCCTGAACGAACGGCGCAGCAAGGCACAGCGCGACAGGGAGCGGCGCAGCAAGGTAAGATCCAGGATGCAGCGCGACGGGGAGTGGCACCGCGAGGTGAGATGCAGGGCGCGGCACAGCGCGTGGCAGGCGCTCCTATGACCAAGCGTGTAGGCTCTACAGGACGAGACAGCGAGGACGGAACCGATTCGCGCTGGCGTGCATTGGGCACCATTGCCTTGGGCTTTGGAGGCGCGGGAGCTTTCGTGGGGACGGTCCTCGGCACGATCGCGCTGAGGGTCGAGGACAAGGGAAACGGGCTAGGCACCGCATCCCTGCTCACCTTGGCGACCAGCGGGGCACTGTTGGCATCCGGTGGCGTTCTGCTCCTCACGTCCGGTCCCAGTCGTTCGAGTGCCAACATCTTGCTGAACCCGCAGGGCGTGTCCGCGCAGCTGAGGTGGTGACCCATGCTCCACGTCTGCTGCCGTTCCTCGTCTAGGACAGCTGCGCCGCGGCAGCTTCACCTCTGCCAGACCGCGCCCGGATCTGGGCCATTTTCCTCTCCGTCGCACGTGCCCTGCATGCGACGGGCCGGTGACTCGGGAAAGGGCGCTGCTCGTACCGGCTGATCACCGTATCTCCCGGAGCACCTATGGATTCCTCGCACTTCTCCCTCCTGCACCCCGGCGCCATCTTCTGCCAAAGATACGAGGTTGTCCGTTGCATCAAGGCCGGCGCGATGGGCGCGGTGTACGAGGTGCTGGACACGGTCACGCACAGCCGCAGGGCCCTCAAGATGATGCTCCCCGGCATCGTCGATGATCCCGACCTGCGCCTCCGCTTCGCCCAGGAGGCGAGGATCACAGGCGGCGTGGAGAGCGACCACATCGTCCGCGTCTCCGATGCCGGGATCGATGCATCCTCCCGGATGCCCTTCCTCGTGATGGACCTGCTCCGCGGCGAGGAGCTGGGCAGCATGCTGAAGCGGCGCGGACCGCTCCCGCCAGCAGAGGTGGTGACCTACCTCTTCCAGGTCGCGCTCGCCCTCGAGAAGACACACGCGGCGGGCATCGTGCACCGCGACCTCAAGCCGGAGAATCTGTTCGTCACGTCGCGCGATGACGGAACTCCCTGCGTCAAAATTCTTGATTTCGGCATCGCCAAGGTGGCGGCGCAGAGCAGCCAGGCCAAGGGAACGGTGCCGATCGGGACGCCGCTCTACATGTCCCCTGAGCAGATCCGAGGGGACGGTGATATCGGGCCGCGGGCCGACCTGTATGCGCTCGGCCACATCGCGCACGCAATCCTGTCTGGGGAGGCCTACTGGACTGTGGAGATGAAGGCCGCGCCTTCTATCTTCCCCGCGCTGTCAAAGATCCTCGCTGGACCGTTCGATCCTCCAAGCATTCGCGCGTCATGGCGCGGCGTGGTCCTGCCCCCAGCCTTCGACGCCTGGTTCCTCCGTGCAACGGCTCTACGCCCCGAGCACCGATTCGAAGGGGCTCGCGCCGCGGTCGCCGCTCTGGCCGAGGCGCTGGGGCTGTCGAGCCCACGCGCCAGTCTGCCATCACATCCCCGCACGCTTTCCGAAGTAACTGTGCCGCTCGAGGGCAACGGAGCCCTGCCAGTACAAGCGCAGGATCCTCAGAAGGGTCACGCAAGCGGCGCGCAGGCTCCAGCTGGCAATGTGACGGGCTCTCCCACGACGATCACCACGCGTGTCTGGAGGCGTCGTCGTCGCACGCTGCTACCCTTGGCGGTCGCGCCGTTCGGTCTCTTCCTGCTTGGGCTCCTTGGTTTCATGATGTGGCGCAAAACCTCCGGGAATGACGAGAACCGGCCGGGTGACGTTTCGCCTGCTCTGGCCAGTGCGGTCTCGAGCACACAGGCGGTTGCGGGGTCTGCGGTCACTTTGACGTCCTCGGCTGCCCCGGCGCCGACGCCGCCTCCTCGGGAGCCTCTTCCCACAGCATCGGCCGCCGTGGCACCTGCGCCGGTGTCCTCGACGAGCGCGAAGCCCGCCGCTGCTTCAGTCGTGGCACCATCCAGAACAGCCCCTGCGTCTGCGGCCGCTCCGGCGAACGCTTCGCGGCCGAAGCCTGCGCCTACGCCCGCGCCGTCGTCGACGGCCGTGCGCAAGCAAAGGAGCATCTTCTAAGCACGCAGCGGTCGCAGGCGCTCGGTATACCGAGACGGCGCGCGAGCCCGGAGCAACACAGCAGCCGACGAGGGGCTCTCGACGCTCTCGAGCGCGCGACGCGCGTGGTGTTCAGCGCCCCTTGCCCGCCCCCAGGCTCTCCAGCGCCTGCTCCGCGTCGCGCCGGTAGGCGTTGTCGGTCGGCGCCGTCTCCAGGAAGCGCTGGTAGTGGCGGACGGCCCGCTCGCGGTCGTTCGTCGCGCGGAGCGCCTCGGCCAGCAGGAAGTGCGCGTCGAACAGCCACGGCGGCGTCGAGCGATCCGGCGCCTCGCCGAGCGTGACCGCCTGCTCCATCTCGCTGGCCGTCCCGGCCCGGTTGCCGCGCGACGCGTAGATCTTCCCGAGGCGGTAGTGCCACTCGGGGACCTTGTCGTTGGCCGCGATCGCCTTGCGCCAGGCCTCCTCCGCGGCGGCCCAGTTGCCCTGATCCTGGTAGCAGAGCGCCATCGTGGCGTACGCCTCGTAGCGCGACGGCCGCTTCTCGAGCGCGATCTGCAGATCGGCCAGCGCGTCGCGGCTCGCCCCCTGCTTCTGCAAGAGGACGCCGCGCTGCCAGTACGCGTCGCCGAGCTCCGCGTCGAGCTCCAGCGCGCGCTTCAGCGCCACCTCCGCGCGCGCCGTCTGGCCCGTCTCGTTGGCGCCCCAGCCGACGTAGAGGTGGTACTCGGCGCGGTTCGGGTCGAGCTCCGAGGCGCGCTCCAGGAAGCGCAGCGCCTCGGCCATGTTCGTGCCGCGGATCAGGAGCGCGCGGCCGAGGAAGTGGTTCGCCTCGGCGGAGTTCGGCTTGTCCTTGAGCACGTCGCGCAGGATGGGCTCCGCCTGGACCGCGTGGCCCGCCATGACCTGGGTCGAGCCGACGCGCAGCTTCAGATCGATGTCGTTCGGCGCCTTGCGGAGCGCGTCGGCGTACATCTCCAGCGCGCGCTCGCTCTGGCCGGTCTCCTCGAAGAGGAGCCCTCGCTCCAGCGCGAGGCCGGGGTAGTCCTTGTCGGCCGCCGTGACCTTGTCGAACACCCGCGCCGCGTCGTCGAACCGACGCAGGCGGCGGTAGGCCACGCCCAGCTTGAACTGGCTGCCGAGGTCGTCCTCCTTGGCGAGCGCCAGCTCGAGCTCCTGCCGGGCCTCGTCGTACCTCCCGGTCTGGAGCGCGACCTCGGCCTTCGCCTTGTGCAGCGCGGGCAGGTCCGGGAACTTCGCGGTCGCCTCCGACAGCTTCGCCGCCGCCGCCTCGTTGCGGCCCAGGCTGGACAGGAGCGACGCCAGCGCCACGTAGGCGTCGACGACCTCCGGGCGGTTCTCGGTCGACTTCACGGCGTCGAGGTACGCCTGCTCCGCTTCCTTCTTGTTGCCGAGCGCGAGCTCGGTGCGCCCGAGCCAGTACGCGACCTGCGGATCCGCCGCGTGCGTCTTCTGCAGCCCCTTCAGGAGGTCCTTCGCCTCCTTCATGCGCTCCTGGGCGAGCCAGGTCTTCGCCTTGCCGAGGTGCGCGGCGAGGTTCTGGGCGTCGGCGCGCGCCGCGGCCTCGAAGCGCGCCTGCGCCTCGGAGTAGCGGCCCGACCGGTAGAGGACCTCGCCGTTGCCGATGAGCGCGCGCACCGCCTGCGGGTCGAGCTTCACCGCGGCGGCGAACGCCTGCTCGGCCGCGCTCATGCGCGACCGGGAGAGGTGGACGGTGCCGAGCAGCGTGTACGCCTCGACGATCTCGGGGTCGCTCGCGGCGGCGCGGACCGGGCCGTCGCCGGTGACCTTGCCGAGCAGGTCGAGCGCCTCCTGCTCGCGGCCCGCGGTCTGCCAGATGAGCGACGCGATCAGGGTCCGCGCCCCGACGTGGTTCGGCGAGGCCTCGACCGCGCTCCTGGCGCTCGCCTCGGCGCTCGCCGAGTCGCCGGCGAGCAGCTGCGCCCGGGCCAGGCCGAACAGCGTGCGCGCGCTCTTCTGGAGGTCGTTCGCGCGCTGCCACGCCGCCGTCGCCTTGGGGGCATCCCTGGCGGCGAGCTCGATCTCGGCGGCGAGGACGGCGACGTCGATGTCGTCCTTGAGCTGGGCGCCGAGCGCCTGCGTCGCCTGACGCGCGCGGGGCAGCTGGCCGGTGGCCGCGTCCTGCGCCGCGACGGCCAGGGTGAGCAGGTCGCTCGGGTGGGAGCTCGCCAGCGTGACCATCTCCTTCCCGAAGGCGTCGTCGACCGTCCGGTGCCCGAACCGGATGCTGCGCGCGAAGGCGACGTACCCGGCGTAGGCCATGGTCGCCCGGTGGCGCGGGGCGTTGGTGCGCGTGGCCTTCGCGTCGTTCAGCGCGCCGTTCGCGGCCGAGGCGGTGTCCTCGGCGAGGGCGGCCTGCGTCCGCTTGCGCAGATCGGCGAGCGCCGCCTCGTGCGTGAAGACGTTGAGCCGATCGCTGATGAGGTTCACGCCGTAGGCGCCGACGTCCGGGACGAGCGCGAGCGCGCCGCCGCCCACGGCGGCGACGGCGAGCGCCGCGACGACGTAGCGCTTGATCTTCGACTTCTGCGGCGGCGCTTCCTGGGCAGGCGCGGGCTTCTCGGCCTGCGCCTCCGGCCCGGCGCTCAGGTCGCCGATCTCGGTGCCGGCGCCGGTCAGATCGACCTCGTCGCCGACGCTGGGGTGCGGCTCGCTGAGCTCGATGCCGCGATCGTCGTCGTCGACCGGCGTCTGCGTGAAGTTCGCGGAGCGGTCGGACGGATCGTAGACGGCGGGCGCGGCGCCGGCGGGGAGCTGCGAGACGCTCTCCCCGAGGGCGATCTCGTCGCCGAAGTCGGCCGGGGGCATCGCGCCGCTGCTGGGGGGCTCGGGCGCCGTCGGCGGGAGCGGGCGCGGCCCGGGCGCCTGGAACGCGGCGCCGACGCGCGAGTCGTCGTAGTCCGGCGGGGCCTCGTCGAAGAGCTCGGCGCCGACGATGGTGCCCGGCCCGGCGGGCAGGCCGGTGCCGGTCGCCTTCGTGGGGAGGCCGGTGCCGGCGGCCCTCGAGGGGAAGCCCGCGGGCGCCGCGGCGGGGAAGCCCGCGGGGGCGGTCGCAGGGAAGCCTGCGGTGGCCGGGGCGGGATAGCCCGCGGCGGCCGGGGCGGGATAGCCCGCGGCGGCCGGGGTCGGGAGGCCTGTCGCGGTCGGCGCCGGAAGCCCGGCGCGAACCGGCGACGGGAGCGGCGCGGAGGCCGGCACGGGCAGGCCCGCGTCCGAGAACGGGGAAGGCATGCCGATGACGCCCGGGACCGAGCTCGGCAGATCGCCGGCGACGATGGGCAGGTCCCCCGACGAGGGCAGGTCGGCCTCGCCGTCGCCCTCGAGCGGCAGCTCGAGCTCGCCGAAGCCGAACGACATCGAGCCGCTGCTGGAGCGCGCCGGCGGGGCCGGGGGCGCGTCGTCGTCCAGGTCGCCGAAGTCGTACTCCGGGGCGACGCGCGGCGGCGCGACGTCGCCCATCCCGGCGGTGCGCCCGCGGCCGAGCGGCTGCGTCGTGGCCCCCGCGCCGCGCGCGCCCGGCGCCGAGCCGCGCCCGCCGAACCCCGCGTCGCGCGAGCCCGGCGCCGACTCGCGCCCGCCGAACCCCGCGTCGCGCGAGCCCGGCGCCGAGTCGCGCTCGCCGAAGCCGGAGTCCCGCGGGCCGAACCCGAGGGTGCGCCGGCTGCTCGGGGGGAGCGGATCGGCCCGCGCCGGCAGATCGGTGTCCGCGAACGCCGCCGGCGTCGCCGGGGCGGTGCGGGACTCCGCGCGCGATCGCGCCGGGAGCGCCACCGGCGCGGAGGGCACATTGCCGTAGACGACCGGCAGGTCGTCGGGGTCGAGCCCTTGCGCCTCGACGTCGGTCGGGCTCGGGAGCTCGACCATGAGGTCGATCTCGCCGAAGCCGCGGCGCTGCGGCACCGTCTTGGCGTTGCGACGATCGGACGGGGCCGGGCGATCCGGCACGTCGGGCAGGCCGATCTCGCCGAAGACCTCCGGCCCCGGCGGCTCGGGGCGCGGCGCGGGCGGGGCCGGCGCTGCGGCTGCCAGCGGCGTCGGCGCCGCGGGGGCCGTCGGCGCCGCGCGGCGGGGCGGCGTCGGCGCCGGCGGTGGCCCCGGGCGCCGGGGCGGCGCGACCGCGGGGAACGCGATGTCCTCCGCAGCGGCCACGGGCAGATCGGCGTCGTCGTGCACCGCCGGCGCGCTCCGCTCGGAGAGCTGAAGGCCCCCCGCTCCAGCCCGCGGCGCGGGCGTCGGCGCTGGCGAAGGCGGGGGCGTCGGCGCAGGTGTCGCGCCCCCCTTCGTCACCAGCAGGCTCGTGCCGCACTTCGGACAGCGCATCCTGAGCCCCGTTGGGGGAACGCGCTTCTCGTCGACCTGGTACGGCGATTTACATCCGTCGCACTCGACCTTGATCATGCTCCCCGACCCGATGCGGGCCCTGCGAGTGCCTCCGCAGGCCCCTTCACGCTCGTTCGGCCTGCGACAGGCCGGGATGCCCCGACATCCGCTTCCCTTACTAGCAGGGCTTGTGGTCCTTGGATCGCCTCTTCTACGGGCCCTCCTCAAATCGACCACGGCGTCCGTGTGTCCGGGCATGCCGCGTGCCCGCGTCCGGCGTGGCGCGCGTCATCGGACGCGCCGGGGCGGCCGGGGCCAGGGGGCGCGGTGGCCTGCGCGGGGCGTGAGGTCAGCGATGCGGCGCGCTTCGTCAACGCGGCCTCGCCAAGCGTCCTCCACCTGTGGTAACGCGCTGCCGCCCATGCAGCGGTCGACGGCGGTCATCTACACGCTCTTCTTTGCGGGCGCAGTGGCGTTCGTCATCGCGAACAGCGGCCCGAAGGGGCGCGGGGCGGCCAGCGCGCCCGCCGACGCTGGCGCCAACGCCGACGGCGGCTCGCCCGCGGCCGCGGCGGCACCGGCCGACGGCGACGCGGGGACCGACGCTGGCGGCGAGGGCCTCCCGGAGGTCGCCCCGGAGCAACCGACGCGCTCCGACGCGGGCGTCACGCTCCTCTCGGGGGAGGCGCCGCCCGGGCTGCCCACCGAGGCGCCGAAGAAGGTGCGCTTCGGCGTGGTGCTGGTCCAGTACCGCGGAGCGCAGGGCGCGCCGCCCACCGCGCGATCCAAGGAGGCCGCGCTGGCGCTCGCCAGGGAGCTCTCGGAGGTCGCCAGGACGGACTGGAAGGCCGCGGTCGACAAGGGCGACAAGGGATCGACCGACGATCTCGGCTTCATCCCCCGCGGTGTGCTCGAGCCCGCGCCGGAGTATGAGCTCTTCAGCCTCCCCAAGGGGGGCGTGAGCGGTCCGGTCGACACGCCGCGCGGCTTTTGGATCACGCGGCGGATCGAGTAAGTAAGGCGTACCGCGCGCGGCGTGTCGCCGTGGGCGAGAAGCGTGGAGAACCGTATGGCGACGATCGACATCCGCCGGCAGCACTCGCTCACCAAGGAAGAGGCCAGGAAGCGCGCGGAGGTGCTCGCGCGGGGCATGGAGGACAAGCTCGGCCTCCACTGGCGGTGGGACGGCGATCTCATCCGCTTCGAGGCCCCTGGCGGCGCCGCCAAGGGGACGAAGGGCCTCGTGCGCGTCGAGGCGTCGGCGGTGCAGGTCGAGATCGATCTCCCGTTACTGCTGAGGGCGATGAAGGGCACGATCGAGTCGAAGGTCAACGAGAAGCTCGAGGCCGTGCTCGGCAAGGCCTGATCGGGGCGGCCGGGCTCGGCTTCCCGTGCGCGTCAGGCGCCTCGCGCGGTCGGCCTCTCGACCGGCGAGGCTCACGCTGCTCGTCGGCGCCGTCGTCGCGCGCTCCCTCCTCATTCTTCCTCTTCTTCCTCGCCCATCGTCGCCAGCGAGCGACCTGCCCGGCGAGCTTTACTCCGCGCGCTTCGTTTCGCTACTCTCCGCCATCGTCATGCGTTGCGCACAGATGAGACCCCCTTCGGAGGCGTCGCAGGCGAGATGACGGTCCAGGCACCCGAAGGGCAGGTGGAGAGCATGACGGCCCTGATCGCGCGGCTCCGCGCGGAACAAGGCGACCAACCGGAGCGACAGCTCCAGGCGCTGCTGCTGCACGAGCTCGGCGCGCTCGAGGAGGCGCTGGGCGAGGAGCCCACGGCCGCGCGCGACTACCTCGCCGCGTTCAACGCGGACCCGCAGTTCCGCGAGCCGCTCGAGGCGCTCGTCCGCATCCTCACCCGGCGCAAGTCGATCAAGAACCTCGGCAAGCTGCTCGACGCGCTCACGCGCGCCGCGGCCACGCCCGAGGAGCGGGCGCGCGCGTTCTGGGAGCGCGCCGCGTACCTGCAGGATCACGAGCAGAACCTCGCGGCGGCCAAGGAGGCGCTCGAGGAGGCGGCGCTCAGCAACCCGGAGGACGCGACGCCGTGGCTCGAGCTCGAGCTCATCGCGGCCAAGGAGGGCGACCTCCCCGGCCGGATGCGCGCGATCGAGGCCCGCGCCGAGCTCGCGACCGACGCGACGTGGAAGGGGCTGCTCTTCATCGAGCTCGCCGACCTCGCGGCCGCCACCGAGAACGTGGAGCGCGCCTACGAGCTGCTCGACGCGGCCGCGGCGCTGGAGGGCCGGGCGCGCTTCCGGTCGCAGCTCGCGCTCGAGGCCATCGCGCGCCGCGAGGAGGACCTCGGCGCGCTCGCGCGCGCCCTCGAGGGGCAGGCCGAGCTCATCGCCGACGCGCTCGACGACGAGGCGAGCGGCGAGGCCAACGGCGTCCCGCGGTACATGCGCAAGCCGGAGTACGCGGCCGACGCGTGGCTCCGCGCCGCCGAGCTGACGCAGCGGGCAGGGACGGGCGGCTTCGCGTCGCTCCTCGAGCGGGCCGCGGAGCGGCTGCCCCAGTCGGCGCTGCTCGGGCGGGCGCGCATCGCCGCGCTCGAGGCCGCCGGCGAGGCGGAGGCCGCCGCCGGCCTGGCCAAGCAGGAGATCGCGCGCGGCGCGAGCGGGCCCGGCGCCGCGGCGCTGTGGCTGCGCATCGCCGAGGCGGCCGCGCTGGCGAGCGATCGCGAGGCCGCGCTCGCGGCGCTCCGGAGCGCGCTCTCGGCCGACCCGCAGTGCATCCCGGCGCGCGCGCTGGAGATCGACCTGCTCGGGGACGGCCAGGACCCGTCCGCGTTCGCCGCGTCGCTCGAGGCGATGGCGGCGTCCTACGGCAGCGAGGAGGCGCGCGGGCGCGCGCTGCTCCTCGCGGCCTACGTCTGGGCGGTGCGGACCGACGACGTCGGCGCGGCGAAGGCGGCCCTGTCGCAGGCCGGCATGGCCGGCGTCCACCCGGGCCTGCTCGCGCGGTTCGGGCGGTCGTTCGCGGCGCTCCGCGGCGACGCGGCCTGGTACGAGGAGTCGACGAAGCGGCTGCTCTCGACCGGCGTCGACCCGAGCGAGAAGGCGAGCCTGTGGTTCGAGATCGGCCGGAGCCGCCTCTTGCGCGGCGACGCGGACGGCGCCGAGGGCGCCTTCGCCGAGCTCGCCGACTCTGGCGCGGACGACGGCGCCGCGCCCAACGCGTGGCTCGGGCGGGCGCTCGGCGCCTTCGCGGTCGACCTCGTCCGCAGCCGGCGCGAGCCCGGGGACGACCCCGGCGCCGCCGGCCAGCGGCGCTCGCCGATGGTGATCGAGGCGCTCGCGGAGGTCGAGGGCGAGGAGACGGCCCGCGGCCTCTGGCTCGTCGCGGCCCTGCGCAGCGCGCGCGTCGGCGAGCTCGACCGCGCGCGGAGCCGCCTCCGCGCGCTCTTCGAGCAGTCCGCGGCCGACGAGGTCGTCGCGGTGTTCCTGGCCGAGCTGGAGCGGCGCGCCGGCACCCCCGCGGCCGCGGCCGCGACGCTCGCGACCTGCGCCGCGGCGATCGACGACGCCGATCTCTCGGCGGCGCTGCACATCGAGGCGGCCATCCTCCTCTGGCGCGCCGGCGAGCGCGGCCGCGCCGTCGACGAGCTCGAGGCGGCGCGCGGCAAGGCGCCGCGGGCGGGCGCGACGGTGCTCACCTGGGCGCTCCGCGGCCACGAGGTCGACGACCTCCAGAGCCGTCGCCGCGCCCTCGAGGTCGCGGGCGAGGCGGGCGAGGACCCGGCGGCGCTCGCGCTGTCGCGGTTCGGCCTCGAGGTCGGCGCGGCCGAGGGCGGCGACCCGGACGAGGCGCTCGCGACGCTCGAGGCGCTGGAGTCGCAGGCGAGCGACGATCTCGCCCTGGCCGCCGCGCTCGGGCGGCTCCTCTGGCAGCCGGCCCTCGAGCAGCGGAGCGCCGTCGAGCGCGCGCTCGACTACATCGAGGAGCGGGGCGACGGCGCCGCGTCCATCGCGCACGCCGAGCGCTTCCGCCTCGCGCGCACCCTGGACCAGGACCGCGCGCGCACCGCGGCGCGCGCCGCGGCGTGGGCCGCCGCCGACCCGAGCCCGCACGCCGAACTCGAGTGGCTCGGCGCGGCGCTCGCCGCCGAGGACCGCGAGGCGGAGGTCGCCGCGCGGAGCGCCCTCGCGCAGCACATGGAGGGCGAGGCCCGGGCGGCGATGGAGGCCTCGGCGGCGATCGTCGGCGCCCTCGATCAGCCGAACCTGCCGCGGCCGTTCCTCTCGGGCGAGCACGCGCCCGCGCAGCTCGCCAACCTCGAGCTCGCGCTGCCCGGCTGCGATCCGCGGCGCCGCGCGGCGGCCCTGCACGGCCTCGGCGACGCGCTCGGCGAGGACGCGCAGCTCACCGCGCTCGGCCTCGCGGGCTGGTCGGACTTCGCGGCCGGCGATCACGAGCGGGCGCTCGCCTCGTTCCGCACGGTCGTCGAGCGGCGGCCGGACGACATCGCCGCCTGGGAGGGCGTCCGCGCGACGTCGGAGGCGCTGCGCGACTTCGTGGCGGCGGCGCTCGCCTCGGCGCAGCTCGGCGCGCTCTGCAAGGACGACGCGCGCGGCGCGGATTTCTGGGAGAGCGCGGGGCTCCTGCTCCTCGAGCACACCGACGCCCACGACGACGCGGAGATCGCGTTCGATCGCGCCTTCACGCGCGACCCGCGGCGCGGCGTCGCCTTCGACCGGCTGTTCCGCCGGGTCCGCGCGCGCAACGAGGACGACCGGCTGCTCGACATCATCGAGCGGCGGCTCGGCGTCGCGGACAACGACCTCGAGATCTGCAAGCTGTTCTGGGAGCGCGCGCGCGTGCTCCGCAAGAAGGGCAAGCTCGACGACGCCCTCGCCGCGCTGGAGAACGTGACGCTGCTCGAGCCGGATCACATCGGCGCGCTGGCGCTCTCGGCCGACATCTCGAAGGCGCAGGGCGACCTCGGCCAGGCGGCGGCCTTCTACGCCGAGCTCTCGCGCGTCGCGAAGGCGCCGGGCGAGCAGCGCCTCATGTCCGGGATCACGGCGGTCGACGTGTACGAGAAGCGGGGCGAGCACGACAAGGCGCTCGACGTGCTGATCGGCCTGCACCGGGCCGGGCTGTCGACGCTCCCCGTCCGCGAGCGCCTCGTCCGGGTCGCCGCCCGGGTCGGCTCCTGGGAGGAGGCCACGCGCCTGCTCGAGGAGCTCATGGTCGAGCGCGACAGCCCCGCGGGCAGGATCGAGGCGGCGCGGCTCGCGATGGCCATCTACCGCGACCAGCTCCGCGCGCCGCGCCGCGCGGAGAAGGCGGCCGCGAAGCTCCTCGAGGAGGCGCCGGACGACGGCGAGGCGATCGACCTCGTCCTCACGACCGACTACGAGCCCGCGTTCCGCACCCGCGTGCTCGGCCGCGCCAAGTCGACGCTGATCCAGGCGCTCGCGTCGAACCCTGCCGACGCCGACCGCGTCGCGCTCCTCGCGAAGATCGCCGGCGCCGGGCAGGACGCGGCGCTCCGGCAGGCCACGCTGGGCGCGCTCGTCGCGCTCGGCCGGAGCGACGAAGGCATCTCCGCGGAGCTCAGGAAGATCGACACCCGCGTCCCGGCGCGGCCCCAGATCGCCCTCGACGCCAAGGCCATGGCCGAGATCGCCGATCCGCTCGACACCGGGCCCGTCGGCGAGCTGTTCGCGAAGATGGCCGAGACGATCTGCATGGCGCTCGGCCCCTCGCTCGTGTCGCTCGGCGTGGGCAAGAAGGACCGCATCGACTCGCGCGGCGGCCACCCGCTGCGCGTGGCGGTCGCCGAGTGGATGGGCGCGCTCAGCTTCGAGACCGACTTCGAGCTCTACGTCGGCGGCCCGAGCCCGCGCGGCGCGACCGGCGTCTACGGCCAGCTGCCGGCGCTCGTGCTCGGCCCCGAGATCACGACGCCGCTCGACGCGGCCTCGCGCTCGGCGATCGCGCGCGAGGCGTTCGCGCTGCGCCGGGGCATCTCGTCGCTCCGGACCCGGGACGACAACACCGTCGCCTCGCTCGTCGCGGCGGCCTGCATCGAGTCGGGCCTCGCGGTCCCGCAGCCTCCCTACGCCGTGTTCGGCGAGGTCTCGCGCGCCATCCACAAGGAGATGTCGCGCGCGACCCGGAAGGCGATCGTCGAGGTGTGCCAGCGCATCGTGTCGAGCCAGCAGGACCCGCACCGCTGGGCGCAGGCCGCGCGCAGGAGCATCGACCGCATGGCCGTCATCGCCGCGGGCGACGTCTCGCTGGTCCTCTCGGACATCCTCAGTACCCCGCGCGAGCAGCTCGGCGGTGTCGTCACCGAGAGCGAGCGGGCGCGCCAGCTGGTCGCGTTCGTCCTGTCGCAGAGCTACCTCGAGCTTCGGAAGAAGCTCGGGATGGGGGTCCGGTGAGCAAGAATCCGCAATCCAAGAGCTCTTCCAGCAGCGGCGGCGACGAGGGCACCCCGTCGCAGGAGAAGATCACGGTCCCGCCGCCGGCGATGTACGGCGCGGCGGTCTCCGACGCCGACGTCGAGGAGGCCACGCTCCTCGCCAAGATCCCCGACGAGCTCATCCAGTCGATCCGCGCCGAGGAAGGGGAGCGCGCCGGCGAAGGCGGCCTGAAGCAGCTGTTCTCCCGCGAGCCGGTGCCGGTGCCCGCGAGGCCCGCGCCGAGCGTCGGGGAGAGCGACGCGCTGATGGACATGCTCTTCGCGGACCAGCGCGCCGACGACCCCGACGACGGCGTCGTGACCTCGGCGCCCGCGCTGCCCGGGGCGCGCCGCGCCGCGCCGCCCCCGCCGCTCGCGCCCCCTGCGGCGCTCGCGCCGCCCGCGCCGCCGCGGCCCCCGTCGCTGCCCCGCCCTGCGGCCCCGCCCCGCTCGGGCAGGCCGGGCGACGTGAAGGCGCCGCTCGGCGCCGACCTCACGCCGAAGGTCCCGTCGCCGTCCGCGTCCTCGAGGCCCACGGCGCCGCGCCCTCAGCCCCCGGCCGCGGCGCCGCCCCCGGTCGCCGCGCCGCCCCCGCTCCCCCCGACGTCCAGGCGCGCGGAGGAGGTGCACGAGGAGGACACCGCCGAGCCGGGCGATCGCGCGACGCCCATCCCCGACGGCGGCGACTCCCCGTTCGAGTTCGCGCCGCCCAGCGTCGTCAGCAGCCGCCGGATCGCGGCGACGATCGGCTTCGAGGACGAGGCCACGCGGGGCTTCGACGACGAGGAGACGAAGGCCCTCGACGAGCCCGGCCCCACGACCCGGCCGTACGCCGGCGAGCCGTCTCGCACGACCGATCTCTGGGGTCAGGCCGCCATCGAGAGCGACCCTGGCGAGCTCGTGGACGAGTCCAGCCTGCTGCACGATCCGATCGACGCCGACTCTGACGACGATCTCGCGCAGACGCGCGTCGCGGACCGGAGGCCGTCGGTCCGTGCGGTGTTCGACCCGCCGCGCTCGGTCCCGTCCGCCCCGCCGCGCTCCGCCCCGGCGCCCGAGAGCCTGCCGCCGCTGCCCTCGATCCCGCCGCCCGCGTCCGTGTTCCCCGGCGAGCAGGACGCGAGCGCGATCCTCGTCCAGTCGCAGCAGCGCGACGTCTGGGCGGCGCGCGCCGCGTGGCTCCGCGCCGAGGCGGAGCTCGTCGAGGACCCGGCGGCCCGCGCCCGCGCGCTCCTCCCCGTCGCCGAGCTCTATGTCATGGCCGGAGAGGACGCCACCGCCCGCGCCGTCGCCGCCGAGGCGCGCGACCTCTCCCCGGGCCTCATCTTCGCGCACCGGCAGCACCGCGGGCTCCTCATGCGCGAGGGCGACCTGCCCGCCGCGCTCGACGCGCTCGAGGCCGAGACCCGCATCCTCGGCACGCCGGCCGCGCGCTGCCACAACCTGGTGCTCGGCGCCGAGCTCTCCCGCATCTCGCTGGCCGACCCCGACGGCGCGCACAAGCGCCTGGAGCTCGCGGCCCGGATGCACCCCGTCGACCCGCGCGCGCACGTGCAGCGCTTCTGCGATGCGCTCGCGGCGCCGGACACGGACGCGGCGGCCTCGGCCACGGTCGCGAAGTTCCGCCTCCCCGACGCGCCCGAGCTCGCGCCGCTCGCCGCGGCGTGCGCCCAGGTCGCCGCGCACCGCGGCGCCCCGCGCCGCGCCCGCGCCGCGCCGGCCACCCCGTACGAGGCGCTCCTCCGCGCCCGCGCCCTGCTCCGCGCCGGCGATCTGGCCGAGGGCATCGCGAGCCTCGAGCCCCTGCGCGGCACCTCGCTCGCGCCCGCCGCCGCCTGGCTCACCGCCGCGCTCGGGGCCGCGCGCAAGGAGACCCGCCCGGCGTCGCTCGACGCGCTCCGCGGCGTCACGTCCGGCTCGCACGGCGGCCAGGCGCGCCGCGCCCTCGCGGCGCAGGCGATCGAGCTCGGCGACGCCGCCGCCGCCCGCTCCGCCACGCTCGAGGGCGGCGGGGCCGGCGGCGCTTTCTCGCCGGCCGATCACGTCGTCCTCGCGGCGCTCGCCGGCGGCTCCGCGGCCGAGGTCGAGCCGTGGTTCGACGCCCTCTCCGGCGATCCGGAGTTCGCGCCGCTCTGCGCCGCTGCCAGCGCCGCGCTGAGCGACCCGGCCACCGCGAGCGACACGGCGCCGTCGGACGAGGCGCCCGCGCCGCGGGGCGTGCGCGCCATCGGCGGCCCGAGCGCCCGCGCCGCCGCGGTCCTCGGCCGCGCGCTCTCCCGCGAGGCCATCGCCGCCGAGGGCATCGACGCGAGCGACGCGTTCTCTCGCGCGGTGCTCACCTACGGCGACAACGCGCCCGAGAGCCCGCTCTTCCGGGCCCTCGCGCTCGAGCTCGACCTCGACGGCGACCGCGGCGCCCGCGTCGCCAGGAGCGTCGCCGCGCTCCGCGAGGTCGCGTCCGAGCGCGACAGCGCGCTCGCCGCCGCCGTCCTCGCCGAGATCGCGGGCGACCAGCGGGCCGCGATGAGCGACCTCGACCGCGCCCGCGCCGCGGATCCGCAGCACGAGGGCGCCGCGCGCGCCCGCGCCGCGCAGGAGAGCGGCGTCGGCGCGGCGCGCATCCTCGCGGAGCACGCGCTCACGCTCGAGGAGGGGCCGCGCGCCGCGGTGCTCGTCACCGAGGCCGCGATCCGCCTGCTCGACGGCGGCGACAACGAGGAGGGCGAGCGCCTGCTCTCCCGCGCCGCGCACATCGACCCGAAGCTCCCCATCGCGCTCCACCTCGGCGAGCGCAGCGCGCGCGCCCGGGTGGACCGCGACGGCCTCCTCGAGTGGCTCAGGACCCGCCGCGAGAGCGCGGCGGATCCGCTGGAGCGCGCCCACGACCTCGTCCGCGAGGCGCTCCTCGTGGCCGAGGCGGATCCCGCGGCGGCGGCGTCGCTCCTCGAGGCGGCGCACCGCTCGCGCCCGCAGGACATCGGCCTGCGCGAGCTCTTCGAGCGGCTCGCGCCGGAGCCTCCGGCCGACCGCGCCGGCTGGCGCGCCGAGCGCGCCACCGAGCTCTTGCGCGCGCTCCACACGGGCGACGCCCCCGCCTCCGGCGACGACGCCCGCGACGACCGCGCCGCGGCCGGCATCGAGGCCGCCCGCCTCGCGCTGGAGGCCGCCCTCGAGTACGAGCGCGCCGGCGATCTCGGGCAGGCCGCCGCGAGCGCTCGCCAGGCGATCGCCGCGGGCGACGCGGCGCTCGCGCCGATCGCCCTCTACCGCGCGGCCGTCGGCGGCCACGGCGCCG
Organism: Sorangium sp. So ce1153; assembly: GCF_051521595.1. Classification (NCBI taxonomy): domain Bacteria; kingdom Pseudomonadati; phylum Myxococcota; order Polyangiales; family Polyangiaceae; genus Sorangium; species Sorangium sp. So ce1153. Next base: position 1,267,285 of record NZ_CP150361.1, read on the forward strand.
GCGAGCTCGTCGACGCGTTGATCCCACGCGCCCGCGAGGCGGCGGACGCGGCCGAGCGCCTCGAGGTCTACGAGCGCCTCGCGGAGCTCGACGAGCTCGGGCGCAGGGACGCCGGCAGCGCCTTGCTCTGGCGCCGCTCGATCCTGGAGGAGACGCCGCACCACCTGCCGACGCTCCGCAAGGTCGCCGCCTACCTCATCGGCGAGGGGCGCGACGAGGAGCTCGAGCCGATCGCCCTCGAGGTAGCGCGCGTCCTCGACGGCCCGGAGGCCATCGCGCACGCGCTCCTGTCGGCGCGGCTGCGGATGCGCGTGCTCCCCTGGGAGGAGACGTTCGAGCCGGTGCAGATCGCGTACCGGAACGAGCCGCGGGGCATCTGGGCGCTGCGCCAGATGGCCGGCCACGCCCGCTCCAAGGCGGACCACGCCCTCGCGATCGAGGCGGATCGCCAGCTCATCGAGCGCACCGACCGCCCGTCCGAGGCCGCCGCCCTGTCGGTGCGCGCCGCCAAGGACGCGCTCCTCGCCGGCTCGATCGAGGACGCCGTCGCCTTCTTCCGCCACGCGATCACGCTCGTCCCGCACTACCTCGTCGCGCACCTCGACCTCGCCGACGCGCTCGAGCGCGGCGGCGACGCGGCGGCCGCCGCCGCGGCGCTCGAGTCCGCGGCGGGCGCCAGCGTCGGCTCCGAGGGGCGCGCGCACTCGCTCTACGCCGCGGCCGTGCTCTGGCAGGACAAGGTCCAGAACGCCGCGCGGGCCCGCGACGTCCTCGAGGCGGTCGCCACGGTCGATCCGTCGTACGCCGACGTCTTCTCGCGCCTCAAGGCGATCTACATCGCCGAGGGGGCGCGCGCCGAGCTGGCCGCCTTGCTCGAGCGCCGCCTCGACGCGGTGACCGATCCGGACGAGCGCGTCGAGATGGAGGTCCTCCGCGGCCGGGCGCTCGCCGACGTCGGCGACGCGTCGGCCGCCAAGCGCGCGCTCGCCGCCGCGCTCGACGCGAACCCCGACCACGTGGAGGCCCTCTCCGCGTTCGCCGACGTCTGCGCCGGCGAGGGCGACTGGACCGGCGCCGAGCAGGCGTGGATCCGCCTCGCGCGCCTCGTGCCCGACCCCGCGAAGCAGGTCGCGATCTACCTCCGCCTCGGCGAGCTCTACGACGAGCACCTCCCGAACGCGGAGCGCGCCGAGCTCGCCTACCAGGAGATCCTGAAGCGCTCGCCGGGCGACGTGAGCGCGCGCGAGCGCCTCGTCGCGCTCTACAAGCGCGCCGGCGACGGCGCCCGCGCCCTGGAGCAGCAGAACCTCCTCATCAGCGCCGCGGAGGCGCCCGAGGAGAAGTGCCGCCGCACCGCGGAGCTCGCCGAGATCTACGAGTCGATGGGGGAGACGAAGAAGGCCGAGTCCACGCTGCTCACGGCCCGCAAGACGTGGCCGAAGGACGACTTCGCGCTCGGCGCGCTGGCCCGCTTCTACCAGCGCACCGAGCAGCTCCCCGCGGCGAACGTCCTGCTCGATCGCGCCATCGCCGACGCGCGCCGCGCGCTCAACACCGGCCGCTTCGAGCCGTACCTCTTCTCGACGGTCGCCACGGTCGCGGAGCTCCGCGGCCGCGCCGGCGCGTCGCGGATCGCGCGCGCCACGGTCGCCGCGCTCGACGGCCGCGACGCCGCGATGGGCGGCGCGGGCAACGCCGCCGGCGCGGCCCGCCTCGACAACCACCTCGCGCCGGAGCTCATGACCCCGGCGTTCCGCGAGCTCCTGCTCAAGACGGGCCCGCTGCTCGACGCCTCGGTGCCGTTCGATCTCGACTCGATCCGCGCGACGCCGCTGCCGCCCCAGCACGCCGACATCACCGACCTGGCCCGCGGCATCGGCGCGGCCTACGGCCTCCCCGGCCTCCAGGTCTTCATGACGGGCGCGCTCGGCACCGTCTGCGTGCCGGCGTCCTCGAGCCCGCCGAAGATCGTCCTCGGCCAGTCGCTCGTCGCCTCGCCGCGCGAGGACGTCCGGCTCTTCCTCATCCACCGCGCCGTCAAGATCCTCCAGACCAACGCCTCGGCCTTCTCGCGGACGGCGCCGATCGACCTCTGGCCGCTGCTCGCGGCCTACCTGAAGGCGTTCTCCCCGTCGTGGTCGCCGCAGGGCGCGGACGCCGCGCGCCTGCGCGAGTACCAGGGCCGCATCGATCGGGCCATGTCGGGCGGTCCGGATCCGAAGCTGGGCGTGCTCGCCGCCGACGTCATCGGCTCGATCGGCAACCGCGCCTCGACGCTCAACACGGCGATCAACGGCTGGGGCAACCGCGCCGCCTTCCTCGCGGTCGGCGATCTCAACATTGCGCTCACGGGCATCGCCTGGTCGGGCGGCCACACCAACGCGCCGCCCGCCGCGGGCAAGGACCGCATCACCTGGATCGGGCGCAACGCGGAGGCGCGCGACCTCATCGTCTTCGCGGTGAGCGACGGCCTGGCCGAGGCGCGGGAGCAGCTCGGGTTCAACGAGTGACGGGGCGCGGGCGCTCGTCGTCGCGCGCCGTCGCGCTATGTTGAGCGCGCGTCGTCGCGAGCACTTCGCCGTCGCGGGGGCTCGCCCGGCCGCGTATGCTCCGCCGCCCGCAGGCCAGCGCGCCGCCGCTCGCATCCAGCATCGGCTGCACATCCCTCACGAGCCATGACCACGACCCTCAAGGCCAAGCGCCGCGTCTCCTACGACTGCTCGAAGTGCCCGGCCTACTGCTGCTCCATCTACGAGCGGGTCGAGGTGACGCCGCGCGACCTGCGGCGGCTCGCCCGCCATTTCGGCCTCACGGTCGAGGCCGCCGCGCAGCGCTTCACCAAGCGCTACAACGAGGAGCGCATCCTCCGGCGGCAGTCCGATCCGCTGCTCGGCCGCGTCTGCCGCTTCCTCGATCTCACGACGCGCGGCTGCACCATCTACGAGGCGCGACCCGAGGTCTGCCGCGACTACCCCGGCAGGCCCCGGTGCGGTTACTACGACGTGCTCCAGTTCGAGCGGGAGACGCAGGACGACCCCAACGTCATGCCGCTCGTGCAGATCACGTTTCGCTCGCGGACCCCTGCGGGCTAGCTTCTCCGACGCGGCGCCTCACCCCGGCTCGTTGAGCTCGCTGTCCACGTCCGTCACGTCATCCACGTGGGTCGCGTCGCTCGCGCCGGCCGGCGCCGCGCCGCCGGTCCTGGTCCGCTGGTGCAGCCACTCCTCCGGCCGGTCGGCTGGGTAGACCCGCAGCGATCCGTCCGCCGGGCCGAGCAGGTCCTCCACGCGCGCCGCGCGCACGATCCGCTGCGCCGCCATCAGCCCCGAGACCGAGGCGCCGGCCACCCCGTGGCTCAGCGTGCTCGCGCCGCACTGGTACAGCCCCGGGATCCTCGTCCCGATGGTGAACGACAGCGGGCCGAGCTGCCACGGCGTCTTGGCGGTGCCGTAGGCGGCGCCCCGGTACGACGCGCAGTAGAAGTCGTTGGTCAGCGGCGTCGCCACCGAGCGAAACGCGAGCGCGCGAGAGATGCCGGGGATGATGTTCTCCGCCGCGGCGATCACCTGATCTCCGAGCGACTCCTTGAGCTCCTCGTAGTCTGCCCCTCGCTCGCCCGTGCGGGTCTCCTTCCAGCGCGCGAACGGGGCGTGCGGCACGAACGTGAACATCTCGATCGTGTGGTGACCGCCCCGGGTCGGGTGACCCGGGTCCTTCAGCGTCGTGATGGTCAGGAACAGGCCGTCCACCTCGCCGCGCGGCAGCTGGTACTCCATGCGCTCGTAGATGCGGCCCACGTCCTTCCCGCGGTACCACCAGTAGTTGCCTGAATCGTAGCCCATCGACCGGAGGTCCATGTCCACGGCGCAGAACACGCTGAGCAGGCTGGTCGAGTACTCCGTGCGCCGGATCTTGCGGCGCTCGCGGGCGGTCAGCTCCGGCGGGAGCAGCTCGCCGTAGGTGATCGCCGGGTCCGCGTTCGAGATGACGTTCGCCGCCCTCAGGATCTCGCCGCCTTCCAGCTCGACCCCGGCCGCCCGCCCGCGCTCGACGAGGATGCGCCTCGCCCGCGCGCGCAACCGGACCTGCCCTCCGAGCCGCCGCAGCGCCCTGATCATCGCGAGCGGGATGCGCTTCGAGCCGCCGCGCGGGTAGTACCCGCCCTCGAGGTAGTGGCAAAGGATGCTCGCGTGGATCGGCAGCGCCACGCGCGACGGCGCGAGGCCGTGGTCCCCCCCTTGCGCGGCCAGGAACGCGCGCAGCAGCGGATCGCGGATGGTCGCGTCGAGCAGGTCTTCCTGCGTGCAAAGCCCCCAGCGCGCGAGGCTCGGCGCCTTGAACGGCAGGAGCAGCACCTTCGGGAACTCGAGCATCGTGTCGAGGCGCGCTAGATCGCCGCTCAGCCCGCGGATGACGCGGAAGTACCGCGCGATTCCCGCGGCCTCGTGCGGGAACCGCGCCGTGAGCCGGGCGAGCAGCCGCTCGAACCCCTTCGGCACGTCGAACCGCTCGTCCCCGACGATCAGGTGATCGACGCCGTCCGGGTTGAGCTCGCAGAACTCGAGATCTCCCGAGAGGCCGAGCCCCTCGAAAAGCCGCCTCACCGCGCCGCCGGGCCCGAGATCGCCGATGTAGTGTACCCCCGGGCTGAACAGGTATCCGTTCAGCGAGAAGCTGTGGGTCCACCCCCCGGGGAGGTAGTGTTGCTCGACGACGGTCACCTTCTGCCCCGCACGCGCGAGCGCGAGCGCGGCGGTCAGCCCCCCGGGCCCCGATCCGATGACGACGGTGTCCGCGTCCCCCATGTGTCCCCCCTCGGACTCTGATGCTCCGGGGAGGAGCTCGGCTGCGCGCCTGCTCCCCGGGCACATTCGTCGTCGTCGCGTCGCGTCGCGCGGCGCCCTCGCTGCTCCTCAGGTGCCGCCGTCCCGCGGCGCTCCGGCGTCGGGCGGCGCCCTGTCTGCCTTCTCCATGTTCGTGAGCGGCAGCGGGCACACGACGGGCACGGCGCGCGCGGGCGTCTGCGCCGACTCGCGCATGCACGTCTTGCCCGTCAGGCGGAGGCGCTCGCCCACCTGGAGGTCGGGCGGGCACGTGACCGTCTGCGATGCCGAGACGAGGTCCCCGTCGATCCAGAACAGCTCGCAGCCGTCGTCCGTCCGCCGCAGGTGGTAGTACCGCGTCGGGCGCCGCGGCGCCGGCGTGCCCTCGGCCGCGAGCGCGGCGCCCGCGTCGCCCTTCAGCGCGTCAGCGCCCTGGCTCCCCGCGTCGCCCTGGCACGCCGCGGCCCCGCAGAGGAGCGCGGTCGCCGCGAAGCGGACCGGTCGGCGAGGTGACGTCGGCGGCGGCATGGGGGGCGCCCTCCGGACCGGCCGCGATCACCGGCTCGGGAAGAACATGATGGCCATCTTCGTCAGGAAGAAGTCGGCGATCAGGATGGTGATCGACGTCACCACGACGGTGCGTGTCGTCGCGTGGCCGACGCCCTCCGTTCCACCCCGCGTGATCAGGCCGAAGTGGCACCCGACGAGCGCGATGATCGCCCCGAAGAAGGGCGTCTTGTACATCCCGCTGAAGTAATCCATGAACGTGACGGAGCTGAGCGCCGTCCTCAGGAAGAAGCCGGCGGGGATGCCGAACTCGGTCGCGCAGATCAGCATCGCCCCGCCGAAGCCCAGCACGAGCGCGAACGCGCCGAGCACCGGCATCACCACGATGCTCGCGAGCAGCCGGGGCAGGACGAGCTTCTTCACCGGGTTCGCGCCGAGGGCGCGGATCGCGTCGATCTGCTCGGTGACGGCCATCGACCCGACCTCGGCCGCGATGCCGGCGCCGATGCGGCCGCCGACGATGACCGCGGTCAGCGTCGGCGCGAGCTCGCGCGAGAACGACAGGCCGATGATGCGGCCCGTGTACTCCATGCCGCCGAACTTCTGCAGGCCGATGGCGAACTGCACCGCCATGACCATCCCGACGAACAGCGCCGTCACGGACGCGATCGCGGCCGAGCGCACGCCGAGCGACTCCATCTGGTAGATGGTCGAGCGGATCTCGAGCGGCCGCTCGAACAGGGCCCTGATCGCCCCCCAGGTCATCCGCCCGAACTGCCCGAGGTGCTCGACGAACCCGACGGCCGTGTCGTTGATCTTGGCCAGCAGGGGAGGGAGCGGCGGCGGTGCCACGCTGTTCGGCGGCAGGCTGTTCGGCGCCACGCTGTTCGGCGGCAGGCTGTTCGGTGCCAGGCTGCTCGGGCCGAGGCTGCTCGGGCCCTGGCCGGTCGAGGAGGACGGCGGCGTCTCCGTCGTCCGTTGGGGCGTCCGTTTAGGCTCAGTCGTCATCGGCCGGCAGGGTCGAGAAGCCGCGGACCATCCGCGTGAACGCAGGTTCGCCGGCGGCGTAGCGGGCGGGATCTGCAATGAGGAGCATGTCGTATACGCAGCCGTTCTTCTTGAGCACCCAGACGTCGAACACCTTCGGCACCCCGTCGAGCTTCGCCGAGAGGACGGTGTGCATCGCCTCGCGGCCGTCGAACGGGACGACCTCCTGCTTCAGCACCTCGCGCTCGGTGAAGTGCAGGAAGAGGTGGTTGGTCAGCGAGATGAGCGGGACGTCCTCCTCGTTCCGGCAGCGCCCGTTCAGGGCGATGGTCGCCCCGTTCGCGTCGTCGCGGTACGCCACGGCGGCGTCCGACACCGAGATCTGCCGCCAGCTCGCCGGCGCCGCGGGCACGCGGAACGCCACGTCCTGGCCGCGGTAGACGGTCCCGTCGAACGACGGACCTCCGCAGCCGGCGAGCGCGAGCGTGAGGAGCCAGGCTCGCGGGGCCGCTGTCGCGGTCGCAGAACCGGCGGCGGTGGGGCGCCTTCGGAGGGGTCGTCGCATCGCTGCGGGCCGACGCTATCACGCTTTTGCATCGTGGGCGAACCACGAGCGCCCTGGCCATTCCATGGAGGTTCGCCGTCAGCCTGCCCGCGCGATCGCGCGCCGTCCGGCGCGCACCGCGCGGCGCGTCCGCGCGCTCCTTACCAGCCCCGGGGATCTCGCCGTCGCGGCGGGTCCCACGGCGCGGCGCGGCGCGGGCCGGTCGCCGCGCGGCGCGGCGTCGCCCGCCAGTGTTGCCAGCGCTCGTGCTGGCGCGGGGAGCGCCCCACCATGAGGAGGCGCACGAGGAAGAGCCCGGCGACGAACCCCCCGAGGTGCGCGAAGAACGCGACGCCGCCGCTGCGCACGCCGATCGAGCCGAGCCCGTTCAGCAGGTTCACCACGAAGTACTCGAGGATGACCAGCCACGCCGGGAGCTCCAGGAACAGGCCGAAGATGAACCACAGGAGGAAGATCGGGTTCAGCACCGTGATCGGCGAGCGCGGGTAGAGCGACGCGTACGCGGCCAGCACGCCCGAGATCGCGCCCGAGGCGCCCACCATCGGGATCGTCGAGCCGGGGTCGATCAGGATCTGCGCGCCCGCCGCGGCGACGCCGGACAGCACATAGAACGCCGCGTAGCGGAGGCTGCCCAGCGCGTCCTCGACGTTGTCGCCGAAGATCCAGAGGAACAGCATGTTCCCCCCGAGGTGCGCCCACCCCGTCGGATCGTGCATGAACATGCTGCTGAAGACGGTCCACCACCCGTCGACCGGCTCCCGGAGGAGCTGCAGCGGGACGAGGCCCCACGCGGCGAGCAGCCGCTCGGGCGGCAGCCCGGCCGAGATCAGCGACCGCATCCAGAAGAAGCCGAGGAGGTTGAGCGCGATCAGCAGGTAGTTGACGATCGGCACCTTGCGGGTGGGCAGTTGGTCGCGGACGGGCAGCATCGCGGTTTACTTAAGCACGCGGGACCGTGACAGCATCCGTCTGCCTTGATAGACCCGGGGCGATGTCCGAGCTGCGCCTGCACGGCACGCCGACCCGGAAGCTCGCCCCGCTCGTCCCGCGGCGCCACGATGGCCCGGTCGTCTCTCCTGGCGTGGTCGAGCCCGAGCGCCGCGCGCATCGCCTCGACGCGGCGCTCGACCGACTCGCCGCGCTCCTCGGTCCGTCCGGCGAGGGCGCCGCGCCGGAGCTCCCGGAGCGGCTCGCCGCGAAGGACCGCGCGCGCGGCGGCGCCCTCGAGCGGGAGATCGAGAGCGACCGCATCGAGGTTGCCGGCTCTCCTACCGGTACGACATCCCGGGTGAGCGTCTGAGGCGCCCGGCCGCGACGCGCTGCCCGGCCGCCGCTCGGCTCTGCACCAGTGGACGAAAACGGCTGGGAGATCTAGGTTTCGGCACGATGCGGGCCGTCAGCGGCCAGCATCCCTTGCATCTCTCGCAGCCCAGAACGATGACGGACGACCATGGCTCGTGATCTCTACTCCGTGCTCGGCGTCTCGCGCGATGCGGACGAGGACGCCATCAAGAAGGCGTTCCGCAAGCTCGCGATGAAGTTCCACCCGGACAAGAGCCCCGGGAAGGCCAACGAGCAGAAGTTCAAGGAGATCAACCAGGCTCACGAGGTGCTGAGCGACAAGGCGAAGCGCGCGCTCTACGACGAGTTCGGCGAGGAGAGCCTCTCGCAGAACTTCGATGCCGAGCGCGCGCGCGCCTACCGCCGCTACGCGAACGCCCGCGCTGCGGGCGGGGGCCGCGGCGGCCCGGCCAACTTCGACGTGCAGGAGATCTTCGGCAACGCCCCCGGCGGCGGCGGCGACTTCAGCGACATCCTCGGCGACCTCTTCGGTCGCGCGCGCGGCGGCGGCGGCGCGGGCCGCCGCGGCCAGCCGATGCGCAGCCGCGGCGGCGACGTCGAGCAGGACCTCACCATCGATTTCGTGTCGGCGGTGCGGGGCACGACGCTCCAGCTCCAGCGCGCTGACGAGCCGGAGCCCGTGACGGTGCGCGTCCCCCCCGGCGCCGCCGAGGGGAGCCGCCTGCGCATCCGCGGTCAGGGCAGCCCGGGCGTGGGCGGCGGCGAGGCGGGCGATCTGCTGCTCAACATCCACGTCACGCCGCACCCGTTCTTCAAGCGCGAGGGGGACGATCTCCACCTCGACGTGCCCGTCACCCTCGGCGAGGCCTACCGGGGCGAGAAGATCCGCATCCCCACGCCCGACGGCGAGGTGACGCTCAAGATCCCGGCGCGCACCCAGACCGGCCAGGTGATCCGGCTGCGCGGCAAGGGCATCGCCCGCAAGGGCAAGGAGCCGGGGGATCTCTACGTGAAGTTCCTCGTGCACGTCCCGACCGTCGACGACCCCGAGGTGGCGAAGGCGATCGACCTGCTCGACGGCAAGGTGGATGCGCCGCGCGGCGATCTCAGGTTCTGAGCGCGAGCCGGCCTCACCGCGGTCCTTCGCGATCGTCGCGGTGGCCGTCGCGCTCACCGCGTGCACCGCCGCGGCGCCGCCGCGCGCTTCCGGGCCCGCCGCGGCGCCGCCGCGCGCTTCCGGGCCCTCCGCGCCTCCCGCCGTCCAGCCTGCGCCCGTCCGGGCGCTCGCGCCCGCCGTCGCCTCGCTCGATGCGCGCGAGCCGCCCGCGCCGCCCGAGCCGGCCGCGCCCCCGCCCGTCGCGACCGCCGAGGGCGGCGCGCGCGACGCCGGCTTGCGGCCCTCGATCGAGATCGAGCCGCCCTACAAGCTCGGCCAGCATCCGGCGCCCCGCGGCCAGGCCGAGGCCGCGGAGCGCGACCGATGGAACGCCGGGGGCAGGGGAGATCCTCCGGCGCCGCCGCCTGCGGCCGAGGGGCACCCGCTGCCGCGGATCATCGTGGACATCACCAAGGTCAAGGGACCGCTCAAGGCGCGCGACGTGGAGCGCATCGCCCGGCGGCACCTCTGGATCCACGTGTACTCGTGCTACCGGCTGCGCGCCTACCGGGATCCGTCGCTGCACGGCAAGACCACCGTGCGGCTCACGGTGAGCCGCGCGGGCAAGGTGACGGGCGCGCGCGCGACGGCGTCCACGCTCTCCGCGCCGGACGTCGTCTCGTGCCTCGCCGAGCGCGCAAGATCGCTCTCGCTGCCCAGGGCCAAGGCGGGCTCCACGGTGGTGGCCACGCTGCAGGTCTACCCGGGCGACGATCCGGTCGAGCCCCCGCCGTCCGTCCTCGCTCCAGGCCCGGGCGAGCTCGGGCCCGAGGCGATCTCGGCCGCCGCGGCCGAGGCGCTGCCCGCGTGGCGCAGCTGCTACGAGGCGGCCCTCGCGGGCGCGCCGGAGCTCTGGGGCCGCCTCGCGATCCGCTTCCATGTCACGGACAGCGGCGCCGTCGACGAGGCCTTCGAGGTCGAGTCGCGCTTCCCGGACGAACGGCTGACCCGCTGCGTGCTCCGGCGCGCGCGCTCTCTCACGTTCCCGGCGCCGGCGGGCGGCGACCTGCGGTTTGTGATGCCGCTCCGTCTTTCACCCGACCCGCAGCGCCCGGATCGCTAGCCCCTCCGCGCGCGCGACGTGTCCAGCGCGCCCGGCGCGCTCCCCCCGGGGGTGCGAACGCTCACAGCGCATGCACGGCCAAGGCGGTCGCGCAAGCGAACTGCGCCGCGAGAAATTGCGCCCCGGAGTCTATGTGCAACTTTTCAGTGGGGGAGGAGGCTCAGGTAAATGGACATCTCACCGGGCACCATCGTTGGGGGGAAATATCTGCTGGAGCGGCAGCTCGTGCGTCCTGGCGCGCGGGTCGGGCGCGACCGAGGCTCGGTCTGGGTCGCGCGCGATCGTCGCGATCGTCGCGATCGTCAGCCAAGCGCGCGCGTCGCCCTCAAGCTCTTCTCCCCTGACCAGGCTGGCGCCACGGGGGACCTTCTCCGGATCGAGCGCTGCGTCCGCGCTGCCGCCGGGCTCGCGTCGCGGCACGTCGTGCGGGTGCACGACCATGGCATCGAGGACGGCGTGCTCTACCTGGCGATGGAGCTGCTCTCCGGCGAGGATCTCGCGGCGCGCCTGCTCCGGCGCAGCCGCCTCTCGCTCGAGGAGGCCGCGCGCATCGCCGAGCACGCCGGAGACGCGCTGCAGCGCGCCCATGCCGCGGGCTTCCTCCACCAGAGCCTCCGGCCGGAGAGCTTCTTCCTCGCGCAGGACGGCGGCGACGAGATCGTGAAGGTGCTCGACTTCGCGCTCCCGAGGCCGATCGCGCCGCGGCTCGTGGGCGAGGTGGCGGAGGAGGTGAGCGCGAGCCCGCTCCACTACCTCAGCCCCGAGCAGATCAGGTCGGAACGGACCCTCGATGCGCAGACCGATCTCTGGTCGCTGGCCGCGGTGCTGTTCCGCGCGGTGACCGGACACCTCCCGTTCCCAGGCGACATCGCCAGCGTCGTCGCCTCGAAGATCCTGCTCGCGCCGGCCCCCTCGGCGACGCAGCTCGTGCCGCGGCTTCCGTCCGCGCTCGACAGCTTCTTCGAGAAGGCGTTCTCGCGCGACCGGGCCCGGCGTTTCCGGTCGGTGGAGGAGATGGTCGACTCGTTCCTCCGCGTCGCGGAGCTCGCGCCGCCTCCGTCTTCCGGTCTGCTGCGCCCGCCCGCCCAGGCGCGCGTCCCCGGGGTCGCGACGGGGCGAGCGCTCGCCGCGGCGCTCGCGCGATCGAAGGCGGAGGCCGCTGGCGCTCTCGCGGGGCCCGAGTCTGCCCTCGCGACGCCGATCGCGGTCCGCAGGACGGCCCCGGACACCCAGCTCAGCGCGGAGAGCTCCGACGTGCCGTGCGGGAGCGACGCGCCGCCCGCGCGCGGGCGGTGGTTGATCCCGGCCGGCATCCTCGCGGTGCTCGGCGTGGCGACGCTCGCGACGACCTCGCGGCTGGAGCGCCCGACGCTGGCGGCGACGGCCGCGACCGGCGCCAGGGCGGCCGTGCTCGCGGCGTCCCTCGTCGCCGTCGGGGTCGAGGCGCCGCACCGCGCGCCCGTCGCCTCCACCTCCGCTTCCTCGCGGCGCGCCCCCCTCGCGTCACCCCAGCGCAGCGCCCGCGCGGCGGCGCTGGCGCCGCCGACCTCCGCGCATCCTCGTCCGGCGCGGCAGGGCTCTCCCGCAGCGGCGGCCACCGCGAGCGGTCGAGTGCGCCACAGCCTGGTCCGCGACTGAGCGGCCGCGGCGACGCGCTACGCGTCCCGGGCCGCGCCGTCCTCGGCGGCCTTCTCGGCTGCGGCCCTCTTCTCCTCGGCGAGGTCGTGCGCCTTGCGCGCGTCCTGCGCCGCGCGGATCGCCGACAGCGGCCCGCGCGCGTCGCGGCGCGTCCGCTCGGCCTCGGCGCGGGGCTCGCTCCCGTTCCCGACGCGCGCGCCGGTCATCAGCTCGAAGTACCCCGAGTCGATCCACACGGCGCCCAGCGCGCGCGCGATCTCCGCGCCCTCCAGCCCGAAGTACCCGATCGCGCCGCCGTAGACCCACCGCGGGCCCGCCTCGAGCGCGCGGCTGATGGCGCTCGCGCGCGCGGCGGGCGCGCCGATCGCGCTGCCGCTCGAGAAGGCGGCGCGCAGCGCGGCGACAGGGGACGCGTGCGGCACGTCGGCGCCGCCCTGCCCGGCCGGCGGCTCGCGCTCGGCGCGCACGAGCGTCTCCCCCGACGCGCCCGCGATCGTGAGCCCCGGCGCGAACGGCGACTCCGCGAAGTCGAGGAAGTAGTGGTGCGCCGACGGCGCGAGCAGCCGCAGCGCGCGGTACACGTCGAACGGATCCGCGCCCCGGAGCGGGGCCCGGAACCTGCGGGCGAGCACGACCTCCTGCGCCGCGCCGGCCGCGATGCGCTCGCGCGCGGCGGCCACCTTCGCGGCGTAGTCCTCGTCCGTCACCGGCGCCTCGAGGTGCTCTGGCAGGGCGTCCGGATCCAGCGCGGGCAGGCGCTGCTGCTCCGGCCCGTGCGATAGCTCCCAGGCGCAGCGGTTCACGGCGCCCTGCGACTGGCCGGCGATGGTCATCGTCTGCGCCGCGCTGTCGAACACGACCACGGTCGCGTCCTTCATCACGCGCCCGAGGTACGTTTCCTCGGGCCACGGCTCGATGCCCATGATCTGGTGCACCGTATCGTAGGAGAGGAAGCCCACCCACGACTGGCAGATGCGGGCCGCGAGATCGCCCGACGCGCCCGGCGCCCCTGGCTGTGCGAGCTCCTCTGCCAGCGTCGCGAACGGGTCGTGCCCGCTCGGGAGCAAGGTCTCGGAGCGCGCCCGGTACCCGAGGATCGCGTGGCGGCCCCAGCGGTCGCCGGGCACGGCGGACTCGAACATGAACGACGAGCGGCCTGGCGACTGGGCGCGGAGCGCGGCGTACGCGCGGACCGGCGTGATGTGATCGGCCGGGAGGGTGCGAGTCACGAGGGAGCTCATCGCGGCCCAGCCTACACGACGTTGCGCCGTCCGGCGAAGGAGGGCAATGTTCCTGGCACCTCACGATGCGAAGCGCGCTCGCTCTCTCATCGCTCCTCTGTCTGGCCGCCTGCGGCGGCGTCGAGCCTGCTCCGGAGGGCGCGCGCACCACGGTCGTCTCCCTGCGGAAGATCGACTGTGAGGAGTGCGGCGCCGAGCTCGTCGCGGATCTCCGCGAGCGCCCCGGCGTCTATTCGGCCGCTTTCGACAGGCGCCGCGCCGAGATCGCCGTCACGGCGTCGCCGTCGTTCGACGTCACCGGGACGGTCAAGCAGCTCGCCGCCGACGAGGGGTTCGAGGCGGTGCTCGGCGGCGGCAAGGGCGAGTACCTCGGCTGGGCGACGTACCCTGAGGGGGCGGACGCCCGCACGATCGCGGAAGGCGGCGCCGACATCCCGGATCTCGGCGCTCAGGTCGTCCGGGGGAAGGTCACGGTCATCGACTTCGCGGCGAGCTGGTGCATGCCGTGCCGCAAGCTCGACGCGCACATGGCCAAGGTGCTCGAGGCGCGGCAGGACGTCGCCTACCGCAAGCTCGACATCGTCGACTGGGAGACCCCGCTCGCCCGGCGCTACCTGAAGCAGGTCTCGAAGCTGCCTTACGTGATCGTCTATGACACGAGCGGCGCGCAGGTGGACGCGATCGCGGGCCTCGCGATCGACAAGCTCGACGCGGCGATCGAGCGCGGCGCGCGGCGCTGACCCGGGCGTGGTCTCCCGCCCGCGCGCGGGCGACCCCGCGCGTGGGAGACAGCGATGTCGGAGCCGCGCGCGTGCCCGGAGCGACGGCGATGTCGGAGCCGCCCGCGGCGGCTCTGACATCGCCGTCTCGCCGGTCGACGAGCTCAGTAGTGGCCGAAGAGGTCCTGGATGCGCGACTCGAGCGCGACCGCGATCTTGTAGAGCGACGAGATGGACGCCGACGACTCGGCGCGTTCGATCTGCGAGAGCAGCGACACGCTGAGCCCGGTGCGGCGCGCCATCTGCTTGAGCGTGAGGTCCTTGTCCTTGCGCAGGTTCCTGATCGTGTCGCCGATGACGCGGTGGAGCTGCTCCTCCGGCGTCCGCGCGAGGCCCTTCTTGCGCATCACGCGGGCGAGCACCTCGCGGAACTCGTCGACGTTGAACGGCTTCTTGATGTAGTCGACCGCGTCGAGCTTCATGGACGCGACGGCGCTCTCGAGGTTGGGGAAGCCGGTGAAGATGACGACGGCGATGTCGTTGTCGACCTTGCGAATGCGCTTGAGCACCTCGATGCCGTCGAGCTTCGGCATCATCAGGTCGAGGATGATGAGGTGATAGCCGCCCGCGCGGACCTCGTCCTCGACCGTCGTGGGGTCGCCCAGCGTCTTGACCTGATAACCGTCGCGCTCGAGCAGCGTCTGCATGTAGTCACAGATCGCCCGGTCGTCGTCGACGATCAGGATGCGTACTGCGGGAAGCTCAATTGCCACCTGTTCCTCCTCTCACGACCGGCGCTGCCGGCCGTCCTGATCCGTTCTGGAAGGGGCCGCGAGGGCGGTCCCTTGCTCAACGTTGCGCGAGCAGGGGGCGAGCACCTCACCGGCGCCACAGGGGCCTCGCTCTCTGCAATGTCTCGGCAACATCGGGATTCCAGTGACACTTTAACACGGCCTGAGCAAGGTGGGGACGGGAGTTTTTTCTTGCGGTTCATCAATTCTTGGCTTCGTGAAACGTCCGGGGCGACGGGCGCAGATGCTGGTGAATCCCCGGGGTTTGTCGCGTGCGGTGTGCTGGGGGGCGTGTAGGTGTGGCGCGAGCGCGGGGTGTGCTGGCGTGCCCTTCGCGATTTCGTATTGACAAGAGGCTCGCTCTTGGCGATGTTGCGCGCCCGCTGTACGGCGGGCGTTGCTCACGCAGCAGCGATCGGGGCGTAGCGCAGCCTGGTAGCGCACTCGGTTCGGGACCGAGGAGTCGGAGGTTCAAATCCTCTCGCCCCGACTACTTCTTCGACACGCCAGCGGGTGGAATCGCCGCAGGGCGGCCCTGGCCGCCCCTGGTGGCACTCCGGCTGGTTCCTTGGCCGCCCTTGCGATGCGGCGCTCGCCGACGGAAATCGCCGCGCCCTCGCTCGAGGGCGGCAGGCCCGGGGAGCCCCTGTTCTCCGCGCGGCGCGGGGCTGGCAGCGCGGCAGCGTGCTCGTTCGAGGGCGGCAGGCCCGGGGAGCCCCTGTTCTCCGCGCGGCGCGGGGAGGGCCGATGTTTGAGCCCGGGCCCTCGCTTCTCCGGCGAAGCCGGAGGAGCGAGGGCCCGGGCGAGTCCGGCGGGGCCCCCGCGCCGCGCGGAGAACAGGGGCTCCCCGGGCCGGGCAGCTCGGCACAACCCCGCCTCAGCGACCAGGGAAGCCCCTGGCCGCCGCTACCCCGTGCGGCCCGCCAGGTTGGCGATCACCGCCGCGAGCTCCGACGCCTCGATCGGCTTGGGCACGTGCGACTGGAACCCCGCCAGCAGGGCCCGCGTCCGGTCCTGCGCGCTCGCGTACGCCGTCAGCGCCGCCGCCGGGATCCGCCCGCCGTGCTCCGGGCTCTGCGCGCGCAGCCGCCGGATCAGGCTGTAGCCGTCTTCCCCCGGCATCCCGAGGTCGCTCAGGATGACGTCGGGCTTCTCGCGCGCGATCGCCGACAGCGCCTCCTCGACCGTCGCCACCGCGGTGATGCTCGCCCCCTTGCGCTCGAGCACCGTCGTCACGAGCTCCCGCGCGTCCGGCTCGTCGTCGACCATGAGCACGCGGACGCCCTGGAGCGTCGGCTCCGCGTCGGACGCGATGCTGCTCAGCCCCTCGACCTTCCGCAGCGCCGCGATCGCGCCGCGCGGCGCGAGCGGGATGTCCACCGTGAACGTCGCGCCCTTGCCCTCGCCCGCGCTCTCCGCCCGCACCGTGCCGCCGTGCAGCTCGATCAGGTGGCGGGCGATCGCGAGCCCGAGGCCGAGGCCGCTGTGCGGCCGCGTGCTCGTGCTGTCGGCCTGCCGGAAGCGGTCGAACACGTACGGCAGGAACTCGGGGACGATGCCCTGGCCGTTGTCGCTCACCTGGACGCGCGCCAGCCCCTCGGACCTGCTGAGCTGGATCGACACCTTGCCGCCGCGCGGCGTGAACTTGATCGCGTTCGACAGGAGGTTCCACACCACCTGCTGCAGCCGCGTCTGGTCGCCCGAGATCGGCCCCGCGTTCGGGTCGAGCTGCACGGCGAGCTCGATCCCCTTGGCGTCCGCGCCGTGGCGGACCGCGTCGATGGCCGCGTTGATGATCGGCGGCAGGTCGATCAGCATCACGTCGAGCCGCAGCTTGCCGGTGATGATGCGGGAGGCGTCGAGGAGATCCTCGACGAGCTGCGCCTGGAGCGTGCCGTTGCGCTCGATCGCCTCGAGCGCGCGGACGTGGGTGTCCGGCTTCAGCGAGCCCTGCCGGAGCATGCGCGCCCAGCCGAGGATCGCGGTGAGCGGGGTCCTGAGCTCGTGGGAGAGCGTGGCGAGGAACTCGTCCTTCGCGCGGTTGACCTGCTGCGACTCGCGGTAGAGCTGGGCGTTGTCGAGCGCGAGCGCGGCGAAATTGCAGAGCTCCTCGGCGAGGGCGAGGTCGTCGACGCCGTAGCGCCGGCCCGGCTCGGTCGAGAGCAGCGTGATCGCCCCGCGCGTCCGGCCGCGGGCGCGCAGCGGCACGATCATGGCCGAGCGGACGCCGAGCTCGCGGAGCAGCGCGGGGTAGGCCGGATCGTGCGCGCCGGACCAGCACTCGTCCCTGGGCTCCTGCGACGAGGCGGGCTGCCACGCCGTGCCCTCGACGTCGGGGAGCAGGAGCGACTCGCCGCGCCGGAGCACCGCGTGCACCGCGCGCGGCACCTCGGGCTCGGTCGGGTAGCGGGCCGAGAGGCCCTTCCCCAGCGCCTGCTTCGCGTTGCTCGCGTGCACGGCCGCGAGCCGGGTCAGCGAGCCGTCCGGCTCCACGATGTCCACCAGCGTCGCGTCGGCGATGTGGGGCACCGCGAGGCGCGCGACGTTGGCCAGGGTCGTGTCGTACTCGAGCCCCGACAGCGCGAGCTGCCGGCTCGCCTCGCCGATGAAGTACCGGCGCTTCTCGGCGAGCCGCTTCTCGGTCACGTCCCGGAAGACCAGCACGAGCCCGACGAGCTCGCCCTCGTCGCTCCGGATCGGCGCGCCGCTCGAGTCGATCGCGAGCTCCGAGCCGTCCCGGCGCAGGAGCAGCGTGGTGTCGTCGAGCCCGATGATGCCGCCGTGGCGCAGCACCTCGGTGACCGGGTTGTCGAGGTCGTCGCGCGTCTGCTCCGAGATGACCCGGAAGACCTCCGACAGCCGCCGGTCCTTCGCCTCGTCGAGCGACCAGCCGGTCAGCTTCTCGGCCACGGCGTTCATGAAGTCGATCCGCCCCGAGCCGTCGGTCGAGATCACCGCGTCGCCGATGCTCTTCAGCGTCGTCGAGAACTTCGTCCTGCTGACGTTCAGATCGGCTTCGAGCTGCTTGAACTGGGTGATGTCGGCGAAGATCGAGACCGCGCCGAGCAGCTCGCCCTCCGGCGAGAGGAGCGGCGCGCAGCTCCCGAGCATCATCCCGTGGGTGCCGTCGAACCGCTGGAAGTGGAGCTCCTCCGCGGGCACGGTCTCCCTGCGCGTGAGGCACCGCGCCATCGACCAGTCCTCGGCCGCGAACGGCCGGCCGTCGGGGTGGAACGCGCGGTAGCGCCCCCAGCCCTCGACGTTCTCGGCGGTGGAGCTGCCGGCCCAGATCCGCTCGGAGGCGCGGTTCTGGAGGATCAGCTTGCCCTGGGTGTCGGAGACGATGATGCCGTGCGGGCTCTCGCTGAGGAGCGCGTCGAGCAGCCCGCGCTCGTGCCGCGTGATCGCGCGCAGCCGCTCGACCTCGCGCCGCAGCGCCTCGACCTCGGTGTCGATCGGCGGCACCGACGCCGCGAGCGGCGTGAGCTCGAAGGAGGCGCTCGCGGTCGGGTCGAGGCTCGCGATGGCGCGATCGATCTCGACGACCGCTGGGCCGATGAGCCGTCGCTGCTCGGCGGCGCTGGCCGCCTCGTACAGCAATGCCCGGGCCTGAGCGAGCGCCGTGACGATCGGGATGTCCGAACGTTCGGGCATGGCGCCTAAGGGATCCCACGGCAGCCGGACGCGAACAAGATGCTATGCGAGCGAACTGACACGGAATTTACGTCGCCGGACGTGGACTTCTTGCTGGACGGACTCTTCCAGTGGGCCGGGGTACCCTCCGTGCGCCGTGAGGAGCGCCGGGGGCACTCCGGCGGAGCAGCCGCGCGAGGCTCAGCTCCGCGCCGGGGGGGGACCCCGGCGGAGCAGCCGCGCGAGGCTCAGCTCCGCGCTGCCTGGATCTGCTTCACGAGCTCGGGCACGGTCGTGAAGAGGTCCGCGACCAGGCCGTAGTCGGCGACCTGGAAGATCGGCGCGTCGGCGTCCTTGTTGATGGCGACGATGACCTTGGACCCCTTCATGCCGGCGAGGTGCTGGATGGCGCCCGAGATGCCGACGGCGACGTAGAGCGACGGCGCGACGACCTTGCCCGTCTGGCCGACCTGCAGGTCGCTGGCGGCGTAGCCGGCGTCGCACGCGGCGCGGCTCGCGCCGACGGCGGCGCCCAGGACGTCGGCGAGCGGGTCGAGGACCTCGTTGAAGCGCTCCTTCAGGGCGCGGCCGCCGGAGACGACGACCTTCGCCTCGGCGAGCTCCGGGCGCTCGCTCTTCACCTGGTCGAAGGAGACGAACTCCACGCGCTCCGCGGCGGCGCTCGGCGGGACGACGGCGACCTGCTCGATCGGCGACTTCCCGCCGGCGGGCTCGGCGGCGGCGAACGCGCTCTGCCGGACGCTCACGACGTGGACCGGCGTCGCGACGGTGCAGATCCCGTACGCGTTGCCCGCGTACATCGGCCGCTTGTACTTCAGCGTCGAGCCGTCGGCGAGCAGCTCGGAGATGTCGCTCGCGAACCCTGCCGACAGCCGCGCCGCGACGCGCGGGAGCAGGTCCTTGCCGTAGGCGCTCGCGGTGCCCACGACGACGCCGTACCCCTTCGCCGCCGCGACGACGGTCGGCACGTAGCGCTCCGCGACGTAGTCCTTGAGCGCGCCCGACTCCGCGACGAGCACCTTGGCGGCGCCGAGCGTCGCTGCCTCCGCGGCCGCGTCGCCGAGGGCGTCGCCGATCACGAGGATCGAGTACGTCCCGCCGAGCGCCTTCGCCGCCTGCCGGGCGAACGTGACGGCGGAGTGGGTCGTCTTCTTCAGCTTTCCTTCGGCGGCCTCGGCCACCACGAGAACGTCAGCCATGATCCCTCCTGGTCCTCCTCAATCTCTCGACGTGGTCGGGGGTCCGCGTCTGCGGCCCCCTCGTATCGTCGACCCTTTGCGGTCCCGTCAGAGGACCTTCGCCTCGTTCTTCAGGCGCGTGACGAGCTCACCGACGTCCTTCACCTTGATGCCCGCCTTGCGCGCCGGGGGCGGCTGGAAGGCGTGGTACTGGACCTTCAGCGCCTGGTCCGCGGCGAGATCGGGGAGCTTCACCTCGGCGAGGGGCTTCTTCTTGGCGGCCATGATCGCGGGGAGCGCCGCGAAGCGCACGCCGTCGTTGTACTTGAACGTGGGCGCGGTCTTCAGCGAGTAGACGCTGGTCGGCGCGACGATGCGGAGGTCGACCGTGACGACGGCGGGCAGGCGCACGCGCAGCGTGGCGACGCCGCCGTCGACCTCACGGCCGACGAGGAGCGCGCCCTTCTCTTCCTTGATGGTCGCGGCGAACGTGGCGAGCGGCCAGTCGAGCAGCTCGGCGAGGACCTGGCCGACCTGGTTCGAGTCGCCGTCGACGGCCTGCTTGCCCATGAGCACGACGTCCGGCTTCTCGCGCTCGACGAGCGTCTTGAGCGCGCGGGCCACGAGGTCGCCGTCGAGCTTGTCGTCGGTGATGTCGACGCGGATCGCCTTGTCGGCGCCGGTCGCGAGCGCGGCGCGGAGGGTCTGCTCGGTCTCCTTCGGCCCGAAGGTGACGACGACGACCTCGCCCGCTCGGGTCTTCGGCGCCTTGCCGTCCTCGGTCAGCCGCAGCGCTGCTTCCAGGGCGTACTCGTCGAACGGGTTCGGCTTCCACTCGAGCCCGGTCGTCTCGATTTTGTCCCCTGACGCGGGGATCTTCACCTTGTTCGCGTTATCCGGATCGGCGACGCGCTTGAGCGGAACGAGGATCTTCACGGCTCGGTGGCTCCTGTTGCTGTGTGGTAACGCAGAGCGTAGTCCGCCCGGGCGGCGGCGCGCTACGCGGCAGACGGGCCGGCGGACCGAAGCGTGGACCCGGCGAGCCCGGCTGGAATAACGCGCCCGAGGCGGAGGAATCCGGTCATGGCAGCCCCGACGTGGTGCGTCAAGCGAACGCGGCGGTCCTGCGTGGATGAATGCGAGCTGCTGTGAGGGGGCTCGCGGCGGGGGAGGGATGGGGGTGATCCGTTGTGAGGGAGCTGGCGGCGGGGAGGGGGGCAGAACGGAGGTGAGCGGTTGAGAGGAGGCTGGCGGCGGGGGGTGGTGGCCGGATTTCAACATGAAGGCGGGAAGGCGGGAAGAAAAGATCAATGATCTTCCTGCCTTCCCGCCTTCATGTGAATCACTCCGGGGCAAATTGGGCCACCATCCGGCGGGGGGTGTAACGGATGCAATCCGTTGGAGGGGGGGCCGGCGGGGGGCGCGTAACGGATGCGATCCGTTGAGAGGGGCTGGCGGCGGGGTGCGTAACGGATGCGATCCGTTGGAGGGGGGTGCCGGCGGGGGTGCGTAGCGGATGCGATCCGTTGAGAGGGGCTGCCTTGGGGGGTGCGTAACGGATCGAGTCCGTCACGAGGGCTGCCGGTGGGGGGTGCGTAACGGATCGAGTCCGTCACGAGGGCTGCCGGTGGGGGGTGCGTAACGGATCGAGTCCGTCACGAGGGCTGCCGGTGGGGAGGGCGCAACGGATCGAGTCCGTCACGAGGGCCCGGAGGAGGCCGCCATGTCAATCCACGCCGACCTCCGGCGCCTCCTCGCCGATCGCGGGCTCGCCCGCGCCGCCGCCGGGCGGCGCGCCGCCTTCCGCCTCGGCCTCTTCCTTGCCGCTCGAGCGCCGGCGCTCGGCCTTGCCCGCCTCCCGCTGCAGCGGCGCGAGCAGCCGGCGCGTCGTCTCGGCGTCAGCCCCCTCGAGCTCCAGCATCTGGAGGACGCTGCGAACCACCTTGATCCAGCGGTTGCGCGCGCGGAGCTGTCCGCCGCGTGAGTCGGCCGTGTCCGGCCTGTCCTGCGCCTCCAGGTGGACGCGCTGCGCGTCGAGCTTGCCGAGCTCGTCGCCGGCGGCGAACCACGCCTGCACGGCCTTGAGCAGGTTGCCTCCCGGCGTCGGCAGCGCCTTGAGCGCCGCCCTCGACTCCGGCGTCAGCCGGTCGCGCGCGAGCTTCACCTCGCCCGCCTCATCGCTGTAGCTCGCCGAGATGAACCTGAGCCCGTCCGCGAACAGCTGATCGCGGATCTCGAGGTAGATGGCCGCGTCCTCGGGATCGTCGGCCAGATCGGCAAAACCGGTGAGCACCGCGTGGGCGCCGCGCGCCTTGCGGTCATGGATCTGGTCGATCGCGACCTGCCTCTGCTGGATGCCGGAGAGCTCGTCGTTTGCCTTCTTCTGCCTCCGGTGCGACTTCAAGATGCCGTCGTGCGCAGCCTCGATATCGTCGATGAGCGGGGCGCACCGCTTCAGCGACGCGAGGCGCGGCCTTTCGCGCTCCGGGTCGAGCCACGCGGCCGTGATCTGAACCATCTGACGAGGAGAGAGGTCTTTGAGCGCCATGGTGCCTCCTTGGTTGTCCTCCGGCGACGCTCGCCGGGGAATGCACCATCGGTCAGGCTCTCAGGTCGAGCGTTGTCTGTGAAGGCCGCTCGCTCGACGCGAACGTGCCCTCTCCACCATCTCCTCGGCAGTTTTCCCGCCAGCTTGAACCGCGGCCACCCACCGCGGCCACCCGACACCACCCAGGGTCCCCCGAGAGCGCCGGCGCGTCGGGGGCGAGCGGGTGCTGCTGGAACCTCACAACCGGCGAGAGCTGCGAGCAATGAGCAGAGTGGCGATGTTGTGCGGTAATTTTAAATGTTTCAACGGAATGACATCTGCTCGAGCCAAGAAAGCTGCGGTCCGTGAGCTGCTGAGCTGAAGGAGAGAACAAGAAATGATTGGACGCACCCCGCGTCGGGGTGGTAGGGACCGGTTTGTCGCGGAAACGCGACACGGTGGGCTGCTCGGCGCTTACAACTTTTCCACCATGGTGTGGAATGCCCAAGGCGCGGGCGGACGGACCGGAGATCTGCTGCACCCTTCTGCGTCGGGCCGCGAGCGCGGATGTTATCCGACGGTCGCTGAAGGCAGCCCAGCAGCAGATCACTCTTGCTCAGCGAGAAACCTGCGAGCCGTGGCCGCGGCCCGACGAACGCGCCGTAGCGGCGCCGAAGGCGTGAGCGCGCCGGAGCGAGAGTTTCCGTGAGCGAGCGGTGAGATGGCGGGCGGCGTCGTCGAGAGCGCCGCGTGCGCCACGGCGGCGCAGGGGGGAGGAGGTGTTGGCGATCGCGCGAGGTGCGACTGCAGGGGAGGGGCATGCTGAGGGGCTGGGAGGTGTCGAGCGGGAGCCGCAGGAACTTTGGTCTCTGCGAGAACCGCGGAAGTAAGCACTACCGTACGATTTTGTGACAAATCGATGTGGCTGCTCGTAAACCAGCGAAAAGGCATCGATTTCCGCAGGAAACTCCTTGGCGAGCTCTTCCGATATAGGCAGAATCAGCGCTGCGCGATCCGAAGGAGCAGCCATGCCGAAGCGACGGAAGTCCCACCGAGACGACCTCCCTCCTTCTCGCAGGCGTCCGAGCCTGAGTGGGATGGGGGAGTGGGTACGGAAGCTCGGCCTTGAGGACATCCCGTGGGATGCAGAGCGGTGTTGCGAGCACTGCCTCGCGACGCGAGCGGCTCTCCAGCGAGGGCTTAGTATTTCGTGGTAATCTTGGTTTGCCAAACGTAATCTATTGAAATTCGTGCGTGGACGCTGGGCAACGACGTCCCGAGAAAGCCCTTGGCGGCCTCGTTCCCGATTGGCAGAATTGGTCTCATCCGTTACCAAGGAGCACCCATGCCGATGCGCCGGAAGTCCCGCCGAGACGAGATTCCTCCCTCTCGCGTGCGCCCCTGTCTGAGCCACATGGGGAAGTGGGAACGGGCGTGGGTGCGGGAGTTTGGCCTCGACGACATCGACTGGGACCCGGAGCGCTGTTGCGAGCAGTGCCTGGCCAGGCGAGCCGCTCGCGGAGAGGCGATGGAGGAGCTGGTGCCGCCCTCTGGCATACGTCCCAAGCTCCTGCTCGGCCTCGACCTGGCGAAGGACCCACCCGCGCCGGGTGAGGCTCAGGGGCGGAGCACCCGCCGCGACAGGCCAGCATACCTGAAGCTCGTGCAAGCGCGCCGTCTTGAGCCCGACGACCCTTGAGCCAAGAGCCGCACATCAGCACGGAGGGCCGAGCACGCGAGATGCGTGCGGACCCGATCGCCCCGTGTCGATGACAGCCGAGGTGGCGGTGAAGATGACAATGGCGCCAGGTCCCCCTGCTCCCGCACTCGGTCGTCCTCGGCCGCGGACAGTACACCCGCACTCTCGCCCGGCTCGCACCCGCACTCCCGCCCGGCTCGCACCCGCACTCTCGCCCGGCTCGCACCCGCGCTCGCGCCAGGCCCTCCCCGGCACCCCCGCCCCGCCCGCGCTTCGCCCCGGCTCCGCGCAGCTCGGCGCCGGCGGCTCTCCCGTCGGGCGCGGCTCCCGCCCGAACGCCCGGCGGCGCCGCTGTCGCGCGCAGGAAGCGCGCCACGGCCTACCTGCATGCGCCCCGCTCCTGCTACCCTCCACGCCGTGGCGATAACGACAGATTTCCTCGTGATCGGCAGCGGTGTAGCCGGCCTTACTTTCGCCCTCGAGGCGGCCGAGCACGGTGAGGTGATCGTCGTCACCAAACGGGCGCGCGACGAGTCCAACACGAAGTACGCTCAGGGAGGCATCGCCGCGGTCTTCGCCCCGGACGACACCCCCGAGGCGCACATCGCCGACACCCTCGAGGCGGGGGCGGGCCTCTGCCACGACGTCGTCGTCGAGATCTGCGCCCGCGAGGGGCCCGAGCGGGTGCGCGAGCTCATCGCGCGGGGCGCGCAGTTCGATCACGAGAACGGCCAGGTGCGCCTCGGGCGCGAGGGAGGCCACTCCGCGCGGCGGATCGTCCACGCCGCGGACGCCACCGGCCTCGAGATCGAGCGCGCGCTCCTCGAGCAGGCCCGGCAGAACCCGAACATCCGCTTCGCCGAGCACCACACGGCCATCGACCTGATCCCGCTCTCGCGCTTCGGCGGGCCGGACGTCTGCGCCGGCGCCTACGTGCTCGACGAGACCGACGCCGCGCTCAACGCCGGCGCGCCGCGGCCCCCCGACTCGGAGCGGCCCGCGCCCCGGCACCGCCCCGCCTCGAAGCCGCACGTCGTCGAGACCTACCTCGCGCGGGCGACCGTGCTCGCCACCGGCGGCGCGGGCAAGGTCTACCTCTACACGACGAACCCGGACGTCGCGACGGGCGACGGCGTCGCCATGGCCTACAGGGCCGGCGCCGAGATCGCGAACATGGAGTTCTACCAGTTCCACCCGACCTGCCTGTTCCACCCGGAAGCCAAGAGCTTCCTCGTGAGCGAGGCGCTGCGCGGCGAGGGCGCCATCCTCCGGCTGCCGGACGGCACGGCCTTCATGGCGAACCACGACCCGCGGAAGGACCTCGCGCCGCGCGACATCGTGGCGCGCGCCATCGACTTCGAGATGAAGCGGACCGGCTCGGACTACGTGCTGCTCGACATCACCCACCGGCCGGCGAGCTTCGTCCGCGAGCACTTCCCGACCATCCACGCGCAGTGCCTCCGCTACGGCATCGACATCACCTCGCAGCCGATCCCCGTCGTGCCGGCCGCCCACTACATGTGCGGCGGCATCACCACCGACCTCTACGGCAGGACCACCATCCCCGGCCTCTGGGCGATCGGCGAGTGTACGTGCACCGGGCTCCACGGCGCGAACCGCCTCGCCTCGAACTCGCTGCTCGAGGGGCTCGTCTTCGGCCAACGCGCGGCCGCGCGCCTCGCCGGCCAGATCGCCGAGCTCCGGCAGAGCCCGTTCCCCGAGGTGCCCGAGTGGCAGGTCGGCAACGCGGTCGCGAGCGACGAGGAGGTCGTCGTCGCCCACAACTGGGACGAGCTGCGCCGGACCATGTGGAACTATGTCGGCATCGTCCGGTCCGACGCCCGCCTCCGGCGCGCCGCCCGGCGGATCTCCCTGCTCCAGGAGGAGATCCGCGAGTACTACTGGAAGCACCTTGTCACGCGGGACCTGCTCGAGCTGCGCAACATCGCCACCGTGGCCGAGCTCATCGTCGGCTGCGCCTCCGCCCGGCACGAGAGCCGCGGGCTGCACACGACCATCGACTACCCGGAGACGAACGATCGCCTCTCCACGGATACGGTCGTGAAGCGGGGCGTCCTGCCGTACCTCCGAGGGCGATGAGCGATCCACCGCGCGGCATCCCCGAGCCTCCGCCCAGCGACAGAGGGCCCGGGCCACCCTTCCAGGGAGGCAGCGGGGAGCGACCGATGTCGGTCCCCGTGGCCGCCGGCTGGGTCGCGGGCGTCTCCTTCCTGTTCCTGTGGCTGCTCGGCGTGACCGCCTCGTTCCGGCCAGCGCCGGAGCTCGACGTCGTGAGCAGCTTCGCGTGCCAGGCCGCGGCGTACCTGCTCGGGCTCTTCGGCGTGCTCCAGCTCCACGCCCCGCGCGCCTCCATCCGCGAGTTCCTCGGGCTCCGCCGGACGCACGCGGCGTTCTACCCGCTCGCGGTCGCGCTCGGCTTCGCCCTCGAGGGGCCCATCGCCGCCCTCTACGAGCAGATCGAGCGGCGCTGGCCGTCGGGGATCAGCGACGCCGAGCTCGTCCGCGTCTTCGTCGAGGCGAGCGCGGTCGAGCGGGCCGCGCTCGGCCTCATCTTCGTCGCGCTCGGCCCCACGCTGGAGGAGGTCTTCTTCCGCGGGGCGCTCACCCGCCCGCTGCGCCGGCAGCACGGCGCCCCGCTCGTCATCGCGACCACGGCCGTGCTCTTCGCGGTGGCCCACGTCGAGTGGCAGAAGTTCCTGCCGATCGCGATCTTCGGCGTGGCGCTCGGCGTCCTCCGCGTCGCGAGCGGCTCGCTCGTGCCGCCCATCCTGCTGCACGCGACCTACAACGCCATCCAGTGCTTCGCGCTCCTGTCCGCGGCGGACGCGGGCCACGTCAACGAAGTGCCCGCCGCTGCAGGCGCGGCGCTGCCCGAGACCACGTCGATGCCCGCGTGGCTCGTGGCGGCGAGCTCCGCCTGCGCGCTCGTGTTGATCGCGCTCGCCTGCGCCCTCGGCCACCGCGCCGAGGGGGCGGTCCGCGCGAGGGAAGAGGACCACTCATGATGCCGGCTGTGGAGAGCCAGGGCGGCGGCGAGCGCCGGACCGCGCAGATCGCGGCGGGGGACGGCGGCGGCCGCGCCCCGCAGACCGTGGAGCCGCGCGGCGAGGGGCGCTCGACCGCGCGTTCCGAGCCGGGGCGGGCTCGCGTCAGCCTCTGCCTGCCGGGGGGCGGCCTGACGGGCGCGCTCTACCAGATCGGCGCGCTCGCGGCGCTCGAGGACGGGGTCGAGGGGATCGACAACCAGAGCTTCTCGCTCTACCTCGGGCACGGCAGCGGCGCCTCGGTGGCCGCGGCCCTCGCCGGCGGCATCCCGATCGAGCGGCTCTACCGCGCCCTGCTCGATCCGGTCGACAACTTCTTCCCGCTGGAGCGCGGTCACCTGCTCCAGATCGACGTCGGCGAGTGGCGGCGCGCGCTCAGCACGAGCCTCGTCGCGCTCCGCCACGCCGTCGTCCGGCTCACGACCCGGGGCGACGCGACCCCCAACGCGCCGGCGCAGCAGTACCTCTTCGAGCAGCTCGACCGCTTCAACGACTCGCTCCCCGCGGGCCTGTTCCGGCTCGATCGCTACGAGCGGTTCCTCGCCGAGTTCTTCCTGCGGCGCGGCATCCCGAACTCGTTCCGCGCGATGCCGCGGACGCTGCGCATCCCGACGCACGACCTCGACTCGGGCGAGCGCGTCGTCTTCGGCGCGGAGGGGTTCGACGACGTCCCGGTCTCGCTCGCCTGCGCGGCGTCGCTCGCGCTCCCGCTGTTCTTCACGCCGGTGCGCATCGACCACCGCCACTACCTGGACGGCGGGCTCGGGCACGTGGCGCACCTCGACCTCGCGCAGGCCGCCGGCGTGGACCTCACGATCGTCGTGAGCCCGCTCGTGCCGGTCTCCACCGCGCACCGCCCGGTCCCGACCGGCCACGGCGTGCGCGAGAGCGTGCGCGACAAGGGCATGCTCTGGATCTTCAACCAGGCGATGCGGATCGGCGCGCACACGCGGCTCCACCAGGCGGTGGGGCGGACGCTCGCCGAGGGGAAGATGCAGGTCCTCGTGCTCGAGCCCGCGCCGAACGACGCGCTCCTGTTCCTCCACAACCCGGCCAACCTGCGCGCGCGGCGCGCCATCCTGGAGTACGCCTACCGCACGACGCGCGAGCGCATCGCGGTGTGGATGGAGAAGAACCGCGCCGTCGTCGAGGCGATGGGGTGGCACGAGGCCCGCACCTCGGGCACGGGCGCCGGCTGAGGCCGCGGTCGTCCGGGCGCGACCAGCCGACGCGGTCGTCCGGGCGCGGCCAGCGGGCGCGGCCAGCCGGCGCGGTCGTCCGGGCGCGGCCAGCGGGCGCGGCCAGCCGGCGCGGCCAGCCGACGCGCGGCGATGACGATCAGCCGACGCGCGACGAGAAGAGGGCGATGGTCAGCTCCTCGGGGGGGACGCTGATGCGGGCCCGGGGCACGGCGACCCCGTGGAGGTAGCGCCAGCCCTCGCCGTCGTGGAGGAAATCGGAGAGCTCGATGAACGAGCGGTCGGCGCCGGCCTCGAAGATCTGGGCGAGGAACAGCACCGAGGCGGAGCCGCCGCTCTGCACGCTGTCGAGGATCTTCAGGCCGCGGTAGCGGTGGTGGTGGATCGTCACCTTGAGCTCGCGCAGCACCTCGTCCCTGTCGCGCCCGCGGTCGATGTGCGCCATGTGCAGCGTCCGCCAGAGGTACGCGGTGTCTCCGACGGCGAACGCGGCGTACCGCGAGCGCATCAGCGCCACGGCGTCTGGCGCCTCGCGGTCGCCCAGGTGGCACGGGGCGCAGCACGCGCGGTACGAGCGCCCCGAGCCGCACGGGCAGGGGCGGGAGAGGGTGCCCAGGCCAGGACGAACATCTCGGGTCATGGGCGTTCTCTACACGGGTTTCCGCCGCGCTGCAGCGCCTCGGCGCCGGCGGCACGCCGGCTGTACCACAACGCGGCGCCGTCCCCGGGGAGCCCTGACGCGAAGTCTCTTGCGGGGCGCCGGAGAGGACGGTAAGGCGGGCGGGACGTATGCCCGCAGCGCGCGCACACGCTGCGGCCCTCCTCCTGGTCGTCGCCCTGGTTCTGGGGGGCTGCAAGCGCCAATACGCCATCGGCGACGAGGTCCTCGTGACGTGGGAAGGGAACGTCTACCCGGCCAAGGTCATCGAGGTCGTCGGCCCGACGAAGTTCAAGGTCCACTACCAAGGCTACGACGACATCTGGGATGAAACTGTACCGCGCGAGCGGATCCGTGGCCTTGTCGAGGGCAACGTCGTCCACCCCCCGCCGCCGCCGAAGGTCAGGAGCAAGGGGCTCCAGGCCTCGCAGACCAACGTTTACAAGATCGGCGACAGGGTCCGCGTCGAGTGGCACGGCCAGATGTACCCGGCCGTCGTGACCGGCATCGTGGGGCAAGAGCGCTACCGCATCCACTACGACGGCTACGGGTCGGAGTGGGACGAGACGGTCGGGCTTTCCAGGATTCAGGCCAAGTAGTTGAATTTATCGCGAAGAATCATTTTCCCCCTGGCGCTTGCCTTGGGGCCGAATTAAGAGCCGCGCCGAATTTCTGACTGAGCGCCCGCAGAGTGCGTCCGCCCAGCTGAGGTTCAATGCGTGCCGCACGCCCTCCACGGGCACGCCCTCACGGGTGCGCGGCGGGGAGCCTTCTGTGATCAGCGATCTGTCCAAGCTGCGCAACATCGGGATCAGCGCCCACATCGATTCGGGCAAGACGACGCTGACCGAGCGCATCCTCTTCTACACCAAGCGAATTCACGCCATCCACGACGTCAAGGGCAAGGACGGCGTCGGCGCGAAGATGGACTCGATGGACCTCGAGCGCGAGCGCGGGATCACCATCCAGTCCGCGGCCACGCACTGCTTCTGGAACGGGCACCAGATCAACGTGATCGACACGCCCGGCCACGTGGATTTCACGATCGAGGTCGAGCGCGCGATGCGCGTGCTCGACGGGGCGATCCTGGTCCTCTGCGCCGTCGCCGGCGTGCAGAGCCAGTCGCTCACCGTCGACCGCCAGATGCGCCGCTACGGCGTCCCGCGCATCGCGTTCGTGAACAAGTGCGACCGCGCCGGCGCGAACCCGCTGCGGGTGCGCCAGCAGCTGCGCGAGAAGCTCAACCTGAACCCGGTGCTGCTGCAGCTGCCGATCGGCCTCGAGGACAAGTTCGAGGGGGTCGTCGACCTCATCACGCTGAAGTCCTACCGGTTCGAGGGTGCGAACGGCGAGAAGATCATCACCGGCGACGTCCCGGCCGACATGGCCGACGAGGTGAAGGCGGCCCGCGAGGAGATGCTCGACGCGCTCTCGATGTACTCCGACGAGCTCACCGAGGCGATCCTCGAGGAGCGCGTCACCGAGGAGCTGCTCTACAAGACGATCCGCGACGCGACCGTGAAGCTCCAGATCGTCCCGGTGATGATGGGCTCGGCCTACAAGAACAAGGCCGTGCAGGTCCTGCTCGACGGCGTGACCCGCTACCTGCCGACGCCGGCCGACATCACCAACAAGGCCGTGGACGTCGAGAAGAACGAGGCCGAGGTCACGCTGTCGAGCGACCCGGAAGCGCCGCTCGTGATGCTCGCGTTCAAGCTGGAGGACGGCCGCTTCGGCCAGCTCACGTACATCCGCATCTACCAGGGCAGCCTGAGCCGCGGCAAAGAGGTCACGAACATCCGCACGGGCAAGCGCCACAAGGTCGGCCGGCTCGTCCGCATGCACTCGGACGAGATGGAGGACATCGAGGGCGCGAGCGCGGGCGACATCGTCGCGATCTTCGGCATCGACTGCAACTCCGGGGACACGTTCACGGACGGCGCTCTCAGCGTCGCGATGACGTCGATGCACGTGCCCGACCCGGTCATCTCGCTGACGGTGACGCCCAAGGACAACAAGGCCCAGGCGAACATGTCGAAGGCGCTGCGCCGCTTCACCAAGGAGGACCCGACCTTCCGCGTCGGGGCGGATCCGGAGAGCGGCGAGACGATCATCCAGGGCATGGGCGAGCTCCACCTGGACGTCTACATCGAGCGCATGAAGCGCGAGTACGCGGCGGAGGTCGTCACGAGCCCGCCGCGCGTCGCCTACCGCGAGACGATCACGCGCCGCGTGGACTTCAACTACACGCACAAGAAGCAGACCGGCGGCTCGGGCCAGTACGGCAAGGTCGGCGGTTACATCGAGCCGTGGGCGGAGGCGCCGTTCCAGTTCGACGACCAGGTCGTCGGCGGCGCGATCCCGCGCGAGTTCATCCCCGCGGTCGAGAAGGGCTTCGTGTCGATGCTCGCCAAGGGGCAGCTCATCGGCGCCCCCGTCACGGGCGTGTCGGTCACGCTGAACGACGGCGCGGCCCACGCGGTCGACTCCTCGGACATCGCCTTCCAGGAGGCCGCGCGCGGCGCCTGGCGCGAGACGTACCCGAAGGCCGGCCCGCAGATCCTCGAGCCGCTGATGAAGGTCGCGGTCGAGGGGCCGAGCGAGTACCAGGGCGGCATCGTCGGCATCCTCATGCAGCGGCGCGGCATCATCATCGGTTCGACCGAGGCGGACTCGTTCTGCCGGGTCGAGGCGGAGGTCCCGCTTTCCGACATGTTCGGATTCTCGACCATCCTTCGTTCTGCCACCCAGGGCAAAGCCGAGTTCACGATGGAGTTCTCGCGCTATGCTCCCCTTCCGGCGGCGCTCGCTGAGGAGCTCATCAAGAAGTACCGGGAAGAGCAGGCCAAGAAGGCCAAGTGAGGGGGGCGGCATGTACCGCAAAGAGGTGAACGAGCGGAGCCCCATGCGGGTCTTCGAGGGGTCGATGCACGGCGGGCTCGGTCGGGGCAACGTCGGCGTCATCGTCGCTCGGCCCGGCGTGGGCAAGACGGCGCTG
The DNA here is from genome assembly GCF_051521595.1 of Sorangium sp. So ce1153. NCBI lineage: Bacteria > Pseudomonadati > Myxococcota > Polyangiales > Polyangiaceae > Sorangium > Sorangium sp. So ce1153. The sequence goes on from NZ_CP150361.1 coordinate 1,299,055, forward strand.
CTCGTGCAGATCGCGCTCGACGACCTGCTCCGGGATCGCCGGGTGCTGCACATCTCGCACGAGAACGCGGTCGATCACGTGCGCGCGTACTACGACGAGATCTTCCACGATCTCGCGCAGTCGATGCGGCTGGCGGAGCCGGAGGCCGTCCGGCTCGAGGTCGAGCGGCACCGGCAGATCTACTCGCACCTCGGACATGTGAAGGCCTCGCCGGACTCGACCGACGAGGCGGCGCGGCTGTGGGTGGAGAAGGTGCTCGAGACGGTGGGCTTCGCGCGCGGCGTCGCCCACTTCGAGCCCGACGTGATCATCGTGGACGGCTTCGACGCGGCGGTCACGTCGGAGGCGGCGATGGAGGCGCTCGCGCGGCTCGCGAAGGAGCGCTCGGCCGAGGTCTGGGTCGCGGCCCAGATCGACGAGCCGGGCGCCCCCGGCGAGCTGCCCGCCGCGCTCGCGAAGGTCGAGCGTCACGTGGGCGTGGTCGTCTACCTGCAATCGGAGCGCGACGTGGTTCGCCTCCGGCTGCTCAAGGACCACGGCAACAAGGACCTGGCCGATCTCCACCTGCGCCTCGATCCGCACTCGATGCGGGTCATCGACGAGGACGTGCGTCCCCCGTCGGAGCGGCCGAAGGACCCGCGGCAGTTCCGCCTGCACTCGGGCGGGGCCAAGGGGGCCGAGGCCGAGTTCGGGACCTGCGCCGAGCGGTTCGGCGTGCAGGAGCTGAACTACAGCTTCGAGGGCCACCGGCTCCTCGAGCGCCAGCGGGGTGTGGTCGTGCTCGGGGACGACGAGCTGCGCAAGGGCGACTTCAGCCTCGTCTACGTGTCGCGGCGCCTCGGCCGCGTGCTGAGCGAGATCCCGCTCGTGCGCAACATCCTCCAGACGATCTGGCACCAGATCAACGCGGCCAGCCAGGTCTTCGTCGTGGGCACGCTCCAGGACGACGGCACCGTGCGCGGCGGCACCGGCTGGGGCGCCGAGCTCGCGCGCCTCTGGAAGAAGCCGCTGTTCGTCTACGATCAGGAGAAGCGCGGCTGGTTCCGGTGGAGCGGCTCCGCCTGGGAGATCGCGCGGCAGCCGAGCATCACCAGCGAGAACTTCGCCGGCATCGGCACGCAGGACCTCAACGACGCCGGCCGCGAGGCGATCCGCGACCTCTTCGCGCGCAGCTTCGGCGAGCCCGGCTGAGCCGGCGCGCGCGGCGCCTCCCTCCCCGTTTCACTCAAGCTGTTCGCTGCCGAGAGGCGCGCCGCTCGCTGCCGAGAGGCGCGCCGCTCGCTGACGAGAGCGCGCGCAGCAGGCCGGCGTGAGCGCGGACCTGCTGCGCCGGGCAGCTCAGGACGCGTGCTTCTGGATCAGCTGGGCGAGGCGGGGGACGGCGTCTTCGACGTTCTTCTTGGCCGAGCCGCGCAGCTTCTCGTAGGTGCCGCGCACGACGCCGCTCGACGACGACTTCGCCTTCGCGTCGGTGACGCTGAGGAGCGCGTCGGCGACGCGCGAGCGGTTCGAGCTCAGGTACGAGCTCGCGTTCCCGCTGCTCGTGGCCTCGGTCCAGATGGGGTCGAGCTTCGTGGCGAACTCGGGCAAGAGCTTCTCGACGACCTGGGTGATGAAGCCGGGCTTGATGCCCTTCACGGCCGCGTAGCCGGCCTTGACGGCCAGGCCGGAGAGGCCGCCCTTCGAAGCCACCTCCTCGTCGACCAGCGTGCAACAGTCGGCGACGACCTGGGATTTCTTGTTCGCATCGAGCAGCGTTTCGCTGAGACCCATTCTCGATATCCTCCGGGCGCTTCGGGGGACCGGACGCGGCTCCCCAACCCTTGCCAGCGCGACCCCCGACAGGGAGCCCCGACCACGTCGGACGGACCGGCGGTCCGCTCCCGACCACATCGACGCGCGGCTCTTACCACAGCAGCCCAGAGGCAGGGATCGCAAGCGCCCGCCCGGGAATCCTTCGGTCCAGGACGGCGCTGCTGCTCCGTCGGCCGTCCAGGATGGCCTTGGAGCGCCGCCTCGCGCCCGGTACACCGCAGAGACAGCGCCGAGACCGCATGCACGGCCGCCTCACGCACGCCATACTCCGAATGTAATTTAAATCACAGTTTCGGTGTGGCGGGCGCTCGCCGCTGTCGTGTGGCGAGGCCTGCGGGGGGCTCATGGACGTCTACTGCGAAGTCTGCGGGATCGTCACCACGGTTTCGAGCGACGCGCGCGGCGGGTCCGCGCTCGAGTGCTGGGTCTGCGGCGGCGCGATGTTCCGCGCGCAGGGGAGGGTCGCGGCTGCGCCGCCGTCACCGGGCGCGGAGGAGCGCCCGATCCGGCCGCCTCCTCCGCTCCGGCGGTCGAGCGCGCCCTCGGTGCAGCGGGAGGACGACGACCCCACGATGATGGATCTCCGGTCGCTCGCCCTGAAGTCGTTCGTCGCGACGGCCCCCGCCGCAAGGGCGGCGGCGGTCGCGCCGGCGAGCGCTGTCGCGCCGGTTGCGGGCGCTGTCGCGCCGGTCGCCGGCCCGGCGGTGGTCGATGCGCCGCCGAGCGTGCGCGACGTGCTGCGGCTGCGGCTCCAGGACGACGCGCTCGCGCCGGTCGCGGCGCGCCCGCGCGCGTGGGCTCGCGCCCGCGGACGCGCGCTCGTGGCGGCGTCGCTGGCGTGCGCCCTGGCCATCGCGGTCGTGCTCGCGCTGGTCGCCGGCCAGGGCTCGCGCGCGCCGGGGGCCGCGCTGCTCCCCGCCGCGCAGCGCGGCGTGTCCCGGGCAGGGGAGCTCGCGCGCGCGGTGAGCGCGTCGGTCGAGCCGCGCGGTCAACCGCGGAGAGCGCCGCGCACGCTCGACGCGCAGGCACGCGCGGCCGGCGAGGACGAGGCGACGACCCCTGGGCCCGTCGCGGCGCCGCTGGCGCGCGCCGCGACGACGGCGAGCGCCCGCGCGGCGTCTGCAGGCGGGCCCGCGGCGTCCGCTGCTGGTTCGCCCGCGGCTTCCTCGACGGGCGCGGGCGCGGCCCCCTCGACGGGCGCGGGCGCGGCTTCCTCGACGGGCGCGGGCGCGGCTTCCTCGACGGGTGCGGGCGCTGCCCCCGCGGTGGGCACGGGCATGCACGCGGCCTCGGCGACGGCCGCGCGCGCCAGGCCAGCGCGCCTGCCTCCGGCGCCGCCCGCGCCCGAGGAGGCGCCGCGGCCCGCGCGGCCGGTATCGCTCGCCGACGCGATGGCCGCCGCTGTCGCCGACCCCGCGCCTCCCCCCGCGGCCGAGGCGCGGCCGGAGGAGGACACCGAAGAGGAGTAGCTCGCGCCGAGCGCGCCGTCGGCGAGCGTCAGCGCTGCGCCCGCGCGCGCCTCCGCCGCGCGAGCCCGGCCGCGGCGGCGGCCGCCGCGAGCAGCCCCCAGGGCGCCGCGCCCCCCGCGGGCGCGAGCCGGCAACCGCAGCCGGCGTCGCCCTCGGCGCCGCCGTCGCTGCCACCGTCACCTCCGCCGGCGCCGCCGCCAACACCCCCGCCGCCGCTCGCGGGGCCGCCGCCGGCGCCGCTGCCGCTCGCGGGGCCGCCCCCCGCGCCGCTGCCGCTCGCGGCGCCCTCGTCGAAGTACGCGCCGCAGGCCGGCCCGACGACCAGCCCGTCGCGCGCCGCGAGCGCGAGCGCGTAGACGCCCGCGCCGAACCCGATCATCGGCACGTTGAACTTGTAGACGCCGCTCGCCTCGTCGTAGGTCTCCGCGATCGCGAGGTAGTTCGCGGCCGACTGATCGAGCACCCACCGGATCAGCCGGTCCGAGCGCGCGTCGTCCCCCATGAGCCGCGCGGCGACGGCGCCGCGCAGGTCGGTCACGACCCACTCGGCGCTGTCGTACTCGCTGCCCCAGGGGCTCAGGTCGCTCGCGCCGGCGTGATCCGTGCGGTCGTCGTTCCGGGACCAGCCGGCGCCCGCCGGCGCGCGCAGGTGCTCGTCGAGCCCGGACAGGGTGGCGGCGGCGATGCGCCCCCGCGGGTCGAACAGGCCCATCGCGATCCCGTCGAGCACCGCCGCGTCCCAGTAGCCCGCGCCGGACACGAGCTCCTCGAGGCTCGATCCGAGCGCGCCCGAGGCGTCCGTGAGCCGCGCGGCGATCGCGGCGCGCAGGCGGTTCGCGGCGTCGCGGTACCCCGCGGCCCGGTCCGCCTCGCCGCGCCGCTCGGCGATCGCCGCTGCGTCGCAGAGGCCGCGCGCCGCGGTGATGCTCGTGTACGCAAAGGAGCGCTCGCGCCCGTTCCAGTGGGTCTCCCAGATGGACGAGTCCTTCCGGACGAGGCCGGTCTCCGGATCGATCAGCGCGACCAGGGCGTCCGCGACCTTCGCCGACGCGGTGGCCCAGCGCTCGTCCACGAACGCCGTGTCCCCGGTGAGCTCCTCGTACTGGCGCAGCGCCCAGAGGAACAGGCCGAACCCGTCGAACTCGAGGTTCGGGCCGAAGTCGTTGAAGTCGGTCTCCTCGACCCCGAAGCCGTGGTACCGCACCAGGCTGATCTGGTACGGCGGCATGTCGTACGACGACAGCTCGTTCCAGCCCTGGAAGCGGCCCGCCTCCGCGCCGAGGTAGTAGCCCAGCGCGTCGCGCGCCTCGGCCTCCATCCCGAGGGCGGCCATCGCCACGGTGGCGTAGGCGCCGTCGCGGATCCAGGCGACCGTCCACTCGCCGGGGGGCAGGCTCGCGAGGACGGCGCCGCGGCCGCGGTGGGCGACCGTCGCCGGCAGCGCGGCGGGCGGGCCGCCGAGCGTCGCGCCGAACCTCGTCGCGCGCGGCTCGGCGTCCCGCGTCAGGTGCTCGCGCAGGAAGAAGTGGCTCTCGCGGGACTGCGCCATCCGGAGCATCACCGCGGACTGCCGGAGCAAGACCGTCTCCTCGGGCGTCGACGTCGGTGGGACCTGGATCGAGCCCTGGAACGCGCGGTACGCGGCGATCTCGTCCGCGACCACCTCCGCCGCGCCCTTCGCGCCGACGTACGCGTCGAGGGCGCCCTGCGCGAGCGGGTCCGCCGCGCCCGAGGGGTCGCCGTGGTGCGCGAAGGCCACGCCGACCCACCGCGCCTCGCCAGGGCCGATGCTGCCGAGGTCCCACTGGAACGCGCTCACCGAGCCGTCCGAGGTGGGCGCCGCCCCGTCGAGGTCCGGCAGGTCGCCGACGACGCCGGCCTCGTCCTCGACGATCCGGTAGACGTTGAGCTCCGGCGGGCTGCTCGCGCTCGAGGCGCCGTGGCGCGCGACCGGCTCGAGCGCGCGCGCGACGACGACGCCGGCGAAGGCGCGCTCGAGGAAGTCGCGCCGGCCCTCGCTCCCGTCGTAGGCGACGGTCTCGCCCGACTCGCCGATGTCGCTCATCGCGCCCGGGCGGCCGAAGCCGAGGTGCAGGTTGTGCAGCGAGAAGGCCGACACACCCTCCTCCGCCGCGTCGCCCCGGTTCTCGACCCGCATCGCCATCACGAAGCCGGCCTGCTCGAGGCCCTGCGGCGCGAAGAAGAACTGCGTGCACTCCAGGTTGCCGACCCGCTGCACCATCGTCACGACGCCCGTGCCGCCTCGCTCGCCTTCGGTCCAGCCGGCGTAGCCGCTCGCGTCGAGGTCGACGGGGACCTCGGTCAGCCACCGCTGCTTGCCGTCGGAGCGCAGCCCGAAGTACGCGTCGTAGAGCAGGTCGCGCGTGCGCACGGCCTGCGGCTGGTTGCCGACCCAGACCTCCTCGCCGCGCTCGTCGAGGAGCGGCTCCTCGGTGGCGAACAGGTGCTCGCGGAAGTGCGTGAGCCGCGCCTGGCTCAGATCGAGCAGCACCGCGCCGAACCCGTTCGACGACGGCAGCTTGAAGAACGTGCGCTGCACGGGCACCTCGGCCCGCGCCGCGCCGGGGTCGGCGAGCGCGACAGACGCCGCCGCGCCGAGCGAGAGGGCCACGGCGCCCCAGGCCCTGGCGGCGCGAGGCCGGGCAGATCGTTGGTGCCCCAAGTAGTCCCACGCGGGTTCCGGGCGATGCATCGCGGCACTTTACAGGAATGCTCAACATCCCGGCGCGCCGGCTCCCCGCGGGCCGCTCAAAATGCTGCAACGCGCTCCCCGGCGTGGTAACGGCATGCCCATGACAAAACTGCCTGCGTTGATCCTCGTGGTCTCGGCGCCGCTCGCAGCCTTGGCGGCCGGCTGTGGCTCTGATCCGCAGCCGCCGCCGAATGTCCCCAGCGACGTCGCGCCTCCCCCGGCGGCGAAGCCCGCCGCGCCTGCCCCGAAGCAGGACACCGCGAAGCCGACGAGCGGGTCGATCCGCATCGACGACAAGATCCTGAAGGCCTGCGGCGATCTGCCGACCGCCCGCTTCGCGTTCGACTCGACGGCGATCGAGGGCGAGGCGGCGGGCGCGCTGGACGCGCTCGCTCGCTGCTTCGTCTCGGGCCCGCTCAAGGGCAAGGGGATGAAGCTCATCGGCCACGCCGATCCCCGCGGCGAGACGGAGTACAACCTGGGCCTCGGCCAGAAGCGCGCCGGCAGCGTCGCGGAGTACCTCGGCAAGAAGGGCCTCGAGCAGGGGCGCATCGCGACCTCGTCGAAGGGCGAGTTCGAGGCGACCGGCACGGACGAAGAGGGCTGGGCGCGCGACCGAAAAGTCGACATCCTGCTGGCGGAGTGAGCCCCCGCGCGCCGCTGGACGACGTGAAGAGAGCGCCACGGCCGTGCTTCCAGGCACCAGCGGGGGCCGCGGCCGCAAACCGCACTGAACCGGGGCTCCGGCGCGCGCGGACCCCCTGGCGAGCCGATTCCCTGACGCCGATTCCCTGACGAAGAGATCGATATGGCCTTCCTGCAGAGCGCCCCCGAGGCGGCGACGGCGGTCCCGATCAAGCTCGACCCCGTCTCCCTGGTCCTCCACGCTTCCGGTCCTGTCTTCCTGGTCGTCTGGCTGCTGATCTTCGCGGCGCTCCTCGTCTGGGTGATCGCCGTCCTCAAGGTCCTCCAGCTGGCCCGGCTCACGTCGCAGCAGGCGCGCTTCGAGCAGGAGTCGGCCCACGCGCACTCTCCGGATCAGCTGTTCGCGCTCGCGCAGCGGCACGCGGACGCGCCGGGCGCCCGCGTGGTGCTCGAGCTCAGCCGCCGCGTCGGGACCAGCAAGCTGCTCGACTCGATCGCGAAGCGCGCGATCGTGACCGAGACGCAGCGGGCGAGCTCGCTCATGCCGACCCTCTCGTCGATCGCGGCCGCGTCGCCGTTCGTCGGCCTGTTCGGCACCGTCTACGGGATCATGGACGCCTTCCTCCGCATCGGTCAGCAGAAGAGCGCGTCGCTGCCCGTCGTCGCCCCGGCCATCGGCGAGGCGCTCATCGCCACCGCGATCGGGCTGTTCGCCGCGATCCCCGCGGTCATCGCGTACAACGCGCTCAACAAGCGCATCGACGACCTGCTCGCCGCGCTCGAGGCTGCCAGCGAGGGCTGGGTGGAGATCGCGTCGCTCCCCGCCTCCGCCGCCGCGCGAGGGGTGCAGGAGTCCATCCCGCTGGCGCTCCAGCGGTCGAGCGACCGGCCGACGCCGGTGATGCCGAAGGGCTGAAGGGCGGGGCTGGTCATGGGCATGTCGGCCGGAGGGGGGCGCAGGCGGCGCGGGGGCGGCTTCACGGAGATCAACGTCACGCCGCTCGTCGACGTGATGCTCGTGCTCCTCGTGGTGTTCATGGTGACGGCGCCGCTGCTGACGGCGGGGCTCCGGGTCGAGCTGCCCAACGTCTCCGCCGAGGAGGCGCCGACCAAGGACACGAAGCTCGTCGTGACCGTCACGAAGGAAGAGAAGATCCTCTTCGGTGAGGACGACGCGACCGCCGACATCGAGGGCGTGCTCGCGTCGAACCCGCGCGTGCAGAAGGAGAAGGAGCTCTACATCCGCGCCGACAAGGACGCCCGCTACGGCGCCGTGGCGCGGGTCGTCGCCGCCGCCCGGGCCGCCGGGGTGGAGGGGCTGAACCTCCTCGTCCAGCCGGAGCTCGAGCCGGAGGGGGCGCCGCCGCCGCCCGGTGGTGGATCGGCGCGGCAGCCCGGCGGAGCGGCGCCGCGGCCGGGCGGAGCGGCGCCGTGAGCACGGCCGCGGCGCGCGCGCCGGGACCGAGGACGCCGCCCGGGCTGCGCCGGCCGAGGAGCGACTTCCGCCCGCGGGACATCGCGATCGCCGTGGCGGTCGCGGTCGCCGTGCAGGCGGGCGCCGCCGTGGTGATCACCCTCGCGGACCTCTCCTTGCCCGCGGCCGCGCCCGAGATCGAGAAGGGGCCGAGCGTCCCGGTGAAGGTCATCCCGGTGCTCGACATGGACACCCCGCTGCTCAAGCTGGGCGGCAAGCGGGACAGGATGAAGCTGCCGGACCGGTGGGTGCGCCAGACGCCGAAGCCGCGCGTCGAGCAGAAGGCGTTCGTGTCGCCCGACGCGGGCAAGACCGAGGAGGACATCCCGCCCCCGGAGGTCAAGATCGCCGACGCCGGCACCGCGCCGCCGCCGCCCGACGCCGAGATCGCGAAGCAGGTCGACACCGAGCTCGATCCGAAGACCGACGCCGGCGAGGCCCCCAACGTCGATCAGGAGGGGCACCAGGACGGCGTGGCCGAGGGCACGGAGACCGATCCCCTCAAGGCGCGCGCGGTGGACCTGTACCTGGCCCGCATCGCGGGCTGGTTCTCGAGCCGGTTCCGCGTGAGCGGGTCGGGGCTCCCGGCAGAGGAGCTCACGAAGCACCGGCCGCGCGCGGTGATCGTCCTGTCGGACGGGCAGATGGTGAGCTACACGCTGACGCCGAGCGGGAACGCGATCGTCGACGCGGCCGCGCGGGCGACGCTCGAGGGGGCGAAGGGGCAGGCGCTGCCGCCGCCGCCCGAGAACTATCCCGACCTTGGGCAGAAGCAGGTCAGCGTCACGTTCGTCTGTAGAGAAAACACATGCGACTAGCTCGATACGCCCTCGGCGCGCTGGCCCTCGCCGCCGCCGCGCTCGCTTCCCCCCCTGCACCTGCCCAGGCGCCGGCCCCCGCGGCGCAGGCGCCCGCCGCCACGGCGCCGCCCAACCCGGACGAGCTGCTCGGCCACATCACGGTCGTCGCCGGCGCGTCGCGCCCCCTGCCGAAGATCGGCGTCCTGCCGTCGCTCGTCTCCGATCCCGAGGACGTGACGCTCCACAGCGTGGTCCGGCGCGACCTCGAGCTGTGCGGCGAGTTCGAGGTGCTGCCCGACAGCGCCGCGCCCGACGGCCTGTACCTGTCCGACAGCCCCGTGGACGTGAAGGCGTGGTCCGCGAAGGGGGTCGAGGCGGTGGTGAGCGTGCGCGGCAAGAAGCTCGGCCCGGACAAGGTCGAGCTCGTCGGCCAGGCGTTCCTGGTGAACCGCGGGCAGGCCCCGGTGTTCGACAAGAAGTTCATCGTGCCCCTCCGCGACGTGCGCTTCGAGTCGCACCGGGTGGCCGACCAGCTGATCGGCGCGCTCACCGGCCAGAACGGCGGCTTCGCCAGCCACATGACGTTCGCCTCGGGCTCGGGCTCGCTGCGCCGGGTCTTCACCATCGACGCCGACGGCCACGACGCCAGGGCCGTCTCGCCACCGGAGCAGACCGCCATCGCCCCCGCCTTCGGGAAGAACGAGCAGCTCCATTACGCGGCGAGCGTGAAGGGCGACGAGTACAAGGTCTTCACGCCGGCAGGCGGACCCCTCCAGCTGCCCGTGAAGGGCTCGGTCTACGGCATCGCGTTCTCGAAGGATCGGTCCCAGGTCGCCCTCAGCATCGGGGTGGGGTCGACGATCAAGCTGTTCTCCGGCCCCGACTTCCAGAGCCTCAAGCAGGCATCGGACGTGGGGATGGCGCTCCACCCGGCGTTCACGCCGACAGGCAAGCTCGCGTTCGCCGGCGAGGGCAGGTACGGACAGCGCATCTACGTGGGCGGCAAGGCGATCTCTCCGGAGGGGCTCTTCGCGTCGGCGCCGACGTTCTGCAACCACCCCGACGGCGTGAAGGCGGTCTATGCCGTGGGCGTCGGCAAGAACACCGACCTCGTCGTGGCGGGGGAGATGGGCGGGGGCCTCGCGCGGCTGACCCAGAACCAGGGCAGGAACGGGTACCCGGCCTGTAGCCCGGACGGGCGGCTTGTGGCGTTTTTCTCCACGCGCACATCCGGGGAGGGGCCAGGTCTCTACATCATGCGCGTCGACGGACAGCGGCCGAAGCGGATCTCCAACCTGCTCGGGGACTCGCTGCGCTGGGACCCCCTGCCGCCCGGCAAGGCCGTCGAGGCGAAGAACTGACCCGCTCGCGGGCGGCCCCCCGCTGATCCGGGGCCCGCCGCCGGTGCGCAAACGAGGCGCACGGCGCGCGGGCGCTGCACGCGTGGTCAGGGCGTCCGGCACGGCCGAGTCGTGGAGCGCCCTGGCTCCACGAGAGACGCGCAGCGATCCGCGGCGGCCGGGGGCGCGACCGGGACACCCGGCGCGCGCTGCGCCGCGGAACCCCGCAGCTGGGTTGCCCCGCGGGCGCGGCTTCCCGGCAACTTCTTCTGTCCGGGCACGTCTGTAATCGTGGGCAGTTCCTGCGCGTTCCCGCGCTCCCCGCCGAGGGCCGAGGCGAGGGGATGCCGCGTTCGCGCGTCCCGCTTCTTTGGCCCGCTGCGTCGGTCGCGGTTAGCTTCCGGACTGCTCAGGGGTGGCTGGCTGGAAAATTGCAGCGAGCCGCCCCGGTCAGCAAGCGAAACAGAAATGGAGAAGAGCATGGTCTCGAACCGCATCTGGACCGCCATTGCGATCGCGGGGGCCGTCTGCGCCGGCGGCTGCAGCTCGGCAGCGGCGGTTCAAGAAGCCAGGGTCAGCGAGCAGGGTGGGTTCCGGGATCCGGAGCTCCGGCTCACCGCGACGGAGGATGGGGGCTACTGCGGCGCCGAGGTGCTGCGATGGCAGTACGACGAGGCCGCTGCGACGCTCCGCCTCGCGGACGCGCGGCTGATGCTCGACTGCTGCGGGAAGCGCACGATCCACGTCGAGAGGATCGACAGCCTCTACGAGGTCACCGAGCGGGACGAGCCGGACAGCGCCGAGGGGCGCTGCGCAGAGCAGTGCGCCTTCGATCTCGCCGTCGGCGTGCAGGACGTCCCGCGGGGCGAGGTCTACGTGAAGCTGCTGCGCGACGTCGTCGATGAGCAGGGCGGCCCGGCCGTGGTCTGGAGTGGCAGCCTCGATCTGGACGTGCCCGCGGGCGCGGTCGTCCTCGACGACGCCCCCGCGGGCGCCGGCTGCCAGGAGCAGAGCGCGCCGCCCCGTCGCCGCACGACCGTCGCCGCGCGGTGAGCAGGGCGTTCGGAGCCCCTCCCGTGGCCGGCCCCCGGCCGCGGGGGGTGTCCCGGCACTGGTCAGACGTGGGATAACAGCGCAGGTCAACCGACCATGACGTCCAGGGTCAGAGAACCGGGCGGACTCTACTACTTTCACCTGGACAGTCGTCAATACAGCTAGTAAACCACACGTGGATGTGCGTGCAGCTGCTCCGGGGTGCGGTATGCGCGCGATCCATGTGCTCGCTGCCCTGAGGCCGAGCCCGGGACATCCGAGTAGGGATGCTCTGGACGTTCTTATTAAAGCCCTGGTTCTTCATTTATAGTGTAATTTGACAGTGGGGCGGGACAGCAAGGAAGTCGGGGCATGAAGTTCGTGGGGGTCTGCGGGTCGCTTGCAACGGTGGGGTCGCTGCTTCTTCTCGGCGCGTGTCTCGAGACGGAGCCCGCTCAGGTCGGGGTCGTGAGCGAGGCCGGCGGGTTCGTCGATCCGGAGCGGAGGCTCGCGATCGAGGGGGACGAGAGCTACTGCAGCAGCGAGGTGCTTCGCTGGCGCTACGACCGGTCGAGCGGCGCCCTGACGCTCGCGGATAGCCGGCTCCTGCTCAACTGTTGCGGGCAGCGCGCGATGCACGTGGACCGGATCGACAGCATCTACGAGATCACCGAGAGGGACGAGCCCGACGCGGCGAACCCGCGGTGCGACTCGGTCTGCACGTTCGACTTCACGGTGGCGATCCCGGAGGTCTCGCCGGGCAAGGTCTACGTGCGGCTACTGCGCGATGTCATCGACGCGCAGGGCAGCGCGGAGCTCATCTGGCAGGGTGAGATCGACGTCCGGAGGTCGGTCGGCGAGGTGGTGCTCGACCGCGCTGCCGCTCCTGGCGACGTCTGCAGCGGATCGTCCCGGTAGTCGCGTGCCGCGCAGCGGATCGTCCCGGTAGTCGCGTGCCGCGCAGCGGATCGTCCCGGTAGTCGCGTGCCGCTCCGGTGCGGGAGCGGCCGCTCGCGGGCAGGCGGCGCCGCACGGCAGCGCGGTGGACCGCGCCGCGGCTGAGGGGATCTCCACCTCGATGACCAGCGGCGGGGTCGCGTGACGGCCTTCAGTCGATCAGCGTGCGAGCAGGGCGGCCGGGCTCGCACTTCACGAGCGTCGCGGTCAGCTCGAGCGTCTCGGGGAGCGTGCCCTGCACCTGCGCGACGACCTGCTCGACCACGTGCTGGGCCTCGTCCAGGTTGGGCCCCACGATGGAGACGACGAACGTGAGCGGGCCCGTGCGCCCGGCCGCGGCCGGCGTCAGGCTCAGCAGCAGCGTCTGCGTCAGATCGACGACCTGAAGCGCGGCCTTGCGCAGCGCGAGCATCTCGAGGATCGTCGGCCGCAAGCTCACGAGGCCGTTCTGGCCGCGGAGCTCGAAGCGCGCGATCTGCATCGGCACCTCGGCCCACTCGGCGAAGAAGCCGTCCTCGTCGATGGCCTTCATCAGGTGCTCGCGCACGAGCAGCCCCGTGAGGCCGTCGCGCCTCGCGAGGTAGCGCTTCGCCTTGTCGTGGTGCGGCGAGTCCGGTCCGAACGTGACCACCATGAGGCGGCACTCGCCGAGCTGCACCTCGGCCCCGTGGAGCAGCGACACCTGCGCCTTGCGCTCGAACGGGAAGTCCGCGTACGTGCCGTTCGTGCTGTTCAGATCCTCGACCAGCCAGGAGCCCGTCTGCCACCGGAGCAGCGCGTGCGACCCGGAGACGGTCGCCTCGGCCAGGACGAGATCCTGATCGCTGCGGCGGCCGATCGAGAGCACCGGCTTCTGCAGGGGGAACAGGGTGGAGACGCTGTCGGGCGCGTTCGTGGCGTACGTGATGAGCAGCGACTGCGCGCCGGGGGTGAACTGCGTCTTGATCGCCCGCCCCGGCGCGGGGCCAGGGTCGATGCGCTCGCGCGGCAGCTGGATCGGCGCGGTCGTCGTCTGCGTCGGGTTGAAGAACCGCATGTGACGCGCCTGCGGGCGCATCTGCGGGTCCGGGTTCAACGCGCGGAAGATCTGCCGGATCTCGTCGTTGGTCAGCGCGGCAGGCACGTCGAACGTGATCTGCTGCTTCATCGTCTTGAGCCGCGGCTTGTAGCCGGGCTCGGGGACGCGGCAGGTCCACATCTCCCAGAGCGTCAGCGCCGCGGCGTAGACGTCGTCCTCGGGGCTCGCGCCGCCGCTGCGCAGCCGCTCCGGCGACATGTAATGAGGCGTGCCGCCGTCCGGAGGCGCCCCGGGCTTGCGCACGGCCGCGCGCGCGCGCTCCTTCGCGAAGCCGAAGTCGAGGATGACGGCGCGATCGTCGGCGACCATCACGTTGCCCGGCTTCAGATCGCCGTGCACGAGACCCTGCTGGTGGATGGCGGCGAGCCCCGCGCAGACGTCGGTCGAGATCTTGCGGAACTCGTCGGCGCTGAACCCGCCGGACGTCTTGCGCTTGCGGATGTGGTTGTGCAGCGTCTGCCCGGGGATGTACTCCATCACGAGGATGGGCCCCCACGGGCTCGGCGCGAGGTCGTGCACGCGGCAGACGTTCGGGTGGCGAGCCTTCTGCGCGAGGATCACCTCCTGCCGCAGGGCCTCGTCGTCGCCCGGCATGGCAGAGGCCTCGGGCACTACCTTGAGCGCCACCTGCTGCTGCGTCAGGCGATCGAAGGCCAAGAACACCTCGCCCATGCCGCCTTTGCCGATGCTCTTCAGGACCTCGTACCGGTCGTTGATGACCGTTCCGACGTCGATGGGAGGGAGGGGATCTTTGGTCACGGCCACAGGCGCACAAAGGGTGAGGAAGAGCTCCGCGCCGGCGCCAAAGCTGACGCGGCGGCACGCCGATACGAACTGCGCGCAGGGTCGTCCATTCGAGCCCCGGGCGCAACGAGTCGTTGCACTGGCGACGCCGTCGGCCCGTTCGCCGCGGCGCGGGGGCGCCACGACGGCCGCGCGGGCGCCGCCGGGCCGCGGCGCCGGCGCGCGCCGCGCGGCCCTCCACAGGGGCTCGCGGTCCGCCGCGGGCTGTTCAGGAGAACGGCCGCACCGTGTGGGCGTGGTTCAGCGGGCCGTGGCCGTGGCCGAGCCCCGGCGCGGCGCGCATCGCCTCGCGGAGGTAGCGGCGCGCGCGCGAGATGGCCGGGACGAGGGCGAGGCCCTGGGCGAGGCCGGCCGCGATGGCCGAGGCGAGCGTGCAGCCGGTGCCGTGGGTCGCGCGCGTCTCGATGCGCGCGTCCTCGAACAGCTGCTCGCCCCCGGAGGCCCCGGCGGCGCCGGGCGCGGTCTGGAGGACGTCGACGACCGTCGCGCCCGGGAGGTGGCCTCCCTTGAGCAGCACGGCGCGCGGGCCCATCGAGAGCAGCAGCGCGGCGGCGCGGCGCATCGCGTCCACGCTGTCGATGACCATGCCGGTCAGCGCCTCGGCCTCGGGGATGTTCGGGGTGACCAGCGCGGCCATCGGCAGGAGCCGGCCGCGCAGGGCGCCCTCGGCCTGGTGCTCCAGCAGCCGCGCGCCCCCCTTGGCGACCATCACGGGGTCGACCACGAGCGGCGCGCCGCGGCCGAGGCGCTCGTAGACGCGCGCGACCTCCTCGATGACCTCGGCGGAGTGGAGCATGCCGGTCTTGATCGCGTCCGCGCCGATGTCGTCGAGCACGAGCTCCATCTGGCGGCCGATGAAGTCGGGCGGGATCGGGAACACGGCGGCCACGCCGCGGGTATTCTGGGCGGTGAGCGCGGCGATCGCCGTCGCGCCGTACGCGTCGAGCGCGGTGACCGCCTTGAGGTCGGCCTGGATGCCGGCGCCGCCGCCCGAGTCGGACCCGGCGATGATGAGGACGCGGCCTTTCATGGAGCCCCTCGGCGGCAGGCGGCCGCCGGCGACGTGTCGATGTCGATCATCCGCTGCCCGGCGTCAGTAGTGCTTGTCGAGGACCGCGGGATCCTTCGTCGTGGCGAACACGGTGTCGCAGCGCCGGCACCTGTACTTCACCTTCGTCGGCCGGGCCGAGATCCCGAACGCCAGCTGGATGTAGCCCAGGACGCGGTACTCGGCTTCGGCGCTCACCATGTAATGATCAAGCCCATGTCCGCAGGGGCACTGGACCGGCTCGGACGTCGTGCGGTTGCGGTAGGGCATGGAAGGCATGTCCGCCTGCATGATTGTCTCGGTAGTCTAGGGAGTCTGCAGCGGACGTCGAGGGGCAGCGCCGCGAAGCAGCCTGGGCGGCGGGCAACCGGGCGGCGGGAGCGGGAGGTTCGCGCGCCGGGGGGCGCCCCGCGCCGCGGTCCCGGCGGCCCGGCGCTTTGCGCGCCGCCGCGGACCGAATAGGAGAAGCCGCCATGCAGCCCGCACTGCTCGCCGAGCGCCTGGTGAAGCGGTACGGCGACTTCACGGCCGTGGACGGCGTAGAGCTCGCCGTGCACCCCGGGGAGATCGTCGGCCTGCTCGGCCCGAACGGCGCGGGGAAGACGACGACGCTGCGGATGCTCGCCGGCATCCTGTCGCCGACCGCTGGGCGGGTCGCCATCGGCGGCGTCGACCTCGCCGCGCGGCCGCTCGAGGCGAAGCAGCGCATCGGCTTTCTCTCCGGCGACACGCAGCTCTACCAGCGGCTCACGCCCCGCGAGGTGCTCCGCTACTTCGGCAGGCTGTACGGCATGAAGGAGGCCGCGCTCTCGCGCCGCATCGACGCGCTCGTGGCCGACCTCGAGATGGACGCGTTCGCCTCGCGGCCGTGCGGCACGCTGTCCGCGGGGCAGAAGCAGCGCGCCAACATCGCGCGCGCGTTCCTCCACGAGCCCGAGGTGCTCATCCTCGACGAGCCGACGACCGCGCTCGACATCATCAGCGGCCGCTTCATCGTCGAGTCGATCCGGCGCGAGCGCGCCGCGGGCAAGGCCGTCCTCTTCTCGACGCACATCATGGGCGAGGCCGAGTACCTCTGCGATCGCATCGCCCTCCTGCACGAGGGGCGCGTCGCGGACACGGGCGCGCTGCCGGAGCTCCTCGAGCGCACCGGCACCACGAACCTCACGGACGCCTTCCTCCACCACGTGGCCCGGAGCCGCCCGCGCGATGTGCCCGCGCGCGGCGGGGCGCCGCCGCCGGCAGGAGAGGCGCCGTGAGGCTCGCCGTCGTCTGGACGATCCTCTGCAAGGAGCTCGTCGAGTCGCTCCGGGACCGGCGCACGCTCGTGCGCCTCGTCCTCATCCCGATCCTCCTCTACCCGCTGTTCGCGCTCGCGATGAGCAAGCTCGTCGGCTCCGAGGCGGCCGCGCGCGAGGCGCGCTCGTCCAGGATCGCGGTGTGGGGAGAGCTCGCGGAGGGCCTGCAGGAGAGGCTCGCGTCGGCGGGGAAGATCGAGCTCGCGCCGTGGGCCGGCGCGCCCCCGGACGTGCGCGAGGGCCTCGTCTCGGGGGCGCTCGCGCCGCCGCGGGAGCCGGAGGCCAGGCCGGAGGACGCGCCGCCGCGCGAGGGCGAGGGCGAGGACCCGCCGCCGAGGTGGACCGAGCCGGAGAACCCCGTGCTCGCGGCGGCGCGCGCCGCGGTGAGCGACAGGAAGGTCGATGCGGTCCTCATCCCGTGGCCCGCGCTCGGGACCGAGCTCGCGCGGGGCGGCAAGGGCGCGGTCGCGATCTACTTCGACTCGGTCCGCGCCGACTCGGCCATGGCGGAGGCGCGCCTCGAGGGCGCGCTGCGGCGCGCCCGCAGGGCCATCGTCGCGGATCGAGAGGCGGAGCGCGGCCTGCCGGAGGGGTTCTCGATCGCGTATGACGTCGTCTCGCGCGACGTCGCCCCGGACAGCCGCAAGGTCGGCCAGATCCTCGGCTCGATGATGCCGATGATGCTCATCCTGATGTCGCTCCTCGGCAGCTTCCTGCCGGCGATCGATCTCACGGCGGGCGAGAAGGAGCGCGGCACGATGCAGACGCTCCTCTGCGCGCCCGTGCGCTCCATCGAGATCATCTCCGGCAAGTTCCTGGCTGTGTGGGTCATCTCGCTGCTGACGGCGCTCGGCAACGTGGTGAGCCTGTCGCTCACCGTGAGCCGGCTGCTGCCCGACGTCGTCGTCGTCGACCCCTGGATCTTCGCGCTGACGTTCGCGCTGCTCGTGCCGGTCACGCTCCTGTTCTCGGCGCTGTTCCTGGCGCTCGCCGTGTTCGCGAAGGACTTCAAGGACGGCCAGAACGCGCTCATGCCGGCGTACCTGCCGCTGTCGCTGCTCGCCGGCATCACGGCGCTGCCGGTGGTCGAGCTCAACCCGTGGACGGCCTACGCCCCGGTCCTCAACATCGCGGTGCTGATCAAGGCCCTGTTCCTCGGGGAGGCGCCGCTCGATCTCCTGTTCACGGCGCTCGTGTCGTCGGCGCTCTACGCCTGCCTCGCGCTCCTCTTCGCCGCGCGCGTGTTCGAGCGCGAGAACGTGCTGCTCGGGGGCAAGGAGTCGGCGCGCGCCGTGCTGGGCCTCGGGCGCCGGAGCGGCGGGGCGCCCTCCGCCGGCTTCTCGCTGGCGGCGTTCGCCGGCGTGCAGGTGCTCTTCTTCTACGGCAGCCTGCTCATCGCCCGCGCCAGCGTGGCCGTCCAGCTCGCGGCCTCGCAGGTCGGCTTCTTCCTCCTCCCGACGCTCGCGCTCGTCGTCGGGTTCGGCTACTCGGCCCGGACGACGCTGGCCCTCCGGCCGGCCTCGGTCCGGGGCCTCGCCGGGGCGCTGCTGCTCGGGGTGTCGGCGTGGGTCGCGATCGGCGGCACCCTCCTCCGGTGGTTCCCCGCGCCAGAGCGCTTTGCCCGTGAGCTCGGCGAGCTGGTGCTGCTGGGCGGGCAGCCGTACCCCGTCGTGCTGCTGCTCGTCGCCGTGACGCCCGCCGTGTGCGAGGAGCTCCTGTTCCGCGGCCTCGTCTACGCGGGGCTGCGCCGCGCCGGGCCCGCGGTGGCGATCGGGGTGTCGGCGCTCCTCTTCGGGCTCGCCCACGGGTCGGTGTACCGGCTGCTGCCTACGTTCTCGCTCGGGCTCGCGCTGGGCTACGCGCGCCACCGCACCGGCTCGGTGCTGCCCGGAGCGCTGCTGCACGCCTTGAACAACGGGCTCGCCGTGTCGCTGCTCTACTTCAAGCCGCCGTGGACGCAGGGCGTCATGGAGGGCGAGCTGCCGTGGAGCCTCACGGCCGCCGGCGTCGTGGTCTCCGTGGTTGGGTTGCTCCTGCTCCGCGGGGCGCCGGCCCCGGAAGCGCCAGATGACGAAGCGCGCGGCGGGGGCGAGGCGTCGGGCGGCGGCGCGAGGGAGGCCTGACGCGGGCGAACGAGGTGTCGCTGTGAGCGGGCGCGCGGAGAGGGGGAGATCGCGTGTCTTGCGCCGGTCGCCCGCTGAGGTACGGACATCGATGTGCACGCACGCTTCCTTCCGGGGCTCGCTGCGGCGGCGGTGGCCTCGGTGCTCTCCTGTTCTCATGGGAGCCCGACGCTCTCCGAGCTCGGCGGAGCCGCGCTGATCGCGCCGCCGGCCCCGACCCTCCCTGGCGCAGCGCCGGCGCTCGCCGCCGCAGCGCCTGCTCCCCGGGAAGCGGCGCCCGCCATCGCGGCGCCCCCCGCCGCTGGTGGCGAGCCCTCGCCGCCACCACCCGCGCCGCCGGGATGGGCCCCCTGGGTCGAGCCCCTCGCCGACGCAGCCGACCTCGGCGAGCGGCCGCCGCGCGCGCAGCGCCAGTGGAACTACATCGCCGCGGCCGCGGGCGCGGACTGCCGCGACGCCCTGAAGAGCGCGGGCGCGCGGTTCCAGGCGATACCGGACACGGCGAAGCCGAACAAGAAGGGGTGTGGCATCCCCCACGGCGTGCTGCTGACGCGCGGCCCGACTGGCATCGTGTACTCACCCCCGCTGCAGATCGACTGCTCACTCGCCCTCCGGCTGGCCGATATCGAGCGCGTGATCCAGGAAGAGGCAGAGGCGCACCTGAGCTCGCCGATCGCCCGCATCAGCACGCTGGGGAGCTACGCGTGCCGGGAGGTGGTCGGCAGGATGCGGCCCTGGAGCGAGGGCCTGAGCGAGCACTCGTTCGGCAACGCCTTCGACATCGCGCGCTTCACGCCGAAGCGCGGCCGCGCGATCAGCGTGCTTCGCGACTACGTGCTTCGCGACAAGGACCCGAGCACCCGAGAGGGGCACTTCCTGAGGAGCGTGACCCGGCGGCTCCGCGCCGACGGGGCCGCGTCGCGCGTCCTCGGCCCGGATTTCGACGCGAGCCACCGGGACCACCTGCACGTCGATTGCGGGACGCCGCGCTGGTACTGAGCTGGCTCAGCGCGCCCCCGCCGTGCCGCACCGCGGCGGGCTGATAGACAACCTCGCGGCGCTCGCGGCGGCTGATGGCAAGGCGCCTTGCTCTGCACGCGCACGCTCGCCACATGTGGCGTAATGGATACGGCCCGTCGCATCGGACGGCCTGTGAGTCCGCTCAGCGGCGCGCTCGCGCCTGCGCTCCGCCTGGTCCGATCGATGCAGTTGCAGCTCATACGACTGGCCGTCGACCGAGCTGACCAGTCCGGGCGACCGGACGAATCCGCAGGCGAGACGCCGCATCGAGGGGTCTCTCGACCGCTCATCACCCGCGAGGAACCCATGGCGAACAACAATCAGCCCGAGGAGAGCGGGCTCGTCGATCTCGTGAAGGGCGCCATCCAGGACACGCAAGAGCTGATCAGGATCGAGGTCGCGCTCGCGAAGAACGAGACCAAGCAGGACGTCGCCAGGCTCAAGAACGCGGCGATCGCGTTCGGCGTCGCGGCCGCCGCTGCGATCCTGATGCTCGCGATGCTCCTCGTCGCGGCGGTGCTCGCGATCGGCGGGCCGGCGCCGGCGCTCGCCATCGCGGCCGTCCTGCTCGTCACGGCAGGGGCCGCCGGGCTGGTCGGCTACCGGCTCATCCCGCGGGATCCGCCGCTCGACGCCACCAAGGAGCACGCCGAGGCCCAGGCCAACGTGTTGAAGGAAAAGATCGCATGAGCACCAACGCAAATGGCATCGATGATCTGGAGCAGCGCGCCGCCCTGCTCCGCTCGAACGTCCGAGCGAGCCTGGAAGAGCTCGAGCGGAGGAGCGACGCGCTGGTCACCCCGAACCCTGGCGGCGCGAGCCCCGCGGTGAGGGACAGCGAGGCGAAGAACTCGCCGGAGCGCGAGCGCCTCGAGCAGAGGGCCGACGAGGTACGCGAGGATCTCGTGAGCCGCGTCGGCGAGATCGGTCGGCAAGCGCGAGCGAAGGTCCTGCCGTTCGTCACGATCGGCGGGGCCGTCCTCGCCGTGTTGACGATCGGCTTCGGCTACATGTTCTACAAGACGCTGCGGCGGTAGCGCCGCGCGCGTCCCCGCTCGGCACCGCGCGCCGCGCGACGCCCGCAGCGGCCGACTACTCCGCTCGAAGTTCGAGGAGCCGCACGTCGTAAGGCGCGATCTCCACGGCGTGGATCGGGGTCTTACCGCCCAGCTCGGTCAGGTGTCCCGAGGCCGGGACGGGCTTGACCGAGAGCGGCTGATCCGCCTGGCTCACGAGGAACACGAAGCGACGTCCGTCGCGGTGGCGCAGGGTTCCCGCCGCGACGCGCGGGTCGTCCACGGTCACCGGCCGGCGCACCCCGGCGAGCTCGGCGAGCGCGTCGTAGAGGCGATAGGTCGGCTCCGGGTTGACCCGCGGGGTCGCCGCGGCGAAGTGCTCGAGCGGATAGGTGCAGAGCACGACGCTGCCTTTCCCCACCTGGCGCCGCAGCAGCGCCGGCCTGCCGCGCTGATCGACGGCGACGACCTCCGCGCCCCTGGGCTTCACGGGCAGGTAAGCGCGGCTGTGCTCGGTGCCGGCGACCGGGAACGTGAGCGTGGTGCCCTCCGCGATCGCGCCGAACGGGCGATGAAAGGTGAGCTCCACCTGCGCTTCCGCGATCGGGTCGACCATCCCGTAGCGGAGCTGGTGCTCGACGCCGAACATCGTGTTGAGGTTCGCGTACCAGGGCCCGCGCTGCGAGCCGTGCGTGCCATGGCAGTACGATGCGTAGACCACCGCGCCCTCGGAGGCGAGCCGCTCCAGGAGAGCCCAGCTGGGCGCGGTCAGCTGCTTGGTCGACGGCAGGAGATAGAGCCGGCAGCCCTCCGCGATCCCGTCCCGCTCCCGGGTCAGCCCGACCGGCAGATCGGCCTCCTTCGCGGCGATGTACGCCTGCCGCAGCATGGTGAAGAGATAGCTGCGGTCCTCGGTCTCCGTGAACGGGAACGCGCCCTCCAGGTACGACGGGACGATCAGCGCCGCGTCGGCCGGCTCGCGCTCGCAGCCGAGGACGTCGATGTCGGCCAGCACCTTGGCGAAGCGGCCCATCTCCAGGAGCTGCGGTTTGGGGCGGCCGTCGATGGTCGTCAGCCCGAAGTGGAGCTCGAACGGGTGGTGCCGGTAAGGGTCCTGGTGGATGAGGTCGAAGTCGGTGTTGTTCCAGCCGATCCAGCCAGTGGCGCCGGCGAGCAGCGTGTTGTGGAGGACCTGCCGGTAATAGTGCGCGGCGTTCTCGTCAGAGGCGAAGTCCGAGGAGACCCCGAACTCCTCCAGCACGACCGGCTTGCCCAGGAAGCCCGTGAGTTCACAGACGAACGCCGCGCCGTAGTGCTGGCGGACCATGTCGTTCTCCATCCGGTAGACGTGCGGACCGAGGAAATCGACGAGCGCGCCGAGGTCGCGGACGGAGAACCCGTTGTCGTTGCCCGTGACCTCGATGCCCCACGCGCCGTCGCCGATCGAGATCGGCTGGCTCGCCCCGCCGGCGCGCAGCCCCTGCACGAGCAGGCTCGCCCAGCTCGTGACCGTCTCGCGCACCGACCGCTCGCGCTCGCCGTAAATCGGCATCTCGTTGGAGATGAGCCACCCGGTCACCGCCGGGTGGCCGGCGAAGCGCCGCGCCATCTGCTCGGCGAACCACGCCTGCCGGGCGACCATCCACACGTCCCCATAGAGGTCGCGCCCGCGCCGCCAGACAGGGTCCCAGTTCTCGCCGGACATGTGGCCGACGAGGAGCGTCGGGATCGTGGTCAGGCCCGCCTCGCTGTGCGCCTCGAGGAAATCGCCGTAGCGCGCCGCGCAGCCCTCGTCGATCCGGTCCGGCTCGGGCATGAAGTGCGGCCAGTAGAAGAACGACCGGGTCATGTTGAGGCCGTGATCCGCGAGCACCCGGAGCTCCTCGCGGACGACGGCCGGATCGTAGCTCTGCCACATGAGCGGGCCGCCGCGCCTCGACCAGAAATTGGCCCCGAGCCAGGCCACAGCCTGATGGCCGACAGCGACTTTGGCGAAATTGCGGTGCATGCTCCCTCTCATCGTGCTCTGCTCGCCGCTCCAGCTGCGCGCGCGGCGAGCAAAGCACTTAATCGGTTCAGTGTCCACGCCCGCGAGGGGCGACCGCGCCGCCTCGCTGGCGATGAGCCCGGGTCAGGAGCGCGCGGGCGGCGCGGTGCTGCCCCGCGTCGCGAGGGTCGGCGCGCTGCACTCGGCGTCGGCGATCGGCTCGCCGGCGACGAGGCGGAGGAGCAGCGCGGCGGCGCGGGCGCCGTGCTCGGCGATGTTGCGGCGCACCGCGGTCAGGGCGGGGTGCACGAGCTGGCACAGCGCCGAGTCGTCCCAGGCCACGATCGAGAGGCGCTCGGGCACCGGGACGCGCATCTCCTGGGCGACCGCCAGCGCGGCCACGGCCATCACGTCGTTGTCGTAGACGATGGCCGTCGGCGGCGCGGCCCCGGCGAGGAGCCGCCGCGTGGCCTGGCCGCCCGCCTCACCCGTGTAGTCGGCGTGGACCGTCACCACCCGGTCGAGGCGCCGCTGGCGGGCAGCGGCGTTGAACGCCTTGGTGCGGATCGCCGTGTGCAAGAACTCCGCGGGGCCGGCGACCCGGGCGATCGACCGGTGACCGAGGGCGGCCAAGTAGTCGACCACCGCCCTCATGGCGCTCGCGTCGTCGCTCCACACACCCGAGAGCTGTCCCTTGCCCGCCGGCCCGCCGATCACGACCGCCGGGAGCTTCAGCTCCTCGATCAGCTTCACGCGCGGATCGCCGTCGCAGAGGTCGACCAGGATCACCCCGTCGACCCGCCGCTCGGCCCACCAGCGGCGGTAGGTGTCCACCTCGGCCTGGCGATCCTCGGTCACCTTGAGCAGCAGCGCCTCCGCCTTCTCGGCCAGCTCCGCCTCGATGCCCGAGATGAGCTGCATGAAGAACGGCTCGATCCCGAGCGTGTGAGCGGGCCGATCGATGACCAGGCCGACGGCCCCGGCCCGGCCGTCGGAGAGCGCCCGCGCCGCGTTGCTCGGCTGCCAGCCCATCTCCGCCGCGATGGCGAGGATGCGCTCGCGCGTCGGCTCGGACACGCCCGGCCTGCCGTTCAGCGCATAGGACACCGCTCCCTTGGACACCCCAGCACGCCACGCGATGTCCGTTATCGTCGGACGCTTCACGCATCACCTCCGCTCGCGGGCGGCGGATCGAGCCCACCGTGTGAGCTTTCGCCGTCGCCCGGCCTCGGTTGGATAGCACGACGGCCCGCTGGCGAGCCTGCCGCTCGCGCAGGCGGCAGGCGCTGGGAGGAGAGCGCGCAGCCTGGCGCAGCTGCTCCCACACCCCGCCCTCGGCGCAGGCGCCGCCCGCGAGAGGACGCGCCGGCCGAGCGCGGTGCCTGGCCAGCGCGTCGAGGTCACCAGCCCATGACCGACTGGAGCACCGGCGACAGCTCTTCCGCCATCGTCTCGTGCTCCGTCGCGTCCGGGTGCGTCCCGCAGCCCTTCCCGGTGGCCTTGCTGACGAACACCTTGTGCACCTTCGTGTCGTTGTTCGCCGCGAAGTGCTCCTCGACGCGCGTCAGGCTGGCCTTGTGATCGGTCGCCGACATGTCCGTGGGCTCGGGCCAGCCGTCGCCGAGCATGGGGCTCGACATGCAGAAGATGTGGGCATCAGGGTAGTAGCCCCTCAGCGTGTCGATGAAGTCGATGTACGCCTCCGCGTACGTCTCGACATCCATCCTGGGCCGCTCGCTGTCTCCCGGGGAGAAGTCGTTGGTGCCCAGCGCGATCACGATCGCGTCGGGCACGAACCGCGCGGTGTCCCAGGCCGGAGAGTCCGTGAGCTCCGGGAACAGGAGGCCATACACCTCCGGCATCGGCCTGGCGTCGTACTCGGAGCTGTAGTTCCTGACGAGGCCGATGCCCGAGACCGCCGTGACGTGGTACTCCGCGCCGAGCTGCCGCGCGACGAGGGGCCCGTAGGCGAGACGGGCGTTGTGGTAGGGCTGGCCCCAGCCGTCCTCCTCGCACTGCGGGGACCCGTTGGGCGCGTCGATGCCGGAGCCGCAGCTGATCGAGTCGCCGATGAACTCGATCTTCCGGCTCGGCCTCTGCGGCGGCGGCTGGATCTCGCCGCCGAACTTGAAGCCGAGGAGCTCGGTGTATCCGATGGACGCCTCCGTCCTCTTGATCACGGTCACCGTGTGCTCGCCGTACGGGAGATCCGAGGCGATCTCGTACTCCATGGCCTCGGGCTGGACCTGGATCTTCGTCACGGGGCCGTCGTCGACGGAGACATCGAAGTAGTTGAAGTACTTGTCCCACTTGTGCTCGTCGTCGAGGGTTACTGCGACGGAGCTGCCCTTGAAGCTCGCCTGGATGGTCACCCCGGGCGTCGAGAACCTCGGCTTCTTGGGATCCGAGAAATCGACCCTGCCGGAAACCTGGATGTTGCTGTCGTCGGCGTCATAGATTCGCTCGGTCGTGTCCCCGGGAGGGGCCGCGCCCTCGCCGCCGCCGCCCGCGTTCCCCCCGCCCGCGTCGCCGCCGCCCGCGTTCCCTCCGCTGCCCGCGCTGTCGCCGCCGCCCCCGGCGGAAGCCGCGCTGGCGCTGCTGCTCGAGCCGCTGTCCGGCGTGCCGTCCGTCGAGCTGCACGCGCTGATCAGCAGCGCGGCGCTGGCGCTCATCGCAAACAAGCTCTTCATGGGAGAACCTCCTCAGCTGGTCTGGCTGGCGCAACACGCCCCACGACGCCGCGGCCTGGGCCTCGATCCCGCGCTCGTCGAAGCTCCGCTGCCCGAGCGCCCGGGGTCGAGGTGGTGTTGGCTGGTCAACCGTGAACTGAAACGGTTAAGTATGGTGGCCTGGCGCGGCTGTCAAGGGCCGCGCGGCGCCGCGCCTGGATGGCCGCGCCGGGGCGCTCGGCCCGGGCGCGAGGCGGCGCGCTCGCGGGACTCTGCTCCTCGGCGGAGCTGCCTTCCTGCGTCGGTCAGGCGACTTCCAGCAGCTCGCGCTCGGTGAGGCCGAGCAGGAAGAGGATGGCGTCGAGGCCGCTCGCGGAGAGGGACGTGTCGGCCGCCTCCCGGAGCTTGGGTTTCGCGCGGAACGCGACGCCGAGCCCGGCCCGCTGGAGCATCAGGAGGTCGTTGGCGCCGTCGCCCACGGCGATGGTCTGGTCGAGGAGCACGCCTTCGGCCTGCGCGATCGTCTCGAGCAGCTCCGCCTTGCGTTGCGCGTTGACGATGGGGCCTGTGACCCGGCCGGTCAGCTTGCCGCCTTCGACCTCGAGGGCGTTCGAGTAGGCGTAGTCGATCCCGAGCCGGACCTTCAGCGCCTCTGCCGCGATCGAGAACCCGCCCGAGATCACCGCGGTGCGGTAGCCGAGCCGCTTCAGCACCCGGATGAGCGTCTCGGCGCCCTCGGTGATGGGGAGCTCCGCGGCGAGCTTCCGGAGCACGCTGACGTCGAGCCCGCGGAGCAGCGAGAGCCGCTGTCGGAGCGACTCGTCGTAATCCATCTCTCCCTGCATGGCCCGCTCGGTGATCTTCGCGACCTGCTCCACGACCCCCTTCGCGCGCGCGAGCTCGTCGATGACCTCGATGCGGATGAGCGTCGAGTCCATGTCCATGACGACGAGCCGCTTGCTCCGTCGGAAGAGCCCCTCGCGTTGCAGGGCGAGGTCGAAGCTGTTCTGCATCGCGAGCGCAAGGAGGGCCTGCTTGAGGGCGTCCGCTTCCTCCTCGCGCCGGAGCAGCACGTGGATCTCGACCGAGGAGAGTCGCTCGACCGACAGCCGGGCGATCTTCTCGATGTTTGCGTCGTGGGCCGCGAGGGTCGCGGCGACGTCGTGCAGCTCCTTCGCGCCGAGCTCTCGCCCGATCGCGGTCACCACGTACCTGCTCCCGAGGGCGCGCGCGGGGGCGCCGTCGTCGACGGGCTTGAAGTCGAGCGCCACGCCGAGCTCCTTCGCCGCGAACAGCAGCTCCTTGAGCCCGCTGCGCGTCTCCGGGAAGAGCACGAGCAGCGCGAGGTTGAGGCTGCCGTGCACCACCACCTGCTCGATATCGAGCAGCGTGGCGCCGATGTCGCCGAGGATGCCCGTGAGCCGGGCGGTGATGCCCGGGTGGTCCCTGCCGGTGACGGTGATGAGGATGGGATCAGAGGAGGCGGCCATCGCAGGCCCCTTAACAGCGCCGTGTCCGATAGTCGACGCCGATCGCTCCCCCGCAAGCGCGAGAGCCGCGTCGCGCGAGCACCATCTCCTCACCGACTCGCCGCCACCGCCCCTGCGAACTCTGGCGAGCGTGAGCATGCCTGTCTGGCCGCGCCGCTCATCACCGCTGCACCCCCGCCAACCCCCCCTTTCCAGGAAGAGCCCGCGGGCCCCCCGCTTCTCCAGGAAGAGCCCGCGGGGGAGGGGCGAGCGCGCGCGGGGGGCTGGTGGGAGGGCCCCACGAACCCGAGGGCCGGCCCGCATCGCAGTGTTCTCCGCGCGGACTCGCGCCGCCCGTACTCACGGCAATAGCCCTCTGAGAGGCCCGAGTTCGTGGGAGGGCCCACCAGCCCCCCGCGCGCGCTCGCCCCTCCCCCGCGGGCTCCGTCGCTATCGGTACCGCCCGCGCCCCGCCGCCGCGCGCCCGCCGCCGCCCTTGCCTCCCGCCGCCGCGCGCCCGCCGCCGCCCTTGGCCCCCGCCGCCGCCCCCGCCGCGCCGCCCTTGGCCCCCGCCGCGCCGCGCCGGCTCGCCGCCCGCCCCGAGCGCGCCGGCTTCTCCTCGGCCACCTCGCCCGCGCCGCCCGCCTCGCCGTCGCCCTGCTGCGCCTTGAGCTGCCGCAGCTGATCGCGCAGCCGCGCCGCCTTCTCGAACTCGAGGTTCTCCGCCGCCGCGAACATCTCCTGCCGGACCGCGTCGATCTGGTCGACCAGGTCCATCGCCGCGCGCGCCGCATCGGCCGCCGGCTTCGCCGGGCCCTTCGGCACGGCGTAGTAGTCGCGCGTGCCCGACGTCGGCGACAGGTCGAGGATCGCCTTCTTCACCGTGGCCGGCGTGATGCCGTGCTCCTTGTTGTACGCCTCCTGGATCGCGCGCCGCCGGGTCGTCTCGTCGATCGCGCGCTTCATCGCGTCGGTGATGCGATCGGCGTACATCATGACCAGGCCGTTCACGTTGCGGGCGGCGCGGCCGATCGTCTGGATCAGCGAGCGCGGGCTCCGGAGGAAGCCCTCCTTGTCGGCGTCGAGGATGGCGACCAGCGACACCTCGGGGAGATCGAGCCCCTCGCGCAGCAGGTTGATGCCGACCAGCACGTCGAACTCGCCGCGCCGGAGGTCGCGGAGGATCTCCACGCGCTGGAGCGTGTCGACGTCCGAGTGGAGGTAGCGGACGCGGATGCCGAGCTCCGTGTAGTACTCGGTCAGATCCTCGGCCATCCGCTTGGTCAGCGTCGTGACGAGCACGCGATCCCCGCGGCCGACCCGCTCCCGGATGCGCGCGAGCAGGTCGTCGACCTGCCCGGCCACCGGCCTGATCTGGATCTGCGGGTCGATGAGCCCGGTCGGCCGGATGATCTGCTCGACGACGGTGCCGGCCGACTTCTGCAGCTCGTAGTCGCCGGGCGTCGCGCTCACGAAGAGGACCTGCGCGTAGTGCTCCTCGAACTCCTCGAACTTCAGCGGCCGGTTGTCGAGCGCGCTGGGGAGCCGGAACCCGTATTCGACGAGCGTCTCCTTGCGCGCCCGATCGCCCCGGAACATCGCCCCGACCTGCGGGACGGTCTGGTGCGACTCGTCGATGATCAGGAGGAAATCCTTCGGGAAATAGTCGATCAGGGTGGGCGGGGGCTCGCCGGGCTTACGGCCCGAGAGGTGGCGCGAGTAGTTCTCGATGCCGTTGCAGAACCCCATCTGCTCCAGCATCTCCAGGTCGTACATCGTGCGCTGCTCGATCCGCTGCTTCTCGAGGAAGCGCACCGCCCTGTCGTAGTAGTCGATGCGCTCGCGCAGCTCCTCGCGGATCGCCTGGATCGCGAGCCGGAGCTGCTGCTGCTCGGTGACGTAGTGGGAGCCGGGGAAGACGGCGTAGCGGTCGAGCTGGCCCACCACCTTGCCGCGGACCGGGTCGACCTCCTTGATCGCCTCGATCTCGTCGCCGAAGAACTCGACCCGGATCGCGAGCGACTCCTCGTAGGCGGGGAAGATCTCGACGACGTCGCCGCGGACGCGGAACGTGCCGCGGTGAAAGTCCACGTCGTTCCGCGTGTACTGGATGTCGACGAGCCGCCGCAGGAGCTCGTCGCGGCGGATCTCGGTGCCGCGCTCGAGCTTGATCAGCAGCCCGTGGTAGCTCTCGGCCGAGCCGATGCCGTAGATGCAGCTCACCGAGGCGACGATGATCACGTCCGGGCGCGAGAGCAGCGCGTGCGTCGCCGCGTGGCGCATGCGGTCGATCGCGTCGTTGATGATCGCGTCCTTCTCGATGTACGTGTCGCTCGTCGGGACGTAGGCCTCGGGCTGGTAGTAGTCGTAGTAGCTGACGAAATAGTGGACGGCGTTGTTGGGGAAGAGGTCCCGCATCTCGCCGTAGAGCTGGGCCGCCAGCGTCTTGTTCGGCGCCATGATAAGCGTCGGCTTTTGCAGCTTCTCGATCACCTTGGCGGCGGTGAACGTCTTGCCGCTGCCCGTGACGCCGAGGAGGACCTGGTAGGTCTCGCCCTGCTCGAAAGCGGAGCAGATCTCCTGGAGCGCGCGAGGCTGGTCACCGCACGGCTTGAATTCGGAGACGAGCTCGAAGTGTGTGGGCATGGAGCGGAGGACCCTAGTGCGGCCAGGGGCTCCTCGCAACCTCCGCCGCCGCCCCGGCCGGAGGGCGCGCTTGGCCGAGCGTGGCGGCGCGTGGGCGGCGCGTGACGTCGCGTCGTGGTCCTGGTTCTTCCGCGTTCCGCGCCGCTGCGCGGCTGCGCCGCCGCGCCACGCCGCGCCATGCCGCAGCGGCGCAGCACGGCGCGGCGCGACGAGGCGCGACCGGACGAGCGCGGCGGCGCTTGACGGCGGCGGGGGTCTGGCGGATTCTAAGCGCTGCCGCGTCGTCGTGACGCTCGGCGAACGGAGGTCAGGTCATGAGTGGCAATACACAGCGCACACATCACTCCGCCGCCGCTGCCGTTTCCGCCGCGGCTCGCTGAAGCTCGTCTCCACGCCGTCGCCGGCGAGCGCGTGCCCTGAGCGGCGCGCGCTCGCCTCGCGCTGCGCGTCCCGCGGGGCATCCGCCCCGGCCGGGCGCGCGCTCTCTGGCGTGACGTCCTGACCGGTCGACGAGCTCAGCGCCGCGGCGGCCCCGCGCGTGAATGGCCGGCGCGGGCGCGCTCGCGCGCCGCCGCGCCCTTGTCCGTCGACCGCTGCGCGCGCGCAGATCGCGATCGCGCGCAGCCGAACGCCATGGAGCGCTCGTCGTCATGCAATTCGACTCCGACTCTCTCGTTGATCCGTCTTCGCACCACGCACCGCAGCCCGGCCTGATCGGGCTCGGCTGGACTCCCTTCTTCGCAAAGCAGCTCGCCAGTCTGGAGGACGCCGTGCAGCCCGCGCGCGTCATCCTCGCCTCCGCTTCCATGCACCGCGTGCAGACCGCGGAGGGCCCGCGCCTCGCGGTCGTCAGCGGGCGCCTCGCGCACGAGGCCGCGGACCGCGCGGCGCTCCCCACCGTGGGCGACTGGGTGGGGCTCCGGCCCGGCGACGGCGCCGGGCCCTCGTACATCGTGCACTCGTTCGCGCGGAGCACCTGCCTGCGCCGCAAGGCCGCGGGGCCTACCGTGGAGGCCCAGGTGCTCGCGGCCAACGTCGACAAGGTGTTCATCGTCACGTCGCTGAACGCCGACTTCAACCTGCGCCGCCTGGAGCGGTACATCGACGCGGTCCTCGACAGCGGCGCGCGCCCGGTGCTCGTGCTCAACAAGGCGGATGTCTGCCCCGATCCGGGGCGGTTCCTCGACGCGGCGCGGGAGGTCGCCCCCACCGCGCCGGTCGCGCTGGTCAGCGCCCTTTCCGGCGCCGGCCTCGACGCGCTCCGCGCCGAGATCGGGGCAGGGGAGACGGTCGCCCTGGTCGGCTCGTCCGGCGTGGGGAAGTCCGCGCTCAGCAACCGCCTGCTCGGCGCGGATCTCCAGCGCGAGGGGGCGATCCGGGCGTCGGACGAGCGCGGCCGCCACACGACAGCGCACCGGGAGCTCTTCCCGTTGCCCGGCGGCGGCCTGCTCATCGACACGCCGGGCGTGCGGGAGCTCGGCCTCTGGTCCGCGGACGGGGCGGGCCCGGCAGGCTTCGACGACGTCGAGGCCCTCGCCGGAGCCTGCCGCTTCCGCGACTGCGCGCACGACGGCGAGCCCGGGTGCGCGGTGCTCCGCGCCATCAAGGACGGCGAGCTCGATGCGGAGCGCCTCGGCGGTTACCTGAAGCTCGGCGCGGAGCGACGCTACGTCGCCGGGCAGCAGGACGCGCGCGCGCGGATCGAGGAGAAGCGGCGCTGGAAGCAGATCTCGAAGCAGATGCGCGCCAACCCGAAGCGGTAGATCGGGCCGCCACAGGGGCCGCCAGGGCGCCGGGGACGCCAGGGGAACCAGGATGATCTCCTGGCGCTCCTGGCGCTCCTGACGGCGCGCTCTCGCTCCCGGAAACGGGCGGCAGACAGGCGGCTGACTCCCCGGCGCGGCGAGGGTGAGACCTCGCTCGAGCCTCGGTCACGTGAAGCGTACGCCGGGACCGAGCTGGCCCCGCTCCGCGACGCCCCTCAACGCGTGGACGATCCCGGCTTGCAGCGACCCGAACGTCGCGACGCCGTCGAGGTCTGCCCCGATCTCGACCAGCACCCTCGCCACGTCCGGGCGGATGCCGCTGAGCAGCACCCTCGCCCCGAGGAGCCGCGCCGCGCGGACCGCGCGGACGAGCCCGTGCACGGCCTGCTCATCCACCGTGCGCACGCCGGTGATATCGACGAGGATCACGCCGGCTGCCCTGGCCGAGAGCGCCTGCAGCAGCGCCTCGGTCATCCGCGATAGCCGCTGCTCGTCCAGCGTGCCGACGAGCGGGACCACCATGATCCCGTCGGTGATGGGGATGATCGGCGTCGAGAGCTCCTCCACGAGGACTGTCTGGCGATGCACGGCCTCGCGGAGCCGCCAGCGCTCCTCCTCGGCCTGCTTGCTCTCGCGGAGGTCCCGCGCCACGCAGACGACGCCGTGGATCTGCCCGCCGTCGGCCCGCATGACCGAGGCGAGGAACGACACGGGGACGGCGCGCCCGTCCTTCCGCAGACAGACCCTCTCGTCGCGCGCGCCGCCAGCGTCGATCAGCGCGCCGGCCGAGAGCCCGGGGAACACGAGGTCGATCGGCTTGCCGACGAGCTCTTCCCGGGCATAGCCCGCGAGGTCGCACGCGGCCTGGTTGACGCTCCGGATCCCGCGCTCCCGGTCGGCGACGACGAGGAGATCGAGCATCGACTCGATGATGCCCGTCACATAGGTCTTGGAGACCGTCGAGGTGGCGAGCTCCTCGCCCAGCATGTTCAGGCCGGCGGCCATGCCGTCGATGAGGTCGTTCCTGTCGCTGACGTGCGCCTTCCTGGCGTAGTCGAACCCGACGAGCGCCACGATCACCTCCAGGAGCCCTTCGAGCCGCTCGTTCATCGCGCGCGCGTCCGAGCGCGCCGCCGCGAGCGACCTCAGCGCAGAGAGGGCCCGGTCGAGCGCGTCCGCCTCCGGGGCCAGGGCGGGGGCGCCGCGCCCCTCCTCGGCGGGGAGGAGGCTCACGGCGAGCTCGCAGAGCTCTGCGAGCCGCGGATCGTCCCGTGGATCGCGGGACATCAGTCGGTGAACCCCTTCAGCCACTGGATCGCGTCCCGCTCCTCCGCGAAGAGCCGGATGGGCCGGTCACGGTTCCCGTAGACGGTGAGGAAGACGTTGCCGATCATCCGCCCGACCGGGCGCCCGCCCACGAGCGCCATCGCGCGGTATGCCTGCCGCCCCTCGTCCGCGCCGTAGTGGTTCCGAGCGTCCAGGTCCGTGACCTTGCACCTCGTGAGATCGCACAGGAACGCGTACGGCTTGCCCTTGCTGAAGCGCCTGAGGGCAGCGACGTTCTCCTTCGCGTCGGCGAGCGTCTGGACCGCGCCTTCGTGGGTCTCAAAACGGATGATCCCGTTCTCCTTGTCAAAGGAGAACTCCCCGGTTCGCGTCCTCAGACGCTCGTCTCCGAGCTCGTCCACGTCGCCCCCTCTCCCCCTCGTGCTCGCCTGCCGATCAGAGGTGGTGCGCGGGCCGCGCGCTGCGTCCCGCCCGCGCCGGCCGCCCGGCGCCACCCCCGCGGCTCTGCGCTCATCACGTCCCCGAGACGATCTGGTTGTAACACCAACCTCCGCTCCGAGTCCAAGCTCTTGACAGGGGCGGTGCGACCCGGGCCCCACATTTCACGCCACGCGGCGGGCAGATTGTTGACGCGCCAACAAGCGGAGACCCGGCGGGCGCGGGTCGTCACGAAACCTCGAGAACACAGGGCCAGCGCAGCGCGCATCCCGCCGCGGCGCCGATGACGTCCCTCGAGCGCGGCGCCAGCTCCGCGCGTACTATGATATGGGCTGGGGTACGGTACACGCCATCCACATGACGACCGAACGACAGGCAGCAGAAGAAGCAAGGAGAGGTCATCGCGCCTCCGTCTTCTGAGGGCTCCTGAAGATCGGGGCTGCCTTCCGCCGCGCGCCGGTCGTCGTCGCTGAACCCTCCTCCCCACCCTTGCATCTCTCGTCCCGCCGCGTGCGCGCGGGGTGGAGATCTCGTCTCCTGAATCCCCGACCGAAGGACACACTCACATGAAATCGATTGCACTGCTGGTACCGCTGCTCCTCCTTCCCCTCACCCCCGGCTGTGACAGCGAAGGCGTGACCCCCGTGTCGCCGCCGCCGCCGCCGGAGTGGACCTGCGACGCCGCGCGCTTCAACGGCTCCGACGGCTGCGACTGCGGCTGCGGCGCGCCCGATCCGGACTGCGCCGGCGCCGGCTCGGCCGACCCGGGCGCCGGCGTCGACAACCCCGCCTGCGACGCCTGCGTCGACGTCGACGGCGAAGCGCAGTCGTGCATCAGCGTGACCGCGGCGCTCGAGGCGGCCGGCTTCATCGTCAGCCCCGCCGGCACCAGCGACGACGGCGCCGAGCTCTACGACCTCACGCTCCTGCAGCTCAACGATCACCAGGATGCGGAGTCGGGCACCCACGAGCAGCACCTCACGCTCATCCACCGCGGCTTCGACCTGCCCATGAACTTGATCTCCACGGGATACAGCAATTTCCTCGGGTTCGACGAGGATGAGCTGACGACCCTCCTCGAAGGAAACCAGCTTGTCCTGGACAAGCGCTTCCACAACGGCAACGGCGACGACTTCTCCCACTTCACGCGCAAGCAGGTCGCCGACGACGCCCACGACGTCGTGGTGCGCCTGCACGACCTGTACACGAGCGCGTGGCTCGGCTCGGGCTTCAGCAACGGCGGTGTCGACATGGTGAGCTTCCGCCGGCACTACCCCGACGACGTCGACGCGACCGTCGCCTTCGGCGCCCCGTTCCTGGTGCCCGAGGACGAGCGTTTCCTGGCGTTCTTCGACACGGTCGACGCCACGTGCCAGGACCGCCTCGAGGCCGTCCAGCGCGCCGCCCTCGGCGCCCAGCGCTCGGCCGTCGAGCCCGCCGTGCTGGCCTTGGCCGCCGACGAGCTCGGCGACACCTTCACCCGCGTCGAGCCCGCGCGCGCCTTCGAGGCCTCCGCGCTCTCCTACCCGTGGCTGTTCTGGCAGTACTTCGGCACCTCCGACGACTGCGCCGGTCTGCCCGATCCGGCGATGGCGACGGCGGAGGAGCTGACGTCGGCGTTCTTCAGCGTCACATCCATCTTCGGCAGCTATCCGATGTCCGACGCGTACCTGTCGTTCTTCGGCGCCTACTTCTACGAGGTGCAGCAGAGCAGCGGCTGGCCCGCCTTGCCGCGCGCCGAGCTCGTCGAGGAGGGCCTCATTCCCGCCGACCTCATCGACATGGAGCGCGGGCTCGTGCCCGAGGGCGTGACCGCGCCGGAGTTCGACGCTGCCGAGAACAGCGCGCTCGAGGAGTTCGCCCGCCTCGGTGACGGCGTCGCCTTCGTCTACTCCGACCAGGACCCGTGGGCGGTCGGCGCCGTCACCCCGGCGGCGATGAGCGGCAATGTCCGCTTCGACGTCACGAGCGGCAACCACCTCGCGACGTTCTCGTCGCTCTCGGAGCCCGATCAGGCCGCGCTCTCCGCCTTCCTCGAGACGAACCTCGGCGTCGAGATCCCCTGAGAGTCGACGACGAAGGCCCGCGAGCGCGCCGCTAGAACAGCCTGGAGACGCCCGTCGCGAGCTCGAGGGACACGGAGAACGCCTCGCACCGCTGCGCGCACCCGAACCGCGACCGCACCTCGAGGGGCATGCGTGAGACCCCCTGGGTGCCGAGCAGATCCCGCGCGAGCGGCAGGAGGAGCGCGGGGCCCTCGACGTCGAAGCCGTCGAAGAACGGCCTTCCGGCGCTGGTCAGATCGAAATAGAAGCGCGTCCCGCAGGGCATGAGCTCGATGACGTCGGCGGTGTCGGCGAGGCCGCGGCCGCCGTCGAACGCCCGCGTGACGCCGTTGGCCATGGCCCAGAACATCATGGAGAGGACAGGGGTCCTGAGCTCCGCGAGGGCGAAGGACCCGAAATGCGCGCGGTCGCCGCTGCGCACGGTCGTCTGGAGGCCGACGTTGGCCTCGAACAGCGCGGCGTTGGGGCGGCCGGAGAGCACGTATTGCCAGCGGTACGAGACGCCCACGAGGAACGAGGGGTTCCACGACACCTCGGTCGGCTGCTCGACGGGGGCGCCGTGGACCGCGAAGGGCGAGGAGAGCCACACCTGGTAGCTGAACCCGCGCGCGATCGGGTCCTCGCCTTCCAGGCTGCCGGCCTCCGCCTGGGGCACGGGCCAGACGGCGACGATCGGCCGCAGCAAGCTCGTGTCCGGCGTCCCGAGGACGACCCGCTCCGGGTCGCCGCAAAGGACGCTCGCGAACCAGTCGATGCCCGGGTCGGTGCGCGCCGCCGGCCGGGTGCAGAGCGCGAACGGCTGCCCGAGGGCGCCGGGCTCCACGAGGCGGGGGACATCCTCGCTCGTGTTGCCGGAGAACCCCGGGATGGCGCGGCGCTCGCGGAGGCGGGCGAGCGCCGCGAGCGCGCTCCGCAGGACGTGCCTCACGCGCTCGCATGTCGGGCTCAGCATCTTGCGTTGTGCTGGCCCGAGCGACCATGCCGGCGTCGGGTCGAGCAGGGTCATGGTGAGGTCGACGTCCCGCGGCCGCGCGCGGCGGGAGGGCGCGGGCGCCGGCTGGCTGCACGCGGCCGGCTCGAGCAGCTGCTCGACCCAGCGGGGGTCGAGCGCCATCGCGAGCTGGAGCTGCGCCCGCGCCGTCGCCTCCGCGGCGTGGAGCCGGTCCTGGCTGGCCGGCCTGACGCCGAGGAAGCCGTCGCCGGTCGTCTCCCAGCACGGGGGCAGGCCGGGGGCGCGGGCGTCGTTCACGCCGGCCCGCAGGAGAGGGCAGGGGACGGCGTTGAGCGCGCGGGTCACCGACACGCCGATGCGGTTGAAGTGGTCGTGCGTCCCGATGCGCTCCTCCGGGTCTCTCCGGAGCTTGGCGGTGATCACCGCGTGACCCGCGGCGAACGCGTCCTGGAGGAAGTGGAGCGCATAGGCGTGCTCCAGGAGCGCGTCGCGCCGCAGGCTCGCCCGCGCGCCAGCGGGCCCCTCCCGCGCTCCCGTCGCGAGCTGCAGCGAGCGCAGGTGGTGGCCGATGAACTGGCCGAGCGCGTTGTCGACTCGGCCTCTCCGCGCGAGGTCCGCGGCGACCCGGGTGAGGGGCTCCCCTGCGGCCTGGAAGTGGGTGACGTTCTGCTTGGCGCGATCCACGTAATCTCCGTCGACGCCGAGCAGGTAGATATCGAGATCTCGGACGAGGTCGGTGCGATCCGACAGCCCAGCCGCGGCGTCTTCCTCCCGCAGCTTGCCGAGGAAGTCGCGCCATTGCGTCCGCGCGCCGAACTGCAGTCGCTGTCCTGTCTCCCCTGCTTCGTCTTTCCGGACGAGGCCCCACAGCTCTCTCACGGTGCTCGCGTGGTCCCCGGCGAGCGCCGTGAGCGTCGCATAGGGCACGCACGCCTCGCGTCGCAGCGCGCTGGTCACGTAGAACGGCTCATCGAGCCGCTCGCACACGAGCGAGCTCGCGGCCATCTCCCGCACCGCCTCGCCGAGCGCCGCCTTCGCGCCCTCTGGCAGCCACGCCAGCCCCTCCTCCGCGAGCACCACGTGCTCTGGGAAATACCAGGCGTTCGCCGGGCTGCTCACCCCGAGGAGCGCCCCCGCCGCCGCGCCCCCGATCCACCTCGCGCGCCTGAACCTCCGGAACATCGATGCCTCATGCCCCGTCCGCGCCCCGACGGCCAATCGAACTCGCCCCATCCCCACAAGAGCCCGCCGCGCCGTATTTCCCCTCTTCACGAAAGCGCCGTCAGACAGCGCATCTCTTCTTCCGTCCGCTCAGGAAGAGCCATCGGGAGGGGGGGTCGCGCGCGGGGGCCGGCGGGGGAAGGGCCCCACGAATCCGAGCGCCGGCCCGCACCGAAGCGACCAGCTCGTGGTCCACCACACCCGTTCATGAGGCAATAGCCACCACAAGGCGCGAGTTCGTGGGAAGGGCCCCCCGCCGGCCCCCGCGCGCGACCCCCCCTCCCGATGGCTCCGTCGCGTCCCGGAACAGCTCAGATCCCGTATTGCCGGAGCTTCTTGTGGAGCCCCTCGCGCGTGATCCCGAGCGACTTCGCCGCGTTGGTCTTGTTGTTGTTGTGCCCCCGCAGCGCCTCGAGGAGGAAGTACTTCTCGACGGCGTCCATCATCTCCTTGAGCGACCCCTTGGGCGTCCCCGCCCGCCCCACGAGCCCCTCGACCTGCCGGATCCGCGGCGAGAGCAGCTCCGGCGTCGCGAACGCCCCCGGGTCCAGCTGGATGACGAGCCGCTGCACCTCGTTCTGGAGCTCCCGCACGTTCCCCGGCCAGTCGTACGCCACCATCAGCTCCATCGCCTGCTGGCTGAACCCGCCGCACGGCTTGCCGATCTCGTCCGCGTACCGCTCCAGGAAATGCCCCGCGAGCAGCGGGATGTCGTCGCGCCGCTCGCGTAGCGGCGGCAGCCGGATCGGGAACACCTTGAGCCGGTAATAGAGGTCCTCGCGGAACCGCCCCTTCGCCACCTCGTCCTCGAGGTTCCGGTTCGTCGCGGCGACGATGCGCACGTTGACGTGCTTCGGGCTCGTCGCGCCCACGGGGCGGATCTCGCCCTCCTGGAGCGCCCGGAGCAGCTTCGACTGGAGCGACAGCGGCGTCTCGGTGATCTCGTCGAGGAAGAGCGTCCCCCCGTCGGCGATCTCGAACAGCCCCTTCTTCTCCTCGGTGGCCCCCGTGAACGACCCCTTCTTGTGGCCGAAGAGCTCGCTCTCCAGCAGGCTCTCGGCGAGCGCCGCGCAGTTCTGCGCCACGAAGAGCTTGTCGCGGCGGCGCGACCGGTAGTGCACGGCGGCCGCGATGAGCTCCTTGCCCGTGCCCGTCTCCCCCTCGATCAGCACCGTCACGCGCGTGTCGACCACCTTGTCGAGCTGGCCGATGACCCGGCGCATCGCCTCGCTCTTGCCGATGATGTCGACCGCGCCCCCGCCCCCGCCCCGGCGCTTCTCCTCGCGCCCCTTCAGGAAGCTGTTCTCCTTCTGGAGCCGCTCCTCCGCGAGCACGAGCCGCTTGATGAGCCGGGCGTTCGCCACCGCCAGCGACGCGTTGGCCGCCAGCACGAGCAGCGTCTCCAGGTCGCCGGCGTTCAGCATCCCGGGCACGCTCCGGTTGTCGGCCTGGAGCACGCCGATGATCTCCTCGCCCTTCCAGAGCGGCACGGCGAGGGTGCTGCGGATCGAGGCGCCCATCAGCGACTCGGTCTGACCCACCTCGATCGGCGCGTCGGCGGCGAGCACCGCCGCCCGCTCCTTGATCACCTTCCGGTACACGCTGCGCGTGATCGGGACCGGCCCCGCCGGCGGCGCCCCGCGGCCCGACTCCGCGCGGACCCGCGTCAGCACCGGGACGAACGCCGTCGGCCCTGCGCCCGGCTCCTGGTCGTCGTCGCGGAGCACCACCGTGACGTGCGTCGAGCTCGGCACCAGCGCGAGCACCGCGTCGGCGATCTCGGCGAGCACCTGGTCGAGATCGTTCGCGGCGCCGATCCGCTTCTGCGCCGCGTACATGGCCGAGAGCGCGCTCGGGTCGCGCTCGATCTTCGCCTGGGCGGGCTCGATCTCGTCGAGGCGCCGGATCGAGACGACCCGCGCGTCGTCGGCCTCCTCCGGGATGGTCACGACCATCCGCGTGACCGCCTCGCCCGAGCCGAGCTCGATGACGTCCCCGGTCTGGAGCGCGAGCGCGCTGCGCCCGGCGCCGAGCTCGAGCCGCTCGCCCCCCCGCGTCACGCTCGTCCCGTTCGTCGAGCGCAGGTCCTCGAGGACCACCCCGTCGGCGGTGCTCACGATGCGCGCGTGCGCCCCGGAGATGTGACGGTCGTCCAGCACGACCCGGTTGTCCGGCGAGCGCCCGAGCGTGATCAGCTCGCCCTGGAGCTCGAAGGTGCGCCCGGCAGCGAGACCCTGGGTTACCTCGAGCACGATCATGGTTCGTTCAGCCAGGAAGACCCCGTGAGGAGGGCCCGGAGTAAACCGTCAAGAGGGAGGAGATGCCAGGAAAAACCGGGGAGCCGGGCACTCCGACAAAACAGCGCGTCAGGACGACGCGGATAACAGAAATTCTGGATAACTGTGGGGCGTATGCCGGTGCCCCGTCCCGCGGGCTGGCCGCCGGACGGGGCGCGCGGCCCGGCGCTTACTGGGCGCGGGCGCTCAGGCGGTAGATGACCGTCTTGAACGGCGCGTTGCCGGCGATCTTCTCGGCGTCCTTCGAGGCCTCGCCCTCGTCGACGATCTTCTGCAGCTTGGTCGCGACCTCGGCGTCGCCCTTCGGCGAGAGGGCGTCGATCACCGAGACCGACACGAAGCGCACGGCCGCGTTCGAGATCTTCGGCATGGCGTCGATGATCTGCTGCCGGACCTCGGGGGTGCCGAGGACGCCCACCATGTAGGCGGCCTTGATCCCCTGGAACTGCGTCTCCTTGGCCTGGGACGCCGGGTCGCCGAGCTTCCCGATGTAACACTCGACCTTGGCGCCGCAGGCCCCGAGCAGGTCCTTCGCGATCTTGATCTCCTTCTCCATCGACTTGCCGACCGTGCCGCCGCCGCTCGTGCGGGTGTTGGCGAGCCGGTCGACGTCGGCGATCTGGTCGGGCTTCATCAGCTTGAGCGCGGTCTGGAGCGAGACGTCGCGGATCTGCGCGACGTCGTCCTCCTCGCCCTTGGCCTCGAGGCCCGTCTTCACGATCCACGGCACGACGCTCGCGTCGAAGAAGTTGCTCGCCGCCTCGGCCAGCATCACGCGCGCGTTGATGCCCGCCGGCGGGATCTCGAGCGACGCGGGCGTCTTGTCGTAGGCCGCCTGGAAGGCCGTGATGATCTCCGGGGTCTTGGGCACCTTGGTGAGCTCGCGCGCGATGATCGCGCGCGGGAGGTCCTCGGCCTTCTCGAGCGCCGCGAGCAGCGGCTGCGCCGACTCCTGCCGGCCGATCGTCGCGAGGACGAGCGCGGCCGCCGCGACGTGGGCGGTCTCCGCGGCCTTCTTCTGCTCCGCGCCCGGCTTGTCGCCGGCGCCCTTCAGGTTCTCGACCTTCGAGTACTCGATGAGCTCCTTGTGGTCGCCCTGGAGCAGCGAGATCGTCGGCTGGATGGCGGGCTTGCCGATCTTCGTGAGGGCGAGGATGGCGGTCGTCGCGGCGTCCGCCTTGAGCGGCGAGAGCACCACCTTGAGCAGCGGCACGACCGCCTTCTCGCTCTTCTGCCACCCGAGCAGCTCGGCCGCGGTGATCTGCCAGAACAGCTCGTTCCGCATCGTGGCGACGTCCTTGGGATCGTTGATCGGGCGCCCGATCGTGGTGATGAGCTGCCCTTCCCAGGACGGGTCGTTGATCTCGACCATCGCGTCGTGCACGTCGCGCGAGATCGTGGACCCCTTCGGCTTGCCGTGCTGGAGCTTGAGGAAGACGTCCATGAGCGGGCCGGCGGCGGCCTTCGACTTCATCGCCCCGAGGCCGCGGACGGCCCAGCGGACGTCCTCCTCGGTCGACTCGGGCTTGTAGTCCTTGAGCGCCTTGATGAGGCAGGCCTCGCCGCGCGGGTCCCGCGTGTCGGAGATGAACTTGATGAGCTTCGAGTTCGTGCGCTCGTCGAGGTCGCCGGCCACGCACTTCTGCGTCATCGGCTCGATGATCTTGTCGAGGAGCGGCTTCACGTTCGGGCCGTTCCGGTCCTTGCTGTCGCGGGTCATCGCGTCCTCGAAGAACTGGACGAGCCGGTTGACCGAGGGGGTGAGCGTGGCCGGGTCGTCGAGCCGCTTGACGTGCGTCTCGGGGTCGTTCTCGTCGGCGCACCCGGCGACGACGCCTGCGGAGAGCGCCATCGACGACGCGGTGGCGGCCCCCAGGAGGAGCGAGCGAACGAGCGGCAGGATGCTGCGTGCTGAGCGGGACATGGTGTTTCCTCCGGGACCTCGGTGATGCTGCCGGCCTGACCTCGCCGCCGCGCGGCGTGCGCGGCAGGGGAGGCGGTCAGCGGCTAGCCTTCGTTAGCCTGAGGGGACGACAGCGGACAAAAACAGCGCGCGGCATGGGGGCGCGACCCCCCTTCGGCCACGACATGGCGCCGCCCCGTGATGGAAGCGACGGAGCCGAAACTATTCGGCGCCCGAGAGCGTGTCAACGCGAGCGGGGCACCTGGACCAGCCGGCGGATCCCCGTGGCGAAGAGCCGGTCGGGGATGACACGGCGCAGCGCGACGAGGGCCCGTGCGTCCCGGCCGATGAGGGTCCGGAACGGGGGCGAGGCGCCCTCGATGAGGCGGAGGATCGCCGCCGCGACCGGGGCGGGCGGCGGGGCCTTGGCGGCGTCCTCGAGGACGAGCTGCTCGAGCACCCGGGTCATCGCGGCGTAGGGGCCGTCGGGCGAGACGTGGGCGCCCCGCCGCTGGTTCTCGAAAAAAATTTCAGTCTTGAAGGTGCCGGGCTCGACGAGGCAGACGTGGACGCCGAACGGGGCGACCTCCCAGCGCAGCGCCTCGCTGAACCCCTCGACGGCGTGCTTCGTGGCCGCGTAGATGCTCACGCCGGGGAGGCCGACGAGCCCGGAGACGCTCGAGACGTTGATGATGCGGCCGCGCCCGGCGATCCGCATCGACGGGAGCACCGCGCGGGTCACGGCCATGAGCCCGAAGACGTTGGTCTCGAACTGCGCCCGGACGTCGTCGTCCGCCTGCTCCTCGAAGGCGCCGCCGACGGCGATGCCGGCGTTGTTGACGAGCGCGTGGACGGGGCCGTGCTTCTCGAGGATCTCCCGGAGCCGGTCGGGGGCGCCCTGCGAGGCGACGTCGAGCTGTTCGACCTCGACCGAGGCGCCGCGCGCGCTGGCCGCGGCGAGGAGCGCGCCGGCCTTCTCGGGGCGGCGCATCGTGGCGATGACCCGGTGGCCCGCGGCCGCGCAAGCGACCGCGGTCGCGAGGCCGATGCCGCTCGAGGATCCGGTGACGAGGACGAGGTGACCCATGGCGAAGGGGGGCGAGTATAGACGAAGCGAGTGGATTCACTATGCTGGCAACCGATGGTCGACTTCGCAGCGGTAGGACGACGCCTGCGGGCGGCTCGCGAGGCGCGCCATTTAGAACGCGCCACGCTCGCCCGTGACGCTCACGTATCCGAAGATGTCCTCGCACGTCTGGAAGCAGGCGAGGCCGTGCCGGTCTCGACGGCGGCGTTGGCCCGCGTGGAACGAAGGCTGAAGCTCACGCCGACGGCGCTGTGGGCGGATACGCCGCGGGAAGAGACCGCCCTGTCGCTCCACTTTCGCCATGCCAGCGTACCCGACTTCTTTTCCGCGGATGAAGCTGCGGCACGAGAAGCGCTGATGATCGCGCGCGACGTGGAGGGCCTGGAGGAGCGTCTGGGCCGGCCCGCGCCGCTCAAAAGGGCCGACTGGTTCAGGGAGGCGCAGGTCGGGCACAACGCGAGCGCCGACGGCTACGCGCGAGCTTGGCGCCTCCGAGACATCCTGCATCAGAAGAATTTGCTCGATTCACCGACAGCTCCCCTCCCGGATCCGCTGGAGACGCTGGTGGAGGAAGCCTTCGGTGTGCCCGTGGTAGAGAAGCCACTGCATAGCTCGTCCGTCCTGGCCGTCACGGTGAAGGATCGGGTGAGTGGGCTCGCCGCCATTCTTCTCAACACAGCTTCGGAATGGGGCACTCATCTGCCGCGGAGTCGCGTGGATCTCGCACATGAGGTCTGCCACCTCCTCTACGACGAGCCACGGGAGGACATCGGCCTCTGGATTGATGTCATCGAGGACCAGGAAGATGACGCGCCAAGACGGCAAGGCGATGCCGTCGAGAAGCGCGCCCGCGCTTTCGCAGCAGAGCTGCTGCTGCCGAAGCTCGGGCTCCACCAGCTGCTCGGGAGGCCGCTGGTCCGCGCAAGAGAGCTGACGCCCGCCGTGGAGATGGTCCGGCGTGCACGGGAGCATTATGGGACGACGATCGAGTTGACGTCCTACCACCTTTACAACGTCGGCTACATAGAGAAGTACCTTCTCGAGGAGATACAGAAGACGGTTCCGTCGCTCTCGCATGCAGCGCCGTCAGCGCGTGAGACTCTGCTTTCTCGGCGAGTTCGAGAGGCGTTGTCTGCCGGTCTCATATCCGCCATGCGGGCTCGCGAGCTGCTCGACATCTCTGCGTGGGACGAGCTCCCCTGGAGCACCACACAATGACCACGGGCGCGGCATTGCGGGCGTACGTGCTGGACACGGGGGTGCTCATCGCTCTCCAGCGAGCGGGACACCTCTCAATTCTCGTGGATGTCAGCGAGCGGGTGCCCCTCGTGGTGCTGGAGGAAGTGCGCGACGAGCTGATCGTCGACGCCGGACCCAGGCATGCGAGAGCTGCTGAGCAGGCACGGATCACCCTGGAGGGAAGCCAGATCAGGGTAGAGGCGATCGCGATCGCCGATCCTGCGGCTGCCAGGCTCCAGGCGTTGCGGGCCGGCAAGACCTCGGCCTCGGATCTCGGCGAAGCTGCCTCGATCGCTTGGGCCGGGAGCCGGCCCGAGGCGAGCTTCGTGACCCGCGATGGTCAAGCGGCGCTCCAGGGCCTCGAGGAACTGCGCGGCCGTGCCATGGGGTTCTTTCAGTTCCTTGCCGAGCTCGTCGATCTCGGCGTGCTGGACGTCTCGGTCGCCGCCCAGGCTGCCGAGGACACGGTGAAGGCGAGCGGTGTCACCGCCCGCGCCCCGCTCTGGTGGTCGGACTGGGTCAAGTCGCACCCGCTGTCGACCTCGTCTTCGCCTCCGACGGCCATCCAGCCGCGCGGCGAGGCGTGACGCTAACCGACACCGTGGGCACCCGCATGCTTCGTCCGGATACGAGCCAGCGCCATCCGGACTGAACGCGAAGTCTTTCGACGTCCGAGGGAAGCGGTGCACTGTCCGGGCGACGCGCACCCCTGTCCGGGCGACGCGGACGTGTCCGTGTAGCGTATGGCTGGACGAGTACAGAAAGAGTGTGCGGGTACCGGTAGGGGCCGGGCGCCGAGGCTCAGCCGATGATCATCGCCTCGCTGAGGAGGCGGCCCTCCTTGAAGCGGCGCAGGTTCCAGCGGTCGAACAGGGGGAGGGCCGTGCCCTCGGCGATGTGCTGCGCGATGAGCTTGCCCATCACCGGCGCGATCATGAAGCCGTGCCCCATGAACCCGGACGCCTGGTAGAAGTGCTCCACCTCGTCGACCGCGCCGACGATCGGGTTCTGATCCGGGGTGAGGTCGTAGCAGCCAGCCCACTGCCGCAGCACCTTGACGCTGCCGAGGACCGGGCACGCGGTGACGAGCGCCCGTGAGTACAGCGCGAGGAACTTGTGGCTCGACCCCATGTCGAGGCCCTCGGGGACGTCCTCGTTGGAGATGCCGCCCACGATCTCGCCGCGCATCGACTGCGAGAAATAGAGGCCGTTCGACAGGTCCGCGACGAGCGGGCCGAGCCAGGGCTTGAGCGGCTCGGT
This sequence comes from Sorangium sp. So ce1153, assembly GCF_051521595.1. Taxonomy (NCBI): domain Bacteria; kingdom Pseudomonadati; phylum Myxococcota; order Polyangiales; family Polyangiaceae; genus Sorangium; species Sorangium sp. So ce1153. The sequence continues at coordinate 1,343,974 of NZ_CP150361.1, forward strand.
CGAGCAGATCTCGTGGCGGTGCGGGCGGTTGGGCAGCTCCACGCCGAGGAGGCGCGCGACCTCCGGGCTCCAGGCGCCGGCGGCGTTGACCACCTTGTGCGTCCGGATCTCGCCGCGATCGGTGACCACGGCGTCGATCCGCGCGCCCTGCGCGCGGAAGCCGAGGACGTTCGTGAAGGTGGCGATGTCGACGCCGAGCTTCTGCGCGCGCTCGGCGTAGCCCCAGACGAAGGGCCAGGGGAACACGACGCCGTCGTCGGGGTTGTAGCTCGCCGCGACGACGCCCTCGGTCGAGAGCTCGGGCACGACCGCGCGGGCCTCGTTGGCGGTGAGCATCCGCGTGCCGAGGCCGCACGCGTTCTGCACGGCGACGCTCTTCTCGAGCGTCCGGCGGCCGGCCTCGCTGCGCACGAGGAACAGGTAGCCGCCCTGCCGGAACCAGACGTTGATCTTCATCTCGCGGGCGAAATCCCGGCAGATGCGGATGCTCTCCTGCATCAGCCGGATGTTCCCCTCGCTCGAGAACTGCGCCCGCACCCCGCCGCCGTTGCGGCCGCTGGCGCCCCCGCAGAGGTAGCCCCGGTCGACGACGACGACGTCCGTGACGCCGTGGTGCCGCGCGAGGTTGTAGGCGATCGCGAGGCCCATGATCCCCGCGCCGATGATGACGATCTCCGCCTCGGCCCGCATCGCGCCTCAGCCGAGCTCCGACCTCGCCGCGGCGACGACGGCGTCCTGGAGGGCGCCGTTCGAGGCGATGATGCCGCGGGCGAGCTTGAGCCCGGGGCCGGCGTAGTCGATGGGCGCGCCGGCGAGATCGGTGAAGCGACCGCCCGCGCCGCGGAGCACGGCCTCGGGCGCGCAGCTGTCCCAGAGCTTGGCGCCGCCGCCGCCGTGGATGTAGAGGTCGACCTCGGCGGTCGCGATCCGCGCGATCTTCACGCCGACCGAGCCGCACGGGACGACCCTGGTGATGCCGAGCCGCGCGATGAGCGGCTCGAGCTCCTTCGGCCGGTGCGACCGCGAGACGATGAGCGCCGCGTCGGCCGGCGCGCCCACGGACGAGACCCGGAGCGGGCGGCGGCTGCCGTCCTTCGCCTCGAGGAAGGCGAAGCCCCCGTCGCCGCCGCGCTCGTCGGCGTGGCCGGCGCGGCCGGCCAGCGCCTCGCCGGTCGTGGGCATCACCACGACGCCGAGCGCGGCGCGGCCGCGGACGGAGAGCCCGATCATCACGGCGAACTCGCCGTTCCGATCCGCGAACTCGCGCGTGCCGTCGAGCGGATCGACGAAGAACACCCGCTCCTGCCCGAAGCGCGCGGCGAGCTCGTCGGCCGCCGGGACGCTCTCCTCGGCGAGGACCGCCTCGCCCGGGAACGCGGCCTCGAGCGCGCTGCAGATGAGCGCGTTGGCCTCGCGATCGGCGCGGGTCACCGGGTCGCCCGGGCCCTTCATCTCGACGGTGAACGGCGTCGCGTACACGTCCATCACGACCGCCGCCGCCGCGCGGGCGATGCGGACGATCTCGTCGAGCTCCCTGTCGTTCTGGTTCATCCTGCTCACACCTCGATGCCGGCCTGCTTGAGGCGCCCGGAGAGCTCCATGAGCGTCGTCTCGTGGATGTAGGGGGGCATGCCGGCCTCGCGGACGAGCTGGTCGAGCTGCGCGACCGAGCGGGGGCCGAGCACGGCGGACGAGACGAGGTTGTTCGCGAGGACGAAGCGCAGCGCGAGCGAGCGGAGCGAGACGATCGCGCCGGCGACCATCGGCCGGAGCGCGTCGAGCTGGCGGATGCGGGTCCTGAACTCGTCGCGGTTCCACCGGTCGGCGCGGTGGTCGTCGGAGTAGAACTCGCGGTCGGAGCTCCACTGGCCGGCGAGCAGCCCGTGCGCGAGCACCGAGCGGGCGAGGACGCCGGCGCCGCTCTCGGAGACGTCGCCGGCGACCTCGTGGAGGTCGCCGGGGAGGAAGGCGTTGTAGGCGAGCTCGATGAGATCGACCTCGTCGCGCAGCGCGGAGCGGGCGACGTCCGCCGAGCCGGCGCTCACGCCGAAGGCGCGGATCTTCCCGGCCTCCTTGAGCTCCTTCAGGAAGGCGAGGGGCTCCTTCGAGCTCATCGCGGCCACGGTGGGGTTGTGGAGCAGGACGACGTCGACCACGTCGCGGGCGAGCCGTTCCTGGGATCGCTCGAACGCGGTGCGGAGGTAGGCCGGGTCGAAGCGCTTCGTCGGGACCCCTTCGAGATCGGTGCCGATCTTGGTGACGACGAACGTCGGGCCGGCGCCCTTCAGCCGCTTGCCGAGGCGGCGCTCCATCTCGCCGCGGCCGTAGACGTCGGCCGTGTCGAAGAGGTCGATGCCGACGGCGAGCGCGCGGTCGATGACGCGATCGACCTCGGCCTCGGAGACCGGGCCGTAGCCGTCGCTGGACAGGCCCCAGGTGCCGAGGGCGAGCTCCGAGACCTGGAGGGTCGTCTTGCCGAGGGGGCGTTTCCTCACGGGCCGCGATCTACACCAGCGCGGGAGGGGCGCCACGAAATAGGGCGCGGCGTCCCCGGGGAGGACGCGCGCGGCGCGGGGCAGCGGGTGGAGCGCGACCGAGGGGCTCAGGGGCCGGCGAGCCCGACGGCCAGCCCCGGCGACCCCGTGGACCGGGCCCGGCGGTCTCGAGATCGATCGGGGGCCGAGGTCGTCCGGCTCACGAGAGCGCCGTGCGGCGCGGCGCCTCGCTGGAGGCGCGGCGGCGCAGGCGCGCGAGGAGCAGCCCCGCAGCGAGCCACAGCGCCCCGTACCCGGCGCCGCTCGCGCCGGCGGCTGCGGCGGCGCTGCTGGCGCAGCCGCCGCCGTGGAGCCGGAGCTGCCCTTTCCCGCCCTCGCCGGAGGCCGCCCCGGCGACGGCCGCGCTGCCCCCGGCGCCGCCTGTCGCCGCCCCGTCCGGCCCCCCGGTGCCCGGCCCGGCGCCCCCTCCGCCTCCGCCGCCAGCGGCTCCGCCCGCCCCTGGCTCGGCCCCGCCCAGCCCGCCGCCGCCGCCGCTGCCCGGGCCACCGCCTTCGCCGGCGCCTCCGCTGCCGGGAGGGTCGTCGGGCAAGCAGCCGCCGGCGATGCAGATCCCGCCCGGGCACGGCGCCCGCTCGAGCTTGTTGCGCTCGACGCACGCGCCGTTCTGCCGCTCGCAGGCCGCGAACCTGCACGTGCTCGGGTCGGGCTGGGCGCACGCGAAGGGGTCGCCGCCGACGCAGCGCCCCCCGCGGCAGGCGTCGACCTGGGTGCAGGGATTGCCGTCATCGCAGGCGTCGCCGTCCTGCCTCGGCGGGTCGCAGCCACAGGCCTGGTCCGAGGTGCTGCCCGCGTCCGCGACCGTGGGGCAGGCGTCCTCCGGGTCCAGCTTGCCGTCGTCGTCGTCGTCGTCGTCGCACGCGTTGCCGTGGGGGTCGTCGTCGCTGTTGGTCTGCGTCGTGTTCGGCGTGTCGACGCAGTTGTCGGCGGCGTCGATGACGCCGTCGCTGTCGCCGTCGAGCGAGCAGACGCCGCCGATGCAGGCGCCCTCGGCGCACTCGACGGCCGCCGCGCAAGGCGCGTCGAGCGGCTTCTTCGCCCTGCAGACCGAGGCGTCGCAGTAGGCGCCCGCGTCGCACTGCTCGTGGTTCGAGCACCCGGTCAGGCACGCGCCGCCGGCGCAGGCGTAGAGGCCGCAGTCCACGGCGGCGCGCTCGACGCAGGCGCCGTCCGCGGTGCAGACGCTCGGCGGAAAGCTCGATGTGGCGTCGTCGGTGCAGGCGCCGGGCGCGCACTCGGTCTCGGCCGCCGCGAGGGCGTCGGCGGGGCACGCCTTGTCGCTGCCGGTGCAGCGCTCGGCCACGTCGCAGGGCCCCGCCGCCGGCCGGCAGACGGCGGTGGCCGGCGCGAGGGCGTCCGGAGGGCAGTCGGCGTCGCTGCCGGTGCAGCTCTCGGTCGCGTCGCAGGGGCCCGCCGCCCGCCTGCACACGGTGGCGGCCGACGCGAAGGCGTCGGCGGGGCACGCGCCGTCGCTGCCGGTGCAGCGCTCGGCCGCGTCGCAGGGGCCCGCCGCCGCCCGGCAGACGTCGGTCGCTGGCGCGAAGGCGTCGGCGGGGCAGTCGACGCCGCTGCCGGTGCAGCTCTCGGTCGCGTCGCAGGGGCCCGCCGCCCGCCTGCACACGGTGGCGGCCGACGCGAAGGCGTCCGCGGGGCACGCGGTGGAGCTGCCGGTGCAGCGCTCGGCCGCGTCGCAGGGGCCCGCCGCCGGCCGGCAAACGTCGGTCGCTGGCGCGAGGAGATCCGCCGGGCACGTGATGGAGCTGCCGGTGCAGCGCTCGGCCGCGTCGCAGGGGCCCGCCGCCGGCCGGCAAACGGCGGTGGCCGGCGCGAACGTATCGGCAGGGCAGTCGGCGGCGCTGCCGTTGCAGCGCTCCTCGACATCGCAGCTCCCGGCCGCGGCGCGGCAGACCTGCCCCGAGGCGCGCGGCCGACACACGCCGTCCACGGCCGCGCCGGCGGCGACGCTGCAGGCCTGACAGTCGCCGGGGTCGTCCCCGCCGCACGCGGTGTCGCAGCAGACCCCGTCGACGCAGGCGCCGCTCCGACACTCGCCGTCGCCGCGGCACTGCGCGCCGTCGGGGGACTCGGGGAGATAGAGCTCGGCGCTCGTGAGGGCAGCCGTCGTGTTCCGTCCTCCCGCCGCCAGGAGCCGACCGTCGCCGAGCGCCACCAGCGTGTGGTAGCCGCGGGCGGTCCGCATGTCGTCGGCCCCCGACCACGCCCCGGTCGCCAGGTCGTACCGCGCTGTCGAGGCGAGATAGCTGCCGTTGAAGCCGCCGGTGACCAGGACCGCGCTGTTCGAGATGAGCAGCGCCGCGGCGTGGTTGCTGCGCGCGGCGGGCATCTCGCCGGCGGCCAGCCAGGTCCGCGTCCGGAGATCGTACCGCTCCGCGCTCCTCAGGTACGTCCCGTTGTCGCCGCCGGCGACGAGGACGTCGCCGTTCGGCAGGAGCGTCGCGCTGTGCGAACTCCGCCCCGTGGTCAGGTTGTCGGTCGGCGACCACGCGTTGGTGGCCGGGTCGTAGATCTCCGCGGTGTCCAGGTAGCCGGTGGCGTACCCGCCCGCGACGAGCACCGTCCCGTCATTCAGCCTGACGGCGGTGTGCGTGTAGCGCGCGCTCATCCTCCCCGCGGCCGACCAGGCGCCCGTCTCGGCGTCGTAGCGCCGCGCGTCGCCGATCACGCTGGTGCCGTCGATCCCGCCCGCGACGAGCACGTCGCCGTCGTCGAGGCGCGTCGCCGTGTGGGACGCGCGATTGCCCACCTCCCCGGCGCTCGTCCAGGTGTTGGCGTCGGGATCGTAGATCTGCGCCGTCCCCGAGACGCTCGCCCCGGTGCGCCCGCCCGCGACGAGCACCCGGCGCCCGTCGCGCAGCAGGGTCGCGGTGTGCTGGTAACGTCCCGTGGCGCCCATCGTCGCCGTGGTCGACCACCTGTTCGTCAGCGGGTCATACAGCTCCGCGGTGTTCAGCGCGGCTGCCCCGTTGTACCCGCCGACGATGAGGACCTGGCCGGCCCTCGTGCCTTCCGTGATCAGGGTCGCGGTGTGCTCCCGGCGCCCCGCGCTCATCGTCGCGGGGACCTGCTCCCAGAGGGGGTCGACGAGCACCGCCTCCCCGTCGGCGTCGACGTGCAGCGCGAGCGTCGCGCCCTCCACCGACAGGCGCGCGCCGACGGGACGCTCGCCCCCCCTGGCGTAGGCCTCCGGCGCCGTCACGCGCAGCCGCGGGACGCCGGCCCCGTCCACCGCGAGCACCACGTCGCCCGCCTGGCGCAGCGTCGCCCCCTCCACATGCCATGACGCCACGGGGGCGTCGCGCCGGACCGCGTCCGCCTCGAGCAGCAGCCACTCCTCGGCTGCGCCGGGCTCGACGGTCCAGAACGACGTCGCCCCGGGCCGCCGGTGGGCGAGCGCGCGGCCTGCGCGCGTCACCCTTCCTCGCGCGCCCGCCTCGCGCACCTGGATCTCCAGCGCGTCCGGGCACACCGCCGCTGGGCCGGCGCACCCTCCGGCGCCGGGGAGGCGAAAGCGGACCGGCTCTGCCGCGTCGTGGGGCACCTCCACGGTGAGGCGCTCCGCGGCGCGACCCTCCGCAAGGGTGAAGACGGCGTCCCGCTCCACCATCTCGCCACCTCGATCGACAACGCGCGCTGCCACGGCGGGGAACCGCTCCGAGAGCACCTCGGCCGCCGGCGGCTCCGGAGGCGAGCATGCCGCGGCGAGCGCCGCGAGCAGCAATCCCGGCAGCGGGCCAGTGCGGGCTGATGCGGTCTCGCACGGTGAAATGGGCATGCGCCTCATGCCGCCATGAGAGCCAGGCGCTGGAAACGGCGTCAAGGTGCAGGTGCCTCCCGCGCAATTACATCGTGAGCGGAGTACGCCGAGGCGGGGGCGATGACGATGGCGATGACGAGGCGGACTCGCTCCTTCAGGGACAGCGAATTCCATTGTCCTTCAAACGAGAGCCGCTCGACGCGACCGCGGCACGAGCGACGAGCGACGAGCGACGAGCGACGAGCGACGAGCGACGAGCGACGAGCGACGAAACGATGCAGCGATGCAGCGATGTCGCGATGAATCATGCCCGGCAGACAAAAAACGATTCCATCGTCGCGCGGGAGCATGCATTATCATGGCGCCTCTTTGTGTGTGAGGCGAAGCGAGGATAGGATGACGCGCAATGTTGGTCGGTGGGGGACCGCCGGCGCCGTGGTGCTTTGTTGGTGTCTACCCAGCGAGGCGCTCGCCGTCGGGCCGAACGCAGTGATCTATGACGAGGGTTGCTTCGAGAACACGCTGCCGCCAAACGACGACGGCTCGAGCGGCGTGCAGGGGCTTCCGTTCGAGGTCAATTTCTCTGAAATCCGTTACAACAGCGTTTACGTCAACAACAACGGCAACATCACCTTCGACGGTCCGCTCAACGTCTTCACGCCATTCCCGCTCGAGAGCACGAACCGCGCCATCATCGCGCCCTTCTTCGCCGACGTCGACACGACGGGCCCGGGCTCCGGGCTCGCCCACTGGGGCGCGGTGGAGAAGCTCCCCGGCGACGGCCGCCGCGCCTTCTGCGCTGTCTGGGCGAGCTTCGACCCGACCTCGGGGAGCGCCGCGGGCGTCGGCTATTACTCGGCCAGCACCGACCGACTGAACCTCTTCCAGCTCCTGCTCGTGGACGCCCACACCTGCGACGCCGGCGAGCCGACGTGCACCGAGCTGATCTGCGATCCCGCCGACCCGGCATGTCCGCCGCCGAACTGCAATCCCACATCGCCGGAGTGCACTCCGCCCCCGGTCTGCGACCCCGCCGACCCGGACTGCGAGCCGCCGCTGAATACCGTCTATCGCGCCAAGGGGGACTTCGACGTCTTCTTCAATTATGACCAGATCCAGTGGAACGCCGGCTCGGCGAGCGGCGGCGTCGGCGGGCTCGGCGGCGAGACCGCCCGCGTGGGCTTTGCGCCCGGCGTGCTCCCGGACGGCACACACCCGCGCGGGGCCTACGAGCTGGCGAAGAACAAGGTCCAGCTCCCCTCGGATCCCGATGTCAGCGACATCTTCATCGACACGGACCTGTCCTATGCGCTCGTCAGCCATAGCGAGCTGTCCCTCCAGCAAGGGCGCTACCTCTACCGGGTCAGGAACGGCAACCTGAACGACGGGGACGGGGTCATCCAGGGGCGCGTGACGGCCCTGGACGACGCGGGACAGGTGGTGGGGGTGGCCGGCGCGCCCGTGCAGATCTGCGAGCGCGCGGGGCAGGGCCGCTGCCCGTGGTACGGGACGACCAACGGGCTCGGCGAGTTCACGGCGAACCGCATACCGACGCGTACGGCGTACCGGATCACGGCGTTCCCGCCGGCGGGGTCGAACCTGATCCAGAGCGAGGCCGACGTGGGTCCGTCCCCCGGTGACTTGAATCAGGACCTCCAGCTGGGCAAGCCGGCCGCGCCGCCCGCGGGCGTCGATCTCCAGCCCTCCTCCACGGGCGGCGGCGACGTCCCCGTCGTCTACTGGCACGATCCCACCACCCTGACCGCGCCCGGCTGCGCTGGCGGGACGGCGAGCTACGACGTGAAGTTCGGTAACCTCACGTTCGCCGCGGGTCCGATGCAGCTCGACGGGGACGGCCTGTTCCGCGCCGTGATCCCGCCCTTCTATCCCAACCACGGGGCGGCCACCGTCCTCCTCCGGACGCAGTGCGGCCCGACGACCTCGAGCTTCAGCTTCCCGATCTACATCGACCCGAGCGGGTGGATCCGGACCGTGGGCGGCGCGCCGATCGACGGGGCCACGGTCACGCTGCTCCGCTCCGACACCGGCGCTCCGGGCTCGTTCACCGTCGTGCCGGACGGGAGCGCGATCATGTCGCCCATGAACCGCGCCAACCCGAGCATCTCCGACGCGGAGGGGCACTTCGGCTGGGATGTCCTCACCGGCTATTACAAGGTCCGCGCCGAGAAGCCCGGCTGCCACGCGCCCGACAGCGCCGAGCAGCCTCATGTCGAGAGCGCCGTCATGCTCATCCCTCCGCCGGTCTTCGACCTGGATCTGCGGCTCGATTGCGGCACCGGCGCGGTCGGCGACACGACGGAGCCGACGCTCTCCGTGCCCGGCGACCTCGTGATCGAGGCGACCGGCGCGACCGGCGCGGCGGCCGCCTTCACGGTCTCCGCGATCGATGACGTCGACGGCGCCGTCCCCGTGATCTGCACGACGCCCGCGGGGAGCACGCTGCCGATCGGCGTGACCATCGTCCACTGCTACGCGCTCGACGCCACCGGGAACCTCGATTACGGCACCTTCGCCGTCATCGTCGAGGACACGCGGGCGCCGGTCCTCTCCATCCCCGGGTCGATGACCGTGCAGCCGGAGGGGCCGTGGGGCGCAGCGCTCGCCTTCACCGCCGTCGCGCTCGACGCGGTCGACGGCCCGGTCGCCGTGAGCTGCTCGCCGGCGCCGGGCACCGTCCTGCCGGTCGGCCTCACCACCGTCACCTGCAGCGCGACCGACGCGGCGGGCAACGCGGCGAGCGCCTCGTTCGACGTCGACATCCCCGTGTGGGTAGACAGCGACGGCGACGGGGTGAGCGACAGCCTCGACAACTGCCCTGACGACGCGAACCCGGGGCAGGGCGACGACGACGGCGACGGCGACGGCAACGCCTGCGATCCGGTCTGCGTCGCGATCTACCGCGGCGGCGCGGGCGGAGCGGCCGACTCCTTCATCTCGTCCTCCGAGCCGAACACGAGCTCGGGCTCGTATCCCGGCCTCTTCACGGGCACCTCCGGCGGCGGCGTGAAGATGGGCCTCGTCGCCTTCAACCTCGGCGCGATCCCGGAGGACGCGACCGTCGAGGGCGCGACGCTCTCGGTGCGGGCGCTCTACGCCCCGACGGCCGCGACGCTGGAGGTCCACGCGATCACCGCGCCGTGGACCGAGGCCACCGTCACGTACAACACGCTGAACGGCGCCTTCGACGCCGCCGTCGAGGCGTCGCTCGCGGTGCCGGCCAACCGGACAGCCACGGTGTCCTGCGACGTGACGGCGCTGGTCCAGGACTGGGTCTCGGGCGCGCTCGACAACCACGGCGTGCTGCTGCGCGAGGTCGGTCCGGGCAAGCGGACCCTCCGGTCGAGCGAGGAGCCCGCCGCCGCCGAGCGGCCGCGCCTCGATGTCTGCTACGTGACCCCGTGAGAAGCTAACCTCGACTCGGGCACTGCTGCGCGATGGCAGGCAGCTGCGTCCAGGTCGAGTCCAGTATCGCGTGTCAGCGATCCCGCCAAGGATTCCTGACGCGCGATACTAGCGCTCCGGCGCCGCCGCCTGGACGTGCGCCCCGGCCGGCTCGCGAGGCTCGACGCTCCACGACGGACGGGCGTTGAGCTCCTCGATCTGGAACCCGGCCGCCGCCTTGTAGCTGCGGGCGATCTCCTCGAGCTCGTCCCTGCTCAGCGCGTCCTCGATCCGCGCGAAGCCGCGCGGCGCGCGCTGCTCCACGAGCGCCATCACGCGCTCGGGACCCATCGCGCGGTTCGCGAGGACGAGGGCGCTCGTGGGCGGCCGGCGGGCAGCTTCGTAGCCGGCCAGCGCCGCCTCGGGGGAGCCCGTGTTGGCGAGGTGCGCGAGATGCCAGGCGAGCACGCGCGCGTCGAGGATCGCCTGGGAGGCGCCGTTCGAGCCGATGGGGTACATGGGATGGGCGGCGTCGCCGAGCAGCGTCACCCGGCCAGCGCTCCACCACGGCAGCGGATCGCGATCGACCATCGGATACTCGAAGATCGCACCGGCACCGGCGATGAGCGCGGGCACGTCGAGCCAGGGGAAGCGCCACGCGGCGAAGTGGGGCGAGACGTCCTCCAGCCGGCCTCGCCGGCTCCAGCTCTCGGGCGCGACGGTCGCCCCCTCGTGGAGGCGCACCTCGGCCACCCAGTTGATCGCCGCCCGGCCGCGGAGCTCCGCGGCGCGGGAGATCGGATAGGCGACGAACTTGGCGGTCAGGTTGCTCCCCGCCATGATCATGCTGCGCCCGGTGAGGAACGGCTCGCCGTCGGTCACGCCGCGCCACATGTGAACTCCGCTCCAGCGCGGCGGCCCCTCCCCCGGGTGCAGCGCCGCGCGCACCGCCGAATGGATGCCGTCGGCGCCGACGAGGACGTCGGCGGAGGCCTCGTCGAGCGCGCCGGTCGCGCGGTCCCGCAGCGCGACGCGCACCTCGGCGCCGGTCTGCTCGAACCGCTCCACGGCGAGCCCGGTGCGCACGGCGGCGGCGCCGAGGCGCCGCTTCACCGCCGCGAGCAGCCGCAGCTGGAGCTCGCCGCGATGGATGGAGTACTGAGGCCAGCGGTAGCCGGCCGCGACGCCCCGCGGCTCCGCCCAGATCCGGCTGCCGAACCGGTCGTGATACACGAGCTCGGCCGTGGGGATCCCCGTCGCCGAGAGCTCGTCGGCGAGGCCCAGCTCCGTGAGCTCCCGGACGGCGTGGGGGAGGAGGTTGATGCCGACGCCCAGCGGCAGGAGCTCGCGGGCCGCCTCGACGACCTGCGCCTCGATCCCGGCCGCGTGCAAGCTGAGCGTCGCGGCCAGACCCCCGATGCCGCCTCCGGCGATCAGCACGCGCATGCGGCGACGGTCGCACCTCGCGCGGGAGGAATCAATGGGCGGGCATCAGCCGAGCGCGCCCGCGAGCGCGCCCGCATGATCGCGGGCGAACTCCTCGAACGACACCGGCGCTCGCCCGGTGACGTCCTTCACCGCCGTCGACACCGCGCTGCCCGCGCCGGTCCGGTAATGCCGGTTCAGGTCGATCACGTGGTCGGCGTAGAACTCCGGCATCCCGCCCGCCACCATGCCGGCCCGCGCCGCGTCGTCGGACACGGCCACATAGCTCACCCTCTTGCCGAGGACGCCGGAGAGGATCTCCGCCGCCTCGCCGTACGAGATCGCCCGCGGGCCGGAGAGCTCGTAGGCCTTGCCGTCGTGCCCGGAGGTCGTGAGCGCCCGCGCCGCGACCCGCGCGATGTCGCGCACGTCGATGTGGCTTATCCGGGCGTCGCCCGCCGGCTGGTAGAACGCGCCCTGGGCCTTGATCGATCCGGCCATGAAGTTCACGAAATTCTGCATGAAGCCGTTCGGGCGGAGCAGCGTGAAGGCGAGGCCCGAGGACTCCACCGCGCGCTCGATGGACCTGTGGAGCTTCGCGAACGAGTACGCCTCTCCCGCGGCGTTCCAGGCCGAGAGCTTCACGATCTTCTTCGCCCCGGCGGCCCTCGCCGCGTCCACGACGGCGATCTCCCCCTCGACCTGACCGAGGCCGCCGGCGCCGAGCAGGAAGACGGCGTCGACGCCCTCGAGCGCCGGCCCGAGCGTCTCCGGCCGCGCGAAATCGAGGATCACGGCGTCGTCCCCCGCGGCCCGCGCCCGCTCGGCCTTGTCCCTGGAGCGGTGGGCGACGCGGGGCCTGTGGCCAGAGGACTTCAGCTCTTCGAGGAGGGCAGAACCGACCGTCCCTCCAGCGCCCGTCACGAGGATCATGAGTATCTCCTTGCTCGAACCTTGCTTGAACCGCGCTGTGCAGCGCGACGTCGACGCGCCGCGCGCCGGTCCAGGACGCCAGGACGATCGGTGCCCCGAGGACCAGCGCTCCGGCGCCACGACCGTACGATGCGGCCAGACATCGACTTTGACAATGAGCCGTGGGGACGACAGACTGGAACGGATGGAGTACCAATCGGGCCGGTCGCTCGAGGAGCTCGCCGCGTTCGTCGCCGTGGTCGAGGCGAACGGGTTCACCGCCGCCGCGCGCGCGCTGCGGGCGCGGAAGGCGACGCTCAGCCAGCGGGTGCAGGACCTCGAGGAGCGGCTCGGCGTCTCGCTGCTCGTGCGCACGACGCGCTCGCTCCGCGTGACCGACGAGGGGCGCGCGTACTTCGAGCACGCGCGCCGGTCGCTCGCCGCCGCGCGCGACGCCGAGGCCGTGGTGGCGATGGCGAAGTCGAAGCCGAGCGGGCTCCTGCGGGTCACCACGTCGGCCGCGCTCGCGGGCGTCCTGATGGAGGGGGTGATCACGCCGTACCTGGCCCGGTATCCCGACGTGTCCGTCGAGCTGGACACGTCGGTGCGTCGGGTCGACCTCGTGCGCGAGGGCTTCGATCTCGCGCTCCGCGTCGGCCCGCTCGACGACTCGTCGCTGGTCGCCCGGCGGCTCGGCGTGGCGACCGGCGGCTACTACGCGAGCCCGCGCTACCTCGAGCGCCGCGGCGCCCCGGAGCGGCCCGAGGAGCTGCTCGGCATCCACGACACGGTGATGGTCATGGTCGCGCGCGAGGGCGGCGGGCCCAAGGCATGGCCCTTCGCCCGCGGCGCCAAGAAGCTGTCGCTCGTCGTGCGGCCGCGCCTCTCCCTGAGCAGCTTCGAGCTCGCCGTGCAGGCCGCGGCGGCCGGCGCGGGCGTCGTCCGCTCGCCCCGGTATTTCGTCCGGCCGTTCCTGGCCAAGGGGCGGCTCGTCCCCGTCCTGGAGGAGTGGACGCCTCGAGGCTTCGACGTCCACGCGGTGTTCCCGCCCGGCGGCGCGCTCGTCCCGAAGACGCGCGTGTTCCTCGACATGCTGGCCGCCTGGTTCGACAAGAACGGGGGAGACGCGTAGCGCGGCTGGGCTGGCCTCCCTCGGGACGTCACGCCCTCGTCAAGCCTCCGCCCGCCGGGCAGACGTCGCCTCCGCCGGACCGCGCGCGGGAGGGAAGAGACCGCCGGAGCGCCACGTCTTTGCGCGCTTGGCCGCGGAACGCTCCGTGCCAGGGAAGCCAGGGAAGGGGAGTGATGCGGAAGCGCGCGGGGCGGCGCCGCCGAGGGCAGGTCTGCGGGTGACGTGCTGAGTCGAGCCCTGTGAGTGGCCGATGAAGGGGGCTGTAGAGTATGGCGAAAGGGCCTAACGAGGCATCCAGGGCCGAACCTGTGAGCGACCGGAGATCGCGGCCGCCCGCGACGAGCTCCACCGCGCGGCGCGCGCTCGAGCTCGTGGCCGTCCGAGGCAAGGACGTGATCGGCGTCCGCCACATGCTCGCCGAGGGGCGGGCGTACATCGGCGACACGCCCTCGTCCATCGCGCGCGTGCCGTCGGCAGAGCTCGACAGGGCAGCCCCGGTCATCGCGGAGGTGACCGGCGCCCGCTACGTGCTGCACGTGCCGCGCCGGACCCGGGCGCGCGTCCACGGCGCCGACGGGCTCGGACGTCTGCTGACCGGCCCCGCCGACATCGATCTGCAGGAGGGAGACCGCGCCGTGCTCGTGATCGGATCGGTCCAGATCCGCGCGCAGATCGTGCCCATCGAGATCATCTCGCGGCTGGGGGCGTCCGGTCTGCGCTGGATCGGGCTCATCGGCGCCCTCTACCTCGCCGCGCTCGCCGTCTGCGCGGTGCTCGCGCCGCGCGATCGGGCCCGCCTCGACGAGGGGTCGATCCGGCGCGCCGTCAGCGAGGCCGCAGCCCAGCTCTGGGCAGAGCACGCCCCGCCGCCATAGCGCAGAGCATCATCCCCGGCGGCCGTCTCCGGCGGAGAAGCCCGCGAGTCGCGGAGTGCTATTCTCCGGAATCATGCGAATCAAGGCCCTCTCGTTTCTTCAAGCTCAACTGCCGTTGTGCCTGTTCGCCTTCCTCGGCTGTGGCGGTCCGTCCGCCAGGGACGAAAGCCCGAGCAACGCGCCACACGCCGGGATCGAGAGCCTGCCGCCCGGGTGGAACACCATCGAGCCGGGCGGCGAGACGACGTGCTCGCGCGGCGATCCGTTCAAGTACTTCGTCCGCCCGGGCACCGTCAATCGCCTCGTCGTCGAGTTCCGCGGCGGCGGCGCGTGCTGGAGCCAGGCCACCTGTTCTATCGCAGGCTCGCTCTTTCAGGAGACGGTCACCGAGGATGCGGCCGTGGTGAACCAGCAGGGGGCGACCGGGATCTACGATCATGAGAACCCGGACAACCCCTTCAGGGAGTGGCACCATGTCTACATCCCTTACTGCACCGGGGACATTCACTGGGGCGACAACACGGCCACCTATGGAGAGGGGGACCAGGCCGTCACCATCCAGCACAAGGGCGCCGTCAACGTGCGCGCGGCGCTCGGCTGGATTTACGAGAACGTCCCCGCTCCCGAGAAGATCTTCGTGACGGGATGCAGCGCGGGCGCGTACGGATCGATCATGTGGTCCGCGCACCTGCGGGAGCACTACCAGGACGCTTCCGTGGTCCAGTTCGCCGACAGCGGCGCGGGGATCATCACCGACTCGTTCTTCGAGGACAGCTTCCCCGCGTGGAAGCCGCAGGGCGCCTATCCCACGTGGATCACCGGGCTCGACCCGACCGAGCTCGCGCGGCTCTCCGTGCTCTACGAGGCCATCGGCGGCTACTACCCCGACATGCGCCTGTCGCAGTACAACACGGTCTACGACGATGACCAGAGCTTCTTCTTCAAGGCGATGGGCGGCGGCGACGTCCAGGCCTGGTCGGATGCCATGAGGGCGTCGGTCGCCGATATCGAGGCCTCGACGGAGAACTTCAGCTCGTTCCTCGCCCCCGGCAGCGCGCACTGCATCCTCTGGCGGCCGGAGTTCTACACGGTCGAGTCGGGCGGGACGCGGCTCGTGCGGTGGCTCGACAGCCTCGTGAACGGCGAGGCCCCGCCGAGCGTCGCCTGCGACGAGTGCGGTTCCCCCTAGCCTGCGTCCCCGGCGCGCTTCGCCGCCACGGGCGGGCGCGGAGGCCGGGCGGCGGGGGAGGCGAGGGCGCGGCGGCGGCCGGATCCCGGGCGCAGGGCGCCGTTCCGGGCGCGCGCGACCGCGACGCTGCGGCGCCAGTTGACACTCCGCCAGAGCTCTAGATTATGTCCGCCGCGATCGCGGGCGCGCAGACGCCCCCGCGACGACCCCGGAGGAGGTGCTCCGGGGGAACACAGAGGGATCCATGCGCACGTTTTGTATCGATATCGGCGGAACGGGGATCAAGGCCACCATCCTCGACGAGCAGGGGACTCCATTGACGGATCCCGCGCGCGTGCCGACGCCCCAGCCGGCCTCGCCGGAGCCCATCCTCGACGTCATCGCCGAGCTCGCGCGCGTGCAGGGGGAGTTCGATCGGGTCTCGATCGGCTTCCCCGGCGTCGTGATGGAGAACGTGACCAAGACGGCGCCCCACCTCGACAACGAGAAGTGGAAGGGCTACCCGCTCGCCGAGGCCGTCGAGCGCCGCCTCGGGAGGCCTGTCCGCGTCGCCAACGACGCGGGCATCCAGGGGCTCGCCGTCATCGAGGGCAAGGGGCTCGAGATGGTGCTCACCTTCGGCACGGGGCTCGGCTGCGCCCTGTACATCGACGGCCACTACGTGCCGAACCTCGAGCTCGGGCACCACCCGTACGGCAAGCGCGACCTGAAGTACGAGGACCGCGTGTTCGACGCCGAGTGCAAGCGCATCGGCCCGAAGCGGTGGAACAAGCGCGTGCGCCAGATGATCGCGCAGATCGAGCCGATCTTCAACTACCGCAAGCTCTACCTCGGCGGCGGCAATGCGCGCCTGCTCGACGTATCGCGGCTGCCCGAGAACGTCGTCGTGGTGGACAACGTCGCCGGCCTGCTCGGCGGAATCAAGCTCTGGGCCTAGACCGATCACGTTGAAACCCGGAGAATTTTCACAGGGAGGCGGGGAGGCGGGGAGGGAGAAAAAAATGAGGTTCATTCTCCTGCCGTCTCTCGCTCCCCGCCTCCCCGCCTCCCTGTGAAATTCCTGCTTTTTCTCGTGGTTTCAACCCGTTTGTCGCTCTAGCCGCGCCCGCGTCGTGAGGTGGGGAGGCGCGGCCCTCCGCGCCCCCGCGCCCCCCCTTCGCCCCGCGCGCGGCCCTGGCCCGTGGGCGGGCGTTCCCGGGCGCGGGCCGCGCCGGTTCCAAAGCGGCCGCGACCGTCGTACCCTGGCTCGATGAACTCGCCCGACGCACCGAAGCCCGACGCAACGCCCGCGGCCACTCCGGCGGCGGACGCCGATCTCGACCGCTTCCGCCTTCAATCGCCGGAGACCCTCGCGAACCCGTACCCCGTCTACGCCAGGCTGCGCGAGGAAGCGCCGGTGTACTTCAGCGCGGGCTATAACGGCTGGCTCGTCACCCGTTACGACCACGTCGCCGCGGGCTTCCGCGACCCGCGCCTCTCGGCGAAGCGCTCGAGCGCCTTCGTGACGAAGCTGCCGGACGAGGTGCGGCAGCGGCTCGAGCCCCTGCGCCGCAACCTGGCGTCGTGGGCCTTGCTGCTCGACCCGCCGGAGCACACGCGCATCCGCTCGCTGATCAACAAGGCGTTCGTGCCGCGGCTCGTCGAGGGGCTGCGCCCGCGCGTGGAGGCGCTCGTCAACGAGCTGCTCGACGCTGTCGCGCCGGCGGGGCAGATGGACATCCTGCGCGACCTCGGCGACCTCCTGCCGCTGCTCGTCATCGGCGAGGTGCTCGGCGTGCCCGCCGAGGATCGCCATAAGCTGAAGGGCTGGTCCAACGCGCTCGGCGGCTTCCTCGGCGCGGGCCGGCCGACGCTGGAGATCGCCGGCGGCGCGCTGACCGCCGTGGCCGAGCTGGAGGACTACTTCCGCGGCGTGATCGCGGCCCGGCGGCAGAGCCCCGGGAGCGACCTGCTGAGTCAGCTCCTCGTCGCGGAGGAGCAGGGCATGATCCTCGGCGAGCAGGAGCTGCTCTCGACGTGCTGCATGCTGCTCTTCGGCGGCCACGAGACGACGAAGAACCTCATCGGCAATGGCCTGCTCGCGCTGCTGCGCCACCCCGCCGCGCGCGACGAGCTCCGCGGGTCGCCGATGCTGGTCGGCCCGGCGGTGGAGGAGCTGCTCCGCTACGACTCCCCGGTGCAGTGGATGAGCCGGGTGGCGCTGGAGGACATCGAGCTCGACGGCGCGCGGATCCCGAAGGGCGATCGCGCCTTCCTGGTCCTCGGCGCGGCGAACCGCGATCCCGCGCAGTTCCCCGACCCCGACCGGCTCGATTTCCACCGCACGGACATCCGTCACATCTCGTTCGGGTTGGGCGTCCATTACTGCGCCGGCGCCGCGCTGGCCCGGGTGGAGGCCCAGGCGGCGATCGCCACGTTCGTCCGCCGTTTCCCGCACGCGGAGCTCTCCTCCGCCCCGCTGACGTGGCGGATGAACCCCGGCGTGCGCGGCCTCGCCGCCATCCCGGTGGAGCTGGGCCAGGAGAAAGCCTCTCCCTGACCGCACCGCGGGTACCCGCGGTGCCTGGAGGACAGGTGCGCGTCGCTCGCCGCAGGGGATGCGGCGCGACGTGGGGTTTACCCCAACTTCGAGCTCGTGACGCCCGGGCCATGCTCCCTTCGGCCGCGCCGCCGGAGCCCCAGGGACGCCGCGAGCAGCGCTGTCAGCACGAGGGTATTTCCGGACGGAGCCCGGCTCGCCGCGCGGCAGCTGCAACCGGCTGGGTCGCCCGATTCTCCGTCGGAGGTCCCCCCCGACGACGCCTGGGCGGACGACGTCGAGCCCGGGGAAGCCCCGCCCGTGCCGACCGTGGACCCTCCGCCGGCGCCGGAGCCGGAGCTTGAGACCGAGCCAGTACCGGCGCCGATGCCGCCACCGCCGCTCGTGCTTCCCACCGTGGCGCCCCCGCCGGCTCCCTCGCCCCCGACGGGCGAGAACTGCCAGGAGTTCATGTTGAAAAGGTACGAATCGCCGCCGGTGAAGACCAGGTACAGGTCGTGAACGCCGGTGGCGCCGTCGACCGCGCACGACGTGTCGCCCCACGTCTGCCAGTCCCCGGTCGCCGCGACCGCGCAGGTCCCCACGAGCGTGCCGTCGGGCGACTCCAGGTGGAGCTCGATGCTGCCTCCCTGCCCGGCGCTCGCGACGCGCGCGCTGAAGCTCTCCGCCCCTTCGCCGAAGTCGACCCCGCGGAGACGCACCCAGTCTCCGTCCTCGATGTTGGAGAGGTTCATCCCCCCCTCCTCGCAGGGCTCGGTCTCGATGCCGCGCTGCGCGTTGAAGGTCTCGGCTTCGACGCGCACGTAGGGGTCGAAGTTCTTGACCTGCTTGAGCCCGTCCGTCGTGTAGGTCACTGGCACGATCGACCCGTCCTCCTTGTAGGTGAACGACTCGATCCCGAGGTTCCGGCGATAGCCCGGGGGCTCGCCGGCGTCGTTGGCGACGGAGCGATTGTGGTAGGCGTGGTACCAGGAGCCGCCGAACTCGAAGATTGCCGCGTGGTTGTTGTTGTTGTTGTTCTTCGGCGGCTGGGGCCCCACCGTGCCGCGGTGGGTGAAGCCGGAGGTGGGGCTCGAGCTCGTGAGGTAGTCGATCCGCATGCCGTTCGCGGGGTTCGTCGAGTACGACAGGTAGTAAACGCCGTTCCGCTTGTGCATCCAGGAGGCCTCGAAGAAGTACGGGACCGTGATCGAGGAGGCCGAGCCCGAGACGCTCACCATGTCGTTGTTCAGCTTGATGACGCGCGCGTTCTGCTCGCCGTTGCCGCCGAAGTAGAGGTACGCCTGGCCGTCGTCGTCGATGAAGACCCCCGGATCGAAGAGCCAGATGTTCTGGCCCGAGGCACCGGGGGTGCTCGAGGTGATCAGGGCGCTGCCCTTCGCGTCCCTGAACGGTCCGGTCGGGCTGTCGCTCTTGGCGACGCCGATACCTGACCCGTTGTTGGCGAAGTACATGTAGATGGTGCCGTCGCGCTCGATGAGCGAGGGGGCCCACGTGTTGGCCGCCCAGGAGGCGTCGCGGGGCACGCGGATCACTTCCCCGTGGTCGGTCCAGTTCTTCAGGTCGCTGCTCGAGATCGCCACGAACGAGGCCATCTTGTAGCCGTCGTCCGAGCCGTCCGCCTTGACGTTGTCGTCGTCGTTCGAGCCGTAGAGATAGACGCGCCCGTCGTGCACCAGCGAGGCCGGGTCGGCGAGGTAGCGGTGCGAGGCGACGGGGTAATCGGCGAGCGCGGAAGGGCTCGCGAAGAGCCCGGCCAAGACGAGCGCGCCCCCGCACCAGGTCGTTAACGCCAACCTTCTTGAAGAATGCATGTTCACCTGATGGATAAGGGTCCGGAGCAGTTGGATGGCGCCGCCGCGCGCGCGCATCTGCTCGTTGAGCTCGTCGAAGAAAGTTACAGTGCGCGTGACGACCGGTGCAGGGCTCAGCACGAAGGATGAACCCCGAGGTGTATTGTGAGCGCTCACATTTCAGATGTCAATCTCGTCGGAACCGATGAGACCGCACGAGTTTGTTTGGTGCGGTAGCTAACTTTTCGTTGCGGTCGGCCGCCGTTGCGCGCCCGACGGGGCCGAGGAGAGCCGCGCGCCGGTCCATTTTGGTTGACGTGGTTATGTGAACGTTCACAATATGCTCTGGAACCCTCGAACAAGAGACGCCGGGCGACGGACGAGGAGGTGAATCAGGCACCTCGGGCAGGGCGGGAGGCGCCGGGGGCAGCTCGGCCACAGCCGATGCCCCAGCCGCGTGCCGAGCGCTCTCGCTGGCGCCTCTCATCAGGAGATCTCCATGTACTTTTCTTCCCAATCCTCCAGCATCCGCGCTCGCATCCGACGTACAGGCGGTGCGGCGTCCGCATCCGTTCTTCTCCTTCTCCTCGCGAGTTGTGCCGGGGAGTCGCAGGGGGGCGACGGCGGCGGCGGCGGCGACACCACGGGGGCCACGGGCACGACGACTGGCCCTGGAACGGGCGGCCCGAGCACCAGCGGCTCGAGCGGGAGCGGCGCGCAACCGGCGAGCGGCGGCTCGACGAGCACCAGCGGAGGATCGGCGGCGTCCGGGGGCGGTGACCCTGGTACCGGCGGCGGTGACGGTGGCTCGGGTGGCGGCCCCCCTGCTGTCTGCCCCGAGACCTACTCCAATCCCATCGTCTGGGCGGACCTCCCCGACGCGGAGGTCATTCGCGTCGACGACACCTATTACTATACAGCGTCCTCGTTCCACCATTCGCCAGGAGCGCCCGTGCTCCGCTCGTACGATCTGGTCCACTGGGAATACCTCTCACACTCCGTTCCCGCGCTGGACTTCGACGCGTCGTACGACATGAGAGGGGATACCTCCTATGTGAACGGGATCTGGGCGTCCACGCTCCAGTACCGGAAGAGCAACGAGACCTTCTACTGGATGGGCTGCATGCACAACGTGGGGGGCGGCTATGTCTTCACCTCCAAGTCCCCCACAGGTCCGTGGGAGAAGCACAGAGGCGGTTGTTATTACGATATGGGGTTGTTGATCGACGACGACGACACCATGTACGTAGCTTCCGGGAACAACACGATCAACGTGGCGCAGCTGAGCGCAGACGGCTTCAGCCAGGTCAAGAGCCAGGTCGTGTTCCAGACGCCGGGGAACCTCTCCGGACCGCTGGAGGGCTCCCGCTTCATCAAGAAGGACGGGAACTACTACATCTTCACCACGCAATACGCGAACGGTGAGTATGTGCTGCGATCGACGAACGGGCCGTTCGGCCCCTACGAGCTGAAGCCCTTCGCGGTCAAGCTGCCCTACGCTGGCGCCCCTGGCTCCGGCGGGGCTCCGCACCAAGGCGGCGTCGTCGAGACGCAGAACGGCGACTGGTACTACATGGCGTTCAATGACGCGTTCCCGGCTGGCCGCATGCCGGTCATGGCCCCGATGACCTGGAGCGACGGCTGGCCCTCGGTCACCCTGGTGGACGGCAAATGGGGCGGTACGTACCCCTTCCCGAACCTGCCTTGCGGCTCGAATCGCGTGACGCCGCCTCCCAGCAAGGACACCTTCGAGGGAGACACCCTGCGCCCTGAATGGGAGTGGAACCACAACCCCGACAACACCAAGTGGTCCTCCGGGGGTGGGCTGACCCTGCAAACGGCGACGATGACCAACGATCTCTATGCCGCTCGAAACACGCTGACGCGTCGCATCGAGGGGCCCATCCAGATCGGGACGATCGAGCTTGACTACAGTGGAATGCAGAACGGCGACGTCGCCGGCCTCGCTGCCCTGCGCGACGTGTCGGCGTGGATCGGGGTCAAGAAGGCCAACGGGGCGACGCGCGTGGTGATGACCAATGGGGTGAACATGAACACCTCCTGGACCACGACGAGCAGGGGGAACGAGGTGGCTGGCGCCGACGTGTCAGGCGGCAAGATCTGGCTGCGCGTCACAGCCAACGTCCGCACGGACGGCGGCGGCGCGCAAGCGCGCTTCTCCTACAGCACGGACGGCACCCGGTTCACGGACCTGGGCAACACGCTCAACATGACCAAGGACTGGCAGTACTTCCTTGGTTACCGCTTCGGCATCTTCAACTACGCCACGCAGTCGCTGGGCGGCTCGGTGAAGGTCGCTTCCTTCGAGGCGACCAAGCCGTGACGATGCCGTCGTAGCGGCAGCGCGCAGGGTCACGGAAACTCGCGCACCTTGACCGCGCGTGTCGTGCCCGGGTAGGCGTCGTTGTAGTGCTCCACACCATAGAGCAGGATCTCGCCGTCGGGATCCACATAGATCCCGGCCCCTGCGTCGAAGGCGCAGTAGCGCTTGTTGCCCGTGGCCGCGCTGCTGCAGGACATGTGTCGGCTGGCCACCTCGGTGAAGCTGGGCACGAAGGTGGCGCCGAGGTCCACGCGCCAGAGGTCGACCCAGTCCTCGTCAAACCACTTGTTCCTGTGCGTCCCAGCGACGAAGAGCTGCCCGTCGCACTGGGTCACGAGCTGCAGGCCCTGGTACTCCGCGCCGCCGAAGGGCGTCGAGACGCTCGCCTGGGATACCCAGGTGGAGCTCGAGCTGCCGAAATAGGGCATCGCCGCCTCCGAGGACACGAACACCTCGACGTCGTCCGAGTTGTGGCCAAAGACGAGCGCGAGGTAGCGGCCAGAGGAGAGCAGCGTGAGGCTCACCGCTCCCGCGTTGACCGTCTGACCTCGCGTTCGCAAGACCAGCGGGCTCCACTGGGGGTTCAAGGGGTTCGACAACCGGGCGATGCGAAAGCCCGCCGTCGCCTGATCGTCGTTGTTCTCGAAGGGCACAATGACGTACTCGCCGTTCACCTGAAGGCCGCCCGAGTGATCGTACGGCATCCCCGAGTCATCGGACTTGTAGTGCACGATGGCGTCGCTGCAGGACGGGAGCCGGGAGGGATAGGCATTCCGCCCCAGCAGCCACGGGTTGTTGCTCAGCGATCCGAGGCGCACGACCTCGAAGCCCGGGCGCGCGCCCCCCTGAACGGAGGTCGTCACCAGGAGATAGTTGTAGTCACGCGCGAGCCGCTGGATGCCCTGGTGGTGAATGAGCCCGGCGCCCGTCGTGGGCGCATACGCGCTGCACGCGTCGCTGCCGCTGCGGTAGGCCATGACATAGCTCGGGTCGTAGAGCCCGTTGATGCTGCTGGCGGCGTCGTTCACGCAGCGGTTCGTATAGGGGTTCGCGTGGTCCGTGTGGGCCCAGCCCCAATGGGAGCTCAGCCCCTCGTAGGCCACGCCCACGTCGTCGAGCGCTGGATCGGCCGTGCTCTCCTCCGTCCCACCACAGGCGACGAGAGACAGCACGCCGACTGCTGCTACAGCGAGCGGCCAGATCCTGGATTGGAGATTGGAACCATCGTTCTTCATGTCGTCCTCGGAGAGAGAGGTGTGCTGGGCGTGCGAGCAGAAGGTCGGGCCACGGGAGGCCGCCGAAGTGGCTCGGCGGTCGTTGCGCGTCGTTACGCGTCGTTGCGCGTCGCTGCGCGTCGCCGTGAACGCTGCGAAGGGCGCGTCGGTCGACGTTCACCCGTGTTTGCAGCGCTCATGCCAGGGTGGCAGCGCGCGGCGTCCGCCAGGGATTTACAAGCGGCGTTGAGCCCGCTCACCCCCGGCGAGCAAGCCGGCGGCGCGCCCCCGTCAAGCTCCAGCGCTCCTTGGCCGCGCGCAGCGAGCCGCACCTGCGCGGGTTGAGCAACAACAGCGCAACCGTGGGGGCCTCGCGGCGCAGCGGGTGATCCGTGAGACTCTCCGTGGGGGAGGTCACAAAACTCTACCCCGTCGTGACGAGGACTTACGCTCTAGCGGATGTCGTCGACGCTCACGCCGAGCCGCTCGGCGTAGAGGCCAAGGGTGCGCTGCCACGCCGGGCGGGCCTGACAGCGCTCGTAGTAGGCCTTGAGCCTCGGGAACGGATCCATCAGGTCGGTCTTGCGGGTGCTGCGCAGGACGCCGGCCATCATGATGTCGGCCGCCGTGAAATCATCGCAGGCGATCCACTCGCGGCCCTCGAGGCGGCGCTCGACGTCGCCGAGCCAGCGGCGGGCGAGCTTGGGCACCTCCGCGTGGAGCGTCTGTGCGGCCTTGCCGCTGTCGAATATCCCGATCATGTCGATGCACACCAGGGTCGGCTCGACGGTGCTGACCGCGGCGAAGCACCACTGGATGACGCGGGTGCGGCCCTGGACGTCGCCCGGGATCAGCTTGCCGGCCTTCTCCGCCAGGTAGAGCACCACCGCGGCAGATTCGGCCACCACGAAGCCGTCGTCGTCGATGACCGGCGCCTGGCGGAAGGGGCTGATGCGGCCGTAAGCGTCGCTGTCGAGATCGCCGGCGGTGTGGTCGAGCGCGTGGACTCGGTACGGCAGCCCGGTCTCCTCGAGCGCCCACTGCGCCCGGAGGTCTTTCGTCTCGCCGACCCCCTCGGGAAAGATACGTCCGAAGCCATAGAGCGTGATCATGTCGTCCTCCGATCGAGGGCCGGATCCACCGGCCCGCTCGGGAGCCTGTCACGCCGCGGACGGCGGCGCGAGCTCCAGGGCAGACAACGTGCCTGACCGGCTCCTCACGCCCGGCCTCGCGCGCCGCCCTGCGAGCCGATTTCTGGCAGTGAGACCCGAGGTGGGGCAAGCTATGCCAGTGGCAGTCCCCAGCGTCTTCGAAGCCGTCGTGCCAGGCTCCATCTGGGTCACCGAACGGCCGGTATGGTTCAGCGGTGTTCGCCTGCGATCGAGGACTACCGTCGTTCGACTCTCGGGTGATGCCCTCTGGGTTCATAGCCCCTGCACGCCCACCGACGATGTGTGCGCAGCGCTCGACGCGCTGGGCGAGGTGCGTTGGATCGTGGTGCCGAATCGGTTCCATCACCTGCAAGCTCCTGCCACTGCCGCTCGATACCCGAGCGCGCTCGTCGTCGGACCGAGGTCTGCCGAGTCGCGCAACCCGCACGTCAGCGTGACCATGGGCGCGGACGACCCCGCGTATGTCCGCTCCACGCCTGAGCTGATCCCTATTCAGCTGAGGAGCGTTCCTTTTCTCGACGAGACGGTCTTCTTCCACCCGGCCAGCGGTTCCCTGATCGCTGCAGATCTACTCCTCTCCGCCTGCGCGCGCGACCACTGGACCTGGCGAATCGCGGCGCGCATCTGGGGACGCTACGGGAGAGTCAGGACGCCCCCCGACGTCCGGGTGCACACCCGTGCGAGCACGGCGGCGGCTGAGTCGATCGCGCAGATGCGCGCGCTGCCGCTCCAGCGAATCCTCGTGGCCCATGCCGATCCGATCACGGATCGACCCGCTCAACAGCTCGCCGAAGCCTGGAGCTTCGCTGTTCCCCCTCACCTGCGGCAATCCAGCGCCACGCTCTAGCATCCGGCTTCAAGAAGGGGCGGCGTCGCGCCGCATGTCTACGGGAGGACTTATGCAAGTGATCGTCGCGGGCGCCGGGATCGGCGGCCTGGCCGCGGCTCTGGCGCTGCACGCCGCGGGTCATCAGGTGACGGTGTTCGAGGCGGCGCACACCATCCTGCCGCTCGGGGTCGGCATCAACCTCCTGCCCCACGCCGCGGAGGTGCTGGGCGAGCTGGGCCTGCTCGAGGCCCTTCTGGCGCAGGGGGTGGCGATCCGCGAGCTGATCTATTTCAACCGCCTCGGCCAGCGCATCTGGGGCGAGCCACGCGGCCGCTTCGCGGGTCACGCCGCGCCGCAGATCTCCCTCGGCCGCGGCGCCCTGCAAGGCGTGCTGTTCGACGCCGCCGTCGAGCGGCTGGGCCCCGACCGGGTGATCTGCGATCGGCGCCTCTCGGACTTCGAAGAGGGCGAAGGCCGCATCGAGGCGCGCTTCCTCGACCGCGCGGGCGCGGCGTGGAAGGTCCCCGCCGACCTCCTGATCTGCGCGGACGGCATCCACTCGGCGGCGCGCGCCGCCCTCTACCCGGACGAGGGGCCGCCGATGTACGGCGGCCACATCCTGTGGCGGGGGACCAGCCTGGCGGCGCCCTTCCTCACCGGCGCCACCATGATCATCGCCGGGCACAAGGATCAGAAGTTCGTCGTCTATCCGATCTCGCCACCGGGGCCGGACGGCCGCCAGAGGATCAACTGGGCCGCCGATCTCGCCTTCGCCAGGAGCCTGCGACGGGAGGACTGGAATCGGCCGGGCGACCCGGCCGAGTTCCTGCCCAGGTTCGAGGACTGGCACTTCGGCTGGCTGGATGTGCCCGCTCTGATCCGTGGCGCCGAGGCGATCTACGAGTTCCCGCTGGTCGATCGCGATCCGCTGCCGCGCTGGAGCCATGGGCGCATGACGCTGCTGGGCGACGCCGCCCACCCCATGTATCCGAACGGCTCCAACGGGGCGAGCCAGGCCATCCTCGACGCCCGCGCCCTGGTCCGCGCGCTCGCCGCCCACGCCGATCCGGTGGAAGCGCTGGCCGCCTACGAGGCCGAGCGCCTGCCCGCCACCGCCGCCATCGTGGCGGCCAATCGCCGCGACGGTCCGGAGCAGTGCCTGCAGATCGCTTATGAGCGCGCGCCCGACGGCTTCGACCGGATCGAGGACGTCTTCGCCCCCGGCGAGCTGGAGACGATCGCCGCCCGCTACAGGGTGCTGACCGGCCTGACGCGCGCCTCGGAGCCCGCGGCGCGCTGACGAGAGCGCCCGGCGCGCCCGCCGCCCTCCACGAGGGCTTCACGCTGGACTCCACGCGCGCTCTCGACGGGACGTTGCAGCGCCTGCACCACGAGGGCCGCGAGGCGGGCGGTCGGGAGCCCCGGCTCCGCCTCTGCCTGGTGCAGGGCCAGGGGGAGCGCGGGCAGCGCCGGCAGCCCGGCCTCCCCGGGGCCGAGCGCCCGCACGCCGGCGGGCAGGCCGATCGACGTGCGCACCGTGAACCCGAGCCCTGCCGCCGCCGCGGCCCAGAGCCCGCCCAGGTCCGGGCTGGTGAACGCGAGCCGCCACGGGATGCCAGCGCGATCGAGCGCCGCCGCGGCGGCATCCCGGAACCGGCACGGCGCCTCGATGGCCAGGAGCGGCAGCGGCTCGCCCTCCGCCCCGGTCCACGCAGGGCGCCCCGCGGCCGACCCGATCCAGCGCATCGGCAGCTCGGCCAGACGCTCGCCATGTGGCGCGCCCATCCCGTCGCCCCACGCGAGCGCGAGATCGAGCCGGCCCGACGCGACCCGCTCGAGCAGCTCCGCGTTGCGCGCGACCCGCACCTCGATCCGCACCCTCGGGTGGGCGCGCGAGAACCGCCCGAGCACCCCGGAGAGCAGCACGTCACCGAAGTCCTGTTGCAGGCCGAGCCGGACCCAGCCCTCGAGATCGACGCCGCGGACCGCGGCCGCCGCCTCGTCGTTCAGCTCGAGCAGGCGGCGGGCGTACGCCAGCATCGTCTCGCCCGCCTCCGTCAGCGCGAGACCGCGCCCGGCCTTGCGAAAGAGCGGCGTGCCCGCCTGCTCCTCCAGCTTCTTGAGCTGAGCGCTCACCGCCGAGGCCGACCGGCCCACCCGGCTCGCCGCCCTGGCAAAGCTGCCCAGCTCCACCCCCGTGACGAAGCTGCGCAGCACGTCGAGATCGAAGGTGACGCGTTGCATGCCAACCGTCCCGTTTTGCTGAACTGTCCGTGCCAAACTTCCTGATTTTCAGCACGATGGTGCTCCGTCATGCTGGTGGCGTCAAGGCGAGCCGGAGCCGCCTGACAGAGCACAAGGACCCACACTCCATGCATTTC
The DNA here is from genome assembly GCF_051521595.1 of Sorangium sp. So ce1153. Taxonomy (NCBI): domain Bacteria; kingdom Pseudomonadati; phylum Myxococcota; order Polyangiales; family Polyangiaceae; genus Sorangium; species Sorangium sp. So ce1153. Next base: position 1,371,508 of record NZ_CP150361.1, read on the forward strand.
GCTCACGTCTCACGGCGGAATGGCGAGCCGCCGCTGCGCGAAGGGGACTTCCCTCGCGACCTCGCCGACAGCCCTCGTCGCACGCGGCGTCCGGGGAGAGCGCAGCCCGGGAGCGGGCGCCGCCTCTCCCGGGCTGCGCTCGCGATGGCGACAGCCCTGCTCTGTGCCGGCGCGGGATGCGCGCGGGACTCGGTCCTGGAGCGGGCCTCGCTCGGGACTCACGCGGTCGCGGGCGGGAAGGCCGTTACCCGCGTCGAGGTGCAGCGGCTGACGTTACCCCCTGGGTTCACGGCCGGGCCGCACACGCACCCCGGTCCGGTCGTCTGCTATGTGACCGAAGGGCGTATCCTGTTCCAGGTGAAAGGCCAACCGGCCAGGTACTACACGGCAGGGCAGATGATCTTCGAGCCCGCGAGCACGCCCATCGAGCGCTTCGACAATGATTCCAGCTCGGCCCCCGCGACCTTCATCGCCACCTACCTGCTGGGCGACCAGGACACGGAGTTGCTGCACAGGCTCCAGTAGACGCGCGTGCGCTGTCTCCCTCGGGTGGTGCTGTCATTTGCCCAGAGAGGGTTCACATGAAGGCGGTAAGGCGGGAAGATCATTGAGATTTTCTTCCCGCCTTACCGCCTTCATGTTCAAATGACAGCACCACCCTCCCTCGTGCCCCTTGGCCCCTGCCCACCTCAGCCCTTGTTTCCCGCTCGCCGCTCGAACCGCAGCCTGAGCACCTCGTCGTCGAGCTCGTTCGCGATCGCCATCGCCCGCCGCCTCGCCTCCGCGCCCTCCTCGCCGCCCACGATTCGCGCCAGCATGTTCAGCGCCATCGCGCGCATCCGCATGTGCCCGCCGTCCCCCGCGTGCCGGCGCGCCTCCCGCGCGAGCGCCGCGCCTTCCTCGGGGAAGCCCTGCTTCCACCGCGCATACGCCAGCCCGTTCGCCCGCCGCGCCCGCGCGAAGGCCGGACCGTCCTCCGGGATGCGCCGGTAAAGCGCCTCCGCAGCCGCCGGATCCGGCTGCTTGCCGCCCCAGGAGCGGTTCCGCTCGAAGGCGCGTTGATCGATCCACCGGGCGAACAGGCAGGCTCGGTCGTGGGCGGGCATCGGCAGCTCGAAGAGCGGCTCGATCTCGTCGAGCAGGCCGGCCACGCGCGCGACGTCATCACGGCTCGCCAGGAAGGCCTCCGTGAGCAGCGCCTCGACCCGCGCCTCGGGCGGGGCCTTTCCGAGCAGCGGCCGGATGCGGGCGAGGTGCGTCCTTCCGGCCTCGCGGTCGTCGCCGCGCAGCGCGCAGGTGGCGTGGGCGAGGGCGAGGAAGACGTGGGAGGTCGGATCCTCGCTCACCGGCGGTCGATCCCAGAGGCGCAAGAGGTCCTGGGCGAGGGGCAGGGGCAGGTCGGTGAACCGCGAGTGATAGGCGCCCATCCAGCGGGCGCGCTCGGTGAGCGCGTCCGGCAAGCCGAAGGCCGCGAGCGCGCGCGCCCCCCAGGTCCCGCCGTCCCGCTGGCCGCGCGTCCGCAGCCGGCGCAGGGCGCGCTCGATCGAGGTGACGTCGTCCTCGTAGCCACGCCGGGAGGAGAGCCGCTCGGCGACCGCGGTCAAGGAGCCGTGCTGCGCGACGAGCCAGGCGACGTAATCCTCCCAGGAAAAGCCTGCGGGAGCGGCCTGTCCGGTTTCGTGTCCGGGCATGTCCTTCGCGCGGATCGTATCAAGGTTCAGCAGAAAGGAGGACGGACATGGGAAAGGAACCTGCATTTTTCCTGGTGATCGATCTGGAGGCGACGTGCGACGAGGAGGGCCGCATCCCCGAGCGCATCATGGAGATCATCGAGATCGGCGCGGTCCTCGTGGACGGCGCGACGCTCGAGCCCGTGAGCGAGCTCGCCACCTTCGTGCGCCCGGTCATCCGGCCGAAGCTCACGGCGTTCTGCACGAAGCTCACCACGATCACGCAAGCAGACGTCGACGCCGCGCCCACGTTCCCCGAAGCCATCGCGGCGCTCGGGCGCTTCGTCGGCCGGCGGGAGGCGCTTTTCTGCTCGTGGGGCGATTACGACCGCAAGCAGTTCGAGATCGACGCGGCCCGCTGGGGCGTGCCCCTGCCGCTACAGGGGCACATGAACATCAAGAAGCGCTTCTCCGCGACGCTCGGGGTGACCCAGCGCTATGGCATGGCGAGCGCGCTCGAGCGGCTCGGACTCCCGCTCCACGGGACACACCACCGCGGGATCGACGATGCGCGCAACATCGCACGCATCCTGCCTTACGCGATCGGCCGTGTGCCGGTCCCGGATGCAGGGCCCGCGGGGTGAGCGCCTCGCTGGGGCTTCGCCCCGGACCCGACCAGAGACGCTGGCTCGCCTCGATCGACTGATCGTGCTCGATCACGGCCGCATCGTCGAAGACGGCACGCACGCCGAGCTGCTCGCGAGGGGCGGAGTGTACGCCGAGCTGTGGAATCGCCAGGTAGGCGGGTTCCTTCCCGACGATACCGCCCACCCGTGAAGGACCGCGACCCTCGATGGGGTGCTGGGCCGGCCGCGCGCGTGGTCGTTGGTCATTGGTCAACCTGCAGCGGGCGACGCCTTCCGGGCAATCCTCAGCGCGCCGGGACGAGCGAGGGAGCGAACCCGAAGTGCTCGGCGTAAGCCGCTTCGAGCGCCGGGCGGTCGAGCTGCTGCTCGGCGCGCGTGCCGTCCGGCGCCGTCATGACCAGGGCCGAGCCGGTGAGGGTGACGCGGCCTCCATCGGCGAGCAGCCGGGTGCACAGCGGCTTGCGGGTGAAGTGCGATTCGGGCGAGGTCTGATGGTACAGGCACATGGGCTCGAACTCGTCGAGGTGCCGGGCGCGGCCATCCAGCCGGTAGACGGCGTGCCCGTCGTGGTGCAGATCCCAGGTCTCGCCGACGTCGGCGCCGGCGGCGCGGCCTTCGTCGCGTTCGGCGGGGCGCAGCGCGAAGGCGCCGCTCGGGTCGTTTTGCGGGCCCGCCACGTCGAGGCGCAGGGGGTACCACGCGCTGGCGCCGAAGCCCACGTCGGCCAGGAACCGCTCGCCGCCCAGCGTCACCCGCAGCGCCAGGTGGTCGAACGGCGGTCCCATCGACCCGTCGGCTTTGTACACGCGGGCCTGGAGCAGCTCGACGTGCATGCCGCACCGCTCGAGCAGCCAGGCGAACGCGCTGTTGAGCTCGTAGCAGAACCCCCCGCGCCCCTGCGTCACGAGCTTGTCGAGCACCGCCTGGGGAGCGAGGTCGATGGGTCGCCCGAGGTGGATGTCGAGGTTCTCGAACGGCACATGCACGAGGTGGGCGAGGTGCAAATCGCGCAGCCCGCGCTCGGTCGGTGGCGGCGGCGCGGCGAGCTGCAGCCGCGACAGGTACCGTTCGAGGAGGTCGTTCTCGTTCATGCCCCGCAGGATAGGACGAGCCCGCAGCGGAGCCAGGTCAGTCCTCGCGATCAGGGCCCGCCTCGCGCTGCCGCTCGCGGTGTTCTCCGAGGTCCCCATCGAGCTACTCGCTCGAGGCGATCCCGAACATCTCTGCGACGCCGCAGTTCTCGGCCGCTGCCCGCTCGTGCCACGCGCGTCGCGTGTGAGCGAGCACCCGCTCGTTGAGCGGCGTCGCGACACCGTGCGCGGCTCCGAGTCTGGTGATGAGCTCGTGATACGTGTCGGCTTCGAGCGCCTCGTCCGGGCCCAGCCCTCGAGCGCGTTGCTCGAACGCGCGCCAGACCTGGTTGTAGAGGGGCGCGCGCCGAGCGCTCAGGCCGCGCGCGGCGGAGAGGCGCTGCCACTCGATCTCCTGCTCGAGGCTGCGAGTGCGCCCGTCCCCCGACGCGGCCTCGATCCCCGCAGCCGCCAGCACCGCGCGCGCCTCCTCGAGCAGACGCGCCTTGCCCTCGGCGAACGCCGCGCTGGTGTGATCGCGCGGGTGGATGAGCGCGTTGGGGATGCTCATGAGGTTCACGCAGAGCTTGAGCCACTTGTCCCGGGCGATGGTCGGCGACAGCCCGGCATCGAAGCCCGCGTCGCGGAGCACCGCGGCCAGCTCGAGCGCCGCTGGCGATAGGCCGTCAGGGTAGCTGCCCACGGTCACCCGCGCGGCTCCTCCCGAGCGCACCTCGATGTCACTCAACCGCGTGACGGTCTGCCGCCACACGAGTCCGAGCACCGACCGGCTGTGCCGCGCCAGCACGGCTTCGTTGGTGACGTGATTCTGAGCACTGACGACCGTCGCCGCTGGCCAGGCGTCGGCGATCTCGGGCGCGAGGATCTCGGTGTGACCGGCCTGCACACACACCACCACCCAGCCCGGCTCGAGGTGACGAGCCGCGGCGCAGCCGACGAAGGCCCTCACGCGGCCGCGAAGGGGCTCGCCGTCCAGTTGCTCCAGGGACACCCCGCGTTCGTTCAGCGCGCCCGCTTGTTCGGCGCGACGCACGACGAAGACCACATCCCGCCGGCGCGCCGCGAGCCGGGCTCCCAGCGTGAGCCCAACGGAACCAGCTCCGACGACGACCACGGGCTGCGCTGCGGAGCTTCGGGGGCCCGTGTCGGAGTCGATCTCGTGCGAGGCGGACATCGGCGGCAACCCTCGCATGGCTCGCCGTCCGTCGCCAAGGACGCCGGTGTCACCGCGGGGGCTCAGCCCGGACGCGGCGGCGCGCGCCACGCGGGCGGCATCGGTCAGAAGCGCGCCCCGGCGCGCGCGGGCGGCGTGGCGGCGGCGGCCGAGCTCGAAGGCGGCGGCGAGCCGGGTCGCGTCGAAGAGGGCGATCTGGGTGCGCTCGGCCAGCGCCGCGGGCAAGAGGCGACCGAGCGAGGGCTGGATCGTCGAGGAGCAGACTCACCGCGGCCCCGGCTCGGCTGGATGGACGGCGCGTCGCTCGTTCTCGATCGCGAGGGCCGTGTGCTGTGTCGTCGCGGTGCCTCGTGGTATCTTGCGGCTCATGCAACGAGCCATCCAGGGCCCGCCGCCCGGCTTCGACGACCTCACCGTGCACGAGCAGATCGAGTACGTCCAGGCGCTCTGGGAGCGGATCGCGGCGAGGGAGGACGAAGTGCCGGTACCCGAGTGGCACAAGGCCGAGCTCGATCGCCGGCTCGCCGAGTACGAGGCCGCACCGGATGCCGGCCGCTCCTGGGAACAGGTCGAGGCCGACCTCCGTACGCACCTCGCAACGCGTCGATGAGCCGGCTCCTCGTTCTCCCGTCTGCCGAGCTGGACATCCGGGAGGCAGCGGGGTGCCTGCTGGCGCTTCGCGCCCGCAGCACACCGTCAGGGCGTTCGCGATGTCGCTGAACCCATGCTGAGAGCTGGCCGAGCGATGCTCCAGGGTTGACCCCGCAGGCTTCGACGATGGCCGTTTCAGCATGGGATGATGGCCGACCCATCATTCCATGCTGACGAAGCCATCATCGATCTTGAACCCGCCAGGGGGAGTCCACGGCCCCCCGAACGACGACGAAGAAGCGCTCGAGTCCCCTACGAGGTCGAGCAGCACCAGGCCGGCCAGGCCGCCGATCCCCCGCGAGGTGGCCGACATGCTGGGCGTGACGAACTCGCCGCTCAAGCCCGAGCAGATGGCGCAGCTGCGCAAGGAGTTGCCCGTTGATGCGGAGATCCTGGACGACGTGCCGGCGCTGCTCGCCGAGGATGCGGCCGCGCTCGTTCCGCCTGTTCAATGCATCAGCAACCGATCCTCGCCTTCCTTCCTGGCTGCGGGGATGGCATCCTGCCGGGCATGACCGTCGGGGCCGACCGTCGCCGCCACCGCGCCCTCCCTGTAACCGACCGGCTTCGCGTGATCGAGCTGGTCGCGCACGAGGCCGCCAGCGACGTCCCTGCTGCAGATCATCCAGCGCGACGTGAGGGCGTCACCTTGACCGAGCGGCATGGCCTCCTGTTTGTCGACGCTGACGCCACCATGCCGGCCGAAGTGTTCGACCATCGCCCCGATCGCGATGCACGAGCGGACCGGCTCCAGGGAGAGTCGTGAAGCTCGCCTTCGCGCCACGCGGGCGGCGTCGGTGAGGAGCGCGCCCCGGCGGTGCGGGGTGGTAGCGGCAGGGGGACCCGACCCGTCGCGGTGGCCGGCTTGCGGTAGCCGGCATCGCTTCGTTCTCGCAGGTCGACGTCGGTCAGTATCAGGGGGATCGACGCGCACGGATCGCAGCGATCTCACCGAGATCGAGCAGATCTTTGGCACGACCGGCCGCGCGCTTGGCGCGTTCCAGGGCGTCCAGCCCCAGGATTCGAACGCAGAGCCGTAGAGCTGGATTTCCTCCGACCCCTTCGCAACGTCGTCGAAGCTACCCACTCCGGGCACATCGCCCAGCAGGTCTATGGCGCCAACATCCGTGCTCAGCGTGAAGTTGAGCCCGCTCCATAACGTCTGCTCATCCCAGAAGAAGGGCAACTCGGGAGGGAACCCGCGAAGCGTAGGATGGAACGGCGCCAGGGCGCGCGCGAGGCGCCGCAAGTTCTCGCGGTCGCGCGAGTAGCACATGTCGATGTCGTTCGTCGTGCGGCTCGAGCCTTGAATTACCAGCGCGAGCCCGCCGATGATCACGAAATCGACATGCTCACCGACGAGCGCTTCAACGACGCGCCGAACGTCGGTGACCATGGACTGCCTTCGCTTCCTCGATGAACTCCAGTGCCTTCCGCATCCGCTCGACTCTTTCGGTGGGAGTCAAGCGCAGGTTCTCGGCGATGAGCGATGCATCGACGCCAGAGGGGACTCTTTCGAGTATCCGCTGATCCCAGCTCTTCTCTGCGTCGGAGGGTTCAGACCCTGGTCGTTCGGCTTGACGATCATGCATCGGCGTCGGGCTCCTGACCCACTGTACCACGGCGGTGATCCCCGACGATAGCGAGCGAGCATTGCGCCAGTGGCCGGCCGGCTGTCGTCGCCCTGAGCGCGTACGCTCGTCGCACTCCTCCCGCCTTGGACGTCGTCGCGGCCGGGTGGCTCCCACCGCCCGACCTCGGGAGCGCCTTTCTCGCGCGCCATCCACGTTGAGGTCGCAGTCTTCCAGCTCGTGGAGGGCGCGCGCTACGGAGAAGCGACGGCGTGCCCGCGCCATCGCAGGAGCGCCGCAGCGTGCGCCTTACGGAGCGTGAACAGGTCGCTCTCGTGCCGAAGACGCTCGAGTTCGATGCGCTCCGCCGGCGTGAGGAGCCCCTGGGTGTTCCGGTCGAGCAGCTCGTCGTAGCGCGCGAGCTCTGCTCCGGACCTGTGGCTCTTCGCGATGTGCCAGAGCGCCTGGTCGTCCATCTTGTCGAGGCAGGCGAGGTCGACCTGGAACTCCGGGGGCGCGTCGTCCCAGGCGGGAGGGCTGCCGAGGCTCAGCGCGCGTAGCATCACGGCTTCGAGCGGCTGTCGGGTCGCGAGCGCAGTCCCCCTCAGCCGCTGGTAGAGCGCTTCAGGGAGAGCGAGGGTGACGGTGGCGGTCGACATCGCGCTGGGGTGGACGCGGGAGGCGAGCCCGCTTCGCCGTCGAGCCTACACGACGAGCACCCCGGCTCCTCCCCGGCCAGCCGCGATGACGAGAGCGAACGCACGGCGGGGCTGCCGGATGGGGCGGTGCGCCCGAGGCTTTCGGCTGGATGCGCAGGGGCGCAGCGCGCCGGCGGCGGGGCGGGGCGCTGCGCGTGGCGAGGGCCTACTCGTGGACGGCGGCGTAACGGCCGCTGGGGGTGACGATGACGTGGGCGGTGAGCGGGACGTGCAGCTCCGCCGAGAGGTGGCGCAGCTCCTGGGTCATCGCTTCGTCCTCGTGGGTCGGCGTCGGGTCGCCGCTGGGGTGGTTGTGGGCCAGGACGAAGCTGTGGGCGGCCATGTCCAGCGCGGTGCGCAGGACGGTGGAGCGGCCGACGTAGAGGGCGTCGTCGGAGCCGCGGGCGAGCAGGCGCCGAGCCGGACTATTGGCGTCCGCGCCAGTAGAACGGCCGCCGATTCTGATGTGCAATCGCGAGAATACGAATGCGATCGTCGCGTACCCGGTACAGCACGCTGTAGGGAAATCGCCGCACGAGCCACCAGCGAACCTCGTTCTCGACAGCCCTCCCCGCGAGCGGTGATGCGGCCAGGGCATCGACGGCGCCTTGAACCTCGGCGAGGAAGGCGTCACCAAGGCCAGGACGTGCCCGAGCGTAGTAGGCGGCGGCCTCGTTCAGCTCGACCTCAGCCTGCTCGTGAAAGATGACCGGGAGCGTCACCGGAGCCGCGCGCGGGCGTCACGAAAGACGTCCTCGGCCGGCCGCCCTCGGGACGGATCTGCGTCGAGCTCTGCGTCCCGGCGCGTCGCTTCCTCGGTCCAGAGGCGCCTGTGCTCCTCCTCGGAGAGCTCATCCAGGCTTTCCAGAAGCTTTTCTGCGAGACGTGCGCGCTCCGCGACGGGCAGCTTCAGGGCTTCGGCTTCCAGCTCGGGAAGGTTCACGCAGGGATTGTACCGCGAGGCTCGGAGGCTGCCCAGGCGCGCTGCCCCGTCGGTGAGGAAGATGCCGCGACGACGGCGATGGCCGACGTTGGCTGGCGTGGCGCAGGCACGGAGCGGCCGGAACGAGTGTGGGCTAGACTAGCCAAGCTACGGTCGGTTGCTTCACGCGGTCCAGCGCCTCTGCCGCTGCCGGGGCTTGCAGAGCTCCCGGCCGGGCGGTGCGCGAGAGGTGGCGGCCGGATGCGCAGGGGCGCAGCGCGCCGGCGGCGCTGCGCCCGCGAGGGGCTACTCGTGGACGGCGGCGTAGCGGCCGCTGGGGGTGACGATGACGTGGGCGGTGAGCGGGACGTGCAGCTCCGAGCCGAGGTGGCGCAGCTCCAGGGTCATCGCTTCGTCCTCGTGGGTCGGGGTCGGGTCGCCGCTGGGGTGGTTATGGGCCAGCACGAAGCTGTGCGCGGCCATGTCCAGCGCCGTGCGCAGGACGGTGGAGCGGCCGACGTAGAGGGCGTCGTCGGAACCGCGGGCGAGCAGGCGCGTCTCGCGGAGGCGGCCGTGGGCGTCGAGCGCGGCGATCCAGAGCTCCTCGTGGACCAGGGAGGCGAGCCTCGGGCCGAAGTAGCGCGCCACGCGGGCGGCGTCGGTGAGGAGCGCACCCCGGCGGGCGCGGGCGGCGTGGGTGCGGCGGCCGAGCTCGAAGGCGGCGGCGAGGCGGGTGGCGTCGAAGAGGGCGATCTGGGTGCGCTCGGCCAGCGCCGCGGGCGAGAGGCGGCCGAGCGAGGGGAGAGCGGCCGTGCCGAGGAGGCGCGGGCCGACGCCGGGCAGGCCGAGCACCATCTCGAGGAGGGCGGCCTCGGTCGCGGTCGGCAGCTCGGCCGCCGTCTCGGCGGGGGCGTCGACGGGGGCGCGGCTCATCGGGCGCATCGGGGCCACCTCCGAGAGCGGGTGAGGGCGCGGGCGAAGAGGCGGCGCGCGAGGCGGAGGCGGGTGGCGACCGTGGGGCGCGGGAGCGAGAGGGAGGCGGCGATCTCGAGCGAGGAAAGGCCGGTGGCGGCGAGCGACAGGATCTCGCGCAGCTCGGGGCGGAGACGGTGGAAGGCGCGGAGGAGGCCGCGGGCGACGAGGCGGGCCTCGGGAGAGGGGGCGGCGAAGGCGGAGAGGCGGTCAGGGTCGACCGCGGGGAGCTCGTGGCGGCGGTGGGCCTTGTCGCGGTAGTGCGAGGCCTGCCGCGAGGCGATGCCGGCGAGCCAGCGGCGGAGGGCGTCGGCGGGAGGGAGAGCGGGGGAGGGGCGGAAGCGGCCGGCGCGCAGGCTGCGCCAGGCGCCGAGGAGGGTGTCCTGGGTGAGGTCGTCGAGATCGGCGGGGAGAACGCCGCGGGCGCGGAGGGTGCGGCGGATGAGCGGGCGCTGTTCGAGGAGCGCGGCGGGGGCGAGGCGGACGGCGGGGTGCGGTGGCTGCTGACGGAGGGGTTTGGGCGGGCGGGCGAGCCGGTTGAGAGCAGCGGGGCGGGGGCGGCGACGGGAGGGCGGATCGATCTCTTGGCCCTGGTCAGGGCGTAGACGTACGGTTTCCATGTCGGACCTCGTTTGCGCGGGGTTCGGCCACGCCGCCCGGGGTGTTACCAGCACCCGCGGGCGGCACTTTTGTAGTCTCGCCACGTTACGAACTGACAACCGGCAGGTCAAGGAAATCCGATCTGCTGGATCATTATTCTGAACCCGGCGCGGGGGTACGCGAACGGAGTGCGAACGCTCACGCTCGATACCCTTCTGCTCTACATCGCAGCGAACCTGCGGCGTCTACGCCAGCAGCGCGGCATCACGCAGGAGCAGCTCGCGGAAGCCGCCGGGATCGAGCTGCGGACGATGCAGGCGATCGAGGTTGGGCGGCAGAGCATGAGCCTCGGCACGCTAGTCAGGCTGGCGAACGCGCTCGATGTGTCGCCCGGGGTTCTTCTTCGCAGTGCCGCGATGCCGGAGATCAAGCGAGGTCGGCCGCGCAAGCGTCCCGCCGGGACCTGACGCCATCTCCGGTATCTGCAGCTCACCGGCCCGCAGCCTTCCGCGCGCTCTTTGCGGAGAGTTGGCGCGTGCTTTGCTAGGACTGCGGAGGCTGTCCCGCGTCGTGGAGGACTCGGCAAGCCGCAGCAAGTTGAACAGCCCGTCCGCTGCTCGGCCGGGCTGTTGCAGCGCCACATCTTTGACTCGGAGCGGTTAGGGTATCTACGGCCTGCTAGCGCCTTAGCCCGGCCTGGACCCCGCACGCCCGTGCGCTAGTCTGCTTGACAAGGAGGGGTCGCCGTCAGATACGCTGTATGCCGCGGATGACCGACATGTCGTTGATCAAGTCGCACAGAGTCGCGGTTGACATGCCTTGATGGGCTATGAGGTGCAAAGTCTGGGCAAGCTTGATTGGTACAGTCTAGCGTAGCGTCGCGGCAGACGGAGGTGTATCGATCTAATGAACGACGACGGCCTAGGCCCTCTTCCTAAAGCAGATTCAAACTCTGCTCTCCAGCGCCGGAGCTTGCAAGCACTCGCTGCAGCGCTAAGCTCCGATGAATTCATTTTGCGCGACGAGCGCGTCGACGACTTTGGCGTTGATGTAACACTAGAGGTCATCTCGAATTCACGGGCGACGAACTGCCGTTCGCAAGTTCAACTTAAAGCCCGCTCAGGCCTGGAGATGAATAGGGATGGCTCATTCTCGGTATCGGTCGAGACGACCAACCTCAACTACCTGCTGAATGGACCATGTCCGCTATACGTTCTGTTCCGACCCGAGACGAGCGACCTGTTCTTTGCGTTCGCCATGGACGAGCAGGTGCGGATCTCGAGCCTCGACGAATCTTGGAGCGCGAAGGCTTCTGCAACTATCAGATTTCGCACAAAGATTGACCAAGCGACGATCGCCGTCATTCGCGAGCGTATAATAAATGAAGCTAAACGGCACAGACGATTGCGTGACGAAATTGCATTCGTCTTGCCGAATGGTCGTGCCCGCATCGAGTTCGACGCAAGCGAGGGACCGGGGCGCGTTACAGGACCCGAAGCGGCGGAGGAACTACTTCTTCGTGATGGTATGAACCTAGTTTCCTGGGGCTTCGCCTCCCGAGTGGTGGAGATCGCAGCACTTCTACAGCCGCAGCGATTCAGAGATGCTCCGAAGCTCTCCCTAGTGCTCGGCTATGCCCACTTCTCAAACGGAAACTACCTGGCCGCAGACGCAAGTCTGCGCGCTGCTCGTGCCCGCCGGCTACAACTTGAATCCGAAGATCGACATTTTCTGTTGTATTTGACGAACGTTGTCGCTCTTGTGTTTGGAGAGATCTCCGCGGAAGTCTTCCGAGGTCGTTCGGAAGCTTGGCGTGTGGATGCCCCTGAGGTTCTCCAACTCCAGTATGACGTCCTTCGACTGTGGACACTCCGAAGTGAGGCCGCCACTACGCAGTTACAGGAGCAATACCATGAACAGCTGATGGCCGTGCTCCGCCGCATCGACGCGCTGACAAATGCCCCAGAGGCGATTCGGCAGCACGCTCGGCTCCTCATCGAGTTTCACGAAATTCAGGACCGTGTCATGGCCCTAACCCAGGCGCTCATCAACTCACGAGATCCTGGAATATGGCGTCATGCATACGACAAGGAGCCGCGTCAAGTTATTGACGAGGAACTTCACAACCTCGAGCGATGGCGCCTCAGGGTTCGCGAATTAATAGATACGATCCGCACTACCGGGAACGCCTCGCTCTTCTGCCAGGCGTTGCATACGCGCGACGCGGGCGAGGCCTTCGTTATTGGCCAGTTGATCATGGCGGCTGCCATGACGGAGACCATAGCTCCAACCGTTCCAGAGCGACTTTTTGAACAGATCCACGCTACCCAATCTGCTGCAGTGCGGTTCGATCAGCCGGAACTCGAGCTGCGGTCACGTTTGCTAGAGGCCGACGTTGCCGATCTTGCTCGTGACCGCGCGAGGGCGGTTGAGCTAGCCACCGCCGTGCGTGAGAACGCCGAGGCTCTACGTCATATGGACATTGAGCGTTCCGCTACAAGAATAATTGCGCACAGTCATCACGCCGAACGGCTGGAGGAGATACGAAAGCTTCATGAAGAAGGAATTGAGGTAGTGCTTGCGCAAATGACCGATGAAGATCTCGACGACCTTGCGCGAAACTCCTGCGCCTTGATGCGCGTACCGCCTGAGCGCCTGCCGGTTCTGCGGGATGGCGCCGAGTGCCAACGGACGATCGCGCGGGAGAAGCTTAGCTGGTGCCGTTATATAGAGATTAGGGAAGACGCTTCGCACGAGGCGAGCCCTGCGACACTATACGCATGGTATCCAGAGCGCGTTGCGCGCTGCGCGCTCCTCTCGCGTCAGTCTGCAGTTCCTTCGAAGGACTGGTCCGCAGTTATTGCCGCGTTCAAGGCGAGCCATTGCAGCGGCTGTTCGCATCGCACGCCCCGGCGCGCCGAATGAGAGGCCCCTCGTGTGTCTGACGCGCCTTCACCGCCCGACGATCGCCGTGGGCGTGGCTCCTTATTGCCGCTCTCTCCGAGGCCAACCATGCGCTGGATCGGTGCAACGGCGAGAGGTGGGGAAGAGGTACTGCCAGGCGAGGCTGGTGGCTGCTCCTGGTATTGGGGCTCGCAGAGCGTCGCCATGGAGTTTCGAGCCTTGACCATGGCAAAAACGAAGCAGCACAGCTTCAAACATCATGCAAGTCCTTACATGAGGTGCTGGTGAGCATCCCTCTTTTAGTGTTCACATGGAACCTACACCGCAGTCGCGCCGCCCTCAGACGTGCATGTAGGTATCTCACGCGAAGAACACCATGCATCGCCTCCTTTCAGGAACTACCGGAAGGTGCCAGTTCTGACGACTTCATGCGCTATAGTCGTGGTTTACTACGCCGGGTGATTGGAGTAGACCGTGGGCTCGCGATCGCTACGAGTGCCGATGTGGCGACGGCCAACGAGCACGTCTATACCCCGGGCGCCTTCCCGACGATCGATCAACGCATGCTCGAAGTGACAATTACAAATACGTTATTTGAGGGGTTGCGCTTTTTTGCGCTGCACCTCCCCGGACGACGCGATCTGCCGGACGGGAAGAGAGACGGGCCGCTCGCAGTACTCGCCAGTGCGTTTCACGCTGCCTGGAAAGGAGGCCCTGTAGTCCTCGCCGGCGACTTCAACGCGGATCCATATCACCGAGAAATCGCGGCTCGCGGCTATTTCTGGGCTGTCCGCGATCGCAGCGAACTCTCTCATCGCAGAGTTCAGCGCCTACCAAGTGCCCCTGGCCTAGACGTCGTCCACAGCGGAAAAGTGCACCCAGCGGCAACCGACCTGCGTGCCCTCGTAACTCTCGCGGATCGTTCCCCTCTCTACAATCCGATGTGGAAATGGCTTCCTGAACGACGCAAGCATCCACGGGGCACACACTACTATCTTGACGACGACTGCGGCATCAGCTGGCACTGCTACGATCAGATTCTGCTCAGTCCGGAACTCGTGGAGCATGTCCAAGACTTCCGAGTCTTAAGCAAGCTGGGCAAGACCAATTTGATCGAAGGCGACCAGAAAAAGCCAATTGAAACTGGCTATAGTGACCACCTGCCCGTAACGCTGGTGCTCGACCGGCATTAGAGCGACCGATGGCATCTAGGAATAACTGGAAAGCACAGATTAAACAGATTGTCGAGGAGCCTGCCGGCCCGGGGGGGCAAAATCTGCTTCTCGAGACAATTAAGGAATTTGTTGCGACTCTGAGCGGCAGCCGATGGCTGCATGCAGAGCTTGAGCAGGACTCGACATCGTCGCTCCGTTCCATCGTCCTTACTCCTAAGACACGAAGGAACGAGAGGAACGTCATCCTCAGCCTCTGGGTTACACCGTACTCGGTATCGGTTATCGGCGACAAGAATAAAGAATACGATGATCCAAAATCGTTGCAGCAATTCTTCGTTGAATTCGCCAAGCGGTCGAATCTCTCGCGAATGACCGAAGAATATCGAAAGCGATGCCTTCTGCCAGTTCTCGGTACCCTACGGACGAGTTATTCGGTCCCTTACGGGACAGATGATATTACGGTTCTCATCGACCCACTGGAACAAGAGAAGCTGTTGGAAGCGGCGGATGGGGACCGGCCGGGCGTGGTCACGATCACAGCGACGCCCGCCGAAGGAGGGAACCACATCGTTGAGCAGGTCGAATACCGATTCCTCGACTCAGCGGGACTCAGCTTGGCGCTTACCGGGGAACCAAGACGCAATGACGATGGTTCTATTCGGCTGACCGGCACAGCATTCCTGGGGCGTGGTGGTACACCGCCGCTGCGCCTTGTTGCGAATACCGGAAAATGCGCCGAAGGATCTATGGTGCTCGGGATGGGCTTCTTGTTGAGCCCTGAGGAAGCGGAGCAACTCATCAAGATCAGTCTGTCAAATCAAGAAGTTATCTCGCCATATCTCAATGGCGATGACTTGAATAATCGTCCAGATCAGTCGGCCGCTCGGTTTGTTATCGACTTCCGAGATTGGCCACTGGATCGCGCCGAAGCTCCGAGCGGCTACCAAGGCCACGTAGCAGCCGATTTTCCGGATGTTCTGAGGTGGCTGGAAATGCATGCCAAGCAGGAACGGCTCTCCAAGCCTGGACCAGTGGCGAGTGCCCCTTGGTGGCAATTTTGGCGTCGACGGACTCGACTATACGACGCCATCTCCGGTCTGCGGCGCGTGCTTGTGAGGGCGCGCCTCTCCAAGTACAATTGTGTTGCATTTGTAGAATATCACCCTGTATTCTCTGAGCAAGTCGTCGTGTTCGCTCTTGAGGACTGGTCCTCGTTTGCGGTGCTTCAATCATTTGCGCATAACGAATGGTCCGCCCACAACGCGCCCATGCTTGGGTTTCGTTCAGCGGTCCGTTATGTGCCGCTGGACTGTTTTGAGACCTTTACCTTCCCCTCCTCGAACTCTGCCCTCGGTTCCATCGGAGAGAGTTACCACGAGCATCGAAAAAGGATCATGCATGATCGGCGGGAGGGTTTGACCAAAACGTACAACCGCTTCCACATGCAAGACAACATCGCTGCTGATGTGCAAATGCTCCGCAGCCTTCACGTGCAGATGGACGAATGTGTCGCATTAGCTTACGGTTGGGATGATCTGCGCCTCGACCATGGATTCCACGCTACACAACAGGGGCAGCGCTTCACAATCAGTGAAACGGCCCGATCCGAAGTAATTGCACGGCTTCTGCGACTCAATCACCAATGCTACGCCGAGGAGGTGGCGGAGGGGCTACACGAGACGCGGAAGACTAGGAAGCAGCTAGCGTCGAAGAAAAAGAAGCGGGGGACAAGCGACAGAGGCTGATGAAACCGATGAGCGTCGATCAACTACATCGTGTACTCCAGGACGGAGCCTCAAACACCTATGCAAACGAGATTTCGTTTACCGCCGACATTGTCCCCAGGCTTGTGCGCGCACTCGGCTACGACGACTCTCTGCTTATGTTTCAATACTCGTTGGGCTTCCCTCCCCGCTACAGGGCGGACGCAGTGGTTCTGCAGCCTATTTCAATGAGTCCGTGGCTACTGATCGAAGCTAAAGGACCGAATTTCCGCTCAGCAAGATGCTCAGCGAAGCGGCCGATCAAATGGACATCTATCGTGCCGTGGCTGCGCCAGAATATGCGATGCTGCTGTCGCCCAAGCAGCTGTGGATCTACCACGGCGACACGGTTGCCCGATACGATCTCGACGAAATAACGCTCGACCAGGCACACCAGATCTTCGAGCGATTGCGTCGCCCCTCCGTATGGCCAACGCTGGGCCGGACCTCGCAGAGGCCGGCTATTGCGAATCCTGCTCCCAACTTCGAGCATTTTCGGATTGATTCACCTACGATCGCGGAAAAGATTAGCGCGGCTGAGGTCGCAAGCACTGCCAAGGAGAAGGGGGCGACCTTCGAGGAGGTTGCCGCGGTTCTATTTTCAGGCCTCAAGGGGGTGAAGGTAAAATATCGAAACCTTCTAGGCTCAAGTTACGAAGTCGACCTCGTGTTGGAGCACAGTCGCGCCGATATTGGCCCGTTGTTTCACGATTTTGGCCGGTACTCGCTCGTCGAGTGCAAGAACTGGTCAGAGCCAATGGCTGCTAAGCACATTAGAGATTTCAAGGCGAAGTTGGATCGCGCAAGGGCGCACCTCGGATTCGTCATGTCCCGCAATGGTGTCACCGGTGCGCATAACGGTGCCGACGCTTTGCGAGAAATTAGGGCAGCGGTCGACACCAACGGGGTTTTCTTGATCGTTGTCTCCCAAGCTGACCTAAAGGCTGTTGAGGCCGGAGCGGATTTTTACTCGCTCATAGACGATCGAGTCGATCGCCTCCGGTTTGATTTCTGAAGCATGATTGATTTGTGCTCGAAACTCCGCACGCTCAGCGCCCCACGAGGGCCGCGCCGAAGCACGCCGTCGCGACGAGCATGGTCACGATCGGCGGCGGCGGAAACGCGCGGACGGCGATGGCCAGCAGCGCCAGCGACACCGCCGCGTTCAGCGCCACGACAGCAGGGAGCGCGGCGAGGGCGGGCGCGGCGAGCACGCAGACGGCGCCGTGCAGCGCGAGCACCAGGCCCATGGCCACGCTGAACCCCCTGAAGAGGCCGAGCAGGTCGCGCGACAGCCCCATCATGGTCATCCGGTGCGCCCGCATCGCGCCGAGGACGCTGCGTCGACGTGAGATTCGCTTGGAGTGGACCCCGGGGTCACGTGAGCGTTCGCCCGGCCGTCGACCGCGGGCAGTGGAGGGCGGGGAGCATCTCGGCCTTGCAGGCCGCGGCGTCGGGTGGGATCCTCGGGGTGCACCGGCAGGACGTGAGGCAGCATGGGATCGTTCAACCTCGAAATCTCGGACGACATCCTCGACGAGGCACGCATTCCGCCAGTCGAGCGGGAGGCCGTGCTCAAGCGGGAGCTGGCCGTGCAGCTGTACGCTCGCGAGCTCTTGCCCAAGGCGGCCGCTCGCCGGCTGTCGGGGATGGATCGGGTTGCCTTCGTGTTACCGCGCCCTTCCAATAGTGGACTTCCCGCCGATCTCGATCCCCGTTCGTGATGGATATCCGCCGATCGCCCCGTGCCCCTCCATCATGGAATCGGTTCGGACCCGAGAGCAGGAGCCGGGGTGGGCGCAGCGGTCCGCCGCCCGCCAGCGATCATCGGCAACACTTTCCGGTCACGCATCCGTGATTCTCACAAAACCTCGCATCCCCGACCTCCACGCCTCAGTGGCTGAGCTTTCCTGCTTCACGCCCGAAATTACCACTGCACTTCGCACCACGTCCGCGCCGCCGCTGACCTAAGGCCGGCATCGACGGAGCGGAGCATCGGCGCGGAGCCGGCCACAAAATAGGCGACGAGGGGATGCGTGTTGTGGCGACCCGTCCTCCCCTCGTCGTGCTCCGATCACCTTGGAGGAGCGGAGCCCGTGCAGGATCGTTCAAGCCGATGTCGACATCAAGCGTTGGATGACGGTGCTCCCGACGGTTCAGCACGTGCGGCCGGCCCGCTGCCCCTGCTGCGACGCGGCCAGCCGTCCCGTCAACGGCCCGCTGGGGATGCGCGGTCACGGCCTGCGCGCGCGCCAGGTGTACGGCCCACACGATGCGGGCGACGCGCCCCAGCAGGTTACGGTGCAGGCTCGGCGCTACCGCTGCACCGCCTGCGGCGCGGTCGTGGTGGTCGTGCCCCGCGGGCTGCTGCCGCGGCGGCGCTACTCCGCGGCGGCGATCGGCTGGGTGCTGGCCCGCGTCGGACTCGAGGGCGCCACCACACCGGTCGTCCGCGCCGAGGTCTGCAGCGCCGTGGTCCTGGGCGTCGCGGCGGCCGAGCGGTGGCTGGCGCCGTCGCGATGGATCGACGCCAGTCGCCGTGGCCAGCTCTTCCCCCGGCTCGGACGTCACGGCGCCGACAGCACGCGCGCGCAGGTCGCCGAGCGCACGGCGATGCAGCTCGTGGCGCTGTCGGCTCGGGGCAGCGCCGGCACGCCTGCCCCTCACCTGGCGTTCCACGGCGCCGCGCTCGCAGCGTGATGGCCATTCGCAGGCAAACGCGAGGTCCGGCGACGCCACCCCGTAGGATCGGGCACGACGGCACGGATCCGGGGCACTGGGTTTCCACGGGGCGCCGAAACGCACCCGTGGAAAGGACCGTTCGTGGACCTCCTCAAACCCAGAGATCACGCGGAGGAAATCGCCCTCTTTCGCCACGGCATCATTGGCCAGCTCTGCGCTCGCGACCTCGAGCATGGCGATCTGGTCGAAGCGTTGCGCGCCCTCGCCAAGGAGCGCGTGCGCCCGCCCGGTAGCGCGTGCACGCGCTCCTTCGCGGTGCCGACCCTCGAGCGCTGGCTCTATGCCTACCGCCAGCGGGGGCTCGAAGGCCTCTGCCCTCGCGTCCGTCGGGATCGCGGTCGCGGCCGCGAGCTCGACCCCGTGTTGAGACAGCTGCTGTGCGACATCCGGCGGGAGCACCCCGGGGCCTCGGTGCCGCTCATCCTGCGCACGCTGCGCGAAGACGGACGCCTGAGCGCCACGGTCAGCGCCTCGACCGTGCGTCGCCTCTACCGTCAAGAGGGACTCGACAAGATCCCGCAGCGCGATGGCAAGGGGCCGACGACCCGGCTCAAGTGGCAGGCCGAGCGCCCTGACGCGCTCTGGCACGGCGACGTCTGTCACGGCCCGACGCTTCATCTCGACAGGCGAAGGATCCCCGTGCGGATCCACGCCCTGCTCGACGACGCATCGCGCTTCCTCGTCGCCATCTCGGTCGAGAGCGACGAGAAGGAAGATACCATGTTGCGGCTGCTCGTCCGTGCCGTCCGGCTCTACGGCGTGCCCGACGCGCTGTACCTGGACAACGGCGCAACCTATCGCGGTGACGCCTTGCGCCTCTTCTGCTCGCGCCTCGGGATCACGCTACTGCACGCGCGCCCCTACGACCCGCAGGCGCGCGGCAAGATGGAGAGATTCTGGCGCACGCTTCGGGAGGGGGTGCTCGACCACCTGGGCGCGATCACGTCGCTGGACGATATCTCCTCTCGTATCCAGGCCTTCATCGATGTCCACTACCACGCGTCCCCGCACGCCGGCCTGATGGGGCGCGCGCCGGGGCTTGTTTACGCGCCCGGGCAGCGCGAGATCGACGCGCTCTCCGAGACTCGCCTGCGCGACGCGCTCACGATCCGGCAGCGTCGGCGCGTGCACCGCGACACGACCGTCTCGGTCCGCGGGCAGCTCTTCGAGCTCGACCACGGCTACCTCGCCGGCCGCATCGTGACCGTCGCCTATTGCTTGCTCGACGAGCCAGTCGCCCCGGTCGTCGAGATCGAGGGGCAGCGAATCCCCCTTCGCCCCGTCGACCCGGTGCACAACGCGCACGTCAAACGGCCGCCACGTCGTTCCACGACGAGCGGCGCGTTGCCCACCGAGCAGCAGGTCGCCTTCGACCCAGGCGGCGTGCTGCGCGACAAGGCGGTGCGCGAGGCGGCCCGGGCGGCCGACGCGAAGGACCCCGATGGAGAGGAGGACCTCGATGCGATCTTCTGAGCTTAGCTTCTTCGGCCTTCGCACCGCGCCCTTCTCCAAAGAGCTCGAGGATGCCGAGCTGTGGTTGCCGACGTCGAAGCAGGTGCTCGTCGACGATCTCGAAGCCGCGCTCCTCGAGCGTGCCAGTGTGCTCCTCGTCGGGGAGCCCGGCGTCGGGAAGACGTGTGTGTTGAGGGCCTTACGGCATCGGCTACCCCAGGCAGGATTCCGTCTGACTTACTGCCACAATGCGACGCTCGGCCGCCGCGACTTCTACCGGTATCTATGCCATGCGCTCGGCCTGCAGCCGACATCTAGCGCCGCCAACCTGTTCCTCGCGGTCGAGCGGCATGTCCACGAGCTGCGAAGAGATCAGGTGCATCCGGTGTTTCTCCTCGATGAGGCCCATCTGTTGCACCCGGACATGATGGCGCATTTGCATATCCTCTTGAATCACGAGTGGGACAGCCGCGCCCTCCTGTCGATCATCCTTGTCGGCCTTCCGGAGCTCGAGGGCCGCATGGCCCTGCGGTCGCACCGCTCGCTGCTTACGCGCATCCATCACCGCTTCATGATCGAGCCGGCGACGGTGGAGGACACGGCGGAGTATGTCGCCTTCCGGCTGAAGGGCGCCGGCGCCGAGCACGAGCTCTTCTCGCGGGAGTCGCTCGCCGCTCTGCACGAGGTCGCGTCGGGCTCGCTGCGGGAGATCGACCGCATCGCCTCGGCGGCGATGCGGGAATCGGCGCGCCGGAAGCGGAAGCTGGTCGACCGTGACGCGGTAGCCCGCGTCGCGGAGGCACTCACGCTCTCCTCGGCGCTCGGCTGAACGGCAGCGCGCGGCCCGCGAGGCTCGTCGGCCTCGCGGGCCGTGTCGCGCCAGGCCCACGATGGCCATCGCCTCGCCGCGCCGACGGTGGCCGGCAGGATGCCCATCGCGCCGCCTGGCGCCGGGGGCAACGTCCACGATGGCCATCGGCGGAAAGAGACACTGCCGAGCAGCCGCGAGATGGCCATCGGCCAGGCGGGGCACGGCGCCATCAACGGGGCGGCTCGGTAACACCTTCGACGACCTCCTCGGGCAGCGCGGGATCCCGTCACGGCTCACGGTCGAGGACTTCGATGAGGATCTCGCCGACCTCGCTGCGTTCCGGCGAGCCGCGGGCAGTGGCGGGCTCCCATGACGACGCCGCTGGTGGTGACGAACAACACGCCCGTGTCGCACCTCCTCCGGATCGGACAGCTTCCGTTGCTCGGGCTTCTGTTCGGGCGCGTGCTCGTTCCCGCCCAGGTGGTCGACGAACTCGATCGAGGCCAGCACGCCCTCGGCGCTTGGCGTGAGGCGCCAGGTGCCAATGCATTGGTCGTGGCCGCGCCACTCGATAGTCCTTTTTGCGGCAGCTCCTCGTGCAGCTCGACCCCGGAGAGGCTGCGGCCATCGCGCTGGCGGTCGAGAGGAGCGCGTCGCTGTTGCTCATCGACGAGGTTGACGGCAGAAAGGTGGGCCGGCGACACGGGCTACGGATGACGGGGACCCTCGGCGTCTTGCTCGAGGGGAAACGTCAGGGGCACCTTGGCGAGGTCCGAGCGTGGATCGACGCGCTCAGTCGTCAAGGTTTTCACATCGGCGCCGCGCTGAAGCAGCACGTTCTCGCGGCCGCCAGAGAAGCCTGAGGATGGGCGTGAAGCTCAAGAAGTACAAGTCTGCATGAACTAGGCTTGACGAACTTCCATGTGAGCCGCGCGATACACGCGGAGCTGCCCAACAAGCCAATGCTGCCGACGGTCCGGGCAGTGCGCTTCGCGCGGCTGCCCGGACCGCAGCAGATTGGCAGGGCGTTGGGCCGGCATCGTGAGCCTGGACGCGCTTATCGTCGGCGAGCGGAGCCTCATCGGCTTCACCAAGCGCAGGCGTTCACATGCCGCGCGTGACGCTTGACGCATGCATCCCATCGCGTCGATGATGCCTTCATGGATGTGGAAAAAACCAAGGACTTGGGCGAAGGACACCCAGCGTGCCCCAGCCGCCGTCGCCGGCTCGGTCCGCTTCCCAGCCGGCCTCGCTGATGCGCCCGATGCCCTGGCCGGAGGCGCCGGCGGTGCCTCGCACGCCGTAGCTCCCGTAGCTCCCGTCCGTGCACCACGTCCCCGCGACCTCGCCGCCCGTGGTTGCCAGGGTTCGGCGTCGGGGTCGGCGTCGGCGCGGCGTCGTCGTCGACCCGACCGAGCTCGGCCCACCTCTGAACAGCGCGACACGGCGCCTCGCTGGCGGTGATCTTCCCGTCCCGCGTAGGATCGGTGAAGACCGCGGCCACGTGATCGCCGGCGTTCAGCGGGTCTTCACCGGCGTCGGACGCGGATTTCACCGGTGAACTTCACCGAATTCCCTCGGGTTGTCCAGAACATCTACCGCTCTCGGATGTGACGCGCTCCTCGACGACGTAGGCCCAGTATCGCGACCGATCGAGGAACTTCTCCTCGTCCGCGACGACCCGCTCGCGGGTGCCTGGCTCGAAGATCTTCCCGAGCCACGCCTGCAAGGCGGCCCTGTCCGGAAACACGGTCTCCGTCACGACGTCGAAGCCGATCGCAGCATCCTCCATGTTCAGCGCGTCGCCTCGCTTCAGGTAGCTGCGTTTGTACACCGCGGGAACGGGCGCCAGGCTGCATATGAACGGCACGTGCTTGTTCTCGTAGTAGTCGACGAAGTCGCGCAAATCCATGCCTTTCCTCCTGGTGAGAAAGGCGAATAGCTTCACCATGTCTTTCCTCCTCTTCGCCGGATCGAGCCCCGGCGAAGAGGGCTCTCCGGCCGAGCTCATCGGCACCCGGGCCAGGTGAAGACGTGGCCAGCTCAGGCCTCCGGCCGCGCGGCTCCGGGAGCGACCGGATGGCTTTACGATACAAAGTGTATCCAGTCAATCCAGTTCGCCTCGATCCGTCCGTCTCGGTGTAGGATGCGGGCGATGCCGAAGCTCTGGAACGACACCCTCGAGTCACACCGCCGGGAGGTCCGCGACGCCATCCTCGATGCGGCCGCAGCCATCGCGACCGAGCGCGGGGTGCCTGCGGTCACGATGTCGGAGGTCGCGGAGCGCACGGGCATCGGACGCGCGACGCTCTACAAGTACTTCCCCGACGTGCAGGCGATCCTCGTCGCGTGGCACGAGCGGCAAGTCGGCCGCCACCTCGCAGAGCTCCTCGCCGCGCGCGACCAGGCGGGCGATCCAGAACGCCGGCTCGGGATCGCCCTGGGCACCTACGCCCGCATCACCCACGAGGAGCACGGGACCGAGCTCGTCGCCCTGCTGCGCCACGGTGAGCACGTCACCAGGGGCTATCAACAGCTCAGCGAGTTCATCCGCGACCTGATCGCGGAGGGCGCGAAGCGCGGAAGGCTCCGCGATGACGTCCCCCCCGCCGAGCTCGCGAGCTTCTGCCTGCACGCGCTCTCGGCGGCCAGCAGCATGCCTTCCCTGGCGGCGGTCCGCCGGCTCGTGTCCGTCACCATGGCCGGCCTTCAACCTCCGAAGCGCTGAGCCGCCGCCTCGTCGTACCCGCCCGCCAGCGGCCACCGCCGCGCCCCCCGCGCCCGGCGAGAGGCAGCGGCCCAAGGACCGGGGCCGCCGCGAGCCACGGATCCTCGCCCAGGACTCGCGGCCCAGGCCCCGCATCGAGGCGGGTCCCGCTCGTGACCCGGCCGAACTTGCGGTAAGCTCCCTGCATCATGAGCGACGTCGAGGATGTCCTGGCCGTAGCGCTGCGTCTGTCGGCGGAGGACCGAGCGGCCGTGGCGGCCGCGCTGATCCAGAGCCTCGACGAGCCCGAGCAGACGACCGAGGAGGTCGAGGCTGCGTGGGCCGAGGAGATCCAGCAACGTCTCGCCGACGTCGACGCCGGGGTCGTCTCGCCGGTCCCCTGGCCGGAAGCCCGGCGCCGCATCCTGGCGGCTGCAAACGGCCGTCGTGAAGCTCGTTGAGGTCCTGCCAGCCGCACTTGCGGAAGCCGAGGAGGCTGCGGGGTGGTACGCGGAACGCGATCCACGCGTGGCGGCACGGTTCGCCGACGAGATCGAGGCGGCATTGACTCGAATTGCGGAGGCGCCGGACCGCTGGCCCTCTTACCGATACGGGACGCGTCGGGTGCGGTTGACACGGTTTCCCTATCTCGTCGTGTACCGAGACGAGCCAACGCGCATTCTCGTCGTGGCCATCGCGCACGCAAAGCAGAGGCCGGGCTACTGGAGAAAGAGGTAACCCTCGCCCGAGATCCTCATGCCCTCGTCGTCCCAGCTGCTGTCGCCCTTGCCCGGCGGTCCCAGCGTGCAGGCGGCACCTCGAGGGGCGCGGCGGACGGGCCGCCGGAGGCGCCGCGCTGAAGGGACGCTGCGTCGACGTGAGATTCGCTTGGAGTGGACCCCGGGGTCACGTGAGCGTTCGCCCGGCCGTCGACCGCGGGCAGTGGAGGGCGGGGAGCATCTCGGCCTTGCAGGCCGCGGCGTCGGGTGGGATCCTCGGGGTGCACCGGCAGGACGTGAGGCAGCATGGGATCGTTCAACCTCGAAATCTCGGACGACATCCTCGACGAGGCACGCATTCCGCCAGTCGAGCGGGAGGCCGTGCTCAAGCGGGAGCTGGCCGTGCAGCTGTACGCTCGCGAGCTCTTGCCCAAGGCGGCCGCTCGCCGGCTGTCGGGGATGGATCGGGTTGCCTTCGACGACCTCCTCGGGCAGCGCGGGATCCCGTCACGGCTCACGGTCGAGGACTTCGATGAGGATCTCGCCGGCCTCGCTGCGTTCCGGCGAGCCGCGGGCAGTGGCGGGCTCCCATGACGACGCCGCTGGTGGTGACGAACAACACGCCCGTGTCGCACCTCCTCCGGATCGGACAGCTTCCGTTGCTCGGGCTTCTGTTCGGGCGCGTGCTCGTTCCCGCCCAGGTGGTCGACGAACTCGATCGAGGCCAGCACGCCCTCGGCGCTTGGCGTGAGGCGCCAGGTGCCAATGCATTGGTCGTGGCCGCGCCACTCGATGGTCCTTTTCTTCGGCAGCTCCTCGTGCAGCTCGACCCCGGAGAGGCTGCGGCCATCGCGCTGGCGGTCGAGAAGAGCGCGTCGCTGTTGCTCATCGACGAGGTTGACGGCAGAAAGGTGGGCCGGCGACACGGGCTACGGATGACGGGGACCCTCGGCGTCTTGCTCGAGGGGAAACGTCAGGGGCACCTTGGCGAGGTCCGAGCGTGGATCGAGGCGCTCAGTCGTCAAGGTTTTCACATCGGCGCCGCGCTGAAGCAGCACGTTCTCGCGGCCGCCGGAGAAGCCTGAGGATGGGCGTGAAGCTCAAGAAGTACAAGTCTGCATGAACCAGGCTTGACGAACTTCCATGTGAGCCGCGCGATACACGCGGAGCTGCCCAACAAGCCAATGCTGCCGACGGTCCGGGCAGTGCGCTTCGCGCGGCTGCCCGGACCGCAGCAGATTGGCAGGGCGTTCGGCGGGCGGGCCTGTGCTTCTGGGGCCCAGAAGGAAGAATCTTGTAGATCCGCCCTGTTTGGACGAGGCCTGGACGCGGGACGTCTCCGGGGCTGTCTATCGTAGAGCCCGGCCCCAGATGTCTGCCACGGCCAGGCATCACGAACGTGCGTGCCTCCGCACACGGTACGCACCATCCATCCCGCCCCGTCTTGGTGGCTTGGGCTCCTGTGCCGCCGGCTCCTACTCGCGGAGCGGGAAGTAGGGCGTTGTCGTGGGCTCCGCGGCGTTGACGAGGGGCGCGGCTACGATCTATGGCCGCCTTAATGCCAAGTATAGAAGATCCACCGGGCCGGTGGGATGCTGGGCTTCGAGGGGGCATGCCTCAGCTGCCTACATCTCGCTGTCGCCATGAGCGGATTTTTTTCCGGGGGCACGGAAAGAGGCGGCCCCGTCTACCTCGCGTCCGATCCCGCCATGCTCACCGTCGTTGGCGTGAACTCCAAGACGACCGGCGGGGGCTCTGCGCACGTCCGCCTGGACGACGGCGGTCCGCAGAAAATCCGCGGCTATACGAGGACGTTCTGACGGAGATCGATGGGAAGTAAGCGGCATTCATCGACGCGCTCAAGGACCGTCAGGGGCCGTTGGGGGACGTCGGGGAGACGCCCTCCGCCCGCAGGATGATCCGCGAAATGCAGCAGTGCAGTCCATCGCGCGAAGCCACGGGTGCAGCGAAATAGTCGCTCTCCCCGCGCCATTGAGCCTGGCACGCGTCCGCTTCGGGAGAGGCGAACTTCAGTATCGTCGACGTGAACACCACATCGGAGACCGGCGGCCGCGCATAGTCCTCTATGACGAACAAGGCCCGGTGCTGCGCCTGTTCGAGCATGTCGAGGCTGAACGACACCGACGCGCCGGTCTGCGCGTCCGTCACGATCTGGTTCCAGGTAGTCCCGCTCAGCGACATGCTGATCTTCAATTGGGTTGCAACGGCGACGTCCATGCCCTGACCACCCCGGCATCCGCTGTATGTGTCATAGAACGGCGACGCCGGGATGATGAAGGTGTTGACGTACTGGGCAGAGACCCACCACGAGGCGTACGGGTCCACGGGCGAGGTCGGCGCGCACGTCGGCCCCCACGTGAGGACCGGCTGCAGGACACCATTGTCGAGCACATCGTAGTTGTGCCCTCCGGGGCTCGGCTGGAGCCCGGGCCACAAGAACAGCGTTCCGGATGCGGGAGGCGACGGCGGCACGGTCAGCGTCGTCTCCAGGGCGATGATCTGGTTCTGCGTGGAGACGTCGAGCTCGACGAAACCAAAGCCGTTCACGTGGGTGTCCGACGCTGCGCTGTCGCTCGCGGCGCCGACGGTCCCTCCGGCGCAGGGGTCCGCGTCGCCGCCGGTTCCCGAGCCGCCGCCGGTGTCCGAGCCGCCGCCGCCGGTGTCCGAGCCGCCGCCGCCGGTGTCCGAGCCGCCGCCGCCGGTGCCCGAGCCGCCGCCGCCGGTGCCCGGCCCGGCGCTGGTCGAACCACCGCTTCCTGCGCCGCCGCCGGTTCCCGTCGTGGCGTCGTTCGAGCCCTCGCCTCCCGAGCTGCAGCCGCTCGTTCCGACGACGATGCCGACGAGGCTCGCGGCGACGTGGCCCGCGATCTTGCGGCGCAGCACCGGCCCTCGCGCCCCGGCCGGCGTTCGCTGTCCCGCTCCGGGAGATCGTGCCGAAATGGCCGCGGAATTTGCCTGACTCATCATGTGCCTGTCCTCCTTCACGAATCGCCGATCGATGTTCGGTGTTCATGAATAACACGCGGAGGACATTTCTTGAGATTCCCGGCGGGGTACGGCCACTAACCGTCGACGCCGCCCGAGCGGCTCCCGCCGCCCGACGCGTAGCTGCGAAGGCTTCGGCACGGGTTGCGGCACCAGCGCTCCCACGAGGGGCGCCTGGATCACCGTGATCGCCAGCGGGCCTACCGCGCCCGACGGAGCCGGCGCGTGATGGATAGGGGTTCCGACAACTTGCGATCGCGACGTGATCCCCCACGACCTGGAGTCCTACGATGCCCAACGATGATGTCGCTGAGCTTGTTCGTTCCCTCGGCGTACGCGTATCGCGCGAGGCGCTGCTCGCGCTCATCGCGCATGCCACCACGGCGCGCCTGTCGCCGGTGCAGACGTTCGAGGAACTCGCCGCCATCGCCCACCGCGAGCGCGCCGAGCGCAATCTCGCCGCGCGCGCCAAGGCGGCAACCATCGGCACATTCAAGCCCCTCGATCGCTTCGACTGGAACCACCCGCGTACGATCCAGCGTGAGCTCGTCGAGGAGCTCATGACGCTCGACTTCGTCGCCAAGGGGCACAACGTCCTGCTCCGGGGTCCGAGCGGCGTCGGCAAGACGATGCTCGCCCAGAACCTCGGCATGCTCGCGCTCCAGCGCGGCTACACCGTGCGCTTCACGACGCTGTCGGCCGCCCTCGCGGATCTGCTCAAGCAGGAGTCGCTGCCGGCCCTCGAGCGACGGCTGCGGAAATACACGGCCCCGTCGCTGCTCATTCTGGACGAGATCGGCTATCTGCCGTGCAGCCGTCAGTCCGCCGATCTGCTCTACAACATCATCAGCCGCAGGCACGAGAGCCGATCGCTCGTGCTGACGACGAATCTGCCGTTCAAGCAGTGGAGCACGGTCTTTCCGGGCGCAGCGTGCGTCTCGGCGCTGATCGATCGCTCGGACGTCGCGCACGGTCACCCCGGCGTGCAGCGCGACGAGGCCGATGCTCGGGTAGCAGGACGACGGAACGGAAGACGGCGAGCCGGAAGGGAGAAAGGGTTGCGCAGCAACCACAAAGGGCACCCGAGACGGCGACGGCGCTGCGCAGGAGACCACCGGGGCTGCGCAGGAGCCGGACGTTTGTAACAAGGGACACCAATAGAGGCGCCCAGGAGGGGCACGGGGCCGCGTAGGACGACTGCGAGTGTTGCGTAGGACACCAACGGCGGTGCACAGGAGGGCGCCGAGGCCGCGCAGGAGGGCGCCGGGGGCTGCGCAGGAGGGCGCCGGGGGCCGCACAGGAGGGCGCCGGGGGCCGCGCAGGAGGGCGCCGGGGGCCGCGCAGGAGGGCGCCGGGGGCCGCGCAGGAGGGCGCCGGGGGCCGCGCAGGAGGGCGCCGGGGCCGCGCAGGAGGGCGCCGGGGCTTGCGCAGGACGGCCGACGCGGCCGCCCCGGGATCGAGCACGCCGTGGGACTCGCCCTGGACCGGCGTGCGCATGGCAAGTGTTGCCTTCATGGCAAGGCTTGCCAGCCCCCCGGGAGGCAAAAGCGGCAAGGACTGCCATCACGCGCCGATGCCCGCGCCCCGGATGCGACGAGGCGACCGCTCCCGCGCTCCGCCGTGACGGGCGCCCCCTCTTCGCGCCGGAGCGTCACAGGCCAGATTCCCGTGGCACGCTCGTTGCGATGTCGCGATGTCGATGGGTGTACGCCGAGCGAGGTGAGGGCGCCGCTCCCATCACGGATCGGCCGCTCGCCTCGCATCCACATCCGACCTGCTCCGCGTCGCGCAAGCGTCGCCGGAACTGCGTCGCAGGCGGCGGGGGGCGGCACGCGCCATGGGACCGGGAAAGCTGCCCGGCCACTCGGCCCCCTCCGTCCAGGAGTACGAGAAAGCCGCGCGCTGCATTGCCGTACTGAAGAACACTTGTGCGGACTTCCTCGATATCGACGCTCTGTTCGACTCGCACCCCGAGTGCTCCACGGTCTTCGTGGGCAAGGTGGCCGATGGCGGCGAATGCACCGATGACAACGATTGCAGCAGCGCGACCTCGATCAGGCAGGATGAAGCTCGTCACCATGATCACCGAGCCGAGCAGCATCGCCCGCTTCCTCACCGCGCTCGGCGAGCCGACCGACGTTCCAGCTCGCTCACCCAGCGCCGACGCGGCGGCCGCCGTACTGGAAGAGCACCGTGCTCCGTCGCTGCGTTCCGATCCTCCGGACGAATATCCGAAGGACCCAACGTGACGGCGGCAGCCAGGGCCCAGCGCGGCCCCGAAGAGGGCAGCTCCTGAGCACGCCTGGATCGCGTGACTCGCTCACTGAATGACAAGCCAAGGAGATTGCAATGAAACGTGACGTTCGCACCGGTTGGTTCGTGTCGATGATGGCCCTGTCCACGCTGGTAGTGGCGTGCAGTGACAGCGGCGGCGGGCCGAGCAGCAACGCTGGCGGCAGCGGCGGCAGCGGCGGCAGCGGCGGCAGCGGCGGCAGCACCTGCACCACCATGGTCGGCGACGGCGGGAACGGAGGGAGCGGCGGGCACGGCGGCAGCGGCGGCAGCACCGGCACCACCATGGTCGGCGACGGCGGCAGCGGCGGCAGCGGCGGCAGCGGCGGCAGCGAAGCGGGAGACCCGAACGCTATGCAGGCGTGCTTGGCTATCTGTGAGTCGCACAAGCTGTACGGCTGCGATCCGCCGGATCTGGACTGCGCCCAGAGCTGTGGCGTGGTGGTCATCCCGCTGGCCCGCCCCGCGTGCGAGGACGAGGTCGCCGCGTACTATTCTTGCTGGCTGCCTGAAGCTGCCACCTGCAAGGACGGGTTGCCCGCCGACTGCCAGGACGAGGAGGACGCGTACCTGGCGTGCCTCGACACTCACGGGTGCCGTGACCTGGACTGCGAGTACCCGCACGGCCTGGAGGGTAACGAGTGCGCGTGTTCGGCCTCGTGCATGAGCAAGAAGCACGAGGTCAAGTGCGGGCCGACCGAGGACGGCACGACGATGTGCTCGTGCCTCGTCGAGGGAGTCGAGGTCGGGACGTGTGAAGGGGCGCCCAGGGAGGTGTGTCACCTCACGCTGGGCTGCTGCCAGCAATTCTTCGACATCAACTGACCGCTCGTCTCCGCTCACCGCTCCTCCCGCCGCCTGGAGCGCGGCGTCCCGTGGACAGGCGGGTTCCTCGCAGTCGCCCCGCGGAATCGTATACGCTGCATGCATGAGTCAGGTCGTGATGCAGGCAGCGGAGTTCTCGACGGTCGCTGCGGCGGAGCAGGCCGCGGCGGAGCTGCGGCGGCTCGTCGCCGACTATGCCATCTACGAGAAGACCGCCGACGCGCCGTGGAGCGAGGGCGCCGTGCCCGCGCCGCTGGTCGAGCTCGGGCGGCGGCACGGCGTGCCGTGGCCAGGCGACGCAACGTCGCGGTTCCTGCTCAAGGGCCTCTTCAACGACGAGGCGAACGTGCTCAGCGTCGATCGCCTGGTGTTCTTCTGGGGCGGCGGCTTCGATCTCGGCGGCGCGTGGCTGCGTGAGGTGCTGCTGCGCGGGCTCGGCGCGGTGCATTCCACCGACGCGCCGCGGCTGGTGGTGCGCGTGGACGATCCCGAGGCTCGCGCGGCGGCGTCGGCCGAGTTCCTCGTCGAGGAGGACTACGAGGAGCCGTTCACGACGACGGACGACGCCTTGCTCGATCGTGCGCTGTTCACCATCACGTTCGAGCGCGACGGCGACCGCGTTCACCTGACGTTCGATGACTCGGGCGGGCAGGACTGGGCGTTCGTCGCGATGCTGCCCCAGCTCTCAGGCGACGATCCCACGCTGCGCCCCTCGTCTTGAACCGCGAGCAGGCTGCTGGGGATGATGCCCCGGTGCTCTTCCTGGACGCCGGAGCTCAGGCACCGCGTCGCGCCGGTGCAGGACCGGTTGCTCGTCGTCGACGGCCTCGACATGAAGAGCGCGCGCGGTGAGCAGCACCAGAGCGGGATCATCGCCTGGCTCACCGACTGGAGAACATCACGCGCCCGCCGCGATCGCATCCTGGAGGCGCGGGAACTCGGGCTTGAAGCCGAGATCTTCGCGGATGCGGCGGCCGTCCAGGAGGACGTCGAAGGCTCGGGCCGCTTCGCCGGCCGAGCCGTCGGGCGGTGGGGCGCCGACCGACGCGAAGACGGTGGCGAGGTCGGGGGCTTCGTCGTCGACCACGTTGTAGATGCGGTGCGAAGGCGATGCGGCGTCGAGCACGCGCGCGACAGCCTGCGCGACGTCGGCGTGATGAATCAAGGCCATGCGCTGCGACGGCGGCCAGCCGCGCATCATCGGGATCGCTTCCTCGATGTGCGGATCACCGTCGCCGTAGACGAAGGGGAGGCGGAGGACGCGCACATCGAGGCCCTCGAGGGCGAGGAGCGCGCGTTCGGCGGCGAGCTTGCTCGCGGGGTAGCCCGGTGGCGGCGCGCAGTCGTCGCCCTCGTGGGCGAGGCGGCCGCCGCTCGGTCCGTAGACCAACCCGGTGCTGGTGAAGACGAAGCGGTTCACGTTCGCGGCGCGGGCGGCGGCCGCGAGTCGTTGCGTGCCGAGGTCGTTGACGGTGTGCGCTTGTTCCGGGGTGGCGCCGCGGAAGAAGGCGGCGCAATGGACGACCGCGTCGATGCCGCGCACCGCGGGCGCGAGCGAGGCTTCGTCGAGGAGATCGCCCTTCACGGTCTCGATCCGGTGCTCGCGCAGCTCGGCGGCGCGGTTCGGATCGCGCACGAGGGCGCGGACATGATCGCCCCGGCGGGCGAGGCGCTTTGCGAGACGGCTTCCGACCTTTCCGGTCGCTCCGGTGACGAGGATCTTCATGACCGCGATGCTAGCGACGCGCGCGGGGTGGGAATTGGAAGAAGCGGACAATGTCACGCGCGGGCATGCGCGGGCATGCGCGGGCATGCGCGGGCATGCCCGCGCATGCCCGATCGGCGCGCACGTTCGTCCTCCGGTCCTCGCTGGCTGCGCTTCGCCTCGGCGTACGTGTAGCTGGAGGCGCCCAGCACGGCGACGAACAGCTCGACCTCGGTGACGGCGCCTGTGGCAGGGTCCACGAGGGTCGGCTTCCTCCCCGCGTAGTCCACGAACATCTTCTCGCCCGCGACGTGCACCTGGCGCATCACCAGGCCGCGCCGCGCGAGCCACGCCCGGTACCGGTTGCAGAAGGCGGTGTACCGCAGACCGTTGGGATGCTGCCGCAGGTACTCCAGGTGCAGCAGCTCCAGCGTCACGTGCGGCCGGTGTCGCTCGCGGCGAATCCAGGCGCAGTCGGGCTCGGCTGGCGCCACCCCCGGCTCGACGACGGCGGTGATCTCGGTGATCACGATGGCGTGAAATCCGCACCGCCCACGGAGGGCTGCAATGGTTGCCCAGGTCACCGGAACGGCTTCCCGGGCGTCGGAACGGCTTCCCGGGCGCCGGAACGGCTGCCCGGGGTCGTGTCGGAATCGGTTCCCGGGTGAGGCCGGAATACGCAGGCTATCTTGCGGCGTTCAGACTTTCAGCGTCGTGGATGTTCGCCACCACGAGTCGAGCGAAAATACATGCAGCTATAACGCGAGAGAATACACTTGCGTTGATTCAGAAAGTGAATTGAGCGTCGAACTTCGTCGACTGGGGGAAGTCTGAGATAGCGCCCTTGGGGGCTCGATCTCTTCTTTCTGCGAAATCTTGCGAGGGAAATCATGGCCATGCTCAACGAGATTTACCCGAACGATCTGTTCCGGTTCATGAACGTACGACCGCCGCAGGCGTACCGTCTAGAGAGAGCGCAGATTGATTTCGTCACCAATGCCTACGACAGGCTGTCGGCCCCCGATCTCGTGTCTGTGCAGAAGAAGGTAGGCACGCTCCATCCAAGGCTCGTCGCTGCCGACAGGCCGGAGGCGCAACTGGCTGAGGTCGACAGATACAAGAGCACAGCCGATTATATCACCTATCCCGATGACTACGCGACTCGCTTCCCAGCGCTTGCGAAGTTCCTCGCGTGGCTCGACGTGAACGCCACGGCTACGACGATGAAGGACGTGGCGACGAAGTTCCGCGATGTGTTCGGCGACGAGATCGGCAAGTTCGTGGCATCGCTCGATTTCAAGGTGTTGCTCTGTGTGCTGTGGGACAACCTGCTCGCCGGGCTCCTTTCGCCCAGCGATCCGTTCCTGGTGACGCTTGCCTGCAAGCACCTCGGCGGGCTTCACCTCGCCGAGGTGGTGGCGGCCAATCCGCGCGCCACCGAGCTGGAACCGCAGCTGTGGCAGATCTATCGCGCCAAGGCGCTGCTGCCCAAGTGGGTCTACCGGCTGCTCGCGGCGCGGAACGAAAAGGCCGATGCCGGCGTAGGCGACCAGCCGCGGCCCGGCGGCGGCGTCCGCGATGCCCAGGCGCGCTATCAAGATATCGAACGTGCGGTGCAGGAAGTCCGCGCGCTCATTCAGCGTCGATTGGACGCCCTGCTCATCGTGACCGAGAAGGGCAACGGCAGAGAGCCGCCTCGATCGCAAGAGCTCTCCGTCGACGCCTTCCGGCTGACTCGGGACGAACCTGCGAGCCTGTCCCCCTCCTCCAGTGCGCTCCTCGGCGAACTCTTCCCCGAATGGGCCCTCGGCAAACAGAGCACCCTCGACCTGGAGCGCGTGATCGAGGCGCTGCTGACGCAGTCGGCGGAGACGACGACCCGGCTCGGGAGCGAACAGCGCGAGCACAGCGTGCGCGTGGGCAATTCGATCATCACCCGCACGGATCTGTGCGTCGAGATGATCGACAAGGATCCGTGCGCCCTGTTGCCTCGCGTGACCTTCGCGTCTCGCGGCAGCTTTGTGAACAGCATGCTCATCGGCGATTGCTTGGTCACGCGGCAGCAGCTCATCAAATACACTCCCGGCGAGATAGCCCACGTGGAGGCTCTCATGATGGGGCTCACGAAGGAGCGCACGCACCGCCGCCTGAGCCGCACCGAGTCGACCACCACCACCGAGCGCGAATCGGTCAACGAGACGGAGCGCGAGACGCAGACCACAGAACGCTTCAGCATGGAGAAGGAGTCGTCGAAGACCATCGCGCAAGACTTCAAGATCAGCACGGGCATGAACGTGAGTGGCAGCTATGGCGTGACGACCGTGACGTCCAACATGGACGCCAGTTTCGGCATGTCGTCGACGCAATCTGCTCAGAACGCCGTCAAGTTTTCGCGCGATGTGACCACTCGCGCGCTCATCCGGGTCAAGGAGCTCGTGCGTCAGACGCAGACCGTCACGGTGATCAACGAAACCGAGGAGACCAGCCTCAACAAGCTCAGCAACACGACGAACGATGCGCAAAACGGCGTATACCGCTGGCTCGACAAGTTCTACCTCAACAAGATCGTCAACTACGGAAAGCGTCTCATGTTCGAGTTCGCTGTGCCCGAGCCGGCGAGTTTCTACCTCTTCCGCAAGCTGGTGAAGCCGTCGGTCGGCGCGGTGGTCGAGAAGCCCATCCCGCCTTCGGAGCTGGACGGCCCCGGCGGCAAGCTCACGAGCCCCGCGGTGCTGACCGACACGAACTACACCTTCTGGATGGCGCAATACGAGGCTGGCAACGTCGAAGCGCCACCGCAGGAATACATCACGTTTTCGCGCGCGATCAAGACCGAGACCGGCGCCTCCGGCGGCCCAGAT
Organism: Sorangium sp. So ce1153; assembly: GCF_051521595.1. NCBI lineage: Bacteria > Pseudomonadati > Myxococcota > Polyangiales > Polyangiaceae > Sorangium > Sorangium sp. So ce1153. Next base: position 1,406,466 of record NZ_CP150361.1, read on the forward strand.
CTCTATCACGCGATAGCCGCGGAAATTCCGCTCGACGATGGGTATGAGGCCATCTTGGGGCAGGCAAACATCAAGGGGAACGTTGCAGGCTTCGCCACCGCGGCCACGGGCGTCATCGGCACGACGGATTTTGCAGTGACTGTCGCAGGTAGTTACACAGGCAACATGGCGCTCCCCCAAATTCAAAAATCCGTCGCCCTCTCGCTGACAGCCAGGGGCGTCAGTTATGTGCTCAACGCGAATGTAAAGGCCAGGCGTTCCACCGAGCATTACGAAGCATGGAAGGTCTCGACCTACGGGAAGATCCTCGATGCTTACAATCAGAAGAAGAGGGCCTACGACGAATGGCTGAGCGCGCAATATGCCGACAGCTCCTTCGGCTTCTCCGGCGGCGGCGCAAACCCTGAAATCAACCGCGCCATCGAGCGCGAGGAGCTGAAAAAGCGCTGCCTCGAGCTGTTCACGGGCCAGCGCTGGGAGAGCTTCGACGCAGCGGTCAACGGCATCCAGAATGCGTCGGGCTACCCCGAGATCCTCTTCGCTGAGGCGGTGCGCGAGGGGAATCTCGCCAAGTTTTTCGAGCAGGCGTTCGAGTGGGAGAACATGACCTACATCTTCTACCCATATTTCTATGGTCGGAAGACCAACTGGCTGACCCTCAAGAACATGGAAGACGTGAGCGACCCGCTCTTCACCACCTTCCTGCAGGCGGGCCAGGCCCGCGTGATGGTGCCGGCGCGGCCGAACTTCGAGAACTTCCTCTTGGTGTTCAACCTCCTGGCCAACTTCCTCTCGGAGCACGGCTGCGCGTGGAACTTCACGCCCAGCGCCTTCGGTGAGCTCGGCGTATCGAACGACTTCAATGTGGGCATCGCCGATCCGGTCTATATGTCGGTCACGCAGGAGCTGGCCGCGGCCGCGGGAATGAGCGTGGACAGCGACGGCACCGTCGGCCACGGTCCCAAGGTCGTGGGCGCGTACGTGCAGAAGGTGCCGACGAACCTGGTCTATGTGATGCCGAATCCTACAACGCCACCGACCGCGCCGCCCGGCCTGCCGGACAATTCGGTGGATCCGGATATCGCCCCCTGGTTGATCTGATACAGCCATGAAAGCCGCCGGCCAGCCGCAGAAGATCTCCGTCTTCCCCATTGCGCCACCGAGGGATCTGTACGCGCAGAAGGGGAGGATCCAGCAAGCGGTCCTCGCAGCGATCAATCCCGAGCTGCCGTCGTTCGTGACGCCGGAATATGACTTTACGATCGATCCGGTTTGTGGATGGATCCGGTACGCGCTTCGGACCGATCTGTGGAATGCTAACCCCAAGAGCGCGTTGCCCGAGGACGAGCGCTCAGCCACCGCGGCTGCGCAGGAGTTCATCGCACGGCTCGCGGCGAAGTGCCGAGAGCCCGAATATCGGGCGCTGGGCATACCCCCGCTCCTGCCTGTAGAGGCACTGGCCACGATCGCAGCGGTGTCCACCGTCGTAGTGAACCACCCCGATCTGCCGTGGCCCGATCATTGGCTGTGCCGCTTTGTGGTGCGGATCAAGTCGCCGTCGCAGAAGGATGGCCACAACGATGGCCACGACGACCTGACGGTGATGGGCGCAACCATCGATATCCGGGTTGGACACAAGAGCAAGGTCGTGGGGTTTGTGAGCCATTGGCGGCCGGTATGGCTGGATCGCGCCGTGGCGGCGAAGGTTCTCCCGCAAGCCCCGTCCGACGCGCCGCCGCCATCGCTCGTCTACGTTGTCGCTGGGGAAAACTCGCCGCAAAAGTTTCTGGCGCCCTACTACTACTCAGTGACTGGACACGACGGAGAGATCCTGCCGGCGAGCAGCCACTCGTTCACTGTTTCCATGCGGTTCGCACAGAAGGAAGAGGGCGGGGCCTACGTGCTGCCGGCCATCGTCGGTAGCAGCGACGACTACACGACGAGCTGGGCCTATTGGCGCCCGGATTCCGCCTTTGACGAGGGGCTGGTCTCCATGGGACGCGCCGAGTTCATCGAGCTGCCGCCGGGCGTCTACAATGTCATGTTGCACGTCGAGGACAACCAGACGGGGGCCGTCGTGCTGTGCGAGCGCATGGCCTACGTCAAAGCCGCCGCCGAGGTCCCGACGGCTCTGGCCCCCATCGTATAAGGTTGATTGGCATGCCGAAGCTCTCGCAGAAGTTCGCCTCGAGGGGATGGACGTTCGATTACGATATGCTCGCCCGCGGAGGGCTGGTGCTGGGGAACGTCCGGCACGAGCAGTACAACTTCGCTCGCGACTTCCGCGTGGTCCGGATCTGGGTCAATCCCGACGAGCCGTGGAGCACGACCGAGCAAACTGGCACGCTCACGACGACGAAGGGCAAAAAGGACGTCAAGGGGGTGGGGACTCAGTTCAATGTCTTGCGGCCGGGACAGCAGATTTCCAACGACGCCGCGAAGACATTCTACACGATTGCCTCTATCCAGAGTCCTACCCGCATGTCTCTCACGACCGGTGCAAAGGTCGGCATATCGGCTGCGTACGTGTCGCGACTGCGAAGGGACTTTTATCTGGGAACGGAGGACTTCGATGTAGAGCCCCCCGAGGCCGACGGGACCTACGAACGACGGATGAAGCTCGACGCACCGCCTCCGTTCGACATTTATACGCATGCAAAACGTGATCGGAAAGCCAGTGCGGGGCTTATGGCCCGCTACAAGAGCAAGCACAAGGTATTCGGGTTCGATGATGACGAGGAGGACGACCATCTCGTCATCGAGCAATCGTACGTTCTGGCGAGCTACGGGATCGACCCTCCCCACGAGCCGGGGGCGTTGTTGCCCGCGGCCCGGCTCTTTCCTTTGATCAAATTCATTTACAAGGGAAATAAGGTAAAGACCATCCGGATCGATTATCGGATGGAGTTTGGCTTGGATCGATTTCTACTCAGGCTCGAGGGCCGGACGCCCGGCTCTTCACCTTCCATGCTCGCGGGCGTCTTTCGAGACACTGAACGCGCTCCGTCGGGCGCCGAGCTGGAGGATCTGTTCGAGGCACTGGAGAAGCCGGTGCTCTACGAGCTGTTCGGACGCGGATTGGTGAACGGAAAGCCGGGAATCCCGAGCTTGCCGAGACCGGGTTCTCCCCTGATCCCGACGACATGGGACAATTTTCATTTCTGGTCGAGTCCGCCGAGGGACGCCCAGGACCTGAAGAAGCTGCCCTCTACCCCGGGTGCCTTTCACGCGGTGCATATGCACTGGCGGTGGGGCGACTTTGTTGCGAGTCCCACGTTCTTTGACTTTCTAAAAGTCATTGGCGGGCGCGTTTATCAGACAGGCGATCTTCGATTGACAACAGGAGCGATAGGAGCGGGGCACCTCAAAGGGATTCAGGTCGCAGAGGGGATCGGAGGGCCGCTGCTCGACCCCCAGATTCCTACACAGACCATCCGATTCGCCATCACGAAGGCGACCGATCCCGATTACGAAAATGCGCCGGACGCCAACACCCCGGACCTGTGGAACGCAGATGAATGTCCTAGTGAGCGCGTATACGGGAACTTGTTCTTGAGCCCTGCGGGCAGGGCGACCGAGCCCAGGTACATCAGCAAGGGTGAGCACCTCGTGACCTGGTACTCGGTGGAGGTCCATGCGAAGAGCGCTGCTGAGAAAGGTCAGGAGGCATTTTCCGGAACGGTCTTGATTCACGGGCTCTATTTTGCTCACGAGGAGGAACCCCCGAGCAACGTGCACCCATTCCACAATACCATCGGAGTGGGGGCGCAGATACCTAAGTATACCGATCCTGTCCCGTGGCTGCGCTCTCCGATCGGCAAGTGATCGGCCGTACCGGCGGGTCCCTCAGACTCGACCGGAGTATCTGGGAGAGCTTTGCGTCGTTTGCATTTCCTTCTACCCTCTTCCGTCCGGACGCCACACCTACATCGCCCGCGACACCGCCGCGTTCAGCGCCACGACAGCAGGGAGCGCGGCGAGGGCGGGCGCGGCGAGCACGCAGACGGCGCCGTGCAGCGCGAGCACCAGGCCCATGGCCATGCTGAACCCCCTGAAGAGGCCGAGCAGGTCGCGCGACAGGCCCATCATGGTCATCCGGTGCGCCCGCATCGCGCCGAGGACCGCGGTCTCCGCGGCGGGCGTCGCGGGGCGACCGAGCAGCAGCGCGGTGATCGCGAGGTGCCCGAGCCCGGTGACGACCCACGCCCACGCGCCCACATGAAACAGCACCTGTGCACGGCTACTCATGACAGCCCTCGTTTCTTTGCCGCCGGTCCCTGGCGGGTGCGCTCCCCCAGCTCGTGTCGCCCTTGCCGGGCGGCCCCAGCGCGAAGGTGACGCCCAGGGCCGTGAGCCGGTCCTCGTCGAGGTAGGCGATTCCGATCGAGTCGCCACCGCGCCCCGGGCCGCCGTAGCCGCCCTCGCCCCGGTCGCGGCGCGACGCGGGCGAGGTGGGCTGTCAGGCGGCCTGGATGTAGATCCAGGCCGGTGGGTCGCTCGCGGGGAAGGACTGTCTCGAGGCCTCGTCCACGGCCTCTTCTGTCGAGGCCGGCGCGTCATCATGCGGGATCGTGCCGCCGCGATCGGCCGGTGTTTCCGGAGTCCGCCGCTCGCGCTCCTGCTCGCCCGCTTCAACGGCCCTGGTCGCCCGGCGCCCATCGCCGCTGGCCGCCAGGGCGTCGAGCGACTCCGGGTGTTCTCGCGTCGCCACCGTCTTGGTCGTCTCCATGTGAAATCCCCCATCTCTCCGGTCTCTCTCAGCGTGAGCTGGGGCCGGCGATGCGTGCCGCAAGGGGCGAATCCGCGCTGGAGCGCGGCGCGCTCGTTCGCCGGCCGCGGGCGGCGCTCCTCTCCGGCCCTGTCCGGCGCGCCGCGGGCCTTTGCCGCTCAGGGCGCGGGCTGCCTGGGGAGGAAGCGCTCCAGAACCGTCTGGCGCAGGAGCTTCGGCGGTAGGATCCCTTGGGCGAGCACGAAATCGTGGAATCGCTGCGCGTGCCGCCACGCTTGCGTTTCGGACCGGCGTCATCGGGACCCCCCGGCCGACCTGCAGGTCGCTGCCGTCCGGCCGCGTCCCCATTCCCTTCCACCCCCTCATCTCGGCTCCGCCGGCCTCCCCGCGCCGGCGGCGCGCACGTCGAGCGGCACGGTCGTCGTGCAGGTCCCCGCCGCGACCTCCACCGTGCGCCCGGCGAGCTTCACCCTGGCCGCGTCCCGGCCCCCCGCGCGGCTCAGCCGCACGAGCTCCCGGCCCGTCTTCGCGTCGTAGAAGAGATCCTCGGTCTCGATCCGCCCGGGGTCACACGCGGCGGCCGCCGCTTCGTCCTCGCTCTTCCAGGCGCGGCGCTCCGCCTCGACCGTCACGTGCACCACGTCGGGCTCGAACCGCACCTCGAGCCGCTCCTCGGGGATACACACGATCCGGTTCATCGTCGTGAGGTCCGTCGTCCGCAACACCATGCCCGCATGGAAGACGAGCAGCGAGCCGTCCGGCCGCGACAGGACGTGATCCTCGAGCTCGCCCTGGATGCTGTTCAGGTACCGCGTCAGCAGCCACGGCGAAGGGTCCGTGCAGCGATCCGTGCCGTGGCGCTCGCAGAGCGAGCGCTGCGCCTCGGCCTCCGTCGCGGGCTCCTTCTGCTCCACCTTCGGGTCGTTGTCCCGGTAGAGCTGCTCGTAGGCGTCGAGCCAGCCCCGCGCGACGACGAGCCTCGGCGCGAGGAAGTCGTCCCTGGACGGGGCCTCGCGGCGCTCGACGAGCACGCCGCACGGCATGCCGGGGCCCGCCTTGGCCCTGGCCGCGGCCGTGGGCGACAGGAGGAACGACCGGGCAAAGGCGGCGCGGGCCAGCTCGGCCTCGCCGCGCAGCTCGTCGAGCAGGCCGAGGTTGTACCAGATCTGGGCGGCGAGCTTGTCGTCGGGCCCGAGCTGCTCGGCGCGCTGCAGGTCGGCGGCGGCCGCGTCGAGGTCCGCGCCGAGGCGCATCCGGGCGTGGCCGCGCTCGGCGAGGGCGCGCGGCTCGTGCGGCATCGCGGCGAGCGCGCGGTCGAAGGCGGCGATCGCCTCGGCGTACCGGCCCTTTCGCGCGGCGGCGCGGCCCTGGCCGAGGGCGCCGAGGTACGCCTCGCGATCCACCGGCGCCGCCTCGACGCGAGGTGACCCGGGCAGCGCGGCGGCCGAGCCGCCGGGCGCGGGGGCGAGCCCCGCGGCGCCGCCCGAGGCGAGCGCCTCGGGCGCCGGCTGGAGCGCGGCCGAGGGATCCGGCGCGCAGTCGCGGCACCCGGACGCGGCGAGGACCAGAACGAGCGGCAGTGAACGACACACACGCATCGGTCGCCCAGGATAACGCCTTCCGGGTTCATTTCGGCTTCGCGGAGGAGCGCTTCTTCCCTCCCACGCCTTCATCCCAGTACGGCGGCTTCCCGAAGGCGGTGACGAGATGGTCGGCGAGCGCGCGGAGCTTGGCCGAGGGGCGCCGCCCCTCCGTGTGCGCGATGAAGATGAACTCGGGCTCGGGCTGGGCGCCGACGTCGATGACGCGCAATTCACCTGCCCTGAGCGCCGCGCCCACGATGAACGTCGGCAGAAGAGCGACGCCGAGGCCGGCGACGGCGGCGTCCCGCATCATGTCGCCGTTGTTGACGCGGAGGCCGACGCGCGCCCGCACGAGCACGGCGCCGTCCGGCCCCGGGAAGCGCCAGTCGGCGATGCCGCGGTTCGTGTAGAAGATGCCCCGATGCTCCTCCAGCTCCGCGATGGACGCCGGCGCGCCGTGGCGCGCCAGGTAATCCGGCGAAGCGACGAGGAGACGCTGGCTCGGCGCAAGGCGCCAGACCACGAGGCGCGAGTCGACGATGGGCCCGTGCCGCACCACCGCGTCGTGGCCGGCGGCGGCAGCGTCCACGCGGCGGTCATCCAGATCGAGCGTCAGCTCGATCCCCGGGTGCTGCAAAAGGAAGGGGTAGAGCGCCGGGCCGAGGTGCATGCGCCCGAAGGTCACCGGCGCCGACAGCCGGAGGGGGCCCGCCAGGGTGCCGCGCCGCGCGGCGAGGTCGGCGGTCGCGTCGTCGACCTCGCGGACGATCCGGACCGCCCGCTCCAGGAACGCCGCCCCATCTTCCGTGAGCGACAGCTGGCGCGTCGTGCGGTGGATGAGGCGCGCGCCCACGCTCTTCTCGAGCTCGGCCAGGCGCTCGCTGACGACGGACTTCGACAGGCGCAGGCGCCGCGCCGCCTCGCTGAGCGAGCCCGCCTCGGCGACGGCCACGAACGTCGCGATGCCCTCGAGCTTCATCGTTCGGCGTTTCCGAAATCCAGTTCCACCGACGGGAGCCTACTCCGAACGCGCGCCGTGCTCTACACTCTCGCCTGTCAGAGGGGCTGACGCGCTGGCTGATGGCGGCGCCCTCTCCCCTCTTTCGCGCAGCAAGGCTGACCGTCTGTCGCTCGGCCCCTGGGACGCCGCGCGCCGGACAGGAGAGAAGGATCATGGGACGTTTGCAAGACAAGGTGGCACTCATCACGGGCGCGAGCGCTGGCATCGGCGAGGCCACCGCCAGGCTCTTCGCCGCCGAGGGGGCGAAGGTCATCCTCGGGGCGCGGCGCGAGAGCGAGCTCGCGCGCCTGGTGAACGAGATCGAGAAGAGCGGCGGGCGCGCCGCCGCGCTGGCCGGCGACGTGCGCTCGGAAGACTACGCCAAGGCCCTCGTGGCGCTGGCGACAGAGAAGTTCGGCAAGCTCGATATCGCCTTCAACAACGCGGGTACCCTGGGCGAGGGGGGCCCCAGCACCGGGGTCTCCGAGGCCGGCTTTCGCGACACCCTCGCCGTGAACCTCACCAGCGCGTTCCTCGGCGCCAAGCACCAGATCCCCGCGATGCTGAAGCACGGCGGAGGGTCGATCATCTTCACCTCGACCTTCGTCGGCTACACCGTCGCGTTCCCGGGCACCGCCGCGTACGCCGCGAGCAAGTCCGGCCTGATCGGCTTGACGCAGGCCCTCGCCGCCGAGTTCGGGCCGCAAGGCGTGCGGGTCAACGCCGTCCTGCCGGGCGCCGTCGACACCGCGATGTACCACGAGGCGAACAGCACGAAGGAGTCGCAGGCGTTCATCACGAGCCTCCACGCCCTCAAGCGCGTCGCGACCCCGGAGGAGGTGGCCCGCTCTGTGCTCTACTTCGCCTCGGACGATTCCTCCTTCGTCACCGGGACGGCCGCGCTGGTCGACGGCGGCCTCTCCATCACGCGCACCTGACCCGAGGAGGAGGCGAGGGGAGTCGAGGCGAGGAGGAGGGGCGAGAGCCGCGCCACACGTCGTCGCCCCGCAATGGGTCGGCGGGCTCTCGCCGTCTTCTCCGAGCGCGCTCGCGTACGACAGGCCGCTGTGCGCTGCGCTCGACGGCTTCACCTCACACGCAGCGACGCGCGCCGGTGCGCACCCTGCCGCGGCGAGGGAGGCGCTGCTGCGTTACGTGCTGCGACCCCCGATCGCAAAGGAGCGCGTCGCGCCGCAGCAGGACGGCCTGGTGCGGCTGTCGCGGAGGCGCGCCTTCGCTGACGGGACTGTCGCGGTGGACATGGATCCGCTCCCGCACCTGTGCCGCCTCGTCGAGCACGCGGGCGCCCGGGGCGACGCCGGCGAGCCGGAGCGCGTCTGCGGCATACTTCTCGAAGTGAGGGACGATATCGGCCGCGTAGTCGTCGGCGACCCTGTTCCACGCCACCGGGGTGGCGAGGGGGCTCGGGGGCTGGGTCATCAGCGACGGTGCTACCACGGGCGCGCCGAGCGGATCCAGCCGCGGGCGCCCCGGCGCGAAGTTTCCGCGGTCGGGGTGTTCTTCATCGCGCTGTGCCCTCCTGCGCCCGCTGCCGCACCAGCACCTGCCCCGCGAGGAGAGCGATGTTGAGCAGCATCAGGTTCTCCGCCAGCTGTACGTGCCGCTGCTCTGGCAGGATGGATATCGACACCGCCGCCGTGAACAGCAGCGCGCTCCCCGCGAGCGCGAGCTGATAACCGCGGCGATGCCGTCTCGACAGCTGGAGCACGAGCGCCCCGAGCGCGGCCGCCGCGAGGATTGGCTTGAGCACGGTGAGCGGCCGGCGGTAGGGGAGGGTGAAGGAGCGCGTCTCGTGCCAGGTCGACACGTCGATGCCGTAGATCTGCTTCACTGCCTGGTGCGCAGCGGACGCCGGGGTCAGCTTGACGTGCCGGTCCAGTATGCCCACCGACAGCGTCGCTTCCCGGAGGTGGTCAAGCAGGATACTCCCAGCGTCGGCGGGTCTGTCGAGCGCCGCGCTGAGCGCGACGCTGCTCGCCCAGCGATCGAGCGCCGGCGGCGGGAGGTGGAGCTCGCGGGCGGCGATAGCCAGGGGGGATTCACCATCCCACATCACGAAATCGAAGCCGCGCAGGTTGCCGTCCCCGTGCTCCCGGAGGAGCGCGACGGAGCGCTCATCCGGGGCGGCGTGCTCGGGCTGGATGAGGCGAGCGAGCATGCAATAGCGGTTGATTCCGGCCCAGCTCTCCATCGCCCAGGCGTTGCGATGACTCCGGTAATGGCTCATGTAGGTCAGCACGATCAGGCCGGCCGCCACGACGAAGGCGCAGGGGGCGAGCAGGCGGCGGGCGCGTTCGCCGGCGCTGGCGGTCGGGACGCGAAGGGCGCTGGCGATCGTGAGGGCGGCGAGCAGCCCACAGACCAGGAGACCCACCACCCTGACCGAGGCGCTCGCGCCGGCCGCGAGGCCCGCCGCGCCGAGCAGCCACGGGGAGCCGCGGTGGGCTCCTTCGGCAGCGGCATAGCCCGCGAGGGCGACGAGGAACAGGAACAGCGCCTCGGAGAGCACATGGGTCTCGAGCAGGAGGTTAGTGGGCCAGAACAGGCACAGCCCGAGCGCCGCGAGCGGCGCCCAGCCCGGGCACGGCGCGAGCCGCCGGGCGATCCCGTAGAACAGCAGCGCCGTGATCAGGCCGAGGGTCAGCTGCGTCGCCTGGATGAGCCGGAGATCCGCGGAGATCGCCCGGAGCCCGCGCAGGAACCACGAGTAACCCTGCTGCCGGTCCAACGCCGGAGCCGCGCCCGGCAGGGAGCAGAAGAGATAGGTCCCGGTGTCGAACCAGACCCTCGGCTCCGGCTGCGTCGCGAACAGGGCGGCCCGCAAGGCGGCGCCCAGCGCGACCAGAGCCGCGGCGGCGCGCCGCCCCGGCGTGAACCAGCCTGTCCAGCGCACCGCTGTCACGCGTGCGCCGTGACCCCCACCGGTCCCTCCGAGCGCGGCGTGATCCGCGGGTCAGGGGTCTCGCAGAGCTTCGGGCGGCGGTGGGTGATGACGGGGCTCACGCAGGAGAGGAGACGGAAAAGCTCTCGGGCGTGTCAAGCACCAGCCGCGCGCCCGGTGACGGGTCCCCCGCGCCCAGCATCGTCGACCGCGGCGAGAGCCGCAAGGGGCCATGCCCATGGCGATGAACGGGCGGTTACCCTGTGCCGCCTCGCGGCCAGCGTTCCGCCGCCGCGCTTTCACACCGTCAAGGACGCTGGCGTGCTCGCCTCGGCAAGTCGCCCACGTTGGCGCGCAAGCGCATCGGACCGCGCCGTGCGAAGTCAGAAGAGCCCACGAAGGCGGACGATGACATCGTTGCCGCCGCCGCTGCCACGGTCGCCGCCGCCCTCGTTGCCGGCGCCGCCGTTGCCCGCACTGCCGCCGCTGCCCCACCATCCGAGGCGAGACGGCACATCGATGCCTCGACAGCGCTGCATGCAACTGCACCATACCCCTGCTTCCTGGCGCGGCTCGCCACTGACCACAGCCGGAGTGCGCCCATGCATGCAGGCGAAAATCTCAGATCATGTCAAGATTTCAATCATGGCAGTAACGTGAAGAACGTGTTTCCGGCCAACGTGCGAAATCTCGCGAATCTGGGCCCTGGACTTCCAGTCCCTGCGGCTCTCCACCCGAACAAGCCTGTTGAGCTTGGGTCCCGGATGGTGACCCGCGACCGAGCCACATCAATAGCATTCTGTATAAAATTTCGAAAATCCGACTGCATTCGGTCGTTGTCGTTGTTTGCGATGTTGACCATCTGCTGCAGCCGACGACGAACCCCCTGATCGTAGTTCGGATAATCGGAGAACCCGTCAAACTGATCGGTGGCGCGAATGATGTCGATCAAATTTCTCGCCCCGCGTGCCCCGAACTGAGAAGGGTCGTTCGCCAGTCGATTCTCCAGAACCCGTTGCATCCACCCCATACTATCCAATGTGTCTGCTGCCACGTAGTCTGCGTGGGAAGGGCCGCGGGCCTCCGACATCAGCAGTCTGGCGACAGCTCCAGCTTCAGTAGCAGGATCCGGCAACTCTATCGCAGCGTCAACCACAACCCTCAGCGTCGCCTCGATTCCGGACCGTGCCGCCGCAGTCACCGTCACAGCGCCACTACCTGATGTCGTAGCAAGGGCGCTGAGGTAAAACGAAAAATTGCCAACGGCGCGTGAGCGAGGTAACCCATCGACGGCAACCACATCAGGATCACTGCTCGTTATTTTGGGAAACCCAGTCGCGCGTGGAACATCGGCGATCTCGATGCCGGCCGAAGAGTTCCCTTCGGTGCTCGATATGTGAATAGTCACAGCCGTAACATCTGTTCCATGTCGCCGAAAACGCATATATCACCTTCATATAGCGCAAGGCCCAAATCGACGTCTCCCCAGTGTTCCCCGCCGCCATCCGACGCCTCCTGTCGCGAACGGATACGCGAGCCTATCTTGGGACAGCGGCAGCGGGAAGGCAGGAGCTCCGACGGTCTCGATGCTGGCGGATCGTTGGAGACATGACCGTCCGTAGCGCAAGCGCCCGACCAACGCCAGCGTGATCGTCGGCGCAGCGCCGGGTACCTGCCCCCCCTTCGCGTACGCGCTCTGGCGCATGGCCACGGACTCGCCGCGCAGCACCCGAACCGGCTCCGCGCCGAGACGCGCAGCTCGTCGGAGGCCGTGCCGTGGCCGAATTTGATCGCCGTGCGCCCGAGGCGCAGCACGCTGCCGCCCCGGAGGAACGCCTCGACGACGCGAACGCCATCGAGCAAGGTGCCGTTGCGGCTGCCGGTGTCCCGGCCCGGATGCGCTCGGCCTCGGTGCGGAGCTCGCAGTGCCAGCGACTCACCGTGGGGTCGCTCAGCACGAAGTCGCATCCGCCGGCGGTGGCGACCGCGCAGGTACGCCCGCTCGAGCGCCACCCGGCGCCCGTGTCGGGCCCTACCGGCACTTCGAGCTCGAAGCTGCGCAGCACCTCGATGCCCGGAGCGGCCGGGCGGGGGCCAGCCGTGAAGGTTGGTTGATCCCGCGCCGGCGGCTGGGCAGTCGCCGGCGCGTCCGCCTCGTCCGATGGCTCTCGCGCGCTCACGCAGCCATCTGAGCCTGACTCGACGTTGCCCGCGTGGTTTCGAACCGATCGGCGCTCTGCCGGGGGGGCCCGGCTTTACAAGACGCCCCTCCGTCGGCGAGAATGGGCGCCACGGCTGCGAGAGGTCGAGCCGCGGCCCTCGCGGCGAGATGTCCGAAAACCCGAGTTTGTGTAAGAAACACCAACTTGACGAGCATGCCCTTCGAAGGGGTATGACTGGGGAGAACGAATGCAATACAAGTTCGATTCGGGAAGGACCGCGATTGGCCTGAACACGTTCCGCACGAAGGACGCCAGCAACGTCACGTTGAAGGCGCAGCGCGGTCTGCTGGTGTTGAAGGAGGAAACGTTCTCGCGCACCACCCTCGAGCCTGGTGTCATCGAGCTGCGCCACGACGAAATGCCCGAAACCTTCAAGACCCTGCGAGCGGTCATCAAGGACAGCGCCGTGCTGAAGCAGCGAGCGCAGCTCGCGCTCTCGAAGCTGGGTCAAACGAACCTGCTGAAGGCGCTCACGGATGTTACGGGTGAGACCACCGTGCATCTCCGCACTGCCACGGTATTCGAGAATGTCGACAACCCACATATTCTCACAGGAGCGTTGCTTGCCATCCTGGCCGCGTCGTATCACTTCACGTATCAGACGGCGCTTCTCAAACACCAGGCAGGAGAGAGCATCCACAACGAAGAAGACAAGGCGAAGGTGATCTCGGGCGCGATCCTGAGCATTCTGAAGCGGCTGCGGGCGCTGGAGAAGAATTTCGGCAAGGGCCTGAAGGGCTACATCGTTCGCTGGAGACTGACTTCATCGACGTATCGTGGAACTCCGGAGGACTGCTGGGCAGAGCCCTCGTGGGACGAGTACGGCGGATTGCTGCACGCCTTGAGACTGGTGATCAGCGTCTACGACCAGGTTCGCGTTCCGATCGGATATCGCTGCGAGGTGCGAGACCTTGCGCGACAACTTCACAGCGGCATCCTCGATTATTTCAGGAGCAGTGACGGCCTGCTCGCGCTTCCATACGAGCAAGGCGCTCGCCAGCTCGTGATGCGTGGATGTCACGGTGTCATCGGTTCGTATGCCGTGGGCTGGTTTCAGCGAGATGGCGTCAAAGACTTCTACCCATTCACCGTCAGTCGCGAAACCCTCGCTTTCATCGACGAATCGGTATTGAAGGCCTGGAAGATCCCAGATTTTCCAGCCAGTGATCCGTCCCAGCCAGCCGGTTATCTGCGGGCGGAGTACCTCAAGAACGTGATGCTCTGGAAGTTCATCGCAGATACCGGCCTGTTCCTCACCGGAGCCGTTCTCGCGGCAACGTTCGGCGTTCCTCTGGCGGTTCCAGGCGTTTCATTTCTCCCTGCTGCCGTGATTGCGCTGATTGGAGCCGATGCGACTCTCAAGTCGTTGACCAGTCGAGACATCTGGATGTCATTCGCGAAGGTGTTCTCGCTCGAACAGGGAGAAGGCGGGTTGGTCGGAACATTCCTGTCGCCACCGGTGGGTGTCGGCGGCTTCGACGTTCAGATCTTCGATCGATACTCGCTTCACAGCTGGACCAGCGATATGGCGCAGATCTGGCAGGTCCGTGGGAAGCGAACACTCTCGTATGATCGATTAGGGTGGCGCTCGATGACCGAGGCGTGTCGTGTGTGGTTCGGCTGTGTCGAGGACGCGATGCACACAGCCGGCGCGCTCGAAGCTGATGCCGGCGAGATGAACAAGAAGGTCGACGGATGGGATCCCGCGGCCGATCCGGTGCCCCCGTACGTCACAATGGAGTACCTCGAAGGTGCGTTGTTATCGTCGGCCTACCTCGCATTGGCCCTCGACATCGAACCCGAGATCGATCTCCGAGCGGCCTGGCCCGATCTCTTTTTTACTGCGGCTGTTCCCGAGTTCCAGTGGATTCGCCAGCAGCAGCAACAGCAACCGCCGCGACCCGTTCACCGAATAGGAATTGCGTTGACGGCATTCACGAAGGTGCTGAACTACGAGTGGAACGGTGATGATCCGCGATTCTGGGTGATTCCATTCGCGATCCGCCCCAATGACTCGGGCGCTGTCGTCGCGCGTGCGAGTGGAATATTTGCGACCGACCTGAAAAATGGATGGTTTGGTTTCCAGACGGGCAATCGCTATGTCTACGACGCGCCTCTCGCGCTCGGTGTGTCCGCCCTGGCCGACGATGATGTCGAGCCGGGTTCTCGTGTCGGCTTCATCGTCATCGCGTGGGAGCGCGATTACTCGGGCGGCTCTGCGCAGAGCCGCGTCAAGAGGAAGGCCATCGAGCTCGTCGAGTCCATCCTCCTGGAGGCGATCCTCGACCGGGTCGAGATCGATTCGGTGCTGAACAAGCGGTACGCCGAGTTCAAGGCTCTCTACCCATCGCCAGAGCCACGCGGGGCGTCGCACATCAGCGATGATGATCTCGTCGGCGTCGAGGAGTTCAGCGTCGTGCTCTCCGGCGCTTCGCCTGTGAAAGCGGCACGGAGCTTGACGTTCTACAACGAGCGCACCGCTTACACGCTCGACGTGGGCCTCGAGTTCCATCCGAAGTAGAGCGCTCCCAACCGGGGACCACCGCACTGGGTTTGCGGACAGCCACGCTTCGAACGCGGCCTCGTCAGGGAAGCTCTTGATCCTGCTCTTGTCGGGAACGATGGGAGCCATCCGGTCGGTCTCGCAACGCGCCCACCCTGCGCCGAGCCAGCAGAGACGCCAGCGCGGAGGTCGTCGAACGCCGACTCGCCCGACCCGCCACCCCGGTCACACCGAGCGTCTGGCGACGCCCGGTGACGAGCGCCCGCGCCACGGAGCGCGGGTGTGGTCGAGCTGGCGGATCGCCGCGGGCGGCGGATCGGCGTTGACATCCGCGACGTGAACGTTCACAGTGAGACCTCATCCTTACGCTTTCCCCTGAGTGGGCCGTCATGAGCACCGGGACCTCCGTCATCGGGATCGGGATCGATCCCTTCACCGGCTCCCATGGTTCGGCCGTCGCGGACACAATGCGACGGCGCGTTCGCGGGCGCCGCGCACAGGCCTCCACGACAGGCATGCTGTGCATTTCTCGCGTGGCCGCTCAGCTTCGAGCAGATCGAGTCGCTTTACGCCGGGAGAGGCCTTGTGCAGCCCTGCTGGCGCGCGGCGCCTGGTCCATCTCGCTCCAGCTCTTCGAGCGCGCTCGCCTGCCGAGCGCGGCCGGCGTTGCCCGCTGGTCGCAGGCGATCTTCGACGAGATTCGCGCGCCTGGCGCGCCGGGCGCTCGCGGCCGTCGAGGCCTCGGCCGCCCCGCCGGCGTCAAGCCACCATCGTCACTCTGCATCTGATAATGTCGCACCTTCTTGACGACCAGGCTCGGTTGCGATGCACAATCGGCTTGACGTAACTGCCAGTCACGAACAATAGATAGGCCAAGAAAGGCGATCGCCATGAACAACATCATCCGGCTCGGCATGTGCTCCGCCCTTGGGCTCCTACTGACCAACTGCGTCGTGGATGGCGCAGAAATGGACATGAACGAGACCGATCTGACCGCGGATCAAAGCGCTCTCACCATAAGCGGGAACCAGACCGGCACGGACGGCCAGTGGTACACGTTCTGGAAAGATGGCGGTTCGGTCAGCATGAATTTGAACGGCGGCGGTAACTACGCTGTCAACTGGGCAAACGGCAACTATAATTTCGTTGGCGGCAAGGGCTGGAGCACTGGGTCGTCGAGCAGGACCGTTGGCTACAATGCCGGCGTCTGGTCGACGGGCAGCAGCAATGCATATCTGACGCTCTATGGGTGGACGACAAACCCACTCGTGGAATACTACGTCGTGGACAGCTGGGGCAGCTGGAGACCGCCGGGCGGAACGCCGGCGGGCTCAGTCACCACGGACGGGGGCACCTACGACCTGTACAGGATGCAGCGAGTCAACGCGCCCTCCATCATAGGCAATACGACGTTCTATCAGTACTGGAGCGTCCGAAGGTCGAAGAGGGCCACCGGGTCCAACAGCACCATCACGTTCTCCAATCACGTAAATGCTTGGGCGTCAAAGGGGTGGAACCTTGGCACTCACAATTACCAGGTGATGGCGACAGAGGTGTTCAACCCCTCGAGCAGCGGCAGCTCCAACTTGACGGTGTGGCAGAATTAGCGTACGGGGCCATCGACGACGTCGCCGTCGCCGTCCGGATACCCGAGCACGCGAAGAAGGAGCTCGAAGCCTACCTCGACTGCGGGCTGCTCTGCCGCGGGTTCGCGCGGCTCCGGTGCGAGCGCTGCGGTCTTCCTCGACGGGGCTTATCACGAAGACGGCGGGCGTGCTCGCGTCGGCGAGTCGCCCACGTCGGCGCGCAAGCGCATCGGACCGCGCCCTGCGAAGCCAGCTCGGTGACGCCGTATAGCGTCTCGCGACGCGCCTCCCGGGCCAGACCAACGCCCGGACGGACACGTGTGCCCGCGCGTCGTACGCCGCATGGGTCGGCCACGACGTGCGCGACCGGATGGCGCGCGCGGCCGCATGGCGTGTCCCAGGTGCCGGCGCTCGCGCACCATTTCCATCCAGTCGCTGACCGCGTGGGCGCGCGCCCTCTTCGCCTTCCGCATCCGTCGCGGCGAGCCGCTTCCAGTCAGATGCCGGCCCCGCGCACCAGAAGGACCATCCCCGTCCCCATCACGGCGGCGCCGGCATAGCGCAGCCCCCGCGACAGGGACTCTCGACCGGCGGCGAGCTCGCCGAGGACGAGACCGCAGAGATGAAGCACGGTCGTGCTCAGCAGAAAGCCCATGGCATACAGCGCCGGGCTGACCGCATGAGGCATCTCCAGGCCGTGGGCATGTCCGTGAAAGACACCGAACATCGCCACGCATCCGGAGAGCAGGAACGGCGAGGAGCCACGGGTCGTGGTGACGATGCCGAGACCGAGCGCCGCGACCGACGCCGCGATGCAAAGCTCGCCCAGGGGCATGGGCCATTGCGCCATTCCCAGGAGGCCGCCGACCAGCATCGCGGCGACGAACGTGGCGGGGATCCGGAGGAGGTGCTTTCCGCCGAGCTGCGAGCTGACGACACCGACGCTCACCATCGCGAGCAGGTGGTCCGCGCCGAACACCGGATGGAAGAGGCCCTTCAGAAATCCCGCATCGGCGCCGCCCGGGTGCGCCCAGCTCACGGAGGGCCACGAGACGAGCGTGGCGACGAGCAGGGCGCGCGCGCCGGGACGTGAAGCCCATCCCATCGTCTTCTGGATCGTGGATTTCATGAAGCGCCTCTCCTCGTCAGGCGTTCGCCACGCGCGCTGCCGTCGATGCAGGATCGCTGTGGAAGAGCCTGTAGGCGAGCGCCGCGAGCAAGAGCTCGGTACCTGCGATGAGCACGTTCGGGTAGAGCGGGACGCCCGCGACGACCGGGAGCGGCACGTCGGGTCCCGCGAGCAGGCTGGTCCCGGGGATGAGCCACGTGATGTAGAAGAAGGGCGTCCAGATGATGACGACGATCCAGGCCGCCACGTTGAACCCGACCTGCGGTTCCATGGACCGCCGCCACATCATCCACAATCCGACGATCGTCACGCCACACAGGATGAGCAGCATGAGGGCGTCATGAAAGCGCGCATGCTCATGCCATGCAGGGTTGAACAGGTGGGTTTTATTCCAGTCCACGCCGACAGCGACGATGGCGCTGCTCGCCAGAACGAACGTGAGAACGACTCTTCCCAGGGTACTTCGGTTCATGGTGACAGGCTCCTGACTCTCGTTGGTTGAAAATAGCCCGCTTCCCTCATCAACGCGGCCACCTGGCGTCCCCGCGAACGATGCGACCGACATGGCCGTGAGCCCGAGCTTTTCCTTCCGCACATGATTCTTCATGGGCTCTACGCGGTGAATCGCAAAGATCATAGCCGCCCATTTACAAAGATAACAATATATTGATCTGACCGATCGATTTGATCTGCTGATTGATCCATGATACGGTCGAATGTCGTGGACCTACGACACCTTCGCTATTTCCTGGCCGTCGCTGAAGAACGCCATTTTGGCCGCGCCGCGCAGCGACTGCACATCGTTCAGCCGGCGCTGAGCATGCAGATTCGGGCGCTCGAAAGCGAGATCGGCGGCGCGCTGTTCGTGCGGACGAGTCGGCGCGTGGAGCTGACCGAAGCCGGCGCATTGCTGGTCGTCGAGGCGCAGCGGGCGGTCGCGCAGGCGGAGCGGGCCAAGGCGATCGTCCAGCAATCGCTGCGCGGCGACATCGGCAAAGTTCGCATCGGTTACGCGGGCAACGCGATTCTCACTGGCAAGATGACGGACCACCTGCGAGCGTTCCGCAAAGCCCATCCTGCCGCGGAGATCGAGCTGCGCGAGATGCCACCTTCGAGGCAGGCGGAAGCCGTGTTGACCGGCGAGGTTGACGTCGGCTACCGCCCGGCGTTCGCTCTCAAGGTAGATCCGCGGTTGAGCGTCCAACCGATCGGCGCTTGGCCGCTGGTGGTCGCGATGGCAGAGGAGCACACGCTCGCGGCGCACAGGCGCGTGACGCCGAAGATGCTCGCCGGAGAGCCGCTCATCATGTTCCCATCGGAAGAGGCCGGTGGCGACGTGTTGAAGAGAGTGATTCTCGTGATAGGACGCGAGCCGCGCCGGGTCCACCGCGCCGACACCACCTTGAGCATGCTGTCGTTGGCCGGCGCAGGCCTGGGCGTGGCGCTGGCCCCAAAACCGCTGATTCAGGTGAAGGTTCCCCGCATCGTCTATCGTCCGTTCGTCGCACCGAAGAACGTCGTCGCCGAGCTGCTCCTGATCAGCCGCGCTGACGAGACCGCCGGCGCTGTACGCGCCTTCGTGAAGCTGGCATCCGGCTCCTCGGATCGGGCCACCTCACGGTCGTAAGCTCCGTTTGGTCGATGTCGTCACGCGCGCACAGAATGGATTCGATATCCAGCATATCCCGCGAGCGATGGACCGCCGCACCCTCCCGCTCGGGAGGCAGGGCCGCGCTCGTGGGCCTGTGCAGCTCGGGCAGCGGCCGTTGCGAAGCGGGTCCTGGACCTCCTCATCCTCGGCAACGCAGGATCCCGTCGACCTGGGCGGCGATGGTCGTGATGCGCGTGTCAGGGACGCCGAGCGCCCTTGCGGCGTGCGCTGTCTCCGTTCCATAAAGGTCGATCGCAGCGGTGATACCGCGGGGAGCGAGGGCACGGACCCGGTCCGCCAGGCCGTCGCCGTAGGCGACCGGCTCGGCTCCGAGAGAGCGCAGGAAATCGGCCGGTGCCGCCGATCCCGTCCCGATCACGCGCGCCCCTGCGATCCGGGCCATCTGGACGACGAACACCCCGACTCCGCCCGCCGCGCCGCCGATCAACACGGTGTCGTCCGGCCCAGGTTCGACCATGGCCAGGGCGGCGGATGCCGTGCGTCCGGCGATCGCGAGGGTGGCGGCGGTGCGGTCGTCGACGCCGTCGGGGGTGTGATGGGCCTCGTTGACCGAGACGCGCCCCACCAAGAACGGCATGCTCGACACACTGCTGGCGATGATCGAGACAGGCGAGATCGCGCACGACCAGACCCGAATCGAGCTGCTCGCGGCCATCACCACGATCCTCGACGCCGGCCGCGCGGTGGATGACCTCCGCCGAGACGTCACCGCCGAAGACATCGCCGCGAGTCTCGTCGGCATCTTCACGGTGGCCCCCAAGCCCCGGCGAGACGCTCTTGCCAGTCGCCTGTTGGACCTCCTCATGGATGGACTGCGGCCCCCAGTCCGCCGGTAACGGCAACGCCGCTGCCCGCTGGGAGAACAAGAGGTCCAATGGGGTTCCGCGCGAACTCGCGTCGATCGCAGCGTGGGCGCAAGAGACAGCAACGAGGTCGGCGCGGATCCGCCTCGGCGTCCTCGTGCTCACCTCTCGGCTGAGGAGCCGCCAACCACGTACAACGAACGCGATCTCCGAGGATGGATACTGGTCCCAGAGGTTTCCACAGCAGCTTGGTGTGATCCGCCATCCAGATTGGAAACTTTCACCCTGGACGCCGCTTGACATGCGTCTCCTTGCTGTGATGCGATGTCCTTCAGGTCGCGCAAGGACTCGATGTGACCTGTCGCGTCGCATCTCTCCGGGGGGAACAGGCACGCAATACGCTGGCCGCTTGTCCCGCTGCCGACTCGATCGTCGTGATCGAGTCTGCCGTCTCCGGACGCCGGGCGCGCATCAGGTCTGATCTGCGCGCAAGGGTGCCGCGCGCGACCGCACGAACCACGTACGAACGAGCGACAACGTAGCAGGGGGGTCTCATGACGATGATCGGGCGAAACTGGGCAGTGGCCATCGGGCTCATGCTGACGACGGCGGCGTGCGGATCGAGCGAGCCGGACGCGGCGCAGACAGCCGCGCCCATCCAGCGAACGCCGCTTCCTCGGAGCGAGTTTATCCCGCTCGAGATCGAGGCGACCATCGACGAGCTCGTCGCCGAGATCAACAAGGGCTCGACCGAACCGATGCAGCTCGCGGTGTTGCTGAAGTCCCTCGACGGCTTCTTTGCGCCGATCGCCACGGGCGCGAACCGAGCCATGGGTGAGCTCGGGGTCTCCGGGAGGGTCACGGGGAACGTGCTCGGGCCTCAAAGTGATGAGACAGAGCTAGAGGAATTGATGAAATTCCAGACTCAACACATCGAAAAGTCGGTGGCGGAAGGCGCCGAGGGGATAGTCATCACGCCCGTTGGCGAAGGCAACGTGGCCCCGCTCGACGAGGCCATCGCGAAGGGGATCCCCGTGGTGACGCTCGACGCCGACCTGGTGAGCTCGAAGCGCCAGATCTACGTCGGGGTACTCAACGGGTATGCCGGGGCCCTGGCAGGGAAGACCCTGCTCAAGATGCTGCCCGCGGCGCCGGGCACGGTGCTCATTCACGGCTGGGCCGACCCGATCTGGGTCGACGGTGTCAATCGAACTCAGGGCGCCAGGGAGGTGTTCGAGGCAGCCGGTTACCACGTTCTGGTGCATCAGTCCATCTATCATGACCAGGCCAGGGACGTCGAGTTGATGAGAGGCGAGATCGAGGACGCGGACCCGCCCGTCGTGGGCCTGATCGGAATGTTCATCGACTCGTATCGATGCGTGCTGGCCGCGGACGCCGCGGACGCGCCGGACCTCCCCATCGTCACCTTCGACTTCGCGCCGGAGACCGCCGGTTACATGCGCCAGGGTCGCATCAAGGCCACGCACGTCCAGCGGCAGTACTACGAGGGGTACCTCGGGCCCTACCTCGTCTACGGCATCAAGAGCATCGGCCTCGACGCGGTCAAGAGGATCCTCGCGCCGCAGCTCGTCGAAGGCAGCCAGTTCGACCTCGGCGTCGACGTGGTCCCGTGGGACAAGGTCGACGCCTACAACGACTTCCTCGACGAGGTCGGCGCAGAGCAGTAGCGGCGCGCAGCTCGAGGAGGATCTGTTCCTCGCCGCGCTCGAGGTCGTCGCCGATCCTCCGGACGTGACTCCCCCGTCGGGCTTCACGCTCGCGCACCGTCGTCCACGAGCGACGGGCCCGTCCACGCCATGGTCTACGATGTGAACGACCGGCTCCTCGACCACCGCGAACTCCTGGTACGTGACGGTCGCCGGCGCAGGCGTGACGGTCCTGGTGTGGACCTCGGCCACGCCCCGGTCCCGCCGAGGAGCGCGAGCGCGAGCGCGAGCGTGGCCAGCGCGGCGAGCTTGCCGCGCCGCAGCGGATGCGCGGAGTTTCCGGGCGACGAAGGGTCGAGGACAGGCATGGTCATCTCTACGAGGTTCATCGCAGCAACAGCGGTGCCATCCGGCGGCGCCGGCGCGCGCCGCCGGCGCCCGGCGCCGCGCGGCTGATGGTATAGCGCTTGCTGAATACATGGGCATCGGCGCGACAGCGCCATACCTCGCTTGATAAGGAAAGACGATCCCCATGAAACGCTCGAAGGTGCTCTCCGGTCTCGCTGGCCTCACGCTCGCCGCCGCTTCGCTCGCGGGATGCATCGTCGTCGATGGCGACGACGACCATGATCACGTCGATGACCTCGGGAGCGGCTCGCTCTCCGTAACGACGGCGATCAACGGCATCAGCGACGCGCGGCAGTGCTCCGACCACGACGTGGATCTGCTCGCGGTCCGCGTCGAAAGCGGGGAGGGTTTCGTCTACAAGGCGCGCGTGAACTGCGAGGAATTCGGCGTCGCCTTCGACGACGTCGGCGCGGGGCACCATGACGTCGATGTCTGGCTCGAGGACTTCGACGGAGACCCGAGGAGCGACGTCGTGCGCGTCCCGTCCGTCGAGGTGATCGACGGCATGGACACGCTGGTGGACGTCGACTTCCCCTCGGGGTCGATCTACCGGTGAGGTGCGCGCGGCGCGCTTGATCGACCGCGCCGCGCCGCACTGCGCGGGAGGCGCTCACTCACTCGCGACCGCCTTCGCGAGCCCGTGGACCTCCCGCAGTGGCGCTGGACACTCCATCGGTGCCCCCTCACTCATAGCCAGCCGCAATGATGTTGTTTTGGAGCGCGTCCTCGGTAGCGTCGCTCGGGTAGCCGGCGGCGATCGCGCCCTCGTAAAACGTGCCCGCGCTGTCGTTCGCGCCGCCGTCGGGCTTGCAGCAATCGCCACCACTGCCGAGCACGATGGCGCCTTGCTTCTTCATCGGGCTATAGTTGGGCGGCAGCGAGCCCTCGTACAGCTTGGTCAGACCGCCCGACTGGGCGTTGCCGCCCTTCAGCGCGAAGCGCGTGGTCCCGTCGTTCTTCAGGATCGCAGTGACGTACTTGTGCGGAAACGCCTTTTGATCCGGGTTCCAGTTGCTGCTGCCGCCCGGAAACAGACCCCACTCCAGGTCGGCCTGCACCCACGGACCGGTGCCGGAGCAGCCTCCAAACCAACACTGCTTGCTGAAGTTGATGGCGTCCATGGCGCCAGCTCTGTCGGCCTTGCGGGTGGTCTCGCTGTTGCCATAGTCAAAGCAGCACCCGCCGTTGACGTGGATGCCGCTCGTCACCATATACAGGCCTTCCGGCGCGCTGCCCGTCGGAACGCCCGTGGTATGGCCGTCGCGCCAGTAGCTGTTGCCGGGGTTGATGTAAAGCGAGTAGACCTTGCTCCCGCTGACCTGCAGCGACTCCGTGGTGGCCTTCGCTGGGCTGCTCCTCGGTGAGCCGGGCACCACGTCCGACCCCTGGTACCAGAGGTCATTCCCGTGCCCGGATTGGTCGTAGAGCACCGTGATCACGCACGAGGTCCCGGCGCAGAACGCGTCCTGTGGCGCGGAATCGGCGGGGCCCCCGGCTTTCAACACGGAGATGTCCCTGGTCGTGTTGTCCGAGGCACGCCGGACTTGGTAGAGCTTTCCGGCGTAGGCTCCGAACAGGGCGCGCACTGTGCTATGGGCGGCAACACACGGCGTGCCGCCGCTCGCGTAAAGATCGCACGGCCCGGTCGATGCGTTCGCGTCACCGGAACCGCCAGTGCCCCCCGCTCCGCCGCTTGCTGCGCCGCCGCCGCTCCCCGCTCCGCCGCTTACTGCGCCGCCGCCGCCCCCCGCTCCGCCGCTTGCTGCGCCGCCGCCGCCCCCCGCTCCGCCGCTTGCTGCGCTGCCGCCACCGCCTCCTCCAGTTGCCCCGCCAGCGTCTCCGGTCTCTGTGGGCTTCTCGGCTCCGGGGTCGTCAGCGGTGCAGCTCAAGCCTTGTGCGGCCAGTACGAATGTGAGCAGTAGCGTCTTTTTCATCTCTTCTCCTGATCGGTCGCTATCGGCGAGTGAGTGGAGCTCGCAAAGCCAGGTGGGCCACCTGACTTGGCCACTGTGCCACGGGCCAGTGGCGCCCGTGGCGACGCCAGTTTGCCTCGAGCGAACGACGACAGGTGTCCCCATCGCATCTCTCCGCGATTCGGGTCGCTGATCGAGCCGAGTGGGACCTGAGATCGCTGAAGCAGAAGGAGGCCCCTCCAGAGCAATGTGAACGTTCACATTCTGGATGTCAATTCCAATCGACCGGCCTGCCGCTGTGCTCGATCCCGAGGAAGGACGAGGCTGGCGGGTCGCCTTCGGAGCGCCGCGTTGTTCTGGCGGGGTTTCCAGAACGGGAGACTAGCCCGTCGTGAGCCTCATCCCCGGCGCCAGCTGCCCCGGGAGCCCCACGCCGTCGGCCTCCAGCCCCGCCACCGGATAGGCGCAGTAGTCGGCCGCGTAATACGCGCTCGGCCGGTGGTTCCCGCTGCTGCCGATCCCGCCGAAAGGCGCCGCGCTCGACGCCCCCGTCAGCGGCTTGTTCCAGTTGACGATCCCCGCCCGCGACTCCCGCCAGAACTGCTCGTAGAGGTCCTTGCGGTCCGAGAACAGCCCGGCCGCGAGCCCGTAGCGCGTGCGGTTGGCCAGCGACAGCGCCTCATCGAAGCTCGCGTAGCGCTGCACCTGGAGGAGCGGCCCGAAATACTCCTCGTCCGGGAGCTCCTCGATCGCCGATACATCGAGGATCCCCGGCGAGAGCAGCGCCGTCCCCTCCTCGAGCCGGCGCATCTCCAGCACCACCTTGCCGCCCAGCGAGATGAGCCGCGCCTGCGCCCTCAGCAGCTGATCCGCGGCGGCGAGCGAGATCACCGCGCCCATGAAAGGCTGCTCCGCGTCGTCGTACCTCCCCACCTTGAGCCGGCCCGCCGCCTCGGCCAGGCGCTCCAGCAGCGCGTCGCCCTCCGGCGTCGCCGGCACGAGCAGCCGCCGGGCGCACGTACACCGCTGCCCCGCCGAGATGAACGACGACTGGAGGATGTGGTGAATCGCCGCCTCCGTGTTCGCCACGTCCTGAACGATCAGCGGGTTGTTCCCGCCCATCTCCAGGGCGAGGATCTTGTCCGGGCGGCCCGCAAGCTGCCGGTGCAGCGCGTTGCCCGTCGCCGAGCTCCCCGTGAAGAAGAGGCCGTCGATGTCCGGGTGACCGGCCAGCGCGACGCCGGTGCTCTTCCCGCCCTGAACCAGGTTGAGCACCCCCGCCGGGACGCCCGCCTCTTGCCAGAGCCGCACGGTCTCCTCGGCGGCCTTCGGCGCGAGCTCCGAGGGCTTGTAGACAACGCAGTTGCCCGCGATCAGGGCCGGAACGATGTGGCCGTTCGGGAGGTGGCCCGGGAAGTTGTAAGGGCCGAACACCGCGACCACCCCGTGCGGACGGTGCCGCACCACCGCCGTGGCGTCACCCGCCTCGGCCTGCCGCTCGCCCGTCCGCTCCCTGTAGGCCATGAGCGACACGTCGACCTTGCCGATCATCGTCTGGACCTCGGTGAGCGCCTCCCAGCGCGGCTTTCCCGTCTCGAGCCCGATCACGTCGGCGAGCCGCGCCTTGTGCTCGCCGAGCAGCCCGGCGAACCGCTTCACCAGCGCCGTCCGCTCCTCGAAGCCGCGATCGCGCCACGCCCTGAACGCGCCGCGCGCCGCCTTCACCGCCGCGTCCACCTGCTCCTCCGCCGCGGCGCGGCCCTCGAAGACGATCGCCTGCGTCACCGGGTTCCGGCTCGCGAACGGCTCCCCCGCGCCAGCCACCCAGGCGCCGCCGATGAAATGGGTCGACATGATCACTCTCCCTCGCGGAACACCCCACGGGCTCAGCGGTCCGTCCAGCCACGAGGGACCGCGGAGCCTCGCCTCAGTGTGCACCGTACCAGAGGCCGGCGCAGCGAGCGCGGGGCCGCGCCTCCCGGGGCAGCGCAGCGCAGCGCTCGCTCGCGGCCTGCCCAGGCGGATGGGGCCGCTTGTCAGGCGCCCCGCACGCGGCGCACGTCCCGCACGCCCCGCCGGCCCGGCCGCCCCGCAGGTCCCGCGCGCCGCGCAGGTCCCGCGCGCCCCGCGGTGGTGGCCGGATTTGAACATGAAGGCGGGAAGGCGGGAAGAAAAGATCAATGATCTTCCTGCCTTCCCGCCTTCATGTGAATCACTCCGGGGCAAATTGGGCCACCACCCGCCCCGCCGGGACGAACGCGCGCGCGTCCGGGGGTGACCCCAACAGAACGTAGGCTGGTTCGATGGACCCCCAACGGATGGGGGCCGCCAACTCGGCTGCTCGCTCGACGAGAATCCCTGAGAGCACAACTCAATGCGTCCTCTGCTCAGGCGCCCCGAGAGCGCTCGTGGCGAACGCGCGACATTCACAGGAATGCACGGTGGCGAACCGGTGTGAAGCGCGTGTTCGAGCCTGGATCACGCTCCGGGCGCACGGCGGCAGGGCGCCCACGACGGGCCATGACACCAAGTCTTGACGGTCCCGTGGCTGGCGTGGAAACGTGGACATGTCAGTTTCCCCGCCGATGCACCACACGGTGGCTATCTCAGACATCCATCTATGTGAGCTCGAGCCGACCGCCGGCCTCTGGATGCGCTATCGACAGGCGCCGTACTCCCCGGACGGGGAGATCGCGGCGATGCTCGACGCGCTCCGAGGAGAAGTGCGGAAGGGGAAGGGCGGCTCCGGGGCGCTCGCGACGGAGCCTGACGAGCTCACGTTGGTCCTGAACGGCGACATCTTCGACCTGGATGCGCCCCGGGTGATCGACAACGAGAGCGTGGTCCACGACCTGCCGCGCACCGCCGAGCACGCCGTCCCGGCGATGGAGGCCATCCTGCGCGATCACCCGATCTTCGTCGACGCGCTCGGCCGGGTGGTCGCGGACGGGCACACGGTCGTCTTCGTCGCCGGCAACCACGACATCCAGCTCACGCTGCCCGAGGTGCGCGACGCGGTAGAGCGGCGCATCGTCGACGCGGCCGCCCGCGAGCTCGCCGCCCGGGACGGCGCCCCTCCGGCGCGCCCGGCGCGCCTGGCCGAAGAGCTCCGCGCGGCGCTCGCGGCGCGGATCGTCTTCCGCGCCTGGTTCCACCGCACGCGGGACGGGGTCATCGTCGAGCACGGCAATCAGTACGACTCGTACTGCTCTTATCGGTACCCGATGGCGCCCTTCGGCCGGAAGCCCGGGGAGATCCAGCCGACGATGGGCTCGCTCGTGAGCCGGCTGCTCGTGTCGCGCATGGGGTACTTCAACCCGCACGTCGACTCGTCGTTCATGCTCTCCGGCTTCGGCTACCTCGCTCACTGGGCGCGGTACTACCTGTTCACGGGCCGCTCCCTCATCCTCGCGTTCGCCGTCGGCGCGCTCCGCACGATGGTCGAGCTCGTGCGCAGGCGCGACCCGTGCCGCCGCGGGCTCCGCCGCGCGGGCCTCGTCGCGGCCGCCCGGGAGACGGGGGCGCCGCTGCCCGCGGTGGCGAAGCACGCGCGGCTGTTCGCGCGGCCCGCCGAGGACTGCCTCGGCCGGGTGGCGCGCGAGCTCTGGCTCGACCGCCTCGGGCTCGCGCTGGTCGGGCTGCTCGCCGCGCTCGCGTGCCTGTGCTGGATGCCCGAGGGGCTCGCGCCGGCCGCGCTGCTCGCGCCGACGCTCCTCGTCGCCTACGAGTGCGCGGTCCCGAAGCCCACGCTCGATGCGGTCTGGCAGGGCGTGAACCGGGCGGCGCGGCGCGTGGCCAGGGCGCACGGCGCCAAGGCGGTGGTCTTCGGGCACACCCACAATCCGGAGGGCAGCTGGGAAGAGGGGGTGTTCTTCGGGAACACCGGGTCGTGGTCCGCGGCGTTCGAGGACATCGCGTGCACGAAGCCCGTCTTCGAGGCGCGCCCGCTCGTGTGGCTGCGCTCCGAGGAAGGCGCGGCCCCCGAGGCGCCCCTGTCGGGCGGCCTCGTGATGTGGAAGGACGCGCGATTCCAGCCCTGGAGAGCCGACGCCAGGCCGCCCGTGCCCAGGAAGGCCGAGGTGGCAAAGCGGCCGCGCCCGGCGCTGCGACCCCAGGCGACCGCCGCGCTGCGCGGCTAGAGAAAGAGCGTCCAGCGACAGGAGCCGCTCGGCGCCCCGGCCGAGCGGAGTTACCTTGTCGACCTCGAAGAGGACGGGAGCGTGATATACGAGCCCATCGTCCGATCGACTCGACGGTGGGCAAGGAAATACCTGAATGACGTACACGCTGTGCAGGGGAGAGAGCGCGCTACTACCTGACGTAGACGTGGATCTCATCCAGCGCTACCTGCCTGCGATCGAGCGCTCTCCGCTTCCGACCGTCCTGACCGTGACGGAAGCGCACCTCGTCCTTTATGCGAACCCCGCGTTCTGCGGGCTGCCTGTCGTGCCGCCAGGCGCGCCTGCCGGGGCTCGCTTCACCCGCCTTGTTCACGGCGCGGAGGCGCTGGAGGCGCTGCTCGATCGCGTGTTCCGGGATGGCGTCACCGACGTGCAGACGGATGTCGCGTTCGCGTGCCCGGAGGGGAGGGCCTTCCACGGCACCGCCATCGTGGCTCCGCTCCTCGACGAGCGGGCCCGCCACCGGGGGCTCGTCGTGCAGATCATCGACACAACGAGGAGGGTCATGGCGCGCGCCCGCGAGGTCCAGGCCGCCCGGGACCTCCAGGACACCAACGAGAGGCTCATCGTCGAGGGGATCCGGGAGCAGGAGCTCGCGGAGCGGGCGAGCCAGAGCGCGGCCGAGCTCAGGGCGCTCCTCGACACGATGTCCGAGGGCGTCACGGTGTTCGGCGCCAGCCGCGAGGTCGTCCTCGTGAACCCCGCCGGCCGTGAGATGCTCGGTCTCTCCGGCGAGCGCCCCACGCTGGACGACTACCGCCGCTGCGACTTCAGGCACCTCGACGACACGCGCCTCGATTTCGAGCGAGAGGTGCTGTCCCGGATCGTGCGGGACGGGTCGTTCGTCGAGGAGGATGAGGTGCTCCTGCACCTTCCGGACGGCGCCGTGCGGCACCTCGTCCTGAGCGGTGGGGCCGTGCGCGACGCGCGGGGCCAGGTGGCGCTCGCGATGGCGCTCTACCGGGATGTGACGCAGGTGCGCGAGCTGGAGCACGTCCGCGAGCAGTGCATGTCGCTCGTCACCCACGACCTGCGGAGCACGATGACCGCGGCGATGTACGCCGCGGAGGTCATCGGGATGAACCTCGCGGGGTACGACCCGCAGGCGCTCGCCGGGAGGATCGTCCGCAGCCTGAGCCACATGGACGAGATGATCCGCACCCTCCTCGACGTGCAGCGGATCCGCGCCGGCCACGGGCTCCCGCTGCGGCTCGGCGCGTGCGAGCTCGTCGCGATCGCGCGCGAGGTGATCGACGATCTCGCGTCGTTCCATGACCAGCGCGCGGTGCTCCGGGGAGAGGCGCGGGTCGAGGGTATCTGGAGCCAGGGGGAGCTGCGCCGCGCGATCTGGAACCTGGCGAGCAACGCGCTCAAGTACGGAGGGACCGGCGCGCCGGTCGTCATCACCATCGAGGAGACGCCGGAGCACGCCGTCGTGGCCGTGTACAACGAGGGCCGGCCGATCCCGGTCGAGGACCAGGCTAGCCTGTTCGCGCCGTTCGTCCGGACCCGGTCGGCCATGGCGGGCGGGCAGCGAGGGTGGGGGCTCGGCCTCACGTTCGTGCGCGGGTGCGCCGAGGCGCACGGAGGGCGGGTGACGCTCGTGAGCGACGCCGAGCGCGGGACCACCTTCACCCTGGAGCTGCCGCTCGACGCGCGCCCTCACCAGCGTCCGGGCTGATCAGGGCGCGCTCGCGGCGGTGCGCGCGGGGGATACGGCGCGGCGGCGGCCGGGTGGCCTGCGTCGTGCTTTCGCCCTGCGCGGAGCGAGCGCCATGCGACTGACGTACGAGCAGGATGTGCGGGGGCACTCGGTGGTCGACGCCGAGGGCAACGTGATCGGGGAGGTGGAGCAGCTCTACCTCGACAGCGAGTCGTTCAAGCTGGCGGGGGTGCGGGTGAAGCTCCGCACCGAGGCGGCGGACGTGCTCGGGGTGCAGCGCGGGCTGTTCCGCGCGGGGGTGCTCGATGTGCCGGTCGAGGCCATCCAGAGCCTCGGGCAGGCGGTCGTGCTGCGGACCGAGGCGCGTAACCTGCTGACGCCCAGCTAGGCTGGCTGGATCCAGGGCGGCCGGCCCCCGGGGAGGGGGCACGTCGCGCGGGGCAGCGGCGGGCTGAACTCGCGTGGGACGTCGTGTGCCCGTCGTGCTGCGCACGACGGACACACGACGTTAGGGGCGCTCAGACATCAGCCCGCCGCTGCCCCGCGCGACGCGCCCCCTCCCCGGGGGCCTACGGTGGCAAGGAAGCAAGCCCACTTCTGCACAGGTCAGACATCCGCTTCATGAGGTCGGATAAGGCGCCGAGCGGGGCGAATGCAGAGGCGCTGCCTGGGTGAACAGGGGGTGTCCGGGAGCGCTCGTCGGATTCCAGCTCGTTGGAGCGATTGCCAACATGGCAGAAAGGCAGCGTGGCTGTCCGGCGTTGACTGCGGCGGACCGAGGGGGGAACGCGATGCCGTCGCGCCTGCGGTCCCCGGCAGAGCGCGCCGATCTGCGCTCGTCCTGTAGCCGGTCGGCGACCGCTGGACCGGACATCGAGAGGGGACTCATGCTGCTCAACCACCGGACCCGTCGTATCCGCATCACCTTCCTGATGATCGCCCTGGCCACGTTCTCCGCGGGCTCGCTCGCGCGCGCGGAGGATGCCGGCGCGCGCGCGAGCGAGCCCGAGATAGACCACTTCGGAGGGCGCGGACAGGTCGCCCTCGACAACGTCGTCGGGGTGACAACCGAGGGCGGCCACCTCGGACCGAACATGATCGCCGGGGCCCGCAACCAGCAATCCTGGGGCGCCGCCGGGTACACGGGGATCCTCGGCTACACGTTCTCGGACACGCGCTCGTCGAGGACACACACGGGCTGGATCTCCCCCTCCATGGACGTGTTCGTGACCGACCAGCTCTCGGTCGGAGGCACCCTCGGCCTCTCGTACATGAGCGGCAAATCCCGCATGCCCGACGACTACATCGCAAAGGGCCACTCCCTTGCGTTCTCCGTCGTGCCGCGCGTCGGCTACGCCATCGCGCTGAACGAGCCGATCACGCTGTGGCCGCGAGTCGGGCTCGGGTACAGCGGCGCCCGCGCCGAGGCGATCTGGCAGGACGAGGCGCACCAGTCGATGAGCGCGCTCATCGGCGTCGCCGACCTCGGGCTCGTCTACCGGCCCACGAAGCACGTCTATCTGCACGTGGCCCCGGAGCTCGTCCTGCGGGTCGCCAGCATCAAGGGCCCGCAAGGCGGGGGCCTCGAGGACAGCGGCTCGCTCCAGCTCGGCCTCACCGGCGGGCTCGGCTTCCTGCTGAACTCCTAGCGCGCCATCGGGCTGGACAGGGACACCGGAAGGACGACGAGATGCCGAGAGCGCCGCTCTCTCCTCGCGTGGGGCGCTGTGCGCGAGGCGCGGGGCGCCTCGACAGGCCCGTCGGGTTGAGGCCGGCGCGATCGGACGATAGAGTCGGCGCGGATCTCGGCTCGGGCAGGCCCCCGAGCGCGGTCCGCGGAGTCGACGGCCCATGAACCGCAGCCAGCGCGAGGAGATGGAGCGGACGCAGCCCGCGTGCGCGCCGGCCACGGCCGAGCCCGGGGAAACGTCGCCGGCAGGCGCCGCGTCGGACGTCACCTTCAGGCTGCGCGTCACCCCACCGAGCTCGTCGAAGCCCGAGCCGACCCCCATCTCCGTCACCGCGCCCGAGCGACTCTCCGCCGAGGACCGCTACGAGGACCTCGGCTGCATCGGGCGCGGAGGCATGGGCGAGGTGCGCCGCGTGCGCGACCGCATCATGGGGCGCGTGCTCGCGATGAAGGTCCAGTCGCCCGAGGCGCGCGACGCCATGTCCGATCGCGCCCGCTTCCTCGCCGAGGCACGCCTCACCGCGGCGCTCCAGCACCCGGGGATCGTGCCCGTGCACGAGTGCGGCGCGCTCGCCGACGGGCGGCTGTGGTTCACCATGAAGGAGGTCCGCGGGCGCACGCTCGGCGAGGTGATCGCCGAGATGTACGGCGCCGGCGGCGGGAGCCTCTCGCCCGTCGCGCTGCGGCGGGCGATCGACACGCTCCTCCGCGTCTGCGAGGCCGTCGCCTACGCGCACAGCCGCGGCGTGATGCACCGCGATCTCAAGCCAGCCAACGTGATGATCGGCGAGTTCGGCGAGGTCCTCGTGATGGACTGGGGCCTCGCGCGGCCGGCCGCGACGCCGCCCGCGGCGCCCACGGCGGCTGACGCGGCGGACGTCATCGAGGCGGCCCCGCTCACGCAGCCCGGCGAGGTGCTGGGCACGCTCCTCTACATGGCCCCCGAGCAGGCGCGCGGCGAGGCCGACCGCCTCGGCGCCGCGACCGACATCTACGCGCTCGGCGTCGTGCTTTACGAGATCCTCGCCGGACGCCACCCGTACGACGGCCACCTCGCGGCCGTGTGGAGCGCGCTCCTCGGCGGCAGCCTCAGGCCGGTCGAGGAGGTCGCCCCCCACGAGGTGCCCGCGGAGCTCGCGGCCATCTGCGCCCGCGCCATGGCCCTCGCCCCGGAGGCGCGCCACCCCGACGCGGGCGCGCTCGCCGCCGACATCCGCAGCTGGCTCGACGGCGCGCGGCGGCGCGAGCGCGCGCTCGCCATCGTCGACCGGGCGCGCGCGATCCAGCCGGAGCTCGAGGCGACGCGGGCGCGGGCGCGGGCGCTGCGCGACGAGGCGCGGGCGATCCTCGACGGCCTGAGCTCGTTCGACCCCGCCGAGCGGAAAGCGCGCGGGTGGCGGCTCGAGGACGAGGCGGAGCGCCTCGAGCAGGCGGCGTCGCTCGGCCAGGTCGAGTGGATGCAGACCCTCCGCTCCGCGCTGAACGAGGCGCCAGACCTCCGCGAGGCGCACGAGGCGCTGGCCGACCACTACGCGGCAGAGCTCGTCGAGGCCGAGGAGGCGAGGGATCCGCGCGGCGCCGCGCGCGCCGAGGCGCTCCTCCGGCAGCACGACCGCGGCCGGCACGCGGTGCTGCTCGCCGGCGACGGGGAGCTCACGCTCGCGACCGCCCCGGCGGGGGCGGAGGTCTCCCTCCACCGCTACGTCGAGCGCGACCGCAGGCTCGTGCCCGAGCCCGCGCGCGAGCTCGGCCCCACGCCCCTGCTCGGCGTGACGCTCCCGCGCGGCAGCTACCTCCTCACGCTGCGCGCGCCCGGGTACCACGAGGCCCGCTACCCCGTGCTCATCGAGCGCGGGCGGCGCTGGGACGGCGTCCGGCCCGGCGAGGGGGCGCCGCACCCGGTCCGCCTCCTCCGGCTCGGCGAGCTCGGCGAGGACGACGTCCACGTGCCCGCCGGCTGGTTCCTCGCCGGCGGCGATCCCGACGCGGGGGACAGCCTGCCGCGGCGCCGGCTCTGGTGCGACGGCTTCGTCGTCCGGAGGCACCCGGTCACCAACGCCGAGTACCTCGCCTTCCTCAACGCGCTCGTGGCGAGCGGGCGCGAGGCCGAGGCGCTCGAGTGCTGTCCGCGCCTGTCGCTCGGCCGCACCACCTCGGGCTCTGGCCCGGACTCGCTCCGCTTCGAGCGGGGCGGCGACGGCAGCTTCCGGCTCGGGTGCATGCCGACCGATGTGCAGGAGGAGCCGCGGATGCCGGTCGCGTTCGTCCACTGGCGCGCGGCGATGCGCTACGCGGCATGGTACGCCGCCGAGACAGGCGCGCCGTGGCGCCTCCTGAACGAGCTCGAATGGGAGAAGGCGGCGCGCGGCGTCGACGGCCGCTGCATGCCGTGGGGCGATTTCCTGGAGCCGACCTGGGGGTGCATGCTGGGCAGCCACGAGGACGTCGCCGGCCGCCGGCCCGTGGACGACTTCCCGCTGGACGAGAGCCCTCACGGCGTGCGCGGCGCGGCGGGCAACGTGCGCGACTGGTGCATCAACGCGTGGAAGCGCGAGGGGCCGCGGACCGAGCAGGGCATCGTGCTGCTCGATCCGGCCGACGACGACGACGCGGACTTCCGCGCGGCGCGGGGCGGCGCGTGGTCCACGTCGCCGAACCTCTGCCGCCTCGCCGGGCGCTTCGCGGGCAAGCCCGCGGATCTCTTCGGGGGGATCGGGCTCCGGCTGGCGCGCTCGCTGCCGCGCTGAGCGGGCCCCCGCTCTGCGCCCGGGGCCCGCCCGCGCGCGCGGCGCGGGCAGGCCTCAGGCGCGCGGGCCGCTCACAGGAGCCGCATCGTGCCGTGGTAGTGGTACCAGGAAGCCTGAGGGTTGATGGCGCGCGGATCGGTCGACGGCAGCTTCGTGAAGGTCAGCTTGCTCGGGACCTTCTGGAAGATGAGCCCGTTCGTGGGCTGCTTCATCTTGTACCAGACCACGTTGAGCAGCTCGCTGGCGGCCCCGCACTCCACGAGGAGGCCGATCCGGTCCGTGCTCGGCGCGTCCGGATCGGGGGCCCAGTAGAGCGCGTTGATCGGCGCCGTCAGCTGGTAGGTGCCCAGGATCCACTGCTGCTGCGACGCCTCCTGCGCCGTCGCGAGCACGTTGCCCCCGGCGATCCAGTCCGTGAACTCCCCCGGGTACCCCGACGAGCCCGGGCGGTTCGTGAACGGGGTCGACTCGAGGGTCATGATGTCCGCCTTGATGGCGCCGCGCCGCGACCAGTACTCGATCTTCGGCGCGTAGCCGGGGGGGGGATTCGAGCCGGTCACGGCCACGTGGATGAGCGGGCCGTCGGTCTTCGAGTCCAGGAAGCGGAGCTTCGAGTCGATGGGGATCTGCGTCTGATCCGTCTGCTCCGTCCCGATCACCGAGGCGGTTCCCTCGGTGGGGTCCAGCTTGCCTTTGCCTGATCCAGTGCTCATGGGTTCGATGATCTCCTGGTTCTGTTGGTGAAACGTCTCGGATGTTACCCGGTTCCCTGGCGGCTCTGCCCGGCGGGCGTCGGTCGCCCTCGGCGTCGCGGCGTCGACATGGATGCGGCCCGGACCTCGACAGCCCGGCGCACGGCAGGAGCGCTCGCACTGCAATTCTTCACGCATTGACCAGGCGCCGGACCGCCCCCGCGCGTGAGCTCTGCATTGCGGGCGCCATTGCAGGTGCAGGACGATGTGTGATATGAAGCTCCCATGAAGGTTGGGGGAATTCTTCTCATCACAGTCACCGCGCTCCTCGCCTGCGGGTGCGCTTCCTCTACACCGCTCTCTCCCTCGACGCCGGAGGGCCTCGGGGAGGGCGCGCCCTCCACGGCCGGGGCCGGGATGTCGTCCGGCGCGCCGGCTCCGGCCGCCCCTGCGGCGGAGAGCCAGGCTCGCCCGCGGGGCCGCAGCTATCCGAAGGAGGAGCTGCGCCGGGTCGCCCGCGTCGCCTCCGCGCGCTGCAAGAAGGCGAACGCGTCCTCGGACTCGTCGTGTCTGCTCAACGAGGCGGCCCCGTTCCTCAAGTTCCGGCCCGAGGACCCGGATTGCCGTTACGTGTCGGGGACCGCGATCTCCGTCGCCGAGTGCTCCGACTTCAACGAGGGTTGCCAGAGTGTCGACGCCAAGGATCTCGACCACCAGATCGCCGCCCTGCAGAACGCCGGCAAGGATTGCAATCGGGAGCCGACCGACTTCGAGCGGGAAGAGGTGCTGAAGCTGGTCGGCTCGAGGTGACCTGTCGCGCCGCCCGCGCGCTCCTCTCGGCAGGTTACAGCAGGCCCACCGTGATGGGCTGGAAGACGACCTTGACTCCGGTCCTGGACCCTGCCTCGTTTCCCTTTGTGTCGCCGACGTACTCGAGCCGGGACACGAGGTAACCGGCGGGGAACCCGAAGATGTCGCGGTCGTGGTCGGTGTCGACGTACTTGTGCTCCAGGAACGGCTGGGCGAAGATCGCGGTGATCTCGCGGGGGGCCGTGTAGAGGTGGAACCACCCGGTCCCCTCGGCGTGCGTCCAGTCGCTCTTGGTCTCGATGGCGTCCATATGGACCGTGGCCCAGACCTCATTGCCGTTGACGAGGTGGAGCCCCGTTATCAGGTAGACGCTCGGCCCGTTCCCGCTGAAGTCGCTATCGCCGCCGACGCGCGGCGGGATGTAGAACGGCGTCTCCGCGGTGAATGTCACCGTCGAGGAGTACGCGACCGCGGCGCCTTCCGCATCCGCCACCGTCGTGTCGATCAGCGCCGCGCTCGACGCCGGCTGCTCTGCCGTCGCGTCGGCCGGGACGAGATCCTCCTCGGCTGCTTCGTCAACAGGCGCCATGGCGCAGCCGGCGAGCAACGAGACGGTGAGCGAAGCGATGAGTGCACGCATCATGATAGAGGCTCCTTCGAGGTAGGCCTGCGCGCTCTCCTGCCGGAATGGCGGCGTTGCGCGCGGCGATGACCGTCTCAGCAGGTGTCGTGCCACCGCGAGGACGCGTGACTTCGCGCGAGATCCGGGGAGCCGTGGCGCTCCGGCGCCGCAGATAGCGTCTCCTCGGCGCGAGTTGAGCAGGGCCTGCGCAAGCCGCGCCCGCGCGCCCTGTGGACCTTCGAGGCGGCGCGGCGCGGCGCGGCGTGCGGAGCGAGGCGCGGCCGATCAGCGCGGCGCGAAGGCGAGCAGATCGCGGCCGAGGCGCTCGCGGTGGGTGACGAACAGCCCGTGCGGCGCGCCCTCGTACACGATGAGGCGGCTGCCCGGGACGAGCGCCGCCGTCTTCTCGCCGGTGAGCGCGAGCGGCGCCGACGCGTCGCGATCGCCGTGGATGACGAGGGTCGGCACCTTGATCCGGCGCAGCTCGTCGCGGAAGTCGGCCTCGACGGAGGCGCGGTTGCAGTCGATCAAGGCCTTCATCGAGCACTGGAGCATCAGCTGTCGCACCCAGTCCATCGTCGCGGGCGAGGTGTCGGGCATGAAGAAAGGCGCCGCGTTGTCGGCCAGCCAGCCCGGGTAGTCCGCGCGGATCGCGGCGCGCACCTGCTCGACGAGGAGGCGGTCGAGGCCGTCCGGGTTGTCGGGCGCCTTGAGGAGCATCGGCGTGGTCGGCGCCAGGAACACGGCGCGGGCGATCCTGCGGTCGCCGTGGCGCGAGAGGTAGCGGGCGATCTCGCCGCCGCTCATCGAGTGCCCCACCAGCGTGACCTCGCGCAGATCGAGCTGCTCCAGCACCGCGGCGAGGTCGTCGGCGAGCGTGTCATAATCGTAGCCCCGCCCTGGATCGCTCGAGCGGCCGTGGCCGCGCCGGTCGTAGGCGACGCAGCGCAGGCCCTGGTCGGCGACGTCGAGCATCTGACAGCCCCACATCTCGCTGCTCAGCGCCCAGCCGGAGAGGAACAGCACCGGCCTGCCCGCGCCCCAGTCGCGGAGGAAGAGGAGGGCGCCGTCCTGCGCCTCGATGAAGGGGCCGGGGGCACGATGGGGCCGGGTTCGCATCCCTCGCTCGGACGGCTGCCCCGGGCTCGCTAAGGAACCGACGTCGGCCTTCACCGGTGCGGACGCCGTGTCGATGCTCTGTTCATCCATGGTGGCTTTCCTTCCTCGTTGCGCGCTGGTGCGTTGTGAGGTGGAGTTGAACCACAGCGCGGGCGGCGGTCGATTACCTCGGAGGTAATGAGGGACGGCCCGGGTCAGCAGGGAGCAGCGCCCGGACGTGTCCGGTCTCATGCCGGCGGTGGATCTCCGCGTCCGCCCTCCGGCAGCTGGAGCGATTCTTCGAGACGTGAGATCGCCTCGCGGCAGGTGGCGGCCGCTGTGTTCCAGGCCGCGAGCGGAGCCGGCCGGCGAGTGAGTTCATCGAGCTCGTCGAGGGCAGCCTGCCAGAAGGAAAGCGCTTCGGCAGGGCGCCCGGCTGCCTCGGCGCTCATGGCCTGGTAGAAAAGCGACACCGCCAGGTCGTACCGCCATTCCGGCCGCGCTGGGTCGAGGGCGACGAGGCGTCGTACCAGGGACAGGCTCTCGTCATAGGCTGTGAGGGCTCGTTCAAGGTCGCCGCGAGCCCGATGCACGTGGCCGACGTTGTCAAGGCTGACGGAGAGGTCCCGTAGCCATTCCGGCCGCGCTGGGTCGAGGGCGATAAGGCGTCGTCGCAGGGACAGGCTCTCGTCATAGGCCGTGAGGGCTCGTTCGAGGTCGTCGCGAGCCCAGTGCACGTGGCCGACGTTGTCAAGGCTGACGGAGAGGTCCCGTAGCCATTCCGGCCGCGCTGGGTCGAGGGCGACAAGGCGTCGTCGCAGAGACAGGCTCTCGTCATAGGCCGTGAGGGCTCGTTCGAGGTCGCTGCGAGCCCGATGCACGTCGCCGACTTTGTTGAGGCTGACGGAGAGGTCTCGTAGCCATTCCGGCTGTTCGGGGTCCAGGGCGAGCAGGCGTCGCGTCAGAGAAAGGCTCTCGTCGTAGGCCGTGAGGGCTCGTTCGAGGTCGCCGCGAGCCCGATGCACATCGCCGACTCTGTTAAGGCTGACGGAGAGGTCTCGTAGCCACTCCGGCCGCCCGGGGTGGAGAGCGAGCACGCGTCGCGTCAGAGAGAGGCGCTCGTCGTAGGCTGCCAGCGCTCGTTCGAGGTCGCTGCGAGCCCGATGCACGTCGCCGACTTTTTCGAGGCTGACGGAGAGATGTCGCAGCCATTCCGGCCGCGCGGGGTCGAGAGCGAGCACGCGTCGCATCAGAGAAAGGCTCTCGTCGTAGGCTGTCAGAGCCCGCTCGAGGTCGCCCCGAGCCTGATGCACCCGGCCGACCTTCACGAGGCCGGCGGAGAGATCCCGTAGCCGTTCCGGCCGTTCGGGATCGAGGGCGAGCAGGCGTCGTCGCACGGAAAGGCTCTCGTCATAGGCCGTCAGAGCGCGTTCGAGGTCGCCCCGAGTCTGATGCACGCGCCCGATGTTGTTGAGGATGATGGAGAGGTCCCGTAGCCATTTCGGCCGTTCGGGATCGAGAGCGAGCAGGCGTCGCATGAGGGACAGGCTCTCGTCATATGCCGTCAGGGCTTGTTGAATGTCACCCCGAGCCCGATGTACGTCGCCGACGTTGTCAAGGCTGATGGAGAGGTCCCGTAGCCATTCCGGCCGTTCGGGATCGAGAGCGAGCAGGCGTCGCATGAGGGACAGGCTCTCGTCGTATACCGTCAGGGCTCGCGCGAGATCGCCGCGAGCCCGATGGACGTGGCCGACGTTGTCAAGGCTGACGGAGAGCTTCCGTAACCATTCTGCCCGCTCGGGATCGAGAGCGAGCAGATGTCGTACGAGGGACAGACCCTCATCATAAGCCACCAGCGCTCGTTCGAGATTGCCGCGAGCCCGGTGCACGTCGCCGATGTTGATGAGACTGCCGGAGAGGCCTCGTAGCAGCTCGACGCGCTCAGGATGCCTCTCGGCTCGTCGCCGCTCCAGCAGCAAGCACTCTTCGGCGGCATGCAACGCCCTATCGAGCGTGCCCCGATCCATCTCATGCTGCGTCTGCCGATCGAGCCACACGATGAGCGACGAGAGCGCTGATTCGTCCTCGGGAGCTTCTGCGAGGCGCGCGCGCGCTGCCTCGATCTCGGCCTCGATCTCGGCCGTGTCCCACGCCCGCTCCGCCGCGTCCTCAA
Organism: Sorangium sp. So ce1153; assembly: GCF_051521595.1. Classification (NCBI taxonomy): domain Bacteria; kingdom Pseudomonadati; phylum Myxococcota; order Polyangiales; family Polyangiaceae; genus Sorangium; species Sorangium sp. So ce1153. The sequence continues at coordinate 1,446,259 of NZ_CP150361.1, forward strand.
CAGGCAGCTCCCGCCGCTCCTCCGGCTGCTTCACCGGCTCCGGATCGAAGCCCGGCGGGGCGCCCACCACGACCGCGAGGCTACGGATCGACCAGAAATCCGGCGCCGCGTGCGCGAAGGCCGCCTCCAGCCGCCCCGGCACGACCAGCACGAGCGGCCCCTCGAGCGCCCTCGCGATCCCGTTTCGCTGCTCGTTCAGCCGCTGGAAGAGCTGGCCCCACCCCTCGTGGTCCTGCGGCAGCGCGCGCGAGGCATCCACGACGAAGATCACGTCGGCCGCGCGCTCCTCCGGCGCCGGCGACGCGAGCCTGGCCAGCACCTGTTCGGCCAGGAGCTCGAACGGAATGGGCCTGCCCAGCTCGGCGTGCGCGCGGTACGGATCGAGCCGGACCAGCCGCACCGGCTCCTCGCGCGCGGCCGCGACCTCCACGGCGAGGACGTCGAGGGCCGCGCTCGCCACGCGCGGCGTGTCGCAGACGAGCAGGTAAAAATGGAACCGCTCGGACAGCGCGAGCCCGTGCGCGAGCCGGAGGACGCCCTCGTCGCTCCGGAGCGTCTCCGTCAGAGGATCCGCTCGCCCGGCCAACGCGCCTCAACCTCCTGACCGGGAGGACTTTTCCTGTTCCGCACGCGACCTGGCCTGCTCCGCCCGGAAGCGCGCGATCTCATCGCGTATCGCCGGCATCTCCCGCACGGCCGGGTGGAGATCGAACCACTCCGCATCGTTCAGGTATCGCAGGACCACGTTGTTCTGCACCATCAGATCCACCGTGGCGCGGTGCGTGTCATCGTCGATGATCAAGCGCTTCTCGAGGTGAACGCGCGCGAGCCACCGCAGCGCGTTCTCGGGCACCGTCCGGCGATACTGGTCCGCCGCGAGCGAGAGGAGCCGCTTGAACAGCGGCTCGTCGAGGGACGACTCGGCGATGAAGGTCTGGAGCAGCCGCACGATCTCGCGCGGGTAACCGCCCGACCAGCCGATGAGCCGCTCCACCCTGTCCTCGCCGCTCGTCGCACCGAAGAACTCCCTCAGGTGCTCGTCGGGCACACGCTGCCGGATGAGCTCGCGCGCCACATCGAACCCGGCGGCGCGGTTGCCGTCCCGATCATACAGCTTCAGCATGGGGAGGAAGTGGACCGGCTCGCTCAGGCGAAGGACGAGCGCCGGCGGGAGCGTGAAGATGGCGTGCACAGGGAGCTGGAGGTACGGAGCGCCGCCCGTGAAGACGCGCTCCGCGCTCGTCAGCACCTCCGTCCAGTTGGTGCTGATGCCGCGCAGCTTCTCCAGCGAGTCGAAGATGACCACGATCCCGTTGTATTTCAGCTTCCTGGCCCTGTCGTTCAGCGCCACGAGCACCTCGTTCACCTGCGCGATGAACGTGGTCATGTTGGCCGCGACCTTGGCTCGCACCGTCTGCCGGAGCGTGGGAATCGTCTTGAGGTCGAGCACCGCTTTCGCGCCCCCGGACACCTCCGCGGCGTCCTTCTCGCCGGCCTTTGCGTTGACGCTCGCCTCGAGCTTCGACAGCTCGACCTCCGTGGTCGTCAGCCAGTGCCACAGGCGCGCGAACCGGCCATCCGTCAATGCGCCCTTGGGATCTTTCCCCTCGGCCGCAAGGACCACCTCGTCGGTCTTGTACAGGATCGCCACGAGGATGTCGGGGATGTCGATCGGATTGTAGATGTCGAGCACCAGCTCGGCGTCGATGAGCACCGGCAAGAGCTTCGCGCCGTCCTTGTCCTTCAGGCGCGCGGCGAGGTGCTTGAGCTCCGTCGACTTCCCTGACCCAGGGAGGCCGGTGAAGAACTCGCAGACGGGCTTTTCAGAGAGCTCGATCCTGCTGGCGAGGGCGTCGCTCCAGTTCCGGCCGCGCGCCTCCGGGCTCTTCACATCGATATCGATGTACCGCGAATCCTCGGGAGGCAGCGACTCGTCCGGATTGCAGAGATTGTAATACTTCCTGCGAAGCTTCACGTTGACAACGCGGTCCGCCATGGCGCGCCGACCGTATCACACGTCGACCGGGGGCCCCTAGCGCGCGGTGGAGACGCCCGGGAGGCGACGGACGGCGGGGAGCACGTCGTACCAGACCTCGCCATCCTGCTGATAGCGGAGCAGCGCCCCGTCCGACAGCAGGCGCTCCAGGATCTCGCGGTCCTCTGGACCGGTGGGGGCCAGCGCCTTCGTCCGTTGAATCCGGGACAGCAAGGGGATCGCGCTCTCCGGAACCAGGGAGAGCTGCGCCTCGCCCACCTCCGCCAGGATCCTCCGGAACTCGGCCTCACGGAGCGGCTGCGCGGCGATGCAGTCACGGAGCAACCGCACGACATCTCGCGGACAGCCGGCAGAGGCGTGGATCATCTGCTCGATGTGCCCCGCCCGCGCTTCCGCCCCGAAGACCTCGTCGAGGATCTCGTCCGGCACGCGCCGGCGGACGATCTCCAACGCCGCGGCATACCCCTGCTCGTTTCGCCTCCCATCGCGATCGGCCCCGGCGATCATCGGCAGGAAACGCACCGGTCCATCGAGCCTGAGCGTGAGCGCGGGCGGCGTGGTGAGGACGACGTGCACGGGCAGGGTCGTCGCGGGAGCGCCGCGGACGAGCACGCGCTCGACGCTGTCCAGCACCTCACGCCGGTTCGAGCTCATCCCCCGCAGCTTCTCCAGGCCGTCGAGGACCACCACGACGCCGCTCCGGCCGCCGCGGCGCGCCCGCTCGTTCAGGAGGACCAGCTCGTCTCGGACCTCATCGACGAACCTCGACAGCTCGGGGGCGACGCGCGCGCGGAACCGGGCGCGCGCGTCCGGGCTGGCGCGCAGGCTCTCGGCAGGCCGCTCGTCGGAGGCCCATCCGCCTTCGGGCTCTGCGGCCGCAAGCCACCTCTGCAGTCGCCGGAGCCGCTCTTTCATGGGTGACTCAGTCGCCGCGGCCACGGCTTCCTCGGTCCTCTGAAGGACCGCGAGGAGCACCTCGGGCGTCTCGATCGGGTGCGAAAAATCCAGCACCTCGTGCGCGTCGATGTGGACGACGAGCAGGTTCGCGCCCTGGCCGTCGCGCAGGCGTGCCGCCAGACGGAGGAGCTCGGTGGTGACGCCGGCGCCGGGCAACCCCGTGAAGAGCTCGCACACGGGGCGATCCGAGAGCTCGATGCCCTGCGCCAGCGTCGCAGCCCAGCGAACGCCGCGAGCACCCCCGGCGAGCGCATCCACGTCGACACACCGAGGATCGGACGGCGCGAGCGCCTCCTCGGGGTCGCAGAGGTTGTAGTATTTCCTGCGCGTCGTCCGATCCATCCTGACGCCTCGCCAGCACACCGCTCCTACCACGCCTCAGGGCTATGTGGCACGGATCGGGTCAGGCACCAGATCTCCCTGCCGCCCGGAGGTTTCCGGGCGACGGCGGCGGTTGCGACGGAATGGAGACGGGCGAGAGCGGCACGCGCATGGGCCGGCAGCGCCTCGGCCAGTCCCTTGTCACTCCCTTCGGCCGCCCCGGATGTCGAAGCGACCTGGTCGAGAACACTCGCCGGGCCACCTGGATGTCCGGGTCAGCTGTTGCTCTTGCGCTTGCGCGGCCGCGGGATGCCGTAGGCGTCCAGCCGGGCCACGAAGGTGCGGCGGGGCATGCCGAGGAGCGCCGCGGCCTGCGTCTGGTTGCCCGCGCACTGCTCCAGCGCGTCGACGATCCGGCGCCGCTCGATCGCGTCGAGCTCGCTCCGCAGATCGCCCGCGCTCTGGCCCGACCGCGCGGCGCCCGCGTCCTCCTCGGCCACCTTCGCGGCCGTGGCGGACGCGGCGGGCGCCGCGACGGGCGCGAGGCTCGTGTCCAGGGTCGGCCCCAGGGGAGCCGCAGCGGGCGGCGTCCCGGCGTCGTCGAGCAGGAGGTGCTCCGGGAGCAGCGTGTCCCCGCCGGAGAGCACCACCGCGCGCTCGATCACGTTGCGCAGCTCGCGGATGTTGCCGGGCCAGCGGTGCGCCTCCAGCGCGGTGAGCGTCTCGGGGGCGAACGCCGGCGCCCGGCGCCCGAGCGCGCCCGCGGTCCGGGCGGCGAGCGCGCGCGCGAGCGGCGCGATCTCGGACACGCGCGCCCGGAGCGGCGGGATCGTCAGCGCGATGCCGTTGAGCCGGAAGAAGAGGTCCTCCCGGAAGGCGCCCCGCTTCACCTCGGCGGCGAGATCGCGGTTCGTGGCCGAGAGGAAGCGCACGTCGATGGGCCGCGGGCTCAGCCCCCCGACGCGCATCACCTTCCGGTCCTCGAGGACGCGCAGCAGCTTCACCTGGATGGACGGCGGCAGCTCGCCCACCTCGTCGAGCAGCACCGTGCCCTTCTCGGCCGTCTCGAGCAGGCCTTGCTTCGCCTGGCCGGCGCTCGTGAAGGCGCCCTTCTCGTGGCCGAAGAGCTCGCTCTCGAGCAGCGACTCGGAGAGCGCCGCGCAGTTGAGCCGCAGGAACGGCCCCTGCGCGCGCGGCGAGCGCCGGTGGATGTGCTCGGCCAGCACCTCCTTGCCGGCGCCCGTCTCGCCGAGCAGGAGCACCGTGATCGGCGCGTCGGCCACGCGCTCGGCCAGCGCGTAGAGCCGCTGCATCGCCGGGTCGAGCACGATGGGCTCGCCCTGCCCCTGGCCCGGCGCCGCGCTCGTCGCGCCCTCGCGCGGCAGGATCACGATCAGCGTCGAGCCGAGGTTCACCGCGTCCCCGACCGAGAGCTCCATGGTCTTGCCCTGCTCGAGCTGGAGCTCGAGCAGCTTGGTCGTCGGCCCGGCGCTGCGCTCGCGGCGCAGGCGGGTGCCGTTCGCGCTCCCGAGATCCTCGATCGCGATCCGCGGGCCGAGGTGGATGATCGCGTGCCGGCGCGAGACGGAGCTGTCGTCGATCGGGACGTCGTTCTCCTTCGACCGGCCGAGCGACACCCGGCCCTCGGCCGGCAGCGGGTGCCGGGTCACGCGGCCCCCCGCGAACACCGCGAGCTCCAGGGCGCCGTGCGCGCCGCTCTGCGCGTCGTTGCGCGCATCGTTCTGCGCAGGGTTCCGAGTGGACATCGCGCTAGCCACGTCTCTCTCCTTGCTCACTGAGGCTCGTTCTACCTCGCCGCGCCGCCGGCGGGACAGGCGTGGGCGCGATGCCGGTCGCCCTGGTCAGCGTGGTCACGGCGGCGGTGGGCGCCGGGGGGAGAGCCAGGTGGCGGTGGTGGGCGCCAGGGGGAGAGCCAGGTGGCGGTGGTGGGCGCTGGGCGGATCGGCGGTATCGGAGCGGCGCGTACGCATCAGGCCGCCAGGATACACCTGAACCTGCGCACCGGGGCTGGCTCGCGGGAGCCGGAGGGGGGCGAGCTGGATTGCGGGCGCTGGAGCGGGCGTGATACGTGTCGCTGCATGGGGCCCGGGGGATCCTCCTTGCTCGTCCTCGTCGTCGCGTGCGCCCTCCTCGCGTGTGCGTGTTCCGAAGCGGCGCAGCCCGCCGCGGGCCCGCGGACTGCCGGCGACGCGAGCGCGCAGCCCGCTCCCCCTCGGGCCCGCACGTACCCGGCCGCCGACTTGGAGCGGATGGCGCGCATCGCCGCCGCGCGCTGCAAGAAGGCGAACACGCCGTCCGACGCCACGTGCCTCCTGGATCACGCCTCCACCTTCCTGAGGTACCCGCCCGAGGACCCCGATTGTCGCTACGTTGCGGGGACAGCACTCTCGGTCGCCGAGTGCTCGGAGTTCGAGGAGGGCTGCCTGAGCGTGGACCCCGGGGATCTCGTCCGCCAGCTCGACGCCCTGCAGGGCGTCGGCAAGGACTGCCAGCGAGATCCGACCGACGTCGAGCGGGCCGCGGTGTTGAAGCTCGCGGGCGCCACGTGACGGGCTGAATCCTCGGGTTCGTCAGGCCTGGGGCGGGAGCTCGGTGAACTGCGGCAGGTCGCCCGTGATCGGGAACCAGCTCGCCTTGAAGGCGGCCAAGATGTGGGTGCAGGGCGGATGCCGGGATAGGTGTCGAGCGTGCCCGCGGGCACCACGGCAACTACGGGAAGGGATGGTCGAACGCTATGACGATGGTCACCAGCGGAAAGCGCTCCTCGAATTGGGCGATCACGCTCGCGCAGCTCGCGCAGGGTTGAAGCTCGGTGAAGAGATAGACCACGCCCATCTTCTGCCACGTGGCCGACCCATCGAGCCGCCGCGCGAGCTCGGACAAGGCCTTGTACTCGGCGTCGGTATTCATCGGCCGCTTCGTGCTCGGATCGATCGCAGGCTCGAAATACCCGCCTTGTGAGCGCGGCCGCGGCAACGGCGAAGGGCTCTTGTGTCGGCTCGTCGCTTCGACCCGGATCGGCTCTCGCTGGACGTGGACGAGCGAAACATACTCCAGCGCCGCGACGTTTCCCTTGCCGACCGGCTTGGCGAGGTACGCGGTGCGGACGTCGTCCGCCCTCGTGCGCAGGCGCGCGAAGGACGCGCGCTCACGACCCGAGAGGTGCCCACCGAAGCGCAAGGCGCGGCGGATGAAGGCGGATGCGAGGCCCACCGGCATCAGCGCCGGGGCGGGTCAGATTTCACGCGGCGATTGAAGCGGGGCGGAGCGCGGAGCGCGGCCGCCGCGGGCACGACGTCGTCGAGCCACCAGTCGAAGAGCGCGCGCCGGTCCTCGCTTCCGGGGAAGACGGCGTACCCTTGGAAGACTGAATCGAGGATCTCGGACAGCGCGGCGCGCGCCTGCGCGCGATCCAGGAGGTGTGCCGCGGTCTCAACGATCCCGAGCGCCTCGGCGAGCGCTTGGGGCGCGAGCGGCGCCGCCGGGAGGCCCTTGACGGCCGCAGGCGCCGACGCAGACGACAACCAGGCGTCCAGCGCCGCGCAGACGGCGTCCGCCGACGCGAGACCGGGGGGCCAGTGCGCAGCGACGGTCGGCATTACCTCGGCGAGCGCCGCGCGTCCCATGAACCCGAGGCGCCGCCACGCTCGATCATCGACGCAAGGGTCGCCGAGGGCGTCGAGCACATCGCTCGTCGCCTCGTCGAGGTCCCTCGCCGTCCTCGCGTCGGCCTCTTCGTAAAGCTCCGGGTAGCGGCCCGCGCGCGCCGCGTCGATGGCCGAGGCCAGGCGGCGATCGACGCGCGGCTCGGCCGCCCACATCGTACCAATAACGCTCATGAGGTGCGGCGCGGCGCGCTGCAACGTCGTCGCCGCGCCCTCCGAGAGTACGAACAGCGTCGTCGCGCCGTCCTCGAGCCTCGATCGGAGGCGTTCGATCGCGCGCCACAGGCCCTGGTCCTCCGATGTGGTCGCGACGAGCACCGCTTCCGGCCGGCTGCCCTGTGCGCTTGCCGCCGATCGGGCGTGGAGGGCGGGGTCGAGCCCTGCCTCCGCGGCGCGAACGGAGAGGCCGGTCAGTGCGCTGCGCACCTCCGCCGTGACCTGCTCGATCTCATCGGGAGGCGCGACGAGCGCGGCCATGCGCCTCCTCGCCGGTACGATCGCCCGTCTCGCGAACGACGCCGGCGAAGTCTCCGGCAGACCCACACTCATTTCTTCCTCCGGAGCGACGCGAGCAGCGGCTCAATCGCGGGATGAACGGCGTAACGCTTCGTCGTGCCCTGATACTCGATGACCCGCCGGCTCACGAGCAACGCGATGAGGTCGTCGTTGGTCGGCACGAAGGCGCCACGCCGGCGCAGGTTGTCCAGTGTATCGAGCTCTTGCTTCTGGAGCCCATACATCATGGTGCGGCCGTGCTCGTCGACAGCACGCGCGACGTGCTCCGGCGCGACCGCGTCGGCACCCGCGACGAAGGCCTCTTCGACCGCGCTCCGCGTGAGCTGGAGCAGGTCGCGCAGGAGGCCGCCGGACGCATCGACGAGCCGTCCTCGCATCTCGGGAACGACGACGCCCTCGTCGGTTCGCTTCGCGAGGACGCGGAGGAGGAAGTCGCGCCCCTCCAGGCTCTGGGAGACGTCTACGGCCGGGACGATGTGGACCTGGTCGAAGACATCCACGATCGGGCGGTTGGGTCCGTAGAGCAGGCGCATCGGGCTCACGACGGCGACGCCGATGCCTGCATGCCTCAGCGCGCGGACATCGTCGATGGCCGCCTTTCGAAACGCCTCCGCGTCGTCCAGGCGATCGAGGGAATCGAACAGAATGGCGACGTGACGGATGCCGTCTGGAAGCGCTTGTTTCAGCATCTTAAGCGCCTCTATCTTCTCCGCGCTGTCGAGCGGAAGCGGAGAGAGTGGCGGGGCGATGACTCCGGGGCGCTGGTGCCAGTATCCAGGCTCTTCGTCGGATTCGGGGTAGTCGTCGTACTCGTACTCTCGGGGATCGTCGGGGATGAACTCCCGATGCCCGTAGGCCCAGCGCCGAAAGCTCTCGCGCGCGGCATGCACCGCATCGTCTGAGTGGCGTCCAACGAGCTTCGCGAGCTCCAGTCCTGCCAGGACGACCAGGACGCCAGCGAGATTCTTATCGAGATCGTGCTGGGTGCTCACGTCGACGTAGACGGCGCGCGTGTCTCCAGAGCCGAGAGCCTCGGCGGCCCGGTACAGCTGGGTCGTCTTCCCGGTACCGGCGGGTCCGGTGACCAGGTGGCTCGACGATGGCGCGAGCTTCAGCCTCGACGCGAGCTGTTCGCCCATCGCTCGGCCGGGCGGCTCGGCGTAGCGGTCGTCGCCGAGCAGCGACGACGGCCTCGAGTCGGGGTCGAGGCGCTCGAAGTACGTCCGGAAGCGTTCGAGGCGCGAATCCACGCCAGAAGTCTAGCGCATTCCCACGTCCGGCGGGCGATCGCAGGCCGGTCCGGTCCGTTCCCTCTTCCGGCTGCGCGCGACACGCCCGGGAGCCCCGCCCCCGCCGCTTGCGGTGCAGAGCCGCGCGCGGCTCAGAGCTCGGACAGCACGCCCGCGATGGCCTGGGTGATGCGCGACAGGTCTGCCGGCTCGATGATGTAGGGCGGCATCGTGTAGACGAGCTTCCCGAACGGTCGTAGCCAGACGCCGCGCTCCACGAACGCCGGCTGCACGCGCGCCATGTCGACCGGCCGCTTGAGCTCGACGACGCCGATCGCGCCGAGCACGCGCACGTCGGCGACCGGCTCGAGCGCGCGGCAGGGGGCGAGCTCGCGGCGGAGCTGCGCCTCGATGGCCGAGACGCGCGCGCGCCACGGCGACTCGAGCAGCAGCCGGACGCTGGCGAGCGCGGCGCTGCACGCGAGCGGATTGCCCATGAAGGTGGGGCCGTGCATGAACACGCGCGGCTCGTGGCCGGCGATCGTCTCGGCCACGCGCTCCGTGCAGAGCGTGGCGGCCAGCGTCATCGTGCCGCCGGTGAGGGACTTGCCCAGGCACATGATGTCCGGCGCGACGCCCGCGTGCTGGCAGCCGAACAGCTCCCCGCTGCGGCCGAAGCCGGTCGCGATCTCGTCGAGGATGAGCAGCACGCCGTGGCGGTCGCAGAGCGCGCGCAGCTCGCGCAGGTAGCGCGGGTGGTAGAAGCGCATCCCGCCGGCGCCCTGCACGATCGGCTCGAGGATGACGGCCGCGACCTCGCGCGCGTGCTCCTCGAGCAGCGCGGCCATGCTGTCCAGCGCCTCCGGCGACCAGGGCGCGTCGAACGCCGGGCCCGGCGCGGCCGCGAACAGGTGCGGAGCCAGCGCGCCGCGGAAGAGGTGGTGCATGCCGTTGACCGGATCGGTGACCGCCATCGCGCCGAACGTGTCGCCGTGGTAGCCGCCGAGCACGCTGAGCAGGCGCCGCTTCTCCGGCTGCCCCCGCGCCAGGAAGAACTGCAAGGCGAGCTTGATGGCCACCTCGACGGACACGGAGCCCGAGTCGGCGAGGAAGACGCGCGTCAGCGGCTCGGGCGTGAGCGCCACGAGCGTCTCGCACAGCTCGACCGCGGGCGCGTGCGTGAGGCCCCCGAACATGACGTGGCTCATGCGCCCGACCTGCGCGCTGACGGCCGCCGTCAGCGCTGGATGCCCGTAGCCGTGGATGGCGGCCCACCAGGACGACATGCCGTCGACGAGCTCGCGGCCGTCGGCCAGCGTGAGGCGGACGCCCTCGGCGCGGTCGACGGCGAACAGCGGCGCGCTCGAGATGGGCGCGGCGTAGGGGTGCATGACGCAGCGGCGGTCGCGCGCGACGAGATCGTCTCGACTAGCCACGGAGCTCTCCTGGTGCGTGACGGCCCGGCGGCGTCTGGTCCGCTTTGCGCTGCTCGCCGCTCGCGCTCCAGCGCGCGACGACGAGAGCTCCTCGGAGCTCGACCGATCGCCAGGACATGGCGACGCGTCTAGCCCAGAACGCCCAGCGTCACCACCCAAAGCGGCAGCCGTCGCGCCGTGGCATGCGCAGCGGTCCAGGGAGCCACGCTCGGCGCCCTCAGGCGCGCTGCTTCGCGGCCCCCTCGCCGGCCTGCGGCCCGTCGGGAGGCGGCAGCGCCGCGGTCAGGGCCTCGATCCGGGGCAGCTCGCGCCGGAGGCGCGCCTGCTGGAAGTCGGGCTCGAAGGGCCCGTCGAACCACAGCACGAGCACGTAGATACCGCCGAACGACGCCGCCAGGTACGAGTCCTCGCCCGGCGCGGCAGGGTGCGCTGCGCGGAGTCGCCCGCCCCGGCGCAGGGCAAGGCAGCGGGGCTCGGTGAGCTCCCGCTCGAGGAAGCGCGCGGCGAGCGGGAGCACCGACGCCTCGACGGGCCAGGTGCAAAAGAGGCTGCCCGATGCGTCGGCAACGGCCGCAGCGCGGCCGCCGGCCCGCGCGACGAGATCGCGCAGGGCGTCGCGCAGGGCCTTCCACTCCGGGACTTCGTCGCTGAGGGGCATTGCTCGTGGGCAGCGCGGCGCTGTGTACTCTCCGCTCACGTCGCTGTCCAGCGATGGTGATCCAGCGGTCAGGCGGAACCGCACCTCGGCGCTGAGAGATCGCGTCGGCGGCTGATGGCGCCGCGACGTCAACCAGGAGTTGACGCGGTTGACGGCACCGGGTGTGACCGGACAGCTGTCTTCGCAGGAGCTCCGCCGGTGCCTCATGACCACCCGCTCACGCCAGCGCCGGCGCGACACAAGTCCCAAGCGGGCCTATCGCGGCCACCTCCGCGGAAGTAGCCCTGACAGCAGGGCTGCCGGGACCGAGCGGCGCCGACCGGCACAGCCGTTGCACAAGCGGTGCTCAAGCATGATCTTGAGCTACAACGCATGTCGGATCCTCGCATTGCCGCTCGCGCTCCTGGCGCTTGGCCCGTCCGTGTGCGGCGGCGACGCCAAGACCTCTCGAGCCGCGAGCAGCGAACGCAGCGCGGATAGCTCGATGCTGGCCGGGTGGCGGCTGCCGGCCGGCGCCGGCCCGAGCTGGCAGCCGCCGCCCGGCCAGCACCACCACGGAGGCGAGCAGCGCCACCTGCGCCTCGACCGGGGGGCCGACCGGCGGCGACCCACCGACGGATCCACGGCCGACTGCTCCCCTTACCAGGCCCGGTGGGCTCGCGCCGCTGAACGGCGGCACGACGGGCGGCGAAGGTGGACAGGCGGTTATGGTCTCGCGCGCAGGTGCGCTCACCGCAGCCATGCTGTCCGCTGAGCCGGAGCGCTAGCGCAGCCGAAGCGCTTGCTTCAGCGCTGGCAAGGAGCGTCGGCTCACCGAGACGGTCTGACCATCGGAGAGGTGGAGCAGCGCGCCGCCCGCATCCGGCGTCAGCGCCCGCACCGCGTTCGCACGAACGAGCTCGGCCCGGTGCACGCGGACGAAGCCAAAGGGCGCGAGGCGCTCCTCCAGCGTGCTCAGGCTCTCTCGCAAGAGATGCTCCTCCCCGTCGAGGAGGAAAGCCGTGTACTTGTCGTCGGCGCGAAAGCGCGTGACGCGGAGCGGATCGAAGAAGCGGACCTTGCCGCCGTCGTGAACCGTCAGGAGCGCGGCTGTGCTCACCGCGGCGGCCGCCTCGGCGGCGCGCTCTCCAGCCGCCGGAGCCGCCGGAGCCGCGGTCATCGGAGACGGCTCCGGCGGGCGCGCCGAGGTGGCCATGGCCGATCGCGCGCGCAGGCGCTGCCTGACCTTCTCCAGGGCCCGCTCGAGGCGCTCCTGCACCACGGGCTTGAGCAGGTAGTCCACCGCGTCGGCCTCGAAGGCGAGCGCCGCGTACTGCGCGTGCGCCGTGGTAAAGACCACGAGCGGCGCGCCGACCGCCTCCGCCACGCCGAACCCGTCCAGTCCCGGCATGTCCACGTCGAGCAGGAGCAGGTCGGGGTGGAGCTCGCGCGCGCGCTCGAGCGCGTGCGCGCCCGTCGCCGCCTCCCCGACCACCTCGATGTCCTCGACGCGGGCGAGCATGCGCACGAGCCGCGCCCGCGCGAGCGCTTCGTCGTCGACCACGAGCACGCGCACGGTCATCGGTTCCACCGCGCCGGCAAGCGCAGCCGGGCCATGAACCCTCCATCGGGACCGACCCCCGCGGACAGACGGCCTTCCTCTCCATAGAGGAGCCGCAGCCGTTCCCGCAGATCCAGCAGGCTGGTGCCGGTTCCCCGATGGCTCGAGCCCTCCGGTCCGGGGCCATCGTCGAGCACGAACAGCAGCAGATCGTCGCCCGCGAGCTCGGCGCGGAGGGTCACCGAGCCACCCTCCACGCGGCGGCTGGCGCCGTGCTTGACGGCGTTCTCCACGAGCGGCTGGAGCAGCATCGGCGGCACCTCGATGGAGCGGAGCGCCGGGTCCACGAGGACCGCGTACCGGAGCCGCTCCCGGAAGCGGATCCGCTCGACCTCCAGATACTCGGTCACGTTCGAGAGCTCGTCGCCGAGCGGGACGACGTGCCGCTCCGAGCCCTCGAGCGAGTAGCGAAAGAGCCTGGCGAGCCGCCCCAGGGTCTCCTCGGCGAGCTCGGGATCGGTGGCGATGAGGCTCATGACGCTGTTCAGGCTGTTGTAAAGGAAATGAGGGTTCGTCCGCACCTGGAGCAGCCGCACGCGGGCGTCGAGCGCGGCGAGCTGCTCGCGGTGCGCCAGGAGCCTCTCCGTCCGGATGCGGGCCATGAACTGCACGTACATGTAGACCACGCCGAGCCACAGAGCGCTGAGGACGACGCCCTTCACGATGAGGCCGAGCGGGTCCTCCACCATGTCCGGTGAGACCACGCCCAACACCGGAATCAACAGCAGCGTGCCCGCGGTGACGACGACGGCAGTGGTCAGCCCGTAGACGCCGAACCGGACGGGACGGGCGAGCTTCTGGAGAGGTAATCGAGCCAGGCCGGCGTTGTAGGCGGCCGCGTGCGCGAGCAACATCGCGTTGGTGTACAGCGCGATCGCAGCCACGCCGCGCAGCGCGCTCGCCCAGCGCCCGCGGGGCTGATCCCATCGGAGCACGTCGATCGCGTCCTCGTCGAGCAGCAGGCTGATGAAAGGGGGCGCGACCGCGCCGAACCACATCGCCGCGCGCGGGATGAGGACGGGTCGCGACGGCCTGGTCTCACTGCGGGCGGCGGCCACGATGCCGACAGGATAGCAGGTGGCCGCCGCGCCGAGCGCCGAACGCGACGAACGGTCGTCGACGCGCGACGAGCGGTAGCGCCGCGCGACGAGCGGTAGCGCCGCGCGACGAGTGGTAGCGCCGCCCGACGAGCGGTAGCGCCGCGCGACGAGCGGCAGGCCGCGCGACGAGCGGCGGCGCAGGGCGCGAGGCGCGGCGCGCCGGCCGCGATCCGCGCCATCCGCTCGCGCGCTGGTGCCGCCGGTCGCGCGCTCGCGTGCCCTCGTCGGCGGGCGCGAGCCGCGGCCGCTCGCGGAAGGCAGGGTGAGCTCGCGGCGCGCTGATGGCGCGCGAGCAAGGGAGAGAGCGATGGTCGCGACGAGACAGAAGGGGCGCCGATGGACGCGCCTCGCAGGAGCTACAGCGGTCTCTCTCGCGCTCCTCGGAGCCAGCGCGCAGTGGGTTGGCGCCAGCGCGGGCTGGCTCCGTGCTCCGGACGGCGCCGCGGCGGGCCCGCTCGGGCCGCTGTCGGCCTTCGCGCTGCCGGCCGGAGAGGGAATGCGCTTCGAAGGGCACGTCGTGCAGCGGCTCGACGCCGGCTCGTACACGTACCTGGAGGTCGAGAGGGCGGAAGGGGAGCGTCGCTGGGTGGTCACCCTGTCGTCGTCGCGAGGCGCGCGCTCCCGGGCCGGCGAGGTGCGGGTCATCGCCATGGGCTTCGCCGAGCGCTTCGCCTCGAAGCGGCTCGGGCGCTCGTTCGACGGCCTGTATTTCGCTGTCGTACAGCCCTTGTGACGTCACGACGAGATGATCGATGAAGAGAGGAGAGCTCACATGATGAATGGTTGGTCGCTGCAGCGCTTCGCGGTCGGTCTGGGGATGGTCGTCGCCATGGCGGGGGGCGGCTGCGCTGACGACCGCGACGGCGCGTCCTCGGCGAGCGAGGGGGCCGCGGGCGGGCCGAACGGCGGCGCAGGCGCGCCGTTCGACGGGTGCTCCAAGGGGGAGCTCGAGCCGGACCGAGAGGGTGACCTCGAGCTCGCCGGGCCCGGCGTCGACGCCGGCACCGGCGCGCTGAAGCCGGGGAGCTACGTCATCTCGGCGACCTACCTCGCCCTGAAGCCCGAGATGGCGCAGACGGCGTCAGATCTCGCCGAGCCTGTCGTCGAGGCGCTGTTCACGATGGAGGGCTTCGTGGCGCTGGCGGCCGGGCGCTCTTCCTCGTGCGCGGCGCTCCGTACGCTCACCGTATGGGAGAGCGAACAGGACATGTTCGCGTTCGTCGGCAGCCCGGCGCATGTCAGAGCCATGGGCCAGAGCTCCTCCCTCAGCCGCGGGACGAGCAACGTGATCTCATGGGAAGGGAGCGAGCGGGAGGCGACCTGGGAGGAGGCGGCGAAGCGCCTCGGGAGCGAGGCCGGCGGCGATATCTGAGCGAGGCGCCGCTCAGGCCCTCGGGCAGGTCGCCCTCGCGCCCCGCCCTGGAGGGTGACGCCCGCCGGCGTTGTGCCATGTCGGCGCAATCAGCGCTGCGACCGCGCAAGGCGCTCGCCGGCTGAAGGCGCCGCGCGCCCGCGAGCACCGCGATCCGTGCGCGTGCGGCCGCGATCCGTCCGCGTTCCGCCGCGTGGCACGTCGGCTGCTCCGTGTGCCGGCATGGCCACCAACGCTCCGGCGCTCCTCGCCCCCGCAGCGCGCGAAAGCAGCCTCGCTCCCGCCGGCGAGGACGCCGCGCGCCAGCTCCGCGGCGAGATCGCTTCCTTCATCGGCCTGTCCGCGGCGCTCCTCCTCATGTCGCGCGTCGTCCAGCGGGCCGTGGTCCCCGGCCTGACACCTGCGCTGCACATGGCGTACTCGTGGGGTCTCCTGCTCGTCCTCCTCGTCCCGGTGGCGCTGTATGTGCGCCGCCAGTCGCTGCCGCTCTCGCGGATGGGCGTGACGACGACCGACCTGCGCCGCAGCGCGCTGGAGTCGCTGGTCGTCGCGCTCCTGCTCGTGGCCGCCTGCTTCGCGCTGCGGATCGGCGCGTGGACGCGCGGCGAGCCCCTGGTCACCTGGGGATCGATCGCGGACTACAATACGACCTGGCGTGCGCTCTTCTTCGCCCTCTATGCGCCCCACTGCCTGCTCCAGGAGTTCGTGGCGCGCGGCGTGATCCAGACCTCTCTGGAGCGCTTCCTGCCCCGGTCGGGCCGGGCGGTCCACCTCGCGCTCACCGCGGCGTTCTTCGGCGTCTATCACCTCCACGTCTCGCTCGCTTTCGCCTTCCTCACCTTCGCCATCGGCCTTCTCTTCGGCGCGCTCTACGCGCGGCACCGCACCCTCGCCGGAGTGACCCTCGCGCACGCGGCCCTCGGCCTCGCGAGCGTCGCTGTCGGCCTGAACTGAACCAGGAGCACCCCTCGATGCGCATCGCGATCATCTCGACCTACACGCACCCGAGCCGACTGCACCGCAAGGAGCGCTCGATCATGCAATCCTCGGTGCCCGAGCTCCTCGCCGCCCTGTGCCCGCCGGACGCCGAGATCGAGCTCTACAACGAGAAAGAGGCGGACATCCCGCTCGATCGCGACTGGGACCTGGTGTTCTTCTCGTACCTGCACGCTTATTACGAGCACACCAAGGTGCTCTCCACGCTGTTCCGGCGGCGGGGCATGACCACCGTGGCCGGCGGCCGGCACGCGAGCCATTTCCGCGCCGACGCGCTCCAGCACTTCGACGCGGTGGTGGCGGGCGACCCGGAGTCGAACGTGCCGGCCCTGATCGCCGACTTCAAGCGCCGCGAGCTCCAGCCCGTCTACGCCTTCCCGCCGGTGCCCCCGGACCAGATTCCCACCTACCGCTACGATCTCATCGATTACCGGAACAACCTCGTCCGCCTGCCGGGCATCGAGGCGTCGCGGGGCTGCCCGTTCTCCTGCAACTTCTGCGTGCTGACAGGGCACGAGCAGTACCGCTATCGCCCCGTCGACCACGTGATCCGGGACATCCGCGACAGGATGGTCTTCAACGAGCGCATCCCGGGGCTGACCGGCGACGCGTTCGGCTTCCTCGACAACAACCTGGGGGGCTCGCCCCGCTACCTGCGGGAGCTCTGCGAGGCGCTGATGCCCCTCAAGAAGATCTGGGGCTGCGCGCTCACGTTCAACGTGCTGCGCGACCCGGAGCTGGTCCGCCTCATGGGGCTGGCCGGGTGCCGCTACGTCTATACGGGGCTGGAGTCGCTGAACCCCGAGTCGATCAGCTCGATGAACAAGGGCCAGAACAAGCTGAGCGAGGTGCGCGAGGTCATCCAGCGGGCCTTCGCGAGCGGGATCGTGCTCTCCTTCGGGCTGCTGGTGGGCGCGGACGGGGACACCAACGAGTACCTCGAGCGGGTGCCCGAGTACCTCCACGACCTCGGGGATCACTGCCCTACGTTCCTGGGGATCGTCTGCCCGTACCCGGAGACGCCGTTCTTCGCGCAGGTGGCGGCCGAGGGCCGGCTCCTGCCCGGCGTGACCAGCCGGGACCTCGACGGGTACACCCTCTGTCACCGGCCGGCGCGGCTGCACCCCTCGGAGGCGATCGAGCACTTCCAGCGCCTGAGCCGCACGCTCGGGAGCCTGCCGAGCGTGGGCCGCCACCTGTGGGGCCGGCTGAGGACGAGCGATCTGCCCCGCTACAAGAAGTGCGTCGTGATGTCGGCGCCCGAGGTGCTGAGCCTGCGCGCCCCGCTCGCCAACCGCGCGCGCAGCTACATCGCCGGGCGCGACCCCATCGAGGCCTGGGACGCCGCGAGGATGCGGGAGCTCGGCCTCGAGCCGCAGCGCATCGACGCCTCGTCCTGCCGGGCGGATCCGCGCGGCCTCGCGCGCATCCGGTCCGGGCGGGCGGCCCGCGCGGCCGCCGTCGCGTGAGGGGAGGGGGAGCGCCGCCATGAAGGACCGCGCGAGCCGCGCCGCGATCGCCTACTTCGCCCTGGTCCACGCCGCCGCCGTCTCCGGGCTGCTGCTGCCGATCCGGGCGAGCCTCGTCGCCGTGGCGTGCGCGCTGTACGCGGCGCTCCACCTCTCGACCGTCGTCGGCCTGCACCGGCTGCTCTCGCACCGCGCGTTCCGCTGCCCGAGGTGGGTCGAGTACGGGCTCGTGTCGGTGGCGATGATCAGCGGCCAGGGCAGCCCGATCGCGTGGGTGGCGACGCACCGGCGGCACCACGCCCACACCGACCGCGAGGGCGACGTCCACTCGCCGCGCCGCGGCCTCTGGTACGCGCACATCGGGTGGATCGTCGACGAGGGCTCGACCGACCCGCGCGATCCGGAGCGGTACTGCCGCGATCTCGCGGGCGATCCGTACTACCGGTGGCTGATGCGCTGGCGGTTCGCGCCGCAGGTTGCGGCGGTGCTGCTCGCTGGGCTCGCCCTCGGCTGGGGCGCGGTGCCGTTCGTCTTCTTCCTGCCGCTCGTGTGCTGGATGCACACGACCTATCTGGTGAACTCGGCCTGCCACGCGCCCCGCTTCGGCAGCCGCGCGTTCGACACCCGCGACGGGAGCCGCAACGTGGGCTGGGTGGCGGCGCTGACCTTCGGCGAGGGCTGGCACAACAACCACCACGCCTTCCCGCGCGCCGCCCGCTACGGGATGGCGCCGGGGCAGCACGACCTGGCGTTCCTGTTCATCCGCGCGCTCGCGGCGCTGGGGCTCGCGTGGGACATCCAGCCGGGGCCCGAGGGGCGGGGGGGCGCGCGGGCGCGGGCGGCGGGTACGTCTCGCTGACCCGCCGCGCCGGCGGCGCGAGGCCGCGGCCGTCTCCGGCCCTCTCCGGCCGTCTCCGTACGATTCCTCGATCGGGCTGTAACGTTCGGCCCCCCTCCGAGACTGTGCTCGTAGCGGGATGAGCCGCCGCGGCGCCGGGCACACGCCCGGGCGCAGGGGCGCGCGCGTTCATCGCACGCCGAAACACAGAGGACGTCGCGCTCGAGGAGAGCCTGGCGACGATGAGGAGACATCCATGAACGGTCTGCTTCGCAAGGTCCTGCGGTCTGGCGCCATGATCTCGGCCGCGGCGCTCATGTCGTCCGCGCTGCCCGCCTGCGGCGGCGGGGACGCCGACGGGGGGACGGGGGGCGGCGGCTCCCAGGGATCGGGCAAGAACACGTATGTCCTGGTCCACGGCGCCTTCGTGGGCGCCTGGGCATGGGACAAGGTGGTGCCGCTCCTGGAGGCCGGCGGCGACGAGGTGATCGCCCTCGATCTCCCCGCGCACGGCGAGGACCAGACGCCCCTCGCCAGCGCCAGCCTGCAGGCCTATACAGACGCCGTGGTGGAGGCCATCGACAGCGCCGCGCGCCCCGTGGTCCTCGTCGGCCACAGCATGGGCGGCATCGTGGTGAGCCAGGCCGCCGAGCAGCGGCCCGACAAGGTGAAGACGCTCGTCTACCTGACCGCGTTCCTGATGAAGGACGGCCAGTCGCTGAACCAGGAGTGGGCCGACGACGAGGGGGCGGAGATCAAGGCCTATGCGGCCCCGTCGAGCGACGGCACCTCGCTGTCCTTCAAGGAGGGGTGGGCCGAGAACGCCTTCTGCCAGGACTGCTCTCCGGAGGACATCCAGCGGCTCGAGAGCCACCTGCGCGAGGAGCCCGCGAAGCCGTTCGACGAGCCCATCCATGTCACCGAGGAGCGGTGGGGGAGGGTCCCGCGGGTCTACATCGAGGCGCTCAAGGATCTCGCCATCAGCCCTGCCGAGCAGCGATCGCAGTACACGGCGCTGCCCTGCGAGAAGGTCCTCTCGCTCGACGCGGGCCACGCCCCCTTCCTGACGAAGCCGCAGGAGCTCGCGGACGCGCTGAAGTCGCTGTGACCCGGGCGGCGGCCGTCGTCCTCCACGGACGAGGCGCCCCGGATCGGCCTCGATTGATGTGGCGCCGGGCCGCGTGATACCGTGACGCACGTGTCTCACGACTTCTCGGCCGGCGCCGGCGCCGGCGCCGACGGCACGGCGGCCGCGCTGGCGCCGACGGCGCCGCGCGCGCCGGCCGACACAGGCCCGGTGCTCGCCGCGGGCGCGCCGGACGACGCGGCCACCTCCGCCGCGTCCGCGGACGACGCAGCGCTCGTCCGCCGGCTGCTCGCGGGCGACGAACAGGCCTTCGAGCGGCTCGTGACCCAGCTCCACACGCCCATGCTCCGGCTGGCCCGGACCATCGCCGGTCCTGCCGGCGCGCAGGAGGTCGTCCAGGAGACCTGGGCGGCGGTCTTCGACGGGCTCGCGCGCTTCGAGGGGCGCTCCTCGCTGAAGACGTGGGTGTTCAGGATCCTGACGAACCGCGCCAGGACGTGGGGCACGCGCGAGAAGCGCACGGTCCCTGTCTCCTGGCTGGAGGACGCGGATCAGGGCGGCGAGCCGGCGGTCGATCCGGCCCGGTTCGACGGCACGGGCGACTGGATGAATCCGCCCGTTCCGTGGACGGAGCAGAGCCCGGAAGGCCTCCTGCTGCGCAAGGAGGTCGGCGTCGTGCTGCAGCGTGAGCTCGAGGCCCTGGCGCCTGGACAGCGCGCGGTGATCGTCTTGCGCGACGTGGAGGGGTGTCCCTCCGACGAGGTCTGCGAGATCCTGGGTATCAGCGAGGCGAACCAGAGGGTGCTCTTGCACCGTGGCAGATCGAAGCTCCGGGCCGCGCTGGAGCGATACCTGACGAGGGGGTGAGCGCGCATGGTCGTCACGTGCTGTCAGCTGACGGAGATGATCACCGACAGGAGAGAGGGGGCGCTGTCCGCCGAGCAAGAGGAGGGCTGTGCGCGGCACCTGTCGTGGTGTGAGCGGTGTCGCACCTACCTGCGGCAGATGGACCTGACGATCGACGCGCTGAGGGGGATCCCGGGCGAGCCGCTGCACGACGAGGTCCGCGCGGCGCTGTTCGCGCAGTTCCAGCGGCGGAAGACCACCGCGGAGTGAGCTGAGCTTCCTGTGCGGTGGTGGCGCTCGGGCCCGAGGGCGACGTAGGGGGGCGTACCGCCGCGCTGCCGCGGCGATGGCCGCGCCGCTGCGGCCGCTGGTCGCGCCGGCACTGGCGACTGTCGCGGCGGCTCGGCACGGTCGCGCCGCCCGCCGATGCCGTCGCGCTTTCCTCGAGAAAGCGGCTGAGGGGAGCCGAGGAGCCGGCGATGAGGTAGCCTTGCCACCATGTCGACGGAGCTGCTGGCAAGGATCACGCACGACCCCGCCGTGATGGGGGGCCGGCCCTGCATTCGAGGGATGAGGGTGACGGTGGGCACCATCGTGGGATTGCTTGCTGCGGGGCACCCGATCGAGGAGGTGCTCGAGCTCTATCCTTACCTCGAGAGGGAGGACGTGATGGCGGCGCTCTCCTATGCGGCATGGCGCGCCGAGGAGGTTGAGCTCCCGCTGAAGGCGTCATGAAGGTCCTGGTGGACATGAACCTCTCACCGACCTGGGCATCGTTCCTGAAGGGCGAGGGGGTAGAGGCCGTTCACTGATCTGCGATCGGCGACCCTCGAGCACAGGATCGAGAGCTGATGGCCTGGGCACGCCAGGGCGGGTACATCGTCTTCACGCACGACCTCGACTTCAGCATCATCATCGCGACGACCGGCGCCAGCGGTCCGAGTGTCCTGCAGGTTCGAACCCTGGATCCTCTTCCCAGCGCGATAGGGGCCCATGTCGTCCGCTTGCTTCGGGAGCACGTGGACGAGCTCGACCGGGGTGCGATTGTCACCCTCGACGGAACAACGTCACGGGTCCGGATCCTGCCGATTCGAAGAGCAAAGGAAAGCCCTGGTTAGCGAGAGAGCGGCCCGTCAGGGACACGGACACCGCCGCCAGGGACACGAAGTGATGCGTCAGGGACACCCCGGCGCGCCTTCGCCTGTCCCTGGCGGCTCCCCTATGAGGCCGAGCGTGAATGTGGGGGATCCCCGAGGGATCCTGATGCCGCGGAGCAAGCGCCCGCGCGGACCGCCGTGGCGCTCAGGTCCGGGGGCGCCGCCGCGGGGGCGCCATGCCCGCCGCGCTGCCGCGGGCCTCGGCCGCGCTGTCCCGGGCCTCGACCGTGACCACGCGAGCCCGGGTCTTGGGAGCGCCGCCGCGGGGCTCGTCCCCGCCGCCGCGTGCCCCGGCCGCGCTGGTCCGTGGCCTGGCCTCGTCGGCCGCGCTGGTCCGCGGTCGCGCCCCGGCCGCGCTGCGCCGCGGCCTGACCTCGTCGTCCGCGCCGCCACCTCCGCCGCGGGCCTCGTCCGCGCCGCCACCGCCGCGGGCCTCGTCCGCGCCGCCGCCGCCCCTGGCCTCGCCCGCGTCGCCCCGCGCTCCGCCGGGGACGTCGTGGTGGTCGCGGCGGACCTGGACCTTGCGGCCCTTGATGCGGGTGGCGCGCAGCGCCTCGATGACGGTGTCCGCCACGTCGGCCGGCACCTCCACCACGGAGAAGCCGTCGGCGATCTGGATCGCGCCGATGTCGCGGGAGCTCAGCGACGCCTCGTTCGCGATCGCGCCGACAAGGTCGGCCGGGCGGATGCCGGCGTTGCGCCCCGCGCCGATGTAGAGCCGCGCGACGTTGCCGTCGGCCTCCCCTCCGTCGCGCCGCGACCGGGCCTGCCCCTCCCCCGGGCGCCCGCGCGCCCCCGGAGGGCCGCGCCGCGCGCGGTCGTCGCGGGCGCGCTCCGGCGGAGGTGGCCGGATCGACGGGATGTCCGCCTCGTCCTCCTCCCGGTCCCCCTCGGTCGCGTGGTGGGCCAGCTTCACGGCCGCGGCGGCGATGTCCATGACGTCGAACTCGTCGGAGAGCGCCTCGACGACGACCCGGAACTGCTCGGCCCCGCCCTCGAGGAGCGCCTCCCGCAGCGAGGCGCGCGTCAGCTCGAGGCGCCGGGCGCGCAGGTCGGCCACGGTCGGGATGGTGGCGGCCTCGATGCGCTGGCCCGTGAGCCGCTCGACGTTGCGGATCAGGTAGTGCTCGCGCGGCTCCACCAGCGTGATCGCCGCCCCCTCGCGGCCGGCGCGGCCGGTGCGGCCGATGCGGTGGACGTACACCTCGGCGGCGCAGGGGACGTCGTAGTTGATGACGTGCGAGACGTGCTCGATGTCGAGCCCCCGCGCCGCGACGTCGGTGGCGACCAGGAGGTCGGCCGTGCCGGCGCGGAAGCGGGCCATCACGCGATCCCGGTGCTCCTGCGAGAACCCGCCGTGCAGCGCCTGGGCCTCGTAGCCGCGGGCGCGCAGCGCCTCCGTCAGCTCGTCCACCTCGTTGCGGGTGCGGCAGAAGATGATCGCCGACGACGGGTCCTCCATGTCGAGCACCCGCGTCAGCGCGGCGGGCTTGTGCGCCCGCGGCACGATGTACGCCGTCTGGCGGATGCGCGGCAGCTCGCCGGGGGCCGTCTTCTCGGCCGCGATCTTGACCCGCACCGGCTCGCGGAGGTGCCGGCCGGCGATCGCCGCGATCCGCGGGGGCAGCGTCGCGGAGAAGAGCACCGTCTGGCGCTCGCGCGGCGTGGCCGAGAGGATCGCCTCCAGCGCCTCCGCGAAGCCCATGTCGAGCATCTCGTCGGCCTCGTCGAGCACGACCGTGCGGATGCCGTCGAGCAGCAGCGTGCCGCGGCCGATGTGGTCGAGGGCGCGGCCCGGCGTGGCCACGATGACGTGCACCCCGCGGCGCAGCGCGCGCAGCTGCTGGCCGAAGGGCTGGCCGCCGTAGACCGACAGGACCTGCACGCCGAGGCGCCGGCCGTACCGGTGCATCGCCTCGGCCACCTGCATCGCGAGCTCGCGCGTCGGCACGAGCACGAGCGCCGAGGGGCGGCCGGGCGGCTCGCTCCCGATCTCGAGCCGCTCGAGGAGCGGCAGCGCGAACGCCGCCGTCTTCCCGGTGCCGGTGGCGGCCTGCCCGAGCAGGTCGCGCCCGGTCAGGAGGTGCGGGATCGACTCGCGCTGGATCGGGGTGGGCTCTTCGTAGCCGAGCTCGGCGAGCACATCGAGGAGCGCAGGGCCGATGCCGAGCGCGGCGAAGCTGACGGACGGGGTGGTCGGTTCCACGGGGGTTCCACGTCTCATGGGTTCACGCCGGCGTCATCGCAATCCGGCAGGCGGCGCGGCGCGAGACGCCCCGCCGCCCCGGAGGGTCACCCGAGCTTCGCGGCGAGGGCGCGGTACCGCCCGGGCAGGCGCGCGGCGTCCACCCGTCCGAGGAGCGCGCGCGCGGCCTCCTGCGCGCGGGGGTTGCCGTCGGGCGCGCGGCCCAGCGCCTCGAGGTGGAGCTCGAGCGCTCGCCTGCGCTCCGCGAGCGCCTGCCCGGCCCGGCCCCGGAGCTCGAGGACCTCGGCCTGCTCCGCGCAGAGCGCCGCGTACGCGCCGATCCTCTCGTGATCGCCGAGCAGGGTGGCCGCGCCCGCGGCGTCGAGCCGGTCGAGCATGTCCCGCATCGGACCGAAGAGCCCGTCCGCGGTGGTGCGGACGAGCAGCTCCGCCTCGTCGAGCTGGCCGGCGCGCCGGAGCCCCGCGATCCGGCCGAGCGCCTCGGCGAGCTGCTCGATCATGCGGAGGATGTAATCGCGCTGCCTGAGCGACATGGTGGTCTCCTGTCCGAGTCTACTACCGCGGGGTCGGGGTGTGCTCGTGCTCGACGCCCAGCGGCTCTCCCTGCTCTTCCGCCTGCCCCTGCGGCCCGAGCCCTGAAATAGTCTGAAGGATCGCTCCCCGTGGTGGCATCAAGCCCCGTGAGCTGCCCGGAGCCGGGCGGCGAGCGATCGCTCGCCCTCGGGATCGAGGCGCGCCTCCTCGTGTCCGCTGACGACCCGAGAGACGCCACGCACGCGCGCGCCGGAGACGCGGAGGGCAGCGCCTCCTCCGCGCAGATCGAGCTTCCCTGTCGCCTCGGTTCCTTCAGGCGACCGTCCCATGTCATCCTCACGAGCGACCGCAATGCGCACGAGACCTGGAACCAGCAGCTATGGGCACCGTGGCACGGCGGCTGCGCCGCTGGTCGGCCTCGCCGCGTTGTCCTTGCTCGCCTGCTCCGAGGTCCCTGTTCAGCCTCCCCCCGGCGGCGTCGCTCCGTCGGCCTCGGCGAGCGGGGATCCGCCCGCGACGACGAGCAGCGGGATCTCGTCCACCGCGACGGGGGAGCCGAACCCGCCGGACGAGCCGCCCCCGGCGGAGGCGGAGCTGGTCTCCGGCGCAGACCCCGAGAATGCTTACCTCCGAGCGGTCGCTTTGATGAACGGCGATTGCACTGCCTCGCTCATCAAGACCAGCGAAGACGCCAGCGCGCCCGCTTACGCGCTCACCGCCGGTCAGTGCGTCACGCACCTTTACGAGCTCGCGATGTACTTCGAGGTGGGGGTCGACCAGGAGCCCCAGGGCCCGCCGGGCTTCTATTTCAACGATTTCCACGACGCCCCCGTTGAGTGGTTCTTGCAATCGCTCGGCGTCCGGATCGCCTACGTCACGTTGAAGGGCGTCGATCTGGCGCTGATCGAGCTCGACCGCACGATCGGTGAGTTCCAGGCGATCGGCATCGAGCCGCTGCCGCTGGCCGATGCGGCGCCGGCCGCGGGGGAGCCCGTCGAGCTCGTCGGGGTGCCGGTGGAGCACGACGGCGGCGAGTACCAGGACAGGTATCTGCGCCGTGCCCGCTGCAAGCAGGGCGCTCGCAGGCCCGATGTGGTGGAGCACTACTGGTACTGGCGCGACATGCACGTGTACGACTGCCGCGGGATGGGTCCGGGGGCCGTGGGCGGCCCGGCGCTCGACCAGCACGGGAGGGTCTTCGGGGTCTTCAGCACGCACTTCAAGACCGCCGAGCCGCTGGACCCCTGCTACCTGAACTACCCGTGCGAGGTCGGCGGCGGCGAGCCCCCGCGCGGCGTCAAGGGCGCCAGCTACGTCGCGGATGCCACCGGGATCGCCCCGTGCTTCGACGCCGAGGGCCGGCTCGATCTGACGAACGCCGGCTGCCAGCTGGATCCCGGGGGACATGCCTCGTTGATCCAGATCCCGTCACGCATCGCCAGGCCGGCCCAGGGGGAGCCGTCCGAGCCGAGCGTCTGGGGCGTCCGCCTTGTCTCGACGTCGGACACACACTACCGCTACAAGGTAGGCCCGATAGAGAGCGTGGATTGCCGCTCCGCGGAGGGCTACTCCAAGCCGATCCGGGCCGAGGACGACCGGCTCGCGAGCCTCCCGGTGCCCGCGCGGGAGGGCCTGTATGCCCTGTGCATCCTGGCCGGCTCGGGCGACGTCGGCGGCGCAGGGTGGCAGTCGGCAGAGCACCCGACGGTGGTCGTGAAGAAGGTCCGTGAGGTCGCCGCGGTCGAATCAGGCACCGGCGCGACGACGATCACGTCGGAGCAAGTCTTCGACATCGCGATCCACGCGGTGGACGCCTACCGGGACCACGCGCGCGACAACCAGGCTCGCCTCGTGGTGAGCTACGGGACCGCGCCCTCGGCCAGGCTGGAGATCGCCGCCGATCGCACCTGGCGGATCCACCTCGGCGTCGAGCTCCGCAGGCAGGGCCTGACGCCGCCCGACGTCGCCGCGTTCATCGCCTGTCACGAGATCGGTCACGCGCTCGGGGGCTTCCCCTTCAAGCATACGGGCCAGCAGGTGCAGCAGGTCCAGGGCCTGGAGATGGGGCAGTTCGGAACGGTGAGCAGCGCCGAAGGCCAGGCCGATTACTTCGCGGCGAAAGAGTGTTTGCCGCGGCTCTGGTCCGCCGAGCGCGAGGTGAACGCGAGGTTCCGCGAGACGGTGACCGCATACGTGAAGACCCGCTGCGACGAGGCGTGGGACGACGTCGGCGCGCAGGACCTTTGCTATCGGCTCGCCGCGGTCGCCGAGGCCTTCGGTCGCTGGACCGAGCGCATCCCTGTGCCCGACCTGAGCACGCCCGACACGAGCGAGGAGGCGGTGACCAACTACTACAACCCGCCCCCGCAGTGCAGGGCGGACACCATCTTCCAGGGAGCGCTCTGTCAGACGAAGTTCCGCGGCACCGCCATCCCCGGCCTCATCCCGCCGTACGAGCAAGCGCTGACGTTCAGCGCGGAGGTGGAGGCGGCCGCGGCGCCCGACTCGTGCACCGAGGGCCTGGGCGCGCGCCCCCGCTGCTGGTTCGCGCCGGACGTCGCGGCGCCCGACTGCACGGGCATCCCCGAGCTGGGGACGTGCGAGGAGGTCGACGGCCAGACCGCCGTGGTGACGTGCGACAGCATGAACGGCCTCCAGAAGTTCCCTTGCCTGCCGACCGGGCCCTGCCGGATCGACGAAGAGGGCTGGGCGGTGTGCGGTAACTAGGTTCTCGTCGCCAGAGTACCAGCGCGCGGCGCCGCGGAGCGAGCGCACCGGGCTACATCAGCGCACCCGTGCGGTCTCGTGGGGCCCAGTGACGTAGGCTAACCACTCGACTCCAAAACCGCCGTTCAGGTTCATCGATGCACCCTTGACAGCTCTGTCCTCCACGTGGTGCAGTGCCCCGAGGGTAAGGGCATGTATCATCGATACCAGCAGTGGTTCCATGATCGCGGCCGCCTGCACGGTACGAAGATCTCGTTGCTCGCGGGCCTCGTGTCGCTGGTCTCGTCAGCCTGCGCGCCGGCGGAGCCCGGTCACCCCGATAACGCGGTCGTCATCGGGGCCATCCTGCCCTTCTCCGGGAGAGAGTCGGCCATCGGCGGCAACCTCGAGAAGGCCATGTTGCTCGCGATAGAGGACCTGAACGCCGCGGGCGGGCTCGACGGGAGGCCGTTCGACATCTTGAGCCGAGACAGCCACTCGAGCACGGAGCGCGGGGTGAGCTCGCTGCTCGAGCTGCTCCACTCGGAGCATGTCGACTACGTGGTAGGGCCCGAAGAGAACGCTCTCGCCCTCGAGATCGCGCCGGAGATCAGGGCGATCGACGCCTTTCTCATGCTGCCGGGGTATGCCGCGCCTTCCGTCGCGCGCAGTGATACGAGGGGAGGCTGGATGCGGCTCGCCCCTTCCCCGTTTGCCATCGGCTGCGCGCTGGCGAAGCTCGCCGTCCGCGATGGCGTCGCCACCGTCAATAGCCTCGCCGCGCGGGACGACTACAACGCCACCGTCAGCAGCCGGTTCATCACCGCCTTCGTGGAGCTCGGGGGCGATGACCTGCCCTCGACGACGTTCAACTCGGGCGAACAGGCGTACACGAATGAGCTCAAATCCGGCTTCGCATACGACGCCGAGCGCACGTTGCTGGCGGCCTACCCGCTCACCGGCTCGACCATCGTGACCGAATGGACCGCCTCCGGACGCCCGGGTACCTGGTTTCTCGGTCCAGCGCTGCGCACCGAGGTGCTCCTCGCCAACATCCCTACAGGCTCTCTCGATGGATACGTCGGGGTCACGCCCTCGCTCAGCCTGCAGAACGAGTGCCATATCACGGACGCGGTCCGAGAGACGGTCGACTGCACGACCGAGAACGCCGCCGCCTTCATCGAGCGCTTCTCCCGCCGGTGGGACCGTGAGGCGCCGTTCCCGGCGGCGCACTTCTACTACGACGGTGTCGTCCTCATCGCGATGGGCCTCGCGTACGCAGAGGCGAAGCACGGGGTGATTCCCGAGTCTGGGCACGAGCTGCAGCAGATCATCCGCGACCTCAACAGCCCCGCCAACGAGACCGCCTCGTGGCGAGATCTGAAGACGGCGATGGCCAGGCTTCGCGCGGGGGTACCTCTCCGGTACGTGGGAGCGGCCGCAGAATACGAGTTCGACGAATACGGGGCAAACGAGCATCATTTCATGCAAACGTGGACCGTCCGCGGTGATGCCTTCGTGGATCTGGACCCCGTTGCCGTCACGTGCAAGTCCTGGAATTGATCTCGATGCGAGCTCGACGCTGGCGCAGGCAGGGGGCGCTGCGCGCGGGCGAGTCTGGCGCAGGCAGGGGGCGCTGCGCGCGGGCGAGCGAACCACGGAGGGGGAGGAGCCTCATGACGACGACAGGACGACGCTGGATGACGGCTTCGGGCTCACGCTGATGACGGCGGCGTGCGGATCGAGCGATGCACCCGGCACCTACTCCACGGTGGAGAGCCCCGCGCCCATCAAGGCCACACACACTCAGCGGCAGTACTACGAGGGCTACCTCGTGCCCTACATCCTCTACGGCATCAAGCACATCGGCCTCGACGCGACCAAGACGATCCTCGCTCCGCTGATGGTCGACGAGTTCCGCGTCAACACTGGCCTCGACGTGGTCATGGCGACCGATATCGACGCCTATAACGACCACCTCGACGCGCTCGGCGTCAATCAGTAGCGCGTCCAGTAGCGTGTCGTGGCTCGAGGAGCGCCTCGCGCGGCGGAGGCGGGCGCTCGGAGCCCGAGGACCCAGGGCCCCGACGGCGCCGGACCGGGCCGCGCGGTCTGCTATGGTCCCGTGACCGCGCGCCGCGGGACCACCCTGGCGGAGCCTCGGCCGGGGGCGGCGCTCGGCCCGCGGTCGATCCGACGGCGTCCTCACCGAAGAAGCAAGAGAGAGCAGGAGCGCGCATGAAGCGGGCAGCGGTCGTCGCCGACGAGGTCTCCGTGGCGCGGATGGCGGCGCGAACCCTGGGTCGGCCCGGCGCCTCGCTGGGCCCCGCGGCGCTCGCCGCGTGCCTTCTCGGCGGCGCTTGCTCGGACGCGGCGCCGCCGCCGGGCGGACAGGGCGGCGCCGGGCAGGGCGGCGCCGGCGCGCACCCGGTGACGACCACCGGCGTGAGCGCCGTCACGGGCTTCGGCGGCGCCCCTGAGGAGCTGCCGCGCACGTTCGTCGTGACCGGGGTGGTCACCGACGGCGCGTCGCCGCTCGAGGGCGCCCTCGTGATGCAGGCCGGCGGGGAGCCGGACATGGTGACCGGGCCCGACGGCGCTTTCTCCATCGAGATCACGCGCGACATCCCGGGCCAACCGACGCTCGTCGCCGCGAAGGTGGGGTACCGGACGGACGGCATCGAGTTCGAGCTCGTCCCGGAGGGGCCGGTGGAGATCGCGCTCCGCCACGTCTCGCCGCCGGACAACGCGCTCGGCTACAGCTACGGGGACCCGGGCGACGGCGACCCCCACAACTCGACGCGGTACTGCGACCACTGCCACACGACGCTGGTGGCCCAGTTCCTCGGGTCGGGGCACGCGCGGTCGGCCCGGAGCCCGCTGCTCCAGGCCGTCTATGCGGGGGTCTCGCTGGCCCACGCCGACGAGGACGCGTGCACGGCCGCGGGCGGGCGCTGGCGGGCGGGGCGCGTCCCGGGCAGCGAGGGGGAGGCCGCGATGCGGTGCTATCTCGGCGGCGGCGTGCTGCCGGACCTCAACGCTTCCTGCGGCGGGGAAGCGCAGCCGTCGTGCGACGACCCCGCGCTGCCCGCGGCGGGGCGACCGGCGGCGTTCGGCGCGTGCGCCGACTGCCACGCCGCGGGCATGGACGGCCCCGCGGGCGGGCGCGATCTCCTGGAGGCCACCGGCATCGCCTTCGAGAAGGGGAATCACTGCGACGCCTGCCACAAGGTCCGCGACGTCGACCTGAGCAAGCCGCCCGGCGTCGCGGGCGCCCTGATGATCCAGCGCCCGCGGGAGCGGATCTCGGCCGACCCCTTCGCGAAGCTCGCGCAGGTGATGTTCGGGCCGCGGCCGGACGTGCCGAGCAAGTTCATGGGCGGGAGCTACCAGCCGAAGTACTCGACCTCGGCGTTCTGCGGCGGCTGCCACGAGCAGAAGCAGGCGGCGCTCCTGCCGGGCGCGGCGCTCGACCCGGCGCGCTGGCCCGACGGGCTGCCGATCCACGAGACGTTCTCCGAGTGGGCCGGGAGCTCGTGGAACCGCCCGGAGTCGCAGTGCCAGTCGTGCCACATGCCGGAGGTGCCCTCGCTGAAGAGCAGCGTCGACCTGACCGACGAGACGAACGCGAGCATCGAGCTCGGCTTCGTCCGCCCGCCGGGGACGGTGCTCTCGCACGGCTTCCGCGGGCCCCTCGATGGCGCGCCGCGCGCGCCGCGGCTCCTCCAGGAGGCGGTCGAGGTGCGCGTCGCCTCCGCGATGGCGGCGTCGGGCGAGCTCGCGGTCGAGGTCGCCGTCGTCAGCGGGCTCGCGGGCCACGCGGTCCCGACCGGGGAGCCGATGCGGGCGCTCGTGCTCCTCGTCACCGCGGAGGCGTGCGGCGCGCCGATGGCGCCGTCGCGCGGTATGACGGTGAACGACACGGGCGGCGCGCTCGCGGAGGGGCGCCTGGGCGGCGACGCGAGCCTGGCGGGCGCCGTGCTCGCCTGGCCGGCGGGCGCGGCGCGCGCGAGGGTGGGGGACGTGGTGCGCGCCGTGCGGCCGACCGGCGTGTACGACGATTACAGCGGCGTCGGCCGCTTCGCGGATCCGTCGCTCGACCCTGCGGACAAGGGGCTCGAGGTCCGCGCGCCGGTCGGCGAGGCGCGGGTGGTCTCCGCGGGCGGCGGCGCGCTCACCCTGAGCGGCGAGATCCCGGCCCGGGACGGGGATATCGTCTACCTCGGCGCGCCGCTCCCCGGGGCGCACGAGGACGGCCAGCCCGCGGCCGCGTTCGCCGGGGCCGCGGGCTACACCTTCGCCAAGGTGCTCGTCGATCCGGCGGGC
Organism: Sorangium sp. So ce1153; assembly: GCF_051521595.1. NCBI lineage: Bacteria > Pseudomonadati > Myxococcota > Polyangiales > Polyangiaceae > Sorangium > Sorangium sp. So ce1153. Next base: position 1,477,295 of record NZ_CP150361.1, read on the forward strand.
GCGCGGCACGCGCTGCAGCACCGCGCCGTCGACATCGCCAGCGACAACCGCATCCCGCCGGGGAGCTTCGCGCTGACGTCGCACGGCTTCGTGATCCCCGCGGGCTGCGACGAGGCGAACGTCACGGCCACGCTGCTCTACCGCCCCGTGCCGCTGGCCCTCGCGCGCGAGCGGGGCGTCGACGCGCGCGATTACCTGGTCGGCTCGGCCTTCTCGTCCGTGCCGCTCGACTGAGCGCTCCGGGCCGGAGCAGCGTGCCCGTGAGCTGGCGGTCAAACCGCGCTCTCAAGGGTAGTCGTGGTTTCAGAGAGAAATAACCACAGAGGCACAGAGGGCACAGAGGGCAGAAGAGAGAAGAAGCCACAGAGACACAGAAAAATAAAATCTACTAACTATTCTCTTGTCCTCTGTGTCCTCTGTGCCTCTGTGGTTTTCTTCTTCTCTTCTTCACGCTTCCCCGCACCAGGAAGAACCTGGGCGGCGCAGCGCCTATCTGAGGCTGCTCCGCAGCGCGGGGCGCCCCTGCGCCTGGCCCATGCAGAGGACGAGGGCGTCGCGGAGCCTCGACAGGGTGGCTACCCGCGAGATGTCCACGCCGTCCGCGAGGAGGCCGCGCGCCACCTCGGGGCGGATGCCCACGATGATGCCCCGCGCGCCGAGGAGCTCCACCGCGCGCACCAGCGACAGGAGCAGGCCCCCGAGCGCGGCGTCGATCGACTCGACGCCCGTCAGGTCGATGATCACCGCCCGGCACTGGGAGCGGGTCACCGCGTCGAGGAGCGCCTGCATCATCTCCTCGGCCCGGCGGAGGTCGACCGCGCCGAGCACGGGCATCATCAGCACCCCCTCCCACACCTGGATGAGCGGCGTGGACAGCGTGCGGATCGTCTCCTGCTGCTCCTGGTTGATCTCCCGCGTACGCGAGAGCTCCTGCGCGAGGTCGTCGAGCCGCCGCAGGTTGGCCGCGGCGGCGCCCTGGGCGACCTGCACGAGCTCCTCCCGCTCCCGGAGCGCGTCGCCCAGCTCGCGCAGCGCCGCCTCGATCGCGCCGAGATCATCGCCGGCGCCCGGAGCGCCGAGCTCGGCGTCCAGGTCGCCCTGCTTCAGCCGATCGACGTAGCGCAGGATCGCCTGGACGCGATCACCCCGCACGGCGGCCCCGGACCAGCTCCCCCCTGAGCTGCTCATAGACGAGCTCCGAGATACAGCTCGTGAAGCAGCGCGTGTGGATGAACTGACCGTCCCGCTTGTAGACGTTCGAGTTGACGAGCACGTGTTTGACGCTGCCGTCCTTCGCGCGGAGGCGGGCCGGGTACGAGAGCAGCTTGCCGTTGCCGGAGAGGGTGCAGAGGATCTGGTCGACCACGTCCTTGTCGACGTGGAAATCCGCGACGTGTCGGTCGATGTACTCCTCGGGCCGGTAGCCGAGCATCTCCAGCTCGAGCTTGTTCGCCCACAGGATCTTGCCGTTCGCGTCGACGAGGTGGACGCCCAGTGAGGCGTTGTCCAGGAACTCCTGCCAGTCTTCAAAGCGGTTCCGCATACCCATGGCTCACCTCCCCTGGCCGTGCTTCCTCTTCACCCCGTGAGGCTGGGCGACCTCCGGAGAGGCGCCGTCCGCCAGCACCGGCCCAGACTACAAGAGAACGGCTGTGCGGACGAGAGGTGTTAGCCGCGGCGTGAGGGCGATTGTTCTGCAGAGCCCGCGAGGCTGGTTCTCATGGCGCGCGCGGTCCGGCCCGGCTGACCGGGACGTTCACGCGACCGCGCCGTCGCGGCGCGCGCGCGTGGGCTCGTGGAAGACGTGCGCGTGGGCGCGCGCGAAGTCGCGGAAGGCGCGGGGCGCGCGGCCGGTGACGCGCTGGACCGTGTCGGTCACGCGGTCTTCCGCCCCGTCGCGGATCGCGAGATCGAGCCGCACGAGCAGCGCGGCGTAGGGCGCGGGCACCCCCGCCTGGACGAGGTGCGCGCGCGCGGCGGCCTCGTCGGCGCGGACGTGGCGTATCGCGCGGCCGGCGACCTCGGAGAGGATGGCCGCGACGTCATCGTAGCTGAGCGCCTCTGGACCGGTGATGACGTGCGCGGCGTTGTGCGGCGCGCCGTCGAGGAGCGCGCGCGCGGCGACCTCCGCGATGTCGTCGGCGTCGACGAAGGCGACGCGGCCGCCGCCCGTCGCGGTCGTGATCTCGCTGGGCCCGAGGATCCCCGCGAGGCGGAAATTGTGCGGAACCACGAAGTTCTGCATGAACCACGAGGGCTGGAGGACCGCCCACTCGGGCGCGCGCTCGCGGAGCGCGCGGTGGACGAGGCCGAGCCCGGGGCCCCCCTCGGGCACGACCGACGCGCTGAGCAGCACCAGGCGGCGGACCCCGCCCGCGAGCGCGCGGTCGATGAAGGGCAGCATGAGCGCCGAGGGGTCCTCGACCACCGAGGGCGCGACGAGGTACGCGCGCTCGACGCCGCGGAGCGCGCCCTCGTGCGTCGCGGGGTCGGCCCAGTCGAAGCGCGCGTGATCCAGGCCCTCGCGAGGGGCGGGCGCCGCTCGGCTCGCGAGGCGCACGCGCGCCCCGGCGGCCTCGAGCCGCGCGGCGACGGCGCGCCCCGTGTTGCCCGTGCCGCCGGTGATCAGGACGCGCGGCCCGTCGCTCGCGGCGGGCGCGCTCATGACGCCCCCGCGCGCGCGCTGAGCTGCGCGATGAGATCGCCGCCGAAGGCCGCGACGACGGGCCCGAGGTTCCAGTACTCGCGGTACCTCACGACCTTGCCGTTCCTCGTCGCGACGAGCATCACGTAGTCCTGCTCGTAGCGTTTGCCCGCGGGGAGGATGACCGCCGAGCCGTGCGCCTCGGCGAGCGCGACGTCGGGGTCGGTCGTGGGGTATCGCCGCACGTCCCGGAACGTCAGGTCGCGGAAGCTCTCCAGGGCGCCCTCGAAGTAGCGCCGGATCGCCGCTTTGCCCTCGAGGAGCGCCGGCGCGCCGAGCGCGGGCGCGTACGGGAACTCGACGATCGCGTCGTCGGCGAAGAGGTCGAGCCAGGCCTCCGTGTCGCGGCCGATCAGCGCGAGGTGCGCGTCGAGCGCCCGCGCGGCGTCGTGCGGCGGGGGCTGCGATGGAGAGCGCGGCGGGGCGTGCTGCGCTGAATCCGGTGGGGAATGCGGTCGGGGGTCGCTCATCGGGTTCCTGCCTTTCGTGTGCGAGGGCGGCGTGGGCACGCCTCGCGTGCGAGGAAAGCGTAGGCACGCCCCGATTGCAGGGCGTCCGGCTCCGCGATCCGCGCGTCCGGGGCTGGCGCCGGTGGCCCCGCGCAGTAGAGTCGATGGCGCCATGTCCGCCGCGTTCGACGAGCTGGCCCGGAGCGTCGTGGTCCGCGAGACCGAGGTGATGCGCTTCGCGCTCGGCGAGCGCTGGGGCAAGCGGCGACCGGCGCAGCGCGCGTCCGCCCGGGTGTACGCGGCGCTCGGCGGCGGCGGGTGGGTCGACGTGGCGCGGCGGCGGCTCGCGCTCGGCGCGGGGGAGCTCGTGTTCCTGCCGCGCGCCGACGAGCACGCCATTCGCGACCGGCCGTCGACGTCGCTCGATCACCCGGAGGCCGTCTGCCGCGGGATGCACGCCGTCGGCGAGGGCGCCGCGGCGACGGCGGCCGCGCCGGAGACGCACCTCGTCATCGTCGACCTGCACCTCGACGCGGCGGGCGCCCCGTGGCTCGCGCTGCTGCCGCCGGCGGTGCACGTCACGGGCGAGACGCCGGGGCTGGCGCGCTGGCTCAACGAGACGCTGGCGCTGCTCGCCGGGGCGCCGGACCTGTCGCCGGCGCTGCGCCGCTCCGTGGGCGAGACGTGGGGGCACGCGCTCTTCGCGAGCGCGCTGCGCGACCCCGCGGCGTCGCTGCCGCGCCGGGAGGCGCTCCGGGACGAGCCGATCGCGGCCGCGCTCGCGCGGGTGCGCGCGGCGCCCGAGCGCGCGTGGGAGCTCGCGGAGCTCGCGCGCCACGCCGGGCTCTCCCGCTCGGCGTTCGCGGCGCGCGCGACGGCGCTCCTCGGCGAGCCGCTCGGCCACCACGTGCGCCGGCTGCGCCTCGAGCGCGCCGCGGTCCTGCTCGGCGAGACGACGCTCCCCGTGAAGGTCGTCGCCGCGCGCGTCGGCTACGACAGCGAGCCCGCGTTCGCGCGCGCCTTCGCGCGCGCCCACGGCGTGAGCCCCATCGGCTACCGGCAGGCGAGGCGGCGCGAGGACGGCGCGCTCGCGGAGGGGCGCGCGGGGGGATGAGGCGCGCGGCGCGCCGCCGGATAGTGCTCAAAATTGAACATGAAGGCGGGAAGGCGGGAAGAAAAGATCAATGATCTTCCCGCCTTCCCGCCTTCATGTGAACTCTCTCCGGCCAGATTTGAGCACTACCCGCCGCCGGGGGGGGCGGCCGGGCTCGCGCTGACGGGGATCTGAACACCAGCGCCCCCGCGGCGGTCCGGCGCCGCGCGTCTTTCGGCGAGGCGCGTCCAGCTGATGGCGTATTCTCCGGCGCATGCGGCAAATCCTGGGGATGGGGGCCCTCCTCGTCGCGGTGGCGGCGTGCGGCGGCGGTGCGGAGCCGATGCCCGCGAGCAGCGGCGGTGCCGGAGGCGCGAGCGCCGGCCCGGGCGCGGGCTCGGGCGCCGGCCCGGGCGCGGGCGGGACCGGCGGCGAGGCTCCGGGCGTCCCGAGTTACGGCCGCTTCGGCGAAGCCAGGACCACCTTCACGCTGCCGGAGCCGGCCCCGAGCGAGGGCGAGCCCCCCGCGATCGCCTATCCCGATCTGCCCGCGTCGTTCCCGGACGTCGACTGGAGCGCGCTCGACCGGCTCTACATCCCGGCCGGCGAGTACCGGAGCGTCTTGCTCGGCGGCCTGCCGGAGCGCAGCGCGGACCGGCCGCTCGTGATCACGAACCTCGGCGGCCAGGTCAAGATCGGCGGTCACGCGGCCAACCACCTGTTCGTGCTGAAGGGCGGAAAGGGCTGGATCCTGACCGGCCGGTACGATCCCGTCTCGCGGACCGGCGACGCGGGGTTCCGGGGGCACGCCGAGGGCGCCTTCGCCCACAGCCAGGGGACCTACGGCCTATTCATCGACGACGGGTTCAGCAAGACGGGCTTATCAGGGCTGTCGATCGGCGGCGGCGCGTCGGATTTCGAGCTGGATACGATCGAGGTCGCGCGCGCCGAGTTCGCCGGGGTCGTGGCCAAGACCGACGACGACGGACAGGCCACGATGCGCGACGTGAAGATCCACGACCTGTACGTGCACGACGTCGGCTCGGAGGGGATCTATTTCGGCAGCACCCAGGCGCAGCCGCAGCACGCCTTCGAGCGGCTCGAGGTGTACGATAACCGCTTTCTCCGCACCGGCACCGAGGCGCTCCAGGTCGGGCAGCTCGGCTCGGACTGCGAGATCCACCACAACGTCCTCGGGCCGGGGGCGGTCCGGTGGCGGTCGGCGTTCGACCATTACCAGGACGGCAACGTGCAGTTCGGCCAGCGCTACGGCAGCTCGAGCTTCCACCACAACGTCGTGATCGGGACAGGCGACCTCTTCGTCGAGCTGTTCCCGACGCGCGTGGAGGGCGACCCGCGCTCGCCCGCGGACACGATAACTTTCACGGACAACTACTTCGCCGACACCTCGCTCAGCGGCGTGTACACGCACGCGGTGGACACCGGCGCCACCATCCGCTTCGAGCGCAACACGTTCCTCGGGTTCCACTTCAACTATGGCGAGGTGTACCCCGACACGGACGAGCCCGTGCAGGTGTTCGGCGTGGGCAGCAATGCGCCCAATCCGCACGTCCTCCGGGACAACCGGGTGGACGGGCCCTATCCGTTCATCAAGTGGCTCTTCGACAGCGTGACGGCCGAGGACAACCCGAACGTCGAGGTGCCCCGGATCCGCTTCCGCGACTTCATGTCGGGCGCGATCGACGAGGACTACCGGCGCCTGGAGTGGTGGACCGACCGCGCGACGCTCAGCCCGGACGAGCGCGCCGTGGTGTACCCGAAGGGCGCGTACGCGCTGCACCAGGGCGCGCTCTACGAGGCGCTCGCGGAGAACCAGGGCAAGCAGCCCGACCAGCACCCCGACGTGTGGCGCGCGCTGCCGCCTCCCGCGGACGACGTCCGCCTGAGCGCCGACTCGCCGCACCAGGGCCTCGGCGTCCGCTGGCCGCCGCCGTGAAATCCGCGGAAGGGAGCTCATCACGGCCCCGGCCGAGGATGTCTGGCCGCCTTGACATACGTACCAACCGTACGGTATGTATGCGTCGTGGGCAGGCCGACGAAGTCGAGACCGGAGCTGGGCGAGGCGCGGCAGCGGCTGATCGACGCCGCGCGCCACCTCATTCGCGCCAGGGGCTACGCGGCGACGTCGGTCGACGACCTCTGCGGCGCCGCAGGCGTCACGAAGGGGGCCTTCTTTCACCACTTCCGGACGAAGGAAGCGCTCGGCGTGGCCGTCGCCCGGGACTGGGACGAGTCGGTCTCGACGCTCTTCGCGGGGGCGCCGTATCACGAGGTGGAGGATCCGCGCGATCGCGTGCTGGCGTACGTCGAGCTCCGCAAGGCGCTGATCGCGGGGTCGTTCCCGGAGTTCACGTGCCTCGCGGGCACGCTGGTCCAGGAGACCTACGAGAGCTCGCCGGCGATCCGGGACGCCTGCGCCGCGAGCATCCTCGGCCACGCGAGCTCGCTCGAGCCCGACATGCGCGCCGCGCTCGAGGCCTGCGGTCGTGGACAGGAAGTCTCCGCCGCGAGCCTCGCCCGGCACACGCAAGCGGTCATTCAGGGGGCCTTTGTCGTCGCCAAGGCCGCGGGCGATCCCGGCGTGGCGCGCGAGAGCCTCGATCACCTCGCGACGTACCTCAAGCTGCTGTTCTCTCGCCCTGAACCCCAAGGAACGAGCCCGTGACACAGATGACGCGATTGACGTGCGCCTGCGGCCAGGCCGCCCTCGAGCTCGAGGGGCGGCACCTCGTGAGCGTGGAGTGCTACTGCAACAGCTGCCGAGCCGCCGGCGCAGCGCTCGAGTCTCTCCCCGGCGCTCCGAAGCTCCTCGAAGCGTCGGGCGCGACGCGCTTCGTGCTCTACCGCAAGGATCGAGTCCGCTGCGCGGCCGGAGCGGCTCACCTCAAGGAGCATCGCCTTCAGCCTGCGTCGAAGACGCGCCGGGTGGTCGCCGCTTGCTGTAATACGCCCTTCTTCCTCGAGTTCACGGATGGCCACTGGCTCAGCCTCTACGGCCTCAGGTGGCCGCTCGGGACGCTGCCGCCGCTCGAGATGCGTACGATGACCGAAGACCTGCCGGAGGGCACGGAGCTGCCGCAGGACGTGCCCAACGGCAGGACCCAGCCCTTCATGTTCTACGTGAAGCTCCTCGGCGCCTGGATCGCGATGCGGTTCCGGGTCCCCAGGGTCGACTTCGTGAACGGACCGCTCGACGGTGGAGTCCCGAGATGACCTCGCCGAGCGGCCGAGGGATCCCTCACGGCTCGTCCGGCGCGGCGCTCCCGGGGAAGAGCTCGCTGCCTGTCGCCGGAGAGCCGGCGCGCAGCCGCTGTCCGTCGCTCACCAGATCGACGAACGAAATACCCGACGGCGCGAGGAGCGAGTGTCTGTCCTGGCCCGTGGTTCGCCGCCACCTCGCGAGGCTGATGATCGTGGCGCCGTTGTCCCTGCTGAAGCGGTCCACGACCACGTTGTAATCGCTCTTGAAGCAAGGGTCCTCCGCGCCCCCCGGATAGATCAGGATCGATCCCCTGTCGAGGCGCGGCGTGTAGAGGATGTTGTTCACGATCTTGTTGCACCTCGGGTTGGAGATGCCTTCGGGCGACTCGGGGATGTTGACCACCCAGCGGCTGTCTTCCGCCATCACGATGGTGTTGTTGTACACCTCGTTGCGGCTGGAGCCCTCGCTGCCGTCGATGGCATAGAGAGAGAGCCCGCTCGCGTGGTTCCTGTAGAGCAGGTTGCTCCGGATGACGCTGTCGCTGACGCCGTCGCAGTTGATGGCCGAGGCGCCGCCGACGCCGTTCTCCCAGATGACGTTGGCCTCCACCGTGGCGAAGCTGATGAGCCCGTCGCCGGGCGTTATGGTCCTGTCGCCGTTCATGTGAACGCCGGACGCGAAGTTGTCGTGGAGGAGATTGCCGCGAACCACGGGGAAGTCGCCGCTGTTGCTGATGTAAACTCCGTGCTCGCCGTTGAGCTCGGACTCGTTGTACTGGACGACCACGCCGTCGCTGAACGCCGTGAAGATCCCGGTTCTCCCGCTGTCGTGGACATGGCATTTCTGGACGGTGATGTCGCGCGTGCCGCGCACGTCGACGCCGGATCGGGGGCCGTCGACGATCTCGAAGCCGTCGATCACCCAGTGCTCGACGACGCCGTCGAACAACTCGACCTCGATGTTGCTGCCATGCTGGTTATTTGGCCCGGGCTCGACCACCACGGCTCCCCAGGGTGGCGCTGCCCGCAGGGTCTTGGGCCGGCCGGCCTCGCCTGAGCTCTCGATACGACACCCCTCGTAGAGCCCCTCCAGCACGAGGGCGGTGTCGCCAGGACCGATGGTGTCGACGGCGTGCTGGAGCGTCGCCCACGCCGTTCGAGGGGTCAATCCGTCATTCGCGTCGTCGCCGGTGTCGTCGACATAAAATGTCGTCGCTGCCGCCGGCCCATGGATCAGAGCGACTGCGATGAACGTCAACAGGGATAGAGCGCTGTTCATGTCCAGCTCCTGGCTCAATATGGAGGATGTCGAACGTCACGAACGAACGCGCGAACGCTCGTGAACGTCCCGGGGCGCCGGCGTCGTGCGTCGCGCCGGGGATCATCGGCGTTGCGCTCGAAGAGCGCCCAGCACCGTCCGAGATCTCTTCACCCCGAGCCGTTCAGCCATGACGTCGGGTCACGGTGGATCGCAGACCTCGCCATCGACGCCGCTGCGGGAACGGCGGCAGCGGCGTCCGCGTCTGTTCTGTGCGGAGGTCCTCTGGGCGAGTTTCTAAAGATTACCGAAAGCGGAAGAATGATAAGCCCTGTCGAGCACGCTCGCAATGCTTAAACGCATCTCGCTGCAACGGAGACAATGACGTCGTGGTCGGGCGTCGGTCCGTGCGCGACGGCGCCATCCGCCCGCGACTGGGCGTCATCGTCGGCTTCATGGGCTGCAATGAACTCCGCCGCAAGGGGATGACCTGCTCTGGAGTGATGTTGATCCGCTCCACGATGGCCGGCGCCGCGGGCACCCGCGGCGGGGAAGAGCGCGTCTCCGCGGACATGCTGAGCGCGGCGCGACCGCGATGTTCGAGCTGGCCCGGTCCGTGGCGCGTCGGTGGCGCGGCGCGCGTGTCCGTTATAAGAGAAGTTTCGTCCGTTATGGTGGACAGTGGCGCCGGGCCGTGGTACGGGGCCGGGAACGGACGGAACAGCGATGAACTACCGACAGCTGGGTGACAGCGAGCTCCGGGTCTCGGAGCTCTGCCTTGGGACGATGACGTTCGGCGAGCAGAACACGCTCGAGGAAGCGAAAGCGCAGCTCGACCACGCGTTCGACGCCGGGATCAACTTCGTCGACGCCGCCGAGATGTACCCCGTGCCGACCCGCGCCGAGACGCAGGGGCGCACGGAGAGCTACGTGGGCGAGTGGCTGAGCCAGAGGCCGCGCGACAAGGTGGTCCTCGCGACGAAGATCGCCGGGCCGGGCCGGCCCTTCTCGTGGATCCGCGAGGGCTCGCTCGCGGTCAACCGCGCGAACGTCCGGCGGGCGGTCGAGGACAGCCTGCGTCGCCTCAGGACCGATTACATCGATCTCTACCAGATCCACTGGCCCGATCGGTACGTGCCGCAGTTCGGCGCGACCCCGGCGACGCTCGCGCTCGCCTTCGTGCGGAGCCGCTGGTTCGTGGCGAGCACCATCGTCGGGGCGACGACGCTCGAGCAGCTCGAGGAGAACGTGAAGAGCGCGGGCGTGGTGCTCGACAAGGACGTGCTCGCCGAGATCGACCAGATCCACGCCCGGTACCCGAGCCCGGCGCCGTGAGCGCGCTGGCCGTCGAGGCGCGGATCCCGCGGGGCGCTCGCTTCTCGTACAGCGAGGCCGAGAAGCGGCGCTTCATGGCGAGGGCGCTGGAGGTGTCGCGCGGGGCGCTGCCGCGCTGCCGCCCCAACCCGCCCGTGGGCTGCGTCGTGGTGCGCGGCGGGAGCATCGTCGCGGAGGGGTTCACGCAGGCGCCCGGCTGCCACCACGCCGAGGCGATGGCGCTCTCGGCGCTGCCCGGCGACGTCTCGGACTGCGCCGCGTTCGTGACGCTGGAGCCTTGCTCGTTCTTCGGCCGCACGCCGTCGTGCGCCAGGGCGCTGATCCACCGGCGCATCGGCGCCGTGTTCGTCGCGGTGATCGACAGCGATCCCAGGAACCTCGGCCGCGGGGTCGCGCTGCTGCGCGCCGCCGGCATCCCCGTCGAGGTCGGGACGCTCGCCGGCGACGTCGAGGCGTTCCTCGGCAGGTACCTCATCCGCTGAGCCCATCTGACGCGGCCGCGGCGAGCGGAAGAGCCCATCCAGGATCCGGCGGTGGCGGCGTGTCCTCGCGATGCACGCCGCATACAAGGGATCTGCGGTGAGCCGGGAAGTTCGAGCTCACGCCGCGTGAAGGGACAGCGCTGAAACGGCGGACCGTCGCCGGCTGCTGTTGTCGCGAAAACATCATTCTTTTCGAATGCTTACATTGTTCGCGGCGCCCGTGCATACTCCGTGGCATGCGCGGAGCGGGGAGGGGAGACTCCCCTGCTCGCGGAGGCGCGGCGCTCCTGGAACATCGATCACGTTGAAACCCGGAGAATTTTCACAGGGAGGCGGGGAGGCGGGGAGGAAGAAAAAAATGAATTTCTCCCTCTTGCCGTCTCTCGCTCCCCGCCTCCCCGCCTCCCTGTGAAATTCTGCTTCTTTTCGTGGTTTCAACCCGTTTGTCGCTCCAGGCGAGCGCTCGCGCGCGTGCGGCTCCGGAGCGGCTGCGCCGGGCATCGAAGGAGGAGACGAGGATGACGAAGCTACCCAGGCGAAGCCTGCTCGAAGGCCTGCTGGCGCTCGGCGCCGCGGGCTGCGCGGCCCCGGGGCCGGCGATCGCCGCGAGCGACCGGCCACGGGCGCCCGCCGACGAGTGGCAGCGCGTCCGGGACGAGTTCGATGCGTCGCCGGCGTGGATCCACATGGCGAGCTTCCTGCTCGCGTCGCACCCGCGGCCTGTGCGCGAGGCGATCGAGGCGCTGCGGAGGGAGCTCGACGACAATCCGGTGGACGCGCTGCACGACCACGACGACCCGGCGCCGGTGCGGGAGGCCGCCGCGGCGTACATGGGCGTCAGGGCCGACGAGATCGCGCTGACGGACAGCACCACCATGGGGCTCGCCTCGCTGTACCTCGGCTTGCCGCTCAGGGCCGGCGACGAGGTCCTCACGACGGCGCACGACCATTACGCCACGCACGAGTCGCTCCGGCTCGCGGCGGAGCGGACGGGCGCGACGGTGCGGAAGATCGCGCTGTACGAGCGGAGCAGCGCCGCGACGGCGGCGGAGATGGCGGGCGCGATCGAGAGGGCGATCACCCCGGCCACGCGGGTCGTGGCGATCACGTGGGTCCACTCGGGCTCGGGGGTGAAGACGCCGGTGCGCGCCATCGCGGAGGCTGTCGCCCGGGCCAACCAGGGGCGGGCGCCTGGCGACCGCGTCCTGTGCTGCGTCGACGGCGTGCACGGCTTCGGGGTCGACGACGTCACGATGGCCGACCTCGGCTGCGACTTCTTCTCGGCGGGCTGTCACAAATGGATCTTCGGGCCGCGGGGCACGGGCGTGCTCTGGGGCAGGGCCGAGCTCTGGCCGCTGCTGCGCCCGAGCGTTCCGCACTTCGGCCGGGAGGGATACGGGGCCTGGCTCGCGGGGCGGCCGGCGCCGCCCACCACGGCGAACATGATGTCTCCCGGGGGGTTCCACTCCTTCGAGCACCGCTGGGCGCTGCCCGCGGCGTTCGCGTTCCACCGGCGCATCGGCAAGGCCAGGGTCGCGGCCCGCATCCATGCGCTGAACCGGCAGTGCAAGGAAGGGCTCAAGGGGATGGGGCACGTCACGCTGCACACGCCGCTCGACGAGGCGGTCTCCGCGGGGCTCGTCTGCTTCGAGGTCGCGGGGCTGACGCCCGCGGCCGTCGTGACGAGGCTCCGGGAGCGGAAGATCATCGCGTCGACCTCGCCGTACGCGACCTCCTACGCCCGCGTCGCGCCGAGCCTGCTCAGCTCGGAGGCGGACGTGGAGGCGGTGCTGCGCGCTGTCCGGGCGCTCGCGTGAGGGCCGGGCGCTCGCGTGAGGGCCGGGCGCTCGCGTGAGGGCCGGGCGCTCGCGTCAGGGCCGGGCGCTCGCGTCAGGGCGCGGGCCGGGTCACGGGGAGCGCGCGGGGCCCGGCTCGCCGTGCGGCGAGGGGGCCACGGCGCGGCGCATGGCGCTCATCGAGTCGCGGGCGAAGCGCCGCTGGACGGTGCGCGCGTAGGGAGCGCCCAGCCTGGCGAGGATGTGGTTCGGCCTGGAGACGGCGAAGATCTCGTAGGCGACCTCGCCGGAGCGCTCGTCGTGCTCGACGAGGAAGCGCTCCTCGCCGCGCTCGCCGTGCTCCTCGAACGTGCCGTAGGCGAAGCCGAACCTGCGAACAGGGCCGCTCGTCTCGTCGACGGTGTAGACGACCCGGCACGCGTTGAGCCAGTGGATCCCGAGCACATGGACGAGGATCCCCACGGTGACGCCGGGCTCGAGGGGCGCGTCGGGGTAGCAGAGCTCGACCCAGCCGAGCCGGAACTGCGCCCAGCGCCGCATCGCCTCGACGGCGCGGTCGAAGCGCTCGGCGCCCTGGCCGAGCGCGGCGCGGTGGTGGTCGACGTTGAAGCCGGCGGGAGGCCGCGCGGGGCCGCCGCCGGCGCCGGTGCAGCCGACCTCCGCGTACGAGAGCGGCCGCCCCGCCTGGCGGGCGAGGAAGGCGCGGACCGCGGCGTCCGGTGGCCTGGAGCGGGAGAGCACGCGAGGCACTATAGCGGGCCCGAGGCGCGATGTTCCGCGCATCGCCCGAGGCGCGCCCGCGGGGCCCTCGTCTCACGGCAGACGCGCTGACCCTTCCACGGTCGACCTCGTGAACCGTTTGAACCTCGCGGTGACTCATGAGAGAGCACGTGCATGAGACACACCTTCCAGCGCTCGATGGGGATCCTCCTGGCCGCCGTGCTCGGCGGCGCCGCGTGCGGGAGCTCGTCGCGCGAGCCCCCCGGAGCGAGCGCGCCTCCGGGGCAGGGGCCCGCCACGCCGCCGACAGCCTCCGCGGCGGGCGATGACATCGTCGTGGGCAGCGACCCGTGCCAGACCGACGCGGACTGCGTGCCCGTCTGCGGGTGCCACCCGGCCGCCTGCGTCGCGAAGGCGAGCGCGCCCGCGTGCGAGGAGGGGCGGGTGTGCACGCAAGAGTGCCGCCCAGGGACGATGGATTGCGGCGGCGGCTGCCTCTGCAAGGAAGGCCGGTGTGCGGCCCGCCTCGTGAACGCGCCGGCGCTCTGATACGCGGCCAGGTCCCGGCGGAGGCTGACCGAGGAGGTCCCTCCGAGATCTCGTGAGCGAGCCAGGAACCGCCAGCGGCGAGCGCGAGGAGCGCGGCGAGGATCGGCACGGGGGGGAATCGCATTGACGTGTCTCCAGGTAGGATGGCTTGGTTTCAGGGAATGGACGGCGCCCGCTCGCGCCTGCCAGCGGGCGCCGTCCGATGTGGCTTGATGGAGCTCTGGCGCCGCGGGCTATATCGAGTTGGTCTCGGACACAGCGTTGTTGTGCAAGCCGTGCGCCAGGGGCGAGAGCCTGTGTCCGACGACCGTTGGCCGGAGAGCCGCGCGACGCCGCGCCCGCGGCGCTACACGGGCGAGCGCTGGCCGGTAGGGTCGCACCGGGCGCGCTCCGTGCGCGCACATCCCCCCGCGGAGAGGAGCGTTTGAGCTGCGCGCTCCGCCGGCGCCGGCGCCGTGCTGCCCGCGTCGATTCCGTGCTTCTTCAGCAGCTGGTTCATCACGTACGGGCCAGGTCGGCGCGCCGACGGGCCTCTCGAGAGGAGCGAGCGCGTCGTCAAGCCAGGAGCGACATGCGGGATGGCGACACGGCCCCTCGCAGCAGGGGTGAGCCTGGCAGAGCGGCTCACGCCCGTTCGCGCGACGCGATCAGAAAGCGCCGGACACGCCGACGGCCGCGAGCGTCGCGCTCATCCGAGGCGTCCGGGCGTGATGACGTATTGTCGCGCCGATGCTCGCCCCCGACAAGCAAGCATATCGAGCCCAGGGCGCCGCCGAGCCGCGGCGTCATCGCCGCCGCTCCTTCTGCCGTCCCGCCCGTCCCGCCCGTCCCGCCCGTGCCGCGTGCGCCGGCGCGGCCGCCCCGCCGCGCGCCCAGGCGTCCCACGCGGGCTCCTGCCCGAAGTGACTCACGAGGAAGTCGATGAAGCTCCGGACCTTCGCCGGGAGGTGTCGCCCTTGCGGGTAGACGGCGTGAACGCCGAGCTCCGCCGGAGCATAGCGCGGCATGAGCGGGACCAGGCGGCCTGCGACGAGGTCCTCGCCCACGATGAACGTCGGCGCGACGCTGATGCCCAGCCCGCGGAGCGCGGCGACGCGCAGCAGCTCGCCGTTCGTCGACGTCAGCCGCCCCCGGATGCGCACGGACACCTCCTCGCCGTCGGGCCCGCTGAACCGCCACTGGCCCGGCGTCGCCCGGTACGCGTACTCGAGGCACTCATGGCGCTCGAGCTCGGCCGGCTCCCCTGGCGCGCCGTGACGCTCGACGTAGGCTGGGGACGCGCAGAGCACGGATCGGCTCGTCGCGACGCGACGCGCGGCCAGGCTCGAGTCCGGGAGCTCGCCGATGCGGACGGCGACATCGAACCCCTCCTCGAGCAGGTCGACCTTGCGGTCGTTCAGCGCCACATCGACGGCCACGCCCGGATACGCGAGGAGATAGTCGGCGATCACCGGCGCGAGGTGGCGCATCCCGAAGGTGATGGGCGCGGAGATCTTGAGCCGGCCCCGCGGCGCCTCCTGCAGCGCGCCGGTGGCGGCCTCGGCGCCCTCCACCTCCTCGAGGATGCGCGCGCAGCGCTCGTGGAGGGCCTCGCCCGCCTCGGTCAGGCTGAGCCGCCGCGTCGTGCGGTGGATGAGCTGCGCGCCCAGCCATTCCTCGAGCGCGCGGATGTGGTTGCTCACGCCCGCGGGGGAGAGCCCGAGCTCGCGCCCGGCCTTCGAGAAGCTCCCTGTCGCGACCACCTTCGTGAACACCGCCATGCTGGTCAAGCGGTCCATCCGGCACCCGCATCTTTCACGAACGCGGAAAGGTCCTTCACGCTCCAGGCTGGTTATCACGCGCCCGGGTCGGCCGCATCCATGTCCCGTGAGCCGCGGTGGCGCGCCGATTCCGGCCTGCACCGGCGGCGGAGGGATCATGAACATGGACCGGATGCTGAGCTTTCTCCTCCCTCGCGCGCTCGACCGCTCCACGGCGGCGGGCCTGCTCTTCGTTCGACTCGTGGGCGGCACCGCCATGGCCCTCCACGGAGCGCCGAAGATGATGGCCGCCACGAGCTGGATGGGCCCCGGCCCTGTGCCGGGGTGGCTCCAGGCGCTCGCTGCCTTCGCCGAGTTCGGCGGCGGCATCGCCTGGATCCTGGGCCTTGCCACGCCGCTAGCCTCTGTCGGGATCGCCGCGACCATGATCGTGGGTATTGTGATCGTTCACATTCCGATGAGCGACCCGTTCATCCGCTTGACAGTGCAGGGCGTCGACGCGGGGCCCGGCGTCCCTTTCGGCGGGCTGCCCGCCTGGTTCGTGCGCGCGGGCGGCCGGAGCCCCGGCGGCTCTGGCTCTTCGGAGCTCGCCTCGCTGTTCACGGCCATCGCGGTCCTCCTCCTCGGCGCGGGACCGGGGCAGCTCTCGCTCGACGCGCTGCTCGCGCGCCGCTTCTTCGCGCGTCGTTCGTCGGCCGCGCGGGACGTCGAGCACGCGGGCAAAGCGGCGCTCGTCCGCTGAGCTGCGGGCTCACGCGGCCGCGGGCCCGCGCTCGAGGCATGAAGCCGCGTCGCCAGCGCGGGCCTCCCGATGCGTCGATGACTCGACGAGGACAGCTCATCATAGCTCCAGGAGGGTGGGCGGCTCGCACAAGCGATCTCCGGCACCCGAGGCGGCGAGCCGCGGCCCGTCCAGCCGGCGGCCTCCATCACCGCTGCTGGTCGGCCCGCGCCCGCGCCCGCGGCCCCGCCGTCCGCCGTCGCCGCGCCGGCCGCGGAGAGCGTCGTCCAGGTCGACGCCGATTCGCCGATGAAGACGCCCTCGGGGGCCGCGTTCACCGCCCCCAAGGGCTGGAAGGTGACGACCCGCGGCGACGTCATGGTCCTGGAGGATGTGAATCGTGAGGTGTCCGTCACGTTCATCGAGCGCAAGGAGCTCGAGGCGGACGCCGCGATCGCCGCGGCCTGGCGGCAGGTGAAGCGCGACTTCGCCCGCAAGATCAAGCGCGTCACCACGCCGCCCGGGCGGCGCGGCTGGGACAGGTTCACGGACGTGGAGTACGAGACGACCACGGAGGAGGCGCGCGACGTCTTCGCCAGCGCCCGTCGCAAGCGCGACACCTGGTACGTGGCGCTGTTCGACGGGACGGAGGAGGGGTGGGGGAGGCGCTGGGCAGGCGCCAAGATCGCTTTCTTCAGCCTCAAGCCCGAGGGCGTCGAGGAGGAGTCGTTTCAGGGCAAGACGGCGCACGTGCTCGACGAGAGGCGCCTGCGCGAGCTCGAGTCCTTCATCGAGGAGGGTCGCAAGGCGGCGAGCATCCCGGGGCTGGCGGTGGCCATCCTCCAGGGCGGCAAGGTCGTCTTCGAGCGAGGCTTCGGCGTGAGGGAGCTCGGGAAGAAGGCCCCGGTCACCCCGAGGACGCTGTTCCGGATCGCGTCGACGACCAAGCCGCTGACATCGCTCTTGCCGTTCAACGGCGGCGTCTTCCGCCGCAAGCTCTTCGAGGTGCTCTTCGACGGCCGCGACGAGGCGCGGGAGGACCTCGCCTACGCCGCGCAGACCCAGGAAGCGGACTTCCGCCAGGAGATGAGCAAGGTCGACCTCGAGCCCGACCGGGCCTGGCTCGACCACCTCGCCGGGACGTACGAGCACCCGTGGTTCGGCGAGGTGAGCATCCGGGTGGAGGGGAACCGGGGCGTCTTCGACGCGGGAGAGTGGCAGAGCGGCGTCGGGCGAAAGAAGGAGGAGGACGGGACCGCCAAGCTGGTGCTCACGAGCCCTCCGTGGATCGGCTGGCCCGAGTTCGTGCCCAGCGAGGCGGACGGGAAGAGGACCCTCCACATGAGGGCCTGGCAGCGCAAGGTGGTGTTCGAGCCGGTGAAGGGGAAGTGAGCGCGCCGCCGCGATGGGCGCGCGCAGACCGGCAGCCGGGTTCAGCGATGTCTTGCGCGGCCACCTACAGACGCGCACTCATCCACGATGTCTTGCGTGATCACCTACAGACGCCCACTCGGGCGCGAGGCGGAAATGCTCGATACGATTCGTGGCCATTGTGAGCCGGCAGACCGGTAGAAAATCCTCGGGATGCGAGGCGCTCCACACCTCGACACTGGCTGCTTGACCGATGTACTCTGCCGGGTCGGATGGCCCAGCCTGATCGCACGACCAGCACGATCGACGATTATCTGCAGCACTGTATGGATCTGGTCTTCATCGCTACCGAGGGCGGCGCGGTCCTCCGCACGAGCGGCGCGCTCGCGCGGGCGATGAGCCCGGAGCTCCACGCGGCCTCGCAAGCTGGTCTCGCCCCGCTGGTTCACCCTGACGATCGGCGCTCGTTCGACGAGGCGTGGGCGCGCCTCCGCGGCGCGGCGGAGCCCATGGTCCTCGATCTGCGGCTGAAGACCGCGGATGGATCGTTCAAGTTCTTCGAGTGCGCCGCGCGGTGGGTGCCCGAGCGGGAAGAGGTCTATGGGTCGCTCCGCGACGCGGAGGAGCGGATCGAGCAGGAGATACGGCTCAAGCTCCTCAGGGCGATCAACGATCAACTCCCCATCTGTCTGTGGGCGATCGACGAGCGGGGGGTCTTCGTTCATCATGACGGAAAGGGGCTCGCGGCCGCCGGGCTCAAGCCGGGGCAGTTCCTCGGGCTCAACATCTTCGACATCTACCCGGAGGACGGCACGGCGGAGCTGCGCAAGGCGCTCGCGGGCACGATGTCTTACTTCGTGAACGAGCTGGAAGGCGTCCACTGGGAGGCCTGGTACCTGCCCATCCATAACGAGGGTGGCGAGGTCACCCACGTCGCGGGCGTCACCCTCGACGTCACGGCCGCGAAGCGCACCGAGCAGGAGCTCCGGGCCAAGCTGGAGCTCATCCAGCGGCAGCAGCAGGTGATCCGCTCGCTGTCGACGCCGATCATCCAGGTGTGGGACCGCGTGCTCACGCTGCCCCTGGTGGGCATCTTCGACAGCACGCGGGCCGCCGACGTGATGGATGGGGTCCTCCGCGAGGTCGTCCGGACGCAGGCGCGCTATGCGATCCTCGATCTGACCGGCATCGAGGCGATGGACACCGAGACGGCGAACCACCTCATGAGGCTCTCCGGAGCCATCAAGCTCCTCGGCGCCGAGGGGATCATCACGGGGATCCACCCGGCGATCGCGCAGACCCTCGTCGGGCTCGGCGTGGACCTCGCGTCGATCGAGACGCGCTCGACGCTGCGGCAGGGGCTCGAGCACTGCATTCGAAGGATGGGCGGCGAGACGAGGCGGCGCGCCCGGGGCTGACGGGCCGCCCTGCGCGAGCTCCCCCGCCGGCGCCGCCAGGCGGGGACCAGCCCCGGCGCCGCGGCGGTGGAGCGCGGCTCGAGCGCGCCGCGCCGCCTGACGCGGCCTCTGACGTGACCTCTGACGTGACCTCTGACGTGACCTCTGACGTGACCAAAGAGACAGAGTGCGCCGACGTCGTCGGGGAGCGCCGCCAAGGCGATGACTCCATACCTGCGCTTCGGCCTGTGCAGCTAGAACGCCGGGAGTACGACATCAAGCCAAGGGGAAATCGAGCATCGAACAGGCGGCAGATCCCGGGTTCCGTCCGCGGAGATCGCTTGACTCGATTTGAAAGGATATTTATATTGTTCCTTTGATCCTTTTCAATTTGTGAGCACCCAGCGAAAGGGGTGAGATCCATGAGCACGAACAGCGGTCGTGTCAGCAGCTTTCTGCGTCGTGTCCTGCCGGTCGCCTCCGCCGTCGCGCTGGCGGGCGCCGTCACCGTCCTTGTCGCGACGCCGGCGGAGGGCACGCCTCCGAACGGCGTGATGGAGCTCAAGGCGCTGCACGAGATCGAGCAGCTCGAGTACTGCTATGCGGCCGGAACCGACGCGATCGGCCGCGGTGACCTGGAGAAGGGCAAGCAGATCTATTCGAGGTGCTTCACGCCGAACGCTCCGGTCCTCATCTGGGAAGCCGGGGCCGCGCCGGATGATCCGCCGGTCGTCTCGGTGCCGAGCGCCGAGGCCTGGGCCGACTTCATCGACGAGCTGTTCGCGGCGTCCGGCTATGTCGCCACGCAGCACCTGATCAGCAACGTTCGTGTCGACATCCTCCCTGGCGGCCACCGGGCGAAGATCACCTCGTACCTGATCGCGACGCACATCTATGACCCGCTGAGCAGCGTCCAGGTGGCGCACGGCACGTACGAGAACGAGGCGGTCTGGACGCCCTCCGGCTGGAAGCTCAGCAAGCGCACCTTCCGCACCTCGGCGTTCATGCGCATCGACTCGCCGGAGCCCTGAGTCGGGGGCTCGTGAGCTCGCGCCCGAGCGACGCCGCGAGAGCTCGCGCCGCCTCGGGGCAGGGCAAAGCAGAAGATACCGTCCAATCAATCTGTGAACGTTCACATATGCGGTATCGACCCCGATCGATCAGCCCGCGGCGATCCTCCAGCCCGGGACGCCACGCTCCCAGGATGCCTTCTTCCTCGTAGGGTAGCTCACGCGGGTACCGCCGCCGGCCGCCCCTGCGCGACGGTCGGGATCGAGGAGGGTCGCGCGGCGGGTTTTGATTGACGCCGGCTATGTGAACGCTCACAATCTGTGTCCCAGGTATTCTTCCGTATTGTCCTGTACAGGCACGTCGTGTGCCCCAGGGCCTCCGTCCTCCTGCGCATCAACCTCGACGCCGGGCTCTGAGGAGCTCGCTGGCCCGATCGGGCATCCCTCTGGAGACTAGCATGATCACTCACTTCGATTTGCCCCGCCAAGCTCTGACCCCGTGCCGTTCCCTTCGTCGTCTCTCTGCGCTCGGTTGTGTGCTCGCGGCGCTCGCCGCTTGCGGCAGCGACCCGGCGGACGAGCAAGAGCCCGCTGGTGGGACGGGCGGCTCGGCGAATCCGACGACGAGCGCCAGCGGTTCGACGAGCGCCAGCGGCACGACGGGCGTAGGGGGGGCGGGCTCAGGCGTGTCGACCACCGCCGCGAGCGTGGGGAGCACGACGGGCGCGGGCGGCGACGCGGCGACCGTGGGGACCGGTGGCGCTCCGGGGACCGGGGGTGCCGGCACAGGCGGCTCGGAGACGTTCTGCGAGCTGCCCACCACGTTCAAGTGGAAGTCGGGGCAGCCCGTGATCAGCCCCAAGCCGCCTGCCGGCCGTACCTTCGCCTCCGTCAAGGACCCGACGATCGTGTTCTTCGAGGACAAGTACCACGTCTTTGCCACCGTGTTCGACACCACGTCGGGCAACGGCGGGTGGCAGTCGGTGTACTTGAACTTCACGGACTTCCCTCAGGCGCCTGCCGCCGAGCAGCACTACATGGGGAGCTGGCCCACCGGCAGCACCGTCGCGCCTCAGGTCTTCTATTTCCGGCCGCACAACAAGTGGTACCTCATCTACCAGTGGAACGGCAGGTACTCGACCAACGACGACATCAACAACATGAACGGCTGGAGCCGGCCCCAGTCGCTGCTCCGAGGCGAGCCTGGCGCCATGGGGAGCACGCTCGGCGCGCTGGACTTCTGGAACATCTGCGACGACGACTATTGCTACCTCTTCTTCTCGCGGGACGACGGAAAGCTCTACCGCTCCAAGGTCAGCATCGAGGACTTCCCGAAGTTCGACGGCTACGAGGTCGTCATGACGGCTCCCAGCGCGGGGCTCCTGTTCGAGGCGAGCAACGTCTACAAGGTGGATGGCTCGAACAAGTACCTGCTCCTCGTGGAGGCGTTCGACAACAGCCCTCGCTTCTTCAGGTCGTGGACCTCCGAGAGCCTCGACGGCCCCTGGGCTCCCCTGGCTGACACCAAGAACAATCCCTTCGCCGGTCCCGCAAACGTGACCTACGAGGGCGGGGACTGGTCCGACGACATCAGCCACGGCGAGCTGGTCCGCTCCGGGCACGACGAGAAAATGACCATCAGCGCGTGCAACATGCGGTTCCTCTACCAGGGGCGGGATCCCAGCGTCGGGGGGGAATACGGCCGCTTGCCCTACAAGCTCGGCCTGCTGACGCTCCAGGAGTAGCTCCGCCAGGAGCCGCGCATCGAGCCCGTGGCGACGCGAAGTCACCGCGGGCTCGATCGCTTCCAGGACACCTGACAGGTTCAAACCGCGAGAAATTGAACCACAGAGGCACGGGGGACACAGAGTTCTTCTTGGGTTGTTCCTCTGTGTCCTCTGTGCCTCTGTGGTTCAAATCTCTTCATTCCCGGGCGTTTCAGTCTGATTGTGCTCTGGCCTCCGGGAGGCGAGAGAGCGCGCCCGGAGCGCCCTTACGGCACGTCCTTCCCGGGCGTTTCAGTCTGATTGTGCTCTGGCCTCCGGGAGGCGAGAGAGCGCGCCCGGAGCGCCCTTACGGCACGTCCGCGAAGAAGTCGAGCATCGCCTGGATGGCGAAGCACGGAACGCCGTGGCTCGTGTTGCTGTACGAGGGATCGTCGTGTGAGCACCAGATCGTCGGCTCCGAACAGCCGCTGTAGGAGATGCAGCCGGGGTTCACCGCCTTGCCGCTGCTCTGGCAGCCCATGACCTCGGAGTACGGCGTCGAGCTCATCTCGCACATGTTGGCGGCGCGGAACCTCGCGACCGTGCTCGCGCCGTCCCCCCCGCGCACCGTGTCGTTCTTGCCCTGGATGTACATCACGGGCACGGACACCTGCAGGGCGCCGTAATCGGAGGCCGCGACGGGCGCGACCGCCCTGAAGTTCAGGTGCTCGGCATCGGACTTGTGCGCCAGGATCTGCACGATCATCTGGGCGCCGGAGCTGTGGCCGGTGGCGAACACACGGTCCATGTCGACGCAGTAGTTGTCCATGAGGTCGTCGTAGATTCGAAGGACCTTGGCGATGTCGCTGTTGTAGTTCCAGCAGCCACCCCCGTCCGACGACCTTCCCACGGCGCGCACGTACTCCGTCTCGAACGCCGACCCCCGGGTGAGGTTGAGGAACTGGTCGATCGGGTTGCCGCAGGCGTGAAAGCCCACCAGGAGGGGGAGAGGGGTGCTGCCGTCGTAGCTTTCCGGGAACGTGTAGATGTGATCGTTGTCGACCGTCACCTTTCCGTTCGCCGGCCGCCCCGACTTGCCACAGCCCGGGCTCGGGTTGCCCACGGTCGGTTCGGCGCCGCCGGTTCCCGTGCCGCCGCCCCCTGTCGACGTTTCGCTCCCGGTCGACGAGCCGCCCCCTGTCGACGTTTCGCCTCCGGTCGATGCAGCTGTCGCGCCACCCTCGCCGCTCGTGGCAGCGTCTGCCCCGCCCGTGGAGGGGGCGCCGCCGCCCGTGACCTGACCGCTTCCGCCACCTCCCGTGCCGGACGAGCCTGTCTCGGACGAGCAAGCGAGAACCATCAAGGCGATGGCGGGCAAAGAGGAACGAACACCTGAGCTGGGCATGGTCTGGACCCTCTGGTGATTGCGAGGTTCGTCTTTCGGTAATCGCCACGTGGCGACTCCGCGATGCGCTCGGGGGATGGTCTCGGGGCGCGGGACGCCCCGTCCGAAGCAAGGCAAAAGGATGCCCCCGGGTCGCAATGTGAACGATCACACGACGGGCGTCAATTCCAATTGACCGGCCCGCGGGCGTCGTCGAACCCGGGGGAGGACAGGGCTGACGAGGCTCCTTCGGAGCACCGCGTCAGCGGGGTGGAGCAGGATCAGCTCGCGCGTGCCTCCGCCGCGAGCGCTGCCTCGTGCGCCGCGGCGAGCTCTGCGTCCTTCGCCGCGATCCGCGCGAACGCCGGCCGGCTGCACACCCGCGCGACGTAGCCCTTCACCTCCGGCAGCTCGGGCACGAGCTTGAACTTCAGCATCCAGTCGAGCGCCCCGCCCCAGAGGACGTCGGCCGCGGAGAGCCGGTCGCCGAGCAGATACGGCCCCTTCCGGAGCGCCTCCGCCACGACCCCGAACATCGTATCGAAGTCTCCGTACGGCGACGTCGAGGCTGGCGCCGGTTCGCGCTTCATCGCCCGATCGACGACGGCCGGCTCGAAGCACGACCCGTAGTACGCGATCCACCGGAGATACGGCCCGCGCCGCGGATCCCCGAGGGCAGGGGCCAGGCCCGCCTCCGGGAACAGATCGGCGAGGTAGATGACGATCGCGACCTGCTCGGTGACGAGCGCGCCGTCGTGCAGAATCGCGGGCACCTTCCCGAGCGGGTTCACGGCGAGGTAAGGGGACTTCCGTTGCTCCCCGGCCTTCATGTTGAGGACGCGCAGCTCGTACGGCGCGCCCAGCTCCTCGAGCAGGATGCGCGTGCCAGCCGAGCGCGAGTTCGGTGAGTGGAACAAGACGAGGTTGCCCCGCGGGGTCGTGGTCGAATCAGCCATGTTGCTGCCTCCGGGGACGGACGCTAAAGCCACGGCCAGGCGTGGTATTGTAAAAGAGCGCCACGCGCGATCATGAGCCTGAGCATCACCCCGGAGGACCCTACCCGCGGCATCCTGAACCCCGCCGCGGGCCTCCAGCGCTTCGAGCTGCGCCGCCACGCGCCCGCGCCCGACCTGGCCAGGCTCATCGACTGGCACTGGGTCGTCCGCTGGTCGCTCGCCGCGCCGTTCGAGCAGGAGATCCTGCCGCACCCCTGCGTGAACCTGGCCATCGAGGCGCCGGGCTCGGCGGTGCACGGCATCGGGACCCGGCGCGAGGTCGCCCGGCTCGAGGGGACGGGGCGCGTCGTCGCGACGAAGTTCAAGCCGGGCGGCTTCTTCCCCTTCGCGCCGCTCCCCATGCGCCGGCTGGTCGACAGCGTCGTCCCCCTGGTCGAGATCTTCGGCGGCGTGGCCGGGCCGCTCGAGCGCGCCGTGCTCGACCAGCCGGACGACGCCGTCGCGATCCGCGCCGTCGAGGAGGCCCTGCGCGCGCGCAAGGGCCCGGAGGACGCCGGGCTCGACGAGGCCATGGCGCTCGCCTCCCGCGCGCAGGGCGACCGCGACATCCACCGCGCCGAGGATCTCGCCCGGGTCGCGGGGGTCTCGGTCCGCACGCTGCACCGCGCGTTCGAGCGGTACATCGGCGTCGGGCCCAAGTGGATCATCCGGCGGTCGCGCGTGCAGGAGGCCGCGGAGCGCGTGGCCTCGGGCGCGCCCGTCGCGTGGGCGGCGCTCGCGCAGGAGCTCGGGTATCACGATCAGGCGCACCTGATCCGCGACTTCAAGGCTCAGGTCGGCTTCACGCCGGCTGCCTACGCGGAGCGGTGCGCGGCAGCGCTGTTGAAAGAGGGGGCCCCCGGCGTGAAGGGATGACGAGCGCCCGGGGGCGAGGGCCGCGCGTCAGCCACGGCTCGACGACGAGCGCGCGATCGCGCACCGGCGAGCTCACGATCGCGAGCTCGAGCTCGCCGCGGAGGAGCGCGGCGACCGGCTCGCGCCGCGCCGCGCTGCGCAGCAGCCCCGTCAGCGCACCAGGCGGCGCGGCGATGGCGCGGCGTGGGCCTGGAGCGAGCCGCGGACGCAGCGGAAGCCCACGTCGACGTCCCGGGTGCCGGCGAACAGGAAGTGGCGCGACGCGGCCCGCAGCCGGTGCTTCGCGATGACGCGCCACGAGCCGCCGCGGAGCACGCGCCCGGAGCCCGACGAAGGCCCGATCGGATTGCTCACCGGGCCATCCGTGGCGGGGTAATCACCGTACCAGTCCCAGCACCACTCCCAGACGTTGCCGGCCATATCGAGGATCCCGAACGGCGACGCTCCCCTCGGATAGTACCCCACGGGGCTCGGGCCGGCCCGCTTCGCGAGCACCGGGCTCTTGATGCGCGTGTCGCTCCAGGCGAGCTGGTCCGACGGCGGGTCATCACCCCAGGGGTACATCCGTGCATCGGTGCCCCGCGCCGCGTACTCCCACTCTGCCTCGGTGGGGAGCCGGTAGCCGTTCGCCTCGCGGTTCCAGGTCACGTCCTTCCCGTCGAGCTGGTAGGCGGGCTCGAACCCCCGGAGCGCGGAGAGGCGATTGCAGAACTCGATGGCGTCCCACCAGCTGACGTTGTTCACCGGGAGCTCGTCCCCCAGGGGGGAGGCGCGGCTCGCGCCCATCACCTCGCGGTAAGCCCGCTGGGTCACCGGGTGGACGCCCATCCTGAACGCCGCGACCATCACCTGCCGCCGCGGTCGCTCGTCGGCCTTCGCTGAGGTGTCCTCGTTGCGGCTGCCCATCCAGAAGCGCCCGCTCACGATCACGCCCATCTCGAGCTTCAGCGCGCTCAGATCGAGCTGAGCGGCGTCCACCGCATGGGCCAGGCCGCCCGCCAGCGCGCCGAGCGCCGCGGCGCCCAGGGCCGGGATCCCGGTCGCCGGCGTGGCCGTGGCCGTCCCGGCCGACGCCGGAGGGAACTCGGACCCGCCGCGCTGCGCCCACGCCGCGCCGCGCGGCCGGATCGCGATGCGCAGCGCCGCGCAGAAGTCCTCGACGCTGCCGTACCGCTTCTCGCGCTTCCAGGTGATCGCCTGCTCCAGGACGGCCTTGACCGTGCTGTCACACGAGAGCTCCCGCAGGAACGCCGGCCGGTCGTGCACCGCCTCGGCCGGCAGCTGGGCGCCGTGGAGGCAGAAGAGCGCGGTCATCCCGAGGCCGTACACGTCGGCCCGCGCGTCGGCGTCCTGGGGCCGGTCCATCGCCTCGGGCGCGCTGTACACGTACGTGCCGAGCGCGCCTGTCCGCGTCCCGCCCGTCGTGTCCGCGGCCGCGACGAGGTCGAAGTCCGTCAACCGCGGCTCGCCCGACGCTTCGAGCAGGATGTTCGCCGGCTTCACGTCGCGGTGCACGAGGCCCTTCGCGTGCGCCGCGCGGAGGGCCTCGCCGACGCGCAGGACGAGCGGGATCACCTGGGCCGCCGGGAAGCGCTGCTGGAGGACCGCCTGGTGCAGGTCGCCGCCGCCGACGAACTCCATGACGAAGAAGTGAAAGCCGCCGTCCTCGCCGTGCGGCTCGACCACCCGCACCACGCCGGGGTGCTCGATCCCCGCCATGCGCTGGGCGCCCCGGAAGAAGCGCTCGCGCCGGGTCGCGTCCTCCGCGAGGCTCGAGTGCAGCACCTTGATGGCGACCACCTGCCCCTGCTCGTCGTCGCGCGCGCGCCACACGTTCGCGAACCCGCCCCGCCCGATGCGTTCGAGGAGCAGGTACCTGCCGCCCGGCCCCAGCCTGTCCCCGGCGCGGAGCTGTCCCCCTTCGCGCAGCTGCCGCCGGAGGTCCAGGACGTCGCGCTGCGCATCCGCCGTGTCGGCGCCGGCCAGCTGCAGCGCCCTGAGCCGCCCGCGCGCCCGCTCCAGCTCCTGGGCGAGCCGGCGGGTCTCCATGTCCGGGTAGCTCGGCCTGTAGCTGTGCGGGCGCGGAGCCTTCCAGTCCAGGGCCGCGCGGATGCCGAGCACCACGTCCGTCCAGGCCTCGTCACGATCGGGCCGAGCCTGGATGGGGCGGTCGTTGTCCGGCAGGGCCGAGAGGTGCCCGAAGGGCGCGCCCTTCCAGTCGCACGCCCTGACCAGGATCGGGATCACGCGCGTCGAGCCGGCCGCGTGGCGCGCCATCGCCCGCTCCATCTCGGCGTCCCAGCAGGAAGACGAGGCGATGAAATCGGCGCTGACGAGGAGCAGAATGAGCTGCGCCGCCTCGAGGTGCTCGCGCACCTCCGCCTCCCAGCGGGCGCCCGCCTCGATCTCCCGGTCGTGCCACGCGCGGAGGATCCCCTGGTGCTGCAGGACCGCGAGGTGGGCCACGAGCTCCCGGAGGGCGGGCTCGTCCCTGCGCACGTAGGAGATGAAGACGTCGATGGGCTTCAGCACGGTCGTCCGAGGTGTCAGCCGGCGGGTCGGAACTCGCGACGCATCGATCAGGGGAACTTACCAGGAAGAACAAACGACTTCTGGGAAGTCAAGACCGTCGTGGCCGTCCGCGCGCGCGTTCCCACCGCGCGTTCCCACGGCGCGTCCAACGACGCTGTCAGGCGCCGCAGGAACTCGACTGGCACCTTGACGAGGACAGCGGCCACCGCCCTTCGTTAGCCGCAGCGCGCGGCGTCAGCCGGTCTGGCGCGCCCTGCGCTGCGGCTAACGAAGGGCGGTGCGCACCGCCGCGTCGAGCGCGTCGAGCACCAGACGCACGCGCGGCACGTTCCGCAGCTCCCGATGGTACGCGAGGAAGATGGGCGCCGACGGCAGCTCCGCGTCGACCTCGAGCCGCACGAGCCCCGCTGTCGCGCGCGCCGAGGGGTCGGACATGAGCACGATGCCCTGACCCTGCAGCGCCGCCTCGAGGAGCGCGAAGTGCGAGTTCGACCGCAGGACGAAGCGCTTCGCCCCGTGGGTCATGAGCCACGTCATCTTCGGCCCTTGCGCCAGCGTCCCCTCGTAGCCGACGAAATCGTGGCGCCCGAAATCGGCGGTCTTCAGGCG
Source organism: Sorangium sp. So ce1153 (assembly GCF_051521595.1). Taxonomy (NCBI): domain Bacteria; kingdom Pseudomonadati; phylum Myxococcota; order Polyangiales; family Polyangiaceae; genus Sorangium; species Sorangium sp. So ce1153. The sequence goes on from NZ_CP150361.1 coordinate 1,505,264, forward strand.
CCCGCCCCGGAGCCGCCGCTCGACGTAGCTCGGCGCGGCGTAGAGCCCGAACGAGGCGCGCCCGACCGCGCGATGGACGACCGCGGGCGACGACGACTTGATCGAGCGCATCGCGATGTCCGCCTCGCGCCGCGCGAGATCGACGAGCCGCGTCTCCGAGAGGATCTCGAGCAGGAGCCCCGGGTGCAGCCGCCGGAGCTCGCAGAGGAGCTGCGTCACGGGCTGAACGATGGTGTCGGCCAGCGACACGCGCACCGTCCCGGAGAGCGCTTCTTCGCCCTCATCACGGCGGATCGCGTGGAGCCCGCTCTCGATCTGCTCGGCGAGCGCCACGAGGTCGAGCGCGTCGGGCTCGACGGACGTCCCCCCGTTGCTCCGGTGCACGAGCGGCCTCCCGAGCGACGCCTCCAGCGCGTCGATGCGCCGCGCCGCCGTGGAGGTCGAGACCCCGAGCGCCTTGCCCGCGGCGAGGAAGCTGCGATGGCGGTGCAGCGCGAGGAGCACGCGGAGATCGTCCCAGAGCGGAGAGCCGGCGCTTTGCATCCCTGGAAACCGGCCTACCATCGGTGCCCGTTGCCGACAAGCGCGCCGGAGGCCGTCCTTGGGCCATGAAGGCTCCCGGCTTCACGGGCGAGGCGTGATGGTCGCGGGCGCGCTCGTCGAGGAGACGGGCATCGGCCGCGCGGGCGCTCAGGACGCGAGGGCCTCGGGGTGGCGCCGCCGCCACAGGGCGAGGCGAAAGCGCAACACGGCCACGAAGAAGCGCATGAACAGGCTGTCGGACGGGGGCAGCCGCTGAACGCGGGTGTTCTGGAACGACGCCACCCGCCAGCGCCCGTCGTCGCCGCGCACCACGACCAGCGTCTGGCGCGACCGCCGGCTCGCCGGCGCCACCCTCTGCCACGGCCACAGCACCGCGCCGGTGCTGACGACCACCGCCGTGTCGGGGCCGAGGAAGCGCACGCCCTCGATCTCGCCGACCAGCCGGGTGCCGGCGAGCACGCCGGCGAAGAGCTCCTCGTGCACCCGGCGGTTCGCCTCGCGGCCGCGCAGCCACGAGCCGTCGAACGTCACGTAGTCGGAGTCGGGCGTGTAGAACCTCTCGACGGCGCTCGCGCCCTCGCGCGCCCACGCCTCGCTCAGGGCCTCGAACATGCGCCGGATGGCCGCCTCGTCGCTCGAACGATCCATCGAAAACCTCCTGCCAGGTAAGTCTGTTAGTAAGTAAGATAATTACCAAGGCTTGTCAAGCGAGCGGCGGATCGGGTAGAGTGCGGGCGGATCGAGGCGACAGGCGATCGATGGCCGCGAGACGGACGAGCGCGAAGGCGGTGAGCGAGCTGGTCGACAGCCTGGGCGACCGGCTGGGCCGCGAGCTGAGCACCCAGTCGGTGCTCTTTCACCAGGCGATCGCCGAGCGGCTGGGGCTGAAGGGCACCGACCACAAGTACCTCGACGTCATCCGGCGGGCGGCGGAGGCGGGGCCGGTCACGCCGGGCGACCTGGTGCAGCTGACGGGGCTGACCTCCGGGGGCGTGACGGGGGTGCTCGACCGGCTGGAGACGGCGGGGTTCGTGCGGCGCGTGAAGCACCCGAGCGATCGGCGGCAGCTGGTGGTCGAGCCGGTGGTCGAGCGCTACGCCGAGATCGGCGCGCTCTTCGCGCCGTTCCGCGAGCGGTGGGCGGTGCTCTGCGCGCGCTACTCGCTCGCCGAGCTGCAGCTCATCTGCGGCTTCTTCGAGCAGGCGATCGCGCTGATGGCCGAGGAGATCGCCCGCATGCAGGGCCCGGCCGGGCCCGGAGCCGCCCCGGCGAGCGCCGCGCCGCGCGGCGCGAGCGAGGCCAGCGACGTGAAGCGCATCAAGGCGCGCCCGCGGCGAGCCCCCTGAAGGGCCCGCGGCAGGGGCGCGCGGGCGCTCACCACGGCACCCGCCCCCGCCGATCGAAATACCCGCCCGTTGGCCCGTCGTCGCCGAGCGTCGCGAGGGTGACCGTCGACTCCGCGCCCTCCGCCACCGTCTGCGGCCCGGTGTTGTTGTTGAGATCGGTGGCCGTGTACCCCGGATCCGCGGCGTTCACCTTGATCCCGGAGGCGCGCAGCTCCTTCGCGAGCTGCACAGTCACCATGTTGAGCGCCGCCTTCGACGAGGTGTAGCCGATCACGTTGACCCCCCCGTGCTCCCACGACGGATCCGTGTTGAGCGCGAGCGACCCGAGGCCGCTCGTCACGTTCACGATCCGCGCGTGCGGCGCCGCGCGGCGGAGCAGCGGCAGCATGGCCTTCGTGACCGCGACGACGCCGAGCACGTTCACCTCGTAGATCTGCCGCACCTCGTCCAGGTTGCACTCGCTCGGCTTGTTCATGTCGAGCGCGATGCCGGCGTTGTTCACCAGCACGTCGAGCCGCCCCAGCTCGGCCTCGATCCACCTGGCCGCCGCGTCGATGGTCGCCCCGTCCGTCACGTCGAGCCGCACGAACCGCGCGTCGACCCCCTCCTCGCGCAGCCGCAGCGCGGCCGCCTTCCCGCGCTCCGCGTCGCGCGCCCCGAGGAGCGCCGTCATCCCGCGCTGGCCGAGCTGCCGCGCCACCTCGAATCCGATCCCTTTGTTCGCGCCCGTGACGAGCGCCACCTTCCTGTCGTGCATGCGATCCTCCGGCGGAGCCCTTCCGCGAAGCTCCACCCCGACGATGCGCCCCCGCCTCCCGCCCGGCTTGGGCGAGCTTGGCGGAATGCGCCGCGCCAAGAATGCCCAAGCCGCGCCGCGCGCGGACCCGCTATCCTTGAGGCGTGCTGCCTGCCATCGAGCCCGACGACCCCTTCCGTGTCGAGATCTCCTCCCCCGAGGCGCTCCCCGGCCTCTGCGTGGCCCGCTTCCGCAGCGCCGCGCGGCTCCACCGGTCGGTGAAGGATCGCCTCGCCACCGTCTCCATCCAGACAGGGAGCTGCGAGTGGTGGGCGCGCGGCAAGACGTGGACGAGCCGGCCGGGCACCTTGCAGATCAAGCTCCAGGGCGAGGTCCACCGCGACGTACGGCGCGACGGCCCTTCGCACTTCCAGATCGTGCTCTTCGACGACGCGCTGCTCGACGAGGCGCGCCTCGCGCTCGGTCGCCGCCCTTTCGCGCCGCCGCCGCGGCTCGCGCTGGACGAGCGCGAGCCGGCCGGCGCGCCGCTCGCGCGCCTGCACGCGCTCCTGCGGGAGCCGGGCGCCGACCCGCTCGCCCTCCAGACCGCCCTCGCCGAGGCGCTGCGCGCGCTGGTCGAGCTCACCGGCGGCCCCGCCGAGCCGGACAGCCGGCGGGCCTGGGGGGCGCCCGTGCGCCGCGCGCTGGAGCTCGTCCGGGCCCGCTTCACCGACCCTCTGTCCCTCGACGACCTCGCCGCGCACGCGCGCCTCGACAAGTTCCACCTGTGCCGCGCGTTCAGCGACCATGTCGGCCTGCCGCCGCACGCCTACGTAACCCACCTCCGCGTCGCGCGCGCGCAGGGCCTGCTCGCCCAGGGGGTGCCGCCGTCCGAGGTCGCAGCGCGCGTCGGGCTCTGCGATCAGAGCCAGCTCAACCGGCACTTCAAGCGCATCGTCGGGCTCACCCCGGGCCAGTACGCGCGCATCGCCCGGCACTCCACCCGATCGGCGGCGGCGCGCGGCAGCGACGGCGGCCGCGGGAGGCGCCCGGCACGCGCGGCGGCGGGCCGGCCGACGCCCTAGCCTCGCGCTGAAGGAATCCCGCCAGGATTCCTGAGACGACGCGGCGGACCCGGACGAAATATCAATAATTTCAATCTGTTCTGTCCGATTAGCGGCCGGGTCGCTCGCCGGCGCGGCCCAACGCGGGCCCTAAGGGCCGCCTCCAGCCACCGGGGCGCCCGCTGCGGGCTGCCCGGCGTGGTCAACGATCGTGCCCGGCGCTCGGTGGTGCAGTGCGCGGACAAGGGATGCGTCGTCGCTCGGCGACGACGGGCTCGCCTCCGGTCCCGCGGACATGGGATCACTCCCACCCAAACGGCCGCCCCTGCCGTTCAGCTCGGGGATCGCCTCGTCGAGAGGCGCGAAATCACCCAAGCCGAGCTCAGCGACCTTGCGCGCCGCGCGCTTGTAGTGGTGAATCTGACGGCTCGACTTATGCCCGGTCCGATCGGAGATCCACGTCTCCGTGCGGCCGTTCGCGAGCTTGATCGTGATGAAGGTCGCGCGGGTGTCGTGCAAGCGTATATTCAGCCGTGACTGCGTGGTCTCGAACAACTCGGGCCGATCGATGCCAGCACGGCGCAGGTGATTTCGAAAGTTGTGCGCCCCACTGCGCCCCGGCAGGTGCCCGCTCGGCCCAACGAAGACACGCTCCTTCGGGGGACATATAGCAAAATAGGTCCGAAGCGCGCGCACAACGTCGGGTGAGAGTGCCCAGGCGCGTGGGTCATCCGTCTTGTTCTCGTCGAGCATCACGGCGCCGCGCTCGAGATCGAGGTCGGACGGCTCCAGCCTTCCGGCCTCGTCTGCCCGCATCCCCTCGCGAATCAGGAAGCCATAATAGATCCGATAGGACAGCGGAATATTCACCGCCGCCATGAGGCGTCTATCCTCGTCGGGATAGAGGGAGCCTTTGGCCTTGTTGTCCTCCGCCTTGGGGATCCATCCACGCGGCAGCGGATTGCTGGCGATGATGCGCGCCGGATAAGTGGCGAGCGCGAGGATCCGATGAATGACCTTTGCAACTCCTTGACGCGAGGAGTCCTCAAGATGTCCTGGCAGCACGGAGATCGCACGATCCGCATGATCGAGCGTCAAACGAGGGAGAGGGACGGGGCCGAGTACCCCTAGAACATGATTGAGTTTATGCCGGTATTGCTCCGGATGGCGAAGCGCTTTCACATGCAGTGGGTATTGCTCGGCGAGCCTTCCAGAAACAACCAACTCGGCGAACTCAGCGAAGGTTGTTTCCCCGGACGCGCGAGCACGCGCTTCGCCCCTGCAGAGCTGCTCGATGGCAAGCCGGACGTCGCGGAGCGCGCTGCCCTCGCGCGCAGCAGCCCGCTCCAGCAGCGGCAAGCCGAGAACGATCTGGCCGGCTGCGAGCAGGCGCCCGGCGAGGTCGGCCAGCACCTCCAAGCGCGCGTTGGCTTCCTGCTCGGTCCGGCACGTCGGCAAGCTGAACGTGGATCGACCGGCCTCGCCGAGGCTGAGGCGCGCGGTCCACGTTTTCCCGCGCAGCCGGACGGACCCGGAGCCGTTGGCGCGCTTGCCTCCTGCTGGACTGCACGGGGCGCGGGCGGTCCGCTTCGGGCGATCCGTCGTGCTCGCCGAGCCCGGCGAGTCTGCGACGGGCCCAGTTGCCTCCGCGGCCGGAGAGGGGCGCCCGCCAGAGCGGCCCGAACGCGGACGCCGGTCAGTCGACGCCGGTGCAGGATGGGATGCGGTGGGGAACGAAGCCGAGCGCTTGGCGCGCGCCCGTCGCTGGGGTACGTCGGTCATGGATCGGTCTCCGGTGAACGCGGGGGTCGATCAAGGGCCTGTCCGGCGTTCCACCGCCGAGCGGGCCCGCTCTACTTCGGCGGCAGCCTAGCACGGCTTGTTCCTGCGGGAGGAGCGCTCGCCCGGTCGGTGCGCGGACATAGGACAGATTCGAGGCCGGCAGAGGCCAGCAAGGCAGCAACCCGCGTGCGCTCATCCACCTCTGCGTCACGGCGCGATGCTGGGTCACCAGCCAGCGCCTGGAGGTAGGCGACGAACGCTTCGCGCTGGACGAGGCGCAGCTTGCCAAGCCTCGTGACCGGCAGCGGGAAGCCCGGCCCGCGGATCGTGTCGAGGAAGACGCGTGCCGGGATCCCGGTGACCGACTCGACATTCTTCTGCGAGAGCATCTCCGGCTGCGGCGCTGTGAGTGTGAGCCCCTCCAGCGGGATCGCGAGCGTCGCCGTTGCTGTGACGGGATGGGCAAGCCCCCTCGGGGGGCACGATCCTCGGGCAGGCACGTCCGGGAATGTCCTCTCGACCCCGCGTGTGCCGTGTTCCACCTGACGAAGCGCAAGCGGTGCCGATACACGGGCGAGAGCCGCTCGTGTCATGATGTACCTCCATCCGTGTTGGGTTCGTTCGCAACCGTGACCGACGCCGCCGGAAGGTGCCCGAAACGGTAGTTCTGCGCTCCCGGTAGTTCGACGCGAACTACCGGTGTACGCGCCCGGAAAGAACATCGAGCTGTATCGCGGGGTTAGGTGTTCTGGGAAGCGTCGCTGAGGGGCCGAAAAACGGGGAAAATGAAGGGCTCGATTTGGTAGTTCTGCGCGCCCCCTCAGCGACGCGCGCGGAGGTGACACCGAGGGGGGCCCAAGTTAGGCTCACCGCGCAGAACGCGACTCACGCGCACCGGGCAGCGGGTTCGGCCGGTCCGCCGTCGCCTCCGAAGCCCCACGCCCCCCGTGCCGGCCACCGTGTCAATGATGCCGTCGGGCGCCACACGACGGACGCTGTGATTGCCCCTATCGGCGATGTAGACGCTGCCGTCGAACCCCACCGCGATGCTGAACGGGCTCGTCAATGTGGCCAGCGTGGCGGGGCCACCGTCCCCGCTGTAGCCGACCGCGCCGGTACCGGCCACGGTCGCGATCGTCCCGTCGGGTGTACCCCGCCGCACGCGAGGGCCGCCCTGCTCGGCAATGCGCAGGCGGCCATCAGGCCCGAGCGCGAGCCCGCGCGGCGCGTCGAGCTTGGCGGCGACCGCAGGCCCGCCGTCGCCGCGATCGCCCTCATTGCCTGTGCCGGCCACGGGCCTCAATCACGCCTTCTGTGCCCACGCGGCGCGCCCGGTGGTGGAACGTATCGGCGACGTAAATGCTGCCGTCCGTCGCCGCGGCCACGCCCGAGGGAGCATATCGGATGCGCACGAGCGAGGCGGGCACGCCGCGGCGGCTGAGCGGGATCGTTAGGGCATCAGGCCGAGCGCGAAGAGGGCGTCCGACCAGAGCGGCCAGAGCGTGCGGTAGGGGTGGGTCGCCAGCAAGATGCCACCGTTCGGGAGGCGCCGGACGTGGAACCGGGCGTGATCCACCAGGAAGTAGACGTGCTCGCCCGTCAATTCCACCCAGGCGAGGGACCCGCAGCCGCGGGTGAACCCCTCACCGCGCGCCCTGGCCTGCACCGTCAGGTTGTGGATCTCCTCGGCGCGCGGCTCCGCGGCGCGCCACGCCTCGTCGGGCACGTCCGCCGCGGCGATGAGCGCCTCGATCAGGGCGGAGCCCGGCATGGCCAGCGCCTTGAGGACGGTCTCGCGGGAGAGCGGGATCGAGCGCCCGCTCTTGTCCGTCGGAACCACGCGCGCCCCGGCCGGCGCGGCTTCCACCCGCGCGCGGAGCGCCTCCGCCGGTAGGCCCGCGATCCGCGAGACGCTTTCGCCGTCGTGGAGGCTGACCCACGACAGGGCGAGATCGCGCGCGATGTCGCCGGCGTTCGCGTGGTACGTCGCGCACATCGAGACCGGCGCGAGCCAGGTCCACGCGCTCGTGCAGCCGCCGGTCGAGACGCGCCCGGTCGCGTCCGACGCGCAGACGCGGAGCAGCAGGTCCTCGAGGTCATCCAGCACGATGTGCCACGCGAGCTCGGCTTCCGCCTCCACGGAGCGCGGGCCGCTGCCCAGGGCGGGGTACAATTCCAGCGGGAGAATGTCCGCCGCGCTGGCAGGGACCATGTGGATGGGGCCCCGTGACTTGAGACGTTCGCTCTTGCCCGTGAAGCAGCGATAGTGGCCATAGAACGTGCGTCGGTCGTCGAGCTCCACGGCGAAGTAGGTCTCGGCGTCGGTGCGTCCGAAGTGGGCGCGGATCATCGCGACCGCCTCGTCCACGAAGTTCACCGAGCGATCCACGTCGGAGCCCATCCTCACGCTGATATAACTCCCTCGTGCAACGAGAGCCGGCAACGCCGCCGCGAACGCATCGCCCCGCTCTGCCTCGTCACACCAGGCGAAGAAATACGGCCCTGGTTTCATCCTTGGATCACCCTCATGAGGTTGCTGGGTCAGGGATCAGGCCGAGCGAGAAGAGCGCGTCGACCCAGAGCGGCCAGAGCGAGCGGAACGGGTGGGTCGCCAGGATCACGCCGCCGCCCGCGAGGCGGCGCACGTGAAAAGGCGCGTGCTTTCGGAGGAAGCGGACGTGGGCACGCGTGTCCGTGTGCACCGCCCACGTGGGCGGGCCTTCGCCCGTCTCCGCGATCTGGCTCGTCAGCGCCAGGATCTCTCTCGCGCGCGGCTCGGCGGCGCGCCACGCGTCGTCGGGCGCCGCCGCGGCCTCGAGCGCCTCCAGCAGGCTGGCGGGCGGCGTTGCCAGCGCCTTGAGGACGGTCTCGCGGGAAAGCGCGTGCGCGCGCTCGCTGCCGCCCTTGAGCGGGACGCGCGCTCCAGCCGGCGCGGCGTCGACGCGCGCGTGGAGCGCTTCCAGCGACAGACCCGCGTTGCGCGATACCATCTCTTTGTCGTGGCGCTGTAGCCACGACAGAGCGAGATCGCGCGCGATGTCCCGCGCGTCCGCGTTGTACGTCGCGCACATGCGGACGGGTGCGATCCAGTCTCCCCCGTTCGTGCACGCGCCGGTACGGACGCGGCCGCTCGCGTCCGGCGCGCAGAGGCGGAGCAGGAGGTCCTCGAGGTCGTCCCGGAGCAGCTGCCACGCGACCGCGGCCTCGGCCTCGATCGAGCGCGGGCCCCTGCCCCAGGCGAGCTCGAGGTAAGAGCAGAGAAACCTACGCTGGTCGCACGTGGTCATGTGGATGTGGCCGGCCGAAATGTCACGGCCGGCCTCTTCGGTGTAACAGTGGCAGCTGCAGCCGAAGATACGTTTGGAGCCGGTCAGCATGACGTCGAGGCCTGCGCCAGCGGAAGGACCTGCAGCAAACTCGGCGCGGATCATCGCAACCGCCTCGTCCATGGAGGTCGTGTAGAATAGACCATCGTCCGTCATCATGCTGATACGAGTCCCTGGATGCATGAGCGCCGGCAGCGCCGCCAGGAACGCGTCGAGCGTCTCTGCCGCGTCACACCAGGCGAAGAACGACGGTCCTGATTCGCTCATAGCTGGGTCACCTTGATGGGGTGATTGAATCCTTTCAGGGTCACCTGCTTGCGCGTCTTCGTGTTGAAGAGGTATCCATCCTTGACGGCATAGGTATCTTTCGGCTTGAATTTCGCACCGCGCGTCATGATGAGCTCGACCTGCTCGACATCCCCCGCGATCCCCTTGTTCCGTAGCCCCTCCATCCCGTTCGACAACTGCTTGAACACATCGTCTAGCTCAACCGGGTTGCCCCCTTTCACTTCGCTCACGATCAGCTTCTGCCCGCGGGACACCGTCACGAAGTCAGGAGCCTTCCCACCGGACATGCCGGGGAGCGACTCGTCTGGAAGGTCGAGCATCTTACGCACGCCGCCGTCGCCGACGCCGAGGAGCGCCCGCTCGTCGCGGGTCATGAAGCTGATCGCCGTTTTCTCGAAGGTGTTGAACCCGGCTTCCGTGACGTGCCCTTTCAACGTCTTGAACCCGCGGAGCCTCCATACCTCGAACCCCTTGACGACGACCTTATCGACCTTCGCGATCTCCCCAGCGATCCGGATCCCACGCGGCGGTAGCGCGCCGGCGGCAGCAACGCCGTGCCAGATGTGCCCGACCGCCCCGAGCCCGAAGCCTAGCCCCGAGAAGATCCGCTCCTCATCGCTGAGCTCTCGCCCCGACGGCACACACCACTCCTTGCCCGTTACCGCCTCGCACAGGTCGAGCGTCGGCCCGACCACGGGCACGAACCCCACCCCGATGCGCGTCGTGGCGTGCACCAGCGTCTGCATCACCTCCGCGTACGCCTCGAACCCCTCGGCGACCGTCGACATCGCCCCCGCGAACGCGCTGATCGTCTGGTAGAGCTGCGTCTGCTCCAGGTCGAGCCCGCCCCCCGCCCACAGGTTGAGGTTGTCCTTCATCTGGTTCGCGAGCGCATCGAACCGCGGCTTCAGCACCGTGTCCACCTGCACCCGCAGATCCGGCGGGATCGGCGTCTCGATGAACCAGTCCGACGCATCCATGAATTGCCGCACGAACCCGGTGATCCGGTTCTGCGCGTTCAGGAACGCGTTGGTCTCCGCCAGCGACACCCCCATCCGGTCGCGCAGTGCGATCTCGAGCGCCGCGCTGTTCGCCCGCCACGCCCGCACGTTCGCCACGAAGTCCGCGCGAAAGATCACCACCCGGCCGCTCACGTCCGCTTCTAGCGCCGCGAGCACCGCGTCCGCGTACGCCGCGTAGGGATCCCTCCCCTCCTCGAACGCGCCGTCCACCTCTGCGACGTCCGGCACCTCGACCCACGGCACCACGCTGTCCCCGAGCGCGTACGCTTGCGGGTCGTCCGGGTCCCACCCCTCGGCGCGCGCGTCTTCTGTCGCCAGGTCCGCCACCTCGTCGGCCTGCGCGCCGAACTCGTCCATCAGCCGCGCGACCTCGTCCTCGAGATCGCTGACGCTCTTCTTCAGGTCGTCGACGAGCTGCTCCATCGCCGCGCGCGTCTCCGGCGCGACCGCGTCCTCATACCGGTCCAGGATCGCCTCGAGGTCGGTCCGCGAGATCTCGTCCAGCGGCCGGCCGACGAGGTCCTTGAGCTCGGTGTCGAGCTGCTGGAGCAGGTCCATCTTCTCCGCGAGCAGGCCCACCGCCCGCGCGTTCGCCACGAGCGCCGCGCGCTCCTTGGCGATCTCGGCCAGCAGGATCTCGATGTCGCGCGCCAGCGCAGGGTTGATCTCCGCGAGGCTCAGGTCGAGCGTCGTGTCGCCGGAGAACTTCTCCCCGCGACGCTGGACGTCGAAGAGCGGCTTGTTCAGCCCGAGCGGCTCCGAGACGAGGTGCACCACCTCGTGCGACTCGGTACACCAGTCCTCGTCGGCGGAGTTCGTGACATGGAAGTGGAAGTCGTTCGCTCCCATCTGGAGCAGCACCGAGTCGAACTCCGTCTCCGCCCTGTTCGTCTGCGTTCCGTCGGGGAGCTCGAGCAGCGCGCCGGGGACCTCGTACGTGGTCAGCGGCGTGTCGTTGACGCTGAAGAAGTTGTGTCCGACGAGGAACGCCCCTTCGCACGAGGAGCTGAGCTCCGTGCGCTCCCAGTCCAGCCTGTACGGCGTACCGGCCCACGCGAACGACGGCGCCAGCACCGCCAGCGCCGTGACCAGCGCGACGAGCCTCTGGAACACCGCGGCGCTCGGGCCGCGCAGCGCAACGTCCTTCGAGCCTCTCATGTCCCCTCCGCGCCGCGCACGGCGGCGTCATACGCGATCGCGGCGCCCTTCACGTCCCCCGCGTCGAGCCTCGCCTGAGCCGCGTCGAGCTCCGCCGCGGCCATGCCCTTCTCCCGCAGCGCCGCGAGACCCGCCGCGATCTTCTGCGGCACCCCCGTCCTGAGCTCGGCCTCCGCGGCGTCGAACCTTCCTCGAAGCTCCGCGCACCCGGCCTCGCGCCAGGACGACCCCGCCGCCTCGCAGAGCGGTCGCAGCTGCGCCAGCGCCAGGAGCTCCCCGCACCGCTCGGCCAAGAGCGGCAGCCCGAGCTTCTCGCTCACCGGCGGTGCCGCCGACAGCGCCGCGACCTGCGCGCGCGCACGCTGCTCGAAGGCGTCCGACGCCTTGCGCGTCCGCGCCCCTGCGACGGCCTCGCGCGCCCCCTCGTCCATCTGCAGCACGCGGAGCGCCTGCCGGCGCAGCGCGATGCCGCCGAGCAGCGCCGCCGCGCTCGCGTCGCTCCGGGCGACGCGACCCTTCACGTAACCCAGCATCGCGTTCAGCGAGCGCAGCGCGCCCGACGTCATGTCCGGCAGCACCGCGCCGTGCGTCGCGAGCAGCTCCCTGTGCGGCGCCATCGCCTCATCGAAGGAGGCCGCGAAGACCTGGAGCGTCGCCGACGACCTCAGGATCTCCGCGGTGAGCTCGCCGGGCGAGCGGCTCGCCTCACGCGCCGTCGCGAGCACGGCCTGCTCCAAGCCGTCGAGGCCGTCGATGTCCGACCGCGACGCCTGCGTCGAGAGCGCCGCGTACGCCGCCGTCTCCGCCGCCTCGGTCGCGCGGTACGCGGCGAAGCGCGCCGCGACGCCCGCGTATTTCGATCGCAGCGGGGCGGCCTCGTCCCGGGCCTGGTCGAAGATCACCTGCACGGCCGCCATCGCCTGCCTGTCGGCCGCGAGCGTGGCGGCGAGCGGCTCTCTCTCCGCGCTGGCCTTGTCGATCATCGCCGCCGTGAAGTTGCCGGCCGCGTCGACAGGCGCCTCCGCGAGCAGCACCCTCTGGCGGTCTCTCGCCTCGTCGAGCAGCCGCGCGAGCTTGCCCGCGAGCGTCGCCCGCAAGGACTCGGCGTTCCTCGCGTCGTCGCGCACGTACGCGATCGCCTCGTCGATGTGGCCGAACCAGACACCGAGCGAGTAATCGCTCGCGACGATCTCCTCTGGCGTCTTGTTGTTCGGCCAGGTGGCCCACACCTCGATGGGCAGAGCGCCGTCTTTCTCGGCCTGGGCCCACGCGGCGCCCGGACCCTGATTCTCGCCCACGCAGTGCTCCTCGCCGCCCACCGAGGCCGCGCAGAAGCTCCCGAACGTGTCGTCCCCGAACTTCCACAAGCACCCGGCCCCTGCCGCGCCGAGCGCCAGGGCGGCCACAGCGACCGCAAGGATCGTCCTCGATCGCATCGGTCTGGATCTTTCGCCCATGATCATTCCCTCCACCCCGCGATTTTTCTCGCTCACGCACGCTCGCCCGCACGTTTTCCAGAAGCAAGCGTCCCCACCAAAGCGCTAGGACATTGCTCGGCCGTGGATCGCGCCCCGAGCGCCAGGTTGTCCGTCTTCAATGCGCGGACAGTCGCGGAACCGCAGAGGTGTGCTTGGGGGTGCGTGGCGCCACGGCCTGCGGAGCGGCCGCGGGGTCGAGGCGGACGCCGCTGAGCTCGTGACCCTCGCCGGCGAGCTCCGCGAGCGAGGACTCGGCGTCGTGCTCCTGGGGCGCTGCGCGGCTGTCCACGTCGCCACCAGCAGGTCCGCGGGCGCCCTCGTGGAGCTCCGAGCGTGCCACCGTCGGCGCCCTGTCACTACAGGGTTCGCCTGAAGTGTCGTGATCCTATTCAGGGAAACGTAGCGTCTCGACCTGGATGCCGTCCTCCCCCGTGATCTCGTCGCCGGACCAATCCCAGCTCACGCCGCCCTTCCCCGGCGGTCCCAGCTCGTAGGTCACGCCCTCCAGCGTAAGCTGGTCCTCGTCGAGGTAGGCGATGCCGATCGAGTCGCCGCCACGTCCGGGGCCGCCGTAACCTCCGTCGCCCCCTAGGCCGCCGTTGCCCCCTTGACAGGACCATGCGCCGTCGTCCAGGGCGCCGCCCGGCGCACCTCGGCCGCCTTTGCCGCCTCGCTCGGGTGGCCCTCCGTCGCCGCCAGATCCGGCATCTTGGGTCACGATCGCGCTGTCTCGCACGGTGACCTTCGCATGGAGCGCAATGATGCCGATCGAGGGGTAGCCGTTCCCGCCCCCTCGCCCCCCTCGGCCGCCGCAGCCTCCCGCGCCTCCGGAGCCGCCGCCCGCCCCACCCTTCGTGGCAACGCCGCAGGCGGAGAGGCCGCCTCGACGGCCGCCGCCGCCACCTCCCCCTTGGCCCGGCATGCCCCTGCTGCCGTCACCTCCCTTGTCGCCCTCCCATCCTGTCTCACTGATTTGCCCGATGCCCTCGCCGGCCGCACCCGCCATTCCCAGGGCTCCAGAACTCCCAGGGGCTCCGGTTTGGCAGCCGGACTCGTCGCTGCCCGCGTGGCCACCGCGCCCTGAGTTGGTGGGGTTCGGCGTCGGGACCGGCGCGCCAGCGCCGCCGTCCTCGGCGCCGTTCGGGAGCCCGTCGCCGCCTTTGCCGCCAATGCTTGGAGCTCCGTCCTCACAAGGGCTCGTCACCGCCACACCCCCGGCGACGGTGGCGGCAGAGCACGCGTCCCCACCGTATAGGCCGTCGGGGCCAGTCGCTGCTCGGTTCGGGTACTCCCACTCTTCCCCATCGCTGCCCCGCCACCCAGAGGAAGCGCGAAGCTCGCTCCGGACGAACTCCACCACCGCGCCTGACCGAACGAGCACCCCGACATGGGTTCCGCTGAGGAGGGTCACGTGGTCGATCGTCGAGACCCCATCCGCGGTCCCGTTGTCGCCCGCGCCCGCTGGCTCGACGATCATCACGATGCGCCTGCCGGAGCGGGGAACGATCTTGGTCGTATCGTCCGGCAGGCGTGCCCATCCGAGGGTTTGGAAGCCTCCATAGATATCCACGCCGGAGGGCAGCGTAACGGACTCGTCAAAGCCGTCGTTGGTTACGAATACGCGACCACGTCCGGTGCGTGCGAGCTCGATCCCGCGCTGCACCGAACGAACGGGCCTGTCCTTCGTGCCGGGGTTCGCGTCGTCACCGCCGAAAAATGGCCCATTGACGAACACACCGCAGCCATCGATCACCTGACCCGCGGCAAGCTGCTCGATACATACCGGCTCTGGGACCGGCTCGCTGGGCGTGTTCACCGCTGGCGCGGTGCCGCAACCGGCAGCGACGAGCGGAAAAACAAGGAGCAGGAAGATCGTGGAACTTGACATCATCGGCACTCCTCGACGACAGCGCCACCGTGAGCGACTCAACGGGGCAGCTCGTTTGCCGCGCCGAAACGATAGATTGGACCCAACGGGCCGAACCGGCCTTTGCCCACCTCGTCGTCTAGGCTGGCGTTTCCTGCGGGACCACCTTCTCCGGCGTTCCCGATCTCGATGGTCGTGCCGGGCAGGAGGGCCAGATTGGGGACCACGTACGCGATGCCGACGGAAGCGCCGCCGAGCCCACCACCGGCATCACCACCGCGGCCGCCGGTGCCTCCGTCGCCTCCGTCGCACGCTTTCCACATGCCAGTAGTACCATAACCCAAGCCCCCTTGGCCTCCCGGTTGACCCATACCGCCTAGTTGGCCCGTTCCGCCCACCCCGCCCCTACCGCCGTTGCCCGCGACAACCAGCGTCGCCGCGAGTTCCAGCTTGGTGTCCTCCAGTGCGACGATCCCGATGCTCGCGCCGCCATAGCCGCCACCCCTGCCGCCGTCGCCGCCGCAGCCCCCGCTTCCCCCCGAGCCGCCGGCCGCACCACGTTGAGGGCGGGTTGTAGGACACGCATACATGGGCCCGCGCGACTTGCTGCCACCTCCGCCGCCCCCTCCTTGGCCGGCGCCGCCCTTCTTTCCGTCTTCACCCCGGACGCCAATCCATCCATCGATGTTGAGGTACCCTTCACCCGTCGCGCCGCCGCCGCGACCACGGTCGGCGCCCTCCGCGCCGTCTCTCCCGTCTTCGCACCTCATGCTGTTGGCCCCGGTTCCTCCAAGGCCTTTGCCCTCGGGATTTTCCGCGGGCTCGGGCTGTCCTCGCGTGCCATCGCCACCGCCGTTAAGCCCGCCGTCGCCGCCGTATCCGCCCGTCGACTCGATGCCGTCGTCGCACATGTTGGCCACCGGAAGGGCGCCCACGGCGGCGTCGTCCGTGCAGGCAGACGCGCCATCGTTCCCCTCCACGCCATCCGTCGCTCGATAGCTCGGCGCGTCCTTGCCCGGCTCTCCATCTTTGCCGTCGCCCGCGAGAATGACGCTCTCCCGCACGCTCGCCCTGGCCCCCGTGCTCAGAATCATCCCGATCGACGACTTGCCATCGCGCGCCGAGGCGTCCGCCGCCACGACGCGCACGCCGGCGATCACCGACGTCGCGTCGTTCCCCGCGAGCGCCGCACCCTCCTCCCCGAGGATCCGCAGCGGGATCCCCCCCGGCGGCGCGATGATCGTCGGGTGATCCGGCCCTTCGAATGAGCCCTCGTACGACCAATCCCCGCCGTCACACCGACGCCCTCCCCAGAGGTCGACGCCCGAGGGCAGCGAGATCGTCTCCGTGAACTCCCCGCCGCAGGCGTACACGCGCCGGGTCGGCTCCTCGTCGTGGCTTCGCCCATGCGCGGCGAGCCCAATCGCGTGTTGCAGGGTCTTCACCGGAGCGTCCTTCGTTCCGGGGCCGTTGTCGTCGCCCTGCTCGCTGACGAACACCCCGCACTCATCGAGCGCCATTGTCGTCGCTGGATCGCCGTCACACAAAGTCGGCTCAGGTGCAGGGGCGCACTCCATCACTTCCCAGCAATCGTCACGGTACGAAGTGCAAGCTAGCAGCGTGCTGCTCGCTCCCCACGCACAGACCACGACAGCAACGGCGGCGGCCAACGCTCTTTGGTCTTCCCGTGGCCGCATCCCCTCGGTACCCGGCATGGTCACCACACCCCCTCGATGCTCACGCCCGTCTCGTGCCCGGTCACGACGGGCGATATCTGGACCCGAGCCTGCGCTGGCGTGCGTCCCAGGAAGGAGAAGTCCGTGAAGAAGGACGCGGCGGTGGCCGCGCCGATCACACCGCCCGTGATGACGAGGGCCGTGCCCACCCGGTCGGACAGGTTGCGCGCGTCGCGCAGGCGCCGCAGCTCGCCGCACGGCGAGCGCTCCGGCGCTTGCCAGCACATGGACGAACTCGATCTCGGGTCGCTCTCGAGCTGGTCACGCCGCGCGCTCATGTCCTGATCGAGCTTGCTGGCGTTGATCATGAGGATGGCGCCTGCCGATACGGTGCCCGTCGCGAGCGAGATTCCCACGACGCGCAGCGTGCCCGGCCACGAGGCCCACGGGCTGGGGGCCTGCGCGCGCGGAGGGGGCAAAGCGCGCACCGGAGTCGGCGTCGCGGTCGTGGTCCCCTTGGCGCTGCTCGCCTCCTTGGTGCCGCTCGCCGCCGCACACAGCAACGGCATCGTGAACTCGTGCTCCGCGCCTGCCACGGCGCGCAAGGAATGAAGAGCGTCCTTACAGCCCGGTGCACGGCCCCGCACCATGTGTTGGCCTGGCTCGAAGAACAGCGTGTAGGTCCGCGCGGTCCGGCCGATGCGCTTGCCGTCGATGAGCACCTCGGCGTCGGGCGGATCGACGCCGAGCACGAGCCGAGCGACGTGCGGCGCTGCGTTCCGCTGCCCTGCCTCGAATCGCTGCTGGAGCGCTTCTGGCAACGCTTCGCGCTGTTCTAGGCTCCTGGCCAGGTGCTCGGCCGCGTCGCGGTACTTGTGCAGCGTGAGCTCGCAAAGGCCGAGCTCGCCGGCGAGCTCCGCGCGCTCCACCTCAGTGCTGGTCGCCGCGTCCGCGGCCTCCAAAGCTGCCTTGTATTCAGCGGTTGCCTCGGTCCACAGCCCGGCCTTGCGCGCTTTCTGACCACGGCGAACATGCTCCTTCACCGTCGATCGGTCGATCGGTCCCGCCTTTGGATGGATATTGTCCGCGCTGGCCGAGTTCGGGAAGCCTGTTGCGGCCCCGAGCGCAAGAAAAATCGAGAGCGAATGCGCAATGCAACGCATGCCGCGACGGTACCGACGCCGGCTGCTAGGCGTCAACCGGCAGAAACCGCCACGTCTCGGCGTCTTCGGTGGGAATTTGCGGTCGGATGCGGGAATGCGTTCAGCCATCTGTCAGACATGACCAAGCGCAGTCGAAACAACTACATGGCGGCACATTGTCCGACCGAAGTTGCTCCTCGACTCATTTCTCTGAACCTTTGGGGCCGCCTCGCGTGTGCTGCTTACCGTGGCCAAGCCAGCGACCGCCTCCCCCGGCTTCGAGCTCTTCCGGCGCCTGGCCAGGCGCCACGGTGTACCGGCGCGAAACGCCGAGGATATCGCCCAGGAAGCGCTGCTGCGGGGGCTCGACGCCGACCAACGGCTCGAGCCGGGCGGCGACCCGGGGCCCTACCGCGTCACGATCGCCGTCAACCAGGCGCGCAATCACGTCCGGGACGCGCGCTGCCGCGGCGAGGTGCTCACGTCGTTCGATGAGCGCGAGATCCGAGATGAGCTCCCCACGCCAGAAGAGCTGCTCCGCAGACGGCAGCGGGAAAAGCTCACCCGGCAGCTGATCGACCAACTCGAGCCCAAGTACCGGGATCTCGTGATCAAGCACGACCTCGAGGAGATCCCGCTCGCCGAGATCGCCGCCGAGCAGGGGCTCCCGCTGGACACGGTGAAGACGCGATACCGGCGGGCCCACAAGGAGCTCGAGGTGCAGGCGGGACGGTGGCAGGCGCAGGAGCGCTCTCAGGGAAGGGACGGGAGCATCTGCGTGCCGCTTGCACTGGGGTTCGGCCGTCGTGCGTGGTGGGTGGCCTCGCTGCGCCGGCTGGGCCTGAGGATCGTCGTTCAGGCCGCGCTCGTCCTGCTGACCGGCGCGCTCGTCTCCGCCGTGCCGCCCTTGCCCGACGTGGAACCGTGGATCAGGGCGGCGGCGCTCCGCGCCCCTGCCACCGCGCCCGCGGAGCAAGACGCCGTGGCGCCCCCCGCGCAAGATGGCGCCCAGAGCGCCGCGGGGCCCGCCAGCGGAGATGGGGCCCCCGACGCAGCGGTGCCCGCCGCGGCGACCGCGCACGAGATCTCGTCGCGGACGGAGCACGGAAGCGCGCGCGGCGAAGCGATGGCGACCGGCACGCCCGCTCCCTCGAACGCGCAGACGAGAAGTCACCGGGCCGCGCCTCCGGCGAGCGCCGTTCGACCGACCGCCGGCGAGGTCGAGAGGAGCCTGGTCAACCAGGCGCGGAGGGCCATCGAGGCCAACGACGTCATGGCCGACGTCGAGGCTCGCCGGCTGCTCGAGGCCCACGCGCGGCAGTTCCCGCGAGGGCGGCTCGCCGCGGAGCGCGAAGCGCTGCTCAGGCAGCTTCGCTGAATCGTCGGCTACCTATCAACAGCTAGGCAGGCGGGGATAGCGGTGCTGCTTTCGCGCAGCGCAACGCCGAGATCCGCCTTGCGTCGGACAACAACGCTCAGGTCCAGGAGGCGATAGTTCATGGAAGACATGTTGGGGGCGATGTGGCTGGTGTCGCCGCTCGGGCTCGCGATGATCGCGTGCGTCGCGATCGGCTTCGCGGTCACCGCGCGCGAAGCGCTGGGACGAGAGCGCGGGCTTCGCGAGGCGCGCGAGCAGGCGCATGATGACGAGGAGGCCGCCCTCACCGATGCGAAGGAGCAGGCCGCGGGGGAGCGCGACCGATATCGGCGCCTTCTGGACTGTCACGTCGACGCGGCGCTTGCAGAGCTGACAGACGCCCGAGCGCGCCCCGCTCCCCGGCCGGGGAGGGTCCTGGAGTCGTTCTGTGCGACGACGCCCTCGTGGAGGAGAAAGCTGGGCGAGAGCACGGGGTTGGAGCCAAGGGAGGTGGAGCGGTTGCTGAGGAGCGATCTCCCCATGACGCCCGGCCTCGCGCGGCAGCTGGAGGCCTTCACCGGTACGCCGGCGCGGTACTGGGACCGCCTCTGGCGGCTACACGACGACCACCGAGCGGACGCGGAGGAGACCGTGGTGATCCATGCGGGCGAGCCCGTCACCAGACGCGAGAGCTCGGCGCGTCCGGCGTCGTCGCCGCCCCCGAGTTCGGCGCCGCCGACTCCGCCGACGGTACCTCCCCGCGCGCTCGACGTTCCTCCGCCGGTGGTGCCGGCTCCCGAGCTTGTGGCCAGGAGCCCGCGGGCGAAGCTCCCGCCGCCTCCACTGCCGCGGCTTCGGTCGCCGCGCCCTGTCCGTGCCGTCGCGGGGGAAGAGCTCACCCGTCGCGCTGCCACACTGACGAGCTTCCCGCTACAGCGTGACGAAGGGGGGGCGAGCTCTGCCAACGAGCCCGATTGGGAGGAAGCAGAGCGCTCGCCGCTGGACACGACCCTTCCGGGAGTAGGAAGCCATGGGTGAGCGCCGCCTTCCCTCGCAGCGACACGCCATCAGGCGCCTGCTTGCGGGCATGCCGGCGCTACGGGAACTGAGCAGCTACGGCTGACGTCTTCCTTCGGTAGCGGACAGCAAAGACTGCGAACCGGTGCGGCATGAGCGGACACGCGGCATCCGCTTACGAGCGATTGCCCGCGGTGGAGGGTAAAATCATGGGTCGTCTGTCGAATGAAGAAGAGCGCTCCGCCGCGCACGCGCGCTTGTTTTGCCCGGCGCTGGTTCGTGCCGTGCTGGGCTGGCTGAGGAGGTTGGGGGTCCCACGGTACCATCGTACCGACGTCGCAGGCCAAGTCTGGCTCAATGCCTGGGTGAGCTGGCCCAAATTCGATCCGAAGCGCGGCAGGCCGGAACGCTGGTTGAACGCGATCACCGTACACGTTGCCTCCCACTATCACCAGCGTATGCAGCACCGCAGGGAGGAGCTCGTCGATTTGATCGACGTGGCCGACCCAGCGCCGGATGCCGCTGCTACGATGGAAGCCGACAGCATCAGGACGAACACTATCGACGCGGTGAACGCGCTCGAACCGAAGCTGCGATTTGTTCTCGTTGCACACGATCTGAAAGGAGTCCCAATGGCCCAGATCGCCAACGACGCGGGGCTTCCTCTCTCCGTGGTTTACAAGCAACGGATCAAGGCCATCGGCGCGCTGCGCGACATCATCAGACTTCGGGAAGGCATGGAGGACTTCGCCCCCGAGCATCGGGACGTTTAGGCGATGGACTCCAGAACGGGGATGACAGGACCCACCAACACGGAGCCGAACTCTACGTGCTGGCGCGGCCGCCGCAAGCCCGCTTAGCCCGCAGTCCCCACCGTCTACGCGAGTGCAGCGGGCGCCCCGTCACAGTTGACCGTGTAGTCCGAGATCCATGACGACCCCGAGCCGCGGGGGGTCTTTGCGCTGCCGAGCCCTACATGCCGGCGCAGCCCGGAGCCAGATCGGCGGGCGCGGCTGCACGGGGATGTTGGCGCCTGTAAGCGGCCACGCAGATCCGCAGGAATTCGACACGAACTGGCCTCCCGGGACGGCCCGGCCGGACGCGAACCACCCGCTCGTTGGGCAGCGCACTCTCGATCGGCTCCGTCGTGACCGGCGCGACCTCGGTCACTCCATGTGCACCGGTGTTGCCCGCGAGCCCCGGGCGATTGCCATCCAGATCGAGTCCATCTCGAGTTTCCTCGCCCCCCGGCATTGGCGCCGTCGTGAAGTTCGACGCGGGCGCTGAGCAGAGCGTCAGCCAAGTGCGAACTTCTCCGCCGCCTGCATGCGTTACTTTTTTCGGCGATGCTCTCGGAAGCGGGCTTGCCGCCGTGCGGGCACACGGCGGCCCTGGAAGCTGCTGGCGTACCGCGCTGCCGTTCCACGACCGGCGCGGCACGCCGGGCTGCAATACCGGTCGCAGTGGTCGCACTGCGAGCAGAGCAAAAAGAGCTGGCGGCACCGCACCCCCGCGCAGATGGCGAAGCGAACGGCGCCCCTGTCCCGGCGCTGGCGGGCGCCGAAAAGTGGACCTCTACCCTGCCGACGTGCGACACCCGCGTGTCGGCTCACGTCACGGTGAACGACCTTGAAGGCTCGGAGGTGGTTCTCCGGGCCTTTGCTCTTTGGACCACCGGCCGGCAGATCGTCGGCGACGACGGCGGCTGGCCACTTCTCGCCGGTCGCGGCGCTGACCTACGCCCCCGTGACCGGCCATGTCTCACCGGCACGCGCTACCTCGACCCCAGGGGGTCAGGGGTCGGCCCGTCCAAATTCACGCGGTTTCTGAGGAGCGTCGACGTCCGGCGAATGGCTGTCGGGCCACGAGCGGTGCAATGACGTGCTTGTGCGCTGCCGGAACGCTTGCTACGATCCACTGATCGTTAGCCCCGCCTCACGCTCATGGCAGAAGCCAAGCCCACCAAGAACCAGCACTTCGTTCCGCAGATGTTGCTGAGGCGATTCGCAGTTCCGAACACTCGTCAGCGTGCGGTGGCCACGCTCGACCTTGAAGCCAACAAGACGATTCCCATCGTGTCCATCGCCGGACAATGCGCGCGACCATTCTTCTATGGGGAGGACGGCATAGTTGAGAGGTCCCTTGGACACCTGGAGGGGGCAGCCGGTCTAATCATCGAATCGATTCTCAGGTCAGAATCGATGCCCGCGGTCGGGACAAGGGAGTGGTCAGATCTCATTACATTTGTGGTCGTGCAGCATGGTCGAACGCCGAGCGCTGTCAATGTGTCAAATCAGCGATTGTTTGCGATGATCGAAGAAGCTCGCAAGTTTGCGCGCAACGCCGGCGATAGCGATACAATCAGCGAGATCGCTCGTTCCGTAGCTCGAAGTCACCCCCCGGCGGCACATCTTCGGATGACGGCCGCGTTGGCGCCGGTACTATGGGACCTCGACGATCTGCTGCTCATCAACGAAACCCGCTTCGGGTTCGCCACCAGTGATCTGGGTGTGTTCACCCACAACCAATGGGCTGCCGGCGTAACAGGCATGGGAACGGACGGTCTAGCGTGCAGTGGCCAGATACTCCTTCTTCCGCTATCCCCGCGGCATTTACTAATGAAATTCGATCCGGACGTTTACCATGTAAGCGGATCGTCAAATGGGACGATCCGGATTCGGGATGAGGCGCAGATCAAGGCGCTGAACTTTATTCAATTGGTACTCGCAGAGCGTAATCTCTACTTCGACGGCGACCCTCGGACTCGCGAGGGGCTCGAGAAGCTGTCGCAGAACTCAAAGCGATTTCCGCTGTCCTCGATGGTGCGTGCGGAGCGACTCATTGACCAATCTGGAACCCGAGAATTTGTTCGTACGTGGTCGGAGAGGCCCAAAATGTTGCTGGCACTTGACTGGCTTCGAGTAAAGCCCAGGTTCGCCAAAGTTCCGTTGCCAGCTCGCGCATCTAAATTTCGGCCAGAGGCGATGGCTGCATATAGAGCGATTCGTGGGGAATCTGCGCCGCCCGATTCGAGTCTGCATGGATCCGTGCTTCGTCGGGTACGAAAACGGTGAAGTCACTGGTTATGATTGACGAAGAACCTCCGCGCTCGGTGGCACGCTTCCTTCGGACGCGCTGCCCAACCTGGCCTTGCAGACCGACGGGGACGTGCACGACGCGCGCATCCTCGCGGCGGAAGGCCAAGTCGTCAGCGGATCGCGCCGGCGTGGCCCGGCATCTGCGGCGCTCCGCATCTGTCCTATCCGGCTGCTTCGTCAATGCTATCTGCTGCCGTCGGCGCGAGCTTACTCACTCCTTCGGTGCCACCGGCTGCCCGAGCAACCGACCGATCGCCTCGTGAACGACCCGGGCCGCCGCCTCGTCCCCGAGGGCGACGGCGCGGCTCAGGGTGCCGGCGAGCGAGGCGACCACGGCCGCCCGAGGCGACGGTCCGGTCACGGCGAGCTCCCCAAGCCCGGGGCTTGGCCCTTGGGCCCGGGTTGGGCCCATGCCTCCTGAGGGGGTGCGATCCGTCGTCACACCCTCCCCAAATCCTCGGGGATGCGACGGATCGCACCGGTTCGCCCCCGCGGAAGAGTCCCGCCAGAGAAACCGGTCGATAGCGAGTGGTCGCTGGAAACAGCAGCGACTTTCGTAGCTTCCGCCTGCGTCGCCGCCGAGGGCGGCTCCGGTGTGGCCCAACGCGGCGCCCTCTTCCGCCGTTTTCGGGCGCTGTCTGGAGGCTGCGGACGCCATTCGCTGGTGGCTGCAGCCTCCACGTTCACCAGCGGCCCTCCACGGCGAGCGCTCCGAACGCCGCGCAGCCGAAAGCATCCTTGCGCAACGACGTGCGCTCTCGGGCACGCCGTTTGCTTACCTCAGGACAGACCCGCAGCGAGCCGCAGAGCCCTCGCTGTCCTGTCTGGACGGGGCGGCGAACGCGGCATGCTGGCACCCAGAACCCGCCACCCGGTGAGGATTACCATGTACCGAGGTCATTGTTTGCTGTTGTGCCTCATGAGCTGTGCTCTTTCTTCAGCTGCCTGTGCGATCGAGCCCATCGAGCAAGCGGGTACCGAGGGGAGCGATACAGATCCCGAGCCTGTGCTGCTGGAGCAAGCCGCCGGAGGAGTATCGGCGGACGGCGGCGGTTTTCCCGTTTGTATCGCGATGGGGGTACCCACCCCGGATACCACCGTCATCACCGAGTCCGGTCCATATTGTGACCTCAGTGATTGGCTGTCAGCGCCGGCCGGCGCTACCAGCTACACAGTGAAGCTCGTTCCCAGCCCCAGCAGCGAGCCTGTGAACTGCCACCACACCTTCAGAGTCGTCCTCAGGAGCATAAAAGCCATGTCTCCCTCGGAATGCACGACCGCGACCGGCCAGCTGAAGATCTGGAAGAAGGGCGCATCCGGCTGCTGGTATCTCGCTAGTGCGATACCGAAGCTTGGCAGCTATGACGTAAATAGCGGTCATTGCGGCGTCGTCACTTGGTACGACGCCCCCGCGGACACGTTGGCCATCATCGCGTCGGCATCGGCGAGCTCCTCGTCGGGACCGATGCCGATCCAGCTGATCTCGGATTGGCAGTAACTAGGCGCGCCGAGCCGAAAGGGAGGGGGCAGAGGCGCCGGCTGAGCCCGCGGGTCGTGGCGCGGGTCAGGCGGCGCGTCCCGCGACGTGCACGCTGGTGCCCGCCGCCCGCCATGCGTCGATGATCCTCATCCGAAGCTCCATGCGTCGCCGGCCCGCGAGTCTCGGCGGCCATGGGGATGGCCGCGTTCGGTCGCCCGGGGCCAGCTCGTCTGCGTCCGGGCGACCGGTGCGGGTGTCAGGCCGCGCGCCGAAGGTACGTCGATAGCGTGTCTCGAAACAACATTCCTCGACCCTGTCAGGCGGGCGACATGGCGGTGTGCCTCGAGCGGCTCGCGGCGCTCGGCGCCCGGGCCGCGCGCCCTGGGCGGCGAACCAGGGTAGGGCTCGACCGCCGGCCGGCTCGTCGCGCTGTGTCCTCAGGAGCGGCGCGGTCGCGCCCACCTTGACAACCTGATGGCCCTTCGCACGATTCGTCATCGTGGGGGCTCATGCGTACCGGGACCGACGAACACCCAGAGCCAGGCGCGCTCGTTGTCGACCATGCCCGCCGCCCGGGGCTGGGCGAGCCTGCGCCCTCGGAGCGCGCTGAGAGCGCGGGCCTCGGGCCGCACGGGGCCGCCTCCGGCTGCCCGCCGGAGCGGCGTACGGACGACCTCGGGACGAAGACCTCTTCGCCCGGGAGCGGCCGAAGGAGCCGATCGAGCGCGGTCGCGATCGACATTCCGACGGACATTGCTCGCAAGTGGCAGGAGATGACCGATCTCCTTGCGGAGATCCTGCGCGTCCCGGCCGCTCTGATCATGAGAGTCGAGCCGCCCGAGATCGTCGTCTGCATCTCCAGCGAGTCGAAGGCGAACCCGTATGAGCCCGACGAACGCGCGCGTCTCGACACCGGGCTCTACTGCGAGACCGTGATGAAGACCCGAATGCCGCTGCTGGTCCCTGACGCCCTGAAAGACGAGCAGTGGAAGTCGAATCCGGATGTCAAGCTCGGGATGATATCCTATCTCGGCTTCCCGATCGCGTGGCCCACGGGGGACATCTTCGGAACCATCTGCGTGCTGGATGACCGCGCGAACCAATACAGCAAGACCTACCAGGCGCTCGTGGCGCAGTGTCGCGATGTGATCGAGGTGGACTTGAAATCCATCTTCGTCTTCGATGCTCGCCTGACAGAAGAAGCCCGGGCAAAAGAGCGGCTGGAACAGCAGGTCGCCGAGCGCACCGCCGAGCTCAGCCGTGCCAACGCCCAGCTCAGGCGCAAGATCGCGGAGCACGAGCAGACGGAGGCGGCGCTGCGGAAGGTCGCGGAGGAGCGCAGGCGCGCGGAGGAGGCGTTGCGCACGAGCCAGGAGCTCCTGCGCGCCATCATCGACAGCTCCACGGCCATCGTCTCCGTCAAGGACATCGAGGGGCGCTACATCCTCGTCAACCGCCGCTTCGAGGAGCTGTTCGGCGTCAGTCGCGAGGCCATCGTGGGCAAGAGCGACCATGACGTGTTCTCCCGGGAGCACGCGGAGGCGCTTCGCGCCTTCGACCAGCGGGCGCTCCTCGCCGGGACGGCGCTGGAAGACGAGGAGGTGATGCCTCAGGACGACGGCGTGCACACCTATCTCGCCATCAAGTTCCCTCTGCGAGACGCTGCCGGCGTCCCGTACGCGGTGGGCGGCATCTCCACGGACATCACGGAGCGGAAGAAGATCGAGGCGGAGCGCGCCCTGCTCCTGGAGGACGAGCAGAGGGCCCGGGCCGCCGCCGAAGCAGCGGTGCGGATGCGCGACGACTTCGTGTCGATCGCCTCTCATGAGCTCTATACCCCGATCGCGGGCCTGAAGCTCGCCGTGCAAGGCCTGATGCGCGAGGCGACGGCGCTCCCCGCCGGCGCGGAGAGGCTGGCCGGGATGGCCGAGCGGCAGTGCCGGCGGCTCGTCAGGCTCATTGAAGATCTGCTCGACGTGGCTCGGATCCAGGCAGGCAAAATCGAGCTGAAGTTGGGAGACGTCGATCTCCGGGCGCTTTCGCAAGAGGTCGTGGAGGACTTCGACGTGGAGCTGAGGCAGGCCGGAAGTACAGTGATATGGCGGGCCGACGCTCCCGTGGTGGGCATGTGGGACAGGACCCGTCTGGAGCAGGTGGTGACGAACCTGGTGCTGAACGCCATCAAGTATGGGAGGGGCACGCCGATCGAGATCAGCGTCGCGGCCGAGGGCGAGATGGCCAAGCTGGTCGTCGCCGATCGCGGCATCGGGATCGATGCGAGCAGGGTGCCGTATATCTTCGAACGCTTCGAGCGAGGCGTCTCGGCGCAGCACTACGGCGGTCTCGGCCTGGGGCTGTATATCAGCCACCGAATCGTGATCGCCCATGGTGGCTCGATTCGTGTCGAGAGCGAGCTCGGCGCGGGGGCGGCCTTCATCGTGGACCTCCCCCTGCGCCGGCGCCCCCACGCTCTGCCGACCGAGGTGTCCCCGCCGGCCGGAGGTCCCGATGAGCCCGCTGGATGATCAGCGCGACGGTGTCTTGATCGTCGATGATGACAGTGGGTTTCGCTCTGTCGTGGAGGAGCTCTTGCAGGCATTCGGCTACGAGGTCGTCTGCGCGGAGAATGGCTCGGTGGCGCTGGATCTCCTCCGCCGCGGCCTCCGCCCGAGCATCATCCTGCTCGACCTCATGATGCCGGAGATCAATGGCTGGGAGTTTCTCGCGCTCAAGCGACAGGAGCCCGCGCTGGCGAACATCCCGGTGGCGATTCTGTCGGGCGTCGACTCTCTGGAAGCCAAAGCGGCCACCCTGGACGCGTGCGCGCTGCTCAAGAAGCCGCTCGATCTCGACACCCTTCTCGCCGTGGTCGCGCGGCCACAATGAGCTCGTGTCGGGGAGCGCGCCTTTGCGCCTTTGCGTTGAACTCTCTCGCTCTCCGGATCCCTGGCCGGACTCCTGGTGGGTGGAGCTAGCGCGTTCCGCCGCCCAGGTTGGCGACCATCCCGAGGCGCTGAGGACCCTCGCCGAACCGCGCCTGCAGCCGCCCGGGTGGTGCTGTCATTTGCCCAGAGAGGGTTCACATGAAGGCGGTAAGGCGGGAAGATCATTGAGATTTTCTTCCCGCCTTACCGCCTTCATGTTCAAATGACAGCACTACCGCCGCCCGAGGAGCGCCTTGCCGAGCTCGTCCCAGCGCGTCCGCTACGGGGCGCATCGGCGTGCCGTGGGCACTCGTGTCCGTCCAGGCGTTGGTCTGGCCCGGGAGGCGCGTCGCGAGACGCTATGCGGCGTCACCGGGCGCCTTGCGGCGCAGAACGGTGCTCTTCCAGTACGGCGGCCGCCGCGTGGACGCTGGAATTCCATTCCAGCTTAATTTGTGACGATCCGCGCGGCCAACCCGAAAACGCCCCCCGGAACACACGGCGGCACGACCCGTTACGCCGCAACGTCCGCCCTGCAGCGCGGCTCCGACCAGGAACCTTGCCCCGGAGAACTTCGGCGGACTCGTGGTAGCTTCGAGCGTCTCGCATCCCCACGGGGTAGGCCGTGCTGCAGCGCCCGGACGAGGGGCCGGCGAGGCCCGGAGCTCGCCATGTTCGCAGGTCAACAGCTCACCGCGACCCTCAGGTTGGTACGGCCGCTCGGGCAGGGCGCGATGGGAAGCGTGTGGGTCGCGGACCACCTGGCGCTCGGTATCCAGGTCGCGGTGAAGTTCATGGCGCCCGCCGTCGCGCAGGAACCCGGGTTCGCCGAGCGCTTCCGGCGCGAGGCCGTGGCGGCAGCGCAGATCAAGCACCCCCACGTCGCGCAGGTCCTCGATTACGGCGTCTCGAGCGACGGCGCGCTCTACATCGCGATGGAGCTCCTCGACGGCGAGACCCTGAAGAGCAGGCTCCAGCGGCTCGGCCCGCTCCCGCTCGCGGAGGTCGCGCGCATCGTCGCGCAGACGGCGAAGGCGCTCGGCCGCGCGCACCAGCTCGGCATCGTTCACCGCGACATCAAGCCGGACAACCTGTTCGTGCTCGATCTCGACGGCGATCCGTTCATCAAGATCCTCGACTTCGGCGTCGCCAAGCTCGATCAGAGCCAGGCGATGAGCGCGACCGCCACGGGCAGCATGCTCGGGACGCCGCTCTACATGAGCCCGGAGCAGCTCCTCAGCGCGAAGCACGTGGACCGCCAGGCGGACCTCTGGGCCCTCGCCGTGGTGGCGTACCGGGCGCTCACGGGGGCGCTCCCGTTCGTCGGCGACACGCTGGGGGCCCTCTCCGTCGCCGTGTACGCGGGCGTCTTCCAGCCGCCCAGCGCGCTCCGACCGGACCTCCCGCCCGCCGTGGACGCATGGATGGCCAGGGCGCTCCAGCGAGACCCGAGCGCGCGGTTCCGCTCGGCGAAGGAGATGGCCGAGGCGCTGGAGGCCGCCGCCGGCGTGGGCCGCGCGCCGGCGGCGTCGAGCCCCGCGTGGAGGCCGGCGAGCCCGGAGCCGCCGCCGCGCAGCGCCGAGGCGGAGGGCAGCGCGCCGCCGGCGCGCGACAGCCGGAGCAGCGGGGCGGGCCTCGGCGGCAGCGGCGCGAGCGCGTCGACGCTCGACGGGCACGCCGCCCCGCACGGCCGCGGGAAGCCGAGGCGCGGCGCGTTGCTGCTCGGCGCGACGCTGATGGTGCTGCTCGGGATGGGCGTGGGCGCCGCCGCCGCGCTGCGCGCCCGCACGCAGGAAGGCGCGGCGGCCGACGCCGGCGCTGCGGCCGAGGCGCACGCGGCGAACCCCGCCGAAAGCGGCGCGGCGCGCGGCGACGAGCCGCGGGAGGGAGCGACCGCCGCGCCGCCGCCGGCCGAGGCGACCGCCGCGCCGCCGCCGGCCGAAGCGGCGGCGACGGCCGAGGCGGCGGCGCCGGCCGAGGCGCCGGCCACCGCGAACCCCGCGCCCGCCGCGCCACCCGCAGCCGCGCCGGGGGCGCCGGGGTCGGGCGCCGCGGCGACCATGAGGCCGGCCGCCGCGGGCGCTCCGCGCGCCGCGGGGAACGGCAAGAGCGCGGGACCTCACGGGATCTCGCCGCCTGCCACCGCGGCGCCGGCGGCGTCGAGCGCGCCAGCGCCGGTCAAGAAGCCGAAAGACACGATCGGGTTTTGAGGAGATGCACGATGAGTAAGCAGCTGAGGCGCGCGGTCGCGTTGCTCGTCGTCCTGGCGAGCGTGCAGGCAGAGCGCACGGCGCTCGCCGCGGAGCCCACCGCCGCCGACCGGGAAACGGCGCGGACGCTCCTGATCGACGGCAGGAAGAAGCTGAGCGCCGGGGACGCGAAGGGCGCCTTCGAGTCATTTCAGGCGGCGCACGCGATCATGGACGTCCCCACGACCGGCCTCGATCTCGCGCGGGCGCAGGCGGCGCTCGGCGACCTCGTGGGCGCTCGTGCGACGGCGCTCGGCGTCGCTTCCAGGGCGGCCGCGCCGAACGAGCCCGAGGCGTTCGTGTACGCGCGCGACGAGGCCGAGAAGCTCGCCGAGGAGCTGGCCGCGCGCATCCCGTCGCTCTTCCTCCGCGTGACCGGCCTCCCGGCGGGCACGCCGCCGAAGGTGACGGTCGACGGGGTCGCGATCCCGCCGCAGGCGCTCGGGTTCCCCCGGAAGACCAACCCCGGGCCGCACAGGATCGAGGTCGACGCGCCCGGGTACACGACCGAGCAGCGCACCGTCGAGCTCGAGGAGAAGGAGAACCTCGCGGTCGAGATCCAGATGAAACCCGCGGCGCTGCCCGGCGGATCCAGCGCGGCAGGAGCAGGGCAAGGCGCGGACGCCCACGCCGCCGCAGGCGCCGGCCAAGGACCGGGGGCCACGAAGGACGACGCCGGGCGCCCGGTCCCCACCTGGGTCTGGACCGCGGGCGGCGTCGGCGTCGTGTCGCTCGGCGCGGCGGTCGCCTTCGCCGTCGACTACGCGAACGTGCGCCGCACCGCGTCGCGCGATTGCCCCGGAAACGTGTGCAATCCGCGGCGTTACGACGAGGAGGGCGCCGACGACCTCGAGGCGCGCTGGAACCGGGACGCCGGGTTGATGATCGGGCTCGGCGCCGTGGGCGCCGCCGCCGCGTCCATCGCGGTGGTCGGGTTCGCGTTCACGCCGGAGGAGAAGGCGAGCGCCGCGTCCGGCGCTCACCGGAACATCGCCGTCGTCCCGTGGATCGGGGGCACGCTGGGCGGGGCGGTGCAGGGGACCTTCTGAACGCCGGCCGCGGACGGAGAGCACATGTCATGAGGCGGACAGCATGGATCGCCGGCCTGCGGTGGCGCGCGGCGCTGCTCTGCGCGGCGTGGGCGAGCGGGTCCGGGTGCGCTCCCGATCTCCGCGCCGGCGTGCTCGATGGCGCCGGCGGAGGCGGCGGGGGCGGCGGCGGCGCTGGCGGCGGCGACGTCCCGGGCGATGCCTGCACCGCGCCGACGAGGCGGTGTTACTCGGGGCCTCCGGAGACCGAGGGCGTCGGCCGGTGCCGCGCCGGTGTCCAGCGCTGCGACGCGTCGACCCGGGCGTGGGGCGCGTGCGAGGGGGAGATCGGCCCCGTCGTCGAGACGTGCAACGACGAGGACGACGACTGCGACGGTGAGCTCGACGAGGACACCCCCGGATCCGGCGAGCCGTGCAGCTCGGGCCTGCTGGGCGCGTGCGCCGCCGGCGTCACCGCGTGCGTGGGCGCCCGCGAGGTGTGCAGCCCGGTCCAGACGCCCGCCGTCGAGGTGTGCGGCACGCCCGAGGACGAGAGCTGCGACGGGCTCACGCTCTGCCAGGGCGCGGTGCTCTGGAGCAAGCGGTTCGGCAGCTCCGCCCGCGAGCGGGCCGTGGCCGCGGTCGATCCGGACGACAACATCGTGCTCGTCGGCGGGTTCAACGCGACGCTCGACCTCGGCGGCGTCGAGCTCGTGACCGCCGGCCTGGGCGACATCTTCGTCGCGAAGCTGGATCGCGACGGCGACCACCTCTGGAGCAAGCGGTTCGGGAGCGCGGCAGGCGAGGAAGAGGCCACCGCGGTCGGGATCGACGCCGCGGGGAACATCGTCGTCGCCGGGACGGGCAGCGGATCGGTCGACTTCGGACAGGGCGCCATCCCCCTCGAGGGGGGCTTCCTCATGAAGCTGGATCGCGACGGCCAGCTGCTGTGGAGCCAGCCGCTCGGCGCGCTCGCGAAGTTCGCCGTGGACGCCGCCGGCGGCATCTATACCGGAGAGGGGCGCAACGACCCCGCGCTCTGCGGCGAAACGACCAGCGATGGCGTCGTCTTTTCGAAGCTGGATCCTTCTGGTCATGAGGTCTGGGAGCGCTGCGTGCCGGGCAGCGCGTCTATCGCCCAGGTCGCGGTCGACAGCGATGGAAGCCTCGTCGCCATTGGAGAGGTCTACATGGGTCTCGACTTCGGCGACGGACCTCTCGGCAACGAGCGCGCGGATACGGTGTTCGCGGTGAAGCTCGATCCGGGCGGCGACGTTGCATGGGGCCGGAGGGTCATCAATCCGTCCGGCTTCAACCCTGCTCGCGGCGAGACGATCGCAGTGGACCGCGATCACAACATCATCGCCGGTGGCGCACTGGAGTCGGAGAGCTCCGACGATTTGTTCTACAAGTCGAAGCTGCGTGCGTTCACGCCAGCAGGGGGGCCGCTCTGGGATCGCGAGTTCACGCGTGCGTCGGCGTCGGGGGTGGTCGAGCACGTGGTCACGGACGGGGCGAGCCAGGTGGTGCTCTCCGGCAGCTTCAGCGGATCGATCGAGCTCGGAGGCGCGCCGCTCACGACGGGCGGCGCGTTCGTCGGCAAGCTGAACTTCGCGGGCGAGCACATCTGGAGCCGGGCGCTCACCGCGGTGCCGCACCTCGCGGTCGACAGCACCGGCAACATCGTCCTCTCGGGCGCCTTCGGCGAGCCGTTCGACCTCGGCAACGGCCCCGTCGCGAGCCGCGGCGAGACGGACATCTTCCTCGTGAAGCTCGCGCCCTGAGCACCCGCGAGCGCGCCGCCGGCGCCCGCGCCGGGCAGGGGGGCGCCGCCGCTAGGGCGTGAGCTTCGCGACGAAGGCGTCGAGGGAACCAGCGCTCGTCAGCCTGTTGCCCCCGAGGTCGACGCTCTCGCCGAAATGCCCCGAGAGCAGGACGTTGCCCAGCCTGTCGCTCGCGACGGCGACCGCGATGTTCGTCACCGAGCCGAGGTTCTTGGTCCAGATCGCGTTGCCGTCCGGATCGAGCTTGCCCACGAACGTGCCGCGCGGAACGGGCTCATCGCCGAGGTTGATCTTCGAGGACGACCAGCCCGTGAGCAGCAGGTTGCCCACTGGATCGACGGCGATCTGCTCCCCCTCCTGCGGACCCGCCGAATCGCCGGGCTCGTCGACGATGCCGTCGATGTAGCGGCTCCACAGCTCGTTGCCCTCGGCGTCGAGCTTGGCCACGAGCACGTCGTTGTTGTTCGCGTTGTCGCTGTAGCCCGTCAGGGCGATGTGGTCGTTCGCGTCCACGGCGACGCTCTTCCAGCTCGCGCCGTCTCCTCCTGGACACGGACACTCATGCTCCCACAGATTGCCCCCCTCGGGGTCTAGCTTCACGACGAAATTCGTGAGGAAGACCGTCTCGTTCAGGCCGTCACCGAAATCGATCTCGACGTTGAAGTCCCCCGCGACCAGCACGTTGCCGCGGCTGTCGGCGGCGACGTCCCGCGCTTGCTGCTCGTTGCGGCCCCCGAACGCGCGGTTCCAGAGGATGTTCCCCTCCGGGTCGTACTTCGCGACGAAGGCGTCGAGCCCGTCCGTGCTCACGAGCGGTCCCTTGCCGTAATCGACGGTACCCGAGAAGCTGCCCGCGACCAGGATGTTGCCGCCGGCGTCGACCGCGAGGCTCCCTCCGGCGAACGGCTTGATCCAGCGGTGTTTCCCGTCCGCGGCGAGCTTCGCCGCGATGTAGGGGCCCGCGATCGGCTCACCACCCAGGGTGATGGCGCCCGTCGTCTGGAAGAGGACGAGCACGTCGCCCGCGCCGTCCACGGCGATCGCTGTCGCGGCGTCCTCGTCGCGGCCGCCGAACCGCTTGATCCAGAGGAGGGCCCCGATCGGATCGAGCTTGGCGACGAAGGCGTCGCGCAGGCCGCCGCTCGTGATCGACTGCCCGTCGCCGCCGATCGTCCCCACGAACGAGCCGGCGATCAGCACGTTGCCCGCGCCGTCCACGGCGACCCCGTGGCTCCGGTCGAGGTCCAGATCCCCGAATGCGCGGCTCCAGACGTGTGCGCCTTCGCAGGACGCCCGCCCGTCGCAGCTCTCGTCCGCCGCCGTCCCGCACTGCTCGACGGACGCCGGGGTCGCCGGCGGACACGTGATTTCGCCGGCGGTGCAGGTGGCCGTCCCGGCGCTGCA
The DNA here is from genome assembly GCF_051521595.1 of Sorangium sp. So ce1153. Lineage (NCBI taxonomy): Bacteria > Pseudomonadati > Myxococcota > Polyangiales > Polyangiaceae > Sorangium > Sorangium sp. So ce1153. Next base: position 1,539,033 of record NZ_CP150361.1, read on the forward strand.
GACCCCGGGCTCGCCGGTCTCGCAGGGCGCGCCGCCCTCCGGGTTCCCGTCGTCGACCGCCCCGTCGCAGTCGTCGTCCGCGAGGTTGCAGGCCTCCTCCGCGGGCAGCACCTCGCCTTCACACGCACCCCAGCCCGTCCCTGCGTCGTTGCACGCCTGCACCCCTGCGGCGCACGCCCCCTCGCCCTCGGTCCCCTCGGGGCCGGAGTAACACGCCCGCGTCTGCCGCGGCGTGCACGGCTCGAGGGACACGACCTCGTCCCCCACGCGGAGATCGGGCGCACACGCCGCCGCCGCGGCCGCCACGGCGAGCAAGAGCGCGCGAGCGCCGTGGCTGTTGTTGAAGAGTCCTCGCGCGAGCTGGTTCGCCGATCGGTCCCGCATGGCAGGAACATTATACCAGCGGAAGCGACAGGGCGACTGGTCCTGGAGAGCCGTCGTGTCTGGGCCGACGCATGTGTGCCACGGCGGCGAACCTGATCGAGGACGTCCTGCCCGAGGTGGCGCACCGTCCGTGGGTGTTGACGTTTCCGTTTCCGTGGCGGCGCAGGCTCGCCCAGGACGGGGCGTTGTTCGGCGTGCTGACCCGCATCTTCGTCGAGAGCGTGGAGCGGTTCTACGAAGAGCGCGCCGCGCGCCGAGGCGCGTGCGGCGCGGTCAAGAGCGGCGCGGTGACCGTCGTGCAACGCACGTCCGGCGACATGCGGCTCAATCCGCATCTGCACGTGGTCTTCCTCGACGAGGCTGATCACGAAGACGGCACCGAGCTCGTGTGGAACGAGCTCGGTCATCTTCCAACTCGCGCGGTCGGTCGGGTCCCAGAGCACGCCGTCGGGCGGATGCTCCGTTGCCTCCGGCGGCACGGGCATCTCGAGATCGAGCACGACGTCGAGGAGGACGACGAACCCGAGGCAGCGCTCTGTGCCTCCGCCGTCTCGGGACGAGAGCCGCGCCACACGTCGTCGCCCCGCGATGGCTCCGCGGGCTGTCGCCGTCCTCTCCGAGCGCGCTCGCGTACGACAAGCCGCACAAGGGTGATTTTTGCCCGCGAGAGGGCATCGGCGCCGGCGGGCGGGCCTGCAAAGACGGCAACCTATGGGCTAGCCGCGGACGCCGACCAGCCGGCGCTTTGGCAGCGAAGCCCGCGTGCTCTCCCAGGCGCCACGCGCGGCCAGCTCGACGATCCGCCGCACAAGCAGGGACGAAGCGTCAGCCTCCACGCTCCTCTCAAAGGTCCCGCCGCCGCGGTCATACCAGGGTTGCGCGCTCTCAAGAAGGATACGATCCTGAGCGAAGATTTTCGGTTCCTGCTTCGACCACCCGACCTTGCGGCCGAACGGCATCGGGTTCGTGACCATCCATTCCAGCCGGCAACTGTTCTCCCCGGTGGGAACGAAGTGCAAGATTATGATGGGCGCATGGAATTTGCTGGTCTCCACTGTCACCCGGTTGGGAAGCTCGTAGGTCGTCATCATGGCGTCCGGTGGGATCGGAGCCTCGGGATCCGAGGTCGCCGGCGTGAAGACCACAATCCCCCGCTCGGTGACGCGCATCTCGTACTCGTACTCCTGGAAACCCCGGAACAGGATCGTGAAGAACTGGAGATGCGTCCAGGGATGGGCGAAGTAGGGGTGGCACACGTCGACGTTGTTCTCGATCATCTTCAGGTAGTCGCAGCGCATATCCATCGCGCCCTGCATCCACCGGCGTGATGCGAAGCGCGGGATGCCCTCAAGCGGTGGAGGCGCGCCTTCGCCAAGGAAAACCCAAACATAGCCGTCGCGTTCCTCGCAAGGAAAGGATGGTACTCCGACCTTCTCGGGGATCCGGCGGTCCTTGGTGAGCGACGGAATGTGAACGCACCGGCCCTCGCCGTCGAAGCACCATCCGTGATAGCGACAGGCGATGTTTCCCTTGGTGACGGAGCCGAGCGAGAGCCGCACACCGCGATGACAACAGCGGTCGAGCAACGCGCGGGCTTGACCCGCACCATCGCGGAAGACGACAAGATCCTGGTCGAGCACGCGCACCCCACGAGGCTCTTTTGCAAGCTGCGAGGTAGCGCAGGCGGTGTACCAGTATTCTCGAAGCATGGGGGGTGCATCGGGGAGTTGCTTCGGATCGATAGCAGGGCTTGAGGGGGAATGGGACATGGAACCTTTCTGTCATATTGCGACACATAGGTCAAGTTTAGATCATTGGTGTCGCCGAACCATGCGTGAGGTCAGGCAGCCATGTTGAGTTCGCGGACGCGAGGCCGGAACCGTTCAGCGTCGCCGCCGCAATGAGCGCGCGGAGCTGCGCCCCAAGCGCCTTGCTTTCTTCGCCTCTGCGCCTTGCGCCCTTGCGTTGAAATCCGGCGCGGCGAGCACGTCGTTCTACTAACCGCGGACGTCGACGTCCTCGCCATCCAGTCCTCCAGGGCGCCGCCGGACGGCTGACACCGGAGCTTTGGAGAGGGAGGCGTTCGCAGAGCCGCGTGCCGCCCTGGGGCGGCGGCGCTCGCGAGCGATTCGGGGTGAGGGCGCCACGAGCGGAGTCCGCCCCCAGCATCCGCTGCGGGCTGCGTGGCGCGGTGGTAGGCTCGCACCATGTCTCGTCAGCCCATCTCCCTACGCCCGCTGGAAGCGACCGAGCTCGAAGCGTTCATCCGCCTCACGATCGCGGGATACGCGGACGATCGCGCGGCGGCCGTGAACGCACGAGCGGAGGACACACAGCGCAATGCGCGCAACCAGGTGGAAGCGCTCCTGCCACAGGGGCTCGCCACACCCGACCACCACCTCTATACCGTCGTGGAGGGGGACGCCGCGGTCGGACACCTGTGGCTCGCGGTGACGGACGTCGACGGCTTCCGCAGCGTCGTCGTCTACGACATCCAGCTACGAGAGGACGCCCGCGGCCGGGGCGTCGGGCGCCGGGTCATGGATCTCGCCGAGGACGTCGCTCGCGGCCTGGGCGCCCGGGACCTGGAGCTTCACGTCTTCGCGCACAACACGCGGGCGCGCAGGCTCTATGAGACCCTCGGCTACCAGACCACCAGCCTGTGCATGAGGAAGACAATCGAGCCCTCGTGAGGCTCGTCCTCATCGACCCGGCGGATCCGGATCGCGTCTCCTTCGGGACGACCCACGGGAGCGTGTGACGCACGCCCGCTCCTCGTGAGCGCGGCCGGAATGCTCCTCGGCCACGCGGGACAGCCGCCTGAGACCAGCGCAGCCGGGGCAAGGACGAGGGCTTCCCGAGCTGTCTGCCCGTGGTCGAGAGGTTGGCCCAGAACTCGGCGGCCGGGAGGCAGGCGGCCAGGGAATCGTCCTCGTTCCAGTTCCGCAACTGCATGGCTGCGCTGGCGGACCGATGCCCGTGGGCCGCTACTTCCTCGTCAGGTGCTGGCGGGCGCGGTCCATGACCATCTGCCGCCGACGACGCCCCGCACGTCGCGGTTTTGCCACTCCAGTATCCAGCCAGGGTATTCGGGCGAGAGCGCGCTCGCCTCGTCGAGCTGCTGGATGTGCTCGGGCGAGAGCGTGACCTCCGCGGCGGCGAGGTTGTCGGCGAGCTGCTCCCGCGTCTTCGCGCCGATGATGACGCTGGTGACGAAGGGGCGAGTCAAGTGCCACGCGAGCGCGACGCGCGCGACCGAGAGGCCCGTGGCGCCCGCGACGTCCCGCAGCGCGGCGAGCACGCGCGGCAGGCGGGCGCGGTCGACGGGCGGGAAGTCGAAGCTCGAGCGCCGCGCGCCCTCGGGGCCGCCCGGCTTCTCCGGATCGTACTTGCCCGACAGCATGCCGCCCGCCAGCGGGCTCCAGGGGAGGATCGCGATGCCCTCCGACTGCGCCATGGGCACGATCTCGCGCTCGATGTCGCGCCCCGCGAGCGAGTAGTAGACCTGTGCGCTCTCGAACCGCGCGAGCCCGTTCGCCTGCGCGAAGCCGATCGCCTTCATGGCCAGCCACGCGGGCAGGTTGCTGAAGCCGACGTAGCGGGCTTTGCCCGAGCGCACCACGTGGTCGAGGGCGCGCACGGTCTCCTCGATGGGTGTCACGGGATCGAAGCCGTGGATCTGATAGAGGTCGACGTGATCGAGCCCGAGCCGCTGGAGGCTCGCGTCGATGCTCGCGAGGATGTGCGCCCGCGAGAGGCCCACCTGGTTCACGCCCGGGCCCACGCGCCCGCGCACCTTGGTGGCCACGACGACCTGCTCGCGCGGGCGGCCGAGCGCCTTGAGCGCCGCGCCGACGAGCTTCTCCGACTCGCCTTCGGAGTAGACGTCCGCCGTGTCGATGAAATTGACGCCGCTGTCGAGCGACGTGCCGACGATGGCCTCGACCTCGCTCGTGCCGAGCGCGCCGATCACTTCGTAGAAGCCCTTCCCGCCGAACGTCATGGCGCCGAGGCAGAGCTCGGACACGTAGAGGCCTGTCTTCCCGAGGAGCTCGTATCGCATGGTCCACTCTCCCTTGCGTGTTCCGTAGGCATGAGCCTTCGAGCGCGCTCGAAGTCAAGGGCTGGCCGACGAAGCAGAACGAGGCCGGTGGCGCCGTTGACCTCGAGCGCGCTCAAGCTCGAACGTGCCTTCCGGCCCCGCGTCCTGCTCCACCACGCCGCTCGCGCCGCCGATCGGGGCTGCGCGTCTCCCGCCGCGTGGTCGACGCCGAGTGTGAAGCGGCAGCAACACTGGTTCTCCGGGCGTATAGAATTTGCGTCTTCCGGCGCGAGCCGACACCTGGATAAGACACCTCGGACGGAGACGTCGAATTCCTGCGGACGCGCCGCCGGAGGGGCCGGCGAGCGCAGAAGTCCCGCGCTCCTGTCCACGAGAGCCGCCGCCCGGGGCGCGGAGCACGGCCCGGGCAGCGTCTTTGCAAGGCCGCGCCGGCTGGAGGAGGTACACAATGAAAGCTCGAACCAGGGCGCGGCTCGCCGCGCTCTCCGCCATCGCTGCGACCGTCGCTGGGTGCGCGCTGTACGAAAAAGAAGACCTATCGTGGGACTCACCGTTGCCGCGGGACGACGGCCCCTCGTGGTCAGGTCCGCCCCCCCGTGTCTCCGCGGTGCCGCCGCCCCCGGTGAGCGGCGGAACGCTCCTCGTGACCGCCGACAAGAAGCTGGCAGTCGCTGCGGATCCGGATCGCGACAGGATAGCCATCCTCAATCTCTTCAGCTCCCAGGTCACCATCCTCCCTCTGGAGGAGGGCGACGAGCCAGGGCGCGTGACCGAGGGGACCGCTGGCGTCGCTCATGTGGCGCTCCGCCGGGGGGGCGCGGTGGTCACGATCGATCTGGCGACCAGGCAAATGCGACGCAGGCCCGTCTGCCCCGCGCCGCGCGGGCTCGCCCACGACGCCTCGACAGGCCTGCTCCACGTGGCCTGCGCGGGCGGCGAGCTCGTGACGCTCTCCTCCGACGTCGCCGCCCCGCCGGTCCGCGAGCTTCGCCTCGACCGCGACCTGCGCGACGTCATCGTCCAGGGGGACTCGCTCCTCGTGAGCCGTTTCCGGTCCGCCGAGCTGCTTGTGGTGGCGAAGGACGGGACGGTGGCCGAGCGCATCAAGCCGCCGGTCTACTTTGCGAGCGTCCCCAGGGGGGACAGCGGCGTCGAGCTCGGGTTCATGCCGGGGGTGGCGTGGAGGACGCTCTCGCTGCCCGGGGGCGGCGTGGCCATGGTGCACCAGCGCGGCGTCATGGATCCCATCGACGATACGCAGCCGGGCAGCTATTACGGGAAGAATTGTCAACAGAGCATCCTCCACTCGGCGGTGACCGTGATGCGCCCGCGTCCCGGCGAGGCCGGATCGCCGTTCGCTCCGGCCGTGCCCTACGTGGGGGGCATCGGGACGGGCGTGCTCCCGGTCGACATCGCTGTATCGCCGGATGGGCTCAGCGCCGCGATCCTGCACGCGGGCAGCAAGAGCGTGCTCGAGACGCCGCTCGTGACGCTCGAGCAGCGCGACGCGCTCGAGACCTGCTCAGCCTCCGCTGACCAGCGTGAGCTCGACGTGGGCATGAGCGGCGATCCCATCGCCGTCGGCTACGACGCAGAGGGAAACCTGCTCGTGCAGCTGCGCGAGCCGCCGGGCATCGCGCGCTTCGCGGCCCTGAGCGGCAAGCGGATCGACCTGATCGAGATTCCTGGCGAGAGCAGGCTCGACGACGCCCACATCTTCTTTCATCGGGGCGAGACGTCCCTGACCATGACCATTGCGTGCGCTTCCTGCCACCCGGAGGGGCACGAGGATGGCCGGACATGGTACTTCGAGTCTATCGGACCGCGCCGCACGCAGTCGGTCGCGGGCGGCGTGCTCGCGACGGCGCCGCTGCACTGGGAGGGGGAGCTGGCGGACGTCGGCGCCCTCATCGAGGAAGTGTTCCAGCGCCGGATGGGCGGCTCGTATCAGCGCCCCGAGGACGTCGCGGCGATCGCGGCGTGGATCGACACGATCAAGGACTTGCCCCGGTCGAAGCCGGAGGACGAGGCCGCTGCTGCGCGCGGCGAGGTGCTCTTCAACGACCCGACCCTGGCGTGCGGCACGTGCCATTCGGGCGAGAAACTGACGAACGGTGAGACCATGGACGTGGGCACGGGCAAGCCCTACCAGGTGCCGTCGCTGCGCGGCCTCGCGGCGCGCGCCCCGTACATGCACGACGGCTGCGCCGCGACGCTCCACGACCGCTTCGGGCCGTGCGGGGGAGGGGACCGGCACGGCGTCACATCGGCGCTCACGCCGGCCCAGATCGACGATCTCGTCGCGTACCTCGAGACGCTCTGACGCGCCGGGGCTCGCGCCCCGGCGCGCCATGCCTGCGTGCGATGGGCTTCAGCTCGATGCTGTGAGGCTCAGAACGTGCAGGTCGGGGTGGGGCCGGCGGTGAAGGGCTCCCAGCGGACGTCCTCGATCGCCACGTCCATCGGCGACTCCGAGTAGAGGAGGAAGGGCGTGTTGACGTTGGTGATGTCGAGCCCTCTGTCCGTCAGGCACTTCAGCGGGACGGAGACCTCGTGCCACTCCCCGTCCGCGATGGAGGTCAGCTTATTGGCGATGTTGATGTCGCCGAGGCAGGGATACACGCAGTGGGCCGACAGCGTGACCAGCGTGCCCTCGGGCGGAGCGTCGACGCGCGCCCGGAAGACGATCGAGGTCTCCGAGTTGTAGTAGGGCGACAGGTCGACCCCGGGCGCGCCCGCCGAGACCTGCGCGTAGATCTGGCCCGTCGCGCTCCAGGTCACCTGCTTGGCGCTGCCCTGGATCTCGCCGTCGATCGTGCTCACGCTGACCTCGCCGCCGGGCAGGGTGGCCCCCATGCCCACGTCGATTCCGCCCCAGTTCGAGGGGCCGCCGATGCGCAGCACGTAGTCGCCCTTGTCCTCGCCATCCACGAAGATCTCGAGCGGCTCGCTCGTGGTGCCGGCCGCCCCCGGGTCCGGGGCCGCGCAGCCGTGGCCCGTGGAGACCTCGGGCAGATCGTCGCCGAGCGCGTCGGCGTCGGTGGTCATGAGGCCATAGCCATACGAGAAGAGCGGCTCCTCGCCGTCTCCCCTGTTGATGGAAGTCTGGCAGTCGGCCGAGGGCCACGAGAACGACAGCTTGCCCTGGAACTCGTGATCGCCGAAGAGCACGTCGGCGACACCGCCGCCCTCGCTGCCCGGCAGCCAGGCCGCCACGAACGCGTCCGAGCGGTTGAGCTCCTTGTTGGTGTGGAGCGGGCGGCCCGACACGAACACCGTGACGATGGGCACGCTCGGCGCCTGGGCGCGGATGGTCTCGATGACGGCGAGGTCCTCGGGGTAGAGGTTCGCGTGCTCGAGCGTCTCGAACTTGCCTATGTCGCCCTGGCCCTCAGCGTAGGGCGTCTCGCCGATGACCACGATCGCGGCGTCGAAGGTGTCGGCCGCGGCGGTGCCGTCGGGGCTCAGGGTCGCGGTGCCGCTCATCCCGGCGGCCGTGATCGTCTCGTTGATGCCGGCGTAGATGGACTGCGCGTTCGGGAAATCGGCGTTGGTGTTCCCGGTGCCCTGCCAGGTTAGCGTCCAGCCGCCGGACTGGTTCTGGATGTTGTCCGCGGTCTTGCCGGCCACGAGGACGTTCATCGACTTGCTGAGCGGCAGGACGTCGCCCTTGTTCTTGAGCAGGACGAGCGACTTGCGCACGGCCTCGCGCGCCACGGCCCGGTGCCCCGGCGCGGCGAGGAGCGCGGCGTCGCCGGCGACCGGCCGGGTCGAGGGGGCGCCCTTGTTCGCCCTGGGGCCGAGGAGGCCGGCCCGCATCTTCACGCGCAGGATCCGGGTCACCGCGTCGTCGATGCGGGCGATCGGGATCTCGCCGCTCTCCACCTCTGCGATGGTGTTCTCGATGAACGCCATCCAGTCGTTGGGCACCATGATCATGTCCACCCCGGCGTTGATCGCCGCGGCGCACCGCGAGTTGTTGCAGCCCGGGAGCTGGCCGTGCCCGTTCCAGTCGCCGACGACGAAGCCGGTGAAGCCGAGCTGGCCCTTGAGGATGTCGGTGAGCAGGTACTGATTGCCGTGCATCTTGTCGCCGTTCCAGCTGCTGAACGACGCCATCACGGTCTGCGCGCCCGCCGCGAGCGCGGAGAAGTAGCCCTGGGCGTGGATGTCGCGCAGAGCCTCCTCGGAGCAAACGGTGTTGCCCTGGTCCTTGCCCTGCTCGGTCCCGCCGTCGCCCATGAAGTGCTTGGCGGTCGCGACGACGTGCGCGCCGTTGAACAGGTCCTCGCCGTCCGCCGGCCGGCCCTGCAGGCCCCGGATCATCCGGCCCGCGTAGCTCCTCACGATCTCCGGATCCTCGGAGTAGCCCTCGTAGGAGCGGCCCCACCGGTCGTCCCGCACCACGGCGAGCGTGGGGGCGAAGGCCCAGTCGAGCCCGGTGACGGCGACCTCGGCGGCGGTGATGGCGCCGATCTCCTCGATGAGAGCGGGCTCGTTCATGGCGCCGAGCCCGATGTTCTGCGGGAACAGCGTCGCGCCGATCACGTTGTTGTGGCCGTGCACCGCGTCCACGCCCCAGATGACGGGGATGCCGAGGTGCTCGCCGGGCGCGCCGCTCGTGTCGGTGGAGGCCGTGTAATAGGCGTCCGCGAGGGCGACCCAGTCGGCCACAGTCGCGTGCTTGGAGCGCCCCGGCCACGAGCCGCCGCCGTTCAGCACCGAACCGATGTGGTACTCCCGGACCTGGTCCGGCGTGATCGCCAGGATCTCGGGCTGGACCATCTGGCCGACCTTCTGCGCCACGCTCATCCGCGCGAGCAGCTCGGCGATGGCGTCCTCGATCTCCGCGTCGAGCGGGATCTCGCTCGTCACCGTTGGCCATTCGACCGACCCGGCCTCGCCGCCCGCGCCGCCGCCACCGGCGGTGCCGGTGGTGGTGCCCGCGCCGGAGCCGCCGTCGCCGCCGGAGCCGCCGTCGCCGCCGGTGCCGGTGGTGGTGGCCGCGCCGGAGCCGCCTTCGCCGCCGTCGCCGCCGGTGCCGGTGGTGGCCGCGCCAGAGCCGCCTTCGCCGCCGGAGCCGCCGGTGCCGGTGGTGGCCGCGCCGGAGCCGCCTTCGCCGCCGGAGCCGCCGGTGCCGGTGGTGGCCGCGCCGGAGCCGCCTTCGCCGCCGGAGCCGCCGGTGCCGGTGGTGGCCGCGCCGGAGCCGCCTTCGCCGCCGGAGCCGCCGGAGCCGCCGGTGCCGGTGGTGGTGCCCGCGCCGGAGCCGCCGTCGCCGCCCTCGCCGCCGGAGCCGCCGGTGCCGGTGGTGGTGGCCGCGCCGGAGCCGCCTTCGCCGCCGGAGCCGCCGGAGCCGCCGGTGCCGGTGGTGGTGCCCGCGCCGGAGCCGCCCGACCCGCCCGACCCTGTCGGGTCACCTGGGGGATCTGTGGAGTCGTCCCCACAGGCGGGAACAGGGATGATCAGGGCTGCGAGCAGCAGCCATCTGGAGTATCGATTATAATAATTCATACCAGCGCCGGAGCATGGTCCCGGCGCAGTGGGGCGTCAAATTTATAACCCCACAGTTTGCTTCTATCAGGGCCTCTGTCGGCCATCGCTCGCGCCACACCTACACGCAGACCACGATTCATCGCTTCTCGGCGGACGAGGCATTCGGTACCCTCGATCCTCCTCCCGCCATCGAGGCAGCAAGGAAGAACGCCATGTCGCAACACTGGACGATCGCAGCCGCGCTGCTCGCCTTTTCGCTGCTCGACGCCGCCTGCGCCGACCCCGAGCAGGACGCCTCCTCCGGCGCGGCGAGCGGCGCATCCACCTCGGTGAGCTCCGCGTCCAGCTCGACCGGCGGAGCCACGTCGGGTGAGGCCAGCAGCTCGTCGACAGGGCAGCCGCCCGGCGGTCCGGTCGAGGTCGACTGCCGCACCGCCGGCGACGGGAAGTCCACCCTGGCCTTCGTCAACAAGTGCGACGAGCCGCTCCAGTTCCTGGGCAGCCTCATCGACGGCGGTGAGCTCGGCCCGGGCCAGTTCGCGTGCCGCGACGTGGGCACCAGCGAGGCGCCGCTGTCGTCGCTGCGCTACTGGGCGTACGCCGGGTCGGACCCTGGCGGCGGCCGACACACGCTCGCCGAGATGACCCTCAACACCGATTTCAACGACTTCGACTGGTACAACATCAGCCACGTGGACGCGCACAACCTCCCCCTGGCGATCGTGCCCGTCGGCGTGCCGGACTGCCGGACGCTCTCGTGTCCCGAGAGCCTGCTCGCGCGGTGCCCGGACGTGGGTCGCTACAAGGACGCGAGCGGCGCGACGGTCTCCTGTGTGAGCCCCGACCGCGACGACCCCGCCAATCCCGTGGCCGTGTACTTCGAGGAGCAATGCAAGGACGCGTATTCCTGGTCAGGGGACGACCAGGAGTCGATGGCCGCCTGCGCTGGCGAGGACTACGACATCGTGTTTTGCCCGTGACACGCTCCCTCACATGCAGGGGGCGACCGGGCGAGGTCCAGCCGGAGATCGGGCGCCCCTCCCGCGAGCTCGCTGGCCAGGGCCGCGTGAAAGGTGGCCAGACGACGCTGGTTCACTCCCAGCCGGAGCTGCTGGCGGCGCCCAGGATCGCGCTCACGCCTGTTGAGAGTCAGGCTGGTTGATGCTCTCCCGCTCGGGCTGGCTGATGGCCATCGCGCTGGTGAGCGAGCGTCGGTCAGGGGCGTGATGGTCGGCCCATCGCGTCCTGAGCGTGCCGGGGTGCTCGGACGCGTCAAGGGTTCCCTCGCAGGGCTCGGCGGCTGCGCCGCCCTTGACGCGCCCTTCCGCGCCCCGGCGGCCGCGTCGCGCGGGCGATGGGCGGACGGAGCCTCCGTCGGGGGCTCCGGGCACCGGATGGGCGATGGCCATCGCGCGCGTGAGCGCGCCATCATCCTGCCTGAGCGAAAGGTGGCCTCCATCCATCATCTACCGTGAGCGTCAACAACGCCGTAGACCTGGCCGCCGTACATCTTGAACATGTGCATGTCGGTGTTCCCCATTATTGCCGCCCAGTCTCGTTGATACTCCAGCCGGGCGCACCGTAGATGCCAGATTGTCCGAAGCCTACACTGGCGTGACGATTCGGCGGTGGCGGACCGTCGCGATCTGTCGCATGTACCGATTTTTCTGCGAGATGTGAACCCGGATCGCACCCTCGCCGATCCGCTGGGCCACGTCGCTGGCCGGGAACGAGTGCCGTCCCACAGGGCGAGGTCGAGGCGCACGCCATCCTGGAACTGCTCTGACTGGTCGAGCCTCGGGAGCGGAAGGTGCTGATCCTCGTCCGCGCGGGCGAGCAGGTCAGCGAGGTCGACCGGAACTTCGGGGTGCATCGGTACGGCATTCTCACCAAACCGCCAGGCACGGAGGCGCCTCGCTGCCATGCGCAAGCGGTGGCGTCCCTTGCGGCAGATCCCACCTTCCTGACCAGATGACCCGGCGACTCAAGACGAGACTCACGCAAGAAGCGCCGCAATTGTTTTTGTGATATCAGTCCACACGAGATCTTGCTTCGATCTACTCAGTGTGCCGATTGGCTTCGATGTGGAGTTTGCGAATTGCAGATTGTCAAGCGGAGTGCCAGTCAGCACACAAGGTTCAATTAGAACAGGTATGATTCTCAATGTGCCATAAGTTGATGCGGCGAGAAGACGAGGAAGCTCTTCTTGCTGTATGAATTCGGACGCAAGAAAGTCCGCGCTTACCAACAAAATCGCTGCCACTGCGGAGTCGACTGCTTCATCCAACTCGTCTCGCCATCGGCGGCCCGGTTCAATTCTTGTGTCATCCCAGAGTTCCACACCAATTCGATGACTTAGCGGATCGAGATGGACGCGGAGCCTTTCCAGGTGGGCTTCGTCAAGGTGTGCATAGCTGATGAATATTACACGACGAGCAGGTACCCCCATCTTTCCTGCTTGTCGCATCAGACGTGGCACGGATATCTGCTGAATATAGAACCCCAGCTGGGGATCGTCGATTACGAGGGCTCTGGATCGATGATCAAAGTAAAAATGCCTGTGCCATTCAGGGCAGTCTTCTGCTATTCTAGTAATGGATTCTGGCGTCAACAGATCCTTCACCTTGCGTCGTAGCTCGGTGGGCAGAGCCTGCGGATCGTTAATCGACAGATAGCCTTCTCTAGATCTTGAGAGATGCTCAATTATGTGTATACATGTTCGATCGTTGGGTTCGCCTAGGCGCGCAAATGACTTGAGTGCCGGGTCGAATTTCAGGGCAAGCATCTCCATGACCTCGGCGATGGCCTTCTCAATGTCGCAGCGCAGTTGGGCGGGGCTTGTTTGTGTCTGAAGAAGATTGTTCCTGACGCAGATTCTAAAGCATAGTGCCTGCGCCACGTTTAAGCTCCCCGCGACTGCGCGTGCCACGTCCGTCTTGCGGTCGAAGAGGATGTTTAGCGCCAGCTCACCCTTTGTTATCATTTCTATTACGAGATCGTCTGTGACCCGACCTAGCTTAAATATATCGATTCTTGTCGCAAGGTCAAATGACGTGTTGACCAAGCTTTGACCTGTGAGGGGTATTCCAACGAGTATGAGCTTTCTGCGTTGATCGTCGACGTCCGCGAGATATTTTAGCTGGTTAATGGCTACGGAGAACGCCTCATCGCTAAGTCGATGCACGTCGTCTATCACGACGGTCCCCCTATGCCACGTCGGCAGAGCCAATATTTGATCTGCCTCCTTCGGATTGCGTGCGCTTAGCATAGTTGGCGGGCCTCCAAGCTGTCCCTCCTCACTGCTGGTCAACGAGTTGATTGCCTGCCGGATGGAAGACGTCTTCCCTATGCCAGAGGGACCCTCGACGACCACGCCGCGACCCGGCTGTGCAATTGATAGCCGAAGCCTATTGAAGCTCTCCGTTTCAACAAATGTGACGGTAGGAACTCCCGACGTTTTGAATACGTCGTAGACCCGCTGTATTTTTAGTGGTTCTTGCGGCGAGGTGGACTCGGTCGGAGTCGGTCGACGCTGAGCGACGATCTCTTCAATAACGCGCCGAGCACCAAGTGCCACATCGTGCCATGCTTCGTCGAGGTTGGCCCAAGATGTTACAGGTCGAGCCTCTCGCGGGAGCGCCTGAAGTCGTCCAAACGGGGCGGTGCGCCAGTCACATGCGCGCAGAATAATGGGAATTACTCTAGCCTCACCACTGATGTGCTTATCGAGCGCTTTTTCCACCTCGGTGCCGTAGCAATAGTCAGACGCTAGAAAGTCAGAGCTAATAAGAAGCAGAATTATATCTGCCCTATTAATCTCTTTAGATGTTTCGTCATGCCAATCTGCTCCCGGTGAGATGCGTCGATTGTGCCATACGTGTATGAATCCCTGGCGCTGGAGCATCGCCAGATGAGTTTCAAGTTGCTCTCGAAGGTGATCGTCCCTATGTGAATAGCTTATGAATAATCGCATGGGTAATACTATGTCTTATATCATTCGTTGATACCTGAGTTGTTTCGTTATTGATATGCCCCAAGTCCTCCGGGATTGAACCCGCCCGCGACGAAGCGCGCACTCGCGCGCGCACCGGCTTGCTTGCCACGGTGCGGAGAGCGAGACTAACCACTCAGCCAGAGTGCGCATCGTGATATAGCAACCGGTGAAGGTCCTAGCTGACGCGATGGTCGCGGTGCAGAGCCTGAACCGGCATACGGACCCATGTGGACATAGAAGGCTTCGTCGGTTCCACCATAGTTGGTCGCGGTACTGAACGCACCGGAGCGAGTTGACCGACGCGCTGCGTAGGCGCTCGGAGGTACCTCTCTGATCCTCGTCGCCGTTCCAGCTACCCCCATCGCCATCCCAATCTGCGAGACCAGCGGAGATGCCGTCCCGTGTCAAGACGAGCCTGCCTCCGGTGCTCCCGCAGGGGAGCTGCTCCCGCAGGGGAGCGCGCCCGGCCGGCCGTGTTCTCGGCGAGCGGCTCGTGGGTCGTTCCGTTGTGGTTGTACGTAGCCGGGATTCAGCCTGCCGCAGGCACGCGATACAGGCCTGCCGCGAGGCAAGGCATCACGCCTCTCCGATCTCGGCCCCTCGCCACCTCGACCCGAGCTGTCAGGTCGCGGAAGACCGTCCCCAGTCGTCGTAGGCCAGCTCCAGAGGCCGGGCGCAACGGGCAACGACGCAACAAAAGCGGCTTCAGCGATGGCGTCGAGCTCGTCATGGTCGATCATGCCCGAGGTATCGACGGGACCGCTCACCCCTACCACGCCAAGCGCTGGCCCGTCGTCGAAGGCCCGGCGATGGGTCGAGCAGCCGGCAGGGCTCGCAGGACTCGCTGAATGACGGCGCGACCTTCGTTCTCTCGCGAGCCTTCTGCCTAGGACCGCGTGAAGGTGGACAAACGACGCTGGTTCACTCCCAGCCAGAGCTGCTGGCGGCGCCCAGGATCGCGCTCACGCCGTAGACCTGGCCGCCGTACATCTTGAACATGTGCATGTCGGTGTTCCCCATGAACATGGTGAACCCGACCCCGATGCCCGTCTCGACGTCGGCGAAGATGAGACGAGGGGTCAACGCCGGTGTCCCTGAGCCCGGCTGGCCAGGATCGCAGCTCGCGCCGGCGCTGCAATTGAACGAGCCGCCGCCGTTCTCGATGCGCTTGCAGCCGCTGACCGTGTCGCAGACGCCGCGCGGGAACAGCCAGAAGTACTTCTCCATCCAGCCCATGAGCTCGTCCCGCGAGCTGCGGTCTCCCGCCGCGACGGGCTCCTCCCACGTGACGGTGTCCCCGCTCGCGATGAGGGCGGCGGTGTTCGAGGCGAAGTCTTGCCCGGACACCTTGTAGTCCCCTGGCCGCACGGCGATGGTCTCGATCTCGTTGATCTTCTGGCTCTCGAGCTTGAGGCGAAGGGCGAGCGGGATATCCATGCCGCCGTCCGGCACCACCGCCTGGCTCGCGGAGCTGCAGGTCTCCGTGTCGAGCGCGCTGTGAGCATACTTGAGCGCGCCGGCGGTCTTCCAGAGCCCTCCCTGACCGAGCTCGAGGGCTTCGCTGTTCTCGGTGAATTTCACGTCGTCGGCGAGGGGCAACGTCGACGGATCGTGCGCCGCGAGCGCTTCGAAATAGGCGTCGATCGTGCTCTTCAGAAGATCGCGTGTGCAGCCCGTGGCGTCGCCGCCTCCCCCTGTCCCGCTGGTCGCGCTGCCGCTGGCCACTTCGGCGGATGCTCCTCCGCCGCTGGTCGATGCCCCACCGCCGCCGCTGCCCGTCGTGGTGACGCTCCCGCCGGTCGCACCTGTCGCCGCGCCGCCGCTGCCGCCTGTCGCCGGCGGAGGCGGCGTGCCGTCATCGTCTCCGCCGCAGGCGATGAGCGCGAGCAACGGCAGGCAGCACGCGAGGGAGCGACACGCGGCGACAGGGGATCTCACGCGGTGGTCAGCCATGTCCTCGGCTACATCTCCCGATACGGCACGTCAATGCGATCTTGCTGGCGGTGGCCCCGCGCCTCCTTCGGATACTCAGCCTGAGAACAGACAAATATCGTCGCGACGGGCGCCCCTTCAATGCATGGATAATTCTTCGATATGACCCGCGCGACGCGGACGCCCGGGAGCCCTCCGCTGTCAACCGCCGGTTGACGCAACCGGTTAACACATGCGCCGCATGCCCCCGTGGCTCGCCGCGACTCTTCGGGCCAACCGCTGATGGCTCGCCGCTTGCACTACCCCCGGTCCATGAAATGTTCCGTTCTACCCATCACGCTCGGATGGGCGATACTCACTGCGCTTTCTGCTTGCGGCGGAGACTCCTCCAGACTGGATGACCCAACGCCCGAAGCTGGCAGCGGCGGCTCTGGCGGCTCTGGCGGCTCTGGCGGCAGCGGCGGTTCTGGCGGCAGCGGCGGCAGCGGCGGCTCTGGCGGCTCCGGCGTTAGCAACGGCAGCGGCGGCGGCGACGACCAGCGGCACCACCGGCGGAGACGGCGCGACCGAGGACAACATCTTCACCGTCACGACCCGCAGAGAGCTCGTCGCCGCGCTGTTCCCGAACGGAACCACGGGCCCTGACGGCACGCCGGCCGCGCCGAGCAGCACGCCGAAGATCATCTACATCAAGGGGACGATCGACCTCAGCACGGACGACGACAACAGACCCCTGACGGAGAAAGATTACGCCGACCCGGCGTTCGACTTCCAGGCCTACGTCGACGCGTACAAGCCGAGCGTCTGGAACACCACGCTGGTCAACGGCAAGCCGCCGCCGCTCACCGGCCCCCTGGAGGAGGCGAGGGCGCGCTCCGCGGACAGGCAGAAGGCGACGACGTTGATCCAGGTCGGCTCCAACACGTCGATCCTCGGGCTCGGCGCGGACGCGAAGATCATCCACGGCACGCTGTACCTCGGCGCCGGCATCGACAACGTGGTGATACGCAACGTCGCCTTCGAGGACGCGTTCGATTTCTTCCCGGCCTGGGATCCGGGCGACTCGTTCCGGCTCGACACCAGCGTGCCCGGGTGCACGGCCGAGACCCCGCTCACCTGCCCAGGCGGCCGCTGGAACTCGGAGTACGATCTGATCCAGGTCATCGGCGCCACCCACGTGTGGATCGAT
Organism: Sorangium sp. So ce1153; assembly: GCF_051521595.1. Classification (NCBI taxonomy): domain Bacteria; kingdom Pseudomonadati; phylum Myxococcota; order Polyangiales; family Polyangiaceae; genus Sorangium; species Sorangium sp. So ce1153. The sequence continues at coordinate 1,556,088 of NZ_CP150361.1, forward strand.
CACAACACGTTCAGCGACGGCGACCGGCCGGACAAGCTGTTCCCCTCCGTGTTCGAGGCGCCGCGAACAGGCCACGACTACTCGGTGCAGCACCACGACGGCGCCGTGGACGTCACGCTGCAGTCCGACCTCGTGACCATCTCGTACAACAAGTTCCACGACCACGACAAGACGAACCTCCTGGGCGGCACGGACACCGTGACCCCGCAGAACGGCTGGGGGCTCCTGAGCGTGACGCTCCACCACAACCTCTACGAGGACGCGACGCAACGCCTGCCGCGCGTGCGCTTCGGCAAGGTCCACGTCTACAACAACTACTACAAGGGGACGCTCGCGCCCTCGGACGGAGCGAAGCCCGCGCCGGACTACCCGTTCCTCTACGCGCTGGGCATCGGCCAGCTCGCGAAGCTCTACTCCGAGGCGAACGTCTTCGAGATCGCAGCCGATCCGGTCGGCCCGCCGGCCACGGCGACCAACGTCATCTCGGTCTACCACAAGGCCGGCAGCGGCGACTTCGCCGGTGAAAAGACGTACTTCTTCGACGCCGAGAGCACGCTGAACGGCGAAGCGGTGGACCTCTTCGCCGCGGCGCAAGCGGCCGCCCTGGCGGCGAACAAGCCGGAGCTCACCGCGACCGATGCCCTGTGGACGCCCGGGAGCAGCTATGAATACACGAAGCAGCCCGCGGCCGAGGTGAAGGCCGAGGTCACCTCGAAGGCGGGGGCGGGCGGGCTGTGAGCCGGCGTCGCCCGTTCGAGGCGCCGCGAGGATAACGGGAGATCGCCGCGGGAGCGGGCGCATCTGCCGAGCTGCACTTCGTGAACGCTCCGATCGCGGTGCTGAAAGAGCGCGTCCTCGCGCGCGGGGGGCCGACGCCGAGGTGCTCGCCCACAAGGTCCTGATGCTGCGACTGTCCGTTGCGTCAAGGACGAAGAGCTCTCGCGAAGGGATGAGCTCGTTACCAATCGTAACAGGTCACGGATCATCGCATAAATACAGTGCGTCTCGCTGCCGGCTCCTCGGACAGGGGCGTCCTCGCCGCGGGACCGTGCGTCCGTTACGCCCCTTTGTCGAACCCGGCTCTGCGTCACGGAAGGCCGCCAGACCGCGGGATCACGGCCAATTGCAATGCGGAAGGTCCTGTGGCGCGGAAGGGTCTGGTTCAATTTTCACGGATTGGAAGAACTCGATGTCGCTTGCGTCGCAGTTCTTCTGTCGATTAGGATCGACGCGTGAAGTGCGCGCCGTCGCCGGCGACGCCAGCTCAAGAGGTGCTCGGACATGCGTCGATTTCAGAATCGCGTCTTCGTGGTCGCGTCGCTCTCTCTGGGGCTGCTCGCAGCCATGCCAGTGCACGCGGCGTCCGTGGTGATGGTGAACCGGACGACGTGGGGGGCGAGCGGCGTACCGGACTACGTCAACATGCACATCTACGTCCCGGACCAGCTGGCGGAGAATCCACCCATCGTGGTGGCCTGCCACTCTTGCAGCACTCCGGTGAGCGGGTTCTTCAACAGCATCTCTGGCATCCGCGCGGGGGCCGACCAGAACGGCTTCATCATCATCCTTCCGGAGGCCACCGGCCGGAACTGCTGGGACGTGGGCACGATGAAGTCCCTGACCCACGATGGCGGCGGGGACACCCAGGCCATCGTTCAGATGGTGAAGTACACGCTCGCCGAGTACAACGGCGACCCGGCGCGCGTCTACGTGATGGGCGGCTCATCCGGAGCGATGATGACCCAGGCCATGCTGGCGGTGTACCCGGACGTCTTCAGGGCTGGCGCGGCGAGGGCGGGCGTGGCTGCCGGGTGCTGGGCGGACGGCTTCGACCCGAGCAACCAGTGGAGCGGCAACTGCGCGGGGGGCAGGACGAGCAAGACGGCGCAGGAATGGGGAGACCAGGTTCGCGCGATGTATCCTGGCTACACGGGACATCGCCCGCGCCTCCAGATCTTCCACGGCACGGCGGACGCGACGATCAACTACAAGAACCAGGGCGAGGCGATCAAGGAATGGACGAACGTCCTGGGTCTGAGCGAGACCCCGACCTCGACCGACAGCACGACCAGCGCGAACAGGACCACCTATGAGCGCCAGTTCTGGAAGAACGAGTGTGGCCACACGGTGTTCGAGGCCTGGTCAGGGAAAGACGGCGCGCACTCCATGCCGTACGAGCACGACGCCATCCTCGCGTTCTTCGGCCTCGACAGGGCCGGTGGTGGCGATCCAGAGACGGACTGTTCGGGTCCTGGCGGCAGCGGCGGCAGCGGCGGCATGGGCGGCTCGGGCGGCGGCGGCGCCGGGGGTGATCTGAGCGCCAGCAGCGCCGGACCCGCCGCGGGAAGCGGCGGCGCCGCGGGGGACGGCGGAAGCGCCGGCGGCGGCGCGACGGGCGGTAGCGCCCCGGGCGTCACCGCCGGCAGCGGCAATCCCGGCGAGGGGCCGGATACCGCATCTGACTCAGGCGGATGCGCCTATGCCGTCGGCGATGCGAAGCCGAAGAGCTTCCACGCGGCGGCAGTCGCCATCGGCCTCGCGCTGTTGACGATCCGTCGCCGGCCGCGAAACGCCAGGCGCTGACGGCTCGCGAAGGCGCAAAGAACAATGTTCATGCACGTTCGCGTGTTTGCGCTCCTGGCGTCTTTGCGCTGAAATCTCTCTTCGCTCGCGAGGCAGATCCCTGGCAGGATCTCCGACGCGCGAACTAGCCCGCGCGCGCGAAGCGGCTCGGAGGCTGGCCCACGTGTCGGCTGAACGCGGTGCTGAAGGTGCTCGCCGAGGCGTAGCCGACGCGCTCGGCGACCTCGGCGATCCCGAGATCATGGCGGCGGAGCAGGTCCCTCGCGACGGCCATGCGCCAGGCGAGCAGGTATTCCATCGGCGGCAGGCCCACCGTGCGGGCGAAGCGCTCGAAGAACGCCGAGCGCGAGAGGGCCGCGGTCTTCGCGAGCTCGGCCACCGTCCATGAGCGCGCGAGCTGACCGTGCATCTCCCGTATCGCCGGCGCGAGCCGCGGATCGGCCAGCCCGCGCAGGAGCCCGGGAGGCGCGTCTTCCGCCGCGGTCGACCGCAGCGCCTCGATGAGCAGCACCTCCACGAGGCGCGTGAGCACGAGGTCGCGCCCGGCTCTCTGCTCGTTCGATTCGTCGCCCACGAGCCGCACGAGCACCGAAAGCCGCTCGACGCCGCGCACGTGCAACAGCGCCGGCAGCAGCGACACGAGCAGCGCCGCGTCCGGCGAGTCGAAGACGAAATAGCCACCGAGCAGCCGCACGTCGGGGCGCCCGCCGCGCGTGCCATGGCGGACCTCGCCCGTCGGCGCGGGCGTCACCTTCGGGTCGACGCGCGCTGGCCTCACCGGCTCGAAGCCCGAGAGGGTGAAGCCCGGCGTCGCCGGCAAGAGCACGAAGTCGCTCGCCTCGAGCGTCAGGGCACGCTCGCCGTCGACGGCGAGCCGGCAGCTGCCCTCCAGCACGGCGCAGAAGCTCGGCTGGCCGAAGCTCGAGTAGCGAACACCCCAGCGCCCAGCGCCGCTGATGAGCTTCGAGAACACGGTGCGCGGCTGGAGCAGCGCGATCACTTCCGAGAGAGGGTCGCTCACGCATGGACTCTAGCAAACGAAATGTGGACTCTCAACGATAGATAGTCCAGCGCGCGCGGCTATGTTCCACCCATGAACGACGCGCCCACGGCGGCAAAGGAGTCCACATGAAGGCAGTGGTTGGATCTCGCGCGACGAGCGCCCCGCTCGTCGCTGGCGGCGCTCAGCAGCAGGGCGACGTCCCCGCTTCCGGCGAGCTTCGCCGTGGAGGGACGCCGTGAAGACCGCGCTGATCACCGGTTGCTCCTCGGGCTATGGCCTCGAGACGGCGCGCCACTTTCACGCGCAGGGCTGGAACGTGGTCGCCACGATGCGAACGCCGCGCGAGGACGCGCTGCCTCGGTCGGACCGGCTGCGCGTGGTGGCGCTCGACGTGACGAAGCCCGGCAGCATCGCGGCCGCGCTGGAGGCGAGCGGGCCCATCGACGTCCTCGTCAACAACGCCGGCATCGGGCTCATGGGCGCCTTCGAGGCCACGCCGATGACCACGGTGCGCGAGGTGTTCGAGACCAACACCTTCGGCGTCATGGCGATGACGCAGGCCGTGCTGCCCCAGCTCCGCGCGCGGAGATCGGGCGTGGTGGTGAACGTGACCTCGAGCGCGACGCTCGCGCCGATGCCGCTGGTCGCCGTGTACACCGCGAGCAAGACAGCCATCGAGGGGTTCAGCGCGTCGCTCGCGTTCGAGCTCGAGGCCTTCGACGTGCGCGTGAAGCTGGTCGAGCCGGGCTACGCCCCGACGACGCGCTTCACGAGCAACGGGGGAGCCCGCATGGCAGGGCTGATCCCCGACGCCTACGCGCCTTTCGCGCAGCGTATCTTCGCTTCCTTCGGGCAGCCGGCTCTGGTGACGACCGAGTCCGACGTGGCCGAGGCGGTGTGGCGCGCCGCGAACGACGCGTCGGGGCAGCTCCGTTTCCCGGCAGGCCCCGACGCGGTGGCGCTGGCCCGGGCGAGATGAGCGATTCGATGGGACGCGGGACTCGCCTGTCGCGCTCCTCGCGGTCGGCGTCGGCCAGGGGCCGAGCACCCTGGCGCGGCCGGCCGCGCGCGCCGCTCACCGGGCGAGCGTGAGGGCGAACGGCGCGAGCCCCCGCTTGCGCACCACGGAGGGGACGAGCAAGACGAGCGCCTCGGTCCCGCGCGCGGTCGTGACGTCTCCGAGATCCTCGATCCAGTCAGCCGGCCACCCCAGATCGCCGAGCAGCCTCGCGACGACGGCCTTCGCGCTCTCGTCGTTGCCGGAGAGGAACGCGGTCGGGGGGATACGCAGGCTCCCGGGATCGGCCATGACGGTGAACAGCATGGTGTTCAGCGTCTTGACCACGGCCGTCTCCGGCAGCGCGTCCTGCAGGCGCTCGGCGACGCTGCCGCCCGGGTAGAGCTGGCCGCTGGGCAAGCCGTTCTGGCCGCGCACCGTCGCGTTGGAGACGTCGATCAAGATCTTCCCCTTCAGCTCATCGCGGAGGGCGCCGAGCCGCTCGACGCTCGTGTCTCCGGGGGTGGCGTTGATGACGATCGAGGCCCGGCGCGCGGCCTCCGCGTGCTCCGTATGCTCGACGCGCGCCCCCGACCACTTCGCCGCTGCCTGCGCAGGGTCCCTGGTGCCGATCGCGATGGCATGCCCGGCGCCTGCGAGCTTGTTGGCAAGGACCGCGGCGACGCGGCCCGAGCCGAGGATTCCGATGTTTTCCACGATGCGCTCCATGGTTCAGATCCCCCTCTTCAGCGAACGGTAGACAGGACGTCGACCGCGCCCGCGTGGAGCCGCGGCGCAGCAGCCAGGAAGTCATCGCTGGTCAGGCTCCAGCGGTTCCCGCGCGTGTCCGTGACCGCGCCGCCGGCCTCCATGACGAGCAGCGCGCCAGCGAGCAGCCCGGAGAGGATCTGGCTGTACTGCCAGAAGACGTCCATCCGGCCGGCCGCGACCTGAACGAGCTGGAGCGTGGCCGGGACCGACACGCGCAGGACGAGCGCGCTCCCGAGCATCGCGGTGACGGACAGGCCGATCCGCCGGTACGTCTCTTTATCCTCGCCCGGCATCGCCTGGCCGGTCCCGACGAAGGCCGCGTCAAGCTGTGTCTTCGTCGACGCTTGAAGCCTCTTGGTCCCCAGGTAGGCGCCGCCGCCCTTCAGGGCGGTGTACGTCTCGCCGCTCAGGGGCAGGTGTACCGCGGTGAGGACCGGCTCGTTGTCACGGACGAGGGTCGCCGTGACGCACCAGTCCGGCATCCCGTGAACGTGGTTGATGTTCCCCTCGACGGTGTCGGTCACCCACCACTCCCCTGGCGGGAGGGGCCCGCGCTCGAGCTCGTCCTCGACCCACCGCGCCCCCGGGCGAGCGCGCGACAGCGGCTCACGGATCGCCTCGAGAGAGACAGCGTCGTTGGCGCCGAGGGCGGCGAAGACCTCCTCTCGGCTCCGGAGGCGCGGCTCGGTCGAGAACCGACGGACGAGCCGCTCGCCTGCCGCGGAGAGCGCCGCGACGACCGTGGGCAGCAGGGACTCGTCCTCGGCGCTGGCCGTGCTCTGGTCCCGCCGCGTCACATGGTTCGTCGATGGCTCGGAATGTGTCGACATGATTCCTCCTCAGGCGAGCGGCCCGCGCTTCCTCGCGACCTCTCGCTCGGGGGAGTAAACCCTGGACGACTCATGTCGTCCAATGCATAGTTGGTATACGAAGGATTACCCGCATGCATGTGGATCTGAACCTGCTCACGGCCCTGGACGCGCTGCTCGAGGAGAAGAGCGTCAGCGCTGCCGCGGCCCGCTTGCACCTGTCCCAGCCGGCGATGAGCCGAACCCTGGGGCGCATCCGGGACGCCACGGGCGACCCGATCCTGGTGCGCACCGGCCGGACCATGACGCTGACGCCGCGGGCGCTGGCCTTGCGCCAGGAGGTCCAGGCCATTGTCCAGCGGGCGCACGCGGTGTTCGCGCCCGAGGGGGAGCTCGACCTGGCGAAGCTCGATCGGATCTTCACCGTCCGCTGCCACGACGCGCTCACGACGGCGCTCGGCATGCGGCTGCTGCTCGCGTTGCAGGAGCAGGCCCCGCGGGCGCAGCTCCGGCTCGTCGGCGAGCCGACCGGAGACACCGATGACCTGCGCCACGGGCGCGTGGATCTCGAGATCGGCTCGGCGGAGCCACCGCTCCCGGAGATCCGTGGGGAGCTGATCGGCCAGGACCGCCTCGTCGTCGCCCTTCGCCGGGACCACCCCCTCGCGCGCGGCCGGCTCACCGCCAGGCGCTACGCCCAGGCGCTGCACGTCATCGTGTCACGCCGCGGTCGCCTGCGCGATCCGATCGACGACGCGCTGGAGGCCCTGGGGCTGCGGCGGCGCGTCGTCGCGGCGGCCCCCACGAGCGCGGCCGCCATTCACTTCGTCCACGAGAGCGATCTCGTCGTCGTGCTGCCGGCGCGCGTCTGCGGTCCGGCCCTGCGCACGCTGGGCCTCTGCGCCCTTCCGCTGCCGCTCGATCTGCCGGAGCTCCGGGTCGTTCAGCTGTGGCACCAGCGCCACGAGAGCGACAGGGCGCACGCGTGGCTGCGCGGGCAAACGCGCGAGATCCTTCAGGCCATCTGTCGCGGAGAGACGTAGGCCCAGGAGCGCCAGAGCCTCGTCACGTAAAGGACGTCGAGGCACATCGCGTCGCTCGCGCCCTCACCGAAGTACGTCCTCGCCGTGCGGCTCTCTCGTCGTGCAAATGTGTGGCGAGGTCACCTCGGTCGCGCGTCGCTACAGCGCTTACCTTACGTCTTGTAAACAGCGAAGGTTCGTTCTAGCCTCGTGCTCCGCTCCGCGGATGCAGTCGTGACGCGGGGGACGCAGAGCTGATCTGAAGCGGGCGAGCTCGAGGAGCGCGTCCGACGAGCGCGCGCTGGCGAGCTCGTGCTGCATCGTGCCATGTGGGCTCACGAGGCGATCCATGAAGCGGTCGCAGCCGCCGGAGCCTTGTAGGGGGGACAAAGCGTGACAATGGAATCCATCGAGCACGTCGTGCTCGTCATCCTCGAGAACCGCTCTTTCGACAGCGTCCTCGGGTGGCTCTACGCAGAGAAGGGCCAGGGGCCGGCGCTGAACATCCCGGAGCCCGCCCCCGGCGAGCGCCGCTTCGAGGGCCTCGACGGCGTCGATCTGAAGGCGTTCACCAGCTCGGCGGAGGGCCTCGACGGCGCCCCGGTGAAGGGCGCCTCGGCGCTGAACGTGCCCTGCGTCGCGCCGAACGAGGAGTTCAAGAGCGTCAACGTGCAGCTCTTCGGAAAAGAGGACGTCGAGCCCGGCGAACTCCCCACCATGAAGGGTTTTCTCCAGGATTACGTGGGGGCCATCAGGAGATCGGGCATCGCCAAGGACAACCCGGACGCGCTCCGCGCGCTCGCGGGGGAGGTCCTGGAGAGCTACACCCCGGAGCAGCTCCCGGTCCTCAATGGGCTCGCGGAGCATTACGCCGTCTGCGACATGTGGTTCTCGTCGGTGCCCTCCCAGACGAACCCCAACCGGGCCTTCGCCTTCTGCGGCACGTCGCTCGGGCTGACCGACAATGGCTGGCTCGAGAAGGACCCGAGGGCCAAGCTGATCGAGGAGAAGGTAGGCTTCGGCCTCGGCGACGATCAGTTCGACACGAAGACCCTCTGGAACGCCCTCCACGACGCCGGCCACGACGACTGGAAGATCTACTGGCAGGCGAGCACCCTGCCCGAGAAGATATCGTTCGCCCTCACCGGCGGAAAGACCTGGGTGGGTCATCTGGTCGAGCTCGCCGTCAACCTGGCGGAGCACCTCGACGCCGATCACCAGAGATACCTGATCGAGCTCTCGTCCGGCGAGCTCTCGTCCTGCTACACGTACCGCCTGTTCCGCGGCCTCCATGCCATCCCGGAGGTCGAGCGCCGCTTCGCCCGCATGGACGAGTTCCACGAGCAGGCGCGGGCAGGGACGCTCCCGCGGTTCAGCCTCCTGGAGCCGTCGTGGACCGTGTCGCAGGAGTCCACCGATGTGAGCAGGCTCCAGAGCCTCGCCACGGCGCTGGGGAACGACTATCACCCTCCGGGGAACCTGAGCGCGGGGGAGGCGTTCCTCCAGAGCGTCTACATGAGCCTCATCGCGAACCGAGCGGCCTGGGAGAAGACGCTGCTCATCGTGACGTTCGACGAGGGCGTCGGCTCCTTCGACCACGTGCCGCCGCCCGCCGCCGTGCCCCCCTGGGGGAGCGGCCGCCCTGGGTTCGAGACCCAGCACGGCTTCAACTTCGATCGTCACGGCGTCCGCGTGCCCGCGATCCTCGTCTCGCCGCGCATCCAGAAGGGCACCGTGTTCCGCTCGACGCGCGAGCAGCCCTTCGATCATACCTCGCTCATCGCCACGATCCTGAAGTGGTACGGGGAAGAGCGGCGCTTGCCCATGTTCATGGAGCGCGCGATGGGCGCGCCAACGTTCGAAGGGGTGTTGACCCTGGAGGAGCCTCGCCGCGATGAACGCGACGTCCGGTTCCTCCAGGTGGCGCGCGCGACGGGGGAGCCATTCCGATATTTCGAGCGGTTCTACCTGAGGAGCGACCGCGGCGAGCGCCTCTCGAGCGCCGTCAAGGAGCGGACGATCCTGGGCCTGCTCTCGGCGTCGGACCCGGAGGTGGCGGAGTACTTTCCGACCCTCGGCGGCGAGGCCGTCGAGCTCTTCCTGGAGAAGAGCGCGCGGGACGCCAGATCGGGAGAGGTCCGCGACGGCGACGAGGTCGCCCTCGCCTCGACCGAGGCGGGCATCGGGGCCTTCAACATGCTGGGCGCATGGAGCGACGCGCGGAATTGCTACTACTTCAACGACTATGACCCGGTCCTGGACAGGACCAGGTACACGAAGCAGACGTGGACCATCGAGAGCGCCGTCAAGGGCCGACCCGTCCGGTTCGGGGACGCGGTGGCCTTCAGGAACAAGCACTCCGGGGCGTACCTGACCCCGACCGAGAACGGCGTGACGACCCGGAGGGACGCGTACTTCTGGATCCTCGAGCCGATCGCCTCCCCGGCCGCGGCGCCGAGCCGGTGACGCCGAGCCGGGGAGCATGACCACGAGCGACCGGGATGCAGCGCGAAGGCCGGGCGTCCATGCGCGCGGCCGAGCTCGACGAGTATCAAGGATGGAGGGAGCAGAGGATGAATCGTCTATCGTCGGACATCGAGGAGATTGACGCGGAGTACGACGCGGTCGTCGTGGGCTCTGGCTACGGCGGCGCGATCATGGCGTCCCGCCTCGCGCGCGCCGGCCTGAAGGTCTGCGTGCTCGAGCGCGGGCGGGAGCGGCAGCCGGGCGAGTATCCGAACACCGCGCTCGAGGCCGCCGAGGAGGTGCAGATGAACCTCCCGGTCCTGGGTCATGAAGGCTCGCGCACAGGCCTGTTCGATCTGCACATCAACAAGGACATCGGCGTGCTCGTCGGCTGCGGCCTCGGCGGCACCTCCCTCATCAACGCCAACGTCTCGATCCGGGCCGAGGCGCGCGTCTTCGACGACCCGCGCTGGCCGGCCCGGCTCCGCGGCGAGGGCATGGAGCACCTCAACACAGGGTACATGCTCGCCGAGCGGATGCTCTCGCCGAAGCCCTATCCCCAGAGCTACCCCGCGCTGCCCAAGCTGACGGCGCTCGAGCGCTCGGCGGAGGTGATGGGGCAGCCGTTCCGGCGCCTCAACATCAACGTGACCTTCGAGGACGGCATCAACGCCGCCGGCGTCGCGCAGAAGGCCTGCAACAACTGCGGCGACTGCGTCTCGGGCTGTAATTTCGAGGCGAAGAACACCGTCTTGATGAACTACCTGCCCGACGCCAGGCGCCACGGCGCCGCCATCTTCGTCGAGACGAGCGTGCGCCACGTCGAGCGCCGGAGCGACGGGAAGTGGAACGTTCACTATCAGGTGCTCGACGTCGGCCGCGAGGCGTTCGACGCGCCGACGCTGGTCGTCACCGCCAAGATCGTCATCCTCTCCGCCGGGGCGCTGGGCTCGACCGAGATCCTGCTCCGGTCGAGGGAGCTCGGTTTGCCGATGTCCGACATGATCGGCGAGGGGTTCAGCGGCAACGGCGACATGCTCGGGTTCGGCTACAACTGCAAGCCGACGCTCGACGGCCTCGGCTTCGGGCACCGCGCGGCCGGGACGATGGCGCCCGTCGGGCCGTGCATCACCGGCGTGATCGACATGCGCAACCAGGCGGACATGAGGGACGACATCATCATCGAGGAGGGGTCGATCCCGGGCGCGCTCGCGCCGATCTTGCCGCTCATGTTCAAGGCGGCCTCCGCGATCGGCGGCTCGAACACCGCCCCTCAGGACGCCCTGGCCCAGGGGCTGCGAGAGGCCGAGTCGCTCCTCCTGGGGCCTTACCACGGCGCCACGGTGCACACGCAGACGTACCTCGTGATGGGGCACGAGGCGAACAGCGGCACGATGAAGCTGGAGAGCGACCAGCTGCGGATCGACTGGCCCGAGGTGGGCACCGAGCCGATCTTCGAGAAGATGAACGCGCGCCTCTTCGAGACGACGGCGCCGCACGAGGGGATCTCGGTCAAGGACCCGATCTGGTCCCCGAAGATCGGCGACAAGCTCATCACCGTGCACCCGCTCGGCGGCTGCATGATGGCCGACTCGGCCGAGGCAGGCGTCGTCAACGACAGGGGCACGGTGTTCGCGTCGAGCACCGGCGCCGCGGTCCACGAGGGGCTCTACGTCTGCGACGGCTCGATCATCCCCGTCTCGCTCGGCGTCAATCCGCTGCTCACGATCTCGGCGCTCGCCGAGCGCTGCGCGATCCACCTCACCCGCGACCGCGGGCTCCACATCGATTACTCGGACAAGGGCCCGATCGTCCCCGAGCCCGCGACGCGCAAGCCCGGGATCCGCTTCACCGAGACGATGAAGGGGTACTTCTCGAAGGCTGTCGACAGCGATTACGAGACCGCCGCCGCCCTGGGCAAGCAAGAGGACTCGAGCTTCAAGTTCATCCTCACGATCGTGTCCGAGGACGTCGACGCGATGATCTCGAGCCCGGAGCACGCCGCGCCCCTGCTCGGCACCGTGAACGCGCCCGCGCTCTCGGGGCGCCCGCTCACGGTGACGCACGGGACGTTCAACCTCTTCGTGCAGGACCCGAACGCCGCCGACACGCGGAACATGAAGTACTCGATGCGGCTCGCCTCGGAGGAGGGGCGCTCCTTCTACTTCTACGGCTTCAAGGTGGTCACCGATCGTCCGATCTGGGACGTATGGCACGACACCACCACGCTCTATATCACCATCCATGAGGGCGACGACGACAAGGGGCCGGTGATCGGCAAGGGGATCCTCGTGATCGAGCCGGAGGATTTCATCCGCCAGCTCGGGACGATCGACGTCACGAACGCGAAGAACGCCGAGGAGCGCCTCGCCACGACGGTGAAGTTCGGGCGCTTCTTCGCGGGCGTGGTCTACGATTACTACGGCGGCGTGGCGGCGCCGCTCCAGTACGCCGACTCGAACCCCGCGCCCCGGAAGCGCAGGCCGCTGCGCGCGCCCGCCCCGCGCCTCTTCCCGTTCAAGACCAGCGACGGCGTCGATCTCCTCCTGACGCGCTACAAGGCCGACGGCGCGTCGAAGGGGCCGGTGATGCTCGCGCACGGGCTCGGCGTCTCGAGCCGGATCTTCGCGACCGACACCATCGAGACGAACCTGCTCGAGCACCTCGTGGCCCACGGCTACGACGTCTGGCTGCTCGACTTCCGGTCGAGCGTGCTGCTCCCCGCGTCGAAGACGCAATACACGGCCGATCAGATCGCGCTCCACGACTACCCCGCTGCCGTGGCGAAGGTGCGCGAGGTCACGGGCGCGGCGAGCATCCAGGTCGTCGCCCACTGCTTCGGAGCGACGACCTTCACGATGGCGATGCTCGCCGGGCTCGAAGGCGTCCGCTCCGCGGTGCTCTCGCAGATCTCCGCGCACCTGGTCACGCCCGCCATGGTGCACCTGAAGGCAGGCCTGCATACGCCCGACCTGCTCGACGCGCTCGGCGTCAAGTCGCTCACGACGAACGCCTCGTCGCACGAGGGGTTCTTCTCGCACCTCTACGATCGCGCGCTCGCGCTCTACCCCGTCGGGCCCGATGAGCACTGCGACAGCGCCGTGTGCCACCGGATCTCGTTCATGTACGCCCCGCTCTACGAGCACGCGCAGCTGAACTACGCCACGCACGATCGGCTCTACGAGCTCTTCGGCGAGGCCACGATGCGCGCGTTCGAGGGGCTCGCGCTGATGACCCGCAAGGGCCACGTGGTCGACGCGGAAGGGAAGGACGTCTACCTGCCGCACCTCGACCGGATGGCGATCCCGATCCACTTCATCCACGGCGCGGAGAACCAGTGCTTCCTGCCGGCGAGCACCGAGAAGACGCTCGAGGCGCTCGCGGCGCGGAACGGCGCGGCCCTTTACTCGCGCGACGTCATCCCCGGGTACGGCCACATCGACTGCATCTTCGGCAAGAACGCGTCGACCGACGTTTACCCGTCGGTGGTCAAGCACCTCGACGGGACCTGAGCGCGCCGACGTCGCGAGATCGCCGGCGGTCGGCCGTGCGGCGGGGGTCGCTGGACACAACGTGACCGGGAGGAGGTCGCAGCGCTGAGAGGGCGAGGCGACCCGGGGCGGCGCGCGCCGTGGTACGGTGCCACGGCGCGCGCGCTCGCCGCCCGGAAGTGACGGAGCCAGCGATGACCCGTGGAGAGAAGCTCCTCTATCATCCGATCCGTCCGCTCGGGGTTGGCCGGCCCGCCGAGGAGACCCGCGGGAACGAATGAGCCGTGCAAGAGGAGGGTAGTGCCGTGAAGGAAGCGGACGCGAGGCAGAGCATCGAGGCCTATTTCAACGTGGTGGCGAACGAGCCGGATGCCGGCGCCTTCGTGGAGCTCTTCTCCCCGGACGGCATCCTCGAGGATCCGGTGGGGACGCCGCCGCTCCACGGGCGCGAGGCGATCCGCCGGTTCGTGGATGCAGGCAAGTCGAAGATCGAGCGCTTCGAGATCACCCTCCGCGAGATCATCACGTGCGGCAGCGAGAGCGCGGTGCGCTGGTCGGGCGACATCCTGACCAGGCAAGGGGAGCGCATCACCCTCGAGGGCATCGGGATCTTCATGTTCGACGAGCAGCAGAAGCTCCGCCACGTGAGGGAGTTCTATGACGTGACGAAGCTGCTCGCCGTCTTCTCCTGAGCAGGCGCGCCGCACGCCGCCGCGCGGCGACCACCCGTCAGAACTTGCCCGAGACCGTGAGGCCCGCGGTGCCGTCGGGGCCCGAGGGCTCGAGGCGCAGGCCCGCCCGGCGCAGGTCGCGCTGGTAGGCCTGCACCGGGTGCTCCGGCTCGAACATGGCGGCGAGCGACCACGTGGAGTTGAGCAGACCGAATAGAGCGCTCGTCATCCGCTTCTCCGCCGGCAGCTCGGGATCCAGCGCGGGCGCGGCGGCGGCGACCCCGCCGAGCGCGACCGGGAGGAAGATGGCCCACCTCGGGATCGCAGGCTCGGTGCCCAGGAGATCCCGCTCGATGCCCGCGAGCTGCGCGCCTGACAGGCGAGCGCGCCACCCGGGCGTCGCCACCAGCGCGTGGTCGGCGCGAAGCCGCGAGACCGGGGTGTACTCGGAGAGCGCCAGGTTGAGGCCGGAGAGCAAGCCGGCCGCGTAGCTTCCCGCCGAGAGCGAGACGAACGTCATTCTCGGGATCGATTCGCTGTCGAGGAGCGCGAACCCGAGCCAGAGGCTCCCTTGCGAGAGCATCCCGGCGGTCGCCAGGGTGTTTGGCCGGTAGGTCTCCGGCACCGCGAGCGCGAGGTCGTCCCTGGCGGCGCGTCACTCGAGCGGCTGGCGCGCGACGGCCTCCCTGATGGCGCGCTCGAGCGCCTCGCCTTCCTCGGGCGAGAGGGCGCGCATCGCGCCAGGGAAGGCCGCTTCGAGGTCCACGAGCACGTCGAGGGCCGCCTCTTCGATCAAGGCCGCCCGGTCGTGGCGCCCGACCTTCGAGGCGGCGGAGGCCACGCGCGGGCCGTTCGCGAGCCGCTCGCCCCAGCCGATCAGCGCGGGGAGGTCGACCGGGCGCTCCGGGTCCCAGGGCGCGCTCTCGTCGAAGCGGTCCTCGCGCATCTCGGCGATCTTCCGCTTCAAGGCCATGTAGGCGGCGGCGGGCATGCGGACATCCGGCTTGGCGACGAGCCCCTCCGCGAGGTTCTCCGGGCCGAGCGGCGGCAGCCCCAGGGCGGACGCGACGCGCGACGGGAAGCGCTCGGACAGCGCGGCGATCTCCGCCTTGCGCCCGCGGGCGAGGAGCGGGGGCGTCATGAGCCCCGCGGCGGCGGCGACGGCGGCCGCCTCGCTCCAGGAAAGGAAGGCGTCCTCGCCGCCGCCGATCGCGCGGAGCTCGAAGGGCGCCCACCGCAGGTCGGGCGCGTACCAGACGCCGGTCTGCACGGGGGTCATCCCGCCCGCGGGCACGTCCGGGTGGGGATAGCCGCCGCCGAAGAGCTCGCCGTAGAGCACGAGCCGCTCCGCGCCGACCGCCGCGAGCGCCGCGCGGGCGGCGTCCCGGAGCGACGCGCGGAGCAGCTGCCAGCCGAAGAAGGGGTCCTCGTCTCGGAGCCACTCCTTGCGCTTGCCGAAGCGCACGCCGCCCGCGTCGACGCCGATCACGAGCTGCGCGCCGTGGATCTTCTCGAGCGCGACCCACGTCGGGGCGTCGCTCGCGCCGAGGCACGGCATCTTGGGGAAGGGGAGGAACTCCATGCCGGGCCACGATAACGCTGAGCGCCACGATCGCGGCGGCGCGCGGCCGTGAGAACGAGCGTGCGAGGCGCTTGACTTCCGGGAAAGCCTTTGGGTTCCTTGTACCTCAGGGGGGTCAACCATGTCCGTCGAACCCAGCCGGGCTCCGCCCGCGCCGTGCTTTCGCCTCCTGCTGATCGAGGACAGCGCCATCGCGGCCTCGATCGTGCAGAGCCACCTCGACGCCGTGCCGTGGCAGCGCGCCGAGCTCGCGCACGCGGAGACGCTCGCGGCGGGGCTCGCCCGCGTGCAGGAGGGGTGGGACGTCGTCCTGCTCGACCTCTGCTTGCCCGACGGGGAGGGCCTCGAGGTGGTCGAGCGCGTGCGGGAGGTGGACCCCCATGTCCCGATCGTGGTGCTGACGGGCCATGACGACGTCCGCCTCGCCGAGCGCGCGCTCGGCGCCTCGGTGCAGGACTACCTCGTGAAGCGCAGCCTCGACGCCGACGCGCTGTGGCGGGCGATCCGCTACGCGGTCAGCCGCCAGCAGCTCGTGACGCAGCTCGCGCGGGCGATGGCGGCGGCCAGGGAGAACGAGGCCAACCTGCACCAGCTCATCGCCCGCAGCGCCGACGGGGTGGTCGTGCTGGACGCCACCGGGACCGTGCTCTTCGCGAACCCGGCCGCGGAGGCGCTGCTGGGCGACGGGCGGCCCGTGGCGGGGCGGGCCTGTCCGGTGGCGCTGCGCGCGGGGGAGACGAGCCACGAGGCGGGCGGGCACGCGGTCGTCCTCGACGTGCGCTGGGTCGACGTGGACTGGCAGGGGCGGCCGGCGCGGATGGCGCTCCTGCGCGACGTGACCGGGCGCCGCCGGGCGGAGGAGCTGCGGCTCCGGCTCGAGCGCAGCGAGCGGCTCGCCGCGGTCGGCCAGCTGGCGGCGGGCGTGGCCCACGAGATCAACAATCCGCTCGCGTACGTGGTGGCGAATCTGGAGCTGCTCGCCCGCGAGGTGCGGCGCCTCTCCGGCGCGGGGGTGGCGACGGAGCAGCTCGCTCAGCCGCTCCTGGAGGCCCGCCACGGCGCGGCGCGGGTGATGCACATCGTCCGGGATCTCGGGGTGTTCGCGCGCGCCGAGGCGAACGAGGCGATCGGGCCGACGGACGTCAACGCGGTGATCGAGAGCGCGCTCAACATCGTTCACGCGCAGATGAAGCACCGGGCGCTGGTCGTGCGCGAGCTCGCCCCGGTCTCGCGCGTGGGCGGGCCCGAGGGGCGCCTGACGCAGGTGTTCGTGAACCTGCTCATCAACGCGGCGCAGTCGATCCGGGAGGGGCGCGTGGCCGACAACCTCGTCGAGGTGCGCACGCGCGAGCAGGATCAGGAGGTCATCGCGGAGGTCGTGGACTCGGGCTGCGGGGTGGCGGAGGAGCACCTGCACCGGCTGTTCGAGCCGTTCTTCACCACGAAGCGCGCGGGGGAGGGGACCGGGCTCGGCCTCGCGATCTGCCGCAGCATCGTCGAGTCGTGCGGCGGGAGCATCGGGATCAGCAGCAAGGTCGGCGTGGGCACGTGCGTGCGCATCCGGCTGCCGGTCTGGGCGAGCGCGGAGCCGGCGGCGCTGCCGGCGCCGGAGCGCGGCGAGGGGGCGGCGCGGCGCGGGCGGATCTTGATCGTGGACGACGAGCCGCTGATCTTGCGCGCGCTGCGGGGGATCCTGGGGACGTCGCACGAGGTCGTGTGCGTGCGGTCGGGGGCGCAGGCGCAGCGGACGCTGCAGCTGGACGCGGACTTCGACGTGGTGCTCTGCGACGTGGTGATGCAGGAGGGCACGGGGATAGAGCTCCACGAGTGGATGGTGGCGGAGCTGCCGGCGCTGGCGGATCGGGTGCTGTTCATGACGGGCGGCGGGACCAGCGAGGTGAGCCGGAGGTTCCTGGCGGCGCACGGGGGGCGGGTGCTGCCGAAGCCGATCGACCCGGAGGAGCTGGTGCGGAGGGTGGAGGGGGTGCTGGCGGGGAGAGGCGTGGAGGCGGCGGGAGCGGTGTAGCGGGGGAGGCGAGCGCGTCAGGCGCAGCGCTCGCCGACCGTCGGCTCGCCGTCGGCGAGCAGCCGCTTGAGCGTGGCGAGGTCGACGGGCTTCACGAGGTGCTCGTCGAACCCGGCTTCGCACGCCTTCTCGCGGTCGTGCTGCTGCCCGTAGCCGGTGAGCGCGATCAGATAGACGTCCTTGTGCTGGCCCTTCTCGCGGACGCGGCGCGCGAACTCCAGGCCGTCGATCCCCGGCAGCCCGATGTCCACGATGGCGATGTGCGGGAGCACCGCGTCCATGAGCTCGATCCCCGCGATCCCGTGGTCCGTCGAGTGGCACTCGAACCCGGCGCGCTTCAGGAGCGCACAGAGCGCCTCGCGGCCGTCGGCGTTGTCCTCCACGACGACGACCCGCGATCCCTTGGGAAACTTCCTGAGGAGCGACCCGCGGGCCGCCTCCTTCTCGCGCGGCCGCTCGGTGACCGGCAACCGCACCTCGAACTCGCTGCCTTTGCCCTCCCCGTCGCTCCGCGCGCTCACGGTGCCGCCGTGCTTCTCGACGAGGCCCCGGACGAGCGTGAGCCCCACGCCGAGCCCCCCCGCCGAGCGGTCGAGCGTGCGGCTCGATTGCACGAAGAGCTCGAACACCGTGTCGAGCATCCCCTTCGGGATCCCGAGGCCGTCGTCCTTCACACGGACCACCGCGTGTCCGTCCACGCGCCGGGCCTCGAGGGTGACATGACCGCCCCGCGGGGTGTACTTCGCGGCGTTGTTGAGCAGGTTCACCTGGACCTGCTGGAGCCGCGCCGGGTCGCCCTCGACCCAGATCGGCTCGGGATCGATCACGGTCGAGAAGTGGACGCCGCGGCTGTCCATGAGGTTCTTCACCGCGTCGGTGGCGTCCTTCACCACGGAGCCGAGGTCGAGCACGCGCTTTCGAAGCTCGATCTTGTTCTGCGTGACGCGGCTCGCCTCCAGCAGATCGTCGAGCAAGCGCGCCATCTGCGCGGACTGACGCTCGAGGATCTGGAGGACCTTGTCGTCGAGCCCGGGGGCGCCGTTCGACGCGGCGCTGTCTTCCCTGAGCAGCGCCGTGGCATGGACGATCGCGCCGAGCGGGTTGCGGAGCTCGTGCGACAGCATGGCGAGGAACTCGTCGCGCCTCCGCACGGCGTCCTTGATCTGCTCCTCCGACCGCTTCTGCTCGGTGACGCTCCGGAAGATCCCGATGATGCCCACGATGTGGCCCGCGGCGTCCATGAGCGGGAGCCGCGTGACGAGGTCCCACTCCACGGCTCCATCCTGCCGCAGGCGCTTCTCCAGCTTGTAGTGCTGCGCCTCGCCGGTCCGCAGCACCACCTCGTCCTGCTGGTGAACGGCGAGCGCCGCCTCGTGCCCCGGGAGCTCGAAGCCGGTCTTGCCCGCGGCCTCGCGCGGATCGGAGAGGCCGAGGCGCTCCGCCATGGCGTGGTTCGTCCGGATGAACCGGCCGCGGGCGTCCTTGAAGTAGATCGCGTCAGGCACGCTGCGGAGCAGGCTGTTCAGGAGATAGCGCTCGTGGAAGAGCGCGTCCTCCGCCGCCTTGAGGCCGCTCACGTCGATCAGCGTGAGCACGACCCCCGCGACGGTGCCCTTGGCGCGGTAGGGGAGGATGCGGAGAAAGAACGAGCGATTGTGCCGATCGCGCAGCTCGCGCTCCACGCGCTCCCCGGTCGCGAGCACGCGCCTGAGGTCCTCGGTGAGCTCCGGGTGGTCGACCGCGTACGTGAACGTCTCGATCGGCCTGCCGACGTCCTGCAAGAGCAGGTTGAAGCTCTCCGCGATCTGCGGCGTGAATTTCCTGATCTTGAGCTCCTTGTCGAGGAAGATCGTGCCGATATCCGTGCTCGAGAGGAGGTTCTCCATGTCGTTTCCGAGCTCGGTGAGATCGGCGATCTTCCGCTGGTACTCCGCGTTCACCGAGTAGAGCTCCTCGTTGACGCTCTGGAGCTCCTCGTTCGTGCTCTGCAGCTCCTCGTTGGAGGCGAGGAGCTCCTCGTTCGCCGCCTGCAGCTCCTCGTTGCTCGCCTCGAGCTGCTCGGTCGTCGCCTGCAGGCTCTGCTTCGTGTAACTGAGCTCCGCCTCGAGCGCGCTGAGCTGCTCGCGCGAGACGTCGTCGAGGTTGATCTCCTTCTCCGGCATCGCCGCCCGCTGCGGCGCCCCCTCGATCGCGTCGAAGGTGATCAGGACGTGGGGCAACGTGCCTCGCCGGCTCTCGACCCGGCGGATCGTGACCTTGTACACGCCGCCCTCCGCTCGCACCCCCTTGAACACGATCGCCGAGGGCTCCTTGAGGGCGCGCTGCAGGCCCGCCGTCAGCATCATCTTGAGATCGGAGTCCAGCATCTCGAACGCGTTGAGCCCCACCCTGCCATCCTTGACCTTCAGGAAGCGGCTCGCCCCGCCGAAGGCGTGGACGAGCTCGCCGACGTCGTTGACGAGGAGGCTCGGAGGCATGAACTCGTCGAGCAGCGCGTCGTAGGTGCCGAGCAGGTGCGACACCGGGTGGCGCGCGACAGGCGCGGTGATCCCGGAGCGGGGGGCGCTCTGGCCCTTGGGCGACGCCGGCTGGAAGCGGGGATCGACCTGCATCCGCCGCTGGCTGTACTTCCGGTAGATCCGCCATTGCTTGTTGACGACCTCGAAGTCGTGCGCGAGGTGCCCCGGGGTCTCGCTGGGCCCGAGGAGGACCACGCCCCCGCGGTTGAGCGCGAAGTGAAAGAGGCTCAGGACCTTCTGCTGCGCCGCCGGCTGGAGGTAGATGAGCATGTTGCGGCAGCTGATGAAGTCGACGCGCGTGAACGGCGCGTCCTTGATCACGTTGTGGTGCGCGAAGACCACCGCCTGCCGGAGGTCGGGGACGACCTGGTAGCTGCGCCCGCGCCGGATGAAGTGCCGCTCGAGGCGCTCTGGCGAGACGTTCACCACCGCCTCTTCCTCGTAGAGCCCGCGCGTCGCGAGCTCGAGCGACCCGTGGTGCACGTCGGTCGCGAAGATCTTGAACGGTCGGTGGCCGGTCCGGGACGTGAGCTCGTGGAGGAGGATGGCGAGCGAATAGACCTCTTCGCCCGTCGCGCAGCCGGCGACCCACACGCGGAACGGCGCGTCGCGCGGCCCCTCTCGCAGGAGCTCGGGGAGCACCTCCTGCTCGAGGACGCCGAACGCCTCCTCGTTCCGGAAGAAGCGCGTCACGCCGATGAGGAGGTCACGGTAGAGCACGTCGAGCTCTCTCGACTCGCTCTTCAAGCGCTTGACGTACTGATCGATATCGTCGGTGTGCGCGAGCTGGATCCGCCGCTCGATGCGCCGGGTGACGGTGCTCGGTTTGTAATGCGTGAAGTCGATGCCGAACTGCTCCTCGAGCATCCTGTAGACCGCGGTCATCGCCTGATCGACGCCGTCCGCCTCCCGCTCCGGCCGGCGACCCTCGGCCCTCACGTGCTCGAGGAGGACGCGCGGCATGTCCTGGGGAGGGAGGACGCAGTCGGCGACGCCGGCGTCACGCGCGGTCTTCGGCATTCCATCGAACTGCGCGCTGTCGACGTCCTGCACGACGACCAGGCCGCCCGCCTCGTGGACCGCGCGGATGCCGCGCGAGCCGTCGCTCCCGCCCCCGGAGAGGACCACGGCGATCGCCCGCGGGCCGCAGTCCTGCGCGAGGGACCGGAAGAACACGTCGATGGGCAGCGTGAGCTCCTGGTCGCGATCTCTCTCGCTGAGGAGCAGGCGGCCGCCGGAGATGATCATCTCCTTCTTCGGCGGGATCAGGTAGACGTGGTCGGGCTCGACCAGCATGCCGTTCTCGACGAGGTGAATGGGCAGCTCGGTGCGGCGCCCGAGGATCTCGTCCATCAGGCTCCTGAAGTCCGGCGACAGGTGCTGGACGACGACGAAGGCCATCCCGCTCTCCTTCGGGATGCTGTCGAAGAAGTGCTCGAGCGCCTCGAGCCCCCCCGCCGAGGCGCCGATCCCCACCACATAAGGCGCGACGGCTGGCCGGGCCGCGCGGGTTCTTGCGTCGGCTGCGTCGCGCAGCTCGCGTTCGGTCGACATACCCGACCTCAACGGCAGCAAGCGTGCCCAGGCTGTGTCCGCTGGTCAGCGCGTTCGCGGGGCCGATATCCTCGGATCTCGGGCAGCGGGTGGCCGCCAGGGCTGTGACAAATTGCTACGTCACGCGTCACATGTGGTGGTCTTGCGGGGTCGGTGGGGCTCCGGGGCGACGCCGGCTGTGTTACAAGCGAAGGCCAGCGGCGGCACGCGCGTCGCGAGCGGCGGCAGGGGCGTTGCGAGCGGCGGCAGGGGCGTTGCGAGCGGCGGCAGGGGCGTTGCGAGCGGCGGCTCGCACGTCGCGAGCGGCGGCAGGGGCGTTGCGAACGGCGGCACGCTCGTTGCAAAGACAAGGGTGAAATTGCGCAAAGGTTTCGAAGGCCAATCCGACGGCGCACATGGCAATGACAAGACCCACGCAGGATAAGGGCCGGCAGGTCGTCAATGCGACGCTGACGCTACGACTCACCCGGCACGACCGCGAGCTCTTGCAGGCGCTCGTGGCGTTGCAAGCCGAGGAGATGTCCGACACGGGCGTGGAGGTGACGGCCGCCAGCTACGTGCGCGGGCTCATTCGGCACGAGGCGAGGAAGAAGGGGCTCCTCGAGCCCGCCGCCGCGAGCCCGCCTCGGCGCCGGCCCGCTCGCCCGAACGAGCCTTGACGCCTCGTGGTGCCCCGCCGAGTGGACGGAACTCGGGGCGTGCAGCTGACCGCGATCAAGGCGCGCTGATCCTCGGGCTCACGTCCCGCCGCAGGCCTCGTACTGCGTCTTGCAGGCGTCCATCCCCGCCTGCTGCACGCAGGGCTCGCAGTCGGCGGTGATCCCCCCGCCGGCGCACTCCGTCGCGCACTCGTCGGCGCAAACGCCCGCCGCGCAGACGCAGGCGATGAGCGCGTCCGTCTCGGGGTTCTGCACGTGGTCCGCGCCCGGATCGCAGCCGAGCACGCACGAGCAGCAGAGGCCGTCGCCCTGACAACAACCGTCTCCGCGCCCCACGGGACAGCTGCACTCGCTGCCGTCCTGATCCATGCACGGCCCGTAGCCGCTGCCGTCCTCGAGGCAGGTCGCGATGCCCGGGCCGCTGATCGCGTGACAGGTGCACGACATGGTCGAGCCCGGAACGCACGAGGTCCCGGTGGCCGAGCTGGTGACCGTCGTGGTGGCGGTCGACCCGCCGCTCCCCGACGGATCCGGGTCGGTCGTCGTGGAGCCGCATGCGGCCGCGAGCGCAGCCGTGAACAAGCAGAGAGCAAGGATATTTCGCATGATCACCCTATACCGCGTCGCCGGCGCGGCCGTCGAGATCCGCCTCGCGGGCTCCGCGGGCGGCCCGGGGCCCGGAGGGCGCTCAGGGCACGACCGACTCGGACCCTGGCGAGCAATTCCCCGCGAGGGTGCTGCAGGTGAGCCGGTTCTGCATGAAGCTCACCCGCCGCGGGATCTCGACCTGCTTGACGAAATTCGAGAGGACCCCGGTGCCGTCGGGGCCGGGGGTCGCGAACGGCGCCACGTGGTAGAAGGTGGCGAGCTGGTCGGTCTCGGCGTTGTGGCACCCGTTGCAGGTCTGGCCGGCGAACGCGTGGCGCAGCGGCTCGTCCGTTCCCGGAAAGGCCCACTTCGTGGCGGAAGGGACGATGCTGCCCTCCGCCTCGCCGCCGAGGAACGAGGCGTCGAGCGGCGTCACGCCGGCGATGATCCCGGTCCGGTTCGCGAGCAGGAACGCCTCGAGGCCCGCGTCCCCGTTGAGCTGCTGATCCGGGGTCTGCGCGGCCTCCACGAGCCTCAGGAAGGCCTGGTAGCCGGTCGGCTCCGGCACGAGGTGGAACTCCCGCCACGACCAGGGGGCGCCCATCAGGCTCTCGCTCGTGCGCAGCTGGCCGAGCGCGCTGGCGTTGGGGTTGCCCATGGTGCTGCGCTCGGAGCCGCGCTGCGTGAAGAGGTCCGTGATCTCCTGGAGCTCCTCGTTGTACTGGGCGCCGAACGCGACCTGCCCCAGCGCGTGAAAGCGGGTGATCCAGCTGTGCCGGTCCGGCACGGCCGAGTTGTTCGGCAGGCGGTACTCGAAGATCACCGTCATCCCGGCGATGAAGTGGTTCGGCGGGATGATGCCGAAGACGAAGCGCGCCTCGCCGCTGCCGCTCGCGTGCAGGTCGGTCCGGTTGAAGATGCCGAGGAGCTGGAACGGCGCCTGCGCGAGATCGAGCTTGCCGTCCGGCCGCGTCGGCCAGAGGTTCGTCAGCGACGACATCCCCCGGGTCGTCGTCGGATACCCGTTGATCGTCAGCGGCTGAAAGCCCTCCAGCCACTCCGCGGCGAAGTCCGCGGGATCGACGCCGCTCGGGGTCATCTGCTCGATCAGGTACCGGAAGCTCCAGGGGCCGCCCGTCGCGTTCGAGGCGCGCGCGTCCTGCGTGACCGAGGGGTCGACGATCGCGATCTCCTTGTACGGGTCGACCGACGGCCCCGCGCCGCAGGCGCCGGCGCAGGTGAAGCTCTGGAGTTGATCGGCCGTGACGGTGCCGAGGTCGACCGCGGCCGGCGTGATCGTGGCGCCCGGCTTCACCGGCGTGAGCGTGTAGGCGCCCGCGGGCAGGTTGGTGAAGAGGAAGTTGCCGTGGCTGTCGGTGACGGCCTGCGCGCTCACGGCGCCGCTGAGCTGCACGGTGACGCCGCTCATCCCTGCGTTGGACGACCCATTGCCGACGTGCCCCGCGATGGCGACAGCGCCGTTCAGCGCCGCCTCGGCGCCGCCGAGGAGAGGCTGCTCCTCGAGCGGCTCGACTCCGCAGGACGAGAGTGCAATCGCGGTGAGAGCGACCAGATGAGAGGCCGAGCGGCGCGGCGCGATTTTCATCGACAAGGATCCTTTCAAGACAGGTGAAACCGGCGCGCGGCTCGAGCGCGGCCGATCCTGTGCCGTGCAGGTAGGCCGGGCGCGCGCCCTGTCGAGGTGTTTTACATTAATTCACATGCCGGCCATGAGGCCGTGCGCCCACATCGCATCTCCTCGGCGTCGGAGTCGCGGCTCCCGGCGATCAGCCGGCGCAGGGGCGGGCGAGGCGCGGCCGAGGCGACGGCGGCGACGTGCGCCGCCGGTGTGACAGCGCACTTGCGCGAGGCGCGCGGCGGCCACTATGTTCGCCCCCGCGCGCTTCCCCGCAGGCGGTGCTCCCGCGCCGCGCTGCCGTGATGTACCCGGGGGGCCGCGCTGTCCGCAGCGTGCGATAGCAAGGAGATGAAGATGGCGATCTCGATGTATCAGGCCTCCGTGCCCCTGTTCGTGAAGATGCTCGGCAACCTCTCGGCGATCCTCAAGAAGGCCGCCGCTTACGCCGAGGCGAAGAAGATCGAGCCGCGCGTCCTGCTCGACGCGCGCCTCGCCCCGGACATGCTCTCGCTCACGCGCCAGGTGCAGATCGCCAGCGACACGGCCAAGGGCTGTGGGGCGCGGCTGGCGGCCGTCGACGTGCCGAAGTACGAGGACAACGAGTCGAGCTTCGACGATCTGCAGGCCCGCATCGCCAAGACGATCGAGTTCCTGAACGGTCTGAAGGCCGAGCAGATCGACGGCTCCGAGGAGCGCGAGGTCACGATCCCGACGCGCGATCAGCCGCTGAAGTTCAAGGGGCTGCCTTACCTCCAGTACTTCGTGCTGCCCAACTTCTATTTTCACGTGACGACCACCTACGCGATCTTGCGCCACAACGGGCTCGACGTCGGCAAGATGGACTACCTCGGCGCGCGCTGAGGGAGCGCCGGCCGCCCACGGTGGAGAGCGCCGCTCACTGCGGCGGCGCTTCGATGAACCACGTCGGTGAGATGTACCCCTCCGTCGTGGCTCCCCCCATCGGTACCGTGCACGCATCCGCGGCGGTCATCGCGGTGAGGGCGACGGGGGCCTCGACGGGCGTCTCGCACTGGTCGTAACCATACGGCGTGCTCAGCACATACGTGGTGCCCCGGCTACCGTCGAAGCGATCGCACTCCTCGTCGGAGAGCACCGCATAGTGCAGGTGCGAGTTGTCCCGCGGGTAGCCGGGGTCGCAATAGAAGTCGTCCGACGACGTGGGGCACTCCACCCACTTCGCGGCGAAGTGGAGGTTGTGCTGACGCGGGATGTCGTTCCAGCGCACCACCTTCCCGAGCACGTCGTCGGTCGTCACCGCCTGGCCCGCCACCAGGTCCCGCCCCAGACCGTCGGCGTCGAGGTGGCCATAGAAGGAGCAGTAGCGCTGTCCCGTCCCGCCCTTGGGCGGGTGCTCGACCAGCGCCACGCCGAGGTACTGCGAGTCGTTGATGCCCTTCCAGAGGAGCTTGCCGTCGGCCACGGGGTGCACCTCTGCGCCCGCCGTGACGCTCCAGTTGCTGACGAGATCCTCGCCGAGGTGGCGGCCGCCGTAGTCCGAGGCCACGACGCCGAACTCCCGGATCACGCGGCTGTCACGGAGGGGGGCCATCCGCTTGCCGCCCCCGGGCCGCTTGCACTCGTCGTTCTCATGCTCGTTCTCCTGGCAGCCCAAGGGGCAATAGACCGAGCGATCGAGGCGGTATTCGCGCGTCCAGGGAGGCTCGCCCGGGCCAGCGCTCTTGACTTCTGCGCACGGCAGCTCGACGGTCTTCCCGCCCTCGCTGCGCGTGCAGTACGCCTTGCAGATATACAGCATGTTGGGGTCGCCCTCGGCGTCGCCCGCGACGTTGTACCCGCAGTACGCCGGCTCGTTGAACGTGACGTTCCCGTTGTTCAAGCACGGGTCCCAGCGCTCCCCGAAGCTCGCGTCATCGCACGTGAGGCCCTCCGCGCTGGCGAAGTACGCGCAGACAGGGGTCTGCGCGCCGTACGGGTCGGGGCCGCACACGCCGCAGGAGGTGCCGCACGAGATCCCCGTGGCGCGCCAGCCGTCAGGGCGGCTCAGCTGGCGCTCGTCGCACGCGAGCACCTGCCCGCCGGGGCCGCAGATCTGCGAGCCCAGGCGGAGCGACCGCGCGGGCACCTGGCGCCCCTGGTAGTCGAGGATCGGGTCGCACTCCAGCGTGATGCTCGGGGCGGGCGTGGGATCCGGCATGCCGAACGGCTGCTGCTCCACGCTGGCGTCGCACACGTCACTGTTGTTCGCGAGACCGACGAACCTGCAGCCGCTCGAGCACTCCTCGTAAGGGACGGGGCGCCCCGGGACCGCCGTTTCGGGGTGCACGGGCGGGCACGCTCGGTTCGAGGGATCGAGCTCGTAGGCACAGTAGTACAGGGTCCCGACGCGACCGGTGACCTCGTGCTGGCCGCAGAAGAGGTGCCGGCAGTCGTCGTCCCCGTTGTTCCCCCCGGGGATCGGGAAGTAATGGATGATGTCGCTGAGCGGCGGGCACGACTCCTCGCAGCGGTCCCAGTCGCGGATCTTCGCTTCGTTCGCGCCGGGCCGGGCGCCGGTCACCTCGTGTCTGTGCACGGGCGGGAGCTCCCGGACGCGCGTGCACGCGCCGAGCCCGTTCCCTGCGTCGCAGCTGCGGTAAGGCACGGGCCTCGCGCCGGGGCCCGGGCAGGCGTAGAGGTGATCCGCCCGGCCCCGGATGCGGATGTCGAGCTCGCCCGAGTTGATCGCGAGGTCCTTGTTGGCGCGGCCGCCGAACACCTGATCTCCGCAGAAGGTCTGGCCCGGCTCGACACCCTTCCACTGGCCGTCGTTGTCGCGGAACTCCACCGGGCACCGGCCGAGCGCCCCCTCTCCCGTCGAGGCGCCGGGATCGCAAGGGAGGTTGAGGTCGAGCCACCCTTCCTCCCCGCACACCCAGCGGCTGCGGTTCCCGACGCCGAGGCCGCACACCTCCTCGCCGCAGGCCGTGGTCGTGACCGCTCGGCCGGAGCGGTCCTGCACGCCGCGGCACGCCGGGCAGTCGCCCTGCGGCTGGTTGCACGCGAGCCCGAGGCTGCGCCAGCCCTCGGCCGTGCACACCTGCCTCACGCCGGCGTTGCCGGCGCCCGTCGGGAAGCAGAGGGTCATCCCGCACTGAAGCGGGATGTGATCGCCGCCCGGGATGGGCGGGACCGCACACGGGCACTCGCCGCTCGCCTCGCCCGTGCAGGCGCCGGCCTCGCAGCCGCCCGGGCAGATGCGCCAATCGAGCGGGATCTGCCCCGTGCCCGGGCACTGGTAGAGCGCGGCCGGCTCGCCGTTCACCACGTCCTCGCCGCAGAACGTTCCCTCGGCCGGACACGCGAGGTCGCCGCACCGGTTCTCCGGATAGCTCACCCAGTTGTCCGGGGCGTCGTCGCCATCGCGGCACTGATAGGAAATGAGGTCGCGCCCGCACACGAAGGCATCGCAGCGGGTCTCCTCGAGCGGGATCGGCTGGTTGTTGTAGTAGAACCCCGCGGCGCACGCGCACGCGTCGTCGTCGTCGGCCTGCGCCCCGAGCGACGGCGGCGCCACGGCGCCCACCGGCGGCTCCTGGCTGCAGCCCACGCCGAGCACCCCCCCGCCGCCGAGCAGGACGGCGGCAGCGCCGCACAGGCGCGAGAGCGCGCGGCGCCCGGGCCGACGAGAGCGGCTCACTTGGCGATCCTCCGCAGGTCGCCCGCCTGCGTCGCCCAGTAGACGAACGCCTCGTCCGCGGCGATCGCGATCGCGCCGACCTGCCCCACGGCGAGCGTGGTGACGCCGCCGCCCGCCTTGGGCACCTTGCGCACCGAGCCGACCCGGTTGACCCAGTAGAGGGCCCCGCCGGCCTCCGGATCCACGGCGATCCCCGCCGGACCGGGCTGTCCGTCGGCGAGCGCCACGAGCCCGGAGCCGTCCTTGCCGAGCCGGAGCAGGTAGCCGCTCGGCGTGCTCCAGAAGAGGTGCGTGGCGTCGGCCGCGAGGTACTGCGGCGTCAGGTTGGTGCGCTCGAAGTCCTGCGCGGACGCGATCTGGCGCGGCTCGGAGCCGTCCTTGCGGAGCTTCATGACCCTGCCGTCCGCCCAGGTCCAGTAGAGGTGATCGGCGTCGGCGGCGAGCGCGCCGCCCGCCTCGCCGGTGGCCCCGCTGATCTCGGCGGCGAGCTGCCCGGCGAAGAGCGCGTCGGTGCGGTACAGGCCGCCCTGGGAGAGCGACGTGAACCAGACCGCGGCGCCGTCGCTGACGACGGCCCACGGGTCGGGGACGCTCGCGGTCACCGTGGTGGAGGCGCCGCCGGACGGCGGGAACCGGAGCACGCCGGCGGAGCCGGTGACGAGCGCGCCGGCGTCCGTCAGGGCGATCCCCTCGAAGCGCCCGCTCCCGCAGGCCGAGGCGTCCGGCGCTGCGCCGGTGGCGAGGCAGGTCACCGTGCCGGACGCCTTGTCGACGCGGACGGCGACGCCGCCGGCGGGCCGGAAGCCGACGACGTAGACGGCCGCGGCGTCGACCGCGAGCGCGGAGGGGACCGCGAGGCCCGCGGCGAGCTGGAGCGCGCCGGGGCCGCACGTCCCTTCCTCGCAGGCGCCGCCGGAGCAGCCGTTGCCGCAGGCGCCGCAGTGGAACGGGTCGGAGGCGAGCTCGACCTCGCAGCCCGTCGAGGGCGCCCCGTCGCAGTCGGCGAAGCCCGCGTCGCACGCGAGCACGCACGCGCCTTCCTCGCAGGCGGCCGAGGCGTTCGTGCCGCTGCAGACCTCGCCGCAGCCGCCGCAGTTGCGGGCGTCGCTCGCGAGATCGATCTCGCAGCCGTTCGCGGCGTCGCCGTCGCAGTCGCCGTGGCCGAGGTCGCAGGCGAGCGAGCAGGTCCCGGCCGCGCAGGAAGGGACGGCGTGCTGGTCGCCGCACACGTTCCCGCAGAAGCCGCAGTTGTCCACGTCGGCCGACGTATCGCCGCAGCCGCCGCCCCCGCCGCCGCCGCCGTCGCCGAGGCACAGGCCGGCGGCCCGGGCGGCGCCCTCGAACGCCTCGCAGCGCGCGCGGCTGCCGGAGAGCGCGCTCAGATCGCACTCGTAGGCGAGCGCGGGCTCGAGCGCGCCGCAGCATGTCTCGAGCAGCGCGTCGCAGGCGGCCGACGAGGGCGGCTCACCGCCGCCGAGCGTCGGGCAGCGGCCCGCGTCCGCGGCGCCGCTCAGGTAGTCCAGGCAGAGGTCCGTGTCCGCCTCGGCGGCGAGGCTCTCGCAGCGCTCGCGCGGCCCTCCTGGCAGCGAGGGGCAGCACTGCTCCGCGAGGTAGCCGCAGCTCTCGGCGGCGTGATCGGCGCCCTCGCAGAAGCCGTTCGCCTGGGCGTCCCGCTCGAGGAAGCTGCGGCAGAGCCCTTCGTTGCCCCGGAACCCGGTGGCATGACAGGCGGATGCCAGGCTCGCGGGCAGCGACGCGCAGCAATCGTCGAGGAGGCCGGCGCAGCCCGGGCCGTAGGGGACGCCGTCCGGCGCGGCGCCGTCGCCGCAGAACCCGGCCGCGCTGGCGCTGCCGGCGTAGTCGTCGCACGCGGCGTCGTCCGCCAGCGCCGCCGCCGCGTCGCAGCTCGCCCGGAGCTCGGCGGGGAGCGACGGACAGCACGCCTCGCTCAGGTGGCCGCACCCGCTGCCGAGGCCCCCCGGCGCGCTGCCGCAGGCGCCGAACGCGGTGCCCTCCTCGTTGCACTGCTGGGCGCCGAGCGCCCCGTCGGGGAGGAAGCACGCGGAGAGCGCGCCCGGAGCGCAGAGGCGGTCATCACCGCAGCCGGGGCCGCCGTACGCCAGTGCCGACACCGCCATGAGGCCCAGAGCGAGGGAAGGTCGGCGCATGTTGAATCGCACGATGCTGGCGTGCGCGCGCTCGCTGTGTCAACGACGACGGTCTCCGCGCGACGCCCCGGGCCAGGCATCCCGCGAGTCATCGGGTCAATGTGTGGAGAGGTGACCGCGGCTGCTTGTCGCGTGTCGCGTGTCGGGTGGTGGCCTAATTTGGCCCAGAGTGATTCACATGAAGGCGGGAAGGCGGGAAGATCATTGATCTTTTCTGCCCGCCTTCCCGCCTTCCCGCCTTCATGTTCAAATCAGGCCACCACCGCGTGTCGCGTGTCGCGTGTCGCGTGGCTGTTCGTGTTCGGCTCGCCGCGACTCAAGCGCTCTTTCGTGAGCTCGACGGCGAGCTGCCGGCCGATGTGCTCGCCGTCGCGGGCACCCCTCCGCGGGAGCGGAGCCTGGCTGTGCGTGAACAGGAGGTGAGCAGGAGGCCGAGCGCGGGACTCGGCCCCTCGCTCTCGACAGGACCCTTCTTATTCGACCTCTTCGACCTCATCCGGCGGCGGCGGCCGCTCGCCCGCGGCGACCTGGAGCTCGCGGACGATCGAGAGCAGGGCCGGACAGCAGAAGCGCTCGATGACGGAGCCGTCGGACGCGAGCTCGAAGGCCGGCGGCCCGCCGTGAATCGGGCAGGCCACGTCGGCGTACTTCGACTCGAGATCCTTGAGGACGCTCTCATCCACCTCGCGGACCTCGACATCGCCGGTCCGGAGCGCTTCTTCCTTCTCGTAGGTCGACATGCGGCGCACGCTAGCACGAAGAGCGCCGCTCCCCGCGCGCCGACCACGGCGCCTCGGCGACCTCTCGTACCGGCGCCGGCTCGTTGGCGTCCGGCCGCTCGCCCGAGCTCACGCGCGCAGGGCACGCGCGGGCCGCGCTCCACGCGCCGCCGCGGCCGCCCCCCTCTCGCCGCCCGCGGCGACGAGGAGGGGTGAACGGCCGGCCCGAGGCGAGATCGGGCGGCACAAAATAGCAGCGCCGCCGGGCGCCTCGGGGGGTAGCGGAGGCCGCCGGCGGTGCTGGCCGGTGACTAAGCAGTCTCCGTACCAGGTCGAGATCCCTCGCTTTTCGGCCCATGTGTCCAGGACGTTGCCCGGCGGCTTTCGATTCTGCGAGGAACGGGCTTGCACCGTTGCAGGATCGCTCTATCGCTCGCGCTGCGGTGGCGGCTAGCTTCGCGGGCATGAGCCGCCCGCACACGACCAAAGCCGTCACCCTGGCGCTGCCGCTGCTCGCGGCGTGCAGCGCGCCCTCCTCGAGGCCCCCGGAGCAGCCGGCAGCGGCCTCGCCCGGCGCGGCCCTGCCGCCTGCCGCGCCTGCCGTGCCCGGGACCGGCAAGGGAGCGCGCCTGCCGTATCCGGAGGCCGCGAAGCGGCCGGTCGCGAACGAGTACCACGGCACCCGGGTCGTCGACGACTACCAGTGGCTCGAGGACGGGAGCTCCCCTGAAGTCCAGCGCTGGGTCGCGGCGCAGAACCAGCTCACGCGCGGCGTGCTCGACGCGCTGCCCATGCGCGGCGCCGTCCGGGCGCGCGTCGAGGAGATCCTCTCGGCGACCTCCGCCAACTACTTCGCGCTCGACGACGCCGGCGGGCAGCTCTTCGCCCTCAAGGCGCAGCCGCCGAAGCAGCAGCCTTCCCTCGTCGTCCTCCGGTCCGCGAGCGAGCCCGCCACCGCGCGCACCCTCGTCGATCCGGAGGTCATCGACCCGAAAGGGCACACGACCATCGACTGGTTCGTCCCCTCGCGCGACGGCAAGAAGGTCGCCGTCTCGCTGTCCGAGGGCGGCAGCGAGGAAGGCACCGTGCGCGTCTACGACGTCGCGACGGGCAAGGAGACGGGCGACACGGTCCCTCACGCGAGCAGCGGCACCGCGGGCGGCAGCCTCGCGTGGACCGGCGACGGCAAGGGGTTCTACTTCACGCGGCACCCGCACGCCGGCGAGCGCCCGAAGGAGGACATGGGCTTCTTCCAGCAGGTCTATTTCCACAAGCTCGGCACGCCGGAGAAGGAAGACCAGGTTTCGCTCGGCAAGGAGTTCCCCCGCATCGCCGAGGTCGAGCTCACGACCAGCGAGAGCGGCAAGCTCGTGCTCGCCAGCGTGCAGAACGGCGACGGAGGCGAGTACTGGCACTACCTCCTCGACGCCTCGGGCAAGTGGACCCGCTTCGCCGACCTGCCCGACAAGATCATCCACGCCAGGTTCGGCAGCGACGACCGGCTCTACCTCCTGTCGCGGAAGGACGCGCCGCGCGGCAAGGTGGTGCGCCTCGCGCCGGGCAAGCTCGATCTCGCGCAGGCGGAGGTCGTGGTGCCCGAGGGAGAGGCGGTGATCCAGGACTTCCTGCCCACGAAGGCGCGGCTCTACGTCGAGGACCTGGTCGGCGGCCCGTCGCAGATCCGCGTCTTCGACCTGAAGGGCAAGGCGCTCGGGACGGCGCCGATCCCGCCGATCTCCTCGGTGCGGCAGCTCGTGCGCGCGGCCGGCGACGACATGCTCTTTCGCGGCGTGAGCTACACCGAGCCGGCGGCCTGGTACGCCTACTCGGCCAGGGACGGCAAGGTGACGAAGACGCCGCTCGCGATGACCGCCCCCGTCTCCTTTGCCGACGTGGAGGTCACCCGCGACGCGTGCGCGTCGAAGGACGGCACCAGGGTGCCAGTCAGCATCCTGCGCCGCAAGGGGACGGCACTCGACGGGACCGCGCCGGCGCTGCTCACGGGATACGGGGGCTACGGGATCAGCGTGGCGCCCGGCTTCAACCCGCTGTGGCGGCTGTGGTTCGACCAGGGAGGGGTGATCGCGGTCGCCAACCTGCGCGGCGGCGGCGAGCTCGGCGAGGCGTGGCACCGCGGCGGCAACCTGACCAGGAAGCAGAACGTCTTCGACGACTTCGCCGCGTGCGCGAGGCACCTCGTGGACGGGCGCTTCACGAGCCCGGAGCGGCTCGCCATCCTCGGCGGCTCGAACGGCGGCCTGCTGATGGGAGCGCAGCTCACGCAGCACCCGGAGCTCTACAAGGTCGTGATCTCGCACGTCGGCATCTACGACATGCTCCGGGTGGAGCTCACGCCGAACGGGGCGTTCAACGTGACCGAGTTCGGCACGGTGAAGGACCCCGAGCAGTTCAAGGCCCTTCATTCCTACTCGCCGTACCACCATGTCCAGGAGGGGACCGCGTACCCGGCGACCCTGTTCCTGACGGGCGCGAACGACGCGCGGGTGGACCCGTTCCATTCGCGGAAGATGGCGGCGCGGCTGCAGGCGGCCACGTCGGGCTCGGCGCCCATCCTGCTCAGGGCGAGCGGCTCGACGGGTCACGGGCTCGGGACGCCGCTCTCCGCGCAGATCGAGGAGCAAGCCGACGTGTTCACGTTCCTGTTCAAGGAGCTCGGGCTCGGGTTCCCGCCGGCGAAGGGGGAGGGGGCGCCGGCGAAGGGGGAGTCCCCGCCCGCGAAGGGGGAGGTCTCGTCGACGACGGGGGAGGGGGCGCCCCGCTGAGGCATCCCCTCAACTTCTTCGGAAAACTCACAGGGAGGCGCGGAGAGAGAGGGGGGGAACCTTCAGATGCTCCCTGTCTGCCCGCCTTCCAGCTCACTATGCCCGCTGAAGAGGCCTGCAAGACGAGGGGGATTCCTCAGGGCGCCCCGGTGGCGGAGGGGACGCGGGCCGCGCTCCCGGTCAGGCGCGCGGCCGCTGCCGGTTCGGTCTGCTGGATACCGGTCTACCATGTGCTGAAGTAGGCCCACGCCTGGTTGCCGGCGGACGCCTCGAAGCAGTAGCCGCCGTTGCGCTTCGCGGGCAGCGTGATGTTGCCGCCCGTGCAGCTCACGACCGTGTTGTTGACCTCGAACGTGCGGCCGCTCGCGAAGTTGCCGCAGTTGGCGGCGGTCAGGTTCGCCGTGGTCTCGAAGCAGCGCGCGCCGGTGCCCAGGTTGCCCGAGTTGTAGCTGGCGGTCGTGAACACGGTCGGGCTCGTGCACAGGGTGCTGCACGGCGACGTCCCGCCGCTCGCCTGGCAGACGCCGGCCACGCAGTTCGCGCTGGTGCAGTCCGCGTTGGCGGCGCACGTCTTCCCGTTGGCGCAGTCGGCCGTGCAGGTGCCGCCGCAGTCGACGTCGGTCTCGGTGCCGTTCTTCACGCCGTCCGTGCAGGTCGGCGCCGTACCGCCGTTGATCACGGTCACCCCGAGGGCCTGGAGCCACGAGGTCACCGAGTAGCGCGCCGAGGTGTCGAGCCGCGTGTGCCAGTTGGTCTGCGACGGGTTCGAGCCGGGCGCGGACGGGAACGTGTAGTAGGCGTTGACGCCCACGACGATGAGGTCGGTCGAGCTCTGGCGGTAGAGCGGGCCGCCCGAGTCGCCGGGGCACAGGCTGGCGTAGG
Source organism: Sorangium sp. So ce1153 (assembly GCF_051521595.1). Lineage (NCBI taxonomy): Bacteria > Pseudomonadati > Myxococcota > Polyangiales > Polyangiaceae > Sorangium > Sorangium sp. So ce1153. The sequence goes on from NZ_CP150361.1 coordinate 1,590,678, forward strand.
AGGTGCTGGCGGCATAGCCCGGCGTGAGCACGTACGACGCCGCGACGTCGGTGATGGCGCTGCCGGACACGTAGGAGCCGGGGTGATTCAGGATCGAGGAAGCCTGCGCGGTGAGGTTCTGGAGCTTGAAGGTATAGGTGGGCGCTCCGCCGGGCGTCTCGCAGCCGTAGCCGGTCGCGACGACGGGATCCCCCACCGCGACCGGCGCCCCGTCCACCACCGCCGCCGGGATCGTCGGCGAGAGCTCATTGACGACGACCAGCGCGAGGTCGGGCGTGTGCCCCGAGTTCAGGACGTTGACCGCGCAGTCGGGCGCTCCCCCCGTCAGCGCGGCGGCGCAATCCTCGAGCCACTTCGGGTGGATGTACGTCTGCTCGATGGTCAGGTCGATGTAGGGCCAGATCGGGGGCGCGTTGGTGGTGCTGACCGAGTAGAAGCCGCCCGGCCCGTAGCTCGAGGACACCGTGCCAGCGTACTCGTCGTCCACGCAATGAGCGGCGGTCAGGAAGTGGCGCGGCCCGACCTTCGACGCGGTGCACCCCGGGGCGAGGACGGTGGAGGGGTATTGCGATTCGAGCGCCGGCGTCCCGCCGATCAGCTCGTCTTCCGCGGCGCTGATCTCCTCGGAGGCGTCGCCATAGCCCGGCACGGTGCAGGCGACCGAAAACAGGGACAGCAAAGCATAAACTGATGCGCGCACTGGTTGATTCTCCTGTCGTCCCGATGCGCGCGATCGCCCGGCGCGCCGCCGCCTGCCGCGCGCGGTCCCGGGGCCCGCGAGCCCGCCAGTGGCGTCCGCGCTCGGCGAGCCGACCGCGCTCTCTGCGCGGCCTCGAGGCGCGGGTGCCAGCGGATCGCGTGCCCCTCCGGGGTCCACGTCGAGCGGCAGGAAGCGCGGCTGTCCGGTGGGCCAGCCCGCGCGGGATCACGTCGTGATCGGTCCGACGCCACTGTCTAGCTCGTCTGCTGTCCCACATCCAACTCGTATTCAACATGGACGTTATGCAGCGCGTGCATGGTGGATCCCCGTTTTCAGCCATCGCGAGCATGTGGGAGGGAGCCCTCCCGGTCCCCCGGCGGCGCGATGGCCGTTGACTCTGAACCGATTAAGTGCTCCGCTGGCGGCGCCTCGCTCCCACGCTCGGACATGGCGCGCGGGGTGGCCTGCGCGCGGCCGCGCGACCCGCGCACAATGGCGTTCGACCTCCGGACGGTTCCAGTGCCCCGCTCGTCATGCTTCCCTTGCAGGCCTGGCCGTGTCGCGGGTAGTCTGCGCGCCGTTGCGCGGTCTCGCGCGATTCTTCTGTGAACCGGCAGACAGAGAGGGACTCACCGTGAAATCACGCACGATCGAGGCCGTAGCCGCCTTTGCCCTGTTCGCCCTCGGGACCGCCGCGTGCGGCAAGAGCGGGGGCGACGCGCCTTCCTCGTCGCCCTCGCCCTCGGGGCCTTCGGCGTCGGCCGCGCCGGCCTCCGCTCCGGCGACGCTCTCGTACTGGGCCAGCAACCAGGGGCCCAGCGTCGAGGACGACAAGAAGGTCCTCCAGCCCGAGCTCGACAAGTTCGAGAAGCAGACCGGCATCAAGGTCAAGCTCGAGGTCATCCCCTGGTCCGACCTGCTCAACCGGATCCTCGGCGCGACGACGAGCGGCAAGGGCCCCGACGTCCTCAACATCGGCAACTCGTGGTCTGCGTCGCTCCAGGCGACAGGGGCGTTCCTGCCGTTCGACGACGCCACGCTCGCCAGGATCGGCGGCAAGGACCGGTTCATCCCGGCGAGCATGTCCGCCACCGGCGCGCCGGGCCAGCCGCCCGCCGCGGTGCCGCTCTACGGGCTCGCTTACGGGCTCTTCTACCACAAGAAGCTGTTCGCCGACGCGGGCATCGAGAAGCCGCCGGCGACGTGGGCGGAGCTCATCGCCGTCGCCAAGAAGCTCACCGACCCGCAGAGCGGCCGTTACGGCCTCGCCATCATGGGCGCCAGCTACAGCGAGAACGCCCACTTCGCGTTCATGTTCGGCCGGCAGCACGGCGCCAGGATCTTCGACGGCAAGCAGCCGCGGTTCGACGACCCGGAGATGGTCGCCGGCGTCAAGCAGTACATCGACCTGCTCAGCGTCCACAAGGTCGTGAACCCGAGCAACGCGGAGTACGCCAACGACACGCAGATCCTCAAGGACTTCTCCGCCGGCAAGGCGGCGATGCTCATGATCCAGAGCTACGCCGCGACGGCGATCGAGCAGAACGGGCTCGCCCGCGACGCCTACGGCGTGGCGCCCGTCCCGCTGCCCGACCAGCTGCCCGCGAACGGCAAGCGGGTGAACAGCCACGTGGCCGGCATCAACATCGCTGTCTTCGAGGACAGCAAGAACCGGGACGCGGCGCTCAAGTTCGTCGAGTTCATGACCAGCCCCGAGGAGCAGCGGATCCTGAACGCCGCGTTCAACTCCCTGCCGGTCGTGACGTCCGCCTACTCCGACGATCGCTTCAAGACAGCGAACATCCAGGTCTTCCAGAAGGTGCTCGCCGAGACGGCGGAGTCGATGCCGATGATCGAGGAGACGGCGCAGTTCGAGACGCTCGTGGGCACGGCCATGAAAGATCTCCTGGCCGAGGCGGCCTCCGGCAAGGCGGTGGACGACGCCGCGATCCGCGCCAAGCTGACGAAGGCCAACCAGCAGATGGCGAGCGGCAAGTAGTGGGCGAGGGCGGCGCGGAGGGCGCCCCGGGGGACGCGCCGCAGCTCGCCGGGGCGGCGACGGCGGCGACGGCGGACGGCGTGGCGGGGCCGCGCGCGGCGTCGCCGGGGCGCTGGCCGCGGGCGTTCCCGTATGTCCTCCTGCTGCCCGCGCTCGTCGCCGAGCTCGCCGTTCACATCGTCCCGATGCTCGTCGGGACGTGGATGAGCTTCCTCCAGCTCACGCAGCGGTTCATCCGTAACTGGATCAAGGCCCCTTCCGCGGGGCTCTCCAACTACCGCCTGGCGGTCGACTTCACCGCGCCGGTGGGCGCCGAGCTCCTCCGCTCCTTCTTCGTCACGGTCGCCGTCAGCGTCCTCGTCGTCAGCGGCTCGTGGCTCCTCGGAACGGCCGCCGCCGTCGCGCTGCAGAAGCCGTTCCGCGGCCGCTCGGCGCTGCGGACGCTGTTCCTCGTCCCGTTCGCGATGCCGATCTTCACCGGCGTCATCACCTGGAGCTTCATGCTGCAGCGCGACACGGGCATCGTGAACACGGTCCTGGTCGACCAGCTCCGCCTCTTCCAGGAGCGGCCGTTCTGGCTGCTGGGCGGGAACAGCTTCTTCAGCCTGGTGGTCGTGGCGATCTGGCGGACGTGGCCGTTCGCCTTCCTGACGATCACGGCGGGCCTCCAGGCCATCCCGTCGGACCTCTACGAGGCGGCCAGCGTCGACGGCGCAGGCCCGTGGACGCGCTTCCGGTCGATCACGCTGCCGATGCTCCGGCCGGTCAATCAGGTGCTGCTGCTCGTGCTCTTCCTGTGGAGCTTCAACGACTTCACGACGCCCTACACGCTCTTCGGGCGCGCGGCGCCGCCGGAGGCCGACGTGATCGCGATCCACATCTACCAGGCGTCCTTCATCACGTGGAACTTCGGGCTTGGCTCGGCGATGTCCGTGATCCTGGTCGGCTTCCTGCTCGTCGTCACGACGGGTTACCTCCTGATCACGAGCAGGAGCGCGCGCCATGCGTGAGGCCGCGTGGGTCGCCTGGCTGCGGCGCGCCGTGCTCGCGGCGCTGTCGCTCTTCACCGTCATCCCGCTCTACGTGATGCTGATCTCGGCGCTCAAGCCGCTGCGCGACGTCCAGGGCCCCTTCACCTGGCTGCCGACGGAGGTCACGCTCCAGCCGTTCATCGACATGTGGCGGACCGTGCCGCTCGCGCGGTACTTCGTGAACAGCGCCGTGGTCGCGGCCGCGTCGACGGTGTTCTCGGTGGCGCTGGCGATCCTCGCCGGGTATGCGGTGAGCCGGTATCGCTTCCGGGGCCGGCGCGTGTTCCTCACCACCGTGCTGTCGACGCAGATGTTCCCCGGGATCCTCTTCCTGCTCCCGCTCTTCCTCCTCTTCGTCTCGATCGAGCGGGCCACCGGGATCGAGCTGCACGGCACGCGGCTCGGCCTCATCCTCACGTACCTGACGTTCTCGTTGCCTTTCTCCATCTGGCTCATCGCCGGGTATTTCGACACCATCCCGCGCGAGCTCGACGAGGCCGCGCTGGTGGACGGCGCCGGCCCGCTCACCGCGCTCCTGCGCGTCGTGCTCCCGGCGGCCAAGCCGGGGGTCGTCGCGGTGGCGATCTACGCCTTCATGACCGCGTGGGGAGAGGTCCTGTTCGCCTCCGTGCTGACCAGCGACGAGGGGCGCACGCTCGCCGTGGGGCTGCAGGGGTATGCGACCCAGTCCAACATCTACTGGAACCAGGTGATGGCGGCCTCGGTGGTCGTCAGCGTGCCTGTGGTCGCCGGGTTCCTCCTGCTCCAGCGCTACCTCGTCCAGGGGCTCACCGCGGGCGCGGTGAAGACCTGACCAGCGCTGCAGGTGCCGGCCTGAGGCATCCCCTCAGATCCTTCGGAACATTCACCGGGCGGCGGGGAGAGCGCGACCAGGCAAGGCTTGTTCCTGGCTGCGGCGACCAGCCAAGGGCGCCCCATTGGGCGTCCAGCCGGGGAGGGGGCCGCGACAGAGCCCGCGTCCCTGGATGAAGCGCTGCGTCCCTGGGTGACGAGCACGCTGCCGCATGTGCCCCCTGCACGGCGGCGGAACCATCCCGTCTCTGGGGCGGCGCTCACCTGCACGCGGTACGGGCTCAGTCGAGGAGCCAGTGGACTGCTCGACGAGCCTTTCAACATGATCCGCAGTGGCCAGTCGAACCTCCGCACGGGCGGCGAGCCGCGAGCGCACGGCTCTGCTCTACGACGATGTTGAAAATCTTACCGGACGGTCCACTGGCCTGCGGCTAGCTAGGTGGTGCAGATCTGAAGCTCGAAAGGCCAGGCACGCTCGTTGCTCATGGCCGCCGCGACTCCCGCGAGAATCGGAGCGCGATGAGGGGCTCTCCGGAAGCTCTGAGCTTTCGGCGACGAGGAACGCGCGCTCGTCGAGGACCGGCGGCGTCAAGGCGCGGGCTCGCGGCCTCACACAGGCTGAATAGTGCGGGGGCGACCGACGAAGACGGTGAAACATCGGTTTCTCCCAGCCCCAGAACACGTCGAATCGGCACCATTTACTGCGAGGTTCAAGCATGAAACGATTTCATTGTGAGACGCTCTCCGTGTGCATCCTGGCAGCAGGCGTCGCCGCTTGCAGCGGCTCGACCGGCGATCCTCTGCCGGTGGGCTCGACGAGAGGCTCCCAGCCCGACCAGGCTGCGCCGAGCTCCTCCGGAGCGGAGGGGGATGAGCTCGCCCCCGCCGGAGAGCTGAACGACGATACCAGCGCGACCGAGGAGGAGCTGAGGCCCAAGGAGGACGACTCCCCCCTGTCCACCCTCCCGTTCGACCCCACGGGGGGGGATAGCCCGAAGGGCCTCACGCTCCCCTTGCAGAACGTGACCTGCCCCGGCTTCGAGGGGTTCACGTGGCATGACGAGACGCCCACGACCGGCGCGGACCTCGGGAACGCCGTCGCCGCGTCCTGCGACGCCGTCTACCAGGTCGGGTCCACCACCGGGGCCATCTCGGGCGAGGTGAACAGCGGCGCGAGTGACGCCTTTATCCGCAAGGTCGGGCAGGACGGGAAACCATTGTGGGGCGAGCAGATCGGCACGTCGGCGAACGACCAGGCGACGAGCGTCGCCGTCTCCTCGGCCCAGTGCCCCGCGAGCGGCAACGAGTCGCTCTACGTGGTCGGCCACACGAGCGGCGCGATCGAAGCCGGCCAGCACGAGGGATCTTCGGACGCCTTCCTCGTCAAGCTGAACGCAAACGGGACCGAGGCGTGGCGGCGCCAGTTCGGTACGGCTGTGGTGGATCAAGCGTGGTCTGTGGCCCACGCACCTGACGGTAGCGTCTACGTGGTGGGCTCCACAGGCGGGAACCTCGCCGGGGTGAACCCGCCGCCGACGAGCGGCACCACGTCGCTGTTCGTGGCGAAATATTCGGCGAGCGGCGCTCCTGTCTGGACCAGGCAGCTCGGAGTGAACAACAAGACGACCATCGCGCGCAGCGTGTCCGTCGGAGCCGATGGGCAGGTCTACGTCGCCGGTTACACCACCGGCGCGCTCGCAGGCCAACCGTACGCGGGCGGCAGCGCTGACGCCTTCGTCGCCCGCTACAGCGACAGCGGTGCTCTGGGCGGGGTGGCTCTCCTCGGCACGAACCTCCAGGACCAGGCGTTCAGCCTGACCACCGCGGTGGAGTCGGGTCAGACCGTCGTCTACGTCTCCGGCACGACGAACGGGAACTTCCCCTCTTATGCCTCTTCGACGGCGTATGACGCCTTCCTCGCCAAGCTGGACGCGAGCCTCACGACGCAATGGATCCGGCAGACAACGGCGAGCGAGAACGTCTCCGCCACGTCGGTGGCCGTCATCGGTGGATCTGTCGTGCTGACCGGCCAGACCTCCCGCGACCTCGACTCCGACGCGTCCCTCGGGAGCGCGGACATGTACCTGCGCGAGTACAGCACGGCGGGGGCACACCTGCGCACCGAGTACATCGGCACGAACGCGACGGAGGCGGGACATGGCGTCGCCGTCGATCCGAGGGGCAACGTCTTCCTGACGGGCAGGACGGACGCGCCGTTCTGCGGTCATTCCTTCGGCGGCGGTGGTAGCGACGCCCTCCTCGTCAAGGTCATGAGAGGGTGCCGCGTGGACACCGCTGATTCGTCCTGCAAGCCCGCCGTGTGCTCGGGAGATCCCCATTACGTCAGCTTCGATAATGTCGCCTTCGACTTTCAGGGGGAGGGCGACTTCGTGATGGCGACCAGCACGGCCACTCCCGATCTGGAGATCCAGATCCGGCAGTGCCCCGTGTCGCCGGGCATCTCGACCGGCCGGGCCGTGGGCGCGCGCATCGCGGGTGATCTCGTGGAGTTCCACGCGAACGGCGCGCTCTACGTGAACGGGCAACCGGCGACGGTGCCGTCGAGCGGCGCGCTCGCGCTCGCCGGCGGCGGGAGCGTCTACCAGTCCGCGAGCGGCAGGACCGTGCTGGCCTGGCCGACGGGAGAGCGGCTGGCGCTGCATCCGAGGAGCTATGTCCTCGGCTTGTACCTTGACACGCTCTTCCTCGTCCCGCCGGCCAGCGTGGGCAGGATGGCCGGCCTCTTCGGGAACGCCGATAACGACCCGACCAACGAGTTCATGATGGCCCGGAACGGCAGCGTGCTGAGCAGCGGGCTGACGTTCCTCGAGATGTACCAGGACACGAACAGCTACGCAGACGTCTGGCGGGTGGGCGCCGCCCCGGGCGACGTCGCGCTCATCCAGCAGGGCACGCCGTGCGGCGGCCCGGCCGGCCCCGGGCAGCCGGTGTGGCTCAACGACCTGACCCCCGCGCAGAGGGCCGCGGGCGAGCTGGCCTGCGCCGGCATCACCGACGAGGTCATCAAGCAGACGTGCATCCTCGACGTGGGCCTCACCGGCGACTCGAGCTTCGCGGAATCGGCCCAGGAGGCCGCCGCGGATCTCGCGAGCCACGGGCAGGGCGGGTCGGTCATCAACAGCCCCCGCAGCGTCTACTTCAACAACTTCACCGGATCCATCGGCGAGGAGTGGGCGTCCATCGTCACCAGCGTCACCCCGCTCGGAGACCGCACCTTCCTGGGGCAGTTCGGCAACGAGACGGCGCACCTGACGCTCGACGATCTCGCCCCCCACACCGAGCTGACCGTCAGCTTCGACCTCTACCTCATCAACGCCTGGGACGGCGATGGCCCCTTTGGCCCCAGCGTCTGGGCCGCCTCCGCGGACGGCGTCGAGCTGCTCAGCGAGTCCTTCTCCAACACCATGAGCCTCCAGAGCTATCCGCTGGACGGGAGCCTGGCCGGGTCGGGAGCGCTCGAGGTGAACACCCTCGCCTATCCGTACGGCGACTCCGTGTACCGCATGAAGCTGGTCTTCCCGCACTCCGCGCCCGACCTCGCGCTCGACCTGTCCTCGACTGGGCTGACCGGCCTCTTCGATGAGGGCTGGGGCGTGACCAACTTCGAGGTCCAGGGGCGCTGACGTCCCCCGAAAGCGCCGTGAGATAACCTCGACGGGCGGGCCCCAGGCTACACGGCGACGAGCCCGGTAGCGCCCTGGGGCAGGCAGCCTACCGGCGGGCCCAGCGAGGTCAGCGCGCCGCTCGGCTCGATCCGGTAGCCGTGGAACATGGCCGGACCGGCGCCGGTGAAGGGCGGCACGCTGAACCCGTCAGGGCTCAGCACGTAGAGGAAGTCGTCGCCCATGCTCACGGCGCAATCGAGGATCGGGAAGCCGAGCGGCGGGTTCGGGGCGTGGCCGTTCCCGCCCGTCGGGTAGGACGCCCCGGGGGAGAGCGCGCCGTCGCCCGCCCGGTGGAACGTCTGGATGGCATTCGGGGTCGCGTTGGTCATCACGTAGACGGCGCGTCGATCGTCGTTTGCAGCGATATTCATGGCTCGATTCCTCGATGTGAGCGTTGTTGGAGGCGGTGGAATGGGCCCGTGAGGCTCAGAGCACGTCGATGCCGGCGGGGCTCCCGCCGGGGCCGAAGCGCTCTTCCGGCGCCCTGTCGCCGTCGACCGTCCTGGAGAGCCCGCCGTATTCGCCGATCTTGGTGAGGCTGCCGTCGTCCTCGATCCGCCAGGCGCCCACGCTGCCCGAACCCGGCAGGACGTCGTAGAGGAACCGGCCGTCGGGGCTGATGCCGAGATCGAGCGGCGTGGAGCCCTGCTGGCTCGCGCCGGGGGTACCCGCGCTCTCGTCGGTGAAGCCGGCCTGCTCGTCGAGCACCGTCAGGCTGCCATCGTCGCCGAGGCGGAAGCTCGAGATCGTGCCCGAGGTGTAATTCGCGGTGAACGCGAACTTCCCGTTGTTCTCGAGCCAGCACGGATCGAGCTGGCTCACCTTCGCGGTCCGCGTGATCGGCGTGAGCGTCCCGTCCGCGTTGATCTGAAACGATCCAGCCGCGCCGGCGAGGTCATCACCGCCCACGAACATGGCCGTGAGCAGGTGCCCGGCCGCGTCGAACGAGAACCCGAACGGGCCGTCGTTATCGAGGTCGGTCCGCGTGAAGGCCTGCGCGAGCTGGCCGTCATCGAGCACGTCGAACACGAGCACCCGGCTCGGTCCGGTCGGCGTCACGCCGTCGAGCAGGCCCGCGGCGGGCCCGTCCTTGATCGTGACGACGAGCTGCCCCCCGTCCGGAGTGAATGACACCTGCGCCGGGTTGAACAGCGTGTCCGGCGGGTCAACCTGGTTCGCGGCGAGCAGCCGTGTCGAGCCGGGGATCGGCGTGAGCTTCCCCTGGTCGCTGAGGCGGAAGCCGGTGACGCTCCCCTCGCCGGCGGCGTTCAGTGCATAGACGAGATCGCCGTGCTGGGTCACGCTGTTCGGGAAGCCCGGCCCGACGCCATCGCTGGTGGGCTGGATGTCGGAGAGCTCGAGGGTGTCCTTTCCGACCCGTAGCACGGAGAGCGAGTCGCTCCCGGCGTTCGTGACGAGGAGGAATGCCTGGTCCTGGCTGAGCACCATCGAATGGGACGAGCCGAGGCCGTCGCCGGCGAATCGCGCCGAGGGCCCGGAGCCCTGCCCGCCGGTGTCGACGTGATCGGCGAGCTCGAGCGATCGAGCGACCGCGCCGTCAGAGCAGAGGCTGCAACGCCGCGTACCACTGCCCGCCCAGCAGCACGTAGCCCTGGAGGTTGGGGTGCCACTGATCTTCGAGTAACGCGGTCTTGTTCGGATTGAAGGGCGTGTACATGTCGACGGAGAGGATGTGCCGGCCTGCGTCCGCGCGGGCCTTTACCACCCCCGGAATGGCGTCGTCGTAGGTCTTGATGCGCGCGCTGAGCGCGGCGTCGTCGCCCTTGCTCGCGTCGTCGCGCGACGGGATGGCCGAGGCCACCACGATGAGAACATCGGGGAGCTGCGCGTAGATGCTGTCAATCAACGCGCCCAGGCGTCCGGGCGCGTTGGGCATGTCGTAATTGTCGATCGCGTCGTTGGTTCCGATCATCAAGAGCACGATGTCGGGCTTGTATTGCGGCATGACGGTCGACACCAGCGTCGAGATGCCGCTCCTTCCGCCGGCGGGGGCGATCGTCCAGCCGCTGTGGCCCTCGTGGTTGTGCGGGAACGGCACGCCGTCAACGGTGTTCGGTCCGTTCGATCCCGAACCGACGAACGTGATGTTCTTGCCCGCCGCGTGCGCGAGCCGGAACAGCTCGACGCGATAGCCGCCCGGCGTGTCCCCGTTGTATCCGTCGGTGATAGAGTCGCCGAACGGCATGATCTTGCACGCCGTACCGTCGGTCGGGCAGGGCCGGTAGGTCGAGCCCGCGCCGCCGCCGGCGCCACCCTGCGCGCCCGAATCGCCGCCGCTACCGCCGGCCCCCGCGCCGCCGCCACCCCCGCCACCGCCCGTCCCCGCGGGCGATCCACCTGTGCCCGCCGCGGAGGTCGTTCCGCCGGTGCCCGCGGCAGCGCCGCCCGTGCCGCCGTGGGCGCTCGTTCCGCCTGCGCCCGCTTCGCCCACTCCGCCTGCGCCCGCGCCGCTGGCGCCCGCGCCGCCGCCGCTGCAGCCGAGGGCGATGACGACGAGCCCGGCCAAGACCGGCCAAGATGTGATCGGCTTCATGCCGGAGGATGGTAACGCCGAAGGCTGCGGCGTTGTCAACTGAAACGACCGCAATCGGAATCGCGAAGCGACTCACCTGTCATGGACTCTCTGTCGCGCCTCGAGAGCAGGAGAGCCAACGACAGCACATGACTTCTTCGGCTTCAAGCACCGCTGGCGGCGGCGCCGATCGGGTCGATGGATGCCGAGCATGAAGACACGCAAGGCGCGCCTCCGACGGGCCATCACGGCCGTCGTCGACTTTCGCCGACGCGCCATCGTGCGCACCTGAACTGGAGGCGGTTTCGAGAGGCCTCAGGGGCCGGCGGCAGGGCGTCAGTCGACGCTGACGGTCGTCACGGCGGTCCAGTCGTTGCGGCCGTCGGCGGAGACGAAGTGGAAGCGGAGCGCGTCCTCGTGGCGGGCGGTCGAGATGACTGCCGCCGAGGCGCCCACGAAGTCGTCGTCGCGGCACGTGTCGCGGAGGTCGCCGCGCTCGTCGAGCACGCCGACGCGGGCGGGCGTCGCGTGCTCGCGCAGGTACGGGGCGGCGATGAGCTCGGCCGGGGTGGACGGGGAGGGGACGGGCGCCTCGAGGTCCCAGAGGCGAAGGTGCTTTGCGTCGGCGAGGTGGGCGTAGAGCCGCTCGACCTCCTTGCCTGTGTCCTCCTCGACGGCGAGGGCGAGCAGGAGGATCTGGTCGTCCTCGCGGGCGCGGGCGCGGGCGCTGAACGCGACGGGCGCGCGGAGGGCGAGCACGGCGGGGAAGCGGCCCTGGGGCTGGCTGAAACGGACGAGGGTGCGGCCGAGGGGGCGAGGGGGCGTGAGGCCGGCCGGGGCGCCCGGATCCGCGGGGAAGAGGAGGTAGGCGGCGATGAGGAGGACGGGCTCTGGCGCGCCGCGGAGGAGGCCGTCGTGGCCGGAGGCGAGCTCGAGGGCGGTGAGGTTGAGGCGGAGGCGGAAGGAGCGCACGCGCCGCGCGGCCGGCGCCGAGGGAGCAGAGGAAGCGGGGCGCGCCGCGGAGGACGCGCCGCCCTTGCGGGACCTGGCTTTGCGCTTTCGGGACATCGAAGGGGGCAGGGAGATACCATGACTGGCGGCGGCCGGGCGATCAGCCCCGCGCCCCCCGCGCCCCCCGCGGCGACGGCGCCCGGCGGGGCCGCTACCGGGCGGCCGGGTCCTGGCGGTAGAACGCCTTCAGCTGATCGTAGAGCTCCGGGTGCTTCGCCTTGAGCTTGCGTGGCTTCTCGAAGAAGGCCTCGGTGACGACGGCGAAGAACTCGGCCGGGTTCGTCGCGCCGTAGGGGTCGATGACCGTGCGCTTGAGGCTCGCCTCGTCGCGCAGGAGGCGCTCGTACTCGCGGCCGAGGATGCGCGCCCACGCCGCGTACATCGACCGCTCGGGCAGCTCGGGCGCGCCGTCGGCGGGGCCGTCTTCCTGGTCGAGCTGGTGCGCGAACTCGTGCAGCACGAGGTTGTGCCCGTCGCTCACGTCCGCGGCGCCCGCGAGCACGCCGTCCCACGCGAGCACGACCGCGCCGCGCGACCACGACTCCCCGAGCCGCGCGCGGCCGCCCTCGACCACGACGCCGCCCTCGCGCACCTCCTGGCCGCGGGCCACGTAGGTGCTCGGGTAGACGAGGACGACCTCGAGCTCGGGGTAGTAGTCGGTCTCGCGGTGCAGCAGGAGAAGGCACGCCTGCGCCGCCACCGTGACCCGGATCTCGTCGGTGATCTCCAGGCCGCCGCACCCCTCGAACGGCTTCTCGGCCAGGAAGACCTGGATATGCCCGAGCAGCTCCTCCTGGTCCTCGGCCGGGAGGCGGCCGAAGGCGGGCACGTTGCGATCGAGGACCGCGCGCCACGCCGCCGGAAAGGGCGCGCGGCGGACGGCGGCGCGCCGCCGCTTCCTGAGAAAGGCCAGCATCGACGCCAGCGTACGCGATCGCGCGGCCCTGTCCCAGGCCGCGCGTCAGAGCGCCGCGCGCGAGGCACACGCGCTCTCCCTCTGTACGAAGATGCCTGTGGATCGAGGCGGGCCTCAGGGCGTGGAGCTGAGGCATTCCCTCGAATTCTTCGGAAAAGTCACAGGGAGGCGGGGAGGCGGGGAGACGGGGAAGAAATCTACGAGATACTCCCTGTCTCCCCGCCTCCCTGTTCAATTTCTCCGCTGAAAAGGGCTGCGAGATGAGGGGACTTCCTCAGGGCGGGGCGGGCTTCCTGGCGCTGATGAGCGAGTATCCCGCGTACGCCGGCGTGACAGACACGTCGGTGAACCCGTTCGTCCGGCAGCTCCGCCTGCGCCCACTCGTCCGTGATGACGTTGCCATTGCCCCACGCGATGGCCCCGTCCCGTCGCAAGCTCTCCACGAGGGCGCGGTCCGAGAGGGGAATCTGGCAGAGCATGCGCAGCATGGGGACCCAGTAGAACGGCTTCGTCGGGAGCAAGAAGTTGCGGGATACCTCGGTGAGGTGGAACTTGCCTTGCAGCCGCGCCAGGGTAGTGCTCAAAATTGAACATGAAGGCGGGAAGGCGGGAAGAAAAGATCAATGATCTTCCCGTCTTCCCGCCTTCATGTGAACTCTCTCCGGCCAGATTTGAGCACTACCCGCCGCGTCGGGGCCGGAGCGCTCGAGGACGAGCCACGGGCCGAGGGGGCGGGGCGCGCCGCGCGCTGCGCGCAGCGTAGAAGCGCGACAGGCTTCATGAAGAGGAGGACGATGATGGTGATGAAGAGGAAGACGCTTGATCGCCGCCCGTCGCTTCGCCATCCCAGTAGGGTCTGACCTGCGACTTGTCATAGATCTCGTCGACCGAGCGCACGAGGATCTTGTTCGAGTCGGTGTAGACGCAGACCTCATCGGGCTTGCGCTCGCCGATCACGAGGAAGCGGCACGGCGCGTCGCTGGTGTTGACGAGGCAGTGGCCGGCCTTCTGGCGCGCCGGAAAGCAGACGTAATCCCCGGCCGACACCTCGATCGTCTCCTCGGCGAGCCGCAGCGTGGCACGCCCCTCCAGGATGAGGATGTGCTCTTCCTCCAGCAGGTGATAGTGCGCGGGCGTGGACTGCTTCGCGGGCGGGAGCTCCTCGATCAGCACGCCGACGTGGTAGCCGTCGCCGACCGCCGCCCTGGTCAGGTGCCGAAAGCGGCTGCCGAAGCGCGAGCCCTCCGACCACTCCTCCCAGGCTACGCTCTCGACGGCGATCGGCTTGCGGATCGGCGGATCAGCCTTGGGATCCTTGCTTGACATGGCGGGTCTCCTTGCCCTTGTGCGCGTCCACGGCGCGAGCCTCTGTGGGCTCATCGTACGTCGGCGCGAGCCCGCGGGCGAGGCGATTCGCGCCTCGCATCCTCGGGTCGTCTCGCTCACTCCTTGGCAGGCTCGAACCGGTATTGTTACCTTCTCCAGCCAGTCGACGCTCTTGCCATTCAGCGATCCCTGGATCGCGATGTGGGCCCTCGCCGCGGTCGGCGCTGACGCCCCGCCTTGCTCAGAGGCCGGTCCTCCTCTCCAGGTGCTCGGGATAGCGAGCCCCGTGCACCGTGATCCGCGAGGCGGCGCCCTCGATCTCACGCAGATCGTCGGTCGTCAGCTCGACGCTGTCGGCTCCGATGTTCTCCTCCAGGCGGTGCAGCTTCGTTGTGCCGGGGATCGGCACCATCCACAGCTTCTGCGCCAGGATCCACGCGAGAGCGATCTGCGCAGGGGTCGCCCTCTTCCGTTCCGCGACCTGGCCGAGCAGCGCGACAAGGGCCTGGTTCGCCTTCATCGCCTCCGGCGTGAATCGGGGGATGATGTTGCGGATGTCGGAGCTGGCGAAGGTGGCGTTTTCGTTGATCTTGCCCGTCAGGAAGCCCTTGCCCAGAGGGCTGAACGGGACGAACCCGATGCCGAGCTCCTCGAGGGTCGGCAGCACCTCCGCTTCGGGCCCCCTCGTCCACAGCGAGTATTCGCTCTGGAGCGCCGTGACCGGCTGGACCGCGTGGGCGCGGCGGATCGTCTTCACGCCAGCCTCGGAGAGGCCGAAGTGCTTTACCTTACCCTCCTGGATCAGCTCCTTCACCGCGCCCGCGACGTCCTCGATCGGCACGTCGGTGTCGACACGGTGCTGGTAGAACAGGTCGATGGCGTCGATCCGAAGCCGCTTCAGCGAGGCCTCGGCCACCTGCTTGATGTGCTCGGGCCGGCTGTTCATGCCAGCCTGCTTTCCGCTGGAGTCGAGCTGGAACCCGAACTTGGTGGCGATCACCACTCGCCCGCGGAAGGGCGCGAGGGCTTCGCCAACGAGCTCTTCATTCGTGAACGGGCCGTAGACCTCGGCGGTGTCGAAGAAGGTGACGCCCCGCTCGACGGCCGCTCGGATCAGCGAGATCGCCTCCTGCCTGTCCGTGGGCGGGCCGTAGCCGAAGCTCAGCCCCATGCAGCCGAGGCCGATGGCCGAGACTTCCAGATTGCTGTTACCGAGTTTGCGCTTCTGCATTGCCTCTTCTCCTCGTGGGCTCGGGCCGTCGCGCCCCGTGCACGAGGAACCTACGCCCCGGTCCCGCGGGCGAGTAGGCGTGATGGGGCCAACGGGCTGTTAAGCCCTGCTTGACAATCCAGGGCGATCGGGGGCGGATCCAGCGCATGAACACGGCGCCGTTCCCGCAGCTCCAGGCGTTCCTCGTCGTGGCGCGCCTGCGCAGCTTCAGCGGCGCGGCGCGCGAGCTCGGCGTCTCCCGGTCCGCGGTCAGCCAGGCCGTGCGGCAGCTCGAGGAGCAGCTGCGCGTGGTGCTGCTGGCCCGCACGACGCGCAGCGTGTCGCTCACGGATGCAGGGAGGCGGCTCGTGGAGGGCGCCGGCCCGGCGATGAGACAGGCGCTCGCGGCCCTCACCGAGGTGTCCGCCGAGCCGGGAGAGGTGGTGGGCCGGGTCCGGCTGTCGGTGCCGCGGGCGGCGGTGCCCTTCGTCATCGCCCCGGTGGTCCCCACCTTTCGCGCGCGTCACCCGCGGGTCGAGGTCGAGGTCGTCGTCGAGGAGCGCTTCGTCGACCTCGTGGCGGAGGGCTATGACGCGGGCGTGCGGCTGAGCGAGGCCATCGAGCGCGACATGGTGCAGGTGCGGCTCACCGACGCATTCCGCTTCGTGGTGGTGGGCGCGCCCGCCTACCTCGCGCGGCACGGCGCGCCCCAGCGCCCCGAGGATCTGCTGCGCCACGAGTGCCTCGCCTTCCGCATGCACTCCACCGGGGCGCTCTACGCGTGGGAGCTCGAGCGGGGCCGCAGGACCTGGCGCGTGCCGGTCCGCGGAGGCGTGGTCACCAACGACACCCAGCTGAGCGTGTTGATGGCGGAGGAAGGAGTGGGGCTGGCGTACGCCTTCGAGCCGATGGTGATGGAGCAGCTGCGCAGCGGGCGGCTGCAGCGGGTGCTCGAGCCCTACGCGCCCAGGGTCCCTGGCTACTTCCTCTACTACCCCAGCCGGGCGCAGAGCTCCCCGGCGCTGCGCCTCTTCGTGGGCGTGGCCAGGGAGCTGCTCGCGCACGCGAGGTGACCGCGACGGGGGCCGCTCGCGGCCTCCGGGGCGGCGATCCGGGACCAGCAGTACCTGGCGCGGACCCGGGCGGAGCGATCCGAGGCGGGAACCTCCGGCCCGCACCGCTGTCGATCGTCCTGCCCACCGCCGGCGGGCCTGCGCCATGCAGGCTCGGCCCGCCGCACCCTTACCGGAGGCCCCCGTGCGAAGAGCCCTCCTTCGCGGCCGCGCTGCGCTCGCCGCGATCGTCGCCCTCGTCCCCGCGCTCTCGAGCTGCGCCGACAGCCCCCCGCCCGACACACCCAGCTCGCTCTCGCGCCGGCCCGAGCCCGCCGCGCCTGCCCGCGCCGTCGCGGCGCGCCGCCCCGGCCCCGAGGTCGCGCCGATCCGGCTCACCGCCGCGGATGGCACCGGGCTGCGCCTCGTCGCGCTCACCGGCCGCGCGGTGATCGAGGCGCCGCTCGCGCTCACCGAGCTGCACCTCACCTTCGAGAACCCCGAGGATCGCGTGCTCGAGGGCACCTTCAGGGTCACCCTGCCGCGCGGCGCGAGCCTCGGCCGCCTCGCGATGAAGATCGGCCAGCGCTGGCAGGAAGGCGAGGTGGTGGAGGCCCGCGCCGCGCGCGCGGCGTACGAGGACTTCCTCCATCGCAAGCAGGACCCGGCGCTGCTCGAGCAGGCGGCGGGCAACGAGGTGAGCGCCCGGGTCTTCCCCATCCCGGCGCGCGGCGTGAAGGAGATCGTCCTCTCGTACTCCCAGGAGCTCGGCCCGGATACGCCCTTCACCGTCCCCCTGCGCGGCCTGCCCGCGGTGAGCCGCCTCGACCTCGAGGCAACCGTCGCCGGCGCCGCCGCGCCGGTCCACGCGCTGCACCGGAGGGACGCGGCGCCCGACGCCGATTTCGTGGTCGATCCCGCGACGCTCGGGCCGACGGAGGCGCAGGGCGGCCTGCGCAGCGGCGAGCTCGTGCTCGCCCGCGTGAACGCGCCCTTCGACGGGCACGCCCGGCCCGATCCGCTCGCCTCCGCGGTGATCCTCGTGGACACCAGCGCCTCGCGCGCGCTCGGGCTCGAGGACCAGCTCGGGCTGCTCGCGGCGGTCGCGCAGGCGGTCGCGCGGGCAGGCGGCCCGGGCGCGCCGCTCACCGTCGCCTGCTACGACCAGACCGTCACCGCCGTCTTCGACGGCGCGGCCTCGGCGTTCGGCGCGGCGGAGATCGAGCGCATCCGCGCGCGGCGGGCGCTCGGCGCCTCGGACCTCGGGCGCGCGCTCCGCTGGGCCGGCGAGCGCGCGCGCGCCCGCGGGCAGCGGCGCGTGGTGCTGCTCTCCGACGGCATCGCGACCGCGGGCGAGGTCGCGCCGGGCGCCCTGCGCGGCGCCGCGGCGGCGCTGCGGGACGCGGGGGTCGAGCGGCTCGACGCCGTCGCGCTCGGCGGCATCCGCGACGAGGCCGCGCTCCGGCAGCTCGTCACGGCGGGCCTGCCGCGCGACGGCGCCGTGATCGACGGCGCGCGCGGCCTCGCCGACGTCGAGCGGCGCCTCGCCTCGGCCACCCGCTCGGGGATCGCGGTGGACGTCGAGGGCGCGCGCTGGGTCTGGCCCCGCGCGCTGCACGGCGTGCAGCCCGGCGACGAGGCGCTCGTCTACGCCGAGGTGCCGGCCGAGCTGCCGGTCCGGATCACGGTCGACGGCCGCACCACCGCGCCCGATCTGCGCGGCGTGGAGCGCCCGCTGCTCGAGCGCGCCGCGGCCCGGGCGAAGATCGACGACCTCCTCGCCCGGGAGGCCACGGGCGGCGACCAGGACGCTGTCCGCAAGCAGATCGTCGGCCTCTCTGTCGCGCACCGGGTGCTGAGCCCGTACACCGCGCTGCTCGTGCTGGAGACCGAGGGCGACTACGCGCGCTTCGACATCCCCCGGCGCGGCCTCTCCGACATCCTCGCCGTGGAGGGCGGCCGTGTCGCCGTGCGCAAGCGGTCGTGGCCGCCGGCCGAGAAGCCGTGGGGCGCCGGCGTCGCCGGCCCGCGCGCCGGCGTCGCCGGCCCGAGCGCCGACGCCTCCCCCGCCGCGAGCGCGGCGGGCGAGGGCGCGGCCCTGCGCTCGCCCCCCGCGCCGCCGGCGCCTCCTGCCGGCGCGCTCACCGAACACTCCTTCGAAGACTCCTTCGGCGCGGGCGGTCTCGGGCTCTCGGGCGTCGGCGAGGGCGGCGGCGGCCGCGCCGAGGGCATCGGCCTCGGCTCGATCGGGACGGTCGGCCACGGCAGCGCGGCCGCCGCGCCCGCGCCGAGCGCCGGCGTCGCCGGCCCAAGCGCGGGCAGCGGCCAGGGCTTCGGCGGCGGCCACGGCCGCCTCGGCGGAAACCACAGCGGGGCCGCGGCGCCCTCGATCCGCAGGGGCGCCACCCAGGTGAGCGGCCGCTTTCCGCCGGAGGTCATCCAGCGCATCGTCCGCCAGAGCTTCGGCCGCTTCCGCCTCTGCTACGAGGAAGGGCTCCGGCGGGATGCGAGCTTGCAGGGCCGTGTCGCCGTGTACTTCACCATCGATCCGAGCGGCGCTGTCGCGAACGCGCGCGACGGCGGCTCGGATCTGCCCGACGGGGCCGTGGTCTCCTGCGTGGTACGCGCCTTCAACGCGCTGAGCTTCCCCGCGCCCGAGGGCGGCAGCGTCAACGTGGTGTACCCGCTCCAGTTCGCGCCGCCAGGTATCGCGGCCGCGCCGGCCGCGCCGGCCGCGCGCGACGCCGACGCGGCGCCGCCGCCGGAGCCGCCGCCGGAGTCGCCGCCGGAGCCGTATACCGGCCGCTTCAAGCTGATCCACGACCTCCTCGCCCGGGGGGACGCGCCGGCCGCCGTGCGCGACGCGTGGGCCTGGCGCGCCGAGGACCCCGGCGACGTGCTCGCGCTCGTCGCGCTCGGCGAGGCGCTCGAGTCCGCTGGCGATGTGGTGGGCGCCGCCCGCGCGTACGGCTCGCTCCTCGACCTGTTCCCGGCGCGCGCGGACCTCCGCCGCTTCGCGGGCGGGCGCCTCGAGCACCTCGCGGGCGGCGCGGGGCTCGAGCTGGCGATCGACACCTACGAGAAGGCGCGCGAGCAGCGCCCCGACCACCCGTCGAGCCACCGCCTGCTCGCGTTCGCCCGCCTCAAGCGGGGCGAGCACGCCGCCGCCTTCGACTCTCTCGCGGCGGGCCTCGAGCGCCGCTATCCGCCGGGGCGCTTCGCCGGCGTGGAGAGCATCCTGCGCGAGGACCTCGGCCTCGTCGCCGCGGCGTGGATCAAGGCGGAGCCGGCGCGCCGGGCGCACGTCCTGGCGCGGCTCGCGAAGGCCGGGGCCGCGCTCGAAGGCGCTCCCTCGCTCCGCTTCGTGCTGAGCTGGGAGACCGACGCCAACGACGTCGACTTCCACATCCGGGACGACCGCGGCGGCCACGCGTATTACTCACAGCCGACGCTGCCGGGCGGCGGGCGCCTCTATGCCGACGTCACCACCGGCTACGGGCCCGAGTGCTTCACCATCCGCGCCCCCCGGGAGCGGCGGGCCAGCCGGTACACGCTGCAGGCGCATTACTATGCGCGCGGGCCGATGGGCTACGGCATGGGCAAGCTGCAGATCGTCGATCACGACGGCAAGGGCGGCCTGAGCTTCGAGGAGCGGCCCTTCGTGGTCATGACCGACCAGGCCTTCGTGGATCTCGGCGCGGTCACGCGCTGACGCGGCGAGGAGATCACGGCGCCGGACGGACGTGCGACGGATCAGGCCCCTCGACGGCTGGCGAGCACCACCGTGTTCATCGCCTCGCGCGCTGGCCCGTCAGTCGGACGTCGCGGCCTTGTCGGCCGCGCCGGCGCTCGAGGAGCTGGCGCTGGTCGAGCTCCGCCGGCCGCAGTGGCCGGCGAGCATCGAGAACGCCTCCTTGGGCTCCCAGGTGCCGTCCTTGCGCACCCTGACGACGCCGGTGCTGGCCAGGTCGAGGTCCTTGCGCGGGTCGTCCGGGTCGTGCGGCAGGACGTAGGCGGCGAAGACGTGTACGAACGCGGCGTCGACGCCCTCGGCATCGAAGATCTCGAGCAGCTCGCGCAGGGTGCTCGCCTGCTCGGCCTCGTCGCGCACGTGCTCGCCCTTCAGGCCGAGCGGCGTCGCGGTCGCCTCGTCCCACACGACGACGTCGCCGCCGCGCGGGCCGGCGTCGGCCGCGCCCCTGTACGTCGCGCAGCCGAACTCGGTGATCGCGACGGGCTTGCCCAGCGCTCTTCCCCGCGCGACGAAGGCGCGGATGAGCTCGGGGAACCGGTCGGCGACCTGCGCGTACCGGTAGCCGGCGTCGGTGCTGATGCAGTCGAACGGCGTCCAGTCGACGCCCTCGAACGGGAGCGAGGCGTAGCTGACCTTGCCGCCGAACCGCGCGCGGACCACCGCGACGGCCCTGGCGAGGAGCTCGTTCACGCGGGCCGGGAGCGCGGCGAGCAGCTCGCGGAGCCGGGGCCCCTGCTCGGCGAGCACCTTGCTCCGGTCGAGGAACGTCTCGCCGGGCAGGAAGCCCTTGTTCATCAGGCTGAGCTCCGAGCCGGTGACGATCACGACCTCGGCCCCCGCGCGGCGGAGCCGCTCGCCGTGGTCGGCGCACTCCGCCAGCAGCGCGAGCAGCTCGTCGCCGGTCAGGTCCGTGGTGAACGGGCAGATCCACGTCTCCAGGCCCGCCGCGGCGGCGTGGGTGGCGGCGACCTTCAGCCGGTCCACGTCGCCGCCCGTGATGCGGACCGCGGCGCAGCGCAGGTCGTCGCGGATGACCCGCATGTCCCGCTTCACCCGCTCGGGGTCGAACGGCTCGTGGGTGCTGTTGCCCTTGTTGAGAAAGCCGGTGTCGTAGCAAATGCCGTAGACTCGCATGGGTCGGCGCCGCTCCGGTTAAGGTACTGACCGTACCTTAATCTGTCTCGGCGCGCGTGCAATGTCATTTGAGTTGCGTACTGGAAGGCGGGTGACGGCGTGGTGGGCGAGCGGCGGCGTGGCGTGGTCCTGGAGCAGGCGATCCTGCGCGCCGCGGCCGAGGAGCTCGCCGAGGTCGGCTTCCCCGGGCTGACCATGGACCGGGTCGCGCAGCGCGCGGGGACCAACAAGAACGCGATCTACCGTCGGTGGCCGAGCCGGGCGTTGCTCGCCGTCGCCGCGTACCGGGAGTTCGCGGCCAGCAGCGTGGAGCTGCCCGACACCGGCTCGCTGCGCGCCGACGTGCTCGAGCTGCTGCGGGGGGCGAACCGGCAGTGGTCCTCGCCGCTGGGCGACGTGCTCCGCGGCCTGCTGGCAGGGCTCGGCGACGAGCCCGAGCTGCTGAAGCAGCTGCAGGAAGCGTCGAACGACGGCGGCAGCGCGCTGTGGCTCGCGGTCCTCGGCCGCGCCGTCGCGCGCGGCGAGGCGAGGCCCGAGGCCCTGCACCCCCGCGTCGCGACGGTGGCCGTCGTCCTGCTGCGCAACGAGTTCATCACCCGCGGCGCGCCGAGCGTGCCGGACAGCGTGCTCGTCGAGATCGTCGACGAGGTCTACCTCCCGCTGATCCGCGGCCGCGGCGCCCCGCCGGGTTAGCCAGCACCTCGTCGCCCGTTCACCTCGCCTGGAACACGATGCGCAGCGGCAGGTGGTCCGAGCCCGTGGTCCTCTCTGGACGACGCGTCGGCGCTGGCGAGCAGAGCTCCGCCTTGCCGGTGTGCTCGATCAACCACACCTGCTGCTCGCCGGGCAGCGCCAGGTCCGGCGACATGAGCGCTTGATCCGGGAGGAACCAGGGCCCTTCGTCATCGGGGGAGGGCTGCCTGAAGAAGGTCCCTTGGGGTGAACCGGGCTTCCCGAGGAGCGCCCACGTGGGATTGAACAGAGGGAAGTTGTACGGGTCGTGCAGCAGCGCGTTCTCTTCGGCCGACGGGAGCGTCCGGCTCGCATAGAGCCCGCTGCGCCTCACCATGGCGTCGTCATAGGGCGGCAGGTTGAAGTCGCCGACCAGGAGCTCGCTCCTGCCCAGACCTCTCTTCCTGACCGCGATGAGCGCGTCCCGGAAATCGCTCTGTACGAGGGTGCGGCGCGCGGCGAGGTCCTTCCAGACGACGGGCAGGTGCACGTTCCAGAGCGAGAGCCGGAGCCTCCCGGTGCTGGAATAGGCCTTGACGACGAGCGCTCGCCCCTTCACCTCGTCGTGGTCCGCGACGACCTGCCAGCGCGACTCCAGGAGGCCGGTCACGATGCCCATCGGCCCCTCGACGAGCCGGTACCAGGGGTGGAGGAAGCGCAGGGAGCGGAGGTCGAGCGGCGCCTCCTGCAACGACAGGATGCCTGGAGAGTACTCGCCCACCATGGCCTCCAGCGCCTCGATCCGCGCGCGCCTCCGGTAGGGGTTCGACTCCTTGCAGACCCCCATGTTCCATTGCAGGACGGTCTCTCGCATCGGGCTCACGCGGTCTCGCGCGGCGCGACGAACATCAGCCGTTGTATCCGGTCGTTGGTCTTCTCGGCGTACCCCACCTGTCTCAGGAAGTCGGCGACATCCGGGAACTCGCTCTCTTCTTCCCCCTCCTTCCAGCCGCGGACGACGATCCCCCCCTTCGGGCTCGTCTTGACGGAGAACAGCACCGCCTCGAGCGCGGGGAGCTGCGCCGACTGAAGGACGAAATCGAACTCGCCCTCGCTGATGTCCCCCGAGCGCTGCGGGAGGATCGGCCTGACGAGCGCCACGACGCGGCCCTGGGTCCTCTCCTTGAGCACCCCGGCGAACGTGGCGATCAAGCCGATGTCTCCGCTGGAAGGCACCGAAGGAGAACGGAACGTGGGCGGCCACAGGCTGCGTGCGAGCTCGAGAGCGCTGTTCTTCTGGGTGATGACGACGAAGCGCTCAGGCGGCTCGCCGCCCCCCTTGGCGGGCGAGGACGACAAATAGGCAGGCTGATAGAAGGCGGAGGCTCCCTGCCGGGTCCACCCGGAGATCGGCCCTTTGTAGTCGACCGCCGCTGCCACGAGCGCCACCAGCACCGCGCGAAGGCACGCCGGGCGCTCGTCGTCCTTCCGCTGAGCGTGCTCGTCGTCGCCCCCCTCGAAGAGCTCTCGTTCGACCGACATGACCGCGTCGCGCAGGGCGCCGTCGAGCGAGAGGTGCTTGCTGGACGCGGCCATGTCGATGAGGGAGCTCGGCCGCGGGAGTCCGGCCCGGCTCACCGCGGCGACGAGCTCGGTGTTTCCCCCGCCCCGCGTCACCTCGTCGATTGGCTGTCCTTGCTGCGAGACCCGCTCGTTCAAGCGGTCGAGGTCTCCTGCCAGGGAGGCGTCCTCCCGGATCACGAGCCGCGCCGCCGCCTGCGCCCCGAGCAGCCTCTTCAGCGCGAGGCTGCGCGCGGAGGGCTCCACGAGCGCCTCGACGGCGTAGCTGAGCGCGGTGACGAGCTCAACCGTTGCGCGCGGGGTGCCGCCGCCGTCGAGGCGGGCTGACAGGGCTCTGAAGAGCGGCAGGGCAGGGAGGCGGGTCGCCGTCGGCTCCGGCACGGCAGGGTCGATGCGATAACGTCCCGTGTGCGGGGCGCCGAACCCGCTCCCGAGACACCCCACGACGTTTCCTTCCTCGTCGAGGCCGTAGAGCGCGCTCACGGTGAACGGTCGCCCGAAGCAGAACGCGAGGCACATCATCTCTCGACGGACGGCGTCGAGCGCGATCGCGCTGCGCTTCGCGTCGATCGCGAGGCGCCAGCCGCGCTCACCGTCATGACTGCTGTCCACGAGGTAGTAGACAGTGTGCTTCCCCTCCAGGCGGAAATGGTTGCTCGAGCTCGGGGGCTTCGCTTCGAAGCTCATGTTTCCGCCGGAGCGGGGCAGATCGCCGTCGACGACCCCCGCCCAGAGCACGGCAGGCTTCGTCGGGCTTTGAATCGACCAGTCCTCGCACACGATCTTGAACCACAGCTCGTGCGCCTGTCCTGTATCCCCGAACCTCCGTATCGAGGCCGCGCCGGTCGCGGCGCGCGCGACCAGCACCGATCCGTCGCTGCACGTGCCCCGGAGGCCGCGGCGGCTCAGCGCTTCGATCTCGCCCGGGTCGAGCGACCCGTCCTGCTCTCGGATGCGGCACTCGATGATCAGGGCGCCCTCGTCCACGACGAGCTTCATCGCGGAGGCGGCGATGGCGGCGCCGCCCCACTCGAGCGACTCGAGCCGCATCGGCAGCGGCGGCGGCGAGAAGCCGCACGCCAGATGGTAGAGCACCGAGGCTACATCTCCCTCGATAGGGCTCTCCGCGCTCATGCGCACCCTGAGGAGAGGGCGGGCGGCCGCCGGGATCCAGCGGGACGCCGGGGGGCAGCCGGAAGCTCACGCGAATTTCGTTGACAGTAGAAAAATTCCAGTCCCGTTGCGCTTTGCCCTTCGTGGCACAGCGCGCAGCGGGATGGACAGTTCGGAACCTGGCAGGGACTCGCCGAGGGCCAAGCCGTACCGGAGCTCGATGCCATGTGGCCCACAGTACACCAAACGGCCTGGGCAGGGTATCCCGCGGAAGGCACGCCCGTCACCTGCGGCCGCGGGAGCGGCGCCACGGCGGCCGGGGTGCCGCGATGCCCGGCCGGGCGCTCGGTCGGGCCGGGAGGGCCCGACTACGTCCTGTCCGAGATGATCAGGCAGTCGCGTTCGTGGTGCTCGAAGGAGAGCTGGAGTCCCGCGCGGTCGCAGAGCTGGACCAGGTAATCGAGATCGTTGCTGCTCTCGGCGAGGCTCTCTGTCCGTCGAGGCTTGCTTCGTCGCCGGAGCGCGAACACGAAGTCCTTGTCCTCGCTGAACCCGTGAGCCTTGAGCTTCTGCGACAGGATCTCCTGCACGGAGAGGTCGCGCGGAGCGCCGGAGAGAGGCGTGGGAGGGCGCGTCTTCATCCTCCAGATGCGCGGCCTGATGGTGACGTGAAACACCACATCGTTGTACCGCGCGTCTTTATGCTCCACGACGTCGGTGATCACGCCATGAACAGGCTTCTCCGCCCCGCCCGACGTGCGAACCACGGTGGCCTGGCTGTTCAAGAGCTTCCGGGCGTCCAGGCGCGTCTCCCCGGGGACCGCGAACCTGGCGTCGATACGGAAGAGCGGATTCCCGTCTTCTAGATGGTCGCAGCCAAGGAGGAACGGCTCTTCCTTCAGCTCGGACAACGCGGAAAGGACCAGGCGGTCGGGGCTGTGAACCATCTGGGCTACCTGATCTCCTCGTGAGCGGCAGGAGATGTGGAACTCTCGCGGACGCTACCAGGACACCGGGACCTGTCAAGCTGGTACGCCCTCTGGAGGGAGCTCGAGGGCGAGCGCCAAGGTGCATTGGTAGAAAGACCGATAATTTGCCACGGGGAGAAATTTTATTTTTTAGCGTCGAGGAGAGAATATTCGCGTTGTCGCGGGAATGCTCGCTGCCGGCAAGGGCAGCCGGCGTCGTCGATCGCTCGGGTGGTGGTCTGTCACGACTGGGGAGCGCTCGGCGTCGGGGGGCCGCGCTCATCAGGACGGCCGAAACGCCTGAAGCTCCTTCAGTGTAAGGGCGGCGGACGTCTTTCGCCACCCACCCACCTTGCGAGCCTGGGCTTCCAGACAACCGAATCGCCTCGACCGGCCCGACGCGGACCTGTGCCGCCCGCGAGCGCAGCGCGCCGCGCGATGTCGTGGGGTGCAGCCCCGTGGGGCGTCCCTTGCGCGTGCAAGCCACCCTCGTCGGGAACCAGGGAGCCTGTGGCCTTGTTGTCGTCCGCCTAGAGGACCCATCCACGCGGCAAAGGATTGCTGGCAACGATGCGCGCCGGACAAGCCGCGAGCGCGAGTATCCGGTCAATCACCTTTGCGATGCCCTGACGCGACGAAGTGGCGGGCAGGTGGAAACGATGTAATCTCGCCGGCGCATGCATCCATCGAGGAAGACACATCGAGCCAGGGCCGGCGCGGCGCCTGCGGAGGGGACGCCCGCGTGCCGCCGCTCCTGATCCTCACCTACGTGGGTTTCGTGAGCCTCGGCCTGCCCGACGCGGTGCTCGGCGTCGCGTGGCCCTCGCTTCGCACCGCGTTCGCGCTCCCGCAGAGCGCGCTCGGCGCGCTCCTCGTCGCGACGGGCGTGGGGTATTTCTCGTCCAGCATCGCGGCGGGGAAGCTCGTGGACCGGCTCGGCGTCGGCAAGCTGCTCACGCTGAGCAGCGGGCTCATCACGGTCGCCTCGCTCGGTTATGCGATGACGCCGGTCTGGCCGCTGCTGCTCCTCTGCGGGCTGATCGCCGGGCTCGGCTCGGGCGCGATCGACGCAGGGCTCAACGCCTACGCCGCGAGCAACTTCACCGCGCGCCACGTGAACTGGCTGCACGCCTGCTACTGCGCCGGCGCGGCGCTGGGGCCGCTCATCGCGACGGCGGCGCTCGCGACCACCGGCTCCTGGCGCTCGGGCTACGCGATCATCGGCGCGATCATGTTGCTCCTGACCACGGCCTTCGCCGTGGTGAAGGGATCGTTCCGCGCGCGGGCGGCGGCCGCCGAAGGACAGCAGGACGCGCCGGCCGCTCCCGTCCCGCTCGCCGCGGCGCTCCGGCAGCGCCGCGTGTGGCTGGGTCTCGCGGTGTTCTTCCTCTACACGGGCCTCGAGCTGTTGCTCGGGCAGTGGAGCTTCACGCTCAACACCGAGGCGCGCGGCGTCGCGCCGGAGACGGCCGGGGTATGGGCGGGCGCCTACTGGGGCAGCATCGGCGTCGGGCGCGTCGTGCTCGGCCTGGCGGTCGATCGGGTGGGCGCGGACCGGCTCCTCCGCGTCGCCACGCTGACAGCGCTGCTCGGAAGCGCGCTGTTCGCGGTCGGACCGGCCTGGCCAGGGGCCGCGGGGCTCATGCTGGCGGGGCTCGGCCTCGCGCCGATCTACCCGACGCTGATGTCGCGCACCCCGGCTCGGCTCGGCCCCTACACAGCGCACGCGATCGGGTTCCAGGCGAGCGCGGCCATGGTCGGCGGCGCGGTCCTGCCGAGCCTCGGCGGCGTGCTCGCCGCGCGCGTGGGGCTCCCGTCGATCGGGACGCTCGCGGTGGTCACGGCCGCGGGCCTGTGGCTGCTGCACGAGCTGCTGGTCCGGTCGACGCCCCCTCGGGGCACGAGCGACGGCGCGTAAACAGCTTATCCGGCACGCCCGTTGCTCATCGCGGGTCTCGGCTCTCCCCAATCCAGTGGCACACGTCGACCCGGGGGGAGCGGGAGGCATGATCATGATGAGAAAGACGATGACCTGGCTGGGGCGCGGGACGAGAGCGACCCTGCCGCTGCTGGCGCTGCTCTGCGCTTGTTCGAGTGGACCCGGCGGCCCCGATCCCGGCGCCATCGCCAGTGTGCCAGGCGAGATCGACCCTGGCACCGAAGTCGCGGTCTCGGCGCCAGCCGGCGTCGAACCCCTGCTCCAGAAGCTCGGCGAGGCACGGCGGGCGACCGCGGACGAGCTGCGAGCGAGCCACGCCGTCGAGTTCGAGCCGGACCTCGGTTACGACCCGCTCACCGCGGCGAGCCTCGACCAGATCCTGTCGGCGTTCTTCTCGGCTCCCGACCCTCAGAAGGAGCGCCTGTCGCAGACGGGGTTCACCATCAGCGCGGGGCACCGATTCTCGTCTTTCGCCCTCGGCTACTCCGAGATTTACCTCGCGGATCTGCCGGTGTTCATCAGCAGCGACATGGTGCTGGAAGCCATCTACCGCTCGCACGACAAGATCCTCCAGCAGCTGGAGAAGAAGGCGCTGCGACCCCGGCTCGCGGGATTGCTGACCGAGATCCGCAGCTCGCTGCTACAGACGGCCGACACGCTGGAGCCGGAGGTGGCGTCCGATCTGAACTTCTACCTCGGGGTGGCCGTGTCGCTCCTGAACGGCGGCAAGGTCGACCCCCGCGAGCACTCAGAGGTGCAGAGCTTCGTCGGCGCCGCCATGCAGGCCAAGGGAATCCAGGAGCGCGTGCTGTTCGGCGTCCAGCGGAGCATCGACTTCTCCCAGTTCAAGCCGCGCGGGCACTACGCCGGCGATCCGGAGCTGGAGAGCTACTTCCGCAGCATGATCTGGCTCGGCCGCATCGACTTTCGCCTGATCGAGACGCAGGAGGACGGCAGCCAGCGCTTGCGGCGCCGGCAGGTCGAGAGCGCCATCGCGCTGCGCCGGCTCCTCGACTCCGGCGCGCTCGAGCAATACCAGGCGATCGACGCGACGGTCAGCGCGTTCGTGGGCGAGCACGACTACATGACGCTCGAGGAAGTGGACGAGCTGCTCACCGCGTTGAACGCCCCCGACGGGATCGCCGCCGTCGACGACGCGACCCTCGCCGCCGCGATCGTCAAGGGGCAATTCGGCCAGCAGCGGATCGCCAGCCACGTGATGACGCGGCAGGCCGGCGGCGCGAGCACCTTCCCCTTGAACCTGAGCTTCGCGCTGTTCGGTCAGCGCTACACGGTCGACAGCCACGTCTTCTCGAACCTGGTCTACGACCGCCTGCCCACCCGCGTCGTGCCCGACCCGCTCGACGTGGCCTTCGCCGCGCTGGGCAACGACCAGGCGCTCGGCCTGCTGGGCGACGAGCTCGACGTCGAGGCCGGCTATCCCGGTGAGCTCTCCGCGCTGCGCGTGCTGGTCGACGAGCACCCCGAGCAATACTGGGAGGGGAGCCTGTACACCAGCTGGCTCGGCGCGCTCCGCGCGCTGTCGCCCGGAGCAGGCGCCCCGGCGGCGGACCTGCCCGCGGTGGCTCGGAGCGAAGCCTGGGGCCGCCGGCTGCTCAACACCCAGCTCAGCTCGTGGGCACAGCTCCGCCACAACAACGTGCTCTACGTGAAGCAGTCGTACACGTCGAACGCGTCGTGCGAGTATCCCGACGCCTACGTCGATCCCTACCCCGAGTTCTTCGACGCCGTGGTCCGCTTCGCCGAGCGCGCGCAGGAGCTCACCGCCACGATCTACCTCGATCCGG
The DNA here is from genome assembly GCF_051521595.1 of Sorangium sp. So ce1153. Classification (NCBI taxonomy): domain Bacteria; kingdom Pseudomonadati; phylum Myxococcota; order Polyangiales; family Polyangiaceae; genus Sorangium; species Sorangium sp. So ce1153. The sequence continues at coordinate 1,619,924 of NZ_CP150361.1, forward strand.
GCTTCCGCGGCGAGATCCAGGACTATTTCGCGCGCGTCGCGCGCATCAACCTCACGCTGGGCGAGATGGCTCGCGCCCAGCGCAGCGGCCAGCCGCACAGCGAGGAGCACCTGGCGTTCATCAACCAGGCCGTCACGGCGGACGTGAACTGCGATGGTACCGTGCTCGGCCACACGGGCTGGTACAGCGAGCTCCACTTCGACCCGCTGCAGGCCGTGGAGATGGATCCCGCCATCACCGACGTGCACACCGACATCGGCGGCGAGCTGCCGGTTCCTCGCCCGCCCAGCGTGCTTCACGTGGGCACCGGCGCGCCGCGCCTGATGGTGATGACCGTCGACTCCTGCCAGGGTCCCCGCGCGTACGCAGGCGTCGTCTCCGCCTACCACGAAGTCCTCGAAGAGGGCCTGGTGCGCCTCACCGACGAGGAATGGAAGACCCAGGTCCACGGCGATCTGCCGGTCGTGCCCTGGCTCGCTCCGCTGCTGAGCGAGTGAGCGCGGGGACCCCGCTCCCCGTCGGGTGGCCCATCGTTCCCCGCCGTCAGGCCATCGCTCTCCGCAGCAACGGGTCGAATTCTCGACATTCGCCGGCGAGAGACTGTTCAACCACGCCGATTTCCCCGTCATAGCGTGAAATTGCGGCTGACAGTTCTGAAGGTGAAGACAGTGCCGACTCATCCGGACGCCTGGTCAAGGCTCGGCCAATCGCCGCGTCCAGCGCGACACGTGCCCACTCGATAATGTGGGGTTGCGTTCCCGACGGACGGCGGTTCAGGCTCGCGACCAGAAATGCCCATGCCACGACATCTCCTGCGAGGGCGCATCGCCAGGAGTGCGAGACGCTCCCGGTTGTCGGGGCGCGTGGACTCAGCGTCGCGACGCGGAGCTCGCTGAGGCAGCTCGCGACCTTGTCCGCGACTTCAGGGCTTGCAAGCTCATTTCGAAGGAACCCATAGACTCCCGACGACTCTTCGACAAGCCCTCTCGAACCCAAGAAGTCGGCGAGCACTTCGGTGGTCCCTTCGAATATGCGAAAGACCCTGGCGTCGCGGAGGATCTGCGGCGCCAGATTGGCTTCATCGTACCCGCGTGAGCCGAGCACCTGAACCAGGCGATCAGCGGCTTCCCAGAGGAATTCGGAGGACACCATCTTGCAAGCTACGAACGCCTCGAGGGGTACGGCGCTGTCGGAGTCGAGCAGGTCAGCGACCGTATAGAGCAGAGCGTCCGCCGCGGCCGTCTTCGCCACGAGCTCTCCCAGATACGTGCAGTAGATCGGGTTGTCGCTCAGTCTTCCTGCTCCGATGGAACGTCGTGCGGCGAACCGATTCATCAGCTGCAGGCAGCGCTTCATTGAACCGACTGCGCAGGCGCCCAAGGCAAAGCGAGTGAGCATCATGGAGTCGACGCCGACGAGGACGCCGTCGTCCAGGTTGCCTAGCAATTGTGAGCGTTCGACATGGACGTCTCGTAGATGGATCTTGCTCTGCACCATCCCGCGCATGCCCATCGAGAGCAGCTCCTCGCCCATCACGACGCCTGGCTGCTCGGTTCGAACCGCGAACGCGGCCATGTCCGCGGGGTCGCCCTCGCTAGTGCAAACCTTTGCCATCACGGTCATGACACCCGACCAGGAGCCGTTCCCGATCCACACCTTGTCACCGGAGATCTTCCACCCGCCGCCCGCTGTCGGAACGGCCTTCGCCGAGATCTTCGTGAAGTCGGAGCCTGCGCCGACCTCCGTTTGCGCGTACGCTCCGAGGATTCGACCGCGCGCGAGCTGGGGTAGGATGTCGTTCTTCAGCGGTTCGGATGCAAATGTTGCGATGGGCCGGATGCCAGGGAAGATGGAGGTCGTGAGCCAAGCGCCCAGGCCGAGATCGATCGCCGCGACCTGCTCGAGAATGCGCGCAATGTCGCGGTTCGATAGCCCGAGGCCGCCGTATTTCCGCTCGACCTGGACCCCCAGTAATCCGTGGTTCGCGAAATCAAGCACGACATAAGGAGGGATGCATCGGCGTTCGTCTATGAGTCTGGAGTTTACCCGCCGCTCGGCGTAGCTCCGTAGCCACGCGATCAGGTCATCCGCGCAAGGCGCGCTGAGCTCCTTGGGGATTGGCGTATATCGGCGCTTGATCATTTGCTCTCCTCGTTCTCGTCGAGTCGGTCGTGATACGGAAGCGGTACCTCTATGGGCTCGCGGGCTGCTCTGGCTCGTCAGGCGCTCGACTCGCTTCTTGCCGACGTGCGCGCCGCGGGGGAGCAGCGCGGCGTGGGTGCGCGCGACTCCCGACGCACCGCGAGATGGCCGCCCTTGCGAACATTTGTCCCATCACTCGCCGAGATTCGAGGTCAGCGACGATAGCCACCTGTCCACGATCTGTGCCGCGTGCTCTATCATCGTGAAGTGATCGCCGGGGACATCTGCGGCGACGTGCGGTAGCGGCCAGCTCGAGCGCCAGTCTTCGTCTGGGCTCCCCTGCTCCATAGGCTCAGATGCGCGGACGTGCAGCGTGGGCGCCGACAATCGACCCGGTTCCCAGCTCTGAAAAAATCCACTGTCGCTGCTGTACCACTGCATCGCAGTCATGGCGGCGAAAGAGGTGCCACCATGTTTCTCCATCGCGGCCAGGAACCTCGTTTGCAGTGTGCGAATGATGGCGGGGCTGAGGCGCTGGGGGTCATAGGTGTCGAGTAGTACGACGCCGACGGGCCGGAGGCCGGCGCGCTCGAGGTGCTCGGCTATCATGTGCGCTATCCAACCGCCTGCGGAGATTCCCACTAGCGCGAAGGGGTGCTCGCCTGTGCATGCCAGCACGGATCTCACGTAGTGGGAGATGAGCTCGGCAGTGTTTCTGGCGAGCGATTGGCCGTCGAGGTAGCCCTGATGTGGAATGACCCAGAGGTCGCGTCGATGCTGGAGCTGGGAGGCGAAGCGAGAGTACTGGATAGCTCCAGATGGAATCGCGAACGACGGAAAACCGATCAATTTGGGTAACGTTCGGCCGCTCGTGAGTTGAGCGGGGGGGTCGTTCGAGGCTGCTGCCGCTGCCGAACTCAAGGAGCCGTCCACGACGAGGCGGAGCTTCACGGCGACAGAGAGGAAGTCGTTGGCTTGCTCGGGCGCCCCCGCTTTGTAGGCTTGCTGAAATATGTGAAATAGCGTTCCATCGTCTCTGGTGGCGGAGGTCCGCCCCGAGAGGTGTACGGCTTCCATGCGAGTCAGGAGGAAGTCGGCGAGTATTCTGGAGGTTTGGTGATCGAAGAGGAGACTGGCCTGTAGGCGGAGCCCTGTGGCGGTACCGAGCCGGTTTCGCAGCTCGATGGCCATGAGGGAATCGAGCCCGAGCTCCCGGAGAGGACGGTCGATATCGAGGGCGCTGGGTGAACGGAGGCTGAGGACGGCGGCGATTTCGGAGCGGACGAGGTCGAGCAGAGCGCGTTCGCGGTCCCCTGGAGACATGGAGGCGAGCCTCTGCTCCAGCGAGGAGGCGCTGGGCGCGGTGGCGGCGAGGGGGCGGGAGGCCTTGGTGCCGGCGAGGCTTCGGAGCAGGGGAGGCGCGGCGTCGGGGCGTGCGGCGAGCGCGGCCAGGTCGAAGCGTGCGCAGACCAGGGCGGGGTCGGGCCGGAGGAGGGCGGCGTCGAAGAGGGAGAGCGCCTCGGCGGAGGGGAGCGGGAGCACACCTCCGCGGGCCATGCGCCGGAGGTCGGCGTCGGAGAGGTGAGCTGTCATGGCGGACCTCTCAGCCCAGTATCCCCAGTCCAGAGCGAGGGCGTGGAGGCCTCGTGCGCGTCGGTGGTGGGCGAGGGCGTCGAGGAACGAGTTGGCAGCGGCGTAGTTGGCTTGGCCGGGGCCACCGAGCACGCCGGAGATGGAAGAGAAGAGGACGAAGGCGGCGAGGTCGAGGTCGAGCGTGAGGTGATGCAGGTTCCAGGCGGCGTCGACCTTTGCGCGCAGCACCGGGTGGAGGCGATCGGGGGTGAGCGAGGCGAGGACGCCGTCATCGAGCGTGCCGGCGGCATGGATGACGGCGGTGAGGGGATGCTGGCGTGGGACGGAGGCCAGGAGGCGTTGGAGCGCGGAGCGGTCGGCGGCATCGCAGGCGGCGATGGTGACGCTCGCGCCGGCGCCCTCGAGCTCGCGCAGGAGAGCGTGGGCTCCCGGAGCGTCGAGGCCGTGCCGGGAGGCGAGGAGCAGGTGCCTCGTGCCGTGCTGTTGCACCAGGTGCCGTGCGACGAGGGCGCCGAGCGTGCCGGTACCGCCGGTGACGAGCACCGTCCCCTCCGGGGCCAGAGGGCGTGCAGCCACCTCCGAGATCGACGCCAGGCGCGCGAGCCTTGGCAGGAGGAGCTTTCCGTGGCGGAGTGCGAGCTGAGCTTCAGAGGAGGCGAGGGCGAGGGGGAGGGCGCGCCGAGAGGAGTCGGCGTCGTCGATGTCGAGAAGGAGGATGTGTCGGTCGGGGTTTTCGACTTGAGCGGAGCGGACCAGGCCCCAGAGGGCCGCGTGGGCAAGGTCGAGTACATCCTCGTCGGGACGGGTGGCGACGGCGCGCTGGGTGAGCAGGACGAGGCGAGAGGAGGCGAGGCGCTCGTCGGCGAGCCATGCTTGCAGGAGCGCGAGCGCCTGGTCGGCGGCGTGGTGAGCGGCGGAGACGAGGTCTTCGGCCTGGGTGGTGGGTGGCGCCGGGCAGCACGGGATGAGGACGAGGTCTGGCCGAGACGCGCCCTGTGCCAGGCTTGCAGTCAGGACCGAGAGGTCGGCGTAGGGCTCGAAGGCGAGCGGGCTGGATTCGAGCAGCGAGGTGGCAAGCTCGCTGGTGCCGACGAGAGCCCACCGCGCTGGATGCGGGGAAAGGGCGCTGGTGGGCAGCTCGGTCCAGTCGATGGCGAGGAGGGAATGGTCGCGAGCAAGGGCGCGCCGGAGCTGGTCGGCGGAGACGGGGCGAGTGACGAGGGCTTCGACGGAGCCGACGGGCTCGCCGGCAGCGTCGGCGAGCAGGAGCGAGCAAGAGGCGTCGCTGTCCCGGCGCTCCAGCCGCACGCGCAGGACCGAGGCGCCCACGGAGCGCAGGGAGACGCCGGCCCAGGAGAAGGGCATGACGGCGCCGCCGTCCTCGGCGGCGAGCGCGTGAAGGGCGGCGTCGAGCAACGCGGGGTGCAGCGCGAAACGGTCCGCCTCCGAGGCGGGAGCATCGGGCAAGTGGACCTCCGCGAAGAGCTGCTGTCCTCGCCTCCAGAGGGCGCGGAGCCCCTGGAAGTCTGGGCCGTAATTGAATCCCATGCTGGCGAGGTGGTCGTAGAGGCCGTCGACGGGGAGCGGGACGGCGCCGGCGGGCGGCCATACCCGCAGGTCGAACGGAGCCTCCGGTGCGCGAGGGCCAAGGAGGCCGGTGGCATGGCGCGTCCAGGGGGCGTCGTGGGGAGCGTCTTCGGGTCGAGCGTGGAGGGCGAGCGAGCGACGGCCGCTGTCGTCCGGTGCACCGACCGAGAGCTGTACGAGGACGCCATCCCTGGGGTGGAGCGGCAGGGGAGCTTGCAGGGTGAGCTCTTCGAGCCGGTCGAGGCCGAGGCGGTGGGCGGCGAGGAGGGCGAGCTCGACAAAGGCGGTGCCAGGCAAGATGACCGAGCCGAAGAGGGCGTGACCCGACAGCCACGGGAGCTCAGTGAGCGACAGGCGTCCGGTGAAAAGAAGGCCGTCGGTGTCGGCCAGGGCGACGGCGGCGCCCAGGAGCGGGTGCTTTGCGGGCGAAAGGCCCGCCGAGGCCACATCGGCGGGCTGAGCCCTGGGCGCCTCGAGCCAGAAGCGCTCGCGCTGGAAGGCATAGGTGGGCAGCGCGACGCGGCGAGGGGCGAAGGGAGCGAAGAAGGCAGCCCAGTCCACGGCGATGCCGCGGGTGTACAGGGCGCCGGTGGCGCCGGTGAGGGAGTCGGCGTCGTCGCGGTCCTTTCGCAAGGTGGGGAGAAAGGCGACGCGAGCGTGGGCGTCATCGGACAAGACGTCTTCTCCAAGCGCGGAGAGCACACGGTGAGGTCCGAGCTCGAGGAAGGTGGAAGCACCTTCGGCATGGAGCGTTCGCATCCCGTCGACGAAGCGGACTGTGTGGCGGACATGGCGCACCCAGGTGTCGGGCGAGCGGAGCTCGTCGGCGGTGGAGAGCTTGCCGGTGAGGTTGGAGACGATGGGGACGCGTGGGGAGTGGAACGTGAGCCCTTGGACGACGCGGCGGAAATCTTCGAGCATGCCGTCCATGCGGGGAGAATGGAAAGCGTGACTGACGCGCAAGCGGGAGCTTCTGCGGCCAATAGCCTCGAAGTGTCTGGCGATGTCGAGGACTACGTCTTCGTCGCCGGCGACGACGGTGGAGGAGGGCCCGTTGAGCGCGGCGATCGAGGCGTCGTTGCGTCCGGCGAGCCGGGCGAGGACTTCCTCCTCTGAAGCTTGAAGGGTGACCATGGCGCCGCCCTGGGGAAGCGCTTGCATGAGGCGGGCACGAGCGGCGACGAGAGCGCACGCGTCTTGGAGGGAGAGGACACCGGCGACGTGCGCGGCCACGAGCTCGCCGACGGAGTGACCGAGCAGAAGGTCGGGGTGGACGCCCCACGTCTCGAGGAGGCGAAAGAGGGCGACCTCCAGCGCGAAGAGCGCAGGCTGCGTGAAAGCGGTCTGGTCGAGCCGTTCCGCGTCTTTCGAGCCTTCGGCCGCAAAGAGGACCTCACGCAACGGGTGGTCAAGCTCGCGATCGAGGTGGGCGCAGACGCCGTCAAGGGCATCGCGGAAAGCGGGGAAGGTGTCGTAGAGGGCGCGGCCCATGCCGGGGCGTTGGCTCCCTTGCCCAGTGAAGAGCATGGCGAGCTTGCCGCCTTCGCGAGGGCCGAGGACGGTATCGGAAGCGGAGCGGCCTTGAGCCAGGGCGTCGAGCGCGTCGACGAGGGCTCGGCGGTCGTGAGCGACGAGGACGGCGCGATGCTCGAAGTGCGAGCGGGTGGTGGCCAGCGAGTAGCTGAGATCCAGGAGCGAGACGCCGGGCTGGGCCGCGAGGTGCGCGAGCAGCCGCTCGGCCTGCCCGCGCAGCGCCGCCTCGGTCTTGGCCGACAGGACGAAGGGGAGGGCGGAGGGCGGCGCCGGCGCTGCGCTGGCATGGGCCACAGGAGCGGGGGCCGCGGCCGGCGCTTCTTCGACGATGACGTGGGCGTTTGTGCCGGAGATGCCGAACGAGGAGACCCCGGCGCGGCGTGGATGGCCGTTGGTCTGCCAGGGCACGGGCTCGTTGAGGAGCCGGACGGCGCCGGAGGACCAGTCGATGTGGGGGGAAGGATTCTGAGCGTGCAGGGTCCTGGGCAAGACCCCGTGTTGCATCGCCAAGACCATCTTGATGACGCCGCCGATGCCCGCGGCGGCCTGGGTATGCCCCAGGTTGGACTTGAGGCTTCCAAGCCAAAGAGGATTGTCCCTGGAATGGGCCTGTCCATAGGTGGCGAGCAGAGCTTGGGCCTCGATCGGGTCGCCGAGCGTGGTGCCCGTGCCGTGGGCCTCGACCGCATCGACCTCGCGGAGCGAGAGCCGAGCGCTGGCGAGCGCCTGCCGGATGACGCGCTCTTGCGCGGGACCGTTCGGCGCGGTGAGCCCCTGGCTCCTGCCGTCCTGATTGACCGCGGAGCCGCGCAGGACGGCAAGGACGGGATGACCGTTTCGTCGGGCCTCGGAGAGGCGCTCGAGCAGGACCATCCCGGCGCCTTCGGCGAAGCCGGTGCCGTCGGCCTCTGCCGAGAATGCCCTGCAACGGCCGTCGGGGGCGAGCCCACGCTGGCGACTGAACATGATGAAGGTACCCGGGGTCGCCATGAGGCTGACTCCACCGGCCAGCGCGAGGGAACACTCGCCCTGACGCAGGGCCTGGCAGGCGAGGTGGAGCGCGACGAGCGAGGAGCTGCAGGCCGTGTCGACGGTGACAGCAGGACCGTGGAGGCCGAGGGTGTAGGCGATGCGTCCGGAGGCCACGCTCGCCAAGCTGCCGATGCCGACGTACCCCTCGAGGTCCTGGGGCGCCTGCTGGAGTCGTGCGGCGTAATCGTTGAAGATGACGCCGACGAAGACGCCGGTCTGGCTCCCCTGGAGGGAGGCCGGGACGATGCCCGCGCGCTCGAAGGTCTCCCAGGAAGCCTCGAGCAGCAGACGATGCTGGGGGTCGACGGCGAGGGCCTCGCGGGGGCTGATGCCGAAGAAGGCTGGATCGAAGCGGTCGGAGTCGTAGATGAAGCCGCCTTGGCGCGTATAGCTCTTGCCTTGGGCGTCGGGGTCCGGGTCGTAGAGCGCATCGACATCCCAGCCGCGGTTCTCGGGAAAGGAGGAGACGGCGTCCTGGCCGTCCATCAAGAGCTTCCAGAGCGCCTCCGGCGTGCAAGCGCCACCAGGAAAGCGGCAGCTCATCGATACGATCGCGATCGGCTCTCTCGATGCGTTGATGAGCTCCTGGTTCTGCTGACGTAGCCGTTCTGCGTCCATCAACGAAGCGCGGAGCGCTTCCACGATCTCGCGTTGTGAATTGCTCATGGTTCGCTGTTTGACTTTTGCCGATCCGCGAGGCCATGTGACTTGTTGAGGGCCAGCTCGACCAGTTCGTTGACGCTCATTGTCGTGATCGCGTTGACGGCTTCCTCGGGATGCGCGACCGCGGCCGGCTGAACGGCGAGGCTCAGGATTGTGTCGATGAGCCCCGCCTCTCTGAGGCGGTCGATAGAAATGGATGCCAGTGCGTCGCGGATCTCGTTGTCGCTGACGACGCGTGGGGGATCGGTGCTCTGAGACTTTGTGAGCCGAGACCCTATCAGCCCCACGAGCCCGGCTATGGTGGGATAGTCGAAGAGGAGAGTGGTTTGCAGGCGGAGTCCGGTGGCGGTGCCGAGCCGGTTTCGCAGCTCGATGGCCATGAGGGAATCGAGCCCGAGCTCCCGGAGAGGGCGGTTGATATCGAGGGTGCTGGGTGAACGGATACCGAGGACGGTGGCGATTTCGGAGCGGACGAGGTCGAGCAGAGCGCGTTCGCGGTCCCCTGGAGACATGGAGGCGAGGCGCTGCTCGAGCGAGGAGGCGCTGGGCGCGCTGGCGGCGAGGGGGCGGGAAGCCTTGGTGCCGGCGAGGCTCCGGAGCAGGGGAGGCGCGGCGTCGGGGCGTGCGGCGAGCGCGGCCAGGTCGAAGCGTGCGCAGACCAGGGCGGGGTCGGGCCGGAGGAGGGCGGCGTCGAAGAGGGAGAGCGCGTCGGCGGAGGGGAGTGGGAGCACACCTCCGCGTGCCATGCGCCGGAGGTCGGCGTCGGAGAGGTGAGCTGTCATGGCGGACCGCTCCGCCCAGTATCCCCAGTCCAGAGCGAGGGCGTGGAGGCCTCGTGCGCGTCGGTGGTGGGCGAGGGCGTCGAGGAACGAGTTTGCAGCGGCGTAGTTGGCTTGGCCGGGGCCACCGAGCACGCCGGAGATGGAAGAGAAGAGGACGAAGGCGGCGAGGTCGAGGTCGAGCGTGAGGTGATGCAGGTTCCAGGCGGCGTCGACCTTTGCGCGCAGCACCGGGTGGAGGCGATCGGGGGTGAGCGAGGCGAGGACGCCGTCGTCGAGCGTGCCGGCGGCATGGATGACGGCGGTGAGGGGATGCTGGCGTGGGACGGAGGCCAGGAGGCGTTGGAGCGCGGAGCGGTCGGCGGCATCGCAGGCGGCGATGGTGACGCTCGCGCCGGCGCCCTCGAGCTCGCGCAGGAGAGCGTGGGCTCCCGGAGCGTCGAGGCCGTGCCGGGAGGCGAGGAGCAGGTGCCTCGTGCCGTGCTGTTGCACCAGATGCCGTGCGACGAGGGCGCCGAGGGTGCCGGTACCGCCGGTGACGAGCACCGTCCCCTGCGGAGCCAGAGGACGAGGAAGGGTGAGGACCAGCTTGCCGATATGCTGGGCCTGGGCGAGGGCGCGGAAGGCGTGGGGGGCAAGGCGGATGTCGTACGGCGTGATGGGGAGCGGACGGAGCACGCCGCGCTGGAACAAGGCAGCGAGCTCGGCGAGCATCTGCTCGAGCCGGTCGGGTCCAGCGTGGATGAGGTCGAAGGCCTGATAGGTGACGCCCGGGTGATCGGCGGCGATGGTGCCGGGGTCTCGGATATCGGTCTTTCCCATCTCGATGAAGCGACCGCCGCGAGACAAGAGGCGCAGGGAGGCATCGACAAACTCCTGTGCCAGGGAGTTCAAGACGACGTCGACGCCGCGGCCGTGGGTGGAGCGGAGGAAGTGCAGCTCGAAGTCGAGGGAGCGCGAGGAGTCGAAGTGGTCCTGGTCGAAGCCGAGGGAGCGCAGGATGTTCCACTTGGCCGGACTGGCGGTGGCAAAGACCTCCGCGCCGAGATGGCGTGCGAGCTGCACGGCGGCCATGCCGACGCCGCCGGTGGCGGCGTGGATGAGGAGCTTCTGGCCGGGCTGGAGGCGTGCGAGATCGACCAGGCCGTAGTAGGCGGTGAGAAAGACGATGGGAGCGCTGGCGGCCTGGATGAAGGACCAGCCATCGGGAATTGGGATGACGACGCGGTGGTCGGTGACGGCGATGGGGCCGAAGCCGGCGTGGAGCAGGCCCATGACCCGGTCGCCCGGGGCCAGGCGGTCGACGCCGGGGCCGACCTCCAGCACGACGCCGGCGCCTTCGGCGCCCAGCGGCCCGGCGTCTCCCGGGTACATGCCGAGGGCGTCGAGGACATCGCGGAAGTTGAGACCCGCGGCGTGGACAGCGATACGGACTTGCCCGTGAGCGAGGGGGGCGATGGCGTCGTGGTGCGCGACCAGCGATAGATTCTCGAGGGTGCCCTTGGTCGGAATGTCGAGGCGCCATGCCGGGCTGGGCGGAGGGACCAGCGCGCCCTGGGCGCCGGCGCGCGCGAGCCTTGGCAGGAGGAGCTTTCCGTGGCGGAGTGCGAGCTGAGCTTCGGAGGAGGCGAGGGCGAGGGGGAGGGCGCGCCGAGAGGAGTCAGCGTCATCGATGTCGAGAAGGAGGATGTGTCGGTCGGGGTTTTCGACTTGGGCGGAGCGGACCAGGCCCCAGAGGGCCGCGTGGGCAAGGTCGAGAACATCCTCGTCGGGGCGGGTGGCGACGGCGCGCTGGGTGAGCAGGACGAGGCGAGAGGAGGCGAGGCGCTCGTCGGCGAGCCATGCTTGCAGGAGCGCGAGCGCCTGGTCGGCGGCGTGGTGAGCGGCGGAGACGAGGTCTTCAGGCTGGGTGGTGGTTGGCGCCGGTTCGGCCTGGGTGGTGGTTGGCGCCGGGCAGCACGGGATGAGGACGAGGTCTGGCCGAGACGCGCCCTGTGCCAGGCTTGCAGTCAGGACCGAGAGGTCGGCGTAGGGCTCGAAGGCGAGCGGGCTGGATTCGAGCAGCGAGGTGGCAAGCTCGCTGGTGCCGACGAGAGCCCACCGCGCTGGATGCGGGGAAAGGGCGCTGGTGGGCAGCTCGGTCCAGTCGATGGCGAGGAGGGAATGGTCGCGAGCAAGGGCGCGCCGGAGCTGGTCGGCGGAGACGGGGCGAGTGACGAGGGCTTCGACGGAGCCGACGGGCTCGCCGGCAGCGTCGGCGAGCAGGAGCGAGCAAGAGGCCTCGCCCTCCCGGCGCTCGAGCCGTACGCGCAGCACCGAGGCGCCAACGGAGCGCAGGGAGACGCCGGCCCAGGAGAAGGGCATGACGGCGCCGCCGTCCTGTGCGACGAGCGCGTGAAGTGCGGCGTCGAGCAACGCGGGGTGCAGCGCGAAGCGGTGCGCCTCCGAGGCGGGAGCATCGGGCAAGTGGACCTCCGCGAAGAGCTGCTGTCCTCGCCTCCAGAGGGCGCGGAGCCCCTGGAAGTCTGGGCCGTAGTTGAATCCCATGCTGTCGAGGTGGTCGTAGAGGCCGTCGACGGGGAGCGGGACGGCCCCGGCGGGCGGCCAGACCCGCAGGTCGAATGGAGCCTCCGGTGCGCGCGGGCCAAGGAGGCCGGTGGCATGGCGCGTCCAGGGGGCGTCGTGGGGGGCGTCTTCGGGTCGAGCGTGGAGGGCGAGCGAGCGACGGCCGCTGTCGTCGGGCGCACCGACCGAGAGCTGGACCAGGACGGCGTCCCTGGGGTGGAGCGGCAGGGGAGCTTCGAGGGTGAGCTCTTCGAGCCGGTCGAGGCCGAGGCGGTGGGCGGCGAGGAGGGCGAGCTCGACAAAGGCGGTGCCAGGCAAGATGACCGAGCCGAAGAGGGCGTGACCCGACAGCCACGGGTGCTCGGCGAGCGACAGGCGTCCGGTGAAAAGGAGGCCGTCGGTGTCGGCCAGGGCGACGGCGGCGCCCAGGAGCGGGTGCTTTGCGGGCGAAAGGCCCGCCGAGGCCACATCGGCGGGCTGAGCCCTGGGCGCCTCGAGCCAGAAGCGCTCGCGCTGGAAGGCATAGGTGGGCAGCGCGACGCGGCGCGGGGCGAAGGGAGCGAAGAAGGCAGCCCAGTCCACGGCGAGGCCGCGGGTGTACAGCTCGGCGAGCGAGAGGAGGAGCCGCGCCAGGCCACCCTCGTCGCGGCGAAGCGAGCCGACGACGACCGCGGGGAGTCCGGAGCTCTCGAGCGTCTCGTGCAGCGCCAGGGTCAGCACTGGATGGGGGCTGACCTCGACGAAGAAGCGATGTCCGTCGGAGAGCAGGCTCTGCGTCGCGTGCGCAAAGCGGACGGTCTGCCGTAGGTTTCGGTACCAGTAGGAGGCGTCGAGCTCGGAGCCATCGAGCTTCTCGCCGGTGACCGTCGAGTAGAGCGGGAGGCTTGACGCGCGAGGCACGATGCTCGCGAGCTCGCTCAGGAGCTCGTCCTCGACGGCGCCGACCTGCGCCGAGTGAGAGGCGTAATCGACGCGCACCTTCTTGGCGAACACGTCGGCCGCGGTGAGCTCGTGCAGCAACGCATCGATGGCCTCCGGATCGCCCGACACGAGGGAGGCCCGAGGGCTGTTGATCGCCGCGACGGAGAGTCGTTTTCCGAAGCGCTCGAGGTGCTCTTCGAGCTTGCGGCCGCCGAGCTCGACGGCGGCCATGGCCCCCCGGCCCGCGATCCTGGTCAGCGCGCGGCTGCGCAGGGCGACCACCTTGGCGGCGTCCTCGAGCGACAGCGCGCCAGCCACGCAGGCGGCGGCGATCTCCCCCTGACTATGGCCAACGACGGCATCGGGCACGACCCCCATGGACCGCCACAGCGCGGCCAGAGAAACGAGGACGGCGAAGAGCACGGGCTGCACCACGTCGACGCGGTCGAGGGAAGGGGCGCCCGCTTCGCTCCGGAGGACGGCGAGCAGCGACCAGTCGACATGAGGAGAAAGAGCCTGCTCGCAGGCCTCCAGGCGCTCGCGGAACACCTCCGACGTCTCGAGCAGGGAGAGCGCCATGCCGGTCCACTGCGAGCCCTGTCCTGGAAAGACGAAGACGACCTTCCCGCCGCCTTCGCGAGGACCGAGGACGGTATCGGAAGTGGAGCGGCCTTGAGCCAGGGCGTCGAGCGCGTCGACGAGGGCTCGGCGGTCGTGAGCGACGAGGACGGCGCGATGCTCGAAGTGCGAGCGGGTGGTGGCCAGCGAGTAGCTGAGATCCAGGAGCGAGACGTCGGGCTGGGCCGCGAGGTGCGCGAGCAGCCGCTCGGCCTGCCCGCGCAGCGCCGCCTCGGTCTTGGCCGACAGGACGAAGGGGAGGGCGGAGGGCGGTGCCGGCGCTGCGCTGGCATGGGCCACAGGAGCGGGGGCCGCGGCCGGTGCTTCTTCGATGATGATGTGGGCGTTTGTGCCGGAGACGCCGAACGAGGAGACCCCAGCGCGGCGTGGATGGCCGTTGGTCTGCCAGGGCACGGGCTCGTTGAGGAGCCGGACGGCGCCGGAGGACCAGTCGATGTGGGGGGAAGGATTCTGAGCGTGCAGGGTCCTGGGCAAGACCCCGTGTTGCATCGCCAAGACCATCTTGATGACGCCGCCGATGCCCGCGGCGGCCTGGGTGTGCCCCAGGTTGGACTTGAGGCTTCCAAGCCAAAGAGGATTGTCCTTGGAATGGGCCTGTCCATAGGTGGCGAGCAGAGCTTGGGCCTCGATCGGGTCGCCGAGCGTGGTGCCCGTGCCGTGGGTCTCGACCGCATCGACCTCGCGGAGCGAGAGCCGAGCGCTGGCGAGCGCCTGCCGGATGACGCGCTCTTGCGCGGGACCGTTCGGCGCGGTGAGCCCCTGGCTCCTGCCGTCCTGATTGACCGCGGAGCCGCGCAGGACGGCAAGGACGGGATGACCGTTTCGTCGGGCCTCGGAGAGGCGCTCGAGCAGGACCATCCCGGCGCCTTCGGCCCAACCGGTACCGTCGGCCTCTGCCGAGAATGCCTTGCAACGACCGTCGGGGGCGAGCCCACGCTGGCGGCTGAACATGACGTGCATGAACGGGGTCGCCATGAGGCTGGCTCCACCTGCCAGCGCGAGGGAACACTCGCCCTGACGCAGGGCCTGGCAGGCGAGGTGGAGCGCGACGAGCGAGGAGCTGCAGGCCGTGTCGACGGTGACGGCAGGACCGTGGAGGCCGAGGGTGTAGGCGATGCGTCCGGAGGCCACGCTCGCCATGCTGCCGATGCCGACGTATCCCTCGAGGTCCTGGGGCATCTGCTGGAGTCGTGCGGCGTAATCGTTGAAGATGACGCCGACGAAGACGCCGGTCTGGCTCCCCTGGAGGGAGGCCGGGACGATGCCCGCGCGCTCGAAGGTCTCCCAGGAAGTTTCGAGCAGCAGACGATGCTGGGGGTCGACGGCGAGGGCCTCGCGGGGGCTGATGCCGAAGAAGGCTGGATCGAAGCGGTCGGAGTCGTAGATGAAGCCGCCTTGGCGCGTATAGCTCTTGCCTTGGGCGTCGGGGTCCGGGTCGTAGAGCGCATCGACATCCCAGCCGCGGTTCTCGGGAAAGGAGGAGACGGCGTCCTGGCCGTCCATCAAGAGCTTCCAGAGCGCCTCCGGCGTGTAAACGCCACCAGGAAAGCGGCAGCTCATCGATACGATCGCGATCGGTTCACGCCATCTCTCTTCGGCCTCCAGCAAGGCTTGGCGCTGCTTGCGCAGCTCGACCATGGATTGCTCGAGGCGTAGCCGAAGCTGTGCTTCCAAGGTAGTCATGCCGGGGAATCCTTGTCGCTCATGAATTCTTCGTCGAACAGGCCCAAGAGCTCCTCGTCGGTCACCGAACGGAGCTTGTTGACCAAGCCAGCGTCGGCCGACTCGTCTCGAAGACGTGTCCACTTGCTCAGCATAGCCTGCATGCGCACGATGAGGTCCTCGCGCGTCGCCTCGTTCTCGTAGAGCTCGGAGAGGACCCTGTCGAGCTTGTCGAGCTCCGCGGGAGCGGGAGCGCTCTCTTCTTCGGGCAGGAGCTTATCGCCGAGCAGGTTCGCGAGCGCGCTCGGCGTGGGGTGGTCGAAGAGGAGAGTGGTTTGCAGGCGGAGTCCGGTGGCGGCACCGAGCCGGCTTCGCAGCTCGACGGCCATGAGGGAATCGAGCCCGAGCTCCCGGAGAGGGCGGTTGATATCGAGGGTGCTGGGTGAACGGATACCGAGGACGGTGGCGATTTCGGAGCGGACGAGGTCGAGCAGAGCGCGTTCGCGGTCCCCTGGGGACAAGGAGGCGAGGCGCTGCTCGAGCGAGGAGGCGCTGGGCGCGCTGGCGGCGAGGGGAGCGCTGCCGGCGCTGGGCGCGGCGGCGGCGAGGGGGCGTGAGGCCTTGGTGCCGGCGAGGCTTCGGAGCAGGGGAGGCGCGGCGTCGGGGCGTGCGGCGAGCGCGGCCAGGTCGAAGCGTGCGCAGACCAGGGCGGGGTCGGGCCGGAGGAGGGCGGCGTCGAAGAGGGAGAGCGCGTCGGCGGAGGGGAGCGGGAGCACACCTCCGCGTGCCATGCGTCGGAGGTCGGCGTCGGAGAGGTGAGCTGTCATGGCGGACCTCTCAGCCCAGTAGCCCCAGTCCAGAGCGAGGGCGTGGAGGCCACGAGCGCGTCGATGGTGGGCGAGGGCGTCGAGGAACGAGTTTGCAGCGGCGTAGTTGGCTTGGCCGGGGCCACCGAGCACGCCGGAGATGGAAGAGAAGAGGACGAAGGCGGCGAGGTCGAGGTCGAGCGTGAGGTGATGCAGGTTCCAGGCGGCGTCGACCTTTGCGCGCAGCACCGGGTGGAGGCGATCGGGGGTGAGCGAGGCGAGGACGCCGTCGTCGAGCGTGCCGGCGGCATGGATGACGGCGGTGAGGGGATGCTCGCGTGGGACGGAGGCCAGGAGGCGTTGGAGCGCGGAGCGGTCGGCGGCATCGCAGGCGGCGATGGTGACGCTCGCGCCGGCGCCCTCGAGCTCTCGCAGGAGAGCGTGGGCTCCCGGAGCGTCGAGGCCGTGCCGGGAGGCGAGGAGCAGGTGCCTCGTGCCGTGCTGTTGCACCAGGTGCCGTGCGACGAGGGCGCCGAGCGTGCCGGTACCGCCGGTGACGAGCACCGTCCCCTGCGGAGCCAGAGGGCGAGGAAGGGTGAGGACCAGCTTGCCGATATGCTGGGCCTGGGCGAGGGCGCGGAAGGCGTGGGGGGCAAGGCGGATGTCGTACGGCGTGATGGGCAGCGGGCGGAGCACGCCGCGCTCGAACAAGGCAGCGAGCTCGGCGAGCATCTGCTCGAGCCGGTCGGGTCCAGCGTGGATGAGGTCGAAGGCCTGATAGGTGACGCCCGGGTGATCGGCGGCGATGGTGCCGGGGTCTCGGAGATCGGTCTTTCCCATCTCGATGAAGCGGCCGCCGCGAGACAAGAGGCGCAGGGAGGCATCGACAAACTCCTGTGCCAGGGAGTTCAAGACGACGTCGACGCCGCGGCCGTGGGTGGAGCGGAGGAAGTGCAGCTCGAAGTCGAGGGAGCGGGAGGAGTCGAAGTGGTCCTGGTCGAAGCCGAGGGAGCGCAGGATGTTCCACTTGGCCGGACTGGCGGTGGCAAAGACCTCCGCGCCGAGATGGCGTGCGAGCTGCACGGCGGCCATGCCGACGCCGCCGGTGGCGGCGTGGATGAGGAGCTTCTGGCCGGGCTGGAGGCGTGCGAGATCGACCAGGCCGTAGTAGGCGGTGAGAAAGACGATGGGAGCGCTGGCGGCCTGGATGAAGGACCAGCCATCGGGAATTGGGATGACGACGCGGTGGTCGGTGACGGCGATGGGGCCGAAGCCGGCGTGGAGCAGGCCCATGACCCGGTCGCCCGGGGCCAGGCGGTCGACGCCGGGGCCGACCTCCAGCACGACGCCGGCGCCTTCGGCGCCCAGCGGCCCGGCGTCTCCCGGGTACATGCCGAGGGCGTCGAGGACATCGCGGAAGTTGAGACCCGCGGCGTGGACAGCGATACGGACTTGCCCGTGAGCGAGGGGGGCGATGGCGTCGTGGTGCGCGACCAGCGTCAGATTCTCGAGGGTGCCCTTGGTCGGAATGTCGAGGCGCCATGCCGGGCTGGGCGGAGGGACCAGCGCGCCCTGGGCGCCGGCGCGCGCGAGCCTTGGCAGGAGGAGCTTTCCGTGGCGGAGTGCGAGCTGAGCTTCGGAGGAGGCGAGGGCGAGGGGGAGGGCGCGCCGAGAGGAGTCGGCGTCATCGATGTCGAGAAGGAGGATGTGTCGGTCGGGGTTTTCGACTTGGGCGGAGCGGACCAGGCCCCAGAGGGCCGCGTGGGCAAGGTCGAGAACATCCTCGTCGGGGCGGGTGGCGACGGCGCGCTGGGTGAGCAGGACGAGGCGAGAGGAGGCGAGGCGCTCGTCGGCGAGCCATGCTTGCAGGAGCGCGAGCGCCTGGTCGGCGGCGTGGTGAGCGGCGGAGACGAGGTCTTCAGGCTGGGTGGTGGTTGGCGCCGGTTCGGCCTGGGTGGTGGTTGGCGCCGGGCAGCACGGGATGAGGACGAGGTCTGGCCGAGACGCGCCCTGTGCCAGGCTTGCAGTCACGGCCGAGAGGTCGGCGTAGCGCTCGAAGGCGAGCGGGCTGGATTCGAGCAGCGAGGTGGCAAGCTCGCTGGTGCCGACGAGAGCCCACCGCGCTGGATGCGGGGAAAGGGCGCTGGTGGGCAGCTCGGTCCAGTCGATGGCGAGGAGGGAATGGTCGCGAGCGAGGGCGCGCCGGAGCTGGTCGGCGGAGACGGGGCGAGTGACGAGGGCTTCGACGGAGCCGACGGGCTCGCCGGCAGCGTCGGCGAGCAGGAGCGAGCAAGAGGCCTCGCCCTCCCGGCGCTCGAGCCGTACGCGCAGCACCGAGGCGCCAACGGAGCGCAGGGAGACGCCGGCCCAGGAGAAGGGCATGACGGCGCCGCCGTCCTGTGCGACGAGCGCGTGAAGTGCGGCGTCGAGCAACGCGGGGTGCAGCGCGAAGCGGTGCGCCTCCGAGGCGGGAGCTTCGGGCAAGTGGACCTCCGCGAAGAGCTGCTGTCCTCGCCTCCAGAGGGCGCGGAGCCCCTGGAAGTCTGGGCCGTAATTGAATCCCATGCTGTCGAGGTGGTCGTAGAGGCCGTCGACGGGGAGCGGGACGGCGCCGGCGGGCGGCCATACCCGCAGGTCGAACGGAGCTTCCGGTGCGCGAGGGCCAAGGAGGCCGGTGGCATGGCGCGTCCAGGGGGCGTCGTGGGGAGCGTCTTCGGGTCGAGCGTGGAGGGCGAGCGAGCGACGTCCGCTGTCGTCGGGCGCACCGACCGAGAGCTGGACCAGGACGGCGTCCCTGGGGTGGAGCGGCAGGGGAGCTTCGAGGGTGAGCTCTTCGAGCCGGTCGAGGCCGAGGCGGTGGGCGGCGAGGAGGGCGAGCTCGACAAAGGCGGTGCCAGGCAAGATGACCGAGCCGAAGAGGGCGTGACCCGACAGCCACGGGTGCTCAGCGAGCGACAGGCGTCCGGTGAAGAGAAGGCCGTCGGTGTCGGCCAGGGCGACGGCGGCGCCCAGGAGCGGGTGCTTTGCGGGCGAAAGGCCCGCCGAGGCCACATCGGCGGGCTGAGCCCTGGGCGCCTCGAGCCAGAAGCGCTCGCGCTGGAAGGCATAGGTGGGCAGCGCGACGCGGCGCGGGGCGAAGGGAGCGAAGAAGGCAGCCCAGTCCACGGCGAGGCCGCGGGTGTACAGCTCGGCGAGCGAGAGGAGGAGCCGCGCCAGGCCACCCTCGTCGCGGCGAAGCGAGCCGACCACGACCGCGGGGAGTCCGGAGCTCTCGAGCGTCTCGTGCAGCGCCAGGGTCAGCACTGGATGGGGGCTGACCTCGACGAAGAAGCGATGTCCGTCGGAGAGCAGGCTCTGCGTCGCGTGCGCAAAGCGGACGGTCTGCCGTAGGTTTCGGTACCAGTAGGAGGCGTCGAGCTCGGTGCCATCGAGCTTCTCGCCGGTGACCGTCGAGTAGAGCGGGAGGCTTGACGCGCGAGGCACGATGCTCGCGAGCTCGCTCAGGAGCTCGTCCTCGACGGCGCCGACCTGCGCCGAGTGAGAGGCGTAATCGACGCGCACCTTCTTGGCGAACACGTCGGCCGCGGTGAGCTCGTGCAGCAACGCATCGATGGCCTCCGGATCGCCCGACACGAGGGAGGCCCGAGGGCTGTTGATCGCCGCGACGGAGAGTCGTTTTCCGAAGCGCTCGAGGTGCTCTTCGAGCTTGCGGCCGCCGAGCTCCACGGCGGCCATGGCCCCCCGGCCCGCGAGCCTGGTCAGCGCGCGGCTGCGCAGGGCCACCACCTTGGCGGCATCCTCGAGCGACAGCGCGCCAGCCACGCAGGCGGCGGCGATCTCCCCCTGACTATGGCCAACGACGGCATCGGGCACGACCCCCATGGACCGCCACAGCGCGGCCAGAGAAACGAGGACGGCGAAGAGCACGGGCTGCACCACGTCGACGCGGTCGAGGGAAGGGGCGCCCGCTTCGCTCCGGAGGACGGCGAGCAGCGACCAGTCGACATGAGGAGAAAGCGCCCGGGCGCAGGCCTCCAGGCGCTCGCGGAACACCTCCGACGTCTCGAGCAGGGAGAGCGCCATGCCCGTCCACTGCGAGCCCTGTCCTGGAAAGACGAAGACGACCTTCCCGCCGCCTTCGCGAGGGCCGAGGACGGTATCGGAAGCGGAGCGGCCTTGAGCCAGGGCGTCGAGCGCGTCGACGAGGGCTCGGCGGTCGTGAGCGACGAGGACGGCGCGATGCTCGAAGTGCGAGCGGGTGGTGGCCAGCGAGTAGCTGAGGTCCAGGAGCGAGACGTCGGGCTGGGCCGCGAGGTGCGCGAGCAGCCGCTCGGCCTGCCCGCGCAGCGCCGCCTCGGTCTTGGCCGACAGGACGAAGGGAAAGCCGGCTGCCGGCTCGTCGCCACCCTTCGCCGAGCAAGCGACACCGACGCGCTCGACGAGCTCGTGAGGTGCCTTGACGAAACCCTCCCTCAGCAGGTCGCGGATCCTCGGCTCGAATACACCCAGCTCCGCGCCCCCTCGCAGCGCCACACGCCAGTCCGGGTCCAAGCCTGCCTCGAAGAGCGCTGCGAGGCTCTCCAGCATACTTTCGCGCTCGTCCTCGCCCCGCCAGCAAGACGGAACGACCGCGGCCGACGCGCCCGCGGACTTCATCGTTTGCTCGATAGCCTTGCGCAATATCGGGTGCGGGCTCAGCTCCAAGAACACGGTGCCGTGTTGGCCGGCAGCCGCCCGGACGGCGTTGCTGAATAGCACCGGGCTTCGTAGGTTCGCCGCCCAGTATTCGGGGCCGCACTCCTCGCCCTGCAGCCAAGCGTCGTGAGTGGTCGAACGAAATGGAATGCTGGCCGCCCGAGGACGGATTCCTTGCAATCCCTGCCTTAGCGGCTCCAGGAGAGGCGTCATCATCTCGCTGTGCGATGCATAGTTGATCTTTACTCGATCATGCCTGATGCCCCGGCGAGAGAGCTCGCCCTCCGCTCTCTCGATGGCATCGAGGGGACCCGACAGCACGAGCGAAGCAGGGCTATTGAACGCAGCGACGCTCAGCCCAGGCACAAACTCCAGGAGCGACTCGGTGAGCACGTCCTCAGGGACCCCTATCGCGAGCATAGCGCCGCGCGCTGGAGCCGCCTCGTGTGTCAACCGTCCGCGCTCCGCGATCACAAGCAGAGCGTCCTCTCGTGAGAGTACACCCGCGATGCGAGCCGCCGCCACTTCCCCGAAACTGTGACCTATCACCGCGTCCGGCTTCACGCCCCACGAACGCCACAACGCAGCTAGCGCGACCTCGACGCTGAAGAGGACGATCTGCACCACATCGCCCTGATTCAGCCGCGAGCTGTCCGCGTCGGCGACCAGCTCGTCCACGAGCGACCAGCCCCGCAACCCCTTCACAACTCGGTCACAGGCCTCGATCTCTGCTCGGAATACCGGCTCTTGCAAGAGGAGCGACCGAGCCATTCCCAGCCACTGAGAGCCATGGCCAGGGCACACCCAGACTAGCCGCGGCCTGTCCTCCAGCGGTCGCATGGGCTCCTCGACTTCAGAGCTCACGGCGGATGCGAGCTGAGCAGCGAGCTCTCCCGGGCCACGTATCGTCATCGCTACGCGGTATTTCCCCTGGCTATGCTCGGCCAGCGCCCGGCACAGCGCCGCCTCCTGCTGCCAACCTCGCAGCTGTCCAGCTATCGGCGACAGAGCACGTATGCGCTCCTGCAGGCTCTCCGGAGTGTCAGCCCCGAGCGGGAGGACAAGCGTGCGACTCACTGGAGCGGCCTCGAGGACGATGTGACAATTCGTACCACCGAAGCCGAACGAGCTCACGCCCGCGCGAGCGGGTCGTGGATTCGTTGGAAAATCTTCGAGCTCCGTCTGCACTTTCAGGTGCAGCTGGTCGAATGCAATGTGCGGATTCGGCCGATCGAAATTCAGGCTCGCCGGCAGCTCCATATGCTGCAGAGACAGCGCCACTTTCATCAGACCGGCCACGCCTGCGGCCGGCTCGAGATGACCGATGTTTGTCTTCACTGATCCGATGCGAAGCGGGTGGTCATCCGAGCGATTGGATCCAACCACCGCTCCGAGGGCGCCCGCCTCGATCGGGTCGCCGAGTATCGTGCCCGGACCATGCGTCTCTATATAATGAATCGACCCAGGATCGATCCCAGCGTTGGCATACGCGTGCGCCAGCATCGCTTCCTGCGCTCTGGGATTGGGTGCTGTCAGCCCGTTCGAGAATCCGTCGTTGTTCGTCGCGCTCCCACGGATCAGGCAGTAGATACGATCCCCGTCTGCGATGGCACGACTGAGCGGCTTGAGAACCACGATGCCGCCGCCTTCTCCTCGCACGTATCCGTTCGCGTCGGCATCGAAGGACCGACATTGACCGGCAGGGTTCATCGCTCCGAACTTGGTCATGCCCACTGTACCGTGAGCCGACAGGATCAAATGAACGCCACCTGCGAGCGCCATGGTGCTCTCGCCTGTCCGAAGACTCTGGCACGCGAGGTGCACTGCCACGAGCGAGGAGGAGCACGCGGTGTTGACCGTGACGCTCGTGCCCTGGAGGCCGAGCTGGTAGCTCACCCGCGCTGCAATGATGGAGGTGTCTATGCCCGTCGCGGTGTGCTGATCGATCAGGGAGAGATTTCCAGAAGCTATCGTGGCATAGTCGCTGCCCATCGCGCCGACGAATACGCTCACCGCGCCGTCGCGCAGGCTCAGAGCAGCGATGCCATGGTCTTCGATCGCCTCCCACGCGAGCTCCAGTATGAGGCGTTGCTGCGGGTCCATCTGTCGGGCTTCTCGCGGCGAGATCCCGAAGAACGCAGCGTCGAATCGATCGACGTCGTCGATGAATCCCCCCCATCGCGTATTCATCTTTCCGGGGGTCGCCGAGTCCTCGTGGAAGAGCGAGTCGATGCTCCAGCGCTCACCGGGCACCTCCCGGATGCCGCGCCGGCCCTCCCGAAGCAGACTCCAGAACGCTGCCGGAGAAGCGATGCCTCCTGGCAGCCGGCAAGCGATGCCGACGATGGCGATGGGCTCGTTCGATGCGGTGGTGGCAACTTTGTCTCGGACGGCTGACGTCACGCGTTCATCCGAGCGCCGACGAACCGCCGATATCTCGGCAAGATGCTGCGCGAGCGCCGACGGTGTTGGATATTCCCAGGGCGTCGTGACAGGAAGCTGGCGATCAAGGTACTCCGACAGCTGCGTTACAAGCTCGGTGACTTGAGACGAGGCGAGACCAAGTTCGCGGAATCGCGCATTGAAGTCGATTGCTTCCTGGGAGACGTCGAGAAGACGACTCAGTGCCTCTCCAAGCCATGAACGGATCGACCCATGATCGCGAATTGCCGTTGTCATGTCACATAACTCCTGATGGTCGCGCTCGAAGAGGCCGGCGCATGTGTCGGGCTGCTGGGAGCGAGATGTCTGAGAGGGGGCGCTGCGCTCTGGATGGTGGTCACCCGTTCGGGTCGGGCCACGCTTCCGGCACCCCCGCCGCTTCGGTCATGTTCTCGTCAATGGCCTACCGGGTCACCCGCTCCGCGAGCTCCCGCAAATGCGCGCGCTGCTCCTTCGAGATCGCTCGAAGCTCTGGCAATAACGTCAGCTCCTGGAACGTCTTGGTCGCGCGCGCTTGCCCCGTGCTGCATCGACGGCCGCGGCGCTGCACATCCTGATCAGGCGAGCGCTATCGGCAGCTTGGCGAGCCCTCGAAACTGCAAGTTGTCCGTCCGCCACACGAGGCCCGGGGCCAGGGTCATCCGAGGAAACCGCGCAAACAGCCGCTCGAACGCCACTTCGCCCTGCAAGCGGGCGAGGCCGGCTCCCGTGCAGTAGTGGACGCCCTCGCCCAAGCCGAGGTGGTGAATATCTCCGCGCTCGAGCCTGAGTGAATCCGGATCCTCAAAGCGTGCAGGATCTCGGTTCGCAGAGCCACGGAGAAGGTAGACGATCGAATCGGCCGGAATCGTCGTTCCGTCGATCGTGACCTCCTCAGTCGTGAGCCGGTGCGTGAGCTGCACCGGGCCGTCGTACCGGAGCAGCTCGTCGATGGCGATGCGCCATGAGGTGCGCCCTTCACGTATCACATCCATCGAGGACGGGGTCCTCAGCAGTGCAAGCAGCCCATTCGCGAACATGTCCAGGGTCGTGAAATACGATGCGGCCTGCACCATCGTGAGCTGCGCGCAGAGCTCGTCCTCGCTCGCGAATTTTCCCTTCCCTTCGGCGTGAACGAGCCGTCCTATGAGGTCGTCCGTGGGACGCTTTCTTCGTTCTTGTACCATGTCGCGAAAGTAGTCGCGCATGGCGACGATCGACGCGGACGCCTCGCTCAGCCCACGCCGCGGATCCACGCTGCCGCCGATGAAGACTGTCATGTCCTGCGTCCACTTGTCGATCATGTCAAGATCCGAAGCAGGGACCCCGTAGAGCTGCAGCGGCGTCATCGCCGACACGGGGAACGCAAACGAACGAATGAATTCGACCTCGCCCCCGGCAGCCTCCATCGCGTCCAGCGCCGTATCAACGGTTCGCTCGATCTGTGGACGTAGTGCTTCGATGCTTCGTGGCGTAAATCCCTGGTTGATGACGTTGCGCAGCCTAGTGTGCACGGGCGGATCTACCATCTGTTGCCACAGCCGCATGATCCCCAAAAAGGGTTCGACGTCGTCAGGGGTAGCCTTCGGCAGCCGGCGCTGGATCAGTTTGTCCATTCTTCGCGAAGAAAATCGGTCGGTGTCGCGCAGGGCCCGGACGATGTCATTGTATCGGCTGACGATCCATACGTTCAGCTTCTTGTCGAAATAGACAGGGGCGCGTTCTCGAAGGGCTCGATACGTAGGGTACGGGTCCTCCAGAACGGACGGGTGACTCAGGTCGACGATGAGATCATGTGCCCCGCCGACGTCAGTGGCGGCAGCCACAGCGGCCTCAGGATCGTTCCCCCGCTCGACTCGTGACATGTAGCGCCTCCAGTATTGGCCGCGCGCCTCCGGCAACACGGGGGCCCGCGCCGTGCCAATGGCGTTTCCGCGTTGTTTTAATCAGCGGGCACCTAGTGCAACATGAGGTACCTGTTGGCCAGCTTACTGTCGCGTGTGTTTACGTCAAGGACAACTTTTGCCGGCGTCGCCCTGGGCGCCATTCGAGCGGAAATGGCGGGAAATTGCAGATTCAGGTCGACCCGGCCGCCCATTCCGCCAGCACCCGGCAACCCGTTCCGGAGCGCCCGGCCGCGCTCGGAGCGCAGCGACGGGATCCGGGTCCTACATGACCCACCTCTTGAAGCGAGAGGGACGCTGGGATGGTCACCCAACTCTACGGTGTTCTTCTCCCCGAGCCCTTTCTTCCTCCTGAATGCACGTTGAACCCGTCGATCTCCGCCGTGAGCGATCCTCGCCGCCTCTCCTCGAACCGGGCCCTGCCCGACCTTATTCTTCAAGCAGACGCCATCCGAAATAATCGCGTGGTGCTGTAAATTCAAGTTGAGGCTGCCGCCGAATCTCTGAAGGAAATTCACCTCCCGATGCTGGGCGTCGCTCGTCGCCGCCGCGTGCTCCTGGAGCCGCGCGCTCTCTTCGATGAAGATCCTCCTCGCTGGCCGTCGCGAGGCCGGCGGGCGTCGCGCAAGGCGATGTCCTGCTCGCGCGCATTGCGAATCGAGATCACGTGGAGGCGGTGATCGCGCCGCCGGCGGGATGGACGCTGCTCCGCTCGGATCAGAGCGCCTCCGCCATCAGGTCATGGGTCCTCTGGAAGGTGGCTTCCGGCGCGGAGCCCGCGAGCTACTCCTTTGGGTTCGACGTCTCTGCCTACCTGGTGGGGAGCATCGTGGCGTTCAGCGGCGTCGACACGGCGAACCCGATCGACGCGGTGAGCGGCCAGAAGAACGGAAACTCCGCGAGCCTGGCCGCGCCGCCGGTGACCACCACGGCGGCCAACGGGGTCGCGGTCTGGTTCGGCACGCAGATCTGGACGGGCGCGGCCTGCCCGGCGAGCCCGATCGTGCCGCCCTCGGGCTTCACCGAGCCCTTCGATACATGCCTCGTCTCGTCGTCGACGGGTCTCCTGTTCGACGCCGCATACGCGCAGCTCGGCGCCGCGGGCTCGCAGCCGGCGTGGAGCGGCACCTCGCCCTTCGCCAACACGAACACAGCGCAGGTCGTCACGTTGAGGCCCGCCGGCGGCCCGAGCTGCTCCGCGGGCGACACGTTCGCCGGCACCTATTCCACCCTGGGGAGCCTGACCTCGACCGACATCGTGGAGATCTCCGGGCTCGCCGCGAGCCGCGTCAACCCGGGCATCCTGTACGCGCACAGCGAGAACAACGCGAACTTCGTCGCCATCAACAAGACCAGCGCGGCGGTCGTCGGGAGCTACGTTGCCGGGGTGCTCCCCTGGGACTGGGAGGACGTCGCGACCGGCCCGTGCCCCGCGGGCAGCTGCATCTTCATGGGGGACATCGGCCGCATCAGCGGACACCCGCTGCCCTACCCGACGACCTTCGCCGTTTACCGCATGAGGGAGCCGAACATCGCCGCGGGTGAGACGAGCGTCACGGTGCGCGGCGAGAGGTTCCCTTTCCAGTACCCGGACACGCCGCAGAACGCCGAGGCGCTCATGGTACACCCGA
Source organism: Sorangium sp. So ce1153 (assembly GCF_051521595.1). Lineage (NCBI taxonomy): Bacteria > Pseudomonadati > Myxococcota > Polyangiales > Polyangiaceae > Sorangium > Sorangium sp. So ce1153. The sequence goes on from NZ_CP150361.1 coordinate 1,646,497, forward strand.
CGACGGGGGACATCTACGTCGTCACGAAGGACGGCACCGCGGGGCTCAGCAAGGTGTATAAGTTCCCCAAGCCGCTCCCTGCGCCCGACACGATGTCCACGCTGATCCACGTGGCGAACCTCCAGATGCCCCTCGGTCCGGACGGGGACTTCCGGTCGGTCACGGCCGGGACCATCCACCCGTGCGCCAACCGGTTCCTGCTGCGCACGTACCGGGCGGTCTACGAGTACCGAGCGCCGCTCGGGGGAAGCTTCGAGGCGGCCTTCACGGCGTCGCCCGTCGCGCTCACGGACACGAGCGAGGTGCAGGGCGAGTCCATCGAGTACGACGCCGACGGCTCCGGGTACTTCACGATGACCGAGAAAGAGGCCGCGCCGTACCCGCTCAAGCGCGTCGCTCGCCAGTAGCGCGAGCTGGCGCGACACACGACGAAGGCGGGCCTGCGACGTCGCACGAGCGAGAAGGTCGAGCTGGCGGCCACGCGACAGTGATCCCGATCCTCCCGCCCGGCGCCGAGAGACGCGCTCCCGCGCCCGGGCCCCGGAGGAGGGGCCCGGGGGGCGAGCTGCGCGATGAGGTGCTCGAGCGCGCGCTCTACGCGCGTCCCGCGTCGCTACCGCTCAGCGAGGCGGGGCCGCGTCCGACTTGCCGGTGAGCTTCGCCTTCGCGAGGTTGTCCGCCTCGAGCTTGGTCTCCGCGTCCTTCACCGCGGCCGTGCCGGTGGTCGGCATGATCGTCAGCGACTCCCCGGAAAGCGCGTAGATCGTGAACTCGTAGTTGTCGGTGTTGGCGTTCCCGCCGCCGAAATTGGGGCAGGGGCCGAGGAAGTTGCTGTTCTGCTGGGCGCCGATCGACGCCGCGTCCTTGAACGCCTCGGGCAGCGAGGTGACGTCGGCGGGAATGTTGTAGATGACCCAGTGATAGCCGTTCATGTTCGGCGGCGTCTTGGTCGTCAGGGTGGTGTCGATGAAGGTGATGGCGTAGCTCTTCGTGCCCGGAGGCCCCGCGGTCCAGTGGAGCTCGGGCAGGACGCTGCCGTTGAAGCCGGCGAGCGCGCAGGTGTACTTGTCGGCGAACTCGGCGCCCTCCACATGGTTGGGGCTCGTGAGGGTGAACTCACCGGAAGGCGCGCCGCCGCTGCCGGCGTCGCCCGTCGAGCCGCCCGCGCCGCCGCTGCCGGCGTCGCCCGTCGAGCCGCCCGCGCCGCCGCTCCCTGTCGTCGCCGTCGAGCTGCTCGTGGCGGCGCCGGTCGAGCTCGCGCTGCCGGTGCCGCTGCTGGTGGTGGTGGTCTGGGTTCCGCTGCTCGTCGCGGCGCCGCCGCCGCCGCTCCCCGACGAGTCGGTGTCGTCGCCGGAGCAGTTCAGCGCGGCGAGCGGCACGCCGAGGAGGGCGAGGACTCGAATGCTGCGGATGAGCCTGTACGTGATGGTATGCATTGCGTGACTATGCCACGTCCGCGCCGCAGTCAAAATGGCAGTCGCTTGTATCCATCAATAAATATCCGCACTTCTGCGGTAGATTTACTGGATCGGCGCGAGGCCTGTATCGATGATATTTGGGATACGTTCTTTGACGGGCACACGCCCCCTCTGCAGCAGCGCTGAAAATGCAGGCTGCAAGGTGAGGGCGGCCCTTCATGTGCGGACGAGCGTCACATGACGAAGCCTATCCCGAAGGGGGGTGGATTCCCGTGGTCCAGGCGGGCCTCACTTCCAGTTGATCTTGATCCAGTCCCTGAGCAGGCCCCGGCTCTCCACCGCGTACGCGTGGTCATTCGGTGCTTTGCGCTGGTTGGGCCCGCCCTGCCAGGGGTGATTGTCTCTGTCGTCCGGGCTGAGGACGGAGAGGGGCTCCCAGCCCTTCTCATTGAAGGTCCCGCCGAAGCCGGCCCAGGTCTGCGCCGTGGGGCCGTCGTCGACGGTCACGTCGGCCGTCCCGCTCGTCACTTCGGTCACGGCCCCCTCTTGCCAGCAGGCGTCTTTGCTCGAGGTGATCAGCACAGGTTCGTCCTCCGGTGGCGCTCCGCCCGTGGACCGCGAGCCGCCTGCCCCTTCCGCCGGAGCGCCGCCTGTGTCCGCCGAGCCGCCCGCGCCTGCCCCGCCCGTGCCCCGGCCGCGTGGCGTTCGTGAACCGCTTGTCTCGGGGCCATCGTCTTGACGCAGCAATCGGCGCGCTCTTCACGCGCCGTCAACATTCCCGAAGGGTCCGGTTCTGATCATCGCCAGGCGCAGCGAGCCAGACGTCGCGACCCGCGCGGCGTCACTGACGGTGTAATTATGTCGCGATCCCTCGAGCCGCCGGGCCCGCAGGCTGGCTGCGGGGTGAAGGCGGCCTGTCTCGGTGCATGGATGAGGTCTCGGTACCGCGTTGCTTTGCAGGAACGGCGGATCGCGCGGGGGGCCTTCGCCGCCGCGGAGGCGGGGCGGAGGGCTGGTCGCCGGTCGCGAGGAGGGGGCGGTGGGGCTCCCGGCCGGGTCTGGTGCCCGGCCGGGCCTGGACAGGACCGCGCGCGGTCCGTCAGAGGTATGGAGAGGAAGCGAGCGCTACGGCGACAGGGTGACCGAGCCCTCGTCGAGCGCGATCTCGTAGTAGCCGTGGTCGTTCCACTGGAGCGTGCGGCCGCCCTGCTTGAGCGTCCCGCCGTCCACCTTGACGCGCAGGTACTTGCCCGGCGGGAAGTGGGCCGGCAGCGTCCACCGCCACGTCCTGTCGCTGCCGGACGTCGTGGGCGAGACCGTCGAGAGCGCCTTCTGGGCGCGCCAGTAGGCGCCGACGTTGACCACGCTGTCGATCCACACGTCGCCGAGGTTCTTGGTGTGCTGGACGTGATCGAGGAAGGCCCGGAGCTGCACGGGCTGATAGGCGCCGTCGCTGCCGCCGGTGAAGCCGTGCACCAGGACGGTGCGCCACTTCCCCTGGGACCGCGCGCTCGTGATCTGGTCGTCGAACGCCGCCGTGGAGGCGCCGGTCGGGGGGATGAAGCAGGGCAGCGTGAACGGGTCGGTCGAGTCGTTCGGGCCGATCAGGGCGTTGGCCACGCCGCGGTTGATGAGGAAGCGCGACCGGGCGATGTTCGTGTACACCGACGAGCCGTTCGGGGCCGCCATCGTCCACACCTTGACGCCGAACCTGCTCTCGATGAACTGCGTCGCGGCGTCCGTGTCGGCGCCGCTGTCGTTGCTCGAGTGGCTCTTCGTGTGGTTGCCGAGCTCGTGTCCGTCCGCCACCGCCCGCTGCCACACCGCGTTGGTCGACTCGGTCTTGCCGGTCTGGAGGTAGAAGGTGAACGGCACGTCGAGCGCGTTCAGCGCGTCGTAGTTCTGGATCTGGCTCGAGTTGGAGTCGTCGAAGGTGTACGAGACGGCGCCGCGGAACCCCGCCCAGTTGAGCACGACCAGGTTCCCGGGCGCGCCGGACGGCCTGGGCACGCCACCGCCAGGCGGGACCGGGAGCCCCGAGTTGCTCGGGGTACCGCCACCGCCGCCGCCGGCGCCGCCGCCGCCGCCTGCGCCGCCGCTGCCGCCTGCGCCGCCGCTGCCGCCTGCGCCGCCGCTACCCCCGGCGCCGCCCGCGCCGGAGCTGGCCGAGGAGCTGCTGCTCGAGGAGCTGCTGCTCGAGGAACTGCTGCTCGAGGAACTGCTGCTCGAGGAGCTGCTGCTCGAGGAGCTGCTGCTGGAGCTCGACGAGGTCGAGCCCCCGTTGCCGTTGACGGACACGAGCGCAGGCCTCCCGGTGCCGTTCGCGCAGAAGCCCCAGCTCGTCGACCCTCCGCCGTTCAGCGTGCCGTTGTAGCCCTCGTTCGTGGCCACGAGGTTCCCGCCCGACGACGTGATGCGCGCGCCCCACGCGTTGCTCGTCGTGGAACCGTTGAGCGCGACGGTCACGCCCCAGGCGGTGGTGGTCCGGCTGGGGGAGGTCGTGTTCTTCACGGTCACGTTCGCGCAGTAGCCACTTCCCCACTGCGACTGCAACGTGAGCTCCGCCGACATCGTCGAGTCCGCGCTGCTGAGCTCGCCCTCCAGCGCTTCGATCTCGTCGTCCTCGCCGTAGGGGCCGCCGATGCAGGCGGCGAGGGAGCATGCGATCGCGACCGAGCCGTAGCTCAGCAAGCTGGTAAAACGCATATATTTCTCCTTGGAGCGGCAGGTGAGCCGCAAGGTAATTGGAAAGATGATCAAGTAAGAATGTTACGTTAGCGCTTCACGCGCGGAGCGGGTAGCCCGGCGCGTCCAGGGGGTATGCCCGAGAAACGTATCTTTGATCAAGAGCTGCGATGATTCAAGCCACCATGTATCCAAGGTTCGCACCGCAGCTGCTGTGGTCTCTCGATGTTACGAAACGACACAGGCAGCTTGATGTTACGAAACGACACACGCATCGCCGGCCCGAGGAATCCCATAGAATTGTTTCGAAAATTTACAGTGAGGCGGGGAGGCGGGGCGGTAAATCTTCATCAACTCCCCGTCTCCTCGCCTCCCTGTTCAATTTTTCCGCTGAAAAGGGCTGCAAACTGAGGTGATTCCTCGGAGCCCGACCCCTCCTGGGCTCGTCTCGTCAGGGCGCCGGCACCTCGAGCGACAAGGCGGAGCTCGTCCACGCGCGTCGCGTGCCCGCGCGCCGCGGGCTCAGGCGCGGGGCCGGATGTGGAGCCTGAACCCACTCGCGCCGCCGGCGCCAGCGTCGTCCGCGCGCGCCGCGCTGGCGCTGCGATCGCCGCCGTCCGCCCGCGGGCCGGTCGCGTCGCCGTCGCTCACGCCGGCCCATTCGAGGCCTGGCTTCAGCGTGAGCGCGGGGATGTCGTAGTCGCCGCCGTTCTGCTTGCGATAGGCGATCGGCTCGTCGGTCCACAGGTCGTCGAGCCGCCTGCCCAGCTCCTGCCGTATGCGCGCGAACCGCGCGTCATCCATCTTCTTGGCCCTGTAGACGACGAACGGCGGCAGCACGTCGAACCCCGGGTAGTGCAGGATGCCGTGCGTGATGGGGAAGAGCAGGTCGTCTATCGGCCCGTTGACGCCGCGCTCGCTGTAGTGCGACTCCCAGCCTCCGGTGGTCACGATGAGCAGGGCGCGCTTGCCCTGGAAGACGCCCTCGCCGAAGCGATCGCCCCAGCGGCGATCGGAGTGCTCGCCCACGCCGTACGCGAAGCCGTAGGCATAGACGCGCTCCACCCATCCCTTGAGGATCGCGGGCATCGAGTACCACCACAGGGGGAACTGGAAGATCACGGCGTCGGCCCAGCGGAGGTCGGCCTGCTGCGCGGCGACGTCCGGCGGCTGCGTGCCGGTGGTATAGGCCTGCTTCGAGTCGGCCTCGAGGTCGAGCGGACGGCCGCCGTCGCGCGCCGGGAAATCGCCCGCGTCGAGGGCGGGCTTCCAGCCCATCGCGTAGAGATCGGAGACGCGGACCTCGTGCCCGCTCCGGGTGAGCCGGTCGACGGTGAAGGACTTGAGCGAGCCGTTGAGCGATCGCGGCTCGGGGTGCGCGTAGACGATGAGGACGTTCATGGATCTTCGTTCTCCTGGCTTCGCGGGGCGAGGCCTGAGGCGAACGTGCGCCCTTCATGCTAACGTCGCAAGTACGCACAGGATTGGTACGTAGTATCAAAAAGGGAACCATTGGACGCGCGAGCGCCAGCGCGGCCGGCGGGTGAGGCGCGCAAGGCGTGATGAGGCGCGATGAAGCGCGAAGCGCGAGGCGAGGAAAGGGGAGCCGGGAGTCATGGCGACGTCGTCGGCGAGGCAGCGGGTCGAAGGGAAGAGCGGGTGCGCCGTGGAGTCGGCGCTGGCGGTGATCGGCGGGCGCTGGAAGGGCGTCGTGCTGTACTGGCTGTCGGCGCGGGCGCGGCCGCTGCGGTTCGGCGAGCTGCGACGGCTCTTGCCCAACTGCACGCAGCGCATGCTGACGCTGCAGCTTCGCGAGCTGGAGGAGGACGGCCTCGTCAAGCGCACGGTCTTCGCCGAGGTCCCGCCGCGCGTCGAGTACGAGCTCACGCCCTTCGGCAAGAGCCTCGAGCCGATCCTCCTCGGCCTGCGCGACTGGGGCGAACGCTACCGCCGCCGCTTGCCACCCTAGAGCGACAAACGGGTTGAAACCACGAGAAAAAGCAGAAATTTCACAGGGAGGCGGGGAGGCGGGGAGCGAGAAATGGCAAGAGGGAGAAATTGATTTTTTCTTCCTCCCCGCCTCCCCGCCTCCCCGCCTCCCTGTGAAATTTCTCCGGGTTTCAACGTGATCGATGTTCTAGCTAGTACTCGCGGCAGTCGCCGGGCGCCGCGAGCGCGCCGAAGCTGTAGGGGCGCGCCTGCTTGACCAGCAGCCGGCGCTCCGGGCCGATCAGCTTCCACTCGATCTGCATCGCATAGAGCCGGTTCTCGCCCTCCGGGTCCACCAGCGGCCGGTAGTGCGCGTGGATGGACTCGAGCGCGCAGCCGAGCCGCTGGATCTCCGGGAACGACAGCACGTCGCGGCCGCGCGACAGGCTCGAGCGCGCGTGGTAGTCCGCCTTGATCGTGCGGGGCGGCGGCGTGTACACGATCTCGTCGCTGGTCACGCCGGGCGCCGGGTTGGTGACCGACGCCTCCCCGATCTGCGCGTTGATGTAGTACTGGCTGTCGCGGGTCGCGTCGAGCGCGTTGCGGCTGATCGCCACGCCCTGCGCGCGCTCCGATTGCCACGCCTGGTGCACCAGCACGGCCATGGCCGCGCGCGCCTGCTCCACATGGCCGAACTCGCGCTCATCGTAGGCGCGCGTGTTCCAGAGGCTCGACCAGACCGTGCGCAGCGCGTCCTCGATCGAGCTCGACGAGGCCTCCAGATCACCGCTTGTCGACGTGTGCAGCCCCGCGCCGTTGAAGGTGGCGAGATCCTCTGTGTTGCTGCTGCTGCGCAGGCGCACGCGCTCCTTGCCGAAGCGCTGCTCGATCGCGCCCGTGATCTCGCGGAGAATCGCGGGGTCCACGGGGTGCTTCAGCATCCGCTCGCGCACCTGCGAGAGCCCCTCGGCGTGCGCGCGCGGATCGGCGCGGAACTCGGGGTCCTGCTCGAGCTCGGCCAGGAGCTCCGCCGCGCCGCTCGCCTGGAAGTGATCCATGTAGTGCGAGAAGGGGACCGCGAACGCCGCCGGCGGCACGTACAGCGGCAGCAGGTCGGGCGGGCAATACGGCCCCACGCCGCTCACGCGGTACAGCTCGGCCATGCCCGCCGCCTTGGAGCCGATGCTGCCGCTCCACGAATAGTCCGCGGCGTCGAGCGAGACGACCCCGCGCACGGAGACGTCGAGCGCCGGCGAGAGCCGCTCGCCCGTGGGCTTGCGCGCCTCCCAGTAAGCGTCCGCCTCCTGCGCGGTCGCCTCGCGGATGTCGAAATCGGCGGCGCGCACCTCGAGCCGCACCAGCTTGCCGAAGAGGCCCTCCAGGCGCGGGTTGTCACGCGCGCCGCGCAGGGCCATGTTCGGCGTGCCCCGACCGCGGGCCAGCACGTTCACGTGCGCCAGCGGCGTCTGGAACGCCTCGGTGATGAGGCCGCCCATGAACGCCGTCTCGTTCGGCACGTCGTCCGTCACGACGATCACGTTGGGGCCGAGCTCGGCCGTCTCCAGGTCGCGCGCCGGGACGAACGTCAGCGTGCCGAAGCCCTCCGCCGGGTTGAGCGGCTGGTAGGTGAGCCCCTTGTAAGGCGCGTTCGGCCCGACCATGGGCGCGCCCCCCTCGATCGCGCGCATCTCGGCGATCTGGCGCGCCTCCGTCGCGCGGATCGCCCAGGCCTGCGGGTCGGGCACCGCCTTCATCACGGCGAAGAAGGCGCGCCGCATCTGCTCGCCGACGATCTGGTCGCCCGGCGCGAACTCGACCGTCCTGGTGCCGTTGGTGTGCTCCACCAGCGTGCCGAGGAGGTAGCGGCGGCCCTCGGCGCGGTAATACTCCTTCTGGCTGAACAGCCCCCAGCCGACGTTGAACTCCGCGGCCTGCTCGGGGTCGCAGCGATCGAGGTGCGGCAGCCGCTCGATCTGCTCGCGGATGAACGTGTAGTGGAGCGCCCACGCGCGCGTGCTCAGGAGGTGCACCGTGTCGTTCGTCGCCATGTCGACCACGAACTTGACGCCGGCCTCGCCCACCTCGGTGCCGCCCCTGGCCAGCTCGGCGAAGTCGCCGGCCGTCTCCAGCCGGCGCGCGCGCCCGCTCGGGAGCGGGCGCCCCGGCAGCTCGGCGCAGCCCGTGTTCGGGACGCCGGGGCTCGCCGCGTCGCAGAAGCGCGGCATCCCGGTGGCGTCGGGCACGCGGGCCAGCGACGCGCCCTCCGGCCACGCCATGAAGTCGACGCGGTCGCTCGGCACCGGCCGGCCGGACTGCCACAGCGTGGCCACGCCCTCGAACTCCGGCGAGGCCTCGAGCGCGGCCGTGTCGCTCGCGCCCACCGGGACGCTCACGCGCTCCCCGGGTGCGAGCGTCATGCCGGCCTGCGGCCAGGCGAGCAGCGCGCCCGCGCCGGCGCTGGGCAGCCCTTGCCCGGGCGACAGCGCCGAGAGGCGCAGCGCGAAGTCGTCGAGCGTCACGGCCGCGCCGCTCGCGTTCAGCACCTCGACGAACCCCGCGGGCCGCAGGGCGAGCTCGGAGATGACCAGCGGCCCGGCGATGGCCGGGAACGGCTCGGGCCACGCGAACGGCGCGAAGCGGATGCTGTCGTCGAGGTTCGGCGGCTCCGGCGGCTCGCAGGTGTCGCCGTTCGGGCGCTCGGGCGTGGCGTAGCGGCAGATCGACAGCGCGCCCGTGCCGTCGGGCAGGCGCGCGTAGCTCTCGGAGCGGGGCAGCTCCGGCACCTCCACCGCGTCGGCGAGCGCGCACGACGCCGACCACAGCAGCACGCGCGCGCCCGAGTTCGAGAGCTTGAACGGCAGGTGCAGCGGGCCCTGGTCCGGGGCGTCGTCGGCCCAGAGCAGCACCGTGCGACCCGGCCCGAGCGCCAGCTTCGGCAGCCGCGTCGCCTTGCCGAGCTTGTCGCCCAGGTAGTACTGCCCGAGATCGACCGGGCGCTGGCCCATGTTGATCAGCTCGACGAAATCGTCCGTCTCGCCGCTCTCATCGACCCAGGCGCCGTCGTTGCCGGTCATCACCTCGTTGATGCGCAGGTCGTCGCTCGCGCCAGGCGCGCCGGCCGTCGAAGACGTGAAGTCGCAACTCGAAGGCTCCGGCGGAGGGTCGATTGTCTCGCCCGCGCAGCCGGCGCCCACAGCGACCGACAACAGGCCTGCGCACACACACGCCCCGCGCGAACGACGCGCGCGGCGATCGAACGATGATCTCGCCATCATACCGGCTCGGTCAGCATCCGACGTGCCACGCGGACCGGCGCCTGGCACAGCGCGGGAAGCTCATGGAGCTCGATGACTTGACCTCCTGGCGCAACCTGGCGTGCGCCGAGCTGTGCCAGCTCCCGCGCCGTCACCGCCAGGGGGCCTCGTGAAGCGAGGCGCATACGCCGGCTCGGCTCACGGGGAGGTCAAGCCTGCTCGAGCCTGCGCCAGCAGGGCAGTCGCTGCGCTCGTATCGATCGCTGGCAGGAGCTTCACCAGGCCCTCTGTGCCGTCGATCAGGATCTCCTGGCCATCGGCGATCCGCTCCGTCGCGCCAGACGCGCCCATGACCGCGGGGATCCCGTGCTCGCGCGCGACGATGGCCGCATGGGAGCTGGCGCCGCCCGTGTCGGTCACGACGCCCGCCGCGAGCGCGAAGAGCGGTGTCCACGAGGGGTTTGTGTAAGAGCAGACGAGGATCTCCCCCGGCCGCAGGCGATCGAACTGGTGCTCGCCGCGCACCAGCCTCGCCCTGGCGCGGACGATACCCGACGAGGCGCCGGTTCCCCGGAGCTCGTCGCCCGTCCCGCCCCCCTGAAGGCGCCGCTTCTGCCATCGGGCATTGACCACCTGGTACGTGGCTCGCCTCCGCCTGAGGAGCGCTTCGATCTCGTCCCTCGGGGGGGCTCGGCCCAGCAGCCATGCCTTGGCCTCCTGCTCGCTCAGCTGGAAGACATCGGTCGCGGTCGGCAGGAGCCCGCGATCGTGGAGGCGACGGCCGAGCTCCGCGACGAGGGCTTGCATGGCCGAGAGCGGGCGGGTCAGATCGAAATGGCTGTTCTCCCGGAAGACGATGGCGGCCCGGACGTGCTCGGTGAGGCTGCGGAAGGCGCGGGCGAGGCCGGGCGCCCAGCCGATCCGGCGCTCCACCTCCAGAAGGGCGGCCCCGTAGCGCTCGCGGCCGCCGTCTTCCGGATATTCGGCGAGGCGCATGAAGCCCCGGAGGAGGCACCAGACCGGCTCTGGATCGTTCTTCCACGTCGGCGCCGAGAGGTACGGGCCCACGCCTTCGCGATGTCCGTACTCGTCGAGGAAGGCGTCGACCGCCGCGAGGCAAGCTCGCCCCGCCTCGGTGGCGCGCAGATCCTCGGCGCGCCCGCTCCGGATGGCCTCGGCCACGTCCGGGCCGGCGCGCTCCGCCTGCTTTGCCACGTGAAAGAGCGCGCGATTCGCCTCCGAGGTCCTGGTGTGGATCCCGCCGAGCAGATCCGCGAGCAACGCGGGCGCGCGCGCCTTTCCCACGGCGAGGCGCGCGGCGAGGCCGAGCGCGGCGGTGCCCAGCATGAAGCCGGGGCCGCGCTCGAACCGCCGGCCCATGACGTCGCCATAGACCTCCGCGACCTGGTCCGTGCGCTCGATGAGCTCGGCGTCTCCCAGGCGGGTGCAGTCGACCGGCTGGGTCGCGGCGAGCAGCTGGCTCAAGGGCTCGCCGCTCCACCAGGCGCTCGAGTCCCTGTCGAAGCACGCCGCGAGCTTCGCTGGCGCCCCGAGGAGCCGGAGCGTGGGCCGGAGCTTCGGCAGGAGGAGCGTCTCTCGCCACACGTGCGCCGGCGGCTCCTGCGCGTCGGCCTCGGAGACGGCGAAGCCCATGTGGCGGAGCGCATGGATGAAGGCCCTGCGGTTGCTCTTGATGGCCCAGTGATCGAGCGGCCTCGGGGCGATGGGGAAGCGCTCGAGCGCTTCGTCCATCTTGTCCCCGGGGGCGGGCTCGATCGGCTCGAGCTCCGCGGCGCCCAGCGTCGTGATCGGCCGCGACTGGAGGAGGAAGATGCGGCCGGAGGCGACGGCGAACTCCACGTCTTGCGGGCAGCCGAAATGGGCTTCCAGCGAGAGGCCGAGGCGGCCCAGCTCGAGCAGCTCGGCGTCGCCGAGCGCCGGGCGCCCGGGGCTCTCCAGGTCCCTGTCGACGATCGCGAGGGCGCCTCGCTGGGCCGGTGCGCCTGCCTGTCGGCCGCCCCCACCGTGCGGCTCGCGGCGGATGCGGTACGTGTCGCCCCGTCGATGCCCCGACACGATGGCTTCTCCCAGGCCCGGCGCCGCGGAGAGGAGCATCCAGTCGGAGCGCTGCTTCACCGGATCGACGGTGAAGAGCACCCCCGCGGCGTCCGCGGGCACCATCCGCTGCACGACGACGGCGATCTCGACCGAGAGGTGCGAGATGCCCCTCGTGCGCCGGTAGTGCAGGGCTCTCGGGTTGTAGAGCGACGCCCAGCACCTCCGGACCGAGGCGAGCGCCTCGTCCTCGCTGGCCACGTCGAGGAACGTCTCCTGCTGGCCGGCGAACGACGCGTCGGCGAGGTCTTCCGCGGTCGCCGAGGAGCGGACCGCCACCCGGGCCGCGCCGAGCTCCCGGTACGCCGCGCGGACCGCGCCCTCGACGCTGGCCAGCATGGCGCCGCTCCGGAAGAGCTCTTCCGCCGCCGAGGCCGCTGCCTGGTCGTCACTGGCGGCGAGGTGCGCGCCCAGGCGCTCCGCGAGCCCCCACGCGCGCGCTTGCTCCGCGTAGGCCTTGGTGCTCACCACGAACCCGGGAGGGACGGGGAGCCCGAGGCGGATCATTTCCCCGAGGTTGGCGCCCTTGCCGCCCGCCGTGGAAAGGTCGGCCCGGGACAGCTCGCTCAGGCGGTGGACGATCGTTGCCGGCGACATCCTTCCTCTCCTCGCCAGGAGGGCGCCGATGGGGCCCGGGGAAACGCCGCCGTCGCCCGGATCGATGGCGGTCACCGCGCGGAGGCCCGCCTCCTCGAGCCAAGCGGTGATCGCGGCGGGGCTATGCACGCGCGCGCTCTCGGTGCGCAAGGCGAGGCCCAGGGCATAGAGGGCCCGCGCGCGCTCGCGCTCGGGTGTGCCGCCCGCGAGCGCGTCCACGACGAGGAGCGCGCCGCCGGGGGCGACCGCCGTCGCGAGCCTTGCGAGCAGCGCCCTGGCGCGCTCCGGCTGCTCCAGGCGGAGCACGTTGCCGATCACCACCAGATCGAAGCCGCCCGCGGGCAGCGGGACAGCGTGCATGTCGCCCGGGAGCGTCGCCACGCGATCGGCGAGGTTCAGCGACGCGGCCCGCGCCGTGAAGGCCTCCAGGACGGCAGGGAAATCCTGGCCGGTCACGCGAGCGTCCGGGAAGCGCTCGGCGATCGAGAGGCTCCAGACGCCGGCGCCGCACCCCACGTCGAGCACGCGCGCGGGCGCCACAGGGAGCTTCGAGGCGAGCACGCGCGCGACGGGCGCGACGAGCGTGGCCAGCCCGGAGACGGCGCCGCGGTAGCTCGCCTCGCGCTCGGCGGGCGCGCCGTCCATGCGCGCGATGGGCTGGCCGGTCCGGACGAAGGCCGGCACGTGGCTCCAGACGTTCTCGAAAGGAAGGCTGCCCAGCCGCTCACGGTGTCCGACGGGCTTCACCCGCGGGCTCGCCTCGAAGGCGTCCCCCTCGCGGCAGGCGACGTCGAGCGCCACGAGCGCCTCGAGCACCAGCTGGGTGGCGCGGCGGTCGAGGCCCAGCTCCTCGGCGTACGCCGCCGCCGGCCGCGGCCCCGACCGGAGCGCGCTCAGGAGCCCTGTCTCCTGGGCTGTCGAGATCACGTTGGCCGTCATGAACAGCTCTCTCAGCTCGTTATCCATCGATGTTCTCCGTGCTCGTTCGGCAGTCGTTCCTGGTCAAGCGAGCGCTCGCTCAGCAAAGCAAGACGCCGCGATGCGCTCATCGCGTCAGGCGCAGATCGCCCGTGCACCAACCCTCGACGTCGATCCCCCGCGCGCTTCACGGCGGGCTCGAGGCCGGCCCGGCGCTAGCTTACGTGTCCGTACACTCGAGGCCTCGACGGGCATGTCCGGCCGGGGGCGCCGGAGAAGACGACACGAAGGAGCCTCCGGCCAGCGCGCGGCGAGCTCCCTCGACAGGAGGCCTCCGCGCGCGGCCGGCGCGCACCTCGGCTTCGATGCCGGCGGTGAGCCGCCAGCGCGCGGACCGGGGCCGGCCAGGCTGGTCGAAGGCGCGGGGCAGGCCGTCGGTTCATGCGCGTCACGCGCGCCACGCGCGTGAGCGCACGCCGGACCTCAGCCGGCGAGGCCCGCGCCTTCCTCTTTTACATAGGACCCGATATAAATTAGATTAGGGACCTATGCAAGACGAAAAATCGTCGGATTCGTGGGCACCGGAGTCGTCGGCCTCGTTCTGGATCAACGCCACCTCGAAGTCGCTCCTGCGGATCCAGGACGGGCGCCTCCGCCCGCTCGGGTTCGGGATGAGGCAGATGCCCGTCTTGCACGCGCTCCAGGAAGGCGCATCGGTGTCGCAGAAGGAGCTCGCCAGGTTTGCCGGGGTGGAGCAGCCGACGATGGCGGAGATGCTGGCGCGGATGGAGCGCGACGGCGTGGTCCAGCGCGAGCCCAACCCGAAGGACGGGCGCGGGAGCCTGACCTCGCTCACGCGGAGAGCGCTCCTCCGGCTGCCGGAGGCGAAGGAGGCGCTCATCGAGGTGGAGCGCGAGGCGATGGCCGGCTTCAGCGCGGCGGAGAAGGAGCTGCTGCTGACGCTCTTGCTGCGCGTGGCGAGGAACCTCGGCCGCCTCGAACCGTGACGCTCCAGGCTGCCCGAGCGGGGGCTTCCGGCAGGCCGCCCAGATCGCAGCGGCGGCCGGGGCGGGGCCGGGCCTCCGCCAGCGGAGCGCGGCCAGCGCGCGCGTCCGTCGGCGACGAGGCCCCCTCGGGCGCGACCCGGGGCGGCGGCTCAGAGCCCGAAGAGCTCCTGGAGAAACACGCCGCCCTTCCCGGGCCCCGCGTGCGTGAAGAACAGGCGCCCCGCCTCTTCCACCCACTCGGCCGCGTGCGCTCGCAGCCGGGCGACGGGGCGCGGCGGGAACGCGAACGGCGAGCGCGCGCGGTAGACGAACGTGGCCTCGTCGTGGACAGGGTAGCTCGTGACGGTCAGGTAAAACCACCCGTCCCGCTCGAACACGAACGGAGACTCGGTGTGGCCGCTGTTCGGCATCGCGGTCTCCGGCCCGAGCGTGAGCGCCATCGCCGGCGGGCTCCAGTCGACGAGATCCAGCGACGTGCGGTAAGCGACGCCGCTCCGGCGGCTCTCCAGCGACGCGCAGCGCGTGTAATAGACCACCCACAGGTCGCCGAGCCGGACCAGCATCGGATCGCGGGCGACGCAGATATCCTCGAAGAGCGTCCCTCCCAGGCGGGTCCAGGTGAGACCGTCGCTCGACCGCGCCAGCCGGAAGGCGGAGCGGTCGGGGTCGGGCGTGCCGACATGAAAGATCATGGTCAGCCTGCCGTCGCGATCGCGGACCACGTGCGGGGCCCAGATCCAGCGCTCGTCGGCGAGGGCGCGGGTGGAGAAGCGCTCGGGCGCCAGCGCGAAGCTCGGCGAGGTGGCCTCGACCCAGCGCGCCGGCCCCGGCCCGGGCGCGGTCGCCAGGACGAACGCCCGCTCGTCCCCCGGCTGATACGACTCGGCGTGGAAGATGCCCGTGAGGATCCAGCGGCCGTCGGGGAGCTGCACCATCGAATGGTCGTTCACGTAGAACGGGCCCCCGGGGAGGCTGCCCGCGTCGAAGATCTTCACCGCGGGGCCCTGCGTGAGCCGCGGCTCGGGAGGTCCGGAGAAGAACCGCAGCGTGTAGCCGCCCTCGCTCCACGGCGCGGGGGAGCCCGTCGCGTCGATCTCGAGGACCGGGCGCTTGTCTGCGCCGCCGCCGCACTGGCCGGGGGCCACGTCGATCCAGAGCGCGTCCTCCGCGAGCGGCCGGACAGGGTTCGCCTGCATCTCGTGGAGCGCGCCGACGTCCCGCCCGTCGAGCCGCACGCGCGCCGTCTGCGGGGCCTTCGCCGCGGAGTACGCGCGGAGGAGCAAGATCCCGCGCGCCCCGGGCGGGCAGTCGACCTCGATCCGGGTGGTCCCGCGGCCCTCGCGGGGCTGGAAAGGCCGCTGGAGCGCCGTGCGCTCGGCGTCGAAGGCCGAGGGCGGGAGGGGCAGACTCCCGCGGATAGGCACCGCTTGCTCGCCGATCACCCGGTGACCCGAGAAGGCGTAGGAGAGGCCCAGCGAGCGCACCCGCAGCGGCGTATAGGCGCCGGTCGGCCCGGCCTCGAAGCCGAAGCGCATGCCGGACCGGCTCACGATGGGGTCGGCCACGTGCAAACGATACAAGGAATGGATGAATCGGGCTTTCTTCCACTGATTCTCGGGATCGATGACGAGGAAGCGCAGCAGGCCGCTGAACGGGTTATGGTGCGCGCCCAGGAAGTAGTAGCCGCCGTTGTAATAGTCCTCGGTGCCGGTCCCGATCTGCAGGGGATACGACATCCCGTCGGTCCGGATCATCTCGTCGCCCTCGAGGTAGAAGCGGTCGCCCGGGCGGCCGCCGCTGAGGTGCTCGAGGAGGGCGACGAGCTGGAGCGGCTCGTCGCTCTCGAAGACGGGCATCGTCGTCTCGCGCCCGGGGGCGGCCTGATCGCGGTACTGCGCGAGGAGCCGCACGCCGGGGCGGGCAGGCGCGAGAGCGACGGCCGCCTCGACCCGCGCGAGCGACGCCCCGGGAGCGGCCTCGAGCGAGAGCGCCTCTCCGTCGTGCAGCGGGATGGGCAGGCGCGTCGCGAGCCTGCCGGTTCCCGTGGGGTCGGGCGCCCAGGCGGCGTGCAGCGCGCTCCGGAAGGTGGTCCACCCGCCGTCGGCCTCGTCGCTCGCGCTGGCCAGGCCGAAGAAGAAGGACGCGGGCACGGGCGGCTGATTCCCGATCTTCACCTCCAGGTCCTTCAAGCTGGCGGCGGGGATCCGGACATCGAGACCCGATACGGTCGCGGGGCCCGTCGCCAGGACGAGCGGGGCGCCGGGGGTCGGGGCCTCCCCGGGCGACGGGGAGGGCAGGGCGGCGGTCCAGTCCTCGCTCATGAACCGCGCGAGCTCCTCGGACGTCGGGCCCGCCGCGGCGCCAGGGCCCTCGCGGTAGGTGACCTGGTAATAGATGGGAACGCCCCGGAAACGGACCTTGGCCTCGCTGGACCAGGCGAATGGGACGTAGCTGGTGAACGCGCCCGAGCTCGCGTCGACGCCGAGGGTGAGGGGCGCCTTCCAGGGGCCCCGGCCCTCGAAGAAATCGCGGGTCGAGCCCCGGAAGGCCGTGCGGCCGTCGATCTCGATCCAGATCTCCTGGCCCGGCTTCTCGAGCTCCGCGCGCGGCGCGGTCATCCAGATCCGCGTGATTCTCCCCTCGCCGCGGGCATGGAACAGCACCCGGTGCTCCCCCTCGAGCGCGACACCCGCGCGATATCCATCGTCGTTTCCGCCCGCGGGATCGTGCGTTGTCACGCTCCGGGTGACCCACCCGGGGTGAAACGAGAGGAGGTGCTCCAGCACCGGAGAGATCGACGCGGCGCCCGGGAGGATGGCGAATGACGCGCCGAGGTAATGGCCGACCGCGCGGGAGACGAGGAGGTCCAGGCGCGCGCCCGCGGCGCGCCGGCCATGATCGGTGGCACTCATGATCGTGATCTAAGGTTGCGGGCGGCGCCGAGGGAGCGGGCCCGACTCGGCATCTCGCTTGCACGATCGCGCAGCGAGGCCAGGCGCGACCCTCCGGGCGCGCGTCCGAGGGGTAATTCATGCGCACTCGCGGCGAAAGGCGCCCTGTTCGAGCAACGCCCCGCGTCGGGCCTCGTGCGCGCACGTGCGGCCTGCTGCTCGCGTTCCTCGCGATGACGCCGCTCGCGGGCGCAGGCGACGCGCCGCGCCGCGCGCTCGCCGCGCCTGCGGAGCGACGGGACGCCCCGGGAATGTCCAGAAGGACGCGGACGCAGCTCGATCGCGCGGCGTACGCCGAGCGGCTCCGCGCGATGTGGATCGGCGCCTGCATTGCCAACTGGACGGGGCTGCGGACCGAGGGGGTCCGCACCGAGCGCCCCTTCTTCACCGACGCAGACTGGGGAAAGCCCCTTGGCCGCGACGGGGCGCGGATCGACTTCGTGCTCCTCGACCCCTGCCTGGCCGACGACGACACCGACATCGAGTATGTCTACTTGCACCTCATGACCGAGGCGGGGACGCTCTTCCTCTCTCCCGAGCAGATCCGGGACGGGTGGCGCGCGCACATCAACGATTTCATCTGGGTATCGAACCGGCGGGCGCGCGACCTCATGGAGCGAGGCGTGCTGCCCCCCGCCACCAGCGATCCGGCGCTCAACCCGGAGTCGCTCCAGATCGACGCGCAGCTCACCACGGAGATCTTCGGCGCCCTCGCGCCCGGCATGCCGGATCTCGCGCTGCGGATGGCCGACCTCCCCATCCGGACCACCGCCCGCGATCACGCCGCGCACGCCGCGCAGTTCTACGTGCTGCTCTTCTCGCTCGCGGCGACCGTCGATCCGGAGAAGCCGCGGCGAGAGGAGATCGTCCGCATCGTCCGCGAGGCCAGGAGCTACCTGCCGGACGCGTCGGAGGCCGCCGACGTCATCGACTTCGTGCTCTCCGCGGCGCTGTCGGTCGAGGATCCCGAAGACTGGGAGAGCGTCCGCGACGCGATCGCGCGCCGCTACCAGGAGCAGGCCCCGGCGCACGGCTTCGTCTACCGAGGGTTCACGGAGTCCGCGATCAACCTGGCGACCGGCACGCTGGCCCTCCTGCTCGGCGGCGGCAGCTTCCGGCGCACCGTGCAGATCGGCACCCTCGCCGGGTGGGACTCCGACAACGGCACCGCGACCATGGGCTCGCTCGTGGCGCTGCTCGGCGGGATGGCGGAGCTGCGCCGGGCCTTCCCGGGGGCGCGTCTGTCCGAGCGTTACCGCATCCACCGCACGCGCCCCACGCTGCCGGACCGGCTGCCGGAGGACAGCGAGGCCGAGGATACGTTCGCGGCGATGTCGGGGCGGATGGTCGCGCTGGTCGATCTCGCCGTGCGGGAGGAGGGCGGCCAGGTCGAGCCGACGCGGTGGGTGATCGCCCGCCGCGCCTCCTCGCCCGGCACCGCCGCCCCGCACGGGCCGCCGCCGGGCCCGTGAACGGCGACGGCGCCGCGGGGCCGCGCTGAGCCACGCGCGTGGGCGCGGGGCGTCAGCGCGCCGCCGCGCGGGCGCGACGCGCGCGCCGCACCTTGTCGACGGCGACGGCGACCACGATGATCGCGCCCGTCGCGATCTCCTGCACCCAGCTCGGCAGCCCGAGGTGGACGCCGCCGGTCCGGATGACCGTGATGAGCAGCGCTCCGATCACGCTCCCGGCGATGCTCCCCTCGCCGCCCGAGAGCGGGGCGCCGCCGATGACGACCGCCGCGATGACCTCGAGCTCGAGGCCGATCGAGTCCGTCGGGTCGCCCACCGTCAGCGTCGAGAACTCCATCACGCCCGCGACGCCGGCGAGGAGGCTCGACAGCGTGTACACCGCGATCTTCACGCGCCCCGTGTCGATGCCGCACAGCCGCGCCGCGGCCTCGTTGCTGCCGACCGCGAACACGTGGCGCCCGAAGCGCGTGAACGCGAGCACGGCGAAGACGAGGAGCGCGAGGGCCAGCGTCAGCCACAGCCCGGGCGCGGCGAGGTCGGCCGAGAGCAGCGCGTCGAGCCCGCGCGGATCGGCGTCGATCTTCTGCTCGGACGCGAGCCCCTTCGCGGCGCCGCGGAGCGCGCTCATCGTGCCCAGCGTCACGACGAAGGGCGTCATCCGCGCCCGCCCCACGAGCGTCCCGGTGAGGACGCCCGCGAGGCCCGCCGCCGCCGTGGCGGCGAGCGCGGCCGGGAGCGCCGGCACCCCCGCGCGCAGGAGCTGCGCGAGGACGACCGTCGTGAACGCGACCAGCGAGCCCGTGGAGAGGTCGATCCCGCCCGTCGCGATGACCAGGGTCATGCCGACGGAGCAGATGCCGACCACCACGGTCTGCCGCGCCATCGTGAGCAGGTTCTGGCTGCGCAGGAACGTGTCGGGCGTGAGCGCCGCGAAGAGCGCGTAGACGAGCAGCAGGGCGACGAGCGGACCGACCCACGGCGGGCGCTTCTTCACGAGGAGGCCTCCAGGAGCAGCGACGCTTCGGTCCACGACGACGCGGGCCGCGGCGGCCCGAGCGTCCCTCGGCGGAGGACCGCGATGCGATCGCACGTCGTCACGAGCTCGTCGAGCCGGCTCGACACGAGCACGATGGCCTTGCCGGCGGCCGCGAGATCGCGGAGCAGCGCGAGCACCTGCGCCTTGCTCGCGACGTCGATGCCGCGCGTCGGCTCGTCGACGAGGAGCACGTCGACGTCCTCGCGGAGCAGGCGCGCGAGCTGGACCTTCTGCTGGTTGCCGCCCGAGAGCTCGCCGGCGCGCTGATCCGGCCCTCCGGCGCGGATCGCGAGCGCCTCGATCCAGCGCCGCGCCTCCGCGAGGAGCGACCCCGGCGCGGCGAAGCGCGGCGCGCGCGGCGAGAGCCAGATGTTCTCGGCGATCGAGCGGCCGAGCATCAGGCCCTCCCCGCCGCGATCCTCGCTGAGGAGGCCGACGCCGCGGGGCGCGCGCAGCGTGACCGTGCCGCCGCGCTTCGGGTCGAGCCCCGCGAGGACACGGAGGAGCTCCGTGCGCCCCGAGCCGACGAGGCCGGCGATGCCGAGGATCTCGCCCCGGCGGAGCGTCAGCGAGGCGCGCTCCGGCCGCTGCACGCCGGAGACGTCCTTCGCGTCGAGCACCACCTCGCCGCCGCCCGCGGGCGCCGCCTCGGGCGCCGCGCCGTCGCGCGCCTCCTCGAACGCGCGGCCCAGCATCTCGCGGACGATCTGCGCCGGCGCGGTCTCGCGCGGGTCGCCCTCGCCGGCGACGCGGCCGTCGCGGAGCACCGTGTAGCGGTCCGCGTGCGCGGCGACGTCCGAGAGGAAGTGCGTCACGAGCAGCACCGCGAGCCCGGCGTCTCGCAGGGCGCGGACGCGCTCGAAGAGGCGCGCGGCGTCCTCGTGGCCCAGGCTCGAGGTCGGCTCGTCGAGGACGAGGAGCCGCGCCGCGAGCCGTCCGCCCTCGCGGACGCCGCCTTGCGCGAGCGCTCGCGCGATCTCGACGAGCTGCTGATCGGCGACGCCGAGCTCCCCGGCCGGCGCGTCGAGCGGCACGCGGGCCGGGTCGGCGGCGACGAGCGCGATCGCCTCCCGCGCGACGGCGCGCGCGCGGGCGCGGTCCCGGATCCCGAGCCGAGCGCGGGCGGCCGGCTCGATCCCGAGCACCACGTTGTCGGCGACCGTGAGGTGGGCGCAGAGCGTCCGCTCCTGCGGGACGAGGACGACGCCGGCGCGGCGCGCGCGTTCGGCGGACGCCGGCGCGTACCGCGCTCCCCCGAGCAGGATCGCGCCTGCGTCCGCGCGCTCCATGCCGAGCAGGATGCGCGTCAGCGTGCTCTTGCCCGCGCCGTTCTCGCCGAGGAGCGCGTGGATGCTCGCGGGCAGGACCCGCAGCGAGACGCCGCGCAGCACCGCGTTCGGGCCGAACGCCTTGGCGAGGCCCGTCACCTCCAGCAGGGGCGCGCGCGCTCCGGCCACGGGCCGCTCACTCCCCGAGCCACCGGGCGAGGTCGGGCTTCACGACCTCCATCACCGCCGGATGGTCGAGGTCCTGCCGCGTGACGACGCGCGCGCCGGTGTCGATGCGCCGCTCGACCCGCTCGCCGCGGAGGTGCGCCGCCATCGTCTTCACCGCCTGGTAGCCCATGGTGAACGGGTCCTGCACGACCAGCGCCTCGATGTCGCCGTCGCGCAGCGCGCCGAGGAGCTTGTCCGACGCGTCGAAGCCGACGAATTTCACCTTCCTCGCGACGTTCGTCTTGCGGAGCGCCTGGAGCATGCCGAAGGTCGTCGACTCGTTCGGCGTGAACACCCCGGCGATGGTCCCCTCCGCCGCCCGCTGCGCGAGGAGCAGGCTCTCGCTCTTGTTGAACGCCGTCTCCGTCGTCGCGCCGCCATACTGGTTGTCGCTCGCGACCGTGACCCCGGGCGTCGCGCGCACCGCGTCGAGGAAGCCCTTCTCGCGGTTCTGCGTGCTCGCCGAGCCCTCCTGATAGCGGAGCACGACGACATTGCCCTTCCCGCCGATCGCCTTGACGAGGTGCTCTCCCGCGAGCCTCCCGGCCGCCAGGTTGTCGGTCGCGACGAAGCTCACGTGCTCTTCGCCGGCGAGGTCGGAGTCGAACGCGACGACCGGTATCTTCGCCTGCGCCGCGGCGCGCACCGGCGCCTTGAGCGCGGCGTCGTTGAGCGGCGCGAGGACGATGCCGGACACGCCCTGCGCGACGAAGCTCGAGACGACGTCGATCTGCCCCTTGAGGTCGTCCTCCCGGAGCGGCCCCTTCCAGACGATGTCGACGTCGAGCTCGCGCGACGCCTTCACCGCGCCCGCGTGAACGCTCTTCCAGAACTCATGGGTCGTCCCCTTCGGCACGACGGCGATGCGGAGTCGAGCGCCGCGCTGCGCGCCAGCGTCCGTCGACGTCGCGTCCGAGGGCGTCTTCGAGCACGCGGCGAGGAAGGCGGCCGCGAGGGCGCACGCGAGGACAGGAATGCTCATCGCCGCGAGAGGATAATCGATGGATCGCGGCCGCGCTCGCAGAGGCGAGCGATTCGATGGCTCGAATCCGACGGAGACGATCT
Organism: Sorangium sp. So ce1153; assembly: GCF_051521595.1. Taxonomy (NCBI): domain Bacteria; kingdom Pseudomonadati; phylum Myxococcota; order Polyangiales; family Polyangiaceae; genus Sorangium; species Sorangium sp. So ce1153. The sequence goes on from NZ_CP150361.1 coordinate 1,668,440, forward strand.
CCAGGAGCTGCGCGATGATCCGATGATGCGAGAAGGCGGTTCGAGGATCCGATGTGCTGGTGGGGGAAGAGCCGGAGTGGTCGATAGGGTGATCCATGCGACGGTGCGCCCGCGCAAGAAACGACCGGACCGAGGTGCGCCTCGACGCGCGGCCGCGATCCATGGCATGGACCGTCCCCATGGCCGAGCGCACCGTCTCCATCCCGATCCCTGGCAGCAGCCCTGTCTCGGGGGTGCTCCACGCCCCGAGGACGCGGGCGAAGCGCTCCGGCGTGGCCGTGGTGCTCGGCCACGGGGCCGGCGCCGACATGCACGCGCCCCTCCTGGTCGACGTCGCCGGGCGGCTCGTGGCGCGCGGGCACACCGTGCTGCGCTTCAACTTCGTCTACAAGGAGCTCGGCCGGAAGGCGCCCGACCGGCCGCCGCTGCTCGAGAAGGCCTACGAGGCGGCGATCGCGCGGGTGCTCGAGGAAAAGCCGGAGCGCCTGGTGATCGGCGGCAAGTCGATGGGCGGGCGGATCGCGTCGCTGCTCGCGGCGCGCGGCGTCCGCGCGGACGGGCTCCTGTTCCTCGGCTATCCGCTCCACCCTGCGGGCAAGCGCGCCCCGCTCCGGGACGCGCACCTCCCCGCGATCCCTGCGCCGCTCTTGTTCCTCCAGGGCACGCGCGACGCCCTCTGCGATCTCGCGCTCCTCCGGCCCGTCCTGAAGCGTCTCAAGAAGCGGGCCACCCTGCACGTGATCGAGGGCGGCGATCATTCGCTCGATCTGCTCAAGTCCGCGGGGCGGACCCGAGAGAGCGTGCTCGAGGAGGTCGACCTCGCGATCGACGGCTGGCTGAAAGCCCGGGTCTGCGCCCCCGGCCCGAAGAAGAGGTGAAGTCGCCGGCCCGCCGTGCGCTGGCGGGCTCCCTCGTCGAGGCACTGCACCTTCCTCAGCGCGCACCGAGGCCGATGTTCGACACGTACCTGCACCGATGGAATCTCATCCCTGATGGCGAGCCCATCATCACCTGGAGCGGACGCCTGCTGCCGGTCCGGCGCGCGGGCGAGCCCGCCATGCTCAAGCTGGCCTTGCACGAGGAGGAGCGCTTCGGGGGCTTGCTGATGGAGTGGTGGGACGGCGACGGCGCCGCGCGCGTGCTGGCCTGCGAGGGCGACGCCATCCTGCTGGAGCGCGCGCAGGGGACGAGGTCCCTGGCCGAGATGTCACGCAACGGAGAGGACGACGAGGCGTGCCGCATCGTGTGCGCCGTCGCGGCTCGGCTGCATGCGCCCAGGGCGCGGCCGCTTCCGGAGCTGATCCCGCTGACGCGCTGGTTCCGGGACCTCGAGCCCGCGGCGGCGGCCCACGGCGGCATCCTCGTGCGCTGCCTCGAGGCCGCCCGCGCCCTGCTCGCGGCGCCTCGCGAGGTCGTCGTGCTCCACGGCGATCTGCACCACGGCAACGTGCTGGACTTCGGCGGCCGCGGCTGGCTGGCGATCGACCCCAAGCGGCTCGTGGGCGAGCGCAGCTTCGACTTCGCCAACCTCTTCACCAACCCGGACCTGGCCGATCCCAGCTGCCCTGTCGCGACGGAGCCCGGGCGGTTCTCACGACGGCTGGAGATCGTGGCCGAGGCGGCGCGTCTCGAGCGGACGCGCCTGCTGCGCTGGGTCCTCGCGTGGACCGGCCTGTCGGCGGCCTGGTTCCTGAAGGACGGCGGCTCGCCCGCCGTCGACCTGCGCGTGGCGGCGCTGGCGGCCGCGGAGCTGGACCGATGATGGCGGGTGTGGAGACTCGCTCCCGGCAGGCGATACACGCGGGATCCAGCGTTTCCCTGGACCTTGCAGGCGCTGGCCGCGCGAGCTGGTATGTCGCGCTCGATCTTCGCCGAGCGCTTTCGCGAACGGGTAGGGGAGACGCCGATCGCCTACCTCACGCGCTGGAGGATGATGCTGGCGGGAGAGAAGCTCATCCGAGGTCGTGACACGCTGGCGCGAATCGCCGGGTCGCTCGGCTATGACTCCGAGCACGCGTTCAACACGGCATTCAAGCGCGTCATGGGCGTCTCCCCGAGGCGATACGCCCGAGCCGGATCCGAAGAGACCTCCGGTCGCCGAGATGCGCCAGGTAGCGCGCCGGAGGATCTGCCGGAGCGGTAGGTTTATTCCCGCTGGGCGTATACGTGGGGAGCGTAGAAGGCGCTCGCGTGTCCGTGATAGCTTCGGCTCATGGTGATAGTGGTCATCGGGCGTAGCGGTAGCGACGGCCGTGCGCTTCGGCACCGGCGGGGGCCGTCCGCGCATTGGTTCCTCGCTGCGGCGCTCGTGACGGTCGCGTGCAATGGGAGGGTCACGCCAGGGATCGGTGAAGAGGAGAACGCTTCGGCGCCGAGCGCCGGCGCGGACGAGGGCAGCGCGCAAGCTACAGGCGGTGGGCCAGCGATCGCGGCGGCCGGCGGCTCGGGCGGCTCCAGCGAGGAGCTGGGATCGAGCGGCGCCACGGGGGGCGCGGCCGGCGCCAGCACCTCGGGGGGCCCGGGCGCGGGAGGTGGCGACCCCGGCGTCGGTTTTCCTTCGGAGGACGGCCCCGGTTACAGCGTCGTGTTCCCCGGGGGCGGCGTCAACGACAGCCTCTATGCGGCGGCGCTCGACGCAGAGGGGCGGCTCGTGGTCGGCGGCGGTGCGGATGGCCCCCTTTCGTTGGGCGGCGAGGACCATGAGGGCGCCGTGCTGCTGTGGCTCTCGCCGACCGGCGAGCTCTTGCAGGCCAGGAGCTTCGGCAGCGCCGGTTACGACACGCAGGTGAACGGGATTGCTCCGCTCGCCGACGGGTCGATCATCGCAGTCGGCGCTTACCGCACCACGGTCGTCATCGGCGACGAGACGTGGCTGCCCACGAACGCGGATTGGGGCCCCGACATGTTCGTGATGAAGGTGGCGGCGGACGGCGAGGTGGTCTGGGCGCGACATTTCGGCGGTGTCGGGTACGACTGGGCGGAGAGCGCGACCGTGGCGCCGAACGGCAACGTGTACGTCGCGGGTTACGTGAGCGGTGCGATCGACTTCGGAGGCGGCGTCCACGACACCGGCGGGGACACGGCCTTCTTGCTGACGCTCGACGCCGGCGGCAATTACGTCGCCAGCCAGGTGTTCTCCAGGAGCGGTGATCTCGACGCGTGGCCCATGACGAATGCAACCGGAATGGCGCTCGGCAGCGACGGGACCGTCTGGCTCACGGGATACGCCAGTCAGCCGCACGGCTTCGGCTCGTACCTGGCGCAGCTCTCACCGGCCGGACAGCGCTTGACCGGCAAACCTTTCGGCGATGATGGTTACATGCTGGCGAACGACATCAACGGCGCGACGGGCAGCGGCACCCTGATCGTCGGTTACATGAACGGGACGGCCGATTTCGGCGGAGGCTCGCAGGACACGGGCGGCTCCACGAAGCTCTTCGCGGCTCGCTTCGGCCCCGGCGGCGAGCCGCTGTGGAGCTCCCTTCTGGGCGGCGCGGCCGACTACTATGCACGAGCCTCCGCCTTCGCGGCTGACCGTGGCGTGTTCATCACGGGCAGCGCCTACGGCGCTGAGGAGAAGCCGATGCTCGTCCGCTTGACCGCCGACGGCACGCCGGGCGAACCGGAGGTCTTCGACGCTCTCGGACGCTTCTTCGCCGTCTGCACGGGAGGAGAGCACTCCGTCTACCTCGCCGGCCAGCTCGACGGTCCCGGCGACTTCGGCTTCGGACCCGTCGACGGGCAGCGCGACTTCGTCGTGGTGCGGTTGGTCAGGTAGCTGGCGCCGAGCGCGCGGTGAAGAGCGCGCCCGGGCTCGGGCCCGGGGTGGGGCGGGGCCGCCGTGGTGAGCGGGCGTCGACCCGGGTTCAGGTGAGCAGAGGAGTCAGGTCCGGGTCGCCCTTGGCCATCGCCCGCCGATAGGCGGGCCGCGCGCCGATGCGCTGCAGATAGGCGAGTATGTTGGGATAGGGCGCGAGATCCACCGGATGGAACAGCCGCATCGTGGTGAGCGAGAAGACGCTCATGATGTCGGCCGCGGTGAACTCGCTCCCGGCGAGATGGTCGGTCTGCCCCAGTCGCGCCTCGATCAGCGCGAGCACCTGGTCCAGTCGCCCCTGCACCGACGTCTGGACCGGATGCTCCGGCGCCAGCCCGCACCGCCCCACGAGCATCGAGCGGAGCATCGCCGGCTGGAGGTTGCCGTTCGAAAAGTGGAACCAGTAGAGATAGGAAGCGAAATCGGGGTGATCCGGCCCATGCCGCAGGCGGCCGCGGCCGTACCGGGCAAGGATGAAGTCGACGATCGCGGCCGACTCGGCCAGCAACATTCCGTCGACCGCGATGAGCGGGGCGGCGCCGAGCGGATGCAGCGCCTTCAGCTCCGGCGGCGACAGGCGCGTGACGGGATCGCGCGTGTATTTCTCGAGAGCGTAGGGGACGCCGAGCTCTTCACAGAGCCAGAGGATCCGCTCCGATTGGGAGTGACCGAGGTGATGGATCTTCAGCATGGATCCTTCCTTGCGAGAAGCGTGGAGACAGGCGCATTCAGCTCAGCGACCTCCAGCGGAGGTGCGCGAATGCGAGTGAATGCGAATCGCATCCATCAAGCTCACGCCTCTGAACAGTAGCGCCGCCGGGTCGCCCCGGAACCGCAACCGCGCGCTCGGAAGCCGCAATCCGCCGCGCGACACCCCTGGGTGAGGGGGCGCTAGCGGCGGCGGCGCAGCTCCGAAGGCAGCACGCCAAATCGCTCTCGAAAGCGCTCCGCGAACCGAGATGGCGAGTCGTATCCGGATTGCTCGGCGACGATGGCGAGCGGTCGCTCGGTTGTCCACAGGAGCACGAGCGCATGATCCATCCGGATCTCGAGCAGCAGCTGCTGGAATCCCGTCCCCTCTCGGCGCAAGTGACGCTGTAGCGTGTCGTCGCTCATGCCCAGTCGCCGGGCGACGTCCGGCAACCGCCACGGGTGGGCGGGCCGCTCGCCGAGCATCCGCTTCAGCCGCAGACGGACATCGGAGGCCGCGACGAAGGGGTCGATGCCTGCCTCGCCGAGCCACGCGACGAGCTCGAGGAGGCGCGAGCGCTGGACGGCCGCGGGAAAACCTCGCTCGAACGCCTCCAGGCAGCGCGTCAACGCCGCGTCGAGCTCTTCGTGCTCGGCGACGCGGAGCTTGCGGACCTCCTGGGGCTCGCGCGCCTCCGCGCGAGGCGGCAGGTAGCGAGCGAGCTCGAACGACAGGATGACGCCTTCCGCCTCGTAGGCCCCCTGCGCCGGGACATTGCGCACGTCGACCCGAGTCCCCGCGGGCAAGTAGAGCAGCTCACCCGGCCGCGCCTCGAGGGACTCGTCCGCGCGGCGGAGCTGCTTCTGACCCTGCAGAACGCGCACGATCGCCGGAGAGCCCCACTCGACGTCCGCGAAGAGAAGATCCGTCTCCGTCTGCCTCACGCGCAGCGGCGACCCGTGGCCGACCGTCGCCTCGGCCACTCGCGGCCGTGCGAGCCGCCCTCTGGCGTCCGCGTCGGTCGATCGCGCTCGTGACCGCGTCATCCGGGCTCGCTTTCGGTCGACGCTTCGAGCGGCGCCAGCTGGTCGGTGTCGCGGAGCAGCGCCGTGGCCCGCCCGATCCGCCGGTCCCTCACGCGAGCTCCACGCCCGATGCGGGCGTCGGCGAGCGCGTGCCGGAACGCGGAGGCCTCTTGACGAGATCGGTCTCGAGGGGCGAGCGCGCTGGGCACGCCCCGGAGTCTACGACGACGACCGCGGGGTCGTCGCCTGGGACGACGAGGGAGCGCCCTGGGGCCCGCTCCGGCGCGCCGCTCAGATGCCCGAGGCCGACGCGAGGCAGGCGTCGAGCTCGGGGGTGTCCCGCCAGCCGCACTGGCCGGACGCGTCGCGCTCGCAGACGCCGAGCTTGCCGTAGCACGCGTACTCCTCGCGCCACTCGCACGTCGTGAACACTTCCTCGTCCGCGCAGACCTGCCCGCTACAGCCGGTGACCACGCAGGGCCCGCCAGGCGGTACCTCCGACACATCCCCGCCCCCAAGGCACGCGGTGAGCTCCGGCGTCTGTCGCCAGCCGCACTGGCCCGACGCGTCGCGCTCACAGATGCCGTGTTCGCCGTAGCACGCGTACTCCTCGCGCCACTCGCACGTGGTGTACACGGTCTGGTCCGCGCAGACCTGCCCGCTACAGCCGGTCGGCCTGCAGCGGCCGGGCTTGATCCCCCCGGCCGCCGCAGAGACGAGCTCGGCGGGGGCGCTGTCCACACCGTCGACCTCGGGGCTAGCCTGGCCGCAGCCGTCGTCATTCGCCCCGGCGAGCAGCGGGACGCACAGGAGGAGCGCAGTGAAGGCAAACCGATGACGCGTGGTGAAAGAATCCATCGAAGACCTCCTTAACAAAACAAACACAAAGTACAGAGTGCCCGGAATGGCGAACTCTTCTCCTTAGAGCACGCGGCGCTCCCACGCAACCCGCAGCGTTGCTCCTGCCACCCCGTGTCTCGGGCTCAGCGGCCGCACAAGACCCGTGCTGTATCCTTCACCATGGGCAGCCGAGGGGATAGCCAGCTTGGCCCGGCGTTTGCTTTTCCCAATGCTCCGAGCGCTTGCGAATCGGTCCGGAGGGCGGCCGCCTCGGCACGGCGGTTTTCCCTCGGGTGCATATCGAGAAGTGGACCGTCAGATCATGCGACATCTTGGGTTCACGGAGTGTACAAGCTGGTCGGCGTCGCCGTGGAACTCATCGATGGCGGTCCCCAGCGGGCACTTGACCGTGTACGCTGTGCTATGGGCGTTTCCGATGCCAGGGACGGTATTGGTGTTCATGTCGCTCATCTTCCACGCTTCGACCGTCTGGCACAGCAGTTCGATCCGGTAAACCAGGGTGTCGACCCAGATGTTGATCCCGACCAGGACCTGGCTCGCCGGGCAGATCACGCTGCCGGGCGAGCCGCCGTCGCCGCCGGCGGTCTCGGTCTGGAACGCGGTGCCCAGGGTGCCGTCGCTGGCGAGCGGCGCGCAGATCAGGCCAATACGGTCAATCGAGCCGCCGCTCCGGCCGTGGACGCCGACTGCCACGTTGCCGCTCCCACAGGGGATCTGGTAAGAGATGTCGACGGCCGTGCCGCCTGCGCCACCGGTGCCGCCAGCGCCGCCCATGCCGCCAGCGCCGCCCATGCCGCCAGTGCCGCCCATGCCGCCAGCGCCGCCCGTGCCGCCAGCGCCGCCCGTGCCGCCGCTGCCCGCGTCACCGCCGGCGGTACCACCGCCGCCGCCGGCTGCGCCGGCGCCCGTCGTGTCGGCGGTGCCCGAGAACTCAAGCTCGCCGACCCCCGAGATGGCGTTGCACGTCGCGTTCCCGCACGCGAGGGCGAGCGCCGCGGCCACCAGCGTCGCGAAAGGCTGTGTCGTCCGGACTGCGTGCGCTCTCATCGGAAGCTCCCGTGGCAGGTGATCTGGCCGGGCCCGACGCTCGCCTGGATGGCTGGCGCGGGCGACTTCCCGATGCCGCCCTGTACTGCCGAGGCGCCGGCCAGGACGCGCAGCAATGCGGAGGCGGCGCTCCTGGACGAGGCCGAGCGTCCGAAGCGCGGGGTGGAGTCAACCAGGGTAGGTCGGGTCTGCGGCATGAGGTCTCCCCTTCGGGGATCGAGGTCTCGGTGCGGGCGGTGGTCTGTTCTTGCCGAGGCCTGGCTGACCTGGAGGGCGCGGTCGTCGTGCCGGGCGGTCAGCGACGAGGGCAGCCAGGACGTCCGGCCTGACCATACCCGCGAGCCTGGCCGGAAGGAACCTGATCCGAGAGCCCGTGCCGTGCTCGCCGCGCTGGCCGGGGCCAGGCCATGGGCCTCGACGATCCCGAGGTCGAGGGCTTGACGAGCCCGTCACCTCCTTGACGCGCGAGCGAGATCTTTCCGGTCGCGCGCAGCTCCGCCGAGAGGCACGGCGCGCCGTCCTCGAAGCCATGGTCATGGCCCTGCCCGGCGCTCGGGATGTGCAGGCAGGCGGACGCCTTCGCTCGCTGCTCCAGGCTCGCGCGTGCCGGCGCGAGGTCGCGCAGCGGGCGCTCGGCGCGGGCGTCCAGCGAGGGTGAGCTCAGACGCGCTCTTCGGGGAGCTCGCTCGCGCTCATCACCTGCCGCACCTCGATGGCCATGTTGAGCGGCTCGCCGCCGGGCCCGGGCGCGGCGGACGCCTGCGCGGCGAGCTCGTAGGCGCGCTCGGGGCTCTCGACGTCCACCATCCAGAAGCCGGCGAGGAACTCCTTGGCCTCGGGGAACACGCCGTCGGTGATGGGCTCGCCGTCCTTGCCGGCGCGCACGAGCCTGGCCTGGTCGGGCCCTACCAGCGCTTCGATCCCCACGAGCTCGCCCGACGCGCGGAGCTTCTCGTTGAAGCTATTCAGGAACGCGAGGTGCGCCTGCAGATCCTTCTGCGGCCAGCTCATCAGCTGGTAGGGCTCTCTGGTCGGCACGTGCAGCATCAGGACGTATTTCATGTTCAGCTCCCTTTCAGCGTTCGCGCCCCGCGTCGGGCGCGCGTTCACAGAGGAGTCGGAGCCCAGGCCGCGTTCTCGACATCGCGGGGGACGATACTCGAAAAAAAATCTGGGAGCTTCGGAACGAGCCTCGGGGTGGGGCCCTGGGGGCGGCGCCGGGCGAGGAGGGGCCGCGTCTGCGCCGTCCTCCATCGCGAAGCCCCCCGAGCCGCAGCCGCCCGGCCTCGTCGTGTGCTTCAAGGCCGAGGACGTGAGCGAGTCGAGCCCGGCGCCGAGGGCGAGCCCCGCGCCCTGACGAACGCTCAAGGCCATCGTTGGCTGTTCTAGAACACCGATCACGTTGAAACCTGGAGAATTTTCACAGGGAGGCGGGGAGGCGGGGAGGAAGAAAAAAAATGAATTTCTCCCTCTTGCCGCCTCTCGCTCCCCGCCTCCCCGCCTCCCTGTGAAATTCCTGCTTTCTCTCGTGGTTTCAACCCGTTTGTCGCTCTAGAGCACGGGCGCTCGCCAGGCGGCGCTCAGCACTCGCACTCGTCCTCCCCTTGATAGGACTTGGCGAGGAACGTGATGTCGTACGGGTAGGTCGCCTCGGGCGGCCCATAGATGCGGAGGAGAAGGTCGTTCGCGGAATCCAGCCCCTCGCCATCGAGCCACACCCGTCCATGATCGCTCTGCCCAGCTCCGATGAGGTCCATCGTGGCCGCGCTGTAGACCTCCACGATCACCGTGTTCTCTGGACGGGCTGGAGGAGTATACTGCTCACAACCCGCGCCGCACAGCTCTGCCCCGGCGGCCAGGACGCGGAGATTCCAGTAAAACTCTTCGAACCCGAGAGAGGTATCGATCACATACCAGTCCTCATTGCCTTGGCAGAGGACGAAATCGATCCTCGAGAACCACGCGTCGCTGGAGCCTTCACCGCCATTTGTATACGCGAGCGGCGCCGCGGAGGTGGGCACGTCATTCGCCTCGTAGGCGTCGTCTGCACAATTCGACGCTCCACCGGTCCCGGTCTCGGCGCCGCCTCCACCGGGACCGGTCTCGGCGCCGCCTCCACCGGGACCGGTCTCGGCGCTGGCTCCACCGGGACCGGTCTCGGCGCTGGCTCCACCGGGACCGGTCTCGGCGCTGGCTCCACCGGGACCGGTCTCGGCGCTGGCTCCACCGGGACCGGTCTCGGCGCTGCCTCCACCGGCCCCACCGGTGCTGCTGCCGGTGCTGCCGGTGCCGGTGCTGCTGCCAGCGCCGCCAGCACCGAGGCCTGCGCCGTCGCCCGACGATCGCAAGCAAGACGTCGTTCCAAGCAACGAAGTGCAGAGCGCAGCGAAACCCATGAGACGAATCGAGCTACGGATGAGCGACATATAGAACTCCACTGGGCACAGGTGAATAACCACTTCAGGGCAAAGCCTCGCCCTCGAAGCGCAAGCCTCGAACATCGCGCGAATCGTGATCGAAGTCGTCATGTCAGATCACATCATTTCTCACGACTCCCTCCTTTTCTCATGGCACCAGCGCGGCTGCGCCGTATCCTTGGGGGCGATGGATCCGCATCGCTCAATGTGGTCTCGCCGGTCTCACCGCTGCCGCCGTCCGCGTCGTCCTCATTCGATGTTCCCTCACACCGATCGCGGGGCTCGCCTCCGCGGCGTCGCGTGGGGCGCTGCGTTCGCCGCCTTGCTGGGGTGCCGTTCGTCGCCGGCTCCGCCGGCCCGTCAGGAGGTCATCGACATCCATGTGCACCTGACGCAGGCCGACGCAGCGGCACCCTTGCTCGCTCACATGACCAAACATCACATCGATCGCGCCGTCATCCTGGCCAGCCCGGACCTGACCAGCGGCCGCGGCGGATCCGGGCTCTCCGGCTACCGCACAGGCAATGAGATCGTCCTCGACGCCGCCGCGGCCCACCCCGGAAAGCTCATCCCGTTCGTCACCCTGGATCTGGGCCACGACGACCCCGCGTACCTCGCCGAGCTCCGCCGCCGAGGCGCCTGCGGCGTGAAGCTGTACCAGGGGCACCACCTCTTCCACGAGCGTCCCCTCGACGACCCCTCGCACCAGGCAACATGGCAGGCGCTCGCCGATCAGGCGCTCCCGGTTCTCCTTCATGCCAACACCGTCCGTTACCGGGGCGAGCTCGAGGCGGTCCTGCGCGCCTTCCCCGACCTGCGCGTCGTGTGCGCCCATCTCTGCGGCAGCCGCACCGACCTCGCCCGCGTCGAGTCCCTGATGCAGGCGTTTCCGGGCCTCCTCGTCGATACGAGCCATGGCTCTTCCGGCGCGGCGGCCGAGGGGTTCGCGAACCTGGAGCGCGAGCGTGCCCAGCTTCTCAGGCTGTTCTCCCGCTGGCCCGAGCGCTTCCTGTTCGGGACCGATCTCGTGACGAGCGGGCTGAACCCGACGTCGACGGAGATGTGGGACCTGCAGGTGGAGTCGAACATGGGTCTTTTGAAAGAGGACCATTTTCGTTTCTTTCGTCAAACCGCCGACCAGTCGGCGCGCACCATCGGCACCTATCAAGGCCTTCACCTGCCCCCCGAGCTCCTGGGCCCCGTCCTCGGAAAGAACGCCGCGCGATGGCTCGGCCCCTGCCTGCGGTGAGGGGCGTCTCGCAGACCGCCGCCCGCGACCTCAGGGGCCGAGCTTCACGAGGAAAATGTCCCCGGCGGATCTGGGGTTCAGGAGCGGCCCCGTGCCAAAGTCGATCGTTCCCATGAACGGCCCGGCGGCGAGCACGTTGCCCGCCCCGTCCATGGCCGTGGAACGGCCGTACTGGTCCCCCCTGTCGCCGGTGTGCTTCACCCAGCGCACCGTGCCCGTCGCGTCGATCTTCGCGACGAAGGCGTCGCCATAGGTGCATTTCATCAGGCCCGTGCCGAGATCGACGTCGCCGTACATCAGGCCGGTGATGGCGATATCGCCGCCCACGGTCGTCGCGACGTCCAGGGCCGTCTGGGGCCCGTCCTGCCCGAGGCGCCTGGCCCAGAGGAGCTCGCCTTCGGGGTTCAGCTTGGTCACGAAGGCGTTGCCGCCCCACGTCACAGAGTCGGGTTCAAGCGGTCCGAACCCTCCGGAGCTCACCAGAGGACCTCCGCCAAAATCCACGGTCCCTTGAAACGTCCCGCTGACGACGACATCCCCAGAGCCGTCGACCGCGACGCCGTACGCCCTCTGGATCGCCGCGTCGCCGAACCGCTTGCTCCAGAGGTGCTCTCCGTCGGCGTCGAGCTTCGCCACGAAGATATCCTCGCGGCCCGCGGTGATCAGCGGACCGCCGCCGAGGTCGATCGTCTCGGTGAAGTAGTCGCCGAAGCTGCCGGCAAGAACGACGCTGCCCGACGCATCGAGAGCGACGTTGTGGATCTCCGTGTAGCCGAATTGCTTGCTCCAGAGGCAATTCCCCGCCGGGTCGAACTTCGCGATGTAGGAGTCGGCCTGCGCGGCGCTGGTCAGCGAAGCCCCGCAGAGGCTGATCTGGTCCAGGAAGAACCCGGCCACGACGACGTTTCCGGCCGCGTCCACGGCGATGTGGTCCGCAACTTGATCGGAGTCAGCGCCGATTCGAGTGGACCAGACGTGATCTCCGTCTGCCGTGAAGACGGCCACGAAGGCGTCTCTCCTGTCCTCCTGCCCCACGAGCGGACCGCCTCCGAAGTCGACGCTGCTTCCCTGCGTCGATCCCGTCGTCGCGATGAGCCCCGCGGGGGTGACCGCGACGTCGCGCACCCAGCTGGAATCGGAGAATTGCTTGTCCCAGAGGAGGGCGCCTTCGCCGTCGAATTTCGCGAGGGCGAAGGCCAGGCTGCCCTCGATCGAGAGCGGACCGTCGCCGAAGTCGACCCCATCGGCGACCTGCGTCGCAAGGATGACGTGGCCCGCCCCGTCCACGGCGATGTGGCCTTCCGAGAGGTGGGGTTCGCCGGCGTTCGCGCCGAAGTGCCGGCTCCAGAGAGCGTCGCCGGTGCTGGGCGCGCCGCCGCCGCTGCCGGTGGTGCCGCTGCTGGTGCTGCCGCTGCCGGCGGTGCCGCTGCTGGTGCTGCCGCTGCCGGCGGTGCCGCTGCTGGTGCTGCCGCCGCCGGCGGTGCCGCTACCGGCATTGCCGCTGCCGGCGGTGCCGCCGCCGGCATTGCCGCCGCCGCTGCCGGTACTGCCGCCTCCGCTGCCGGCATTGCCGCCGCCGCCGTCACCGCCTTCTCCCGTCGCGCCGCCGGCGCCGTCGCCGCGAATGGGATCGAGCGAAATCCTGTCGCACGCCGCGGCAAGCACGCTGAGCACGATGGATCCAGGTATGATGAGGTGTTTCAAGGAGCCCTCTCCGATCTCGATGAGGAAGTGCGCGTGGCCTGCTCCTGGGAATGGCCGCCTGCCGCGCTGGCGGCTCACCGCTCGACGACGACGCCGAGCGAGAACGACGCGAGCGGGCTGAAGGTCGAGGTCACCCGTCCCACGAACCGGATATCGACAGGCGGGATCGCCGCGCCGCCGAGCGCGCCCGCCGTGAGAGCGAGGGAGTCGATGAGCCGGAGTCGCACTTCGCCTCGCCCGTAGACGACGGCGGTGAGCGTGGACTCATCGCTGTCGAGGTAGGGCGGCCTCGCCTCGCCCGACGCGGTCACATGAGCGAGGCCCACGCCAGGGGAGAGGACGAGCCCGAAACGGCCCGTCCTCGCGACGGGCGCGAGGGCGAGCTCGGCGCCGAGGAGCGTGGAGCGAAAGCCGACCTCGCCTTCCGGCGCCTCGATCCTCGGGCCGACGATCGGCAGGTCCGCAAGGAGCCCGATGCCGACCCGGGCCGAAGGCCAGATCCGGAGCGAGGCATCGAGCGCCAGCGACACACCCGGCGTCTGCCATCCCACGACCATCGCGACGCCCACATCGACGAGCGCGGCCCTGGGCGCAACGCGCACCGGGAACGGGGGCGCGGGAGGCGCCCACGCGCCGAGCGGCAGGCTCCGCCACGCGTCGCCGGGCCCCACGGCCACGGCCGGAGGCGCGACGGGCGCGGGCGGGAGCGGCGCTGGCGCGACGGCCGCCGGCGGCGCGTCGCCGGGGGCGCGGGCCGAAGGCCGGAGCGCCCGCACCAGCTCCGCCGCGCGGAGCACCCGGGTATCGAGCGGGCCGTCCGGCGCCACGCTCGCGACGAGGTCCGCCCGCCCGCCCGACGCCGACCAGATCTCGATGGCCCCCTCGTCGCCCTCGGGGATGACGATGAGCAGCCCGCCGGGGGCGACCGGCGTCGGGCTCGCCTCGACCTGCACCCGCAAGCCCGCCGCTTCGAGCTCCTGCGAGAGCCGGTGCGCCAGCGCCCCGCGCGCACCGGCGACGACGGTGACCGGCGACCGCTCGTCGGCGGAGCACGGCGCCACGAGCGCCAGGAACGCCAGGGACGCGACGAGCGCGCCGCCCATCGAGCTCGCCGCGGCGCGCGCTCTGGACGAGCGCCGTCGGCGCCGGCCCGACCCCCGTGACCTCCGCGGGCGCAGGCTCAATCGGCCCCGCCGGCGAGCGTCGTCGCGAGCCCGGCGTGGGCCCCGTTCGGGTAGGCCGCGAGGTAGCGCGCGGCGAGCTCGCGGGCGCGCGCGTGGAGCTTCAGGTTCCTCGCGCACTCGATGGAACGGCCGAGCGCCTCCGGCGCGAGCGCGCCGCGCGGCCTCTCCGCGAGGTACACGGCGAACCAGCGCTCGGCCTCCGCCCAGGCGCCGCGCCCGTCGAACGCCATGCGGCCGAGGTGGTACGCCGCCACGGCTGCGGCGTCGCTCCCGGCGAACCGATGGCGCGCCGTCTCGTAGAACCGCGCCGCGACGCTCGGCTTGCGCGAGAGCCGAGCCGCGGATCCGAGATCGACCAGCTCCGCGCCGCCGGCGCGCTCGAGCACCGCGTCGACGCCCAGGAGCTCCACGTCCGCGAGCGCCTCGCCGAGCTCCCCCGCGGCGAGGTGCGCGCGCCAGCTCTCGGAGGGGGCCGCCATGGCCGAGGGCGCCTCCGCGCGCGCCGGCGGCGAAGGAGGGGGAGCGGGCGCGGGCGCGCCGGCGCTCGCGCCCGCGCCGGCGCTCGCGCCCGGACCGGCGCTCGCGCTCGGGACGGGGGCGAGAGGCTCAGCGGCCGGGCTTGCCGTCGGAGCGACGGCCGGAGGCGGCGCCTGCGGCGCGGCGGCGCGCGGGGCCGCGCAGGTCAGCCGTATCGACTCGGGGGCGGCGACGGCGCGCCCGGGCGGCTCGACGCAGGGGCCCTGGACGCGCACCCGGCCGGCGCTCATCGAGACGGCGAGCTCCTCGGCCTCCGTGTCCCACGTGACGTCGAACTCGGTGCCGATCACGTGCACCTCGAACGGCCCTCCCGCCACCACCCACCGGGTGTCGTCGCGATGCGCGACCCGAACGTGCAGCGAGCCGCGCTCCAGGAGGACCCCCGCGCCGAGCGGGCCGACCTCGGTCACACGGGCGCGCGTCCCCGGCGCGAGGTCCACGCGCGACCCGTCCGAGAAGTCGAGGCCGACCTGCGCTGTGTCCGCCGCCACCCACCGGCCCACGGCGCCCGGCGACCCGTCGACGCGGTACGTCAACGACGTCGACGGGTCGCTCGGCCGGGACAGCGCGAACGCGAAGAAGAGCGCCGAAGCGGCGGCGCACGCCGCCGCGAGCGCGAAGCCGAGCCGCCGCGGGGAGGGGGCCGCCCTGGCGCGCAGCGAGAGCGCGGCCTCTTTGCGGTAGATCGCCTGGAGCCGATCCGCCGCCGGGGGTCGCGCCAGCCGCTCGAGCGCGGCGTCCTGGTGCGCGGCGACCCGGCGTCCCAGGGCCGCGACGTCCTTGGTCCTCACGTCCATCGGTCGCCCTCCGCGAGCCAGGTGGAAAGCACTTCATCCTTCTTGCAGCGCTCGACGAACGCGATCTCCGCGCGGTGGAGCCGGCGCTTGACGGTCGCCACCGACACGTTGCAAGCGGCGGCCACCTCGGCGAGCTCCTGGCCCTCGACGAACCGCAGCGTGAAGGCCAGCCGCTCGTCGGGGTCGAGCGTCTCCAGGGCGCTGTAGAAGGCGCGCACGCCCTGCCTGGCCTCTGGATCGACGCTGGCCGAGATCTCCGGCAGCTCGTCGCTCGCGAGGAACGCGAGCCATCGGTGCCGCCGCTTCTTGCGGATCGCCTCGCGCGCGACGAACACGGTGACGCTGGTGATGAACGGCTTCAGCGACGCGGGCTCGCGCACGTCGTCGATGCGGGAGAACACCCGGGCGAACACGTCCTGCACGAGATCCTCCAGGGGCCGGATGTCGCCCAGGAGGCGAAACAGCATGCGCTCGACGAGGCCCGCGTAAGCGTCGAGCAGGCGGCGCTCCGCCGCGGGATTCCGGGCGTGCAAGCCGCGCAGGACCTCGGACGAGGTGGGCTGCGCGTCGACAGGGGGATCTGGCGAGCGGGGCTTTCGGACGACGCGGAGGTGCGCGGACATCGCGGTAACCTCTAGAATGGCCGGTCCCCGTCGCGACGGCTCAGCTCCGCGTCGCGGCCCCCGGTTCGACCGCCGCCTGGCCTGTCTGGAGCCCTCGGCGAGAGCGAGCGCCTCCTCGGAAGGAGCGTCCGAGAGCCAAGCTCCTCGAAGCGGCCGTCCCACCGTACAGCCACGCTGCGCGCGCTGGTTGAACTAGAGGACCTTACGCCATCCGCATCCCTCCTGGAAAAGTTACGCTATATCAGCAGCTTAGTCACGCAGCCCTGATCAAAGGGAGGACGGGCGGAGCGCGGCGCGGGTCATGGAGGCGTACTCGGCCTCTGCGGCGACGCTCCGCGCGAGCCAAGCCGTGGCTTCGGCGCGTAGCGCGGGCGGCATGTCCGGCATGGTCGCGATCTCCTGCAACCTACGAACGTGGGCGAGGTGGTCGCGACGGCGCTCGAGTAGAGACGGGCGGTCGTTCAGCCGCAACACCTGGTTGACGGTGAGCTCAGCGCGCTGGTCGCCCTCAATCGCATAGGCGTACTCTTCACGGTAGCCGATGAGCTGCTCCGGCTCATCTTGCGCAGGATGCACCAGGAGAGGCTTCTCCGCGGAGAGCTTTGCGCGTCGAGAGCGAGCGCGAGCTTCGGGGTTACCGAGCGGAAACAGGTTCCGCTTGTGTGTGCCGTTGCAGATCCCACACGAGAAGAGGAGATTGTCCCACTCGTAGGCGAGCCAATAGTACCCCGGCCGCTCGACGGGAGCCGTGCGCGCTTGCTGGACGGCCGCTTTGGGCCGGTAATGCTCGACGTCGCCTGCCGTGACGTGCTTCACTTTCGACTCGCAATAGCAGCACTTCCCGTGGTGCGCTTCTTCGAGCGACTTCTTCACAGCCCTGTGGGCGTAGAGGCCACGGTCGAACGCGAGCGTCGTCTCGCCGCGCTGGATTGCGGCGCGAGCGCCTCGGTACGTGGCGCAGACGGCCGAGCGCGCTGCGGCTGCTCGCTCCCGCAACACCTTGGGCGCCTGGACGGGCTTGTTGACGCGAATCATCAGGTCACGCGGCCCCGCCGCTAGCCTTCTTCAGTGAGCGTGCTGCGCGCGCGATGATGTCCATGGCCTCCATCTGCTCGGGGGTCTCGCCGGTGGGGAGCTCGCCGATCTCCTGCTCGATACGCTCCAGCGCGCGGCGGTCTGCGGCGGAGAGGCGCGGCTTGGTGAGGAGCTTCCGGCGCTCCGCGAGGAGCGGATCCAGCACGGGGGGCCGCGCGCTCGGCAATCCGAAGAGATCGCTGGTCAGGATTTGATCGATGCGCCAGCTGCGGACCGCCGCGGCACCGTTGTCGATGACCACGTGGTCGCCCTCGCGCCGGAGGACGACGACGTTCGCGTCGGTGGCGGCCTGCACGACGAGCGGGCTGTGCGCGGTGACGATGAACTGGACGTTGGGGAAGCGCCTGGAGAGATAGTCGAGCAGGGTGCGCTGCCAGGCGGGGTGGAGGTGCAGGTCGATCTCGTCGACGAGCACGACGGCCGGCTCGGCGAGGGGGTTCTCGCTCTCCGCGTAGCGCTCATGGAGGCGGCTCGCGAGGTCGACCATCCAGGCGATGAGGGTCTTGTAGCCGAGGCTCAGGCCGTGGAGCGGCACCCAGCCATAAGGCGTCTTCAGGCGGATGCCGGGGCGGGGGCGCGCGGGGTTGTCGCCGAGGTCGGCGAGGATCTCTATGTCGTCGACGTCGGGGAGCAGGTCGATGAGCATGGATCGGACGGCGTCGCGACGGGCGCGGGCCCGTTCTCGATGCGGAGAGGGTTTGCTGGACGCATAGTCGGCCTGGAGGAGCCACTCCTCCGCATTCCGTAGAGGGATATCGTCGCGAAAGAGAGTGAGGATGGGGTTGTCGGCACCCGGCTCGCTCAGCGCGCTCGCGCCCATCCTACGGGTAGCCCCGTACCCGAAGCAGCAGAAGGTGGCGAGCTCCAGATCGTCTACGCAATTGCCGCTCTTCCCTTCTTCTCCTTCTCCTTCGAGCAAGACGTGAAGATCATATTGTCGAAACTCTGCGCTGGCGTTCGACAGCACAGCACCGAGCCCAAACCTGCCATTGATGCGTGCAGCCATCTCTTTTGATCTCAAGAGTTCATGGCTGTCAACGGGGAAGGAGCTCTCTCCCAGCGAGCAGATGACGCTCCTGCTGGGGACAGGATGGTTGAATCCCGTCTCCTCCGGCGCGCTTCCGGCAAGCGCCTGCAGCAGCGTCGTCTTCCCGACGCCATTGTTGCCCAGGATGACGGTCCACTGCCGCGGCCTCCCTTCCCCGTCCGACAAGTCGAGCGTCTGCGCCGGGCCGAAGCAGCGCACATTCTCCAGTGTCAGGGACAGGAAGTAGACGGCCCTCGCTCCCTTCGGGCCTTCCTTCCGCGTCGCCCGGGGCCTCGCCCCGCCCCCCGCCGCCTTCTTCGCCGCCATCCGGTCTCCTATCGCCCAATTGCCCCTCCCGTGCAATCCCGGAGGCCCACCGGTGCCGGTAGATCCGCACATCGCGCTCAGGCGCTCGCTCGCCCCTGTCCGAGCGGATGCGGCGCGGAGGCCCGGAGCGGCAGCTGACCGTTCGGTCCGAGCGGGTGCATGAGCCTCAGAATCCTGAAGGGGCAGCGCCTCAGCGCATCACAACGAACCCCAGGCCTTCCACCCTCGCGCGTACCTCGTCCGGCCAGCCGAGCCGCGCGTCGATCCGCACCTTGCCCGGATCGAGCGCAGCGGCGTGCGCGAGCAGCGCGCCGACCTCGACCGCCTCGATCTCGGCGCGCGGCGTCCTCGAGCTCCCCGCGTTCGCCGCGCAGCTGTGCCACCCGCGCGGGCAGGCCCATCGTGCTGGCGCGGTACCGGGCGCCCGCTGTCCTTCAGCCTGCCCTCGACAGCGCGAACCCCTCGTGATCCCGCGCCGCGCCCCCCTCGCGCCGCTTCCCGTGCGGCGGCGGGCCCTGCATCGCCCTGCCGGGCGCGGATTCGCGGCGCGCGCCGCGGGCCCGCGCCCGCCACTCGCTCGGGCTCTGCCCCGTCGCCTTGCGGAACATCGCGCTGAAGTGCTGCGCCGACGCGCAGCCCACGTCGATGGCGATGGCCGTCAAGCTGTCGTCGCCCGCGAGCATCCGCCCCTGGGCGACGCGCACCCGCGCGGCGTTCACCTCCGCCTGGAAGGTCGTCCCGGCTCGCCGCAGGTGCCGCTGCAACGAGCGCTCGGAGAGGTGGAGCGCGCGCGCCGCCTCGGCCAGGGCGGGCCGGCAGGGCGACGCGCAGAGCAAGCGCCGGAGCGAGCCGAGCACGCCCGCCGCCCCGCCGGCCTGGTCTCGCAGCCCGATCAAGCGCTCGACCAGCGCCTCGCGATCGCCCCGGCCGAGCCAGGCGAGCGCCTCGCCGACGCCGTCGAACACCGCGACCGGGAACGAGGGCTTCAAGACCTCGTAAAAGCCGGAGACCACGGCGCCGGCGAAGCCCGACGGCCGCACCAGCGCCTGCCGTATCACCCGCTCGCGAAAGGGCTGCCAGCGCGCCGAGAGGTAAGCCGCCATCGACGCGAACGCCCGTGGGTCGGCGCCCTCGAGGCCTCGGAGGTCGACGAGCGACACGTGACGGCCGTCCTGGGGCGCGAGCACCGCGTCGTTCAGCCGATTGAGCCGTTCGACATCGTCGGCGCTCGGCCGCCCCCAGAGCGAGAACCCGTGGAAGGTGCGCTCGGGGTACCAGAAGACGAACGTGGGATCGACGAAGTACTTGCCGGCCGGCTCGGCCAGGAGCTCTTCGATGCTCGACGCGCTCTTCAGCTCGTCAAGAGAAACCATCGCGCCCCTGACCCACTGCCCCCTTGGGCAACCTGGACACCTGAACGTCGATACCCGTCATGCGAGGCCCTCGCCTCGCATGAGGGAAATCTCATGCCATCCGCCCCACCCACCAGAGACGGGCACGCGCCATGAGGCCCCCTCCCGCGCGGCAAAGGCCAGGCGCCACCCCACCCGGCGCGACGTGCTGAGCTGGCGAGCGTCGGACATGCGCCGTCGACCGAGCGCACCGGCGCGCGTGGACCACGACCGTCCCTGGTTCCGGTGTCTCGACAGCGCCAATCTGAGCCATGATTGGCACACGTCGGCGCACCACCGCCTCCGGGGGCGGGCCGCGCTGATCGTCGGGCTGACGCACGGCGGGATCGCCGCTAAGGCTGAAGAGGATCGAGGTGTCGAAGCCGGCGGGTCCGGGCGTGCGCCGCAGGAGCTCGCCGCAGCTGCTGGGGGGTACGACGGACGCGGCCGCTCAGAAGACCGGGCACGACGAGCCGACGCACGCCACGGACGGCGGCTCGCCGGGGAGCGCGTTGTCGTAGCAGATGTAGCAGTTCGTCGAGGGCAGCCCGGGCATGCTGCTGCCGGGGCAGTTGTAGCGACGCTGCTTGTAGTACCTCGACGCTTCTCCGAAGAACTCGTTATAATCGGGGTCGCAGTCTCGGGTCTCGACGCCGATCGGGGTCTTGAACGAGCTGTCGCTGTAATACGTCCGGGTGAAGCCGGTCGACATCAGCGGCTGCTCGGCAGTATCCACGGCCTCTTCGCCGGCGGCCCCCTCGGCCTCAGGCGCTGATTCGCTCGGCTCGGCCATGCAGGCGGCAAGAGAGACGGCGAGGCCGAGAGCGACAAAGATGTTCTTCAGCATGGTCTTCTTACTCCCTCGTTGTGACGGCGCCCAGGCGTGCCCCGGCGCCGTCCCGCCGCAGCGGGCCGACGCGCTGCTGCGGTGAGGGAGGGGCCCGCCCGTCGCGCGATCATCGTGAGGATGTGTACGCGCCGGGCGCTGGGCGCGCGTTCACAAACGCGCCATTCGGTTGTGTCTTCGCGCCACCCGGCCCGCCGGCCTCGCCGCCCCCCGCGCGCGGCGTGTGGTCCCCCGCGCCGACCCGGGTGCCGGCGACAGGCCGCGGCCAGTCGTCGAGGACGTCAACGGGACGCGTTCACTGAGCCTGCACGTAGAGCGAGAACGGGAAATTGCCCTGCCCGTCGACGAAGGTCGCGTCAGGGACGTCGATCACGAACTCGTGCGTGCCGGCGCTCGCGGCCCCCCACGGGACGATCCGGGTGTCGATCACGTCGCCAGGGCACCAGTTGCTGAACGACTGCCACTCTTCGTCCGAGAGCGGGGACCGCCCGTAGATGCCGTTGCTCTGGGTGTTGTACCTGCGAAACGGCTCGCACGACGTGCGCCCGGGCTTGTACTGCAAGGCCAGCTTGCCATCGACGTACACGTGGTGCTCGCGGCGAATATACTCCTCGCCGCCCTGGTTGGCGCCGTGGTTCGACGTGATCAACACGAGCTGTGCATTCTGCGTATCTGCCGGCAGCTCGAAGCTGACGGTCTTGCGGGTCGTGCCGACCCTGTCGCTGGCGCCCACGGCGTAGTTGTTGAACTCCTCGCCGATAGCCAGCGGCAACAGGACGCTGAAGTCCTGGGCCTCCTGCGTGCTGTCGGTATACAACAGCAGCGATCCGAGCTGCGTGTCATTGCGACCAGCGCAGCCGGCGACCTCGTCGTTCGCGGCGTAAGGCACGCCGAAGATGCTCAGTTCAAGCCAGAAATCGTGTTCGGCCAGGAGGTCGGGGTCTCTCAAGATCGGCACGAGGTTGCTGGCCTCCCATTCGTAGGGGACCGTCGTCGGCTGCTTGTTCATGTTCATGAACGGCGTGACGAACCTTGCGACCTCGATCCGCTCGACATCGTCGGAGACGTAGGTCTGGGCACCCTTGGGAACCAGCGCCAGGTTGACCGAGCCGAGTCGATCGTAGTTGTCGCACAGCGCTCCCACGACCACGCGGACCTTCAGGGTGGTCTGGACCCTGGCGAGCAGCTCGTCGGTCAACCTGGTCGCGACCAGCGAGTTGTTGTGGCGGATCACGCCGTCGGGGATCGGTTCGTCGACCGTCGCGGCGTAGCCGTCGTAGAACGTGATGTTCTCCAGCACCGGGACCTCCTCGGGCTCCGGGGGCGGCTCGTCGCCGCTGCCGCCGCCGCCGCCGCTTCCGCCGTTGCCGCCGCTGCCGCCATTGCCGCCGCTGCCGCCGCTGCCGCCATTGCCGGCGCTGGTCCCGGTGACTGCGCTCGTGCTCCCGGTGCTCTCGGAGGTCCCGGCGCCTCCGCCAGCGCCCGCGTCAGAGCGCTGTTCGTTCGTGCACGCGGCGAGCAGGGCGAACAGACAGGAGTATGGGATCGCGCGACGCAGGTTCATTCTTCAAACGTACCAGATCGCCGAATCCATGTCGCGCTGGAGCGGCGGGTCGGTCTGGTGCGGCCTCACTTCGCGTCCAGCGCGCAGACCGGGAAGCCTTCCTCGTCCAGCTCGCAGCTCGTGCCGGCCAGGCACGGAAAGAGCTCGATCCCCATCCGCGGCGAGCAGGTCCGCATGGCGGACACGCCTTCCTCGGTGGTGGCGCGGTCGCCGGTATCGGGCACGGATGAGCGCAGGACGCAGTGACAGCCCGTCGCTGACCCTCGATGGCGCTGGGCAGCCGCCTCGCGGAGGCGGACTCCCTCTGCGCGAACGAGCGTCTGAACAGAACTGTGCGAAGATGCGCGCGGCGGCGCCAGGTGGCGTCCCGGAAGGGCGGCGTTCGAGGAGTGGAACATTGAGGGAGCCCGAAGATCTCTCCGGTCTGTCGATGTTCGTGCGCATCGTCGAGGAAGGCTCGCTCAGCGCGGCCGGCCGGGCGCTCGGCTTGCCCAAGGCGACCATCAGCCGCAACCTCGCGCTGCTGGAGAAGCGGCTCGGCGCACCGCTGTTGATCCGCTCCACGCGCGCGCTCAGCCTCACGGACACCGGCAGGCGCTTCTTCGACAGGGTCCAGCCCATCGTCCGAGACGCGCAGCAGGCGACCGCCGAGGTCAAGATCCACCATTCGGCTCCCGCCGGGCTGCTGCGCATCACCGCGTCCGTCGCCTATGGCCAGGCGGCGATCGCGCCCCGCATGCTCTCGTTCATGAGGCGTTATCCGGCAGTTCGCGTCGAGCTGCATCTCCATGACGGGCGCGTCAACCTGGTCAACGACGGTTACGACCTGGCCATCCGCATGGGACCGATCAAGGACAGCGAGCTGATCAGCCACAAGCTGGCCGACATCACGATGGTCATCGTCGCGTCGCCGAGCTGGCTGGAGGAGCACGATATGCCCCGGAGACCCGCCGACCTCGCCCGGCACGCCGCCGTCGTCACGCGGCCCGACATGATCCGGTGGAGAGTCGGCGGAGAGACGGTGCGCGTCCCCTGGCGCATGAGCACCGGCAACATGCTCGTCACGCGGGACGCCGCGAGGGCCGGGCTGGGCATCGCTTTCGTACCCGAGTTCCTCGTGCTGCGTGACCTGGAGCGAGGATCGCTGGTGCGCCTGCTCCCCGACGTCGAGCTGCCGGTGATGCAGGCGACCGCCCTGTATACCCGGGCCGCCAGCCAATCGACGGCGCTGCGCGCCTTGCTGGACGACCTCCTGGCCAGTCGACCCATCGAGGTAGACGCCGCCGAACCTGGTTGCTAGTCGCGGGGATCGTCGCGCGCGTCCACCGGCTGCGAGGAGAACGACGACGCTCGCGGTCGCTCGGAGCGCGGCGCCGCGGGGCTCAACGGCGCGCCGTGTCCCATTCGGGGCTGCTCAGGAAGTGCGTATCGTAGAGGTCCTGCACGTCGCGCAACGTCTCGGGCGGCTCCTGGCCATGGGCGATGCGCGTGAGCTTGCGGAAGTACTCGAAGCGCTCGACCCCTGGCGTGATGACGATCAGGAGCTCTGCGCTGTTGCCGCGCGCGGCCGCGAACGCGTGGGCCATGCGCGGTGGGACCACGAGGAGATCGCCGCGCTCGGCCGTCACGATGTCGCTGCCCGAGAGGACCTGCACGGCGCCGTCGAGCACGTAGAACATCTCGGCCGAGGCGTCGTGGCGGTGCGGCCGCGCGCCGTCCGCGTCCTTCGCGAGCGTCACCCGTACGGTGGAGAGCGCGCCGCCCGTCGCGCTGCTGTCCGCGAGGAGCTGGACCTTCGCGGTGGGGGACCCGACGACCTCGGCGTGAGAGCCCCGGACGACGACCGACCTATCGAAGCTGGGCTGGATGATCGACATGCCGCCCATGGAAGCACCCGGCGAACGGTCGCTCACCTGGAAAAACCCGGAGCGCCGCGGGAAGCGCCGGCAGGCTCCACCCCATCCCCCTCAAGACCCCGACCTGCAGCACCCCCGGGGCGCCCCGCGGCGCGACAGCCCGCCGAAGCGCCCCGCCGGGGCAGCCAGATGCATTTGTCCGTTATGTAGGACGATTCATCTGTTATAGTGGACGACGACGCCAGCTCGTGGTACTGGGTGTTCGGCGCTGAGCAAGTTGGCGTCTTCAGCCGACCCAGGACCCGGAAGGGAGCACCTATGGGATCTACGACAGGCTTCGATCGACGCGGCTTCTTGCGAGGGCTTGGCTCGACGGCTCTGGTCGGAGCGTTCGGCGGGATCGCCGACGCTCGGGCAGATGAGGCGCCGAGGCGACCGCGACCCGAAGAGCTCCTCGACGAGGCGAGAGAGGGGCTCGCCCGCCCGCCGGTTCCGACCGCGCGGAGGGGTACGGAGCGGTACTGGCGGCAGGTCCGCCAAGCGTTCCTCTTGCCCGACCGCTACATTCACCTGAATACGGGCACGACCGGCTCGCAGCCGCGCTTCTCGCTCGTGAACCTGGCCGTCTACAATCTTTACAAGTCCCTGGATCCGCGCGACTGGGAGGCGAACCTCAACGCCGCGTTTCCGGACCTCTTCCCTGTGGTCACGAGCGCCTCCGGCGCCCTATCCGGCGTCGCCGCGCGACAGGCGGCGATCGCGGCGCAGTACGGCGCGAACGCCGACGAGATCGTCCTCTCGTACAACACGACGGACGCCTCGAACCTGATCTTCGCGGGCACGCCCTGGAGCGCGGGGGATCGCATCATCACGACGCACTGGGAGCACCCGGCGCTGCGGGGACCCACCGCGTGGGCGCGCGATCAGTTCGGCGTGGAGGTCCGCGAGATCGGGCTGCCCTCGCGGTTCACGCGCGACATCACCAGGGAGGATGTGCTCGGCCTGTTCGAGGAGGAGCTGGAGCGGCCCTTGCCGCCCGGCGCCAAGCAGTACGTGGCGGTGAGCGAGATCTTCTACAAGACGGGGCTGCGCCTGCCGATCGAGGAGCTGTCCGCGCTGGCCCGCAGCCACGGCGCCTACACGATCATCGACGCGGCGCACGGGTGGGGCCAGCGCCCGATCGACGCCCACGCGTACGGGGCCGACTTCATCGCGGGAGCCGGCCACAAGTGGCTCTGCGGCGGGCCCGGCACAGGCATCCTCTATGTCCGGAACTCGGGTCCGGACCTCCCTCCGTTCCTGCTCGGCAACTTCTTCCAGTACGCCTCCGTCGACGCGCAGGAGCGCGCGTACGCGCCGGCGAGCGCGATCCAGCCGCGCGGCGAGGCGAACACGCCGGCGCTGTACGCGATGACTGACTCGGCAGCATTCCTGGGTCAGATCGGCCTTCAAGACATCTACGAGCGCGGGCTCGCGCTGGCGCGCCACCTGCGGCGCCGGGTCGCGGCCCGCTGGGGCAGGCGCGCGCTGTGGGTAGAGGACCACCCCGACCCCGCCTTCGCGACGGCGCTCACCTCCTTCAATCCGTTCGTCGGCAGGGAGGACTCGAGCCAGTTCGCGGCGCTCAACGCCGCGCTCGGCGGCGTGCTCAGGGCGCTCGCGTCGGAGCGCCCCAAGATCTATCTGCGCACGACCACCTGGCGCGATCAGCCGTCGGATGTGGCCGACAACCGCGTCGGATTCCGCATCAGCACGCACGGCCTTTACAACACGTTCGAGGAGATCGACCACGTGCTCGAGCGTCTGGCCGCCGCGGTCGACGCGACGGGGTTGCCGCAGCTGTCGTGACGCCGTCGAGGGCCGAGACCACGTCGCCCTGCTCCATCATCCGCTCCTCCGCGCAGCGGGGAAGCCCAGGCTCTTCCCACCCTCCCGCCTCCATGTGAAGCTCCTCCGGGCAGACGGCAGAACCCCCGGAGCAACCCACCTCGTGGAGGACGGACGATGACGGCAGCACAGGATATCCTCGACTTTTACGCGCGCCCCGCGGCCATGACGTCCGGCGGCGCGCACGCGCCCAGGTTGTTCGACGAGCTGCCGAGCGACGTGGCCTCGCTCGTCCGCGTCGTGCAGGGCCTGCTGCTGCACCAGCACTGGGCTGGGGCCTACGGCGTGGAGCTCTCGGACGAGCGCCGCGGCGAGTCCCACCTCCGCCCGACGGACCGGATGCTGGATCGCGTCCTCGCCCTCAGCGATCGTCCGCTCTCCGTCGCCCGTCCGCTCGACGCGCGGCTCGTCGGCACCTGCCGTAACATCACGGTGCTCCTCGTCGCCCTGCTGCGCGCCAAGGGCGTGCCTGCGCGCGCCCGCTGCGGCTTCGGCGGCTACTTCACGCCGGGCGAATTCGTGGACCACTGGGTCTGCGAGCACTGGGACGCCGGCGCGTCGCGCTGGGTCCTCGTCGACGCGCAGATCGACGACGTCCAGGGGGCAGCGGTGAAGCCGGACTTCGACGTGCTCGACGTGCCGCGCGATCGCTTCCTGGTCGCGGGCGACGCCTGGGCGAAGTGCCGCGCCGGGGAGGCCGATCCGTCGCGGTTCGGCTTCCTCGACATGCGCGGGCTCTGGTTCATCTCCGGGAACGTCGTGCGCGATCTCGCGGCGCTCAACCGCATGGAGATGCTGCCCTGGGATGACTGGGGCGCGATCGTCGGCCCCGACGAGCCGCTGCGGGACGACCAGCTCGCGCTGTTCGACCGGCTCGCCGCGGTCACGCGCGCGCCCGACGCTTCTTTCGCCGAGCTGCGCTCGCTCTACGAGGGCGACGAGCGCCTGCGCGTGCCACAGACCGTCTTCAACGTCGTGCTGAACCGCCAGGACACGCTCTGAGCGGCCTCCGCCCGCCGTGGCGCCCGGCCTGCTGGCGCGGGCGCCGCGGCGCCGGGGAAGGCAGGCTCAGCGCGGGATGTCGAACGGCTGGCACACGCCGTTGAAGCACACGTCGCCGTACGAGCAGCAGTCGGTGTTGCTCGCGCACTCATCGCCCGTCTCCTGACAGACCTCGTCTTCGCCCGGCACCTCGCCCGGATCGCTGCCCCCCTCGCCCGCCGGCGGGTCCTCGCCCTCGCACGTCGAGGGGCACGGCCCCTCCGTCACGACGAGCGTGTCCGACGGGTACTTGCTCGGGGACGCGTGCACGTAGCTGATGGTCGCGTCGCCGAAGCCCGCCGCGCCGAACGCCGAGGCGCTCACCCACACGTCGTAGACGACGCGGTAGTCCCAGTTCGGGGTCTCCGTGTTGGCCGTGTAGCTCTCGTCCGTCTCCGGGGAGTCGACGACATACCCGCCGTACCCGCACGCGTTGAGATCGCGGTCGAGCGACGTGGTCGCCGCGACGACGGCGTCCGCGTCGCCGAGGAGCATCTGGCCCTCTCCGCCGACCACGCCGAGCGACCCGTAGCCGGACGGCTGCGACTCGTCTTCCGAGATGTAGTCGACGAAGAAGTCGAGCACGAGCTCTCCCGTCCCGTCCGTCAGCTGGAACTGGGCCTTGTCGCTGCCCACGAGATCCTTGAACGTGTGCCCCTTGTGCCCCTTCGGCTTCGGTGCGGGACCGCCACCGGGACCGGGCCCGGGACCGGGCGCGGGCTCGGGCTCCGCCTGCTCGTCGCCGCCCCAACCGATCGCCGTCTCACCGTAGGTGTTGTCGACGAACGCGGGGTTCAGCGTCAGCCGCACGTGCACGAGCTCCTCGCTCGCGGCGATCTCGACGATCCGCTCGACGAACGCCATCGGGGTGGTCTGATCGTTGTTCGAGTAGTAGCAGTCGACCTCGACGGTCTCCTCCACGGGGGTGAACCGGCTGCCCGAGCCGCACGACAGCGGATCGAGCGCCGAGGTGATGGGGTCGCCGGCGCCCGAGAAGCCCGCGCCCGGGAAGGTCGGGGCGGACGCGCTCCCTTCCTCGTCCGAAGGGACGCAGTCCTCATCCCCGGGGTCCCCGGAGACGACGTTGCCGCCGGCGTCGCCCGTCGACACCCGGCCGCAGGCCGGGGCGGCGACCGCGAGGAGCAACAGCCCACCACAAAAGAATCCCGTCGAAGCAAATGAACGCATAAGGGTCCTCCCTGCTCGAAGGCGAGCATGGCTGGGTCGCGCCCGGCGGTGCGCGATGTCGATCGTCGAGCGCCGGCGCGATGATCTCGTCGATGAAGGGGAAGTAACCGGAGGCGCGGAGAGCAGGCAGCCGTTCGTCAGATTGTTGACGAGGGCTGTCCCGCGGGCGCGCTCACGGGCGCGCGCCGCCCGGGCGGGACGCGGACGTGGCCTCCTCGCGCCCGAGGCCCTGCGGGTAGTCCTTGAGGTACCGCCGCGCTTCCGCCGCGGTCCGGTCCTTGTCGCCCAGCATCTCGACCGCCCGCAGCCGCTCCACGCGCGCGATCTCGGCGAGCGGCGAGTCCGGGTAGCGGCCGAGCAGCCGGTCGATCCGCTCGATCGCCCGCGCGGGCTGCCCTCGCCGCCGCGCCTCCATCGCGCCCTGGAGCAGCTCGTTCTCGGCCGCCAGCGAGGCGCGCGCGGGCGACGCCTCGCGCGCCTCGCGCGGGGCGCGCGGCTCGCCCGCGGTGCCGTCGCCGCCGCCGCCATCGCGGGCGGCGCCTTGCTGCCCGGCCTCCGGCGACGGCGCCGGCGCGCCGCCCGCCTGTGCCTCGGCGGGCCGGTCGACCCGGCGCTCCTCGTCGCGGGACGACCACGTCTCGCCCGGGCCCAGGAAGCGCTCGGCCTCGTCGCGGCGCACGGAGACGCGCCCCTCCACGACGGAGACGCGCGTCTCGGCCGGCTCTCCCGCCGCGCCGGGCCGCCGCTCGACCGAGAAGCGCGTCCCGTGGACCGTCACCACGGCGTCCGCGGTGCGCACCGACAGGGTCGCGCCCGCCGGCAGCGGCGGCACGTCCACGGAGACCCGGCCCCGGTCGAGGGCGACGACGTCTTCGACGTGGTCGCGCCCCGCTCCGGCCGGCGTGAACCTCACGCGGGTCGAGGGCCCGACCTCCACCGTCGCGCCCGTCGCGAGCGACGCCCTCGCCGTCGCCCCCTCGCCGGTCCGCAGCTCCTCGCCGCTGGCGAGCGGCACCAGCGCGCGCGGCGGCGGCGAGCGCGTCGCGTCTCCGGCGGCGATCTCGACCTCGCCGTGGAGCGCCGTCACCTGCGCCGCGGCGTCCGGCAGGGGGCGCGTCCGGAACACGAGCGCGCCGCCGGCGGCCACCGCGGCCAGGGCGGCCGCGAGCGCCGCCGCGGCGACGACGGCGCGCCGCCGCCGGCCAGCGCGGGCGCGCCGCTCGGCCTGCTCGGCGGCGAGCTGGTCGATGCGGCAGGCGACCCGCTGCTGGAGGTACCTCGCCTGGGTCCTGGGCAGCGGCGGCACCGGCTGCTCGATCAGCGCCCGCAGCGAGGCCTCGGCGCCGGCTGCCGCGGCGCGCTCCTCCGGGGTGGTGGCGTCCACGTCGTCCTGCTTCATCGTTCCTCCTCGGGTCCAGCGGGGTCGCGCCGCTCCGCCGCGTCGGACGCACAGCGCGCCACGAGCTCCCGCCGCCCACGCGACAGCCTGGACTGCGCCGCGGCCTCGGAGACGCGGGTCAGGTCTGCGATCTCCTTGAGGGAGTAGCCCATGGCGTGGAGCAGCAGCGCGGTCGCCCGGTCGCCATCCATCGCCGCGAGGTGCCGGCGCAGGGCCTCGAGGTCGCGCTGGGTGCTCACCTCCCGCTCGGGGTCGGCGCCCCGCGCGGGCGGCTCGGGCCGGGCGTCCGCCTCCGGCCGCTCCGGCGTGCGATCGATGACCTTGCGCTCGCGCCGGCGGGCGCGCAGCGCGGTCAGCCCGACATGGCAGGCGATGACCGACGCCCAGCCGGCCAGGCTGCACTCGCCCGCGAAGCGGCGCTTCGACAGCGTGCTCACGATCTGCTCGAACGCGCCCTGCACGAGGTCGGCATGGTCCTGCTCGCGGCAACCCAGGATCCGATACAGGGTCCGGTCGACGGTCGGAAGCAGGTGCTCGTACAGGCGCAGCCCGATCCCGCGCTCGCCCCGCTCGAAGGCGAGCAGGAGCTCCTCGTCGCTGACGGGCGCTGGGGGCTCGGCGCTCGGGGGGGAGACAAGCCTGAGCCGGCGGCTTGCTGGTCGTGGCTCGAGGGTTCCCATGCTCGTCACAGTCGCCGGTCCGCCCGAAACCAGGCTGAACCGTGAATTTTCCTCCTCAGGCAGCAATTGACCACACTGCTGGACGAGCGGCAATCGGTCGCTGGGCTGGCGCCTGGGGGCGGCGCTCCCGCCCGGTGCGCGGCCCGCGAGCCGGGCTGGAGAGGGGCGCGCGCCGAGAGGACCTCCCCGGGCGCCATCCGCGCTCGGGGAGGTCACGGGTGGAACGAGGTGATCGGGATCGCCACGCCGGCCCGCTGGCCGCCGCCACGGCCATGGCGGCGGTGCACGTCTGCACGTTCGGGAAGATCAGCGCGTCATCGACCGCGATGTTCCGTATCGATTCCCATCGACTCGTGGACGGCTGTCGTCATTCGACTCCTCCGCTCGTGCGCGCACGCACGGCAGGTTCCCTGTCGTGATCCGAGGACAGTTGTGCGCGTCGCGCTCGCGCTCGACCGCGCCGCCGCTCGACCCTGCGCGCGTGGTGGTCTGTCGCGCGGCGCGTATTCTTCTCGATACGGATCACAACCTGTGATTGCTACGGTTCACCTCGCTCGGCTGTTTCGCCGAGGATCAGGGCATCACGCGGCCGGCGGCGGCGCATCGCGTCGGGCTCGTGGGCATACGTTGCGGACGTGGCGTGTGCAGCAGGGCCTTGCGACGGTGCGGTGGCCGTGGCGGCCTCAGGCGTGGTCTGGGCTGTCTCACCCCATCTGGTTCGTCGCTGGTTCCCTGGTTGCACGGGAGGTCTGCCGAGCTGCCCGGCCCGGGGAGCCGCCGTCGGTCGCGCGGCGCGCGGCGCGCGCTGGTCCATGCTTGAGCTCAGCTGTCCGCGTTGCTGCTGCCCATTCGGGATCGGCCATTCTGGAATGATCGGCCCTGAATGAGTGCAGTGGCGAGGGCGCGTGAAACAGCGGAGGATAACTACATGAGGGCGAGAAGATGGGATCGGCTCGGGTCCCATCTTTCGCGCTCCGCGCCGACATGCTTTACTGCGGCCGTTCTTGGGAGATGCTGCGTGTTCGGCGCGTTGTCCGGCCGGACGGACAGGTCATCGGCCACCTGAGGAGAGCTGCTTTTATGAGCAAGGAACAAGATACCGAGACCCTGGGCCCGTCGGGCAGGGTCGTCGACCGGCGGCAGGCCCTCCTGGGGCTTGGGGCGATCGCCATCACCGTGTCGTGCGGAGATGGCGGCGAGTCGGATCCGGACCCTGGCACCAGCGGTACCGGAGGCGCCACGGGCTCCGGGGGCAGCGGGACCACTGCCTCGAGCACGGGTGTCACGGGGCCCGGCTCCACCACCGCGACCGGACCCGGCTCGGGCGGCGCGGGATCGACCTCCACCACCGCGGTAGGCTCGGGCGGCTCAGGCGCTGGGGGCACCGACCCGGGCGCGGGAGGCACGGGAGGTGGTGGTAGCGGCGGCGAGCTCATCGCGCCGCCGTTCGACGACGTGCCGACGTGCAGGGCGCTCAACAAGACGGACGGCGCCGGTCAGGGCCCCTTCTTCATTCACGAGCTCGAGAAGAACGACGACATCTCCCTGGTCCGGCAGGACATTCGTGGTCGCTACAATGAGAGTGCGCCGCCCGGCGTGGAGATGCACCTCCACCTGCGCGTGCTCGACATGAGCAAGCCCGACTGCGATGGCAGGGGCGTGGGCCTGGCCGACGTCGACGTCTACATCTGGCACACGGACGGGCAGGGGTTCTACAGCGGCTTCGGGGCCCGGGGCAGCGCCAACGAGCAGAACCCCGACTCGCCGTACGCGGGCAGGCCGAACCAGAACAACCTCGACACCAACGAGCGTTTCTGTCGCGGCGTGCAGACCACGGACGCAGACGGTGTCGTCTCGTTCCGGAGCATCTTCCCCGGCTGGTACAACGGCCGCGATGTTCACATCCACTTCGTCTGCTTCAAGAAGGGATCGATGTCGAGGGGGCGCGTCAACTACAGCGGTGGAGACCACATCTTCACGACGCAGTTCTACTTCGATCCCGCCTTCACCGACTCCGTCCATACCGCGTACGAGCCGTACAAGGCGCGCACCACCGGCAATCTGGCGAACTATTATGCAGGCGCCATCAAGGCCGATGAAGCGGGCAACAGCGGCCTTCGTGCCAAGGCCGTGCTGGAGGGCGACATCGTGATCGCCCAGATGCAGATCGCGGTGAATCCGGCCTAGAACACCGATCCGTTGAAACCCGGAGAATTTTCACAGGGAGGCGGGGAGGCGGGGAGGAAGAAAAAATGAATTTCTCCCTCTTGCCGTCTCTCGCTCCCCGCCTCCCTGTGAAATTCCTGCTTTTTCTCGTGGTTTCAACCCGTTTGTCGCTCTGAAATACCGATCACGTTGATCAGGCGAGAAATGAACCGCCAAGTCGCTCTAGTGTAGACGCAGCTGCAGCCCCACCATCCCGGTGAAGCCGCCCGTCGGCAGCGCCGCCCTGGGCTTCGGGTGCACCTCCAGGGCGGTCCCGTGGATCCGCACGAACGCCTCGGCGCTGCCGAACAGGGCCACGCCGCTCTCGGCAGGCCACAGGAGGTCGACCGCCGTGCGCGTCCCGAGGGCCCACCCGTGCGCCATCTCGGGCTCCGGCGGCTTCTTCGGGTCCTGCGCCGAGGCGATCACCCAGTCGACGGTGGCCTCGAGCCTCGCCCGCACCAGCGCGTCGAGCGGCCGGACCGGCGCGGCGATGCCGCCTCCGCCGCCGAGCGTGAGCCACTGGACGGAAAGCCCGGGGGCCGGCTCGCGCAGGGCCATCGCATAGGACGCCGACAGCGTCCCGAAGAACCCCGACCGCCGCTCGAGCGCCGTCGCCATGATCCAGCCGCCGGCCCGGGCGGGTCCGCCCTCGAGCCCGCTGCCCGCGAGCCCGCCGGCGCCGACGGACCAGCCGAGAGCGCGCGGCGGCGCCGCGTCCTCGTCGCGCTCGGCGTCCGTCGCCGCGGGATCTCGCCCCGTGTCCGTCGCCGCCGGATCTCGCGCGGTGTCCGCCGCCGCGGGGGGCGCGGCCGCGACGGCGGCGCGCTCCGCCGCCAGGGCCGCGACCATCAGCCCCGCGGTGCGGTAGCGATCGGGCAGCGGGTCCTCGTCGCGGAACTCGATCTCGCGCGACGACAGCGTGCCTTCGGGGGAGCCGAGCGAGGCGACGTCGACCCGCAGGTGACGCTGCTCCGGTCCATCCAGCCAGACCACGGCGAGCGCCCTCACCGGGGTCCCGGTGCGCTTCGGGTCGCCGAGCGCGCACCCGCCGCCCCCGGCCGCGCGAGAGCACGCCTCGACGAGGAGCGCCGCGAGCTCGCCCTGCACGGCGGGGCCCGACGCGATTTCGACCACGATCGGAGCCGCCACGGGAAGGTCTACCGAGGCCGACGCTACCGACGGCGAGGGGCGAAGGCAAGCCGGAGCCGCGCTCCGCCGCTTCTTCCGCGGCCGATCGCCCCGCGCGCTCGCCGAGGTGGGGGGTAGGGAGGTGGGGGGTAGGGGTAAAACGAGGGCTGCCCGGGCCGGGTCGTCGCGAGCAGGCGGACTCAGCCGCGCGGACGAGCGCCCGTCAGTTCTTGACGAACCCGTTGAAGAGGGCGATGCACATCTCGTCGAGCGTGCTCTCGCCGAGGACGATGTCCCTGGGCGCGTTGAGGTTCTCCTCGAGGAGCGCCCGCTTCACGAACGGGTTGTCGAGGGTGTTGTCGTAGCGGCAGCGCAAGGTCATCGCGTCGCCGGCCTTCAGGACGGGGAGCTCCTCGATCGGCGCGTCGATGGCGTACGTCTGCTGCCAGTTGAAGTCCCACTTCGGCGTCTGGACCACGCACTCCTTGGCCGGGTCGCTGCCCTCCGGGCTCGGGCGCTCGACCTCGACCAGCATGTCTCTCCCGACGTAGTGCATGTGGGTCATCGAACTGTAGAGCTTCATGCCGTCCACCAGCGGCTCCCCCATGAACTCCTCGGGGATCTTGATCTTCATCGTCTCGGTGTGGTCCTTGACCCCTGCCGGGACGAAGAACTCGACCCCATCCCTGTCGTTGGGTCCCGGCTGGAGGCCGTCGCCGTTCGGGAACTGCGACGGGAAGTTGCCGAGCGCCAGGAAGACGACCCTGTACTCGGGCGGCTCCGGGAGGTACCGCAGCTGTATCCTGGTCGCGTCAGGCTCGGCGGCCGCGCCCGCCGGGTGGTAGTGGACCTGCATCACCAGCCGCGACCCTGCACGGACGAGGGTGCCGGCGTTGGAAGGGAACTCGGTCGGCCGCCCGCCCGGCACCCACACGCCGAGGACCTGGGTTTGCTGGACCCCTGAGCTGCCGAAACACTCATAACCGCCGTCGGCGTCGGCCAGGGTTTCGCTCTCGGCGTTCGGGTCGGTGAACACCACCACGTGGTGGACGACCTTCGAGTTCCCCGGGAGCACGTTCATGCCGTTCACGAACGTGTCCTCCGTGAGCTTCGGATCCATGACGAAGCAGCGGAACTGGTCGTCGTCGCCGCCCGTCACGTACGGCTTCGCGGGCTCGATGGTCGCGCTGACGCCCTCCAGGCCGTTGCGCGTCGACGCCTCGGCCCCGGCGGGCGCGTCCGCGGGGTCGCCCTCGGGGGCGCCGGCCTCGTGCCAGGCCCTGAGGGTCGCGAGCTCCGCGTCGGAGAGCCTGCTGTCGTCCTTCCACGGGAAGCGCGGCGCGCACTCGTCCGTCTCCACGGCGCCCCAGGGCGGCATCGACCGGTCCTCGGTCGCCTGCACGACGAGCTGCGAGACCTGCTTCACGTCGGCGTAGCTGGTCAGGCTGAAGGGAGCGATCTCGCCGGGCGAGTGGCAGCCCTGGCATCGCTTCTGCAGGATGGGCGCCACGTCCTTGTGGAACGTCGGGCCCGCAGCGGGCTCTTCTGTCGAAGAGCTCTTGCTCTCAGGCTCGCTGGCGCAGCCCATGATGGGGACGAGTGAAGCGAGCACGACAATCCAAGGCGCATTGACCGTTCTCATCATCTGCCTTTCTTCCGAGCGTGTTGAAGGTCCGAGGGAAGGCTGTCGCCCCGGGCGCCTGCGCCCGTCGCTCCGCGAATACCGCCCCGCGGCCAGAGGTCCGCGGCGCAATCCAGCCGATCGCGCGCTGATCGCGCGCGGCGCTCCTCCCTTCGGTGGAGGAGCGGCGGACATCGAGAAGGAGCGGCCTATCCGAGGTGCCCGGCCCGGCCCAGGCCGCACGAGGGTAGCACGGCGCGCCGGAGGGCGAGGTCCTGGGTTGATGAATAAGTCAATCAACGCCATGGGGCAGGCTTGCACCGGCAAGAAGGGCAAGAAGAACGAGCCGTCCCGCCCGGAATC
Organism: Sorangium sp. So ce1153; assembly: GCF_051521595.1. NCBI lineage: Bacteria > Pseudomonadati > Myxococcota > Polyangiales > Polyangiaceae > Sorangium > Sorangium sp. So ce1153. The sequence goes on from NZ_CP150361.1 coordinate 1,704,014, forward strand.
TGCCGTCACTTCACGGTGCTCGTGGTCGTGCTGCGGCGCGCCAGGGGAGGGGCCAGCAGCGCGCCGTGTCAGCGTCCGAGGACCGAGCGGCGTCACGCCTCGCGGCGTCACGCCTCGCCGCGGGTCAGCGCTGGGCGGTCAGAGGCGGATGAGCTCGACGCTGTCCATGTGGATGAAGTTGGCCGGGTTGCCGGAGGTGGCCTTCGTGTGGAAGCCGAGCTCCAGATAGCCGCCCGTGACACGGATGGCCGGCGTCTCGATCTGCGTCCAGCTCCCATGGGTCCCGATGGTCGTGTAGGTGGGCGCGCACGAGCCGCACGTCTTGGCCTGGAGCCGGCTGAAATCGTAGCTGCCGGCCTTCTTCACCCACGCTCGGACCTTGTAGTCGCCCGTCGCGAGCCCCGAGCGCGCCTGGTACGTCCACACCTCGAACGGAGCTCCGTTGGTCCAGTGGGTGAGGTGGTAGGCGCCGGATTGCGCGCCGTTGTATGTCTCGCTGAAGCCCGCTGCCCCCGTGCCGTTCGGGCTCCAGTTGGTCCAGCCGGTCAGCCCGGACTCGAAGCTCGGATTGTCGAGCGAGGCGCCGCTCGTGCCCCCGCCGCCCTGCTGGTACCAGCGCACCCACTCGACCTCCATGGTCTTCGTGGTGCCCGACGGCAGATCGATGCTCGCGGGGCTCGGGTTGCCGTACCAGTTGCCTCCGATGGCGAGGTTCAGGAGGATGTAGTGGTTCTGCTGGAACTCCGTCTCGTTGTGGTAGTATGTGTTGTTCGCCACGACGTTGCCGTCGAGCCTGAAGATCATGCTGCTTGACGACCACTCGACCTCGTAGACGTGGAAGGAGTCGGCGAGGCTCGAGCCGCGGTTCGCCCCGGTCCCCCAGTCCGCCTGTCCGCCGTTCCACCAGTGGGCCGCGGACTGCATCCAGGTGGGCTCGGTGGATCGCCATTCGAGGATGTCGATCTCGCCCGAGCGAGGCCACGCGTTGGCGCCGGAGTCGATGTTGGCGCCCAGGGTCCAGAAGGCCGGCCACATCCCGTAGCCGGAGGGCACCTTGATGCTCGCCGAGATCTTGCCGTACCGCCGCTCGACCTTGCCCTTCGTGTGGATGCGACCGGAATAGAAGGAGCGCCCGCCGTACCCGGTACACTGGGGCGCGGCCGGGTTGTCGCCCGTGCGCTGCGCGGAGATGACCAGCTTGCCGTCGCGGACTGCCACGTTCGACGCGCGCGGGTACTCGAGCTCTCCGGTGCCGAAGTTGCAGTTGTTGGTGACCGGATCGTGGTTGCTCGTGAGCACGTTCCAGTTCGCTGTGTTCAGGCTCGCGCCGTTGAACTCGTCCGACCACACGAGGTTCCACCCCGCGCCGGGGCTGTAGGACACCTCGGCGTACTCCTGGCTCCCCGTGTCCTCCGCGGCTTCCGGCTCGTCAGCCGCCATGGTGCACCCCGCGACAGCGCCGAGGCAGGCCAAGGTCAGCAGCGCTGTGCAACCGTCTCTCCGATCCATGCTTCCTCCTCTGGTGTTCACGGCGATCCGGGGCGCCGCTCGTGTCGCCGCTCGTGTCACCGCGACTTGCAGCGTCCGTGCCCGTCCGTGAGGGTGAACGATTCCACTCGCGGCGAGGATCGACGTCGAATCAGGGCGGGGAGCGGGTCGACCGCGCGCGCCCCGGCGATCCGGCAGATCACCCCCCGGCGATCCGGGAGATCGCCGAGGGGTACGGCCATGTCAGCGCCTGTCGCGGTCAGGCAGCCGTCGACGCGGCTCCCGCGCCCGCCCCCCGGACTCCTGTCCTCCCTGCGCTCGTGCTGTTCTCGCTTGCGAACAATCTGCCGCCCCGCGCACAGTGGGCGCGTGATCGACCCGCTCTTCGACGATCTGCCCGGCATGCTGTGCTTCGCGCGCGTGGTCGAGCGCCGATCGTTCACCGCGGCCGCGGCCGAGCTCGGGGTGTCGAAGTCGATGGTGAGCACCCGGGTCGCGCGCCTGGAGGAGCGCCTCGGCGAGCGGCTGCTCGTGCGCACCACGCGCAAGCTCACCGTCACGGACGCCGGCATGAACCTCTACGCGCGCTGCGCGCGGGTGCTCGAGGAGGCCGCGGCCGCGGTGCGGGGCGCTTCCGACGCCGACCGGGGCCGCATCCGGCTCAACGCGCCGGTCAGCTTCGCGCAGATGTACCTCGCGCAGCCGCTCTCGCGGTTCCTCCGGGCGACCCCGGGCGCGCACGTCGAGCTCGTGCTGAACGACCGGCTGGTCGACCTCGTGGAGGAGCGCGTGGACCTCGCCCTCCGGATCACGAAGCTCAAGGACTCGAGCCTCGTCGCGCGCCAGCTCGCCACGACGGCGCTGCACGTCGTCGGCGCCCCGGGCTACCTCGAGCGGCGCGGGCGGCCCGAGCAGCCGGGCGACCTGCTGCGCCACGACTGCCTGCGCTACACCCACCTGCGCGTCGAGGACGAGTGGCGCTTCTACGGCGCCGCCGGGCGCATCTCGGTCCCCGTCTCCGGCCCGCTCACCGCCAGCAACGGGACGGCGCTCCGCGAGGCGGCCGTCGCCGGGATCGGCCTCGCGGTGCTGCCGCGCTTCATGGTCGACGAGGATCTCCGGGCCGGGCGCCTCGTCGTGCTGCTCGAGGCGTTCGCCCCGCGGCCCATGGGCATCTACGCGGTGCACGCGGCCGGCCGGCGCCCGCCCGCGCGGGTGCGGCGGCTCATCGACCACCTGGCCGCGGCCTTCCGCGGGACCTCGTGGGGCTAGAGCGATAAACGGGTTGAAACCACGAGAAAAAGCAGAAATTTCACAGGGAGGCGGGGAGGCGGGGAGGGAGAGACGGAAAGAGAAAAGAACTTCATTTTTTCTTCCTCCCCGCCTCCCCGCCTCCCTGTGAAATTTCTCCGGGTTTTAACGTGATCGATGTTCTGGCGGCAGATCGTTCTCCCCTGCGAACAATTCGTTTCCGAGCGCGCTCTACCGTGGCGCGGCGCCGGGGCTTACTCCTCGGGGCATGGAGGCATCACCCATGACCCGTCTCGACGCGATCCTCTCCGTTCCCCGCTCGGCCGAGCTGGCCGCGCTCGTGCTGCGCCTCGGATTGGGCGCCGTGTTCCTGGCGCACGCGCTCGCCAAGCTGCTCGTGTTCACCCTGCCGGGCACGGCGGCGTTCTTCGCGGCGAGCGGCTTCCCCGGCTGGACGGCGTACCCGGTGTTCCTCGCCGAGCTGCTCGGCGGCGCGGCGCTGCTGGCCGGGCTCCGGACGCGCCTCGTCGCGCTGGCGCTCCTGCCGGTGATGGCCGGCGCGCTGATCGTGCACCTCCCGAACGGCTGGATGTTCTCCGGCCAGGGGGGCGGCTGGGAGTACGTCGCCTTCCTGATGATCGCGCTCGGCGCGCAGGCCCTGCTCGGCGACGGCGCGTTCGCCGCCGGCCGGCTGTCGGTGGCTCCGAACCGAAACCGCCCGGCTTCCCGCGCGTAGACTGGGGTGATGAGCTCCTCCAAGCTGGACCCGTACCCGGAGCTGGCGCGCTCCATCGAGCGCAGGCGTTTCCTCAAGACCGCCCTCGCCGGCACCGTGATCACGGCGCTCGGCGGCGGCACCTACGTGATGGCCGCCGCGGACGACCCGCGGGCCCGGGCGGTCCGCGCCGACGGGCGCCCGCGCTTGCCGCCTGGGCAGCGCATCATCGACGCGCTCAAGCCCATGGGCGGCAACCCCGGCGACCCGAGCCCGGCCGCCTTCCGCCTGCGCGTGCACGGCGAGGTGGACAACCCGCTCGCCCTGGATTTCGCCGCGCTGCTGGCGCTGCCGCAGACCGACCAGGTGTGCGACGTGCACTGCGTGACCGGCTGGAGCCTGCTCGACGGCCGCTGGCGCGGGGTGCAGGTGGCGCACCTCGCCAAGCTGGCCAAGGTGCGGGACACGGCGCGCTACGTCATCTTCGAGGCGGCGCAGGGCTACACCGCCAACCTGCGCCTCGCCGAGGCGCTCGCGCCGAACGTGCTGGTCGCGCACCAGCACGACGGCAAGCCGCTCACCCGGCCTCACGGCCCGCCGGCGCGCTCGCTGGTGCCGGATCTGTACTTCTGGAAGAGCGCCAAGTGGCTGACCGGCATCCGGTTCGTCACCAGGGATCAGCCGGGCTACTGGGAGACGCGCGGCTACCACAACCACGCCGACCCCTGGAAGGAGGAACGGTATGGCTGAGGGCGCGCCGGGCGAGGTGGAGCCGGCGCCGCTCGCGCCGAGGGCGCCCGGCGCTGGCAAGGCGGGGAAGGGGAAGCGGCGCTTCTCCGCCCGCCAGCTGATCCGGGTGGTGCATGCGGACCTCGGCAACTTCGCCGTGGGGCTCACGTTCATCTACGCGCTGAGCGGCCTGGCCGTGAACCACATCGAGGACTGGGATCCAAGCTTCCAGAGCTACGAGCGCACCCACGAACTCGGGGGCCCGATCGTCGGCGACGACCAGGCGGTGGCGGCCGTGGTGATGAAGCGGCTGGAGATCTCGGGCGAGCCGCAAGAGGTCTATCGCGCCTCGGAGGAGCAGCTCGACGTCGTGTTCGACAAGCGCACCCTGCACGTCAACCCCGCCACGGGCCGCGTGCTCGACGAGGGGCAGGAGCCGCGGTTCCTCCTGCGCGTGGCGAACTGGCTACACCTCAATCGCGGCAAGAAGGCGTGGACCTACGTGGCCGACACCTACGCGGCCGGGCTCCTGGTGCTGGCCCTGACCGGCGTCTTCATGCTGCCGGGGCGCCGCGGCCTGCTCGGCCGGGGCGGCGTGTGGCTGGCCATCGGCGTCCTCGTGCCGGTGCTCTACGTGCACTTCTCCGGCGGCCCCTGACCCTCCGCCGTGCTCCGGACGCGCCTCGTCGCGCTGGCGCTCCTGCCGGTGATGGCGGGCGCGCTGATCGTGCACCTCCCGAACGGCTGGATGTTCTCCGGCCAGGGGGGCGGCTGGGAGTACGTCGCCTTCCTCATGGTCGCGCTCGGCGCGCAGGCCCTGCTCGGCGACGGCGCGTTCGCCGTGGACCGGCCGCAGCGCGGCTAGCGTCGCGCGTCAGAGATCCAGCCAGGAAAGCCGGCCGATAACGAGCGGTCGCCGGAAACAGCAGCGATTGCCGAGCTCTTGCGCCGCACATTTGCGATCGACGTCCTCGAGTGCCCAACTTGCAAGGGGCGGATGAAGCTCGTCGCCATGGTGACCGAGCCAAGGAACAATCGTCATCCGCTGCGATGCGCACCGCGCAATGCACGTCGAACCCGTCGCACGCCGCGGAGAAGCGTCGCTCTCGGCGCTCGAAAGCCGCGTCGGGACTGTCCTTGTGCTCGAAAGGCCGCGCAAGATACGCTCCACCTGCGAGTGCGAGCTGGGTACACGCATCGAGCGCGGAGGGCTCGGCTGCAGTTGCGACGCGAAGGCGGGTTCGGCTGGCGAATGCCGCTGCGGAGAGACGTGCCGCTGCAGCTCGTGTCAATGCGGTGCAGGGGCTGACTGCAGCGTGAGCACGAACACATCGGCGGCCGGCTCCGCCGATGCGTCATCACGACTGCACACTAGCCACGATGAGCCGGTCCGCACTTTCGCGGACCGGCTGCCCTAGCAACGCGCGGGAAGCCACGCGATCCATGCGACGCGATTTCCCCCTGCCTCACCGCTACCTGCGATCATCAGCGTGGAGCCGGTCCACACCTGGGACGCCCAGCTGAGGTGCACACCCGAAAGTTCGGCTCCGCCTTCGCGAAGCTCTCGACCGATGTCCCGCACTCCGCCGCAATCCCACAGCACGGCGTCGTTAGCGGACCGTCCGAGTCTGCTCGAACCTACCTGAACTGAACCGTCGGAGCTCTGCCCTTGAATCCAGCTCTCGTCGTGTCCGGGCAGCGCATCGAGCCGAACGAAGCCATCCGCCTCGCTCCAACGAAACGAACTCTGCTCGGGTTCCAGAGCTGCTCCCGCGGTAACGGACAGCTGGCCGTAGATCGTGCTCCCGTCGTCGCTGAGGCTACCCAGCACGACTTTCAGCCAGTAGGCACGCCCCATCACCCAATCGACGGGGGGCTCCAGGCGTGTGCTGCCCGCCGTCGCGCTCCAGCGGTATAGCGCTTCGCCGTCGGTGCCGAAGGCCAGGCGTCCGTCGCCCGTCGCGTAGACGACGCTCGGTACGTCGAGGGACACCATGCCCGTCTCCTCGGTCCAGCGAAATGCCCTCACTCCCTCGGAGCTCTCGTCATGACATTCCCCGAACGCGATGCTCCCGTCGTGGGAGATGCTGCTCGCCCAACAGTAGGGAAACTCAGGGATGCCGGTCAGGGGCAGGACGCGGTCCGGGGCTAACCACAGGAAACCTTTTCCGTCGTCCCCATACCCCGCCATCGTGGCGAAGTCCTCGCTCACAGCCGAGCAGCCGGCGCGAGCAGGCCAGCCGAGCGTGGTGAGCAGCTCGAATCCGCGGCTCTCCTTCCATCGGAACCACCTCGAGTGGCCGTCGCCCGCCTCTACGTCAGCTTGGAGCTCGACGCTTCCGAGCGCGGCACTCCCGTCGGCGCTCACGAAAGCGATTTGGCCGTTCCACATCGGCTCGGAAGGCCCGAACGGAACGTCGCCGGTCTCCTCGGTCCAGCGGTAGAACGAGACTGGGCCGAACTGGATCCCGTTCGGGATCGCCTTGATGTTCATCACTTCGCCGAAGAGGCTCTTGCCATCGCCGCTCAAGCGCGACGGGGCATACATTCCGACCGCAGGAGCGTAGTAGGGCAGCCGGGTTGTCCCTGCTTCGGGGGTCCAAAGGAACCGCACTCCGGTGGTGAAGTCGCTGTCAGTATCGGCCGACGCCGAGAATCCAGCCAAGACCGACCCGTTGATGTCCGCGCCGATCCAATCCGTAGAATAGTCAACTCCTGCACGCGGCGTGGTGCTCGCCGGATCGATCGGACCGACAACCACGAATCGAACGTCGGGGTTAGGAGGCTCGCCGCCATCGCCGAGCTCGCCGGACGACCCGCCGTCTTCAGCACCACCCACCGTCCCGCCCGTACTGCCCGCCGCGCCGCCGTCTTCTGTCGCGGCGCCACCCTCGCCGGTCAAAGGTGCGTCTCCGAGCGGTTGCTCCACCTCCTGACAAGCGAAAGCTGCGACGACCAACGGTGCCAGCATTCGGACCGTGCGGGGGGTAGGCATCGGAGCTCTCATGTTCGGGCGGATAGGAAACCATAGAGATCTCGCCCGTGTCAAGCACCGCTGGAACGGCGCCGGGCGAGCCGTCTATCGCGCATCAAACACCCGACCTGCCCCGTCGCAGGGCCCGCGCGCCGTGCACTGGGTGCAGCTCTGGCTCGACGACCGCGACGTGCGTTCGCCATGACGGGCTCGGGCCGCGTGTCCACCTACGCCGCGTCGAACCCGAACGCCATCGGTTCCCACGTTGGATCGCGCGCGGGTGCTGCCGTTCGGGGCTGCGAGGGCAAGTTCAGATGATCGAGGATGCGGCGCACCACCGCTGAGTCGGTGATCGTGGAAAGCACGCGCATCCTCCGTTCGCATCTCGGGCAGCGGAGCGCATCGAAGCCGAACGAACGCTTCATGAGCACGGCCCACTCGACGTAGCGCGACGTTGCGAACAACTCCCCTTCGAGCAGCCGCCCCCAGTGCAAGACCGAGATCAGGGTCGGCTCAACTCGCACCGTGGGCTCGGCATGCGCGAGCGACCTCGCTGAGAGCGCCGGCGGAGGAATAAAAGCCGCGAGCCAGCCCTTCGAGGACAGGATGGCGCTCGCCCTCCCGCCGATGGAGTTCGCGGCCTACAAGGCGCGATACCATGATGACGCGCGGGCCGGCCTCCGGCGCCTCCTCGACTCGTTCGACGGGCTCGGCGTAACGTGGGAGTCGTCGGTCCGGCGCGGCGACGCGAGGCGCGCGATCGTCCGCGAAGCCGCGCGGTGGAAGGCCGATCTCATCATCATGGGCACGCACGGGCGCTCGGGGATCTCGCGCGCTCTCCTGGGCAGCGTGGCCGAATCCGTCATGCGCTCGGCGCCGTGCGACGTGCTGGTCGCGCGCCCCTCCACGTTCGTGCTGGAGCTGCCCCGAGCGGCGCGGCGGCGAAGCACGCTCCGGCGGCGCCTGGACGCGCGCGTCGGCGCGACCCGCCGAGGGCAAGACGGCGTGAGCGATGGTGAGACGATAGGGGGTTGGATACGCGGCCCCTTCGGATAGGCTGCGCCGTCGCATGATGCCGGAAGCTGTCCTCACGCTGGCCATCCTCGGAGTCACGATCGTCCTGTTCGTGAGCGATCGCCTGCGGCTCGACGTCGTGGCGATGATGTCCTTGCTCGCGCTCACCCTCTCCGGCGTCACCACGGTCCCGGACGCGCTCGCCGGGTTCAGCAACCCGGCCGTGCTCATGATAGCGGGCCTGTTCATCGTGGGGGCCGCGCTGACGGACACCGGCGTCGCCGACTGGCCGGATCTCGTGCTCGTCGCCGAGCCCGACGCGCCGAGCGCGGTGTTCGTCGATCGCCGGCGCGCCCTTGCCGCCGTGGGGGTCACCCTGGGTATGCTCGTCGTCATGGCGTTCTGATGGCTGCCCAACGTGGTCGCCGTGCTGCTCGCCGCGGTCTTCCTGGTGCTCGCGCGGTGCGTGCGCCCGGCGGACGCCTACCGCGCCGTGAACTGGGAGAGCGTCGTGCTCATCGCTGGGATGATCCCTGTCTCCACGGCGCAGGAGCGCACCGGGGCGATGGGGGCCGCCGTGTCCGCTGTCGAGGCGCTCCTGACCGGGGCGCGGCCCACGGTGGTCCTCGGCTTGCTCGTCCTCTTCACCTCGGCCCTCGGGATGGTCCTCTCCAACACGAGGACGGCCCTGCTCATGGCCCCCCTCGCGGTTCGTCTGGCCGGCGCGCTGGGCCTCGCGCCAGAGCCATTCCTCATCGGCGTCGCGTTCGCGTCTTCCGCGGCGTTCGCCACGCCGATCGCCTCTCCGGTGAACGTCCTCGTGATCGCGCCAGGCGGCTATCGCTTCAACGATTTCACGCGCGTGGGGCTGCCGCTGCAGCTCCTGGTGCTCGCGACCACCGTCATCATCGTCCCGCTCGTGTGGGGCTTCTGACCGCGGGAGGCGCCGCTTCAGGCCGCCTCAGCCCCGCATCTACCAGCTCTCTCCCTGTGAGCGCGGCGATTCGCCCTGGATATCCTCGGATCGTTTCACTTTTCCTTCCCCCCGTTCCTCGATATCCTCGGCGCGATCGTTTTCTGGACCATCGCCGGCGAGCCATCCATCATGCCTGAACCCGTCATCCGTAATCCGATCCTACCGGGCTTCAACCCCGATCCGTCCATCGTCCGCGTCGGCGACGACTACTACGTCGCGACCTCGACCTTCGAGTGGTACCCCGGCGTGCAGATCCACCACTCGCGCGACCTCGTGCACTGGCGCCTGCTCTCGCGCCCGCTCAACCGCCCGAGCCAGCTGAACCTGCTTGGCGACGGCGATTCGTGCGGCGTCTGGGCGCCGTGCCTGACGTATGCGGACGGCCTGTTCTGGTTGATCTACACCGACGTGAAGCGCTACGGCCGGACCACCGTCGGGGGCGCGTCCGGCGCGTCCATGCGCGACTTCCACAACTACCTGGTGACCAGCCCCACCGCCGACGGCGAGTGGTCGGATCCCGTGTATCTCAACTCGAGCGGCTTCGACCCCTCGCTGTTCCACGACGAAGACGGCCGCAAGTACCTGAGCAACATGCTGTGGGACCACCGGCCCGGCCGCAATCGCTTCGCCGGCATCGTGCTCCAGGAGTACTCGCACGCCGAGCGCAAGCTCATCGGGCCTGTCACGAACATCTTCAAAGGCACGCCGATCGGCTACACCGAAGCTCCGCACATCTACAAGCGCGGCGGCTACTACTATCTGATCACCGCCGAGGGCGGCACGTACCAGGGCCACGCCGTCACCATGGCGCGCTCCCGTGACCTCACCGGCCCGTACGAGCTGCACCCCGACACGTACATCCTGACCTCGCGCGCTCGCGCCGACGTCGCGCTGCAGCGCGCGGGCCACGCTGATCTTTGCGATACGCCGTCCGGCGACGTGTACATGGTCCACCTGTGCAGCCGCCCCATCCCGAACCGCGGGCGCTCGACGCTCGGCCGCGAGACCGCGATCCAGAGGATGGTCTGGTCGGACGACGGCTGGCTTCGCACGGCCGATGGTGAAGGTATCCCGCGCGTCGAGGTCCCAGCCCCCGGCCTGCCCGCGCATCCCTTTCCCGCCCGGGCCGCGTGCGAGGACTTCGATTCACCGCAGCTGCCGATCGACTTCCAGTGGCTGCGCTCGCCCTACCCCGACGAGCTGTTCAGCCTCACCGCACGTCCCGGTCATCTCCGGCTCTACGGCCGCGAGACGCTCGGCAGCCTGTTCCGCCAGTCGCTCGTCGCACGTCGCCAGCAGGCGCACTGCTACACCGCTGTCACGTCGGTCGACTTCGCGCCCGAGCGTTATCAGCAGATGGCCGGGCTCATCTGCTATTACAACACGAGCAAGTTCCATTACCTGCACATCTCGCACGACGAGGCGGTCGGGCGTTATATCCGGATCATGTCGGCGATCCCGGATGGGGTCATGGCGGACGCCTTCACCGCGCCCGTCCCCATCCCGGGCACCGCGCCCGTGCACCTGCGCGCCGAGCTCGACCACGACCGGCTCTACTTCGGCTACAGCCTCGACGGTGCGGACTGGAGCTGGTTCCCGGAGCACCTGGACGCCAGCATCCTCTCGGACGAGGCCTCCGCGCCCGGCCTTCCCAACTTCACCGGCGCGTTCGTCGGCATGGCGTGCCAGGACATGTCGGGGACCGCGCGCCCGGCCGATTTCGACTACTTCGAGTACCGCGAGCGCGAGTACCTGATCGACCCCAGGCGCCCGTAGCGTCACTTTGCTGCCCGTTAGGGTGTGCTGCTCAGGCGCAGTCCCGCAAACACCCGTTTGTTGGCGGTAAATTCCTGGCAGGCCGGAATGGCTTTGCGCGGGCTATCCTCCAGGACCGAGAAGCTTGACTTTCGAATCGAGTTTGTAGTTCCTAGCCTATCGAGAAAATTGGAGGGTAGCATGCGGCACGCAGGGGGGCGAGGCCCCGGACATCGGTCCCGAGACCTTGAAGCGGATCACCCGCAACCTGATGCCGCTCTTCTGCCTGATGTACCTGATCGCGTACATCGACCGGCAGAACGTCTCCTACGCCAAGCTGGAGATGGTAGGCGCCCTGGGCCTCACCGAAGCCGCGTACGGCCTCGGCGCCTCGCTGTTCTTCCTCGGCTACTTCCTGTTCGAGGCGCCGGCCAACCTGTTCCTCGTCCGCGTCGGCGCCCGGCTCTGGTTCACGCGGATCATGAGCACCTGGGGGCTCGTCACCATCGCGCTGGGGTTCACCCAGAGCCCGGCCATGTTCTTCATCCTGCGCTTCCCGCTGGGCGTGACGGAGGCCGGGTTCTTTCCGGGCGTGATCTACGTCCTGACCCTCTGGTACCCCCGGCGCGAAGGGCGCCGAATTCGAATTTAGCTCTTGTACACATTGGAGGTCCTCATGCCCTTGAAGAACTGGCCTGCTATCGTTTCGCTCTCGGTCATCTCTGTCGTCCCCGCCGCGGTATATGCCAGCGACCCCGCCAATCTCCCCGTTCCGCCTGCGGGTTTCGATGCCAGGGACCCCAGCATTCCCCATGGGAAGTTGGACGTCTCCGTCAGCTATCCGACCCGAAACTACGGAATGCGGAAGGTGACGGTCTACATGCCGCCGGGGTATTCGACGGACCAGAAATATCCTGTCGTTTATCTGCATCATGGGATCGGCGGCAATGAGGTTTCCTGGATCGGCCGGGGGAGCGACGAAGGCAATGCTGACAACATCATGGATCATCTGTACTCGAAGGGGATGGCCAAACCCATGATCGTTGTGATGCCCAGCGGCAAGATGGACGGAGCGGACGATTTCGCGCGCTTCGCGAATTTCGGGGACGTCCTGCTCCACGACCTGATCCCCTGGGTCGAGACGACTTACTCCGCTGCCACCGATGCGGACTTGCGCGCCATCTCCGGCCTTTCAATGGGCGGGGGGCAGACCTTCAACTTCGGGTTCCCCAACACCGATGTTTTTCATTACATCGGACCGTATTCGGCTGCGCCCAATACCCAGATGCCAAGCCGGAACATCACGGATGTGGCTGCGGTCAAGAACAACGTGAAGCTGATCTTCATCTCTTGCGGCAGCACAGACGGCCTGATCGGCAATAGCGAAAATTATCACAAATTCCTGGACGAGAACGACATCGATCATATTTACCAGATCGAGCCGAATGAAGGCCATACCAAGACCGTCTGGAACCGCAGCTTCTACAACTTCGCCCAACGCATTTTCCTCGACGTGGGCGCGACGGGCGCCGGCGGGGCGGGCGGCGGCGGCGGGGCCGGCGGCGGCGGCGGGGCCGGCGGCGGCGGGGCGGGGGGGGCCTCGGGCGACGGCGGTAGCGCAGGGGACGGAGGTGGAAACGGCGGCGGCGCGCCCGGAGGTGATGCCGTCACGACAGGCGGTTCTCCAGCGACTGGCGGGCAGGTTTCGAGCAGTGGGAGCAGCGGCACCGACCAAGATACGTCCCCGACGGACGACTCTGGCTGCAGCTGCTCGGTCCCCGGGTCCAACCCCGGAACGCCGCCTTGGCACGTCGCGCTCTCCCTTGCGGCGATCGGAGCCGTCCTCTTCGGAGCGCGAGCAAGGCGGAATCGAGGCTGATCGATTGAGCGTCGCGTTGCAGTGCACTCGCTTCAACGCGGTCTGAAGGTTGCGGCGCTCGAGCGCCGCCTCCGTCAGCGGCGCCGGTTTCATGGACAGCAGCGGAAGGCACGACCGCATGGGCCTCGGCCCTCCAGCTCGGCCCAAGCCTGGTTCCTTGGACCCACGGGTCCGGTTCCGGCAGCGCGTACGGCTCGGCCCGAAGCCAGTTCTCGTCGGGCTCGAAGAGCTGGCGTGCCGGGCCGCGTGCTCCATGCAGACGATCCGCAGGCGCCTCGGAAGAGAGCTCCCTGCTGGTCGGAAGCTTTCCCAGGGGCCCCGCGCGAGGTGGTGCTGTCATTTGCCCAGAGAGGGTTCACATGAAGGCGGTAAGGCGGGAAGATCATTGAGATTTTCTTCCCGCCTTACCGCCTTCATGTTCAAATGACAGCACTACCCCGCGCGAAGTGGGGCTTCACACCGAAGGAGGCGAAGAAGATCGTCGCCTGGGTGAAGCGCAACGTCCGGCGGAGGCGATCCCAGGAAAGATCCTCAGCGTGAGGGGATGCCTCAGGGGGATACCGTCTCGCGAGTCCCGGATCGGGCGTGGCGCCGATGCGGGTCGCGCCTTGCCGCGACGGTCCCCGTCACGCGTACTTTTTGCCGCGCCTTCTACCTATCTTTAGAAAGTCGATCAGCACCTCGAGCTTGGGGGCGAGGTTCAGCCGGCTCGGGTAGTAGAGAAAATAGCCCGGGATGTGCGGGCAATACCCATCGAGCACCCGCACGAGTCGCTTCTCGGACACGAGCCCGCTCACCATGTCTTCGAAGACGTAGGCGAGTCCGACGCCCTCGACGGCGGCGTCTACCAATACCGATCCATCGTTGGTCACGACGCGGCCGTCGACGACCAGCTCGAACTCCTTGTCGCCCTCGACGAACTTCCACCGGGCGACTGCGCCCGTCGACATGCGCAGACCAATGCACTCGTGCCCGTGAAGCTCGCGCGGATGCGTGGGCTTGCCTCGGCGCGCGAAGTAGTCCCGTGAGCCGACGACCACGAGGCGCTGGTCCGGGCTAACGCGAACAGCGATCATCTCGCGATCGAGGCTGTGGCCGAGGCGAATCCCCGCGTCGAAGCCTTCGACTACGATGTTCGACAGCGCCTCCTGGAGACAGATGTCGATTCGGATGTCGGGGTACGCGGAGAGAAAGGCCGCGAGCTTCGGCTTGATGACGTCGTTGTAGCCGGTTCGGAGCATCGTCAGGCGCAACAGACCCGATGGGCGTCCGTTCATGGCCACGAGCGACTCGAACGCGGCGTCGATGCCGTCGAATGCAGGCCTGAGCTGCCCGATGAAGTGCTCACCGGCCTCGGTCAAACCGACGTTGCGTGTGGTTCGTTGAAGCAGGCGCACACCGACGCGCTCTTCGAGGGCGCGAACGATCTGACTAACGGCAGATGGCGTCACCCCCAGCTCGGCGGCCGCCGCACGGAAGCTCCGCTTTTCGGCCACGCAGAGGAGGGCCCGAAGCCCGGATAGGTCGTCACGCATTGTTTAGCCTGGCTACCTATAGCATGCACGATTCCGCGCGTTCTCTTTTTTGTTTGGCGAGACTAGTGTCTCCGAAGCGAACAACGCAGAGGAGAACACTCATGACGCCCGCACTCCCCAAGCCCATAGCCGCCTATGTCGAGGCAAACGCACAACTCGATGTGGACGGCATGCTGAAGCCTTTTGCCGCCGATGCGGTCCTCTCGGACAACGGAAAACGTCACGAGGGCCACGCCGAGCTGCGAACCTTGTTTGAAGACGAGGTGATCGCCGTCAAGGCGATCTTCACGCCGGATGCCGTTCGCCACGAGGACGGTCAGGTCGTGGTCGAAGGTCTTGCCCATGGCGACTTCAAGGGCAGCCCGATCCGCTTCACCTATCGCTTCACGCTCGAAAACGACGCTATCAAAGCACTGGAGATCACGATATGAACATCAAAGCTGATCCCGCGGAGTTCGCTGGAAAACGTGTGCTCGTGAGCGGCGGCAGCAAGGGTCTGGGCCGCGCCACCGTCGACCGCTTCCTGGCCGGGGGCGCCCGGGTGATCACCGCAGCCCGCGGAACCCTGGAGCCCATCGACGGCGTCGAGTTCGTCCGCGCGGATCTGACGACGGCCGAAGGCGGCGAGACCCTGGCCAAGGCGGCGCTCGAGCGTATGGGCGGCGTCGACATCCTCGCCCACGTGATCGGTGGCTCGGCCTCGCCGGGCGGCGGCTTTCTCGCGCTGACGGACGATCACTGGCTCGCCGAACTGAGCCTGAACCTCATGGCCACGGTCCGCCTTGATCGCCTCTTGGCTCCGCAGATGATGGAACGGGGTGCCGGCGCGATTGTGCATATCACCTCTATCCAATCCATCCTGCCGCTTCCCGAATCGACCACTGCCTACGCCGCCGCAAAGGCCGCGCTCAGGACCTACAGCAAGTCGATCTCCAAAGAGCTGGGGCCGAAGGGCGTGCGGGTCAACGCCGTCTCCCCCGGCTGGATCATGACCGAGTCGTCCGTCGACATGCTGAAGCGTCTGCAAGCCGCCAATGGTGGCACGGTCGAGGAGGCGCGGCAAGTAGTCCTTGATGCTCTGGGCGGTATCCCGATCGGGCGTGCAGCCGAGCCCGAAGAGGTTGCCGATCTCATTGCCTACTTGGCCTCGGATCGCGCCGCCGCGATCCACGGCGCCGAGTTCATCATCGACGGCGGCACCGTCCGGACCGTCTGACGTGGGCGTCTGCGCCGGGACGCTGTACCGGTGGCGGCATGATAGGCTGCACGGCGTTCTGGTGAAGGACGATCCGGTCCCCCGGGACCGGTGAGCGCCCGCCCAACTCCCTCCTTCGGAGGCGAAGTGAGCCGCAGGCGAACGAAGACTCCGCGCTCGCGCTGGGTCGAGGGGCGACGCGGCTATCTCTTCCCTGTGCAGGTCCCCGGCAAGCTCTTCCGCGGCAAGTTGCTCGCCGCGCTTCGGCAGGCCTATGACGCCGGAGAGCTCGACCTGACCGGCGGGGCCGCCGCGCTGGAAAACCCCGCTGCCTTCGCTGCGCTGCTCGACGCAGAGGAGTTTCTGCGTCGCTTCCTGCTGCACGTGCTGCCGCATCGCTTCGTGAAGATCCGACACTTCGGCTTGATGGCTGCGTGTCACGCCACCACCACGCTCGAGGTGGCACGCACGAGGATCCTGGTGGCAAAAGACGCAGGGCAGCGCGCTGTCGGGGGAGATGAGCAAAGCAGCGAGCACCAGTCGACCTTGACGACGCGGCGCGGAGAGGGCTGGTGCTCGTGAGAGCTGCCTTCCCGGTGCACACCGCGGCTCGCCCTACGCGACCGCTGATCGCGCCGCGTCGCCCGCCTCCGTCGCGCCCACATCATCCGTAGCGGCCGAGCCAGGCGCGCGTCCTTTCCGCGCCTCCCGAGACGATCCGGGCCCGCCGCGCGAGGCGCGCAGCGGCCCGAGTCATTTCGCGGAACCGAAACCGCGCCGGGCGCTCAGGGCGACCAGGTGCCGCCGCCGAGCTCGGTGATGTCGATGCCCTCGCACCCGCCGCCGGGGTTCGAGGCGGGATCGCTCACGCACTCGGGCACGGTGAGGCCGAGCACCTCCAGCGCGCCGGTGCTGCTGCCGCCGGTGAACGTGCCGCGCACGGTGGACGACGCCTCGTCGTAGCCGCTCACGTCGAAGCCGGTGATCCCGTACGTCGCCTCGAAGTCGTCGGGCGCGACGCCGCGCAGGTACACGCTCTGGAACGAGGCGTCGACGAGGCGCCCCTCGGCGTCGGCGAGCGCGTACACGTCGACGTCGGTCTCGAGATCCACGCGGCCGTCCTCGGTCACGAGGTGGAGGCGCGCCGGGATGCGCACGCCCGCCTCGTCGAACTCCCCTCCGAGCGACACGCATGCGACGTCGTCCGCCGCCTCGAGCGACAGCGCGATCCGCGTCGTCGTCCCGTGGTCCCAGGTGAACGTCGCCGCGACCTCGGCGTTCTCCGCCAGCACGTCGGCGGCGGAGAACGCGAGCAGCGCGGTGTCGAGGGGCAGCGGCAGGCCGCCTCGGTCGCACGTCTCGGCGGTCGGCCACGACGCGAGCGACCGGAACCCCGCGCCTGCCACCTCGCCGTCCGAGTATTCGAGCCACGCGTCGATGGATCCCCACGAGGCGCCAGCCGCCATGCCGCCGCGGATGGTGAGATCGGCCAGCGCCCAGCCCTCCCTCTGCGGCGTTAGGACCAGCGACCCGGAGAGCGCGTCGAGATCGAGCTCGGCCTCGAAGGCGACGTGGCGCGGATCCGACGACGAGAGGACGGCGGGCACCGTCTCCGCGAGCGCGCCGCCGCTCGTCGCGATCGTCAGCTCCACGTCGATCTCGATGCGGCTCTTGCACAGGTCGCCGGCGATCGCGGGGCCGCCTTCTATTTCGTCGTTCGACTCCCGGGGCCGCGACTCGACGAACCGGATCGCACCGCCGCCGTGGGCGACGTTGATCGTGATCTCGCCTTCGCCCTGCTCGGGGCCGGCGTTCACCATGTCGTCGGGGGGCGCCCACACGATGGGGCTCTCGAACGTCCCCTCGGCCTGGGCCAGCACCTCGCCGGCGGTGAAGCCGAGCGCGGTGGCCTCCTCGAGCGAGCCGACGACGACGGATGTCTCCTCGCAGGCGCCTTCGTCGGTCCCGGCGGTGTCGTGACCGATCTGGCCGCCGCCCCGGGGGGCGGTGCACGCCGCCGCGAGGAGCGCGGCGACGACGAGGAGACCGCGCCCACCGGCGCGAGCGGACGAGCGACGAAGCGAAGACGAGCGACGAAGTGAAGACGACACGGCGACCTCCCGGGCGCGCGCGTCACGCGGCGCCTCATGCGGTTCGAGACCAGCTGCGATCACGATGCTGTGCCTCGACCCCGTCTGCCGCAAGGGACGTTTCGCACATATCGTGTGGTCATTCGGCCCTCCAATGTGCAAAACACAAAGACATGAACAACCTCGATCTCGACGTCCTCGCGAGCGAGCTCCTGCGCGCCGTGCGGGGAAAACGCTCGCAGCGCGCGTTCAGCCGCCGGCTCGGGTACCGCACGAACATCGCGTACACGTGGGAGTCGGGGCGCAGCTTTCCGACGGCGGCGAAGGCGTTCGCAGTGGCGGAGCGGGCGGGGGTCGACACCGCCGCCGCGATCGCCCGCTTCTTCGGCGCCGCGCCGCCGTGGCTCGCGCGGGCTTCGCTCGGAACCCCGGAGGGCGTGGTGCAGCTCCTCGGCGAGCTGCGGGCCGGGCGCACCATCGTGGAGATCGCGCGGAGCGCGGGGCGGAGCCGCTTCGCGGTCGCGCGCTGGCTGCAGGGCGACGCCGAGCCGCGCCTGCCGGACTTCCTCCGCCTCGTCGACGTGTGCTCGCTGCGCCTCCTCGACTTCCTGGCGACGCTCGTCGACCCCCGGACCCTGCCGAGCGCGCGCGCGGCGTGGAAGCAGCTCGAGACGCGCCGGCGCGCTGCCTACGAGGTCCCGTGGTCGCAGGCGGTGCTCCTCGCGCTCGAGCTGCGCGCGTACGAGGAGCTGCCGCGGCACCGCGACGGGTGGATCGCCGAGCGGATCGGCATCACGCCCAAGGAGGAGCGCGAGTGCCTCGCGCTCCTCGAGCGCACCGGACAGATTCACCTGGTCGGCCGCAAGTACGCGATCGCACCGTCGCGCACGGTGGACACGCGGCGCGATCCGAAGGCGGCGCACCAGGTGAAGGTGTGGTGGAGCCAGCGCGCGGTGGAGCGGCTCGAGCTCGGCGCGCCGGGGCCGAGCTCGTACAACCTGTTCACGGTCTCCGCGCCCGACCTCGAGCGCCTGCGCGAGCTGCACCGCGCGTACTTCCAGCAGATGCGCGCCATCGTCGCGGCGTCGCAGCCGTGCGAGCGGCTCGTGCTCGCGTGCGCGCAAATGCTCGACCTCTCGGTCCAGCCGGCGCCGGCGATCAGCGGCGGATCGCCAGCACCGGCGTGAAGACCGCGCGCCGCCGGGCGACGGTGAGCTCGGTGCCCTGGCGGGCGTGCTTCCACTTCACGGCCCCGAGCGCGAGCACGGGGCCCATGCCGTCCAGGGGGTGCGATCCGTCGTCACGCCCTGCCCAAATTCCCGGGCATCCGACGGATTGCGACGGTTCACCCCCGCGGAAGAGTCCCGCCAGAAAGACAGGCCGTTGACGAGCGGTCGACGGAAACAGCAGCCGTCGGGCGGCGCGCCGCCCGCACGCGCCGGCCCGGCGACGACCTGGTCCTGGACCAGGTCGTCGTCGCTGGAGCCGAACCGCATGTCGAGGCCGCTCCCGTACACGTAGCGGCGCAGCTCGCGGCCCAGCACAGGTCGACGATTGCAGGCTGTCGCGCCCCTCGGCCCATCCCGGCGCGGCCCGTCAGGCGCCGCGCGGGCGGGGGACCTGACGGGTGCCTCTGCTCGGATCACTCCGAGCAGAGAGGGGCGCTCTCGTGGGAGGCGCAGAACTCCTCGATGGCCGGATACACATAGGTGATGCTCTCACCGCCGCATCCGTCCTTGGGGCAGGTGTTGACGACGCGGCAGCTCCCCTTCTTCACGTAGTCTTTCTCGCCGTCCACCAGGATGCCGGCCACGGTATAGTCCACCGTCTCGTAGACCCCCGAGCCTGAGTTGCCCTCGAAGGTGTCCGTGGTGGCCACGAAGAAATCGAGGACATCTTCACGCGCATCGCGCATCGCGCACCGAGCCGCCCGAGTCGATCTTCAACGGGATACCACTGCCGCTGCCGATGACGGCCACCTTGCTGCCCTTCGCCAGCGGGGTGTTGCCTTTGCGCACCGGGGCTGGCGTGAACCGAGGCGCCGCCGAGCGATCGAGGCGGATGATGGCGTAATCGAGCTCCTGGCCGCCGACGGTGCCCTCCTGCCGCGTCACGATGGACTGACACGAGAAGATGTCGTCCGTGGTCACGGTCTGCAAGACACCCTCGCTCGGCCGGTAGTAGTTGAAGACGAAGCGGGTGCCGGCGCAAACCTCTGCGCTCTCGACGCAATGGCCGGCGGTCAGCACCAGGTCGTCGTCGATGAGCGTACCTGAGCAACCCGCGGCCGTGGGATCGTTCCGGAAGCGCTCGGTGCTGCAGAGGTCCTCGGCCTTGCCGAGGGTCTCGGACTTGAAGGTGACGTTGTCGGGGTCCGAGGTATCGATCACGTCCGGCGACATGAGCGCCACGGTCGACAGCTGCGCTCTTTCCCTCAGCGTGGCGTCCGTGTGCTTGTACACATCCCGCCGGCTGTCGCTGCCGTAGACGACGCCTTCCTCCTGGCTGTCGATGGCTTGAGCCTCGTCGAGATCTCCCTTGTCCGCCTCCTCGGCCACACAACCGATCCAAGCAAGCGACGTAAATGCGAGCGCAACAGCAAGCCTCGAGTTCATGTAAAGGTCTCCTGGTACAGTACGGGACGGCCGAACGGTCCACGGCGTTCCGGCGGGGATCGCCGCGAGATCGGCGTCGGCGTCGAGGATCCGATCCCAGAGATCGAGCACCGCAGCGGGATCGTCGAGCGCGGCGATCGCCGACGAAGGGACCGTGATCGAGAGCCTGTCGGTCGCGATCTCGGCCCACGGCCCAGGCTGGCTCCGCTCCACGTTCCTCCACGCGTCGGCGGTCGTCTTGCCTTTCTGGAAGAGCGGTGCGCCCACCGCACCCTCGATTGTCACGGTGATCGGCCCGAGCTCGCTCCCGGCGGGGACCCGGACGTACACGAGCCCTCCAAACGCGCTCGCCGCGTCGATCTCGGGCGCGTCGAGCGGATAAGAACGCGAGAGCGCGGGGAAGCGAGACCAGGTGTCGCTGTCCCACACCTGGTCGGTGTGCGCGCCCAGGAGCACATCGAGCCCTCTTCCGGCGGCGGCGGCGTCGATCTTCACGTGGATCTTCTTGCCGGCGGGTGCATAGAGTCCCGTGCTCCGCCACACCGGCTCTGTCGGCGCCGCGGGCCCGAAGCGCCTGTCGCGACCGGCGTAGTCTCCGTCGACGGTGATCGTCTTCGAGATCGCCATCGCGCCAGCGGGCACAGCGCCGGGGAAATCAGCGGCGGAGGGGTGCTCCTTCACGTCGTCGGGCGGGGACTCGTCGGCGTACTTGTGATCGATGTGGACGACGGCACGCTCGACGGGGTGATCCTTCGGGGAGAGGGGGCTTTCCTCGGTGGGGACGACCGGGCCGACGCTGGCTTTCAGGACGTTCGCCTCGGTGAAATCCGCGCGCCACGTGACCAGTACTCTTCAGTCCCAGGCACAACTCCCCGCCGATCTGGCGGATGTACGGCGCAAGCTCGAGCAGCTGGCGGCCGCCGGGCAGCTTCCGGAGCTTATCGAGCTGGTGCTCGGGCTGCTGCTCCAGCTGCGCGACAAGAATACCGCGCTCTCGGCGAGGCTCGCGAGCGCGCTGCGCGAGCTGTACGGCCGCAAGAGCCAGCAGGTCTCGACCGAGCAGCTGATGCTGATGTTCGCAGAGCTCGGGGCGGAAGCGCCGCCGGGGGCGACCGGCTCCGAGCTCGGCGCGGACGCTCCGGCGCGGCCGGAGCAGGGGCTGGTGCCACAACCCCCTGAGCCGCCGAAGCCGCCGCGAGGACGGGGCGGGCGCGCGCCGCTTCCCGAGCACCTGCCGCGTGAAACGCGCGTGGTGCCCGTTTCCGAGGCGCGGCGGACGTGCCCGCAGTGCGGCGCGGACAAGAAGTGCATTGGCCATCGTACGAGCGAAGTGCTCGAGTTCGTTCCTGCGCAGTTCAAGATCATCGAGGAGCCCCGCCGCCGCGCTTTCACACCGTCAAGTACGCTGGCGTGCTCGCCTCGGCAAGTCGCCCACGTCGGCGCGCAAGCGCATCGGACCGCGCCCTGCGAAGCCAGAAGAGCCTACGAAGGCGGACGAAGACGCCGCTTCGAAACGCAAGCGTGGCGGCTATCGGGCGGTCGACAAACCGCGCCGAGCTCTTGCGCCGCACATTTGCGATCGACGTCCTCGAGTGCCCAGCTTGCAAGGGGCGGATGAAGCTCGTCGCCATGGTGACCGAGCCAAGGAACATCGCCCGCTTCCTCTCCGCGCTCGGCGAGCCGACCGATGTTCCAGCACGCTCTCCCAGCGTCGACGCGGCGGCCGCCGTACTGGGGGTTCGGGGCGCAGGGCGCCGCAGGCGACCCGGAGCCCCGAGCGTTGAAGAGCACCGTTCTGCGCCGCAAGGCGCCCGGTGACGCCGCATAGCGTCTCGCGACGCGCCTCCCGGGCCAGACCAACGCCCGGACGGACACGTGTGCCCACGGCACGCCGATGCGCCCCTGGCGCGCTCGGCGCCGCCCGGACCACGCTCTTTCGACCCAGGACCGAGCCATCACGACGCTCGCGGTCCCACCCTTTCGGGTTGCTGCGCACCACTTCTTCGCGCTGCGATCCGGCTTCTTTTACCTACGGGCTCCGCTCCTCGCGGCGTGCCTCGCAGGCCAAGGGATCGCGCAGGTGATCGAGCTCTACGTGCGCGAGCACCTGGCCGACGGACGGCTGGTTCAACTGCTCCCGGAGTGGGCCGAGGAGACGTATCCCCTCTACGCGTACCATCACTCCGCGCAGCTCATGTCGGTCAAGGTCCGCGCGTTCCTGGAGTTCGTCGTCGCGCTGACACGCGCGTAGCGTTCAGTGCGTCGTCGCGCCGCCGAGCGTGGGGACCGCCTCGTCGCTCTCCACCGCGAGCGCGGCCGAGGTCGTCGGCGTGGAGCACGTGTTCCCGTCCGCGTGCGCCGCGAGGAAATCCTCGAGCACGCCCTCGCGGTGCGGGAGGAAGAAATCGGTGAGCGCCGTCGAGAGCTCCCCGTCCTCCCGGACATGGACGAACCGGAGCGCCGTATCCTCCACGGGCCACGTCACGTTGTTGCCGAGCGAGTCGCCGGCGCTCAGCTGGTGGCACCCGGCGCACGACTGGGTGGTGGCGCGGTTGGCCACGTCCGCGGGCGTGAAGACGCTGTCCCGCCCGAGGCGCACGAGCTCGGCCTGGATCCGGTCGCGCAGATCGAGGTTGAACTCCGGCAGCAGCTGATTCAGGTAGTCGTTGCTGTTGTCGACGGTGCTCTGGCCCGCGTTGTAGAGCGCCTCCCTCGAGTTCTTGAGCTGGATGTCGTTGATGTCGCCGCTGAGGGTCGTGAGCTTGTCGACCGACTCGAGGAAGTCGTCCATGAACCACGTGTAGCGGAAGTCGCTCTGGTCGAAGGTCGTGCTGAACAGCTCGCCGAAGGGGTTCTCCTTCACCGTGACCGGCTTGAAGGTGAGCCGATTCGCGCCGTTCGCCCCGTCGGAGGTCTTCGCGATCTTGAACTCACGGAGCTGCCAGACCTGGCCGGGCTGGGCCTGCCCGGGGGCGCCGGGGTTGCCCATGAACTGGTTGGTGCGGATCTGGCCCGTGCCGCGGCGGCCTCCGGGGCCGTGGACCGCGTCGGCGAAGTTGTCCGGGTGGAGCACCGGACCGAAGCCGGCGTCGAGCAGGCCGACGGTGAAGAACGTCTCGAGCTCGTTGGCGCGCTCGGCCGCGTCCAGGGTCGAGAGGCGCGCCCAGAACTCGGCCACCGGGAGGCATGCGGCGAGGCCGCATTCGGGGTGGGGGTTCGGGAGCTGGGCCTCGAAGATGAACAGGTTGCGGTCGGCGATGCCGGCCGTCTTCTTGGCGTAGACGATCCGGTACTCGCCGCAGTGCGAACCGTCTAGCGGCGCCAGATCGAAGCGGTTCACGACCGCGATCGGCTCCACGAAGTCCGGCGAATCCTGGTCGAACGGATCGCTCGTGGCGAGGCGGCCCTCCCTCCGGGGGCACGAGATCGGGTAGCCGTTGAGCGCGGGAAAACCTTCGCTGTTGGTCTGGTCGTCGCAATGGATGGCGTCGGGGAACTGAGCTCCAACGGACTTGTTGAAGAAGTCCCACCAGCGCCGGTAGAGATCGAGGGCTGTCTGTTCATCGAAGGTCCCGGCCCTCATGATGAGCTGATTGAGGACGAACTGGAGCGGGAACCGGGTCATTGCTTGCGGGTCGGTGACCTTCGTGAGGATCAGCGATCGCAGCGGCTCGATATCCAGCGGGGCCGACAGCGCCTGCCGGCGCTCCGCGGCGCGCTCCTCGGCGTCGATGCCGGCGACCTCGCCGGGCGCGCCCGCGTCGCCGCACGCGGCCAGAGAGGCGGACGCCGCGGCGCACATGACCGCCGCGGCAAACGGGAACCTGGAGGCATAACGAAGGTGCATGAACACTCCTGTGGAGTAGGGTGGACCGGGGTCGATAGCGGGATTCATACCAACGTCGCTCGCGCCGAGCTCGGCCACCGCCGGTGCATGCGCGAGCGCATGCACCGGCGTATCGCTTCACGGATTGTAGTCAGGATTGTAGTCGCAGAGGCAAACTGACCATTCATTCTCCGGGGGGGTCCACCAGGTCCCCGTCCAGCTCGACTCGGTCCAGGGGACGTTCCTCCAGATGTCGCACACCTGCCGGCACACCTGCGTCGCGTGATTCGGGTCCCAGATCGGCGCAACTTTCTTCTCGACGGCGCCGTCGGCGGGTATCTTGATCTGAGCCGAGGTATACCCAGGGATATCCCAGGCCTCGCTCAGGCGACCTCCCTTGAACTGGCACGTCGTGTCGAAGTGAACGAAGGAGCTGCAGGCAGGGTCGCTCAGGCAGGAGAGCGCGCACCCCTCGAGGTCGAGCCCGAGCTGGGTCTTCCAGATCTCTCCGGCGAGGACCTTCCCCTGGCCGACGTCGAACAGATCAGATGGAGTCTCTTCGAAATAGGCACTGCTCGCAGCGCTGAACAGGTAGGGGTAGTCGAGGTGGTTCAGCCGGTTGTGCGGGTAGTAGTCGCCATTGCACATGATGTTTTTCGTAGGCCATAGCGACGGGCAGTCGGAATGCGGCATGCCGAACGTATGCCCGAGCTCGTGGCCGATGCTTCCGATTCTGCCCAGGTCCCCCTCCTCGGCTCCATCGATGATCCACTTGGGCATGACGGCTGCGCCGAAGCCGGCGGCCGCCCCGTTGCCGTTCACGCTCGAGATGTCGGCCTCCAGGAAGATGATGTACTTGTGGTTGGCGTCCCCCGTGCAGGCGTCAGGGTACACGTCCCTGGCCACGTTGCAGGCGTTTCCGAGCCAGTACCACTCTGCCAGGGCGCCGTGATAGTCGTTGGGGTTGGTCAGGAACCAGTTCACGTCATGATGGCTTCGAACCGTCACGACGTCGTCCGTGGTCATCGTGGCGCCGTAGTTGTGCCATGTCTGACGGTTGTGCTCGACGGCGTTCGCGACGAGAGCGGCGCGGTCACTTCGCTGCGCGTCGCTCGGCACGACGTAGAGGACACGAACACTCTTTGTGCTCGCTTGGGCACTCGCCGTGGCGGCGAGAAGCGTGGCTCCGAACATGGCGAAGGCGAATGTATTTCTCATGGTGTCTCCTTTACGAGGCGTGTGATCTCGCACGATGTGAGGGCTCGCGTGGGCAATCACGGCTGGCCGAGAGGCGAGAGGCGAGAGCTTCCATCGTCATTGCTTGGCGCTGCCTGGCGCTGTCCAACGGTGTTCAACGCTGTTCAAATCCATTTCAGCGACGTTTCTGTCTAGCGGATCGTATTCAGCGACCGCCGTGCGCAGGTATTTGTTGCCAGGGTAGTTCTCGGCGGCTTGCGTGTGCGAAGTGCCCCACCACCAGGCGAGGCCGGCGCTCACGAGGCCTCCGCCGGCCTGCATGAAGGCGCCGCGCTCGCGGCGTCCGAGCTCTCTGATCCTGTCGCATCGTGGGCGGGCGAGCACGCGAGCGGCGCCGACGCGAGGAGGGCGGCGGTGGCGAGGAAGGAGGAGAAGCGAGGGCGAGCAGGTCGTGAAGGCGTGCCCATCGGTACCCAGCGAGGAGAACGCGGCGCGCGGGTGATCGCGTCGTTCTTGATGCTCTTCGATTGCATGATGCTTCTTGTTGTTTTTCTCGGCGATTTCGCCGATTCGTCTACAGCGCTCCCCCCCGCGGTGTGGCCAGATCCCTCCCCTCGGGAGGAGGACCGGGGCCCACATCGCTCTGCCCACTTGAAGGTCACTGCGACGTGGACGGAGTCTCAAAAATAGTTTGGCGAGGGCATGGCTACCCCGACGGCCGCAAACGTCGTTCGCGCGCGCGGGGCTAGCTTTTGTCTCCCGAGACAAGGCGGCACCCCACGTGCGCTACGCGAAGCGCAGCCCTCCCGCCGTACGTTTGCGAAAGGAGCTCTATTCGCGGAGGAGCGAGGCGACGCTCACGTCGAGCCGGCCCTGGATCAGCCTGGCCAGGCTCGCGTACTGCGACTCGGTGAGACCGAGCTTGGCGACGAGCGCTGCGCGCGTGAACTCGCGCAGCGCCTCGCGCGCGCCCGCAAGCCAACGCGCCGCCGTGGCTCGCCCGACTTGGTAATGCGCGCCAAGGACGTCGATGCTCAGGCCGTCGCCCCGCGGCGTCCGAGCCATCTGCCCCTCTCGGATCGCCGGGGGGCGCGCACGCGAGGGGCGCCGACGCGAGGAGGGCGGCGGTGGCGAGGAAAGAGGCGAGGCGAGGGCGAGGAGGGATTGGCGGCGCGCCCCTCGGTCGGCTGCGAGGACGACGCGGCGTGCGGGTGATCGCGTCCTTCTTGATCCTTTCCGGGTGCATTTTTCTCGTCACGCTCTATCGGCGACGTGCGACGTGCGACGTGCGACGTCGCCGAACGGTCCACAGCGAGCCCGAGCAACAGCGCGAGGGCACGGCTGCGCGCTGGGCAGCAGCCGGCGGGCGGTTGGCTCGCCGCGCGCCAGAAGCGCCAGCAGGACTCGATCCGCGCCGGGGCGAGCGCGCGGCCGTAATGCTCGCCGCGCCGGCTTCCTGGGCGCGCTCGAGGACCTGAGGCCTGTGGGGATGAGGGCCGCTACTTCTGCGTCAGATACTGGTTCTGCCACGCCACCATCCAGCCAGGGTATTCGGGCGTGAGCGCGCTCGCCTCGTCGAGCTGCTGGATGTGCTCGGGCGAGAGCGTGACCTCCGCGGCGGCGAGGTTGTCGGCGAGCTGCTCCCGCGTCTTCGCGCCGATGATGACGCTGGTGACGAAGGGGCGAGTCAAGTGCCACGCGAGCGCGACGCGCGCGACCGAGAGGCCCGTGGCGCCAGAGACCTCCCGCAGCGCGCCGAGCACGCGCGGCAGGCGGGCGCGGTCGACGGGCGGGAAGTCGAAGCTCGCGCGCCGCGCGCCGTCGGGGCCACCCGGCTTCTCCGGATCGAACTTGCCCGACAGCATGCCGCCCGCGAGCGGGCTCCAGGGGAGGATCGCGATGCCCTCCGCCTGCGCCATGGGCACGATCTCGCGCTCGATGTCGCGCCCCGCGAGCGAGTAGTAGACCTGGGCGCTCTCGAACCGCGCGAGGCCGTTCGCCTGCGCGAAGCCGATCGCCTTCATGGCCAGCCACGCGGGCAGGTTGCTGAAGCCGACGTAACGGACCTTGCCCGACCGCACCACGTCGTCGAGGGCGCGCACCGTCTCCTCGATGGGTGTCACGGGATCGACGCCGTGGATCTGGTAGAGGTCGACGTGATCGAGCCCGAGCCGCTGGAGGCTCGCGTCGATGCTCGCGAGGATGTGCGCCCGCGAGAGGCCGATCTGGTTCACGCCGGGGCCTACGCGTCCGCGCACCTTGGTGGCCACGACGACCTGCTCGCGCGGCCGGCCGAGTGCCTTGAGCGCCGCGCCGACGAGCTTCTCCGACTCGCCTTCGGAGTAGACGTCCGCCGTGTCGATGAAATTGACGCCGCTGTCGAGCGACGTGCCGACGATGGCCTCGACCTCGCTCGTGCCGAGCGCGCCGATCACTTCGTAGAAGCCCTTCCCGCCGAACGTCATGGCGCCGAGGCAGAGCTCGGACACGTAGAGGCCTGTCTTCCCGAGGAGCTTGTATCGCATCGTGCTTTCTCCCTTGTGTCCGGAGGGGTAGGTCTTCGAGCGCGCTCGAAGTCAAGGGCTGGCCGGCAAAACAAAACGTGGCCAGGTGCGCCCCCTGATTTCGAGCGCGCTCGAGCTTTTCGCCTCAGCACCCGCTAACGGCGGAGCGCCTCGCAAAACAGCGTTCTACCGCGGTAGAGCCGCTTGATAGCTGTACCCTGCTGGCGCTCGCGGACGACAAGCCGCTCTGCGCCGCGCCCGATGCCGCTCCGCGACCCCCGGGACGAGCGCTCCGCATTCACGGCGCAAGGCGCAGCCTGGCCGTAACCGGAAAGTGATCCGACGGATAAAGACCGTCTCGGCTCGTGTGAATGATCTGGGCCTCCAGCACCTCCACGACCGGCGTCGGGTTGGCGAAGATAAAGTCGATTTTTGCTCCGGTCTTGTCCCCGCGAAACCCGTTGAACGTGCCGACCTCGGTCGCGCTGGGGTACAGCACGCGGAACGTGTCCACGAACCCCGGAGGGGCAGGCACCGGCGCGCTCCCTCCACTTGCGCGCGGCGCATCTCCCTTCACGTAGAGGACCGCCAGGTTGCTCTCGCCCACGTTGAAGTCACCCGTGAAGATCACCGGGTCAGGGTGGGTCCGCTTCGCTATCCTGTCCGCTATGAGCTCCACGCTCCGGGCGCGCGACGGTTGGGACTCGTGATCCAGGTGCGTATTGAATACATAAAAGCCGCGGCCGGAGCTCCTCTCGACGAGCCTCGCCCATGTGCAGATCCGTACGTAGAAATTCCCCCAGCTCCTGGACCCAGGCACCTCCGGCGTGTCAGAGAGCCAGAACGTGCCGCTCTCGCCCACCTCGAACCGGTCCGCGGAATAGAGAATGGCAGAGTACTCGCCTGCTCCCATTCCATCGTCACGGCCGACGCCGAGCTCGGAATACGGAAGCGCGCCGTGAAGATCATCGAGCTGCGATCTGAGCGCTTCCTGGACCCCGATCACATCCACCGTCGCATCCCTTATCACCCGGTAGACCATATCGCGGCGATTGGGCCAATAGTTCACGCCGTCGCCCGGGATGCTTACGCGGAGGTTGAACGTCATGACGCCGAGCTCCGTCGGCTGGATCGCGCCGGCTCCGCCCGCTCCACCCTCACCACCTGTTCCGCCCGCGCCCGTCGATGCGCTGCCGCCGCGCGCCTGGAATGTGAAGCTCTGCGCATCGGTGCCGTTGCACGTCCAGAGCTGGACCTTGGTGCCGTCCGCAGTCCCATTGCCGGCGATGTCGACGCATTTGCCGCTGCGCGTGTTCCGGAGGCGCGCGTAGCCGCCTGCCAGAGCGTCGATGTAAAACGACTGGGCACCCGTACCGTTGCAGGTCCACTGCTGGATTGGGGTCCCGTCTGCAACGCCCGCGGAGGCCACGTCGATGCATTTGCCGGAGTTCGTGTTGACGAGGCGGAAGGCGCCGCCGCTCGTGCTCTCGACGCGGAACGACTGGGCGCCCGTACCGTTGCAGGTCCACTGCTGGATTGGGGTCCCGTCTGCGGTGCCCGCGGAGGCCACGTCGATGCACTTGCCGACTCCCTTGCGCACCAGCGCATAGGTGGTGCCGGCCGTGACCGCGGCCAACGTGGTATCGTCGGTCTCGGTGTCGGCCTCGGTGGTCGCGGGGGTCATCACACAACCGAGGTGCAGGAAGGTCAGGGAGGGAATAAGTATGGGGCTCAACCGTTGGATACGCATGCTCCTCTTTCCTACGAGAGATGTCGCGCTCGTATGCTCGCAGCCCGATAAGCAATGACGTGTGGTCGCACAACCATCACGTGGTCATGACGTCCAGAACTTGCGGCGCACAACGGTGCTTTCCCAGTGCGGTGGTCGCCGCGTGGACGCTGGGAGAGCGGGTGGCGCGACTACCTGCAGCTCGCGCAGCAATTCGTGAGCATGTAGTCCGGGTTATTGCTGCACTCCCCGCTCGCCGCCCAGGCGCTGCAGCTATCGTTGCTGTCCGTGCACTGATTGCCGGCGCTCTCGCAGCTCGCGCAGCAATTCGTGAGCATGTAGTCCGGGTTATTGCTGCACTCCCCGCTCGCCGCCCAGGCGCTGCAGCTATCGTTGCTGTCCGTGCACTGATTGCCGGCGCTCTCGCAGCTCGCGCAGCAATTCGTGAGCATGTAGCCCGGGTTATTGCTGCACTTCCCGCTCGCCGCCCAGGCGCTGCAGCTATCGTTGCTGTCCGTGCACTGATTGCCGGCGCTCTTGCAGCTCGCGCAGCAATTCGTGAGCATGTAGCCCGGGTTATTGCTGCACTCCCCGCTCGCCGCCCAGGCGCTGCAGCTATCGTTGCTGTCCGTGCACGTCCCCTCACCGCCGCCGAGGAAGGCGTAAGCCTTCTTGAAGCCCTCCACGTCGAGCTGCGAGAGGACCGGCAGCTGCAGCAGGTAACAGTAGTTCATGATCGACGTGGCGTCGTAACCGGTGAGCAGGATGCCCACGCCGGTGAAGTCCTGGGCGGTGTGGCAGGCGCTGTCGCTTCGGTCCTGCTCATGCCGGAAGCCGAGCACGTGCCCCATCTCGTGGGCGCTGACGAAGGTGTGATAGGTGTCGTCGCCGAACGGGTAGGTGTCTCCGAGGAACTCGGAGTCCATATGGATGCCGAGCGCGGTTCCGTTGACGCGGCCCAAGCCGGCGTGGCCCCCGGTCGGCGTATCCTCGTTGTAGCGAATGGGGATCGCGCCGGCGACGCAGCCCTCTCGAGCGGTGAGATGGAGAACCCCGACCGAGTTCCAGGTGCGGTTGATGGCCGAGGTGAACTCGACTGTACGGCGCCTCCATCGGGTGATGAGCTGTGCCTCGGTCCGCACCACCGAGCGCACGCTCTCCGGCATTTCTCGGAGCGTTGGCTCCTCGAAGCAGTACACCAGGTCGCGGGACTGAAAGAGACCGCTCGTGTTCGTACCCTGTATCAGGTTCTGATCGAGGAAATCCCCATCTTCCATGTCGGTCGGCGGCTCGGCGACGCATCCGGCGAGTCCGAGGGCGGTGGTCAGTCCGAAGAGTCCAAGAGAGATGTGTCGCGTGAACATTGTCCTTTGTCCTTGTATGGCATTCAGTATGGAAGAGCGGGACGCGTGGCGTCTCCGCGACAGCCGCGCCATCGCTGCGCACTGCGGCTTGTAGATTCGTTGCGTCCTCGCCGGAGCGAGCGCCGCGAACGGAAATTTGATTCAGGGCATCGGGTTGTCCTGCCAGGCGGGCAGGTCGCCGATCTGCGCGAGCACCGAAGGCGAGACAGGGAACCCCCACGCCGTGAAGAAGGGGCCGAGATCCTTGTTCACTGCCAGCGAGAAGCGCAGCACCCAGCGGTCGATCTTGCCCTGATCGTCCGTCGGATCCGCGTCGGGCGCGTCCGCGTAATACTGCGCGAAGACCTGCTTGAAGGGCGCCCAGCCAAAGCCCTCTTGAAGCTGGAGGTACGTCTCGAGCGCCGTCCACACTTCCCAGTCATCCGCGAAATTGGCCCCTCCCGCCAGGTAGTCCTGGACCCGCTTGGCCCGCTCCGCGGGATCGAGGTCGGGCACCGTGCTGCCACGAGGGATGTTGAGCACGTTCTCGGAGGCGTAGACGCTCCACAGGTTGACGCTCGCCTCGGTCGAGCCCGGGAGCATCCAGGGATCCCACTGGTGGTTGTGGCCGAGCTCGTGCAGAGGGCCCCAGAAGCCCGCCTTGACCGAGGCCAACGACACCAGATCGCCCTGCACGTCCAGGTGCGCCATGATTGGGTATCCCGAGTGCATGTATCCGGCGCTGAGCTCGCGATCGACGAGGATGCGCTCCGCGCGCGGGCGGTCGTGGGGGATCGCCGCGAGATCGGCGTCGGCGTCGAGGATCCGATCCCAGAGATCGAGCACCGCAGCGGGATCGTCGAGCGCGGCGATCGCCGACGAAGGGACCGTGATCGAGAGCCTGTCGGTCGCGATTTCGGCCCACGGCCCAGGCTGGCTCCGCTCCACGTTCCTCCACGCGTCGGCGGTCGTCTTGCCTTTCTGGAAGAGCGGTGCGCCCACCGCACCCTCGATCGTCACGGTGATCGGCCCGAGCTCGCTCCCGGCGGGGACCCGAACGTACACGAGCCCTCCGAACGCGCTCGCTGCGTCGATCTCGGGCGCGTCGAGCGGATAAGAACGCGAGAGCGCGGGGAAGCGAGACCAGGTGTCGCGATCCCACACCTGGTCGGTGTGCGCGCCCAGGAGCACCTCGAGCCCTCTTCCGGCGGCGGCGGCGTCGATCTTCACGTGGATCTTCTTGCCGGCGGGTGCATAGAGTCCCGTGCTCCGCCACACCGGCTCTGTCGGGGCCGCGGGCCCGAAGCGCCTGTCGCGACCGGCGTAGTCTCCGTCGACGGTGATCGTCTTCAAGATCGCCATCGCGCCAGCGGGCACAGCGCCGGGGAAATCAGCGGCGGAGGGGTGCTCCTTCACGTCGTCGGGCGGGGACTCGTCGGCGTACTTGTGATCGATGTGGACGACGGCACGCTCGACGGGGTGATCCTTCGGGGAGAGGGGGCTTTCCTCGGTGGGGACGACCGGGCCGACGCTGGCTTTCAGGACGGTCGCCTCGGTGAAATACGCGGTGAATGAGAGGGGGAGAAAGTCGATCGCGAAATCGACGGTGTCGGCGGCGGTGTCCAGCTCGACCTGGGGGAGCTGGGCCCCGCCGGAGGCGTGTTCGACGAGGAGTGAGAGCGCTTTGCGGGCGTGGAGCAGGTCCGGGAGCGCCACCTCGGAAATCGGCTGCACGCCGCTGTCGGAGACGACCGTGGTGACGCCGATCCCCGCCGTGCGCAGGTATTTGTTGCCAGGATAGTTCTCGGCGGGGCGCGTGTGCGAATAGCCCCACCACCAGGCGAGGCCGGCGCTCACGAGGCCTCCGCCAGACTCCATGAAGGCGCTGATCTTCTGAACGTCGGCGTCGCTATAGTCATTGGACGTGTCCGTGCAATAGACGTCGATCCCCGAGAGATCGGAGGGCCCCCTCGTCTCCACCGTGAAGCCGCGCTGTGTGAGGAACGCAGCGAGCTCGTCGAGGCCTGGCGCGACGCCGACGGTGGGTGTCTTGCCGGGAGCCATCCACGCGAGCGCGTTGAGGAGCAGCGTCGCCGAGCCTGGATCGGTCGTGAGCATGTCCCCGATGAACGCATCGTGGCCATACTGCAGCGCCTTGCCCGCCCCCACGCGCGCGGCGGCGATGACGGCGTGGTGGGAGGCGTCGACCGCGACGGGGAAGGCGGTGTCTCCATAGACCACCAGCGCGGACGGGAGCGAATCCCCCATGTCGATCGACGTGACCCCTTGCGTGAGCGCGGCGTGGTCCTGCGCGGGGAGGAACTCGCACGCAGGCGGCGCGCCCGCCACGTTCTGACACGCGAACAGGGCGGGATCGCCACAACCCCCGTTGTCGGTGAGGCACTCGTCGATATCGACGCACACGCCCCGCTCCCACCGATAGCCTGGAGCGCACATGCCCGCGCCCGCGCTCGCGGCGTCCGAGCCATCTGCCCCTCTCGGATCGCCGGGGGGCGCGCACGCGAGGGGCGCCGACGCGAGGAGGGCGGCGGTGGCGAGGAAAGAGGCGAGGCGAGGGCGAGGAGGGATTGGCGGCGCGCCCCTCGGTCGGCTGCGAGGACGACGCGGCGTGCGGGTGATCGCGTCCTTCTTGATCCTTTCCGGGTGCATTTTTCTCGTCACGCTCTATCGGCGACGTGCGACGTGCGACGTGCGACGTCGCCGAACGGTCCACAGCGTTTCGCGGTGGTGCCAGACCCTTCCTCCGCCAGGAGGGCCGGGGGCTCACACCCGCGTGCCTACCGGGAAGTCACCGTGAGGCGGACGAAGTCTCAAAAATAGTCTGGCGAGGTGTGCCTACTCGCGGAGGAGCGAGGCGACGCTCACGTCGAGCCGGCCCCGGATCAACCTGGCCAGGCTCGCGTACTGCGA
The DNA here is from genome assembly GCF_051521595.1 of Sorangium sp. So ce1153. Taxonomy (NCBI): domain Bacteria; kingdom Pseudomonadati; phylum Myxococcota; order Polyangiales; family Polyangiaceae; genus Sorangium; species Sorangium sp. So ce1153. Next base: position 1,737,760 of record NZ_CP150361.1, read on the forward strand.
CTCGGTGAGGCCGAGCTTGGCGACGAGCTCCGCGCGCGTGCCCTCGCGCAGCGCCTCGCGCGCGGCCGCAAGCCAGCGCGCCGCCGTGGCGCGCCCGACCTGGTAATGCGCGCCCAGGACGTCGATGCTCAGGCCGTCGAGCAGGTGGAGGCGAAGCAGCGCGCGTTGCTTCGGCGAGAGGCGCCCCATCGCGACGCGCACGGCCTCTTCGAACTCGGCCTTGTAGCGCGCCTCGAGGTAGGCGGCCTCCACGTCGACGGAGGCGGCGATCTCCCGCTCCTCGTCGAGCGGGGTGCTCGCCATGTCCGCCTTGCGCCGCCGCAGGTTGATCGCGGTGCGTACCGCGATCACGCGCAGGAAAGTCCGGAGCGGCGCGCGCCCCGCGTACCCGGCAATCTTCGGCGTGGCCGAGGGCGGCGCGCTGAAGAGGCCCTCGAGGACCACCTGCCGGAGGTCGTCGGCGAAGGCGGGCGACGGCTCGACGCGGGCCGCCGCGCGCGCGATCACCCCGGAGAACTCCCGCTCGAACGCGGCGTGCGCACCCGGTACCCCGAGGACGCAGGCGCACGCCAGGTAGACGTCCGCCGCGAGCGACGGAGGCGGCAGCGCGCCGCCCGCGGCCGAGCAACGCTCGCCGAGGTAGCGCGCCAGCGCGGTCGCCTCGACGACGATGGCCGGGAAGGCCGCCTGCCCCGCCTCGAAGAGCGCCGCGATCGTCGCGCCGGGATCGGCCTCGGGCATCACCCCGCCCCCGCCGAGGCCCGCCGCGAACGCAGAGGAGAGACCGCTCGATCGATCCACCTGCGGAGCATGGCTGATGTCGGCGCGGGCCGTCAAGAAGGCGTGTCGCCTGACAGTCCCGCTCCGTGTGGTAAGAGTCGGGCACCATCGAGCCGACGTCGGACTGCCCCACGGACAACCAGCTCGCAGAGTACGCCGCGTATCCGTCAGGTTTCGAGGCGATCGCGCACCACATCGACGGATGTGCGGTTTGCCGCGTCATCGTCGCTCGGCTGGCCGAGCTGGAGTTCAGCAGCGTGGCGGTGCCTCCGGGAGAATCCTTGCGTGGCGTCGCCGAGGGATCGCCGCCGGGGGAGGTCCTCCAGACCAGCGATCAGGACGACGCGACGGGCGCCCTCGGTCGCGCGCGGATCGCCACCGCAGCCCTGCGGTCGCGACCCCTGCACCCGGCGGTCGCGGCTCCGCAGGTGGACTCCACCCTCAAGCACTACGAGATCATCCGCAAGCTGGGCCAGGGTGGCATGGGCGTGGTCTACCTGGCCCGCGACACCAAGCTGGGCCGACTGGTCGCCGTCAAGGTCCTCCTCGAGTCCGACGGTCGGAGCGCCGAGCGCTTCCTCGCCGAGGCGCGGTCCACGGCGCGCTGCAAGCACGAGAACATCGTGGTGATCCACGAGGTGGACGAGGTCGACCGCGTTCCTTACATGGTGCTCGAGCACCTGGAGGGCCGCACGCTGCGCGCCTTCCTGGTCGAGCGAGGAGGGCCGCTGCCGCTGAGCCTCGCGGTCGAGCTGATGCTCCCGGTGGTGCGCGCGCTGGGCTGCGCCCACGCGCTCGGGATCGTGCACCGTGACCTCAAGCCGGAGAATGTCTTTTTGACCGAGGCGGGGCCGATCAAGGTGCTCGACTTCGGTATCGCCAAGCAGCTCGAAGCCGACGAGATCGAGCGGCTCGCGGCCCAGGGCGCGAATTCGCGCTGGCTACCGGCGTTGACGCAGGAAGGAGCGCTCGTCGGCACCGTCCCGTACATGGCGCCGGAGCAATGGCGGGCGGAGAAGGTCGATCCCAGGACGGATCTGTGGGCCGTGGGGATCATGCTCTTCGAGCTCTGCACCGGGACGCACCCGCTCGCGCCGTTCGCGGTGGGGCAACTCGGGCAGGTTCGGAGTCTCGACGTGCCCATGCCGCGCGCAAGCGACACGCGTCCCGACCTGGGCGCGCTGGGCGACGTGATCGATCGCTGCCTGAAGAAGCGCCCGGACGAGCGCTTCGGCGGAACCGAGGAGCTCATCGCGGCGCTCGAGCCCTTGCTGCCGGGCGCGAAGGCGCCGGCGCTCCGCGAGGACGCGAGCCCCTTTGCCGGGCTGGGCGCGTTCCAGGAGGTGGACGCCGGGCGCTTCTTTGGGCGCGATCACGACGTCGCCGCGCTCCTCGGGCGTCTTCGCAGCCAGCCGCTCGTGATGGTTGCCGGGCCGTCCGGCGCGGGAAAATCGTCGTTCGTGCGCGCGGGCGTGATCCCCGCGCTGAAGCGCTCGGGCGAGCCCTGGGAGGCGTTCACGCGCAGGCCGGGGCGAAGGCCGCTCCACGCGCTCGCCGACCTGCTCGCGCAGATCGCGGCCACGCCGGTGACGACGGGAGCTCCACCCGACGCGTCGAGCTCGCACGCCCTCTCCTCGGCGAGCGACCCCGATGCGCTCATCGCGGCCCTGCGCGCCCAGCCCGGCCTCCTGGGCGCCCGGCTGCGCGCGCGTTGCCGCAGCCAGAGCGCCGAGCACAAGATTCTCGTCTTCGTCGATCAGCTCGAGGAGCTTTACACGCAGGGCATCGATCCGGCGGAGCGGGCCGCGTTCGTCGCGTGCCTGGAGGGCGTCGCCGACGACGCGTTGTCCCCGCTCCGCGTCGTGCTCTGCATGCGCTCGGACTTCCTCGACCGGCTGGCCGAAGATCGCCGGCTCATGACCGAGGTGACCCGCGGGCTCTGGTTCCTGCCGCCCCTCGACCCGAACGGCCTCGTGGCGGCGCTGATGCGGCCGGTCGAGGCTCTCGGCTATCGCTTCGAGACCGCCGAGATGACGCTAGCGATGCTCCGCGCCCTGGAGAGCGCGGCGAGCCCCCTGCCGCTCTTGCAGTTCACCGCGACCAAGCTGTGGGAGGCGCGCGATCGTGGGCGCCGGCTCCTGACGCAAGAGAGCTACGAGAAGCTCGGGGGTGTCGCGGGCGCGCTCTCCACCCATGCCGACGCCGTGTTCGCAGGCTTCTCGTGGATCGATCAGAGGCGTTGCCGGGCGATCTTCCTCCGGCTGGTCTCACCCGAGCGGACGCGCGCCGTGGTGAGCTTGCCCGACCTGCGAGAGCTCGGCGACGTGGGAGACGCGGTGGAGCGGGTCGTCTTCCGCCTCTCCGAAGCGCGGCTGCTCTCGATCGAGACTGGCGAAGAGCGCGCCTTCGCGACCGTGGAGCTGGTGCACGAATCGCTGATCGCGTGCTGGCCCAAGCTCGGGCGGTGGCTGGACGAGAACCACGAAGAGGCGGAGTTTCTCGCGCGGGTGCGCCCCGCGGCCAAGCAATGGGAGGCGAGCGGCTGCGCCGACGGCCTGCTCTGGCGAGGCGAGGCGGCGGAGGAAGCCCGGCGCTGGCAGAAGCGGCAGGGCCCGGCGGCGGGCGCGCAGCAGGGCGCGCGGGAGGCGCGCTACCTCGCGGCGGTGGTGGCGCTGGGGGAGCGGGAACGACGGAGGAGGAGGCAGGTCGTCGCGGTGCTGTTCGGTGCCCTGAGCCTGGTCGTGCTCCTGGTCTCCGCTCTGGCGGTCCAATCGAAGCGGGCGGCGGAGAGGGCCGAGGCGGAGAGGGCCGAGGCAGAGCGCAGCGCCGCGAGCGCCCGGAATGCCACGCGGATGGCCGCGGCCCGCGAGTGCCAGGGAGACCCCACCACGATGCTCGCGCTACTCCGCGAGATCGAGCCGGGCCCGGCGCCGCCGGGATGGGGCGAGCTTGCGCGGTGGGCACGGGGTGCAGGCGTCGCCACGATGGTGCTCCTCCACGAGGATTTTGCCTGGTCTGCCGCATTCAGCCCTGACGGCCAGCGCATCGTCTCCGCTTCGTGGGACAAGACGGTGCGCGTGTGGAACAGTGACGGCTCGGGACTGCCCCTCGTGCTCCGTGGTCATGAGGACCACGTCTATGCGGCGGCGTTCAGCCCCGACGGCCAGCACATCGTCTCCGCGTCGGCAGATAAGACAGTGCGCGTGTGGAACGCTGACGGCTCGGGACTGCCCCTCGTGCTCCGTGGTCACGACGCTGTCGTCTATGCAGCAGCGTTTAGCCCTGACGGCCAGCGCATCGCCTCTGCGTCGTGGGACAAGACGGTGCGCGTGTGGAACAGTGACGGCTCGGGACTGCCCCTCGTGCTCCGTGGTCACGACGACCGCGTCTATGCGGCGGCATTCAGCCCCGACGGTCAGCGCATCGTCTCGGCGTCGATGGACAAGACAGTGCGCGTGTGGAACGCCGACGGTTCGGGCCAGCCCCTCGTGCTCCGTGGTCACGACGATTTCGTCTTTACGGCAGCGTGGAGCCCCGACGGCCGACGCATCGTCTCCGGGTCCGAAGACAGGACGATGCGCGTGTGGAACGCCGACGGCTCGGGCCAGCCCCTCGTGCTCCGTGGTCACGACGGTAGCGTCTACGGGGCGGCGTTTAGCCCCGACGGCCAGCGCATCGTCTCCGCGTCTTTTGACAAGACGGCGCGCGTGTGGAACGCCGACGGCTCGGGCCAGCCCCTCGTGTTCCGTGGTCACGCAGACCGCGTCCCTACGGCGGCGTGGAGCCCCGACGGCCAGCGTATCGTCTCCGCGTCCGAAGACAGGACGGTGCGCGTGTGGAACGCCGACGGCTCGGTCCGGCCCCTCGTGCTCCGTGGTCACAGCGACTGCGTCAACGCGGCGGCGTTCAGCCTCGATGGCCAGCGCATCGTCTCCGCCGCTTCTGACAGGACGGTGCGCGTGTGGAAGGCGGACGGCTTGGGCCAGCCCCTCGTGCTCCGTGGTTGCGACCATATCGTTTATGGGGCGGCGTTCAGCCCCGACGGCCGGCGCATCGCCTCCGCGTCGTGGGACGGGACGGTGCGCGTGTGGAAGGCCGACGGCTCGGGCCAGCCCCTTGTGCTCCGTGGCCATGACGGTGGCGTCAATACAGCGGCGTGGAGCCCTGACGGCCAGCGCATCGTCTCCGCGTCCGAAGACAGGACGGTGCGCGTGTGGAACGCCGATGGCTCGGGCCAGCCCCTCGTGCTCCGTGGTCACGACGCTGTCGTCTATGGGGCGGCGTGGAGCCCCGATGGCGGGCGCGTCGTCTCCGCGTCGAAAGACAAGACGGTGCGCGTGTGGAACGCCGATGGCTCGGGCCAGCCCCTCGTGCTCCGTGGTCACGACGGTGTCGTCTATGGGGCGGCGTGGAGCCCCGATGGCCAGCGCATCGTCTCCGCGTCCGAGGACAGGACGGTGCGCGTGTGGAAGGCCGACGGCTCGGGCCAGCCCCTCGTGCTCCTTGGACACGACGGTAGCGTCTATGGGGCGGCGTTTAGCCCAGACGGCCAGCGCATCGTTTCCGCGTCGCAGGACAAGACGGTGCGCGTGTGGAAGGCCGACGGCACGGGCCAGCCCCTCGTGCTCCTTGGGCACGACGATGCCGTCAACACGGCGGTGTGGAGCCCCGATGGAAGGCGCATCGTCACGGCCTCGGACGACAAGGCGGTGATCGTGTGGAGCGACCTCGAGCCGCTCTCGGGCGCCGACGACCCGAAGCTGTGGACTGCCACCACCTACTGCATGCCCCTCGACATCCGAAAGCGCCTGCTCGGCTTTCCGGAGGAGCAGGCCCGCGCCGACCTCGAGCGCTGCCAGCGTCGTGTCCGTGAGGTCCAGACGCAAGCCGCCGCGCCCGGGCGCTGATGGTCCGTGACCACCGACGTCGGCGCTGGCTTGCGGGCGCGCGCGCGTCGGCCTCGCCTGGGCTCCCCGGGACGTCGACTGCCATATGCCCCGACGTCATGATGCCGCCCTTGTCGGGCGTACGCGCACGTCTCGGCGGTCACCGAGGACGCTCAGTACATCGAGATGGGGTTCGCCGGGACGCAGCTCGATATCAAGCTCGGCACGGGGCTGTCACCCCCCATCCTCACGTCGGTCGACTACGATCCTACGGCACCGCTGTTCGTCGCGTTCGGCGAGTCGGATGGCCGGCTCACCTGGGAAACTTTCCAGGACGGCTACGAGTGGACGGTGCAGCACGCCGAAGACAGCACGACCTCTGTCTCCTCGCTCCGCATCGTGATCGGCGCCGGCACGATCGACGCCGCCCCCACGGAGCCGCCCGGGGTCGCGCGGTTCGACCACCTCAACGTCCTTCCGTGAGCCGTGCGGCCGCGGGACCTCCGCGCAGCGCCGCGACCTCTTCGTCGTTGCCTCTGCTCGACGCCGTTCACCGCACGAGGCGGTCGAGATACCCGGTCAGCACCTTGGACATGCCTGAGCGCCCGCCCGTCGCGGCGGCCGCTGCGCGGGGCAGGCTCCGCACACCGTCCTCCCGGTGCACAGGTGTCTTCCCGTGAATCGAGGATGCTGGACCGCCGCTCGTGGTTCCGTGCGGGAAGCGGTGTGTTGCCGGGGCGCGGACTGCTCTGCGCCCGCGGGGCCTGTCAGTCTGGACGGGTCGGCAGGCCTCCGGTGGCGCGCGTGCTGTTCGGTCTCATGCTCTTCGTCTTCGGGCTCAACGGCTTTCTGGGCTTCATCCCGCCCCCCACGGTGCCGGAGCGCGCGGCGGCGTTCCTGGATGCCCTGACGGCGATGGGGTACATGGTGCCGCTCATCAAGGGCGTGGAGGTCGCCGCCGGGGCGCTGTCGCTCGCGAACCGCTTCGTCCCGCTCGCGCTGGTGCTGAAGGCCACCAGCCGACTCTCTTCGCAGCGCTCGCACCGGGGCCGCACGAACCCGCGGCAGAGCAGCCCGCAGTCGAGGTAGGCTTCGAGCTCCTTCTTCGCGTGCTTGGGTATCCGGACGGCGATGGCGCCGTCGTCGATGGCCCCGTACAGCGTCTCCACGTTGTCGCGCACGATCTCGTAGAGCGTCGTCTTCTCCGGACGACGGCGCTCGTAGACGACGCCCGTGGTACGAGCCGCGCTGGCCACACGGCGCCGACAAGGCACGCCGCACGCCACGCGGTGAGGGCGCGTTTTCGCCGCGAATTTCGACAACCCGCCGGGCTATCGCCCATGGCGGAGCGGCGGGCCGGGGGGCGGCGGGCCGCGACGCTCGCTGCCGCGGCGGAGGCGCTCGCCGAGCACCCGGCTCGCGCTCGATATGTCGGCGCGCGAGAACGCAGCGCCGCGCAGCGTTGCAGGAGGAGATCATCCGGCTGCAGCAGAGCCGGCTAGCGGAGCTGTCCACGCCGATGATCGCGATCACCGAGCAGGTGACGGTCATGCAAGTACAGGCCCCTGGAGAAGGCGCCGATCGGCACCGACCCGTCGCGGGGCAGGACGCCGCCCTCGATCTCGAGCGCGGGGCCCACCCGCGCTCTCAGCGCGTGAAGTTCTGGACGGCCCAGACTTTGCCGCTGCTCGTCGTGTAGAAGCCGCAGGCGACCTGGGTGACGGAGTCGTCGGTCATGTTGATGAAGTGGCCGTACATTTCGTAGCAGTCGCCGGTGCAGTCTGCGGTGGGCGGCGGGCCTTCGTCCCACATCTGTTGCATGCACAGGCCGATGACTTGCTTGTCGGAGGAGTAGCCAGGGCAGGAGTTTTGCGAGCCGCCGGGCTCACAGATTCTTGCTCGGATGCCGGCGTGAGCCTCGTTGTGATCGGCGTCGTATTTCGCCATCTCGTTGGCGCAGGCTTCGCCGTCTTCGCGGCGCTTGAGCGCAGGCAGGCAAGCGCACTGCGTGAGGAACTGGTTGATGCGATCGACGCAGTCTTGCGCGAGGTCGCCGGTGCTCGGCGGTGGGTCCAGCTTGCAGGCGAGGTTCTTGACGCAGGCACCGTCGCCGCCGGTTCCGCCGCTCGCTCCGCCGGCTCCGCCACCCGCCCCGCCGGCTCCGTCATTCGCTCCGCCAGCTCCTGCCGACGCTCCGCCGCCCGCTGTGCCCGCGCTCTCCGAGGAGCCGCCGGCTGGCTCGCCGCCCGTCGACGCTCCGCCCATCGCGGCTCCTCCTGTCGTTGCGCCGCCATTCGTCGCATCGCCGCCGGGGCTCGTCGCGCCTCCGTTGGGTTGGGTGACGCCGCCAGTGCCGCTCGTGCCCGGGGCGCCCGCGGCGGCGCCCCCTGCGCCTCCCGAGCCGCCGGGCTCGTCTGGCGAGCTGGAGCAGGCGAATGTGAACGCGAGCACGCTGAAGGAAGCGATACGCATGCCTGCAACTGTGGAGCTGCTGCGACTGACCGATCAAGTAAAAAGAAAGAAGGATGATGCGAGGTGTTCGAAAATTCCGCTGCGTTTGGACGAGGTTCGCTTCCAACCGCTCGCTTCGTTACGGACAGCTCTTGATGTCGACGGACGCCGCGTGGATTTCTTCAGCAGCTCCCACCCCCCGTCAGCAGCGCGCGAGAGTTCGTGGGTCGTGGGCGCGTTGGTAGAGGATGCGGACACGCGGCTTCTGGGTGTCCGTTCGTCGATACGTTCGGCCCGCTGGATTCGCCCGCGTACGGGGGCCCATCGTGTTGCTCGTCGGCAACGGGACGCTATCGGCGGCTGAGCATTTCTCGCTCGCGCTCGTCGACGCGAATCGCGTCACCGTGGTCGGCCGGGGGACGGCCGGGACCGACGGGAACATCACGGGCGTGCAGCTCCCGGGGCAATTCGCCCTTTCGTTCACCGGGATGGTATTGTCTACACCACGCTGGGTGGCCTGGTGAGCTCCAGAGCAACGATTCGCGGAAATCGCTGCTCTGGGGGACTAGCCGACCGTTGTTTCGACGACGCGAAGCGTGGTCACGGGACGACCAGTACTGGAACGCCCTTGCGAACCACGTAAGATATGACGAACTTGAGCGGCTTCGTAGCGCTCGTGTTCTTGAACATCACGTGGGACACGTTCGGCAAGTCCCGAAAGCTCTGCCCGTCGCGGACCTCGATGGTCTTGCCGCCCTCGAAGGTGGATTCGAAGCTGCCGCTCACTACGTACCCGACGCCTGCCGCCGGGTGGTGGTGCGGCGGCGCCGCGACGCCGGGCGCATACTCGATGAGGTACATCCGCGTCTCCCACCCGGGAAAATCCTGCAAGTCCGACTGATCGAGCAGCGTGCGCGAGATTCCCTGGGCAGTTTTCGGTTCCTGGGCGCGCTCCGTGCTCACTGCGGAGCTTGGCGCGGGTGTCGCCGGAGCTTGCGCATTCGGGTGCGTTTCCGCTGCAGGCGAGGCAAGTTGGTTGGCGCTGGCCGCCGGCACTGGAGCCGCGCTGCCCTCGGTTTCCTGCGTTCGAGCGGCCGGCGTCGCCTCCGGCCCGTTCAGCGGGAGCTTCGAGTCAGGGGACACTGGCGCCGGCGACGGTTGCGTCGCACAAGCGCTCACCAGAGAAAGCAACAACGCCGCACCGCCGAACAACGTCGAGGGAAACTTGCAATCAAGCACGCTCTTTTCCATGGCACTCCTCTTTTAAGTCAAACCGTCCGGGACGGGCTCAGGGCTGCGTGGCGATTGCGGCAACTGCCGCCGCCGAACGCCTCTTCATCGCACACTTCCTGACAAAGCCCTCACGCATCTCCACGTCAGGAGAGGTTCTTGGAACGCCCTCTGAAGAACTACATTTGTAGTTCACTGCTTGCCCCTTGTCAACGGTCCAAGGCAGGGGGGCACGGCCCGGTCAGGGGCAGCGTCTCGGAGAAGGCCAGCAGTCAAGCCGGTTGCAACCGATCACTGGCAGGCTGACGCCTTTGATGCGAGCGCGTCGCACGCTTCGGCGTAGCCGCTCCGCGGAGCGCGTTCCGAAGCATCCTTGTCGGAGACAGCCGAGTGCGTAAAGTCGCCTTGCGATGGCGAAGCGACGGAGCACGGAGGCGGGCGTTGAAGTCCCCAGCACGACGACGAGGGTGCTGGAGCTGTCAGCGCCCTTGGGACTCAGGTCGAGGCGGCGACGGAGCGGGTAGCTGGGAGCCACGGTCAGGATCTCTTGCAAGTAGAGCTCGGGGTCGAGCCAGGAGGTCCTGACCGCACTCATCGCAATGGAACCGTAGAAATCCATGCGAGGACTCCGCAGCGCAGGTAACCGCGAAACGCCTGCTCTACGTACCGAGGAGGCGGCCGCTCGTAGGTTTCGCGAGCGTGCGCGAGGAACGATTCGAGTTCCTCACGAGCAGGCGACCGATCGTCTCGTGAACGACCCGGGCCGCCACCTCATCCCCGAGGGCGACGGCGCGGCTCAGGGTGCTGGCGAGCGAGGCGACCACGGCCGCCCCACGCGACGGATCGGTCACGGCGAGCTCCCCAGGCCCGGGGCTCGACGATTGGGCCCGGCTTGGGCCCACGCCTTCCGAGGGGCTGCGATCCGTCGTCACGCCCACCCCAGATCCCCAGGGATCCGACGGCTCGCTACGGTTCGTCCCCGCGGAACAGTCCCGCCAGAAAAAACGGTCGATGACGAGCGGTCGCCGGAAACATTAGCGATTTTGATAGATTCCGCCTGTCTCGCCGCCGAAGGCGGCTCCGGTGTGGCCCAACGGGGCGCCCTCCGCCGCCGCATCGCCCGCGGTGAAGGGCCCGCGGCGTCACCGATCGGGGTCGGCGCCTGGCCTGGCGGCAGAGCGCCGAACGAGTCTCCTTCGCTCGCCGCGCCGTGGCCGGGCCCTTCGATGCGCTGCCGCCTGTGTCGGGCTCGTGCCTGCGTCCCCGCACTCTGCCGGCCCAACGCTTCGCGTTGCCTGTCTGTGAAATCAAACTTTTTGCCCCGCAACGCGTCGAAGTGGACTGTGCTCTACCCCTATGACAACGACACCTGTAACGCCCGACGTGACGACCCCTACAGGAACCTCGCCGAGCTCACTCGCAACGCCAAGGAGTTTCGACGGCAGATCCGCGATGGCGACCCGACTAGGCGCGTCCGCCATGGGATCGCAGGCATCATGCTCCTCCCGCTCGTGGCAGTGATCGGCTGCACCGATTCACCCGTCCACGACTTCTCCGTCCACGACTTCCATGACGCTCTCCTTGGCGCGCTCTGTGCGAACCTCACCGCATGCTGCGGCGTGACGGTTCCTGCAGACTCGTGCGTGGACCAGCTCCGATCCTCGATGGGCGCGCACCCCGAGCTCCAGGCGGAAGCTGTCGCGGCAGGGCGGCTCGAGTTCCGCGAGGGGCCGGCGCACGCTTGCATCGATCACATGCAAGCGCTGTCGTGCCCCGACTTCGAGGCAATGGGAGCCTCCGGAGCGTGGCTCGCATGCGACGGCGCGTTCGTCGCGAAGGTCGCGACGGGGGGCGACTGCGCGGTGTCCGCGGAATGCGCAGACGCGGACACCTACTGCGAGGTCGCGATCTTTGCGCACCTCGGTACGTGCGTGGTGAAGCCGGGGTCCGGCGATCCATGCACGCACGAATGTGGCGATGGCCTTGTGTGCCCGAGCAAACGTGGCTCTTTTTGCGTCGCGGCGAAGCCCAACGGCCAGGCATGTGAGAGCGACCGCGCGTGCCTGAGCGGCTACTGCAACGACTCGGGTGGCGAGACCATCTGCAGCGACCCCGAGGCCAACGGGCAGCCGTGCGCCAATGACAGTCAGTGCAAAGAGGGCAACTGCGACACCTCAAGCGACCCACCCGTCTGTGCGCCGAAGAGGCCGAACGGCGCGACGTGCACCGCGGGCGACGAATGCGCGAATGGCGCGTGCGTGGACCATCAAGGTTCGGGCGTGTACACGTGCGCTTCGGCGGCGTCCGGATGCTCCATCTCCCTCTGATCGGCATGACAGTTTCGCGGGGCGGACATGCCGCCCCGCTGGATCGCGGCTGGCCTCAAGGCGTGTAGACGATGTCGCCGTCATCGAAAAAGCCGCCGGGGATCGAGACGCCGACCGCGCCGTAGTAGTTCACGTCGACGGCGTCGACGCCCGCGCCTGGGCTGCCCAGGTCAGAGAAGGCGAAGCGGTTCGCCGCAGCGAACGTGCCGCCCGAGCTCCAGCACGTGCCATGGCCATCGAAGCTCCAGCTCCCGCCGCTCACGGTATGAGGACGGAAGCGCAGGTAGCGGCAGGTGACGGGGGCTTCGCCGGGATTGTGGATGATGATCGTGAAATGCCCCCTGAGCGAGCCGTCGGCCTGCTGGCTCACCGACCCCATGAAGCTGGCATCGCCGCGCACGCCCCATCCGGAGAGCGTCGGCAGCGGCCCGGCCGCCGCAGGGGACGTGAACGCTGTAACGGCCAGGCCGGCGGCCATGGTGAGCGATAGGACGAGGGAGCGGGTCTTGTGGGTCGTGTTCGTGGGCATCATCGTCTCTCCTTGATCGTTGCAGCAAGTCTCGCGGGCGGCTTCCTTCGTGCGGAGACCAGGCGGACACTGGCATGAGGCGTACCAGGGCCCACGAGGGGAGCGGGTCGAGCGGGGAGGCTGGTTCAGCCGAGATCCTGGAAGGGGCGCGGCGCGAGGGACGCGGGCTGGAGGGACGCGCCTCCATGTCTGGTGGTGGCTCGCGGCACCACCGAGGGCGCGCGAGCCGTCGTGCCTTGGTGAGAGGGCGTCACAAGCAGGCATCGCTCTGACAAGCAGGCATCGCTCTGACAAGCAAGCTTCGCTCTGTCCTCGCTGCACGACACGTGCGGTGCTCCTCGCGGAGCGGAGAGCGTCCGTGATATGGGAGTTCACCAGCGTGGTATAGACATGATTGCAGGTGGTTCTGTCATTTGCCCAGAGAGGGTTCACATGAAGGCGGTAAGGCGGGAAGATCATTGAGATTTTCTTCCCGCCTTACCGCCTTCATGTTCAAATGACAGCACTACCTGATTGCACAGCCGAGTGAACTCGTTGGATATGTTGGTTCCGGGCGCCTCGTCAGTGCGGCTTGCTACCGTCGGCGCGACCTTTCTCTCCCCTCCGGTGCTGGCACCAGGCCGAGCAGCCGACCGATCCCCTCGTGAACGATCCGCGCCGCCTCCTCATCCCCAAGGGCGACGGCGCGGTTCAGGGTGCCGGCGAGCGAGGCAACCACGACAGCCCGAGGCGACGCGTCGGCCGACGCGAGCTTCCCAGGATCGAGGCTCGCCGGTTGGGCCCACCCCCATCGACGGGCTGCGATCCGTCGTCACGTCTCCCTGAAATCCCCGACAGAGCACCGGCTCGCACCGGTTCGCCCCCGCGGGACAGTCCCGCCAGGACGACCACGTCGCCCATGCCATCCCGCTCGAGCGCGCGCCCGCCGCAGCCACGGCTGCGAGGTGTCACCCCCCGCCACACCTGACACCTGCCACACCCGGTCGGTGTGGCAGGGATCCAGGTGTCGCGTGACAGGCGCGCGCGTTCCGGGGAAAGCACCATCCGGAGCGCGGGACGGGAGAAAGTGCGCCCTTCGTGAATCCCGGGTGAAGCCGGCGACCGCTCGCAGGACGACATCGCCTCTGGCCCCGACCTTGCTCATGCGCTCGAGGCGAAGGCGAACGCCTCGCACGACGCGCTGTCGAGCCCACGGACTCGCGGATAGGCCCGCGGACGCGCCGCGAGCGTCGCACAGCGGGGTCGTGCCGCGCGCTGGCCGGACACGCGGGCAGACGTCCGCACATGACCCATGAACGACCGAGGAGAATGACAATGATCATCGATTCGATGCTTCGCGACCTCTCGATGGCTCACACCGCCCGTCGCGCCGCGGCCCTCGCCCTGGGGCTCTGCCTCGTTGGCGGCTGCGCCGTGGGGCAGGAATCGGGGGCCGAGGCGGTCGAGGAGGGGCTCGCCCCGATCGCGAGCCTGCACCTCGCGAACGGCGCCGAGGTCCACTTCTACGAGCCGGAGGAGGGGCGCGTGCTGGGGTTCACCAGGGGCGACATACCCGAGTCCCTGGAGCGGCTGCCACCCGTCGCGCTCTACGAGGCGCTCTCGCGAGAGGCCGCGCCGCCGGCGCTGATCGCGGCGCAGCAGCGCATGGACGCGGGACGGCTCGCCCGCGGCCCGCGCCGCGCCGCGACGGAGCCCGACGTGATCGAGGCGTCGGCGCCGACTCCGCAGGCGGGCGCCGGAGAGGCGCTCGGGAGCGCCGCGCAGGCCCTGACGGCGAGCGACTTCGTGGACGATTGGTGCGACGTCAGCGGCCTCGATATCAACTTTTGCTGGACCGACAGGACCGACTACCATTGGGAGGAGCTCAAGGGCGTCAAATGGTTCCACGCCCACGTGGACTCCACGTCGGGCACGGTGGAGCTGCGGGTGCACTACAAGAACTTCTCGGGCGACTGGGTCCTGACCTTCGCCCAGACCGTCACGGAGACCGGGGGCGTGATCTCGTACGAGACCGAGGACAACGACACCTACAGGGTCGCCGTCGCGCAGGTGGATGCCGGCAACAGCTATCATCTCTCGATTCACGGCGACAAGTAGGCCACGGCGACAAGTAGGCCACGGCGAGGAACAGGCCGCGGCCAGCCGCGACCGGATCGAGCTCGCCAGTGCGGTCGACCTCGAAGGGACGATCAGCCCGTGAGGACAGCGGGGGCTGCGCGACCGGCGATCGTCAGCGCGCCGGGCGCGGTGCCACGCCGGGCTCCGACCTGCGCCGCCGCGCGAGGGCGTCGCGCAGCCCCTCCTGCAGGTTCGCGAACCTCGCGACGCCCTCGAAGTCGAGGCCAAGCTCGACGAGCGTGCGCGCCGCCCTCGCGGAGAGCCCCACGATCACGCACCGGGCCCCGAGGAGCGCCGCTGCGCGCGCCGCGGCGCTCAGGTGCGACGCCGCGTCCTGATCCATGTCCGGCACGCCGGTCACGTCGAGCAGGACCTGCTCGGCGCTCGTGTCGGCGATCGCCCGGAGGAGCGTGTCCAGCATGCGCGCCGCGCGGTCGCCGTCGATGCGCCCGATCAACGGCAGCGCCAGGACACCTTCCCAGAGCCGCAGTACCGGCGTGGAGAGCTCGGCGATGGCGTGCTGCTGCTCGTCGATCAACCGGAGCTTCTGCGTGAGCTCCGCCGTCCGCTCGGCGACGGCGGCCGCGAGCTCATCGCTGTGACGGCGGAGCTCCTCCTCCGACTGCTTCAGCTCGCCGACATCCATGTGGAGCATGACGACCTCGCAGACCTCTCCCTCGGCGCCCGTGACCGGGTGCAGCGCCGCGGCGACCCAGCGAAACGTGCCGCACTGGATCTTGTCGGTCGCGGCCGGATCGTAACGTATCGTCGGGAGCTGCACGGGCTCGCCGGTGTGGAACGCCCGCTCCAGCTGGTCCATGAAGCCGTTCGCCACGATCTGCTCGTCCTCCAGCAGCAGGTATCCGGTGAGATCCTCCACGCGCAGCCGCCAGATCCGCTCGAAGCCGGGGCTCACCTCGACGGTCCGACTCTGCGGATCAAGGATTTGAAAGCTGACGATCCCTGCGTCGGAGAGCGATCGATAGCGGCGCGCCGGCACCTCGAGCTCCGCCACGCGACGCCGGAGCGCCTCGTTTTCGCGCTTCAGCTCCTCGACGAGCGCGCGGTCGCTGTTCTCTCGCTGGCCTTCGGTAGACTCCATGGATCGATGCCCCTCCCCTGCGCGGTTCCTGCGCTCCGCGCTCGTCGCCCACCGACGCTCCCTGCAGGATCCCGCTGTGTCGGCCGAGGGAGCGCCCGCCAGGACGGGGGACATTATCGCAGATCGCTTCGCGATCGAGGCGAAGGTCGCCTCCGGCGGCACGAGCGTCGTGTACAGCGCCCAGGACCTGCAATCCGGCTTACCGGTCGTGCTGAAGCTCCTCGACCGGCAGGGCGACGCCACAGGCGACTACTTCCTGCGCGAGGCCGACCTTCTGGACGACAGGATCCACCCCTCGACCCTCGCCGAGATCCACCGGCGCGGCATGGTCCACCGCGACTTCAAGCCGAGCAAGCTCAGCAGTAGAGTCGGCACGGGCTACCCGACACGACTCGGCAGGACTGATCTAGCTCCGGCTGGTCTCGCTCAGGCCGCCGCGGGGATCGCATGGGAAGTCGCCCGCGCGTCCGATCGCCACCCGGACGTCGCCCCGGCGGTGGGCCGAGTCCTGGCCGCCCTGGGGGGTGGCCGTCGGGCACGAAGGGGCCGACGAGATCGGCCTCGAGGGCTTCCACCAAGCGAGGGCAGACGTCGGAGGGGGCCGCGACTCCTGCCCGTTCGTGGCGAACCCGGACCAGCTGCCGGTCGCCGACGTCCCCGCTCTCACGCCGCTGCGAGGTGAGCGAGATCAAGGTGGCGCCGCCGGTGCTGCCGCTCGGCGCCGGTGCTGGAGCCAGAAGACGCCAGCTCCTGCAGGCGTCACCTCGTCTTCTCGAGCGGGCGTGAGAAGACGAGCACCGGGAGCCCGCTCACCGGCACCACGCTCTCGTCCACCAGCGTGAAGCCGTGATTGCGGTAGAACGCGGCGTTGCGCGGCTGCTCGGTACGCAGAACGCAGGTCGTCCACCGCTCCGAAAGCACGGCGAGGGTGCGCTGGAGCAGCCGGCCCCCGTGTCCGCGCCCGGCCAGCGACGGCTCGACGCCCAGCGTGCCGAGGTAGACGCTGCCTTGCCCGAGAAAGGGGCGAACGCGGGCCATCGCGGCGTCTTCGTGCGCCGACAGCCGCCACCACACCGCCGGCGGAGCGACGAGCATCACCTGCCACAGGCCGCTGCGGACGACGTCTCCGAGGCCCATGCCCGCGTGCGCGGGAGGCTTCCAGTCCACCGAGCCGACCCCGGGCTCGAACAGCCGCCCGCCGTGCCGGTCCGCGTGCGCCAGCATCGCTCCGTACACCGTGGTCATCGTTTGCGGTCGCCGGGCGGGGTCGGGCTCCGCCCAGGAGATGAAAGGATCTTCGTGAAACGCCCTGGCCAGTATCTGTGCAGCAGTCATGCGCCCACTATGCGTTCGGGCGTTTGTCCCCGCACGCCAGTCGTTTGTCCTCGTGCGCCACGTGGTAACCTCGCGGAATGCCCGTCGTCGCCGCCACCGCACAGGCCATCTCCGAGGCGCTGGGTCGCTTCGGGGTCGATGTTCCGCGGCTGAAGATCGGCCCCATCCACGACGACCTGGCGCTCGCGACGTTGTGGGCCCGGGCGATCGCGCGCACGGGCCGGCGGACCCTCCCGCTCGAGGTGGGGCTGACGATGCCGCTGGGCACGATGGGCGTGGTGGACTACCTCGCGGCGTCTTCGGCGACGGTGGGGGCGGCGCTCACGGTGGCCCAGCGGGTCTTCCCGCTCGTCGCGCCCGGCGTCCAGTTGCTCCTCGAGCGGCTGCGGAGCGGCGTGCGGCGCGTGGTCATCGTCAACCAGCCGCCCTTCCCAGGGCAGCTCGAGAGCGACCTGCTGGTGCTCGGCATCGTGTTGGCGCGGATGCGGGCGCTGGCGAGCCGGTCGCTCGAGATGCCGTGGCTCGAGCTGGCCGAACCCAGCCCCGAGCCGCGCGCGCGGTGGGTCGAGCTGCTCGGCGTGGCCCGTTTGCGGTTCGGCGCGCGGCGCACCGCGCTGCGCTTCTCGTCGGGCGACTGGACGACGCCCCTGCGCAGCGCTGACCCGCGGCTGCTGGCGACCCTCGAGGCCACGGTGGGGGCCGAGCAGCGCACCAGCGACGCGCTGCTCGTGGCCGTGCGCGCCCTTGCGCTGCAGCGCCTGCCCGACACGCCGACCCTCGGCGAGGTGGCCTCGGCGCTGGGGCTCAGCGTGCGCTCGCTGCAGCGCAAGCTCTCGCTGAGCCGCACCTCGTTCGTGGAGATGCTGGACGAGGTACGCCGCGATCGCGCGGAGCAGCTGCTGGACGAAGGGGTGCTGACGCTCGGCGAGATCGCCGCCCGTGTGGGGTTCGCCGAGCAGGCCTCCTTCACGCGCGCGTGGCGGCGCTGGCGCGGGGAGGCCCCGTCACGGAGCCGCCGCCACGGATCGGCGCTCACGCCACGGCGAGGCCGGTGAAGCGCCCGGGGATCCTCGTGGGAGAACGCGTATCTCACCAGCTCGGCGAACGCGACGGCGGCGCCCTGCGAGACCGCCGTCGCCAGCCAGGGCGCCCGCGCCGCGCTGCGTGACCGAGAAAGTCGGGAGATCCGGCTCGTCCACCGCGGGGCGCCGGAGGTGATCTGGTATTGTTTCGAGCATGCGGATCACGGCGTGGATCGGTTGTGCCTGGTGGGCGCTCGGGTGCGTGGCGTGCGGCGGCTCGTCGAGCGACGGCGGCCCCCCGGGCGCTGGCGGCGGAGCAGCCACGGGCACCGCGACTACCGGGACCGGCGGCGCCGCCGTGACCTCCGGAGTCGGTGGCTCTGCGGGCGGCGCGAACGGCGCGGGCGGCGCGAACGGCGTGGGCGGCACGGGCGGCACGGGCGGCGCGGGCGGCGCGAACGGCGCGGGCGGCGCGCCGCGCGAGCTGCATGTGGACACGAGCTCGCCCGAGCTCAGCGAGATCCGGTTCAAGCCCAGCGAGCTTGATCCAGAGGTCTCCGACCGCGACCTGGAGCAGGTGGCCCTGCTCGACACTCGGGTCGCGCGGTTCGCGGGCAAGCTCGTCGTCACGCTGTCGGGGAGCAGCCAGCCTCCTGGCCCGCTCGACCTCACCCGCTTCGTCGCCGCGCGCGGCTTTCACGCGTTCGCGGTGGCCTACAAGAACGACTACAACATCGTTCAAAATGATCCGGACACGTTCGGCGACGCGCGGCTTGAGGCGTTCGACGGTCAGGACCACACCGCGCTCATCGAGGTGACAAGGGCCGACAGCATCGAAGCGCGGCTGGCGAAGGCGCTCGCGCACCTGAAAGAGGTCCACCCGCGAGGCGACTGGGGCTACTTCCTCGAAGACGACGGGAGCCCGCGCTGGTCGGTCATCATCTTCAGCGGCCACTCGCACGGCGCGAGCTCGGCCGCCCGCATCGGCAAGGTCGTCCGGCTCGACCGGGTGGTGTCGCTGGCCGGGCCGCGCGACACGAACCCGGTGAGCGCCACCTGGCTCTCGGAGCCGTCGGCGACGCCCGTGGATCGCATGTTCGGATTGACCGGCGAGCGCGATGAGCAGCACCCGGATCACCTCGAAGCATTCGACCTCATCGGCCTGCCCGGCGAGCTCGTCGAGGTGGACGTCCCGGGCGCGGCGCCGCCGTACGGCGGGTCGCACCGGCTCGCGCTCAAGGACGGTGACCACGGAGCCGCTGGCAATTGCGGCGCGCACGTCGCCGTCTGCGAGGTGATGTTCGGCTTGCCGCTGCCGTGATGTCGCGCTCCCCGTCGAGTGAGGCTGCCTCCCCGTCGTCGTTGCGCCCGACGCAGTCGTCGACTCGAAATCAGAATTGCGTGATGAATTTCCACGCCTCGGGGGCGTTCCAGCTCGTCGATTGCCCGGGGTCCTTCGGCTCCCAGCCGTGCGGGCCGTCGAACACGCAGTACTTGGTGGGGTGGCCTGCGGAGCAGCCCTTGTACTCGGTACACGTGTGGGGCTGGCCAGCTGCCGGGAAGGTGGTCGCCGACGGCTCCTCCATGCAGCCGTTGACCTTCGCGAACTGGGCTTGCTTGACGCGACCGCTGGTCGGCATGGGGGGGCCGCTGCTGTCACCGCTGGCTTGCGACGCGTAGTAGGCGATCGGCTTGGTCAACGTCGCCGTGCAGGAGCCCGTGAGATCTGCCCCCGAAAAGAAGGCGACGCCTCGGAACACGTCCGCGCGGGTGCAGGCGAGAGCCAACGACATCGCTCCCCCGAAGCTGAAGCCGGTGGCGAAGATCCGGGTTTTGTCGATGCAGAGATCTCCCTCGATCTCCTCCAGGATCGCGTCCGTCAGCTCCACGTCCGACTTGCTCCAGGAACCGGCGCCGTTCGCGGCGTCCGGCGCGACGAAGATGGTGGTAGCTCCAGTGTCGAGCGCCGCCATCGTGAAGTAGTTCCGGTTCGCCACCGACATGGCGGAGGAGCCGGACTCCGCGAAGGCGAACACGAGCCGATACGGCGTGTCCTTGTCGTAATCGCTCGGCACGCGAAGGATGTACTTGCGAGAGGCGCCGCCGAACGAGATGTCGATCGTGCCGTTTTGCAGAGTCTTCGCTTTGCCGCAGCCAGCGCTCTTGACCGCGTCCGTCCCAGTCGAGCCGCCGCCGCTGCCGCCGCTGCCGTCGCTGCCGCCGCTGCCGCCCGCGCCGCCGGAATCGGAGCCACCCGACGCGGCGGCGCCGCCGCCTGCGGCCGCTCCGCCCGCGCCCGCGGAGCCGGGCTGGCCACCGCCCGTGGTGCTGCCCGCGCTCGCGGCGTTACCACCGGCGCCCGCCTGCGCTTGGCCGCCCGCGCCTGAGACCCCCGGTTCTTCCGACGGAGGGGTGCTGCTCGACGAACAAGCAACACCCGAGAGTGAGAACAGGGCAAGGACCAGGGAGGAGCAACGGGCGCTTGTCATCGGGAACTCCAACTCCGCGCGCGCGAAGTGGCGCGACTGGGACTCGACCCTAGCTCATGGACTCCCGATCAGCAATGGATTGAAGCGCGCCGGTTCAGTTGTGAAGCAACAGCTCAAAATTGACGCATCACCCTACCGGCCGCCACCGTATTGTTCGGCACGTAGGTAAAAGAAGCCGGGCGCGCAGGTAAAAGAAGCCGGAGCGCAGCGCGAAGAAGCGTAACGCAGCAAGCCGACAGGGTGGGACCGCGAGCGTCTCCCCACGCCATCACCGCGTCGATGGAGGCGCGGAGCTGCGGCGGCATGAACTCCCGCTCCGCGCAGGCCACCGCGCCTTCGAGCCGCACCAGCTACCTGAGCGCGAGCTGCGCGGTGAGCCGGAGCGCCCCCGGGCGTCGCAGCACGGCGCCGCCGTCGCCGCGCCGTGATCGACCGCCAGCTAGGCGATGAGCGGACCTCGACACCAGGAAGCGCGGCCGACAGACGTCACGTTCATGCCGAGCGCCCGGGCAATGCTGACATAAACGTCGTTGTGATTGCGCCCGCCGGCGTCGAGCAGGCGCCCGGTCTTCCAGGCACCTCCACAGCTGCCGGCAACCACGAAAGGTGCGTGCTGGGGCGGGTGGTCGGTCTCGGCGAAGTTCTGGGACGAGCCCAGCTGGCTGCTGCCGTTCTGGGTGCAAAGGACCGCTGCGGTGTTGTCGAGCAGCGAGAACTCGCCGTCGGAAATGCTCTTCAGCTTTTCGACGAAATAGCGGAACTCTCCCGCGAAATAGGCCTGGAGCCGGGTGATTTGCTGTCCTGGAGCGCCGTCCGGATCGCCGTGTGAGATGGAGTGCCAGGCCGAGATGTCGATGTCGCCGAACTTGATGGCTTCGTTGTTCTCGCCGCCGCCCCACATCATGGAGGCCACGCGGGTGATGTTGCAGGCGAAGGCCATCGCCAGGATGTCGAGATACAGCCGGCTGTGCTCCGGCATGTCGTTCATCATGGTGTTCTTGCTGAGCAGCGGCGACGCGATCTGCTTGCACGAACTCTCCTGGGGGATGCTGCCGCCGACGTCGCGCTCGAGCGTGCGCAGCGACTCGAGGTAGAAGTCCATCTTGACGGCCTCCTCCGGCCCGAGCCGCCCGCGGAAGGACCGGACGTCGTCCTTGATGAAGTCGAGCACGCTCTGACGGCGGAGCAGCGCCTGCTCGGCGGCGCTCGGCGTGTTCATGGTCGGGCCGCCCCCGCTGATGCGGTCCGCGATGCGCTGGTATGCTGCCAGCGGGTTCGTCACGCTGGGGATGAACCTGCCATCGACCTGAGACAGTCCGGGGATGACGCCGCCGTCGCCGGATGTCTGTCCGACCGCCATCTCCAGCGATGCCAGCGGGGTCGTGTCCTTCAGGAACCTGGCGAACTCCTGATCGATGCTGGTCGGCGCGCCGAGGCCGAACACCGAGAACGACGCCGAGCGGTGCGCGTTACCGGGGTCGCGTATGAGCGTCAGGTTCTTGAACACCAGGATGTCGTCGCGCACCGCCTCGAGCGGCGCCATGTGTGGCTTGAGGACGAAGTTCCTTTCGCCTCCGGTCGGCTCCGATTGATACTGAGAGCCGTTCGCGTAGCCGAACATGGCGACGCGCGTGATTCGCGGAAGCGCTTGGGCGTAGAGGTTGTCGACCAGCCCAGAACAGAAGAGCGTTCCGTAGCCGAGGCCACGGAGCATCGTACGCCGGGAAAATTTCACGTTGCGCATGGCTGACTCCTAGTTCCTCCGGTCGATGAAGCTCGGTGATTCGATCACGCTCAGCACCAGCTGATCGATCGCGTGCTGGGAGCGCGCAAACCCGTCCACGAGGCGCTCCTTCTCACAGGCGTCGAGCTTCAGCCAGTCGTATCCTGAAGCGTAGGCCGCGAACTGCTGGGCGAAGCAGCCGTAGACGTCCGGCTTCTGCGCCAGCTCGTCCACCATCTCCACGAAGTTGGAGAACACGATTCCGGGAGGCGCGTTCCCCTCGCTCGGCAGCGGCAGGCTGCCGCTCGCGTCGATCTCCTGCCCCTGATCCGTCGTCCTGTAGCGACCGATGGGATCGTAGCTCTCGAGCGCGAACCCGATGCCATCGAACAGCTTGTGACAGACGGCGCAGCCCGGGCTCGCATGAATGCCGAGCCTTTGCCGACCCGTGGCGCCCGGCTCGGCGAATTGGCCAGCGTTCGGGACACCGCCGGGCGGCAGCGGCACGCGGTGGCACAGGACCTCTGCGCGGACGTAGGCGCCGCGCCCGACGAGGCCCGTATCCTGGCTGTGCGAGTGGCCCCAGAGAAACGGCAGCGAGGTGAAGATGCCTCGGCGTTCGGCCGGATTGAGCTCGCGACGCACCATGGCGTCGCCGGTCACCCCGCTCAGACCGTAGAGCGGGGCGGTGCGCTCGTTCACGAACGCGTACGTGCCCGAGAACAGCGAGTCGAAGCGACGATCCGCTCCCGCGTCGAACAGCACGCTGTTCGTGAGCAGGCGCAGCTCTTCTTTCAGATCGGCGGTGAGCTCGGGCGTCACCATCGGGAAGACGGTGGCGTCTTTCACCGACTTCGAGAGGTTCTCGAGCTCCAGCCACTGCTCGAAGAAGTGGTTCATGGCCGGCGCCGCCTTGTCGCGCGCCTCGAACAGGCGCTGGGCCTGGGCCAGGATCACCGCGCGGTCGCGCAGCTTCCCTTGATCTGCGAGCGCGGTGAGCTCGGCGTCCGGCGCGCTGTCCCAGAGCAGGTACGAGAGCGCCGAAGCGATCTCGTGATCCGTCAGCGATGTCACCGCTCCGGTGTCCTTCACCGTGCCGAGCTCGGTGCGGTGCAGGGTGCTCGGCGACATGAGCAGCGCCTGCACGACGCTCTTGACGCCTCCGGCAGGACCTTCGCCCTGCGCGGCGGTCTTGGCGAAGAGCGCGCTGAAGGACGTGATCTCGGTCGCCGAGAGCGGGCGGCGCCAGAGCTTTTGCCCCGTCCTGGCGACGAAGCCGTCCAGGCAGCTGCCAGGCGCCAAGCTGTCGACGTCGCAGGCGATCCCGAACTTGTCGGGGTTCTTCAGCGCGTGCGCCCCGAGCTCTTCACCGAGCGCGAAGTATACCTCCGCGAGGAGCGGCGCGACTCGCAGCTCTTCGGCCTGGTTGGCGAAGCCGTCGAGCCTGGCCTCGCTCGGCAAGTTCGAGAGCGCTTCCGGCTGGATGTCGAACTCGTCGCGCAAGGTGTTGGCGAGCTGGGCGTTGGTCAACCGCCAGATGCGCGGTTTGGCCAGCGCAGGGGTGGCGCCACACTCGGCCGCCGCCGTCTCGCCCTCGGGTCCCCCGCCCGCGGGTCCCCCGTCCTCGGGTCCCAGGACGCCCGTGCACCCGCTGGCCAAGACGACCGCGAGCGGCGCAAGGCGAAACGAGCGGCTCATGAGTGAACGCGGTACACCGATTCGTTTTGCGATTGGCATGGAACGCTCTTGCTGGGATGAAATGTTGGACGAAGCTGGGTGAGGCTGGAAATCCAAACGCGATCCGAACGTCCGGTCAGGTCACCAGATGAGCCATCGACCTCCTGGTCGGCCGACGCACGGCAGCGTCGACGAGGTTGGTTGTCTACGGCTGAGAGCTGAGTGAACCGGCGCGTGTGCGGGCCGCAGGTGAGGCCCCGCGCTCAGAGCGCGGTAGGGCGCGAGCGATGCCCCCGCGAACGCGCCGCTGCACGCATGCTCGACGACCGAACGAACCTACCCTGCGCCGAGATCGATCCCGATCCCGGGGACGAAGGACCGGCGCACACGACGGCCGGTCCAGGGCAAAACAAAAGGACACCCCGAGGAGGTATTGTGAGCGTTCACAATATGGGTGTCAACAAGAAACAGAGCGGCGCGCGGGCCTCCTGGATCCCGAGGGTGGGCCGCGGCGTCCGGCCGCGGCGCCCTTGTGAGCTCTCCGATGCGCTCGGCTCGTACCATGGCCCGGCGAGACGGCGAGATGGCGGGCCTGCCCGTGCGGTACGTCGGCCTGCCTCGGGCTCGAGAAAGCGAACGGCATCACGACGGCTGCCCACGAAGGCTGCCGCGCCCGGCGCGAGGGGCGGAGCGGGGGATGGCAGAGAGAGGCGCCTCAGAAGGCGGCGTCGCGGAGCTTCGCCTTGTACTCAGCCTTGTACAGATCGTGGCAGGCCTTGCAGCTCGCCTTGGCGCCGTCGATATCGCCCTTCTTGGCCTTTTCCGCGCCATCCTTCGAGATCGCAACCCACTTGGGCATCCCGGGCGGCGGCTTCGCCGCCACGTGTTCCAGCGCCGCCGCGATCTTCGCGCCGTCGCCGCTCGTGGTCGCCGACTGCATCACCGTCTTCATCCAGCCCTGCATCGGACAGGCCTTCTGTCCTTTTGCACCGCAGCCAAAATCCTTCCCCTCGGCAACAGAACCGGGGACGTCCGCCGTCCCGCTCGCGGCCCACGCTGCGCCCGCAGAGCCAATGCCCACGCTCATCAACACCGCGCTCATCAGCTTCATGCTCATCGACATCCGACGTCTCCTGTCATGCAAGGAGCAAGCTCAGCCGAGCCATCGCAGCCCGGAGGAGCAGATTGTGAACGCTCACATTTTTGGCGTCAACCAGAATTGGCCGACGCGCGCCCATCCTCGATCCCGACGGGCGCGCAGCGGCGGCCAGCCGCGGGCGATCAACGCGGTCCGGCGTCCGCCGAGGTTGACGCGTCGCGCTGGAGGAGCCTCCGCCAGCCTTGCCCTCCCTCGAGCTCCGGGGGTACCCCCGCTGGCCCATCAATTGGCGTTGACATCGACTATGTGATCGTTCACATTCCCCTCGACAGGTATTCTTTTGCTTCGCCCCGGTGAGGCGTCCTGCGCACCGAGACCTTCGTCATCTGATGGGTCTCGGCACCGATTCCCTTCGGTCGGTTATCGCGCAAGCGGTCGCCGAGCGATGGTGCTTGGCGTTTTGCCAATTCCAATGCGCTGGAGACCACGACGACCCTCGCTTCGGCTGTCGTGAGTTTCAGGGTATTGTCCGCCGGAACTGTCCGAGATCCGGCGAGGCGGCTGGATGGCAACTCTGGGTGCGGCGCGACTCATGTTGCGGCGGGCTCTGCTCAGCCCCTCCTCGGGGGCACGGCGTCATCCCATCGGCCCCGTCCGGGATCAGGTGCTCCAGGCTCCATCTCACTGCGGGACCTGCTCTGGGTTGACAGACAAATTCTCTCTACGATCCGCCCCTGGAAGAGCGACGCCATGCCAGCAACTTGTCCGTGCATCCAAGGGGTCGCCTTCACTCCACAGGCTGCGGGAGCTCGTCCGGGTCCCCTGTAGGCTCACGCGCGTGCAAGCCCCGGTCGACGTCACTGCCGCTAGCGAGAGGCCCGTGC
Source organism: Sorangium sp. So ce1153 (assembly GCF_051521595.1). Classification (NCBI taxonomy): domain Bacteria; kingdom Pseudomonadati; phylum Myxococcota; order Polyangiales; family Polyangiaceae; genus Sorangium; species Sorangium sp. So ce1153. Next base: position 1,763,412 of record NZ_CP150361.1, read on the forward strand.
GCAAACCCATCAGAACCACAACACTGTTCCTTTCCATGAGCCTCTGCGGGCGCATCCTGCTCGGGCTCTCCGCCGCTGCCGCCGCGACGTTCGCGCTCGCGCCCGTGACGCTCGCCGCCCCCAAGGCGTCGAAGTCGGTCGCCGTTCGCATCGAGGGTCCCAACGCGGATGACATCCGCGAGGACATCCTCTCCATCGTGCCGGAGACGCTGGGGGTCGTGGAGCCTGACGCGTTCTCGAAGGCGCTGAAGAGCGCCGGCCAGACCAAGCCCGTCGGGGACGCGCTGGTGTCGAAGGCCCAGCGGAAGAAGGCCATCGACCGCATCCGCAAGGCAGGCAAGGCCGCCAGCGCAGAAGGGGTGATCTACGGCGTCTCGCGGACCAACAAGAAGAAGAAGAAAGAGGTCCACCTCGTCTACGTCGACGAGAACACCGGCGACCTCGCCGTGGACAGCGCGGTGCCGCTGAGCGGCTCGCGCGACGACCGCAAGAAGGCGCTGGAAGAGCTGCTCGGCCCGACGCTGGCGCAGATCGCGCCGCCGCCCGCCGCGGACGACGGCGACAAGGCGAAGGGTGAAGGCGAGGACGGCGCGGGCGAAGAGGAGAAGGGCGAAGGCGGCGACGAGAAGGACGAGGGCGACAGCGGGGCGGGCGACGAGGGCGGCAAGCGCAAGAAGAACGAGATCGGCTCGGCGCTCTTCTCGGTCGAGCTCGGCGTCGAATTCGTCGGCCGCTGGTTCGACTACTCCGATCCGCGCACGCGGAACCTCCGGCCCTACAGCATCTTCGGACAGCCAGCGATCTCGGTCTCGGGCGAGCTGTATCCGCTCGCGTCCACGAACATCGCGGTGCTCAAGGGCCTCGGGATCACCGCGGGGTACGCGCAGGCGCTCGGCCTCAACTCGGCCGTCGGCGGCGGCGACCCGATCAGCACCACCTACCAGCGCATCAACCTCGGGCTCCGGGAGCGGCTGTCGCTCGGCGAGAAGTCGGTGCTCGGGATCTCCGCCGGTCTCCGGTTCCTCACCTTCGAGATCGACGCGCCGGCGGACCTCGCCAGGACGGTGCCGAACGTCTCCTATACCCTGTTCCGGGCAGGCCTCGACGGGCGCTTCCCGGTCGGCCCGGTCGCGCTGGGGCTGGGCGCCGAGTACATCCTGCCGCTCTCGTCAGGCCCGGTCTACGAGCGGTTCACCGGGGCCAGCGTGCAGGGCATCGGCGCGCTGGCCGGGGTGATGATCCCGGTCGCGACCGGCATCGAGGCGCGCCTGCTCGTCGAGTACGCCCGGTTCTTCTCGTCGTTCCAGCCCGAGCAGGGCGACACGTACATCGCGGGCGGGGCCATCGACCAGTACCTGGGGCTCCGGCTCGCCGGAGCCTACGTCTATTGAGAGAGAGGTAGCACGTGACGTTCATGACTTCCCTTCACGGGCGCGCTGCGCTCACCGCGGGCGCCCTGCTGACCGGCGGCGCGCTCCTCATGAGCTGCGCTGGGACCCTCGACGACGACGAGTTCCCTCCGGACGAGCAGGGCAGCGGCGGCGGCGTCACCCAGGGGGCCAGCTCCCCCGCGGCGACCACGGGCGGCGACGCCGCCGCCACGACCGCGGCCGCGGGCGGCGACGCCGCCACCACGACCGCGGCCGCGGGCGGCGACGCCGCCACCACGACCGCGGCCGCTGGCGGCGAGCCGACCGGATGTGCCGAGGCACCGGCGCTGGTCACGAGCAAGTGCGCCACCGCGGGCTGCCACGACGCGAACTCGAAGCAGGCGGGCCTCTCGCTGGCCTCCGGGTGGGAGAACACGGCCCGGGGGCAGGCGTCCGCGTGCGGCGGCGGCGCCAGTGTGCTCGTCCCGGGCGACCCGGACGCCAGCTCGGTCTACACGAAGGTCACGGCGACCCCGCCGTGCAACAACCGGATGCCGCTCGGCGGCCAGCCGCTCAGCGACACCGAGATCGCGTGCATCCGCGACTTCATCGCCGCGCTCACGCCCTGAGGAGCTGAGCGAGCGTCGGGCGCTGGCCGCCTCGACGCGGTGCTGCCGCTGGCCTAGCCTCGGTCGTGCCGTGACCAGCACACCCCATCGAACCACCGCCGCCCTGGCCCGCCATGCCGCCGTCGCGGCCCTCCTCGGGGGCGCGGCGGCGCTCCTCGGCTGCCAGGCGATCCTCGGCATCGACGACGTGTCGCTCGACCCGGGCGCCGGCACCGGCGGCGGCGCCGCATCGTCGTCGGCGTCGTCCTCCGCCGCGACGAACGGCGGGGGACCGGGCGAGGGCGGGGGCGGGCAGGGGGGCCAGGCCCAGGGCGACTTCACGTTCGCGATCCAGTCGACCAAGGCCAACGTCCCCTACGACGGCGTCGGTCACGTCGAGGTGGCGATCACCCGCATCGCCGGCTTCGACGCGCCGGTCGAGGTCGCCGTGCAGGCGCCGCCGCCCGGGCTCGTCGCGCCGTCCATCACCATCCCTTCCGGCAGCACCGCGGGCAGGCTCGAGGTGGGCGCCACCGGGGCGCTCACGCTGGGGACCGCGTTCGACCTCGACCTCGTCGCGACCGCCGGCGGGACGGTGCGCACCGACAGCGTGCGCGCCGTCGTCACGGGCAAGCCCGGCACGCTCGACGAGAGCTTCGGCGCGGCGGGCATCTCCGCCTGGAACCTCGGCTCCGACGGCGGGGGGCTCTACGACATCCGGCAGACGGTGGGGGACAAGATCCTGACCGCCGGCAACAGCACCGGCGGCCTCGGCGGGCAGCAGCTCGAGGGCTTCCGGCTGCTCGGCGACGGCGCGCCCGACACGACCTTCGCGGGCGGCAGCGTGACGGACCGGTTCTGCGGTTGCACGAAGCCGCAGCGGATCAGCGGGATCAAGCGGCTCCTGAACGGCTCTATCGTCCTCGTCGGCGACGCGAGCGGGGCGAGCACGAACGACATCGCCTTGCTGCGCTACCGCGACGACGGGACGCTGGACAGCGTCGACTCGGCCAACACGGGCAAGGGGCTGATCGATCTCGGCGGCGAGGAGAGCGTCGCGGCCGTGGAGCTGTCGGCCTCGGAGCGGCTCCTCGTGACCGGCCAGCGCGACGGCGAGCTCTTCGTCGCGGCGATCAACCCGACCTACGGCTACGTCGATAACGGCTTCGGCACGGCGGGGTGGACCGCCCCGCCCGTGGGCGGCCCGAGCGCGGGCACGGCGCTCGCGAGGGGCGCGCGCGGCGCGATGCTGGTGGCCGGCTGGGTCGAGAAGGACGGCGACCGCGACGTCGTGCTGGTGGAGCTCACGCGGGAGGGGGCGGTCGGGGGCCTGGGGATGCAGCAGGTCTTGCGGGCTGGCAACCAGGAGCCCGTGGCCATGGCGGTCCAGCCCGACGGCGGCGTCCTCGTGGCCGCGCGGAGCGTCGAGGCGGGCAAGGACGACTTCCTCGTGGTGCGCTTCGGGCCGGACGGCGGCCTCGACCTGAGCTTCGGGCAGGACGCGCACGCGCTCGCCGGGCTGACGGACGGCGCTCCGGTCGACATGGCGCTCCAGCTGGACGGCCGCATCGTCGTCGCCGGCAACGTGGGGGAGTACGCGGTCAGCCAGCCGACCCTGGTGCGCTTCCTGCCCGACGGCACGCTCGATCCGACGTTCGGCGACAACGGCGTGCAGTCGCTCTTCCTCGGCGAGGAGGACTTCGTGCACTCGATGACCGTCGCGAACGACGGCAAGCTGCTCGTGGCCGGCATCCGGCAGACCTTCCCCACCTACGGCCTTGTCGCGCGGCTGTGGAACTGAGCGCGGAGGATTGTTGATCGACTGGGAGGCCGTGACATCCTTCGAGGTACTCGAGGGAACGAGGAAGGCCGGCTCCGAGGAGCACGAGACCGAGATCCTGGAGCTGCACTCCGACACGCCGATCTATCGATTCCTACGCGGGTGACGCGTCGTCGACAGACCGTCTTCCTCGAGGTAGGCGATTTCAACCTCGAGCACTGGCGCGGCCACACCGCGCAAGGGGAGCACGCGCTCCGCGTCACGCTGCGCTGGAGCGCCCCGGATCAGCGGGCCTGCGCGAGCAGCGCTTCCTTCATCCCGAGGTCGAGCAAGGCCGGTCGCACGAGCGCGAAGAGCTCGAACCAGACGCGATCGAACTCCGCCTCGGAGGGCGTCACGCCCTTTTTCGCCACCGATCGACGGCGTTCGATGATCCGGTCGCCGGCGCGGCACCGGATGCGCCGGACCGGAGCGTCGTCGATCGTGGACGCCCCGAGCTCCGCGGGCAGCCCCTCGAGCACGCGACAGAGCCTCTCGAACAGGGGAGGCGTCAACGGGAAGTCGTGGCGCGCCCTGGATCGCTCCTCGGGACCCGACAGCCCGATCCAGTGGCACCTCAACGAGCCACGACCCCCCGCGACAAGCGTGGCCTCCCAGCCCGCGAGCGACGCAGAGAAGCCGGGGACGAACGCGAGATCCACCCTCATGGCCGCGGCGTCTGGCTGACTCATCGCGCCCACCTTACCAGACTCTGGCTCCTCTTCTCGATCGGTAGCCCGGGGGTGCGGCGCCGAGTGGACGGCGTGCGCCATGGTGGGATGAGGGCGCCGTCTCCCTGGCTGTCGACGTCGCGCGGTCGTCACACGGGATCAGGTACACGACAACGTTGCAGCTCCGTCGATGCCGGCGTTCGCCCATCGAGAGCGCGGCTCGGCGCCGGGACGGCGGCGCGGCTGCGCCTCGAGTGAGGCGCTTTTGCGCCGCGCGGCGCCTCGAGTGAGGCGCTTTTGCGTCAGGCCGCGCTCGCCGACCTACCGCGCCGAGCAAAACAGGCACTGGTACGCCGACTGCACAGGGGCCGACTCGATTCTTCGGCTGGCGACGAGCAGATTCAGGCATGTCGCCGCTGGTTGATCAGAAAATTCTCGCCCTGTCGCAAGCGGTTGAGGATGGATGGAGCGCAGTCCATTGTTGACGAGCTGAGGCCAGCAATGGACCGAGAAGGCTGCCCTCGCGTGTTCAAATATGGAAATTCGTTGCGCACGTGGTCGAGCATGATAGGGAAAGCAGGCTCATCGGCGTAGCCGTGCGATCGCCGCCGATTGTCAGATTCCGTCGCGAGCCAGCCGGGCGAGCGCATTTGAGATGGGCGCCGAGGCGTCGCTTCAGGCTCGTCTGGGGTTGACCGTTCGGTGAGCACAACGGACCGCCAACATGGATGGGACGATCATGAGGAGACACGTGAGATCACGGTACTTGATGACCGGAGCGGCCGCGCTGGCGCTCCTCCCTGCCGCCTGCATCGGTGAATCCGGCGGGGACGCCGAGGTGATCGGCGCCGACGAAGCGCCGCTCTTGACGAGCGCCCCGGTGAAGGGCGTCGGGTCCGGGAAGTGCCTGGACGTGAAGGGGAGGAGCACCGCGGCAGGCACCGCGCTGCAAATCTACAGCTGCAATGGTGGGGACAACCAGGCCTTCACGTATACAGCCGCCGGCGAGCTCCGTGTCTACGGGACGACCAGGTGCGTCGAGGCGTCGGGCGGCGGGACCACCGCGGGCACCAAGGTGGTGATCGGCACGTGCAGCGGTCAGCCTCGCCAGAAATGGACGATGAACACGAACGGCACCATCGTCAGCCAGCCGTCCGGGCTGTGCCTGGACGTCGAGGGGCGGCGGACGACCGACAGCACCCCCGTGAATCTGTGGACCTGCAACGGCCAGACGAACCAGCAATGGTCGTGGCCGGTCGACGGAGACACCCAGCCGCCGACGCCCCCTTCTGGCCTGCGCGCCAGCAACGTGACGTGCAGCTCGGCGACGATCTCGTGGTCGGCGGCGACGGACGACTCCGGCGTCGCGTTCTACGACATCTACCATGACGGCCAGCAGATGACGTCGGTGAGCGGCTCCACGCTGTCGACGACCATCACCGTGATGCCGGGCGTGAGCTGGGGGGTCTACGTCAACGCGCGCGACGCCGCGGGGAACGTCTCCCAGGCGAGCGAGACGCTGCCGCTGGCGACGCCGCACTGCGAGGTCGACACGCAGCCGCCGACCGCGCCGAGCAACCTGACCGCGAGGGCGTCCGGGACCAGCGTGACCCTCCAGTGGAGCGCGTCGACCGACAACGCGGCGGTCACGGCGTACGACATCTATCGTGACAGCGCCAAGGTCGGCACGGTGGCCGGCACGGCCTCGAACCCCCCTCCGACGTCGTTCGTCGACAGCGGGCTGGCGGCGACGCGGGCCTATGCCTATCACGTGGTCGCGCGCGACGCGCAAGGCAATGTCTCGCCGGCGAGCGGCTCCGTCTCGGTGACCACGGGGGCGGCGTGCAGCTCGGCGGTCTGCGAGGTCGTCCAGGTGGCCACGGACAACGACGTTCCGTGGGGCCTTGTCGAGCTGCCGGACGGCTCGGTCCTCTACAGCCGGAGGGACGCGGACGACATCATCCGCCTCGACCCGGCCACCGGCACGAAGACCACGCTCGGCACGGTGCCGAACGTCGCGGGCACGGACGGCGAGGGCGGCCTGATGGGGCTGGCGGTGGCGCCGACGTTCAGCACCGATGGCTGGCTGTACATCATGCACACGTCGCCCACGGACAACCGGATCGTGCGGATCAAGGTCGTCGGCAACAGTCTCGACACGTCGACGGAGCAGGTGCTCGTCTCTGGCATCCTCCGCAACAAGTACCACAACGGCGGCCGGCTGCGGTTCGGGCCGGACGGCAAGCTCTACGCGTCGACGGGTGACGCTCAGAACGCGGCCCTCGCGCAGGACACGAGCAGCCTCAATGGCAAGGTCCTGCGCATGGAGACTGACGGCCGCGTCCCGTCGGACAACCCCTTCGGGAACCTCGTGTGGAGCTATGGGCACCGGAACCCGCAGGGGCTGGCGTTCGACTCCACGGGCCGGCTCTGGGAGCAGGAGTTCGGCAACAGCGTGATGGATGAGACGAACCTCATCCAGAAGGGCGGGAACTACGGCTGGCCGAACTGCGAGGGGACCACGTCGCAAGGCGGCAGCGGCTGCGGCACGTCGGGCTACATCGCGCCGAAGCTCACGTACCGGACCTCCGAGGGGTCGTGCAGCGGGATCGCGATCGTGAACGACGTCTTCTACGCCGCGTGCCAGCGGGGGACACGGATGGTCCGCGCGGTCATCAGCGGGAGCAGCCTCACCAGCGTGCAGCAGCTCTTCGTGGGGACCTACGGTCGCCTCCGCACCGTCGAGCCCAGGCTCGGCGGCGGCCTCTGGCTGACGACGACCAACACCGGGGACAAGGACAGCACCCCGAACAACAGCAACGAGAAGATCTTCCGCGTCATCCTCGGCGGCTGAGCGCGCCGCGCGGCCGGCCCGCGCACCCCGCGCTCCCCGCGCGGGGTGTTCCGGATCAGAAGGGCGAGTCGCCCTCTCCCGGGACGATGATCGACTTCAGCGCCCCGTCCTGGCAGTCGGCCTGCAGGCGGAAGCCCTCGGCGGCGTCCGCCAGGTCGAAGCGGTGGGTGACGATGGAGTCGACGTCCACCGCCCCCTCGGCGACCAGGCGGATCGCCCGCGGGTACACGTGCCCCATGCGCCGGGAGAGCTTGATCTTCAGCCCCTTGCGGCGGCACAGCGCCGCCGGCACCGCGTAGCGGTCGCCCTCGGGGATGCCCGCGAGCACGACCCGCCCGCCGATGCGCGCCGCCTCGGCCGCGTGGTGGAACCCCTCGGGCGAGTTCGTCGCCTCGATCACGAGGTCGACGCCCCGGTTGCCGGTCCACTCCGCGACGGCCGCGAACGAGGGCGCCGCGTCGTGCGCGCCCAGCCGGCGCGCGGCCTCCGCCCTGTAGGCGACGGGGTCGACCGCGAAGACGCGGTCGGCCCCCGCGAGGCGCGCGAGCTGGACCAGGCACAGGCCGATCGGCCCGCAGCCCAGCACCACCACGGTCTCCTGCAGGCGCGGCCGCGCCAGGTCCACCGCGTGGACCGCGACGCCCAGCGGCTCCAGCATCACGGCCCGGCGCACCGAGAAGGCGCGCGGGACCGGCACGACCTGATCGGGGTACACCGACAGCTGCTCCACCATGGCGCCGTGGAGCGGCGGCGCGCCCAGGAACTCCACGAAGGGGCAGAGGTTCACGTGGCCGCGATGGCACCACTCGCAGTGGCCGCAGGCGTGCGCGGGGTCGACGGCGACGAGCTGCCCCTTGGACAGGCCCAGCGCCGGGTAGTCCTGGGCGACCCAGCCAGCGAGCTCGTGCCCCGGCACGAAGGGGTTGTGGATCTGCGCCGAGCCGATCCCGCCCTCCAGGAAGTAGTGCAGATCGCTGCCGCAGATCCCGCAGCCGGCGACCCGGATCGTCACCATGCCCTCGCGCGGCGGCGGAGGCTCTACCTCGCCGAGCCGGACGTCCCGGATGCCGTGGATGAAGGTCGCTCGCACCGTTTCGGACTCCCCTTTCGCCATCGCGCCGGTACCCCGGCTTTCGCCATCGCGCCGGTACCCCGGCTTTCGCCATCGCGCCGGTACCCCGGCTTTCGCCATCGCGCCGGTACCCCGGCTTTCGCCATCGCGCCGGTACCCCGGCCGCTCCGGGTTGCACAATTGTCCCGGCGCGACTCGCACTGTAGTCTGCCTCCGTGATCGCTTGTCAATCCTGCCTTCCGGTTCGCTGACGGGCGCCATGCGAGCCGACCTCGTCCTCGGTATCGACCTGAGCACCACCGCCGCCAAGGCGGTCGCCTTCGACGTCCAGGGGCGCGTGCAGGCCGCCGGCCGGGCGCCGCTGTCGCTGGCGCGGCCGGCGCCCGAGCGGTTCGAGCAGGATCCGCGGGACTGGTGGGTCGCCCTTTGCCGGGCGGTCGCGGAGGTCACCGCCGCGGTGGACCCGGGCCGCATCGCGGGGCTCGCGATCGCGCACCAGCGCGAGACCTTCGCCTGCCTCGACCGCGGCGGCGAGCCGCTGCGCCCCGCGATGCTGTGGCTGGACGGGCGCGCGCGCGGGCAGCTCGGCGCGCTGGTCGGCCGCATCGGGATCGACCGGCTGCGGGAAGTGTCCGGGAAGGCTGCGGATTTCGGCCCGGCGCTGCCGAAGATCGCCTGGCTGGCCGAGGAGGAGCCGGAGACCCACCGGCGCACGGCGCTCTTCTGCGACGTGCAGGCGTATCTGGTGCAGGCGCTGACGGGGCGCGCCCGCACCAGCTGGGCGAGCGCCGACCCGCTCGCGCTGTTCGACATCGTCGCGCACCGCTGGTCGGAGGAGCTCTGCGGCGCCGTCGGGATCGCGCCGGACCGGCTGCCGGAGGCGCTGGCCCCCGGCGCGCCGCTCGGCGCCGTGTCGGACGCCGCCGCGGCGGCCACGGGGCTGCGCGCGGGCACGCCGGTGCTGGCCGGCGGCGGCGACGGCCAGGTGGCCGGGCTGGGGGTCGACGCGCTGGACCCGCGGCGCGCCTACCTGAACCTCGGGACGGCCGTCGTGTTCGGCGTCTGGAGCCCGGAGCCGCGGCAGGACCCGGCCTGGCGCACGATGGTCAGCGCCTCGGGCCGCGGGTATGTGCTGGAGAGCAGCCTGCGCAGCGGGGCGCTGCTCTCGGACTGGTTCCTGCGCCGGCTGCTGGGCGTCGAGCCGCGCGACAGGGGCGCGATGGCCGCGATCGAGGCGGAGGCGGCGTCGCTGCCGCCCGGCAGCGACGGGCTGCTGCTCTTGCCCTACTGGGAAGGCGCGATGAACCCCCACTGGGACCCTGACGCGCGCGGCGCGATCCTGGGCCTGACGGAGGCGCACGGGCGCGGGCACGTCTACCGCGCCCTCATCGAGGGCGTGGCCCTGGAGCAGGCGCTGGTGCTGGACCTGATGCGCGGCGGGGCAGGGATCGAGGTGGCGGAGTTCGCCGCGGTGGGGGGGGTGGCGGCCAGCGATCTGTGGTGCGCGGTGATGGCCGACGCGACGGGCGTGGTCCTGCAGCGGTCCGAGACGGTCGAGGCGGCGTGCCTGGGCGCGGCGATGTGCGCGGCCGCGGGGGCCGGGCTGGCCGGGAGCATCGAGGCGGCCGCGAAGGCGATGCGCGGGACGGCGACCGCGACGTTCCGTCCCGACGCGGAGCGCCGGCGGCGGTATGCGGAGCTGCTGGGGATCTACAGGGACGTGTATCCGCAGCTCTCCGGGGTGATGCGCCGCCTGTCGGCGTTCGCGAGGTAGCGGGCGCGGGCCCTCGCCGCAGCCGGCTTCAGGCAATTTCGAGCTCGGATCGGAGGAGGGGATGTCTCGGGCGCCGTGATGGCTCGTTCAGCTCAGCCCGTCGAGCACCTCGGCGAGCGAGGCGGCGACGCTGGCCCGCTCGAGCCACCGTTCCAGGGTCTCCGGATCCTTCTCGGCGAGGATGCGCTCCCGCGCGGCGTCCGGCACCGAGATGCCGCGAGCTCGGAGCACGGTCAGCACGGCATGCGCGGCCGCCCCGGTGCGGCCCTCCTTCCGCTCCTCGGCCCGAAGGTTCCGCTCGTACTCCTCGAACCACGCCCGGATCTCTGCGCTCACCTCGTCCTCCTTGTCGGTCGCCGGCTCCTGGGTTCCGAGCCGGAAGTGTACCAGCAGCGGCCTGGCGATGCTCTTCTCCCAGGCATCGTCCGGCAGCGCCGCCAGGTCGGCCAGCGCCTCGCGCAGGAGGCGGCCTGAGCCGAGCAGCCGGAGCAGCAGCGTCGCCCGCGTCCGGGGCAGCTCCGCGAGCACCACCACGCGCATCACCAGGCCCGGCACGGCGTGGTAGACGCCTGCTTGCACCGGTTCGCAGCGGTAGGCGTCAAGCACCGTCTCGGGGCGCCCCGGGCTGATGACGACCAGCGCAGGGAAGTCCACCGCCGGCTGCGACGGCGCGTCGGCGTCCTCGTCCGGCACGACGGCGCCAGCAGCAGAGCGGGCGCGGCGTTCGAGCTCGTGGTGCCACGTCAGCTGCTTGCGCAGGCACCGCCGGACCTGACGGAGGCTCGGCGTGCTGCGGAACGGCTCGAACAGGCTCGGCTCCGCAGCGAGCTCGCCGAGGAGGCCCATCCTGGCGCGCTCTGCCTCCCGTGCGGGATCAGGCACGCTGTAGACATCGATCTTCTGGGTTGCCGCCAGCACCTCGACCTCGGTCTCCGCCGCCGAGACGAGGCTCAGGCCGTCGCGCAGCAAGTTCTTCGCGAACTGGTCGGAGCGGTTGTGCATTGGTGCGCGAATCTAATCCATCATGGCGGCATGAGCCACCATGGATCGGTGTATAAAATCCAATCAAAAAGTCGCAAAAAGCGCCGCGACTATCGGGCTGTGCCCGTAACGCGTCATGAAACCAAAAGCACTTACCGACGGGGGTAGTCAATCGTGCGGGATTCGTCGTCGGTGGCGTGAGATTTTTTGCGGTCGCCTCGGGGAACGAACGCTACATGGGTGCCCCAACGGAGAGGGGATACCCGCGACGGCCGCGGTCGTGGACGTTGGTTGGCGTCGAGCAGTCGGGGGGCCGGAGCAGTCTCAGCGGCGGAACACGGAGGAGAAGCGGTCGGCGGGGGTGACGATAACGTGATCGGCGACGGGTACACCGCGCAAGCGCGCGGCGTGCTCGACGGCGTCGCCGCAGACGCGTGGCCGGATGTGCTCCAAGGCCCGTAGTCTGGACGGGGCGGGTGCGAAGGACGGTCGAATCGCTCCGAGAGCACCGATCTCGGTCCTCGCGGGCGGTCGAACTGCCCCCGGCTATCCATTTGTCGAGGCCGTGACCGAACCGAGCCGCCCGACCGCGTCGGGATCGCCTCGCGGCAAGCAACGGCCGCACCCGCGCGTCGCCGAGCCGCGCGCGGCGCCGCCATGGTGTAGGATGAGACCATGCGGTCGACGCGCGCCCTCCTCCCGCTGACCGTCGTTGTCTTCGCGGCCGCGTGCGGCGGCAGCGGGGCCAGCGCCGGGAGCACCACGGGCTCGGGCGAGGCGAGCGCCGGGAGCACCACGGGCTCGGGCGGGGCCAGCGCCGGGAGCACCACGGGCTCGGGTGGGGCCAGCGCCGGGAGCGCCACGGGCTCGGGCGGGGCCGCCTCCAGTGGCGTGGGCGGCGTGGGCGGCGCGGGCGGCGCAGGCGGCGCCGGGGGTATGGTCGAGGGACCAGGCACCGACACGACGGTGATCCCGTTCGCCAGGACGCACTTCTACTTCACGAGCGACGACGACCAGCGCGTGGTCGACGCGCCGGCGTCGTTCCCGAGCACCGGCACGTACGAGAGAGTCACCTTGCACCTCTCGCTCGAGTGCCCGTCGGGCGGCTGCGACCCATGGAGTCGCCTGGCGTCGCTCGGCCTCGTCACGGCCAAGGACCCCGCGGGCGACACCTTGATCGAGCTGATGCGCTTCGTCACACCCTACCATGTGGGCGCGAGCTGGGATCTCGACGTCACCGACCTGCGCCCGCTGCTCGCCGGCGAGGTCACCCTGCGCGCCTTCGTCGATACCTCGGTGGGGCCGGGATCGCCGTACGGCGACGGCTGGCTGCTCACTGCCAGCTTCGAGATGAAGGGCGGCGTGCCCGCGAAGATCCCGGTCGGCGTCATCCCGGTGTGGGGCCCACGCCGCGTTGTCTACGGCGACCCCGCCAGGCCGATCGCCGGGGCGGCTCCGCTCGCCGACGTCCCGCTCCCCGTGGGCGCCTCGTCCTACGCCCTGCGCTCGTTCATCACCGGCCACGGGCAGGGAAACGCCGGCAACTGCGCCGAGTTCTGCGAGAAAGAGCATACCCTCACGGTCGGCGCCGCGCCCCACACCGAGATGATCTGGCGTGACGACTGCGCCACCACGGCCGCGCCCGGTCAGCAGGGCACCTATCGCTACGCGCGCGCCGGCTGGTGCCCGGGCGCCGACGTGCGGCCCTGGACCGTCGATATAACGGCCGACGTCGCGGGGACCGGGGCAGCGAAGGTAGCGTACGACGTCGCTGGGTACGAGAACACCTGTCGGCCCGACAGCACCCTGTGCGATGGGTGCACGCTGGGGTCCGGGTGCACCTACGACGGCGCGACCCACACGGAGCCGGGGTACGAGCTGTCGACGGTGCTGATCGGGTACCGATGACCGTCGCGTCGAGGGGTCCGGTCCCGCCGCGTCGCTGGCGGGCCGCGGGGCTCACGCCCGCGGCTCATCGCATCGTTGGATCTGAAACGCCTGAAGGAAGGTCGAGCATCGATGAAGCCCAGGATCACAGTCATCACCATCGGCGTCGATGATCTGGAAGCGGCGCTGCGATTCTACCGCGATGGCCTGGGGTTTCCCACCGAGGGCATCATCGGTGAAGAGTTCGAATATGGGGCGGTTGTATTCATTCAATTGCAGCCTGGTCTGCGGCTCGCGCTGTGGCCCCGCAAGAGCATCAGCCACGACAGCGGGGTTGCGCCAGGTCCCGTCAGCCCCACCGAGATGACCCTGGGACACAACGTCGATTCGAAGGCAGACGTCGATGCCGTCATGACGAGGGCAGGCGCCGCAGGGGCTGTGATTGTCAAGCCCGCCCACGACACGTTCTGGGGCGGCTACTCGGGTTATTTTCAGGATCCAGATGGTCATCTATGGGAGATCGTCTGGAATCCACAATGGTCGGGGTAGGCCGCGCCGGACAAGCCGCTGCACGCGACCGGGTCGAGAAACGCGGCGCGTGAGCGGCGACGTTAGAGGCAGGCGTCCGTGGTGACCTGCACGTCGTCGACGTTCCAGCCCGACGAGTACGCGCCGCCGAAGTGGACGAAGACCCGCCAGCCGAACCGGATCTGCAGGTTCGGATTCCGGTAAGGCGTGAGGTCATACGTGACGTTCGTCCAGCTGGAATCGAGGACGCGGCTCCCGGCGCCCAGCGTTGACTGGTAGATCACCACCCAGCTGGTCCCGTCGAAGACCTCGATCTTCACATGGTTGCGGCTGAGCGTGTTCAGCCATCGCCAGAACGACAGGGTGACCGCTCCGTCGACGTCGGTGTTGAGGATCGGGCTGGTCAGATAATGGTAGGGGAACGTGGAGGCCGCGATGGGCGGGCAGCCGCCGAGGTACACACCCGCGACGCCGTTGTCGTCGGTGGGCGTGTGGTCGAACGCGGGGTCGGAGGGGGTGCTCGGGTGCTGGCAGGTCGACACCTGGGTCGGGCCGATCTCCCATCCCGTGCCGAGAGTCCAGCCCGCCGCGGCGTCCGAGAAATCCTCCTCGAGGAGGAGGGTCGTGCCACACGAATCGGCGCTCGTGCCGAGCGCGGCGAGCTCCTCGTGGATCTCCTTCTCGTCGATCCCGGGCTCCCACGCCGGTCCCGCCGCGCAACCCGACGCGCAGAGGCCGAAGCATACCGATAGCGGTCCGAGCCAGCGTTTCATGATCATTCCTCCTGCACGGTCAACGATCTGACGCAGGGCCGCACCAGGAAGCCAGCGCCGATCAAGGCTGTCGAATCCTACGCTGATGGGAACCCGAGGGACAGCCGCTCATCGCTGAGCCCGGCAGTTCCGTGGCGTCCGCTGGTGACAGACACCAGCAGGCGCGCCTCCCTACCGCCCGGCAAGAAATTTTCGGCTGGGGTAAACGGACCGGGCTCTCTCAGCGGCGGGCAGGAAACCCGAGCGCTTTCGCGCCTCTCCATCCTTCGTGACGTGCCCCCCGCTCGTGGCATCCCCGTCGCCATGGCGGCCGAGCTGGCACTCACCGGAAGTCGTGAGGGTAGGCCGATTGACCGGCGTGGTAACACGTGAGCGGCAGCGGCGGGTACGGCAGAGGTGAAACCCATGGACGGATCGTGCGAGGACCGGCACGATGCGTCGCCATGGGACGAAAGAGCGCGCACGCCGTGGCGATCCTCTCGCTCGTCGCGGCGCCCGCCCTGCCGCTCGCCGCGGGGGTGACGGTCTGTCTCGGCGTATGGGCGCGGAGGTGCAAGATCCGATGCTGAAATGGCTGCTCGTCGGGCTCGTGGTGTTCCTGGTCTACCGGTTCGCGATGAAGCGGCCGCGTCACGATCGGCTGTTCTCGCCGGACCACCTGATCGAGCTCTCGCGCGGGCTCGGCCGCGCCAAGAACACCGCGCTCGGGCGCGTCAGGGGGGGCCCGCCCGCGGACCCGTTCGCCGAGGGCAATGCGTTCGTCACGTCCGCCGACATCGCCGTGGTGTATACCGTTGCCGAGGCCGGCGAGGACGGACGCGAGCACCACGTCTCGCTCTCGTTTCGCGGCGGCGCGTTCGCTCGTGCTGCCGCGGGATTCCTTGCCGCGGCGATCTGTCGATTGCTCGGCCTCGGGGAGATGCAGCGCGTGCTCGCGGTCTCGAACAGCGGCGTCTACCACCTGATCTTCCAGGTGCCCGCCGCGGACGAGGCACGGTTCGCAGCGCGAGCCGTCCCGAAGCTCGACGATGCGTCTGCGCGGACGCTCGTCGGCGTGGCCATGGAGGATCGGGGCACGCTGCTCGCGCGCCTCGGCAAGCTCGACGTCAAGGTCCCGAGATGATGTTCTTGCTCCTCGGCCTCTCCGCCGCGCGCTGACCAGCCGCCCGTCAATCGCCGTCGGATACGGTCAGGTCAGGGTGACGAGGAGCTCTCCATCACCCGCTACGCTAGCCTGATTGCGGAATCGGAGGAGGCACGTTTCCGGTCCGGGCGTGCCTCGAGCGGCGCTCAGAAGTTCCAGCTGATCGAAGCGTCGTCCACGTAGACCTGCTCCCACGCTCCCGGGTGCGTCCCCATCGTGACGCGCACCGTGATGTTCTTGGTGCACGTGTAAGTATTGTTGACCGTGTACTTGACCCAGGCCGCAGTGCCCACGCTCGAGTACGACGTCGAACCGATATAGGTCCAGCCCGCAGTGTCGATCATGTCGACCGAGCCATGGTTGGCAAAGCCGTTGCCCCGCAGCCAGACGCTGGCCGAGCACGACGTCGGGGTCACCGTCGTCGTAAACGCCTTGTAAAATTGCATCCAATCGGACGCGCCGGCCGAGGGCGAATACATCAAATAGGCTATCGTCGAAGGCGAATGGGCCAAAGACCAGGTGGTGAAGATCCCCGCGCCTTCCGCAGGATTGCTGAATCCAAAAGACCAGCCGCCCGATTCGAGATTGTCATTGATGGTGACGGTGGCCGCGTTCGCGTCGTGCGCGCTGCCGAGCAGGCCGCCGATGAGCGCCAGTGCTCCAAGCCCCATCCGAACACCGTTCTTCGTGTTCGTAACGATCGACATGTTCTTGATCCCTTCCAATTCGAGTTTATCAGCCGCGGCGCGGATGGGAGGCCATGGATCTATCGCCCGTGTCAACCCAGCGCGGGAGCTGAAGTCCCATCATCGAACGATAAGCTTTACTTCATGAAGTATGAACTATCGTGCAGTCCCCCCCGAAGAGGCCCTGCTGCAGTGCGGGACGTGTCGAAGCCGCTCGGGTTGATCGATGCTCCAATGAGAAAAATCAGGGAATCACCTCGAGGGACTTGCTGTGCTGCGGCGGGCGCGCCATCGCCGATCTGCCGCCGAAGAACTGGAGCGCGCCGCTCCCTGGCGGCGGACCGATGGGGAGGGATGAGCGAATGCAAGCGCCTGCGGAGCGCTCGTCAGGCAGTAGCGGCTCGCCCTCGGATCGGCTCACCGCGAGAGCGAATACAGTGGAAATGAAGTTTTGCTCTTGGAGCGTAACCCTGCTCGCCGCGCCGTTGACGCTCAGGTTGGAATAAGGCCCTTTCGGGCACTCGGGATTCGCCAGGACGGGCTCAGCCCCGGATCATCCAGCTCTCGAGCTCCTCGTCGGAAGCGTGCCGCACCCGGCGATACCGCTCCGCAAAGCGGCTCTGGATGGTCCGCACCATCATCACCGCGAGCAATGCGCCGCCGACAGTGGCCAGGCAGACCGCGATGGCCCAGTAGCGGTTCGTGATCACCTCCGCGACGGTGTTGGTGCGGACGGGGGTGACCATCCTGCTGAGGAGCTGAGGGAGGAGGAAGAGCCCCCACCAGGCGCCGATGGAGGCGTGGGGCAATGCTCGCGGCGGCGGGGCCTTCTCCATCGCGACATGACGATACCCTCCGGCGCCGTCCGTCCGGGGGCGCGGGGCCGGCTCGGGCACCCCGTCCGGCGAGAGGTGGTCGTGCAGATCGCGCATCAGCTGGTACGGGCGCACGAAGTTGAGGAGCGGGATGAAGAAGCTCAACAGTGCGTCACGACTCGTCCAGCGCAGCCTCGAGGCGCTCATGGATCCGGCCAAGGGCACGGTATGCCAGAGCCAGCGCAAGAACAGCGCTCCCGTGATCACGCGCATCGCGATCTCGGCGAACCTCCAGGCCTGAAGCAGAGCGTCGCTGAGCGAGCGGGTCGCCATGGAGACCTCGCCGCTGTCGATCTGGCCAAGGAGGACAATCTGCCACGCCATGACGAGGATCCCGAAGACCTCCACCCCCGCAGTCACGAGCAGGGCGGTGTTCGCCGCCCGAGCGCGCCGGTGCGCCACGCCGAGGTCGCTGTCCCATCGCGCCCGCGCGCCGTCCCAATCCTGCATGAGCTCGATGTTACCAAAACGGCGTGATCAGCGACGATCATTTCTGCCGCCGCTCCTGCGCCGCGTCCTCCGCGAAGACGCGCTCGCCAGCTCCTGCGGTGGGCGGGCGGGTAGGGGGTCCAAACGCTTTTGCGAAGGCGAGTGCCCACTCGCCCCGACGTTCGGTTGGCATATAAGCTGCGCCTGCCGTCCGGCGCCGTTATCGTCCTGGGCGGAGGCGGGGAAGAGCGATCCTGAGATCCCAGTCGTACACGTCGATGCCCTCGGCTCCCTTCAGGAACCGGACGGCCCGGTACGTCGCAGGGGTCATCAGCGCCTCCACGAGACACTTGAACAGGTAGTTGGTCAGGACCAGGGAGACGAAGAGATCCCAGCCGAAGACGCCGACCGCGCTCGCGACGACGACGAAGGCGACCGTATCGAGGAGCTGCCCCACGAGGGTGCTCCCGATGGTCCGCATCCAGAGGGCCTTGCCCCCGGTGAGCACCTTCAGGCGCGCCAGCACGAGGGCGTTGGAGAGCCCGCCCATCAGGAATCCGGCGAGGCTCGCCGCGACGATGCCGCCGGAGCTCATGCCGCCGAGGATGGCGTTGTAGGCGGCCTGTCCCGCATAGCCTTCCCAGGAGGGGTCGCCGGGGAGCGCCTTCAGGACGAAGAACACGAGGGAGCTGGCCGCCAGGGAGACGAAGCCGGTCCAGATGACCCTCCGAGAGGTCCGGAAACCGTAGACCTCGGTGAGGATGTCGCCGAATATGTAGCTCACGGGAAAGAGCAGCGTTCCGCCGTCGAAGGCCATCGGGATTCCGAAGAGGGAGAAGCCGAGGCTGACGATCTTCGCGGAGGAGGCGACGTTGCTGACGACGAGGACGCAGACGAAGGCGGCGGTGACCAGATCCAGGTATCGAAAGGCGCGGGGAGAGTCCATGCTCGGAGGGGCCAGGCATCATGGAAACGCGTCGGCGGCAAGGTCGATCCTGCTGGTCCCCGCACCTGCCGACCGTGGCCGCGCCACCGGACACGTCGGAGGAGCTCCGCCGTCGCCAGGCGAGGGGGGCAACGTGCTCGCGCCGCCAGGCGCTTCGCCCCGCTGAGCGGGGGCCTTCGGCGGCCTGGAGCCGCTCGTCGAGGAGCGTTGCCGGTAGACTGACCGCACTTGCGAGGGCAGGTCGAGCATCTCCTCGACGTTCGGCAGCACCACGAGGTCGCAGCGCCGGTTCGCCTAGCAGGAGGAAGCATCATGCAAGCCGCGAAGATCGCCATTGTCATCCACGCGGATCGCCGCGTCGAGCTCGAGCTTCCCGCCGATCTTCCAGAAGGGCCGGCGGAGGTGAGCGTGCTCATCACCTCCCGGCAGAAGGCTGCGCCACGCTGCTTGCGGGTACACTACGACGTAGGTACAATGTCGTCGTGGCTGGCCTCCGTTTCGCGTTGGCGCACGCAAGAGCGCAGCAAACAAGCGCAAGCACGGCGTCTCGTTCGACGAGGCGCGCACCGTCTTCACCGACGACCGCGCGCTGTTGCTGGATGACCCTGATCACTCCGAAAGCGAAGACCGCTTCATCCTCCTCGGACTGAGCGCCACGGCACGCACCCTCGTTGTGTGTCACTGCTATCGCCAAGACGGCGATGTGATCAGGATCAGATCCGCCCGTCGGGCAGCGCCCTCCGAGCGTGCAACCTATACCAGCCGGTGGAAGCCATGAGAAAGAGCTACGACTTCTCCAAGGCCCGAGCAACTCCGTATGCGAAGCGACTCAAGAAGCAAGTTGCGATTCGCCTCGACGAGGAGACCATCAACTATTTCAAGTCTCTCGCAGAAGGGGTCGAGATACCTTACCAGACCCTGATCAGTCTCTATCTCCGAGACTGTGCCCAGAGTGGAAAGCGACTTCGTCTCGAGTGGAGCGACGAGACACCCGAAGAAGGCGCCGCTTGATATGCCGCCCAACCATGGCATGTAGCCGACGGACGGTTCGCGCCCGTGGCTGATGCCCGTCTCGTTGGGCCCGCGCGAACAGTCCCCCCACCAAACGCCACCCCTCTTCGTCCCCGACCGACGGACTTCGCGTCGGCCAGCAGAGGCAGGAGCGCCCGGACATGCACCCGCTGCCGCTGTTCCGCGAGGCCGTGGGGACGAGCCTGCCGCTCGTGGTCGCCGGCGGCATCTCTCCTCCGGCTAGACACGCCTCGCTGAACAACGTTGGTCCACGGATCGAGCCGTGTGCGACAGCTCGCGCAGGACAGCGCTGCGCGGGCGCAGAGGCGGCCCTCTCCTGAGTCTGAACGTCGAAATGTCCCCCGGATATTCTCGATGCTGAACGTCGAAATGTCCCCCGGATATTCTCGATGCTGAACGCCGAAATGTCCCCGGATCTTTCGAGGAGACACCAGCTCGTCGCGCTCAGAAAACGGGAGCCCTCCCCCGATAAGGCATTGCCGCTCATCATGATGAAATGAGACAATCCTCAAGCGAGGCGCAGGGTCTCGATCAGCCTTCTCGTGCTGATCGCAAAAACCGCCCTCGCTGCTTCTGTCCGGTTCCCTGTTGCCGGACATAACACCTGAGGTGAGCGCCATGTACACCTGGAGGAGCGGCATCATCGTCGCCGCAATGTTCGCGGCTGGATGCATAGGTTCCGTCGGCGACGACCCCGTCGACACGGGGCCGGGCGGGGACAATCCCAGCGGGGGCACGGGCGGCAAGCCAGGCTCGCCGGGCTCTCCGAACGGGGGCACGCAGTGCACGCCCGGCATCGCGTCAACCTCCCAGATCCGGCGCCTCACCAACGCGCAGTACGACAGGACCATCCGCGATCTCCTGGGCGTCACCGCGCTGAAGGCCTCCGGCAACGCGGCGCCGTCGACGCTGCTGGCGACGGATCAGGCAGGCAGCCTCACGGACCTCGGCTGGAGCGCCTACACGTCGGTGGCCGAGATGATCGCCGCGCAGGTGATGGCGGATCCCACGCTCAAGGGAAACTTCCTGAAATGCACCCCCACCGGCGACGGCGCCGCGTGCCTGCACGACACCATCGTCGAGTTCGGCCGGCGCGCCTTCCGCCGGCCGCTGACGCAGGCGGAGGTGGCGAGGTTCGACGCCATCGTCGCAAAGGGCCCGGACATCACCCCGACCGGAGCTCCGGAAGAGGTCGCCGAGGCCCTGCTGTACATGTTCCTGATCTCCCCCTCCTTCATCCAGCGCGCGGAGATCACGGAGGCGCCCGACACCGCCGGGCGCTTCGCCCTCTCGAGCCACGAGGTCGCGTCCCGTCTCTCCTACATGCTCTGGGGCACGATCCCGGACGAGGCCCTGAACCAGGCCGCCGACCAGGGGCAACTCTCGACCCCGGAGCAGATCCTCGAGCAGGCCCAGCGGATGCTGGAAGACCCGCGGGCCCAGCAGATGGTGGCCGGCTTCCACCGGTATTACCTGGAGCTCGGGGCGAACACGCGCTGGGACTCGGCGCAGCGGGACACGAAGCTGTTCCCCGTCTTCGACCGCTCGCTGATCCCGATCCTGGCGGAAGAGACCGAGCGGTTCTTCGAACACGTGGTCTTCACGCGCGGCGGCACGTTCCAGGAGTTCTTCCTCAGCACGACCGCCTTCGTGAACGCCGCGACGGCGCCGCTCTACGGGCTCGACCCCGCCAACTTCGGGGCCGAGCTCCAGGAGGTCACGCTCGACCCGACGCAGCGGCCGGGGTTCCTGACGCGGGTGGGCTTCCTCAACGCGTACTCGTCGTACAACCGCACCTCGCCCATCCTCCGCGGCGTCTTCATCACCAAGGACGTGCTCGGCATCGACCCGGGCACCCCGCCCCCCGGCGCCCTCGAGACACCGCTGCCGGAAGGGGCAGATCTCGATACGAACCGCAAGCGCGTGGACGCACAGACGGCCGGCGCCGCCTGCGCCGGGTGCCACCACAACTTCATCAACCCGCCAGGCTTCGTGATGGAGGCGTACGACGCCGTGGGGAGGTGGCAGACGAACGAGGCGTCCACCGGCGCGCCCATCGACACGGTCGCGGACGTGCTCATCGATGGGCAACCCGTGAAGGTCGCGAGCCCGGCCGACCTGATGGCCAAGCTCGCGGCCTCACCGGACGCGCAGCGCCAGTACGCGCAGAAGTGGGTCTCGTACGCCTACGAGCGCGACGGCCACCCGCTGGACTCGTGCACGGTGAGCGACCTGGCCGCGAAGATCACCGCCGGAGGATACACGATCCTCGATCTCGTCACGGACCTCACGCAGTCCGAGTCGTTCCGGATCCGAGCCGTAGAACTGGAGTAGGCCCATGAAGCGCAGAGTCTTTCTGAAGGGTGTTGCAGGCGCCGCGCTGGCGGCTCCGTTCCTGAGCTCGCTCCACGAGCAGGAGGTCAAGGCGCAGCCCGCGCCGGCGCCCAGGCGCTCGGTGATCTTCTACACGCACAACGGGTGCCTCACCAACCGCTGGTTCCCGAAGATCGAGAGCGGCCCCCTCACGGCCGAGCACCTCGCGGGCACCACGCTCGCGGGGCTGACCCCGTTCGTGTCGAAGCTGCTGTTCCCGCGCGGCCTGAAGATGTTCAACTCCTACGCGGAGATCCAGACGATCGACCCGCACGACCAGGCGATGGGCTCGAAGCTCACCTGCGCGCTGATCAACGACGACAAGACGCGGTACGCGACGTCCCACTCGCTCGACCACGAGATCGCGAAGCAGATCAACCCCGGCGGGGCGAGCCCGCTGGTGCTCTCGGTCGGCTCGGCCAGCACCAACATCAAGGAGGTGCTCTCCTTCTCGGCGCCGAACACGGCCTTCCCGGCCGTGGTCAACCCCAAGACGGTGTACAACCAGCTCACCGGGCTGTTCGGCGGCGGGGCGACGACCGAGGGCGATTACCGCGTCCGGCGCGGGGAGAGCGCCATCGATCTCGTGAGGGAAGACCTCCGGAGCTACCAGTCGCTCAACATGAGCAAGTCCGACCAGCGACGCGTCAGCGACTGGCTCGACCTGCTCCGCAGCACGGAGCAGAAGCTCACGCCCGCGGCGTGCAACGACGCGACAGCGGCCGCGAACGGCGTCACCGCCAGCGCGGTCGACGCCGCCAGCTCGGGCGGCGGGTTCGGCGGCGGCCTCGCAAAATCGTTCACGGCCGGCGGGGACATGATGATGAACCTCATCGCGCTGAGCATGATCTGCGACATGAACCGGTCGATCATCCTCGTGTACCCCGGCTACGTGACCTTCGGCTGGGACGGCATCCAGCACGACGCCGACCACCACGGCCTCTCGCACCGGAACGGGTCGTTCGAGGTGGGCGGGACCTGCAAGAACGGCGTGCTCGACATGATCGCCGAGATCGACGCCTGGTACGCGAGCAAGTACGTGCGGCTCGTCACCCTGCTCGACAGCATCGTGGAGGGCGAAGGCACCCTGCTCGACAACACCGCCACGATGTGGCTCCCGGAGCTGGCCGACGGCAACGCCCACAACACCAACAACCTGCCGATCGTGATCGCCGGCAGCGCGGGCGGTTACCTGAAGCAGGGCCAGGTCGTGAACCTCGAGGGCAGGAACCTCGGCACCGGCAACAGCGAGGCGGACTGCACCGGCGACGACACGAGCGTCGGCTTCGGGACGGGCTCGAACACAGGCAACGTCCCCATCAACAAGCTCTATGTGACCCTGATGAACGCCGTCGGGTGCAAGGCCGCAGGCGGCGGGCCCGTCGAGACATGGGGTCAGTTCGACAGCAGGGACGCGGAGGCCGGCATCACCAAGCCAGGCGAGTTCACCGAGCTCAAGGCCTGAGCGCTCACGGCTCCCGGCCGGGCGCGAGGCCCAGCGAAGGGCTGGGCTCGCCCAGGCCGGGATCCTTCCCCTGGTCGGCGCCGCGCGCCGAGTCGAAGGGGCGCTCCCGGCGGAGCCACGCGCCGGCGAGCGATCCCGGCCCGGTCAGGAGCAGGTGCACGGCCGCCGTCAGCTCCAGGGGGCGCATGTCGAGGCGGAACAGCTCGGAGAGGCCGAGCTGCAGGCCGGCGCTGATGGCATGGAAGGCGCGGACGGGCTCCATGAACGCGCGGCCCCCCACGCCGCGCGCCAGGAACGCCGCCCGCGCCTCGGGGTCTCGCAGCCTCGTCGCGCACTCTCCCGCGTCGAGCGAGTTCATGCCTCGACAGGAGAGCGGCCGAACCTCGTAGATCGAGCACCGACCCGACTCCAGGAAAGGGCAGGGGTGGTCCGGCGAGAACCGCTCCGCCGACGGCAGGTTTCGCGTCCGCTCGTGACGCTCGGACACCCGTTGAGCCACGCGCGCGAGCTCCGCGTCCGGTAAGGTCGTCTTCAGGTGATCGGCGATCGCGAGCGCCTCCGGCGGCGTCACCCCGACCGCCTGGTAGCAACAGTGGTCGCAGCCCGCCCTGCACGCCACCGCGCCGCCCGGCGCGCGCGCCAGGAGCCCCGCCGCGATCCGCGACATGGCTGCCATCGCGTTCCGCGCCAGCTCGACCGCGCCATCCACGCTCGGCTCGCCGCGCAGGACGGCATAGGCAGTGTTCGCCGCGGCCGTCGCGACGTCGTTCTGCCACGCCTCCCGGAACACCGGGCTCCTGAGCACCACGCGCTCGTTCCCGCTCGCGGGGTCGCGATGGACAGCGAGGTGCACGCGGCCCGCGGCGTCCTTGTGGGCGAGTCGCCGGCCCTTCTTCCCGGACGACGGGCGCGCCTTGCTGTTCCTCTGATTCATGATCGCCCGTCCCTGAAGGTGGCCACTGCCGAGCGCTCGAGGAGACAGCTGAATATCACACCGCCGAGCCGCCTACCAGACCTCCAGGACCAGGTGCAACGCGCACCGGAGCGCTCGACAGCGTTGCTTCACGTCGCTCGACGGTGCTCCGCCGCGCGAAAATAGCGCTCCCGCTGCGGTCCAGACCTCAACCGCCGCGACTCTATTTCTTTGCTGAGGCTGCGTGCTCCATGTTCATGTAAACGCCGCCGCTCTCGAGCTCGTCCAGCATCTGGAGGAGTCGACTCTCCTTCGTCTCCTGGCGCTTGGCGCGCGTGATCCAGCCGATGTAATCGTTCTGCTGGTACGCGGGGCGCTGCTTGTAAGCCTCCATCAAGCCTCGCCCCTCCAGCGCGGTCTTGACGAAGTCCGGCATCGGATACCTGGGTCGCTTCAGGCCTGAAAAGTCGTCGCTCATCGATCGCTCCTTATACTGCCGCTCGACGCGGGGGCAAGGTGCGGCCGGGCGCGGGAGCTGGCGACAGAAGCAAGGTCTTCTACCGCGGCTGGCCGAGGGCCTCGCGCTGCGCGGCGGTGAGCCGATCGAGCCTGGCGACGACGGTGTACGTGCCGGGCGCGGGGCACCGGAGCGCGACGGGATCCGCGACGTCAGGGTGTCGCTCGGCGTCGCGGAGGGCGCTCGTGACTCGGTCCGGGGGCCAGCCCAGGGCGGTTGCCAGCTGCTGCACGGTGAGCGGCGCGCCCGCGTGCACGAGCGCGGCGAGCACCGTCAGCGCGTCACCGACGGCGGCCTCGGTGGGGCCGCCGGCCATGTCGTCGCTGAGGCGCGCGAAGAACCGGCCCATGTGCTCCAGCCGGGCGCCGGCAGGGGTGACGGCACCGAAGATCCCGGCGCCCTGCCGGGCGGCGTCCGCCCACATCGCGTTCGCGCGGGCGCTCGTCATCCACGCCCGGATCCAGACGTCGTCGTCGATGACGTAGCGCTCGCCCCGCCGAGGGCCGCGCTCGCGCCGGACCAGCTCGAGCCCCTGGAGATAGCCTACGGCCTTGGACACCGACGCGGGGCTGACCCGCAAACGCTCGACCAGATCGGCGGCGGTGAGGGCGCCCGCGTCGGTGGTGAACAGGGCGGCGAGCACGCGGGCCGCCATCCGTTGCAGCCCTGTCTGGACCATCAGCGCCGCGAACTGCTCGACGAAGCCGCGCACCGCCTCGGGGTCCCGCCCGTCGGCACCGGCGGCGGCCGGTCGTTCCGGGGGCAGAGCCGGCCGCCGCCGGCGGGCACGCCCCCGGGTGGCCTCGTGGGCGCGGTCCGCCCGGTAGCCGCCGGACCCGCCGTTGCGGGCCACCTCCCGGCTGATCGTCGACGTCGGCCTGCCCAGGCGCCTCGCGATCTCCGCGTACCCGAGCCCCGCGGCCAGCCCTGACGCGATGTGCCGGCGGTCCTCGCTGGTCAGCCTGCCTCCCGGCATCCTCGCCCGCCTCCGTCCTTCGATGGTCCGGTCCAGTGTGCATTCGCGATCAGCTCATTGCAACGGCCGCATGCCTCTTCATTGCATTCGTCGACAAAGTCATTGCAATATCTGTCATGAATGCGCCGTGCAGGGCGACAGGTTCATTGATATTCGGTTGACCGTATCTGAAACGCAACGTAGCTTTCGTGAACGTTCGAACGGCCAGGGCGCGGAGCCGGCGCGATTCGCCGCTCCCGGAGGCGGCGCAGCCAGGCCCCGCGCGCGGGCGAGTTTCATGGACCTCTCCAGCGCGCGGGCGACGCTCATGGACCTTGCCATCGGCCCCCAGCCTCCTGCCGACGTGACCCATCGGTCGCTGGCGCCCGACCTGGTCCGTGGCTTCATGCTGTTGCTGATCGCCGTGGCGCACGCGCCGGCGTTCGTCGGCCGCTGGGATCTCGGGCCAGCCGCGCTCAACGCCTTCGCCGCGCTCGTCAGAGCCCTCTTCGCCGAGAACCAGGCCCGCGCCCTGTTCGTGTTCCTCTTCGGCTACGCGCTGGGGCAGCTGACCCAGCGGGAGCTCGCGCGGGGCAGCGACTGGAGCTCGATCCGCGGGCTGCTGCGCCGCCGGGGGCTCTGGCTGATCGTCATCGGCCTCGCGCACTCGGCCCTGCTCGTGCCGCTCGACATCCTCGCTGTCTACGGGCTGACACTGCTCCTGGTCGCGCCGCTGGTCCGGACCCGGGACTCGGTCCTGTGGTGGATCAGCGTCGTGACCCTCGTCCCCGCGACACTCCTGCTCTCATGGCAGAGCGTGACGGCGCTGACCGCCGCGGCCACGGGCAATCCCATCACCCTGGCGCAGGACATGGCCCCCGATTACGGTGCCCACGTCCTCGCCGGCCTGCCGTTCTGGCCGTTGAAGACGGCCGTCTCCACGATCGTGGTGGTGCCGGGCATGCTGCCGGGCCTCTGGGCCGCCAGGCGCCGCATCCTCGACGAACCGGAGCGCCATGCGCCATGGCTGCTGCGCGTGACCTCGATCTGCATGGCGGTGGCCTTCATCGGCAGGCTTCCCATGGCCCTGCTGCTGGCCGGCGCGTGGACGACGTCCTGGACCTGGACGGTCGCCGGCGCGCACGCGCTGGCCGGATACGCCGGCGGGCTCGGCATGGCCGCCGCCGCGGGGCTCGTCGCGATCAGGATCGGAAGCGACCGTGGGCGCCTCACCATGGCCCTCGCCGCGCTGGGCCAGCGGTCGCTGACGTTCTACCTGTTCCAGTCGGCGGTGTGGGTGGCGCTGTTCTACCCGTTCACCCTCGACCTGAGGGACGACATGGGCTTCGCGGCCAGCTGCGCTGTCGCCGTCGCCCTCTGGCTCGTCTCGATGCTGCTGGCCGAGGGGATGCGCCGCGCAGATCACCGCGGCCCGGCAGAGGTGCTGCTGCGATGGCTCTCGACCCGCCGCGACGGGCTCAGTCGATATGGACGTCGATCGTCATCGGCTTCCCCTCGCGGGTGACGCTCAGCCCGAGGCGGGGCACGGCCTCAATCCAGGGTGGGAATGTCCCCGTCCTGCCACCTGGCGGCGTCGAAGGTGAAGCTTTCCGTGAACAGGTCCGCCGTCTCCACGTCCTGTCCCTTGCGGTTGACTCGACCTTTGAAGTTGGTCGATCTGGGCGCCTCTGCTCGTTGAGGTAGTCTCTCGGCTCGAGGAGGCAACAGATCCCAGGTGAGCTCGATCCTTCCATGGCCGGCGTGGGCGCGCCGGGCGCCGGCGGCGCTCTACACGATCGCGCTCTTCTACGCAGGCTGCGCGGACATCGGCCTGCCGAGGGTGTCGGAGGTGCCGGTCGACAAGATCACCCACTTCGCGGCCTTCCTGGGGCTCGAGTGGCTGCTCGAGCTCGCGCTCGTCGAGACCGCAGCCGCGCCGCGGCGCCGGGCGGCGGTCGCGGCGAGCGCCGGCGTCGGCGGGCTGCTCGAGCTGGTGCAGGCCGCGCTGCCGTACCGCTCGGCGGAATGGCTGGATCTGCTGGCCGACACCCTGGGCGCGCTCGCGGGCGCGGGGCTCTTGCTCCTGCTCGCCCGCTGGCGCCCGCCGCGCGCAGCCGAGGCGCCGCAGCGGCCGCGGTGAGGGCGTAGCGGCGCCCCGCCAGCGCCGGCGCGCCCCCGCGTGGTCCAGCGCTCGCCGGCGCAGGACGGACCACAGTGCGCCGGGGTGGGCCGCCGTTCACGGCACAAGGAGGTGTCCAGCATCCGGAATAATTGACGATTCTCCCGGCATCCCTTGTGCGAGAGCGCGCGCCCGTGGAGGTGCTCATGGCACAGGTTCAGCGTACAGCGCTCGCTCTCATCATCCCCGCATCCCTGTCGATCGCCTGCTCGTCGCCGAGCGGCACGTCGCCGCCGTACGCGCCGCTCCAGCTGGGCGAGGCGCCGGCGGCCATCTGCGGCGGCGGCGCTACACGCGAGGGGGACGGCTCGGGCCGGGGCCCCGTGGAGGGCGATAATGGCTGGGGCACGGGCGCGACCGTGGGCGGCGCGGGCGTGGGCACGGGCGCGGGCGGCGGCTCCTCCGGCGAGCCGCCCGGGGACCAAGGCGGAGGCGGCCCGCCCGTGGCGGAGGGCAGCGGCGGCGCCGGGGGCAGCGGCGGTGCCGGGGGCAGCGGCGGCGCCGGGGGCAGCGGCGGCGCCGGGGGCAGCGGCGGCGCCGGGGGCAGCGGCGGCGAGGAGAGCGGGTGTGCCGAAGGCGCCGAGGGCGGCGCGGGCGGGGCCGGCGGCGGCGCAGGTGGCTGCGGTACCGGGAGCGCCAGCAGCGGCTCGGTCGGCGGCGGCGCTGGCGGCGGCGTGACGACGGACGGCGGCGCAAGGAGCTCGGGGGAGGCCGGGCCCCGGCTCGCGCCGCAGGCCAGCGCCAGCTCGTGCCCGGGGGTCGATCTCACGACGCCGCTCACGCTCTACCTCTCGTCCGACGACTCGAACTCGATGGCTTCGCCGGTCATCGTCCGTCGCCAGATCGAGCTCGGCATGGCGCAGGTCGACCCGTTCGTCGTCCGGACCCACGAGTTCCTCAACTACTACAGGTACTCGTTCGCCCCGGCCGACGAGGGAGAGCTCTCGATCGTGTCGCAGCTCGGCTCGTGCGTGCTCACGGGCGATCTGGCGCTCCAGATCGCGGTGCAGTCGAGCCGGGCGCCCGCCGCGCGCAAACCCATGACGATCACCCTCGTGCTCGACACGTCAGGCTCGATGGACGGACAGCCGATCGAGCTCGAGAGGGCGGCCGTGCGGGCCATCGCGTCCACGCTCGTCGCGGGCGACGTCGTGAACGCGGTCACGTGGAACACGGAGCAGAGCCCGGCGCTCGAGGGCCACGTCGTCTCGGGCCCCGACGACCCCGTCCTGCTCGAGCTCGCGAGCGCGATCCAGGCCGACGGCGGCACCGACCTGAACAGCGGCCTCGTCGCGGGGTACGCGCTCGCCAACGAGCACAGGACCGAGGACGGCATCAACCGCGTCGTGCTGATCAGCGATGGAGTCGCGAACGTCGGCGTGACCGAGGAGGAGCTCATCGGAGAGAACGCCAATGACGCGGACGGCGAGGGGATCTACCTCGTCGGCGTGGGTGTCGGCGACGGCGTGAACGACACGCTCATGGACGTCGTCACCGACGCCGGCCGCGGCGCGTATGTCTATCTCGACAGCGCCGACGAGGCGAACCGCGTCTTCGTCGACCGCTTCGCCGAGACCCTCCTCGTCGCCGCGCGCGACGTGCGGATCGAGCTGACCCTGCCGCCGTACTTCGGGATCCAGAAGTTCTATGGCGAGGAATATTCGCCTGACCCGACCAAGGTGCGCACTCAGCACCTCGCCCCGAACGACTCGATGATGCTGTACCAGATCCTCCGCCCGTGCGACCCGGCGCTGCCGAGCGCGAACGACCCCTACCGCGTCCGGGTCACCTGGCGCGACGCGGCGACCGGCGAGGCGAGGGAGGCCGTGCAGCAAACCACGCTCGGCGGGCTCGGGATCGACGACGGCAACCTCACGAAGGCGGCGGCGATCGTCGCCTATGCCGAGGCCCTCAAGCAGCTCGTCGATCTCGACGCCCCAGGGCGCGTGAGCGCGCTCGCGGCCGCGCGCGAGGCGGTCCTCGCCGCGAATACCGCCGGCGCGGACGCGGATCTCGTCGAGATCGCGGCGACCCTCCAGAAGATGATCGACAACCAGGCATCGAGCCCCTGAGCCCTGCCGCCGAGGCGTGCCGTCCGGGCGTGGAGCGCGGGGGCGACGACCTCTCGCCGCGCTCAGCGGCGGCGCGGCGGCGTGGCGGCGAGGTAGGCGAGCAGCTCGTGCTCGTTGTCGCTGATCAGGCGCTCGATGCCGTCCTCCCGGCCATGGCGCTGGACCTGCAGCGCCCCGGCGCTGGTCTGCACGAGGACGGCGATGCGCGCGAAGCCGCGCACCGCCGCGACCCGAAGCCGCATCGTCGCTCGCTCGAACTCTGGATCGTTTCGCGCCGGTCCTGCTCGAATGTCCAGGAACAGAGACAGCGTGCGCCGGTCGAGCAGGGCGAGCGCCGCGATGAGCTCCAGGCTCTTCTGCTCGATCTGCTCGAGGGAATCGAATGGCTCTGCGGTCCGCGTGACCCGCACAAACTTCGCCGTGTGATCGACGGTCACGACGAAATGAGCGTTGCGCAGGACCTCGAGCATGAGCGCTCAGCGATTGTAGCGTGGATCCTTTTCCGATCCGAGCGGGGGCGCGCGATTGGGCGCGCGCTGCGCGTGTCCGTGGCTGCACGTGATGGGTGTCCAGCCCCACGCTTTACCGTGCAGGCGGCCCGGGGCCCGCCGGGGCCTTCGAGCTGCCCCTCGGGTGCTTCTACAAGGTCCGTGACGGCCTGATCGTGGAGCGCTGGATCCACGTCGACCCGGGCGACCTGGCCCGGGCCCTCGGGATGGGCGCGCACGAGAAGACCCCGTGACCGTCGCTGCTCGACGGCGGTAGCAGCGCTGCTCACGTCGAGAGCCGCTGCGCGGCAGCACCGCGACGCGGCCCGGGGCCGCGCGCGGTCAATCCCAGCGGTAGACCATGCCGAGCGGCAGCGACGCCGCCACGCCGTCCGCGCCGACGAGGAACAGCGGCGTGGTCTGCAAGAAGAGCGCGCCCGACGGGCCGTCCATGAGCTTCATGCCGAGCTCGGCGCCCAGACCCAGCGAAAACCCCAGCGGCACGCTGGCCTCGACCGTGAGGTCACTGGAGTAACCGTCGCCCTGCTCGTAAACCCTCCCGGTTTGCGTCGCCGTGCCGAAGAGCAGCGTCGAGCCTACCCTGAACTGCTCACCGAGCGGGTACGACACCGAGGGGCCGAGCGCGATGAGGACGCCAGCGTTCGAGTGAAGGCTGATCTGGGCGCGAACGCCGAGGTCCAGGCGCTCCATCGCCGTGTATCCGATGAACCCCGTCACGCCTGCGAGGAAGTTATCGTCCGAGAGAGACAGGTAGCATTCCCCGTAGCTGGCGCTGCACTGAGTCGTCGTGTCCGCCTCCAGCCAGAGATAGCCCATGAACCCGCCTACCTCGTAGACCATGCGGTCGGCTGCGCTCGGCGCGGCAGACCGCACGCTCCTCTCCTCCCCGCGCGCTCCATCGCGCGGCGCGTCGGGCAGCAGCCGCGCTCTGGGCAGCCGCGCCGCGGGCGGCCGCGCCGGCCTCGACGCGGCCGCCGGGGCTCGCTCGGCCGGCGCGGGCGCGGCCTCCTCCTCCGCCTCCGCCTGCGCCGGGACGGCGACGTCCACGCGCTCCGACTCCCTCAGCGCCACCGTCGTCTGCCAGAAGACCTCGCCCTGGTGCGCCGCGGCCACGACGTGCTCGCCAGGATCCACCGGCAGCTCCTTGTCCCACGCGACCGGATCGAGCGCCGCCCCGTCGAGCAGGATCGCCACCTGGTCCGCGCCGGCGCCCCCCGTCGAGACGCGCACCCGGAGCCAGGGCACGCGCGGCGCGAGCGCGTCGAGCCGGGCCCTGGCAAACGCCTCCCGCGCCGCGTCGCCCGCCGTCCGCGCCGTGATCAACGCCTCCTGGAAGCCGACCCAGGCCGTGGCCACCTCGCCGAGCCGCTCGTGGCAGAAGGCGACGTTGAGCTTCGTCCCCAGGCTCGGCTCCAGCCGCTGGCTCTCCTCGAGCTTGGGGCAGGCCTCGGCGAAGCGCTGCTCGACGAGGAGCGCGCGGCCCTCCCGAAACAGCCTCTCTGCGGCGCTCTCCTCGGCGGCGACCTGCTGGACCGAGAGCAGCGCCGACGCGCCGAGGAGCGCCCCCGCAAGGGGAGCGCAGAGGTTCTGGCGAAGCGGGCGGAGGGGGGTCACGTGGTCCTCGGGATGGGCGATGAGTGCACAGGGTAGACCAGCGCGCCGGTCTCCGGCTCGATGTCGACGAGGTCGACCTCGATCCGGGGCAGATGCGCGCCCGTGCGCGCCGTGAGGCTGCCAGTACCCGGGAGAGAGGCTCCTTTCATGTTCTTTTCTCCACTCCACGCTCCACGAGAGGTTCGTTCAGACACCGGCGATGCCCGAGGCCGCGCGCCGCGCCACGGCGTACCCGTGACGAGCGCTCCGCGGCGCGGACCGCCGGCAGGGGCGATGGTGCGCCCTGGGCCGGCGGCCCGCCGGAGCTCCCGCCCGCGGGCGGCCTGTGATAGCTTCGCCTCGTCAATGCCCCTGTTCCGCGAGCCGATCGCGTTCCTTTAGACATGGCGGACGATTTCTCGGACGGGGCCCGGCGAGGCAGGTTTCCGACGACCCACAGGTCGGCCGTCGTCGCGGTGGGCAGCGACGACCCGGCGGAGCGGGCGCGCTCGTTCGAGGTCCTGGTGCGGGCCTACTGGAAGCCGGTCTACAAGCACCTCCGCGTCCGCTGGCGCCTCCCCGACGAGCGCGCCGCCGATCTCACGCAGGGCTTCTTCGCTCGAGCGCTCGAGCAGCGCACGTTCTCCGCGTACGACCCTTCGCGGGCCCTCTTCCGCACCTATATGAAGATGTGCCTCGACCGCTTCGTGATGAAGGAGGCCGAGAGCAGCGGGCGACAGAAGCGCGGCGGACATGCCGTGACGCTCAGCCTTGACTTCACCTCTGCCGAGCGGGAGATTGGTGCGCTCGCCGTGCCAGCGCCCGACTCGCTCGACACCTACTTCGATCGCGAGTGGACGCGGCACCTCGTCGGGATGGCGGTCGACGCGCTCCGCGAGCGCTGCGAGCAGGGCGGCAAGCAGCTCACCTTCCGTGTCTTCGAGCGCTACGTGCTCGACGACGGACCGGCGGAGCGCCCCACCTATGCTGAGCTCGCCGCCGAGCTCGGGATCAAGGTCACCGACGTGACCAATTACCTCGCCTTCGCGCGGCGCGAGTTCCGCCGCTTGCTCCTCGAGAAGCTCCGGGAGATCACCGGCTCCGAGGCCGAGTTCGAGGCCGAGTCCCGCGCCCTGCTCGGGGGCGCCGGGTGACCTTCGTCGACGACGCGGGGGTCGGTCGCCTCGTCTCGCTCGCGGCGGAGCCCGAGGTCGTCGCGGACAGGTTCGAGATCGACACGCTGCTCGGCGAGGGCGGCATGGGCGTCGTCTTCGAGGCGTGGGACCGCGAGGCGCGCCGGAGCGTCGCGCTCAAGCTGCTGCGCGAGGTCGACGAGGCGACGAGCGCGCGCTTCGACCGGGAGGCCGAGGCGCTCGCCGCCCTCTCCCACCCGGGGATCGTCGGCTATGTCGCCCACGGCACCACCGCGCTCGGCGAGCGGTACCTCGCGATGGAGCGGCTCGTCGGCGTGACGCTCGCGGCCCCGCTCGCCGAGGGCCCGCTCGGCGTCCGCGACGCGGCGCGCGTCGGGCACGGCGTCGCCGCGGCCCTCGCCGCCGCGCACGAGAAGGGCCTCGTCCACCGGGACATCAAGCCGAGCAACATCTTCCTGGAGAACGGCAGCGTCGAGCGCGTCAAGCTCCTCGATTTCGGGCTCGCGCGCGGCAAGGACGCGCCCGCCGTCACGCGCGCCGGGTCGCTCGTCGGCACGCCGAGCTACATGGCCCCCGAGCAGGTGCGCGGCGCGGGCACCCCCGACGCGCGCACCGACCTGTTCGCGCTCGGCGCGGTGCTCTTCGAGTGCCTGACGGGCCGGGCGCCGTTCACGGGCGCGGACACCGAGGCGGTGCTGGTCAAGATCCTCGTCGAGCGGCCTCCCGCGGTGCGGGAGCTCCGCCCGCTCGCCCCGCCGGCCCTCGAGGCGCTCGTGGCGCGGATGCTGTCCAAGGACCCGGCGGGCCGCCCGGCGGGCGCCGCCGAGGTCGCGCGCGAGCTCGCCGCGCTGCTCGCCGACAGGGATCTCGGCGCCGCCCCGGCCGCGGCGGCCGGCGACCCGGCGGAGGCCGCGGCGCCAGGGACGCTGATCGCGGGCAAATACCGGGTGATCCGGGCGCTGGGCCGCGGCGGGATGGGCGTCGTGCTGCTCGCGCGGCACGAGGCGCTCGATCGGAACGTGGCCCTCAAGCTCCTGCGCGGCAGGAAGAGCGGCGGGGACGTGGCGCGCTTCCTGCGCGAGGCGCGCGCTGCATCGCGCCTCGAGAGCGAGCACGTCGCGCGGGTGATGGACGTCGGCACGCTCGACGGCGGCACGCCGTTCATCGTGATGGAGTTCCTGAGCGGCAAGGACCTCGCGCAGGTGCTGCACGACAGGGAGCGGCTGCCGGTCGAGGTGGCCGTGGACCACGTGCTCCAGGCGGGGGAGGCGATCGCCGAGGCGCACGCGCTCGGCATCGTTCACCGGGATCTGAAGCCGTCGAACCTGTTCCTCACCGCCCGGCGGGACGGCTCGCCGCTCGTCAAGGTGCTCGATTTCGGCATCTCGAAGATCTCGCGCGCGAGCGACTTCGCGGCGTCGGAGACGCGCTCGGCCGACGCGAGCATCACCGCGCCCGACGCGGTCATGGGCTCGCCGCTGTACATGTCGCCGGAGCAGCTCGAGAGCGCGAAGCGCGTCGACGCCCGCGCGGACATCTGGTCGCTCGGCGTCGTGCTGCACGAGCTCCTCACCGGCCGCCCGCCGTTCGAGGCGGACAGCTTCATGGCCATGGGCGCGAAGATCGCCGCCGGCGCCCCCGCCAGGCTCCGCGACGGCTGCCCCGAGGCGCCGGAGGGCCTGGCGGCGGTCGTGCTCCGCTGCCTGGAGAAGGACCCCGCGCGGCGCTTCCGGAGCGTCGCCGAGCTCGCGCAGGCGCTCGGGCCGTACGCGCCGGAGGGGTCCCGGCTCTCGATCGATCGCATCGCGCGCATCGCCAGGGCCGAGGCCGGGGCCGGCGCCGCGGCCGCGGACGAGCCGGGCGCGCGCCCGGACGAGCCGGCCGCGCGCCTGGAGGCCGCCGCCGCGGACCGCGCGACCACCGCGCGCACGTGGAACGCTCCGGCCGCCCCCGGGGCACGGCGCGGGGTGCTCGTCCTCGGCGTGGCCGCGGCGGTCGCGCTCGGCGCCGCGCTGCTCGCCACGCAGCGCGCTCCGGCGGTCGCGGACGGCGCGCCCGCGGCGCCTGCCTCGACCGCGCCGGCGCTGCCGGAGGCGACGCCGAGCGGGGCCCTCGCGGGCAGCGCAGCGGCGCCCTCGCCGGCGGCGAGCGCGGCGCCCTCGCCAGCGGCGAGCGCGGCGCCCTCGCCGGCGGCGAGCGCGGCGCCCTCGCCGGCCGCCGGGGCCTCGGCGGGCGCGCCCGCTCCGCAGGGCGCCGGGCCCGCGAGCGGCGCGCCGCCCTCGCGGAGCGCCGGGGCCGCACCCGGGGCGCCGTCGTCGACCCCGCCTGCGCGCGCGCCGTCCAGCGCCCGCGCCCGGGACCTCGCGCCGCCGCGCCAGGGCAACGCCCCTGCGGCGCCCGCGGCCGAGCGCGCGCGCCCGGCCGGCAAGCCGCCTCCTGGCGACGCCGTGGACCCGATGAACCCGGCGCTGATCAACCGGTAGCTCGCTCGCGCGTCCGGCGCGCCTCCGCTGGCAGCGCGCTCGCCGGTGGTGCTGTCATTTGCCCAGAGAGGGTTCACATGAAGGCGGTAAGGCGGGAAGATCATTGAGATTTTCTTCCCGCCTTACCGCCTTCATGTTCAAATGACAGCACTACCCGCTCGCCCGCGATCAACGCGAGCGCTGGAGCCGCCGCGGGAGCGCCTCGACGAGGAAGTCACGGAACGCCGCGACGCGGTGGGGCAGGTACCGCGCGGAGGGATAGACGAGGTTCACGGGCGCCCCCGTGGACACGTGCGACGGCAGCACGCGCACGAGGCGGCCTCGCGCGACGTCGCGGGCGCACAGGAAGCCCGGGAGGAGGCCGATGCCGACGCCCGCCAGCAACGCGCGCCGCACGAAGCTGAGATCGTCGACGGCGACCGGCCCCTCGACCTCCACCGTCTCGTCCCCCGCGGGTCCCTGCAGCGTCCACGCGGCGCGCCCGCGCGTCGCGCGGAAGAGGACGCACCGGTGCGCCGCCAGGTCCCCGAGGCTCCCGGGGGCACCGGCGCGCTCCAGGTACCGGGGCGAGGCGTAGAGCGCGTCCTCCACCTGCCCGATCTTCCGCGCGATGAGCGAGCCGTCGCGGACCGTCCCGGCCCGCAGCGCCAGGTCGAAGCCCTCCTCCACGAGATCCACGACGCGCCCGGTGAGCACGACGTCGATGCGGACGGCCGGGTGACGCCGCACGAACCGCGCGACCAGCGGCCCGAGCAGCGAGATGCCGGCGTCGACGGGCGCGGTGATGCGGATGGGGCCGCGCACCGTGGCCTGGAGATCGGCCACCATCGCGGCGGCCTCCTCGAGGCTCGCGACGCCGCGCGACGCCCGCTCATAGAACGCCGCGCCGGCCTCCGTGAGCCGCACGCTGCGCGTCGAGCGGTGCAGGAGCCGCGCGCCGAGCGCCTCCTCGAGGAGCGCGACCGAGCGGCTGACCGAGGACTTGGGCAGCCCGAGGACCCTGGCCGCGGCGGTGAAGCCCTGCTCGTCGACGACGCGCACGAAGACAGCGATGCGGTTGAGGTCCATTGTTCGTCCCAGGAGAACAGCCCGTTCTCCGGCGCCTGTCTAGTGCGTCTGCGAGGAACGATGCATCGTCTCTCCTGTGACGCACGGCCCCGCGCGCTCCTGGATGACCCGGGGGGATGCGGCGAGCCACGCACCTCTTCAACGAAGGAACAACGCACATGAACACCACGACCAGCACCACCGCCCCGAGCGCGACCCCCTCCCAGGCTGCCCGGTGGACGATCGACGCGGCGCACTCGAGCGTCTCTTTCTCCGTACGTCACATGATGATCTCGAACGTGCGCGGCGAGTTCGAGCGCGTCGCCGGCGAGGTCACCTACGATCCGGGGCGCCCCGAGGCGGCGAAGATCTCCGCCACCATCGACGTGGCGTCGATCCACACGCGCGAGGAGAAGCGCGACGAGCACCTCCGGAGCGCCGATTTCTTCGACGCCGCGACGTACCCGACGATCTCCTTCGTCGCCAAGAGCGTCCGACGTCGCGGCGACGGGCTCGACATCGCGGGTGACCTGACGATCCGCGGCGTCTCGCGCGAGGTGACGCTCGCGGTCAGCGAGCTCTCGGGCGAGCACACCGACCCTTACGGCAACCGCCGGCTGGGCGCGACCGCGACGACGAAGATCCGCCGCAGCGATTTCGGGATGAACTTCAACGCCATCCTCGAGACGGGCGGTGTCCTCGTGGGCGACGAGATCTCGATCCACCTCGATATCCAGCTGATCAAGCAGGGGTGAGCGCGGCGACGAGCGGCGACGGCTGACGCGCGCCCCCCGGGGGTCACTGGCACAGGGCGGTGTCGACGAGATCGAGGACGTCCATGTACGCCTTCTCGACCGTCTCTTCGCCGTGGATGAAGCCCGGCAGGACGGTGATGGCGACGGTGACGGCCCGGCCGTCGTCGGAGACGCCGCCGCGGGTGTGGTAGCCGAAGATGTCGCCGCCGTGGCCCCAGACGAGGCCGCCGCAGCTCAGCGGGGTGGTGAACAGGCCGAGCCCGTACTCGGCGCCTGGCCACATGCCGGGGGCCTCGACGGTGGTGCGCATCTCCTCGAGCTGCGCCGGCTCGAGGAGCTCGCCGCCGAAGAGGGCGAGGAAGAAGCGGTTGAGATCGGTCGGGGTCGCGATGATCTGTCCGGCGGCCCATCCCCAGGACGGGTCCAGCTCGGTGGCGTCGTACATCGGCTGATCGGGCGCGTCCGCGTGATAGCCCCTGGGGTGGCATTCCCGGATGCCCTCCTCGCCGACGTCGGGGATATAGGTGTGGCGCAGCCCGAGGCGATCGATGATGCGCCTCGTGATCTCCTCGTTCAGGGGGCGGCCGGTGACCTTCTCGATGAGCATGCCGGCGAGCGTGTAGTTGGTGTTGCTGTAGTCCCACTGATCGCCGGGGGGGAACTGCTCCCCCTCCGCGAGCGCGATGTCGAGCAGATCGCGCGGGTTGAAGTAGGTGTGCTGGATCGGGTGGAATCCCTTCGTCAGGATCAAGCCGTCGTAATCCGCCAGCCCGGTCTGGTGCTGCAGGAGCTGCCGCACGGTGATGTCGTGTCCGTCGATGCCCTCGCCCCGGACCAGGTTCGGCAGGTACGTCTCGATGGGCGCGTCGAGCTCGACCTTGCCCTCGCCGACGAGCTGGAGAACGACGACGGCGGTGAAGGCTTTGCTGTTGCTCCCGATGCGCACCATCCCGTCGACAGGCACCGCCGCCTTGGTCTCCAGGTCGCCGAAGCCGGCCGTGTAGTGGCGCGTCTTCCCGTCCGGATCACGGACGGCGGCCAGGACGGCGGGGAACCGGTCGTCGCGCACCAGCTGGTCGGCCACCTGCTGCACGGGGTCGTCAGGATCGGTGTTGGCCTCCTCCGTGGAACCCCCGACGCACGCTCCCGGCGGGGTGTCATCGCCCCCGCCGCCACCATCGCCTCCGACGCCGCTGCTGGCGTCGCCTCCGACGCCGCCGCCGCCATCGCCCCCGACGCCGCTGCCGCCGTCGCCCCCGACGCCGACGCCGCTGCCGCTGCCGCCGTCGCCCCCGCCGCTGCCGCCGTCCGTGCTCGCCGACGGCCCGCCGTCGTCGGAGCAGCCCGCGAGCAGGGCTGACGAGCCGAGCAGCGCCGAGACGAGGGCGACCGAGACGACGTTTCGCAAGCTCGTCGCTGCGGCGCCGGCGGCCCGTGTTCTCGGAGAGGTGAAACGATGGTGCAGAGATCTCATGATCGGCTCCTGATTGTGTGGGGGCGTCCTCGGGTCACCGCGGGCCGGCGGCTGGGGCCGTCAGGCATCGCCGCGTGGACTGGAGAGCGCCGCTCGGCTTCGTGACTGGGTTCCCGGACTCGTGAGGTTCGTTCATGCATCGAGGCGATTTTCTCTTCGAAGCGCCTCCTGTGGATCGTGACCTGAAGCATCGCCTCGAACTCTTCGGAGAGTTCACAGGGAGGCGGGGAGACGGGGAGAAAATTCTTCGAAATACTCCCCGTCTCCCCGCCTCCCTGTTCAATTTTCTCGCTGAAAATGGCTGCAAAACGAGGGGGTTCTTCAGGATCGTGATACCGCGGCTGTCGTGACCACCGGCGCGAGGAGGCGCCCGGGGCTCACTCGCACAGGGCGGTGTCGACGAGGGCGAGGACGTCGGCGTAGGCGGCATAGGCCTGCTCGCGGGTCTCCACGCCGGGCAAGGCGGACGGCAGCGCCGTGACGGCGACGGTGACGGCGCGGCCGTCGTCGGTGACGCCGCCGGCGGTCTCGTAGCCGAAGATGTCGCCGCCGTGTCCCCAGGCGAGCCCCCCGCAGCTCAGCGGGATGCTGCTCAGGCCGAGCCCGTACTCGGTGCCAGGCCACATGCTGGAAGCGTCGATGGTGGCGCGCATCTCCTCGAGCTGCGCCGGCTCGAGGAGCTCGCCGCCGAGCAGGGCGGTGAAGAAGCGGTTGAGGTCGCTCGGGGTGGAGATCATGTTTCCGGAGGCCCCGGCGATCGACGTGTCGAGCTCGGTGACGTCGTACAGCGGCTCGCCGAAGCTGTCCGCGTGGTAGCCCCTGGGATGGCACTCCCGGATGCTCTCGTCGCCGACGCGGGGGACGTAGGTGTGGCGCAGCCCGATGCGGTCGATGACGCGCCTCGTGATCTCCTCCGCCAGCGGGCGGCCGGTGACCCTCTCGACGAGCAAGCCGGCGACGATGTAGTTGGTGTTGCTGTACTCCCACCGATCGCCGGGGGGGAACCTCACCTCCTGCGCCAGCGCCAGATCGAGCAGCGTGCGGGGGTCGAAATAGCTGTGCCGGACCTCGGCGAAGCCGCCGCTGAAGAGCTCGTTCACGTAATCGGGCAGCCCGCTGTTCTGCTGCAGGATCTGCCGCACCGTGATGTCATGGCCGTCGATACCCTCGCCGCGGACCAGGCCCGGCAGGTACGTCTCGATCGGCGCGTCGAGCTCGACCTCGCCCTCGCCGGCGAGCTGCAAGACGACCACGGCGGTGAAAGGCTTGCTGTTGCTCCCGATGCGCACCTGCCCGTCGACCGGCACCTTCGCCCCGGTCTCCAGGTCGGCGACGCCGGCGATGTAATGGCGCGTCTGCCCGTCGAGATCGCTGACGGCGGCCAGGACGGCCGGGAACCTGTCGTCGCGCACCAGGTGGTCCACGGCCTGCTGCACGGGGTCGTCGGGGTCGGTGTTGGCCTCCTCCGTGGAACCCCCGGCGCACTCTCCCGGAGGAGCGCCGCCGCCGCCGCCACCGCCGGCGTCTTCGCCCCCGCTGCCGCCCTCGCCGCCGCCGCCTTCATCCGCGCCGCCGCCGTCGCCCCCGCCGCTGCTGACGCCGCCACCCCCACCGCCGCTGCCGGCGTCCGTGCTCGCCGACGGCCCGCCGTCGTCCGAGCAGCCCGCGAGCAGGGCCGAGACGAGGACGATCGCCAGGACGCTTCGCAAGCTCGTCGCCGCGGCGCCGGCGATCCTTGTTCTCGGGGAAGTGAAAGGATGGCGTGGAGATTTCAAGATCAGCTCCTGATGGTTGAGCGGCCGTCTCCGATCACCTCCGCGAGCCGGCGACTCGCGCCACCAGCCATCGTCACGTCGACAGGAGAGCGCCGCTGGGTTTCAAGGCTCTGTTCCCGGACTCGTGAGGATCGTTCATGCCTCGAGACGAAATACGCTTCGAGGTGCGACCGCGAACTGCCGCACTGCCGCCGTTGCGGCCTGTCCCGTGTCGAGGCGGCGCCGCGCGACATCCGAGGTGGTCGCGCCGTGACGACAGGGATGAGGCGGCGCTCCGTGGGTCGTCGTCAGACACAAGGCAGCGCGCCCCACCCGGAGCACACGCGCGACCACGCACTGCCCGGATCCGGGCAGCTCACGAGCTTGATGCCGCCGCGGGGGCGATCCTTCGAATTATTTTGCGGAGGTCTCCGCGCGCTGCGCGCCCCGCCGTCGGGCGCGGGCGTCGTTGCGGGTCCGCCTCGGGTGCGGCGGCGCGCGAAGCCTATCGCCCACCCGTCCGCCCTTGCACGAGCATCCGCTGGCCCCGACCCCGTGCTGTCTCAGCCAGAGGCCACCTCGGTCCACGGCGTCCCGTCGATCAC
Organism: Sorangium sp. So ce1153; assembly: GCF_051521595.1. NCBI lineage: Bacteria > Pseudomonadati > Myxococcota > Polyangiales > Polyangiaceae > Sorangium > Sorangium sp. So ce1153. Next base: position 1,804,709 of record NZ_CP150361.1, read on the forward strand.
GTGCTGCCGGCGCAGGCGGGCGGGCTTCACCATGTTCCACCCCACCACCCCGGTGACCTTGCCGCGGCTACCGTAGAGCGCGACGAACTGACCGCGCGCGGGGTCGCCTTCCACGATCGCCACCTCGGCGCCGGCAGGCAGGAGACCGTAGACCTGGATCTTGATGTCGAACTGGTCGGTCCAGTAATACGGCACCGGCGTGTACGGCCGGTCCTTGCCGACGATGTTCGCCGCCACCGCCATGCCCTGCTCGACGGCGTTGGTCCGGTTCTCCAGGCGCAGCCCGGTCCCCAGCCCCTCGTGATGCCACCACGCCACGTCGCCGACGGCGTAGATGCCGTCGGCAGCCCGGCAACGTGAGTCGCACACGATCCCGTCCCCCAGCTGGAGCCCGCTGCCCGCGAGCCACCCGATGGCCGGGCGGGAGCCCATGGCCACCACGACGGCGTCCGCGGGCAGCACCTCGCCATCGGCCAGACGTACCCCGGAGGCCCGCCCACCCGCGCCGACCAGGGCTTCGACCCCGACGCCGAGGCGCAGCGCCACGCCGTGATCGGCGTGCAAGCGGGCCAGATATCCGCCGATCTGCGGGCCGAGCTGGCTCGCGAGCGGCGCCGCTTGCGGGCCGACCAGGGTGACAGCGAGGCCCATGCCGCGCGCTGTCGCGGCGATCTCCGTGCCGAGGACGCCGTCGCCCACGACGACCAGCCGCGGCCCTGCGAGCAGCTCGGCGCGCAGCGCGAGCGCGTCGTCCAGCGTGCGCAGCACGTGCACGCCCGCCCATCGCTCCTGTCCAGGCAGCCGGCGCGGCTCGAGCCCCGTGGCCAGCACGATCGCCTCCGCGCGCAGGCTGCGCCCCGAGGCCGTCGCCACCTCGCGCGCGCCGGCGTCGAGGCGGACCGCAGGGTCGCCGAGGACGAGCTCCGCCTCGAGGCTGGCGAGCGCCGCCGCGGGGCGGAGCAGGGCCGCCTCCGGCTGCACGGCGCCGGCGAGCACCTTCTTCGACAGCGGCGGCCGGTCGTAGGGCAGGTGCCGCTCCGCGCCGAGCAGCGTCAGCCTGCCCGCGTACCCTTCGCGCCGCAGCGCCTCCGCGACGGCGAGGCCGCCCGCGGAGGCGCCGACGACGAGCACGCTCGCCGGGGCGTTCACTCGCGCTCTTCCAGCTGGATGGCGGCCCCGGGGCACACGCTGGCCGCCTCGCGGACGGCGGCGTGGAGCTCCTCCGGGGGCGCCTCGTCGCGCAGGACCACGATGCCGTCGTCCCGCTGGTCAAACACCCTGGGCGCGACAAGCACGCACTGGCCGGCCCCACAGCACTTCATCTCGTCCACGCGCACTCGCATCGTCGCTCTCCTTCCATGGCCATTGGTTCCACGGCCATTGGCATCGTATTCCGCTCCGTCGAGCGGCTCGGTCCGCTCCGTCGAGCGGCTCGGTCTCGCCGCCGTGCTCTCACCAGGTGACCGGGAACTCGCGGATGCCGTACACGGTGGCGTCGTCCTTGAACGAGAGCTCCTCCACGGGCACGGCGGGCCGCAGCCCGGGGATCCGCCGGAACAGCGTGTCGATGACGATCTGCAGCTCCAGCCGGGCGAGGTTCTGGCCGAGGCACTGGTGCGCGCCGAAGCCGAACGCGAGGTGCTGCCGGGAGCCGCGATCGAGGTCGAGCTCGTCGGCGCGCTCGAACACCTCCGGATCACGGTTGGCCGTGTTGGCCAGCGCGAGGACGCCCTCCCCGGCCCGGATGAGCACACCGCCGATCTCCACGTCCTCCAGGGCCACCCGACCGAGCGCGGACTCCGCGATCGTGAAGTACCGCAGCAGCTCCTCGACGGCCCCCAGGGTCTTCGAGGGATCCTGCCGGAGGGCGGCCAGCTTCTCCGGGTGCTGCAGCAGCACCAGCGTGCTCAGCGAGATCATGTTGGCGGTGGTCTCGTGCCCGGCGATGAGGAGCAGGAACCCCATGCCGATCAGGCCCTCGAAATCGACGCCGCCGCCCTCGCGCTGCCTCTGGATCTGGCGGCCGATCAGGTCGTCGGTTGGCTTCTCCACCCGGGACGCCACGAGCTGGCCCAGATACGACATGAGCTCGCCGACCGAGCGCGCGACCTCATCGGCCGGCGTCTTGTGACTCACGATCTGCGCGGAGCGCGCCTGGAAGAACTCGTGGTCGGCGTAGGGCACGCCGAGCAGCTCGCAGATCACGAGAGAAGGCACCGGCAGGGAGAGCGCCTGCACGAGATCGACAGGACGCGGCCCGGCCAGCATGGCGTCGATGTGCTGGTCCACGATCTCCTGGATGCGCGGCCCGAGCGCGTTGATCCGCTGGACCGTGAACTCCCCGAGGACGGCCCGGCGCGCAGGGCCGTGCTCGGGCGGATCCAGCTCGATCAGCAGCGGCTTGAGGGCGCTCGAGGGCGGGCGCTCGTCGGCCAGCGTGGGGAAGTTCGGGTCGCGCCGGTTGGAGCTGAACCGGGGGTCGGACAGGATCGTCCGGATGTGCTTGTGGCTGGTAACGACCCACACCGTCCTGCCGTTGGGCAGCCTCACCTTGGCGATGGGCGCCTCCTCGCGGAGCCGGCGATGCTCCGCAGGCGGCGCGTACGGACAGGTTCGGGTCATGGGAAGCGTCGGGATGGGATCGGCTGACATGGTTCCACCTTTTTTCGGCAATTTGCGGAAGGTGTCCTTCCCGCGAGCCGCTTCCAGGCTAGCCGGCCGGCTAGTGCCGTGCAAGCCGACCGGCTAGCAGCGTACGAGCCGATCGGCTAGTCGCGCGCAGGCCGATCGGCTAGCCTGTCGCGTCTGCCCCGCCAGCCGGCCGGAGAGCGTGCAGGACGGCGAGGGGCGGGTACTGTCTCGCGTCCCGCGAGGAGGGCGTATGACTGCCGGCATCGCCGCCAACGACACCAGATCGCGACTGCTCGACACCGCGCTGAAGCTGTTCAGCGAGCACGGGGTGGAGGGCACGTCGCTTCAGATGATCGCCGACGAGCTCGGCGTCACCAAGGCCGCCGTGTACTACCACTTCAAGACCAAGGACGAGATCGCGGAGGCGGTCGCGGCGCCCGCGGTACAGGAGCTCGACCAGGTCATCGAAGCGGCGCGCGCGAGGCGGAGCCGGGGCGCGCAGATCGATCACGCGCTGGCCGGGTTCGTCGAGGTCATCATCCGTCAGCGCCAGTTGCTCGGCCTGTACAACAGCGACCCCGGGATCCAGCGGGTCGTCAACAGGACGTTCCAGTCGCCGCGAGGCGAGGACATCAAGACCAGGATGAGGCTGGTCCTCGCCGGCAAGGACCCGAGCCTCGCCGACGCGATCACGGTGCACGTCGTGTTCACGGGGATCGCGATGGTCGGCGGCGCGCCCGAGTACGCGGGCATCGACGACGACACCCTGCGCCAGCACCTCCTCGATACGGCCAGGCGTCTGCTGGGCCGCCCCCGCGGAAAGGGCCCAGGCAAGCGCCTGTCCGAGCCGGTCCCTCGGGCATGATCCTCTTCTCCCCGACACGGCACGTCGCGCTGCCGCCCGAGGCATGGGACCCGGGGCGGGTGCGCACCTGGCTGGAGCGATGGGCCGCGGAGACGCTGGCGGCCCGGGATCGGCAGGGCTGGCCGATGCACCCGCGCGACGCCAGCGACTCCGACGAATCGGACCCGCCCGGGCTGCTCCAGTGCCTGTACCTCGGCGCGTGCGGCGTCTGGCTCGCGCTCGCCCGCGTCGCGGCGGCGGGCTTCTGCAGGCTGCCGGCGAGCCTGCCAGAGATCTTCGCGCAGGTGCTGGAGGATCATCACTCGTGCTCACCCGGGGCCGGTGAGCGCGTGCCTTCATGGTTCCTCGGCGAGAGCGCGCTGCTGACCTTCTGCTGTCTCGCCCGACCCGACGCGCAAAGGGCCGATCGCCTGGCCGAGATGATCCGCGGGAACCGCGCGAGCCCGACGCGCGAGGCGCTGTGGGGCGCGCCCGGGACGATGCTCGGGGCGCTGTTCCTGCACGAGGCGACCGGGGACGAGCGCTGGGCGGAGCTGATCCGCGACAGCGCGGCGGCGCTGTGGGAGAGCTGGGTTCACGACGAGGCCCGGGGCGCGTGGCTGTGGGAACAGGACCTGTACGGCCGCCGGGTCCACTATCTCGGCGCCGGCCACGGCTGGGCGGGCAATCTCTACCCGCTCTGGCGCGCCCGGGCCCTGCTGAGCCCGGAGCAGCAGGCCCAGCTGCGCGCGCGGACGCTGCAAGGGCTCGAGCGCCTGGCGGTGATCGACGGGGACCTGGCCAACTGGCCCGCGCAGACGGAGCTGTCGCCGAAGCTGCTGGTGCAGTGGTGCCACGGCGCGCCGGGGATGATCACGTCGCTGCGCCACGCGGAGCTGCCCGAGGCGCTGCCGCTGTTGCTCCAGGGCGCGCGGCTGATCGTGGCCGCCGGGCCGCTCGCGAAGGGGGTGGGCCTGTGCCACGGCACCGACGGCAACGGGGCCGCCCTGCTCGAGGTGTACCGGCGCACGCAGGACGCTTTCTGGATCGAGCGCGCCCGCGAGCTCGCGATGTGGGCCCTCGCGCAGTCCGAGGCCGAGCTCCATCGCGCTGGACAGTGGCGCTACAGCCTGTGGACCGGGGACGCCGGGCTGGCCTGCTTCCTGCTCGACTGCCTCGATGGGCAGAGCCGCGGCATGCCGGGGCTCGACAGCTTGTGGTGAATCGCGCCGGCCGTGGCGCTGCTGGGTGAGCGCGGGGCGCGGGCCCTTGGCGGCACCACCGCGGCTCAGCGCGGCGGCCCGTCCGCGCGCCGGGTCTACGGGGGCGTCGGGTCGGCCGGGAGCAGGAAGTCGCGCACGACGCCCATGTGCTGCATCGAGTCGGCTCCGCTGTCCGTCGCGAGGGCGGGGCTGAGCTCGCCGATCGGCGAATAGACGCGCGTGTCCGCCACGAGGCCGCTCGGGAAGGTGCTCCCGCCGATCACGACAGCCGTCTCGAGCGGGTCGAGATCGTCGTCGACGAGCACCCAGTCGTACGGCTTGCCCCTGCTGGCGTTGGTGCCCGTGTTTCCGTTCCTGTCGGCGGGGTAGGGGCTCGACGTGACGACGACCTCCGACAGGGTCGAGATGCAGGGCTCGCTCCGGTTGTCGGTGTTGAAGTCGCCGCCGATGACGAGGTAATCGCCCTCGGGGAAGGTGTCCTGGATGGCCGCGACGAGCTGCTGCGCCTCGGTCCGGCGCACGCCCGAGCCGGAGGTCAGGAGATGGACGCTGATGGCCCAGAGGTCGATCGGGCCGGGGATGTCGATGCGCGCCCAGGCGAAGTCCCGGTTGCTCACCGAGCTGTCGTCCCACTCGCCGGACTCGAGGATGGGATACCGGCTCACGATCCCGTTCGGGATCTGCGCGCCATCCTCGCGGTAGTAGCTGAACGTGGCGCCGAACGTCTCGTCGACGAAGTCGCGGATCTGGGCGGCGCGGTTGTCGCCGTAGTTGAACTCCTGGATCAGGACGATATCCGGCTCGAGGCCCTGCATGATGCGCTGGCCGTGGCCGGGGTCGTAGCTCTGACGGGTGCCGCTCGTGAGGTTCGCGGCCATGAGCCGGACGCGCACCGTCGAGGGCGGCTCGCCGCCGCCACCGGCGCCGTCAGAGCCGCCGGTGCCGCCGGCGCCGTCAGAGCCGCCTGCGCCACCGGCGCCGCCTGCGCCGCTGGTGCTGCCACCGGCGCCGCCAGAGCCGCCAGAGCCGCCTGCGCCACCGGCGCCGCCTGCGCCGCTGGTGCTGCCACCGGCGCCGCCAGAGCCGCCAGAGCCGCCTGCGCCACCGGCGCCGCCAGAGCCGCCCTCGCCACCGGCGCCGCTGGTGCCGCCACCGGCACCGCCAGGGCCGCCCTCGCCACCGGCGCCGCCAGAGCCGCCCTCGCCACCGGCGCCGCTGGTGCCGCCACCGACGCCGCCAGGGCCGCCCTCGCCACCGGCGCCGCCCTCACCACCGCTGCCACCGGCGCCCTCGCCACCGGCGCCGCCGCCGCCTTCCGCGACCCCTCCCTGCCCGCCGCCGCCCTGGGCGCCGGACGATGACGATGTCGAGGACGCGTGATCCTCCACGCCCCCCGGCGGCGGATCGGTCGCGCACGCAGCGCCCGCGAGCGCGGACAGGAGGAGCCATGAAAGCCGCAGGAGCGGGCGCCCCAGGGGCATGGAGGACGACTCACGCATCTCGTTGCACCAGACCTTTCCTGCGTTTCCTGCCATCAGAGCATGAACGAGGGCGCGCCAGGAGGCCTGAACGCCAGCACACCCTCGATCTCCGGGACCGCGGCCCTCCTGTGGGTGGTGCTGTCATTTGCCCAGAGAGGGTTCACATGAAGGCGGTAAGGCGGGAAGATCATTGAGATTTTCTTCCCGCCTTACCGCCTTCATGTTCAAATGACAGCACTACCCTCCTGTGCGGAGCGGGCGCACATCGCAACGCGCCCCGCCTCCCGGCGGCCACCGTGGAAGATGCGAGGCGAAGGACGGAAGGCGACCGACGCTTGCCGGGAGCGCCGCGGCGACGGCGGCGTGCTCCTCGCCCTGCGAGCGCCCCCCAGGTGCCCTATCGTGGCGGCCTCGCGCGAGGGGACCAGGGGGAGCGTCATGAAGAGACCGTGGACCAGGACGGTGGGGGTGATCGGCGTGCTCTGGCTCGCCTTGCTGGTGCTCCTCGTCCGAGCCTGGTGGGTCCGCCCCGCCGCGGAGCCGGCGGACAGCGCCGCGTCGCCGCCGTCGAGCGCCGCGCCGGCCGGAGGAGGAGGAGGAAAGGCGCGCCAACGCGCGCGGGAGCCGCGGTCTCGCCAGCCCGGGAGCATCGCCGGGCGGGTCGCCGAGCCCGCGGGCGCGCCCGTCGCCGGCGCCCTGGTGTGCGCCCTCCTGCCGCCGGACCCGCTGTCGCTCGCCGAGACGCGCGAGCCGGTGTGCGCGCAGGCCGCGGCGGACGGGCGGTACACGCTCTCCGGCCTCCCGCCCGCGCGCTGGACGCTCTCCGCCTCGGCGCCGGGTCACCGGCCGGCGTACTACGCCGCCCCCGACGGCTCCCGCGCCCCCTTCGTCGCGCTCGGCGCCGGCGAGGCGCGCACCGGCGTCGACCTGGTCCTCCCGGCCGGCGGGGTGGAGGTGAAGGGGCACGTCGAGGACATCGGCGGCGGCGCCGTCTCCGGAGCGCTCGTCGCGATCACCTCGTTCGCGTCAGGGCCGGGCGCGGTGGTGACCAGGGCCGACGCGCAGGGCGCCTACGCCGCGTGGATCGACGAGGGGCCCTACGGGGCGCGCGCCGAGGCCGACGGGTACGCGGCGGGAGCAGCGCAGAGCGTGGCGCCGGGGCCTCCGCTCAAGCTCCTGCTGACGCCGGCGTCCGCGCTCGTCGGGCGGGTCGTCGAGGCAGGGACCGGGACGCCGGTCGAGGGGGCGAAGGTCACCCTCGATGACGGCGGGGGGTGGGGGAGGGACGCGCCCGGCGTCCCCGTCGCGCGCAGCGACGCAGAGGGCCGCTTCCGCCTCGATCGGCTCCCGCCGGGGCGCTACAAGCTGGCCGCCCGCGCGCTCGGCAAGATCGGCCAGGCGCGCGAGAGCGTGCTCCTCGGGGTGGGCCAGACCTCGAGCGAGGTGGTGATCGAGGTCCACCCCGCGCGTGTCGTCGCAGGCCGCGTGGAGATCGCGCCGGACGGCGCGCCGTGCACGCTCGGGCACGTCAGCCTGCTGAGCCAGGCGAACGACGGGGGCGAGGTCGCCGCCATCGAGGCCGACGGCACGGTGCTCTTCGAGGGCCTGCTCCGCGGCACGTACGAGGTGCTCGTGGGCTGCGCGCAGCACGTGTCCGAGCCGAGCTACGCGGCCGTGGAGGTGGGGGACGCGGACGTCGAGGACCTCGTGTGGACCGTGCGCGCCGGGCTGACGATCCGCGGCCGGGTCGTGGACAGCGACCAGAACCCGGTCCGCGCCGCCGTCCACGCGTACGCGCCCGCGATGATGGGATCCCGAGGGGCCCCCGGAGCGCTCGCCTCGACCGAGGCCGACGGGACCTTCGCGCTGAAGGGGCTCTCGCCCGCGAAGTACATGGTGATGGCGCGCCCGGTCAGCCAGGCCGAGCCCGAGCCTGTCGAGGTCGAGCTCCGCGACGATCACGCCCCCGAGGTGACGATCGTCGTCGATCGCGGCGGCGCGATCGAGGGGACCGTCACCGACGCGGACGGCAAGCTCGTCGCGGGCGTCGAGATCACGATCATGGGGACGCAGCCCGGCGCGGCGGTGGGAATGATGATGCGACCACCTCCGATCCGGATGGCGACCTCCCTCGACGACGGGAGCTTCGCGCAGGCGGGGCTCCCGCCGGGCGATTACCGCGTCTCCGTCAGCGAGGGGCCCCGGGGGCCAGGCCCGTTCGACGCGGAGTCTCCGGGGGTCCACGCGCGCGTGGAGGCGGGGAAGAGCGCGCGCGTCACCCTGGTCGTGGCGCGCCGGAACGGCGAGATCCACGGGCGCGTCGTCGACGAGATCGGCGAGCCGGTGACGGACGCCTTCGTCCACGCGGAGCGAGAGGCGGAGGGCCCCGCCCCGCCCGGGGCGAGCAACGCGGCCAGGGCGCGGTGGGGCGCCTTCGCGCGCTCCGCGGTGCTCACCGATCCCGAGGGGAAGTTCGCCCTCGGGAGCCTGCGCCAGGGCGCGTACACGGTCCACGCCTACCGCAACGGCGGGGGCGAGGCCTTCGTCGAGCACGTGAGCCCTGGCGACAGCGTGACGGTCACCCTGAAGCCGGCCGGCGCGATCTCGGGCACCCTCACCGTGGCGTCCGGGAAGGTGCCCGAGCAGTTCACCGTCCTCGCGGCCGACCAGGCGTCGATGCTCTTCCGCTCCGAGTCCTTCGCCTTCACCGGAGGCTCGTTCACGATCGGCGATCTCCCGGAGGGGAGATACGAGGTCTCCACCGCGACGGCGGAGGGGACGGCCACCGTGGAGATCTCGCTCGCGCCCGGGGAGCAGCGGACCGGCGTGGTGCTCGCGCTCGTCCCGCTCGCCTCGGTGAAAGGGCAGGTGGTGTCGCTCGACGACGGCGCGCCGGTCGCCGGGGTGCGCATCGACGTGGTCCCCCGCAAGGGAATGGCCGCCCCGGGCCACGGCGGCTTCCGGGACGACAACCTCTCGGACGCGTCGGGGCGCTTCGAGGTGAAGCAGACCCCCTCGGGGCCTGTCGTGCTCCTCTGCATGCCGTCCGATCCGATGAGCTCGCCCCACGACGCCGCGGTGCTCCCGGTGGAGGCGCAGCCGGGCGCGGTGACCGACGTGGGGCGCGTCGTCCTGCCGAAGCGCCGCATCAAGCTGGGGGACGAGCCTGGCGATCTCGGGTTCGCGATCAAGGAGAACGGGGGGCCGGATGTCGACCTGGCCGCGCAGACCTTCGAGGTGCTCGAGGTGCGCCCGCGCGGGCCCGCCGCGCTCGCCGGGCTCCAGGTGGGCGACGTGATCGTGTCCGTCGACGGCCACGATGTCCGAGGGAAGATGGGGTATCTCTACCGCCCGCTCACCACCGTGCCGGCGGGGGCCCAGGTGACGCTCGGGCTCTCGCGCGGGGCGAGCGTGGCCATCACGGCCGGTAAGCTGCAGATGCCCGGGATCGCGCCGCCCCCTGGCGGCCCTCCGCGGTGAGGGCCGCGCCCGAGCGGCGCCCTGGGTCCCCGGCCCGGCGCGGGATCGCGGAGCTGCGCCGGGGCGACGCAGGCTCCGCGACGCCGATGCTGGCTCAGTGCGATCCCGTGTACTTGAACTCGAGGATCGCTCCGGGGTTCTCGAGGGCCGTCGTGGCCCCTCCCTCCGGTGAGCTCGTGTTCCCCGCGGTGTCCGTGATCACGTAGAGCGTGCGGCGGTCCGGGCTCCACGCGAGGTCGCGGTAGCGGTTGGTGCTCTTGAAGAGCTCGACGGGCTCGCCGACCACGCTCTTCCCGTTCGCGCTCAGCTTCACCTTGTAGATGGCGCCCTTCTTGAGGGCGGTCATCAGGAGAGAGTTCCCCCAGCCGGGGATGCCGTGTCGCCCGGTGGGGTAGTAATGGAGCGAGGAGGGCGCGATCGTCGGCCAGCAGATGTACTGGAGGAAACCGCACGCCGGATTGAAGAAGTCGTAGTCGTCCGGGACCGTGTAGAAGGTGAGGAGCGGCTCCTTGAAGTCGGGGTGGCTCCAGGCGCTCTCCTCCTGCTGCGGGACGGAGGGCGGCGCCTCGTAGTCGTTCCAGACGAGCTCCTCGCACGGCGTGGGGCTCGAGGCCGACCAGTTGTCGTACGTGTAGGCCTGGTCGTCCTGATAGCCGGCCACGTGGGGCCAGCCGTAGTTCTTGCCGGGCTTGATGAGGTTCAGCTCATCGTCGCTCTTCGGCCCATGCTCGTTCGAATACAGCTTGCCGTCCTTGCCGAACGTGAGGCCCTGCGGGTTGCGGTGGCCGTACGAGTAGACATGGCTGCGGACGCCGTCGATCCGCGGGTTGTCGTGCGGGATGGAGCCGTCGAGGTTCAACCGCAGGACCTTGCCGACGTACGTCGACCAGTCCTGCGCCGCGACCTGGGCCGCCGTGGGCAGCTCCTGCGCGCGGATCGGGTTGCACTTCCTGGCGAACTGGTTGTTCCCCTGATCCCCGATGGTGTAATAAAGCTTGCGATCGGGGCCGAACAGCAGCCGCGCGGAGTTGTGATCGTCGCTCCCCGGCAGGCCCGTGATGACATCGGAGGGGCTCCCCAGGGTCTTGGTCGCCGGATTGTACGTGTAGCGGCGGATCTTCGTCCTGCGGTCCACCGCTGGACCTGGATCGACGTCGTACGTGAAGGAGACGTACACGTAATCTTTCCCCTTCCCCCTGAGCAGATCCGGGTGGAGGGCGAGGGCCAGGAGCCCGTCCTGTCCACCCGACTGGAACACTTCATCGATGGTGATCGCGGTCGTTCGCGCGCCGTCCGCCGGGTTCACGCGCACGACGCGCTTCCCGGTGCGCTCGGTCAACCACAGGAAATTGTCAGGCCCCCAGACGAGCCGCATGGGATACGCGAGGTCTCGTGTGATCTCGCGCGAAGCGAAGGCATCTTCGCCGGCGGCGTCCTCCTCGCAGTCGTCGTCGGGCTCACTGACGACGGCCTGGTCGTCAGCTCCGAGCGGACCATCCAGAGGATCCGCGGGGGCACATCCGATGAAGCTCCACGAAGCCGTGGTGAGCAAACCAACCTGAGCCAGGAAAACAGCTGGGCCGCGTGTGATGAATAGCGACATACAACTACCTCACTGTTTCGTTCAAGAAATGGTGCTTACCTGTTTCCGCCGCTCCGGGGAGCGGCGGGCGCGATGAGAAAAATTCCAGGTGAAACCGGGGATCGCATGGCGTCCGGTAAGTCGTCCCCCGATTAGGATAAGGTGTTAATTATAGAAGGTCAGAGGTGCCCCCTGCTTGTCAACATCAATCTGTGCAGCAGGGGAATGACACGGCGCGCGCATGACGCTGCGGTTGCGTCATGCGCCATGCCCAGAGAGACGCGTGCGGAATCGATGGCTCATCGCAGCCCTGTGGGAGCTTTCAGCACGAGCGCCACCGCACCGCCCGAGGGAGATCCCAATGAGGCGGCCGCGGCGCGATCAAGTCACCTCGGGCGAACGCCCATCGATGCACGGAGGATGTATTGCGGACGACGCGCGAGAAAGCTGTAACGCGGCGAGGAGCACAGTCCTGACGAGCCGACCCAGTGGCACAGACATTGCGGCATTCGCGGCAGCCCGCCGAGCGTCACGGCCGAAGCGTTCCCGCGTCGGGAGCGGGTGGCGGAAGCGCTGTCGCACCCGCGAGCGCGGAGCTCACGGCGGTGGTCGAGCTGCCGCCGCTCCGGCACCGGCCGCGCGAGGTGCCGATCGTGGCGCGCCTGTTCCTTGCCGAGGCCCGCGCCCGGGGCGGCAAGGCGCCGGTCGAGCTCTCCGAGGCGCGCTGTCGACCCCTCGCGGCGTATGCCGGGGGCGCGCCGTCGGCCGGGGGCGCGCAGGTGGCCGAGGGCGCGCCGTCGTCGCCGCCGGCCGCGCCGCCGCGGTGCCGCCGGCCGCGCCGCCGCGGTTCCGGCCGAACGCCGAGGAGCTGAAGGAGCTCGAGCCCCGGCGGATGCAGGAGCCGCTCGAGGCGACGGGCGGGGTGCAGACGCGCGCGGCGGAGCTCATCGGGATGCCGGCGCGCACCTTCGTGTTCAAGCTGAAGCCGCGCGGTGCGGCCGGCGAAGCGGCCATCCCGAGAGCGGGAGCTCCCTGGAGGAGCGCGGCGGAGAGGCGTCGGGCGCGGACTTCGCGGAGCGGCCCAGCGCGCCGCGAAGCCTCAAGGGGCCCGTGCGACTGTTACCAGTGCATCTACCGACACACGGTTTGCAACGGGTGCACCTGCCGAGCAGCGAGGTGCCTTGTCACCCCGCGCCGCGCGGCGGGCGGCGCGGGTCGCTGCATCGCAGCGGTGGTGAGGGCAGGGGAGGCGGGGAGACGCCGGGCGCCTTCTACCGCGCCTTTTCCGACGCCACGCCGAGCTTCTCCAGCGAGCGCGGCGTCCCGAACGCGGGCCCGCCGAGCGCGGACTCGACCTTCAGATACACCTTCTCTCGCCCGGCGGAGCGCGCCGCGTCGAGGAGGACGTCATTGCGGTAGAGCGTCACCATCAGCCCCGCGACGATCGTCAGCGCCAGCGTGAGGCGCTGGGCTCGCCCCGTGTCGCGCGCGCGCGGGCCGCTGCGGACCGTGTCCTTCAGCGACTGTGCGGTCAGCGGCTCCGTCGCCGACATCGCGGCCATCGGATTCATCGCCGGCACCGCCGACATCATCGCCAGCGGATCCATCGCCATCGGCGGCGGCGGGGTGGGCCGGGACGCCGCGAGCATCGACGCCGGCGGGGCGGCCACCTCCGTGCGCGTCACGATGTTCGTGAAGCCGTCCATCGGCCCGAGCAGCGCGCTGGCCGACAGGCTCGACACCACCGGCGTCGGATGATCGGAATCCATGGCCCGCGGCACCGGAGGGACCGCCGGGCCCGGCCGACCCGGGGCCGGCCGACCCGGGGCCGGACGAGCCGGGGCCCGCGCCGGCTCCGGAGGCGTCGCGTCGAGCCCGGCCACCACGCCGAGCGGCTGCCACGTGGCCATCCCGGGGCGCCAGATCTTCGTCGACTCGTCGATGAGGTCGAGGCGAAACAGATCGTCGAGCTTTTCCAACGTGAGCACCTTGATGTCGTCTGGCGCGATCGCGACGTGCCAGAGGGTCTCGCGCTCGTCGGTCGCCGGGATGGGCGGCGCAGGGCGCCTGGCCGGAAGGGGCGGCGGTTTCATGAAGATCCTCCCTTGCGGAGCGCAGGATGCCACGACACGAGCGCACCTGTACACACCGACATGAGCCGCGGCGCGCTTTCGAGGCGGTGCGGATTTTTGCAATGCATGAGGCGCGATCCGTCGCGCTGGCGAGATCCGCGCTGTGTCGGTATCCTCGCCCGCGGGTGGAGCGGAACATGGAGGCATTCATGAGCACGAGGGGTGAGGGGAGCGCGGCCGGCTCCAGCGCTGGAACCTCCAGCTTCTCGCGCTGGGTCCGGGTGGCGCCGGCGATCCTCCTCGTCGCGAGCGCGACGTTCGTGGCGGCATATTATGTTCCGCTTCGCCGCGCTCACTTGCTCTTGATTCAGGAGCAACAGAGGTCGAACCAGAAGGCCAAAGAGCTCGATCAGACATTGAGCCAGGTGCGCGGGGAGCTCCAGGCGAAGACGGCCGAGGTGGAGAAGCTCGAGGCGGAGCGGCAGCAGGCCGCGGCCGTGAAGAAGTCGGGCCTGGAACGGGTGGAGCAGCTCAAGACCGAGCTCGCGGCGAAGCTCGACAGGCAGATCAAGAAAGGGGTCGCCGCGCTCGCGGTCGTGGACGGACAGGCGTTCGTCGCGCTCCCGGAGAGCGCGGTGTTCGTCGCCAACAAGACCGACGTGAGCCTGCAAGGGCAAGGCCTCCTGTGCCAGGTCGCGGGCGCCCTCTCGACGGCCGGCCAGGGGCCGATCCGCGTCGGCGCGGTCAGCGGTCCTCCGGACTCCGTTCCGCCCGCCCTCCAGGGCGCCTATACGACGGCGTGGGCGCTCTCCGCGGCCCGAGCCGCGAGCGTCGCGCAGGCCGTCGAGGCGAAGTGCTCGGTGCCAGGAGCCCGGCTGCACGCGGTCGGGCACGCCGAGCACGACCCCGCGGGCGCCGCGCTCACGGAGAGCAAGCTGCCGCCGGGGCGCGTCGAGATCTCGATCGCGCTGCCGGGCGCCGCGCCCGCGGAGAAGTGACGGCAGCCGGGGGAGTTCGACGCGGACGACGAGCGAGCGCCGAGGCGACGCGAGGGCGCCAGGGACGCGACGCCGGAGATCGGGTGTTGGCGGGCCTCACCAGGAAGGCGTGAGCGCGAGGGCGCGAGGGCGCGAGGGCGCGAGACAGGGCGACGCCCTGCTTGCGCTGTCGCCTCCCTGTGGGCTCGCTCCGCGCAGGCGCGGCAGCTAGCGAGGATCGCGCAGCGCCTCCGCGCGCCGGGCCGCCGCGCGCCGCAGCGCTTCCGCGTCGACGCCGCGCGCGCCCCCGGTCGAGCAGCGGAGCACCCGCAGGAACGCCGCCCGCGCCTGCGCCCGCTCGCCCCTCGCCAGCAGCGCCTCCCCGAGCAGGAACCACCCCTCGAGGTGCTCCGGATCCGCGTTGAGCAGCCCCGACAGCACCTGCTCCGCGTCCGCGGCGCGCCCGGCGCTCAGCAGCCGCGCGGCCTCCTCCACGCCGGGCGCCTGCGCCGGCGCGCCCTCCGCGACGGCCGCGCCCGGCGCTCTCCGGCTCGGCGGCGCGCCCTCCGCGACGGCCGCGCCCGGCGCCCTCCGGCTCGGCGGCGCGCCCTCCGCGGCCGCGGCGCCCGGCGCCCTCCGGCTCGGCGGAGGCGGCGCGTCGGCGCCCTCTGCGAGCTGCAGCCACCCCGGCGCCGGACCGCGGCCGAGCTCCGGAGGCAGCGGCAAGATCCCCTCCGCCGGCGAGAGGATGAGATGGCCGCCGGGGACGAGCTCCGCGGCGAGCCGCGCGAGCAGGCGCGGGACCTGCTCCCGCTCGAAGTAGATCAGCACGTTGCGGCAGAAGATGACGTCGAACGGCCCCGCGCCGAGCGCCGGCTGCGCGGCCGTCAGCGACGCGACCTCGAAGCGCACGCGCCGCCGCAGCGCCTCCGGCACGCGCCCGGCCCACGCCGCCGGCAAGGGCGCGCCCACCGCGCTGCGCTGCGGCAAGAGGCCGCTCCGCGCCACCGCGATCGCCACCGGGTTGACGTCGGTGCCCAGCACCGCCGCGTCCACCCCCGCCGCCTCCGCGCACTCTGCCGCGCTGTAGGCCTCCTCGCCCGTGGAGCACCCCGCGCACCAGATCCGCAGCGGGCCCGGGCGCCGCCCCGCGAGGCCGGCGCCGGTGATCGCGCGCTTCAGCCGCTCGAACTGCTCCGGGTGCCGGTAAGCCGCCGTGTGCCCGATCGTCGCGGCGTCGAGCAGCATCGCCAGCGGGGCCGCCTCGCTGGCCTGGCCCACGCGCTCCACGTACGCCGCCTCGCTCTGCCCCGCGGCCGACGCGCGCTCCCGCAGGTGGAGGTAGAGCGTCTCGGGCCACCGCGACGGCGCGTGGCCCAGCCTGGGCGACAGGAGGCGCGCGAGCGCGCGCTCGAGCAGCGGATCACCCCTCACGGAGCGCCGACCTCCGCGCGAGCTCGACGAAATCCGCGATGCGGATCGGCCTCACGCGCGGGGACGCGAGGAGCGCCGCGCGCGGCATGTCCGGCGCGCTGCACTCCGACGGCTCCTGCGCGAAGCAGCGGGCCCCCCGGTCCGAGAGCTCCGGCAGCGCCCGCGCGCCGTCGCTCCCGAGCCCCGACAGCACCAGCGCGACGACCCGCCGGGCGAGCGGCGCCGCCGACGCGAGCAGGACCTCCGCCGACGGCCGGTGCCCGTTCACGGGCCCGTCGCCCGTCAGCTGGATCCGCTCGCGCGCGTCGATGGCCATGTGGCTCCCCGACGGCGCCAGCAGGAACTCCGGCGAGAGCGCGTCCCCGGCGCGCGCCGCCCGCGCCCGCGCCCCGAGGCCGCGGAGCGCGCGCGCCAGGTCCCGCTCCCGCCCGTCCGGCATGTGCTGCACGATCAGCACCGGCACGTCGACGTGCCCGAGCCCCCGCGCCAGCTGCTCCAGCGCCGGGATCGCCCCCGTCGAGCCCGCGACGAGCAGCACCGGCCCGCCCCGCCCCGCGGGCGCCGGCCGCCTGGCCGCGCGCAGCACCGCGGCGCGCAGACGCGCGCGGCCCGGGGCGCTCGCGAGGGCGCGCTTCTCGAGGCTGTCGCTCGCGCCCTGCGCCAGCGCCTCGCGGACGGCCGGCGAGCCGCGCGGCAGCGAGCTGACCACGACGACCGCCGCGCGCGCCGCCACCGACCGGATCACCGACAGCCCGTCGAGCTCGGGCATCAGCAGGTCCACGAGCGCCACGTCGGCGATCGCCGCCGCCGGGTGCGAAAGGAGCTCCGCCCCGGTCCGCGCCCGGCCCACCACGCGGATCCCCGCGTCCTCCTCCAGGATCGCCTCGAGCAGGGCCGCGGCGATGTCCGAGTCGTCGGCGATGAAGACCCGCGCCGTCACGCGCCCCCGAGGCTCGTCGCGATGATCTGGCGCAGCTCCTCCTCGACGAACCGCTGCTTCGACAGCACCGCCCGCACGCCGAGCCCGCGCAGCGCGGCCACGTTCGGCTCGTCCGCCGCCGTCGTCAGCACCACGACCGGCACCCGGGCGAGCGCGGGCGAGCGCCTGAGCTCCGCCACCATCTCCAGCCCGCCCATGTAGGGCATCTCCAGGTCGGTCAGCACCACGTCGGGCGGCGTCGCCCGCGCCAGCGCCAGCCCCTCCCGCCCGTCGCTCGCCTCCTCGACGCGCAGCCCGAGCGCCCGGAGGATCCCGCAGAGCAGCTCGCGCGCGACGGGCGCGTCCTCGACGACGAGCGCGAGCGGCTCGCGCTGCGGCGCGGCGGCCGCGGCCGAGGGCGCCTCCCGGGGCGCCTGCCGGGCGCACGCGAAGAGCCGCTCCACGTCGAGCAGCAGGAGCGCCTCGCCGTCCGCCGTCGGCGCCACGCCGCGCACCAGCGGCGAGGTGAACGGCAGCTCCTCCGACCGCACGAGCGAGACAGGCCGCGGGTTCTCGTAGCCGCCCACGCTCACCGCGAAGAGGCCGGCGGCGTGGTGCAGCACGAGCGCCGCGTCCCCCGGCGCGGGCTGGCCCGCGTCGCCGAGCAGCGCCGCGAGCGAGAAGAGCGGCACGAGCTCCGCGCTGGCCTCGCCGGCGAGGCGCAAGCGCGGCCCGTCCGAGGTGTGCAGCACCTCGTCGAGGAGCACGACCGAGCGCACGGCGTGCGTCGGCACCGCGCACCGGAAGCGCCCGCCGGAGATGGGGACCACCTCCTCGCCGTGGAGGCTCTTCGGCACCACGAGCAGGATCGTCGTCCCGAGCCCGGGCCGCGATTCGACCCGGACCTGCCCGCCGAGCGCGCCGATCTCGCGCGCCACGACGTCGAGCCCGACGCCCCGGCCAGAGATCGCGCCGACGCTGCGGCTCGTCGTGAGCCCGTGCGCGAACAGGTACGGGACGAGCTCGGCGTCCTCGAGGGACGCGACGTCCTGGACCGACGGCGCGAGCACCTCGCGCAGGCGCGTGAAGTCGACCCCGCCGCCGTCGTCCCTCACCTCGACCCGGACGGCGGCGTCGGTCTGGACCACGGTCACCGCCACGGTCCCGCGCGCGGGCTTGCCGCGGCGCGCGCGGACGTCCGCCGGCTCGATGCCGTGGTCGATGGCGTTGCGCACGAGGTGGAGCAGCGCCGGCTCGAGGCGGCGCTCCACCTGCGCGTCGAGGAGCCCCGTCCCCTCGACCCGCGCCTCGACGTCCTTGCCCAGCATGCGCGCCGCGCTCCGGGCGGCGAGCGACACCTGGTTCAGCAGGCGCTCGGTGCGCACCACCGACGCCTTCCGGACCACCTCGTCGAGCTCGCCGAGCGCGCGCCCGGCCGCGAACTCGTTGCTCGACCAGTCCGCGCGGACGGCCCCGAGCGCGCGCTCGATCTCGGCGCCGTAGCCGAGCGTCTTCGTGATGCGCTCCGCGACGCGATCCACGCCTGCCCCCCGGGGGTCGATCTCCACGAGCAGCGCGCGCAGCATGCGCTGGGCCTCCCGGAGCCGGCGCTGGAGGACCTCCCGCTCGCCGTGCAGCCGCTGGAGCTCCTGCACGAGCGCCCCGACGGCCGCCGCGTCGAGCGCCGCGGGCGCGGCCTGGTCCGGGGGCGCGCCGCGCGCGGGGAGCTCGGCGTCGAGCCGCGGCGGCGCGACGCTCTCGGCGGCCCGGTCGAGCCGCGGCGGCGCGACGCTCTCGGCGGCCTGGTCGCGCCGCCGCGGCGCGAGCTCGTCGGCCGTCGGCCCGCGCGCGTCCCCGCCCTCGAGCGCCGCGTGCGCGGCCCGGAGCGTCGCCTTGACGCCCTCGAGGTCGAGCGCGGTCTCCTCGCCGGGGCTCGCGGACAGGAGCCCGAGCGCCTCCAGGGCGCCGAGGATGCTGTCGCCGGTGAGCTGCGTCGGGCGCCCGCCGCGGCTCGACCGGGCCGCGTCGATGACGCTCTCCGCGAGCTCGGCCAGGTCGCCGCACTCGAGGAGCTCCAGCATGTGCGCCTCGCCCTTCAGCGTGTGCAGGAGGCGGCGCAGCACCGGGAGGTTGCCGGCCTGGCCGTGCTCGTAGCCGAGCCAGAGGTCGGTCGCCTGGGCGACGCGGTCCGGCATGGCCCGGTGGAACGCGGCGACGAGGTCAGCCCGGCTCCTCATCCGCCTCCGCGGCCGCCGGGCCGCTGCCCCGCGCGCCGGCCGGCTTGACGCGGAACGCCCGCGCCGTCGTCTTGAGCGCGTGCGACAGCTGGAGCAGCGACTCGGCCGAGCGGGTCGCGTCCGCGCTGCTCGTGAGCGTGTCGTTCACCGCCCCGACGATGTCGACGATCGCCGTCTTCACCTGCGCCGTCCCCTCGCGCTGGTGGTCCACGGCGTCCGAGATCTTCGCGGCCGCGGCCGCCGTGTCGCGGGCCAGCTTGATGCCGTCCTCGGTCGCGAGCACCGACGCGTGCGAGGCCGCGTGCATGTCGGCCACCAGCTTGCGGATGTCGCGCACCGAGTCCATGACGTGCTCGGACAGCCGGCGCATCTCCGCCGCCACCAGCGAGAACCCGCGCCCCACCTCGCCGGCCTTCGTGCCCTCGAGCGCGGCGTTCAGCGCGAGCAGGTCCGACTTGTCGGCGATGCTCTGGATGAGCGACAGGATCTCGCCGATCCGGCCCGAGTGGGAGCTGACGAGGCGCGTCTGCTCCGCCGTGTGCTGGACGCTGACGAGGCTCCGCTGCGCCATCTCGTGCACGGTGGCCGCGTCCTTCGCGATGTGATCCGCGCTGGCGGTCAGCGCCTCCACCGTGCGCCGGATCTCCTCGAGCGCGGCGTTCTGCTGGTTGGCGGTGGTCTCCTGCTCGCGCACCGACGAGAACATCCCGGCGGCGGCCGACGCGACCTCGGACGAGGTGTTGCCGATGCGCGTGGCGAGCTCCTGCAGGCTCGCGACCATGGCCCGGAACGCGGCGAACAGCTCCCCGTCGCCGGTGATCTTGCAGGTGAAGTCGCCGCCCGCGACGCGCGCGGCCGTCTCCTGGAGCTCGCGCAGCTGGGTGTTCATCCGCTCGAAGGCGCTCGCCATGTCCCCGAGCTCGTCGTCGGAGATCCTGAGGGACAGCCGCGCCGACACGTCGCCGCGGGCGATGCGATCCGCCGCCTCCTTGATGTGCGCCATCGAGCGGGTCATGCGCGCCGAGACGACCCAGGCGAGGCCGAGTCCGAGCAGCACGACCCCCGCCGATTGAAGGGCCATGGTCCGGCGCGAGTCGGCGCGGCGCTGCGCGATGCGGTCGCTCCGCAGCCCGACGGCCAGCGTCCCGAGCTGGCGATCGCTGCTCCGCGAGCGGATCGGGGCCTCGCTGGCGATGACGCTCGCGTCGCCCCCGCCCTGGACCCCCCGCGCGGTCCCGGGCGCCTGCGCGGCCCCGATCGCGGCGATGCGCTCGCCCTTCGCGTCGTACACCGCGACCCAGCTCACCAGCGGATCGGTCATCGCGGTGCGCAGGGTGTCGGGGAAGGTCTCCGGCGGCTGCTCGAGGTCCATGGCCACGCCGATGGGCTCCTCGAGCATCGTGGCCAGGATCCCGGCGCGCTCGCGCAGCTCGGCCTCGCTCGCCCGCGCGGTGCGGTCGGGGATCAGCCACAGATCCAGCGCCGACAGCACGATGGCCACCGACGCGACGAGGGCAGCGATCTTCCAGCGGATGGAGCGGAAATTGCGCATGATCAACTGACAGGCTGACGGGCTGACGGTGACGATGAATGACGGCGACGATGAGGGATGACGGCTATCGAGGTGGACCGAGGCGCGACGTGCGATGTGGGAGCGAAGGAGCGGTGGCCGGCGGATCGAGGGTGTCAGTCGACGATGCGGGCGAGACGGAGGAGCTGCGGGTCGAAGCGGAGGCCCATGGCGTTGGCGTGCTTCACGTTGAGCAGGAGCTCGGGCTTGGCGCCGGCCAGCCCCACGGCCACGTCGCAGCCGCGCTTCGCGTCGTCCCCGTCGCCGCACACGACGATGCGGACCACGGCGCCCTCCCGCGGCGGGATCTCCGGGATGGCGGCGGCCAGCCCGCGCGCCACGTAGACGACCTCGGCGCCGCCCGCGCGCAGCGCCTCCTCGAGCTGGGCCTTCGAGCTGTACTTCACGCGCAGCACGGTCGCCTGCCGCCTGGCCACGGTGGTCTTCGCCGCCAGCTTCGAGAGCACGGCCGCCATCGCGCTCGCGTCCTCCGCGCTCTCGCCCGACTCGCCCCCGACGACCGCGAGCACGGCCGTGCCCGCCCGGCTCGCGAACCCGCTCTCGTAGCCGAGCGACCGCAGGATGATCGCGCCTCGCAGCTCGTACGGAACGGAAGGGGCAGAGTGGCTCTCGGCGCTCACCGTGGTGAGGAGCGCCAGGGCGATCAGCACGCGAATCGAGGATCTCGGAGACACCATGTTTCTCAGGCGAGCCTTGAACGACATCGACCGCATCCTCGACGGGCGCCGCATCAGGCGCTGTCGGCGGGGAGGCGGCGGGCGTCGATCACCCAGTGGAGCGCGCCGTCGATCTCGGCCAGCCCGACGACGTGCGGCAGCCGCAGGACGTCCGCGAGGAGCTCCGGCAGCGGCCACACGCGCTCCCGGTCGACCTCCGCGAGCCTCGGGTGCGAGCAGGCGATCGCCCTCGGGCCGCCGCCGGTCGCCACGCGCACGCACCGCGCGGCCGGCTCGGGCGCCGCGGCCATCGCTCGATCGCGGCCGGCGTCCTCCCAGAGGCGGGCGCCGCGCTCGGGCGCGGGGCAGCCTCCCGCGGACTCGGGCGCGGGGCCGCCCTCCGCGGAGAGGACCTGCCGCGCCGGAAACGCGCACCGCAGCCCTGCGTGGAGCATGGCGACCACGGCCCCCATGTCACCGATCCTTGCCGGCGAGCCGCTTGATCAGGGCCGGCAGGCGGTCGAGGTGGCGCTTCGAGATGACCGCGTCCGCCTGGACCTCGAGCTGGAGCTTCTCGAGCTCCTGCTCGGAGTGACCGGACATCAGGATGACGCTGAGGTGCCCGAGCCGCTGGTTCTTCCGGAACAGGGTGAGCAGCCGGTCCCCGCGGATGGTGGGCATGAAGATGTCGACGACGACGATGCGCGCCTGGTGCCGCACGATGGCCTGCGTCGCCCCGATGGGGGAAGGGAGCGCGACGACCTGAAAGCCGGCCGAGCGCAGCACGCGGGACACCTCTTCTCGGGCGATCTCGCTGTCGTCGATGACCAGCACAGGCGCGCTCGCCGCGGCGCCGGGCGAGGCGCTCAGCGGCGACCGCGACAGCGGCGCCGCGCTCACCGGCCCTCCCGCCTCGTCGACCTGGGGATCGGTCGTCGGCTTGCCCTTCGGCGCGGGCGACGCGGGCGACGCGGGCGATCGGGAGCTCGGCTGATCGCTCATCGCCCCGGCCCCGCGCCCTCGTCTTCACGGGGCGCGGCGACCGGCTGCGGCGCGCCCCCGGAAGCGTCGAGCAGATGGGTCACATCGAGGAAGGTTACTACCCCCTCGCTCGTGTCGACCACAGCTTTCGGCAAGAGCTCCCCGTACACCTTGACCGCGGCCACACACCGCGTCTTGCCCGCCGGCAATCCCAGGTAGCCGCGCGGCGTCCGGCAGACGACGACCCGGAGCGGCGCGGCCGCCGGCTCCGCGAGCGGCGCCGGCACGATCACGATGATCCTCCCCCGGTCCTGGAGGATGCCCATCACCCGCGCATCGGCGCGCGGCAGCGGCGAGGGGGCGCGCCACCCGATCACCTCTTCCACCTGCTGCGCGCGGAGCGCGAAGGTCATCGCCCCGAGCTCGAAGAGCAGGAGGTCGAGAACGGCCCTCTCGCGCGGACCTCTGTCCGGGGCGTCGCCGCGCAGGTCGAGCAGCTCCTGAACCTGATCGAGCGCTTCGGACAAGGTTGCCTGGATTTATCACGATAGCTGAGGACGACGAGATGCTTTCGCTGCCGGCGGCGCAGATCCGGAGATCTCTCACCGCACCAGCCGCGCTGCTCCGACTCGGCCGGGCTCGAGCGGGCCGGTTGCTGCGTTGCGCCAGAGGCGCCTACAGTGCCGGCCTACATGCCCGCAGCTCATGCCCGATCCGGCGCCAGCGCTCCTGCCGCGGGCGCGCTGGTGGGCTTCAATAGGCCACCTCGGCCGAGGCGCCCACGTAGGGGTGACCTGTCGTGAGGATCAACCGGTGCGACGCGTAGGAAGGGGGAGGGACCTTGTTGAACGTCAGGTTCTTGCCGAACACGGAGACCCAGACGTGCTCGAGCGGCGAGAAGGAGACCGAGGCGTCGAGGTTGAGCGCCGAGCGCGCGTACAGCCGGTCTCTCGGCGACAGGTCCTCGCTGTCGTCCGCGGGCGCCTCCCTGGTGCCGTGGCTGTTCATGCCGGTCCGGAAGGTCGCCGCGACCCCCGCGGTGAACCGGAGCGCGGTATAGCTCAGGTGGCCTTTGACGAGGTGGATGGGGTAGTTGGCCCAGGTCTCGGCGTCCCAGCTGGTCAGGAGGTTGATGAGGCCCTCGGCGCCGAACGGCTTCGTCACGTTGTACCAGACGTCGCCCGCGAACCCGCCGCCGAGGTCGCCGAGCACGCCGATCTCGCCGCCGACGGCGTTCACGTCGGTGGTGCTGTTCGTGAAGCTCCCCCACCAGTCGCCGCTGGAGGGGTGCCTGGGGTTGCCCGCGACGTGGTCCTCGTAGTCGTCCGGCCGCACGTCGCTCCACGACACCCAGCCCAGGGTGTCCTCGTAGCGGGCGTAGAAGGCCGAGACGTCGAGGGCGAGGCGCCTGTCGAAGAGGCCCATGAAATAGTCGATCTCGGCGAGGCGAGAGGACTCGGGTCGGAGCGAGGGCAGCGGCGCGATCGGCTCGTCCTCGAAGGCGGCGTTGTACTGCTCGAGCCAGTTGAAGTAGGCGGCGTCCGGGAAGCGGAAGCCCGTCTGGTACGACAGCTTGACGTTCTGCGTGTCGCTGATCGCGTAGGCGGCCGCCACGCGGTACGAGGGGCTGCTCACGGGCTCGATCTCGCGCGAGAGGTCCTCGTTGTTGCTGCGCAGGCGCAGCTCGCCGAAGCTCGTGTGATCGAAGCGCAGGCCGGCGGAGAGCGTTAGATCGCGGAAAGTGACGGTGTTCTCGCCGAAGACGGCGAGCTCGGTCCACGAGAAGCGCTCGGGTGACTCGAAGGCGATCCCGTGGAGCCGCCCCCAGCGGGACCTGTGGCCATCGAATCGCTTGTGGCTCGCGGAGGCGCCGAGCGCGAGCTGGCTGTGCGGCAGGGCCGTCGTCTTGTAGACCACCTTGAGGTCCCGGTGCTCCTCGCCGAAGCCGGCCGTCGAGATCGAGCCCTCGCCGTCGACCGCGCCGGGCTGCCTCTCCACCTCGCGGACGAGCCAGTCGGCCGGGACGAGGGTCGTCTCGAAGGCCGAGAGGGTCGGGGTCAGCTCGATCTTGTGCGCCTCGGACAGGCGGACATGGATCTCGGGGGTGACGGCGGCGCTCCGGGTCCGCACGTGGCCGTTGTTGCTGTCGGCCCATTGCCCCTTCGCCTCGTCGAGGGTCGTCTTCCTGTTCGGGGCGTTGCCCATCATCGATGTCTGCGCGTAGTCGAGCCGCAGATCGACGTTGACCAGGCTGCGCTCGGAGCCGTAGCGGAAGCGCCCGAACCCCTTGTAGACGGGCTCTCCGAGGGCGTTGACGCGCGTGTGGTGCAGGAAGGGAGACGTGGTGACGCCGGCGAAGCCCGGACCGTAGATGTCGCCCGTGTTCGTCCGGGGGGCGGGGGGCTCCTCTCCCTCGTTGTCGGCGTAACCGAAGTAGAGGAAGTAATCGGCGTTGTGCTTCTCGCTGAGCAGGCCGCCGTAGCTGGCCTCGAGGGTGCGGGTGTCGCCAGACGCGTAGGAGGCCTTGCCCCAGAGGCCGGGGCGGGTGATGCCGGTCGGCCGGAGCACGTTGACGAAGCCGCTGATCGCGCCGGATCCGTGGACGATGGCGCCGGGGCCGAGGATGACCTCGACCTTCTCGATGTCCCCGGTGAGCGGCACGGCGAGCGTGCTCCCGATGGCGCCGAAGTGGGCGCGCATGTTCGTCGTCACGCCGTCGTGCAGGACGAGCGTCTTGGCGTTGTTGTCGATGAGGACCCCGCGCACGCCGATGAGGCGCGAGGTGCGGTCGTGCTCGCCGATGACGACGCCGGGCTGGTGGGCTTGCAGGAGATCGTCGAGCGAGCGGACGCCATACAGCTTGAGGAGGCGCGCGTCGTAGATGCGGGCCTGGCCCGTGGTGGTCTTGCTCTCGGTCTCGAAGAAGCCGGTGGAGGAGACCTTCACGTTGAGCAGGTCCTCGAGCTCCAGCGAGAGGAACTGTCCCTGGCTGCTCTCCTCGACGTGGCGCAGCGGCGCTCCGGTGTAGGGGAGGACCGAGCCCTGGGGCGCGCCGGGGGTCGAGGGGAAGGGCTCTGGAGCGGCGCCCGCTGCGGCCTTGCCGTCGCCGGACGGAGGCGGCGCGGCGATGGGCGCAGCGGCTGCGGCCGTGCCGTCGCCGGCCGGGGGCGCGGCGATGGGCGCAGCGGCGGGCGTGGGCGTGGGCGTGGGCGTGGCGGGCGCGGGTGCGGGCGCGGGCGTGGGTGCGGGCGCGGCCGTCACAGGCGCAGGCTCCTGTGCCCACGATGTGCTGACCATCGATGTCGGAGAAAGGAGCAGATAGAAGAGCAGCGCCGATCTCCGCATGAATTCCCCCTCTCATTCGAACACCGGACGGCGAGCTCAGCGAATGCTCGCCACGAGCCGACCCGGCATGCCGGCTTCCTCAGCCCCGGAATCGCCCGGATCCGCTGACCACTCCACGGTTCGCAGGCGCCGCGATGCGCCGGCGCTGCCCGCCCTCTCTCCCCGGATCACCCTCAAAGAAGTGTAATGGTGACTGCAAAGTTTTATGAATATCCAGATGCTACACGAACCCGAGGCTCCGTCAATGCTTGTCCCTGGAACACCATCACGTTGAAAACCGGAGAAATTTCACAGGGAGGCGGGGAGGCGGGGAGGAAGAAAAAAATGAGGTTCTTTCTCTTGCCGTCTCTCGCTCCCCGCCTCCCCGCCTCCCTGTGAAATTTCTGCTTTTTCTCGTGGGTGAGAGAGCCCGAGCGCTCGTGGGCGCGTTCTGGAGAGATGGTGCCGGGCGGCGCGACGCGCTTCTGTGAGGAGATGTGGTGTTCCGGCGGCCGTTGGCGCGGCGCCCTGCGTCACCGTCCGGCGATCCAGTAATGGAAGGCGTTGAATCCGGAGCCGCGCCGCAAGGTGATCGCGATCGGGGTCGGGCCCGACAGGCGCGCGGCGGGGAAGGGCACTTCCCGCTCGACCCAGGGGCCGCCCGGCACCTCGACGGTCCCGACCTCCTCGCCCGCCACGGAGACCGCGAGCTCGGCGCCCTCGTCCGATGCCACGCGGAGCACGAGGCGGGCCTCGGAGGGGAGGGCGACGAGGTGGGCGACGAAGCGGTCGGCTGTCCGGTGGAACCGCCCGCCGTCGGCGATCTCCAGGCGCGAGGGGTCGAGCTCGCCGGGCGCGCTGCTCTCGGGCGCGAGGAGCGCGAGCGCCACGTTGCGCTGGTCCGCGAGCGGCTCGAGCGCGTAGGCGTGGGCTGCCTCGGACTCGAGGTCCGAGACGTCGATCTCGTCGAGGATCCGCTCGCCGGGGACGGTCCGCATTGGCAGCGCCCCGGAGCCGAGGAGCGACCAGCGCGCCTCGTAGGCCACCATGGTCGTGCCGCCGAGGATCGCCTGGTCCTCGACGGTGGCGTCGACGAGCTCGCGGCCCAGGACCGGCGGGCACGCCATCCAGTGCGGGTAGACGATGAAGTGCGTCGGCCGGCGCTCGGCGGGCAGCCTCTCGTAGTGCTCGAACCTGGAGCCCGCGCCCGCGACCCAGTAACGCGCCTCGCCCTCGGTCGTCAGGCCCACGATGTCGAAGGTCCTGCGGCCGCTGAAGTACGCGAGCGCGCCGGTGTCGTTCACGCCGATCCTGGCGTCCTCGGGCAGGTGCAGCGCGGCCCAGCGGCCGAGCCAGACCTGCTGTCGATCGATGGCGCGCGCGGAGTTGGCGAGGTCGTGGACGGCCCACGGGATCCGCGCGCTGAGGGCGCCCGCGAACGCGCCGGCGACGAGCGGCGTCACGTGGTGGATCGGGCGCCGGAGCCGCCGGGCGGCGTCGCCGAGCTCGCGGGCGAGGCACGCGGCCATGACGATCCACGCCGGGGCGAAGGGCCAGACGTACCGCACGCGGTTCCAAAGGAAGCTCAGGTACGTGCAGGGCAGCAGCGTGCCGAGCGCGAGCGCGGCCACGACGGCGGCGTGCGCGGGGCGGCCCCGGCGGTGCGCCGCCACGACGAGCGCGACGGCGCCGAGGGCGATGACGGCGGCCGAGCCCTCGGGGAGGAAGACCGCGGTCCACTGGCCGCCGTTGATCACGTCGGTCGCGAGCAGGCGGATGTTCTCGAGGATCGCGGCGCGGAGCGTCGGGCCGTCGTAGGTCGGGTTGCCGACGAGCCATTTGACGGCGGTCGTCGAGGAGGTCGCGTGGCCCGCGAGCAGCTGGTTCAGCGCGGGGACGACGAGCGGGCCGAGGAGCGGCGCGACGGCGAGCTTTCGCCCGGCGAGGAGGCGAGAGGCCGCGGCGCGGAGGCGGCGAAAGGGGTGCGCTGGAGGGGGCGCCGGGAGGGGCGCGGGGCGCGGCGCCGCGGCGGCGAGGGCGAGCGCGGCGAGCAGGGAGGCGAGCGCGCCCTCGGGGCGGAGCAGGGGCGCCACGAAGCCGGCGAGGGCGAGGGCGCGCGCGATCGAGGCGGTGGGGGTGGGCGGCGCGGCGGCGGGGGGCGGCGCGGTGGCGGGCTCGTTGCCGTCGTGCGCGGGCGCTGCGCCGTCCCCGGCGGGCTCCGGCGGCGCTGGCTCGCAGAGAGAGGCCGCGAGGCGGGCCGTGCGGGTGAGGATCCAGGCGAAGGCGACCGTCTCCATGCCGCTCCACGCGAACCAGGCGAACGCGGCGAACCCGGCGCACATCGCGCCCGCGCCGGCGGCCGCCGCGGGGCCGGCGAGGGGGCGGGCGAGACGCGCTGTCTCGACGGCGAGCGCCGCATGGAACACGAGCCCGAGCGCCCAGATCGCGTAGACGAGCGAGAGATCGCGCAGGCCGAGCGCGTAGAAGGGGGCGAGCAGCACGGGCCAGAGCAGGCTGGTGGCGCCGGTCGAGTACCCGTCGCCGGCGACGAAGCTGAAGAAGCTGCCCTCCGCGAGCCGCCGGGCGTACTGCATGTGGATGAACGCGTCGTCGAGCGGCAGGGCCGGGCGCCCCGCCTGATCGAGGACCGCCCGGATGCAGAGCGCGCCGAGGAAACCGCTCGCGACGAGCGCGGGCGCGTAGGGGGCGGCGCGCGCGGCGAGGGCGCGCAGGGGCGAGGGGGCGGGGGAGGGCGCGGCGCGGGGGGAGCCGAGCGGCGCGGGGTGAGCCGAGGCGAGCGGTGCCGGGGGAGCCGAGGCGAGTGACGCGGGCGCGGCCGAGGCGAGTGACGCGGGCGCGGCCGAGGCGAGCGGCGCGGGCGGGTCAGCCGGCGGCCCCGCGGCGCCGGGCCGCGACGCTGGAAGAGCCGCGCCCGCGGCGCCGGGCTGCGACGCTGGATGCACTGCGCCGTGATCGCCTTCCACCATGGGGCCCGACGAATACCACCACGCCGCCCGGGGGCCTCGATTTCCCGCGCGCGGGCGGCCGGCATTTGGTAGAGCGCCGGGGCTCCATGGTCTTCCAGCCGCGCCCGAACCACCCCTACGCCGACGCGCCCCGCTTCCCCGATGGCGACGACGTGTCCATCGACGACCTGCTCCCCGGCGCCGGCCCCGTCGAGATCGAGATCGGCCCCGGCCGCGGCGGCTTCCTCTTCGAGCGCGCGGCGGCGAGCCCCGGGTCGCGGCTGCTCGGGCTGGAGATCCGGCTGAAGTGGTCGGCGATCGTCGACGAGCGCCTGCGGAAGGGCGGCCTCGGCGGCCGCGTGCGGGCGCTCAACGCCGACGCGCGCGAGGCGCTCGCGCGGCTCCGGCCCGACGCGTCGATCGCGCGGTTCTTCCTGCACTTCCCGGATCCGTGGTGGAAGAAGCGGCACGAGAAGCGCCTCGTGATGGGCCCGGCGCTGCTCGACAGCCTCGCGCGCCTGCTCGTGGACGGCGGCGAGCTCTACGTGCAGACCGACGTCGAGGAGCGCGCCGCGCTGTACGCCGATCAGATCGGCGCGCACCCGGCGTTCGAGCCCGCCGGCGACGCCCCCGGCTCGCCGCTCCTCGCCGAGAACCCCTACGGCGCCCGGAGCCCCCGCGAGCACCACGCGATCGCCGACGGGCTGCCGGTGAGCCGGCTGCGCTACCGGCGGCGGCCGCGCGCCGCGGGCGGCGCGCCGGCGGACAGCGGATAGGCCCTCTCGGGGCAGCGGCGGCGGTCGCGAGGCGAGAGGGGAATGTTCGATGTCGTCGTCGCTGGGCTCGTCGAGGTCGGCTGCGCTCGCTGCGGCCTCGAGGGAGGCGCGACCGTCTGGTTCCAGGATAACATGATTCAGAAGGTGGGAGATCTCGCCGTCGGTGGTGCTGGGCGAGCGCATCGGGTAGCCTGACGCGGCTGTCGACGGCGCGTCGCTTCGCGGCAGACCGTCACTGCGTCGAGCGAGAACGCCGTCAACCCGAGCAAGAGGTCAGCGATGGATCAACCGAAGCGGGACACGATGCGAGCGATTGCGATCGACCGGTTTGGCGGTCCCGAGACGCTCTCGTTACGCGCGCTCCCCGTGCCGGCCATCGGGCCGGACGAGGTCCTGATTCGCGTCGCGGTTGCGGGCGTGGGCGAGTGGGATCCCTTCGAGCGCGAGGGGGGCTACGCCAAGCTGCTCGGGCGCGAGCCCCGATTTCCGTACGTGCTCGGCTCGGAAGGCGCCGGGACGGTCGCGGCGGTCGGCGAGCAGGTCCGCCGCTTTCGCGAGGGCGACCGGGTATACGCGCTCGGCTTCCTGAACCCGAAAGGTGGCCTCTACGCCGAGTACGCCGCCGTGCATTCCGATCTCGTCTCGTCGCTCCCCGGCGACCTCACGGTCGAGCAGGCGGGGGTGATGGGAGGGGTGGGGATCACCGCGCTGCGCGGCCTCGACGACACGCTCGGGCTGAAGCAGGGCGAGTCGGTGATGATCTTCGGCGCCAGCGGCGGCGTCGGGCACATGGCGGTTCAGCTCGCCAGGCGCATGGGCGCCCGGGTGCTCGCGGTGGCGTCGGGCGACGACGGCACGGCGCTGGCGGAGCGGCTGGGCGCCGATGTCGCGGTCGACGGGCGCAAGGACGACGTGCTCGCGGCCGCGCGTGCGTTCGCGCCCGGGGGGCTCGACGCCGCCCTGCTCACCGCCGGCGGCGCGGCGGCCGAGAAGGCGCTGCTCGCGGTGCGCGACGGCGGGCGCGTCGCGTATCCCGGCGGCGTGCAGCCCGAGCCCCTGGCCCGCCCGGCCATCGAGCGCCGCAGTTACAATGGCGAGCCCGACGCGGACATCATCGCGCGGCTCAACCGCCTGATCGCCCGCGGCCCGTTCCAGGTCCATATCGCCCGGACGTTTCCCCTGGCCGAGGCCGCCGAAGCCCACCTCGCGCTCGGCGCTCACTACCTCGGCAAGCTCGCCCTTCGCGTGGCGTGAGCTGCCGGGGCCGCGCGAGGGTGACGGTCGAGTGGCTCTTCACGCCTCGCGACGACGGCTCGACGTTCGTCAGCGTCACGGATTCGGCAGGTGCATCGGCGGTACACAATGCATGTTGCACAGACAATCTACCGTGAGCTCCACGGGTCGCTCCTCGCGTACGAGGGCGGCTCTCTCTATGCGGATGTGCTCGCGCCCTGGCTCGAGGCGCTTGGCGACACGCTCTTCTCCCGGGCTGGCGTGCGGGTGCGCGGTGGGAGTGAGAACGTCCGCAAGGACGTCGCCGAAGCATCCACGCTGTACTGGGCGTACTGGCGGAAGAACCGTCCCCCTACCGATCGCTCCCACGGCTGGGGCAGCAATTCCCAGTGGCGCACCTCTTTCCGGAGGGATTACCGGGTGGGAGAGGTGCTGTGCTACAACGTCGATGGCAAGCACGATCTGGGCGTGCCGGAGCCAACGGCCGAGTATGACGATGGCCTGACGCGGGAGGCGCGGGTCGAGCTGCTCACCCACCGCTGCTTCGTCACCACGGCGAAGCAGCACGACGACCGGTATCCCTATGACGACAGGTTCCGGAGCGGGGCGTGAGGGCCTGAGAGGGCACCGGTGCGCTTTCGCGCTGCGTGGGGCTCCGGACGGCGCTTCTGCTGGAGGCTCCACGGCGGCGGGGGCCTCCAGGCCTGGCGGCGCTGGCCCACAGCCGGCCGAGCGCCGGCGGTGCCGGGCTACTGCAGCGCTTCGGAGGCGCTCGTCGCGGTGACGGCGTGATCGAGCCACCGTTCGATCGTCGCCAGGTCGCCGCACGCCTCGATGCGCGCGTCATCCTCGGGGCTGAGCTCGAGCTGCCGTCGCGCGAGCACACGGCGCAGGGCCTTGCGCGCTTCGATCAGGCGCCCCTCCAGGTGGCCCTCTCGGCGCCCCTCCAGGTGGCCCTCTCGGCGCCCCTCCAGGTGGCCCTCTCGGCGCCCCTCCAGGCGCCCCTCCTCGAGCACGCGCTTCATGAGCTGAGGTCTGGCCTCGAGCAGGACCTCGAAAATTTCCTGATCCCGAGCCATGATCTCGGGATCATCGGTCTTTTCAAACCCCCACAGAAGCTCCTTGCGCACGCTCGTCGACATCGCGAGGTATCTTAGCATGCCGAGCACCCACTGGGGCGACCTTCGCGACGCGACCCATCGGGCGAACTCGTCGAGCGCTCGACCCGAGCGGGCCACCAGGAACGGCACGAGATCATCGCGCAGCGGGAGCTCGTTGGCCGCAATCCACAGGAACAGGTGCCCGAGCGGCTCGACGCGGTAACAGCCGGGGGCGAACCGAACGGGCTTGCGGGCCTGCTCCAGCCACACGGGCAGATGCGGAGCGACGATCCAGATCGGCTCCTCGCCCATCCAGGACGGACCCTGCTCCTCCGCGCGCTGCACTTGCCTGGCTTGACGCCGCAGCAGCGCTCGCTCCGCTGCGAGCCGGTCGACATGGTCCCCCGCGAGCTTCAGCTCGACGACCACCTCGTCGCAGGTCCGTGTCTCCGACCACGGCGCGGGGAGGTGTGCGAGACGATCCGGGCGGCTGATCACGAGAAAGCCATCGCACTGGACCTTCTCGAGCCTGATCTCGGGTGGGTCCTCCCATCTGGCCGCACCGCCGGTGATGCGCTCGGTCTCCTCCGCGAACGTCCTTTTGGCGAACTGGTCCGGCTGACCCATGGAGTCGCGCGATAGCAGACGTCGATCGCTGTAGCCAGATTCTATCGACGGGATCCGAAGCTGCGCATGCGTTGGTGCGCCGGGACGCCACCGCGGCACCCAGGGTTCGAATTACGAGCATCCGTGTCGGCGAGGTGGAAAAAGAGCTCGCGTTGCTTTTTCGCAACGGCCTTCTCGTCCCGCAAGTAAGCGACGAGTTGGCACCGGGGCCGATGTCCGGCGCTCGCAGCATCTCCGGCCGCGCCGATACGCCGAGGTCAACCGCGGCGGCCTCGGCGAGCGGATCGCGGAAGCGCGCCGGGCGAGCGGCAAGCCCTACAGGCGTGCCCTCCGCGCTCCGCCGAGGTAGCTTCCTCGCCCCGGGCTCTTCATCGTACCTGCCGCCTCGTGGCGCTCCGGGAGCACGAAAGACCGCGACCTCCGATGCCCTCTGCCTGGCTACCCCTCCCCGCCCTGATCCTGTCGATGGTCCTCTGGGGCTCCTCGTTCGCGGCCCAGAAGTACGCGTTGCTCACCTTCTCGCCGATGGCGATGAACTTCGGCCGCATGGCCGTGGCCAGCGCCTGCTTCGTCTTCCTGATCGGCAGGCTCAAGGGCATCCGTCAGCATTACTTCCCGGGCGACTGGTGGAAGCTGCTGCTCCTCGCGCTGTTCGAGCCGTGCCTCTATTTCATCTTCGAGGCCTGGGCGCTCACGAAGACGAGCGCCTCGCAGGCCGGGATGATCGTGGCCATGATGCCGCTCCTGATCGCCCTGGCCGCGCGGTTCACCCTCAAGGAGACGCTGCCCCCGCGCATGCTCCCGGGGTTCGCGGTGGCCATCACCGGAGCGGCCTGGCTCTCGGCCGCGGGGGAGGCCACCGGGCTCGCGCCCGAGCCCGTCCTGGGCAACTTCCTCGAGCTCGTGGCCGTGACCTTCGCCACCGGATACACGATCTCGAGCAGGCGGCTCGCCCCGCGCTATCCGCCGCTCTTCTTGACCGCGGTGCAGGCCCTCGTCGGCGCGGTCTTCTTCCTTCCGCTCATGCTGATCGCGCCCGGCCCGCCCGTCGCGGATCTCTCCCTGACCCAGAGGCCCGTTCTGGCCGTGCTCTATCTCGGCGTGTTCGTGTCGCTCGGCGCATACGCCCTCTACAACTACGCGCTGAGCAAGGTCCCCGCTGTCTACGCCGCCCCCCTCATCAACCTCATCCCTGTCTTCTCCCTCCTCATCGGCCGGTCGTTCCTCGGCGAGAAGCTCACCCCGGGCCAGTACGCCGCCTCCTTCGTCGTCCTCGCCGGCTGCCTCATCAGCCAGAGCGTCCCCAGGGACGCGGCGACCACCTGACCGAGCCGCTGCGCGATCATCTCGCGAAGTTCACGTGATGATCACACGATTGCCGCGCGCTTCCCCGACACAGCGACCCGGACGAAGAAAACCGCCAGGAGCGCCAAGGACGCCAAGAGAGCCGAGAAATTCAATTTTCTCCTCTTGGCGTCCTTGGCGCTCTTGGCGGTTTAAAGTTCTTCTCCTCTTCCACGATCTGTCGGGCGTCCACGCCCCCGCCCCCAATCGCCGACGCTGGTCCGCTGACCACACACCGCCTCTTCCTCGGTGGAAAGGAGCGATAGTGCACACACGCGAGATGAGCTCCGCGTCGACTCCGCCGCTGCCCCGGAGCGTCCTGTCCTCGCGCGGTTCGTTCATGGTACCGTCTCCGGCCGGGGGAGACGACCCGCGCCGCGGCAGGCGCGGCCCGCGCGCGGTCGGCGCTGCCGCCGCCTACCGCGCTCGCGGCGCGGGAGCTCCCTGCCGAGGAGCGAGCCTTTTCCGTGACGACCGACGATTCGCCCAGGCCACCTGGAGCGCGCCGCGCCTCCGCCGGCATCCACGCAGCGCTCTTCTTCGCCACACTCGCCTTCGCGTCGCTCTCCGTGGAGGGCAAGCTCGCGATGAGCCCGCCTCACGACGTCTCGCCCGCCGCGCTCGCCATGGCCCGCTTCCTCGGCGGGGCGGTGGTCTTCGCCGGCGCCCACCTCGCGCTCCGGACGCCGCGCGTCACGCAGCTCGCGGACGCGCTCCACCTCGCCGTGCTCGCGTTCTTCGGCGTCGTCTGCAACCAGGCGCTCCTCCTCGTCGGCCTGCGCATCACCTCGGCGGTCTCCGCGACCCTTCTCATCGCGATGATCCCCGTCTTCACCGCCGCCCTCGCCGCCCTCACCGGCCGCGAGCGCTTCTCGCAGCGCGCCGGCGCCGGCACCGCGGTCGCGCTCTTCGGGGCCGCCATGCTCACCGGCTTCGCCGTCCCCAGGCTGGGCGACTCGTTCGCGCTCGTCTATGCCCTCTCGACCGCCATCTACGTCCTTCATGCGAAGTCGGCGCTCGAGCGCCTCGGGACCGTGACGGTCATGGCCTGGGTGTTCGGCTGGGGTGCGCTCCTGTTCGCGCCGGTCGGCGGCGTCGCCCTCGTCCGCGAGGCGCCCTCGTGGTCCTTGCCGGCGGCCCTCCTCGTCGCCTTCTGCGTCCTCGTGCCCACGGTCCTCGCCTACGCCGTGAACGCCTGGGCGCTCCGGCGCGCCTCGCCGACGCTCGTGGCCATCTACGTCTTCCTGCGGCCGCCCCTGGCCGCGCTGCTCGCCTGGGCCCAGCTCGGCGAGGCCCTCGGCGCGCGCACGGCCGTCGCGGGCCTCGTGCTCCTCGCCGGCGTGACCATCGTCGCCACCGCGCCCCGCCCGCACGCCGGCCCCGCCGCGCGGCCCGCGCCGCCGGCCCGCGACGGGGACGCGCTCGCCCCCGCGCCGGGCATGGCCCTGCTCTCCGGGAGCCCCGGCGCCGAGGTCCCGAGCCCCGAGCCGGCGCGCAGTCCGCCCTTCAAGGCATGAGCTGCGGAGCTCGCCAGTCGCGCCGACTCGCGCCCTCGCCGCGCCAGCGCGCGGTCAGAACTTGTCGTGGCCGATCAACCCGAGGATGGTGTAGCCCCGAAAGAGGCTGAAGCCGGAGTCGCCCGGGCTGCCGACCACCACGTCGGGGATCCCCTGCCCCCCGACGGCTTTGAAATCGTCGCTGGTCACGCCGCTGTCGCCAAGGCCGTTGATGCTCCCGGCGGCCAACGCTTTGCCGAAGCTGCCGAAGGCATGGTTCGTCTCCTCCGGGATGCTGCTCTGCTGCAAGAACTAAAACGCCTGGACAGTCGCTCTCCCCCGGAAGAGCGAGATGGCCCCTGCGTGGCCATCCTCCCCGGGCGATCCAACGAGGAGCTCGTGCTGCGGCGTGGACTGGATGGTATCGGCCACGGCCAGCGACTCGCCAAATCCGTCGTTCAATTCAGGCGTGTTGTTCTGCACGAGGGTCTGCTTGCGATGGAAGAGCAGCGGCTCGGCGATCAGGCTCTCGTACTCGTAGATGTACACTGCGCCGTTGCCGATCTGCGACAACGGCGCACCGACGGCGATGTCATTGGCGCTGCTTCCGCGGAAATTACCGATCGCGATCGACCTGCCGAACAGGCGAGTGTCGGACGATCCGCGGGCTTCGGATCCGGCGGTGCGAGCGGCAGAATCAGGGGTCGAGCAGCCGACCGATCACCTCCGCCGACGGCAACGCGCCCGGCGCGGCGGGGGCGGGCGCACCCGGCGCGGCGGGGGCGGGCGCCGCCGCGCGCGGCGGGGGCTCGGCGCGCGTCCACGCGAGGTCGAGGTGGTCTTCCAGCTGCTCGAGGAGCGCCCCGAGCTGGACGGGCTTGGGCAGGAAATCGGTGCACCCCACGCCGGCGCCCCGCGCGCGGTCGCCCTCGGACGCGCTCGCCGACGACGCGATCACCGGGACCGAGGCGAGCCCGGGCAGCTTCCGCAGCCGCCGCGTCGTCTCGATGCCGTCGAGCTCCGGCATCGCCAGGTCCATCACGACGAGATCGGGCCGGCGGGCGCTCGCCAGCGCCAGCGCCTCGCCGCCGCCGGAGGCCTCGACGACGACGAAGCCCAGCGGGGCGAGCATGTCCCGCAGCACGGCCCGGTTCTCGGCCTGATCGTCCACGACCAGGACGGCGCGGCGAGGTCCAGCGTAGCCGGTCACGCGCGCCCAGCGCCCCGCGACCTGGGGCGCCGGCGCGCCGGCGGCCGGGGCCGC
Organism: Sorangium sp. So ce1153; assembly: GCF_051521595.1. NCBI lineage: Bacteria > Pseudomonadati > Myxococcota > Polyangiales > Polyangiaceae > Sorangium > Sorangium sp. So ce1153. The sequence continues at coordinate 1,840,947 of NZ_CP150361.1, forward strand.
GCTCGCGTCCGCGAGCGGCACCTCGACCTCGAACACGCTGCCCTCCCCGGGCTGGCTCTCGACCCGGAGGGTGCCACCCATGTGATCCACGATCCGCCGCGTGATCGCGAGCCCGAGGCCCGTCCCCTCGACCGGCGCGCCCCCGGTCGGCACCTGCTCGAACGGCTCGAAGATCCGCTCGAGGTGCTCGGGCGCGATGCCGGGGCCCGTGTCCTCCACGCGGAAGCGCACCGGCCGTGGCGCGCCCGAGAGCGGGCCTCCAGCAGGCGGCGCCTCGCTCGCCACGACGCGCAGCACCACGCGGCCGCGCTCGGTGAACTTGATCGCGTTGCCCAGCAGGTTGAGCAGCACCTGCGTGAGCCGCTTCTGGTCGGCGATCACCGCCCCGAGCGCGGCGCCCTCCTGCTCGAACAGGAAGGTCAGGCCCTTCGCCTCGGCGCGCACCTGGCAGATGCCGAGCACCGCCTGCACGAACGACGGGAAGTGCACCTCGTCGGGCGAGAGCGTCAGCTTGCCGGCCTCGATCTTGGCGAGGTCGAGCACGTCGTTGATCAGCGTCAGCAGGTGCTCGCCGGACGACTGGATGATCTGCACGGCGCGCAGGTGCCTGGGCGACAGCCCCTCCAGCCGCTCGAGGATCTGCGCGTAGCCGAGGATCCCGTTGAGCGGCGTGCGCAGCTCGTGGCTCATGCTCGCGAGGAAGTCGCTCTTGGCGCGGCTCGCCGCGTCGGCCGCCTCCTTCGCGGCCTTGAGCTCGGCGGTGCGCTCCTCGACCAGCTGCTCCAGGCGCTGGTGCGAGCTCGAGAGCTCGCTGTACAGCGCGGCGTTCTCGACGGCGGTCGCGGCCTGGGCGGCGAGCAGCGAGACCACCTGCACCCGCGCCTCGGGGAACGCCCCCGAGACGCCCGCGTGCTCCAGCACCGTCACGCCGAGGAGCCGCCCCTGGTGGAGCAGCGGCACGAGCAGCAGCGAGGCCGGGCCGCGGGGCTGGAGGTAGGGGTCGTCGTCGAAGCGCCCGTCGCCGCCGTCGCGCCCGAGCACCAGCGGCTCGCGGCTGCGCGCCACGTAGCGCACCGCCGTGGCGGGCAGGAGCGCCGAGCTCAGGGCCGGCTCGTCGCGGTGGAGCGTCATCCGCTCGGGCTCCACGGTGAGCTCCGCGCGGACGACGAGGTGATCGCCCCGCGCGAGCACCAGCACGGCGCGCTCGGCGCCGGCGTTCTCGGCGAGGAGCCGCATCATGCGCGCGATGAGCGAGTCCGGATCCCTGTCGCTGGCCAGCGCCTGGGCGGCCTCGAGCAGCGAGACGACGTCGAGCTGGCTGGCCGCGCGGGCGGTCGCGCTCGCCGCCCTGAGCGCCGGGGCCGGCGGCGCCGCGGCGCCGGCCGGCTCGGCCAGGGCCGGCTCGACCGCCGCGAAGACCTCGGGGTGCCTGCGGCGCAGGGCCGCGGCGGCGCCGGTGGCCTCCCAGCGCAGGTAAGCGCCGTGCGCGTCGCGCAGGGTTGCGCGCGCCATCCGCGCCCGGCCGCGCGCGAGCAGGTGCTCGCCCGCGAGGCGCAGGCCGAGGGCCTCGGCGTGGACGAAGCCCTGCCGGTGGGCGTGCTCGATGGCCTCGTCGAGGAGGCGCTCCGCCTCCTCGTGCCGCCCCGCCGCCCGCGCCTCCCCTGCCTCGGCGAGCAGGAGCGCGTGGCGGAAGGTCGCCGGGTTGAACGCCGCGAGCCTCTCGAGCCGCGCGCGCTGGTCGGCGAGGGCGGCGCGGCGGTCGCGGTCCTCCGCCGGGTCGCCGGACGGCGGCAGCGCGGCGCCGAGGCTCGCCAGGATCTCGAGGCTCCAGAGGGCGGGCGGGTTGCACCAGCCGGCCGTCCACAGGGGGCTCACCTCCAGCGCGAGCCGCAGCGCCTCGCCGTCCTCGCCGAGGTGCGCCGCGGCGAACGCGGCGGAGCCCAGCACGATGACCCGCGTCATCGGCGAGGAAGCCGGGAGCGCGGCGACGCGGCGGATCGCGGCGCGCACGTCGGTCGCGTCGGCCTCGTCGGCGCAGGTGAGCAGGCGGTGGACGACGCGGAACGCCGGGGCGCTCTGGCCGGCGATGCTGTCCCGCCAGGGCGCGGCGGGGATCGGGCAGCTCGACAGCCGCGCCCCCGCGCCCATCCGGGCGGCGGGGAGGACGACCTGGCTGACCTCGCTGTGCGTGATGGCGCCTTCACGGAAGCCGATCTCGGGCACGTCGCGCCACTGCGCGTGCACGAACGCGAGGTCCGGGTGCACGAGCTGGCCGGCGAGGTTCCCTGTGTGGAGGGCGCCGGCGAGGAGCAGGCCCTCCGTGGAGCGCGCGGCGTACACGAGCTCGACGCACCGGGCGCCCAGGGGCAGGTCCTGGAGCACGCCGGTGAGCACGACAGCGCTCATGCTCAGGCCGTAGACAGCGCGCGGGTACAGCCCGTGCACCAGGGCGATCTCGGGCATCGCGAAGATCAGGCTCGCCGCGAGGTCCGGCTGGCTGAGCGCGGCCGCCGTGATCGACGCGCCGATCAGCTCGCCGGCGACGCGCGCGACCGGATCGGCGCAGCGGGGCAGGGCGCGGAAGGAGTCCGGGCTCATCGCCGCGATGAGGGGCGCGATGCGCGCCGTCTGGGCGGCGAAGAAGGCCGCCAGCGCCTCGGGCTCGCGCGGGAACGACCAGCCGAGCTCCGACAGCGCGGCGAGCCCCACGCCGACGCCCTCGGGGTAGCGCCCGGCGACGGTCAGCAGCGGCACCTGCGCGAGCGCCACGCGCCCCCGCCCGACAGCGTCCCGGGTCCGCTCCCGGCACGCCGCGAACAGCCGCTCGCCCGCCTCGGGCTGCCCCGCGAGCCACTCGGTCTCCGCGAGCGCGAGCAGGATCTCGAAGTCGAGCGCCGCCGCGGCGCCGCCGTCGGGGAGCGTGGCCGCGCCGGCGTCGGGGACCGCGGCCGCGCCAGCATCGGCGACCGTCGCCGCACCCCCGTCGCCGGCCGCGGCGGCGCCCCCGTCGGCGCCGAGGAGCTCGCGCCCTGCCCGCAGGAACCGCACCGCCTCGGCGTAGGCCGAGGCCGCCTTCGCCCGCAGCCCGGCGGCGAGGCAGCGCTCGGCCGCGCGGCGCCGCTCCGCCGCCTCGCGGAGGTGCCCCGCGGCCCGGACGTAGTGGTGGACGAGCGCGAACAGCTCGGCGTCTCCCCCGCGCGCCGACCAGCGCCGGTCGAGCGCGCGCGCGAGGGCCAGGTGCAGGCCGGGGCGCTCGTCGCCCCCGGGCAGCTCGTACGCGGCCTGCTGCACCCGGTCGTGCACGAACGCGTACGCCTCGCCCTCTCCCTCGCCCGCGGCCACGAGGAGCCCCTCCTGCAGCAGCGCCTCGGCAGCCCTCCGCAGCGCCTCCGGCGGCAGCCCCGCGGCGGCGCTCACCAGCGAGGCCTCGAAGTCCGCGCCCACGCACGCCCCCGCGACGAGCATCCGCCGGGGCTCCTCGGGGAGGCGGCCCATCTTCTCCGTCAGGAGCGCCACGACGTTGTCGGTGACGGCGGCCCGCTCGATGCGCTCCGCTTCCCAGTACCACCTGCCCGTGTAGGTGTCGCGCAGGAGCAGCCGCTGCTCGTGCAGCGCCCGCAGGAACTGCTCGACGAAGAACGGGCTGCCGTCGGTCTTCGCCCTCACGAGCGAGGACAGGGCCCGCACCTCGTTGCCGGCGCCGCGCAGCATGTCGTCCACCATCCCGACGAGCGCCTGCTCGTCGAGCGGCCCGAGCGCGCGCACCTCCGCGCGCCGCCCGCTCGCCCGGGTCGCCTCGACCAGCGCGCGCAGCGGGGGCGCCCCGTCCACCTCGCCGTCGCGGTGAGCCCCGAGCAGGAGGAGGTGCCCGACCTCCGGGTCGGTCGCGATCGCCTCGATCAGGGCCAGCGAGGGCGCGTCGGCCCACTGGAGGTCGTCGATGAACAGCACGAGCGGGTGCTCGGCGGTCGCGGTCGCGCGGACGAAGCGCTGCACGGTGAGCTGGAAGCGGTGCTTCGCCTCGGCCGGGCTCACCTCCAGGAGCGCCGGCGGCTCGCCGAGGGTGCGCGCGAGCTCCGGCGCCATGTCGACGAGGATGCGCGCGTTGGCGCCGAGGGCGGCGCGGGCGGCCGTCGCCCAGCGCTCGAGCGCCTCGGCGCTGTCGGAGAGCCTCCGCCGCGTGATGGCGCGGAAGGCCTGCGCGAGCGCCGCGTACGGGGTGCCGCGCTGGAGCGGATCGAACTTGCCGGCCGCGAAGAGGCAGCCGGCGAGGCGCGCCTCGTCGCGCAGGGCCCCGACGAGCGCCGACTTGCCGACGCCGGACGGCCCGGAGAACAGCGCGAGCTCCGTCTCGCCGCGGCGCGCGCGCGCGAGGGCCTCCCGGAGCGCCTGTTGCTCGCGCTCCCTGCCGAAGAGCCGCGACGGCCTCCGGACGCGGTTCTCCCAGTCGCGCGCGCCGAGCGGAAAGGGCCGGATCTCTCCGGTCTCGCGCAGCGCCTCGAGCGCGCGCTCCAGGTCGCGCGCCGCGCCCTCGCCGGTCTGGTAGCGCTGCTCCGGGCTCTTCTCCAGCAGCCGCATCACGATGGCGCTGACCGCCTCTGGGATCCGGAGCGCCGGCGCCCGCTCGTGCGGCGGAGGCGGCCTCCGGGCGATGTGCGCGTGGATCAGCGAGAGCTCGTCGGTCAGCTCGAACGGCGGCTTGCCGGTCAGCATCTGGTAGAGCGTGCAGCCCAGCGCGTAGAGGTCCGCCCGCGCATCGACGCTGCGCTGCATGCGGCCGGTCTGCTCCGGCGCTATGTACGCGAGCGTCCCGATCGCCGCCCCTTCCGCGCCGCCCGCGTCCCCCGCCGCGGTCCGCCGCGTGGCCAGGCCGAAGTCGATGATCTGCACCTCGGTGCGCGCGGCGTTCACGAGGATGTTCTGCGGCTGGATGTCGCGGTGGATGACGCCCCGGCGGTGGAGCTGCCCGAGCACCCGCGCGAGCGCGGCGCCCAGGCGCAGCGCTGCCTCGGCGGGGAGGGGCCCGCTCGCCAGGGCGCGGTCGAGCGAGGCGTCTCCCCAGCGCTCGAGCACCAGGGCCACCCCGGCGCCGTGGGGCACGAGGTCCAGCGCGCGGACGACGCCGGGGAGCTCGATCTTGCGGAGCAGCGCGTGCTCGCTGCGGAGCCGCGCCACGACCCGCTCGTCCGGCGGCTCGTGGCGGGGGATCTTCAGCACGACGGCCGCCTGGGTGCTCCGGTGAACGCCCGCCACGACGCGCGTCTCCGCGCCGGTGTACAGCACCTCCCCCAGCCGGTAGTCCATCGGCGCCATCTTCGCCGAAGTCGCGCGGCGTGTGTCGCTTCCTGCGGCCGAGGTCGCCGTGGCGAGCGTGGGTGGACGGTCGGCGGAGCGCTGCTGTAGGTTACCTATCCACAGTACAGTCTGCCCTCGCGGCCCTGGAGCCCGTGTCTAGTGGTTGATCCCAGGGGCATACTTGCTTGAGGAGCAAGGAAATGAACCCGCTCGTCCCCGACTTCATCCTCCAGCAAGACGCTCTCGGTCAGACGGAGGGAAGCTTCACGGGGGCGGTGCTAAGGATCGACATCCCCGGCTTCACCGAGCTCGTCGACAAGCTAATGCAGCATGGGAGTGCGGGCGCCGAGGAGATCGCGCGCGCACTCCGGGACTACTTCGGCCCGCTGATCCAGGCGGTGCATCATGCCGGTGGCTTCGTCGCGCGCCTCGCGGGCGGCGGGTTCACTGCGATGTTCCCGGACACCCCGGAGCGTGACGTCGCGGAGCACGTGCTGGCTGCTGCGCTCTCGATACGCCATCTCTTCGCCGAGCGCCCGGAGCGGCAGACGGCATTCGGGAGCATCCCGTTGTCCTTCACGACGGCGCTCGCGTGGGGCGCTGTCGACTGGGAAATCGTGCGCATCTCGCCGGAGCGGGCTTACTACCACTTCCATGGGCAGGCGCTCGCCGCGTGCGTCACGATCGAGCGACAGGCCCAGACGGGGGACATCCTCCTCGATAGCGCGCTGCACGAGCGAATCCCGCCCGGGAGCGCGGAGCTCCACAGCGAGGACGTCTACAGGCTCGGCGATGTACCGGCGCCCGGGCTGCCGCAGGTCCCGATGGCCCCGTCCCGCGGCGACGGCGCCGCGTTCGTGGCGAGCGGCGCCGCCGGCATACCGCCGGAGGGCGAGTTCCGCAACGTCACGAGCGTCTTCCTCTCGTTCGAGCAGATCCCGAGCTTCGCGGAGCTCACGCGCCTCTTGCACGAGCTCTCGGAGCTCTACGGCGGCACGTTCACGGGCATCGACGCGGGCGATCTCGGCATCGCCGCGCTGATCCACTTCGGCGCGCCGATCACGCACGAGAACGACAACGATCGCGCGCTCGACTTCGCGCTGGAGCTGAAGAAGCGCGGCCTCCGGCAGATGCGCCTCCGCGCCGGGATCACGCGCGACGTCCGCTACGCCGGCTGGAGCGGCGGCACCGAGCGGCACGAGCTCGCGTGCATCGGCCGTGCGACGAACCTCGCCGCGCGCCTCGTCGCGAAGGCTCCCTGGTCGGCGATCTGGGCCGACGCGCAGGTCTTCTCCGTCAGCGAGACGGGATACCAGTGGACGACGGAGGACATCTTCCGGTTCGAGGGCTTCGGTCTGCCCGTCCTCGTCTACTCGCTCGAGCGGCGGCGCATCTCGGTCCAGAAGGAGTTCTACGAGCTCGGCCTCCTCGGTCGCGAGGCCGAGCTCGATCTGCTATCGCGCCACGTCGAGCCGATCTTCGAGGGCAAACCGGCCGGGCTCATCTACATTGAGGGCGAGCCGGGGATCGGGAAGAGCTACCTCGTGCAGCGTTTCAGCGAACGGTGCGAGGCGTCCCACAGAAACAGGCCCTTCCTGTGGATTGACGCCCGCTGCGATCAGACCCTCCAGAGCTCGCTGAATGCGTTCGAGTTCGGGCTGCAGGAGTACTTCCGGACGTCCTCCACGCTGGGCAAGGAAGAGAGGTTCACGTGCTTCGAAGACGCGTTCGATCGCCTTCTCGAGCGGTTTCCCGGGAGCCAGCACGCACTCCGGCGCGAGCTCGACCGCGCGCGCTCGATGCTCGCCGCGCTCGTCGGCATCCGCTGGGAAGACTCGGCGTACGAGCGCCTGCACCCGAAGCTCCGGCACACGAGCATGCTCTCGGCGCTGAGCCTCATTTTCCTCGCAGAGGCGTCGCTCCAGCCGGTGATCCTCCATCTTGAGGACGCCCACTGGGCCGACGAGGATTCGCTCGAGGCGGTGCGCGTGATCGCGCACGCGTGCCGGGGGCTGCCCATCGCGATCCTCTGCACGACGCGGCGCAAGAACGACGGCACCCCGGTGCGCATCCCGCTCGACCCGGGCATCTCCGAGAAGGTGATCGAGCTGAAGCCGCTGCCGCCCGAGCAGCTCCTCGCGCTCGCGGTCCCGCTCTTCGGCGGCTCGATGCCCGACATGCTCGCGACGCTCCTCTGCGAGGTGGCGGGCGGCAACCCGTTCTTCGCGCAGGAGATCCTCGCCTACTGGCTTGAGGACGGGCGCCCCCGCGCGGACCTGAGTGACGACGTCTCGATCACGAACACGTTCACGCGGCCGAAGAACGTGAACAGCCTGCTGATCTCCCGACTCGGCCGGCTCGACGCGAAGGTGAAGCAAACCGTCGTCGCCGCGGCGGTGCTCGGGCGCGAATTCGATCTGCGCGTGCTCGCGCTCATGCTCGCCGACGCGCCGGTGCTCGAGGAGCACCTGCGCATCGGTGAGACGGAGTGCATCTGGTCGCAGATGACGGAGCGGCGCTTCCAGTTCAGCAACGCGCTGCTCCGCAACGCGGCCTACGACATGCAGTCCCGCGCCCGGCTGCAGGAGCTCCACCGGCTCGCCGCCGAGGCGATCGAGAGGCTGTACGACGGCGACCTCGAGGGCCAGCTCGTTGCGCTCGGCCGGCACTGGCGGCGCGCGGGCAAGGTCGACCACGCGCGCCGCTACTTCCTCGCGGGCGCGCGCAAGGCGGCCGCGCGCTACGCCCACCAGGAGGCGACGCGGCTCTACCGTGTCTACTTCAAGCTGTCACCGGAGCCGACGCGCGACAGCCTCGCCGTCCGCTACGAGTTCGCGCGCGATGTGCTCGAGGCGAGGGAGAGGCACGAGGAGGCGCGGCAGGAGCACGTCCTCGTGCTCACCGACGCGCAGAAGCTCGGCGACCGCGCGTCCGAGGCGCTCGGCTTCCTCGGCCTCGGCCGCACGCACTGGGCGATGCAGCAGCCGGACGACGCGCGCACGTACTGGGAAGAGGGGCTGCGCGCCGCGCGCGAGGCGGGCAACCTCCGGACCGAGGGGCTCCTGCTTGCGAGCCTCGGGACGGCCTACGCCGCCCAGGGCCGGTACGATGCCGCCCGCACGCTCTGCTCGCGTGCGCTCGAGATCGCGGGCCAGACCGGCAACCGCACGGAGGAGGCGAGGCTTCTCTCCGAGCTCGCGAAGCTGGACCGGTCCAGTGAAGATCCGGGCCATGCGCAGGCGCAGCATGGCGCCGCCAGCGAGCATGCGCCGGCGTCCCGACCGACGCTTGCCTGACCGATCACCGCCTCACGGTCTCCTCCGCGCCCCGCCCGTCGGGCGTCTCGCGCCTCCCCGGGGCCACGAGGCGCGGAGTCAGGATGAGCGCCTCGTCGTCGGGGACACGCTCCACGGCGGGCAGATAGGCGTCGAGCTCACCCGGCTCGAACCGACAGAGCCCGATCGCATACCAGAACGAGCCCGCGACGGCGCCGCTCAGCTTGTAGCGGCGGCCATCGGGCGTGAACGCCGCCCAGCCCTCGGCGCGGGAGACGAGCACGGCGCGGCAGACGCCGGCGGCCACGTCCCAGATCCGGACGGTGCCGTCGTCCGAGGCGCTCGCGAGCCAGGCGCCATCCGGGCTGAAGGCGACGCCCTGCACAGCGCTCGCATGCGCCCGGAGGACGCGGCGCTCGGCGCCGGTGAGCGCGTCCCACAGACGAACGGTGCTGTCCTCGGCGCCAGAGGCCACAAAGGCGCCCTCCGGGCTGAAGGCGACGCTGGAGACGGCCGACGCGTGGCCCTTCAGGACAAGGCGCTCGGCGCCCGAGGCCACGTCCCACAGATGAACCGCGCCGTTGCTCACGCCCGTGGCCAGCGAGGCGCTGTCCGGGCTGAATGCGGTGCTCCTGACGAGCGCCGCGCGGCACCTCAGCACAAGACGCACGGACCCCGCCGCCGCGCTCCACAGAAACACGGTCCCGTCGTCGGCGCCCGACGCCAGCGACGCCCCGTCCGGGCTGAAGGCGATGCACCGGACCGGGGACGAATGGCCCTTCAGGACGCGATGCTGTGCGCCTCTGGCCACGTCCCACAGCCGGACCGTGCTGTCCTTTCCGCCCCAGGCAAGGGAGGCGCCGTCAGGACTGAAGGCGATGGTGCTCGCGGACAGCGGGTAATCCTTCATGATGCGCTGCCCGGCCCGCGTCTTCACATCCCACAGGCAAACGGTGCCATCCGCAGAGGCGCTCGCGAGCGAGGCCCCATCCGAGCTGAACGCGATGCTCCTCACGTGGTCCACGTGCCCTTCGAGCACGCCGCGCGCCGCCACCGTGCCCGCGTCCCAGAGGCGAATGGCGCCCTCTTCCGAGGCCGCCGCGAGCGAGGTGCCATCCGGGCTGAAGGCGACGCTCCGGATGGGCGGCGCATTGCCTCGAAGGATGCGGCGCCTGGCGCTCGTCGCCACATCCCACAGGAAAACGCCGCTGTCCGTGGAGCCAGAGACCAGGGTGGTGCCATCCGGGCTGAAGGCGACGCTCCTCACCGCCGCGGTATGGCCCCTCAGGACATCGCGCTGAGCGCCGGTGGCCACGTCCCACAGCCGGATGGTGTTGTCGTTGCTGGTGGACGCGAGGATACCGCCGCTGGCGTCGAAGGCAACGCTCGTCACAGAGGCTTCATGGCCCATCAGGACACGAGGATCAGCCGCTGTGATCACGTCCCACAGCCAGACGGTGCTGTCGTGAGCGCCCGCGGCCAGCGAGGCGCCATCCGGGCTGAAGGCGACGCTCCTGGCGATCGTCGCGTGGTCCCTCAAGGCGCGGAGCTCGGCGGCCCTGGCCACGTCCCAGAGCCGGATGGTCCGGTCGTCGGAAGCCGACGCCAGCACGGCGCCATCCGGCCTGAAGGCGATGCTCCGGACGATGCCCGTATGGCCTGTCAGGACGCGGGGTTCGGCCGCTGCGGCGACCTCCCAGAGCCGGACCGTGCTGTCATTGCCGGTCGAGGCCAGCAAGGTGCCATCCGGGCTGAACGCGAGGCTCCTGACCGCGGCCACGTGGCCTCGCAGGACGCGGAGCTCCTTGCCCGTGGCCACGTCCCAGAGCCGGATCGTCGTGTCGCTGCTGCCGGAGGCCAGCAAGGTACCATCCGGGCTGAACGCGACGCTCCTGACCCAGGAGGCATGCGCTGTCAGCGCGCGGCGCGCCACCCCCGTGGCCACGTCCCACAGCCACACCGAGCCATTCCGGTGCACAGAGGCGATGAGCTGTCCATCGGGGCTCACCGCCACCGCCATGCAGGGAGACGGCACGGCGGTCGTCATGACGTCGGCGTGGGAGGCGCCGGGCGGCGCGCTCCCGAACGTGTCCAGGCCGGCGAGCGCGCCGTCGTCCAGCCTCGCGCCGACGAGCTGGGCATGGCGGAGCCGGGCCGACGCGAGCCGCGCGCCGCGGAGATCGGCGCCGAGGAGCCGGGCGGACGACGCGTCTGCGCCCTCCAGATCCGCGCCCGCGAGCCGCGCCCCCGAGAGATCCGCGCGCACCAGCGCGGCCCCGGCGAGCTTCGCGCCGCCGAGGTCGGCCTCGACCAGGATCGCTTCGCGCAGATCCGCCCCGGTCAGGTCGGCGTTGCGGAGGTTCCGGCGCGACAGATCCTGCCCTCGCAGGTCCTGGCCGGCGAGGTTCACCCGCTCCTCGGCCTCGACGTTCAGCAGCTTCATCACGCCGATGGCGTTCCGCTTGGCGACCTCCCCCGACACGCCGCCGAGCACCTGCCTCGCCCAGGCGACGCTCGCGTCGCGGTCCGCCAGCGCCGTGAAGAACTCGAGCATCAGCTCGGACATCTCGCGCCACCCGAGCACCGTGGCCTCGCCCCCCTGACGGAGCTCCGCCGCCGCCGCCCGCGCGACGAGCCACTCGAGCACCGAGGCGTGGAGGAACGAGAAGTTGCCCTGCGGATCGCGCACGAGGAGCGTGCCGGAGCCGACCGCATGGACGGCCTCGTCGAGCTCGATCTGCCGCGTGCTCAGATCGATGATGGCCTTCGCCACCTCGGCGGGAAGCTCGTCAACATGGATGCTCGGCTCCATCCTGGACCAGAGCCGGAGCGCCAGCGTCGTCACGGCCTTCCACCGATCCTCGGTGGCCAGCGTCGACGCCGCGCCCTTCAGGTGCACGCGCTCGTCCTCGCCCCGGAACCACCGATCGAGCAGGCTCTGGTAGAGCCCGGCCGCGGTGATCTTCCCGGTCCGGTCCCGCGCCCCGAGCAGCTCTCGCTCGGGGATCTCGGAGATGAAGCTGAGCAGGCGGGGGTTCTCCGACAGGCGCAGCAGATCCTTCACGTCGTCGAGCAGCCGCACCCGGGCCTCGGCGGCCTCCGTGCTGCCGAGCAGGTTGACGAGGAAGTGCCGTATCTGGACCGGCGAGAACGTCGCGAGCGTCACGATGCGGTGGCCCAGGATCCGCTCCGCCTGCTCGCCGAGCTTGGTCCGGATCTGGTCGTCCGAGTAGAAGTGCTGCGTCCGGCTGGTGAGCACGACCTTGGCTTTGCCCTGCGCGGCCTGGATCAGCGCGTCGAAATGATCGGCGGCGCGGCCATAGCGCACGCGCAGCGCCAGCTCGTCGAAGCCGTCGAAGAGGAGCGCTATCAAGCCTTCCGCCAGCATGTACCGGAAGCTGGGCAGATCGAACCGCTCCATACCTGCCAGCGCGAGATGGTTGGCGACCAGCGCGTCCAGCGAGTGCGCTTTCTCGAGCGACCGCATCTCGATGAGCACCGGGTACGGCGGACCGTCCCGCGCCCCGAGGCGGCGCGCCAGCTCGTGGAGCAGGAACGTCTTTCCGGTCCCGAAATCCCCGAGGACCAGGACGAACCGGGCCGCAGGCGAGGCGAGCAGATCGTCGATCGCCTCGAGCGCGTGCTCGACCTCCTGCCGGGCGCCTCCCGCGGCCGTCAGCGACGCTCGCTGAGGGACATAGAGCCTCGGCGGATAGATGGGGTCGCGCTCCAGCCGGTGAACCAGCCGCTCCACGTAAGGCCCGAAGTGGATCAGGCCCTGATACTCGGCAATGCTGGCCAGCCATACGCCCTTGCGGTGCGCTTCCCGCACCAGCGCGTCGGGCGCCGGCGGGCCATCGTAGACGAGCTGCGAGAACGTCCCCGCGCTCCGCCGCTGGTAGCGCGCGTGCACCTCGGTCCGGAAGAGCTCGATCAGGGCAGGCGTGACAGGCCCGGCCACGGCGCCCACGGCGAAGGTCAGCGCCGGTCCCATCAAGGCATGTCCCAGCGGCTCGGCCGTGACGATCTCGGCGACCTCGGAGAACGGGGGATGGGCCTCCCTCCAAGCGACCGTGACGCGCTTGCCGCGCGCCTCCTCGCGCATCCGGCAGACGCGCAGGACATGATCGAGGAGACCGTCGCCGCGCTCCTCGTCCGCCGGGCGATCGCGGTCGCGGCGCTCGTGCCTGTCGCGCGATCGGCCCTCGCGCGCGGCGACGGGCGAGGGGCCCTCCGCGCTCGGACGGCTCGCCCGCATCCGCTCGAGCACCGCGCGCGCGTAGGCGGCCGCCACGATGGCCGCGTACATCTGCCACGCGTCCCCCTTGTGCTCATCGCAGTAGTCGCAGATGCCGCGCACCACGAGGTACCCGACGTCGTGCTGCCACGCGGCGTCGGCGAGCCCGGACCCTTCCATCTCCACGGCCTTGATGCCGAGATCGTCGCGGAGCTGGTCGCGCCGGCGCGGGTTCTTGAGGAGCGTGTTCCCGGAGCCGATCGGCCCCTGGAACACGCGCGGCTGCCCCTTCTTGCGCTGCGGATCCGCCGGGTGGGGACAGACCTTTGACGGGTCCGCCGGATCGTGCAGCACGTCTTCAGCGTCGGGAGGCCGCTTTGCGCCCACGAGCCTGCGCCCGCGGTCGATCAGCTTCACCCACGGCACCTTCCGCTCGTAGGCCAGGACCTCGAGCGCGTCGACGCCCTCGAGGAGCCACGCGCCCGGCGCCCGCGGCGAGGGGCGGGGCGTCCTGCCGCGGGCGGTCTCCTTGTCGAGATCGTACTGCACCACCCCGCGCCGATCGACGACCACGACGTCGCCGAGCCGCACGTGCTCTGCGGGCCGCTCCGGGTGCGGCACGCCGCCCGCGATGCCCACCATCACCACGCTGCGGATCTGCCGGAAGTGCTCGAGCATCTGCGTCACGCGGACCGACGCGAGGTTGTTGCCCATTCCGGTGCTCACCAGCGCCACCGCGTGCGCCCCGCCGCCCCTCGCCGGGATCTCCCCGAGCACGTAGTCCCGGCCCGCTCCGTCACCCCCGGCCGAGTGCTCGACGGGGTCCTCCAGCATCGCCTTGGCCGCGGCGAACTCCTTGGGAAGCGCCGTGACGAACCCCACCGTCACGCGATCGAGCAGCGCTCGAGCGCGATCCTCGGGCGCGATCGCCGACGCCAAGCGCGGCTTGGTGGACGCCATCGCGCCCTTGTATCATGGGCTACTCAGGGGCGTGTCGCTCCGCTCTCGTCGGCCGTCGCCACGCAGAAATCGCCGTCGGCGGCGTACCCCTGCGCGTCCCGGAGCTCGACCACGCGGTCCCGGCCGAGGGGCGCCGCGCCCGGGACGCGGAAGGTGGCGACATCGAGCCGCGGCACCGGCGTCTGCCGGGGCGCCGGCAGCTGCGGCACCCAGCCGTACGGCGCGCGGTAGGCGCGGTAAACCAGGTTCAGGCTGAGCGGCGGCTTGCGCCAGTAAGGGCTGATGTACTCCCACACGATCTCGTGGGTCGGGGTGACCTCGAAGATCCGGCCGTCCGATCCCTCGGTGATCAGCGTGTTGCCGTTCGGCAGCCGCTGGGCGCTGCTGATGAACGGGCTGTAGAAGCGCGACGCGTCGAGGGGCATCACGAACCCCGCCTCCCTCGGCGTGTACTGCCAGCGGATCTCCAGCGTGATGGGGTCGATCTCCAGCACCCGCGAGTGGTCGCGCAGGGCGGTCTTGAGCCCCCTGGGCGCGCCGGGGTTGGGGGCGCCGTAGCCGGCCCAGCCCCCGTTGTCGAACACGAGGAGGTTGCCCTCGCCGGGCAGCCCGCGCGGGATGAGGTGGGCGTGGTGCTGGCCGATGATCCAGCCGAGCCGGCGCTCGGCCTCGCTCCCGTCGTACCGCGGGCCGAGCTTCCACGCGATCCGCCCTGTCTTCTTGTCGACGATGGCGATGAGGTTCGCCTCGCGCGCGTCCCAGATCAGGTTGTCGGGGTGAAAGCGCTCGTCGCCGGCGTCGTACCACCGGTTCGGCCCGAGCAGCGACAGCGAGTTGATGTGCAGCCAGTCGCCGATCCCCGCCGCGGCGGCGTTCGCGCCTCCGAGGGCGCCCGCGCCCGGCGCGCGCAGGTTCGGGTCGCGGCGCAGCGCGGCGCGCGCTTCCTCGTCGAACCCCAGCTCCTCGAAGTGCTCGTGGGCGCGCCACTGCCACACGATGTTCCCTTTCCAGTCCACCTCGATGATCTTGTCGTCGAGCAGCGGGTGCTCGGAGATCGCGTAGTTCCGCACGTTCTCGTGCACGAGCAGGAAGGTGCTCCCCCTGTCGACGAGCGGCTCCTGGCCAGGTGCATGGTACCCGACCGGGTTGCCTTGCCGCTGGAAGTCGTGGTGCTGGCGCGCGAACCAGTGCGGCGTCTCGCCGGGATCGGCGATGTACTCGAGGCGGTCGAAGCGCCACACCACGTTGCCTTCCCAGTCGACCTGCACGAGGTCGATCTGGTCCTGCGTCCCGTGCTGCGGGTTGCGCTCGCCGGTGCTGCCGAACACCTGTCCGCCGGGCAGGAGCTTGCTCGGGAACCCGTGCAGCCCTTTCCAGAGCTGCACCTCGCGGCCGTTCATGTCGATGAGCAGCGCGCCGAGGCCCGGGGCCTGGAAGATGGTGTAGCCGTTCCAGCTTCGGTCAGGGTCATAGAGGGTGACCCCGGTGGGGTAGATGGTCGGATGGCCCATGCGTCGTGTCTCCCGGCCGGCGGCGCCGCCGCGGCGGGTCGCTCGCTGCACGGGGCGTACCCGCGGCGGGCGCCTCGGGCGAAGGCGCCGCGCCAGGCCTCGCGGCTTCGACGCTGCTGCGCAGGGAGCAGCCCGGCAGCACCGGCGCTGGCCAGGGAGCACCACGCCCGCGGGCGAGCGGGCGAGCGGGCGAGCGGGCGAGCGGGCGGCCAGCCTGCATCCGGCCATAGGCGCCGGGGGCCAGCTGGACGATACTTCGCCCCGAGAAGCAGGTGCGGATGGACTTCGACGTCGACTTCGCGATCGTGGGCTCTGGCTTCGGGGGCAGCGTCTCCGCGCTGCGCCTGACCGAGAAGGGTTATCGGGTGACCGTCCTCGAGTGCGGAAAGCGCTGGAGCAAGGACGACTTCCCCAGGACGAACTGGAACCTACGAAAGTTCCTGTGGGCGCCCAGGCTGCTCTGTCACGGGATCCAGCGGCTCACCCTGCTCCGGGACACGCTCATCCTCTCGGGCGCGGGCGTGGGCGGCGGCTCGCTGGTGTACGCGAACACCCTGCTGGTGCCCCCGCCCGAGGCCTTCACCAACCCGGGCTGGCCGGCGGGCACGAGCTGGCGCGACGAGCTGATGCCCTTCTACGAGACGGCGAAGCGCATGCTCGGCGTGACGGCGAACCCGAAGCTCTGGCCGGCGGACCGGCAGCTCCGGCAGATCGCCGACGAGATGGGCCGCGGGGACACGTTTCACGTCACCAACGTGGCCGTGCTCTTCGCGAGGGAAGGGGAGCAGGAGGGGCAGCGCGTGCCCGACCCGTTCTTCGGCGGCGAGGGGCCCGAGCGCGCCACCTGCGTCCACTGCGGCGGTTGCATGGTGGGCTGTCGCTACGGCGCCAAGAACACGCTCGACCTCAACTACCTTTACCTGGCCGAGAAGAAGGGCTGCACCATCCAGCCCGAGACGATGGTCACCGCCGTCGACGCGCTCCCGGGCGGCGGCTACGAGCTCACCCTGGAGCGCTCCACCGCGGTGTTCAACAAGCGTCGCCGCAAGCTCCGGGCGCGCGGCGTGGTGCTCAGCGCCGGCGTCCTCGGCACGGTGAAGCTCCTGCTCCAGGCCAGGGCCGAGGGCCGACTGCCGCGCCTCTCCCGGCAGCTCGGCAACTACGTGCGCACGAACAGCGAGGTCATCCTCGGGGTGACCGCCAAGGATGACCGCGTCGACTACTCCCGTGGCATCGCGATCACGAGCGGCATCTACCCTGACGCGCGCACGCACATCGAGCCGGTGCGCTACCCCGCCGGCTCCGACGTGATGGGCGCCCTCGGCACCGTGCTCACCGACGACACGCCGGGCCTGCCGCGCTGGCTGCGCTGGCTCGGCCGGCGGCTCCTGCGCCCGATTGACCTCCTCTTCGGGCTCCTGCCCTTCAAGTTCGCGCGCCGGTCCACCATCCTCCTCGTGATGCAGACGGTCGACAATTACATGCAGCTCGTATGGAAGCGCGGCGGCATGACCACCCACCGTCCGCCCGACCAGCCCAGGCCGCCGGCGTACATCCCCATCGCCAACGAGGTCGGCAAGCGGCTCGGCGCGCTGATGAACGGCACCCCGCGCAACGCCATCAACGAGGCCGTGCTCAACGTGCCGACCACCGCGCATATCCTCGGCGGCTGCGCCATCGCCCGCGATCCGGAGCACGGCGTGATCGACGAGCAGAACCAGGTGTTCGGCCACGAGGGCCTCTATGTGGTCGACGGCTCGATGGTGCCCTCGAACCTCGGCGTGAACCCGTCGCTCACGATCACCGCCATGGCCGAACGGGCGATGAGCAGGATGCCCCTCAAGCGCGACAACCCCGCCTTCACCGGGGCGTCCCGGATTCTCGAGGCGGCGGCGCCCTCGGAGCGCGCGCGGCGCTGACCGATCGCGGGCCCGCGCTGGTCGTCCTCGAGTACGCTCGGGCGGTGGATCTCCCCCAGAAGGTACGCGCGCTCCATGCCTCTCCGGCGCTGACCGTGCTCGACTTTGAATGCGCCTGCGGGCGGCAGCACCCGGCGCCCGAAGAGGCGTCCGCGAGCACGGACTTCGCGTTTGTCCGGCGGGGCAGCTTCCTCAAGGAGACCGAGGGCCGCAGCTTGTGGGTGGACCCCCACCGGGTGCTCTTCAACAACGCCGGTGAGGTCGGCCGGGTGCGTCACCTCGTGGACGGCGGCGATCGCTGCACCATCTTCTGTCTCTCCGAGGATCTGACGCGCCAGGTGGTGGCCTGGCACAACGCCGGCGACGCGGAGCGGCCGGCGCGGCCTTTCACCCGGTCCGATGCTCCGGCCGACAGTCGCACCTACCTGCTCCACCACCTCCTCGTGGCGGAGCTGGAGCAGGGTCCCGGCGATCCGCTGCGGATCCAGGAGCGAACCCTCGACCTGCTGGACGCGGCGCTGCGGGCGGCAGGGAGCGAGCCCCGTTGCCGCCGCCGCGACGCGGCCACGCAGCGCCGCCATCGCGACCTGGTCCACGGGGCGGCGGAGCTGCTCTCCCGCCACCTGACCGACCCGCCGGACCTGATCCAGCTGGGCCAGGCCCTGGACTGCTCCCCCTTCCACCTCCACCGCGTCTTCCGGGCCACCACGGGTCTGCCCATCCACCGCTACGTGCTGGGCCTGCGCCTGCGCACGGCCCTCGGGCGCCTCCTTGGGGGGTCTCGGAACCTGACGGCGCTGGCCCTGGACCTCGGCTTCGCCGATCACAGCCACTTCACGAACACGTTCCGCCGGGAGTTCGGGTGTAGCCCGTCGGCGCTCCGGCGCCTCCGAGAAGAGCCGACCGCGCGCAAGATCCTTCAAGCCCGTGTGCCCGTCGCCTCTCAACCTTTTCTGCGTCGAGAGGAGGACGCATGATCGGTGGCATCAAGCGCGCGCGGGCCAAGGCGGGTCTCGAGGCGGAATTCGAGGCGATGTTCAGGAGCCACGCCGCCGCGGTGCGTGCCCAGGAGCCGGGCACGCTCAGTTACGACCTGTTCAAGGATGGCGCGCCCGGGCGCTATGTGGTCCTGGACCGCTATCGAGACGGGGAGGCGCTGGCCGCGCACTGCGGCTCGCCTCACGGCGCCGTCTGGTTTCCGCGGATGAGGGCCGTGCTGGAGCACCTGGAGGTGGTCTATTTCTCGGGCCACGAGCCCGGGGACGCCCACTACACCGCGCTCGCCTTGACGCGCGCTCCCCTGGACAGGGCGTTCCGTCTGGCCGCGGATATCCGTCTCCTGTCCCGCTGGGCCACGCGCTTCTGTCAGGGGTTGCGAGAGGAGGGGGAGCGCTGGGTCGTGAGCTCTCCCCAGGGAGATGTGCGCCTGCGCTACGAGGCAGACCCCGCCGCGGGCGTGGTGTGGCACTGCGTCGACACAGGTAGCGGAGAGCTGCGGATGCCCATGCGTCTCGCGCGCCATGGCCCAGGGAGCCTGCTCCTCTTCACCATCCAGCGGCCGCCGGGGTGCTCGGAGGCGGCCTTCGACGAGCAGCGAGGGTGGGTCGATCAGGAGCTGGCTCAGCTGCGGGAGCTGATCGAAGAATCCCAGGAACCCGCGACGCTCCCGCCCGGGGCGTCGCGCGGTCCGGCGGCCGTCTGACGGGCCGCTGCGCTGCCCGGCCCGTTGATCAAGTCAGGTTGAACTATTGCGCCCTCACTGTCCAGATGGCCGGGAAATCAGCCCGCTCGCGACGTTCCTCGGACAGGGCGTGATCGGACGCCGCTGCGCTACATCCTGCTACCTGATTTGCGGATCTCGGCACTACAGCAGGGTCTGGCCGGATGACAAAGAGCCTCACTGTGTCATGTTGCCCCGCTGCGGAGAGCCCACGCCGCCGCGCGAAGAAGTCCAGCGTAGCTTCGCGTGTGTAAAAATCCAGTAGGGCTTTGCAATAGATCAGGAGGTCGCCTCTGTGAGATTTCTAGCCTGCATGACGGGGTTGCTCCTTGCCGCCGGCTGCAACGGCGAGATCGGTGGGCTCACGGCCGGTTCCGGTGAGGACGCGCCGCTGCCTCCGCCCGTCAACATCCCTCCGATCCACGTCCAGTGCACCCATGTGGGGAGCGGCACGGACTACCAGGTCGGCCCTGGCAAGCAGTTCGAGTCGATCGGCGATGTCCCGCTCGAGTCGCTCGTCGCGGGCGACACGGTGCGCATCTTCTGGCGCGCCGAGGGGTACCACGAGAAGCTCATGCTCGGCGGCCAGGGGACCGCGGAGCAGCCGATCCGGGTCTGCGGCGTCCCGGGGCCTGGCGGCGAGCTGCCGGTGATCGACGGCGAGGGCGCCACGACGCGGCCCGAGCTCGATTTCCCCTTCGACGGCCACCAGGTGAGGGGGCTCGTGATCATCGGGCACAAGCACGACGACCCCTACGATCTCGCGCCCAGCCACATCACCGTCGAGGGGCTCGAGATCAAGAACGCATCGCCCCCGTTCCGCTTCACCGACAAGGCCGGCTCCGCGGCTTCCTACGCGGACAACGCGGCCGGCATCTTCGTCGAGCGCGGCAACCACGTGACGATCCGCGCCTGCGAGGTGCACGAGAACGCCAACGGCCTCTTCATCGGCACGGGCGGCGCGGAGATCCTCACCGAGGACGTGCTCATCGAGTCCAACTACATCCACGACAACGGCAGCCTCAGCGATTACAACGAGCACAACGTCTACAACGAAGCCTCGAACGTCGTCTACCAGTTCAATCGCTTCGGCCCCACGCGCGGCGGCAACGGCAACAACATCAAGGAGCGCTCCGCCGGCGTGGTCATCCGTTACAACTGGATCGAGGACGGCGCCCACCTGATCGACCTCGTGGACGCGCAGGAGGCGACCGACTCGGTCGCGCTGCCGTCGTTCCACGAGACGTTCATCTACGGCAACGTGCTCCTGCGCACCGGCTACGGCCCGTCGATGGTCCACTATGGCGGGGACAGCGGTCAGACCGAGAATTACAGGAAGGGCACGCTCCATTTCTTCGCCAACACCGTGTTCGTGCAGAACGAGACGTACCAGGATTACGAGCGCTCCGCTGTGTTCGAGGCCTCGACCAACGACGAGCGGATCGACGCCCGGAACAACGTGTTCGCCAGCAGCCAGGAGCCGACCGAGATCCGCGCGGTCACCTTCATGGGGGACCGCGACGACGTGGCCGCGGGGACCCTCCTCCTCGCCGGGAACTGGGTGATGAAGGGGTGGACGGCGTTCGATCCCGTCCCGGGCCCGAAGGTGATCGGGGAGGTGGACGGCCTGGACAGCCAGATCATCGGCCTCGACCCGCCGTTCACCTCGGTGGACGGTCACGACTTCCTCCCGGCCACCGGCGGCCCGCTTGTCGGCGGCGGCGCGGCGCTCGACGGCCTCCCGGCGGTCGAGCACCAGTACTCGCCGCACCAGAAGGCCATGGCGCGCAGCGACGGCGCGAAGCTCACGATCGGCGCGTTCGCCCCGTAGCGCGCGGCGCGCGCGTGCCGCCCTCGCGAGACACGGCGCGAGGGGCGCAAGCGTGACAGGCTCGGCCTTACCCTCCTCGCTCCCTGCTCACCTCCTGATCCGCCGTTCTGCCGAGTGGATGCTCGGCGGCCTCATCAGGAGCTCGCCGCGCAGAGCTCGGTAGGCCGCCACAGCGCTCCTTCCCACCCGTCGCGCTCCGGCGTACGGTCCGCCGCCGGGCGCGGTGCAGGCGCGGTGAAGGAGGAACATGTCATACGAGACCAAGTTCGTGGAAGCGGGCAGCGCCGAGGAGCTGACCGCGCTGGTGCAGCAGGCGGAGCGCGAGGGGTGGCAGTTCGTCTCGTCGCAGGTGACGATGGTGTGGGTGACCGGAGAGCCGCAGCGGCCGGGCGAGCCGGCCGGCCACGCCAGGAAGTGCATGCTCGCGGCCCTGCACCGCCCCGTGGCCTTCGGGGAGCAGGCCTGACCGCGGCGCCGTCCAACAGCCGGCCGAGGCGGCCTGCGGCGGCGTGGCCGGGGCGGCCCGCGACGGCGTGGCCGGGGCGGCCGCCGCCGGGGGTGATCGGCTCACCCCCCCTCGCGCGGCGCGGTGGTGGCCCAATTTGCCCCGGAGTGATTCACATGAAGGCGGGAAGGCAGGAAGATCATTGATCTTTTCTTCCCGCCTTCCCGCCTTCATGTTCAAATCCGGCCACCACCCGCGGCGCGGTGACCCTCGCCCACACCGCGAGGATCATGGCCTGTTCCATCGTGCGCGGCGGGGGATGGCCCCGCGGGGGCTCGGCCGGCAGGGGGACGGGGGGCTTTCCCCGGCGCCATGGCGCGTCGTGCCGCGCCGAGGCCCCGGCCGCGGGGCCGCGGCGCGCGACCTCGTAATCGACGGCGGCCACCGCCTCCTCGAGGGTGGAGAAGCGCTCGACCAGCTTGCCATCCAGGAGGACATGCCACCGCTTCCCGCGACCGCCGCGGGCGAGGACGGCGACCTCGCTGATCGCTCCGGGCTTCCTCTCGAAATGGAGCGCGAGGCCGAAGCGGCCGAGCGAGGCCCACGCATTGCGCGAGATGGCCAGCACCTCCGGGTCGACGCGCAGGCTCAGGGGATCGAAGTGCGCGGCGCGCTCCTGGATCTCGCGCAGGGTGATGCGGCCCGCCTCGACCTCGAAGCCGGGGTAGTCGAAGGCGATCTGCCGATAGAAGCGGCCCGCCTCCGCGGCGTCCCTGCCCTCGAGATCGAGGTCGCGGGGCATGCCGAAGAGCGAGGGGAGCGTGCACAGCTGGAGCGAGGAGAGGTCGACGAAATCGAGGATGAGGCAGTCCTTCTTGCCGGGATGGAGGCGGGTGCCGCGCCCGACGCACTGGGCATAGAGCCCCTCCGAGCGCGTGGGGCGGGCCATCGCGACGCAGGAGACGCCAGGGTCGTCGAAGCCCTCGGTGAGGACAGCGACGTTGGTGAGGACCTGGACGCGCTCTTCCCGGAAATCAGCGAGGATCCGGCCGCGGAGGTCGGAAGGCATGTCGCCGTGGACGTAGCCGGCCCGGACGCCGAGGTGGTTGAGCGCCTTCGCGAGGTTCCTGGCGTGGGCGACCGTGACGCAGAAGGCGATGGTGCGGCGGTCGCGGGCGAGCTCTTGAATCGAGCGGGCGACGAGCGCGTTGCGCTCCTCCAGGTCGACGGCCTCCTCGAGCTCGTCCGCCGCGAAGTCGAGGCCGCCGCCGTCAAGGCGGGAGAGGTCGGTGGCGGTGGCGACGCGGTAGCCGGTGAGGGGGGCGAGGTAGCCGTCCGCGATCATCTCGGGGAGGCTGCGGCTGTAGACGATCGCCTCGAAGACGTCGTCGAGGCCTTTGCCGTCGCCGCGGGCCGTCGTGGCCGTGAACCCGAGGAGGGTGCCAGTCCACGCGGGGTCGAAGGCGCCGAGCTGGCGGAGCACGCGGCGGTTGTCCTCGGCGGGGGCGTGGTGGCACTCGTCGTAGATGACGAGGCCTATATCGCGGCCGCCGGTGACCTGCTCCAGCCGCTTCTCGTGGAGCGAGCGGATGGAACAGACGATGACGCGCGCTTCCGACGAGGCGCGGAGCTCGCCTTGCTCGACGGCGACCGTGGCCTGTCCGCCGAGGGCGCGCTCGATCTTGTCCTTGGCCTGGAAGAGGAGCTCTTCGCGGTGGGCGAGGACGAGGACCTGCCGCCTGGCGAGGCGGGCGAGATGGGAGAAGATGACCGTCTTGCCAGCGCCGGTGGGGAGGCACACG
This sequence comes from Sorangium sp. So ce1153, assembly GCF_051521595.1. Taxonomy (NCBI): domain Bacteria; kingdom Pseudomonadati; phylum Myxococcota; order Polyangiales; family Polyangiaceae; genus Sorangium; species Sorangium sp. So ce1153. The sequence goes on from NZ_CP150361.1 coordinate 1,863,942, forward strand.
ACCATGCGCCGGACGCCGCGCCTGCGCGCCGCGAGGACGGCATCGACGGCGGCGCGCTGGTACGGGCGCAGGGCGGGCGCGCCGGGGCTCATCGGCGCTGAGGCGGTCGTGGGGCTGGTCATGCGCGCTCGTGCTGGCGTCGCGGCAGCATAGCCCGGAGCCCCTGCCCGTGCTCCTCGCGGCGTGGGTCCCCGCCGCGCCGGCGCGCGCCCGGCGCGATCAGATCCACATCTGCCTGGAGGGATCCCAGCGCTTCCAGGTGCCTCCGTCGTCCAGGTAGATGTCGCTCTCCCCGGCGAGGGTCCGGAACCGCTTCCTCTTGACCTTCAGATCGCCGCGCTTCGTCGTGTAGTCGGTCTGCACCTCCGCGGCGGCGATGCTCCGCATGTCGACGAGGAGCTCGTCCCCGCTCGCCTCGACCACCACGTAGCCGTGGGCACTGCTGTTGGTGTAGGCGACGTGCGGGTTGATCTTCGTCTCGGTCGACATGAGGATATCGTCGATGCCGGCGGCGAGCAGCGCGGCCCCCGGGATCGCACTCAGCACCGGATCGCTGGCCACCTGGCTGGTCAAGAGCTCGCGGTAGGGCGCCGACGAGACGGCGCCGCCCACGAACTCGACGATCTTCTTCGTGGGATCATCGTTGAGGCCGGCCGTCCCCGCGAAGAAGGCATGGATGTCGCCGGTGATCGCCACGACGTTGCCCACGTCGACGAGCCGCGCCAGGAGCTCGTCCCGCTTGTTGCGGAAGCCATCCCAGGCGTCGAGGTTCATGTAGAACCGACGTTTGAACTGGTCGGGGATGCTGTAGGGGGTGAGATCGATGGCGAGCGGGAGGAGGCAGTACTCGTTGCCCCAGACCTTCCATGTCGCCTTCGACCCTTCCATGGTGTCGAGGAACCAGGACTCCTGCTCGGCCCCCATCACGTCCTCGCTCGCGCCCTGCGTCTCCTTGTAACGGATGGCGGCGTAGACATCGACGGCGTCCTTGGCCGCGAAGTAACGAGAGCCGATCGAGGTGTGCGCGCCGATCTTGCCGAGATCCACGTACGCGATGCCCCGCTCCAGGAACGCCTGCTCCTCTTCCGCGATGAGCGGGATCTGCGTCTCCTCCGGCAGGCCCTCGTTCACGCTGGCCACGATCGTGTTGATGTAGAGGACGCTGACCTTCCCCGTCACCTCGGCGGCGTCGTAGCCGACCGCCTCCGCGGCCTCGGCGAGGACCGACGCATAGATCCCGTCGCTGAAGGTCTCGATGTCCTCCACGTAGGGCATGGCGGACGCGGGGACGTCCTCGAGCTCTTCGACGAGCTTGGCCTGATCGAGCACCACCTTGCCCGGGAAGGCGCCCTCGGGGATCAGGTGATCCGGCCGGTAGCTGCGCAGATCCGTCATCACCAGGTGCACGTGCTTGCCGAACACGAAGTCGCGGTAGATGCGGATATCGCCCGGGAACGAGGCGCCGGGATCATACTCGAAGTCGTCGCCGTAATCGACCGGCTGGTACTCGAACCACGCCTGGCTCGCGGCCTTGCGGCGCTCCACGTCGGTCTCGTCCTCCTGGCCGTTGGAGTACGTGGCCGTGGCGCCGTGAGAGTCGTCCGAGAACTCGTGGTCGTCCCAGATGGCGATCATCGGGAAGCTCTCGTGGACCTTCTGGAGGTTCGCGTCGGAGCGGTAGGTCCTGTAGAGCTCCCTGTAGTTGCTCAGCGACCTCGCCGCGCGGAAGGCCCCCTCGCCGAGCGAGATGCTGCCTTCCTCGTCGGTGAAGTCGACGCCGCGCCCGGTGGTGTTCTGGAAGCTGGGGTCGCCGGTCGTCTCGTAGATGTAGTCGCCGAGGTGCACGAAGAAGTCGAGCTCCTCCTCGGCGAGCGCGAGGTGGGTATTGTAGAAGCGCCCGATATAGTCCTGGCAGGACACGTAGGCGAAGCGGACCTTGACGTCGGCCTCCGCGGCCGGCGCGGTCTTGGTCCGCCCCACGCGCGACACGTAGCCCTTGTCGCCCTTCACGTAGATGAACCGGTAGTGGTAGACCGTGCCCGCCGCGAGGCCGCGGACCTTCACCTTGACGCAGTGATCGTGCCTCGCGAGCGCCTTCACCCGCGCCTGTCCGGCGTCGAGCGCCACCTGCTGCGTGAACTCGGCGTCGGTCGCGACCTCGACCTCGAGCTCGAGGTCCTCCTCGCCGTCCTGCACGCGGGCCCAGAGGACGACGCTGTCGGGGCGAGGATCGCCGGAGGCGACCGACTGCGGGAAGAACTCGGAGCCGTCGGTGAGCTCGCGCTCGGTGTCGACGGGGATGACCGGGTTGACGGCCTCGGGGTCGCCGCAGGCCGGGACGACCAGCGCGCCGGCCGTGACGAGGGTGGCTCGAAGGAAATCTCTGCGCTTCAGCATGGGGGCGCTCAGGAGATCGTAGAACTTTCACCGGTGTCAAGCCCCGCGGGTACGCGTGCTCGAGCCGCCCGGCGGTGCGCCGCCCCTGGACGCGCAGGGGTCGAGAGTGTCAAGGCCGAATCCACCACGCTCGCCTCGTTGGTCCACGGCCCGTCGGCCGGCGAGGGGACGAGCAACGCGGCGGCGTCGCGCTGCTCGTCATCAAGCATTCTCCTGCCACGCATCGCGCCGGTCACGCTTCATCCCAGCGCTCCTTCACCCACTCCTCGCCGCTCCCGCTCTCGACCGCCTCGAACATCGTGCTCAGCTCGGCCTTCATATCGCGCGAGATCCGGACTGCCACGTTCGCGTCGGGCGCATCAGGACGGCCGAGCTTCGAGGAATAACCGGTGTGGATCCCGATGCCGCAGACCTGCTGGCCGTCTCGGATCAGGCATACCGGGCTGCCGCTCTGCCCCTGGACGGTGCTGGCCCTGTAGAGCAGGAGATTGGCCTCGCGTCCGAGGAGGGCTTTGGTGTCGGAGCACATGCGCCTGCGCTCGGGCGGGAAGTTGTCGTCAGGAGCCGCAGGATACCCGGCGATGGCGTATCCGGTGACGGTGACCTGACCCTCGTCGAGCTCACCATCCTCGATGAACGCATAGGGGATGGTGCTCCGCTGAAGCTGGCCAGATCTGATATCGGCAGGCTTGAGCAGGATCGCGCCGTAGTCGTACTCGCTCGCTCCTGCATCGAGCTTTTCGTACCACGACTTCTTCACGAAGAAGTTTGACGGGTACGGGATCGTTTCGTCTTGGCTGAACGCTGCTGTCGGGTGTGCGATCTCATTTCCAAAGGCATCACAGATCTTGATGTGCTTTGCGAATCTGGTGCCGCCCAGGGCGCTGTTGCTGTAGATGCAGTGGCCAGCGGTGATCACGATGCGCGGGGTGATGAACCATCCAGTGCCCGCGATCGAGGCCTGGCTGGAATCGAAATAACTCTCTCAGGCCGGAAGGGGCGGTGTGGCGACGCAGCCCGGCGAGGGTTCGCCTGCGCCGGAACGCATTCAAAAGCGCTCTGCGTCAGGCTCCGAGATTGAAATGGGCCCCTTGCCTGGTAGGCGTCGGACTGACGCCCTGGTGTTCGGGCAACGAGCGCCTCGGGGCGGAGGTGCGTATGTAACGTTCGAGAGAGCAGGGCTTCGCGCTGCGTCTTTCGTGGCGCGGCGGGCGGCTGCCGAGGCGGCGTGGACGCACTGAGCGTCGATTGGGGGCACATGGCCGTGCCAGCGACGACCAGACCCACGAATCCAGGAGGAGCCAAGATCCATGATCGTCAGAAGCATCCATGCGATGGGCATGGGCTACACGGGTGCGGAATCAGGGACGCCGATCTCCGAGGAGTCCAAGCAGAACATACTCCGCCTTTTGAGGACCGAGGAGGGCGTCTACGATCGCGCTCACGCTCGGACCCTCTCCTTCGTTTCATCGTGGTCGTACTCGAACCTGGGGACCTTCGCCTCCATGATGTCCCGCCGTGGGCTGGAGGGGTGCGACTGTGTAGAGCTGGTCACCGCGAACGACGCGCTCTTCTTCGACACCTCCGCCATCCTGGTCCAGAGCCCCGGCAGGAAGCTGACCATCCTGAGCTTCGGGGGGACGCAGCCGAGGAACGCGATCAACTGGCTCACCGACGTGAGCGCCGGGATGGAGCCCTTCACATCCGGAGGAAACGTCCACGGCGGCTTCCATCGCGCCCTCCGGTCGTCGTGGCCGTTGCTCCAGGAGCTACTCAAGGCTGCCCTGGATAACCGTTCGATCTGCCATCAGCTGGCGCTATCGCAGCAGAAGTTTCTCGCCATGTGCGATGTGCCCCGGCCTGGCGACACCGCGCACGCGGCCGCAGATGCAGCGGCGGACGCCATCCCGGAGGAGAAGAACCTGCTTCCTGCGCTCTACATCACCGGCCACAGCCTGGGGGGAGCGCTGGCGGCGCTCGCCGCGGCTCTCGTCTACGCGAAAGCAGACGCTCAGTTCTTCGAGAAGGATCGCCACACCGTGAGAAACTGGCTCCGGGGCGTCTACACGTACGGACAGCCCATGGTGGGTGACAAGATGTTCGCGCGGATCATGAAAGAGGACCTCGGCAAGAAGGTCTTCCGCCACGTCTACGACAAGGACATTGTCCCGCGTATGCCGCCTTATGCCATGGGACGCTTCGAGCACTTCGGTCAGCACTACGAGTCATCGGACGCCGGCTGGATCAAGAGAGACCGAGCCACGCGTCAGGTGATCACGCTGGGGCTCAGCAACGTCGTCGGGGCCCTGGCCTGGTTCACCCAGGACGTGGTCCCCCTGAGCTGGGTGCGGGTGCCGTTCTCCTGGGGCGACCATTCGCCGCGTAACTACATGCGCACGTCGATAGAGGCCCTCCCGAGCGAGGAGTACGACTGACGCGCTCGACGCGAGCGTCGTCCACGAGCGTCAAGGACTCCGAGGCCATCCTCGACAGGATCATCGAGCGTTACGGAGCCCGGCGCGCGCCGCTCACACCCAGCCGGTCGCGCTCCGCAGCAGCAGCCCCAGCCCGAGCGACGCGCCGTTCGCGAGCGCCGAGGCGGCGAGGGCGCGCAGGGCGGGCAGGTCGCGCAGCGCGAGCCGGTAGACGCCGACCTCGAGGAGCACCGCCCAGAGCTCCGAGAGCGCGAGCCGCGTCGTGGCGCCGAGCGCGAGGGCGGGGAAGATGAACCACACCGCCGGGTGGCTCGCGACGTTGGCGATGGCCACGAGCGCGGCGCGACGGCACCGCGACGGCTCCGCCGGGCCGAGCAGCGGCGCGGCGACGGCGAGCTCGACGAGCAGCGTCACCGCGAACGCGCGCGACCAGGCGGCGACCAGCGGATCGGTGAACACCCGGCTCATGGCGCGGCCGGCGGCGCGGCGACCCCGGGCCGCCCGCGCTCCGCCGCGCGCGCGGCCCCGACCGGCTCCGCGCGTGGCTGCGCGGCGCCCCGGCCGACGTCGCCGCGGACATAGAAGTACGCGAGCAGCGCGAGCTCCAGGTACCCGTGGAACGAGGCGAGCGACAGGACCACGTTGCGCGTTCCGAGCGCGCTGCCTGTCGCGCCGAGCAGCACGAGGAAGGCGGCGACCGCGACCGCGGCGAGCCCCGCGTCGCCGAAGTCCCGCCGGAGCGAGCGCGCCGACATGCGGAACGTGGTCGTCCGCTGGCCCGGGCCATCTTCCTGCGGGATGAGCAGCAACCAGACCGCGTAGTGCACCGATTGCAAGAACGCGTAGCTCGCGGTGAGCGCCACGGCCGCGCGGGTCGGCAGCCCGGGCGCGAGCCAGTCGCTCGCCAGGAAGAGGTGCAGCCCGAAGGCGTCCAGCCACCCGGCGCGCAGCGTGAGCGAGGTCGTGGCGCCGCTCGCGAGGAGCGCGGTCCCGGCCAGGACGAGGCCGAGGGGCAAGGCGACCGCGCGCACCTGGCGGCGGAAGAGCGCGAGCCACAGCGCGATCGCGACGAGGTTGTGCGCGTGCGCGAGCCCGAGCCGGAAGCCGCGGGGCGCGGCGAGCGCCGCCGCCGAGAGCGCCACGGCCGCGGCGGCGGCGAGCGCGGCGCGCCGCCACGCGCGCGACGCGAGCGCGCCGGCGAGGACCGCGGCGCCGAGCCAGGCGGCGAGCAGCGCGTGCTCGGCGCGGAGCAGCGTCGCCGCCGAGCCGAAGAGCTCCTGGGCGGCCCGCAGCCCGATCAGGGCGGCGCAGGCCGCCCAGACGACGCTGCGCCACCACGGCGGCAGCCCGCGCCGCAGCACGAGGTAGCGCACGTCGGCCGCGACGTGGAGGACGCCGAGCAGGACGGGCCCGAGCACGAGGAGCGCGCTCGGCGCGAGCACCGCCATGGTGAAGGCGCCGAGCGCGTTCACCGCGGCGAGGGCCGCGATCCTGCGGTCGGGGCGCGCCACGACCGCGAGCGCGAGCTCGCTCCGCCGGAGCAGGCCGAAGACATACCGCCGCGCGCCGTCGAGCGGCGCGGCGCCGCGCTCGAGCAGGCTGGCCACACGCGCGGGCTGAGGACCGAGCGCACGCACGGGCGGGCGCTCGGCTCAGCGGCGCCGGCGGGCGGCCGCGAGCGCCGCCGCGCCGCAGAGCAGCATCAGCCCGGCCATCGCGCCGCCCGAGGCGGCGCTGCTCGTGGCGCAGCCGGCGTCGTCCGAGGACGCCGCGTCCGTTCCCGCGCTTCCGGTGCTCGCGTTGCCGGTGCCCGCGCTGCCGGTGCTCGCGCTGCCGGTGCCTGCGCTGCCGGTGCCTGCGCTGCCGGTCGACGTCGAGCTCCCGCCCGCGGCGATGCACCGATTGCAGTCGTATTCGACCGTCGTGACGCCGCCGTCCGGGTCCGGCACCGCTCGCTGGCACTTCTGCGTCGTGCACGTCCCGGGCGCGTCGGCCGCGGGGCCAGCATTGCTACAGCTCGATCCCGGCGTGTCGCAGGTGTCGGGCGGCGCGATGTCCGCGCGCGCCGGAGCGGCGAGCAGCGGCGCCGCGAGCAAGGCGGCGAGGCCCACAAGGCGCGAGAGCTTCATCATCCCACCACGGTGGGCCTTCTCCCGGAGAACCGCAAGAGCGAACCTCGATCACGCGGCGCCGCCCGCGGGGAGCCATGCTAAGTACACGCCGCCCTGGTCGTCTGCGCCGAGGTTGTAGACGAAGCAGTCCCCATAGTGCTGAGTGACGCCGTACGCCTCGGCGCAGTTGCCATCGAGCGTGTCGGCGTCGAAGTCCGCGGAGGCCCACCCGGAGCCGAACTGCGAATCGAAGACTTCTTTGTCCTCGGCGAGACGTACCGGATGGATGAGGTGCATGTCCTCCTGGTTGATGCCATCGGCGGTCGCGCGCATGATCTCCGCGACAGTCCCGTCGAGATCCACGACCTCGTCGCGGTACTCCTGGCCGGTGAGGTACAGGGCACCCTGGTAATGGTTGTCGCCGAGCGACGGCTCCCCCTTGGACCGGAGCCGATCGGCATACGGGATGTTCCAGAACGAGAGCGTCCTGCCATCCTCCGAGCCGACGCTGTTGTAGACGAGCGCCCAGCCGCCGCCGTCCGTCTCCATGTCGCAGTATACCTCGATGGACCGTTGATCGGACCCGCCCAGGTCAAGAGTGTATACGCCCGTGGGGGAGCCGAGCGGAACGGCACCGCACCCGCCCGCGCCCGCACCCGGTGTGGCTATCCGTTGGAACAGACTGTCGAGGCTCAACGGCATGTCGCCACGGGGCGCAAGGAGGGGAGCGTGGTCATCACGGCGGCGTATGACGCGTCCACCGGAACGGCACCGGTAACCCGCTATGACGTAGTTCCACTCGCCGCTGGTTCCGGTCAGAGCGAGCGCGACCTGTGCCAGAGCGTGGCGTCGCAGCCGACGACGAGAACGTCGAGCTCGCCCGGCGCCGAGCTGACGATGATGGGATGCCTCCGATGTCGACGGCGAGCGTCGCCCACTCTGTCTGCGAGGGCCACCAGGAGCCTGAGCTCCAGGACCTGTAAAGCAGGCTCCCGTCGGTGCCGCGGGCGACGACGTCGAGATGGCCGGGGCTCGAGGACACCGCAGAGGGCGGCCGCCCGGCTGCGAGGGCCACCAGCCGCCCAGGTCGGGGTCCCAGACTTTGTGGTAGGCGAAGCCGCGCCGCGGAACGCGTGCGGGAGCCCGAGGTGGATCACCCGAGGCGCTGGAGCTGCCCCACCAGCGATGTTAGCCTCGCGCAATGGCGATCCTGGCGCAGCAGGGCGGCGCGATCCGGGCCGCGCTCGCGGCGCACGCGCTCGTGGGTCGGTCGTCGGTCTGCGCGGTGCAGCTCGAGGTGCGGCTCGCCTCCGCGGAGCACGCGCGGCTGTCGTACCGCGACGGCGCCTGGTCGGTGCGCGATCTCGGCAGCAAGAACGGCACGTTCGTCAACGGCGAGCGCCTCGCCGCCGGGAGCGCGAGGGCGCTCGCCGCGGGCGATCTGCTCGCGTTCGGCGATCCGGAGGCCACGTGGACGCTCGTCGACGCCTCGCCGCCCGTGCCGATGGCGCGCCGCCTCTCGGACAACGCGCTCCTCGCCGGCGCCGGCGCCCTGCTCGCGTTGCCCTCGGCGGACGACCCGCGCGCCTGCGTCGTCGAGATGGAGGACGGGCGGTTCGTCGCGGAGATCGAGGGACAGTCGCGCCCGGCCCACGACGGCGAGGTCCTGCAGCTCGGGGGCGAGGCGTTCATGCTCCACCTGCCCACGCCCCCCACCGCGACCGCCGACGCCAACGAGCGCGCGGGCGGGATCGACGAGGCCGAGCTCCGCTTCCGCGTCAGCCGTGACGAGGAGGCGGTGGAGCTCACCGTGGTGCGGCGAGGCGAGGCGCGCGTTCTCGCGCCGCGATCGCACCATTACATGCTGCTCACGCTGGCGCGGGCGCGCCTCCGCGATCGCGACGCGGGGGCGCTCGCCCCGCCGCAGCGCGGCTGGGTCTTCGTCGACGAGCTCTGCCGGATGCTGTCGATGGATGAGAACAAGCTCAACGTCGAGATCTACCGCGTGCGCCAGGAGATGAGCGCCGCCGGCCTCACCAGCGCGGCCGCGGTGATCGAGCGGCGCCGCGGCAGCCGCCAGCTCCGCGTGGGCACGGAGCGGCTCGCGATCGCGCCCATGGATGATCCGAGGGCAGGCGCGTAAGACCGTTGTAATGGTCCTGTCGCGCCGGGCGCCTTAAACCTCCCTCGCACGACGCGCGGCGCGGCGAGAGCGACAGGCTCGCTCCCGTCGTGCGAGCGCACGGGAGGAGAAACCATGTCCGCCATTCAAGACGCCATGAACGCGCTCAACAGCCAGTGGTACAACGTGCTCACCCAGCAGGCGCAGCTCGACCCGAGCTCCTTCCAGCTGGTGCAGGGCAACATGCCTGTGGGGACGACGTCCGAGCAGCTCTGGAGCATGTTCGACGCCGTCCCGCCGCGGTCGGTGTCGACGTTCTACGAGCCGGGGCAGATCAGCAGCTTCAGCCAGAACTACGTCGGCGTCATCAGCGCGCTGCTCGCCCAGGGGCAGCTGCAGCTCGCTGCCGACATGGGCGACTATTACACGCAGTGGAACGATTACAAGAAGACGATCAGCCCGCTGCCCCAGGACAACGCCGGCTGGTACAAGGCGTTCTCGTCCTGGGCGAGCGCCAACCTGCCGCAGAGCATGGTGCAGCGGGCGATCAGCGACTTCGCCACCATGCTCGAGGACCCGATCGCCACCGCGGCCGACACGCTCATCCAGGTGAGCTTCGCCCCCAAGAACCCCTCCGTGTACGTGTACACGACCACGTACGAGCAGCTCCAGCAGGCGCTCAACAAGGCGCAGCCGAAGACGGTCTCGATGAACAGCGAGACCGAGTCGACCGACGTCTCGCACACCTGGGCGAAGACCGAGGCGTCGGGGCTCTTCGACATCTTCGCCGGCGAGGGCAACGCGAGCTACGAGCAGTGGACGTCGCAGGTGATCGAGGCCGGGCTCTCCATCGAGGTGAGCTTCGACAAGCTGGTCACCCTGGAGGCCGGTCCGCTCAAGCAGAAGAGCAGCGACGCCGTGCTGCGGGACTACACCCCGTGGTTCAACTCGGGCGCGCTCGGGGAGGGGTACGCGAACAAGGACAACACGGTCTGGAAGTCGGGCGACGCGATCACGTGGGAAAGCACCTTCGGCGCGAACGGCAACCTCCAGCGCTACGCCGCGGCCCTCGTGATCGTCGACGGCATCACCATGACCATGAAGTCGAGCGCCGGCATCGCCCAGGGCAGCCAGGAGGAGTTCAAGGCCGCCGTGAGCGCGGGCGTCTGGCCCTTCTTCGAGGCGCACGGCGAGGGCGGCTGGAGCAACGAGGCGACCTTCGACGACTCGGGCAACGTGACGATCACGAGCACGTGCAAGGCGGGCAACCCGCAGATCCTCGGCGTCATCGTCCTTCCCATCACCTCGATCTTCAGCTGAAAAGGAGGCTCACCATGGTCGTCGACATTCCCCCCAACGGTCAGATCTACGGGCTCGGTCGCGTGAGCTCCGCGCTGCACATTTACGATACCAACAATCCCCCTGGCGCGGTGACGCGGTACGAGATCACCATCGTCAACGTGATCTCGCAGTCGCGGCAGATCGCGCCTGGCCACACGGACACCTTCCAGCCCGCGGGCAACACCGTGTACATCCAGAACAACGGGCCGAGCAAGCTGCAGGCCCTGTACGTGGGCGCCGCGGTCAGCCCGGAGGACGCCGGTTGGGTGAAAGAGGCCGCGATGCCGGCGCAGGGCGTCTAGCGGCGGCTCGCGGCGGCCGGCATCCCGCGGCGCGTCAGCCGCGGGCGCCGGCCGCGGCCCGCGCGCCGCCTCCCTGTCCCCGCCAGCGGCCATCCTCATCCGGCCTGGACGGTTCGCCGAGCGGTTGCGCGCGTGATGCGCGCGCGATGACAGAGCCTGCCAGAGGCGCTCGGGGTCGCGTGATAACGCAATCCTCTGCGCATCGCGATGCCGGATGCCGGGTGCCAGATGCCGGGTGCCAGATGCCGGGTGCCAGATGCCGAGCGGCAGATGCCGGGTGCCAGATGCGGGGTGGTAGAGCACCGCGTCATCGCCGGGTGCAACCAGCGCGTGTCGGCTGAAGTAGGATGCGGGGCACGCGGGCACGCGAAACACGCGAAAAATCACGCGCTTGCGGTTCTATCCCTCGACACCATTGCTAGAGGGGGCCCAGGTGCGCTATACTGTGCTTTTATCATGATGCCTCGGCGCGGCACCCCACAGGATGGTCACTCCGGCAAGCGGCAGGAGCCCGGCAGCCATGAGCGCCCGAGCACCGAACGCCGTGAGCCGATCTCCTCGCTGCGACCCGCGCCGCCGTCGTCCTCGTCGATGCGTCCCGGCCCGCCGAGCGAGTCCTCGCCTACGTCCCGGCCGCCTCCCTCGCGCAAGGTGCGCACGATCGACATCCTCGTTCAGGGGGCGACCGTCGAGCTATTTCATTTTTACGGTGTCGCCATCGCGCCGGCGGATCCCGGCGAGTGCCGCGAGGAGGCGCGCGCCCACGCCGATCCAGCGAGCATGATCGAGTTCAGCGCGCGCGGCTTCTCCGGCGTGCTGGCGCTCTCCGCGAACCCTGCCGTGTTTCGCGCCATGACCGGGCTGCCGCCCATGCCCGAGGGGTTCGGCGACTGGATGCGTGAGGTCGCCAACCAGCTCATGGGGAAGATCAAGAGCCGACTCGCCCGGTTCCAGATCGTGCTCAACACCGAGCTGCCGCAGCTGCGCAGCCCGGGCGACGTGGACCGCCGGAGCCGGAGCTGTAAGCAGCAGTTCTGCTATTCTTTCCGGACGCTGAAGGGCGACGTTTTCGTCACGATGAGCGGCGACTTCGACGACAGCTCCCTTGTGTTCTCGAACGCGTCCCCGCTCCCCCTCGACGGCAAAGTAATCCTCTTTTAGCGGCGGTCACCCGCTTCGGATACGGGCCCACCTCGGCGCTTTCGGTGCTCGGCGTACTGGAGTACGCCTCCGCGCCGAAAACGCCGATCTGGGCCCGTCTCCTGTGCGGGTGAGCGCCGCTCTAGGCGCCACCTGCGTCGGGGGCTCCGCCGGTGGCGCCAGCGCCGGCAGCGCCGCCTGTGCCGGCAGCGCCGCCTGTGCCGGCAGCGCCGCCTGTGCCACCGGTGCCGCCGGTGCCACCGGTGCCGCCGCCGTCACCGCCGGCTCCCGTGGCTCCACCGGTGCCCGTCGCGGGGCCGGTGCCGGTGCCCGTGGCTCCACCGGTGCCCGTCGCGGGGCCGGTGCCGGTGCTGCTGCCCGCCGCGGGGGCCGGCGGGAGCGGCGTGACGCACGCGTTCATGAAGACAATCTGGCCCGGATCGCAGGGGTCCGAGTCCCAGCAGCCCGCCAGCAACGCTGCGGAGATGACGCCAGCGGCGACGACCAGGGCCCCATGAAAGGTGGGCGGCATCAGGCGAGATCGGTGAATGACCATCGTTCGTTCCTCTCTCCACGTTCTCACGGCGGCACGACCTGGCCGTCGCGGATGCGCGCGATCACCTTGACCGAGGGGTTCACGTCGCCAGCGCCGACATACCCGATGCCGCCCACCTCCTCGCCCACGGCGCGGACGACGGCGTTCGGAGTCGCCACCTTGCGCGGCGGGCGCTCGCCGCCGCGGATCTTGCGGTCGATCCAGTAGCGGGCGACAGCGTCGGGATCGAGGCCCAGCACCGCCAGGTCGAAGCGCTGCCGCAGCGAGGAGTCCTCGGGTAGGTTCACGGGCATCGCCGACCTGCCGAACCACTCCGTTCGCGTCGTCTGGAAGATCGGGCGGAGCGTGTCGCGCCCCGCCGCCTGCGCAGGGTTGGCCTGGTTGACGATGACGACGATCTCTTCCTCCACCGCGAAGGACGACGCGGTCGGGGTCATGCCGAGCAGGGCCAGGAGGAGCAGAAGGGATAAACGCTTCATGGTTGCGTTGAACCTCTCTCAGAAGGCCAGGATCAGGCGGGCGAGCGCGCTCGTCGTGTTGAAGTCCGGTCCCGTGTACGGATTGTCGGAGCGCAGGACCGTGGTGAGCGTGTGCAGCACCTGGGTCCGGAGCGTGACGTCCGGAGTGATGTAGAAGTTCAGACCGCCGCCGAACTGAAACATGGTGTCGTGCCCGAAGAACGGCGCGTGCAGGACGGCGCCCGTGGCGAACGGCTCCATGTTCAAGAAGCTCAGCCGGTGCGCCGCCACGGCATACGCGGAGGTCTTCCAGGCGTCCGGAGCTCCCCCCTGGCGCTTCCCTTCGTCGAAGACCTGACGGACGACCGCCGCTTCCGCCCGGAGGCGCGTCGTCCCGACGTCGAGCGAGACGTCTCCGGCCGCGATGTACTCCCGGAACGACCACGTCGCGTGGATGTCCGGCTCGAACGAGGTGAGCCTGTAATCGACTACCCAGTCGCTGGCCCTGCTCGCGATGAACGAGGTCCCGAGCTTCAACGCCAGCTTGCCGGGGTCCTCGTAGCTCGCGTGCAGGCGGCCGCCGAACCCGCGGTTGTCGTCGAAGGCGAACGGCGCGTCCTCGTTGCGCCCGTTGCTCACATAGGCGTTGTACCCGAGCTCCCACGGGCCCGCGAACGCGCTGCCGTAGAGCATGAGCCCGGTCTGCCGCGTGGGGAAGATGCGCGATGAGATGAAGTAGGGAATGGCGGCGGTGATGAGCACCGGGCTCCCATGGTCCACGTTGTAGATGCCGATCGGGGTGAAGAACTGCCCGACGCGCACCTTGAAGAGGTTGAAGCGCGTCCAGTCGATGTGGGCGCGCTCGATCGAGACGAGCCCGCCATACAGGGTCGGCGAGCCGAGCGCGACGGCGGTCGAGTCGAAGGTGCCGTACGGCGCCGTGCCCACCCGGTACACCACGTCGGGCGGCAGCGGCGTCGTCACCGGGACCGGGGCGCCGCCGGGCGCGGTCGTGAACCGCAGCTCCCCGAGAAAGCGAAAGTGGTCGCTCGGCTGCGCGTCGAGGTAGAGGTTCAAGTTCCCCACCACGAAGTTCAGGGCATTCGCCTGCGGGAGGGCGGCCGCGAGGCCCGAGTTCTTCGGCACCCACATGCGCTGGACGCCGACGTCGATGAACCCGTAGATCCGGAAGAGTTCCCTGTTGTCCTCTGCCGCCGGTGATGCTTGCGCCTCCTCGAGCGCCGAGAGGCGCTTCTCCAGCGCCGCCGAACGCTTCTCCGCCTCGGCGAGCCGCGCCGCGAGCGCGGCCTCTCCGGTCGCGGCGGGCGCGGAATCGGCCGCTCCCGTCGCCGCCGGGGCGGCTCCGGCCGCGGCGGGCGCGCCAGCGGCTGCGCCCGTCGCCGGCGCAGCGGCCGCCCCCGTCGCCGGCGCAGCGGTCGCTCCGGCCGCGGCGGGCGCAGCGCCGGCCGCGCCCGTCGCGGCCGCCTCCGTGGCTGCCGCCCCCGGGGCGACGGCCGGGGCAGGGCTCTGCGCGTGCGCGAGCGACGCCGTGGCGAGCACTCCTCCGATGGCAGCGCTCGAAGCGCGTGCGAGGCGCCCAGCTCGCGCCCGCCGCTGTGAACTCCGACCCATCACCATTGCTTTCTCCCTTGTCCGCAGAGCTCGGTTGCGATCGGCGTGCTGTCGCACGCGCTCTTGCGGACTCGCGACCTTCGCGGGTAGCATACACAGGAACTATCGAAGAAGGTGGAGAGCATCGCGTCCCTCCCCGATCGGTGCACCACGGCAAGTGAAACGTCGCAAAAAGAAAGAGCCCGAGTCAGAGAGGCGTACATGGTGCGCGAGAAGGGGCGACGAGCCGTGTTGAGTTGCCTCTCTGGCCGCTTGCGGTGTTCGATTCCTCCGGTGCTTCAGGGGAGAGCATGGCGCGGGGCATCGGGCGTCCGCGCGGAGCGGGCTGTCGAGGAGCACACGAAAGGCGAGCGGCCTCCCTGGCGCGCGAGCCACGCCGGGGGGACGGGCGTGCATGCAGAGGCAGAGATTGCGTAGCGCCTCGATCCGACTGAAGCTCTGGTCGCTCGCCGGCGTGCCCGTCGCCGGGGCCCTGCTGCTCGCGGCGATGATCGTCGGCGACGCGCAGCAGCAGGCGGCGAAGGCGGCGGGGATCGGCTCGATCGAGGACCTCGCAGAGCTCTCGTCGATCATGGCGCAGCCGCTGCACGCCCTGCAGAAGGAGCGGGCGTGGACCGCGCTGGTGGAAGGGCTGGAGGTCCGGCCCCAGGACGCGACGGACCCCGAGGGCGCGCGGGGCACCGCGCCGCCGTTCCAGCGCGCCGCGGCGCTCGGGCGCGCGAGCGACCAGCTCCGGGCCGCGCGGGCGGCCACCGACGCGAGCCTCGCCGAGCTCGACGCGTTCCTGGCCGCGCGCGACCTCTCCGGGCTGCCGGCCCGGCTGGCCCGCAACCTCGCGGACGCGCGGGCCCACGTGGGCGCGCTCGGCGCCTTCCGGAGCCAGGCCGACGCGAAGGCGGCGTCGCTCGACAGCGTGCTGAAGGCCTTCGGCAGCATCAATGTCAGCCTGATCCGGGCGAACGCCGGGCTCTCCGAGCTGAGCGACGACGGCGAGCTCCTGCGCAGCATCCAGTCGCTCGTCGCCGTGGACGAGTTCGCCGAGCGCGCCAGCCGCCAGCACGCGCTGCTCGCGCACGCCTTCGCGTCGACGCAGTTCGAGCCCGGCGCCTTCAAGACGCTGGTGACGCTGATGACGGAAGAGGAGCTCTACCACGACGTCTTCCTCGCCAACGCGTCGGAGTCGGCGCGGGCGCTCTACGACGCCTCCAGCTCGGACGCGCACGTGCTGCGCGCCGACGCGCTCCGCGCCGCCGCGATCACGTCGACGGAGGAGGCGCTGAACGTCGATCACGACGCGTGGTTCGACGCGCAGCAATGGCGCGTCGATCGGCTCGCCACGATCGAGCGCGAGGCGCTCACCGGCATGCGGCGCGCCGCGGCGGACAAGGTCGAGGGCACGCGGCGCACGGTGCGCGACGGCATCGTCGTCTCGGCGTTCGTGCTCCTCATGTCGGGCGCGCTCGCGTTCGTGCTCGTGCGGGGGCTCTCCCGGTCGCTCGAGGTCCTCGGCGAGGCCGCGGCCCACGTCCGGCGGACGCGCGACTACACGACGCGCGCCCGCAAGACCGCCGACGACGAGTTCGGGGCGCTCACCGACGCCTTCAACGAGATGCTGGCGGGCATCCAGGCGCGCGACGAGGCCCTCGAGAGCCACCGGCAGAACCTCGAGGCGACCGTCGCCGAGCGGACGTGCGAGCTCGAGAAGCGCAACCGCGAGATGCGCCTCGTGCTCGACAACGTCGACCAGGCGCTCGTCACCATCCACCGCGACGGCACGATGGAGCCCGTGCACTCCGCCGCCTTCGAGCGCCTGTTCGGCGCCCCGACCGTCGAGGAGCACTTCGCCGATCGGGTCGCCGGCCACGACCCCCGCGCCCGCGCGTTCCTCCGGATGGGGTGGGAGGCCGCCTGCGAGGACTTCCTCCCGCTCGAGGTCGTCCTCGACCAGCTCCCCAGGGCCCTGCTCCGCGACGGCCGCCACCTCACGCTCGGGTTCAAGCCGATCCTGACCGGCGAAGGCCAGTTCAACGGCGCGCTGATGGTGATCACGGACGTCACCTCGACGATGGACTCCCTGCGGGAGTACGAGCAGCAGCGCGAGTACATCCAGGTGTTCGAGCGCGCCGTGAAGGACCGGCTCGGCCTGCTCGGGTTCGTGAGCGACACGAGCAAGCTCGTCGACGCCGTGAGCTCGCGGACCGTCACCGAGGTGGACCACGTGATGCGCCTCGTGCACACGATCAAGGGGAACGCGGGGCTCTGGGACGTGACGAGCGTGGCGAGGGTGGCGCACGAGATCGAGAGCTTCGTCGTCGAGGAGCGCTCGCTGCCGCCCGACCAGCTGATCGACGCGCTGAAGGGCGCGTGGTGCGCGTTCGTCGCGCGCGTGAGCGGCCTGCTCGCCGGGGCGGCGCAGGCCACGCGCGTCGACGTCGTCCACGAGGAGATCGACGCCCTGCTCGAGATGGCGCGCGAGCGCCGCGAGCACGCCGAGCTGGAGCGGGCGCTCGAGTCGCTCCGCAACGAGCGGACCGAGGTGCGGTTCAACCGCATGAAGGACCAGGCAGAGACCCTGGCGCGGCGGCTCGGCAAGCCGAGGCCCGACGTGCGCATCGACGCCGGCGGCGTCCGGCTCCCCTCGTCGCGCTTCGCCGCGATGTGGCAGGCGCTGGGCCACGTCGTGCGCAACGTGATGGACCACGGCATCGAGCGGCCGGAGGCGCGCGAGCGCGCGGGCAAGCCGCCGAACGGCGCGCTCACGCTCCGCTCGCGCGCGACGGCGGACGAGATCCTCATCGAGATCGGCGACGACGGCGCGGGCATCGACTGGGAGCGCGTGCGCGACAAGGCCGCCGCCGTGGGGCTGCCGAGCGCCACGAGGCGCGATCTCGAGGCCGCGCTGTTCGCCCCCGGCTTCAGCACCGCCGAGCAGGTCACCGACGTCTCCGGCCGCGGCGTCGGCCTCGGCGTCGCGCTGTACGAGTGCCGCCGGCTCTCCGGCCGGGTGGAGACCGAGACGGAGCTCGGCCAGGGGACGACCTTCCGGTTCCGGTTCCCCCGGGAGCTGAACGAGGTGACCGTCCCGCCCGCGGGCGCGCCGTCCTCCGCGTCGCTGCCGCCGTCGAGCCGGCGAGGCTCGCTCCTCGTCGGCGCGCCGCGCGTCGGATCGAGCCCGAGCCTGCCGCCGAGCGGCGCAGGCGGCCTGCCGCCGAGCGGCGCAGGCGGCGCGCCGAGCGCGGGCCAACCGGACCGGGTGGCGCAGTTGAGCGCACCGACTATGCAGAGCGATCGATCGAGGAGAGCGGAATGAATTCGGAGAGCTGGCTCCGCATCTACAGCGAGCTTGCGGCGTCGTGCGTCCACCTGTTTCGCGACAACGGCGTCGAGATCCGGCTGCTGGAGGAGGCGCCGTCGGAGCCGACGCCGGGCAACGCGGTGGTCTCCTTCATCGGCTTCACGGGGGATCACCTCCGCGGCAGCCTGACCCTCGTCGCCCCGGTGACGCTCATCAAGCGCAGCCACCCGCTGCGAGAGCAGCGCGCGCTCGACGAGGACATGGTGTGCGACTGGGCGAGCGAGCTCGCCAACCAGCTCCTCGGGCGGGTGAAGAACCGGCTGCGGCCGCTCGGGCTCGTGATCGTGCTCTCGACGCCGAGCGCGGCGATCGGCGAGCACCTGCGCGCCAGGGAGGAGCAGGGCGAGGGCTTCCGGCGGCTCATGTTCGACGCCGGGGCCGACCGGCTCGCCGTGCTGTTCGACGCCATCGCCCCGGACACGGCGCTGCAGCTCGAGGAAGCGAGCCCGTCCGATCCGCAGCGCGAAGGCGAAGTGCTGCTGTTCTGAGCCGCGGGGCCGCACGCGCCCAAGGAGACACGATAGATGCCCAAGAAGATTCTTCTCGTCGAGGATTCGAGCACGGTGCGCCAGCAGGTCGGCATCCTCCTGTCAGGGGCGGGCTACGGCATCCTGGAGGCGGACAACGGCCGGGACGCGATCGCCACGGTCGCCGCCCAGAAGGAAGGGCTGGCCATGATCATCGCGGACGTGAACATGCCGGTGATGAACGGCATCGAGATGGTCCAGGGCCTGCGGGACAAGAACCTCGCGTCCGGCGTGCCGATCCTCATGCTCACCACCGAGGGGCAGCCCGAGCTCATCGAGAAGGCCCGGAAGGCCGGCGCGAAGGGGTGGATCATCAAGCCGTTCAAGCCGGATCTGTTGCTCGCCGCCGTGAAGAAGCTCGCCGGCGAGCCCTGACGCCGCGCGGCCGGGCGGCCGCGCGGGCGGGCGGGCGGGGCGCGCGTGGGCCACGCGCGCAAACTCACGCGCTCTCGGCTGCCGCGACAGCTACTTGCAGGCCATCGCGTCGAAGCAGACAGCGGGGTCCTCCGCGAAGCGACGGAAGTTCTCCGCCTCGGGGTGGCCCGGGAACGGGACGTAGTAGTAAACGGCCTTGTCGTCGAAGTCGCTGCCGTCGTAGTAGGTCTGCCACGTCAGCACGTACGAGACGCCGGCGCTCTTCGCGAGATCGAGGAGGTGCTCGTTGTACCAGTCCTCCGTGACGGCACCCTGGCCCGCGCCCGGGAACAGGCCCGCGACCTCGGCCGAGGAGAGCACGATATCGGACGCCGCGCCGAGGCCGTAGTTGGCCAGGAACTCCGCCTGCAGGCCCTGGTCGAACAGCGTTTCGTACCACCGGCTCACGTGGGCCGCAGGGTAGAGCGTGAGCGACTCGCCCGCCGCGAGCTTGCTCACGCGGTGGAGGAGGTGCAGCCGGTAGGTGCCCGTCTCGGTGAGCGCGTGCGGCTTGCCCCTCGCCGCGCCGATGTCCGCGACGGCGCTGGCCATTCGCTTCATGTCCTCGAGGTCGGCCTCTGACGCCGCCCGCTCGTACACGTAATAGAGGTCGATCCCGAGGATATCGATGAGGTCGTCTCCGGGATACGCCTCGAGGTAGTACTCCTGCAGCGCCTCGGAGGTCGGCTCGCCGCTCTGGGCGGCGATCGCCTGCTGGGGCGGGCTCTCGTAGGCCGCCCCGAGGTCGGAGAGCTCCTCGACGAGGCGAGCCCGGAGCATGTCGCGGGACAGGCTCTCTGGATCTCGGACCTTCGCCTCGGCGGGCGTCACCGAGCTGTCGCTCAGCTTCCGCAGCTTGTCGGTGGAGTACGCGAAGATCACGTTCTCCATCCCGGGCTCGCTGCGGATCGCCTCGGCGAAGGTGCGGTACGCGGCGCGGTACGCGTCGGGGCCGGTGACGGCCTGATCGTCGCCGAGCAGCCCCTGGCAGTTCCAGTACGGCTGACCCCACCAGAACCACCCGCCGGTGTGCTCGTGGAACGGCCTGAGGACGATCGGCTTGCCGTCGAGCCCCTGCTCGCGGAAGAACCGGGCCACGTACTTCGCGTGGGCCACGAGCCAGTCGCGCGCCGAGACCCCGGCGTACGTCCCTTCCGCGATCGGCAGGTCATTGGCGATCTTGCAGATGCACTTCAGGTTCTCGGGGATGTCGGCGCTGGAGGCGAGGGATTGCGCGTAATAGGTCTCGGCGTAGAACGGGGTGCCGCCGCCCTGGGCGTGGATCGGGATCTCCTGACCATCGACCGTGATCGTGGCGAGCGGCGTCGCGATGTCGGCCGCGAAGTCGGAGGTGGTGATGTCGTAGTTGCACGGGGGTGTGTGCCAGTCCATGGCCACCATGCCGCCCGGCTGCTCCAGCGTGTACACGGCGGCGTCCGCGGTGACGTCGCGCCGGTTCCAGGCGACCGGATCGAAGACCATCGCGTCGAGCGAGAGGCCGAGCAGCCCGGGGTTCTCTCCGACGGTGGCGCCGGCGTCCGAGGCCCAGCCCCGCTCGCCGCGGCTGGCTGCGCCCGCGATGCTCGCGAACCAGTCGTTGGTCGAGACGAGCTTCATCGCGTCCGCGTCGTAGAGCCCCCACACGATGGCGTTCTCATAGCCGAACCGGAACTTGCCGGCCCGCGACGACGTCCAGAGGTCCTCGAGCAGCTTGCCCCGCGGCGTGTCCGGGAAGTCCGGCTCCTCGCCGGGCGGCGTGTCGCCTGGCGGCGTGTCGCCCGGGGGCGTGTCGCCGGGCGGGGTGTCGCCGGGCGGCGTATCGCCCGGGGGCGTGTCGCCGGGCGGCGTGTCGCCGGGCGGGGTGCCGTTGTCCGATGAGCCGCACGAGGCCGTCAGGGACAGCAGGAGCGCGGCGAAGAATCGAGGGGTGATCTGGATGACTTTCATGCGTCCTTCCCTGCGAGCGATGCCAGTGGGGGAAGCGAGGACAGGCGAGTTAATCGGTTCAGTCATGGCAGCCACGTCCTGGGGCGAGGCGCCGCCAGCTCCGCGCCGGTCTCACCCGATCGCTCATCGGCGCGATGGGACGGGGCGTCAAGGGCCTCAAGGAGGCCCGTGCGCCCGGAGCGCGCGTCGAGCGGCCACCAGGGCAGCGCACGCCCGGACGGCCGCCGCCAGCGCGCGAGCGAATTAACCGGTTTACCAAAGCGTGTTTTGCCCGGGGATCGCGCCGTGCGAGGCGCGCCCTCCGCGCCGCACAGGGCTGCTACCGCAGATCGCACGTCCGAGCGAGATCGACGAAAACGCGTCAGGACGGAATTTTCTGCTTGTGCTGCTTCCGCCCGTTTTCGTCTACCGGGACGATGCGCACGTGGACTCCTCGGTCTTCAATGCTAGTGGTGCCGTCCTCGTGCTGAGCCAGCGCACCAGCGTGCTCGGCGTCGACACGACGGAGACCACGGTCAAGGTGCCGGCGGGCGTGCTCGAGAGCGGGCGGTACTACAGCGCGCAGGTCACCGCGTACCTGGGCACGCACACGCGAGAGGCGCCGTTCAGGTACCGAGGAGCGACCTTCGCCCAGGCACAGAGCTATACGGGCATGTTCACGCCCTGACGGCGGGGGCCCGCTGGCGCCCTCCTCCCGAGGAATCCACTCATTTGTAGCCCTTTTCAGCGAGGAAATTGGACAGGCATGCGGGGAGGCAGGGAGTATTCGAAGATTTCCCTCCCCGTCTCCCCGCCTCCCTGTGAATTTCTCGAAGAGTTCGAGGGGATGCCTCAGGTGCTCCTCGGCTCATCGTAGAACCCCCGGGACGCCGCCAGTTGAATCCTTAGCTCCATCCGGTGAACGCCGGAGTCCGTGTCTGCGTAAGGTATTCTCCGATGGCTCTTTGGGGGCGAGGCGACATGCGCGCCGCCGCGCCGCGCCGGAGAGGCGGCGCGCGCTGTTCCTCGCGCTGTTCCCCGAGAGCCGCGGCGCGCCCGGACTCCGGATACGTCGCCGAGCGCACATGCCTGTTCGCGAGCAGCGTGGTAGTCTGCGCGCCCCTATGGATAACATGCCGAATCACATCGTCAGAGAGCGAGTCGATGAGGGAGACTGGGGGCGACTGCACGTCACGCGCGCCTGCTGTGGCGCGGGCGTTTGCAGGAACTTCGCGCCGGAGCTCCTGGCCGAGGTCTCGCCGGCCCACTGGGAGCCAGCGAGAGGCGAGCGAGGGGACATCGAGCGCCGCGGTCTCGCCGTGCTCGAGGGCTCCTACGACGAGGGGTCGTTCACGGGCGTCCTGCGCCAGCCGCGGAGCCAGGCCGACCTCGAGGCGGCGCGCGCCGCCGTGGCCTCCTGCCCGGTCCACGCATTGCGCCTCAGCCCGCCCGCCGCGCGCGCCCGCCCCGCCGGCGCGCTCGGCGCTCCGTTCCGCACCTGGCCGCGCCGCATCGAGGACGACGTGTGGACGCTCGGCCACCCCTCGGACAAGAACTTCAACGCCACGGCCTACTTCATCGAGCGCCCGGGCGGCGGCGTGCTCGTGGACCTGCCCAGACCGAGCGAGGCGGTCTTCCGCTTCCTCGAGGAGCACGGCGGCGTGCGGTGGATCTTCCTCACCCACCGCGATAGCGTCCGCCACCACGCCGAGTTCGCGGCCCGCTTCCCTGGCTGCCGACGCATCCTCGGCGCCGCCGACGTGAACCCGCGCGGCGACGAGCACAACGAGGCCACCGGCGACGTGGAGGTCCAGCTCCGCGACCGCCCCGGGCCCATGACCCTGGAGGGCGCGCCGCTCGCCGACGCCGAGCTCGCCGGCGCCGAGCTGGCCGTGTTCTCCCAGCCCGGCCACACAGCGGGCTCGATATGCCTCCTGTACCGGGGCCGCTTCCTCTTCACGGGCGATCACCTCGCGTACTCGCGCCGGCTCGGCCACATCACGGCGTTCCGGCTCCAGTGCTGGGACGACTGGGAGCGCCAGACCCGCTCCGTGCGCCGCCTGGCCGCCCTGGCGGAGGCTGGCCACCTCCGCTTCACGTGGCTCCTGCCCGGCCACGGGGAGTGGCACCGCCTCGAAGGCGACGGCGGCGCTCGCGCGGCCGCCGTCGAGCTCCAGCGCGCCGTCGCCTGGATGGAGCGGCAGGCCGCCGGCCACGTGCCCAGGCACCGGTTCATCCCGTGGGTGCAGAGCCGCACGAGCCCTCGCAGCCTGCTCGCCCGCGCCGTGCGCGCGATCGGCGGCGAGGGCCCCGGGAGCGAGGTGTGGGTGCTGCCGCGCGCCGTCCGCGCCCACGTGCCCGATCACCGGCCGGAGAAGGACGCCCGTGCGCTGCTCCGGGCGTCCCTCGTCGCGGCCGCCGCGCTCGGCGCCGCAGCGGGGGCCGTGTGGCTCGCGGCGCGCGCGGCCGTGACACGGAGGGCGTGAGGCGGCCCGCGGGGGGCGACGCGCGGGGGCGCGCGCTTCGCGGGCGCTCGCGCTGCCTGGCTCACCCCGGGTGCAGCAGATACCGGGTGTCCGGGTTCTCGCGGCGCCAGATCACGCTGTCCATGAAGTAATGGTGGATGTTCACGAACACGTAGATGGCGGCGAAGTACGGCGTGTCGCCCAGATCGGCCGTCGCTTCACCGGCGCTCGCGCCCAGCACCAGCGCGCCGTCGAGCAACGCGGGCGCGCCGCGGAAGAGGACCCAGCCGAGGCCGACGGCGGACGCCGCCAGGACCGCGAGGCGCACGCCGGTCGGCCTCCCGAAGGACGGCGGGCCCTCGGCCTCGCGCGCCTCGTTCCGCTTCAGCAGCCAGACGAAATACAGATACTGGACCGAGTGCAGCGCCGGGATCATGTACACCATGAGCCGGTCGAGGCTCGAGTACACGGTCCAGAGCCAGATCGTGATGAGGAACCCGGTCAGCGGACCGATCGGCGGCAGTCGCCGCTCGGCGCGCCACCTGCGCGCGAGCGCCCAGAGCAGCGCGAGCGCGCTCAGCCCGAAGGCGATCCCGGTGGCGAGCTCGAGCCCCGGCGGGTGCGCGATCGACGTGTAGATCACGCCCTTCTCGGCGACCTCCCGGCCCGGGTCGGCCGGGCTCGCCCATGCATGAGCCCAGCCGGCGAAGCAGTGCGCGAGGACGGCCCTGCGCTCGGCCGGGCTGAAGCGGAAGCCGCGGCGCGCCGAGAGCACCGTCAGGATGCCGAAGCCCTGCTTCACGTAGTGCCAGCCCACCAGGAAGAACATGAGCTGGATCATGAAGCCCATGGTCCGCGCGGAGCCGGTCGCCAGCGCCGCGGCCGCCCACGCGAGGAGCGCGAGCGGGACCAGGACCCCGGCGGCGACGTAGCGAGCGCGCTGCACGGGGGCGAGCGCGCCGCCGAGGGCGCGGCTCCGCGCGTCCTTGTAAAAGAGCAGGTACGTCACCGCGAAGTGCGGGTCGTTGATCAAGGACGCCGCGTGGAACGTCAAGAAGCCGACAGCGAGCTCCGCCGGATCGAGCCCGACGGCCCGGCGCAGGAGCCACGCGAGGGGGAAGAGCACGAGCGTCGCGCCGCCCACCAGCAGGAACTCGATGGCGCGGGCCCGGAAGGCCCGGGGACGCGACGTCTCGGCAGCGCCGAGCAGCGTCACGGTCGCGCTGGTCATGCGGCGAGGCTACCACAGCGGGAGGGCGCCCAGGCGGTCGAGCAGGCGCGGCGCGCGGCGCAGGGTGGAGGCCGTCGCCGCGCGCCAGGGCGGACCGAGCAGCGCGTGCCGCGCGAGCCGGATCGCGGGGCGAGCGGCGGCTGCTCCTCTCTCCCCGCTTCCTGCGCGACTCTGTGGGTGCGGCGAGCTCGGCTGGCGTGTGCAGGAGAGAGGGCGTGTCGTGCGCGTGTTGCGAAGAGGCCGCACGTCCGCCGAGGCGACGGACAGCGCAGCCTTCATCAAAGCTTGTACGAGCGACTCTTGTCAGTGAGCGCCCACACGGAGTGTGCCCAGGCGAGCACCGGGCCTCAAATCAGCGCTGTCGGCGCGGCTTTCTCGGTAGATCGGCGGGCGAGACATCGCATACACTCTCATCGAGCTCCGGGCGCACGGCGTGTCACGCTGGCAGCCCGGCCGGCGATCGCGGGATACCGATGGTCGACTGCAGAGGACGAGCCCGCGGCGCTGCGCGAGCACGAGAGCGAGAGGTGGATGCGCCATGGGCACGGATGTCCGACTCGACACGGGCGTTGTGAGCGGCGAGGTGCGGTCGCTCCGCGACGATGTCCTGCGGCTGGAGCAGGAGCTTTCCCGGCGCGACGAGGAGCTGGCCGAGCACAGGCGGGAGCTCCAGGCCCTGTACGAGCGCGAGGCGCGGCTCGCCCGGGTCGAGGACGAGCGGAAGCGGCTCGCCGCCCTGCCGCAGAACAGCTCTGATTTCATCGGTATCGCGTCGATGGAGGGAAAGGCTCAGTTCCTCAACGAGGCGGGAATGCAGCTCGTCGGCCTGGAGGCAGACGAGCTGGAGCGCGTGACGATCAGCAGCTTCTTCTTCCCGGAGGATCTGACCTACGCCGTGGAGCACATCCTCCCCGAGACAGTGAAGCACGGCCGCTGGGTCGGGGAGTTCAGGTTCCGGCACTTCAAGACAGGCGCTCCAATACCGGTCCTCTACAACTCGTTCCTGATCAAGGACCCAGACTCCGGGCAGCCGATGGCGCTGGCGACCGTGACGGCGGACCTGACCGAGCGCAAGCGCGCCGAGGAGGAGCGCGTGCGCCTCAAGGACGAGGTGATCCGGGTCCAGGCCGCCACGCTGCGCGAGCTGTCGACCCCGCTGCTCCGGATCGGCGAAGGCGCCGTCCTCATGCCGCTCGTCGGCGCGATGGACCCCGGCCGCGCCGCGGCCGTCCTGGAGCGGCTGCTCCAGGGCGTCAGCACCGCACAGGCGAGGGTGGTCCTCCTCGACATCACGGGCGTATCCAACGTGGACACACAGGTCGCCGACGCGCTCATCCAGACGGCGCGGGCCGTGCGCCTTCTCGGCGCGCAGATGGTCCTCACCGGCATTCGCCCGGAGATCGCGCAGGTCCTCGTGGGGCTCGGCGTGGATCTGCGCGGCATCGTCACGCTGGGGTCGCTCCAGAGCGGCATCGCGTTCGCGATCCAGCAGCCGCGCTAGCGGCGGGCCGGTCTGGCGGCCGCCGGGCGGGCTCGAGCCAAACTTTTGCCGCCGCCCGTCGTCCAAGGCGCATGCCCACCCCCTACCGAGACGACGCCGACGCCCTCAAAGCCCGCCACGCCCAGCTCGTCGAGGAGCTCGCGGCCATCAACGAGAGGGTGGGGGAGCTCTCGGCCCTGCAGCAGGCCCAGCAGCGCCTGGAGCGGGAGCTCTCGACGGTGCGCCAGCGGCTCGACGGCATCACGGCGCGCCGCGGCCTCCCGCTGCTCGACAGCCTCCGCGTCGCGAGCCCGTGCAACGCCAGCTGGGACGAGATGGCCGGCGACGATCGGGTGCGCTTCTGCCAGCACTGCGAGAAGAACGTCTACAACCTGTCGGAGATGCCGCGCGACGAGGCGGAGCGGCTGGTCCGCGCGGCCGCCGGCGACATGTGCGTGCGGCTCTACCTGCGCGCCGACGGGACGGTGCTCACGGCCGACTGTCCCGTCGGCATGAACCGGCGCCGCATCCGCAACATGGCCGCCGCGGCGGTGGGAGGCGGCCTGCTCGCCGCGGGGATGGCGCTCGCCTCCGCTTCCTCTTCGTCTTCATCGAGCGTCGTCATGGGCAGCCTCGTGGAGCCGCCGCCCCGGGACGTGGCGCCCGACATCGGCCTCGTGCCGCCGCAGAGCGTCCCCCAGCCCGGCGCCGGCGGCCGCACCGTGATGGGCATCGTCGCCCGACCCGCGTCCCCGGAGGCGCCGGCGCCCGCAGCCGAGGAGCCGCCTGGGCTCGAGGAGGCGCCGGCCGAGCCCGCCGCGACGGCCCCGAAGGCAGAGCCCCCGCGCCGCGGCGTCGCGCCGGGCGCCAAGGCGCCCTGCGGGTGCGTCGCGGGGGATCCGCTCTGCACCTGCCTTTGAGCCCGCCGCGGGCGACAGCGCCGATCCGGCCCGCGATACCGCAGCTCGGGCCGCGCGGCAGCAGCGCTGCGGCGACCCCCGGGCGTCTCCAGCGACCGCGACGCGGGCCACGCAACGTGGCCTGCCGCGCCGGGCACCCCCGGATCAGGGGAGAAGGCTGCACTTCGACAGGGGCGTCCGGTAATCCATCGCCTGGGTGTTGCGCTCGAACTCGTCCAGGTTGTTCGGACAGACGACGTACCAGCCAGCGTCGGTGAACGCGCTCACTTGCCGGTCGGTGGTGGCCAGGTCGTACGCGAGCAGGACGGTGTCGTAGCCCCAGCCGAACAGCTTCTGGCCGAGGAGCACGTCCACGTATCCCGCGCGCATCGGCTCCAGGTACTCCGGCAGCGTGTCGAAGGCCACCGAGTGGATGGTCCTCGCCTCCGCCCGCTCGGCGAGCAGCGGCGCGTTGGCCGCGAGGTTCGGCTCGCCGAGGAGCTTGCTATAGGAGAAGAAGAACCCCTTGATCTCCGGATCATCCTCCAGGGCCACCTGGGCCTGCTTCGTGCAGAAAGGGTCCTTGTAGTCGCAGCAGAGGCAGGGGAGGCTCACGGCGCGCTGCATGTCCGGGTACTTCGCCAGCGCCTCGGTGAAGCCGGCGGTCCGGTCGATGAAGGTCCCCGCCGCGGTGGGCGTGTAGCCCCCGTCGCCGTCCTCCTCCATCATCGTCTGGAAGGCGACCTTGCCGGTCTTCCCGTTGATGGTCGCGAGGGCATCCATGAGGAAAGCGGCAGCGGCCTTGTTGTCCATGCCGTAGTACGTGTGGCGCTTGCTGGCCGGGGCGTCGCCGCCGTACGTGACGACCTTGATGCCGGCGTCCACCGCCTCGTTGATGATGTCGTTCTCGCAGACCCCGTCGAAGACATCGATGGAGATCGCGTCGACCTTCCTGTCGATGACCTCCCGGAGCACCGTCATCTGCGGCCGGGAGAAATAGCAGGCATCGTTCGCGTCCTTCGGCTTGCCGTCCGCCGTGAGCTCCGGGCACTCGGGATCGATGATCAGCACCTCGACCGGCCGCGTGCTCGTGGTCGCCAGCTCCGTCCGCGCCTGCCTCGCGCCCTCCCGGCCGAGATCGTGGAACCGATTGCACTTGTTGTGCGTGATGTAAGCGATGGTCACCGGGGCGCCCGTCGTGACGTCGCTCTCGCCGCAGGCGAGCAGGCCGGTCGACAGGAGAATGCCCGCAGAGATGGCGCGATGGTGCATGAATCCCCTCCTCTTTCACATGAATCGACGCGTTCTATCGTGACGAGAACCACGGCGCGCGGCCGTGCGCGCCCGGCGCAGGTCCCTCATTCGCTGGGCGAGCGGCGCTGCTCGTCGCCGGCTCGCGCCAGCCCGGCCGGGGCCGCATACGCGATGCCGCCGTGCAGGGTCCCCGCCGTGACCACGCCGCGCAGGTCGACGCCGAGCTCGATCATCGCCCGCGCGATCGCCGGCTGGATGCCGGTGAGGACGACCTTCGCCCCGAGCAGCCCCGCCGCGCGCGCCGCCCGCACCAGCATCTCCGCGACGTGCGCGTCCACCGTCTTGACGCCCGTTATATCGAGGATCGCGATGCGGGCAGCGTGTCGCTCGACGCCGTGGAGCAGCGTCTCGATGATGCGGCTCGCGCGCGGACCGTCGAAGTGGCCGATGAGCGGCATGACGAGCACCCCCTCGGCGATCGGCAGCAGCGGCGTCACGAGCTCCCGGATCGTGTCCTGCTGCGCCGCGATGAGCTGGTCCCGCGCCGCCTCGCGCTCGCGCTCCGCCGCCTTGACGCGCGTTATATCGACGGAGATCCCCGCGACCGAGCCCGCCGGGATGCCCTTGCCCTCGAGCGGGAACTTGACCGAGTAAAAGGTCTTCTCGCCGTCGGCGTGCGGGGCGGTCTCCTCGGCGTCGAGCGGCGCGCCGCCCTGGCGCACGTGATCGTCGACGTCGTTGTAGATGGACGCGACCTCCGGCGGAAAGAAGTCCCTGTCGGTCTTGCCGAGCATGCCGCCCGGCGCGACGCCGACGAGCTGCTCCAGCGACCGGCTCGCCACGAGGTACGCGCCGCCCCGGTCCTTCGCATAGATGAGCACCGGCGCGCGCTCGCAGACCGTCGCGAGCAGCGCCTCGCTCGCGCGGAGCCGCTGCTCGCCGCGCCTCTGCTCGGTCACGTCCTCCGCGGAGACGATCACCTCGCGCGCGGAGCCGTCCTCGCCCCGCGAGAAGACCTCCGCGCGCGCCGCGAAGACGCGCTCGTCGTCCTCGCGCCCGCGAGCGCGCAGCTCGCCTTCGATGACCGCGAGGTCCCGCGCCGACGCGAGCCGCGCCGCGCGCGCGGCGATGCCCGCGAGGTCGTCCGGGTGGATTCGAGACGAGAGCGCCTCGAGGCCCCGCGCCGACAGCTCCTCGCCCGTACACCCGATCGCGCGAGCCAGCGCGGCGTTGTGGGCAGTGAGCCGCGCTGCCTTGATGTCCAGCACACACACCATCGTCGGCACCGCGTCGAGCATGCGCTGGGCGCGCGCGCTGATCGCCTCGTGCCCCTCGCTGGCCTTGGTCTCCGTCATCGCGACACCACCTCGTCAGATCACGGCAGCACACCGCAGCGCGACAGCGGTGCCTGGACGTCCTCGACTCGACTCGTCCGGCAGGTGAGCACGGAAGTCGTCAGGAGAGCGCCGCCAGGAGCACATCGATGGTGCATGATCCCCCTTTCACGGCCAGGACATGGCGAGTACAGTCCAGGCTGATTTTTACGATTATGTGAAGGCAAAGCGGCTGTCAACGCCTTTGCGTGCTCCTGGTGGGGGAGCAGACAATGACGTAGCCAAGCATCCCGAACGCCACCAACATGCACCCAGAGACAGCGCCACCGCGCATATCATTTTTCCCCATTTTCATGACAGGTTGACTCGACCCGTCGCGACGCAGCGAGAGCCCCCGCGCCAGCCCGCCCATCGTCACGATCCGCCGCTTCCACCCGCGGCGCCGCCGGCTCCCCCGGCGCCGCCCTGACCGCCTGAGCCGGCCTCGCCGCCCGAGCCGCCCTGACCGCCTGAGCCGGCCTCGCCGCCTGCCCCACCCGCGCTGTCCGCGCCGCCACCGCCGCCGCTGCCGCTGCTCGCCGACGTGGTCCCGCTCGCGTGAGAGGAGGTCGTCGCGCCGATCGACTCGTCGCAGTTCGGGTTGTCGTACTCGATGAAGCAGCCCACCTCGACGGGGTGGCCGACCTCGACGCAACCCCAGGCCATGAGGCCAGAGGCGGCCGACAAGCTGACGAGGAGCGAGGGAAGGAGTGTGCTCTTCAAGGTGAAGCTCCGAAGGTCGCGCCCGAGGAGGGCACGGCCGCCGGCGCCGGCCCCGCCGCAGGCTCGTTGTCGTCGAGGTGAAGCTCGATCCCCGCGAAGATCGTGAGCCGGTTCGCCAGCGCGAAGTCCGCGGTCGGGCCTTCCTCCACGAGGTAGCGCGGCAGCCCCTGGTTGGGCCCGACGACATAGGGCTCACGGGACGAGAACGCGTACTGACCGCCGAGCGTGTAACTGGCGCCCTTCAGCCCGGGGAGCTCGCCCGTGAGCGCCGCGCGGAGCTCGAGCTGCGGCGGCACCTCCGGCCGCGGGTCGATGTTCGACGGATCGCCCCCATAGTACGCCTGATCGGCGATCCGCCGGCCCATGTAAGCGGCGGCCAGGGACACGGCGCCTGACGCGAGCTCGTACGAGATGTGCGCATTGCCGTACACCTGGGGCGCGACGGTGATGGGCACCTCGTCGCCGGTGCCGAACGGCGCGTTCCTCGTGACCTGCTTGTCCGACATGCGGCGGCGCGTCAGCGCGAACGTGGAGTTCACGCCGAGGCGCAGCTTCCGGTCGACGAAGCTCGTCTCGTATCCGAGGTTCGTGCCGTAGTTCTTGATGCCCGGCACGTTGTTGTACTTCGAGACGCTGGGCGCCTGGGCCTTCACGAGCTGCAGCTCGATGACGTCCCGCCAGTCCGAGTAGAAGCCGCCGACCGTGAAGGCGTGCGCGCCGCTGCGGAACGACGAGACGGCCTCCAGCGAGGAGACGTTCTCCGGCTTGAGGCCGTCCGGGTTCGGCAGGAGCCGGCCGGTCACGGTATAGAGCTCGACGAAGCTCGGCGCGCGGAACGCGCTCGAATAGATGAGCTTCAGCGAGACGCGCTCGTCCGGCGTGACGATCAGCGCGGCGCGCGGCGAGATCGCGTTGGCCACGTGATCGAGGGGGATGCGCGAGTCGAGGTCCACCCGGATCCCCGCGTTGATCGAGAGGTACCGGAAGGGGTGGAGCGTCTGCTGCACATAGGCCCCCAGCGCGGCCTCGTCCTTGCGGCTGTTTCCGCCGCCGTGCCAGTGCGTGAGCCCCGGGTCGGAGCCATAGCTCTTGCCCGTGAGATCGTCGAACGTGACGAACTCGTAGGCGGCCGCGCGCAGCCGCCCGTCGACGCCCACCATCGTCGAGAAGGCTCCGTCGCCCAGCCAGTCAACCAGCCCCTGGAGCTCCAGCCCGACCCAGCGGGAGAGGAACAGCGACTCTTTCCGGCAGGGGCCCGAGGGGCCGCGCGGGCATTGCTCGGGGGAGAGGACGCCCAGCGGCACGCCGGGCACGATCGGGTCGTGCCCGATCACGTAGCGCGAGCGCTGGACGCGGCTGTACCCGAAGTACCCGCGCGCCACGCCCTCGAGCCGCTCGCTCAGGCGGGCTCGGTAGCGCAGGCTGCTCAGGAAGAGCGATTGCGTGTTGTCGTTGCGCGCGTCGTCGTAGGACCCGACGCGATTCTCGTAGAGGTCCATGTACGGCACCGCCCACGACGAGCGCGTGGCCCGCGCGGTGGCGCTCAGGTCGCCGGCGTCGAGGCGCAGGTAGGCGCCTGCCTTGCGCCGGAACCACTGCTCTTCCACCGGGCCGCCCCAGGTGCCGGGCTCGGCGTGCGGGCCGAGATCCATGCCCGGCCCGCCGTCCTGCCCCCTCGGCAGCCGTTGCTTCGGGAAGCTGACGTGGGGCCCTTCGAAATCGTCGACCTCGAGCGCCGCGACCGCGCCGGCGGGCTCCCCGAGCAGCGTGAAGCTGCGCCCGAAGCTCAGCGACAGCGCGCTGTCGTGCCCGACGCGGTGGGCGGTCGGGGCCTCGATGCCCCCCGACTCGTCGAGCGGCGGGGACGCCCCGAGCATCACGGAGGCGTGGAGTCCGGGGTGATCCGTGGCCTTCTTCGTGATGACGTTGATGACCCCCAGCATCGCCTGCGCGCCGTAGAGCACGGAGCCGGGGCCCAGGATCACCTCGATGTGGTCGACGACGTCGAGCGGGACGTCGTGCAGGAAGACGGCCCCGCCGCCCTGCTCGTTCACGACCACCCCGTCGAGCACGACGAGCACGTGGCTGTTCGCGTCGCGGGTCAGCGCGACCCCGCGCGCGCCGACCTCCGGGACCGACATGCGGCTGTGCGCGAAGGCGCCGTTGGAGAGGAAGTTGAGGGCGTCCTCGAGGCGCCGCAGCCCGAACAGCTTGAGCTGCGCGCCGGTGATCACCGACGACATGGCGGGCGCGTCGCTCGCGCGCTCGGCGGCGCGGGAGGCGCCGGAGACGACGTTCTCCTCCAGGATCTCGAGGAGCGAGCCGACGTCGTCCGCGCGCGCGTCGCGCGGGGCGGAGCACAGCCACGCGAGCGACGCGGCGGAGAGCAGGGCCAGACGGGTCGAGCTCACGTCAATAGATCCTTGCCAATTTGAGGATGGACGACGGGAAGTCGATCCGCTGGGACCGGGCCTGCGCGAGGTTGATGCTCATGCGCGGCTTGCCGTTCGCCACGTCGATGCCGAGCACGACGCCCAGCGGCACGTACGGCTCCACGGCCGCGACGGTCAGGACGCCGCTGTCCGCGAGCGCGCCGCGGATCGCGCCGACCTCCTTCGCGAGCCCGGAGGAGACATAGAGGACGTTGATCTCGCGCGCGCGGCACGCCGCGGCGAGCTCGGGCGCCGTCGTGTACTCGGCGCTCTCGGCCCGGATCGGCTTGTCGCGCACCTTGCCGATGTCGGTCAGCGCCTTCTTCATCTGCTGCGCGGCGCTCGCCGAGTCCGCGTCGCCCGCCTTCGCGAGCAGCAGGAAGGCGACCTGGCCCCTCGCCCTCTCCGGGAAGCCGCGGTCGTAGGGCAGGATGCGCGTGACGATCTCCGCCTGCACGGGGAATGGCGCGCTCGCGGGCTCCGCCCGGGCGCGGCGCGGCGCGCTCGCGGCGGCGGCGGCGACGCCGAGCAGGAAGGAGCGCCGGAGGAGCGTCACGGCTTGCGGTCCTTGTCGCGCGCGCGCGACAGGCCGGAGAGCTTGCGTATCCGGAGCGCCGCCTGCACCTGCGGGGTGAGCGCGAGGAGGTCGCCCTTCCTGCTGAAGACGCCGTCGAAGCCGAGCTCGGCGTACCGCGCGCCGGCCCCGGCGTCCGTCGTGTAGAGATAGAAGAGGGGCGGCCGCTCGCCCGCGGACAGCGCGGCCTTGAGCGAGCGCAGGACGGCGCCGCCGTCGAGGCCCGGCATGAAGAAGTCGACGATGACCAGATCGCAGCCGCGCAGGTGGCGGGCCGCGCCCATGAGCTGCGTCGTCGTGACGACGTCGTAGCCCGCGCTCGACAGCTCGACGCGGATCCGCATCAGCACGATCTCGCTGTCGTCCACCACCAGGATGCGTCCACCTTGCGACATCGCGTCATTCTCCGTTGCTGCGAGGGGCAGCCTGGGTGCGGGGGCGGATCACGAACGCCGCCCCGATCCGGCGCGACGCGTCCACCTCGATGAGCCAGCCGACCGAGAGGAGGTCGGCGCGGACCGCGGCGAGGCCGACGCCGCGGCCGGCCATGTCGCTGACGTCGCCCTTCGTGCTCACGCCGGGGGTGAACAGGAGCTCGCGCGTCCGGCGCAGATCCGAGGGATCGACGCCGGCGCTCGTCGCGAGGGCGTCGAGGTCGATGCCCTGACCGTCGTCCTCGACGACGATCGTGGGCAGCGGCTGATCCTCGATGCAGATGGCGCGGATCACGCCGAGCTCGGGCTTGCCCGCGCGGGCGCGCGCGTCGGGGCGCTCGATGCCGTGCGCGATCGCGTTCCGGACGAGGTGGATGATCACGCCCGGGAGCACGCGGGCGAGGTCGGACGGGAGGGGGACCTCGCGGCCGTCGATCTCGAGGCGCGCGCGCTTGCCCTCGTTCTCGGCCCAGCGGGGGACGCGCTCGACGAGGGACGCGAGCACCTCGCCGAAGGGCCGGGCCCCGAGGCGGCGGACGATCTCGGCGGCCTCTCCGTCCCGCGCGCCGATCAGCTCGGCGAGGCGCGCGACGTCGGTGCGGCGGACCGTGATCTGGTCGAGGATGACCCGGCCCACCGGCGAGGCGTCGACGAACGTCTCCTGCGCGCGCGTGAGCTCGTCCGCGACGCGCTTGAGCCGCGACCGCCAGGGCACCGAGTACCCGTCGACGGAGATCCGGTCCTCGGAGCGCGCGCGCGCCTGGACGCCGGCGAGCTCGTCCTCGAGCGTCATGATCTCGTCCGCGAGGCGCTCGAGGTCGAACGACCGGGCCTCGCCCTTCATGGTGTGCAGGAGCTGCAGGAGCTCGTCGATGTCCGCCAGGCTCAGCTGCCCGCCGCTCTGCAGGAGCTCGCTGCACCGGGCCACGCGCTCGCGCGAGATCTCGACGAAGCGGACGAAGACCTGGCCGCCGCCGGCGACGAGGCGGCGCATGGCGGCGATCTGGCGCGCGTGCTCCTCGTCCTTGGTCTTGACGCTCTCCTCGAGGCGCCGGAGCTCGGTCTCGTCGGTCGCGAGCAGCATGATGCGCGCGAGCTTCTGGCCGGAGACGACGGGGCAGAACTCGAGCCGCAGGAACCTGCGGTCGCCCGGCGCTCGCTCGAACCAGATCTCGCGCGGGGCGAGCTCGGCGACCTCCGGGAAGACGTCGAGCTCCGCGTCGAACGCGACGTCGACCCATTGCCTCAGCGCCTGGCTCTCGACGCAGAGCGGCCCGCCGCGGTAGAGGAGCTCCGCGACGTGGTGCCCCGCCTCGGCGCGCTCGCCGAAGATCTGCCTGGCTTGCCTGGACACCTCGCTGCCGAGGCGGCCGTCGGGGCCGAACGCCACGATGGCCTCTCGCATGTTGTCGAAGAGCTCGCGGAGGCTCTTCGTGGCCATCTCCAGCTTCCCCTCGCGCTCGAGGATGGCGGCGCTCATCGCGTTGAAGACGTCGGCCAGCCGGCCCAGCTCGTCGCTCGTGCCGACGTTCACGCGGACGGCGCGCTCCCCCTTGCCGACGCGCCGCGCGGCGTCGACGAGCCGCGCGAGCGGGCGCACGATCTGCCACCGGGCGAACGCGAGGAGCAGGAAGGCCGTCATCGCGCCGACGAGCCCCGCGTATTCGAGGATGTTGCGGCGGGCCGCGGCGAACGCCGCGTTCTCGGGCTCGAGGGAGAAGACGACGACGAGGGTCCCGAGTCGCCGCCCGTCGTCGCGCAGGACCGGGCGGGCGACGCGGATCTCGCGCTCGAGGACCTGGTTCTCGGCGCCGCGCGCGGTGAACGCCGACAGGCCCTCCGGCGGGTGGCCGACCTTGGCGACGGGCTCGGCGTCGCTGCCCCACGCGACGGCGCCGATCAGCGCGCGGTTCGAGCGGAGCTCGTCGAGATCGCTCTGCGCCGCGTCCCGATCGCCGAAGTCGAGCGGCGCGGTGAGGGCCCCCGCGAGCAGGTCGGCCATCATCGACGCTGCGGTGGCCTTGGCCGACACGAGATCGTCTCGAGTCTTCTGGATCACCTGATTGGCGACCAGGATGGTGACGCTGGTGAGGACCACGACAGTCGCCGCCGCGAGCTTGATGCCGATTCCGAGATGAACGCCGGCGCGCCGCCGGTGAGGCGCCGATGGCGGGGGGACAGGAGCGGAGCCCAGCATCAGGCGCTCGGCGCGGCGGAGCGTCTCCGTCTCTGTCTCCGATGCAAGGAACGGTCGAATCCAAGAGCGTACGCCATCCGCGACCCCATGAATGGAAGAGGCATGGCCAGGCGCGCCGTCGGAAGCTCCCTTGGGGAGCGAGGACAGGCGCGCGGAGATGCCCCTCTGATATCGACGGTACGTAGCTCGTTGCAGCTTTGCAACAGGAATTCCCTGAAACACTATAAAAGTGAATGTTAGCTGCACGTGTTTGGCCGCTCACGCCACTGACGTGCTTCCATCTGCACGGTACCCGGGCGCCTTGCGCGCTGCCGACGGGGACATCTCGTGTGCCTGGGGTGATGGCAGCCCGGGAAAGGGGACGTTCGACGCCACGGCCGCCGGTCACGCGCCTGTCCACGTGGACCTCGACGCGGCGTGCAACGGCGTGATTCCCGCTCACCAGAGCGCCATGCTCACGCCGCTGTAGGCGCCCGGCGACCGGGATCGGGCGCTAATTCACCCCGCCCGCTCCGCCGCCATGGCGGGCAGCCACATGCGCACCATGGTGCCCTCGCCGGGCTCGCTCTCGACACGGATGCTGCCGTTGAGCTCCTTGATGAACCTGTGCGTCAGCGATAACCCGAGGCCGGTGCCTTGCCCGGGCGGCTTCGTCGTGAAGAACGGCTCGAAGATGCGGCTCAGGTCCTCGGCCCGGATGCCGCAGCCGGTGTCGCGCACGCCGATCTCCACGCCGTGGATGTCGCCGCGCGGGAGCGGGCGCGCCTCGACGACGACGGCGCCGCCATGGGGGGTGGCGTCGAGCGCATTGCCGATCACGTTGAGCAAGGCGGAGTCGAGCTGCGACGCGTTGGCGAGCACCGCGGGGAGCGCGGTGGCGGAGTTGCTCGCCTCGAGGCGGACCCTGCGCTCGCGCGCCCGCGGTGCGGAGAGATCGACCGCGCGGCGGAGCGCCTCGCGCACGTCGCACGGCTCCCGGCCGATCGGCTTGCCGCGCGCGTACTCGAGCAGCGCCCTCACGAGATCCGAGCAGCGGTTCGCCTGCCGCTCGATCGTGCCGAGCGCCTTCAGGATGGCGGCCTCGTCGGGCAGGCCGTGCCCCTGCCGGTGGCGCCGCAAGAGGACCTGGACGTTCATCAGGATGACCGACACCGGGTTGTTCATCTCGTGCGACAGCCCCGCGACGAGCGTCCCTATCGCCGCCATCTTGCCCGCCTGGAGGAGCTCCTCCTGCGTCTCCGAGAGCCGCTCCAGGGCCGCCGCGAGCTCGCGGTTCTTCGCGGCGAGCTCCAGGTACGCGCGGTGCAGCCGCTCGGCCGCGCGGACCCGCGCCCTGAGCTCCCGCGGATCGAACGGCTTGCTCACGTAATCGTCGGCGCCGACCTCCAGCCCCCCCGCGGCCTCCGCGCGGCTCGCCCTGGCGGTCAGCAGCAGGATCGGGATGTCCCGGAGCTCTGGATTCCCCTTCAGCCGGCCGACCAGCTCGAAGCCGTCCATCTCCGGCATCATCACGTCCGACACGATGACATCGGGCCGCCTCGCACCGATCGACTCGAGCGCTTCCCGGCCGTTCGTCGCCAGCGAAACCTCGTGGTCGGCCGACAGGAGGTCCCGCAAGTAAGACCCCATGTCCGGGTTGTCCTCCACCACGAGCACGCGCGCCGCCGGCCCGTCAGCACTGTCGCCGGCGCGCCCGTCGCCTCGGGCCCGCGGCGCGGGCGCCGCGCCGTCGCCCGCGCTGACCGCCGGGCCCTGCGCAGCGAGCGGCGTCAGCGACGTGCCCCGCGCCTCGCGCGGCTCCGGCGCGCGGGGCGGCCGCTGCGGGGCCGGGCCGCCGCCGTCCAGCGCGCGCGGGAGCCGCACGAAGAAGCGGGAGCCGGCGTCAGGCTCGCTCGCCACGCCGAGCGTGCCTCCCAGGAGCTCCGTGAGCTCCTTGACCAGCGCCAGCCCGATCCCGGTCCCCTCGTGCTTGCGTGTCGCCGACGCGTCGAGCTGCTGAAAGTGCTGGAAGAGCAGGTGTCTCTGGTCCGCCGGGATGCCTGGGCCGGTGTCCTCGACGGAGAGCTCGAAGAGGCCGTCCGTCGCCAGCAGCCCGACCGCGACCCGGCCGCCCGGCGGGGTGAACTTCAGCGCATTCCCCAGCAGGTTGAGCGCGATCTTCTCGAACTTGCGCCGGTCGAGGGGGACAGCCCGCAGCGCCGGATCCACCCGGACCGAGAGCTGGATACCGGCGCGCTCCGCCGCCGGCAGCGCCTCCTCCACCATGTCCGTGACGAGCGCTCCCACGTCGACGGCTTCCAGGTCGATCTGCATCTTGCCGGCCTCGATCTTCTGGTAATCGAGGACATCGTCGACGAGCCGGCGGAGCCGCCGCCCGCTGCGCTGGATGCGCTCGAGGTCCGCCCGCGCCCGCGGCGAGAGCGGCTCGTCCGCGCTCGACAGGAGCGAATCGATCGGGCCGAGGATGAGCGAGAGCGGCGTCCGGAGCTCGTGGCTCATCACCGTGAGGAACTCTCCCTTGGCGCGCGCGGCCGCGTCCGCGGCTTCCTTCGCCCTCTGGAGCTCTATCTCCATCTGCTTGCGCTCGGTGATGTCGACGTAGATCCCGAGCAGCCCCGCCACCTCGCCGCGCTCGTCGCGGATGGGCACCTTGCTGGTGAGCAGGAAGCGCTGCTGCCCGTCCGGGCGGAGCAGCGGCTCCTCGATGTCGAGCATCGGCGTGCCGCCCTCCATGACCTCCCGGTCGACCCTCACGAAGAACTCCGCGTCCTCGCGCCTGCCCCACACGTCGAAGTCGGTCTTCCCGACGAGGTTCTCCAGGACCTTCGTGTTCGTGTCGTTGAGGAAGTTCTGGTTTCCGCCGAGAAAGCGGCCCTGCCGATCCTTCCAGAAGATGGCGTGCGGGATGTTGGCAATGACGTACTTGAGCACCGCTTGCTGCTGCTCGAGCACCTCCGCCCGGCTCAGGTCGCCGCGGTCCATGGCGTCGCCCGCCCGAGCCTCGGCAGCTGGCGCCGTCCCGGGCGTATGTGCCTTTCTGGCCTGTCTTCGATGGGCCGGGACGAGCTTGCTGACCTTGGCGGAGAGCCGGTAGAGGCGTCGAGTCATCCGATTACCGGTCAAGCATAGGACGAGCGCGCGCGACCTCAAACACCTTCGCAGCCCGGGAGCGACGCTGCCGAGCACGCGCGGCAGCATCGTCAGCGCGCGAGCAGGCCGGTGCGGCAGTGGACACAATCTCACCACCGCGCGGCGCGACCGTCGACTCGCGCGCGCCGATCGACCGACGTGGGATCGGAGCTCCGGCAGCGCCGCCCTGCGCGGGCGCGGCGGGCGCCGTGGGCAGGTGGTCCAGGCGGCCGCGAGATCCTGTCGCGGGGGGCTGCGCGTTCACGCGATGGCCCTGCCGTGGTAGGCGCCCGGAACATGTCGGCCCTGCAAACGTCGGATCGCGTCGCGCTCGTCACCGGGGCGGCGTCGGGCATCGGCGCGGCGACCGCACGAAAGCTGTCGCAGAGCGTGGGCGGCCTGGTCCTGATCGACCGGAGCCGCGACGCGCTCGACGCCCTGGCCGAGGAGCTCCGCGGGCCGGAGCTCTTGCTGCGCGACGGCGACGTGGGCAGCGAGGCCCCGTGGGCCGAGCTCGAGGGGGCCGTCGAGCGCCGCTTCGGGAAGCTCGACCATGTCGTCGCGAACGCCGGCGTGGCCCATGGCGCGCCGATCACGGAGACGTCGTTCGACGACTGGCGGCGCGTCCTCTCCGTGAACCTCGATGGCGTCTTTCTGACGCTCCGGACGGGCCTTCGTCTCCTCAGGAAGACGGGCCGCGGCGGGACGGCGGTCGTCGTCTCGTCGGCCGCGGCCGTCAAGGCCGAGCCGGGCGTGGCCGCGTACGGGGCCTCCAAGGCGGGCGCGGCGCAGCTGGTCCGCGTCGCGGCGAAGGAGGGCGCGCCCGACGGGATTCGCGTGAACGGCGTCTTGCCCGGCGGCGTCGAGACGCCGATCTGGACGCAGACGCCCTTCTTCCGGTCGCTCGTGGCGTCGGCCGGCAGCGAGCGCGCCGCGTTCGACCAGATGGCCGCGATGGCCACGCCCCTCGGCCGCTACGCGACCGCCGACGAGATCGCCGGGATCATCGCCTTCCTGCTCTCGGACGCGTCGGCCACCATGACGGGCGCGCTCGTCGTCAGCGACGGCGGTTATTCCCTCTAGCGCCTCGTCGCCCGGCTCGTCCATGGTTTTATGAGAGAAGGAACCACAGAGGCACAGAGGGCACAGAGGAGAGAATAAAGACTCTCTATCTCCATCTCTCCTCTGTGTCCTCTGCGCCTCTGTGGTTCAAAATCTTCTCCATGATGGTGCATGGGCGAGCCTCCGGGCGAGCGTATACGGACCGTCAGACACCCAGGAACAAGACAGTAGAAGAGATGCCGAGATAGGGCTCTCTCTCCTGGCGTCCTGATGGATCCATCGTCTTTCATCGTCGACCGAGGCGCTTCTACGCTGCCCGGCTCCCGGCAATCGGCTCTGAAGCCTCCTGTCCACGGATCCGTTGGTCTCGGAAAAATGAAGCGTCATCGCACGCGCCGGCTCACGGCGCGCGTTGCAACTCTGAAACAGAGGCGCAGCGCGTCACGACGGCGCGTGACCGCGCGCGCCCGGGAAAGATCGCTCTCATGGCCTGATCCTGGGGTCGAACGCGCCCGGGCCGCGCTCGTGGCGCCGTGACCGAACCATTACCGCGGGGCGTTCACCACGGGTGTTATAGAGCGCCAGCTTGTCATTGGGAGGCAGCTCAGCATGATAGAGAATCCGCACGTCCTCCGCAGCGCCGGCCTTCAGCCGATCGGCATCTGGCGCAGCGGGCCGTGGCTCCCCGCGTTCACCCCGACGGACTTGCACGAGGCCGTCTCCTGCGTGCGCGAGCCGGTGCACGTGGTGCGCGAGACGCCGGAGGGGCGCGTCGGCGTCTCGCGCGGCGGCGCGGTCATCCGCGAAGATGAGGTGAACGGGGTCCCCACGTTCCCGCTCCTCGGCACGCTGCCCGCGCTGTACCCGGAGTGGCTCGGCGACCGCTCGTTCCTCGAGGTCCACGGCCTGCGCTTCCCCTACGTGGCCGGCGCCATGGCGAACGGTATCCACACGACGCGGCTCACGATCGCCATGGCGAAGGCCGGGATGCTGGGGTTCTTCGGCGCCGCCGGCCTCGGGCTCCACCGGATCGAGCAGGCGGTCGACGAGATCATCGCCGCGCTCGGCACGGACGGCCCCACCTGGGGCTGCAACCTCATCCACGCTCCGAACCAGCCCCGGCTCGAGAGCGACACGGTGGAGCTCTACCTGAGAAAGGGTGTCCGCCGGGCCGAGGCCGCCGCCTACATGGGCCTGAACCCGATGGTCGTGCGGTACGCCTACAGCGGCATCAGGCGCCTGCCCGACGGCCGCGTCGATCGACAGAACCACCTGTTCGCGAAGATCTCCCGGCCGGAGGTCGCCGCGCGGTTCCTTTCGCCGGCGCCCGCCGAGATCCTCGACACGTGCGTGCGCAACGGGTGGCTCACACGCGATGAGGCGGAGCTCGCGCGGAGCCTCCCCGTCGCCGAGGACATCACCGTCGAGGCGGACTCCGGAGGTCACACCGACAACCAGCCGCTCATCGCGCTGTTCCCGGTGATCCTCGGCGTCCGCGACGAGCTCGCGGCGAAGCACGGCTACCGCCGCCCGATCCGCGTCGGCGCCGCCGGCGGCCTGTCCACGCCGTCCACCGTGGCGGCCGCGTTCGCGCTCGGGGCCGCGTACGTGCTCACGGGCTCGGTCAACCAGTCATGCATCGAGTCGGGCCTGTCCGACGAGGGCAAGAAGATGCTCGCCCAGGCCGACCTCCCGGATGTGGTCATGACGCCGGCAGCCGACATGTTCGAGCTCGGCGTGCAGGTCCAGGTGCTCAAGCGCGGCACGATGTTCGGGGTCCGCGCGCAGCGGCTCTACGACCTCTACGTCGCCCACGACGCCATCGAGTCGCTGCCCGCGGACGTGCGCGCGCGCGTCGAGCGGGAGATGTTCCAGATGTCGTGCGACGAGGTGTGGTCGGGCTGCGAGCGGTTCTTCGCCGAGCGCGACCCGGCCGAGCTCGAGCGCGCCGCGCGCGACCCGAAGCACAAGATGGCGCTCATCTTCCGGTGGTATCTCGGCATGTCCAGCAAGTGGGCGATCGCCGGAGACCCGAAGCGCCGCGCCGATTACCAGATCTGGTGTGGTCCGGCCATGGGCGCCTTCAACCGCTGGGTCAAGGGGTCGTTCCTCGAGGACCCGCAGAGCCGCACCGCGGTCCAGGTCGCGCGCAACCTGCTCGAGGGCGCGGCCGTCGTCACGCGCGCACAGCAGCTCCGGACGTACGGCGTCCCCGTGCCGAGCGCCGCCTTCTGCTTCACTCCCCGCCCGCTCGCCTGAGCGCCAGATCATCTCCTGAGGTTCTTCATGCACCGCTCGTCCTCGCCTATTCCGTCCATCGCTGTCGTCGGCGTGAGCGCCATCTTCCCCGGCTCGCTCGACGCTCACGGCTTCTGGCGCGACATCCTGGCCGGAACTGACCTGATCACGGACGTCCCGGAGACGCACTGGCTGATCGAGGACTACTACGATCCCGACCCGTCCGCCCCCGACAAGACCTACGCGAAGCGCGGCGCCTTCCTGAAGAACGTGCCTTTCGATCCGCTGGAGTGGGGCGTGCCGCCCTCGATCGTGCCGGCCACGGACACGACGCAGCTGCTCTCGCTGATCGTGGCGAAGCGGGTGCTGGAGGACGCGGCGCAGGGGCAGTTCGAGTCGATGGATCGCGAGCGGATGAGCGTGATCCTCGGCGTCACCTCGGCGCAGGAGCTCCTCGCCTCGATGGTGAGCCGGATCCAGCGGCCGGTCTGGTCGAGGGCGCTGCGGGAGCTCGGGTACCCCGAGGAAGAGGTGAAGCGCGCCTGTGACGCGATCTCGGGGAAGTACGTGCCATGGCAGGAGTCGAGCTTCCCGGGGCTGCTCGGCAACGTGGTGGCCGGGCGCATCGCGAACCGGCTCGACCTCGGCGGGACGAACTGCGTGACCGACGCGGCGTGCGCTTCGTCGCTGTCGGCGATGTCGATGGCGATCAACGAGCTCGCGCTCGGACAGTCCGACCTCGTGATCGCGGGCGGCTGCGACACGATGAACGACGCCTTCATGTACATGTGCTTCAGCAAGACGCCGGCCCTGTCGAGGTCGGGCGACTGCCGCCCGTTCTCCGACAAGGCCGACGGGACGCTGCTCGGCGAGGGCATCGGGATGGTCGCGCTCAAGCGGCTCGACGACGCCGAGCGCGACGGGGATCGGGTGTACGCGGTGATCCGCGGGATCGGCTCGTCCTCGGACGGCCGGAGCAAGAGCGTCTATGCGCCGGTGCCGGAAGGGCAGGCGAAGGCGCTGCGCCGGACCTACGCCGCCGCGGGGTACGGCCCCGACACCGTGGAGCTGATGGAGGCCCACGGCACCGGGACCAAGGCCGGCGACGCGGCCGAGTTCGAGGGGCTGCGCGCCATGTTCGACGAGTCGGGGCGCGCCGATCGGCAGTGGTGCGCGCTCGGCAGCGTGAAGTCGCAGATCGGCCACACCAAGGCGGCGGCGGGCGCGGCGGGCCTGTTCAAGGCGGTCATGGCCCTGCACCACAAGGTGCTCCC
Source organism: Sorangium sp. So ce1153 (assembly GCF_051521595.1). Classification (NCBI taxonomy): domain Bacteria; kingdom Pseudomonadati; phylum Myxococcota; order Polyangiales; family Polyangiaceae; genus Sorangium; species Sorangium sp. So ce1153. The sequence goes on from NZ_CP150361.1 coordinate 1,907,423, forward strand.
GCCGACCATCAAGGTCGACAAGCCGAACCCCAAGCTCGAGATCGAAAAGACTCCTTTCTATCTGAACACCGAGGCGCGGCCGTGGATCCGCGCGTCGGATCACCCGCGGCGGGCGTCGGTGAGCTCGTTCGGGTTCGGCGGCTCGAACTTCCACGTGGCGCTGGAGGAGTACACGGGCCCGGCGCCGCGGGCGTGGCGGGTGCGGGCGCTGCCCGCGGAGCTCGTGCTCCTGTCGGCGGACACCCCGGCGGCGCTCGCCGACCGCGCCCGGGCGCTGGCGAAGGCGGCGGAGACGCCCGAGATCCTGCGCTTCCTGGCGCGGGAGTCGGTGCTCTCGTTCGACGCGTCGCGGCCCGCGCGGCTCGGGCTCTGCGCGACGGACGAGGCGGATCTCGCGAGGAAGCTCGAGCAGGTCGCGGCGCACCTCGGGGCGAAGCCCGAGCAGGCGCTCGCCGCGCCGCTCGTGCACTGCGCGAGCGGCGAGGCGCCGGGGCAGGTGGCGTTCCTGTTCCCGGGGCAGGGGAGCCAGTACGTGGCCATGGGCGCCGACGCGCTGATGACGTTCGACGCGGCGCGCGCCGCGTGGGACGCGGCGGCGGGCGTGGCGATCGGGGACGCGCCGCTCCAGGAGGTGGTGTTCCCGCGGCCGGTGTTCTCGGACGAGGACCGCAGGGCGCAGGAAGCGCGGCTCCGCGAGACGCGGTGGGCGCAGCCCGCGATCGGCGCGACGAGCCTTTCGCACCTCGCGCTGCTCGGGGCGCTCGGGGTGCGGGCGGACGCGTTCGCGGGCCACAGCTTCGGCGAGATCACGGCGCTCCACGCGGCCGGCGCGCTGTCGGCGGCGGATCTCCTGCGCGTCGCGCGGCGGCGCGGCGAGCTGATGGGAGAGGCGTCGTCCGAGCGGGGGGCGATGATCGCGGTCCCGCGGTCGATCGACGAGGTGCGGGCGCTCGGGCTCGGCGACGTGGTGGTCGCGAACCACAACGGCCCGAAGCAGGTGGTGCTGTCCGGCTCCGTCGCGGCGATCGAGGCGGCGGAGGAGCGGCTCCGGGGCCTCGGGATCCAGGCGAGGCGGCTCGATGTCGCCGCGGCGTTCCACTCGCCGCTCGTGTCGGAGGCGAGCGCGCCGTTCCGCGAGTTCCTGGGGGGCATCGCGGTGGAGGCGCCGGGCGCGCCGGTGTACAGCAACGCGGAGGTCGAGCCGTACCCGGGCGGCGGGGACGCGGCGCGCGACCGGCTGGCGCGGCAGCTGGCCGAGCCGGTGCGGTTCGTCGAGCAGATCGAGCGGATGTACGCGGCCGGGGTGCGCACGTTCGTCGAGGTAGGGCCGGGGTCGGTGCTGACGAACCTGGTCGGCGACATCCTGAGCGGCCGGCCGCACCGCGCCGTGGCGCTCGACCGGAAGGGCAAGCACGGGGTGACGAGCCTGTTCGAGGCGGTGGCGCGGCTCGCGGTGGCCGGGGTCCCGCTGGACGCGCGTGTCCTGTGGGACGGCTTCGCGGCGCCCGTGGATCCGCGGGCGCTGCCGAAGCCGAAGCTGGCGCTGCCGATCAACGGCAGCAACTACGGCAAGCCGTACCCGCCGCAGGGCGGCGCGAAGGAGCTGCCGAAGGCGAGCGCGGCGCGGCCGGCGCAGAAGCCGGCGCCGGAGGCGGCGAGGGCGGCGGGCGCGGCGGTGGGGGGCGCGGCGCGGCCGGTGGTGAGCGCGGCGGCGCCGGTGGTGAGCGCGGCGCGGCCGGTGGTGAGCGCGGCGCGGCCGGTGGTGAGCGCGGCGCGGCCGGTGGTGAGCGCGGCGCGGCCGGTGGTGAGCGCAGCTGCGCCGGTGGTGAGCGCGACGCGGCCGACAGTGAGCGCGTCGCAGCCGACAGTGAGCGCGTCGCAGCTGACAGTGAGCGCGTCGCAGCTGACAGTGAGCGCGCCACCGCCGGCAGTGAGCGCGTCGCAGCCGGCGGTGAGCGCGCGGGCGCCGGCGGCGAGCGCGTCGTGGCTGGCCGCCTACCAGGAGGCGCAGCGCGCCACGGCGGAAGCCCACGGCGTCTACCAACGCACGATGGCCGAGAGCCACATCGCCTTCCTGCAGGCGGCCGAGGCTTCCTTCGCAGGGCTGGCGGCGCTCGCGACCGGTGCTCCGTACACGGTCGCCGCCGCAACGGCGCCCGAGGTACGGCCTGCGCCCGTGCTCCTCGCTCCGGTGCACGCGGCGGCGCCTGCAGCGCCTGCCGTGACAGCAAAGGCAACGGTCGTTGCGCCTGAGGCAGCGGCGAGAGCAGCGGTCGTTGCGCCTGCGCCCGCCGTGGTGGCGCCCGCGCCCGCCGCGGCATCGCCTGCGCCCGCCGCGGCGGCGCCGGTGCGGGTTGCTGCGGCGCCCGCCGTGGCAGCGAAGGCAGCGGTCGCGCCGCCCGCCGCGGTGACGCAGGCGGCGGCTGCCGCCGCGCCAGGGGTCGATCTCGAGCGGATGGTCCTCGATGTGGTCGCGGACAAGACGGGATACCCCGTCTCAATGCTCGGATTGCAGATGGAGCTGGAGAGCGATCTCGGGATCGACAGCATCAAGCGGGTGGAGATCCTGTCCTCGGTCCGGGACCGCACGCCCGGGCTGTCGGAGGTGGACGCCTCGGCGCTGGCGCAGCTGCGCACGCTCGGTCAGGTCGTCGATCACCTCCGCGCCTCGCTGCCCGCCGGAGCGCCCGCAGCCGCCGCCAGGCCGGCTGCCGCCGCTCCCGTCGGCGTGACGGCGCCCATCGCCGCGCCCGCCGCCGCTGCCTCTGTGGCTTCCGCCGCGGCGCCGGCCGCGTCCGCGGAGGTCGAGCGGGTGGTGATGTCGGTCGTGGCGGAGACGACGGGGTACCCGGCCGAGATGCTCGGGCTGCAGATGGAGCTGGAGAGCGATCTCGGGATCGACAGCATCAAGCGGGTGGAGATCCTGTCGGCGGTCCGGGACCGCACGCCCGGGCTGTCGGAGGTGGACGCCTCGGCGCTGGCGCAGCTGCGCACGCTCGGCCAGGTCGTCGACCACCTCCGCGCCTCGCTGCCCGCCGCCGCGCCGGCCGCTGCATCCGTGGCTCCCGCCGCGGCGCCGGTCGCGTCCGCGGAGGTCGAGCGGGTGGTGATGGCGGTGGTGGCGGAGACGACGGGATACCCGGCCGAGATGCTCGGGCTGCAGATGGAGCTGGAGAGCGATCTCGGGATCGACAGCATCAAGCGGGTGGAGATCCTGTCGGCGGTCCGGGACCGCACGCCTGGGCTGTCGGAGGTGGACGCCTCCGCGCTGGCGCAGCTGCGCACGCTCGGCCAGGTCGTCGACCACCTCCGCGCCTCGCTGCCCGCCGGAGCGCCGGCCGCAAGCGCTGTCGCGTCGCCCACTGCAGCTGCCGCTGCCACCTCGCCCGCCGCCGCGCCGGCCGCTGCCTCCGTGGCTCCCGCCGCGGCGCCGGTCGCGTCCGCGGAGGTCGAGCGGGTGGTGATGGCGGTGGTGGCGGAGACGACGGGGTACCCGGCCGAGATGCTCGGGCTGCAGATGGAGCTGGAGAGCGATCTCGGGATCGACAGCATCAAGCGGGTGGAGATCCTGTCGGCGGTCCGGGACCGCACGCCCGGGCTGTCGGAGGTGGACGCCTCCGCGCTGGCGCAGCTGCGCACGCTCGGCCAGGTCGTCGACCACCTCCGCGCGAACCTCGGTCCGGCCGGGAGCGCCACCCCGGCGAAACCTGCCGAGGAAGCCGAGGAAGCGGCCTCCGCGGGCCTCGGCCGGTGGACGCTCGCCGAGGTCCCGGCGCCCGCCGCTGGCCTCGCGATGCCAGGCCTCTTCGACGCCGGCACCGTGGTGGTGACCGGCCACGACGCGATCGGCCCCGCGCTCGCCGCGGCCCTCGAGGCGCGCGGGATCGCGGCCGAATATGCGCCCGCCGTGCCCCGCGGCGCCCGCGGCGCCGTGTTCCTCGGCGGCCTGCGCGACTTCGCCACGGTCGACGAGGCGCTCGCCGTCCACCGCGAGGCGTTCCTCGCCGCCCAGGCGATCGCGGCGAAGCCGGCCCTGTTCGTCACGGTCCAGGACACCGGCGGCGACTTCGGCCTCGCCGGCTCGGACCGCGCCTGGGCGGGCGGGCTGCCGGGCCTCGCCAAGACCGCGGCGCTGGAGTGGGCCGAGGCGTCCTGCCGCGCGATCGACGTCGAGCGCGGCGGCAGGACCGCCGGCGAGATCGCCGAGGCGATCGCGACGGAGCTCCTCTCCGGCGGCGTCGAGCGCGAGATCGGCCTGCGCGCCGACGGCCAGCGCACCACGCTGCTCAGCGTCCGACAGGACCCGCAGCCCGGGCCGCTCCCCCTCGGGCCCTCCGACGTCGTCGTCGCGAGCGGCGGCGCCCGCGGCGTCACCGCGGCGACGCTGATCGCGCTCGCCAGGGCCAGCCGCGCTCGGTTCGCGCTGCTCGGCCGCACCGCGCTCGAGGACGATCCGGCCGCGTGCCGCGGGGCCGACGGCGAGGCCGCGCTCAAGGCGGCGCTGATCAAGGCGGCGGCCGCCGCGGGGCAGAAGGCGACCCCGGCGGACATCGGCCGGCAGGTCGCGAAGGTCCTCGCGAACCGCGAGGTCCGCGCGACGCTCGACGCGATCCGCGCGGCCGGCGGCGACGCGCTGTACGTCTCGGCCGACGTGAACGACGCGCGCGCGGTGGCCGCGGCGCTCGACGGCGTGCGGAGCGCCCTCGGCCCCATCACCGCGGTGGTCCACGGCGCGGGCGTGCTCGCCGACAAGCTCATCGCCGAGAAGACGGTCGAGCAGCTCGACCGCGTGTTCAACACGAAGGTCGACGGACTCCGGGCCCTGCTCGGCGCGACGGCGAGCGACCCGCTCAAGGCGATCGTCCTCTTCAGCTCGATCGCCGCGCGCAGCGGCAACAAGGGGCAGTGCGACTACGCGATGGCGAACGAGGTCCTGAACAAGGTCGCCGCCGCGGAGGCCGCCCGCCGCCCCGGCTGCCGGGTGAAGTCGCTCGGCTGGGGCCCCTGGCAGGGTGGCATGGTGAACGCGGCGCTCGAGGCGCACTTCGCGCAGCTCGGCGTCCCGCTCATCCCGCTCGCGGCGGGGGCGAGGATGCTGATCGACGAGCTGTGCGACGGCCCGGCCGACAGCGGCGCGGGCGCGCCGGGCGCCGCCTCTCCCGGCGCGGTCGAGGTCGTGCTCGGCGCGGAGCCGAAGACCCTCGCGGCGCCCGACGCCGCCGACCACGGCCGGCGCGTCGCGCTGGCCGTCCGCGCGGACCGCGCGACGCACCCCTACCTCGGCGATCACGCCATCAACGGCGTCCCCGTCGTGCCGGTGGTGATCGCGCTCGAGTGGTTCGCCCGCGCCGCGCGCGCGTGCCGGCCGGATCTCGTGGTGACCCAGTTCCGCGACGTGAGGGTCCTGCGCGGGATCAAGCTCGCGGCGTACGAGTCGGGCGGCGAGGTGTTCCGCGTCGACTGCCGCGAGGTGAGCAACGGCCACGGCGCGGTGCTCGCGGCCGAGCTGCGCGGGCCCCAGGGGGCGCTGCACTACGCGGCGACCATCGAGATGAAGCCGCTCGCCGAGCGCGTGGCGCCGCGCGGCCCCACCGCGCCGTCGCTCGGCCCGTGGAGCGGCGGCGACGACCTGTACGACGGCCACACGCTCTTCCACGGGCGCGACTTCCAGGTAATCCGCCAGCTCGACGGCGTGAGCCGCGAGGGGATCGCGGGGACGGTCGTCGGCCTGCGCGAGGCAGGCTGGGTGACCCAGCCGTGGAAGACCGACCCGGCGGCGCTCGACGGCGGGCTGCAGCTCGCGACGCTGTGGACGCAGCACGTGCTCGGCGGCGCGGCGCTCCCGATGTCCGTGGGCGCGCTGCACACCTTCGCCGAGGGCCCGTCCGACGGCCCGCTGCGCGCGGTCGTGCGCGGGCAGATCATGGGCCGCGACCGCACGAAGGCGGACATCGCGTTCGTCGACGACGAGGGCACGCTCGTCGCCGAGCTGCGCGACGTGCAGTACGTCCTCCGCCCCGACGCGGCGCGCGGCCAGGCGTGATCGAGGGAGCCGTGTTCGAGCCCATCGCCATCGTCGGCCGCGGGTGCGTCCTGCCGGGCGCGCTCCACCCCGCGGACCTCTGGGACAACGTGCTCGCGGGCAGGGATCTCCTGTCCGCCGCCCCTGACGGCCGCTGGCGGCTCTCGCGCGATCGCGCGCTCGCCCCCGAGCCGCGCGGCCCGCGCGACCTGCGCGACCTGCGCGACGTGAAGGATCGCGCGTGGAGCGACCGCGGCGGCTACGTCACCGGGTTCGACGAGCGCTTCCGCCGCGCGCTCGCCGGGGACCCGTTCCCGCGGCGCGCCGGTCCGCCCGAGGCCCTGCTCGCGCTCGACCCCCTCTTCCAGTGGGTGCTCTACGCGGGCCGCGAGGCGCTGCGCGAGGCCGGCCACGAGGGCCGGTCCGACCGCGCGGGCGCGGTGCTCGGGAACCTCTCGTTCCCCTCGTCGGCGATGTCGGCGTGGGTCGAGTCGACGTGGCTCGGCGATCTCGCCGGCGTCCCGCGGCCCGATCCGCGCAACCGGTTCATGTCGGGGCTGCCCGCCCACCTGCTCGCCGACGTGCTCGGCCTCGGGGCCGGGGCGTTCGCGCTCGACGCCGCGTGCGCGTCGTCGCTCTACGCGATCGCGCTCGCCTGCGAGCGCCTGCAGCGCCGCGAGGTCGACCGGATGCTCGCCGGCGCCGTGTGCCGGTCGGACGATCTCTTCATCCACATCGGGTTCTGCGCGCTGTCGGCCATGAGCCGCACCGGGCGCAGCCGCCCGTTCTCGTCGGAGGCCGACGGCCTGGTCCCGGCGGAGGGCGCGGCGTTCGTGGTCCTCGAGCGCCTCTCCGACGCCGAGGCCGCGGGCAGGCCCATCCTCGGCGTGATCCGCGGCGTCGGCCTGTCGAACGACGGCCGCGGCCGCGGCCTGCTCGCGCCGGCGGTCGAGGGGCAGCTGCGCGCGATGCGGTCCGCGTACGCCATGGCCGGCCTCGATCCCCGCGAGGTCTCGCTGCTCGAGTGCCACGCGACGGGCACCCCCCTCGGCGACGCGACCGAGATCGCGACGCTCACCGAGGTCTTCGGCCGCCGCGAGGTCCCGCTCGGGTCGCTCAAGTCGAACCTCGGCCACCTCGTCACGACGGCCGGCGCGGCCGGGCTCCTCAAGCTGCTCGGCGCCATGGCGGCGGGGGTCCGCCCGCCGACGCTGCACGCCGATCCGCTGAGCGACGCGGTGGCCGCGAGCCCGTTCCGGGTGCTGCAGCGGGCCGAGCCCTGGGAGGGGCGGCGGCTCGCGGGCCTGTCGGCGTTCGGGTTCGGCGGGAACAACGCGCACCTGCTCGTCGAGGCGTACGAGCCCGCCGCGCGGTCGGCCCGCGCCGCCGCCGTGGCCGCGCCACGCCCCGGCGCGTCGGACGCCGCTGCCGCGGAGCCCGCCCCGGCCGGCCACCTCGCCGTGGTGGCGATGGGGCTGTGCGTCGGCGAGCTCGGCGGCGTCCCCGCGTTCGCGGAGGCGCTCCTCTCGGGCGGCGGCGCGGATCCCCGCCGCGCCACCGTGGCGCTGCCTGCGGATCAGCTCCGGTTCCCGCCGCGCGACCTGCAGCAGGCGCTCGCCCAGCAGACGCTGCTGCTCGAGGCGGCGATCGAGGCCACGGAGGGCCTCGCGCTGCCGCGCGATCGCACCGCGGTGCTCATCGGCATGGGCGCCGACACCGAGGTGTGCCGGTACATGGCGCGCTGGCGGCTCGCCGAGACGGCGCCGGCGCGGCTCGGGCCGTCCGTCGACGTCGGCGCGCTGCAGGACGCGGTGATCCCCGCGCTCCAGGCGGCGGGCGTCGTCGGGAACATGCCGAACATCCCGGCGAACCGGCTGAACAGCCAGCTCGACGTCGGCGGACCGTCGTTCACTGTCGCGGCCGAGGAGCTCTCCGGGCCGTGGGCGCTGCGCGTCGCGGGGAGCGCCCTGCGCGCGGGCGCCGTGGACGCGGCGATCGTCGGCGCGGTGGACCTCTCGTGCGAGCCCGCCCACGTGGCCGCGCTCGAGGCGCTCGGCGTCCGCCTGCCCCCGGGCGACGCGGCGGTCGTGCTCGTGCTCGAGCGCCTCGACGATGCCGTCCGCCAGCGGCACCCGGTGCTCGCCGTGGTCGTGGACGAGCCGGCCGACCCGGGCCTCGTGCTGTCGGCCACGGACCTCGCGCCGCGGTTCGGCCACGCGCATGCCGCCTCCGGCCTGCTGCACGTCGCCGCCGCGGTGCTCGCGTGCCGTCATGCTCGGAAGCTCGACGGGACGCCGTGGTCCGACGAGGTCCGCGTCGCCGAGGTCCGCTGCGCTGGCCTCGGCGGGGGCTCGCTGTCGGTCCGCATCGGGGCCGGCGGTCCGGCCGCGCCCCTCCCGCCGCCGCGGCCTCTGGCCGGGCCGAAGCTCACGTTTCCCGCCCACCCGCCGGCGATCGTCGTGCCCGGCGCGGCCTCCAGCTCATCTCCCGGAGACTCCATGGAACCTGCGCCGCCTCTGCCGTCCGCCCTCGACGACTCGCCGCCGCTCTACCCCGGTCCCACGGGCTTCTCTGCCGCCGACGCTCCTTCGCTGGTCGTGGACGAGCCGCCGTGGGCTGCGCCGGCGGTCGTCGCGGGCGTCGTCGACGAGCCGCCGTGGGCTGCGCCGGCGGTCGTCGCGGGCGTCGTCGACGAGGTGTCGTGGGCCGCGCCGGCGGTCGTCGCGTCGCCTGCCGCGGGCATTCCTGACGACGTGATCGCCGGCGCGGCGGCGTTCACCGTCCAGCTCGCGCAGATTCACAGCGACTGGGTGGCGCAGCAGGCCCAGGTCCACCGCCGCTTCCTGCAGGTGCGGCAGCGCGCGCTGGACACCCTCGTCCAGGCGTCCTCGGGCGCTGTCGCGGCGGTGCAGTCGGCCCCCGCGGCGCAGGTCTCTCGGGTCGCGCCGCTCCGCGCCGAGGCGCCGCGCGCTGTCGAGCCGGCGCGGCCCGCCACGTCGCCGCAGCCCGCGCCGCGCGCCGTCGAGCCGCCGCGCCTCGCCCGCGTCGAGGCGCCGCCGCGCGCTGCCGAGCCGCCGCGCCCCGCCGCCGCGCCGCAGCCCCCGCCGCGCCCTGCCACGAAGCCCGAGCTCCCCGCCTCGGCTGCCCTCGCGCCCAGGGGCCCCCGGTTCAGCCGCGAGCAGCTCGAGGTGCTCGCCTCGGGCCGGATCTCCGACGTGTTCGGCCCGCTCTTCGCCCAGCAGGACGGCTACCGCCGCCAGGTGCGCATGCCCATGCCGCCGCTGCTGCTCGCCGATCGGGTCACCGGGATCGACGCCGAGCCCGGCTCGATGAAGCTCGGCACGATGTGGACCGAGACCGACGTGCGCTGGGGCTCCTGGTACCTGCACGACGGCGCGATGCCGGCCGGCATCATGATCGAGAGCGGCCAGGCCGACCTCCTGCTCATCAGCTGGCTCGGCGCGGACTTCGAGAACCGGGGCGAGCGCGTCTACCGGCTGCTCGGCTGCGAGCTCACCTTCTACGGCGGCCTGCCGCGCCCGGGCGACACGCTCGTCTACGACATCCACGTCGACGGGCACGCGAAGCACGGCGACGTCCGCCTTTTCTTCTTCCACTACGACTGCCGGATCGACGGCGAGCTCCGGCTGAAGACGCGCAAGGGCCAGGCCGGCTTCTTCACCGACGAGGAGCTCGCGAGCTCCGGCGGCGTCCTCTGGGACGCGGAGACCGCCGAGCACGCCACGACGGCCCGCCTCGATCCGCCGCGGATCGCGTGCCAGAAGTCCGCGTTCGATCGCGCCGACATCCTCGCGTTCGCGGGCGGCGACGGCGCGGCGGCGTTCGGCCCCGGCTTCGAGCGCCTGCGCACCCACGTCAGGACGCCGCGGATCAGCGCGCCGCCGATGCTGTTCTTCGACCGCGTCGACGTGTTCGACCCGGCGGGGGGCCCGTGGAAGCGCGGCTACCTCCGGGCCACGCTGCCGATCACGAAGGACGGCTGGTTCTTCGAGGGCCACTTCAAGGACGACCCCTGCATGCCGGGGACGCTCATGTTCGAGGGCTGCCTGCAGGCGCTCGCGTTCACCATGGCGGCGATGGGCTTCACGGTGGACGGGGACGGCTTCCGCTTCGAGCCCGTGCCCGAGGTCCCTTACCTGCTCCGCTGCCGCGGCCAGGTGGTGCCGTCGAGCCGGCTGCTCACGTACGAGGTGTTCGTCGAGGAGGTGCACGACGGCCCGCGCCCGACGGTGTACGCCGACTTCCTTTGCACGGTCGACGGCCTCAAGGCGTTCCACGCCCGCCGCGTGGGCCTGCGCCTGTCTCCGGACTGGCCGCTGACGAGCTCCCCCGAGCTGCTCGACGGCCATGTCGAGCCGAAGTCGGTCGCGCGCGTCCCCTGGTCCGAGCTGGGCGTGTCGCCGCCGGACGGCGGCGCTCCTGACGCCTCGCGCGCCGGCGGCTTCCCGTTCGACTACCGGAGCCTGCTCTCGTGCGCGTGGGGCCGGCCGTCGGACGCGTTCGGCCCGCTGTACCGCAGGTTCGACGAGGGCCAGCACGTCGCCCGGCTCCCGGGGCCGCCGTACCACTTCATGAGCCGGGTCCTCTCGGTCTCGAGCCCCATGGCGGCGATGAAGGCCGGCGCGAAGGTCGAGGTCGAGTACGACGTCCCGGAGGACGCCTGGTACTTCGACGAGAACGCGAGCCTCACGATGCCGTTCGCGGTGGTGCTCGAGGCAGCGCTCCAGACGTGCGGCTGGCTCGCGAGCTACGTCGGCTGCGCGCTCTCGAGCGAGTCCGCGCTCTACTTCCGCAACCTCGACGGCAAGGGCACGCTGCGCGCCGAGGTCCTGCCGGCCCCGACAGGCGGCGCGCTGCGCACGACGTCGCAGCTGACGAGCATCTCGCGCTCGAGCGGCATGATCATCCTGTCGTTCCGGGTCGAGTGCAGCCTCGCTGGCGCCCGGGTGTACGACCTCGAGACGGTGTTCGGCTTCTTCCCGAAGGCCGCGCTCGCGACGCAGATCGGGCTCCCGCCGAAGCCCGAGGAGCTCGCCGCGCTCGAGGCGCCCTCCGACTTCGAGGTCGACCTGCGCGAGCGCCCCGCGCGCTACTGCGGCGGCAAGCTCGGGCTCGCGCGGGCGTCGCTGCTGATGATCGACCGGGTCGACGGCCTGTGGCAGGCCGGCGGCCGGAAGGGGCTCGGCCGACTCCGCGCGCAGCGGGACGTGCACGCGTCGGAGTGGTTCTTCAAGGCGCACTTCCTCGGCGATCCGGTGCAGCCCGGCTCGCTCGGCATCGAGGCGATGCTGCAGACGATCCAGTTCTGGATGCTGCACCATGACCTCCACGCGGGCCTCCGCGACCCGCGGTTCGAGCCGGTGATGACGGGGCACGAGCACTCCTGGCGGTACCGGGGCCAGGTGCTGCCGGGCAGCCGCCGGGTGACGGTCGAGGCCGACATCCTCGAGGTAGGGCGCGACGATCGCGGGCCCTACGTCATCGCCGAGTCGTACCTGTGGGTCGACGGCCTCCGCATCTACGGCGCGACGCTCGGGGTGCGGATCGTCGACGGCCCCTCACCGCGCCCGCGGCGCGACGTCGGCTTCGATGTGCGCGGGAGCGCGCGCCACCTCGCGTCGCTCCCGGGCGCCGTGAACCGGAGCTCCCGGCCCGGGGAGCCCGCGGGGCGGGCCGCGCTGCCGTCGCCGCAGGCCGAGGCGCCCGCGGGGCGGGCCGCGCTGCCGTCGCCGCAGGCGAACGACGCCGAGGAGGTGCTGGATCCGGGCGGGTGGGTGGCGGACCATCGCCCCACCTGGACGCTCCCGGCGCTCCCGGGGATGAGCATGGTCGACCGGCTGGCCGGCGCCGCCTTGCGGGCGCGTCCGGGCAGCGTGGTCGTGGCCGTGGAGGACGTGGTGGTGCAGCGCTGGCTGACGGTGCCTGGGCCGGTGCGCATCCGGGCCGAGGCCAGCGGCGCGGGCGATGTCCTCGACGTCCGGCTCCTCGCGTGGCGCGAGGCATCGAACCCGGCGCTGTCGCGGTTCGAGCCCGTGTGTACCGGCCGCGTGCGCGTGGCTTTCGCGTACCCGCCCGCCCCGGCGCCGGAGCCGCCGCTCGACGCGCCGGAGGCGGACGACCCCTACGCGGCCGGCACGCTGTTCCACGGCCCGGCGTTCCAGTACCTGACCGCGCTGCGGCTCGGCGCGCGCGGCTCGTCGGCGACGCTCGATCCCCGGAGGGGCACGGTGCCTCCGGGGACGCTGCACCAGGGCATGCTCGACGCGCTGACCCACACGATCCCGCACGACCGGCTGTTCCTGTGGGATCCCGCGAGCCCTGCCGCGCACATCGCGTTCCCGTCGCGCATCCCGTCGCTCCGCCTGTTCGGCCCGACGCCCGAGGGTCCGGTGCGCGTCGAGGTGCGTTACGAGGGGCGCGAGGATCGCTTCGTCTCGTTCCGGGTCCAGGCCATCGCGCAGGCCGGGGCCTCCGGGGCGGACGGCGCCGCCGGGGCCGTGGATGCGGCGGGAGAGCGCGTCTGGCTGGAGCTCCGGCTGGTCGAGGTGCTGCTCCCGCAGGGGCCCATCGGGGGCGCGCCGCCCGGGATCCGCCGGGCGTTCCTGCGCGACCGCGCGCCGGTCGACCTCGCCGTCTCGCGCGTCGACCCGGCGACGGGCGAGGCGCGCTGCGGCCCCGCGGACGTGCGCACGATGGACTGGATGCCGGGCACGGTGGCGCAGCTCTACGACGCGTCGGGCGATCTCGTCGAGGCGGCGGCCGTGAAGGATCACGTCGCGCGGCGCGCGGGCGCGCACCCGTCGACCGTGTCCCTCGCCGGGGTCTCCTCGGCGCAGCCGCTGACGCGCTGGCCTTTCGCGGTGGCGCGCGAGGGCTCCGAGGTCGTGGTCCGCGACGCCGGCGCGCCCGTGATCGACCTCGATCCGGTCCGCCGCTACTGGGGCGCGACCATGGGCCTCGGCCGCTGGCCCGCGGAGGACCTGTATTTCGGCCTGATCGAGCGGTTCATCCGCCGGGTTCACGTCGTCGATCCCGCGGCGTTCGGCGCCGTGAAGGGCCGGAGCCTGCTTTACCTGGGCAACCACCAGGTCGGCGTGGAGTCGCTGCTGTTCGGCATCGCGGTGTCGGGCCTCACGGGGGTCTCCACGGTCACGCTGGCCAAGGCCGAGCACCGGACGACGTGGCTCGGCACGCTGCTCGCGCACTGCTTCGCGTACCCCGGCGCGCGCGATCCGAAGGTGATCACGTACTTCGATCGCGAGGACAAGGCGTCGCTCGGGGGCATCATCATGGAGCTCGGGGCCGAGATGCAGGGGGCGGGCAAGGGCGTGATGGTGCACGTCGAGGGCACGCGGTCGCTCGAGTGCCGCACCCCGGTCCGCAAGATGAGCGGCGCGTTCATCGACATGGCGCTGGCGGTGGGCGTCCCGGTGGTGCCGGTGCGCTTCTCCGGCGCGCTGCCGCCGGAGCCGCTCGAGCGGCGGCTCGAGTTCCCGCTCGGCATGGGCGTGCAGGACATCTGGATCGGCCGCCCGCTCCTGCCCGAGGAGCTCGCGGGCCTGACCTACAAGGACCGCAAGGACCTCGTGATCGCCGGCATCAACGGGCTCGGCCCCAGCAACGCGGTCGAGCAGCCGTTCCCCGGGGATCCTGCGTTCGCGGCGTCGGTGGACGCCTGGGTGGCGGAGGCGGGCGTCACGCACGAGGACGCGACGATCTTCCGGGTGCTCCAGGAGTGCGCGGATCCGACGCCCGAGACGGCCGCGCTCCTGGAGGCCGCGCGCACGGGGCGGCTCGTGTCGCCCGACGCGCGGCGGGCGGACTGGCTGCGCGCGCTGGCGGCGCGGCTCATCGGGAGGCGGCTCACCGGGTGAGGCCACGAACGAGACCGACGAAGAGGGCAGTCGCTCGGCGCGCCGTCACCCTGGTGCGCTGAGCGAGCGGCGTTCTGTATGGCCTCGCTCAGCTCCGCTTCGAAGCGCCGGAATGCCGGCAGCGTTCGCAGCGCCTCCAGGCTGACCTCTTCGCCGAACAGGCGATAGAGGCGCTCGGGCTTCCGCTTCATTCCTCCTTCTCGCAAGAGCCGCCCCAGCGTCAGCTTGGGATCGGCCTCGCGCTCTGGCTCGGCGGGAAGCGCCGGCTGCGCTCCGCTGCCGAGCACGGTCCGGAAGACCTCGACATCGACCAGCATCCAGGCCTCGGTTTCGCGCACTGGAACGCACGGGACGGTGATGGTGTTCGGGTACGCGCGCCGGGCGGTCTCGACGCCTGGGTCAACACAGCTCCGCCGCGCCGATGCCGGATCCCCTGCGCCGTCGGCATGGATGACGAACAGCGTGCATTCCTCCCAGCGATCGGCGATGGCGGCCTCGATGCGCTCGGCACGATCTCCTTGCGCCGGAGGCGGCGCATCGATCCCGAGGCTCTCCGCAATCTCGCATGTGCCGGGAAAGAGCGACGCCGCGAGCGACGGCAGCAAGCGATCGAGGAGAGGTAAGAGGAAGTCGTGGTCGCTCGGGCCTTCGGCGTAGAGGCCGGCGCGAAGGTAAAGACGCCTCCTGGTCATTCTGCGGCCTCACCGGCCGCGGCGTGGAGGAGCGCATCGACCTCGCGCAGCGACACGATGCGCGCGCCATCGCCCGGCTCTTTCAGCTCACCCACGGCACGCGCGCGCGTCGCGAGCTGGCCGTCGCGGCGCACCAGATCCATGAAGCGTAGATGCTCTGGCGTATCCCGGAACGCGGCAAGGACGATCGGCGAGTGGCTGGTGAGGAGCAACTGCGTGGCTTGCGGAGCGGAACCAGGCGACGCTTCGTGGTTCGGGGCCGCGAGCTCTCGAAGAAGCGAGAGCAGCATACGCAGGCGACCCGGATAGATGCCGTTCTCCGGCTCCTCGATGCCGATGACGGAGGGTCGGGGCTCGACGTGGAGCGCCGTGAGCAACGCCAGAGCGCGCAGCGTGCCGTCCGAGGCGAGGCGAGCGGGGAGGCGATCGCCGCCGGAGAGCTTGAACTCGACGCGCAAGCTGTCCTCGTCGGGCACGACATCGAAGCCGGCAAGCCCCGGGATGAGTGAAACGAGATCGGCGCGGATCTCGCCGAGAGTCGGCCCGGGTAGATCTGCCAGGATGGTGGGCAGGTTCGAGGCGTCGGGCGCCAGCACGTCCGACGCGACGCGCTCGCTCGGTTCACGGAGGCGCGCGGCGTCGAGCTGCAGGAGGCGGAAATGAGAGAGCGCGTCGCCGAGCGTGGTGATGACGGCGCTCCATCCCGTCTCTCGCGTCTTCGACGTGTCAATTCCTAGTCTTTGATCTTCAATGTCGAGTACTTGTTTGAGTAGGGGTACTTGTTTGAGCAGGGAATGATCAGTCTGCGTGTCGATGAGCTCCCTCAGTCTAGCCATGCGCGCGCGCGTCTCTTCATCGAGGCCGAACTGCAGGTAAAAACGCTCGGCGTTCGCGAACCGCGAGCCAAGTGCGGAATGCGTGTGCGGGCACCTGAAGCTGTTCTCCGCTCGACCCTCTACGTCCGGCGCGATCGACACACGCCGCTCCCGTGGATTTCGCTCTTCCTGTCTAAAAATAGTCTTCTGCCTGACCGGATCTTTGCTGTCCTTGCTGTCGCAGAGCACGCACAGGTGCTCGTCGGCGACTGCCAGCTCCTCGGTCCCTGATGGGCGCGCTCGACGCTCGATGACAAGCTCGTAGCGATAGCGGTCGGGCAGCGCTGACGCGCCGTTTCCGAGCGCTTCGAACGGCCCTCGCAGCGACACCTCGACGGCGAACCGGATGGTCCTCCCCGCCTCTCCTCCCGCGCGGCTGAACTGATCGGCAATCCGACCCCGTCCGAGCCTGAACGCTTCCTCCAGCGACATGGATGCCAGGCGTCCGAGCAAGCCGAGCGCCTCCAGCAGGTTCGACTTGCCCGCCCCGTTCGGCCCGACGAACACCGTCAGCGGTTCCAGGTCGACCGCGAACTCCCGCAGCGACTTGAAGCCGTCGACCTCCAACCGCGTGATCATGGCTCGACCGTACCATATTCACGCTGGCCGGCGACTCGCCGTTGACTCCGCTGCTTCCGTCTACGCCGGCTCGATCTCGTCGCTCCGCTGCGACGTTCCCTTCCGACCCTCGCCCCTCAATCGAGCTTGAACGACACCCTCGCCGTCTCCCCGGCGGCCACCTTGATCGCCCGCGACTGCGAAGGCCCGCGCTGCGGCACGCAGCTGACCCTGACCGTCCCCGGGCGCACGGGCGCCTCGACCGGCGTCGCTCCGACCGTCTCCCCGTTGACGATGACGCGGCACGACCCGCCCTTCGCCAGGGCGCGCACCCTGGCCGACCCGCCGCCGGGCGCCGCTCGGTCGCTCTTCTCGATCTTCTCGCTCTTCTCGGTCTTCTCGCTCTTCCGGAGCTTCTCCCGGATGATCCTCGTCTCGCCCGGCTCCGCCACGAACGTCACCGCCCTCGTCGTGTACCCGGTCGCGGCCAGGACCAGCGTGTGCTCCTCGCCCGCGGAGAGGTTGTCGAGCCTGCCCGGATCGCCGCTCCACGGCTTGCCGTCGAGCCACACGACCGGCTCGGGCTCGACCTTGAGCACGACGGTCACGGAGCCCGCCTTCATCGCCGCGGAAACGCTCCTCGAGGGCCTCTCCCCGTCGAGCGTCACCGTCTCGCTGTACGGCTCGAGCCCCTCCCGGGTGATCTTCACCCGGATCTCCCGATCGAGCGGCAGGTTCTCGATCCTGGCCGGCGTCGTCTCCCGCCGGAGATCGCCGTCGATCCAGATCGCGCACCCCGCCGGCTGCGACGAGATCTCGAGCGAGCCCTTCGCCTCCGCCGCCGGCTCGCGCTGCTCGGGCGCCATGGCGACGGCGGCGATCTCCTCCTGGCGAGCCGCTGGCTGCCCTGGCTGGAGCTTCATGGCGAGCAGGGCGCCAGCCCCCGCGGCCACGACCGCCGCGCCGGCGACCCAGCGCCTCCGCAGGCCAGGCCGGGCGGGCGCCTCGGTGACGAGGCTGCCCCTCGCCATGCCCGTCCCGTTCGTGAGCGTCCCGTCTCCCACCGAGCTCGCCCGCTGCTGCGCGGCGACCCCGTCGGCGAGCTGCTTCCATTCGAGGAGCGCCTCGCTCTGCTGGCTCAGCTTCTCCTCGAACAGCGATTGCATCCAGTGCGTGAGGCTCACCTGCGAGGCCGGGATCTGCTCTTCCCGGATCACCCTCTCGAGGTCGCTCTGCATCGCGCGGGCGCTCTGGTACCGCGCCTCTCGCTCCTTCGCGAGGGCCTTCGTCACGATCCGCTCCAGGGCAGGGGAGTACCCCGGGCACACCTCGCTCGGGAGCGGATAGTCCTGCTCGCAGATGAGCTCCAGCGTCTCGCGGTCGTTCGCCCCTTTGAAGAGCCGCTTGCCGGTCGTCAGCTCGAACAGGATCACGCCGGCGGCGAAGATATCGGTCCTCCAGTCGACCTGCTCGCCGGACGCCTGCTCGGGCGACATGTACGGGAGCTTGCCCTTCACCCGCCCGT
Organism: Sorangium sp. So ce1153; assembly: GCF_051521595.1. Lineage (NCBI taxonomy): Bacteria > Pseudomonadati > Myxococcota > Polyangiales > Polyangiaceae > Sorangium > Sorangium sp. So ce1153. The sequence continues at coordinate 1,924,990 of NZ_CP150361.1, forward strand.
CCCGCGTCTCCTCGAGGCCCTGAACCGAGCTCTTGGCGACGCCGAAATCCACGATCTTCACGTCGCCGGTGAAGGTGACGACGATGTTCTGGGGCGAGATGTCCCGGTGTACGATCTGGAGCAGCGCCCCGTCGAGATCGCGCTTCTCGTGGGCGTAGGCGAGCCCGGCGCACATGCCCGTCACGATGGAGAGCGTGTGCTCGAGGGGGAGCTCGGCGATGTTCTTCTTCTTCATCGCCCGGACGATCGAGCGGATGTCCTCGCCGTGGACGTGCTCCATCGCGATGAAGAACTTCCCGTCGACCTGTCCGACGTCGAAGATCTGGACGATGTTGGGGTGGGAGAGCGTGGCGGCGATCCTGGCCTCGTGCAGGAGCATCTCGATGAAGCCCTTGTCGCTGTTCATCGAGGGGAGGATCCGCTTGATGACGACGAGCTTCTCGAAGCCGGCGAAGGGCCGGTGCAGGGCGAGGAACAGCTCCGCCATTCCACCCGCGGCGAGCCTGCGCATCAGCGTGTACTTGCCGAATTGCCGCGGCAGCGTCTCTTCATGGGGCGGCCGCGCGCTCTCGCCGTCCTTCAATGGCTCTGCTGGTCCACGCTCCATCTCGGATTCCTTCTTCTCTCGACGCGCGCCGCGCGCCGCACGCCGCGGAGCCTGAGCCGGTCTTTCGCGCCGCTTCGGGGCGGCCCGGCCTGCGCCGCGCTCGCTTCTCTGTAACGCCGCGCACGCTACGCCCGCTGCCCGCGCGGGGCAACGCCGGCCCTCCGGGCCCGCCGGGGGGCGCGCCGCCTCGCGCTTGGCCGGCTGCGGCGGCCGTTCCGGTGGCGCTGCGCAATGGCCGCCCCGCCGGAGCGCTGCGCAATGGCCGCGACCGGGCCGTCGACGCGGCGGGACCGGCGGCGGGTGCCAGCGCGGCGGGTGCCAGCGCGGCGGGCGGCGGCGCGGCGGCGCGGCGGGCGGCGGCGCGGCGGGCGGCGGCGCGTGGACCGCCGCCTTCCCGCTTGATCGCGCCGCGACGCGGGAGATACCCTCCGCGCATGCGCCGCCTGGTCTCGTGCGTCCTCTTCCTCTCCTCTCTCGCCCTCACCACTACGGGGTGCGCTACCTACACGCAGGATCTCGATCGGGCCCGCAGCCACTACGAGGCGAACCGGTTCGAGCAGGCGCTGGCGCTGTTCCGCGTGCTCGAGCACGACACGGACTCGTTCTCGCTCCCGGAGCAGGCGCAGTACGCCTACCTCCGGGGCATGACGGACTACCGCCTGGCCGATCTCGCGCCGCAGGGCACCGGGGTGGCCGATCCACGCAAGGGCTACCGCGACAATGCGCGTCACTGGCTCGGGCTCGCCGCGGCGATCGAGAAGCAGACGCCCGGGGGCATCAGCAGCGAGCAGAAAAATCGCCTCACCGAGACGCTCGCGGACCTCAACCGCGACGTGTACGGCGGCGCCGAGACGCTGCCGGAGAGCGACGCCGCGCCCGGCGGTGCGTCGCAGCCCGCCGCCCCCGCCGCGCCCGCGGACGCGGCGGAGCCGCCGGCGCCCACGCTCTGACCTGCGCGCGCCGACGTCCGCGGCCCTCGCGACCTGCGCACCGAGGCCACGGCGCGCCGCGAGCATCCCTTTCGCGAGCGAGCCTCTTGCTGCGAGCTTCGCGGTGCGAGCCTTTGCTGCGCCAGCGAGCTTCGCGGTGCGAGCCTTTGCTGCGCCAGCGAGCTTCGCGGTGCGAGCCTCTTGCTGCGCCAGCGAGCGTCGCGGTGCGAGCCTCTTGCTGCAAGCGAGCGTCGCGGTGCGAGCCTCTTGCTGCGCCAGCGAGCGTTGCGGTGCGAGCTTCGCGCTGCGGGCGAGCCGCCGCGCGAGCGCCTCGTGCTGGCAGCCTGCGCGCTGCGTGTGCGCGTCGGATGGCTGTACTGGAACCGGGGGAGAGGAACGGGTGGGCGCCGTGCGCGGCGCTCGGGATCGCTGGTCAGCTGGGGTGCGCTACGACATCCGTCGGCGCAGGGATTCGATCTCGTCCTTCGCTGCGAGCTTGCGTTTCTTGAGCTGGGCCGCCTCCATCCGCTCCCCGGGTGTCAAGAAAGCGCGTCGACCCAGCTGCCTGAGGCGCGAGTCGAGCTCCCGATGACGCGCTTCGGCCAGGCTCAGCCGCTGCTCCGTGCCGACTGCCATCATCGTGCGGGGAGAGACGATTTGATGCTTCATGTACCCACCTCCAAGGCCTCACAGGGCCGTGATGCTTCCGAGGGCCCACAACAGAAGCCCTCGCTCTGTCGTCGCTGGAGAGGAGATCGCCGCTGGCCGAGCTACGAGCCGAGACAACGGCCTGATGAACGAATGCGAGATTACCGCATCGTGGCGGCACGTTGCAGACCTTTTGTCGGGGCGACGCCTCTTCGGACTTCGCAGAACTGCCGCCGGATACAGGAATCGCCGTACACGCACAGCAATCCACCTTCGTTCCGGACGGCCAGGCTGGGATCTCCGTCCATGCACCAGCGGAACAACCTCGAGCGCGGGGCTATCCTTCCCCGGTAATGGCGAGATCCTGCCTCTTTCCGGTCGCTTTTCTGGCCCTCACGGTCGCCGTGGGCGGATGCACATCCGGGGCCACGGTGCCGGCCGGCGCGCGATCGCCGCAGCCCGCCGCGGCGCGGGGGCCGGTCGAGCTCGTGCCGGTCGTCGTGTCTCCCTACTCCGACGCCGAGCTCGCGGCGGAGTTCGAGCGGGCGCGCGCGCTGCTCCTGGCCGACAAGGCGCGCGAGGCGGCCCCCCTGTTCGACCGGCTCGTCCGCCTCGCGCCCGACGGCGAGGTCGCGCCGCCAAGCCTGTTCAACGCCGGCCTGGCGCACGAGGCGCTCGGCGATCGCGCGCTCGCCGCCGAGCGCTACCGCGAGGTCGCGCGGCGCTTCCCGGACCACCCGGTCGCGCGCGGCGCCCTCTTCCGCCTCGCGCGCGCGGCGGCGGCCCTCGAGCGGTGGCCCGAGCTCGTCGAGGTGTCCCGCCGCCTGCTCCGCCTCGGCGACCTGACCGTGCTCGAGGCGATCGAGGCGCGCGGCGCGCTCGCCCTCGGCCTCGTCGAGCAGGACCTCGTGGATGAAGCGGCGCGTCAGGTCGCCGTCGCGCGCGATCTCATCGAGGCGCACCGGCTGGGCGAGTCGGGCAAGCCGCCGATCGAGCTCGCGCAGGTGAGCTTCGCCCTCGGCGAGGTGCGGCGGCGCCGGAGCGAGGCGATCACCTTCGTGCCGGTGCCCGCGGACTTCGCCGAGGCGCTGGAGCGGCGCTGCCAGGGGCTGCTCGACGCGCAGAGCGCCTACACCGAGGCGATGCGCAGCCTCGACGCCCACTGGTCGGCGATGGCGGGCTACCGCATCGGGCAGCTCTACAAGGAGCTCCACCGCGACGTGATGCAGGTGCCGCCGCCGCGGAGCGCCGACACCCCGAGGAAGAAGCAGCTCTTCGAGGGGGCGATGCGCCTGCGCTACCGCGTGCTCCTGGAGAAGGGGCAGAAGATGCTCGCCGGCACCGCCCGCATGGGGGACCGCACCGGCGAGTCGTCCGCGTGGGTGCTCCGGGCCCGCGACGCGCAGCGCGAGATCGAGCTCGCGCTCGCCGACGAGCAGGCCGCCCTCGCGCGGCTCCCGTTCACCGAGGCCGAGCTCTCGGCGGCGCTCGACGCCCTGAAGACCGAGGCGCCGAGGCGCCCATGAGGCCCGCGCGGGCGATCGCGGTGCGCCGCGAGGGGCTCAGTTCAGCTTCGGCTCGCACCCGAAGAGCACGTTGAGCTCCGCGTGGACCTCGCGCTGGACCGCCGCGCAGGACGCAGGGCAGAGGATGATCTTCGTCGGGAGCTGCTCGTCATCGTAATACCACCCGGGCCCAGCGCCGCAGTCGGCCTCGTCGTCCGCCTTCGGGATCTCCAGCGCGCCCGAGCTCCCGGGCGCGAGCTTGACCGCGACCCGGCTCGTGTCCAGGGTCGCGCCCTCCGGCGGCTCGGGGATGAGGAGCTCGCACGGCAGGGCGGAGGCGCGGATCTCGGCCATCTTCGTCGAGAACGCGGCGACGTCCGAGGTGACGTCGAACGCGCGCGTCGTCCCGCCGGCGGCGGCGATCTGGTCCAGGTTGGATAGGGTAGAGCCTTCGACCGCGATGACGTAGGTCTGGACACCGTTGTAGTTGAGCGCCCGCTGCGCGATCTCCGCGGTATCCGCGACGGTGTTGCTGGCGCAGCCGGACGGATCGCCGTCGGTCGCGAGCACGACGATGACCTTGTGGGACGGGTTCGCGTCCTTGTAGGCGGTCGCGTTCGCGAGCACCCCCTGGAGGGCCGGGCGCATGGGCGTCCCGCCGCCCGGCGCGGTGCGCTGGATCGAGGCGGAGATGTCCGGCGTGTTCAGCGGCAGCTCGCTGATGGCGACGGCGAGCTCGTCATAGGTGGTGTGGTCGCAGTCGTTCTGTCCGTTCGTGCCCATCGGGAAGTAGGTCAGCCCCACGTTCATCCCGGCTGAGGCGGAGTCGTTCACGAAGGTCGATATCGCGCTCGTGACGCCGCTCCATTTCGAGCCGAGCATGCTGCCGGAGCGATCGAGGAGGATGAGCATGTCGAGCGGCAGGAGCGTGGCCTCCGCGCTCGTCTGGGCGCACGAGGCCCCCTCGTCGAAGCCGCCCTCGCCGAGCGCGCCGAACCCCCCTTCGCCGATCGGCGCGTCCCCGGTCGCGCTGCTCTGCGCGAAGGAGCCGCCTCCGCCGCTCGCGGGCTCCTCTTTCGGGTCGACCGCCGGTGGCCTCCTCTCGTCCGTGGCCGCGCAGCCGGCGGCCTGAGCCGCGATCCAGGCGGCGGCGAGGAAAGGGGCGATCACGAATTGACGTCGGCAGGACATCTCTCTGCTCCTCTGGAAGTTGATGCGACGCGGCTCGCGAGCGCGAGGGCTCCACGCGCGAAGTGGTCTGTCTGTCGAGGGAAGCCGAGCTCCAGACGCTCTCGTCAGCATACCGCGACTCTCGATGAAGTGGCGATAGGGGCTCTCCGGTTTGTTGGGCCTCCTCTTATCGTGCTGTCTTTTCTCTCGCCTCTCGCCGCTCTCTTGGCTGTCGTCGCTCTCTCGTTCTCTTCCTCGTCGCGCTCGCGTGCTCACGTCGCCGCGTGTTCGCGCCCTCACGCCCTCACGCCCTCACGCCCTCACGCCCTCACGCGTGATTGCGCGCTCGTCCGCGTCCCTCGTCGGACCATCGCCGTTCGCCGCCGCCTGCGCCGAACGTTCCGGGTGCTCCCGCTCCAGAACATCATGTTTCCTTGCGCAGCCGCGAAGAACGCGTAATTCCCACGAGGTGCGTCACGCTTGCTGGAAAGAGGCGAACATGACTAGGTGGACTCCATGGTTAATCTCCGCTGTCGCCCTGACGGAACTCGGCTGTTCGACCGCGACGTCCGCGGGGAGCTCTGGCGCGGCGGGGGAGGGCGGCGCCGCCGTCGCGCCGGCCGTCTCGAGCGGCGGCGGCGGTGGGAGCGGGGCCGGCGCCCCGTGCCAGATCGACTGCTCGCTCGTCCCGACCCCGCAGTGCATGACGGCCGTGTGCAACGAGGCCACGCGGGAGTGCGAGCTCGTCTCCAGCGCGGGTGGGGAGCCCTGCGACGACAGGGACTCTTGCACGGTCGGCGAGACCTGCGCGGACGGCCTCTGTCAGGGCGGCGCGCAGGAGGACTGCGGCCTCGCGCCGGACGACTGCCACATCGTCACGTGCGCCGACGCGAGCGGCGCTCCCCGCTGCGGGATGGAGCCGAAGCCGGACGGGGCGCCGTGCGCGACGGAAGACCGCTGCGTCATGAACGCGGCGTGCGCGGACGGCGCCTGCGTCGGGACCCAGCGGGATTGTTTCTTCTTCCACGTTCCGGATTCCTGTCATGTCGGCGCGTGCGACCCGGCCACGGGTGCGTGCGAGGCGGTCCCGGGGAACGACGGTGCGCCGTGCGCTGACTCCGGCGACCTGTGCATGGTCGGCAAGGCCTGCCAGAGCGGCCGCTGCGAGGGCGGCGTCCCCAGGGACTGCAGCGCGATGGACGTCGGGTGCACCCATGGCGCCTGCGACCCTGGTTCTGGCAATTGCTATGCTGAGCCGATCGCGCCGGGCGGCGCCTGCCTCTCTGGCACCGACGAGTGCAACCGTGGTGTCTGTGACGAGAGCGGCGCCTGTATTTCCAGGCCCACCCCCGGGGAGTCGTGCTCTTCACAGTCGGTGGGCTGCACTCGCGGTGTCTGCAGCGACGCCGGGGTGTGCACGGCGCGCTCGGTCCCCGACGGGGGCGTCTGCGCCGACAGCGACTGGTGCACCGTGGGGGAGTCCTGCCTGGCCGGCGTCTGCCAGGGCGGCAGCGCCGCGGCGCTGCCGACGGTCTACTTCCGGGATACGTTCGAGAGCAACGCGGCCGGGTGGGAGCTCGGTCCGACCTGGCAGATCGGCGCGGCGACCGCGTCGTTCGGGCAGACCTACGGGCAGGCGGATCCGGCGCTCGATCACACGGCCACCTCGGACAACGGGGTGGCCGGCGTGATCATCGGAGGGAACGTCCCTCTCGGCGTTCACCCGTACTTCTATCTCACGAGCCCCGCCATCGACGCCGATGTCGCGGGCGGCGTGTACCTGACGTTCTGGCGTTTCCTGAACAGCGATGAGACCCCGCACATGACGAATCGCGTCGAGGTCTTCGACGGCGTCCGGTGGGAGGTGCTCTTCGAGTCGGGGTCTTACCCAGGCGTCCGCGACGGCGGCTGGACGAAGATCCGCTACGACCTGACCCCCCACAAGAACGCGAGCCTGCGGATCCGCTTCGGCTACGTCATCGGGCGGGACTCCTTCGTCGACACGGTGTCTGGCTGGAACATCGACGACGTGGAGATCGCGAACGCCGCTTGCCCGTAGCGCGCCTCGCCTGCGCTCAACGCATCGACGCCAGGCTCACCGCTCCACGATCGGCCCGAGCGCCGCGATGATCGCGCGGGAGACCTCGTCGACCGAGCCACCCCCGTCGACATGGATGACGCGGTCGCCCGGCACGAGCTCCTCCGCCCGCCGGTACGCCGCGGCGAGCCGCGCCTGGAGCTCGCTCTGCTCGAACAGCTCCTCTGCGCCCCCGCGGGCGCGGCGGCGCTGCTCGGCGACCTCCGGCGCCACGTCGATCACCACCGTGACGTCGGGCCTCCGCGCCGGGCGGTTGAGCTCGCGGATCCACGCGAGCATCGCGCCCTGGTCCTTGCCGCCGTCGGCCGCCGTCGTGGACTGGTATGCGAGGCTCGACAGATCGTAGCGGTCGGAGATCACGACGTACCCGTCGTGGAGGAGCGGCTCGACCTCGGCGCCGAGGTGATCGAGGCGGTCGGCGGAGAAGAGGAGCGCCATCACCTCGGCCTGGCGGGCGCCGGGGAGCGTGACCCGGTGGGTCAGCATCAGCCGGAGGAGCGCGCCCACGGGCCCGCTGCTCGGCTCGCGGGTGACGCGGACCATGCGCCGCGCCGCCCCGAGGTGCGCCGCGTAGCGCTCGGCCTGCGTGCTCGTGCCGGCCCCGTCGATGCCCTCGAACACGATGAAGACGCCGCGCCGGGACTCGGCCGGAGGGCGCGAGGAGGGCGCGGGGACCTCCCGATCGGAGCTCGTCGTCCTCGTCATCGTCATCTAGCCGGCCTCCTCGCCCACGCCCGCGATGGGCGGCGCGTCTTCCCCGAGCACGACGTTGTCGATGAGGCGCGCGGTCCCGAGGCGGACGGCGACCGCCAGCAGCGCCCGGTCGCCGACCGCCGCTTCACCGCTCCAGATCGCCAGCGACTCCGGGTCGGCGAGGTCCACGTAATCGACGCTCGTCGCGACGGCCGACAGCCGGGCGCGCGCGGGCTCGAGGAGCGCCGTGGGGCGCCGCTCGCCGCGGGCGAAGGCGCGGCACGCGTCGGTGAGGGCGAGCGGGATGGCGCGCGCCGCGCTCCGCTGCTCGGGCGAGAGATAGGCGTTGCGGGACGACATGGCCAGGCCGTCGGGCTCGCGCACCGTCGTCGCCCCGACGACCTCGACGGGCAGGAACAGATCGGCGGCGAGCCGCCGGATCACCTGGAGCTGCTGGTAGTCCTTGCGGCCGAAGACGGCGACGCACCGGCCGGCGAGCGCGAACAGCTTGGTGACCACGGTGGCGACGCCCTCGAAGTGCACGGGCCGGTAGACGCCGCAGAGCGGGGCCGCCGTCGCGCCGACGCGCACGCGCGTCTCCTCGCCGGGCGGGTACATCGCCGCGACGTCCGGCGCGAACACCCCGGATGCGCCCGCCTCCGCGCACGCGGCGCGGTCGCGCTCGAGCGTCCGCGGGTAGCGCGCGAGATCCTCGCCCGCGCCGAACTGCGTCGGGTTGACGAAGACGGTCACCGCCACGAAATCCGCTCTCCGCCGCGCCTCTGCGATCAACGCGAGATGGCCTGCGTGGAGCGCGCCCATCGTCGGGACGAGGGCGACGCGGCGTCCCGCCGCGCGCGCCCGCTCGCAAGCGAGCCTGAGCTCGTCCGGTTGTCGCCAGAATTCCATGAGCGGACCCTACCAGACCTGCGATAAAATCGGAGCTTCGACCATGGTTGACCTGCCCTCCACGACGGACGCGTCCGGCGCTCCGGATTCCGGCTATGATGTAGATACCGCTCAGGCCGTCAGGCCCGGAGCGAGCTCGGGCGACCCGGCCGGCGCGAGGTCTGGAGGGACCGCCGCCCCGGCGAGCGGCCCGGTGTCGATCCCGGTCGCCTCGGGGCCGGTCTCGATCGAGGGCGACCCGGCGCACTACCTGAACCGGGAGCTCTCGTGGCTCGAGTTCAACGCGCGGGTGCTGTCGGAGGCGCGGGCGCACGAGGTGCCGCTGTTCGAGCGCCTCAAGTTCCTGAGCATCTTCTTCTCCAACCTCGACGAGTTCTTCATGGTGCGCGTCGCCGGCCTCCAGGCGCAGACGCTCCGCACCATCGCGGAGGTCCCCCCGGACGGGCTCACGCCCCACGAGCAGCTCGTGGCGATCAGCGCGCGGGTCCACGCGCTCGTCGACGACGCCTACCAGCTCTGGAACGCCGACCTGATCCCGGCGCTCCAGCGCGCCGGCATCGTGATCGTGCGGCCGGACGAGCTCGACCCGACCGAGCTCAGCGCGCTCGACGACCGGTTCCGCACCGACATCTTCCCGATCCTGACGCCGATCGCGATCGACCCGGGGCACCCGTTCCCGCACCTGCGCAACAAGATGATCAACCTCGGGATCATGTTCTCCCGCGAGCACGAAGCGCAGGAGCCCGGCTTCGCGGTCATCCAGGTGCCGCCGATGCTGAGCCGGCTCATGCGGGTGCGCGTGGAAGGCACGATGCGCGCGTTCGTCCTGCTCGAGGACGTGATCGCCCGGCACGTGAAGGACTTCTTCCCCTCGGGCAGGCTGCGCGGCACCTACCCGTTCCGCGTCACCCGGAACTGGGACCTCGAGATCGACGAGGAGGAGGGCGAGGACCTGCTGGAGACGATCCAGGCCGAGCTCCGCCGGCGCGATCGCGGCAACGCGGTGCGCCTGGAGATCGGCATCGGCGAGGGCGCCGGGACCTCGGTCCAGCGGCTCTGCCGCGCGCTCAAGGTCGACTCGTCGCTCGCGGTCTACCGGGTGCCGGGGCCGCTCCACATCGCCGACCTCATGGGCATCCTCGCCGACGACGAGCGCCGCGAGTACCGCGACGAGCCGTTCTCGCCGCAGGTGCCGCCGCTCTTCCGGGACGTGGAGGACATCTTCGCGGTCATCCGCGAGCAGGACGTGCTCCTGCACCACCCCTACGAGTCGTTCGACCCCGTCGCCGAGTTCGTCTCGCGCGCGGCCGACGACCCGAACGTCCTCGCGATCAAGCAGACGCTGTACCGGACCGGCGGCGACTCGCCGATCCTGAAGGCGCTCGCGCGCGCGGCCGAGAGCGGCAAGCAGGTGACGGCCATCGTCGAGCTGAAGGCGCGCTTCGACGAGGCGAGCAATATCCAGTGGGCGCGGACGCTCGAGCAGAGCGGCGTGCAGGTGATCTACGGCCTGCTCGGGCTGAAGACGCACGCGAAGGCGCTGCTGGTCGTGCGGCGCGAGAAGGACAAGCTGCGCCGCTACGTGCACCTCTCGACGGGCAACTACAACCCGCAGACGGCGCGGCTCTACACCGACATCGGCCTGTTCACGGCGAACCGGGAGATCGGCGAGGACATGACGTCGCTCTTCAACCTGCTGACGGGCTACAGCGCGCCGCCGAAGTGGAATCGCCTCCTCGTGGCGCCGCTCGGCCTGCACGAGGCGGTGCTCGGCATGATCGCGCGCGAGGCGGCCCACGCGCGGGCGGGGCGTAAGGCGGAGATCGTGGCGCAGATGAACGCCCTCGTGGACGTCGACGTCATCGACGCGCTCTACGCGGCGTCGCAGGCCGGGGTCGACGTCAAGCTCGCGGTGCGCGGCATCTGCTGCCTCCGGCCGGGCATCCCGGGGCTGTCGGAGCGGATCCAGGTGCGCGCGATCATCGACCGCTTCCTCGAGCACAAGCGCCTGTTCCGGTTCGCGAACGGCGGCAACGAGGAGGTGTACATGTCGAGCGCCGACTGGATGCCGCGCAACTTCCACCGCCGCGTCGAGCTGATGATCCCGATCATCGAGCCGACGATCCGCGCGCGCGTGGAGGACATGCTGAGCACCGCGACCTCCGACACGGCGAAGACCTGGGAGCTCGCGAGCGACGGCAGCTACCACAAGCTCCAGGTGCCCCCCGGCGCCCCGGCGCTGCGGTCGCAGCAGCGCTTCATCGAGCTCGCGCGCGAGCGGGTGAAGCTCAGCGATCCGCTCGCGCGCGGCGGCGGGCGCTTCCACATCCTCCGCGTGCCCACGAGCGCCTCGGACGGCGAGTCGCGCCACCGCAAGGCCGCGAAGAAGAAGAAGGGCCTCTCCTGATCGCGATCGCGCGCCGCAAGGCCGCGAAGAAGAAGAAGGGCCTCTCCTGATCGCGATCGCGCGGGTCTACGTTCGGCCTCGCGCGCCCGGAGGGCCGGAGAGGGGGCGCGGGGCTCGTCGGCGGCCGCGCCCGCGCGCCGGGAGCGCGGGGTCGAGCACGGCTCAGAACCGCGTCTGAAGCGCGGCGGACCCCGGGCCGAGCGAGAGCGTGGTCTGGGCTGGCGCCCTGGGCGCTTCGCCAGTGGCCGGCACCTTCTTGCCGCCGATGATCCAGAGCGGGATACCCACGGCGAGCATGATGCCGCCTGCCACCGAGATGAGCGCGCCGGCGATCTGACGGGGACCGTCGGTGCGTCTGTCGCAGACGCCCGTGGAGCCTCCGAAATCGCAGTAGATCTCGTAGCGCTCGCTCGCCGATGCAAGCAGGCCGGTCCCGGCGAAGAACGCGATGGTGCCGCCGGCGGTGAGCGCGATGCCGCCCAGCATCAGGCTCGGGCTCTTCCGCCGGAGGGGAACCGGGGGCGGAGCGGGCGGGAGGTCCGCCGCGGGAGGCGGATAGCCCAGCGGGGGCGGCGGGTAGGCGCCGCCATAGGGGGCGTAGCCGCCCGGATACCCCGCCGGCGGATAGCCCGGCGGTGGATAGCCCGGCGGCGCGCCTGGTCCAGCCTGAGGGCCTTGCTGCGGCGGCGCGGGGTAGGGCGGCGCGGGGTAGGGCGCTGCGGCGGGAGCCGGCGGGCCGGGCGGCGGCGTCGTAGCGCCGGGTGGCGGCGCCGGGGGAGCGCCGCCCGGCTGCGGCGCGGCGGCTGGCGGCGCGGCGGCGGGCAGCGTGGAGGCCGGCGCCGCGGATGACGCCGCAGGAGGCTGTCGTTGCGGCGCCGGTTGCGCGCTCGCCGTTGTCGCGGCGAGCAGGCCGGACAGCGCGACGCCGAGCGGCAGGGCGAGCGCCGGTCCGCCGGAGCGCGGCGAGCGGCGCGGCGTTCGGGCGGCGTCGGGCGAAGCAATCAAGCCAGGCATCTCGGGCGTCCTTTCATCGCGGCGGTTTCGATCATTCGACAGGGGTCTCGGCGGGCCTCTTCGCCGGCTCCGGCGGGGGCGTCGCGCCAGGCTGCGGCGTCACTCCGGCCTGCGGCGTCGCGGCAGGCTGCGGCGTCGCGCCAGGCTGCGGCGTCACTCCGGCCTGCGGCGTCGCGGCAGGCTGCGGCGTCGCGCCAGGCTGCGGCGTCACTCCGGCCTGCGGCGTCGCGGCAGGCTGCGGCGTCACTCCGGCCTGCGGCGTCGCGCCAGGCTGCGGCGTCGCTCTGGCTGGCTTCGCCGCCTGCGCAGGCTTCTTTGGTGTCTCGGCGGCAGCTCTCCCCGACGCGGCGCTGGAGGCTGTGTCCCGCGGGGCGGCGCTGGCGGCCGCGCGCTGCTGGGCTGCGGCGCTCGCGGGCGCACCCGCGTCCGCTTCCGCCGTGACGATCGTCGGGGGCGACGAGTCGACGGGAGGTCGTGCCGGCAGCTCGCTCGCCCGCGCTGGCGCTGCGGGGTCCGCGCTCGCGGGCTCCTCCGCGGCGCGCTCCTGCCGCGTCGGAGCGGCGCTCGCGGGCTCCGCCGTCGCGCGCTCCGGAGCGCGCGGGGACTGCGCCGCGAACACGATCACCGCGGCGAGCGCAACGACGCCCAGGAAGACGAGGAGCACGCGATCTCTCCCCGCCTTCGCCCGCGTGCTCCCGTCCCGCGCTTGCGCGGGCTGCGCGCCCTTCGCCGCAGCGGCGTCTCGAGCTCGCGCAGCCCGCGCGCCCGCGTCTCGCGTGGGCTGCGCGCCCGTCGACGCGGCGGCGTCTCGAGCTCGCGCAGGCTGCGCGCTCTTCGACGAGGCGGCGCCGCGGGCCGAGGCGCGGAGCGCGTCGTCGCCCCGGCCGCTCGTCGCGGCCTCGCTGCGCGCCCCGGCAGATCCTCGCGACGTCTCCTTGTCGACCGGGACGCTGCGCGATGAGGGAGCCGCCACCCCCAGGTCCGCGCGGGACGCAGCCGCTGACGAGACGCCGTCTTGCGGCGCCTTCCGCCGGCTTTCTTTACGCTGTGCGCGTGAAAGCTTCTTCGCCACGCAGCGACCGTACCGAACAGCAGCCGGGCCGCCAAGAGCCGCTCGCGCGCATCCGCGTTCGCTTCGTGCCGCGCGCAGGCGCAGCGCGGCACGAAGCGAACGCGCCTCACTCGCTCGCCGCGCGTGGCGGCGCGTCAGCACCCCGCTCCGCGCCGGGCAGGAACGCAGAAGGCCCGCGCGGGGAAGCATCCAACACGAACGGGTGACGTCACCCTTGACATGATTCTGCTGCTGGGTATCCTGCGCGTCCCCATCCCTCAGGTGGAAATCCGCGTCTCTATGCCGACCATCAGCCAGCTCATCCGCCAAGGCCGCGAGGCCGCCCGCTACAAGACGGCCTCTCCTGCGCTCAAGTCCTGCCCGCAGCGCCGAGGCGTGTGCGTCCGTGTTTATACCACGACGCCGAAGAAGCCCAACTCGGCACTCCGCAAGGTCTGCCGTGTCAGGCTGAGCAATCAGATGGAAGTAACGAGCTACATCCCGGGCGAAGGCCACAACCTGCAGGAGCACTCGGTCGTCCTCATCCGAGGCGGCCGCGTGAAGGACCTGCCGGGCGTGCGTTACCACGTCGTCCGCGGCACGCTCGACGCGTCCGGCGCCGCCGGGCCGAGCTCCACCAACAAAGCGACCCGCAACCGCAAGCGCTCGAAGTACGGCGTGAAGCGCCCGAAGGCCTGACCGGGCGATAGCCGAGCAGAGGAACGAAGATGCCCCGTCGTCGCGAAGTCCCGAAGCGGAAGATCATTCCGGACCCGAAGTACAAGGACAAGCTCGTCGCCAAGTTCACGAACTCCCTGATGCAGTCGGGCAAGAAGGCGACCGCCGAGGGGATCCTCTACGGCGCGTTCGACATCGTGCGCGACCGCTTCAAGGAGGAGCCGATCGACGTCTTCCGCAAGGCGCTCGACAACGTGAAGCCGAAGCTCGAGGTGAAGAGCCGGCGCGTCGGCGGCGCGACCTACCAGGTCCCCGTCGAGGTCCGGCCCGAGCGCCGCGTCGCGCTGGCGATGCGCTGGCTCGTGACCTACTCGCGCGGCCGCGGCGAGAAGACGATGCGCGAGCGGCTCGCCGCCGAGCTCGTCGACGCGGCGCAGAACCGCGGCAACGCGGTCAAGAAGCGCGACGACACGCACAAGATGGCGGAGGCCAACAAGGCGTTCGCCCACTATCGGTGGTAGGCACCGAGACCACCAGCGCAGATCCAGGATCTGCGCTGGTTCGTCCATTTCACGTCCCGGCGACCAGGCGAGGAGACGCGTAGAGCGAGATGGCACAGTCGACATAAGGATCGGGTTACAGAGCCGGTCTTCTCGAGGGAGCGCGACAGCGCTGACCATCGCGAGACCTAGAAAAGCTGCTGCTGTACCCCGACACCCTCTCCAGGTTCAAGTGCCCGCCACAACGGCGGCGGGCCGGGCTGGAGAGGGTGTTTTGCATCCTGAGTCCGGAACACTCACCCCACGCATCAACACGACGGAGAAGGAACAGTGGCACGCGAGTACAGCCTGGAACGGACGCGCAACATCGGGATCATGGCCCACATCGATGCGGGCAAGACCACGGTCACCGAGCGCATCCTTTATTACTCGGGTGTCAACTACAAGATCGGCGAGGTCCACGAGGGCGCCGCCACGATGGACTGGATGGTCCAGGAGCAGGAGCGCGGCATCACGATCACGTCGGCCGCGACGAACTGCTTCTGGACGCCGGAGCAGGGATCTCACAAGGGCATCTCCCACCGCATCAACATCATCGACACCCCCGGCCACGTCGACTTCACCATCGAGGTCGAGCGAAGCCTGCGGGTGCTCGACGGCGCGGTGGCGGTGTTCGACGGCGGCAACGGCGTCGAGCCGCAGAGCGAGACCGTCTGGCGGCAGGCGGACAAGTACGAGGTCCCGCGCATCGCGTTCATCAACAAGATGGACAAGGTCGGCGCCGACTTCGACATGTGCGTCGACTCCATCCGCGAGCGCCTCGGCGCGAACCCGGTGGCGATCCACTACCCGCTCGGCTCCGAGGACTCCTTCCGCGGCGTGATCGACCTCGTGACCCTCCGGGCCGCCGTCTTCGACGAGGAGACGAAGGGCCAGCGTTACGAGTGGCAGGAGATCCCGGGCGACCTCCTTCCCCGGTGCAAGGAGCTCCGGGAGAGGCTCCTCGAGGCGTGCGCCGACTCGAGCGACAAGGTGATGGAGAAGTTCATCGCCGGCGAGCTCGACAAGATCACCGAGGAGGAGATCCACGCGGCGATCCGCGCGGGCACCCTCAGCTTCAAGATCGTCCCGGTCCTTTGCGGCTCGGCGTTCAAGAACAAGGGGGTCCAGCTCCTGCTCGACAGCGTGGTGAACTACCTGCCGTCGCCGGTCGACATCAAGGCCGTCGAGGGGACGCTGCCGGACAAGAAGGACAAGGTCGTCGCGCGCAAGGCGAGCGACGACGAGCCGTTCGCGGCGCTGGCGTTCAAGATCATGAACGACCAGTTCGGCAACCTCACGTTCTTCCGCGTCTACTCCGGCACGACGAAGAGCGGCGTCAGCGTGCTCAACTCGACGCGCGGCAAGCGCGAGCGGTTCGGGCGCATCCTCCGGATGCACGCGAACAAGCGCGAGGAGATCGACGTCTGCTACGCCGGCAACATCTACGCTGCCGTGGGGCTCCGCGACACCCGCACCGGGGACACGCTCTGTGACGAGAAGCACCCGATCGTGCTCGAGCGCATGGAGTTCCCCGACCCCGTGATCTCGATCGCGATCGAGCCGAAGACCAAGGTCGATCTCGACAAGCTCGGGCTCAGCCTGCAGAAGCTCGCCTACGAGGACCCGTCGTTCCGCACCTTCACGAACGAGGACACCGGGCAGACGATCATCGCCGGGATGGGCGAGCTCCACCTCGAGATCATCGTCGACCGCCTGAAGCGCGAGTTCAAGGTCGACGCCAACGTCGGCAAGCCCGAGGTCGCCTACCGCGAGACCATCGCGAAGAAGGCGACGGACGTCGAGGGGCGCTTCGTCCGGCAGTCGGGCGGGCACGGCCAGTTCGGCCACGTCCGGATCGACATCGAGCCGGCCGAGCGCGGCGGGGGCTTCATCTTCGAGAACGATATCGTCGGCGGCATCATCCCGAAGGAGTTCATCCCCTCGATCGAGAAGGGCATCCGGGACGCGATGGGCCGCGGCGTTCTCGCGGGCTACCCCGTCGTCGACATCAAGGTGCGGCTCCACTTCGGCAGCTACCACGAGGTCGACTCCTCGGGGCCCGCGTTCGAGGTCGCCGCGTCGATGGCCTTCCAGGACGGCGCCAAGCGGGCGGGCCTCGTGCTCCTCGAGCCGATGATGGCCGTCGAGGTCGTGTCTCCCGAGAACTACCTCGGGGACGTCATCGGAGACCTCAACTCGCGACGTGGCCGCATCCTCGACATGGGGCAACGCGCGAACACCCGGGTGATCCGAGCGGAGGTCCCGCTCGCCACCATGTTCGGTTACGCGACCGACGTCCGTTCAAAGACGCAGGGCCGCGCGACTCATTCGATGCAGTTCTCTCATTACGCACCGGTTCCAGCAGCGATCCAGGAAGAGATCGTCGCCAAGCAGCGAGGTTAAAAAGACGCCATGGCCAAGGAGAAATTCACTCGTACGAAGCCGCACGTGAACGTGGGCACCATCGGTCACATCGACCACGGCAAGACCACGCTCACCGCGGCGCTCGTCAAGGTGCAGTCGAAGCGCCAGCTGGCGAAGGCGATCTCGTACGCCGACATCGCGAAGGGCGGGACGGTCCGTGACGAGACCAAGACGGTGACCATCGCGGCGGCGCACGTGGAGTACGAGTCGGTCAACCGCCACTACGCCCACGTCGACTGTCCCGGGCACGCCGACTACATCAAGAACATGATCACCGGCGCGGCGCAGATGGACGGGGCGATCCTCGTCGTGTCGTCGCTCGACAGCGTGATGCCGCAGACGCGCGAGCACGTGCTCCTCGCCCGCCAGGTCGGCCTGAACCACATCGTCGTGTTCCTCAACAAGTGCGACGCCGTGGACGACCCGGAGATGCTCGACCTGGTCGAGATGGAGGTCCGCGAGCTCCTGTCGAAGTACAAGTTCGACGGCGACAACGCGCCGGTGGTCCGGGGCGCGTCGCTGCCCGCGCTGCAGGGCGACCCGAAGTGGGAGGAGACGATCCAGCAGCTCCTCAACGCGCTCGACAGCTACATCCCCGAGCCGGTGCGCGACATCGACAAGCCGTTCCTGATGGCGATCGAGGACGTGTTCTCGATCAAGGGCCGCGGCACCGTGGCCACGGGCCGCATCGAGCGCGGCATCATCAAGGTCGGCGACGAGGTCCAGATCATCGGCTTCAAGGACACGAAGAAGTCGGTCGTCACCGGCGTCGAGATGTTCCGGAAGCTGCTCGATCAGGGGCAGGCGGGCGACAACGTCGGCTGCCTCCTCCGCGGCGTGGAGAAGGAAGAGATCGAGCGCGGCCAGGTGCTCGCGAAGCCCGGGTCGATCACGCCGCACACGAAGTTCACCGGTGAGGTGTACGTCCTCAAGAAGGAGGAGGGCGGGCGCCACACGCCGTTCTTCACCAACTACCGGCCGCAGTTCTACATCCGCACGACGGACGTGACCGGCACGGTGAACCTCCCCGAGGGGGTGAAGATGGTGATGCCGGGCGACAACATCACGATGACGATCGAGCTCATCGCCCCGGTCGCGCTGGAGGAGCAGATGCGCTTCGCCATCCGCGAGGGCGGCAAGACGGTGGGCGCCGGCGTCGTCACCAAGATCCTCGCGTAGGAAGAGCACCATGCCTGATACAACGAAGATCCGGATTCGCCTCAAAGCCTTCGATCACCAGCTGCTCGACAAGTCGACGAGCGACATCGTCGAGACGGCGAAGCGGACCGGCGCCCATGTCGCGGGACCCATCCCGCTGCCCACCGAGATCCGTCGCTACACGGTGCTGCGGGGGCCCCACGTCGACAAGAAGTCGCGCGAGCAGTTCGAGATCCGGACTCACAAGCGTCTTCTCGACATCATCGAGCCGACTCAGCAAACCCTCGACGCGCTGATGAAGCTCGACCTTTCGGCCGGCGTCGACGTCGAGATCAAGAGCTAGGAGTCCAGGTACCATGAAGGTTACCGTTTACAACCTCAAGCGGGAGCAGGTCGGCGAGCTCGACCTCTCGGACGAGGTCTTCGGGACCGAGGTGAAAGAGCACCTCTTTTACGAGGTCGTGAAGGCGCAGCTCGCGTCTCGCCGCTCCGGCACCAAGGCCACCAAGGAGCGGAGCGCGGTCGCCGGCTCCACGAAGAAGCTCTATCGCCAGAAGGGCACTGGCCGCGCGCGCCAGGGCTCGATCCGCGCGCCGCACCACGCCGGCGGCGGCATGGCGCACGCCCTCGAGCCGAAGGACTGGTCGTACCGGCCGCCCCGCAAGGTGCGCATCGGCGCGCTGAAGAGCGCTCTCTCCCTCTTCGCGAAGGAGGGCCGGCTCATCGTGCTCGACAGCCTGGAGGTCGCCGAGGTCAAGACCAAGGCGATCGCCGCCACGCTGACGACGCTGCAGGCGGACAAGAAGTCCCTGGTCGTCGACACGGCCGGGAACGAGAAGCTGGTGAAGAGCCTCCGCAACCTGGAGAACCACCAGTACCTGCCGCCGGAGGGGGTCAACGTCTACGATCTCCTCAGGCACGACCACCTCATCGTCTCGAGGGACGCCGCCAAGGCGCTCGAGGCGCGTTGCCTTCGCTAGTCAGGGGAGTCCGCCATGCAGCCCGAGCAGATCATCCGCCGGCCCATCATCCTCACGGAGAAGTCGAGCCGGCTCCGCGACCAAGGCAACAAGGTCATCTTTGAGGTCCGCCGCGAGGCGAACAAGATCCAGATCAAGGACGCCATCCAGACGCTCTTCAAGGTGGGCGTGGTGGACGTCAACACCATGATCATGCGCGGCAAGGAAAAGCGCATGGGGCGCGGCTATGCGAAGCTGCGCAATTGGAAGAAGGCGATCGTCACCCTCAAGGAAGGCGACGAGATCCAGTTCTTCGACGAGAAGGCGGAATAGCCATGGGAATCAGATCCTTCAAGCCGACCTCGCCGGCGCGGCGTTACTACTCGGTCA
Organism: Sorangium sp. So ce1153; assembly: GCF_051521595.1. Classification (NCBI taxonomy): domain Bacteria; kingdom Pseudomonadati; phylum Myxococcota; order Polyangiales; family Polyangiaceae; genus Sorangium; species Sorangium sp. So ce1153. Next base: position 1,944,172 of record NZ_CP150361.1, read on the forward strand.
GCGACTTCAAGGAGATCACGAAGGTCGAGCCCGAGCGGTCTCTGCTGGAGCAGCAGACGTCCACCGGCGGCCGGAACAACAACGGCCGGATCACGTCGCGGTTCCGCGGCGGTGGTCACAAGCAGCGCTACCGGATCATTGATTTCCGGCGCGACAAGATCGGCGTCCCGGCGAAGGTCGCCGCGATCGAGTACGACCCGAACCGGACGGCCCGGATCGCGCTCCTGCACTACGTGGACGGCGAGAAGCGCTACATCCTGGCGCCCGACGGCCTCGCGGTCGGGGCGACCCTGCTCGCGAGCCGGAACGCGGACATCAAGCCTGGCAACAGCCTGACGCTCCGCTTCATCCCGCCGGGCACCTCGATCCACAACGTCGAGGTCAAGAAGGGCAAGGGCGGTCAGCTTGTGCGCTCGGCCGGCGTCGCTGCGCAGCTCATGGCGAAGGACGGCGACTACGCGCAGATCCGCCTCCCGAGCGGTGAGATCCGCAAGGTGCACCTCGATTGCCGCGCCACGATCGGGCAGGTGTCGAACTCCGATCACGCGAACATCAGCCTCGGCAAGGCCGGGCGCTCGCGCTGGCTCGGGCGCCGGCCGCACAACCGCGGTGTCACGATGAACCCCGTCGATCACCCGATGGGCGGCGGTGAGGGCCGGACGAGCGGCGGGCGTCACCCGTGCTCGCCGTGGGGTCAGCTCGCCAAGGGCCTCAAGACGCGGAACAACAAGCGCACCGACGGGATGATCGTCCGGCGGCGCGGGACCAAGGGTTAGTCATGCCGAGGAGCATTAAGAAGGGGCCCTTCATCGACGGTCACCTGCTGGAGAAGATCCAGGCAGCCCAGGCGACCAACGCCAAGAAGGTGATCAAGACGTGGTCGCGCCGCTCGACGATCCTGCCCGAGTCGGTCGGCCTGACGTTCGCCGTGCACAACGGGAGGAAGTTCGTCCCCGTGTTCGTGACGGAGAACATGGTCGGCCACAAGCTGGGTGAGTTCGCCCCGACGCGCACGTTCCACGGTCACTCCGGGGACAAGAAGTCCAAGGTCGCCAAGGGCGGCCCTGGCGGCGGTCGCTGATCTCCCCGCGATAAGCGCGAGAGCATCGACGGTAAGCGGGCGGGATCGCAACGGCGGTCCCGCCCGTTCGCTTTGGAGCTCAGCGCAGGCGCTCCGCTGACGTGGAGCGCGCGGGGCCCCGCGCGAGCTCAGCGCAGGCGCTCCGCTGACCTGGAGCGCGCGGCGCCCCGCGCGGCCCCCGACCGGGGCGCCGTGCCGGACGGCGCCGAGCGCCGCTTCAGAACGCGCCGCGCACGCCGATGAAGCCGGGCGCGACGAGGAGCTGCGGCGAGGCGTCGGCGCGCTGCGGCTCGCCGACGCCGCCGCCGGTGAAGCTCAGGATGAACAGCGTCGTGCCGGTGACGAGCCCGAGCGCGCCGACCACGAGGCCGACGTTCGCGACCGTCTTCTGGGTCTTGCCCGCGTCGACGTCGTCCTTGCGGCTGATGGGGCAGGGACCTCCGCAGGTCTCGGCGAGATCGCTGTAGCTGCTGTTCGCCATCAGCCCGGCCACCGTGAACACGCCGAGCCCCGCGACCCCGACGCCGCCGGCGACATAGGCGTACGGGCGGAGGTACGCCCTCGGCGAAGGCGCCTCCGATACGGGACCGACAGGACCCTCGTCGAGGAGCGTCGGAGAGCCGTCTGCGGCCCCGGATGGCTCGATCGGCGCGGCGTCGAGCGGGATCGTCTTCGCCTGGCCGGCCGAGAGATCGAGGGTCTGCGGGATCGAGGTCGCCCTGGTGCGCAGGACGATCTCGGTCTTGCCAGGCTTCACCGGGTACGGCTTGCCCCACCGCTCGCGCGGGACTTCCTTGCCGGCGATCGCGAGCGAGCTCGCGGCGTCCGGGTGCGCCACCGTGACGGTCACCAGCGCGAGCTTGCGCGCGAGGTCGTCTCGCTCCAGCTGCGCCGTCTGCTCCGTCTGGGCGTAGCGCGGCTCGGTCTTCGCCCGGGCCGCGGCCTCCGCCGCGACCAGCTCGAACTCGAGGTACGCCTCGGGGTGCTCGCCCAGCTCGGCGAGGCAGCGCGCGATGTAGAGGCGAGAGTTCGGGCTCGCCACGGCGGCGTACGAGGCCCGGAACTGCTCGAGCGCGAGCGCGTAGCGCTTGCTCTCGTAGAGGGCGGCGCCCTTCTTGAACAGGCTCTGCGCCTTCTCGACCGCGTCCGGCGACGGCGTCGCCGCGGCGTCGTCCGCGCCCGCCGCGGGCCCGGGGAGCGCGCACAGGCAGAGGCAAGAGGCAGCACCGAAGAGCAGCGCACGGAGCCAGGGTCGAGGTCGCACGATGTTCAGATACCCGATGGGTTGTACTTCTTCTTGGTGGTCGGTTTGCCGGTCGCCGCTGGCTTGGCCGCAGGCTTCGTCGGCGTGGAGGTCGCCCGGGGGCGCGAGGTCGACGTCGCGCGCGGCGCCGGCTGGGCCGCAGCGGGCTGCGGTTTCGCCGCGGCAGGCGCCTGCGCCGCCGGCGAGGCCGTCGCTGCTGCCTCGGCAGGAGGCGACGGCTTCGGCTCTTCGGCAGGAGGCGGCGGCGCGGCCTGCGACGGCTCCACGGGCGCCGGGATCGGCGCCGCGGCCTCCGCCGATGGGGCGGCCTCGGCCGCGCCGGTGACCGCGGGCGCGGCGGTGTTCCCCGTCGCGGGCGCGGGCGGCGCATCGACGCGCGCCTTGCCGACGTCCGGGGCGTGGCGCTCGTCGCCGCCGCGCGTGACCAGCGCGATGACGCCGATCGCCACGCAGAACATCGCCGCCCCGGCCACGATCAGCTGGAGCCGCTTGTGCCGCTGCGCCGTCTCGTACGATCGGTCGACCGCCGTGACCTCGCCGACGTCGTGGGCCAGGCTCCGCGAGCCGCCCCGCCCGAAGCGAGCGCTGAGCGCGGCCCTCGCCCCCCGCGGGTCTGCCGCCGCGAGCACCTTGGTGGCCGGCATGCCGGCCGCCGGGAGGACCCGCGGGACGGAGGCGCCGAGCGGCTTGCCCTCGCGCGGCGAGGGCGGCGAGCTCACCGGCACCGCCGGCGCGTCGGGCTGGATGTCGGCCTGCAGCGAGGGCGCGATGATGAGCCGCGGCGGGGTCTGGGGAGGCTGCGCCGGCGCGGCGATCTCCTCGAACGAGATCGGCTCCAGGCTGACGGGGCTCTCCTCTTCCTGCGCTGCTGCCGAGGACGCCCCCGCTGCGCTCGAGGCAAGGCTTCCGCCGGCTTGCGCCGCCGTCGCGCCCCTCGTCGCTGCGGCCGGCGCCGTCGCTGCGACCGACGCGGCCGTCGCGGCTGCCATCGCCGCGCCGGCGACGGCGGGCGCGATGTCGCGCGAGCCCGGGCCGACGTCGGCCGGCGGGGCCTGGAGCTCCGGAGAGGCGCCGGAGCGGGGCTCCGAGTTCTGGGCCGCGCCGGCGTCGACCGCCGCGATCGCGTCGCGGAGCTCCTGCGCGCGCCGCGCCTGGGTCTCGCCGATCGCCTGCCGCACGAACGCGGCCACGTCCTCGTCGGTCGTGGGCTCGCCGAGGGTCGACGCCACCTGATCGACGGCCCGCTGCATCTCGGCGCACGTCGAGAAGCGGTTCTCGCGATCCTTCTCGAGCGCCTTGAGGATGATCCTCTCGAGCTCGGGGTGGATCGCGCCGTTCAGCTCGCGCGGGGGGAGCGGGTTCTTGATGGTGATGTTCTCGACGGTCGAGAGCTCGGTCTCGGCGCGGAACGGGTGCATCCCCGTCGTGAGCACGTACAGCAGCGCCCCGAGCGAGAAGATGTCGCTCCGGCGATCGATGGGCAGCCCGCCGAGCTGCTCTGGCGAGAGGTACGGGGTCTTGCCCTTGATGATGCCGCCGGCGCGCGTGACGTGCAGGCGCCCCTTCGACTTCGCCACGCCGAAGTCGACGATCTTCACGAACCCGGCGGTCGAGATGAGCACGTTCGCCGGCGAGATGTCGCGGTGGACCAGGTCGAGCAGCGCGCCGCTGTCGTCGCGGAGCTCGTGCGCGTTGTGCAGGCCCGCGCAGATCTGCGAGGCGATGCGGAGCACGATCCGCTGCGGGATGCCGCCGAGCCGCTTGGCGGCCTTCTGGAGCGTGCTCGCCGTCTCGCCGTCGACCCACTCCATGACGATGTAGAGGACGTCGTCCTCCTCGCCGAGGTCGAGGATCTCGACCACGTTGGGGTGGCGGACGCGCGCCGCGACCCGCGCCTCGTCGAGGAACATCGACTCGAAGTCGGGGTCGTCGGAGACGTCGGGGAGCATCGTCTTGATGGCGACGATCTTCCGGAAGCCGCGGGTGCCCTGGAGGCGCGCGGCCCAGACGGCCGCCATGCCTCCCTTGGCGACCGGCATGAGGATCTCGTAGCGGCCGAGGGTGCTCCCCGGGCCCAGCCGATCCACGGCGGAAGCCGCGCGGCCCCACAGCTTCGTCGGGCCCTGCGACCCGGTCGGCGTGTTGAGCGTCCTGCCGGAGTTCGGTGACGGCTCGGCGCCGCGCGCGCTCTCCGGCGTCACGGCTGCCGCCGACGCAGGCGCCCCGCCCGCCGGGGCGACAGGCGACGCGGACGACGGCGCTCTCAGCGCGGAAGGGATCGCAGGCGAGGTGGCCGACGCGGGGGCCGAGGAGATCGGCGCCTGCGGAGACGCAGCCGCCGCGGCAGGCGTGGGCACTGCAGGCGACGTGGCAGCGGCGGGCGCTGCCGCTGCTGCGGGGATCGCGGGCGCTGCGGGCATCACAGGCGCTGCTGGAACCGCGGGCGCTGCGGGCATCACAGGCGCTGCGGGCATCACAGGCGCCGAGGGAACCGCGGCCACCGCGGGCACTGCAGTCGCCGCGGGAGCACGCTGCGCGGCAGGCGCCAGCGGCACCGCTGGCGCCACGGGCGCGCGAGGCGTGGCCGGCATTGTCGGTGCGGCGGCTGTGCGCGGCGCCGGCGGCACGGCGGGTACCACGGACACGCGGGGCGCGGCAGGCGCCGGAGGCACCGCAGGCACCCCGGGGACGCGAGGCGTCACCGGGCTCGGCGAGATCGCAGGCGCGACAGCCGCTGGCGCTGCGGCGGAGCTCTTGCCGGGGACCTCGGCGTGCGCCGGCGATGCCGCCCGAGCTCCCGGCGGGCGCGGCGGCCTCGGGGGCCCCGGCGGGATGGGCGTCGGCCGCCTCGGCAACGTGCCCTCGGCCGGCGTCGGCGTCAGCCGCACCGCCACGTCGATGTCGCCCGGATCGGTCGGCCGCGGCACGGCCGCGCGCGCAGGCGGCTGCTCCTTCAGCGCGGCCGTCGCAGGCGCCGGTGTCGCCGCGAGGCCCTCGGCCCGCGCCGCGGCGGCGCCGTTCTCCGTCCTCTCGCTCGACGGCTCGATCCGCGGCAGGGTCGCTGCCGGAGGCCGCGGCGGGGGGAGGCCGCGGGCCGTGCCGTCATGCGCCGAGCCCCACTCGGTGTCGATGTCCGCGTGCGCCGCCCCGGCGCCCGCCGGCGCGGCGCCGTTCGAGGCGCCGCCGCCCGCTGGCCTGGCCACCACGCCGTTCTTCAGCGCGGTCGCGCCGCTCGACGGGCGGAGCTGGCTCGCGTTGACCGCGCCCCCCGCGGCGACCGGCGGTGCACCCGGCGTCGTCGTCGCCGCGCGCGCGCGCGGCGACGGCGCGGTGATCGCGTGCCGCGGGCCGTCGCCGCGTGGAGCCAGCGCGCCCTCGGGGATCGCCAGGCCCACCAGCGTCGCCCCGCGCGCGCGCGGCGGCGGAGACGGCCGCGACTCGCTCGCGCCGGACGTGCCCGCCATCGCGGCCGCGATCATGGTCCTGCGCGGCTCGATCGCCCTGCCCGCCAGCCTGCTCACCGTCGCGGCCACGTCCTCGGTCCCGGCGATCCGCCCGGCGGCCGCGGCATCCAGCGCCGCCAGCATCGCCGACGCGCTCTCGAAGCGGCGCGCGGGCTCGCGCTCGAGCGCGGTCCGGACGACCTCGACCACTTCGGCCGGCACGGCGCCGCCCGCGAGCGGCGGGATGGGCGCCGTCAGCACCTTCTGGATGACCGCCGTCTCCAGCTTCGACGAGAACAGCCGCTGTCGGGAGAGCAGCTCCCAGAGGATCACGCCGACCGAGAAGAGATCGGCGCGCGCGTCGAGCGGGGCTGCCGTGTGCGCCGCCATCGCCTTGACCCGCTCCGGCGCGGCATACGCGAGCCGATCGGGGTTCCTCGTCCCCATGGGCGCGAGCCCCGCGATCGCCCGCGCGACGCCCAGCCCGCTCACCCTCGTGACGCCGTCGATGCCGACGGAGACGTGGGTCGGGTTCAGCTCGCCGTGCACGAGCGGCGGCTCCGCCGCGTGCGCGGACGCGAGCGCGCGCAGCACGTCGGCCACGATGCGCAGGGCGATCGGGAGCGGCAGCCCCTCGGCGCCAGCGGCTGACACGAGCGCGCCCAGCGGCTCGCCCTCCACGTACTCCGAGACGATGAAGACCTCCCCGTCGGCGATGCGGGCGTCGAGCACCGAGAGCACGCTGGGGAAGCGGACCTGCTGCGCCATCCCGGCCTCGCGGAGGATGCTGTCCGTCGTCTCGGCCTTCTTCGTGAGGTGCCGGTAGATGCGCAGGATGGTGACAGGCGCCGCGCCGTTCACCTCGCCCTCGGAGGACGCCCGCGCGAGCCACGTGGACCCGATGCCGCCGCCGGACAGCTCTTTCAGCAGCTCATAATTGCCGAGTCGCGAAGCAGAGCCCGCACCGGGCGGCCTGTCGAGCGCCATGGGACTTGCATGCTATCAGGACGTCAGAAGCTGGATCCAGCGTTCGCGGCCGATCATGCGGCGAGCTTGGTCGTGTCCGGAGCGCCCTGTCAGGCGAGCTTCGTACGCAGCGCTCGCCGCGATCCGCGCGGGCATTCATCGCGCGCTCTGGTAGTCAGCGCCGCGTCAGCGCCGCGCGCGCGGAAACGCCCGCGGCGAGCGCTCACCAGCGCCTCGCCGCCCCTCCGGCGGCTTGACACACGCGCGCGAGGAGCTCCAGGCCAGACGGCGAGATCGCCGCGAAAAACGGGCATAGCTGCGGCGATCTCGCCCGCGGCGAGGGTCGCGGACTCCTCTGCTCGCACAGGTGCTCGGGTGTGGGGAGCTCAGCGCGCGCCGTTCCCGCTGGCGCCGCGCGTGGGCGGATCGAGCCCAGCAGCGACATTTTCGCGGCGCGCGCGGTCCGTCATGCCGCCTCAGGACCCCAGAGCGGCGAGCTCAGGGGCCCGAGCCGCGGCTCGGGACGGGATGAACGGTCAGGGTCACGAACCTGGTACGGCGCTCGTGGCTCGAGAAAGCGCTCGCGGCGACCGGGATCCCGTGCCGGAGCGCCACGGCAACGTGCGGGCCCGGATCGACCCGGATCGCCCTCGACGGCGGCGCCTCCTCGCCGTCGAGCAGCACGGTCACGCCCTCGGTCGCGCCGGCGACGTTCAGCACGATCTTCGGCATCCGCCCCTCGAGGTCCTGGAGGCGCGCGTCGATCTCGGCGAGCACCGCCGGCGTCGTGGTCCGCGCGGCCGCGCGCGCGTCCTGGTACGTCCGCTCGGCCTTGCGCAGCCGGCCGAGCCGCTCATGGCAGAGGCCGATGTGGAACGTCACGTTCGCCGTCGGACGGCGGCGCGCGACCGCCTCGAACCGATCGAGCGCGTCAGCCCAGCGTCCGGCGATCTCGAGGGTCAGCCCCCGCGCGAACTGGAGCCGCAGCGCGCGCGTCGCGACGTCGTCGTGCGCGCGCGTCGCGACGCCGTCGTGCGCGCGCATCGCGACGTTGTCCTGCGCGCGCGTCGCGACGTTGTCCTGCGCGCGCGTCGCGACGTTGTCCTGCGCGCGCGTCGCGACGTTGTCCTGCGCGCGCAGCCAGGAGGGCGAGAGCAGCGCCCAGCAGACGAGGACGAGCGCGGCGGCGCGCCCGCGGGATCGCCTGCGCAGAGCGGAGGTCGGTGCGGCGTTGATCATCAGAACCCGGGGCTCGTGATGCGGGATCTCGAGGACCCGCGCGGCGCCTGCGAGCGCGGGGCCTTGTCCTCCGAGGCCGCCGAGATCCCGGCGCTTCCCGGGTCCGCCGAGGCGAGCTGGGGCGAGCCCGGCGCGCCGTCGCAGCTCGCCGCCTCCGAGCCCGGCGCGCCGGCACCAGCGCTCCCTGGCGCGCCGGCGACGCGCCTGGACGCGGCGCCGCTCTCGGCGAAGGCCGCGGCGAGCACGGGGCGGAGGCTCTCGCGCGCCGCGCGCTCGGGCCCCGCGTCCGCCGGCTCCCGCAGCGCGGCCGACACGAGCGCCGCCGCGAGCGCCGCGCCGCCCGCGAGCCGGAGCGCCACGCCAGCGCCCGCGCGCCGCCGGGTGTCCCGCGGGGGCGCGACGTCCAGCGTGCGGTCGAGCGTCGTCGCCGCGCGCCACCGGTGCGCCCGCGCCCGCGAGGCCCAGATCCGCCCGAGGGCGCGGAGGGCGAGCTTCGGCGGCGCGGCGAGCGCGCCGCGGGGGCGCGTCGTCTCGAGCGACCGCGAGCCCGGGTCCCGCGGCGCGAGGATCACGAGCGGCGCGGGCGCGCTCGCGCCGAGGTCCTCGAGCGCGGCCTGGAGCTCCGCGCGCAGCGCGGCCGCGTCCGGGTAGCGCCGCGCCGGGTCCTTCTCGAGGCAGCGGCCGACGATCTTCCGGAGGCGCTGCGGCACCGAGTGCGGGAGCGGCGCCGGCTCGGTGTCGAGGATGCGCCGGAGGACCGCGTGGTGGTTGCCCCCCCGGAACGGCTGCGCGCCGCTGAGCGCCTCGTACAGCATGACGCCGACGGCCCAGAGGTCGGCGCGCGCGTCGATGGTGCGCTTGCCCAGGGCCTGCTCCGGGCTCATGTACGAGGGCGTCCCGAGCAGCTGTCCCTCGATGGTGAGCGCGTCGCTCGCGCCCGTGAGCTGGCTGATGCCGAAGTCGACGATCTTCGGGACGACGCCCTCGCCGGGGACCAGGGCCATCATGATGTTCTCCGGCTTGATGTCGCGGTGCACGACGCCCTCGGCGTGCGCGGCCGAGAGCCCGCTGCACACCTCGATGAGGATCGGCACGACCTCCTCGGGCGGCAGCGGCCGGTTCGGGATCAGGCGGTCGGCGAACGGCGAGCCCCGCAGGAGCTCCAGGGCCAGGAAGAGGTAACCCTCGTCCTGGAGCTCTCCGGCGTCGACCACGCCGACGATGTTCCGGTGCTGGAACTTGCCGATGATCTTCGCCTCGCGGACGAACCGCCCGACGACCTGCTCGTCCTGGAGCGCCGGTGACAGCTTGAGCGCGACGTCCCGGCCGATGAGCTCATGGCGCGCCCACCAGACGCTCGACATCCCGCCCGAGCCGATCGGCCGAATCAGGCGGAAGCGACCTCCTGCTACGTCTCCGGCATGCAGCATGTGCCCCCCTCGCCCATCGCGCGTGAGAAGCCTTCACGCCGATCGAGCACCGAGACCCGAAAGGCACGAGCAAGGCCATCGGCGCGGAGATCCGCCAGAGATCCGCCGTCACCGTCGAACGGAGCCCGGCGGTGGATCCGCTCGTCAGGGGCGGTAGCGCTCGAGGATGTCGTTCGAGAGCTTCACGCCGAGCTCCCGGTAGCCGCGGAAGGTGAGGTGGACGCCGTCGCGCGAGGCGCGCGGCGGGCGCTCGCGGTACCAGGCCTCGATCGAGCCCCTCCCGCCCATCGCCTCGTAGGTGTCCCAGAACGCGCAGCCGCCCTCCCGGGCCGCGTCGCGCAGCACGTCCCGGACGACAGGCGTCCGCTCCGGCGTGTCCTTCCGGTCCGTCGGCGCGAGGACAAGGCAGTCGATGTCGGGCTCGACCCGGCGCGTCCGCTCGAGTAGCTCGGCCAGCTGCCTGGCGTAGAGCGACGGATCGGTGGTGACGTCGCCCGCCTCGTTCGTGCCGTACTCCAGCACCACGAGCTCCGGCGAGCGCCGCGCGAGCTCCGCGGCCCAGCTGAGCTCCTGCCACCGCAGCGGCGTCGCGAGGCGCGCGCCGTTGATGCCGAGCGTGTCGACGACCACCCCGGGCCTGACCTCGGGATCCGCCTCGACGACCAAGCCGCAGAGCTCGGGCGCGCCCGACGGCACGACGCCGAGCTTCGTCGCGCCGACGCTCGAGAGCTTCGCGTGCTGCAGCGCGCCCACGGTGTCGCCCGGGGCCGCGCGGAGGACCTGGCTCGGGCCGCCCTCGATCGTCACCGCGAGCTCGTCGGTCGGCGCGCTGGAGCGGAAGCACACGTCCCAGAGCAGCCGGCTGGAAGGCCCCGCGCCGGTGACCGTGATCTCGGCGCGCACCGGGCCCTTGTGCGCGCTGAAGAGGATCCCCCCGAGCCCGAAGACGCCGTCGTCGATCGGCTGCGAGCCGCCCGGCGTCTTCGGGCGCGTCCGCCACTTGCCGTCGGCCGTGATCCGCGCGCCGTCGTGGCGGTAGGCGGCGTAGCCGAGGTGCACGAAGCCGAGCCCGCCGTCGCCGAAGCGCCGCTGCAGCGCCGTGCGGACCGCGCCGCTCCAGAAATCCGCGGCGGCGTGCGAGTCGCCGAGCCAGGCGACGCGCACGTGGTCCTTGCGGCGCCCCTGCTCGAGCGCGCGGAGCGCCGCGAAGAAGTGGGCGTAGGTCCCGTCCTCGGGGCGCATGAGGTCGAGCTCCGGCGGGCGCGCCGGCGCGGCCTCCGCCGGGCGCGTCGCGGTCGCCTCCGGGGCGTCCACCGCCGTCCGGCGCCCCGGGAGCGCCGCGGGCGCGGGCGGCGCGGAGCCCACCTCGGGCGTCGGCGGCGCGACGTGCTCGCGGGTCGAGCTGCAGCCGAGCGCCGCCGCCGCGAGCAGGGCCGCGGCGAGGCGCCGCGGGGCGCGCGGGGGAGCCGCGCTGCGCTCCGGGACCTCCGCGCGCGCCGCGGAGCAGGGGGCGCCGCTCACGACAGCGGATCCTCGACGTCGAGCTCGGCGTCCGCGTTCGCCTCGAGCTCCTGGCGCTCGCGCCGCTCGCGGACGCGGTCCTGCACGGCGCCGACGAGCACGTCGACGTACGACTCGAAGGGAGGGCAGGCGATCCCGGCGCCGTCGAGCACGAGGTCCGCGTTCCGGGCGTCGTAGCGCACCGGCGTCATCAGCTGCTCGACGAACGCGCGCGGGCTGCGGACGAAGCGCTCGAGCCCGGGCGTGCGGAGCAGCGCCTTGGCCAGGTTCGACGGGATGTGACCGCGCGCGGCGCGGCGGCCGCTCGCGCGGGCGACGAGGTCGAAGACCCGCCGCGCCGAGAGCGGGTGCGGGTCGGCGACGTGGAACGTGCGCCGCGGCGCGAGCCGGTGCAGCCCGATGGCGTGCGTCGCGCGGACCACGAAGTCGATCGGGACGATGTTGAGCGGCACGTCGCCGCGGCCGGGCATCGGGATCGCGATGTCGGCCGGCGCCGCCATGATGAGCAGCACCAGGAGGTACAGGCCGTCGAGCCGGTCGATCTCCCCGGTGGTCGAGTCGCCCACCACCGTGGTCGGCCGCACGACCGCCACCGGCACGTGGCGCATCGCCCGCCGCACGAGCACCTCCGCGCGCATCCGCGTCTCCTCCACAGGATTGCGGAACGCCTGACCCGCCTCGAGATCATCCTCGTACACTGTACCGGTGCGATCGCCCGCGACGAACGCCGTGGACTGGTGGACGAGGCACTGGAGTGAGCCGCAGGCGCGGGCGAGCTCGAGCACCTCCGCGGTGCCGACGACGTTGAGGGCGTGCGCGGCGCTCCGCTCGGCGCCGGCGTGGCTCACGTACGCGAGGTGGTGGATCCGGTCGAGCTCCCGGGCGAGCTGCCGGAACTCGACGCCGGACAGCCCGAGGTCCATGGCCGCGACGTCCCCCTCGAGCAGCACGAGCCGCTCCCGGTCGGCCGCGGGGAGCGCGTCGCGCTCCGCGCTCGCCTGCAGCGACGACTTCGCGAGCACCACGGCGTAGACGAGCGTGCGGGGCTCCGACGCGAGGATGTGGTGCAGCATCTTCCTCGCGATGAACGAGGGGAAGCCGGTGATGAGCACCACGCTGTCGTAGCCGGGGCGAGGCATCGGCCGGAGCTTACCGCAGCAGTGCGCCTGCTCCGCAGCTTTCCGTTGACGCCGCCTCGGACGAGCGGGACGAGCGCTGAGCGACGAGGGCGTACGCCGCGAGGCGCCTCCGGCCGCGGGCTTTCCCTGTCAGAGACCGCGGCCCGACGTATAATCGCCCGGTTGATGCGCCCGGGAGTCACGGTCGCGGACCGTTTCAGGATCGAGGGCCTGGCGGGATCGGGCGGGATGGGCTCGGTGTACCGGGCCACGGACCTGACCGACAACAGCCCGGTCGCGCTGAAGATCCAGCACCGCGGGGCCGAGCACCTGGAGAAGCGGCTCGGGCGCGAGGCGCGCCTCCTCGCCGGGCTGCGGCACCCGGGCATCGTCCGCTACGTCGCGCACGGGGTCACCGGGGAGCGGCAGCGCTACCTCGCGCTCGAGTGGCTCGAGGGCGAGGACCTCGCCGCGCACGTCGCTCGCGCGCGCCTCGGCGTGGACGGCGCGGTGGCGCTGCTGCGGCGCCTCGCGGGCGCGCTCGGCGCGGTGCACGAGCGGGGGATCGTCCATCGCGACGTCACGCCCGGCAACATCTTCCTGCCGGGCGGCGCGGTGGAGAGCGCCAAGATCGTCGACTTCGGCATCGCCCGATCTGGCGCTGACCTGGCTGGCGCTGGCCTGGCTGGCGCTGGCGCTGACCTGGCCGCGCGCCCGCGCGGCGCCGGCGCCCTCCCGCGGGGCGAGCGCGCGGGCGCGCGCAGCGGGGTGACGCTCGGGACGCCGGGGTACATGGCGCCCGAGCAGGCGCGGGGCGACGCGCGCGTCGACGCCCGCGCGGACGTGTTCGCGCTCGGGTGCGTGATCTGGCACTGCCTCACCGGCCGGCCGCCCTTCGCGGGCGACCAGGTGATGGCGATCCTCGCGAAAGCCGCCCTCGTGGGCCCGCCCCGGCTGTCGGAGCTGCGGCCCGACGTGCCCGCCGCGCTCGACGACCTCGTCGCCTGGATGCTCGAGAAGGAGCCGGACGGCCGCCCGCGGGATGGCAACGAGGTCCTCGCGAGCGCGGCAGAGCTCCGCGCTGCCAGCGAGCACGCGAGGGACGCGGGCGCCGAGCCCCCGGTGAGCTCCGCGAGGCCCTCGCGGGCGCTGGCCGAGAGCGCCGCGAGCGAGCCGCGGCTCATCAGCGTGGCGCTCATCCACGGCGCGCCCGCGGGCGACGCGGCCGCGACGGAGGCGGCGATCCGGGCGGCGGCCGCGCCCTTCGGCGGGCGCGTCGACCGGCTCGCGGCCAGGTGGCTCGTGGTCACGCTCGCCGGCGCTGGCGAGGGCGAGCCGCGGGCAGAGCCGGCGCGCTCAGCCGACGCGCAGGCGAGGACGCCGACGGACCAGGCGGCCCACGCGGCGCGCTGCGCGCTCGCGCTGCGCGCGCTGCTGCCCGCGGGCTTCTCGATCGCGCTCGCGACGGGCCAGCACGCCTCGGGGCGCTGGCCCGCGCGGCAGGTGATCGAGCGCGCCGCCGCGCTCCTCGAGGCCCGCGCGCGCGGGGAGCCCGAGCGCGCCGCCGCCAGCGGGGGCGCGGGCGCGCCGCCTCACGGCGGCGTCCTGGTCGACGACGTGACGGCCGGCCTCCTCGCGCTCGGCCGCCCCGAGGTCGAGCGCCTCTTCCCGGAGCTCGGGGCGGGCCGAAACGTCGTCGAGCTCCGGCTCGGCGAGCTCTCTCCCGGCGCGCCCGGGCAGCCCGCGCGCGAGGCGCCCGGCCGGGACGCCGCGGCGCGGGCGCGCACCGACGGCGGCGCCGCGGTGCACGCGTTCTACCTCGAGGAGCTGATCCGGTCGGTCGCGCGCGGCGACGCCGAGGGCTCGCCGGAGACGGTGCTCGCGATGGCGCACGCCCGCCTCGACGACCTGCACCCCGCCGTGCGGCGCATCCTCCGCGCGGCGAGCATCTTCGGCGAGGCGTTCTGGCGCGGCGGCGTGGCCGCCCTGCTCGGCGGCGCGCAGGGCGCCCCGGACCTCGATAGGTGGCTGTCCGAGCTCGTCGCGCGCGGGTTGATCGAGCGGCGCCCCGCGTGCCGGTTCCCTGGCGACGAGGAGTACGCGTTCCGGCACGCTCGCCTCCGCGAGGCCGCGTACGCGACGCTCAGCCGAGGTGACAGGCTCCTCGGTCACCGGCTCGCGGGCGCGTGGCTCGAGGAGGCGGGGGAGAGCGACGCGCTCGCGCTCGCGGAGCACTTCGACCACGGCGGTGAGCACGGCCGGGCGATGCGGTGGTTCCTGCGCGGCGCCGAGCAGGCGCTGGCGCGCGGCGACCTCGCCGCGGCGATCGCGCACGCGGAGCGCGGGGCGCGGCACGGCGACCTGTGCGACCGGCTCGCCGACGCGGATCCCGACGAGGAGCGCGGCGCCTCGTCCGGCCCCCGCAGCGCGCGCGGCGGCGGCGAGACGCTGAGCGCGCTGCGCCTGGTCCAGGCGGAGGCCCACCGCTGGCGAGGCGAGTTCGAGCAGGCCCAGCGCTGCGCCGCCCAGGCGGCGCGCCGCCTGCCTCGCGGCACGCCGCTCTGGTTCCGCGCCGCCGACGAGCTGATGGGGGCGAGCGGGCGGCGGGGCGACTTCGTGCTCGCGACCGCCTGGGCGAAGGAGGTCGCCGCGTGCGGCGAGCCCGCGGCAGAGGGCGCCCCCGGCGACGAGGAAGCGCGCCGCACGGACGCGGCGCGGGTCGGGGCCGACCTCCTTTCGGCGCGCGTGATCGCGCTGTGCTCGGCGGCGCGCCAGCTCTTCCCCGCGGGGCGCTACGCCGAGGCGGACGCGCTGATCGCGCGGATCCGCGCCCTCGCGGGGGATCTCGCGTCCCTCCCGCCGCGCGCCGCCGCCGAGGTGCACCGGCTGCGCGGCGCGCGGGCGCGGCACCTCGGCGATCCCGCGGGGGACATGGCCGGCTACGCGGCCGCGGTCGAGGCGTTCGAGCGCGCCGGCGACGCGCGCGGCGCGTGCAACGCCCGGGTCAGCCTCGGCTTCGCGCTCCTCGAGCTCGGCGACGTCGAGCGGGCCGGCGAGGAGCTCGCCGCCGCGCTCGCGGCCGCCGAGCGCATGGGTCTGCGCACCATCGCCACGCGCGCCAGGCAGAACCTCGGCCGCGCGCTCGCGGCCCAGGGCCAGCTCGACGAGGCGCTCGCGCTCTCGCGGCAGGTCATCCTGGAGTGCCGCGGGCACGGCAACCTGCGCTTCGAGGGCGGCACCCGCATCTACGCCGCCCTCATCGCCCACGCGGCCGGGGACTTCGGCGCGGCCGAGGCCGACGCCCGCGACGCCGCCGAGCTCCTCCAGGTGGCGCCGCCGTCCCGCGCCGGCGCGCTCGCCGCGCTCGCGCGCGCCCTCACCGCCCAGGGGCGCGCCGACGAGGCGCTGGCGGCGGCGCGCGAAGCCTCCGAGCTCCTCGCGCGCTACGGCGGCATCGAGGAGTTCGAGTCGCTGGTCCTCGTCGCCTTCGTCGAGGCGGCGCGCTCCGCGGGGGACCACGAGGTCGCCCGCGCCGCCGCCGCTCGGGCCCGCGACCGGCTCCTCGCGCGCGCCGCCGCGATCCCGGAGCCCGCCCTGCGCGAGAGCTTCCTGCACCGCGTCCGCGAGAACGCGATGCTCCTGTCGCTCGCGCGCATCTGCCTCGGGGAGTCCGCGGCGATCCCCGCCGCCCGCCGCGCCTCGCGGCCCTGACGCGCAGCGGCGCCGCTGCGCGCCCGGCGATTTCGCAGGTTCGTGGTCGACGGCGGCAGGAAGGCGCTACGGTTCGATCGTGATCGCGCGATCCTCCTCCTTCATGCGCCGCCGCGCCGCCGCGCTCCTCGCCGTCGTCCTCGGCCTGAGCGCGGGCGCGGTGGGCTGCAAATCGCCGGGCGCGTCGGCCGACGCCGGCGTCGCGGGCCTGAGCCCCGTGCCCGCGCCCGCTGGGCTCATCGCCGAGGCGTTCCTGCCGACGCCGGACGCCACGTGGGCCAAGGCGCGCGCCCTCGTCGGCGGCTCGGCGGCGCTCCTCCCCGGCAGCGCCGGCGCCCTCGCCGCGTCGCTGCTCGGCCTGCCGATCACCGTCGCGTCCGAGATCGACGGCGGCGTGCCGGTGCTCGGCGCGGCCGTGGAGGCCCCCGACCGGCCGCGCCCCCGGGGCGCGCTCGGCATCCATGTGAAGGACGGCGGGCGCCTGATCGATCAGCTCACGCGCGGGGAGGGCGCGCGCTTCCGGTCGACGCCCGACGCGGCGACCTCGATCGCGCTGCTCGAGCCGCTGCAGGGGACGAGCCCGGTGGCCCTCGGCGTCCTCGGCAACTACCTGCTCGTCGCGGAGAGCGCGGCCGACCTGACCGCCGTGGGCCCGTACGTCGCGCGGACGATGCCGCAGGCGCAGGTGCCGAAGGAGGACCTCGCGGTCGAGCTCCCGCGGCCCGCGATCGAGGGCCCGGTGCTCAGGGCGGCGCGGGGCGCCTGGGACAATGCCCGCGGTCCCGACGGCGCGCCGCCCGCCACCGCGGTCCCGCTCGCGCCGATGATCGAGGGCGCGCTCGCGATGCTCGGCGATCTCGAGCGCGCGCGGCTCACGCTGGTGCTCGACGAGAGCGCGCACCTGCGCGTCTCGGGGACGCCGAAGGCCGGGGGCGGGCCGGCGTCGAAGGCGTCGACCGACCTCGCGGTCGGCGACGTGAAGCCGCTGCTCGAGCTGCCCGCCGACACGCTCGCCGGGATCCTGGTCCGCGACCGGGCCGCGTCGCGCGTCGAGGGCGTGCCCAGGCTCGTCGACGCCCTCGCGGGGCTCGTCGAGGGCGATCTCCCGCCCGCGGAGCGCGAGCGGCTCGGCGCCGTGATCCGCGCGGCGTCGGACGCGCGCGGCGACTGGTTCGCCGGCGGGCTCCGGTTCGACGACGCGGGCCCCACGGCGTTCGTGCGCGCCGCCGTGGGCGACCGGGCCAAGCTAGAGGCCGCCGTCCAGGACCTGCTCGGGACCGCGGAGCTCCAGCCGGTGAAGGCCGCGCTGCAGCGGGAGGGGCTCCGGATCTCCACGGGCAAGGCGGAGGTCTCGCAGCTCGAGGGCGAGGTGCGGCGGGTGCGGTTCGAGCAGACCGCCGCGGCGGGCCAGCCTGGCGCTGGCGCCGGGCAGCCGACCGCGCGCAAGGGCGCGCCGGGCGCAGAGCCGCCGGGCGGCAAGGGCGCGTCGCTGCCGCCGTCCGCGATCGAGCTGCTTTACCTGGTCCGCGACGACGGCCTCTTCGCGTCGGTCGGCAACGACCCGGGCGCGGGGCTCCGCAGCGTCGTCGCGTCGCTCCAGGGCGAGGGTCTCGGCGGCGTGCCGGCCATGAAGGCAGCGCTCGCCCCGCTCGGCGCGGACATCGCTTTCGCGCTGGTGGTCGATCCGCTGCGGCTCGTCGCGCGCCGCCTCGGCCAGCCGGGCGCCGGCGACCCGGCGCCCGTTGTGATCGCCGCCGGCGCGGCGCCCGCCGCGGCCGGCGCCGCGCCCGCCGCGCTCTGGGCGCGCGCCGACGTCTCCGCCGCCGCGATCCGGGAGTTCATCCGCCTCGGAGGCGCCTTTTGACGAGCGCGGCGCGCGCGGGCGCGCTCGCCGTCCGCGGGCTCCACGCGATCCTGCTCGCGCTCGCCGCGGGGTGCGCGGCCAAGGGCGGCGCGGACTGGATCCACGATGGATCGAGCGAGCCGCAGATCGCGCGCGGAGGCGGCGGCTGGCTCCACGAGCCCCCGCCGGACGACGGCCGCGGCGGTCGTGAAGGGCGCGCCGGCGCTGCCGGCGAGGCCGGGGGTCGCGCCGCCGGCGCGCCGCCCGGAGCGCCCGACGACCGGCGCGGCGCGGGGCACGCCGACGACGCTGGTCTCGCGCAGGACGAGCCCGCGCTCCTCGTGCGCGAGCACGGCCGGCCTGCGCGCGCCGCGCCGGACGTCGGGCGCGCTGCTGCGCAAGCGCCGCCGGCGCTCCCGCCCGGGCTGTTCCGGAACACCTACTACGACTTCCCGAGCGAGGGCGGCGGGCCGAAGGACGCGGTCATCTACGACGCCGCGTGCGCGCCGCTCGCGACCGTCCCGCGCTCGTTTCACGACCAGGTATGCGTCCAGGGGAGCGGCCGGCTCGCCTCGGGCGAGACGGTGAGCTTCGCGCGGCGCGGCTGCGCGTGCGCCGACGTCTGCCCGCGCACCGGCCAGCAGGTCTGCTTCGAGCGGCTCGACCCGCGCCGGTTCCCGTATGGCCGCGGCGCGACCGGCCGCCCGATCACCCCGCTGCGCACGGTCGCGGTCGACTCGACCGTCATTCCGCTCGGCACGTGGCTCTATGTGCCCGAGCTCGCCGGGCTGCCGCTCCCGGGCGGGGGCCGCCACGACGGCTGCTTCGTCGCCGAGGATCGGGGCATCAAGGTCGTCGGCCGTCAGATCGACGTCTTCACCGGCGATCCCGCGGTCACCGCGCGCCTCAACGCGCTGTTCCCGTCGAACCGCGGCGTGCGCCTCGTGCTCAATGACGCGCGCTGTCGCGCGATCGTGGCCGCGCCGGGCCCTTCCTGACCGACTCCCCGCCCCGGGAGCGCCGGTGCCGGGAAGGTCCCGGGAAGGTCTGGGGAAGGGGAGCGCCTCGGTCCGGCGAGGTCGGCCGCCCTGCCGCGTGAAATCCACGTGAAATCCGGAGCCTGGTGAGGGCGCGGAGGTGATACGATTTGCCGCCTTCCGGTGGCCTAATGACCTCACGTGGCGTCATCCCCGAGTCCGTACTCCCTCCGCCCTCGGAGGTCACGGACGCGCCGGACGAGAAGCAGCGGGCGCGCGCCCGCGTCGGGATGACCGTCAAGAACAAGTGGCGGATCGACTCCCTCCTCGGCGTGGGCGGCATGGCGTCCGTGTACGCCGCCACCCACCGGAACGGCTCGCGCGCCGCGCTGAAGATCCTGCACGCCGAGTTCGCGCGCGACGTCGGCATCCGCGACCGGTTCCTGCGCGAGGGCTACGTCGCCAACAAGATCGACCACCCCGGCCGCGTCGCGATCCTCGACGACGACATCACCGAGCAGGACGAGCCGTTCCTCGTGATGGAGCTGCTCGACGGGGAGACCGTGCAGCAGCTCTGGAAGCGCAAGAGCCGGAAGCTGCCCGTCGCGGAGGCGCTCTGGATCGCGGCGGAGGTGCTCAACACGCTGGAGAGCTTCCACGCGGAGGGCATCGTCCACCGCGACCTCAAGCCCGCGAACATCTTCATCACGAAGGACAACGCGGTGAAGCTGCTCGACTTCGGCGTGGCGCGGCTGCGCGGCGCGCCTGGCGACAAGACCAAGGCCGGCACGGCGCTCGGGACCCCGTCGTTCATGGCGCCCGAGCAGGCGATGGGGCTGACCGAGGGGGTCGACGGCCGGGCGGATCTCTTCTCGATCGGCGCGACCCTGTACGCCGTGCTCAGCGGCCAGCGGCTCCACCAGGGGCGCTCCGACAACGAGGCGTTCATCCTCGCCGCGACGACGCCGGCGCCGTCGCTCGCGCGGATCGCGCCCGAGCTGCCCGCCTCCGTCATCGGCCTCGTCGACAAGGCGCTCGCCTGGGATCGGCGCAACCGCTACGAGTCGGCCGCGCAGATGCGGCAGGAGGTGCTGCGCATCCTCGAGGAGGTCGGCGCGTCCGCCCCCCGCCGCAGCGCGCCGCACAGCACGCGGCGCCCCCCGCCGGACGACTCGCCCACGGCCGTCGGGGTGCGGCCGCCCGAGGAGCCCGAGCCCCGGGAGGAGCCGGGCGACGCGGAGGCGGACGACCCGGCGGTCACGCGGCTCGCGGAGGTGTTCCGCCGCGTGGAGCGGCTGCTCCCGGCCGTGCGCCACTACGGCTGGAGCCACCCGGACGCGGACAACAAGCTCCGCGCGAGCTTCCAGGCGATCGTCGAGGCCCTGCGCGCCGACGGGAGCCTCGTCTACTGGGCGCTGACGCCGTACGCCTTCGAGCACCGCCGGCGGACGGTGTGGGAGCCGTCGCACCCGCTCGATCTGGTGCCGTACAACCTCTTCGCGGCCGGCGTGCGGCGCGTGCAGCTGCTCCCTGGCATCACCGAGGACGAGCTGCGCGCGTTCTGCGAGGTGCTGCTGCTCGATCCGCTGCGCGACCTCGCCCCCGAGGACGACGTCGCGGCCGCCCTGTGGGAGCGCCGCCTCGAGCACGTGCGCTACGACGTGGTGAGCGTCTTCGCCGAGGGGGACGCGGCCGACCGCGAGCAGTTCTGGCACGAGGCCGACGACCTCGAGGGCATGGCCCGGCGCGCCGCCGAGGAGAAGGCGAACCGCGCCGAGGCGGCCGCGATGGTGATCGACACCGACGCGGCCGCGCTGCGGGCGGCGCGCCGCGCCGCGAGCGCCCTCGCGCTCGACCCGGCGGCGCAGCGCGCGCTCGGCACGCAGCTCGTGCTCAGCCCGGATCGCTGGAGCGAGCGCTTCGTCGAGGTCGTGGCGGACGCCTTCCTGAACGCGAAGCGCTACCAGGACGTCGAGCTCGTGACGGAGCCGATGGCCGCCTCGGCCCGTGACCTCATCCTCGCGCGCCGGTTTGACACGCTCTTCGCGATGCACGACGCGGTCGAGCGGGCGCTCGACGCACTCGCGCCCAGGCAGCAGGGCGGCGCGCTCGCGACCGAGCTCGCGCGCGGCATGTTCCCGCCCGACACGGTGCGGCTGCTCCTCCGCGAGGCGACGCGCGTGCTCGTGACGGGCACGCCCGGCGCCGCCGCGCAGCCCGCGCCGGTGGACCTCGATCTCGTCGCGCAGCGCCTCGCGCCAATTTTACAGAAGCTCGGCGCCGAGTACCTGCCGGTCGCGATGGAGGTCGTCGGGCAGGTCGGCCACGAGGCCCTGCGCCGCGCGCTCCTCGGCTACCTCGAGCGGACGCTGCCCGGGCACGAGGAGGGGGTCGTCGACGCGCTCATGACGCTGGATCTCGACGTCACCCGCCCGATCCTCAAGATGTTCGCCGCGTCGCGGACGCCGGGCGCCCTCGGCGCGCTGAAGCGGCTCACCGGGTGCGCGAACGCGGCGCTGCGCTGCGAGGCGATCGCCCACCTCGCCACGAGCCCCGAGCAGATCAGGGACGAGCTGCTCTCGCTCGCCGAGTCGGCGCCGCCCGACGTGCGCGTCGCGGCGCTCCGCACGCTGGCGCACCACCAGGTGCGCGCCGCCGGCCCGCTGCTCGTCCGCCGCGTGCAGGACAGCTCGTTCCACCAGCTCACGCTCGACGAGCGGCGCGAGTTCCTCGGCGCGCTCTACACGCTGAACCCGGCGCGCGGCGAGTCGGTCGCCGTCGAGCTGCTCCAGCGGCACGGCCTGCTCGCGGATGAAGCGGCGGAGCAGACCCGCTGCCTCTCGGCGGAGCTGCTCGGCCGAGAGGCGCGCTCGCAGGAGGCGCTCGACGCCGCGCTCGCGGCCGCGAAGCGGCGGCCCTGGAACAGCCAGCCGCTGCGCGACGCCGCGAGCGCCGCCGCCGAGGCGATCGCCGGGCGCCTCGGCAAGCGGATCTCGACCGCCGGGGAGCTGCCGTGACGGCGCCCCAGGTCGACGTGATCACCCAGAACGTGTCGGAGAACATCCGGCGCGAGCAGGCGCGCGACCTCGCCGCCAGCGTGGTGCAGGCGCTCTTCCGGCTGGTGAAGCTCTCGACGCTGCACTCGATCGACAACCAGGCGATGGTGCGGCAGGTCGAGGAGACGGTCTCGCTGATCCAGGACTTCGGCCAGCGCTCCGGCCACAACGTCTCAATCCTGTTCACCCGCGGGTCGGTCTTCGTCTCCGGGCAGCTCCTCAAGGCGAACCGCGCCGTCTACGAGGGCGCGCTCGAGCTCGGGGACATCCTGAGCCGCTGCGGCTACTCCGAGATCGGGGTCGCCAAGGACGTCCGCGCGAGCGATCTCTACGCGCTCGCCTCCGCGCTCGCCGAGGCCCTCCGGAGCAGCAAGCCGGCGCTCGCGGACCGCCCGGCGCCGCGCGTCCGCCTGCGCGCGGTGGACGAGGCCGTGCTCCGCCGCGAGGTGGCGATCGACCGCGAGGGCGACGAGGCCGCGGCCATCGTGCGGACCTACGCGACGGCGATCGTGATCTTCCGCCGCTTCTACGACGACCTGCGGCAGGGCCGATACACCCTGCGGCAGGGCGTCAAGCGCATCACGCAGCGCCTCGTCGACCTCTCCGCGAACGAGACGCCGGCCTTCCTGGGCGTCACCGCGCTGCGCAACCAGAACCACGACGACGCGGGGCGCGCGGTGAACACCGCGATCCTGAGCCTCGCGATGGCCCGGCAGATCACGGGCGACGTCGTGCTCCTCCAGCGGCTCTCGATGGCGGCGCTGCTCTTCGACATCGCGCGGCCGCGGCTCACCGGCGTCGCGAAGGGCGGGTCGAGCGGGCTCGTCCCGCAGCTGAGCGAGCAGCAGGACGCGGACGTCCCGGCGGGCACGGCGGCCGTGCTGACCGCGCTCGGCCTCGTCAACGAGCCCAGCGTGATGCGCACGGTGGTGGCTTACGAGGCGCACTGGGTGCGGCGCCAGGCGGCGCTCGGCCCGGTCTACCGCGGGCTCCGGCAGCCGACGCTGCAGGCGCGCATCCTCGCGACGGCCCGCGCCTTCAACGACCTCTTGACGGCCGCGCCGGGCGAGGCGCCGCTCTCCGCCGACGAGGCGATCGCCAAGCTCGAGCAGGAGGCGGCCGATCCGGCGGACCGCACGGTGCTGCGGCTGCTCGTCGGCGCGCTCGGGATCTTTCCGACGGGCACGCTCGTGGAGCTCTCCACCGGGGAGGTCGCGCTGGTCGTGCAGACGCCGGCGCACCCGGCCCGCTACTCGCAGCCGCGCGTCCGGCTCGTCCTCGACGCCTCGGGCGGCCCGATCGGGCGCGCGATCGAGGTCGATCTCGCCGAGCGGCCTCGCCAGGGCGAGCCGACGCGGCACATCCGCCGGATCGTCGCGACGAGCGACGACCCGGCCGTGGCCTCGATGCGGGCCTACGCGGCGGTCCAGGAGGCGCCGCAGGTGTCGCTGCGCTCGCCGCCGGTCCCGTCGGACGCGCCGCCGATCCGGTCCTCGCCCGCGCCGGCGTCGCCCCTCGGCAACCTGCGCATGCCGCCGCCGCAGCAGGTCACGCGGCCCTCGTCGCCGACGCTGCCGATGACCAGCTCGCCGGCGGGGCGGAGGACGCAGCCGCGGTCCGGCGACGCCGGCCGCGGGCCCGCCTCGCCGTTCGAGGCCGCGCCGGCGCCGCCGCCCGACGACGGCGGCGCGGATGCCAGGATGCTCGCCGATCTTCCGCCGGCGCCGTCCGGCAAGCGCTCGCCGACGTTGCGGCCAGGGCGCTCCACGGCGCGCTGGCCTGACCCACCGCAGCAGCAGGGGCCCGCCGCGGCGGACCCGTACGCGCCGCCGCCGGGCGCGCAGGGAGAGGAGTCGTGGTCCGTGCAGACAGACAGCGATCCGGACGAGATCCTCGAGGAGAGCGCGCGGTCGTCGGCGCTGCGCACCCGCGGCTGGGGAGAGCAGCCCCCGCGGCGCGAGCCGAGCCCGGAGTCGGAGCTGCCCCCCTCGGCCATGGCCGGCCCGATCGCCGTGCTGTCGCTGCCGGGCGATCCGCCGACCGCGGAGGGCACGCTCGCGCGCACGCCGCTCGTGCACCTGCTCGTCTACATGCTCGATCGGCGCCTCACCGGCACGACGTGCTTCGTCGACCCTGACGGCGTCCGCCACGGCGTCTTCTTCAGCGACGGCGTGCCGGCCAAGATCTGGACCGGGACGATCATCGCCCCGCTCGACCGGGTGATCCTCGAGCTCGGCCTCCTCGACGAGGCGACGCTCCGGGAGACGCTCCGCGACATCACCAAGCGGAGGGTGCTGCACGGCCGGCTGCTCGTCTCGCGCGGCCTGCTCGACCGGGAGACGGTCTTCGGCGTGCTGCGCCAGCAGCTCGTGCGCAAGCTTGTCGCGCTCTACGACCTCTCGCCCGAGACGCGTTACGCCTACTACGACGGCCAGAACCTGCTGTCGTCCTACGGCGGCCCGGAGCTCATCGGCTGCGAGCCGCTCGCGGTGATCATGGCGGGGGTCCGGCTCCACGCCGACGATCCGCTGATCGACGCGACCCTCGAGCGCATCCAGGGCCGGCAGCTCGGCCTCCACGTCGAGGCCGAGATGAAGCGCTTCCAGCTCCTCCGCGACGAGGCGGCCGTCGTCGACCTGCTGCGCATGCGGCGCATGACGCTCGCCGAGCTCGTCGGGGCGGGCGTCGCGCAGGAGCGCGTCGTGCGGCTGACGATCTACGCGCTCGCGATCACGCGGCACCTCGATCTCGGCGCGCCGGGCCGGCGTCCGGTGGGGCTCGGGCGGGAGCGGGCGCCCGGCGCTCACGCGGCCGACGCGGGGCAGGCCCCCCAGCGCGAGCCGCCCGGCGCGGCGGCGCGCTCGCCGCGGACCACCTCGGGCTCGACGGTGCCCGCGCCGCGCCCGGCGCGCGGCGAGGCCGAGGGCCGCGCCTCGCCGAGGCAGCCCGAGGAAGCCGCGCCGCCGCCCAGCAGGCGCTCGGGCTCGCCGTTCGCCGAGCCGGTCGCGCCGCGCCGATCGACCGCGCCGCCCCCGTCCGCCGCGCCCGAGGCGCGCGGCGCGCCGGGCCCGGCGGCGGCGGCGTCGTTCGAGCCGCGCGCGTTCGGCGGCGAACCCCGCGGCGCGGACCCCAAGGCGCAGCGGCCGCCCGCCGCGCAGGCCGCTCCCGGCGCCCGCGCTCAGCAGCAGCCGCAGCAGGCGCCGACCGTCAAGATGGCGGCCGTCGGCCCGGAGGGCAGGGCCGCGCGCGGGGGAGCGCGCGCCGCGGAGCCCGCGAGGCCGCAGCCGGCCGCGGCGCCTGCGCCCGATCTCCCGCCGCTGCCGCGCGCCGCGCTGAGCCCCGAGCTCGCCGCGCGCCGTGCCGACATCGAGGCGCGCGCCGTGTCGATCGACGGCGAGACCTTCTTCGAGATGCTCGGCGTCCCGGAGGACGCCCCTCCGGAGCGCGTGCAGAGCGCCTACTTCGCGCTCGCCAAGCAGTGGCACCCCGACCGGACGCCGCCCGAGCTCCAGGACGTCAAGCCGCTCGTCGCGCGCGTCTTCGCCCGCGTCAGCGAGGCCTACCAGACGCTGAGCGACCCGAAGCGCCGCGCCGAGTACCTCCAGGCGCCGAAGGAGGCCGCGTCGCCGGCGGAGGACGAGGAGAAGATCGCCCGCGTCGTCGACGCCGCGCTCGAGTTCCAGAAGGCCGAGGTGCTGCTCAAGAAGAACGACCTCCTGGGCGCCGAGATCCGCGCGCGGCGCGCGCTGGCCGAGGACCCGGAGCAGCCGGAGTACATGACGCTGCTCGTGTGGATCCAGGCGCAGCGCCGCGGCGAGCCGCCCGCGTTCGCGGAGGGGGCCACGAGCGCGCATTACGACGATCTGATCCAGACGCTGGATGCCGTCCTGCAGAAGGAGCCCCGCTACGAGCGGGCGCTCTTCTACCGCGGCATGCTCCTCAAGCGCTCGGGTCGGGTCGACAAGGCGATCCGCGATTTCCGCCTGGCGGCCGAGATCAACCCGAAGAACCTCGACGCGATCCGCGAGGTGCGCGTGCAGGAGATGCGCAGCCGGACGAGCGCCGATCCGACCCCGGCGGGCGGCCTGCTCGGCAAGCTCTTCAAGCGCTGATCGCCCGCTCCGAGCGCCGCGCGGGGACGCGCGACCCGAGCGTCGGCGCGCCGCTGTGGGGACGCGCGCCCGAGCGTCAGCGCGCCGCCGCGGGGGCCGCGCCGAGCGACCGCAGCGCGCGGCAGACGGTCTCCTCGCGGCAGGGCCCGACCCGCCCCGCGTGCCCCGGCCACGGCACCTCGTGCACGCGGTGGAGATCGCGCACGTCGGGGCCGCGCCACGGGCCGAGCGCGCGGTCGACGCGCGCCTCTCGCTCGTTCGTCGCCGGCAGCGAGAGCTGCACCTGCGGCACGATGCCGACCTTCTGCACCGGCGCGCCGTCGGGCAGCGCGTAGAGCAGCGTCGTCAGCCGCAGCACGCCGACGTGGGCGTCGTCGTCGAGGTACTCCTGCGCGCACCCCTTGCCGTAGGTGCGATCGCCGATCACCACGCCGCGCCGGTAGCTGGCGAGCGCGCCGGCGATCATCTCCGCCGCGCTCGCGGAGTCGCCGTCGACGAGCACCGCGAGCGGCCCGCTCCACCCGCGCTCCGCGGGGACGTCGGGCGATCGCTCCACCTCGACGCCGCCGTCGCGGCGCCGCATCGGGAACAGCGGGACGCCCGGCAGGAACAGCCCGAGCGCGGCGATCGCCCCGTCGGTCGACCCGCCGCCGTTCGCGCGCACGTCGAGCATCACGCCCCGCGTGTCGCCTTGCGCGCGCGCGCGGTGGAGCGCCGCCGCGACCCGGTCCCCGAGGTCGTCGGGCACGTCGGGGACGGTGATCACCGCGACCTTGCCGTCTCCGAACCGCACCAGGTCGAGCGGCAGCTCCGACGGCGCGGCCTCCGGAGGCTGCGGCCCGACCGCGTGCGGCGCCACGGTCAGCTCCAGCGGCGCCGCGGCGCCGCGCCGGAGCAGCGCCACGCGCGCGGTCGTCCCGGGTCGCACGTCGGCCAGCACGGCGAGCTGCTCGGCCTGCTCGACGCTCATGCCGGAGATGGGCAGGTCCTGGATCCGGATCACCACGTCGCCGTCCGCGAGCGGCGCGAGCGCGCCGCGGTCGATGCGCACGCCGATCGCGGTGCGCGTCATCTCCTGCCAGAGCCGGGCCGGCGGGTGCGCCTCGAGATCGAGATCGTAGATGGAGACCTCCTCCTCGAGCGGCGCCCAGGCGCCGTGCGCGTCCAGCTGGGGCACGTAGGCGCGCACCGCGGCCGCGATCACCGCGCGCGACCAGCCTTCCTCGCTCATCGAGGGCGCC
Organism: Sorangium sp. So ce1153; assembly: GCF_051521595.1. Classification (NCBI taxonomy): domain Bacteria; kingdom Pseudomonadati; phylum Myxococcota; order Polyangiales; family Polyangiaceae; genus Sorangium; species Sorangium sp. So ce1153. The sequence continues at coordinate 1,971,174 of NZ_CP150361.1, forward strand.
GCGCGCTCGCGCACGGCGTCGGCGTACCGGGCGAGCGGCTCTCCGAAGCGCGCGCGCAGCCCGCCGACCTCCCGGCCGAGCTCGCGCGCGAGCTCCCGGGCGCTCCGCGTCACCTCGCCGTCCTCGAACGGCGCCGCGGCCATCAGCTCCCACGCCTCGGCGAGCGTCGCGGGCGGGCTGGCGAGGCCGCGCCGGTAGCCGTCGTCGAAGAGCCCATCGAGCTCGCGCGACCACCTGGCGAGCTCCTCTCCCACGCGCAGCACCGCCGGGCACGGCCCGCTCCCCACCGGCGCCTGCAGCTCGGCCAGGAGCGCGGCGGCCTCGCGCCGCAGCGACGCGCCCACGGGCGCGTCGGGCGCGACCGACCACAGCCCGTGTGGATCGAGCCAGTCGGACGTCGCCTCGGCAAACTTTGCGGGGTCGACGCGGAGCGGCGGGGCGGCCAGGGTCGTGCGGGCCTGCGCGACGATGGCGCGCGCCTGATCGCAGCCGAGCGAGGTGGGCGCCCCGGTCGGCACGGCGATGCCGCGGTCGAGGGCGTTCGGGTCGCAGCCGACGCCGTCGATCTCCTCGTCGTCCGGCGACAGGGCGTGGAGCAGGGGCCGCGCGATCCCGCGCTGCGCCTTCGCGAGGGGCGTCTCCGCCTCGCGCGAGAGCAAGGCGAGCGTCGCCAGACTTGCGGCGACGCACGCGACCGAGCTCGCGACGCGCGTCCTCACTGCTCTCCGAATACCACGATGCGGGGCACGGGGGCAGGGGCGACCGCGGCGCGCGGCGCGCGCGCCCGGGCTCGTCGCGCGGCGCCGGCGCCGGCGCCCGCGCGCCGTGGGCTCGCTGCTCTCTGCTTCGGCTTCCGCCGCTCGCGCGCCGTGGATCTCGGCTCAGCGCCGCGCATTCGTGCTCCTTCGCTTTCCCGCAAAGCTTTCGCGTCCCTCAGGGGATCCGAACACGTTGCGCATTCCAGCGCAAAAAAAGGCGATTTCCTAAGGTTTATCCCGGCATCGCCCCTGCATCTGCCCTGGTGCCGCCGACCGGCTCGCAGGGGTCTCCCAACCCAGTCCTCCTTGATCGGCGCGCGCGGCGGAGAGCGAACAGACCATGAGCACCACCTGGGATCGTGCGGCATTCTCGGCTTACCGTACAGAGCTCGCGAACTACGCCACCCTGAGCCCGGAGGCCGAGCGGGAGCTCGCGCTCCGGTGGCGCGCTGGTGACCGGGACGCGGGCCGGCGCCTCATCGAGGCGTGCTTGCCGTTCGTCATGACGATCGCGCTCGAGTACCGCCGGTGGGGGCTCCCGATGGAGGACATCGTGCAGGAGGGCAACATCGGCCTCCTGAAGGCCGCGGAGCGCTTCGATCCGGACCGCGGCTGCCGGCTGGCGACCTACGCGGCCTACTGGATCCGGGCGGAGATCCGGGAGCACGTGGCGCGGGGGTACCGGATCGTGCGCCTCGGCTCGTCGAAGAGCGAGCGCCGCGCGCTGCGCATCTACCGCAAGACGCACGAGAAGGACCCGGCGGTGCTGGCCGAGCTGAGCGGCCTGACCGAGGAGCGGGCGACCGAGCTGCTTCCGCTGCTCATGGCCCGCGACGTCAGCCTGGAGCGCCCTCCGACCGAGGACGGCGTGGCCCCGGTGGACCGGCTCGCGTCGAGCTCGGAGACGCCCGAGGACGAGGCCTGCGCCGCGGACGAGCGCGCGCAGCTCTCGCGCGCGCTGCTCCAGGTCGTGAACGAGCTGTCGCCCCGCGAGCGCCGGATCATGAACCAGCGCTGGCTGACCGACAGCCCCGTGACGCTGGAGCAGCTCGGCGCCGACTTCGGCGTCAGCAAGGAGCGCGTGCGGCAGATCGAGGAGCGCGCGAAGAAGCGGATGCGCGCGCGCATCGAGGAGATCACCCGGGAGCCGAGCCGGGAACCGATGGAACCGATGGCGAAGAGCGCGTGACACGGCGGCGGCCGGGCCCCTGCGAGCTGCGCAGGGGCCGCGTGACGCGCGACGCTCGTCGGAGGGCGCCTAGATCTCGATGACCGTGCCTTCGCGGGCGGCGATGGTGTTCGGGAAGAGCTCGCGGGCGCGCATCTCCTTCTCGCGCACCATCGCGTCGGTCTGGTTGGGGTCGTGGTGGTGCAGGACGAGCTGCTTGGCGCCGCACGCCTTCGCGAGCTCGCAGCCCGCGACGAACGTGGCGTGACCCCAGCCCGTCTTCGGACCGCCGCCCACCTCGCCCGAGTACTCCTCGGGCGTGTACATGGCGTCGAAGATCAGCACGTCGGCGCCCATGGCGAGCTTCTTCAGCTTCGGATCCACGATCGCGTAGTGCTCGGAGTCGGTGATGTACACGACGACCTTGCCCTCGTGCTCGACGCGGTACGCGTACACGCCGTTCGGGTGGTTGCCCCGCGCGTTCGTCACGCGGACGTCGTCGTTCGGGCCGATCGTGACGACCTCGCCCTCGTAGAGGTCGCGGAACGTCATCGCCGCGCCCATCTCGGTGAGGTGCACCGGAAAGCTCGGGTAGTCCATCTGCCCGGCGAGCGTCTCCTCGAGCGTCCGGGAGACGTTCAGGCCGCCGTAGAGATGGATCTTGTTGCCGCGCACGAACGCCGGCGTGAAGAAGGGGAAGCCCTGGATGTGATCCCAGTGCACGTGACTGAAGAACATCCAGGCTTCGAAGGGCATCTCCTTGACCAGATCCTGGCCGAGGAGACGGAGCCCCGTCCCGCCATCGAGGATGACCAGCGTCTCACCGGCACGAATCTCGTAGCAGCTCGTGTTGCCGCCGACTTCGACCGTGCCTGCACCGGGCGTGGGGATGCTTCCGCGAACCCCCCACATCTTGATCCGCATCCTGCCTCGCTCGCTGAACCCCGCCCGTTTCAAGGTAGAGCTATTAGATTCCGAGCGCGGGCAGCGTCAAGCCGCCTGGTGCACCGGGAGCAAGGAAGGTCGCAGGCGTGGAGACCTGGCCGGGGGAGCAGGGGCACGGCGCCAATGTAGTTGCAGGGTAATTGCGGCCCCGCGGCGGGCCGCGACGGCTCTCGGGACGCGGCGCGGGGGCGGGGGCAGCGGGGCGGCGCCCGGGGGGCCCGGGGGCGCAGCAGTCAGGCGAAGGCCGCGGCCGATGGGCTATGGTCGGGCCCATGCCGCTCCACGCGGACGCCATCGTCGTCCTCGGCTGCAGGATGCTCCCGTCCGGGCGCCCGGCTGCCCCCGGCGCGCGCCGCGCGGCGACCGCGGCGCAGGCCTACCGCGAGGGCGTCGCGCCGTGGGTGATCGCCAGCGGCGGGCGCCGCTGGGGCGCGCAGATCGAGGCGCGCGTGCTCTCGGCCGAGCTGCGGCGCGCCGGCGTCCCGTCGCGCGCGATCGTCCAGGACCTCTGGTCGCTGACGACGCACGAGAACGCGATCTTCAGCGCGGCCCTCCTGCGCCGCATGGGCGCGCGGCGGGCGGCGATCGTCACCTGCCCCTGGCACATGGCGCGCGCTCTCCAGAACTTCCGCGAGGTCGGGATCGACGCCTGCGCGCTGCCGGCGCCGCACGTGAGCGCGCCGATGGTTGCGCGCGCGTGGCTGCGCGGTCACGAGGTGGTCTCGACGTGGCTCGACGCGCGCGCGATGCGCCGCCGGCGGATCCTCAGCGAGAGCGCCGCCTGGCTGCTCGATACAGCGCGTCAGGGTGAAACGTGATCATGCCGAGAAGGCGCTCCTCTCTCCTCGCTTTGCTCCTGTCCCTCGCCGCCTGCACCGGGCAGCCGGCGCCTGGCCCCGCGCCCGACGCGGGCAGCGCCGCGGCGGCGCCGGCCGCGGGCGCCGGGGCGCAGGAGCGGCTCGGCGCCCTCCTCGCCGCCGAGCAGCGCCGCGCCGCCATCGAGGTGAGCCCCGCCGATCAGCAGAGCCGCGACGTCGACGTGCGCCGCGCCGCCGCGCGGGCGCTCGCGCGCATCGGCGGCGACGCGGCGCGGCCCGGGCTCGTGCGGGCGCTCGCCGACGAGGACGACGAGGTGATCGCGTGGGCCGCGTACGGCCTCGGGTTCTCGTGCAAGGAGCACGAGAACGAGACGGTCTCGGCGCTCGTCGCGCGCGCCCTCGCCCGCGACGCTGCCCCGGGCCGTTCGGGCGGCGGCGCGGCGGCGGTGAGCGGCGGCGCGGCGGCGGTGAGCGCCAGCGCGGCGGCGGTGAGCACCGGCGCGGCGGTGAGCGGCGGCGGCGTCTCTGCGGGGGCGCCGCGGCTCGACGTGGGCGGCGCGCTCGCCCGCGCGATCGGGCGGTGCGGCGCCGAGGCGTCGGAGCCGACGCTCGTCGCGTGGCTCGATGGGCCGCGCGAGCGCGCGATCCACGCGGCGTACGCGCTCGGCGACCTCGCCGCGCTCAAGCTCAAGCTGCGCGAGGAGACGCTCGTCGCGCTGCTCAACCTCGCCTCGGGCAGCGCGGCCAGCCCGCCGGTCCCGGAGGCGCTCTACCCGATCGGCCGCCTCGAGCACGTCCCGCTCACGGTCATCCCGCGGATCCGCGACGTCGCGGCCGCGCGGCTCGCGGAGGCGGGCGGCGCGCGGCTCTTCGCGGTGCGCGCGCTCGGTCGGGCAGGGGAGGCGGCCGTCGGCGAGCTCGCGCGCGTGCTCACCTCGCGCGGCGTGTTCGCCGCGAGCGAGCGCGCCGAGGCCGCGCGCGCGCTCAAGCGGCTCGGCGCGCCGGGCCAGCGCGCGCTCGCCGACGCGCTCGCCTCGCTCGCCCCGAGCGCGGACCCGATCGCGCTCACGGGCCTCGTGGGCGAGGACTTCGGCGCGCTGCTCACCGCGCTCGACGCGCTCGCGTCCGCGGGCGCCGCGCGCAAGCCGCTGCGCGACCTCGCCGCGCTGCCGCCGCCGCCGAGCGCGCCCGCGGCGATCCTCCGCCGCGTCGCGTGGCTCCGCTGCGGCGCGGCCAGGCTCCTCGCGGGCGAGAACCACCGCGATCCGCTGCTCCTCGGCTGCGACGTCACGGCGCCGGACGATCCGGGGAGCAAGCCGGACGCGGGCGCGCCGGTGCGCGGCTCGATCGGCGCGCGGGCGGTCGTCGAGGTGATCGGCCGCGGCGCGATCACGGGGGCGCGGCTCGCCGCGTTCCGCGCCTACGCCGAGGCGGGCGATCTGCGCGCGAGGGAGGCCGCGATCGAGCTCATCGCCTCGCACGAGGAGATCGCCGGCGCGCCCCACCTGCTCGCGAAGGCGCTCGCCGCGGAGGAGCCGGGCCTCGTCGCCGCCGCGGCGGAGGTCATCGCGCGGCAGCCGCAGCGCGCGTCGGAGGCGCCGGGGCAGGGGAAGCGGAAGCGCAAGCGGAAGCGCGACGACAAGGATGCTCCCGCCGCCGTGGTCACGTCGCCGGCGGTCGAGGGGGCGCTGCTCTCGCTGCTCGACCGCCCGGGCACGCGCGACGACCCGGAGCTGATCGGCGCGGTCATCGACGCGGCGGGGGCGCTGGCGCTCAAGCCGGCCGAGCCCCGCCTGGAGGAGCTCTGCCGGTCGAGCTACCCGACGACGCGGGCGCACGCGGGCACGGCGCTCGGCGTGCTCAGGGGCCGCAAGGTCGCGTGCGACGCCGGGCTGCCGGGCGACGCGGGCGCGGCGGGGCGTCCGGTCGTCGCGCCCCCGGCGGGCGAGCTGCCGGCCGAGGCGTCCGCGCTCGTGCGCGAGCCGGCGGTGCTGACGTTCGACACGGACGCCGGCGAGCTCACGATGACGCTCGACCCGGCGCTCGCGCCGGTCGCGGTGACCCGCTTCGTCGACCTCGCGCGCTCGGGCTACTACGACGGCAAGATCGTCCACCGCGTCGTGCCCGGCTTCGTCACCCAGTTCGGCGCGCCGTTCGGCGACGGCGCCGGTGGTCCGCCCGGCAGGCCGGCGCTCCGCTGTGAGACGTCGCCGGTCCCCTTCGAGCCGCTCCGCGTCGGCGTCGCCCTCGCCGGCCGCGACACCGGCTCGAGCCAGCTCTTCGTCATGCACGCGCGCGCGCCGCACCTCGACGGCCAGTACGCGGCCGTCGGCGTCGCCGCTGGGCCATGGGCTGCGCTCGTCGATGGGGATGTCATCCGGAGCGTGAAGGTCCGGGACTGATCGCGCGCGGCGCGCGCCGCGTGGTGCGCTGACGTGCGTGCGCCGCGCGACGTGCGCGCTGCGTACGTCGTGAGGGGCGTTGACGTTCGCGCGCGGCGCGCGCCGCGTGGTGCGCTGACGTGCGTGCGCTGACGTGCGTGCGCCGCGTGGCGCGCGCGCGACGCAACCCGCTCGCCGCGGCGGGGCCCATCCATGTCGATTGACAACCGCCCCCGACCGGCGCTTTACAGTTTAGCGTGGTAATCGCGTCCTTTTTGGCCGTCGCGGTGCTCGTCTACACCTACTTCGGGTACCCGGTCGTCATCGGCGTCCTGGCGCGCCTCTGGCCGGCGCAGCGGAAGGAGGATCCGAGCTACCTTCCGACCGTGACGGCGTGCATCCCCGTCTTCAACGCCGCGTCGTACCTCCCGGCGAAGGTCGAGAGCCTCTTCGCGCTCGACTATCCACGGGACAAGCTGGAGGTCCTGCTCTACTCCGACGGCTCGACCGACGACACGGTGCACGTCGCCCGGCAGCTGGCCGAGCGCGATCCTCGGGTGAAGGTGATCGTCAGCGAGGCGCGGCGCGGGAAGCCGATCGGCGTGAACACGATGCTCGGGGTCGCGACGGGCGAGGTGCTGCTGATGACGGACGTCCGCCAGCCCCTCGTGACCGGGGCGCTGCGGGCGCTCGTGCGGCTCCTGTCCGATCCCACCGCGGGGTGCGTCTCCGGCAACCTGGTCCTGAAGGGCTCGGCGGGCTCTGGGGCTTACTGGCGTTACGAGAACTGGATCCGCCTCCAGGAGGGTCGATTCCGGAGCATGGTGGGGGTGACCGGCCCCATCTATGCGATCCGGCGCGCGGACATGAGCCAGCTCCCGGAGGGCGTCATCCTCGATGACATGTGGGTGCCGATGCGGCTCCGCCTCGAGGGGCGCGAGATCCTCTTCGCGCAGGACGCGATCGCGTACGACGACGCTTTCGGCGACGAGCGCGAGTTCGGCCGCAAGGTGCGCACGCTGGCGGGCAACTACCAGCTCTTCTCGCTGCTGCCGGCGCTCCTCGACCCGCTCAGGAACCCGTCCTGGTTCGAGATCTTCTCGCACAAGCTGCTCCGCCTCGTGTGCCCCTGGGCGCTCGTCGCGCTGCTGATCACGTCGACGGTCGCGTGGATCGGCGCCGAGGCCAGCGGCGACGTCTCCTGGGCGCTCTACGCGACCCGCGCGCTGTTCGGTGGGCAGGCGGCGTTCTACCTGCTCGCGGTGCTCGGCGGCGCCGCGGGCAAGCTCGGCTCGCTCGCGCGCACGTTCGTGGTGCTCAACGCGGCGGCCGTCGTCGGCCTGTGGCGCTTCCTCCGCGGTTCGCAGAAGGTCACGTGGTAGCGCGAGGGCGGCGCGAGCTCGCGCCGCCAGAAGCGGCGCGAGACCGCGTCACGCGAGACGGCGCGCGGCCGCGTCACGCGAGACGACGCGAGACCGCGTCACGCGAGACCGCGTCACGCGAGACGACGCGAGGCTCCGCCACGGGAGAGACGGCGACAAAGGCCGCCGAGGGGCGCCGGCGCGGCGCCTTGATCGCCGTGGTCACGGCTCGAGCAGGCCCACGAGCTCGTGAACGACGCTCTGCGACCGCCTGAGGGCGAGCGACGACGGGATCAGCCGCTCCGGCCCGTCGGGCGGCAGCGGCTGGAACCTGACGGGCGCGGGGAGGACCTCGAGGCCCACGCGCTCGAACATGCGGATCGCGCGCGGCATGTGGACCGCGCTCGTCACGACCACCGCGGCGTCGACCGGGAGGTCGCGGGCGATGCGCGCCGAGTGGATGGCGTTCTCTCGGGTGTCGCGCGACTCGGTCTCGAGGATGATCTTCTTCCTGGGGACGCCCAGCGCGACGAGCAGGTCGGCCATGCTGCTGGCGAGGTCGGTGGGCGCGCGCCGGACGTCGCGCCCCGAGATGATGACGTGGCCGAAGCCGTACTCGCGGTAGACGCGCGCGGCGCCGAGGCCGCGCTCCAGGCCTTCCGCTGACTGCCTTTCCATGGCGGGCACGCCGAACTCGTCGGGGTCGATGCCGGCGGTGAGGATGATCAGGACCCGCCGCTCGGGCGCGGCCTTGGCGAGGTCTGCGCGGAGGTCCCGCGGCTGCGTGCTGATCCGACGCGCGAGCGAGCTCGAGACCCAGGGCATGGAGAGGAGCCACAGCGCGAGCCAGGCGGTCCACGCGAGCGCCCGCCCGACCTTCGCCCGGCGCGCGCGGTAGGTCCAGTCGCCGCCGGAGAGCGCGAGGCCGAGCCCCACGGCGACGAGGAGCAGGAAGACGGGATCGACGAGGCGGGAGATGGGCAAGGCGAGGCTCGCCGTGAGGCGCTCTGCAGGTGTCTATGCTGTCACCGGGCCGCGAGGCGAGCGAAAAGCGTTGAGCGCGAGGGCAGGACGGACGCAGACAGGGCAGCGCCCGTCCCGGGCGAGGCGCCTCGTTGCGGGCGGGTGCTCAGCGGCGCTGGTGCGCTCGCCGGCGCCGGGCAGCGGCGGAGGCGAGGGCGAGCCCGGCGAGGGCCGCGGGGAGCCACCCGTCGTGGCCGCTCCCCGGCGTCCGCAGTCCGCACCCGCCGTCCTCCCTGGAGCCGCTCGCGGCGCCGCCGGTTGCGCCGCCGCCGGCGCCATCGCCGCCGCTCCCGCCGCTGCCGGTTGGGTCGGGCGGGTCTCCCAGCGCGAGCGGCGCGTCAGCGTTCGCGACGAGGATGGGCGGCGCCTCGCCGGTGTCCTCATAGATGGCCATGAGCTCTTCGCCCTTGTTGTCCGTGACGTTCGCGGACCGCAGGAACTCGATGTATTCCCTGGTCATCGACTGGTAGTAGACGCGCGCCGACAGCGTCTGAGCGCCCGAGGCGTCGGCCGGCACGGTGAGGGTGAAGCTCGCCTCGTCGTAGTTGCGGTATCCGCCGTTCGCATCGCCGAAGTCGATCTCCTGCGTCGGCTGGGTGGTCTGCGACGGGACGAAGCCCTTCGGCGGGATACGGGTGTCCGAGATGACCATGTCGTGGAGCGCGAGGTGCTCCTCCTTCTCGCCCGCGCCCGCGTCGCCGTCCCAGCGCCCGTGCACCGCGCGGTACTCGTGGGTGGGCGGCTCGCGCTGGATCTCGCCTGTATCCGCGTCGTAGCCGCCGAGCAGCGGCCGCTCGACCCCTGCCTCGTCGACGAGGAACACGGCGATCCAGGCGCGCCGGCTCTCGGCGTAGCCCGTCGGGAACTTGTGACCGGTGAGGTTCTCGACGCGCACGGTGAGGGTGATCTCGTCTCCGGGCAGCGCCTCCTGCGGGGCCTCGACGAGCGTGACGGAGGCGGCCGACGCGAGGCTCTCGAGGGTGCGGTCGAGCGCCTGCTGGAAGGCGTTGGCGCGCTCCGCGGCGTGGTTCTTGTCGGCTGCCATGACCGCCTGGATGCCCCAGTGGTTGCCGCCGACGATGAGGTGGTCGCGCGGATCGGTGCGGGGAGGCCCGAACTTGGCGACCGACCACTCCCCCTCCTTCTTGCGCATGTGGCAGTCGACGCAGCTCTTCGGGCTCGAGCCGCCGTCGCGGAAGTCGCTGGAGGCCCACTCCTCGAAGGTGGTGTCGAGCGGGAACTCGATGGTCGTCGGAGCGCCGCTCGCGTCCCGGAGCATCACCTCCGGGTTCGTGACCTGGTGGCACTGGCCACAGAAGCGCGAGTTGGCGAGGCTCGGCTCTTCCTTTCCACCGTGGTGCTCGGAGATCACGTTCCCGTAAGGGCCGTACTTGATCAGCTTTTGCTCCTCGGGATCGATCTCGTAGCCAAACACGAGCTGTGCGTTGCCGAGGATGTACGGATCGTTGGGGGCGGGGGAGGTCGTCGCGCGATGGCACACGTCGCAGCCGACCCCTTGCCCGTCGACGATGCCCTCGAGGCTCGTATCAGGGTCGAACGCAGACCCGTCCGGAGGCGTCGCGCGGCCCCGCACGAAGGCGACGGGGGAGTGGCAACGTATGCAGAACGTGCCGACGCCGGGCGAGTCCTGGTTGGCGACGGTGAGGGCAGCGGTGAAGACGGGATCGCGCCACGCGTTCGCCATCATGGTACCTGCCCACGTGTCGGAGGGCATGTAGTCCTTGGACTGTGGCGGGTCTGTATTGGGCAAGGCTCGATGGCAGCCGTTGCACGTCTCGGCGGAGAAGAACTCCCCGCCGTTCGGCAGCTCTCCAGGCTTGGTCCCCTGGAGATCGTCGATCCCAGCGGCGGCGTCCCGGTTCAGCAGCCCGAGCGCGAGAAGCAGCCCGCAGGCCGTGGTTTTCCCCCGTATGCTCAGCATCGATCCCGTCCTCTTTCTCACCTGATTGCCCTGCTCGACACGCCGTGACCGAAGCGCCTCAGCCAGCGCCCTCGCTGTTGCGTGGCGCGGCCGTGGCGCTCCTTCCCCCGCTCATTCCCCGTTCATTCCGGATCGATCCGGAACAGCCGCCCGCCGCCGTTGACTCCGTAGTCGACCACGTAGAGGTCCCCGGCGGCGTCCTCTCCGAAGGACGCGAGCGCTTGCAGTGTATCCGTGCTCTCGAGATCCCCCGTGAGAGGCGTCTCGCTCACGAGGCTGCCGTTCTTCCAGACGAAGCTATAGATGCGGTTGGACGAGAAGTCACCGTAGATGTACGTACCGCGCAGCGCGGGGATCTTGCTGCCGCGGTACACATAGCCGCCCGTGATCGACCCGTCGCCCGTTCCGTGCCCGTGCACCGCGACGGGCGGCGTGTAGTCTGGCAGCTCGCAGCCCGTCTGGCCCGGCGGATAGCAGCCATTCCCCTCGAAGATGCTCCACCCGTAGTTCCTGTTCCCCTGGCCGCGCGGCTCGACGTTGATCTCCTCGACCGCCTTCGCGCCCACATCACCGATGTAGAGGTCGCCGTTGCAGCTGTCGAAGCTGAACCGCCACGGATTGCGGAGGCCGTAGTCCCAGATGTCCGGGTCTCCGCCAGCGAGGTTTCCGGCGGGAGCGGTCGGGTACGTATCGACATTGATCCGCAGGATCTTCCCGTACTTCACGTCGATGTTCTGGCCGTTGCCATCCGGGTCCTGCGTGTCGCCCTCGCTGCCGCCGTCGCCGACGCCCACGTAGAGCATGCCGTCGGGCCCGAAGGCGAGCATGCCGCCGTTGTGATTGCCCCTCAGCACCGGTATCGAGAAGAACTCCTTCTGCTCCGCTGGCGTGGCTTGATCCGGATTGGCCTCGGAGCGCCGGTACTCTCGAAGGACCAGCCGGTCGCTCGTCGTGTTGAAATAGACGAAGAACCTGCCGTTGGCCGCGTAGTCGGGATGAAACGCGAGCCCCAGGAGCCCGCGCTCGTCGCCTTCCCACTCGACCCCCTGAACATCGTCGGAGATGTCGAGGAAGGCCGTGCCCTGCAGCACACCCCCGCTGATGAGGCGGATCGTCCCTTCCTGCTCCAGCACGTAGAGCCGGCTGGCGTCCCCCGGTTCGCTCGTCACGAAGAGGGGTTGATCCAGGCCGCTCACGACCTCCGTCAGCTTGAGCGGCGGCACCGTCCCGCCCGGCTCGTCGCATTCGATCGTTCCTGAACCACCCGTGCCCGTCGTCGCGGGGCCGGGGCCCGTTCCGCCGGTTCCGGTCGTGCCCTGGCCGGCTCCGCCGCCAGTGCTCGTCGCGGGCGCGCCCGGGCCCGTCGTGCCGGTGGTGTCTCCGCCCGTACCGGTTCCGCCGGCGCCGGATCCTCCACCGCCCCCTGTTCCCGCTCCGTTGTCGCTGCCGCCGCAGCCATTGAGGGTAAAGCCAAGCCCCAGGAGCGCGGCTGCGAGGGGCATGAAAGACAAAAGGAAACGCTTCTGGTCCATCATGCCGTAGGAAGCTATCCGAACAGCGGGCTGCTTGGTATAAATTTCCACGTCCTGGCGCCGCGTCTCGGGCTCCGGCACAGTCAGCCCGGACCGGTGAGAGCGACTACAATGCAAGACCCTTCCCTACCGTTGCTCGAAATCCTGTTGCGCCGGATTCCGCCGGCGGCCGACGCCTGGCTGGAGCGCGTCGAAAAGGTGACCGGGACTTGTGTGCGCCCTGGCGGCGTGCCTGTCGCATTGGTGAGCAAGGCCTCTACCTGGTTCGATCGTGACCGTTTCCTGGCCACGTTCACTGCGGCGGCGCGCTTGCTCGGCAAGGCGCCGCTCGGCCTTCACTCCGAAGAGCGGGACGCCCTGCAAGTCGCCGGTGTCGTGAACACGATGGATGGCTGGCGGTTGGATGAGCTCGGTAGGGTGACAATGCTCGCGCTGGTCTCCAGGCGCCTGCCCGGGCCAGAGCTCGAGCAGCTGCTCGGGGTCTGCTATCAGCAGGGGGATGGCCGGGAGCGGCAGGCAATCTTGCGAACTCTGCCGCTCTTGAGTGAAGCGGAGCGCTTCGTTCCTCTCGCGGTCGATGCGTGCCGCACGAACGAGCTGCCCGTCTTCGAGGCGATCGCCTGCGAGAATCTTTACCCGGCGGCCCACTTTCCTGATCTCAATTTCAACCAGATGGTCCTCAAGGCCATGTTCCTGGGTGTGGCGCTGGTCCGGATCGTCGGATTGGCCCGGCGACGATCGGGCGAGCTCGCCAGGATGGCGGAGGACTTCGCGAGCGAGCGGAGGGCGGCTGGCCGGAGCGTCCCGGCCGACATCGGCCTGCTCTCGCTAGCGCACGAGAACGAGCACGAGCACGAGCGCGCGACGCGCATCCCGGAATGAGGGAGCGCGAGGCGGAGGGACCAGTGAAGCTATTCGATCCTCATATTCACATGACATCGCGAACGACGGACGACTATCAGGCGATGGCCGCGGCGGGCATCGTCACCGTCCTGGAGCCCGCGTTCTGGCTCGGCCAGCCGAGGACGCACGTCGGTACGTTCGAGGACTACTTCGCGTCCCTGCTCGGCTGGGAGCGCTTCCGGGCCAGCCAGTTCGGCATCCGCCACCTCTGCACGCTGGCGCTCAACCCGAAGGAGGCCAACAACCCTCGCGTGGCGCAGGGCGTTATCGAGCTCTTGCCGCGCTACCTCGACAAGGAGGGCGTCGTCGCGGTCGGCGAGATCGGGTTTGACGACATGACGCCCGAGGAAGAGAAGTACTTCGTCCAGCAGGTCGAGCTCGCGAGAGAGCACGATCTCCCCATCCTCGTGCACACGCCGCACCGCGACAAGAAGCGCGGCACCGAGCGGACGCTCGCGCTTGTACGGGAGCTCCGGTTTCCGGAGGAGCGCGTGCTCGTCGATCACAACAACGAGGAGACGCTGCCGCTCGTGCTCGCGACCGGCTGCTGGGCCGGTCACTCCATCTACCCGAACACGAAGATGGACGAAGACCGCATGGTCGCGCTCGTCAAGAAGTACGGCGCGGAGCGGATCCTGATCAACAGCGCGGCGGACTGGGGCGTGAGCGATCCGCTGAAGGTGCCGAAGACGGCCGAGCGGATGCGCGAGAGCGGGATCGCGGACGAGGTGATCGAGCGGATTGTCTGGAAGAACCCGCTCGCTTTCTTCGCGCAGAGCGGCCGGCTCGACCTCGCGGAGTTCGGCGAGGCGCCCGCCGTGGACCAGCGCGCGCTGTTCGAGGGCAACTCGGTCCTGCGCGGGCAGACCCCCGTCGTGCAGCGCTGAGCGAGCAAACCGATGCACCGAACCGTCGTCCTCAACGTGGTCGGGCTCACCGGCGAGCTGCTCGGCGACGCCACGCCGAACCTGAACCGGCTCGCTCGGGAGGGCGTCATGCGTCCTCTGCAGACCGTGCTGCCAGCGGTCACCTGCACGGTCCAGTCGACCTTCACGACCGGGCTCCTCCCGAGCGGACACGGCTGCGTCGCGAACGGCTGGTACTTCCGCGACATCGCGGAGGTGAACCTGTGGCGCCAGGCGAACCAGCTTGTCACCGGGGAGAAGATCTGGGACGTGGCGCGCCGGCGCGACCCGACGTTCAGCTGTGCCAAGCTGTTCTGGTGGTACAACATGTACAGCTCGGCAGATTATGCGGTGACGCCGAGGCCGATTTACTGGGCGGATGGGCTCAAGCTGCCGGACATCTACACGGAGCCGGCGTCGCTGCGCGACGAGCTCGTCTTCCGGCTGGGTGAGTTCCCGCTCTTCAACTTCTGGGGGCCGAACGCGGATATCCGCTCGACGGCGTGGATCGCGCGGTGCGCGCGCCACGTGTACGACACGCGACAGCCCACGTTGACGTTGGTCTACCTCCCGCACCTCGACTACAACCTGCAACGGCTAGGGCCGGATCATCCGGCGATCGCGGACGACCTCCGCGCCGTGGACGCCGTGTGCGGCGAGCTCATCGAGCACGTGCAGAAGGACGGGGCGCGGGTGATCGTGCTGTCCGAGTACGGCATCACGCGGGTATCCGGGGTGGTGCACATCAACCGAGTTCTCCGGGAGCAGGGCCTCCTGCGCGTTCGCGTGGAGCGTGGGCTCGAGAAGCTCGACGCCGGCGCATCGGAGGCGTTCGCCGTGGCGGACCATCAGGTGGCGCACGTCTACGTGCGTCGTCCCGAGCGTATCGCAGAGGTGAAGCGCCTGCTCGAAGGCCTGCCTGGCGTCGACTTCGTCCTTGACGCGGAAGGCAAGCGCTCCGCCGGGCTGGACCATGCGAGATCGGGAGAGCTCGTCGCGGTCTCTCGCGAAGATCGATGGTTCAGCTACTACTACTGGCTGGATGACGAGAAGGCGCCAGAGTTCGCCAGGACCGTCGATATCCACCGAAAGCCCGGGTACGATCCGGTAGAGCTGTTCGCTGATCCGGCGCTGCGCGCCCTGCCGGCCAGCGTCGCCTGGCGGCTGCTCAAGAAGAAGCTCGGGTTTCGTTACCTGATGGACGTCATCCCGCTCGATGCTTCGCTGGTGAAAGGATCTCATGGACGGCTGACCGAGCGCCTCGATCAGGGGCCAGTCCTGATGTCCAGCTGTGCTTCACCTGGGTCGGGTGAGGGCGTTCACGCCGTCGACGTCGGGAAATTCATCTTGAGCCACGTGTTCGACTGACGCCTGGCGCGACCGCGCGGGCAAGGCGGAGCGTGGGCGGGAGCATACGGACGCTCCTGCTCACCTCTCTCTCACGTCCCCCTGACCACCCGCTGCATCGCCAGCGTCAGCGGGAAGCCCAGCATCGCCA
Source organism: Sorangium sp. So ce1153 (assembly GCF_051521595.1). Taxonomy (NCBI): domain Bacteria; kingdom Pseudomonadati; phylum Myxococcota; order Polyangiales; family Polyangiaceae; genus Sorangium; species Sorangium sp. So ce1153. The sequence continues at coordinate 1,986,408 of NZ_CP150361.1, forward strand.
GCGCCGCCGCGCCCGGCGCGCCGCTCCTCGCGATGAGCACCGCGTCGAGCAGCGAGATCCCCGCGATCAGCGTCACCACGGCGCGCGGGATCCGGTCCCGCCGCGTCCCCCGCAGCAGCCTGATCGCGTGGAGCACGCAGCCGGCGAGCGCCCCGTAGGCGACAAGCCCCATCACCCCGGTGAGCGGCGTCCCCATCGTATAGAGAAACGGCACCGCCATGAAGCCGAGCGCCCACAGGCTGCGGACCGCCAGCAGGTTCTCCTGCTTCGCGATCGCCGTCAGTCCGATCAGGTAAAAGAGCAGCGCCAGCCCCCCTCCGATCACCGCGATCCCGAGCTGACCGCCCGCCGCGAGCGCCGCCGTCACATAGACGAGCACCCGGCACAGCCCCATGAGCGCCGGGCTCAGCGGATTGCCCTTGTGCCAGGCGTCGTACAGCACGATCGACCCCGCGAGCAGCGCGCTCGCCAGGGCCGGCGCCGCGCCCCGGCCCTCCGCGTACGCGTGCCCTCCGACGAAGAGCACCCCCGCGCCGAGCAGGGCGTACCCCACCGCGAACACCTCGCGGGCGCTCACGAGCCCTGACGGGATCGGCCGTTCCGGGCGCTCGCGGGCGTCGATCTCCCGATCGAACGCGTCGTTCAGGAACATGCCGCCTACGTACATCAACGACACAGCGACCCCCACGAGCGCCACCTCGCGCGCCCGCACGCCGGACCTCGCCAGCGCCATGCCGCAAAGCACGTTGGTCCAGACCGTGGGCAGGTTCGAGACGCGGCCGAGCCGCAGATAGACCCGCGCGCGTGAGCTCATCGTCATGCTCCCTCTCCGTTGACCCCGCTGGCCCGGCTCGCCGCACCGGCCCCGGCGCCCGCACCAGCTGCTTCTTCTCCGCTGACCCCGCTGACCGCGCGAGCGCCGCCGCCCACGCCCGCTCCGCCGCTCACCATCTGCGCCTCCACCCAGCGGAGCTCCCTCGCCACCGCCTCGACGACGCCCCCGCGCCGCTGATCCTCGGGCAGGACATCCCAGGTGTACGTCTCCACCTCGAGGTGCTGCGTCGCGGGCCGATCGCGGAGGTGCGACAGCAGCGCCGCGAGCTCCGGCTGCGTCGTCCCGAGCGCGCCCTCGATCCCGCGGAAGATCGGCACATGGAAGTGGACGCGCCACTCCTCCGGCCTGCCCTCCGGCCCGCCGTCCGCGCCCGCCCCCCGAGCGCCCTCGAGCGCCGCCAGCGCGTCCGGCAGATCCAGGTAGCGAACGAGCTCGCCCCCGCCCGCGCCGCCGCGCCGCTCGACCACCTGGTGCAGGTAGACGACGTCCTCCGCATAGGCGCGGAGCCTCGCCATCGTCGCGGGATCGCGCTCCGCCACGCTCGCGCGCAGCCCCGCGCTGAGCTGCACCTTGTGCACCTCGACGCCCGCCGCGCGGAGCGCGGCGAGCGACGCGGGCGCGTCCTCGAACTCGACCGCCATGTGACACGCGTCGAAGCAGAGGCCGAGGTGCGTCCGGAGCGCCTCCTCCGCGTCCGACAGGCTCATCCCGGCCAGGCTCGAGAGCTCCCGCGCGCGCGCCGGCGAGAACACGCGCTCCGTGAAGAAGCCGATCGCCTCGGGCGTCGTCTCCAGGAAGCAGCAGGGCTCCGGCTCGAGCGCCAGCGCGATGCGCTTGCCCGTGCGGCGGCGAACGTCGACGAGGTGCGCCGCGTGCCTGACCAGCCGCCGCCCGATCGCCTCCGCGTCGTCCGGCGTGCGCACCCGCGGCCTGAACGCGCCAGGCACGGTGCTGACGCTGCCCATCAGACCCTCCTCGGCCGGCAGCAGCGCGGCGAGGAGCGTCGCCAGGAGGTCGCTGTACGCGAGGCGCTCCTCGCCGAGCCAGTCGGGGAGATACACGCTCTCCTTCACCGGCGCGCCGTGGAACCGGCCATACGGGAAGCCGTTCAGCGTGAACACGTAGAGGCCGTTCCGCTCGAGGAAATCGCGAAAAGCCTCGAGCTCCGCGGGCGCGGCGAGCTCCGCGGCTGCCCTCGCCGAGAGCCGCAGCCCCACGCCGCAGCGCGGGCGCTCGCCGGGCGCGACACCTCCCGCCGCCGCGTCGCCTCCGGCGCCTGCCGCCCTTCCGCCTCGTGCGCCGCCCGCGCGCTCAACGCCCGCGCCGCCCGCGCCCCCGTCGCCCAGCTGCGCGCCCTCTCGGTGCCCGGCGGCGCGGGACCAGATCTCGATCAGGTGCGTTTCCAGGCTCTGCTTCACCTCGGCCCACGTCTCGCCCGGATGGATGTTCGTGCAGTACGTGAGGTGCGGCGCCCCCGCGCACGCGAGCCTCACGACCGCGCCGCTCCCGCCGCGCGCGCCGCTCGCTTGCCGGCCCGCTCGCGCAGGCGCGCGATCGCCGCGACGATGTGCCGCTCGTCCATCGCGTGCACCTCCCGCGCCCGCCCCACGTCCTCGAGCAACGTCACCGTGAGCTCGCCCCCGAGGTGCTCGCGGAACTCGTCCAGCCCGTCGAGCACGCAGAGCCGCTCGCCGCGCTCGCCGCGCGCGAGATCGAGCGCGTCGTCCCACAGCGCGAAGCCGAGCGCCTCCAGCGTCGAGAGCACCGCGGCCGCCGTCGGCGCGCTACAGAGGCCCGCCAGCTCGGCGTAGAGCGTGTCGATCGCGATCCCGATCGCGACCGCCTCGCCGTGGCGGAGCCGGTGCTTCGTGAGCGACTCCAGCTTGTGCGCGGCCCAGTGCCCGAAGTCGAGCGGCCGCGCGCTCCCGAGCTCGAACGGGTCGCCCGCCGTCGCGATGTGCTGGAGGTGGATCTCCGCCGAGCGACGCACCAGCTCCGCGAGCGGCGCGGGCGAGCCCGACGCGAGCGCGGGCGCGCGCTCGGAGAGCCACGAGAACAGCCGCGCGTCCCGGATGAGCGCGACCTTCACCGCCTCCGCCATCCCCGCCACCTTGTCGCGCAGGGACAGCGTCTCCAGAAAGCGCGGATCGATGAGCACCGCGAACGGCGGCGCGAACGTGCCCAGCAGGTTCTTCTTCCCGAACGCGTTGACGCCGTTCTTCACGCCGACGCCGGAGTCGGCCTGGGCGAGCACCGTCGTCGGGACCCGCACGACCCGCACGCCCCGGTGCACCGTCGCGGCGGCGTAGCCCGCCATGTCGAGCACCGCGCCCCCGCCGACGATCATCACGAACGACTGCCGATCCATCCCGAGCGCGTCGAGCCTCGCCTGCAGCGCCGCCGTCGCCGCGCCGTCGTTCTTCGCCGCCTCGCCCCCGGGCACCACGACGGGATCGGCCGCGAGCGAGAGCCGCTCCGCGTGCGCGTCCGCGTAGCGCGCGATGTCGTCCGCGATCGACGGCCAGGCCGCGGCGACGCCGCCGTCGATCACCGGCAGCAGGCGGTGCCGCCGGCGCGGCTCCTTTGCAGCGATGGCAGACGCGAGATCGCCGTTGCCGGGCGAAAAGACGCCCTCTGTGAAGTAGACGGGGTACTCGAAGGGGACCGCGATCCGTTGGACATGAAGCAGCATCAAAGCCGAGCTTTGAGAGCGGGCATCAGCCCGTCAAGTTGGTTCCGCGCGAGGATCCCGCGCTCTGCCGCAGGATGAAAACTTCCCCTTGGCGGCGGACGGCCTTCCTGCAATGCTGGCGCCGCTCGCTGAGCCGCGCGATCCGAGATCGTCGCGTGATCGCAACCCTGTACCGCCTGACTCCCTCCTCGATGCAGACGCCCATGGAAGGCACAATCCGTCCCACGAAACGGTCCTTCATGAGAGGAGTGCTGTCGACCGCGGCAGGGCTCGCCCTCGCCGCGCTGTCCGCCGGGTGCGCGCCCACGTACGTCTACAATCCGGCGAACTACCCGAAAGAGTACGATCCGCGTAAGCACGAGTACGTGATCGGGGTGGGCGACCAGCTCCGGGTCAACGTGTGGCGGATGGCCGACCTGTCGAGCGACGCGCTGGTCAGGGCCGACGGCGTCATCACGATGCCGCTCATCGGCGACGTCCAGGTGGTCGGCAGGACGCCGAGCCAGGTGCGCGAGGAGCTGAAGAAGCGGCTCTCCGAGTTCGTGAAGGACGAGACCGCCGTGATCACCGTCGCCGTGACCGGGGTCAACAGCTACCGGTTCGTCGTCAGCGGCAACGTCGCGCGCGCCGGCATCTTCGCCTCCAACTACTTCGTCTCCGTCTCCGAGGCGCTGGCGCTGGCCGGCGGCCCGAACCAGTTCGCCTCGACGGATCAGATCCTGCTCATCCGCATGGATAGCCCGGGCAAGTTCCGGCACATCCCCATCAACTACGACGATATCGCCTCGCGGAAGCGGCCTGAGCAGGACCTCGTGCTCAAGGCGGGCGACACCGTCTTCGTGCCCTGATCGTGGCCGGCTCCTCCGCGCTCGCCCGAAAGGCCGTCCTCGGCGCGGTCTGGACGATCGCGACCGGGCTCGGCTCGCGCGTGCTCGGCCTGATAGGCACCCTCGTGCTCACCCGGTTCATCGCGCCGGATGTGTACGGCGAGGTCTCGGCAGCCTCCGTCGTCATCATGACGGCGCACTTCCTGTCGAGCCTCGGGATCGGGCAGTACATCGCGTCGCGGCCGAACCTCGACCGCCAGATGACGTTCAACGCGACCGTCTACTTCCACGTGGCGGGGCTCGTCGCCATCGGCGCCGTGTACCTGCTCCGGGAGCCGATCGCGGTGAACATCGTGGGCGCGCCGGGGATGCTCGAGTTCATGCCCGGGCTCATCCTCGCGATGCTCATCGACCGGATCTGGTACGTCCCCGATCGCCTGCTCATCCGCGAGATGCAGTTCCGCAGCGTCAGCCTCCGCAACGCGGCCGGCGAGCTCACCTACACCGCGGCGTCGGTCTCCCTCGCGGTGCTCGGCTGGGGAGGGAACGCCATCGTCGTCGCGACGCTCCTGCGCGCCGTCGTGCGCGTGGTCACCACGGTCCCGGCCGTGAAGCTCGCGGAGTGGCTCACGCCGAGCCCGCTGTCGCGCGACAAGGCGCGCGAGCTGTTCGCCTTCGGCATCCCGCTCAACTTCGGCTCGCTGGCGAACTTCGGGGCTTCCAAGTGGGACAACCTCGTCATGATCCGGCTCTTCGGAGAGCACGTCGGCGGGCTCTACAACCTCGCGTGGAACCTCGCCGACATCCCGGCCTCCCAGGTCGGTGAGCGCATCGGCGACGTGCTCGTCCCGTCGTTCTCGAAGCTCGAGCCGGAGCAGCGCAAGACCGCGCTCGTCCGCGCGCTCACGCTGCTGTCACTCCTCATCTTCCCGCTCGCGGTCGGCCTCGGCGCGGTCGCCCCGACGATCCTCAACGACACCTTCTTCAACGAGGCCTGGGAGCCGGCCGGCCCGCTGCTCGCCGCGCTGTCGGCGCTCGGCGTCACCCGCCCGATCGGCTGGGTCATGTCCTCCTACATGCAGGTCTACGGCCGCACGCGGACGATCATGATCCTGGAGTGGCTCAAGGTGGGCGCCATCATCGGCGGCATCGCGCTGCTCGGATCGATCGGCGGCGTGCTCTGGGCGTGCGCCGGCGTCGGCGTGGCGTTCGGGGTGCACGCGCTGGCGAGCCTCTGGGTGGTCAAGCGCGCCGACGGCGTCCCCTACGGGCGGCTGCTGCGCCCGCTGATCCGCCCGCTGCTCGCGTGCCTGCCGATGGTCGTGGCCGTGCTCGCGGTGCGCTACGGGCTGCGGCAGCTCGGGCCCCTGCCGCGCGGGGTTCGCCTGGGGACCGAGGTGGTCGCGGGCGGGCTTGTCTTCGTCGCCTCGGCGCTGGTCATCGCGCAGCAGGCGTCGCGCGACTTCCTCCAGCTCGCCCGCGAAGCTGTGCGCCGCCGTCGCTAAGGTGTTGCCCGACGTCGCTTCACCACCAGGACCGTATCCCCGGCTGTCGCGGGGATACCCTTCGACAATCGAGCGAAATTTGGGGGCCTGTGGTAGCGTCGGGCCCCTCTCTTCGAACATGGGTCGGGATCCGCGTGGCGGATCCCCTCCACCACTGGAGAACAACAGAAATGGCAGAGACGCATCCCGCTGCGGTCGAGAGCCTCCTGGCCAAGATCACCTCACGCGAAGCCCAGGTGGGCATCATCGGCATGGGTTATGTCGGCCTGCCGCTGGCGCTCACGTTCATCGAGAAAGGCTTCCGCGTGCTGGGCTTCGACGTTGACCCCGAGAAGGTCACCGCGCTCAGCGAGGGGAAGAGCTACATCAAGCACCTCGATCCTTCGCGCGTCGCGGCGGCATCCAAGACAGGTCGGTTCGAGACAACGGCGGACTTCTCGCGGCTCAACGAGCCCGACGCCATCCTCATCTGTGTCCCCACCCCGCTCACGGCCCAGCGGGAGCCCGACATGAGCTACGTCGTCGGCTCCGCGCAGAAGATCAAGGAGCGGCTGCGGAAGGGGCAGCTCATCGTGCTCGAGTCGACCACGTACCCCGGCACGACCGACGAGCTGGTCAAGAACATCCTCGAGCAGTCCGGCCTGCGCATGGGCAAGGACTTCTATCTCGCCTTCTCGCCCGAGCGCGAGGACCCGGGCAACCGGGATCACAGCACCGCGACGATCCCGAAGGTCGTCGGCGGCGTCGACAAGGCGTCGCTGGACCTCTCGGTGGCGCTCTACTCGCAGGCGATCGCCCGCACCGTCGGCGTCTCCTCGGCGCGCGCGGCCGAGGCGGCGAAGCTGACCGAGAACATCTTCCGGGCGATCAACATCGCCCTCGTGAACGAGCTCAAGGTCGTCTACGACGCCATGGGCATCGACGTCTGGGAGGTGCTCGACGCCGCCTCGACCAAGCCGTTCGGCTTCATGCGGTTCAACCCGGGGCCGGGCTGGGGCGGTCACTGCATCCCGCTCGACCCGTTCTACCTCGCCTGGAAGGCGCGCGAGTACGGCGTGTCGACCAAGTTCATCGAGCTCGCGGGCGAGGTGAACGTCGAGATGCCGCACTACGTCGTCAACAAGCTCCAGCTCGGGCTGAACGACCGCGGCAAGGCGCTGAAGGGCACGAAGGTCCTGCTCCTCGGCGTCGCCTACAAGAAGGACATCGACGATCCGCGCGAGAGCCCGGCGTTCGAGATCATCGAGCTCCTCCGCCGGCTCGGCGCCGTGCTCAGCTACCACGACCCGCACGTGCCCAAGCTGCCGCGCATGCGCACCTGGCCGCACCTGCCGGAGCTCTCGTCCCTGCCGCTCAACGAGGACACCCTCAAGAGCCACGACGCGGTCATGATCGTCACCGACCACTCGGTGGTCGACTACGACAAGGTGCTCGAGCACGCCGCCCTGATCGTCGATGCCCGCGGCGTCTACCGCACGGCGCACCCGAAGGTGATCAAGGCCTGAGCCACGGCGCCCGCGCGGCGGTCGACAGCGCGGCGCGCTGTCGACGGCCAGCGCGGCGCGCTGTCGACCGCCGCGCGCGGCGTCGAGGACGCGGCGCGGCGCGGCGTCGAGGGCGCGGCGCCCTGGTGCCCGGTCTCCTGGTGCCCGGTCCCCTGGTGATCACGCACCCACCGGGTGCGCCCTCGCCTGCCTCATCCGCTGCGCCGTGAAGTGTCGCTCAACACCCGCGCTGTGGGCGGCGCGCCGCAGGGCTGCTCGCGGCGCGCCCCTGTCGCGGTGCGGTCCGGTGCAATCCGGTGCAGGAACGGGCGAGGCTCTCGCTGAGCTCGCGAAATCGCGAGCATCCCCTTGATGTCAGGGCGCCGGTTCGGTACCCCTCGAAGACGGTCCATGTCCACGCCGCCGCCCATGGTCGGGCCAGGTCGAACGATGTCGCCTGCAGATGACAGCCTGGGCCCTGCGCCGTCGAGCTCGGATTGGAAGGGCCACCTGGAGATCCGGCTCGGCGATCTCCCGGGCACGCGGCGGCCCCTGACGGAGTCTCACATCGTCATTGGAAGGGCGCCGGGCGTGCAGCTCACGCTCGACCACTACACGGTCTCCCGGCGCCACGCGGAGCTCTTCTGCGACCCCTTCGGCCGGTGGTGGATCCGCGATCTCGGCAGCACCAACGGCACGCTCGTCAACGACGAGCGCATCAACGAGAAGGTGCTGAAGCCCGGCGATCGCATCGGCATCGGCGACTACATCCTCGAGTTCCAGCTCACGGCGCGGGCCCCACGCGTGCCGCTCGACCCGGGCGGACTCCACTTCGAGGAGGACAAGCCGACCGCGATCCGCAAGCTCGGCGAGCTCGATCCGCCGCGGATCGCCGCGAAGCACCTGTTCACCCTGATGGACCTGTCGCGGCGGCTCCTCAGCATCGAGGACGCCACGGACCGGTTCGACGCGCTCTGCCAGCTGATGGTCCGGGAGGACTTCCACGGCAGCATGGCGCTGGCGTTGCGCCTCCGGCAGAACGGCTCGCTGACGATCCTGTCCGGGCCGCACCGCCCGTTCCAGTCGCTCCGGCGCGAGGACTCCGTCGCGCCCCCGTACATCTCGCGCCGCGTGCTCGCGGCGGTCCAGGACACGCGAGAGCCGGTGCTCGCCGGCAACCTGGTGAGCGACAGCGCCACGGTCGAGCTCACGATGTCGCGCGACGTCATGGCGCTCTGGGTGGTCGCGTGCCCGCTGCGGGTCGAGGAGCAGCTGATGAACCTGCTCTACGTGACCTTGCCGCCCGACTTCGGCAGCGTCGAGTGGCTCGGGCTCATCGCGCTCGCGGCCGAGGTCTACCAGCAGGCCGAGTCGGCCTGGGAGGCGCGGCGCCACGCGCAGGCGCACGCGGCGATCGAGCGCGAGCTCGAGATGGCGCACCAGATCCAGCGGACGTTCGTCCCGAAGCGGCTGGAGTTCAAGGCGCTGGACGTGGCGCTCGGCTTCGAGCCGTGCCGGTGGGTCGGCGGCGACTACGTGGACATCGTGCCGATGCCGGACGGCCGCCTCCTGCTCGCGGTGGCGGACGTCTGCGGCAAGGGGCTCCAGGCGGCGCTCATCGGGTCGAGCGTGCACACGATGGTGCGGGCGACGGTCGACGCCGGCCGCGGGATCACGGGCATGATGGACCGGCTGAACGCCTACCTCTGCGAGTACCTGCCGGAGCAGTCGTTCGTTACGATGGTGGCCGTCGCCCTCGACCCGGCGACGGGCCGCATGGAGTGCGTCAACGCAGGGCACCCGCCGGCGCTCGTGGCGACCGCGGAGGGCGGCCTGCGGCACCTCCAGGCGGCCGTCAACCCGGCGCTCGGGATCGGCCTCGTGCCCATGGAGGCGCACCAGAGCGTGCTCGCGCCCGGCGAGGTGCTCGCGATGTACACCGACGGGCTCACCGAGCTGCGCAACTCGTCCAAGCAGATGCTCGGCCTGCACGCGCTCGGCACCGGCTTCGCCAAGCTGTGCGCCACCAGCGCCGGCCGCCCTGTTGCGTCGATCGCCGACAAGCTCACGCAGATGCTCGAGGAGTTCCGCGGCGACCAGCTGCCCGAGGACGACAGGGCGTTCCTCCTCGCGCGGCGGACCTGAGCGGTCTCGCCAGGCCGACCGGCCCGCGGGGAGGGGGGTCGTCGCGCGGGGCGCGGGCGGGCTGAACTCGCGGGAGACGTCCAGTGCCCGACGTGCTGCGCACGCCGGACACTGGACGTATTTTGCGCTCAAACATCAGCCCGCCCGCGCCCCGCGCGACGACCCCCCTCCCCGCGGGCCTACCGTGGTCAGGGCGTCGCGTCGGTCCCAGCCGCCGGCTCCGTGCCCTCCGGCGGCTCGATCGGCTCCGGATCCCGGTGAGGCGGACCCACGGGGCCCGCCGAGCCGAAGGGCTGGGTCATCGAGATGCGCGAGCCGGCCTCCATCCGCCGCGGGAACGCGCCCGACACGGACAGGAGCACCGCGTTCCGGATGATCCGCGTGTCGGGGAGCGCCGCGGTCCGCGCTTCGGTGTGCTGGTTCGTGTGCTGGTAGCGAAGCGCGAGCGCGAAGTCGGGGATGACGACGACCGGGCTCCAGAGCAGCGCGACGTCGGTGAGCACCGCGGTCGTGTTCGGCCCCGTGTCGAGCTCCCCCGCCGCGTTCCGCTCGAGAGGCTGCGCGAACTGCACGCCGGCCGAGCCCTCGACCGACAGGCGCCAGGCCGGGCGGAGGATGGGCGCAGCGGCGCGGAGCGTCAGCTGATGGGAGAGCTGGATCTGCTGCAGGAAGACGTTTGGCGTGGCCGCGTAAGCGTACGCGAGCTCGGCCTCGCCCCGGTCGTGCGTGTAGCGCAGCGCCGCGAGCCCCGCCGGCCGCACGAGCGACTCGGCGTCGCCGGTCAGATCCGTCGCGACGACCCCGCCAACGTCGATCTGGCTCGAGAAGCGCCGGCCGAGGTCGTGCTGCCAGCTGGCCACGAGCGTGCTGAGGAGCTGATCGCGCGACTCGTACGTGTCCGCGGTCGCGGGGTCGGTGTCGGTGACCGGGGCGTTGTCGAAATGCGTGTAGCCGACCGAGAGCGCGAGGGACGCGATGTCGTGGCGGAAGATCCGCTGCGCGCTCAGCGTGTTCGCCACGCTGAGCGTGCGCTGCGGGCGGTCCTGGAGCGGGTTGTAGACGAGGAACGTCGCCCCCTGCCCGAGCGACCAGACCGGCGAGGGCTGGAACGAGAACCCCTCATTGAACGACGCCTGCACGAAGTTCGTCGTCCCGCCCGCGGTGCCCGCGAGCGTCGTCGTCCCCGGCGCCTGCTCGAGCTGGAAGGTGTTGAGCTGGCCCTGCGACCCGGCCGCCCCGAGCGTCAGCGTCGTCCTCGGCGACGTGACGAAGCGGCCGGACCACATCGCCATGTTCGAGTACGAGTTCGCCTCCGAGTGCAGGAAGAAGAAGCTCGCCGCGAACGTGTACGACAGCGTCTGCGAGGTCCGCGGCGTCGTGTACGTGAAGATCAGGCCGGGGCTCGCGGTCCCGAAGCCGTCGGCGTCCGGGCCAGGCCCGGCCGGAGGCTCGGCCGCCGAGCTCACGTTGTCGGTGACGCCGAGCGACCCGGTGAAGACGCCCTGGAGATACGCGTCCTGCGCTCGAGCGTCGTGATGGGTGAGGATCGCGCAGCCGAAGGCCGCGACCGCAATACCTCGTCCGGAGCGCATGAGGGCCGCAAGGTAACAATGGAGCCGGCGCTCGGCTACGCCTCCCCCACCTTTCGACGAGGGAAGTCGCCGGCCGCGCGCCGGGGGCTCAGGCGTCGAGCAGGACGACACCGAGGATGGGCGCCGGCCGGAGCTGCTCGATGGCCTGGCGGATCGACCTGCGGGTCGACCTCTTGACCAGGGACGTCATGACCACGCCGTTCACCGAGTCGGCGATCACGTTCATGTCCATGCTGCCGAGCACGGGGGGCGTGTCGATGATGATGTACGAGTAGCCCGCGCGCTTGAGGCTCTCGATCGCGCTCGAGAACGCCACCGCGTCGAGGATCGGCGGCCGCTCCGTGCGCGGATCGACGGCCAGGATGTGGACGGGCGTCTGGAGCGAGAGCCTCTGGTCGGGCGGCTTGCTGCCCCCCGACGGCCCGTTCCTGTCCGACGAGTCGATGTGGTCGTCGCTGGGCGCCACGGCGGGGGCCGGCGCCGCCTGCTCGACGACGACCCAGGGCGCGAACCGATCGTTGGCGTGGCGCTGGAGCTGCTCGGTGAAGCAGCTCGGGGGCTCGAACCGCAGCGCCTTCGCGATGCCAGGCTTGCGGATGTTCGCCTCGACGAGGAGGATCCGGCCGCGGACGGTCTCGCGGAGCGCGAGCGCGAGGTTGATGGCGCACGACGTCTTGCCCTCGCCCGGCGACGCGCTCGTCACGGCGATCGTGGTCCCGGTGCCCGACGGCAGCTTGCGCCGGAGCGTGCGGTAGGCGTCCGCCTGCGGCGAGTACGGCGCGTGGATCATCACGATGTTCGGATCCACGGCGTCCGGCATCGGCAACGGGCGCACGGTGATCTCGCCCGGGCCGCCCAGGGACTCCTCCGGGAGCAGCCCGGCCGTCTCCGGCGCGGAGGGCAGGGAGCGCATGTGCTCGATGTGAAGCGACGGCGGCTCCTCGAACGTCGGGTCGAGCGACTGCAGCTTCGCGTCCACGGCCTGGTGCGCCGGGTGCCCCGGGGTGGACACCACCCGGTTGAAGATGAGCGAGGGCGGCGAGGAGAAGGTGCTGGTGGCCGAGCGCTCGAGGGGGCGCTCGGGCGGCGGCGCCGCCGCCGGCGGCACCTCGCGCACGGTCACCTCGCGCGAGGCGGGCGGCACCACGCGATCGAAGACGAGGGACGGGGGCGAGTGGAACGTGCCGCTGAAGGAGCGCTCGATCGGCGGCGAGCCCCCGGGCTGCGCCGGGTGCGCCGGGTGCGCCGGGTGCGCCGGATGAACAGGAACGTCGCGGACCCCGACGTCGCGCGCGGGCGGCGCGATGACGCGCTCGATCGGCACCGGCGGGCTCGCACCCGAGCCGCTGGACACGAGCCCAGGGCTGCTCAGCGTGGCGCTCAGATCGACGACGCGCGTCACCCCGTGGCCACCGGCGCCGTGCCGCTCGGGGCCGGGCGGCAGCGCCGGCGCGTGCACGCCGTGCGCCGCCATCTGGCCCGGATGCGCGCCGTGATCCGCGGGCGGACCCCCCGCCAGGAACAGCGTCGTCGGGGGCGAGTGCCCCCGGACGACCGCCGGCGACATGGCGGGGTGGCCGCCGGGGCCGAGACGCAGCCCGACCCCCTGCGGAGACCCCGAGATCGGCAGATCCTGGCGGATGGTCGGCGAGTCGTAGGCGGCGTTCGGGTCCTCCTGGCTGGAGCTCGGGCGCTCCGCCGAGACGACGTCCTCGGCGTCGTTCGCGAGGCGCAAGACGCGGGCGATCATCTCCTCGCGCACGTCCGGGTCCGGCGCGATCGAGCGCCAGTTGCCGACCACGTTGCGGAGCCGGCGCGCCTCGATGACGAGGGCGCGGACCCGCGCGGTCTGCTCCGCGCGACTCAGGAAGTCGCAGACCTGATCGAGCGCCCGCTCCAGGGAAGCGACCGGCGGGGGCTTTCCCGGCTCAGCACCGCCTGTCTCAGCCACGGCGCCCTCGGGGCGCGCGCGCGGCGGCCGGTACGACGACGAGCACCGGAGCGAGCGCCATTCGATCGATATCTTCCATGTCGTAAACCCGATCATCGAGGACGATGCCTCGCGCCGCCGCGGCCGCGATGCCGGCCGCGATGGACAGTAAGAGCCCGCCGATGGCGAGGATCAGCCGCGACGGGCTCGAGGGCGCGCTCGGCCTGTACGCCGGGTCGAGCACCTCGATCTGCGCCGAGTAGCCGCCCTGCTCCGAGCTCGCGGCCATCTCGGCGCGGAACGACTTGCCCTCGAGGTCGGCGAGCCGCTGCTGCGCCCGCACCTTCTCGCGGCTGAGCCGCGACCACTCGGTCTCGGTGTTGATGATCGCCTTCGCCGTCTCGCTCGCGTCGGCCGCGTTCCCCTTCTTCGCGTTCCTGCGCGAGGCGATCTCCCGCTCGAGCGTCGCGAGCTGGGCCTTGATCTTCGCCTTCTCGGCCTCGTCGGTCGCGGCGACCTCCACCACCGGCTCCGGCGCCGGCGGCAGGATGAGCGCCTCCTCGGCGCGCCGCAGCGCCGCCTCGGCGTTGCTCACGCGGGCCGCGGCGGCCCGGACGTCGGGGTGCTGCTCGGTGAAGCGAGACTGCTTGTCCGCCAGGTCCCGCCGCGCGGTCGCGAGCTCCTGCTCGGCCTGGTCCCGCTGCCGGACGAGCGCGGGGGAGGGACCCCCTCCGGCGCTCGCCATCACCTGCTCGGGCTTGCCGGTGAGCCGGCTCCGCAGGCGGGGCACCTGCCGCTCGAGGGCCTCCAGCGTGGGGTCGGCGGTGGTGGTGCGGCGCTCCTGCGCGCGGATGGCGGCGCCGGTCTGCGCGCCGCCGGGCGCGGCCTGCTCGGCGGCGAACTCGGGGTGCTCGGCCAGGAACGCCGCGAGCTCGGTCTCGGCCTTCTCGACGTCCTGCTCGGCGCGCTTCAGCTCGGAGTCGAGGAACTCGTTCGTGAGCTTCGCCTGCGACCTGCGCATGCGCGTCGTCTCCTCGACGAGGATGTCCGCGAGCCGCTGCGTCACCTCCTGCGCCTGCTCGCGCGTCTCTCCTTCGGCCGAGATGGCGAAGGTGTCGGTCGAGCGGGCCTTGAAGGTGATCTTCATGCGGAGCCGATCGACAGCGTCGACCATGCCCCGCTTCTCGAGGACGTCGGGGAAGAGGTTGAACTCCGTGACGACCTTCTCGAGGTTGGAGCGCGCGAGCAGCGTCTCCTTCAGCCGCGCGGAGAGGGTGCGGAGCGGGTCGGGCCCGTCCGGCCCGAGGTACGTCGCCTTCACGCCCTCACGGTAGAAGATCACGGTCTCGGAGCGGTACGCGGGCTTCCTCGACTGCACGACGAGCACCGTGAACCCGACGCCCGCGAGCGCGACGAGCACCGCCACGTACCAGTGCGCCAGGGTCCGGTTGATCATCGCGCTGATGCTGGGCGGCTGCGGACCCGCAGGTCGCGCCGTCGCATCGGCGGGAAGCGCCCCGAGCGGCTCCTGGGGCGGGGGAGGCCCGGCGGGCTGCTGGTTCATCTTCCAGTTGTCCATAATCCCCGCTCCCTCGAAGGTTGCCTTGCTCCGCGCGGCCCGGAGAACGCACACCCCGGTCCGGCGGACGGCTGCCTATGGTAGACGTGTGCCGCCCGAGCGCCAGCTTGTTGCACGCGGTACCGCCTCGCCGTCTCGCCGCTCACCCCAGGTCCGCCGCGGGCGAGCCGTGCGAGAGGGCGGCGTGGCCGCGGCGCGCGCGGCGTGCCAGATACGTCGCCGACGCGGGACGCGCCGCGACGTGCTCGGCGACGCGCGCCTTGACGTGCTTGGCGCGTCGCGGCCAGCGCTGCCGCTGTCGCCAGGCCGGCGGCGCGCACGCCGCCCGCGGCGTCACGTGGGGAACACCCGGTCGAGGCGCAGGAGGCGGAAGATGGCGCGCGGCTGATCCCGCAGTCCCACGATGCGCACCTGGCCGCCGTTCGCTCGTACCCGCTTGAACAGCGAGACGATGACGCCGACGCCAGAGCTGTCGATCAGCCGGAGGGACGAGAGCTCGAGCGTGATGTTCTGCCGGTTCTCGGCCACCAGCTCGTCCACCAACGTCCTGAACTCCGGGGCGGTCACCGCGTCGAGGGTCCCCTCGAACTGCACGACCGTCTCATTGCCGTTATCGGTCCGCGTATAGCTCATTGGATCTTGATTCCCCCTGCGGCGCGGGCTGCGCCCGAGCGGGAGACGCTCCGCATTCGAAAACTGCTCGTCCGATGCCCCGTCGACCCGTTGAAGTCGGCATCGGAATTCTCTTGTTCACTGCTGCCTTCGCTGCCGTCGCCGGCGATGCACGAGGTGCCCTCCCGCCGCTTCACCAGGCGGAGGACATTCGGGCTGCCGGGACAGTAGTCGACCTCATCCATGAACGATTTGATGATGAAAAGCCCCATTCCGGACTCAGGGAGGTCGTCGATGGGAGGGTTCTCGATGGCCGCGGGATCGAAGCTGCACCCCGTGTCCATCAGGCGGATGATGATGCCGTCCGCGTCGGACTCGATCTCGATGTCGACGTCGCCCGGGGGGCCAGCACGGTATCCATGAATCGCGATGTTGTTGAACGCCTCGCCGAACGCCGAGACGGTCTGGGCCTCGAAATCCTCCTGGCTCATGCCGGGCGACCCGCCTTCGACCCTCCCAGGCACGGCCATCTTGCATGCGGCCGCCACCACGCGGAGGGCGAGGTGGCGATAGGTCAACGAACCTGGTACGCGGAGTCGGATCACGCCCAAACCTCCATCCGAGCTTGTACCCTACCACGTTCTGAACTATGGGAGCCACAAGGTAAACAGTGACACCTGGCGTTCGTGTAGCGAAACGTGCGATCGACATCGCGGGCTCGCTCGTGGGTCTCACGCTGACCCTCCCGCTCTACCCCTTCATCGGCGCGGCCATCTACCTCGAGTCGCCCGGGCCGATCTTCTACATGCAGCGCCGTGCCGGGATGCTCATCGGCACGGAAGTGCGGGACGGCGTCGCCTACCCGCGGTTCGTCGAGTTCCACATGCGCAAGTTCCGTTCCATGCGCGTGGACGCCGAGAAGATGACGGGGCCGGTGCTCGCTCAGCAGGACGATCCGCGCATCACGCGCGTCGGTCGCTTCCTGCGCAAGACGCGCCTCGACGAGCTCCCGCAGTTCTGGAGCGTGCTCATGGGCGACATGAGCATCGTGGGGCCGCGCCCCGAGCGCCCCGAGCTCCTCGTCAACCTGGCGCTCGCCATTCCCTTCTTCGAGGAGCGGATGCGCGACATCAAGCCGGGCATCACCGGGCTCGCGCAGGTCTCGCTCGGGTACACCGGGCGCGCGCCGGCGGAGAGCGAGGTCGCCGCCTTCGAGGCGACGCTGACCAACCCGTTCGGCCTCGAGGAGGCGGAGGGCGCCGAGGCCGACGACATGAGGATGAAGCTGCTCTTCGACCTCGCGTACGCCGCGTCGCTCGAGAAGCTCTCGACGTTCCTGCCGATGGAGCTCTCGATCATCCTGAAGACCCCGCTCGTGATGGTCCTCGGCCTCGGGCGCTGAGCCGAGAGGCCGGCGGCGCGGAGCGCGCGGCCTCCACGGCTGAGGCCGGGAGCGCGGGGCGCGCGCGGCCTTCACGGCCCCGGGCGCCGGGCCTGGTCGCCGACCGCGCCGACCGCGCCGCGCGCGACCTCCACCGCCCTACGCTCTCTTGCTGAGCAAGAAGATCGCGCCGATCAAGCCGAGGTCGGCCAGGATGAGCCGGTACACGTCGCGCTTCTCGAGCTTGACCGAGAAGTGCGGGTCGACGCTCTTGATGGCGCAGTACAGCGCTCCCGCGAGGCCGAAGTAGATCCAGAGCACGTAGTGGTAGGTGAACGAGAGGAAGAAGATCCCGACCATCATCCCGCAGAACCCGGCCATGATCGCCATCGACCAGGCGCGGATCATCGCGAACTGGGCGCCGTACTCGTACCGCTTGAGCGCGACCAGCGAGATCTTGAGCGTGAGGTAGATCATCGCCGACCACGCGAACATCCCGAGCGGACCGAGCTCCGAGAGCGCGAGGAGGTACGCGTTGTGCGCGGTGAGCCAGTGGTGCTCGGTGAACTGGCGGAAGCCGGCGCCCATCAGCGGGAACATCCGGTAGATGATGAGGCCCTCGGCCAGGATCTCCGTGCGCTCGTTCGCCGACTCCTCCGCCTCGCCGCCGCCTCGCCCGCCGAGGAGCATGAGCGGCGCCGCGAAGACCGCGCCGAAGATCGCGCCGCGGATGCCGTACTTCTTGACGAAGTAGACGCCGAGCACCGTCGCGAAGACGAGCTGGCCGCCGCGCGACTGCGTGAGGATGATCGCGGTCGCGATCACGAGCAGCGACGCGAGGACCAGGAGCGCGCGCGTGAACGAGCGCTTCTGCTCGAACAGGGCGAAGCTGAACGGCAGCACGATGCCCGACGTGAGCGCGAGCTCGTTGGGATCCTGGAGCACGCCGCGCCAGCGCACGCGGCCGTTGATCGTCGAGGTCTTGAAGAGGCCGACGCGCTCGCACAGGTACTCGGTGTCGGGATCGGCGCCGGGCCCCTCGCGGCAGTCCACGCGGGCCTCGCAGGAGCGGCCGTCGGGGATGCCCGCCTCGCCGCGAGAGCCGCCGATGGTCTGGGTCATCGCCAGGCACTGCCACGAGGAGAACCCCTGGTGGACGGCGACGGCCGCGACGAAGAGCCCCATCACGAGCACCGTGCCGGCGAGCTTCTGGAAGCCCTTGAAGCCCTCGGGGCTGTGCGCGATCAGGAAGAAGAGGACGAACGTCACGCTGATCGAGACGAAGCCCTCGGAGAACTCGGCCGGGTTTCGCACGCCGAGCGTGAGCACGCACCAGAGGTAGGTGACGATGGCCCACCGGAGCTGCGGGGTCGTCCTCAGCCTGGTCTTGCCCAGGGCGAGATCGAGGCCCATGCCCATGAACGCGAGGCCGAGCCACAGGTAGAGGAACGGCAGGTTCTCGAACCGCTCGTCCCACTCCTGAGGCCTGCCGTAGATGAAGATGATGAGAAGGATGACCCCGGGGAGCGCGAGCATGGCGAGGGTCCTCAGCGAAGACGCGGTTCGGGTGGAGGGGGACGTTCCGGAGAATCGCGGGCCGCGTCAAGCAAGTTGCGCTCGATCCCCCCGGCGGCTGGGCTGGCGCGCGTCGTCGCGCGCTTCACGTGCTGAGGCCCATGCGGCGCACGGCCTGGTTCAAGAACGGCACGAACTCGTCCGCGGCCTTCTCGTTCCCCTCGCGCGAGGGGTGGTGGTCGGTGTTCCCCTCCGAGCCGTACAGGGAGAAGTTCGACTCGCCCTTGTTCGTGAGCGCGTCGTAGTAGTCGAAGACGACGACGTTCTTGTCCGCATAACCGCTGAGCCAGCCGTCGGGCGACTTGACCCAGTTGTTGAACGAGCGGGCGAGGTCGGCCTGGCGCTGCGCGACCTGGGCCTCGGAGGGCTTGCCGAGGAGCTGCTTCGCGGTCCACTTCCAGATGGGCTCCTTCGAGCGCTTGAGGATGTTGGCGGGGGCGGTGACGTAGACGAACAGCGTGTCCTTCCGCTTCGCGAACTCGGGCAGGAGCGAGGCGAGCGTGGCCTTCGCGTTCCAGACCGTGAGCTCCGGACCGGCCGGATTGCCAGGGGCGGCGCCCTCGCCGACGAAGCGGTTGTTTGGATAACAGGACTTGAAGACGACGATCCGGTTCACCACGCCGTCCGGGTGCATCTGGTCGTTCAGCGCGACCCGGAGCACCTTGTCCATCTTGTCGCGGAACTTGGGCGCCCAGTCGAAGAGGTCGGTGTTCTCGCCGATCTCGCTGCCGTAGGAGGCCTCGTGGACGCGGTAGCCCTGCGCCGTGAGCTTCTTCTTGAGCCCGCCCCCGTTCGGGTGCGCCTCGTAGACGCACGACGCCTTCTCCTTCTCGGGGCCTGGATCCGTGAGCATCTGGCCACCGCACGAGTGGTGGATGAACAGGAGATCCAGCGGGGCGTCGGGCCGCGCGCCCGAGAAGCCGGACAGATCGAGCGCGCCGGCCTTCGCGATGGGTCCCGTCGCGGCAGGGGCGCTGCCCTCGACAGGGATGAACAGGGCGCCCAGCGCGACGAAGAACGCGCCGGCAGAGACGAGGTGCTTCTTGCTCATGACATCTCCGTAGAAGACGTGGCAGGGGACGATAAATTATCGCAGCGCGCCGCGCCGAGGACAAGCCGACCGGGGCAGGGCGCGCATGTCCACGCGAGACGGGCGCGCGCGCGTGGCGTGACGGCGTGACGGCGTGACGGCGTGACGGCGTGACGGCGTGACGGCCGTGGCGCTAGGGGACGGATCGGCGGTACGTTCCCGCCGCCGCGGCTCTCGGGGAGCAGCAGCGAGCGGCCGCCCCGCGAACCCAGGCGGCGGCTCGCTCAGAAGGAGAGGACGCCGCCCTCGTCGGCCTTGGTGCCCGAGCCGGCGCGGACGGTGATCTCCTCTCCGCCGCCGGCGGGCTTCCTGATCACGTCGTACGAGGCGCCCGGGGTGAGCCCGGTGACGAGGACCCTCGTCACGCCGGCAGGCGCGGTGAACTGCACCTGGGACACGGCGCCGAGCTCGACCGGGAAGAGGACCAGCGTGCCCTTCACCGCCGCGCCCGCGAACGGCGTCCCCTGCTTCGTGCGCACGAGGGTCGCCGCGTCCGCCGCGGCGTTGCCGGCGGCCCCCTGGAGCACGTGGAGGAAGCGCGCTTCCTTCGGCATCGGGGCCGGCGGCTCGGTCCGCAGCGTCGCCAGCATCGGCTCGAACTCGGCCGGCTTCGTGTCCCAGGTGCCGGTCGGCTTGTACGGCTCGGCCACGACGACCGCGCTCTCGGGCTGCAGCGCGGTCACGAAGAGCTTCTGCCCCTTCTGCGTCGTGACCGTCGCGAGCTTCCCGGCGACCTGCGCGACGCTCGGCGTCTGCAGGAAGAAGCGCTTGAAGCGCCCCTCCTTGCCCGTCGCGGCGCGGTCGTAGAGCACGAGGTGGTCCGGCTTGAGCCACACGAGCGAGCGGCTGACGTGCTTCACGTCGCCGATGTTCTCGTACTCGGAGTTGTAGAGCGGGGTCGCGTCCCCGAGCACGTAGACGTAGTCCTGCGCGAAGCTCTTCGCGAGCACCCGGGGATCGTTCGTGTGCACCAGCGGCCACTGGGACCCGCGCCGCCAGAGCTCGCCGCGGTTCGGATCGTCGTAACGGCGGTTCCTGTCGTTCTCGACGGCGAGCGTGTTGTGCTGCTCCGAGTTCCCGAAGAAGGCGCCGTAGCCGATGCGCTCCTTCGTGAGCCACTCGCCGCCGCGGTAGAAGCCGAAGCTCAGGCCGTCGCCGTGCTGGTGGTCGATGTGCTCCCAGCCGAGCTGGAACTGGAGCCACGTCGCCTCGGGCCCCCAGCTCGTCCGCGCGAAGACCTGGCCGAGGCCGGGGCCGTAGTGCGTGAGCGGGGTGGCGGGGCGCGGATCGGTCGGGGTGACCGCCGGATCGATCAGCAGGAAGTACATGATCGAGTGGCGCTTGTGGACCTGGCCGAGCTGGGAGCGGGCGCGCTTCGCGAGGGCCGCGGCCCCGCCCGGGCCCGCGTGGATCGCCATCCAGCGGAGCGCGTTCAGGCGCTCGGCGTTGCCGCTGTTCTGGGCGTGGAGGCCGAGCGCCGCGAACGGGTCGATGTGATCGGTGTACTCGTAGCGCTGGCCGTCGCCCGTCCACGCGGCCTCGTGGGTCGGCCCGATCCGGCCCGCGGGCGCGGCGGGGCTCAGGCTGTGGAGGTGGGCCGGGATGAACTCGTGCCAGAAGGGGTTGCCGTCGAGGTGCACCTGCGGTCCCCACTTCGCCGGATCGGCCTCGCCCGCCGTCTGGATGGCGAGGAGCGTCTCGCTCACGTAGGCCAGCGTCGCGGGCCCGTACTGGAAGCCCTCGGGCGGCGAGCCGCCGCGCGCGTCGTTCCGGAGGACGCTGTCGGTCATGTAGAGCCACGCCCCGGCGACGTTGGCGAAGTAGTCCCTGAGCCGCGGGTAGGTGCCGCTCGGCTTCGGATCCGGCGGGTCGTCGGCCTCGTCGAACGCGAGCGACAGGAGCGCGAGGTTGCGCATGTGCGACGTGAAGTAGTTGTTCACGGCGTACCGGCGCTTCCTCGGCTCCTTCAGCATCACCGGGTCGTTCAGCTTGCCGATCGGCTCGGGGTGGTCGTGGCTCGTCGTCGAGGACTTCAGCTGAGCTTCCGCCCAGCGCAGGAAGACGGGGCGTATCGCCGCCTTGTCGTTGGCCGTGAGGTACCCGTAGATCCAGTCGACCGTGAGGCCGAACGACTCGCCGGCCCAGCGGGCGCGGTCCCCGGTGGAGAAGTTGCGGACGAAGGGGTCCTGCGCATCTCCCTTGTTCGCGCGGTCGACGATGTAGAGCAGGATCTTCCGCGCGCGCGCGGCGTAGTCGTTGCGGGCCGCCTCCTCGCTCGAGATGAGCGACATGAAGGCGAACAGCTCGGCGTGCGCCTCGCAGTAGATGCGGCTCTCGGCGCAGTCGCCCTCGGAGGGGATCTTGCCCTTGTCCATCGCCGCCACGGCCTCCGCCGTGACGGCGGCGAGCTCCTTGAACAGCGGGTTCGCCGGCGTGGCGCGCGCCCGGAGCTTCGGCAGGTCGGCCTCGCGCACCCAGAGCCGCGGGTGCCCCTTGACCGGCGTGGCCGGCGGCGCGGGCGGCCCCTCGAAGCGCGCCTCGGCCGGGCCTTCAGCGCCCGGCGCGCCCGGCGCGCCGAGCGCGAGGGCTGCGACGCCGGGCTGCGCGTCCGCGCCGCTGTGGACCGCCGGGGGCCCCGGGATCTGCCGCCGGTCGCAGCCGGCGACGAGACCCGCGAGGCCGAGCGCCATCGCGAGCGGCGCGCGCGACGGCCGCCGCGTCATGTCGCGCGTTCCTTGAGGTACGCGAACGTCCGCTGGAGCCCCTCCTCCGTGGAGACGAGCTGCTTCCAGCCGAGCGCCTTCAGCTTGGTGTTGTCGAACCGGTTCCCCTTCCAGGAGGTCGCGGTCTTGTACGGCGTGAAGACGGCCGGCAGCTGCCCCTTCGAGTAGGCGTGGTAGCGCTCCACGAGCTTCGATATCCCGGTGAGGGCGACGTAGGGCACCGAGATCGAGCGGAGCGGCTTCACCTCGCGCTTGTAGCGAGCGAGGTAGGCGTCGGCCGTGGGCAGGTCGTCGTCGTGGACGTTGTAGACCTGCCCCTTCGAGACCTCGCTCCGGCCGGCGACGGCGATCGCCTCGGCGCAGTTGTCGACGTACGTCAGCGGGAGGAGGTTGCGCCCGCCGAGGTGGAGGAAGACGCCGAACAGGCTCATGCCGACGCGGCCGGAGAAGGCGTTGCCGCCCGGGCCGTAGATGACGCCGGGGCGGATCACCGTCAGCGGGAAGCCGTAGCGCGCCTGGTACTCCCAGAAGAGCTTCTCCTGCCGGAGCTTCGCCTGCGAGTAGAGGTCCCGCTGCGCGGGCCGCGACTCGAGCGGGGTGTTCTCGTCGACGACGTACCCCCGCGGGAGGTCGGCCACGCCGTAGACGCCGAAGGAGCTGATGAGGATCACCCGGGGCGAGCGGCCGGTGTGGACCAGCGCCTCGAGCAGGTTCTTCGAGGCGACCACGGTGTTCAGGAACATGTCCGCGGGCGCGCCGCCCATGGCCGCGGCCACGTGGTAGACGACGTCCACGCCCTCGACCGCGCGCTCGGCGGCCTCCTTCGTCGCGAGGGAGCCCACCGCGAGCTCGAGGGGGACGCCGCGCCGCTGCTCGATCTCCTCGAGCCGCGAGCGGTTGCTCGCCGGGCGGACGAGGCAGCGGATGTCGGTCTCGCCGTGGGCGAGCAGCCGGTCGACGAGCGCCGAGCCGAGGAAGCCGTTCGAGCCGGTGACAAGGACTTTCATGTGCGCGCCTTCTCCTGCGGGACCTGCCGGAAGATCTCATCCATCATCCACGCGACCCGGATCATGTCCCGGTACGAGATGGGCAGCTCCGCGCCCCGCGTGATGCTGTCGTAGAAGAGCCCGATCAGGCGGTTCATCCCCGAGAAGAAGTGGAAGTCGCTGCGGGCGAACCTGACCACGTTCCTGCCGCCTTCGCGCAGGTACGAGAGGGCCTGATCGAAGGCGGGCACGACGCGGCCGATGGCGCTCGGCAGCCGCGGCGACGCGTCGAGCGTGACCGTGCGGCTCGTGTAGTCGACGTGGAGCGTGTTCTTCGTGCCGTAGACGCGGAGGAAGTGCCCGGGCGGCCGCGCGTGCGACGAGAAGGTCCCGTAGGCGCTGACGCGCGCGCCCTGCACCGTGACGCGGAGCTCGTCGAGCATGTCGTCGCGCGCGTCGCCGAAGCGCTTCTCCCGGAGCGCGTAGGCCGTCGCGGTGACCTTCGGCTGCTCGTCGTCCACGAACTCGACGACCTTGTTGAGCAGGTGGTCGATGTTGTTGTGGAACAGCTTGCCCGGGAGGCGATGGACCCAGTGCGAGCCGTCGCCGAGGAGCGCCGTGCCGAAGGGGCCGGAGAGGTTGTAGCCGAAGCAGCTCTCGACGTGGACGGGGTCGCCGAGCACGCCCTCGCCGATGAGCCTCCGCATCTCGACGGCCGGCGGATCGAAGTTGTACTCCCAGCCGACCGTCATCTTCTTCCCGGCCGCGGTGCAGAGCTCGATGAGCCGGCGCACGTCCGCGAGGTTCAGCGCGATGGGCTTCTCCACGTAGACGTGGGCGCCCGCCTCGATGGCGCGCCGCGCGAGGAACAGGTGCGACTGCGGAGGGGTGGTGATGTGAACGACGTCGGGCTTCTCGACGTCGAGCATCCGGTCGAACGAGTCGTAGTGGCTCGGGACGCCGTAGCGCACCGCGATCTGCTCGGCCATCAGGAGCTCTAGGTCGCATACGGCGACGACCCGGGCCCGCTCCGGCATCTTCTGGATCTCTTCGATGTGGCCGTCGGCGATCTTGCCGCAGCCGACGATCGCGATTTTGAGGGTCATGGGGCGGCGGAGCGTACCGCAACGGGGCAGCCGAGAGCTAGGCTCTCGCTCGGTCGCGACGAGGCGCTGGGGTCGGACGAGCTTGATGACGATCGCGGCGGCCTCGGGTAGGCTCCGCGGCGCATCATCACAAGGAAGGGCGGTGATCCGTGCGCGTGCTCCATGTTCTTCATACGTCGCTGCCTGTCATTGCGGGCTACACGATCCGCAGCGACTACATCATCAAGCATCAGGCCGAGCACGGGATGCGTCCGGCCGTGGTGACCTCGGCGCAGCAGGGCTCCGGGGACGCGCTGAAGGAGGAGATCGGCGGCATCTCCTACTGGCGGACGCGCGAGCCTTCCGGAAAGAAGCTGCCGGTGGTCCGGGAGCTCTCGCTGGTGCGGGCGCTGGAGGCGCGGGTCGAGGACGCGATCCGGGAGTTCCAGCCTGATCTCATCCACGCGCACTCGCCCATGCTGGTCGGGCTGCCGGCGCTCGCGGCGGCGCGCCGCTTCCGGCTTCCGCTCGTCTACGAGGTGCGCGATCTCTGGGAGAACGCCTCCGTCGACCGGGGCAAATTCGCCGAGGACTCGGTGCCTTACAAGATCGCGGCTGGCCTCGAGAGCATCGTCTACAAGTACGCTGACGCCACGGTGACGATCTGCGAGGCCCTGAAGAACGCGGTCGCGCCGCGGGTGCGCAGCAGGGACGCGCTCTACGTCGTGGGCAACGGCGTCGACTCCGACAAGTTCTCGCCGCGGGAGGCGCCGGCCGGCGCCTGGGAGCGCTTCGGGCTCGCCGGGAAGAGGCTCATCGGGTATGTCGGCACGTTCCAGCCGTACGAGGGGCTCCAGACCCTCATCGCGGCGATCGGCGACATCGCGCGGGAGATCCCGGACGCGCACGTCGTGATCACGGGGGCCGGCGGCCAGGAGATGGAGCTCAAGGCGTTCGCCCGCGAACGAGGGGTGGAGTCCAAGGTGACGTTCACCGGGCGGGTGCCGCACGACGAGGTGTTCAACATCTACGCGATGGCGAGCCTGCTCGTGTATCCGCGCATCCGGACCCGGACGACCGCGCTCACGACGCCGCTGAAGCCCCTCGAGGCGATGGCCATGGCCCGCCCCGTGATGGTGAGCGATGTCCCGGCGATGGGAGAGCTCGTGCGCTATGGGGAGACGGGGTTCGTCTTCAAGGCGGGCGACAGCGCCGATCTGACGAAGCGGTGCGTCGAGGCCCTGAAGGACCCGGAGCGCCTCGAGCAGGTCGGCAAGAACGCGCGGGCGTGGATCCTCAAGGAGCGCCAGTGGCCCACGCTGCTCTCGCAGTACACGACCATCTACGAGAAGGCGATCGCCGCGCGGCGCGGACAGGGCACGTCGCCGGTCGGCGAGGCGCGGACGGCGTGAAGGGCCGCGGGCGAGAGAGCGCGCGAGCCCGGGCGCCCCAGCGCGCCGGCCGCGCCGGCCACGCCTGAGCCGAATCAGCCGAGAGCGCGCGGGCGGCGCGGCGGATTTCCCGGAGAACCACGAGGAAACACGCCGTCCGCTCCGCGCCGGGGCGCCGCCGCTCCCCGCTTCCCCGCGCGCGCCTCCCATGGCCGACGGCCGGCATCGCGGCGGCTCCGGCGTCGCGATCCCGGGGCTCGCGCCCCGCGATCCGGAGTATGATTCCGCGGCCCCATCCCGCCCCTTCGGGAACTGGCAGGAGGTCTCTCAACGTGTTCGAGATCAAAATCGACCGGGTCCACGCCATGGTGGATTTCGTCCTCGAGGGGCGCGTCCGCCTCGAGGAGATGGAGAACTTTGTCAGCGAGCTGCGGAAGGCGTGCGAGAGCCTCCAGGGCCGGGGGATCAAGATCAAGGCCGACGTCCGCGGCTTCAGGCCGATGGCCCCCGAGGTGGCGGAGAAGATCCGCGCCGTCCAGGAGTTCGGTCTGGAGCTCGGGGTGATGCGCGTCGCCGAGATCATCGAGAGCGACATCGTCGCGCTCCAGCTGAACCGCGTCGCGCGCGAGAGCGGCACGGACAAGGTCCTCCGCCGCTTCTGGGACGAGGACGCGGCCCACGAGTGGCTCCTCCACGGCGATCCGGAATGAGCGGCGGGCGCCCGCTTCGGATACGGGCCCACCTCGACGTTTTCGGTGCTCAGCGCACCGGAGTGCGCCTCCGCGCCGAAAACGCCGATGTGGGCCCGTCTCCTGTGCGGGGGACCGCCGCTCGGTGAGCGTTTAGCCGGGGCGGGGGCGCCTCCGCGCCGAAAACGCCGATGTGGGCCCGTCTCCTGTGCGGGGGACCGCCGCTCGGTGAGCGTTTGGGAGGGGCCGGGGGGAGCACCCGCTAGAACAGCGGGTCCGGATCGCAGGGGTGGGGGGGGCGGTAGCGCCGGAGCTGCTCGGCCACGGCGTCGAGCGGCAGGGCGGGCGCGTGGTGCCCGCTGTGGCCAGTCATGTCGACGCCCGCGCACATGGCGTTCAGGATCGCCTCCTCCACCACGTCGACGGTCGCCTCGTAGAGCGCGTCGAGCTCGGTGTCGAGGACCAGCTCGGCCATGTGCCGCCCGGGCGCGAGGGGGTGCACGCTGAGCGAGCGGCTCGACCGAGGGGCGCTCCACTGCTCGGTGGCGACGCGAGGCACGCGGTTCGCGGTGCTCCACGAGAGGACGATCTCGCCCGAGTTGTTGGCCGCGTACCCGCCCGTCCGGCCGATCGCGAGCGCGGCGCGCCGCGACAGGCGCGCCAGCTGGCGGTGGATGAGGGGCGCGTCGGTGGCGACGAGCACGATGATCGAGCCGGCAGGGCCCCGCCGCGGGACGTGGGCGAAGCGCTCGCTGATGAGCCTGCCGACGGGGACGCCGTCGATGCGGAGCAACTCGCGGTCGCCGAAGTTCGAGAGCACGAGCGCGCCCACCATCGCGTCGACCCCGCCGACCGGGACGCTGCGGCTCGAGGTGCCGATCCCGCCCGCGAAATGGAACGTCTGCATGCCCGTGCCGGCGCCGACGCACCCCTCTCCGACAGGGCCGCTCCGCACGTTGTCGATCGCCTCCTCGACGTCCGCCTGCGTCACGTGGCGCCCGACAGCGTCGTTGAGGTAGCTGTCGTCGCACTCGGCGACGACCGGGATCACGACGTCGAACTCCTTGCCGATCTTCGGGTGGCGGCGCGAGAGCCACGCGACCGTCGCGTCGAGGACGCGGCCGACGCAGAGCGTGCTGCAGAGCAGGATCGGGGTCTCGCAGAGGCCCCACTCATCGATCTGCGAGAGGCCGGTCACCTCGCCGGCGCCGTTCAGCACGTAGCTCGCGGTGAACACCCGATCGAGGAAGATGTCGCCGTCGGCCGGCATGACCGCGGTCACGCCCGTGCGGACCGGGCCGATGCCGGGGATGAGCTCGCCCCCGCCCTCGATCTTGGTCACATGGTGGACCCGCACCCCGGTGACGTCGGTGATCGCGTTCTCGGGGCCGGTCGGAAACCGACCGATCGCGACGCCGAGCTCGCGCAGCCGGGGGCGCTTGAGCGGGGTCGGCGGCGCGCTCACGGGCCCGCGACCTCAGGGCTGGCGGTCGGCTGCGGCGCGGGCTCGGCCGCGAGCGGCGAGGACCCGGCGAGCGCAGGCCCGGGCGCGGGCTGCGAGCCCGGCTCGGCCGCCGGAGCGGCGCCCGCCTGAGGCGCCGCCGCGGCTGCGGCGCCGGCCGCGGGCGCCGCAGCCGCGGCGGGCTGCGGCGAGCTGGCGCGGGTCTCGCGGTGACGCTTGAGGCAGCCGGCCATGATCTCGCCGATCAGCGACCGATAATCCATCCCCGCCACCTTCGCGATGACGCAGAGGTCGCTGAAGTCGGGCGTCAGGCCGGGCAGCGGGTTGATCTCGATCACGTACACCCTGCCATCCTTTGTCATGCGCAGGTCGACCCTGGCCACGTCTCGGCACGCGAGGGCCGCGAATGTGTCGCGCACGACCTTCTCGATGCGGCGGAGCTCGGACGGCGTGAGCTGCGCGGGGCACTCGAAGCGCACCCGCGGCGTGTCCGTCTGCTTCTCCTCGTAGCCGTACACGGGGTGGGCCGGCGGGTCGACGAACACGACCTCCATGGGCGGCAGCACCTTCGGCCGCCGCTCGCCGAGCAGGCCCACGGTGAACTCGCGCCCCGTGATGTACTCCTCGATGAGGGCCGGCTGGTGGTAGCGATCGACCAGCTGCTTCGCCGCCGCGCGCGCCGCGGTCTCGTCCTTGACGACGGACGCGGAGGTGATCCCCTTCGAGGTCCCCTCGGCATTCGGCTTCACGATCACCGGATAGCGGAACGGCTTCAGCTTCTCGCGCCCGGTCGTCACCACCTGCCACTCGGCCGTCTCGATGCCGGCGGCCCGCAGGATCTGCTTGGTGAGGCCCTTGTCGAGGGCGAGCGAGAGCGTCGTCGCGTCCGAGCCGCTGTAGGGGATGCCGAGCAGCTCGCAGAGCGCCGGCACCTGCGCCTCGCGGCCGCGGCCGCGGAGCCCCTCGGCGATGTTGAAGACGACGTCGACCCCGGCGGCGGTGAGCGCGCGCGGCAGGTCCGGGGTCGCCTCGAGCGGGACCACCGTGTGGCCGTAGCTCTCGATGGCGCTCGCGATCGCCTGGATGGTGCGCGGCGAGTCGAACTCGGCCTCGGAGTCGTACGCTGCGCCGGAGCCCGCCTTGCCGGCCGCGCCGCCGTCGGCCGCGGCCGGCTCGCCCCGCTTCATGTTGTAGGTGAAGCCGACGCGGAGCGCGCTCCGCTTCGCCCGGCGCGGCGCGTTGCTCTCCAGCAGCGGCAAGAGCCCCCGCCGCTGGCAGGCGCTCCGCACGATGGCCCGGATCACGCCGTCGAAATCGACGCCGCGCTGGGCCGCGGCCACGAAGACGCTCGCGCCCGGCTGGAGCGTCGGCAGCCCGTCGACCTCGAGGAAGTGCACGTCGTGGCCCTGGTTGCGCGAGGTCGACGGCGTGACCCGGAACTCGCAGCGGGCGTGGTCCTTGAGGTCGAGGGCGCGCACGATGCGCGCGGTGAGCGACCGGATGCGCTCGATGGTCTGCGCGGGCAGCTGCGCGGGCCGGCGCGTGACGTGCTCGGGCTTCGCGTGCTTCAGGTTGAAGTCGTACACGTTGTAGCTGCCGGGCACCTGGGGATCGATCACGAACTCGATCGGGGCGAGGACCCCCTCGGGCGTGGCCGTGCCGTTCGTGCGCGCGCCGCTCGCCTCCTTGAGCCCGTCGATGAAGGAGCACGCGACGTCGATGCCGGCGACGTAGTGCTCGACGAGCAGCCCCGCCTCGAAGCGCGCGAGCTGCCGCTCGACCACCTCGGCGAGGTGGTACGCGTCCTCGCAGACGCTCCACTCCCGGAAGATCCCCTTCGACGAGCCCTCGAAGTTCGGCTTCACGATGACCGGGAAGCTCACGTCATCGAGCGCGCCGCTCTCCAGCGTGGTCCGGTTGACGAGGCGGGCGCGCGGCGTGGTGACGCCGTAGCTCGCGAGGACGCGCTTCGTGAGCGACTTGTCGAGCGCGACGTTCAGCGCGTAGGCGTCGGACCCGGTGTACGGGATGCCGAGCTCGTCGAAGAGCGACGGGTAGAACGCCTCGCGCGTCTTGCCCTTGTGGCCCTCGGCCGTGTTGAAGATGAGGTCCGGCTGGATCGCCTCGAGCCGCGCGAGGACCCGGGAGGCCGGCCCGCTCACCTCGATCCGCTCCACCTCGTGCCCGGCCCGCTCGAGCGCGCCGGCGATGGCGGCGATCGTCTCCGGGCTGTCGAACTCTGCCTCATCGGCGGATCCCGTGATCTTCAGGTTGTGCGTGAGCGCGATACGCATGGTCTCTCCTGTGCCGCTCGTCCGGGCCGCGTCTCCCGGTGCTCTGCCGGAGGCGCATGCGCGTGGGAGGTTACGGCCAGCGCGCCGGGTTTGCGGCGGAAAAAGCGGGGAAGCGTCACGGCGATCTCCGGGGCTGGCCGGGCTCCCGCTCCCGCGGAGGCCGTGCTAGCGACCCCGTGTGGATCGTTTCGCCGTACCCGACGCCGACTTCCCCCCGCCGCCCGAGCCAGACCTCCCTTACGAGGAGCTGAACGAGCCGCAGGCGCGCGCGGCGCGCCACGCCGAGGGGCCGCTCCTCATCTTCGCCGGCGCGGGCAGCGGCAAGACGCGCGTCATCGTGTACCGGATCGCGAACCTCATCGTGACGCACCGTGTCCCGCCCTACCGCATCCTCGCGGTGACGTTCACGAACAAGGCGGCGTCCGAGATGAAGCGCCGGCTGGAGGGGATCATCGGGGCGGACATCGTGAAGGACCTCTGGGTGGGCACCTTCCACGCGGTGTGCGCGCGCCTCCTGCGCCGGCACCACGAAGCGGCCGGGCTCGAGAAGAGCTTCGTCATCTACGACGACGACGACCAGCGCGCGGTCATGAACCGTGTGCTGAAGGAGCTCAACCTCGACGACCGGCGCTATCCGCCCCGCCAGGTGCTCTCGCGCATCCACGCCGAGAAGCAGGAGGGGCGGGGGCCCGGCGAGTTCGAGCGGAACGGCTACTTCGACGACGCGATCGCGCGGTGCTTCGCGGCGTACGAGCGGCACCTCAAGGCGGCGAACGCGGTGGATTTCGACGACCTGCTGCTCTCGGTGCTCCGCCTCGCGGAGGACCCGGCGAGCCTCGCCGGCGAGGACCTGCGGGGGCGCTTCCGCCACGTGCTCGTCGACGAGTTCCAGGACGTGAACCAGGTGCAGTACCGGCTCGTGCGGGCGTTCTGCAAGAGCCACGACAACCTCTGCGTCGTCGGCGACGACGACCAGAGCATCTACCGCTGGCGCGGCGCGGACGTCCGGATCGTCCGCGGCTTCCGGCGCGATTTCCCGCACGCGACGGTGGTGAAGCTGGAGCAGAACTACCGATCGATCGGGCACGTCGTGCGCGGCGCGCTCGGCGTGATCCGCCACGCGTCGGATCGCGAGCCGAAGGAGCTCTGGACGTCGAACAAGGACGGCGCGCCGATCGACGTGGTCGCCGCGGACAGCGAGCACGACGAGGCGGCGTGGGTGGTCGAGTGCATCAAGGAGCTCATCGCGCAGGGCGTCTCGCCGAACGAGATCGCGGTGTTCTACCGGATCCACGCGCAGTCGCGCGTGCTCGAGGAGGTGCTGCGCGACGCGCGCATCCCGTACCAGATCATCGGCGGCACGCGGTTCTTCGAGCGGGCGGAGGTGAAGAACCTGCTCTCGTACCTGCGCGTCGTGGTCAATCCCCGCAGCGACGTGGATCTCAACCGCATCATCAACGTGCCGGCGCGCAAGATCGGCCAGAGCACGGTGGACAAGCTCATCCAGGCGGCGGACGCGCTCGGCGTGTCGATGTACGAGGCGATCGAGCCGCTCGTGGAGGGGAGGGTGCCGCCGTCGGCGATCCCGGGGGGCAAGCTCGAGCCGCTCGCCACGGCGGCGAAGCGCAGCCTGCTCGGCTTTCGCGATCTGATGCAGGGGCTCATGAAGGAGGTGGGGCGCATGTCGCCGAGCGAGCTCGCGGAGGAGGTCCTCGCGAGGTCGGGCTACGCGCGGATGCTCGAGCAGGAGGAGAGCGTCGAGTCGGAGGCGCGGCTCCAGAACTTGCGCGAGCTCGTGCAGGCGCTCGTGGACTACGAGCAGGAGGCGGTCGCGGCCGGCGACGAGGCGACCTTGGCGGGCTACCTCGAGCGGGTGAGCCTCGTGTCGGACGCCGACATGCTCGTGGACATGCCGAAGGTCGCGATGATGACGATCCACGCCGCGAAGGGGCTGGAGTTTCACGCCGTGTTCCTGACCGGCATGGAGGAGGATCTGTTCCCGTTCCGGAGCCAGGATCCGAACCGCAAGGGTGACATCGAGGAGGAGCGCCGGCTGGCCTACGTGGCGATCACGCGGGCGCGGGAGCGGCTCTGGATCACGCACGCGGCGCGGCGGGCGATCTTCGGCCAGACGCGGTACTGCCTGCCGAGCCGCTTCCTGGCCGATCTTCCGACCGCCTCGGTGCGCCCGATGGCGACGCCGACCAGCATGATGGCGCAGCGCCGGGTCGAGGGCGCGGTCGGCGGGTATGGCGGGTCCGGGCGCGCGGGATCCGGGTTTGGCGGCGGGTCGGGGGAGCGCTCGTGGGAGGGCCGTGGCGCGTGGGAGGGCCGCGAGCGGCGGCCCGCGGCGCAGCCCGAGGAGCGGCTCGCGTGGTCGCCGCGGTTCGGGCGGGAGGGCGAGCCGGCGCGGGGGCCGGCGGCGCGGCCCGCCGCGCGCGAGGAGCGGGCGCCGGGCGAGCGGTACGTCGAGCGGGAGGCGGTCGACGCGGGCGGCGAGGGCGGCGAGGGGCTCGCGCTGCGGCGCGGGATGCGGGTGTTCCACGAGCGGTTCGGGCCGGGCGTGGTGGAGAGCGTGGATCCGGGGGCGGATCCGATCGCGACCGTGAAGTTCTCGGGGTGGGGGAAGAAGCGGATCAAGGCGGCGTTCCTGCGCGCCGGATCGTGAGGGCGCGCCGCGACGACCGGCGGCGCGTTCAGTCGCCGGAGTAAGGGCCCGGGATCACCGGCCCCGGCGCGAGGACGTGACTCCCGTCCATCAGCCACACGGCCATCTCGCCCGTCCCGGCGCTCTGCCAGATCACATCCGCCATCCGATCCAGGTTGACGTCGCCGCCGGCGCGCGCTTCCCAGCCGTCGCCGATCGGCCCCGGGATCACGGGTCCCGCCGCGAGCAGCTGGGTCCCCTCCAGCATCCAGACGGCGATCAGCCCTCTCTCTTGGTCGCTCCAGAGCACGTCGAGCATGCCGTCGGCGTTGAAGTCGCCCACGCCGGCGGCGGCCCAGCCGTCGCCGAGCGGCCCGGGGATCGCCGGCCCTTCCACGAGCGGTTGACCTCCGTGCATCAGCCAGACCCGCAGCAGGTTGTGCTCGATATCGTTCCAGACCACATCTGCCATTCCATCGAAATTGACGTCGATCGGAAAGCCGAAGCTGAAGCCGCCGGTCGGCCCCGGGATCGGGGGCGCCGCCGCGAGCGGCTGGGTGACGTTCATCGGCCAGACCGCCACCTGGTTCTGCTCGGCATTCATCCAGAGCACATCCGACATTCGATCGAAGTCGAAATCGCCGGGCAGGGCGGTCCAGCCATCGCCGATCGGCGCCGGAATGGCCGGTCCGGGCGCGCGCAGGCGGCTGCCTTCCATCAGCCAGACCGCCATCAGGTTCCGCTCGTCGTGGGACCAGAGCAGGTCCGCCATGTTGTCGGCGTCGAAATCGTTCGCCCAGACGACCCAGCCGTCGCCGTCGGGCCCCGGGATGAACGGTCCGGGCGCCAGGAGGTCGCTTCCGTTCATCAACCACACGGCGATCCGGTTTCGTTCGGCGTCGTACCAGACCACATCCGCCATCCTGTCGGCGTTGAAGTCGGCCGTCTGGGTGATCATCCAACCGCGGCGGTCGCGCCGCTGCGTCGCTGCGCGGGGGGATGGGGCCGAAGGCTCGATGGGACGGCCCTCGTCGTCCGGGTCGGCGCCGCGCGCGCAGCCGCCCGTCGCGGGGAGCGCCGCGGCCACACACAGAGCCAGCACGACATTCATGGACGTTCTCACGCACGTCTCTCCTGCCGGGCGTGTCGTGCATGGCCCCCGGCGATGTCCGGCCGCCTGCGGCCTCCGCCCGTGGGCGCGCGGTTCACGCGCCGGGAACGGCAGCAAATGCCGGTCCATTCCATCCGGAGCCCGTCACCGCGCCGAATCCCGGCGTTGCGCGCACAGGGGATCGCCCTCGGAAGAGGGGAATCACCGGGGCGTCGAGGGCATCGGGGGAGATCACCTCTGCCCACGGCGCCCGGGCGAGCCGACGACTCGGGCCGTCGGGCTGTTCCGGGCGCAACCCGCGGCACGAGCATGTCCACAGCCGCGCCTCGCGGGGGTCGACCGCCACGCGCACTCCCGCAGGACCAGCTCAGGCACCGGTCGAACCCCGTCTATCCCCCGCTGCTACCACGGCCGCCGTCCTTCTGGTACGTGAGCCCCTGCGTGCTCCGGCGGCCTGCTCCGCGGCACCCGCGAGCCTGCGCCATATGCGAGGGGCGAGGAGGCCCATCTCCATGCACAGGAACATCCGTCAGGCCGTCGCGTCGGCGCTGGCCGCCGCGCTCCTCTCGACCTCGGCGGGCGCCAGGGCCGAGCGTCCGTCCAGCGCCCGGGACCGGCTCGTGGCGCAGGCGCACACGGCCGTCGACGAGGGACGGTTCGCCGACGCGCGCGAGCTGTGGATGGCGGTGTGGAAGCTCGAGCGCTCCCAGGTGGCGGCCTGCAACATCGGCGCGCTGTCGTTCCGGATCGGCGAGATGCCGGCGGCCGTGCGCTGGCTGTCGCTCTGCAAGGAGATCATGCGCGCCCCGAAGACACCGGCGGAGCGGGCGCTCTACGAGTCGCGGCTCGTCGATCTCGCCCGCGCACGCCAGCTCTCCGGCGAGCTCCGCATCCTCGCGCCCGCGGGGGCGACGGTCACGATCGACGGCGCGCCGGTCGAGATCGAGGACGACAAGCCGGTGCCCGTCGAGCCGGGGCGCCGCGTCGTGCGCGCGGCGCTGGACGGCAAGACGGCCACGACCGAGGTCGACGTTCCGCGCGGCGAGCTGCGGGAGGTGCGGCTCAGCTTCGCCGCCCCGCCCGAGGCGCCGCGCGTCGCGTCACCGGTGGTCCCCGCGCCGCCTCCGCCCTCTCGGCCGGGGCCGACAACGGCGCTTGTCGTTGGCGGCCTCGGGCTGTCCGCCACCTTCGCGGCGCTCGGCGGCGTGATGCTCGTCGGCGCGGAGCGGCGCGAGGAGGCCGTCCTCGCCTCGGCCCGCGCCGCGGGCCCCAACGGTTGCTTCCGGGTGCGCTGGCCGATGTGCCAGGAGGCCGTCTCGGCCCACGGCGACATGCGCACCTACCGGGCGCTCGGCGTCGCCGGCCTGATCACGGGGGGCGCGGTCCTGGCCGCCACGCTCGGGTACACGTTCTATCCGCGTGGCCAGGCCGAGGTCAGGGTGGCTTTGGATCACTTTACGTTTGCTGGTGTCTTCTAACCACCAATTCGACATCGACGCTGATCTGACCAGAACCTGGCGCCTGCTGCTGCCTGCTGGCGAAAACTTGCGTGACGGCCGCCGGGCGAGCGCGCCATACTGAGCCCATTCGAGGAACAGGCCAACGGCACTCCGGCGGATTGGGGCCGCCGGGATGCCGGCCACACCAGCCTTGTGCCGGAGGACTGGCGCACGATGAGCTCTGTCAAGCATTGCGCCGTGGGAATTTTATTTCTCACGGTCCTGGGACTTTCTTTCACCTGCGGTGGCGAGCCCTATGTGGGTGCCGACTGCGCGACAACGAACGATTGTCTCTCGGACGGGCAGAGCGTGCCGGGCACCGTCTGCATCGCCGAGCGCTGCGAGTGCGCCGAGCCGGGCAAGGTCGTCTGCTGCGCGCGCGGTGAGCGGGAGCCTGATTGCTTTCTCATGTGCCGGCCCTGTGACGAGTGCGCGGAAGGGACGGTGGAGTGCTCGGGCGTGATCGACCCGTCGGAGCGGTGCAAGGGCGACGCGGAGTGTCCGGGGCCGCCGGATCCGCGGTGCGGCGCGGGGCGGTGCGAGGAGGGGCGCTGCGTGGTGGACATCAAGCCGGGCCGGCTCGGCTCGCAGCTCCGGGGCGACTGCAAGCAGGACGAGTGCACGGAGGAGGGCGACGTGGTCAGCGTGCCGGCCTACGACGTTTACAACGACGGCAACCAGTGCACGAACGATCTCTGCGACTATGACCGGCCGCTCAATGCGCTGTTCGACGGGGTGATCTGCCCGATCTCGGGATCCGGGCGGTGCCATGAGGGGCGCTGCGTCGAGTGTCTCGACGAGGATCCGACGCTGCACTGTGCTGCAGGGCTGGCATGTGATGGGGTGTTCTGTGTGCCGGCTCACTGCGTCAATATGGTGCTCGACACGGGCCGTGGAGAGACCGCTCAGGACTGTGGCGGGCCGTGCAAGCCGTGCAGAAATGGAGATCCGTGCCACGGCGGGGCAGACTGTCAGTCAGGGGTCTGCGCGATGGCGCATTGCAAGGCGCCGACGTGCGGCGATGGCGTGAAGAACGGCGACGAGACCGGCGTGGACTGCAGCGGGGGATGCGCTCGGCGCTGCCCTGACGGCGGAGGCTGCAAGTCCGGAGACGACTGCGCGAGCCGGGTCTGCTGGGCCGGCGCGTGCGAGCCGCCCACCTGCAAGGACGGCGTGGAGAACGGCGACGAGCTGGGCGTGGATTGCGGCGGCAAGGGGTGCGACGCGGCGTGTCCGGGGTGAGCGGCAGGCCAGGGAGGCCACCGGGCGAACGCAGCGCTCACGGTGAGCACAAGGAGATGAAGTAGAGGTAGGAGAACGGCGACGTCGACCGCTGCACGCAGCCCGTGCTCGGCGCTTCGCGCCTCCACGCAGTCCGCCCTTCCGAGATCGTGCGCACCGCGCCCGCAGGGGAGCCGCCGCTGGTACCGACACGCTCACCACGGCATGGCCCACCGCTCGCACGCCGCGATCGCCATGCGAGTCCGCCGTTTCGTTGCCGCTGCAATACATCTGTCATGGCTTGTAGGCTCCATCTTCTCATGCATGTGGTCGTCGCCAACTGAGGCGACGCCGGAGCCCGGAGAGCTCTCTCAATCAGGCGAACTAGAGGCTTCAGAGGTAGATGTGGTAGAGAATCACTCGAATGAATCAGTGGACGCGAACGGGGTGCTCAATATAATTCGTTGCCCGAAATCCGACGACGGAATGGCATGTATGATACGGTGCGCTGAGGGCGGGATCTCGTGTGCGGCGAGGCTGCCCCATCCCTATAAAAGGGATGTCGGAGCGGGAGACCTGATCCAATGTAGAAAGGTCGCAATAGCCAGTAGTTGTTGGTATTACTACTCAAATGGTGACGTATGCAAGTTCGTCACGGGTGGACTCAAGCTGTGTCGCTACGAAGGTGGAAGGCCTTAAAGGAAAGCCTTGAGGGTGAGCTCCGCCTGCTGTGCGAGACGGCGCCAGTCGGCGCCAAACAGCGATTCTGCGCAGACGATGGCGAGCTGGCATAGCTCGGGTGGCCGCTCACCGCCGGAGAGCGCTGCGGCGCCTAGCGCATGGAGCCGGCGCATCCGCTCGACGTCCTCCGCGGTGATGGTCGTCGGGCCTTGCATGCGACCATTCACGTGATCCAGCATCGCCAGCTCGACGGCGCTCATGGTGTTCTCCCACGCCGTTGAACAGATCCCTGGATTGACGTCACCGCGTTCAATCGCGCCTGTGAGGATGTGAATATAGCCGACTGCGAAGAGCTCGGCGTGATACGCCCAGTCGAGCTCATCCATCATATCGTCCAGATCGGGCCGTTCATCGTCGTTCATGAGGTTGATCTACTCTTCATTCGAGATTCGGCCAGCCGCAGCAGCGTCGACGCGGGCAGCGATGGCGTCAACGGGTGCGTCATCTGGCGCGCCCAGGCGTGGCCGCCCGGACAAGCTGGCGCGAGATCGGTGTCAGGGTCGGACGCCTAGCGCGTGACGGCGCCGACTGTCAGTCGCGGGTCTGCCCGATGGCGCACTGCAAGGCGCCGACGTGCGATGACGGCGTGAAGAACGGCGACGAGACCGGCGTGGACTGCAGCGGGGGGTGCCCCCGCCGCTGCCCTGACGGCAGGGGCTGCAAATCCGGGAAAGACTGCGCGAGCGGCGTTTGCTGGGCCGGTGCCTGCGAGCCGCCCACCTGCAAGGACGGCGTCGATAACGGCGACGAACTCGGCGTGGACTGCGGCGGCAAGGGGTGCGACGCGGCGTGCCCGGGGTGAGCGATCGGCCACGTCCTCGCGCTGAGCCGCAGCCCGATCGGCTTGGTCCGCTCGCCCCTCATGCGATGCGACACCCTGGCATGCCGTTCGCACGACAAGTCCATGCGCAGCGGACACTTTGTGCGGGAGGTGGCTCATGCACAGCAGGACCGCCATGGCCATGGTTGCGCTCCTGGGAGCGCCAGCTTGCGGAGTCGCGGACGAAGCGAGCGAGGCAAGAGCGAATCGGAGTGGCATGGAAGACGTGGAAGACGCAGCGTCGACGCCGCGGAATTTCATTGTCGAGTTGGACCCGGCGGAGAACGCGATACCCCAGATCCTCAGGGCCGGTCGCTCTGAACTCGCCCCCATCTGCGCCGACCAACCTGAAGCGTCCATCCGCGTCTTCGACCCCGTCGACCCAGGTGCGTTCGCGGACGTACCCTGCACCTCGATGCTCCGCGACGGCGCCGCGGCCGAGGAGGAGAGCGCCGCGCCCGTCTCTGATGGTGACGAGCCGGTCGAGGCTGCTCAGCAGGCGCTGAGCCCGCTCTCCATTGGGTGCGCCGCCTTCGTGCTGGGCTCCAGCCTCGTTGCCGTCCGCGGAATCTGCCCGAGAGCATCCAACCCGCGCGACGCAAAGCGCTGCCACAACTGGTCAGACGCAGGTTTCGGGATGCTCACGATCATGTGCGCCTTCTTCTGAGTCACTCTCGGTGATGTATGCACAAGATCCCGAGAACTGTCGGAATTTTCGTCTCCGGGAGCGCGCTGATAGCTGCCGCCCTGACCACGCCGTCGGAGGCACGCGGCTACTCGTGGGTCGATTTGGTGCACCTCGGCCTTCCGCTCGCCCTCTTCGTCTACGCTCGGTGCTGGCTCGATGAGGGCCGGGCGCGCGAGCGCCGCGCCCGTGGGGTGCGGGAGGAGGAGTAGCGCCTGCCGGCCAGTCCCGCGCGCCACCGCGCTACCATGGCGCTAGAGCAGTCTCGAACATCAGGCGCGTCACGTAGGGCACGAGTATGTCGCAAGATGGTACGTGCCATGAGGGGCAGAGAATGCGCGGCGGCATCAACGGTGTGGCTGTGGGTTGCTGCTGCGGCTGCACGCAGATCATCGGCGCAAACTGGGATGAGTCACCTCGCGCCGGAACCCCTCAAGCCCACGCTCACTGCCCTCGCGCCCCCCGGGCACTCCCTCTTTCGACCCCTCCGCCTAGATCCACACCTCGCCGAGCAGCGGCAGCACACCCATCTTCACATCGCGCGACGCGCGCCCGAGGCGCTCCGCCAACCGCTCTCCCTGCATGGCGGGGAGCGCGACGGCGGGGCGATCCATGGGCAGAAAGAAGTTGTCCCAGTGCGAGAAGAGCACCGCGCGCGGCGACAGCGCGCGCGCCACCCGCTCGGGGAAGCCGCGCGAGGCGGTCCAGCCAGCCACGCAGAGCAAGAGCAGGTCGGGCTCCCGGCAGTCGAGGGGCGCCTCGACGAGCTCCGCGCTGCCCAGGTGGACGATGAGGCGGCCCGCGACCCGGATCTCCACGGCGAAGACCGCGCCGCACCGGTAGCGCTCGGCCCGGAGCGGGACCTGATCGCAATCGGAGATGTCGCCGGGGAAGGGGACCCGGCCGAGCAGCAAGCGGGAGTGGGCGCTCGGGAGAAAGCGCAGCCGGAACGGGCCAACCTCGGCGACGACGGGCTCACTCCCCGGCGCGCGCTCGACGTCGCGCGCGCGCGCCGCGGGGACGCCGGAAGCGCGGCAGAGCGCCACCGCCGAGCGCGACCCGTACACCGTCGCCCCCGTGCGGAGCGCGATCGCCGGGATGTCGAGCGCGTGATCGAAATGGGTGTGGCCGGCGATGATCGCGTCCGCGCGCGGCGCGTGGCGCGCGATCGCGGCGGCATCGGGGACGAGCCGGCCGAGCACGCAGCGGCGGAGCGAGGCGCGCGTGAGGTACGGGTCGATGAGCAAGACCGCGCCGGCGTGCTCGACGGCGAACCCCGCCGTGCCCAGCCATCGCACCCGGACGACCCCCGCCGGCGCGAGCGACCGCGGAGAGAACGTATCGGCGATCATCGGCCCGGGCTCGCGCCGCCGGGAGACGCAGTGAGTCCTTGCGGCTCGCTCATCGACATCGTCCTTTGCTCGCGCGCCAGTGTCCGTGTTTCTGGCGACCGAGGCTCGTCCGTTCGGTTACGATTCCGGCTCGTGCCAGACCGAACGCGCGCCGGCAAGCTCGCCGCCCTCGCCGCGCTGTACTTCGCGCAGGGGATCCCCTTCGGCTTCCAGGCGACGGCGCTCCCCGTGTTCCTGCGGGCGAGCGGCGTCTCGCTCTCCGCCGTGGGCTTCTCGGGGGCGCTCGCGCTGCCCTGGGTCGCGAAGGCGCTCTGGGCGCCGCTCGTCGACCGCTTCGGGTGGGAGCGGCTCGGCCGGCGCCGCTCGTGGATCCTGCCGCTCGGGGCGCTGCTGTCGCTCACGTGCGCGGCCGCCGCGTTCGTCCCGCCATCGAGCCACCTCGGCCCGCTGCTCGCGCTGGTCTTCCTGATGAACCTGCTCGCGGCCACCCAGGACATCGCGGTCGACGGGCTCGCGATCGACCTGCTCGGGCGCGGCGAGCTCGGCCCGGCGAACGCTGCGCAGGTGGTCGGCTACAAGGTCGGCATGCTCGCCGCCGGCGGGCTGCTCGTCTGGGCGAGCGCCTGGATCGGCTGGCGCGGCCAGTTCAGCGCGATGGCCGCGCTCGTCCTCCTCTCGACCCTCGCCTCGCTGGCGCTGCGCGAGCCGCCGTCGAGCGAGGTCGAGGCGCGCGATCGCCGCTCGGTGCGCGAGGTGCTCGCGACGGTGCTCGTCGCCCTGCGGGCCCCGGGCGCCCTCTGGGTCGTCGCGTTCCTCGGGACGTACAAGCTGGGCGAGGCGATGGTCGACATGATGTTCAAGCCGTTCCTCGTCGACGCCGGCTTCCCCCCGCACCGGATCGGCCTCTGGGTGGGCACCTACGGCCTGGTCGCGTCGATCGCCGGCTCGCTCGCGGGAGGCCTCCTGGCGCAGCGGCTGCCGCTGCTCGCCGCCGTCGGCGTGAGCCTGACGCTGCGCTCCATCGCGATGGCGGGCGAGTGGTACCTCGCCGCGGCGGGCCCGCCCACCGAGGGGGCCGTCATCGCCGTCACCGTGGCCGAGCACCTCTTCGGCGGCGCCGTCACCACGGCGGTGTTCGCCTTCATGATGTCGCGTGTCCGGCGGTCGGTCGGGGCGACGCACTACACGCTGCTCGCCAGCGTCGAGGTGCTCGGGAAGTCGCCCGCCGTGTGGCTGTCGGGCGCGCTCGCCGAGCGGCTCGGTTATGCAGGGCTGTTTGCGCTGTGCACGGCGCTCTCGTTCGCCTTTCTCGCCTTTCTCCTGCCGCTGAGAGAGCGGGGGACCGGTGAAGCGCGAGCGTGAGCGTCGCGCGGCGCTCGCCTGTTCTCGACCGTTCTCGCCTGTTCTCGACCGTTACCGGGTTGAACACCACCTGATCTCGTAAAAAGACAACAAGCAACTATACCTGGTGCCCTCCGCGCCCTCTGCTACTGGTGGCGCCGCACCTGCCCGGGTGGCTGGGGCGCGTGCGCAAGCTGCGGCGCGTCGGGGCTGGGTGTTACGGCGTGGAGCCGGCGCCATTTTCGTTTCTGTGGATCGCGGCCAATGAGCTGCCGCTCCGGGATGAGCTCGTGCCCTTCCTGGTGGCCCGCTCAGGACGGCCGCTCGACGAATTTGCCCGGTGGGTGGCAACACGCCGGCGGAAGGAGTGGGTGATCAACATGGTACAACACACGACGATGTCGACGAAGGTGAGCGAGGAGGTCCTGCGTGATTTCGCCAGGACCGATGACCCCGAGGTACTCCGCCGCCGGCGGCTTATCCTGAAGGTGCTGCTGGAGGAGTGCCCGGAGGATGCGCAGCAACTGTTGATTGAGCAGGGCATCGAGGCGGGTCGCCTCGTCGAGGCGCGCGCGGTGCTCCGCCGGCTGCTCACGCGGAGGCAGC
The DNA here is from genome assembly GCF_051521595.1 of Sorangium sp. So ce1153. Classification (NCBI taxonomy): domain Bacteria; kingdom Pseudomonadati; phylum Myxococcota; order Polyangiales; family Polyangiaceae; genus Sorangium; species Sorangium sp. So ce1153. The sequence continues at coordinate 2,028,308 of NZ_CP150361.1, forward strand.
TCGCGCCGAGCGCTGACGAGCTCGCTCGCATCGAGGCGTGCGGCGACCTGGTGACGCTGGAGCGATGGCTGGATCAGTCGCTCACCGCCGAGACAGCCGCCGACGCCCTGCGCTGACCAGCGCGCGCTCGGGTGGATCCAGCGCCACGCCGCGCGCTCGCCGGCAGGTCCCGGGCGCCCCGGACGAAGCGCCTGCCCGAGCCCCGCGCGCCCCCGCTTCGCCAAGAACCTGACCCCGCGCCCCGGCTTTGATAGCAAGCGGAGCCGCGGTGATCTCGCGCAGGAAGCTCGTCCTCGGTCTCGCCGGCGCCGCCGGCGCCGCCGCCCTTCGCCAGGCGCTCTCCCCCGGCCCTCCGCGCGCCGTCGTGGCGCGGCGCGCCCTCAAGCTCCCGATCGCGCCGAGCGGCTGGCCGCTTCCAGGCGCCCGCGTCGTCGCCCCGTCCGCGCTGTTCCCCCCCGACTTCGGGGTTCGCCGCATCTACCTCGACGCGGGCCACGGCGCGCCCGGCAACACGGGGAACCTCTCCTGCTTCTGCGTCGAGGAGCAGGACTTCACGCTCTCCGCGGCGCGCGCGCTCGCCGAGCGGCTCAACGCCACGGGGCGCTTCGAGGCGCGCGTGGGCAGGACAGGCGACCGGCCGTTGCCCTACCAGGAGCGCGCCCAGGACGCCGCCCGGTGGCGCGCCGAGGCCTTCGTCAGCCTGCACTCGGACGTGCGCGGCAGGATCGAGACGTGGTCGCCCGCGCCCGGCCGGACCTGCCCGCTCAGCCTCGCCGCGCCAGGGTTCGCCGTGCTCTGGTCCGACGAGGGAGACCCGGCCCTCTGCGCCCTCCGGCTCGCGCTCGCCCGCGCCTTCGGCCGGCGCATGGAGGAAGCCGGCTTCATGCCCTACCGCGGCGCGGCGTACACCGGCCTGTACGAGCCCGACCCCGCCCAGCCGGGCGTCTTCGTCGACAGGCACCCCCCGGACCAGCGCATCTTCGTGCTGCGCCGCCCCTCGATGCCCTCCGTGCTGATCGAGACGCACCACGCGCTCGACGCCCGCGAGGCCGCGCGCTGGACCGAGCCCGCCACCCTGGACGCCTTCGCCGCCGCGGCCATCGCCGCGCTGGCCGACACGCTCGGCGGTGGCGCCGCGCTGGCCGACACGCTCGGAGGCGACGCGCCGGCCTCGCAGCCGCCCACCTGAGCCGCGCTCCCGACCCGGCGGCGCGCCTCCCCCCGCCTCAGGAAGCCCGCGCGTGGGGGACCACCTCCGGCGACTCCAGGCGCATCGGGCGGAGCCGCAGGCAGAGCGCGATCGCCTCGTCGAGCGTGCTCACCAGGTAGAACTCCAGCGAGCTCCGCACGTCCGCCGGCAGATCGTCGAGATCCGCCTCGTTGTCCGCCGGGATCAGGATCTCGAAGATCCCCGCCCGGTGGGCCCCCAGCACCTTCTCCTTGATGCCCCCGATCGGCAGCACCGTGCCGCGCAGCGTGATCTCCCCGGTCATCGCGATGTCGCTCCGCACCGGCCTGCCCGACAGCGCGCTCACCAGCGCCACCGCCATCGTGAGCCCCGCGCTCGGCCCGTCCTTGGGCACCGCGCCCGCCGGGACATGGATGTGGACGTCGCGCCGCTGCAGCCGGTCGAGCGGCACGCCCAGCTCCGCCGCGTGCGCGCGCGCGTAGCTCAGCGCCGCGCGGCCGCTCTCCTTCATGACGTCGCCGAGCTGCCCCGTCAGGACGAACTCGCCCTTGCCCGGCATCACGCTCGCCTCGACGTGCATGATGTCGCCACCGGTTTGCGTGTAATACATGCCGGTCGCCACGCCCGGCTGGTCGTGCTGCAACCTTCGCTCCGGGCGAATCCTCGCGCGACCGAGCAATTCCTTCACGTCATCGCCGGTGCCCACCACCGCCCGCTCGCTCTCGCCGCCCGCGATCCTGCGCGCGGCCTTCCTCGCCAGGGCGCCGAGGGTCCGTTCCAGCTGCCGGACGCCCGCCTCGCGCGTGTATCCGCAGATGATCTCGCCGAGCGCCGCGCCCATCACGCGCAGCTGATCCTCGCGCAGCCCGCACTCCCGACGCTGCCGGGGGAGCAGGTACCGGCGGGCGATCTCGTGCTTCTCCTGCTCCGTGTATCCGGCGAACAGCGCGGTCTCCATCCGGTCGAACAGCGGCTGGGGGATCGTCTCCCGGAAGTTCGCCGTGCAGATGAACAGCACCTCGGACAGGTCGAACGGCAGGCCGAGGTAGTGATCCACGAACCCGTCGTTCTGCGCCGGGTCGAGCACCTCGAGCAGCGCCGCGCCAGGATCGCCCTGGAAGGAGACCCCGAGCTTGTCGACCTCATCGAGGACGATCACCGGGTTCTTCGACCCCACCCGCTTGATCCCCTGGAGGATGCGGCCCGGCATCGCGCCCACGTAGGTGCGGCGGTGGCCGCGGATGTCCGCCTCGTCGCGCGCCCCGCCCAGCGAGACGCGGACGTACTTGCGCCCGAGCGCCCGCGCGATCGACTCCGCGATGGACGTCTTGCCGGTCCCGGGCGGACCGAGGAAGAGCAGGATCGGGCCGCGGGAGATCGCGCGGCTCCGCTCGCCGTCGCCCCGCGCCTGCTCCACGCGGAGCTTCCGGACGGCCAGGAACTCGAGCACCCGGTCCTTCACGTCGCCGAGGCCGTGGTGGTCCTCGTCGAGGATCGCCCGCGCCCGATCGAGGTCGACGTGGTCCTCGGTCCGCTGGTTCCAGGGCAGATCGGCCACCCACTCGAGCCACGTCATCAGGACCTGCGCCTCGGGCGATGTCTCCCGTCCCATGCGCCGCAGCCGCGCGAGATCGCGCCGGGCCTCCTGCAGGATCTCCGCCGGAGGGCTGGCCCGCTGGAGCTTGTGCTCCAGACGTGCCGCGATGTTCTCGTCGTCCTCCTCGCCGAGCTCCTTCTGGATCGCGCGCAGCTGCTCGCGCAGGTAGAGCTCCCGCTGCCGCTCGCCGAGCTCCTCCTCGACCGTCGTCCGGATCTTCTCCTGGGTCTCCACGATGCCTATCTGCCGGTAGAGGTGCAGCGCGAGGCTGCGCATCCGCTCCTCCGTCGAGAGGATCTCGAGCAGCGCCTGCTTCTCCGGGGTCGGGAGGTCCAGATAGAAGGCGATGTGGTTCACGAGCTCGGCCGGGCCGAACATGCTGCCGACGAACTGCTTGAGCACGTCGTCCGGCGCGCCGCGGTGACGGCCGTACTCGACGGCGCGCTCGCGTACCTCGCGCGACAGCGCCTCCAGCGCGGCGTCCTCCTCTGGACGGAGCGGGAGGTCGGCGAGCTCGATGACGGGGGCGCGGATCACGCCTTCGACCTCGGTATACCGGGGCGCGGCCGCCCGCCGTTCGCAGCAGAGCACGAGCTGGAGGCCCGACCCGAACCGCTGCACCTGGGTGATGCGGGCGATCACGCCGATCGAGAAGAGCCCGCCCGTGGTGGGCTCCTCGGCGGCGTCGCGCTGGGCGACGGCAAAGATGCGCTTGTCCTCTCCCTCCATCCGGAGGGCGGCCTCCACCGCGCGGAGCGTCTTCAGCCGTCCGACCGTGATCGGCGTCGCGATCCCAGGGAAGAGGACGGTGTCGCGCAACGAGAGCACGGGCAACGATCGGCGCTCGGGCATGGCCCGATCGTCGTGCGAACCTCATGCCACGGAGGACCGTACCGAAAACTCCTTTCGGCGCGGAAGCATCGAGAATCGTGGTCCCGCGCGCGGCGCGATCGATGGTAGTGTCCGCTCCCGATGCCCGCGGACACCTTCACGTTTCAGGCGGACGACGGTCGAGAGCTCTTCGTGCACCGCTGGCTCCCGGACGGGGCGGCGCGCGGCATCTTCCACGTCGCGCACGGCATGTCCGAGCACGCGGGCCGCTACGCGCGCCTCGCGCAGGCGCTCTGCGCCGCCGGGTGGGCCGTCTACGCGAACGACCACCGCGGCCACGGCAGGACGGCGCGCGGGAGCGACGAGCTCGGCTTCTTCGCGAGCCAGGGCGGCTTCCAGCGGGTCGTGCGCGATCTCGCGCAGCTCATCGATCGCGAGAAGGGCGAGCACCCCGGCCTGCCGGTCGTGCTCTTCGGCCACAGCATGGGCTCCTACCTCGTGCAGGAGTACCTGATCGAGCGCGGCGGCGCGCTCCAGGGCGCGGTGCTGTCGGGCTCCTCGGGCAAGCCGAGCGCGCTCGTGAGCGCGGGCCGGCTCGTGGCGCGCGCGGAGCGGCGGCGGCTCGGCGACCGCGGCAAGAGCCCGATCCTCCAGTCGATGAGCTTCGACGGCTTCAACAAGGCCTTCGCGCCGAACCGCACGACGTGCGACTGGCTCTCTCGGGATCGCGACGAGGTCGACAGGTACATCGCCGATCCGCTCTGCGGCTTCCCCGCGACAGCGTCGCTCTGGGTCGACGTGCTCGACGCGATGGTGGAGATCGCGCGGCCCGAGCGGCAGGCGCGGATCCCGAAGGACCTGCCGCTGTATGTCTTCTCCGGCTCGCGCGACCCGGTCGGCGGGCCGCTCAAGGGCGTCGCGCAGATGCTCGAGGCGTACCGCGCCGCCGGCCTCCGCCGGGTGACGCACCGGTTCTACCCCGGCGGCCGCCACGAGATGCTGAACGAGATCAACCGCGAGGAGGTCGTGCGGGATCTGCTCGCGTGGCTCGACGCGGCGGTGAAGACCGAGGCGGCGGCCCCGGCGCGGCCCGAGCAGCCGAGCGCCGGCGCCGCGTCCGGCTGACGGCGGAGGGCCGGCATGGGCAGCAAGGGGCGGCCGTACCGCACGCTCAACGTGGATGGCTTCGAGGTGCTCGTCGGCCGCGGCGACGAGGACAACGACGCGCTCACCTTCGAGGTCGCCGCGCCGCACGACCTCTGGCTGCACGTGGCCGGCGGCACGCCGGGCAGCCACGTGATCGTGCGCAACCCCGAGCGCGGGGAGGTCCCGCGCGAGGTGGTCGAGCGCGCCGCCGCGGCCGCCGCGTGGTACTCGAAGGCGAGGAGCGCCGCGAAGGTGGAGGTCCACGTCTGCCGCGTCGCCGACGTGAGCAAGCCGCGCGGCGCCCCCGCCGGCATGGTGCAGCTCGCGCGGTGGAAGAGCGTGCGCGTCCGGCCGGACCCCGGGCGCGAGCCCGGGTGAGGCTCGCGCCCGGCGTCGCGGCGCGGTCTATTGCGTGGCCACGCACGCGCCGGCCTCGCAGCGCGCTTCGAGGCCGAGACACGGCCAGAGGAGACAGGCCACCTCGTCCCCGTGGCACACGGGCGCGCTCTCGCCGGGGGCGAGCGCGATGCAGTTGCAACCACCGCAGTAATTTGCGGTAAGGCTGCAGTCGTCGTCGGTCTGGCAGGCGCGCGGCGGCGGAGCTTCCACGCACACGGGTTGACCGTCCTGCTCCTCGCACGTGAGCCCATCCCGGCAGCGGACGGCAGCGCAGACGTCGCGGCGCTTCACGGGCCCCACCACCGCTTCCGCCCCTTCGGAGAGGTACGCCTCCTTCGCTTCGTCGAGGTCCTCCGCGGGCGGGGCGCCGCACGCGGGGAGGAGCGCGGCGCTCGCCGTCATCGCCGCGAGCAGCGTGAGAGAGATGAGGTCCACCTTTGCCGAGCGCGGCGTCGTCTTTTCATGATGCATGGTCTGTTGTTCCTTTCCTGTGGTCAGCCGGCGGTCTGGCCTTCACGGCGTGCCGACGTTGATGCTCGTGAGCACCTGGTTCTTCGGGAGCGAGCACGAGACCTGGTACGACGCGAAATTGCGCTTCATCGAGTCGGGGATCGTCACGGATTCCCAGTTGTCTCCCGTGTCGATGCTGAACACGATGGTGCCGAGGTTCGCGCCGTCCCAGTCCACCGCGCTCACGGAGCAAAAGGTCTTTGGCAGCGTGGTGCTCCTGACGTTGACCTCCACGTAATTGATGCTCTTGTCGGTCGTGACGAGCGGGCAGCTCAGGGTGACGGCCTGCAAGGCCTCGGCGCCCACCCCCGGATAGCGGACCCTGCCGGCGTGCTCGGGCTCCTGGGCGCGGCAGATGACGCCGTGATGGTTCTGGATAGCCGCGTCGGCGACCGGGGCAACGCTGAAGACGGCCCCTGTGAGCGCGAAGAACGTGATTCTTTTCATGATGGTTGTCCCTTCGTCCGTGTCGTTGGAATGAGCCGCGCGGCCCCGCGAGCGCCCGGATGGGTCGAGCGCGGGGCGCGGCGGCTCCGCTCGTGACGGGCGCTGACGCGACGGCGACCGAGCGTGGCGGTCATGGGCCTCGTCGATCGACCCGCGCCCGCGCCGCTCGGGTTCGCCTCGCGCGTCTCCCCGTCGTCGATGGAGGCTTATGCGCGAGGCGCCGCGCGGTTGACATCGCGCGCGCTTTTCTTCATCGCGCGCCCCGGCGACGAGCGCCGCGAGCCGCCGCCTGAGCCGGCTGCTCCACGCCTGCACCGCGGAGGTGCTCATGCCCGTGCGCGCGCAGACCGACGCGATCGGCTCCTCGTCCACGATGAGCGCCTCGAAGAGCTCGAGCCCGAGCGGGCTGAGCTCGGCGCGGATCAGGCCGAGCTGGCGCTCGATCTGGTCGCGGGCGAGCACCGTCGCCTCGGGGTCGTCCGCCGACCGGGCGTCCCCCTCCGGCGCGTCGTCGAGCGGCAGCGCCGCGCTGTCGAGGCGCCGCCGGCAGCCGCGGAACGCCGCCGCCACCCGCTGATCGGCGATGAGGCCGACCCAGTTGGCGAGGCTCAGGCCGCGGGCCGGATCCCAGGCGCGGAGCGCGCGGCTGCCGTCGCGGAGCAGCTCGACGAACACGTCCTGCACGAGGTCGTCCTTGCGGTCGCGCGCGAGGCGAGCGCAGCGCCGGAGCAGCGCCCGGCCGACCCGCGCGTGGATCACCGGCGTGAGCGCGGCGATCACGGCGCGGGTCGACTGGACATCTCCGCCGAGCGCGGAGGCGAGCAGGGAAGTCGATAGCTTGGTCTCGGACACGCAAACCTCCATGGGGGGCCTCCTCTGCGGCAGGGATCGCGAGCGCAGCGGGCGTGGGGCGAGCTGCCCCCGTGCCGGGGAGCGCCGCCGGAGCAAGGGGGATGGCCGCCAGCGCGAGCGCGACCCGCTCGTCACCCCGATACGTCGCGATCATCGCCAGCGAGCGCTGGACTCCTGCCCGCGAGGGAGCGTTTCGGCACCTGGGTTAGCAGCCGGCGTGCCCGCGCCGGCGCCGCGGGCGGCGCGCGCTTTCTCGGGCGTGGCGCGCCCGCCGCCGCGCGGTCGTGCAACTCTTGCACGACCGGCCTAGGTAACTCTTACGTGCCGACCGGTAAGTCCTGCATCGCGGCGGCCGGTGAGCCCTGCATCGCGGCGGCCGGTGAGCCCTGCATCGCGGCGGCCGGTGAGCCCTGCGTCGTGCCGACCGATAGGCCCTGCACCCGGCGCGGCGGCCTCACCGCCTGCGCTTCGCCAGCCCGTAGCGGTTCATCTTCAGCACGAAGGTCCGGAGCGGCACGTGGAGCGCCTCCGCGGCCCTCGTCTGCACGCCGCCCGCCGCGGCGAGCGCCTCGGCGATGCGCGTGCGCTCGAGCTCCCGGACCTCCTCCGCCAGCGGCCGGAACGCGCGGCCAGGGACGTCCGCGGCGACCGCAGGCGCGGCGGCCGCCGCCGCCTCCGGGGACGACGGCGACGCGGGCGGCGTTGACTCGGGGCGCGGCGCCGTCGCCCCCGGAGGCGGCGGCGCGAGCGGCGCGGGCAGGTGCGCCCGCTCGATGATGCGCGCGCCCACGGTCGCCGCGATGTACTCGATCACGTTCTTCAGCTCTCGCACGTTGCCGGGCCACGCGTAGCTCGTGAGGAGCTCCGTCGCCTCCGTCGACAGGACCATCTCCTCGCGCCCCGCCCGCGCGCACGCGTCGGCCAGGAACGCCCGCGAGAGCGCGAGGATCTCGCGGGGGCGCTCCCGCAGCGGGGGCAAGATCACGGTGGCCGCGCCGAGGCGGTAGTAGAGGTCCTGCCGGAAGCGGCCTGCCTTGACCTCCGCCTGGAGATCCTTGTGCGTCGCCGCGACCAGCCGGATGTCGACCTCGCGCTCGCGCACGTCCCCCAGCCGGAGGATCTTCCTGGTCTCGATAGCGCGCAGGATCTTCGCCTGCGCGCTCGCCGAGAGATCGCCGATCTCGTCGAGGAAGACCGTCCCGCCGCTCGCGTGCTCCAGGAGGCCCTGCTTCGCCGCCGCGGCGCCGGAGAACGCGCCGCGCTCGTAGCCGAAGAGCTCGCTCTCGACCAGGCTCTCGGGCACCGCGGCGCAGTTCAGCGTGACCAGCGGCCCTCTCGCCCTCGGGGACCACTCGTGCAGCGCGCGCGCCGCGCTCTCCTTGCCGGCGCCCGTCTCGCCCGTCACGAGCACCGGGAGGTCCGTCGCCGCGAGGCGCCGGATCAGATCGAAGACGCGCACCGTGGCCGCGTCGGCCAGCACCGTGCGCTGCCCGCCGATCTCCAGGGTGGTCACCGCCTCGGCGGCGGCCGCCGCCCGGCCGGGCCGCGCGACCTCGGCCGCGGCGCGGGCCGAGGCGACGAGCGTGTCCGCGTCGCACCCGTCCGCCGGCGCCGTGGCCACGCCGACCTTCGGCGCCGCGGCGACGGCCTGCACGGCGTCGATGAGCCGCTGCGCCATGTGGCCGGCCGCCGCCGCGTCCGCCTCGGGCAAGAGCACGAGCAGCCGGTCGTCCGCCTCGAAGCCGGCGAAGTCCGTCACCGCGAGCTCTCGCTCCAGCGCGCCGGCGATGGCGCCGCGGGCCGCGGCCGCCCCGAGCTGAACGGCGATCACCGTGGCCGGCCGATCGTGGCGCAGCGACCGCTCGATCTCCCCCTCGATCCGCCGCCGCAGCTCCCCGAGGTCGAGGACCTGCCGGCTCCTCGCGGGGCGGGCGCACCGCATCACCACGACGGCGTCGCCGATCGACACGACGTCGCCCGAGCCGAGCGGCGTCGCGCCGTCGACGCGGACGCCGTTGAGCAAGGTGCCGTTCCGGCTGCCGAGATCCACGAGCTGCGCGCGCCCGTCGAGGAGCACGACCTTCGCGTGCTCGCGCGACGCCGCCGTGTTCCGGAGCCGCACGTCGGCCCCGGGGCCGCGGCCGAGGAGCACCACGCCGCTCCGGGGCAAGGGGAGGATCGATGACGAGCTGCCCTGCACGACGAGCAGGTACGAGCCGCCCGCTTCCGCCCCGCGTGGCGCGTCAGCGGTTCGGGTCGGACCGTGGGACGACGTGGCCTCGCTCATCCGCTCGCCGGCGGACTCTCTCACCCGACCCGAGCCCGCGCAAGCTCGAGGGCGGCCCGTGAACGCGGCGAAGATCGGCGTCGGTGAAGCGACGGAGGCGATCTACGCCGCGGGCGTCCGCCGCTGGCGGCAGGAACCGCGGCGCGCGCCGTGGTAGGCTCGCCGCTCACCGGGGCGGGAGATGCAGGGCCGTTCGATGCACGAGGAGCTCCCCACCACGGCGCGATTCACGCTCGGCCGCCGCCTCGGCGCCGGCGCGTTCGGCGTCGTGTACGAGGCGCAGGATCTCGAGCGCGGCGTCCGGGTCGCCATGAAGGTCCTCCGCCACCTCGACGCGGCCGGGCTGTACCGGTTCAAGCGTGAGTTCCGGGCCCTCTCCGAGGTCGTTCACCCGAACCTCGTCGCGCTGCACGAGCTGTTCTCCGAGGGCGACCGGTGGTTCTTCACGATGGACCTCGTCGAGGGGACCGATTTCCTGTCGTTCGTGCGCGGCGCGGCGGAGCCGGACGGAACGACGGCGGCCTCGCCGTCGGCGCGGCGCGGGCCTGGCGCGCTTTTGGACGAGGGGCGCGACGAGGGGTGCGACGACGGGCGCGCGCCGGCCGACGGGCGCGCGCCGGCCGCCGAGCCGCGCCGCTGGGAGCCGCTGCGCGGCGCCCTGCTGCAGCTCGCGCAGGGGCTCGTCGCGCTCCACGCGGCCGGCAAGCTCCACCGCGATCTGAAGCCGTCCAACGTGCTCGTGACGCCCGGAGGCCGCGTCGTCATCCTCGATTTCGGCCTGGTCACGGAGCTCAACCCGGGGCCGCTCGACCAGAGCACCGGACAGATGGCCGGGACGCCGGCGTACATGGCGCCGGAGCAGGGCGCGGACGAGCCGCTGTCGCCCGCCTGCGATTGGTACGCGGTGGGCGTCATGCTCTACGAGGCCCTCACCGGCCGGACGCCGTTCCTGGGCGCGGCGCTCGAGGTCATCATGCAGAAGCACCTCGAGGAGCCGCCCCCGCCGCGCGCGCTCGCGCCGGACATCCCGGCGGACCTCGACCAGCTCTGCGCGGCGCTGCTGCGGCGCCGCGCCGAGGATCGGCCCCCGGCGTCCGAGGTGCTCCGGCGGCTGATGCCGCCGAGCGGCGGCGAGGCCGGCGCGCCGTCCGGCGCCGAGCCGGCGATCGACAGGGCGCCGTTCGTCGGGCGGCGAGCGCACCTCGACGCGCTGCGCGCCGCCTTCGCGCGGGCGAAGGGCGGGAAGGACGGGACGGAGGGCAAGGCGGGGCGGGCGACCACGCTGCACCTCCGCGGCACCTCGGGCATGGGCAAGACCGCCCTGGTCCGGCGCTTCCTCGACGAGCTCGCGGGCCCGCGCGGCGGCGGCGCGGTGATCCTCGAGGGGCGCTGCTACGAGCGCGAGTCCGTCCCGTACAAGGCCGTCGACAGCCTCGTCGACGCGCTCAGCCGCCACCTCGCGCGCCTCCCCAGGGGGGAGGCCGCCGAGCTCCTGCCCCGCGACGTGCACGCGATCGTGCGCCTCTTCCCCGTGCTCGGGCGGGTCGAGGCGATCGCCTCCGCGCCGCGGCGCGAGCGCGAGCCCCCGGACGCCCAGGAGCTCCGGCGGCGCGGGTTCGCCGCGCTGCGCGAGCTCCTCGGGCGCATGGCGGACCGGCGGCCGCTCGTCCTGTTCATCGATGACCTCCAGTGGGGGGACGCCGACAGCGCCGCGCTCCTCGCCGACCTCCTGCGCGAGCCCGACGCGCCCGCGCTCCTGCTCTTGCTCTGCTACCGGAGCGAGGACGCGGAGAAGAGCGAGCTCCTGGAGCGGCTCCTGCCGCCCGGCGCGCCCGCTTCGGGCGCGGACGACGTCCGCGTCCTCGCCGTCGACGCGCTCGCGCCCGAGGAGGGGCGCGCCCTCGCGCTGGCCCTGCTCGGCGACGGCGACAGGGCCGCCGCGCAGGCCGGCGCGATCGCGGCCGAGGCCGCGGGCAGCCCGTTCTTCGTGCTCGAGCTGTCGCGCGACGTGCGGGCGCGCCCGGCGCCGGAGCCGCCGCGCGGAGCCTCGGGCGAAGGCGGGCGCGCTGTCGGCGTGGGAGGCGGCGTGGGAGGCGGCGTGGGAGGCGGCGTGGGAGGCGGCGTGGGGGGCGGCGTGGGGGGCGGCGCGGAAGGCGGCGTCGGAGGCGGCGCGGAAGGCGGCGTCCGGCTGGAGGCGGTGCTCGCGAACCGCCTCCTGCGCCTGCCAGCGGAGGCGAGGCGCCTGCTCGAGGTCGTCGCCGTGTCGGGCCAGCCGCTCGGCCGCCGCGCCGCCCGCGAGGCCGCCGCGCTCACGCCCGAGGAGGAGCAGGCCGCGGTCGCGGCGCTGCGGGCCGGCAACGCGGTGCGCACGCGGGGCCAGCGCGACGAGCAGGAGCTCGAGACGCTCCACGACCGCGTCCGCGAGGCGGTCGTCGCGCAGCTCGGCGCCGCGGAGCTCGCGGACGTCCACCTGCGGCTCGCCGCCGTGCTCGAGTCGTCGGCGCAGGTCGAGCCGGACGTGCTCGCGATGCACTTCCGGCGCGCCGGGCGCATCGACAAGGCGGCCCACTACGCCGTCCAGGCGGGCGACCGCGCGGCCGCGGCGCTCGCGTTCGACCGCGCCGCGGAGCACTTCGCCGCCGCGCTCGAGGCGGCGCCGGGCGGCGCGGGGGAGGCGCGCGCGCTGCGGGTCAAGCTCGCCCACGCCCTGCGCGACGCCGGCCGCGGGGCGGACGCGGCCCGGGCGTTCGCCGCCGCGGCCGAGGGCGCGCCGCCGCGGGAGAGCCTCGATCTGCGCCGGTGCGCCGCCGAGCAGCTGCTCGTGAGCGGCCACATGGACGAGGGCATGGCCGCGCTCCAGGGCGTGCTCGCCGACGTCGGGATGCGGCTCGTCGAGCCCCGGTGGGCGGCGCTGCTCTCGCTCGCGTTCTGGCGGCTCCGCCTCCGCCTGCACGGGCTCCGCTACGACGAGCGCGACGCGCGCGACCTGCCGGCCGAGACCCTGACGCGCCTCGACGTCTGCTGGTCGGCCGCGGTGGGGCTCGCGATGGCCGACGTGCTCCAGGGCGCGGCGTTCCAGGCGAGGCACCTGTTCCTCGCGCTCCGCGCGGGCGAGCCGTACCGCCTCTCGCGCGCGCTCGCGACCGAGATCGCGCACCTCGGCACCGACCACATCGAGGGGCGCCGGGAGGCGCACCGGCTCTACGACATGGCGGTGGCGCTCGCGGAGAAGGTCGGCGACCCGTACCTCTTCGCCGTCAACAAGGGCATGCTCGGCATGGTCGAGAGCCTCTCCGGGCGCTGGGCCGAGGGCCTCGCGCTCTGCCAGGAGGCCGAGGACCTCCTGCGCGGGCGGTGCGCGGGCGTCGCCTGGGAGCTCGGCACGACCAGCCGGTTCATGATGGTGGCGCACTACCACCGCGGGGAGCTCGACGCGCTGGCGCGCCTGGCGGCGCCGCGCTGCGCCGACGCGGACGCGCGCGGCGACCTCTACGCGGGCAGCTTCTTCCGGGTCGGGCTCACGTACATCGTGACGCTCGCCGCGGACCGGCCCGACGCCGCGCGCGACGAGGTGCTGGGCGCCATGGCGCGATGGCCGCGCCGCGCGTTCGACCACCTCGACTGCCTGGAGACCGTGGCGCTCGGGCGCATCGACCTCTACGCGGGCGAGCCGCTCGCGGCGTGGCGGCGGATCGAGGACCGCTGGCGCAAGATCGCCTGGTCCTTCCTGCCGAGGTTCCAGTACTACCGCGTCCTCCTCCACCACCTGCGCGCGTCCGCGGCGCTGGAGGCCGCCGCGCGCGGGGGCGGCGACGCCCGGCGCTCGCGGGACCTCCTGCGCGAGGCGGAGCGGGACGCGGAGCGGCTGTCGCGCGAGGGCGCGCCGTGGGTCGATCCGATGGCGGCCTCCCTGCGCGCCGCCGTCGCGGCGCAGCGCGGTCACACGGCGGCGGCGCTGTCGCTGCTGGCGTCGGCCGCCGCGGGGTTCGACGCCCGCGAGATGGCCCTGTTCGCCGCCTGCGCCCGCCGCCGGCGCGGCGAGCTCCTCGGCGGGGAGGAGGGCCGCTCCCTGGTCGGGGCGGCGGACGCCTGGATGGCGGGCCAGGGCATCAGGGACCCTGCCCGGATGGCGAGGATCTTCGCGCCGGGGTTCCGGTGAGGTCGAGCTCGATCTCCACCGCGCGCACCGCGGCCATCCCCGGGCAAGCGCGGAGGGCGGCGAGCAGCGGGCCCTGCCCGGCGCCGTCGGTGCGGCAGGCGAGGATCAGCAGGATCACCGCCGGGTCCGGCGGGGCCATGATCTCCGCGAGCAGCGACGCGCTGTCCGCGTCGCCCCAGTGGGCGTCCTCGATGAGCACGATCACGGGGCGCCGGTCCGAGATCCGCCCGAGCAGGTCGCGCAGCGCGGCCGACGCGCGCTCCCGGAGCCGCGCCTCGCTCTCGTCGCCCGGGCCCCGCGGCGCCTCGCTCACGGCGGGGACGCGCGCGAGCACGGGGAAGACGCGGGCGAGCGAGGCGACGCCGCGGGGCATGAGGGCGGCGGCCTCCGGCCGCGGGATCCGGACCAGGTAGCGGCTGAGCGCGTCGATGGCGCCGTCGAGCGCCCGGTGCGGCACCTGCTCGCGCTCGTGGCAGCGGCCGACGAGGACGAGCGCGTCGGCGGCCGCCTCGCCGTCGAGAAAGGCGCGCACGAGCGCGCTCTTCCCCGTCCCGGCGGCGCCGTGGACGACGGCCAGGCCGGGCCGCCCCTCGCGCACCGCCGCGAGCGCGCCGTCGAGCGCCTCGAGGTCCTGCGCGCGCGGCGCGGGTGGTGCGCGTGGCGTGCGCGGCGCGGGCGCGGGCGCGACGCCCGCGGCGCCCTGCTCCGGTCCGGCTGCGCGCCGATCGTCCCCGGCGCGGGGCCCCGCCGCGAGCCCGTCCGCCGCGCCGAGCCGCCGCAGCACCTCGAGCCCTGACGGGCGCCGCTCCGGCGCCGCGCCCAGGAGATCCGCGGCGAGGTCGGCGAGGTCGCCTGGCGCCCACGGCGCGACGTCGCGGAGCGCGGGCGGCGCGGCGCGCTGCTTCTCGGCCAGCACCTCGAGGGCGGTCCCCGTGTAGGGCGGCCTGCCCGCGAGCGCCTCGAAGAGCATCACGCCGAGCGCGTACCAGTCGGCGCTCGGCGTGACGGCCCTGGGCCCCACCTGCTCCGGGGCCATGTAGAGCGGCGTCCCGACGATCTGCTCGGCGTCGGTCGCGGTTTGCCCGCCGAGGGTGAGGTGCGTCGCGATGCCGAAATCGAGCACGACCGCGCGCCCCTCGGGCGTGACGAGCACGTTGGACGGCTTGAGGTCGCGGTGGACGAGCTGCGCCTCGTGCGCCGCGCGGAGCGCCCGGGCCACCTGGACGAGCGACGACCGCACCCGCCCGAGATCCGCGCGCGCCTCCGGCCAGGCCGCGCCGTGGGGGTCGCTGCCGTGGAGCGGCGCGGGCCAGCGCGCCATCGCGTCCTCCAGCGTGGCCTCGACGTCGATCCCCTGGTCCGGGGGCGCGGTGCTCGCCAGGCTGGTCGACGGGCCCGCGCCCGCCGGGGCGTCCTGCCTGCGCACGTAGGTGAGCCAGTCGGCCCCGCGCACGAGCTCCATGGTGAAGAACCACTCGCCGTCGGCGCCGATGAGGTCGTGGAGCCGGACGAGGTTGACGTGGGCGATGTCCGCGAGCGCCCGGAATTCCTTCTTGAAGCGGTACAGCGCGGACGGGCTCACGCGCGCGAGCGTCTTCAGGGCGACCCGCTCGCCGCGCTCGCGGTCGAGCGCCTCGTACACGATCCCGAAGCCGCCTGCGCCGAGCCTCCGGAGGATCTGAAAGCGATCGGGGATACGGGGCATGAGGCGGCGTGAAGCTCCGTGCCCGCAGGGTATCACGGTTCACGTTTCCGGCGGCGCGGCTGATTGACAACGCCCCGGCGGCTCCCGCATCCTGGCCCTCGAACACCCCGAGAGGCCCGAGGCCGCAGGAAGATGCCATGAGCACCGTTCTCCATCGTCTGGATCAATGGGCCAACGAATCCCCTGACGCGCCCGCCCAGCGCTACAGATCTCAGGGGCAGTGGAGGACGCTGACGGCGCGCGAGTTCCGCGACCGGGTCTACCACCTGGCCCTGTTCATCGAGTCCAGGGGCTTCGACGCGAGCCAGATCGGGGCGATCCTCTCGTACAACTGCCCGCAATGGGTCCACGCCGACCTGGCGGCGCTGCTCGTCGGGGGCAAGTCGGCGGGCCTCTATCCGAACTCCACCGCGAAGGATATCCAGTACATCCTGAGCCACACCGAGGCGACGCTGCTCTCGGTGCAGAACAAGGAGTATTATCAGAAGATCTCCGCGGGAGGTGGCGAGTCCGACGTGCCCGACGGCGTGAGGTGGGTCCTCGTCTTCGACGGCGACGCCTCCTTCTCTCCAAAGGCCATCTCGTACGAGCAGGCGCTGGCCGAGGGGCGCGCGCTCGCGCAGCAGCCGGGCGCGAAGAAGTACGCCGATTACCTGGCGAAGATCGATCCGGACGCCGGCGCGTTCCTGATCTACACCTCGGGCACGACGGGCAACCCCAAGGGGGCGATGCTCTCGCACCGCAACCTCGCCTACACGTCCGATATCGCCTCGAAGTACTGGGGTCTCCCCCTCGGGCGCGGCTCGATGTTCTCGTTCCTCCCTCTCTGCCACATCGCCGAGAAGCTGCAGAGCGTGGGGGTCGGCATCACCAAGCGCTACACCGTCCATTACTGCTCGAAGTTCGAGAACGTCTCGACCGAGCTCCCGGACGTGCAGCCCACGCTGCTGCTCTGCGTGCCGCGGCTCTGGGAGAAGATGATGGAAGGGGTGATGGCGAAGGTGCGCGGCGGCAAGGGCGCGAAGAAGAAGCTCGCCGAGTGGGCGTTCTCCGTCGGCGCCCGCGTGGCCGAGGCGAAGTTCGCGAACCGCGCGCCGAGCAAGCTCGATCTCGTGCAGCTCAAGCTCGCCGACAAGCTCGTGCTGAGCAAGGTGCGGGCGGCGCTCGGCCTGAGCAAGGTCGAGGTGATCGCCTCGGGCGCGGCGGCGCTCGCGCCGCACATCACGAGGTGGTTCCGCGCGCTCGGGCTCGACATCCTCGAGGCCTTCGGCCAGACCGAGTCGACCGGCATCATCAGCATGACCGAGCCGGGCGTCGAGAGCGCGGGCACCGTGGGCAAGCCGGTGCCGGGGGTCGAGTTCAAGCTGGCCGACGACGGCGAGCTCCTGACGCGCGGCCCGCATGTGTTCATGGGGTATTTCAAGGACGAGGCGGCGACCCAGGTCGCGCTCGAGGGCGGCTGGCTGCACACGGGCGACCTCGGCGAGTGGAACGAGCGCGGGCAGCTCAAGATCCGCGGCCGCAAGAAGGAGATCCTCAAGACCTCGGGCGGCAAGATGATCGCGCCGCTCCCGATCGAGGAGAGGCTCAAGGCGGCCGAGATCATCAGCCAGGTGTGCATGGTGGGCGACGGCCGCAAATACATCTCGGCGCTGATCACCCTGACCGAGGGCAAGCTCGCCGAGCTGAAGGACCGGGGCGCCCTGAACGGCGACGCCGCGATCACGAGCCCCGAGGTGGTCAGTCAGGTGAAGGCGCACATCGACTCGCTGAACGCGGGGCTCGCCAGCTTCGAGCAGATCAAGAAGTTCACGGTCCTCGGCCGCGAGTTCTCGGTCCAGGACGGCGAGATGACGCCGACCCTCAAGATGAAGCGCAACGTGATCGAGCAGCGCTTCCGCGGCGTCATCGACCAGATGTACGCAGGCGAGTGAGCGGGTGAGAAGGGTGAGAAGAAGATGGACCGCCAAGGAAGCCAGGGACGCCAGGAAGAGATGATTCCTGGCGTCCCCTGGCGCCCTGGCGGTCTGTCGGCCTGGACTGCCGCGTGCGGCGCGGCCGAGCGCCGCGCTGGCTAGATCTCCGCCGGATCAGGCCTTCGCGAGGTAGGTCTCGAGATCGTCGGCGCCGCCGATGTACTGGCCGTCGATGAAGACCTGCGGTGTCGAGGCCTTGCCGCTCACCGCCCGGAGCCGCCGCGGCGAGGCCGGAACCTCCTCGTAGGCCAGGCCCCGCTCCTGCAGGAGGCGCTTCGCCTTCGTGCAGTAACCACACCCCGGCTTCGTGAAGATCAGCACGTCGTGCGGCGCCTTGGACGACGGATCCAGGTGCTTCAGCATCGTGTCCGCGTCCGACACGTCGAAGGGGTCGCCCTCCACCTCGGGCTCGATGAACATCTTCTTGATCACGCCGTCTTCGACGAGCATCGAATAGCGCCACGAGCGCTTGCCGAAGCCGAGGTTCGCCTTGTCGACGAGCATGCCCATCTTCTCCGTGAACTCCCCGTTCCCGTCGGGCAGGAACTGGACCTTCTCGGCGTGCTGGGACTTGCCCCACTCATCCATGACGAACGCGTCGTTCACGGACACGCACGCGACCGTGTCGACCCCGCGCCGCTTGAACTCGTCCGCGAGCTCGTTGTAGCGCGGCACATGGCTGCTCGAGCAGGTCGGCGTGAAGGCGCCCGGCAGCGCGAACACCACCACCTTCTTGCCGGCGAACACGTCCTTGGTGGTCACGTCCTTCCACTGGCCGTCGACACGCGTGCGAAACGTGACATCCGGAACGCGCTGCCCTTCGAGGTTCTTCAACATGTCTGTCCTGCTCCTCCAGTGCTCTTCCGTTGCGATCGGGAACGGCAACCCTTGTTCAACGTCGCGCGGCGCCCGTCCGGGCTCGCCGCGGCTGGCGAGAACTTAACCTCGCCCCCCCACGCCGGCCAGCCGTCACGCGTCATCCCGGGAGCCCGCGCACTGGCGCCATCGACGCTGCACAGCCCGCTGTGGCGCTCTTGCACGCGCCCGGCGTCGGGAGCGGGCCCGACAAGACGGCCGCGACAAGGAGCCGCCGGGCTCCAGGGGAGCACAGGGAGGTGAGCGACGCGCGTTCGCGCAACGGATGCGCGCCGGGCGAGGTGGAGGGAAGGGGGCCGCTGCGGGCGCCGAGGGCGATAGCCGTCGCGCCGGCGCCGGGCGGCAGCCGCGCCGGCGCCGGGCGGCAGCCGCGCCGGCGCCGAGCGGCCGCCGCGCCGGCGCCTTGCGAGCGCTCAGCCGCTCCGGGCCTGCTCCACCGCGCGCCACAGATACCAGCTCGCCACCGTGCGGTACGGCCTCCAGCGCGCGCCGCGCTGCTCGAGCTCCTTGCGCGCCGGCAGATCGCCCTGCGCGAACGCGATCGCGAAGCCCTTGCGGATGCCGTAGTCGTCCGCGGGCAGCACGTCCGGGCGGCCGAGGCGGAACATCAGGAGCATCTCGACGGTCCACCGGCCGATGCCGCGCACCTGGGTGAGGCGCTCGACGAGCGCCTCGTCCTCCATGCCGCGGGCCTCGGCGAGCGTGGGGAGCTCGCCGTCCGCGGCCCGCCGCGCGAGATCGCGGAGCGCGAGGAGCTTCGCGCGCGAGAGGCCGGCGGCGCGGAGCTTCTCGTCCGAGGCGCGCAGGATCTGCTCGGGCGTGGGGCCCTCGTGCGCGCGCGGGAACAGCGAGCGCACGCGCGCGAAGATGGTCGCCGCGGCCTTGCCGGTGAGCTGCTGGTAGACGATCGCCTCGGCGAGCGCGACGAAGAGGCTCGACGTCCGGTCGAGCCGCATGCGGAACGGGCCGACAGCGTCGATGAGGCGCGCGAGCGCCGGGTCGGACGCGCGCACGTGCGCGACGGCGACGGCCGGATCGAAGCCGAGCGCGCCGCCGCCCTCGTCCTCGGGCGCGCCGCTCGCCTGGGCGCCCTCGATCGCGAGGAGGCGGAGCTTCGTCGTGACGCCGCCGCTCCCGGAGAAGCCGCCGACCTTGCCGCCGGCCGCGAGCACCCGGTGGCACGGCACGACGATCGGGAACGGGTTGCGCCCGAGCGCCTGCCCCACGGCGCGCGCCGAGCCGGGCGCGCCGAGCCTTCCGGCGATGTCGCCGTAGGTCAGCGTGGCGCCGGGCGGGATGGCGCGCGCGACCTCGTAGACCCGGCGGTGGAACGGCGGCACGCGCTCCATGTCGAGCGCGATGACGGAGAGATCGCTCGCCTCGCCGCGCAGGAGCGCGACGATGCCGTCGAGCGCGCGCTGCACGTCGGGCGGCGGCGGCGCCTCGAGCGCGCCCGGGAGGCGCTGGAGCACGCGCGCGCGCGTCTCGACGTCGCGCGCCTCCGGGAGCTGCACGAAGGCGACGCCGCGCCCGCCCCAGGCGATGCCGCACCGGCCGATCGCGGTGTCGAAGAGCGTGAATCCGTGGGCTGTCATGGTGTGGCGCGAGCGTACCGCCCGCGGCCGGCGTCGTTCTTGGAGAATCTTGCGCCGCCGCGAGGCGCCAGGCCGCGCCGCGTGAAGCGATATGGAAGGAGAAGAACGCCGCGGCCGCGGGAATGCAGGACAGGGCCAGGGGAGACGCCGGCCCGACCCACATCGAGGTCGGCCGCGGCGACGCCGGCGCCGCTCGATGGCAAAGTTTGCCGCTCTGGCAATTCTTGCCATCGCGCGATGGCATGGTTTGCCATGCCGCCGCCCCTCCCATCGGCCGCCGAGGCGGCGGCACAGCGGCCGGCGCTTCGCGTGTCCTCGCCGAGTCGCCCTGGACGGACGGCACGAGCGTTGCTCTGCACGAGAGCGTTCGCGATCACCGCTCGATCCTTGAACCCGGCGCTGCTGTCGAGCGGCGCCAGTGACACGCATCAAGAAGGACCCAACTCATGCGCACCCTGTTCGCTTTGTCGGCTGCTGCTTTGCTCGCTGGTTGCGTCGTCGACGCGCAGCCCGATTCAGAGCTCATCGATTCGTCCCAGGATGAGCTCGTCAACGGGCATGTCGCCACCGAGGCCGAATACCCGTCCACGGTCCACCTGGGCGGCTGCACCGGGGTGAAGGTCGGTCCGCGCCACTTTCTCTCCGCGGCGCATTGCTTCTCGAACCCTGGCAGCGTCACGCAGCTGAACGTCACGCCAGACAACAACGCCCTGAACCCGGTCGCGCTCACGGTGGTGTCCGTGAACAACCACCCGCAGTACCAGAACTGCACGAGCTGCGCCGGGGACAACTCGATGAGCGACTTCGGGCTCAAGCCCGACGTCTCGCTCATCATCGTCAACGAGCTGACGCCGCAGATCCCGACCGCCGTGATCGACCCGAACCCGGTCCCGGTTGGCACGTCGGTCACGTTGACCGGCTACGGCTGCGAGGGCGTCACGCCGCCGCCTCCGACGCGGTTCAAGGTGGGAGACTCCACGACCGTCTCGCCGCTGACCTTCGACCCTGCCACGACCATTCCCGGCGGTTACACGACCACCGCGGGGCCGGCCGTGGTCCCCGGCGCGCCCGCGCTGTGCCCCGGCGACTCGGGCGGGCCGCTGTTCCGCACGGGCACGAACCTCGTGGTCGGCATCAACTCCCTCGTCTCCGGCACCGACGACGGCGAGATCGGCAACTGGTTCACCCGCCTCGACCTGGAGTCTCGCTACAACGTCCACGCCTGGCTCCAGGGGCTGATCAGCGCGCCGGTCGGGACGCCGTGCAGCTCGATCTGCAGCAACCCGACCCCGATCACCTCCGTGTCCTACTCCAGCGGCAATCTCGGCACGGGCGAGCGCTGCTTCGAGTCCACGGCGAACTCCTTCAACGTCAACTGCGGCGGCTTCGCTTCCTCGCGCACCTTCGACGTCAACGGAACGGCGCTTTCCTGCAACGGGCAGAGCATCACCCTCCCCGCGAAGCGCAACGGTGGCTATTGCTTCCACGCCAGCGCCGGTAACAACTCCTGGGCCTGGTTTACCACCTGGTGAGGGCGACGTCGCGGGACGGTTAGCGCCCGCGGCCGTCCACCTGGATCCGCCCCGCCCGGGCGCGCGGACTCCGCGTCAGCGCGCCTGGGCTCGTCCCTGTCACACCTCTCCGGGCCGCCGTCGCCGAGCGCACGGGATGCGGCGCTAGCCCTTCGGCCGCAATGAATCGGCGGTGTAGACGATCTTCCCCCCGACCATGGTCATGAGCACCTGAATCTTCCCGAGATCGTCCTCCGGGATCTGAAGGAAGTTCTGGTCCAGCACGATCATGTCAGCGAATTTGCCGACCTCGATCGAGCCCACGACCTTCTCCAGCCGCAGCTGGTAGGCCGAGTTCATGGTGATCGCGCGCAGGGCCACGCTGCGCGGCAGGAGCGGGTCGTCGTTGAGCCGGCCGGCATAGGCCGGGCCGAAGCTGGCCGGATGCGTGGGGTCCCCCTTGCGGGTGACGCCGATCTTCAACGCCAGGAACTCGGCGAACGGATCGACCGGCCAGTCGCTGCCATAGGCGATCCTCGCGCCAGCGTTTTGCAGGCTGCCCTCGGGCTCCAGGCGGGCATAACGCGCCGGCCCGAGCTGGTTCTTCATCGCGTCGACGGAATAAGGGGCCTCTTGCGCCCACTGGAACGACATCACCGGGATCACGCCGAGCGCCTTGAAGCGGCCGAAGTCCGCCGGATCGACCGTCTCGCAATGCGCGATCGCCGCGCGAATGTCGCTGCCTGGCAGCCGGGCGCGCACGTCCTCGTAAGCGTCGAGCGTCTGCCGCACCGCACGATCGCCGATGGCGTGGACGTGGGGATCGAACCCGGCCTTCACGGCCGCGAGGAGGAGCGATTTCAGCGTGTCCGGCGGGAAGTAAACGTCGCCGCTGCGCGTGCCCGGTTCCCACCTGGGCGCGCCGTCCGCGCCCACGTTGACATTGTACGGCGCGAGCATCGCCGCTGTCTGGGCCGGCGCCTGCAGGACACCATCCATCATGATCTTGACGTGGCGAGCGCCGACGCCAGGGGCCGGCTCCGCGGCGGCCTGATCATGGGAGGCCGCCAGGGCCCTGGCCGCCGCGATCGCTTGTTCCGGGCCCTTCGCTACCTTGTCAGGATCCATGAGAATGGCGAAGAACGCCCGCGCCGTCAGGTCGCCGCGGCGCTGCACGGCCGTGAACGCTCGCAGCGCACGTTCGTCCGAGGACGCGTCCATGAACGTGGTCACGCCCTGGCGGCGGATCGCGTCGAGCGCCGCCTTCGCGCTGCGCACGTCGTCCTCTTGCGCCGGCGCCGGCATGGCCGCCATGACAAGCGCGATGCCGGCATCCTCGAAGATGCCCGTCGGCCGGCCGTCTGCGTCGCGATCGATCTTGCCGCCGACCGGATCGGGCGTCTTGGCGGTGATGCCCGCCAGCGCCATGCCGCGCGAGTTGGTCAGCACGCTGTGGTGGTCGGTGGAGTGCACGAGGATCGGCCGCTGGGTCCTGAGCGCGTCGAGGGCGGCCAGGGTCGGGTCGGCGTCCACCGATACCGTGCCCTGCCGATCCCAGCTCGTCACCTCGAGCCACTGATGATCGAGAGCCTTGGCTGGCTCGCCGTCGAGGCAGGCCTGGACCTTCTCCTGGATCTGCGCGATGGTGAGCGTCTTGTAGTCGAGGCTGCACATCAGACGTTGCGCCCCGCCGGACATGACGTGCAAATGGCCGTCGACCAGCCCGGGCATCAGCATGCGGCCCGTGAGATCGATGACCTCGGTCCGAGCGCCCACGTACTCCTGTACGCCGCTGTCGGCGCCGACATAAACGATCCTGCCGGCGCGCACCGCGACCGCCTGGCGCACCGAGTCCGCGCTGTCGACGGTGTACACGAACCCGTTCCGGAGCACGGTGTCGGCCGGCTGCTTCATGGAGGCGCCGCAGGCGACCTGCAT
Source organism: Sorangium sp. So ce1153 (assembly GCF_051521595.1). Classification (NCBI taxonomy): domain Bacteria; kingdom Pseudomonadati; phylum Myxococcota; order Polyangiales; family Polyangiaceae; genus Sorangium; species Sorangium sp. So ce1153. The sequence goes on from NZ_CP150361.1 coordinate 2,051,326, forward strand.
CGAAAAAAGCGCGCACGACGCCACGTACGCGGCGCTGAACGCGCGATGACGGCGGGGGGGAACGCGGCTGTCGCCTGCAGCCCGAGACTTGCTCCTCATGAGTGCTCCTGTGGCCATCCTGCGTCGCCTGCGGCACGGCATTGCCATGGCCGGATGGGCTCGCTCGAGCCCAGAAACGGAGACCTTCGTCGTCGTGTCTCCTGAGAGCTCCGCTCTGGACATGCCCGCGTCGCCCGGGAGGCCCCGAATCGAGCCCCCATCGTGGAATACACGAACGAGACCATCCCTGCAAGACCAGCCGCGGCTCGCCAGATGGCGGCTCCGCTCGGCCGGGAGGGCTCATGACGATTCGTGATCAACGCGGCGCCCTCGTGGCGATTCGCGCACGGCAAGACGACTTGTCCTGGAGCTGGGGCTCGTCGGCCCCGCTGCTCCCCGACCCGGACAGGCCGCATGCCCGACCACCGAAGACCGATCTAGCGGGCGCGGGCGAGCCGGGCCTCGAAGAGCTTGCGGTCGCCTCGCGCCGCCTTCCGGAAGCCGCGGGGCGAGACGCCGGCCGCGCGGTGGAACGTGCGCACGAAGTTGGAGAGGTCGCCGAACCCGACGTCGAGGGCGATGTCGGTGATCGACCGGGTGTCCTCGGCGAGCAGGCGGGCCGCGCGGCGCAGCCGGGCCCGGACCAGGTACTGGTGCGGGGTCACGCCGAGCACCCGGGCGAAGAGCCGCAGGAAGTGGAATGCGCTGAGACCGGCCTCCCGCGCGGCGCTCTCCAGATCGATCGGCTCGTGCGCGTGCGCGTCCACCCACAGCGCCGCTTCCACGGCGCGGCGGCGGTCGCGCGCCCCCGCCTCCGGCGGGCGCCGCCCCTGCCCGGAGACCACCTCGACGAAGCGGGCCGCGAAGAGCATCCCCGCCTCGTCGAGGCCGACGCCGCTCCTGCCCTCGGCCGCCGCTTGCGCGAGCTCGCCGAGCACCATCAGCCCGGGCAGCGGCGGCACGCCGCCGGTCCGGAAGGCCTCGCCCCGGGCGCCGATCGCCTCGACGAGCGCCGGAGCGAGGTGGAAGGACAGGCACTCGTCGCCAGCGACGTGGTCGTGCGTGCACATGTACTCGTCGCCGGGGTGCCCGACCAGGAGCGACCCGGCCACGAGCTCGAACGACGCGCCCCGGACGCGGTAACCGAAGCTGCCCTTGCGCACGTACGAGACGGAGAAGCCGCGGTGCAGCTCGGTGAACGGCGCGTCCCCGGGGCCGGCGCTGCACCGGTAGTCGAGCACCGAGATGGCGTCGCGCCGCAGCACCGTCGTGACCACCATGTCCACCGAACTTACCGGCGGCGGCGAGCCCGGGCAACCGGCGGCCGCTGACAACCCCGTGGCGGCCGGGCGACCATCTACCGGGCCGGCCGCGGATCGAGTAGTCGTTCTCCATTCCCGTGACGCGCCACGACCTCGGCCTCTCCGCGCTGATCTCCTGTCTCGCCCTCGCCGGCTGCAATGCGATCTCGGGTGTCGACGGCCTGACCTTCGACGGCGTGGACGCGAGCGGCGGCGGTGGCGGCGCCGGCGGTGGGTCAGGTGGCGGCGGTGAGGTCGGCGGCGGCGGTGAGGTCGGCGGCGGCGGTGGGTCGGGCGGCGGCGGTGAGGCAGGCGGCGGTGAGGCAGGCGCCGGCGGTGAGGCAGGCGGAGGCGGCGATGCCTCGGGCGGCGGTGGCGGCGGCGAGTGCGACGGAGCGCCCTGTCCAGCGCCGGTGGGTATCGACGTCGCGGGCCAGACCCTCACCGAGGTGCGCGGCAGCGCCGGTACGGCCACCCCGGTCATGGACCGGTGCCCGGGGAGCCAGGTCATCCTCGGCTTCCGAGGGCTCATCGGGGAGCTGGGGGAGTCGTTCATCCATGGCCAGATCCAGGCGCAGTGTGGCCACCTGGCGCTCGACGGAGCCGGCCCGTACACGATCGCAGCGACCCCCGGCGACATGACCCCTGTCGAGGGGGGCTATGGCACCGAGCCCTGGGAGATGCTGTGCCCGGAGAACCAGGTGGTGGTGGGCTTCAGCGGCTGGTCCGGCTCCTACCTGGATCTGCTCTTCATCGCCTGTGCGCCGCTCCTCGTGACCGGGGCGCCCGGCGATCTCCGCGTCGAGGTCGGGCCCGTCACGTGGCCGGACGGCGTGGGCGGCGACGGCGGCACCGAGTTTCCGGACACCTTCTGCGGTGCCTCCCAGGTCGCGAACGTCGTCCAGACCGTCGTCTCGGGCGCCCCCATCAGCGCCATCGGCCTGGGCTGCGCGACGCCCTCGCTCACGTACTGAGCCGTCCCCTGTCGCTCGCGGAGCGCTCGTCCGCGGGGCTCGGCCTCACCCCCCGGCGCCGCCGGTCGAGGGCGTAGGCGATACCGCTCTGAAACGAGCCCTGCGTCACGATGCCGCTCAGGTCGGCCCCGAGCTCGATGAGCGTCCGCGCCGCCTCCGGCCCGACGCCCGTCAGCACCACCTCGGCCCCGAGCAGCCGCGCCGCGCGCGCCGCCCGCACGAGCCCGTCCGATGCGTACGCGCCCGGCGCCCTGACGCCGGTGATGTCGAGGATCGCGACGGCGGCCTGCTGCGCCGCGATCCCGCCGAGCAGCACCTCGATGATCCGCTGCGCCCGCGCCTCGTCGATCGCGCCCACGAGCGGCATCGCGAGCACCTCGTCGGCGATCGGGATGAGCGGCGTCCCGAGCTCCCGGAGCGCGCTCGCCTGCGCCTCGATCACCTCCTCTTGCAGCGCGATCCGCTCGGACTCGGACGCGATCTCCGCGGTGATGTCGCGGAGGAAGATGGCCATTGCCGCCCCCGCTGTCGCCCGTCGGTCGAGCGCGATGGCGTCCACCCGCGCCGTCCAGGTGCGCCCGTCGGCGCGCAGGAAGTCGACCCGGCCGCTCCAGCTCTCCTCGCGGAGGAACAGCGACTCGGCCTGCTCCTCGGAGAGCCCCGCCGGCCCCGGCGCCAGCCAGCGCCATATCGCCCTGCCGGCGACGCGCTCCCCCGGCGCGACCATCTCCGTGAACGCCTCGTTCGCGTGGAGGACGTTGCCCGCCGGGTCGAGCACGGCGATCCCGTCGAGCGCGTGCTCCACGAGCGCCTTGGCGCGCGCGAGCGCGGCCTCTGCCTCGCGCTGCTCGGTGACGTCTTGAACGCTGCCCAGCACCACCCGCGGAGCGCCCCCCGGGTCGCGCGAGTGAACGACAACGCGGTCGAGGAGCCGCCTGTAGGTCCCGTCCCGCTTGCGGATGCGGTACTCGTGCTCGAGGACCTCGCCGTCGGCCGCGCGCCGGAGGCGCTCGAAATTCCGCATGAACCCGCCGAGATCTTCCGCGGGCACGAGGGTCGTGAGCGCGCCCTCGCCCATGGCCTCGATCTCCTCGGGGCTGTATCCCGCGAGCTCGGCCACATTGCGGTTCGCGTAGACGCTCTGGACGTCGACGATATCGAACAGATAGACGAGGAGCGGGAGCCCCTCGATGATGCGCCGGTCGCGCGCGGCGGTCTCGCGCAGCGCGCGGCCCTCCTGCTCGAGCGTGGCCACCTGCGCCCGGAGCTGCTCCACGAGCCCCCGGAGCTCGGCGTTCTCTGCCCTGAGGGCTTCCGCGGAGAGATGTTCATCCTTCATGCGCTGCTCCCGGGGTCCGGTGTACAGGGAGACGGTGATCTTACGCTGATGCGGTCGCCGCACACCACCGGTGCGTGCGGGGCGTCGGCGAAGCGGTCTGACGGCGATGGCGGCTCTCGCTCCAGGCACGATGGAGGGGTCCTGCGGGCGGCGTGGTCGAGCCTGCCGCGGCGCCTCCGGCGCGTGCTGGCGAGCTCATCGGCGGGCCAGACGCTGGAGGAGACGGGGGAGGGGAGCGGTGGGAAGGGCAGCGCGGCGGCGCGCCGGGCGCCTCCGGGGGGCGCGGTGGCGCGCTGGAGATGCGTTAGAGTTGTCCGATGATCAGCTCGCCTTCCCCTGTTCCCTCCAGCCGCCGGTCCTCACGACCGGGCGGGCGGCGTCCTCTGGGCGCGACGCTCGCGCGCGCGGCGTCCGTCCTCGGTCTGTGCGCGCTCGCCACGTGCGACTCCCTCGACAACGTCGACGTGGAGGTCGGCGGCAAGGCGGTTGTCCAGCCAGGGACCCTCATCGACGACCTCATCGCCGCGCTGGACTTCGATGCTTTCCAGCGCATCGATCTCTCGGCGGAGTTCGAGAACCAGGGGGTCACGAAGGACGACGTCGACGCGGTGCACATCGTCCACTTCACGCTCCGTATCGAGAGCCCGGCCGACGGGAGCTTCGATTTCCTGACCTCCGCGTCGTTCTTCGCCGAGACGGACGGCCAGCCGCGGGTGCTCATCGCGAAGATGGACGAGGTGCCGCGCGGCGCGCGCGAGCTGTCGATGGATGTCGTCGAGGGCGTGGATCTCACGCCCTATGTCGTGGCGCCGAGCATGAGGATCACGAGCGAGGCCCGCGTGAGCGGTCGCCCCGACGTGGAGACGACCATCGCCGCGGACGTGCTGCTCGACGTCGACGTCAACGTGCCCGGCTGTTAGCGCGCGTCGCCGTCGCGTCCGCCGGGGGGCGGGCGCCGAGCCTTCCGGGGTCGTGCCTGGATGTCTCGCACGGGCGCCCTCGAGCGAGCTTTCGAGAATTCCAGACGTCATGCCACAATGACCTGACGCGCACAAGAAGAGCAGATGCGGTGCATTTCGGTCTGGCGATCTCGCCCGCATCGTTGGTATAGCCGTCTGGCGGGAGCGAGTAGTAGTGAGCGGGCTATCGCAGGTAAAGTCGCCGGGCGGTCTGCCATGAACGCGCACCCCCCTCGGGCCGAGGGTCCCATTCGGCCCGAGGGCTCTTTTTTCTCACGCTGGCGCCCGTGGGGCTGACCCCGTGGGTCGCTGGCACCCGGCGGTGCACTCTCCGCGGCGCCCCGAAGCCCCGCAGGTAGCCGCCTCCACAGGCAATCGCTCATGAATCGTCACAGGGCGTCTGACGGTTCATCTCTTCTTTTCTCTCCAGGGCATCTCTTCTTCTCTCTTGACGTCCTTGGCGTCTTGGCGGTTCATCCCTTCTTTTCTCTCTTTCTCTCTCCTGGCGCCTTGGCGCTTCGACCCCTTCTCGTCCTTGTCCGAGCACCGCGCTCTCGACGTCATCCCGCCCTGGCGCGTCCGGCCGCTCACGCCCCCGCCGTCGCGAACTCGACCAGATCGGTTAGGCTCGCTCCCGCGGCATCCGCGGTCACGCCGAGCTCCTCGGCCGGCAGCCCGAGGCGGTTGACCCAGAACGTCGGATAGCCGAACCACCTGGCGCCCGCCGCGTCCCAGCCGGCGAACGGGACGAACACGATCTCGTCGCGCTCGAGGTGGAACGCGTCGAGCGCCATCCGATACGCGCGCGGATCCGGCTTGTACGTCCTCGCCCGGTCGGTGCTGAGCGCGTGCTCGAGCAGGCCTCCCAGGCCGGCGCTCTCGATCGCGGCGCCGAGCATCCTGGGCGTGAAGTTGGACAGGAACGAGAGCCGGATACCCGCGTCCTTCAACGACCTCAGCGCCGGCGCCGCGTCCGGCCACGCCCTGAGATCGAGATACGCCCCGAGGAGCCGCGAGCGCTTTGCCTCCCCGAGATCGAGCTTCAGCAGCCTCTCGGCGAACACCAGCGCGTCGCCCGTCACGCGCCAGAAATCGGCGTACTCGCCAGAGGCCACCCGGAGCCACGTGTACTCGAATTGACGGGCGCGCCAGGCGTCGCTCAGCAGCGCGCCCTTGCCCGGCGAGAGCTCCTCCGCGAGCGCGGTGATCGGCCGCGGATCGAGGACGGCAAAGGCGTCGAAGGCGACTGCCCTGATCCTCCGGCGCGCTGCAGGCCGCGGCGGCGCCGGCCCGCGCTCCGCAGCGCACGAGGCGGTCATGGCCAGCGGGGCCGAGCCGAGGAGGCCTGTCGCGGCGGTCCCGGCGACGAGGTCGAGAAACTCACGGCGATTCGAAAGCATGCTTTTCCTCGAGCAGGTGGTCCGACGTGGAATGCACGAGCGCGCAGGCGCACGAGCGCGCGACATCGCCGCAGAGCGTGCACGCTCCCCCGTTGCCCGGGGATCCGCCATCGCCGTATACTCGCCATGCACCCTCGCATGGCGCGGAGCGCGCTCCAGCAGCAGCGCCCCGCGCGCCGGAGCCATGCTCGACTGGGACGACCTGCGCTACTTCCTCGCCGTCGCGCGGCACGGCAACCTCTCCGCCGCCGCGCGCGCGCTGAAGGTCACGCAGCCGACGGTCGGGCGGCGCATCGAGGCGTTCGAGCGGCGCCTCGGGGCGAAGCTCTTCCTGCGCTCGCCGTCCGGGTTCGCGCTCTCGGCCGCCGGCGAGGGCGTGCTCGGGCACGCCGAGCGCATGGAGCAGGGCGCGCTCGCCGCCGAGCTCGCCGTCGCAGGGCGCGACGCCGGCCTGAAAGGACACCTGCGCGTCACCGCGTCCGAGTGGCTCGCCGTCCGCGTCCTCGGGCCCCTGCTCGCCCCGTTCCTCGCGCGTCACCCCGCCATCTCCGTCGATCTCGTCGCCGACGCGCGCTGGCTGAGCCTGCCGCGTCGAGAAGCCGACATCGCCCTTCGCCCCGCGGCGTTCGAGCACCACGAGGTCTTCCAGCGCGAGGTCGCCCGCATCGGGTTCGGCCTCTACGCGTCGGAGGCCTACCTCGCCGAGCGCGGCCCGCCGGACTTCGGCCGGCAGTGCGAGGGCCACGCCCTCGTCACGATGAGCAGCGACGAGCCGCCCGCCGTCGCCGATCTGCCGTGGCTGCGCGCCGTCGCCGCGCAGGCCCGCGTGGCCGCCCGCACCAACGGCCGCGAGGCCCAGGCGACCATGGGCGCCGCCGGGGTCGGGCTCGTCTGCCTGCCGCGCTACCTGGGCGACGCGACGGCGGGCCTGCGCCTCCTCGCGCCGCCCTCGCCGCCGCCCGAGCGCGCGCTGTGGCTCGGGGTGCACCGGGAAGCGCGCGCGGTGCCGCGCGTGAAGGCGCTCGTCGCGTTCATCGCCGACGCCCTCGCGTCGCTGCGGCGCGCCCTGCTGCCCGACGCGCCAACTCGGGGGATCAGGTGACGCGCGCGCCCGCTACGGGCCGCCGTTGAGCTGACACGCCCGGTGCTCCTCGAAGGCCTCGGTGCAGACCTCCCTGAACGGCGTCTCGCACGCGGACGCGCTGGAGCCCAGGCACTCGAAGAGCGGGTCGAGCCACCGCGCGATCTGCTGGCAGGACGTCGTCGACGCGATCTGGATGCCGGTGCTCATGCAGTCGAAGTACGGCGCGGTCAGCGCGTTGCAGGGGCGCGGCGCCGTGAGCAGCTCCGCGCAGGCCTCGCGACAGCCGTTCTCCGGGCACGCTCGGTCGAAGAGCGCGCAGAAGGCGCCGCACGAGGCCATCTGCGCGTCGATCGGGTCCGCGCCGCTCGCGCTCGACGACTGCGGGCCCGCGCTCACGTCTGGCGCGCCGCTCGCGCTCGACGTCTGCGGGCCCACGCTCGCGCCTGGCGCCGCGCCCGCGCCCGCGCTCGACGTGACGCCCGCGCCCCCGGAGCCCTCGGTGCTCCCGGGCGACCCGTCGACGACGACGTTCCCGCCGCAGGCGCTCGCCCCCGCGAGCGCCACGAGCGAGGCCAGGCCCGCTGAAACCAGCGTCGTTCTCATGCGGCGATACTACACCGGGGCGGGCAGGGCAGGGGCGCGCGCCCCCGTCGAGCCCGTGCGCGCCCGCGCGCGCCCGCGACTCACTCCACGGCCTGCGACTGCTCGATCGCGTCCTCGCGGCGCTCGCGGCGGTTGCACGCGAGCACCTTCTTGCGGACGCGCACCGCGTCGGGCGTGACCTCGACGAGCTCGTCGCCGTCGATCCACTCCATCGCCGTCTCGATCGTGAGCAGCCGCGGGCTGGCCAGGAGGACGTTCTCGTCCTTGCCGTGGTTGCGCACGTTGGAGAGCTTCTTCTCCTTGATCACGTTGACGTCGGTGTCGTTCGGCCGGTTGTGCTCGCCGATGATCATCCCCTCGTAGACCTCGACGCCGGGGACGATGAAGAACATCCCGCGCGGCTGCAGGTGGTGCAGCGCGTACGGGGTCGCCACGCCGGCGCGGTCGGCGACGATGGCCCCGGTCGGGCGGCGCATCATCGGGCCGCCCCAGGGCGCCCAGCCGTCGAACATCGTGTTGAGCAGGCCCGTGCCGCGCGTCGCCGTCAGGAACTCGCCGCGGAAGCCGATGAGCCCGCGCGACGGCACCCGGAACTCGAGGCGGGCGCGCCCGAAGCCGGGGTTCGTCATCTTCACCATCCGGCCGCGCCGGCCGCTGAGCCGCTCGGTGACGATGCCGACGTAGGTGTCCGGCACGTCCACGACCACGAGCTCGACCGGCTCCATCACCTCGCCGTTGATCTCGCGCGTCACCACCTCGGGGTTCGAGAGCTGCATCTCGTACCCCTCGCGCCGCATCGTCTCGACCAGGATCGCGAGCTGGAGCTCGCCGCGCCCGAGCACCACGAAGGTGTCCGGCACCTCGGTCGGCTCGACCCGGATCGCGAGGTTCTTCATCGCCTCGCGCTCGAGCCGCTCCTTCAGGTGGCGGCTCGTCAGGTACTTCGACTGCTTGCTCTTGCCGGCGAACGTCGACGTGTTCACGCCGATCTTCATCTTGATCGTCGGCTCCTCGACCACGATCCGCGGCAGCGCCTCGGGATGCGCCGGATCCGCGATCGTGTCGCCGATCGTGACCGACTCGAGCCCGGCGATCGCGACCACCTCGCCCGCGACGGCGCTCTCGACCGCGACCCGCTTCAGCCCCTCGTAGGCGTAGAGCATCTTCACGTAGCCGCGCGACTGCCCGTCCTCGCCGAGGAGCGCGACGTCGGCGCCGGACCGGGCCGTGCCGCGGACCACGCGGCCGACGGCGAGCCGGCCCACGTAGTCGTCGTGCGTCGTGTTGCAGACGATGACCTGGAGCGGCCCGTCCGGGTCGCCCGAGGGCGCCGGGACCCGCTCGAGGATGGTCTCGAAGAGCGGCTCCAGGTTCGTGGCCTCGTGCTCGAGCTCGCGCTTCGCCTGGCCGAGCTTCGCGACGGCGTAGAGCGTCGCGAAGTCCTGCTGCGGGTCGCTCGCCTCGAGGTCGCAGAAGAGGTCGAACACCTCGGAGAGCACCTCGTGGGCGCGCGCGTCGCTGCGGTCGATCTTGTTGATGACGACGATGACCGGGAAGCCGCGCTGGAGGCACTTCGAGAGCACGAAGCGCGTCTGCGGCAGCGGGCCCTCGGCGGCGTCGACGAGGAGCAGCGCCCCGTCGGCCATCATCAGCGTGCGCTCGACCTCGCCGCCGAAGTCGGAGTGGCCGGGCGTGTCGACGATGTTGATCTTGACCCCGCGGTACCGGATGCTGGTGTTCTTCGCGAGGATGGTGATGCCGCGCTCGCGCTCGAGGTCGTTCGAGTCCATGACCCGCTCGGCCACGACCTCGTTCTCTCGGAAGGCGCCCGACTGGCGGAGCATGTGATCGACGAGCGTCGTCTTCCCGTGGTCGACGTGGGCGACGATGGCGATGTTGCGGAGATCATTACGCGGCATATACGGCGGCGGCCGTGTAGCACGCGACCCACGGAGGAGCGAGCCCATCCTCGCCAGAGGTCGAACGTCCGGCCGCCGATCTCGCGGCAGCCGCTCGCTGGCGCCGGGCTCGACGGGACGACGGTTGACAGGCGATCGAGCGCCGCCATAGGGTGCGCGCCGTGCTGGTGCCTGGGCCCTTGCCCAGGCTCAATAGGGAACCCGGTGAGAATCCGGGGCTGCCCCGCAGCGGTAAGCGAGAACGACCTCCACGACGAGCACTGGCCCGAGAGGGCTGGGAAGCGGTGGACAGTAGGAAGTCGGCCAGGCCGAGAAGCTCGCAAGCCCGAAGACCTGCCAGCGCCCGGCGACGGGGAGACATCTGGCGCCGGTTCGACCTGGGAGCCTCGAGGGAGGCGGTGAGGTCCGTGCCGTCGCAGCGTCTGCGCGCGTCCCGGAGTCCGACCCGCCCCCTCGCTGCCTCCCGGTAGCCCGCGGGGGCGAGAGGTCGGTCCAGGGCATCGCCGCCGCTGGACAGCCATCCCTCCGCGCGGCGCTCGGCGCGAGCGGCCTTGAGCCGCTCTGCGCGATGCCAGCACAAGGAGGACGCGCATGCCGCGCGAGACGATCACGAAGCGCAACGGACACCGCCTCTCACGCCACCTGCTCGCCGCACTATCGATCTCGCTGACCGTCGCGCGGCTCGCGCGCGCCGAGGTCGAGGCGCCGGAGGTGCCGGCCGCCGCACCGGGAGCTGCCCCGTCCGAGCGCAAGGAGGACACCTCGCAGCGCGCCTCCGGCACGGTGGTCGCGGGCGGCGTGGAGGCGCCCGTGGACGGCAGCGCGGGGGCGCTCGCGGACGGCGGCGGCGCGAAGGCGCTCGCGGACGGCGCGGGGGCGAGCGCCGACGGCGGCGCGATCGAGGTCACGATCCAGGCGGAGAAGCCGGCGAGCGAGGCCGCCTCGCGCGTCTCGATCGGGCATCGCGAGCTCGAGCTCAGGCCGAGGCTCCGGCCGGGCGACATCGTCGAGGCGGTCCCGGGGCTCTTCGCCGTGCAGCACGCCGGCGGCGGCAAGGCCAACCAGTACTTCCTCCGCGGCTTCGACGCGGACCACGGGACCGACGTCGCCTTCTTCGTCGACGGCGTGCCCGTCAACATGGTCAGCCACGGCCACGGGCACGGCTTCACCGATCTCTACTTCGTGATCCCGGAGCTCGTGACCGGGCTCGACGGCTACAAGGGGCCTTATTACGCGAGCATCGGCGACTTCGGCACCGCGGGCGCCGTGAACTTCCGCTTCGCCGAGAAGCTCGACGAGAGCCACGCGCAGCTCAGCCTCGGGCAGTACGGGATCGTGCGCGGCCTCGTGGTCGCCTCGCCGGATCTCGGCGACGCCTGGCGCGCGGTCGCCGCGGCGGAGGTCTACCGGAACGACGGGCCCTTCCTCAGCCCGGAGCGGCTCAAGCGCTTCAACGTGTACCTGAGGGCGACGCACGACCTGAGCCCCACCGGGAAGATCCAGATGACGTGGATGTCCTACGGATCGACCTGGCACGGCTCCGGCCAGATCCCCGCGCGCGCCGTGTGCGGCGAGGGCGAGCAGGGCCAGCTGAACCCGCCGCCGTCCGCCTACGGACAGCCGTGCATCGATCACTTCGGCTCGGTCGACCCGACCGAGGGCGGGGCCACCCAGCGGCACATGGCGTCCCTCGCGTACTCGACCGCGTGGCGGGACGCCGAACTGAGCGCGCTGGCCTACCTCGTCCGCTACCGCCTCACGCTGTACTCGAACTTCACGTTCTTCAGCGAGGACCCGGTCCACGGCGATCAGATCGAGCAGAACGACGACCGCATCGTCGGAGGCGCCGAGCTCCGGCTCCGCAAGCAGCTCGAGCACCGCGGGGTGAAGCTCACGACGTCGCTCGGCGCGCAGATCCGCGCCGACGCGATCGACAAGTCCCTCCACCACGACGAGGCGCGCGAGCGGCTCGAGGAGCGCGGCAGGGCCCACGTCGACGAGGGCCAGATCGGCGTCTTCATCGAGGAGGACGCCCGGATCCGGCGCTGGCTCCGCTTCGTGGCCGGGGTGCGCGGGCAGTGGATCGACGTCAACGTGGACGACCGGCGCGAGGACCTGGGCGCGACAGGGAACAGGTCGAGCGGCTTCCGGGGGCAGATGCAGCTCTTCCCGAAGCTCACGGCGATCGTCTCGCCCGTGGCGGCGCTCGATCTCTTCGCCCACTACGGGCGGGGCTTCCACTCGAACGACGCCCAGGGCGTGGTGCTGCGCGAGGGGGCGGCGACGCTCATCACCCCCGCGACGGGCTACGAGGTCGGCGCGAGGGCCACGCCGCTCCGCGGCCTGACGCTGAGCGCGGCGGGGTTCCTCCTCGATCTCGACTCGGAGCTCGTCTGGAGCGGCGACGCGGGCGCGACCGAGCCGTCGGGGCAGACGCGGCGCTACGGCCTGGAGATCGGCGGGCGCTACCGGCTCGGGAGCTGGCTCTTCGCCGACGCCGACGCGACCTTCACCCGCGCGCGCTTCCGGGCGAACGCGGGCAACGGGAGCGCGGTGGCCCTCGCGCCGACCCGGACGCTGACCGCGGGGGTCGGCGTCCGGCCGACGTTCGGCGCGTTCACGCCGTTCGCGGCGCTCCGGGTCAAGTCGATCGGCGCGCGGCCCGCGACCGAGGACGCGTCGCTGACGGCCGAGGGGTTCACGGTCGTCGACGCGAACGCGGGGCTCCGGTGGAAGGACGTCGAGGTGGCCGTGGACGTTCAGAACCTCTTCGACGCGACGTGGCGCGAGGTCCAGTTCGCGAGCGAGTCGCGGCTGCCGTACGAGCCGGCCGCGGTCACCGGCATCCACTACTCGCCGGGGTGGCCGTTCACGGCGATGGGGCGGGCGACGCTGTACTGGCGGTGAGGGGATGCCACGCTCGAGCCCGCGTGGCCGAGCGCGTGGCCGTGGCGTGCGCGAGGCGGCGAGGGGATGACGTTCGCTACGGAAGCGGCGGCGGCAGGAGGCAGGCTCGCGACCGGCGGTACGCGCGTGTATCGTTCGCGCAGCCATGCCGACGCCCCGCGACGTCTTGCTGCTGCTGCCCCGGGCCGAGCTCGCTGCCCTGGCCGATCGCTTCGGGGTCGACCTGCCCGACCGGCGGAAGAAGGACGCGATCATCGACGCGATGCTCTCGGCGCCAGGGCTGCAGCTCGACGAGCTGCTGCGCGCTCTGCGCATCGATGAGCTGAAAGAGCTGTGCCGCGCGCTCGGTCTTGACGTTCGGGGGCGTGACAAGGCCCTCTTCATCGCGCGTCTGCTCGAGGACCGCTCCCCTGAGAGAGCGGCGCTTGTTCACGTGGGTACACAGCGGGCAACGGCGTCCAAGCTCAGCCTGGGGAGCGGAGCGCGAGAAGGTCGGCTTACGAAGGAACAGATCGTGGGCTGCCTGCTGGAGGCAGACAAACTCCTCCGGCACGCGCTCGGTCCAAGCGGGCAGCATCGGTTGACGATCGCCGTCCTGCTCCTCCTGAAGCGTCTGAACGACGCGGAACCCTCCACGTTCGACATCGCGGTGCCTGCCCAGGCGCGATGGGCGACGGTGGAAGCGAGCCTTCCGGCGGTAGACCTGGCGCTCAACCGGGCCTGCGTGGCGCTCGAGGAGAGCAATCCGGCTCTCCAGGGCGTGCTCTCCTGGGTTGACTTCACGGACGAGCGACGCTTCGGGGATCGCGCGGAGCGCCTTCGTCTTCTCCATGAGCTCGTCCGGCCCCTCTCAGGGATGTCGTTTCGAGACGGAGATCTGGCGACGCCCGACGTGCTGGGGCGTGCCTTCCAGATGTTCCTCGAGGAGGTGGACCTCCGGGACGCCAGGCGCGTCGGTGCGCCCCACCCCACGAGCGCGGTCGCGGAGCTGATGGCGGAGCTGCTCGCCCCCTCCGAGGGGATGCGCATCTACGATCCGGCGTGTGGCTACGGCACCTCGCTGATCGCGTGCGCGACATACGTCGAGCGCCGCGGCGGAGACGGGCGAAGCCTCTCGCTCCGCGGTCAGGAAGAGAGCGTCGAAGCCTGGACGCTCGCCAGGATCAACATGCTCCTGGCCGGTCTGCCGGACGCACAGATCGACAGGGGCGACGCGCTTCGCGATCCACGCATCACCGCGGACGGTCATCTCGTGACTCACGACCGCGTCCTCTGCGTTCCGCCGATCGGCCTCACGTGGTGGGGGCATGACGTGGCGGAGCGCGACCGTGGTGCGAGCTCGCGGTACGGCGTACCTGTAGGAAATCGAATTTATTTCGCGTACTTGCAGCACATGCTCGCCAGCCTCGACCCTTCGGGGGTGCTGGCGATGCTGGCGCCCGGCGGCGTGCTGTTTGACGGAGGAGCCGAGAGGGAAATCCGCGAGAGAATGCTGCAGCACGACCTCTTCGACGCGGTGGTCGGGCTCCCGGCCAACCTGCTCCCCGCGACGAGGTTTCCCGCCGCGCTCCTCGTAATGAGCCGCGACAGGCCGGCGTCGAGAAAGCGAAAGGTGCTCTTCATCGATGCCTCGCGAGGGTTCCAGAAGGAGAGGACAAGCAACCGGCTCCGGCCCGAGGACGTGACGAAGGTCGTGACGACCTTCCGGTCGGCCAGCGATGTCCCCGGGTATGCGCGCCTCGTCGACGTCGACGAGATCGGGATGAACGGGTTCAGCCTGGCAGTGCGCCGGTACGTCGACGGCGGCGCGCCGCCAAGCGACGAAGCCCCGGTGCAGATGTGGCGGCGCGTCGAGTTAAGGAACTACCGCAGCATCGCGCAGGCCAGCGTCGATCTGGCCCCCTTCACGGTGCTCGTCGGCCCGAACGGCAGCGGTAAGTCCAACTTCGCGGACGCGATCGTGTTCGCGCGCGACGTCGCGACGGACGCCGCGACCGCGATCGAGAGGCGCGGCGGCCTCGCCGGCATCATGCGCTGGCAGCCGACGGAGGAGGATGACCGAGCCGAGGTGCAGGTGGACGTCCGCGCCGCACCATCGCGCTCGGCCCTGGAGACGGACTACCTGCGTCACCGGTTCACGATCCGCGCGAAGGGCGACGGAGCCTGGGCGTTCCACAGCGAGACGATCGAGCTCTTCGCCCGAGGCGCGCCGGTGCTCTCGGTCGAGCGGACGCCCGAGGGGCTGGAAGTGGAGACCGAGCCGGGGAGGCGCGTGATTTCGAGCGAGAGCGCCCCCAGGCTCAGCGAGACCGCGAGCGCCATGGTGTTCGCGCGCCAGCTCTTCGACGTCGCCAGGTCCACAGAGCTCCGGAACGTCTCGCGGATCCGACTCGACGCCGAGGCGATGCGAAAGCCGCAGGTCGCGACCGAGAACACGCGCCTGGACGAGTCGGGAAGCAACATCGCCGTGGCGCTCCGGAGCCTCGATGCCGAAGGACAGGTGCGCGTCCTCGCCGCCATGCAGCGGATCATCCCGGACCTCTTGCGCATCGCCGTGGAGGCGTTCGATCGATTCCTGCTCCTCAAGTTCGAGCAGCGCCAGCCTCGAGGGCGCGTGGCGCGGTTCTCGGCGAGCGAGATGTCGGAAGGCGCCCTGCGTGCGCTCGGCATCCTTGTCGCTGCCCAGCAGATGACCGGGGACGAGCTCTTGATCATCGAGGAGCCCGAGGTTGCGATCCACGTCGGAGCGGCCCAGCTGCTCTTCGACGTGCTCAAGGACGCGTCGACCAGGGGCTCCCTGCTGATCACGACGCACAGCGCCGACCTGCTCGACGCCGCTCGCGAAGAGGAGATCCTCGTGTGCTCGTACCGTGACGGCGTGACGCAGATCGGTCCGCTCTCCTCGGCGCAGCGCGAGGTCGTACGACAGGGGCTGTTCTCCGTCGCCGAGCTGATGCGTTCTGAGCCGCTGCGGATCGAGGGGGAAGAACCTGCGACCGTACAGCTCTGAGCGGCGCTCGTGAAGCGGCTCGTCTGCATCGTCGAGGGCAAGGGCGAGGTCGCCGCCATCCCGAACCTCTGCATGCGGATTCTCCGCCTGCACCTCGGAGACATTGCGTGGATCGTCGATCAGGATCCGATCCGGCAACCTCGTGGCAAGCTTGTGGACGGGACGCGCAAGAGCCCGCTGCGCCTCTGTCACGCCGATGGCGTGCGCCGCGCCGTGCTGCTCGCGCGGCAGACCCGGAACGCCGACGCCGTGCTCGTTCTGTGCGATGCGGACGACGATTGCCCCGCGACGTGGGGCCCCGACGCGGCGCGCGTGGTCAAGGGGCTCATGCCCGGCGATGCAGTCATGGCCGTTTATGAGTACGAGACGTGGTTGCTCCTCAACTTCGCGGAGGAGGCGGTGCGGCGGGCTGGCGTACGCACGCCGGAGAGAAAGCGCGGCGCCAAGGAGGCGCTGGAGAAGCTCGTTCCGGGCTACCTGCCGACGACGCATCAGCTGAGCGAGACGCGGAAGATCGACATCGCCCTCGTGCGCAGTCGCTCCGACAGCTTTGACAAGCTCGTCCGGGCGCTCGCGACGATTTCGGGCATGGCCCTTCCGGATCGCTGACACCGCCACGCTGTCCTCGCCCGAGCGGCAGGCCACGACGAGTGGCAGGCCGCGAGCCGCCGCACGAGCTCACGCTGTAAGGTCAGCGCGGCCGACCCGTTGCGAGAAGGTGCGCCCGCAGCGCTCGTGCCGCGGCGCTTCCACGAGGGCCCCCATGCTGCTCCGTGTCCGCTCGATCAACGCCGCCCCGCGGCACGCCGCGCGGCGTCGCCCGGCGACCGCCGCGGCGCTCGTCCCGCTCCTCGCGCTTGCCACCGTCTGCCTCTTCCTCACCGGCTGCGGCCCTCGCCTCGTCCCGTTCACGCACGAGCTCCGGGTGCAGCACGACCTGACCGACAGGGACGTGAAGAACCTCCAGTTCTACCTCTCGCACGAGGTCGCGCTGCGCCGCGAGCTCACGTCCGAGCGCTCGCAGATCACGAGCAGCCACCAGCTCCTGCTCGTCTCGGGGAAGGTCATCGAGGAGGTCGTCGTCGAGGAGCGCACCCCAGGCGTCGTCGTCGACGCGCGCGCGGGTGTCCTCTCGGTGAGCTTCGAGCCCGGCGCGTCGCTCGCTTTCTCCGCCGCGCCCGAGCCCTCCGCGCCCGCGCCGTCGTTCCCCGGCTTCGCGACCCCGCCCGATCCGTTCCCCGGCAACGCGGGGCCCCTCCTCGCCGTTCCGCTCGCGCCCCCCGAGGGCGGCGCCCCCGGCGGCAACTACTGGCTCGCGGCCGGGCCCGGCGGCGAGGTGCGGTACCAGGGCAAGGCGTTCTCGGCGATCGAGGGCAGCCTGCGCGCGCACCTCCTGATCGACGCCGACGCGCTCGAGGAGGTCGTCGAGCGCCGCAAGGTCCTCCCGGGCGTGCGCCTCTCCGGCCGGTGACGCACCACGGCGCGCGGCGGCGGCGCTCGACCGCCTCCGTGAGCCAGCCTTCAGCCATCCGTGAGCCCTCCGTGAGCCAGCCGGCCGCGAGCTCGCCCGCAGCCGCCGCGCGCCATTGCGAGGGCGCGGCCCCTGGGCTTCCATGCCCGCCCGCCCGTGCCCTCGCCCCCGCTCTCCCTGCTCCGCACGCCGCGCGCCCGCGCGGAGCTCGTCGCGAACGGCTGGGAGCTGTTCTCCGCGCTCCTGTTCCTCTCGGCGGTCGTCCCGGCGGCCCTCACCACTCCATGGCCGGCCATCCTCCTGCTCGCCTCGATGGCCCTCTCGGCCGCGCTCTCGGGCGTGCTCGTCCGGCTCGGCGACCGCGGCTTCGCCATCGCGGCGGCGATCCGGACCCTCTCGTGGCCGCTCGCGGTCCTGCCCCTCGCCGGGCGGGGCGCCCCCGCCGCGCCCCCGTCGTGGCCCAGCCCGCTCGGGATCGGCCACGCGACCCCGCCCGCGTGGCTCGGCCTCCTGGTCACCGCCGTCGCCTTCGGCGTCATGGCCGGCGGCATGCGCCGCGCCATCTACCGCGCCGTGCTCCGCGCGGACGCGCCCGACGGCGGCGCCTCCGAGGCCGCCTCCGCGCGCGCCCTCGCCGCGGCGCTCCGGCCGAGGCTCGCGGAGTCGGCGACCGCCGCGGGCATCGTCGGCGGCCACGTGATGCTGCTCTTCTCCGTCGCGTTCCTCCGCACCCAGAGCCAGCTCGTGTTCCATGCGTGGTTCGAGGTCGTCCCGCTCCTCGCGCTCTCCGGCACCCTCGGCTTCACCCTCGCCGTGCGCCCCGCCACGGGCGCGATCGTCGCCGCCCTCGAGGCCGGCCCGTCCGGCGACCGCGCGCTGCTCGGCCGCGGCCTCGCCCGCGCGGAGCGGCTCCCCGACGTGCTCGCCTACCTCAACTTCGCGCTGTGGCTCGCGTGCACCGCGATCGGCATCGCCTACGTGCGCCCCGGCGCCGCCTTCGGTCACGCCGACGCGCTCATGCAGCTCGGCTTCGGCGCCCTCTTCGGCTTCGGCGTCTCGTTCTACCAGCGCGCGTGGCACAAGGACTCTGTCGCGCGGGCCGTCGACCTCCTGCGCGCGTGGACGGGCGCGCCCGAGCGCGGCGGCGCGCCCCCGATGCCCCTCCGGCGGCGCATGCTCCGCGACTTCGGGCTGCCGCTCCTGTTCACCGGGCTCCTCTCGCTCTTCTCCTCCATCGGCCTCTACCGCGCCCTCGCGACCGGCTCGTCGTTCAACGAGGACTTCAACGCCGTCACCGCCCTCTTCGCCTCGTTCTCGCTCCTCGTGCTCGCCGCCCTCGGCGTCGTCGCGCGCGCGGCGCGCGAGCTCTCGCGGCCCATGGCGCAGCTCGCCCGCGCCGCCGACGAGGTCGCGCGCGGCGAGCTCGACGCCGTGGTGCCGCGGCTCTCCGGGCCGAGGGAGGTCGTGGGCCTCGGCGAGAGCGTCGAGCGCATGCGGCAGGCGCTGTCCCGCACGATCGCCGAGCTCGAGGGCGAGCGCGCCGGCCTCGAGGAGAACGTCGCCGCGCGCACCGCGGAGCTCACGCGCGCGCTCTCCGAGCTCCGGCGGACGCAGGCCGCGCTCATCCAGGGCGAGCGGCTCGCCTCCATCGGCGAGCTCGTCGCCGGCGTCGCCCACGAGATCTACAACCCCCTGAACGCCATCGCCGGCGCCGCCCAGCCGATCGAGGAGCGCGCCGCCGAGCTCCGCGCCGTCCTCGACGCCTACCGGGCCGCCGAGCGCGAGCTGCCGGAGGACCGCCGCCGCGCCCTCGCGGCGCTCCGCGAGCGGCTCCAGGCCGACGCCGCGCTCGACGATCTCGTCGGCATCTCGACCGTCGTCCACCGGGCGGTCGAGCGCAGCGTCCGCATCGTCACCAACCTGAAGAGCTTCTCGCGCGTCTCGGGCGAGCCGCTGCCCGTCGACCTGCACGCCGGGCTCGAGGAGACGCTCTTGCTGCTCGGCCCGCGGCTCCGGCAGGCGCGCATCGAGGTGATCAGGCGCTACGGCGAGCTGCCGCCGGTCACCTGCCGGGGCGGCGAGATCAACCAGGTGTTCATGAATCTCCTCGTGAACGCCATCCAGGCGTTGGAGGAAACATCCACCGCGCCGCCCGCGCCGCCGTCGCCGTCCCCCGCCGCGCCGCCCTCCGCCCCGGCCGGCGAGGCCGGCGCGGCGCCGCGCCCGCCCGGCGCGCCGGCGATCTGCGTCGAGACCTGGGTCGACGAGGACATGGCGGCCGTCGCGATCGCCGACAGCGGCCCCGGCGTGCCGCCCGACCTCGCGCAGCGCATCTTCGACCCGTTCTTCACCACGAAGCCGCGGGGGCAGGGGACCGGCCTCGGGCTCTCGATCTCGACGGACATCGTCCGTCGGCACGGCGGCACGCTCTCCCTCGCGCCGGCAGAGGACGGCCGCGGCGCCGGCCCGCGCCGCGGCGAGCCTGCCTCGGTCCACGGCGCGCGCTTCGTCTGCCGCCTACCCCTCGATCCTCGCCCGGGGAGCGCCCGCCTGCAAGCCGATGCGCCCCCGCCAGCGCGGTCGTCCGCGCCGGCTTGCCCGCCAGCGCGGTCGGCGCTGGCTTGACGAGCGCGCAATCGGCGCGGGTCTCCCACCCCACCGCCAACGTGGAGCGCGCCCCAGATTCCTCTCCATCCGATCGCGGGCCCGTAGACCGGCTGTTTCAAACCGGATACCTTCAGCGAGCGATCCGACTCACCGCACAGCGCAATAAGGCCCCTGAGACAAGCGAAACGCACTTCCGGGGAGCGCTGAGGAGAAACGAAGGCACCATGGAGCGCGCGATTCAGCGACCGGCAGGTCCCAAGGCTTCGAGCACCGATCCGTTGATCGGGAAGGTCGTGGCCGGCCGGTACCGGCTCGAGGCACGGCTTGGCGAAGGCGGCATGGGCGTCGTTTACCGCGCCCGTCACGTGCTGATCGACCGGGTCGTCGCCCTGAAGCTCATCCGGCCCGATCTCCGCGGAGAGACCCATCTCCGCGCGTGGATGCTGCGCGAGGCGCGCGCCGCAAACCGCGTTGACCACGCCCACATCATCGATATCCACGACATCGGCGAGACCGAGGAGGGCGAGCTCTATCTCGTCATGGAGTACCTCGTCGGCACGCCGCTCTCGGCGGAGCTCGCGCGCGGCCCCATGCCGATCGCGCGATCGGTGGACATCCTCGAGCAGATGTGCGCCGCGCTCGCGCGCGCCCACGACCTCGGCGTCGTGCACCGCGACCTGAAGAGCGACAACATCCTGCTCACCCACCGCGGCGGTCGGAAGGACTTCGTCAAGATCCTCGACTTCGGCCTCGCCGCCATCGCGCGCGACCCGCGCCTCGCCCCGAAGGGCGCGGTCTTCGGGACGCCCGAGTACATGTCCCCGGAGCAGGCCCGCGGCGAGGAGGCGACGGCGCAGTCGGACCTCTACGCGCTCGGCGTGCTCTTCTTCGAGATGCTCACCGGGCAGCTCCCCTTCCGCGCGAACGACCGCGACACCCTCCTCGAGATGCAGCGGACCCACGCGCCGCCGCGCCCCCGCTCGATCCGCCCCGACGCGCACGCGCAGGGCGAGTCGATCGTGCTGCGCCTGCTCGAGAAGGACATCCGCAAGCGCTACCGCGACGCCCACCACCTCCAGGAGGAGCTGAAGGCGCTCCAGCGCGGGCTCCCGGCCCACGCCTGGGAGGTCGAGGGGGGCGAGGGCGTGCCGCTGCCGCCGCCGCCGCCGCCGCCGCAGAGCGCGGGCGTCATCGAGTGGGCCAGCCGCGCCGCGCTCTTCTCGCGCATGGTCTCCCGCGCCTACCCGTCCGGGCAGGTGCCGCAGGAGGTGCAGAACGGCCTCGCGCAGGCCTGGGATCTCGCCGCGCGCGCCAACAAGCTCGAGGGCGAGGTCGCGAGCCTCACCCGCAAGCTCGAGGCGCTCGAGCGCCGCGGCCGCGCGCTGCGCGCCGAGATCGGCCGCAAGGTCGAGGAGCTCGCGCACGAGGAGTCGCGCGTGATGCGCGAGGCGATGGCCGACGGCGAGGACGTCGAGAAGGTCCGCGTGGAGCTCGCCGCCGCCGAGAAGCTCGCGCTCTCCGCGCGCCAGCTCGCCGACGGGGCGGCGCGCCAGGGCAACCACGATCCGCTCGTCTACGAGCGCGCGGGCGCGGCCGGCGCGACAGCGCAGGCGAAGCGCGAGCAGCTCGGGCGCTACGAGCACAAGAAGAACGCGCGCGAGGCGAACGCGCGCGACCTGCGCCGCCAGATCGACGAGCTCCGCGCCCAGCTCGCCCGCTACGCCGAGGCCCTCGAGGAGGACCTCGCGCAGGGGCGCGAGCGCGTCGCGGCGCGCACGCGCGAGGGCCTCGCCTACGAGAAGTCCTTCAGCGAGGCGTCGAACCTGCTCCTCAGCCACCTCCGGAACAAGCCGGAGTGTCGGGATCTCGTGGCGGAGCTCCTCACCTCGCACGCCAGCCCCAACGCCGACTCGGGCTCCGATCAGCGCCTCTCCGGCTCCGACCGGCGACAGAACGCGACCGAGCGCAACTGAACACGACAATTCATGGAAGAGCGCGGCAATGCGCGCTCTTCTCCAATTTTCCTTCCCGCGCATCTACGCGATCTCCCTACGCGATCTCCTGACGCAGCGGCGCTGACAAGGACGCTCGTCATGCGCGCGCCTCGCACCCTCTCGACGGCGTCTGCCACGCATGGTAGCTAGCGCGCGCCTCGGCGGTCCCGGTCTCGGTGGCGGCTTACCCGGCAATCCCGGGCATCCCGACACCGCCGGTCGCTGAGGGGCGAGGCTGTGCTGAAGCGTCGGCGTTAGAGCAAGAACCCATCCGGCAGCGCGCCGGTTCCCCTTCCCCTTTACGCAGGCGGCCAACCCCTCGGAACCACGAAGCAGCGGGCGGCGACGGCGCCGTCCTCCGCCTCGGTACTTGCGATGGAGGCACACCGTCCATGAACGTCATCCGGTCTCAAAAGGCCTGGCTTGCACCGCTGCTGGCCGGGCTCGCTGCGCTCGCCCTGCTGCTCAGCGGCGGGCTCGCCAGCGCCAGTGAATCTGATCTAGTCCTCCCCGACCTGGGTTCCCAGTCGTTCGGCGGCATCGACGGCCGCACGCTCCTCCTGGCCGGCATCGGCGTCTGCGTGCTCGGCTTCGTGTTCGGGATCCTCACCTTCTCGCAGCTGAACAAGCTCCCCGTCCACCGCGCGATGCGGGAGATCTCGGAGCTCATCTACGAGACCTGCAAGACGTACCTCGTCACGCAGTTCAAGTTCATCCTGGTCCTCGAGGTCCTGATCGGCGCGGTCATGGTCCTCTACTTCGGCGTGCTGCGCCACATGGAGGCCACGAAGGTCCTGGTCATCCTGCTGGCCAGCCTCGTCGGCATCGCCGGCAGCTGCGGCGTGGCGTGGTTCGGCATGCGCATCAACACGTTCGCGAACTCGCGCGCCGCGTTCGCGAGCCTCAAGGGCAAGCCGTTCCCGACGTACGCCATCCCGCTCAAGGCCGGGATGAGCATCGGCGCGGTCCTCATCAGCACCGAGCTCATGCTCATGCTGATGATCCTGCTCTTCATCCCCGCCGACTACGCCGGTCCGTGCTTCATCGGCTTCGCCATCGGCGAGTCGCTCGGCGCCTCCGCGCTCCGCATCGCGGGCGGCATCTTCACGAAGATCGCCGACATCGGCTCCGACCTCATGAAGATCGTCTTCAACATCAAGGAAGACGACGCGCGCAACCCGGGCGTCATCGCCGACTGCACCGGCGACAACGCCGGCGACTCGGTCGGCCCGAGCGCCGACGGCTTCGAGACCTACGGCGTCACCGGCGTCGCGCTCATCTCGTTCATCCTCCTCGCCGTCCCCGACCAGGCCGTCCAGGTCCAGCTGCTCGTCTGGATCTTCGTGATGCGCATCGTGATGGTCCTCGCGAGCATCGGCTCGTACCTGATCAACGAGGCGATCGCGTCGGCGTCCTACGCCAACGCGGACAAGATGAACTTCGAGGCCCCCCTGACGCGCCTCGTCTGGCTGACCTCGATCGTGTCGGTCGCGCTCACCTACGCCGTCTCGGCGTTCATGATCCCGAACCTCGGGGGCGACACGACGCTCTGGTGGAAGCTCTCCTCGATCATCACCTGCGGCACCCTGGCGGGCGCCATCATCCCGGAGATGATCAAGATCTTCACCTCGACCGAGTCGCGCCACGTCCGCGAGGTCGTGACCGCGTCGCGCGAGGGCGGCGCCTCGCTGAACGTGCTCTCGGGCCTGACCGCCGGCAACTTCAGCGCGTACTGGATGGGCATCGTGCTCGTCGTGCTGATGGGCATCTCGTACTTCTTCGCCGGCCAGGGCCTCGGGCAGCTCATGATCGCCGAGAGCGTCTTCGCCTTCGGCCTCGTGGCGTTCGGCTTCCTCGGCATGGGCCCGGTGACCATCGCGGTCGACTCGTACGGCCCGGTGACCGACAACGCGCAGTCGGTCTACGAGCTCTCGCTCATCGAGAACGTCCCCAACGTCGAGGCCGAGCTGAAGAAGGACTTCGGCTTCACCCCGAACTTCGAGAAGGCCAAGCACTACCTCGAGGAGAACGACGGCGCGGGCAACACCTTCAAGGCGACGGCGAAGCCGGTGCTCATCGGCACGGCGGTCGTCGGCGCCACGACGCTGATCTTCTCGATCATCGTCGTGCTCAGCCAGCACGTGGAGGGCGCGGCGGCGCTCTCGCCCGCGCAGCGGCTGACCGCGGTGATGGGGCTGCTCTCGCCGCTCCACCCGCCGTTCCTGCTCGGCCTCGTGACGGGCGGCGCGGTGATCTACTGGTTCACCGGCGCGTCGACCCAGGCGGTCTCGACCGGCGCTTACCGCGCGGTCGAGTTCATCAAGGCGAACATCCGCCTCGATGGCGTGGAGAAGGCCTCGATCTCGGACAGCAAGAAGGTCGTCGAGATCTGCACGCAGTACGCGCAGCGGGGGATGTTCAACATCTTCCTCGGCGTCTTCTTCTCGACGCTCGCCTTCGCCTGCCTCGAGCCGTTCTTCTTCATCGGCTACCTCATCAGCATCGCGCTCTTCGGGCTCTACCAGGCGATCTTCATGGCGAACGCCGGCGGAGCCTGGGACAACGCGAAGAAGCTCGTCGAGGTGGAGCTGAAGGAGAAGGGCACGCCGCTCCACGCGGCGACGGTCGTCGGCGACACCGTGGGCGACCCCTTCAAGGACACCTCGTCCGTCGCGATGAACCCCATCATCAAGTTCACGACCCTGTTCGGCCTCCTCGCGGTCGAGCTGGCGATCGAGATCGACCGCACGACGAGCCTCGTGCTCGCGGCGATCTTCTTCGTGCTCTCGATGGTGTTCGTGTACCGCTCCTTCTACGGGATGCGGATCAAGTCGGGCGAGAAGGAGACCTCCGCCGCCGGCGTCCGCGCCACGGCCTGAGCCGGTCGCCCTTCCCGCCTCTCCCCCCTCTCGCCCCGCCTCTCCCCCTCCGCACGCGCTGACCTTCCTCGCCGCCGCCCGGCGGCGGGGAGGGCCTTGCACCCAGCGCGCTCGCACTATAGTGACCCCTCATGCGAGCGCTCTGCCCCTCCTGCGGGCTCCATCACGAGGTAGTCCGTGTCCTCGACGACGGACACGGCGAGCAGCGCAAGGACGTCTACCAGGTCGCGCCGCTCCAGGGCTGCGAGCGCACCTGGATCTCCGACAAGGAGCTGCTCGAGGCGCGCGCGCGCTTCGATCAAGACGTCGTCGTGCCCGACGACGACGACGAGTAGCGCGGCGCCCGGCGGCGGTGATCCCGCTTCCCTCGCGGCGGTGATCTCGCTTTCTATCCCGCCGCGATCGCGCTGTTCGGTGGCTCGCGCGCGGCGGTGACGGCGGTGACGGCGGTGACTGCGCGCGCGCGTGATCCGCGCGGCGTCTGACAAGAACTCGTCGCGCGCGGCGCATCGGGGCGCCACCGTCAGGAGGCATCGTCTCCGGCCAATCACCCGGCGGAGAAGATGCAATGAGGATGAGGCGGACCCAGAGGTCGGCGTTGGTTCTGGTGCTCGCGGGCGGCCTCGCCGCCCTCGGGAGCGGTTGCGGCGGGGGCGAGAACGGAGCGCAGGGCGCGCCTGGCAAGGAAGGCACGCCCGGCAAGGAGGGCGCGCCGGGCGCGGAAGGGCAGCCGGGCGCGGACGGGCAGCCGGGCGCGGACGGGCGGCCCGGTGAGGAAGGCGCGCCGGGCGCGGAAGGGCAGCCCGGGCCGAAGGGCGATCCCGGCGAGGACGCGCCGCCGCGGACCAGCGCCGCGAGCCTCGCGGGCTACGTGAGGGAGCGCGCGGAGATGTTCGCCACCGGCACCTTGCCGCAGGGCGAGCAGTTCCCGCTCCGCGCGGCCGCGACCGACACCATCCGGGCGCTCGCGGGCGTGCGCTCCGACGTCCTCGTGACCTGGCTCGACCCGCTGACCTTCAGCACCGCGCCGGACGCGCCCCGGTTCGGCGCCAACAACGACTACACCGCCTTCTTCGGCGAGGGGTGGTCCGCCACCGCGGGCAATGCGCCGCAGTGGAACGGCTCCGGCGACGCGGGCTGGCTCTGGGTCAACCACGAGTACGTCTCGGGGAAGAGCCCCACGACCACCTCCGCGCCGACCGGGCAGCACCTCACGCTGGCCCGGCACCTGCGCAGGCTCGGCGTCCTCACGAACGACGTCGAGGCGAACGTCTGGTCGCAGGAGGACGTCGACACGTACATCCGCTGGGAAAAGAGGGAGGTCGGCGGCTCCTGGCTCCGGGCCGTGCAGGACCCCGCGACCGGCGCGTGGTCGGTCGACCGGAGCGCGACCGCCGTTCGCTACGACGCGACCAGCAAGACGCGGAGCCGGATCGCGGGGCACCAGCTCTCGAGCCCGGCCAGGGACGACACGACCGGCGCGCCGCTCCCCGAGGGGATCGTGGCCGGCATCATGGGCGACTGCGCCGGCGGGCAGACGCCCTGGGGCACGGTGATCACCGCCGAGGAGAACGTGCAGGACTACTACGGCGACCTCGAGGCGAGCTGGTCCGGCGATCAGAAATTCCTGACCGGGCGGGGCTTCGACCCGGGCGAGCCGGTGAGCCCGGTCTTCGAGGCGAGCGCCACCGCGGAGTTCGGGCGCATCTCCGATCCGAACGGCCAGCAGCCCCGCGACCACTACGGCTACCTCACCGAGATCGACCCCGGGAAGCCCGCGGGCGAGTACGACGGCGCGACGGAGGCGGGCACGGGTCACAAGAAGTTCGGCTTCATGGGCCGCGCCCGCTGGGAGGCCGCGACGTTCGCGGTCGACGGCGACTGGAAGCTCCTGCCGGACAAGCCGATCGTGATCTACGGGACCGACGATCGCCGCGGCGGTCGCATCTACAAGTACGTGACGGCCGGCAAGTACACGGCCGGGATGGCGAGGGCGGAGATCCGCGCGCTGCTCGACGACGGCAAGCTCTACGCGGCGCATTTCGCGGGGCTCGACAACACGACCGGCAACACCCTCGTCGCGACCGGCGCGGCCCCGACCGAGGCGGCCCCCGGCGCGGGGCAGTGGATCGAGCTCTCGGTGGAGAGCGCCGCCATCGCGCCGAACGCGGCCGCGCTCGGCGACGCCACAAAGACGGTCGGCGCCGCGCTGCGCGACGTGAGCTGGAACGGGATCGGCGGCTTCGAGGCGGATCACGACGTCTGGCGCGCGCTGTTCACGGTGAGCAACAAGCTCGGGATCATGGAGCTGAACCGGCCCGAGGACATCGAGTGGAACCCGCGCGACCCGAGCGGCACGCCGCGGGTCTACGTGACGTTCACCAACCACACGGGGCAGACGGCGCTCGATCAGCAGGGCAAGCTCCACGATCCGGCGACGCACGCGACCGTGTCCCCGAAGCGCGCCGACGCCGTGGGCTCGATCTTCGCCCTGGAGGAGGCCGACCCCGCGAGCCCGGGCGCGTCCGCCACGTTCCGGTACTTCGAGGTGTGGCACGGCTCGAAGGCGCAGGGCGATTTCGACGCCTCCTGCCCGGACAACCTGCTCCTCGACCGCGAGGGCGGCGTGTGGTTCGGCACCGACGGCAACTTCGGCGTGGCCTCCCACGCGGACGCTTTCTACTACCTCGATCTCGACCCCGCCCACCGCGAGGGCCAGCCGGACGTGACCCAGCCGAGCTTCGGCAAGGCGTTCCGCGTCCTGGCGCTGCCGAGCGACGCGGAGGCGACGGGCCCGTCCTTCACGCCCGACATGGGCACGCTCTTCGTGTCCGTGCAGCACCCGGGCGAGAACGCCTACAGCACCTGGCCGAGCGGCGATGGCGCCCTGTCGAGCGTGATCGCGGTCACCTTCCTGCCCGAGTGATCTCCGTGCCTGCTCGCCGCGAGCGCCTGCTCTCCGTACCTCTGGCTGTCGCGGCGCTGTCCGCCGTCCTCGCCGCGGCCGCGCGCTGCGGCGGGGGCGACTACGACCCGCTCGCCACCGCGGCCGCGCGCGCCGGGCACGCGGGCAACCCCGAGGCGTCGATCCCGCCGATGTGTTACGCGTCCACGGCCGGCGGCGCGAACGGCTGCTGGACGTGCCACACGATCGGGATCGGCCCGAACACGCTCGCCGATCACGACCTCCAGCGCGAGTACACCTTCTCGGACGCGGCGCGGAGGAACCCCTGGACCAACCTGCTCGAGGACCTCTCGGCGGTCGCCGCGCGGACGAGCGACGCCGAGATCCTCGAGTACATCCGGCAGGACAACTACGCGCCGCTGCGCCGGGCGCTCGCGGCGCGGCCTGATTACCCGGGGTACGTGCCGGATCTCGACCTCGAGGCCGGCCTCGACGACGAGGGCTTCGCGCGCGACGGGAGCGGCTTCCGGGCGGTGCGGTACAAGCCGTTCCCGGGGAGCTTCTGGCCGACGAACGGCAGCGCCGGCGACGTGTTCATCCGGCTACCGGCCGCGTTCCGCGCGGACGCCTCCGGGGCGCCGTCGCGCGAGGTCTACAAGCTGAACCTGGCGCTGCTCGAGGCGGCGATCGCGTCGCCGTCGCCGCTGCCCTCCCGGGTCGGCGACGGCGAGGCGGGGCCTGCGGGCGCCCCGGCGGGGCGGGAGGTCGAGCCGGTGAGCGAGCTGCTCGCCGGCTTCGATCTCGACGGCGACGGCGCGCTCGAGCCGGCGGTGACGCGCGTCGTCCGCCTGCCCGCGCGGTACGCCGGCGCGGCGGCCGGCGTCGCGCTGCGCGCGTGGATCTACCCGCGCGGGACGGAGCTCCTGCACTCGGTGCGGTACCTCGATCCGGATCGCCCGGCGTTGCTCTCGGCGCGGATGAAGGAGCTGCGCTACGCGCGCAAGGTCGATGAGCCGGACGACTGGGCGATCGCGCGCGCGTACGAGCGCGAGGCCCAGGAGAAGGAGGAGGGGCAGCCGCCGTTCCACGCTGGCGGGCCCGAGGTCGGCCTGCGCAACGCGTTCGGCTGGCAGATCCAGGGGTTCATCGAGGACGAGCAGGGCCGGCTGCGGCTGCAGACGGCGGAGGAGCACCGCGCGTGCATGGGGTGCCACGGCGCTGTCGGCGTCGCGGTGGATCACACCTTCTCGCTGGCGCGCAAGGTGCCCGGCGCCGCCGGCTGGCGGCACCAGGACCTGCGCGGCATGCCGGACGTGCCGCAGGCCGGCCATGCGGAGCCCGAGGTGCTGACGTACCTTCGCCGCGCGGGCGGGGCCGACGACTACCGCGGGAACGCGGAGATGCTCGCGCGCTTCTTCCCAGGCGGGGCGCTCGACGAGGCGGAGGTGCGGCGCGGCGCGCCCGGCGGCGACCGCGACCTCGCGTACCTCGTGGCGCCGTCGCGCGAGCGGGCGCTCCTGCTCGACAAGGCGTACCGCGCCCTGGTGCGGGCGCAGCGCTTCGAGGCGGGGCGCGACGTCACGCTCGGCCCCGCGACGGGCGTCCTGCGCGCCGTGGAAGGCGAGTCGACGGGCCTCGGGGAGGCGCAGCGCGTGTACCTCGACGGGAGGGCTCACCTCGCCTGGTGAGGCAACAGCGTCGCCCCTCGCAAGGGCGGATGGGCTTTACCGGACGCCTCCGCGGCCGGGGCCTCAAGCCTCGCCCACATCGCTGGCGAAGCCCTCGGCGGGATCGGACCGAGGCTTCGGCTCCCCCTTCTTCTCGAACGCCTTCTTCCAGTGCCCCGAGAAGTAATACCCCAGACCGACGACCATCGACACGATGAAGCTCAGCGCGATCGCGTACCAGACGCCGGTCACGCTGTTCATCACGCGCGAGAGCCAATAGGCCACGGGGACGCGGATCACCCAGAGGGTGATCAACGAATTCGCGGTGGTGACGACGGTCGCCCCGGCTCCGTTGATGATGCCGTTGCACACGAACGCGACCGCATAGAAGACGTAGCACGGCGCCACGATCTGCAGGTACGCCACCCCGAGCTCGAGCACGGCCGGGTCCCGGGTGAGCACCTTGAGGAGCCCGTCCGGGAAGATCATGGTAACCGCCGAGATAACGACGGTCATCGTCCCGCTGAACGCGCTGCCCCAGGCGAACACCTCGCGTACGCGGCTGTGGTGCCCGGCTCCCAGATTCTGCCCGGCCAGCGTCGAGATCGCCACACCGAAGGTGATCGCAGGCAGGAGGGCGATCTGCTCGATGCGCGAGACAGCGCCGAACGTTGCGGTCGCCGTCTCCCCGAAGCCGTTCACGACCCCGGTCACCATCACCATCCCGAGCGAGACGAGGGATTGCTGAATGGACGCGGGCACACCGATGCGAACCATCTGCCGTATCGACGGCCCGATGTGATCGAGGCGAGGCCACCTCGCCGCGACCGGCGAGCTGTGGGCGCGGAGGTAGGCGTGGAGCACGATCAGCGCGAGGAGGTGAGACACCAGCGTGGCCCAGGCCGTCCCGTTCACGCCGAGCTCCGGCAGCCCCAGCTTGCCGAAGATGAGGAGCGGGTCGAGCACCGTCGTGAGCACGATCGAGCCGAACTGGAAGTAGAGCGGCGTCTTCGAGTCCCCCATTCCCTGGAGCATGCTCCGGGTGGCGTACATCCCGAAGTTGAAGGGCAGCGAGAGGAAGGAGATGCGCAGGTAGTCCACCGACTCCGGCAAGATGTCGGCCGGTGTATCCATTGCCCGGAGGATCGATGGGGTGAAGATTTCTCCCAGGATCGTGAGCACGATCCCGATGCTGTAGATCAGCACCGTCGACCCATCCACGACCCGCCGCAGATCATCGAACCTCTTGGCGCCGAAGCTCTGCGACACGAGGATGTTCGTCGCCAGCGTCATCCCCATCCCGAGGCCGAAGATGGTGAAGATGACGGGGAGGCTCACCGTGACGACTGCTAGCGCCCCGGTGCCGAGGTATTGGCCGACCCAGATCGCGTTGATGAAGCTATGGGCAATCTGGAAGATGCTCCCGATGAGCATCGGGAGCGAGAAGGTGACGATGTGCCTGGGAATGCTCCCGACGGTCAGATCGGTTCCGGATTTGGTGTTCATACGCGGTGTGGTGGCGGGGGGGCCGTCGCTCAAGGCTCGGCCGCTCGTGGCCCATCTCGGCGGCGCAGTTTACATGTCGAAGCAACCACGGACGCTGTCGTGTCCGCCGGGGACGACAACCCGGCTGGCGGAGGCGGGCTCGCGCGAGTCTGCCACGCTCACCTCAGCTGATCGAGAGCCGCGCGAGCCTCGGTCTCAGAATTGAACGGTCCTCGTCAAACGGCAAACCGATACAGCTTCGCGGCGTTGTCGTGCACGATCTTCGCGATCTCGTCCTCGGGCACACCCGCGAACTGCTTCTCCACCACCGTTTGGGAATCCGGCCACGTGGACTCGGCGTGAGGATAGTCATTACCCCAGATCAGGCAGTCCAGACCGGTCTCATGGCGATTCTTGATCGCGAAGGGATCCCACTGGAAAGTGCACGAGATCTGGCGCTGGATATAATAGCTGGGTAGTTCCTTGAGCGTCGTCAAGGGAAAGTGGAAAAACTTCGAGTGCTCGCGACCCGAAGGATCAACGGTATAGTAATCGAGCGCCTGCATCGCCCAACCCAGCCAGCCGGCGTGCAGCTCCGTGAACACGACATGGAGGTTCGGGTGACGTTCGAGGGCACCGGAGTTGACGAACATCGCGACGAACTCCGCCGCTCCGCCGCCCATGCCGAGCCATCCGTTCAGGGGGCCCGCGACGTTCTCCTCGCGCTTCACCATGCCCCATGGCGCCGGCTGGTTGAGCGAGCAATGCAGAGCAAGCGGAACTTTCAGGCTGGCGCAGGCCTCCCAGAACGGGTCCCACTCCCTCAGGTACCACGGCTTCTCCGGGATGATCTCGGGCAGCACGGCCGGCCGTAGCCCTCGGCCGGCGGCCCGCACGAGCTCCTCCACGCAAGCGGGAATCCCAGCCACGATGGGCAGGGTGATCCCGGGAGCGAACTGGCCGAAATAATCCTTGTACGTATCCGCGTACCAATCGTTCATGAGCCGGCTGAGGGCCACGGCGCCGTCCGGATCTCTGATGGCGGAAAACGCGTACGAGGCACCGTCGAGCAGAACCTCGGCCACGACGCCATCCTTCTCCATGTCGGCCAGGCGTCCCTTCGGATAGAAGCTAGGCACCGAGGGCTGATGCGACTCGCCGAACAGAGTTCGAGCCAGGCTCGCCTCGTCGTCCGGATCGATCTTGACGCCGGCCGCCATCTGCTTGTACTGCTCTATGAAAGCGTTGCTTTTCTCGTCGGTGTCCAGCGAGTACATGAGCGCGAACTCGGGACGGACGAAATACGTGCCGTCCGCTCGCCTCTCGAGATGCGGAACCTGCTTACGGTACTTCTCCGGCAGCCCATCGGCCACCTGAGGTGGAACCGTGATGTGAGAATCCGCCGTGATCAGTCGCCGCTTCTTCGCGACCGTTGTGGAGGTGGCGTCGCTCGCAGTTGACATAAGCACTCTCCTTATCGGTGGTCTGTCCGGCTTCGCGCGTTGCGTGCCGGCGGATTGGGTATAGGTTATCAGCGGATTGGCTATAGTTTGTGCTATGCCATGATGTGCTCAGCGCCGCTTGTCGAAACCAAGCGGTGGAGTGCGTCTCTTCCTGACGACCTCAGCAGCTGCTAGTTGTCAACGCCTCGCTCGGAGGAACATCACGGACTTCGTCAAGGCATGGGGATCGCGCGACGACGAAGCTGCCATGAACCGGTAGCGGCCCGCGTTCACCTTCCACGCGTGTGTCGTGACATTCCACGTCGCGAGTCGCTGGGCCGGTACGACGAAGCTCAGCATCCGCGACTCTCCCGGCGCGAGCCACACCTTTTTCCAGTCCACCAGACGCTGCGGCGGCTCCCCCAGACCCGTCGGCAACGTCGCGTACACCTGCGCCGTCTCCGCGCCGGCGACAGGTCCCTCATTCGTGACGGTGAACGAGACCGTGACGTTTCCCTTCAGATCGGCCGTGGCGACCATGTCCGAGTATCCGAACGTCGTATACGACAGGCCGTGCCCGAACGGAAATAGCGGCTCAACCGCCTTTGCGTCGTACCAGCGGTACCCTATGAGCAACCCCTCGGTGTACCGGACGATCGGGTCGCTCGAGGAAATGGTCGGTTGCGGCAGGTCCTCGTCGCGTCTCGGGAACGTGATCGGAAGCTTTCCGGACGGGTTCACGTCGCCGAACAGAAGATCGGCGATCGCCTGACCGCCGCGCACGCCCGGATACCATGCCTCCAGTACGGCATGCACGTGATCGAGCCACGGCATGGTGACGGGGCTGCCGGTCTCCAGCACGACGATGGTGCGCTTCGCCTTCGACGCCACGGTCTCGATGAGCACGTCCTGGTCGTAGCTCTGATTCACGGGATCGGTGGTCGGATCCGGCAGGCTCAGGGTCGGAAGATCGAGCGCCTCGGTCTCCCACTGCGTGGCGAACACGATGGCGACATCCGCGTTCTCGGCGGCGTTCGCGGCGGCCTCCGCATCGGTGCCGTCGAAGTACGTGACCGTCGCCAGCCGCGCCTTGGCCTGAATCGCCGCGAGCGGCGCCGACTTGTACCAGGTCGCGCACCGCGGGATCGGGAGCGTCCCGGGCTCTGGCGCTGGCTCCTCACACCCGGACACGGCGTTGCCGTCCGGCGACGGCACCGCGCCCGACCCGCCGCCCGACAGCACGCCCACGTCGGCGTGCCCGCCCACAACGACGACCGACGAGAGGTCCTCCGCGGTGAGCGGAAGCGCCTTCTGCGCCGTCCCGGGCACGGTCGCGTTCTTCAGAAGCACCGACGACCGTTGCGCGACGGCCAGCGCGAGGGCCTGCCCGGCCTCTTCATCGATCGCGCCTGAAGGGGTCGGCGGCGCATCGAAGATCCCAACGTCAATGAGCGCCCTCAGCTTGCGCTGCACCATGTCGTTCAAACGGGACATGGAGACCTCACCGCCGTCGACGGCAGCTCGCAGCGCTGTGCTGAAGAAGGGCCCAAAACCCGGCGGGACCGCCACGCCTTCCGGCACGCTCGGTTGCTCCTCGTCGAGCCCGGCGAGGGCCGCGGGCGCGGTGCTGTGCGTCGCAGCCCAGTCCGACTGAACGACCCCCTTGAAGCCCCACTCCTTCTTGAGGACGTCCGTCAACAAATACGGATTCTCGCAAGCGTACGTGCCATTCACCTTGTTGTACGAGCACATCACGCTGGCTGGCTTTCCGCGCTTGACGGCGATCTCGAACGCCAGGAGCTCGGTCTCGCGCATCGTCCGCTCATCGACCTGCGAGTCGGACGCCGCGCGGTTCGTCTCCTGTCCATTCATGGCGTAATGCTTGACGGTCGCCAGGACCTTCTGCGACTGCGTGCCGATCGTGCGGGAGGCGATCATCTCGCCGCTGAGGACGGGATCTTCCCCCATGTACTCGAAGGTGCGTCCGCTGCGCGGCTCGCGCGCGAGGTTGATCCCGCCGCCGAGCGCCTGTGTGTATCCGAGGGTCCGCAGCTCGATGGCGATGCGCTCGCCGTATTCCTCGGCGAGCTCGGTATCCCAGCTCGCTGCGAGCGCGATCGGCGCGGGAAGTGGGGTCGCGCGCGTGCCGTCGATGTTGACGCCACACGCGCTGTCGGCGCTGGTCACCTGGGGAATGCCGAGGCGCGGGATCCCGGGAATGTAGCCTGCGCCGTTCAGCGCCTCCGGCGGGAACGTGCCCCACCCCATCCTCGGGACTCCGGTGCCGTGCACGAGCGCGATTTTTTCATCCGTCGTCAGCCGGGCAACGAGCGCTGCCGCCCGTCGACCTGCCACGTCAAACAGGTCAGCACGCAGTGTCGCCAGTTGATTGGCGATCACGTCCGGATCATCCGTCGCGTCCTGGTTCGGGGGCTCCTTCGTGGCCTCGGGCTCGCTCTGGTGGACTTCGTCCTGCGCGTCGTCGCTCGGTGTACACGCTGCTGTCGTGATGATCGCTCCGCACGCGAGGGCGGTCGCCGAACGAAAATACGAAGGATTCATGGTTCCTCTTCGGGCACTTGCTGCCTGTCAAGACGCGCGCGACCGCGCGCGGAGCTCAGTGTAGCTCACGGGGACGGACGACGTCACGGGGAAGATTCGCGTCGATATGCCGATAGCACTCATCCGACCCCAGCTTCTGCTCGATCTCATGGAATCGCTTTTGCAATGCATCGAGGTGTCGCCGCTGGCCCTGCTGCACAGCCCGCTTCCAGATCACGCAGTAGTGTCGAATGGATTCGACGAAGCGCCCCTCTTGATAGTCGAGGTCGGCCTTCAATCCCTCCAGCATGTCGCCGAAGCGGTCCGCGTCGCCCATGGCGCTCAGGCGAGCGACGACGGCTCGTGCCTCGGCATACGCACCGCGTGACGCCCGTGCCATCGCGACTTCGAAAAGCTGCTGAGCCTGGAAGCCGGGAGGCGCATCCGTGTAGGGGATCTCGTCGACGATCTTCTGCTCGTATGACGAGGTCTTCTCGGGCTCGCCGAGCTCGGTGTGGCACAGCGCGAGCGCCTTGAGCGCTTGGATCACCGAAGGCCACGCTCCGAACCGCTCGGCGACGCTCAGCGCCTTTTCGTTGATCGCGATCGCCGCCCGCCAGTCTCTCCGGGCTCGATAGAGGGGATCGAGGAACGCCGCGACCCGCTGGAGACTGGCTGCGCCGCGGTTGTCCAGAGAGTCCGGAGCGAGCGCGCGAGCCCATCGCTCCCACGCGGCGGCTCCATCGACGAGCGCCCTGGCCTCCGACGCACCACGCGCGGCGAGCGCGTCAATCGCGAGCGCCAACCAGGCGAGCGCCGCGTCCGGCAGCTCGCCGTGACCGACCCGAGGCGCGGGCGAGCGCGCGAGGACGTCGAGTGACCAGGCCGCGCTCTCGCCCCCGAGCTGCGCCTGCCGCAACAGCAGATCGAACGCGTGTTTCGTCGACAGGAATGCTCGATGCTCCTCGCGGAACCACAGTCGTTCGAGGTGAGGAACCCAGTGCCGGCGGTTGACGAGCAGATAGCGAGTCAACGCCGGATCTCCCTGGCCCCGTTGGAGGTGCGTGCTCAACATGCGGAGGCCTTCGCAGAGCGTCTGGCTGAAGGCGAGACGGAGATCGTCCTCGACCCCGCTACTAGGAGAGCGCTGCTTGCGCTTGTCTTCCAGAAAGGGCAGACAACGCGGCTCGACGACGTGACCGTGCGCGAGGCGCGTCAGAAATCCGGACCGCTGCCAGCACGAGAATCCGTCCGAGAACGCGGCCTTCTCGTCGCCGAAGGCGGCGAGAAGCCTCTTCGCGGGCTCGAACGGTTCGTTGCGGTCGACGACGACCATGAGCATCTCGATGAACAGTCCTTCGACTTCGGAGGCCAGGAGCAGCAGGTGCTGCCACTGGCGCGGCATGTCGGCCCACTGCCACTCGTAGAACGAATCGACGAGCGATGGCCGGCCGATCGTCCGACGTCCGATCTCCTCGACCAGATCTCGAGTCGTCAGCCCGGCGAGCAACGGGACGACGTGCTTCAGCAGGAAGGGATGGCCTGCCGTCGTCGCCAGGAGCTTGGGCCAGTCTTCGTCACGATCGCGACCCGCGAGCTCGTTCGCGCGGAGCAGCGGAGCGGTCAGGACGCGTTGCTCGATGGTGGAGAGGGCCTCCAGCTCCACCTCGACGAGCTCCGATGGGAGAGTCGCGAGACGCCGGCTGCCCGTGATCAGAACGATGTGCCCGTCGGCGATCCATTCGCGCACGAGGTCGAGCAACGCCGCCGATCGGGCCGCACGAGGATCCTCGTCGGAGATCTCGGGCAGGTCGTCGAGCACGAAGCAGCAGCGCCGCTTCCTCAACGCCGCCCTCGCTTCGACCCTTCGATTCGGCTCGAGGCCGAGGACCGGAGCCATCATCTCCAGCATCGAGTCCGCCGAGTAGAAGTCGGCGACGTAATCGAAGCAGAACGCGAAATCGATGATGTCGCGCTGGGCCAGGTAGAGGGCGACCCGATGCGCGAGGTGCGTCTTGCCGGTGCCTGCTCGGCCGGTGACCACCACCGCGCGCCGGCCCTGCCCGAGCACGCCGAGCACGGCGACCGCTTGCCTGTCGCCCGCGTCCTCGACGAGGGGGGGCAGCAAGGTCGCCTTGAATCCCCAGAGCCGATCGCGAGCTCGCGCGAGGCTCGGCGACTCCTCCGGCGGCAGACGCGGCTGCGCCGCGTCGAAGAACTTGACGTGCTGGCCGCCGTAGTGAACGAGCAACGGCCAGCTCTGGAACGGCACCGGATGCGAAGTGAACCGGGATGTCTCGGCGCTCTCCTGCAGCGCCCTCCGTGCCTCGACGACGGCGCGACCGAGCGTCAGCCCGGCGGTCAGCTGGCCGTAGACGAGCCGGAAGCACCGGCCGCTCGTCCACGGGTCGGTGACGTGCGACAGCCCGATGATGTTCTTGAGCCTCGCCGCGCGGGCTGCGCGGGCGACTGCGGCGAGGGCGGGAGCCGCGGCCACGGGCAGCCGGCCTTCGAGGTAGCCACGTGCGTCGAAGGCGAGCACCGCCACTCTGTTCTCTACCAGCGCGCTGGCGAAATCCGTCACCGCGACGGGCACCGGCTCTTCGCCCGACGGATCGAGGACCACACGGGGCGTCGCGCCGTCCAGGAGCACGGGACCGTCGTAGTGCACGATGTGCACAGGGCGCGCGCGATCGGCGAGCCGTTTGCAGAGCGCGTCCCAGCTCGCGTGCGCGAAGATCTCGAGGTCGATTCCGAATCCGAACGGTTCCATCGTCAGCGCGAGCGCGTCGGTGGACGCGAAAGGCAAGGCCTCGCGGTGCGCTCGGGACACCACGTGCAAGATGCGCAGCGGGGCCTGACGCGTGTCCTCGCTGCCCTGGCGAGCTCCGCCGAGCTGCTGCTGCAGCGCCGCCACGGCCTGAGGGACGGGGACGGTCACGCCGAGGTCGTAGACGACGTCGGCGTCGTCCTCCGAGAAGCCGCCGTCGCGCGGAAAGCGACGAACGAAGTCTTTCGATATCGCGGACAGCACATTCCCGCTCGACGGGACGGCGAGAAGCTCCCATGGTCGCTGGAAGAACTCGAGGCGCCCGGACTCGATGAGCACCGCGAGATCCTGGGCCGACCGCTCGAGCGTTTCGGCCTTCGCGTCTGCCAGCAGGGCGCCGCCCAGGGCCCTGCCGATCTCGACGATCATCGAGGCAGCGCCGCGGTCGTCCGCGCTCGACGGGTCGTGCGGATACTCGGCGAAGTACCACCGCAGCGTCTGCTGAAGATCGCCCCCGTCCGCCGTCCCCGTGAAGTCCACGAGCGAGCTCTCGGATCCGTCGAGCGAGATCTCGATCTCGTCGCGTCCGTCGGCGCTGGGCTTGTCAACGATTCTCAACGTGGGCATCGCAAGGCTCGCGTCCGGGAGGCTACCGCCTCGACAGGGGGTCACTCGCGATGCCGCGGCCGGTCGCCGCGTCACCGCCGTTCATCGCGCTGAAGCGCTCGGTCAGCAGCTCCGCGGTGCCGCGCATGAGCCTCTCCGCGATGTCGGCGACGTGACGATTCTGCCATGGCTCAATGTCCGTGCCCCTGACCCAGCGGTTGAACGCTCCGAGCGCAGGACCGCAATGAATCTGGTAGTCGAAGCGCTCTTCTTCGATGCCATCCAGGGCGAGCCGTGTGGTGTGGGCGAAGTACCATCGGAACACCGCCGCCATCTTCTGTTTCGGGCTGCGCTCGATCTCGCCGAGCTTTCGTGGATTCGTCCCGGCATAGTACGCCCTCGTCTCCTCCCAGACTTGCTCGAACGACCGCTTGAAATACTTCTGCTCGATCTGGCGTCGCGTCGGCGGATCGATCTCGTCGAGCGAGCTGTGACGCATGTACAGCTCGTGCAGCCTGTTCGCACGCGCGGGGAAGAAGAGACCGCGGCGCACGACCTGGACCTTCGCGCCCAGCTCGAACATGTCCCCGGCCGGAGCATACGCCGTGTCTTGGACGTCGATCTGCTGCAGGAGCGCCTTCACTGAGTCGCTCGTGCGCGCTTCGCGCGTGCACTGATTGATCGAGCCGGTCAGGATGAAGTCTGCCCCCATCACGAACGCAGCTGCGGCCGCTGCCGGTGCGCCGATGCCGCCGGCGGCGCCGACGCGGATGCGGCGGCGGTAGCGATATCTCGCCATCATCTCGTCGCGCAGGGCGAACATCGCGGGCATCAAGGCGTACGCGACCCCTCGATCCGTGTGGCCTCCGGAGTCGGCCTCCACGCACACGTCGTCCGCCATCGGGACGAGCCCGGCAAGCTCCGCCTCGCGCGGCGTGAGCCGACCCGAGGCGACGAGGTCCCTGAGCACGCTGTCCGGCGGCGGCTGCATGAACGCAGACGCGACTTCGGGGCGCGATACCTTCGCGAGGACGCGATGCGCCGGAACGGCGCCCATCTCGGGATCGGGGCGAATCCCCTTGACGCGATAGCGCACCAGGGCCGGCGTGATGCGTATGAACGCGGCGGCCTCCACGCAGCGGATCCCGTACCGAAGGTAGAGGTCGACCGTCCGCTCCTCCTGGTCCGGAGCTTCGGGGTTCGACAGGAGGTTCATCCCATACGAGCCTCCCGGCGCGTTCGACAGCTCGGCCTGGATGTAGCGGATGGAGGACTCGACCTCGTCCAGACCGAGACCGCCGGTGCCCAGGAAACCGATGAGGCCGGCTTTGCCCATCGCGACCACCAGCTCCTTGGACGCGATGCCCTTGTACATGGCGCCGGCCACGTACGCGTACTTGAGCCCGTAGTCCGCCCGGAACTCCGGATTACCTAGCGATGTCGAATTGATCATGTTGATCACGTTGATCATGTTGATCATCCCGCGTGACAGTCTTCCGGCGCCCGAGACCTCCGAGCGGCGCCGGGCGCGTCCGCGGTGAGGGCGCTCCAGTCGACCGCAGACGTCGCGATGGAGGTCACTTATCGAAGCACGCGACCGCGGGCGGCGAGCAATGGAAACGGGAACGGTGCGGCAGTTTGGCCCATCGCCTCGCGGAGTCGCTGTGCTGGATTGTCAAAATTCCACCAACGTC
The DNA here is from genome assembly GCF_051521595.1 of Sorangium sp. So ce1153. Lineage (NCBI taxonomy): Bacteria > Pseudomonadati > Myxococcota > Polyangiales > Polyangiaceae > Sorangium > Sorangium sp. So ce1153. Next base: position 2,090,922 of record NZ_CP150361.1, read on the forward strand.
GAAACGACGCGCCGCACTGGCCGCGCCGCATTACGTATGGTACGCTACCTCCTACGTCCAGCGCAACGGTTTCTCTTCAGTTTCTCTTCGCAGAGCTCGTATGACAGCTGCGAGACGTCGGGGTGAACTGCCTGAGGAGCCGTCACCGCAGGGCACCGCGTTGTGCACAACTGCGCGATTCCGTCGCATTCGGGCGACTTGCCGTGACCTCGCAGGCCGATTCAAACGTCCCCGCCTTGGGTCAGCGAGACCATCCACGAGCGCCGTGATGGGTTCTTCATAGGAGCAGCATCGTGTCGACGACGAAGACGATCTTCCTGTTCTCGGGTCAGGGCTCACACTACTTTCAGATGGGGCAAGAGCTGTACGAACGGCAGGCGACGTTCCGGCAGTGGATGGATCGTTTGGACGTCGTGACGCGCGATCTCTCCGGAGCCTCGGTCGTGGAGGCGCTCTACAAGCGCGGGCACGGGAAGGGCGATCTGTTCGACCGAACGCTGCTGAGCCATCCGGCGCTCTTCATGGTCGAGTATGCGCTTGCCCGAACGCTCATCGAGGCCCGCGTCGAACCGGAAATGGTCCTCGGCGCGAGCCTCGGGACCATCACGGCGGCGACCATCGCGGGGTGCCTGGACGTGGAGGACGGGCTCAAGGCGGCGATCCAGCATGCGAAGACTCTGGAGTCCACCTGCGAGCCGGGAGCGATGATCGCCATCCTGGCGCCTCTCCGTCTCTTCGACGAGGCCGGCTTGCAGCGCTACGGGGAGCTTGCCGCCGTCAACTTCGACGGGAATTTCGTGCTCTCTCTTCGCACGCACGACGTCCCTGCCGTGCAGGAGATCCTGCGCGGGAAAGGGGTCACGCTCCGCAGGCTGCCGGTGTCGTTTGCGTTCCACTCGCGGTGGATCGATCCGGCGGAGACGTCGTTCCAGCGGCACATGCGATCCGTGAGCATGCGGCGGGGCAATCTCCCCCTGGTCTGCTGCGCACGCGCGCAGCCCCTCGACCCGCTGTCGGCAGACCACTTGTGGAAAGCCACCCGGGATCCCATTCGGTTCCAGGACACCCTTCGCCGCTTGGAAGCGAGCGGCCCGCATCAGTACGTCGACATGGACCCGGCCGGTACGCTCGCGACCTTCGTCAAATACAACCTGGCGCAGACGCCCTCTGCATCGAAGTTCGACGCGGTCTTCTCGCCTTTCGGCCAGGCGATGGCTCGGTTCACGGCCATCACCGAGAGGCTGGCCGCGCGACGCGCGCCCGCCGTGAGCGTCGCGAGCCCGATCGCGTTCATGTTCCCCGGGCAGGGCTCGCAGAAGCGCGGGATGGGCGCGGGGCTCTTCGACAGCGTGCCTCAGTACCGCGCCGTCGAGGAGGAGGTCGATGCTCTGCTCGGGTATTCGCTGCGCACATTGTGCCTGGAAGACCCGAAGAACGTCCTCAGGGAGAGCCAGTTCACGCAGCCCGCGCTCTACATGGTGAACGCGCTCCACCACTATCAGCTGCTCGCCGAGGGGCTGCGGCCCGACTACATCGCGGGCCACAGCCTCGGGGAGTACAATGCGCTGCATGCGGCGGGGGCGTTCGACCTGCTGACCGGTCTGCGTCTGGTGAAGCGACGCGGCGAGCTGATGTCGCAGGCCAAGAACGGAGGCATGGCCGCGGTGATCGACATGGACGAGCGCGGGACCAGGCAGGTCCTCGAGGAGAACGGCCTCGGCACCATCGACGTCGCGAACTTCAACGCGCCCGGGCAGATCGTCATCTCGGGGCCCCTCGACGACATCTCGCGGGCCAAGAGCCTCTTCGAACGAGCGGGTGCACGCTCCTTCATACCGTTGCCGGTCGGCGCCGCGTTCCATTCGCGTTACATGGTGGACTCCGCGCGCGCGTTCGCCGACTTCCTGGCGCCGGTGACCTTTGCTCCCCTGCAGCTGCCGGTCATCTCGAACGTCACCGCGCGCCCGTACGAGGGGGGCGACCCCTCGGTCGTGATCAAGTCGCTGCTCGTCGAGCAGATCACGCGCCCCGTTCAGTGGACGCAGAGCGTGAAATTCCTCCTCGATAAGGGCGTCAGGGACTTCCGAGAAGCGGGCCCCGGGAACGTGCTCATGAAGCTCTTAAATAAGATTCAGCCGCCGGCGGCCTGAGCAGAGGCCGGAGGCTGCCTCCAGGCCACGCCTGTAACCGAAAGTGGGGCGCGCTCGCCGGCGACGCGCACTGTCGAATTCGTGCTTCGTGAGCGCCTGGCGCGCGCGACACGATGATACGGTCGAGCTCGGTATAGCTCCCACAATGACGCCGGCGTTGGCTCGAAATCGCGATGGCTGGGCGTCCTGCGGGTCGGCGAACAGCCATTGCCAGGCTCTGGCATTGACAGGATGAGGGCTCCGTCGTGCGATCGCTGCACCTTCAACCTTGCGCATCGCCTGTCAGCGTGCTAACAACCCCATCGCGCCCTGTGAGATGGCCCGCACCGCACGAGGCGAGGCATCCCCGATCCAGGGAATCCCTGCGAGTGCGTGCCAGAATCGGAATCCCCATCAGCGCATTGATGAAGGGGTGGATGTTGAGCGCATAAGTCACTGTCAATTCGCAGCATGGGTCGGACACTCACTGATAGCCTGACGAGCTGCGATGAGCATGGGTCTGTCTTTTATTGATAGACTCACGAGCTATGATGAACATCGGTCGTTCACTCACTGATAGCCTGACGAGCTACGATGCGCTCTCGCTGGCCGAGGCGATCCGGGCGAGGGAGCTGTCATCCGAACAGGTGATTGCTGCGCACCTCGAGCGCATCGAGAGCCTTAACGGGAGGTTCAACGCTCTGGTCACGGTGGACCAGGAGCGAGCGCTCCGCTCCGCCCGCGAGGCGGACGCCGAGCTGCGCGAGGGCAGGGTGAGGGGGCCGCTGCACGGGGTGCCAGTGACCATCAAGGACGCGTTGCTGACCGCGGGCTTGCGAACGACGGCCGGTCATCCCAAGTACGCCCGGCTCGTCCCCGACACGGACGCCTGGGTCGTCGACAAGCTGAAGGCAGCCGGCGCCATCGTCATCGGAAAGACGAACTGCGCCGCGCTCTGCAGCGATGTCCAGACGACGAACAAGGTCTTCGGGGTCACGAACAATCCGTGGGGCGTCGGCCGGACGGCAGGCGGCAGCTCGGGCGGCGAGGCGGCAGCCGTGGCGCTCGGAATGTCGCCGCTGGGCATCGGCAGCGATACCGCCGGCAGCATACGCATCCCATCGAGTTACTGCGGGGTTTTCGGCCTCAAGACGTCGATCGGAAAGATCCCGAGAGACGGTCACCTCCCGTTGCACGACGAGACGCACGCCAGACCGGACAGCCTCACGGTCATCGGGCCGATCGCGCGCTCGATCCGCGATCTGACGCTCTGCTACGAGGTCTTGACCGGCGAATCGACGCCGACGGGAGCGCCTGCGGCGCCGCCGAGGATCTTCTGGACGCAGGACTTCACGACGCAGGTGATCGACGACGAGGTCGCCCGAGTGCTCGACGAGACGTTCTCGCTTCTGACCCGCGCAGGAGCGGACGTGAAGAAGGTCGCGCCGCCGTTCGCTCTGGAGAGGCTGTTCTCCACGTACATGCGGCTGTACATGTTCGAGTTCGCGCCCGAGGACATCTCGCCCGCCTTGCTGCCGCTGTTCTTCGCGTCTGAGGCGATGCGGTCCCCGTTTCGTGGCGGCGCGCGCGGGAGCTACGAGCGACTGAAGCGGGAACAGTCGGCCCTGAAGCGCACGATGGACGAGTTCCTGCAAGGCTGCGACTGCTGGGTGCTGCCGGCCACGCCGTCGACCGCCTTCGATCATCGAAAAACGGGGCGGGGCATCCCGGTCACTTCGCGGGGTCGCACGAAGAAGCTCAGCTACTGGGAGGCCTCGATCGGCTTCACGTACCCGCTCAACCTGTTGGGGAATCCGAGCATCGTCATCCCGCTGGGGGGGGGCAAGGAGGGGATGCCGATCGGTGTTCAAGTCGTCGGGCGGCTCGGTGAAGACAGGAAGCTACTCAGCGCCGCCGAGCACGTCGCGCGAAAGATCGGCGTCGCCTGCTGGAATCCTCCAGCTCGACTCGGGAGCTTGCTCGAGCGGCCGCCTCTTGCGGTATCAACTCCCCAAACTGCGGGTATTTAGAATGGTCAAGTCAGAGATCGTTGAGTACATGCAAAGGACATTCCTCTTCACGTTCAACGAGGAGATCGACGAGTCGACGGACCTCTTCAAGGCAGGAATCATGGATTCCTTCGGCTACATGCAGCTGATAGACTTCCTGCAGAAGAATTTCCAGATCACGTTTTCGAACGGCGAGCTCCTGTCGAACGTGCTGGCTACGCTCTCCGCGATCGTCGCAACCGTCGAGGCGAAGCTCGATGAAGCGCAGCACGCCAAATGTGCGGAATAGCGGGGTTCTACGGAGAGCACCTGCCGCGGACCGCCACGGAAGAGCGGCTCGCGGAGATGCTGCGGCTCATCCGGCATCGAGGTCCCAACGAGGCAGGTATCTACCTCTCGGACCGCGTGTGCATGGGGACCGTGCGGCTCAGCATCGTCGGCGTCGCGACCGGGCAGCAGCCGATGAGCGACGCCGACGAGCGGTTTATCCTCTGCTACAATGGAGAAGTTTACAACTACGTGGAGCTCAGAGATGAGCTGAAGTCGCTCGGTTATCGCTTCTCGACCGAGTCGGATACGGAGGTGGTCCTCCGCGCGTGGCAGGCGTGGGGCGCGCGATGCCTGAGTCGGTTCAACGGCGGCTTCGCTTTCGCGCTGTACGACCGGCGCGAGGAGGCGCTGTACCTCGCCCGCGATCGATACGGCAAGCGGCCCCTCTTCTACGCGAGGCATGGATCCCACGTGCTCTTCTCGTCCGAGATGAAGAGCTTCCTGGCGGTCGAGGACTTCTCCTTCGAGCTCGATCCTCGCCAGCTCGCGTCGATCCTGACGCTGTGGACGCCGATCGCCGACCAGAGCGGGTTCAAGGACGTCTGGCAGGTGCCCCAGGGATCCTACGTGAAGATCTCGAATTCGGGGCTGGAGATCCACCGTTACCATCGGATCGACTTCGTCGCGCCGCGCGAGGTGCGCTCCGAGGCGGAGGCGCTCGAGGAAGTCGGCGCCGCGCTCCGGCGCGCGGTGGAGCTCCGCCTGCGAAGCGACGTCGAGGTGGGGATGTACTTGAGCGGGGGGCTCGACTCGTCGATCGTGGCGAGCATCCTGGCCGAGCGGGCCACCGGTAGATTCCGGACGTACTCCGTCGAATTCGAGGACGCCGAGTTCGACGAAACGTCCGACCAGCGGCGCATGGCGGCTCACGTGGGCTCCCGGCACCGCGCCGTCCGCGTGACGGACGAGATGATCGCCGGGAGCTTCCCGGCGGCCGTCTTTCACGCCGAAGTGCCGGTGTTCAGGACGGCGCTCGTCCCGATGTACCTGCTGTCGCAGCTCGTGCGCGACGACGGCATCAAGGTGGTGCTCACGGGCGAAGGCGCGGACGAGGCCTTCCTGGGTTACGATCTGTTCAAGGAGACCTTGCTGCGCCGCGCCTGGAACAGCCTCGACGAGGCCGGCAAGCTGGCTCGGCTGCGTCAGCTGTATCCGTATCTCAAGCACTACGCCGGGCGGGAAGCCACCGAGCTGTTGGGACTCTACCAGCCGTTCTCCGAGGAGCGTTACCCGGGCTTGTTTTCGCACGAGCTGCGCATCCAGAACGGCCTCTTCTCGCGACGTCTGCTGAGGGCGCGGACCGACGCGCTCGAGCCGGTTCAGAGGCTGATCGCGGAGCACGGCTCCTTCGGAGGCCTGTCGGACACGGAAAAGGCCCAGTGGCTGGAATATCAAAGTCTCCTGCCGGGCTATCTGCTTTCCTCGCAGGGAGATCGGATGGCGCTGGCGCACTCGGTGGAGAACCGGTGTCCATTTCTCGACCCGGACGTCGTCGAGCTCTCGGCCGCGGTGAATCTGAAATTCGACGATGGAACGGACGAGAAATACCTGCTCAGGAAGGCGTTCGCGCGCGCGTTGCCGGCAGAGAACGCCCGGAAACGAAAATATCCCTACCGAGCGCCGGACAGCAAAGCGTTCGCCAGCAGCCGACCGGAGTACCTGGAGCTCGTTCGATCGGAGCGCGAGCTCGCGAACAACGAGGTCCTCGACCCGGCGTTCTGCAAGCTGCTCGTGAACAAAGTGCTCAGCACGCCCAGCGGAGAGGTCAGCACCAAGGAGAATCAAACCTTCGTGTTCTTGCTCAGCATCGCGGTCCAGCACCACCAGTTCGTCCGCCGGAACATCTCGGACGTCGCGCAGAATCCACCCGTCGACGATCTGATGGTCAAGCGGGTGGACCATCGTTCGCGACACGGGTTCGAGGAGCGCTGATCGCCGACGAGCGACAGCGGCTCGAACGACAAGGATGTTTCCCATGGAGGATGCGAAGAGGTCGTCGTCTCGGGAGCCGGGCGTTCGAAGAGCCCCGGATCCCGCTGACATCGCGGTCGTCGGGGTCGCGGGACGTTTCCCTGGGGCGGAGGACACGAGCGAGCTCTGGAAGAACCTGCGGGAGGGCAAGAGCGCGGTCACCGCGATGCCCGAGCGTCGTCGCCCGTCCGGCATCCCCGAGAGGACGCGCGAAGAGCGCTCGCGGATCGGGCAATTCTGGGGCGGCTTCGTCGCGGACGCGGACGCGTTTGACGCGGGGTTCTTCGGCGTATCCTCTCGCGAGGCGGCGTCGATGGACCCGCAGCAGCGCATGGCGCTCGAGCTGGCCTGGGCGGCGATCGAGGACGCCGGCTACGCCGCCGGTAGCCTCGCCGGCACGGACACCGCGGTGTTCGTGGGCGTCTGCCATTCCGATTACGTCGAGATCCACGGGCAGGAAGCGGCGCCGATCGACAGTTATTACTCGACCGGCATCGCATACTCGATCATCGCGAACCGCATCTCTCACTTCTTCGACTTTCGAGGCGCGAGCGTCGTCAATGACACGGCTTGCGCGAGCTCGCTGGTCGCCGTTCAGCAGGCCGTCGAGGCCTTACGGCGCAAGGAGTGCGCGATGGCGCTCGCGGGCGGAGTGAACATCTGCTGGAGCGTCAATCACTACATCGCCTTCACGCGGAACGGCATGCTGTCGCGCGATGGGCAGTGCAAGACGTTCGACGCGGGCGCGAACGGCTACGTGAGAGGAGAGGGCGGCGCCATCGTCGTCCTGAAGCCGCTCGAGCGCGCGGAGCGTGACGGCGATTTCATCCATGGGATCATCAAGGCGATCGGGTCGAACCACGGCGGGAGGACGAACTCGCTGACCGCGACGAACCCGGCCGCGCAAGCCGATCTGATCGAGAAGGTCATTCTGGAGTCCGGGATCCCGCCGGAGACCCTGAGCTACGTCGAGGCCCACGGGACAGGGACGCCGCTGGGCGATCCCATCGAGCTGCATGGCCTGCGGACCGCGTTCGAGCGGCTCGCGAAGGGGAGCGGCAGCGATCTCGCGAGCTGGGCTCGCTGCGGGCTGGGCTCTATCAAGACGAACATCGGCCACCTGGAGGCCGCCGCCGGGATCGCCGGCATGATCAAGGTGCTCGCCTGCATGCACCACAAGGCGCTTCCGGCGACGCTGAACTTCGAGACGCTGAACACGCTCATCGAGCTCGAAGGGACGCCGTTTTACATCGCGAGCCGCGCCCAAGATTGGAATCCGGAGCTCGGGGGACGCCCCATCCCCCGTAGAGCCAGCGTGAGCTCGTTCGGGTTCGGGGGCGTCAACGCGCACGTCGTCCTGGAAGAGTACGTGCAGCCCGAGGCGCAAGGGAGCGCGGCGGCCGACGCGTCACCGCCCTACTGCATCGTCCTGTCCGCGAAGACTCGAACGGCTTTGGTCGAGAGAGCGCGACAGCTCAGGGCGTATTTGACTGACGAGCGCTGCACGGGTCGCGAGCTGGCCGCCGTGGCGCGCACGCTGCAGATCGGCCGCGACCCGATGCCGTATCGGCTCGGGCTGATCGCGGGAGCTCGCGAGCAGATCGTCGAGGCGCTCCGAGCCTATGTCGAAGGCCAAGGACCGACAAGCCACGTCAAGGAAGGCGGCCCCGTCGCTGAGAAGAGCGCGGCGAGCCGCGATCGGCAGGTCGCCGCCGACGTGGACGGTCGAGACTGGGATCGGCTGCTCGACGCGTGGTTGCGAGGGGTAAACATCGAGTGGTCGCGGATGTACGACGGCGCGGAGCTCCGCCGCGTCCGCTTGCCGACGTATCCCTTCGAGAGGAAGCGCTACTGGGTCCAGCGCGGGCGCGAGGTCGAGGAGCAGGTGCCGACCCTGCATCCGCTGCTGCACGCCAACCGCTCGGGCGTCGACGGCCTCGCGTTCGAGTCGTCGTTCACCGGCGAGGAGTTCTTCCTGGCGGATCACGTCGTCAAGGGACGGAAGGTGCTGCCGGGCGTGGTGTACCTCGAGATGGCCCGTGCGGCGGCCCAGGAGCTCACGCGGGCGCGCGTGCCGTCCTCACGCGTCGCGAACGTGACGTGGGTCAGGCCGCTCGTGGTCGATACGCCGCAGAACGTGCGCGTTCGCCTCGATCCACAGAGCGAGCGAGAGCTCCGGTTCGAGGTGCACGTCATCGGCGAGGACGGTGAGCCAGTCCTCTGCAGCCAGGGACGAGCGCAGGTCGACGAGGAGATCGCGGCGGGGATGGTCGACCTGGGCGAGCTGCGTTCCCGGTGCAGCGAGGAGCTCGCGGCGCCGAGCCATTGTTACGAGCTGTTCGAGAGGATGGGGATCCGCTACGGCGCCGGCCACCGTGCGCTCACCTCCGTGACGGTGGGCAAGGACGCGAACGGTCTCCCGGAGCTCCTCGCCGGGATCGAGCTGCCGGAATCGGTTCGCGCGTCGCACGAGCGGTTCGTCCTGCATCCGAGCGTCCTCGACGCGGCGGCTCAGACGACGATGCTCGTGCCGCTCGCCGGCGGGAGCGCGGCGGCCGACGCTCCGAGGCTCATTCTGCCGTTCGCGCTGACCGAGGCGCGGATCGTCCGCCGTTGTCCGAGCCGCGTCTTTGCGTGGGTGAGGTTCAGCCGTGGGAGCGGGCCGGCGGACGCGAACCAGCGCCTCGACATCACGCTCTGCGACGACGCCGGCAGCGTGTGCGTGGAGCTCGAAGGCTTCACGTCTCGCGCCCTCGGCGCGACCGCTCCCGGCGACGAGGCCGGTGCGCAGCCGGCCGGTGCGGTCGTGCTCACGCCGGCGTGGCGGCCCGCGCGCCGCGTCGCCCGTTCGGCCGTGGCGACTCGCCATGCGGAGCACCACGCCGTCTTCGCCGGCGCGTTCGACGAGCGACGATTCGAGTCGATCCGCCGCGCTCTCCCCGAGCGCGTCGCGTGTGCGCGGCTGACCGCTGCGCCCGAGGGACGACTCGACGAGCGGTTCGAGCGCCACGCGCTCGATCTCTTCGCGAGGCTGCAGACGATCCTGCGGTCCCGCCCGACGCAGCCGGTCCTGGTGCAGGTGATCGTGGGGGCGGAGGACGAAGCCGACCCGAGCTCCTGCTTGTCTGCCCTATCGGGTCTGCTGAAGACCGCGAGCCTGGAGAGCTCGAAGCTCGTCACGCAGTGCATCCAGGTACCTCCATCGATCACGCCGGAGGCGCTGGCGGAGGTGCTGGTCGAGGAGGCGAGCGGAGCTGCCGCGAGCGAGATCCGAGTCCGCGACGGGCTCCGCGAAGAGAAGGACTTCGTGGAGCAGGGCGAGCCCGCCGCGGCGCCGCCCGGACGGGCCGGTCCGTGGCGCGACGATGGCGTTTACCTGATCACCGGCGGGGCGGGCGGCCTCGGATTGATCGTGGCCGACGCGATCGCGCGGCAGACCCGGGGCGCGAGGGTCGTGTTGACGGGACGCTCGCCGCTCGACGCGGGCCGGCGCGGCCGTGTGGATCGGATCGAAGCGCTCGGCGCGAAGCCGGAGTTCCACGAGCTGGACGTGGCCGATCCGGGCGCCGTGCGCCGGCTGGTCGATCTCTGCGTCGAGCGACACGGCGGGATCCGCGGCATCGTCCATTGCGCCGGGGTGACCCACGACGGCCTGCTCGTCACGAAGACCGATGACGAGCTGCGCCGCGTCTTTGCTTCGAAGGTCCACGGCCTCCTCAACATCGACGAGGCGACGCGGCACCTCGATCTGGAGCTCCTGATCCTCTTTGCCTCGACGGCGGGCGCATTCGGCAACCTGGGTCAGGCGGACTACGCAGCGGCGAACGCTTTCATGGACAGCTACGCCGCCCACAGGAATCAGCTCGCCCGGCGCGGCGAGCGACGAGGATGGACGGTATCGATCGATTGGCCTTTGTGGGCGGACGGCGGGATGAAAGTGGACGACGCCGTCATGATCCGGCTGCGTCGGGCGGGGCTCGTGCCGCTGGCGACGACCGACGGATTGTCCGTTCTCTCGCGGCTCTGTTCGTCCGAAGGCAGCGCCTCGCAGTACGTCGTGATCTCCGGATCCCGCGCGCAAGCCGAGCGCGCGCCGAGCGTCGAGCGCGCGGAAGAGCGGCCGACGCACGAGGCAGCGGCGGCGCCGGCGGCCGTCGCGTCGGGTGCCGACGCGGGGCTCCCCAGCGCGACCGAACGCGAGCTGAGGAAGGTCGTCGCCGGGCTCCTGAAGGACCCCGCGATGGAGATCGACGCTGAGGAGGACCTCGGCATGCTCGGCTTCGACTCGATCAGCTTCACGGAGCTGACGAATCAGTTGAACGATCGCTACCGCCTGGATTTGACGCCGGCGATCTTCTTCGAGCACACGACGCTCCGTCGGTTCTCCGAGTACTTGCTGGAACACCACCGTGAGCGCCTCGTGGCAGCGCACGGCCTCAGCGAGGCGGCGCCGCCCGCGCCGCCAGCGCCGTCGGCCCCCCGGGAGGGCGCGCCGGGCGCTCCGCCCGACCTGCCGCGGTCGATCGTCGAGCGCAGATCGGTCGCGGCGGCCGATCGGGAGCCCATCGCCGTCATCGGCATGAGCTGCCGCTTTCCGCAGGCGAGGACTGCCGACGAGTTCTGGAGCAACCTGGTCAGCGGAAGGGATTGCATCTCCGAAGTGCCCGCGAACCGGTGGGACTGGCGAGCGATCTACGGAGACCCCGACCAAGAAGCGAATCGAACCAACGTCAAATGGGGAGGGTTCATCGACGGCATCGACGAGTTCGACCCGCTGTTCTTCGGGATCTCTCCGAAGGAGGCCGAGCTCATGGATCCGCAGCAGCGATTGCTGCTGATCCACGTGTGGCACGCGATCGAGGACGCCGGCTATGCCCCGGCGCGCCTCGCGGGGAGCGACACCGCGGTCTTCGTGGGGCTGCAGGCGAACGACTACGTTCCTGCGGCGGATCTGAGCTCCACGGTGATCGAGGGCTATTCTTCGACGGGCAGGATCCCCGCGGTCGGTCCGAATCGCGTCAGCTACTTCTTCGACTTTCACGGGCCGAGCGAGCCGATCGATACCGCGTGCTCGAGCTCCCTGATCGCGATTCATCGTGCCCTCAGGTGCCTGCGCGACCGTGATTGCCAGCTCGCCGTCGCTGGAGGCGTCAACACGATGGTCCGGCCGGACTATCACATCAGCTTCAGCAAAGCGGGAATGCTGAGCGTGGACGGTCGGTGCAAGACGTTCTCGAAGGACGCGAACGGCTACGCGCGCGGCGAGGGTGTCGGGATCCTCCTGCTGAAGCGGCTGTCCGACGCGCAGCGCGACGGCGATCACATCTACGGATTGTTCGAGGGCAGCGCGGAGAACCACGGCGGGCGCGCGAACTCCCTGACCGCTCCGAACCCGAGGGCACAAGCCGAGTTGATCAAGGCTGCCCTCCGCGAGGCGAACGTCGATCCGCGTACGGTGACCTACGTCGAGGCGCACGGGACGGGGACGCCGCTCGGCGATCCGATCGAGGTGAACGCGCTGAAGAGCGCGTTCGCCGAGCTATCGGCAGGCGCCATGAGCGACGGCGCCTGCTGCGGCATCGGCTCGGTGAAGACCAACATCGGTCATCTCGAGATCGCGGCGGGGATCGCGGGCGTCATCAAGGTGCTCTTGCAGATGAAGCACCGAACGCTGGTGCGGAGCCTGCACTGCGACGAGATCAACCCGTACATCCAGCTCCAGGGGAGCCCGTTCTACGTGGTGAGAACGAACGAGCCGTGGTGCGCGCCGCGTGGCGCCGATGGACGTCCGGCGCCGAGGAGGGCCGGCGTCTCCTCGTTCGGCTTCGGCGGGGCGAATGCGCACGTCGTGATCACGGAGCACGTCGAGGCGGAGGCGCAGGGCGACACGCGTGTTCGGATCACGGCGGAGCATCCGGCCTTGATCGTCCTGTCGGCCAGGAGCGAGCCGCAGTTGTACGCGCAGGCGACGCAGCTCCTCGCTCGCGCCGAGATGCTCGCCGACGCGGATCTCGGCGACGTCGCCTATACGCTCCAGGTCGGCCGTCAGGCGATGGATCATCGCCTCGCGCTCACCGCGAGCTCCCTCGACGAGCTGAGGAAGAAGCTCCGGGCGTACGTGGAGCGGAAGACCGAAGGTGAGATCGACGGAGTGTTCCGCGGGGACGTCCGAAAGAATCGAGAGATGGTCGCCGCCCTCGCCGCGGACGCGGAGTTCGCTGAGACGGTCGACAAATGGGTGCAGCGCGGCAAGCACGAAAAGCTCCTGGAGCTCTGGGTGAAGGGCCTCGCGTTCGACTGGGAGCGCCTGTACGGAGCGGGGGCGGTCCGTGACGCCGCGCGCGCCGCGCGGCCGAGGCGCATGTCGCTGCCCGGCTATCCGTTCGCGCGGGAGCGCTACTGGACCAGGCCCGAAGAGCGATCACGAGAGAGCCGCTCGCTCGACGCTTCGCGTCCGGCGCTTGACCCGCTCGTGCAAAGCGACACGTCGACGCTGCGAGAGCAGCGGTTCCCCACGGATCTGGCGGGGCGCGAGCCTTCGCGCGCGACCGAGCGACCCATGGGACCGGAGGGCGCCGAGACAATCTCGGCCCAGGTCAAGCGGACGATCGTCGAGCGTCTGTCCGAGTGCTTGAGAGTGCCTCGAGAGGCGATCGATCCCGATGAGTCGTTCGCCGACTACGGGCTCGACTCCATCATGGGCGTCCAGGCGGCGCGCATGATCGGCGACTCCCTCGGCGTCGAGCTCCAGACGACGATCCTGTTCGACCATCCGTCCGTCGACAAGCTCGCCTCGTACATCCTGTCGGAGCACGCGTCCGTCGTCGCGGCGAAGATCGGCGCCGAGCGCGATCGAACGACGCGGCGGCCGACCACGACGCCGGAGATCTCGGAGGAGGCTGTCGCAGGTCAGCTCGAGCGGACCATCGTCGACCGGCTCTCCGAATCCCTCAAAGTGCCTCGAGAGGCGATCGATCCCGACGAGTCGTTCGCCGACTATGGATTCGACTCCATCATGGGCGTGCACGCGGCGCGCTCGATCGGCGAATCGCTCGGAATCGAGCTCGAGACGACGATCCTCTTCGATCACCCAACCGTCAGCCGGCTCGCGTCGTACCTCGCGTCGAACCACGGGGCCGCCATCGCCTCGCGGTTCGCCGCCGGTGCGGTCGAGAGCGAAGGGCCCGCGGGGGTGTCGGACAATCGCCGAGACGCGGCTCCGCGCGCCGTGGCGGCGATGCGAGAACCGCGGTCGCCGGCGGTCCGCGACGACGCCGTCGCGTCGATCCTCGCCGAGCGCAGCGAGGATCGCGGGCGTCGCGAGCCGATCGCGATCGTCGGGATGAGCGCCCGGTATCCGCGCTCGGACTCCGTGGACGAGCTCTGGCAGCACCTCGCGCACGGTCGGGACCTGACGGGCGACGTCACCCGGTGGAGCGCACCGCCGGGCTCGAACGGGAGCGCCGCCGGCCGACGGGGCGGGTTCCTCGGCGACATCGATCGGTTCGATCCGATGTTCTTCAACATCTCAGGGATCGAAGCGACGTACATGGATCCGCAACAGCGCCTCTTCCTCGAGGAGTCGTGGAAGGCGCTGGAGGACGCGGGGTACGCAGGCAGCGGCGTCGGGGGCCGCCGCTGCGGCATCTACGTCGGATGCGCCGCCGGCGACTACTCGAGGCTGTTCGACGGCGACGTCCCCGCGCAGGCGTTCTGGGGAAACGCCGGCTCGATCACTCCGGCGCGTCTGTCGTATCACCTCGACCTGCAAGGTCCCGCGATCGCGGTCGACACGGCGTGCTCGAGCTCGCTCGTGGCCATTCACCTGGCCTGCCAGGGCTTGTGGGCCGGCGAGACGGAGATGGCCCTGGCCGGTGGCGTCGTCGTGCACTGCACGCCGGCGTTCTTCGCGTCAAGCAAGAACGCGGACATGCTGTCCCCGACCGGCCGGTGCAACACCTTCGACGACGGCGCCGACGGCTTCGTGCCCGGCGAAGGCGTCGGGGTCGTCGTCCTGAAGCGCCTGCGCGACGCGCTGGCCGATGGCGATCACATCCACGGTGTCATCCGCGGCTCGGGGATCAACCAGGATGGCACCACGAACGGCATCACGGCGCCGAGCGCGGTCTCGCAGGAGCGCCTCGAGCGTCACGTCTACGAGACGTTCGGCATCCATCCCGAGGAGATCCAGCTGATCGAGGCCCACGGGACGGGCACGAAGCTGGGCGATCCCATCGAGTTCCGGGCGCTCACGCAGGCCTTCCGCCGCGACACGGACAAGAAGGGCTTCTGCGCGATCGGCTCGATCAAGACGAACATCGGTCACGCCCTCATGGCCGCAGGCCTCGCCGGGGTCATCAAGGTCCTGCTGGCGCTGAAGCATCGGCAGATCCCGCCGTCGCTGAATTTCCGGAGAGGGAATTCACACATCGATTTTGAGAACAGCCCGTTCTTCGTCAACACCGCGCTCCGCGCGTGGGAGGTCGAGCCGGGCGGGAAGCGCTGCGCGGCGATCAGCTCGTTTGGCTTCAGCGGCACCAACGCGCATCTGGTCATCGCGGAGCCGCCGGTCACGGAGCGAGCGCACCGGCAGCAGCCCGCCTACCTGATCGCCCTCTCGGCGGGTACGGCGCGCCAGCTCGAGGAGCTCGCCCGACGGATGATCCGTCGCTGTGAGGAGGGCCCGGCGATCGACTGCGGGAACGCCAGCTACACGCTGCTGCTCGGCCGGAAGCACATGAGCCATCGACTGGCGTGCGTCGTGACCGACGCTGCCGATCTGGCGAGAACGCTGGAGGCGTGGCTGCACGATGGCCGGGCGGCTCGGGCGGTCGCGTCCGTTCTGGACGACCGGGCGATCGAGGAGAAACCGTCGCGCGCTCGCGAGGGGAATGACGCCATCGAACGATGCCGCGAGGGGGCGGTCGACTATGCCGAGCGGCTGGCGCTCGTCGCGGAGCTGTATACGCAGGGCTATCGACTGCGCTTCGAACGGCTCTTCGCCGGCGACGCGTACGCGCGCATCCCGCTCCCGACGTACCCCTTCGCGCGGCAGCGATATTGGGTCGCGACACCCGAGGCGGCGCGTCGGTCCGAGGGCGCGGCCGCTGAGATTCACCCGCTCCTGCAGACGAGCACGTCGACGCCGGGAGGGCGGCAGTTCAGCACGTCGTTCACCGGCCACGAGTTCTTCCTCGCCGACCACGTCGTGAGTGGGGCGAAGGTGCTGCCTGGAGTCTGCTATCTCGAGATGGCTCGCGCGGCGGTCGCGGCGTCGGCCGTGGAGAGCGGGGGGCGTGTGCGGCTCTCGAACGTGGTGTGGATGTCCCCGATCCGGGTGGACGAGCCGCGGCGCGTGCACATCGGTTTGCAGCCGGACGAGCGGGGCGGCTTCGCGTTCGAGGTGTACAGCGAGGCTCCGGCGGACGGCGCCGCCTCGCCCGAGCGTATCGTTCACGCGCAGGGCCGCGCGCGCTCCGCGTCGGGCGGAGCGGACGAGCGGCTGGACGTGCAGGGCTTGATGGCGCGCTGCCACGACAGCATCGACGCCGAGCGCTGCTACGCGGCATGGAGCGCTCGCGCGATCGAGTATGGCCGATCGCACCGCGCGCTGCAGAGCGTGAGCGTCGGCCGCGACCGGTCCGGGGAGGCCTACGCGGTGGCGGAGCTCGAGCTGCCGGACGTGGTGCGCGAGACACGCGACGCGTACGTCCTGCATCCCAGCGTGCTCGACGGCGCGCTGCAGGCCTGGATCGGATGGCAGCTCCTCGACCGCAGCTCGGAGCGCGAGCCCGGCGCGAGCAAGCCGATGATGCCCTTCGCGCTCGACGAGCTGCAGATCCTGGCTCCGAGTCCCGCGCGTGCGTTCGCGTACCTGCGAGTCAGCGCGCGCGCCGCCGTGGGGACCGACGCGGCGACATCGAAGATCGACGTCGATCTCTGCGACGAGCGAGGCCGCGTATGTGTACGGCTGAAG
The DNA here is from genome assembly GCF_051521595.1 of Sorangium sp. So ce1153. Lineage (NCBI taxonomy): Bacteria > Pseudomonadati > Myxococcota > Polyangiales > Polyangiaceae > Sorangium > Sorangium sp. So ce1153. The sequence goes on from NZ_CP150361.1 coordinate 2,107,337, forward strand.
GGCCTGACCAGTCGACCGCTGCAGCGCGCGTTCGTCCGCGAGCGAGCGCTCGAGGCTCAGTCAGGGGCGCCGTCGTTGTCTGCGCTGCAGTGGATGCCTTGCTGGGATGCAGTGCCGCTTCCGGACGGTGAGCCGTGGCCCGCGACGCACGCGCGCGTGCTCATGGTCGGAGGCACGGCCGAGCAGCAGGAGGCGCTGCGTGCACGCTTCCCGCATCTCCAGCGCATCGAGCTCAGCGGGGCCGAGGGCGTCGAGCAGCTGGCCGAGCAGATCGGCGCGCACGGCGAGGTGGGCCACGTTCTGTGGTGCACGCCGCCGAGCCCTGTCCGACCGATCGGCGACGAGCGGTTGATCCGGGACCAGGCCGCCGGCGTGCTCGGTGGCCTCCGGCTCATCAAGGCCCTGCTCCGGCTCGGGTACGAGCGGCGGGAGCTGGGCTTCACCGCCCTCACGTGGCAGGCCCAGGGCGTCGACGCAGACGAGCCGATCGCGCTCACACACGCCAGCGTCGCGGGGCTCGTGGGCTCCCTCGCGAAGGAGTACGCCCACTGGAAGGTGCGGCTGATCGATCTGCCGCTCGGCGGAGAGTGGCCGCAAGGCGAGCTCTTGCGTGTGCCGGCGGACCCGCACGGAGATGCCTGGGCGTACCGGGCAGGAGAGTGGTTCCGCCAGCGTCTCGTGCCGTGCGATCTGCCCTCCGCGCAGGAGCCACCGTACCGGCATGGCGGCGTGTACGTCGTGATCGGAGGAGCGGGCGGTCTCGGCGAGGTGTTCAGCGAGCACCTGATCCGGAATCATCAGGCACAGATCGTCTGGATTGGGCGGCGGGAGCTCGACGCGACGATACAGGCCAAGATCGACCGCCTCGCAGCGCTCGGCCCCGCGCCGATGTACCTGAGCGCGGACGCCGGGGACCGTGAGGCCCTCGAGCGCGCCCGTCGGACCATCCAGGCGCGCCACGGGCAGATCCATGGGCTCGTGCACTCGGCGATCGCGCTGCTCGACAAGAGCATCGCGCAGATGGACGAGGCCAGGTTCAAGGCGGCTCTCGCGGCGAAGGTGGACGTGAGCGTACGCCTCGCGCAGGTGTTCGCGGGAGAGTCCCTGGATTGGGTCGTGTTCTTCTCGTCGCTCCAGAGCTTCTCGAAGGCGGCCGGTCAGAGCAACTACGCCGCGGGCTGCACGTTCAAGGACGCCTTCGCGCGTCAGCTGTCCCAGCTCTGGTCGTGTCCCGTCAAGGTGATGAACTGGGGCTACTGGGGCAGCACCGGGATCGTCGCCTCGCCGGCCTATCGCGCGCGGATGGAGCGGATGGGGATCGGCTCTATCGAGCCGAAGGAGGGCATGAAGGCGCTCGAGCGGCTCCTGTGCGCGCCCGTCGATCAGGTCGTCTTCATGAAGAGCACGGCCCTCCCCGACCGGGACGCCGACGCTCCGAGCCTCCCGGCGATGCACCTGATGGACGCGTCCGGACGTGTCGAGGTCGCAGGGCGATCCCTGCCCGCCGCGCGCGTGACGGAGGAGAGCGGGCGCACGTTCGCCGACGCGCCCGACCCCGCGGTCGTGCGCGAGCTCGAACGGGTGCTCGTGCGCATGCTGTTCGGGCAGCTGCAGTCGCTCGGCCTCTTCGTCGAAGCACGACCCTCGCTCGAGGAATGGAAGGCTCGAGCGCCGCTCGCGCGAACTTACGAGCGGTGGCTCGAGCAGAGCGTCCGTATCCTCGCGGCGGGAGGATATCTGACGATCGAGGGCGGGGTCGTGCACGTGACCGCTCCGGCCGTGCTCGACGGCGCAGCCCTGTGGGCGGAGTGGGAGGCGCGCAAGGGCGACTGGCTGCGAGAGGCGAGCCTGCGCCCGCACGTCACGCTGGTCGAGCAAACGCTCAGGGCGCTGCCGGAGATCCTCACGGGCCGGCGGTCGGCGACCGACGTCATGTTTCCGAACTCGTCGCTCGAGCGAGTCCAGGGCATCTACAAGCACAACCCGGTCGCCGACCATTTCAACGCGGTGCTCGCCGACACTGTCGTCGAGCTCGTTCGAGAGCGGCTGACGCAGGATCCGGCAGCGAGGCCCCGGATCCTCGAGATCGGGGCCGGCACGGGCGGCACGAGCGAGGTCGTCTTCGACCGCCTGAGGCGCTGGGCGAGCTCGATCGGCGAGTACTGCTACTCGGACGTGTCCAAGGCGTTCTTGCTGCACGCGCAGAGCGCGTATGCCAAGACGACGCCGTATCTGACGTCCCGCCTCTTCAACGTCGAGCAACCGCTCGAAGGTCAGGGAATCGAGCGGGGCGCGTACGACGTGGTGATCGCCACGAACGTGCTGCACGCGACGAGGAACGTGCGGAATACGCTGCGCAACGCGAAGGCGGCGCTGAAGGGCGGCGGAGTCCTGCTCCTGAACGAGCTGACGCACGTCAGCGTGTCTGCACATCTGACGTTCGGTCTGCTCCAGGGATGGTGGCTGTACGAGGACGGTCCGCTGCGCATCCCGGGCTCGCCGCTGCTCACGCCCGAGAGCTGGCGCCGCGCGCTGCGGTCAGAGGGGTTCGGTCCGGTTCTGTTCCCTGCGAGCGCCGCGGTCCGGCACGGGCAGCAGATCCTCGTCGCGCAAAGCGACGGTGTGATCCGGCAGGCCGCCCCGGCCGCGTCCGCGCGTCGCGCGCGCGAGACAGCGCCGCCCGTCGTTCGCGCGGAGCCTCCGGCGGCGCGCCCGGTCACGACGACCGTCGAGCCGGACCAGGTCCGCGAGCGGGCGACCGCGGCGCTCAAGCGGCTGGTCAGCGAGACGCTGATGACGCCGCTCGACCAGATCCACGCCCACGAGCCGCTCGAGCGGTACGGGATCGATTCGATCCTCGTCGTCAAGATGACGAACGCCCTGACGCGGTTCCTGCCCGGGATTTCGAGCACGCTGTTCTTCGAGCACGGCACGATCGCGCAGCTCTCGGAGCACCTCGTCCGAAGCCACCGCGCCGAGGTGGCTCGCTGGACCGGTCTCGACGAGCGGCCGCCAGCGCCGGTCGACGGAGCCGCGGCGCGCGGACCCGGGATGTCCGCGCCGCGTCACGACGGCGCTCCGTCGCCCGACGCGGTGCTCGTCCCCGAGAAGGCCGCGGCCCCGGAGAAGCACGAGGTCGCGATCATCGGCCTGAGCGGGCGGTATCCGCAGGCCGACTCCGTTCACGAGCTCTGGCAGCATCTGAAAGCGGGCCGCAGCTGCATTCGCGAGATCCCCGCAGGCCGGTGGGATCATCGCCTGTACTTCGATCCCCGGAGGGGCGAGGCGGGAAAAACCTACAGCAAGTGGGGCGGGTTCATCGAAGCCGTGGACCGCTTCGACCCGCTGTTCTTTCGAATCTCGCCGCTCGAGGCCGAGCAGATGGATCCTCAGGAGCGGCTCTTCCTGCAGGAGGCGTACGCGACGATCGAGGACGCCGGACACATGCCGGCGGCGCTCTCCGCCAGCGGACCCGTCGGCGTGTACGTCGGCGTGATGAACAGCACGTACCTCCGGCACTCGAGCTACTGGTCCATCGCGAACCGCGTCTCGTATCTGTTCGGCTTCACCGGACCCAGCATGGCGGTGGATACCGCTTGCTCGAGCTCGCTCACGGCGATTCACCTCGCCGTCGAGAGCATCCAGAACGGGACCTGCGCGTACGCCGTCGCCGGCGGCGTCAACCTGATCATCGACCCCGTCCAGTACACGAACCTCGCCGCGATGAGCATGCTGTCGAGCGACGACAGGTGCAGGGCCTTCGGAGACGGCGCCGACGGCTTCGTCGATGGCGAGGGCGTCGGCGCGGTCTTGTTGACGTCGCTGGAGAGAGCCGTCGCGGACGGCGACCACGTGCACGGCGTGATCAAGGCCACCAGCGTCAATCACGGCGGCAAGACCAATGGCTACACGGTGCCGAACCCGGCCGCGCAGCGCGACGTGATCCTGGCGGCGCTGCGAAGGGCCGGAGTCGATCCCCGTGCGGTCAGCTACGTCGAGGCGCACGGGACGGGCACGGAGCTCGGTGATCCGATCGAGATCGCCGGCCTGAGCCAGGCTTTCGAGCGCTCTTCGCAGGACCGGCAGTACTGCGCCATCGGATCGGTGAAGTCGAATATCGGGCATCTCGAGAGCGCCGCGGGCATCGCCGGCCTCACGAAGGTGCTGCTCCAGCTGCAGCATCGGACGCTGGTGCCGACCCTGCACGCCGAGGTGCCGAACCGACACATCGATTTCGCGCGCACGCCGTTCCGGGTCCAGCAGGTCGTGAACGAGTGGCAAAGGCCCGTCCTCGAGATCGACGGATCACGCAGGGAGTATCCGCGCATCGCAGGGATCAGCTCGTTCGGCGCGGGTGGATCGAACGCGCACGTCGTCGTCGAGGAACATCGCTCGACCGACGCGAGATCCGCCGCGATCACGTTCACGTCGGAGCTCCCCGCGTTGTTCGTGCTGTCGGCGAAGGACGAAGACCGACTGCGAGAGCGCGCGCGACGCCTGCTCGCGCACCTCGAGGAGCGCGCGTACGCCGAGGGCGATCTGGCGGACGTCGTCTACACGTTGCAGGTGGGTCGCGAGGCCATGGAGCACCGCCTGGCGTTCACGGCGACGCGCTTTGCCGATCTCGCGCAGAAGCTGCGCCGGTATCTGGAGTGCAGTCCGGAGAGCGACGACCTGCACGTGGGCGATGTCAAGACGAACCGGGACACGCTCGCCGTCCTCGACCCCGAGGACGCGGCGAGCCTGGCTCGAACGTGGGTCGAGCAACGTAGGTACGAGAAGCTCCTGAGCCTCTGGGTGAAGGGGTTGTCGTTTGACTGGGCGCAGCTGTACGGCGCGGGTGGTATTTACGGCTCGGCGCGGCCGCGGCGCGTGTCGCTCCCGACGTATCCCTTCGCGCGCGAGCGATACTGGGCAGAGGGGGGCGCGCCGGTTCGAGCGGACGTGCTTGGGCCCACGCCTGCGAGCGCGGGCGAGGTCGCCGACCGGTGGCTCTTCGCCGAGAGCTGGCAGCCGACCCCGATCGCCACGGCGCCGGCGACGTCCGAGGTGCGCATCGTCATCGCCCTGCTGTCCGACGCGCGGCGTGAAGCCGAGCTGACCGCGACGGTGGCGCGGCGGAGCGGGCGCGCGCGCGTCGTGTTCGTCGCGCGCGATGCGAGCGCGGCGCCGGCGGCTCCACGAGTGGCCGTCGAGGACGAGGACGCCGCGTCGTACGCTCGCGCGTTCCGTCGCGTCGTGGAGCAGCACGGACCCATCGACGCGGTGTGGGACCTGCGCGCCCTCGACGAGCCGGTGCGCATCCAGGATCGACAGGCGATCGTCCAGCTGCTCCGGGGGCTCAGCGCGGCGGGCGTCCGGAAGACGACCGTCCTCTTGGCGGCCGAGTACGGAGCGCCGCTGGAGCGGTGTTACCTCGAATCGTGGATCGGTTACGAGCGGTCGCTGAAGCAGGTCCTTCCGGACGTGCGACTCGCCGTGATCCACGAAGAGAAGGGCGGGAGCCACGGGGGCGCGACGGCGCGATGGACCTCCCGACTGTGGGACGAGCTGCACGCGGAGCCGGTCGAGAGCGCGCTCTACCGCGGCGAGCGCCGCCACCTGCTTCGCCTGGAGCGCGTCGCGGCATCTGGGGCGTCCACACCGGTGCTCCGCGCGGGCGGCACCTATCTGATCACTGGCGGCTTCGGCGGGTTGGGCTACCTGTTCGCCGAGCACCTGGCGAAGGCGCACGCGGCTCGGCTGGTCATCGTCGGTCGCTCGCCCGTCGATGCGAGCAAGGAGGCAAGGCTCCGGGCGCTCGAGGCCCTCGGCGGGAGCGCGATCTACGTCGCGGCGGACGTCGCGGACGCGCGCCAGATGCGCGCTGCGCTCGAGCGGGCCCGAGAGCGGTTCGGCGCCGTGCACGGCGTGATCCACGCGGCCGGCGTTCGAAGTCACGGCACGGTGCTCGAGAAAGAGTTGGGCGACGTCGAGGCGGTGCTCTCGCCGAAGATCGCCGGCACCCTGGTGCTCGCCGAGGCCTGCCGGGACCTGCCGCTGGAATTCATGTGCTACTTCTCGTCGTCGTCGGCCATCCTGGGCGATTTCGGCGCCTGCGACTACGCTGTCGGCAGTCGCTTCGAGCTCGCGCACGCGAAGTACGTCGCCGACAAGGGGCTCGCGATCTGCTGGCCGTTGTGGGCCGACGGCGGCATGCGGATGGATGACGAGTCCGCCGCGCAGCTCTATCTGAGGTCGACCGGACAGCGGGCGCTGCGTGCCGCGGAGGGTCTCGAGCTGTTCGAGCAGGTGCTCTCGCTCCGCGGCGGCGGAGCGGGCCACGCGCTCGTCGTTCTCGGGGAGAAGAGCGGCGTGGAGCGGATGCTCGGCCTCGCGCGCGAGGTCGTCGCGGAGCCCGCCGTGCCGCCGCCGGCCGGCGAGGCGGGCCGCCGCCCCGAGCTGCAAGGCCTCTCCGTCGCTCAATGCGTGTCGTGGGACTTGCAGGAGATCGTGGCCGAGCTCCTGAAGCTCCCCCGCGAGAGGCTGGACGCGGACGAGAACCTCGCGGAGTTCGGGATCGACTCCATCGGGTTGGCGAAGCTCGCCGGGCGGATGTCGGACCGCTACGGGATCGAGATTACGCCCGCGATCTTCTTCAGCCACAGCACCTTGTCGAAGGTGTCGGCCCACCTCGTCAGCGCGCACCCGGAGATCATGCATCGACACTACGCGGAGAGCGCAGGCGCGCCTCGACGCGCGGCGGCGAATCCGGAGCCTCTGGCCGTGCGCGAGGCGCACGAGGCCCCGGAGCCGCGCGATCCGGCTGCGCCGCGCAGCACGCACGCGCGCGTCCCGGTCGGCGGAGACCCCCTCGAGCCGATCGCGATCATCGGCATGAGCGGCCGGTTCCCCGGTGCGCGCGACGTCGAGGAGCTCTGGCAAATCCTGGTGTCCGGGCGAGAAGCGGTGCACGAGATACCGCCCGAGCGCTTCGACTGGCGCGGGCACTACGAGGCGCGGAGGATTCACAGCAAGTGGCTCGGCGCCATCCCGGGCGTCGATGAGTTCGACGCCGCCTTCTTCGAGATCTCCCCGCGCGAAGCGCAGTCCATGGATCCCCGCCAGCGGCTGCTCCTCCAGGAGTCGTACAGGGCCCTGGAGGACGCTGGCTGCGGAACATCGGAGCCGAGCCTCCGGAAGATCGGCGTCTTCGTCGGGGTCGAGCAAGGAGAGTACGCGAAGCTGCTCGCCGAGAGCGGCGCCGAGGACAACGCGACCGCGAACCACGACGGGATCCTGGCGGCGCGCCTTTCGTACTTCTTGAACCTGCACGGCCCCGCGATGGCGATCAACACCGCTTGCTCTTCCGGGCTCGTGGCCGCGCACCAGGCCTGCGCCAGCGTCCGTTCGGGCGAATGCGAGATCGCGATTGCGGCGGGCGTGAGCCTGACGCTGACGCCGCAGAGCTACCTGACGATGAGCCAGGCCGGCATGCTGTCGCCCGACGGGAAATGCTACGCGTTCGACAGGCGCGCGAACGGCATGGTGCCGGGCGAGGCCGTCGTGGCCATCGTGCTCAAGCGCCTCTCGCAGGCCCGAGCGGACGGCGATCGCATCCACGCGGTGATCCGCGGAAGCGGCCTCAACCAGGACGGCAGGACGAACGGTCCGACGGCGCCGAACGGCGAGGCCCAGCGGGAGCTCATCGAAGACGTCTATCGCCGGGCCGGTCTCACGCCCCGCGACATCGAATACGTCGTCACGCACGGGACGGGCACTCGGCTGGGCGACCCTGTCGAGATCGAGGCGCTCAGGAGCGCGTTCCGCGACGCTCCGCGGACGGAACCGTTCTGCGCGCTGACTTCGACGAAGACGAACCTGGGGCACACCTTCGCGGCGTCGGGCCTGGTGAGCCTGGTGAGCCTTGTCAAGGCGCTCCAGCACGAGACGATCCCGGCCAGCCTGCACTGCGAACAGCTCAGCGATTACATCGACTGGAAGCAGAGCCCGTTCTACGTGAATACCCGGAACGCGCCGTGGCCGAGGGGGTCTCGGCCGCGGTTCGGCGCGGTGAGCGCGTTCGGCATCAGCGGCACGAACGTGCACATGGTCGTCGAGAGCCTCGACGAGCCCGCGCGTGAGGCGGCTGCTCCGACCACCGCGCACACCTTCCTGTTCGCGCTGTCGGCGAAGACGAAGACCGCGCTCGCGCAGCGAGCGCGCGACCTCATCGACGTTCTTCCGGACGGTCGTCGTGAGCTCCGGGCGTTGAGCCATGGGCTGCTCGTGCACCGGCAGCACTTCACGCATCGCTGCGCCTTCGTCAGCGCGGATCGAGAGCACGTGAGGACGATGCTCGAGAAGGTCGCCACGGGCGACAAGCATCCGGGGCTCGTCCGAGGAGTGGTTTCGCACGATTTCGTCGAACAGCAGGCGTTCAAGCAGGTCGCGCGCGACCTGTTCGAACGACTGCCGCGGCAGGAGAGTGATCCGCAGGCGTATCGCGACGCGCTGATGGCGCTGGGCGATCTGTACTGCCAGGGCTACTCGCTCGACTGGGGAGCGCTGTTCGGATCGTATCGACCCGAGCGCGTGGCGCTGCCCACGTATCCGTTCGCGCGAGAGCGCTACTGGGTGCCCGCGCGAGCCGCCTTAGCTCCCGCCCCCGTCGAGGCGCCGCGGGCCCTCGTGCACCCGACGGCCGACGACGCCGCCGGGCCCGGAGCGGCGGCCGTGGTGGGCTCGGCTCCGGCCGTCGTCGAGGTCGCTCCGGTCGGCGAGGCGAGCTCGGTCCCCCGCGACGCAGCCGCGGCGCGCGCGCCTGGCGACGCCTCCGCGGAGGCGGTCGAAGCTCTCGAGTCGGAGCTCAGCGAGGGGCTCGCGGAGGCTCTGTTCGTGGACCCCGCGCACCTCGATCGAGACATGCCGTTCTCGGAGATGGGCTACTACTCGATCCTCGGCGTCGAGTGGATGGACGCGATCAACACGCGTTATGGATTGTCGCTTTCACCGACGAAGATATACGAATATCCGACGATCAAAGCGCTCGCGCGCTTCATCGCGCAGGAGCAGCGCCGGAGCGAGGCTGCTCCTCGAGCCAATGGAGTCGACGGCAGCGACCGGCGTTCGGCGGAGCGAGAGCCGCCTCGCGCCGCAGCGACGGCTTCGGCGAGCGACGTCGAACGCGGCGAGCCGACCGCGGAGCGGGCCGTGGCCGCACGAAGCGGAGCGGCGAGCGCGACGGAGATCGGCCGCTCACGAACCCCGGTTGTCGACGACCGCGCCATCGCCATCGTCGGGATGTCGGGGCGGTACCCGCACGCGAGCAGCCTCGAAGACTACTGGGCGAATCTCGCCGCCGGCAAGGACTGCATCGAGGAGGTCCCGGCGTGGCGCTGGGACGTGGCCGTGCACTTCGATCCGCGGCCTCAGCAACCCGGCAAGATCTACTGCAAGTGGCTGGGGAGGCTCGATGACGTCGACTGCTTCGATCCCCTGTTCTTCAGCATCTCGCCCGCCGAGGCGGAGCGGATGGACCCGCAGCAGCGCCTGTTTCTCGAGGAGGGCTACAAGGCCTTCGAGGACGCGGGATACGACCCGAAGCGGCTCAGCAACGCCCGCTGCGGCGTGTACCTGGGAATCATCGGCAGCGAGTATCCGTCGGTGCTTCAGCAGCACGGCGCGACGGCGGACGGGACGGGGAGCAGCGCTTCGATCGCGGCGGCGCGGCTCGCCTACTCCCTGAACCTCAAGGGGCCGGCGATCGCGATCGACACGGCCTGCTCGGCCTCGCTCGTGGCGACGCACCTGGCGTGTCAGGCGCTGAGAGCCGGTGAGATCGAGATGGCGCTCGTCGGTGGCGTGACGCTGTACCTGACGCCCGATCCGTACCTCACGATGTGCGCGGCGGGGATGCTGTCGCGGCAGGGGCGCTGCAAGACCTGCGATAACGACGCCGACGGGTTCGTTCCCGGCGAGGGAGTCGGGACGCTGGTGCTCAAGCGCCTCTCCGACGCGCAGGCGGCCGGCGACCGGATCCACGGCGTCATCATCGGCTCCGGCATCAACCAGGACGGGAAGACGAACGGCATCACGGCGCCGAGCGCGGCGAGCCAGATGGACCTGGAGCGCGACGTCTACTCGCGGTACGGAATCGACCCCGAGACGATCAGCTACGTCGAGATGCACGGGACGGGCACGAAGCTCGGCGATCCGATCGAGCTCGACGCGCTCTCGACCGTGTTCCGGGAGCGGACGGACAAGAAGAGCTTCTGCGCGCTCGGCTCGGTGAAGAGCAACATCGGACACACCGTCGCCGCGGCCGGCGTCGCGAGCGTGCAGAAGGTGCTGCTCTGCATGCAGCACGAGGAGCTCGCGCCCACGCTGAACTACCGGACGCCGAACGAGCACTTCGATTTCGCGCGATCGCCGTTCTACGTGAACACGGAGCGCCGCCCCTGGAAGCGCGACGGCGCGCGGCCGCGACGTGCAGCCGTGAGCTCGTTCGGGTTCAGCGGCACGAACGCTCATGTGGTCATCGAGGAGTACGTCCCCGCCGCCGCAGCGCGCACCGCCGACGCGGGGCGACCGGCGATCGTCCTCTGCTCGGCGAAGACCGCGGAGCAGCTGCGCGAGAACGTCCGCCGTCTGAGAGCGTTCGTCGCGCGGCATGCCGACGTTCACCTCGCCGATCTGGCGTACACGACGCAGGTCGGCCGCGAGGCGATGGATCATCGGCTGGCGCTCGTCGTCGACTCGACGGACGATCTCGCGAGCAAGCTGCAGGCGCATCTGGACGGGCGGTCGCCGCGCGGCGTCTACGCCGGACAGAAGACGAAGGACGGCGTCGCGCGCCTCGGGGACGACGACGACGCCCGCGCGCTCCTCCAGACGTGGGTGCGGAAGCACAAGCTGAGCAAGCTGGCGGAGCTCTGGGTCCAGGGCACCGACATCGACTGGCCCGAGCTCCACGGCCCGACCCCTCCGCGGCGAATCGGGCTGCCGACCTACGCCTTCGCGAAGGAGCGGTACTGGGCGCCGGCGTCGTCCCGAACCGAGCCGGTCCGAGACGGGGCGACCCTGGCACCGGAGGCGGCACGCGAGGCGAAGGACGTCGGTCGCGTCGAGCGAGTCCTGACGAAAGCCTGGGAGCTCAGCCCGGTCACCTGGGCTCCGCGCGCGCCGAAGCGGGTGGTCATCGTTTGCCGGCAGGAGACGCGCGCGCTGGCCGAGCGGCTGCCGGCGCGGCTCGGCGCGAGCCACGTCGTGGTCCTGGACGACGCGCCGCCGGAGTCCGTCGACGTCGGCTGGGGCTCCTGCGACGGATGGATCGACCTGGTGGGCTGCGGCTCGACCGTCCTGCACGACCTCGCGTGGATGCGGCTCCTGCAGCGCTGGGTCGAGCACGGTCCGCAAGAAGGGCGGGTGGCGCTGTGCGTGACGCGAGGGCTCGAGTCCTGCGAGAGCTCCGCGATCAACCTCGCCGGTGCCGACCGCGTGGGGCTCTATCGGATGCTCTCGAGCGAGTACTCGCGCATCGTCTCGCGCCACGTCGACGTCGAGGCGGCGTGCGACGATGCAAAGGTCGTCGAGCGGATCGCGGCCGAGTGGGGCGGACCGACCGCGGAGATCGAGGTCTGCCATCGCGCGGATCGGCGGTATCGCGCGGTGCTCCAGGAGGTTCGAGCGGCGGAGGGGCCGCCGTCGGTCCCTGCGCAGGCCTTCCCGAGCGACCGCGTGCTGTGGGTGACCGGCGGAACGCGCGGTATCGGCTACGTCTGCGCGCGTCACCTCGTGCGCCATCACGGGGTGAAGCGGCTGGTCCTGACCGGCCGAGACGAGCTCCCGCCCCGCGAGCGGTGGCAGGACGCCGCGCGCCAAGGCTCGCCGCTCGGGCGCAAGATCCGCGGGCTCCTCGCGCTCGAGTCGGAAGGCGCGGAGGTTCGGGCCCTGTCCGTGTCCCTGACGGACGAAGCGGCCCTGCGCAGGAGCATCGAGAGCGTGAAGGAGACGCTCGGACGCATCGGCGGCGTCCTGCACAGCGCGGGGACCGTGGACGCCGAGCAGCTGCCGCTGATCCGCAAGACAACGACCGGCATCGGCGCGGTCGCGGCGCCGAAGGTGCTCGGGCTCGACCATCTGGTGAGCTGCTTCGCGGGTGAGCCGCTGCAGTTCTTCTTGCTGTTCTCGTCGGTGTCGGCGGCGATCCCGAGCCTCGCGGTCGGCCACTGCGATTACGCGATGGCCAACGCGTACATGGATTACGTCGCGCACGCCCGTGGCGGCGCTCTCCCGATCACCAGCGTCCAGTGGCCGAGCTGGAGCGAGTCGGGGATGGGCGAGAACCGCAGCATCGTCTACCGCGAGTCGGGATTCCTCGCCCATGACGACGCGGAGGGCCTGCGTCTGCTGGATCGGGTGCTTTCGCGCCGGTACGGCGCGGTGGTCATGCCCGCGGTCGTGGATCCGGCTCGCTGGCAGCCCGGCACGCTGCTCCAGCCCCGCTCGAGAGAGCGCGCGACGGACACGAAGCGCGCCGACGCGCCCCCGCAGCCGCGAGCGGCGGCTCGCGAGTCGCTCGACGCCCTGCAGGCGCAGCTGGTCGAGCTCGTGGCGCGCGAGCTCAAGATCGATGCGTCGAAGATCGAGATAGACGCTCCGCTGCCGGACTACGGCGTCGACTCGATCCTGCTGGTCCAGCTCCTCCGCCCGATCGCTGACCGCGTCGGGGCGCCGCTCGATCCCTCGATCTTGTTCGAGTACCCGACGATCAGACTGTTCTCGGAGTGGCTCGTGACGCGCTATGGGGACGTGTTCTCGCCGGAGGTGAAGGCGGCGGAGCCCGCAGAGGCCATTACGCCGGAGGCGTCCTCCTCTCCGGCCGCCATTCCGGCGGCGTCCTCCGCTCCGGTGGAGCGGCCGTCGACCGTGCACCGCGCGCGCGGCGGCCCCGAAGACGTCGCCGTCGTCGGTTTGTCATGTCGGTTCGCCGGTGCGAAGACGCTCGATGAATACTGGCGACTGCTCGCCGAGGGCCGCTCCGTCATCGGGCGCGTGCCGCCACAGCGCTGGGGCCGCGCGAGCCACTATCACGCCGCGGTCCTCGACGACGCGTCGCACTTCGATCCGGCGTTCTTCCTCGTCTCCCATGCGGACGCACGCGCGATGGATCCGCAGGCGCTGCTGGCGCTCGAGGAGAGCCTGGCGCTCTTCTACCACGGCGGATACACGCTGCCCGAAGTCAAGGGCAGCTCGATCGGCGTGTACCTCGGCGCCCGCGGGCAGATCGTCGCGGAGCCGCACGCGCTGAAGGCCGCGCAGAACCCGATCATGGCGGTCGGGCCGAACTACCTGGCCGCGAACATCTCACGCTTCTTCGATCTGCGCGGCCCGAGCGTGGTCATCGATACGGCGTGCTCGTCGGCGCTGGTGGCCATGAACATGGCCATCCAGTCGCTCCACAGCGGCGAGATCGAGTCGGCCCTGGTGGGCGGCGTGAGCCTGCTCAGCGGAGACGACGCGCTGAAGCTCTTCGAGCAGCGCGGGATCCTGAACCGCGAGGCGGCGATGCATCTGTTCGACGGACGCGCGCAGGGCACCGTGCTCGGGGAGGGCGCGGGGATGGTCTGGCTCAAGACGGTCGAGCAGGCATTGCGCGACGGCGATCGAATCTATGGCGTGGTCAAGGGGATCGCCGTCAACAACGACGGCCGCACGGCCGGGCCCACCGCGCCCAACATGCAGTCGCAGACCGCGGTGATGCGGCGCGCGCTCGAGAGGAGCGGCAAGGAGCCCGATCAGGTCGGTTACATCGAGGTCAACGGCTCCGGCAGCGAAGTGACCGATCTGCTCGAGCTGAAGGCGATCGAGGCCGTGTATCGGTCTCCACGCGGGGCTCCCTGCGAGCTCGGTTCGATGAAGCCGAACATCGGCCATCCGCTCTGTGCCGAGGGGATCGCCAGCTTCATCAAGGGCGTGCTCATGCTGCATCACCGCCAGCGCGTGCCATTCCTGTCGGCTCGAGAGCCGATGCGTCACTACGACCTGGCATCGTCGCCGTTCCGTTTCTCTCGCGCGCTGAGCGCGCCCGGCGACGCGCCGGAGGTGATCGGGATCAACTGCTTCGCCGATGGGGGGACGAATGCGCACGTCGTCGTGGAGGCATGGCGCGACGGCCACGTGAGCCCCGCGCGGACGCCCATCGCGCCGCCGACGCTCCGAAAAGTCGACTGCCGCCCGCCGAGGTCGGGCCCGGAGCGAGCGGTGCCGGTATCGACGGCGGTGCAGAGTATCTGGGGACCGCTGGTGAGCTCGGACGCGCATCACTCGACCGCTGCGGAAGGCGAATGACGCGCACCCTACGTCGCGCGAATCCGGAAGAGTTCGTCATGGAAGAGACGCTGAGCCTCACGATCGACAATCCCGTCGTCCGAGATCACCGAGTCCTCGACGTGCACCTGCTGCCGGGGCTCGCGTACATCGATCTGATCTTCACGGTCTTCCGGAAGCAGGGTCACGACTTCCGCTCGCTCGAGCTGCGGAACGTGGCGATCTTCCGGCCGCTCGTCGTCTCGAGAAGCGAGAGCGTGCTGCTGACCATCCGCTCCGCCGAGCGTCGGCGCGGAGAGTGGCGGATAGAGATCGAGGGCGCCTCGTCGAGCGGCGGGACGAAGACGCGCTATCTGACGGCGGAGATGCACCGGGTCGATCCGTGCGAGCTCGAGGGCGGGATCGACCTGGCCTCGATCCGGCGCTCGGCGGTCGAGACGCTCACGCTGGACGAGCTCTACGCGCGGTACCGCGATCAAGCGCTCGTGCACGGCGCGTTCATGCAGGCGCAGGGACGGCTGTTTCGGACGGACGAGGCGATCCACGTTGAATGCGGGCTGAGCGACGCTGCGCGCGCGAGCGCGGAGCACGTCATGTTCCACCCGGCGCTCCTCGACGGCAGCGCCGTCTGCGGCGGCCTGGCGATGCTGGCTTGGTTCGAGGGGGGCCACGGGCGCCCGCTGGCGTTGCCGCTGTTCTACGAGTCGTTCCGCGCCCAGCAGCTCATCCAGAGCCGATGCGTCGCGCGCATCCTGCGGACCTCGATGCGAGATGTGCAGGAGCTCCGGCAGTGCACGCTGGAGCTCTTCGACGAGTCAGGGCGCAAGATCGCGGAGCTCAGGAACGTGACCAACAAGGAGGTCCGCGACCCTTCGTCGGTCGACCCGCGCCGGGCGTCCGGCGCCCTGGTCGTGCACGCGGCTCCCGCGAGACCCGCCTCGAAGGCGAATGGAGCGGCCGCGCCCGCGATAGCCCACGTCGCGACCGACGCCCGGCCGACGATCGAGGCGTTCCTCCGGGAGCTCATCGCCGAGAGGCTGCGCCGGCCCGCGGAGGAGATCGGCCGCGCTACGCGGTTCCACGAGCTCGGACTCTCGTCTTCCGAGCTGCTCATGCTGGCGCACTCCATCGAGAAGAAGGTCGGTGCGTCGCTCTCGCCGACGTTGCTCTTCGAGTACGTCACGATCGCGGAGCTCGCCGCGCACCTGGCAGCGCTCGGCCACTTCGAGCCCGGGTCGGAGCCGGCCAACCCGGCTCCCGGGAAGTACGTGTTTGAAGGCGCCGAGCCGTATCTGCAGGACCACCGCGTCTTCGACGCGCCGGCGCTGATGGGCATCACCCATCCATGTCTGGCGGTGGAGTCGTTCCTGGGTGAGTCCCGCGGCGCGCTCCCCGTGGAGCTCCGGAACGTCCGCTTTCGAGGCGGTCCGATCACGCTCGAGGACGACGAGAGCGTCGCGCTCGCCGTCGCCTTCTCGCAGGGGGAGCAGGGCACGTCGTTCGAAGTGAAGTACGCCACCGGGACAGGGGAGCCGTCGAAGATCTGCTGCGCTGGCGACGCGATCGGACCGGCGGCGGCGATCGCCGAGCGCGTCGACGTGGATGCGTTGCTCGGGAGCGGAAGGCGCCTGACCGAAGCGGAGCTCGACGGCATCTATCGCCGAACGCCGGATTTCACGCTGGGACCGTTGCTGAGGACGGCCGACGCGGTGTGGGTCGTCGACGAGTCCACGCAGATCCTTCGCGTGGACCTGGGGGCGAACGCGCAGAAGGGCGGGCGGTCGACGTACGCTCTGGACCCGCTGGCGCTCTGCGCCTGCTACAACGTCCACGGCGGCGACGCGTCGGAGGAAGCGCGGCCGCGGCGGATCGCCGTTCCTCTCGCGATCGAGAAGATCGTGGTGCATCGGCGGACGCCGGCGCGCTTCTACATCGTCCACCGCCGCCGGATCCACCGACCCGACTACACGTCGTTTGACGCCACGATCGTCAGCGAGGCCGGCGACGTCGTCGTCTCGGTCGTCAACGCGTCGATCAAGGAGGTCTCGGATCTCGGCGCCCTGGTGAACGCCTCGTTCGAGAAGGAGATCGTCTCGCGGTACGGCGCGGGAAGCCGCCCCACGCAGGGTGCGAAGGGCGAGGCGGCGGGCGTCGCCATCATCGGCGTCGCAGGGCGGTATCCTCACGCGCAGGACATCGATCGGCTCTGGCAGAACCTCGCGTCAGGCCGCGACTGCATCACCGAGGTCCCGGCGGCGCGATGGGATCATCGTCGCTATTTCGACGCCGAGAAGGGCAAGCCCGGCAAGAGCTACGGCAAGTGGGGCGGCTTCATCGAAGGGGTCGACGAATTCGACCCGCTGTTCTTCAACATCTCGCCGCGCAACGCGGAGGCGATGGATCCGCAGATCCGCCTCTTTCTCGAGACCGTCTGGGAGCTGCTCGAGACCGCCGGCTATGGCCGGCCAGCGCTAGAGGCGCGTTTCGACGGCAACGTGGGTCTCTACGTCGGGTCGATGTCTCAGCAGTACCGCGGCTTCGGCGGCGATCCGTCGGCGCAGGCGCTCGCCGCGCTCGCATCGGCCGGCGACATCGCGAACCGGGTGTCGAACTTCTTCGATCTGAAGGGGCCGAGCATCGCGGTGGACACCATGTGCTCGTCGTCGGCGATGGCGATTCACATGGCCTGCCGCGATCTGCTGGAGGGGGATTGCCGCATGGCGATCGCCGGCGGCGTGAATCTGCTGATCCATCCGGACCGGTACGTCTCCCTCAGCCAGGCACAGATGATCGGCAGTCAGCCCGGCAGCCGGAGCTTCGCAGCGGGCGACGGCTACCTCCCTGCGGAGGCCGTCGGCGCGGTGCTGCTGAAGCCGCTCGACGCCGCGATCCGGGACCGTGACACGATCTGGGCCGTCATCAAGGGCACGTGCACGAACCATAGCGGCCGATCGAGCGGGTACGCGGTGCCGGATCCGAACGCGCAGGCCGTGGTGATCGAGCGGGCTCTGCAGAAGGCCGGAGTCGAGCCAGAGACCGTGTCTTGGGTCGAGGCTGCAGCGACCGGGTTCGTCCTCGCGGACGCCGTGGAGCTGACCGCCCTGAACAAGGCGTTCGCGAAGCTCACGGCGGGGCCGCGCGCGTGCGCGGTCGGCTCGGTGAAGTCGCACATCGGCCACGCGGAGGCAGCTTCGGGTATCTCGCAGCTCACGAAGGTGCTGCTGCAGATGAGGCACCGCACGTTGATCCCGCCCCTGGCCGTCGAGGCGCCGAATCCGAACCTGCGCTTCGAGAAGAGCCCGTTTTACTTGCTGCGCGAGGTGCAGGAGTGGAAACGGCCGGTGGTGACGATCGACGGGCGCGAGCGGGAGGCCCCCCGTCGTGCGCTGATCGACTCGTTCGGCGCGGGTGGCTCGTACGTGAGCCTCGTCATCGAAGAGTTCACGCCGCCCGCCGAGCCGGCGCCCTCGGCGACGGTCGAGCCGCAGCTCGTTGTGCTGTCGGCGATGGACGCGGAGCAGCTGCGCCTCGTCGCGCGGCGGCTCTTCGAGCACACGGCGGCTCCGGAGGGCGGGCGGCTCGCCGACATCGCCTACTCGTTGCAGCGGCGGGAGCGCCTGCCGGTCCGTCTCGCGTTCGTCGCGCGGACCCTGGCCGAGCTTCGTGCGAGGCTGTCCGAGATCGCGGAGTCCTCCGGCGTGAGCGTCCCGCCGGCCCCGGCAGGCGAGAGCCCGTCGCTCGGTCCGGAGGAGCAGGCGCGCATCCGGAAGCTGATCGAGGAGCGCGAGCTCGACGAGCTCGGCCGGCTGTGGGTGTCCGGCGTGGACGTCCCGCTTGAAGACCTGCACGACCCGAGCGCGGTGAGCATCGTCCGTCTGCCGACGTATCCGTTCAAGCGACGTCGCTACTGGATGGGAGAGGTGCGTCAGCGGCATCCGCTCGTGCATCGCGAGGTCGCCGACGCGGAGGGCCAGCGCGCGTTCGCCGCCGTCTTCAACGGCACGGAGCCCTTCCTGAAAGACCACGAGCAGCTGTTTCCGGCGGTCGCGTACCTGGAGATGGCGCGCGCGGCGGGCGAGGCCGCGGACACCAGGATCGCAGGGATCCGCAACGCGGTCTGGATCTCGCCGCTCGTGATCCGCGATCGCGACTGCGAGCTGCGCGTCGTCCTCTCGGACACGGAGAGCGGCCGAGCCTACGAGGTGAGCTCCTCTGGAGGCGTGCATGCGCGTGGGCTGCTGGTCCTCGACGGGTCCCACGCGCAGTCCGCGAGGCCGCCGGCGCTCGACATCGAGGCCGTGCGTTCGCGGTGCACGACCGAGGTGGACGCGCGGACACGTAACGAAGCCATGGGGATGCCGGCTTCGTACGACAAGCTGTGGATCACCTCCCTGGTCCACTCCGATCACGAAGCCCTGGCGTCGCTTCAGGCGCCGAGCGCTCCGGGCGACGAGGCGTTCCTCCTTGACCCGAACCTGGGCAATTCGGTTCTGGTGCCCGCGATCTTCCTGTCGTTGATCCAGGACGGCGAGCGAGAGTGGCGCTTCCCGTATACCCTTGAGGCTCTCTGGATCTACTCGGACCCCCGGCGCGGTGCGTACGTGGTGGCGCGCCGGGCAGCGGAGGACGGGCTGCCCGCCAGGTTCGGTCGTTACGATGTCGACCTGGTCGACGCGAGCGGCGATTGCCTGATGGCCTTCCGAGGCCTCATGGCGGTTCCCGCCGCGGTCGCTGCGCCCGAGAGGCCAGCGGCGCCGGTCGCCACCCCGGCGACGGCCGCGGCGCCCGTCGCCCCGTCCGAGCAGCCCTTGCTCGAGCGAGCGATTCAGGAGCTGACCCGGATCGCGTCCGGCGTCATCAAGCTCGAGGCGCGCCTGATCGATCCGCGCGCAGAGCTCGCGCGCTACGGCTTCGATTCGATGGCGTTCGCGGAGTTCACGAAGGCGTTGAACAAGGGTTACGGGCTCGAGCTGATGCCGACGGTGTTCTTCGAGTGCCCGACGCTCTCCGCCCTCGGCGAGCACCTCGTCAAGCGCCACGAGCCTCGCCTGCGCGCGAAGTGGGACGCGGCGAGCCGGGGCAAGGAGGCCCCGAGGCCGGTGGCGGCTGCCGCGCCGGCAGAGCGCGTCGCCACGCAAGCGCCGGTCGCGCCGCGGCGCAGCCCGCCGGTCGCGGCGCGGAAGGGAGCCCACGACGAGCCGATCGCGATCGTCGGCGTGAACGGGCGATTCCCCGGGTCGGCGAGCGTGCGCGAGCTCTGGGAGAACGTCCTCGCCAACCGCGATCTCATCCGCGAGGTGCCCATCGAGCGCTGGGACTGGCGGAAGTATTACGGCGATCCGAAGTCCGATCCGCACAAGACGCGCGTGAAGTTCGCCGGCTTCATGGAGGACGTCGACCGCTTCGATCCTCTGTTCTTCGGGATCTCGCCCCTCGAGGCGCAGGGGATGGATCCGCAGCTCAGGCTCTTCATCGAGTGCGCGTGGGCCTGCATCGAGGACGCGGGGTACCGCCCGAGCAGCCTGGCAGGCAGCAAGACCGGCGTGTTCATCGGCGTCTCGACGCAGGACTACAAGGACCTGGTCCAGCCGTTTCGCGGCCTCGGCGTCATCATGGGTCTCTTCCACTTCATGGTGGCGAACCGCGTCTCGTATCTCCTGAACTTGCGCGGTCCGAGCGAGCCGATCGACACGGCGTGCTCGAGCTCGCTCGTCGCCATCCACCGGGCGGTCGGCTGCTTGCGATCGGGAGAGTGCGAGGCGGCGATCGTCGGCGGGGTGAACGTCCTCGCCAGCCCGGACGTCACGATCGGCGCCGGCCAGATGGGGATGCTCAGCGAGGACGGGCGCTGCAAGACCTTCGACCGCGGCGCCGACGGCTACGGTCGGGGCGAAGGCGTCGCCGCGCTCCTCCTGAAGCCGCTCGGCCGAGCGGTGGCGGACGGCGATCACATCTACGGACTCGTCCGCGGCACCGCGGAGAACCACGGCGGCAAGGCGACCTCGCCGACGGCACCCAACCCGCTCGCGCAGCAGGATCTCCTCGTCGCGGCGTACGAGGACGCGGGCATCGATGCCCGGACCGTGGGGTACATCGAGGCGCACGGCACGGGCACGGTGCTCGGCGATCCCGTGGAGCTCAACGGGCTCAAGGGCGCGTTCGCCCACCTCTATGCGGCGCAGGGGATCCCCGCTCCCGCCGAGGCGCACTGCGGGCTCGGCTCGCTGAAGACGAACATCGGTCACCTCGAAGCGGCCGCGGGCATCGCCGGGGTCGTGAAGGTGCTGATGATGCTCCGGCACGGCAAGATCCCGGGCAACGTCCATCTAAAGGAGCCGAATCCGTACCTGCAGCTCGCGGGCAGCCCGTTCTATCTCGTGAAGGAGACGCGCGACTGGCCCGAGATACGGGACGCGCAGGGCCGGGTGGCGCCGCGTCGCGCCGGTGTGAGCAGCTTCGGAGTCGGCGGAGCGAACGCGCACGTGGTCCTCGAACAGTACGTCGAGCCCGCGCGGGAGGCGCCGCGTCCGCCCACGCAAGAGCAGCCGGCGCTCATCGTGCTCTCGGCCAAGGACGAGGACCGCCTGCGGGCGCAGGCGCGCCAGCTTCTCGACGAGCTCTCGACCGCTGGCGCCACGGAAGCCGACCTGCCGGACATCGCGTACACGCTCCAGGTGGGGCGCGAGGCGATGGAGCACCGGCTGGCGCTCACGGCCGTCACGATCGACGATGTCCGCGACAGGCTCGCCGGTTACCTCGACGCCCCGGCGGGCACGGCAGATCTCGATCGGCTCTATCGCGGCGAGTCGAAGAAGAACCAGGAGGCCCTCGCCGTCCTCGACGTCGACGAGGACATGGCTCAGCTGATCAACGCCTGGGTCGCGAAGGGCAAGCACGAGAAGCTGCTGGAGCTCTGGACGAAGGGGTTGTCCTTCGACTGGGCTCGCCTCTACGCGAGCGGTCACGGCCCGAGGCCCCGGCGGATCAGCCTGCCGACATATCCGTTCGCGCGCGAGCGATACTGGGTGGACGTGGCCGAGTCGCTCCAGGCGACAGAGCCGGTGCTCCACCCGCTCGCGCAGCGAAACACGTCGAGCCTCGAGGAGCAGCGCTTCTCGTCGACGCTGAGCGGAGACGCGTTCTTCCTGAGCGATCATGTCATCCGGGGCAGCAAGGTGCTGCCGGGCGTCTGCTACCTCGAGATGGCACGAGCGGCCGTGCTCGCGTCTCTGGGTCGCGCGCCTGAGCGACGGCCGGACGTCGTGCTGCGCGACGTCGTGTGGCTGAAGCCGCTCGTCATCGATGACGCTCGCGAGGTGCACATCGGTCTATCCGCCCAGAAGGACGGCGCGATCGAGTTCGACGTTTACACGCTTCGCGAGGACGCTGAGGACGAGGAGGTCGTGCACGCGCAGGGCCGCGCCGTGCTGATCGATCCGAGCGCGCGCGAGGAATCGACGGCGGATCTCCCTGGTTTGCGGTCCAGGTGCGATCGCTCGATCGACGTCGCGCGAGCGTACGAGGCCCTGAGCGCGATCGGCATCGCCTACGGACCGGCGCACCGCGCGCTGTCTGCGGTGCACGTCGGCACGGACGTCGACGGGCGCGCGTTCGTCCTCGCCGAGGTGAGCGTGCCGGCCTGCGTCGCGGCGACGGCGGAGCAGTACCATCTGCATCCGAGCGTGATGGACGGCGCGCTGCAGGCCTCCCTCGGCCTGTCGCGGATCGACGGAGCGGCGCGCCCGGCGTTGCCGTTCGCGCTGGAGGGCCTGGACGTCCGGGAGCGGAGCCCGGCGGTCGCGGCGGTGATCGTGCGGCCGCGCGCCGGGTCCGGCACCCTCCAGAAGCTCGACATCGACGTTTGCGACCCGACCGGGCGCGTGAGCGTCCGGCTGAGCGGGTTCACAGCGCGAGCCTCCGAGGCCGACGTCGCTCCGGGGGCGAGGGTCGAAGTGGTCCCGACGGAGCGTGTCGCCGCCCCCGTGGAGCTGGATCGCAGCGAGCTCTCGCAGAAGACGGCTCACCACCTGAAGCGCCTGCTCGCGTCGACGCTGAAGCTGCCGCCGGATCGCATCGAGACCGGCGCCGCGCTCGAGAAGTACGGGATCGACTCCGTCCTGGCGCTGAAGCTGGTGAATCAGCTCGAGACGGCGTTCGGCGCGCTGCCGAAGACGCTGATGTTCGAGTACCAGAGCATCGACGCGCTCGCGCAGTACTTCATCGAGAACCATCGTGACACGCTGGTGCTGCAGCTGACGCCGACGGCGCCGACGCCGCGCGCGTCCATGCAGCCAGACGCGTCGGCCACGCCCGCTGCGCGCGCGGACGACAAGCGCCGCCGTGGCCGCTCGTGGGCCGCGAGGCCGTCGGCGCAGCGCGCCCCGGGGGCGCCCGTGGACCCGATGGACATCGCCGTCATCGGCATGAGCGGCCGGTATCCACAAGCGCCGGACGTGGCGGCGTACTGGGAGAACCTGCGCGCCGGCAAGGACTGCATCGTCGAGATCCCGCCGGAGCGCTGGGACCACGGGCTCTATTTCGACCCTGAAAAGGGCAAGCCGGGCAAGAGCTACAGCAAATGGGGAGGATTCATCGACGGCGTCGACGAGTTCGACCCGATCTTCTTCAACATCTCCCCGAAGGAAGCGGAGCTCATGGACCCGCAGGAGCGATTGTTCCTGCAATGCGTGGTTCAGACGCTCGAAGACGCGGGCTACACGCGCGACGCGCTCAGGAGCTATCGAGCCTCGGGCCTCGACGGCAACGTCGGCGTCTTCGTCGGGGTGATGTACGAAGAGTACCAGCTCTATGGTGCGCAGTCGCAGGCCCTGGGGCAGCCGCTGGCCCTCGGGGGGAGCCCTGCGTCGATCGCGAATCGCGTCTCGTACTTCTGCAACTTCCACGGTCCGAGCATGGCTGTGGACACGATGTGTTCGAGCTCGCTGACGGCGATCCACCTGGCGTGCGAGAGCCTCAAGCGCGGCGCCTGCGAGCTGGCCATCGCGGGCGGCGTCAACGTCTCGATTCACCCGAACAAGTACCTCCACCTCGCGCAGGGGCAGTTCGCGTCGAGCATGGGGCGCTGCGAGAGCTTCGGTCAGGGCGGCGACGGCTACGTGCCCGGCGAGGGGGTCGGCGCCGTGCTGCTCAAGCCGCTCGACCGCGCCGTCGCCGACGGCGACCACGTCTACGGCGTCATCAAGGGAACGAGCGTCAATCACGGCGGCAAGACGAACGGCTACACCGTGCCGAACCCGGCGGCGCAGGCCCAGGTCATCGCGAACGCGCTGCGCGCGTCGCGCGTCGATCCGCGGACCGTCAGCTACATCGAGGCGCACGGGACGGGGACGAGCCTCGGCGACCCCATCGAGATCGCCGGGCTCGCGCAGGCGTTCTCGGGCTTCACGCAGGATCGCCAGTTTTGCGCGATCGGCTCCGCGAAATCGAACATCGGGCATCTGGAGAGCGCAGCCGGCATCGCAGGTGTGACCAAGGTGCTCCTCCAGATGCAGGAGCAGGTGCTGGTCCCGAGCCTGCATGCCGAGGTCCTCAACCCGCACATCGATTTCGGCCGCACGCCCTTCAAGGTGCAGCGGAGCCTCGAACCGTGGCGGCGTCCGGTCATCGAGCGCGAGGGAAGCTCGCGCGAATACCCGCGCGTCGCGGGCATCTCCTCGTTCGGAGCGGGCGGCTCGAACGCTCACGTCATCCTCGAGGAGTACGCCGCCGAGGAGCGCGCCCAGCCGGCGACGGCGCCCACGCCCGAACGCCCGGCGCTCGTCGTGCTCTCGGCGAGGACCGACGCGGCGCTGCGGGAGCGCGCGCGGCAGCTGCTCGCTCACGTCGCGCGTCGCCAGTGCGCGGACGTCGACCTGATCGACATCGCCTACACGCTGCAGATCGGCCGCGAGGCGATGCGAGAGCGCCTGGCGCTCACGGCGGCGACGATCGCGGCGCTTCGCGAGAAGCTCACGGCGTACCTCGACGGCAAGCTCGAGACCGGCGCGATCGAGGAGTGCTACCGCGGTGAGGTGAAGTCGGGAGGGGAGGCATCCGGCCTGAACGCGGAGGACGCCGCCGGCCTCACGGGAACGTGGCTCCAGAAGCGGCAGTACGGGAAGGTCGTCGAGCTGTGGGTGAAGGGCATGCTCGTCGACTGGAGCCAGCTCTACGCAGACGGCGTTCCCCCGCGGCGCGTCTCGCTTCCGGGCTATCCGTTCGCGAGGGATCGGTACTGGGCCGAGTTGCCCTCGGCGCGCTCGTCGGTCGCGAGCGCGTTGCACCCGCTCGTCCAGCGGAACACGTCGAGCTTCGACGGCCTGCGTTTCTCGTCCACGCTCCGCGGGGACGAGTTCTTCCTGAGCGACCACGTGGTCCAGGGAAAGAAGGTGCTGCCCGGCGTCTGCTACCTCGAGATGGCGCGGGCGGCGGCTCGCGCGTGCCTCGAGTCGGGCGACGGAGCAGAGGGGCGTCTGTCGCTGCGGAACGTCGTCTGGATGCGGCCGGCCGTCGTGGAGCGACCGCAGGAGATCCACGTCCGGCTCCGCGCGGAGCCGGACGGGGATATCGAGTTCGAGATCGGCGCCGCGGACGCGGAGCATGGCGCCGTGCTCGCGAAGGGGAATGTCGTGCTCGATGGAGCGTTCGCGGAGCACCGCATCGATCTCCAGGCGTATCGATCCCGCTGTGAGCGGTCCGTCGACGTCGGCCTGTGCTACGAGTCGTTCCGCGCGATGGGCCTCGACTACGGCCCCGCGCACCGCGGGCTCTCCAGCGTCGACGTGGGCGTCGACGCCGACGGACAGCGCTTCGTGCTGGCGCAGGTAGAGCTGCCCGATTGCGTCCGCGCGACGGAGCGACAGTACGTGCTTCACCCGAGCGTGCTCGACAGCGCGCTGCAGTCGCTCGTCGCGCTCGGGCTAACCGACGCCGGTGACCCTCGCGCCGCCTCCCGCCCGGCGGTCCCGTTCGCGCTCGAGACGTTCGAGCTCGTGGATCGCAGCCCGAGCCGGGCGTGGGTGCTGGCGCGACCCGCAGCGGGAGAGGGTGGCGGGACCGGCGGGGCCCACCGCTGGAACATCGAGATCGGCGACCAAACCGGGCGTGTGTGCGTGCGCCTCACCGGGCTCGCCGCCCGAGCGCTGGAGCCCGACGTCCGATCGGAAGGCGGAGCGGGGCGAGGCCGAGGAACGCTGCTGCTCACGCGGGCCTGGCAGCCCGAGCCCCTCCGGGCGGACGGCCCCGAGGCGCAGCCGATCGACGCGGAGCGCTGGGTCTACGTCGACCCCACGTACGAGGCCCACGTCCCGCGGCTCCGGGAGCTTTCGCCGTCCGTGAACTGGTCGATCGGCCTCGGGGACGCGGGACCGGAGACGCCGCTGGAAGAGCGCGTCGTGTCCGCCGGCGAGGAGCTGCTCGGGCGCATCCAGTCGCTGCTCCGGGCGAGCTCGAGCAGGCACATCCTCGTCCAGCTCGTCCTGAACGCCGACGCGGACTCGTCGCAGGCGCTGGCGGCCGCGAGCGGTCTCTTCAAGAGCGTGCGTCAGGAGAATCCGAAGCTCGTGGGTCAGGTCATCGGCCTTCCGGCGACCGCGGGCCTCCGGGAGCTATCGACCGCGCTCGACGAGAACGCGCGCGTCGCGGCGCAGGACGATACGGAGATTCGTTACGTCTCGGAGGGCCGTGAGGTGACGACCCTCGAAGAGGTGAGCGCGGGCTTCGCCGGCGAGGCGCCGTGGCGGGACGGCGGTGTCTACCTGATCACGGGCGGAGCGGGCGGCCTCGGGTTGATCATCGCGCGAGAGATCGCCCGGAAGGTGAAGGACGCGACCCTCGTGCTCGCGGGCCGCTCGCGCCGCGGCGAGGTAGCGCCGGCGCTCGGCCACGGCGCGAAGGTGGAGTATCGCGTGCTCGACGTGGCCGACGCGGCGGCGGTCGAGGCGAGCGTGCGCGACATCGTGCGCCGCCACGGGCGCCTCAGCGGCATCGTCCACAGCGCGGGCGTGCTCCGGGACGGCTTCGTCATCCACAAGACCCACGAGGCCCTCCGCGCGGTGCTGGATCCGAAGGTCCGGGGCGCGGTCCACCTCGATCGCGCGACGCGGGACCTCCCGCTCGACTTCTTCATCCTGTTCGCGTCGGTGTCAGGCGTCTTCGGTAACCTGGGCCAGAGCGATTACGCGTTGGCGAACGCGTTCATGGATCGGTTCGCGGAGCGTCGGAACGAGCGGGTGAGGGCCGGCGCGCGCCGCGGCAGGACGCTGGCCATCGACTGGCCGCTCTGGGGCGAGGGGGGGATGCGCGCCGACGAAGCGACGCGGGATCGCATGCGCGAGCGGGGCTTCGACGTCCTGTCCACGGACGCTGGCATCGAGGCGCTGTATCGCGCGTGGCGAAGCGGCGAGTCGCAGGTCGTCGTCCTCGCGGGTGTGCACGAGAAGCTCGCGGAGCTCTTCGAACGGAAGCGCCGGACCGCCGGCGACGCGCCGCCTGCGCCGGCGCAGGCGAGCGCCGACGACGGCGAGCTCGTGAACAAGGTCCAGAGCGCGCTCGTCGAGAGCATCTCCCGGCAATTGAAGCTGAAACCCTCGGACGTCGACCCCGACACGCAGCTTGGCGACCTGGGGTTCGACTCGATCGAGCTGACGGCCTTCGCCAGCAGCGTGAACGACCGTTACGGTCTCGCGATCAGCCCGGCGCTCTTCTTCGAACACCCGTCGGTTCGCAGCTTCGCGCGGTATCTCGTCCGTGACCACACGGCCCGGATGGAAGCGACGCATGCTGCGTCGAGCCCTGCCGGAGCGGCGCGGCCGGAGGGCCCCTCGCGGCGGCCCGCCGGCGCGCTTGGGCAAAAGACGCGGAGGGCGGTGGTCCAGCCGTCTCGCCCGCAAGCGGCCGGCGAGCCGATCGCGATCGTCGGAATGAGCGGCTGCTTCCCGGGCGCCGCGGACCTGGATGCCTTCTGGGACAACCTCAGGGACGGCAAGGACAGCATCACCGAGATCCCGAGGAGCCGGTGGGACTGGAAGGCGATCTACGGCGATCCGTCCGAAGGCGGGAACAAGACGCTCGTCAAGTGGGGCGGCTTCATCGACTCCGTCGAACATTTCGACCCGCTGTTCTTCAACATCTCGCGCCGTGAGGCGCAGGCGATGGACCCGCCGCAGCGGCTCCTGATGGCGCATGCGTGGAAGGCGATCGAGGACGCGGGATACTCGCCGCGAAGCCTCGCCGGCAGCGACACTGGCATCTTCGTGGGCACCGCGACCAGCGGCTACGTCGAGCTGAGCAGGCAGAACAGCTCGTCGACGGAAGGGTACCACTCGACCAGCGCCACCGCGTCGATCGGCCCGAATCGAATCAGCTACCTGCTGGACATCCACGGTCCGAGCGAGCCCGTCGAGACGGCGTGCTCGAGCGCGCTCGTCGCGATCCATCGCGCCGTACGCGCCATCCGCGCCGGCGAGTGCGAGATGGCGCTCGCCGGCGGCGTCAACGTGATCGTCACCCCGTGGGCGCACATCCTCTTCGGCAAGGCCGGCATGCTGAGCGAGGACGGACGCTGCAAGACGTTCTCGAAGAATGCCGACGGCTACGTCCGAGGGGAGGGCGTCGGGATGCTCGTCCTGAAGAAGCTCTCCGCCGCCGAGCGGGACGGCGATCACGTCTACGGCTTGATCCGCGGCACCTCGGAGAACCACGGCGGTCGCGCCAGCTCCTTGACGGCTCCGAATCCGAAGGCGCAGACGGCGGTGATCACCGCGGCGCTGCGCGAGGCTGGCGTCGAGCCCGGCAGCGTCACGTACGTCGAGACGCACGGCACGGGCACGCCGCTGGGAGATCCGATCGAGATCAACGGGCTGAAGAGCGCGTTCGCGGAGCTCACCCCCGGCGGGGCGCCGGCCGAGCAGGGCGCGTTCTGCGGCCTCGGATCGGTGAAGACGAACATCGGGCACCTGGAGCTCGCCGCTGGCGTCGCGGGCGTCATCAAGGTGCTCCTCCAGCTCCGCCATCGCACGCTGGTGAAGAGCCTTCATTGCGAGCAGATCAACCCGTACATCCAGCTGCAGGGCAGCCCCTTCTACATCGTCGACCGGACGCAGCCGTGGTCGCCGAGGTCGGGGAGCGATGGCCGGCCGCTGCCCCGCGTCGCGGGCGTCAGCTCGTTCGGCTTCGGCGGCGTCAACGCGCACGTCGTCCTCGAGGAGTACTGCGCAGCCGAGCGCCCCGGGCGCGCCGCGCCGGAGCAGCCGGCGATCGTCGTGCTCTC
Source organism: Sorangium sp. So ce1153 (assembly GCF_051521595.1). Lineage (NCBI taxonomy): Bacteria > Pseudomonadati > Myxococcota > Polyangiales > Polyangiaceae > Sorangium > Sorangium sp. So ce1153. Next base: position 2,135,916 of record NZ_CP150361.1, read on the forward strand.
GGCCCGGACCGAGGAGCAGCTCGTCGAGCAGGCCCGCCGGCTCGCCGCCCACCTCTCGAAGCACGCGCATCTGGACGGCGATCTCGACGACATCGCGTACACGCTGCAGGTGGGGCGCGACGCGCTCGACCATCGGCTGGGGCTCACCGCGCTCACGATTGACGAGCTCCGTGAGAAGTTGAGCCGCTACGTGCAGGAGAACGGCGGTGGCGACGGCGTCCATGTCGGGCAGACGAAGCGCGGGAACGAAGCCTCCTCGCGCGGCGAAGAGCGCGCGCTCGTCGAGAGATGCATCGAGCAGCGTGATCTACCGAGGCTCCTCGATCTGTGGGTCGACGGAGCGTCCGTCGACTGGTCGCGGCTGTACGCCGGAAGGCCGGTGCAGCTCCGCCGGGTGGGCCTGCCGACGTACCCGTTCGCGAAGGAGCGGTACTGGGTCGACGACGGGTCGACGAGCCCGGCGCAGCCCCCGCGCGTGGCGGCGCCGCCGCCGCGCGTCGACCGCGGGCCGCTGAGCGCCGTGCTCGATGCGCTCCTCGCCGACGAGATGGATCTGCACGACGCGGCTGCGAAGACGAGAGAGCTGCTCGCGGGAGGGCTGAGCTGAGATGAGCAATCTGGTAGGCTACCTGCTTAAGGAAATGAAGGACGGGCGCCTCTCGAAGGCCGACGTCCTCGAGCTCCTCGCCGAGCAAGGCACCTCGCCCCGCGGGGCGGACGATGTTCATCCGCTCGCGCAGCGCAACACGTCGAGCTTCGACGAGCAGCGGTTCTCGTCGACGTTGCGCGCCGACAGCTTCTTCCTGAGCGATCACGTCGTGCAGGGGCAGAAGGTGTTGCCCGCGGTCTGCTACCTGGAGATGGCCCGAGCCGCCGTCCGTGCCTCCGTCGAGCCCGAGGGGGAGCCGCACGCCGGCCTCGGCATTCGGGACGTCATGTGGCTGAAGCCGCTGATCGTCGCGGACACCCGCGACGTCCACATCGGTCTGTACGCCCAGGAGAACGGCGATGTCGAGTTCGAGGTCTACACGGACGTAGTCCACGCGCACGGCCGGGCGCAGTGGGTTCGGCCGGCGATCGCGGAAGAGCCACGCGCCGTCGACATCGCGGGTCTCCGCGCGCGCTGCGACCGCTCGTTCGAGAGCGCGACGGCCTATTCGGCGTTCGGCGCCATGGGCCTCGAGTACGGCGCCGCGCATCGGGGGCTCACCTCGTTGCATGCCGGCGCGGACGCGGACGGGCGCCGATTCGTCGTCGCGCACGTCCAGCTGCCGCCGTCGGCGAGCCGCGGGAGCGATCGCTACGTGCTCCATCCGAGCGTGCTGGACTGCGCTCTGCAGGCTTCGATCGGGCTCGTGCTCGGCGATGGGGCCATCGAGCCCGCGCTGCCGTTCGCGCTCGAGGCGGTGGAGATCCTCGATCGCACCCCGTCGTCGGCATGGGTCGTCGTGCGGCCGCGAGAGGCCGGGAGCCTGGAGGGCCTGGACATCGAGGTCTGCGACGAAGCCGGCCATGTCTGTGTGCGGCTCTGGGGCCTCGCCACCCGCGCCGTGCCGAGCGCGTCGCGGAGCGACTCCGAGGGACGCACCATGATGCTGAGCCCGCGGTGGGAGGCGCTGCCGGCGGTCTCCACGGCGCCGTGGCCGCCGGCGGACAGCTCCGTGTTGCTCGTCGGCGATCCGCCGGGTGCCGAGCGATGGCTCCGGAGCCGTCATCCGCGCGTGCAGACGCTCGCCATCGGAGCAACCATCGACGAGATCGCCCGGCGCCTCGCCGCGGCAGGGCCGATCGATCACGTCGTCTGGGCCGCGCCGAGTGAGGGACCTGCGTCGATTGGGTCCACGACGTCGGTGGCGGACGAAGCCATCTTGCAGGGACAGGAACGAGGCGTCATCGCCCTCTTCCGCTTGATCAAGGCGCTGCTCTCGCACGGGTACGGCGATCGTTCCCTGGGACTCACAGCGATCACGTGGCAGGCGCAGGCGGTCGTGGGCGACGATGTCGTCGACCCGACGCACGCGAGCGTGCACGGCCTCGTCGGCTCGCTCGCGAAGGAGTACGACGGCTGGAAGATCCGGCTCGTCGACCTGCCACGGGCGAGCGTCGACGACCTCACGGCCGCGCTCACGGCCGCGATGGAGCGCCTCCCGCCGGATCCGCGAGGGGACGCGTGGGCGTACCGCGGAGGCGCGTGGTACCGGCAGAAGCTGGTCCCGTGCCAGCTCGGGGAGGCGCAGGATCCACCTTATCGTCACGGCGGCGTGTACGTCGTCATCGGCGGCGCCGGCGGGATCGGTCACATCTTCAGCAAGCACCTCGTCGAGAAAGTTCGCGCGCGGGTCGTCTGGATCGGGAGGCGGGAACCAAACGCGGATATCCAGGCGAAGATTGACGAGCTCTCGGCGCTGGGGCCGGAGCCGGCCTACGTCCGCGCGAACGCCGCGGATCGTGCGGAGCTAGAGCGCGCGTACGCGAGCATCAAGGCGCGCTACGGGCAGATCCACGGCGTCGTGCACTCCGCCGTCACGCTCCTGGACGGCCGCCTCGCGGAGATGGACGAGGCGCGGTTCAAGGCTGCTTTGAGCGCGAAGGCGGACGTGTGCGTGCGCATCGCGCAGGTATTCGCGGCGGAGCCGCTGGACTGGGTGCTCTTCTTCTCGTCCGCACAGAGCTTCTCGAAGGTCGCCTGGCAGAGCAACTACGCCGCCGGCTGCACGTTCGAGGACGCGTTCGCCCACCAGCTCGGTCGGCAATGGCCGTGTGCGGTGAAGGTGATGAACTGGAGCTACTGGGGGAGCGTCGGCGTCGCCGCGTCGGACGCCGACCGCGCGCGGCTCGCTCGGTTCGGCGTGGGCTCGATCGAGCCAGAGGAGGGCCTCCCCGCGCTCGATCGGCTGATGAGCGGGCCGTCGTCCCAGGCCGTCTTCATCAAGGCGATCGGGTCACGAGCGCTGGTGGCGATAGGCGCGATGCCCCATGAGCGGAAGGAGGCCGGAGCCCTGTCGACGCCGCAGAGCAGCGACGCCGGGCCGGGCGCGCAAGGAGCCGAGCGGCTGCGCGCGCTCGCGATCGCGGCGCTGAAGAGGCTCTTGAGCCGCACGCTCGGCGCGCCGCTCCACGAGCTTTTGGAGAGCGAGCCGCTGCTGAAGTACGGGCTCGAGTCGATCCTCGTCGTCAGTCTCTCGAACGAGCTGAAGAGGTTCTTCCCGCAGCTCTCGAGCACGGTGTTCTTCCAGCGCCAGACGATCGGAGCGCTGGCGACGTACCTCCTCGAGATGGACCCGGCGGCGGTGAGTCGCTGGGTTGGGCTCGAAGAGCGGCCCTCGCCTGCGCCACGGATCGACAGCGTCCCGACGGCCCGCCGCGACGGCGGCGAGGCCACCGACGCGAAGGGCGTCTCGCTCCTGCCGCGGGCCAAGCGCGGTCTTCGCCGCCGGGCGCTGACCGCCTCACCGACGACGGAGCCGACGCGTGAGCCGATCGCCATCATCGGGATGAGCGGCCGCTATCCTCAGGCCCGCACCGTCGAGCAGCTCTGGGACAACCTGCGCGCGGGCAAGAGCTGCATCACCGAGGTCCCGAAGGACCGCTGGGATCATGGCCTCTACTTCGATCCGGAGAGAGGCAAAGCGGGCAAGAGCTACAGCAAGTGGGCCGGGTTCCTCGACGCGATCGATCGCTTCGATCCGCTCTTCTTCCGGATCTCGCCGGCCGAAGCCGAGAGGATCGATCCCCAGGAGCGGCTCTTCTTGCAGGAGGCGTACGCGTGCATCGAGGACGCGGGGTACACGCCCGCCACGCTGTGCGGCAGTCGCAGGGTCGGCGTGTATGTCGGCGTGATGAACAGCACGTATTTCCGGCACGCGACGTACTGGTCGATCGCGAATCGCGTGTCTTACGTCTGTGACTTCCAGGGACCGAGCATGGCGGTCGATACGGCCTGCTCGAGCTCTCTCACGGCGATCCACCTCGCGATCGAAGCCCTGCACATCGGGTCCTGCGAGGTCGCCATCGCAGGCGGAGTGCACCTCATCGTCGACCCGGTGCAGCTCACGAACCTGTCGGAGATGAACATGCTGTCGAGCGACGACCGCTGCAAGGCGTTCGGCGCTCGAGCGGACGGCTTCGTCGACGGCGAAGGCGTCGGCGCGATCGTCCTGAAGCCGCTTGGTCGAGCCGTCGCCGACGGCGATCACGTCTACGGCGTCATCCGCGGCAGCCTGCTGAACGCGGGCGGCAAGACCCACGGTTATACCGTCCCCAACCCGACCGCGCAGGCCAACCTCATCGAGGCGGCGCTCCGCCGCGCGAACGTCGATCCGCGCACGATCAGCTACGTCGAGGCGCATGGGACCGGCACGGAGCTCGGGGACCCGATCGAGATCGCCGGCCTGACGCAGGCGTTCGCGTCGTGGACCGGCGATCGCCAGTACTGCGCGATCGGCTCGCTGAAGTCGAACGTCGGCCATCTCGAGAGCGCGGCCGGGATCGCCGCCGTCACGAAGGTGCTGCTGCAAATGCAGCATCGGATGCTCGTGCCGAGCCTGCACTCGCAGGAGCTCAACCCGCACATCGACTTCGCGCGCACGCCGTTCAAGGTGCAGCAGCGTCCGGAGGAGTGGCGGCGTCCCATCGTCAAGATCGACGGCCGACAGCAGGAGTACCCGCGGATCGCCGGCATCTCTTCGTTCGGCGCGGGCGGCTCGAACGCGCACCTGATCATCGAGGAGTACAGCGCGGCGGAGCCGGTCGGGACGTCGGCGGCTGAGATCACCCCGGAGCGTCCGGCGCTGATCGTGCTGTCGGCGAGGAGCGAGGAGCGCCTGCGCGCCTACGCGACGGAGCTGCGCGCGCACCTCGCGCGTCATGCGTACTCCGATCGCGACCTCGGGAACCTCGCTTACACGTTGCAGGTCGGGCGCGAGGCGATGGACCACCGGATCGCGTTCACAGCGACACGCATCCAGGAGCTCGAGGACAAGCTCCAAGGGTATCTCGATGGCAGGGCGGAACGCAGCGGGATCAACGAGGTTTTCGCCGGGCGGGTGAAGCGCGGAGACGAGATGATCACCCTCTTCACCGGCGATGAGGAGCTGCAGGAGGCGGTGCGCAAGTGGGTCGACCGCGGCAAGTATTCAAAGCTGCTCGAGCTGTGGGTGAACGGGTTGTCGTTCGATTGGAGCCTACTGTCCAGCGGTCGGGGGCGACGCATCCCTCTGCCGACGTATCCCTTCGCGGGAGAGCGCTACTGGAGCGACCGGAGACCTGGCGCGGCGCCGCTCGGCGCTCCGGCCTTGGAGCCGCGGTCCAGCGCGACGTCGACCGCGGCGGAGTCGTCCGGTGCCATGCGGATCCCCGGCGTCCCGGCACACGTCGAGGAAGACGATTGGGCCGTCGGTGAGCTGATGCTCGCACCGCAATGGGAGTCGGTGACGCCGCTTGGAACCACGCCCTGGCCCGAGCCGGGCGACACCGTGGTGTGGATCGGGGGCACGCCGGAGGAGCGCCTTCGGCTCGAAGCGCTCTATCTACACGGGCCACACGGGCCACACGGGCCACACGGGCCACACGGGCGCGCGCTCGACGTGGTGCCGACGGACACGATCCCGCGCATCGCCGAGCGCCTGTCCGCCGGGGGTCCGTTCACGCACGTGTTCTGGATCGCGCCCCGTGAAGAATCGAGCGAGCCGCACGCGGCGGTGCTGAGCGGCTTGCGTCTGCTCAAGGCGCTCCTGCGCGCGGGATATGGCGAGAAGGTCCTCGGGCTGACGGTCGTGACCCGGCAGGCGTACGGCATCGAGGACGACGAGCGGATCGATCCCGACCACGCTGCCGCGCACGGGCTGATGGGCTCCGTCGCGAAGGAGTATCCGCACTGGCGGATCAGGATCGTGGACGTGTCGGACGACGGGTTCTGGCCAGCAGCCGGGGTCTCGCGGCTCCCGGCCGATGCACGGGGCAACGCGTGGGCGTACCGCAATGGACAATGGTACCGGCAGCGCTGGTACCCGTACGAGCTCGCCGAGCACGACATCGCTACACGCTTCCGGCACCGCGGCGTGTACGTCGTCTTGGGAGGCGCGGGACGGCTCGGCGAAGCCCTCACCGAATATTTGATTCAGAAGTACCAAGCGCGCGTTGTATGGATCGGGCGTCGGGCCCTGGACGAGGACATCCAGGCGAAGATCGACCGTCTCGGGCGCCTGGGGCCCGCGCCGACGTACCTGTCGGCGGACGCCGCCGACGCGGAGGAGCTGGCGCAGGCGCATCGCGAGATCAAGGCGCAGCACGGGGCCATCCACGGCCTGATCCACGCGACGATGGTGATGTCGGGGAGCGACCTGGCGCACATGGATGAGACGCGCTTCGCGCTGGGGCTGCGCGCGAAAGCCGACGTGAGCGTTCGAATGGCTCAGGTGTTCGGCGAGGAGCCGCTGGACTTCGTGCTGTTCTACTCGTCGATCATATCGTTCGAGAGGAGCCCGCGGCAGAGCAATTACGCGGCGGGCAGCGTCTTCAACGATGCGTTCGCGCACCGCCTGTCGAGGCAATGGGGGCGTCCCGTCAAGATCATGAACTGGGGCTACTGCGGACCGATCCCGGAATCGCTGCAGAACTGGCTGAACGAGGCTGGGTTCTCGCTGATCGAGCCCGAACGGGCGATGGTGGCGCTCGAGGAGCTCCTGGCAAGTCCTTTCGCGCAGTTGGCCTTCGTGAGCACGACGCGCGCGAGCGCGCTGAAAGGGATCGAGTTCGGCCGCGAGCGCCTGCGGCGACTCGCGACGACATTGCCCTCGTTGGCGCAGGTGCTGTCAACGCGCGAAATGGTTGCGCCGCTCACAGAGGCGCGCAATCTTTCAGCCTCCGGGAATTGAAGCATGACGACCATCAACGGCACATCGGCTTCACACGGCGCCCGGTTCATCGACGAACGAGCAGAGCGCACGCTCCACCGGCTCATGAGCGGAGTGTTGTGCGCGCAGCTGCGATCGCTCGGGTTGTTCGCCGCTCCATCTCTGGAATCCTGGAAAGAGCGCTTCGCGCTCCCCCGGCCTCGCGACCGCTGGATCGATGAGAGCCTGCGGGCATTGCAGGAGGACGGCGTCGTGGCGGCCGTGGAGGGCCGCTGGACCGTGACCGACCCCGCGCTGGAGGACGGCGCGGACGTGTGGGCGAATTGGGAGGCCCATACGCGCGAGGCGCTGAGCGATCCTCGAGTACGGCTGCTGGACGTCATGCTGCGGGCGCTGCCGGAGGTCCTCACGGGACGGCAGCGCGCCACGGACGTTCTCTTTCCGGATGGCTCGATGCACCTTGTGGAAGGCGTTTACGGCGATCGGGCGGCGGACGCGTTGAACGCGACGGTGGCCGACGTCGTCGAGGCGTTCGTGAACGCACGACTCCGTGTGGAGCCTGGAGCGCGCGTCCGCATCCTGGAGATCGGAGCGGGCACTGGCGGCACGAGCGAGGGAGTGCTCGCGCGTCTCGAGCCGTGCGCGGGGGCCGTCGAGGAATACTGCTTCACGGACGTGTCACGAGCCTTCCTGGTGCATGCCCAGGACCATTACGCACGGCGCCATCCCTGTCTGAAGACCGCGATCTTCGACGTCGAGCGGCCGCTCGCCGACCAGGGTATTGCCGCTGGCCGCTACGACGTGATCATCGCTGCGAACGTGCTGCACGCGACGAAGAACGTTCGCGTGAGCCTGCGAAACGCGAAGGCGGCACTGCAAGGCAACGGCGTTCTGGTGCTGAATGAGCTCAGCGGTCGCAGCCTCTTCGCGCACCTCACGTTCGGGCTCCTGGACCGCTGGTGGAACTACGAGGACGAGGCGCTGCGCCTGTCCGGGACTCCAGCCCTGACGTTCGATGGCTGGCGGCGAGCGCTGCGCGCGGAGGGCTTCCACTCGATCATCTGCGTCGCTCAGGGGGAAGGCCAACAGATCATCGCGGCGCAGAGCGACGGCGTCATCCGTCAGCCCTTGCGTCGGACCTGGTCGGCAGCGGCGACGGACGCAAAAGAGACCGCGCCCGGCGGTGGGGAGGGCGCGCCACGCCCGGTGCGAGCGGGCGGCATCGCCGTTCCCCCGAGCCGTGGCGACGCGGCGGGAGAGGACGCGGCTCGCGCGCACATCGAGCGGACGCTGCTCGAGCAGCTGAGCGACACCTTACGAATGGAGCGCGCCGCGCTCGATGCGGATCGGTCCTTTGCCGATTACGGGCTCGATTCGATCATGGGCGTCCGCACGACGGAGGGGATCAACAAGGCGCTGTCGATCAACCTGACCAGCACGAGCATGTTCGACCACCCGAGCATCAGGAAGCTCGCGGCGCACATCTTGGCGGAGTATCGCGACGTCGTCACGGCGCAGCTCGTACGGCGGCCGAGCGATCCGGAGCGAGCGAGCGCCATGAACGGCGCGCCGGACGCGAGGGCGGCCGCGGAGCTCGCGTCCGAGGCGACAGCGAGGCCCGCGGAGCGCTCCGCGGGGGTCGAAGAGAAGGCGCTGCACGACCATGTGCGGCGCACGCTGCTCGAGCAGCTGAGCGCCACGTTGAAGATGGATCGAGACGCGATCGACCCGGGCCGGTCCTTCGCGGATTACGGGCTCGACTCGATCATGGGCGTGCGTACGACGGAGGCGGTCAACGCGGCGCTCTCGATCAAGCTCACCAGCACGAGCGTGTTCGACCATCCGACCATCGACAAGCTCGCGGCGCACATCGTGACGACGTTCGGCGATGTCCTCGCGGCTGCGCCCTCCCGCGGCGGGGCCGCGCCCGAGGCGCAGCCGCTGCCGCCGACGCGCGCGGCGGTGAGTCCGCCCGCGCCGTTCAGCCCGGTGCCGACGCCTGCGCGTCCGCCCAGCAGCGCAGGCACGTCCGCACCCTCCTCCGGGCGAGAGCCGATCGCCATCGTCGGCATGAGCGCCCGGTTCGCGCGTGCGGATAGCGTGCAGGAGCTCTGGAAGCATCTCGCGGAAGGCGCGGATCTCACCGAGCCGGTCACGCGCTGGGATCTCGCGCGCGAGTACGCCGCCGCGAACATCGAGAACGGCTGCCAGCGCGGAGGATTCCTCGGGGATATCGACGCATTCGATCCCCTGTTCTTCAACATCTCCGGCGTCGAAGCGACGTACATGGATCCGCAGCAGCGCCTGTTCCTCCAGGAGAGCTGGAGGGCGCTGGAGGACGCCGGCTATGCGGGCCCGAGCATCGAGGGCCGCCGATGTGGCGTGTACGTGGGGTTCAACGGGGGAGACTATCCGCAGCTCTTCATGGGCCTGCCGCCTCGTCCGGACGCGATGCTGGGCAGCGCGTCGTCCATTCTGTCGGCGCGCATCGCCTACTTCCTCGACCTGAAGGGACCGGCGATGACCATCGACGCGGCGTGCTCCAGCTCGCTGGTGACAATGCACCTGGCCTGCCAGGCGTTGCGTGGCGGCGAGATCGACCTGGCGCTGGCCGGCGGCGTCTACGTCCAGTGCACGCCGAGCTTCTACGTGCTGGCGTCCGTCACGGGGATGCTCTCGCCGCGGGGACATTGCCACACGTTCGACGATCGCGCCGACGGCTTCGTTCCGGGGGAAGGCGTCGGCGCGGTGGTGCTGAAGCGCCTGAGCGACGCCATCACCGACGGCGACCACGTGTACGCGGTGATCCGCGGCTCCGCCATCAACCAGGACGGAGCGACCAACGGCATCACCGCACCGAGCGCGCTGTCACAGGAGCGCCTGGAACGTGAGGTGTACGAGACCTTCGGGATCCACCCCGAAGAGATCGAGATGGTGGAAGCGCACGGCACCGGAACGAAGCTCGGCGATCCCATCGAATACCAGGCGCTCACGAGGGCGTTCCGGAAGTTCACCGCCAAGAAGCGCTTCTGCGCGATCGGCTCGATCAAGACGAACATCGGCCACACGACGGCGGCAGCGGGCCTGGCTGGCGCGATCAAGTGCGTCCTCGCCCTGCAGCATCGACGCATCCCGCCGTCCCTCCACTTCGAGCGGGGCAACTCCCACATCGATTTCGACGACAGTCCTTTCTATGTGAACACGAGCCTCAGGCCGTGGGAGACGCCGCCCGGTCGTCGCCGCTGCGCGGCCGTGAGCTCGTTTGGCATGAGCGGCACGAACGCTCACATGGTCCTCGAGGAGGCTCCGCCCATCGCGCGCACGCATCGCGAGCTGCCCGCCTATCTCGTCGTGCTCTCGGCGCGTACCGCCGAGCAGCTCAGAGAGCAAGCCGAGCGGCTGCTGCGTCACTGCGAGGAGAGCCCGACGCTCGACGGCGGCAGCGTGAGCTACACGCTGCTGGTCGGGCGCAAGCACTTCGAGCATCGGCTCGCGTGCGTTGCCCGTGAGTTGCCCGACCTCGCCTCTGCCCTGAGGGAGTGGCTCAACACCAGCAACCGCGGCGGCCTTCGTTCGATACGGCTCCGCGAAGGCAGGGTCGCTCGCGAGTTCGTCGAGCAACCCATGCTGCGGGAGGTGGCGGACGGACTGCTCGGGAAGCTCGCCACGCTGGAGCAGGACCCCGAACGATACCAGCAAGCCCTCGCGGCGCTCGCCGATCTCCATTGCCAAGGCTACTCGCTCGACTGGCGGGCGCTCTACGGCGCTCATCCTCCGCGGCGTGTTCCGCTTCCGGGGTATCCATTCGCGAAGGAGCGGTACTGGGTGGCAGCGCCGAGAGCGGCGGCGCCGGCGGCGGATCGCGAGGCGGGGCGTCCTCACGGCGTCGCGAGCCGCGGCGGCGTCCAGCCCCACGACGAAGGGCAAAGGCCTGCTCAGCAGCCCTCGTCGCCGGTCGGCGGCGCCGAACGAGAGGAAGGCGTCGAGCGCTTCCTCTTCTCCGAGGAGTGGCAGCCGAGCCCCCTCGAGCGGCGCGCCGCGAGCGCGGCGGCGTCCTGCAGCCTGGTCGTGATCTCGCGGGACCGGCAGCATGGCGAGCAGCTGCTCGCGGCGCTCCGCGCGCGGGATCCCGGCGTGCAGGGCGAGGTCGTCGAGCTGCCCGCGAGCGCCGATGGCGCCGGCGCGGCGTCCACGCTCGCCGAGAGCTTCCGCCGCGTCGTCGACCTGCGGGGCCGGATCGACGCGGTGTGGTGCTCCTGGGCGCTCGAACCCACGGGCCGCCTGGACGATCACGCGCCGATCGTCCAGCTGATCCAGGGTCTGGCGAGCGCGCGCGTCCGCGAAGCGACCGTGTTGCTCGCGGCCGAGTGTGCATCGCCGGTCGAGCGGTGCCACGCCGAGTCCTGGATCGGCTACGAGCGCTCGCTGAAGCACGTGCTTCCGCGCGTCCGACTCGCCGTCATCCATGAGCAGAAGTACGTCGACGGCGCGAACGATGCCGCGCAATCCGACGCTCGCGATCCGCTCATGCGCTGGGCGAACCGGCTCTGGGACGAGCTTCACGGCGAGAGGATCGAGAGCGCGCTCTACGTCGGGCAGCGGCGGCACGTCCTGCGCGTGACGCCGATCGAGAGCGCGCCGATGGAGGAGCCGCCGCTCCGCGCGGGCGGTACCTACTTGATCACGGGGGGTCTGGGAGGGCTCGGTTACCTCTTCGCGAGGCACCTGGCCGAACGTTACGCGGCGCACCTGATCCTCGTCGGCCGTTCACCCATGGATGCGGCGAAAGAGGAACGGATCCAGGCGCTCCGTGCGCTCGGCGGGGAGGCCGTCTACATTGCCACGGACGTCGCGGATCGGGAACAGCTCCGCGCGGCGCTGGACGAAGGGCAGGAACGGTTCGGGCGTCTGCGTGGCGTCATCCACGCGGCTGGCGTCGCTACGGGCGACAACGTCCTGAGCAAGGATGTCCGCCGCTTCGAGGAGGTGCTTGCGGCGAAGGTCGCCGGCACCCTGGCGCTGCACGACGTGTGCGGGGCTCTGTCGCCGGACTTCCTCTGCCACTTCTCGTCGGTCTCCGCCGTCCTCGGCGACGTGGGCTCCTGCGATTACGCCGTCGGGAGCCGTTTCGAGCTGGCGCACGCGAAGTACGTATCCGGCAGGGCGGTGGCGCTGTGCTGGCCGCTCTGGGCCGACGGCGGAATGCGGTTCGGCGACGGGGAAGCGACGCAGCTGTACCTGAAGTCGACCGGGCAGGAGGCGTTGCGCGCCGCGGACGGCGTCGAGGTCTTCGAGCAGGTCCTCGCGCAATACTGGGGCGGCGGGCCGAACCATGCGGTGGTCCTTTCCGGCCGGAAGAGCCGCGTGCATCGCATGTTGGGACTGACGCCGCCCGCCGGTGAGAGCGAGCGCTCGGAGCCGGCCGCGCCCAGGCCCGACCAGCGACGTCCCGAGCTCGTGGGCTTGACCGTCGAGGATTGCGTGCTCTGGGAGCTGCGCGAGATCTCGAGCGAGATGCTGGGGGTCCCGCGAGAGAGGCTGGACGCGGGGAGCAACCTGGCGGAGTTCGGGTTCGATTCGATCCGGCTGGCGGACTTCGCGACGAGGCTGTCCAGGAAATACGGCGTGGAGATCACTCCGGCGATCTTCTTCAGCCACAACAATCTCTCCACGCTGGCCGAACACCTGGTCAGCGCTTACGGCGAGGTTCTTCGAGGGGTCTACGGCGGCGGCGAGGCGAACCGACCGGCCGCGCCTGCGCCGGCGATCGACGCGCGCGCGCACGGATCTCCGCAGCCGGCGCCGGTCGCCGCCCGGGCCCCGAGATCGCGTCCGGAGCTCCTCGGCCTGAGCCTCGAGGAGTGCGCGCTCTGGGAGCTGCGGGACCTGCTCAGCGCCGCGGTCGAGCTGCCGCGCGAGAAGCTGGACACCCACGGCAACCTCGCCGAGTTCGGGCTCGACTCGATCAAGCTCGCGGAGTTCGCGGGGCGACTGTCGCAGCACTACGCGCTCGATATCACTCCTGCGGTCTTCTTCAGCCAGAACAGCCTGGCGAAGCTGAGCGAGCACCTCGTCGGCACGTACGGCGAGCACCTGCGCCGCTTCTACGGGGAGAGCGGAGATGACCGAGCGGGTACGCCGGCTCCGGCGACGACCGTCGTCCCCAGCGTGACACCGGAGCCCGCGCCGCCGCCGTCCCCGGCCGCGGCGCGCGCGACGGACGGCCCAGAGCCGATCGCGATTGTCGGCATGAGCGGCCGCTTTCCGGGCGCACGTACGGTCGAGGAGCTGTGGGACATCTTGGCGTCCGGCCGGGAGGTGGTCGAGGAGATCCCGCTCGATCGCTTCGACTGGAGCGCGATCTACGAGCCGGTGAGCGGCTCTCCCGTGCCGACGAAGACGAACAGCAAGTGGATGGGCGTCATGCCCGGCGCCGACGAGTTCGACCCGCTGTTCTTCGAGATCTCGCCGCGTGAAGCGCTGTCGATGGATCCCCGGCAACGACTCTTGCTGCAAGAAGCGTATCGCGCGCTGGAGGACGCGGGCTACGCAGCCGCGCAGCTCGGTCGCGACATCATCGGAGTGTTCGTGGGTGTGGAGCAGGGCGATTATCAGGACCTGCTCTCCGACGACGGCGTCGAGGGCACGATCGCGTCGAGCCACGAGGGGATCCTCGCCGCGCGACTGTCGTATTTCCTGAACCTGCGGGGGCCCGTCCTCGCGCTGAACACCGCCTGCTCGTCGGGGCTGGTCGCGGCGCACCAGGCGTGCATGAGCCTGCGAGCACGAGAATGCGACGTGGCGATCGCCGCGGGCGTGAACCTGGTGGCGACACCGTACAACTACGTCGGGATGAGCCAGGCCGGCATGCTCTCGCCGGACGGCAAGTGCTACGCGTTCGATCGGCGCGCGAACGGCATCGTGGCCGGCGAGGCGGTGGTGGCCGTCGTCCTCAGGCGGCTGTCGCAGGCTCGCGCGGACGGCGATCCGATCTACGCGGTCATCCGTGGCAGCGGCATCAACTACGACGGAAAGACGAACGGAATCACGGCCCCGAGCGGCACGGCTCAAACGGAGCTGATCGAGGGCGTCCACCGGCGGGCGGGGATCGATCCGGCCGCCATCGAATACATCGTCACGCACGGGACGGGGACGCGGCTCGGAGACCCGGTCGAGATCAGCGCGCTCACGGACGCATTCAAGGGGGTCCGGCACGAGGAGGCGTTCTGCGCGCTGACGTCGACGAAGACGAACGTGGGCCACACGTTCGCGGCGTCGGGGCTGGTGAGCCTCGTCAGTCTGGTGCAGGCGCTGCGCCACGAGACGATCCCGGCGAGCCTGCACTGCGAGCAGCTGAGCGATTACGTCGATTGGAGCCGGAGCCCGTTCTTCGTGAACACGCGAAACAAGGCGTGGCGGAAGCGGCCCGACCGACCGCGGCTCGGCGCGGTGAGCGCGTTCGGCTTGAGCGGGACGAACGCGCACATGGTGGTGGAAGGCGATGACGCGCCGGAGGCTCTTGCGTCGCGATCGCCGACCGCGCCGTACTTCCTGCTGGCGTTGTCGGCCAAGACGGAAGAGGCGCTGCTGCAGCGCACGCGCGATCTGGTCGACCTCCTGAAGAATGGAACATCGGCGTGGGACGCTCCGGCCTTGGCCTCGCTGAGCTACACGCTCCTGAACCACCGGCAGCACTTCCATCACCGGTGCGCCGTCGTGATCGCCGATCGGGCACAGGCGATCGCCGTGCTGGAGAGGGCGAGCAGCGGCGAAACCCACGCGGCGCTCCTGCGTGGAAAGGTGGCGAAGGAGTTCGTCGAGCAGCCGGCCCTGAAGCGCTACGTCCAGAATCTGCTGGCGACGCTGCCTGCGCAGGGCGGCGATCAGCAGGCCTACCGGGAATCCCTCGCGGCGCTCGCGGACGTGTACTGCCAGGGATATCAGCTCGACTGGCAGAAGCTGTACGGCGACGTTCGACCAACGCGCGTGCGGGTTCCGACGTACCCGTTCGCCAGGAGGCGGTACTGGATCCAGCCGACGCCGCGCACGCCCGCGGCCGTGACGGTCACGCAGCAAGCGACGAGCAGCGACAGGAGCGACGCGCCGCGAGCGGGCAGCCCGCTCGTCGGGTTGCGTCGATTGGTCCGGGTCTGGGAGCCGGTCGAGGCCTTGGAGGAAGCGCCTCCTCGGGCCTTCGCCGGCGAAGGCGAGGGGACGCTGGTCATCGGTGGCGACGAGGGCGAAAGGGAGGCCATCCGTGCTCGCCATCCGCGAGCGGTGTTCTCCGACATCGCGCCGGACGACCATCCGTCCGCGATCGCCGATCGACTGAAGATGATGCGGGCGATCGAGCACGTCCTCTGGATCGCGCCTCGCGCGCCGATGACGGAGCCCGACGCGCTCGTCGATGCCCAGCAGCGCGGCGTGCTCCACGGATTCCGGATCATCAAGGCGCTGCTCGCGTCCGGCCACGCAGCGTCCGCGCTCGCCTGGACGGTCGTGACGTACCGAACGCAGGCGGTGCATCGGACGGGCGAGGTGGAACCGAGCCACGCGGGCATTCACGGCTTGATCGGCGCGATGGCCAAGGAATACCCGGGCTGGAGCGTCCGGCTGCTCGACTTCGAGGGCGACGCGGACTGGAAGACGAGCCGGTGGTTCGAGGTGCCGCCGGATCAGCGCGCGCGGTGCTGGGCTCGCCGCGGCGGACAGTGGCATCGCGCTCAGCTCGTCGATGCCCAGCCGGTCGACGCAGCCGCGAGCAGCGCGTACCGGCGAGGAGGCGTCTACGTGGTGATCGGCGGCGCCGGCTACGTGGGCGCCGCCTTTAGCGAGTGGGTCGTCCGCCGGTACCAGGCGAAGGTGATCTGGCTCGGCCGACGTGAGAAGGACGCGGCGATCCAGGCCAAGATCGATCGCGTGGCCACGTTCGGCCCGGCGCCGGAGTACATCTCGGCGGACGCGGCCGACCGGGAGTCGCTCGAGCGCGCGCACGCGCAGATCAAGCGCTCCCATCCGCAGATCGACGGGCTCGTCCTGTCCTCGGCCCAGCTCCAGCCTCGCCTGTTGACGGAGATGGATGAACCGCAGTTCACACAGGACCTGCGGGCGAAGGTGGACGCCAGCGTGCGCGCGCTGCAGGTGTTCGGCGACGGACGATTGCCGCTCGTGCTGTTCTTCTCGTCCCTGATCTCCTTCATCAGGAACCCTCGGCAGAGCGCGTACGCGGCGGGCTGCGCGTTCGCCGACGCGTTCGCCCATGCCCTGTCGCGCCGAGCGGAGCCCGTCGCGGCGGCCATCAAGGTGATGAACTGGGGGTACTGGGACAACCCGGCCAACGACGGCCTGGACGAGTTCGCCCGGATGAAGCGCATGGGGATCGGCGCGATCACGGTCGAGGAGGCGATGCCCGCGCTGGACAGCCTGATCGCCGGACCGCTCGATCAGATGGGCTTCATCAAACTGACCAAGCCGCTGGTCATCGAGGGCATGGACCGGAAGAGCGTGCTGACCGTGCACCGTGAGCGGCCCGCCACGAACATGGAACGGATGAAGGCGCGAATGACGCAACTGAGGAGCGTCTGATGACGACTTCGAGCACCGACGCCGACCGGGGCGCGCTGCGAATGGAAAAGGCGCTGGCGCAGCTGATCTTCGTTCAGCTTCGCCGCCTGGGTCTGCTCGCTGACGCGACCTTGTCCCTGGAAGAGCAGAAGAGGCGCCTCCAGCCTCTCTACGGGCGCTGGCTCGAAGAGAGCGTGCGCGTGCTGGTGCGCCACGGTCACCTTCGAGGCGAAGGCGGCGGCTACACGGTCGTCGACGCGCCGGACGCCGGAGCGGCCTGGGAGGCCTGGGAGGCAGCGAAATCGGAGCAGCTGAAGGATCCCGAGCTGCACGCGCAGGTGAAGCTGCTCGACGCGATGGTGAGCGCGCTCCCCGACATCCTGGTCGGCAAGCGGCTGGCCACGGACGTGCTCTTCGCGGACGCATCGATGGAGCACGTCGGAGACGTCTATCGAGGGAGCACGTACGTCGATCACTTCAACGCCGTGGTCGCCGAAGGCGTCCTGGCGTACGTCGAGGATCAGCTCGAGAGAGCGCGCGAGGCTGGCGGCGACGTGGAGCCGATCCGCATCCTGGAGATCGGCGCCGGGACCGGCGGGACGAGCGCGATCGTCTTCGACAGGCTGAAGCCGCATACGCGCTCCATCGAAGAGTATTGCTACACGGACATCTCGAAGGCGTTCCTCCTCCACGCCGAGCAGCGATACCGCGCTCGGGCGCCGTACCTGAAGTGTCGGTTGCTCAACATCGAGAATCCGCCCGAGGAGCAGGGGTTCGGAGGCGGGACGTACGACGTCGTGATCGCCACAAACGTGCTGCACGCGACGCGCAGCATCCGGACGACGCTGCGGAACACGAAGGTGCTCTTGCGGCGGAACGGCCTCATCTTCCTCAACGAGATGAGCAACACGAAGAGCGATCTCTTCACGCACCTCACGTTCGGGCTGACGAAGGGCTGGTGGCTCTTCGAGGACGACGAGCTCCGGGTGCCGGGGACGCCTGCGCTGTTGCCGCAGACGTGGCGCAAGGTCCTCGAGGCCGAGGGGTTCGGCGACGTGTGCTTTCCGGCGGAGGCCGACCACGCGTCCGGCCACCAGGTGATCGTCGCGCAGAGCGACGGCGTCGTGCGACAGCCGGTCGGGCCGCGAGGGAAGCCCCGGGGATCGGCGCAGGCGCGGGTGACCGAGCCCGAGCCGGCGGCCTCCAGCGTGGACGAGCAGGCGCTCCTGGCGCACGTCCAGCAGCGATTGCTCGAGCGTGTCTGCGAGTCGCTGCAGCTCGAGGACAGCGAAGTGGACTTCGACGTGGCGCTGGCCGACTACGGAATGGATTCCATCATCGGAATCAAGTTCGTGAAGGCGGTGAACGAGTCGCTGTCCATCGACCTCGAGACGACGGTCATCTTCGACTACAGCTCGCTCTCCCAGCTCGCCGGGCATATCCTGTCCCGGTATCGCGATCGGCTCACCGGAGCGCCCTCGACCGGAGCCGGCGCGCCGGCGCGCCCGGAGCGCCTCGCCGGGGCGGAGCCTAAGCGCCCGGCGACGGCAGCGCCACGGGCGCGAGCAAGCTCGCCCGGAGGGGCCGTCACCGAGCAGGCGCTCAGGGCGCGCGTGCAGCAGCGGTTGCTCGAGCGCGTCTGCGAATCGCTGCAGCTCGAGGCGGGCGAAGTGGACTTCGACGTGGCGCTCGCGGACTACGGGATGGATTCCATCATCGGAATCAAGTTCGTGAAAGCCGTCAACGAGTCGCTCTCGATCGAACTCGAGACGACGGTCATCTTCGATTACAGCTCGCTCTCGCAGCTGGCGGACCACATCGTGTCTCGTTATCGCGAGGTCCTGGCGGCTCCTCCGTCGGCTGACACCGCCGAACCGGTCGCTGCGGAGGCTCCGGTCGCCGCGGGGGCTCCGGTCGCCGCTGAGGCTCCGGTCGCCGGCGCCCGACTGGCGCCCGCGGGCGGCAAGGGGCCGATCGCGATCATCGGCGTCTCGGGACGGTTCGCCCGGTCTCGTGACCTGGAGGAGCTCTGGGAGCACCTGGCCCGCGGCGACGATCTGATCGAGACCGCCGCGAACGCCGCGTATCCGTACGGCAGCTTCCTGCAGGGTATCGACGAGTTCGATCCGCTCTTCTTCAACATCTCCGGGGTCGAAGCGACCTACATGGATCCCAAGCAGAGGATCTTCCTCGAAGAGGCGTGGAAGGCGCTGGAGGACGCGGGGTACGCCGGGGTGAACCTCGAGGGCCGTCTCTGCGGCGTGTACGTGGGCTGCGAGCCGGGGGATTACAAATATCTCTTCGGCGGATCGGCGCCAGCGCAGGCCATGTGGGGCAACGCGAACTCCGTGTTGCCCGCGCGCGTATCGTACTACCTGGATCTGCAAGGTCCGGCGATCGCGGTCGACACGGCGTGCTCGAGCTCGCTCGTGGCAGCGCACCTCGCGTGCCAGGCGCTGTGGGGGCGCGAGACCGACATCGCTCTGGCGGGCGGAGTGTCGCTCGGCTGCATGCCAGATTCGTACGGGGGGCCGGCTGCGGCGGGCATGCTGTCGCCGACCGGGCGTTGCCACACATTCGATGCTCGCGCGGACGGCTTCGTGCCGGGCGAGGGGGCGGGCGCGGTGGTCCTGAAGCGGCTCGAAGACGCGATCGCAGACGACGATCGCATCCATGGCGTGATCCGGGCTTCGGGCATCAACCAGGACGGCGCCACGAACGGGATCACGGCGCCAAGCGCGAGGTCCCAGGAGCGTTTGGAGCGGCGCGTGTACGAGACGTTCGGCGTCGATCCGGCGCGCATCGAGATGGTCGAGGCGCACGGGACGGGCACGGTGCTCGGCGATCCGATCGAGTTTTCCGCGTTGACGCGGGCGTTCCGTGAGCACACGGACAAGAAGCAGTACTGCGCGATCGGTTCCATCAAGACGAACCTGGGCCACGCGCTCGCGGCGTCCGGGATGGCTGGCCTCTTCAAGATCCTGCTGTCGTTCAAGCACCGGAAGATCCCGCCGTCGCTCCACTATCGCGAGGGCAACGCGCACATCGATTTCACGAACAGCCCGTTCTTCGTCAACACGACGCTGAAGGAGTGGCCGGCCCGGCGCGACGCCGATGGCGCTCCGTTGCCCCGGTGCGCGGCGATCAGCGCTTTCGGAATGAGCGGGACGAACGCGCACATGGTGCTCGAGAGCTACGAGCCGCGACCCGACGAGCGCCCGCGAGAGACCGGTGCGCCGTATCACCTGCTCGCGCTGTCGGCGAAGACCGAGGCGGCGTTGCAGCGGCGCGCGCGCGACCTCGTCGACCTGCTGCTGGACGAGCGGCGAGCGTGGGATGGCCAGGCGCTCTCCGCGCTCTCGTACACGCTGCTCGCGTACCGGCCGCACTTCGAGCATCGGTCGGCGGTCGTGGCCGCGGACCGCGAGGAGGCGATCGCCTCGCTCGAGCGCGTCGCGGCAGGCGGGGAGCACCCCGCCGTCGCGCGGGGCTTCGTTGCCCGTGGCTTCGCGGCGCAGCCGGCGCTCGTCCAGGATGCCCACGAGCGGCTCGAAAGGCTCGCCTCGGAGCGCCACGACCCGAACCGTTGCCGGACGTCGCTCGCGGCGATCGCCGAGCTCTATTGTCAGGGGTATTCGCTCGACTGGTCCCTTCAGTACGGCGGGCGTCCGCCCCGGCGGATCGCGCTGCCTGCGTACCCCTTCGCCCGAGAGCGATACTGGGTGGAGGTCGCCGGCGGCGACGCGTCACACCGGTGGTTCACTTCCCCCTCGACCGCGCTGCACCCGCTGGCTCAGCGGAACACGTCCACTCTGGGGCAGCAGCGTTTCTCGACGACGCTGAGCGGCGACGAGTTCTTCCTGCGAGACCATCGGGTCCAGGGCAAGCCCGTGGTCCCGGGCGTGGTCTACCTGGAGATGGCGCGCGCGGCGGTGATGGTCTGGCGCGAGACGGAGCACCAGGGCTCGGCACGCCTGCACCTGAAGGGCGTCGTCTGGAGGCGGCCTCTCGTCGTGAGCGCGCCCGAAGAGGTTCATGTCCGCTTGCGCGCCGCGGGCGACGCGGAGATCGATTTTGAAATTTCCACGGTCTCCCCCGTGGACGCAGAGACCGTGGTTCACGTCCAAGGCCGGGCCGTGTTGACGGACGAGCGCACCTCGGCCTCCATCGACGTGGAGGCGCTGCGGGCGACGTGCACGCGGCTCGTACCGATCGAGCGGTTCTACGCGCTGGGGGACTCCAGCGGCGTGGCCCTGGGCCCGGCGCATCGCAGCGTGACGTCGATGCACGTGGGCGTCGACGTCGAAGGTCGACGCTGCGTGCTGGCGGAGGTCACTCTGCCCGACTGCGTCGCCAAGGGCTCACGGTCGTACGTCCTGCACCCGAGCGTCCTCGACGGCGCGCTGCAAGCGTCGATCGGCATTGCGCTCGCCGAGACCGATCTGGGAGGCGAGCATGCCTCCGTTCGACCGCTCCTGCCGTTCGCCCTGGAGATACTGGAGATCCTCGACCGCAGCCCCTCGAAGGCGATCGTGCGTGTGCAGGCGAGCGCGACGGGCGCCACCCGCGACCTTCGAAGGCTCGACGTCGACATCTGCGATGAGGCGGGCAAGGTCTGCGTCCGCATGCGGAACTTCACGTTCCGCTCGCTGGAAGGAGCGCCCGAGAGCCCGGCGCTTCCCGTGCTGCGACGGAGCGCAGCCACGGCAGAAGGTGAGTCGTTCGTCGGGCAGCTCTCGGGAGACGAGTTCTTCCTCCGTGACCACGACCAGCTGCTCCCCGGAGTGGTCCATCTCGAAATGGCGCGCGCCTCCGCCGCCATGTCGCGCGGAAGGTCAGTCTCGGCGATCAAGAACGTGGTGTGGCTGGACGTGCTGAGGGTCTCGGCGGGCGCCCGCACCTTGCAGATCGCGCTCTCGGCGGAGCCCGATGCAACGACGTTCAAGGTCATCGCGGGCGACGCGCTCACGCCGACCAAGGTCTTCGCGCAAGGCACGGTGCTCTTCGACCGGGGCTCCGAGGCTCCTCGCGTGGATCTCGATGCGCTGCGAGCGCGGTGCACGAAGAAGCTCGACGGGGTCGAGTGCGACCGGATCATCGGCGCAGCCCACGGCCCGAGCATGCGGCCGATCGAGTGGCTGTCGCATGACGACCGCGAAGGCCTGGCCCGGCTGACGTTGCCTGCCGGCCTGGGAGAGGCGAACGTCGGCTGCGTTCTCCATCCGAGCGTCATGCACGGCGCGGTGACCGCGGCGATCGCGCTCGGGATGATCCAGGACGGGCGGCCCTCGCAACTCCGCTTTCCCTACGCGCTCGAGCAGGTGTGGATCCATTCGCGCACGCCGGACGTCGCTTACGTGTACGTCCGGGAGAGCGCCGACAGCCGCGGGGAGAAGGTCCGGAAGTACGACCTCGATATCGTGGACGAGAGCGGTCGATGCGCGGTCGCGCTTCGAGGGTTCACCGCGGTGGCCGCCGACGTCGCGCGTCCGCGGAGCGGGGCCGAGCAGATCGTCTACGCTGCGCCGAGCTGGGAGACGCGCGCCCTGCCGGCGCAGGCGGACGCGGCCGCCGTCCGCGAGCCGCCGGTGTTCGTCCTCGCGACGCCGGACGTCGAGCTCGCTGGCGCGCTCAAGGCGCGGTGGACCGGCGCGACGGTGGAGGAGCTCCGCGCGATCGGCTCGGACCGAGCCGCGGATATCGAAGCGAACTTCCTTCGCGTCCTGGAGCTCGTGAAGCGCCGCATCCAGGGCACGCCGCGGCGCGTTCAGCCGTTCTGCGTGCTCGTCGAGGACAGCGCAGACGCGTACGTGCACGGCGCGTTCGCCGGGCTCTTGAAGACCGCGCGGATGGAATGCTCGAATCTGCTCTGCAAAGTCGTCCGCCATGCGCCCGGGAGCGCCACGCGGGAGGCGTTGCTCGACCGACTTCGCGCGGAGCTCGACGGGGCGAGCGACGAGGTCGAGATCCGGTATCGAAACGGCGCTCGCGAGGCCCGGAGCCTCCGCGAGCTCACGCTCGACGTCCATCGTGGCGCTGCCGAGGCGGTGCGGGCCGGAAGCGTCGTGTGGATCACCGGCGGCCTGGGCGGCCTGGGCAGGATCCTCGCCCGTCACTTCGGGGCGACGCCGGGCGTGACCATCGTGCTCAGCGGGCGCTCCGAGCCGCAGGGGAGCGCTCGGGACGCGCTCGACGCCTTGCGAGAGCAGGGCATCGACGCGCACCATCGTGTCTGCGACGTCTCCCATCGAAGGCAGGTCCGTGAGCTCGTCGAGGGCATCCAGCAGCGTTGGGGCCGGCTGTCGGGGATCATCCACTGCGCGGGCGTGACGCGGGACGCGTACCTCGTCGACAAGACCGTCGAGGACGCGCGAGCCGTCCTGGCACCGAAGGTGGCCGGGGTGCTGGCGCTCGACGACGCGACGCGGGACGTCGCGCTGGATTTCCTCGTGCTGTTCTCGTCGCTGTCCTCCGGCGGGAATCCGGGCCAGGGGGATTACGCCGGCGCCAACTCCTTCCTCGATGAGTTCGCGCACCATCGCAACGAGCGCGTCGCTCGTGGCGAACGCAGCGGCCACACGCTCTCGATGAACTGGCCGCTCTGGCGCGAAGGGGGGATGCACGTCGGCTCCGCGACGCAGGAGCTGAACGAGCGCGTCCTGGGCTTGCGTGGACTCGATACGCGAGCCGGGCTCCAGGCGCTCGTCGCGGCGCTCGTCGAGAAGCACACCCAGGTCCTGGTCGCGCCCGGAGAGCCCGAGAAGGTGCGAGCCATGCTGCTGCGCGCTCCGACCCGTCCGGCGACGCCGAGCGCGCCGGCGCCGCGGTCCGTTGCTGCGGCTCCCGCCGAGCGCGCGCAAGACCGGCCCGCGCTGGATCGCGTCGTTCAAGAGCTGGTCGCCGCGGCGAGCACGCTCTTGAAGCTCGACGTGCGCTCGATCGATCCTCGGCTGGAGTTCTCGCGGTTCGGCTTCGACTCCATCATGTTCACGGAGTTCACGAACCATTTGAACAAGCACTACGGGCTCGAGCTGATGCCGACGGTGTTCTTCGAGCGCTCGACGATCGAGCTCCTCGGCGAGTACCTGGTCGAGCATCACGAGCGGCAGCTGCGGGCGAAATGGGGAACCCGCCGACCCGCGCCCGCGCGAGCGCCGCGGAACGCGGGTGACGAGCAGCTCGACAGGCGTGATTCCCTCGCCGAGAGCCGCGGCGAGGCGGCCGCTCGGGCACGCGAGCCGGCGCACGCCGAGCGAGAGCCGATCGCGGTCGTCGGCATGAGCGGGCGATTCCCGGGCTCGGCCAGCGTGCGTGAGCTCTGGGAGAACGTAGCTCAGAACCGCGATCTGATCCGCGAGGTGCCGGCCGATCGATGGGACTGGCGCGAGCTTTACGGTGACCCGAGGACAGATCCCGGGAAGACCCGCGTGACGTCGGCCGGATTCATGGCAGACGTCGACTGCTTCGATCCGCTGTTCTTCGGGATCTCTCCGGCCCAGGCGGAGGCGATGGATCCGCAACATCGGCTCCTCCTCGAGGCCGTCTGGGCTTGCATCGAGGACGCGGGCCACGCACCGAGCAGCCTCTCCGGCAGCAGGATCGGCGTCTTCATCGGAATCTCCACGCTGGATTACAAGAGCCTGCTCGAGCGATCTCATGGGACGGGCGCGATCCAGGGCCTGTTCCACTTCATGGTCGCGAACCGCGTCTCGTACGTGCTGAACCTGCATGGCCCGAGCGAGCCGATCGACACGGCCTGCTCGAGCTCGCTCGTGGCCATCCATCGCGCGGTCCGTTGCCTCCGGTCGGGAGAGTGCGACGCGGCGCTCGTGGGCGGCGTCAACGTGATCGCCAGCCCGGAGATCACGCTGGGCGCCAGCCAGGCCGGCATGCTCAGCGAGGACGGCCGCTGCAAGAGCTTCGACCGCAGCGCGGACGGCTACGGCCGCGGCGAAGGTGTCGCCGCCCTCTTCCTCAAGCCGCTCGCGCGCGCCGAGGCAGATGGAGACCACGTCTACGGCCTGATCCGCGGGAGCGCGGAGAATCACGGCGGCAAGGCGACGTCGCCGACCGCTCCGAACCCTCTAGCTCAGCAGCAGCTCATCGTCGCGGCGTACGACGACGCCGGCGTCGATGTGCGCACCGTCGGGTACATCGAGGCGCACGGTACGGGTACGGCGTTGGGCGATCCGGTGGAGCTCAATGGCCTCAAGGGCGCGTTCGCACAGCTGTATGCCGCTCGCGGGAGCGAGGCCGCCGCCGAACCGCATTGTGGCGTCGGCTCGCTGAAGACGAACATCGGGCACCTCGAGGCCGCCGCCGGTATCGCCGGGGTCATCAAGGTTCTGATGATGCTCCGGTACGGCGAGATACCGGGCAACGTTCATCTGAAAGAGCCCAATCCCTACATCCGGCTCGAGGGGAGCCCATTCTACCTCGTCCGCGAGACGCGCGACTGGCCCGAGCTTCGGGATCGCGAGGGCCGCGCGGCGCCGCGTCGAGCAGGGGTGAGCAGCTTCGGAGTCGGCGGAGCGAACGCGCACGTGGTGCTCGAGCAGTATGTCGCGCCCGCGAGGGAAGCGTCACGCGCGCCCGCCGAGGAGCGTCCGGCGCTGATCGTGCTGTCGGCGCGAGACGACGATCGGCTCCGGGAGCAAGCGCGGCAGCTGCTGAGAGAGGTCGCGGATCGCCCTTACACGGACGGCGATCTCACGGATATCGCCCATACCTTGCAGCTCGGGCGAGACGCGATGGAGCACCGGCTGGCGTTCACGGCCGTCAGCGTCGCACAGCTGCGCGAGCGGCTCTCGGCGTTCCTGGAGGGCAAGGCTGCCGCCTTCGGACTTCACCACGGCGCGGCGAAGCGTAACAAAGAGTCACTCTCGAGCCTGGCGGGCGACGAAGACTTCGCGGAGACGGTCGACAGGTGGATCCAGCGAGGGAAGTACGGCCAGGTGCTCGAGCTCTGGGTCAAGGGCGTGAACATCGACTGGAGACGCCTGCACTGCTCGGACGACGCCCGGCGAGTGAGCCTGCCGACGTATCCTTTCGTCCGAGAGCGATACTGGGTCGAAGCGACCGCCGGTGGTCCGTCCGCCGCGACGACGGCGGGCGCGGTGCTGCATCCGCTGGTGCAGCGAAACACCTCCGACCTCGGCGGGCTGCGCTTCAGCGCCGACTTCAGCGGCGACGAGCCTTTCCTTCGCGACCACGTAGTACGGGGACAGAAGGTGCTGCCCGCCGTCGCGTATCTGGAGATGGCGCGCGAGGCGGTCACACAGTCGCTGGGGGACGCTGTGCCCGACGGAGCGGGCCTGGAGATGAGGGACGTGGTCTGGCTGCGGCCCTTGGCCGTCGGCGAAGGCCTGTCCGCACACGTGCGCCTGCACCCGGAGGGCGACACGGAGATCCGCTTCGAGGTCTACACGCGCCCATCGAACGGGTCGGAGGCGGACGTCACCGTCCACGCCGAAGGCCGGGTCCTGCTGATGGACGCCGCGAGCACGACCGCGGAGCGGATGGATCTGGCGGCCCTCGCCACGATGGCCACGCAATCAATCGGGGTAGAGGCTGTCCATGAGGCAATTGCCGCGGCGGGCATCGAGTTCGGTCCCGCGCATCGCGGCCTTTCGCGTTTGCATGTGGGAGCGCGCCCCGACGGGGAACCCTTCGTCCTGGCGCGCGTGGAGATGCCTGCTTCCGTCCGTGAGACAGCATCGGAATATCACCTGCACCCGAGCGTGCTGGACGGCGCTCTCCAGGCATCCATCGGGCTGGCCTCGGCGGGCGACGAGGCTCGCGCTGACGGGGCCGCGTCGCGGCTGTCGCTCCCGTTCGCGCTCGAGAAGATGGTAATCTTCGACCGCACGCCGGCGGTGACGATCGTATGCGTGCGGCCGAGCGACGGGGCCGCCGAGGGCAATGTCACCCGCACGGACATCGACGTATGTGACGAGTCGGGTCGGGTATGCGTCCGGCTGAAGGGGTTCACGTCACGCGTCGTGGAGGCGGAGCCTGCGGAGAGCGACATCTCGCTCTTCCGGCCGGAGTGGGAGAGCGCGGACGCGGCGGCCGAGCCGCGGCCGGCGTACGGCGAGCGATGGGTGTGCGTCGATGAGAGCTACCGGGAGCAGGTCGCGGCGCTGCGATCGCGGCATCCCGAGGTGAGCTGGGACATCCTGCTGCGCACGCGCGAAGACGATGACGATGAATGGTGCGCCGAGCCGCTCATGACGATGAGCGAGCAGTTGCTCGCGCGCGTGCGTGGCCTGCTCGCCGCGAACCCCTCGCGGCCTGTCTTGACGCAAGTCGTCGTGAACGAGGCGAGCGGGGGAGGAGCGCTGCGCGCGATCGGCGGGCTGCTCCGGAGCGCGCGGCTGGAAAATCCGCTGTTCCACGGCCAGGTCATCGGCTTGCCCGCGCAGGCGCCGGCCGAGCTGCTCGAGCAGGCGCTCGCAGCGAGCGCGCGACGAGCCGCGACCGGCGATACCGAGGTGCGTCACGCCGCGGGCCGGCGCGAGATCCTGAGCCTGAAGCCCGTCCCCGAGAGCCGCAGCGCGGTGACGACCCTGCCGTGGAAGACCGGCGGCGTGTACCTGATCACCGGCGGCGCCGGGGCGCTCGGACGGCTGTTTGCGAAGGAGATCGCGAGCCGCGTGGACGATGCCCGGCTCGTCCTCGTGGGGCGTTCGTCGCCATCGAGCGAGCTGGACGAGCAGATCCGCGAGCTCGCGCAGGAGGGCCGCGGGACGCAGGTGCGGTACCGCGCCGTCGACGTGGCGAACGCGGCGGCAGCGCAGAGCTGCGTCGACTGGATCCGAGCGCAGTACGGGCGCCTCGACGGCGTAATTCACAGCGCGGGGCTGATCAGGGATAGCTTCCTGATCAAGAAGACAGCGGAGGAGCTCCGAGCTGTCCTCGGGCCGAAGGTCCTCGGGGCCGTGAACCTGGATCGGGCCACGCGCGACAGCGCGCTGGATTTCCTCGTGCTGTTCTCCTCGGGAGCCGGCGCGACCGGCAACGTTGGGCAGAGCGACTATGCGACGGCCAACGCGTTTCTCGATCGGTTCGCGGCCCATCGCAACGAGCTGGTGAAACAGGGCCGCCGCCGAGGTCGCACGTTGTCGATCAGCTGGCCGCTCTGGGCCGAAGGCGCGATGAGCGCAGGCGAAGCCACCCTCGAGGCGATGCGTCGCCGGGGCCTCGTGCCGCTCAGCTCTGCAGCGGGCATCGAGGCGTTCTATCGCGCATGGCGCACGGGCGAGCCGCAGGTCGTCGTCGTGGCCGGGCAGCTCGAGGCGGAGGAGGCGCCGGTCGCGAGGGCCGCCGAGCCGATCGTCGTCGAGGCCGCGTGGGAGGGCGCCGACCTGCGTCAAGGTGCGGTTCTCTACCTGAAGCGCCTCCTGGCCACCGCCCTCAAGATGCCGCTGGATCGGATCGATCCCGCTGCGGACCTCGAGCAGTACGGCTTCGACTCGATCCTGGCGCTCCGGATGGTCAGCGAGCTTGAAGCGAGCTTCGGACCGCTCCCCAGGACATTGATGTTCCAGTACCGGAACATCGACGCGCTCGCGGAGCACTTCCTCGCGAGCCACGGCGACGCGCTGCGATCGAAGCTGACGTCGACCAGGCCCGTCGCGGCGAGCTCCACCCCGATCCGGCGGGCCGAGGCGTCGAAGGCGCTCCCGCTCGCGACCGCGAAACCCCCTCGCGAGCGCGCGTCGAGCCCGGCGCTGCGGCCGTCTCGCGCGCGAGAGACCGCGGCGCTCGACATCGCGATCATCGGCGTCGCGGGGCGGTATCCGCAGGCGAGGAACGTGCAGGAGTACTGGGCGAACCTGAAGGCGGGCAAGGACTGCATCACCGAGATCCCCGCGGCGCGCTGGGACCACGGCGAGCACTACGATCCCCAGAAGGGAAAGCTCGGCAAGACGTACAGCAAGTGGGGTGGATTCATCGACGGCGTCGATGAGTTCGATCCGCTCTTCTTCAACATCTCACCGCAGGAAGCGACGTACATCGACCCGCAGGAGCGCTTGTTCCTTCAATGCGTGTACCAGACGCTCGAGGACGCGGGCTACACGCGGGAAGCGCTGGTGCGCGGCCGCGGCCCGGATCGCGCGGGCGACGTCGGCGTGTTCGTCGGCGTGATGTACGAGGAGTACCAGCTGTACGGGGCCCAGGCGCAGATCGTGGGGCAGCCGTACGCCCTCCCCGGGAGCCCCGCTTCGATCGCGAACCGGGTGTCGTATTTCTGCAATTTCCACGGCCCCAGCATGGCAGTGGACACGATGTGCTCGAGCTCGCTGACGGCGATTCACCTCGCGTGCGAGTCGCTCCAGCGCGGTGAGTGCGAGGTGGCGATCGCCGGCGGCGTCAACGTCTCCGTCCACCCGAACAAGTACCTGATGCTGGCGCAGGGGCAGTTCGTCTCGACCGACGGGCGATGCAAGAGCTTCGGGCAGGGAGGAGACGGGTACGTGCCTGGCGAGGGCGTCGGCGCCGTACTGCTGAAGCGCCTGGAGCGCGCCGTGGCCGATCGCGACCACATCTACGGCGTGATCAAGGCCACGAGAGTCAATCACGGAGGGAAGACGAACGGCTACACGGTGCCGAACCCCGCCGCGCAGGCGCAGGTCATCGCGCGCGCGCTCGAGCAGTCGCGCGTGAACCCGCGCGCGATCAGCTACATCGAAGCGCACGGGACCGGGACGAGCCTGGGCGATCCGATCGAGATCAGCGGACTGACACAGGCGTTCGCGCCCTTCACGAACGACACGCAGTTCTGCGCGATCGGCTCGGCGAAATCGAACATCGGGCACCTCGAGAGCGCGGCCGGCATCGCCGCTCTCACGAAGGTGCTGCTGCAGATGCAGCACCGGACGCTCGCGCCGAGCTTGCACGCGGAGGTCCTCAATCCGCACATCGACTTCACGCGCACGCCGTTCCGCGTCCAGCAGACCTGCGAGGAGTGGAAGCGTCCGACAATCGAGGTCGAAGGGGTGCAGAGCGAGCACCCCCGGACCGCGGGCATCTCCTCGTTCGGCGCTGGCGGCTCGAACGCCCATCTGATCGTGGCGGAGTACAGCGCCGAAGGCGCCTCCGAGCCGGCGAGCGTCGCGGTCACGTCCGAGCGCCCGGCCCTGATCGTCCTGTCGGCGAGGACCGAGGAGCGCCTCCAGGCGCGAGCGAAGCAGCTGCTCGATGGTTTGCGCAGCGACGCGTACGCCGAAGGAGACCTCGGGCGCATCGCGTACACGTTGCAGACAGGGCGTGACGCGCTAGAGGTTCGGCTCGCGTTCACCGCCGTCACCCTCGACGAGCTGCGCGCGAAGTTGACCGGCTTCGTGGAAGGCAAGGCCGCGAGCGGGGAGATCCCGGACTGCTACGTGGGGCACGCGAAGCAGCAGCGCGAGGCGCTCGCGGCGTTCACGGCAGACGAAGATATCCAGGAAGCCATCCGCAAGTGGGTGGCGCGCGGGAAGTACTCCAGGCTGCTGGAGCTCTGGGTCAAGGGCTTCTCGTTCTCCTGGAGCTCGCTCTACGACTCCACGCCGGGACGTATCTCGCTACCGGCGTATCCGTTCTCGGCAGAGCGATACTGGATCGAAACGCCGGCGCGAAAGGATCGAGGTGCGGTGACCGGGGCCGCGTTGCATCCCTTGTTGCACGCCAACACCTCGCGGCTCTCCGGGCAGCGCTTCAGCTCGACGTTCACGGGCGGGGAGTTCTTCTTCGCGGATCACGTCGTTCAGGGGCGACGGATCTTGCCTGGCGTCGCCGCTCTGGAGATGGCGCTGACAGCGGCAGAGCGGTCGGTCGACGCACCGGCCGAGCGCTCGATCGTGATCCGCGACGCGGCCTGGCTGCAGCCGATCGCGATCGGTGATGAAGCGCTGACCGTTCACCTCGCTCTCTACCCGCGAGAGGCGGGGGAGCTCGAGTACTCGATCTACTCCGGCGAGGGTGAGGGAGAGCGGAACGTCTACGCGCGGGGCCGTGTGGCGATCGAGCCGACGAGCGTCGCGTCCGTGACCGACGTGAGCGCGCTGGAGGCGCGCTGCTCACGGCGGATTCCGGGGGCGCAGTGCTACGAGCTGTTCGACGCGCTCGGGATCGCCTATGGCACCTCGTTCCGCGCGATCGACTGCGTGTACGCAGGCGAGGGCGAGGCGCTCGCGAAGCTGCGGCTGCCGGAGCCCTTGGCAAGGGCGGCGGGCGACTACGTCCTGCACCCGAGCTTGATGGACGCAGCGATCCAGGCGTCGATCGGCGCCGTCCTGAGCGAGCCCGACGACGCGAAGGAAACGCCGAAGCCGACGCTGCTCTTCGCCCTGGACTCGCTCACGGTCCTACAGCGGTGCACGGAGCAGGCCTGGGCCTGGATCCGTCGCACGGAGTCGACCGAAGGGACGATTCGCAAGCTCGACGTCGACCTCTACACGGGCCAGGGCACGCTGTGCGCGCGCCTTCGTGGGCTCGCATTCCGCGTGCTGTCGGACGCCGCTCGCAGCTCCACCGCGCGTGGGGACGCTCGACCCGCCGACGGCGCCAGCGGAGAGCTGATGCTCGCGCCGCGGTGGGAGGCGGCCTACGCGCCCGGCTCGCATGCCTGGCCCGAGGCGGGCGACTCCGTCGTTTGGATCGGGATGGGGTCGACGGAGCGTCGAGCGCTCGAGCAGCGCTATCCGAGCGGGCGTGCGCTCGACATCCCAGCGGCCGAGACGGCCCAGGGCATCGCCGAGCGTCTGTCGGCTGCGGGGTCGCTCAGCCACGTCTTCTGGATGGCGCCTCGTGCGGAGCGGGACGAGCCGCACGCGGCGGTCGTGAGCGGCCTGCGTCTGCTCCAAGGGCTCCTGCGCGCCGGCTACGCCGAGAAGGACCTCGGGCTCACCGTCGTGACGCGGCAGGCGCACGGCATCGGGCGAGTCGAGTCGGGCGATCCCGAGCAGGCCGCCGTGCACGGGCTGGTAGGCTCCGTGGCCAAGGAGCAGCCGCGCTGGCGGATCCGGATGGTGGACGTCTCCGAGGAAGGAGCGTGGCCGCTCGACGAGATCCTGACCATGCCCGCCGACCACCGCGGCAACGCGTGGGCGCATCGCGGAGGAGAGTGGTATCGAGAGCAGTGGCTCCCCTGTGAACGCGCGCAGCAAGACGTTCCGTCGCGCTTCCGGCGCGGCGGGGTCTACGTCGTCCTCGGGGGGGCCGGCCGGCTGGGAGAAGCCCTCAGCGAGTATCTGATCCGCACCTACGGAGCGCGGATGGTCTGGATCGGACGGCGCGCGCTGGACGCCGACATCGAGGCGAAGCTCGACCGGCTCGGGCGCCTGGGGCCGGCGCCGATGTACGTGAGTGCGGATGCCGCCGACGTCGAGGCGCTGGCGCGCGCGTATCGACAGATCAAGGCGCGGCACGGCGCGATCCACGGGCTGATCCACTCGACGCTGGTGATGTCGGGGAGCGACGTGGCGCACATGGACGAGCAGCGGTTCGCGGCGGGGCTCGGCGCGAAGGCCGACGTGAGCGCGGGCATGGCCCGGGTGTTCGCGGAGGAGCCGCTCGACTTCGTGCTGTTCTACTCGTCGATCGAGTCGTTCGAGAGGAGCCCGCGGCAGAGCAACTACGCGGCGGGGAGCGTGTTCAACGACGCGTTCGCGCGGCGCCTGTCGAAGGAATGGGCGCGCCCGGTCAAGATCATGAACTGGGGCTATTGGGGCGGCGGTCCGATCCCGGACGCCCTGCAGAACTGGCTCGACGAGGCCGGCTTCGCGCTCATCGAGCCCGACCGCGCGATGTCGGCGATCGAGGATCTCCTCGCCGGTCCGTTCACGCAGCTGGCGTTCGTCCGCACGACGCGAGCGCGTGCCCTGAAAGGGATTGAGCTCGGCAACGAGCGCGTGCAGCATGTCGCGACGTCGTTGCCTCCGCTCGCGCAGGTCCTCGCGTCGCAGGCGCGAGCGCTTCGTCGGCCAAGAGAGCCTACGCCCGCCAGCTCGCCTCTTCGCTGAAGGGCTGAACGACTGCTCTCGAACGTGTCGTGAGACATCAATCCACTCTAAACAATACGGTATCGAGAAGATGAAAATACTGTTCTCCACCATCGGCTCTCGCGGCGACGTGCAGCCGCTCCTCGCGCTCGCGCTCGAGCTGCGAGCGCTCGGTCACGAAGCGACCTTTTGCGTGCCCCCGAACTTCAAGGAGTGGGTGGAGTCGTTCGGCGTGCGCTGCACCCCGATCGGCCCGGACCTCAGGAACATGCCGAGCCCGCCGCCCGGGGTGAAGCTGCCAAAGCCGTCTCCGGAGCAGCTCCGTCAGTTCGCCGCCTTCACCGTGGGCAGCCAGTTCCAGGTGCTGCCCGAGGCGGCGAAGGGGTGCGACCTTATCGTTGCCGCAGGCGGGATTCAGTTCGCGGCGCGCTCGGTCGCCGAGATGCTGAAGATCCCCTACGTCTTCGTTGCCTACAGCCCTGCGGTGCTGCCGTCGCCCGAATACCCGCCCGCGAAGATGCTGACCCACTACCCGCAGTCGCTGCCCGCAGCCGTGAATCACAATCTGTGGAGGAAGGACGCGAAGGAGCTGGACGAGACGATCGGCCCCGCGCTCAACGAGGCGCGCGCGAAGCTGGGGCTCTCGCCCGTCGACAGCGTCCGGCGTCACGTCTTCACGGAGCGTCCGTGGCTCGCGGCCGACCCGGCGCTCGCGCCGGCGCCCAAGAAATCCCCGATGCAGATCGTGCAGACCGGCGCCTGGCTGCTGCCCGACCAGAGCCCGCTGCCCGAGGAGCTCGAGCGCTTCCTCGCGAACGGCAGGCCCCCGGTCTACTTCGGGCTCGGGAGCATGCGGGGCTCCGAGCCCATGAGCCGCACCGTCATCGAGGCCGCCCGGGCGGCGGGGCTCCGGGCGATCGTCTCTCAGGGATGGGGGAACCTGGGCCTCATCGACTCGGGCGACGACTGCATCTCGATCGGCGACGTCAGCCACGAGCAGCTGTTTCCGCGCGTCGCGGCCGTGGTGCACCACGGGGGCGCGGGCACCACGACCGCCGCTGCGAGGGCGGGCAAGCCGCAGATCATCGTCCCGCACGTCTACGATCAGTTCTGGCACGCTGCGAGGCTGGAGAAGCTGGGCGTGGGCGTCGAGTGCCCCCCTCGCGATCAGGTGACCGTGAGGACCCTGACCACCGCCCTGCGGGAGGCCTCGCGCCGCGAGACAAAGGCGCGCGCTGAGTCCCTGGCGAACAACATCACGCTCGATGGAGCCAAGAGGGCGGCGCAGCGGCTGGTCAGCGAGCTCGGCAAGCCCGCGGCGAGCGGCCAGAAGGCGAAGGAGCGCGAGCTCGCACAAACGCTGTGACGTGCGCGGGCGGAGCCGCGCCGGCGACTCGATGGCTCGAAGAGGGAACGATGACGACTCAGAACGGCATGTCTGCTTCAGAGAGCGCCGAGCTCGTCGACGAGGGCTCCGCCCGAACGCTGCACCGGCTTATGACCGGAGTGCTGTGCGCGCAGCTGCAGTCGCTCGGATTGTTCACCGCTTCCTCGCTCGCGGGGTGGAAGCGGCAGGTCAACCTCCCCGCGCTCTACGACCGCTGGCTGCGAGAGAGCCTCAGGGCTCTGCAAGCGGACGGTGTCGTCGCGGTCGACGATGGCCAGTGGAGGCTGGTCGATCCAGAGCTGGCCGACGGCGCGGCCGCGTGGGCGCAGTGGGAGGCGCACCAGCGCGAGTGGCTCAGCGATCCGCGCTGGGGCGCTCAAGCGCGGCTCGTCGACGTCGCGCTGCGCGCGTTGCCGGAGCTCCTCACCGGCCGTCAGCGCGCGACGGACGTCCTGTTCCCGAATGCCTCGACGCATCTGGTCGAAGGCATCTACAAGGGTAACGGCCTGGCGGACCCGTTCAACGCGGTGCTCGCGGATATCGTCGTGGCGTTCGTCGACGCGCGACTGCGCCAGGACCCGCGAGCGCGCGTCCGAATCCTGGAGATCGGAGCGGGCACCGGAGGAACGAGCGCAGGAGTGCTCCAGGGTCTCGACGCGTACCCGGGCTCGGTCGCGGAGTACTGCTACACCGACCTGTCGAGAGCGTTCCTGGTTCACGCGGAGGATCATTACGCCCCTGGGCGCCCGTACCTCAGGACCGCGATCTTCGACGTCGAGCGGCCCCTCGCAGAGCAAGGGCTCCCCGCCGCGCAGTACGATGTCGTCATCGCGGCGAACGTGCTGCACGCGACGAAGAACATCCGTGTCACCCTGCGCAACGCGAAGGCGGCGTTGCAGGGCAACGGAATGCTCGCCCTGAACGAGCTCAGCGGCCGCAGCCTGTTCACGCATCTCACGTTCGGACTTCTGGAAGGATGGTGGCTTTACGAGGACGAGTCGCTGCGCCTGTCCGGCACCCCCGGCTTGACGTTCGAGGCATGGCAGCGAGTCCTCGAGGAGGAAGGCTTCCACTCGGTCACGTGCGTCGCGCAGGGCAACGGTCAACAGATCGTCGTGGCGCAGAGCGACGGCGTGATCCGCCAGCCGGCGCGTACGGTGGGTACGGCGCGTGCGGTAGCGTCGGTAGCGTCGGCAGCGTCGGCAGGGTCGACGAAGGCGAGCGCCGCGGCCGCCGTCTCGCGCAACGCCGCGCCGGCGGGCGCGAAGTCGGCCGACGCGATCGGCGACGACGCCGTGCGCGAGCACATCCACCGGACGATCCTCGATCAGCTGAGCTCCACGTTGAGGATGGACCGTGACGCGATCGACCCCGACGAGTCCTTTGCGGATTACGGCCTTGACTCGATCATGGGAGTGCGCGCGACCGAGGCGATCAACAAGGCGCTCTCGATCAAGCTGACCACCACGAGCGTGTTCGATTACCCGAGCACGAACAAGCTGGCGGCGCATGTGTTCGCCGAGTATCGCGATGTCGTCCACAAGCAGCTCGCCGACGCCGAGAGCGACGGCCGGCAGCGGCGGAGCGTCGACGCGGTCACTCCGGAGAAGGCTGCTGCGAGGTCGCGCCCGTCCCCGAGCATGCCGACGAGCACGGCGCTCGGCGCCTCCAGCGGCTCGAGCGCGGCACCCGCGCCCGCCCCCGCGCCCGAGGCCGCGAGCACGTCTCGAGCGCCGTCGCTCCGCGACCCGATCGCCATTATCGGCATGAGCGCGCGTTATGCGCGGGCGGAGAACGTCGAGGAGCTCTGGGAGCATCTGGCGCGAGGGACGGATCTGACGGAGCCCGTCACGCGCTGGGACCTCGCCCGCGAGTATGCGGCGGCGAAGATCGACGACGGCTGCCTCCGTGGAGGCCTCCTCCAGGCCATCGACCGGTTCGATCCGCTGTTCTTCAACATCTCCGGCGTCGAGGCCGCCCACATGGACCCGCAGCAGCGGCTGTTCCTCGAGGAGAGCTGGAGGGCCCTCGAGGACGCCGGGTATGCGGGCGCGAGCATCGAAGGGCGGCGCTGTGGCGTGTACGTCGGCTGCAACGGCGGCGACTATCAGCAGCTCCTGCAGGCCGAGTCGGTGCCTCCGGAGGCCATGATGGGCGGCGCGGCGTCCATTCTCTCGGCGCGCATCGCGTACTGCCTCGATCTGAAGGGTCCGGCGATGACGATCGACACGGCGTGCTCGAGCTCGCTCGTGGCGATGCACCTGGCCTGCCAGGCGCTGCGCGCGGGCGAGGTCGATCTGGCGCTGGCCGGCGGCGTCTACGTGCAGTGCACACCGACGTTCTACCTCATGGCGTCGCGCACTGGGATGCTGTCACCCAACGGGCGTTGTTACACGTTCGACGATCGCGCCGACGGCTTCGTCCCCGGTGAAGGCGTCGGCGCGGTGCTGCTGAAGCGCCTGAGCGAGGCCGTCGCCGACGGGGATCATGTGCACGCGGTCATCCGTGGCTCCGCGATCAACCAGGACGGCACCACGAACGGGATCACCGCGCCGAGCGCCTTGTCGCAGGAGCGCCTGGAGCGCGAGGTCTACGAGAACTTCGGCGTTCGCGCCGAAGACATCCAGATGGTGGAAGCGCACGGCACCGGGACGAAGCTCGGCGATCCCATTGAATACCAGGCGCTCACCAGGGCGTTCCGTCAGGACACGGACAAGAAGCACTTCTGCGCGATCGGATCCATCAAGACCAACATCGGTCACACGACCGCGGCGTCGGGCCTGGCGGGCGTCCTCAAGTGCGTCCTCGCCCTCAAGTATCGGCGCATCCCGCCGTCTCTCCACTTCGAGCGGGGCAACTCGCACATCGATTTCGACAGCAGCCCATTCTACGTCAACACGAAGCTCCGCGACTGGGAGACGGCGCCCGGGGTGCGCCGCGTCGCCGCCGTGAGCTCGTTCGGGATGAGCGGCACGAACGCTCACATGGTCCTCGAGGAAGCGCCGCCCAGCGCGCGCGCGCACGCCGAGCGGCCAGGTTACGTGATCGCGCTGTCAGCGCGCACCGCGGCGCAGCTCCGAGAGCACGTCGAGGGCCTGCTCCGGCATTGCGAAGCGAACCCGGGTCTCGACTGCGGCAACGTCGCGTACACGCTGCTCGTCGGCCGCAAGCACTTCGAGCATCGCCTGGCGTGCGTCGCCGGCAGCGCCGACGAGCTAAGCAGTCGACTCCGCGAGTGGCTCGGCGGCGGCAGCGCCGCCCGGCTCTATGGTTCGGCATCGACGCGGAAGACCAAGGAGCAGGAGTCGATGCAGCGGTTCGGAAACCACTGCATCGAGAATTGCCGCCGATACATCCCGAACGGGGATTCGTCCAGGCGCGACTACCTCGAGGACCTGTCGAATGTCGCGGAGCTGTACGCGCAGGGACATCGCCTCAGCTTCGATCGGCTGTTCGCAGACGGCGGATACGCCCGCACCCCGCTTCCGACGTACCGCTTCGAGCGGCGGCGGTGCTGGGTCGGCGCAGCGCGTACGCCGGACGCCACGCGCCGGGAGCCCGCAGCTGCGAGCGCGATCGAGGAGGTCCCGGCGGCGCAGCCGACGAAGAGCGGCGCCTCTCACGAGGACTCGCTCACGTTCGCTCCTCTCGACGAGCGTGTCCCCCGCTTCTCCCTGAGCAGGCTCGCCCTCCGGCCGGAGCTGTATGCGGTCGAGGAGAGGCGGGCGCTGGAAGAGCTCGTCGCGGAGAAGAAGCGGGAGCTGCGGCGCGTGCTGTTCTACAAGGAGGACTTCGCCCGCATCCGGAGCGTGCTCGACCTCGGCGCCGGACAGGGCGCCGAGCTCGTCGAGCTCGCGCAGCACTTCAGCCATCTGCGGGCGGACGGCAACACGAGCGCGAGCGAGCACGCGGAGATCGGCAATGGCCGCATCGCTCGCCTGGGCCTCAGCGACCGTGCGCGCCTCTTCGCCAGAAGCGCCGGGGCGGAGCCGTTTCCGGGCGACTATGACCTCATCGTCGGCATCGGGGTCACGTCGCATGCCCGCGACAGGAAGGCGCTGTTCAGGAGCGTCGCGGCGAGTCTCACGCCGACCGGGCGCGTCCTCCTGGCCGACTTCGTCGTGAATCTGCGCGGGCCGATCGTCGATCAGGGCGTCGAGATCACGATCCCGACCGCCGTCGACTGGGGCGATGCGCTCTCGGGGGATGGGCTGAGGATCGATGAGGTCATCGACGTCTCGCGCGAGATCGGCAATTTCGTCCACGACCCGGAGCTCGAGGAGAGCCTCCGCGGCCAGCCCAAGGCCATGCAGGACACGTTCCGCAACTATGCGAACATATCCACCGCGCTCGAGAGAGGCTGGATCAGCTACTGCCTGTTCAAGATCGACAAGGTGCGCGGCATGAGCGACGAGGAGCTCCGCGCGCACAACGCCTCGAAGATGGCGGCGAAGCGGCCCTACTCGGACGCGCTGCGAGAGCAGCTGTCGCTGGCGATTCCAACGTACCCGTTCAGCGCGGAGACGAGCGCCGAGAGCGCTCCGCCGGCCGTCTCGGCCGCCGCGAGGAGCGAGACGAAGTCCCGCGCGCACGCGGGCTCGGAGGTCGTGAAAGCGCGGATCAAGGCGGAGTTTTGCCGGATCCTGCGGCTCGAGCCGGCGGACTTCACCTACGACACCGAGTTCCAGGAGCTGGGCGTCAGCTCGATCAACGCGATCGAGCTGGTCGAGGCCGTCAACGCGCTCTTCGATCTCACGCTGCCGAGCAGCGTCGTCTTCGAGTTCAGCAGCATCCGCTTGCTGGCGGATTACGTCGCACGATCGTTGCCCGCGAAGCCGGAGGCGGTCTTTGCGATGACGCCGGGAGCCGCCGCGACCGCGAGCTCAACGGCGCCCGTGGCGCGAGAGGTGCCCGCGGGCCCCGGGTATGCTCCGACCTCCTCTCCTGCGGCGCGCGCGCGCGGGAACGTCGCCCCCGACTCCGGCGACGTCGGGATCGCGATCATCGGAGTCGCGGTCCGCTGCAGCGGCGCGCGGAACCAGAAAGAGCTATGGGAGCTCGTCCGCGACGGACGCGAGTGCGTCGATTTCGTCCAGGACGAGGGGTGGCGAGACGTGCTCGCGCGCTATCGCATCGACCGCCTCGTGCGTTACGGCGCGATGCCCGATGCGGACTGCTTCGACACCTCCTTCTTCAACATCTCGCGCCGAGAGGCGGAGTCCATGGACGCCGTGCAGCGCATCCTCCTCGAGGAATGCTACGCGGCGATCGAGGACGCGGGTTACGCGCCCGCTTCCCTCGGTGGGCGGGACGTGGCCGTCATCATCGGCGCGATCCAGTCGATGGTCGTGAACTCCGAGCCGTCGCACTTCGCGGTGACGGGCAATGACAACGGCATCTTGGCGGCGAGGACGTCGTACTTCCTGAACCTGAAGGGACCGGCGCTCGCGCTGAACACCACCTGCTCGTCGTCGCTGGTCGCCATCGATATCGCCTGCCAGAAGCTGAAGGCGGGTGAGGTTGACATGGCCATCGCGGGCGGAATCACCATCTTCAACCATCCCGCCGTCTTCATCTCGATGCAGCGAGCGGGGATGCTGTCACCGACGGTGCGCTGCAGGCCCTTCGACCATCAGGCCGACGGGACCCTGGTCGGAGACGGAGTCGGCGTCGTCCTCCTCAAGCGGCTCTCGGACGCCGAAGCGGACGGGGATCGGATCTACGGTGTGATCCGGGCGAGCGGCACGAATCAGGACGGCAAGACGTCGGGCATCACGGTCCCGAGCTTCCTGTCGCAGAGCAAGCTCGTCGAGTCCGTCTACCGACGCGGGCGCATTCCGGTCGAGGACATCCAGTACATCGAAGCCCACGGAACCGGAACGAAGCTGGGGGATCCCATCGAGGTTCACGCGCTCAGCGAGGCCTTCGCCCAGTTCACCGACAAGAAGCAGTTCTGCGGGATCGGGTCGATCAAGGCCAACATTGGTCACACGACGGCGGCTTCGGGCGTGCTGAGCCTCATCAAGGTCTGTCTGAGCATGCAGCACGGACAGATGCCGCCCAGCATCAACTTCGACAAGCCGAACCCGCACATCGACTTCCAGAACAGCCCCGTCTACGTGAACACCGAGCTGAAGCCGTGGCCGGTGA
This sequence comes from Sorangium sp. So ce1153, assembly GCF_051521595.1. NCBI lineage: Bacteria > Pseudomonadati > Myxococcota > Polyangiales > Polyangiaceae > Sorangium > Sorangium sp. So ce1153. The sequence continues at coordinate 2,175,857 of NZ_CP150361.1, forward strand.
ACGGACGTGGCTCGCGGCTCGCGGCGATCAGCTCGTTCGGCTTCAGCGGGACGAATGCCCACCTGGTCGTCGAGCAGCACGCCGCGCGGCGCGCGGACCGCGAGCGCCGCGCGTCCCTCGGCCCGGCGCTCGTCGTGCTCTCGGCCAAGAACGAGGAGCGCCTGAGGGCGCAGGCCGAGCAGCTGCTCGCCGCGATCGGCGAGCCGGGCGAGAGCGCCCTGGGCGACGGCGATCTCTTCGATCTTGCCTTTACGCTGCAGGTGGGAAGAGACGCGATGGAGTGCCGCGTCGGCTTCGTCGTCGACTCGGTGCCCGCGCTGCGCGAGCAGCTGCGGCGCTTCGTTGCGGGAGAGGAGTCACGCGCGGTACGCGCGAAGCAGCAGGCCGGCCTCGACCTCACGGAAGAGGAGCAGGCCGTGATCGCCGCGGAGTGCATCGCGCACGGCAGGTGGCAGCGGCTGCTCGACCTGTGGGTCCGCGGCTTCGATTTCGACTGGCGACGCATTCATGGCGAGGTGACGCCGAAGCGCATCGCGCTTCCGACGTATCCGTTCGTACGCGACCGCTATCCGGTGCAGATCGAGGCGCCGCGCCCCGAGCCGGACGGCGCGGCCGCCGATCCGGGCCTCCTCGCCGGGACGGTGCTGCATCCTCTCCTGCATCGGAACACGTCGACGTTCGAGGCGCAGCGCTTCTCGTCGACGCTCAGCGGGGCCGAGGGCTTCCTGCAGGATCACGTCATCGGCGGCCACAAGGTGCTGCCGGGCGTCTGCTACCTGGAGATGGCGCGCGCCGCGGTCATGGCCTCGTCGGGCGACCTCGCGGAGGAGATCTACGTCCGCCTCGAGAGCGTCGTCTGGGTTCGCCCGATCGTCGTCGATCAGCCCTCCGCCGTTCACGTCCGGCTCACGGCGCGCGACGACGGAGACATCGATTTCGAGATCGTCACGGCCGGCGCGGGCGACGACGTCGTTCACGCGCAGGGGCGCGCGGCGCTGATCGAGCGCGGCCGCGGAGAGGCCGGCGAGGTCGACGTGGAGGCGTTGCTCGCGAGGCGCGAGCAAACCATCGCCGTGGACCGCCTGTACGAGGCCTTCGAGGCGATGGGGATCGCGTACGGCCCTGCGCATCGCGGCGTCCGGAGCGTCGGGGTGGGCAGGGATGTCGACGGCGGGGCGTACGTCGTGGCCGAGGTGACGCTGCCCCAGGGCTCCGTCGGCACCCGCGAGCTGTTCGTGGTGCACCCGAGCGTGCTCGACAGCGCGTTCCAGGCGTCGCTCGGGTTGGTGCTCGCGCAGCGAAGCGCTGAGGGATCGGCGAATCCGACGCTGCCGTTCGCGCTCGAGAGCATCGACATCCTCGAGCGCAGCCCGGAGCGTTCGTACGTCTACATCCGCTCCCGCACGGACGACGGGCAGACGGAGCGCTCGCAGGTCCAGAAGCTCGACCTCGAGGTCTGCGACGCGCAGGGGCACGTCTGCTTGCGGTTGCGGGGGCTCACGTCGCGCGTGATGGAGGCGAGAGCCGGAGCCGCGCCCGCAGACCGGAACCGGCTGCATCCGCTCGTTCATCACGATGTGTCGACGCCCGAGCAGCGCGAGTTCTCGAGCGCGTTCTCTGGGGCCGAATGGTTCTTGAAGGAACATGGCCAGTTGTTCCCCGCGCCGGCGTACCTCGAGATGGCTCGCGTCGCCGGCGAGACGGGGAGCGGCGTCAAGGTCGTCGGGATCCGGAACGCGCTCTGGGTCGCCCCGCTGGTGATCCAGGATCGCCCGTGCGACGTGCGTGTGCGGTTCGCGGCGGCGAAGGACGGCTGGGCGTACACGGTCGAGACGGCGACGACGACGGGAGGCGACGCGCGAAGAGCCATCCACGCTCAGGGGCTCTTGCTCCTCGACGGGGTGGCGGATCGCCCAGCGCCGCCGCCTGCTCTGGACATCGAAGCCATCCGCGCTAGGTGCCGGACGGCGGCCGACGCGAAAGCGCGCGCAGCCACGATGCAGATGGCGGCCTACGACCACTCGCGGATCGAGTCTCTGGTGCACTCCGGGAAGGAAGCCCTGGCGGCGCTGCGGCTGTCCAAGGGGGACGGCGGGGACTACCTCCTGCACCCGCACGTCGGCAATTCGATCCTGGAGCCCGCGGTCTTCTTCTCTCTCGTGCAAGACGGTCAGCGGCAGTGGAGGTTTCCGTACAGCCTCGACGCCCTGTGGATTTACTCGGAGATCCCCGAGCGCCCGTACGTGTACGTCCGCGAGAGCGCGGGCGCCGGGAACCCGAGGGCCAGGAAATACGATATCGACGTCGTCGACGAGCGCGGCCGGTGCGCGATCGCGCTTCGAGGCTTCATGGCGGTGTCGGCCAGCGCCCCTTCAGCGGACGTCGTTCACGCCGTCCCGGAGTGGGAAGAGCGTCCGCTCGATCCATCGCAGACAGGGACGCAGACCGAGCCGCCGATCTTCGTCCTCTCGGCTCCCGACGCGTCGCTGCGCCGCGCGCTCGAGGCCCGCTGGAGCGGAGCGCGCGTCGAGACGCTGGCGGAGGAGCGCGCGGACCGCGCGACGGGGATCGAAGAGAGGTTCCTCTCCGTCGTGCGCTTGCTCAAGGGCTTCATGGCGAGCAAGGCGCCCCGCCCGCAGCCCGTCGTCGTCCTGGTCGAGGAGAGGGACGACGATTACGTGCACGCCGCGCTCGGCGGCCTCCTGAAGTCCGCGCGGCTCGAGCACCCGAAGCTCGTCTGCAAGCTCGTGCGTCACGCGGCGAAGACCGATCGCGCGCGCGCTCGATTGCTCGATTCGCTGGCGGACGAGCTGGTGAGCGCGAGCGCCGACGTCGAGCTCCGGCTCGCCGGCGAATCGATGACCCGTTACGTGCGGGGCTGGCGCGAGGTGACGCTGCCCGCGCGCGCTCTCGCCTCCGACGTCGTGCGCCCCGGCAGCGTGCTGTGGATCGTGGGAGGCCTCGGCGGGCTCGGACGCATCGTCGCGCGTCACTTCGGCGCCATCGAAGGCGTGAAGATCCTCGCGAGCGGGCGGGCCGCCCTGCAAGGCAGCGCGCGCGCGTCGCTCGAGGCCCTCCGCGGCGAAGGCGTCGACATCGACTACCTGGTCTGCGACGTGTCGGACGCCGAGCAGGTGAACGAGCAGGTCACGCGCATCCAGCGCGACCACGGCCGGCTCACGGGCATCTTCCACTGCGCGGGCGCCACGCGCGACGCGTACCTGGTGAACAAGACCGCGGACGAGGTGCACGCGGTGCTCCGCCCGAAAGTCGCCGGGGTCCTGGCCATCGACGAGGCGACACGCGATTTCCCGCTGGAGTTCCTGGTACTGTTCTCCTCGCTGGCGTCGGGAGGCAACGCGGGGCAGGCCGACTATGCTGGGGCGAACGCGTTCCTCGATGCGTTTGCGCACCATCGCAACGGGCGTGTACGCCGAGGGGAGCGTCGCGGTCACACGATCTCGGTGAACTGGCCGTTGTGGCGCGACGGCGGAATGCAGATCGACGCGCAGATGCGCGAGATCCACGAGCGGCTCACCGGGTTCCGCGCGCTCGACAACGAGACGGGCATGCGGTCCCTCGTGGGCGCGATGCTCGATAGACCGACGCAGGTGATGGTCGCGGCGGGCGACGTGCCGAAGATCCGGGGGGTGATGTTCGCACGAGCGCCGGCGGCGCCCGCGAAGGCCCATGCCCAGGCGGCCAGCGGGCGATCGGCGAACGACGGGGCGCCCAGCGCGGCGAAGCCGGCGCCCGGTGATCCGGCCGGCGGCGACGCTCTGCTGAAGCGGATCGTTCAGGAGCTCGTGGGCGACGTGAGCGCTCTCGTGCGTTCGGACGCGAGCCAGATCGACACGCAAGCCGAGCTCTCCCGGTACGGCTTCGACTCGGTCATGTTCACCGAGTTCGCCAATCGCCTGAACCAGCGATACGACCTGGCGCTCATGCCGACGGTCTTCTTCGAGTGTTCGACCCTCGCGCTGCTCGGCGAGCATCTCGTGAAGAACCACGAGCCGGAGCTGCGCGCGAAGTGGGACACGGGGCGCGCGGTGAGCGCGCCGAAGACGGCGGCGCCCGCGGCGGCCGAGCAGGCGCGGCCCTCGGTCGAGAAGGTGGAGCTGGCTCGCCGGGCGCCGCGGACGTCGCGGCGACGGAGCACCGACGTCGCGAGCCACGACGAGCCGATCGCCATCGTCGGGATGAGCGGGCGCTTCCCGGGCTCGGCGAGCGTGCGTGAGCTGTGGGAGAACGTGGCCGCCAATCGCGATCTCATCAGCGAGGTCCCCGCCGACCGCTGGGACTGGCGGCAGGTCTACGGCGACCCGAAGGCGGATCCCGGCAAGACGCGGGTGAAGACCGGCGGCTTCATGGCGGACGTCGATTGCTTCGACCCGCTGTTCTTCGGGATCTCGCCCTTCGAGGCGCAGGGAATGGACCCGCAGCAGCGCCTGCTCATCCAGGCGTTCTGGGCATGCATCGAGGACGCCGGCCATCGACCCGGGACCCTCGCGGGCACGAGCACGGGCGTGTTCATCGGGGTCACGACCGCCGATTACAAGGACCTATTTCACCGGCAGAGGGTGCTCGGGGTTTCCCATTCGCAGGGCGCGTACCTGTTCCACTTCATGGCGGCCAATCGGGTCTCGTACCTCCTGAACCTGCACGGGCCGAGCGAGGCGATCGACACCGCGTGCTCCAGCTCGCTCGTGGCCCTGCATCGCGCGGCCGGCTGCCTGCGCTCGGGCGAATGCGAGGCCGCGCTGGTCGGCGGCGTCAACGTCATGGTCACGCCGGACATCACCGTCGGCGCGAGCCAGGCGGGGATGCTCAGCGAGGACGGGCGCTGCAAGACCTTCGATCGCGGCGCCGACGGGTACGGGCGCGGCGAGGGCGTGGTCGCCTTGCTGCTGAAGCCGCTCGGAAAGGCGGAAGCCGACGGGGATCCGATCTACGGCCTGATCCGCGGGAGCGCCGAGAACCACGGCGGCAAGGCCACCTCGGCGACGGCGCCGAACCCGGTCGCGCAGCAGGCGCTCCTCGTCGCCGCGTACCGGAACGCCGGCGTCGATGTGCGCACGGTCGGGTACATCGAGACGCACGGCACAGGAACGGTGCTGGGGGATCCGATCGAGGTCAATGCGCTCAAGGGGGCTTTTGCGGAGCTGTGCGCGGGGCAGGGGCACACGGCACCGGTCGAGCCGCATTGCGGGCTCGGGTCCCTGAAGACGAACATCGGTCACCTGGAAGCAGCCGCCGGGCTCGCGGGCGTCGCGAAGGTGCTGATGATGCTCCGGCACGGCAAGATCCCGGGCAACCTGCACCTGAAGGAGCCGAATCCGTACCTTCAGCTCGAGGGTAGCCCGTTCTACCTGGTGCGAGAGACGCGCGACTGGCCCGAGGTCCGGGACGCGCAAGGTCGGGCGGTGCCGCGCCGGGCGGGCGTGAGCAGCTTCGGAGTCGGCGGGGCGAACGCGCACGTCGTGCTCGAGGCGTACGTGGAGCCGGCACGGGAACCCGCGCGCGCGCCCACGCAGGAGCGTCCGGCGCTCCTCGTGCTGTCCGCGAAGACCCGAGAGCGGTTGACGGTGCAGGCCGAGCAACTGCTCACGGAGCTCTCTTCGGGTGCGTATGTCGACGGCGATCTCACCGAGGTCGCGTACACGCTGCAGATCGGGCGCGAGGCCATGGATCACCGCCTCGCGTTCACCGCGACGACCCTCCAGCAGGCGCGAGAGAAGCTGACGGCCTTCGTCGCGGCCAGACCCGCGCCCGGTGATGTCCAGGAGCTCCATTGCAGTGACACAAGGACCGGCATGCCGACGCTCGTCACGCTGACCGCGGACGCCGAGTTCGCGGAGACAGTGGACAAGTGGATTCAGCGCGGGAAGTACGAAAAGCTCCTGGAGCTCTGGGTCAAGGGCCTGAGCGTCGACTGGGCGGTGCTCCACGGCGGACGCAGAACACGTCGCATGAGGTTGCCCACGTACCCGTTCGCGAAGGAGCGGCACTGGATCGAATCGCCGGTCCGCGCGGAGCCCGTCGGGGCGGTGAAGGCGGCGGTCATCCATCCTCTGCTGCAGCGCAACACCTCTGTCTTGAGCGAGCAGCGTTTCAGCTCCGAGCTCAACGGCGCTGAGTTCTTCCTGGCCGATCACGTGATCAAGGGCGAGAAGCTGCTGCCAGCCGTCGCGTACCTGGAGATGGCTCGCGCGGCGATCCTGGAGTCGCTCGCGGCCGGTGGCGGCGGCATTCGGCTGAAGGACGTCGTGTGGCAGAGGCCGCTCGTCGTGACGGAGCCGCGCGAGGTCCATGTCGCCTTGTCGGCGCGAGAAGACGGTGACGTCGGGTTCGAGGTGTATACGATCTCGGACGGCGACCGCCTCGTCCACGTCCAGGGCCTGGGCTCCCTGTCGCACGAGCCTACCGACGCCGCCGTCGTCGATCTGCAGGTGCTCGGGTCGCGCTACGCGCGGCCGATCGACGTCGAGCAGTGCTATGCGCTGTTCGAGGCGATGGGGATCGCCTTCGGTCCCGCGCACCGCAGCATGGTGCGGATGCAGGTCGGGACCGACTCGGAAGGACGCCGCTGCGTGCTGGCGCAGGTCACGATCCCCGACGCCGTGATGCCGACGGCGCATTCGTATGTCCTGCACCCGAGCGTCCTCGACGGCGCACTTCAGGCCTCGATCGGGCTGGCGCTCGGCGACGGCGACGCCGGCGCGTCCGGGCCGTCGCTGCCGTTCGCGCTCGAGGAGCTGGAGATCGTGGACCGGAGCCCCGCGGTCGCGGTCGCCGTAGTGCGGGCGCGCGCGGGGACCGCGGCCGGTCCGCTGCAGAAGCTGGACATCGACATCTGCGACGAGGACGGCCGGGTCTGCGTTCGCGTGACAGGCCTCACGTCGCGCGTGCTGGCTGGCGAGCTCGGTCGCGCGGGGAACGAGGCTCGGGTCACGCAGACCTTGCTGCTCCGGCCGCAGTGGGAGCGCGTCGGCGCGGAGCCGCAGCCGGAGCCGCTGGACGGCGAGCGCTGGGTGTGTGTCGACGAGGCCTACCGCGCTCACGTCTCGGAGCTGCAATCGCGCCACGCGGACGTGCGCTGGGAGGTGCTGCTGCGCGCGCGCGAAGACGGCGAGCTCGGCGCCGAGCACCTGCTCGCGATGAGCGAGCAGCTGCTTTCGCGCGTGCGATCCATCCTGGCTGCGAAGCCGCGACGGCCCACGCTCGTGCAGGTGCTGGTCAGCGAGGCGACCGGCGGAGGAGCTCTGCGCGCCCTCGGTGGGCTGCTCAGGACCGCGCGGCTCGAGAACCCGTCGTTCTACGGGCAGGTGATCGGGTTGCCGCCGCAGGCGACGTCGCGCGTCCTCGAGCAGGCCATCGCAGAGAATGCGCGCCGAGCCACCCAGGGCGACACCGAAGTCCGGTACGTCGACGGCCGCCGTGAGGTCTCGAGCTTGCGGCCCATGCCGGAGAGCGCGTCCCTCGGGACGAGCCTGCCGTGGAAGAGCGGCGGTGTGTACCTGATCACCGGCGGGGCGGGCGCGCTGGGGCGCCTGTTCGCGAGGGAGATCGCCGAGCGTGTCGAGGACGCGCGCCTCGTCCTGGTCGGACGATCGACGCTCTCGGACGAGCAGAACGCGCAGCTTCGCGCGCTCGAGACGTCGGGGCGGAGAACGGAAGTGCGCTACCGGACTGTCGACGTGACGGATCCAGCGGCGGTGAACAGCTGCGTCGACGCGATCCGCGCCGAGCACGGGCATCTCGACGGCGTGGTCCACTGCGCGGGGCTGATCCGGGACAGCTTCGTCCTCAAGAAGAGCGCGGAGGAGCTGCGCGCCGTCATGGCGCCGAAGGTGCTCGGCGCGGTGAATCTCGACCGCGCCACGCGCGCGTGTGCGCTCGACTTCATGGTGTTGTTCTCGTCCGGAGCGGGCGCGATCGGCAACGTGGGACAGAGCGACTATGCGACGGCGAACGCGTTTTTGGATCGATTCGCCGCGTATCGCGACGAGTCCGTGAGGCGAGGCGAACGCCGCGGGCGCACGCTGTCCATCGGCTGGCCGCTGTGGGCCGACGGCGGGATGGGCGTGGATGAGCGCGCGCAGGCGCTGATGCGCGAGCAGGGATATGACGCCATCCGCACGCCCGCCGGAATCGAGGCGTTCTACCGTGCGTGGAGGACCGCCGAATCCCAGGTGATGGTGGTCTCCGGCACGACGCGGAGGCTGCAGGAGCTCCGGGGGGTCGCGGCGGAGTCGGCGGCGCGCGCCGCAGAGGAGCCGACAAAGACGCCCGAGCGGGCGGCGCACCCGGACACGAGCGGCGGCGAGCTCCACCCAAGAGCGAGCCAGTATCTGAAGCGGCTCCTGGCCACCACGCTGAAGGTGCCTGTTGAGCGCATCGAGACCGATGCGCCGCTCGAGAAGTACGGCATCGACTCGATCATGGCGCTCGGGCTCGTGAACGCGCTCGAGGCGACGTTCGGCTCGCTCCCGAAGACGCTGATGTTCGAGTATCAGACGATCGACGCCCTCGCGCGATACTTCATCGAGCGACACCGCGATGCGCTGCTGTCGGAGCTGACGAATGGGCGCGTCGCGTCGTCGAGCGGGCCCGCGGCGCACGCGAGGAGCTCGTCCACAGCGGAGAGCCCCTCCAGCGGGGAGCCGGTTCGAGCGTCGCGCCGCCCGGCGGCGACGGCGCGCGAGCAGCGCCGCGACGGCGCTCCGTCGATGGGATCCTTGGAGCGAGCCGGCGACGGCGCCCTACGGCCGGCCATCGACGTCGCGATCGTCGGGCTGAGCGGGCGTTATCCGCAGGCCGCGGACGTTCACGAGTACTGGGAGAACCTGAAGGCCGGCCGGGACTGCATCACCGAGATCCCCGCGACGCGCTGGGATCACAGCGCGTATTTCGATCCGGAGAAGGGCAAGGTCGGCAAGAGCTACAGCAAGTGGGGAGGATTCATCGACGGCGTCGACGAGTTCGACGCGGTGTTCTTCAACATCTCGCCGCGCGACGCAGGTTTCCTGGATCCGCAGGAGCGCTTGTTCCTGCACTGCGTCTACGAGACACTGGAAGACGCCGGCTACACCCGTGAGGCGCTCCGGCAGAACCGCGCCTCGGGGCGCGCGGGTGACGTCGGGGTGTTCGTCGGGGTGATGTACGAGGAGTACCAGCTGTATGGCGCGCAGGCTCAGACGCTCGGCGCGGCGTATGCTCTGGGCGGCAACGCGTCATCGATCGCGAACCGCGTCTCGTACTTCTGCGATTTCCACGGCCCGAGCCTGGCGGTGGACACGATGTGCTCGAGCTCGCTGACGGCGATCCACCTCGCCGTGCGGAGCCTCCAGGCCGGCGATTGCGAGGTGGCGATCGCCGGCGGCGTCAACGTGTCCGTGCACCCGAACAAGTACCTGGCGCTCTCTCAGGCCCAGTTCGCGTCGAGCACCGGCCGGTGCGAGAGCTTCGGTCGCGGCGGCGACGGGTACGTGCCGGGCGAGGGCGTCGGCGCCGTGCTGCTCAAGCCGCTCGCGCGTGCAGAGGCCGACGGCGATCACATCTACGGCGTGATCAAGGGCACCAGCATCAACCACGGGGGCAAGACGAACGGCTACACGGTGCCGAACCCGGTCGCGCAGGCGCAGGTCATCGCGCGCGCGCTCGAGGCGTCGAACGTCGAGCCGCGCGCGATCAGCTACATCGAGGCGCACGGGACCGGGACGAGCCTTGGAGACCCGATCGAGATCGCGGGGCTGACGCACGCGTTCGCGCGGCACACGCAGGACAAGCAATACTGCGCGATCGGGTCGGCGAAGTCGAACATCGGGCACCTGGAGAGCGCGGCCGGGATCGCCGGCCTGACCAAGGTGCTCTTGCAGATGAAGCACCGCACGCTCGTGCCGAGCCTGCACTCCAGGCAGCTGAACCCGCACATCGATTTCGCGAGCACCCCGTTCCGTGTCCAGCAGGTCTGCGAGGAGTGGAAGCGGCCCGTCCTCGAGGTCGACGGACGCCGCCGGGAGCATCCACGTATCGCAGGCATCTCCTCGTTCGGAGCGGGAGGCGCGAACGCCCACGTGATCGTCGAGGAGTACGACGCGGGCAGCGCGCAGGCAGCCGCCCGGGCCGACACGGCGCTCATGGTCCTGTCGGCGAAGACGGAAGAGCAGCTCGGCGCGCAAGCGCGTCACCTGCTGTCGCACATCGAGCGAGAGCAGCACGCCGACAGCGATCTCGCGAGCATCGCTTACACGTTGCAGACCGGTCGCGAGGCGATGGATCACCGCCTCGCGTTCACGGCGACGAGCCTCGACGAGCTGCGCGAGAAGCTGACCGCCTACGTTCGAGGCGACGCGCGCAGCGGAGACATCGAGGGATTGTTCCGGGGCGAAGCCAAGAAGAACAAGGAAGCGCTCGCGAGCCTGAATGCCGACGAGGACGCCGCGGCGCTCGTCGCCGCCTGGCTCCGGAAGGGCAAGCACGGAAAGCTCCTCGAGCTCTGGGTGAAGGGCCTGGCCTTCGACTGGGAGAAGCTCTACGGCGACCGTCGACCGCGGCGCATCAGCCTGCCGACGTACCCGTTCGCGAAGGAGCGGTACTGGATCCCCGGACTCGAGCGCCGCGCCGCGCAGGACGTCGCGAAGCCCCGAGCGGTGGCGCAGCGCGCGGAGCGCGTCGTCACGAAGGCCTGGGAACCCCGCTCCGTGAGCTTGACGACCGCCGCGCCGAAGGGCGTCGTTATCCTCTGCGAGTCGGAGACGAGCGGCCTTGCTCGACGGCTGTCGGAGCGGGTCGCGGAGCAGTTCCCGGATGCGCGCGTGTACATCGTGGAAGGCCCGGCGTCGGGAGACGTCGACTTCAGCCGGTGCGACGGGTGGATCGACCTCGTGGGCTGCGGCGGGACCCGTACGCACGACGCGCGATGGATCACGACCCTGCAGCGCTGGATCGAGGGAGGGGCGCGGCAGGACCGTTGGGCCCTCTGCGTCACGCGAGGCCTGGAGGCGCACGAGAACACGACGATCGCTCTCTCCGGCGCTGATCGCGTGGGGCTGTACCGGATGCTCTCGAGCGAGTACACGCCGCTCGTCTCGCGCCACGTGGATCTGGACCCGACGAGCGACGAACGAGCTCGGGTCGAGCAGATCGTGAGCGAGTGCGGCGGCCCGCGCGAAGAGGTCGAGGTCTGCTATCGCGCGGGGCGGCGGTACCTGGCGACGCATCGCGAGATTCCGAGTGGCGCCGGGGCCCTGGGCACGTCGAGCCCGTTCCCGAGGGATCACGTCCTGTGGGTGACGGGAGGCACACGCGGCATCGGCCATGTCTGCGCTCGACACTTCGTCCGGGAGCACGGCGTCAAGCGCGTCGTGTTGACCGGTCGCGAGCCGTTGCCTGCGCGCGCGGAGTGGGCGAGCCTGCAATCGGCGGACACGCCGGTCGCGGAGAAGATCCGAGCCGTGCTGGCGCTGGAAGCCGACGGCGCCCAGGTCGTCGTGCTCGCAGTCCCGCTGAGCGACGAGGCGGCGCTCCGCGCGGCTGTGCAGAGCGTGAAGCAGACCCTCGGCCCGATCGGCGGAGTCTTGCACTGCGCGGGGCTCATCGACGCGGACCGACCGGCGCTGCTGCGCAAGACGCCCGCCACGATCGAGGCGGTGCTCGAGCCGAAGGTCGCCGGCCTCGATCATCTGCTGACGTGCTTCGCGGACGAGCCGCTCCGCTTCTTCGTGACGTTCTCTTCCGTCGCGGCGGCCGCGCCCGCGCTGGCCGTCGGGCAGAGCGACTACGCGATGGCGAACGCGTACATGGATTATGTCGCGTACGCCTACCGTGATCGCTTGCCGATCACGAGCATCCAGTGGCCAAGCTGGAGCGAGAGCGGCATGGGCGAGAACCGGAGCCCGATCTATCGCGGTCTCGGGTTGTTCGCTCACAGCGACGCAGAAGGCCTGCGCTGGCTGGATACGCTGCTCGCCGCGGATCACGGCCCCGTCGTGCTGCCGGCAGCCGTCGACCCGGCCCGGTGGCGCGCGGAGGCGCTGCTCGAGCCGCGCGCGAGGAAGGTCGCCCGCGCCGCTCCGTCGGCGGCTCCGAGCGTCGCGGAGGCCGCGCGCGCGCCGGCGGCGGGCGAGGCGACGTCGAAGGCCGTCCAGGCCTGGCTCGTCGACCTCGTCGCGCGCGAGCTGAGGCTCGATCCGCGCCGGATCGACGTCCAGACGCCGCTCCCGGACTACGGCGTGGATTCGGTCATGCTGGTGCAGCTGGTGCGGCCGGTCGCGGAGCGCGTCGGAGCGCCGATCGATCCGTCGGTCCTGTTCGAGCACCCGACCATCGAGGCGTTCTCCGGTTGGCTCCTCGGCCTCCACGGCGAAGCGCTCTCGGCCGGCGCTCTGCTGCCGGACGCGGACACGTCCGGAGGCGAGCCGTCCGCGCCCGAGGCTCCGTCGGTGGCCGCGGTCGCGGTGGATCCGCCGGCGCTGGCCGACGGTGCTGCGCGCGCCGCCCTCGCGACCGAGGCGCCGGGCGCCGCGGACATCGCGGTGATCGGGATGTCGTGCCGCTTCCCCGGAGCGAGCAACCTCGAGCAGTTCTGGCGATTGCTCGCCGAGGGGCGGTCGGCCATCCGCCGCGTCCCGCCGCAGCGGTGGGGCCATGCGAGCTCCTACTGCGCCGGCGTGCTGGACGACGTGACGCACTTCGACCCGGCGTTCTTCCGCATCTCGCCGGCCGACGCGCGAGCGATGGATCCGCAGGCCTTGCTCGCCCTCGAGGAGAGCCTGGCCCTCTGGTACCAGGCCGGCTACACGCCGGACGACGTCAAGGGCCGCTCGATCGGCGTGTACCTCGGCGCTCGCAGCCAGGTCGTCGCCGACCTCGAGGCGCTCCAGGAGGCCCAGAACCTCATCATGGCCGTCGGGGCGAACTACCTCGCCGCGAACATCTCGCGCTTCTTCGATCTGCGCGGTCCGAGCGTGGTCATCGACACCGCTTGCTCCTCGGCGCTCGTGGCGATGAACATGGCCGTCCAGGCGCTGCAGGCGGGGGAGGTCGAGTCGGCGCTCGTCGGTGGCGTGAGCTTGCTCAACGGCGACGGTGCGCTGCGCGTGTTCGAGCAGCGCGGGATCCTGAGTCGTGAGCCGGTGATGCACCTGTTCGACCGGCGCGCGAGGGGCACGGTCCTGGGCGAAGGCGCGGGGACGGTCTGGCTGAAGCGGCTCGACCACGCCTTGCGCGACGGGGACGCCGTCTACGCGGTGATCAAGGGCATCGCGATCAACAACGACGGCCGCACCGCCGGCCCGGCAGCGCCGAACCCTCAGGCGCAGAGGGCGGTGATGGAGCGTGCGCTCGCGAAGAGCGGCAAGCGCGCGGAGGACGTCGGCCACATCGAGGTCAACGGGTCGGGCACCGAGGTGACCGATCTGCTCGAGCTGAAGGCGATCGAGTCCGTATATCGGCCGGCCGGTGGGGAGCCCTGCGAGCTCGGCTCGATGAAGCCGAACATCGGTCATCCGCTATGCGCGGAGGGCATCGCCAGCTTCATCAAGGCCGTGCTGGTCTTGCATCACCGCCAGCGCGTGCCGTTCCTCTCGGCCGAGGAGCCCATGCTCCACTACGACGTGGCGCGCTCTCCGTTCCGATTCTCGCGCGCCTTGAGCGACGCGGGGGATGCGCCTGCGGTCGCCGCCATCAACTCCTTCGCTGACGGTGGAACGAACGCCCACGTGATCGTGGAGGCCTGGCAGGACGCGCGACCGCGCGCCGGGGTGCGCCGTCCGGGCGTCGCCCCGATCCTGAGCAAGGTCGACTGCCGGATCCGGCGCCCGCGGCCCGAGCCATCGGCGCCCGTCGCGACGGACCTCGTCGACGTCCACCTGAACGGCGGCGGCAAGCCGAAGACCATCTCGCGCGGACACGGCTTCTGGAAACGGCTAAATGGGTCATCGACGTGAGGCGCCACCCGCGATGATGCAGGGAAATCCGACCTACGACGGGCTCGAGCGAGGGAGGCGACCGTTCCGTGCGCTGGAGCCGAGGGAGTGATGATGGATTCTTGGTTGGTTGACATCGAAAACCCGCTGGTACGGGGGCACCAGGTGCTCGGTCGCCACCTCTTGCCGGGCCTGGCGTACATCGATCTCTTCTTCCAGGCGTTCCGCGATCGACACGAGGATCCCGCCCGGCTCGAGCTGCGCAACGTGTCGATCTATCAGCCGCTCGTCGTGTCCGAGGAAGCGGGTGTCTCGCTGGTCATCGACTGCACGGAGACGCAGCCCGGCGTGTGGAAGTTGGTCGTCGAGGGCCGTTCGCGACGGCAAGGAGCGAGCGCAGGGGAGAGCAAGCGTTACGTGACCGCCGAGATGCATCGCTCGGCTCCCTTCGTGTCCGACGAGCGCGTCGACCTGGCCGCCGTCGCCCGAGCGGCGGCTCGGGTCGTGAGCCTCGACGAGGTGTATGCGGAATGTCGACGGCTGCAGCTCGTGCACGACGAGTTCATGCGAGCGCAGGGGAGGTTGTATGTCACCGACTCGGCGATCTACGTCGACTGCGGGTTGAGCGCTGCGGCGCTCGAGAGCGCCGAGCACCTCATGTTCCACCCCACGTTGCTCGACGGGAGCGCCGTGGGCGCAGGCGGTCTCGCGTCGGCATGGCTCGGGGACGGTCCATCGGCGCAGCTGGCGCTGCCCCTCTTCTACGAGTCGTTCCGCGCTTCCGCGTTGCTGCAGAGGAGCTGCATTGCCCGGGTGAGGCGCGCTGCGGCGCGCCGTGCTGGCGAGCTCAATTACTCAACTCTGGAGTTCTTCGACGAGGCGGGGCGCAAGATCGCCGAGCTGAAGAACCTCGCCGGGAAGCTCGTCCGTGACCCCTCGTCGATCACGGAGGGCGCGAGAGTGCGTCCTCTGTCAGGCGCGTCGCCCGTACCGCCGGCGCCGGCGGCGCTCGGCGCCGGGACGGACGCTCTGCTCGAGGTGGAGGCGCTCCTCCGGGGCGTCATCGCAGAGAAGCTCCGTCTGCCGGTTGCCGAGATCGATCGTACCGCAGGCTACTACGAGATGGGGATCGATTCGGCGGGGCTCCTCGACCTCGTGCGCGCGATCGAGGGTCACGTCGGGGCGCCGCTCTCGCCGACACTCCTGTTCGAGCACGGCACCATCGCGGCGCTGTCGGCGCACCTCGTCGAGTCGGGCGTCGCGTCGGGTTGGTCGCGACGGAGGGCGAGCGGGGATGCCGGCGGCCACGGCCATGCGGCGGCGAGCGAAGGGCTCACACGAGCGCCGCTCGGCGAGGCGCCTCACGGCTTCGCCCGCGAGGAGACGAACGCGGGCGACGGGGGAGGCATCGCGATTATCGGCCTGAGCGGCCGGTATCCGATGGCGAGCACGATCGCCGAGTTCTGGGACAATCTGCGCGGCGCCAGGGATTGCATCTCGGAGATCCCGAAGGGGCGGTGGGACCAGAGCCGGTACTTCGATCCCGAGCGCGGCAAGCCCGGGAAGATCTACTGCAGGTTCGGCGGGTTCATCGACGGCGTCGACGAGTTCGATCCGCTGTTCTTCAACATCTCGGCGCTCGAGGCGCAGTACATGGATCCGCAGGAGCGGTTGTTCCTGCAGTGTGCCTACGAGACGTTCGAGGACGCCGGCTACACACGCGACACGCTCAAGTCACGCGACGGCAACGTCGGCGTGTTCGTCGGCGTGATGTACGAGGAATACCAGCTCTACGGCGCACAAACGCACGCGTCGCAGGTCCCGTACGCGCTGAGCGGAAGCGGCGCCGCCGTCGCGAACCGCGTGTCGTACTTCTTCAATCTGCACGGGCCGAGCATCGCCGTCGACACGATGTGCTCGAGCTCCCTCACCGCCATCTACCTGGCATGTCAGAGCCTGAAGAGCGGCAGCTGCGCGATGGCGATCGCCGGCGGCGTCAACGTCTCGGTGCATCCGAACAAGTACCTGCTGCTCTCGCAGGGGCAGTTCATCTCCAGCGAGGGACGCTGCAAGAGCTTCGGCGAGGGTGGCGACGGCTACGTGCCCGGGGAGGGGGTCGGCGCGATGCTCCTCAAGCCGCTCGCTGCCGCGATCGCGGACGAGGATCACGTCTACGCCGTGATCAAGGGCGCCAGCGTCAATCACGGCGGAAAGGCGAGCGGGTTCACGGTTCCGAACCCCGCGGCTCAGGCGCAGGTCATCGCGCAGGCGCTTCTCGACGCGAAGGCGGATCCGAGGACCATCAGCTACGTCGAGGCCCACGGCACGGGGACGAGCCTGGGCGATCCCATCGAGATTGCCGGCCTGACGCGCGCGTTCGCGCAGCATACCGCCGATACGGAGTACTGCGCGATCGGCTCGGTGAAATCGAACATCGGACACCTGGAGAGCGCGGCCGGCATCTCCGGGGTGACGAAGGTGGTGCTGCAGCTGCGGCATCGAACGCTGGTGCCGAGCCTGCACGCGGCGACGCTGAATCCGCATATCGACTTCGAGAAGACGCCGTTCCGCGTCCAGCGGTTCCTCGAGGACTGGGCGCGACCCGTCGTCACCCGCGACGGGATACGGACGGAGCACCCGCGCGTCGCGGGGGTGAGCTCGTTCGGGGCCGGAGGCGCGAACGCGCACGTCATCATCGAGGAGTTCAGCGCCGGTGACGAGACGCGGCCGAGGGGGCCCGTCACGCGCGCTGGCCCGGCCTTGATCGTGCTGTCGGCGAAGACGCCGGACCGCTTGCAGGAGCGAGCGCGCCGCCTCATCGAGCACCTCGCGAATGGTACGTACGGTGACGCGGATCTCGCCGACATCGCCTACACGCTCCAGGTGGGTCGCGAGGCGCTGGAGCATCGCCTCGCGTTCATGGCCGCCACCCTCGACGAGGTGCGCGAGAAGCTCGCGATCGCCGCTGATGGAAGCGACGCCCCTGCAAAGCGCGGCACGCTCTTCCGTGGGCACGTGAAGAGCGATGCCGACGCGCTCTCTCTGTTCGCCGTCGACGAGGAGCTCCGCGAGGCGGTCGCGAAGTGGGCTCAGCGGGGAAAGTACGACAAGGTCCTCGAGCTGTGGGTGAAGGGGCTGTCGTTCGACTGGGCGAAGCTCTACGACGGCGTGAGGCCGCGCCGTATCAGCTTGCCGACGTACCCGTTCGCGAGAGAGCGATACTGGCGGCCCGACGCGGTCGAGGCAGCGAGCGAGCCCCGGAGCGCGATCGCGGCTGGGACCTCGCGGGCGGACGTCCTGCATCCGCTCTTGCACACGAACACCTCGGACTTCGCAGAGCAGCGCTTCACGTCGACGTTCACGGGGCATGAGTTCTTCTTCGCCGACCACGTCGTCAAGGGGCAGCGGACGCTGCCGGGCGTGGCCCACCTCGAGATGGGGCGCGCCGCCCTGGAGATCGCCGGTGCGTCCGGGAACGGCGCCGTGATGAGCCTGACGAGCGTGGCCTGGGCGCGCCCGCTCGTCGTCGGCGACGCGCCGGCGGTCGTCCACATACGGCTACGCCCGGAGGGCGACGACGAGTTCGCGTACGAGATCTACGGGGCTCGAGCGGACGGTGAGGAGGTCACGTACTCCCAGGGCAGAGCGGTCCTCGCGGCGGGTGAGCGTCGCGTCGTGGACATCGAGTCGCTCCGAGCGCGAGCGCAGCGCGTGACGTTGAGCGCCGAGCAGTGCTACGAGATTTACCGATCGCTGGGCTTCCAGTACGGCCCCGCCCACCGCAGCCTGCGGCACGTCAGCGCCGGCGTCGATGAACAGGGATCGACGTTCGCGGTGGCGCGGGTCGCCCTGCCGGAGGACGTGGCCGACACGCGCGGCCAGTACGTCCTCCATCCGAGCGTCCTCGATGGCGCGCTCCAGGCATCCATCGGCCTGCTCGCGGCGCAGCAGCACGACGACGCCGCGGGCGCCGCGAGGCTGGTGCTGCCGTTCGCGCTGGAGAGGCTCACCGTTCTCCAGGCATGTCCGACGGCGGTCTGGGTTCATGTCCGGACCGCAGCCGACAGCAGCAGCAACGTCCATAAGCTCGACGTCGATCTGGTCGACGACGACGGCACGGCCTGCGTGGAGATCCGCGGATTCAGCTCGCGCGTGTACGAGCCTGCGTCGGCGAGCCCTGCAGACGCGGAGAAGCCCGCCGCGCCGTTCGTGGAGCCCTTCGAGGTGATGACCTTCGAAGAGCGGTGGCAGCCGGAGCCGCTCAGGGCCGAGTCGAGCAGCCGGTATCGCACGCTGGTATGTGTGTTGCCCGACGCGTCCCGGGCAGAGGCGGTGCGCAGCGCTCTCGGGAAGCTCGATCCGGCGGTGCGGACGGTCGTGCTGACGGCTGCGCAGCAGTACGCGAAGCAGAGCGCATCTCGTTATGACGTCGTGAACGAAGACGCCGCAACCTTCGCCTCGGCTCTGAAAGACATCGCGTCGGAGCACGGCCCGATCGAAGCGGTCCTGTGCCTGCGCGGCGTTCAGGACCCCTCCGGCGTCGGCCGCTACGGGGGGCTGCTCGCGCTGATCCAGGGCCTGGACCAGGCCGGAGTGACGTCCACGCGCCTGCTCTTCGCCGGTCGATACGACAGCGCGGTCGCGCGTTGCCATCTCGATGCGTGGACGACGCTCAGCTCCTCGCTGAAGGCCGTCTTGCCCGAGGCTCGGGCGTCCGTCATGGCCTGGCCGTGCGCGACGGGCAGCGCAGGCACGGGCGACTGGGTGAACGAGTGGGTGCCCCGGGTCTGGGCGGAGCTCGTCTCCAGCGCGGCGGAGAACGTCTTCTACGAGGACGGCGAACGTCGGGTCCGTCGTCTGCATTCGACGCAGCGGACGTCGGCCGCGTCGCTCCTGCGGCGCGGCGGGACCTATCTCATCACCGGCGGCGCAGGCGGGCTCGGCCTGGTCTTCGCCAGGCACCTCTGTGAACGTCACGGCGCGAACGTGGTGTTGACCGGACGCTCCGAGCTGAACGCGGCGACGGTCGAGCGCGTGAGGGCGCTCGAAGCGGCGGGCGGCAAGGCGATCTATGCGCAGGCGGACGTCTGCGACGTGGATCGCATGCGCGCGGTGGTGGCACGGGCGCGCGACGAGCTCGGGCGCGTGGACGGCGTCATCCACGCAGCGGGAGTGCTCGGCGGAGACCTGATGGGCAAGGTCTCGCTCCGTGCCTTCGAAACGACGCTCGCGCCGAAGATCGACGGGACGCTGGCCCTGGACGCGGCGCTGGATGGGGAGACGCCGGACTTCATCTGCTACTTCTCGTCGATGTCGGCGATCGTCGGCGACTGGGGCGCGGGCAGCTACGCGCTCGGAAACCGCTTTCAGATCGCGCACGCCGTACACCGCAGCGAACGTGCGCGATCGGGGCACGACCGGACGAAGGTCGTCGCCCTCGCGTGGCCGGTGTGGGCGCAGTCCGGCATGGGGATGGCGAACGCGGACGCCACGGGTGTCTATCTCGAGTACACCGGGCAGCGGGCGCTCGAGCCCGAGAAGGGGCTAGAGCTCTTCGAGCAGCTGTTGAGCGAACCGCCTACACAGCAGCTCGTGATCTACGGCGCGCCGTCGCGCTGGCAGCGCCGGCTCGGGCTGACGGAGTCCAGAGCGTCCGCCGGCGCGGAGCGCGCGAGCCCTGCGGAGGCCGTGCGCACGCAAGAGAGCCGTCCTGCGGAGCGAACGTCCGACACGACTACCCTCAAGGCGCAGGCGGTTCGATACCTGAAGCAGCTGGTCGCGAGCACGACCGAGCTTCCCGCCGCACGAATCGACGCCGACGCGCGGCTCGAGGCCTATGGTGTCGATTCCGTCATGTCCGTCCGCATGACAGGGGAGCTCGAGAAGGCGTTCGGCTCGCTGTCGAAGACCTTGCTGTTCGAATACCAGAGCTTGGCGGCGCTCGCGGATTACTTCCTCGAGCACCACCGCGGCGCGCTGACCGCCGTCCTGAGCTCGGCGTCGCAGCCTGCCGCCGTTGGCAGGGGCGAGACACCGAGCGCGGTGACACCGGTAGCCGTGGTCCGAGATCCGGCGAGAGCGTCGCGCTGGCCTTTGCGGCCGGCGCGCGCGGAGGCGGCGGCGCGTCCAGCAGCAGGAGCGCTCGACATCGCCGTTATCGGACTGAGCGGCCGGTACGCACGAGCGGATGACGTCCATGAATTCTGGGAGAACCTCAAGGCGGGGAGGGACGGCATCACGACGATCCCGCCGGAGCGATGGGATCATCGGCGTCATGCCGCTTCCGTGGATCTCCCCGCCGAGGCCGTGCTCGATCGGGGCGGATTCATGTCCGGCTTGGATTCGTTCGATCACGAGTTCTTCCACTTCGAGGACGACGAGGTGGACGGCCTCGATCCCCAGGAGAAGCTGTTCCTGGAGGCCGTCTGGCACCTGCTGGAGCACGCGGGATACACCTCGTATCACGTCAAGACGCGTCACCACGGGAACATCGGCGTCTACGCCGGCGCCAGCGCGTTCGTTCATGCCGGCTTCACGACGGGCATGGTGGCGGGGCGCGCGGCAGGGTTCCTGCACCTCAACGGTCCCACGGTCGTCGTGGATTCTCACAGCGCTTCATCGACGACGGCCCTGCATATCGCCTGCCAGGCGCTCGTGAACGGGGACTGTGAGCTGGCCATCGCGGGCGGGGTGCACGTGCACTCGCCGCAGCTGTTCTATGCCTTCGCGCGCTGGCAGCAGGGAATGCAGCCGGAGTGCCGCGGTTTCTCGAACGCAGGTGGCGTCATCATGTCCGAGGGCGTCGGCGCTGCTTTGCTCAAGCCGTTGCACGCGGCCGTTCGGGACGGTGATCCCATCCTTGCCGTCATCAAGGGCACCGCCCTGACCAGCGCGGGGGACATGGCGAACTTGCCGCCGGAGCCGACTCGCCTCGCGGACGTCATCAGGAAGTGCCTGAAGAAGGCCGGCGTCGACGCTCGCGCGATCGGCTGCGCCGAGGCGATGGCGATGGGGATCCCGACCGGCGACTATTGCGAGTTCGCTGGCTTCAGCAAGGCGTTCCGCGAGCAGACGACGGACAATGGCTTCTGCGCGATGGGCACGGTCGAGTCGAACATCGGCCACTCGATCGCCGCCTGCGGCATCGCGCAGCTCACCAAGGTCGCCCTGCAGATCCACCATGCCCAGCTCGTCCCGACGATCAAGGCGGAGCCGCTGAATCCCCAGATTGACATGGAAGACAGTCCCTTCTACCTTCAACGCTCGCTCGCGGAATGGCAGACCGCCGCCGGACACGACGGGAAGCGCAGGGGCGTGTTCGCCTCCCGAGGCCGGAGCGGCACGCTGGGGGCCGTCGTGCTCGAGGAGCCTCCGGCGGACGCGCGGGGCCAGGGGAGCGCCGGTCCTCCGGACGGCATCGAGAGGCTGGTCCTGCTCTCGGCCCACACGGTGAAGCATCTTCATCGCATGGCGCGGAACCTGCGGCGGCACGTGGCGGCGGATCCACACCTCAGCCTCGCTGACCTGTCCTACACGACGGCTCTCCGACGGGAGCCCCTTCGGTTTCGACTGGCGATCCTGGCGTCCACGAAGGACGAGCTAGTCTCGAGGCTCGGCGAGTACCTGGACGCGCAGGCGCCAGCGCGGCCGGCCTCGACGCTGCAAGGCAAGGTGTCCTTCGCCGACGCGCTGTCGGGTGATTCGAGCATCCATGGCTTGCTCGAGCCCGCGGAAGAGAGGCGCCTCCTCGAGACGTGCCTCGCGGAGCGCAATTGGCCGAAGCTGGCGGCGTTCTGGATAAGAGGAAGCGATCTTCGCGCGATCGAGGACGTCGAGCGTGCATTCGGCGGGCGGTTTATTCAGATTCCATTGTATCCCTTTCGCGAGCCGGGCGGCGCTACCGGCGCGGTGGTCTCGTGAACAATTCTTGGTAAACCGGAGCGGCGTCAAATGGCATACGAAATCAAGAAATTTCCGTATTCAGGTGCGATCGATGCGGACGGCCACGTTCTCGAGCCGGCCGATCTGTGGGAGAACTACCTCGAGCAGAAGTACAAGCCGCGCGCGCTGCGCATCAGGGTTGGCAACGATGGCTACGAATATCTGGAAGTCGACGGCCAGCCGGCCTCGCGCGTGGAGAAGGGGAGCCTCGGGATCCTGGGCGCGATGGGCAGCGACGACATGCGGCCTCGACCCGACCGGCGCTACGCCGACAGCCGGCCGTTCGGGTCGGCGGATCCGAAGGAGCGCCTGGAGCTGCTGAGGCAGGAGAACCTCGATGCCGTCCTGCTGTACCCGACGTTGAGCATCATGTGGGAAGCGGACGTGCGCGACCCGGAGATCGCCCTGGCTTACTCGCGTGCCTACAACCGTTGGATCGCCGATTTCTGCCGCGATTCGGGCGGCCGGCTCGTGCCGATCGCGCAGCTGACGTTGCTGGACCCGGAGGGGTCGGCTGCCGAGCTCGAACGCGCGGTGAGAGACGGGTGCAAGGGGGCGTGGGTCACGTGTTTCAATCATCGCCGCGTGCTCCACGGCGATCCGAGGCACGACGCGCTGTTCGCGAAATGCTGCGAGCTCGACGTGCCCATCGCGATCCACCCGACCCTGACGCCGCACGACACTGCGGCCGGGATCTTCGACTGGCCGGAACACCGCCGCCATTGGGGCGAGCAGCTCTGGCTGCGCAGCATCGTCCAGCAGGCGCTGATCTCGTTCTTCTCTCTCGGGACCTTCGACCGTTTCCCGAAGCTCCGGCTCGGCGTGCTGGAGTCCGGCGCGGGGTGGATCGGAGCGATGCTGGACCGGCTCGACGCGTTCACCGAGTCGTTCAAGTTCAGGGGCAAGGCCCTCAGCGCTACCGAGTATTTCCGGCGGCAGTGCTTTGTGTCGGGCGATCCCGACGAGACTGCCGCGCCACACACGATCGACCATATCGGCGCCGACTGCTTCATCTGGGCGACCGACTATCCGCACCCGGACCACCCGCACACGTGGGTCGACGATCTCAAGCGCTTCGCGAACGTGTTATCGCCGGCGACGCGCGCCAAGGTGCTGGGCGGAAACGTGAAGCGCATCTACCGGCTTGGTTTCGCCAGCTAGCACGTGACGGCGACGCCCCGGTCCATCCCCGATTCAACAAGGAGAGTACAGTGTTCAATCCCATCACGACGGCAGCCGAAGCCAGATACGGGAAAGCGTCGAAGAGACGCCGGCTGATCACAGCGGATTCTCATATATCGATTCCATTCGAGGTGGCCGACGAGCTGCCGGTGAAGTACCGGAGACAGGTTCCGCACCTCGAGCGCCGCGCGGACGGGGTGTATCTGATGCGGCCCGACATCGCGAACATGATGTCCATCAGCGATGCGAAGAATCCGCTCGTCGCGGGCATCAAGGTCGATCTGGACGACGAAGCGAACATGGCGCGGTTGGCCATCGGCAACTCGCAGGGGCACATCGCGGCGAGCCTGTATCCGAAGGGGCGCCTGGCCGAGATGGAGAAGGACGGCGTCGTGGCCGAGGTTCTCCTGGGCAAATCGGCGACGGGCTATTTCGGCGGTCCCGATCCCGATGTGTCCGTCGCGTGGTGCAAGTTGAACAACGACTGGTACGCGGACACGTACAAGGATCATCTCGGCCAGTTCGCACCTTCAATCTGGCTGCCCGTCCCCGCGGGGGTCGACGCGTGCGTGAAGGAGCTCGAGCGCGCTGCCGGGCTAGGGCTGCGCCCCGTGCTCATGCCCGAAGTCATCCGCGACAAGCCGTGGTACCTCCGGGAGTGGGAGCCGCTCTGGGAGGCATGCGCCGCGCTGAAGATTCCCTTCGTTCTCCACATCTCCGGCACCGGCCTGCTCATGCCGTGGGTCTCGCTGAAGCCCGAGGAGAACCCCGCGGGCTCGCTGAACACGTGGATCGGCATGGCCGGGCACACGGCGGAGCTGCTCGGCATGTTCGTCAACTCCGGCATCCTCGAGCGCCATCCGGACCTCCAGGTCGTCTTCACGGAGCTGCACGCCGGGTGGCTGGCCTGGGCGATGCATCTCTACGACCATTACACCCTGGACCCGGTGAACCGCGAGCAGGCGAAGGGCTTCGGTTATCCGGTGAGCTCGCTGAAGGAGCTTCCGAGCTACTACATCAAGCGCCAGGTCAAGTGCTCATTTCTGTGGGATCCGATGGCGATCAAGAATCGCCACGAGACCGGCCTCGATTGTCTCATGTGGAGCAACGACTATCCCCACACGGAGTCGATGTGGCCCGACTCCCAGGCGCTCATCGAAAAGCAGTTCGCGGGCGTACCGGAGGACGAGATCACGACGCTCGTGCACGACAACGCCGCGCGGCTGTACGGGTTCACGGTGTAACGGGCACACCGTGCCGCTCGCCGCCCCGATGGGCGGCGAGCGCCCGCCCGGGTGATGGGTCCAGTGACCGGGCTCGTCGCGCGCTCGACGCAGGAGGCGACACGAGGCCCTCTCGGTCCAGGTCACTGGACTGGCCAGGCTCGTCGGGACGAGGCACGGCGATGTTTGGTTGACTCGAAGTCGATCTGTGTAAAATCCGTTTCAGAGTCCACGGGCCGGATGGCCACACCCCGTCATCACCTCAGCGTCGCGGCCGCCGCAGGCGTGCCTGCGGTCAGCTACGCTGGAAAGGCGAACCATGACCACAACGCTTGCCAGGTCGACCCAGCCTCGCCACCTCGTGGCGCGGCTCCTCGAGCAGCCGGGTCTCGTCCACCTCGTGCAGGGCCTGGAGGCCCCGGTCCTCACCAGGCTCATTCATCACATCGGCCTGGAGGACGCGGGCGAGATCGTCGCGCTCGCGACGACCGAGCAGCTCAAGGGGATCTTCGACGAGGACCTGTGGCGCAGCGAGCGCCCTGGCAAAGACGAGACGTTCGACGCCGACCGATTCGCCCTCTGGCTCGAGGTGATGCTCGAGGCCGGTGAGGCGTTCGCGGCGCGGAAAATCGCCGAGCTCGACGAGGACTTCGTCACGATGGCCCTGTACAAGCACGTCCTGGTCATCGACGTCGACAGGCTCGGCGTGCAGATGACGAGCTGGGAGCGCTTGTCGGCCTTGCAGCGCGGCGACGACCCCGACCTCATCGAGAGGGCGCTCGATAACTGCCCGTATCACGAGTTCGAGGAGTTCCGCGTCATCGCGAGGGACCAGCGGAGCTGGGATGCCATTCTCCTGGTTCTGATCGAGCTCGACAAGGAGCACCACGCGCTCCTGCGCGCGTTGCTGGAGAGGTGCTGCGCGATGTCCACCGTGTACATCGAGCAGTACGGCGGCCTGTACGACGTGCTCACCTCCGAGGAAATGCTGGAGTCCGACGCGGCCGCGGAGCGGGAAGACCGGCGCGAGCAAGGCGGGTTCGTCGCCCCGTCGGCGGCCGTGAGCTTCCTCAACCTGGCGAGGGTCACACCGCTGGAGGAGCTCCTCCAGTCGCGGACGTACGATGCCGTCACGCGCGCGCATTTCCGGGCGGCGCCCGCGCAGCCTCCATCCGCCGCCGCGTCGATCCGGCGGCTTGCGACCCCGGACGGGAAGACCGCGGAGAGCGCGGAGAGCGTCAGGCGCTTCCTTGAGGTGCTACGCGAGGCGGACATCCTGCCGCCTGCGGCCGAGCCGGCGCTCCTCACGGCTGGCCCGAAGCACGGGGACGATCTCCTGTTCGCATCGGCGATCCGCGAGGTGATGGCGCGCGACGCGGCGCTCTACGCGAAGCGGCTGATGGAGCTGAGCTACCTCGTGAACGTGCTCATCTCCGGATGCAGCCACGAGGGCCGCGCGTTCCGGCCTTTCGAGGCCGTCGAGGCCGTGATCTGCACGTGCAACCTCGGGTTCGAGCGCCTCCTCGAGGAGCGGGCGGGGCGCAAGAAGCCGAGCGTGGACGAGCTCGCGTCGGTGATGACCGAGCACGACGCGGTGAAGATGTTCATGGCCGGGTGGAGCCTGCTGCATCACGAGGTGCAGCTCTTCGCCGCGGGCGCGCTCCGGAGGACGCTGGCGACGCTCGCCCCCAGCCAGTCCGACGCGCAGGTGGCCAAGGAGATCGAGCGTGTGGCGCTGGGGCTCGGAGCGGACATCGACGCGGGCAAGCCGTGGCGCGCGCGCGGCAAGCTCGGTCGGATCAAGCAGGCGCTCGGGCGCGAGGCGACATCGGTGTTCCGCGCGCTCCTGGACGAGTTCCCGACGCTGCCGCGCGGCGTGGGCAGGGGAGCGCGGCCCCGGGAGGGGCGGCGCCTGCGCTTCATCTCCACTGCAGCGCAGATCCAGGCCATCCACGCGTCGCTGAAGCAGCTGGCGGTCGTCGGGGCCGAGGGCCCGGAGCGCAGCGCCCCCGCCGACGCGCCCGCCAAGCCTCGACGCAAGCGCCCTCAGCCCGGATCCAGCCGAAAGAAGTAGCGGCGCGGGCCTCACCGGGCAGGAACCGTAGAACTTTCGTCCGCGGCAAGCCCCCGCGGGGACGGCGCCTGGCGAGCCGTCGATTGCCCGGGCGCCTCGACGCCGTCGGGCCCGCTTCGTCGCCTTCGACGAGCGCTCCCACCCCGGCGCGCTATGGTGGCGCCCCTTTGCCGTTCGGGGACCCCGTGACCCTCGCCTCCGCCCCCCTCGCCAGCGACAGCGCGCGCTCCGAGCTGCGCGTGCTCGCGCGCCTCGCGCTGCCGATCGCGGTAGCGCAGGCCGGGCTCGTCGCGATGTCGCTCGTCGACGTGGCGATCGTGGGGCGCGTCTCGGTCAACGAGCTCGCCGCCTGCGCCATGGGCAGGACGATCGTCCACACGTCGAACGCGCTCGGCATCGGCGTCTCGGCCGCGGTCGAGCCGCTCGCGTCGCAGGCGATCGGCGCCGGCCGCCCGGGGCAGGCCTGGGCGGCGCTGCGCTCGACCCTGCGCGCGAGCCTGCTCATCAGCGTGGTCGCCTTCGCGGCCGCGCTCGCGGTCACCCTCGCGCTCGCGCCCATGGGCGTCGACCCTGCGCTGGTCCCGGGCGTGCGCCGGTACATCCTCGGCCACGCGCTGTGGATCTTCCTGTGGCCCGTCTTCCTCGCCAGCAAGAGCTTCCTCCAGGCCCACGGCGCGACGCGGCCCGCGCTCGTCGCCGTGATCGTGGCGAACCTCGTCAACGTCGTCGCCTGCAACCTGATGGTCCGCGGCGACGAGGCGCTGCGCTGGGTGGGCCTGCCGCCGCTCGGCCTGCCGCAGCTCGGCGCGCTCGGCGCGGGGCTCGCCGCGAGCGTCGCCAGCGCCGTGCTCGCGTCGATCGTGCTCTGGTCCGCGCGGCGCCGGCGCGCGGCGACCCGCGAGGAGGCGGCCGCCGTGCCGGTCGCGGTGATCTACCGGCTCGGCGTCCCGATCGGGCTGCAGCTGCTCGCCGAGGTCGGCGTGTTCGGGATGACGGCGCTGCTCGCGGGGCGGCTCGGCGCCACCGTCGTCTCGGCGCACCAGGTCGCGATCGGGCTCGCCGCCTTCGCGTTCATGGGCGCCATCGGCGTCGGCGGGGCGACCGCCGTCCGCGTGGGGCACGCCGTCGGCGCGGGCCGGTCGCCGCTGCGCCCCGGCCTGCTCGGGATCCTGCTCGGCGCCGGCATCATGTGCGTGAGCGCCTCGACGTACGCCGCGTTCCCCCGCGCCCTCATCGGCGCGTTCACCCCGGACGCGCAGGTCATCGCCATCGGCGTCCCGCTGCTCCGCATCGCGGCGCTCTTCCAGCTGTTCGACGGCATCCAGGCGGTCGCCGCCGGGGCGCTGCGCGGCGCGGGCGACGTGCGGTTCCCCTTCTGGACCAACCTCGTGGCCCACTGGGGCTTCGGCCTGCCGCTCTCGATCGGGCTCGCCTTCGGCCTCGGCCTCGGCGTCCGCGGCCTCTGGTTCGGGCTCACCGCGGGGCTCATCGCCGTCGCGACGGTGCTCTCGGCGCGCTTCGTCCTCCTGGCCCGCGCGCCGGTGGTGCGGACGCTGCCACACGCCGGGTGACGCCCGCGGTCAGCTGGACGTGAACGGCGACACGGACGGCGCCGTGGCCGGCCGCGCCGCCTCGGGCGCGCTGACGGCCGGCGGCGGGGCGTCGAGCGGCCTCCCCGGCGCGAGCGGCCCGGGCGTCTCGGGGGGCTGGTCGGCGAGGGGCCGGTTCTGCCCGTCGACGCGGAGCACGCGCGGTGTGTGCCGCCGCGCCTCGGCCTCGTCCATGTCCGCGAACGTCGCGATGATCACGAGGTCGCCGGGCTGGTTGAGGTGCGCCGCGGCGCCGTTGATGCAGACCACGCCGGAGCCGCGCGCCCCCTCGAGCGCATAGGTCGTCAGCCGCGAGCCGCGCGTCACGTTCCAGATGTCGACCGCCTCGTAGGGCAGGATGTCCGCGGCCTCCAGGAGGTCGGCGTCGATCGTGACGCTGCCCTCGTAGTGCAGATCAGCGTGGGTCACGGTCGCGCGGTGGATCTTGCTCTTGAACATCCGTCGGTTCATGCGTGATGACCTCTGCCCCTCCCGGAGGAGCGGCGGCGCGCGCATCGATCGACGCGCGCCGAGCGTCGATCGATGCGCGCGCCGAGCGTCAATCGACGCGCGCGCGCGCGCATCGATCGCCGCCTCGCCGCCTCGCCGCCTCGCCGCGGGAGGAACGGTCTTCCTCTTAGTCCAAGTGGCGGTCAGTCAAGGAACAATCGCTGCCGGAGGAGCCGTCCCCCCGCCAGGTGGACGGCGCGCTCGTCGGGCAGCGCCTTGGCGAGGCTCGACAGCGACCCGGGCTCGCCGATCACGAAGACGACCTCCCACGCGCCCGCCGCGACGTCCTTGAAGAGCGCCTCGCGCGTGCCCGAGACGCGCGCCCCGCCGGTGCCGTCGAGGTCGATCGCCACGGGCCACGGGCGCGCCTGACCGCCCTGCACCAGGAAGGCCTTCACGTCGACCGGCGCGGGCACGCGCGCGCCGGGCGCCAGCGCGATCGTGAGCCGGGCGCCCCGGCCGACGTGGGCCACGTTGGCCGGGGCGCCCGGCTCACGATCGCCCTGCTGCGGGCCGTCCCCGAGGGCCGTCGCGATCGTGTACTCCGGGAGCGGCGCTGCGCCCGGCGCGAACGGCGCCGGCCGCAGGGCGAGCAGCGACACGAGCGTCCCCGCCGCGACCCAGCCGGCCGCGCTCATCAGCGTGCGCGCCCGATCCCGCCGCGAGGTCCGCCGCTCGATGATCAGCTCGGGGCACGGCGGGCGCTCGCGCGGCAGCCTGACGGCGAGGTCCGCTCCGTCCAGCGTCAGCGCGGCGATCGGCCCCGGCGCCGCGCTCGGGAGCGCGCCGCAGGGCGGCTCCGACGCCCCGTCCGACGCTCCGTCCGACGCTCCTGGCGGCACCGAATCGCCGCCGATCGCGCGACAGACCGGCGCGTCCGTCGTCGTGGGCGTCGAGGGCGCGCTCGTGCCGCTGAGCGAGTCGGCGTCGGCGCTCAGCTGCGGCGCTTCCGCCGCGTCGCCCGGCTCCTCCGCCTCACAGTCCCACTCGTGGGGGCCGCGGAAGCGGATCCCGGACTTGCGGTCGACCATCGGACGCGGCGGCGACGGCGGCGCGGGCGCGTCGCGGCGCGGCTCCCGGAGCTGGGCGATCAGCTGATCGGCGAGCCGGGCGCGGGTCTCGTCGTCGAGGGGCATCCGGACCTGGCGCTCCTGCCCGTCCTCGCTCGGCCGCTCCGCGGCGCCGCCCGGGGCGCCTTGCGCGTCCTCCGGGAGCGCCTCCTCGGTGAGCTTGCGCCAGCGCGGATCGCTCCCTGGATCCTGCTGCGCGATGCGCTTCAAGGCGCGCAACAGCTCGTCATCGTCCATCAGCCGCTCCCCGTGCCGAGCGACGCTGCGCAGCGCTCGCGCTGCCGACAGCGGTGCAGCGGAGAAGGTGGGACACGAGGATACAGCGGGGAAAGCAGCCGCTCGCCGAGCTCCAGGGCGGGGTTCCGTGTGCCCCGATTCGCCTCGTGGATCAGCGCGAGCGGCAGCTCAGGCATCTGATTCCCTTCCCCTGCGGCTCGAAACGAGCCAGTTTGCCAGCAACGTTATCCGGTTCTCTCGGCGCCCGTCAATGGACCCGAGGCGCGCCGCGCCGGTGTTCGTCCGCGTGCTGGTCCGCGTGCTAGCTCGCGTTCTGTGCGTCCTGGTGCGTTATGCGTGGGCTGCGCCGGCGCGGCTCGCCGTCGGTTCAAGTGTCGACTCATTGTGTTCACGGCTCACTTTTTCTCGCCGCTCACACCTTTTTTGCTCTCGCCCTTGTCGCCGCCCGGCGTTTTCGGTTCGCTCGCTTCGCTCGTCAAGACGCGGACCGTGTCGCCGGCAATCTCCAGCGCTGCTGGCTTGCCGCCGTAGTGCGAGGCCATGCCGACGTCGATGCGCCAGACCTTGTCGCCGCAGGCCGAGGTGATGCCGTTCCGCTGGACCGTGTGGCCGACGACCATGCGCTTCGCGGACATCGCGGCGAGGGCCTGGTCGAGCGCCGCGCAGGCGTTCGAGCCCGGGCTCGGGGGCGGATCGCTCGAGTAGAGGCGCGCCCACACCGGGCTGTCCTCGGCCGTGACCACGGCTGGCGGGGGGCCCTTTCCTTCCATCCACGCGCGCACCTCGCGGTTGATGCGCGCGACGCCGTAGCGCGTGTGCGACGGGAGCACGCCGCCGTGCGCGAAGACGGTGTCGCCGACCGCGATGATCACGTCGCGCGCCGCGAGCTTCTTCGCGTAGAGGCCGCCGGGCAGGAACGCGGCGGCGCGGGCGCGCGCGGGGGGCGGCACCGGCGCGAGCTGGGGCCCCGACGCGTCGAGCCCGGGCGCGTCCTCGAAGTCCTTGAACCCGCCCTCGGTGACGTAGCGGAAGTCCAGCTGGACGTTCATGACCTCGTGGTTGCCGTTCAAGGCGTACACCGCGCCGCCGGCCGCGCGCGCCTCGGCGGCGAGGCGATCGAAGAGGTCCACGATCTCCTGCTCGCCGTCGCCGCGGTCGAGCTCATCGCCCGTCTGGACGAGCACGAGCTTCCCGCCGACCCAGCGATCCGAGGCGTCGATCGCGCCCGCGATCCGGAGGACCGCGCGCGTGGCCGCGAGGTCGCCGTGCAGGTCGCCGATGGCCACCACGCGGTCGGCGGCGGGGCGGGCGTAGGAGCGGTCGGTGTCGGGCGGCGGCGCGGGCGCGGCGGCGGCGGAGCTCGGGGCCGCGGCCGAGGCGGCGGGCGCGGGCCGCGGCGCCGTCGAGGCGGGGCGGTCAGCGTCGCAGCCCGCGAGGAGCAGCGCGGCGAGCGGCGGGGCGAGCAGCGTGGAGAAGCGGGGAGCTGCTGACATCGATCGCTTTCCTCCGGAGACGATGGGCGAGGTGTACAGCGCGCGCGGCGCGTAGCCAGTCAGCCACCGCGTCGCAGCGCGCGATCAGGCCGGGAGCTTGGCCGAGAGGAAGGACTTCAGCTTGATCAGGTTCTTGGCGTCGCGGCTGAAGGTCGGGGCGGTGTAGCTCGACGCCCAGCCGGCGATCTCGTGCATGAACGACGTGCGGACCTGCTCGTCGCCGAGGATGTCGTCGACGGTGCGGCCGCGCGCGGCGCCCTTCTCCAGCGAGCGGACGTAGGTCTTGAGCCGCGCGTGGTCGGCGCCGAGCAGCTCCGCGATGAGCTCCGCGTCGCGGGCGAGCCGCGCGACGGTCGGCGCCTGGTCGCGCAGCTCCGGGCTCTCCGCCGCCGCGAACGCCGCGGCGACGCGCAGGACGAAGGCGTCGTCGAGGAAGCCGAGGTCCTCGATGCCGTCGGGGATGAGGTCGAGCGACTTGAAGAGGTAGTTGAGGCCGCCCGCGAGCGAGCGGCGCGCCGCCTCCGGGCTTTCCGGCGAGGCGAGCAGGCCGGCCAGATCGGTGGCGTCCGAGGCGAGGCTGCGGAGCCACTCGGGGAACGTATCGAGGCAGCGGTCGTCGAGATCGGTCATGGGATCCTCCCGGCGGGAGCGGGAGGGTAGTCCGACCGGCGCGGCGCCGTCCATGCCGTCGATGCAAAGGGCGGCGCGCCGGCGGGCGGCGTACCCGCGCAGCGGCGCCGGACGAGCGATGAGCGTCGCGGCGCGGTCACGGTCGATTCTTCAAATCCCGCGCGTGCCGCAAGCTCGGGGGCTTCCCGCGCAGACAACTCCAGACGGCGAGCACGCCGATGAGGCGTTCCTCCGGAACGTACGCGTAGTACACGTGGTACTGCGTCCGCGACAGCAGCACCCGCCGCACGCCGTGGTTGGCCTTGGGCCCGTAGGGCGCTCCCATTTCTGGCGCGTTCCTGAGCATGCGGAGCGCCGCGGCGAGCTCCTCCGCGAACAGGGATGGCGCCGCCTGGCGGTTCTCGCGCCACCACGCGTCCGCCGCCCGCGCGTGCTCGGCCGAGCTCCCCAGGAACCGGACCTTCACCCGCGGGCCCGCAGCTCGGAAAGGACTTCCTCCGCGTCGATGCCGCCCCCCGTTCGCAGCTCGGCGAGCCCCTCCGCCAGGGCCGCGTGGAGCTCGGCGCGCTCCTCGTCGTCCAGCTCGTCGCCCGGATCGGCCACGACCAGCTCGAGCACCGTGCCCTCCGGCAGGTCGGTGGGCTCGTTCACGACGATACGACCGTTCTGAACGCGGGCCTTCAGCGCTTGCACCGGAGAACTCTAACGCTGTCGCGGCCGCGCCGCACTCGCCGCACTTCGCGGCGCCGTCCGCGTCCCTCGCGCATCCCGCTGTGCCCGCACTGCTGGCGCCGCGCTCCCTCGCCCACCGCCCCCGCCGCTACCCGCCGGTCGCCCCGACGCGCCCCGTGACGCTCGCGCTGGCGCGCACGCTCACCTGGATCCGCACCGACGCGCTCGCCGACGCCTCGGCCGCCCCGGCGACGCACGCGAGCGCGCGCCCGCCCGCGTCGCCCACGATGCGCGGCAGCGCGGCGCCGACCTGGACCACCGTCTGCGCGTCGCCGAGGAGCCGCCGCCCGAGCGCCACCTCGGCGTGCAGCAGCGCCGGCAGGTTGGCCTGCAGCGTCGCCGCGAGCCGCGCGGCCATCTCGGCGCCCGGAGACGCGCGCACCTGCACGAGCGCCGGCGTGCAGGCCGCGTAGACGTCGGCGTGCGCGCGGCAGCTCGCCTCGCACTCCGCGTCGGCGCTCGGGGGCCGCACCATCCCCGCGCACTGCGGCGCCTGCCAGGTGCCCTCGCAGCGCGCGTGGCAGGTCGCGTCGCAGCCGCCGTCGCACTCGCCGTTGCACTGCCCGACGCAGCGCCCCTGCGCGTCGTAGGCCGAGCACTGCCCGCGGCACTGCCCGACGCAGCGCCCGTCGCACCGCCCGGCGCAGCGGCCCTGGCAGTAGCCGGAGAGCCGCGCGGGCTCGCACTGCGCCACGATCTGCCCCGGGTCGAGCTGCACGTCGCACGCGCCGCTGCAGCGCGCCCCGGCCTGGGCGTTCGCCTGGCACGCCGGCGGCGTCACCGCGACCTGCACGCCGGCGCCCTGCCGCAGGATGGCGTCGATCGCCGCCGAGACCGCCCCGCACGCGCCGCTCGCCTGGCCCCCCGCCTCGTCGCGCGGCGCCATCTGCGCGGGCGGGATCCCGAGATCCGCGCCCATCCGGCGGCAGGCGTCGGCCACCTGCGCCTCGATCGCCGCCGACACGGCGGCCATGTCCTTGGCCGCCTGCACGAACGTCCTCACCTTGGCGTTCGCCCGCGCGTCCGCGGAGAAGCTCGCGCCGAGGACGTCGCCCGGCCCGCCCAGCTCGGGGCAGACGGCCTCGCCGACGCCCTCCAGGTGACCGAGCTCCGCGCAGCTCGGGCCCGCGGCGGACGCCACGACAGCGAGGGCCGCGAGCCCCCGCGCCGACCGAGCGATTCCCCTGCGCATGGCTGCCCTTACCACGACCGCGCCGGGGGCGCGCGGGCGGTCCACGCCCGCAGGCAGGCTACAACCTCCCCGCGCCGCCCGCCGCGCGGGTATGTAGACTGACCGCCGGCCGCCAGCCGAGCACGCGCAGCGCGTTCTGCGAGAAGATCTTCTCCACGTCGGCCCGCGACATGCCCCGCTGCCGGAGCCGCGCGGCCAGGGCCGGCAGCGTCGACGCGTCGTCGAGCCCCTTCGGCGGGATGATGCCGCCGTCGAAGTCCGAGCCGATCGCGACGTGATCGACGCCGGCCACCCGGACCATGTGGTCGACCTGGGCGATCACGTCGTCGATGTCCGCCTCGCTCGCGCCGTTCACGAACGGGGCGTGGAAGTTGAGCCCCGCGACCCCGTCGCTCCGCGCGATGAGCCGCAGCTGCTCGTCGGTCAGGTTGCGCGGCCGGTTCGCCACCGCGCGCGCGTTCGAGTGGGTCGCGACGATCGGCGCGCCGTGCGCGGCCGCGATCGGGACGAGGTCCGCGAACGCGGCGTCGGAGACGTGCGAGACGTCGATGAGCGCGCCCTGCGCGTAGACGCGCTCGCAGAACCGCTTGCCGAGCTCGGTGAGCCCGAACGCCGCCGGCTCGCCGGTCGCCGACGACGAGAGCCGCGTGTTCTGCGCGTGGTTCGGGCTGATGAGCCGCACGCCGCGCGCGATGAAGCGGTCGATCTGCGCGATGTCCGCCGCGAACGCGCCGGCCCCCTCGATGGAGAGGAAGGTGCTGATCCTCCCCGGCTCGGCCCGCGCCGAGCCGAGCGGGAGGAACACCGGGTTCGCGGCGATGATCGCCTCGATGGTCGCGAGGATCGCGCTGGCGTCCTCGATCTGCGGGCCCTCGGGCCGCGCCCGGTCGGGCAGGTAAATCGGCAGCACGATGCCGAGGTAGTTGCCCGCGACGAGCGTCTCCCTGCGGGCGTGGCCGTCGTCGAGGCGCCTGTCGCGCCCCTTGAAGTGGACCTGCCAGGGCACGTCGACGTGCAGATCGACGACGTACACGGGCGGCTCGCGCGGGGGGCCGCCGGGTGCTTCCCCGCGCGAGCCCCGCGGCGCGCCGAGGGCGCCGGCGGCGCACGTGACCGCCAGCAGCGCGCGGACGCGGCCCGCGGCGCTCACCCGCTCACCAGCACGCCGAGCGCGAAGCCGACGCCGAGGCACACGAGGCCGATCACCCCCACGAGCCACCACGCCGCGCCCTCCGAGGCCGCGGCCTCGGCGGGGAGGGGGACCTCCACGACCCGCACGTCGTACTGGCCGCCCGTCAGCGTCGGCACGCCCGTGGGCCGCTGCGCGCTGATGTACGTCGGTCCGGCGGGCACGGGCGGCACGAGCGGCACGGGCGGCGCGGGGGGCACGGGGGATAGGGGCGGCACGGCGGCGAAGGCCGCCGTCGGCGCGATCGACGGGGTCGTCTGCGTGGGCGGCGTGGTGGCGCGCGGCGGGGGCACGGTCGGGGGCCTCGGCCCGACCGGCATGCTCTGCGCCGCGCTGTGCGCCGGCTGCGCGCTGTGCGCCGGCTGCGCGCTGTGCGCCGGCTGCAGCGCGTGCGGGTACAGCGGGGGCTGCGGGGGCGGCAGCGAGGGCAGCTGGTGCGGCGGCGAGTGCGACGCCTGGGGCTCGGCCCACGCGCCGGGCGCCGCGACGCCGGTGCGGTGCGCGATCGCGCTCAGCGTCTG
The DNA here is from genome assembly GCF_051521595.1 of Sorangium sp. So ce1153. Classification (NCBI taxonomy): domain Bacteria; kingdom Pseudomonadati; phylum Myxococcota; order Polyangiales; family Polyangiaceae; genus Sorangium; species Sorangium sp. So ce1153. Next base: position 2,211,368 of record NZ_CP150361.1, read on the forward strand.
CGCCATCTCCTCGGCGGTCTGGAAGCGCCCGCCCACGTCCTTGGAGAGGGCGCGCTGGAAGAAGAGGCTCCACGCGGCGAGGTGCGGCGCGACCTGCTCGATCGGGCGCACCTCCTTCGCGAGCACCGCCGTGAGCCGCGCGAACTCGTTCTCGGCGGGGAACGGCTGCGTCGCCGTGAGCATCTCGTAGAAGATCACGCCGACGCTCCAGAGGTCGGTGCGCGCGTCGACGCCCTGCGCGTTCTTGATCTGCTCGGGGCTCATGTAGCCGGGCGTCCCGAGGAGCGTGCCCGCGCGGGTCTTCAGGCCCATGCCGCCCGCCGCGTCCATCACCTTCGCGATGCCGAAGTCGAGCACCTTGACGCGGAAGCCGCCGCGGGGGTCGCGCACGAGGAACAGGTTCTCCGGCTTCAGATCGCGGTGGATCACCTTGTGGCCGTGCGCCGCCATGAGCGCCTGGAGCACCTCGTGGATGATCGGCACGGCCTGCTGCGGCGGGATGGGGTTGCCCGAGTCGATGTACGCGGAGAGCGGGACGCCCTGGAGGAGCTCCATCACGAGGTACGGCGTGCCGTCCTCGGCGCGGGACGCCTCGAAGACCGAGGCGATGTTCTGGTGCACGAACCCCTTGGTCGCCTCCGCCTCGGCGAAGAAGCGCTGGAGGACCTGCTCGTCCTGCGTGAACTCCGGGTGCAGCACCTTGATCGCGCGCTTGCCCTCGCCGCGCAGGCCGTCGGCCTCGTAGACCGCGCCCATGCCCCCCTCGCCGAGCAGGCGCACGATCCGGAAGCGCCCGCTCAGCACGGCGCCCACGAGCTGATGGGAGGGGCTCGAGGGGTCGACCACGCGCGGACTCTACCAAAGCTTCGCCGCGCCCCGCTCGCCGAAACCTCGGCCCTCGCGCGGGAAGGCTGCCTGCCCTGCTGACTGCTGACGTGCGCGCGCGCCCACGTCGGCAGGGCAGGCAGCAGGCAGCTTGCCTACCCGCGCGCGCCCCTGACGTCGGCTCGCGTCAGGTCGCGTCAGGTCGCGTCAGGGCGCGGCGTTCGCGACGGCCGAGCGCGCCGCAGGGCTCGCGGGCAGCGGCGTGCGCAGGGCCTCGCCCGGCTGAGCGCCGGCGTAGAGGAGCTCGTAGACGGCGAGGCTCGTCATCACGCGCTTCGTGTAGAGCCGCGTCTCCTCGTACGGGATGCGCTCGACCCACAGGTCGAAGCTCTGCGAGGGGCGCTCGGCGATCCACCGCTTCGGCGCGCCGCCGCCCGCGTTGTAGGCGGGGATCGCGAGCAGGGGGTTGTCCGAGAACTGGCCGCGCAGCACCGAGAGGTAGCGGCAGCCGAGCGCGACGTTGATCTCGGGGCGCCTCAGCGCCTCGGCGCTCCACGGCAGCCCGAGCGGCTTGGCCATGCGCTTCGCGGTCGGCACGATGAGCTGCATCAGCCCGAACGCCTGCGCGGGCGAGGCCACCTTCGGGTCGAAGGCCGACTCCTCGCGCATGATCGCGTAGGCGAGCGCCTCGGGGATCCCGCTCCGCTTCGTCTCCGCGGCGACGAGGCCCCCGAACGGGCGCGGGTAGGCGAGCTCCCAGGCGCCGCGCCAGCGCCCGACCGGGTAGTGGTCGAGCCACTCGACGTTCCCCGCGAGCTCGACGCGGCCGTCAGCCGGCGCGGCCATCGCCGTGCGCAGGATGCTGTACGACTGCGGCAGGGCGCCGGCGCGCGCGAGCAGGAACGCCGAGGCCCACATCACCTCGCGCGGGGCCGTGCGGCTGCCGACGCCGAGCAGGTCGAGCTCGCGCCGCGCGAGCCTCGCCTCGCCCTGGCGCGCGAGCTCCACCGCGCGCGCGAAGGCGGGGTGCGCGAAGGCGGGGCTCCGCAGCTCGGCGTACGGCGCGCTCGCGTCGCGATCCATGGCCGCGGAGAGGGCGCGCTGGGCGGCCGATGGATCGAGCTCGGCGAGCCGGGCGTGGGCGAGCGCCATGTAGAACGACAGCGGGTAGTCGCGGATCACCTGCTCGAGCAGCGCCTTGCCCTTGTCGGGCGAGCCGGTCTCGATGTGGGCGCGGCCGAGGTAGTAGGGGAGCCTGCCGGCGGCGTGGTACGCGCGCTCGTGGGGGAACCGCGCGAGCGCGCGCTCGAGCGGCCTGACCGCGCCCGCCCAGCTGTCGCGCTCCATCTCGAAGAGCGCGAGCTCGAACAGGCCGTCGGCGACCATGTCGCCCGACGGGTAGTCGTCGGGCATGGCGGTGAGCAGCTGCACGAACTGCGCCTGGTCCCCGAGCGAGAGCAGCGCCCGCGCCCCGAGGTAGCGCGCGTCGTCCGCGAGCCGGTGGTCCGGGTATTCCTTCTCGAGCAGCGCGAAGCGCGCGGCCGCCTCGGCGTGCCGGTCGGCGCGGAGCGACGCGCGGCCGGCGTTGTAGAGCGTCTCGGGCCGCCGCGGGGCGGGCGCGCCCGCCCCGGCGGCGACGGCGCTCGTCGCGGTCGCGGGGGGCGCGGCGCTCGCAGCGGCCGGCGCGGCGCTCGCAGCGGCAGCGGCCGGCGCGGCGCTCGCAGCGGCAGCGGCCGGCGCGGCGCTCGCAGCGGCAGCGGCCGGCGCGGCCGGCCCGCAGCGCTCGATCGCCGTGCCGAGGACGTCGGCGGCCTCCGCGCGCCGCCGCAGGCGCCCCAGCGCCTCGCCGCGCGCGGCGAACGCGTCGCAGGCGAACGCCGAGGGCGCCTGCGCCTCGGGCAGGGCGACCAGCGCGTCGGTGACGGCGAGCGCCTCCTTGTCCTGGCGCGAGGCGAGCAGGGCGCGCGCGCGGGCGAGCAGGTCCGCCGGGCCCGGGTCGAGGAACGGCTTGCGCCGCGCGAACGGCAGCGTCGAGAGGGCCTGGTCCTGGATCTCCTTCGCCTCCCCCGCGCCGGCGCCGCCCTGCGCCTCGTCGAGCACGCGCCGGGCGATCCGGATCGCCTCCTCGGCGTGGTCCTCGCCGGGGTGGCGGAGCAGCGCGCGGGCGAAGCGGAGCGCCTCGGGCACCCACGTCGACGACGGCCAGCTGCGGGCCAGGTACACCCGCCAGCGCGCGGCCGCGCCCTCGATGTCGCCCTTGTCGGCGAGCGCGCCCGCGACGATGCGATCGAGCTCGTCGGCGATCGCGACGTCCGACGCGACGGCGCGCGCGCGCTCCAGCGCCGCGTCGGGCTGCCCCGCCCTGGCGAGGAGGTCGGCCGCCGCGAACCGAGCGTGATCGGCGAGCGGACCGCCTGCCGCCGCGGCCGCGTCGTACTCCTTCGCGGCGCCGACGGGGTCGCCCGCGAGCGCGCGCAGCCGCGCGAGCTGGTAGCGGAACGCCGCCGCGTCCGCGGGCGAGAGGGGCGCGGCGATCGCCTGGGCCATCGCGGCGGCCGCGCTCGCGTAGGCCTCCTGCTCGACGAGCTTCTGCACCGCCGCGAGCCGCGGGTCGCCCAGCACGAGGGTGAGGCGCTCGGGATCGAACACCGGGGCCTCGCCCGGCGCGCCCGAGACGACCGGCTCCGGCGGCGCCGCGGGCAGGGGCGTCTGTTGCGGCGCGGGCGGCGGGCACCGTGGAGGGCAGGTCGTCGCGCCGCGCTCCGCGGGGGGCGTGCCGGCGCAGGAGGCGCCGAGCGCGGCGGTCAGCGCGAGCGCGGCGGCCAGCGCGAGCGCGGCGGCCCCGGAGCGGGCATCCAGCCTGGGCATGCCCGCACCATACTCCGGATCGCGCGGCCGCACAGCGCCCGGGAGCCCGCGGCGCTCAGGGCGAGGCGGCGACCACCGTGGCGGCGGCCGCGGCGAAGCGCAGCAGATCGTCCGAGCGGGCCACGAGCTCGAGGTTGAACGTGGTGTCCACCGTGAGCTCCCCCGAGGCCCCGACCTCCAGGGCGGCGGTGGACGCGCCGGCCGGGATCTCGAGCGGCGCGACGACCAGCCCCTCCGGCGGCGCGTTGACGATCACCTCGATCGGCGCGTCGAAGCCGTTGAACCGGCGGATCGAGAGCTCGACCGACGTCGTCGCTTCATACGGGATGTCGACGGTGGCGGGGACGATGAACAGCGCGAAGTCGGGCGCCGCGTCCGTGCCCCCGCCGCCCGCGCTCCCTTCCTCTCCGCCGTGCCCCCCGGCGCCGCTCGCCGTGGTGCTCCCGTGCCCCGCCTGCCCGCCGTGCCCCCCGGCGCTGCTCGCCGTGGCGCTCCCGTGCCCCGCCTGTCCGCCGGCGCCCTCGCCCTCAGGTGGGTCGCCGGAGCACCCGATGGCTGAGAGGGTAACCGCCAGCGCCACAACAAAGCTGAAGCTCTGCTGTAAACGCATCCAGTCTTGCCTCGTGCTGAAGAGGGTTGCGTTGCGACCGAGGTGTGGTGTCCCCGGGCGCAACCCGGTCACGCTATCGCTGCTCTGGCGCTGGCCGCAAGCGGCAGCGCGGCTGCGGGCGGGGAGCGATCGCGGCGCGCCGCCTCACGAGACGGCGCGCGCCGGCGAGCGGATGTGGCGTGTGGGGGAGGGGGCGTGTGGGGGAGGGGGCGTGGTGGCGACTACTGCGCGTCGCAGGCGAGGTAGACGCGGATGGCCTCGACGGTCTCGTCGCCGAGCGGCGTGCCGGGGGGCATCGTGCCATCCTCCACCCGCTCGTAAATTTCCTCGGCCTCGGCGCTGACGGACGCGGCGTCGTCGACGTTGACCGATTCGGGCGCGCCGCCGCGCGAGGGGCCCACCTTGTCCGTGGCATGACAGACGCTGCAGTTGTCACGGAGCGCGGCGAAGCCCGCCATCACCTGGGCATCGGCGTTGTCCGGGCACGCGCCGAGCGCCCCCCCGTTGTTGTTGTTTTCGCCGCCGGGCTCATCCGAGCCGCCGCAGCCCTGGAGAGCGCCAATGGCAAAGGGAGCAAGGCAGAACAAGAGGATCGTACGAACGCGCATTCAAGCACCTCAACAGCGTGTTAGGGAAGCGTGGCGAGCCGGGGGTCGAGCCTCCGGCCATGCAGGCCGGCCTGGCGCCGCGCGCGGATGGTGCCTGGCGCCGCGCACCGGGTCAACAAAGACGGAGCGGCGTGAATTGCAGGGAGCCCCGGTCGTCCGGAGAGGCAATCTTGTACAAGTGTACGGCACCCAGGGTCGTCCCAGGCGGCAACCTTGTACAAGTTGGACGCGACCTAGGGTCGATCGAGGCGGCAACCTTGTACAAACGGACGGCACCCGGGGTCGTCCGGGGCGGCAACCTTGTACAAATTCGAGGCGCCGTAGCTCTTTCCAGGCGGCAACCTTGTACGAGAGGCGGCACCGCCAGCTCCGTGAGAACGGGGCGGCTGTTGCGGCACGTCCGGAACCGGCGTGTCGAGCTCGATCTCGGGGAGCGCCTCTTCAACCGGGGAAAACGCCGTGAAGTGACGTTGATTGTGGCAAATTCAGGCCGATGCCGGAAGGCGGCCCTCTGCTCTTGCACCAGGTTGAGGCATCCCGCCCGGGCGCCACGGCGCGCCAAAGCCGAGGTCGATCCGGGCGGCCTCGAGCGTCGCATCGGGGAGCTTCCCGCGTGGAGGTATCGCGTCCTCCGAGAGCCGCGCGATGCGCTTGGCTCTCCGCCGTGAGCCGCTCCCCGGCGCGAGATCGTCGAGCGCCGCGAGCAGCGCGGGGACAACGCCGCGACCGGGACCGTTGAGGGATCGTGCGATCTGGAGGCGTCGGAGCGGCGTGGACCGGCCGGCCAAGGCCGTGCTATTGGGGAGGAGATGGCAAAGAAGGCCCTCCTCCTTGGTGCCCTCCTCTTCGTTGCGCCTCTGGATAGCGGCGCCGACGTCGCACCCGACGAGGCCGCCGCCCAGCACGTTCAGAAGGGAGCAGGCGACGAGGAAGACGTCGTCTACTACTACACTGACGACGAGGAAGACCTCATCTACACCGACTACTCCGACGTCGACAGCTCCGTTGCCGATTTCAGGCAGTGGTACGAGGAGGAATTCGGCGTGAAACTGCCCCCGCTCCGCCCTCGAAGGCCAGCCGTGAGACCTTCTAGCAACGCGGGGCCTCCGTGAGCCACCCGGTCTCCAGTCTGGACAGTATCCGAGGGGCGATGCCGCGGGGCTCCGGACACGTGCTCTACTCTCGATCCTCTCGCTGATCGAAGCCATCCGCCGGGAAGTCACCGCCGGATGCCGCGCCGACCGTGACGATAACCCCCGCACCCGACGATTCGCCTGGCACCTGGCCACGATCTTCGAGGCAAACCGGCGACGCCTTCAGCTTCAGGTCGCGGCAATTCGCGGGCATGGTGCCGCCCCACTGATCCAACCACCTACGGTTGCACGGGCCCCCGTTGCCCGTCCAAGGTGCTTTGAAGGGCTTGACGCTCCGCGTGCGATCGTCGCAGGTCACGGTGCCGGTGCACCATGCCGCCTCCCGCGTCTCATTCTCGCCCGTGACCGCGTTGGTCACGGTCATATACTCGTAGCTGGCGCATGTGTCAGCCTTGGTGCAAGCGATGAAGGGGGCAATCACCAAGAGCCAAATGAACAGCGTCATCATCTTGTGTTGCCTTTCTCTCGCGAGTCGTCACCACCCAGACGGACTCTCGACAAGCGGTAGGCCCCGGAGAGGGAGTTCGTAGGGCGGCGCGGGGGACGAACCGCTGTTTGAGCCCGAACGACGTTCTCTCTCTGACGTGCGCAGCGCGCCGGAGAGAACGTCCCAGGCGAGTTCGGTGGGCCCCCACGCCGGCCCACCGACTCCCTCTCCTAGGGCTGGGCTGCCGGAACTAGCTCGCCCGCCGCCGCTCCAGGTGGCTCTTCAGCGCCTTGAGATCCCCGTGAACGGCCTTCTTGAAGCTGCCGATGAACAGCCGCCCGAGCGTCTCCATGAACCAGCCCATCCCCGCGATCTCGCCATCCATCTTGAGCAGCGTGCCGTCGCCCGCGGGCTCGAAGACATAGCGAAACCGGTACTCCCCCCGTCCCGTGGTGCCCTTCTGCCCGTCGATGAAGAGATCCAGGCTCTTGCCCGGCTCCGCCGCCGTGACCTCGAACTGCTCGGTCGATTCCTTGCCGAACATCTTGCGGGTCTCGCGCCACATCGCGCCCTTGCCGACGACGCCGTCCGTGAGCTTCTCCGCCCGCACGAAGTTGGGCATCCAGTCGCCGAACGCGTCGATGTCCGTCGCGAGCCGGAAGACCTCCTCGGGGGACGCATCGATTTGCTCTTCAATGGTGAACCGGAGCGGCATCTCGTTGTTCTCCTCGATTGGCGCGCGCGACGGGCCATCGTGCCGGAACCGCTCCTTCGCCGTCAACGAGCGCGTCGGGCGCGCGCCGCAGCCTCGACGCCGGCGCGGCGCCGTGCGTCCGGCGCGGGCGCGGCGCCGTGCGTCCGGCGCGGGCGCGGCGCCGTGCGCGCGGGCGCCCGCGCGTGAGCTTGACCGCTCAGCCCTTCTTGCCCGGCGGCAGCAGCAGGCCGCGCTCGCCGGTCGCGCCCTGCATCGGGCGGTGCAGCACGATCTTCCGCCCCGCCTCGCGCCCGTGCGCGTGCGCCGGCGTCCGCTGGTTGCCCGCGTGCCGCAGGTGCTGCACGTGCGGGTGGCGCGACCGGTAGTAGCTGTCGAGGTCGGCGTCCCTCACCCAGACGAGCCCCTGCTCCACGGACACCTTCCGCTCCGCGTTCAGCTTCTCGAGGAACCCGATCATCACGCCGGCCAGGTAGGTCCGCCGGTCCTTGTTGCCCTTCACGCCGTGGGACCGCTTGTGCTCGCGCCAGAGCTGCTCGGCCGTGTGGTGCAGGAACGCGTGTACGTAGGCGGCCATCTCCAGGTTCGCCGGCGTCCCGACGATCTCGAGGACGCTGCCCCGCTTGCCCTCGAGCGGCGAGTACACAGGCACCCAGATCGCCTCGACGAAGAAGTGCTTGCCGAGGATGCCCCCGACGATCCGCTCGCTCTCGCCCACGCGCCCGCTCGGCTCGCCGAGGTGGCGGAAGCCGTACTGCCGCGCGGCGCGCGCCTTCGCGACGTCGAGGTTGTACTTCAGCATCAGCCGCTGCGCGGCGCTCATCGCCGCCTGCGCCTCGTGCGCGTTCGGGCTGTCCGCGAGCGCGAGCAGCCGCGCGATCCGGTCGAGGATCCGGGCGTCCACGCCGTCCGCGCCCGCGTCGCCGCGCGCCGCCCCGCCCGGGTCCGCCGGCGAGGCCCCCGCCGCCGGCATCCCGGCCGCCGTCGCGTCGATGCCGAGCCGCGCGCACACCTCGCGGAACGCCGGGCCGTGCGCCGCCTCGTCCGTCACGCCCAGCACCTCGTGCACGTACTGGTGCGCCATCTCGTGCTTGAGCACCTCGATCACGACGCCCCACGGCTGCGTCATGACGAGCGGCCGCGAGATCTCGATCGCGCGCGCCTCGGAGATCCACCGCCCGAGCCGGCTCGCGGCGTCGGACAGCTCGATGGACGCCGAGCGCAGCTTCCGCCGGAAATGCGTGTAGTTGAGGGTCTGGTAGGCCCCCATGAGCTCGCGCACGAGCGCCGCCTCCAGCTCGGCGCTGAGCCGCGCCGCCGTCTCGCGCGGCGGCTCGGGCGCCGGCGCGCCGGGGGACGGCGGCGGCGCGGCGGCCGCGGTGGAGGAGGAGGGATCGACCGGCGGCGCGGCGGCCTCGGGGGCCTGCTGGGCGCCGCGCAACCCGTTCAGGATGAGCTGCTCCGCCATTTCGGACGCCTCTCATGGCACGCCCCGGGCGGCTGTCGAAGGGTTTTCTCGACCGGGCGCGCCGCTCCAGCCGGACGGACCCTTCATCGAGCCGCCACCGACCCGCCGCAGAAACGTTCCCGATACGCCATGTCCTCGCTAGAATCGCGCGCCCCACGTGTTCCGTTCCAAGGCGTCGAATGAACCCCACGCGACGGAGGCCGACGCCTCCAGCCGCTCCTCGCGCGGTCTGAGCCGCGATCTGGGCGCCGAGCGCGCCGTCCACGTCGGCACGCGCGCGCGGCTGCGCGCCGTCGCCCGCGCCCGGCGCCGCTACGGTCGCCTGCTCCTCGCGCTCCCCCTGCTCCTCGTCGTGATCGTGGACGTCCGCATCCGCGGGGATCGCCTGCTCGACCTGAGCGGCAAGCACGTGGCGAGCTACCTCGGCGCCATGGCCGAGAGCGCCGCGCTCTGGGGGCTCCTGCTCTTCGCGGCCTCGGCGCGGCGGGGCGCGGCCCGCTGGGTCGCGGCGCTGCTCTTCGTGCTGCTCGCGACGCTGTCGCTCGGCGGCCAGCTCTACTTCCACCGCCAGTACGCGACGTACCTCAACCTCGACGCCACGCTCTTCGGGACCTCGCTCTCGGCGAGCCTCTTCGGCCAGCTCCGGGCCGACGGGGAGAACTTCCTCCGCTCGGTCCTGCCGCCGCTCCTGCTGGCGATCGCGCTCGTATGGCTCGGCCGGCGGGTCGTGCGGCCCGGCCGCACGGCGTGGGCCCGCGCCGCGCGCCTCGCCGCGCCCGCGGTCGTGGTGGCCGCGTTCGTGCTGCCGTGCTCCTACCGCACGGTGCAGGCCTCCACGCCCGACGTCATCTACTTCCACGCGATCGGCGGCCTCATCAAGGAGCTCGTCGGCGTCCAGACCACCGCGCAGGTGCGCCCGGGGCTCCGCACGCCGCCCGCGCTGCCGCCGGTGGCCCCGGCGCCCGGCCCGCGGCGCAACGTGCTCTTCATCCTGACCGAGAGCGTGCGCGCCGACGCCGCGTGCTCCGCGCGCGCGCCCGCCGACGCGGACGGCGCGCCCGGCGCGTGCCCGGGCACGCCGCGCATCGACGCGGCGGCGCCCGATCGGCTGCCGCTCACGCAGATGCGCTCCAACGCCTCGACCACGGCGATCGGGCTCTCGGTGCTCTGGTCCGGCCTCCAGCCGATCGCGACGCGCGAGGAGCTCCACACGGCGCCGCTCGTCTTCGACTACGCGGACGCGGCCGGCTTCGACAGCGCCTACTGGACGAGCCACCACATGATGTTCGCGAACTCGCGCCTCTACGTGCAGGACCTGCCGGTCTCGCACCAGTGCGGCGCGACGGAGCTCGATCCGCTCGCCGACATCGATCTCGGGGCCGACGACCGGCTGCTCTCCGCGCACGTGCGGTCCGAGCTGCCCTCGCTGCGCGAGCCGTTCCTCGCGGTCGCCCACTTCGGCAACACCCACGTCCCGTACCTGGTCGACCCGGCGGAGGCGCCGTTCCAGCCCGCCCTCGAGAGCAAGGCGCCGGACGACAACGACGCGTACCACAACTTCTACAGGAACGCGGTCTACCGGCAGGACGCGGCGATCGCGGAGCTCATCCGCTTCGTCCGGAGCTCTCCGGTCGGCGAGCGCACGGTCATCGTCTTCACGTCGGACCACGGCGAAGCGTTCCGGGAGCACGGCCAGCTCGGCCACACGGGCTCGATCCTCGAGGAGGAGATCCGGGTGCCCGGCTGGGTCGACGCGCCGCCGGGCACGCTGACGGCCGCGGAGGAGGGCGCGCTGCGCGCGGCCCGGGACGAGCCCGTCTTCCACACCGACGTGGCGCCGACGCTGCTCGACCTGATGGGCCTCTGGGATGAGCCGGCGCTCGCGGGCTACCGGGCGGCGATGGTCGGGCACAGCCTGCTCCGGCCGTCGCCGGGGCCGGCGGCGCTGGCGCTCACGAACTGCACCGGGATCTGGGGCTGCGCGTTCAAGAACTGGGGGATGATGCGCGGCAACATGAAGCTCGAATCCCGCGCCTGGGACACCGCCTGGCACTGCTACGACGTGCTCGCCGACCCCCGCGAGCAGCGCGACCTCGGGCCCGCCGCCTGCGGCGACCTGCCCCGGCTCGCGGACGCGATCTACGGCGGCCCCGCCGGCAGCGTCGATGTCCCGGTCCACCTCCGCGACCTCGCGGCCAGGCCCCGCCGCGACTGAGCCGGATGACGCCGGACATCGACCGAGACGGCGGCGCGCCCGGCGAGCCGCCTGCGCCCGTGGCTGACGTGCCCGCGCCGGCGCCTGCCGCTGGCGGGCCCGCGCCCGCGTCCGTGGCTGACGCGCCCGCGCCTGCGCCTGCCGCTGGCGGTTCTGCGCCTGCCGCTGGCGGGTCTGCGCCCGCGCCCCCCGCCGGCCGCCCGCGCGCGGCGCGCCGGGCTGCTCTTCGTCGCCGCCGCCGTCGCCGCCTCGCCGCGCTCGCGCTCCTCGCCTCGCCGGCGCTCTGGTTCCTCGTCGCCGACGTGCTGCGGCGGGGCCGCCACATGGCCACCTTCGACCGGCTGCACGCGGCGGGCTACGTCGCGACAGTGGCCGTGTCGCTCGGGTTCTGGGGCGTCCTGCTCTATGTCGCCTCGGGCCGCCGCGGCGCCCTGCGCGGCGTCACCGGCGGGCTTTTCGTCGTGCTCTTCACGCTCGCTTGCGGCGTGCAGGGGGGCTTCCACGCCCTCTACAACATCTACTGTTCCATCGACTCCCAGATCCACTCCCAGTCGATCCCGTGGTCGATCGTGGGCACGCTCCCGCTCGCGAACCCCCGCGTGGTCGCCCATTTCGCCGTCGCGCTCGGGCTCGCCCTCGGGGCGCTGCGGCTCGCCCGCCGCCTCGTGCGCCCGCGGCGGCTCCGGCGGCGCGTCGCGGCGGCGGTCGTGCCCCTCGCGCTGGCCGGCGTGACGATGATCCCGGTGAGCTACCGGGTGATCCAGTCGTCGTCGGCCGACATGATCTACTTCCACGGCGTCACCGCGGTGGTGAAGGAGCACCTCGGCATCACCGACGAGTCGCCGGATCTGCGCGTCCAGCGCCGCGACCCGGAGCGCGTTCCCCCGCTCGCCGCGCGGCCCGCCCGGCCGCGGAACGTGGTGCTCATCCTGCAGGAGAGCCAGCGCGCGGACGTGACGTGCGTCGAGTACGACCCGGGCTGCCAGCAGGCGACGCCGTTCTCCAACGCCGCCGCGCCTCGCCGCATGCCGCTCTTGCAGATGCGGGCCCACGACTCGACGACGGCCATCTCGATCTCGAACATCTGGTCTGGCGTGCCGCCGACAGAGAGCATGGAGGTGCTCGGCTCCGCCCCGCTGCTCTGGCATTACGCCCACGCGGCCGGGTGGGACACGGCGTACTGGACGAGCCAGAACCTCATGTTCGGGAACGCCCGGCTCTACGTGCAGGACATCCCGGTCTCGCACCGCGTCGTCGCGACCCAGCTCGATCCGGGCGCCGACCTCGATTACGGCGCTTACGACCGGCAGCTCACGGATCGCGTGATCGAGGAGTGGGGCGAGCTCGTCGAGCCGTTCTTCGCGGTCATCCATTACTCGAACATCCATTTCCCGTACGTGAGCGATCCGCTTCATTCGCCGTTCCAGCCCAGCGAGCTGAGCAAATCGCCCGACAAGAACGAGCACTTCTTCAACTACTACAAGAATGTCGTTTACCTGTCGGACATGGCGGTTGGCCGGCTCATCGAGCACATCCGCGGGACGCCGAGCGGTGAGCACACGGTGCTCGTGTACACGTCGGATCATGGCGAGTCGTTCCGGGAGCACTGGCAGCTCGGCCACACGAGCTCGCTCTGGGACGAGGAGATCCTGGTCCCGGCGTGGATCGACGCGCCGGAGGGGACGCTCGCCCCGGAGGAGCGGGCGAGCATCGCCGGCGCGAAGGAAGCGTTCGTGTGGCACCTCGACCTCGCGCCGACGTTCCTCGATCTGATGGGGCTGTGGGACGAGCCGCGGCTCGCGCCGTTCCGCGCCCGGATGGTCGGGCACCCGCTGACGCGGCCGGAGCGCACGGTCGCGCCGGTGCCGCTCACGAACTGCACGTGGGTATGGGGCTGCGCCTTCCGCAACTGGGGGATGATGCAGGGGCCGCTGAAGATCGAGGCGCGCGAGTGGGACGGCGAGTTCCACTGCTTCAACGTGCTGGACGACCCGCTCGAGCTGACCAACCTGGGAGAGCAGGCGTGCGCGCCGCTGCCCGACCTCGGGCGGGCGCTCTTCCACGAGATGCCGAACGTGACGCCGCCCGGGAGGAAGCCGGTCGACTGGGGCGGGTGATCCTGGGGAGAACGGGTGTATAAGCTCACCCATGATCAACCTTGAGAAGTTGTCCCTCCTGAGTGCGCGGCAGCGCAGGTCGGGCGCGGCGTGGCGCCGCGCCGGGGTGTTCGCGGCATCGGCGGCCGCAATGTCGCTGTCGAGCTCTCTGGCGCTCGCCGGGCAGTTCGTGGTGCTCGACGAGACCTGGGACCACCTGCCCACGCTGGCGGACTCCCACTACCGCGTCGATCCGCCAGCGTCGGCCCCGACCAACTGGCGCAGCCCGGCCGATTACACGTCCGGCACGGCTTACTTGCACCTGGAGGTGCTCACCAAGCCGACCGACGAGCCGACGAAGTTCCAGGTCTGCTTCGAGGCGACGCCGACGTACGCCTGCACCGAGCAGTCGCCGACCTACACGACGACGGGCGTCATCGACTGGGAGTCGCCTTTCTCGGGGTTCTGGTCGCCGGAGGGCGAGTCGGTGGACTGGAGCCAGGGGATCCGCCAGATCGCGGTCATCCTGAAGGACACCGAGAACGGCAAGCCCTCCGCGGACAACGTCGGGGCAGACCGGGCCGCGCGGTTCATGCCGACCCGGGTGCGCATGGTGGTGACCATCGTTGAGCCGGGCAGCGAGTATGTCCCGCCGGGGCCCGCGGATCCGGGCGCGGGCGGCGGCGGCGCGGGCGGGGAAGGGGCCGGCGGCGCTCCGACCGAGCCCGGCGCGGGAGGGGCGGGCGCCTCCACCAGCGCCGGCAGCACGGGCGGCGGGGGCAGCGCGGCGGCGGGCACGTCGGGGACCGGCGGCGGCGAGCCCACGGGGCAGACCCCGGAGCCCGGCGCGAGCGACGACGATGGCGGGTGCAGCCTCGCGCCGGGCCGCACGAGCGCGGGGTTCGCGGTCTGGCTGTCGCTGGCGGCCGCGGCGTTCTTCGCGCGATCCCGCCGGAGGTCCTGAGGGCCGGCAGCCAGGCCCCAGGGCGAAGGGGAGGACGAGCTCACCCGCGAAGACGTCGGACACTCCTCACTCCCGAGCCGGCCGACGACCCGTGCGAGAATGTGCGGCGTGACCACGTCGCCGCAGAAGCCGCGCAAGGATCCGCGCCAGGAGCGCTCGCGCAGCACGGTCGACGCCATCCTCGAGGCCGCCGGTCAGCTGATCGAGCGCCAGGAGGAGGCGAAGCAGAGCCGTGTATCGACCACGCACATCGCCGAGCGTGCCGGGGTCAGCGTGGGCTCGCTGTATCAGTACTTCCCCAACCGTGAGGCGCTGGTCGCGGCGCTCTTGCGCCGCTTCGTGCAGAAACGCTTCGCCGAGATCCGCCGGGTGCTCGACGAGGTCGAGCCGCTCCCGCTGGACGCGGCGTTGCACCGGCTGGCCGGCCGGCTGATCGAGCTCGAGCTGGCCCACGCGCGCGTGACGAAGGCGCTCATGAAGTGGTTCGTGCGGGTGGGCGACTTCGATCTGATCGCCGACGCCGATCGCGAGGCCGAGGCCGCGCTGGCCGAGCTCCTGGTGCGCATCCGGCCCAAGACCCGCGCGGTGGATCCGCAGCTCGGCGGCTTCTTCCTGTTCCACGCAATGCGAAACACCCTGGGCATGGCGGCCTTCCGCGAGGGCGACATGCTGCGCGCGCCGGCCGCGCAGGCCGAGCTCACCCGGCTTTTGCACGGCTATTTGCGGCCCGACTGACCGCCGCTGGCGCGCGCGGGCGCGGCGCCGGGAATGCGAATGGGCGGCGCCGGCTGCGCTGCCTAGATCGAGGCGCATGCGTTCCTTCGAATGGGTCACGCGCGCCGAGCCACACCGCGCGCGCAGGCGCCGTATCTTGCGCGAGCACCCCGAGATCCGCGCGCTGTTCGGCTACGACCGGCGCACCGTCGCGGTCACGCTGGCGGTGGTGCTCGCGCAGCTCGCCGTCGCCTGGTCGCTCGGCGCGTTCGCCGCGCGCTGGTGGGTGGTCACGCTCGCGGCGGCGACGTTCGGCGCGGTGCTCTCGCACTGGTGCGCGATGGCCATCCACGAGGCGGCGCACGATCTGGCCGCGCGCCGCGTGCGCTCGAACAAGCTGCTGGCGCTGATCGCCAACCTGCCGATGGTGCTGCCGGCGGCGATGAGCTTCCGCCGCTACCACCTCGCGCACCACGCGCTGCTCGGTGTGGCCGGCGAGGACACCGATCTGCCGCGTTCGCTCGAGGTGCGGCTGATCGGCACGGGCCGCGCGCGCAAGCTCCTGTGGCTGTTCTTCTACGTCGTGGCCTACCTGGGCCGCGCCGCGCGCTTCGCCAAGCCGCCGAGCCGCGACGAGTGGATCAACCTGGCCATCCAGCTGCCCGCCGCGTGGCTCTCGTGGCGCCTGCTCGGCGCGCCCGGCTTCACCTACTTGCTGCTGTCGACCTTGATCGGACACAGCCTGCACCCGGTGGCCGGCCACTTCGTGCACGAGCACTACGTGTACGCGCCCGAGCAGGAGACCTATAGCTACTATGGGCCGCTCAACCACGTGACGTTCAACGTGGGTTACCACGTCGAGCACCACGACTTCATGAACGTGCCCGGCTGGCGCCTGCCCGCGCTGCACCGCATCGCCAGGCGCCACTACGACACGCTGGTCTCGCATCGCTCGTGGACCTGGGTGCTGTGGCACTTCATCACGGACCCAGCCATGGGCCCGCACGCCCGCATCGTGCGCTCCCGCGCCGTCCATGATGGCGCCGTGAGGCGGTCGAGCGAGGTTGGCGCTGGCGCCAGCGATGGATGAGCGCGGAAGCCGATCCAGAGGACGTGGACGGAGAGGTCGCGCACGGCCCCGGCGTCGAGGAGCCGCGCGCGACGCCGGCGAGGCGCGGGGAAACGTGGGCATGGGCTGGAGACCCAACCCGGAAGGGCTCATGGGGCCGGGCACCCCGGCGAGATCAGCCGCCTTGACGCCCGCCGACCGCGGGCGCAGGGACCGCCGCCGCCTCGGGCGCCGTCGCGCGCTTGTAGCGGCGGAGCGCCGATTCCCCGATCGTCCGGGTCGCGGCGGTCGCGGCGAGCGCCCCTGTCGCCACGGCGAAGACCGGGTTCATCGTCGCCACGAGGACAGCCGCCGGAGCGGCGGCGCTGGCAGCGCAAGTCGCCACCACGGCCATGAGCTCCTTCACGCGGTCGGACTCGTCGATGTCCTTCCCGAAGAGCAGCGCTATCTCGAGGATCAGGTAAAGGTGCATCCTGGTGAGGATGGATGTGCCGGCGACGAACCCCAGGCCTTCGTACATGACGCCGAACCCGGGGAGGATGGCGGGCGTCTGGACGACGCCGCCCGCGGCGAACGCGATCGCCGCGGTCGATGCGATCAGGTGGCGCGCCTGCTGCTCGGGTGACTCGTCCGGATACATGCGCCGCACGCGGTCCGCCACCTGGCGGATACGGGATTTTCGGAGCCTCAGGACGAAGTAGAGAAAATCATCGGTGAACAGGCTCTGCTGACCCGCATGCTGCTGCGCGACTGCCATGGGTTGCTCCTTTACAGGCCGCCACAGGGACGCCTCGAACGGATGGTGTCCTGACCAGGAGAACGTCGGCGCGACGCCGTTCCTCTGCGCGCCGGCGGCGATCGCTGCCGCAGGGCGCCGTGGAGTGCTCTGGCCGAGATCCGCCTGGCTACTTCTCTCTCATGCTCGGCCGCCGTGCGAGAGCTGTACCGGTTCTCGTCCACCGCTCCTCCTCTCTTCCTGGTCCCGCGTATCGAGGAAGCTCGAAGCGGCTCCGTCCGGTGAGGGCGATCGAGCCGCGGACCACCCGGCCCTGCAGCACCGATCGACGCGGGCAGAGGGAGCCTGGAACGGAACCTGTCAGCTCAGGAGAGCTGAGCGCGACCTGAACTGCCGCTAGAAGCCCCGGAATGCCGAGCGCACGAAGGAGGCGCTCTGCTGCCTCACGGGCACAGGAGTCGAAGAGGTGCTCCGCACCGCTGACGAGCGCCGGCGGGCAAGCGCCGCCACGAGCCGCCGCCGCCGCCTCGTCAGCCCCCGAGGGCCACGAGCGCCGCCACGAGCCGCTCGATCTGCTCGGGCGCGAGCCCGCTCTCCGCCAGGTCGTCGCGGGCCTTGGCCAGCACGGACTCGCGCGTGAGCCCGCGGGGCAGGCGCACGAGGAGAAAGGCCATCCGCGCGGTGATGCGGGCGATGGCCGGGCGCAGGTCGTCGTCCAGCGAGAAGGCCGGCTCGCTCGTCTCGGGGGCGGCCAGGGCGCGTCGCTCGACAGCCTTGGCGCTCTCGATCTGGGCCCGGAAGAAGGCGTCAATGGCGTCGTCGGCCGGGGGCGGCGCGCCGCGCGCGGCGGCGGCCTGGAGGACGGCGGCCCTCCCGGCGGCGAGCACGCGGGCCTCCTGCGCCTGGTCCTCGATGGCCCTCCCGGCGCGCCGCTTGGCGGCGGCCACCAGGGGCATGAGCGCGAGGCGCTCGGCGGTGGCGCAGAGGAGCGCGTCCACGGGCAGCGCGGTGGGCCCGCCTCCACCGGGGCCGAGGTGGAGCGCGCGCAGCTGCCCCAGCGCGCCGCGCTCCTCCTCGGCGAGCAGCCAGGTGTCCAGCTGCGCCGCGAGCTCGGGCCGGTCGGCGCGCACGTAGAGCGCGACGACGTCGCGGGTCAGCGGCCCGATCCGCTCGATGCGGTCGAGCCCCTCGGCCCAGCGCGGGGCCTCGAAGGTGTTGGTCATGGCCGCGTCCGCGTCGCCGCGGGCGAGCGCCTCGCGCACCGCGGCGTTGTCGGGGATGGCGACGACCTGGGCGCGGCGCAGGAAGCTCCGGGCGACGCGCTCGAGGTGACCGCCGCGGTTGACCGCCACGCGCAGCTCGGGCCGGTCCAGCGCGCGCAGCGCGGCGCGGGCGCCCTCGAGCCCGAGCCCTGGGCTGCCCGCGGGCGCGGCCCACGCCGGGCGCCGGAGGAGCAGGACGGCGCCGCCGCGGGCCACCGGCACGGTGAAGCGCCCGGCGAGGGAGCGCTCCGGGCGCACGGTGATGCCGTCGGCCGCGAGATCGAAGCGCCCGGCGCGCAGGTCCCCGACGAGATCGGCCCAGCGGAAGCGTGTCCAGGAGAGCGCGAGCCGCTGCTCTGCGGCGAAGCCCCCGAGGAGCGCGGCGGAGAAGGCCTCGGCGTGGTCATCCTTCCAGACGCTGAAGGGCGGGTAGTCGCCGCTGGTGCCGGCGCGGAGGGAGGCCGCCGCGGGGCGGGAGCTCGCGGCCGCCCCCGCGTCCGGCGCGGCGGCGGCGGCAGGCGCGGCGGAGACGGCAGGCACGGCGGAGGCGGCAGGCCCCGCGGAGGTGGCCCCGGCCGGCCGGGCGGAGACGGCCCCCTCCGGACGGGCACACCCCGCCGCGGCGAACCCGAGGACCAGGGCCAGCGTGAGCCGCGGGCCCGCCGTGCGTCGCGAAGGCCGGCCTGGGGAGCGTGGCGCGCGGAGAGCGCTCGTCATGAGGGCGCGGAGGATACTCCCGGCGGCCGGTCAGGCGGGAGGATTTCAGTCGGTGTCGTCGCGCTGCCGCCGTGCGCTCGCAGCAGGCGACGACGTTCTGCCCGGCCTCGGCGTGGCGCTTCGCAGGCGAGTCGGCGGGAAAGCGGAGCACGCGCCGGATCATGACGCCTGTAGAGCTGCTTGCGCGGCTCTCGACGCTTGTTCCCCCGCCGAGGTACCCTCTTGTCCGGTATCATGGACTCTTTGCACCCTCTGCGAAGCGCCGGAGTGCCGTGGTGCGCAGGCCAGACAGGCCAGAAAGGCCAGAGCGGACTCGTGAGAAACCTTCTGTCACCTGAAGAGAGCGTGGTGGTTCGCCCTTGACATCCTCGAGTCGTTTTGCTCTTCCTCCAAGCGGGAGACCTCGAATGAAGATTGGAATACTCGGTTCGGGCAGCGTCGGGCAGACCCTGGGGCGCGCCCTGGTGGAGAAGGGACACTCGGTTCGCATCGGCACGCGCGATCCGCTCAAGCTCGAGTCGTGGCGAGCCGAGGTCGGCGCCGCGGCGTCCGTCGGCAGCCCCGCGGAGTGTGTGCAGTGGGCCGAGCTGATCGTGCTCGCCGTGCACGGGACCGCTGTCGAAGCGGTGCTGGAGAGCGCGGGCGTGCCGCACTTCTCCGGCAAGATCGTGGTGGACGTCAGCGACCCGCTCGACTTCAGCGGCGGTCGTCCGGGGCTGTTCGTCGGCACGACGGACTCCCTGGGCGAGCGCGTCCAGCGCTGGCTCCCGGACGCCAAGGTGGTCAAGGCGTTGAACACGGTGCTCGCGGCCGTGATGGTCAATCCGGGCTTGACGGGTGGAGATCCCGATATGTTCATCGCGGGCAACGACGCCGACGCGAAGTTGGTCGTGGGCGGTCTGCTGGAGTCCTTCGGTTGGCCCGTCATCGACATGGGCGATATCGAGAGCGCGCGCTGGCTCGAGGCGCTCAGCCTGCTGTGGGTCGTCCACTCCCACCGCACCGGCAAGATTCACCACGCCTTCAAGCTCGTCGGCAAGTAGGGCGCGCCAGGCGTGGGGGCTGCCGGGCGCTCGGTCGCTCGTCATCGACCGGCTTCTCTGGCGGGACTGTCCCGCGCGGGCGAACCGTCGCGACCCGTGGGATCCGCCGGTCGCTGGTTGTCCGACATCTGAGCTTCGCGATCCCGCACTCTCTACAAGTTCCCGGACCCCCGCCGCCTCTGGTAAGGTGCTCTCCTCGGGAAAAGCGCGCCTCGGTGCCGTGTGCGCTCTCGAGATCCATGAAAGGACGTGGTGCTCCATGCGCGACCTGACTCGTAAGCTCTTCCGCCCTGCGCTGATTCCTCTCCTCGCGATGGGCTGCGCTGTCGTCCAGGGCCTGTCGGGCTGCGCCCCGGCGGATACGGCCTCCGCGGAGGACACGCACGTCCGGCACGTGCTCGTCACCCAGGCGAACATCGACCAGCTCCCGCCGGGCGAGCGCCTCGTCCTCGCGCTCGACGCCGAGGCGGTCGTCTACCACATTCAGCTCGATCCGCCGCTCGACGTCGATCGCGTCGTGCTCCGCTCCGGTCCGCTCGAGGCCTCGCTGCGCGACGCCCTGGACGCGCTGCGGGCGCGCCACCTCGATCCCTTCGCGGCGGCCGACGGCCGGCTCGTTCTGGCCGGCGATCCGGCGAGCTTCGACGCGCTGAGCCGGGCCGAGCTGGAAGAGCTCCGCCGGGTCGGCTCGCTCTCGGCTCGTGCGGGCAGCGCCCCCCGGCCCGCGCCCCAGACGATCGACCCCGATCCGTGCGGCGAGGAGACGCGCTATGCCCGTGTGGACCTCGGTGAGCTCCGCCTCTGGGGCTCGCAGGTCACGCTCGACTGCGGGCCGCCGCCCCGGCCTCCGCTCTGGGCGAAGCTCTTCGGCGACAGCCAGGACCAGGCCCCCCACGCCGTCGCCGTCGACAGCGCGGGCAACGTGGCCATCACGGGCTCCTACATCCACGGGATCGACTTCGGCGGCGGCGCGCTCCCGCAGGCGCGCTTCAACGATGCCTTCGTCGCGATGCTCGACGCCGCCGGCAACCACCTCTGGAGCAGGGGCTTCCCCAGCCCACAGGGCTCTTACGGCAACGGCGTCGCCATCGACGGCGCGGGCAACGTGCTCATCGCCGGCGAGTTCTCCGGCACCGTGGATCTCGGCGGCGGCCCCCTCACCAGCGTGGGGACGAGCAGCATCTTCCTGGCCAAGCTCGATCCAGCGGGCAACCACCTCTGGAGCAAGCGCTTCGGGGCGGTCGGAGGACGCAGCGGCTCGCGCACGATCGCGGTGGACGGCGCGGGCAACGTGATCCTCGCCGCGGTGAGCTCGGGCGGAGCCATCGACCTCGGCGGCGGCCCGCTGCCGTCCGCGGGCGATTACGACGCCCTCGTGGCCAAGCTGGATCCAGCGGGCAATCACCTCTGGAGCAAGCGCTTCGGCGACGCGAGCTTCCAGGACGGGGAGGGCGTCGCCGTCGACGCGTCGGGCAACGTGAGCTTCGTGGGGCTCTTGACCGGACAGGCAGACTTCGGCGGCGGCGTCTTGACCAGCGCCGGGCAGAACGACATCGTCGTGGTGAAGCTCGATCCTCTGGGCAACCACCTGTGGAGCAAGGTCTTCGGCGACGCCGACGATCAATACGGCATAACCATCGCCTCGGACGCGTCCGGGAACGTCGTCGTGGGCGGGTGGTTCCTCGGTACCGTCGACTTCGGCGGCGGTCCGCTGGTCGCGAGCGGGCTGAACGACGGCTTCGCGGCGATGCTCGACGCGAGCGGGAACCACGTGTGGAGCAGGAGCATCGGCGGCGGCGGCAACGACGCGGTGATCTCCGTCGCCCTGGACGCCACGGGCAACGCGGCCGTGCTGGGGTCGTTCGAGGGCGTCGCCGATCTCGGGGGCGGTCCGGTCCCGAGCGCCGGAGCCAACGACATCTTCGTCGCCAAGTACGACGGCGCCGGCGGCCACGTGTGGAGCAGCCGCTTCGGCGACACGGCGGTGGCGTACGGCGGCGTCGCCTTCGACGCAGCAGGCGACGTCTACGCCGCCGGGGAGCTGTACGGCAACGTCGACTTCGGCAGCGGCCCCATGACGTCCGCCGGCGGCCTCGACGTGTTCGTCGTGAAGCTCGGCCCCTGAAGCCGATCGCCCGACCGAGCCGGGTCGGGCTGGTGCCGCGCCGATCCCGAGGTCCCAGAACTCCGCGGCGACGATGAAAGATGACTCGATCCTCATCGCGGGCGGCAAGGACGCGGCGGTGTTCTCCAACTTGCCCGCCATCACGAGCGTGCAGCGCTTCGGGCGATGTAACTAGCCCTGACGCGCCCGCGCCGCCGTGCGCACCCTGCGCAGGCATCCTCTCAGCGAGCTGACATAGCACGGGCGCCGCGCGCCCCTGGCGCAATCACCGGGCGCGCCGCGCGGCGTCCCGTCATTTGTTGAATTTGAGCGGGATCATCCCGATCGTCTCGCCGTGGCCGAATGCGGCGCGCCCCGTGCGGAGGGCGAACTGGGAGCTGCTGTCGAGGAGCTGGAGGACGTCCTGCTCATAGTCGTAGACCTCGAGATCCACCTTGCCGCCGCCGAGCATCAGGCCGGGCTTCAGCTTGATGTAGGTGGCGTTGTGGCGAGACTGGAGCATCCGGATCTGCTCGTCGGAGATGTCGAGGTTCAGCTCGAGGTGGAACGCCTTGAAGTCCGAGGCTCCGTGCGTGTGCGACGCGTCGCCGACGAGGGCGACGTAGGCGCCGACGTCGAACAGGGCCTGGATATCGGAGCGCTGGAGCGTTTCATAGACACGGTACCCCGACATGATGTGTTCCTCCCTCGCGCGAAGGCGCGCTGGCGATGCTACCGGCCAGCAACACGGGCGGCAAGGGCCAGTCGTTCCCGCGTGCAGGACGATGGCAACCTGGTGGTCTACCTCCAGGGCAATCCGATCTGGTCGAGCCGCGGCTGAGCGGATAGGCGCTTCACGTGCGGCGACGCCTTGCCGGCCTCCTGAAAGGCCGCAAGGCGCCGCTGCGCGCGCGATTGGGGGGCGCGGCCGCGCCCCGTCATCCCCAGCAGAGGCCGTTCACGCTCGGCGGCCGCATCGTGAGCTCTCCCTCTCTCACCTCGATGACGCGCACGTGCCCACCGGCAGACGGTATCAGGCCCGCCGTCGCATCGGTTCACCGAGCTGATCTCGTCCGTGCATTTCCGGCCGCACCCGCGGCTCCGCGGCGCCGAGCCGGGCGAGGAGGGAGCGCGCGCAAGGCAGGATCACGGCGGACATCGCCTCGCGCCGCACTGCCTGGGATTCAAGCGGGGACAGCCGGCCATGGTGTCGCATGACCGGATCGGACGGCGCGCCAGCGCAGGCCCCGACGGCGAGCACGCGCGCGGCCTCCTCTTCGAAGGCGCATGTGACGGCGGCGTGCACCGAGCCGCCCCCTTCGGCGATGGCCCACGCCACGAACTGCCACGACAGCCCGGCGTGCATGGCTTCGTCCGTCGCGATCTCGGCGAGGGCCGCCCGGACCGCCGGATCGCCCGCGCCCTCTTCCGCCGCGCGCGCGATGAGCGACGCCATCGTCTCGCCGACGCAGCCCTCGCGCACGGCCGCCTCGGCAATGGCCGCCAGATCGATGCGATCGAGCCCGCCCTCCACGGGCAGCGCCGACGGCCCGACCGCGGCGCCCGAATACGCCTCTGCGAGCGCGAAGCACAGCTCCGCATGGCGGATCTCGTCGGCCATCGCCTTCTGCGCGCCGCGCACGAGCCGCGCAGGCGCGCCCACGGCCAGGAGCTCCAGGGCGAAGCGCGCGAACGAAGCGATCGACGCGTGCTCGAACGACGCGTCCGCGAGCCACGCTGCTGCCAGGGCGCGGCGCGTCTCGGGAGCGAGATCGCGCGTGCACGGCGAGAGCTCTGCGCGCCAGTCGTCCCGCGCGCACACGCCCGCGACTCGGGCCACCCCCTCGACCGTGAAGGGCCTTCCGCACTCCGACATATCGAACAGGTCGTAGTCGATCACCCTCGCCACGTAGCAGCACTCGCTCGCATCGGGATCATGGCCGCAGGGCACATCCCACAGCTCCGCGAAATGATCGTGCTGCACCGGCGGCCCACCTCCGATACCATTCGAGCCACATCCCCATAACACGCGCCGCCCGATCGTCGAGAGCACGGTCGCATCGTCTGCCGGCGCGCAGGCCGCGGGATCGCCGCCGATGCACACGTACTCGAGGTGGTTGCCCACATACTGCTCTTCCCACCGCGCCGACGCTGCATCGGTGATATCGGCGGGGGAGCATTGCGCGAGGAATGCGCTGCCGTCACCGTTCTCGCCGCCTCCGGTACCGCCGCTGCCGCCGCTGCCGCCGCTGCCGCCGGCACCGCCGCTGCCGCCGCCGTCTTCGCTGAAGCCGTCGCACCCTGCGCTCAGGACACCGAGCCCGAGGAGGCCCAGGAGGTAATTCGCGAGGATTCTTGATGCGCGAGAAGAGTTGTGGGTCATGGCTGCCTGTCTTTCTGTGCCAGCTGTGCCATTGTGAGTCGCGTTGTGCGGCTACGAGGGGTGTGCCGCGCGCGACGTGACCGTCACTGCAGCAGGCGTACCAGCTTCGAATGCGGAGGATGCCTGGCTCCCGAACACGCGTGTAAGCCTCGGGCGCGGCGTCGGCATGGAGACGCTCACCGGCGAGCTCACCTTCGCCATCCTGAACCGCGCGGCGGCCGAGCGATTGCTCGGCGGCCCGCTCCCCGAGGCGTGGCGCCGCCTCGCCCGCCGCTTCGCCCGCGACCGGGGCGAGGGCGGGCCGGGTTGAACGGCGCGGCGCCGGGCTGAACGCGCAGCGCCGGAACGGCGGCTCTCTGTCGAGGTCCGGCCACCACCACGCCCGAGGCCGCGCGGCTGGTCATGCGGGATCGAGCGCTGCCGGCGGTGCGAGCCAGGGGAAGACGACCCGCACCGGCGCGGGTAGGCCAGGGCCCAGCCCGCAGTAGACCAGGGCCCAGCGCCGCAGCTGCCCGTTTCGGTTGAATCGGCTGCCCCCCTGGGCCAAAAGCCCGCCATGGCTGCCTTCCGACACGTCCGCGGCGCGCCCGCGCTCTCTCCGTTTCGTACCGACAAGCGCCTGACCGAGCTGAAGCAGCGGGTGCCCGAGGTGGTCGGGCTGGGGAGCCGCTGGATCTACCTCGTGCACTCGCGGGCCTCGCTCGACGAGCGCGGCGAGCACGTGCTGTCGCGTCTCCTGGACGACGACGCGCTGGCGCAGGGTGCGGGCGGGTCGGACGAGGACGAAGGTCAGCTCGTGCTGGTGGTGCCGCGCTTCGGCACCCTCTCGCCCTGGAGCTCGAAGGCGACGGACATCGCCTGGGCGGCGGGGCTCGCTGCGGTGCAGCGGATCGAGCGGGGCATCGCTTACTACGTGCGGGCGTCGCGGCCGCTGACGGGCGAGGAGCTGACGCGCGCGGCAGGGGCGCTGCACGATCGGATGACCGAGTCGGTGGCGTTCGACCTGGCGGCCGGTCAGGCGCTATTTCGCGAGGAAACGCCGCGGCCGCTCTCCCGCGTGCCGGTGTCGCGCGAGGGGCGGCTCTCGCTGACGCGCGCCAACAAGGAGCTCGGCCTGGCGCTGGCCGAGGACGAGATCGACTACCTGCTAGCCGCGTTCACCGAGCTGAGGAGGGATCCGAGCGACGTCGAGCTGATGATGTTCGCGCAGGCCAACAGCGAGCACTGCCGGCACAAGATCTTCAAGGCCGACTGGGTGATCGACGGCGAGGTGCAGGGGCTCTCGCTGTTCAAGATGATCCAGAACACCTTCGCGGTGACGCCGCACCATGTCTTGTCGGCGTACAGCGACAACGCGGCGGTCATGGAGGGGCTCGACGCCGAGCGCTTCTTTCCGCAGCCGGGGGCCGGCGCGCTCTACGAGGCGCGGCGCGAGCCGGCGCACGTGCTGATGAAGGTGGAGACCCACAACCATCCCACGGCCATTTCGCCGCATCCCGGCGCTTCGACGGGCAGCGGCGGCGAGATCCGCGACGAGGGCGCCACGGGGCGAGGCGCGAAGCCCAAGGCCGGGCTCACCGGTTTTTCGGTGTCGAACCTGCGCATTCCCGGCTTCGAGCAGCCCTGGGAAGCCGAGTCGATCGGCAAGCCCGATCGCATCGTCTCGGCGCTCGACATCATGATCGACGGGCCGCTCGGCGGCGCCGCCTTCAACAACGAGTTCGGGCGTCCTGCCCTGGCCGGCTACTTCCGGACCTTCGAGCAGAAGGTGCCGGGCGACGGCAGCTCGGCCTCCAGCGTGCGGGGCTATCACAAGCCCATCATGCTGGCGGGCGGGCTCGGCAACGTGCGGCCCGAGCTGGCGCTGAAGAAGACCTTCTCGGCCGGGGCACCCATCGTCGTGCTCGGCGGGCCGGCCATGTTGATCGGCCTGGGCGGCGGCGCGGCGTCGTCGATGGCTTCGGGGTCGTCGTCCGCCGATCTGGATTTCGCTTCGGTGCAGCGGGACAACCCGGAGATGCAGCGGCGCTGCCAGGAGGTCATCGATCGCTGCAACGCCCTGGGCGCCGATTCGCCCATCCTCAGCATCCACGACGTGGGCGCGGGCGGCCTGTCGAACGCCTTGCCCGAGCTGGTGCATGACGCGGGCGTGGGAGGGCGCTTCGAGCTGCGCCGTGTGCCCTCGGTCGAGCCCGGGATGTCGCCGCTCGAGATCTGGTGCAACGAGGCGCAGGAGCGCTACGTGCTGGCGCTGGACGGCTCGCGCCTCGAGATCTTCGAGGAGATCTGCCGGCGCGAGCGCTGTCCGTACGCCGTGGTCGGTCATTCGACGGCGCAGAAAGATCTGGTGCTCGACGACGCCGCGCTGGGCGGCCAGCCGATCGACATGCCGCTCTCGGTCTTGCTCGGCAAGCCGCCCAAGATGACGCGCGACGTCCGCAGCCTGCCCTCGCCCAGGCAGGCGCTCGACGCCGCCAAGCTGCCGCTGCGCGAGGCCGTCTATCGCCTGCTGCGGCTGCCCACGGTAGCCGACAAGTCCTTCCTCATCACGATCGGCGACCGCACCATCACCGGCCTCGTGCACCGCGATCAGATGGTCGGGCCCTGGCAGGTGGCCGTCGCCGATGCAGCGGTGACGCTGGCCGACTACACGGGTTACGGCGGCGAAGCCATGGCCATGGGCGAGCGCACCCCGCTCGCCGTGCTCGACGCTGCGGCCTCGGCGCGCATGGCGGTGGGCGAGGCGCTCACCAACCTGGCGTCGGCTCCGATCGAGAGCCTCGAGCGCGTGAAACTGTCGGCGAACTGGATGGCAGCCGCCGGCGCCCCCGGCGAGGACGCCAAGCTCTACGAAGCCGTGAAGGCGGTGGGCCTCGAGCTGTGCCCGGCGCTCGGCCTCGCCATCCCCGTCGGCAAGGACAGCATGTCGATGCGCACGGTCTGGGACGGCGGCCAGAAGAGCGTCGTCGCTCCCATCTCGCTCATCATCTCGGCCTTTGCCCGTGTGCCGGACGTGCGCGGCGCGCTCACGCCCCAGCTCCGCACCGACGCCGGGGACACCGTGCTCGTGGCCGTCGACCTCGGACGCGGCAAGAATCGCCTGGGCCTCTCGGCGTTCGCCACCGTCAGCGAGCAGGTGGGCAACAGCGTGCCGGACGTCGACTCGCCGGCCGATCTGCGCGCCTTCTTCGAGACCGTGCAGCGCCTGCTGCAGCGGGGGCTGGTGCTCGCCTACCACGATCGCTCGGACGGCGGTCTGTTCGTCACCTGGGCCGAGATGAGCTTCGCCGGGCGCGTCGGCGCGGAGCTGTCGCTCGATGCGCTGGCGCCGGACGTCTCGCTCCCGGCCGCTCAGGCTGCCGCCTTGTTCTCGGAAGAGCTGGGCGCGCTCCTGCAGGTGCGTGCCCAGGACGCGCCCGAGGTCATTTCGACCTTCGCCCGCGCCGGTCTCGAGGGAGCCGTGCACATCGTCGGCAAGCTCCGCAGCGACGATCGGCTGGTGGTGACGGCGGGCGGCCAGATCGTGCTCGACGAGCCGCGCGTGGACTTGCGCCGCGCCTGGTCCGAGACCAGCTATCGCATGCGAGCGCTGCGCGACAACCCCGAGAAGGCCCGCGAGGAGTTCGACGCGCTGCTCGACGCCGGGGATCCGGGCCTCTCGCCGCATCTGCCCTTCGACGTCGAACAATCGCTGTCTCGTCCGCTGATCGAAGCCGCCAGCGAACGGCCCAAGGTGGCCATTTTGCGCGAGCAGGGCGTCAACGGTCAGATCGAGATGGCCGCCGCCTTCCATCGCGCCGGCTTCGCCGCCCACGACGTGCACATGAGCGATCTGATGAGCGGCGCCGTGTCGCTCGAAAACTTCCGCGGCCTGGCCGCCTGCGGCGGTTTTTCCTACGGCGACGTGCTCGGCGCCGGCATGGGTTGGGCCCGTTCGGCGCTCTTTCACAGCGAGACGCGCGAGGCCCTGTCGGCCTTCTTCGCGCGTCCCGACACATTCGCCCTCGGCATCTGCAACGGCTGCCAGATGATGGCCGGTCTCAAGGACATCATCCCCGGTGCCAAGCACTGGCCGCGCTTCGTCAAGAACCGCTCCGAGCAGTTCGAGGCCCGACTCGCCCAGGTCGAAATCCTGGAGAGCCCCTCGGTGCTCCTGCGCGGCCTGGTGGGCGCGCGCCTGCCCGTGGCCGTGGCCCACGGCGAGGGTTATGCCCACTTCGCCACGGACGCCGATCGCCGCGCGGCGCGTGTGGCGGCCCGCTGGGTGGACGGCCGCGGTCAGGTCGCCACGCGCTACCCTGCCAACCCCAATGGCTCGCCCGACGGCATCACCGGTCTCACCACCGACGACGGCCGTGTGACGATCCTCATGCCGCACCCGGAGCGCATCTTCCGCGCCGTGCAGCACAGCTGGGCTCCCCCCGAGTGGTCGGAGCGCGGCCCCTGGCTGCGCCTCTTCGAGAGCGCGCGGGCGTTCGTGGGCTGAGGGTGGAATCGCTGCTGAAGATGTACGTCGGCGAGCACCCGAGCTTCCGGCGGGCGGCCTATCGCGCGGGGCGGTGTGAGGAGCTCTGGGAGAAGATCGAGGCGATCATCGGGCGCGCCCCGCGATAGCGCGGCGCGGTCTCCGGGGAGCCGGCGCCAAAACGAGGCTGCGGATCGTATTCGATGCTGAGCTGGATGGAGCGAGCGCCGTCCTCGCCGGCGATCTCCGCCACGAGGGTGAGCGCGAAGTCGATGCCTGCGGTGACGCCGCCGCCCGTGATCACGTTGTCGACGCGAGCGGCGGGCTCGACGGCTCGACCGCCGACGGCGCGGCCGTGAGGCAGTACACGTGCAACGGGGGCAACAACCAGCCGTGGGAGAGCTGGTAACGCAACGCCCAGGTCCAGTCCTGGCGCCGTCCGTTGCAGCCGATGGACCTCCTGCAGCGTCAGGGGATGGGGCCACCTTCACGCCACAGCCTGCGGGAGTGAGCGCCCCGCGCCGTGGCGGTCCTTCGCGGCGCCAGGACGACTTGAGCGAATCTGGCGCAAGTCGGCCCGGTCTTGCGCAACCTGGGCCTCGTTGCTGAAGCTCCTCTGCGCCGACGAGCACCGGAGCGCCGGCGCTCCGGGGAAGCGCGCCGCCCACCCGCATGGCCTCGAGGTTGCTATGCGGCGAAGGAGCGCTCGGCGCGCGCTCGCGAGCCGAGGCGTTGTCTCGTGCGCGAGGGCGCCGCCCGTCGCGGTGCGACACCTGCTTACCGGAGTATCATGACAAGAATCACTGCGTTCTCGCTCGTGCTGGCTACCAGTGGTCTCGTGCTCGCTTCCCGTGCAGGCGTGGCCCAGGCGGCTGCGCCGTCCGCCCAAACCCTCGTATGGAGCGATCCGTACGATCAAGCGTACTGGTCGCGGCCGCACAACACATACCAAAAAGAACAATTCGATCACCTCGACTACGCCCTCTGGGACGGTTTTTACGCCCTCGAGCTCGACATCCACGAGTACAAGTCCGTGGGCGGCCTCCGCCAGTTTCCGGTCAAGCACGACTCGGGCGGCGGCGACACCAACAACAACTGCACCTGGGGCGCGGGCGGGTACTTGCGCGACTGCCTGAACGACATCCGCAACTGGAGCGACTATAACCCGTATCACCCCCCGATCTCGGTGCAGATCGACCTGAAGGTCGGGTTCATCGGGGACGCCTGGCGCGACGAGCAGTTCGACGAGCTGCACCGGCAGGTCGCCGAGGTCTTCGGTGACAAGCTGTACCGGCCCAATCAGCTCCGCATGCGGACCACGCCCGCATACGACAGCCTCCGCGCGTCCGTCGCGATCAACGGCTGGCCGTCGCTCGCCGAGCTGCAGGGCAAGGTGCTCGTCTTCATCATGGGCGGCCCGCTGCTCGACAAGAACGATACGCAGGAGAACTATGTCCGGCGCTACCGCGGCGACGCGAACTTCTTCGTCTGTCCGAACGCCAACAACCCCGACGACTTTTACTATTACGGGAATGCCGAGGATTTCGACGAGTACGAGACGAACAAATGGGTCGTCTGCGGCAACGTTGGCTCACCGAAGTACTGGAAGGACATCGCGGCGGCCTCTCACGCGAACCGTCAGCTCATGAACCTGTGGGAGAGCGGCATCGAGTACGACGAGTTCTCGAGGATGTACCGGGCCGTCGGCTGGGGCGCGTCGATGATCAGCCGCGGCAACAGCGACACCTTCGGCGGCAAGCTGCCGCTCAACGGCCGGCGCCGGTCGGTGCCGGTCGAGTTCTCGATCGCCAACGAGGGCAACAACAAGTGCGTCGACGTCCGCTACGCGAGCTACAGCAACGGCTCTGACGTCATCCAGTACTCGTGCACCGGCGCGACCAGCCAGCGCTGGATCTACAGCGACGAGGGGCAGCTCCGCGCCAAGGGGGACCCCGATTACTGCTTCGATATCGAGGGCGGCGACGGCGATCTGGAGGACCGGTACCACCTCTGGGACTGCGACGGCGGCGAGAGCGAGAAATGGCGCCTCACGCCGGAGGGGTTCTGGGTGGGCATGAACGGCCGCTGCATGGATGTGCCTTATGGCAGCACGTCGAACAACGTCCGGCTCTGGCACTACGACTGCAACCAGAGCACGCCCCAGAGGTTCTACCTGAGCTGGTGAGGACGCGCGGGACCGCGGCTTGCTGGCCTCATTGGGGTCAGGCTCGGCGCGACGTGCTGAGTGCCAGTCCCGGCGCGGGAGCGCCAGCGGGGAGCCCGACGGCGAAGGGCGCGATCCGCCGGCGCCGGCGTCGATGATCTCGATGCGAGGGCGGCCCCTTCCGCGGTCGAGGCGGGGCGACACCCCGGCGCGCTACTGGCGGGGCAGGATGTCCTCCAGCGCGATCTCCAGCCTGCGCTCGATGGTCGGATCGTCGAGCGCGGGCGTGATCTCCTCGGGCACGACGCGCGCGCGCGTGATGACCCGCGCATAGATGAAGGCGTCGCGCGCGCTCGGAGGGGCCTTGTCGCGGAGGCAGGAACGCAGCAGCTGGTACGCCCTGCCCTTCATGACACCTCTGCGGCCCGCGTGCGCTCGACGGTGGCGATGTTCCGGCGCACCGCGGCGGAAGCGGTCTCGTGCGCCGCGAACGCGTCCCGCACCACATCGGGACGATGGTCACGTCGGCCGGGGTGAGGCCAGCCTCGGCGAACCGCGGTCGACGTCGATTGCCATGAACGTGCTTTACCCTTGACGCTCGCTCGACAGCTCCGCGCGAACCGCGAGGCGCCCTGGTACACTGGCTCGCGCTCGGACTGGCACACATCGTATGAGCCAATCTGAGCCGCGCGTCCGGGGACTCGCCCACAGGATCGCGCGAATCGCAGGGATTTCAGGTTGGTTCGCGAATTGCTCTTGGCGGTGCTCGCAACGGTGACCGTGGCAGGCGTGGCACGCCCTGCCGCTGGTCCCGAGCGTCAGCTCAGGAGGATACGAGAATGACCAGCATGTTCAGGGGGTTCGGGGCATTTGCGGCGGCAGGCGCGTTGTTCGCGTTCGGTACCGGCGGTTGCGCCTCGCCTGCGGGCGATGACGCAGAGCTCGGATCGATCAGCCTGCCGCTCGCGGCGGAAGCGAATTCTGGGGCGCGGTACCAGCTTCGCAACGCCACGTTCCAGATCTGGAGCGACTACTACTGGTACGGCGCTACGGGAGCGGGAGGAGAAGGCGGCTTCTCCACCACGGGCACCGCCGCCGGCACCACCTCCGGCGTCACCACCACCAGCACCGTCGGCGGTGGGGGTACCGGCGGCACCACGTTCTTGACGATCAACTCCGAGGACGGAGATCCCGACGCGAGCTCCATCACCGTCGACCTGGAGCGGGGTCCGTACAACGTCAGTCTGCTCCCAGGCTGGCATTTCGAGAAGATCGAAGGCGGCACCGCGACTCCCGTCGAGGCCACGCTGCTCTCGTCGCAGTCGTTCTACGTCTACGTCTCGCCGCACTCGACGACCTGGGCTCAGTACCGGTTCGGTATCGGGGACCGCGCGGTGTGGCTCAACGGCAAGCTGAACATCGGCATCGACGTCTACGAAGATCCGGACGATTACTACGGCGGCTACGGCGGCTACGGCGGCTACGGCGGCGACGGCGGCGCGGGCGGCGGCTGGGAAGGCGCGACCGTGTCGACCTCCACCTCTGCCGGCGTTGGCGGCGTCGGCGGCGGCGGCTGACGCTGGAGCGGGGCGCTCGGCGAACCCGCTCGTCGCTCGGCCGGAGCGCCGATAGACGTGGAACCGGCTGTCAGGCCGCCATCCTGCGCTGGATGATCTCGAGGCGCTGGATGGCGGCCTCTCGCCTCGCCGGGTCGGCTGATCAGAGGTCGCGGATCGCGAGCGGCCCGATGTAGTCGGTCTTGCCCACGTCGATCCCGTTGTGCCGGAGGATCGAGTACGCCGTGGTGGCGTGGAAGTAGAAGTTCGGCAGCGCGAACCCGTACACGAAGTCCGTGGCCTTCAAGCCCTTGCCCGGCAGGAAGGCGAGCGGGATCGTGCGGTCCTCCGCGCCCTGGAACTGCTCGGGACTCAGCGCCTTGACCTGCTCGAGCGTCTTGCCGATGCGCGCGCGCAGCTCCGCGATCGTCTCGTCTCCCGCCTGGAGCGCCGGCGGCTCCGCGCCGGCGAGGAGCGCGCTCAGCCGCAGCGGCCAGGCGATGACGCCCTGGATCTGACGCCTGAGGTGCCACTGGTCGGGCGCGAGGCGCGCCGTCAGCAGCACCTCGGGGTCGAACTTCTTCTGCTCGGCGTACGCCTGCGCCTTGTCGAACCAGGTCGGCACCTGGCCGAGCATGCGCGCCATCTGGGGGAACGAGCTGTCGTAAAGGCTCATGATCATCTCCTCGGCAGCGAGTGCAGCCGGCGCTGCTGGTCGCCCCGCGGCCTCCGTGCGTCAACCCCGCGCGCGCCGCCCCTGCTCCGCAGGGCTCGGCGGCGTGGAGAGGTGGTCGATCCGAGGACGAGTGACGCCCGCCACGGAGCCCCGAGCGGCGGTGTCGCCCGGGGCTCCGCAGGTCGCCTCGAAGGCGCTCAGTTCAGCGAGTGGAACACGCCCGCCGTGTCGAGCGTCCACATCTGCGGATCCATGCCGGGGATATCGGAGGTCCGGATGTAGATGAGCCGGACACCCTTCTCCTCCAGCTCGGCGAGGAGCGCCGGGTCGACGCCGGGCTCGAGGCGGGGCTCGAAGATGAAGTCCTCCGAGAAGTTGTGGTGCGCCGGGTGGTACGTCTGCGCGTGATAGCCCTTGAGCACGATCGGGCTGCTCGTCAGCCCCTCGATGCGCGTCTCCACCCACTTGTGCATCGGCGCCGTGTACCCCGCCGTCGGGCCCGTGGGGGGGGGCGGCCAGTAGAAGGACGTCCGCACCTCGACGCCGGACGGCGACGAGAGCGAGCGCTCCTGGAGCAGCGCGCCCTCGACCGGCGGACCGTCCGCAGGGCAGACGTCGAGCCGCACCGTCTCCGACGTCACCTCGACCGGCGTCTCGTCCCATTCAAGCGCCGGCACGGGCGTGGCGTACTCCGCGCTGAGGACCAGCTCGAAATCGCTCAGCGAGACCAGCGGGCCCACCGACGGCGGGAGCAGCTCCGGCACGGGCGAGGACGCGAGCGCGTACGTCACCCGCGCGGCCCCGTCGCCGTCCACGAACGAGTCCGTGGCGGTCCCCTCGGCGTACGCGTGCGACGCGCCCGGCCACGCCGCCGGGCTCCCCGTCAGCGTCGCCACCGCGCCGCCGGAGAGGTAGTCGAAGCCCGCGTCGTCGAAGAGCGTGCTGGCGAGGACCGCCGGCGTGAGGAACGCGCTCTTCGTCGACAGGCGCGCGCGCACCTTGAGCCGGTGGTTCGCGAACACGTTGCCGAACTCGCCCTGGAACGTGCAGAGCTCCCGCGGCTCGTCGAGCAGGAACGGCGTGAGGCTCGGCGTCGTGTCCGGCAGCGACACCTCGCGCACCTGCTTCACCACGAGCTCTCCGGGCCTCATCTTCTTGAACTCGTAGTCGAGCAGGTAAGTCGTCTTCTCCGGGTGCACCTCGACGAACCGCCGCTCGACGCGGCCGAGCAGGTCGGCGAGCTCGCGGTATTCGCTCTCCCACGCCATCACGTGAGCGCCGAGCGGCACGAGCGTCGAGCCGGAGCGGAGCTGGACGTACGTCTCGCCGTCATAGCTGTTCACGATCACGACCTCGGGCAGCGCGCCGCCCTCCGGGTTCGTGACGGAGGTCGCCCCGACCTGCGTCACGAGCTTGATCTCGTCCGAGGGGGGAACGCCGCGCGAGAGCGTGGCGACCCCGTTGGCCAGCTCGTCCTCGTCAGGATAGGAGTAGTGGACGAGGACCCCCATCCCGACCTCGTCCTCGTTCACGCCGTAGAGGAGCCGGGCGAGGTAGGCGTTGTCGTTGTAGAAGCTCGCGTACACCTTGCGGATCGCGCGGAACACGCCGCGCTCGTTCTCCTCGCCGGCCTCGCAGAGGCTCGGCCCCGCCGCGTCGGCGTCCTGGTCGTCGGCCAGGCAGCCGCTGTAGCTGTCGTAGAGCCCGGCGCCCGTGAAGACGGCGCTGTCCTCCACGTTCGTCGAGCTCCGGAACCGGATCTTCCTCGTGGGCGTGAAGCCCGCGAGCGCCGCCTCGACCGCCTGCCGCTGCGCCGCGGTGAAGTCGGCTTCCTTGGTGATCCGATCCCGGATCGCCGCGAGGTCGGCCTTGAGCGCCTGCATGTCCGGCGGGTAGCTGTAGCCAGCGAGGCGCTCCGCGATCTCGGCGCGCAGGGTGCCGCCGCCGGGCATGACCTGGTCGAGGAAGTCGTCCCAGAGATCGAAGGACAGCGCGACGGCGACGTCGGAGCTCTCCGGGATGGCGTCCCGCAGCAGGCCGTAGTTCGCGGCCTTGCCCCCGAAGTGGACGATGTC
Organism: Sorangium sp. So ce1153; assembly: GCF_051521595.1. Lineage (NCBI taxonomy): Bacteria > Pseudomonadati > Myxococcota > Polyangiales > Polyangiaceae > Sorangium > Sorangium sp. So ce1153. The sequence goes on from NZ_CP150361.1 coordinate 2,246,279, forward strand.
CGCGGGGCCGAGATCCTCGGTGGATCCGGAGTAGGCGCCGAGCGGCTGCTTCGGCTGTAGCCCGAGATCGCCGGGCTGCTTCAGCGCGAGGAGCTGGTCGCGGTCCGCCGGCGCGATCCTCCCCTCGGCGTCGAGGAGCGCGGCGCGGCACACGACGTCCCACTGGAGCGACGCCCGCAGCGCGACCTCCTGGCCGTCGAGCCCCTTCGCCCGCGCGGCGGCGGCCGGATTGCCGATGTACACGAACGGGATGCCGAACGAGGTCGCCAGCAGGGCGGTGTGCGCGTTCGGGGTCGAGGGCGACAGCGAGATGATGCCCGCCACATAAGGCACCTCCGCGGGGATGGAGTCGGTGAGGAGGATGTCCTCGGCCCGGAGCTCGCCGCTCGCGTAGGCGGCGTCGATCATGTCCGGGGGGACGTACCGGAGCCGGCCCAGGGCCCAGCCGGTCGAATAGCACTGGTCGCCGTTCAGCCACCGGTCGACCGAGCTCACGGGGAACCCGCTCTCCGCGAAGAACGCGCTGTTCTCCGCGGCCGATGCGGCCTGCTCGTAGGTCGGGAAGTAGAAGGGCTGCGCGCCGCCGGGCGCGTCGATGCTGTCCTTCACGAGCTGGAGGACGACGCGCGCCACCTCGGGGTCGTAGGCGTCCTGCCGGACCAGCTGGATGCCGTACTCCGGCTCGACGTACGAGTTCGGGGAGACGAGCACGGCGCCGAGGATGGCCTCCTGTCCTTCCTCGTGGAGCGAGACCCTGTCGAACTCGTCCTGCGACATGCCGAAGAAGGGGTCGAGTCGCGCCGTGGCGAACTCGCCGTGGAAAGGGAACTTGTTGCTGTCCTGGTAATAGACCTTGGTGGGGTCGTGCATCAGCACGGTGAACTTCACCCACATCGGCCCGTCGTACGTCGAGTAAGCGAGGAAGGGGTCGAACGGGAAGCTGAGCTCGTTCTTCCAGTCCTCGGACGGGGTGATCTCGATCGGGTAGGTGTCGACGGGCCACGAGCCGCCGCCTCCCCCTTCGCCTCCGTCACCCCCACCTTCACCGCCGGTGCCGCCCGCGCCGCCGCTGCCGCCTTCGCCGCCGCTGCCGCCTTCGCCGCCGCTGCCACCGGTGGCGCCGCTGCCGCCTTCGCCGCCGCTGCCACCGGTGGCGCCGCTGCCGCCCGAGCCCCCCGACGAGCCGTCACCGCAGGCGATGAGATTCCCTGCGCTCAGCAGCGCGAGCGCAAGGCAAGCCAGTCGACCGATTCGTTGAAACCTCATGGTCACTACCGAATTACAACTACCGTGCCAGCGTCTTCGCAAAAGTTCGTCGCGCCCGGGGGCGGCGGGGCGGGGCGTCCATGTCGCGAGAATGGCGCACGCAGGCACAAACCGTGGGACGCGGGGCGCTGCGCGCAAATTTAGCGCGCGCTCGGTGCTCCAGAGCGCTGGCCAGGTCTGGGTAGAGACCGAGTGAGGCAACCAGGAGTTGCCCGAGGTGGGAGACGGGAGATCTCTTCAGCACGCGCCATCTGGCTCGCCTGCTGATTTTTCTTGGGGTTTCAATCGGTTCGGCGTTCTAGGATACGCCGATGACCGAGCGAAGGGCGGCGCTGATCTTCAACCCTGTTGCGGGCCATGCAGGCGATGCGGTCGAGTCGCTCCCCTCCCGGCTCGAGCGCGACTTCGCGCTGACCGTGTACGAGACGAGCGCGGAGCGCAGCGCCGCCGCGTGCGCCGAGGCGGCCCGCCGGGAGGGCGCCCCGCTGGTGATCGCGGCGGGCGGCGACGGGACCATCTCCGCCGTGGCGTCCGCGCTCCTCGGGACCGACACGTGCCTCGGCATCATCCCGCTCGGGACCGCGAACTCGATCGCGGCGACCCTGGGCATCCCGGACGCGCTCGAGGGGGCGATCGAGGTCCTCGTCCACGGCGAGCGGACGCGCATCGACGCCGCGCGCGCGAACGGGAGGACGATGATCCTGCTCTCCTCGGTCGGGCTCCACGCCGACACGGTCGGCGAGACCCCGCAGGACGCCAAGCAGCGCTGGGGCGTGCTCGCGTACATCACCACCGGGCTGAAGAAGCTGATGAGCCTCGAGCCCTTCCAGGTCGACATCGAGACGGACGACCATCGGATCCACTGCCGGGCGGTCGCGGTGACGGTCGCGAACATGGCGCCTCCGCGCACGGTGCTGGCGCAGGGGCCGCCGGTCCTCTCCCCCGAGGACGGGCGGCTCGATCTCACCATCGTGTCGGCCACCACGCTGATCGAGGCGGTCGCGACCGGCGTTCACCTCCTGAGGACCGCGCTCGACGGCGAGCCGGCCGAGCGCGACAACATCGGGTTCCTTGCGGCCCGGAGGGTCCGTATCTCCACGGATCCGCCGCAGCACGTGCTCATCGACGGCGAGGAGGTCGGGACCACGCCCCTCGTGGTCGAGTGCCTGCCGAGCGCCCTGACGGTCATGGCGGCCCGCCGCGAGGCGGTGCCCGCCCCGCCGCCCGCCCCCGAGGTCGAGGTGAAGCTGGATGGGCTGCCCGAGCTCGAGGTCGAGCCGAAGGCGTGACGCGGCCGCGCGCGCCCCGCGCGGTGACGACGACAGAAGCATCGTGACGGCGAGCTCGGAGGAAGGAGCGCCACCCGTCCTCCGTAGGGGAAGGTGGTTTCGCCGTTGGGGCGGAGCTCGACCCTGGTTCCTCGAGGGAGGGTGCAATCGATGCGATCGACGTTCTGGGCTGGTGTGGTGGGGGCGTGTCTGGCCTGTTGTCTACCGGGGCTCGGCTGCGGGGGAGATGATGAGGCAGCAGCGGCCGGGGATCCGGCGGGAGCGGGCGAGGCGGCGGGGGGCGGCGGAGCGGGCGAGGCGGCAGGGGGCGGCGGAGCGGGCGAGGCGGCAGGGGGCGGCGGAGCGGGCGAGGCGTCTTGCTCGGGGCTCGATCCCTCGGCCGTGGTCGACGACCTGACGGACGCCGAGGTCGAGCAGGCGTGCAGGGGATACCGCAAGTGCAGCATCGACGCGTTCAGCGTCGAGTACATCTGCCGCATGATGGGCGTGCTCGGCGCGAAGTACGGCGACGATCCAGGGGCCGACGACGCCGGGCTGCGGGCGAGGTGCGCCGAGCAGTACCAGAGCTGCATGGACGATCCGAGCCAGGCAGAGGCGCTGCTCGAGCAGGCCATCGCGGACCTCGAGTCGGCGCCCTGCCTCGAGCGGATGCCGTGCACCGCGACCGTCGCGGAGATCGACGCGTGCGCCGCCGCGATGGGCGAGCGCTCGCGCAACGTGCTCCCCGAGTGCAGCGCGCTCACCCTGGAGTTCTACGATCAAGAACACACCGACGAAGCGGTCACGGCGGCCTGCGGCAAGCTCGACCAGGGCTGCCTGCTGCTCTTCGCGGAACCGAAAGAGGAGTGACGGGCAGGGTGACGCCGCGGGGGCGATGATGGCGGCGCACGGGGAGGACCCGGCGCGGCGGGCCCGCGCCTTTCGCCGGCCCCACCGGCGTGGTAGGGCCTGCGGCGATGAGGCTGACCGCGCAAGCCATCGAGCTGCCGGCGCTGGCGAGCGCTCATTCCCATGCGTTCCAGCGCGGGATGCGCGGCGAGGCGCAGCGGCCGGGGCCGTCGGGGGCGGATGACTTCTGGTCGTGGCGCACTGCCATGTATGCGCTCGCCGGGTCGCTCACGCCGGAGTCGATTCACGCGATCTCGAAGGTGGCCTATCGCGAGCTCCGCGCCGCGGGGGTCCGCACGGTGGGCGAGTTCCATTATGTGCACCACCAGCCGGACGGCGCGCCCTACGCGGATCGCACGGTCCTCGCGGACGCGGTGATCGAGGCGGCGCGCGAGGCGGGCCTCCGGATCGCGCTCCTGCGGGTCGTCTACGCGCGCGCGGGCGCGGGCCGGGAGCCCGAGGGGGCGCAGCGGCGGTTCTCGGACGCCTCGCTCGACGCGGCGCTCGCGGACGTCGACGCGCTGAGGGCGCGGTACGCGGGCTGCGAGGACGTGCGCGTCGGGGTGGCGCCGCACAGCGTGCGCGCGGTGCCCCCGGCGTGGCTCGGCGAGATCGCGCGGTACGCCGGGGAGCGCGGGCTCATGCTCCACATGCACGTGGCCGAGCAGCCGGCCGAGATCGAGGCGTGTCTCGCCGAGACGGGCCGGCGCCCGGTGGAGCTCCTCGCCGAGCGCGGGGTGCTGAGCGACCGCTTCGTGGCGGTGCACGCGACGCACCTGGCGCCGCACGAGCCGGCGCTGCTCGGCGCGGCGAGGGCGTTCGCGTGCCTGTGCCCCACGACGGAGCGCGACCTCGGCGACGGGCTGCCCGACGTCGGCGCGCTGCGCGCGGCGGGCGTGCAGCTGTGCGTGGGCATCGACAGCCACGTGATCACCGACCCGTTCGAGGACCTGCGGGGCGTCGAGCTGGGCGAGCGGCTGCGGACGGGCAAGCGCGTGACGCTGCGGGGCGAAGGTGGAGGGCAGGGCGGCGCGACGCCGGCCGAGGCGCTCTGGGAGATCGGGTCGCAGCGTGGGGCGGAGGCGTGCGGGTTCGCGGACGCGGGCGGGACCATCGCGATCCGCCGGGACGCGCCGGCGCTCGCGCTGGTGCCGGAGGAGCGGCTGCTCGACGCGGTGGTGTACAGCGGGAGCCCGGCGATCGTGGAGGGGTGAGCCGCGCTCTTCACGAGCACGAACGGAGGGTCATTGCCTCGCGCCCGCCCGCCCGAGCCGGAGCCAGCTCGCAGGCGCACGTGGAGTCCAGTAGACTGCGCGCGCGATGAAGCTCACCCGGCTCACCCTCCGCGGGTTCACCGTGTTCTCCGACGCTGCGTTCGACTTTGCTCCCGGAGTCAACGTGCTCATCGGCGAGAACGGGACGGGCAAATCCCACGTCCTCAAGCTCGTCTACGCGCTGACCGAGGCTGCGCGCCGGTTCGCCGCGGGCGAGGGGCTCGATGGCGGGGCGGAGCCGAAGCTGGACGATCTGGTTCGAGGCATGCTCATGGGGGTCTTCCAGCCCGATTCCCTGGACAGCTTCGCCAAATACAGCCCGGGTCAGGCGGACGTCTCGCTCGAGTGGGAAGATGCCCGGGTAGAGGTCACGCTACCCACGCGTGCAGCGTTGACGTCCAAGGCCGATGGAGACCTGTCCAGGATCGGCAGGCCGCTGTTCATCCCGCCTCGGGAGGTCCTCTCGATTTTTCCCGGCTTCGTCGAAGCATGGGTTCGCCGCGAGTCGGCGTTCGATCGGACCTATTTCGATCTCTGCATGGCCCTCGGGCTGATGCCGCTCCGGTCTCGTGGACCGGCGGCGCTCCGCGACCCCATCGAGCAGGAGCTCGGTGGGAAGGTCTTCATGAGGGACGGGCGCTTCTACCTGAAGTACCCGGGGGATGACATGGAGGTGACGATGGTCGCCGAAGGCGACCGCAGGCTCGCCATGATCGCCAACCTGCTCATCAATGGATCGCTCTCAGAGAATGCTTATTTGCTCTGGGACGAGCCCGAGGCGAACCTCAATCCGAAGCGCGCTCGCCTCACCAGCGACACCGCCGCCGGGCTCGCTCACGCGGGCGCGCAGGTCTTCATTGCCACGCACGATTACGCGCTCACCTCCGAGCTGTCGTTGAAGGTCGACACGGACGCGCTGCGCCCACGAGAGGCAGCGTTCTTCGCGCTCCGCCGTGATGGGATCGATGTCTTCCTCGAGCGCGGCGAGCGGCTCGCTGAGCTACAGCACAACCCGATCCTCGACGCCATTGCGTCGCTGCACGAGCGGGAGCAACAGGCCCTCTTCGCGCCGGGCGAGACCCCGCGGTGAAGGCCATCGACGTGGAGGACCAGCTTACGCTGGAGGGCGTGACCTACGAGCTGGGATCGCCGGGAAAGGGCGGCGTGAGCTGGGATTGGTCTGGCGAAGAGATCCGGGGGGAGGACGGCACCCGGGTCGAGACGCTGCGTTTCCCTGAATAGGATCACGACACTTCAGGCGAACCCTGTAGTGACAGGGCGCCGACGGTGGCACGCCCGGAGCTCCACGAGGGCGCCCGCGGGCCTGCTCTGCTGGTGGCGACGTGGACAGCCGCGCGGCGCAGGAGCACGACGCCGAGACCTCGCTCGCGGAGCTCGCCAGCGAGGGTCACGAGCTCAGCGGCGTCCGCCGCGACCCCGCGTCCGGTCCGCAGGCCGTGGCGCCACGCACCCCCAAGCACACCTCTCCGGTTCCGCGACTGTCCGCGCATTGAGGACGGACAACCTGGCGCTCGGGGCGCGAGCCACGGCCGAGCAATGTCCTAGCGCTTTGGTGGGGACGCTTGCTTCTGGAAAACGTGCGGGCGAGCGTGCGTGAGCGAGAAAACTCGCGCTGTGGAGGGAATGAGCATGGACGAAAGGTCCAGACCGAGGCGACGGAGGACGATCCTTGCGGTCGCTGTGGCCGCCCTGGCGCTCGGCGCGGCAGGGGCCGGGTGCTTGTGGAAGTTCGGGGACGACACGTTCGGGAGCTTCTGCGCGGCGGCGGTGGGCGGCGAGGAGCACTGCGTGGGCGAGAATCAGGGTCCGGGCGCCGCCTGGGCCCAGGCCGAGAAGGACGGCGCTCTGCCCATTGAGGTGTGGGCCACATGGCCGAACGACAAGACGCCGGAGGAGATCGTCGCGAGCGATTACTCGCTCGGTGTCTGGTTCGGCCACATCGACGAGGCGATCGCGTACGTGCGCGACGATGCGAGGAACGCCGAGTCCCTGCGGGCGACGCTCGCGGGCAAGCTCGCGTGGCTGCTCGACGAGGCGAGGGACCGCCAGAGGGGGCTGCTCGCGGAGGCGCCGGTCGACGCGGCCGGCAACTTCAAGGCGGCGATGCTCGACAAGGCCAGCGCCGAGAGGGAGCCGCTCGCCGCTGCGCTCGCGGCCGACAGGCAGGCGATGGCGGCCGCGCAGGCGATCTTCGACCAGGCCCGGGACGAGGCCGCCCCGCTGCGATCGAGGTACGCGGGCGTCGCGGCGCGCTTCGCCGCGTACCGCGCGACCGAGGCGGCGGAGACGGCGGCGTACGCGGCGCTCTCGGCGCAGGCGTCGCGGTCGGACCTCGACGGCCTCGACGGCGTGGAGCAGGCCGTGCTCGCGGCGGCGCGCGAGGCGAGCCGCGCGCCAGGCGAGCTCACCGCGGAGATCCTGAGGTCGTCAGCGACGCTCCAGGTCTTCGCGGCCTCCTTCGACGAGGCGATGGCGCCGCACAGGGAGCTCCTTGCGACGCACGGGGTGGTGCTGCCGGATATGACCTCGGGCGCGCTGCGCTCGCTGAACGCGATGCTGGGTTATGTGACGGGGCGCGTCGCCCGGAGCGACGCGACCGCGGCGGCGCTGCTCGACGGCATCGCGCTGCGCCGGCAGGCGCTCCGCGTGCTGCAGATGGACGAGGGGGCGCGCGAGGCCGTCGCAGGGGCGCGGACGCGCAAGGCGTCGGACGCCTTCGAGCAGCGTGCGCGCGTGCAGGTCGCGGCGCTGTCGGCGGCGCCGCCGGTGAGCGAGAAGCTCGGGCTACCGCTCTTGGCCGAGCGGTGCGGGGAGCTCCTGGCGCTGGCGCAGCTGCGACCGCTCTGCGAGGCGGCGGGGTCGTCCTGGCGCGAGGCCGGGTGCGCGGAGCTTCGAGGAAGGTTCGACGCCGCGGAGGCCGAGCTCAGGACGGGGGTGCCGGAGAAGATCGCGGCGGGTCTCGCGGCGCTGCGGGAGAAGGGCATGGCCGCGGCGGAGCTCGACGCGGCTCAGGCGAGGCTCGACGCGGGGGACGTGAAGGGCGCCGCGATCGCGTATGACGCCGCCGTGCGCGGCGCGGAGGGAACATGAGAGGCTCCAAGGACGTTGCGCTGCGCCGCCGGAGCGCCGCGGTGTTCCAGAGGCTCGTCGCGCTGGTCACGGCGCTGGCGGTGCTGACGCCGTCGTTCGCGTGGGCCGGCACGCCGTACAGGCTTGACTGGGAGCGCACGGAGCTCAGCTCCTCGTGTGAAGCGGCGTTCCTCGTCGGACACAACTTCTTCAGCGTAAACGACACGCCGCTGACCACGTACGAGGTCCCCGGCGCGCTGCTGGATCTCCCCGACGGAAGGCAGACGAACAGGGCGGAGACGGAGTTCGATTCGGTGCTGCTCCAGATGGGAGCGAACGATTTCCACTTCAATGTCAAGAACTCCGCCGACGAGGACTGGTGTACCGAGTCGCACGAGGTGGTGCACCTCGTCTCGGAGCCGCTCGGGCTGAACAAGCCGCTCTTCGACGTCCAGCGTCGCGGGGAGAAGTTCTCCGGCAACACCGAGGTCGACCTGAGCCTCGCGGAGATCAACCCGGCGCTTGCGCGCGACATCGAGATCCTGCTGGCCGAGATCGCCAAGGAGCGCGCGGCGCTCGTGGCGAACGCACGGGCGGTGGGCCTGCTGGCGGAGAAGATGGACCTGCTCCAGCAGCTCGACACCGAGCTCAAGGACCTGGTCAGCCGGCCGCTGGACGAGATCTCGCGGACCGACCTCGAGGCGATCCTGGACCGGTATGAGGACGTGGTCGCGCCGGAGACGCGCGCGGCGATGGAGCAGCTTGTCGACGACCTGAAGCAGAGCGTCAGCGATCTCGAGGACGAGCTCGCGCGGCTGATGGACGAGTTCGGCGCGCAGGCCGACGAGGTGGCGGACCTGGCGACGGAAGACGCGCGCGCCGAGGGGTGGGACCCGGACGACCCGCAAGCGTACGCGCTCGGGGAGAGCGAGGTGCCGTGGGTCGAGGTGCCGGACGTCGCGGAGGTGGACGGCGCGTTCGAGGAGGGGAGGGATCCCTACGCGGCGTACGCGGACGCGGTGCTCGCGGCGCTGGAAGCGGACGTGAGCGGCCGGGTGGTGATCTTTCGCGCGGACTTCGTGGCGAACGTGCGGGCGTGGCGGGCCAACAGCGCGGCGCTCGAGATCGCACTGCGCGACCGGATGGGCGTGTCGCTGGCGGAGACCAACGCGTTCCTGAACGCGCAGAACCGGATCACCGGGTTCGTGCGGCAATTCATGGATGCGTCGGACTGGTTCATCGAGACGCCGATCCCGCCGGATCTGCGGGTGCAGGTGGACACGGTGCTGAAGCCGCGGTTCGATGCGCTCGCGGACCAGATGAAGGACAACCTCAACCTGTGGACGGGGGACGGGCTCGACCTGGAGCAGACGCAGCTCTATCAGACGATCAGTGCGTTCGCGGGGGCGATGTCGACGGTCGCCGAGGGGTTCGAGGCGTACGCGGAGGTGATGCAGACGCTGGTGCACGCGACGACGCGCCTCGGGGTGGGGTTCGTGCCCGTGGTCGGGCCGGCGCTCGACCTGTGCGAGGCGGTGACGGGCAAGGCCTGGTGCCTGCCGTCGGGGCAGGAGCTCAGCACCGAGGAGCGGATCTTCTCGGGGATGGGGTTCGGGCTCGGCGCGGTCGGGCCGATGTGGCGCGCGGTCAAGACCAGCAGCGGGCTGCGGCCGGCGGCGATCCGGGTGGCCGGGGAGATCGCCGAGATCGAGGAGGCGTTCGCCAAGATCGTGAAGACGAACCGCGTCAGGGGGTACAAGACGCTCACCGGGGCGATCACGACCAAGGCGGTGAATATCTTCGAGAAGAAGGCGGCCAAGTTCCTGGTGGACGACGGACGAGCGCTCATCGGGGTCGGCGATGATGGAGTGCGGAGGGTGCTCCGCATACCGAAGGAGTCACGCCCTCGTACTATCGAGGGGATGGCGCCCGACTTCGTCTCGCTACGCGGAGGGAACGATCTGATTCTCAGCGAGGCAAAAGGTGGGGACAGCGTAATCGTGGAGGACGTGATCGACCAGTTGACGAACGCGATGGACACGCTGAAGACGAAGTGGGGGCTCGATGGCGACGTTGCCCGCTTGGAGCTCATCATGAAGCAGGTGGCGACGTTTGATAACAAGAACATCGGCGTGCGGGACGGCTACCTGGTCAACCTGCTCACGGGCAAACCCGTCACCGTGAGCAAGAAGTCCATCATGGTGATCCGGCTATGAGCGAAGCAGGTCCCATGTTCTACGCATGGTGTGAGGAGTCAGACCGGGTCGACGCGCTCGCGGCAGCGTTGTCTGCGGTGATGATCCCAGGGGACCTCATCCGCGTGGCAATGGACAATGACATCCGGTACAAAACGCACTCAATCGACGAGGCGGTCGCGACGGTCCGCGCCCACTTCTCCGGATGGATCAACGCGGATGTAGCCTCCGGTGTCATGCTGCGCCACCCGGAGCGCGACGTCTGCTTCGGCATCGCATGCTTCGCGGAAGAATACGAACGTCGCCATGCATCCGGCCCCCTCGTCTTGCGGGTGTGCGACAAGTCGGACTTCCTCAGTCCTGACCTCGATCTCGTCTTGGGCGGGGGCCCGCGCTCGATCGAGACCGAGGCTGCGGTGGCGTGGCTCGTGATTGAGGACGACCTCGAGGACCTCCTGCTCCGCTTCTGCGCGCCAGACGCGAGCGGACGGATCCCGACCGGCGCGTGCACGAACGCTTGGGACTGGGGCGCGCCGGTCGACATGTGCGCCACGTACAACGCGAACGCCGCGGAGCTCGCGCGCGATCTCGCCCTGTCATGGGTGCAACTCCACGACAAGGGCAAGATCAAGCGCGCCGCAGGCATGTCGCTCGATGCGCTCCGCGCGCGGGTGGAAGCCGCGCCGGCCGGTGCGCGCGTCGCCATGAAAGGTGGCAGCGAGCACGCGCGTTCGCTCTCCCGCGAGACCGTCCTCAAGGCGCTGGCAGCACCGCCTTCCGCGTTGCTCGACGCGCTCGAAGCATCGGCGGTGCCCGACGACGCGTGGCGCGCCGCCGCGCCGCGCGCGAGAGAGATTTTGGACCTGACAGAGCAGATCGAGGAGATCAAAGGCCTCCCCACCTGGCGGGTGGACACGACCACGCGCAGGCACGTCCGCTTCCTCGAAGAGCACGCCCCATTCCGCGTGCGCCGCCTGCCGAGCGGCGGCGTGGTGCTCGCGACCCACCCGTACCGCTCGCTCTGGCCTCTCTGGTCCGACGCCCTCTTCGTGCTCGGCCTGATGTCCTGACGCAGGTCGTGCACGTTCCCCCTTCTCCGGACTTCGCACTCGGGGAGCCCTTGCCAGACGGCGTACCCCTCCCTGAGCGCGCGGAGCGCGCGATTTGGGAGGGGCGGACCGCGCGCAGGCGCGGAGCGCCGAGCACGGGCCGGGGGTGGGCATCCGCGCTCTCGGAACAGTCCTCCACCCTCGCAAATCGGTCTTCATCGACGAACAACACCGAGGGGTTGGATCCGGACGACCCGCAGGCGTACGCGCTCGGGGAGAGCGAGGTGCCGTGGGTCGAGGTGCCGGACGTCGCAGAGGTGGACGGCGCGTTCGAGGAGGGGAGGGATCCCTACGCGGCGTACGCGGACGCGGTGCTCGCGGCGCTGGAGGCGGACGTGAGCGGCCGGGTGGTGGTCCTCCGGGCGGACTTCGTGGCGAACGTGAGGGCGTGGAGGGCCAACAGCGTGGCGCTGGAGATCGCGCTGCGCGACCGGTGGGGCGTGTCGCTCGCGGAGACCAACGCGTTCCTGAAGGCGCAGAACCGGATCACCGGGTTCGTGCGGCAGTTCATGGATCCGTCGGACTGGTTCATCGAGACGCCGATCCCGCCGGATCTGCGGGCGCAGGTGGATACGGTTCTCAAGCCGCGGTTCGACGCGCTCGCGGACCAGATGAAGGACAACCTCAACCTCTGGACGGGAGAGGGGTTCGACCTGGAGCAGACGCAGCTCTACCAGACGATCAGCGCTTTCGCGGGGGCGATGTCGACCGTCGCCGAAGGCTTCGAGGCGTACGCGGAGGTGATGCAGACGCTCGTCCATGCGACGACGCGCCTCGGGGTGGGGTTCGTGCCCGTGGTCGGGCCGGCGCTCGACCTGTGCGAGGCCGTGACCGGGAAGGTGTTCTGTCTGCCGTCGGGGCGAGAGCTCAGCGACGAGGAGCGGATCTTCTCTGGGGTGGGGTTCGGGGTCGCGGCGATCGGGCCGATGTGGCGGGTCATCAAGACCAGCAGCGGGCTGCGGCCGTCCGCGATCCGGGTGGCCGGGGAGATCGCCGAGATCGAGGAATTTTTCGCCAAGATCGTGAAGACGAACCGCGTCCGGGGGTACAAGACGCTCACCGGAGCGATCACCAAGTTCGAGGTGAACATCTTCGAGAAGAAGGCGGCCAAGTTCCTGGTGGACGACGGTCGATCGCTCGTCGGGGTCGGCGATGACGGCGTGCGCGAGGTGGTCGGCATTCCAAAGCACTCAAGCCCTGGTGGCAGCGAGGGGTCGGCGCCCGACTTCGTGTCGATATCCAGCGGGCACCAACTGATCGTGAGCGAGGCGAAGGGCGGAAACATCCCGGTCAGCAAGGTGCGCAAACAACTCACGAACGCGATGAAGGCGCTGAAGGAGAAGGGGCTGGATGGGGACGTGGCCCGGTACGAGCTCATCATGGATCAGGGCGCGAAATTCGATGATGAAAACATTATCGTTCGGGACGGCTACCTGTTCAACTTAAGCACGCGCAAGAGCGTGACCCTGATAGACTCCGACAAAATCATCATGGTGATCCGACTATGAGCGAATCAGAGCCTTGGTTCTATGCATGGTGTGACGACGCAGAGCGGCTCGACGCGTTCGCCGCGGCGCTGTCGGCGCTCGTCAGCCCGGGGGCTCTCATCAGCCTGATGATGAGCTCCGAGGAGGGGTGCGAGACGCGCTCCGTGGACGAAGTGCTCACGATGATCCGCGTCTACTTCGGAGGAACGAACAACGCTCACCTCCTCTCCGGCATGAGGCTGAACGATTCCGAACGCGACATGATATTCGAGCTCAAGTGCTACACCGACGAATGCGAGCGTCGCCACCCTTGGGGCCCGCTCCGCTTGACTGCGGGCGAACGCACGTGGGATTTTTTCCCCTACGAGATCCTCGTGGGCAGCTACGCCCCGCGCTCCGTGGAGGCTGAGGCCGCGGTCGCCTACCATCTGGTTCAGGGTGACATCGAGGAGCTGCTGCTTCGCCTATGCGCACCCGATGCGAGCGGGCGCGTGCCGACCGGCGCCTGCACGATCAACCAGGAATGGCTCGCCCCGATCGAGATGTGCGCGACCTACAACGCGAACGCCGCGGAACTCGCGCGCGACCTCGCCCTCTCCTGGGTGAGCGTCCACGACAAGGAGAGCGTCTCGCGCATCGCGGGCATTTCGCTAGAGGCGCTGCACGCGCGGGTCGACGCCGCGCCGCGCGGCGCGCTCGTGCCCATGAAAGGCACGAGCGAGCTCACGCGCTCCCTCTCGCGCGAGACCGTGCTGAAGGCGCTCACAACGCCGCCGGCGACGCTGCTCGAAGCGCTCGAGGCAGCGGCGGTGCCTGACGACGCATGGCGTGCCGCGGAGCCCCAGACGCAGGAGCTCATGGATCTGCTCTGCCAGCTCGACGAGGCCGCCGAGGGCGGGGGCCCGCCCGCCTGGCGGGCCGACATCACGACGCGCGGCCACGTCCGCTTCCTCGAAGAGCACGCCCCCTTCCACGTCCGCCGCCTGCCGAGCGGCGGCGTGGTGCTGGCGACCCACCCGTACCGGACGCTCTGGCCGCTCTGGGCCGACGCGCTCTTCGTGCTCGGCCTGATGTCCTAACGCACACCCCCCGATGTCACCTCCGCGCGAGGCGCCGAGGGGGCGCTCAGAACTACCAAATCGAGCCCTTCATTTCCTCCGTTTTTCGGCCCCTCAGCGGCGCTTCCAAGAACACCTAACCCCGCGACATGGCCTGATGTTCTTCCCGTTCGCGTATCCCGGTAGTTCGCGTCGAACGCTCGCCGCTCACCCCACCGCGCCCGCCACGAGCTGCGCCGCCCTCAGCACCACCGCCGCGACCGCGCCCACGTCCCACGCGCGCGCCAGCCACCATTGCGCCTCGGCGCCGCTGCTCCACGGCGCGATCCACGCCGGCGGCTCCACCAGGTCGGCGACGGCGAGGACCCGCTCGCGCTGCTGCGCCTCGCGGTAGCCGCTGCCCCCGCCGCCGACGTGCTCCTCCGACCGCAGGTACGCGAACAGCCGCGCCCCCCGGCCCTCCGGGATCAGCGCGCCGCCAGCGCCGAGCGCCTCCGGCGTCGCCGGCAGCTCGGCCGCCGCGCCGCCCTGCTCCACCCGGAGCGCGCCGCCGCCCGCGCGCTCGACGCGGGCGCGCACCCAGCCGTCGGGGCGCTCGCCGCGGAGCAGCGCCCGGAGCGGCGTGAGGTCGGGGCTCGGGCCCAGGCGCGGCGCGCGCTGCCCGCGGAACAGGCGCGCCGCGAGGACCCAGAGCACGATCGGGAACACCGACAGGACCGGGTTCAGCTCGAGCGCGTTGGCCACGCCCGCAGCCCCGTCGAGCACCGGGAAGGCGAGCACGCCCGCGCCGGCGAAGGCGCCGACGGCGATCGTCGCGCCGAACCCGCCGACGACGCCGAAGGCGACGTTCCCGATCGCGACCACGCCGACGGCGACATTGCCGATCGCGATGAACCCGCGCGCGACGTTGCCGATCGCGATGACGCCCGTGACGACGTTGCCGAACACGAGGAACCCGTTCGCCACGTTGCCGGCGTCGACCCAGCGCGCGCGCGGCACGGTGGCCGCCGGATGGACCCGCTGCGCCCCCTTCATTCGGTCACCTCGAACGCGGTGCGGCCGACGAGCTGGCCGTCCTGGGTCTCGACGTCGACCGTCCAGTGCCCGGCCAGGTGGCGCGGCAGGCCCCCGCCCACGAGCTGCGACTTGAGCCGCACCGCGCCCGCCGGGCCCGGGACCCGCAGCGTCTCCTCCGGCGCGCGGAGCACCTCGCGCCCCTCGTGGCGCCAGACATGGAGGAGGCGGTCGCCGTCGCCCCCCGGCACCACGACGTCGGTCACCGCGCGGAGCTCGCGGATCACCGAATAGTGCAACGATTTCACGGACATGGCGAGCCGGCCGTCCGGGAGCACCGAGGGGCCCACGGCCGCGGAGGACAGGTGCATCGGCACCGGCGGGATGAGCTCCCGCGTCCCGTAGGCGAGCCCGACCCCGGCGGCCATCGCGACGACGAGGAACACGATGCCCACGCGGCTCCAGAGGGCCCCGAAGGGCAGGTGCAGCGTGCAGAAGCCGAGGACGGACACGAGGGCGGCGGAGAGCAGCGTGTAGAGCGTCCGGGTGTTGGGGAGCAGCGCCGGGATGACGAGGTTGAGGCACGCGAACATCGTCACCCCGTAGAACACCGAGGCGAGCGTCTTCCAGCGCATGAGCACGCGGTCGAAGACGAGATCGAGCGTCGAGAGCACGGCGCAGGCGCCGAGGAGCAGCACGAACCACCGGTTCGGCGCGTCCAGGCTGGCGCTCTTCCAGTAGAACGGGAGGAGGAAGAAGAGCATGCCCTGATAGAGGTTCTTCAGGACATAGGTCATCACCAGGAAGCGCAGCCGGGCGCCGCGCCACGCCGTCGCGAAGTCCTGGCGGGTGCCGGTGCCGAAGAGCCGGAAGAACAGGAGCACGAGCAGCCAGGCGACGCTGACCGAGATGGCGAGGAAGCGGGCGTGCTGGAACCCCTTTTGCGCGAAGCTCACCACGAAGGCGCCGAGGCTCAGCGCGTAGGCGGTGTGCAGCCACCAGAGCTTCTTGTGGTGGCGCTTCAGGAACTCGCGGGCGGCCGACTTGAGATCCTGGGGCCGGCCTTCCTCCGCCTCGTCCGCGCCGGTGTTCAGGTCGACGAAGGACGCCTTGGGCTCGGCCTTGACGGTCGGGGCGTCGTCTTCCTCCGCGGACCGCGCCGGCCGGGCGGGCATCTTGAGCGTGCGGTCCTCGGGCTCGGCGGAGCGCGCCGACCGGGCGGGCATCTTGAGCGTGCGGTCCTCGCTGTCCGCGCCCGAAGCGGCGGCCCTGGCCGGCATGCGCAGCGTGACCTCGTCGATGGCGCCGCGATCGCGGCTGCCGGGCGCCGCGGCGCCGCCGCGCGGCCCTCCGGGCGGGCCGGGCGGGGCGTCGCCTGGCGCGGGGCCGGGCTCGTCGCTCGGCATGTACACGATGGTCGGCGCCTCCCCGAAGCTGTCGGGGACGCGTGGCTTCTGGACCAGGGTCGTGGCGTTGGAGGACGGCGGCGACGGCTTCGAGGGCACGTTCGCGTTGGCCTCGGAGGCCGAGGCTTCAGGGGAGCGCGGCGCGTGCTGTTTCATGTCCGGGGCGCAGCGTACCCGACGGGCGGCCCGCCTTCGAGCGCCGGCCGAGGGGCGCTCGAAGGCGGGCGGCGCGCCGCGTCATCGCGCGTGGCGGGCCACGGGGCTCGCGGGGAGGTGCAGGACGGATACGGCAGGCACGAACAAGCCGCTCATGGCCGCACGGTGGATCAGAAGTAGTGAGCCCGTATGTCGTCGAGCAGGCCCGGTCGCTCCGGCTTCCAGCCGAGCAGCTCGCGCGTCGCCTTGCTCGAGGCCCGGTTATCGAGCCCGACGACCATCGACATCCATCCGAAGTGAGCGCCTGCCTCCGCGGCCGGCACGCTCTTGGTCGGCGCACCGGTGCCTCTGCTGATCGTCTCCGCGATCGCGCGCATCGTGATGCCTTCCTCCGCGGTGCCGTGCAGCACGGTCCCCGGCGGTGCGCTCTCGACGGCGAGCCGGTAGAGCCGCGCCGCGTCGTCGCGATGCACCGCGGGCCAGTGATGGTTGCCATCGTCGACGTAACCAGCGGTTTTCTTCTCGCGCGCGACATCGATCAGCATCGCGATGAAGCCCTTGTCCCCGGCGCCATGCACCGTCGGAGCCAGCCGGATGACACTGCCACGCACTCCGCGCTTCGCGGCGTCGACCACGAGACGCTCGGCCTGCAACCGGACCGCGAGCGGCGAGTCCGCCGGCGACTCGTCCGTCTCGACCGCGACCTTGCCGGGCTTCGAGACCACCAGCGTGCCGTTCGTGCCGACGAAGGCCTTGTTCGTGCCCGCCATCGCATCGAGCATCGCGCTGACCGCGTCGCGATCGATCCGGTAAATCGTCGGGAAGTCCGAGAAGTCCATGTGGAACGCCAGGTGGATCGTCGCGTCGGTGGCGCGGACGCCCTCGACGAGGCATCTCGGGTCCCGGATGTCGCCGCGATAGACCTCCACGCCCTGCGCCTTCAGCTTGTCGGCGCCCGCGTCGCTGTGCGCCATGCCGAGGACGCTGTGGCCGGCCTCGCGCAGCTCCTTCAGCACCGCCGTGCCGATCCAGCCAGTCGCGCCTGTGACGAACACTCGCATTGACTTGGTCATGCGCGGACCGTAGCCTCGGGTCGCTCGTCCGAAAAGACGGGCAGCTATACTGGTATGGCGACTACCACCCTCCCCGCGTTCCTGCGCGACCGTCGCGAGCGCGCCCATCCCGCGACCACCGCGCGCCGGCGCACTCCCGGGTTGCGCCGCGAGGAGGTCGCCGCCCGGGCCGGCGTGAGCGTCACCTGGTACACGTGGCTCGAGCAAGGTCGCGGCGGCCTGCCGTCGGACGACGTGCTCGAGCGCCTCGCCCGCGCCCTCGAGCTCGACGACGCGAATCGCGAGATGCTGTTCCTGATCGCGCACGGCCGTCCGCCGCCGCGCAGGCCCGCGCCGCCCGCGGCGGTCACGCCGACACTCCAGCTCGTGCTCGACAGCCTCTCCGTCCCCGCGTTCGTGAAGACGCCGACGTTCCAGATCGTGGCGTGGAATCGCGCGGCGGTCGCGGTGCTCGGCGATTACGCGGCGGTACCGGAGCGCGACCGCAACGTGCTGCGCCGGGTCTTCCAGCCGGGTTCAGAGAACAAGGTGCACCACGTCGACGACGTCCGCCGTACCTGTCTCGCGTCGTTTCGCGTCGACATCGCGCGTGCCGGTCAATCTGACGAGGCGACGGCGCTGATCGACGAATTGATGGAGACGAGCCCCGACTTTCGCCGCCTGTGGGACGAAGGAGAGATCCGGTCGCACGGCGGGTTCCAGAAGCGGCTCGTCCGTCCCGGTGTCGGCGAGATCGTGCTCGAGTCGTCGGTGCTCCACGTCGAAGGCAGCGACGGCCTCTCGATGTTCGTGCTCTCACCCGTGAACGAGGCGAGCGCGCGCGCCGTCGCGCAGCTGGTTCAACGGTCAGGAAGCTGATCGGGAAGCCGCGCGAGCAGGTCGCTCGAGCGCTCGAGAGTCGCCTTCGCTGACGAGGCGGCGAGCGCGTCGACCTCGCCGGTCACCACGTCGTCGATCGCGCACGCGGGCTTCTTCCTCGGCTTCCTCGGCGCACGGCGGCGTCGCGCGCCGCGCCGCCGCGCGGGGCCGAGAAGGAGAGCGAGCCCCGCGGCGGCGGGGCCTGCCGGCGCGATACCGCGCGTCGCGTTACTGGACCTGGATCGTGAACTCGTCCGCGAGGCGGCCGTTCACGTCCTTGAAGTACGCTGTCGCGCGCTTCGGGTCCCCGCTGACGTTGAACCGGATGAACAGGGCGCCGTACGCGGCGGTGCCCGACATCAAGGTTCCGTTCTTCACCCACTTGTTGCTCGCGTAGTACGACGACCACCACGTGTCGTCGTCGTGGCTGGCCGCCTCGTAGTCGCGGAGGCCCACGCCGCCGAGGCCCGACACGAAAACGAAGTTCCGGTTCGGGGCGAGCTCCACCAGGTTGAAGGCGCCCGTCGCGCCGTGGCCGGTCCCGGCGTTGCCCACGTCGGTGAGGGTCAGCGTGCGCGAGTAGGAGTGCTCGTGCCCCGTCGCGACGATCGCGCCGGCGCTCATGCACTCCTGGTAAGCGCTCCAGCCTACCTCGTTCGACTTCCCGCCTACCTGCATGTCGTTCTGGTTCTTGTGCCAGGCGCACACCGACCAGATCGAGTTGTCGTTGGCGAGCGAGTCGTGGATGAAGTTCACCTGATCGGACGCGTTGGCGGCGCAGGTCGAGCGGAGCTCGCCCGTCCCGATGCAGGACTCGACGATGTACAGCCCGTGGAAGTTGCACGTCGCCTTGACGCCGAGCTCCCCGGTGCAGTTCATGTCCGGCACGCGCGCGTGGCGCGCCTGGATGTAGCTGGCGTACCCGCTGGCGCCGCCCCACGCCGCGGCGTCGTGGTTGCCGATGACGGCGAAATAGGGGTAGTTCGCGCCGAGGATGCTGTTGATCCGGCTCTCCCAGGCGGCCGGATTGCTGGCGTAATCGAAGTCGCCGTTGTGGATGGTCGCGACGGCGCCCTCGTCCTTGATCAGGTTGAGGACCGCGTCCGCGTCGCTGTTGTTCCCCTGGTCGCCGATGAAGGCGACGAGGAGCCCGGGGTCGGTCGAGGGGCCGGCGCCGCTCGACGTCCCGTAGGTGATCGTGAGCTTGGGCCGCTGCGCCACGGTGGCGTGCTCCGAGGAGGCGAAGTCGATGCCGTCCGTGTTCGACGAGCTCGCGACGATGATCCCCTCGTTGGACGTCCCGTTGACCCACGCCTGGACGAGCGCCACGCCGGCCGCGTTCAGCGTGATCGTCTTCGAGCCGGCGCTGCCGGTGACGCTGCCGACGAGGCTGCCGCGATCGGTCGCGCCCAGCGCGCCCGCGGTGGCCCACGTCGTCGAGCCGGTCGCGCTGTTCCAGGTGACCGCGGACTCGCTCCACGCGCGCTTCACCTCGTACAGGCTGTACGTGTTCGAGGAGCCGTCGGTGGCCTGGAGGGTGATCGACGCCGACTGGACGGTGCTCCCCGCGGGGATGCCGGAGAGGGTCCATTTCAGCAGGCAGGACTTGTCCACGCCCGAGCCGTCGTCGCCGTCGGCCTCGCAGGTCGTCGCCGCGCCGAAGTTCGTCGTCGCGGCGCCCTGCTTGATCGTCGCGTCGGTGGAGCCGGCGTACGACGAGCTCGGGAGCGACCCCTGCTGGAAGGAGACCGTTGTCAGCGCCTGCTGCGCCTCGGAGACCTCCTCGAAATCGTCCTCTGCTCCGCAGGCGTTGACGACCGCGATCACCGGGAGGGCGGCGCAGAGGGCGCCCCTCGACAGCCGGGACCAGCCCGTCATGAGCCGCTTCTGTACGGTTGATTCAGCTCGCGCGCGCGAATTCTGCATGAATGCGTGCCTTCTTTCTTCTGGAATCAGACGTTGAGGTGAGCGTTGAGGTGAGCGTTGAGGTGAGCGTTGCGCGAGCAAGCTATGGGAAGAGCTGTTGAGCGAACCCCACGTTTCGGTGATGATTCTGTTTCTTTCCCATGGTCGCGGCGCCGCGCCGGAGGTGACCTGTCCGCGCCGCCGACGTCGGTGGGGGCCGCGCGGGTCAGCGGCGCGCGCGGTGCCTCAGTAGAGATCTCCCGTACACTCGACGGCGAAGCTCCCCGAGGCGTCTCGCGCGCAGGCCGGCGCGCTGGAACACCCGCCCTTGCCAGGGGCGCTGGCCGCCAGGGTCACGCAGTCGCAGGACGGCTCCGCCACGCAGGACGGCGGTATCTCTTTGCACGATCGCTGCGTCGGCATCCTGAAGAGCTCGACGTGAGGATCCTCGACGATCCGGCAATACTCGACGTCCGACCTGCAGAAGTAGCTGCCGCAGGCGGATGTCCCGGGCGGGGCGGCGCCGGCGCACTCCTCGCCGCTGCCGATGCTCACGCCGGCGCGCGCGGCCTCGCAGGCGTTCGGGTAGACGCGCCCGTCGCAGGCGCAGACCTGCGTGGGCGTGGCCGTGTCGCACGACGCGGGGCGCTGCTGGCACACGCCATAGTTCCCGGGGACGACGCCTCCCTCGCCACAGTCGCCCGGCGGGTAGACGCAGTACTGGTCCGCGGCGCACGTCTCCGAGCCGCACGACCCCGCCTCCGCGGAACCCTCCGCGCCGTTGCTCGGCCCGCACGCCGCGAGCAGCGCGGCGAGGGCCGCGGCGCCCGCGATCGCCGCCGCGCCGTGCCTGCTCCGGTGCCTCTCGGGGTGCCGCGCTGACCGTCGCCTCTCTTTCCTCGCCGGCAGGCTCATGCCGCCTCCTCCTTATCTCACATACGCGATCATCGGCCGAGCCCGGACAGCGCAGGACCGCGCGCGGGAGCGGCGCCGCGTCTATCGAGTCTTCTCTGTTCCCTTGACGGGTACAGCGGACCGGATCGAGAACAATACCAAGACGCCAGGGGCGCCAGGAGAATGAGCAAAGAGAAAGGGAAAGAGAAGCTAGAGTATCGATCTGCTTGAGACGCCCGGGAATGAAGAGATTTGAACCACAGAGGCACAGAGGACACAGAGGAACAACAAAAAAACTCTCTGACTCTGTGCCCTCTGTGCCTCTGTGGTTCGTTTTCTCGGGGTTCCAACCTGCCGGTGTTCTGGATGGCGGCTCTCCTGGAGTCCCTGGTGCCCGGCTCGTGTCGTTCTCGTCCGGGCACCGCTATAGAGGAAGCGGTCGCCCGGGTGTGCAACAAGTCGGTGTCGGGACAGGGGCGGAGACCCCGCGCTGAGTGCCAGTCGGCGATGTGGCCATGAGGTGCGCGGGGGCCCTGGCGAGCGATGCTCGTCGGAGGGCGCTCCGTCGACCGCGGGCGCGGGCCGTCTCGAGTCGATCGCCGCGCGCCCCGCGGATCGGGTCAGTCGAGGTCGGGCCGCGCGCTGCCCATGCCGATGGCCCAGGCCATCGTGTAGCGCGCGTTGATCTCGCAGCGAGGGTTCCAGCGCAGGGCGCCGTGCTCGTCTTCCCAGCGGAAGGCGTCGATCCCGAAGGGCCCGAAATAGCCGGCGCCGGCGAGCGCCTCCCCCGACTCGAGCGCGGCCTCGACGAGCTGCCGGCGCTCGCCGCCGTCGAGATCGCCGTCCGCGGCGAGGGCGGCCCCCAGGTACGCGCCGTTCCCGTCGCAGCGCTGGACGCACGGGGCGCCGAGGCGCACCGCGCCGCCGCGGGCGACGTGCCCGTGCAGCGAGAAGTCGCCGCGGCGCTCGACCCAGGGCTCGACCTGCAGGCCGCTGTCGGGGGAGGCGGGGTCGAGCGACGCGACGGCCCAGGGCCGCGCGTCGGGCGGGAGGGCGCCGCGGGCGACCCGGCGCCGGCCGCGTCCGGCGAACCCGAACGGCCGCTTGAGCAGCCAGTGGCCCGTCGGCGTGGGCTCCGCGATGGCGGCCTCGAGCTCGGCGAGCGAGGCGACGTGGCGCGCCCCGGGCAGCGTCTGGCCGAGGTCGGCGCAGAACCTCCGGTGGTTGACGCGGCGGAGCACGTCGAGCGCCGGCGCCGCCGCCGCGGCGACGCCGGCGCGGCCGAGGAGGCGCAGGGCGCGCGGCGTGGGGCACCACGCGCGGCCGACGAGCGGGACCCCGGGCGGGGCCGGCGGCACGAGCGGCGACGGCAGGGCAGGGCTGAGCACGACGTCGCCGGGGCGCAGCAGGGCCGAGACCCGGCCGGCGAGCTCCGGGGCGCGGCCGGCGACCGCGGCGCGCGGGGTGTACCCCGCGGGGCGCGCCAGCTCCTCGTCGGCGTCGAAGTTCAGGACCCAGGCGCTCGCTCGGTCCATGAGGCCAGGGCGTCGAGGAACGGCTCGGTGAGCCCCGAGCGGCTGCGGTCGCGGCGGTTCATCGGCTCGCCCCGCATGAGCAGCGGCGAGAGGGGCGGCGGGATATGGCGGACCCAGGTCTCGAAGTCGATCGGGCCGCCCGGCGGCGGCGAGCCTTTGCCAGGGGCCGGCGGCGCGCCCTCGCTCCGCCCCATCGTCGCGCCCTCGCTGTTCGCTGGCGCGTCCTCGCTCTGCCCCATCGTCGCGCCGTCGCTCTGCCCCGTCGCGCCGTCGCTCCGCCCCGGCGGCGCCCCGTGCGCGGCGCTCCCGCTCGCCTGCGTGAAGCGGCGGAACCAGCGCACCCCGAAGCGCACGTGCGGGATCTCCTCGGCGCAGACCCGCTCGGTGAGCGCGGCGCCCTCGACGTCGCCGATGGCGCGGAAGCGCTCGGCGAAGCGCGCCGTGTGGTCGAGGTTGCCTCCCTCGAGGCCCATCCCCATCACGGCCACGAACTGCGCGGGCGACGCGGCGGCGGGCACCCGCGACCAGAACCAGTCGCGCACGGGGAACTCGCCGAAGCGGTGGCCGAGCGCGGCGAGGTAGCGGGCGTAGAGCTGCATGTGGCGCACCTCGTCGAGGGCGATCCGGACGAGGCCGCCGCGGAAGGCGCGCGGCGTCTCCGGGAAGGCGAGCACCGCCCAGGCCATGAGCTCCGCGGCCTGGAGCTCGTGGTGCAGGAACGCATGGAAGAGCTGCGCGCGGCGCGCGGGGTTGCGCAGCGCCTCGGGCCCCGGGCTCTTCTGGGCGCGCGCCGAGATGCGCAGCGCGGCGGGCCGTCCAGGTCGCTCGATGCGGCGGGGCGGGGGCGGCGCGGCGTCCGACTCCCAGGCGGACGGCACGGGCGGCGGAGCGAGCTTGTGCTCGAGGTCGGTCGAGAGGATGTAGTCCCAGGCCCAGCGCTCGACGGTGCCAGGCGGAGGCGCGTCGCTGGGCGGTGCGGAGAGGGGCTGCATGGCGCGGCGGAGCAGGGCGGCGCTGCTCTCCTACCACAGCTCTGACGTGCCCGCGCGCGGCTGCCGCCCGCCGCGCGCAAGCCCGTCGCCCGTCGGCCACCAGCGGTCGCCCGCCGCCTTGCGAGCTGCCGCCCGTCGCGCGCCCGGGCCCGCGCGCGCCCGCGTCGTCGAGCCGTCGCGCCGTCGAGCCGTCGAGCCGTCGCCGACCGCCATGTCACGTTGACAAAGGCCTCCTCGCGGAGACGACATTTTGCCGGGGAATAAACCAGAACATCGACATTTGCCCGGGAGAAGGCCGCCGGCGGAGGGTGGCTTACGCCTTGCTCAGAGCTTGCTCGGAGGAGATCGCATGAAGGCGGAGCGGCGTTCCCAGGCGGTCGACAGCAAGCGCGAGGAGCAGACGGTGCTGGTCATCGGGGGCAGCGGGGGCATGTCCAGCCGCTACCGCGATGTGGTCGAGAAGCACGGCTGGTCGCTGCGCCACTACGAGAACCGCGTGCCGCCGGGCGCGCGCCACAGCGTCGGCAGGGTCGCGCTCATCGTGATCATGGTGACGATGGTCTCGCACGCGCTGCGCGACCAGATGCAGAGCCTCGCGTCGGAAGGCGCGCCCGTCGTCTACCTGCGCAGCGCCTCGGTCTCCGCGCTGCGGGCCGCGCTCGAGCAGCGGGCCGGCTGACGTCGCGTCAATCCTCCGCGGCCGGGGACAATCGCCCCACCGTTCGTCGGCCGCTGGCCGCTCCTCCTTTTATTCCCGTCACCTCCTGATCAGCCCGTCTGGGCCTGAGACATCCCCGCAAAATATTCGGAAAGATTCACTGGGAGGCGGGGAGGGAAATCTTCAAATCCTCCCCGCCTCCCCGCCTCCCTGTTCAATTTCTCGCTGAAACGGGCTGCAAAATGAGGGGATTCTCGGCCCCTGGGCCTGTCTGTCCCGGGTCCCCTCGGCACGGTCGACCTCGTCCGCCGCGCGCCGGGAGCCCAGCCATCGCGTCGGCCGGATGCATGCCTGTCGCGCGCGAGCGCCGCCGCTCGTCGCTCGCCCGGGCCCGCGCGCGCTCCGCCGCGGCGCCCGCGCTCTCCATGTCACGGTGACATGGACCTTCGCGCCGGGAGGACAATTTGCCCCGGAATAGAGCGCGGCATCGATGTTCGCGCAGGGAATATTGCGCCTAGGAGAGTGGCTTACGCCTTGCTCAAGCCACTTTCGAGGGAGATCGCATGAAGGTGGAGCGTCGTTCTCAGGCTCAGGCGGCAGGCAGGAAGCGCGAGGAGCAGGCGGTGCTGGTCATCGGGGGCAGCGGGGGCATGTCCAGCCGCTACCGCGATGTGGTCGAGAAGCACGGCTGGTCGCTGCGCCACTACGAGAACCGCGTGCCGCCGGGCGCGCGCCACGGCGCGGGCAAGGTCGCGCTCATCGTGATCATGGTGACGATGGTCTCGCACGCGCTGCGCGACCAGATGCACGGCCTCGCGGCGGACGGCGCGCCCGTCGTCTACCTGCGCAGCGCCTCCGTCTCCGCGCTGCGGACCGCCCTCGAGCAGCGGGCCGCCCTCGAGCAGCGGGCCGCCTGACGGGGGCGCCGCGCGTCGGTGGTGGAGGCTCACCTCCGCTGCGTGACGACGTCGATCTGCCTCGCGGTCCACTCCTCACCCGGCGCGGACCTGGGACGCGCGTCGCGCAGCGTGTTCTCGTCCGCGTCGAGCGCCTCGCGCAGCCGGAACAGCGCGTCGTTCGCGGCCGTGTCCCTCGTCTCCAGCGACCGGGTCACGGGCGTGTCGATCGACGTGTGCAGGAGCCACCAGAAATCCGTATCGCGGAGGGTCGCGAAGACCTTGATGACGTCGCGCGACGAGGCGCGCCCCTGGGGGAGGAAGAACTGCAACGCAAAACGTGAATCGCTCCTGGCGTCCACGGTGGTGTACCGCCGCGTGGGGGTCCTGTGCCCCTCTGGCGGCGCAGGTTCGAGCGCGCGGATCCCCCAGTCCTCGCCGAGATCGATGACGGCGACATTGACAGGGCTCTCGCTCCCGTTCACGACGTGGACGAACACCCAGGCGTCGGGCTCGATGACGTACGCACCGCCCTCCGGGTGGATCACGGTCCCGCCCACGGCTGGCTCGCTCTCCGACCACCCCGGCGGAGGGGCGAGGAGCTCGATGTGGAGCTTGTCCTTGAGCCCCGAGACCGGATCGGCAACCTTCAGGATGGCCTGCCACCGGAGGAGATGGATCAGCCGATCGACGACGGTCTCGGCGGCCTTCGGCGCGAAGGCCGCCACCGTCCCCACGCGCTGAATGGGATTTCCCGAAGGGTCCCAGATCTCGTAGCGACGATCCTTGTTGAGCGCGACCTGGTAGTCCGACGTCCCGGTGGAGGCGACCTCGAGGAACCCTCGTCCTCTCCGCTCGATCTGCTCTCTCACGGCGCCGAGCGCCTGATCCTGATCGATCCCGGGCGGCAGATCGTCCCGGTGGAAGAGGTTGACCGCGCGCCGCAGCGCGATGGATCCCAGGTCCTCGAGGAGCGCAGGAGCGCCCAGCTTGACAGAACGGATATCGGCGCCTTCCTCCAGCGACGCCCAGCTCTCCACGGCCAGCATCCTGTCGACGACGGCGACAGCTACGCGCAGGTTGGGCTGCGTGAAGTCTATCGTCCCTGGGGGGTAAATCCCGAACTTCGCGCCCGTCGGGGTCCCCGTCACCATGCCGGCGCTCAGCTTCACCTTCCGGTTCTGCTCGTCGATCTCGTTGACCCTCGCCGTGCTCACGACCTCACGCAGCTCGGCCCCGAGGATCTGCCGCTCCCCCTGACCCAGGAGCTGGGGAGTCTGCGACGGATACTTGCTGTGCACGCTCGCGAGCACGCGCTCGTAGAGCACCTTCCAGGTCTGCTCTTTGCCTATCTCGTCGAGCGCCTGGAGGAACGCCGTGGTCAACACGCCCGCCGACCGGTCGCCTTCCAGGCGCTCCTCGATCGCGGTCTCCACGTCGCGGCACGCCGCGAGGAGCACGTAGTCCCTGGCCTCCGGGAGCCAGGTCGTGGCGACCGCGTCGCGCCGCCCGTTGCCCGTGGCGACGAGCCGCATCCACGCGTCGCACAGCTCATCGTCGGGGGCCACGCCGTCCGTCGGGCGCTCCGTGGTGTCGAGCGTCGGATCCGTGCCCTGGCGGGCGCCCGTCGCGCACCGCGGCGCGACGTTGACTCCACGCGTCGCGTCGCCGGAGTGGCAGCTGTCGAGCACGACGGTCACGGTCGCCTGTTTTTCCTTCGTGAGCTTGTCGAGGTAATACGCAAGGTCGAGATCGCGCAGGTAGGGCGAGCCGTCGCCGATGTCCATCGGCACGAGCGTCTCGTCGAACCCGCCGGGCTTCACGCGGGAGCACTTCGTGCGTACGCGGCCTCCGTGGCCGGAGTAGTGAATGAACACGTGGTCGCCCGGCTGCGTACGGGCGCACAGCCCATCCAGCTCCGCCTTCATGTTCTTGTACGTAGGAAGATCGCTCTCCGGCCCACCGGGCCTGGCCTCCCCGACGTTCGGCGCAAGGAGCGTCCTGATGTCGTGCGGCAGGGTGATCCGCGCTTCGAGCTTCTTCTTGACCCTGTCAACGTCGCTCACGCAGCCGCGCAGCGACACGTATGTCGCGCTGTTCTCGAGGGAGCTCTTGGAGTAGAAATCGATGCCGATGAGCAGCGCCCGGAACGTGGGTCCCGCGCTCCGCGGTTCGCTCATCTCCCTGGCGTCGGATCCGGAGTCGCGGTGGTCGTTCATGAGGTTCCTCGAGCGGTGCGGGTTGTCAAGGCCAGCCTCGGCGGAGGCGCGGGCGCAGCTCATCCAGGGTAAGCGCTCTTGACGAAGCCGATGTCCCGTTGCGACAGCCTGGTGTTCGACCTGACCCCCCATGGCGCGTGGTGGTCGTGCAGAGCGACACCCTCTGGTCCATCATTTCGGACGGCGTGCACCACGGGTCAAGTGGGCCTCCTCGCGCTCTCGTCCTTGTTGCCGAGCGTCGCGGGATGGCCCCTCTTCACCTGGGCGAATCTAGGTGCGCTGCTCTTCTCTCGCTGTCAGGAAACTCCATGCCTCGTCCTCGTAGCCGGGAGGTGCGCCGGACTCGAGGTATCTGGCGTAGGCCCTCGCCGCCTCCCCTCGGATGTCGCTCCTCGCGCGGGCGCGGAGCGCCCTGCCCAGGTAGAGAAACGCGGCGGAGTTCGTGGGATCCTGCTGCGTTACCCAGCGCAGCTCGCTCACGGCGCGGTCCAGGTCACGCCCGCTCCTGAAGAGCACGCGGCCAAGGTGATAGTGCGCCGCGGTCGACAACTTCCCCTCCTTTTCCCGGATGAACGCTTCGAGCGCCTCGATGCTCTCCTTGTGGTCCTCGAGCACGGAGTAGGCGATCCCACGCCACAGCAGCTGGTTGGGTATGTCAGCGCGCTCGAGCACGGCGAGCGCGCGGCGGGCCGGCTCGCGATCGAGGTTCGTGAGGCACGCGCGGGCGCTGTCGAGGAGCCTGTCGTCGAACGCGATCTCCTCCATTCCCTCTCCGGTGACGTGCACGTTCAGGGTCGGCGGGATCATCCCGAGCAGCCCTCGCCACGTCAGCGCGGTCGGCTGGGCTGCCGTTAACGCCTTGACGATCTCGTAGGTCAGGAGACCGCGAACCGCGTCGCCGGATCCGGGCGGCGACAGGGGGATGAGCTTCTCGACCGTCGGCGAGTCCTCGCTCATCCTTGCCATGTTGATGGATCCATTGAGCACGGTCAGCCTGCCGACGCGGGGGGGAAACTCGAAGGATCGGGGCCAGGTCCGGCGGCGCACGTCGCGTCCAAGCGGGACCGGCCGCGGGTCCGCCTCGACGTACCTCGCCCCTTCAGCGGACGTCCTGCTCGTCCAGCCGGCGTCCATGAGGGTGACGAGCCGCGTCGAGCCCCGACCGGCGAGCTCGTCGAGCTCGCGCAGCGCGATGTCGAGCACGCCCTCGCTTCGCCCGTCCGCGCTCACGATCGTCGGATCACCGTTCGCGTTGAAGGAGCCGTTGCCGGCGAAATAGAAGAGGGTGGCCGACTCCGCCGGCTTCGCGGAGAGGTCCTGGAACGCCGCGACGATGGCGGCGCGGCTCGCGGCGCCGTCGAGGAGCAAGCGCACGTTGTCCGGCAGGAACCCGTACCGATCGATGAGCACCTGGAACAGCGCGCGCGCGTCGTTGACCGCGCCCCGCGGGCGGGGCACGCCCGGATGGCCATACGCGTCGATTCCCACGATGACAGCGAAGCGGTTGCCTTGCTTGAGCCGCGCGATGAGCGTGGTCACGTCATTGGCCAGCGGCGCCTGCTCTGGCGGGGTAAAGGCGCGGAGGTATCCATCGAGCGAACCGACCGCGGCCTCCCGCTGTCCAGCGCCGATCTGGGCGACGCCGACCGCCATGAGCGCCTCCGGCTCGGTGGGTGCGCGCGCCCTCGCCGACGCGGCCAGCGCTTCCGCTGCCCCATCGTACGCTCCTTGCTCGAGGAAGCCGCGACCGGCTGCGTAGTGCAGGTCGGGCGGCGCCGCGGGGAACGTGCGAAGGATCGCAGCGTAGCGCGCCTCCAGCTCGTGCCGCGCGAACCCGTCGAAGCGTCGGCGCCGGCTCAGCTCGAAGAGGGTGACATGCCCCATGCTCACCGGCTCGAGGCGGTGGGACACCGGTCCTGCCCCGCTCAGGTGCGGATCTTGCTGACGCTTGTCCCGATAGGTCTGCATGGTCGTCGCGATCCTGTCCCTGAGCTCTTCCAGCGTGGTGCTCGGCAGCGCCGTTTTGAGCTGCTCGACCAGCGCCCATGAGAAGAGCCCGCGCTGGCCATAGCGCTCATCGATGTTCAGGCTGACGGCATGCTGTCCGGCGCTGGCTCCGAACAGGGCCGCGTAGGATGCACCGCGGGCAAGCTCGATCGGATCTGGCGATATGTCCGTATCCATGATGAGCATCTTGCGCCGTGAACGGATGCGCTGGAGGATCGAATGAATCTCGTCCTGCGCGATCGACTCATGCGCGATCGACCCGTCGGGGTTCCTGGCGTCCGCTGCTGCGTCGTCGCGGCTGACGCGGTTGAGAAGGATCGCGGCGTGTTCGACGGGCGAGCGGCCGCTGCATCCGCTGTAGAAGACGAGCACCGCGTCGTCCTCGGCCGCTGAAGCGACGAGCTTCTCCAGCGCGCTCAGGATGCCATCTCGGGTCGCCTGGGGCCCGCAGAGCAAGATCGCGTTGTCGGCGGCGAAGCCCCACCGGTCGATCAAGACCTCGCGAAGCGCGCGCGCGTCTTTCTCCTCCGCCTCGTCCCTGCTCGGTCCCGAGACATTGCAGTTGACGCCGATCAGCAGCGCGCGCCGGGTACCCGCGCTCGCGCGTCGCTCCGGGTTCGTCAAGAGATCGCGCGCAAAGGCCGCTCGCGGGTCGTCGGGGGCCTTCGCGAGGAAGAGCTCGATCGCCTGCTTCGC
Organism: Sorangium sp. So ce1153; assembly: GCF_051521595.1. NCBI lineage: Bacteria > Pseudomonadati > Myxococcota > Polyangiales > Polyangiaceae > Sorangium > Sorangium sp. So ce1153. The sequence continues at coordinate 2,276,244 of NZ_CP150361.1, forward strand.
GGCGCCCTCGCCGTGCGCCTTCGCGAGCGCGAGGCCCAGGTAGTACGCCGACTCGACGGAGCCCTCTCCGCCCTGGCTCACCACGGCCTGGAAGATCGGGATGGCCCGGTCGACGTCTCCTGCGTCGAGGCGCGCGAGGCCGAGGTCCACCGTGTTTTCGACGAAGAGCTCGCTGGCCAGGTCCAGGCTGACCCGATCGGCCAGGAGCCGCGCCATGTCAGCGAGGTGGCGGCCGAGCGCCAGCCGTTCCTCGTTGTCGAGCGTCGCCCTCCAGGCGAGGGGCAGGTTGTTGTCGAAGCCGTTTCCGCTGATCCAGGGGTGTTGCGGCGCGGGCTCCGTGGCCGCCGTCACGTTCTTGCTCACGTAATCGTAAAGGCTGCTCACGCTCACCTTGCCGGTGCCGCTCTCGGCGGCCTCGCCGCTCAGCCCTTTGAGGAGAAAGTACGTGAAGACGCCGTGTCCGCCGTCCCACTGCGCGCCTTCTTGCGCCGTCTCGTTCGCTCGCGTGGACGAGATCGTCGCGATCCCCGCCTGTGCCTTGCTGAGCGCCTCCGCCTGCTGGTTCATCACGTCGCCCGCGCTGAGGCTTCGCGCCCGGGTCGAGCCGCCGATGGGCGAGCCGTGGCAAGCATCGACCAGGATGACCCCTCGCTCGGCCAGCACGTAGTCGTTCAGGGCGTTCTGCACCTCCCGCATCGGCAGGGCCGTGGACCCGATGTCCCTGGGGTCGGTGTCCCACGTGATCAGATAGAAGATGTTGCCCCGAGCCCCCACGTCTGGCTGGCCGTGGCACGCGAAGTAGAGGATGATGATATCGTCCTTGGCAGCTTTCTTGAGAAAGGTCCGGATCGCCCAGGTGACCCTGGCTGTCGTCGCTCGCTCGTCGAGCAATAGCTGGACATTGTCGCTCTTGAAGCCCCCGCTCGCCTTGAGGAGCTTGCCAAGCTCTTCTGCGTCGCGCGCCGCATAATTCAAGTTGAGGCTCGCGTCCTTGTACCTCGATATCCCCACGATCACGGCCCATTTCTCCGCGTAGGCGCCGTAGATGGAGGGGCTGATCGGCCGCACGTCCCGGCCGCTCGGAGGCTCGTTCGCGTTGCTTTCGTCGGCATCCGACATTGTCCGCTCTTCGCCCTCCAGCCCTTGGAGGTTTGCTCGTATCCCCATGAAATCGCGCGTGATTTCGGATGGAACAGGCTCTGCGCGCGGCTCCATCACTCTTTGTCTTCGTGCTCGCGGGCGCCGACGTCAAAGACCTCACGCTGATCGCTGCTGCCTCCACGCTCGCGCGCTCTTGCAGGTCCACCGGTCGCGGAGATCGGGGATCAAGGGCGAGAATGGAGGACATCCCGCGCTCGACCGGCCGCGCGCCGGAGCGAGCCGCGCCGGGGCCGCGCCTTCAGCGCACGCCGACGAGGCGCTGCATGAGGCGCTGGAACTCCGGGACCGAGAGGTTGATGTGCTCGACCACGCGGCCGTAGAGCGTGGCCGTGGGCACGTTGCGGCCGCCGAACTCCTTCTCGAGCACGGAGAGCTGCCAGAGGATGATGCGCTCGGCGCGGGTCAGCCCGTCGCGCACATCCGGTAGATCATCGAACGGGGATCGCCTTGTGGACATGGGCTGGCTCCGATCAGGGGGCGGGGACCGAGCAGGTGGAGCCCGCGCCTACTGCACGACGCCGAGGACGCGCTGCTGCCGCGCGAGCTCCGCCGCGTTCTTGAGCGCCTCGAACAGCTCGCGCGACGCGGGCAGCCCCCGGATGACGAGCTCGGGGTCGCTCGCGTCGCGCGTGAACACGCGGATCTCGGCGATGTCGAGCAGCCGCTCCATGAAGGTCTGGCGAAGATCGATGTCGTGCACCCGCCAGAGCTGGAGGGTCTCGACCCGCCGCGTGAACAGGCCGGCCTCGTAATCGATCGTGCGATCGGTGATCTTGTAATGGAGGCTCTTGCGCTTCCAGTGCAGGATGGCGAGCCACACGAGGCCCACCAGCACGAGCGAGAGCACGCCCGCCGCGACGTAGGACCAGAACCACGCCTTCCAGCTCGGCGTCCCCTCGAAGATGAGGCGCGCCCCGCCCGGCGAGGGGGCGAGCGCCCTGTCGACGTGGGCGGCGTGGGCGGCGCTGCCGGCCTGGGCGAGCGGCGCGGCGGGGGCCGCCGTGGCCACGAGCGCGCGCTCCTCGAGCATGCTGCCGCAGAAGCGGCACTTGATCGCGGCGTCCTGGATCTGCTCCGCGCAGAAGGGGCACGGTTTCACGCCGGCGATTGTAGTACGGCGCCCGCGGGCCGAAAGCAGCGATTGCATTCGCCGGTGCCCATCGTCAGGATCTGCCCCGCCCGGCGAGCGACGCGCCGGGCGCCGACCGCCCGGTGGAGTGATCTCGATGAGCAACGTCAAGGGCAACGCGCTGGGGGGATTCAAGAGCTTCGTGGCCGCTCAGCACGGCGCCGACGGGGTGACCCGGTGGCTGGAGTGCCTGGAGCCGGAGGACGCCGCGCGCGTGGGCGGCATCATCCTGCCGCACGGCTGGTACCCGATGCGCATCTGGAACAGCCTCGTCGATCGCTACGTGGCGCTGTACGGGGGCGGTCATCCGCAGGGCTTCCGGCCCGTGGCCAGCTCGATCGCCGAGGAGGACCTGCAGCGGTTCTTCACGGTGCTGATCAAGGCCGCGACCCCCGAGACCGTGCTGAACCGGTCCGCCTCGCTCTGGGAGCGCTACTTCGACGAGGGCGCGATGGAGGGGGTCCCGGTCGCCCCGAGGCGCTTCACGGTCCGACTCACCGCGTCGAAGCTCCCGGACCGCGGCCCCGGGCCGGTCACCTGCGCGGTGGGCATCCCCGCGTGGCAGGACCGGATCATGGCCCGGCTGGGCGCCCGCGAGAGCCGCGTCGTGCACACCCGCTGCCGCTTCCGCGGCGCCAGGGCCTGCGAGTTCGACGTCTCCTGGTCGTGACCGGGCCTCGACGGCTCGTCCGGTCGCGGTGAGCCGCGCTGTCGGCCCGGCGCCTGCCCCGCGCATCGACTACGCGCGCGGCGGCGGCAGCTGGGGGCGGGGCGCCGGCGCGGCCAGGGCGGGCGCCGGCCGCTGGAACACGCGCTGGAGCGCGGCCGCGGCGGCGTGGTAGCCGCACATGCCATGGACGCCGCCGCCGGGCGGCGTCGAGCTGGAGCAGAGGTAGATCGCGGGGTTGGGCGTCGAATAGGGGCTGAGGCTCGCGATGGGGCGCGCGAAGATCTGGAGCCAGTCGTTGGCGCCGCCCGCGATGTCGCCGCCGACGTAGTTCTCGTTGTAACGCTGCCAGTCGCCGGGCGTGTGGACGAAGCGGGCGCGCACGAGATCGCGGAACCCCGGGGCGAAGCGCTCCATCTGCGCCTCGATGCGCGCGCTCATGTCGACCGTGCACCCGGCGGGCACGTGGCAGTAGACCCAGGCGGTGTGCTTGCCGGCGGGGGCGCGCGTGTCATCGAAGAGGCTCTGCTGCGCCACGAGGCAGAAGGGGCGCTCCGCGGGCGTGTCGCCGGCGAGCGCCCGCTCGGAGGCCACCATCTCGTCGAGCGTGCCCCCGAGGTGCACCGTCGCCGCGCGCGCGGCGGCGGGCGCCTTCCACGGGATGGGGCCGTCGAGGGCGTAGTCCATCTTGAACACGCCGGGGCCGTGGCGGAAGCGCTCGAGGCGGTGGCGGAAGCCCGCCGGCAGCCGGTCGCCCGCGATGCGCGCCATGGCCGCCGGCGTCGTGTCGAACAGGTAGGCGCGCGCCTCGGGGAGCTCGTCGAGCGACGCCACCCTGCGGCCCGTCTCGATCTCGCCGCCGCGCGCGCGCAGGATGGCGGCCAGCGCGTCCATGAGCGCCTGCGAGCCGGTGCGCACCACGGGCCAGCCGACCGCGTGCGCCGCGAGCGCGAGCACGAGGCCGAACGAGGCCGAGAAGAGCGTCTCGAGGGGCAAGAAGGAGTGCGCCGCGCAGCCGCCGAACAGCCCGCGCGCGGCGTCGCCCCGGAACGTGTCGCGCGCGAGCCCGTCTGCCGAGCGGATGGCCGAGAGGCCGAAGCGCGCGAGCAGGAGCGGGTGGCGCGGCGGGATGGGGAGCGGGCCGAGCAGCTCCCCGAACAGCGCGCCGTCGTCCGCGAGGAGCGGCGAGAACAGGTCGCGCCAGGCGGCGGCGTCCTCCTCGCCCAGCGTCTCCGCCATGCGATCGAGCTCGGGATAGAGCAGGCCGACCCTCCCGTCGGGCAGCGGGTGCGCGAGCGCCGCCTCGGGGTTGATCCAGCTGACGCCGTGCTCCGCGAGCGGCAGCGTCCGCATGAACGGCGAGATCACCGCGGTCGGGTGGATGGCGGAGCAGACGTCGTGGCGGAAGCCGGGCCCGGTGAGCTCGGCCGTGCGCGCGCCGCCGCCCACGGTGTCGCGCGCCTCGATCACGCGCACCTGCAGGCCGGCCCCGGCCAGCGCGACGGCTGCAGCGAGCCCGTTCGGGCCCGCCCCGATCACCACGGCATCCACGGCCTGAGGCCCCCGGGCAGCCGACATGGGAGGACGGGGTACCCGATCGCGGGGTGGACGGGAACGAAAAGCGTCGCTGGGGCCGGCGACCGAGCGCGCGGGCCCGGGCCGGGACGCCTGTCAGAAATCGGATCCTGAGCGCGCCGTCCACGCGAGGGTCACGGGTGTCAGGGAGCCGGGGGTCTGGAGGCGCCGCTCGAGCAGCCCCTCGCCATGCGGCGCACGAGCTGGGGAGCGCTGGAGATCTGCCGGGCTGCGATCCCGAGGCTCGCTTTCCCTCGAACACGGCGGCTCGCTGGATCGGGCCCGCGCTCGGGACGAGGGGGCCCATCGCCCTCCGGAAAGTGATACGGGTCGAGCCGATCGGCTTTGGCGAGGGCACCACGGGAGGCGCGGGCGCGACGCCCGTGCTCGTCTCGAACTGGACCGATCTCGAGCGGCTCGCCGGCTCGGACGAGCCGGCCGTGCTCTTGCTCGCCGAAGGCATCCACGATCTCCGCCGCAAGGGATCGGAGATCGAGGACATCGAGGTCTGCCCGCGCGCCTGCTCAGAGGATCCCGAGAAGACGCTCTATCAGGTCCTCGCCGGGGATTCGAGCTGCGCGAGTCCGCTCGTCGACACGGCGCGGGACGATCGCATCCTCCGCTTCGGCTCGAACAAGACCCTCGTCGGGCTCGGACGCGGCGCGGCGCTGCGGGGGGTGAGCATGGGTCTCGACGGGAGCCAGAACATCATCCTCCGCAACCTCGCCCTCTACGATCTGAACGCGAGCCTGCTCGAAGCAGGCGATGCTTTCACGCTGACACAACCCTCCAGGGTCTGGATCGACCACGCGACCGTCACGTGGATCAGCGACGCCTTTGCCGACATCCTCGCGGGCACCAGCGCGGTCACCATCTCCTACGTCCACTTCGACGGCAGCACCGAGGCCGAGTGCGGCGGCCGCGAGCGCTGGGCCTCCACGATAACCGACGCCGAGGTGACGATGCACCACTGTCGCTTCGATGAAGTGAGCACGCGCGCCCCCCTCGCCGAGGGATCCCGGGCGCGCGTCCACCTCTTCAACAACGTGTTCTCGAACATCTCGGATTGGGCGGTCGGCGCTTCCTGCGAGGGGCAGGTGCTGCTCGAGGCGAGCGTGTTCGAGAACGTCGAGGCAGCGACGCGGCGCTCGGACTGCGGCGACTCGACGGCCCTCGGGCTCCTCCTGGCCGTCCCTGGATCGAACCTCTACCGCGACGGGAGCGGCGTTCATCTGGGCGGCGGGGGCGAGGAGCGCGAGGAGCCGGCCGATGACGTCTTCACGCCCCCCTACGCCTACGCGCCCGAGCGGGCGAGCGATGCCTTGCCCCAGGTGATGTCTCGCTCCGGCGCGGGAGGGCCCTGGGCGCTGCCGCTCGCGCGCGAGTAATTACATGTGCTTCGGCAACAAGGGATCAGGTATCGGCGTCGCGTCGACCGACAGCGCGACCGGGCCGTGCACCGACGCGAAGCATCGATAATTTGTTGATCCAGCGTCATGTTTCCAGGAGGGGAGGTGAAGGCTCAGGCCGAGAGGGTGCTCTCCGACGCGGAATGGCAGAGCGAGAGAGACCGCCGCGTCACCGTGCGATTTGTGAATGGCGGGCGCCGGCTCGCGCAACATCACGGCGTGTGCAAACCGTGTCGAGCGAGCGTCCGCTCGTCGACCTTAGCCGAGCCGTCGAACATGAGCACAAAACGCCGCATGCGATACACTCTCGTTACCATTTCCGCCATCGGCCTCACGCTCGGGTGTGGTTCTTCGGGCCCTGCCCATGGAGATGGTCCCGGCAGTGGCGGTGTGGGCTCGGGAGGGAGCAACATCGAGACCATCGGCACGGGCGGCGGCGCCTCTGGGACCGGCGGAGGTCCGAGCATAGGGACCGGGGGCAGCGGTGGTGGCTTCGTCGGTAGCGGTGGCGGCGGCAGCGCCGGCTCGGGGGGAGGTGGTAGCGGCGGCAGCGACGCCTCGGGGGGAAGTGGTGACGGTGGCTCTGGCGGCAGCGGCGGTTGCCCCACGGACCTGATGGGCTGGGCGGCCGTGGACGCCGAGGGCGTGAACGGTACGACGGGCGGTGGAGACGCCGCGCCGACCACGGTGACCACGTTCTCTGCGCTGAAGGCAGCCGCGCAGGATCCGGCGCCGCGTGTGATCATCGTCTCGGGCACGATCGACACCACCGAAGGTGGCGGGTCGGCGCTGGAAATCAAGAGCAACAAGACGATCCAGGGCGCCAATTCGAGCGCGAAGATCTACGGCGGGCTCTCGATGAAGAACGTGAGCAATGTGATCATCCGCAACCTGAACATCCAGGGCGTGTGGCCGAACTCGGGGCCGGACGACACGCTCGCTTCGCGCAGCTCGCACCACATCTGGTACGATCACCTCAACGTCTGGGACGCGGGTGATGGGCTCCTCGACATCACGAACGCGTCCGATTACCAGACGGTCTCCTGGTCCAAGTTCTGGTACACGAACCCGGACCACGGCCATCGCCTCGCCAGCCTGAACGGCTCCGGCGGCGGTGACCATCCAGAGGACTGGGACCACCTCCGGGTTACCTACCACCACAACTGGTGGGCGGAGCTCGTCGATCAGCGCATGCCACGCGTCATGTACGGCAAGGGGCACGTCTTCAACAACTACTTCAACTCGGAGGGCAACAGTTACTGCGTGGGTGCGGGCTCCTACGGCGCGGTCCTCGTCGAGGGCAACTACTTCAAGGACGTGAACGACCCGCACACCTTCATGTACGACGTCTATTGCCACATCACAGCTCGGGACAACGTCTACGACAACACGACGGGCAAGAAGGACACCGGGCTCGGCGGGAACCGGAAGGTGAGCGGTCAGGACTTCAACGTCGTCGCCTTCACCGACCCGCCCTACGACTACACGATGGACGCGGCAGCGGACGTGCCGGACCTCGTGACCGAGTGCGCCGGGTCTCGGTGAGGCACACGACGAGGTCGGCGATGCCGGAGCGAGGGCAATCCAGGCCCTGGCGCCGATTTCTGGCAGGCACGCGCACCTTGCGGCAACTGAGGCGAGATGGCTACCATGTCCACGGCAGCTCGTTCTGGCGTCAACGTACGATTGTGCTTTCGCAAAACGTTCGGTGCCTCGGCTCGGCCCCGGGGGAGGTTCTGGATTTTCGGCATCGTTGGCCTCATCACGACAACGCAGCTTGCCTGCTCGGGAGATGACCTCGGGGACGGGACCGGCAGCGGGCCAGGAGACACGGGCTCCGGCTCGGTACCTGGACCCGTCGACAGCGGGAGCGGGCTTGCCACGGGGGGCGCTCCCGGCGGCGGTGGGCACGGCGCCGGCGGAGCTCCGAATGCTGGAGGGGCCACGAGTTCCGGCGGCGTCGGTGGCACCGGCGGCGTCGGTGGCACCGGCGGTGATGGCGCGGGCGGCAGCGGAGATGGTTCTGGCGGCGGCGGAGATGGTTCGGGAGGCACGGGGGGCACGCGGCCAGTCACCGGCGTGACGGGGGCGCCGATCGGCTTCGCGACGCTGAGCGGCGGCACGACGGGCGGCGCGGCCGGAGGGACGGTCACCGTGTCGACCTACGCCGATCTCAAGCGCCACGCGGAGAGCTCCACGCCCTACGTCATCCTCATCGAGGGCACGATCTCGAACGGATCGAGCGGCGGCAAGATCGCGATCAAGTCGAACAAGTCGCTCGTCGGCATCGGCTCCACGGCGTTCTTGAGCGGTGTCGGTCTGGACCTCAACGGCGCGAACAACGTCATCATCCAGAATCTGCGCGCGACGCTCGTGGGGACGACGACTCCCTCGAGCGTGAACGGCGGCGACGTCATCTCGATCAGCGGCACCAGTCGCAACGTCTGGATCGATCATTGCGAGCTCTTCAGCGAAGACCCGAGCACGCAGACGGACAAGGACCTCTACGACGGGCTCATCGACATCAAGGGAGAGACGGGCTTCATCACCATCTCATGGAGCTACCTCCACGATCACCACAAGGGCGGCCTCGTCGGCGCGTCCGACACCGACCTCTACGCCGACCGCAAGGTCACCTTTCACCACAACCACTACGACAACGTGAAGCTCCGCGTTCCGATGTACCGCGGTTCGGTTGGCCACTTCTTCAACAACTATATCGTCGGCGCGACCGACGCGACGGAGATTCGAGCGGGCACGTGCGTGCGCGTGGAGCGCAACTATTACGAGCCGCTCCACTACTCGATCTACACGCCGAGCGACGCGAGGGGGAGCACCGAGCGGATCGGGAACGTCGAGGTGGACCGCGCGTCGCGCGCCTACCCCGCGAGCTGCACCGCAGACATCCCCTACGCGTACTCGAGTGTGCTCATCAGCGACGCGAACGACGTCAAGGATCTCGTGCCCGAGGGGGCAGGCGTGGGCAAGCTCTGACGTGAGGCGGTGACGAGGCCCTCGTCTCCCTGAATAGATGACGGGTGGAGGTGGCGTCGCGCAACCAGAGGGGCATGTCAAAGCGACTCGCTCCACGCCGCGGCCTCCTGAGCTCTCGAACCGCATTCGCGCTCCTCGGTGTCAACATCCTGCTCGGTTGCTCCGACGGACGGAGTAGCAGCGCTGCGGGACAAGGTGACAGCGATATGGGACAAGGGGGCGCGTTGACCGGCGGCTCCTCTCCCGTCGGTGGGCAAGGCGCCAGCGGCAGCGGCGGGAGCGGCGCGGGAACGGGCGGCGGCCCCGGCTCGCCTCCGGGAGGCCCGCGCGTCGCGACCGTGGCGACGCCGCTCGAGCTGATCCCTGCGCCCGGATTGGCAGGACCAGCGCTCAAGGTGGACCTGGACATCTCGGGACGACCGACGAGCGAGGTGACCGAGCTCGGCTACGTCGCGTGGCCGGTGACGCCGGGCGCGTCGATCTCGAAGACGATCGAGGGCATCACGCTCACGTTCGCGAAGGCGGGATCGAACGGATCCGAGCTCGCCGCCTCCTGGCGGAAGGCAGCCGTGCAGGCGCCGAACTACGCGCGCCTCGTCGGCGACGGGCTGACGGTCAGCGACGGCGACTCCGGCTCTCAGATCCGCCTGACGCTGAAGGGGCTGCCAGCGGGGCAGCACAGCCTCCTCGCCTGGCACAACATCACCGGCGGCATGACGGCCGGAGAGGTCAGCGTGCAGGTCGACGGGGCGACGAAGGTCTCGGGGCTCTCCCAGAGCAGCGGGGCGCTGTCGAACGCTGCGGCGCCGACGTCCTACGTCACGTTCACCGCCCAGGCAGGCAAGGAGGTCGTGATCCTCTTCAGCTCCACGGCGAGCCTCCTGATCAACGGCTTCGAGCTCGATACGCCCAACATCGCGGACCAGGCCACGAGCCCCACGCCCACCGACGGCGACGAGCACGTCGACGCCGACGCCGGCGAGATCGAGCTCGGCTGGAAGGCGTCGAAAGCGGCCGTGTCCCACGACGTGTACCTGGGCGCCGACCCGAACGTCGTCCAGTCCGCGACGCACGGTTCGCCCGAATACCGCGGCAATCAGACCGGAACGACCTTCCGCGTGAGCGGCCTGAACAGCATCGATCGGTACTACTGGCGCATCGACGAGGTCGACTCCGAGAACAGAGCGACGCGCGGCAACGTCTGGTATTTCCGGCCGCGTCACGTCGCGTTCCCGGGCGCCGAAGGCCACGGGCGTTTCGCGATCGGCGGTCGCGGCGGCGTCGTCGTTCACGTGACGAACCTGAACGACTCGGGGCCTGGGAGCTTCCGCGACGCGATCGAGGCCGATCGCGGGCCGCGCACCATCGTCTTCGACGTGAGCGGCGTCATCCGGCTGGCGTCGCGGCTCACGCTGACGCAGAAGTACGTGACCGTGGCCGGTCAAACGGCTCCCGGAAAGGGGATCGTGCTCCGAGCTGCGCCGTTCGGCCTCTCGGGCGTGAGCGACGCCGCGGTGAGGCACGTGCGCGTGCGCCTCGGTCACGGCGAGACGTTCGACGGCATGGGGATGTCCGGATCGGACCACTCCATCATCGATCACAGCTCGATCAGCTGGACCATCGACGAAGGGTTCAGCTCCCGCAACGGCAAGAACATCACGCTGCAGCGGACGCTCATCTCCGAGTGCCTCAACATCGCGGGGCACTCGAACTACCCGGAAGGCACCAAGCACGGCTACGCCGCGAGCATCGGGGGCGACATCGGGTCGTTCCATCACAACCTCCTGGCCCACTGCGAGGGGCGGAACTGGAGCCTGGCGGGGGGGCTCGACGCCAATGGCTACTTCGCCGGTCGCCTCGACATCTTCAACAACGTCGTTTACAACTGGGGTGGTCGAACGACGGACGGCGGATCCCACGAGGTGAACTTCGTGAACAACTATTACCGCCCGGGCCCGGCCAGCAAGGTCTTCTCCGCGCTCAAGGCCGACTACGACAACTTCCCCGGCACCCAGCAGTACTACTGCAAGGGCAACGTCATGCCCGGCCGCTTCGACGAGGAAGCCCAGGACAAGGCGTGTGTTCAAGGGAATGGAGCGCCGCAGGGGTACAGCCCGTGGGTGGACGAGCCCTGGTTCCCTTCGTACGCAGAGGTCCACTCGGCGCGCGACGCCTTCAAGAACGTGCTCTCGGACGTCGGCAACACGCTCCCCGTGCTCGACGATCACGACAGCCGCGTCGTGAAGGAGACCCTGGACGGGAAGACGACGTACAAGGGGAGCATCTCGGGGGTCGCCGGCCTGCCCGACCGCGAGTCTGACGTCGGCGGCTACGAGGATTACCCGAGCGAGACGCGCGCCGAGGGCTGGGACAGCGACGGCGACGGGCTGCCCGACTGGTGGGAGGCCGACGCGGGGCTCACCCCGAGCTCGCCGAGCGGCGACTTCACCGAAGCCAACACCGACCTCGAAGGCGACGGCTACACCGAGCTCGAGGAGTACCTGGCCTTCATGGCGGCGCCCCGTTTCCTCACCGGCGTCGGTGAGAGCGTCTCCGTCGACCTCGGCGAGCTCTTCGTCGGCTTCACGAAGAGCCCGACGTACACCGCGCCCGACGCGGAGAACGGGGACGTGTCGATCTCGGGGAAGACCGCCACCCTCACGCCGGACACCTGCGGTCACGCCCGCTTCTCGCTGAAGGTCACGGACGGGGACGGCAGCAGCATGACGCGAGACGTCCTCGTCTTCGCCGACCGAGGCGGGGCCGCCTGCCCGTAGCGCGAGTCCGGCGCGCCCGGCCCGGCACTCGTCGTAGCTGTCGCAGCGCGTGCCCCGCACAGCAAGATTGCGAATGATGATGTTGTGCACGTCGGAGCCGCTCATCCGGATGTTGCCCGTGATGGTCACTCCGGGGCCGATGCCGACGATCGTCTTGCTGGAGCCTGGCGCGAGTGTCCCGCTGTGTTTTCCGGGCTCCACGAGGATGAACCCCGGGGTCGAGCCCTTCGCCGCGTCCTGGAGCTCGCTCATCGAGTTCACCGTGATGGGTGGGCTCGGCGGCGACATCAACGTCTGTCAAGCCCCGATGGTCACCACATGTGCGCGCGCCGGCTCGCACGTCCGAAAATGGCGACCGATGGATCGCTGAAAGGCGACGGATCCGAATAAGATTGGTTTGATGATCCGACAGGTCTTCGGCGCCACCCGCTTCAACGCGCCCGGCAACTTCACTGGTCTCGATTTTTCTCCGGACTCCAGAACGCTCGTGGCTCTCGTGACCGGCGAGAAGCGCACGAAGGTGCATCGCTTCGCCGTCGACGACGGTCGTGCCCTCGACGAGCAGACGGTGACGGGTCGCTTCACTGGCGTCTTCGCGTTGCCTGACGGCGACCTTCTCCTGTGGGCGCGTGGATCCATCGTGCGCCTCGGCCAGGACAGCGAGCTCTCGTGGAAGCTCGGAGAGAAGGCGACGAAGAAGTTCGCCTTCGCGACCGTGAGCGCCGACGGCGCGATCGTCGCGACCTACGGCGGAGACTCCGTCGCCAACGTCTTCGACGCGCGTACCGGCAAACGGCTTCACGACCTGAGCGAGCCCGCAGGCGAGATCTTCGCGTTCGCTTTCTCACCCGACGGAGCGACGTTCGCGACCGGCGGACAGAAGGGCATCGTCCGCGTCTTCGATCGCAAGTCGAAGAAGGAGCTCGCCCAACGAAAGAGCTCCAAGATCCTCGTACTCGCGTTCTCACCCGAGGGCAGCGTGCTCGCCGGCGGTCACGGACAGGGCGACGTCCACCTCTGGGACGGCGCATCGCTCGAGCCCGTCCGCCTCCTGGGCTCGCATCGCTTCCAGGAAGATCACGGCTCGGGCGAGCAGGACGGGGGGCCGGCCGGTTGTCGCTGGCTCGCGTTCCTGGCCGACGGCAAGACCGTGGTCTCGCAAGGCAACGATCGCTACTTCCGCTGGTGGAAGCGCAGCGGCGCGGAGATCCGTCGCGTCCGCACGCCTCGCCACCACGCGTACGGCCAAGGCCCCGCGATGGCGCTCTCGCGCGACGGGAAGTGGCTCGCCGCAGGCTCGACGGCGTCTGGCATCGGCATCTGGACCTCGGACGGTGAGCCGGCTTCGAGCGAGCTCGGGATCGACGCGCCACACGCGATCGCGCTGAGCCGCGAACGCGTCGTCGTCGCCGGCTCGTCGGGGATCTGGTCTTGGCGAAGGACCGACGGCACGGTCAGCGAGCGGCGCGCGAGCGGCCCCGCGGCGCTCGCGAACCTCCCGCAGGGAGAGCTGCTCATCGTGGAGCCCGAAAACGCCGTCGTGGTGCGCGAGATCACCGACAAGGGCAAGGTGATCTTCGCGAACGACGCGATCTCTCCCCAGGGCGTGGTGGCGATCTCGCGCGACGGAAAGACGGTGATGCTCCCCATCGCGTCGAACGTCGAGCTCTGGGACCGCGCGCGCGGCGTCCGCACCGCGACGCTCTCGCACGACGCCCAGGTGTCGGCCTGCGCGTTCGGGTCCGACGACACCTGGGCCGTTTCGGTGTCCGACGCGGTCCGAATCTGGCGGCTCGACGATCCGGAGACACCCGTCCATACGATCGAGCTGGAGAGCGGTGAGCCCGAGTACTGCGGCGGCGCCGCCGTCTCGCGCGTCGGATGGATCGCCGTCAGCATCGATCGTGACATCAGCAATCATTCGTCGGACAGCGCGCTCGTCTTCATCGATCCACGTTCGGGTGAGGTGACAGCTACCCTCTCCCATCCAGACAAGCGCCTCGGGCAGGTCGCGTTCATCGACGATGCCCGCGCGGTCGTCGTCGACTCCGCGGGCCGTACGAGGACGGCCGACGCCGAGAAGGGCAGATGGCTCGACGAGCCCGAGGCTCCGAAAGATAGTGAGTTCCACGGCTTCGCCATCCTCCCGCTCACCGCCTCCGAGGACGGAGCCGAGATCGCGTACATCGACGGGCACGGCAACCTCGCCATCCGCGCGATCGAAGGCACGAAGAAGCGTGTCACTCCCTTCGATCTCGGCTTCACCCCGCTGGCGGAGAAGGAGCCGCAGGGCATGTTCGAGGAGCGCCTCGCCGGGGTATGCATTCTCTACGCAGGCAGATTCCAGAGCTCGGCGATGGATGTGCGCACCTCGCGCGAGCTCCGCGAAGACATGCTGCTCGAGCTCGGCGGCACGGTCGCGAAGAAGGCGAAGGACGCGACGCACTTCGTCGGCGCGCGTATTCCGTACGTGAAGCACGTCCCGTCGAAGGCGGAGGCAGAGATCGACGCGCGCGTCGCCAAGGGCGACAAAGTCATCAAGCTGAGCGAGAAGAAGCTCATCGAGATGCTGCTTCCTACTTTCGAAGAGTCACGCGCGATGCTGCGAGGTGAGGTCAAAGACGGCATCGAGCGTTGGAACCGCTGGCGATCGCGCTGGCGCACGTCGAGCGGCGGGTTCGTGCAGCTCTCGGGCATCGATCTCACGGGAGCCGACCTGCGAAAGGCGGACCTCACGGTGATCCCGTTCGAAGAGGCGAAGTTCTCGAACGCGCGCCTCGAGGGGGTCGATCTCTACGACTGCGCGTTCCGCCGCGCCGACCTCCGCGGGGCGGATCTCGAAGGCGCTCGCTGCGGCCGCGTCGTCTTCTCGAACGCCGACCTCCGCGAAGCAAAGTTGGCCGGCGCCGAGTTCACCGGCGCCGCGTTCGACGGCGCCGACCTCCGCGGCGCCGACCTCCGCGACGCGGACCTGCAGTACGCGAAGCTCACTGGCGCCAAGCTCGACGGCGCCAAGCTCGACGGCGCCAAGCTCCCGCAGGGCTCCAAACGCCCGTAGCAGCCTTATCGCCCGCGAGCTCGCGCGCTACGCGCGACCTGAAGCGAGTAAATTGTCGCTGATCAGACGCGAGACGTCTTCATCTTCGCCGCCCGCGGCGGGGCCGCCTGCCCGTGGCGCGAGTCCGGCGCGCAGCCCTTCGTGAAATGATGGTCGGGCTGCGCGCCGTGGGGCCCCCATCGTCGACCAGACCCGCAGCTGGTCTTCAAGGCCGCTTCTACGGCGAGCAAGCCGTCGGGCTGGAGAGCGTGGCCCCCGCGTGCGCTTGCACCAGCTCCTTCACTTCGGAGGCCGGCACCATGAACGACCTGTATTCGTACGGAGGGTCGAAGGCGTCGCCGCTGCCCTCTTGATTTCCGGAGCAGCCCTCGAACAGGTTGCCCGTCGCCTCTTGCACGGAGCCCTCTCCCGCCTGCTTGCCCAGGTCGATCGGCTGGCTCTGGTCGATGAAATGGTTGTTCTCGGTCAGCACGCTGCACTTGAAGCCGTTCGTCACGCCGAGCTTCGAAGGTCCTGCCGATGTGTTCGCAGTGTAGAGGTTGTTGACGACGTGGATCCTGCCGTACCGGCAGCGGGGCTGGCGTTCTGAGACCCCTGTCCACCAGTTGAACATGAAGGTGATGTTGAGCTTGCCCTCGCTCGCGGGCTCGTTGTCCGAGGATGCAATCAGGTTCGACAGGTTGTGACTACCGCTTTTGCTGTAGCCGAAGATGCTCCACGTGAACGTCACGTTGTCGGCCCCCTTGACGACGTCGGCGTTGCCATCCTGCCCGTCCCAGAACTCGGCGTGGTCGACCCAGATGTTCTTGGAGTTGCCCTCGATGTTGATGTTGTCCCAGGCCTGGTCGCCGTTGGAGCCCGGCCCACGGACGACGATGTTGCGCAGGATGACGTTGCTCGCGTCCTTGATATGGATGGCCGCCTTGAGCTGCGTGCCCGCGCGGAGGCCGACGATGGTTTTGTTCGACTTGATCTCCAGTCGATCCCCGGAGGTCCCCGACCAACCACCGCCCAGCGCGCCGTCGATGTGAATCACCCGCGCCTCACCATCCTTGGCGTACTCCAGGAGATCGGCGAAGTTGTTGACGACGATGGGCTCGGCGTCGCCTCCGCCCGTGACATCGAAGGCGCCACCACCGCGACCTGAGCGCGTGGCCCAGCCGACGGGCTTGCACTGGTCCGCGCCCGCACCACCATCGCCGCCCCCTGAACCGCCGGAGCCGACCGAGCCACCCGACCCGCCCGACGCCTCCGAGCCACCCGACCCGCCGGAGCCGCCCGAGCCGCCCGACACGCCCGAGGCCCCCGAGCCGCTCATCATGTTGCCACCCGACCCGCCCGAGCCGCTCGCGGTCGAGCCCGAGACACCCACGCTCACCTGGCTGCCACCGCTTCCGCTGCTACCGCCGGTGGTCGAGCTCGTGCCGCCCGCTTCGCTCGACTCGCTCCCGTCATTGCTACTGCACGAGACTGCTGCAGTAAAGACCCCGCCAAACAACCCCAAGAGAATCATCTTCCTGTTCATGAGGACCTCCGATATCGGTCATGTAATCATGCAATCTCTGAACCATCGATGATATCCCTCTTCCATATACGACATATCCATGGTGCTCCGGACTGCGTGAACTGCTCTCATCTACACTGTCAACCGCGAGTTGACGTCCATGTTCGAGCGCGTGAGACCCGACCCAGGTTGGCGGGTGGGTGGCGGTTGCCTGGCGGTGCGGGACGGTCTGCCGCCTCGGTGACGTAGCGATGCGTCGGCCCGACAGGGCCCACAGGAGAGGTCCATGCCGAAAGCGCCGAAGAAGACAGCCCCTCCTTTGGCCACATCATCTGGAGCCGAGGAGGTCCAGGACGAGGTCTCGGGCGACTCTATCGCGAACGAAGTGCGCGCAAGGGCATGCTGAGGGCTTCCCGCTCATGGCGATGCGCCTCTCAGGTTGCGCTTCGCGCCTGCCACCTGTCACAAATCGCCGGGACGCCCCCGAACCGCGATCTGCGTCGAGTCCTGGAACACCGCGCTCGGCCTTTGCGACCAAGGGGCGCCGCGGGGCCCGCTCCTCGCGCTCCTCTCGATGACCTGGAGCTGGGTCACGCGAGGATGGGGTCTACAGAACGGAGGCCTCTCCACCGCGGAGATGGGTGGCCCCCATCTTCTGCTGGACGCACGTGGTAATGGTCAATTTTGACCAACCGGCCCGCCGCCGTCTTGACGATCGGCCCGATGACTGAGCGGGGCCATCGGCACGGCCTCCTCCCGTCCGCCTCCACGTCTCGGCGTTGCGCCTCCACGCCCCCACCACACGCGCCGCGCTGCCCGTCAGCGCTCGCGACCGTCGGCGCGTAAGACCCGCTAAACAGGCTGCAATCGTGCCTGCGGGCTGTGACACCCCATGTCCCATTCACACGGAAACACCGGGAAACATAGGCTTTCTGTGCTACATTGCAGGGCACTTAGCAAAGCGCCCTACTCCCGGCTGGTCCCCGGAAGCAGGGCTGCGAAACACCGGACGGTGGCCCGTCCAGCGCACATCGCACGTGCAGCATGGGCCGAGGTCCGGGGAGAGGCAAGGCCCTGCATGGCACACGTGCTACCGATGGCGAAGCGCGTCGAGGTCGTGTCGCATCTGGTCGAAGGGGCGGGTATCCGCCCCACGTCGAGGCTCACCGAGGTGTGCAAGCCGGCGATCTTGGCGCTGCTCCTCCGTGTCGGAGAAGGCTGCGAACGGCTCCACAACCGGCTCGTGCGCGACGTCGACTGCCGCGCGGTGCAGGTCGACGAGATTTGGAGCTACGTGCAGAAGAAGCAGGCGCGCGTGCAGCCGGGCGACTCGCCCGAGGTCGGCGAGGCGTACGTGTTCGTCGGCATGGCGAGCGCGTCGAAGCTGGTCATCAGCTACCGCGTGGGGAAGCGTGACGAGGAGAACACCTCCGCCTTCGTCAAGGATCTCCGCGCCCGGCTGGTGACCGTGCCGCAGCTCTACAGCGACGGCTGGCAGCCCTACGTCGCCGCGGTGGGCGCGTCGTTCGCGGGCGGCGTCGACTACGCCCAGGTCATCAAGAACTACTCGCGGAAGGCGCGCCGCGACGACGATCACCGCTACGAGCCCCCGCGCGACCCGTTCATCACGAAGACGCCCGTCTTCGGCGTGCCCGACATGAAGCGCGCCAGCACGAGCTACGTCGAGCGGCAGAACCTGACGATCCGCATGCACATCCGCCGCTTCACCCGGCTCTGCAACGGCTTCAGCAAGCGCCTCCCGCACCACAAGGCGGCCGTCGCGCTGCACATGGCGTTCTACAACTTCTGCCGCCCGCACGAGGCGCTGCGCGTGACGCCCGCCATGGAGGCCGGGCTGACCGACCACGTGTGGAGCATCGAGGAGCTCGTCGCCCTGGCGCTCTCCGAGGCGCCCGCGGAGCCGCCGAAGCCGAAGGCGCTCAAGCTGCCTGAGCCGCCCGCGGGAGCGCCTTCGGCGCCCGCCAGGGCCCTGCCGAACGGCCGGGGCTTCCTCCGGTTGGTTGGGTCCGCTCCGGCTGCGCCCGGGGCGCCCACAGAGCCGGAGCCGCCGCCCGTCCCGAAGCCGAGGCGGGGGCAGCTCTCGCTGTTCGGTGACCTGGACGACTAGCTACGCCGATAGCGGCGCGGTCGCTCTACGCGACGCAGGCTCGGATCCATGGGCGGAGGCAAGCCCGGACCGAAGATGGGCAGAACGAGCTGCCTCATCGCCCGGTGCAGCTTCACGCGCGGCGGTTCGTCCGAAGTGTCGAACGAGAGCTTGAAGAGAAGAAGATGACCAGTTGAAGTCTGCGAATGGACAGACTTTATGTGACGCCGAGGGGCCATGATTGCTCCGCTGGCAAAAAGCGGATCAAGCCCCTTGACGTCTATACCTAGCTTAGTCTAGATACAGATTCGCACGCGATGGGGCCTAATCCATCGTGACGACGCTTCGGTGTCGGGACAAAGCCAGCTGGGCAGCCACCCGCTGGCTTTGTCTTTTTCCTCTACGTGGGCGACGTCAGTTGCCGGATGCACCCGGCACACGCGTCGCTCCGACCGTCAAGCGATCGCGACACGGCCGGCGCCGCCTAGGGCATCATGCCCTATCTAGTTTTGAGCAGCAATGCTCACTTGTTAGTTTCTGCTAACAACACACATTGTGCTATAGTTTCGAGCACTTAGCGCCTGGGCTTGCTCATCGGCGCCACCGCCGAAGCTTC
Organism: Sorangium sp. So ce1153; assembly: GCF_051521595.1. NCBI lineage: Bacteria > Pseudomonadati > Myxococcota > Polyangiales > Polyangiaceae > Sorangium > Sorangium sp. So ce1153. The sequence continues at coordinate 2,295,241 of NZ_CP150361.1, forward strand.
AGCGCCAGCGCTTCGCGGGCGATCCTGAGCCGGCTCGCCGCTGTGCCGGGGTGCATGCCGCAGGACCGCGCGTGCGCGACGAGCGACTCCGGAAGGTCCACGGCGAGCAGGATCTCCCGCTGCCAGTGCGGCAGGTCCGCGAGCGCCTCCAGCGTTTCGCGCGCCTGGAGCTGTGCCTCAAGGCTCGGGCCGGCCGGCTCGCGCAGCAGGCCGAGCGGCTCCGCGTGAAGCACGGCGCGGCGCGTCCACGCGCTGTCGAAGTAGTGCGCGGCCTGCCGCCAGGCGATGCCGTGCAGCCACTTCCGGAGCGCGTCGCGCGGCTTGTCCCTCGGGTCGGGCCGGTACTTGCCTCGCTTCACGGAGCGCCACGCGCCGAGGAGCACCTGCTGCTCGACGTCGGCGCGGTCGCGCTTCGGGATGCCCGCGAGCGTGGCGAGCACGATCCCGCGTTCGGCCAGGATCGCCTCCATCGTCGGCTTCTTCCGGGGATGTCGTGCGGCAGGCGGGCGGCGAGCCCCCTTCCGCGGCTTGCTCACCCAGACCTCCCGCACGTGGGGCAGCGGTCCGCCGCGGTGAGACCGCCGAGGAGCTGCTCGACGGTGACGCCGGCCGCCTTCGCGGCGCGCTGCGCGGTCCCGGGCGAGCCGCTGTCGCGGCCGTAGGCGATGCCTTTGAGGCTGTCGACCGCCATGCCCATGACCTCGGCGAGGCATGACCAGGAGCCGTACGCCTTGCGAAGGTTGCGCAGCGCCGCCCGGAGGCGCTTGCGCTGCACGGGGGTGAGGGAGAGGCAGGGACGGCGGCGTGGGGGCACACGTTCGCCTTGCCCGCCATCGGGCGGGATCAGGTACAACTGCATCGTCGGACCTCGTTCGTGCGGGGTTCGGCCACGCAGCCCGGGGTGTTGCACCACCCGCGGGCTGCACTTCCTGGCGGCCGAACCTACGCGGCGAGATCCCTAGTCGCCACGGTCATCAGGCAACGTTGACCACTGCGGGCCAAAACTGACCATTACCACGCACGTCCACCGGGAGACGGGTGCCACCCATCTTTTCGTGCAGGCACGTCCATCGCGGAGATGGGTGCCACCCATCTTTTCGTGGAGGCACGTCCACCGGGAGACGGGTGCTACCCATCTCCCGCATGGACGAGCCACCTCACCCGGATGGGTTCACGGCGTCGCGCCCGCCCCGGACCGGGGCGCCGGGACGGCTTCGGGCTTCCTGGCGGGGGCTCTTCGACGGGATCTCGCGAGGTCGTCGACCCTCTCGACGTGGGACGCCAGCAGGAACGCGGCCGGCGCCTCCCGCCGCCCCCGCCGCGAGCGCCTCCTTGCCCGCGCGCCCCAGCCTCCGGATCGCCGCCTCCCGCCGCAGCGCCTCCCCCTTGTCGGCCGCTGCCTCCACATGGACCAGCGCGAGCGGCCCCCTGCCGCGCGTGTACCGCGCCCCGCGCCCCGCCGCGTGCTGCGCGAGGCGCGCCTCCACGTCGCGGGCGATGCCCGTGTAGAGCGACCCGTCGCCGCAGCGCAGGATGTACACGTGCCAGGCCGCGGTCACTCCTTCGGCCCCTCGTTGTAGCCGCGCGGCCGGTACTTCGGGTCCACGCCGCCGTGCTTCGCGCCGTTGTCGAGCGTGTCGACGGCGAGGTACGCGAGCCACGTCCCCGGGTGCTCCTCCGCGAGCTGCCTGAGCTCCGCCTCGTGCGCCGCGAGCCGCTGCTCGTCGTGCAGGCACTGCAGCGTCAGCGCGATCAGGCTGAGCTCGTTCGGGCCGAGCTCCATCCCGCGCTTGTAGTGCGGGAAGGCCTCCTCCGCGCGGTGCATGCGGCAGAGCGTGTCGCCCGTGTACACGTGGGCCATCGGCCAGCTCGGGGCGAGCTCCACGGCGATCTGGCTCTCGGCGAGCCGGGTCGGGAGGTCGCCCCGGGCGCCCTTCATCACCGAGTAGTTGAGGTGCGCCTTGGCGCTGTTCGGGACCGCCTTCTTCGTCGCCGCCCAGAACTCGAGGTCGTTCCGGTAGTCCATCGCGTGCCGGTAGGCCTGCGCGCACTGGAAGCCGAAGAAGAGCGTGAACAGCGCCGGCGTCACCCAGGCCCGCCACGACCAGCGCCGGCGCGGCGCCAGGGTCGAGCCCGCGAGCGCCTCGTGCAGCCACGAGAAGGCGACGGCGAGGACCAGCGACGAGCCGATGGCCGGGAAGTACCAGAAGCGCTCCGCGCGCACCGTCGGCAGCACGACGGGGATGTTCGAGTGCGGGAAGTAGCTCACCACGACCCAGGTCAGCCCGATCGCCGCGATGCACAGCCCCGCGTAGCCCTGGCGCAGCGGCACCCAGACGCTCCGGTCCGCGGTCGCCGGGCAGGGCAGGGGGCGCGTGCCCTCGACGAGCATCCCGAGGCCGAGGAGCAGCGCGGGCAGGAACGGCAGCGGCCAGAGCACGAGCGGCAGCGCCCGGAGCATCGCCATGCGCCCCGCCGGCCGGAGCGTGTGCCAGTCGTACGCCGCGAGCCCCACCGCCGCCGCCGCGAGCAGCGCCCCCGCGATGAGCAGCGGCCACCTCCGCGACGTCGCCTGCCCGCCGTCGACGAGGAACGCGGCGCGCACCGAGCGCCGCTCGCGCCGCTCGAGGTGCTCGCGGCGGAGCGCCGCGATCCAGAGCGCGAGCGAGCCGAGCGGGGGCAGCGCCATCATCGCCGCGCCGGCGACGCTCTCGAAGAAGACGACCCGGTCGGGCGCCGGCTCCTGCGGGTACGAGTAGTCGCCGCTGAGCGTCCACGGGAACACGACCTGCGTGAGGCCTCGCCAGTAGACGCGCAGCGCGCCCGCGATCCGGTGCGGCGTGTCCGCGCCGCTCAGCGGGTTGTTGAGCGGATCCCGCGGCAGGGGCGCCTGGTGGAACCAGACGAGCGCGTCGTGCAGCGCGCGCTTCACGAGCGGCGCGCCTTCCGGGAGCGGCGCCGTGAGCTCGGCCGGCATCGGGGCCGGGAACCAGCGCCGCCGGAGCTCCACGTAGAGCACGAACGCCGCCCCCGCGGCGAGCAGCGCGAGCAGCGCCCGGACGAGCCGCGCCGGGCGCGTCGGGTGCGTGAGCGGCGCCGCGATGAGCGCGGCGAACGGGATGAGCGGCACGCAGACGAGGGCGCTCTCCTTGGAGAAGAGGCCGAGGAGCACGGCCGTGAAGACGCCGAACGGCATCGCCCACGCGGGCAGCACCAGGGCGGCGAGGGCAGCGATCGCCCCCATGCCCCCGAGCACGTCGGCGATGCCCACGATGCCGCTCACCGCCTCGGTCAGCACCGCGCAGCCGACGAAGATGAGCCCGACGAGGTAGGCGAGCCCGCGCTTGCGCGTGAGCCAGAACGTGATGCAGGTGAGCAGCGCGCCGTTCGCCGCGTGGAAGAGGACGTTGTAGAAGTGGTGGAAGAACGGCTGCCGGGTGACGGCCCAGATCGTGCGCCAGAGGAAGTTCGGCAGCGGGCGGTAGGAGCCGACGCTCCGGTCGGGCGGCAGCCCCCAGAAATCGCGGTGGATGGCGTCGATGAAGCGGAGCCCGCCCTTCGCGTTCACGTACGGGTTGGCGAGGAGCGCCTCCTGCTCGTCGAAGATGTAGTTGGTCGACGGCGTGCGCGTGAAGAGGATGATGGCGAGCAGCGCGAGCGGCGCGACGGCCGACAGGAAGGTCGGGTCGAGCGCGAGGAAGTAGCCGCGCACGCGCAGCGCGGCCCTGCCGAGGGCGGTCGTGGGGACGGGCGGCCCGGGCGGCTGCGCGGTGGACGACGGCGGCGGCGGCGGCGCGGACGACCGCGGCGGCGCGGACAGCGGCCCCGCCATGGGCTCGACGAGGGCGCCGGGGGCGGGCTCAGGCGCGGCGTGCTCGCCGGCGCGGTACGGGGGCGGAGAGGTCACGACGGGCCCCTTCAGCCTTTGGTCTCTGGAGCAGCGCCCGGCGCGCCCTCCGGCTCGGGGCGCTCCGGCTCGGGGCCCTCTGGATCGGGGATCGACCAGATGTCGCCCCAGAGCGGCTGGCCCCCGTCGACGCCGTGGACGGCGCCGGTGATGAAGTCGTTCTGGTCGCTCGCGAGGAAGACGATGAGCCGCGAGACCTCCTCCGGTGTCCCGAGGCGCTTCAGCGGGGTGGCGCGCCGCGCGAGCTCGAGCAGCTCGTCGCCGTACTGCGACGTCCCGCTCGACCGGATGTTGCCTGGCGCGACGGCGTTGACGCGGATGCCGAGCGCCGCCCACTCGACGGCGAGCGAGCGGGTCAGGTTCTCGACGCCGGCGCGCGCGGCGCCCGTGTGCGCCATGCCCGGGAAGCCGCGGCTGACCGACGCGGTGACGTTCACGACGCGGCCGCGCCGCGCCGGGATCATCGCCCGCCGCGCGACCTCGCGGGTCATGAAGAAGGTGCCGTTCAGGTTGTTGCGGACGACCGCCTCCCAGCCCTTCGTGCTCATGTCCATGGCCGGGCTCGGGAACTGGCCGCCGGCGTTGTTCACGAGGACGTCGATGCGGCCGAAGCGCTCGAGCGCCTGGCCGACGAAGGCGGCGATCTGCTCCGGCTCGCGGATATCGCAGGGGGCGGCGAGCACGCGGTCGCCGGGGATGCCGTCGGCCTCGAGCGTCCTCGCCGCGGCCTCGAGCTTGTCGGGCTTGCGGCCGCAGAGCGCGACCTTCGCGCCGAGGTGAGCGAGCTCGCGGGCGCACGCGAGGCCGATCCCGCTGCCCCCGCCGGTGACGACCGCGACCTGATTTTCGAACAGTCCTCGGGCGAAGATCGAGCGCACCTGGGTCACGCCCCGCGTTTACAACGGGTCAGGAGGCGGCGCCACAAGCTGGCGATCCGCGAGGCGCCCGGCGCCCGAGGCAGAACGGTGGTGCCGTCGGGGCACTGGCCTGCTGGCCCACCTGGCAGCGTCTTTCACCTGAAGCTCCGGGCGGCCCTGGGATCACGCTGGGGCCGACTCCCGCGCAGGATGCGCGGACATCCAGGGGACGAGCCGCCCGCCGGGGCGAGGATCGAGCCCTGCACTTTTACATGACGGTCGTCGAGCGACGCGCCGCGCTCCGCCAGCCCGGGAGAGCTGGCGGAGCGCCCGGCCCCGGGGCTCCACGCGCTCCTGCGGGCGAGAGGTGGAGAGTCCGGTCGGGGCGTGCGCTGTCAGAACTTGTTCATCAGCCGCGACACGACGCCGTGGTGGAGCAGCTCGGGCAGCGCCCGCTTCGCCCGCCAGAACCAGCGTCCGTCGCGGTGCGGCACCGCGTAGAGGCGGCCGGCGTCGACCGCCTCGATCGCGCGCCGCGCCACGTAGTCGGCCTGGAGCCCCTTGCGCCCCATCAGCTTCTCCGCGCGCGCCTTCGTCTTCGCGTCGAAGTTGCGGCCGCTCTCGACGATCATCGTCTTGAAGAAGGTCGGGCAGAGGACGGTGACGCCGACGCCGTGCGGGGCGAGCTCGAGCCGCAGCGTCTCGGAGAGGGCGACGACGCCGGCCTTGGTCACGCAGTAGGAGGCGGCGCCGGGCACCGCGAGGAAGCCGGCGGCGGACGCGACGTTCAGGAAGTGCCCGCTCCGCTGCTCCTTGAAGCGCGGCGTGAACGCGTGGCAGCCGTGGATGACGCCCCAGAGGTTGACGCCCATGATCCACGACCAGTCCTCGAGCGAGAGCTCGCCGACCTTGCCGGAGGCGGAGACGCCCGCGTTGTTCACGACGAGATCGACGCCGCCGAGCGCGCGATCGGCCTCGCCCACGAGCGCGGCGACGTCGTCGCTCCGGCTCACGTCGCAGCGGACCGTGTGCGCCTCGCCCCCGGCGTCGGCGACGAGGCGCGCGGTCTCCCGGGAACCCTCGTCGTTGAGGTCGGCGAGGAGCAGCTTCGCGTGACGGCCGGCGAGCTCGATGGCGAGCGCGCGGCCCAGGCCCGAGGCGGCGCCGGTGATGACGGCGCGAGGGTGCTTGGGGAGGCTCATGGAGTGGCGCATACCACGGGGGCTCGCCGCAGGGAGCGTCGCCGTGCCGCGCCGCAGAAGGGCGCCGCGGCGGGCGGCGCCCCCAACGCGCTCACGGCCGGAGCCGGAGCACGTTCCAGCGCACGCGGCGCGCGGGGCCGCCCTTCACGGTGAGCGTGACGTCCTCGAGCACGAGCTCCGAGCTTGCGGCGAGCTTCGCGGTCGCGCGGAGGCGCTCCACGTCGCCCTCGCTCGTCGCGAGGAAGCACGACGCGCACGCATCGATGGTGGACGCGCTCGCCGTCTCTAGCGCGCCTGGGTTGCCCTGCTCCGCCCCCCGCGACGCCTCGAGCGTGGTGCCGTCGGCGAGCGTCAGGCTCGCGCGCCCGCCTGGCGGGAGCGCCACCATGACGTCGAGCCGGTCGCTCACCTGCTCGAGCGTCACCACCGACGGGTCGGTCGCGGGCGCCAGCGTGTCGATGCTCGGGTCGAGCAGCGGGAGGATCTGCTCCGAGACGAGCAGCAGCGGCAGCTTCTCGAGCGGCGCCGGGATCGCCTGCTCGCGGCCGCCCGCATAGACCGTGAGATCGTCGAGATCGATATACTGCGCGCCGGGCGGCAGCCACGCCTTCTTCGAGGTCTCGCCGCGCCGCACCACCGGCGCCACGTAGAGGGCCGGGCCCAGGTAGTACGCGTCATCGACGGACCACGCCGCCGGGTCGCGCGGGTGCAGCAGGAACGGGTGCATCGAGAGCGGTCGCCCGCTGTTCGCCGCCTCCTGGGCCAGCGTCATGAAATACGGGAGGAGGCGCGTGTGCAGGCGGGCGTACTTCGCATAGACGTCCTGCGTCTCCTGGTCGTTCCAGAGCTTCCATTTCGTCTTCTTCGTGATCGGGTTGGAGCACGCGTCCTGTTCCATCATGATCGGCGACACGGCGCCGAACTCGACCCACCGGAGGAAGACCTCCTTGTCGTTGGGAGCGCTGGTGATGCACTTGAATCCGGTCATGTCGCTGCCCCAGTAGGGCACACCCGACATGGACAGGTTGAGCCCGCCGCGCACCGCCGACGGGAGCCCCTGGGTCTCGTCGAAGGTCGCCTCGGCGTCGCCGCCCCAGACCGCGGGCACGAGCGCCTGGGTCCCGCGGTAGCCCGAGCGCACGAAGAAGAGGTAATCGCCGGGGCGCTCCTCCTCCAGGAGCTCGTGCGCCGCGCGCGCCGAGAGGACCGGGAACTCGTTATGGACCTCGTCGCCGCGGCGGCCGTCGTGGAACACCGCGTCATGCGCCGTGTACTCGCCGAAATCGTGCATCCAGCCGTCGTAGCCGAGGTCGAGCGTGCGGCGCAAAAGGTCCTTGTACCAGGCCACCGCGTCGGGGTTCGTGAGATCGATCGCCGCCACCGTGAGGGGCTTGCCGGAGATGAAGGAGGTGAGCGAGGGCTCGCCGTCTGGACCCTTCACGAGGAAGCCCTGGTCCTTTGCGTAGGTGTAGTCGGCCTCGGCGCTCGGCGCGTTCTGGGCGATGTAGGGGTTGTTGTAGGCCATGACCTTGTAGCCGGCGGCGTGCAGGCCGCTCGTCCACTGCGCGACCTCGGGTTCGATGCCGAGGTGCGAGAGCGCCGGGAGGAAATGGAGGGCGTCGTCGATCCCGGTGATCGGGATCTTGCGCTGGCGCATGAGGAGGTGCTCGTCGACCCCGTCGATCATCGATCCTCGGTTGACGCGCCGTCGCGGGCCGAACACCCACGGGGCGGGCACGGGGGGGCGCCCGGTGTCCTCGGTGTAATCGGCGATCGCCGCGAGCGGCTCGGATCGCACGTAGATGGTGGTCGCGAACGAAGGCGCGTTGACCGCCATCTTCCACGTGTCGCTGGCCTCGCTGCCGAGGTGGACCTCGCTCCGGAAGGTGGTATCGAGATATACGCCGTAGCCCTGGTTCGAGAGGAAGAACGGGACAGGGAAATAGGTCATCGAGGGGCCGTTCGGATACGGATTGCCCGGATCTGCGGGCGTGTCTTCGCCCTGGCCGAGGCCGCCCTCCTCGGCCCATGCGTAGAGCGACTGGCCCCGGTGATCGACGGTCGCGAAGCGCTCGCCCAGGCCGTAGAAGTGCTCGTCCTGGCGGAGCGCGAACGAGAGGCTCGTCTTGTTCAGCGCGCTCGGCTCCGTCTGGCCCTCGGCCTCGCGGGCGTCGAGCGCGAGGCGGACGCGCGGGCCCTTCAGCGATATGTCGAGCGTCAGGAAGAGCCCATCGCGGGCGAGCTCGAGCGTGGCGCCGTCGCTCCGCTCCGCGCGGACCGTCGCATGGGCGGCGCGCCGCCAGGGGCCTTCGATGGGCGTGTATTCGTCCCAGCCGGGCAGGAAGCCCGCGTGGTGGGTGGCCTCGTCGATCGTGGCCGCGGGGCCGCCGTAGGCGCCGTCTCCGGCCCCCTTCGCGGTCGCGAGCACGATGTTGCCCTCGGCGTCGAGGATACGCAGCGCGAAGGGCGCGGTGTTGATCTCGACCGCGGCGTCTGGGGACTCGAACCGGAGCAGCCTGTCCTCGGGCCCCGGAGGCGACGTGGAGCTGCACGCGGGCAGGAGCAGGGTGATGAGGGTGAGGGGCGGAGCGAGGGGCGAGCGCATAGGAGATGCCACGATACCAGAGGCCAGCGCGGTCGCGCACGCGCCGACTCGAAGGCGTGATGACACGAGCGCCGGCCCCGACGCCCGGTGTACGCCCGTACTGCCCGGAAGAAAGGTCTCTCGAGAGGGCCCGCTCTCACGTACCTGTTCTCCGGCCTGTTCTCCGGAAGATGAGGTGATATCATGAGTTGGATCACATCGCGTTCCAGCGACGTCTTCATCCCCGCGGGCGCCCTCGTTTCGTTCATGAGCCCCCCGGAGCGCGCTGCGAGCAGGAGCCCGCCACGGCACCTCCCTCGCGCCTCGACGACAAAACAAGGCGCCAAGCACGCCAGAGGAAGACCGTGCTCCCTCGGCGTACTTGACGCCTCGTCGACTCGACCGATGGATTGCGTCAGGCGCTGCCGCGCGTGCCGCCCTGGCCGGCGCGCCCGCTGCCGCTCAGCCGCTGGCCGAGGAGCTGCTTCGCGCGCTCCGCGAGCCGCAGCTCCTCCTGCCGCACCTCGCTGAAGAAGGATGCGAGCTCTTGATCGCCCCCCTTCTGCGCGTCGTGAACGTACTGTGCATAGGTCTCCGCGCCCTGGAGAGCATGGTAGAGCACGCTGACCAGGTTGTAGTCCTTGTCGGGGACAACGCTGCTCTCACTGCGGCCTTCCTGTAGACCGGAGCCCTGCTGTCCCTGAGTGCCCGCTCCCTGCTTCTGCTCGTTTGCCATTTCGAACCTCCTCGATTTTCCCGGCGTCGCCGGCCAATGCAAGTGGGAGGCCGCACAGCGAACTCGCCTCTGATATATCGAGAACTCAGCACGACCTGCGCTGTCGCTCCACGCCGCGTGTTGCGTTTCGCCACAGCAGGCGGACGCTCGGGCAGGATCGCACCACTCCGAGGGGTCGCGCTCGATGCAGCCCGCGCCGGTGCACCCCAACAGGCCTGTTCAGCTCGCTTGGCGCTCCCTCGACGGCGTTGTCGCTGGCCCTCGCCGCCCTGGTAGGGGTGCGCGGAGGGCGTTCGCCTGGCCTGGACCGTCGAGGCGTTATCGCCGTCCGTCGCCGACCGCTGGATGGGCCGAGCACCCCGCGGAGTCGCTCTCGTGGGACTGGGGCGAGGGCACGGTGATGCTCTCGCTGGTCGATCTCTACCGCGTCACGCAGCACGCCCCCTACCGCGACTACACCCGCCGCTACCGCTCCGCGACGACATCTCGTACGGCGTCGGGGCGGTCATCGGTCATCATGGCGCTCGTCGAGACGTCGGGGCGGTAGCGCTGCATTCTTCTGGTCCTCCGGTCGCGCCGCCGGCGCACCCGTGCGGCGCGGTTGCTTCGCTGCCGCGCTTCGCCTACGCCTCGGCTCGTCCGCAGGCTGCCGCGGCGCGCCATCCCTGACAAATTCCCTGGCGACACGAGGGACGCGCCCTGAAAGTTCCAGGCGCGTCCGGCGAACCGAGAGCGGACGCACCCCGGCCGCCGTCCTGGAAAGCGCCCCGGCCACCCGCCCAGAACCCCCATGGCTCCACTCGTGAAGCTCGACGCGATCACCAAGACCTACTGGATGGGCGAGGTGGAAGTGCAGGCGCTCCGCGGGGTCTCCCTCGAGCTCTCCCGGGGCGAGATGGTCGCGATCATGGGCGCCTCCGGGTCGGGCAAGTCGACGACCCTCAACGTCATCGGCACGCTCGATCGCCCTACCGCCGGCCGGTACCTCCTCGACGACGAGCCGGTCGAGGAGCTCGACGAGGTCGAGCTCGCGCGGCTCCGCAACCGGAAGATCGGGTTCGTCTTCCAGTCGTTCAACCTCCTGCCGCGCGACAGCGCCCTCGCGAACGTGGAGCTGCCCATGGTCTACGCCGGCGTCCGCCCGGCCGAGCGCCGGGAGCGCGCCGCGCGCGCCCTCGCGCGCGTCGGGCTCGACGATCGGGCGCACCACCTGCCGAACCAGCTGTCCGGCGGCCAGCAGCAGCGCGTCGCCATCGCCCGCGCCATCGTCAACGAGCCGCCGCTCCTCCTCGCGGACGAGCCGACCGGCGCGCTCGACTCCGCCACCACGCAGCAGGTCATGGAGCTCTTCTGCGCGCTGCACGCGCAGGGCATGACGGTCATCGTCGTCACGCACGACCCTTCCATCGCCAACTACGCCACCCGCGTGATCACCTTCCGCGACGGCGCCATCGTGGAGGACACCGGCCCCCGCGGGCGGCGCGTCGCCGTCCCGGCCTCGCAGCCCGGGCCGGCCTCGCAGCCCGGACCGGCCTCGCCGCCCGCAACCGCCTCGGAGCCCGCGCCGACGTCGCCGCCCGCACCGTCCCCGCCGCCCGGCCCGGCGCAGCCTGGAGGTGCCTCGTGAGCGCCCGCCGCCGCCGGCGCCTCTGGCCATGGCTCGTCGGCGCGCTGGCGCTCGCCGGGGCCGGCGCCGCCGCCGTCGCGATGACCCGCGGCGGCCCCCCGCCCATCGACCCCGCGCTCGTCGTGACCGCCAAGCGCGGCGACCTCGCCGTCGAGATCCTCGAGACGGGGCGCATCGAGGCCCGCGAGCAGGTCGAGCTGAAATCCAAGGTCGCGGGCCAGGTCGCCGAGGTGCTCGCCGACGAGGGCGCCCGGGTCGCCAAGGACCAGCTCCTGCTCGTGCTCGACCCGACCGACTACGAGCGCGAGGTCGCCCGCGCCGAGGCCGAGCTCGCCCAGGCCCGGGCCGCCGCGAGCTACGCCAGGCGCGTCGTCGATCGGCGGTCCGCCGGCGTGGAGGCCAGCGTCATCGCCTCCGAGGAGCTCGACCTCGCGAAGCACGACCTCGCCGCGAAGACCATCGCGATCCGGCTCGCCGAGGTCTCGCTCAACGCCGCGAAGGACCGGCTCCGGTACACGAAGGTCCTCTCGCCGCTCGACGGCACCGTGATCCAGCGCAACATCGAGCCCGGCGAGGTCGTGACGCCGGGCGTGGAGTCGACCTTCGAGGGCAAGGCGCTGCTCACCGTCGCCGACCTCTCGACGCTCATCGTGAAGGTCGACCTCAACCAGATCGACGTGGCCAAGGTGCAGCTCGGCCAGCCGGCGACGCTCACGCTCGACGCCCTGCCCGGCAAGACGTACACGGCCAAGGTCACCAAGATCGCGCCCGCCTCGGTGAAGCCCGCCGATCGCCAGGTCGACGTCTTCCCCGTCGAGGCCGAGCTCTCCCAGGCCGACGACCTCATCAAGCCCGGGATGACCGCCGACGTGCGCATCCGGCTCGACAGCAAGCCGGGCGTCGTCTCCCTGCCGATCGAGGCCGTCTCCGAGGAGGGCGGCAAGCCGACGGTCACGCGCGTCGTCGACGGGCCGGACGGCAAGCAGACGACCGAGAAGGTCGAGGTAGCCCTCGGCGCGCGCAACGACCGCGAGGTCGAGATCCAGAGCGGCGTCCCGGAGGGGGCCCGGGTGCTCATCAACCCGCCCTCGGCGGCCGCGAACGAGACCAAGATGTGAGGTGGGCCGTCTACCTCGCGATCGCCGCGAAGGCCCTCTCGGCGCACAAGCTGCGGTCGCTGCTCACCGTCCTCAGTATCACCCTCGGCGCCTTCGCCATCGTGCTCATGACCTCGCTCGCCGAGGGCGGCCTGCTCACCCTGAGCCGCGGCATCGAGGAGCTCGGCGGGGCGCGGCTCATCCTCGTCGCGCCGAAGGAGCCGGAGCGCGCCGAGCGCAAGAAGACGATGTACGTCACCGGCTTCACCCGCAAGGACCGCGACCGGCTCGCGCGCGGCATCCCGCACGTCGTCGAGCACTCCATGTACGCCATGCTCGGCTCGCGCGACGTGACCACCGACGAGGGCAAGGAGGACCGCTCCGACCTCGTCGCGGCCGACAGCGGCTTCCTCGACGCCTTCCGGATGCGCGTCGGCCGCGGCCGCGCGTTCTCCGACGACGAGGACCGCCGCCGCGCCCGGGTCTGCGTCGCCGGCCCCAAGCTCGCCGCGCGGCTCTGGCGCGGCGACCCGATCGGCCGCTGGGTCACGGTCGGGGCCCTGCGCTGCCGCGTCATCGGCGTGCTCGCCGAGAGCGATCGCCTCGGCGTCAACTTCGGCTTCAGCTGGGACGACCTCGTCGTCGCGCCCATCGACACGGCGGCGGACGTCGAGCCGACCGTGACCACCTCGGCGCTCCTCGTCATCAAGACCGACGACGCCCGCAACAACGACCCGGTGAAGCGCATCCTCAACGCGCTCCTCGTCGAGCGCCACCACGGCGTCGACGACTTCACCCTCCTCGACTTCAGCAGCATCATGCAGAAGTTCGACGCGATGTTCGCCACGATGAAGGCGATCGTCGGCCTCATCGCGGGCATCGCGCTGCTCATCGGCGGCGTGGGCGTGATGAACATGATGCTCGTCAGCGTGTCCGAGCGCGTGCGCGAGATCGGCATCCGCAAGGCGCTCGGGGCGGCGCCGCGCGACATCAGCGCGCAGTTCCTCTGCGAGGCGGCGCTGCTCTCCGGCTTCGGCGGCCTGCTCGGCGTCCTCGGCGGCGCGGCCGTCGCCGAGCTCGCCTCGGCGGTCATCCGCCGCTTCACCCCGGGCTGGGTCGGCGCCGTCTCGGTGTCGGCCGTCGTCGCGGCGCTCGTCGTCTCCTCCGGCGTGGGCGTCGTCTTCGGGTGGCTGCCGGCCCGGCGCGCGGGCCGGCTCGACCCCGTGGCGGCGATGCGGCGATGAGGCTCGCCGACCTCCTCCACTCCACGCGCGCCGTCGTGGCCGACCGGACCCGCGCCGCGCTCACGCTGCTCGGCATCATCATCGGCACCGGCTCGATCGTGCTCCTGGCCTCGCTCCTCGCGGGCGGCGAGGAGGCGCTGCTCCGCGCGAGCCAGCAGGCCGTGGAGGCCGATCTCATCCAGATCCACCCCGCCGAGGTGAGCGTCAAGGACCGGCGCCGCACCCGCCGCGACCTCTCGCGCGCCGACGCCCGGGCGCTCGACGCCTCGCGCGCCCTCGGCGGGGCCTCGGCCCTGAGCGAGTCGGTGCGCGACACAGAGGCCCGCGCCGGCGACAAGAAGAAGCGGATCACGCTGGTGAGCGCGGCGCCGGCGGCGCCCTCGCTCTACGACCTCGAGCTCGCGGCGGGCCGGTTCCTCACCGACGAGGACCTCGCGTCGCGGCGGCGCGTCGGCGTCGTCGGCCACGAGGTCTGGGCCGATCTCTTCGGCGGCCCCCCCGAGCGGGCCGCGGAGGGGGAGGCGCTCCACATGACGGCCGACGGGCACCTGTGGACGATCGTCGGCGTGCTGAAGGACCGGCCCATCCTGGGCTCCACGGACAGCACGAACATCTGGAACCGCAAGGTGCTCGTCCCGGAGACGACCTACGACGCGCTGTTCTCGCCGACGCACAAGACGGACCGCATCTACGTGCGGCAGGAGCCCATCCTTGCGGTCCGCTCGCCGCTCGCGGCGCTGCGCGGGATCATCGACGCGACGCTCCAGCGGCGCCACCACGGGGTGAAGAACTTCCGGATCGAGGACAAGGACAGCCACGGCCAGGAGCAGCTCGTCCTCGACATCATCAAGATGCTGCTGCTCAGCACCGGCGTCGTCGCGCTGATCGTGGGGGGCATCAACATCATGAACATCATGCTGGTGACCGTGACCGAGCGGACGCGGGAGATCGGCGTCCGCCGCGCGGTCGGCGCCTCGCCGCGCGCGATCCTGCTGCAGTTCCTCTGCGAGGCGGCGGCCGTCTCGCTGCTCGGGGGCGTGCTCGGCGTGCTCTCGGGCGTGGGCCTCTCCTGGGCTGCCGGCGCGGTGCTCGAGCGGATGGTCGGCCGCTGGGCGTTCCAGGTGGAGGTCTGGTCGATCGTCCTGGGGCTCGGCCTCTCGGTCACGATCGGCGTGCTGTTCGGCTTCTACCCGGCGTGGCGTGCCGCGCGGCTCGACCCGATCGAGGCGCTCCGCACGGAGTAGCGCGGCTCCCGGGCGGGGCGCCTCGCCGCCGGGCGCCCGTCACGTCGCGGCTCGCCGCCCGGGGCCCCCGTCACGTCGCGGCTCGCCGGGGGCCCGTCACGTCGCGGGGGCGGCCTCGGGCGCGCCGGGCTTTTCCGTGCTCTCCTCGTCCTCTCGCTTCGCGTGCGGGAAGCGGTCCATGCGGCTGAGCACGGGGAAGCCGAGGGCCCACAGCGCCGCGACGACGACGGTGGCGCTGCCGCCGATGAAGATGGCGCGGAGCAGGCCGAACCAGCCGGCGGTGAGGCCGGACTCGAACTCTCCGAGCTCGTTGGACGCGCCGATGAACACCGCGTTGACCGCGCTCACCCGCCCGCGGATGGAGTCCGGCGTCTCGAACTGGACGAGGATGTGGCGGATATAGACGCTCACCATGTCGCCGGCGCCGATGAGGAACAGGGCGGCGAGGGCGACGGCGAAGCTCCGGGTCTGCCCGAGCCCGATGGTGGCGAGCCCGAACACCGCGACGCCGCCGAACATCCACCGGCCGACCTGGCGCGTGATCGGCCGGAAGGCGAGCACGCCGGCGGTGAGCGCGGCGCCCACGGCCGGCGCCGTGCGGAGCATGCCGAGGCCGGTCGGGCCGGCGTGGAGCACGTCGCGCGCGTACGCCGGCAGGAGCGCGACGGCGCCGCCGAACAGCACGGCGAAGAGGTCGAGCGAGATCGCGCCGAGCACCGCGGGCCTGGACCACACGAAGCGCAGCCCTTCCAGCACCGTGTTCCACGACGACGGCTCCGAGCGCCTGGCCTGCTGGGTCGTGCGCGTGAGGCCCATGAGCACGAGCGACGCGAGGAGCAGCGCCGCGACGATCGAGTAGACGATCTTCGTCCCGGCGAGGTAGAGGAGCCCGCCCAGCGTCGGCCCGACGATGACGGCGACATGGAAGCTCGACGAGCTGAGCGCGACCGCCTTGCCGAAGCTCTCCGACGGCACGAGGTTCATCAGGATCGCCTGCTGCGCCGGCATCATGAAGGCGCGGGCGCTGCCGAACAGCACCAGCACCGCGAACACGGGCCACACCACGGTGAGGCCCGAGACGGTGAAGGCGAGCAGCAGCGCGGCGCAGAGCAGCTCGGCGCCGAGGCCGACGGAGATGATGTGGCGCCGGTCGAACCGGTCCGCCACCTGGCCGGCGAAGAGGATCAGGGCGAAGAAGGGCGCGAACTGGGCGAGCCCGATGAGCCCCAGGTCGAACACGTCGCCTGTCAGGGCGTAGACCTGCCAGCCGATCGCGACGCTCTGCATCTGCACCGCGATCGCGGAGAGCAGCCTGGCGGCGAGGTAGAAAGTGAAGCTCCGGTGGCGCAGCACGCCGAGCCCGGTGAGGTTGTTGGAGGACATCTCGACGCCTGCGGCGACCCTGGAGGGGAGCTATGGACTCTCGCTCACGCACGATGAGCGACGGCGCATGTCGCGACCGAGTCCGGGAGTCGCGCCACCGACGTCAGCACGCGTCTTGCTATCGCACTATCGCAACTTATCGCAACCCTCGTGCCACCCCCCGCGCCCGGCGCGCGGCGGCCCCCGGCGCGCCGTACGGCCACGCGCGCCGAGCGCGCCGTCGGCCGTTGTTGCTCCAGCAGCAGCGGTGATGCTCCGCTGCGTCACCACGAGCAGCCGGGGGTAGCGCCGTCCCTCAAATCTCTCATCCCCGTTACCGAGGGGCGGGAGCCCGCACAGGAGACGGGCCCAGATCGGCGTTTTCGGCGCGCAGGCGCACTCCTGTGCGCTGAGCACCGAAAACGTCGAGGTGGGCCCGTATCCGAAGCGGGCGCCCGCCCCTCACCCGCGGATGATCACCCAGACGGTGTCGTCCTGCTGCCGCGCGGCCGGCTTGTAGAAGAGCGAGACGTCGACGTGCCGTGTCTTGTGGGGGAAGTGGAACACGAAGCCGAAGGTCGCGTTGAGCTCGCGCTGCTCGACCCCGAGGAGGAAGCGCCCGTAGAACTTCTTCACCCGGCTGCAGGGTGCAATGTCGGTGAAAAAATTCTTTCCTACTACATCTTGCCGCTTCCGGCGCGCCTGGCGCTCCTCGTACAGGTTGTAGGAGAGCACCACGCCGTCGCGGTCCATCCGGATGATCCCGAAGGGCTGCGCGTCCAGGCCGCTTTCGTCCAGGTTGAATACGCCGATATCGAACTCGAACTCGCTGGTCCTGCACTGCTCCTGCGTGTCCATCAAACGACCTCCAGCCGTGCCTGCCCTCGACGGATGCTCATCATCGTAGAGAACGTCCGTTGGTGTTCCTATCCGGCTTCACCGGAACGTTCTGTCGGGACGGGGTGGGGTCGCTCGATCGAGCCGCCCATGTAGCGGTCTTCCCGGACACGCTGTTCTCGGGCTGACGACATCATCGCGACACAGCGGCGACAGCGAAGCGCGGCCGCGGATGCGAGCCGCCCAGAGGATGAGTCCGTCACTCGAGCCGCGGCGACCCGCGCCGACGCGGCGACCGCGCGAGCGAGCTCTTCAGCCCTGCGCGAGCCGGGCGAGCGCCTCGCCGGTGAGGCGTTGGACGGTCCACTCATCCATGGGCTTGGCGCCGAGCTTCCGGTAGAAGCCGATCGCGGGCTCGTTCCAGTCGAGCACGGACCACTCGAACCGCCCGCAGCCGCGCTCCACCGCGAGCCTCGCCAGGTGCACGAGGAGGGCCTTGCCGTGGCCTTCGCCGCGGTGCTCGGGCAGCACGAAGAGATCTTCGAGGTAGAGCCCGGGCTTGCCGAGGAAGGTGGAGAAGCTCTGGAAGAAGAGCGCGAAGCCGACCGCGGTCCCCTCCGCTTCGGCCAGGACCACCTCGGCCGCGGGCCTCGGGCCGAAGAGGTTCGCCTCGAGCTCCCGCTCGTCGAAGACGACCTCGTGCGCGAGCCGCTCGTACTCGGCGAGCAACCGGATGAGGCGGGCGATGGTGGGGATATCGGCGGCGGTGGCGGGGCGGATCATGGCGTCTCTCCGGCGCTTCATACAGCATCGCGCTTCCGGAGCGGAAGCAGCGAGAGGAGATCACGCCAGCGACGCGCCTGGCGCCTCGGGGGGTCGAGCGCGGGCTCCCCGTGTCCGCGAGGGGATCCGCGCGCTCGAGCTGCCGCGCGCTGACGCGCCACCCGGCGCGGGGTAGTGGCCGGATTTGAACATGAAGGCGGGAAGGCGGGAAGAAAAGATCAATGATCTTCCTGCCTTCCCGCCTTCATGTGAATCACTCCGGGGCAAATTGGGCCACCACCCGGCGCGGAGAGCGCTCGGCGCGGCGCGGCTTGCCGCTGGCCGCGCGCCCGCCCTAGGCTCTCCGCGCCCGCATGACCATGACGACCGCGCCCTCCGCCGCCGGCCCGCGCTGGCTTTACCTCCACGGCTTCGCCTCGGGTCCCGGCTCGACCAAGGGCGTCCAGATCGCCGCGCACCTCGGGGGCCGCGGGGTCGCCGTCGAGCGGCTCGACCTCCGGGTGCCCTCGTTCGAGCGCCTGCGCCTGAGCGCGATGATCGGGGCCGTGAAGCAGGCGATCGGCGGCGAGCGCGACCGGGCGGTGGTGATCGGCTCGAGCCTCGGGGGACTCACCGCGTGCCGCGTCGCCGCGGAGGACGCGCGCGTGTGCGCGCTCGTGCTGCTCGCGCCGGCGTTCCGGATCATGGAGCGGTGGCGGCAGCGCCTCGGCGAGGAGGGATTCCGGGCCTGGGAGCAGCGGGGGTGGCTCGAGGTCGACGACTACGCGGAGAAGCGGCGAGCTCGGGTGGACTTCGGCTTTGCCGCCGACGCGGCCGAGGTGGATGACCGCTCCGGGGGGTGGCCCGACGTGCGGGTACCCACGCTCATCGTCCACGGCCGGCACGACGAGGTGGTGGATATCGAGCTGTCGCGCGCGTTCGCGGCGGCGAAGCGGCATGTCCGGCTCGTCGAGGTGGATGACGGCCACGAGCTCGTGGCCTCGATTCCTCGCATCCTCCGCGAAGCGGACGAGTTCCTGCGCCCGTTCCTCGGGAGCTGACGAGCGCTACGCGCGCGCCGCTCGCGTCCTGGCGCTCACCGTCACGCGGGATCTGAACTCCTGTTCAGCGGCCACGCGACCACGCGACCGTCTCGCCGTCCGCTCAACAACCGACTCGCATTCTACGCGTGAACGGCCCAGCTATCAAGTTCAAAGAACTGCCCTTAAAGCTCCTGTGCATCCGGCTGCGGATCGCCCGCGGCCTGGCGATCGGAGGAGCGAATGGAGAGGGAGACAGCGCTGGTTGATGAGCGCACCGCGTCCGTCAACGGCATCGAGATGCACTACGAGCTCCGCGGCGAAGGGACGCCGCTCGTGTTGCTCCACGGCTTCACCGGGGCGAGCGGCGACTGGGCGCACGTGTTCGATCTGGCGGAGCTGGGGCGCGATCACGCGGTCATCGCGCCCGACCTGCGCGGCCACGGCCGGTCGAACAACCCGGCTGGCTCCCTGACCATCCGCCAGTGCGCCCTCGACGTCTTTGCCCTCCTCGACGAGCTCGGGGTGAAGACCTTCCGGGCCGTGGGGCTCAGCCTCGGCGCCAAGTGCCTCCTGCACCTCGCCACGCAGCAGCCGCATCGCGTCGAGTCGATGGTGCTCGTGTCCGCGACTCCGTATTTCCCCGAGCAGGCCAGGGTGCTCATGCGCCACGTCTCCGGCGAGGGCCGGACGGAGGCGGAGTGGGAGGAGATGAGGAGCCGCCACAGGCTCGGCGACGCGCAGATCCAGGCGCTGTGGCGGCAGCCGCGGCTCTTCGCGGCAAGCCACGACGACATGAGCTTCACGCCCCCCCACCTGTCGACCATCACGGCGCGGACGATGATCGTGAACGGCGACCGCGATCCCCTCTATCCAGCCGAGCTCGCGCTGGAGATGCACCGCGCGATCCCGCGCTCTTGCCTGTGGCTCCTGCCGAACAGCGGGCACACTCCCGTCTTCGGCGAGTGGAAGGAGCCGTTCGCCCGCGCCGCGCTGGCCTTCTTGCACGGCGAGCAGGGCGAGCAGGCGGCGGCCCGGCGGTAGCGCGTCTGGCTCGGAGCGGCTCGCTAGGGCTCGGCGCAGCGGGCCGCGACGTACCGGCCGTTCGGGTCGCTGTCCGGGAGCAGAGGGCCCACCGCGGAGAGCTCGAAGGTGACCGAGGTCGGCTCGACCGCCGTGATGGTGAGCCTGCCGAAGCCCGTGTCGCCGCCCCCGGAGGCGGCCCCCGTGGTGCTGCAATCCGCGCGAGAGGACATCTCGAAGAACGAGAGGTCGCCGCTCGCCATGTCCACCTCGCCCACGACGAGCATCGACTCGGGCATGCGGAGCTCGAGATCCCACCAGACGCCGCACGGCTCGAACGTGGGGTTCATGCCGGGATCGCGGCAGGTCAGGGGCAGCGTGGAGACCCGGATCGTCACGGTCGAGTCGCCATAGACGATCGCGCTCGGGCCCGGCGTGGGGCCGCCGGAGGTCGTCGTCGCGGGGTCGCCGGGGGTCGTCGGCGTGGGGCCGACCGACGTCGACACCGAGGGGTCGGCCCACGTCGTCGTCGAGCCCGGCTCGCTCGCGCCGCCCGCGCCGCCGGCTCCGCCCCCGCCGCCGTCCACGACCACAGCGGCGCCGCACGCGGCTTGAACCAGCAGCGCCAGCGAGCCGGCCGCCATCGAGAGTCGGTGAGGTGAGCGCATCATCGGTCGCATCGTACCGCCCGCCTGCGGCGGTTGTGTAGCCGGCGAGCGCCTGTCGGCCTGCGCGCCCGCGCGGGATGGCGGACGCGGCCCTCCACGCGCCCCGGCAGCCGCCCCCACCGATAGAAATTCCTGCGGCCGGCCGCGAGGCGGCGTCGTGCGCTGCTACTGTGAATTTCTTCTATGGGCGGACGATGAGCTCCCGCGCCCTCTGCGTCGACCGACGTTGACCGGCGTTGTGCGCCGTCCCTCTGCGTCGACCGACGTCGACAGCGCCGGCGCGGGGTGGTTGACGGCGCCCGCGCGGGGTGGTCGACAGCGCCCGCGCGGGATGGCTGATGATGATGATGATGGCCTGCGCAGGACCCGCGGGCGTGGCCGCGGCTTCACTGTGCGGCGCGCGTGTGTGCTACCATCGACCACAGCACGTCCTGGTCGCCACTGCCGCATGCCGGAGCGCGCTGCGCGGAGCTCTCATGAACGCACCCGTCGTCGAAGGAGAGGTGATCGCCGGCAAGTACCGGGTCGATCGCGTCGTGGGCCGGGGCGGCATGGGGATGGTGGTCGCGGCCAGCCACCTGTTCCTCCCGCAGCGGGTCGCGATCAAGCTCCTCCTCAGCGACGACAGCCCGGCGCTCGTGCAGCGGTTTCTCCGCGAGGCGCGCGCGGCGGCGCGCCTCAAGGGCGAGCACGTCGTGCGGGTGCTCGACGTCGGCGAGCTCGAGTCGGGCGTCCCGTACATCGTGATGGAGTTCCTGGAGGGCGAAGATCTGTCCGACGTGGTCCGCGCGCGCGGCCAGCTCGACGTCGCGGAGGCGGCCGATTACGTGCTGCAGGCGTGCGTGGCGATGGCCGAGGCGCACGTCGCGGGCATCGTGCACCGCGATCTCAAGCCGGCGAACCTCTTCCTCACGACGGCGCCCGGCGGGGCGAAGCTCATCAAGGTGCTCGACTTCGGCATCTCGAAGGAGATGCCGAGCGGCGGTGAGGGCGGCGGCGCGTCGCTGACGCAGACGCGCGAGGTGCTCGGCTCGCCCATCTACATGCCGCCGGAGCAGATGCGTTCGTCGCGCTCCGTCGACGCCCGCTCCGACATCTGGGCGCTCGGCGCGATCCTCTACCGCGTGCTCGTCGGGCGGCCGCCGTTCGAGGCGCCGGCGCTCGCCGAGCTCGTGCTGCAGGTCGCGAGCGCGGAGCCGGTCCCGCCCAGCGCGCTCCGGAGCGACCTGCCCCTCGAGCTGGAGGGCGTGATCCTCCACTGCCTCCAGAAGGACCCAGCCCGGCGGCCGCAGACCGTCGCCGACCTGGCGCTCGCGCTGGCGCCCTTCGCGCCGGCGGGCGGGCAGGAGCGCGCGGAGCGCGCCGCGCGCATCCTCAACGCGCCGCCCGCGACGCCGTCCCGGCCCACCAGCGCCTCCGTGCCGGCGCCGAGGCCCGGGCCGGACAGCAGCCCGAGCGCCACGTCGGCGCCGACGGTGAGCCTCCTGCCCACGACGCGGGGGCTCGCGCGGACGCCCGCGCAGGCGACGTCCCGCAGGACGACCCTCCGCGTGGCGATCGGAGCGGCCGCGACGGCCGCGCTGGCGCTCGCGATCTGGGGCGCGGTCGCGCTGCGCGACGGCGCGCCGGAGGAGCGCCCGGCGCTGCACGCCGCCGCGGTGGTCCCGCCGGCGCCGGCGCCGCAGGACGACGCGGACGCCCGGCGCGCGGGGCAGGGAAGGGCAGGGGGCGAGGCAGACCCGCCTATCGCGCAGGAGCCACGGCCGGTGGTCGAGGTGGCCGCGCCGCTGCCATCGGTCTCCCCGGACCACGCGCCGACCGGCGAGGCGGCGCGCCTCGCGCCGCCGCCGCAGCAGCGCCGGCGTGCGCCTGCGGCCTCGAGCGCGCCGAGCGCCGATCCGGCGCCCGCGAGGGGGCCGTCGTCGTCCGAGGCCCGGAATCCCTTCGAGATCCAGCTCAAATGAGATAGGGATCACCGGTCTCCGACCGACTGCACCTCTCTTGACCGGATCACGGACGAGGCATCGATGCGTTCACGTAGGCTGGCGTCCTCGGTCGCCCTCTCGGCGCTGACCACGGCCGCCGGCGCCGCTGCGCAGCCCGCCGCGCCGAGCCAGCCCACGCCGCCGGCCTCCGCGCCGAGCCAGCCCACGCCGCCCGTCCAGGCGCCTCCGGCGTCGCTCGCCGAGACGCTCACCGGCACGGCGAGGGCCGATTACGAGCTCGGCAAGAGCCTCTTTGGCAATGGCGACTTCGCCAACGCGTTCATCAAGTTCCAGCACGCTTACGAGAGCTCGAAGGACGCGCGCCTCCTCTGGAACATGGTTGTCTGCACGTCGAGGATGCACCGGTATAGCCGGCTGCTCGCCCTGGTGGAGGAGCTGAGGCGGGAGGATCGCGGCGTCCTGCTCCCGGACGACTGGGCGCAGATCGCCGACCTCGAGCGGAACGCCAGGGGCCTTGTCGGCCACCTGGACTTCGCGGTGAGCGAGCGCGGCGCGGAGGTGGCGATCGACGGCGAGCCCGTCGGACAGACGCCGCTCTCGGGCAAGGTGATCGTCGATTCCGGCACGAGGCGTATCCGTGTCTTCAAGCCGGGCTTCAAGGAGCATGTCGTCGTGGAGACCGTGGCCGCGGGAAAGGAGCTGCGCGTCGAGGTGCGGCTCTTGCCGCAGGTCCACGCCGGCAGGCTCTCGGTGCTCGCGTCGACGGGCGACAGCATCACGCTCGACGGCAAGGTCCTCGGCCAGGGGCGGTGGGACGGCGCCGTGCCGAGCGGTCGCCACGTGCTGCGGGTGACGGCGCCGGGGATGGTGCCGTATGCGTCGGAGATCCTGATCCAGGACGAGGCGCTGAGCAGCGTCCACGTCGGCCTGAAGCCGGTCGAGCGGGCCGGCGTGCCGGTGTGGGCGTGGGTCGGCGGCTCCGCGCTGGTCGTCACGGCGCTGGTCGTGGCCGGCGGCCTGCTGTTCCGGCCCGGGCCGGAGCCGCCGATCAAGGGCACCCTCGGGGAGACGCGCCCCACCGGGTTCGGAGGCCGCTGGTGAGGCGCTCCCTCGGGTCGTCCTTCGGGTCGATGGCGGCGCTCGCGATCGCCTCGGCAGGGTGCTCGGCGCCTGTCACGGGGGAGCTCATGGTGGCCATCCAGACGGACATGGCCGTGCCCAAGGATCTCGACCGCATCGAGCTCCAGGTCCTCTCCGGCGGCAACATCGTCATTCCCAGCACGCCCTTTCCGCTCGGTCCCGGCGAGTTCCAGCTCCCCGCGACACAGGGGCTCACGGTCTCCGAGGACCCGAGCCGTGAGATCAGCATCCGCGTGCGGGCGATGCTGGGCGACTGGACCCGCGTGACGCACACGGTGCTCACGACCGTCCCCGAGGGCCGCGTGGCGACGCTCTGGGTGCCGCTGCACTTCCTGTGCAGCGCGGAATCGCAGGACCAGGGCGAGGCGCGCGATGCCGGCCGTCCGGGCGCGTGTCCCGACGACCCCGCGTGCGCCGCCGGCGCGTGCGGGGAGCGCCGCGTGAGCTCGGCGAGCCTGCCCGATTACGTGGAGCGGGACGTCCTGCACCGCGCCTGCTTCGACGCCGCGACCTGCTTCGCGGGCGTGCCTCCGGTCGAGGCCGGCGGGATCGATGAGGAGGACTGCACCATCGCGGCGCGCGAAGGCGACGTGAACGTCGCGATCGCGACCGAGGGAGACGGGGGCTGCGGCGCTGCGGGCTGCTTCGTGCCGCTCGACGCGGAGAGCGAGCTCGGTTGGCGCAGGCGCGACGACGGGCGGATAGCGCTCCCGAGGGCGCTCTGCTCGTCCGGGCGGCTGGCCCGGCTCGGCGTGGTCGTCGCTCCGGTCACGCCGGCGTGCCCCCCGAAGCAGATCGGCGACCCGCTCTGCCCTGCGGACGAGCGCCGGCCAGTCGTCCTGGCCGCGCGGCAGCGGAGCCCGGGCTCGCTCGCGGTGAGCCAGGGCGGCGTGTTCTGGACCGAGCAGGGCACGCTGCGCGATGTGGGCGAGCCCAACGTCGACGGCGCCGTGAAGCGCGTCGCGGGCGCGGGGGGCGCGCCGGCGACGCTCGCGCCGGCGCAGGCGCTGCCGCGCCACCTCGCGCTCGGAGACAACGGCGAGGTCTTCTGGACGAACCGCGGGGTCGTCGGCGCGACCGCGACGGCGCTGATGCGATGGGTCCCCGGCGGCAAGGCTGAACCCCTGCTGGACGCGCAGCGGCTGGCGCAGCTCGACCCTTCGGGCAGCCTGGAGGCGCTCGCGACGAACGGCGATGTCCTGGTCTGGACGCAGCTCTCCGAGCACGGTGCGCCCGGTCGCGTGGGCTTCGCGGAGCTGGACATGCTGGACGCGCAGCGTGGGGCGACGCCTACAGAGCTCGTCGACGCCGACCGCGCCTACCGCATCGTCGCGGCAAACAACGTCGTTTGCTGGACCGATGTCGGCCCGGACAGCGCCGAGAACGAGGCCGCGGCGGGCTCGGTCCGGTGCGCGAAGGGCCGCTCGGTTCGCTCCGTGAGCGTGGGCGAGCGGAAGCCGTACGGGATCGCGCTCGACGCGGAGAACCCGAAGGAGGTGTTCTGGGTGAACCTCGAGGGCGAGGTCGTGCGGGCCCCGCTCGACGGCGGAGCGCGCGACGTGATCTTCCGGGACCTCGCCAGGCCTGGCCCGTACGGGATCGCGCTCGACGAGCACCGGGTGTACTGGACCAACCGTATCGAGGGCACGGTGAACATGCTGCCCCGCGACGCTCTTCCCGACAGCCCGTGCCGCGACGGCGCGTGCACGCTCGCCACGGGGCAGCTCAACCCGGGGGCGATCGTGGTCGACGCGGACGCGCTCTACTGGATCAACGAGGGGTCGCCCGTGGTGGGGTCGACGGGCAACGCCGATGGCGCCGTCGTGAGGCTCGCCAAGCCGCCGCCGCCATGAGCAGCGCGGCGGCCGCGCTGCCGCCTGGCGCCGCCGCGCCGGCCGCCCTGCAGCCACAGCCTCGCTCGTCGTCGGTCTCCGGGCCTGAGCCCCCGCCGCCCGCGTCCTCCGCGGGGCCCGCGGCCTCCCCCCCGCCCGCGCCGCCCTGCGACGACGACGAGACCTGGGATCGGTGGACGCAACCTCCGGCTTTGCACACCCCGCCGTCCTCGCACGGCACGTCGTCCGCCTTGCTCGGCGGCACGCACCTGCCGGTCTCCGGATCGCAGGTGCCGTCCTCGTGGCACTCGTCCGTCGCGGCGCAGGTGATCGCCTCGCCGGCGCATGTCCCTCCCCGGCAGATGTCATCCGTGGTGCAGGCATTCTCGTCATCGCAGGGCGCGTCGTCGTCGTCCGTCGCGACGCAGCTCCCCCCGACGCAGGTGTCGCCGATCGTGCAGGGATTCTCATCATTGCAGGCAGTGCCGGTGAGGAGCGAGCAGGTGCCGTCGGCGCTCGCGCCGGCCGCCACGGAGCACGCGTCGCAGGCGCCGAGATCACAGGCCGTGTCGCAGCAGACGCCGTCGGCACAGAACCCGCTCTGGCACTCGCACCGATCCGCGCACGGATCGCCCGGCCGGCCCAGGGTGAACCGCTCCACGGTCTGATACTCCACGCTCTGGTACTCTCCACCTGTGATCAGCACCGACCCGTCCTCGGCGATGTACGTCGCCTCGTGAAACGCGCGGGGCGCGCTGAGCTCCGGTACCGTGATCCATTGCTTGTCGTACGGGTTGTAGAGCTCTGCATCCGCGGTGAACGATTCGCCGTCGGGCCGCCCACCCGCGATGAACACGCAGCCGTTCGGGAGCCGCGTCGCCGTGTGCGCGTGACGAGATCCGTGCGTGGTCATCGAGCGGCCGAGCGAAAAGCTGTTGGTGGATGGATCGTAGATTTCCGTCACATCGGAATATCCGACCACGAGGACGCGCCCGTCCGGGAGCAGCGTTGCCGTGTGCAGGTACCGCTCGGATCCCGCCCTCATCGACGGCCCCCGGGTCCACGTGTCGCGCGCCGGATTGTAAAGCTCGGTGGTCCGCAGCCCGTCCCCGCGATAGCCGCCCACGACGAGGACCTCCCCCGTCGCGAGCAGCGTGGCGGTGTGCAGCGTGCGCGGCTCCTCGAGGGGCGCCGCCGCCACGAGCTCGCCGGTGCTCGGGTCGTAGCGGAAGACTGAGTCGTAGACCGCGACGTCGTCGCGATCGGCCCCACCGCCGACGATCAGCACATCGCCTGATTCCTCCCCGAGCCTGGTCAGGGTGTGGCGGTAGAGGTGGGCCGGCCGCTCCTCCCCGAGGGGGTGGATCAGGGGGAGCGTGCCCTCGACGACCCAGCTCATCGTGCGCGTGTCGTACACCTCGTACGTGGCGCGCGCCCCGTCGTTGTCCCCGCCGACCACGAGGACGCGGTCCTCGTCGAGCGCGATCGCGGCGTGGTCGGTGCGCGCCCGCTGCATGTCGCCTGTCGCGGGAGGGGTAGACCACGCGTTCTCCGCGGGATCGTAGAGCTCCGTGCTGTCGAGCCTGACGCCGTAGACGTCGGTTCCTCCCGTGACGAGCACGCGCCTTCCCAGCAGCGCCGCCGCGTGGCGGCTGCGGCGGGCCCCCATCGCCGGCGGTGGCGGCGACTGCCACTCCGGGTCGACGAGCACCTGCTCGCCCTCCGCATCGACGAACAGCTCGATCCGCGCCCCGCGCGCCGCGAGCCGCGCGCCGACCTCGCGGCCGCCCGCCCCGTACGCCGCCGGCGCCGTCACGCGGAGCCGCACCGCCCCTGCCACGTCGGCGATCTCGATCGCCCCGTCCCGCTCCGCCAGCGCGCCGCCCTGGACCTCCCATGCCGCCACGGGTGCCTCGCGCTGCACCGCCGCCGCGTCGAGCAGCAGCCACTCCTCGACGCCCGCCGGCGTCGCGGTCCAGAACGACGACCCGCCCGCGCGCCGGTAGATCACCGCGCGATCGGCGAGCATCGCCTCGCCTTCGGCCCCCACCTCGCGAACCCGGAGCGCCTCGCCCCCGTCGAGCGCGAAGAGGATCTCGCGGCTCCCGTCGCTCGGCAGCCGCGCCACCACGCCGCCGCGCCGCCGCGCGGCGGCCCGCTCGAGCCCGCCGCCGCTGCGGAGGAACCCCGGGCCGACGCTCAGCACGGCCGCGGCCTGGTCAGGGAAAGCGCTGCGCAGCGCCTCGTCCGGCGGAGGATCGGGCGCGGCGCACCCGGCGAGCGGCTGCAGTGAAGCGAGGAGCGCAGGCGCGGCGAACAGGACAACTAGGCTGCGGTGTACTGTCATGGCGAAAGTGGAAATAGAGTATGTTAGCGCACCCGCCGCCGCCTAGAGCCGCGCATCCGAACTCCGAGGCGGCGTATGCGAGCGCGCTCTCGGCCGCCTGGCGCCTCGTCAGCCAGGGGCACATTTGCGGTACGCAGGCGCTCAGGGTCGCCCGTCGCCGGCGCGCCCGATACCGACGCGCAGCACGACCTCGCCGGCGCCGAGGTCGACGCCGAGCAGCGCGGCATCGCCCGTGGCGAGCAGGAAGCGCAGCGCGCGCGGGGCGATCCGGAGCGGCGGCGACAGGTGCAGCGCGTCGCTCCCCTCGTCCACCCACGCGATCTGGCAGGCGTCGCCGGCGTCGAGCGCGAGCGCGAGGTGCGACGCCGAGAAGGCGTGCAGCACGGCGCGCCCGGGCAGCGCGATCCGCCGGGGAGGCGCGCCCGCCTCGCCGCGGCGGACGAGCGCGCGCCCGCCTGCCTCCAGGTGATCGCGCCCCACGGCGCGCGCCGACGGCGGCGCGCCGAGCCCGAGGTGCGCGAGCGCCTCGAACGCCTCGCGCTCCTCGAGCGTGGGGCCGAGCGGCTCGCCCAGGGCCGGCGCCGCGGCCGGCGCGGACCAGGCCGCGGTGATCGCGCGCGCCGCGGCCGCCTGCTCGGGGGTCGCGGCGGGGTGCACGGCCACGACGTTCCCCCGCGCGTCGAGCTCCTGCACGCCGCCGCCCTTGCCCACGAGCAACCGGCTGCCCCGGACCGCAAGGACGGCGTCGCCGAGGAGCTTGCCGAGGACGGCGCGCGCGCCGCCTTCGAGGCGCACGATCTCCTGGAAATCCACCGCGTACACCGCGTCGCCGGCGGCCACCGGGCGGCGCAGGTGGAGCGTGCTCGAGCCGCCGACCAGCGCGGTGTGCTGCGGCGGGACGAACGGCGCCGGGAAGAGCCGCTCGCGGAGCAGATCCGCGTCCTCGCCGGACGCGAGCCGCCGTACCGCGTCGATGATCGCCTCGCGGAGCTTCGCGTCGAGCGGATCGAGCCGGGCGCGGGCGGCGGGGGAGAGCGGCCCGACGTCCAGGAGATGGCGCCCGGCGCCCGCGAGCACCCGGTCGCTCGCCCCGGACTGGAGCGCGCGCTGGAGATCCTCGCCGTCGAAGCGGCCGAGCAGGAGCCGCGGGAGGAACTCGTGATCGGGCCGGCGCGCGAACGGGCCCGACCCCGCGCCGTACCATTCCAGGAGCCCTCTGGCCTTGCGCATGTCCGCGCCGGCCTGACGGATCCACGCCGCCGCCTCCATGACGTGCCAAGGGTCCAGGAGGCGATCGAGCGGAGCGCACCAGGGCCCCTTGAGGTTCGGTGGGATCGCCTTGCGCCATTCGCGCCGCGCGCGCTCGCCTTCCTCGCTGCTCCAGCGCGTCACGTCCTCGAGCGGCTCCGGTACGCCGTGCGCGGCGAGCCACTCGAGCAGCGCGCGCGGAACGCGCAGCTCGGCCCAGCCGCGCCATTGCTTCCAGTCGAGGCCCCGCCAGTAGATCGAACGGTTCTCCGGATAGAGGTCCACCCGGCCTACCGGCCCGCCCTCCGCCGCGAGCACGATCCCGAGTTGCGGCAGCCCGTGCGGCGCGCGGCCGCGCTCGTCGAAATAAGGCCTGTCCTCGCGGATCATGAGCGCCCCTCCGAGGGCCTTCAGCGCCGCCCGGCCGAGCTCGGCGAGGACGCGATCGTCGCCATCGACCACCTGGCCGCGGGACGCCGCCGCCAGCGCGCGCTGGAGGTCCTCGTTCCGGGGGGGATGGCCGTAAGGATAGGGATTGATGAAACGCACGGGCTCGTCTCGCTCCTCGCTCCGCGCCGATCTGCGCCGACGCCCGCGGCCCCCCTGCGGGCTGGGCCACGGTCCTGGGTGCGACCGCCCGGCGCGGTGAGATCGAGCTCATCGCCGCGGCGACGGGCGCTCCAGGCGAGACCGTGGGACCACCCCCACCCCAGGCCGCAGCGGTGCCGCACCGCCGCGGTCGAGTAGCTTCGCTCCAGGGTCACGACCAGGGGCCCCGGCAGCTCGAGCTCGTTGCCGTGACATGCCTTCATGCAGCCGCCGACCGTGAGGATCTTCGCCCCTTCGATCTTGGTCCGCATGCATGGATCGATGATCCCCTCGGCCACGGAGCCCATCGTCGGGTACGGGATCGGCAACGGGCTCGGCGCCGCGGGCGTCAGGCACACGCTGACGGCCATGCCGGTCATCTGGTGACCCGACTTCTCCGTGATCGTGTCCATGTGAAGGGCGGTGACCTTGGCCATGGCGCTCTCGAGCGTCTCACGGGGGGTGTCCCGTCCACAACGCGGATGTCAGCTCGTCAGCCCTGTCAGCGGCCCGGTGCAGTACTCAGGGTCTCCGAACGACTCCGTATCGA
Organism: Sorangium sp. So ce1153; assembly: GCF_051521595.1. NCBI lineage: Bacteria > Pseudomonadati > Myxococcota > Polyangiales > Polyangiaceae > Sorangium > Sorangium sp. So ce1153. The sequence continues at coordinate 2,325,082 of NZ_CP150361.1, forward strand.
CGCCCATCGACTGGAGCAGCGACACGAGCAGGTTGTTGTGCCCGACCTGCTTCTGCTGGGCGACGTAGCGGCCCGTCTTGAAGTGGCCGCCCGCGCTGCCCGCGAGGACATAGGGGATGTTCTGGCGCAGGTGGTTGCCGTCGGCGTGCTCGTTCGTCCAGAAGATCACCGTGTTGTCGAAGACCGAGCCGTTCCCCTCCGGCATGCTCTTCAGCTTCGCGATCAGGTACGCGACCTGCTCGGCGTAGAAGCGGCTGATCTTCATGAGCCGCTCGCGGTTCGCCGGGTCCGCATAGCCGTTGTGCGCCAGCGGGTGGTGGCCCTCGGTGATGTCCGGGCCGAGGAAGCTCAGCACCTTGGTCGTCGCCGAGTTCGTGAACTGGAGGGTCGCGACCCGCGTCAGATCGCAGGCGAGGGCCATCGCCATGAGATCCAGCTGGAGCCGCGTGACCTCGGGCATGTTGGCGACCTTGTCCGGGTCGATGTCCGGCGTCAGCGCCGGCTCCGCGCACGCCGCGGACGTCGGCGCCACGCCGCGGTCGAGGCGCGACGCGATGTCCTCCACCGACGCGAGGTGCCCCGCGAGCTTCTCCTGATCCGCGGCGCCGAGGCGCCTCTGCAGCCGCTTGTAGTCGGCGGCCACCTTGTCGAGCACCGCCCGGCGCTGCTCCGTCTTCCGCGTCGTCGCCTCCGGCGCGACGGAGAAGTCGGAGAAGAGGCGGTCGAACGCGGCATACGGGCTGTTCTCTGGCGGCAGCGGCTGCGCCGGGCCGCGGTACGAGATGCGCGCGCCCACGGTCGCCCCGTAGACGAGGACGCCGAGCTCCAGCGACAGGAACTTGGTCCTCGTGCCGATGTGGTTCGCGATCTCCTGGTCGACCGAGATGCCGTCGGCCCACCCGCACGACAGCCCGGCGTCGCCGGGGAAATCGCCCTCCTGCATCGGCCGCCCGGTCAGGCACTGGCCGGTGCCCTTCTGGTGCGCGTCGCCCGGCCCCACCAGCGCCGACAGCGCGCTCACGTTGCCGAGGACGAGCAGGTCCTCGTTGTGGTCCTTGAGCGGCGCCAGGATCGGCGACAGCTCCTCGCCGTTCTGGAGCCGCGAGGACGACGGCCAGAAGTCCGGCGGCACGGTGCCGTTCGGCGTGTAGAGGACGACGAAGCGCTTCGGGAACTCGGCCCCGAACGCGGCCCGCCCCGTCTGCTCCGACGCGGGGGCGAGCCGCTTCGAGCAGCCCATCGCCTCGAGGAACGGCAGCGCGAGCGCCGCGCCGCCGAGGCCGCGGAGCACGGCGCGGCGGCTGAGTCGAAACGGCTTCATCACGGCTCTCCTTCTGCGCCGTCTGCGGCGGCTCCTGCGTTGCTTCCTACGTTGATCAAGCGCCGGTAGCGGAACGCGTCGGTCTGGGTGAGCGCCACGAGCAGCGCCTTGATGTTGTACCCGGACGCCTCGAACGCCTGCGTCGCCTGCGAGATGCTGCAGCTGTCCGCGCTCTGCTCGGCGCGGCCGTGGCCGAAGCGGAACCACTGCTTCACCACGCACGCGCGCACCTGCTCGCTCTCCGCGAGCCGGTGCGCGAGCTCGACCGCCCCGTCGAACGGCCCGTCGATGTCGGTCTGCGTCAGCTCGCCGCTCGCGTCGATCGGGATGCCGTTCTCGGCGTCGCGCCAGCGCCCGAGCGCGTCGTAGTGCTCGAAGCCGAAGCCGATCGGGTCGAGCAGCGCGTGGCAGCTCTTGCAGCCCGGATCCGAGACGTGCTGCGAGAACTGCTCGCGGGTCGTCTTCGTCGGGTCGACCGTGGGCGGCTCCGGGACCACGTCCGGCGGCGGCGGCGGGATCTGGCAGAGCAGGCTCTGGCGCACGAACCGGCCGCGGTGGACCGGCGAGGACCGGTTCGGCTTCGCGTAGAGCGAGAGCAGCCCGGCGTGCGTCACGAAGCCGGCGCGCTGCGACGGATCGAGCGCGACCTCCTCGAACGCCTCGCCCCGCGGGCCGTCCTTGATGCCGTAGAACTCGGCGAGCTCCCGGTTCATCATCGAGTAGGGCGCCGTGAACAGCGTGCTCACGCTCGCGTCTTGCTCGAAGATCGCGTGGTCCAGGAACGCCTCGGTCTCGGCCTGGAACAGGCCGAGGAGCTCGTCGCGGTACTCGGGGTAGAGCTCCAGATCCTTCCCGCCCGCGGCGACCTCGTCGATCTTCGCGAGCCCGAGCCACTGGCGGTGGAAGTTCTTCACGGCCTCGCGCGCCCGCGGGTCCTCCAGCATGCGCCGCGCCTGCGCCTCGATCTCCGCGGCGGTGCCGAGCGCCCCCTGCTCGGCGGCGGCGAAGAGCGCGTCGTCGGGCATCGTGCCCCAGAGCAGGTACGAGAGCCGCGAGGCCACCTCGTACGAGCTGAGCGGCACGACGTCGGCCTCCACCGGATCGGGCATGCCGAGCTCGACGCGGTAGAGGAAGTGGGGCGACTGGAGCATCGCCTGGAGCGCGAGCTCGAGGCCGGTCGACGCGTCGTCCGGCGCGTCCCCGAGGGCGAGCCCGCGCTGGAAGAGCGCGACGAAGTCCTCGACCTCGTCCTCGGCGAGGGGCCGGCGGAACGCCCGCTTGCCGAGCGAGGCGATGAGCTCCGCGGCCTCGCCGCGGCAGGCCGCGCCCGCCGCGGCCTCGCGGCACGCGGGCAGCTCGCCGAGCAGCTTGCCCGCCGCGCGCGCGGCGACGGCCTCGGCCGCGGTCAAGTACTGCTCGGCGAGCAGCGGGCTCACCACGAGCGCCGCTGCCTGGTTGTTGAAGCCGAGCGACTCCTCTTCCGGCACGAAGCCCTGCGCAGGTCGGCTGTCGTCTCCGAGGAGGTCGAAGATCGTGTTGTCGTACTCCACGCGTGTCATCCGGCGGAGGGGTGACTCGCCGGGATCGATCGTGGTGCACAGCGGGCCCGTCGCCTCGCCGTCGTCGTCGTGCGCGGGCAGATCGCCGTACTGGCCTGTACAGGACGCGAGGAGGAGCAGGCCGATGGGCCAGCGGAGAGCTCGTGGTTCAGCCATGATGCCTCGTCAGCGAGTGCGCGCGGGGGCCGAGGGCGGGTGGGTCGTCCCCCTTCGTGCAGCGCGCGGCGCGTGATGCGCGCCCCCTCGCCATCTTCGAGGGAGCCTATTGCAGTCCGCTGCTCCGCGATAGGCGCCGCGCGAGCAGAGGGTGAATCAAGTGGGAGCTCGGGGCCGATGTGATCTTCGCGTGCGCCCGGGTCTCACCGCGTGCTCCGGTGAACGCGGACTCCGGTCGTCGAAGGCGGCGCTCGACCCTGGGCGTCCAGAGCGACTATGCTCGCGCCCAATGCAAAGGCGAACGCTCGCCTGTTCTTTCTCCGCTGCTGTATCTCGACGCCGCGCCCGGCGCCGCTCACCGGCCGCGCTGCTCGGCGCGGCGCTCGCCGTGCTCGCGGCGCCGAGCGCCGAGAGCGCCGAGAGCGCCCCGCCGCCCCGCGACGATCGCGCGAGTCTCGAGGAGGGCGACGGCCGCCCACCGCTGGTAGGCACCGAGCTCTTCAGCGCGGGAGTCGATCTCGAGATCGCGGGTCGCACGCTGTCCTATACCGATCTGCTCTCCGAGAACCTCCGCACCTACGAGGCGCTCGGCGTGCCCATGCCGTCCGTTCGCGGCGAGCTCTACCCGCTCGCGCGCAGCGCGCTGCCGGTGCTCCGCGACCTCGGCGTCGCGCTCTCGTACGCGCGCGCCGTCGGCCTCGACTCGGAGGGCGCCGGGGGAGCGAGCGTATCGACGTCCTGGAGCCGCCTCCACGCCGGCCTCAGGGGCCGTTTCCGGCCAGCGGGGCAGGCCGGGCCGGTCCTGTTCGCGACCGGCGGACTCTGCTGGATCGACTTCGATGTCGAGCCGACGGGCGACCCGTCGCGCGACGCGGCCTCGGTGTCTTACGTCACGTTGCGTCTGGGCGCCGACGGCCGTTTCCCTGTCGGCCCGGTCGCGCTCGAGGCGGGGGCGGGCTACCAGGCGCCGCTCTCCATGGGCGCGCTCGCGTCGCACTTCCGCGAGCCGAGCGCCGGAGGCGTCGACCTCCGCCTCGCCCTCGCCGTCCCGTTCGCGCCGGGGCTCGAGGCGCGCGCCGGCGCTTCCTACACGCGGTTCTTCTATGACTTCGACTCCGAGCCCGAGGACGCGTTCATCGCGGGCGGGGCGCTCGACCAGCTCTTCGGCGTTCACCTGGGGGTGGCCTATCATGGGTACTGAGCTTCGCGGAGGGCGCGCGGCGAGCGCCCCGCTCCGCCTCCGCCGCGACCTCTGGACGGCGGCCGCGGTCGTCGCGCCGGCGTTGCCGCTGCTGCTCGCGGCGTGTCCGGGGACGATCGAGGACAAGGAGCGGTTCATCCGGCACGACGGCGGGCCGGACGCCGCGTGCGCCGACGTCCCCGCGGTGTTCGCCGAGCGGTGCGGCGGCGCGAGCTGCCACGGGCCGGGCGAGCCCGCCGCCGCCCTCGACCTCGTCACGCTCGGCGTGGGCGCCCGCGTCGCCGGCCGCCCTGCGCAGAGCTGCGCCGGCGTGCTCGCCGACCCCGAGCGCCCGGAGGACAGCGTGCTCTACACGAAGCTCACGGACTCCCCCTCGTGCGGCGCGCGCATGCCGCTCGGCGCGGCGCCGTACACGCCCGAGGAGCTCGCGTGCGTCGCCGCCTGGATCGCGGAGCTCACGCCGTCCACGTGCAGCGGCCCCGACTGCGGCTGTCCCGGGTGCGTGTGCGCGCCCGGCGCGCAGGAGGCTTGTTACACGGGCCCCGAGGGCACGCAGGGGGTCGGGCGCTGCGCGGCCGGCACGCGCGCCTGCAACGCCGAGGGCACGTCGTGGAGCGCCTGCGCCGGGGAGGTCCTGCCCTCGTTCGACGCGTGCGACACGCCTGACGACGAGGACTGCGACGGCGTCGTGCCCGTCTGCGAGGACGTGTGGAGCCGCGGCTTCGGCGACACGAACGGCCAGTACGCCCGGTCCGTGGCGGTCGACGAGGAGAGGAACGTCATCGTGGCCGGCCAGCTCGAGGGCACCGTCGACTTCGGCGGGGGCCCGCTCGTTGCGACGGGGACGGGCGCCGACGCGTTCGTGGCAAAATTCGACAGGTACGGCACGCACCTCTGGAGCAAGCGGTTCCCGGGCGAGGGCAACCAGTTCGCGATGGCGGTCGAGGTCGATACGAGCGGCGACATCGTCGTGGCGGGGCGCGCCTTCGGCAGCGTCGATCTCGGCGGCGGCGAGCTCGCGTCGCACGGCAAAGACGACGTGTTCGTCGCCAGGCTCGACCGCGACGGCGAGCACATCTGGAGCAGGATCCTCGGCGGATCCGGCGAGGATCGCTGCGACCGCATCGCCATCGACCCGACGGGCACCGTGATCGTGGCGGGCGGCTACAACGGCACCGTCGACTTCGGCACCGGCGCGCTCGCGAGCGCGGGCATGCGCGACGCCTTCGTGCTGGCGCTCGGCCGGGACGACGGCAGCACGCTCTTCGCGAAGCGCGCCGGCGGCGCGGGCGACGACTACGCCAGCGCCGTCGCGACGGACGCGGACGGCGAGATCTTCGTCGCGGGCCATTTCTCCGGCACGGTCGACCTCGGCGGAGGGCCGCTCGAGAGCGCCGGGCTCTCCGACATCTTCCTCGCCAGGCTCCGTCCCTCGGGCGACCACCTCTTCAGCGCTCGCTTTGGCGGCGCCGAGGCCGACGAGGCCCACGACGTCGCGGTCGACAAGGCCAGGGGCGATGTCGTGCTCACGGGCACGTTCGCGTCGACCATCGACTTCGGCGGCGGGCCGATGGCGAGCGCTGGCGGGCGCGACCTGTTCGTCGCCAGGCTCGCCGGCGACGGCGCGCACCTCCTGAGCCAGCGCTTCGGCGACGAGGAGGACCAGCTCGCCACCGACTTCGAGACCGGCGCGCGCGCGAGCGCCGCGGTCGACGCGGACGGCAACGTCCTGCTCGCGGGGCCGCTCTTCGGCGCCGCGGACTTCGGCGGCGGCGCGCTGACGAGCCGCGGCAAGACCGACGTGTACCTGGTCAAGCTCGGCCCCTCCGGCAATCACCTGTTCAGCTCGTTGTTCGGCGATTCCCAGACTCAGGTCGCCCTCGACGTCGCGGCGGACTCAGGAGCGAGCGTCCTCGTCGCCGGCCGCTTCTACGGCGGCATCAACTTCGGCCAGGGGCTGCTCTCGGGCGCCGGCCAGGGCGATGCGTTCGTCGCGAAACTTTCTCTTTAGTGTCGGGTTGTAAAATTGGCGCTTTGTTGTACAAAAGCGCTGTCTGCGGAAAGGTCGCACCCGCAGAGTCCGCTTCCCGTTTGTGCCAAATTGCCTCGAATGGGGCAGGGTGGCCTGTCGCGTGCCGTCGATCTGGCCTGGTTGCTCCTGTTCTCGCTTCGATTCCAGCTTCTCCGCGGTGGCATGCTCTCTGCTCGGTGTGGCCCGACCGCGCGGCAATCGCCGCGCACCCCTTATCGGAGAAGGCCTGTCGAGCCAAGCGGGCGAGTCCGGAGGAGCAGAGGTAATGCGCGTCCTGCTTATCACCAAGATCTTCCCGAACGCGATGAACCCTGGCCAGGCGCCGTTCAACCGCCGGCAGTTCGCCGCGCTGTCGCGCTATTGCGATATCGACGTCTTCGCGACCATTCCCTGGTTTCCTGGCGCGTCCAGGTTCTCCAAGTGGTCAGTGTCGACCGAGGCGCCTCGCGAGGAGGTGATCGAGGGGTTGCCGGTGCGCCACCCGCGATTCCTGTATCTCCCCAAGGTGGCTCCTTACCTGAATGGCCCGCTCTACGCGGCCTCGATGCTCGTCGAGCTCGCGCGCAAGCATCCGGCGCCGGACGTCATCGTCGGCTCGTTCGCCTATCCGGACGGCTTCGCCGCCGTGTGCCTCGCGGAGCTGCTCGGCGTCCCCGCGGTCGTCAAGGTGCACGGCTCGGACATCGACGTGCTCTCGCAGCAGCCGGCGGTGCGGCCGGCGCTGGAGTGGGGGCTCCGGCGGGCGACGCGCGTCGTCGCCGTGAGCAAGAAGCTCGCGGACGGGGTCCACGCGCTCGGCGTCCCGCGCGACCGCATCGACGTGGTGATGAACGGCGTCGATCGCGCCATGTTCCGCCCGCGCGATCGCGGCGAGGCCCGCGCGGCCCTGGGCCGCTCCGCGGAGCGCCGGCTGCTGCTCTACGTGGGGCACCTGCTCCGCGACAAGGGGGCGCTCGACGCGATCGCCGCGTTCGAGCGGATCGCCCCGGCGCACCCGGATCTCGACCTCGTGCTGGTCGGGAGCGGCGCTGACGAGCAGGCCTGCCGCGCGGCGGCGGAGCGGCTCGGCAGCCGCGTCCACTTGACGGGTCGGCTGCCGCACGACCAGGTGGCGCGCTGGGTCGCCGCGTGCGACGCGCTGGTGCTGCCGAGCCATCACGAGGGCACGCCCAACGTCGTCATCGAGTCGCTCGCGTCCGGGCGCCGCGTCGTCGCGACCGACGTCGGCGGCATCCCCGACGTGCTGTGCAGCCCCGAGCTCGGCGAGCTCGTGTCACCAGGCGACCTGCCCTCCCTGGGCGCGGCCATGTCGCGCGCGGCCTACGCGCCGTACGATCCGGAGCGGATCTCGGCGCTCGCCGGGTGCTCCGGGTGGGACGAGAGCGCCCGCGCGTTCTACAACTCGATCCTCGCGGCGCGGGGCGAGCGGCCCCTGCCTGTCCCGGTCTCCGTGCCGGTGCCGGTGCCGGTGCCGGCGCTGGAGAGGCGCCCTGTGCTCCAGCTCGATGCGCCGCCTCCCTCGTCGCGTCGGTGGGCGCCCGCGCCCGCCTCGCGGCGGTTCCCCGAGGCCGTGCAGCTCGGGGCGAGCCAGGCCTGAAGCGGCGCGCGCCCGTCGCCGGCGCGCGGGCGGTGGCCGGATTTGAACATGAAGGCGGGAAGGCGGGAAGAGAAAATCAATAATCTTCCTGCCTTCCCGCCTTCATGTGAATCACTCCGAGGCAAATTGGGCCACCACCGGCGCGCGCCCTTCTTCGCGGGTCGCGCGCCCCTGGCTCGGCCTCAGGCCGCCGAGGCGGCCTTGTCCGGCCGCAGGCGCACGGTGGGGCCCGGGTCGGGCGGCGGGGGCTCGGGGCGCGGCATCGCGGCGCGCGCCGCCCAGAAGCTCCTCGCGTCCTCCGGCGTCCACGGCGGCGTGGGCGCGCACGCGTCGAGCGTGGCGAGCAGATCGCGCGCGCTCTGGTAGCGGTCGCCAGGCCTCTTGGCGAGGCACCGCATCACCACCTCTTCCAGCTCCGACGAGAGCGGCCACGGCGCGCGCAGCGAGGGCGGGATCGGCGGCATCGTCATGTGGGAATAGACGAGCTTGCCGAAGCTCCGGGCGTCGAAGGGGGCCACCCCCGTCAGCAGGTAATAGAGCGTCACCCCGAGCGAGTAGATGTCGCTGCGGGCGTCGACGGTGCCCGCCGAGATCATCTCCGGGGACATGTACGTCGGCGTCCCCTTGATCACGCCGACGTCCGTCATGCTCGCGTCTCCCTCCAGGGTCACCTGCTTGGCGATCCCGAAGTCGAGCACCTTGAGCACGTCCTGCTCGTCGCCGACGCGCGTGATGTAGAGGTTGTGGGGCTTGATGTCGCGGTGGATGACGCCCGCGTCGTGCGCCTCGGCGAGCGAGAGGCAGGCCTGCCGCGCGAAGTGAACGACGCGGGCGGCGGGCATCGGGCCGTGATCGCGCACCAGGGTGGCCAGATCGGCGCCGGCCAGGTGCTCCATCGCGATGTAGAAGATGCCGTCGCTGCTCGCCCCGAAATCGAAGATCCGGATCGTGTGCGGCGACGTGAGCCGGCTCGTCGCGCGCGCCTCGCGCTCGAAGCTGCGCACGTCGCCCTCCGATTTGCTCTCGCTGCGGAGCAGCTTCAGCGCCACGTCGCGCCGCAGCGACTCGTCCCAGGCGAGCCACACCTCGTTCTGCCCGCCCCGGCCGACCGGCGCCACGAGCCGGTAGCGGCCGAGCTTGCGGGCCTCGTAGACCTGCTGGCGCGCCGACCAGAGGCCGTGGCTCGCCGCGGACACGAGGATCGCGGTGGCGAGCACGAAGATGTAGTTGCACGTGAAGATCACGAGCGACCGCGGCGACGACCACTGCGCCGCGAGCGCCGGGTCGAGCGACGCGCCCGCGCCCATGATGATCGGGAAGCTGAGCGCCACCGGGAGCGTCATCCGGAGCGAGCGCGTGAAGTGCGTGGGCAGGATCGTCGCGTCGACGAGCATCACGATCGAGAGCCCGTGCATGTAGTTCCAGGTGAGATCCCCGAACTCCAGGGCCATCACCGAGATCAGCCCCCCCGTGCTCCAGACCGCGAAGACGTGCGCCGCGTCGAGGAGCTCGGCCGAGGTCTGCTCGCGCCGGGCGAGGAGGAACAGCCAGAGCAGGATGACCTCGCCGAGCAGCCGGTAGAGCAGCAGCCGGGTGACGGACGCGCTCGGAAACACGGCCAGGACCACGAACACGTCGAGCGCCGCGAACGTGGGCCAGGTCACGAGCGCCGTGGGCAGGCCGCGGGCCATCGAGCGGCGCTCCTCCGCCGTGTTGGCGCTGCGAAGCCCCTGGGATCCCGTCGAATGAAGGCTGCTCGAGGCGGTCATGGTGCGGCGCGGCCCAGGGTACGCGGGCCGCATTGGAGCGCTGCGCTGGCGGGGAGTCAAAGCGCACGTCGCTTCCCGGAGGGGCGGGTGAGCGCGGGCGCGCGCCGCGCGTCGCCGAGCAGGGCCCGACCACGGCCCGCCGTCGCGCGCGGCGCGGCGCGGCGCGGCACGAGCGGCACGAGCGCCAATGAACGGCGACGAGCGGCGACGAGGAACCCGAGGCTGCTACAGTGGCGGCCGATGCCGGAGCGGTGCGCGTGGGTGACCTCGGATCCAGACTACATCGCCTATCACGACGAGCAGTGGGGCGTGCCGCTGCACGATGACCAGACGCTCTTCGAGATGCTGACCCTGGAGGGCGCGCAGGCGGGGCTCAGCTGGCTCACCGTGCTGCGCAAGCGCGCGGCGTACCGCGAGGCGTTCGCTGGCTTCGACCCGGCCCGCGTCGCCCGCTTCACGCCGGCGCGCGTCGAGAAGCTCCTCGCGGACCCTGGGATCGTGCGCAACCGGCTCAAGATCGAGTCGACCGTCAACAACGCGCGGCGCTTCCTGGAGGTGCAGCGCGAGCACGGCACCTTCGACGCGTACCTCTGGGGTTTCGTCGGCGGGGCGCCTGTTGTAAACGCCTTCCGCGCGCCCGCGGAGGTCCCCGCGAAGACGGCGACCTCCGACGCGCTCAGCAAGGATCTCCTGCGTCGCGGCTTCAAGTTCGTCGGCTCGACCATCTGCTATGCGCTCATGCAGGCGACCGGGATGGTCAACGATCACCTCGTGAGCTGCTTTCGCCACCGCCAGGTGAACCAGCTCAACCAGTCGAGCCAACCGAGCCCATCGAGCCTATCGAGCCTATCGAAGAAGACGGTCGGCGGCCCGGGCGCCAGGAAGAGCAGGGGGAAGCACGGATGAAGCAGCGAAGCGCGCTCGTGATCATCGATGTCCAGAATGGCGTGCTCGACGGGGAGGCCCCGGTGCAGGGGGCGAGCGCCCTGCTCGCGAGCCTCCGAGCGCTCCTCTCGCGCGCCCGCGCCCGCGGCGTGCCCGTGGTCCACGTGCAGGACGACGAGGTGGGGGAGGTGGGCTCCGCCGCGTGGGACATCCACCCGTCGATCGCGCCGGCGGAAGGCGAGGAGCGCGTCCGCAAGCTCGCCTGCGACGCGTTCTTCGAGACCGACCTCGCCGCGCGCCTCGAGCGGCTCGGGGTCGACCACCTCGTCGTCGCGGGCTGCAAGACGGAGTTCTGCGTGGACACCACCTGCCGGCGCGCGGTGACCCTCGGCTTCGGCGTGACGCTCGCCGCGGACGCGCACGGCACCGCGGACAGCCCGGCGCTCCCGGCGGCGGCCATCGTCGCGCACCACAACCGGCTGCTGGACGGCTTCGGCGTCATGGTGGCGGGGCGCCCGTGCGAGATCCGCGCCGTCCCGCTCGCGCAGATCGAGCTCTGAGCCCGTGGCGAAGATCGGCTACTACGTCCACGGGCGCGGGCGCGGGCACGCGAGCCGCGCGCTCGCGATCGCGGGGGCGCTCCGCGAGGGCGGCCACGAGCTCAGGATCTACGGCGGCGGCCAGGCGGCGGAGATGCTCGGCGCGCTGCCGGAGCACCGCCACGTGCGGCCGATCGGCCGAGGCCTCGGCGGCGTGATCGAGGTCCCGCGCCGCGTCGCGAAGGAGCTCGTCGAGCAGGGGGGCTTCCGGCCCGACGTCATCGTGAGCGACGGCGACGTGCCCTCGCTGCTCGCGGCGCGCGCGCTCGGGATCCCGGCGATCGCGCTCGGCCACGATCTCGTCTTCTCGCGCTGCCGCCTGCCCGAGGGGCTGCCGCGCCTCAGGGTCCTCGCGTGCCGCCGCACGACCTGGGCGTCGAGCTGGGCGCGCCACGCGGTCGCCGTTCACTTCCTGCCAGTCGAGCCGAGGACGCCGGGCACCATCGTCGCGCGCCCGGAGCGCCGGCCCACGCCCGAGGGCGCCGCCGAGAGCGCCGAGCCCGGCGCGGTCGTCTGCTACTTCAGCGAGTACGACGCGCGCGGCATGCTCGAGCGCGTCGCGCGCGCCGGCCAGCGCGTCATCGCGTTCGGCGCCCCCGGCCTCGACGTGCCCGGCGTGCTGGCGCGCCCGTTCGATCCCGGCGCGTTCCTCGCGCACCTGGAGCTCGCCTCCGCGGTCGTGACCACCGCCGGCAGCAACGTCCTCGCCGAGTGCGTGCTCGCCGGCAAGCCGGTGCTGGCGCTCCACGACGAGCGCCACCACGAGCAGACGCTCAACGCGCTCGTCGCCGAGCGGGCCGGCGTCGCGGTCGCGAGCTCGTTCGCGGCGCTGTCGCGGGACACCGTCGCGCGCTTCTTCGATCGCGTCCGCGCCGGCGACTTCGCGCGCGTCGATCTGGAGCGCGCATTGCCGAGCGCGCCAGCGGCGATGCGCATCGCGCTGGACGAGGCGCGCGCGCACAACTAGGTGCGGTGGCGCGTTCGCACCCTGGCCGTCAGCCCGGGTGACGCTAACGGCACGGAGTTTGCTAACCATTCTGGGCTGACAGGCTGATCGACCAACGAGGGATGGCTGCTGCGATGAGCAGCAGGCCGGGCCCACGGGCGCTGAACGACGCGGCTGTCGCTGACGCGACATGAACGTCATATCGCCGCCCGTCGCGCCGCGTGCATCGGTCGTCGATCACGGTTCGCGCCGCTTCTCGAAGGAGCAACGAAGATGACCATGGATGCAATACGGCCGCTCGGTGACCACCGCGGCGATCGCGCACAGCACGAGGTGATCGCGTCGGTGCGCCACACCCCGTCGACGGGCCCGGCGCGGGGGGGGCATTCCTTCACCAGGGCGCAAGCGGCTATTCCGGAAAATCCATTCGCTGCCCTCTCCGGAGCCAACGGGCGGCCGCTCAAGGTCGCCATCCTCAGCGACTTCACGCGCATTCCTTACGCAAACGGGGCCGTCTTCCAGACCCGGGCCCTGTATCGCGCGCTCAACACCTGTGGTCACCAGGCAACACTGATCGGACCTCGGGATCCGGACGCCACGGCCGACGAGATACCGCCGGGCACCGTCGCCCTGCCGAGCTTGCCGCTGCGCACCTACCCGGGGGTGCACCTGCCCATTCCCCTGGATTCGGCGGTCTTCGACCCCATGCGGTGGGATTTCGACATCTGCTTCGCCCAGACCACGACGCTCCTGGTCGAGTTCGGCATCTGGCTGCGCAAAATGCGCGGCACCCCGCTGCTCTGCGTGAACACGACGCACCTCGCGGCCGCGTACGACGTGCTCCTGCCGGAGCGCGTCTCCCGGATCGGCGCGGTCCACACCGTGCTCCACAAGACGCTGCGCGCGCCGATGGAGCGCCTCTTCGTGGACCTGTACAACCAGGGCGACGGGCTCGTCGTGCTGAGCGAGGGCCTGCGCGACTACTGGCGCGAACGGGGGGTGGCGGTGCCCATCCACGTCATCCCCCGGATGGTGCCGGAGGACGTGTTCGATCGCCAGCTCGGCCCCGACCCGTACGCGCCGCTCCTCGAGGAGCGCGGGCTCGACCCGCGCGGCCCGCGCTTCGTCTGCGCCGGGCGCCACACCCGCGAGAAGTCGCAGCACCGGCTGATCCGCATCTTCGCCGAGCACATCGCGCCGCACCACCCGCAGGCGACGCTCACGCTCGTCGGCGACGGGCCGGACAGCGCGGCGTACGCGGCGCTGGCGCGGGAGCTCGGCGTCGCCCGCCGCGTGATCATGACGGGCGAGGTGCCGTACAGCCGCATCTCGGACTACTACCGGCACGCGACCGCGTTCCTGCACGCGTCGCTCAGCGAGACGTTCGGCAACGTGCTCAGCGAGGCGCTCTGGTGCGGCTCCCCGACCGTCGCGTTCGCCGATGGCATGGGCGTGAGCTCGCAGATCCAGAGCGGCTACAACGGCCTGCTGCTCGATCCGGGCCGCGGCGCGCTCGCGGAGGACAAGGCGAACGCCGCGTTCGGCAACGCCGCGCTCGCGCTCGCGCGCGATCCGCAGGCCGCCGCGCGGCTCGGGAGCGCGGCCGCGCAGCGCGCGCGCGAGCGCTCCTCGCCGCACGTGGTCCAGCGGATGCTCGCGAACGCGTTCGTGAACGCGCGCGAGCACGCGGCGCAGTCGGGCATCCGCCCGCTCGTCGACGGGCCGAAGGCGCTCCAGTGGCTGGAGACTTTCCGGCACTTCCGCTCCTGGGTCGGCGTCACCGGCGGCCTCTTCGCGTTCGGCCACCTGCGGCCGGCGGCGGCGCCGCGGCCGAAGGGGATCCAGCCGTCGTTCTGCACGTGATTGCGCGTGATTGCGCGCGATGCGTGATGGGCGCGTGATTCTGCGCGAGGCGGAGCGCTCGCCGTCGTTCCGCGCGCCGCGCGCGTGGTAGACCTGCCCCGCGCCGGGCCTCCCCGGCGCCGGCTCGAGGTGTTCTTCTCATGATTCTCAGGATGATCGGGGCGCTCGTCGACTTCAGCGGGCGCCGTCCCTGGCTCGTGATCGGCCTGGCGATCGCCGCCATGGCGGGGCTCTGGGGTTACGCGTCGCGGCTCGAGCTGCGCACGGAGCTCCGGGAGCTCCTGCCGAGCGACAGCCCGGCGTTCATGGCCTACGAGCGCCAGGCCAGGCGCGTCGACGGCGGCGCGCAGCTCATCGTGATCGCCGAGTCGCCGGATCGCGCCGCCAACGAGCGGTTCATCGACGCGCTCTCGGAGCAGCTCGAGGAGCCGCTGCGGCGGCGCGCGGCCTGCCTCGCGGCGTGCGCCGACGACGCGTGCCGGCAGGCGTGCGGGCCGGCGTCGCTCATCCGCTACATGGAGACCGGCACGAAGGACGTGCGCCGCTTCTTCGACGCGAACAAGTGGCTCTACGCGGGCGTCCGCGAGCTCGAGCAGGCGGACGAGGCGATCGAGCTGGAGCTCGCGCTGAGGAGCGGCCTCATCGACGACCTGGACACCGGCGAGGGCGGCGGCGCGAGCGGGGGGCAGGCGGCGGGCGCGCCGGCCAAGAAGGGCCTGTCGCTCGACGACACCTGGGCGGAGCTCGAGCGGCGGCTGAAGAAGATCGACGAGTTCCCGAGCGGCTACTTCTCCACGCCCGACGGGCGCATGGTCGCGATCCGGATCGTCTCGCGCAGCGCCGGGATGGGCGATCGCAGCGCGGCCCAGCTCCTCGACCAGGTGACCGCGCTCGTCGGCGGCCTCGAGCCCGCGAAGTTCCACCCGGCCATGCAGGTCGGGTACGCGGGCGACATCCCGAACGCGATCGCCGAGCAGAAGTCGCTCGTCAGCGAGGCGGTGTGGGCCACCGTCATCGCGCTGGTGCTGATCCTCGTGGGCGTGGTCGCCTACTACCGCTCGCCCTGGTCGATCCTCGTGATCGCCCTGCCCACGGCGTTCGGCGCGAGCGCCGGCTACGCGTTCGCGACGGCGACGTACGGCTACGTCAACACGGTCGGCGCGTTCCTCGGGGCGATCATCGTCGGCAACGGGGTCAACTACCCGATCGTGCTCCTGTCGCGGTACCGCGACTTCCGCGCGCGCGGCATGGCGGCGGACGAGGCGCGGCGCGAGGCGGTCGTCAACGCGTTCCGGGCCGAGCTCGTCGGGGCCAGCGTGGCGGCGATCGCCTACGGATCGCTCACGATCACGCACTTCCGCGGCTTCAGCCAGTTCGGCACGATCGGCTTCGTCGGGATGCTCATGGTGTGGGCCTCCATCGTGCCCCTCGTGCCCGCGACGCTCGTCGCGATCGAGCGCGTCCAGGCGCGGCTCCCGCGCTGGCTGCGCGATCCGGCGCCGCGCGTCTCGGAGGAGGGCGCCGCCGGGCCCGGGGCGCGGACGCTCGCGCGCGCGACCCGGCGGTGGCCGGGCGTGATCCTCGCGATCGCGCCGATCACCCTGGTCCTCGCGGCGTGGGTGCTCCCCGCGTACGTGAGGGACCCGTGGGAGTACAACTTCGCGCGCCTCGGCTCGAAGAGCTCGCGGGAGCGGGGCGCGGGGAGCTGGTCGGTGAAGGCGTCCGAGGTCTTCGGCGGCAAGATGAACGTGGCGGGCGCGATGATGCTCGCGGACACCCCCGAGCAGGTGCCGGCCATCAAGGCGCAGATCCTGGCGAACGACGCGAAGGACCCGCAGGGCAAGCTCGTGGCCGACGTCGCGACCATCGCGGACGCCCTCCCGGGCACGCCCGAGGAGCAGCGCCGGAAGATCGAGATCCTGGAGCAGATCCGGAGCCGGCTCACCCCGCGCGTGCTGCGGGCGTTGACCCCGGAGGAGCAGGAGCGCGTCCTGCTCATGAAGCCGCCGGAGACGCTGCGCGTGATCACGCCCCAGGACCTGCCCGACCTGATCCGGCGCCGGTTCGAGGAGAACAACGGCGTCGTGGGCACGGTGTTCTACGTGAAGTACAAGAACGACGTGTCGTTCTCGAACGGCAAGAACCTCCTCCGGATGGCGAACACGACCGGCAACGTGGTCCTCCCCGACGGCACGCACGTCGTCACGGCCAGCCGGCCGACGGTCTTCGCCGAGATGATCCGGTCGATGGAGCGCGACGGCCCGCTGGCGACGGCGGTGTCGTTCCTGGCCGTCACGTTCGTGGTGGTGCTCGCGACCGGCAGCCTGATGGGCGCGCTCTCGGTGCTGTCGTCCCTGGTGCTCGGCGTGCTCGGGACGGCGGTCGCGATGGCGCTGCTCGACGTGAAGATCAACTTCCTGAACTTCATCGCGCTCCCGATCACGTTCGGCATCGGCGCCGAGTACCCGTTCAACGTCTTCGACCGCGCGCGGCTGCTCGGCGGCGACGTGGCGCTCGCGCTGAAGCGCTCGGCCGGGCCGGTGGCGCTCTGCAGCTACACGACCGTGCTCGGCTACGGATCGCTCGTCTTCGCCGACAACCAGGCGCTGAACTCGTTCGGCTGGGTCGCGGTGAGCGGCGAGATCGCGTGCGTGGCGAGCGCCCTCCTGTTCCTCCCGGCGCTGCTCCACGTGATGAACCGCACCCGGGCGCTGCGGGGCATGTGGAAGGGCGGCCTGCTCTGGAGAGGGAGCAGCCACTCATGAAGATCCTCGACGTCGCGGAGTTCTTCTCGTCGCGCGGGGGCGGCGTGCGGTCGTACCTCGAGGAGCTCGTGCGCCAGGGCAGCCGGCGCGGCCACGAGGTGGTCGTCGTCGCGCCCGGGCCGCGCGACGAGGTCGTGCAGCTCGAGCGGGGGCGCATCGTGCGGGTGGCCGGCCCGGCGATGCCGTACGACCCGACCTACCACGCGCTCCTGCGGCTCGGCGCGGTGCGCGCGATCATCCGCCGCGAGGCGCCCGACGTGCTGCAGGCGAGCGCGCCGTACACGGCCGCGCTCGTCGCGGCGACCGAGCGCTCGGTCCCGCTCCGCACGTTCGTGTACCACTCCGACCAGATCAGCACGTACGCCGCGCCGCTGCTCGACCGGGTGCGCCCGCGCGCCGTCGCGCGCGCCGTGGAGGGCGCGCTGTTCGCCTGGCCGCGGGCGCTGTCGCGGCGCTTCGACGCGACGATCGCCCCCGGGACGTTCATCGCCGAGCAGCTCCGCGCGCACGGCTGCGAGCGCGTCCACCGCGTCACCTTCGGCGTGCGGCGCGAGTCGTTCGACCCCTCCCGCGCGGACGACGCGACGCGGCGGAGCCTGCTCGGCAGGTTCGCTGACGAGCCCTCGGCCGCGGTGCTCCTCGTCGCGTGCCGGCTGGCCGTCGAGAAGCGGGTCGCCCTCGTGATCGACGCCGCGCGCGAGCTCGCGGCGCGGCGCCCGGTGGCGCTGGCGGTGCTCGGCGACGGGCCCGAGAGGGCGCGCCTGGAGCGCCGCGCGGCCAGCCTGCCGCAGGTGAGCTTCCTCGGCTTCGCGAAGGACCGCGCCACCTACGCGGCGCTGCTCGCCAGCGCCGACGTGTTCGTCCACGGGGGCGCCGCCGAGACGTTCGGCTTCGTGCTGGGCGAGGCGCTCTGCTCGGGGCTGCCGCTGGTCGTCCCCGCGGCCGGCGCGGCGATGGATTTCGTGAGCCCCGGCGCCGCCGAGGCCTACCCGCCGCGCGCCTCGGCCGCCGAGGTCGCCGCCGCGATCGAGCGGATGCTGCAGCGCCCCCGGGGCGAGCGCGTCGCGGCGGCCCGCGCCGCGGGCGAGCGGCTGCCCGCCAGCGACGAGCACTTCGACGCGCTCTTCGCGCTGTACGCGGACCTGCTCGCGCAGGGCGCGCAGCGGCCCCGCGGCGCCTGACCCGCGCGATGGAGCCCGCGACCGTGCGCCCGTTCCTGGTGATCTCGCCCGCCTTCGCGCCCCAGACGAGCGTGGGCGCCTTCCGCTGGGTGAAGCTCGCGCGGCACCTGCCGCGCCACGGCTTCCGTCCCGCCGTCCTGTCGGGGACCTTCCCCGAGGATCCGCGCGATGAAGGGCTCCTCGCCGCGCTGCCGCCCGAGGTCGAGGTCGTCGACGAGTACCTGGATCCGGCGGTCCTCGCCGCGGAGGCCGCGGTCCGCGCCCTGCGCGCGCGGGCGCCGCTCGCGGGGCCGCCGCGCGCGCGGCCGCTCGTGGGGCTCCGCCCGTTCCAGGCGCTCACGGATCGCTGGATCGCGCACGCGCCGCACGGGGCGCGGGCGGCGGTCGCCGCCGCCCGCCGCACCGGCGCGCGGGCCGTGGTGGTGAGCGCCGGCCCCTACTCGGCCTGCCCCGTCGGCGTGTACGTGAAGCGGAAGCTCGGCGTGCCGCTCGTCCTCGACCTGCGCGACCCCTACTCGCTCCACGAGACGGGGAACGGCCCGCCGTCCGGCCTGGCCGAGCGCGCGCGGCGCGCGATCGTGCCGCGCCTGGAGCGGCGCTGGCTGGAGGCCGCCGATCACGTGATCCTCAACACGCAGGCCGCGCTCGAGGCGTACCGCGCGCGCTTCCCCGGGCTCGTCGGGAAGTCCTCGGTCGTGCGGAACCACTTCGACCTCTCGCTGTACGCGCCGGCGCCCGCGCCCGAGCCGCCCCGCCGCTTCGTGATCCTGCACCTCGGCACCCTGCGGGAGGAGGCCTCCGCCGAGCTGATCGGGGCCGCGCTGCGGCGGCTCATCGACCGCGAGCGGCTCGCGCCCGGCGACGTCGTGCTGCGGCAGATCGGCCGGATGTCCGCCTACGATCGCGCCTGCTTCGAGCGGATGGGGCTCGCGCCTTTCGTCGAGGCGCTCCCCGCGATCCCGCAGCGCGAGGTGCTCGGGGAGCTCAGGCGGGCGCACGTGCTGTTCACCATGTGCAGCCCCCACGTGGTGCTGCGCATCTCCGCCAAGACGTACGACTACATCGCGTCCGGGATGCCGATGGTCAGCGCCATCGCGACCCGGGAGCTCGACGAGCTGCTCGCGTACCGGAGCGACAACGCGCGCGTCGCGCCGGACGACATCGACGGCGTCGCCGCCGCGCTCGCGCGCCACCTCGCGCGCTTCCGGGAGACGGGCGCGCTGCCTGTCCCGGTCGAGCCGCCGCGCGAGCTCTCGTCCGAGGCGGCAGCGGCCAGGATCGCCGAGATCCTGGACGGCGTGATCCGGGCGGCGGCCAGCGGCCGCGCCGGCTGAGCCGCGGGGCACGCCGCCGGCGCGGGATCTCGAGGCTGGCGCCGGCGCCGCGGCGCCGGCCGTGCTCTAGACTGGCGCGCGGCCGCCGCCGTTGCGTCGGCGCGTGGCCGCCGCCGCCACGTCGGCGCGTGGCCGCGGCGCCACCACCCCTGATCGGAGCCCTGCATGCGCTTTCTCCACCCCGAGCGTGACGAGAACCTCGAGCTCGCCCTCGAAGACGTGTTCCTGACCCCCGGGTACTTCGCCGGCGGCTCCCGCCTCGACACCGACCTGCGCCCGACGGACTTCCCCGGGGGCTCGCACCCGATCGTCTCCGCCAACATGAACGCGGTCACCGGCAAGCGGATGGCCGAGACGATGGCCCGCTTCGGCGGTCTCGGCGTGCTCCCGCAGGACATGGATCTCGACACGGTCGAGCGCATCGTCCGCCACATCAAGCGCGCCGACCCGCGGTACGACACGCCGCTCTCGGTCTCGCCTCGGGCGACGCTCCGCGACGTGCACGGCATCATCCGGAAGCGGTCGCACGACATGGTGGTCGTGGTCGACGACGAGCGCCGCCCGATCGGCATCGTCACCCACGCCGACCTGCGCAACCGCGATCAGTACACGCCCGCGTCCGCGCTCATGTCGTCGCGCCTCATCACGATCCCGGCCGGCACGCCGAACCGGACGGCGTTCCTGCTGATGGAGGAAGCGCGCGTGAAGGCGGTGCCCGTGCTCGACGCCGACGGGCGGCTCCACGGCGTGCTGACCCGCGACGACGCCGTGCGCCTCGAGCTGCTCAAGCCGACGCGCGACGACCGCGGCGAGCTCATGGTCGCGGCGGCGCTCGGCATCTCGGCGCAGGCGGCCCAGAGCGCCGCCCGGCTGCTCGAGATCGGCGTCTCCGCGATCGTGCTCGACACGGCGCACGGCCACCAGCGCCGGATGATCGAGGCGGTCCGGGCGGTGCGGGCCGCAGTCGGCGACGCCGTCCCGCTCGTGGCCGGCAACGTCTGTACGGCGGAGGGCACGCGGGAGCTCATCGAGGCCGGCGCGGACATCGTGAAGGTGAACGTCGGCCCCGGCGCGATGTGCACGACGCGCATGCAGACCGGCGCCGGGCGGCCGACGTTCTCGTCGGTGCTCGCGTGCGCCCGCGAGGCCAGCCGTCACGGCAAGCGCGTCTGGGCCGACGGCGGCGTGCGGCACCCGCGCGACGTGGCGCTCTACCTCGCCGCCGGCGCCTCGCGCGTCATGGTCGGGACGACCCTCGCCGGCACGTACGAGAGCCCGGGCGACGTGATGGAGGACCGCGACGGCCTGCTCTACAAGGAGAACTACGGCATGGCGAGCGCGCGCGCGGTCAGCGAGCGCACCGCCGACCTCGACCCGTTCGAGCGGGCCAAGAAGGTCTTCTTCCGCGAGGGCATCTCGACGTCGCGCATCTACATCCACGAGGGGCGCGAGAGCGTCGGCGCCATCCTGATCGAGATGATCACCGGCGTGCAGTCGGCGTGCACCTACGCCGGCGCGGCGAACCTCGACGAGCTCCACGACAAGGCCGTCATCGGGGTGCAGACGCTGGCCGGCTATGGCGAGGGCAAGCCGCACGGGCTTGAGCGACGTTGAACGCGCGGCGCTGAACGCGCGGCGTTGAGCGCGCGGCGGCGTTGAGCGCGCGGCGTTGAGCGCGCGGCGGCGTTGAGCGCGCGGCGGCGTTGAGCGCGCGGCGGCGTTGAGCGCGCGGCGGCGCTGAGCGCGCGACGTTGAGCGCGCGGCGCGCGGCGCGCGCAGCGGATCGCGGGGCAGGGATGACGGAAGCGTGACGTGACATCCACTCGGTCCACGACGAACCTCCGGCTGCTTAGCCGTCGAGGTCATCCATGCCGAGCGAACCTGCCCCGCGTTTTTCAGCCGTCCGCCGTGCGATTCGCCGGGGGGTCGGCCATACCTGGCTCTCTGTCTTCGGCTGGCGCGTGGAGGGCGTGACGGATCTCCCGCCGAAGGCGGTGCTGATCGCGTGGCCTCACACATCGAACTGGGACTTCCCGTTCACGCTCGGGGTGAGCTACGTGCTCGACCTCGAGTTCTCGTGGCTCGGCAAGCACACCCTCTTCGAGCCGCCGTTCGGCTGGTTCTTCCGGTGGCTCGGCGGCGTCCCCGTCGACCGCCGCGACCGGAACAACCTCGTCGCGGCCGTGGTCGACGTGCTCAAGCAGCGCGACGAGCTCCATCTCATCATCGCGCCCGAGGGCACGCGCTCGCGCACGAAGCGGTGGAAGACTGGTTTCTATTACGTGGCGCTCGGCGCCGGCGTCCCGATCCTCCTCGGTTACCTCGATTTCCCCCGGAAGCGAGGAGGGATCCTCCACGTCTTCTACCCGACGGGCGATATCGAGGCCGACATGGCGACGATCCGCCGCCATTACGAGGGCATCGAGGGAAAGCACGCGAGCCGGATGAGCGAGATCACGCTCGGCGCGAGGAGCGCCCCGGCGAACGAGGCCGTACAGCACCCGTGAGCCCGAGCCGGCGGCGCGGCCCAGCCGCGCGCCGGATGCGCGCTGGCGAGAGCGCGCGTCAGCGCGGCGACGGCGCGCGCACCGACGAGACGGGCCCCGCCGTGATCCTCGCCGTCAGGACGCCCGCGAGCGCCCACTCGTAGGTCGAGCGATCCGTGTACACGACGAACTTGCCGCCCGTCGCGAGGTTGGCGACGGTGACGCCCATGGCGATGAGCCCGGGCCGGACGAGGATATGGACCTCCTTCAGCTTGCCGGGGTTCCGCAGGTGCCACGCCGTCAGCTTGGCGCGGACGTCGCTGTCGTAGCCGGTGCCGAGCTCGAGATCGTTGAACACGATGGGGTGCAGGCCCGAGTCGATGAGGGTCTCCAGGTGCCTGACCGCCGGCTCGATGAGGTCGAGCGTCGCGTACCCCTCGAAGCGCCGCGTGACGACGTCGGACGCGGGCGTGCGGACATCCAGGACCCCCCGCGACGTCGACCAGCGGTCGCCTCGCGCTCCGAGCCTTGTGTGTGCCAAATCCATCTCGATTTCGAGACTTTAGTCGATGGACGGCGCTTCGCCATGCGATCGTTCGGCCCCGCGCCGTCCGCCGATCCCCGAGGCCGGACCGTGCGGCCGGGGCCGCGCGGCCGCGGCGACCGGGCGCGGAGCGCGCCGCGCCTGCCATCGAGGCCGGCAGGCGTGGCGGCCGGCGCGCCCGGCGGCAGGCGTGGCGGCCGGCGCGCCCGGTCGTCGCCCCGCATCGGCGAGCGCCGTCGGCGCGGCGAGCGGCTATGATGTCGCGACTGTTTCGGTCGCCGGCCGGTGCTGGCGGCTCCGCGAGGCGTCTTCGCCCGCAGCAGAGGGACGAAGGAGGATCTACCGAGATGAGAGGACATGAATCGAAGGTGCTGCGGCTCGCTGTCGTGGCGTTCGCGTGCGCGATGATGGCGGGCTGCGGCGGCCCGCTGCGCTACACGCCGCAGGGCATCGGGAAGGCGCCGGGCGCCGACGCCGTGGTCGTGGCCGACGTCAACTTCGACGCCGCCATGACCCGCCTCGACATCAACGCGAAGAACCTCCCGCCGCCGGACCGCCTCGAGGCGTCCAGCTCCGCCTTCGTCGTGTGGGCGCGCCCGGACAGCGACTCGCCCTGGCAGCGGGTCGGCGCCCTCAACTACGACGCCGAGGACCGCACCGGCAAGCTCAAGGACGCGAGCGTGCCGCTCACCCGGTTCGAGCTCGTCGTCACCCTCGAGAAGAACACCAATCCCGAGTCGCCTTCCTCGGAGATCATCTTCAAGCAGGACGTCGAGTACTGACGAGACTGCGTCGCCGCCGGTTGTGCCGGCAGGCGGATGGCGAGAAGGAGCAGCGCCCAGCGGCGAGCTTGTTGCGTCGTGGATCCCTCGCGGGGTACCACCACTCCTCCGCGGACGCTCCGCGAGGTGCCGGCGGAAGCCCCGCGAGGTATCGGCGGGTGCCTCGCGAGGTACCGGCGGGTGCCTCGCGGGGTGCCGGCGGACGCCTCGCGAGGGAGTGACGCACGAGGGGCTGAGATTCAATCGATGGCACCGCCGCCGGGGGAGTGCACCAGGCGCCGCCGCGGGTCACCCAGTAGCGCCAGCGGGCTGCTCGGACGCAGCGGCGAACGACCTCAGAGCGGCGTGGGCTGGGCTGGCTCGTCCCTCTGCGCCTCGGGCTTCTTCCCCTTGGGCGTGAGGGTCGCCTCCAGAATCGATCGCGGATAAGACGGCATGAGACGGCAGCGCTGTTGGGAAAGTAAGCGCGCCCTGATGACGCAATCGTGGGTCGTCCGGGTAGCAACGCACGTTGCCTTCGGAGAGGAACGCTCCGCTTGCTATGGTAGGAGCATGCGCTCCTGGCTCCTCCTCCTTGCGTTGAGTGTTTCAGCGGCCTGCGGATCCTCGAATCTCAGCGGTGAAACGACACGAGGCGCCTCCAGCGGCGCTGGCGCGGCGGGCGGCTCCGACGGCGAGGGCGCGGCGGGCGGCTCCGACGACGAGGGCGCGGCGGGCGATTCCAGCGGCGCGGGCATGACGGCCAGCTCCAGCGGCGCCGGCGGGTCGGGCGGCGCGGGCGCGGCGGGTGGTTCCGGCAGCGCGGGCGGCGTGTGTACGCCATGGAGCGATTCCGGCGATAGGTGCGCGACGACGGCTCAGTGTGCGGCGCCCAACGCCACATGTACGTGCAGTGGCAGCGCCGTGGGTTGCCTCGACGCCGTGACGTTCCAGCCGCTCGATCTCCGCGGGCCCACGGTGCCGCCGCCGGACGGCGCGTGCTGCGACACGGAGGGTATGACCTGCGGCGGGTATTCGGACTGCGGGCCGGTCTGTCATTGCCAGGGCGGCGCGTGGTCCTGCACGACGCCGGTCGCGTGTCAGCCCTTCGTGTGCCCCACGGACAGCGGGGAGCTGCTCCTGCTGGACGGCACGGCGTGTCCGGAGCACGTCGGCATCGAGTGCCCCAGGGCGCCCGGCTGCACCTCCGTGCGCTGCACGTGCGCGCTGAATCCGGAGACGGGAACCGCCTTGTGGCAATGCCTCACGTTCCCCTGCTGAATGAGCAGCGATGCACCGGTTTTCTCTGGCGGGACTCTTCCGCGGGGGCGAACCGTCGCGATCCGTTGGATCCTCCGGAATTTTGAGGAGAGTGTGACGAAGAAGGTGCACATCCGTCCCCGCAGGCGCGCCGCGGAGGGCGACGTCACGCCTGGATCCGCCGCCCGGCCCGGAGCGCTCCCCGCTGCTTGAGGAGCCACGAGCGCGCTTCGGCTTCCGTCTCGAAGAACACGAGCAAGGGGAACCGCTTCGTGAGGAGGTTGATGCTCCTCACGATGAGCGTCGCCATGACGCGGATAGGGAAGCCCGCTCCGAAGACCGCGATCCCGTCGAGGCGCGCCGTGCGCACCCCGTCCAGGTACACCTTGCGCGCCGCCGGCGTGACCGCCCCGCAGCGACGCGCGTCGGCGAGCACCAGCACCTCGCGGCCGCTGTCCGTCAGGCGCTGGAAGGCGTCCACGAGCGCGCGTGCGTTGTCCTCCAGGACATCACCGTCGGTCGCGATGACCAGGAGGCCATCGGGCTCCTCGCGGAGCTCGAAGCGCGCGCCCGCCGGACGGGGATCGCTCATGCCAGGCATGGTAGCCCATCCCCGCGACGCGCGTCCTGCGCGCCGGCGCTGCGCCGATGGCGCGCGCCTCGGCGGGCGGCGGGCGTCATGCGCCCTGCCGCTGCGTGGCCCGGAGCGCGTCTCGGTGGGCGAGCAGCCACGCGCGCGCCTCGTCCTCCGTGTCGAAGAACGCCAGCGGATAGACCTCGCCCGTGAAGAATTGCACGCTCCTCGAGGCGAGCGTCGTCACGACGCGCACGGAGAAGCTCGCCCCGAAGCTCGCGATCCCGCCGAAGCGCACGCCGCGCAGCTCTTCCGCCAGCGCGCTGCGCGCCGCCGCCGTCAGGGTCCCGACGCGGCGGGCGTCGGCGAGCACGAAGACCTCGCGACCGCTCTCCCACACGCGCCGGAACACGGCGCAGAGAGAGCGCGCGATCTCGTCCGAGATATCGCCCTCGATGGCGAAACAAAGAATGCCGTCGGCGTCCTCGCGGAGGAAAGGGCATGCGTCATCGGAACGGGGTTCGCTCATCTCCAGCAGGCTAGCGCATCGGGCTCACGGCACGACGAGCGCTCGTGGGGCCGGCGCGGGAGAGCGCTCGCCGGGTGACACGCCTCACCGAGCGCCGCTCCGCGCGCTGCCGCCGAGCGCGTCGCCCGGCGCGTGAGCCCCCGCGCAGCGCCGGCGCCGGCGCCGGCGCGCGGCCAGCGCGAGCAGCGAGGCGCCCAGCGCGCAGCCGAAGGACGCGGCGGAGCTCGCGGCCGCGGCCGCCGGCGCCCCGACGCGGCAGCCGCACCCGCCGTCGTCGACGGGAGGCCGGTCGACCCACGTTCACCCTGCCGACGTGCCGCACGGAGCAAGAAGCCAACGCGCGGCTGCAGGTGCTGTCCGAGCTTGCGGGACGACTGCTCGCCGCCGGCCAGATCGTGCTCGGCGTGCCGCTGCTGGAGCAGGCTGCCGCGTGCGAGGGAAACGCTCTCCGGGATGTCCGGCTCACCGAGTACTTGCGCTCGCGACCTATCCTGCGCGTATCATCGCCAACAATCCGTTGCCACGTGGATGGATTCCCAAGGCGGGCGACAACAAGGCCAAAAGCTCTCTCTACCCCGACGAGGACAGACGCCTCATGGCGGCGAGAAGCGCCGTCCGGGGCGCCGCTGGCGATAAGGCCTCTCCTGAGTCGCCTGGCAGCTGGCGTCCTCTCGATTCCATATCAGTCTAGTGCGCTGATGATCGACCGCGCGCGTGTCCGTCAGGCCCGGAGCGGGCCATGATCGGATATCGCCGTTCCCGCGAGACGCGGAGGAGATCGAGGTGTCAGTGCCAGCGGACCTCTTCAGAAGCGCTCCGTTCACGAGGGGCCTGTCGTCGCTCGTCATCGCCGCCGCCGTGACCGCGTCCGGCTGCGACGGCGGAGGGAGCTCGCCGGGCCCGGAGGCCAGCGGCGGCGGGGCCGTCGTCGGCGGAGGCGGGGGCGGGGACGCCGGGGGCGGTGCAGGTGGCAGCGGCGGCGGCGGAGCGCCCTGCGGCGCCCCCGCGGACTGCCCCGGCGTCGACGGCGAGTGCCAGCGCCGCACCTGCGAGGGCGGCCGGTGCGGCCTCGACCCGGCGCCGCGGGGCAAGCCTGTGGCCGAGCAGGTCGCGGGCGACTGCAAGAAGAGCGTTTGCGATGGGCAAGGCGCCGTGATCGAGCTCGATGACGAGCAAGACGCCTTCTCCGACGGAGACCCGTGCTCGGCGGACGTCTGCGTCGCCGGCGCGCCGGAGAACCGGCCGGCGCCGGCCGCCACGGTGTGCGGCGGCCCCGGCGCGGCCGGAGGTCGCTACTGCGACGGAAATGGCGCCTGCGTCGAGTGCCTCGCGGCGGGCGATTGCCTGAGCAACGTCTGTGTCGCGAACCGGTGCGTGGCGCCCGGTTGCGGCGACGGCGTGGCGAACGGCGACGAGACCGACGCGGACTGCGGGGGCCCCGCCTGCGTGCCGTGCGCGGACCTGGCCGCCTGCCTCGCCGCCGCCGACTGCCAGAGCGGCATCTGCAGGGACGGACTGTGCGCGGCGTCCTCGTGCAGCGACGGCGCGAGGAACGGGGCCGAGACGGACCGCGACTGCGGCGGCCCGGCGTGCCCGCCGTGCGCCACCGGCAAGTCGTGCGCCGTGGACGACGACTGCCTGGGCGGCCGGTGCTCGGGGACGACGTGCCTCCCTTCGTGCACCGACGTCGCCCGGAACGGCGCGGAGACGGACGTCGACTGCGGCGGCCCGGCGTGCGCCGGGTGCGCCGCCGGCATGCGCTGCGCGGCCGGGCGCGACTGCCTGAGCGGCGTGTGCAGCGCCGCGGGGGAGTGCGCCGCGCCGGCGTGCGGCGACGGCGTCGTCAACGCCGCCAGCGAGGCGTGCGACGACGGCAACGCCAGCAACACCGACGCGTGCCTCGCGACGTGCGCGGCGGCCGCGTGCGGCGACGGGTTCGTGCAGGCCGGCGTGGAGGCGTGCGACGACGGCAACGCCAGCGACACCGACGCGTGCCCGGCCAGCTGCGCGCGGGCGGCGTGCGGGGACGGGTTCGTGCGCACCGGCGTCGAGGCGTGCGACGACGGAAACCGGAGCGCCGGCGACGGGTGCAGCCCCGCGTGCCTCATCGAAGGCTGCGGCGACGGCGTGGTCCGGGCCGGCGAGGAGTGCGACGACGGCGACACCGACAGCGCCGACGGCTGCCCCATCACCTGCCGCGCCGCGCGGTGCGGCGACGGGTTCGTTCGCGCCGGCGTCGAGGGCTGCGACGACGCGAACGCGTCGGGCGGCGACGGCTGCAGCGCGACGTGCGCCGTGGAGGCGGGCTACACCTGCCGGGGCACGCCCAGCGTGTGCACCTACACCAAGGAGCGCGACTGCGGCGACGCGGACGACGACGACCTCGACGGCGAGACGGACTGCGACGACCCGGACTGCGCGCTGGGCTGCGAGGATGTCGTGGGCGAATGCCCGCCCGGGCAGGTGCTGTGGGTGCAGTCGTCCGCGGACGTGCCCAGGAACGTCGCCGACCGCTCAACCGCCACGAGCGTGCTCGCGATCCCGTCGGTCGGCGTGATCCGGCGCGTGTCGCTGGAGCTCGACATCACGCACCCGTTCGACGGGGACATCGACGTCTCGCTCACGTCTCCGGCGGGCGCGACGGTCGATGTCTCGAGCGACAACGGGGGCTCCGGCGACAACTACCGCGGGACGATCTTCGATATGGGCTGCGCGGCCCCGGTCACGGCGGCGATGGCGCCGTTCCGCGGGTGCTACCGCCCGGAGGCGTCGTTCGCGGCGCTCCTGTCCGGGCCGGCGAACGGCACGTGGACGCTCCGGGTCGGGGACGACGCCGGCTCCGACTCCGGCACGCTCGACGCGTGGTCCCTCGCCCTCTGCATCGCCCCTTGAGCGCGCGCCGCGCCCGTCCGGCGAGCGCAGCCGCGCTCGCCTGGCCTGGTCTCCCGTACCGGCGTCCCTCGATCCGTGCCAGGGTGCGCGCGTGCCCTGGGTTCGCGCATCGCTTCGAGGTCAAACCGTCTACGCCCGCGCGGACGCCGCCGGCGCCCTGGCCCCGGAGGAGGGGGGCGGCGTCGAGATCCGCTACAAGCCGCACGACGGCCGGCGGTACAAGGCGCGCCCGGACAACCTGACCATCGTCGACCCGAAGGTGTTGCCCGACGACACCTGCGGCCCCGCCGAGGCGGTCGTCAAGACGCGCGCCGGCGAGCAGCCGGAGGGGGCGGGGGGCGCGGGTGCTCCGGCGGCGTCCGGCCCAGCGCGCGCGCAGCGCAAGGCGTCGGCGCGGGGGGCGACCGCCGCGGCGCCGGTCCCGGAAGGGGCCGTCATCGTCTACGCCGACGGCGCCTGCTCGGGCAACCCGGGGCCCGCCGGGCTCGGCGTGGTGGTCATCGACGGCGGCCGGCGGATCGAGCGCAGCGAGTACCTCGGCACCGCGACCAACAACATCGCGGAGCTGACAGCCATCCTCCGGTCGCTCGAGGAGGTGGAAGAGCCGGAGCGGCCCATCGTCATCCACACGGACAGCCAGTATTCGATCGGCGTGCTCCAGAAGGGGTGGAAGGCGAAGGCGAACGCCGAGCTCATCGCGTCGCTCCGCGGCGTGCTCGCGTCGCGCCCGCGCGCGCGCCTCGTGTATGTGCCGGGGCACGCGGGCGTGCTGCTCAACGAGCGCGCCGACGCGCTCGCGCGCGAGGCCGTCCGCGAGCGCGCGTCCCGGCGGACGGTGTACCCCGGCTCCAGCTGAGCCAGCGAGGCGGCCGTGGCCGCCGAGCGCGCCGCCCGTGTGCACGCGCGCGCTCGGCGGGGGCCCCGCGCGGCTCAGGAGAAGCCGTCGATGGCCGCGTTCAGCGTGGCGCTGGGCCGCAGCGCGGCGAACGTCTTCTGATCGTCGAAGTGGTAGTAGCCGCCGAGATCGACGGGCTTACCCTGCGCGCCGATCAGCTCGCCGTCGATCTTGGACTCGTTGTCCGTCAGCGTCTTGGCGAGCTTGCCGAACCTGGCCGCCAGCTCCTTGTCCTCGGTCTGCTTGGCGAGGGACTGCGCCCAGTAGAGCGCGAGGTAGAAGTGGCTGCCGCGGTTGTCGATCTCGCCGACCTTGCGCGCCGGGCTCTTGTTGTTCTCGAGGAACAGGCCGATCGCCGTGTCCAGCGCCTTGGCGAGCACCTTGGCCTTGGCGTTGTCGGTCTTGTTGGCGAGGTCCTCGATCGAGACCTGCAGCGCCAGGAACTCACCGAGCGAGTCCCAGCGCAGGTAGTTCTCTTTCTGCAGCTGCTGGACGTGCTTCGGCGCCGAGCCGCCGGCGCCCGTCTCGTAGAGGCCACCGCCGGCCAGGAGCGGCACGATGGAGAGCATCTTGGCGCTGGTGCCCAGCTCCAGGATCGGGAACAGGTCCGTCAGGTAGTCGCGCAGCACGTTGCCGGTGACGCTGATGGTGTCCTTGCCCTCCTTCATGCGGGCGAGCGTGAACTTCATCGCCTCGACCGGGCTCTTGATCGGGAGCTCCAGGCCCTGGGTGTCGTGCTCGGGCAGGTAGGCCTTGACCTTGGCGATCAGGTTCCTGTCGTGGGCGCGGTTCTCGTCGAGCCAGAACACCGCCGGGGCGCCCGTGGCGCGCGCGCGGGTGACGGCCAGCTTGACCCAATCCTTGATCGCGATGTCCTTCGTCTGGCAAGCGCGGAAGATGTCGCCAGCTTCGACCTCCTGCTCCAGCAGGGCGTTGCCGGAGGCGTCGACGACGCGCACCGTGCCGCTCTCGGCGATCTTGAAGGTCTTGTCGTGTGAGCCGTACTCCTCCGCGGCCTGCGCCATGAGCCCCACGTTCGGCGAGCTGCCCATCGTGCGCGGGTCGAACGCCCCGTGCTGCTTGTGGAACTCGACCGTGGCCTGGTAGATGCCGGCGTAGGAGCGGTCGGGGATCGTGAACTTGGTGTCGTAGAGCTTGCCGTCGGTGCCGTACATCTTGCCGCTGGAGCGGATGGCCGCCGGCATCGAGGCGTCGATGATCACGTCCGAGGGCACGTGCAGGTTGGTGATGCCGCGGTCTGAATCGACCATGGCGAGCGTCGGGCGTTGCTCGTAGAGGGCCTTGATGTCCGCCTCGATCTTCGCCTTCTCGTCTGCCGGCAAGCTCTGGATCTTGGTGTACAGGTCGCCGATTCCGTTGTTCGGGTCGAAGCCGACCTTGGCCAGCGCGGCCGCGTGCTTGTCGAGCGCCTCGGCATAAAACACGCTGACGGCGTGCCCGAAGAGGATCGGGTCGCTGACCTTCATCATCGTGGCCTTGAGGTGCAGGGAGAACAGCACACCCTGCTTCTTCGCGTCCGCCACCTGCTCGGCGTAGAACGCGCGCAGGGCCCTGGCGCTCATCACGCTGGCGTCGACGACCTCGCCCGCCTGCACCTTGACGCTCGGCTTGAGCACGGTCGTCTTGCCGCCGGCGACGAGCTCGATCTTCAGCTCCTGCGCCTTGTCGACCACGACCGACTTCTCGCTGCCGTAGAAGTCGCCGCCGGACATGTGCGCGACGTGGCTCTTCGAGTCACGGCTCCACGCGCCCATCGAGTGCGGGTGCTTCCTGGCGTACTCCTTGACGGCGGGCGAGGCGCGGCGATCGCTGTTGCCCTCGCGCAGGACGGGGTTCACGGCGCTGCCGAGCACCTTGGCGTAACGTGCCTTGATCGCCTTCTCCTCGTCCGTCTTCGGCTCGGAGGGATAGTCCGGCACGGCGTAGCCCTGCTGCTGCAGCTCCTTGATGGCGGCCACGAGCTGCGGGATCGAGGCGCTGATGTTGGGCAGCTTGATGATGTTGGCGTTCGGCGTCTTGGCCAGCTCGCCGAGCTCTGCCAGGTGGTCGCCGAGCTTCTGGTTGTCCGTCAGGCGCTCCGGGAAGTTGGCGAGGATGCGGCCCGCCAGCGAGATGTCGCGCGTCTCGACCCGGACCCCGGCGGCTTTCGTGAACGCCTCGACGATCGGGAGGAGCGAGTACGTGGCCAGGGCCGGCGCCTCGTCTGTCTTCGTGTAGATGATGGTAGAATTTTGCGTTTCCACTGGTTCCTCGAGGGTTGAAAGGGCCGGGATTGTCGGGAAGGTTTCGTCCGGCGCCAAGGGCCCGTCGCACCGTACGCCTCCTCGACCGCGCGTCGAAGACGGGCTGGCTCGCGCGCCCGATGTCCGGTCCGGCCCCGTCTCCCTCGATGATGGGGACGACGGGGTTGTCCGGCGCGACCAGCGCGCCGGCCTGCGACATGGAGATCGGTCGTCTCGCTCGTCCTTGCGTGGGCTCGGGGCAGGTCGTCGTCGCGGCCGCTTACCGCGCCGGGATCGCTGCGGCAACAGGCTGGACCGCGGGGGACGCGCGGCGCGCCGCGAGGGAGGCGCGCCGCTCCATGCCGGGCCGCGCCGGTCTGGAAACGCGTGGAACCGGCCGGGGTCCAGTGGTAGAGGCGCCCGATGCGCGCACCGCTCCGCCTCGCCCTCGCCGGGGTCTTCGCCGCCGCCTGCCTCGCGGCCCCGCTCGCCCGCGCGGTCGTGAGCGAGCGCATCGTCGCGGTCGTCGGCGATCGCGCCATCCTGCTCTCGGACCTGCGGCAGCGGGCCCGGCCCTTCCTCCTGCAGATCCAGGCGCGCGTCCCGCCGGGCGCGCAGCAGGCCGCGGCCGAGTCGCAGGTCCTGCGCGAGCTCATCCAGAAGATGGTGGACGAGGAGCTCGAGAGCCTGGCGGCCGAGAAGGCCAATGTCCGCGTGACCTCCGAGGAGATCGAGAACGCCTTCCGGAACATCGCCGCCGCGGAGCAGACGACGATCGAGGAGCTGTTCCGGCTGGCGCGGACGAGCTCCGGGCTCACCGAGCAGGAGTACCGCGACGAGATCCGCCGGCAGATCCTCGAGGGCAAGATGCTGCAGCTGCGCGTGAAGGGCCGCGTGCGCCTCACCGAGCAGGACGTGCAGTCCGCCTTCGATCGGCTCGTGCGCGAGGAGCGCCGGCGGCGGGAGTACCACCCGGCGTGGATCGTCCTGCGCGTCCTGCCCGGCTCGAGCGCCGAGGCGGTCGAGGAGCGCCGCGCGCTGGCCGCGGCGATCGCGGATCGCGCGCGGCGGGGCGAGGATTTCGCGGCGCTCGCGCGGCAGTTCTCGGACGACACGGCGACCCGCGAGGAGGGCGGCGACCTCGGGGTCCGCGCGCCCCAGGGGACGCAGGCCGCCGCGACCGGCCAGCGCGAGGTGATGGCCCCGGAGCTCGAGGCCGCGCTCATGACGATCGAGCCCGGCGGCGTGACCGGGCCGATGCGCGCGGGCGATGCGTTCGTGGTGATGAAGCTCCTGAGCCGCCAGCCGTCCCGCTTCACCACGCTCGAGGCCGCTCGCCCGGAGATCCTGCAGCGGCTTCAGGCCGAGATCCTGCAGAAGGCGAAGGTGAAGTGGCTGGACGAGCTGAAGCGCGGGACGCACGTCGAGGTCCGGCTCTGACGCGCGGGGGCGCGGGGGGTGGGGGGAGCGCGGAGGGTGCGAGGCGTGCGAGGCGTGCGAGGCGTGGGATGAGCGCGGGCGTCGACGGCGACGCGGTCGTCCCCGAGTGCACCGCGTGCGGCACCTGCTGCTTCTCGGGCCTGCCCGAGTACGTCCGGGTCTTCGGGTGCGACCACGATCGCATGGATGACCGCGCGCGGGGGCTCACGCACTTCATCGGCAACCGCTGCTACATGCGCATCGAGGACGGCCGCTGCGCCGCGCTCACGCTCGACGCGGAGCTCGGCCGGTTCCTCTGCTCGATCTACGAGGTGCGGCCCGACTGCTGCCGCGCCCTCGAGCGCGGCAGCGGCGCGTGCCTCGGCGAGCTGCACGAGAAGCGGGAGCGGCCGCTGATCGCGCTCGACGCGCTCCGGCGCCGCGCGGGCGGCGGGGGCGGCGCGGGGCAGGGCGGCGGCCCGGCGTAAGCGCCGCGCCGCCCGCCTCGCCGTCACGGCGAGGCGTCCCTGTCCTCCACCGGCGGCGCGCCCGCGTCGAGCACCGCGCGGTCGATCCGCATGCTCACGTCGAGCGTGACCGTCTGCCCGGCGGAGACGGAGATCGTGCGCTTCTCCTCGGGCGCGTTCGGGTGCCGGAACGTGACGAAGTGCCGGCCGGCCTGGAGCGGGATCGGCCGCGCCATCGGCGTTACATCGATGAGCTCCCCGTCGATGACGACCTCCGCCCACGGCCTGGCGAGCACCTTCAGGTAGCCGCGCTCCTCGGAGTCCGCGGCGGGCTGCCGCGCTTCAGCGCTCGGCGGCGCGGCCGCGTCGCTCTGGCGCAGGCCGAGCTCGATGAGCGCGCCGCCCGCGAGGACCAGCGCGAAGATGCCCGCGAGCCGGCCCACGTCGGGCGCGAGCGACGGCGCGCTCCGCCGCTCGGCGGCGGGGCGCACGGACGGCAGCTGCGCGGGCGGCAGCTCGTCCCCGCCGAGCTTCGCCGCCGCGAGCGCCCGCGCGATGAGCGCGCGCGGCGCCGGGTGACCGCGCTCGGAGAGCTCCTCGGCCAGGGCGTCCGCGACCGCGCGGCCGTTCTCGTAGCGCTGCTCCGGGTCCTTCTCGAGGCACCGGAGCACGACCCGCTCGAGCCCGCGCGACACGTCGGGCACGAGCCCCCGCAGCGGCTGCGGCGGCGCGCTGCGGATGCGGTGCGCGACGGCCCTGCCCTCGGCCCACCGGTCCTCATCGCGCTCGCGCGGCGCGCGGGACGCCCTCGACGCGTTTGACGCGCCCGACGCGCCCGACGCGCCCGACGCGCCCGACGTCCGATTCCCTTCCTCCGCCTCCGCCCTGGGCTCGTCGAAGGGGCGCGCGCCGGTGAGCATCTCGAACAGCACCACGCCGAGCGTGAACACGTCGGCCTGCGGGCCTGTATCTGCCCCGAGGATCTGCTCGGGCGCCATGTAGTCGGGCCGCGCGAACGTGTCGCTCCCCTCGAACGGCTCGGGCAGCGACGGCAGCCGGCCGTCGAACGCCGCCGCGAACTCGAGGATCTTCACCCCGCCCGACGGCGTGACGATCACGCGCTCGGGGCGCAGCTCGCGGTGCACCACGCCCCGCTCGTGCGCGTGCCCGAGGCCGCGCGCGATCTCGAGCGCGATGGCCGCGGCGGCGCCCTCGTCGAGCCGGCCCGCGCGCGCGCACAGCTCGGCCAGCGTCGGCCCCGAGAGCGGCTCCAGCACGAGCCAGATCCGGTCCTCGTCGCGCTGGAAGTCGTGGATGTCGATGATGTTGGGGTGCCGGATGCGCGCGAGGATCTTCGCCTCGCGCTCGAGGCCGGCCGCGAACGCGCTCGCGGCCGACACCGTGGGCTTCAGCGTCTTGACCAGCGCCGCCCGGCCGAGCTCGGCGTGCTCGGCCCGGTACGTCACCGTGAGCGCCCGCGCCGAGACGGCCTCGCGCAGGATGTACGGGCCGAGCTGCCTCTCCGCCGCGACCACTTCCTATTGTCGAACGCGGAGCGAGCGCCCCGTCATCGCCGCGGGCTGCGGAATGCCGAGGATCTCGAGCATCGTCGGCGCCACGTCGCAGATGCGCCCGCCCGACCGGAGCACGACGCCCTTGTCGTGCTGGTTCAGGTAGTAGAACGGCACCGGGTTGAGCGTGTGGGCCGTGTGCGGGTTGCCGTGCTCGTCCTTCATCTGCTCGCAGTTGCCGTGGTCCGCGGTGATCATGAGCGCGCCGCCGGCCTCGCGCACGGCGTCCGCGATGTCCCCGAGCCCCTTGTCGACCGCCTCGACGGCGTGGATGGCGGCCTCGAGGATGCCCGTGTGCCCGACCATGTCCGGGTTCGCGAAGTTCACCAGGATGAAGTCGTACTTCCCGCTCTTGATCGCGGCCACGACCTCGCTCGCGACGCCCGCCGCGCTCATCTCGGGCTTCTGGTCGTAGGTGGCGACGTCGCGCGGCGAGGGCACGAGCTTCCGGTCCTCACCCTGGAAGCTCTCCTCGCGCCCGCCGTTGAAGAAGTACGTGACGTGCGCGTACTTCTCGGTCTCCGCGCACCGGAGCTGCGTGAGCCCGGCGCCGGAGATCACCTCGGGGAACGACTGGGTGATCTCGTCCTTCGGGAACGCGACCGGCAGCTTCAGCGCCGCGTCGTACTCGGTCATGCAGCTGTAGCAGTGCTCCTGGAAGGCGTGGACCGGCTTGCCGCGGTCCGTGAGGAACTCGAGGACCTCGGGCGGCAGGTTCCGCCGCGTGAGCATCGCCGAGATCTCGCGCATGCGATCGGGCCTGAAGTTGACGGCGAGGCCGACCTCCTCTCCCCACCACTCCCATTTCGAGTCCTTCGCGGCGAAGTCGGCCATGAAGTCGCCCTTGATGCCCTGGTAGTCGCCGATGCGGACCGGCTCGACGAACTCGTCCGTCTTGCCGAGGGCGTATGATTGCTGGATCGCGTCGTACGCGCTGTCGGCCCGCGGCGCCTCGCCGCGCACGATCGCCGAGTAGGCCTTCATCACGCGGTCCCAGCGCTTGTCGCGGTCCATGGCGTAGTACCGGCCCGAGACGGTGCCGATGACGCCGACGCCCTCGAGCGCTTGCTCGACCTGCTCGATGTAGCCCCACGCGCTCTTCTGCGCCGTGTCGCGCCCGTCGAGGAACGCGTGCAGGACGACGGGGACCTCGTGGAACTTCGCGAGCTTGAACAGCGCGAAGAAGTGATCGAGCGACGAGTGCACGCCGCCGTCGGAGACGAGCCCGAAGAGGTGCAGCCGGCACTTGCGGTCCTGCGCGATGCGGAACGCCCTGTCGATGACCTCGTTCGAGCCGAGCTTGTTCTCGGCGATCGCGACGTCGATGCGCGAGATGTCCATCAGCGCGATCCTGCCCGCGCCGAAGTTCAGGTGGCCGACCTCGCTGTTGCCCATCTGCCCCACCGGCAGGCCGACGTCGGGGCCGCTCGTCCCGATCAGCGTCTTCTGGGCGTCGCGCTTGATCGCGTCGAGGTGCGGCATCGTCGCGAGGGCGATCGCGTTCTGGTCCTTTTCTTCGCGCTCGCCGAATCCGTCGAGGATACAGAGGACGAGCGGGCGGGGGCGTTGACTGGGAGAGGGGGCGGCTTCGCTCATGGCGGCGGAATCTACAACGAAGCCGCGGCGATCGGGGGGGCGGCTCAGGGAATTTCTACCCCTCCTCTGACGTCCGCACGTCCGCACGTCCGCACGTCCGCGCGTCCGCGTGCCCGGGGGGCCGGGCGCCCGCGGGGCCTGGCCCCCGGCGCGCTCGCCGCCCGCCATCGTGGGGGAGGCGGCGGGCGGCGGCCGGGGCTGTCGCGCGCCCTCGGCCTCCCGTACGATGGCGGACGCCGCATGGGAGGACCTCGATGACCCAGGCCCCGCCGTTCCACCTCGCCTTCCCGGTCTCGGACCTCGAGGCGACCCGCCGCTTCTACGTCGACGTGCTGGGCTGCCGCGTCGGGCGCGAGGCCGCGCGCTGGATCGACTTCGACTTCTTCGGCCACCAGATCTCGGCGCATCTGGTGGATAAGGCCCGCGTCGATGAGGCCCGCGTCGATGAGGCCGGGGCCGTCCTCCCCACGAACCCGGTCGACGGCAAGGATGTGCCGGTGCGCCACTTCGGCGCCATCCTCGAGTGGCGCGCCTGGCACGCGCTGGTCGAGCGGCTCCGCGAGCTCGGGGTGCAGTTCCTGATC
Organism: Sorangium sp. So ce1153; assembly: GCF_051521595.1. Lineage (NCBI taxonomy): Bacteria > Pseudomonadati > Myxococcota > Polyangiales > Polyangiaceae > Sorangium > Sorangium sp. So ce1153. Next base: position 2,362,111 of record NZ_CP150361.1, read on the forward strand.
GAGCCGCACATCCGCTTCGTCGGCGAGCCCGGCGAGCAGGCGACGCTCTTCGTCGTCGATCCCAGCGGTCATGCGCTGGAGTTCAAATCGTTCAGGGACACGAGACAGATCTTCGCGACGTGAGCCGCGGGCGTACGGCGTGCGTGCTAACATCCGCCCATGTCCGACAGCGCTCGTCGCGCCACGTACCAGGATGTGCTTGACACGCCGCCGAACCAGGTGGCCGAGATCCTGAACGGCGTGCTCCACGCGACCCCGCGGCCGTCGCTGTCCTGCCGCAATGTCACCTCGGTGCTCGCCGGCGAGCTCTACCTGCCGTTCCGCCGGGGCATCAAGGGGCCCGGGCGGTGGGCGCTGCTCGTCGAGCCCGAGCTGCACCTCGGCACCGATCCGGACATCGTCATCCCCGACATCGCCGCGTGGCGCCGCGACCGGATGCCGCAGATCCCGATGCGGAACGCGGCCATCTTCCTCGCGCCCGACTGGGTGTGCGAGGTGATCTCGCCGTCCACCGAGGCGCTCGATCGACGCGAAAAGATGGAGATCTACGCGCGCGAGCACGTGGCGCACTACTGGCTCATCGACCCGCGGCTCCGGCTGCTCGAGGTCCACCGCAACGAAGCGGGGCGGTTCGCGCGCGCGGGCGCCTGGGAGGGCGAGGTCACCGTGCGCGCGGCGCCGTTCGACGCGGTGGAGATCGAGCTCGGCGTTCTCTGGCAGGAATAGCGCAGGAACAGCGCAGGAACGGCGCAGCAGGAGCGCCGTAGAAGTAGCGGGCGGCCGCGGGGTTCCGGGTCCCCTCGGAGCGACCGGATGTCCCCGGAGGCGCTCGCGAGGGCAGGAAGCGGGCCCGCGTCCGGCGTGGCCGCGGATCGTGCCGGCCCGCGCTTGCGATCGAGGCGCGCCGTCCCAGGATCCACGGGCGCCGGAGGGTGGTGCTGTCATTTGCCCAGAGAGGGTTCACATGAAGGCGGTAAGGCGGGAAGATCATTGAGATTTTCTTCCCGCCTTACCGCCTTCATGTTCAAATGACAGCACTACCCGCCGGAGGCCAGCGATCGCCGGTCGCTTCGCAGGCCGCTGACGGGAGCGGACACGGGTTCGACGAGCGGTAGAGCTCGCCGGCTCTCCGGCGTCGCGCGACCCGCCGGGTCCGCGAGGCCGCACGGAGAGGGCTCGCGGCGCGCGCGTTGCCTGCCCGGACAGGGACGGTCCCATGGTGGGCAACACCGACTTCGAGGAGGAAAGGCTCGGCGGCCCCGGTGACCTGGAAGGGCCCGACCTGGGCCGGCAGCTCGATCCGGGCGACTGCGCGCGCGAGCCCATCCACATCCCCGGGTCGATCCAGCCCCACGGCGTGCTCCTCTCGCTGAAGGAGCCAGAGCTCACGATCGTCCAGGCGAGCGCGAGCACCGCGGCGCTCCTCGCGATCGATCCGCGCGCGCTGCTCGGCCAGCCGGCGTCGCGCCTGCTCGATCGCGCCTCGATCCGGCGCATCCACGCCGCCCTGGAGGGCCGGCTCATCCGCGGCCGGAACCCGCTCCTGGTGAGCGCGGCGGGGGTGCGCTTCGACGGGATCCTCCACCGCTCCGACGGGCTGCTCGTCCTGGAGCTTGAGCCGCGCGACGCCGAAGAAGGGTGTTACGACCTGCTCGACCAAACGTTCGCGATCATCGATCGACTCCGGTCCTCGTCGACGACAGAGGAGCTGTGCCAGCGGGCGACCGAGGAGATCGGCCGGCTCACCTGCTTCGAGCGGACGATGATCTACCGGTTCCACGAGGACGGGCACGGGGAGGTGATCGCCGAGTCGCTCGCCCCGGAGATGGAGCCTTATCTGCACCTGCACTACCCGGCTTCCGACATCCCCGAGCAGGCGCGCCGGCTCTACGTCTTCAACCGGACGCGCCAGATCGTGGACATCGACGACCGGCCCGCCGCCATCCTCCCGCCCGACAACCCGCTCACCGGGCGCCCCCTCGATCTCTCGTGCTCGGCGCTGCGCAGCGTGGCCCCGGCGCACCTCGAGTACCTGCGCAACATGGGGGCGCGCGCGTCGATGTCGATCGCCCTCCTGCGGGGGGACGCGCTCTGGGGGCTCGTCGCGTGCCATCACCGGCAGCCTCACCGCGTCTCCTTCAGGTACCGCATGGTGTGCGAGCTCCTCGGCCAGGTCCTCGCGTGGAACATCGACGCGATGGAGCAGCGCGGGAGCGCCGAGGCGCGCCTGCGGGGGGGCGCCGTCTGCGCCCGGCTGCTCGAGCAGATCGCGGCCGAGCGGGACATCGCCGCCGGCCTCTCGGCGCGATCGGCGACGATCCTGGACCTGGTCGACGCGGGCGGCGCCGCGATCCGGCAGGACGGCGGGTGGGCGCGCCTCGGCCGGACGCCGGGCGCCGCGGACCTCGACGAGCTCGCGCGGTGGCTGGAGGAGCGCGACGCCAGGGCGGCGTACGCGACGAGCTCCCTGGCGAAGGAGCGCCCGGCGCTCGAGCGCCTGAAGGACGTCGCGTGCGGCGTCCTGGCGATCCAGTTCCCCGGCGCGCCGTGCTCCCTGATCGCGTGGTTCCGGCCGGAGATCGAGCGCTGCGTGCTCTGGGGCGGCGAGCCCGGCGCGGGGCCGAGCGGCCGCCACGGGGGCGGGCAGCTCCACCCGAGGACGTCCTTCGCGGCGTGGCGGCAGCTCGTCCGGCTGGAGGCGCAGCCGTGGCAGCCCTGGGAGATCGCGGCCGCGGAGGACCTGCGGGGCGCGATCGTGGGGACGGTGCTGGGCAGGGCGGCCGAGCTCGAGCGGCTCAACCGCGAGCTGCGCGAGGCCGTGCGGATGCGCGACGACTTCATGTCGATGGCGTCGCACGAGCTCAGGACGCCGATCTTCACCCTGGCGCTCCAGATCGAGGGCGTGTCCCGGGCCGCGAGCGCGCGCCGCGACGCGTTCACCGCGGAGCGGGTTCAGGGGCGGGCCGACGTGGCGCGGCGCCAGGTGAAGCGGCTGGAGCAGCTCGTCGGAGTGCTGCTCGATTTCTCGCGCATCAACGCCGGGAGGCTCACGCTCGACCTCGAGGAGGTGAGCCTCCCGAAGCTCCTCGGCGACGTGGTGGCCCGCTTCAACGACGACCTGAAGGCGGCCGGATGCAGGCTCTCCCTGCGCGTGGAGCAGGACATCGTCGGCTGGTGGGACCCGATGCGGCTCGACCAGGTGATCACGAACCTCCTCTCCAACGCGATCAAGTACGGCGCCGGCGAGCCGATCGAGATCGAGGCGGCGAGGCACGGCGCCTCGGCCCGCGTCGCGGTGATCGATCGCGGCATCGGCATCGACACGAGCGCGCACGGGCGCATCTTCGAGCGGTTCGAGAGGGCCGTCTCGTCCGGGCACTACAGCGGCCTCGGCCTCGGCCTGTGGATCGTGCACCAGATCGTGGAGCGGCTCGGCGGCACCGTGGCGGTGAGCTCGGCGCCGGGGCAGGGCTCCACGTTCACCGTGGACCTGCCGCTCGCCGGGCCGGGGCCGTCCGAGCAGGCGCCGTCCGAGGCGGCCGCGGCGCCGGGGGGGCGATCCGACGGAGGAGCGAGATGAGCTGGCGGCGCGCGCGTCTCGTCGGCCGGCCCGCTCAGCGTCGCCTCCCTCATCTGGCGGCGGCTCTGGATCGGTGTGACAGCGGCCTGTGCCTCGCCGTCCTCCTGCCCTGTCCCGAGGGCTGGGCCGCCTTCAACTCCGATGGCCGTTACCAGTTCGGCGGCGACATCGCCGGCTCCTTCTGGCACGTGATCTGGCACGTGATCGGACTCTGTCGCTTCGAGCCGGGCGAGCTCGACCCTACCTGCCGACCCCTCTCCGCATTTCCAACGGCGAGCCCCTCATCGCGCTCCCGGCCGCCGGCACACCGCCCGCGAACGGCACCGCATCGGTGGAAGATGCCTGAGCCCAGGCCGAGCCGCGATATAGCGAATCGATCTGCGCCGCGGAGCACGCGGCCCAGGTCCCCCGCAGGCCGGGGTCGGCGCGTGCCTACTGGAAAGAGCCTCGCTCTTCGCGTGTGGTGCGGACAGCCGCTTCTGCGTCTCGCCGTGGCTCAGCGCTCGAGCTTCTTCGCGAGCAACTCCTGCACTTCGGGCGGAATCGCACGCAAGATCTCTTCGGGCGTGAGCCCCTCGAGGCGCTGCTCGGGCGTCAGCCTTGCCAGGAGCTTCTCGGGGGGCAGCTGCGCGAGCATTTGCTCCAGCACCTCCTCGTAGCTCTGACGAGCCAGCTCGTAGTCCTTCATGGCCATGGTGCCCCGCTGCCTCCGGAACTGTTCGACCTGCTGGTACAGAGCATTGTACACCCGAGCTTCCTCCGGATCCAGCGGGAGAATCTGCCCCGCTCCCTTCAGGTACGCCCGGGAAAACATGTAGAGCAGATGCTCCGTGGGGCTTTGCCGGCAGGCCTCGCGTGTCTCCACGCCGTGGAGCGACAGGCCGCTGAGCTCGCCCCGCCAGAGGCCCCCTCCCAGCGGCGCGAAGGTCCCATGGTGGCGCTCGACCTGCCTGGCGAAGCTCGCGGGAATGCGATCGGCGATGACCATGAGGCACAGCTCGTCCGGATCGGCCAGCTTGTTGTGCCGCATGTAAAGGGCGCCGTAGGCGAGCAACGTCAGCACGTCCTCGGGCGCTAGGTCGTCGGTAGGGCCTTTGTGCTCGATGAGGGTGTGCTGCCGCAGATGACCGAAGATGCTGTGGAGCTTGCGCGCGTGGCCGGCCGGTTGGTCGACCAGACGCAGGACAACGATGTCCACCCGGAGCGGCATGCGGTTGAGCAAGAGCTCGGGAGACAGCCGCCACCCGCTGGGCAAGTAGAGCTCGAGCAGGGCAACGAGCATGGGATGCCAGGCGGTGACACCCTCCGGCGGAGGCGCTTCGGGCTCGGTCATGGCGCAAGACGCGTGTAGCCCGCGGCGGTGCGCGAGGCCAGCAGGAATCATGACGATCCTGTCCAGTATCGATGAGAATACTCAGCGGATTTGCGCACGACGGAGCGCGGTAGAACGTAATATCTGTGCTGGCGCGAGGGGTGCGCGTCACTCGCGTGACAGGGGGTGCTCACAAGCGCCAAGCCCGTCCGCAGAAGGCTCAAGATCTCTCGCGTGCCCGACGTGCCCGGGTGGGCGACCGCTGCGCCCCCGCTGGTCGTCGAGCACGCGGACGTGGTCCAGGGCGAGGCCGAGCTGCAGCGCAAGCTCGACGAGCTGCTGGCCGCGGGCACACACTGAATCTGGGTCGTGCGGCTGCACGGGACGCGGCGGGTCGAGGTCCACGCAGGACCCTCCCGTCATCGAGTAGCGTGAATGGCTGGCACTCCCTCAGGGCAGCCGGAACAGCGGGCGACCGTGCGCCATGGACGGCCACGGGATGGCGGCGAGCACGATGAGCAGCGCGAAGAGCACGCCGAGCGCCATGCGCCGGTGCCGCGTCGTGGGGTCCGATGCGCGCTTCGCCCGGGCTGAGGCGATGTGGGCGACCACCAGCGCCAGGACCATCCCGAAGACGTGCTCGACGGCGAAGAAGCGCAGCGCGGGGACAGGCATCGCGGCCTTCAGCGCGGCCAGCGACTTGGGCGTGAGCGGGCTGAGCGCGACGTAGAGCACCAGGCCGAGGAGGAGCTGGAGGTCCAGCGTGCCGACGAACGCGGCGCCGAGCTTGCGATCGGCCGCGGTCCACGGCCTGCGCTGCATCCAGCCCCGGGCCGATCGCACCAGCGTCGCCAGCCCGAGCAAAAGGACGGCCCAGCGCAGCCACGAGTGCAACAGAAGAACGATGGAATAGATCATGGTTTCTGCTTCCCGGCCGCGGTGCCGGCCTCGATGATGTACTGCGCCACGTCGGCGAGATCCGACGTGCGCATGCCGCGGAAGCTGGGCATCGGGGGGACGTCGGCGCGCTTGCGGCCCGGCTCCACGGCCCAGCGGACGATGCCCTCGGGGTCGGTCGCGTACAGGCCCGCGATCTCGCTGAGCGGGGGGCCGACCACCCTGGCCGCGGGGGCGTGGCAGGCAGCGCAGTGGGTGGAGAAGAGGGCCTTGCCCTGCTGGGCCTGCGGAGAGAGCGCGATCCCCTCGTCCGCGGGGGCGGTCCGCGTGCACGCGGCCGCGAGCAGGGGCAGGGCGGCGAGGAGCGGCGACCATCTCATAGGCGCGGGCCGGAACGTAGCGCATGACCGCATGCGCTGCAGGCGGCGCGACGCTACGAGGAGCACCCCCTCGCCGCAAGCGCATAGCGCCGCGCCGCGAGGCCGGGCGATCTCCGGCCCCGTCAGCGCGGGCGCGCTGGGCGCGGCCGGCCGCGCGCCCCGGCGGGCTACGCCGCCGTGCGTCCCGCGTTCCAGCCGGCCGCGAACTCCTCGATATGCGCCTTCAGGTAGGCGCACTCGCGCCGTACGATCCTCGTCGCGAACACGTCCTGCAGCAGCCTGTCGGCGACCTTCCCCAGGAAGGGGAGGTTGAGCGAGCCGCGCAGCTCGTCCGAGAGCAGCGTCGCCCCGTCGGGCAGCGCCTTCAGCCGGTACTGGGACGAGTGCGGGAAGCTGCCCCTCGGCTCCTTGAGATCCGTCTCGACCCAGCCGATCCCCACCCCCTCTTCCCAGTGGGTCACCCGCGCCACGCGCACCTCAGGAGCGCTCCCGAAGAACGAGTGAACGATGTGCACGCGCGTGCCTTTGCCCCGGCGCTGGTCGGTCTCGAAGCGCATCGAGACGTGGAATTCGTTCACCTTCGTCAGGCGCTCGAGGTCGCTGATCCACGCCCATGCGATCTCGATCGGCGCCTCGACACGGATGCTCTCCTGGATGTACAGCACTGGAACCCTCGCTTTCCTCTGGGTAACCCGGCGCGATGACCGTAGCACGGCGGGGACGGGCTCACCGGTACCCCTGCTCGCGGCGCTCCGAGCCCTCGGCCCGAGGCAGAGTCAGGATGTTCCTGTATCGGACCCGATCGCCGTCGTCCTGGAAGCGCTTCAGGGTAAGCTCGCGGTCGGATCCATCATGTCCCGCTCTCCCATTCCGACCTGGTGCTTCGCCGTGGTGCTGGTGAAGCTCGGGAACCGCTTCCTCCTGGTGCACGAGCGCAAGCACGACCAGCTCTGGTACCTGCCCGCGGGCCGGGTCGAGCCTGGCGAGACGTTCGCGGAGGCGGCGCGCCGCGAGGCGCTGGAGGAGACGGGCGTCCCCGTGCAGCTGCAGGGCATCCTGCGCATCGAGCACAGCCCGACCTCGCTGCAGGCGCGCTTGCGGGTGCTCTTCCTCGCGCGCCCGGCTGGCGACACGCCGCCGAAGAGCGAGCCGGACGAGCACTCGCTCGAGGCGCGCTGGGTCACGCTGAAGGAGATCAAGGCCCTGCCGCTGCGCGGCCCCGACGTGGAGCCGCTCTGCCGCGACGTGCTGGCGGGGGCGCCCGTGTTCCCGCTGTCGCTGCTCGGGCCCGAGGGGGAGCCGCTCCTGTGAGCGGCGCGCCCGCCGCCGGCCGAGGCGGCGGCTCCGGCGCCCGGCGCGGCCCTCCCGCTCAGACCTGGCCGCTGGCCTTCCACCTCTCGAAGCAGCGCCCGGTGAGCGCCTCGAGCTCGGCGAAGAGCGCTGGCTCGTTCGTCTTGAAGTTGAAGCACGACTTGCCCTGCATGCGCTTCCTGAGCTCCGGGCTGATGCCGCCGAGCAGCTCGGGGTTCGTGTAGACCGGCATGAGGTAGAAGCTCGTGTAGGCGCGACCCGCCCGCGTGGCGCCGAAGAAGAGCGGCTTCCCGTTCGGCCCTTTCGTGCGCGTGTCGAGGTAGTAGTTGTCGGGCGTGTCGTGCACGACAACGAGGTGGCGCGCGTGCCGCTGGAGGATGCTCCGCAGCGCCTCGAAGGTGCTTGTCTTGCCGTCGGTGCCCGCGCCCTTGGTGGCTGTCGCTTTGGTGGCCGCGCCCTTGGTGGCTGTTGCTCTGGTGGCCGCGCCCTTGGTGGCCTTTGCTGAGCCGGCGTTCCCGGTCGCCTTCGTGCCCGTGGCCGACTTTGCCTTCACTGAACCCGCGGTCTTCGTCGTCGTCTTCTTCTTTGTCGTGGCCACGCTCGATCCTCCTGGGCCGAGGGTACACAGCGCGTCCCGCGGTTGCCTATCCGCTTGCGCCTAGAGCTTCAGCTTCATCCCCTCGTGGCTCGCCACGAAGCCGAGCCGCTGGTAGAAGCGGTGCGCACGCAGGCGCGTCTTGTTCGAGGTGAGCTGCACGCGGAAGCACCCCCGCTGCCGCGCCTCGTCGATGGCCCAGCGCATCATCGCCTCGCCGACCCCGCGGCTGCGCAGGCTCGGGTCGACGATCACGTTCTCGATCTGCGCCACCCGTCCTCCATGGTTCGCCACGTACTGGATGATGGTCAGGTGAAATGCTCCGGCGACGCGACCCTCGACCTCGGCGACCATCAGCGCGTTGTTCGGATCCTCGGCGATGGCCGCGAGCGCCTCGCGGTAGCATGGATCGAGCGGCGGACCCGGGTGGTCCGTCTTCATGTTGCCCTCGTCGGGGATTGAAAAGAGATAGATGACCGTCGGCAGGTCTGCCTCGACGGCGCGGCGGATGGTGGGTGCGAGCTGCGGTTGGCTCATGCCGCCATTCTGCCCCATCGCGCGGCGGCGCTGGGACCCGTGAGCCACCATCGCGCGCTCGTCGCGCTCGTCGCGCCGGCCCGCGCGCCCCGCCGCCCGCCCGGCCACCCATCTCGCCCCCCCGGCGGCCCTCACGTGCCCGCGCGCGAGGTGCTCGCCAGCAGCGCCAGCAGCAGCTCGGCCACACGCCGCATGAACCCGTAATCGAGCGTCCCCGGCAGGTCCGTGCCGCGGTGATAGTTGGGATTGCGGAACTCGGCCGTGTCGGTCCAGAGCACCGCCGGGATGCCGGCCTTCCAGAACGGCGCGTGATCGCTCCGGTGGAGCACCGGCAGCAGCCGGTCCACGCCGAGGTACGTCTTCAGCCCGACCACGCGCAGATCCGGCGTCGCTTCCTTCGCCGCGCGGACGATCGCGGAGACGCTGGCGTTCGACGGCCCGCTCCCCAGGAGCCCCAGGAAGTCGCCCACGTCCGGCATCCCCGGGATCGGCACGGGCAGCGGCGCGCGCTGCGAGCCGCGGGCGCGCGACGTGAAGCCGACCATCTCGAGGACGTGCGCCTCGCGCACGCGGAGCCCGCGCCGGTGCGCGAGGCGCGCCACGAAATCGGCGCTGCCCGCCAGGCCGTCCTCCTCGCCGTTGAACGCGACGAACGCGACCGGCGCCCCGGGCGCGGCGCGGGCGAGGGCGCGCGCGACCGCGAGCGCCACCGCGACGCCGCTCGCGTTGTCGTCGGCGCCCGGCGACGAGGGGACGCTGTCGTAGTGCGCGCAGACGAGCGTGCACGCCTCGCCCTCGGCGCGCTCGGGCACGGCGACCACGTTCCGGAGAGGCCCCTCGATCGACGTCCGGTAGCCGAGCGCGGCGAACAGATCCCCGAGCCGCTCGCCGATCCGCTGGTTCACGGCGGCCTGATGCCAGAAGTTCCGCCGGACCGAGAGCCACCGGACGTGCTCGCGCAGCTCCTCCTCGTCCACGCCGGACATCGCCTGAAGCGCCGGCGCGCTCTGCGCTCGCGTCTTGCTCACCCACATCGATGCCTCCCGTCTCCGCGCGTCCCCGCAAATCCACACGTGCCCGCAGTTCCCGCCGCACCCTCGTGGCGCCGCCCGTCTAACGCCCGTGTGCTTCCCCCTGTACTTACGTCGTAAGCTTATGGTGTAAGTCGCTATGCCGTCAAGCACCGGATCCGCCGAGAAGCACGGTCGCGGCGCGCTCTCTCGCGCGCGCATCCTGGAGGCGGCGCTCGGGCTCGTCGATCGCGAGGGGCTCGCGGCGCTCAGCATGCGCCGCCTCGGCGCGGAGCTCGGCGTCGAGGCGATGTCGCTCTACAACCACGTCCCGAGCAAGGCCGCCGTCCTCGACGGCTTGCAGGAGGTGATCCTCGATGCGCTGCCGCTCCCGTGTCCTGCGCCCGACTGGGTCGAGGTGCTGCGGGGCGCGGCGCGCGCGTTCCACGGCGCGCTCGCCGCCCACCCCAACGCGCTCCCGCTGTTCGCGTCGCGCCCGCCGGTGACCCCGGCCGCGCTCCGCCACGTCGACGCGGCGCTCGGCGTCCTGCGCGGCGCCGGCTTCGGCCCTGAGGCGTGCGTCGGCGCGTACCAGGCGCTCATCGCCTTCGTCGTCGGCCACGCGCTCGCGTCGTCCGGCCCGGCTGGCGACGCCTCGGCCCCTCGCCACGGTGCGCTGTCTCGCGAGGAGCTCCCCCACCTGACCGCGGTCGTCTCGGGACTGAAGGGCCACGACGCCCGACAGGACTTCGAGTTCGGCCTCGACGCCCTGCTCATCGGGCTCCGCGCGAGGGCGATGGCCGAGCGCTAGCCCCGCGCGTCAGACCTCCCGCCAGGGAAACTTCATGTTCTCTTCCTTCTCTAGGCCTCTGGGATTCTGATTCATCCCCTGTGCACCTTCTGGACACAGGCAGTCGAGCCGTGCACAGTCACCGCACCACAGCGTCGACCCAGAGGACGATAGATGCGCGTCATCAACACAGCTTGCATTCCCGCGATCGAGTCCCTGAAGACCGACGAACGCACCCTCCTGGGGCTGTTCAAGGATTTCAGGGAGCACCCGGAGCTCTCGGCTTTCTTCCCGGAAGCGTGCCGACTGTCTTTGAGATGGGTGCGCCTCTCTCCGGATCAGCCGTTCAGCCCTCGTGAGCTCCCGAAAAGAGGCATGCTCGTCATCACCGATGGTTCCGGCGAGGTGCTCGGCGGTTCGCCCCGGCGGGTCCAGGTCGGAGACGTCGTGCTGGTCCCTCCCGGCGGGCTCCCCGGGCTCGTGGGCGGGGCGCCTGGCGGGCTCTCTGCGATATCCATCCATTTCGAGGGCGAGGGCGCTCGCTGGGACACGCCCTGTCTCTGCGCGACGCCGGCGCCGGACGGCCCGGGCGAGGACCCCTCGCGCGGCGCCGCGCCCCCCCTGGAGCGCCTCGTCGAGGAGAACGAGGTCCATGCGCGGGAGTTCGCCGGCAGCCCCCTCATGCGGCTCATCCGGTCCGAGCGCGCCCGCGGCGACGACGTGAAGCGACGCATGCTCGGCGCGCTCCAGATCTGGTCGGACGCGTTCCAGAAGGTCCTGTGCGCCCGGGTCGTGTTCGAGTCGCACCCCGCGGCCATCGCGATCGCCGAGCGCCACCTGGCCGACGAGGTCGGTCACAACCGGCGGCTCGCCCGGATGCACGGCCCGTCGCGCGTGCCGTCCTGGGACCGCGGCATCGCCGCGGCGTCGTCCTGGTTCATCGAGCGGATGGGCTCCGCGTCCACCGAGGAGCGGACCGTCCTCGTCCACTTCGTCATCGAGCGTTGCGCCGATGTCCTCCTCACGGCGGCCCAGGCGCTCTTCCCCGGCTCGAACTACTTCTCCACGCACGCCCAGGTGGACGCCGACCACTTCAAGCTGGGCTACGAGCTCCTGAAGAGCTTCCCCGGCCTCGACGTCGCCTCGCTCCGCGGCGCGCTCACCGAGGGGTGGCAGATGATGAACATGATCTGCCAGCGCATCAACGACATCGCCGAGGGCAGCGGCGCGGCGTTGGATCTGCCGCCGTCCTACGGACCCACCGGCGATTCACAGCGCGTGCCCTCGATGGCTCCCGCCGCGGAGTGAGCTGCGCGAGGCGATGATGATGTGAAGAGATGAGCCACAGGGGAACAGAGGGCACAGAGGAGAGACAGAGACGAGATATCTACTGTTCTCTCTCCTCTGTGCCCTCTGTGCCCTCTGTGCCCTCTGTGGCTCATTCTCCGTCGGTGATCCCCGGAGCACCCGGGGCCACGCGCTAGCTCGCGGCCTTCACCACGTCGGTGATGCCCTGCACGCTCTTCGCGCTCTTGGCGAGCATCTCCTTCTCCTCCGCGGTCAGCGGCAGCTCGACGATCTTCTCGATGCCCTTGCCGCCGAGCACGACCGGCACGCCCATGTAGATGTCCTTGTAGCCGTACTCGCCGTCCAGATAGGCGGCGACCGGCAGCAGCCGCTTCTGATCGAGCAGGAAGCTCTCCGCCATCGCGACGGCGCTCGAGGCCGGCGCGTAGTAGGCGCTCGTCCCCATGAGCCCGACGATCTCGCCGCCGCCCTTGCGCGTCCTCGCGATGAGCGCGTCGAGCTTCTCCTTGCTGATGAGCTCGGTCGCGCGCACGCCGTTGATCGTGCACGCCGACGGGATGGGCACCATGTCGTCGCCGTGGCCGCCGAGCACCATCGCGCGCACGTCCTTCACGGAGACGTTCGCCTCGCGCGCCAGGAACAGCTGGAAGCGCGCGCTGTCGAGCACGCCCGCCATGCCGAGCACGCGCTCGCGCGGGAAGCCGGTGCGGCGCTTGAACTCGTACACCATCGCGTCGATCGGGTTCGAGATCACGATCACCAGCGCGTTCGGGCAGTGCTCCTTCGCGCCGTCCGCCACGCTGCGGATGATCGGCAGGTTCGTCGCGACGAGGTCGTCGCGGCTCTGGCCCGGCTTGCGCGGGATGCCGGCCGTGATGATGAGGACGTCGGCGCCGGCACAGTCGGCCCAGCTCGAGGTCCCCTTGATCGACGCGTCGTAGCCGAGGACGGCGCCGTTCTGCTCGAGGTCGAGCGCCTTGCCTTTCGCGAAATCGGTCTTCTGGGGGATGTCGAAGAGCACGACGTCCCCGAGCTCCTTGCGCGCGATGAGGGCCGCGAGCTCCCCGCCGATGTTTCCGGCGCCAATGAGGGCGATCTTCTTTCGGTTGGCCATGGGCGGCCCTTTACCACCCCCCCGGCCGGGGACCAACGGGGCTCCCGGGTGGGCCGCCGGGAAGGAACTCGGCCGGCGGCTTCGGAAACCTGTCGACTCGGCCGGCGAGGCCGGGTAAGCCGCGCCCCATGGTCACCGAGGACGATCTGCGCACCGCGCTCGGCCGGGTGCTCGAGCACACCTCGCTCGTGGGCCCCTTCGCCCGCTACGAGGGCAAGGTGCGGGACTGCTACACGACGCCGGACGGCCGGCGCCTGCTCGTCGTCACTGACCGTATCAGCGCCTTCGACCGCGTGCTCGGCACGCTGCCGCTGAAGGGGCAGGTGCTGAACCGGCTCTCTTCCTTCTGGTTCGAGCGCACGCGCGGCGTCGCGCCGAACCACATGCTCTCCCAGCCCGACCCGAACGTCCTCGAGGCGCTCGAGTGCACGCCGCTGCCGGTCGAGATGGTGGTGCGCGCCTACGTGACGGGCGTGACCTCGACCAGCATCTGGACGCACTACGCGCGCGGCGAGCGCGTCTTCTGCGGCCACCGGCTCCCCGACGGCCTCCGCAAGAACGAGCGCCTGCCGCGGGCGATCCTGACCCCGAGCACCAAGGCGCCGAAGGGCGGGCACGACCTCTCCGCCTCGCGCGAGGAGATCCTCGCCCTCGGGACGATCACGCCGCGCGACTTCGACGCCGCCGCCGAGATGGCCCTGGCGCTCTTCGATCACGGCGCCCGCTACTGCGAAGGCCAGGGGCTCATCCTCGTCGACACGAAGTACGAGTTCGGCAAGGACCGGAACGGGAACATCGTCGTCATCGACGAGATCCACACCCCCGACTCGTCCCGCTTCTGGTTCGCGTCTTCCTACGCCGAACGCTTCGCGGCCGGCGAGGAGCCGGAGTCGTTCGACAAGGAGTACGTGCGCCGCTGGCTCGCCGCGCGGGGCTTCCAGGGCGACGGGCCGATCCCGCCGATCCCGGACGAGATCCGGATCGAGGCGTCCCGCCGCTACATCGAGGCGTTCGAGCGGATCACCGGCGCGGCCTTCGTCCCCGACCTCGAGGACCCGGCCGTGCGCATCCCGCGCAACCTGGGAGTGTAGGCGGGCGCTGCCGCGCCCGTACCCGTGCCAGCCGCGCCGAGAGCGCCTGGAGCAAAGCGAGTGAAAGCCGTCGTCACCGTCCGATTGAAGAAGGAAGTCCTTGATCCGCAGGGCGACGCCGTGAAGCGCGCCCTCACCTCGCTCGGGTTCCCCGGCGTGAAGGGCGTGCGCGTGGGCAAGCTCATCGAGATAGAGCTCGACCCCTCGCTCGGCAGCGCGCCCGATCTCGAGGAGCGGCTGAAGAAGATGGCCGACGAGATGCTGGCGAACACGGTCATCGAGGACTACGAGGTCACGGTCGCCAAGTAGCGCCGCCGCGCGGCGGGCCGGCGAGCGAGAGGCGCGGCGGGCAGCAGGGCCGATGTGCCGGGCGGCAGCGGGTGTGCCGCGCGCGGCCGCCCGCGGCTTCAGGCCTCGGGCGCGACGAGCTTCTTCGACCAGAGGATGGCGTCCTTGCGGGCGCGGCCGACGACGAGGTGGCGCGCCATCACGGCCGAGCGGCGAAAGCCGTTCGCGAGGAGCGCGGCGCACAGCTCCTGGTCGTCCGCGGGGGCGAAGGTGAACGTGCTGACGGCCCTCTCCTCGACGAGGCGCTCGCAGAGGGCGCCGATCGCCGCCGTCGTGGCGAGCCGCTCCGACTCGTGGCGCGGCGAGGAGAGGATCTCGAGGAACGAGTTGCCGAAGCACGACTGCATCTCCCACGCCGCGTGCAGGCTGAAGCCGCCCCGCGCCGAGAGCACGTAGCCCGTCCGCAGCGCGTCGCGCCCGAACGGCTCGAAGCCCGTGAGCGCCCGCCCCGCCCGCTGCGCGGCGGCGACGGCACGCCGCAGCTCCGGGCCGCTCGCCGGCGCGATCTTGATCGCGGGCAGCGGCCGTCCCTCGCTCTCCCGGAGCAGCCGCCGCGCGCGGGCGATCGTGCGCTCGGCGAGCAGGACCGCCGGCGAGCCCGCCTTGCCCTCGCCCTCGGCGCCCTCGTCGTCGCCGCTCTCCTCGCGCAGCGAAGGCGGCATCTCGGACACGACCGCCCCGAGGATCCACGCGTCGCTGCGCTTGTAGAAGCCGGGGATCGACCCCTCCCGGACGAACCCGAGGCGCGTCCACGTCGGCACCTCGTCGCGCTCGACCAGGGTGAAGATCTTCTCGACCCCCTCGCGCTTGGCGGCCGACAGGACGAAGCTCCGCTTGGACGGGGTCGGCCCCGCCCGGAAGTCGATGATGCGGAGCGTCCGGTGCCGTCGGTTGACCAGGAGACAGAGCGAAACAGCGTCGTTCCGGAACAGGAGCTCGTCGACACCGCTGCTCGACGCCGAAGAAAGGTTTCTCGCCGCCATACCCCTCGTGCTCTCCGGCGCAGGCGTGGTGCCTCGGGTCTCGCCGGCATTGCAGAGTTGCAAATTGCAGATCTGAAATGCCCCGTAGCAGCCGGGGCCCACAGCGTCAACGATGTCGGCGGACCGGGGGAATCTGGGGGGGCGCGGGACCGCGGCGCCGGCAGGGGAGCGGGCTCAGGAGGGAGCGGAGAGCCGGCTCGCGTCCGCCGGCTTGACGCCGAGCGCCAGGAGCGCGTCCTTGAGCTTGGCGCGCTGGAGGGAGATGCGGGTCGGCATGCCTCCGGAGATCTTGAACGTCTCGAGGAAGTTCACCCCGCTGTCGAAGCGGGCGGCGAAGGTGATGCTGTCGTTGTCGACGACGACGGAGATGGGCGCGCGCTCCTGGCCGATGAGGAGGAGCAGGGTCTTGTCGTAGGGCCCGCCTCGCTGCGAGGCGTCGACGAGGACAAGGCCTGGCTCGACGCGCTCGTAGCGGAGCGCGATCCGGCGGGTCTCGGCTTCCATGGTGGCGAGCTCGGCGCCGGCCTGATCGATGGGGGTCCAGAGCGACGGGTCGGCGAGGCCGGACGCGAGGTGCCGGACGATGAGGCCGAAGAGGGCCTGGTCGCGGGGGCGGGCGCGGAGGGCGCGGTCCATGCGGGTGGCGATCGGGCTCGGCACGCCGATGCGGGTGTCGATGGCGCGGGCGTCCTCGTCGCAGCCGGCGTAGGGCTCGACCCCGCCGCGCATCCACTTGGCGCCGCTGGCGAGGCCGTCGAAGTCGACGTGGCAGACGAGGGTGTCGACGCGCCCGGCGCGGGCGACGACCTCGGGGGTGACCATCTCGGGGCAGGCGCCGTGCTCGGCCTTGGTCGACAGGACGAAGCGGGGATCGCCCGCGAAGCGCGCGTGGTGGGCGCTGTCGTGGTGGTCGACCCAGGCGGCGAGCCGCGGCCCGAGCTCCTGGATGAGGGGGAGCGTGACCGTCTCGAAGCTCTTCCCTCCCGCCTCCGAGGCGAAGGCGATGTCGAGCACGGCGACGTTGCCGCGCAGGTCGCGGGCGCGCGGGAGCTTGCGAGGGGAGGCGAAGGCGAGATCGAATCCGTGCATGGCGTGGCTTCCCGGGGGGAGGCGGGTACGGTCCAGCCGGGCTGCCTCGGATGAGCCGCCTCGGGGCGCCCTGCTCAATACACCGGAAACGACTGAAGCGCTGCGGGGTAGGACCTTTCTCGGGCGGAGCCTGAATGATCCGCTAGGATGATCCGACCAACGGCACGGACGGCTCGGCGCGCCGGGCGGTCCTGCAGGTTGCCGCGCCGCAGGAGGCCGGCGGCTCCAGGGGAGACTCGACAAGAGAGGACCGCGCGTGCGAGCGCCGCGAGCGCGGGACCGCCGGCCTACGTCGGAGGAAGTGGATGAGAAGCGACGTTCTGGGACTTGGTCTTCTGGCTCTTGGGGCGGTGCTCTGCGGCGCGGGGCTCCCGGGCGTGCCGGCCATCTCCGAGGCCAGCGCCGAGCCCGCGCAGGTGGCGGTGTCGGCCGCGCAGGTGACCGGGGCGGCCGCGCAGGCGGCGGTGTCCGGGCCGACCTGCAAGCTGAAGGGCACCGCGCCGGTGCCCAAGGGCGCTCGGCTCTACGACGCGCCGAGCGGCGGCCGGACGCTCGCGAGCTTCACCGGCGCGCTGGTCCCGATGACGCTGAGCGCGATCCCGGCGGATCCGGCGTCGAGCCGGGCGCGGCTGAGCACGTCGGAGGGCTCGCCGGCGCTGCGGATCGACGGTTACGTCGCGCCCTCGGACGTCGCTGTGTTCAC
This sequence comes from Sorangium sp. So ce1153, assembly GCF_051521595.1. NCBI lineage: Bacteria > Pseudomonadati > Myxococcota > Polyangiales > Polyangiaceae > Sorangium > Sorangium sp. So ce1153. The sequence continues at coordinate 2,379,159 of NZ_CP150361.1, forward strand.
GACGCGCGACATCCCGGTCATCGCCGGGCACGTCTGGATCTCGAGCGCGCAGAGGGTGAAGCTCGTCGCGGCCACGGGCGACTCGCTCCGCGCGGAGCTCTCGATCTCCGGGACCGAGGGGCAGACGGCGAAGGGCTCGGCCTCGTGCGACGCCTTCGCGCTGCAGCGCGGCGTCCCCGTGAGGATGGAGGTCCCCGGCAGCGCCCGCGGTTACCTGATGAAGACGTCGACGATCGAGCTGTTCGATCGCGCGGGCGGCGACGTGATCTTCACGCTGAAGATGCTCGAGGGGACGGCCCAGCTCTTCTGGAGCACCGAGGCCAAGGACGGCTTCGTCCACCTGATGTCGCGCGGCGACCTCACGATCGACGCCTGGGCGCGCCTCAAGGACCTGGAGCCGCTCAAGAAGGGCGAGATGATGGACCAGTACATCCCGCCGACGACCGCGGTGGCCGGCGCGCAGCTGGCGCTCGACAAGGCGCCGCCGATCGTGAAGGCGACGAAGGCCATCCCGGTCCGCGCGCGGCGCGACGAGAAGGAGAAGCCGGTCGGCGAGATCGAGGCCGGGGCGGAGATCTACCTGCTCGAGACGGTGGCGGGCTGGACGAACGTGCTCCCGAAGGCGCTCGGCATGACGCCGCCGGACGAGGGCGGCTTCTGGATCCCCGCCGCCGAGACGCCGAAGTAGTGATGGCGTCCGGGCCCGCCGCGGCGCGCGGCGGGCCTGCTCGAACGACGCGCTGCAGCGAAGCGGCGCGTCCGCGGCGCGACGCCGGCGCGACGCGCTCCGCGGGGCGCAACTCTCGCTCAACTCGCGAGCGCACCGCCGCGCGGCGCGACTACGATGGCGCGCATGCGCAGATCGCCGTTTCGTTCCGGGTGGCGTCGCGCCGGCGCCGCCGTCGGATGGATCGCAGCCTCCTCGACCCTCCTCGGCAACGCCGCCGCGCAGGTCGCGCCCGTGGTGCTCCCTCAGGCGGCGGGCCAGCAAGCGCTCGCCGTCCGCATCGACGCGGGCGGGATCACCGCCCGCGTCTGTCCTGCCGCGGCGGCGTGCGCGCCCGAAGGCGGCAAGGTCCTCGCCGTGGCTCCCGAGGTCGCGCCGCTGCTCGGCGGCGCGCGCGTCGTGCCGGTCACCCTGGCCGACGGCAAGCGCCTCGCGAAGATCGAGGCGCCGGTCGCCGCCACGCCGGCCGGCGCCGCCGCGACAGCGCTCGGCGCCGGGGGCGGCAGCTGGGTGATGCTGCTCGCCGCGCCGCTCGCGGGGAAGGGGACGGAGCCGGTCGTCCTCTGGAGCGGCTGGACCGGCGTCTCCACCGGGGAGCACGGCGAGGGGCGGAGCGACGCCGTCGTCGTGGAGCCGCTCGGCAGCGGCAGCCGCGTGCTCGTCGGCCAGCTGCGCGACGACGTGACGATCTGCGGGCGCCCGGCGCTCGTCGGGGCGAGCGAGGTCGATCCGCGGACGATGACGCTCCTGAAGGGGGCGAGCTTCCAGAACCTCCCGCTCGAGGAGCGGCGCGCGGCGAGCAAGGTGGCCGCCGAGCGCCGCGAGGCCGAGGCGGCCGCGCCCGCTTTCAGGCTGCTGCGCCCGACCGCGGCGTCGAGCGCCGTCGGCAAGCGCTTCGCGGAGATCGCCGACGGCGACCCGAAGACCGCTTGGTCCGAGGGCAAGGCGGGCGCGGGCCGGGGCGAGTTCGTGTCGCTCTCGTCGGCGGACGAGGTCGGGATCACCGGCCTCGGCCTGCGCATCAAGCCGACCGAGGCCGTGGACGGCGGCGCCGCGCCGCGCACGCTCTTCGTGGCGACGCCCGATCGGCTCTTCCAGGTGAGCCTGCCCGAGGACGCGTGGCTCAAGGAGACCGCCGGCTACGAGCTGAAGCTGCCCGAGGAGATCAGGGCCTCGTGCATCGCCGTCGTCCTCGACGACGCGTACGCGCCGCGCGGCGCGCCGGCGGGGGCAGGGGACCGCGGCGCCCCGTCCGGGCCGGAGGTGCGCGTCACGATCGCCGAGATCACGGCGCGCACGGCGTTCGACGGGCAGGGCCCGGCGGCGCTCGTCGGCGCGCTCGCGGGCGGCGGCGAGCGCGCCAGGGCGGCCGCGGCGCTGCTCGCGCGCAGCGGCCCGGAGGCGGTCGAGGCGGCGATCGCCGGCTACGACAAGCTCGATCCGGCGGGCAGGCAGCTCGCGGCGGGCGTGATCGACACGGCGCCTTGCGCGGTGCAGATCCCGTTCTTCACCGCGCGGCTCGCGTCCGGCGCGGCGGCGGCCGCGCCGCGACGGTCCTCCCGCGCCGCGCCGCCCGAGCCGGATCCCGAGCTCCACCACGCGCGCGATCGCGTCCGCCGCTGCGGGCGCGCGGCCGCGCCGGCGCTCGCCGAGATCGTGAAGGGGGGCGCGGCCGCGGCCAGGGTGACGGCGGCCCGCGAGCTCGCGCTCGTGGCGCCCGCCGAGGCGATCCCGGCGCTGCTCGACGCCCTCGCCGGGGCGCGCGGCGCCACGCGGCGCGAGCTCCGGGCCGCGCTCGCGCTGGCGGCGCGGAGCGAGCGCGCCGCCGACGTCGTCGAGGCGGAGGTGCAGCTCGACCGGCTGCGCGCCCGCCCCGAGGAAGCGCAGCTCGATCTGCTCCGCGCCCTCGGGCCGTCGCTCGGGCGCGTGAAGGGCGGCGGCGCCGCGTTCCAGGCGCTCGCCTCTGCGGCGAGCGCCCCCTTCGAGCGGCGTTACCTCCTCCAGGCGCCGGCGGCGGCGCTCGCCCGCGCCGGCGAGGCGCCGGCCGAGGCGTACCTGCGCGCGTCGCTCCGGAAGGACGCCGACGCGCACGTGCGCCTCCGCGCCGCCGAGGTGGCGGCGGACGTCCCGGCCCTCGCGCCGGACCTGCTCGCGGCGGCCTCCGATCCGGAGGTGCGCGTGCGCGAGGCGGCGATCGTGGCGCTCGCGCGCGCGGCCTCCGCCGGGGCGAAGCTGCCCGCCGGCGCGCCCGCGGCGCTCGCGGCGCGGCTCGCCTCGGATCCGTGGACGTTCATCCGCGGCAACGCCGCGCTCGCGATCGGCGCGATGCCGGCGACGCCCGCGGGCGATCGGGCGCTCGTCGGGGCGCTCGCCGACAGGGCGCCCGAGGTGCGCCGGAGCGCGCTCGACGGGCTCGGCGCGCACCGCGCGGCCGCGCACATCGAGGCCGTGCGCGATCTCGCGGAGGACAAGGAGGAGGACGTCGAGGTGCGCGCGCGGGCGATCCTCGCGCTCGGGGCGATGTGCGACGCGAGCTCGGTCGACCTGTGGACGCGCCTCGCGCTGCGCGCGAAGGCGCCGATGGGCGAGCGCGATCAGCGGCTCGGCTCGGCGGCCCTCGCGGCGCTCGGCGCGGTGCACCCGGCGGACCTGCCCGCGCGCCTCAAGCCGCTCCTCGACAAGGACACGCCGCACGGCCTGCGCGAGACGGCGAGGGCCGCGCTCTCCGCGGCGCCGCAGTGCCGCCGGTGAGCCGCGCCGCTGCCGAGCGGCTCACCGCGCGCCGCGGACGGTCCGCCGCGGCAGCACGGCGCGCGCGCGCGCGATCCACTCCGTGAGCGAGGCGGCGTCCTGGGGGACGGCGTCGAGGTCCGCGTCCTCCACGACGCGCACCAGGGCGGCGCCGTCGTCCGGCATCATGCCCTTCGCGGCGAGCATCGCCTGCGCCCTGAGGGGCGAGAGCTCCTCGGTCGCCTTCTCCCCGAGGAGCGCGAGGATCCAGCCTCCGAGCGCCGGCACGGCCACGCCGCCGATCACCTCGGGCGGCGCGGACAGGATCGACGACACGCGCCGGATGCCCTCCGCGACCGCGTCGCGGCGCGCCGGATCGCGATCGATGTCGCGGGAGAACGCGAGCACGTCGCACCCCGCCTCCTGCGCGTCGAGGGCCGCGCCGAGCACGTGGCGCGTGTCCTCGTGGGTCGCTCCGCGCGCGTTGTACTTCCGGATGCTCTTCCACTCGCGGGCGCCGCCGACGACCCACCCGCTCGGCTGGACGCGGGTGAGCAGGGTGAAGAGCACGCCGGGGCGTTTGTCCGATTGGAAGGCGGGAGCGCCGGCGCGGCTGCCGAGCTCGTTCTCGCCTTCGCCGACCAGGAAGACCCTGGTCTTCTCGGGCGGCTTCATCACGGCCGCGGGCCTCCTCCGAGGAGCGCCGCCTCGTCCGCGCCGTTGGCGTAGCTGAGCCAGAGCTCGCCCAGCGCGTACACCCGCGCGCGGTCCTCGAAGCCGGGCGTGTCCAGGATGCGCGTGGCCTTCATGCCCTGCTCGCTCGAGCGGGTGACGACCGTGACCTCCTCGGGCTGGAGCTCGTTCACGACGAGCGGGCTGTGCGTCGCGAGGAGGACCTGGGTCTTCTCGGAGACGATGCGCAGCGCGCGCATCACGTCGGCGATGCGCGCGGGGTGGAGCCCGTGCTCGGGCTCCTCGACCAGGAGCAACGGCATCGGATCGAGGTGCGGCAGCGCGGCGAAGGCGAGGTAGTAGAGCATCCCCTCGCTCATGAGCGCCGCCGGGACGACCCCGCCGCCCTCGAGCTTCACCCCGATGGCCTTCGTGATCGGGCTCGGGTTGCCGAGGTGGATGCTCTTCACGCTGGGGAAGAGGCGGGTGAGCTCCTCGTTCAGGTCGATGTAGGCCGACAGGTCGCGGCTGATGACGGCGTCGTAGACGGCCGGCAGGCCGGTGCCGCGCTCGTCGGCGAAGCAGAGCGGCTGCCCGTCGGGGATCAGCGGGTGCGGCGACCGGAGCGCGTCGGGGTCGAGCCGGAGCATCTGCGTGCCGCGCAGCGCCTGGACGATGTCCGGCGCGGGGCGCTCGGGGTTCGGCGCGCCGTTCGCGCCGTCGTCCTCGTCCGCGTCGTCGAGCAACGAAGGGGGCTCCAGGTCCCTCGGGAACGACGTGGCGCGCACCCGCCCCGCCGCGTCGAGCTCCACGCGCCACGTCGTGGTCGCCGCCGACACCTCGAACACGGCCCCGCCCGGCGCCTTGCTCGCCGGGCCGGCGCGCCCGAGCGTGTCGGGGGCCGGCGCCCCGAGCGCCCGCTCCAGCACGGAGGAGAGGGTCCGGAGCGCTCGCAGCACGGTGCTCTTGCCGCCGTCGTTGGGTCCGATCAGCGCGTGCAGCGGCGTGAGCTCCAGCGTCGCGTCCTGAACGCAGCCGTAGCCCTGGATGCGGAGCTGCTCGACGTAGGGTCGGTCCATCGCGATCGACGCCAGCATACCCGCGCGCGCGCCGGCAACAAACTTGGCCCATCCCCGGCCGTCCCTCTACGCCGCTGAGTCATGCGCCGCCTTCCGCCGATCGCGCTTCTCCTCGTCGCGCTGGCCGCCCCCGTGGCCATCGGCCTCGGCGCTCGGGACGCCAGCGCCAGCGTCGCTTATGAGTCGCCTTACACCTTCGAGCAGACCTTCGGCACGGCGCTGCGCCTCGTGCGCGTCGATCTCGGCTTCAAGCTCGTGGAGAAGGACGTCTCGAACGGCTACCTGCTCTTCGAGTACCGGAGCCCGGAGAGCGGCAGCCGGGTGACGCAGGGGTCGATCGAGGTCGTGAACGGCAACGCCGGCGTGCACGTCGCCGTGCAGCTCCCCGCGATGCCGCAGTACCACGAGCAGGTGCTCCTCGACGGCCTCGTGAAGAAGCTCGCCGCCGAGCACGGCGCCCCGCCGAAGAAGGCGCCGCCCCCGCCGCCGCCCGCCGACGCGCGTCCCCCCGACGCGCCTCCCCCCGACGCGGGCGCCCCCTAGCCGCTGCGCCGCACGTACTCGAAGTCGACCGGCTTGCCCTTGAGCCCCTTGGCCGGCGCGGCGATCCAGTTCGCCATCTGCTTCGGATCGAAGACCGGCTTCTCCATGAGGCTCCGCACGTAGGCCTCGTCGCTCGCGGTCGGCAGCCACTCGTCGCGCCGGCGCTCCCACTCCTCCTTCGAGAGCGGGTTGCCGTCGACGTCGAAGTGGAGCCCCGCGTAGATCCCCGAGCTCCGGTGGAAGCGCCGGCTCGGCAGCCTCAGCCTGAACGAGACGCCGGCCTCCTCGATCACCCGGTTCATCTTGTCGATCCCGCGCTGCGAGTCGCTCACGTACTCGTCGCGCAGCACCTCGTTCATCGCGTTGCGGAGCGGCACCTCCTCGCGCCGCCACCCCGACACCGCGCCGCCGCCCGCCGCGACCGGCACCTCGAGCGCGTACACGCCCTCGATCGCCCGGTGATCCGCGTACGACTCCTCCTTCGCGCGCCCCTTCACGCTCGACGCGAAGAACGACGCGGCGTTCGAGGAGATCTCCCCCCCGAAGAGGTCCAGCGACAGCGAGTACCAGAGGTTCAGGTACCTCTGCATCGTCGGCAGATCGACGCCGCCCTCGGCGCGCGCGTCCTCGTTCTTGTTGCGCTTCATCAGCTCGCACGTCCGCTGGCAGATGCGGAGCAGGCCCGTCTCGCCGACGAACATGTGGTGCGCCTCCTCGGTCAGCATGAACCGCGTCGTGCGCGACAGCGGATCGAAGCCGCTCTCCGCCAGCGCGAGCAGCTGGTACTTGCCGTCGCGGTCCGTGAAGTAGGTGAACATGAAGAACGAGAGCCAGTTCGTGCACGGCTCGTTGAAGGCGCCCAGGATCCGCGGCTTGTCCGGGTCGCCGCTCCGCCGCTCGAGGAGCGCCTCGGCCTCCTCCCGGCCGTCGCGGCCGAAGTGGCTTTGCAGGAGGTACACCATCGCCCAGAGGTGCCGCCCCTCCTCGACGTTCACCTGGAACAGGTTCCGCAGGTCGTAGACGCTCGGGCAGCTCTGGCCGAGCAGCCGCTGCTGCTCGACGCTCGCCGGCTCCGTGTCTCCCTGCGTCACCACCAGCCGGCGCAGCATGTTCCGGAGCTCCCCCGGCACCTCGTGCCACACCGGCTCGCCGAGGTGATCGCCGAAGCCGATCTTCCGATCGGGCACCGGATCCGCGAGGAAGATGCCCCAGCGGTACTCCGGCATCTTCACGTAGTCGAAGTGCGCCCACCCCTCGTGGTCGACGCTGATCGCCGTGCGCAGGTAGATGTCGTCCGCCTGGAAGCCCGCGGGCCCCGTCTCCCGCCACCAGTCGATGAACTTCGGCTGCCACGCCTCGAGCGCGCGCTGGAGCTTCCTGTCCGACGCGAGGTCGACGTTGTTCGGGATCCTCTCCGAGTTGATGACTGCGCTCACGTCCGCCTCCAGTCGAATTCCGGGCGCTCGGGGCGCCCGTACATGGTCAGCGCGCCCCGCTGGCCCACCGCGTTGGGGCGCTGGAAGATCCAGTTCTGCCAGGCCGACAGCCGGGAGAAGATCTTCGTCTCCATCGTCTCGGGCCCGCAGAAGCGCAGGCTCGCCTCCATCCCGGTGAGCGCGTCGGGCGACAGGCTCACCCGCTCCTCGATCGCGAGCCGCACCTCGTCGTCCCAGTCCATCGCGTCGGGCGTGAAGGTGCAGAGCCCCTCCTCGAGCGCCTCCTCGGCGGACAGGAGCTCCTTCCTCTCCTTCAGGGCGTCGACGCGCTCCGGCGCGCCCAGGAAGCGCGACGCGAGCCGCGTCAGGCCGTTCGACATCGCGAGCGGGCCGAAGCTCAGCGAGCTGAGCCCGATGAACGCTGCCTCCTCGCCGTCCAGCATGTAGGACCGGTCCGCCGCGAGGGCGAGCTCGAACAGGCTCCCCGCGAAGCACGAGCCCGGCTCGATCAGCGCGAACACGCTGCGCGCCGTGAGGTCGAGCCGCTTCAGCACGCGCCGCATGTGGAGCAGGACCTCCCTCACGAACCAGTCGTCCCGGCTCGCCCACAGCGCCTCGTCCGCGGCCCGCACCGCCGCCGGGGAGCCCGTCGTCTTCAGCAGGACGAGGCCCACCGTCGGGTGGTTGAAGCGGAGATCGAGCAGCGCGTCGTCGAGCTCGCGGAAGGCCCGCAGCGCCCAGAGATCCGCGCCTGCGCGGCGCATCCCGCCGGCGTCCGACGGCCCGTCGCCCTCCGGCGCCCGCACGAGGATCTCCGCCGTCCGCGCGGCGCGGTCGACCTTCAGCGACACGTGGCGGTACTCGCAGGTGGAGACGTCGCCCTTCTCCGCGCGCCGCGCCTCGAGCGGCGCGAGCTTCACCCCGGGCCCCTCCCTGTCCGGCGTCGCCGCCGCGAGCTCGGCGGCGCGCTGGGCCACCGCCTGATCGAAGCGGCTCTTCGGGACCGAGCGATCGACGAGGCCCCAGTCCTGCGCGCGCTTGCCGCGCACCCCCTCGGCCAGGGTCGAGAAGACGTCCGCGAGGTCGCGCCGCACCTTGCGCTTGTCCACGAGCCGCGTGAGCCCCCCCGTGCCCGGGAGCACGGCGAGCAGCGGCGTCTCCGGGAACGAGACGGCGCTGCTCCCGTCGTCGCAGAGGTAGATCTCCTCGCACGCGAGGGCGAGCTCGTAGCCGCCGCCCGACGCGACGCCGTTCAGCGCCGCGAGGTAGCGCTGCCCGCTCTCGGCGCACGCCTCCTCGAGCGCGAGCCGCGTCTCGTTCGTGAACTTGCAGAAGTTGACCTTGAACGCGTGCGTCGACGACCCGAGCATGTAGATGTTCGCGCCCGCGCAGAAGATCCGCGGCTGCGCGCTGGTCACGACCACCGCCTTCACCTCGGGGTGCTCGAAGCGCAGCCGCTGCACGATGTCCGCGAGCTCGATGTCGACCGCGAGGTCGTAGCTGTTCAGCTTCAGCTGGTAGCCGGGCCGCATCGGCGCGTCCTCGTCGACGTCCATCGCCACGCGCGCGATCGCCCCGTCGAACGAGAGCTTCCAGTGCCTGTAACGGCCCGGCTCCGTCTCGAAGCGGAGGGGCGCGCCCTCGCCGGATGAGCCCTCTTCCCGGGCCCTGGTCTGCGGCGCTGCGGCCGCCGAAGGAGGAGAGGTGGTCGCTTCCATACCCGGTTGAGCCCACCACCCGGGCGCCCTCCCGTCAAGCAGTATAGTGCTTGATGAACATGGATTCATGAAATATAGTGCAGTACAGACATGCCGTCCCGCCAGGAGCCACGTGGACAGAACCTGCGCAGAACGCGTGCGTCGCGCGCCGGGCAAGGTCTGGCGGGGTCCCCGGAGGCCGGGGCAGCGGGCGAGGCGAACGCCGCGGACGGCGCGCCGCCGATCCTCGCGCACCTCGCCGGGCGGCTCCGGCAGCGGCGCCAGGAGCTCGCGCTGACCTTGCGCGAGCTCGCTGAGCTCGCCGGGGTGAGCGAGCGGTTCCTGGTGCTGGTCGAGAGCGGGCGAGCGAACGTGTCCGTGGTGCGGCTGGAGGACATCGGCCGCGCGCTGGGCACCTCGGCCGCGGCGCTGCTCGGAGCGGGCGAGCTCGTCGAGGGCGAGGGGGCGCGCGGTCCGTCTTCCGAGGTGGAGGGCGGGTCAGGCGGGGCCCTCGTCGCGCTGCTCGGCCTGCGCGGGGCCGGCAAGACGACGATCGGCGGCCGCGCCGCGGGGCGGCTCGGGGTGCCCTTCCTCGAGCTCGACGGCCTCGTCGCCACGCGCGCGGGGATGAGCCTCGCGGCCCTGTTCGAGATCCACGGAAGCGCCTATTACAGGCGGCTGGAGCGCGAGGAGCTCGCGCGGCTCGCCGACGCGCGCGCCCACGGGATCGTCGCGACGGGCGGCGGCCTGGTGACCGATCCGGCGACCTTCGAGCGGCTGAGGCGCTGCGCCGTGACGGTCTGGCTTCGGGCGAAGCCCGAGGACCACTGGCGGCGCGTGGTCGAGCAGGGGGACGCGCGCCCCATGGCCAACCGGGCCGACGCCATGAAGGAGCTCAGGGCGCTCTTCCTGGCGCGGCGCGCCCTCTATGAGCAGGCCGACTTCGTGGTGGACACGTCGGCGCTCGGTCTCGCCCGGTCTGTCGATCGCGTGGTCAAGATCGCCCGTGAAGCTGGTAGAAGGGACGCGACGCGCTCGCCTTGATCAGGGGCGCGCCCCCTCCCATGTCCATGCCGCGCCTGAAAATTCTCTTCGTGGTGTCCGAATGCGTCCCCTTCAGCAAGACGGGCGGCCTCGCCGACGTCGCCGGCGCGCTGCCGCTCGCGCTGGCCGAAGCCGGCCACGACGTGCGCGTCGTGATGCCGGCCTACCGGGTCGCCAAGCGCTACCTCGCCCGCCAGATCGCGGCCGCCGAGCAGCAGCTCGAGGGCAGCGGGCCCGTCTCCGCGCCGGCGGTCGCCGCGGCCATCGCCGGCGCGCCGGCCATCGCCGCGGCCGACGCCGCGCTGGCCCAGGCTGCGCCGACGCACGTCGCCGCGCCGGCCGCCGCGCCCTCCCTCATCGCGGCGCAGGGCGGCGACGGCGCGCCCCCGGCCGAGCGCTTCATGCCGCACCGGCTGCCGGACGCGCTCGGCGTGCCGGTCGGCGGGGGCGAGGCGTGGACCGGCATCTGGGAGACGCGCCTCGAGCCGGCGACCCCCGGCGCGCCCGCGCCCATCGTGTACCTGATCGAGCACGACGTGCTCTACGACCGCGACGGCATCTACGGCGACGCGCACGGCGAGTTCGGCGACAACCTCGCCCGCTACGCCCTCCTGTCGCGCGGCGCGCTGCAGCTCTGCCACGCGCTCGGCTTCTGGCCGGACATCGTCCACGTCCACGACTGGCAGTCGGCCCTCGTGCCGCTCTACATCAACGTCCTCGAGCACCGGTCGCCGCTCGCGCGCGCCGCGACCGTGCTGACGATCCACAACCTCGGCTACCAGGGCTGGTTCAACAAGTCCCAGCTCCCCACGACGGGGCTCGGCTGGGACCAGTTCCACAGGTTCTGCCTGGAGGCGTACGACAGCATCAACCTGCTCAAGGCCGGCATCTACAACGCCACGATCGTCTCGACGGTCTCGCCCAGGTACGCGCAGGAGATCCAGACGTGGGAAGGGGGAGAGGGGCTCGACGGCGTGCTCCGGGATCGCGGCAGCGACGTGGTCGGGATCCTCAACGGCATCGACGACTCCATCTGGAACCCCGCGACCGATCCCCACATCGCCGCGACGTACTCCGCCGAGGACCTGAGCGGCAAGCGGCTCTGCAAGGCGGCGCTCCAGCGCGAGATGGGCCTCGAGGAGCGCCCCGACGTCCCGCTCCTCGGGCTGATCAGCCGCCTGGCGACCCAGAAGGGGATCGACATCCTCGCGGGCGCGCTCGACCACATCCTCTCGCTCGACGTCCAGCTCGTCGTCCTCGGCTCCGGCGAGCGCTGGGCCGAGGACCTCTTCTCGCGGATCTCCGGCTCGAGCGACCGCTTCCGCGTCTATGTCGGCATGAACGAGGGGCTCGCGCACCGCATCGAGGCCGGCGCGGACCTCTTCCTGATGCCGTCGCGCTACGAGCCCTGCGGGCTGAACCAGCTCTACAGCCAGCGCTACGGGACGCTGCCTGTCGTGCGCGCTGTCGGCGGCCTCGACGACACCGTCGAGAACAACGTCACCGGCTTCAAGTTCGAGGAGATGTCGTCGATGGCGCTCGGGAACACCGTCGCCTGGGCGGTGCACCTCTACCGCGCCGACCCGGCCTACTTCCGGACGATGCAGCTGCGCGCGATGAAGAAGAACTTCGGCTGGTCGCACCAGGCGCGGCAGTACGAGGCGCTCTACCGCCTCGCCATCTCCCGCCGGACCGGACGCCAGATCTGAGCGCGCCCGCGCGCTGACCGCCCGCCGCGAGGGGACGCGGCGCGCTCAGCGCGCGCGGGCGCGCCCCCCTTCCGGGGAGCCGCCCGGGGCGCGCCGCTCCTCCTACCGACCTACTCCTTCTGCGGCTCGGGCGCGGCCGGGGCAGCCGGAGCGGCCGGCTGCGCGGTCCCGGCGGCCTCGCGCGTGCCCGGCTGGCCCTTCGCCATGAGCGAGCGGGAGAGCGCCCGGTGCTTCCCCTCGATCAGCGACACGAAGCTCGTGACCACCGGCAGGTACAGGGCGGGGGAGCTGATCCCCTTGTCCGTCAGCTTGGGCTCCGCCGCCTTCACATCGCGGATGAAGTTGTCGAGCGCGGGCGCCATGATCTTGGACCACGGGTCGGTCTGGTTGGTCGTGCCGTGGGCCTTGAGCGCCGCCGCGGACGTCTCCAGCTTCTGGAGCTGGGTCTTCGCCGCCGCGGGGTCGATGTTCTTGCTCGCGAGCGTCATCATGAGCGTGCGCGCGTCCTCGAGGGCCGTGAGCGCCGCCTTCTGGCCCTCGTCCGCCTTGGCGAGGTCGGGCAGGTGCGACGAGTGCCACGCGGACACCGCGAGGCCGAGCTTGTCGGAGTGCGCGTCGAGCTTCTCGAAGTCGGCGAGGAGCTTCGCGTGGAGCTCCTTGCCCTTGGCGAAGCTGTCCTTCTTGTACTCCTCGCGCTGGTAGTAGTTGGCCGCCGCGGCGATGTTCTTCGCGAGCTCGGTCGCGAACGGCGCGTACTCGGAGAGCGCGGCGTCCACGTCCGGCATGGCCGGATCCTTGAGGCTGAGGGCGACGGTGCAGGCGCGCGCGTTGCGCTCGTACGGCGCGCGCGCGCCGATGTTGATCGGCCGGCGCTCGTCGGGCCTGGCGGGCCCGGCCTTGGCGCTGCCGCCCGGCGCTGCCGCCGCCGCCGCGGGCGGCGTGGCGGTCGTCTTCGGCGCCGCCGGCGTGGTGGGGGTGGGCGGCTTCGCGGGCAGCGCGGCCTTGGCGGCGTCCCCGGGCTTGCTCTGATCCTCGGTGCCGAAGCTCGGGATCTTCTTCTCGCTGGGCTCGTCCTTGCCGAGGCTCGCGAGGTACGCGTCGCGGGCCTGTTTCAGCGAGAGCGTCCCGAAGTAGCAGGCGTCGACGCGGTACTCCTTCATCGACTGCGGGTCGACCTTCGCGATCGGCGACACGGGCGTCCGCAGGTTCGCCTTGCCCTTGTTCGCCGCCGCGGAGCTGGCCGGCTCCGGCTGGGGAGGAGGCGGGTCCTCCTTGCAGCCGGCGGCACCGCTGGCGACGAGCACGAGCGCGATGGAACAGAGAGACCTGACGGAAATCATTCGGTGTGCCTCCTCGGCTGGCGCAGGAACGGGCGCATCATGCCTAAGCCGGCGCCGCTTGCAACACCGGCCATTGGCGGGAACTTGCGTCCCTGGTCGGGAAGAGCCTGGCTCCATGGCCTCAAACCCGCGATGCCGCCAGGTTCTTCCAGGATCCGCTGTGGCTGATGAAACGATCAGGGTCTAAGGTCCGCGCCGTGAAGCTGAGAAGCCTGACTCTGGACGAGCTGACCATCGACGACGAGCGCTCTTTCCGGCACGTCGGCCTTTACGACGATCTCAAGCAGGTGCTCCGGCGCGACGGGTACCGCTTCCGCGTGCCCGAGGTCGAGGCGAGCTGGGACCGCGTGGTCTTCTTGAACCTGACATTCTGGAGCCAGAGCGAGCAAGGCGACCTCATCGCCAGCGATCACCTCGCCGCGGACGTCGTCGCGCACGTCGCCTGGCACCACCTCGCCCACCGCGCCCTCACCGCCGCGAGCGCCGGCGCTCCGCCCAGCGCGGAAGGGCTCCTGCTCGCCGAGGCGATCGCGAGCGCCTTCGACCTGTACCTCGTGGGTCGCCTCCTCGGGCACGCCCCGAACGCCGACTTCCTGGCCACGCAGGTGCCCGCGATGGCCGAGGCTGCCGAGGCGGCCGGGCTCTCCGACGCCGGCTTCGAGGCGCTCCTGGAGGGCGTGTCCGCGGACCCGGAGCGCGCCTTCGAGGACCTCCGCGCCCTGCTCTTCGACGTGACCACGGCGCTCCTGCCCTGCGATCGCATGAGCCGCGCGGCCGAGGTCCTCGCTGGCTTCGACGCGCACCGCTTCGCGCCGCTCCTGCACCACTACGAGCTGTCGAACTGGCTCCTGTCGACGCGCGCGCTCGGGCCCGCGCCCGATCCGGCCGCCCGCGCCATCGACGCGGCGCTGCGGAGCGCGGCGGTCTCGCTGGAGTGGCTGGAGCAGCGCTGGGTGCGCCCGCCCACGCCCCTGCCGCCTGTGATCGCCAGCACGCCCGCCGCGTAGGGCGCAGACACGCGGAGTCCCCGCGGCAGTCGAAACGGCGCGGGTAGGCCCTGGCCACGAGGGCGACCGCCCTGGTCGCCAGCGAGAAAGATTGCGCGTTCTGCCGAGCTGCGCGATCCTCTTCTCAAGGTGCAACTCGCCTGCTCTCTCTGCAGGGCTTACGTGGAGATCGGCGTGGGACGCGAGATGCGTCCGTCCCTTCCGTTTGTCTGCAAATCCTGTCGCGCGAAGAACAAGCAGGCGGCGTCTGACAGGACGGGCGGGGTCGAGCCGCGCTCTTCCCCCTCGGTCGTTCCGAGCTCCGCGAACGGGCGCGACCGTCAGGAGCCGCCGAGCGAGCCGGAGCTCGCGAAGCCGTCCTCCGGGCGCGCGTCGGCGAGGGACTACGGGCTGTCCGGCGATCTGCTGGAGTCGACGCTGCCTGGCGCGGGCATCCAGCGCGAGCGGGAGCTGGCGGGCGGCCCGGAGCGGCGGACCGTGACGGTTCCGGTCGTTCGGGGGCGAGGGCTCACGCTCGCGGAGCGGATCGCGCAGCAGGACCTGGGAGACGAGCCGGGGTCCAGCCCGAGGGCGCGCCCGCTGGACGCGCTCGACGCCGCCGCGGAGGCCTTGCTCGAGCACGCGGTGGTGACGCCGGACGGCGGGCTGGGCCGGCGCGACATCCTGATGCGGTCTCGCACGTTTGCCGGCGTCCCTCGCGACGACGCGCGGCGCGGAAGTGTGGCGCCCTCGACAGGCCGGAGCCCGTCCGCGCTCCCTCCCGCCGACTCCGATCCCGTCTCGATCCAGGACCTCGCGCAGATGCTCTCCCCCGGGGTCGAGCCGCCCTCGCTCTCGTTCGGGCGCGACGGCTCCGAGGACGAGCGCGCGAGCCACTCCGCGCCGGCGCCCGCGCCTCGCGCGACATCGCACACGCCGGTGCCGGTCCGGCCGCCGGCGCGCCGCGAGCACCGCACGGCGACAGCGACGGTGCGGCCGCGGTCCGCGACCATCCCGCGCGCGAGCGGCTCTTCCAGGCCGGTCGCGCCGCCGTCCGAGATGCCGCCGGCGCCCCTGTCCGAGATGCCGCCGGCGCCTCTGTCCATCGACGAGGGCCGGCCGTCGTCTCACCGCTCGTCGCCCGAGCTCCGCCTCCAGGACGTGCAGGCGATGGCGGCGCTCGCCCCGCAGCCGTTGCCTTCCGCGCGGCGCCCCCGGTCCGGCGCGGGCGCCGTGCCCTCCGACTCCTCGCCGGCGGACCTCGCCCTGCTGGGGTCGCTGGCTCCGCCCCCGGCCACGGTCCCGCCGCGCGCCGAGGAGGAGCCGCGGCGCGAGCGGGCGAGGCCGAGGCCGGAGGCGCGGGGCCCCGCCGGGGACCTGCGGGAGCAGGGGAACGACGAGCGGCCTTCGCGCGAGCCGCCGGCGCGCGCGAGCAGCGCCCCCCGCGGGGCCGCCCGCACCTCGAGCGACGCGGCCCCCAGCCCGTCGGCCGACCGGATCAGCCAGACCGACCTCCGCGGCCGCGCCGGCCGCAAGGAGGACTCCGGTCTGATCGACCTGCGCAGCATGGCGCCGCCCGTCGCCGAGGGCGGCGAGCGCCGCAACGAGCTCCGGGCCGACGAGGAGGTCCTGAGCATCGTCAGCGGCGGGCTGTTCGACAGCGCCGTCGAGGGGCCGCTCCCCGACGACCCGATCCAGCCGGATCTCCTCCTGGCCGCCGCCGAGGGGCACACCGCCTCCGGGGAAGAGACGCCGGTGCGCACCTCGATCACGGCCGGCTCCCTCGTGTCCGAGGGGCGGCGCGCCCTCTCGACGCCGGTGGCGCGCCAGTACCTGGAGATCGCCGGCTGGGTGGCCGTCGTCTTCGTCGTGTTCGGCGCCGCGCTGTACTTTGCGCAGGCCCGCGGCAGGGCGACCAGCGCCCCGGCCCAGGTCGCGGCCGCGGGCAGCAGCAGCGCGGTCGCCGCGGCCCCGCCGGAAGACGCGCCGCCGCTCGCCGCGCCCGCTCCGGCAGGTCAGGCCGCCGACCGGGAGCCGTCGCTCGACGACGAGCCGGTCGCCGACCCGCCGCCCGCAGCCCCTGGCGTAGCCGAGCAGGCGCCGGCCGCTCCCGCCTCGGCCACCCCGACGGGCGAGCAGGCCGCGCCGCCGCCCGAGCCGGCGCAGGCAGGCCCTGCGCTCGCGGCAGCGCCGGAGCCGACCCCCGCGCCGGCCGCGCCTGCGCTGGCCGCGAGCGCGCCGGCAGCGGCGGCCGCGGGCGCGAGCCCGCAGCCGAGCGACGAGCCGCCGAGCGACGCCCCTCAGCCCGCCGAGAAGCCGGCCCGCGCCGCGGCGCCGAGCGCGCCCGACCGCGCGAAGCCGGCGGCGAAGCAGCCGGCGCCCACGCAGCTCCTCCCGGCGCGGGACGAGCCGGCCCGCTTCGATCAGAGCGCGGCGAGCAGCGCCCTCGCGTCCGCGGCGGCGGCCGCCGCCGGGTGCACCGGCGAGGGCCTCACCGGCACGGCCCGGGTGGCCGTCACCTTCTCCCCCTCGGGGAAGGCGATGTCGTCGCGCGTGGAAGGGGGCGACCTCGTGGGGACGGCCACCGCCGCGTGCATCGCCGCCGCGTTCCGCAGCGCCACGGTGCCGCCCTTCGAGGGAATTCCGGTCACCGTCATGAAGCAGGTGAAGATCCGCTGACGACGGGCCGAAAGCTTCCTATCCTCCCGCCGCTGTGCTGGTCGCGCTTCGGGTCAAGAACTTCATCCTGATGGATGCTCTCGAGCTCCGGCTCGAGGCTGGCTTCAACGTGCTCACCGGCGAGACGGGCGCGGGCAAGTCCATCGTCGTGGGCGCGCTCTCGCTGGTCCTCGGCGGCCGCGCGAGCGCGGAGCAGATCCGCCCCGGCGCCGACGAGGCCGAGATCGAGGCGCTGTTCGACGTGCGCAGCTCCGATCGCGCGATGGCGATGCTCGACGCCGCGGGCATCGCGAGCGGCGGCGAGCTCGTGGTCCGCCGCGTGGTCCAGGCGACCGGTCGCTCGCGCGCCTACCTGAACGGCCGCCTCTGCACCGCGGGCGAGCTCCAGGCGCTCGCCCCGGAGCTCGCCGACGTCGCCTCGCAGCACGAGAGCGTCGCGCTCACCGACCCGTCGACGCACCTCGGCTACCTCGATCGCTTCGGCCGCCTGGTGCCGGCGCGCAGCGAGCTCGCGGCCGACGTCGCCGAGCTCGAGGCGCTCAGCGCGCAGCTCAGGGCTGCCCGCGAGCTGGAGCGCGGCCGCGGCGAGCGCGAGGCGTTCCTCGCCTTCCAGCTCCAGGCCATCGACGCGCTGTCGCCGCGCCCCGGCGAGCTCGCCGATCTCGCGGCCGAGCGCAACCGGCTCCGCCACGCGGGCCGCCTGCACGACATCACGCGGCGCGCGGCCTCCCGCCTCGACCAGGGGGACGACGCGATGTGCGACGAGCTCGCGCGCCTCGCCTCCGAGCTCCAGGCTGCCGCGGAGATCGATCCCGCCCTCGACGCCGTCGCGCGCGCGGTCGACGCCTGCTGGACGGAGCTCAGCGAGGCGGCCCGCCAGATCGCCCGCTACGCCGAGCGCGCGGAGGCCGACCCGGATCGCCTCTCGGAGATCGAGGACCGCCTGTACCGCCTCGAGGGCCTGCTCCGGCAGCACGGCCCCACGATCGACGACGTGCTCGCCTCGCGCGCGCGCCTCGCGGCCGAGCTGGAGCAGCTCGCGGGGGTCGAGAGCCACGTCGCGGATCTCGAGCGGCGGCGCGACGCCCTGCTCGCCGTCGCCGCCGAGCGCGCCCGCAAGCTCTCGGTGAAGCGCCGGAAGGCCGGCGAGAAGCTCGGCGCCGCCATCTCCGCGGAGCTCTCGGATCTCGGCATGGGGGGCGCGCGGGTCGTCGTGGACGTCGCGCCGCACGGCGGCGACCGCGCCGAGCTGGTCGTCGACGGCGCCCGCCTGGGCCAGGACGGCATCGACCGCGTCGAGTTCCTCATCTCGCCCAACAAGGGGATCGACCCTCGCCCCTTGCGCCGCATCGCCTCGGGCGGCGAGCTGTCGCGCGCCCTCCTCGCCTTGAAGCGCGTGCTCGCGGAGTGCGGGCCGGCGGGGCTCTACGTCTTCGACGAGGTCGACAGCGGCGTCGGCGGCGCCGTCGCCGACAAGATCGGGCGCGCGATCGGCGACGTGGCGCGCCACCACCAGGTCCTCTGCATCACGCACCTGGCGCCGATCGCCGCGTTCGCCGACGCGCACTTCGTCGTCGCCAAGGAGAACGCGGGCGGCATCGCGAAGAGCTCGGTCGCGCGCGTCGACAAGAAGGACCGCATCGCCGAGGTGGCGCGGATGCTGTCGGGCGCGAAGGTCACCGGCGCATCGCTTAAAGCCGCGACGGAGCTCATCGAAGCCGCCCGCCTCTGAGCGGCGGTCACCCGCTTCGGATACGGGCCCATCTCGACGTTTTCGGTGCTCAGCTCCCTTTCGTGCGCCTCCGCGCCGAAAACGCCGATCTGGACCCGTCTCCTGTGCGGGTGACCGCCGCTCTGCGACCGGGGATCAGCTCCGCGCGAGCGTGTAGTCGTTCAGGTCGACGCGGATCAGGTCCTTGAGCCAGGGGTGCACCGTGATCGCGGTGCGGTACAGGCCCTGCGCGATGCGGCGGTAGCTCGTGTGGCCCTGCTTCGCCGAGCGGAGCTCGACGACGTGGAAGAGCTCGCGCAGGTTCAGCGTCCAGAGCGTCCTCACGCGGAAGCCGAGCGGCACGGCGTACTGCGCCTCGAGGGGGTAGCGCCCCTCCATGGCGTGCCAGGCGTCGCGCGCGGCGAGCATCGCGTCCTGGTAGGCCTCGGCGTGGCCGAGCTCCGAGAGGACGTGCGGCGTCTCGAAGCCGAGCCGGCAGGTGAGCCGCTGCGTCGCTGGGGTCAGCATCCGGTGGCGCTGCAGGTCGCGGTACGCGCCGTAGTCGAGCATCAGCTCGAAGGTCATGGTCGACGCCTCGAACGCGCGCGGCGGCGCGTCGTAGGGCCCGCGCTTCGCGCACGCCGCCTGCGCGATGCCGATGAGCTCCGGCAGCGTCGCGCGGCGGAGCGCGTCGCCCAGGTTGTAGGCGTGCACGCCCGGGTCGCTGCCCTCGTACGCCAGCGCCAGCGCGACGCGCTCCAGGGCGTCCTTGTCGTAGCGCACCAGCCGGACCGGCTGGTTGATCACCATCGTCGCGCTCACGCCCTCCTCCGGCGGCGTGTAGACCCGCTTCATCGCCTCGGCGACGGTGCCCTGCAGCTCCTTCCGGAGCTCGTTCGGCGCGGCGTACTTGACCAGCGTCGGGGTCACGGCGAGCGCCGCCGCGTGCATCTCGCGGCCCACCCTGCGCACCTCCTCGAGCGGGTACGACATCATCTTCGTGAGCAGGATCTCGAGCGCCCTCGCGTTCGCGGTGAGGCCGATGTTCGTCCGCGTCCCCGCCGGCAGGAGGCCGCGCAGGAGATCGCACGCCTGCGCGCGCAGCGCCCCCTTGTAGGCCGCGTCCGACATCTTCTCGGGCTTCGGCTCGCGCGCGCTCAGCCGCTCCGTCACCTTCGGGACCAGGTCGAGGTAGGTCGCGAAGAGCCGCTCGCTCGAGGCCTGGTACCTCGCGCTGTGCTCGGCGTCGAGCTCCGGCAGATCGATGAACGCGTGCTGATCGAAGACCACGTAGCGCGTGCTCTTCTCCGTGTACGAGCCGAGCCGCAGGTCCTCGATCACCTTCGACGCGACGATGCTCACGTTCTCGATCGCGAGGTGCACCACGGCGTGCTCCGCGACGGACGCGTGGCCGTAGCCGACGACCCACTTCTCGTGGAAGCTCCGCGCCTTGTCCGACGCGAACGCGAGCCCGCGCCGCGACCTGTCATCGCCCTGCGGGGCGACGTCGAGCTCCTCGTCGCCGAGCAGGCGCGCCAGGTTGGTGCGCAGGTCGTCGCGGCTGCGCGAGTAGTACGCGAACAGCACCGCGATGACTTCCTCGGGCAGACCCGACAGCGAGAAGACGTCAGCCGTCAGGCTCGACACATACGGCGCGACTCTGGCGCGCGACGCTTCGTCCAAGGCCATGCCCCTGCTTCTACCCTCATCCTACGCCGATCGGTCCACAAAACTCGGTCCCCGGGAGCCGGCTCCGGTCCGCTCGGCGCTGCTGGCCGCGGTCGGCCGGCGCGCGCCGTGCACGTCAGCCGCGCGCGGGCCTTTGCGTCAGAGCGCGCGCGCCTCGGAGACGGCGAACGGATCGGGGAAGATCTCGCTGTTCGCGAGCGACCGGCTGCGCCGGGTCAGCACCTCGCAGCCGCTCTTCGTGACGACGATGGTGTGCTCGAACTGCGCCGACAGCGAGCGATCGGCCGTCAGCGCGGTCCACTTGTCTTCCTGGATCTCGACCTCGTAGGTCCCGATGTTGATCATCGGCTCGATCGTGAAGCACATGCCGGCGCGGAGCCGGGCGCCGCTGCCGTACTTGCCGACGTGCGAGACCTGCGGCGCCTCGTGGAAGCGCCGCCCGATGCCGTGGCCGACGAAGGCCCTCACCACCGAGCAGCCCTCGGCCTCGGCGAACTCCTGGATCGCGGCCCCGATATCGCCGAGGCGCGCCCCGTCGCGGACCTGGGCGATGCCGAGCTGCAGGCTGCGCCGCGACACCTCGGTCACGTGCTTCGCCTCCGGCGAGGGCTTGCCGATGTAGAAGGTCGCGGACGTGTCCCCGTAGAACCCGTTGTAGATGGTGGTGACGTCCACGTTGATGATGTCGCCCGGCTCGAGGACGCGATCGCACGGGATCCCGTGACAGACGACCTCGTTGATCGAGGTGCAGACGCTCTTCGGGAACCCGTGGTAGTTGAGCGGCGCGGGGTAGCCGCCGCGGCGGATCGTGTCCTCGTGGACGAACGTGTTGATGTCCTCGGTGGTGATGCCGGCGCGGATCATGTCGCCGACGCCGAGGAGCGTCTCCGCCGCCATCTGGGAGGCCACCCGGAGGGCGTCGACTTCCTTGACCGTCTTGATGCTCACATTGCTCACGGCGCAGACAGCTCCCCGAGGACGACGGCCTCCCTGACGGCCGCCGCGACCTCCGCTGTATCAGGTGAAAGGTGCCAGTGGAACTCCGGCTCGCCTGCCTCGCCGGCGAAGCGTCGGATGAACGCGATGAAGGTGAGCCCGCGGAGCCGCGCGTCGACCGCCTTGGCGACGCCGAACGCGCGGCTCGTGGGGCGGATGTGGAGCTCGAAGCTCCGGTCCTGCACCCGGGGTTTCGTCAGCGGGGCGTCGGCGACCTGGACCCCGAGGTGGTAGCTGCTCTGCTCGCCGATCGAGTCGACCGTCACGGTGCTGACGCGCACCCGCGTGACGACGTCGGCCGTCTGCGCCCTCTCCCGGAGGAACGGGTCGGACCTGGGCGACGGGCCATCGAGCGAGAAGCCCACGGCCGCCGGCTCGATGTTGTCGTCGAACACCTCGACCGCGTGTCCCTCCCACGCCGGCAGGCCGGAGTACGGATCGATGGACGTCGCGGGGCGCTCCTGGTCGGCGATGCAGCCGCCGGCGGGGCCAACGGTCGCCAGCACGGCGAGCGCGAGGCGCAGGGGAGCAGCACCGGCGGCGGAAATCATTCCTGGGACCGGAGCTCGTAGCACGTCGGCCGGCACCTGTCAGGACCCGGCCCACACCGGCGACATGCGCAGCTGGGACTGCCCTCGTCTCGGTTCCAGTCGGTTCCAGTCGGTTCCAGTCGGTTCCAGCCGCCGTTCTCGTCCCCATCCTCTCCATCGTCATCTTCGCCTCTATCCGTCCATTCAGGGCCGTTATTTCTCGTTCCGCCCGCTCTCGTGCCCCGTCTCTCTCTCCTCCCTTCGCTGGCTCGCCGGTCTCGTCGGTTCTGTCGGTTCCGTTGTCGGCCGCGCGCTGCGCTCCCGCTGTTCGCCGCGCGGTGCGCTCCATCGATCCGGGCGAGCGGCCGTCCAATGGCCTGGCGGTTCGGTCGGCGCTGATCGGCGCGGAGATCCTATTCTCCTGTCCTACCGCTGGTGCTAGCGTGCCCGGGCTTGCCGGGCGGGTCGTCCTAACTTTTGTGATTGCAGAGCGCGCAGGGACAGGGCCTGCGCCGGCTGGAGGAGGAACATGAAAGCGAAGAGGCTCCTGGGAGCGGGGTTGGCCGTGGGGCTTGGCCTTGCGGCGATCACGAGCACGGCCGTGGTGGCTGCCCAGCCGAAGGGGGGGAAGGCCGCTGCGGCTCCCGCCCGGCCCGCCGAGCCGCCGGTCACGAAGAAGACGATCGCGCTGACCCCTGCCGGGATCGCGTGGGGGCAGAGCACGAAGCAGGTCGCGGCGGTCATCGACAAGATGCTCGATGAGGCCTACGTGCCGCGTTACAAGGCGACCTCGCCGGGCGTGAAGATGAGGGCGCTCGACGCCGAGCTCGCCGAGGAGAAGAGCGCGTTCCGCCGCAGTCGCATCGACTTCGGCAAGCTGCCGACCGGCATCGACGCGACGCCGCTCAAGGGCGAGTACACCTACCTCAACAAAGAGTCGATGATGACGCTGACCCGCGACGGCGGGAAGCGGTACTTCTTCTTCATCCAGGACAAGCTCTGGAAGATCATCGACGAGCACGCGCTGGGCGCGGGCAGCTCGCGCGGGAAGGACTTCCAGTCTGCCGTCGTCAAGCTCGCGACGGCGCTCGGCGTGCCTGGTCGTGTGACGCCGCCCGATCCGGACAAGGGCCGCTACGTCACCGAGGTCGACTGGAAGGACGCGGGCACGCGCTTCCGCGTGATCGAGCGGAGCGAGACCGAGATCGCGTTCGCCTACGAGGATCTCGTGACGCTCAGCAGCCTCGACTCGCTCCGCCCGAACAAGCCCGTCGACGCGAACGCCATCGACCCTTCCGTAGCGTCCGCCATCCGCAAGGACGAGGCCCCTCCGGGCCCCCCTCCCGCGGCCGACAAGCCCGGCAAGAAGAAGTAGCCCCCCGCCTCTTCCCTGGATCCCTCCCCCCGCCGCGGCGCACCCCCGCCGCGGCGCACCGTCCTCCGTCTCCCCCCGCCCCCCGCCCCCCGCCCCCCGGGTCCCAGCGCTCGCGCCTGAGGCGTCACCCGCACAGGAGACGGGCCCAGATCGGCGTTTTCGGCGCGCAGGCGTACTCCAGTACGCCGAGCACCGAAAACGTCGAGATGGGCCCGTATCCGAAGCGGGTGACGTCTCAGGCCGAAGCGGGTGACGTCTCAGGCCAGGGAGGCGCCTTCGGGGACGCGCATCCCGTTGGTGACCACGACGCGCGCCGACGGTGCGACCGCGAGCACCGCCGGCTCGATCACGGCGCGCGCGGTGAGCATCGCGCCTGGGCAGCCCGAGCATGCGCCGGCCAGATGGAGCGTCAGGTGATCGGGCTCGACGGCCACGATGTAGAGCTCACCGCCGTCGGCTCGGACGAGCGGCGCGATGACCTCGCGACAAACCTTGAGAAGCTGATCGATGGAAGCCGGCATGGGGGGGTGAGCTCGGCAGCGCGAGCCAGCGGCGAGACTAGGTCCTGTCCCTAAAATCGGAGCCAGCAGCGGGCGCAGGCGAGCGCGACGATGGCGGCGTAGTTGCGGAGCGTCTTCTCGTAGCGCGTGGCGAAGCGGCGGGCGTTCTTGAGCAGGTTGAACGCGCACTCGATCGCGAAGCGCTCCTTGTACAGGTGCCGGTCGTAGGGGAGCGCGGGGATGCGGCTGGCGTTCGAGGGGATGACGGCGACCGAGCCCATCGCGGCGAGCTGGGCTCGGAGCGCGTTCGAGTCATACGCCTTGTCGGCGATGAGGCACCGCGGTGCGCAGCGCGCGATCAGCTCCGGGGCGGGCACGGTGTCGTGGCGCTGTCCCTCGGTGATCGCGAACTCCAGGGGCGAACCCAGGGCATCGACGATCAGGTGAATCTTGGTGGAGAAGCCGCCACGAGATCGGCCAATGCCTTGCCCCTCCGGCCCCCTTTGGCGCCCGCAGCATGCTGGTGGGCCCGGACGATCGTGGCGTCGAGGCTGAACCATTCCGGGTCGACACCCACCTGCAGCTGCTTCAGTAGCCGCTGCCACTTGCCGGACTTCGACCAGCGGTCGAAGCGGTTGAAGACGGTCTTCCAGGGACCGAACTCGCCCGGCAGGTCACGCCACGGGGCACCGGTCCGGAGGATCCAGAGCACCGCCTCCACGAACCGCCGGTCGTCGAACGCAGGACGTCCCCGTCCCGTCTCGCTCCGCAGAAACGCTTCCACCTTCGCCCACTGGCGGTCGTCGAGCTGCACGCGCAACGGCATCGTTGCTCCGCCTCAGCAGACCCGAGCCAGGCGGGCCAACTTTTCGGCTACCCACGATTTTAGGGACAGGACCTAGCACGGCCTCGCTCGATCAGGCGATCGCCCCGCTGCCGGCCGTCGCGGGGCCGACGCTGCGGGACAGCGGGGCGCGCCAGCTGGCGTCAACTCGCGCCGCGCCAGCTTCCCGCTCAGAGCGTCGACACGAGCGCGGCCACGCCCGCGTCGGCCGCGAGCTCCGGGACGCGCTGCGCGGCGGCGCCGAAGGTGCGACCGGCGATCTCGACGGTGCCGCTCCACGGGCCCGAGGCGGTCTTCGCCGGCAGGTCCAGCTTCTCGAGCGCCTCGGTGTTGACATCGGGCGTCACCGGTCCGCCGTACGCCTTCGCGCCCTTCCAGGCGAAGACGTAGAGCAGCGGCGTCGACTTCAGCCCGTCGCGCTTGGCGATCTCGGCGATGTCGCGCTTGGCCGCCTCTTGCAGCCGGTACGCGTAGGCGCGGAACGACCAGCCCGTGACGAAGAGGCCCTTGAGCTCGCCGCCGCTCGCCTTGACCGGATGCGCCGCGACCCACTGCACGTCGGGGCCGTTCCTGACGCCGCGCATCTCCTGCATCTCGCCGAACGCCTCGACGACCCCGCTGTTCGGCTCGAGCACCTTCCTGAGCTCAGGGAACGAGGCCAGGACGGACCGGTTGGCGAGCATGTCCGGATCGGCCTCGCTGCGCAGCACCGTGCCGCTCGGATCGGTGAACGAGAAGAAGGTGCTCTTCGCGAACTCGAGCTCCTTCACCGAGGCGCGCGCGCCGGCGATCGCGCGCTGGAGGCCGAGCAGGTTCGCGCCCGGATCGGTGTCGACCAGCGCCGCGAGCTTCGCCGCGCCCGCGGGGAGGCCCGTCCGCACCTGGCCGACGTCCTCCGCGACGACCGGGGCGAGCTTGGCGCAGAGCTCCGCGGCGTGCTTCTGCGACGTCTTGCCGTCCTCCTGGCACGCGCTCGCGAGGGTGGCGGCCAGGGCGCAGGCGAGCACGAGCGGCTTGCTTTCGCTTCGAGCGAGGGCTGAAGAGCGCATCATCGAGAACGACTCTCCAAGGGGAGCGGAGTTCCATCAACCGGGACCATCGCTCCTCAAAGGGTTTCGGGGGTTACAAACACGACCTCGACCCGGGCGTTGCGGGCGCGCTCGGTGCCGCCCGGGTCGACGACCGGGGCCGCGGATCCCGCGATGAACGGCGCGATCGGCTGGGTCGCGGGGGAGGCCCCCGCGGCGCTCGCGCCGGACGCCGGGCCGAGGGCACGGACGACGGCATCGGCCCGCGCGGACCACGCGGGCTCTTCCCTGGAGCTGACGTCCCTGTCCGTGTGCACCACGACGGCGACGGGGAACGAGGGGTGCGCCGCGGCGACCCGCGCGAGGTCGCGGAGGCGCGCCTCGCCGGCCTTGGTGAGGGCGTTGCCGGCGAACAGCCCGCGCAGCGTGACGACGATGCCGCGGTCGTCGCGGACGGGCGACCAGGTGCCCGCGGCCGAGAGCTCCGCGAGCAGGGCATCGCCGGCGCCGGGCGCGCGGGTCACCGGCGTGGCGGCGCGGCGCGCGGCGGTCAGCGTGGCGAGGCAGCCTGCCCGCGCGCGGGATGCCTGGTCGATGGGCGCCGGGATGGCGCGGGCGGAGCCGCCGATCTCTGCGAGCTCCGCGTCGAGCTTCCGGATCGCGGCGGTCGCGGCGTCGAGCTGCGCCACGAGGTCGGCGCTGGCGGGCTGCGCAGCGGTGGGCTGCGCGCCGGCAGGTTGCGTGGTGGCGGGTTGCGCGCCGGCAGGTTGCGCGGCGGCGGGCTCCGTCGGCGCGATCAGGAGGCGCGCCGCGCCGCAGAGCAGCCGGGCCTGGAGCGCGAGCGAGCGCGCCGCGGCGAGGCGGGCCTTCTCGCGATCGGCGTCGGCCTTGCCCGACGGGACCACGGGCTGCGCGTCGCGGGCGACCTTGATCCGCATGTCGAGCGCGTCGACCTCGGCCGCGACCCGCGCCTGCTCGGCCTCGAGGCCCGCGAGGGACGCCTCGCTGGTCGAGCTCTGCGCCTTCGCCTCGGTCTCGGCCGCCTCGGCCCGGGCCACCCGCGAGAGCGCGTGCGCGTACGCGTGCGCGGCGATCGAGTGCTCGCCGAGGATCTGCGCCCCGGATCGATCCTTCTTGTCGAGCGCGGCGAGCGCCTCGCCGCGCAGCTTCTCCGCCCGGGCGAACGCGCCCGGCGCGTACCGCTTCGACTCGGCGGCGACCGCGCCGGCGCGGACGTGCTCGAGCTCGTCGAGCACCGCGGGCCGCGGGATCGGCGCGCACGCGCCGAGCAGCGCCCCGGCGACAGCCATCGTGGCGAGGCGGCGCGCGCTCAAGGCGTGCCCTCCTTGCCCGCCGGAGCCCCCTTGCCAGCGCCCCCGCTGCCCTTCGCCCCGGCGCCCTGCGCGGCGGCGGGCGCCCGCTCGGCCGGGGTCGCCGCCGGGGTCGCCGGTCGCGCGCCGCCCTTCTTGCCGGCCTCGATCCGCTGCGCTTCCGCGCTGGCCGCCGCCCTGGTCGCCTCGCGCGCCTCGGCCTCGATCCGATCGAGCTCCGCCGCGGCGCGGCCCCGCCGCGCCTGCGTCTCTTCCAGCAGCGCGCGCGCCCGCTCGAGCTTCGTCTCGACCTCGCGCGCCCGCCTTGCCGCGTCCATCGCCGCCGCCTCCGCCGCGGCGGCGCGCAGCAGCGTCCTCGCCGTCTCCGCCCACTCGAGCGCCACCGCGTCGAGCCGCCGCGCGTTCGTCGCGTCGCCCGCCGCGCGCGCCCCGTGCGCGCGCTGGAGCGCGCGCTTCGACTGCGCCACCGGCTCGGCCACGACCTTCGCGGCGCCCTTCGCCGGACCCCTCGCGGCGCCCGGCTCGACGCGCGGCGCCTCGGCGGTCTGCTCGCCCACGCCCTTCTCGCCGGCGGCACCCTTCTCGCCGGCGGCGCCCTTCTCACCGGCGGCGGTCTTCTCGCCGGCGGCGCCCTTCTCACCGGCGGCGGTCTTCTCGCCGGCGGCACCCTTCTCACCGGCGGCGGTCTTCTCGCCCTCGCCCGCCGGGGGCGGCGCCGCCAGGCGCGCCTCGATCTCCTGGAGGATCTGCACCGCCTTCGCGCCGTCGCCGGGCGGCGGCGCGGGCACCGTGGAGAGCGGTCGCTCCCCCTCGCCGTGGGCCAGGGCGCTGCCGCTGCCGAGCGACGCCGCCAGGGCGAGGAGCAGCGCCTGGGTCGACGAGCGCCGCCGCGCGTCGCAGAGCATGGGGCGGGTACGCACGTCCGCCAGGTAGCAAACAGGGCTTCCGCGAGCAAGCGCGGCGGCCTTCAGCCCCCGGGCGCCGCGCGCCGCGCACGTCGCGCGCCGCGACGAACGCGCGGCGGCGCGGGCAGAGCGCGCGTCACTCCGGGACGAAGTTGCGGATCGCCCAGTCGATCTGCTGCTGGTGCCGCTCGACCAGCTCCTTCCTGCCGCCCGCCTCGTGGAGGAAGACGCGATCTTCGTTGACGAAGACCGTGAGGTAATAAAGGTGCGCCTCCTTCCCCTCGTCGTGCCCGAAGCGCAGCTGGACGCCCGGCAGGCCGTTCCGGCTCTTCACGTCGGCCTTGCCGAGCAGCGCGTAGCCGCCGCCCTCGCGCAGCCGCTTCTCGATCACGCGGGACCAGAAGGCGAGGTCGCCCTCCGGCTCGTTCTCGAAGGCGCGGATCCCGAGCACCACCCCCTCGGCGGTGGTCGCGCGGTACTCGTCGTCGCCGTAGCGGTCGCCGAGGTCGACGAAGCCCGGCGGGGTCGCGGGCACGAAGGGCCGGCCGCAGCCGAGCAGCGCCGCCGCGCCGAGGAGCGAGGCGACGAGGACGAAGGCGTGGCGAAGGGAGTGCATCATCGGAGGCGCCCAGGTCACAGGTTGAGGAGCCGCGAGAGGCCGAGCTCGTTGAGCCAGTCGATCGGGAGCCGCGGGCCCGACGGGGTGATGGTCTCCGTCGAGCGCGGCTGGAAGGAGACGGTGAGGGTCGAGAACGCGACCCGATCGCGCAGGAACTTGAGGCGCCCCTCGAGGCGCTCGAGCTCGCCGGCGACGCGCGCGAGCTCGCGCTCCAGCTGGATCGACTCCTCGACCTTCGCCGCCTTCTCGAGGAGCTTCTCCAGGCGATCGCGCACCGCCCGCGCGTTCCGGATGCGGACCCCGAGGTCGAGGAACTCCTCGGTCACGTCCTCCGCGACAACGTTGCGCTGGAGCATGTCGCCGAGCCCCTCGAGGCGCTTCAGCGCGTCGTCGAACCGCGCGGCGGGGACGCGGATCGTGATCGTGCGGTCGTCGCGGCGGGCGAGGAAGCCGCCGAGCTCCCGCGCGAGCGCCTCGACCTTGCCGAGCGACGCGCCCACCTCGAACACCGCCATCGCGACCTGCGCCGTGTAGATGAGCAGGGGCGCTGGCGCCTCGCTCGCCGCGGCGGCCCCCTGCTGCGCGCCCTGCTGGGCAGCGCCGGCGGGCGTCGTCGCGGGCTGCGGGGCAGGGTCGGCCGGCGGCTTCGGCGCCGCGGTCTGGGCGACAGGGCCGGGCGGCGGTGGCGCGGGCGACGGCGCCGAGGTGGCCGTCGACACCAGCCTGGGCGGCGCAGCGGCCGCCGGCGGCGCAGCCTTGGCGAGCTCCACGGTCTCCACCGACGCTTTGAAATCGTAGGACGACTCCTCGCGCGACGAGGCGTCGAACGCGTCGCCGCCCGGGATGGCCATGCCCGCCACCGGAGCCGGCTGCGCGTACCCCGGCGCCGCCGCGCTCGCGGTGTCGCCCGCCTCGGCGTGGCGGCTGGCTTTCGAGCTGGCGCAGGCGACGGGGCCCGCGAGCAAGGCAAGGAGAGCCCAGGAGGGCAGCGTTCTTCGCATGGTTCCTCGAAAGGTGGCGCCGATCGGTATGCGCGGAACGCACCCGGCTCGGACGACCTTACAGCATGAGCAATGCGACGCGGTCGCCCGGCACGCGGAGGTCCCATGGACGGGAGGCGAGCGATGGCGTGCGCTCGCCGGCGGGTGGCCCCTCGGAGCAGGTCGAGGGTCGGCGACCGCCGGCAGGTGGCGCCGCGGAGCAGGCCGGGGGTCGGCGACCGCCGGCAGGTGGCGCCGCGGAGCAGGTTGGCTGCCGGCGCTCGCCGGCGGGGGGCGCCTCGGAGCAAGCTGATGGCCGGCGATCGCTGGCGGGCGGTGGTCAAACGTAAGCAGGCTTGCACGGGATCGCCGGCGGGGGGCGCCTCGGAGCCAGCTGACTGCCGGCGATCGCCTCCGGGCGGCGTCTCGGCGTGAGCCAGCTTGCAACCGATCGCTGGTCATCGGTCCCTTGAGGTGAGAGGCCTTACTCGGAGTCGCCGCCAGGAGGCGATCGGGCGTGAGGAAGCTCACCCCGATCGCCTCCTGCCACCCGATCCACGCGAGTGGGCAGCCGCATACCCGCTGGCGGGCGGCGAAAACGGTAAGATGGTTTACTTTTCTGGGGTGGAACGCGCCGGGTGAAGCCCTGCAGCTTGCCTCACGGGCCCTGGCGCGCGCGACGCGTCGTGGGGCTGGAGGTGAGGAACGCGAGGCTCAGGCGCCGTCGAACGAATCGTCGTCGTCGCCGGCGGGCAGCGCGGCGTCCTCGACAGGCGCCGGCCCGGTGGGCTCGGCGGCGCCGTCCGCCGCGCCCTTTCGGCCGCGCCGGTCGGCCCGGGCGGACTCGCGGCGGAGCCGGCCGAGGAGGCGCTCGGCGATCTCGCCCGTCGCCGCCTTCTCCAGCGCGAGGTTCGTCTCGACGGCGCGGACCACGCGGATCCAGGCGTTGCGGGCGTTCACCACCTCGCGCGGCGTCGCCCCGTCGGTGTTAGACGGAGCGCTCAGCGCGAGCTGCTCGCGCTGCGCTTCGACCTTCTCGAGCTCGAGCGCGGCCGCCACCCAGGCGTCCACGACCTGCGCGAGCGGCCCCTCGGGCGTCTTGAGCTTCTTGAGCAGCTTCTCCGAGGCCTCGTCGAGCCGGGAGCGGAGCAGCTTGGCGTCGCCCGCCTGGTCGCCGTAGCTCCGCGAGATGGCCTTGAGCCCCGCCGGGGCGAGCCGATCGCGCAGGTCGAGGACCGCCGCCGCGAACGCGGGGTCGTCGCTCATCTCGGCGAGCGCGCCGAGGTAGTTGTACGCGCCACGGAGCTTGCGGTCGTGCGTCGCGTCGAGCGCGATCGCCCTCTCCATGAGCGCCTTCGTCTGCTGCTGGAGGCTGGAGCCGAGCCGCTGCGTCGTCCTGATCCGGTCGTGCGCCTCCTGGACCGCGGGCAAGAGCGGCGCGAGCAGCGGCAGAGACGTGAAGACCTTCCGATCCTGCTCGGGATCGAGCCACGGGCCGGAGATATTGACCATCGCCTGGGGGCTGAGATTGCGATAACCCATGAGATACCCTCCTTGGTCAGGGGCGCCCCGAGTCTCGACACCGGTCGAGCCCGCCGCAAGCTTCCGGCACGCTCGCGGGCCGTCGCGGTCGTGCTTCACCCCTGCAGACAGCGGTCCGCCGCGGACCATCGCGCTCCGGATCGGTGACGTGCGGCCCGATCGCGAGCGCGCTTCATGGTCTGTCGCTGTGGAGATCCTCGGGTCGAGGGATCCGGAGGGACGTGCTTCGAGCTCAGGCGCCCGCGCCGGGCGCGCGGCGGAGCTGGCGCGCCCAGTACGAGATGCCCGCGGCCGCGCCCGCGCCCGCCGCCGCGGCGAGCGTGGGGGGCAGCGCCGCGGGGAGCGCGATGGCGGCGAGGACCGCGGCGAACTGCACCGTCGTGGCGAGCTTGCCCGGGATGTTCGCGCTCGCGGTCGAGAGGCGCGCGCCGCGGAAGCGGCGGCTCAGCGCGATCCAGAGCGCGAGCGGCAGCTCGAGGATCTCGCGGGCGAGCAGCGCCGGGATGCCCCAGAGCGGGAGCACGCCGTTCCGGAGGAGCGTGGCCACCACCGCCAGCGCGAACACCTTGTCCGCGATCGGGTCGACGATCGCGCCCATGCGGGTCACCTGACCGGAGCGGCGCGCCATCCAGCCGTCCAGCACGTCGGTGAGCCCGGCGCAGCAGAGGACGGCGAGGGCGAGCGCGGGCCGCGTGGCCACGAACGGGAACAGCGCCGCGAGCGGCAGCCGGGCCAGGCTCATCAGGTTCGGCGGGAGGGCGAGATCGCGCGCAGACAGGGGCGGCATTGCGGGGATCCCTTGCGTCGCAGGTGCG
Organism: Sorangium sp. So ce1153; assembly: GCF_051521595.1. Lineage (NCBI taxonomy): Bacteria > Pseudomonadati > Myxococcota > Polyangiales > Polyangiaceae > Sorangium > Sorangium sp. So ce1153. The sequence continues at coordinate 2,410,666 of NZ_CP150361.1, forward strand.
TCGCGGCAGCCGGATGTCCTGGTCCACATCGGGCGCGGCCGGGCCCGCCGCGCCCAGGCCAGCAGCAGCGCTGGCCTGATCTACACGAGACGTTCGCGCGGGCTCAGCTGGCCACGCGCACGGTGAGCACGGGGACGCCGCTCTTGCGGATCACCTGCTCGGCGACGCTCCCGAGGAACAGGTGCGTGAGCCCCCGGCGGCCGTGCGTCCCCATGACGATCATGGCCGCCCGCTGCTCCTCGGCGGCGGCCAGGATCTCGGTCGCCGGGTCGCCGTCGCGCAGCAGCGCCCGGAGCCCACCGGTCTGCGCCGAGAGCTGCTGGACCGCGCGCGACGCGGCGGCGCTCACCTCGGCGTGGAACCCGGGCATCAGCGCCGGCTCGAGCCCGGGGTAGGTGTAGACCGGGAGCTGGTAGACGTGCAGCAGCACGACCTCGCGCCCCAGCTTCGCGCCGAGGTCCTTCGCGAGCTCGACGGCCTTCAGCGAGGCCTCCTCGAAGTCGACGGGGACCAGTATCACGTTCGCGCCTTCGTTCATCGCGCTCTCCTCGCCCGCGGAACCGGGTGGTGGACCAGGCGTCCCTTCGATCGTTGCCCGCCCCCGGGACGCATTCGCCGCCGCCGGAGGCGTATCGCGCGCATCTTGGATCCAAAGCCCGGTCGATCCCAGGAGAAACTGCTCCGTCAGGCCGGAGCTGACGCCCGGGGCGGTACACCGCGCGGGGCGCGCGCGCCTCGGTTCCAGTCGGTTCCAGTTGGTTCCAGTCGGTTCCGTTGGTCCCAGCGGCGCGTCCCCCCGGAGCGTCTACGGCCTTCGCGCGGCGGTCAGCCGGGCGCGCACGAGCGCGCTCTCGTTTGCGCGCACGAGCGACGAGAGCAGCGAGCACTGCGCCCGCCGCCGCGCGACGTAGGCGGCGTCGCGCGCGGTCGCCGAGCGCGGGCGCTCGCGCTCCTCGCGCTCGGCGACGGAGAGCGCCTCCTCTGCCTGCTTCAGCTCGGCGATCGCGAGCGGCGAGAGCGGGTTATCCTGCGCCTGCACGACGGCGGCGCGCGCCGTGAGGAGCTCGGGGGTCGGCGCGGCCGCGCTCCTCGCGCAGCCTGCGAGAGCGAGGGCCATCGCGAGAGGGGCTCCGGCGCGCATGCAGTCCACTACTTCTTCCCCTCGGCGAGCGAGCTCGCCTTCTTCCGCTCGGCGAGCGAGCTCGCCTTCTTTCCCTCGGCCAGCGCGCTCGCCTGGTCCAGCGTGCGGCCCGCGGCGTCGCGCAGCCCCGCTTCCCTCACGAGGAGCGTCGAGAGCTCCGCGTCGACCTCGGCCCTGCGCAGCAGCCAGCGCGCGCCCTCCTGGTCGCCCACCGAGAGCCGCCGTCGCGCCTGCGCGAGCTCGCTCCTCGCCAGCGCGAGGTGCATGGCCGCGCGGCGGTCGGCGCTCGCACCCTCCCGCTCTGCGCCGCGGATCGCCGCCTGGGCGCGGGCGAGCTCGGGCGGGGCTGGTGGCGAGCGGAGAGCGGCGCACCCGGCGAGCTCCAGACAGGCGATCACGAGCGCGGTTCTGGCGAGCATTTGCGTGGATTCCTGATCTGGCGGCGCGCCAATGGCACCGTTGCTCACGGCCGCGCGCTCGGGATCGCGCTGTGCATCGGGCAGGCCAGCCTGGCCGGCGCGCTCCAGGCGCGCGGGAGCGGCGCCGCCTTCGCTGGCGGCGTCGGCGCTGCCCCCGGACGGCTGAGCCGTCGGGCGCTCTCGAAGGCAGGAGCGCGTGCTCCTGCGCGCTCATCGAGCGGGAGCTGGCGAGCCAGGATGCCGAGCGCGTCCAGCCGTGACCTACCTGGCCAGGACTCGCGGTGGTACGCTGCAGCGATGAGCGCGCTGCGAGCCAAGGTGCAGGGGGGCCGGCTGGTCCTCGACGAGCCAACGAGCTTCGCCGAGGGCACCGTGATCGAGCTCGTGGTGGCCGACAACGACGACCTCGACGATGAGGAGCGCGCCCGCCTGGACGAGGCTCTGGAGCGATCGCTGGCGAGCGCGAGCGAGGGGACGATCGACGCGGACGATTTCCTCGCCGAGCTCGCGCGCCTCGAGCCTGCGCGCGGATGAAGCGAGCCCGCATCCGGCTCACCGGGGATGCAGCCCGACAGGCGAGGGACGCGGCCGCCTGGTGGATCGAGAACCGCCCTGCCGCTCCCTGGCTGTTCCGCGAGGAGCTCACCGCGCTGCTGACCTTGCTCAGGACAGCGCCGGAGGTCGGGGCCCCGCACGCACATCGGCGGATCAGAGGCGTTCGCCGTGCCCCGCTGCCGACATCGCGCTACCTCGTCTACTACGTGTACGACCCCTCGGCCGGAGAGGTCCTCGTGCTGGCCGTATGGAGCGCCCTCCGCGGGCGGCCGCCGCAGCTGTCGCTGGAATAATAAGGAGCGCCGTTTCGTCCGAGCCGCGTCATCGCGGCGCGGAGTCGGGACGTGCCCGCGCAGGACTCCTCGAGCGGCCGCGACGTGGGCGACGTCCCCCGCGCAAGGCTTCCCGCGCGGCCGCGACGCCGGCGACGTCCGCACCCCCGCCGGCGCGTGCTCCCGCCCGCGTCGAAGCCGTCCTCTCCACGACCGGATCCCGCGACCTCGGCTTTCGACGCGCCACCCCGAATAAACCGCCGGCGCCCGCCGTCTCCGGTCTGCCGGCTTCTTTCTCAGCGCTCGTCGCTTCCGCTATTCCGCTACCTTTGGCAACCGCCGTGCCGATCGTCGACCCGAACCTCCGCACCACGATCGTCCACGCGTTCGCCGTCACGGTGGCGGACCCGTCGAGCCTGGTGCGCACCACGTCGCGCGGCGGCACCGACGACCCGGAGAGGAGCAGCCGCGGCCCCTCCATCCTCCCCGACGTCGGCCAGGTCGTCGGCGGGCTGTACCGCCTCGGCCGCCTCCTCGGGCAGGGCATGTTCGGCAAGGTCTACGTCGCCCAGCGCGTCGACGTCCCCGAGCACCAGGTCGCCCTCAAGCTCATGCCCCGCTCGCTCTACGCGATGCGGAACGTCGAGCGCGAGCTCGTCATGCTCGCCACCGTCGGCCACCCGCACGTCGTCCAGCTGAAGGACCACGGCATGAACGCCGAGTACGTGTGGCTCACCATGCCCGTGTACGAGGGCGAGACCCTCGCGCAGCGCCTCGAGCGCAGCCCCCTCGGCATGCGCGAGGCGTACGACATCTTCCTCCCCGTCGCGCGCGGGCTCGAGGCGCTCCACGCCGCCGGGCTCCGCCACCAGGACGTCAAGCCCGACAACATCTTCCTCGCGAAGTTCGCCGGCCGCGTCCACCCGATCCTGCTCGACCTCGGCGTGGCCGCGGAGCGCGAGGCCTCGTTCTGCGCGGGCACCGCGCTCTACGCCTCGCCCGAGCAGATCCGCGCGCTGAACGGCTTCCCCGGCGTCGTGCCGCTCACCGAGAAGATGGACACGTACGGCCTCGCCACGACGCTCCTCTACTCGCTCGTGAACCCGAGGGACTTCCCCGGCGAGTCCGCGCAGACCCGCACCGAGCTCGTCGAGGCGCACGACGTCCGCGCCGACAAGCCGCTCGCCGACAACGCGCTGCCCGACCTCACCGGGCAGCCGCGCCAGCTGTTCCAGGAGGCGCTCAAGCGGTGGCTCGCGATCGACCCGAACGAGCGGCCCACGATGCGCCAGATCGCCGAGGAGCTCGAGGTGCTGCTCGAGCCGGAGCGCGAGGCCGAGCGCGAGGCGGAGCGGCTGCGGATCAAGCAGAAGACGTCGTACCTGCGCGTGCGCATCGCGGCCGGCGCGATGACCCTCGTCGGCTGCGCGGTCGTGCTGCTCGGCGTCTCGAAGCGCGAGACGCTGCGGCTCGCGAACGAGCTCGATCGCGCGCGCCAGGTCGGCGCGGAGTCGTTCGACAAGCTCGACACGTGCGTCGCGTCCCACCAGATCGCCCAGTCCGAGACGAGCGCTTGCCGCAGCGCCCGCGACCAGGACCGCGCGGAGTTCAACGAGACGCTCGCCACCCTCCAGAAGAGCGGCTCGATGACCGAGGCCGAGCACGCCCGCCAGATCCAGGCGCTGCACGCGACCCAGGCGGCGCGCCTCAAGACCTGCGAGGACAGCGCCGCGGCCGCGGAGAAGGCGAGCATGACCGACCGCGAGCGGCTCGCCGAGTCCGAGAAGGCGCGCGCCGCGCTCGTCACCGAGCGCGACGAGGCGAAGGCGCTCGCCGAGCAGCGCGCCGCCGAGCTCGCCGCCGCGACGCAGGCGCGCGCCGCGTGCGACGCGGAGCGCGCGAGCTGCACCGCAGAGCGCGACCGCCTGAAGGCCGAGGCGGCGGCCGAGCCCTATGAAGGGCCGCCCTCGCCGGCCCCGAAAGCGCCGGCCGCCGCGAGCGGCGCGACGCCGCAGCCGCCGGCGAGCGCGGGCGCGCCCGCCGCCGCGGGCAGCGGGGCGGCGCCGGCGACCCCGGCGGCCTCGACGCCGACCGCCGCTCCTCCCTGAGCGCCGCCGCTGGAAGCCGACAGACGCGGCGGCCGCCAGGCCGCCTCTGCTTGTGGCGACTGGCCGGGGAGGCTATCCGTAAGGCCAGGGAAGGCGAGGGCCATGGGTGACATCTCTCGACGTGAAATGCTGCGTCGTCTTGGCGCGGCGGGCCTCGTCCTCGGGGGCGCGGGCGGGGTCGCGGCGGCCCGGTGGGACCGCGGCGGCAGCGCCGCCATCGCCGCCGAGCGCCCGCAGACGCGGGACTACCGGCTCCGCGACGCGCCCGCGGACGTGCCGCAGCTCGTCGTCGCCCGCGCCGGCGCCGAGGCGCTCGCCCTGGGCGCGCCGGACCCCGCCGCCCTGGTCCGCAAGGCGGTCGACGCGCTCGGCGGGATGCGCCGGTTCATCTCGCGCGGCGACGTCGTGGTCGTGAAGCCGAACATCGGGTGGGATCGCACGCCCATCCACGCGGCCAACACCAACCCGAAGGTCGTCGCCGAGGTGGTGCGCCTCGCCTACGACGCCGGCGCCAAGACCGTCATCGTGACCGACGCCTCGTGCAACGAGCCGAACCGCTGCTTCCAGCGCTCCGGCATCTGGAAGGCCGCGTACGACGTGGGCGCCGAGGTGGTGATCCCCGCGGCGCACCGCTTCCGCGGCATGCGCCTGAAGGGCGAGGTGCTCGACGACTGGCCGGTGTACACGCCGCTCGTCAACGCGGACAAGGTCATCAACGTCCCCATCGCGAAGCACCACAACCTGTCCAGGTACACCGCCGCGATGAAGAACTGGTACGGGGCGCTCGGCGGCCGGCGCAACCGGCTCCACCAGAACATCGACGTGTCCATCGCCGACCTCGCGACCTTCATCCAGCCCACGCTCACGATCGTGGACGCCGTCCGCGTCCTCATGCGCAACGGGCCGCAGGGCGGGAACGTCGCGGACGCGAAGGACATGCACACGATCATCGCGACGACCGACCAGGTCGCCGCCGACGCGTACGGGTGCCAGCTCATCGGCCGCAAGCCCGAGGAGATCCCGTACCTGAAGATGGGCCACGACCGGGGCCTTGGCACGATGCACTGGCAGAACCTGCGGCTCGCCGAGGTGTAGTACTCATGGCAAATCCCGATCCGACGCCGGCCGCGCCGGCGCACCGCCCAGCTGCAGCGGCGCCGGCCGCCGTGGCGCCCACGCGGGTGGCCCCCTGGACCGCGCTGCTCCGCAAGGCGCGCTCGATCGTCCGACCCGCGCCGAAGCGCCGGCCCGGCTCCGGGCTGCCGGCGCGCAAGGCGATCCAGGTGCTCGTCTGGGTGCGCCGCGCCGTGCAGGCCGGCTGCCTCGGGCTGTTCCTCTACTTCCTGTTCCAGACCGGCTTCCGCGGGTCGTTCACGTCGGCCGAGGCGCGCGTCCGCCTGCCGCTGCCCGTCGAGGGCTTCCTCCTCGCCGACCCGTTCGTCGGCGCGATGACCCTGCTCTCGACGCACACCGTCTACCGGGGCCTGCTCTGGTCGCTCGGGATCCTCGCGCTGACGCTCGTCTTCGGGCGCGTCTTCTGCGGCTGGATCTGCCCCTTCGGCACCCTCCACCACTTCTTCGGGTGGATCTTCCCCTCGCGCTACGGCAAGGGGGGCAAGCGCGTCGAGGCGAACAAGACGTACGCGCGGCAGCGGGTGAAGTACTACCTGATGTACGCCTTCCTCGCGGCGAGCGTGGCCGGCAGCGTGATCGGCGGCCTGTTCGACCCGATCTGCGTGGCGGTCCGCGCGATCGGCCTCGCCGTGATCCCGGCCGTGCAGTACGTCGCCAGCGTGGTGACCGGCGCCGCGGCCGGGACCGGGAGCCGGCCGGTGCAGTTCACCGCCGACCAGGCGCAGGACTTCCTCGCCTCGAGCGTGTGGCAGACGAAGCAGTTCTACTTCCACCAGGCGTGGTTCGTCGGGATCCTGTTCATCGCGATCCTCTTCATGAACCGCTTCATCCCGCGGTTCTGGTGCCGCGTGCTCTGCCCGCTCGGCGCCTTCCTCGGCGTGTTCGCGCGCTTCGCGCTCTTCGGGATGCAGAAGGACCACGCGAAGTGCACCGACTGCAACCTGTGCCTCGTGAACTGCCAGGGCGCCGACTCGCCCCAGGGCGGCGTGAAGTGGCGGCAGGACGAGTGCCACATGTGCCTCAACTGCGAGAACGCCTGCCCCGAGGACGTCATCAAGTTCCGCTTCCTGCCGAACCGGAAGAGCGCCCTCGTGACGCCCGACACGGGGCGCCGCACCGCCCTCGCCACGGCCGCCGCCGGCGCGGTGATCATCCCGACGGCGCGCATCGCCGACGTGCTCGACGCGAACTACGACCACCGCGTCATCCGGCCCCCGGGCTCAGTCGAGGAGCGCGAGTTCCTGGAGCGCTGCATCCGGTGCGCCGAGTGCATGAAGGTCTGCCCCAACAACGCGATCCACCCCGCGTTCTTCGAGGCGGGCATCGAGGGCATCTGGACGCCGATCGTCATCCCGCGCATCGGGTACTGCGAGCACTCCTGCGTCCTCTGCGGCGACGTCTGCCCGACCGGCGCGATCCAGAAGATCACCGAGGAGCAGAAGATGGGCGTCGGACAGAAGCCCATCTCGATCGGCACCGCGTTCTACGACCAGGGGCGCTGCCTGCCGTGGTCGATGAGCGTGCCGTGCATCGTCTGCGAGGAGTTCTGCCCGACGTCGCCCAAGGCGATCTGGGTCGAGGAGGTCGACATCCCGAAGCGCGAGCCCGTGGCCGCGGAGCACGGCAAGGAGCCGCTGCTGAAGATGGTCCACGTGCAGCGCCCGCACGTCGATCCGTCGCTGTGCATCGGCTGCGGGGCGTGCGAGAAGGTCTGTCCGGTGCAGGACAAGCCGGCGGTCTACGTCACCAGCGTCGGCGAGACCCGCTCGAAGACGAACGTCATCCTTCTCGAGGACACGGACTACAACAAGCCGTCTTGACCCGGTCGCGCGCCTGCTCTGCGCGGCGGGATACGGCAGGAGGCAGCTCGGTTGCGCACGCTTCGCTTCTACGGACCCCTCTGGCTGGCCGCGCTCTCGGCCCTGACCGGCTGCGGCGAGCCCTTCGCGGCCGGCGCCGCGTCCACCACGTCCGCTTCGTCGAGCTCGGGGACCGGCGGGGGCGGCGCGGGCGGCGACGGCGGCGCGGGCGGTGGCGGCGGCGTGACGATGGCGTCGTCCTCCTCGTCGACGTCGGGCGGTGGCGGCGAGGGCGGCTGCGGCGCCTGCAAGGAAGGGGAGTTCTGCACGGCCAGCGAGACCTGCGTGCGCTGCGCCGACCGCGGCGGCCTCCTGTCGTTCGGGACGCCGGCGGAGATCGAGGTCGAGGGGACGTCGCCCGCGTTCCCGCGCGTGCGCGAGGAGGCGGGCGAGGACGGGGCGACCCAGCGGCTCGTCTACGTGGCCAGCTTCGGCCCGGACAGGCAGATCGCCACGGCCACCGGGCGGCCGTGGACCGCTGGCGCGGTCGTCGCGAGCGCGATGGTCAACACGCCGCAGGCGGAGTCGGGGCCGCTCCTGCTGCCGGTGGACGCGCTCTCGCCGCGCGAGGGCTTCGCCACGGGCTCGCTGCTCTTCGACCGGGTCCTCCCCGGGCCGGGCAGCCTGCGGCAGCTGTTCGTCGCGGACGCGCTGGAGGCGACGGCCGCGGAGACGTTCGGGCCGCTGAACATGGACGGCGGGAGCCACTCGGTCGCGGTCGCCCACGCCGCGCGCCCCTACAGGTACTGGTTCATGAGCGAGCACCAGGACGACGGGGGGATCACGCACCGGCTCGTCACGAAGCGCGCCCATGACGCGGAGGCGCAGGCGCTCGACATCACCCTGCCCGGCGACTGCCCGGCGCAGGGCGACGACCTCGCCCCGTGGGTGACGCCCGACGGCGGCGTGCTCTTCTTCCAGGCGCCCTACAGCCCGCGGGGCAACTGCGCGCAGGCGTCGGTGCTGCGGAGCTTCTACGTGAAGCTCGGGCCCGACGGGCAGCCCGCGGACGGGCAGCCGGCGAGGATGCTGCTGTCGAACCTGGCCCCGACCGTCGCGGTGATGACGCCGTCGCTCTCGCCCGACGAGTGTACGCTCTACCTGGCGTCCAACCTGGACGCGGACGGGAAGCAGCGGCTCTACGCGGCCTCTCGCCGCTGATTCGCCGCTGATTCGCCGCTGAACAGCCGCTGCTCAGCTCACTGCGCGCGGAAGCCCTCGGCGGGGCGGAGGCGGGCGGCGTACAGGCTGGGCACGATCGTGGCCGCGAGGCAGATCAGGATGGCGATGCAGCCGGTGATCACGAACTCCTGCGGCCGCGCCTGCACAGGGAGCCGGGAGATGAAATAGACCTTCGGATCGAGCGGGAAGCCGTAGACCAGGAGGCCCTTGCACACCGCCACGCCGAGCAGCAGCCCGAGCGTGGTGCCGGCGACGCCGATGATGCCGCCCTGGTAGAGGAAGATGCGGAGGATCGCGGCGTCGGTCGCGCCCATCGCCTTGAGCACGGCGATCTCCTTCTTCTTGTCGAGCACCACCATGATCAGCGTCGCGATGACCGTGAACGCGGCGACCACGATGATGAGCGCCAGCACCGCGCTCATGCCGATCTGCTGGATGCGCAGCGCGGTGAAGAGGCCGTGGTTCAGCTCCTCCCAGTCCATCGTGTAATAGAGCCCGTTGCTGAGGAGCTTCGAGATCTCGCGGGCGATGGCGCTGGCGTTGTCGATGTCGTCGACCTTCATCTCGACGCCGGTCACCGTGTCGCCGTGGTCGTAGAAGGCCTGCGTCTCGTAGAGATCGGCGTACGCGAGCTTGGTGTCGTACTGCTCGAAGCCCGCCTCGAAGATCGCGATGACCCGGAACCGCTTGGCGACCGGCGGCTTGATGGCGCCGTTCGAGAACGAGAAGCCGATCGTCGGCGAGGTCACGGTGACGCACTGGCCGAGGTCGAGGGACAGGTTCTTCGCCAGCGCGGCGCCGATCACGATGCCCGGCATCTTCGCGATCTGCTCCTTGTCGGCGCAGGGGTCGGGATCGACCTCGGCGGGGAGCTCGTCGTCCTCGGGGAGCACGCTGCCGTAGCCGCCCTCCGGCTCGATCGCGCCGCGCGGGGCGCCCTCGGCGACCGCGACCGCGGCCTCCTCGCCCTCGTCGGCCCCGGCGTCCGCCGCGCCCTCGAGATCCACCGCGGAGGGCTCGGGCTCGGCGTCGGCGCTCCGCGCGCCTCGCGCGGCGGCGGCGCGCTCGTCCTCCTGGATGCGCGCCTCGTAGGCCTTCAGGAGATCGAGCTCGGCGCCCGCGTCCGGGGGCTCGAGCGCGCCGCGGGCGCCCGCGTCGGACTCGATGGAAGGGACGTCCGGCAAGGAGGGCGGCGCCGCGCGCTCGGGGGGCTTCGCGCCAGGGCGCCGCAGCCCGGTGAGGTCGCCGCCCGGGAGGATGTGGCGAGGGAGATCGAGCACGGGCACGCCGCCGTCGGTCCCCACACCGAGGCTCCGGGCCGGATCAACCCCCTTCACGAGGACGCCGGTCGCCGTCGCGTCGCCGTGCGTCAACATCATGGGGTTGATGCTGAAGGGCGCGACGCCGATGACGCCAGGCACCTGAGCGACCTGATCCATGACCGAGCGATACTCCCGGAAATCCGTGGAGTACTTGATCACGAGGACGTGGGCGTTGACGCCCAGGACCTTGTCGCGGAACTCCGCCTGAAAGCCCCCGGTCACGCTCATCACGGTCGCGAGCGCCGCGACCCCGAGCGCGACCCCGAGGATCGCGAACGTGGTGCCGACCGAGATGAACGCGCGCTTCTTGGAGCCGAGATATCGCAGCGCGACCTCGATAGGATAGCTCATCGCGGTGCCCTCCTAGCAGAACGCCGCGCGCGCGGCACGCCGGGCTGCGGCCGTCCGGTGACGCGCGCGCGCGGACTTTCGCGCGCGGCGTTCGCATGCCCTCGCTTCCCGGACCGAACGCCTGCTAGAATCCAGCCCTGCCGCAGATGGCGGTATGTGGCGTGCACCTCTGCCCGCGAGCCTTTCATGAGCGCCACCAAAAACGAGCACCACACCGCGCGCAGCAGAGTTTTCAACGACGAGGCAGGCGCGCTCGATGAGGCGCCGGTGTCGCGTCCGACGGGCGCGGCGGGCGGGGCGCGCTCGTCCGGCGTCGGGGCCGCGAGCGCGCCGGGCGTGGAGCCCGAGGAAGCGGGCGAGGACGTGCCGGTGGACGTCGAGGTCCGCCCGTCGTCGAGGCCGTCGAGGCCCTCCAGGTCGGGGTGGGTCGAGGGGCCGGCGAGCGAGGCGCCGAGCTTCGTGGCGCCGCCGCCCCTGCGCCAGAAGACCCCGCGCTTCGCGCGGCAGAGCGAGCCCGACATCGACGAGGCCGGCGGGCGGACGAGCGCGGCCCCGGTGAGCGAGGGCGAGCCGTCGATGGAGATCCCGCCGCCGGACGAGGTCGAGCCGCGCGAGCGGCGGCCGCCCGGCGCGAAGGACCCGTACATCGGGACGACCTTCGACCACCGGTACAAGATCGAGCGGCTGCTCGGCGAGGGCGGGATGGGGTACGTCTACCTCGCCCGCCACAAGGTCATCGACAAGCGCGTCGCGGTGAAGGTGCTGCGCGCCGAGCTCGCGCGGGACCGCGAGATCTTCGAGCGCTTCGTGCAGGAGGCCCGCGCCGCGTCGAGCATCGGCAACCCGCACATCGTCGACATCTCCGACTTCGGCGACCTGCCGGACGGCTCCACGTACTTCGTGATGGAGTACCTGGAGGGCGTGAGCCTGGCGCAGATCATCGACTCGCCGAACGAGCTGCCGATGGACCGCATCTGCCACATCGCGCTGCAGCTGTCCGCGGGGCTCGCCGCCGCGCACGAGGCCGGCATCATCCACCGCGATCTCAAGCCGGACAACGTCTTCGTGGTCGCCCGCGGCAGCGACCCGAACTTCGTGAAGATCCTCGACTTCGGGATCGCGAAGGTGTCGACCAGCACGACGACCAAGCTGACGCGCGCGGGCGCGGTGTTCGGGACGCCGCACTACATGTCGCCCGAGCAGGCGGCGGGCGCGCCCATCGATCATCGGACCGACATCTACTCGCTCGGCGTGATGCTCTACGAGCTCGTGAGCCGGCAGCTGCCGTTCAACGCCGACAACTTCATGGGGATCCTGACGCAGCACATGTACAAGGCGCCGGTCCCCATCCGCGCGCTCGTTGGCGGCCCGGACTGCCCGCCCGGGCTCGAGGCGGTGATCCTGAAGTGCCTCTCGAAGAAGCCGGAGTCGCGCTACCAGACCATGGGCGACCTCCACGCGGATCTCGAGCGCGTGAAGGGCGGCGGCGTGCCGGGCGCCGTCGCGGAGATGATGGCGCGCTCGGGCGGCTTCAACGTGCCGCACGACTACTTCAAGACGTCGAAGGTGATCGTCCCAGCGACGCCGCCGTCGCCCCCGCGCTCGCCGTGGCCCCGCTATGTGTGGGTCGCGGGCGCGGCGGCCGCGGTGGGGATCGTGACGGCGATCTTCGTCATCGGCGGGAGCGGGTCGGCCAGCCACACCGCCGCGCCGGCGCCGAAGCCGCCGGTCGAGGCGCCCGCGGCCGCGCCGACGCCCGCGCCGGTCCAGAGGGCGGTCGTCGCGCTGGCCGCCGTGCCGGAGACGGCGGTCGGCTACCGCAACGGCGTCGAGATGAAGCTGCCCGCGAGCATCGATATCGAGCGGGGGCAGACGGTCACGATCGACATCCGGGCCGAGGGGTACGTCCCCAGCACGGTGGTGCTCGACGGGACCGAGCCGAGCAAGCTCGTGAAGCTGGTCGAGGTCGACGAGAAGGGCGGGACGAAGGCGAGGCCCGGCGGGGTGGGCCGGCCTCCGGCGACGCAATCGACGGCCCGCACGCCCAAGGGATCGGACGTCCGGGACCCCTGGGCGAAAGAGAAGAAGTGAGCGCCCGCGCGGCGCGCGCCCCGCTCCGCTTTCGCCGTGTTAAGCCGCGGGGGTGATCCCGGTAGAGCAGCTCATCACCCTCGTCCCCGAGGACGTGCTCGGCATCTGTCGCCGCCTCCGCGAGCGCGGCAAGCGCGGCTGGATCGTCGGCGGCTGCGTGCGCGACCTGCTCCGCGGGCAGCCCGCCAAGGACTGGGACGTCGCGACCGACGCGCGGCCGGACGAGGTCGTGGCGTCGTTCCGGAAGGTGATCCCGACCGGGATCCAGCACGGGACGGTGACCGTCCTCGTGCGCGGCGTGCCGTACGAGGTGACGACGCTGCGCGGGGACGGGACGTACAGCGACGGCCGGCGGCCGGATCGGGTCGAGTTCGTCGACGATATCACGGCCGATCTGGCGCGGCGGGACTTCACCATGAACGCGATCGCGCTCGATCCGGTCGACGGGCACCTGATCGATCCGTTCGGGGGGCGGAAGGACCTCGAGGCGAAGGTCATCCGCGCTGTCGGCGACCCGAACGAGCGCTTCGCCGAGGACGGGCTGCGGGTGCTGCGCGCGGCGCGCTTCGCCGCGACGCTGGAGGGGTCGATCGAGCCCGAGACGGAGCGCGCGATGGGCTCCGCGCGGTCGCACCAGACGTTCCGCTGCGTGAGCGCGGAGCGGGTGCGCGACGAGTGGCTCAAGGCGATGCGGGCGCGCCGCCCGAGCGTGGCGTTCGAGATCATGCGCCGCACGGAGCTGCTCGCGATCACCTGCCCGGAGATGATCGAGTCGGTCGGGTGCGAGCAGAACCGCTGGCACGCGTACGACGTGTGGGGGCACGCGATGGCCTGCCTCGACGCGTGCAAGCCCGAGCCGATCCTCCGCGTGGCGGCGCTGATGCACGATATCGGCAAGCCGCGGACGCGCGCGTTCTCCGACAAGACGCACGACTACACGTTCTACGAGCACGAGCGGGTCGGCGCTGAAATGGCGGAGCCGATCCTCGCGCGGCTCCGGTTCTCCAACGACGAGCGGGCGCGGGTCGTGGCGCTGATTCGACACCACCTGATCTGCTACGACGACACCTGGACGGACGCCGCGGTGCGCCGCTGGCTCCGCCGGGTGACGCCGGCGCTCGCGCCGGACCTCTACGAGATCGGCTTCGCGGACGCGCTCGGCAAGGGGCGGGAGGTGACGGAGGACATCGCCTCGATAGGCCGGCTCCGGGCGCGCGTGGAGGCGCTGCTCGCCGCGGGCGCGGCGCTGTCCGTCAAGGATCTCGCCGTGAACGGCAGTGTGCTGATGAAGGAGCTCGGGATTCCGCCCAGCAAGCTCATCGGGGAGATCCTGGAGCGCCTCGTCGAGCTCGTCACCGAGGAGCCCGAGGCGAACACCCCGGAGCGCCTGCTCGCCGCGGCGTGCGACATCGTCGCTTCGAGAGCTTCAGGCTAGCTCCGCGCGATCCACGTGAGCGCCAGGCGCTCCCGAGCGCGTGGTGGGGGCATTTGCCCAGAGAGATGTCACATGAAGGCGGGAAGGCGGGAAGATCATTGATGATTTTCTTCCCGCCTTCCCGCCTTCATGTTCAAATGACCCCACCACCCACGAGCGCGACGGCCAGGCGCTCACGCGCGACGGTCAGGCGCTCACGAGCGCGACGCGGGCGCCCGCGGGTGCGCGGCGCTCGTCGCGTGTGCTCGAGGGTGGTCTCTACGGGGCACAAAGACCCTCCTTGTCGCGCGGGGCGCCCGTCCACCCGCGCTAGGCCATGTGCTCGCCCCTTAGGGGAGCCCGTACCAGATCGCGAGTCGAAAGGTCGCGGACAAGGTACATGGACCGACAAGGGTGGTCGGTTGTCTACCTCCGGTGAGGTTCAAATAATTCATGCTGATCGCATCCATGGGAACGTGTCTCTGGTAACATCTGCGGCTGCGCATTCTCGCGCCCCCGATGGGGAGGTCATTTTGAAGGTCTCGATGAAGACGCTTGTTGGGCTGGTCGGTTCGGGTTTGCTTGCGGGCGTGGCAGCCATCGGTGGGTGCTCCGGCGGGGGTGGTGAGGCGAGCTCCGGCAACACCGGCTCTGGCAGCGGCACCGGCGCCGGCAGCGGCGACGGCGGAGGGGGCGGCGAGACGACCGGGAGCGGGATCGGGAACAGCGGCGGCTTCACGCCCGACGCGGGGACGACCGGCTCGCTCAACCCGGACACGGCGTGTGTCGCGACCAGCTTGCAGGCCGATTACGAGCAGCGCCCGGCAGACATCATCTTCATCATCGACAACTCCGAGAGCATGACGGAGGAGATCGAGAGCGTTCAGCGCAACATCAACCAGAACTTCGCCTCGATCATCGACAGGAGCGGCATCGACTACCGCGTCATCATGCTGTCGAGGCACGGCAGCTCGTCGGCGGAGCAGTCGGTCTGTATCGAGGCGCCGCTCGGCAGCGGGAGCTGCGCGCCGGTGCCGGCGGCGCCGAACTCGAACCCGCCGCACTTCTACCAGTACAACCTGGAGGTCGGCAGCCTCGACTCGCTCTGCCTGGCCATCGACACGGTGAAGGGCGCGATCCCGCCCCGCGGCGAGGCCACGTCGCCCGGGTGGTCGCAATGGCTGCGCCCGGACTCGCTCAAGGTGTTTGTCGAGATCACCGACGACGGCGCCGACTGCTCGACGCGATCGCTCGGCGCGGACAAGGTGCTCACCGACGACGGCGATATCAAGCTGTACGACCTCGACGACGACCTGCCGGAGAACGAGAACACCGCCGGGGGGGCGACCTCGGCCGAGGCGTTCGACGCGGCCCTGACGACCGTCGCGCCGGAGTACTTCGGCACGCCGAGCGCGCGCAACTACATGTTCTTCAGCTTCGTGGGCATCAAGGAGAACACGCCGCCGACCGCGCCCTGGCCGCCGGACCTGCCCGCCACCTGGGAGCAGTGCCGGCCCGGGTCGGTCGACCCCGGGACGACGTACCAGACCCTCAGCGTCATGACCGGCGGCCTGCGCTACCCGATCAACCAGTACGACACGTACGACGCCGTGTTCCAGGCGATCGCGGACAGCGTGATCTCGGGCGCCAAGCTGTCGTGCGAGATCGAGGTGCCCCAGGCGCCAGGCGGGCACTCGATCGATCTGGAGACGGTGCAGATCGAGTACACGCCGAGCAACGGCGGGCAGAAGCAGACCTTCTCCCAGGTGAAGAACCCCGAGGAGTGCAAGGCGATGTCGTTCTACATCGACGAGGGGCTGATCCGGCTGTGCCCGGACACGTGCACCATGGCGGTCCAGGACAACACGGCGAGCATGAACCTGCTCTACGGCTGCTCGGTCGATCCGCTCTGAGCGAGGGAGCGCTCCCGGGCGCGACGCCGAGGCGCCCGGGCGGCGAGCTCCCGTCTCGGAGAACGGGAGCGGGGCGCCCGCGCCTGCTAGCCTGAGCGGGAGACAGATGCGGGTCGATGTGGCGTGCCGTGCCGGCCACGGCGGAAGCGAGGAGCCCGAGGCGCTCACCCTGGGTGAGCGGCGCGTGCGGGTGACCGAGATCATCGATCGGTGGTTCGGGGGGGACCACCTCTACTTCAAGGTGCGCGGGGACGACGGGGCGCGGTACATCCTGCGGAGGGATTTCGAGATCCTCGTCTGGGAGCTGGAGGTCTACGAGGTCGAGTAAGCCGGCCCCCGGGGAGGGAGCGCGTCGCGCGGCGCGAGCACGGGCTGAACTCGCGGGAGACGTCCTGTGCCCGGTGCGCGCAGCGCACCGGGCACAGGACGTCAATTGCGCTCAGACACCAGCCCGCGCCCGCGCCGCGCGACGCGCTCCCTCCCCGGGGGCCTGATCGCCCTTCGAAAAGGGGGGTCAGTGGGGGCGGGGGTGGATGGGCTTGCCTCGGACGAAGGAGCGACGGACTGAGGCGGTCTCGGGGGCGAAGACGAGGTGGTTCAGGAGCTCGGCCTCGCCCTGGACCCGCTCGGGGA
Organism: Sorangium sp. So ce1153; assembly: GCF_051521595.1. Classification (NCBI taxonomy): domain Bacteria; kingdom Pseudomonadati; phylum Myxococcota; order Polyangiales; family Polyangiaceae; genus Sorangium; species Sorangium sp. So ce1153. The sequence goes on from NZ_CP150361.1 coordinate 2,427,060, forward strand.
AACGGACGGCGATGAAGTCAGCCTCCTTGCCGGGCTCCAGGCTGCCAATGGTGCGGCCCAGACCAATGGCGTCGGCAGTGCCCTGCGTGGCCATGACGAACAGATCGGCCGGGGGCAGGCGGTCGCCAAGACAGAGGGCATTGTCAAAGGCGCTCGACATGCCGCGGCGCATGTCGAAGCTGCGGCCCGCACCGACGTCGCTGCCAAGCGCCACGGGGACAGCTCGGGAACGCGCGTCGCCGAGGCGCATGCGGCCGCTGCCCAGGAAGAAGTTGGAGTCAGGACAGTGAACGACCGAGGAGCGCGCCTCGGCAATGCGATCCCACTCGCGCGGCGAGAGGTGAATGCCGTGCGCCAGCAGGGCGCGGCCCGCGAGCAGGCCGACGCGATCGTAGACGTCGACGTAATCGCGTGCCCACGGGTGCTCGCGCAGCGTCGCCTCGCCCTCGGCCGGGTTCTCGGCGACGTGCGTCTGCACGAGGAGGCCATGATCCGAGGCGAGCTGCGCGGCCGACTCCATCAGGCGACGCGAGCACGAGGGGGCGAAGCGGGGCGTGATCGCGAACTCGAGCAGGCCAGAAGCCGCGCCGTGCCAGCGCTGCACGAGATCGCGAGCCGCCGCGATGGCCTCGTCGCGCGGGACACAGAGCGCCTCGGGGCAGTTCTGATCCATCAACGTGAGGCCAGCGATGCCGCGCAGGCCGGCGTGCTCCAGGGCGCGGAACAGCCGGTCGGTCGCGCCAGGGCACGAGCTGGAAAAGGCCACGCAGGTGGTCGTGCCGGACGCGAGGAGGCAACCCGTGAACTCGGCAGCGACGAGCTCCGCGTAGCCGTCGTCCCGGAAACGAGCCTCCTCGGGGAAGACAGAGCGCTCGAGCCAGTCGAGCAAAGCGCCGCTGGCGCTGCCAATGATGCGGGTCTGCGGGAAGTGTACGTGGGCGTCGATGAAGCCGGGCATCAACACCGCCGGACGCAGGTCGAGCACCAGCCCGCGGAAGGCGCCCGGTGAGAACGGGATGACCTGCTCGATGAGGCCACCCTCGCCGACGACGAGCAACGCGTCGTCCAGGAAGCGGACCGGAGAGCCGTTCGCCGGCGCGGCGAGCGGCGTGAGCAGACGGCCGCGGTAAGCGCGCGGCGACCGAGGGCTCGGCGCGCTCATCGGACCGCGATCTCGCTCCGGCGCGCCCAGCCCATGACCATGTTGCCGCCCTGGTTCTTGGCGACGAGCGCCCACGCGCCCGACTCGCGCACGATCATCACGAGCTCGCCGGCGGCGACCGCGCCGACCCGGGCGCCATCCCCCGGCTCCTCGAGCAGCGTGATGCCGCGCGAGGCAATGCCGAGCTGGAGGGGCGAGGCGCCGCCCGGCTCCTCGGCCTCCTCGTCGAGGCCGGGATCCTCCTCGCGCGGCGACCGCGGGTCGTCAGCGCCCGGGTCCGCGTCGAACGGGAAGCGAGGGTGAGACCGCGCGCGCTCCGCCGCCAGGGAGCGGCGCTCCAGGAGGTGCGCGAACCGGCCAGCGCCCTGCATCGGCGGCCGGTCGCCGGCAAGGGCGCGCAGGAGGAGCGGGGCCGTCGGGAGGAGGGCGACGGCGGCAGCGGCGAGGAGCACGAGCCCGGTCAGCCGGTCCAGCCGGCGCGCTTGCGGCAGCACCGCCGTGACGGCGGGCGGCGCCGCCACGGCGGCGGGGCGCGCGGCGCGCGTGTCGCGAGGGCCGGGCGAGGCACCCTGTCCGGCGGGGGAGTCGTCCATCAGCGCAGAGGATACGCGCTGCCGCGAGCCCGGTCGACCGCGCGGAGCGCTGTGTGTCGACGCGAGGCGCCGGCGCGCGTCAGCGGGGCTCGCGCGTCAGCGGAGCTCGTCAGCGGAGCTCGCGCGGCAGCGGGGCGACCGCCGGGTCGCCGGCGACAGGGCGCTCCGACGGCGCGGGGCGCGCCGCGTCGTGGTCCGCGCAGCAGCGGAAGCCCTGCTGGTAAAACATGTGGTTCTCGTCGTGCGAGCGGGTCGAGGGGCGGCAGCGCGTGCGCACAGGGCCCCAGTAGCCGCCCTTCAGGATGGAAGGGCGCTCCCCCTCGCGGACGGAACGGGTCCACTCGTCGATGTTGCCGGTCATGTCGTACACGCCGAACGGGCTGCGGCAGCGAGGCTGCGCGCCGGACGGCCTGCCCTGCCAGAGCCGATCCATCTCGACCATGGCGGCAGGGCCGCTCCGCGGGCGCAGCGCTGTCTCGATGTACGGACGCCACGGCTGGTCGACGACGCACGCCTCGGGGTCGCGGACGTAGCCATAAGGGTAGGGGCTCGCCTCCTCGCCCTCGCAGGCGAAGGTCCACTCGGCCTCGTCGCAGAGGCGCTTGCCCTCCTCGGCGCAGAGCTCGGCCGCCTCGTAGAACGAGACGAGGATGAACGGATAGACGCCCTTCTGGTTGGGGTACTCGTAGCGATCGATGCAGAAGTGCATCGGCTTCGTGTCGAGGTCCCTCGACATCAGGAGCCATCGCTCGCGATCGAACTCGGCGCACCGCTCCGGGTAGTCCCGGCTGATCCAGTGCTTGCAGGTCGTCCGCTGCATCTCGTCGATGGTGCGCAGGTCGCCCTGCGCCTTCGGCGGCGGGTCGAGCTTCATGAGGCCGGAGACCTCGACCATGCCCGTGGGACAGACGCCGCGGTTGCCCTCGATCTGATCGGTGGCGTCGCGCGACTCCGCCGGGGACGAGGCGATCTGCCAGTGGCGATCGCGCACGAGGCGCCACTCGAAGCGGAGCCGCCGCGGCAGGGCGGCCGTGATGGCGCCGGCGCCGAGCGTCAGCGGCACCGACGGCGCGCGCGCGAGCCGCACCACGAGCAGCGCGAGCGAGGCGACGCCCAGCGCGAAGCCGGCGGCGATCGCCGCGCGCAGCGCCCTCGCGCGGGGGGGCGCGGGGGTCCGCGCCGGACGGGCAGGTGGATGCATGATCCCTCGCGTAGACTCTACTGCGCGGGAGACTCGAGGGCGGATAACTTTTCGCGGAGCCGCACAACGTCGTCGGGGCGCTCGACGGAGAGGTCGCGGGTCTCACCGGGGTCGCGCTCGAGATCGAAAAGGAACAGCCGGTCGCGCTTCTTGCGGTGGGCGACGAGCAGCTTGAGCTGCCCATCGATGAGCGCCGACCGGCGGGCGGTGCGGGCGAACACAGGGCCGCGGGGGGCGCGGTCGGCGCCGGTCGCGATCGCGGCGAGGGAGCCGCCCTCGACGGCCGTGGCCTCGGCGCCGCCGAGCTCGAGGACGGTGGGCGCGATGTCGACGGTGCTCACCGGGTGGGGGTAGCGGGCCGGGGCAGCGCCGGGGAGGGCGACGACCAGCGGGACGCGGATCGCCTCCTCGTAGAGCTCGACGCCGTGCCCCACAGGGCCGTGCTCGCCGAGCCCTTCGCCCTGCGCGCCGTGGACGATGACCGCGGTGCGGCCCGCGCGCGGGCCCCTCGCGACGGCGTCGAGCAGCGCGCCGAGCTGCCGGTCGACGTAGGCGATCTCGCCGTCGTAGGCGGCCGTCCTGCCGGAGCCGAAGCGGATGCCGGGGTGGGCGAGGTAGCGCTCGTGCGCGTCGAAGAGGTGGAGCCAGAGGAAGACCGGCTGGGGGCGCTGGGCATAGCCGTCGAGGAGCTCGATCGCCTTGCTCACGGCGAGGTGGCCGGTCGCCTCGCGCTCCGGGTGGGCGTCGCCGTAGACGGTCTCGAAGCGGTCGAACCCCTGATCGAAGCCGCGCTCCTGGCTGATCCACATGAACGAGCTGACCGCGGCGGTGAGGTAGCCGGCGCGCTTCATGCGCTCGGCGAGGGTGTCGTTCTCGGGCAGCAGCGTGGGCCACTCGCGGCGGTCGCGCGCCGCCCGGTTCAGGCGGCGGCCGGTGACGAGGGGCGAGAGGGCCCGCTGCGTCTCGCTCGAGGCGGCGTAGGCGCGCTCGAACAGCGCGCCGCGGGCCGCGAGCTCGGCGAGGCGCGGGGTCGTGTCGCGGCCGTAGCCGTAGGCCGACGTGTGGTCGGCGCGGACCGTGTCGAGGGTGACGAGGAGGATGTCGGGGCGCCGCTGGGCGGGCGAGGCGGCGGGCGCCGGCGCGGCGGGAGAGGGCGCGCCGGCGGAGGTGGCTGCGGCCGGCGCGGTGTCCGCGGCGGTCCTGGTCAGGACGGCCGGGACGACCGCGCCGCGATCGTCGCGCGACGCGGGCGCGGCGGCGGCGGGCGCGCGCCGGGCCGGGACGGCCGGCGAGGCGTCGGCGTCGGCAGGCGCGGCCGGCGAGGCGTCGGCGTCGACAGGCGCGGCCGCGAGCGCCCTGGCAGGGCGCGGGGCGTCGCCCTGGGCATGGTCGCTGCAGTCCTGATCGATGCCGTCGCCCGGGATGTCCAGCGCGCCAGGGTGCCGGGTGGGGTCGCCCTCGTCGCAGTCGCTGCCGCCGAAGTGCGAGCCCATCCCGTCGCCGTCGCGGTCGGTCCACCGCTCGAGGGCGCCGAAGAGCGTGGCCGCGAGCCCGCCGCCGGCGCGCACGGCCTGGCCGAGCGGAGGAAACGACTCGACCCGGGCGGTCGCGGTCATGAGGACCAGGGCGGCGAGCGGGACGCCCGCGAGGCCGGCGATGCGGCCGACCGCGGCGCTGAGGTCGACGCTGGAGACGAGCGCGGTCGCCACGAGCGCGATGGCGCCATCGACGATCGCGGCGCGCACGGCGGCGCCGGCGTCGCCGGGCGTGTGGTTGCCCGCGAAGGCGGCGAGGGGGGCGAAGGCGGCGATGAGGGGCAGGACGCCGATGGCGGCGCCGGCGACGGCGAGGATCCACGGCTTGACGCCGCGGGCGGCGAGGCGGTCGCCGAGCGCGACGAGGCGCTGGGTGAGGAGCGCCGCGGCCACGACGCCGGCGAGGCCGAGGACGCCGAAGGTGGCGCCGGCGAGGCCGCGGTGGTGGGTCGTCGCCTTGAGGAGGGCGGCGAGGGCGGCGAGCACGGGTAAAGCGACGCCGATCCACAGGGCGACGCGGAGGACGGCGAGCCGCTCGCCGCCCGCGCCGACGATGCCGCGGAAGCCGCGGCCGGCGGCGCGCGAGAGGATGAGCGCGAGCGTGACGAGCGGGAGCAGGACCGCGGCGCCGACGAGGAGCCCGTCGAGGAAGGAAGCGCCGGCGCGGGCGGTGCGCAGCGCGGTGGGGACGGCGGAGAGCGACGCGACGCCGAGGCCGAGGACGCAGGCCTCGCCGAGGCGGGTGGTCCAGGCGCTGCGGCGTGGCGGCGGGGGCGCGGACCGCCCCGGCGGGGGGACGGACCGCGCCGGCGGCGAGCTCGGGTGGGCGGGCGGCCCGCTCGGCGCTCGCGGCGGGACGCTGTCATGAGAGCCGGCGGCGCTCGGCGGCGGAGGACCTGGTTCGGCGGTGATCATGGGCACACAGGGGGGAGGGCCGCGCGGCGCCTCGCGAGAGGCCTGTCGCGCCTGGCCGCGAGGTCGTGCGCCCTGGGGATGACGGGGCCTACCATCGGCGGGCGGGGCCGCAAAGTATCCTGCGGGACTGGACGGCCGGGGAGGGCGGGGGCGCGCGCAACGTGCGCAGCTCGAGGTCGCTCGCCGCCGGCGCGCGCGGCGCGTGCAGCTCGAGGGGGCGCGCTCCCGGAAGCCGGGCGGCCACGGCACGGTGGACGCGCCGTGCCGCTGCCCGCGCGCGAGCTCGCCACGAGCGCGGGCCTGCTGGCCATCCCCGAGGCGCAGCGCTTCCACGAGATCATCGACGGCGAGCGTCCTTGATGGAGGTGCCAGTCGCGTCCGGGCGGGATCGTGCTTTGCAGGGGTCGACCCCGCCCCGACCCCGGTTTCCCCTTGCCCGGGGGGTCGTCGTGGCCGTTATTCTCCCAGCGACACTGCCAGTTTTTCTTGCTGAGCACTCCTCCTCTTCGCCTCGAGCCAAGGAGCAACGTCATGACGCTGCTGCGACGTCGCGCTGTCCTCCCCGCGCTGGTCATGGTCGCCTCGTCCGCTTGCGGGGGCGATGACACCGTGAGCGGGACCGGGCTGTCCTGCGGCCCCGGCACGATGGAGGCCGGCGGCGCGTGCGTGCCGGCGGCGGCGAGCCCGGAGGTCACCTGCGGCGAGGGGACGGAGGAAGTCGACGGGGAGTGCGTCCCGACCGCGCTCGCAGCTGGCCATTTCCTGAGCCCGCTGGTGCAGCTCCAGAGCCTGCACGAGGTGGGGAGCCACACGGACGAGGTCCGGGTCCGCGACGACGGTCTGCTCCTCAATTGCAGCTACACATTCAACGTCATCGACGCGGAGGACCCCGCTGGCATGGAGCTGCTCGCGGGGGGGCTCAAGCACTCCATCCTCGACGACACCCGCACTCCCGGCTGCAAGCACCTCGCGTGGGACGACGACCTCGTCTTCACCACGCACCTCGGCAATATCCGGAACCCGGCCTTCCTCAGCGGCTGGGACATCAGCGATCCCGAGGCACCGGCGCAGCTCCATGTCCTTCAGGAGCCGGGGGTCAGCTATGAGGGCGTCGACGTCGCGAACCACAACATCTTCGTGGGGCTGCACGGAAATGGGCTCGGCGTCTACAACTACGACGGCGCGGTCGGGTTCACGCGCGTCGGGAGCCTGGGTGGCTTCACGAACGCGTGGGGCGTCGCCGCGCGCGACAACCAGGTCTTCGTCGCCGACGGCGTGGACGGGCTCGTCACGGTCGACGCGACGGACCCCGCACGGCCGATCGAGCTCGGTCGCGTGGCCACCGGCGGCCAGGCCAAGGGGGTCGTCGTGGACGGCGACCACGCCTATGTGGCAGCGGGCTCGGCGGGCGTCGCCGTGGTCGACGTCTCGGATCTCGCGAACCCGGTCGTGGTCGGCCGCGCAGAGATGCCCGGGACCCCGCTCCGCCTGGCGTACTCCGAGCACCGCCTCTTCGTCGCCGCGTGGAACGACGTGCGCGTCTATGACGTGTCCACGCCCGCTGCCCCGACCTTCATCGCGGCGGTGCGTATCCCGAGGGAGTTCGAGTACGAGGATCCGGATCGCGAGCTCCCGACCATGCGCACCTTCGGCGTCGCCGCCCGGGGCCGAGACGTGTTCATCGGCACCTGGGAGAACCCGTATTCCTACCGCCTCGAGCCGGACCGCCTCGCACCCAACATCCGCCTCCCGGAAGCTGCTTCCCGGATCGACTTCGGCCCGGTCGCCATCGGGGACAGGAGGACCCTGCCGCTGGAGGTCACGAACCAGGGGACGGCGCCGCTCACGCTGGTGGACAGCTGGATCAGCGGCTCCGCCTTCAGCGTCGCGCCGCGCCAGGCCCGGATCGAGCCTGGCGGGAAGATCGAGCTCGAGCTGACCTACGCCGCGTCGGCCGGGGATCCGGAGATCGGCTATCTCCACATCGTGTCCGATGATCCCGCGGCCCCGGTGCGCAAGGCCTACCTCGTCGGCAACGCGCCCGGCGTGAGCGTCGGCGGGCCCCTGCCCGCGACAACGGGCACGATGCTGGACGGCACGACCTGGACCTCGGAGGAGTCGGCCGGGAGCGTCCTCTTGCTCACCTACTTTGCCACCTTCTGCCCGGTCTGCGCCAACCACCTGCCCGACACCGAGGAGCGGTTCTGGCGGAAGTACAAGGACCAGGGCCTGCAGGTCGTCGCCCTCAACCCGAGGGAGCCGGTGGAGCAGATCGGCCAGGTGCAGGCGTACTGCGACAACATCGAGATCACCTTTCCTGTCGGGCTCGAGGAGACCGCGAGCACCTATGCCGCCGTGACGTCGAGCTTCCCCGGACCGAACCCTTTCCCGGTCGACGTGATCGTCGGAAAGGACGGCATCGTCCGGTACGCCAGCCACGAGTACGACCCGGATACGATGACGGCGGTCATCGAGCAGGCGCTGGCCGAATGACGAGCCGCGCCCTGCTCCTGCTGGCCGCGCTCATCACGTCCGCTTGCGACGGCCGCTCGGTCGGCGGGGCGGGGGACGGCGGCGGGGCGGGGGACGGCGGCGGCGCGGCGGTGGGCGGCGGCGACGGGGGTGATGGAGCGACGGGCGGCGGCGCCGCGGCGGGCGGCCCTGGCTCGGGTGGTGGTCCGACGGGGCTGGGCGTGACCGGCGCGCTCGCGGACGAGGCGGGGAAGCCGATCGGCGGTGCCCCCGTGCTGTTCTGCAACACCACGGTCTGCTACTCGGATCGATCGAGGGCGGATGGTCGCTTCACCTTCGAGTGCGACGAGGAGCTGCCCGTCGACTTCGTGGTGAAGTCGCTGGAGGAAGCGGGGGCGACGCCGCGCCGGGGAGTGACCATGTTCCCGCTGCGCTTCCGCGACGCGGGCACCGTGGACGCGGGAACGCTCCTCGTGCCGGATCTGCCCGCGGGCGCCATCCTCGGCCCGAGCAGCCGCGATCCGCAGACGCTGGAGGTCGGCGACGGCCTCCAGCTCACCGTGAGCCACGCGGATCTCGCCGCGCCGCCCGGCGTATCGCTCCACGACATCGCGGCCCGGCGGATCCCGCCGGAGCATGTGCCCCCGCTCCCCGAGCTGGGCGGAGAGGAGATCGTGGCGGTCTATGCGCTCTACCCGTTCGCGACGACCAGCGGCTCGCCCATCGGGGTTCAGGCCCCTTCGGAGCTGGCGCCCGGGACGCCGGTGAGCTTCCGGAGCATGAGTGAGTACGACGGCAAGCTCTCGGCGCCGGTCGCCGGTGAGGCCGACGGCGCGTCCGTCAAGACGGCGCCGCGCTCCGGGATCGACGAGCTGACCTGGCTCGTGATCTCCAGATAACGCGGACACCGGAGGCAGGCGCGCTGCGGATGAACGGACGCGCGCGACGCGCGCAATACCAGCGCGTCACGGCGTCCGGTCGGCGCGCGGCTCCTCACTTCAGTACCGGCTTGATGTCGACGACCGGCGTTCCGTCGATGGCCTCGATCGGGCCGACGCGCAGGCGGTTGCCGTCGACCGCGCGCACGACGACGGGGTGAAGGCCGAGCGGGTTCGGCCTGTCCGGGGATCGCGTCGCAAAGACGCCTGTGAGCGGATTGCGCGCGTCGGACCGCGGATGGACGCGGAGGACGTCGCGACCTGCCTGGTGAAACCACGTGATGACGAGGAGCTCGTCGTCGGCGGCGAGGCCCTGCAGTCCTTCCGCCGCCCACGGGTACACCTCGATCCAGGCGTCGGGCGCCCCCTCCGAGCCCTGTCTTGGCGCTTCGCTGCGGCGCGTGAGCTCGGATGAGATCACGCCGATCGGCCGCAGCCGAGCTTCTAGCGACGCATCCTCCATAAGAGCTCAGGACCGGCGCGCCGGTTCGGCGAGCCAGCGGATCAGCGCATCGCCCTCGAGGTCGAGCCACGCGTCGTCAACCTCGCCCGGCCCGAGCGCGCGCGCCCGCTCGACGATAGCGCGCTCCTCCTCGCTCGTGGGTCGCCGCCCGACCCGCCGCGCGAAGAGACGGCCGAGCAGCTCGGTGATCGCCGCCTCACGCCCCTTCTGCTCGGCTTCGAGGATCATCTCCCCGATGATCGGCGTGCGCCGGAGCAGCCCTTCTTCCATGTCCTCCACCATCGTCATGAGCTCCTTTTGCAGAGTGTGCCCCCAGGGGTCGATGGTCGCCAGCACCAGGAGAGCCGTGTACAGCTCCGCCCGCTCCTCGCCCGCGCGCATGCCAGCGCGCGGAGCGCAGGATGACCGGGACCCTCGCGTATCTGGTGCGCTCCGGAGGGTGGCGGCGCCATGGCGGTTGCGGCCTCGCCGCCATCCAGATCGGCGACTCGTGGGCAGCGCAGCGCTGTCGCCGAGACACTCCTCTCTTCCGAGCGACGACGAGATGGCCTGACAGCGGACCGAGCCCGCCGAGCATGGATATCTCCCGCCGCGCCGATCCCGACACCGCGTCTGTCCCGCACACCCGACGCCGCCCGCGCGGACACCCGCCAGGCCGCTGGACCGGCAGGTCGACCAACAAGACCGAAGACCGGCAGAACCAGCGAAGCGGAAACCGCAGCGAACCCGCTTGACCCCCCGCGCGAACCCAAGCTATGTTTCGCGCATGCATCGCGCGCTCACCGCGTCCTGCGCTCACTCCGGCTCCGAGGGGCTCGTCCTCGGCACCGCCGTGCGCGCGGCCGCCCAGGTGGGATCGCGCGCGGCAGGGCTTCGCTGGTGGCGCTGGTGGTCTACCGCGGCGGGCCCTCACGACGGGTAATGCGCCTCCCAACGGGGAGGACGACCTGAAGGAAAGAAGAAAGAGGGCCCGCCGAACAACGGTGGGCCTTTTCGTTTTTGTCCGCTATGCAGGGCGCCGCAGTCCGACGCTCGAGTCTCGAGGAGCAGTGTCTGCCAGAACGGCCGTGAACATGAGGAGCGAACCATGATGCATGCAGTGATCGATGCGCTCTGCGCGGGCGTCGACCTCTCCGCGGAGCAGACCGAGGCGCTGTTCCGCGACCTCGTCGCCGGGGCGCTGACCGAGATCGAGCTCTCGGCGCTGCTCGTCGCGCTCAAGGCGAAGGGCGAGACCCCCGCCGAGATCGCGGGCGCCGCGCGCGCGCTCAGGGGGGCGTCGGCGCCCTTCGAGCGGCCCCCCTACGCCTACGCCGACTGCTGCGGCACCGGCGGCGACGGGCAGTCCACCGTCAACGTGTCGACGGCGGTCGCCTTCGTCGCCGCCGAAGGCGGGCTGCCGATCGCCAAGCACGGCAACCGCTCGATCTCCTCGCAGTGCGGCTCCGCCGACGCGCTCGAGGCGCTCGGCGCCCGGCTCGACCCGCCGGCCGAGGTCTCGCGCCGGGTCCTCGACGAGGTCGGGTTCTGCTTCCTCTTCGCGCCGCAGTACCACGCGGGGCTCCGCCACGCGATGCCCGTGCGCCGCGCCCTCAAGGTCCGCACCATCATGAACCTGCTCGGCCCGCTCGTGAACCCGAGCGCGCCGCCCATCCAGGTGATGGGCATCTACGATCCGGAGCTCGTCACCACCGCCGCCCGCACGCTCGGGATGCTCGGCTGTCAGGCGGCCCTGGTCGTCCACGGCGGCGGGCTCGACGAGATCGCCCTGCACGCCCCGACCCGGGCGGCGCGGCTCCGCGACGGCGTCGTCGAGGAGCTCACGATCGACCCCGCCGACGCCGGGGTCGCGCCGGCGCCGATCGAGGCGCTCCGGGGCGCCGGCCCGTCGGCGAACGCCGCGTGGCTCCGCAACCTGCTCGCCGGCCGCGGCGAGCCCGCGCACGGCGACGCCGTCGCCATCAACGCGGGCGCGCTGCTCTGGATCGCCGGGCGCGCCGACAGCCTGAGGGAGGGGACGGCCGTGGCGCTCGACGCGCTGCGGTCGGGGCGCGCCGGCGAGCGGCTCGCGCGCTTCGTGGCGCTGAGCCGGGAAGCGTCCCAGGAAGCACGGAAGGAGGCGCACCATGGCTGAGCAGAGCAATGTCCTCGCGCGCATCGTCGAGCGGAAGCGGGCGGACGTGGCCGAACGCGAGCGGCGGACCCCGCTCGCCGACCTCAGGACCAGGGCCGCGCCCACGTCGCGGAGCCTCCGGCGCGCCCTGTCCGCGCCGGGCGCGCGGTTCGTCCTGGAGTGCAAGAAGGCCTCCCCGTCCGAGGGCCTGATCCGGCAGGACTTCGACCCGCACGCCGTCGCCGCCGCGTACTACGGCGTCGCCGACGCGGTGAGCGTGCTGACCGACGAGCCCTTCTTCCAGGGCAGCTTCGAGATCCTCCAGGCGGTGCGCGCGGTCCTGGACGTCCCGATCCTCTGCAAGGACTTCGTCGTGACCCCGTACCAGGTGGTCGAGGCGCGCGCGCACGGCGCGGACGCCATCCTGCTCATGCTGTCGGTGCTGGACGACGCGACGGTGCTCCGGTGCCTGGGCGCCGCGGAGGCGCTCGGCATGGACTGCCTCGTCGAGGTCCACGACGACGCGGAGCTCGACCGCGCCCTCGCGCTGCCGGCGCCCGTGATCGGCATCAACAACCGCGATCTCAAGACGCTCAAGGTCGATCTCGCCGTCTCGGAGCGGCTCGCCCCGCGCGTGCCGGCCGACCGGATCGTCATCGCGGAGTCGGGCGTCGAGTCGCGCGCCCACGTGGACCGGCTCGCGCGCTCGGTCGACGGGTTCCTGGTCGGCACGTCGCTCATGCGCAGCCCCGACATCGCCGACGCCGCGCGCGCGCTGGTGAACGGCCGGGTGAAGGTCTGCGGCCTGACCCGGCCCGGCGACTCGCGCGAGGCGGAGCGGCTCGGCGCCCGCTTCGGCGGCCTCGTCTTCGCCGAGGCCTCGCCGCGCCGGGTGACCCGGGAGCAGGCCGAGGTCGTCGTCGCCACCGCCGGGGGGCTCCCCTTCGTCGGCGTTTTCCTCAATCAACCCGCGAACTTCGTGGCCGACACGGCGCGCGCGCTCGGGCTCCGCGCCGTGCAGCTGCACGGCGACGAGGACGCCGCGTTCGTCGAGGGCCTGCGGCGCGCGCTCCCCGAAGGGTGCGAGGTCTGGAAGGCGGTCCCGATGGCGCCCTCGGGCGACGCGGCGGGCGCGGCCGGCAGCCCCGGCGCGGCTGGCAGCCCCGGCGCGGCCGGCGAGGGCGCGGCCGGCGAGGGCCCCGAGGTCGAGCGGAGCGCCGACCGGCTCGTCTTCGACACGCGCACGGCCGAGGCGCGGGGCGGCACCGGCCGGACCTTCGCCTGGAGCGCGATCGCGGGCCACCCGGCCCGGCCCCGGAGCCTGCTCGCGGGCGGGCTCAACCCGGACAACATCGACGCGGCGCGGCGGGTGGGGGCCTGGGCGCTCGACGTGAGCTCGGGCGTCGAGAGCGGGCCCGGCGAGAAGTGCGCCGACCTGCTCGTGCGGCTGTTCGACGGCGCGCGCGGGCCCTCGCGCCACGGCCCCGACCCCGCGGCCCCGGCGGACCGCGCTTCCCCCTGACCGCGTCCCCCACTCGTCCACGACGCACAACACCACGCACACCGACGATCGAGGCAATCACCATGCAGCAAAGCGGTCGCTTTGGCGCCTTCGGCGGCGCCTATGTCCCCGAGATCCTCGTGCCCGCGCTCGAGCAGCTCGAGCGCGCGTACCTGGAGGCGCGCGGCGATCCGATGTTCGCGGCGGAGTTCAACTCCCTGCTGACGACCTACGCCGGCCGCCCGACGCCGCTCACCCTGTGCCGCAACCTCACCGGCGACCCGCGGGTGAAGGTGTACCTGAAGCGCGAGGACCTGCTCCACGGCGGCGCGCACAAGACGAACCAGGCGCTCGGCCAGGGCCTGCTCGCGCGGCGCATGGGCAAGAAGCGGCTCATCGCCGAGACGGGGGCAGGCCAGCACGGCGTCGCGACGGCGATGATCGGGGCCCTGCTCGGGATGCCCACGCGCATCTACATGGGGGCGAAGGACGTCGAGCGGCAGCGGCTCAACGTCTTCCGGATGCGGCTGATGGGGGCCGAGGTGGTGCCCGTGAGCTCGGGCACGCAGACGCTGAAGGACGCCCTCAACGAGGCGCTGCGCTACTGGACCGAGAGCTACGAGGACACGCACTACCTGATCGGGACCGTGGCCGGGCCGCACCCGTTCCCCACGATCGTGCGCGACTTCCAGTGGGTCATCGGCCGCGAGGCGCGCGCCCAGATCCTGGAGACGGAGGGGCGCCTGCCCGACGCGGTGGTCGCGTGCGTGGGCGGCGGCAGCAACGCGATGGGCATCTTCTCCGAGTTCATCCCGGACCAGGGCGTGGCGCTGATCGGCGTCGAGCCCGCCGGCCACGGGCTCTCGACCGACAAGCACGGCGCGACGCTCCTCAAGGGCCGCCCGGGCGTGCTGCACGGGTCGGAGACCTACATCCTCCAGGACGAGCACGGGCAGGTCGCCGAGACGCACTCGGTCTCGGCGGGGCTCGACTACCCCGGCGTCGGGCCGGAGCACGCGCACCTCATGACGTCGGGCCGGGCGACCTACGTGGCGGCGACCGACGACGAGGCGCTCGACGCGTTCCAGAAGCTCGCGCGGAGCGAGGGCATCATCCCGGCATTCGAGTCGGCGCACGCGATCGCGCACGCGCTGAAGATGGCGGCGGAGGCGGCGCAGGCAGGGCGCGAGACGGTGCTCGTCGTGAACCTGTCGGGCCGCGGAGACAAGGACATGGAGCAGGCGCAGAAGCTGCTCGATCCCGGGAGGTCGACATGAGTCGGGAAGCGATGACGACGCGCTACGATCGCGCATTCGATCGGCTGCGGCAGCGGGGCGAGGGGGCGTTCATCCCCTTCCTGATGCTCGGGGACCCCGACCTCGCGACGAGCGCGCGGCTGCTCCGCGCGGCCGTCGAGGGCGGCGCGGACGCGATCGAGGTCGGGATCCCGTTCTCGGACCCGATCGCGGACGGCCCGACCATCCAGGCCGCCGCCGTGCGGGCGCTCGGCGCCGGCGTGAGGCCGGCCGACTGCATCGAGCTGCTCGGCCGGTTCCGGGCGGAGGCGCCCGAGGTGCCGGTCGGCATCCTGACGTACGCGAACCTGGTGAAGCACCGCGATCTCAAGGCGTTCTACGCGTCGGTGGCCGCGGCCGGGGTCGACAGCGTGCTCGTCGCCGACGTGCCCGTGCGGGAGTCGGAGCCCTACGTGGCGGCGGCGCGCGCGGTGGGCGTGGCGCCGGTGCTGATCGCGCCCCTCAACGCCTCGGAGGCGACGCTGCAGCAGCTCTCCGAGCGGTGCGCCGCGTACACCTACTGCGTGACGCGCAAGGGCGTGACGGGGGCGGACGACCAGCTGAGCCTCAGCCACGGGAACCTCTTCGAGACGCTGCGCCGGTTCGGCGCGCCGCCCGCGGTCCTCGGGTTCGGCATCTCGAAGCCCGAGCACGTGCGCGACGCCCTCGCCGCCGGGGCGTTCGGCGTGATCAGCGGGTCCGCGGTCGTCCAGCGGGTCGCGTCGAACCTCGGGGATCCCGAGGCGGCCGCGCGCTCCGTCGCGAGCTTCGTCCGGGAGATGAAGGCGGCCACGGCGCGCTGACCGCGGCGCCCGGTCGCCGTCCCCCTGGACGGCTCGCCGCGGGGCCCGCCGCGCTCGCTGCAGCGGCCGGGCGGTTCGCTGCTCGCCGCTTCCGCGCGGCGGCGATCCTCACCAGGATGGCCCCCGCCCACCCCCAGGAGGCGTCCATGCGGCTGACCACGAACACGACAGCGCTCCTCGCCGCCGCGGCCCTCGGCGCCGCCACGGCGCACCTCGAGGCCGCCGGCGCCCTGCTGGAGGCGCCGGTCGAGGCCGCCGGCGCCCTGCTGGAGGCGCCGGACGCCCCTGCGACCGCCTCCTTCCACCTCACGGCCGGCCCCGTCTCGATCGCGCTCCACGCGGCGGTGCTGGGCGGACGGCGCGAGGGGTCGCCGGCGCGCGTGCCCGCCTGCGCCGACCTGGTCATCGGCGTGGCGGTCCCGGACCTCGGCCTGCGCGCCGTGCACCGCGTGAGCTACGCCGCGCCGGAGCGCGACGGGGGCCGACAGCGCGCCGCGGCCCGCCTCGCCGGGGCGCTCGCCGGCGCGCGCCTCCGCGCGTCGCTCTCGTGGCAGGCGGCGGGCTGAGCGCTCACGGGCACGCGACGCCGCACCGGAGCTGCGAGAGCGCGGTGCACGACGCGTCCCAGTCGAACGTGCAGCAGTAGCTGTCTCCCTCGTCCTCGTCGCACACGTTGGCGACGCAGCTGCTGCACGTGGGGTCGAGCGCCCCGCCCGCCTCGCAGAGGTCGTGCGCGCACCCGCAGGCCCGCCCGCAGGCGGCGGCGAGGCCCTCGACGCAGTGGGCGTCCCACGCGCTCATGCAGCACGCGGGGTCCGCCGCGCACAGCGCGGTCACGCACGGGTCGCAGCCCGCCACGAGGGGATCCCCCTCCTCGCACGGATCGTGGCTGCAGTCGTCCGGCGGGCACGCGCCGCAGTCGGCGGCGCACGCGTTGCAGGTCTCCCGCAGGGGCTCGCACGTGCCGTCGCCGCAGACGGGCGGGCACTCGCCGCAGTCGCCCGCGCACGAGTCGCACGTCTCCGGCGCCTCGCAGCGGCCGTCGCCGCAGCCCGGCGCGCAGGCCTCGCAGTCGCCGGGGCAGCTCTCGCACGTCTCGCCGGCGTCGCACCGCAGGTCGCCGCACACCGCCGCCCCGCCGGAGCTGGTCGACGCCCCGCCGCCGCCGGCCCCGCCGTGGCCGCCCTGTCCCTGTCCGCCCTGTCCGCCCTGTCCGCCCTGTCCGCCGCCGCTGGACGCGCTCGCCGCGCTGCTCGGCGCGGCGCTGTCATCCCCGCAGCCGAAGGTCGTCAGGGACGAAGTCAGGGCGAGCAGAGCACACGCACGGAGAGAGCGGTTCATCAGGGGAGCCTCGTCGTCTTGAGCTGGGGGAGCTGCCGTTGCGCCCCCGCCGTCGCTGAGCCGCCGAGAGCGCGTCCAGTGTCGTGGGGGCGAACGATCCTAGCGTCGCCGCTGGACCAGCCTGTCAGGCATTTGCGCCGGGGTGGCGAGCGCTGGCCGGGCCGATGGCGGCCTGAGCAGCGCCGAGGCGCGCTGGCGCGGCGCGTCCGCGGCGCGCCGTGGGATCCCGATCGTCGGCGCGGCGCGCGGCGCGCAGCGCGCGGCGCGCAGCGCGCGGCATCGCCGCTCAGAAGAGCCCCACGGAGAAGTGGAGGGCGCCGTCGATCTCGTCGAGCTCGTCGCGCGGGTCGAGGTTGAGGCCGTAGTCGAAGGCGAGGGGGCCGATCGGGGTGTTCACCCGCAGCCCGGCGCCGAGCCCGTAGCGGAGCAGGCGCGGGTCGAGGTTGACGTTCCTGGCCCTGATCCAGAGGTTGCCCGCGTCGAGGAAGAGGCCGAGCTGGAGCAGATCGGTCAGCGGCACGCGCAGCTCGGCGCGCGGGTTCACCATCACCGTCCCGCCGCGGGGGATGTCGTCGGTCGAGAGCGTGGCCCCGTCGGGGAGCACCTTCCTCGCCTCCTCGATCCCGTCCTCCGGGTACAGCGACTCGGCCAGGTGCGAGCGGAGCGAGTCGACGCCGCCGAGGAAGAAGAGGCGATCGGGGTACGTCCCGCTGTTCGTGACGAGCGGCTGGATGTAGCCGCCGGACAGGCTGAGCGCGAGGGTGAGCCCCGATCGGCGCGCCAGCGGGATGTAGCCCGACACGCGCCCCGTGAACCGGAGGAAGTGGCTCTCGGGGAAGCTCGTCGTGTCCCCGACCGAGTCGAACACGTCGAACGCGTCGACGTGCTCGACCCCGCCGGACAGGAGGAAGCCGCGGGTCGCGGCGAAGGGGGTGTCCCGCGTGTCCCAGGACGCGTCGACCCGCTGCGCCAGGGCGATCGTGCGGCCCTCGGGCATGCGCAGCTGGTTGAGGATCTCCCGCTTGCCGGCGTCCGACTCGCCGAAGAAGTCGACCTTGTTCAGCTCGGTGGAGAAGGCGAGCTGCGCGGTCACGGCGCGCCGCGGCCGGTACGTGAGCGCGGGGATGAGCGCGTCCTTCGTGAAGCCGAAATCGAGCTGGTTGTCGCGCACGTCGACGCCCGACAGCGACAGGCTGACCAGCGGGCCGAGCCCGATGTCCGGGAGCGTGACCGAGATCGTGTTGCGGCGCTCCAGCTGATCGGCGTCGTTGAGGACCTGGTAGTGACGGCGCGCCGCGGGGTCGACGACCATGAACTCGAACAGGTAGCTGAGCTGCACGCGCATCGTGAGGCCGACGGCGAGGCCGCCGATGTTGCGGTGCCCGTACTCGAAGGCGAAGCGGACGCCCTCGCCGGTCGAGAACCCGATCGCCGGGTTGAGGTACTGCGGCAGCTGCTCGACCACGTGGATGATGACCCGCTTGTTCTTCTGCGGGATGTCCGGGTCCTCCAGTGCGATCGACACGCTGGAGAAGGGCCCGAGCGTCGCGATGCGCTCCTCGCTCAGGCGGGCCTGCCCCTGCCGGAAAGGGGCGCCCTCGCGCAGCAGCACGCGGCGGAGGATGAGCTGCTCGTCGGTCCGGACCGCCCCCTTGACGACGATGCCGGTGACGATCACCCGGTCCCGCTCCGACACGATGAACCGCGCGCGGGCGCGCGTGCGGTCGGGGGACGGCTCGATCGCGGCGCGGACCTCGGCGAACGCGTAGCCGAGATCGCGGTACGCATCGAGGATGCGCAGCCGCGCGGCGTCGAGGGCGAGCGTCGAGAGGGGCTGTCCGAGCTCCAGATCGGCGATGTCGCTGAGCCAGCGCTCGCTGAACGGGCGCTCCTCCGCGCAGGTGGTCCGGTCGCGCTCGCTCAGGCCGACCTGCCCGCAGAAGCCCTTGTTCCCCTCGAAGGCGAGGTCGTAGAGCTGGGTCTGCGGGCCGGGGTGGACCGGGATGCGGAGGGTCACCTCGGGGGCGCACGCGATGTGCCGCGCGGGGTCGGGGCGGCAGGTGAGGGCGGCGGGGACCGGCGGCTCGGGCAGGGGGAGGCCGAGCGCGTCGGTGCGGCACTGCGCCGTGACGCGCTCGGCGACCGGCTCGGGGATGCAGGCGCCGGGCGGGGAGCGGCGCGAGCAGGTGGCGCGGATCACGGACACCGGGCCGATGGAGGCGTTGAGGTAGCCCTTGCTGAAGTAGAGGTCGCGCACGTGCTTGAGGGCGCGGTCGTAGGTCTCCGGCACGTACGTCATCGCCGGGATGAGCTCGACCGGGCGGGCCCGGCCGCCGGCGCCGCGGGTCGGGCCGAAGAGGTCCGCGACGCCCCGCGGGTCGGGGAGCGTGAAGACCTCGCCGGGCAGGTCCTCCTCGAGGAAGCTCTCGATCTCGCGGCCGAGGTCGTCGGCGCTGAGGGCGCCCGTGAGGCAGGGGAAGACGCGCTTCGTGACGCGCACCTGCTCGTTCTCGCGGACGGTGAAGGTCAGGTACCGGACCGGGTCCTCCGGCCTGCCGCCCAGCGCAGCGGTGACCTCAGCGTCGAGGAAGCCGCGCGCGACGTAGAACGATCGGAGCTTGTCGGTGAGGTCGCTGGGCTTCGTCTCGGTCGTCTCGCCGAGGCCGAGCGCGTCGTCGTCGAAGGCGCGGTTGCCGTCGAAGGCAGGGACGATGCGGGCGCCGGGCTCGAGGTAGACGTAGAGGTAGTTGTTCGGGCCGACCGCGAGCAGGCGGTGGGAGACCCGGGCGTAGTGGAAGCCGCTCCGGCGGAGCAGGTCGGTCATCTCGCGGTCGGCGTCGGCGAGGGCGGGCTCGTCGACGCGGGCGCCGGCGCCGAGGGGGTAGCTGTCCTTGAGCGCGCCGAGCTCCTTGTCCGCGCGCGGCGCCACGACGAAGACGCGCTGGGAGACGACGCGCGGGGCGCCGGCCTCGATGTTGAGCGCGAGGACGATCGCGGACGGGTCGTCGGTGTCGACCGCGCGCACCGTGACCGCGGCCGCGGGGTAGCCGTGCTCCGCGTAGAAGGCCCGGACGCGGGGGCCGATCCCGGCGAGCGTCGCGGCGGTGATGTCGCCGTCCTCGGAGACGCCGGCGGCCTTGAGGGTGTCCTGCCGGTCGAGCGCGCTGCCGGTGAGCTGGATGGTCGCGATGCGCCGGCGCGGGACGACGACGATCCGGAGCGCGGCGCCGTCGGGCACCAGGCTCGCCTCGGCCGACGCGCGGGCGAAGTTGCCGGAGGCGAGCAGCTCGCGCATCGCGCGGCGCGCGGCGTCGAGGCTGAGCGGCTCTCCGAGCTCGACGCTGGCGACGGGCGACGCGCTCTGCCAGCGGTCGCCCACGGCGACGACGTCGATGCGGACGATCGGCTTGCCGGCGAGCTCTCCGAGGGCGATCGGCGGCTGAAGCGACGGCACGTCGGTGGCCTCGGTGCTCGCCGCGCCCGAGGGCGCCGGGCGAGCCTCGACCTGGTTGGCCTCGACCTGGTTGGGGGCGGGGTTGGCCTGGGCCTGGTTGCCGGGGTTGACCCCAACCTGGTTGGGGTTGGAGTTGCCGGGGTTGACCCCAACCTGGTTGAGGTCGGGGTCGGCCTGGGCGAGGGCGCCGGGGTTGGCCCCAACCTCGTTGGCCTGGATCGCGGGCGCCTGCTGGGCGCGCGCGGGGACGGCGGTCGCGCCGAGCGGCAAGAAGCCGAGCAAGAAGGGAATGAGGGAAGGGCGAAAGCGGGCCATCAGGCGCGGAGCGCCGGGGGACGAAACCGAAACGAACCGGCGCCGGCTTGCACGAGGAGCGCAGCGTAGCCCGGTTGGGCGGAAAGTGGGCAAGAGGCCGCCCGCGCGGCGTTCGTGCTGGCGCGCCGCCGCGGCGTTCGCGCGCCGACACGCGCGGCGTCGGCTCCAGGCCCGGGCGCGGCCCGGCCGGACCGGATCGCGCTTCGGGGCGTCGATGTGCGAGACGCGGGGCTCTCGGCGGGCGGACCTCGTGCTAGCGTCGCCGCCCGTGCGAGGCACCGGATGAAGGACCTGGCGATGCTTGTCGGCGCCGTGGCGCACGACGCCAAGGTGGTCACGCTGTGGGAGAGCCTGCGCGAGCACTTCCGCGAGCATGGAATCCTGATTGATTTCGCGCTGTTCTCCACCTACGAGCGCCAGGTGGAGTCGCTGGTTCGCGGGCACATCGACGTGGCCTGGGACAGCGCCACCGCGCACGTGCGGGTCAAGCGGCAGACCGAGGGCCGCTCCCGCTCGCTGGCGATGCGCGAGATCGACCGCGACTTCCACAGCAAGCTCCTCGTCCGCCGCGACGCCGCGGTCGGGGCGCTGAGCGACCTCGAGGGCAAGGTGCTCGCGGTGGGGAGCGCCGACTCGGCGCACGCGCGCATCCTGCCGCTGCACTTCCTCCGGCAGGCGGGGGTGGCGGTGGAGAAGATCCAGCTCCTGCCGTTCGAGGTGGACGTCGGCAAGCACGGGGACACCGCGACGAGCGAGGTCCAGGCGCTCGCGGCGCTGCACGACGGCAAGGCGCAGGCGGCGGCGGTCGGGGACGCCGTGTGGCTCGCCGAGCAGGCGAACGGCCACATCGACCTCCGCCGGGTCGACGTCCTCTGGACCACGCCGGCCTACGACTTCGCGATGTTCGACGCGATGCCGTCGCTGCCCGAGGCCAAGGCCGAGGCGTTCCAGCGCGTGCTGCTCGGCATGACCTGGAAGAACCCGAAGCACCGGCGCATCTTCGAGCTCATGGGCCACAAGCAGTGGGTCGCCGGCCGCGACGACCGCTACAGCGCCCTCGACGCGGCCCTCGCCGCTCCTACCTGAGCGCCGCGGGCGCCGCGCCGCCGGCCTCCGCCCGCTACTCGAACTCGAGCCGCCACCGGAGGTCGGCGCCCACGTTGCCGACGGGCGAGCTCGAGGCGTCGTTCGCGTTGTCGTAGGAGCCCTGCAAGCTCATGCGGTCGCTGAGCTTCACCTCGACGCCCGCGCGCACCTGGCTGCCCTGCGAGAGGCCCGTCGTGACGTTGGCGCGGACCGCGTCCGTGATGCGCTTGCCCAGGGTCACCGTCGGCTCCGGGGCGCCGTTCCTGGACGAGTAGCCGGTGCCGAAGCGGAACTCGTCGATGATGGGGACGATGTTCTTCACCGCCTTGTCGGCGCCCGTCAGCGACGAGAGCGCCTCGAGGCCCATCGTCTCGCCGAGCGACGAGACGACGCCCTGGTTGAGCTCGGCGCGCGTCACGCCGAGCGTGAGGAGCAGGACGATGTCCTCCTGGCTGAGCGGCGGATCGCTCGTGAGGTTGAGCCGGAGGTTGTCGGCGTCGCCCTGGGCGTGCAGCTTGATGCGCCACTGCCCGCTCGAGTTCGCGCCGGCGCCGAGCCCAGCGCTCGCCGGCGCCACCGGCTCCGCGCTCCCGGACGCGTCCGCCGCGCCGCTGCTCGCCACCGACGTGTAGCGGCGGTACTCGCTCTCCGCGCGCACGTCGACCTTGGGCGCGATGCGGAACGGATCGTCGAAGCGGACGTAGCCCTCCCGGACCTCGAACTCGGTGCTCCGCAGCATCAGCTTCGAGTCGGGCAGGATGCGCAGCGAGCCGCGCGCGCCGAAGCGCTGGTTCGTGCCGGAAAGCTGGAGCCCGGTCGGCGAGACCTCGAGCCGCATGTCCGCGAGATCGTTCGAGAAGCGGAGCGGGTTGGGCGACAGGACCGTGACGTCGAACCGGGCCACGTCGGCCGCCGGGTCGTAGGTCTGCACCGCCGTGCGCTGGCGGCCCGTGAGGTCGCCGAGATCGACGGCCATGAGGATCGGGCGCGTGTAGCTGAACGACGTGAGGGTGACCGTGCCCATCACGAGCGGCAGGTTCTTCTCCCCCGCCTCCTCGTCCTCGACGCCGGGCCGGAAGGTCGCGTTGAGGTTCGCGTTCGCGGTGAGGTTCACCCCCTCCGCGACCGGCAGCTTCACGCCGGTCGCCACGATCGAGGCCGTCGCCGTGCCGAGCGCCAGGCCGCGCACCGGCATCTGCCCGACCGCCGTCACCGTGCCCGTGCCGACCCGCGCGGTCGCCTTCGTGAGGCGCACCTGGTCGCCGCCGATCGCGATCTCGACGTCGATGTCGTCGAGCGACACAGGCAGGCCCACGACGTCGAGCTCCCCCTCCTTGAGCGTCGCCGAGCCCGAGTAGCGCAGCCCCGCGAGCGGCCCGGTCACCTGCACCTCGGCCTGCACCGTGCCCCGCGCGTGCCGGATCTGCGGGATGTCGGCGCTGAGCCGCGACAGGTTCGTCGGGCTGACCCGGATCGCGAGGTCGAGATCCGGCGCGGTGAACACCCGCTTGACCTCGCCCGACGCGGTGAACGCGGCGGACAGGCGCGAGGCGGTGTGCGCCTCGAGGTGGAGCTCCGGCACCTTCACCGTGTTGCCCGCGAGGTGGATCGGCCCGGTCGGGCTCTTGAGGGTCAGCCCCTGGCCCTCGCGCTCCAGCCTGAGCGCGTCGACGGTGAGCGTGAGCGCCGCCTGCCGCGGGTCCGCGAGCGGGAGCCGCGCCACGTCGAGCGACGCGGTCAGCGTGCCCTTCGGCGGCGCCGCCGAGAACGCGACGCCCGGGATGAGGTTCGCGAGCGTCCCGAGGTCGAGCGCGTCGACGCGCACCTTGCCGTCCACGATCTTGCGCTGCTGGCGCGTGACGCGGAGCCCCTGGAGCGCGATCTGGCCGCCGAACAGCGACCCGTTGGCCACGAACGACCCGTCGGGGAGGTCGCGCTCGAACTCCGCCGGGTCGAACGGCGCGCCCTGCGGGTTGCCGCAGATCGGCGTCCTCCCGAGGATCTTCGGCTGCCTGTCGGTGGGCACGATCGTGAGCTCGACGCGCGAGGGCGGCAGGCTCGCGTGCGTGCGGCGGATGCCGACGCGCGAGACGTGAACGTCCGCGAACCCGGACATCCTGCTCACCGTGCCGCCGAGGTTGGCGACCCCCGAGACCGAGCCGTCGAACAGCGACGCCGCCGCGCCGAGCGCGTCCACCCGCGCGAGGGGCAGGCCGCTCGCGATGACGCTCCCCTTGAGCGCGCCGCCGTGCCCCACGGACACGCTCGCCAGCACCGAGCCCGTGCCCTTGCGCAGCGACGCCGAGCGGACGTCGAGCCGCATGCCGTCGGCGCCGGCGGCCTGGTCGTCCCAGATCAGGTTGAGGTCGACCTCGCCCTCGTCGAAGCGCTCCTCGAGGAGCTCCACGCCGGTGAGGCGCATCCCGGCGCTCACGGCGAGGTAGCCGCCGCCGCAGCGGTCCTCCGGGCCGCCGAGCGCGAAGTGGGCCCGCGCCGTCCCGCTCGCGGTCGCCTTGTAGGCGGCGAACCGCGGGTCCTTGTCCATGCGGAGGATCTCGAGCAGGTCGCGCGCGGCGAGGTGCGGCGCCTCGCGCGTGTCGACGGTCGCGTCCACGACGACGACCCCCGACGCGCTGTCGAGCGGGCGCCCCTTCGGCAGGTTGCCCGCCGGGTCGAAGTCGATCTTGATCGAGGGGACGCGGACGCGGCTCGCCCCGTGCCGGACGCGCGCGTTCTCGAGCGTCAGGGCGAGCGGCTCGAACGCGACCGGCGACGGCTCGAGGTCGCCGATGGGGAAGCCGGTGAAGACGAACTTCTCGATGCCGACCTCGCCCGTGAGCTTCGGGTGCGCGTAGGAGCCGTGCATCGACGCCTTCATCGTGGCGACGCCGGCGAGCTCGAGATCGGCGAGCGGCGAGACCTCGGCGAGGTCCACCCGCGAGCCCGGGTGGACCTCGACCCCGAGCTGGTCGTTGAAGCCGAGCGAGACGGTGGTCCTGAGGTGCGAGACCGGCGTGTCGACCGAGAAGCCCGCGAGCACGACGGCGTTCGGGCGCACCTGGAACGAGCCGCGGAGCGCGGCCTCCCTGACGCCCATGAGGCGCTTCCGGGCCGGGTCCTTCGTCGGGTGGTCGAAGATCTCGAAGCCGCGCGACTGGACGGCGAGCGGGCCCTCGAGCGAGAGCGGGGACAGGGTGCCGCCGAAGTGGTCGAAC
Organism: Sorangium sp. So ce1153; assembly: GCF_051521595.1. Classification (NCBI taxonomy): domain Bacteria; kingdom Pseudomonadati; phylum Myxococcota; order Polyangiales; family Polyangiaceae; genus Sorangium; species Sorangium sp. So ce1153. The sequence continues at coordinate 2,451,462 of NZ_CP150361.1, forward strand.
CGGCCCTCGCGCAGCGTCCAGGCGACGTGCGCCTGGGGGTGCACGCCGAGGTCGCGGAGCAGGCCGGGCAGCTCGACGTTGGCGAGGTCGATCGGGCCCGCCTGGAGCGGCATGCCCTTCTCGAACGGCTTGAGCTCCGCGCTCGCGATCTTCAGCGTGCCGTCGGCCCAGGCGACGTCGGCGTTCGAGAGCTGCACGGCGTCGGCGGTCGTCGAGACCTCGCCCGAGAGCCGCGTCACGAAGACCCTGCCGTCGAGGCCCGGCTGGTCGAGCAGGAGGGTGCCCTTGACGCGGGGGAGCGCGAGCCCGAACGGCGCGGCCGCCGCGTCGTACTCGGCGGCGACGTCGAGCGAGACGGCGCCGGAAGCGGGCGGCAGGTTCACGAAGCGGTGCACGACCGGCACCGGCAGGCGCGCCCGCACGCGGCCCTCGATCCGGTGCGGCATGCCGCCGCCGAGGCCGACGGCGCGCAGGGCGCCGAGCTCGAGCTCGACGCGGCGCCAGTCGCCGGCCGGGAGGTCGCACGGCGGCGTGGTGCCAGGGTCCGGGTCGAAGTCGGCGGCGCCCTCGAGGATGAGCCGGCGGACGAGCGCGCGATCGGGCTCGACGCGGACGCGCGTGTCGAAGCGGCAGACGACGTCCTCGTCGACGCTGTCCTCCTCGGCCTCGCGGCCGGGCGCGGCGTGCGTGTGGACGACCGAGACGAGGCCGGAGCGCATCGCGATCTCGAAGGCGTCGGACGGCTCGGCGGAGACGTCGACGTCGACCTCGCGGGCCTGGACGCGGACGTTGTCGATCGTGAGGTCGAGCCGCGCGTCGGTGATCGCCACGGACGAGAGCGGCGCGCGGTCGAGCTTGCCCTTGTCGCCGCTGCTCTCGCCGGCGCTCGGGAGCTTGAGGTTCCGGAGCTCCCCGTCCTTCACGACGGCGCGGACGCGGGGGCCGGTGATCTCGACGTCGCCGGCGTCGATGTGCCCCGCGAGCAGCGAGAAGAGGCGCGGGCGGATCGCGACGCGCTCCAGCTCGAGGAACGGCGCGCCGCCGTCCGAGGAGTCGACGACGAGGCGGTTCAGGCCGACCATCAGGGGCCAGGCCTGCACGCGCACGTCGTAGCGGGCGGTGATGCCGAGCTCGCGCTGGAGCAGCGCGGCCGTCTCGCGCGCGGCCCAGGCCCGCACCGTCTCGGTCCGCACGAGGAAGCCGACCGCGAGCGGGATCGCCCCGATCACCGCGAACACGGCGCACAGCAGGCGCACGGCGACGCGCCCCCAGTCCCTGCGGGCTCTCGGCGGGGAGCCCTTTCTCCTCGTGCCGTGCATCGGGGCGCAGCTTAGCTGAACCGCGCTCGAACGCTTACGTGGGCGGGGTGACCCGGTACACGGAAAAGACCGGCGCGTGATCGCTGGCTTCGTCGACCGACGGCCAGTGCGGGATCTGGACCGAGCCCGGGTCGAGCATGCCCCGGAGCAGCGGGTTGGCCATCTGGTGGTCGATGAGCTCTAGCTGTCCGCGAAAGTCGTACGTCCACCGGTCCGCGGGCGGGACGGCGGCCGCGACGTCCTCGAACACCGCCCTGCCGGCGCCGGCGACGGCCTGGAAGGGGGGCGAGCCGGGCAGGTCGTTGAAGTCGCCGAGCACGGCGATCGCGGCGGCGGGGTGCTTGGCGGCGAGGGCGTCGGCGATGGCGCGGGTGCGCTGGGCCTCGGCGAGGCGCCGGTCCGGGTCGTCGGGCGCCGCCTTGGACTTGAAGTGGACCCCGAGCAGGATGACCTCGCGGCCGGCCCGGGTGAGGTGGAGCTCCAGGCAGTCGCGCGTGAACGTATAGACAGGTCCCTGCGTCCCGCGGAGCGTGAAGCGGTCGTCCCGGTGCGACACGACCTTGTCGAACGGGATCTTCGAGATCGCGCCGACGTCGATGCCGCGCGGGTCGTACGCCTCGACGAGGGCGGCGTGCGGGTACGCGCCGCCGAGCTCCGTGCGGTTCAGGTCCTCGAGCACGTCGAGGTTCTCGACCTCCTGGAGCACGGCGACGTCGGGGGCGAGCGCCGCGATCACCGCCGCGACCGCCTCGCGCTTCTCGCGGTAGCGCGCGGGGCTGAGCACGAGCTCATCGACGACGTCGCTGTCCTCCTGGTCGTTGAAGAAATCCTTGGTGTTCCACGTGACGACGGAGAGCGGCGCGGCCTCCGGCGGGGGGTCGCCCGCGCTGGCGCCGCCGTCCGAGCCGCCGGCGCCGGGGCCGCCCGCGCCGGGGCCGGCCGCGGCGTGACCGCCGGCGCCGCTCGCGGCGTGACCGCCGGCGCCGCTCGCGTCGCCGGAGCCGCCCGCGCCGCCGTCACCCGCAGCGCCGCCGCGCCCGCTCGACGAGGCGACGTCGAAAGGCGAGCGGGTCTCGGCCGCGTCACGGCAGCCGGCCGCGGTCAGGAGGGCGAGCGCGCCCGCCGCCGCGGCGGCGATGAGCCCAGCGCAGGGGGAGCTCCGGAACATGGATGGGGAAGAGCTAATGCCGGCGCCGGCGTCCCACCAGACCGGAAACGTGCTCCGTGAGTGGAACGTGGCTGACCGGGGTGTCGAGCGCCGCCGGGCGCGGCCGGCGGCGCCGCGTCAGCCCGCGGTGAGCTTGCGGTAGCGGATCTTGCGGGGCTCGGCGGCGTCGGCGCCGAGGCGGCGCTTCAGGTCGGCCTCGTAGTCGGCGTAGTTGCCCTCGAACCAGACGACCTTGCTGTCGCCCTCGAACGCCAGGATGTGCGTCGCGATCCGGTCGAGGAACCACCGATCGTGGCTGATGACCACGGCGCAGCCGGCGAAGTTGAGCAGCGCCTCCTCGAGCGAGCGGAGGGTGTCGACGTCGAGGTCGTTGGTCGGCTCGTCGAGCAGGAGGACGTTGCCGCCGCGGCGGAGCAGCTTGGCGAGGTGGAGGCGGTTGCGCTCGCCGCCGGAGAGGTCGCGGACCTTCTTCTGCTGGTCGCTGCCGGCGAAGTTGAAGCTCGCGACGTAGGCGCGCGAGTTGACCTCGCGCTTGCCGACGAGCAGCCGGTCCTCGCCGCCGGAGATCTCCTGCCAGACGTTGTTGTTCGGGTTGAGCGCGTCGCGCGACTGGTCGACGTACGCGAGCTCCACGGTCTCGCCGATCCGGAGCGCGCCGCCGTCGGGCTTCTCCTGGCCCATGATCATGCGGAAGAGCGTGGTCTTGCCGGCGCCGTTCGGCCCGATGACGCCGACGATGCCGCCGCGCGGGAGCGAGAAGGTGAGGTCGTCGACGAGGACGCGGTCGCCGTAGCCCTTGCGGAGGTGCTCGGCCTCGACGACCACGTTCCCGAGCCGGTTGCCCGCGGGGATGTGGATCTCGTTCTCCTCGACCTTCTTCGACCTGTCCTCGGCGAGCAGCGACTCGTAGGCGGCGAGGCGGGCCTTGCTCTTGGCCTGGCGGGCGCGCGGCGCCATGCGCACCCACTCGAGCTCGCGCTCGAGGGTGCGCTTGCGCGCGCTCTCCTGCTTCTGCTCGAGCTCGAGGCGCTTCTTCTTCTGCTCGAGCCAGCCGGTGTAGTTGCCCTCGTACGGGATGCCGGCGCCGCGATCGAGCTCGAGGATCCAGCCGGCGACGTTGTCGAGGAAGTAGCGGTCGTGGGTGACGGCGACGACGGTGCCCGGGTAATCGTGGAGGAAGCGCTCGAGCCAGGCGACGCTCTCGGCGTCGAGGTGGTTGGTCGGCTCGTCGAGGAGCAGGATGTCGGGCTTCTCGAGGAGGAGCCGGCAGAGGGCGACGCGCCGGCGCTCGCCGCCGGAGAGCTTGGTGACGTCGGCGTCGGGCGGGGGCAGCCGGAGGGCGTCCATGGCGCGCTCGACGACGCGGTCGATCTCCCAGCCGTTGGCGGCCTCGATCTTGTCCTGGAGCGCGGCGTACTCCTCGAGGAGCGCCTCCATGTCGGGGGGCGATTCGCCGAGCTTGGCGCCGATCTCCTCGAAGCGCTGGACCAGGGAGCGGACGTCGTGGACGGCCATCTCGACGTGCTCGAGGACGGTCTTGCCCGCCTCGAGCTGCGGCTCCTGGGCGAGGTAGCCGATGCGGATGCCGTCGGCGGGCCTGGCCTCGCCGAGGTACTCCTTGTCGACGCCCGCCATGATGCGGAGCAGGGTGCTCTTGCCGGCGCCGTTCGAGCCGAGGACGCCGATCTTGGCGCCCGGGTAGAAGGAGAGCCACAGGCCCTTCAGCACCTCCTTGTTCGGGGGGTGCACCTTCCGGACGTCCTGCATCGTGAAGATGAATTGAGGAGCCACGGTATCTCCTGCGTGGGCGATCCGGCGCGCGGCGGGTGGGGATGGAGGCGCGCCGCCCGATCGACCGAGCGTCGACCGGGCGGGCCCCGGCCGCTGGCCGGATCAGGGAGACCGGCGTATGCGAGATTGCCGGCTGTCGGTCAAGAGGCGTCGACGGCAGGCGGCGGGGCGGCGGTGGCGGGCGGTCGCGGGGGCGCCTGAGGGGGTGAGAGGATCGGGCGCGGGAGCGATAGGGGCGGGCGCGGGAGCGATAGGGGCGGGCGCGGGAGCGATAGGGGCGGGCGCGGGAGCGATAGGATCGCCGGCGGACGCCGGTCAGCTCACGCCCGGCTACTGCCGCGGCCGAACGCCTGCCGGAGGATGGCCAGGTCCTCCCGGCCGACCTCGCGCGTCGCGACGAGGAGCGCGACGTAGACGAGGGCCACGAAGATCGCCTCGCCGAGCACGGCGACCTTGCCGAGCCACGGCAGCCGCGCGCCGACAGCGACCGCGACGGCGAGCGCGAGGCCCACGCGGAGCGCCGTCCGCGCGGGGACGAAGCCGCCGGCGGCGCGGTGGAGCAGGAAGCCGGAGACGACCGCGGCGGTGGCCAGCGCGACCGAGGTGGCGACCGCGGAGCTCACCAGCATGTCGGGGCCGAAGGCGGCGCGCGGGACGAAGAGGGAGCAGCCGACCGCGACGAGGAAGACGGTGGCGGCGGTGAGCGCGGCCGCGGTGCGCTCCCGGCGGAGGCTGGTGAGCGCGGCCGAGGCGACGCCGAGCACGGCGAACGCGCCCATGCCGAGCGAGAGAATGCGGAGCGCGCCGCCGCCGCGGCTCCAGATCTCGACCGGGAAGGCGAAGCGCAGCACGTGCGGGGCGAGGCCCGAGATGGGGGCGCAGAGCAGGCCGGTGAGCAGGAACGAGAGGCGGACGCCGGTCATGGCGTAGCGGCGCACGGCGGCGCGGTCCTGCTCGGCGTGCGCGCGGGCGAGCATCGGGAAGAGGATGAACGTGACGGACAGGAGCAGCTGGTAGGGGAGGAACGCGAAGAGCTGCGCGCCGCGGTAGACGCCGATGAGGTCGTCGGCGGCCCTGGCGCCGAGCGCGAGGTGGTTGGTGGCCTGGCCGAGGAAGCGGCGCAGGAGGAAGAAGTCGGTCTGGAGCAGGAGGTTCAGGAAGGTCTGGGAGACGGCGAGCGGCAGGAGGAAGACGAGGTGCTCGCGGATCGAGGGCCCGGCGCCGCCGCGGCGGCCGAGGCCGGTCCGGGTGAGCGCGAGCGGGACGATGATGGCGGCGGCGGTGACGAAGCCGGCGATCGCGCCGAGGACGCCGCTCTGGCCGGCGCGGAGGAAGAGGAGGGCGCCGGCGGCGATGCTGGCGGTGCGGAGCGCGCCGTAGCCGACGTCGAAGGCCGCCTGGGTGAGGAACCGCCGCTGGCCGTTGAGCGCGCCGACGAGCGGGGCGTAGAGGCCGTAGAGGAGGACGACGGCGGCGGCGAGCCGCAGCGGGCCGGCGACGTGCGGCGCCTCGGAGAAGGAGGCGATCGCGCCGGCGAGGAGCGCGAAGGCCGAGGAGACGGCCACGGCGAGGACGGCGTGCAGGGCGAGGGTGCGGCGGAAGGCCTCGGCGACGTCGCGCTCGGCGACGCTGGAGACGGCGCGCGAGACGCCCTGGATGCCTGTCGCGACGACGACGTTGTTGACGACGCCGACCCCGGCGAGGACGACGGAGACCTCGCCGTAGCCGTCGGTGCCGAGCAGCCGGGGGAGGATGAGCTGCTGGACGAAGCCGAAGACGATGAAGGAGACCTTGGCGCCCGCGATGGCGAGGCCGCCGCGGCCGGCGGAGCGGGCGGCGGAGGGGGAGGGGGCGGCGGCGGCCGAGGAAGGCGCGGCAGGGACCGGAGGGGGCGCGGCAGGGGCGGGGGCGGCCTGCGCCGCGTCCGGAGGGGCCTGCGAGGGGTCCGGAGGGGCGGACGGCGGTGCGAGGGGCTCGGCGGCGCGCGACACGGCGGCGTTGTCGCAGAAGCACGCCAGGCGGGCAATCTCGCGGGGGCGGGCGAGGGGGAGCACGCCGGGGGAGCCGGACGGGGGAAGGGACCGGGCGGGCTCACACGCGCGTCACCAAAGTGAAGCGGCGTGCGGATTCGCTTGACGGGAAGAGCCGGCTGGCTATTCTCGCGCCGTCTCCAACGCATTCCAGCTTAGCTCAGTTGGTAGAGCAGGCGGCTGTTAACCGCCGGGTCGCTGGTTCGAGTCCAGCAGCTGGAGCCATTCACGCGAGGTCGCGAGAGCGCGGCCCAGACGTCGTAACAGCGACCTCGGAGAGCGATCTCCGGGGTCGTTGTGCTTCTCCACCAGGTTTCCGCGAGCTTCGACGCCAGGCGAGCACGACGCGTCGCACGGATCGTGAGATGGTTATCATGCTTGGGGTCGCTGCCATCATGCATTGCCCCCGCTCACCTCGACCCAGCCGATCAGCTTCGCCGCGTAGCTGACGCCCTCGGGCACGATCTCGCGGTGCTGCAACTCGCGCTCGAGCATCGGCTCGATCTTGGTGCGGAGGAGCGCCTTCCGGGCTGAAGACGTCGTGTCGTTGACGTGGCCCGGACGCGCGAAGACGCCCGCGCCCAGGCGCTCGAGGCGCGCGTTGCGCCTGCCGTCGTCGCTGACGCCGAGGGGCAGCACGCAGGCGCGGTGCTCGCCTGAAGGGCCCCGCGTCTCGACGAGCCACCATGTCAGAACGCCCGGGCCTTCGGCGCCCGACACCGCGACGCCGAGGGTCTCGGGTGACGTCGCCTGCCAGCGCTTGATGGCTTCCTGCACGAGCGGGTGGTCGAGGCCGAGAAGGTCGAGATCGGGACGCGCGCGCGCCGCCTCGCGGTCCAGCGTGAAGCGGCATACCGCCTTCTGCTCGGCGCCGTTGACGACGTAGGTGCCGTCGTCCTGCGCCTCGACACGACGCCCCTCGGCGGCCAGCGACGCGCGCAGGAACTCCAGCACGCGCTCGAGGCCGGGCTTCACGTCGGCGAATGGCTTGTAGTCGTCGAGCGAGAAGCCATCGAGATCCTGGAACAGCTCGAAGACCACCTTGCGCGCCTCCGAGGCGTTGGAAAGCGCGGCCTCGAGCTCCTCCCTCGTGCGACGCAGCTCGGGATCGCCGAGGGCCTCCCGGTAGAGCCGGTCGTACGTGAGCCGCTCGGAGAGCTGCCCGAGCACCTGGCTGCGCAGGTCCTCGGCGACGTTCCCGTGCTCATCCACCTTGCCGAGCGTCCTGGCGATCTCCTGGAGCTTCTCGTCGAGCAGCAGGAAGATGCGGCCCTCGATCGTGTCCGAGAGGACCAGGTTGTAGACCTGCGCAGTGTGCTTCTGGCCGTAGCGATGGATGCGCCCGATGCGCTGCTCCACGTCCATCGGGTTCCACGGCAAGTCGAAGTTGAAGAGGACGCGCGCGAACTGGAGGTTGATCCCCTCGCGCCCTGCGGCTGTGCATACGAGCACGCGTGGTCCGTCGGCCTTCTTGAACTTCCGCTCGGCGGCCAGCTTGGCGCCGTGATCTCCACCCCGAAGGACGACGACGCCCTGGCCAGGATAGGCCCTCTCGATCTCGCGACCGACGAGATCCACCGTGCCGAGGTACGTCGCGAAGATGACGACCTTTTCGGTCGGATCTTGCTCCCACAGCGCGCCGAGCCCACGGAGCAGCTTCTCGACCTTCGTCTCCCTTCGCTCCGGGAAGATGCGCAGCAGCTCGCCGATGCGTAGGCGCTCCTCGGGCAGCGCGAGGCTCACCGCCATGATCGCGGCGTCCTCGCCGCCTGCGGCCGCGAACTCGCCGGCCCGGGCGTCGGAGGCAAGCTCGAGCTCCTCCTCGTTCAGCTTCTTGAGCAGCTTCGCGCGCAGATCGGCGAGGATGGCCTCGACCTGGCCACGGCCGAGCGCGTCGCGCGCGACCTCGAGCTCGTCGTGAATCAGCTCGCGCGCCTCTTCGAGCAGGCGCTGGCGCGCGTCGATGTCCAGCTCCTGATCCTTGATGACCGCCTCGTGCAGCGTGAGCATCAGGACGCGCCGGCGGAGCGTGCGTCGAACCGCAGCGAAGCTCGACGCCGCGATCTTCTGGAATATCGTCATCACGAAGCCGAGCGCGCGGCCCTGGTTCCCCTGCCGCTGCGCGAGGGCGAAGCCGTCTTCGAGGTACTCCTTGAGCGCCGCATAGAACGTGCGCTCCTCCTCGACCATCGTGAACGACTCGGTATGGACCCAGCGCCGGGCGAAGAGCGGCGAGCCGTCGGGACGACAGGCGTCCGCCTTGGTCCTGCGGAAGACCACCGAGTTGAGGCGATGCCGGTTGTCGACCATGTCCTCCGGGCTCTTGAAGAGCGTCGGATTCAGGAGCTGGACGAGCATCCAGAACCGGAAATGGTCACCCTGGTGCGGCGTCGCCGAGAGCAGCACGAGATCGCGCGCGTGCCCCTTCAACGCCTCTGCGAGCTTGTAGTTCTCGGTCTTTGTGACCTTCTTGCCGTTGCGGAAGGCGGTCAGATGGTGCGCCTCGTCGAACACGACGAGGTCCCACGGAGGGGCTTCGAGCAGCCGCTTGACGCGGGCCGGGCGCTTGAGCGTGTCGGTGCTCGCGATGAGGCGGTCGTGCTTGGCGAAGGCGTTGGACTTGCGGTCGGTGACGTCGCCCTCGCTGCCGAACACCTCGAAGTCGAGGCGGAAGACCTCGTTCATCTCGCGGTGCCAGTTGTTCACGAGGCCCGCTGGGACCACCATCAGCGCGCGGCTCAGCTCTCCCCGGCTGGCCAGCTCGCGCAGGAGCAGCGCCGCCTCGATGGTCTTGCCGAGCCCCACCTCGTCGGCGACGAGGTAGCGGCGCGGCGACGCCGTCGCGAGGCGATGGGTCAGCACGATCTGGTGCGGCAGCAGGTCGATCGGCGCCGCGGTCAGCGCGGCCGCGCTTTCCATGAGGGGCAGCGCGTGCGCTTCGTACTCGAGCCACGCCCCGCGACGCCGTTCGTCGCCACCGGCGACGGAGCTGATGACCCGGTCCGTACGCGAGAGGAACGGCTGGACGGCCGTGACCGCGACGAGGCGCTCACCCCCCGCGAAGAACGCGCGCACGTAGCCGTTGCGCTCGGCGTCGACGACGACGCCTTCGCCGTGCTCGGCGTGGCTGACGCGCTGTCCGGGGTTGAACGCGACGGCCTCGCTCACTCGCTCCTCACGAGATCCTCGGGTGGTGCAGGCCGACGTACGCGTCGCCGTCGAGGTCCGGAGCCTTCTCCTCGGAGACGAGGATGCGGGCGACGTCCGCCTCCGCGCCGCCCCACAGGCAGCGGCCGAGGGGCAACCGCGCGCCGCCACGACCGGCGCCGATCTTCCAGAAGTACTCCTCGTCAGCGAGGTCCATCCCGATGCGCGTGCGGCCCGAGGCGAGCCAGAGGATGAGCGCGGCCTGCCCCTCGTAGTGCTCCTGGAAGCTGAGCACCGCCGACTTCAAGTCGGTCTCGAGCCACGTCACGGCGTCCTGCTCCGAGAGCGAGTCGAGGCAGCCATCGAGCCCGGCGACGACCAGGGCGTTGCCCTCGGAGCCGGGCAGGTCGTCGGGCCACGCCTTCCGCAGCGCGAAGAAGCCGCGCATCGAGACCACGGCGGCCGGCGCGGTGATGCCGGTGAGGACGCGCGGCTCCCACAGAAGCGAGAAGCCGCGGCGAGTCCACCCTCGCTGGCTCTGGACCTTCATGCCGCCCCCTGGTCTTCGAAGAAGAGCGCCATCTGCTGGTGCTGCTTCTCGTGCTTCGAGCGCCACGAGCGCAGGATGGTCTGCGCGCGCGACGAGGCGTTGCGGATCTCGGAGGTCGCTCCGCGCGTCGAGAACCACTCCAGGATGGCGCCGAGCGCCGGGTGCGGCTTGAAGTTGCCGTTCGACAGCGTGTCGGTCGCGTTGATGCCGCTGTTCTCGAAGCACGCGCCGATGAGAAACGCGGCCTGGTCGTAGTCGCTCGTCATGCCGCGACGGTGCTTGCCCTGCCACGCGCGCGCGACGTCGAGGGGCGACGTGAGGTGGTACGTCTTCTTGTCCTCAGAGCACCAGCCGCGCGCCTCGAAGTCCGGCGGCGCGATGCCCGTGCCGCGCAGGAACTTCTGCATCTGGTCGCGAGGCAGCGCCTCCACGCCGTCGAAGAGGCGAAGGAACTGCCGCGTGAACGGCTCGGCGGTGACCGGCGGCGGATCCTTGATGCCACCGCTCTCCTCGTCGAGAAGCTGGTTGATGCCGACGAGGGCTTCGAGCACCGTCATCGAGCGGCCATCGTCGACGAGGACCTTGCCGTAGTGCCGCGAGTAGTACTCGAGGGCCTTGCCGCGGCGGATGACCCGGATGTCCGCCTCGGGCAAGCCGGCTTTCTGGTGATGCTCGAGCGTGCTCTTCAGGGCGCGCACGTCCTGCAAGACTTGCCTGCGCATCTTCGCCCAGCTCACCGGGGTGGGCTGCTCCGTTCGCTTTCGGCAAACGTGGATGATGTCGTACTCGATCTTCTGCGAGCCGAACTGTCCGTCCCCCTTCGTCTCGTCGCTGCGAATCGGGTAGGTCGTCTCGAGGTAGAAGCCCGCTTCGAAGAGGCTCTCGAGCACCGACACCCAGGGGGCATCTTCACTGTGGTGGAAGGTGAAGGCGAGCATTCCACCCGGCTTCAGGATCCGGTGCGCCTCGGCCCAGCTGGCGGTGAGGAGACGCTTGTAGTGCGCGTCCGGATCCTCGGGTTGACGCGCCTTGTTCGAGACTGCCTCGAGCGTCTTGGGTGTGCTGCTCGCGGAGAAGAGCGATGGATAGCGATCGCGCAGGACGAGCCGCAGCCACGAGTAAAAGAAGTCGGAGAGCTCGGCGTACTGGATGAGGTCGCCGAACGGGGGGTCCGTGATCACAAGGTCCATCGTTGCGTCGGAGATCCCCTCGAGCTCGGTGGCCGACCCGCATCGGAGCTCCACGTCGTCCAGCACTGCGTCCCCAGGGCCGACCTTCTCGCTCTTGCCGGAGACAACCTCCCGGAGCGATGGCGCCGAGTCACAGAGATATTCGTTGCTGACGATCTCCCAGGGCGCGTCGGACCACTCGAGCGTCTCCAGGACCGATTCCCCGCAGGTCTGCCAGTTCCCACGTCCGAGCTGCGGGAACACACAGTTCTCCACGGTGGTCGCCTTGGGACGAAAGTTGTTCTTGCTGAAGTGAGGCTCGAGCGTGTCGCGCTGCGGGTTCCAGATCGTGAACATGCACTGATTGCGCAAGTACTGCTGGAAGGCGGCGAGCAGGGACTCTCGCACCTCCCACCGATGCTTCGCGCCGCCGGCGTGGTGAATCGCCTTGAGCAGCAGCGCATGAACAAGCAACTGGCGCGGGTTGAACATCGTCCACCAGTGCGTGTAGCCGTGGTGACGTACGGACCAGAAGTCTGCCTCGAGCCCGTACGGGAGCTGCTCGCGCGGCCAGTAGCCCGCCAGGTCTGTGTCCTTTCGAGCGGCCCACTCGCGCTCCGCAGCCTCGAGGATGCGGGCGTCTTCGGCCGGGAGGAAGTAGCGCCCGCCGTACGCGACGCCATCACGGTCGCGCTTCGGGCTGTACGCTTGAATGGCGTAGGGCGCGACCGGCCCCGTCTTGCCCGACGCCTTCACGGTCGTGAGGATGTCCTGCACGGCGCCGCACGCGCCGCACGCATAGCTCGCCTTCTTCGGGACGGTGCTCGTCGACGTGCTGAACGTGACGCCGGTGGCCGGGCACGTCACCTCGTCGGGGAGCGCCCCCCGAACCTCGACGAGGCGCAGCCTGGTCGCGCGAGCGTGGTACCAGCGAGCGGACGCCTCGGCGTCGTCGGTGGCGCTGCCGCCGTAGGGCCGACCCTCCTCGTCCTTGGAGCCTTCGCCTTGAAGCCACTGCGGGTGGACGAGCAGCGAGAGCGAGACCTTCTTCTTCGTGGCCTTGCCCAGCGAAGGGAACGAATCCTCCGCGCCGCACGACGGGCACACCACGGCACCGCCGTTCTTCGCGAGGACCGCGAACGGCGCTTCATCCTTGGCCAGGACCAGCGGAACGTCAGGCGCCATCCGCGCCTCGGAGTCCTCGACGTCGAAGGAGGCCTCGCACTTCTTGCACCTGTGCGCCCACGCCTTGATCGAGAGTTCCTTGACCGCGAGGACCGGCGACGACATCACGGGCGTTCGGTGCCCGCAGCCGGTGACCTGACACGGCCCGTGCTTCGCCCAGAACACGTAGATGATCTCCGGCCCCTCGTACTTGTAGCCCTTCCGCTCCTCCGGCCCGAGCGCGAGGGGATCGAAGGTCTCGTCCATGACCTCCCCGTCCGAGAGCCGCGTCCACGTGCCTCGCTCGCCGTGGGGACCGTTGCACGCGTAGAACGGCATGATCTGCGGCTTCGCTTCGGCCTCGATGTCGGCGAGCAGCGCCTCGACCTCGGCCTTCTTCACGTCGGCGAGCTCGGTCTTGACGACGAACCACGCGACGGGGTTCAGGTCGTTGCCGAACATCTGCATGCCGAGGCGGCTGCCTTCGACGACGGTGGTGCCACCGCCCATGAAGATGTCAGCGACCTTGAGGTTCGCGAACGAGCGCTTCTTCTGGTGGTTCGCGTAGTAGACGTCCCACACGGCCTTCGCCGCCTGCGACGTGTCCTCGGGCGCCTTCATCGACGCCGAGAGCAGGAGCGAGCGGAACACGCTCGAGCGACGGCGCGCCCACCACTTCGACATCTGGTAGATGGGCTTCCCCGCGTTGCCCTCGATCGCCGCGACCTGGTTCACGGGGAGGATCGGAAAGTCCACCTCGAGGCAGGTCTTCGGCCGGTTGGGATCGTTGAAGTCGACCGTCTCGACCTGCGCTGCGCGGCCTGCGCCGACGGCGTCGGCGACCGCTCTCGCCACGCGCTGGGCCTTCGTCGTTCCGCTGCTGCTCGCTCTGGCCATGTCTATGCTCCACCCGTGCGCGAAAGCTCGATGAACGGCACCGCGACCTCGAGCAACGAGAGGCCGCCGTGCGTGAGCGTCGGATAGCCGCCCTGGCTCCTCCACTTGCGTCGGCCGAGCGCGAACGTCGCGTCGGCGTGGGCCGTCTTCAGACGCAGGTCGAGCGGCGGCACCCAGTTGCCCGGATCGGGCTGCTCGATCTCGGCGAGCGCGGTCCATCGTCCGCTCTTGAGCCGGTCCTTCAGGTACTGCGCTTGCGCAGGATCGGCGGTGTCGGGGAAGTGCCCGCTGGCCGCGTAGCCGTGGTCGGCCGTGATGACGAGGCGCCGTCCCGTCGTGAGCGCGTGGACGAGGCCCCAGAAGGCGTCGCTCGTGAGCTTCTCGGCGGCCTCCTTCGCCAGCGCCGCGAGGGCGTGCCCCGGCGCGCCGAGGTCGTGGAGGCGCTCGTCGGGCCAGTGGTGCCACAGCAGCCAGTCCTGCGAGGCGTTGATCTGCGCCGCGCAGTCCTCCCACGGCAAGTCGGTCGAGTCGGTCGTCGCGCCCGGCAGGCGCCCCTTGCCAGCCCCGCCGTTGTTCTGCAGCGAGCCCCGGCTCGCGAAGCCAAGGGCCTCGGCGAACGGCGTCGTGTCGGCCGGCAGCTCGGCGCCCGTGGCGCGAGACTGATGGACAGTGTAGCCCCGCTCGGCGGCTCCCTTCAGGAGCCACGGCGCTTCACGGAGCGAGAGCGCATCGAGGACGAGCACGGCGCGCCCTGCGCCGCGCTCGGCCCACCACGAGGCCAGGACGTCGGCGGTGCGAGGGATCACGGCCTCGTAGGAATTCCACAGGTCCCATCCCGCCGTCGCGAGGAACAGATCCACCGCTCCCAGCTCGGCGTCGCGCTTCGTGACCTCCGAAGCGGCCTTCTCCAGGGCGAGCGGCGCAGAGCACGTGTTCCATGCGTGCTCGAAGAGGCTCGCCCAGGCGTTGGCAGGAGACGCGGCCTGAAGCCGCCGTAACAACGCGAGCGGCATCGGCATCACTTCTCCTCCTTGTTCAGCGTCAGCTCGTAGGTGATGCCGTCGGGGAGCTTCTTGAGGAGATCGTTGAGCTGCGCGCCCGTGAGGTTCGCGACCTTGAGCTGGACATCCTGGACCTGCGTGCCGGTGGTGATGCCCCAGCTCTCCACTTTGCCGAGCAGGTTGAGCGCGGAGGTGGCGCCCGCCGTGCTCAGCTGACGAACCGTCGCGCTCGGACTGCCACCGAAGATGCTGCCACCGGGCGGCGTCGCGATCGGGTCCTCGCCCGCGCCGGCACCACCGCCCGTGACCGGCGGCCGCGGTCCGAGAGGAAGCTGCCCACCCGCGCCGCCGTTCGACGTCGTGACGACGGGCGGTTGCGGCGGCATCACACCCTCTGCGTGCGGGACCGCCTGCGGGAGAAGGACGTAGGTCTCGTCGAGATGCTTGCCGGTTCCGAGCTTGCCGCGCATCCGTCTCCACGCGGTCTCCTCGTTCTCGCCGGCGCGCACCTGCAGGTACTCCATGCCACGCAGGTTGATGGCGACCTCGCCACGGGCGCAGATCCTGAGGAGCTTCTCCTTCATCAAGGTCTCGCCGAGCCAAGGGATGCAGTCCTCGCCGCCGGGGCGCGGCTCCTGCAGCTCGCGGAGGAGCTTGCCGACCGACTCGTTCTGCTGGGCGGCCAGGAGGACGAGCGCGTCGAAGTCCTCCGAGACGAAGAGGTTCTTGGAGACGAGCCCGTCGACGATCTCCGGGATCTGCGCGCCCTCGGCCTTGTGGCTCTCCACGTGGAGCGTGCATTGCGAGGGGCTCTGGAAGTTCCACGTGGCGAGGATCGCGAAGCGGTCGAAGCGGCGCTTCAGGATGTCGCGCAGCTCGCGCTCGTACTTCGTGTGCAGCTTCTTGAACTCCGGGTTCTGCGTCCTCCACTTCTCGGCGAGCAGCACCGCGCGCGCGAGCACGAGGAGGTCACGGTCGTGGAACAGGTTCTCGCTCCCGTCGCGCGGCAGGAGGAAGCGGACGGCGTTGCGGCGCGCCTGAAGCCGTTCCTTGAGCCAGGTGCCGAGCTGCGCCTCGACCTTGTCCGGCGGCTCCGGCACGACGAGCAGCGGGATGCGGTCATCCCATTGCGCGGGCAGGTCGCTCTCCTCGACGCCCGCCCACGGGTCGGCCGTCCAGCTCGCGCCGAGGACGACCACGCGGAACGCCTTCGCGACGCTCTCGGTGCCGCCGATGACGTAGCGAACCTCACGAGCGAGCTGCTGCCTGTCCGAGCCGTCGACGAAGAGCTTGTCGTTGCGCGCGTTCGCGATGAGCTTCGCCTGCGGGTTCTCCTCTTCGCGGAAGACGAGGCGCGAGCCGTCCTGGTGGATGTTGAAGCTGTTCTCGACGATGGTCGAGAGCTCGGCCGAGAAGAGGTTGTCGTCGATCACCTTCGCGCGGGTGATGTCGACGTGCAGCTCGGCAGGCTCGGCGCCGGCGTTCTTGATGGCCAGCGAGCGGAGCCAGAGCGCCCCCACGATGTCGGCGAGGTGCGGGACGTTCTGCGCCGGCTCCTTCACCGCGTCGAGCACGGCGCTGAGGTTGCGCTGCGCCTTCTCCCGGAGGTTCGCGTGGTGCTGGTTCGATACGGAGTCGAGCAGCGCGGCGATGCCGCTCCTGTCGTCATCGAGGCGGAAGTCGGCGGCGGTGATGATGGGCGAGCTGGCGCTCCGCGATTTGAACACGTCGGCGAGGATGCGGATCAGGTCGCGGGTCTCCTGCGCGTGCGTCGCGACGAGGACCTGATCTTCGAGCAACGTCATGAGGTGCGGCGCGAAAGGCCACGCCTCGACGAAGTCGGTGCGGACGCGCTGGTGCTCGGCGGGCGCGACGTCCGCGAGACGAAGGTGCTCCGAGACGTGCGCGGCGATCGCCGTCTCGATCTGCTGCGCGGGTACCTGCATGCGGTTGTCGAAGAGGCGGTGCAGGAGGAGCCGCAGGCGGTCACGCCGCGCGTGCGGTCCCTTGAAGTCGATCTGGCGCGGGTTGACGCGGTGGATCTGCTGGTAGGCCTCGGTCTCGCCGCTTCGTACGGAGACGACGAGGACGAGCAGCTCGGGGTGCTCCTTGGCGATCTCGGAGAGGAGCTGGATGAAGTTGAACGCCCACGTACGCCAGGGGAACTGCTTGGTGTTGGTGAGTCCGTCGTACCAGGTCTGGAACTCGTCGAGGATGAGCGCGGTCGGCGTGTGCTTGAACAGCTCGATGAGAAGCCTGTCGCCCGGGATATCGGTCCGCTTGTCGCCCAGCGCTTCCCACTTGCCCTTGATGTAGCTGCCGTGCGGGTGGCGCTCGAAGACGAGGTCCCACAGGAACTTGTAATTCTGACGATGGAGGCTCTCGCTGATGACGAGCGTCTTCGGCCGCAGCTTGATCTCGCCGATCTTCGGCTGTCCGAGGCGGATACCCCACGACGTGAGCCACTCCGAGGTCACCTCGGGGCGCGTGAAGCCGTGGTACAGGGCGGCCAGCAAGTGCGACTTACCTTGTCCGCGTTCGCCGATGAGCACGACGGGCTGGCCGTGCCCGGGCCCGATCGCCTCCATCGCGGCAAGGGCGTCGGCGGTCGGGTACGTGATGCTCAGGAACTCAGCCGCGCTGACCTGCGTGGCGCCGGTGTTGTTCTCGTTCGCGAGCTCGATCGCCGTGCCCTTCAGGCGGCGTCCCTGGAATTCCTCACGCAACGTCAGTCCCAGCATCATTCGGCTCCGTTCAGCAGCTGGCGCAGTCAAGTCAGCCTTCCTCGCGGTTCGTGTCAGTTCCGCGCGACTGCCTGGTGATCCACCGCTCCAGATCCTCGCGCTGGCATCTTGCCGCACGAGGATACGGACATACGTTCGCCAAGACAACGCCGGTGGCGAAATTTTGAAGGCGATTCAGGGTACCTCCGCGCCCACGCCGAGCGCTGCAAGGCCCACGTTTTCGCGTGGGCCACCGCCCGCAGGGGCCGCTCGGCCATCGTCCTTCTCGACGAGAGAGGGCGCGAGGTTGAAGAAGCGGAAGCCCCCCCCGCCTCGCCAGCCCGTCGTCGCGGTGACCCCGCCTCTGTCGGAGCCGTCGATGACGGAGCGGAGGCGCGGGAGCACATGCGTCCTGCAGTGGTCCCCCATCTCCACCATGATCCAGCGACGCCCCATCTTGTGGGCGACGGCCCCTGTCGTCCCGGAGCCAGCAAAGGCGTCGAGGACCCAGTCGCCCGGCTCGGTGACCAGCTTCAGCAGGCGCCTGATCAGGAATTCTGGCTTCTTGCCGCGGCGAAAATCGACGTCGCCCTCGTTCGCGAGGTTGGCCTTCGGGATGTCGGCGTGAGCCCAGAAGTCGGATTGTTTGCCCGTCCGGACCACCCGGCCCTCCACGAGCTTCGCGGTGTCCCTCAGCCAGACCGCCGCCTGGCCATCCATGTAGTACAGGGTCGTGCGCTCGCCCTCCCTCTTGCCGCGCGACACGAGGTAGTCCGCCGAGAAGAAGCCGTCCTTGCAGTGCGAGATGATACGGTTCTGAAACTCGTTTTCCCTCTGGATGCTGGTGAGCCGGAATATCGCCGCGAAGCGCCTGGCGTACTCTGCGTCGATCTCCTCCTTGCGTCTCTCGAAGTCGCGGAGCGAGATGCTCTGCACGTCGAAGCCGGCGTGCTTGTAGATGACCACCGGCTCCCCGGTCGAAGGCGCCTTGAACCGCGCGACCTCCCGCCGCGCCCCCGTCGAGACGAGCACGCGGTTGTAGCGCTTCATCGCGCTCGGCTCGAGGGGGCCTTCTCCCTGCAAGTCCGCGGCGCTGAACCTCGAGCGATCCTTCGTGTAGGCGAGGATGTACTCGTGCGTGTTCACGAGGAAGGCCCCACCCTGGCCGATGCCCGAGACGCCGGAGCGCTCGTAGGCGATCTGCCCCAGGAACTGCGGGCGGCCGAACACCTCGTCGAGCACGACCTTCATGTAGTGCACTTCCTCCTGATCGAGATGGACGAAGAGCACCCCACCGTCGGCCATGAGCGTGCGCATCCGCTCGACACGCCTGGCCATCCGATCCAGCCAGAGAGAGTGCTCGAGGCCGTCGTCGTAGTGCTCGAACGCCTTCCCGGTGTTGAACGGCGGATCGATGTAGATGCACTTGATCTTGCCCGCGAACTCCTGCTCCAGCGCCGCCAGGGCGAGCAGGTTGTCCCCGTGGATCAGGCGGTTGTCGAGGAGGTCGTGGTCCGTGACGCGCTTGGCGGCCTGACAGGAGAGCGCGGCGTCCTCGAGCAGGATGCCCGGCTCCGGGCGGAGCCGCTCCTCCTTGCCGAACCACGTGAGCTCCAGTCGTTTTCTTCTCTCTGCCATGGCTTCGCTAGAATACCGATCAGCTTGAAGCGCGCGGGAATGAAGAGATTTGAACCACAGAGGCACAGAGGACACAGAGGAACAACAAAAAGCTCTGTGCCCTCTGTGCCTCTGTGGTTCATTTTCTCGGGGGTTCAACCTGTTCGTGTCCTGGGTCCGGCTGGCGTGGTCCATCCGGAAGAAAGGCGGCTAGTCGCCGCCGCGCCCCGACGCCACGAGCTCCTCCACGAAGCGCGACGCCGGCCGGGCGGCGAGCTCGTCCCACGTGCCGGTCTGCGTCACGCGCCCCGCCTCGAGGACGGCGATGCGGTGCCCGAGGAGCCGCGCGTCCGACGCGTCGTGCGTGACGACGACGGTCGGGATGGAGAGGGCGCGCAGGTAGCCCGCGAGGAACGCCCGGACCTCGCGGCGAGAATGGACGTCGAGCGCGGCGAGCGGCTCGTCGAGCAGCAGCGCGCGCGGGCTCACGGAGAGGGCGCGCGCGAGAGCAACACGCTGCTTCTCGCCCCCGGAGAGCGCCTGCGTCCGGCGCCCGGCGTGGGCCGCGATGCCGAGCTCGTTCAGCATCGCGTCGACGCGCTCGGCGCGGGCCGCGCCCCTCGGCCGCGGCGGCGCGCTCGTCACCGCGAACTCGACGTTCTCACGGACGCTCAGGTGCGGGAACAGCGCATAATCCTGAGGCACATAGCCAATCCGGCGCTCCTCGACCGGCACGTCGAGCCCGCGCGCCGTGTCGAGGAGCACCGCGGCTCCGACCTCCACCCGACCCCGCTCCACGGGCAGCACGCCCAGCAGGACCGAGAGCAGGCTCGTCTTCCCGGCGCCGTTCGGCCCCACCAGCGCCAGCGTCCCGCCGCCCGTGTCGATCGCCGCGTCGAGCAGCAGCCGCCCGACGCGCGCGACAACGCGGGCTCGCAGGCTCTCCGCGCCCATCAGCGCGTCGCCTCGGGGGCCTCGGCGGAGCGCCGCGCCACGGCCCGCACGAACACGAGGAGCGCGAACGCCACGACGACAAGGACGATCGACAGCGCCTGCGCGGCGCGCATGTCCGACTCGAGCGCCGTGTAGATGGCGAGCGGCAGCGTCTGCGTCTCCCCCTGCAGGTTCCCGGCGAACATGAGCGTCGCGCCGAACTCGCCGAGGGAGCGGGCCCAGCTCATCGCCGCGCCCGCGACGAGCCCCGGGGCCGAGAGCGGCAGCGCCACGCGGAAGAACACCCGCAGCGGCGACGCGCCGAAGGTCCGCGCCACGACGAGGAGCCTCGGGTCGATGCGCCGGAACGCGCTCGCCGCCGCCTGCACGAAGAACGGCGCCGAGACGAACACCTCGGCCATCACCACGGCGGGGGTCGTGAACGTCACCGACCACCCCTCCGGGTAGAGCCAGCCAGCCAGGAGCCCGCGCCGCCCGAACGCGAGCAGCATCGCGACCCCGGCGACCGCGGGCGGGATCACGATCGGCAGCTGCACCGCCGCCTCCAGCGCCCGCGAGAGCCGCCCCCGCGCGCGCGCCAGCGTCCAGGCGAGCGGCGTCCCGAGGATCACCACGAGGACGAGGCTCGCCGAGGTCGTGACGAGGCTCAGGCGGAGCGCGGGCCACACGAGCGGGTGGCGCAGCCCCTCTTCGACGTCCGCCGCCGTGGCCGTCGCGAACAGGGCCAGGACCGGGACGGCCAGGAACGCCAGGAGGACCGCGCCCACCGCGGCCAGGGCGCCCCGCTCCGCGCGTAGGCGCGCGCTCACGGGCCCGGGCCGCCCCCGGAAGGACCGAGGAACCCGGCGCGCCGCAAGGCGCTCTGCCCTGCCTCCGAGAGGACGAGATCGACCCACGCGCGCGCCAGCCCGGGGTGCGCGGCGCCGGCCACGACCGCGATCGGGTACTCGGCGATCACGTTGATGTCGGGCGGGATCGCCACGATCGACACGCCGTCCTGCGCCGCCTGCGCGTCCGTCCGGTAGACGACGCCGGCCTGGGCCTCCCCGAGGCGCACCTTGGCCAGCACCTGGCGCACGTTGAGCTCGCGCGACACGACCTTCGCCTCGACGCGCGCGCGGAAGTCGGCGCCCATCGACCGGGACGCGCGATCGAGGATCTCCAGCGTGTAGCGGCCGATCGGGACCTCCGGTGCGCCGATGACGATGCGGTCCGCGGCGGGGAGATCGGCGAGCCCCCGGATCGCACCGGCGCTCTCCTTCGCGACGACGATGACGGGCTCGTTGCGAGCGAAGACGGCGGGACTCGACGCGCGCTGCGCCTTCACGAGTTCGGCCATGTGGCGCTGATCGGCCGAGGCGAACACGTCGGCCGCGGCGCCTTGCTCGAGCTGCGTGCGGAGCTCCTGCGTGCCGGCGAAGTTGAACGTGACCTCGACGCCCGCATGAGAGCGCTTGAAATCCTCGCCCATCGCGGTGAACACGTCCCGGAGGGAGGCGGCGGCGAAGACCACGAGCCGGTCCTCGCGCTGGGCTCGATCCGGCTCCGAGCGCTCGCAGCCGCCGAGGAGGGCGAGGCACGCGGCCACCAGCACGAGCAGGTAGAGCCGCGAACGCCGCCCCTGGACCCAGCGCATCGGCGCGACGCCTCTGTTCCGTGTGTTCTGCATGCTCCATGCCTCCGCTCGCGCCATCACGCCGCCCCGACCTCGGCGACCCGCTCGCCCGCCGGGCGGACGTCGTAGCCGAGCGCCGAGAGCTCACGGCGGAACTCCCCCGAGACGAGGACGTCCAGCAGGCGCTGCACCCGGGCGTCGGCGAGCGCCTCGCGCGGGACCGCGAGGTCGTAACGCTCCTCGGCCAGGGTCACGAAGCCGAGCCCGAACGCCATCGCGGCGTCGCGCGTGGCCACGCCCGTGTCCGCCGCGCCCATGGCCACGGCGCGCGCGACGTCGAGGTGGCCAGCGACCCGCAGCTGCGGCTTGCGCGCGAGCTCGAGCGGCAGGCCGCGAGCGCGCACCTCGCGCTCGAGGAGCCGCTGGGCGCCGGCGCCCGCCTCGCGGCCGGCGAGGCGCAGGCCGGGGCGGCCGAGGTCGGCGACGCCACGGATGCGGCCCGCTTCCGCGCGACGAACCACGAGGCCCGCCTCCCAGCGCGCCAGCGTGATGAGGACGATCGGCTCGCGGTGGCCGAGCCGGCGGACATCGGCGACGTTCGCCTCGCCCGTGCGCGCGTCGACGAGGTGAACGCCCGCGACGTGGGCGCGCTGCCGCGCCAGCGCCTGGAGGGCCGCGGTGCTCGAGCGGGGGAACCAGAGGAACCGGCCCGGCCCCGGCCTCGTGTTCAGCCGGTCGGCGAGCAGCCCGAGGCCAGCGGCGCAGCCCATCAGCACGACGTTCTCCTCCACCTCGGCGAGCGCCCGGAGGGGCTCGACGGCCGCCTTCCCGCGCCGCTCGGCGGTCACGATGCCGTCCGCGGCCATCCGCGCCGCGTCCTCGACGAGCGGGTAGGCGACCCAGCGGCCCGCGATGCGCGCCATGGCGGCGCGACCCGGCGCGCGCGCGCGAGGGGCGTCGGCCTCGGCGGTGACGGCGGCCGCCCCACGGGCGCGCGTGTCGTCGAAGAGGTCCTCGACCTGGCAGTCGAGGGCCCTCGCGAGGCGCAGCGCGACGTCGACCGCCGGCGTGGCGCGGCCCGCCTCGATGGCGCCCACGCTCTGCCGCGTGAGGTTGGCGCGCTCCGCGAGCGCGACCTGCGACAGCCCGCGCGCCTCGCGCCGCTCGCGGACCCGGTTCGCAGCTCGGTCGGCCATGACAAGCATCCTTTACACCCAGGAAGGCATGCGTGTCATCCGTGGACGTGCGCCTCCCCACCATGAGCGGATGAAGGAGGTGCCCGGGAAGAGCATGACGGTCCTGGGCAGCGGGAGCATCGTGACCCAGCTGGCGCAGGCGGGCCTGGTCGACGAGTTCGCGATCATGGTGAACCCCGTGGCCCTGGGCGATGGTCGGTCGATCTTCAAGGGGCTCAAGGAGAGGCTCGACCTGAAGCTCACGGCGACAAAGACGTTCAGGAGCGGCGTCGTCCTCCTGTCCTACCAGACCGTCGAGAAGGGGTGAGCTCGCCAGCCGGCGCCGGCCAGCGAGCGCCCGCGGGCGGTCGCCGCGGCGCTGCCGCCACGCGCGCTCCGCCATTTCCAGGGTGCTCGCGATCGCCCTGGCTTCTGCGCGCTTCCGCTCGCCGCCGGCGCTCGACGTTTGCTCCGGCACAGCTCCGCGGCCACCTTGCTCATCGCGCTGCCTGGCCTAGTTTTCGAGAGGGAACCGGGAGCAGGAAGGAACTCGGCCATGCCGACGCGGACGCGCTTCGAGGCCACGGCGAAGATGGGCTACGCCATCCTGACCGTGCTCCTCGCGGTCGGCATGGCGTTCTCGATTCGACGCCTCTCCTCCGTGGCAGACGCTCAGATTGCCCGGCTCCGCGCCAAGGAGCACACGATCATGCTCGTGGAGCGGCTCCGCTGGAGCAGCGAGCTCGTCGTGTCCCAGGGCAGAGGCTATCTCCTCACCGGAGAACAAGAGCTCCTCACGGAGATCGAGGACTCGAGGGCGCGCCTTGGCGAGAACGTCCGCGCGCTTCGCGACCTGCCGCTCAGCCCGATGGGTTCCCAGCTGGTAGCGGATATCGACAAGGCGACCAGGGAGCTCATCCGGCTCCAGGAAGAGCTGTTCGCGGCCCGGCAGCGTTCCGAGGAGATGAGCCCTCTCGTGCGCCGGTTCGACAGGGAGCTGCGGCCGCTCCGCCGTGAGCTCGAACGCTCCCTCGGCCGCCTCGTCGACTACAAGGAAGCCGTCGTCAACGACCACTACGCGCGTGCAAAGATGGAACGAGTCCGGCTGGAACGGCGGCTGTATGGCCTGCTGGGCTTGCTGGTGCTGGCTGGCCTCGGGATCGCGCTGTACTTCACGAAGCGGCTCGGCCGATCGTACGACCAGGTGCGCGAAGCCCGCGAGGCCGCGCGCAAGGCGCTGGCCGCCCGCGACGAGCTCATGGGCATCGTGGCGCACGACCTGCGCAATCCGCTCGGCGCCATCATGATGAAGGCCGCGCTGGTGCGGAAGGGAGCGGACCCCGAGAAGACACGGCAGCACGCGGCGTCGATCGAGAACGTCACCCGGCGGATGGAGCGGCTCATCAAATCCATGCTCGACGTGGCGACCATGGAAGCGAGCACGTTCTCCGTGACGCCGGCGCCGTGCGCGGTGGAGGACCTGCTCCGCGAGACCCTGGAGATGTTCGGGCCCCTCGCCGAATCCAGGCAGGTGCGGCTCGAGCAGAGCGCGAGCGAGCCCGGGCTCGTGATCCACGCGGAGCGGGAGCGCGTGCTCCAGGTGCTGTCGAACCTCCTCGGGAACGCGCTGAAGTTCACGCCCCAGGGCGGTCAGGTGACCCTCTCGGTGGACCGGGAGGGGGCGACGGCCCGCTTCACCGTCGCCGACACGGGGCCCGGGATCCCGCCCGAGAACCTGCCGAGCATCTTCGAACGGTTCTGGAAGGACGAGACGCGAGGCAAGAAGGGCACCGGGCTGGGGCTCTACATCGCCAGGGGGATCGTCGATGCGCACGGCGGCCGCATCTGGGTGGAGAGCGAGATCGGGCGCGGCGCCCGGTTCTACTTCACGCTCCCGCTCGCGAAGCCGGCCGCGCAGGAGGCGTCCGCGGCGGAGATGGGAGCGCCGCTGCACCCGGCCTGAGCAGGAGCCCCGGGGCCCGGCGCGGCTCAGGCCCCGCCCGCCGCGCCTCCCTCGCGGACGCGCGCGTAGAGCAGGACGTCGCCCACCCGCCCGTCCTTCACCACGTGACGGCGCATCCGCCCCTCGTAGGCGTATCCCGCCTTCTCGAGCACGCGGGCGGACGCGCCGTTCCAGTCGAAGACCCCGGCCTGGATGCGCTCGAGGCCGAGCTGCTCGAGCCCGTACCGGGTCAGCGCGACGACCGCCTGGGTGGCCAGCCCGCGGCCCCAGTGGGGCGCGCCCAGCCAGTAGCCGATCTCCGCGGTGCGCCGGTGCACGTCGTCGAAGCGCTCGAGGCCGATCCCGCCGGCCACCTCCCCGTCCACCACGATCGCCAGGCCCTCGCCGGGCTGCGCGTGCTCGGCGCAGAAGGCGATCCAGCCCTCGGCGTCCTCGCGCGTGTACGGGTGCGGGAACCGATCCCGGAGGTTCGCCCAGACGCGGCGGTCGTTCGCGTTCTTCACGAGCGCGTCGGCGTCGGCCGGCGTCCAGGGGCGGAGCGTGAGCGAGGGCATTTCGAGGATCATCGGGTCGTCTCCTCCGGTCGAGCGTCGTCGGCTCGGGTGGTCGATCGATCGAAGAGCTTCACGAGCAGCTCGGCCCCAAGGCCGGTCGCGACCATCCGCTCGCGACGGTTCGAGAGCAGCTCGCCGAGCCACGGCACCGCGCCGCCGTCCCCGGCCGGCAGCTCGAGGCCGTCGTCCCGGCGGACGTGGAGCTGGACGAACGGCCCGGCGTAGTAGCCGAGCCCCTGCAGCCGCGCGAGATCGTGGACGACCTCGACCTCCGGCCGCGCGCGCGCGAGCGGCTCGACCACCTCGGCGGCCCAGCGCTCGGCCCGCGCGAGGAGCTCCGGCCCGAGGCCGAGCGACCGCGCGGCCCCCGCGAGATCCGCGGCCGCGCGGGGTAGATCATCGGCGGAGGCCTCGCGCAGGGCCGCCTCCGTCGACCCGGGCTCGTGCGCCTTGGCCCGCCGCGCCAGCGCGTCCGCGTCGAGCCCGCGCGCGGCCAGACTCGCCCGGACGAGGGACGTGTCGGAGAGGACGACGCGCAGCCCGGCCGCGCGGAAGCCGGCGCCAGGCAGCGCGCGGACCAGATCGGCCCAGACGAGCAGGTGCTCGAGCAAGGCGCGCCGCTCGCACGCGTCGTCCTCGCCCCGGCCCGGCGAGCGGGCGGCTGTCGCGAGCGCGAACAGGCGGAAGTGCGGCGTGAAGCCGGGCGTCTTCGTGGGCTGCATGCGCAGCACGCGCTGGCTCGCGCAGAGCCGCAGCGCCTCGCCGCCCCGGGACTCGCGCCGGCGCCGCGCCGCGTGCAGCGCGAGCCCCGTCGTCGGGTCCGCGGCGACCTCGGCGAAGCGGACCGTCGCGAGCACGTTGTTCGGCTCGACGCCGGCGCACGCGGTGGCGCCGAGCGGGACGACCGGCGCGAGATCCACCACCTCGAAGTCCGCCGCCGCCGCGAACGCCGCCGCGTCGAAGGCGTGCAGGCGCCGGCCGTCGGCGGCGGAGGCGTGCGTCATCGGCGCCCGCTCCGCGTGGTCGAGGACGTCGGCGAAGCTCCGCCGCAGCGCGCGCTGGCGCAGGGAGTGGAGCAGCAGCGTGGTCAGCTCGTTGCCCGGGAGGTCCTCCGCCAGCAGGCGATCGAGCGGCTGCCCGGCGTGCGCCTCGGCCGCGCGGCGCGCGATGCGCGACGACAGCTCGCCGGTCTTGCCATCGGCGGGCGACCGCCCCTGGCGAGCGGTGGGCGGCGCGGTGCGGTCGTCCTCGGTGCGCATGGCGTGCTCCTCGTCGACACAGTGACCTGGAGCTGGCACCCTGGAAAGGGCCACCGCAGGGGACTTCGATGGTGCCAGCGCGCTCCGCCTCCCACGCCTTCCTCCGCCTCCAGCGCGGCGCGCCCGCGACCCTGGCCGCCCAGCTCGTGGAGCAGCTGCGCCGCGCCGTCCTCGACGGCGTCCTCCAGCCCGATCACCTGCTGCCGTCGTCCCGCGAGCTCGCGCGGGAGCTCGGCGTGTCGCGCAACACCGCCGTGGCGGCGTACGAGGCGCTGGCCGCGGACGGCACCATCGTGGTCCGCCCCCGCCGGGCGCCTGTCGTCGCGCACGTGCCGGCCCGCGCGGGGTGGCAGGGCGCCGGGCGCGCCCAGCCCGCGGCGTCCGCGCCGCGCCTGTCGAAGAGCGCGCGGCGCCTCGCGGCGGTGGTGCCGCCGGACAAGCTCGACGCGCTCCTCGAGAGCCGCGCCCGCTCGCGCCCTTTCGGCGTCGGCCTGCCGGACCTCGAGCTCCTCCCGTGGCGCATCCTCGACCGGTGCCTGGCGCGCCGCTTCCGCGCGATGTCGGCCGCCGACGCGCTGCTCGACGATCCGCGGGGCGCGCCGCTGCTCCGGCGCGCCGTGCTCCACCACGTCGCGGTGGCGCGCGGCGTGCGCGCGACGGTCGACCAGGTGTTCATCACCGAGGGGTCCCAGGCCGCGATCGACCTGTGCTGCCGCGCGCTGCTCGACCCGGGCGACGCCGCCTGGGTGGAGGACCCGGGGCCGCTCGCCCTGCGCGCGGCGGTGCGCATGGCGGGCGCGCGGCTGGTCCCGATCCCGGTCGACGAGGACGGGGTGCGCGTCGACGTCGGCGCGCGCCGGGCTCCTCGCGCGCGGGTCGCGTTCGTGTCCCCGGCCTACGCGTTCCCCTCCGGGGCGCGGCTCACGCTGCCGCGGCGCATCGAGCTCCTTTCATGGGCCGGCAGGGCGGGCGCGGTCGTGGTCGAGATCGACTACGAGGGCGAGCTGCGGTTCGACGGCTCGCCGCTGCCCTCGCTCCTCGGCCTCGACATCGAGGGCGCGAAGGACCGCGTGATCCACGTGGGGTCGTTCAGCCGCTCGCTGTTCCCGGGCCTGCGCCTCGGCTTCATGATCGTGCCGCCCGCGCTGGTGCGCGCCGTGGCCGGGGTGCGCGCGGCGTCGACGCGCTCGCCGCCGTACCTGCTCCAGGCCGCGCTCGCCGACTTCATCGACGAGGGCCACTTCGCGCGCCACCTGCGGAAGCTGAAGCAGGCGACGCGGCGCCGCCGCGACCTCGTGCTCGCGGAGCTCGGGCGCCTGCTGCCGGGCGCGGTCCGGGCGCGCGCCCCGGCGGGGGGGTCGGTGCTGACGCTCGACCTGCCCGCGGGCGCGGACGACGTCGCCGTCGTCCAGGCGCTCGCGGCGCGGGGCGTGGACGCGCTGCCGCTCTCGCGCAGCGCGGCGGCGCGCGCCGGGGCGCCGCGCGCGCCCGGGCTCATCCTGGGGTTCGGCGCGCACGCGGAGCCGGCGCTCCTGGAGGCGGCGCGGACGCTCGCGGCCGTCGTGGCCCGGGCGATCGGCGGGGGATGAGCGCGGCGTCGCGGACGCCACGACCGGGGAGGGGAGCTGGCGCGCGGTTCTCCTGGCGCGCGATGCTCGCCGCCGCGCTAGACTCGCGTCCGGCCGCCGCCCCCGGCGCGCGCCGCGTCCGCTGTCCCCGATGGGCCCGATCCGCACGTGCGCCGCCGCTCTCCTCGCCGTCGTCTCGGCCGCGTGCGCCGGGCAGGCCACGGCGGCTGCTCCGGTGGAATCGGCCGCTCCGCGGGCTGATTCGGAACTTCCCCCGGAGGGCGCGCCCGTGCCGGAGACCGCCGGCGTGCGCCCTCGCGCCGCGGCCGAGGCGCGCGCCGCTGCGCCAGAGAGCGCCGAGCCGGCCTGGGCGCCGCCGATCCTGCACTCGCTGGCCGTGTTCACGGTGACCCGCAGCGTGGAAGCGGTGCTGTGGCCCGACCCCTTCGCCGACTTCCGCCCGGAGCGCTGGGGATACCACTATGGCGAGGCGTTCACGAAGCCGCCGCTCTTCGACGCCGCTCAGCCAGCCTTCCGGTGGGATCACGACCCCTGGCCGATCAACGTGTTGGGCCACGGCCTGCTCGGGAGCGAGATCTACCTGAGGGCCCGGACTTGCCGCTTCAGCGCCCCGGCCGCGGTGGCGTTCGCCGTCGCCGGCACCCACCTCTGGGAATACGGCTACGAGGCCAACGGCGTCCGCCCCTCGGCCCTCGATCTCGTCTACACGCCGCTCGCGGGGGCCCTCCTGGGCGAGCTGCGGTATGCGACCTGGCGCGCGGCGAGGGGCATCCGGAGCGCCCCGGCGCGCGTGCTCGTGCGCGCGCTCGTGGACCCGTTCGGCGAGATCGAGAGAGGCGCCGGCGTCTTCGACTGCTAGCCAGGAGTGCCGGCGCCTCAGGTCGGACGCATGGCCCCGTAAACACCGATTGCCGCGAGGGCCATTCCGGCAATCTGCACCAGACTCAGGGTCTCGCCGAAGAGCCCGAACGCCATGAGGGCCGCGACCGGCGGCACGAGGTAGAGGAGCGTCGCCACGCCCACCACCGCGCCCTGCCGGATCAGGTAGAGCAGGAGCCCGACCGCCCCGATCGAGAGCCCGAACACCGCCCAGAGCAGCCCCGCGAAGAGCGGGAGCGTGAGCTCCATCCGGCGCTGCTCGGCCAGCAGCACCAGCGGCAAGGTGACGAGGGCGGCCCCGATGTACTGGATGACGGCGTTGACCCGCAGGTCGACCTCGCCGCCCGTGCGCTTCTGCCAGAGGGTGCCGAGCGTCATCGACAGCATCCCCACGACCGCGACCCCGAGCGGGAGCGGCGGCACGCCGGCCCCGAGCTTCGGGAGCACGACGAGGCAGGCCCCCAGGAAGCCGAGCCCGATACCGAGCCAGCGGCGCCGCGAGACCCGCTCGCCCAGCAGCGGCCCGGCGAGCGCCGCCGTGACCAGCGGTTGCAACCCCGCGACCAGGGCCGAGATGCCCGCCGGGAGCCCGTGCTTCACCGACCAGAACACCCCGCCGAGGTAGAACCCGTGCAGCAGGGCGCCGGCCACGAGGCCGTCCCGCCATGACCGCGCCGAGCCCGGCCATCGCGCCCGCGCCACGAGCGCGATGAAGGCCAGCACGAGGCCGGCGAGCGCGTAGCGCACCAGGAGAAAGGTGAGCGGCTCCGCGTGAGGCGCCACCAGCCGCGCGACGATGAACCCCGTGGACCAGATGACGACGAAGAGCGGAGGCGCGATGCTGGTGAGGCGCGGAGAGGGCATGGAAGGCAACGCGGGACGAGGCTGGACGCGCGGTGGTACAGCACGGCGCGGAGCACCGCAACGGTGCGTTCGGGAGGAGCAGACGCATGACGAGTCGGCCGCGGCGGACCTCGAGGCGTAGATCATGACGACCGAAGAACCCGAGCCGGCGTGCGTGGGGGCGGCTGCCGCCGAGACGCTCGCCGCGCAGCACCTCGAGCGCGACGCCGCCAGCTGCCTCGACGCCGCGCTCGCCCTGGCGACGACGTTGCACACGCCGGGGCAGCGCGAGCGCTACCGACGCCTGCTCGAACGCGCGATCGAGCAGGCCGATCGCGCGCTGGGCGCCGCCGAGCAGGAGCGCGCCGCCCTCCAGGAACATGAGCTCGCCGCTGGAAGAGAGCGAATCCTCGCGACGAGGATGGGCGCCCGTTCGACGCTGGCGAGGGCCCACGCGGCGCGAGCGGAAGACGCGCTTCACGGGGCGGGGCAGCTCTCGTTGAGCGCGCAGCGCGCGCCGACGCGCGAAGCGTGCGACGACGGTTGGCGGCGCGTGGAGGCGATCGCGGACGGCGCGGAGGCCTCGGCCCGCGCGGCCGCGATCAGCGCCACAGAGCTCGAGGCCGGCTCGCCCCGGTCGAGAGTCGCACGCGCGGCGCGCGCGGCAGCTCACAAGGCCGAGGTCGCCGCCCGCGCGGCGCGCAAGATCATCGGCGAGCGAAACCACGCGTACACGTTCCACACGGACAACGGCTTCTCGTTCGGCGAGGGGTGGTACGTCGCCGCAGCCGCCGTCCTCGAGGGCGCTGCCATCCAGGTCGAGCCAGGCAAGGCCGTAACACCGCAAGCCGAGGCGTTTCTCCGCGATGCAGGCCTGAGCGATCACCTTCAGGCGTACCGCTCGCGCCCGCGCGCGATGAAGCAGACGACGGAGATCGTCGCCCGCGCCTTCAAAGCCGAGCCGTCCTCCGCCCAGCGGCGGCTCCGCGCGGCGTTTCTCGGGGACGCGCCGATTCCGGAATCGGTGACCGGCTGGGTCGATCGCAGGCTCGCTGAACCGCCGGCGGGAGAGCCATGTCGGCGGAAGGTGCTGCTCTGGATCCGCGAGGGGCTCCACCACCCGCACCGGAACACGACGCTCGCCGAGCTTCTGGAGCTGGCGAACCTCGTTCGACGCACCGGGCTCGTGCCTGTGTTGACCGGCGACGCCCTGCTAGACGGCCAGGTCCCCGAGGGCGCGGTCGACATGACCCTCTTCTGGAAGGACCCCACCTTTCGACAGCTCGACATGCGCCGGGCGCAGCTGCAGTTCTTCGAGCACCTGAAGCGAGCGCACGGCCTCGTCGGCCAGCTCGGCGTCACGACCGCGGGCATGGATGGCCCCGCGCTCATGGGGCTTCCCACGATGTACCTCACCGACGCGCCGAACGTGCGCATGCGGGAGTGGGTCGGCGCGTTGCCGGGATACCAGGAGATCGTGCGCGAGACTGACCATCTCGAGCGCGTCCGCCGTGTGCTGCTCGAGTGGGCCGCAGCTTCGTAGGCGGACGATCATTCCCTCAACGGGGCGTCCAGGCGCGGATCACGATGTCGAGGGCACCGCGGGTGGAGGGGTCCTCGACCAGCGCGGGATCGACCCCGGCGCCCTCAAGCGTCGCCCGCCGTGACGGCGTCAGCTGGTGTGCGCGACGGCGCGGATCTCGATCAGCTGGTGCGGGAACGCCAGACCCGAAACGCCGATGAGCGTGCCCGCTGGACGATGCTGCCCCACATATTCCTTGAAGATACCGACGCACCGCTCGAAATGCTCGCTCGGGTTCGTGAGATAGATGATCATCTCGGCGATGTTGGACTTCGTCACGTTGAATCCCGCCAGCACCCGATCAAGGTTCTCCAGCGTCTTCCGGGCCTGTGCCTCGAAGTCGCCCTCGCCGACGAACGCGCCCTGCATGTCGTGGGAAAACTGCCCCGAGATGTAGATGGTGCCGTTGACGCAGTAACCCTGGGTGACGCCGAAGCCGTCTTCCCACGGAACGCCGTGGTTGTAGGTGGTGGCCTTCTGTGTCATGTTAGATTCCTTACTGTCTGTGGTTCCTCGCCGCGACATCGGCGCGGCGTTGGAGACTGTAGCCGGCCCATTGGCGACCGGATGTCTACACAGACGCGAAGGACTTTCTCGAAGGGCCCGCCCCCACGCGCTACACGAGCATCGAATAGCGCTGCTCCGCCGCGAGGCACGGCGCCGGGTCGAGGCCGAGCTCGCGGCGGACGATGTTCGCCCCGCGCACGAGGGACACCATCTTGTGGAACGCGTGCATCCGGCTCATGCCCTGCCGACCGAAGCCGCAATCGCTGCTGAGGATCAGCCGCTCCGGCTCGATGAACCGGAGCGCCTTGCGGATGAGCGCCGCGACCTGCTCGGGCGTCTCCACCTCGAGGCTGCGGTGGTGCACGACCCCGATGCAGACCTTCTTGTCCTTGCCGATGGCCTTGCCGATCGCCGGGAGCGCCGCGCCGCCGTCGCTCGCGGCCTCGAAGGTGATGACGTCGACGTCGAGCCGGTCGAGCAGCTCCAGCGAGCTCTCGTAGCCGCTCGTCGCGACCTCCACCCGCTGCGCCGCCGGGTTGCCCCAGCAGGTGTGCACCCAGACCTCGGTCTTGGCGCGCAGCCCGGCGACCTCGCGGTTGAAAGCGTCGATGTAAAGCCCCGTGGTCAGCTCCGCCCCCTTGTCCTGTCCGGCGACGTAATGGAGCAGAGGCTCCTCGAGCTGGACAACGGGACACCCGGCGTCGGCGACCTCGTGCAGCTCCTGATTGAGGCTGTCGGCGATGGCGAAGAGGAGCTCACGGCGGTTCGCGTAGTGCTGGTTGAGGACGACGACCTCCAGGAGCTGGCCGCAGCAGGTGCCGAACTTCATGGGCCGGCTCGTCAGGCGCTGCGCCGCCTTCCAGACGCGCGCGTACTCCAGCCCTCCCCGGCCGACCGGGCCGCGCACGAAGAAGGGGAGGCGGGCCTCCATCACCTCGTGGAGGATATCGCCCGCGGCCCGCTCCCTCGGCGACGTCCAGGGCTGGGGCCGGAGGCCTGGATCTGCCATGCCCTCCATGCGCTCGGCCAGATAGCTGAACCAGGAGCGGCCCCCGACATCCATGTCGAAGCGGGCGTCGCCGTCGGTCAGGATGTCGAGGCCTGCCCGCATCTGATCGGTGATGTGGACGGCGACCGCGTCGGTGTACTGCTCCCTGAACACGAGATCGGCCATGGCCGTCGAGAACCTCCGGCCCGCGAGGCCGGAGACATACCATGACGGCCGCGGTAGAGAGCCGGTGATGGTCGTTGCGAGAGGCTTGTGCTTCGTCGCGTTGATCAAGGAAACCTCCTGTGCATTGCCGTTGAATCGCGCTGCGGATGCTGGCCCAGGAAACCCAGGCCCTATACCACCCCCCAGACGCCGTTGACTCCATCACCGCTCCCGAAGCGGCTGGCGACAGACAGGCCGGATGCATAGTTCGACGCTCGGGTAGCGGTGAAGACCTCGATCTTCCCGGACGCCGTGTTCCTGGTCTTCACGAAGTAGACATCCCCGTTGGCCAGCACGCCAAAGGCGCCGTTGTCCGCGTCCCCGGCAGCAAACCGAGTGACAGCGTGGACCCCCGCCGTGTACCCAGACGCGCTGGTGGCGGTCAACACCTCCACCTTTCCCGAGCCGGTGTTCCTGGTCTTCACGAAGTAGACATCGCTGGTCTGGAGCATGCCGAACACACCATTGCCGGCCTCGGCGGCCGCAAACCTGGTGCGGGTCGACAGGCCCGTCGAGCAGGTGGGGCCGAGGGCGGTGAACGCCTCGATCGTGCCCGTCCCGGTGTTCCTCTCCTTCACGAAATAGAGGTCTCCGTTGGGCAGCATCCCGAACCGGCCGTTCGCCCCGTCGCTCACATCGAAGCGGGTGACGGCCGAGAGCCCCTCCATGTATCCAGAGCTGCGGGTGGCGGTGAACACCTCCACCTTTCCCGACGCCGTGTTCCTGGTCTTGACGAAGTAGATGTTGCCGTTGCGGTGCATACCGAACCAGCCGTCGCCGGCGTCGGCTGAGCTGAAGCGGGTCACCGACGACAGCCCCGCAGCGTGGCCCGAGCTGCTGGTCGCGGTGAAGACCTCGACCTTGCCCTGGGCGACGTTCGTGGTCTTCAAGAAGCACAGATCCAGGAGCGGCGCTTGCAGAGGCGCGATGTTCACCTCGACGTTGGGCGTGAGCTGCCCGAACCACGCGGAGCCCTCCTGCAGCATCTGCCACTGGAAGTTCCAGGTCCCCACCGCGTCCCGGGCGGCTATTCCGAAGGTGAAGGTCACCTCGGCGTTGGGGGGCACGTCCCTGGGCACGGGAACCCGGCTCGTGCCCCAGCGGGCGTTGTCGGTGGGGTTCTGCGAACCGAGCTTGAATTGAGCGCCCGCCGTCCAGGTCTCGGTGCCGACGTTTCGCATCGTGACCGCGACCACCTGCACGGCCCCGGGGGGGATGGGGCTGGCGACGCACTGCGAGACGAACGTCGCGGCCTTGGTCAGCGCGGGCATCACACGCACCTCGAAGGCCGGAGAGGGCTGGCCGAGCCACGACACGAGCTCCCGAAGGACCTGCCACTGGAAGTTGTGCTTTCCGGCGGTCAGCGGTGCCTTGATCGAGAACTGGAAGGTCACCTCGGCGCCGGGGGGCACGTCGTGGGGCAGCTCGACCCGGTGCGTTCCCCAGAGGGTGTTGTCGGCAGGGCCCTGGCTGCCCAGACGAAACGATGCGCCGCGGGTCCAGGGGACCGTCCCGATGTTGCGGAACGTGATCGAGGCAGGCTGGGTCGTCCCCGCCACGATCGTGGCCGGTACGCTCTGGCGCACGAACAGGGCGTCCTTGGCCACCATGACGTTGACAGCGGCGTTCCTCTGCCCGAAGGGCCTGACCCCCTCTCGAATCATGCCCCACCGAAATAGCTGCTCTCCGAGCGTCTGCGGGGCGACGACGTCGAAGTGGAAGGTGACGTCCGACTGCGGATCCACGCTGGCTCCGTCGGGCAGATCGACCCGGTTCAACCCCCAGGTCAGATTGTCGGCCGGCTGCTCCGATCGCAGCCGGATCCGGCCCGGCCTCCACACCTGGTCTCCGATGTTGCGCATCGTCACGGAGACGGCGTACGTGCCGCCGGCGATCATCAAGGCGGGGACGCTCTGGGAGAGGAAGGCAGCGTCGTAGGTCGGCTGGGTGGGAAGCAGCTGCTCGAAGGGGATGCTGACCCGGATCTCGCTTCCCGCGATGGGCGCAATGACTCTGTTGAAGATGGACAGCCCGTTGCGGAGCTGGGCATCCGCGAGGACCCTGAACTCGATCACGTTGGTGCTGTTCGGATTGAACGCGGACTCGGGGAGCAGCCACTGGTACTGCACGCCCCCGGAACCAGGATCGGACGCCTGGACCTGCTGGGTGCCGTGAAGGACGCCGTTCACGAACAACGAGACGTCGGATCCCGCGGCGACGTCGGCGGAGGCCAGGGTCGCGATGACGCTGGCCTGGCTGTCCTCCACCTCGTAGTCGGGGAGGTCGAACCTGTAGACGAAGGCGCCCGAACCACCCCCTTTCAGGTACACGAACGGCGACCCGTCGAAGAACCCAAAGCCATTTGTCCAGCTCGTGCCATCGCCATAGTCCGAGGGAGCGATCATGGACTTGATCGGCCGGGGTTGCGGTCCGTTCAGGAGCAGCTCGCGGACCAGGCTGCGGAACCCGTTCATGTTGTCGGCGATGTCCTTGGGATCGTCCTTGGCCTTCTGCGTCTTGCCGCCCCTCGTGATCGGCTCTGGTCGCCACTCTTTATGTGAGCAGATCATGTCGGCCTCGAACCCGGTGGCGCGAGCGATGGCGGCCGCGAGCCGAGGGTAAACATACGACTGGACGAAGGGCTTCCACACCTCCTCTTCCCCATCGTTCTCGGCCTCGATCCCCCACACGCTGTCGTTTCCCTCGAGGCCGTTGAAGCCGTGGGTCCACCCCGCGTGCGTCGCGCAGCCAGCGGCGATGACGTAGATGTCCCCGAAGCGACCGAGGCCAAAGTTGGCCAGAGGGCCGGGTAATTCGCCCCACCCGTTGATGATGACGTTCAACGTCGGGTAATCCTTGGTCTTGTCTGGGTCCACCGTGCCGGTGTGATGGAGCACCAGGCCGCGGGGTACGAGCGGACCCTCATCATTGGCTCTCTCTTCCCAGCCATCTTGCCAGTGGATGGGTATGCCCCGGAGCAGAGGGTCGGCCATCGCGGCCTTGATGATGGCCACGGTGTCGGCCGTGGTAGAGGTTGTTTTCTTGCCTGGCCTGCCACCCTCGCCGCCGACATCGGCACAGGGGCCCTGCGGCCCTGTGGCCGACTGCTCGACGTGCGCCCCTTCCACATCCGATCTCGCCTCTGCGCTGGCCTCGTCTCGGGCGTCACCCATGATCGTCCCTCCCTCGGTTGATGGTCATCGGTCTGGCGATGGATCTCGCGCGCTGACCGGCGGCGCGACAGCCCGCCTCCGCACCAAAATAGGCGACGAACCCCCGATGGGACGAAAATTCCGGCTGGCCCCAGGCAGGTCGGACGTGAATCCTACGACATCAACACACCGCACAGATGGAACTATCCACCTTCGTGACGACTCCCTCGTTCGGAGCGCCCTCGCCGCGGAAGGCCCCTCCGGCCGGTCGCCGCGCCGACGGCGGGCGGCGTCACTCCTTGAAGCTGGCGGACGAGAGGCCGTGCTTGCGGAGGAGATCGTAAAAATCGGTCCGGTTCCTGCCGGAGAGCTTCGCGGCGGCGCTGACGTTGCCGCTGGCGCGGCGGAGGACCTCGACGAGGTAGGCGCGCTCGAAGGCGTCGCGCGCCTCCTTGAGCGAGGGGAGCTCCGCGCCAGGGTCGCCGAACGCGACCGACATGGCCCCGCCCGCGGCCTCGGCGGTCGCGGGCGGCTCGGCGTCCTCGGGCTCCGCGGCGCTCGACCAGTTGTCCAGCTTGCGGGTCGGCGGCACGAGCAGGGCGCTCAGGTCCTGCGGCTGCAGGCGCTGGCCGCGGCTGAGCAGGACGGCGCCCTCCATGACGTTGGCGAGCTCCCGGACGTTGCCGGGCCAGGGGTGCGCGAGGAGCACGCGCAAGGCCTCGGGGGTGATCTGGGGCTCGGACAGGCCGTGGCGGGCGGCTGCGCGGGCGAGGAAGACCTCGCAGAGCAGGGGGATGTCCTCCACGCGCTCTCGGAGGGGCGGCATGACGATGGGGACGACGTGCAGGCGGTAGAAGAGATCCTCGCGGAACCGGCCGTCGCGGACCTCGGCGCGGAGGTCGCGGTTGGTCGCGGCCACCAGGCGCACGTCGACGTCCTCCTCGGTCAGGGAGCCGACGCGGGTGATGCGGCGCTCCTGGAGCACGCGGAGGAGCTTCACCTGGACCGCGGGGGGCGCGTCGCCGATCTCGTCGAGGAGGAGGGTGCCGCCGTTGGCCGAGGCGAAGAGGCCCTCCTTGTCGCGCGCGGCGCCGGTGAAGGCGCCGCGCACGTGGCCGAACAGCTCGCTCTCCAGGAGCTCGGCGGGCAGGGCGCTGCAGTTGATGGCGACGAACGGCTTGCCGCGGCGCTGGGAGAGGCCGTGGAGCGAGCGGGCCGCCAGCTCCTTGCCGGTGCCGGACTCGCCGAGCAGGAGGACGTTGGCGTCGGTGGGCGCCACCCGGGCGATGATCTCGCGGACGGCGGCGATGCGGTCGCTCGTCCCGAGCAGGCGCAGCTCGTCGCTCTGGGCGCCGATGATGCGGCGGAGGCCGGCCACCTCGCGGCGGAGATTGCTGCTCTCGACGGCGTGCGCGAGCTTCTGCAAGAGGTCGAGGTCGTGGAAGGGCTTCGTGAGGAAGCCGTAGGCGCCGCGCCGCATCGCCTCGACGGCCGTCTCGATGGTGCCGTGGGCCGTGAGGATGACGACGGGCACGTCGGGAGAGCGCTTCTGCACCTCGGTCAGCACGTCGAGCCCGTCGCAGTCGTCGAGGCGGAGGTCGACGATCATCGCGTCGACGCGCTCGCGGGAGAGGACGGCGATACCCCCGCTGCCGGTCAGCTCGGTGGTGACCCGGTAGCCGTGGTGCTCGAGGCGCAAGGCGAGCAGCTCGCAGAGGTGCGGCTCGTCGTCGACGATGACCACGTGGGGCTTTCTGGCGGAGCTCATGAGAGGGCGGCAGAGGGGTGTAGCGCAGCGGCGACGTGCTCGGAAGGCCGCTCCGTCGAGAGCGGCAGCCACAGGCGGAAGGTGGCCCCCGTGGCGCGATCGCCGCCGCCGCCGCCGCCGGCTGCGCCGTCGCCACCGGCTGCGCCGCTCTGGGCGTGCTCGTCGAGCTCCAGGTCGCCGCCGTGGGCGCGGGCGATCCGGCGGGACAGGGCCAGGCCGAGGCCGATGCCGACGCGCTTCGGGGAGTTCGCGACCGGCTGCGTCTTGAACTCCTCGAAGAGCGACTGGCGGATCTCCGCGGGCACGCCGGGGCCCTGATCGGTGACGCTGATCAGCACCCGGCCGCCCGGGCGGCCGCCGGCGCCCGCCTGGACGAGCTCGCGCCGCACGAGCACCTGCTGGCCGGGCTTCGAGACGGAGGTGGCGTTGCGCACGAGGTTGGCGACGGCGCGCTCGATGAGGGCCACGTCGACGCTGCACGGGGGGACGGCGCCCGGCGTCTCGATGTGGATGGTGACCCCGCGCTCGAGCGCCTCCGCTTCCTCCTCGCGCACGGCGCTGCGGATCAGCTCGTCGATCGAGGAGCCGTCCTGGAGGCGGATGGGCGAGCCGGCGCTGAAGCGGGAGAGGTCGAGCAGCGTGGTCACCATGCGGATCTCGCGCTCGCAGGCGACGCGGGCGATGTGGAGGATGCGGGCCTGGCGCTCGCTCAGCGCGCCGCCGCCGACGCCATCGCCGAGCAGGGCGATCGCCTCGCGGATCTTCGTGAGGGGGGTGCGCAGCTCGTGGGAGACGGAGGCGAGGAAGCTCTGCTTGAGGGTCTCGATCTCGGCGAGGCGCCTGCGCATGTTCTCGATCTCGAGGGCGAGATCGCGCACCTCGGCGGGGCCGCGCACCTCGGGGGACGCGTCGAAATCGCCCTTGCCGAGGCGCTGGGCCTGGGTGGCGATGGCCGCGAGGGGGTCGGTGACGGTGCGCGCGATCCGGTGGGCGAGGACGGCGGCGACGACGCAGGCGGCGACCGTGATGGCGAGGCCGTTCGACAGCGCCGAGTCGCTGGCGATTCGGGCGTCCTCCTCCCTGATCTGCGCGCGGGCCTGGAGCTCGCCGATGCGCAGGACCCACGCGTCGGTGAGCTGCTCGTCGAGGCGCACGCGCTCGCGCTGGACGTCGGGGTCGGTGAGGCGATCGCACGTGTCGTCGTCCAGGGCGCGCTGCACGAGCTGGAGGTGGCCGTCGATCGACGGGAGCATCGGGCCGGGCGGGAGCAGGGTGGTGTCGCCGATCTCCGCCTTCAGGGCGGCGATGCGATCCCGGAGGGTCGGGGCCACGTCCTCCCAGGGGACGCCGCGCACGCACGCCTCCTGGCCGCGCCGCATGGCGAGCCCCACCGCCCAGGCGGCGTGGTGGAGCGCCGCCTCGCGGCGGAGCTCCTCGGTCTCGTCGCTCAGCAAGGTCTGCGACGCGGTGATCCGCGCCAGCGACACGAGCACGACGCCGAGGGCGATCAGCATCACGAGCACCGGGGCCGTATGAGAGAGGATGAGCCGTGTCAGGAGGCGCATGCGAGCGGCTGACTATGGCCTCCCGCGCCCCCGGGCGCACGAGTTGCGGAGTTTTCAGGATCTTCCGGAGGAGAGCTCCCGATCGGGCCCTGTGGGAGCCCACCGACGGTGTCGGCGGAGCCCCTCAGGCGGGTGTCGGCGGATCCAGACACCGCGCGGGAGGACGGCGCGCGGAGCGCGGAAACCGGGCCAGGCGCGGCCTGGCACGTCGCGTGAACACGGCGCATCGAAATGACCACCTCATCTGGCATGAGCACAACGCCCCGACCGAGCTTCTGGGGCCCGATCTGGGCAGACACGGTGATCTCCTGGAAGGAGATGCTCGCCCCGAGGACCCTCGTGGACAACCTGCTGAGCGGGCTGACGGTGGCCTTCGTGGCGCTGCCGCTGAACCTCGCGCTCGCGCTGGCGTGCGGACTACCGGCGAGCGCCGGGCTGATCACGGGCGCGGTGACCGGCGTGATCGCGGCGCTGATCGGCGGATCGCGGCTGCAGGTGACGGGGCCCGAGGTGGCGCTGGTGCCGCTGACCTTCGAGATCCTGCAGCGGCACGGGCCGCACGGGCTCTTATGCGCGACGTTCCTCTGCGGCGTCCTGCAGGTGATCATGGGGGCCGCGCGGGTGGGGCGCCTCATCCACATGATCCCCGTCTCGGTGATCGGCGGCTTCATGGCGGCGGTCGGGCTGCTCGTCTTCAACTCGCAGCTGCCGCGGCTGCTCGGGCTGCCGGCGGAGATGAGGCTCGTCTCGTCGCTGCCGGGGACGGGCTGGCTCGCGCACGTGGATCTGTTCGCCGTGGGCATCGGCGCGCTGGTCATCGCGGCGACGGTGCTCTTGCCGAAGCTGCACCGGCGGCTCCCCGGAGGGCTCATCGGGCTCGTGGCGGCGATCGCGGCGGTGGGCGCGCTCGGCGTGGGCACGGCGTCGGTCGGGCCGATCTCGGCGTCGTTCCCCGCGCCGGCGCTGCCGGAGTTCCACCGCCTGGAGCTCATCGCGATCTTGCCCGAGGCGATCGCGCTGGCGCTGCTCGCGTCGATCGACTCGCTGCTGTCGGCGGTGGCGATCGACGCGCAGAGCAACGCGAAGCGCCACTCGAGCGAGCAGGAGCTCGTGGCGCAAGGGGTGGCCAACGTGGTGAGCTCGATGATCGGCGGCATGCCGGTGGCGGGCGCGATCGTGCGGTCGTCGGCGGCGCTCCAGTGCGGGGCGACCACGCGGCTCGCGGCGCTCACGCAGTCGGTGACGCTGCTGGGGCTCCTCTACCTGGCGCGGCCGTTCGTGGAGCGGCTGCCGCTGGCGGGGCTCGCCGGCATCCTGCTCGTGGTCGGCTACCGGCTGATCAACTGGCAGCAGGCGCGGTTCATGTGGCGGGTGTCGCGGTTCGAGGCGTTCGTTTTCGTGGCGACCGCCGCGTCGATCGTCGTGTCGGACTTCGTCGGCGGGGTGCTGATGGGCCTCGTGCTGTCGCTGGTCCACTTCGCGCACATGCAGCGGAGGGTGGACGTGTCGCTGGTGACGGCGCCCGCCGACGAGCCGGCGGAGATGCCGCGGCTGCTCGAGCCGCCGGCGCGCCGCTCGCTCCGGCCGACGCCGCCTGTCGCGGTGGTGCGGGTGGAGGGGCCGATCTTCTTCGCGTCGCACACGGAGCTCAGGTCGCTCGCCGAAGGGGCTCCGCTGCCGCGGCACCTCGTGTTCGACCTGGCGGGGGTGCCGCTCATCGACTGCACGGGCATCCAGGCGCTCCGGGGCCTGCTCGCGCGGCTGCGCGAGCAGGGGACGCGGGCCCTCTTGTCGCGGGCCTCGGACGCCGTGACGGAGCGGCTGCGAGAGGCGGGGCTCCTCCGCGAGCTCGCCGGCGGCCGGGTGTTCCCGACGGTGGCCGAGGCGATCGACTCGCTGGAGGAGCCCGCGGCCAGGGCGAGCGTGTTCTCGGCGCCGCGGGGGCAGCCGTCGTCACCGCTGCTCCGGCCGGAGGCGCCCGCGGGCGCGTCCTGAGCGCTCGACGGCAGGGTGCGCGCGGGCGGCTCGGCGCCTGCGCGCACGACCGGGCCTGGTGGGCCGGCTCGAGGGCCCAGGTCGATGGCCCAGTTTGATGGACGATGGTGAGAAGAGCTCCGCCCGGCGGAGCAAGGAGCGGTGTATGTCCTCGCGAAGCCCCAGCACGATGATGGATGCGGGCGTGGAGAGCCGGCGCGGCGGGGTGGGGCCCCTGGCCGGCGGGGCGCCGGCGGCGGGA
This sequence comes from Sorangium sp. So ce1153, assembly GCF_051521595.1. Lineage (NCBI taxonomy): Bacteria > Pseudomonadati > Myxococcota > Polyangiales > Polyangiaceae > Sorangium > Sorangium sp. So ce1153. The sequence goes on from NZ_CP150361.1 coordinate 2,492,892, forward strand.
AGCCCGCCGATTCCGAGCGGACCGGCGGCGGGCGCGGCCGCGGTGGATTGCGGCGCCGAGAGGGAGATCCCACCGGCGGCGGCGCGGGCGCTGGCCCACGCCGCGGCGGACGGCGCGCAGGCGCTGAACGAGTCGATGGTGCTTTGCAGCGTGCTGCTGACGGTGGCGGTGGGAGCCCTCGCGTGGTCGGTGCCGAGCCAGGGAGCGAGCGCGGTGCTGGCGATCCTGTGCCTGGTGCTCATCAGCGTCGAGCAGGCGCAGGCGCGTGGGAGGTTCCGGCGGGCCGTGGCGCGGGCCGGCGCGGAGCACGGGCTCACGGCGCTCGAGACGGAGCGCGGGGCGCGGGCGCTCCTCGAGCCGAGGTAGAGCGCGTACGGGCGCTGCTCGCGCTGCATAACAGGCAAGCGCGGCTGCGCTCGCCCGGGTAGTGCTGTCATTTGAACATGAAGGCGGTAAGGCGGGAAGAAAATCTCAATGATCTTCCCGCCTTACCGCCTTCATGTGAACCCTCTCTGGGCAAATGACAGCACCACCCTCGCCCGGGCCCGGGCTTCACGTCGTGGGCCAGCGTTCAGAGGATCACAGCACGCGCACCGGCTGGCCCGCGCGGAACGCGGCGATGTCCTCGAGCGCGTCGCCGTAGAAGATGCGGTACGTCTCCTCGGTGACGTAGCCGAGGTGCGGGGTGATCACGGTGTTCGGCAGCCGGCGCAGGGGGTGCTCCGCGGGCAGCGGCTCGGCGTCGAACACGTCGAGGGCCGCGCCCGCGAGCCGACCGCTCGTGAGCGCCTCGATCAGCGCGCGCTCGTCGACGATCGGGCCGCGCGAGGTGTTCACGAGCAGCGCGCCGGGCTTGAGCAGGCCGAGCTCGCGCGCGCCGAGCAGCCCGCGTGTCCTCTCGGAGAGCACCAGGTGGATGCTGACCACGTCTGCGCCCGAGAGGAGCTCGTCGAGCGGGAGGAGCGTCGCGCCGTGCTCGGCGGCGCGCTCGGGCGTGAGGTTCTGGCTGTAGGCGGTCACGCGCATGCCGAACGCGAGCGCGACGCGGGCGACCTGCGCCCCGAGGCGGCCGAGTCCGAGCAGCCCGAGCGTCTTGCCGGACAGGCCGAGCCCCAGGCTGGTCTGCCATTCGCCGGCGCGCACCGCGCGATCTTCGCGCGGGATGTTCCGCGCCAGCGCGAGCAGCAGGCCCCAGGTGAGCTCGGCCGTCGGATAGGGGAGACCTCCGGTGCCGGACACGACGACGCCGAGCTCGCGCGCGGCCGCCACGTCGATGGCGGCGTTGCGCGCGCCGGTGGTGACCAGCAAGCGCAGCCTGGGGAGCTCGGCGAGCACCGCGCGCGGGAACGGCGTCCGCTCGCGCATCGCCACGATGGCGTCGAACGCCGAGAGCCGGTGCACGAGCGCTCGCGCGTCGGCCACGTGATCGTGAAAGAACTCGACCTCGACGCCCGGCCCCAGCGCGTCCCACGCCGCCAGCGAGCGCGCCACGCGCTGGTAGTCGTCGAGCACGGCAACGCGGAAAGAGGCGGGTAGGGGACTGGAGGACATGCTCGCCAGGGATGCTTGCATTTTAACGGACGGTTGTCCACTATAACGGATATGGCTCCTTCGCACCCCGTCCGGCCCGGCCTGCTCCGCGCCGCAGTGCCCGCGGTCTTGCTGCTCGCCCTGCTGGCGTTGTGCGGCGCGGCCGGCTGCTCGCGCGCCGACGCTTCGCGCGCCTCCGCCGGTGGACCCGAGGGCGAGTTCGAGACGCTCGAGCTGCGCTATCAGGGCAACAACGGCACTGTAGCGCCGATCGAGCTCGCGGAAGATCTCGGCTATCTCGCGCCGATCCGCCTGCATTTCGTCAGCAGCACGGTGAGCGGACCGCAGAGCGTGCAGGCCGTGGTCACCGGGGACACCGACTTCGGCGGCGCCTTCAATGGGGCGATCATCAAGCTTGTCGCGGCCAGGGCGCCCATCATCGCCGTCGCGGGCTACTACGGTGTCGACGAGAAGCGCCAGAGCCACGCCTACGTGCTCGAAGACAGCCCGCTGCGCACCGCGCGGGATCTGCTGGACAGGTCGATCTCCATGAACACGCTCGGCGCTCACAGCGAGTTCATGGTCAAGGAGTTCCTGTGGCGAGGCCAGATCACGCCGGAGGAAGCCCGGCGCGTCACGCTGCTCGTCGTTCCCCCGGTGAACGGCGAGCAGCTGCTCCGCCAGAAGCAGGTCGACGTGGCGACGCTCGGCGACATCTACCGCGATCGCGCGCTCGAGCGCGGCGGCATTCGCTCGCTGTTCTCGGACTACGAGCTTTACGGCAAGTTCACCGCGGGCAGCTACGTGATGAAGACCAGCTTCATCAAGGAGAACCCGAAGACCGTGCGGCGCTTCGTCGAGGCGACCGCGAAGGCCATCGAGTGGGCCCGGAACACCCCACGCGAGACGGTGGTGGAGCGCTGCATCGCGCTGATGAAGAAGCGCGGCCGCAACGAGGAGGACTCGGTCATCAAGTTCTGGCGCAGCTACGGCGTCGCCGGCAAGGGCGGCTTGATCGCGGAGCGCGAGTTTCAGATCTGGATCGACTGGATGGTCAGGAGCGGTGAGCTCAAGCCGGGCGAGATCGCCCTGAACCGCCTCTACACGAACGAGTTCAACCCCTACGCGAACGAGCAAGCCGTGAAGTAGTCAACGCCGGAGTCGGCGCTGCGCTGGCCGACCTGCGACGCGCCGCCGTCCACGTGGATGCTGCTCGCTCAAGCTCGTGGCGTCGCGCGCGCGACGAAGGCGTCGATCAGGCGGCGCGCGATGCTGACCTTGGGTGGAAGGTCGGGCAGCCGGTCGCGCGAGAACCAGTCGGCTTCGACGATCTCGTGGCCGTCCGGCGTGAGCGAGCCGCCGGCATACGTGGCCGAGAAGCCGATCATCAGCGAGCGACCGAACGGCCACGGCTGGCTGCCGAAGTACTTCAGACCTCGGATCTGAACGCCGACCTCCTCGCCGACCTCGCGCGCCGCCGCTTGCTCGAGCGACTCGCCGATCTCCACGAAGCCAGCCACCGCGCTGAAGCGACCGGGCGGAAACCGCGCGCTGCGCGCCAGGAGCACGCGGTCCTCGCGCTCCACCAGCACGATCACGGCGGGCGCGATCCGCGGGTGCGCGCTGAGCCCGCAGCTCGGGCAGCGCCGCGTCTGCGCACCGGCGCTCGGCTCGTGCCCGTCCGGAGCCGCCGCGCCCGGTTCGGTGGCCGTCCCGCAGCGCCCGCAGTGGCGGTGGGTCTCGGCGAACTCGACACCAGCGAGCGCGATCCCCAGGATGTGCAGCGTCGGCTCGGGCAGCTCGGAGAACAGGGAGCGGACGGACGCGAACGCGAGCTCGGCCGGAAGCTCGACATCACGTCGAGCTCGCGCCGCGTACCAGCCGCGATCCTCGAACCTGCCAAGGAACACGGGCGAATCGGCGAACGCTGGAAGTGCATCGCGCCGGCCGAGGAACAGCCCGCCGGCGCGCTCCACCACCACGTCCAGCTCGCGCACGATCACCACGAGCTCGTCGTTGGTCGTCATGGCGGAGCGCCAGTGTATCAGGCCCGCCGGGCGCCGTCAGCTCCGCGCACGACAGCGGGCACCAGGAACCCGGGCTGCCTCATCGGCAGCTTCGTTTCGAGCTCCTGGCCGCGTCAGGGCGCCGGGCGGGGCTTCCAGAAACCTTCGAGCTTCTCTTCTCTCAGGACTTGCTCGAGGAAGCTGCGGTCGACCCAGGGCTCGAAGTCGAACGTCGACCGGATCAAGCCCAGGCGCTTGGCGTCCGCGATGCTCGCTTTGTAGCGAGCGACCACGTACGCGTCCACGAGCGGGCTGTCTTTCTCGCGCGGGGATTCGCCAGCCCAGTCTTCCTTGAAGGACGCGAACGGGACGCCGGAGCGCGACCAGACGCGGTACGCCTCGCTCAGGTCCTTGTCCTGATCCGCGACCCACCTGGCTGCCAGGACGTACTGCCGCACCACGCGCTTGGTGACCTCGGGGTACTTTCGGATGAAGTCGTCCGAGCCGATGATGGTGCTGTTGCAGGTGTAGCGGGGGTCGCCCTTGGTCGAATAGATGATGCGCACGAGGCCTTGATCGCGCTGGGCGAGCAGGTCGTTGAGGCCGATGGCGGCGTCGACGTCCTTGGTGGCCAGGGCTGCCTTCGTGGTTGCGTTGTCCATGTTGATGGCGCGGACGTCGCGCTCGCTGAGCCCGTTGGCCTCCAGGATGCGCGCCGCCGAGAGCTGCAGGCAGGTGCCCTTGAACACCGCGAAGCGCTTCCCCTTGAGATCCTTGATGCTCTGGATCGGCGAGTCCGAGGGCACGGCGATGTACAGATTGGTCTTCGGCCCGCTCGCGAGGATGCGCGTCTTCAGTCCGCCGGCGCGGCCGATGATCGACGGCAGGTCGCCGAGCAGCGAGAAATCGGTCAGCCCGTTGGCGTAGGTCTCGTTCACCGCGGGTCCGGCGCCGCGCAGGAAGCTCCAGCGCACCGGCACGCCATCGCTCTTGAACTCATTCTCGAGCGCGCTGCGCAGGCTGAGCAGCGACCAGGCCGAGCCCCCCACCGCCGGGCGGTTGCCGACGCCCACGCCGGGGTTGGCGACGCGGATCTCGCTGGGTTTTTCGGCAGCCTGGGCGCTCAGCGCGATGCAGAGCGGCGCGAGCACGAGGGCGAGCAGCTTGAGCAGCTGTTTCATGCAAAGTTCCCTTCCGTTGGCGTCCCTCGCGAACTATCGAGCGGACGGTTCGTCCACTATAACGGATGCGGTGGTCAGGCGATAGTGGAGTTCGCGCGGTGGCGGAGCTGCTGCTGGAGCAGCAGCGGTGGCGAGGAGTTGCTGGAATCCGTGCAGCGGCGGGACGAGAAGAGCGCGTCGCCGGGCCCTCACGAGAGGGTGGGGAGCAGCTCCTCGAGCCGCTCGAACGTCTCGCGCATGCCGGCCTCCATGCCCGACTGGAGGTGCGCGTCGCGATCTGCCTGCGACTGATAGACGATCCTGCTCGTCAACGTCGTCTTCCCGTCGCGCTCGTCGTACGTCGCCGTCACGACCATCTCGTGGCCCGGCCCGAGCGGCTCGTAGTTCTCCGTGCAGACGACCCGCTCCGGTCGCGCGATCTCGCGGTAAACGCCCGTGAACCCGTGCTCGCTCCCGTCCGGCGCGCGCAGGACGTAGCGCCACCTGCCGCCCACGCGCAGGTCGATCTCGCAAACGGACATCGTGAGGACTCTCAGGCCGTACCAGCGCTTCACGTGCTCTGGCTTCGTCATCGCCTCGAAGACGAGCCGACGGGGCGCAGCGAACGTGCGCGTGATGACGACCTCGCGGTCCGACCTGATCTCCAGATTCGTAGCGTCTCTCATCACCTCTTCTCCTCCTCCTCGTTGCGCTGCATCTCGGACAGCAGGTCGTCGAGCTGCTCGAAGCGCGCGTCCCAGATGCACCGGAATCGCTCGATCCACTCGTTGAGCTCGCGCAGCGGCCCCGCGCGCAATCCGTAGATGCGCTGCTGCGCCTGCGGCCGCACGTCGACCAGGCCGGCGTCCCTGAGCACGCGCAGGTGCTTCGACACCTGAGGCTGCGGCAGGGGAAGCCGGTCGCTGATCTCGCCGACCGGCCGGGGCCCGGCCCGGAGCAGCTCGACGATGCGCAGGCGTGTCGGATCGGCGAGCGCCGCGAACGTCTCGACCATCACGAGGTAAATATGCCCGATCGGGTATATGCTCGTCAAGGAATATATGCGGCGCGGAGGCTCGAGCGGGGCCCGGCCGGAGGCTCGAGGCTCGGGCACACCGGCGGCTTCTCCGCGTCGACGGCCGACGCGGCGCGGGGTGGTGCTGTCATTTGCCCAGAGAGGGTTCACATGAAGGCGGTAAGGCGGGAAGATCATTGAGATTTTCTTCCCGCCTTCCCGCCTTCATGTTCAAATGACAGCACTACCCGGCGCGGGCGCCGGAAGGCTCGTCGCAGGTGCCGCGTGCTCACGCGTTGACCGTCGCGCGAGGTGGTGTTCGCGCGGCGGTCACGATGACGCTTTGCGTGAAGCCATCTCTGCGCGCGCTGTTCGGTGGAGCTCCGACTTTCTCCTTCACCCCTCGCGCCGGGCCTGCTATCTGCGCGGCTGACTTGCTTTCCTGATCCCGTACTGGACGCCCGTTGCTCGATGCCAGGGCCGTCGAGCGAGCGCCTTGCTTGGAGAATGCAATGAATCACGACGTGAACGCAGGGTTGTTTGTCGGGCCGCGGTGGACGCGCGGCTTTCTGCATCTTGCGCTGCCGGCGATGATGCTGATCGCATGCGATGGCTCGGTGGGGGATTCGGGATCTGGAGGCGGCGACTCGGCTTCATCGACATCGGCGTCCTCCACGACGAGCGCCTCGGCGTCATCGACGTCGGCGTCCTCCACGACGAGCGGCTCGACGTCGGCGTCCTCGGGCGGCGGTACGGGTGGTGAGGGCGGCGTGGGCGGCAGCGGCAGCGGCAGCGGCGTGGGCGGCGCTGGTGGTGCTGGCGGTGATGCATCGACCACGAGCGGCACCGGCGGCGACGCGTCGACGGTCGCCTCCACCACGAGCGGCGCCGGCGGCGATGCCTCGACGGTCGCATCGACCACGAGCGGCACCGGAGGCAGCGGCGGCGGTGACGTGTCGACATCTTCGGTGACGACCACGACGTCTGGCACCGGCGGCGCGGGCGGCGGTGACGCATCGACCTCGGCCGTGACGACCACGAGCACGACCACGACCACGACCACGACGGGCGCGGGCGGCAGCGGCGGCGCGGGCGGCGCAGGCGGCGCGGGCGGCGCAGGCGGCGCGGGCGGCGCAGGCGGCGCGGGCGGCGCAGGCGGCGCAGGCGGCGCGGGCGGCGCCGACGTGTCGACGTCGGCCGCGACGACCACCACGACCACCGTGAGCTCGACGACCTCGACCGGGACGGGCCCTGTCACGGGGACGCCGGTCGAGCAGCACGGCCGCCTCACGGTGATGGGCAACCGCGTCGTCGACGAGTACGGGGCGGAGCTCCAGCTCAAGGGCATGAGCATGTTCTGGAGCGTCTGGGAGGGGGAGAAGTTCTACAACGCGTCCGCCGTCAACACGCTCGTGGACGGCTGGGATGTGAGCGTCGTCCGCGCCGCGATGACCGTCAGCGCCGGGGCGGGGCTCGGCTACCTCCGCAACCCGGACGCGGAGAAGCGCAAGGTCAAGGCCATCGTCGACGCCGCCATCGCCAGAGGCATCTACGTGATCATCGACTGGCACGATCACGACGCGGTCCAGAACGATCACAAGGAAGCGGCGAAGCGCTTCTTCCGGGAGATGGCGACGGAGTACGGCGACGAGCCCGGCGTGATCTTCGAGGTCTACAACGAGCCCGACAACGAGACCTGGCCTCAGGTGAAGGCGTATGCAGAGGAGGTGATCGGGGAGATCCGCGGCGCCGGCTCCGACAACCTCGTGATCGTCGGGACCCCGACCTGGTCGCAGGACGTGGACATCGCCGCCGGGAACCCGATCACGCGCTACGAGAACATCGCCTACACGCTGCACTTCTATGCCGCCACGCACAAGGGAGCGCTGCGCACCAAGGCGACCAACGCGCTCGCCGCGGGCCTCCCGCTGTTCGTGACCGAGTGGGGCACCTGCAGCGCGAGCGGGGACGGCTCGCTCGACCTCGGAGAGGCGCAGACCTGGCTGAACTTCCTGAGCACCAACAAGATCAGCTGGCTCAACTGGTCGATCGTCGACAAGGCCGAGTCGTGCGCCGCGCTACGACCCGGCGCGAGCGCGGGCGGCCCCTGGGCCGATGGCCAGCTCACCGACTCGGGACGGTGGGTCAAGGGGAAGATCGCGGCGCCCTGACACGAGCGCTCCGGCGCCGGATCGCTTGCGCGCTCGCCGGCCGAGGTGAACCCCGCGAGCCCGTGAGCCGCAACGATCCGCGCGCCGCGGCCGCCTCGGCCCGTCGCGGCGCCGCCCGATGAGCCTCGTCCACCGCGCCGTCCGGGGGCGAGGCCAGCTGCTCGTGCTCGTGGGCTCCGGCGGGCACGTGCTGCGCTCGGAGGACGGAGGCCAGCGCTGGCAGCGGGCGCAGACGCCCGTTCGCCAGGACCTGACGGCGGTCGCGGGCGCCGGCCAGGCGCTGATCGCGGCCGGACAGCGGGGGACCCTGCTGTCCTCGCTCGATGGAGGGCGGCGCTGGTCCGACGTGAGCTCCAGCGCCGAGGCCGACCTGCGCGGCGTCGCCCTGCGGGACGACGGCGAGGCCATCGCGGTGGGGATCGGCGGGACGGTGCTCCGGTCCCGCGATCATGGTCGGACCTGGGAAGCGGGGCCGAGCCTCGACACGCTGTGCCTGGAGGCCGCGGCGATCGACGCCGAGGGGCGCTTCCTCGCGCTCGCGCTCGAAGGTGAGCTCGCCGTCCTGCGAGGAGGCGCGTGGGCTCGCCACAAGGTCCCTGGCCGGTCGCCGCGGGCGCTCTGCGCGCGCGGGGGGCTCGTGGCCGTGGGCGACGGCGATGGCCGTGTCCACACCAGCCGGGACGGGGGCGCGTCCTGGGAATCGCGCCCCACCGGGAGCGGGAGCGCCCTCCACGGGCTATGGCTCGGCGCCGGCGGCCTGGTCGTCGCGGCGGGCGACGGCGGTCTCGTGGCCGTCAGCGAGGACGAGGGCCGCACCTGGACGCGCCCTCCGCTCCTGTCCAAACAGCCCCGGTACGGCGTGTGGAGCGATGATCAGGGCGCGATCTGGTGCGTGGGGATCGGGCCCGCCTTCCGGTCCACCGACGGCGGCAAGAGCTTCGTCAAGGTGCCAGTCCAGGCAGGGGACGCGCCGCTCGAGGGCCCCTGGAAGAAGGTGCCTGTCCGCGGGAAGCTCCGGGGTCTCTGGGTCGCGGGGCCTGGACGCGTCGTGCTGGTGGGCGACGGCGGCAGCGTCGTGCAGACCCGCGATGGTGGCCAGACCTGGGCGAGGAGCGCCGAGGAGGACGCCGGCTCGCTGATCGCCGTGTGGGGCAGCGGCGAGACGGTCCTGGCTGTCGGCGGGGGCTTGGCGCAGATCCGGTCCGAGGACGGCGGGGATTCCTGGGTACAAGTGACGGGCAGGCCTGGAGGCGTGTCGGTGCACGGACAGGGGGCGGGGCGAGCGTTCGCCATCCTCGATGGCGTCGTCTGCCGCCTCGGCGCGGACGGACTCCGGTGGATCGAGCTGGAGGCCCCGCGCGAGCCGCGCCTCCGCGCCGTCTGGGCAGGGCCGGCGCAGCTCGCCGTGGCGGTCGGCCGCGGCGGCGCCGTCGTCCGCACGGTCGACGACGGCGCCACGTGGGAGGCCGTCGAGAGCGGCAGCACGCGCGATCTGGAGGCGGTCTGGGGCAGGGGCGACGAGCTCTTCGCGGTCGGCGGGCTGACCCTCAGCGACGTGCTGCGCTCCCGGGACGGCGGCGCGACATGGGACGTGCTGGCCGTGGTCTCCGGCGGCCTCCGGAGCATCTGGGGGGACGCGGAGGGGACGCTCTGGGCGTGCGGCCGGGACGGGGCGCTCCTGCGCTCGACCGATGGCGGCGGGACCTGGCGGGGCGAGGCGTCGGGCACCTGGGGCGCCCTGTTCGATGTGCGCGGGGAGGGCGCCGAGATGTGGGCGCTGGGAGAGAACATCCTGCTGCGCCGGGCATCTGACGAGCCGCGCGAGCCGCGCGAGCCGGGCCTGCCAGAGGACGCACCGCTGCTAGAGCGACAAACGGGTTGAAACCACGAGAAAAAGCAGAAATTCACAGGGAGGCGGGGAGGCGGGGAGCGAGAAATGGCAAGAGGGAGAAATTCATTTTTTCTTCCTCCCCGCCTCCCCGCCTCCCTGTGAAATTTCTCCGGGTTTCAACGTGATCGATGTTCTAGAACCCGGCGGATGAGTCCTCCGCCGCGCGAGCGCCTCCGTGAGCTCTTTGCCAAGGTCGACGCGTTCTTCGCGAACGCGAGCGCCCGCCACGGCGCGCGGATGGCCTGCCGCACCGGGTGCAGCGACTGCTGCCGGCGGCGGTTCTCCGTGACGTCGATCGAGGCCGACGCCCTGCGCGAGGCGCTCGCGGCGCTCCCGGAGGCCGACCGGGCGGCGCTCGCCGCGCGCGCGCGGGCGGGCGACCCGGGCGTGTGCCCGGCGCTCGACGGGGAGGGGAGGTGCGCTGTCTACGCGGCGCGGCCGCTCATCTGCCGCACGCACGGCCTGCCGATCCGGTTCGCGCCCGCGCTGGCGACGCGCGCGCTGCCCGTCATCGACGCGTGCCCGAAGAACTTCGTGGGAGAGGACCTCCAGGCCATCGAGGCGTCGTCGGTCCTGGACCAGACGACGCTCTCGACGGTGCTGGCCGCGCTCGACATGGCCCACGCCGACGCGGCCGGGCGGCCGCGCGGCGAGCGCGTCGCGATCGCCGCGGTGCTCGCGGGAGAGGGGTGACGCGCGCTCCGGACGCGGAACGGCCCCCTCTGGCAGGGGACTGCGCCGGGACCTCGCCGCCGCCGCTCGCTGCGCCCGCAGAGCCGCCGGCAAAGCCAATGCGGACTCTCATGATCATGGCCCCATCAGCTTCATGCTCCTCGACATCCGGCGTCTCATCCGGTGAAGGGCACGCTCGACCACCCCATCGCAGCTCGAAAATGTGACCGTTCACACCGGCGACGTCGGGCGGTCGATTGGGTTTGACACCAGGAATGTGATCGTTCACATTTTGAAAGGGTATACTTGTGCTTTGCCCTGGGGGGGTCGCCCTGCGCGTGCCTTTGCGCGGGCTGTCCTCTCATCTCATGGCGCCTCCGTCGAGTCAGCACCAGGGGTGCGGGGCGCCAGCAATTCCGCTCGCGAGAGGATTCAACGTGCGCCTGAACACAACGTGGTACCGAGCAAGCAGCATGACCCTGTCGGCGGTGGCGGCGGCCATCGTCGCCGCGATTCCGTCCCCCGCTCGGGCGGACAACCCGATCGTGCAGACTTTCTACACGGCCGACCCCGCTCCCATGGTGCACGAAGGCACGTTGTACCTCTACACGTCACACGACGAGGACGTGTCGGTGAACAACTTCTACACCATGAACGACTGGAGGTTGTACTCCACCACGGACATGGTCAACTGGACGGACCACGGCTCGCCCGCGAGCTACAGGACCTTCAGGTGGGGGACCGGCGACGCGTGGGCGCCGCAGGGTGTCGCCAGGAACGGCAAGTACTACCTCTACGTGCCGCTGAACAACGCCACCGGCGCGAAGATCGGCGTGGGCGTCTCGGACAACGTGGCAGGCCCGTTCATGGACCCGATCGGAAGGGAGCTGGCCCAGAACGGCTCCGGCAACATCGACCCGACGGTGTTCGTCGACGACGATGGACAGGCCTACATGTACTGGGGGAACGGCACCCTCCGGTACGTGAAGCTGAACTCGGACATGATCAGCACCTCGGGGAGCATCACCAACGTGTCGTTGAGCGGCTTCACCGAGGGGCCGTGGTTCTACAAGCGAGGGTCGCTGTACTACCTCGTCTACGCCGCCATCTCCGGGAGCGAGAAGATCAGCTACGCGACCAGCAACAGCCCGACCGGGCCCTGGAACATCCGCGGCGACATCATGGGCCCTGGCCGCACCTTCACCAATCACGCCGGCGTCGTCGACTACAAGGGTCACTCGTACTTCTTCTATCACAACAACGCATTGCCGGGCGGCGGTGACTTCAAGCGCTCGGTCTGCGTGGAGGAGTTCACGTACGGCGCCGACGGCAGCATTCCGAGCATCTCGATGACCAAGAACGGACCGTCCGCCGTCGCCACGCTGGACCCGTTCAAGCAAGTCGAGGCCGAGACCATCGCCTTCTCGTCCGGGCTCAAGACCGAGGTGTGCACCGACACCGGCGCCGGCATGAACGTCACGTCCATCAGCAATGGCGACTACATCAAGGTGAAGGACGTCGATTTCCTGGACGGCGTGACCACCTTCGAGGCCCGGGTATCGTCCGCGGCCAGCAACGCGAAGATCGAGCTCCACCTCGACAGTGAGACCGGCACGCTGCTCGGGACGTGTGACGTCTCGGGCGCGGCGGCCTGGACCACCAAGACCTGTGAGGTCACCGGGGGCAGCGGGAAACACGACCTGTTCCTGAAGTTCGTCGGTGGCAACGGCGACCTCTTCAAGTTCAACTGGTGGCGGTTTACCGGACCCACCATGCCGGGTGGCGGCGACGGTGGCGGCGGAGGCGGTGCCGGCGGCAGCGACGGCGCCGGGGGCGCGACCTCGGGCGGCGGCGGCTCGGTCACCGCAGGCACCGGCGGAGCGACCGTCACCGCTGGCTCGGGTAGCGGCGGCGCCGCTCCCTCCGGTAACGCCGGCGCTGGTGGTAACGGGGATAGCGCGCAAGCTGCCAGTGGCTCGGGTGGGGACGGCGCGACCGGCGCCGATCCAGACGGCTCGTGCGCTTGCCGGACGGGCGCGAGCACCGGGAACGGCGGACGCGCCGCCGCTCTCTGGCTGGTCGCTTCTGCGCTCGTTCTGCGGCGTCGGCGCCGGTAGGCGCTCGCGATCCGGTCACTCCTACCTGCCGCAGGTCTTCAAGGAGAACCTGTCGCTGGTGCGGTTCTGCACGAGTCTGCCCGACATCGGGCAGGTTCGACTCCTGGCGCCTCCACAAAAACTGGTGATGTTGCCGACGGCGTCGGTGATCGGACCCGGGTAGATTCCCCCGGGTCCGATCGCGGCCAACTCTTTCGAGGGGCCGCAGGTCAGCGCTTGTGTTGAAGGGTCGTCCGAGGGGGGCGCGTTGGAGAAGGAGCCTGCTCGCCAGAGGAGATTCCTGGGCTCGCTTGCGATATGAACGGACCCATGGAGATCAAAGATCTGTCCGACTCGCTGCGCGCCGACCCCCGCTTCGCCACCCGCCGCAAATGGCTGATCCTGAGTGAGCTCGTCTACTCCCCCACGCGTGAAAAGGTGGAGGAGGGCTTCCGCTACTTCACCTGCCCCGCCGAAGCCCTCACCGCCGCCCTGGCGAGGCGGGACTTCGCCGCCATCGCGAAGCTCCCCTTCGCCCTGGACGCGGAGGGCGATCCGGACACTTCCGCCGTGCGCCTGGATCTCGCCTACACCGCGTCCGGCGCCATCGCCGCCTTCCAGCCCGTGGAGTTTCGCGAACACGTGCCCACGCCCCTCGCGGCGTCCGTGATCCTCGAGGGGGCCGAGGCCCAGGCGCTCCGCGAGACGCTCCAGGCGATCGACCAGTCCGCCTAGCGCCGCAAGGCGCTCGGGGACGCCGCGTAGCCACCTTCTCTTACCTGCGCGCCCTCGGCTCGTGTTAGCCTGCCGGCCCGGAGGCTTCTGATGGGTTCCTCTTCGCGCGGTGGTATGTCCGTGCGCCTGAAGGCGCTATCCGGTTCGCTCGTTGTCTTCGGCCTCGCAGGCTGCGGAGGTGGGGCTGCGGCGGGACCTCCCGCGCCGAGTCCGAGCGCCGCTGTCACGCAGCACAGCACGGCCACCAAGCCAGCCGACACGCCTGCCCTGGTCCCGAATTTCGACGGGCCCGTCGAGCAGGAGCCGGTCAGCCCGGAGGGACAATGGGTGCTCTCGCAGCGTTATCGATTGGGCGTGGGCGTGACGAAATCGCCAGTGCTCTCCTACACCCATGCGAAGCGCGCTGCCGCGAATGGCTCCGCGGACGCCCTGGCTTGGCTGAAGGCGCACGCTGAAGCCGACCCCTTCGCGCACTTCTTCCTTGGCTCCTTGTACTACACGAACGCGCAGGGCGAGCTGGCGGACAAGCCGCGGGGTGAAGCCATGTTTCGCGAAGCCCTGCCGCAGCTCGAGCCCCGCGCGGCTTCGGGCGATGGGGACGCCAGCGTGCTGCTAGGTGTCATTTACGAATACGGCATCGGCGTTACCGCGGATCTCACGAAGGCGCTTCGCTACTACGAACAAGCGAGCGCGGCGCACAATGCTGAGGCGATGGAGGTTCTGGGGGATATGTACTACCAAGGCCGCGTCGTCACCAAAGACCTGGTCAAGGCTGCAGCCTGGTACCGTCGGGCAGCCGAGGGGGGCAGCGTCTTGGGTCAGTCGAAATATGCCCTCGTGCTCGAGCGCGGAGAAGGCGTCGAGGCGGATAAAGCTCAGGCTCAGCGCTGGTACCGCAAGGCCGCCGAGCAGGGCTCGCCCGACGCTCAGCGTAACCTCGCGCTCACGTTGATGAGCGACGGTAAGGATCCGGATCGCGCTCGAGAGGCGATCAGCTGGCTATCGCGCGCGGCGGCGCAAAATGACAAGCTGGCTCTCTTCGACCTGGCGCGTGTCCACGCAGAAGGCAAATTCCTGCCGACGGACGTTCCTCGGGCGAAAGAGCTCGCCGGGCGCGCAGCCGAGCTGGGCAACGAGCGCGCCAAGCAATGGCTCGCTCTCCTGGCAGAACGCGAAAAATGTGTGAGCCAAGCCGAAACGAAGCTCTTCGACGTAGCCCTCAGCTGCGCCGATCGCGAGACCCTGCGCCCTGCCATCGTGAAAAATGGTGGCAACGTGCAGCGGGAAGACGACTCGTTCTGGTACGACGTCTACGGCAGTAAGGATCTGCTGCTGGACAGTAGCACGCTAAGGGTGGGCTACACGAGAGCCGGCGACTTTGCGGTGGCCGAATACGACTTTGGCGAGTGGGTCGACGCAGGCAAGGTGGACCGTACAATCGAGCTTTTGGAGCCGAAGTACGGGCGCGCCAAGATCACGCGCACTCCCGAGTCCAACCTCGCGACGTGGCTGCGCAAAGACGGCATCGTGATCGAGCTCGAGCGAACGCCTCACAACATGTACCTGCGCTACTTCCAGCCTGCTCGCCGCAAGGTGTTGAACGAGGAGATCGCCGCGGAGAAAGGCGAGCAACGGCGGCGCGAAGTCGCCAAGCAATCCCAGGCGTTTTGACCGGGCTTCACCAGAAGGAGCGGCGTAGCTGACGCAATCATGGCAATCGACCCGACCGATGACGCGACCGCGTCGCCCGCCACGCCGGCAGGAACCTGCCCGGTCTCGCGCCTCGGCGAGGAGTTCAACCCGTTTCATGGCGCGCAGCTCGAGGATCCGTACCCGTTCTATGCTCGCGCGCGGCGGGAAGAGCCGGTCTTCTACAGCCCCTTGAGCAGGATGTGGCACGTGACCCGGTACGACGACGTCATCGCCGTGCTGAAGGACCCGGCCCGCTTCTCGTCCGCGCAGTCGGTGAACGTCCCGCTCGACCGCACGCCCGAGACCCTGGAGGCGGTGCGGGCGAGCTACCTGTCCCGGAGCTCGCTCACCAACAACGACCCGCCCTCTCATACGCAGATCCGGCGCATGGTCAACAAGGCGTTCGCGGCGCGGCAGACCGCCGATCTCGAGGCGCGCGTCCGCGCCATCGCCGCGAGCCTCATCGATCGGTTCGCGGGGCGCGGCGCCGCCGACCTCGTGAGCGACCTCGCCTTTCCCCTGCCCATGCGGACGATCCTCAGCGTCCTCGGCGCGCCGGAGGACGACCTCGCGCAGCTCAAGCAGTGGGCGGACGACTGGATTGCGCTCGTCGCGCTCCAGCTCACCCCCGAGCAGCAGCGCGAGGTCGTGGGCCGCCTCCTGGAGTCCGAGCGCTACTGGACACGCCTCATCGAGGAGCGGCGCGCGCGGCCGCGCGACGACCTGCTCAGCGACCTGGTGAAGGCGTCGCAGGAGGAGGAGCCGCGGGTTCCGCTCCTGCAGCTCATCAACGCCTGCGCGGTCCTGGTCCTCGCGGGCCACGAGACGACCACGAACCTCCTGGGCCTCTGCGTCTACCGGCTCCTCAGCCTGCCCGACCAGCTCCGCCTCGTCCGCGAGGACCTGGCGAACATCCCGAGGGCGGTCGAGGAGACGCTGCGCGCGGACACGTCGGTGCAGGCCCTCATGCGCACCACGACGGAGCCGGTCGAGATCGGCGGGGTCGAGCTGCCGAAGGGGGCGACCCTCGCCCTGATGTTCGCCTCGGCGAACCACGATGAGGCGTACTTCCACGACGCCGCCCGGTTCGACCTGCGCCGCCAGGACGTGACGCGGCACATCGCCTTTGGCCACGGCATCCACTTCTGCGTCGGCGCGCCGCTCGCGCGGCTGGAGGTGCGGGTCGCCCTCGAGCTCCTGCTCCAGCGCCTGCCGGGGCTGCGGCTCGCGCCGGACCAGGAGCTCAGCTACATCGTGAACCCGATCCACCGCGGCCTCAGGGAGCTGAAGATCGCGTGGGACGTGTGAACCGGCGGTTTGTCAGCTGAGCAGGATGGCGATCAAGAGCGCGACGCTGAGCAAGAGCGATACGACGATGGACGCAATGAGCCACGGCCGCATCGCCGGCGAGGTCCACCTGGACGCGAGCGGTGTCGCGCTCGTCTGGCGCCCCGGAGCGCCGGGGTGCATCATGACGGTCGGCTCGAGCTGCCTCGGCGCGCCCTCCATCGCCGCAATGGCCCCGTCGATGGCCGCGATCACGTGGGCGGCCGCCGGATACCGCTGGATCGGGTCTCGCTGGACGAGCCGCATCACGATCGCCTCCACGTCGGGGCGGATACCTGCTCCCGGAGCACGCTGGCGGAGCGGGGGCGCATCCTCGAGGAGCCGCTGCCGGAAGGAAGACTGGCCGTCGCTCGCGTCGAACGGGCCTCTCCCGGACAGCATCTCGTACATGATGATTCCAAGCGCATAGAGATCGGCGCGAGCGTCGACGGCATCCATGCCGCGCACGGCCTCCGGCGCGAGGTAGCTGAGCGTGCCGAGGACCTGGTCGGCAGCGGTGAGGTCCTGGCCTTTGCGCGTGGCCTCGCGGCTCTCGGTGGACAGGAGCTCCACGTTCACCTTGGCGAGGCCGAAATCGATGAGCTTCACCTGATCACGGGCGCCGAGGAGGATGTTCTGCGGCTTCACATCGCGGTGGACGATCCCCTTCGCGTGCACCGCCTCCAGAGCAGACGCGAGCTGCCTCGCGATGTGGAGCGCGCGGCGCGCGGGGAGCGGAGCCGAGGCGATCACGTCCTGGAGCGGGGTGCCCTCGACATACTCGAGGACGAGAAAATGCGACCGATCCGCGAGCTGACCGAAGTCGTTTGCCGAGACCACGTTCGGGTGCTGGATATGCGCCCCCGCGATCGCCTCGCGCTCGAACCGCGCCACGATCTGGGGGAGGTTACGGGCGCTCGGCTGGAGGACCTTGATCGCGACCTGCTTGCGGAGATGCACCTGCTCGCCGCGGTACACGGCCCCCATGCCGCCCTGCCCGATGAGCTCGTGGACGCGGTACCGCTCCGAGATCAAGCTCCCGATCAGCGCTGGCGCCGTGTTGTCTGAGCGCACCAACGTGGGTGCGTCGTCCGACCACGGCCGTGCCGCAGTCTCGATCTCTTCCCCGAGCGCCGAGCTTGAGAGCTCAACGACAGATGCGTCGCGTTGCTTCCCGAGCATGGGCACCGTGACGTCGTCGGTGCTCGAGCGCCCGTTGGGTGGGGTTATCCCTGGCATGCCGGGGAGTCTACACGCGCAAAGGTGCTGAGAGCGGAGGAACCGCACCCCGTCCGAGTGAACACCATGCTCGAGCCACCCACCGCACGGAAAAGCTGTGCAGTTCCGCGATGTTCGTGGCTCTGGTCCCGTACGCCGACATCAGCCTACAAGGATGGCCACAGTGCATGGTGCCGTAGCTCGCCGGTCGCCGTCCGCATCGCCGGAACCTCCAGCCTCGGCGCGGAGGCGAGATCGGAGACATCGAGGGCGGGCGATCGGGGAGCTGGGCGGCGGCGTGCTCTTCGGCATGCCGGTACGGTGCAAGATAAGGCCGCCGCTCCTCACGGCGCTATTCCCATTGGAACTCGGAGGGGTGGTAGGCTTTGAGTTCGTCAATCGGAATGGGCCCCTCGGGGGTGCCGTTGCACACCTTGACGCCATCGTCGTTCGTGCGTACTGGATAAGCTTTTTTCAACTTCGACGTGACGCAAAATGGATATTTGCCGTCTTTCATGAGGAGGCGATACTTGCCGTTCGGGACGGGCCCGCGCGTCGATGCGGGCCCAGCGGTCGAGGGCGGCGTGCTGGTATTGGTCGAGGATGGCGTGCTGGCACTGGAAGAAGTGGCCATCGTGCGAGAACTGCCGCCCGCCTTGTCCTCTTGAGATGTCTCATCGTCCGCGCTCTCACGAGTGTCTTCGGCGGAGCCTTGCGAACGAACAACGAAGAAGACAGCGGCGAGGCAGACAGCCACAGCAAAAGAGCCAATCACCGCAATCAGCAAGAATGGAGAGCTCGAGCCCGATCGTGGGCCGGTTGCAGTAGAATCAGGCGGCGCGGATACGACCATGGGTGCCTGCATCGCCTGGCCGGGAGCAGGAGCAGCCATCGTCGGGCCATCGACGCTGACTGGAGACGACACGTCCGCTCGGATCGACACTGAAGCTGGCGCGTGAGGGGTAGCGTTGGCGCCCAGAGCTCGCTCGATGTCCTCGCGCATGGCGCGGGCCGTCGGATAGCGGCGCGATGGGTCGAAGGCGAGAGCGCGATCGACGATGGCGCAAACCTCTGGGCTGACAGAGGGGGCGACGGTGCGCAGGGCCGGCGCGGGCAGCGTCGCCATCTTGATGAGGAGCTCGCTCTCCGTGGAGCCCTCGTGGACACGGCGCTTTGCCAGGATTCGAAACATCGTCGCGCCAACGGCGAAGATGTCGGCCCGCCCGTCGATCTGGCCACCAGCGAGTTGTTCGGGCGACATGTAAGGTATGGTCCCCAGCATCGTGCCGGTGCGTGTGCGAACATTGGAGCCGCCCTGTTTCATTCGAGCGATCCCGAAGTCGAGGACCTTGACGCCGCCTGAAGAGGTCAAGAACAGATTGTCAGGTTTGATGTCTCGATGAACGATGCCGAGCCCGTGCGCGACATCGAGCACTTCGAGGACGGTCGAGACGATGCGGAGCAGCTCGCGCTCCTCGATGCCGCCGGAGCCGTGGGCGCGCTTGCCGAGCGATTCGCCGTCGAGCAACTCCATCACCAGGAACGGTGAGCCATCCTCGCTCGTGTCGATGTCGATGACATTGACGGCTGCGGGGTGACCGAGCTGGTTCACCGCGAGCGCCTCCTGCTCGAACCTGGCTCGAATCTCCTTGGAGACCGCGGTTTCCGGATGGAGGATCTTGATCGCGCAGCGCCGGCCAATCCTGTGTGTCGCCTCGTAAACCGCAGCCATCCCGCCGACACCGATGAGCGAATCGATGCGCCATTTACCCCGGAGGACCGTTCCGATTCGTGCTGTACAGTGTGCTAGCTGGGGATCGTCGCTCATCGAGGTTCAGGCTCCAATGTATGCCGGATGCGAGGATAGGTAGAACATGACCGCTGAGCCCGGCGGGGGCTCGACGATACCATGAGACGTTCTGCACCGGCAACGGAGCTTGAAGCGAAAGCCCTTCCCTTTCCACTTGTGCTTGCCTTGTGCTTGCCCGCGGCGAGCAGCCCCGTCTTCGCATCGCGCTTCGGATCGTGGACGAGCGGCACCGTGCCGCTCACGGCGCCGGACTCGACGGGCTCCGTGTAGGGCCCTCGCGCTCCTGCCGCCAGCGCACGACCCGGAAGGTGACGCACGGGCGCCCGCTGAAGGGCGCGCCGGGGTATAGTGGCCGCCTATGCTCGATCGCCAACAGGTGTTGCGCCAGACGCGGGCCCAGCTGCACCCGGAGCGCATCGCCCGGCGGGAGGGCGCGCTCGCGCGAGCGCGCGGGCTGATCGAGGGCTCCCTCGGGCAGCTCGACGAGACCGGCCTCCGGCGGCTGCTCCAGCTCTTCAACGCCGACCACATCGACGGCCGCGACGTGAACAATCGCTTCGCCACCGGCCTGGTCGGCAACAACGCGAACCTGCTGGTCGCCGCGCTCGACGGCGTGAACGCGGCGGTGCCTTCTTTATGGCAAGCCGACGAAGCCTGGCTCGCCGGGCACCTGGCCGCGCTCCGCCGCGGGGGCAGCCTCCCGGGCGGCGGCTGGCTGTTCCCGTCGATGATCCTGCACACCCGGGATCCCAGGCGATTCCCGCCGGTGACCACGACGATGGCGCGGGGGCTCGCCGCGATCGACGGCGGCTCGCCCATCGCGCTCGGCAAGCCGACCGGGTACCTCGACTACAGCGCACGCGTCCGCAAGCTCCTCGAGGAACACACGATCTCGCCGCACGGCGTCGACGTGCTGCTCTGGCAGGGAGCCCAGCTCGCCGGAGAAGCCGCGGACTCGGACGCGGGCGAGCTCGAAGAGCCCCCGGCCGCGACGCCCGCTGCCGCGACGCCCGCTGCCGCGACGCCCGCTGCCGCGACGCCCGCGCCGGAGCCCGCGCGTCCGGCCTCCGGACGCGACGCCACGACCGCCGGCGTGGTCGTTCCGGGTCTCGACGCCTCGGCCAAGCTGTCGCGCTCGACCCGCCCTCCCGAGAACGACCCGAGCGCCTCGCGGCCAGCGCCGTCCACGCCCGCGAGGCCCGCCTCGCTCGGCTGGCTGCACCTCACCGACCTCCACCAGGGTATGGGCGGCACGAGCTGGCTGTGGCCGAACGTCATGGGCGCGCTGTTCGACGACCTCGCGCGCTTGCACGACCTGTGCGGCCCGTGGGACCTCGTGCTGTTCACGGGGGACCTGACCCAGCGCGGCAGCCGCGACGAGTTCGAGAAGCTCGACGCTACCCTCGACAGGCTGTGGCGGCGCTTCGACCAGCTCGGCTCGCAGCCGCGGCTGATCACCGTGCCCGGCAACCACGACCTGGACCGCCCCAGGAGCGACCTCGATCCGTACGTGCTCGCCCTCTCGCAGTGGCACGAACGCCCGCGCCTGCGCGACCACGTGCTCGACGAGAAGAGCGGCCGCGCCTACCTCGATTTCCTCGCGCAGGCCTTCGAGAACTACACCGCTTGGGTCAATTCATGCCGGTGGCACGTGCGCGACCGCCGGAAGGCCGGCGTCCTGCCGGGCGACAGCTCGTACTCGCTGTCGCTCCACGGCCTCGATCTCGGCGTCATCGGTCTCAACTCGGCCTTCCTGCAGCTCACCGGCGGCGACTACCAGGAGCGGCTCGCCGTGGACCCGCGCCAGCTCCACGTCGTCTGCGACGAGTACGCCCCCGAGTGGTTGGAGCGCCACCACATCAACCTGCTGCTCACCCACCACCCGCCCGACTGGCTCCACCCGCAGGCACGCCAGGAGTTCCGCCAGGAGGTCGACCCGGCCGGTCGCTTCGCCGCCCACTTCTTCGGCCACATGCACGAGGGCACCGCCACCTCGACCGCCCACGGCGGCGGCCACGCGCGTCACGCCCTGCAGGGCGCCTCCCTCTTCGGTCTCGAGGAGCACGACGGCCCCGGCGGCCGCGGCGTGACCCGCCTCCATGGCTTCAGCGCCGGCCGCTTCGAGCTGCTCCCCGGCGCCGCGCAGGCCCGCGTGCGCGTCTTTCCCCGGCGCATGTTCACGAGCGCCGGCGGGCGGAAGATCGACCGTGACGTCCATGCCTACCACCTCGATGAGCGCGGCTCGTTCGCCTACGAGGTCCCGACCGCCCGCCGCACATGACGCCTCGCCCGTGCCGTGCTCCCCCTCCGGCAACTCGATCTGGCGCGGGCGCCCTCGTAGGAGAGGCCCGCCGTGGCGCGAGGCGCTGCCGTGGATCGCCGTGGGAGCAAGCGCCGTGGCGCAGAAGCCGGCGGGGTTGGCCGCCTCATGCCCCGATGAAGGCCGCCAGCTCGTCAGGCTTTCCCGTCGGAAAGGCTTCTTTCAAATGGTCGAGGAAGGCGGATACACGAGCGCTCAGCAGCCGCCGGGACGGATAGAGCGTCCACAGGACGATGTCTGGGCCGTCCACATCGCCCCAGTGCACCAGAGTTCCAGCGGCCAGATCGTGACTTACAAGTGAGACTGGGAGGCGTCCGGCGCCGACGCCCGCCCGGACAGCATCGCGGACCATGATGAGCGACGACAGGCGCAGGACTGGATCGACCACGATGCGTGATCTTCCAGCCGGCGCCATGACATCCCAGGCTGCAGTCCGGTCGCCTGCCCCCCGGACGACAGCCGGAACAGCACGATCGCCCGCCGGTCGAGCGAGTCCCGGGCTCGCGACGACCACCAGCCGATCGCGCATCAAGATCCGTCCGACAAGGCTTTCATCCGGAGCCGGGTTGACCCGGATCACCAGGTCATAACCTTCCTCTACCATGTCGACGGTCCGATCTTCCGTCGTGACCTCGAGCCGGACCTCCGGATGTTTCAGCGCGAACCCGGCCGCGAGCTTGCCCATCGCGGTCTGCGAGAAGAGCAGAGGCGCGCTGATTCGTAGCTTGCCTCGCGGCCGGTCCCCACCCGACGCGATCGCTGCCGCAGCCTCGTCGAGCTCGGTGAGCAATGCCCCCGTTCGCTCGAAGAGCGCCCGTCCTTCCTCGGTGAGCTTCAGTGTGCGCACCCCGCGCTCGAAGAGACGCAGGTCGAGGGCGGCCTCCAGCTCCGCGACCCGGCGGGACAGGGTCGCCTTCGGGCGCCCCGCGGCGCGAGCGGCTCGTCCGAAGCCTCCGTGTCGAGCGACGAGGCTGAAATCGGCGAGAGCGAGCAGATCCATGTGTTCCACCAGTGAGACGGCCTGTTCCAGGATAACGCCTATCGGCACGAATGTAAATCACTAGCCTACAGGGTGTCTCTTGACCAAACCGGAGCGATCGCTCCTACCGCGACTTCGCCGCCGAGGTCGCGACCTCGGCCTGACGGCCGAGCGAACATCAACACTCACGACGAGGAATCTCATCATGATCTATTCGACCGCCACCGTCCCGGTGAACCCGGAAGGCGAGACCGAGCTGACCCGCGCGCAGGCATGGGAGGGCCTGGTCCTCAAGGCCCGCGACGCCCGCCAGTTCCTCCCGCCCGGCCTCTGCACCCGTTGCGACGTCGTCGAGGAGAGCGGTTCTCACATCGTGCGTGAAGCCACGATCGCGGGCGACGACCTGCGCGAGATCGTCACGTTCGAGCCGCAGAGCAAGGTCACCTTCTTCCAGGCCACCGGTCCCCGCGAGGGCGCGATCATCAACGAGCTGTTCGAGGACGCCGCCGGCGCGCTCCAGCTCCGCTTCTACTGCTACCTCGGCCTGCGCGGCAAGGAGCCGAACGGCCCCGAGGAGCAGGCCGAGCAGGAGTTGATGAACAGCGACAAGGGCTACAAGAGCGCCTTGCTGTCGACGCTGAAGCGCACCCGCGAGCTGCTCGCGCAGGGCCGGCTCTGATCGCCACGAGGGACATGAACGACGGGACTGCCTCTCAGGAGGCGTCCCGGTCTCCGAGGTAGCTACCGTGCAAAACAGCGCCGCAGGCGGGCTACTTTGCGATCTTCCGGATCTTGCCCTCGCCAGCCCAGTAGACGCCCGTGCTGTCCACGGCGAGGTTGTAACGCTCGCCGGTGGACGCCAGGACCTCGGTTCCGGTGCCGTCCTTGCACATCGCCCGGAGGGCCGTTCCATCGAGCCAGTAGATCCTCACGTCATCGACGACGACCCTCGTCCCTCCGGTGGCGAGCTGGACGGCGGCGCCGCCGCTCCTGGGCATTCTGTAGACCCCGTTCGCGGCGTAGTAGGCGTTGGCCTCGTCGAAGTCGAGATGCCAGCTCAGACGAGGTATGAACCTGGTCGGCGCTGTGGCGCCAGACTTGGGCGCCTTCATGACGCCAGATGAGGCGAGCTCGCGATAGTACAGGCTATCGCCGTCCTCGAACAACGACGTCCGCAACCCGCCCCCGCCAGGGACGACCAGGGAAGGGGTTCCGCCCGAGAGCGGCCGGGCGTAGATGTTGTATTGGCTGTTGCCAATCCAGTAGATATGGGTCGAGCCCACCGCCACCCCCGACGGGTAGCCGCCGGTGATCGGCAGCGCGGTGATGGTGCCGTCCGGGTTCACCCTGTTCAATTTGCTCCCGAGGCCGCGACCACTGCCGGCGAAGTAGGCGTATGGGCCGCTTCCCACAACCTCGGTCACGTACGTGAGCCGATCGATGAGGGTGCTCTTCGCGCCGCCGGCCTTGGGGACCCTGCCTACCTCGTCGTCGCTGACCTCGGAGCCATAGCCGCCGCCATAGTACACGTACTGGTCCGTCAGCGCGATTTGAATTGCGCCGTTGGTGTTGATGGTCGCGAGATCGATGGGGGTGCAGCTCCCGCTGCAAAGCGGCGCGCACGCAAGCGCGGGGGCGGGGGTACCGCCGCCGAGGGCGGCGTCGTCCCCCGAGCCATCGCCGATCTCGAGCGCGCCCTCTGCCTGGCCTTCCTCCAGGCTCGCGCCAGCGACATCCACCTCATCGAGCGAGCCGCTGCAGCCGGCCATGGCGGCGGAGAGGAG
This sequence comes from Sorangium sp. So ce1153, assembly GCF_051521595.1. Classification (NCBI taxonomy): domain Bacteria; kingdom Pseudomonadati; phylum Myxococcota; order Polyangiales; family Polyangiaceae; genus Sorangium; species Sorangium sp. So ce1153. Next base: position 2,517,297 of record NZ_CP150361.1, read on the forward strand.
GAGGGCCGAAGCGGCGTAGCACGAGGTCTTCGTTCGGGCGAGGGCTTCGGCTCGGGAGGATCGGGCACCTGCGATGAGTTCTTTCATGTTCACACCTCGTGGGGGGATCGCGCGTCGCCCGGCGATGAGGACGCACGAGCCTCGGTTGAACAGGCGCGTAGGAGTTGCGAGTGCCCTACCGCCATTCACTTGTTACATCCACCTGTAAATTTCCATCGCGACGATGGGATCGTCCATCGACGGATAAGGTGGACTTACGGGTGATAGCGCACGCAATTGCGCGCGCAACTCTACGCGTGTTCATTCTTGCGTTGATGCGTCCGCCGTATGAAGAGAACGCGTGCCAGGACGCATGAGACCTTGACGCTCTTCTTCTCGAGTGCATCGAGCGTTCGATGCACCTCCACCCACACAGGCGATGTCTGTACCTCGCGACACGAGAGTGACGGCCAGCGACGACACGCTGTCGGCAATGGCAGACAGGTTCGCGCGCTCGCCGCCTTGCTGAGAGCCCGTGACCGGTGACGCATCGCAGCGAAGCGCGCGCGCCGTGGCGTTGACGATGTGCGTGCGGTTCCAGGTGAGCAGGTAGCGCATGCCGTGCGCCGCGGAGAGCGCGAGGGTGCGCGGACCGTCGGTCAGCCGCGGCGAGTCAGCTACCTGTCTCAAGGACTGCGCCCTCGAGAACGCTGCGCTCCACGGCCCACGAGAGTCCACATGCCTGGCAGACGAGAGCTCTTTCCACGGCACGGAAACGCGCCGCGCTGACGCGACAGTGCGGGCAGGGCATGGGCTGCTCGAACACGGCCCACACCTTGCTCGCCGACACCCACCGTTCGAGCTGGCCTGGGTTCTCGGGTTGGACCTCATGAGTCGCCTCTCTGCAGAACACGAGGATGCGTCGCGGCTCTTCGAAGAGCCAGAGCCAGCGGTCGGACTTGCTCTCCCCGATCCGGATCTGCCTGATCTGCTCGGTGTTCAAGGAGAAGCGCGCGGACTGTGAGCCAAGATGAGAGCGGCACAAAGCGTACAGCGTAGGCGCGGCGAGCTTTGGCCAATACGACAGTGATCCCAGACGGAATCCGAAATCCACCAGGAAGCCGCCACGGGAGATGCTCACGTCGGCCTGCTGTAGTGCCAAGATGATGGTGACCATCTTCCGCACCTCGGGAACATCCACCGCATGGACGGCACCGCGTAGCACTGCGCGCGATTGATCAAAGGCCGTGCTTGGGTTCAGGTCTTCGGGAAGCATGGTCATGTGTGGCTGACGTTTTGCTGGCCATCATGTTCAACCCAGGACTGCGGTGACTCGCTGATACGATGCCATGATACTCCTCGGAAGTGATCCTCTCAACTGGCGAGTGCCGCTTGCGGCATCGCCCCTCGTGACCTTCGCTCGATGTCACTGACGAACCTTGCGGTCCAGGCCGTCAGGGAGGGCCGCCCAGGCGCCGCGGGCCGCGACATCAGCGGCGTGCTGGGCGCGTACGGCGGTGAGGTGATCGCGGAGCGGGGGGACCCGGCGGAGCGGCAGCCCGCCGGTCCGCCTGTGCCGCCCGTCGGCCCTCCTGTACAAGCCCCGGCGGCCTCCTGCGCCGCCCTGTCGGCCCTCCTGCGCCCGACGTGGCGGCCCGCCTCCGCGAGCTCTCGCCGCTGCTCGCGCGCATGCTCGCCGACAAGACGCTCTCTCCCGAGGCGCAGCGCTCGCGCAAGCTCCGCGACGCCGCGTACACGCTCGTCGCGCACGCCGAGCGAAGGCTGCGCGCCGCCGCGGAGTACTCGTACGCCGGCACCGACAAGATGAAGGACTATGCGCCCTTCCCCGTCTCCCGCGGCGCCGCGTCCACCGGAGATGGAGATGGTGAGGAGGAAGGCGAGGCCGCCGCGGAGGAGGGCGCGCCGGAAGGCGACGCGTCCGAGGAGGGCGCGGCGGACGGCGACGCGTCGGAGGAAGACGCAACGGAAGACGGCGAGCCGGGGGAGGGCGCGGACGAGCGGTAATCGCCCCAGGCCGCGGCGGGCGCGTCGATGAGGGGGCGCTTGGCTGGCCGCGAGGACGAGCGCGAGGCACCCTGACACGCTCGCAGGTCTCCGATACCAGAGACAGACAACACCTTACGGCATCAAGCCGTCTTTTCTCATCGAAGCGTCGGTTCGTGGCGCGTTCGGCCCCGTTGACGCCGTGCGGCTCGCGTACGTACCGTTCGCGCATGGGTGTCGTCGAGCCATCGCTGGACGTCTGCGTGACGCTCGGCGGGACCGTGCCGTCCGCCGAGGCGTCCGCGCCGTCCCGGTGGCCGGCCCGCGAGCAGGCAGGACTGCTCCGTCGGGGCGCGGGGCGAGGCGGAGGGGAGCTCGTGCGTCGTCGGCTCCAGGATCGATGCCTCGGGGTTGCTCGTGCCATCGCGGTCCTGGCGTTGAGCGCCGTGGGGGCCGCGGGCGTGTCCGGGTGCTCCTACGACGAGAGCTGCGCGAGGTCGTTCACGTGCCACCCGCTCCCCGGCGAGAAGCCGCCGGTACTGCCGGTGTCGCCCTGCGACGGCGATCCTGCGGCAGCCCCGGCGAAGGATGGGTGCGGGGTGTTCGTCAGCGCGTCGTCAGGCGACGACGGGAACCCTGGCACGAAGGGCGCGCCGGTGAAGACCTTGCAACACGCGATCGGGCTCGCCGCGCACGGACGAGGCGACGGCAAGCCGCCGACCCGGCGCGTGTACGCGTGCGGCGGGTCGTTCAAGGAGGAGATCACGCTGCCTTCCGGGGTCGACCTCTGGGGCGGCCGCCGCTGTGAGGACGGCGACTGGTCGTACACGTGGTCGTTCGGCGGGCCGGACGAGCCGACCGTCATCGCGCCGCCCGCGGGGATCCCGCTGCGGATCGTCGAGGGGGACGACCTGCGGGACATCCCGGGGAACGATGCGACCTCCATGGTCTTCGGCGTGCGCGCCGTGGCGGCGGACGCCTCGGCGCCGGATGGCAAGTCGTCGATCGCGATGATCTTGAGCCCGGGGACCCGGGCGATCGTGCGGGACAGCGCGATCGTCGCGGGCAACGGCAGGGAAGGGGAGCCCGGAGAAGATGCGCTAAGCGAGCGGGCGACCGACGGGGCGCCGGGGAACCACGGCGCGGACGCCTGCACGGCGGACGTCGCGGCAGGCGCCCTCGGGGTCGATCGACGCGATATTCGGCCCCTTCTTCAAGTTGCAGCGGATGCAGCATAGACACAGGTTCTCGACATCATCCGAACCACGGTGTTGCCTTCCGATGATGTGGTCTACCTGGTGGGGCAAGATGGATGCGTCCTGCGGAAGGCGGCAGTACTCACAGGCCCCTGGGCGCGCCGCTGGACCAGCTCTCGCGTGTCGCTCGGCAGCTTCACGAGGTCGCGCGCAGCGTCCATACCTCCTCTGCCTGCAGCTTGAGGAGGCTGAGCATGTCGTTCAAGCGGACGACCTCGGCGTACTCTCTGTGCTCTTCAGGCGTGAGGACGCCGCTTGTGCTCTTCTGAGCGAGCTCCTCGACGCGGGGCGCCAGGTCCTTGCTGACAGCGTCGAGTGCCGCCTCGAGCTGCTCGATGGTTCGCTTCTCCATGCGTATCTCCGTCTTCAACGCCTCGCGTCAGCATGTCATGTCATCCGTCCGCCGTCGGTTCAAGGTCCGCCACGGACCGGCGGCCGTGCAGCCCAGCCGCTGGGCAGCCCCGCTCGTAACCGAGCTGAAAGCATTCGTCGCCGCCGGCGAGCCGCCCGTCTACGTCGGCGTCCGCAGCATGCCTGCGGACCAGCAGACCGGCCGCATCGTCATCGCGACCGTGCGGGCGCGGGGCGCGGGGCGCCGTGTCGTCCTGTAGTGGGCCTGCCGTGGTGAACCCGTGCGAACGCGGGCTCCCGAGCGTCGGCGGCAAGGGCGGCGACGGATTGCACGGCGGCGCGGAGGACGGGCGCGACGGCGAGCCGACCCCGACGCCGAACGCGTGCTGGAAGACATGCTCTCACGCCGCGCGCTTCGAGCCCACGCGGCCGAGGTGCGTGTCGCCGAACGCCGTCCCGTACTTGAGCCCATAGCCCAGCATCCGATCGAAGCCGATGTGCCCGACCCAGATCGCCGCGCCGAGCAGCAGCGCCGGCGAGCCAAGCGCGACCGACGCGACCGCGAGCAGCGCCGGAGCCAGATGGCTGTGCCCCGCGTTGTAGGCCACCGCGCCCACCCGCGGGCCCGCAAGGTAGCCGAGCATCGACAGGTCGGGCAGGAAGAACAGCGCCGCGAACCATCCCCAGCTGCCGCCCAGGTGCGCGTAGGCGAGCAGCGCTGCTCCGAGCACGAGCGCGCCCTCGAGGCGCAGGAGCGCGCGCGGCATGCCCTTGGCCCCGCCCGCCGAGACCTCGCGGGTGGGCTGCGGCGCGGGGCGGCGGGTAGAGGGAGCAAGGTCGAGCGCAGGGAGCGTCGCGGCGGCGGTCATGGTCGTTCTCCTCGTCGTGCGTACCGGCGCGGGCGCCGGCGACGTGGAGAGCATGGTCGCTGCGGGTGCTCATGAACATTGTACAAATGTGTCCATCCGCTCATCATCTTTTGATGAGCCCAGCCGAGCCCTCGTGGGACCTCTACGGTGCCTTCCTCGCCGTCATGCGCAGCGGTAGCCTCTCCGCCGCGGCGCGTGCCCTCGATGTCGCGCAGCCCACCGTGCGCCGCCAGATCGAGCAGCTCGAGTCGCAGCTCGGCGTCGTGCTGTTCACCCGCGCGCCGAACGGCCTGGTGCCGACCGAGCTCGCGCTCGCCACGCTGCCCTACGCCGAGTCCATCGCCGCGAGCGCGCGCGCCCTCGTGCGCGCCGTGTCGAGCCCCACCGAGGCCGACCGCGGCACCGTGCGCGTCACGTGCAGCGAGGTCGTCGGCGCCGAGGTGCTTCCCCCGATGCTCGCCGCGCTCCTCGTCGCTCATCCGCGCCTTCAGATCGAGCTCGTCGCCACGAATCGCAACGAGGATCTCCTGCGCCGCGACGCCGATGTCGCCGTGCGGATGGCGGAGCCGACGCAGGCCGGCCTGGTGAGGCGCTGCGCCGGGCGCGTCGAGCTCGGCCTCTTCGCCACCCAGGCGTACCTCGCCGCGCGCGGTGCCCCGACGTCGCTCGCTGGGCTCGTGCCGGACCACGCCCTCATCGGCGCCGACGCCTCCCGCGCCATCATCGACGCGATCGCCGCCGCCGGGCTCGTCACCAGGCCGCGCGATTATGCGTTCCGCAGCGACAGCGACATCGCGAAGCTCGCCGCGGTGCGCGCCGGCCTCGGCATCGGGGTGTGCCAGCTCCCGCTCAGCCGGCGGCCGGTGCCGCTCGTGCGCGTGCTGCCCGCGCTCGCCTTCCACCTCGACGCCTGGGTCGTCATGCACGAGGATCTGCGCGCCGTGCGCCGCGTCCGCCTCGTCTTCGAGCACCTCGTCGCGCAGCTCGGTGCCTACGCGACCCAGGCAGGCGAAACACGGCCCGTGGCGAAGAAGGCCCGGCCGCCGGGCACGCGGGGGCGGGGAAGGCCCGGCTCGGGCTGAGCGGCGAGGACCCCTTCATGACGACCGAGGTGGGGTGTCCCACCTGGCCCACGTTGACACTGCGCCTGCCCGCCGAACGTCGCGATCCGTCGCGTCGCACGGCCTGGCGGCGCGTCGACAGGCCCGGGGGCAGCGGCGGCCATGGGGGTTGATCGGTCGAGCACCCCAGCTGCCCCTACACCCGTGACTTCCCCGTCAGCGGGGCGCACCGGCGGAAGGTGCGCACCTCCTCGAAACCTCGACGTCAGGCAAGGAGAGGACCTCTCCGCCGGCCGCCGCGAACTGCGCTCTCGGCGCCGGGCTGCTCCCGGTGGTGGGGTGAGTGCTCGCCGCCTGCAAGCCATGGTTCGGCGGCTCAGGAGGCGGAACGCCGGCCGATGCCTATGCGGCGTTCTCCTCCGGAGTATTCGTGAAGATGAACTCGATGTTCTGCAGGGCACCGGACCCAAGTTGCTGGCGCAGGTAGCTCCAGACCGTTTCCTGTCGCTGCGCCTCGTTCTGATCGCGGAACGACCCGGACACCACGGTAGCGATGAGGCTCTGCTCTCCGACGACGTTCGCTTCGTCGACGTTGGGCATCGTGGTGAGGGCTTGCTCCAGTTCTGCTCGCGTCGCCATGCTCGTCCTCCTGACGTCCTACAGTTGAGCCAGCACACCCGCGCCGAATTGCTCCAACGCTTCGCTCCACACTTCGACGGTTTCCTGCTGGAGAGCGCGCGCGGCGTGATGACCGCGCCCCGTCGCGGTGTTGCGGTCGGCGCGGTGAACTATCCAGTGCCGGCGCTTCATCATGGGACCCAGCTTATCTCGGTAGGGATCTAGCAGAACCTTCGGCAGTCCGATCCGCTCCAGGACACCTTCCACCTCGCCCGGATCGTTGAAGTTCGATCGTTCGAGATTCTCCAGGACGGAGCGAGCAATGAGGTCGTCCACGCTCCTGCCACGAAAGGGCGCGAGATCGTCCAGGGTGAAGGTCGATCGTGGCTTCTTCCCCGCCAGCGGTACGTCTTTGAGGTGTGGCGCGGCGGCCAGCGGGAGCTTCCACTCCAGCAGGCTGCGGAGGAGGTCTTCGAGCGTCGCGTGCAGGAAGACGACCGCCGCGCGCAGGACGTCGGTCGTCTCCACCGGGCGGCGTCCCGGCCCTGCCGCGGCGCCTTGGTACACGTCCACGAGGTGTCGGACGCGCTCGAGGTTCGCGGCGAAGCGGGTCTCGATCTCTGCCTTCACGCCATCCATCCTAGAACCAGCCTGCCGCACTGTCCAGCGAGCGAGCCGCGGCGTCGAGCCCGCCGCCGAGGCCGCCGAGGCCGCCGAGGGAGGGGGAGGGCGGGGGCTTCGGGGCGCAATTGTTCCCTCCCGCCGCCAACGGCTGATCATGGAGGTGCGTCGGCGCTGCGATGGGCTTGCTCTCGTACAAGTGCAGGTGTCTCCGCGCACAACGCGCGCCCGCCTGACGATCTGGGCTTCTGTCGCGTCAGCAGGCCCTTGTTGGGCGGAGCTACCGCCAATCACCTCGTCACGAGGTTTTGCGAACGAGCGCCACCTCGCGCGGTGGCATCCGTACGACCTTCCGCCCGCTGTTGGCCTCACGCGCCTTGAGCGCCTCGGCGAGCCTATTGATATCATATTCATACTCCTTGGCGATGGCCTCGACGAGGCCGAACGCCGCCCTCTGCGCGTCGTCACATGCCACGACCCGCACGCCGATCGGAAGCTCGATGGGCCCGATGACGATTCCGCCGTGCCTGCGCACACGGTCGACTGCGACGTCGAGGGACGGGACGGAGAAGAAGAAGAGCCAGTGGGTATGGAGTCCGGGGCGCCCCTCGACGTCCGAGATCAGCCCGCTGCTCGATTCGCACCCTCGCCGCGCTCCCTGCTGTCGTGGCGCTGAACGCGGCGGTGTCGCTGGCGCTGCTGGCCATCGCCATCCGCGCGTTTCCGCCGCCGCCGATCGTGCCCATGCTGGTCGCGACGGCGTGCTTCGGCGCGGCGCTTGTGGTGCGCTGAGCGTGCGGGCGAAGATAGCCCATAGCCCATCGCAGTCGCCACGAGCGATGGGGAGCTGCCTCGGGCCTGGAACTTCGCGGGGTGATCCGTGGTTCTATTCAGGAGGGGCCAGCCTACGAGTCGGCGAGCGCCCGTTCGACGGCCTGCGCGTAGGGCATGGGCGTGAGCGGGATGATGGCGCGGATCGGCCCCACATCGCCGACGAGGTCGGCGTCCAGGCCCAGCAGCAGGTCGGCGAAGGCGCCGCGGGGCAGGCCGGCCAGGCGCTCGAAGAGCCCGGCGAACGGCGCCAGCAGCCAGGGCAGGAGGTGCAGCTTCCACGGCGGGCGCCGGCCGAGCACGCGGGCCGCCACGTCGACCATCTCGTCGGTGGTGAACGCCTCGTCGCCGCCCACGTCGAAGGCCCGGCCGAAGGTGCGCGGCTCGTCGAGGCTGCGCACGAGGTAATGGACGAGATCGTCGAGCGCAATGTTCTGCATCCGGCTCCGGCCGCTGCCCAGGATCAGCGCCACGCGCCGCCGCGCGTTGGCCAGCGTGGTGTCGAAGCCGAAGCCGCCGCGCCCGACGATCTGCCCCGGCCGGAGGATGGTGACGTCGAGACCGCTGCCGAGCAGCATCTGCTCGGCCTTCCAGCGACCGCGCGCCCAGATCGAGCGCGTGTCGGGCGTGATGCCCAGGAAGGTCACGTAAAGCACGCGCCGCACGCCGTGGATCCGGCAGGCTGCCACCACGTTCTCCAGGCCGCGCACCTCGGTGTCCACGAAGGTCTCGCCGGGCGCGGCGCCCTTCTGCGGCGAGAGCGTGTGCACGCAGTTGAACACGGCCTCGCAGCCGCGAACCGCTCCCTCGATGGAGGCGCGATCGGCGATGTCGCCGCGCACGAGCTCGGCGGCGGCGGGTAGTCTGGCGCGGGCGGCGTCGAGGTTGCGCACGGCGCAGCGGACCAGGAACCCTTCCTGGAGCAGCGCTTCGACGAGGCGGCGGCCGGTGAGCCCGGTGCCGCCGAGGACAAGCACGGTTCGCATGTCCTCATCGATAGCGATGGTCTGTCGAACGCACCATGCGCAAGCGTGCCGATGACTGTCGCGAGCGTACGAAACGATCGGACGAGCCTCAGCCGCGCGCTTCGTTGCGGTAGTCCCGCGGCCGCTTGCCGGTGACACGCTTGAAGGCCTGGCTGAAGGCGCTCTCCGACGAGTAGCCGAGCGAGGCGGCGATCTGCGAGATCGGCGCTGCCTCGTCCCGCAGCCGCCGCTCCGCCAGCCGGATGCGCCACGCCGTGAGGTACTGGAGCGGCGCCATCCCTGCGGCCTCCTTGAAGCGCACGGCGAAGGTGGTGCGCGACATGGCCGCGGCGCGGGCCAGCTCCTCGAGCTTCCAGTCGCGCGCCGGCTCGCCGTGGAGGAGGCGCAGCGCCGCCGCCAGCCGCTCGTCGCGGATGACCCGCAGCCAGCCCGCGGGCAGGCGTGGCGCCGTGGCCAGGTGGGCGCGCAGGATCTGGACGAACAGCAGCTGCGCCAGCATCGATGCCGAGAGGAAGGCGCCCGGCGCGCCGCGCGCGGTCTGCTCCGCCAGCAGCTGCTCGATGAGCCAGCGGATGGGGGCTGCCTGGGGTGCGGTCGCGCGCACGTGCAGAAAAGGGGGAAGCGCGCCCTGCACGAGGTCGGCGTGGCGCGGATCGAGGGTCACGCCGCCGGCGAGGAGCAGCACCTCGGAGCCGTCACCGAGGGTGGAGAAGAGGTGGCGCCTCCGGGCCAGCAGGCACATGACGTCCAGGGGTGGGGCCGAGAGGTCGCTGCCGACGAGGAACCCCCTTTTCCCGGGCAGGAGGAACGCGTCCCCCGGCTCACCACGGATCGCCTTCTTGTGGCCGTCCAGGCGGAACCAGCAGCCGCCCTTGGCGACGACCGAGATCTTCATCTCGCCGGGCGGCGGGAAGTGGACGGCCCAGCGGCCACCGGCGGCGATGCCTCCGGCCATGACCGATGTGGCCTGGGTGAGCCGCAGGATGTCGGTGAGCGGATCGCCGGCAAGGGAGGGGAGGACAGCGTCGAGCGACACGCGTCGCACTATGGCGCATGCTGCCAGGCGAGACTACCGCGCGATCGTTCAAGGGGCGTGAGCGGCCATCGGGATCCGGCGAAATCGGCGCGCCTCGACTGTCCCGCTACCCGGCGCCCTGCCGATTGCGTGGCAGCAATCGGCAGAGACGCCGACGACGAAGGGAACGCCGGGGATCGCAGGACTAAAGTTGGCAGATCTCGAAGCTCATGTTGTCGCAGTAGCCCCCGTTGCACCTCGCGCCCCGCATATAATATCCGGCGGGGAACCAGAGGTCTCCGCCGTTCTCCTCGGACACCCAGCCAGTCCAGATACAATTGTGCTGGCCGAAGTTCGCCATGCGCGTGCAGGTGAGCGAGATATTATCGCAGTAGCTCCCGCTGCACGCCATCCCCGTGACCCAGTAGCCCGTGTCGCATTCCATGGGACGCTGTTCCTCCGAGAAGTAGGTCGTCGTGTAAACCGAGTCAGGGATACCGCCGAGGCCCTCGCAGTAGGTGCTGATGTTGTCGCAGTTGCTGCCGCTGCAGTGGAAGTGCTTCGCCAGCGCCCCGCCGTCGCAGGCGAACGGCGCGTACTCCTCCGAGGTCCACGCCCACCCGAGAACGGCCTGCTCCGCCGAATCGACGTCCTCCGTCGGGTCCGTGTCGTTCTCCGCGGCCTCGCTGTCCTCCACGCCTGAATCGGCGATGCAGCCGCTCAGCCCCAAGACGCTGCCGAGCGCGAAGAGAGCCATCGAAGACGCGAGCTTGTTCATGATCGAGGTGGTCATGGTCATGGTCCTGTCCTTTTCGCTAAAGTGCCGCGCTGAATCTCTCAGCGGGCGCGCTCGGAGGTACTGCAACGGCCAGGCCATCTCACGTCGGCGCGAAAGGCGGCCCGCCGGCGCCGCTCCCCCCTGGAACGCCCTTGAACGAGCCGCTTTGCGAGCCTCGGGGCGCTCCAGATCGCGCCCGCGCTGACACACCGGGCGCGGTGTACCAGGCGCGCTCGATCCATCAAAATGCGGCGATCCACGTCGACCGAGGACACGAAGTCGGCACACGGCGGAGCGCGTGCCAGGCCGCCAGGACCGGCGGGAGAGGGCCGTTATGATGCCCCGGTGGTCAGTCACTCCGAGACGCAGGATCGAAGCGATCAGGCGATCGTGATCCCCGCGGGCGGCGCAGGCGCGCCGGGGCTCGTCCTCGTCTTCGCGGCCGGCCGCCCAGCGTCCTCGATGATCCTGCGCGACGGCGGCTCGGTGGAGCTCGGGCGCCAGCACCCCGTCTTCGAGGCGCACCCGACGCGCGCGTGTCGCGGCACCACGCGCGCGTGAGCTTCACGGGCGAAGCTTTCGTCGTCACCGATCGCGGGAGCCGTAACCGCAGCGACGCCGACGGGGTAACCAGGCCAAGCTCCTGCGCGTGCTCGAGACGGGCGGACGCGCCCAAGGCAGGAGGAGCCGCGCCGCCGGCGCCGCCGACGCGCGCGAAGCTCAAGGGGCTCCTGGAGCATGAGGAGGAAGGCGAGGCCGCCGCGGAGGACGGCGCGCCGGAAGGCGACGCGTCCGAGGAGGGCGCAGCGGACGGCGATGCGTCGGAAGGCGAGCCGGAAGGCGACGCGTCGGAGGAGGGCGCGCCGGAAGGCGACGCGTCCGAGGACGGCGGAATGGAAGACGGCGAGCCGAGCGAAGGCGGGACGAGGACGAGCGGTAATCGCCCCAGGCCGCAGCGGCGCGTCGAGGGGGGCGCTTGGCTCGTCGCGAGGACGAGCGCGAGGCACCCCGACGCGCTCGCAGGTCTCCGATACCAGGGACAGACAACACTTTACGGCATCGAGCCGTCTTTTCTCATCGAAGCGTCGGTTCGTGGCGCGTTCTGCCCCGTTGACGGCGTGCGGCTCGCGTACGTACCGTCCGTACATGGGTGTCGTCGAGCCAGCGCTGGACGTCTGCGTGACGCTCGGCGGGAACGCACGGGCCGCCGAGGACCTGCGCGCCGTTCCGGTGGCAGTCCGCGAACGCGCAGGGCTGCTCCGCCGAGGCGCGGGGCGAGGCGGACCGGAGCTCGTGCGTCGTCGGCTCGAGAGTCGACGCCTCCGGGTTGCTCGTTGCCTCGCGGTCCTCGCGTTGGGCGCCGTGGGGGCCGCGGGCGTGTCCGGGTGCTCCTACGACGAGAGCTGCGCGGTGTCGTACACGTGCGAGCCGCTCCCCGGCGAGAAGCCGCCGGTGCTGCCGGCGTCGCCCTGCGACGGCGATCCTGCGGCGGCCCCGGCGAAGGATGGGTGCGGGGTGTTCGTCAGCGCGTCGTCAGGCGACGACGGGAACCCTGGCACGAAGGGCGCGCCGGTGAAGACCTTGCAACACGCGATCGGGCTCGCCGCGCACGGACGAGGCGACGGCAAGCCGCCGACCCGGCGCGTGTACGCGTGCGGCGGGTCGTTCAAGGAGGAGATCACGCTGCCTTCCGGGGTCGACCTCTGGGGCGGCCGCCACTGTGAGGACGGCGACTGGTCGTACGTGTGGTCGTTCGGCGGGCCGGACGAGCCGACCGTCATCGCGCCGCCCGCGGGGATCCCGCTGCGGATCGTCGAGGGGGACGATCTGCGGGACATCCCGGGGAACGATGCAACCTCCATGGTCTTCGGCATGCGCGCCGTGGCGGCGGCCGCCTCGGCGCCCGATGGCAAGTCGTCGATCGCGATGATCTTGAGCCCGGGGACCCGGGCGATCGTGCGGGACAGCGCGATCGTTGCGGGCAATGGCAGGGAAGGGGAGCCGGGAGAGGACGCGCTCAGCGAGCGGGCGCTGGATGGAGAGCCGGGGAACCACGGCGCGCACGCCTGCACGGCGGACGTCGCGACGGGCGCCCTTCCGGTCGTGACCGTGTGCGACGATGGCACCGAGTCCGTTGGGGGCTACGGGGGCGACGGCGGGCTCGACGCGGGGGGCGACGGGGAGCCAGGACAGCCGGAGTCGGCGGCGAACGCGCAAGGCAAAGGCCTCGCGGGGACCGGCGCGGGCAGCAGCGCTTGCACACCGGGGACAGACGGCGCCGAGGGGGCCGACGGCGGGCGCGCTGCCGGCGCGGTAGGCGCGGGCTACCTCTCGGAATCGTATGGTTGGATCGGCGTCCGGGGCGAGGAAGGCAAGAGGGGCGGCGTCGGCCAAGGGGGAGGCGGCGGGGGTGGCGGCAAAGGGCGAGACGGCACGATCGCGTGCCGCGCGAGCAGACCGCAGGGCGGCGCGGCCGGCGGATCGGGCGGGAGCGGCGGCTGCGGTGGCCAGGGAGGCAAGGGGGGCGGCTACGGCGGCTCGAGCATCGGCATCGTCGCGTTGCAGGGGAGCGCGCTCACGCTCGAGGCGACCGAGATCACCACGGGCAATGGGGGGCAAGGGGGCGCCGGTGGAAGGGGCCAATTGGGAGGCTTCGGTCGCGGTGGAGGCTCCGGTGGGGTTCACCATGAAACGGACATGTTGAACGCGTGCGGCGGTGGGGGCGGAGGCCGTGGCGGCCGCGGCGGGGACGCCGGCGGCGGCATCGGGGGATCCTCTTACGGCGTCGCGTTCGTCGGTGCCTCGTTGAGCCTCGATCCGGGCGTGTTCGTCCAGTTCGGAAAGGGGGCCGACGGCGGCCCCGGAGGCAATGCGGCTCCTGGCGACGACCGGGGCTGGGGCGAGTCCGGCGACGGTATGGCCTACCGTCCGTTCGATGCGCTCGCTCCAGGACCACCCCAGTGACCGAGGCGGTGCGCTCCGTGCGGCGCCGAGCGAGGACCATGAGAACGATCCGAACGACCTGTCCGGTTCTTGCACTGCTGTTCGTCGTGGCCGGGTGCGGCACCGCACCGGCCGCGAGCGACGCCGGCGGAGCACCGTGCGAGGGCTCCGTGTCGTGTCATGACGAGGCGCCGCCTGAGTCGGTCTGTCTCGAGCGCCTCGCCGCCGATGAGCTGGTGGACGGCTGCGGCGTGTTCGTGACCAACGAATTCGGAGGCGGTGACGACGCGAATCCCGGCACGACGAAAGACAAGCCGGTGCGCACGCTCCAGCGCGCTGTCGAGCTCGCGCGCACCGGGCGCGGGCGCGTGTTCGTCTGTGCCGACGGGTTCTTCGGTCCGCTGGAGCTGCCCTCCGGGGTCGATCTCCTCGGAGGGTTCCATTGCTTCCAGTGGAAGCGTCATGTAGGCACCGTCTCCCAGCTCCAGACCACCCATGATCGAGCGATTGCCCTGACCGTCGTACCGGCGACCGCCGAGGATACGGGCGCCGCTGACGGGGTATCGAGAATCGTCGACATGGGCATCACTTCATCGGAGCCGATTGGCGTGCTCGTCCAGTCGAACACCGAGGTCGAGATGCTCCGAGGCTGGCTTCGCGCCGCGGCCGGGTGGGGGGGGTATCACGGCGAGGATTTGCCCGGGCCGAGCGACGCAGCCAATGGCGCCGATGGGATGTACGGCGGCGACGCGTGCTCGGCGGAGACCGTGGCCGGCGGGGCTGCCGTGGTGAACCCGTGCGAGAGCGGGATGCCGAGCGTCGGCGGCAAGGGCGGTGACGGATTGCCCGGCGGCGCGGAGGACGGGCGCGACGGCGAGCCGACTCCGACGCCGAACCCCGGCAACTACGGACGGCGAGGACTAGGGGACCTGGCCGACGTGGGCTGCACGGACGGCAACTATGGGATCTACGGCGCGCGAGGCACCGTCGGCGCCCCCGGCCGGGGCATCGGGCGTATCAGCGAGGCCGGCTGGGAGGCGGACTGGGCCGGCGACGGCGGCTGGGGCACGCCGGGCCAGGGCGGCGGCGGGGGCGGCGGGCGCCGGGGGGGGCTCGGCGTGTGCGGCGCGGCGTCCAAGGGAGGCGCCGGGGGGGGCTCGGGCGGGGCCGGCGGCTGCGGTGGCCGAGGCGGCAAGGGGGCCGGGAACGGCTACCCAAGCATCGGCATCGTCGCGCTGCACGCCAGGGTGACCGTGCGGGACACCGAGATCAAGGCGTCCAGAGGCGGCGACGGCGGCGACGGCGGCGAGCCCCAGGGAGGTGGCCGAGGCGGCCGGGGCGCACCGGGCGGCGTGCTGGAGGACCGCTCGGCCTATTCCTGCAACGGGGGACCCGGGGGCTACGGCGGCGAGGGCGGCTACGGTGGCCCGGGGCGCGGCGGCGACGCGATCGGCATCGCCTACCTCGACGAGGACCATCTCACGGTCGAGGGCGTCGCCTTCACGCTGGGGCCGCCGGGCGTGGGCGGCATCAGCTGGGACGAGAAGGGCGAGATGATCTCGGGCGAGGACGGCGTCGCCGTGGAGACGCGCCGGTTTCCTGAATAGCTGGATCGACGCTCGCGCAGCGCGAGGCGCGACGCGGCGCGGGCGGCAGCCGCTTGTTAACCAGCCTCATCCCCCGACAGCCCTGCCCGATGCCACAAGCTTGACCAGAGATTTTCGGAGATTTCTGGTGGGTTCCGAGTTGACGGGATCCTGCCATGCCATGCAATCCAGTCACTTTCGGAGACGGCTGGCGGATTAATCAGATTGCTGACGATCCGTTCGCAGATGATAAAATCCCCGTGCTCCCGGGCGCGTTGTCGGTAGGACGCGTCCCAGAGCCTCACCCTCTGCTCGTGGGAGCGGCCCACGGTCAGTGCCCGGAGCTCGGGACTGATGTAACCGTCCGTCTGTTCGAAGCTCACATGGCTATTCCCGCTAACCATGCAGTTACGGGGGAGGGCCAAACCGCGAGTACGGTACCAATCGGCTGCCTCCTCGTGATCTTTACAACGATTTATGACACGTAGGAGTGCAACAAGACGCCAGTGCGCCTTGAGCCCCGGTCCGTACGAGCCACGCGTTGTTATGTACGCAACGCGGTCCGACTCATGAAGGCGCGGCGCAAACTTGCCTTTCCGGCAGAGCGCTGTGATTGATGGGAACGCAGATTCGAGGTCCGGTTCACGACGGATAGATCCATCGATGAACGAAGGCAACCCGAACTGCGCGGAAGCACGACGACCAAAAGGAGTGCGGCAGAGAGGTCGGAAGGATACGAGGAAGGGGCGACTCATGAGTCGTCGCTTGCATACTACCATATAATATCAAAATATGGAACTGCGCCGTGGACGCCATCTATCCTTGGCCATTCGTTCCATCCTTTCCACGGTCCGTCGGCCTTGGGCTGCATTCGTGTATGCACCCGCGCGCCCTTCAGCCCGCGATCGATCTCAATCAAGTTATACAGGCGCGGTGTAGACTCGGGGCGAGCATCGGCGGGTGCCCCGAAGCTACCCGAGCTAATCACGTGCAGAGCTTTCGCATGCCAGTAGGCGACGAGCTCTCTCCTCATCTCGTGCACATCGCCGTGCAGGGCGAGCTTTACGTTGTTCTTCTGCAGATTACCAAGAAAGTCCGTATTCTTCATCTGCTCCGGCCCGGTCACAGCATGGTGCCATACGGCAATGCGAAGCAGGGGCGCATCCAACGCGAGGCGACCATCCGCACGCGCACCCTTCTCCTGCACTTGGGCCATGCGCAGTGCGTGCGCCATCGCTGTCGGATGCACACTCGATCGTTTTCGATGAAATCTGTCAATCTGCCATGACGAATTGAATGTCAAGAACTGGATGCCGGTCTCCCAGAATGGAATAGAGATTCCTTGGGTGGCGCAGTCGGCCGGGTAAGGTTGTTGCAGAAATTTGTGATAAAAGTTGTCCGAGAATGACTTCAGTCGAAGAAGGTACTTCTCTGGATGAGGAACGAGGTATATGTCACCTTGTTTTACGTATTCGTCGTCCCTCAGGTCTGCGATACTATCTCGGATCTCATATGCAGAAAGCATATCACGCACGTCATGATTTCCAGGGACGAAGATACATCGCTCGGCCGAGATACCGAAGTCACTCGTAAGGCTAGAAACAAATTCGTAAGCTCGCTCATGCCCTTCGGGAGTTCCTTTGTCGGTGAAGTCTCCCGATATTACTATGTAGTCGAGTCGATCGATTCCGTTTCTTCCCCAGTCGTCGCCATGCCGCAGGTCATCTGACAGCCACTGCAGTCTGGTGCTAACCGGCGTGTCCGCACGGAAGTGCAGATCGCTCAGATGAAGTACACGGATTGGATCGTTTGTCACTTTCTTTTGTTCTTCCTTCTCCATCGCCTGCACTACCTCTTCTGACAACTCTCGACGAGCTCTTTCTATGCGAGTCTTTAGCGCCCAGGTTTTCTCGTAGAGCTTTGGGTTCCGTTGACGTGCTTCCGCGGCGCCGTCGGCCAAGCTATGACGCACCTCACATACAGGACAGCTCATGTCCTTAGCGCCACGTGCAATGCGCCTACGGATTGTTTCTTCGTCAAGCTTATTGCCGCATTGGCATGTAAATACAACGTGTTCACGGATGTCCACGCCATGTTGTCGTAGATGTTCCTCTACAAAGCTGATGAATAGTTCCTGTTGACTGGACGGAGTGTCGGCTCCGAAATACACATCTACGTGAGCAAGCCCACCGGCTCGTCCCACCTTTCGCAGGCCACAGAGGCCGCAGTTGGCAATCTCAAACTCCGCTCTATCCGCCCAGAGTCGGACCCGACCGAAGTCTCGGGCCAGCACCAACCACGCGACTAATGAAGCGTAGATATTATCGATGGCTCCCGAGAAATCATAATAGAGCGATACCGCGTGCGATAGATCGACGTCCGTGGGATGCGGCGAGGGAGCAAAGAGCGTAGGAAAGACTAAGAGACCTTCATGCTTGAAGCAAATACCATGGTCTAAGAGTAACTCTACGGTGCACTCCAGCACCGGAAGTTCCTGCACACGCGGCAGCCGATTCCTTGCGGGGATTCCTGGCATTTCGAACCCGGGCTGCACAATCGCCAGTAAGTCGAGGGCCGGCACACCACGAGGGTTGTTGCGTGCCGCCACGATGAGCGATCCGGCGTAGCGTTCGATTTCTTGCACCTGCAGCACTAACACAGGTTCTCCTGTGAACACGCGCGAGCGAGCGATGACGCCTTGCATGGCAAGCTGCTCCGCCACAGCGTGAACAGCCCGCTCGTCGTCCTGTGTCGGCGTTTGAGCGCTAAGGGAGCGGAGCAGGTCCTGCACGTGGACAACGACATCGCCCTTCTTTCGACGCGCCTCGATGTCCTTACGGATGCGCTGGAAAAGTTCAGGGCGGCTGGTCGTGCCGAGGTTATCCCAATTGATGGCCCTGGTAATGGCCTCGCACAATTCAGGTATTCCACGTCCCGTAAGCGAGCTGGTCTCATAAAATCCCACGAAGCCACATTCCTGCTGCAAGCGCGTCAAGCCTTGCCGGTCGATTGTGTTGCTAGGGAAATCCAGCTTGGTCCCTACAAGCAACTTAACCGTGTTATGGCCGTAGAGCTGTTTTGCTAGGTATTTGTTCCAAGATTCGACCTCCTTGAATGCTGTGTTTCCACGTGTGGGGTCGAGCAATACAAGTGCTACCGTAGTATCATCAAGAAATAACTGATGAATAAGGCGGTACTCCTCTTGACCACCCATGTCCCAGAGCACCACGTCGCGTTGCTGGTTCTCGGGTGAATCTGCGCCAGGGCGCAGCTGCTCCGGCTCAAGAGGCCAAAACTTCATGCCATGAGTGCTATGAATGACGCCATCGCCCGGTGCTTGCCCAGTTGCAATGCGATGTGCAAGGTATGAC
Organism: Sorangium sp. So ce1153; assembly: GCF_051521595.1. Lineage (NCBI taxonomy): Bacteria > Pseudomonadati > Myxococcota > Polyangiales > Polyangiaceae > Sorangium > Sorangium sp. So ce1153. The sequence continues at coordinate 2,535,566 of NZ_CP150361.1, forward strand.
TTGCCGACGTTGCTCTCTCCTACCATTACGATCTTTGCGCTGGTATATGTGAGGGTTGCAGATGGATCGCTGTTTAGCAAAGCGTCATAGTCAAGATCCCATAAATGAATGACACGATCGCGGGAATTCGGGTCTTCTGGATCTGCTCCCACCGTCGCGAGCCTGGGAAGATTCGGATGAAAGACAAGGCCAGATGACCAGTATGGGGAGCTCGGGGCTGGAATGATCGCTACACATGATCCTGTGTCCTTGTGCCAAAGACGGACGGTGTCGTCGCTACCCTTTGAGGCGATAACTCGTCCATCGGCAGAAAATGCGACACACCTTACTGCTCCAGTGTGCCCTTCGAACGTGCGGAGCAGTTTCCCCGTTGATGGTTCCCATAGTTTAATCGTGTTATCGGAGGATGCGCTAGCTAAGATTCTACTGTGCGGCTCAACGGCAATACTGCTCAATCCTGCCCTATGCCCCTCTAGCGTGCGGCGAATTTGGCCATTGGTTGAGTCCCACAGCTTAATTGTGCTATCCAGAGACGCGCTGGCTAGAATATTGCCAGAGCCAAAGACAATGCTTCTGACCATGTCTAGATGGCCTATTAGAGTGCGGTGCGGCAGGCGGCCATTTATGTCCCATAGCTTAATCGTTCTGTCATTGGATGCACTAGCCAGGATGCTGCCGCCGGATCCGAAAGCAACGCTGGTTGCTTGCAAATCATGGCCTTTGAACGTCCGGATCGGATTTCCGCTGTTCGCATTCCACAACCTAACCGTTTTATCGCTGCATGCGCTGGCTAACAGATTGCTCTTTGGATCGAATGCGACTGCGAATACGACGTCTGAGTGACCCTTGAGGACACGTGGATGGTCACTGGTGTCAATGTTCCACAATCGTATGGTTTTGTCGGCAGATGCCGATGCTAGGTATCGTCCGTTTGGCGACCATGCGATGCGTCCAATCCAGTCGCCGTGTCCCCGTAATGTGCGCAGAAGGGTCAATCCGCGTGACAGCTCTGGCTGATCAGGTCTTGACATAAGCTTGGCGCCGCCTTTCATTTTTTTTGCCTCCACCATAATTGAGCTTACGTTCAGCGGATTGCTGCGCGGCACGTGTTCATGCGGCCTCGCGATCCCCCATCTCAGCACTAACCATCACGCCCATGCGTGACGATTGTCCCACCTTTAGCTACCGACTCCCACACTTCTGCCGCCCCGCATCCCTTTGAGGATCTGGATGACAGGTTGAATTGTACTTCGCTATGCTGCGGGCGCGCTAGCCCGACGCGAGCCCCGCCTGGTCCTCCCGCGCCTCCGTGGACACGCCAGGAGACACCAGGAGGCAGGGATGGGACGGTGAAAGAGGAGGGCGTTCACGCCCGAGTTCAAGGCGGAGGCGGTACGGCGCCTCGGGCGTGACGTCCTTCAGGTGGAGAGTGCCGGCGTCCTCCGCGAGCAGCACCGCCACGTCGTCCAGGATGCCCCAACCCCGGGCAGCGCCGTTTTGCGCATTCGCGCCGTCTGCTCGGGCCTTCGCGGCGGCGAGAGCATCACGCCCAGCATGTCGGCCACCTCGCGGGGGAGCGGCGGCCTGGCCCGCCTGGTGCTGCTCGATCTCGTAGGGGGCTAGACAGCTTCTTCGTCGTCGTTCGGGGGGCCGTGGACTCCCCCTGGCGGATTCAAGGTCGATGATGGCTCCGTCAGCATGGAATGATGGGTCGGCCATCATTCCATGCTGAAACGGCCATCGTCGAAGCCTGCGGGGTCAACCCTGGAGCATCGCTCGGCCAGCTCTCACCTTGGGTTCAGACGGGAGGTCGCTGATCCGGCGGACGATGTGTCGTAGCTCATCGACGAACTGTCCGCCCAGCCCGTCCTCCTCGCCCTCGTACCCGTCCGCTGCCTCCCGGATGTCCAGCTCGGGAGACGGGAGAACGAGGAGCCGGCTCATCGACGCGTTGCGAGGTGCGTACGGAGGTCGGCCTCGATCTGTTCCCAGGAGCGGCCGGCATCCGGTGCGGCCTCGTGCTCAGCGAGCCGGCGATCGAGCTCGGTCTTGTGCCACTCGGGTACCGGCACCTCGTCCTCCCTCGCCGCCGCGATCCGCTCCCAGAGCGTCTGGACGTACTCGATCTGCTCGTGCATGGTGAGGTCGTCGAAGCCGGGCGGCGGGCCCTGGATGGCTCGTTGCACGAGCCGCGAGATACCACGAGGTACCGCGACGACACAGCACACGGCCCTCGCGGTCGAGAACGAGCGGCGCCGATGGCGAACCACGCCAGCCGCGCCGTCCATCCAGTCGAGCCGGGGCCGCGGTGACCGCAAGCGCCGCCTGCGGCTACAGCGGCGCTCTAGCTCGGCGGCTCCGGCTCGGTGGGGATCTCGCGTCGGAGTGCGGCGGTGCGCGATGGCGGGTTGCCCGGAAGCAGCCGTCAGGTCAGCCCCCGCTGCCACAGCGCCCGCGCGGCTCACGTCATGAAACGCATCACACGCTAATGGTTCTGTGCGGACAGCGAGGCGTCCGCCGGGGCCTCGGGCGGGTCGCGCGGGGCGCTCGACGCGCCCGCCGCGGCCTCGTCGCGGGCGAGCTGGTCCCGATCGGCCCCTTGCGGCTCGGCCCCTCGCGGCGGCGGCGCCTGCGCGTCGCCCGCCGCGCCGCCGGCCGGCGGCGCCACCCCGGGCTCCGCGCCGCGGGACGACCACGTCTCGCCCTGGCCGACGAAGCGCTCGACCGCGCCGTGGCGCAAGGCGACCCGCCCCTCCACCACCGAGACGCGGGTCTCTACAGGCTCGCCCTCCGGGCCGACCAGCCGCTCGACCGAGAAGCGCGTGCCGTGGACCGTGATGGTGGTGTCCGGGGTGCGGACCGACAGCGTCATGCCCGCCGCGAGCGGCGGCACCGCGACCGAGACCCGGCCGCGCTCCAGGGCGACGACGTCGTCGGAGCGGTCCTGCCCGGCGCCCGTCGACGTGAACCTCACGCGGGTCGAAGGCCAGACCTCGATCGTCGCGCCCGTCGCCAGCGACGCGCTCGCCGTCGCCTGCTCGCCGGTCCGCAGCTCGTCCTCGCTCGCGAGCGGCACCAAGGCGAGCGGCGGCGGCGAGCGCGTCGCGCCGCCGGAGGCAATCTCGACCGAGCCCTGGAGGGCGGTCACCCGCGCGGCCACGGGGGCCGGAGGGCGCGCCCGAAGCACGACAACCTCGCTGAGGACGACCGCGGCCAGCACCGCGGCGAGCGTGATCGCGGGGCCGCGGAGAGGCGGCCGTCGGGCGGCGCGGGCACCCCGCCCCGCGGCCTCGGCGGCGAGCTGATCGATGCGGGAGGCGACGCGCCGCTGGAGGTGCATCTCCTGCGCCCAGGACAGCGGCGGCACCGGCTGCGCCAGCAGCCCCTGCAGGAGCGCCGCCACCTCGGGTGTCGCGGCCGCGCTCGCCGCGGCGGGGCGAACGTCGCCGTGCTTCATCGCAGCTCCTGCGGTCGAGCGGCGTCGGGAGGATCTCCTCGTCGTTGGCCGGCGCGGGTTGTTCGGTGCCGGGGGCGGAGAGGAGCCGGAGCCGGGGGCTCGCTGGTCGAGGCACGCTCGACGGTTTCCATGCACTCTCCTGTAGCCGGTCGGCCTGAAACCAGGCCGGCCGGCGTGTCTTTCGGGCGCTTCTTCGTCGAGCGCCGCGAAGGCACCCGCGGAGCGGAGATAGAAGAGGAACCAGAGCAACGAGACCTGTTCGGGCAGCGCGCTCAGCGCCGACATGCACGTCGTGGCGACGCTCCCCGAGTCTCCTCGACCAGCGCCCCGCTGCCGGCGGCTCTCCATGCGCGCCGCGCGCCGTGTTAGCCTGGCTGTCCGGGGGCCCCTTTCCTCCGCTGGTCATCGCATGGAGAGGCGTTCGATGCGCGCATGGCTGTCGTTGTCGTTGCTGTTCGTCGGCGGGTGCGGTGGTACGGAAGCCGTCCCGGAGGAATCGACGGGACCGAGGCGGGTGACGCTCGTGACGCCGTCGGTCGCGACCGAGAGCGACGGCGTGCGGCTCGCCGACGGCGCCATCGTCGCGGGCGGCGGCGACCTGAGCCTCTATCAGGCGATGGTGCTCTCGCTCTCCTCGCCCACGCCGGGCTCCCTCTGCGCGAAGGGGACCTTCAGCGCGCTGGGCGACGTCCCGACGGAGGTCGACACCTGCCCGGCGGGGCTCACGGGCAGCTGGGAGCAGAGGACGTACCTGAGCGGGGCGACGACGCACACGACCGAGCAGTCGTCCGTCATCGGGCTCGGCCTCCTCGTGTGGAACGCGGACCACACCGCGCTCTACCGCCTGCGCGTCATCGGCGATTCATATGATGGACAAGGGATCTCCACGGCGACGTTCGACGTCGAGCCCGTGCCGTAGACGGCACGGTCGGCGGGAATCCTTCTCCTCGTCCAGACCTTTCGGAGACGTCGAGTCCCACCTCTGGGACTCTTCATCCAGAACTCCGATTCGCAGGACAAGACAGGCAGACGCGCCTCGGCCGGTCCACCTGGGGCGGCGTGAGAGGGGATCCCGGCGCCGGCCCCATGCCTCGCCTCTCGACAAATCACATATCGATCATCGACGGAAACGTTGACGAAACGCAGCCCCGTCTACATTCCGCGGTGACGCTGTGGGAGCTCGATCGCTCCGGCACACGCCGGACGATCCGCTTGCGCTGCCGCCCAGGCCGCGCCGGCCAGCGCGGCCCGGCCAGCCAGGGGCGGGCGCGCCAAGCTCGAGTCCTCTCGCGGGTCACGTCTTCACGGAGGAAAGCCAAGCTTATGTCCTATCTGGCGCCGACAGAATTTGTCACCAAGATGGTCGATGCGGGCGAGTCCAAGGTCTTCATGTCGACCCGGGACACGTTGATCCGAGCCTACATGGCCGGCGCGCTGCTCGCGCTCGCCGCCGTCTTCGCGGTGATGGTCACCCAGCAGACGGGCTACCCGATCATCGGCGCGATGCTGTTCCCGGTCGGCTTCTGCATGCTGTACCTGCTGGGCTTCGATCTGCTCACGGGGGTGTTCGTGCTGTCGCCGCTGGCGCTGATCGATCGCCGCAAGGGCGTCACCGTGGGCGGCGTCCTGCGCAACTGGGGCCTGGTCTTCGCGGGCAACTTCGCCGGCGCCTTGACCGTCGCCGTGATGATGGCGGTCGTCTTCACCTTCGGCTTCTCCACGGAGCCCAGCGCCGTCGGCAAGGCCATCTCCGGCATCGGCGAGGCGCGCACGCTCGGCTACAAGGAGTATGGCGCCGCCGGCATGCTGACGCTCTTCGTGCGCGGCGTGCTCTGCAACTGGATGGTCTCGACCGGCGTCGTCGGCGCGATGATCTCCAACACCGTCGGCGGCAAGGTGACGGCGATGTGGATGCCCATCATGCTGTTCTTCGCGATGACGTTCGAGCACTCCGTGGTGAACATGTTCCTGTTCCCGTCGGCCCTGCTCATGGGCGGCAACTTCTCGATCACAGACTACATCGTGTGGAACGAGATCCCGACCGTCCTCGGCAACATGCTCGGCGGCATCACCTTCACGGGCCTCACCCTGTACGCCACCCACCTCAAGACCGCCCCCAAGCACGTCCCCGCCGCCAGGGAGCGCGAGCTCTCCGCCGAGCCGCTCCGCGCCTCCGCCAGCTCCGCCTCCTGACGCGCCCCGCAAGCAAGCGCCGCCCCCGGCGCTGCGCACCTCCAGAACTCACGTCCGCAGCCCTTGGCAGCACCGGCCGTGCGTCCGACGGCGGCTGGGCCCCGGCGGCAAAGCCCATCACCACACGGCTCGCGCCGAGCCACGGCATGGCCACGTCGGCCTCAGCGGTTACCGCTCTGCTGTACGCGCCGCCCAGCTTGGCGGCTGCCGCGCCTGGGCGCTCGACGTGCCCGAGCCGTCGCCGGGCCGCATCGCCCGCACCACGTTTCTTCCTCGACACCGAGGTCCTGTTCCCGGCGTTGGGCCTGCCCATGGAGCTGCCGGGGTAGGGGCGCGAAGATTTTTTCGAGCGACCGATGATTTCGCCGCGGGCGGGGCGTCCATGGGGCAACAAGGAGGACAACTCATGTCCCACAAGCTCTTCGTCAGCCTGCCCATCAAGAACCTCGATCGCTCCGTGGCGTTCTGGAAGTCCCTCGGCTTCACGTTCAACCCGAAGTTCACGGGCGAGCAGGCCGCCTGCATGCTCATCGGCGAGCACGCCTACGCGATGCTGCTCGTCGAGCCGTTCTTCAAGACGTTCACCAAGAGGGAGATCTGCGACACTGCGACGCACGTGGAGGGGGCCTTCGGGCTCACGTGCGAGAGCCGCGCCGAGGTGGACGCGATGGTGGAAAAGGCGCTCGCCGGCGGCGGCAAGGAGCCGGACCCGCCGCAGGACCACGGGTTCATGTACGGGCGGAGCTTCGAGGACCTCGACGGGCACCACTGGGAGGTGCTGTGGATGGATCCGAAGGCCGCGCAGTAAGCCGCACGGATCTCGGCGTCGGCTCGGAGCTGCACGTCCCGCTCACGGCCCACGTCATCGTCACCCCCAGCGGCCGCTACGCCGCCGTGTACGAGTAGGCCCTCGCGCGGCGCAGCGCTCTTGCCGAGGGGCGCAGCGCCCCCGCGGGATCACGCCCGGAGCAAGGCCCGATCAACCTCCAGTACGGAAGTAGCGGCATCGCGAAGGGCGTCAGGTGCAGTCGCTGGATGTGAAACCAGCCACGAGGCGTGAGCCCGATCAGCCGACCGTGGACCGTCTCCTCGACGTGCGCGCCGAAATCATCACGCTGAGGGCGAAGGAGTCGCAAGCTCTCAGGTGCATCGTGTGCGGGCGCATAGTCGCCCTTGAACCGGTTGCAAGCGGTGCAAGCGTAGACGAGGTTCTCGATGTCATCGGACCCACCCGCTGCCAGCGGGTGGAAGTGATCAATCTCCAGCTCGCCCCCCACGGACGTTTCGGAAACGCCGCAGTAACCACACCGGCCACCGAAGGCGGCCCGGACGATGGAGCGCGCTTCCGTCGAGACGGCCATTCACGCAGCGTGCAGCGGGCCGCCGGCGATGCGGGCAAATCCGTCGAGGATGGAGGCGCGGCGCCGGTCGAACTCCTCGAGGAACCTGCGCGTGTCGGCCACGAGGGCCTGTTGCTGGGCCATGAGCTGGGCCAGCTGTTCGTTCTCGCTCTCGACCCGAGCCAGCTCGGCCGCCACGTCTCCGGCCTCGGCACGCAGCCGAGCCATATCCGGGGCAAGCAGCGCCGCCTCCTCCGCCTCGATCCGCGCCATGAGCGCCGCTAGCTCCGCCTGCTCGGGCTCCGTCAGCGTGCCGGAGAGCTCCTTGCCACGGAGACGGTCGAGCTTGCTCTGGTCATCCTTGGTCCAGCTCATGACAGCCACCCTAGCCATACCAGGCCAGGAGCACCGGGGCAACGACCCTGGAGCTGCGCCGCCGCGGCTCGGAGCTGCACGTCCCGCTACCACGCTCGACACCGCGCCGCGGCGGCGCCGCCTCAGCAGCCCGAGCTCAGCGGGACCGTGAGCGCCTCGCTGTACGCGTCGGGCGAGCCGCCCTGGAACACCACCACCTGCGTGGTCGCCGCCCCGGTGAACGCGCTGATCGGCACCTCCCAGACAAACACATCCTCCGTGGTCGAGACCAGCGGCGAGACCCCGCTCACCAGGACCCACGCCCACCCGGGCCCGGTGTGCCGGTAAAGCCAGCCGTTCTCGATCATGTAGTCGATACCGGCGGGCTGCCCCGGAGGGAGGTCGTATCCGGTGGCGGTGTCGTTGTCGCTGTTGATGAACACGCGATGATAAGCGAACGGATCCACGTACGTGGCCTGGTATCTCGCCACCGAGCCGCTCAGGCACGAGGACGGGCTCAGGATCGGCGCCGCGGCTGCCGCAGGTGTGACCACGGACAGCGGGCAGCTGGGGTCGCTCGCGTTGCCCGCCGCGTCCCAGGCCTTGACCTGGAATGTGTAGCTCGTGGACGGCAGCAGGCCGGTCACCGTCATCTCGTTGTCGTACGTCGTCCCGATCGAGACACTGTCCTGGAACACCTCATAGCCGGCCGTCGCGACGTCATCCCAGGGGTTGTTCCAGGTCACGGTCACGCGCGCCGTCGAGGTGCCTGACGCCGCCGTCGCGTCGAGGCCGTCCGGCGGATCGGGCGCCAGCGTGTCGTCGATGCCGGCCGCCTCGACCAGCTCGGCGTCCCAGTACGGCGGGAGGGTATCCCAGGGAACGCCGACCACGGAGCCGGCAGCGTCGACGACGATCCGGTCGTCGGTGGCGTACACGAAGCCGGCGTTCTGCTGCTTGCTGCGCGCGACGACCGCGGCCATCGCCGTCTCGTCCGGCACGTCGTAGATGCGTGGTCAGCAAGGACGACTCCAGGGTCGGCGTGCTGCTGGGCAACGGCGACGGCGGCTTCGCCCCGAAGGTCGACTACCCCGTGGGCACGCAGCCCGGAGCGGTGGCAGCGGCGGACCTGAACGGCGACGGCAGGTCCGATCTCGCGATCGCGAACGCCGAAGTCGAGACCGTGAGCGTCCTGCTCAACACCTGCCTGCCGTAGCCCCCCGCGCCTCGCGAGATCCCGCCCGCTCGACTCGGCGGCCCCCGGCGAGGAGGCTCCCTCGCCGCGGGGCTCAAAGAAACCGCGACCAGGGCTCGACCGTGGGACTGACCAGCACCCCGCGCGCCTCGAAGCACGTCCGCGCTGCACGATGAGGGCGCGCAACTCTGACCTGGTCCGACCGGAGCCGGACATTCAAATCCTCGTCACTCTGTGAGAGAGCGCATCGATTCAAGCGCTCCCGCCCCCGGGCGCGACCGGGGACGATCGTCATGTCGGTGCATCTTTCCGGTGGCACCGGATATCCCTCGCCCGCCGCGGGGGCGGGTCGGCCGGCGATGCCGCTGGACGCGCCGCGAGCCGCGGTATGCTCGGGCGCCCATGCGCGCTGGAGAGATCGTCGGAGACAGGTTCGAGATGGGCGCGATGCTCGGCAACTCGGCCTTCATGGCGCCCGAGCAGGCGCGCGGCGGCGCGCCGTCCGCCGGCGCCCGGTCGCGCGAGGTCACGAGCGGCGAGCGCAAGGTCGTGCGCCTGATCCTGGCCCGCGACGCGATCGTCGAGGCGGCGCTGGCGCGCTCGGCGCAAGGGCTGGCGCAGGAGATGGACCGGCGGACGCGGGCGCTGCGCACGGTGGCGGAGCGCTACCGGGGGCAGCTCGAGATCCTCGCCGACCAGTCGCCCGTCATCGTGCTCGCCAGCGCGGAGGCGCCCACCGACCTCGCCATGCGGGCGGCGCGCTGCGCGCTCTCCCTCCGCGCGGTGCCCGGGGGAGCGCCCGCGGCGCCAGGCGCTCGGCCAGGACGCGAGCGACGAGCTCGTGAAGACGCTCGTGGGCCGCGGGGAGGGCAGCCCGTTCTACCTGGAAGAGCAGCTCCGCGCCGTGGCGGGCGGCAAGCGCGCGGGCGTGCCCGGGACGGTGCTCGTCATGGCATGGTGCAGGCCCGCCTCGAGGCGCTCGATCTCGATCTGCGGCGCGCCCTGCGGGCGGCGATCGTCTTCGGCGAGACGTTCTGCAAGGGGGGAAACAATTCGCGGACGCAAAAACAATCCCGATAAACCGTGAAATATTATAGGATACCAATCGTCAGCGAGCAATTCTGGAAAACAACTATGACAAATTTACAGCAGAATCGATCCTCTCGTTGGTTCATCCTGGCGTTCGCGTCAGTCGCGCTAGCAGGCTGTGGCGATGGTACCGATGCCACAGGACCCTCGAGCAGCTCATCGTCTTCTAGCAGCTCTTCATCCTCATCCTCCAGCTCCAGCTCATCTTCGAGCACCTCCAGCTCATCTTCGAGCACCTCCAGCTCATCTTCGAGCACCTCTAGCTCATCTTCGAGCACCTCTAGCTCATCTTCGAGCAGCTCTAGTTCTTCTGGTGGCGTTACGCCCCTCCCCGATTTTTCCAAGTACTCAGCCTACACTGAGCAGTACACTGACAAAACTGTGATCACTTCAAATCACGCGACGGGCCATGTCGGTGATTTTTTCTTCACTCACTGGAAAGATGGCGGCTCGGCATCTTTGACTGTGGACCCGAACGGCGAATTCAGCGTGACCTGGCAGGGCGGTGGCTATAACTATGTCGGTGGTCCAGGGTGGCATTACGGAGATGAGAGCAGGGTGATCGGCTACCGCTTGAATAACGACAGCGGCGCGAGCTATATCGCTCTGTACGGCTGGGGGTACGACAAGGATATGCCCTCTTCAGACCCGGCACACCTGGTGGAGTATTACATTCTGCAACGATGGAGCTATGACCCCAGCCAGGGTGCTACCGCTGGCAAGACCTTCATGAGCGATGGGGTTCAGTATTCCACTTACCGCTCGACGCGGACGCAGCAGCCCTCGATCAATGGTCGCTCCACTTTCTACCAGTACTGGAGCAAGCCTGCTCGGCCGCAGGCCCTCGGAGAGGACCACAAGATCATATTCGCCGATCACGTGAAGGCATGGGCCGATAACGGCTGGATTCTTCCGAACACGAACAATCTGGACGCGAGCGACGATCCCACCTATCAGGTCATCGCCGTCGAGGTGTTCAACCCCGGTAGCAATGGAACTGCATCGGGTCGCGTCTGGGACGAGACGCCCTGATCGAAAGAGAATGTGGCACTCCTGAACGTCTCGTGGGTGTACGGCGCGATCGCCGTATCGGTTCTGTAGACCGCATCCTCGCGAGGTGCGCGCCGTCGATGAGGGAGCCCTGAGGTCAAGGACTTGAGAGCTCTCCATCGGGCGTGCGAGCCTTACTCCGACGCCCTCCTGGCTCACTCGGACCCGCCAGCTTGCCCAGAACGTGCGTGTTTCCAGCGGATCGAGACGGCGTCGCGCTCCGGGCATCACGTCGACGGGCATGTGGGACAGGGTGGGACTGGGCCGCCGGAGGGCGTTTGAACGCGCTGCCCTCCTACCCTCTACCCTCTCTCCGCGACAGCGTTCGGCGCGCGCTCGAGGGGCGACCGGCGTTAAGGTCGCGCTCATGACGTCCACCGTGACCCGCAACACGGGCTCCACCATCAAGTACGCCGTCATCACGGCGGTGCTCGCCGGCCTCTCGTTCCTTTGCTTCCGCGCGATGATGGACCGCTCCGGTCTGCTGTGGCTGCTCTGCCTCGTCGGCGGCCTCGGGTTCGCGGTGTTCGCGTTCGGGTCGCTCCTCGTCGCCAGGGACCTGGCCGGCACCGCGACGTGCCCGCGGTGCCAGGCGAAGCTCGCGGAGATCGAGCTCAACCACACCGAGGACCCGGCGTTCTGCGACAAGTGCCAGGCCGCGTACCTCGTCGACAAGCGCGTCCTCACCGTGCTCGCCGGCGACTACGTCCACCCGACCCCGGGCTTTCCGGCGCCGGTGACGGGCGAGTCGATCAGCTGGCCGCAAGGCTGCTGCGTGTGCGGGAGGCCGGCGACGCGCGGCATCGAGGCGAAGGCGCACGACGGCCAGACCGGGACCAACGTGGCCGTCGCCGCGGCCGGGCTCGCGCTCGGGGGCATCGCGGTGCGCACCGGCGGCGGCACGAGCTACACGCTGCGCATCCCGCACTGCGCCGACCACGACGACGGCGCGAAGGTCGAGATCAAGAGCGGCAACGAGCCGCCGCTGCAGATCCTCTTTCGCTCGTACGCCTACCAGCGCCGCTTCCTCGAGCTGAACCCGAAGCCGGCGAAGGCCGCGTAACTCTGCTTCAGCCCTTCACGTTCACGCACGTCTCTTCCGCCCCCGGCGAGCGCAGGCTTGGCCAGCTCAACTGGCGTCGAGCACGACGCGGCCCGAGCGCCCCTCCTGACAGACCGAGTCAGCCGTGGTCGCAACCGTCGTCGCCGCCCGAGCGGGCGCGTCAACGCGCGTCAACGCGCGTCGCACCCGCGCAACCCCGCATCAATTTCGCCCTCAGCGCAAGCGGTGGATCCGGGGCCGCGATCGGACGATGCTTCCGCGCGCAACTGCTCGCCGAGGAGGACGCATCATGGTGTACAGCCCGCCGAACACGCCTTCTGCCAAGATCTCGTTCAAGTCTCGCTATGGCAACTTCATCGGGGGAGAATGGAAGGAGCCGCAGAAGGGCCAGTATTTCGAGGACATCACGCCGGTGACGGGGAAGCCGTTCTGCGAGATCCCCCGGTCCACGGCGGAGGACGTGGAGAAGGCGCTCGACGCAGCGCACGCGGCGAAGGCCTCGTGGGCGAAGACCTCGCCGGCGGAGCGCTCGATCCTCCTCAACAAGATCGCCGATCGCATCGAGCAGAACCTGGAGATGCTCGCGGTCGCCGAGACCTGGGACAACGGCAAGCCCGTGCGGGAGACGCTCGCGGCAGACCTGCCGCTCACCGTCGACCACTTCCGCTACTTTGCGGGCGTGATCCGCGGGCAGGAGGGGTCGGTCGCGGAGATCGACGCGAACACGTATGCGTACCACTTCCACGAGCCGGTCGGCGTGGTGGGGCAGATCATCCCCTGGAATTTCCCGCTGCTCATGGCGGCCTGGAAGCTCGCGCCGGCGCTCGCCGCGGGGAACACGGTCGTCATCAAGCCGGCAGAGCAGACGCCGGCCACGATCCTCCTGCTCATGGAGCTCGTCGGCGACCTGCTCCCGGCGGGCGTGGTCAACGTGGTGAACGGCTTCGGCGTCGAGGCAGGCAAGCCGCTCGCGTCGAGCCCGCGCGTCAACAAGGTCGCGTTCACGGGCGAGACGACCACGGGCCGCCTCATCATGCAGTACGCGAGCGAGAACCTGATCCCGGTCACGCTGGAGCTCGGCGGCAAGTCGCCGAACATCTTCTTCCAGGACGTGCTCGACGAGGACGACGAGTACCTCGACAAGGCGCTCGAGGGCTTCGCCATGTTCGTGCTGAACCAGGGCGAGGTGTGCACCTGCCCGTCGCGCGCGCTGATCAGCGAGAAGATCTACGGCCAGTTCCTGGAGCGCGCCGTGGAGCGCACGAAGCGCCACGTGCCAGGCAACCCGCTCGATCCGGCCACGACCGTCGGCGCCCAGGCATCGCGGGACCAGCTCGAGAAGATCCTGAGCTACCTCGCCATCGGCAAGCAGGAGGGCGCGAAGGTCCTGCTCGGCGGCGAGCAGGCGCAGCTCCCGGGCGATCTCGCGGGCGGCTTCTATGTAATGCCCACCATCTTCCAGGGCCACAACAGGATGCGCGTGTTCCAGGAGGAGATCTTCGGGCCCGTGGTGAGCGCCACGAGCTTCAAGGACTACGACGACGCGATCTCCATCGCCAATGATACGCTCTACGGCCTCGGCGCGGGCGTGTGGACGCGCGACGGCACGCTGGCATTCCGCGCGGGCCGCGCGATCCAGGCGGGCCGGGTGTGGACGAACTGCTATCACCTCTACCCGGCGCACGCGGCGTTCGGCGGCTACAAGCACTCGGGGATCGGCCGCGAGACGCACGCGATGATGCTGCGCCACTACCAGCAGACGAAGAACCTCCTCGTCAGCTACGACCCGAAGCCCATGGGCTTCTTCTGATCGGAGGCGCCGCAATGGCCGTCTCACGCGTGACCGTCTCCCCTGCCGCCGCGGCGCTCATCCGCGAGCTCCGCGGCGAGCACGGGGAGGTGCTCTTTCACCAGTCGGGCGGCTGCTGCGACGGCAGCGCCCCGATGTGCTTCCCGCGGCGCGAGTTCCGGGTGGGCGGGCAGGACGTGCTGCTCGGCGAGATCGAGGGCTGCCCGTTCTACATGGGCGCCGCGCAGTTCGAGCTCTGGAAGCACACCCAGCTCGAGATCGACGTGGTCCCCGGCCGCGGCAGCGGCTTCTCCGTCGAGGCGCCGCGCGGCGTGCGGTTTCTCACCCGCTCCCGCGTGTTCACCGACGACGAGATCGCCGAGCTCGAGCAGCTAGGCCCGCCTCCGCGCGGCGCGAGCTGACCACCAGCCCGGTGAGCCGCGGGTCGCCCCACACCGTGAGCCCTCCGGCGCGGCGCAGCGCGGGCAGCGAGGAGAGCTTGGCGCTCGGCGTGCGCGTCGCGGCCGCGCTCGCCGCCGTCCACCGCGGAGCTCCCCGCCGCGCTCGAGGCGCTGATCACGCGGATGATCTCGAATCTCCGAAAATTGGTCATTGGCCGGCAAGTCCTCTACACGCATTGCCGGGCCCGTTCGTGCTCGACGAAGCCCCGCGCCCCGCCCCCGGCCCTCTCGCCAAGGAATATTGCGGTGTCGATCCCTTTTTCCCGCTCAGTGCTCGCGCTCCGCGCGGACAGCTCGCGCCGGGGCGTGCTCGGGGTCGCCACGACGGCCGCGGTGCTCGGGGTGTGGGGGGCGTGCTTCGTGTTCGCCCGCGTCAACCTCTACGAGGTCTCGAATCGCGCCCGCGTGGAGGTCCGCGAGGCCGCCCACCCGGTGCAGACGCCCCTCGACGGCGAGGTGATCGCCGTGCAGTTCGCCCTGGGGCAGCAGGTGCAGCAGGGCGATGTGCTCGTCGAGCTCGACGCGCGCGTCCTGCGCAGGGAGCTCGCGCAGACGGAGGTGCGCCGCGCCGGCGTCGAGGCGCAGATCGCCGCCGTGCGCGCGCAGATCGAGGCGCAAGAGCGCAACCTGCGCGAGCAGCAGGGCGTCGCGCAGGCCCGCCTCGGCGAGGCGATCGCGAGGCGCCGCGAGGCCGAGTCGGGGGCCCTCTACGCCGAAGGAGAGGCGTCGCGCGCGGTGCGGCTCAGCCGGGAAGGGCTGCTCTCCGCGTCGGACGCCGCGCGCGCCGACAGCGAGGGCAAGATGCGCAGGGGCGTGCTGGAGGCGTCCCGCTTCTCCCTCCTCCGGACCGAGGCGGAGCGGCGCGCCAAGGAGACCGAGCTCGGCGTCGAGCTCCTCAAGCAGCGGCGCGACCTCGTGCAGCTCGAGGCGCAAGCGGCCGAGGTGCGCGCCGTCATCGAGAAGTTGAGCGACCAGATCGACGACCACCGGATAGTCGCCCCCATCTCGGGCCAGGTCGGCGAGATCAGCGGCTTTCAGGTGGGCTCGTTCCTCCACCGGGGTGACAAGATCACCTCGCTCGTGCCGGGCGGCGTGCTCCGGATCGTGGCCGAGTATGCGCCGGCGCACGCCGCCGGGCGCGTCGCCCCGGGGCAACCCGGGCGCCTCCGGCTCGACGGGTTCCCGTGGACGCAATACGGCAGCGTCCCTGTCGTGGTGAAGAGCGTCGGGAGCGAGCTGCGCGACGGCCTGGTTCGCGTCGAGCTCGGCGTCCAGCCAGGCCACGACACCGCCGTGCTCCTCCAGCACGGATTGCCAGGCAAGGTGGAGGTCGAGGTGGAGAGGATCTCCCTGGCGGCGCTCGTCCTCAGGACCGTCGGCGAGAAGCTGCAGGGGAGCAGCGCGGCGAGCGGGCCATGACCGCGCCGAGGGACGGGCGCCGGCGCCGCCTGCTCATCCCGGAGGTCGTGCAGACCTCCGGCATGGATTGCGGCCCCGCGTCGCTCAAGGCGCTGCTCGAGGGGTTCGGCGTCCACGTGAGCTACGGCAGGCTCCGCGAGGCGTGCCAGACCCACGTCGACGGGACCTCCATCGACACCCTGGAGGAGGTCCTCAACACGCTCGGGTTCGAGGCCGAGCAGGTCATGATCCCCGCCGATCACCTGCTGCTGCCGGAGAGCGGCGCCCTGCCCGCCCTCGTCATCGTGCGCTTGCCGAACGGCTTCGCGCATTTCGTCGTCGTGTGGCGGCAGCACGGCCCGCTCGTGCAGGTCATGGATCCGGCGGTCGGCCGGCGCTGGACGCCGCGCAGGCGGCTGCTCGGGGAGCTCTACGTGCACACGCTCCGCGTCCCGGCGGCGGACTGGCGCGACTGGGCCGGCACGGAGAGCTTCCAGCGGCCGCTCGGGGCGCGCCTCGCGCGCCTCGGCGTCCCGCGCCGCGGCGCGGCGCTGATCGAGGCCGCCGCCGCCGACCCGACCTGGCGCTCGCTCGCCGTCCTCGACGCCTCGACGCGCATGGCCGAGTCGCTCGTGGAGTCTGGCGCGCTCCGGCGCGGGGCCGAGGCCGCGGGGACCGTGAAGGCCCTCGCGGAGGTGTCGGATCCGCGCGCGCAGCCCGAGGAGGCCATCCCCGAGGTCTTCTGGTCCGCCCGCGGCGCGCCGGACGCGCCGGACGCGCCGGACGCGCCGGACGCGGCCGGCGAAACGCTCCTCGTCCGCGGCGCCGTCGTGCTCACCCTCAAGCGACACCGCGCTCCGCCGGCGGAGCTCCTCGGGTCGGACGCCGGCGCGCAGCTCTCCCCCGAGCTCGTCGCCGCGCTCAGGGAGCCGCCCCGCCGCCCGGGCAAGGAGCTGCTCCGCGTCCTGCGCGAGGACGGGCTCCTGACACCCCTGTCGCTCGGCCTCGGGTTCGCGCTCGCGGCCGCCGGCGTCGTCCTCGAGGCGCTCCTGCTCCGCAGCCTCCTCGACCTCTCCATCTCCCTCGGCTCGATCGAGCGCCGCGCCGCCGTCCTGGGCGTCGTCCTCGCGTTCCTGGCGATGATGCTCGCGCTCGAGGTGTTCCTGACGGCCGGCGTCCTCCGCCTGGGCAGGCACCTCGAGGCCCGCCTGCGGGTGCTGTTCCTCGAGAAGGTGCCCCGGCTCGCGGACCGCTACTTCCACAGCCGCCCCATGTCGGACATGGCGGAGCGGAGCCACAGCCTCCACCGGCTCCGGCTCCTGATCGGCGTCGGAGGCCGCCTCCTCCGCGCGTCGCTGGAGCTCGTCATCACCACGGCCGCCATCGCGTGGATGGATCCGGGCAGCGCGCCCGGCGCCGCCGTCATCGCGGGCGCCGCCCTCGGCCTGCCGCTGCTCGCGCAGCCCCTCCTGGTCGAGGCCGATCTCCGGGTCCGCACCCACGCCGGCGCGCTGGTCCGGTTCTACCTCGACGCGCTCCTCGGCATCGTGGCCGTGCGCACGCACCGGGCCGAGCGCGCGATCCGCAGGGAGCACGAGGCGCTGGTCGTCGAGTGGTCGCGCGCCGGGCACGCGCTGCTGCGCACGGTCGTCAGCGTGGAGGGCGCGCACACAGCCGCCGGCTTCGGGCTCGCCGCCTGGCTCTTCGTGGACGCGCTCCACCGCTCAGGCGGCGCCGCGAGCTCGCTCCTCCTGCTCTACTGGATGCTCAACCTCCCCGTGCTGGGCGTCGAGATCGGCCAGCTCGCCCGGCAGTACCCGGCCCACCGCAACATCACCCTGCGCCTCCTCGAGCCGCTCGGCGCCATCGAGCAGTCCGGAGATGACGGAGGGGAGGCCACGGGTCCGGCCCCCGAGCGCGCCCCCGCGGACAGCGGCCCCCTGGCCATCGCCCTGCAGGGCGTCGGCGTGCAGGTGGCCGGCCACCAGGTGCTCCGGGACGTCGACCTGGAGATCCCCGCCGGGGCCCACATCGCCATCGTCGGCCCCTCGGGCGCCGGGAAGTCGACGTTGCTGGGGCTCCTGCTCGGCTGGTACTCCCCCGCGACCGGGCGGGTGCTCGTCGGCGGCGCCCCGCTCGACGGGCGCCGGATCGCCGCCCTGCGGCACGAGTGCGCCTGGCTCGAGCCCGCGGTGCAGCTCTGGAACCGCTCGCTCCACGACAACCTCGTCTACGGGAGCCCCGACGACGCGCCGTCCGTCGGGGGCGCCATCCGGGCCGCGGATCTGCACGACCTGCTCGAGGCGCTGCCCGACGGGCTCCAGACCGCGCTCGGCGAGGGCGGCGCGCTCGTCTCCGGAGGACAGGGGCAGCGCGTGCGCCTGGCCCGGGCGATGCTGCGGCGGCGCGCCCGGCTGGTGCTGCTCGACGAGCCTTTCCGCGGGCTCGACCGGCCCCGGCGCCGGGCCTTGCTGGCCAGGTCGAGGGCCTGGTGGGAGGGCGCCACCCTGCTCTGCGTCACCCACGACGTGAGCGAGACGCGGACGTTCGATCGCGTCCTCGTGGTCGAGGACGGCCGCGTCGTGGAGGACGGGGCCCCGGCCGACCTCGAGGCGACGCCCGGCTCCCGCTACAAGGCCCTCCTGGACGCCGAGGAGGCGGTCACCCGGGAGCTCTGGGGCAGCGCGCTCTGGCGAAAGCTGCGCATCGAAGGCGGCAAGCTCGTCGAAGGCGGCGCCCCCTCGTCATGAGCCGCTCGCTCGAGGACTGCAGCTGGCCCGTCGCGCGGCTCGGCGAGGCCGTCGCGGCGCTCGCGCAGCGCGGTCACCTCGCCCCGCGCGGCGTCGCCCCGCCCGTGCCGCCGGCGGACCTGCTCCGCCCGAACGACAACGTCCCGCTGGAGCGCTGGATCGAGGCCGCCGCTCAGTGGCTCGGGATCGAGGCCGACCTCATCGAGGTCCCCTACGCCGAGCTCTCCTCGCTGCTGCGCGCCGCGGGCCCGTCCCTCCTGCGCCTCACCTTCAAGGGCTCCCTCTTCCTCGCCGTCCTGCGGAGCGGCCGGCGGAGCGTCACGCTCCTCTGCCCGGACCTGTCGCTCGTGAAGGTGCCGGCCGCCGCCGTGCGCGACGCGCTCACGGCCCAGGAGGACGCGCCGGCGCTCGACGCGGCGGAGCGGCTCATCGAGCGCGCGCAGATCCCCGCCCGGCGGCGGCAGCGCGTGGCGCGGGCCATCCAGAAAGAGCGCTCCCGCGCGATGCTGATCCGCCGCTGCTGGCACCTCAGGCTCCCGCCGGGCGCGGCGGTCGCCCGGCACGCCAGCCACAGCCGCGCGCTGCGCGACCTCGGGCTCTACCTCGGCGCGCACGCCGCGGCGTACGCGCTGTGGATCGTCTCCTGGGCGCTCATCGGCAAGGGCGCGCTCCAGGATCGCCTGGACGACGGCTGGCTCCTCGCGTGGGGGCTGCTCCTCCTGACCTTGATCCCCTGCCGGCTGCTCGTGACGTGGATGGGCGGCGCGCTCGGGATCGGCGCCGGGACGTTCCTCAAGCAGCGGCTGCTCGCCGGCGTGCTGGCGCTCCGGCCCGACACGATCCGGCGCCGCGGCGCGGGCCAGCTCCTCGGGCAGGTCCTGGAGTCGACCGAGCTCGAGACGCTGGGCATCGACGGAGGCCTCGCGGCGGTCACCGCGCTCGTCGAGCTGGCCGTCGCGATCGGCGTGCTGAGCTTCGGCGCGGCCGGGGCGGCGCACGGCGCCCTCCTCGCCGCCTGGATCGCCGTGGTGCTCGCGCTGGGCTGGCGTTACGTCCGGCGCCGCGGCCGGTGGACCGAGGAGCGCCTCTCGATGACGCACGACCTCGTGGAGCGGCTCGTGGGCCACCGGACCCGGCTGGCCCAGGAGCGCGCGGACCGCTGGCACGAGGGCGAGGACCAGGCGCTCGCGGCCTACCTCGAGCGCTCCCGGGAGCTCGACCGGTCGGCCGTCCCCCTCACCGCGGTCGCCCAGCGCGGCTGGCTGATCCTGGGCGTGCTCGGCGCCGCGGTCCCGTTCGTCCTCAGCGAGACCTCGCCCGCGGCGCTCGCGGTCAGCATCGCCGGCGTGCTGCTCGGCCAGCGCGCGCTCGGCACGCTGGTCACCGGCCTGTGGCAGCTCGGGGGCGCGGCGGTCGCCTGGAATCAGGTCGCCGCGCTCTACCACGCCCCGGAGCAGGTCGAGCTCGCGGCGCCCCCGCGCCCCGCGCCGGATCCCGCCGAGGCGGGCGACGGCCCGGAGCCGCGGACCCTGCTGGAGGCCCACGACCTCGCGTACCAGCACGAGGGGCGCGCCCGGCCCGTGCTCGACGGCTGCAGCCTCCGCATCGGGCTGGGCGATCGCCTCCTGCTGGAGGGCCCTTCCGGCAGCGGGAAGTCGACGCTCGCCTCGCTCCTCGCAGGCCTGAACCTGCCGAGCCGCGGCCTGCTCCTGCTCGACGGCCTCGACCGGCGGACGCTGGGGCTGGACGGGTGGCGTGGGCGCGTGGTTGCGGCGCCGCAATTCCACGAGAACCACGTCTTTTCGAGCACGCTGGCATTCAATCTCCTCATGGGGCGCAGCTGGCCGCCTCGCCCGGGCGACCTGGATCGCGCCGAGGCGATCTGCCGAAAGCTCAAGCTGGACGGAGTGCTGGCGCGCATGCCGGCGGGCATGCAGCAGATCGTCGGGGAGATGGGCTGGCAGCTCTCTCATGGCGAGCGGAGCCGGCTCTACATCGCCCGGGCGCTCCTGCAGGGCGCGCCGCTGCTCCTGCTCGACGAGAGCTTCGCCGCGCTCGACCCGGAGACCCTCCGCGACGCGCTCCAATGCGTCATCGACGAGGCTCCGGCCCTGCTCGTCATTGCGCATCAATGAGCGGCTGAGCGTTGAAATCGGCCACACAAGTTTGGGGTCATCCATTAATGCAGAATACAGTTCTCCCCGCATTCCGAGAGAAGCTGCTCCGCATCTGGCGCGGCCGAGGGCGGCGTGCACCCGAACGACAACCGTACGAACAAGGGAGAATGCCATGAAGATCAAGAAGATCGAGCAGGACAAGAGCGTCGCGTCGGCCGAGAAGTCGGAGGCCCAGAAGGAGGCGGCCGGCATCAAGGTCAAGACGGACATCAAGGCCGGCCCGGCCGACATCGCGGTCTGTGGCTGATCTGACGTGACGGAGGGGCCGCGCCGGCCGTGGCCGGCGCGGCTCCTCGCTCTTCCCCTGTCTTCTTCATCGAGCGTCGTCCGGGGCGCGACCCGCGGCGCCTGCGCATCGCCGACACAACGAACTTCACCTGGAGACCTTTCGCCATGGAGACACAAGAGATCACCGCCGCCGAGGCGCCCGCGCACCCCAGGCTCCGCGAGAACATCTGGCACATCCGCGCGAGCTCGGACGCCGCGCTCCTCATCACGAGCGACTCGAGGTTCGAGGTGGGTACGGAGGACGCGCTCCGGTTCCTCAAGATGAGGAGCCATTGCACGGGCTTCCACTCTGTCGAGGAGATCGCGCAGCGGAGCGGCCTCGCGCTCGACGACGTGCGCTCGATCCTCGCGTCCCTCGAGGAGGCCGGCGTCGTGTTCTCCTCCCCTGCGGAGCGGGCGGACCTGGATCGCGTCCGGGCGGCGCTGCTCAGCATCTGCAAGATCTGGAGCGACGAGCTGAGGCTCGCGTACATCGGGAACGAGTTCCGCCACGGGTCGCTGCCGAAGACGGCGCTCACGGGGTGGCTGTGCGAGATGTACCATTACATCAGCGACTTTCCCCTCGCGATCGAGCACGGCGCGCGCCGCGCCGAGGGGCGGCTGAAGGACGTCCTCGTCCGGTACGCCCAGCAGGAGAAGCACCATGACGAGTTCGTCGTGAGGACGCTCGAGAACCTCGGCCTGAAGCGCGACGAGGTGAAGGGGAGCGCGCCGCTCGTCTCGACCCGCGCGATCGGGCTCTTGATGCGGGAGATGTTCGAGCACGAGCCGTGTTCGGTGCTGCTCATGGCCGCGCTCGTCGAGGCGCAGGAGTTTCAGGAGGAGCACATCGCGGGCTTCAAGCAATGCATGCACGAGACGTACGGAGCCCCGCTCGACGCCTTCGATCCGTTCTTCGAGCACCAGCAGATCGACGTCGGGATGGGCCACGCGGAGCTCCTCGCGGACAACATCGATCTCATCGACGTCACGGACATGGAGCGGCTCGACGGCATGGTGAACAGGCTCCACGATCTGAAGCACGCCTTCGAGCTCCAGAGCCTCGAGATCCGCGATTACTACACGAACCTGAACGGCAAGTATTTCCCGCGGCAGCGTATGCGGTTCTCGTCGCTCTGATCGCGCCGCGAGGCGCTGGACTTCGCTCCCGTCTTGCTCGACCATGCGGGCGAGCGTGGAGACGGAGACCATGTCGAGCCCCGGAACGCAGCTGCAGCGAGAGCGCAAGGTCAGCGTCGCGCTGATCGCCTTCGACGATTACACGGACATCGATCTCATCTTCATGTGGGATCTGTTCACGCGCGTGGCCCGCCCGGACTGGGAGGTGCGGATCCTCGGCGACGCGGCCGAGCACCGGTCGATGACCGGCTTGACGGTGCCCACCCACGGGCACGTGCGGGAGGCCCGGAGCGCCTCGGCCGTGCTCTTCGCGAGCGGCCGCGGGACCCGGGCGAAGATGAACGACGGCGCCTGGCTCGCCGAGCTCGAGCTCGACCCTGAGCGCCAGCTCATCGGCTCGATGTGCTCCGGCGCGCTGCTCCTCGGGGCGCTCGGGCTGCTGCGGGGCCGGCGCGCGACCACGTATCCGACGGCCAAGCCGCTGCTCGAGCGGCTCGGCGTGACGGTCGTGGAGCAGCCCTTCGTGTGCGAGGGCAACGTGGCGACGGCGGGCGGGTGCCTCGCCGCGCAGTACCTCGTCGGGTGGGTCCTCGAGCGGCTGGGCGGCGAGAAGCTCCGCGACTTCGTGATCGCGTCGTGCCAGCCCGTCGGCGAGGGGCTCACCTACGCCACGAACGTCGAGGTGCCGCCCGCGCCGTGACGCCCGGGGTCGGGCGGCGCGCAGGCCGGCTCGATGACCTCGAATAGCGATCCCGCCACTCGCCGGTCCCATGGTGCCTCATCCCATCCAGGGGGCCGCCTTCACGCCACAGCGTGCGAGGACCACCCCGGCGCGCCCGCGCGCTATCCCGGCGCGCCCGCGCGCTTGCGC
Organism: Sorangium sp. So ce1153; assembly: GCF_051521595.1. Lineage (NCBI taxonomy): Bacteria > Pseudomonadati > Myxococcota > Polyangiales > Polyangiaceae > Sorangium > Sorangium sp. So ce1153. The sequence continues at coordinate 2,558,160 of NZ_CP150361.1, forward strand.
CGCTCCCCGAACCCGTTCACCCTCTCGCCCGGCGAGGCATATGCCGGCGGACCATGGCGAGGAGGAGGCGGCCGTCCTGGCCGCGGCGCGCGCCGGGGACCACGCGGCGTTCGCGGCGCTGAGCGAGCGCTACCGCCGCCGGCTCCGCGCGCACTGCTATCGCATGCTCGGCTCGTTCGACGAGGCCGAGGACATGGTGCAGGAGGTCCTGCTCCGCGCCTGGCGTGGCCGCGAGGGGTTCCAGGGGCGATCGCTGTTCCGCACCTGGCTCTACTGCATCGCCACCAACGCCTGCCTGAACACGCTGGAGCGCGCCCCGCCGCGGGTGCTGCCGCAGGACCTCGGGCCGCCGGTCACCGCCTCCACGCCGGCGTCGCAGGCGCGCTCCACGCCGCCCCTGGCGCCGGAGGTCCCGTGGCTCCAGCCGTTCCCGGACGACCTGCTCGACGCCGAGCCGCCCGCCGACGCCGTGGTGGAGGCGCGCGAGACCATCGCGCTGGCGTTCCTGGCCGCGCTGCAGCACCTGCCGCCGCGCCAGCGCGCCGTGCTCATCCTGTCCGACGTGGTGGGCTGGTCGGCGGCCGAGATCGCGGAGCTGCTCGAGCTGACCGTCCCGTCGGTGACCAGCGCGCTCCAGCGGGCGCGCTCGACGCTGCGCGCGCGCTACCCCGCCGGGGCGCCGGACCCGTCCGCCGGCGCGCCGGTCACGGGCCGCGAGCGCGCCGCGCTCAAGGTGTTCATGGACGCGTGGGAGCAGGGGGACGCCGCCGAGCTGACCCGGCTCCTCCGCGAGGACGCGCGCTGGGCGATGCCGCCCGCGCCGCTCTGGTTCGACGGCCGCGCGGCGATCGCCAACCTGCTCGCGCTGTTCCCGCCCCGCTGGCAGGGACGCGAGTTCAGGATGGCGCCGGTCGGCGCCAACCGGCATCCGGCGGCCGCGGCCTACCTGCGCCGCCAGGGCGAGGCGGTGTTCCGGCTGTCGGGCGTCCACGTGCTGCGCGTCGCTGACGGCCAGATCGCGGAGATCACTACGTTTTCTGCCGAGCTGTGCGCCGGGTTCCGGCTGCCGCCGACGCTGACCGATTAGTTTTTCTCCGCCTCGGGTCTACGCGACAGGACCGCGGAAAGGAGACCCGAGATGAAGAAGACGACCTCCAGGGACGGCACCACCATCGCGTTCGACCAGACGGGGCAGGGGGCGCCGGTGATCCTGGTGCTGGGCGCGTTCAACGACCGGACGGCGGGCGCGCCGCTGGCAGCGCACCTGGCGCGCCGGTTCACCGTGCTCGCCTACGATCGCCGGGGGCGCGGCGACAGCGGCGACGCGGCGACGTACGCGATCGACCGTGAGGTCGAGGACCTGGACGCGGTGATCCAGGCCGCGGGCGGCGCCGCGGCCGTCTTCGGCTACTCCTCCGGCGCGCTGCTCGCGCTGGCTGCGGCGGCGCGCGGCCTGGCCATCACGCGGCTGGCGCTCTACGAGGCGCCGCCCGGCCAGCCCGCCGAGCACGCGCAGGCGCTGGCATCGCTGGTCGCGGCCGGGCGTCGCGGCGACGCCGTGGAGTACTTCCAGCGGCGCATGGTCGGGATCCCCGACGAGGTCGTGGCCCAGCTCAGGCACGCCCCGTTCCGCCCCGCGCTGGAGGCGATGGCGCACACCCTGGTCTACGATGCGACGATCCTCGCCGACGGGCGCATCACCGCCGCGCTCGCGGAGATCCGCCAGCCGGCGCTGGCGATCGCCGGCGGCGCGGGCGCGCCGGTCATGCGCCAGGTCGCCGAGACGCTCGCCGCGCAGCTGCCCGGCGGACGGGCGGTCACGATCGAGGGCGCCACCCACGACATCGCGCCCGCCCTGCTCGTGCCGGTGCTGGAGCCGTTCCTCGACGGGTGAGCGCCAGCGGGCGGGGCGAAAAAAAATGTCTCGCGCTGTCGATCCCGCCGGCGGTCGTTCGTCGCCCGAGTGAAGCCAGGGTCGTTCCTCCGGTCGATAACCCCCGGGAGCCCGGCTTCGCAGGGAGAGGTGTGTGATGATCGGATCGAGATTCACCCGTGTGTCGACCGCAGGAGCGCTTGTTCTGGCCGTCGCCACCGCCGGCTGCGGCGGTGACGACGTGGCGCCCGTCGGGCGCTGGACGGCCGCGTGGGGGACGACGATGCAGGGGGCGGACTCGCCGTTCCCCGACCTGGCGCCGCGCAGCTTCAGCGACGAGACCGTGCGCCAGCGGATCGTCGTCACCGCCTCCGGCGACCAGGTCCGGCTCCGGCTCTCGAACCTCTTCGGGACCCAGCCGCTGGAGCTCGCCGAGGTCCGCGTGGCGAAGGAGGCCTCGCCGTTCGTCGCGGCGCCCGGCACCGACCGGCGGGTCCAGTTCTCCGGCGAGCCGAGCGCGTCGATCCCGCCGGCCAGCGAGGCGGTGAGCGACGGCGTGGATCTCGCGGTGAGCGCGGGCGACCACCTCATCGTGAGCATCCACAGCGCGGCGGCGTCGGAGCCGGCGACCTGGCACCCGTTCTCCCTCACGACGCACGCGGTGGCCAAGGGGAACCAGGCGGCGAGCGAGACGTTGACGTCGCCGACCAGCATCACGTCCACGTACTGGCTCACGGGCGTCGACGTCGAGTCGACGGAGCCCCAGAAGGTCGTTGTCCTGTTCGGCGACTCGATCACGGACGGGACGAGCTCGACGATGGACGCCGAGAAGCGCACCTCGGATCGGCTCTTCGCGCGGCTCCAGGCGGATCCGGAGACGCGGATGTTCGCGGTCGTCAACCAGGGGCTCGGCGGCAACAGGCTGCTCCGGGACAGCGTCGGTCCGAGCGCCGTGTCGCGCTTCGAGCGCGACGTGCTGGGCACGCCGGGGGTGACGCACGTCATTGTCTTGATCGGCATCAACGACATCGGGATGGCGAGTTTCGTGGGGCCCGCCGAGGAGGCGACGGCGGCTCAGATGATCGACGGGCTCGAGTCGCTCGCCGACAAGGCGAGGGCGAAGGGGGTCAAGGCGTTCGTCGGCACGCTGATGCCGTTCGAGGAAGCGTTCCCGCCCTACTACACGCCCGCGGGAGAGGCCCTGCGCCAGGAGGTCAACGCATGGATCCGCGGCAACACCTCCTACGACGGGGTCATCGATTTCGAGGCCGCCGTGCGTGACCCGGAGCACCCGACAAAGATCCTCGCCTCGTTCGACAGCGGCGATCACCTGCACCCCAATGACGCCGGCTATGAGGCGATGGCGAGCGCCGTGCCCCTCTCGATCTTCAAGTAGCCAGTCGAGCTCAGCGCGTCGCGCGATCGCGGAGCCCGGGGCAACGAGCTGCGCGAGGCTCGGCTCGCCGAGGTGTGCTCGGCCGGTCGCGCTCAGTGGAACGACTTCTCCTCGGCCCACACCCTGGCGAGCGGCGCTCGCAGCCCGCGGGCGATGTAGACCGGCTTGTGGTTCTCGTAAGGCATGCAGAGGCCGCACTCGACCACGCCGGTCTGCTCCAGCGACTCGAAATAGGGCGCGATCCGCTCGCGCCGGCCTCCGACGACGATCGCGACCGAGCCGTCGTAGCGCCCCGGGCCCCAGAGCCAGTAGTTGTTGTGCCCGGAGATGACCGGCGGCAGGCCCCGCTCGCGCCCGAGGATCTCCAGAGCCGCCGCGGAGCCGTAGCCGCCGGAGACCGTCCAGATCACCGCGCGCTCGCGCTCGGCGGGAGAGAGGCGCGGTACGGCGTCGGCGACGACGTCGACGAGCTCGGTCCACCCGAACATGTCGGCGTAGCTCTGCGGCAGCTCGGCGAGCTCTTTCTTCTCGCTGGACGAGGGCGTCATCCCGAGCGCGCGCTGGTAGGCGATGAAGCGCTCGACGGGGAGGACGGGGATGGCGAGGGGCGCGACGAGGATGGCCGTGCCGGCGATGCCGGCGCCGAGCAGGGCGACGCTGGCGGTGCGGGCCGGCGTGGTCGACCATCGCTCGATGGCGCAGGCGCCGAGCGCGAGCGGGATCGGGATCGCCGCGGCGAGGTACTCGGCCTTGCCGGAGCGGGTCGCCGCGACGATCGCGAACGCGGTGAGCGCGACGCAAGCGAGGATCCGCGCCGTCCCCCGCGGCCGCGTCAAGAAGGGCGCGGTGAGCCCCACCGCCCAGATCGGGAGCGTCGCCGGGTTCATGACGAGCACCACCTCGACGAGGAAGTCGAGGAACGAGCGCTCGCGGTACTTGAGCTGGAGCGCGTTGCGCATGAACTCCACGGTCGGGAGCCCATTGACCACCTGCCAGACGAGGTGCGGCAGGAAGAGCGCGGCAGCGATCGCCGCGGCGACGTAGGGCCCGCGCGTGCGGAGCGCCGGCCGATCGAAGAGGAAGAGCGCGAGCGCCACGCCCGCGCCGAGCCAGAGCACGCTGAGCTTGTTCTCCAGCCCGAGACCGAGGACGACCCCGAGCCAGGCCCACGCGCCGAGGCGCCGTGACTCGACCGCGCGCGCGAGGAGGAGCGCGGCGGCGAGCCAGAAGACCCCGTCGAGCGCGTTCATCGAATAGCGATGATGAAACGCGAGCAGCACCGGCGCGCCCACGACGGCGAGGCACGCCATCGCCGCGGCGAGCGCTCCTCCGCCGAGCCGCACGACGAGGCGGCCGGTGAGGGCGATGAGGGCGACGCCGGCGAGCAACGGGACGACGCGGAGCCCCACGAGCGAGTCGCCGCCAAGGACACGGACCAGCCGCAGCAGAGCGATCGAGAGGGGCGGTTGATCGACGTAGCCGAAGGCGAGGTGCCTGGTGCAGGCGAGATAGTAGAGCTCGTCGCGGAAGTAGCCGTACTGGCGGATCGTGAACAGGCCGACGGCGAGCTGGAGGACGGCGCACGCGACGACCACGAGCTGGACCCGGCGATCGGGGGTGACGGTGCTTCGTTTCATGAGCTCGGTGATCTCCGCCTCGTGCTGCGCCAGCGCTCGGGCGCCAGCATAGCGTTGGCCTCGCGAGGGGAGGTCGCTCGAATCAGGGGAGATCATGTCCGCTCGATCCCGCCCGGGGACTGGAGAGCTGAATTTCATGACGTCCGCAAGAGCGCTTGGAGCTCCTCCCCGTCGCCACACCGCCATCATGTGGCCTGAGGCGGTCGAGCGGGCGGGCTGGGCAGGCCACAAAAATAATTCGAAGGATCGAGCCCCGGGACGGCATCAACAGCAACGAACACAAGCTCCCGCCGCCAGGCAGCTGAGGTCGGTCGCATCGCGTCGTTGCCTCTCGTCGCCCTGTGTCAGCAGGGCCCCTCGGCGCGCCTGGCGCTGCACCGAACGCCGGCCTCCTGGCCCGGTCCGGTCTTTTTTCGGCGATCCAATTCGACGGAGTTTACCATGAAATTTTACACTATTCTTGCTTCGTCCGTTCTCCTTTCGGCGTGTATGGGGGACGTGGGCGGCGTCGTCTCCACCGATGGGACGGACGGCAATTCCGGCGCCATCCTCGGAGGTTCGGCGGGGGAGCGCCCGCCGACGCGCGAGGAGGCGGAAGCGATCCTCGATCGCGTGGTCGCGCTCTACCAGGACCACGCCGCGGCCGCGAATCCGGCAGGTACCCACAAGATCTCGTGGAGAATCAACTGGGACAGCGATGCGGCCAGCGCCCATGTGCTGCTCAAACCGGGGGAGGACTGGGTAATCGAGGTGAGCAAGGGATGGCTCACGGTCTCGAGCATGACGACGGAGGTGTTCGCGCTCACGATGTGCCACGAGATGGGGCACTTCATCGGCGGGTTCCCGTTCAAGACCTCCGGCCGCAAGGACAGCACCGGCGCGCTGGGCACGGCGGTCGCCTCCGAGGGACAGGCCGACTACTTTGCCACGAAGGATTGCTTGCCGCGGCTGTGGGCGAATGAAACCGAGGCCAACGCCGCGGCGTTCGCCGAGCTCGACCCTTCCGCGCGCGAGCGCTGCACGACGGCCTACAGCGACCTGGCGAGCCAGCAGCTCTGCGGCCGGATCCTGCTCGCCAGCCTGCAGACGGGGCGGCTGTACGAGGAGCAGGAAGTGCTGCAGGCTCCCAGGGAGATCGTCTATCCGCAATTCGATACACCGGACACGACCGAGACCGCGGTGACGAAGGAGGGCCATGCTCCGTCCCAGTGCCGCCTCGACACGCTGGTGGCGGGAGCCGTGTGCGATGTGAAGGCGACGGGGACCGGGATCCCCGGGTTCGTGCCGCCGTACGGCGAGTATAGCCATGCGAGCGACGAAGCAGCGCGCCCGTTCGCGTGCCAGACCGGCCCCGGGGCTCGGCCGAGGTGCTGGTTCCAGCCGGACACCGTGACCACCGACTGCTCCGAGCTCGGCGAGCACACGTGCGTCGTCGAGAACGGGGTGCATGGGGTCCGGTACTGCGACACGACGTCCGGTGTGGACTATTACTGGTGCTTCCCGGACGAGGTGTGCAAGACGGGCAGCGACGGGTTCGCGAACTGCTATGCTCCCGATGTGGATCCCGATGAGGGCTCGCTCTGAGCGCGATCTACCGGTCTCGGGTGGGATCCGTGATTTACGCCGGGCGCGGACGTCAGGCGAGCTCGTCCAGGAAGATGCGGATCTGGACGACCTCGTCGAAGCCGAGGCGCTTGAGGATCGGTCGCGACATCGCCCCGGCCTGGGTGATCAGCGTCGGCGTCCCGCGGCGGCGGCCCTCCTCCCAGCGGGCGGCGATGAGCGCGCGGTAGGCGCCCCGGCTGCGCGCGGCGGCGATCGTCGCGCCGCCGCACATGACCACGCCAGCGTCGAGAAAGAGGGCGTCGGCGACGGCAATGGCCTCGTCGCCGTCGAAGGCCAGGTAGCGCTCGAAGACGGAGACGGAGCGGTGCTCGGTCCAGCGCAGGGCGATCTCCGGATCGTCCTCGGGGGCGTCGTCGCTGCCGAAGCCGCGGCGGAAGATCCACGCGCCTCGCGCGAACTCTTCGAATGTCTGGACGCGGCGGACGGTGACCGAGGTGTCCGTCGATACGAGCGGCCGGGTGAGCACCATGCCGACCGAGAGGTCGTCGGGCACGAACGGCTTCATTCCCAGGGCGATCAGGCGCTCGGCCAGGTCCTTCGGCTCGGCGTGATCGCCCACCTCCCAGGTGATCTGGCGCCGCCCTTTCGCCGCGAAGATCGCCCGGACCTCGGCCACCGTGGCTGCGACCTCGTCCCCGGCGAGGCGTAGACGCTGGACCACGTTGTGGTGCGGGTCGGCCTCGGCGCCGACGATGGCGGCGTAGCCAGGGCGCACGACGCGCTCTTCGCCCGCGCGCTGTGGGCAGTTGAGGTTGAGGTTCTCGGCCAGCTCGAGCGTGGCCGCGGAGATTCTAACCATCCCGGCGTTCTATCATACGCCCACGGGGCCTATCAGGGGTTCCGGCGCGTGCCCGAGCGCCGATCGCTGGTGCTCACCGAGATGACGACACGGCGGCGTGGCCGCGACTCCTCCTGCGGCTCCCCTTGCTGCGGCGGCCCGTGCATCGCCTGGTGCTGTTGAGGCCTTTGCGACACCTCGTGGTGCTGCGGCCTTTGCGGCGCCTCGTGGTGCTGCGGCCTTTGCGGCGCCTCGTGGCGCTGCGGCCTTTGCGGCGCCTCGTGGCGCTGCGGCCTTTGCGGCGCCTCGTGGTGCTGCGGCCCTTGCGGCGCCTCGTGGTGCTGCGGCCTCTGCGGCGCCTCGTGGTGCTGCGGCCTTCGCGCGGCCTGGTGCTGCGCGGGCCGTGGCGCCGTCGCATGCTGGGCCGGCCGATGGTCTGGCCCGTGCTGCTGTGGTCGCTGCCTCGCCTCGTACTGCACCGGCGGTTGTCCTGATGGGTGCCGCGGTGGCCTCTGGGCAGGCGCGTTGCCCGCGTACGGCTGCCTCTGGTCAGGCCCGGCGTTGTGCGGCCTTTGCCCTGGTCCGTGTTGCTGCGGCCTTCGCCCGCCCCCGTTCCCGGCATGCGCAGCCGGCCTCTCCGCCTGCCGCGGTCGGTCCCGCGGATCGGTCGTTCGCCCCTCGGTCGTTCGCCCCTCGGTCGTTCGCCCCTCGGGCGTGGGCGCGGGCGACGGGGGGGCCTTCGGCGCTCCCCGCATGCTGATGCCCTGACGCTCGCGGCGCTTGCGCTCGTCGTGGTTCGCGTCGCCGATGAGGTCGAGCACGGCGCGGGTATCCACCCTTCGCTCGGAGACCCGATGGCGGCCGGTCAACCGGGTCTCAGGGGTGAGCGCGCTGCTGGCGTAGAGATCCCACATCTCCTCGCCATAGGCTGCTCGCCGTTGCTCGGGCACGAAGCGCGTGACGAAGCGATGGAGGTTGTCGACGTCACGGAGCAGGAGCTGCCTGGCGTTCTGGTTCCTCGCGGCGTCCACCGATTGGGGGAAGTCGATGATCACCGGCCCGTCGGCGCTCATGAGCACGTTGAAGTCCGACAGGTCGCCGTGCACGACGCCGGCGCACAACATCCGCGCGACCTCGCCGATCAGGCGATGGTAGACCCACAGGGCCTGATCTCGGTCGAGGCTCGTCTCGGCGAGGCGAGGCGCGGGGTAGCCGTCGGCGTCGGCGACCATCTCCATCACGAACACGCCGTCGATCGCCTGGTACGGCGTCGGCACGCGGACGCCTGCGTGGCGCAGGCGGTAGATCATGTCGACCTCGGTCGAGCGCCAGGCGGCTTCGTCCTGGGCCCGGCCGTGGCGCGAGCGTTTGTCCATCGCGCGCTGGTCGCGGCTGTTGCGCACCCTGCGGCCCTCGGTGTACGCCGCGCGGTTCTTGAAGCTGCGGTTCTGCGCTTCCTTGTAGACCTTCGCGACGCGCAGCTCGCCGCCCGCCCGGACGAGGAAGACCACCGCTTCCTTTCCGCTCATCAGCGGCCGCACAACCTCGTCGATGAGCCCTTCGTCGACCAGCGACGTGAGGTTGCTCGGAATTTGCATGTTCCCGTGGGTCTTCGTTTCGTGGGAGGAAAAATCTCCCGGCGTCCTCTTGCCGCAAAAGATGGTGCGCTGCAACCATATCGGATGCTCCGGCGGCAGCGTCGCGCCCTGGCCGCCGCGGCGCGTCGAACGTCCGCGGTCCGCACGCTCACCCTCATCGAGTCCGCCGTGCAGCCGCTCCCGATCCGAGAGCCGGCGGTCATGGGGCTCCTGCTCCGCACGATCACGACGCTGAAGCTGTCGTTCCCGGCAGGGACGCGCGTCAAGCGGATCTCGCCGCGTCGTCGTGCGGGCCGGGCTGGCTCGAGCTCGCCGCCATTGCGTGGACGGCCGCGAAGCCGCGATCGATCAACGCGATGAACGCAGCGTTCGCCTTCTTCGCCGACCCGCCGCGCTCGAACACGCGGATCGCCTCGCCGTAAGCCGTGCGCCACGTCAGCACGATCGTGCCGGCGACGAGCCGCGCGAGGCCGTCGGGCTTCGGACCCGCGAGCTCGACCGCGAGCCCGTCGACCGTCTCGTCCCCGATCTCGTGGACGCGCGCCCTGAGCGACGGGCTCGCCGCAACGACGCGCCAGAAGCCGACCGTCTGGCTGTCGACGCGAGCGAACGGATGCCTCTGCTCGCACAGCCTGTCGACGAGGCGGCGGAGCGCGTCGATCGGCGACTGCCCTTTCGGCCTCTCGCCGAGCGCCTCGCGCAGGAGCAGCATCACCTCGTCCTCGCGATCCAGGAGGAGGTCCTCCTTGCGCGCGAAGTAGTTGAACACCGTCATCTTGGAGACGTTCGCGGCGGCGGCGATCTCCTCGACCGTCACCGCGTCGAAGCCGCGCGCGTAGAACAGCCCCGTCGCGATGTCGGAGATCCGCTGCCTGGTCTCGCGCTTCTTGCTCTCGCGGAGCTCGCCCATGGCCAGATCTTAGACCAAGAATAAAATTTTACTAGATTAATATTTTTACCTGGTATAAAATTCACGTCATGACTCACGACGTCGTCATCGTCGGCGCTGGTCCGGTCGGGCTCTTCCTTGCGATCGAGCTCGCGATCGCGGGCGTGGAGCCGCTCGTGCTGGAGCGGCTCGTGGAGCCCGACCGCACGATCAAGGCCGCCTCGGTCGGCGCGGTGGCGGCCGAGGCGCTGGAACGACGCGGGCTCGCGCCTGCGCTCGACGACGAACGCCGCGCCGCCATGGCCCTGATGATGCCGGCGCTGAAGGCGCGCTCCGGAGCCGGACCGGTGAAGAGGCCGGGAGGCCATTTTTCCGGGATGTTCTTGATCGACCAGGGCCTCCAGCGCGACCCGGAGCGCCACATGCGTCCCGTGCCGCAAGAGGCGCTCGAGAAGATCCTGACCGCGCGCGCGAGCGAGCTCGGGATCGCGATCCGTCGCGGTATCACGGTGGAAGGTTTCGCGCGGGACGACGACGGCGTGACCGTGCAGACGAGCGCGGGCCCGCTGGGCGCGAAGTACCTCGTCGGCTGCGACGGCGGCCGGAGCCGCGTCCGCAAGCTCGCCGGCTTCGAGTTCCCCGGCACGGCGCCGACCATCACCGGCTATCAGGCTGTCGTCGAGCTCGATAGGCCCGAGAAGCTCGCGACGGGCTGGCACCGAACGCCGCGCGGCCTCGTCGTGTCCGGACCGGTGCCGGGGCGCGTCTTCACGGCGGAGTTCGACGGACCGCCGCCCGCTCGGGACGCGCCGATCACGCAGGCCGAGGTCGAAGCGGCGATCCAGCGCGTGAGCGGCACCGACGTCAAGATCCTGTCGATGAAGATGGCGACGCGCTGGACCGACAACGCGCGGCAAGCGACGACCTACCGGATGGGCCGCGTCCTGCTCGCCGGTGACGCCGCGCACGTCCACTCGCCCTTCGGCGGTCAGGGCTTGAACCTCGGCCTCGTCGACGCCACGAACCTCGGTTGGAAGCTCGCCGCGGCGGTGAAGGGGCGCGATCATCTCCTCGACTCGTACACCGCCGAGCGCCATCCCGTCGCCGCGCGCGTCCTCGAGAATACCCGCGCGCAAGTCGCGCTGATGCGGCCTGACCCGCTCACGAGCGCGCTCCGCACCATCGTGGGCGACCTGATGAAGCTGCCCGAAGGCAATCGCTACTTCGGCGAGATGCTCACGGGCGTCGGCATTCGTTACGACCTCGGCGACGACGACCCGCTCGTCGGCACGCTCGCGAAGGACCAGCTCCTCGCGCTCACCGGCGGCAGCGAAGAGCGGCTGTACGCGCTGATGGAGAGGGGCGGCGGCCTCTTCGTCTCGCCTTCGGAACGGTCACTCCCGCATGACGTGCACCATGCACGCACCAAGGACGGGCCGTCGATGCTCGTGCGTCCCGACGGCTGCATCGCGTGGACAGACGCGTCGTCGAAGCCGCTCGACGACGCGCTCGCGCGCTGGTTCTGAACCAGGGCGACGCGCTTGTCGTCGCGCCGCCGTCACGCGGGAGATGATCACCCTCGCAAGAGCCGCTCGCTCAGCTCCCAGAGCCGCTTCGCGGCCTCCGGATCGACCGAGCTCGACGTCGCGTCCGTCGGGACGCTGTCCGCGGTGAGCGGCTTCGCCTCGTCGTCCAGCGGCGCGACGTCGTTGTCCTTCAGGTAGACGCCGCCGATCTCGGCGAGGAGCGGGCTCGTGGCCGCGAACGCGATGGTGCTCGCGCCCTGCGCCGGCGTCTTCTTCCCGCGGGCCGGATCGATGATCGGCTTGCCGGCCTCGTCGATGAGGCCCATCGCCCGCAGCGCCTCCGGCCCGGCCGCGCTGTTCAGCGTCGTACCGACGACGACGCCCGGGTGGACGGCGTAGCCGCGGATCTTCTCGCTCGCCCACCGCCGATCGAGCTCCACGGCGAAGAGCACGTTGGCCTTCTTCGACTGCGCGTACGCCGCCGACGACTGGTATCCCGTCGCGAAGTTCGGATCGTCCCACCGGATCTCGCCGAACCGGTGCGCGCCCGACGACACGTTGACGACGCGCGCTCCGCCCGCCGCCCGCAGCGCGGGCAAGAGCCGCAGCGTGAGCTGGAAGTGACCGAGGTGGCTGGTCGCGAACTGGAGCTCGTAGCCGCGCGCGTCGCGCGCGATCTCCCTGGGCGCCGGCGGCGCGGCGCAGTTGACGAGGACGTGGAGCGGCCGGCCCGACGCCAGCCAGCGCTCCGCGAATCCGTCGATCGACCTCGGATCGACCAGATCGAGCTGGCTCACGTCGACGCGCTCGATCCCGGCGATCGCGCTGGCAGCGCGGCCCGGATCGCGCGCGGCCACGGTCACGGACGCGCCGGCCTTCGCGAGCGCGCGCGTCACCTCGAGGCCGATGCCGGCGTGACCGCCGGTGACGATGACGTTCTTGCCGCCGAGGTCGATGCCCCGGAGGACGTCGTCGGCGGTGGACGCTGCGCTGAAGCCGCTGCCAATCGGATGTTGCTTGTTCGTCATGCGGATCTTCTATCGCCCGTCGCGAAAGGTCGATTGGAAGAACCGGACATTTCGGTCCCGGCTGCGGTTCAGCTTGCTTGACGGGGATGAGCGGCCAGGATGCGAAGGTGCTCGCTCAGCGCGACAAGCCCGCCTGGAGCGAGCCATCGGATCTCGAACGGCGGGCGTCAGGTGCGGCACGAGCGGACGCTCCCCGTGCCGGACCTCGCGCGGCGCTCACGATGCCGGCGGTCAGGGCCAGCACGGCTCCGATCCCGAGCCCGACCCGAGGCGCCAGGTCGAGGGACGTGGTGGTGAAGAGCAGGGTCATGAGAACCGCCCCTGCCGTCTGACCGGTCAGACGAGCGGTGCTCTGCGTGCCCCCAGCCGCGCCGCTCCGCTCCGGCGGCGCGGAAAGGAACATGTTGCGGTTGTTCGGCACCTGAAAGAGGCCGAACCCCAGGCCGCAGACGATGGCGAACGCGATGAGCGGCCGAGGGTCGCCCTGCAGCGGCCACAGGGCGGTCGCCGCCAAGCCGAGGGCGAGGCAGGCGCCGCCGACAGCGCAGAGCCACGCCGTCGGTATGCGGTCCGCGAGGCGACCGGCGACGACGGCTGTCGCGGCGACGGTCAGCGGCCAGGGCGTCATGTAGATCCCGGCCTCCAGCGGCGTCTGCCCAAGTTGGTGTTGCAGGTAAAAGGGAAGCGCCACCAGGCCCGCCGTCTGGCCCGTGAAACAACACACCGAGGCGATCACCGAGACCCGGAATGATCTGCCGCGCAGCAGGTCGAGCGGGATCATCGGGGCGGCCTTCGGCACCTCCCGACGAACCAGCCCCACCAGGGCGATCGCCGCGATCGCGAGCAGCAGGCCGGCCGCGAGCGGCCGTGCCGGCAAGAGCTCCGCTCCGATGACGAGCAGCGCAAAGACGACGCCGTTCAGCGCCACGCTGCGCCCGTCGATCCGTTGCGCGGTTCCGGCGACCCTCGGGAGCGCGCGCGCGGCCAACAGCGCCGTCGCGCCCACGGGCAGGTTCACCAGGAAGAGCCAAGGCCAGCCCATCCCCGCCAGGATCAGGGCGCCGATGGCGGGGCTCGCGGCCGACGAGAGCGCGACCGTCAGCGCGTTCCAGCCGATGGCGGCGCCGAGCTGCTCCGGAGGAACGGACAACCGCAAGAGGGCGACCCCCAGCGCCATCACGGCAGCGCCGCCAAGGCCCTGGACGAACCGGGCGGCGACGAGCCAGGGCAGCGAGGGCGACAGGGCGCACAGCGCGGACGCCGCCGTGAACAGAGCGACGCCCCAGACAAACACCCGCCAGTAGCCGAGCCGCTCGCCGAGGGCGGCGCAGGGCAGAAGCGCCATGACGAGCGCGGTCTGGTACGCGGTGATGACGAGCACCGCCAGGGACGGTGTGGCGTTCAGCGCGCGGGCCATCGTCGGCAAGGCGACGTTGGCCATGCCCGCATCGAGCACGACGAGGCTCATGGCGCTCAACACAGCGGCGATCGCGAAGGCGCGTCGCGGCGACGGCAGGCCGGCGTCGGCGTGGGCCTGCTGCGGGGTGGATCGGTCGAGGGGGGCCGTCGCGGTCCGCCCTTCAGCCAGACGACCGGTCATGCTGCCGCCGTGGTCCAGACGCCGTTGCGTTCGACATACCGGGTGACCCGGTGCTCTTGCCGGTCCTCGACCCTCAGGTCTCGCTCCGTGAAGCGGAAGAGCAGGGCCGAGCTCGTCATGCACCGCGTGTCGTGAATGTCGCCGGGGAGGTACACCTGGACCTGGCCGGCCCGCACCAGGGTCGAGTCCCGCTTCACCAGCCGGACCTGGCCGTCCGGGTCCTCCACGCGCGCGTAGGTCCCCATCTCGATTTCGCCCTGCTGCATCGCATATATCACCCACCCTCTGCCGTGGTCGTGGGGGGGCCGGTAGAGCCCGGCCTGTTCGGTGTGCGCGAGGAGCACAAACCCATGGGTGAGGTCGCGATACAGCTCCTCATTGGTGGGCGCGTTCCGGTGGAGCGCCGCGAGCCACGCCTCTGACGGCGAAGCCTTGAGAAGAGTCTCCAGGTGCTGGCGGCACGCGGCGACGAGCTCGCTCGTCAGCGGCCCCCAGGCCGCCTTGGTGCCGTCGATGAATGTCTGCAGAGCGCTGCTGGCCATCGTCAATCCCCTTCGTTGAAGCGTCTCGGAAGAGTAGAGGGCCGCATGACATGGCGGAACGCGCGGCGCGTGCAGGTTGTCCGTGCGTCGGACGCCATGTGCGGAGCGCGCGTCGCTGGGCCGGCACCCACAGGGCGAGGACCAGCGCGGGCCCAGCGGGCGCGCGTCCTGCCCGCGCTCTGCGAGCAGCGGCGCCGGCCGAGCCTGTTCCTCTCCGTCATCAAGGTCGCGGAGAGCCCGAGTGGTTGACGTCGATCACCATGTCAATTCGACTTTCATGCTATCTTCGGGGCATGTCGTCCCCCGATCTGAACCTGCTCATCACGCTCGACGTGCTCCTGGCAGAAGGAAGCGTGGCGCGCGCCGCAAAACGGTTGCGGCTCAGCCCCTCGGCGATGAGCCGCGCGCTGGCTCGCCTACGAGAGACGACCGGCGATCCGCTCCTCGTCAGGGCGGGCCGCGGCCTGGTTCTGACGCCTCGAGCGCTGGCCTTGCGCGAGCGGGTTCACCAGCTCGTCGAGGACGCCGAGGCCGTCTTGCGGCCAGATCAGGCGATTGACCTGACTGGGCTCGTGCGGACCTTCACGCTGCGGACCAGTGATGGCTTCGTGGAAAACTTCGGCCCTGACCTCCTGGCTCGAATCGGCGGGGAGGCCCCGGGGGTGCGCCTCCATTTCCTTCAGAAGCCTGACAAGGACAGCGCGCCCCTCCGCGACGGTCGCGTCGATCTGGAGACCGGCGTCATCGAGGCGTCCCTTGGTCCGGAGGTGCGCAGCCAGGCCTTGTTCCATGATCGGCTGGTCGGCGTCGTGCGAGCCCGGCACCCTCTGCGCGATGGCAAGTTGACCGCCAAAGCCTATGCCCAGGCGCACCACGTCATCGTATCGCGCAGCGGCCATGAGAACGGCGCCGTCGAGCGGCCCTTCCTGGCCCCGGGCCTCATCCGGAAGGTCGGAGCCATCGTCGGTGGCTTTTCAGCCGCGCTGTCGCTGGCGCGGGCTTCAGATCTGGTGGCCACGGTTCCGGATCGCCATACGGCAAGCCTGCGCGAGGGGATGTTCAGCTTCCGCCTTCCAGTGCCTGCGATCGGGTTCACCGTGTCCATGCTGTGGCACCCACGGATGGACGCCGATCCGGCGCACCGCTGGTTGCGAGCATGCGTTCGCGCTGTCTGCGCGTCGGAGAGCGCTGGTTAGGGTCCGTCTGGCCGCGAGCTGGGGCTCTCCATCGCGCTGAAGACCGCTGCTGGGGCTGAGCGGCGCTCCGGCGGTCGCCGTGAAAGGGACGCTCTCTCGGGCTGGCCGCCCGGCGACGCCGAGCGCGGCTATTCGGCTTCCCCTGCCTGCCGCTCTTCCAAACGCGCCCGCCGCTCAGAGACCGGTCTCGGCCTGGATGCGTCCGTTCTTCACCGCGACCGCCAGCGCTTGGTGGTCGCGCTCCGTCTGATCGGCGTAGGCGATCGCGAACGAGGCGATCGCCTTGTCGAAGGTGTCCGCTTTCCCGAGGTAGGCCGCGATCGCAATCCGATCGCCCGAGCGCGCGTGCGCGCGTGCGAGGGTCCAACCGCAGAGACGGCCGTACGTCGTCAATACAACCTGATCCAGCGCGGCGATCTCCACCGAGAACTTCCAGTCGCGCAGCTGGCGCACGTAGAAGTCGCGCTCGATCCCGTCGGCGCCCTCCACCCGCTGCCAGCCGAGGAAGATGTCGCTCGCGGCCTGCATCAGCCGCTGGCCCGCCACCACGCGCTCGCCGCTGTTGCGGTATTCGCTCTTCCCGAGGAACGGCTCGAGGACCGACGCTTGCGCCTCCTTCGCCTGCAGGAAGAGCGGGTCCTGGTCGTCACGGCCGACGAGCAGAATGATCCAGGCGCGCGAGCCGACGCTCCCGACGCCGACGACCTTGTGGGCCATGTCCGCGAAGCTGTACCCCTCCAGCAGGTGCCGCCGATCGGTCTGGAGGGTGCGGCGATAACCGCGCAGGAGCTCGCGCACCTGCTGCTCGAGCTGCTCGCGGGCCACGCCTTTCGAGAACTCCTCCATCGGGACGATCAGGGGAGGATCGCTGATGATCCGCCGCCGGCCGCCGACCTCGTGGGTCAGCATCTCGTAAGCCTGTATGCTGTCCTTCGTCCGAGCCTTCGCGAGGTTGCGCTCGGTGACGCGCAGACGCTTGCGACCCACCGACGAGCGGAATCGGTCGAGAATCTGCTCGACGTCGAGGCTCGCGTACCAGACGTCGAGGTTGCGGAGCGCCGCGAAGCTCCGCATCGCCTCGCGGTACTCGCGGACGGTCTTCAGGACGATGTCGGAGCGCGCCGACTTCGAGAAGCCGTTGTCGCGCCCGGCCAGCTCCATGCTGGCGGCCAGCCGCTTCACGTCCCAGTCCCATGGTCCTGGGAGCGTCTCGTCGAAGTCGTTGATGTCGAACATCAGGCGCCGCTCGGCGGATCCGAACACCCCGAAGTTCGAGAGATGTGCGTCGCCGCAGAGCTGCACCCTCAGGCCCGAGCGCGTCGTGGCGGCCAGATCGGAGGCCATCACGTACGCGGCGCCCCGGTAGAACGTGAACGGGGAGACGAGCATCCGGCCGTAGCGGATCGGCACGAGCTCGGGCATGCGGCTCGTCGCTTGCTGCTCCAGCAGCGCGATCGGATCGCGCCGGTGGGGCGGCGCCTCCCAGGTTCCGTGGGCAGCGCGTGGGATCTCCGCGCGCTCCGCCTTGCCGCGCGCCGCGCGCTCCTCGGCGGAGAAGCGCGGCATCGCACACTCCCACGTGACCGTTGATGATCCGTCTGCGGTGGCCATCTCCATTCCTCCCTCGGCGAGCATCATTTCAGGCCGGGCGGGGCGCGCCGTTCAGATGGTCCGCCCGACGCACGAGCGACGCTCAATCGCCGAACCTGCGCCGCAGATCGATCATGGCCTGTTGGCTCACCGTGAGCGCCCCTTCCTGCGGGCGGTCGAGGTCGGCGGTCAACATCAGGACGATCGAGAGGCCGAGGACGAGCGTCCCGATCGTGGGGGACCGGCGCGTCCTGACCAGACCTGCATGATAACCGACGGCCGCCAGGTTCAGGATCGCGACCATGAAGAGCGCCGCCCAGAGGACCCCTGGAACACCGCCCCGGACGGCCACTTTCACGCGCATTGCGTGGAGCTCGGTCATCCTGTTCAGCGACTCGATGAAGAGCGCCACGACGGTCGAGCTGGGTTGGTCTCGTCCGGCGGCCTCCGCTTCTTTCCATAGCTCCCGGTGCAGCTCCTCCGCGTGCCGCAACGCCTGCTCGACGTTGCCGAGCTTCACCACCTCCAGACGCGACTCCACGTAGTCACGCAGCCACTCGCGGACCTTCGCGCCGCGGTCGCCGGGGAGCAGGCCGGCGCGCAGGTAGGTCGTCTCGATGGCGTTGGCCTCGTCGACGACCATCTGTTTCCTGCCCTCGAAGCGGGTCGCCGCGAGGCCGAACGTGAACGCCAGGACGAGCGCCAGCAAACCCATCGTGGTCGTGACCAGAGCGAGCACGTGGGCCCCGTGCTCCTGCTCGGAGCGGCGGAGCCGGTACGCTCCCAGCCGGTAGCCGCCCTCGACGGCGAGCAGCAGGACCACGATGGTGACCCCCAGGAGCAACCAGAGCGGAAATCGATCGAGCGGTCCAGCCACGGGCATCGGCGCACCTCGCATCAATCACGGCTCTTCGCCGTAGCGAAGACGTAGCATGTTGTCGCGGCGCCGACGCGGGGGTGCGCCTTCATCACGACTGCCCTGCTGGCGCTGGCTTCATGGCCGCGATTCTGGACGGGAGGTCAACCAAGCCATCCTCGATCTGTCAAGCTCTTTCAGTGCGAAGAATTGAGGTCTCCCCGCGCTCCGCTCATGGGCCACGGGGATCCCCTCTCGCTGGTCGAGCGTCCGTCCGCGACCCGCCAGGCGTCGCGGACCGGCCCCGCTGCACGCGCGCCGTCGAGGGGATCTCGGCCGCCATCCGACGCCACGCGACGAGCCGAGAGCTTCTTCGATCACGGTAGGGGCGGCCTGAGCCGGAGGACCATCCCTACGCTGGGGGCGAATGTTCGTGACCAGCGCGCCGCTCGGCTGGAAAGCGGTGCTCCCGGCGCTGACGCCGGCGTGCTTCGCTCCCTGTTGCACCCGCGGCACCGTGTTGCACCGCGGCACCGTGTTGCACCCGCGGCACCGTGTTGCACCCGCGGCACCGTGTTGCACCCGCGGCACCGTGTTGCACCCGGCGCGATCGCGATCGCTCCGTCTCTTGGCACTTTCGCCTGCAATGCAGACCCGCGGCAGAGTGTTGCACCACTGCTGGCGTCCGGTCGTTCCGAATCGCGGATCGAGGATGAAGCAGCGCCCAGGGGACGCGAGCGAGGCCGCCGACCTCACCTCGTGTGCGGCACAGCGATTGCTCAACGTGCGGCTGTCGCGGTCGCGCCAGGGAGCAGCTCAGGAGCGATGCGGCGACGAACTCATCGAGGAACTAGGTAACATGAGCGATCGACTGGAGGATACGATGGAGAACCTCGGATCGAACACCTCAAGGCATGACGGCTCGCTGAAGCTCGCTGCCTTGGTGCTCGCCTCGCTCGTCGGGGGTTGTGCGGTCGAGGCTGCGAGTCCGGATGACGAGGCCGAGCCCGCCGCCGACGTCTCGTCCGAAGACATCGGCGAGACGGAGCAGGCGCTCGCCGAGTCGACGTGCGGTCACTCGATCTGCGAGACCGGCGCGGCGGTCCCCGCCACCTGCGATTCGTGCGTGACGAGCATCTGCGACGTGGACCCGTTCTGCTGCACGAACGCATGGGACAGCGTCTGCGTGAACGAGGTCGCCAGCGTCTGCGGCCGCGGGCCGCTGGCGGTCACGAGCAGCACCGTCGTCTCGTCGCTCAAGGTCCGGATCCGGACCGGGGGCGACGATCTCCGCGGGGGTTCACAGGCGTACGGGTCATTCCAGCTGGCGAGCGGAGCTTCTCTGCCGAAGACGAGCTTGAACGGCGGGGCGGGGTTCCCGAACAACTCCGTGAAGGTCGCCACCATGAACTTCTCCCCGTCTCGCACGCTGGGGAGCCTCGCGGGCTTCACGCTCGAGTGGGACGGCGCGCCGCGGAATGTCTTCGATTCGTACGACAACTGGAATGCGGACGAGATCCGCTTCCTCATCGAGCCCGCAGGCCGCTGCCCCACGCTCCTCGGAGCTCCCTTCACGCCGGGCCGCATGACCGGCTCGCGAACGATCGCGAGCACATCGGTCCGCTTCCCGTAGGCCCCCTCGCTCGCCCTCAGCAGGGCAGCGCCGTCGGCTCAGTCGACGAACACGTCCCAGCAGAGCGCGTTTCGCAGCTTCTGGTCGTCGAGGACGAGGTCTCGTATCTCGCCGGGCAGCTGGTCCCACTGCCACTGGCGTTCGGCTCGCGCAGCCGCGTCCCCTTGGCCCGAGGGGGCGGCTTCCCTGGCAGCCCTGATGGCGTACGCCGCAGCCCCTAGCTCATGGGCGGCCACGTGCGCCACGGCCACCGCCTGACCCGCCGAGAGGGCGGCCAGCCGGGCGGCAGGGGGCGCGTCGCGGCCAGCGGCGTTGGAGGCGAACGCCGCGTTGTGACACTCTCTCATCGTGGCCTCGCCTCGGGTCCACGCCCGCACCAGCGCGATCGCTCGACGCGGCCGGTCGTCGTCTGGCCTGCATTCATCGAAGAACCGCAGGACGTGCTGCGCGCAATTGGCGGCCCAGATGGCCAACGCGTGATGGGTGCCATCGTCCAGGAGCCCTCCGCGGCGGATGGTGATGAACCGTGGGTCACGTTTCTTGGGAAGAATCACCGCGCTCCTCCTTGCTCTGTCCATCGATATACCCGATCAATCCGCGCTCGCCCGTCGCCGTCGCTGTCGCCCCATGCCGCTCCGCGCCTTCTTTCGAGGGCGACGGCGGCGGCGTGGAGCCGCAGCTGCGGCCGCACCGAGCAGCGGGTGAGCTCGCATTCACGCGGGGACCCCACCACCGGAGACGCCGGTCCGACCTGAACGACGCCTGGGCTTCTGCCCGCGGGCGCTCGTGACGATCTCGATCAGCGCGCGGAGCTTTGGCTGCTCCTGCGTGCGCGCCGGAAAGTACAGGTAGAGGCCAGGTCCCTTCGTGATGAACGCCTCGAGCACGCGCTCCAGCCGTCCCTCGGAGAGGTCGCGCTCGATCGCCTGGTCGGGTACGTACGCGAGGCCCGACCCCGCGCACGCGAGCGCGACCATGAGCGCGATATCGTCGACGACGACGCCGCCGGGAACATCGACCGTGATCGTCTTGCCTCGACGCTCGAGCTCCCAGCGATAGACGGCGCCGCTCGCGATGAGGCGCTGGCGGATGGCGCGATGATGGACGAGGTCCTCCGGCGCGCGCGGTCGCCCCGCCCGCTCGAGGTAGGCCGGCGAGCCGACGATCGACCAGGACGAGTGGCTCGTGATCGGAACCCGCACCATGTCCTTCTCGACCGCGTCGCCGAGCCGGATGCCGGCGTCGAAGCCGGCTGCCACGAGGTCGACGAAGGCGTCGTCGAGCGAGACTTCGATGGACAGCTCCGGGTACGCCTCCCGCATCTGCGCCACGAGCGGAGCAAGGAGCGCTGCGCCGCTCATGCGCGGCGCGGTGATGCGGAGGTTCCCGGAGGGACGCCCGCGGTAGTCACCGAGCGCGGCGAGCGCGCCTTCGACGTCGGCGATCGCGGGCTGCAGGCGCTGAAAGAGGCTCGCGCCAGGCTCCGTGAGCGCGACGCGCCTCGTGGTCCGCTGAAACAGCACCACGCCGTACCGTCGCTCGAGGAGCTTGATCTTCTGGCTCACGGCGGTCGGGGTGACGCCGAGCGCCGCGGCGGCCGCGGTGAAGCTCTTGCAGCGGCCCACGGCGAGGAACGTCGTGAGCCCGTCGAGCGCGTCGTTCATGCCCGATTATGAACCGCAGGTTCATGAAGTATCAAGCGCTCTGCGTATTTTCTTCATGACGGGGATGCTGCACCTTCATCCCTGCGAGGGGGGCGCACCCCCGGACCACGAAGAGGAGATCCCCATGGAAACGAGCGAGAACAAGCGTGTCTGGTTCATCACGGGAGCGTCGCGCGGGATCGGCGCGGAGATCGCGAGCGCGGCGCTCGCCGCCGGCGACCAGGTGGTCGCCACCGCGCGCGATCCGAGGAGCATCACGGACCGCTTCGGGCGGCCTGAGGCTCTCCTCCCCCTCGCGCTCGACGTGACGGACGAGGCCTCGGCCGCCGCCGCGGTCGAGGCTGCCGTCGCTCGGTTCGGCCGGATCGACGTGCTGGTGAACAACGCCGGCTACGGCGTCGTCGGCGCGATCGAGGAGACCCAGGGCGACGAGGTGCGGCGCGTCTTCGAGACGAACGTGTTCGGCCTGCTCGCGGTGACGCGCGCCGCGCTTCCGCAGCTCAGGAAGCAGCGCGCCGGCCTGATCTTGAACCTCTCGTCGGTGGGCGGCTACCGGTCGGGGCCTGGGTTCGGCATTTACTGCTCGACGAAGTTCGCCGTCGAGGGGATCTCGGAGGCGCTGCACGCGGAGCTCGCGCCGCTCGGCATCGCGGTGACGGTCCTCGAGCCGGGCTACTTCCGGACGGAGTTCCTGGAGGCGAAGTCCGCCGTGGCAACCGAAAAGGTCATCGCCGATTACGCGGAGACCGCGGGCAAGGTCCGGAGCTACGCGAAGGAGGTCAGCCTCCAGCAGCCTGGCGACCCCGTGCGGCTCGCCCGCGTGGTCGTCGAGCTCGCCCGCGCGAAGAACCCGCCGCTCCGTCTTCCGCTCGGCACCGACGCCATCGCCGCGATCGAGGCGAAGAACGCGTTCGTGACGCAGGAGCTCGCCGCCTGGCGCGCCGTCTCGGCGTCGACGGACTTTCCGAAGTGAAGCTCGCGCGACCGGAAGCGCACCCCCGGTTCGTGCCTCACGCGCCCAGCTCGAAGAGCTGCATCGCCACCAGCGCGACGCAATCGGGCTCGCGCGAATCCGACACGATCTGACGAAGCTCGTGGAAATACCGCACGTGCAACGCCCGCAGCCGCTCGAGGTCACGGCGCGCGACGCTGACGAGGTTGTAGGAATACAGCCCCGGATCGCCGCGGCGCTGCCGGAGCGCGGCGACGTCGAGCCAGTGCGATTTCAATCGTTGTCGCGGTTCGGCGGCGCCGTGGGTCATGTCGACCGTCTCGGCCGTGGTGGCGTAACGCCCTTCGCGCCACCGGATCAGCCCCGCCCGCGACAGGGCCTCGCGGCACGCACGCACCTCGTCGTCCGGGAGCCCGAGGCGAGCGGCGACCCAGGCGTCGTCGTGGCGGGGGAGGGCCGCGTAGCTGGCGAGCTCGAGGACGCGCAGGACGGCGTGAGACCAGGGTAGCTCCGTGGCTATCCGGCGGCGCTCCTCGAGCACACGGAAGTCGCGCGCCACCGAGGGCACCTGTCCCGGATGCACGAAGAGGGCGATGAAGTCGAGGAGCCGCTCGGTGGTCGCGTCGACGAGGGCCAGCACATCGGGGAGCCGGGGCTGGGATGTGCCCGCGATGAAGCGCGACACCTGGGACGCGCTGCGCCCGATCCGGGAGCCGATCTCCGCGTTGCTCAGCCCTCCCTTGATGACCTGAAAGAGGGTGGCCGTGAGGGCCGGGTCGGAGACGGCGACGTCGGCGGCGAAGGCTGACTCCTGGCGCGCGAAGCCCGAGAGCTCGCGATGGACGTCAACGCCGTTGTACGCGGCGACGCGCAGCAGGGTGGGGAGCGTGGGAAAGCGCCGCCCGGACTCCCAGCTGAAGGCGACGTTCGTGCCGTACCCGAGCCGGACGCTCAGCTGCCGCTGCGAGCGCCGGCCGCGGAGCGCCCGGCAGAAATCCCTTGCGATTTCATCGTATTGCGATCGTTTGTATCGCATATGTGCATCGATGGTAGCACATCAGAACGATAGATAATGCGTAGCTGCGCTACGCGACGCTTGCGCTGGCTCCTGCGCTGCGGCAAGTGGAGGCGCAGGACGCTTCGATGAACGTACGATTCGCTTGCTGGCTCCTGGCGGGGTTGTCCATGGGGTGCTCGCCCGGTGGGGGGCAGACGGGGGAGATCGCCCCCGATCCCTGTGACTCCCTCCCGGTGACGGCGGGTCGGGCCGTGGAGCATGACCTCACCGACCCGACGCCCCTCGGCGTGAGCGGCCAGGAGGCCCTCGACGCGACCGGCGGGGCCGGGAGCTTCGACGTGACATGGGCCAATGGGACGACGAGCGCCGTGAGCTGGTCCCTCGTCGCCGACACCGAGAGCTCACCGGTCGTGGCGTACATCGACCGCGGCGGCGAGTGTGCCGATGAGGTTTTGCGGATCCTCGTGATCGGGCATCTGTCGAGCACCGACGGCGTCCTCCACCACGAGCAGCGCGGGGAGCTCTATCGGGGCGACGACGGGGCCGCGCGCCTTCGCTTGTCGTTCATCTTCGACGAGAATCCGTTCCCGGACGTGTACGCCGGCGGTGGATCGGGCGACAGCTGCACGGGGTGCGGCGGCGCCTTCGACCTCGCGGTGGAATCGCGCTGGGAGGCGGGCGAGTCGACCCCTCGGGGCCATGTGTACCTGCTCGAGAACGGGACGCTGCTCGGCGAAGTCGGCGCCTTTTGAGCCCGGTGCGCGGTGCGCGCGCGCCTGTTTCACCCACCGAGGCGGCCTGCTGAGCGCGAGGGCAGCGCCAGCGTATTTCCCCTCGTTCGTTCGACGCGACGATTCACGGATGCAGTGACGGAGAGGAACGACGCAGCTTGGGTTCGTGATGCACGCTTCCCGTGCGCGCGAGCCCTGAGCCGGCGCTTTCCTCGTTTCAAACAAGAAGGTTGGTTGATGATGTCGGTCTCCAAGAAGGTCAAGTTCAGAAGTCTCGCCGGGGTGCTCGCTGGTTGTGTCGGTCTGGTGACCGCTCAGGCGTCGGCAGGCGTGGTCGTGGGTAAGCCCACGCCGCACGGCAACACCGCGTACCCCGAAGCCGGGACGACCATGGCACGGGCAGGGACCTTCACGCTGGTGGGCGCGCTGCAAGAGCACGTGAAGATCAGCGGCGAAGCAGAGCCCACGTTCCCCAGCACGATGCAGGGCGCCGTCTACTTGATGAACGGCACGAGCACCACGCCCGAGCGCGTTTACCAGTTCCCGGGGGTCGCCCAGTTCAACCTCCAGGCCGGGAGCCAGCTCGCCATCTCGAACAACTTCCTCGCGTTCGCGACGCGAGGCCCGAATCCTTCGACCTCTCCGCAAGCGAACTCCGTGTTCATCGCCCGGAAGAGCAACGGCTCATGGGCGGAGTGCCCCCTGGTCAGCGGTCAGCGCAACTGCAACGGCGCGGTGCGCGAGAACGGACAGACCATCAGCCGCGCGCTCACCCGCATCCCGCTCACCTACCCCGCGAACAGCAGCTTCAAAGACATCGCGCTCGCCCTGTCCGACGACTACCTCGTGATCGGCTACAAGCGACACAGCGTGCTCGAGATCTACCGCTACAACACGTCGAGCGACGCGTGGGTCCTCGAGCTTTCGCTCGACGAGCCGGACGAGCGCTTCACCGGCGCTGCGGTCGCGATCAACGGCGACCTTGTCGCGGTCGGGTCGCCGTGGTCCGACGGTGGCGAGGCCGGGGCCGAGCTCGGCTCGGTCCGCGTCTTCCGCAGGAACGCCAGCGCCGGCACCTGGAGCTCCGTGGCCATCACGAGCGGCTTCTTCTCGACCGGCGCCTTCGGGCGAAGCCTCGCCATGGCTTCCGGGAACCTGGCTGTCACGTCCGGCGTGACATTCCCCGTGAGCGGCGTCACGCCGCAGCAGCACCTCTCGTTTTACCAGGTGGCGACCGACGGTACGATCTCCGCGCGCCAGTCCCTGGCAACTGCCTACCCTCACGTGCACCTGGCGCTCGACGGCGACACGCTGGCCAGTACGGTCGGCGGCGGAGACGAGGGCCTCTCGCTCTACAAGCGCGATTCCGCGTCGGGGCAGTGGGCATACGAGACCGGTCTGATTCGCGACTTCTACAAGAGCGTCAACAGCTCCAACGTCGGGTATGGCGGCATCGATCCCATCGGCCTCGTGGGGGATGACCTGTCGCTCGGCTGGCGCGCCTTCTCGGGCCTGCTCGGCGGCGTGGTCCACGAGAAGGTCAGCCTGGTCGACGCTTGCCGCGATCCTCTCAACCTCGTGAGCAACTGCTCGTTCGACAATGTGACCAACACCTCGCTCGCGGGGAGCCAGAGCAGCAGCGGCTGGCAGCTCCTCAACTGGAACGGTGGCTCGGCATGGGCGGACTTCACCGGCCGCCAGATGCGCATCAACGTGCAGCAGCCCGGCTCCGACATGTGGCACATCCAGGCCCGCACCACCGTCAACTTGCCGCAGGCGGGGCGCTACCTGCTGACATTCCGCGCCAAGGCGGACGACGTGCGCACGTTCGTGGTGAACCTGGGACGCAACGGCAACAGCGACAACAACTGGGCGAGCTACGGTCGCGTGACCGCGGCGGCGGGCCCCCAATGGGTCATCTACTCGTTCGAGCTCCCGAGCGTCCCGCAGGATTCCGCGGCGCTCCTCGACTTCAACGTCGGCAACGCAGGGACCGCGGCCGTCACCGTGGACAGCGTGAAGCTCGTTCGTCTGGCGCCGTAACCACGTCGCGCGAGTCGGGCCTGGGCGCGAATGCCGCGCGTCGCGGTCACTTCAGCGCCCAGGCCCGCGCGAAGCTGCGATTTACTGCAAGATCACCGAGACGGCTGCCAGGCCGTTCGGCTCTCCCGTGTTCGTCGCGGTGCGCGCGCCGGTGGCGCCGGCGGTCGTGATGACCTGGTCCTGGATGCTGTTGCTGTCGACGTCCGAGCGCTGGATCAGCCCGGCCGGCGTGGACCATGTCCCATAGCTGTAGCCGCTGAAGAAGGTGACGAGGATCCCGCCGGGGCTCGAGGGCGTCACGCTGGGCGCGCTGATGGAGGGCCCGGCGGCGCTCGCGCCGGCCGACGCGACCGCGCTGCTCACACCCGAATAGCAGGCGAGGTGGATGTCGACCCAGACGCCCGCCGGAACATCGAACGTGTACTCGGTAGGCTCGCTCGAGCCCACGACCTTCGTGTAGACCAGGGCGTGGACGGGCCCGTCGCTCGTGGACGACGACTGGTCGTGCACGAGCGTGAAGCCCGACGGGGGAGTCACGTCCGGAGGATCGGCGACGACCTCGAGCGCGGTGAGGAGCAGGTCGCCCGGAAGGCAACCCTCGGGGAGCGCGACCGTCGTGCTGTCGATGGTCGTCTCGATCGATCGGAAGCCGCCGTCGCTGAACGTATAGGCGTACGTCGTGCCTTCGTGGAAGCCGAGGACATCATGGAAGTACGCCCCGACGAACAGCGTGCTGCCCGACACGGTGACGGAGGATCCGAAGAGGTCGCCTGGACTTCCATCCGCGCCGAAGAGCTTGAGCTCTTCTTCTGCCCACGAGTTGCCGGCACGCAAGAAGCTGTGCACCGCTCCGGCGTCGGGGCCGAGATCGTTGTCTGACGACGCTCCCACGAAGGCTCTGTTCCCCGATCCCGTGAGCGCGACCTTCGCCCCGAAGTCACTCAATGAGCTGGTGCGCTCGGAGGTGAGCTTGGCCTCCTGCGCCCAGGTCGAGCCATTGCGCGCGAACACGTACGCAGCGCCGGAGTTGAAGGCGATGTCGTCGTCGTTGGGGGCCCCGATGAGCGCCCTGTCCCCCGCGAGGGCGAGGGACATCCCGAAATAGTCGTCCGACTGCCCATCGTCGGCCGCGAGCACGTCCTCTTGCGTCCAGGTGCTCCCGGCGCGCACGAACGAGTAAACTTTTCCGGTGCCGGTGAACGGCGCCCCGATGAGGGCTCTGTCGCCGGACAGGGCGATCGACGAGCCAAAGTAACCAGGCGCGGTCGGGTCATCGGCGACCAGCTTGTCCTGCTCGGTCCACGTCGTGCCGCTGCGCGTGAAGACATACACCGCGCCTGCGTCCGTGAACGCATCGTCGTCCGCGCTCGCGCCGATGAGCGCCGTGTCCCCTTCGAGCGCCGCGGCCACGCCAAAGAAGTCGCTCACGCCCACGTCGCTCCCGATGAGCTTGGCCTGCTGGCTCCACGTCGTGCCGCTGCGAACGAAGACATACGCCGCCCCTGCATCCGGGCCGTTCGCCGCATGGCTCTCGGCGCCGACCAGCACCGTATCTCCCGAGATGGAGACCGAGCGGCCAAAGTAGTCCCCCGGGGCTCCGTCGCTCGCGGCGAGCTTGGCCTGCTCGGTCCACGTGCCGCCGCTGCGCACGAAGACGTAGGCGGCCCCCGTGTATCCGTCTTTCCCGAGCGCGCCGATGACCGCGGTGTCACCATCGATGTCGCTCGAGAAGCCGAACAGGTCTGCGCTGTCCCGGTCGCTGGCCAGGAGTTGCGACCTCTGTGCTGCGAGCAAAGCCGACTGGGCCGCCTGCGCGTCCTCCGGCTCTCGTCCGTCCGTTCGCTCTGCGTCGCTGCACGCCATTGCCATGCTCGCGACACAGAACAGAGCGAGGCGCTGGGCCCATAAGCGTGTTCGTGTTCCCATTGACCACTCTTCCCTTCATCTCCGTTTCACGGAGTCAAGCGTCATTGCAAGGATTCGGAATCTATGGGTCAGAGGCGCTGTCGCGCAAGAGGCTCGCCCGTTTCCAGCGAATGGTTCGCGCTGAGATGAACTTTTCTATCTGGGGCTGGGGCGCGGCAATCGTGGCCCACCCGGGCCGCGCAACTTCCTTCTTCACACCACAGGATCTCGTGATCGCTCGCCTCGAGCTGTTCGGGCATCGGACTTGGAGTCCTTCAACTGCGCTTCGCGCCGCAGGTGATCGCCAAGTCGTTGGGCGGAGAGGAAGATGGAGAGGGAGAGATTCACAGGGAGGCGGGGAGGCGGGGAGGCGAGAGCCGGGATCAGTCGTTCGAGCCAGCAGCCTCAGTGCCGGATACTTCGGGGTGGGTCGATCCGGGGCGGCTGGTGGTGCCGGAGTGGTCGTCTTCGATGCGAAACCGGGCGAGAGCGATATGGAGGCAGCCGGCCCCGAGCGAACTCGAACGATGGTCCCCATCTCTCGCCTCCCACCCTTGTCTGTATTCTCTCTCCTCCCCGCCTCCCCGCCTCCCTGTGTACTCTCTCTTTCTCTGTCTCCCGTCCAACAAGCCGCTGCTGCCGGCGGCCCTGCGCGCCGCGGCAGGCCGGCAGGACGTTGGCCAGACGGGCTTGCGCCTGGCGCCGGGATGGAACCCAAGCCGCTTGCCGCGGAGGTCGCAGTTCGATGCAGAGTTCGTATGCCCAGCCGTGCTCAAGCTCGCGGGAACGCTGCACAGCACCGTTCCGCGCAGGCCCAACGGACCGGGCTTGTGAGCTTGCCCCGGGTCGTCCCTCCAGCCGCCGGCCAGCGCGCCGCAGACCAGCCGGCCAGAGCGCCTGACCGCGTCGGTCAGGCGCCGGCGATGAAGCTGTCCTGGTAGGCCGGGTCCTCCACCGCGAGCGCGGCCGGGGTGGGCGTGAGCGGGCGGGTGGTGTCGAGCATGACGGCGAGCTCGCTCGTCTCGCGGGCCCCGAGGCTCGCCTCGTACGCGCCGGGGTGCGGCCCGTGCGGGACGCCGGCCGGGTGGTGCGAGACGCTGCCGGGGCCGACGCCGCGGCGCGAGGTGAAGTTGCCGCGGCAGTAGAAGAGGAACTCGTCGCAGTCGACGGACGAGTGGGGGTAGGGGCAGGGGACCGCCTCGGGGTGGAAGTCGACCGGGCGCGGGACGAAGCTGCAGACGAGGGCGCCGCGCGCCGCGAACGTGCCGTGCCAGTCCGGCGGCAGGTGGACGAGGCCGACGCGCGGCTGGAAGCTCAGGATCGGGAACGCGAACGGGTACACCGTCCCGTCCCAGCCGACGACGTCGAGCGGCGAGCGCTCGCAGGCGAAGCCGTGGAAGGCGCCGCCGCGCTTCACGACGAGCGCGCGGATGCCCTCGTCGAGCGGGCCGACGAACGTGGGCCGCCGGAAGTCGCGGTGTGAGTACGGCGCGTCCATCCGCAGCTGGCCGACCTCGTTGCGCCACTGGCGCGGGAGGTGGAGGTCCGCGGCCTCGATCGAGAGCCACCGCTGGGGCGCCGGGTCGGGGATGAACCGGTAGAAGAGCCCCTTCGGGACGACGACGTAATCGTCCTGCTCGAAGCGGAGATCGCCGAGCATCGTGCGCAGGACACCGCCGCCCTGGAAGACGAAGAACAGCTCGTCGGCGTCCGCGTTCGCGAAGTACACCGGATCGGCGGCGTCCGGCTGGGCGACGCCGATCACCACGTCGTCGTTGAAGAGCAGCGGCACGCGGCAGTCGATCGCGGGCGCGGGCCCACCCCGCGGCGGCAGGTCCTGCGACCGGTAGTGCCGCTTCGCGAGCGGGCGCGGCGGCGCGGCGACCGGCAGCGCGAAGCCGTGCTCGGCCCGCGCGACCCGGTGCTCGTGCGGCCGGCGCTCGTGGTACGCGATCGTGTAGGGGCCGTCGAAGCCCTGGCGCGTCAGGCACTCCTCGTAGCGGAGCTCCCCCGCCTCGCCCCGGAGGGCGATGTGGTGCTTGCGCGGGACGGCCCCGACGACGACGCGATCGAGCATCAGCCGTGCCCCTCGGCCTTCTGCTGCCGCTCGATGCTCTCGAACAGCGCCCGGAAGTTGCCGGCGCCGAAGCCGCGGTCCCCCTTGCGCTGGATGAGCTCGAAGAAGAACGGCCCTGCGTCGGGATCGCGGTGCGTGCCGGCCGACTCCTTGAGGAAGATCTGGAGGAGGTAGGACCGCGCGCCGTCGCCGTCGACGAGCACCTCGAGGTCCCGCAGCGTGGCCACGTCCTCGTCGAGCTCGCCGATGCCGAGCTTTCGCACGCGCTCCGGCAGCATGTCGTAGTAGGCGCCCGGGGTCGGCATGAACTCCACGCCGCGCTCGCGCAGGCCGCGCACGGCCGCGAGGATGTCCTGCACGGCGAGCGCCACGTGCTGCACCCCGTCGCCGCGGTGCTCCTCGTTGAAGACGTTGATCTGAGAGCTCTTGAAATGCGGCCGATAAGGCTCGTTGTTCGCGAACTTCACGCCCGAGCCCGGGTCCCACATCACGGCCGAGCGCAGGCCCGAGCCGTGGCCGGCGTCCTTCGCGACGTCGTTCGTGTGAAACGCGATCTTCCAGAACGGCTCGAGGCCGAGCACGTGCTCCATCCAGAGCAGGGCGGGCGCCATGGTCTGGAAGTTCGAGGTGATGTGATCGAACCGGGCGATCCCGAAGCGGTTCTGGCCGCCGCGCGGCGCGTCGTGGGCCACGCAGCCGGGGAACAGCGCGCGGTAGCCGCGCCGCTCCACGAAGCGAAAGGTGGTGTCCCCGAACGGCGTCGTGATCGAGAACGAGGCGAAGGTGCCGCCCCCGTCCGTCACCCGGTGGATCTCGTCGATCGGCGTGCCCCCGCGGCCGTCGAGCAGCCGGAAGGCGCGGTCGATGTCCTCGACCTCGAAGACGACCGTGCCCACCCCGTCGGGGTGCTTGCGCAGGTAGCGCCACGCCCGCCCGCCCTCGCCCGTCGGCTGCGAGCAGACGATGGCGCACTCGCCGGCCTGGAAGACGACCGACCGCTGCGCCGCCGCCGCGGTGAGCTCGGGCGAGCTCGCGGCGATCTCCTGGAAGTCGAGCTTCTCCGTGTAGAACCTGCGACTCCGCTCGAGGTCCCGCACGTAGTAGTGCAGCGCCTCCACCCGCTTGATGCCTATCGACTCCACCTTGGTCATTCCGGTCCTCCGTCGCGAGGGGTCCACGCGGTCCACGCAGGTGTGAGCTACGCGCCGCGGGCCACCACCCGCTGCGCGATGCGCCCGAACAGGCTCTCGCCCGAGCGACTCAGCATCTCGATCATGATCGTGTCTCCCGGTCTCATGAAGGGCGTCCTGGCCGCGCCGTGCGCGAGGACCTCGAGCGTGCGCTTCTCGGCCAGACACGAGACGCCGCGCGCCGGATCCCGGTTCGAGACCGTGCCGCTGCCGAGGAGGGTCCCGGCCGTGAAGCTGCGGGTCCTGGCGATGTGCTCGAGGAGGTCGAAGAACGAGAAGTGCATCTCCGGGCCAGCCTCGGGATCGCCGATGAGCGCGCCATTGTAGGTGGAGCGGAGCCGCAGGTGGACGCGCCCGTCGTGGAACGCGTCACCGAGCTCGTCCGGCGTGATCGCGAGAGGCGAGAACGCCGTGGCAGGCTTCGAGCAGAAGAACCCGAAGCCCTTCGCGAGCTCCGCGGGCACGAGGTTGCGCAGCGTCACGTCGTTGGCCAGCAGGAACAGGCGGATGTGCCGGTGGGCCTCGTCGCGGCGCGTGCCCTGCGGCGTGTCGCCGAGGACGGCGCAGACCTCGGCCTCGAAATCGAGGCCCCAGGCCTCGTCGCGCAGGACGATGTCGTCGGTCGGCCCGAGGAGGACGCCGGAGCCGCCCTGGTACACCAGCGGATCGGTGGTGAGCGTCTCGGGAGGCTCGGCGCCGCGCGCCTTGCGCACCAGCTCGATGTGGTGGATGTACGCCGACCCGTCGATCCACTCGTACGCGCGGGGCAGGGGCGCGGCGAGCTCTTCCACGGCGAGCGGCGCCACCGCCGCGCCGCCGCGCTCGATGTCGTCGGCGATGCGGCGCAGCGCCGGCTCGGCGCGCTCCCAGTCGTCGAGCGCGGCCTGGAGCGTGGGGAAAGCGCTGCCGGCCGGCGCGTAGGCGAGGCCGTCGCGGCGAACGACGATGAGCGTGCCGTCGCGGCCGGGGCCGCGGAGGGAGGCGAGCTTCATGCGGGTGTGAGCTCCTCGTGGTGCCCTGGTGGTCTCTTCGTCTCCCTCTAGACGCTCCACGATCTCGTGCCGCGCGCCATAGAGGTGCCTGCGACGACTTCGTACCCGATCTCTCTGGCTCGCTGCATGGGCATACCGGCCCATGCAGCGATGCGAGACGCACGCCGGAGGGCGCTCCGCGAGGGCTCGAGGTCGGGGCAGGAGGGAGGGCGCCTCGATACCGGGGCCGCTCTGACGCTGCGCGTGACCAGCGCCTCACACGCGGCTCGTGGACGGGGAGCCCCCACCGCTCCGGGGATCACTTCTGCAGCTGGACGCCGAGGAACAGGGCATTCCCCTTCGCCCCCGACAGATCGCTTCGTTGATAGCCGAGCGCCGCACGCGCAGCGTGCCCTTCGATGATGTAGCCCATCTGGGCATCGATGAGCAGATAGGGGTCCGCATCCTTCGGCTTCGCTTGTTGCAGCCGGACCAGGGGCTGCAGCTTCCCGACGCCGATGTTGCTCGGCGTGAGGTAGCTCGCGAGCGCAAAGTAGGAATAGTCAAACCTCTCGAAACCGCCAAAGTACTTGTAGAACGCGCCTTCGAGCGTGACCGTGCCCGCCGTGCCGAGGTTCTTTTCGAACAGGAGGTCGGCGTTGACCTCGCCATAGGTGTCCTTGCGCGGGATGACTGGCGGCGCGCCCGCCGCAGGGGGCGGCAACGACTCGACGGAACCTTCCTTCTGGACCTCACCGGCCACGCCGAGCGCGAGGATGCTCTTCTCTCCGAGGTACGTGGATTTCTGGTAATAGGCCGGCTCTGGGTCGAGCACGCTGATGTTGAGCCTCGCCGTGTAGAGCGGGCTCACCGAAGAGTCGTGCAGGTTGAAGGCACCCACGTAATACTTGAACAGGCCGCCCGCTACCTTGCCCCAGGCGGTCACCCCATCGTTGCGACCCAAGGGCCCCTGTCTTGGCCCGATCGGCGGCGCATAGGGCTCGAAGAACCCGGGATAGTTCCACGGCCCCATCGACCACGGCCCCGAAAAGGCGGAGCGATCCGACGGCACGATCATTCGACCGAGCCAGACGTTCAGCAGATCATGGAATTTGAACTTGGCGATGGCGTCACGGAGGGTCGCGCTGCCCGCGATGTTGCCCCCGGTCGGCGTCGGCCCAAACTGAGCGACGATCGCGCCCTGCACCCCGATGAACCGGTTGATCTCGCCCGAGAACGACAGATCCAGCTCTCCGTCCCCGAGCAGTCGGTCCATCTTCTCGCGCGCGCTGGGGTTCTGTAGGCGACCTCCGACGCGGGCCCAGGCCGCGACGCTGATCGGGTTCTTCCATGGCTCGTCCTTCGCCGGTGGCGCCGGCGAAGCTGGGCCGGGCCCGGCAGCGTCGCGCGGCGCCGGCGCGCCGGCGTGGGCTTCCGCAGCGGGCGCTGGCGCCGCGCTCGCGTCTGCAGGCGGGCTCGCGGGCCCCATCGCGGGAGCCGCGATCGGCGGGTCTTCGCCCGTGGGCGCCGGCAGCGCTTCGGGCTGCGCCTGTGCCCGCGCCGGACGATTGAAGGAGATGATGCCGAGGACGACGGCCAGGATTCCTGCGCCAGCGTCGCCCCGGCGTCTCGACGCCCTCGTCTGTGTGCTCATGCGTTGCCTCCTAGCCGATCTCGTAAACCGTGAGCCGCACCCGGTCGGCCAGCCGCTCGCCCACGGACAGGGCCAGCACGGCGTTCAGCCGCAGAAGCCCTGGCGCCGAGGTGCGCATGCGGATGGCGGTGCGAAAATAGTAGAGTCCGGGGTCCACGGCCTCGCCGCGCCCGAGCGCCGCCAGCACCTCCGGCGGCCCGGAGCGGACACCCTCGGAGAGGATCTCCACCGTCCCATGGCCGGCGATGTCGAGGATGTAGTGGGCGGAGATGTCCATCCGCCCGTCGGCCCAGATCGTCTGCCAGTCGCCGCCCGGCAGCACCCGACCCTCGAGGCCGCCGGCCACCGTGCCGCCGACGATGGGGATGAAGCGACGGCCGGGCGAGCTTGGATTGACGGTGACCGGCGGGGCCACCGCCACCTCGAGCGTCATCAGGGGGAAGAGGGGCGGGCTCACGCGACCTGCTCCGAGGCGCGCCTCAGGCCGGTCAGCACCTTGTAGCGGGCGGCGATGGCCTCCAGCTCGCCGGGGGCGAAGACGTCCTCGATCCGGTCGAAGCCGTCGGGCGCGCGTTCCTGGGCGATCTGCATGCACTGCTCCGGACCGTTGCCGCGATTGGCCGCCACGATGGCGGCCGTGGCGGGCAGGCGCGCGGCCTCGTAGGCGGCCAGCGCTTCCACCGGGTCGGCGTGGGCGGCGAGCGCGCGGACCAGGGCGCGGGCGTCCAGGATGGCCTGGCTCGCCCCGTTGGAGCCGATCGGGTACATGGCATGGGCGGCGTCGCCCAGCAGCGTCATGCGCCCGTGGCTCCAGCGCGGCAGGGGATCGCGGTCGACCAGCGGGAACTCGTAGATCGCCTCGGCGCCCCGGATCAGGCCGGGCACATCCAGCCAGCCGAAGCGCCAGTCCTCGAACCTGGGCAGGAAGTCGGCGGGATCGCCCCGCCGGTTCCAGTCCTCGCGCCGCAGGCTCTCGGCGACGGTGAGCTCGGCGATCCAGTTGATCCGCTGGCGGCCGTCCGGCCCCGGCGGGGAAATGGGATAGGCGACGAACTTCTGGTCCTGGTGCCCGGCCATGATCATGCTGGCGCCGGTGAGGAAGGGCGCCGCCTGCGTGGTCGCCCGCCACAGGATGCGGCCGCCATAGACCGGCGGCCCCTCGCGCGGATAGAGGCGGGCGCGCGCCGCCGAATGGATGCCGTCGGCGCAGATCAGGAGGTCGGCGGCGACCTTCCACGCCGCGCCCTCGCGGTCGAGGAAGCGCGCCACGATGCGGCCTTCGCCCTCCTCGTGGTCCGAGAGGCGCCGGTCGCAGACCACCCGGCCGGCGCCCAGCCGCTCGACGGCGGCGTCGAACAGCACGCCCTGCAGGGCGCCGCGGTGCAGCGAGATCTGCGGCGCGGCGTGACCCGCGAAGCGGCCGCGCGGCTCGCCCCAGATGCGCTGGCCGAAGCGGTTGAAATAGACCAGCTCGCGGGTCGCCACCCCCTGGGCCAGCAGGACCTCGACCAGGCCCAGCTCGTCCAGCACCTCGGCGGCGTGGGGCAGGAGGTTGATGCCGACCCCGAGCGGCAGGATGGTGGGCGCGGCCTCGAACACCGTCACCTCGTGGCCCGAGGCGTGCAGCGCCAGGGCCGCGGCCAGGCCGCCGATCCCGGCGCCCACGACGATCACTTGCATGATATTCTCCCGCAGACATGCGGCTCGACGCCGCCGTAGCCGACGCAGGGGTCCGGCTGGACCGGCGTGGTTTGCTGATCGCAGTGGTTTCGTTCGCATCACCCCTGCAGGTGACCGCAACGACTTCGTACCCAAGTCCTCAGGATCGAGGCATAGGCATACTCGCCTATGCCTCGATGCGAGACGTCACGAGGGGCGCGCGCGGGCCGCCGGCCATGATCGGAGCGTCAGGGGGGGACCTCCTTCGCCCACGCCAGCCCCTCTGGTTTACGCGCTGGCATGTGCGTTGCTAGCTCAGCAGGCATGAGAACACTGGGCGTCACGGTGATGGGGTGTTGGTTGCTCGCTGGCTGCGGCAGTCCCGATTTCGATGAAAACCGCGCGAAGTGGCGCGCCGATCGGCCACAGGAATATGTCATCTCGATCTGCGGCACCGGCTTCGAGGGGGGCTGTACGCTCGCCGCGGTCTCCGGAGACACCGTCGTTGCCACCGCGCGCAGCGGGACCAGGACCCCGAGCGCCGGCGACTGGACGTTCGCTGAGGCGCCCGAGCAAGCGGATCCCGTGGAAGCCCTGTTCGGCCGGGCAGAGCGCGAGGGCGGGGACTGCGAGCTCACCCGCGTCGATTTCGACGACAGCTACGGCTACGTGGCGGACTACTACCAGGACTGCGGCGAAGAAGGGAGCGGCGAGCGCGTCGCTTGCTTCCAGCCCGACACGAGCGACGCGACGCGCTGCGCGGAGTGAGCGCCGGTCGCGAGCCCCGCGCGTCAAGGGCGGCTCGGGCGGGGCTCAGCCGGCCCGGCGCACGCCCATCTCGACCAGGCGGGGCAACACCTCGTCCCTGAAATACGGGAGCTCGCCAGCGAAGTCGATGAAGCTGAGCGCCAGGCCGCGGACGCCCGTGTCGCGGACGCGCCGGAGCTCCTCGGCGACGTCGCTCGGGTCGCCGACGATCGGATAGTGCCCGTACCCGCTGGCGAACCGGCCCCGGAACGCGGCATAGAACTCCGGGGTGAATGAGTGGCAGTTCACCCCGAGCTGCCGCATGGCGTTGTCGATCGCGGGCTCGTCGGCCATCTCGCGCGAGACGTGCTCGTGGTACGCCTCGGCCTCCTTGCGGGTCGGACGGCAGACGATGAACGCCCCGGTGTAGACGTCCACGCGGCGGTCCACGCCCCGGGCGTCCTCCTTCACCTTCGCCACCTCGTCCCGGCACGCCTCCAGCGAGGTGAGGATGGAGAACAGCAGATCGCACCGGCCGATCGCGAAGCTCCGGCCCGCGCGCGACGCGCCCGCGCTCATCAGCGTGACCTTGCCGCCTCGCGGCTTCGGCTCCGCGATCACGCCGCGCAGGTTGAAGAACCTGCCCTCGTGGTTGAACGGCCTGTCCTGGGTCCAGAGCTTGAGCATCACGTCGAGCCACTCCTTCGTGAACTCGTAGCGCTCATCGTGCTCGCGCTGCGGGATGCCGAACATGTCGGCCTCTTCGCGGTGCCAGCCGCTCACGATGTTCAGACCGACGCGCCCCTCGCCCATCTGGTCCATCGTGGCCAGGTGCTTCGCCGCGACGAGCGGGTGCGTGAAGGGCGTGTGCACGGTGGTGAACAGCTTGATCCTCCGCGTGATCGCGAGGAGGCTGGCCGTCCACACGATCGGATCGAAGGCGACGCCCAGCGGGTCGGACTCGCCGCCGTGCCCCTTCCATCGCGCCAGGGGGATGTGGAAGTCCAGGCCCGCCGCCTCGGCCGCGAGCACGAGATCACGGTTGTTCTCCCAGGTCGGGTGCCACCGACCGAGCACCTTGGACATCGATGTGCCCGTGCTGTTGGCGCCGAATAGCCCGAGCTCCAGATGATCGACGAGACGCGCCACGCTGGATGTCTGTTGCATATCCCTCACCTCGAAGACCATGGTCTCACGATGCGTCCAGGGCAGAAACAGGACTTTGCTCGCAGACTCGATATATCAGTTGCGATGAAGTTTTTCGTTTGAAAATGGTGAGCTAACTGGCCAGCTCCGCGCGGGCAACGCTGTCACCCTGCAAGATTCCACTTCATCTGCCGTTCGAGCACGACGAGGCCCCCGCGCCGCTCGAACCCCAGCTCCTCGTTCAAGGCGAGCATCCCCGGGTTGTTCGACTCGACCGCCGTCGCGATCCGCGCGTGGCCCTGGCGCCGCGCGAAGTCGATCGTCGCCAGCTTGAGCGCCCTCGCGACGCCGCGCCCGCGGCTCGCCGGCTCGACCCCTGTGAACAGGTGGTCGAGGCGCGCGGGGTCTTCCTCGCTCCGGTGCAGGATGCAGAGCCCGACAACCCTGTCGCCGTCCTTCGCGACGAAGCACGCCTCGGGCAGCGACGTCGGCGACCGCTCCAGGTACGCCGCGAACTCCTCCGCGGAGAGCTCGGGGTCGACATGGTTCGGCAGCGGCACCTCCCGGTTCACGGCGAGGTAGAGCGCGTGCAGCTCCCCCAGCCACCCGGGCCGGCGCGCCCGCTCCTCGGACAGCGGCGCGATCGCGATGCCCGGGGGCGGCGGGCGCTCGGCCAGGCGGTCCGCGCGCCGCCCTGCGAGGTCGAGCTCGAAATCCCAGCTCCGGAAGAGCTCGCGGAAGCCGAGCCGCGCCGCGAGCGCCACCATCTCCGGCTGCGTCTCGCGCGCCATGGCGCGGAGCTCCCGGGCGCCCAGGCGCTCGAGGTCGCGCTCCAGCGCCGCGAAGAGCCGGGCGCCGATGCCGCGGCGGCGGTGGCCGGGGTCGCACCGCGCCGAGCACCAGAACCGCGCGGGGTGATGGTCCCAGGCGACGTGGAAGCCGTGGGCGTACGCCACGATCTCGCCCGTCTCGGCGACCTCGGCGACGTGGCGGCGGAGGACGTGGCCGCGCCGCGCGAGCAGCTCGTCGAGCTCCCTCAGCGCGTCCGGCGAGCGCGGCTCGAAGTCGTGCCGCTCCTCGCGCGGGACCGCGGCGTTGAGGCGCGCCACGGCCTCCCGGTCAGCGTCGGTCGGCCGCGCCGGGCGGACCTCGATGGTGCGCTGCATCCGGCGAGGGTAGCGCGCGGCGGAGCTCGACCGGAGGGGGTTCTGCCGGCGGACCGCCGCCGGGGAGGCGCCGGCTCACTTGCCCAGCGCGGCGATCTTCTCGTTCACCCAGTCGTCGCCCACGAGCGGGTGCACGCCGGCGCCGTCCCGATCGAGGTCGATCCCCACCGACAGCAAGCCGCTCCTCACGAGGAACGCGCCGAGCGGGTCCTGCTCGCCGGACTTCGTGAGCCGCCCGCGGATCGCGAGGCTGCCGCCCTGCGCCTCCAGCAGCCTGAAATCGACGTCGCTCGCCGTGCGGCGGACCGTCGCGGAGGCCTTGAGCCCTTCCATCGTGAGGAGCCCCGCGGCCCACCCGGGGATGGCGTCCTCGGCGTCGAGCAGCTTCACGGCCGGCTGCGCGTCCTTGCACTCGATCCGCACCGCCGCCTCCATGAGCCCGCGCCCCACCTTCGCCTCGTCGATGTCGACGCGCGCCCACCAGTCCGGCCACGTCTCGCCCTTGTGCTCGACCGCGAGGTCCTTGATCTCGATACGGCTCTTCCCGAGGCTGGCCGTCGAGCTCATGAGGTCTGCCGCCTCGAGCGCGAAGCGCGCCTCCGCGTCGCCCTTCACGGTCGTCTCCTTCCACCGGAGGGCCCCGTGCTTCATGAGGAGGCTCAGCGAGCCCGAGCCGCGCCCGAGCGGATCGAGCTCGAGGCTGCTCCGCAGGAACGCGGCGCCGCCGGTGAACCTCGGCGCGTCCTTGGCGGCGTCGTCCTGGTTGAGCCAGCGCAGGTCGGGGACGGCCGCGGCGACGACATCCACCTTCGACGAGAACCCCGGCGGGAAACGCATGAGGTGGAGCTCCGGCGCGTCGAGGACGGCGCTCGCCCGCTCCACCACGATGGGCGGCAGCCCCTTGCCGGGGCGCTCGAGCGTCGCGCGGGGCAAGCGCACCTCGAGGCGGGCCTCGCCGCGCTCGCCGACGCGCAGGTCCAGGCTCGTGTCGACCGTCGCGCGGAGCGACGAGGCGGAGGCCACGAGGTGGCTCGTCGCGTAGGAGGCGGAGCTGCCCGGCTCGACCTTCCCCCGGTTCACGACGAGGTTCGTGCGGAGCTCTCCGCTGCCGTCCTCCAGCCGCGGCTCGGCGTCCGGGCCCGTGAGGAAGGGGAGGAAGTCGAGCCCCGGGAGCTGCGCGTCGAGGCGCACGCGCGCCCACGTCGTGTCGAAGATGTCGAGCCCGTCGACCTCCCGCGGGTCGAACGTGTTCATCGTCACGTCGGCGTCGCCGTCGACCCGCGCGACGACGTGGTCGGCGAGGTGCACCTCGCCCGACCGGAGCTCGAGCGCGAGCGGCCCGACGCGGACGGCGCGGAGCGGCTTGTAATAGAACCCTCCGCGGACGCGGCCGCCGCCCGCGTACCGGTACTGCTGGATCCAGACCTCCTTGAGCGTGGTGTCCACGCCCTCGAGGTGCACCGTCCAGAGGTTGTAGCCCTCGTCCGAGGTCTCGAGATCCCTCCTCGGCGGCAGCTCCGGCTTGAGCGGAGGGTTCGCGAAATTGGGGATGGGGGGCAGCGCCATGATGTGCGGCGCGGCCAGATCGCGCTCGCTCGTCGGATCCACCAGCAGCCGCATCCGGAACACGAAGCCCTCGGCGCGGACGTCCTCCGCGTAGAACTTCTTGCGGAGGAGATCGGTGAGGTGGATGTCCACGTCCGCCTCGTCGAGCTCCACCGCCCACTGCAGGAGGCTGTCGGACCCGCTGAGCCGGAGCTCCTCGACGTGCACGACGCCGGGCCAGAGGCTCCAGGCCGACCCGTAATAGAGCGACGCGTCGGTGGGGTTGTAGCTGATGAGCCGCGCCATGAGCTTCGTGCTCAGCATGACGTTGACGATCACGACGTAGCCGAGCCACAGCGCGATCGGCGCGAGCAACAGCACCTTCAACGCTCTGGTCACCCGCGGCCCGACCCGCTCCTCGAGCCGTTCCCTGAGGCCAGACGGCGACTTCAGCGCTCCAGCTGCCTGCATGAGCTTCCGGATCGCACGCGCCGTGCCGTCGAGCTGGCCCGCAGCGCCGGAGGCGGGCTCAGGGCTCGCCGTAGCGATCTGCCTCGATCGTGGCGAACGTCGCCAGGCGCGGGGCGCGCAGGACGGGCGATTCCCCGGGGATCTCCCGGGAAGGGAGCGCGCCGCCGGGCCTCCGCCAGCGCCGGGCCCGGCGGGCACCCCGCTTGCTAACGCTGGCGACCGCTGCGCTGCCGAGTCTGTCGCACGTCAGCTCCCGCTGGACCCGATTTTCCAGCATGAAACCGAGGTCACCATGAAGCACACGGTCCATCACGACCTGAACGACGAAGAAGCGAAGAAGGCCGTCCTGAGGGCGCTGGCGCAGTACTGCGACAGGTACGCGGAGTACTCTCCCTCCATGCTCTGGAGCAGCGAGCGGAGCGCGGAGCTCGGCTTCTGCGTCAAGGGCTTCAAGCTCGCGGGGCGGCTCGATCTCCGGCCGCGGACCGTCGACCTCGAGATCGACGTGCCCTTGCCGCTGCGCCTGTTCAAGCGGATGGCGATCGCGGCGATCGACGCCGAGGTCCGGCGGTTCATCGGCGAGGTGCACCGCGAGCGCTCCCGGAGCGCCCCGGTCGTGGAGGGCGCGGTCTGAGCTGGTGACCCCATGCAGACTGCCAGCGCCACAACCCCCCGATCCAAGCGTCGCGCGCGGAGCTCTCCGCGCCGCGAGCGTCGCGCCGCGCCGGGCGGCGCCGTCCGCCGGCACCGCGTCAGCCTGGCCGTCGAGACCGCCGAGACCGTCGCGCTGGCCCGCGAGGCCGGGTCGGTCGCCGCGGCCGCGCCGCTCACCCCGTCGCCGGTCGAGTCGGCGAAATCGGCCGGCCTGCGCTACGTCAACGACGGCGAGCCGGGCATCTCCCGGCGCAAGGCGGGCAAGAGCTTCAAGTACCTCGACGCCGAGGGGCGGCTCATCAAGGACGAGGAGACGCTCGCGCGCGTCCGCCGCCTCGCGATCCCGCCCGCGTGGACCGAGGTGTGGATCTGCCAGAGCGAGCGCGGGCACATCCAGGCCACCGGCCGCGACGCGCGCGGCAGGAAGCAGTACAGGTATCACCCGCGCTGGCGCGAGGTGCGCGACGAGACGAAGTACGACCGCATGCTCGCGTTCGGCTCGGCGCTCCCGGCGATCCGCGCGGCGACCGAGCGCGATCTGGCGCTGCCCGGCCTGCCGCGCGAGAAGGTGCTGGCGACCGCGGTGCGCCTGCTCGACGAGACCTCGATCCGCATCGGGAACGACGAGTACGCGCGCGACAACGACTCGTACGGTCTGACCACGCTCCACGACGAGCACGTCGAGATCCAGGGGGACCGCATCAGGTTCCACTTCCGGGGCAAGAGCGGCAAGGAGCACGAGCTGACGGTGCGCGACCGGCGGCTCGCGCGCGTCGTGAAGCGCTGTCAGGACGTGCCCGGTCACGAGCTGTTCCAGTACATCGACGGCGACGGCCAG
Organism: Sorangium sp. So ce1153; assembly: GCF_051521595.1. Classification (NCBI taxonomy): domain Bacteria; kingdom Pseudomonadati; phylum Myxococcota; order Polyangiales; family Polyangiaceae; genus Sorangium; species Sorangium sp. So ce1153. The sequence continues at coordinate 2,600,359 of NZ_CP150361.1, forward strand.
CGGCAGCGGATCCACTCCGACGACGTGAACGAGTACCTGCGCGCGATCGCAGGCCAGGAGTTCACGGCGAAGGACTTCCGCACCTGGACCGGTACGGTGCTGTGCGCGTCGTTCTTCTGCGAGATGGAGGTCGCCACCTCGGCCCGCCAGATGAAGAAGTGCGTGGCGCAGGTGATCGACATGGTGTCCGCGCGGCTCGGCAACACGCGCGCTGTCTGCCAGCGCTGTTATGTCCACCCCTCGGTGATCCGCGCCTACACAGAGGGCGCCTTGCAGACGCTGCTGGAGGCGGAGCACGCCGTCACGGACGAGGCGCTCGCGGCGCTCCGGCCCGAGGAGGCCAAGATGCTCCGGATCGTCCGTGGCTTCAGCGAGCGCGACGCGGTGCCGCTCGCGACCCAGCTCCGCGCCAGCGTGCGCGCGGCAAGGGCGGAGCGAGCCGGCAAGAGCGCGAGGCGCCCTGGCAAAGGCAAGAGCGCGAGGCGCCCCGCCAAGGAGCGGCGCGCCGCAGCCTGAGCCGTCTCCAGCCCGAGGCGCCGCCGCGGCCGCCCGCCGACGGCGCGGCTGCGCGCTGGCGCCCCGCTGGCGGCCCAACCGCGGCCGCGCGTTGGCGCCCCGCTGGCGCGCCCAACCGCGGCCGCCCGACCCCCGCAGAGATCGTCGTGTCCCAGCGTCACAGCGCGCGCATGGCGTGTGGCGTTGTGCCCCGGACGCGACCGTGGCAGTCGCCGGTTCACGAATGATTCCGGTAACTTGGCGCAAAGATGCGCCCGGTACGCTTCGTGTTCTGCGGGATTCCGACAGGCGGCGCGAACCCCAAGCCAAGGAGATCTGCATGGCGACCCAGAGGTTGATCACCGAGATGGTGCGGACACGTGTGGAGGCAGAGGACGCCATCCGGCGGCTCCTGGACAGCGGGCATTCGCGTCGGGACATCTGTGTCATCGTGAGCGAGGCAGCCCGCCGCCAGCACTTCACGCGGTCGCGCGTGCAGGGGGCGGCCATTCACGGCCAGGCGCTCAGCTCGATCCTCGCCGGGGCTTGCGCGGGCCTCGTGGTCCCCGGGCTGCGGCTCACGGTGGCTGGCCCCATCGCGGTGCAGCTCGCGGACGGCAGCTCGGCGAGCGCGACAGGCAGCCTGAGCAGCGTGCTCGTCGACGCGGGGATCCCGGAGCAGCGCGCGCCGGAGGTCGAGCGTCGCCTCAAGGAGGGGGCGATGCTCATCGGCGTCGTGGCCCGCGACGACTCGGATGCAGCGGCGCTGAACGCGCTGCTACGCGGCGTCGGCAGCGGCGAGTCCTGCGGCACGAGCAAGGGCGCGCGCGTCTTCGCCGCGCTGTGATGCGCGTCGCTCCAGCGGATCTCTTTTCAATTATCAAGAGATGAGCTCGCTCCCGGTGTGCCAGCCGGGCATGTGCTGGAACGCGATTTGAATATCATTCAAAGAAATCAGCCGAGACTGACTCGGCATGAGGCGAAGTTGTACCCCTGAGGCAAAATGGTCGCGCCCTCGCCGCTGCGAGACCGAAGGTTGGCGGTCTCGCTCACGGTTCTTGCGAGGACGGTCGGCGCGGAGGCTGGTGCTCGGGAGGTAGGGAGGAGAGGCAATCGGCGTTCACCAGACACCTCAGGAGAGTACCCATGGAACAGGTCGCATTCGCAGACGAGAGCGTGGGCCTGGACGGCCTGATCGACGACGACTCGATCGAGCAGCTCAAGTCGTTCTGCCGGGGTGAGATGTCCGCGGTCGAGACGTACCGCCAGGCCATCGCCGCCGCGCGCGACGGCTGGGTGGCTCAGCACCTCCGGCTCAACCTGGCGTCGCACGAGGCGCGGGTGAAGATGCTGCGCCGCCGGATCGAGGAGCTCGGAGGCGACCCGCCGGAGAGCTCCGGGCCGTGGGGCGCGCTCGCGAAGGTGATCGAGCGGACCGCGGTGGCGCTCGGCGACAGGACGGCGCTCTCGGTGCTCGCGGAGGGCGAGGACCACGGCCTCAAGGACTACCGGAACGACCTCGAGGAGCTCGACGTCGAGTCGCACGTCCTGGTCCGGGACGTGATCCTGCCCCAGCAGATGTCCACGCTCCGCTGGCTCACGAACATCAAGCGGCAGATACCGTGATGCGAGGCCCTCGCTCGGCAGCTGCGGGATCGAGCACGTCCATCGGCCCTCAGCCGTGGGGGGCGGGTCGATGCACGGGCGAGAGCTGGGCACCTACTCGCGAACGCGTACCCGCTCTTCCTCGACGATCCACAGGCGTCGTTCGACCTGCTCGCGCTCCAGCAGCGCGAGCACGCGCCTGACGACCGCGAGGACATGCGGCTTGTCCTGGCGGGCCAGGCGCATGACGATCAGTCCCTCGTAGCTCGAAGGGGAGTACCGGCGCACGATTGGCGAAATCGACGTCCAGGGTCAGGAGCGCTCTTCCCTCCGCGGCGCACACCCTGGCGATGTCCGGGTCGGGGTGTCCGCCGAGGCCCTGCGCCAGCACCGTCGACGCGTCGTGCCCCGCCTGACGCATCAGCTCGGCCACCTCTTCCGGGAGGTTCTCGTCGATCTTGAGCCTCATCTCGTCACGATGCTGCTGGCAGGTCGAGGATGCGCTCCCTCGCCAGCTCTGCGGCATACGCGACGGCCGCGCGTACGTCGTCCAGCGTGAGCGAGGGATAGCTGCTCACGACCTCGTCCGGCGAAAGACCCGCGGCCAGGTTGTCCAACACGACGGAGACCATGACCCTCGTCCCTCGGATGCACGCCTTGCCGTGGCAGACCACCGGATCCGTCACGATACGATCATGCCAGCTCATGGCAACCTCCTTCCGTTGCACGCCCTGTCCTCCTCCCCGGGACTTCCCGGGACTTCCCGGGACTTCCCGGGACGCGCCAAAAGGCGCACCCCGAGATGAGGAGCATACCCCCGCTCACCCCTTCGCGCCGTACTCCGCCTGGAGGAGCTTCGCGATCGTGGAGAGCTGCATGTTCGACGTCCCCTCGTAGATCTTGCCGATCTTCGCGTCGCGGTAGAGCTTCTCGACCGGATAGTCCCTGGTGAAGCCGACGCCGCCCATGAACTCGATGCTGAGCGAGGCCGCCCGCTCGGCCACCTCGGAAGCGAAGAGCTTCGCCATCGCGGCCTCCTTCACGAACGGCTGACCCGCGTCCTTGAGCCGCGCGGCGTTGTAGACGAGGAGGCGCGCGGCCTCGATCTCCATCGCCACGCGCGCATACTGGAACTGCACGCCCTGGAAGCTCGCGATCGACTGCCCGAACTGCTTCCGCTCGCCCATGTAGCGCATCGCGTGCTCGAACGCCCCGGCGGCGAGCCCGAGCATCTGTGCGCCGATGCCGATCCGGCCCTCGTTCAGCGTCTCGATGGCGATCTTGTAGCCCTTGCCGACCTCGCCGAGCACGTTGCCCTCCGGGATCTCGCAGTCCTCCAGGACGAGCTCGCACGTGCTCGAGGCGCGGATCCCGAGCTTGTTCTCCTTCTTGCCCACCGAGAACCCGGGGGAAGAACGCTCGACGACGAACGCCGTGATGCCCTTGTAGCCCTTCGAGGGGTCGACGCTCGCGAACACGAGGAAGAGCGAGCTCTCGTTCGCGTTCGTGATCCAGAGCTTGCGGCCGTTCAGCACCCAGCGGTCGCCCTTGCGCTCGGCCCGCGCCGCGAGCGCGAAGGCGTCCGAGCCAGAGCCCGCCTCGCTCAGCGCGTACGAGCCGACCCACTCCCGGCTCATCCGCGGGAGGTACCTCTCCTTCTGCGCGTCGGTGCCCCAGCGCAGGAGCGCATTGGCCACGAGGGTGTTCTGCACGTCGACGAGCACGCTGACGCTCGGGTCGACCACGGCGAGCGCCTCGATCGCGAGGATCGCGTTGAAGAAGCTCGCGCCGGAGCCGCCGTAGGCCTCCGGGATCTCGATGCCCATCAGGCCGAGATCGAACAGCGGCGGGAGCAGATCGCGGTCGAGCGCGCCCTGTTCGTCCATCGCCGCCGCGCGCGGGGCGATGCGCTTCCGGGCGAAATCAAGCACCGAGTCGCGGAAGAGGCGCTCCTCGTCGGAGAGCTGGGTGAGCGGAGGGTGGGACACGACGGTTTCTCCTTGTGGGCCCGTGGCGCGGCGCGCCGTCAGGGGTCCCCACTATGCTACGCGAGGACCGCAGGCGAAAGCCGCTCGAGCGCGCCGCGGGCCGCCTCAGCCGTCGTGTCGCCGCGCACCGCCGCTCGCCGCCGCGCGCCGCCGCTCGCCCCGGGGCCGGATCGTCCAGGCTGCTACGCGCTCTTCCCCGCGCCGGCGGGCGCGTCGCGCCTGCGGCAGCGCAGCAGCGTGTGGGCGAGCCCGAGGTGGTCGATCTCCGCGTCGACGGTGAGCCCCGCCTCATCGATGCAGCGCTTGATGTCGGCGGCGCTGTACATGCGGCTGTTCCCGTTCGCGAGGCACGTGAAATACAGGGAAGAGCCGTGCAGACAGTGGACCGCCACCTCGTTGGTCTGCCGATCCCAGAAGGTGTCGAGGATCCAGAGCACCGCCTCGTCCCCCATGGCGGCGCGGGCCCGCCGGAGGATCTGGACGATGTCCGCCTCGGAGAAGCACACGAGGAACTGGCTCATCCAGATGGCGTCGAAGCCTGTCGGGAACGCCTGGCCGTGATCCAGGAAGTCGATGGGCGTGCCCATGACCCGGCCGAGCAGGCCGTGCCGCTCCACGTTGGCGCGGGCGTCCTCGAGCTGGCCCGGCAGGTCCAGCACGGTGACCCGCACGTCGGGGTCGTGCGTGCAGCACTGGATCGCCCACCGGCCGGTGTTGCCGCCGATGTCGAGGAGCGTCCTCGGCCTCCGCTCGAACACGATGGGCAGCGCCTCCGGGAACGCGGAGTCGGAGTAGAGGTGATCGAAGGCGAACCAGCTCTCCCTCACCCGCGGCGGCAGCGCGGGGAGCGCCTCGTAGACCGTCGGCCACTCGCCGAAGACCTTCAGTCCCGCCGGCTTGCCGTCCTCGATCGCCTCGTCGAGGAAGCGCATGCCCTCGTAGCAAACGTCATGGATGAAATCCATGTTGATGCGGGTCATCCGGTCATTCTCGACGATGAGCCCGACCCGCGTGATCGTGTAACGCTCTCCACGAGCGCCGGCGGCCTCCACGAGGCCGAAGCTCAGGCTCGCCTCCAGCAGGGTCTTGGTCGCGTAGGCGGACAGGCCCGTGTCCTGCGCCACCTCCGCCGCCGTCCTGCCGCTCCTGCCGGCGCGCTGGAGCGCCTTGAGGACGCCGCGGTTCCGCATGACCCGCGCCACCTGGAACATGACGGGCGCGAACGCGATGCGCTGGGCGGCGAGCATGGCGTCGAGGGTGGGGTTCGGGGCGGGATCGTTCTTCATCGAGCTCCGGTCGTCGGGGGTGGGTGATGGCTAGCGGGCGCCCTCGCGGTGGAGGAGCGCGGCGAAGCCGCCGAGGCCCGCGAGCAGCGCGCACTCTGCCCGACCCTCCTCGGCGAGCGAAAGACCCATCACGCCGCAGATCAGTCCGAACGCGAGGGTGGCCGCGCCGAGCCGTCGCTCGTCGGTCGACCGGGCAGGTGGGGAGGGCGGTCTCGTGCGGTAGGGGCTCGCCACCGCGGAATCATACCACCGGCGCCGCGATCACAAGGACGCCGCCGCGATCTCGGTCAGCTCCTCGTCGGTGAGCGGCAGCGGGTTCGCCTTCATGCTGCTCGCGGCCTTGGCCTTCTCGACCACCGCCGGGAGGTCCGCCTCGCTCATGCCGTAGCGCCGTAGCCCCGGGACCGCGAGATCCCGGCAGAGCTCGCGGACCCAGGCGATCCCCTCCGCGGCGCCGGCGCCGGGGCGGCCGGTGACGAGCGCCGCGATCTCGTCGAAGCGCGGCAGCGCGGGGTGAGCGGGGCTGCGGGCGCGCAGGGCCCGCAGGTTGACCTCGAGGACGGCCGGCAGGAGCGCGGCGCACACGGCGCCGTGGGGCGCGTCGAACATGCCCCCGACCGGCGCGGCGAAGCCGTGGACCGCGCCGAGGCCGGCGTTCGCCAGGCAGAGGCCGCCGAGCAGGCTGGCCACGGCGAGGTCGTCCCGCGCCGGCGCGTCGGGGCCGTCGAGCACGGCGCGGCGGAGCGAGCGCGCGGAGCGGCGGATGCCCTCGCGCGCGAGGCCGTCGGTGAGCGGGTTGCCGCGGCTCGACAGGAGCGGCTCGATGAGCTGCGAGAGCGCGTCGAGCCCGCTCGAGGCGAGCACCTCCGGCGGCGCGCCCGCGAGCAGGTCCGGGTCGACCACCGCGAGGCGCGGCAACATGAGCGGGCTGCGGAGGCTCGCCTTCACGCGGGCCTCCTTCGAGGCGAGCACCGCGTTGCGCGTCACCTCCGAGCCGGTGCCCGCGGTCGTGGGGATCGCGACGAACGGCGCGGCCGGCCGGGAGAGCGCCTGGCCGCGGCCGACGACCTCGAGGTAGTCGAGCGGGTCGCCGCCGTTCGCGAGCAGCGCGGCGATCGCCTTGCCGGCGTCGATCGCGCTGCCGCCGCCCATGGCCACGACGACGTCGCACCCCTCGGCCGCGGCCGTGGCCGTGCCCTCGCGGGCGAGCTCCACGGTGGGCTCGCCCGCGACGGCGAAGGTGACGGCGCCGATCTTCGCCGCCGCGAGCGCGGCGAGCAGCGGCGCGGCGCGGCCGGAGCGCTGCCCGGTGACGACGAGCGCCCGCGTCCCGCCGAGGCCGCGCACGGCCGCGGGCACCTCGGCGAGCTTGCCCGCGCCGAAGACGATGCGCGTCGCGGTGGCGAACTCGAAGGCGAGCGCCTGGGCGGGAACGTGGGCGGGCGCGTGGACCTGAGAGGCCACGTCAATACCCCGCGTCGTCGGGAAAGACATTGACGTATTTCCGGCTGGTCCGCGGCTCGGCCATCATGTCCGCGACGGTGTCCCGCCACCTCTTGTAATGCGCCGTTTCCTTGTGCGCGGCCGGCGCCTCCCTGGTCCTGTAGACCTCGACGAGCACGAAGCGCGCGGGATCCTCGATGTCCTGGACGACGTCGAACCGGGCGATCCCGGGCTCCTTGACGCTCTCGCGCGCGTTCTCGATCGTCGCCTGGCGGAAGGCGTCGGCGAGCTCGGGTTTGACATGCACGTGGACGTGCACGATGAACAGGCTGTTGGGCATGCGCGCAATCTAGCCCGGTCCCGCGGCGACAGGAACCCGGGTCGTGGCCCGCGCCAGCTCGCGCAAGCCCGCGTCGATCTCGCCGCGCCACCCGGCGCGTCATCCGGCGCGCCCGCGGGCCGCCGCCGAGGGGCCCTCCAGCAGAGCGCCTTCGGCCCCTGCGTCGACTCCTGACTTGGCCCGGCCGACCGCGCCATTACGATCCCCGTGAGTCGGCGCGTGGCCCGGCAAGTGTTGAGTCCATGAGCGCCGCGAGCGAGGAAGGTCGATATGGCGGATCCGACCACGGAGAGCCCGCAGCCCGAGCCTGCGCCCGACGCGGCGCTGTCCATCGCGCTGCATTCCATCGAGTTCCGGTCCGATCATGGTCTCCTGAGGGCCTGCAAAGGGGAGACCGGCTGGAGGAGCGGGGGGGACCTGTGCCCCCAGCCCGAGTGGACGCCGGAGCACGCGGTCCCCGTGTCGGTCTCGATGGGCAGGAACCTCGTGATCCGGCTCGGGCTGGAGTCGAGCGGCGGCGCCCCCGGCGCGGCGCCGGCCGGGATCCGCGGCGTCGGGCCCGGGGGGATGACCTTCGAGAGCCGGCGCCTCGCGCGCGGCGGCGCGCCGCTCGATCTCGCCTCGTCGCGGAAGGTCGAGAGGAAGATCCAGAAGATCCGCCTCACCCTGGATTGGTCCGCGGTTCGAGCCAGGGTGTCGCCCGCGCACACTTCGAACATCGTCTATGTCACGATGGGCAGGCCCCAGACCGACAAACAGCAGGTCTGGCAGGAAGATGGGGTGACCTTGAAGCGGATGGACAGGGCGGTCTCCTGGATCGGGCCGCTCGACACCCTCGATCCCCACGCGATCGTGGACGGGCTGCTCGCCAGGTTCCCGACCTACACGCTCCTGCCGAGCCCCAGGGTGCCCCGGCAGTACCACCACCCGACGTACCTGAACGACGAGGGCGGCGCCTGGCCGATGAGCGATTATCCGGAGGAGACGGGCGAGTGCCAGGCGATCGTCCGCCTCGTCCGCGGCATGCTGCGCCAGCTCGGGATCCCGGGCCGGACGCGCCTGGTCGTCGTCTGGGGCGATCCCAACGTGGGCGGCGGGCGCGAGACGCTCTCGGCCGACCTGGAGGAGCAGCCGTGGGCGGGGCTCGACGTGACGAAGGTCGTGGGCGACCGCGTGTGGCGCGCGGCGCTCATCGACGGTCCGGTCGAGGCGGGGAGGACCTATCCAGCCTCCCATACGCGCCTCCCCGACGGGACGCTCAGCCCGGGGCTCAACCGGTACGAGGCAGCCCTCGAGTTCTCGCACGGCGGTCAGACGAGGTACTACGCGGGAGGCGCCGGGGTGTTCGACAGCGTGGAGCCGATCCTGGGCGTGTTCTGGGGGCTCATCTGGTTCAGCTCGGCGCCGAACGACGGCTACCGCGTCGAGGAGATCGTGGCGACCTACAGATCTTCGGGAGGTGGGCGATGAGCGCGCAAGAACATCTCGGGCAGGACATCGGCGCGCGCGTCGCGGCGTGGCTCTCGGCCGTGGCGCGCGTGCCGCCGGACGGCTTCACGCCGGTCGAGCGGTTCGACGACGTGCCCGCCCAGGCGCGGGCCGAGTCGTTCTACTGGTGCGACTCGATCTTCCGGAGCGAGCTCAACCCGCACAACGAGGCCCTGGGGGCGCGCCACGCGTTCCACGCGGCCACGGACGACACGCCCGACCTGCTCCGCCACGAGCTCGCCGCGGGCGGGCTCGAGCTCGCCGTCATCGAGGGGCGCAACTTCATCCTCGTCCAGGTGGAGCGCTCCAGCCTCGACATCCTCTCCCTGTGCGGCCCGGACCGCGCCGCCGCCGTGCGCCGCGTGGCCGAGGCGCTCTTCAACACGGGCGTCGAGTCGAACACCGTGGGCGTCCCGGCGGCCGCCGGCCTGCCGGCCGCTGGGCCGGTCGCTGGGCCGGTGCGCTGCCCGGTCCCCGGCGAGGTGCCGGACCTCGAGGAGGGGACGGTCTTCTCGAGCAACCCGGCGGTGGACCCGGACCTCCTCGCCTGCTGGAAAGACCGCACGGAGTGCGGCGTTCAGGGCGGAAGGTTGTACTTCCTCTGCTACAAGAAGTCGTCGCAGCGCGCCGGGTTCGCCAACGCCTCGCAATGGTTCGACGACCGGAGGACCGGGGTCGGGTGACCCGGACCGCGGAGGGAAGCGCCGCGCCGGTATTGCGTCTGCGCGCCGCGCGCGGGATGTTGCGCGGGTGGCGGGAGCACAGCAGCCCAGGATCTTGATCTTCCCAGGCGGCTCCGCGGGCGCTGCGCAGGCGCTCGCGGCGGCGCGCGGCCACGTCGCGGTCCCGGCGCGGGACATCGAGGCCGGGCTGGATCTCCTGGCGACCCAGCCGTTCGACGTGGCCGTCGTGCCGGCCGACGGGCCGCTCGAGCCGGCGCTCGCGCTGTGCCGGCGGCTGCGCGCGGCGCCGGGGGGCGACCGCGTGGCCGTCGTCGCCGTCGCCGGGAGCGCGGAAGCGACCGCCGCCCTGCTCGAGGCGGGCGCGACGGGCGTGGCGGCGGCGGACGACCGGTCGATCGCGATCCAGCTCGACGCGGCGGTGTGGTGGGTGCGGCGGCCGGCCGCGCACGTGGCCGACCGCGCGCCCGCGGAGCGCGCGCTGCTCGAGCGCGCGGCGCGCTCCCTCCGCGACGCGTCCACGGAGATGATCGGCCTCTTCGTCTGGGACGCGGCGGGCGGCATCCTCGACGCGAACGACGCGTTCCTCCGCATGGTGGGCTGCGCGCGCGAGGAGCTCGAGGCAGGCCGCCTGAGCTGGGTGGCGCTCACGCCGCCCGAGCACCGCGCGGCCGACGAGCGCGCGCTCTCGGAGGTCCTCAAGAACGGCATCTGCCCGCCGTTCGAGAAGGAGTTCTTCCTCCGCGACGGGCGGCGCCTGCCCGTGCTCATCGCCCCCGGGCTGCTCGAGGGGTCCCGGGATCGCGGCGTCTGCTTCATCCTCGACATGACGGCGTGCAAGGCCGCCGAGGGCGCGCTCCGCGCGAGCGAGGAGCGCCTGCGGCTGGTCGTGCGCGCGACGAGCGACGCCTTCTGGGACTGGGACCTCTCGTCGGGGCGCGTCACCGGGAGCGAGCGCATGCGGAGCTTCTACGGCACGGGCGGCGCCGACATCGAGGAGGACGCGGTGTGGTGGTTCGAGCGGGTCCACCCCGAGGACCGCGACCGCGTGATGAACGGCCTGCGGCGCGCGATCGAGGGGGGCGGGTGTACGTTCGAGCTCTGGTACCGGTGCCTGCTCGCGGACGGCAGCTACGCCGACGTCCAGGACCGGGGCATCGTCCTGCGCGACGGGACCGGCAAGGCGTACCGGATGCTCGGGGCCGTGTCCGACGTCACCGAGCGCCGGCAGATGGAGGCGCGCCTCCAGCTCGCTGATCGCATGGCGTCGCTCGGCACGCTCGCGGCCGGGGTGGCGCACGAGATCAACAACCCCCTCGCGTACATGGTCACGAACGTCGACTTCGCGCGCAAGGAGCTCCGCGCCAAGGGCGCCGCCGCGCGCGTCGACGCGCTGATCGCGGCGCTCGACGAGGCCGCGGAGGGCGGGGCGCGGGTCCGGCACATCGTGAGCGGCCTCAAGACGTTCTCGCGCGCCGACGACGGGGCGCTCGGCCCGGTCGAGGTCGACCGCGTGATCCAGCTCGTCCTGCGGATGGCGCAGCAGCAGGTGCGCAGCAAGGCGGGCCTCGTCGTGGAGCTCGGCCCGGTGCCGCCCGTGCACGCGAACGAGGCGCAGCTCGGCCAGGTGATCCTGAACCTGCTCGTCAACGCCGCGCAGGCGCTGCCGGACGGGAAGGAGTCGGAGAACGAGATCCGGATCACCACCGCCCTGGCGCCGCCCGGCCGCGTGCGCATCGAGGTGCGCGACACGGGGCCCGGGATCGCGCCCGAGCTCCGGAGCCGCATCTTCGACCCGTTCTTCACGACGAAGCCCATCGGGGAGGGGACGGGGCTCGGCCTCGCGATCTGCCACGGCATCGTGACGCGCTTCCGGGGCGAGATCGCGGTCGAGAGCGAGGTCGGCAGCGGCGCGTGCTTCCGGGTGCTCCTGCCTGTATGGCGCGCGGGCGCGGACGCCGGCGCCGGCGACGAGGGCGGGGACGCCCAGGACGGCGCCGCGGACGAGTACCCGGAAGAGGCAGCGCAGTAGGCGCGGCGCCCGCCCCCGGCGGACGGGCGCACCGGGCGGACCGGCCGCTTGCAAGGGCGGCTGCGCGCGCCCAAGGTGCGGCACCGGCCCGTGAACGCTCGATCGATCACGGCCAGCAGCAGGGCTGTTCAGCGGATCAGCGGAGGGGAGCGCGCCGCGCGGCGCGAGCCCGTGGTGAGGTTCGAGCATGGGCGAGAAAACGGGCCGCATCCTGGTCGTCGAGGACGATCTGGACATCAGGAGCATCCTGTCGCAGCTGCTCCTGTTCGAGGGCTACGAGGTCGAGGAGGCGGCGGACGGCGCCGAGGCGCTCGCGCTGCTGCGATCGAGCCCGCCGCCCGCGCTGATCCTGCTCGACCTGATGATGCCGGTCATGGACGGATGGCAGCTCCGCGCCGAGCTCCAGCGCGATCCGGCGCTCTCGTCGGTCCCGGTGGTGATCGTGTCCGCCGACGTGCGGGCCGAGCACGAGGCGTGGCGGCTCCGCGCCGCGGGCCTCCTGAAGAAGCCGCTCCAGATCGAGCCCCTGCTCGAGCTGGTCCACCGGATCTGCGGCGCGCCGGGGCGATGAGCCGAGACGCCGCTACCGGCTCGCGTCGGGCGAGTCGAGGAGGTCGACGCAGGCGCCGATCTCGTCGAGCACAGCGGCTCGGGACGGCGCTGATCGTCGCGATCCGCGTTGCATGATGGTGTCAGTTAACCCTGCACCGACAAGAGGGGTCTCATGACGAGAGTTGGACGGTGCTGGACGGCGGCCTTCGGGCCCTCGCTGCTAGTAGCGGTGCCGTAGCTCGAGGTAGAGCTCGCGCGGCGCCAGCGGGTACTCGAAGCCCGAGAACCCAGGGTCGGGCCCGCTGGCGCCGAGGATGTTCTTGGCGCGCAGCGCGACGGTCGTCTCGTGGCCCGGGATGACCCACAGGTTGCGCGCGACGAGGCTGGCGTTCCACCAGAGGTACGTGGGCAGGTCGAAGCTGCCGCCCCTCTCGAGGATGCTCGCGTCCGCGGCCCGCCGAGGGCCCACGAGGATCCCCTGCGTCGAGAGCTCCAGCGGGATGGATCTCGGCGACGGCAGCTTCACGTAGGCGCCGGCTCGGGCGATCCAGCGCGGGTACGCGACCATCGCCGGACCGACCAGCTCCGCCTGGTACCCGACCTGGCCGGAGTCCCGGGTCGAGTACACGGTCTCGAAGGACCCGTAGCCGCCCAGGTCCTCGCCGCGCCGCAGCTCGGCGCGCGTCGCCCAGATCACGGACATCTGGGTGGCGACGTTCTGGGCCGTCTGGTTGATGCCGCGCGGGACGAACTCTGCCTTGTCGTTCAGGCGGCTGTAGGAGACGCCGGTGCTCGCCGAGAACGAAGCAGCGGGCCTCCACGTCACCTCGGTGTCCACCGTGTGGATGACCTGGGACTTCAGGTCGACGTTCCCGATCACGTCGCCCGGCACGAGGGGCTCGGCGTACAGGAGATACGGGGACGGCGCCTTGAAGGCGCTGCCGTACAGCAGCTTGGCGACGACCGTCTTCCCCAGGTGCGAGGTGGCGCCGAACCGGCCGGTCAGCTGATTCTCGTACTTGCTGTGGTGATCGTAGCGGACCCCGCCCGTCAGCTTCAGCCATGGATCGAGCACCTTGAGGTTGGCGCTGAGCAGCGCCCCGACGTCGACCAGCTCGGCCGAGAGCCGTTCGCGCTCCGGCGAGCCAAAGGTCTGCCCCGAGTCCTTGCTGACCCGACGGAAGGAGGGGAGGTCCTCCTTGTCGTAGACGGACTCCAGGTTCAGGAGCACGTTGAAGCGGTCCAGGGGAACCCACCGGAGCTCGACGTTCGCGTCGACGCCGCGGTAGGACATGCGCCGCTCGATGTAATACCAGCCGCCCGCGACGTCGACGCGGTCCCCCGGGAGGACGCCGCCCTGGAAGTACATCCCCTGCACCGCGAGCGCGAACTCCCGGTTCAGCTGGAGGAGCCCGTCGACCGCCACGCGGTGTTGCTGCAGGTTGACCACCGTGCCGGCTGGAAGCCCGTTTCTGTCCGTTCCGCCGGTGAGCTGCGCCCATTGCGCGAAGTCGCCGCCGCGCCTGAAGGCCGACCAGTAGCCGCTGACGATGAGGTGGTGACCGCGGTCCGGATCGCGAAACGCGAGGCGTGAGCCGAGGACCGCCGCCGATCGCCTGAGGTTCTCGGCGACCGTGCGTCCTTCGTTGTACGCCGGCACGCGGGGGTCCGGAGACTCGCTGGGCATCTCCAGGCCGCTTCGATCGTCGATCGTCGCCGCGGCGGTCAACATCATATCGAAGCGGTCGGTGAACATCCCTCCAACGGCGTCGAGGCGGCCGCTCGGGTTGCCCTTCGTCAGGCCGACGTGCCCTGTGGCGTCGACGAAGGGAATGTCGTCCGGCGACAGGGTGATGATGTTGACGACGCCGAGGAACGCGTCCGCGCCATAGAGCGCCGACGCCGGGCCGCGGACGATCTCGATCTGCTTGATGGCCGACAGCGGGATCAGCTCCGTCCCGAGCCAGTTGCCGCTGGTGGTCCGGAACGCGACCGAGCGCCCGTCGATCATCACCTTGATCCCGCCGCTCTCGGACCCCAGCCCGCCCGTCATGCCCTGCACGCCGGCGTTCGGCAGGATGTGGTCGTCGATCAGATAGAACCCGATGACGTGCCTGAGCACCTGGCCGACGCTCTCGTAACCCCAGCGCCGGATCTCCTCCGCCGTGATCGCCGTCACGACGGCAGGCGCGTCATCGAGCGTCTCCAGCGTCTTCGTGGCGGTGGACACCTCGACGTCGAGCAGCCTGAGGAGGTCGACGTCCTCGAGCGCGTCGTTCCGGTGCTCGCTCCCCGTGACCTTCGGCGCCCCCGGCGCCGTGGCGGCGGTGGGCTGAGCCCATGCGAACCCCGGCGTCGCGGCGATCACCAGGGCGACGATCCACTTGGTTTCGAGGGAGACAAAGGTCATGCGGGTGCGGTTGGTTCTGAGCCTTTGACTAGGACAAATTGCGCGCAACGCTCACTTCGGCTTCGGCTGCGAAGAGCTCCTCTCGGCTTCGGCTGCGAAGAGCTCCTCCCGCAGGGCGACGCTGACGGAGTCGAACTCTTGCCGTAGCCGCGCCAGGTCGTCTGTCCGCGGGAGCTCGCCCTGCCCGGCCGCGTGCTGCATCTTCTCCGCCAGCTCCGCGACGCGCGACGCGCCGATCGAGAGCATGCTGCCCTTCAGCTTGTGCGCGCTCGCCTTCACCTCCGCGGTGAGGGCGTCGCGGACGGCCGCCTCCAGGCCGTCGAGCTGCGATGGGACGTTCTTGAGGACGAGCTCGATCAGCTTCCGCGAGCGCGGGACCTCGGGGTCGAGCACCGGCAGAGCCGCCGGCTGCTTGCCGTTGCTCGCGCGTGCGGAGACCGGCTCCGGCTCGTCCCGGTGCAGGACCACGTGCCGCCACAAGGTCTTTTGCAGCGACTGCGGGCGCACCGGCTTGGCCAGGTAGTCGTCCATCCCCGCGGCCAGCACCCGGTCCCGCTCGCCGACGAGGGCGTGCGCCGTCAGCGCGATGATCACCGTGTGGCGACTCCTCGTGCTCTCCCACTCGCGGATCTTCTGCGTGGCCGTGTACCCGTCCATGACCGGCATCTGGCAGTCCATGAGCACGGCGACATACTGCTTCCGCTTGACGCACTCGAGCGCTTCCAGGCCGTTGGCGGCGGTCTCCACGCGCAGGCCGAGCTGCTCCACCTGCTCCATCGCCACGTAACGGTTGATCTCGTTGTCGTCGACGACCAGCACGGGGAGCTTGCTCGCGATCTTGCCCGGCTCCACGCCAGGCTTGCTGACGGGCGCGGCCTTGGTGCCCGTGAGCGCGCTCTGCAGCGTGTTGTAGAGCTCGGACACGCGCAGCGGCTTCGGGAGCTGCGTGACAAGGGTGGAGTCGAGCCCGCTCAGGGCCACGCTCGAGCCCATGTGATAGAGCGCCACCACGGGCAGCGTCTGCAGCGCCGGCACCGCCTGGATGCTGCGGAGGAACTCCTCCAGGCCGAGATCGTCCATCTGGACGCCGACGACGGCGGCGCTGAACGGCCGGTTCTCGAGCAGCGCGAGCTCCAGCCGGTTGATGGCGTCCCGCCCGGACGCGGTGGACTCGGCGTCGAAGCCCCAGGCCACGAGGTGCTCCACGACGACGTCGCGCCAGCTCTTGCTGATCTCCACCACGAGCGCGCGGCGCCCGCTCGCCCACTCGGCGGACCGGATCTGCTCGCCCCCGGACGTGACCCCGACCTTGATCGTGAACCAGAACTTGCTGCCCTGCCCGGGTGTGCTCTCGACGGCGATCTCGCCGCCCATGACCTCCACGAGGCGCTTGCTGATCGCGAGCCCGAGGCCCGTCCCGCCGTGCTTGCGGACCATCGAGCCGTCCACCTGCGTGAAGGCGGAGAAGAGCTTCTTCTGGTCGTCGGCGGCGATGCCGGGGCCGGTGTCCACGACGGCGAGCTTGATGAGCGCCGAGGCCTTGTCCTGCTGACCCCCCGAGGCGTCGATCAGCACCTCTCCGCGCTCGGTGAACTTGATCGCGTTGCCGACCAGGTTGGTGAGCACCTGGCGAAAGCGGTCCGGGTCGCCCACGACGCCCGTGGGGACGCGGCGCTCGACGCGGTACACGAGCTCGAGCCCCTTCTCGTGCGCCTGGCTCGCCATCAGCTCCGCGACCTCCTGGATGACGAGGCGCAGATCGTACGAGACGTGCTGCGCCACGTACTTGCCGGCCTCGAGCTTCGAGAAGTCGAGGACGTCGTTGATGATCGCCATCAACGTGTTCGCGGAGGCGTCGACGGTCTCCACGTAACGCCGCATCTTGCCGTCGAGCGCCTGGTTCTGCATGAGCCGGATGACCCCGAGGATCCCGTTCATGGGAGTCCGGATCTCGTGGCTCATGTTGGCGAGGAACTCGCTCTTCAGCCGGGAGGCCTCGAGGGCCTGCTCGGTCCTGACGCGCAGCTCCTCGAACGCCTGCTCGTTCGCCTCGACCATGCTGTTGAACGCCGCGCCGAGCAGCTCGAGCTCGTCGCCGCTCGCGATCTGCACGCGCTCCCACTGCTTCAGCTGGACGCCGGTCGCCTGGTCCGCCGGCGCGCTCGAGCGGAGGCCGGTGGCGATGGCCCCCGCCGCCGAGCGCAGCGCGAGCAGCGGCTCGGTGATGTGCACCGCGACCCGCTTGACGAGGAAGTAGCTGGCCGCGACGCTGCCGAGGATGAGCGCGCCGATCAGCCCGAGCGTGGTCACGAGGCGGGCGGAGGCGAGGCTCCGGGCCTGGACCATGCGCTCGGCGACGCCCTTCGTGCTGATGCCGTAGATCACCGTCCCGGCGTGGGCCCCCTCGGAGACGACCGGGGCGGCGACTTCCAGGACGTCGTCGCCGCCCATCGGGTTCGCCCGGCGCCGCAGCACGGGCCGGGGGCTGTGCTCCGCGGTGATCCCGAGGGCCTGGAGGTCCTTCGCGGTGAGGGGAGGCGCGTCCTTCGCGCTGCTCGCCGGGCCGAGGCCGCTCGCCGCCCACACGCGGCCCTCCGCGTCGAAGAACAGCCCGTAGGCGATGTCGTTGTTCTCCGAGACGGTCTGGTGGATGAGCGCCTTGACGTCCCCGAAGAGGTTGTCCGCCACCAGGCTGCGCAGGGCCAGCGCCTGGTTGACGCCGAGCAGGCGGGCCTTCTCCTCGAGGCCGGCGAGGAGCTCCTCCTCGCGCTTCGCCTGGACCTCGCGGTCCGCGGAGTAGATGAGGGCGCCGCTCGACAGGAGCGTGGCGCCGCCGAGCAGCAGCAGGGCGCCCAGGATCAGCCGCAGCAGCTTGATGCGGAGCGACCCGTGGATGTTCGGGGTAGCCATCGCTTACCTGGGGCGCCGCGACGAGGAAGGCGGGCCAACGTTCGGAAAGG
This sequence comes from Sorangium sp. So ce1153, assembly GCF_051521595.1. Lineage (NCBI taxonomy): Bacteria > Pseudomonadati > Myxococcota > Polyangiales > Polyangiaceae > Sorangium > Sorangium sp. So ce1153. The sequence goes on from NZ_CP150361.1 coordinate 2,617,638, forward strand.
GCACCGACGCGGGGGGGGTGCTCTTCCCGGCGCGCGCGGCCACCGCGCGCTCGATCGCCGGCGCCAGGGCGACGTGCAGCTTGGATTTCGAGACGATGCCGTCGGCGCCGACCTTCTCCCCGAGCGCGCTCAGCTGCTCGATGTCACAGCCCGAGACGAGGACGATCCCGAGGTTCGCGAGCTGCGCGTTCTCCCGGAGCAGCTTGGCCAGCTTGTCGCCGTTGATGGTGGGCATGTTGATGTCGAGCGCGACGGCGGTGATCCCGTCGCGCTTGATGACCGACGTCGCGCCGATGGGGGTGGCCAGCTCGAAGACGTAGAAGCCAGCCTTGACCAGCACGGCGCACATCGCCTCGCGAGCAATGTCGTCGTCATCGATCACGAGCACCCGAATCATGAGAACCTCCTCCGGGACTCCACGCCCACCGACATGCGCTCACCGACCGATGAGAAAATCAACCTGCCCGAACTGGCTGGAGTCGAGGCCGAAGCGACGCGCCAGCCGCACGTCGACGAGGCGCTTCACGGAGATGGGCAGGCGGACGTCTGACGCCCGGAGCCTCCATTCGGCGTCCGCGAGCTCGTAGAGGAGGTCAGACGCCTGCACCGCGAGCGCCTGTGTGTCAGGGATGGCCGCGAACGTCCCGAACTCCGCGTGCTCGTTCACGAGCGAAGGTACGGCCACCACCACCGGCGCGCCGAGCCGACCAACATAAGGAAGCCAGACGTTGGTCAGGAACCTCGGGTTCAGGAGACCATTGTCGTTCGGCAGCCAGATCGCGTCAACGGTGTCGCGCTGGAGGTTCACCAGCGCGGCGCGGAGGTCCTGGACACGCGGTTTGTTCGAGAGCTCTTGCCTCACGAAGGTGAGCTTCTCGACCTGCATGAGGGCTTCCTGCCGGGCGATATGGCTCGCGAAGCCCTGGCGGTACACGACGCCGATCCGGCGCACGTCGAGGCCCAGCGTCCGCAGCCCCACCATGGCCGTGACCGCCGGCACCTCGTAGGAGATCGCCACCGAGTTGGGGACGGTGCGCTGGAGCTCCTCGGCGAAGGACGCCATCAGGATCAGCGCGACGGGCGGCGCCGCGGCCGTCCGCGCCCAGCTGCGGTACAGGAGCACGGTCGAGTTGTTGACGAGCACCACCGCCCGCGGGCGATCCCGCGCCACGATCTGCTCCACGAGCTCGGGGCTCGAGTCCTCGGCGCGTACAGGTGAAATGGTGACGCGGTAGGACTCGGACAGCTCGACGCGGAGCGATCGCAGCATGTCGTCGAGCTGCGGGTCGGACGGGGCGATGATGGCGATGGCCGGCCTCCCGTCCGGAGGCGGCAGCGCGGCCAGCGGATCCGGGTCCTTCGCGGTGTGCGAGGCGGCGCCCGACGAGCAGCCCAGGGTCAGCACGAGGCCCGCGAGGACGGGGGCTCGCCAGAGCAGGCGGCGATAGCGGGGACGCGTCGACCTCATTTCCATTCGTCCACCCCCAGATCAGCCAGCACGGCCTTGGGGAGCTTCCGGATCGCGTTCTCGACAGGCTGGCGGTCGCTGAGGAACGTGACTGCCACGTGCCCGACCCTGGCGGTCGGGAGGCTGAGGATCGTGAAGCTCATCTTGCTCTTGGACTCGAAATCGGAGCGGAAGCGCTCCGGGAGAAGCACGGCGTCGGCCGTCTGGAACTGGAGCAGCTGCAGCAGATCTTCGACCTTCGTGACGCGCTGGACGTCCGGCGCTGCGCTCACGCCCAGGAGCCCGGCGACGAACTTCGGGAGCGCTCTGCGCTCCACCAGGTCGACCATCCCGTACCTGAGGGACGAGAGCATGTCCTTGGTCAGCGACCTCGTGGAGACCAGGAGATATTGCTCCACGTCGCTCCCGGCCCTCAGGCCCTGGAGGTCGGGCGCCCGGTTGAGCGAGGCCAGGACCGGCGTTGGCGAGAGCGCCGCGTTGGGCGGGCTCGCCTCGATCGCCGTCTTGAAATCGCTCAGTTTTCCAAACACCGTGACATCGACGCCGGGCATCGACTCCTCGATCTTCTGCTCGAGGGCGCGTGCGCGGAGCGGGGTCACCGCATAGACATAGAGCGTGGCCTGCGGGCCGGCCGTGGTCGGCGGGCTGATCAGCAGGAGACAGCACCCGAGGAGCAGCGCCGCCGCGACGAGGGCCGCCGGCGCGCGCGCGGGGCGGAGGGGCCGGCCAGGCCGGCGCCGGGCCTCCTCGATCCGGACAGGCGCTGCCGCGGCGTCGTTATCAGGGCGAGATGCACCGGACCGAGCAGCGGCAGTCAGGTGGTTGTTTCGCCGCAACCACGATGAGAGAAAGCGGTGCGCGACGCGCGCTGGATACGCGAGGTGCGCCAGGGCAGCCTCGAACGCTGACCGCCTTCCTCGTGTGGAGCGCCTGCATGTCCTTTCCACCCCCCTCATGGCCTCCTGGTCATCCTGGTAGATAGCCTAGACGACCCGTAACCCTACCTGTCAAGCGCCCATGGGAGGCGCCCACGACATTCCGATCGAGCTTGGCGCACTGGGGGCGTCGGCGTGGGCCGCAACACCGGACGGCCGCTGCCCTCGTCAATCGACGGGCCAGCATCGCTCCCGCCGGTATCGCCGCACACGCGACGCGCGCAGGTGCGCGCTTGACACGTCCGTCTACCTGCGAGCTCGATGTCGAGCCGCGGGCCGCCCTCGTGTGGAGGCGCCCATGTCTGGCGGAATCAGCGGATGGCAAGCACTATTGTCGCGGCACATCATGCCTTGTCGACCTACATGCTTGTCGATGGGGTGAAGTTCGAGGCGGAGTAACACTCCCGACCACAGGCGTTATCGGCGTGAGCGGCCCCGGGTGATCCTGGCGAGCGTGCGCGGCCGGCGGGACCGCACGGCGCCGATCGACCAGCGCGGCGTCGCGGCGCGCTGGCCGCGCGGTCGCCCACGCGCCGCGCCGGGGTCGCGCCGTGAGGAGCCGCGCTACGTGACCGGCTGGGCCGGCAGGGCCGCGATGAGCGCCTTGTCCTCCGCGGGCGGGCGGGCGCCGCGCTCCTGGAAGTACTCCTCCAGCCGCAGGTCGGCCTCGTCCCCGAACAGGATCCGGCACGCCTCGCGGAGCCCGGGCGAGCGCGCGAGCTCCTCGCGGCGGACCAGGAGCGAGATCTTCGTGCGCCGCCTGAGGAAGTCCTCGAGCTTCGCGATCATCTCGCGCCGCGCGGCGTGCGCGACCTCGCACCGCAGGTCGTCCACCCCCTCGATCAGCGCGTCGGCCATGCGCGGATCGCGGTGGATCGCCTCGAGCAGCTCGAGCGCCTCGGCCCCGTACCGGCGCCACAGCCGCGCGCTGAGCGGCTCGGACGAGCGCGGCGGCGTCAGCGCGTCGAGCCCGAGGAGGCGCGCCTTGTCGAGGAACGCGCCGCGCGCTCCCTCGCCCGGCTCGCCGTACCAGCGCTGCGCCGGGCGGGGCAGCGCGACGCCGAGCCCCTGCACGGCGGCGCAGATCTCGTCGCCCACGTTGATGCAGTCGGTGAGCTTGCCGCCGAAGACGCTCACGTGGCGCTCCTCCCGGTCCACCTCGAGGACGTGCTTGCGCGACAGCTGCAGCCAGTCCGCCGCGCCGCCGCCCTCCTGGACCGCCAGGGGGCGCACCCCGCAGCGCTCGGCGATGATGTCCGCCTCGGTCAGCGGCCGGGGCAGCCTGAGCCGCTTGTTGATGTTCGAGAGCACGAACCGGCGGTCCTCGGCCGTCACCTCGGTGTGCGGGCGCTCGACGCGGGTGTCGGTCGTGCCGATGCACGTCCTCGACCCCATCGGGATCACGAAGAAGAGCCGGCCGTCGTCCGCGAAGAACGTCAGCACGCGCCGGCTCGAGGTGAGCCGATCGACGATGAGGTGGATGCCCTTCGAGAAGATGTGGCGGTGGCTCGTCCGCTGGCCCGTCAGCGCGTTGTGCGCGTCGACGAACGGCCCGCAGGCGTTCACGAGCACGCGCGACCGGATGGCGAGCTCCCGGCCCGACAGGACGTCTCGCGCGCGCGTGAGCCACGCGTCCCCGTCGCGCCGCGCGCCGAGCGACTCGACGTAGTTGGCGGCGCGCGCGCCGTGATCGAGCGCGGAGCGGACGAAGCCCCAGACGAAGCGCGCGTCGTTGTCGACCAGGTATGCGTCGGAGTACTCGAATCCTCCGTCGCAGCCGTCCAGGTCGACGATCGGCTCCTCCCGCGCGATCGTCCGGCGGGAGAGCAGGCGCGGGATCTTCGTGAAGAAGCTGCCGATGATCCAGTAGAGCCACGTGCCGAGGAAGAGCTTGAACAGGCCGTGGCGGAAGCCCCGCTCGTGGGCGGTGTAGAAGCGGATCTCCTGCACCGTCGAGGGGTAGCTCCTGAGGAGCAGGTTCCTCGACACGCAGAGCTTCCGCACGAGCGGAAACTCGAAGCTTTCCATGTACTTGATGCCGCCCCAGGCGAGGTTCGACGACTCCTGGCTGGTGAAGCCCGCGAAGTCGCCGCGGTCGATCAGCGCGACCTTCGCCCCCTTCGCGGCGAGGGCGGCGGCCGCGACGGCGCCGTTGATCCCGGCGCCGAGGACGAGGACGTCGAACGTCCCGCGGCTCAAGCTGTCGATGTTCGTGGCCCGCAGCATCGATGGCGATCCGGCGTCAGGCGCGGTGCGCGCGCACCCGCAGCTCTACCACGTCCCGGGGCGGTCCGGGGCGCCGCGCGGGCCGAAAAGCGCGGCGTCGCGCGGCGTGCGTCGTCGAGCCCGCGTCCGTCCAGATCCACGCAGGCTCAGCCATCAGCCATCAGCCATCAGCCATCAGCCATCAGCCATCAGCCATCAGCCATCAGCCCATCATCCGCCCACAGGGCGTCGTCACCCCCGGTACGACTCCGAAGGCGGCGCCGGGTGGTGGGCGCGACGCGGGCTGCTCCTCGGCGGCGCGCCGGCGTGCCCCGGGGGCGCGCCGGCGTGGCCCGTGTGCAGCAGCTGCCAGCGCGCCATCTCGGTGTAGACGCCGCCCCGCCGCAGGAGATCCGCGTGCGCGCCGCGCTCGACGACGCGGCCGCGCTCCATCACGTAGATCTCGTCGCAGTCGACGACGGTGCTGAGGCGGTGGCTCATCAGCACGATGGTCCGCTGCCCCTTCAGCGCGCGCAGCGCCTCGCCGATGGTCCGCTCGTGCTCGGCGTCGAGGCCGTCGGTCGGCTCGTCGAGCACCAGGATGGGCGCGTCGGTCAAGAGCGCGCGCGCGATCGCGATGCGCTGCCGCTGGCCGGCCGACAGGTTCAGCCCGCCGTCGGCGATCTGCGTCGCGTAGCCGTCCGGCAGCGCCTCGACGAAGCCCGCCGCCCCCGCCATCTCGGCCGCCCTGCGGATCTCGGCGTCGGTCGCGGAGGGGCGGCCGTAGCCGATGTTCTCCGCGATGGTCGCCGGCAAGAGGATGCCGTCCTGGAGGACCAGCGCGATGTGCCGGCGCAGGTCGGCCATGCGGATCGCGCGCGTGTCGATGCCGTCGAGCCGCAGCGCGCCGCGCGTCGGGTTGTGGAAGCGCGGCAGCAGGCTGAGCAGCGTGGTCTTGCCGGAGCCGACCGAGCCCACGAAAGCGACCATCTCCCCGGGGCGGATCGTCGCGTCGACCCCGCGCAGCACCGGGTGGCCCGGGCGGTACTCGAACCCGACGCCCTCGAGCTCGAGCACGCGCGGCTGTCGCGGCAGGGCGGCCGCGTCGTGCGTGTCGATCACCGCCTGGTCGCGGTCCAGCACCTCGAAGACGCGCTGCGCGCCCGCGACGCCGCCCTGCACCGCGGCGCCGGCGCCGGTCAGCTTGCAGAGCGGGTCGTAGAGCATGCCCAGGTAGCCCAGGAACGCCGTGAGCGCGCCCAGCGTCATGCCGGGGTCCCCCGCGCCCGCGCGGGCCTCGACGACGAGGTAGCCGCCGTAGCCGAGCACGAGCGCGCCGCCGAGCCCGAGGATCGAGCCCACCGTGAGCGTGTGGCGGAGCTCGTCGTGGTGGAGCCTGAGCCAGGCCTTCACGCTGTGGCGCAGCGTCGCGTGGAAGCGCGCCTCCTCGTCCGCCTCGCGCCCGAACGCCTGGACGAGCCCGATCGACGCCATCGAGCGCTGCACGGACGTCGTGAGCTCGCTCTCGACCTCCTTCGCCTCGGTGCACTTCCGGTGCAGCGCGCGCCCGAACTTGACGTTCGTGAGGAGCAGCGGCGGCACGACGGCGAGCGCGAGCAGGGTGAGCGCCGGGCTGCGCGACGCCATGATGCAGAGCATGACCGCCAGCGTCAGCGCGCTGCCCATCACCGAGACGGCCACGTTGAGGATCCCGTGGAACCCCGTGGCGTCCTGGTTGAGGCGGTAGAGCGCGTCGCCCTGCGGCTGCGCGCGGTGGTAGCCGATGTGGAGCGCCTGGAGCTTCCGGTACAGGTCGCAGCGCACGCGCATGAGCCCCCCGTAGCCGATGCGGAAGTTGAGCAGGGTGCGGCCCATGCCCACGAACTCCTGCGCGACGCGGAGGACGAGCGTCATCGCCGCGAGCCCGAGGACGCGCCCGAGCAGGCTGTCCGGCAGCGGCGCGAGCAGCAGGCGATGGACGAGGTCCCCCGCGCGCGGACCGGTCGAGATGAGGTCCACGATCACGGCGACCGGCCACACCTGGAGCAGGCTTATCGCGATGGAGACGGCGACCAGCAGGCAGAGCACCCCGAGGCGCGCCCACTCGCCCTTGAAATAGGCGCCCACCCGGAGGAAGAACCGGAGCCGCTCCGCGCCGGCCGAGCGGCTGGGCGCGGCGAGCGTGCTCCTCGGGGAGAGCCTCGATGTCCTGCCCTCGCGCCGCGGCGGCGAAGGGCGATAGTTCTTGCGGTGAGCCTGTGCGCTCATGGGTCGCTGATCCTTCTTCCTGTCTGCGGTGGAGCGGATCGCCGGGGGCCAGGTAGGGCCCCGCCTGGCGGTGCGTCCGGTTTTGACCGGTAGCGAGGTATCGGGGCCGAGGTGTAACAGCCCATCGCGGCCGCGCTCTCCGCATGCGCCGCGGCGAGGCGCGCTCGTGCTGATTTGATGTCCGCTTGTCCGGGACTCCAGGGCTGGCGCGCGCCGGCGGCGTCACGGCACAGGCCGACGGATCGGCCGGGTCTCCGCGCCTACCCGTGAATCCGCCGCTCGATCATCGCGAGCCGGCGGCCGAGCGCGCGCGCCGGGGCGAGATCGAGCCGGGCGGCGGCTTCGCCCTCGGCCGACCAGGGCGGGCCGCCGCGACGCGCCGCGGCGCTCGCCTCATCCATCTGCGCGAGAGCGGGGGCCTGGACCAGGGCTCCCTGGCGGAGGAGGGCGGCGATCATCGCGTGGAGCACCGCGCGCTGCGAGCCCCGGATCGGAGACGGCGAGCAGAACACACAGGCCACCTTGCCGGCGAGATCTCCCGCGAAATGGGGAGAGCAATAGAGGAAGCGCCGGAGCTCCGCGCTCATCGCGCCATAGCGCGCGGGCGAGCCGAGGGCGATGCCGTCCGCCCAGAGGAGGTCGTCGACCTGCGCCAGCGGGACGGAGGCGAGGTGTTCCCGGGCGGCACGGATCCGCTCACTCGTGGTCGAGCGGCCGTCTGGCGCCGCGAGGCCAGCGACCTTCCGCAGCCGCACCGTCGCCCCGGCCTGCTCGGCGCCCTCCGCGACGGCGGCCGCGAGCGCGGCCGTATCGCCGTAGAGAGAATAGAAGATCACGGTCACGTTCATGGTGAGCGGGTATGCAGCCCTCGTACCGTCGCCCGCTCGCGCGGGGCGCTCCGCGCCGCCCCTGAAGAGCCCGCTCCTGGCGCCTTCCTGCGCGGTTCGTCGCGAGCGATCCGGCGGCGCGCGTTCCAGCCTGCGGCGCGATTCAAATTGCGCGGTGTGGAGGGAAGCCTTATGGTCGTCGATGGACGAGAGCGGACCGCGCGCGGGCGACATCGAGGGTGTCACGCGCGGTCCCGCGCGCGGGTGCGGCGTGGGGGTAGCAGGGTGAGTCGAGGCCAACCGTCCAGCTCGCCATCGCCGCGCGCGACCGGCGGCGCCCTCGCGGAGCGCGGCCCCTCGCCGCCGAGGACGATCCTCGTCGTCGAGGACGACCGGGGCGTCATGGGCGCGCTCGTCGATGTCCTGTCGGAGGAGGGCTATGCGGTGATGGCGGCCGCGAACGGCGCCGAGGCGCTGGCCAGGCTGCGCGAGGGGCCGACGCCGGCGCTCATCGTGCTCGACCTGATGACGCCCGTCATGGATGGGTATGCCTTTCGCGCAGAGCAGCTGCGCACGCCCGCGATCGCCGGCGTCCCCGTCGTCGTGTTCACGGCGGGGGCGGCGCCGCGGGCGGCGGAGCTCGGACACGTCGATATCCTGAAGAAGCCCGTCCGCCTCGGCGCGCTGCTCGACGTGATCCGGCGCTACGTCTGACGCGCCGGGCGCCGTACGCCGCGCGCCTCACCCCGCCACGCGGCCTGTCTCCGGACGTCCTCTGTCTCGGAAGATGCGGTGTCGTCCGTGGTGTCGAGTCGGTCGACATCCGCCCATGATCCCGGGGCGGCGGCCGGGGCGCTGGGGCGGATGACGCGCTCCCGGCGCGCCCTGGCGACGAGCTCGGCTCGGGGTGCCGCGGTGAGCGCGCGGGCCGATGGACCTTGACGTCCCGGGATGTGTTTGCTCGTCTGTCCGCACGGACATCAGGAGATGAAGCCAACCTCGCTCACGCCGCGCGCTCCCGCAGAGGCCGCCATGGCCGCTGGTGGAGCGCGCCCCGCGACCTCCCTCGAGGACATCTTCCCGGGCGCGAGCGAGCTGAGCGCGCGCTGCCGGGCGAAGGACTGGGGCGCGACGCCGCTCGGCCCTGTCGAGCGCTGGCCGCAGAGCCTGAAGACGGCGGTGAGCATCGTCCTCGGCTCGAGCTTTCCGATGATCGTGCTCTGGGGGCCCGAGCTCGTGCAGATCTACAACGACGGGTACCGGCTGCTCATGGGCGCCAAGCACCCGGCGGGCCTCGGGCAGGGGAACCGGGCGTGCTGGCCAGAGGTCTGGCACATCAACGAGAGCATCTATCCGCGCATCTTCAACGGCGAGACGGTCTCCTTCAAGGAGACGATGTACCCGCTCGCGCCGCACGGCCAGGTCGAGGAGTATCACCTCACGCTCTGTTACAACCCCGTCCGCGACGAGTCGGGCGCGGTGGGCGGCGTCTTCGTGACCGTCTTCGACGTGACCCAGGAGGTGCGGACCCGGGTCCAGCGCGACCGCGCCCTGGCCGAGGCCAAGGCGGAGCGCGAGCGCCTCTATGAGGTGTTCATGCAGGTGCCGGCGAGCATCGCCGTGGTCGAGGGGCCGGAGCACACCTTCACCGTGGCCAACCCGCGCTACCTCGCGCTCATCGGCGGGCGCGACGTGGTCGGCAAGCCGCTGAGGGAGGCGCTGCCCGAGGTCATGGACCAGGGGTTCCCGCAGCTCCTCGACTCGGTGCGGCGCAGCGGCACCCCGTACGTGGCCCACGAGGCGCTCGTGAAGCTCGACCGCCGCGGCGACGGCACGCTGGAGGAGGTCTACCTCGACTTCATCTACCAGCCGCTGAAGGACCCGAGCGGGAGCGTCTTCGGCATCATGGTCCACGCGGTCGACATCACCGAGCAGGTGTTCGCCCGCAAGCGCGTCGAGGAGCTCGCGGCCGAGCGGGTGGCCATGCTGGGCCAGATCGCCGACGCGGTGGTGACCTTCGACAGCGAGGGGCGCATCAACTTCCTCAACGACATGGCGCGCTCCCTCTATCCGGAGCTCCGCGCCGGGGAGACGTTGGCCGAGCAAGAGGAGCGCATCTCGCTGGAGCGGCTCGACGGCTCGCCGTGCCCGGCCGAGGAGAGCCCCGCGGCGCGGGCGCTGCGGGGCGAGCGGGTGATCGACGAGGCGTGGATCGTGCGGAGCCCTGGCGCGCCGCCGCGCCGTATCCAGGGCAGCGCCGTGCCTGTCTACGGCGACGGAGGCGGGCAGATCGGCGTCGTGCTCACCGCCCGCGACGTCACCGAGCAGCACCGCCTCCAGCGGCAGCTCGAGCTCGAGCGCAACCGGCTGAACGACGTGTTCCAGCAGGCGCCGGCGGCGATCATGGTGACGCGCGGGCCCACGCACCTCATCGAGGCCGCCAACCCGCTCTACGCGCACGTGACCGGGGATCGCCCGCTGCTCGGCAGGACGGTGCGGGAGGCGTTCCCGGACCTCATCGAGCAGGGCTTCCCCGCGCTCTACGACCAGGTGCTCGCGACGCGCGAGCCGTACGTCGGCAAGGAGGCGCCCGTGCGGGTCGAGCGCTTCGGGCGGGTCGAGGAGGCGTACTTCAACTTCGTCTACCAGCCGCTGCTCGGCGAGGACGGCAGCGCCTTCGGCGTCATGACCCACGCGATCGAGGTCACGGACATCGTGCGCGCGCGCCAGCAGGCGGAGCAGCGGGCCGCGGAGCTCACCCGCCTCACGCAGGCGCTGGAGCAGTCGAACCGCGAGCTCGACCGGTTCGCGTACGTCACGTCGCACGACCTCAAGGCGCCGCTCCGCGGGATCGCGAGCCTGGCGCAGTGGATCCAGGAGGACGTCGGCGAGCAGCTGTCGGCCGGCTCTCACGAGCACGTGAAGCTGCTCCTCGGGCGCGTCCACCGCATGGAGGCGCTGATCGACGGCATCCTCGCGTACTCCCGGGCGGGGCGGGTGCGGGACGCGGCCGCGCCCGTGGACACGGCGGCGATGGTGAGGGACGTGCTGGACCTCCTCGCGCCGCCGGACCACGTGCGGATCGACGTGCAGCCGGCGCTGCCCACGCTCACGGCCGAGCGGGTGCCGCTGCAGCAGGTGTTCATGAACCTGCTCGGCAACGCCATCAAGTTCTCGACGCTGAGCCGCTCCGATCCGCACGTCGAGCTGCGCGCCCGGGACGCGGGCGACGCCTGCGAGTTCACCGTCACCGACAACGGCCCTGGCATCGCGCCCGAGTACCACGAGCGCATCTGGGGTATCTTCCAGACGCTCGAGGCCCGCGACAAGGTCGAGGGGGCCGGCATCGGCCTCTCGGTCGTCAAGAAGATCATCGAGACGCGGGGCGGGCGGGTCTGGGTCGAGTCGGCGCTCGGCGAGGGCGCCACCTTCCGTTTCACATGGCCGAAATAACGCCCCGGGGCGACCTCATGCAGCGCGCGAAGATGACGTATCGAATCGGCCTCCTGCTCGCGGCCGCCGCGACCGGCTGCGCGGGCGATCCCCCGGCGCAGCCCGAGGGGTGGGACAGCGCGGTGGCGCTGCGCCGGGCGCGAGATCTCGACGCGACGGAGGGGGTCGTCGAGGTCGAGCTGACGGCCCGCGTCGAGGAGCTCGAGCTCGTCCCCGGCAAGCGGACGCCGGCCTGGACCTACGACGGCGGCATCCCTGGCCCGCTGCTCCGCGCCAGGGCCGGAGATCGCCTGATCGTGCACTTCCGCAACGAGCTCCCGGCGCCCACGACGATCCACTGGCACGGCGTGCGCCTGCCGGCGACGATGGATGGCGCGCCGGGGCACAGCCAGCCCGAGACGGCGCCGGGCGGCGGCTTCACGTACGACTTCATCGTGCCTGACGCGGGGCTCTACTGGTATCACCCGCACGTCGACTCCGCCGCTCAGGCGGGCAACGGCCTTTATGGCCCGCTGCTCGTCGAGGACCCGGGCGAGCCCGCGGCGCTCGGGGACGAGCTCGTCCTCGTGCTCAGCGACATCGGCGTGGACGAGGAAGGCGCGCTCGTGGCCCCGGACTCGGGCGGTAACTTCGGCACGCTGTTCGGGCGCGAGGGCAACCTCTTGCTGATCAACGGCCGGGTCAACCCGGTGATCGAGGCGCGCGCCGGGCTCAGGCAGCGGTGGCGGCTCGTCAACGCGGCCAGGTCCCGTTATTACCAGCTCGTGATCGCCGATCACCGCTTCACGCGCATCGGCGGCGACGGCGGGCTCCTGGAGCACCCCGTCCAGATGGACAGGATCCTCCTCACGCCCGGCGAGCGCGCCGACGTGCTGGTCGAGCCGCGCGGCGCGCCGGGCTCGACGCTCTCGGTGCGCTGGGTGGCCTACGACCGCGGCTATGGCACCGCGTTCGAGCGGCCGGACCTCGAGGCCTTCCGGCTCCACCTCGCGGACGAGCCGGCGGCCGAGGACGAGCCGCTCCCCGAGGTCGCGCGGGCCATCCCGGCGCTCGACACGTCGGCGGCGAGGCACGTCGATCTGAAGCTCACGCTGCAGGAGGGCACGGGCGACCTCGAGATGGGCATCAACGGCGTGCCCTCGTGGGAGGCCGAGCCGCTCGCCGCGGCCGTGGGCGAGACAGCGGTGTGGAAGGTAGAGAACACGTTTGCGTTCGATCACCCGTTCCACCTGCACGGCTTCTTCTTCCAGGTGCTCGGCGCCGACGGGCAGCCGGTGAGGCCGCTGGAGTGGAAGGACACGGTGAACGTGCCTGTCGACGGCACGACGCGCTTCGTGGTCCGCTACGACAACCGGCCAGGGATGTGGATGTTCCATTGCCACATCCTCGACCACGCCGAGGCCGGCATGATGGGGATGCTGCACCTCACGCCATGACGGCGCGGGAGCCCTCGCGCCCGCCCGGGCTCGCGCCCGCGAAGACCTGGAGCGCGCCGGTGAGATCGGGGAAGACGACCGCGTCGCGCGCGGGCTCGCCGGGGCCGTAGCGCAGCCAGAGCAGCGGCCACGCGTAGGCCCGCACCGCCTGCGCCACGACGCGTCCGCCGGCGGCGAGCGCGGCGAGGCCAGCCGTCGCGCTCTCGATCGTTCCGGCGAAGCGGTGGGTGTAAAAATCCGGCTCGACCACCCGGTCGGCGCCGCCGCGGTACGCGGTGCGCGCCGCGCGGGGGCGGAGGTCGAGGCAGCGCAGCGGCTCGGGGGGATCGGCCTCGCCCAGGGCGCGCTTCAGGGCGCCATCGAGCGAGAAGAGCGCCGGCACGAAGGACATCTCGGGCGGGGCGTAGAGCTCGCGCACCTCGATCAGGCGGTCCTGCACGTGGCGGAGGCGCACCCGCCGCACGTGGCCGTCGCCCAGGCAGGTCGCGCAGAAGACGAGCCTCGCCCCGGCGCCGCTGCACGCGGGGCAGGGCCGCGGGCCGAGATCCTCGGCGACGCGCCGGTGCGCGCCGGCCTCGAAGGCGCGCGGGAGCGGCGGCTCTCCGGCCTCGAGCTGCCCCGCGGCCTCCTGGCTGAGGTCGACGACCTCGGCCCAGCCCTCGCGGCGCACCAGCGACGCGAGCACCACCAGCGCGGCCACGCGGCGCTCCTCGGCCGGCGCGCCGGGCGGCAGCGCGAGGCCCTCCGCGCGGGCGCGCGCGAGGGTCGGAAGGTACCGGGCCACGGGGTCGGACGGATCCACGCGGGCAAGGCTAGTACCTCGCCGCCCGAGTTCATCCCTCGTCGCGCGGCATATCTCACCGCGCTGGGCGGCCGCGCGCGCCGGCGCCTCTCAGTGGTGCGCGATCAGGCCCATCATCTCGAACGGGTTCAACTCCATCTCCGCGGGGGTCACGAAGTCCTCCACGTCGAGCCACTCCACGAGGGGCCGGCACGCGCTCACCTTCCACGGCGCCACGAGCGCCGCCATCTCCTCGGGCGTGCGCAGGTAGATCTTCTGCCCGGCGAGGGACGAGGCGCCGTTCAGCTGGCGCCCCGCGGTCGCCGCGCGCGCCACGGCGAAGCTGAGGGCCAGCGTGCTGCCGCCGGCGCAGAACGCGTGCATCTTCTGCAGGAGATCGCGCGTGTGCTCATCGCTCATCATGTACAGGATACCGATGCTCCCCACCGCGATGCGCCGGTCCGCGCCGAAGAACTGCGCCGCCGCCGCGAGCATGGATGACGGCTCGCGCAGATCGGCCTGGATGTAGCGCATGTTGGGCCTGTCAGCCAGGAGCTGCTCACCGTAGATGACGCTCACCGGATCGATGTCCGAGAACAGGATGCGCGCCTCCGGCAGGTAGTCGTTGAGGTGGCCTTGCGTCGGCAGCCCCGAGGCGAGATCGAGCACGCGCGTGATCCCCGTGTCGGCCCATTGCTGCCCCACCAGCTGGATGAACCAGCGATTGAGCTTCGCCCATTTCGGGTAGGTCGGCACGATCTTCATCATCTCCGTGGCCGTGTGACGATCCACCTCGTAGTTATGGTGCCCTCCGAGGACGTAGTCGTAGACCCGACCGATGTGCGGCTTCGTGGTGTCGATCTCCATCGTTCCCTCCTGATCGAGCTGGCGGCGCGCGCGTCAGCGGCCGCGGTACGAGTGCGCAGACGCGCGCTGCGGGCGGGGGCTCCCGCGTACCTCGAGCCCCTCCCGCCGCAGCGCGTAGATGATGGCGGTTTGCAGGTTGGCCAGGACGACGATGCCCGCGAGATCGGCGCTCTGGTCGCTCAGCGCGCGCGCGATCTCGGGGCGGATGCCGACGAGCACCGGGTGGGTGCCGAGGAGGGTGAGCGCGCGCGTGGCGCGCACGAGCGCGGCGACGACCTCCTCGTCCACGGCCGGCACGCCGGTCACGTCGATGATCGCGGTGCGCGTCCGCCGTTCCACCACGTCCCGCAGGAGGAACTCGGTGATCCTGTCCGCCCGCTCGATATCGAGCTTCCCGATGAGCGGCAGCACCACGATGTGGTCGTACACGGGCATGATCGGCGTCGAGAGCTCCAGGATCATGCGGCGCAGCTCGCGCTCGCGGTTCTGTACGGCGCGCTCGAGCGCGAGCTGCATCTCGTCGCGCTGGACGCCGATCTCGCGCCGCTCCTGCTCCGCCACCGCGTCCACGATCAGCGTCAGGCAGTCGTTGACGCGCGCCGCCTCCTCCAGCGCTCCTGGCGTCCTGTCGGGCAGGCGCGCCAGCACCTCGCGCACGAGGGAGCGGCTCAGCCCGAGCACGGCGCGCAGGCCGAGCCCCTGGGCTGCGAGCTTTTCCCCGAGCGACAGGGCGGGCGCCGTGTCGCCGGCGGAGACGAAGCGGAGCAGCTCGGCGAGGACCTGCTGCGCGACCTGCGGCAGCCGGAACGGGGGGAGGCCGCTGCGGTTGTGTACGGCGTTTTCCTTGAGCGCCTTCGCGGCGCTCCTCGTCAGCGCCTGGTGCTCCGGGTCTATCCAGCTCTGCATGGAAGGTCCGCTTTCTTGGCCCTGGCGAGCCTGTGTCGCATGGGGGCTCGGGGGGTGGGAGAGTGGATGACCTCCGGGGTGCGCGAGCCCATCGGAGCGCGGGCTGGATTGGACCTCGACGCCATGCCGCGCTGGCTCGCCATGCAGACGAATGTCGTGACTCCGCAAGGTGCTCCCCCCGAGACCAAGCCGAACGCCCCCGTGCCGAGCGTCCACCTTATCAGCGTCTCGACGCGATGTGCTCTGTTACGAACGCCGCACGCGATGGCGCGGCCATCACACCAGGTGTGTCAGCGCCGCGGCGCGCATGGCGCTCGCACGATGTGCCACATCGCCTGCTGGCTTGGCACGATGTGACTTGTGCAGGAGCCGCCTGTAGCTCAAGCCCAGATCGTGCCGAGCACGGTCGACGCGATGGTGATGCCCGACAGGTGCCAGTCCCACGCGTTCCGAGGCCTCGAGTTCGCGGCGACCTCAGGCAGTGTTGCCGCGACGAACACGAAGGTCAGCTACCCGCGCCCCCGCGCCGCGGCGGTCGCATAAGGCGGCTCGCGGCCCGCGCGCACGGCCGCGAGGTCGGCGCGCATCGTCCTCGCGTCGGGGTACCGCTCCTGCTTCTGGAAGGCGAGGGCGCGGTCCACGACGGCGCACAGGCCGGGCGGCGCCGTGGGGGCGTGCTGCGCGAGGGGCGGCGCCTTCTCGGTGGCGACGGCGATGAGCAGGTGCGCGTCCTCCAGCTTGCCGTGGATCGTGCGGCCCGCGAGCAGGCGGAACATCGTCGCGCCGAGGCCGAAGAGGTCGGTCCGGCCGTCGATCTCGCGGATGAGGCCCAGGCCCTGCTCGGGCGCCATGTAGTCGTCGGTCCCGATCGACACGCCCGTGCTGGTCTTCGTCATCTCCGGCACGCCGGCGACGTCCTCGAGCAGCGGATCGAGGACGCGCGCGAGGCCGAAGTCGAGCACGCGCACGCGCCCGTCGTTGCCGATGTGCAGGTTCTCGGGCTTGAGATCGCGGTGAACGATGCCGTGGTCGTGCGCCACGATCAGCACGTCGAGGACGCGCTCGGCGAGCGCGATCACCTGGCCGACAGGGAGCGTCCCGTGCCGGGCCATCCGGTCGAACACGGTCTCTCCTTCGAGCATCTCCATCGCCATGTAGACCGCGCCGTCGTCGCTGGCCCCCGACTCCAGCACCTGCGGGAGCCCCTCGCAGAGCGGCGCCACGGCGTTGAGCGCGTTCCCGATCGGCCCCTCGCGCAGGAACCGCTTGCGCACCTCGTCGATCTCGGCGAGCTCGGCGTGCAGGACCTTGACCGCCGCCACGCACCCGTCGGCGCGGCGGCAGTAGAAGACGCTCGCCATGCCGCCGACCCCGAGGACGCGCTCCACCGCCCATGGGCCGATCCGTGTGCCGACGCGCTGCTCTGCCAGCTCTTCTTCGGTCACCATGGGGCGATGGTACCACCGGTGCGCGCGCGGGAGCATACTCGACGCCCGCCGTGCGTTCCCTCCCGCCTGCCCATCGTCCGCTCGCGGACGCGCTCGCGCTCGGCCCCGCCTTGCTCGCGCGCGCCCGCATGACGCCCGCGGCGCCGTGGCTCGCCGCGAGCCTCGTCGAGGGCCCCGCCGTGGTGCTCGGCGCCGCCCAGCGCGCCGGGCGCGTGGTCGACCTCTCCGCCTGCGCGGCGCGCGGCGCGCCGGTCTTCCGGCGCTCCACGACCGGCACGGCCGCGTTCCTCGGCGGGCGCGGCGTCCTCTGGACGCTGGCGCTGCCGCACGTGGCCGCGCTGGCGCCCGACGCCACGGCCCGGACGCTGCTGAACCGCAACGTGCGCGGCTTCCTCCGGGGCTTCGCCCGCGCCGGCGCGCCCGCGCATTACTTCGGGCGCGAGTGGATCTCGCTGCAGCACCGCCCCGCCGCGCTGCTCGGCGTCGACGCCGCGGAGGACGGCGCGGTCCTCCTCGAGGTCCTCGCCGGCCACGACGCGCCGCTCGCGATCCCGGCCGAGCTCGCGGCGCCCGACGAGCGCGCCGTCGACCGCTGGCTGGGCAAGGCGCCGGCGGCGCTCTCCGAGGTGCTCCCGGCGCGCTGCTCGCCCGAGGCGCTCGCGCGCGCCGTCGTCGAGGAGGTCGCCTTGCGGGCGGGGCTCCCGCTGAGCGACGGCGGCGGCGCGCCGGAGCTCGAGGTCGAGCGGTTCCAGCCGGTCACCGCGCCCGACGACCCGGCGCCGCCGGGCGCCGGCCCCGCGGTGCTCGCGCGGGTGCCGATCGGCTGGATCGAGGCCGCCGCGCTCGGCGGGGCGCCGGCGCGCGCATGGCTCGGCGGCGATGTCCTCACGGCGGGCTGGCTCCTCGACGCGCTCGGCCGGGGGGCGGATCCCGCGTCGCTGGACACCGGGGCCGCGCCGCTCGAGGGGGCGAGCCTCTCCGATCTGCGGGCGCTCGCGCTGCGCGCGCTCTCTGCGGACGGGGTGTCGGACGTGCTACAAACGAGCAGGGCAGAACCTTTGCACTGGATGGCAACATGGAAAGCGCGAGCAGCCAGGAAGCGGTAAACGCGGCCATCGAGGACGTTCATCGAACACTTCCCACGCTGATCACGAGCCCGCACGTCAGCGAGCTCCAGGTTGAGCTGGCCGTCGACTCCAACGGCCGCGACGCGGTATTCATCACCGTCATCCTGGACGACGACCCCTCGGGCGAGCCCTACCCCTGGGCGCGGCTCAGGCCCATCCACGACTTGATCTGGAAAGGATTCACGGAGCGGGCGCTGGACAGGTGGCCCTACATCGAATTCCGCCTGAAGTCCGAGAGCGAAGGCGATGCTGATGAGCCTGATGCAACGGTGGAGTAGGCGATGATCAGCCCCCAGGACTTCCTGGCTGTCGCCCGGGATCTTGCGAAGCTTGATTCACGTCGACCTAGGCAAGCCAGTCTGCGGCGTGCCGTCTCGACAGCGTATTATGCGCTATTTCATTTGCTGATCCGAAGTTCCGTGAGCGCGCAGGTCGGGTTCGGTCCGACGACCACGCACCGCGAGATCGGGGAGACCGTCGTACGATGGTTCACGCACACACGGATGGCCGAGGTATGCGGTCTCTTCGCTGGTCCGACTGTCCCGAGCAAGCTCCGTAAGGTGCTGCCCAAAGGGCCACAGGGGGCCGCCTCGGTCGCTGCCTCAGCAGCTCTACAGGGCGTTGCACGAGCGTTCCTCGATCTTCAACAAGCCAGGCATGACGCTGATTACGACCCATCCAAGCGCTTCACCCGCCAGGGCGTGCTCACCCACGTAGGTCAGGCTGAGCAGGCCTTCAAGGATTGGGACGTCGCGATCTCGGACCCTTTTCGGCCGGTTTTTCTGTTGCTCATGCTCACCGGCGATGCAGTGATCAAAGATCGGTGAAGAACTGGTGAGTCCGGCGTTTGAATGGCGGGCTTCCCAACGAGCCGCTGTTGCCTTTCAGGGAGCACCGCGAGCGCTGGGCGCTCGTTGAGTCGCTGAAGGGCTACGCCACGGTCGTGCGTCGTCGCAGCGCTGGTACAACACGATGTCTCAGAGACAACCTGTCCCACTGGCGAGCTCGAGACCGCTGGTTGCCTCATGCGCATGAGGCGTCGAGATACTCAGATCAGCGTCGTCAACGCGCCTCGCAGGAAGTCACGCGCGACGACGACGTCGTGGACCTCGTCCGGGCCGTCGGCGATGCGAGCGGACCGGGCGAAGCGGTACCAGAGAGAAAAGGGCATGTCCTCGCTGTACCCGAGCGAGCCGTGCATCTGGATCGCGTCGTCGAGCACCTGGCAGAGGAGCCGCGCGACGTGGTTCTTCGCCATCGAGGAGTAGGGGCGCGCCTCCTTCTCCTTGCCTTGCTCGAGCATCGCCGCGCAGTGCAGCGTCATCAGGTTGCCGGCGTGGATGCCGGACGCCGCGTCGGCGATCTTCTTCTGGATCATCTGGTGGTGCGCGAGCGGCTTGCCGAAGCTCTCCCGCGTGACGACGTAGTCGCGGCACATCGCGAGCGCGCGGTCGGCCCAGCCCAGCCACCGCATGCAGTGCGTGAGGCGCGCCGGCACGAGGCGCCGCTGCGCGAGGAGGAAGCCCTCGCCGACGCCGCCGAGGACCGCGTCGTCGCCGACGCGCACGGCGTGGAAGCGGAGCTCGGCCTCGCGGTGCGCGAGCATCGGCGGGCTCATCACGGGGACGTCGCGCACGTGCTCGACGCCCTCGGCGTGACGATCGACGACGAACATCGTGGCGCCGGTGCGAGGATCGTCGGACGTCCGCGCCATCACGATGAGGAACGCCGCCTCGCCGCCGCCGGTCGTGTACCACTTGTGGCCGTCGATCGCCCAGCCGCCGTCGACCCTGGTCGCCCTGGTGCGCAGGTTCGACGGATCGGCGCCGGCGCCGGGGGCGGGCTCGGTCATCGAGAAGCCGCTCGTGATCTCGGCCCGGGCGAGCGGCGCGAGGTACTTCGCGCGGATCGCGGGCGAGGCCGCCTTGAGCAGCAGGTCCATGTTGCCCTGATCCGGAGCATCGCAGTTGAAGCAGGCCGCGCCGAGCGGAGAGCGGCCCATCTCGCGAAAGAGCGCGCACATGCCCATGATGCCGAGCCCCAGCCCGCCGTGCTCCACGGGCAGGTGCGGAACGAAGAGGCCCTCGGCCCGCGCGCGCCCCCGGAGCGCCGTCAGCGTGTCCTTCCGTCGCTCGCGATCCTCCTCGAGGATCGCGGGCTCGTTCGGGATGACGTGCTGGTCGACGAACGCGCGCACGCGGCCGCGGAGGTCGGCCAGCTCGGGGGACAGATCGAAGGAGATCGTCACGGCGGCAGTATAGGGGCCCAGAGGGCTGCGTGATAGGCTGGGACGCGCGATGGCCCTCACCCCACCGACCAACACGCGCGCGCCGCGCGACGCGCACCGGATCGATGAAGCGGCCCTCGGTCGCTGGCTCACCGAGCACGTCGAGGGCTGCGCGGGAGGCGCCCTGGCCGTCGCGCAGTTCAAGGGCGGTCAGTCGAACCCGACGTACTGGGTGGGCGTCGCCGGCGGGGCAGGCGGAGATCTGGAGCTCGTCGTGCGGAAGAAGCCGCCCGGCAAGCTCCTTCCCTCCGCGCACGCCGTCGAGCGCGAGTACCGGATCCTGCGCGCCCTCCGCGGCACGGAGGTGCCCGTTCCGGAGGCGCTCGCCCTCTGCGAGGACAGCTCGGTCATCGGCACACCGTTCTTCGTCATGCGGTATGTCGCCGGGCGGATCTTCTGGGATCCGGTCTTGCCAGAGCTCGGGACCGCCGGAGACCGCCGCGCCATCTACGCCGAGTACATCCGTGTCCTCGCGGCGCTCCACCGCGTCGACCGCGCCGCCGTCGGGCTCGCGGACTACGGCAAGGTCGGCGGCTTCGTCGCGCGGCAGGTCGACCGCTGGTCGAAGCAGTACGAGGCCTCGCGTACGGGCGAGATGCCGGCGATGGAGGCGCTCATGCGATGGCTGTCCGCGAACGTCCCGGCGCACGACGAGACGACGCTCGTCCACGGCGACTACCGGATCGACAACCTCGTATTTTCATCCGGTGCTGCGCCCGAGGCGATCGCGACGCTCGACTGGGAGCTCTCGACGCTCGGACACCCGGTGAGCGATCTCGCATACGCCTGCATGGGCTATCGCATCAACCTCCCCGGTCGCGGCGGCCTCGCCGGGGTCGATGTCGCGTCGCTCGGGATCCCGACCGAGGACGAGATGGTCGCCTCCTACTGCGAGCTGTCCGGTCGCGACGGCATCGAGGCGTGGCCGTACTTCATGGCCTTCGGCGTCTTCCGCCTCGCCGCGATCGCTCAGGGGGTCTACAGGCGGAGCCTCCTCGGCAACGCGAGCTCGGAGGACGCCGGCGGCTACGGCGCGGCCGTGACGGTGCTGTCCGAGCTCGCCTGCGAGATCGCGGGCATCTCTCCGCGCTAGGTTCTGCGGGAAGGCGCGCCTGCGCGTCGCGCAGGGGAGGGCGGCCCGAGCGAGAGCGTAGAGGGTTACTTTGGCGACGCTGCCTTCGCTTTGAGCGCCGCCAAAGACGCTGCTTCGAAACCCCTGTTTGTACAGAAGTCGCTCAAGAGCGGCGCGAACCACGGCAGCTGCGGCGCTGTTTGCTCCAACAGAGTGCGACTCGTGAGCTTGATCTATGTGACAGGGGACCCCGACGTCGGCACCATCGCGCATCCGGACCCGCACGCGCACGCGCCGATGAGCGCCTCGCCGTTCTGCTCCTCATCACCTTGCCCCGCCGCCCGCCCCCGGGCAGGCTTCCGCCATGGGCCATCCCGCCGAGAAGCGGCGTCACGCCACGTACGCCGACCTCGAAGCCGTCCCGCCGAACAAGGTGGCGGAGCTCGTCCGCGGTACCCTGCACGTGTTCCCCCGGCCGGCGCCGCGCCATGCGAACGCCGCGTCGTCGCTGGGGGCCGACCTGCACGGCGCTTTCCAGCGCGGGCGAGGGGGTCCGGGCGGCTGGTGGATCCTCGACGAGCCGGAGCTGCACTTCCCTGACCCGGACGCGCCCGGCGAGATCGACGCGCTCGTGCCCGACCTCGCCGGCTGGCGCCGCGAGCGCATGCCGGAGCTGCCCGAGACGGCGTACTTCCCGCTCGCTCCGGACTGGATCTGCGAGGTCCTGAGCGCGTCCACGGAGGGCGTCGACCGCGACGAGAAGATGCCGGTCTACGCGCGCGAGGGCGTGCGGCACGCATGGCTCGTCGACCCGATCGCGCGGACGCTCGAGGTCTACGCGCTCGACGCGGATCGTCGCTGGGGGCCCGCGGTGGTGCACCGCGAAGCCGCGCGCGTCCGCGCTGTGCCCTTCGACGCGATCGAGCTCGATCTATCGGTTCTCTGGGCGAAGTAGCGGAGGCGAGCCGGCCGGCCAGGGGATGGCAACCAGGCTGTCGAGCTACACGGCCACGTGGAGCGGCTGGACCACCGCGGCGAACGCCGGGAGCGCCTCGCAGCGGGCCGCGTGCGCGGCCAGCGCCGGCCTCTTCGCGGCGTCGAAGAGCGACGGGTGCGCCTCGCCGAGGAAGCGCAGCGCGCAGGCGACCGCGATGTCGGCGTGGCTGAAGGCGCCCAGCCAGAAGTCGCCGCCCCGGGCGGCGCGCTCCCGCTCCAGCAGGTCGAGCGTCTCGGAGATCTGCGTGACGCAGCGGTCGACCCAGACCGGGCTGCGGCGGTCACCGGCGCGCAGCACGTGCTCGTAGAGCAGGCTCACCGCCTTGTCCGCGAAGCCCGTGGCGAGCGCGCAGACCCGCAGGCCGGCGCGGCGCGCCTCGCCCGAGGCCGGCAGGAGCGCGCGCTCGGGCCCCACCAGGCCGTCGAGGGCGTCGAGGATCGCCGCGCTCTCCACGAGCGCCTCGCCGCCGTCCATCACGAGCACCGGCACGCGCCGGAGCGGGTTGTACCGCGCGATGGACTCCGCGTCTGCCCACACCGACCAAGGTCGGTGCTCGTACGCGAGCCCGTGATGCTGGAGCGCCACGGCGACGCGGCGCACGAAAGGCGAATCGTACTGACCGATCAGGATCATGGATCCGCCTGTAACCGAGGGAGCGGGCCGCGGCAACGCGCGGCCCCGGGCGCTACCAGACCGTGCACGTGTTGGTCGGCCGCATCGGCGTGCCGGGCGCGCACTTGAACGCCTCGCCGAACTCCGGGAGGTTCGCGAGCGGCCCGTTCACGCGGAAGTGCGGCGGGGAGTGCGGGTTCACCTGCACCATCAGCCGCAGCGCCTCGTCGCGCATCTTGCCGCACCACGCCTGCCCGTGCGCCAGGAAGAACTGCTGATCCTCCGTGAAGCCCCCCGCGACCGTCTGCTCCGCCGCGCCCTTGCGCATCGCGCGGTACGCCATGAACGCGAGCTTCAGGCCTCCGAGATCGGCGATGTTCTCGCCCAGCGTCAGCTTGCCGTTCAGCTTCAGCCCCGGCAGCGCCTCGTAGGCCGAATACTGCGCGTCGACACAGCCCGTCTTCGTCCTGAACGCCGCGCCGACGTCCTTGGACCACCAGTCCTCCAGGTTGCCCTTCGCGTCGAACTGCGACCCTTCGTCGTCGAAGCCGTGCGTGAGCTCGTGGCCCACCACCATGCCGATGCCGCCCAGGTTCACCGCCACGGCCGACTTCACGCTGTAGAAGGGCGGCTGCAGGATGCCGGCGGGGAACACCATGTGGTTCCGCTGCGGGTCGTAATAGGCATTCACGGAGGGCGGGCTCATCTGCCACTCGTCCCGGTCGAGCGGCTTGTCGATCTTGCCGAGATCCCACCGCGTGTGGAAGGCGCGCGCCGCGAGCGCGTTCTTCGCGTACGACTTCGGGTCGACCTCGAAATCGTACGTCTTCCACTTGTCGGGATAGCCGATGAGGTACGCCATCGCGCTCAGCTTCGTCAGCGCGCGCTGCTTCGTGCCCTCATCCATCCAGTCGAGCGACCGGACCTCGCGCGCGAACGCGTCGCTGATCTCGCGCACCATCGACTCGGCCGCCGGCTTGCTCTCGCCGGGGAAGCTCGTCTTCACGAACGGCTGCGCGAGCAGCTCGCCGAGCGCGTTGTCGGTCGAGTCCACGCAGCGCTTCCAGCGCGGCCGCACCTCCGTCTGCCCGGTGAGCGCCGATTGCAGCGTGAAGCTCTCGTCGACGAACGCCTTGGGCAGCGCGGGCGCGGTCGAGCGCACCACGTGCCACGCGAGGTAGCTCTGCCACGCGGCCGGCTTCGCCGCCTTGAGCAGCCGGGAGAGCCCCTCGAAGAACCGCACGGAGGTCACGTTCACCTCCTTGATGTCCGGGCGGCCGATCCCCTGGAAGTACGCGTCCCAAGGGAAATCCGGCGCCGTCTTCGCGAGCGCCGCCCGGTCCAGCTTGTTGTAGAGGCCCTTCGGGTCGCGCCGCTCGACGCGCGTCTTCGAGATCTTCGCGAGCTCGGTCTCGATCTGCACCACGTCGGCCGCCGCCGTCTTCGCCGCGGCCTCCTGCGCCCCCGCGAGCCGCATCATCCGCGCGACGTGCTCCTGGTACTTCGCGCGCAGCGCCTTCGATTTGTCGTCCTCGTTCAGGTAATAGTCGCGGTCCGGCAGGCCGAGGCCGTTCTGGTCGAGCTGCGCGATGACGCGCGTCGCGTCCTTCATGTCCTGCGCCGAGGCGATGTCGAAGAGCGCCCAGATGCGGCGGACGTGGAGCTCGGTCACGAGCGCCCCGACGCCCTTCGCGTCGCGCACGCGCCGCGCCTTCGCGAGGAGGTCCGCGATCGGCTTCGCGCCGGCGGCCTCGACCGCGGCCTCGTCCATGCAGGCCCCGTAGTAGGCCCCGATCTTCTTGCTCACCGGATCCCTGTCGCCGGCGTGCGCGGCCTCCTCGAGGATGCGCCGGAGCTCCGCCTCGTTGCGCTTCTCGATCTCGTTGAAGCTCCGCATCCAGTACGACTCGTCCCCCGGGATCTCCGCCTTCGCCAGCCACCCGCCGCAGGCGAACTGGTAGAAGTCCTGGCAGGGGTTCGCCGAGCGGTCGATCGCGGCCTCGTCGAGCCCGACGCTCTCGAGCTTCGTCTCGACCACGGGCAGGCCCTGGGGCGCCGGCGGCGCGGGCGCCGCGGGCGCCGTGGCGGCGGGGAGCGGCGGCGGGCTCGCGGCGGGGCCGCAGGCCGGCAGCGCGGCGAGCGCCAGGGTGATCGCGAGGGGAGCGGCAGGCTGTCGTTGCGTGCGCATGCCGCGCTCTACCACGGACCGCGCGCCGCGCGGATCCCGTGATGTCGGCCGAGGTCCGCGCCAGCGCGTACGTCCGGGCGCGCGGTCACCTCACTCCCGGCTCACTCGCGGCTCACTCCCGGTCGAGCTTGCCCATCAGGCTGAGGGTGAAGTAAGCCCCCATGTACTTGAGGTGCGGGCGCACCTCGAGGTGCACCCGGTACCAGCCCGCGCTCCCCTCGACCTCGGTCACGACGGTCCTGGCCTTGCGGAGCGGCCGGCGCGAGCGCACCGAGGGCGCAACGACATCCATGTCGGCGACATACTGGCCGAGCCACGCGTTCAGCTCGCGCTCCAGGTCGCCGCGCTCCTTCCATGTGCCGATCTGCTCGCGCTGCATCACCTTGAGGTAGTGGGCGAGCCGGCTCACGAGGAAGATGTAAGGCAGCTGCGTGCCGAGTCGATAGTTGATCTCCGCGGCGCGCGCCTCCTCGCTCTGGCCGAAGAACTTCGGCTTCTGTATGGAGTTCGCCGAGAAGAAGCACGCGTTGTCGGTGTCCTTACGGAACGTGAGCCCGATGAAGCCCTCCTCGCTGAGCTCGAACTCGCGGCGCTCGGTCAGCATGATCTCGGTCGGGATCTTCGTCTGGATCGCGCCCAGCGCCTCGTACTCGTGCAGCGTGAGCCCCTCGACCGTCCCGCCCGACTGCGGCCCGATGATGTGCAGGCACCAGCGGTGGCGCGCGAAGCTCTCGGCGAGCCGGGTCGCGAGCGCGTAGGTCGGTGCGCCCCAGCAGTACGCCGCGTGGTTGCCCACGACGTCCTCCTCGTACGAGAACGCCCTGACCGGCACGGTGCTCGCGCCGTACGGCAGGCGCAGGAGGAAGCGGGGGAGGAGCAGGCCCACGTAGCGCGCGTCCTCGGACTCGCGGAACGCGTTGTACTTCACGTACTGCGGCCCCTCGAAGAGCGCCTTGATGTCGCCGAGGTGCGGCACCTTCCGGTAGTCCGTGAGCCCGAAGAACTGCGGGCCCGCGACGGCCAGGAAGGGGGCGTGCGCCATCGACGCCACCGCCGCGCACTTCTGGAGGAGCGCGATGTCCTGGGGCCCGGGGCCAAACTCGTAGTTGGAGACGATGGCGGCGAACGGCTTGCCGCCGAACGAGCCGAACTCCGAGGAATAGGCGATCTTGTAGAGACCGCTCCTCACCACCTCGGACGAGTCCTCGAAATCGGTGAGCAGGTCGTCCTTCGAGCAGTTGAGGATCTCGAGCCGGATGTTCTCGCGAAAGTCGATGTGATCGACCGCGAACTTGAGCCCGCGCCAGGCCGCCTCCAGCCGCTGGAACGTCGGGTGGTGCAGGATCTCGTCGATCTGGCGTGACAGCCGCTGGTCGATCTCGGAGATCCACAGGTCGACCAGGGCGTTGTCGATCACCGCCCCGCCCGCCCCGCCCTCCGGCCGGCGGACCGCCTCGCGGAGCGCGGCCCTCACGCCCCGCTCCATGCCCTCGTACGCGGCGCTGGCCGGCACGATCCCCGTCTGCGCCAGGATCTCCGCGACGAGAGAGCCGCTGCCCTCTCGCGCGGGCTCTTCGTGCTGCCCCGCTTGCATGTCCGCAAATTTACCACGGTCGCTCGCCGCCTGGAAGCGACGGACTCGCCGGCGCGCGGGCGCCCCGCGCGGGCCCGCGCTGGCCCGCGCTGGAGCAGCGCGCCCTGGAGGCCAGGACAGAACGCTCCGCCAGCACGCAACTCACCACGTAAGCCAGCACGTAAGCCGACACGGAAATGAGGTGTCGAGTGGACATGAAATGTACGTGGCGATCGAGCGACTACAGTGTTACAAATCCTTTGTGGGTGCTCTCACGGAAGTCGCGGAAGCAAGGGTTTTCGCTCGAAGGTGCCCTCTCGTAGTCCCGGATCCGGCGCCGCCGCCCCCGAGGCGGCGGCCGTCCTGGTCGTGGCCGCGAAGGGCCGCCGCCGCGCGGCCCTAGCGACCCGCGCGGCTCGGAGTCCAGGGAAGCCAGCCGCGGAGGCGCGGAGGGCAGAGGTCCGCTTCTGTCCCTCTCCCTCCGTGTCGTCTGCGTCTCTGGGTTCGTGTTCTCTGTCGTCCGTAGGGCGCGCTGCTCGGCGTCGCCGATCGTGTCATTCGAGGAGAGGAGGGGGGATGGTACGCCTCGGGCTCGGCATCATCATCGGTGTTGGTCTCGCCAGCTTGACAAGGATCACCCGTCCGACCGTCAAGAGGGCCATGAAGCTCGGCTTCGTCGCGCTCGAGGCGCTCAAGAGCGCGCTCGGCGAGGGCAGGGAGCGGCTCGCCGATCTCACCGCCGAGGTGCGGGAGGAGATGGCGCGGCAGCAGCAGGGCGCCGACGCGTCCTCGGGGGTGCGCGTCAAGATGGAGCCGCCCGCGAGCTGAGGACGCGCTGAGGGCGCGCTGAGGAGAGGGGTGTCCGGGTGACCCGGCCTCGCCGGCCGGGAGGTGAGCCATGTCGAGCGATCGAGGGGTCTTCATCATTCACTGCATCCCGGGGCGCGTGCGCCTCGGCGTCGGCGCCCTCCGCCGGGACCCGGCGCGGGCGGAGGAGATCGCGGAGCTCGCGCGCGCGTGCCCCGGCGTCGTCGACGCGCGGGCGAGCGCGTGGGCCGGGAGCCTCACGGTCGAGCACGAGCCCGATGTCCCGCTCGAGGAGGTCCTCTCCGAGCTCGCGCGGATCCCGGAGCTCTCGGGCTGCGGCTGCCGCGCGCTCGACGAGCTCTCGCCGCCGCCGCGCTGCGCCGGGCCGGTCGAGCCGCCCAGCCCGGGCCGGACGGCGCGCCTCGTGGTCAAGGCCGCGGACCGGCTGAACGCCGCGACGCAGGCCGTCCCGCCGCCGCAGGTCGACCTCAAGCTCCTGATCCCCGGGCTGCTCGTCGGCTCCGGGGTGCTCCAGGTGCTGATGCGGCGCGCCCCGAGCGCGCCTCACTGGATCACGCTGGTCAAGTACGGACTCGACGCGTTCGTGTTGCTGAACCACGGCCGTATCCAGGGCTTCTTCGCGAGCTCGGGGGCGCCCACCGGCGGCGAGGCAGGGTGACCATGACAGCGCTTCTGTCGAGCGGGACCGCGCCGGTCTCCGTCGTCCACGCGATCCCCGGCAGGGTACGCCTGCGGCTCCCGCGCCTCCGCCGGGACGCGGCCTTCGGCCCGCTGCTCGAGGCCGGGCTCACCGCGGTGCCGGGGGTCCTGTCGGTGCGCGTCGCCGAGGGCGCGTCGAGCGCCGTCGTCGAGCACGACCCGCGGCAGGTGGACCTCGACGCCGTCGTGCGCGCCGCCGCGCTGGCCTCCGCGGCGCCGGCCCCGCGCGGGGCGCTGCGCGTCGCGCGCCGCGCCCGCGAGGCGCGCCGCGCGGCCTCCCTCGCGCGGCGCCCGCTCTACCTCTCGAGCGCCGGCATGCTCTTCGCGCTCGGCTTCGTCTCGCCGCTGCTCGCGTACCCGTTCATCGCCGCGACGTCCCTGCCCATCCTCAGGCGGGCGTGGGACTCGGTGGCCCGGCAGCGCAAGCTCAACGTCGACCTGCTCGACAGCCTCGCGATCGCGTCGGCGGTCGCGACCGGCGACGCCATCAACGCCGCCGGCATCATCTGGCTGGTCACGCTCGGCGACCACATCCGCGACCTCACCCAGGCCCGCGCCCGGCGCGCGATCAGCGGCCTGCTCGGGTACCAGCAGGACCTCGCGTGGGTGGTCCGCGGCGACGCCAAGGTGCAGGTCCCGGTGGCCGAGCTCGTCGTCGGCGACGTCCTCGTCGTCTACACCGGCTCGGTGATCCCTGTCGACGGGACGGTCACCGACGGGGAGGGGCTCGTCGACCAGCAGACGCTGACCGGCGAGTCGGTGCCCGTGCTCAAGGGCCCCGGCGACCGCTGCTTCGCGGCGACCGTCATCAAGGACGGCAAGCTGTACATCCGCGCCGACCGGGTCGGCGGCGACACGACGGCCGCGAGCACGGCGCGGCTCATCGAGAGCGCGCCCGCGCTGGAGACGCGCGCGCAGAACTACGCGGAGGTCGTGGCGAACCGGCTCGTCCCGCCGGCGCTCGCGTGCTCGGCCGTCGTGCTCGCGGCCACGCGAGATCTCGGCCGCGTCTCCGCGATCCTCACGATCGACTTCGGCACCGGCCCGCGCGTCTCGGCCCCCACGACGGTGCTCGCCTCGATGAACGCCGCGGCCCGGCGCGGGATCCTCATCAAGGGCGGCGCCTATATCGAGAAGCTCGCGAAGGTGTCGACCGTCGTGTTCGACAAGACGGGCACGCTGACCTCCGGCGTCCCCGAGGTGACCGATTTCCTCGTCCACGACGCCCTGTCCGAGCGCGAGGCGGCGACGCTCGCCGCCGCGGTGTCGGCGCGGCAGACCCACCCCGTCTCGCAGGCGGTGCTCCGGCTCGCCGAGGGCTGGCGGCTCTCGGTGCCGGACCGGGAGGAGTCCCGCTACCTCGTCGGCAGGGGCGTGCAGGCGAGGGTCCTCGGCCGGGTCGTGCAGCTCGGCAGCCCGCGCTTCATCGAGGAGCTCGGCGTCTCGTGCCGCACCGACGCCGGCGCCCGGAAGGCGCTCGAGGCCGCGGCGAAGTCGCTGCTCTTCCTCGCCGTCGACGGGCGGCACGTCGCCACGCTCGCCTACCGCGACGCGATCCGCGCCGAGAGCCGCGCGACGATCCGGAGCCTGCGCGAGCGCGGGATCGACGACATCGTCATGCTGACGGGCGACAGCCGCGAGGTGGCCCGGCAGGTCTCCCTCGAGCTCGGCATCACGCGGTTCTTCGCGGAGATGCTGCCCGAGGACAAGGCCGAGATCACGCGCCGGCTCACGCAGGAGGGCCGCACCGTCGCGGTCGTCGGGGACGGCATCAACGACTCGCCGGCGCTCTCGTACGCCGACATCGGGATCTGCGTCTCCGCGGGCGCGGAGATCGCCCGCGAGACGGCCGGCGTCGTCCTCGTGGAGGACGACCTGTCGAAGCTCGTCGAGGCGATCGACATCTCGCGCAGCGCGATGCGCATCATCCACCAGAACTTCAAGATGATCTTCGCCGTGAACGGGGTCGCGTACGCGCTCTCGATCCCCGGGCTCCTGAACCCGGTCATGGCGACGCTCATGAACAACGGCTCCGCGGTCCTCGCCTGCGTGAACGGCCTCCGTCCGCTCATGGCGGCTCCGCGCCGGAGGCCCCGCGCCGCGGGCGCGTAGCCCGGCGCTTCCGCCGGCGTCGGACGCGCGGCGGACGCGCGGCGGACGCGCGGACAGACGCGCTTTACGCCGCGCGCGCATCGCTGCTCGGCACGCGCGCTGCACTCCGGATAGAATGGTTGGAATGGGGAGCGAAACGCGAGCTGACTTGACCGGCTCCGCCGCCGCGCGGCCTCGCGCGGCGAGCTGGGCTGTGCGCGGGCTGCCGGGCGCGGCGCTGGCGGCGATGATCGGGTGTGCGGCCCTGGCCCAGTCGGAGGCCTCGCCGCACGTGCAAGCGTCCAGCCCGGAGGAGGCCGGCCGCTACCTGATCCTCGTGGGGGGCTGCAACGATTGCCACACGGTCGGCTGGGATCGATCGAGCGGCAGGCTGCCGGCCTCGGAGTGGCTGACGGGCAACGACGTTGGCTACCGAGGTCCGTGGGGGACGAGCTACGCGGCGAACCTCCGGATCTCCGTCCAGAACCTCAGCGAGGAGGCCTGGGTGCAGATGTTCCGCGCGGCCGCCGGGCGCCCGCCGATGCCCTGGCAGAACTACACGACCATGCACGAGCGCGACCTCGTGGCGATGTACCGCTTCATCCGGAGCCTCGGCGAGAAAGGCGCCCGCGCGCCGCTGCCGGTGCCGCCGGGCGAGGAGCCCACGACGCCGTACATCCTGTTCGTCCCGCAGCAGCCGGCCGCCAGGCCGTAGCGCCCTTCCTGGGCGCCGTAGCGCCCTTTCTGGGCGCGGCGCGCCTCAGGGGCGCGCACGGCCGAGCGCCGGCGGCGCCGCGCGCGACGTCGCTGCCGTCGGCTCGCAGGGCAGCTCCACCGTGAACCGCGAGCCCTCGCCCGGCCGGCTCTCCGCGCGCACCGCGCCGCCGAGCGCCTCCACGATGCTCTTCACCACGTGGAGCCCGAGCCCGAGCCCTCCGAAATGGCGGTTCGACACGGCGCGCTCGAACCGCCCGAACACGTGCGGCAGCCGCTCGGCCGGGATGCCGATGCCCTGATCCTGCACGACGAGCTCCGCCGTGCCGTCGTTGCGCGCGACCGTGACCTCGATCGGCTTGCCCCCGCCGAACTTGAGGGCGTTGTCGAGCAGGTTCGAGATCACCTGCTCCAGCTTGCTCCTGTCCCACGCGCCCACGACGCACGGCTCCGCGCGCGCGCTCACGGGCGAGCCCGACTGCGCGATGCGGCCGCCGAGCCGCTCCAGGACCTCGCCCACGGCCTCCGCCATGTCGACCGGCTCGACGTGCAGCTCCAGCCGGCCGGTGTGGAGCTGCGAGACGTCCAGCAGATCGTCGACCAGCTGGATGAGCCGCTGCACCTGCCGATCGATCCGGTGCAGGGCGCGCCCGAGGCGCTCCTCGGACGCGAGGTCGCCCCGGCGGAGCAGCGCCTGGAGGCCGAGGCGCAGGGAGGTGACGGGCGTCCTCAGCTCGTGCGACGCGACGCTGAGGAAGTCGTCGCGGACGCGGACCGCGTGCTGCGCCTCGCGGTAGAGGCGGGCGTTCTCCAGGGCGATCGCGATCTGGCCCGAGAGGAGCTCCAGCACGTGCACGCGGTCGCGCGTGAAGGCGCGCGTGGTGAGGTTGTTCTCGAGGTAGACCACCCCGAGCCGCGCCTCCTTCCGCTGGATGGGCAGGACCAGGACCGACCTCGACCCGCCCTCGGCGAAGTGAGGATCGAGGTCGCGCTCCGGCTCGCAGGCCGCGTCGTCGAGCACGAGGGTCTCCCGCGCGCTGTGCGTGTGCTCGACGACCCGCCGCGGGACCTCGCGCGACCGGGAAAGCGGGGCGCGCTCGATGGAGACCGGGGCCGCGGCCGACCCGAGGGCCCGCACGAAGAGCTCCCCCTCTTCCTCGAGCACGAGCGCGCCGCGTTGCGCGCCGGCGGCCTCCAGGCAGACGCCGAGGAGCTTCTCGAGCAGCCGATCGAGGACGATCTCGCCCGAGAGGGTCTCGGCCGCCTTGAGCAGGCTGAGCGCGTCGAGGGCGACCGCCGGCAGCCGCTCCTCGACGGGCTCGGGCTCCTCGCAGGGCCCGTGGAGCCTGAACTCGTCCGTGAGCGCGCGGGCCTTCTCCGAGGCGCCCCAGCGGGCGAACCCCTGCCGCGCGGCGCGCAGGTAGAGGGCCGCGATCCGCGCCCGCCCGAGCCCATGGTAGAAGCGTCCGGCCAGCTCGTTGCCGAGCGCCTCGAGGTGGGTGAACCCCGCGCGGATCGCCCCGTCGATGGCCTCGTCGTACCGCACGCCGGCGAGCTCGAACTTGCGCTCGACGCGGGCGACCTCCGCGTCGACGAGG
Source organism: Sorangium sp. So ce1153 (assembly GCF_051521595.1). NCBI lineage: Bacteria > Pseudomonadati > Myxococcota > Polyangiales > Polyangiaceae > Sorangium > Sorangium sp. So ce1153. The sequence goes on from NZ_CP150361.1 coordinate 2,650,018, forward strand.
AGGCGCCTCGGGCGGAAGTTCTCCGCGCAGCCCGACTCCCACCTTTGCTGGAGGCGCTGCAGGTCGGCCACGCGCGCGAGCAGCGCGGCCCGCTCTCGCTCGTCGGCGTCGTCGCAACGCCAGAGCAGCGTGAGCGCGGTGTACAGCGCGTGCTGGCACTCGGGGATGTATGCGCCGAGGAAGTGCATGTACGGGACCGCCGCGTCGGAGTGCGCGGTGGCCTGGGCCAGGTTCCGGTACACGTAAGAGGCCTGGAGGCGCAGCGTGTGATACACGCACTTCGCCGGCCGTTCCCCCTGCGCCGCCTCGAGGAAGGCCCGCTCGTCGAACTCGGCGTCATCGGCGACGCTCCGGCTCCTCGTCAGCCCCTTGAGGCACCGGATGGTCTGCCGGTAGGCGAGCTGGTGGAGGAGCGTCGACTTGTTGCCGGTCTGCCGGCTGAACGCGAGCGCGTCGTTCAGATCGACCAGCACGCGATCGAGCTCCACCCCTGCGGCGAACGAGTGCTCCACGAGCCCCGTGTGCGCGTAGGCGGCGAAGCGGAGCTCGCCGGACGACACGCCGAGGGCGACGAGCTCGCGGAACGGCCCGGCGCTCGAGGCGAGCGGCGCGACCCACGGGTGAACGAACTCGGTGTACATGTACCGGGCGATCGTCTCCTGGGCGCGATCCTCGAACCTCCGCGCGAGCTCCACGGCGAGCCGGCCGAAGCCCTGGGCGCCCTGGAGCTCGCCCTCGGCCGCCAGGAGCATCGCGTGCCCTGCGTAGGAGAGGATCGACTCGCTCGAGTTGCCGTGCTCCAGCGCGAAGTGGACGCCGAGGGAGGTGATGAGCACGAGCCGCTTCCGGTCCGCGAACCACGCGGGGGCGACCATCTCGCCGAGGAGCTTCATGTAAGCCCGCTCTTCTGGCCGGGTCACGCGGGGGAGGTCGACGAGCGACTCGGGCGAGCGCTCCGCGAGGTGCCCGGCGATGGCCCGTCGCTGCGCCGCGATCGCCCCGTCGAGGTCCGCCGCGGGCAGCTCGACCCCGAAGTCGGCGCGCAGCGCGTCGCGTCCCCAGCCGAGCGCCAGCTCGTGCTCGCCGGTGATCGTCGCGCTCATGATCCGGATCGTCTCCAGATCGACCTTCTCGGAGATCGACGTCGCGTGGCGGAGCCCCTCGTCGACGAGCGCGCGGGCCATGGCGTGCTGATCCGTCAGCGCCGCGCACTCGGCCGCGTCGCGGTGCAGGGAGAACCAGAGCCCGTAGCACGATCGAGCGGCGCTCTCCGGCAGCAGCCGGAGGCCGCTGCGGAAGTACGCGAGCGCCGGGCCGTAGGCCGCGGCGCGGCGCGCCTTGAGGCCGGCGCGGTGGTTCAGCCGCGCGAGGTCGGCCTGCTGCTCCGCGTCGAGCAGCGCCGAGCCGAGGTTCAGGTGGTCCGCGGCGTCGAACAGCGCGCCCTCCGCCCTGTCGCCGGAGGAGGCCTCGAGGAAGCGGCCGATGTCGAGGTGCAGCTGCCTCCGCCGCTCCTCCGGCACGAGCTCGTAGGCCGCCTGCTGGACGCGATCGTGGGCGAACCGGACCGCGAGCTCCGCGCCCTGCGCGCGCGCGCCGTCGGGGCAGATGAGGCCGTCGCGGAGCGGCTGGTCGAGCGACGCGATCGCCTCGTCGACGGATCGCCCCGACAGCGCCGCGACGACCCTGAGCTCCGCGCGCTTGCCGATGCACGCGGCGATCTGCAGGAGCTCCTGCGCCCCGTCGGGCAGCTTGCGGACGGACTCCGTCATCAGCTGGACCACGTTGTCGGTCGCCCCGATCCGCTCGATCCGGCCGAGGTTCCATGTCCATGTCGAGCGGCTCGCGTCGAAGAGGAGCAGCCGCTTCTCCTGGAGCGATCGGAGGAGCTGCCGAATGAAGAAGGGGTTGCCCGCGGTCTTGGCGAGGATGAGCCCCGCGAGCGGCTGCGCTCGCGCCGGCTCGCAGCGGAGCGCGTCGGCGAGCAGCGCGACGATCGCCTCGGCGTCGAGGGGGCCCAGCGGGAGGCGGGTGATCGGGACCTGGGCTTGCCGGAGCTCCTCCAGGATTCCGTGGAGCCGGTGCGCGAGGCCGACTTCCCTCGACCGGTACGCGGCGATCAGCAGCACGTGCCGGCTGCCTGGATCCGCGGCCAGGGCGCGCAGGACGCGGAGCGACGCGGCGTCCGTCCACTGGAGGTCGTCGAGGAAGATCGCGAGCGGCGGCCGCTGGCTCGCCACCGCCCGCACGAAGTTCTGGATCGCGAGCAGGAAGCGGCTCTCCGCGCGCATCGGGTCCACGGCGGGCAGCTCGGGCGCCTCCGCGAGGAGGTCGGCGAGCTCCGGGCAGAGCTCGGCGATCGCGCGGCACGGCGCGCTCGCCGCGTCCCTGAGCTGCGCGCGGCTGTCCTCCGGCTCGGCGCGGATCGCGGCCGCGAGGGTGCGGAGCGCCTCCGCCAGCGAGGCGTAGGGCACGTTGGCGGCGCGCAGATCGAACTTCCCCTCGATGAACCGCCCGCCTTGCTCGGCGACCGCGCGCTGCAGCGCCTTGACGAGGGCGGTCTTCCCGATGCCCGCCTCTCCGGTCACCAGCGCGAGCTCGGTCCGGCCCTCCGACGCGCGGGCGAGCGCGCCGTGCAGCGCGGCGAGCTCGCGCTCGCGCCCGAACAGGCGTTCGGGCAGCGGGAGCCGCCGCGCGAGGTCGAGGCGGCCGAGCTCGAACGGCGCGACGTCGCCCGTGGAGCGCCATCGTTTCCGCGCCTCGCGCAGGTCCTCTGCGAGGCTCTCGGCGCTCTGGTACCGCAGCTCCGGCATCTTGGCGAGGAGCCGATGCACGAGCTCGGAGAGCGCCACCGGGACGTAGGGGCTCACCACGTGCGCGGGCACGGGGCTCCTCGCCACGTGGGCGTGCACGAGCGCGAGCGGATCGAGGTCCTGGAACGGCGGCGCGCCGATGAGCATGGCGTAGAAGATCGCGCCCAGCGCGTACAGGTCCGAGCGCGCGTCGATGAACCGGCCCGTGCGCCCGAGCTGCTCGGGGGACATGAAGGGGAGCGCCTTCAGCTTCTCGAGCTCGACCTCCACGGCTCGGGGCGCGCTCGTGAGCTCGGCGGCGTCCACGAAATGGACGAGGGTGACCTGCCCTTCCGCGCCGAGGACGACGCGGCTCGGGGCGAGGGCGCGGTGAACGACGCCGCTCGCGTGGATGCGCGCGCACGTGTCGGCGAGCGCGACGGCGATGTCGAAGAACGCGTTGAGCGCGAGCGGCCCTCGGGCGAGCCGCCGATCGAGGTCCTCGGGGCCTGCGTCCTCGAGGAGGAGCGCGGGCGCCCTCTCCGGTCCCTCGAGCGCGAGCGGCCGCGCGACCCCCGGCACGTCGAGCCGGCGCAGGAAGGCGTGCTCCCGGAGCAGGAGCGCCGCCGCGCCCTGGGCCGGCGCGCTCGTCCGGGTGCTCTTCTCCACGACCATCCTGCCGGCGATCGTCTGCCTGCGGAGCAGGAAGCGGCCGCAACGGTGGACCTCCGTCGCTTCCACCCGAGTCATACGCGTCCCCCCTCCGCGCGGCCTGTGAGGATGGGCATATAGAGCAAGACGCGTGAGCGTGCGAGCTGGGAAGTCCCCGCTCTCGCGACAGGGCAGGGACGTGGGTCGATGCGCCTGATGCAGGCATTCTCGGCGCATCGATGTGCGCGGAGTGCGCTGATCGGCCGGGCGTGCGGTGGTGGGGCGCTCGGGGTGCCGGGCGTGCTGGTCACGCGGCGCGGGTCGCGCTGCTCGTTCGCCTGCGGCGCGAGGCGACGAGCAGCCCGAGGCCGGCGATGGCGGCCGTCCACCCATCGTCCTTCGAGCCCGTCGCGTTGCAGCCGCCGGCCGGGGCCTGGCGCGGCGACGCACGCGCCGGTCGCGGGGTCGCATGAGGCGACATGGCAGCTGTCGGGCGCGGCGCAGTCGACCGGGCTCCCGAGCAGATGGTCCCCGCCCAGGGGAACATGTATGCGCGCTCGTGCTCTCCGCCGCCCCCGGCGTCTCCTGTCCTCCCGGCCGTCTTCACGCCACGTTGCCTCACGCCACGTCGCCTCACGCCACGTTGCCTCCCGCCATGTCGCCTCACGCCACGTCGCCTCCCGCCATGTCGCCTCCCGCCATGTCGCCTCACGCCACGTCGATAGCGTCCTTCTTCTTCCTCGCGAGCGACGCGGCGGGCACCACGCCGTCCAGCCGGCCTGCCGGCGGCGCGCCGTCGGCCTGCAGGTGCCCTGTCGGGGGCCTGTCGGCGCGCGAGCCCCTGAGCTCCCGTTGATAATAGCGGCGGAAGGCGAGCGTCGCGCGGTCCGTCGCGACGCTGACCTCCTCGTGGGCCTCGGGCACCTCGGCGGGGCGGGACGACTCGACCACGGCGCGGTCCTCCAGGAGGATGCGCCGGTTGAACAGGGCAGAGAGGCGCATCAGCGGGTTGTAGCGGCCGAAGTCGCGCGTCGCGATCAGCAGCATCCGTGTCCGGGCCGCGTCGATGGGAGTGCAGAACACGTGCATCCGGAGATCTCGACCGGGGATGTTGATCCAGAGGACCATGCCGTTCGGGCGCACCCACTCGAGGCGGGCCCCCTGCTCCTGGCCGTCGAGCCGGGCGTGGACCTGCATCCCGGAGGGCGTATCCGCTGTGTCGACGTGCATCATCGAGCCGGGGCGGAGCGCGCGGCGCATGTCGCGCCCGATCGTCAGGCGGTGGACGAAGGGCAGGTGAGGGAAGTCGAGCATGTTCTCCATCGCCCGCGTCCAGTGGGTGTTCCAGTCCTCCGCGTGGACCGTGCGCGACAGCCGTGGATCGATCAGCCCGTCAGGGACGTGCGGCTCTCCCTCGCCCTCGGCGTCCGGCCCGGTGAACAGCCAGAGCAGGCCCCCGAGCTCCCGGACCGGGAGCGCCGTCGCCGCGTGGCGCGCCCGCTTCTCGGGCGGCACGTCGTTGAGCGGGATCTCGCGGCACGCCCCGGCGCCGTCGAAGCGCCAGCCGTGGAACGGGCACTCGATGCACCCGTCCTGCCCCACGCGCCCCAGCGAGAGCGCCACCCCCCGGTGCGGGCACCGGTCGAGGAGCGCCGCCGGGCGGCCGCCGGCGCCGCGGAACAGCACCACGTCCTCCCCGGCGACCCGGACGGCCAGCGGCTTGCTCCCGAGCCGCCCGGCGACCTCGACCGGCGCCCACACCCGCGCGAACCCCTCGAACATGACCACCTCCCGATGTTTATTATATCAAGTAGTATATTTTATATCCGGGCGAGGTCAAGCCGGCCTGCCTGAAGTCGAGCCAGGCGACGTGCAACGGCGCTCAGGGACGCTCTTCCCGAGTCGATTCGTAGATCGTCCTGTAGAATGTTCCCCTCATGGGGCGACCTGCCGGGAGCCGGAACCCGGATTTCGAGGCCACGCGGGAGCAGCTCGCGCGCGCCGCGCTCGCGCGGCTGATGGAGCCCGGCGGCGCCGGGGCGAGCCTGCGCGAGCTCGCGGCGGCGGCCGGGGTGAGCGTCGCGACGATGCGCCACTACTTCGGTGGCCGCGAGGGGGTCGTGGCGGCGGCGCTCGCGCGCGCGCACGGCGACGGGCTGCGCTACCTCGTCGAGGTCGCCACCGGGCCGCTCGAGCCGCTGCCGCGCTCGCTCGGGTGGCTGCTCGCGCAGGTCATCGAGGGCTTCCGCCGCGGGCCGCTGAGCCGGCTTCACGCGCTCGGCCTGGCCGCGGGGCTCGGCGACGCGGTCCTCGGCCCCGCGTACGTGAACGAGTTGCTCGAGCCGACGCTCAAGGCCGCCGAGGCGCGCCTCGCGCGGCACGTCGCGGACGGCGAGCTCGCGCCCTGCGACCTGCGGCACGCGGCGCTCGCGCTGCTGGGCCCGCTCCTGCTCGCGCTGCTCCATCAGGGGCCGCTGGGCGGGCGCGTGTGCAGGCCGCTCGACCTCGACGCGTTCGCCGCCACGCACCTCGACGCTTTCCTACGGGCGTTCAGCGCAAAGGTCCCTCCCGCCCCGCAGACATGACCGCATCGGAGCAGACAGGAGACCGCATCGGAGCAGGCAGGGTGACGAGGCGACAGACCGACGAGAACCGGCGCGCCCTGACGGCAATGCGGCGCGCTCCCGGCCGCTGTCGGCCTCGCTTGCGCGAGCGGGCTTGAGCGGCTCGGCGTCTCGCGGCGGCGCGCGAGGATCGCCAATCGATCGAGCGAAGATGTTAGGATGTACCCACGCACGTCCGGGGGGGGTGGGCGGCTACCCCTGAGCCGGTGCGCGCTGCGGGGAGCTTTGATGAACGCACCTGTCGTCGCGGGGGACGTGATCGCTGGGAAGTACCGGGTCGACCGCATCCTTGGCAGCGGCGGGACGGGGATGGTGGTCGACGCCAGCCACCTCGCCCCTCCGCAGCGGGTCGCGGTCAAGCTGCTGCTCGGCGACCGCAGCCCGGCGCGCGTCGAGCGGTTCCTCCGGGACGCGCGCGCGGCGTCGCGGCTCAAGGGCGAGCACATCGCGCGGGTGCTCGACGTCGGCCAGCTCGACTCGGGCGTCCCGTACGCCGTCACGGAGCTCCTCGACGGGCGAGACCTCGCGGAGCTGCTCCGCGAGCGCGGCCAGCTCGAGCTCTCGGAGGCCATCGATTACGTGCTGCAGGCCTGCGTGGCGCTGGCCGAGGCCCACGCCGCCGGCATCGTGCACGGCGACCTCACGCCGGCGAGCCTGTTCCTCACCACGACCCCCGACGGCGCGACGCTCGTCAAGGTGCTCGATCTCGGCCTCTTCAGCGAGCCGCCCGGCCCGAGCGAGGGCGACGGTGCCTCGCCGGCGCAGCCCGACGAGGCGCCGGGCGCTCCGCTCTACAGGGCGCCGGAGCAGCTGCAGCCGTCGCGCCTCGTCGACGTCCGCGGCGACATCTGGGCGCTCGGCGCGGTCCTCTACCGGCTCCTGACGGGGCAGCCGCCTTTCGAGGCGAGCACGCTGGCCGACCTCGCGCCGCGCGTCGCGGGCGCGGAGCCGCCGCTGCCGAGCGCGCTCCGGTCCGACATGCCGCCCGCCGTCGAGCGCGCGCTGCTCGGCTGCCTCGAGAAGGACCCGGCGCGGCGGCCGGCGAGCGTCGCCGAGCTGGCGCTCGCGCTCGCCCCGTACGCATCCGCGGCCAGCGAGGGGCACGCGGAGCGCGCCACGCGGATCCTCGGCGCGACGCTCCCGCCGCGCCCCCGCGCCTCTCTCCCGACGATCGGGCTCGGGCTCAACGCGAGGCCGCGCCCGGCGCTGCGCCGCCTGCTGCGGGGCGGCCTGTCGCAGCAGGGCGCCGCGCCGCGGACGCCGGCACCCTCGCCGCCTTCCCAGCAGGCCGCGCCGGGCCGGGGGAACAACGCGGCGCGCGTCGCGCTGATCGCGGCCCTCGCGTCGCTCCTCGCGATCGTCGGCGCGGCCGCGGCGCGCTCCGGGGCCCGCGGCGACCGGCCAGCGGCGCGCCCGGAGGCCGCCGCGTCGACGCAGACCGCTCCTCGCTGAGGGCCGCTGTCGCCGCGAGCAGCGCCGCGGGCCGCGCCGCGGTACGGAGAGGCCGGAGAGCGGTCGCGCCGCCCGCGGGCGCGGACTCCCTGGCAGCCGTGCCGGCCGCGCCGAGAAAACGTCGCGTCGGCGCAGAGCGGCTGTCGTAGTATCGGCCGCATGCCGCATTCCCTCCCACACGATGGGGGCGCTCCCGCTCCGCCCGCGCGCATCGGCAAGGTCGCTTTCCTCGGCTATGGCCGCTTCGGCGCGGCGCTCGGGTCGCTGCTGCGCGACGCGGGGATCGCGGTGCGCGCGTATGACCCAGGCGCCGAGATCCACGGCGCCGCGCGGGCCGCCTCGCTCCCGGAGCTCGTGGCGGGCGCGGACCTCGTGCTCGTCGCCGTCCCGGTGCCGGCGATGCGCGAGGCGCTCGGATCGCTGCGGCCGCACCTCGCGCCGGGGCAGGTGGTCGCTGACGTGGGCAGCGTGAAGACCGTGCCCGCGCGGGCCATGGCCGAGCTGCTCGGCGCGCAGCACCCGTGGGTGGCCACGCACCCGCTGTTCGGTCCGGCGAGCCTCGCCCGCGGCGAGCGCCCGCTGCGCGCCGTCGTGTGCCCGAACCCGGCGCACCCGGACGCGGCGCGCCGCGTCGTCGCGCTGTTCGAGCGGATCGGCTGCCAGGTGCTGGAGCAGGCCCCGGAGGAGCACGACCGGGTGATGGCCTTCACGCACGCGCTCGCGTTCTTCATCGCCAAGGGCATGCTGGACGCGGGCGTGCCGGCCGGCGCGCCTTACGCGCCGCCCTCGTTCCAGGGCATCGCGCACACGATCGAGACGGTGCGCGTCGACGCGGGGCACCTGTTCGCGGCGCTGCACCGCGAGAACCCCTTCGCGGGCGAGGCGCGCCGCCGGCTCATCGACGCGCTCGTCTCCATCGACCGCACCCTCGACGTCCCGACCAAGGACGCCGCGCCCGAGGACATCGCCGCGCTCGCGATCCCCGACCTCGGCTCGCTCTCCCCCGAGCTCCGCGAGACGCGGGAGCTCATCGACGACCTCGACCTGGAGCTCGTCGGCCTGCTCGCGCGGCGCTCCGAGCTCGTCCAGCGCGCCGCGCGCGCCAAGGCCACGATCGGCGCCGCGGTCCGGGATCCCGTGCGCGAGGCGCGGCTCATGGAGTCGCGCCGCCGCTGCGCCGCCGAGCTCGGCCTCGACCCCGACGGCGTCGCCGAGGTCTTCGAGGTGATCCTCCGGCACTCGCGCTCCCTGCAGGAGCGCCGCTCGTCCCCCTAGCGTCGGCGCGCGGGGCGCGGCGCGCGGCGTCAGAGAGAAACTCCGCACCGCCGAAACACGAGCGACACAAAGGGTGTCAGCGGAGCCCCCTCGAACTCTGCGCCTTGTCGTGTTGGTTTTGTGGTCTCTCTGATTCGCGATCTTCCTCACGGCCTCTCCGGGAATCATCGCTCACCCGGTGAGGTGTAGAATTCCTCTTTCCACGCGGACGCCCTTCGGTGTAGGGTTCCTGTGCGGGGATCATGCAGCAGCATCAGGAGCCCCCTCATTGGCACTGCAGGTGAGCCCTGGGTCGCAGGTACGATAGCGCCTCGATACGATACAGGCTCGTCAGTGCGGTTCAGGGAGGGCTGGAATGGATCAGCGGAGCGGCCTCGCCGAGGGGTCCGAGCTTTCCAGGAGTGGGGGCAGCAGGGCCGTGGAGGGGCCGCCTGTTCGCCCGGCCCCCTCCAGCGGGGTGTCGCCGCGCGCGCGCCGGAGCCCCGCTCGCCGCCCTCGCGGGGCGCGCGCGCCGCGATCGCGCGTGTCGCCCATGAGGCGACATTGGCTCCCCGAATCTCCTCGGGCGGAGCCTTGACGCCGGCGCGTCGGGCACGCCCGAAAGCGGTGGACAGAGAAGACTTCCTGATGATGCTGCGAGGCTGGCGACGGCGCTGACGTCGCGGCAGGGGGCAAGGAGAGCGGGATGAGGGCAGAAGCAGGCAGGGTCAACATCCTGGTCGTTGACGACAGGCCCGAGCAGCTCCTCTCCCTGGAGGCTGTCCTCGCGCCCCTCGGCGAGAACATCGTCAAGGCGGCGTCCGGCAGGGAGGCGCTCCGCCACCTCCTTCAGGGCGAGTTCGCGGTCATCCTCCTCGACATCAACATGCCGGAGATAGATGGCTTCGAGACCGCGACGCTCGTCCGCCAGCGGAGGAGCACGCGGCACACGCCGATCATCTTCCTGACGGCGCACACCGATCGCGTCTATGTCGAGCGCAGCTATTCGCTCGGAGCCGTGGACTACATCATGACCCCGTTCGCCCCCGAGGTCCTCCGCACCAAGGTGTCTGTCTTCGTCGATCTCTTCAAGAAGACGCAGCAGATCCGGCTCCAGGCGGAGTCGCTGCGCGCGCACGCGGAGCAGCTCCAGCGGCTCAACCGCGCCGCGCTCACGATCAACTCGGCCCTGTCGCTCGACGCCATGGTCGCCGCGATCACGGAGGCGGCGCGCGACGTCACCGGCGCCCACCAGGCCATGACGGTCGTGAAGATCGAGAAGCAGCCGGGCGAGCGGGCGCGGACCGCCGTGTCGCTCTCGGAGCGGTACGCCACGTTCCAGCAGGAGTCGCCTCCTCCCATCGCCGGCCGGCTGTCCGCGTTCGTGTGCGGCAGGAACCGGCCGCTCCGGATGACGCAGCGAGAGCTCTCGCAGCACCCGGAGTGGCTGGACGACTGCGGGAACATGCCGGCGCCGCGCGGGTACCTCGCCGTGCCCCTCACGGCCGCGGACGGCCAGAACATCGGGTGCATCCAGCTCTCGGACCGGCACGACGGCGAGTTCTCGGACGACGACGAGACCGTCCTCGTGCAGCTCGCGCAGCTCGCGTCGATCGCCATCCAGAACTGCGTCCACGCCGAGGCGCGTGAGGCGAACCGCATGAAGGACGAGTTCCTCGCCACGCTCTCCCACGAGCTGCGCAGCCCGCTCAACGCGATCCTCGGCTGGACACACCTGCTGCGCAGCGAGCCGTTCGACGAGCAGCGCGTGTCCCACGGCCTCGAGGTCATCGAGCGCAACGTGGCCGCGCAGACGAAGCTCATCGAGGATCTGCTCGACGTCTCCCGGGTGGCGACGGGCAAGCTGCGCATCAGCGCGGCGCCGATGTCGCTCGCGTCCGTCGTGGAGGTCGCCATCGACGCGATCCGCCCGGCGGCTGAGGCGAAGCGGCTCACGATCGACGTCTCGCTCGACCCCGCGCTCGAGGTGAACGGCGACGCGGACCGCCTGCAGCAGGTCGTCTCGAACCTCATGTCCAACGCGCTCAAGTTCACGCGCCCCGGGGACCACATCCTCGTCTCCCTCCGTCGCGCCGGCGCCCACGCGGAGCTCACGGTGCGCGACACGGGCGAGGGGATCGCGCCGGATTTCCTGCCCTTCGTCTTCGAGCGCTTCCGCCAGGCGGACAGCACGAGCCGCAGGTCGCACGCGGGCCTCGGCATCGGGCTGTCGCTCGTGCGCCACATCGTCGAGGCCCACGGCGGCTCGGTCATGGCGGAGAGCCAGGGGCTGCAGAAGGGGTCGACGTTCGTGGTCCGGCTCCCGCTGCTCGGGGCCGAGCGCAGCCAGCTGGCCTCGCCGCTGAGGGAGGCGCGCTCGCGCGCGCTGGCCGCCTCCGAGGCCACGTCCGATCTCGGCGGGCTCCACGTCCTGCTCGTCGAGGATGACGCGGACGCGAGGGAGCTCCTCCAGGAGGTGCTGTCGCAGCATCGGGCCGAGGTGACCGCCGTGGCGTCGGCCAGCGAGGCGCTCGCGGCGTTCGTCGCGGCTCGACCGCACGTGCTCGTGAGCGACATCGCCATGCCGGGCGAGGACGGGTACGAGCTCATCCGCACCATCCGGCAGCGCCCGCCGCACGCCGGCGGCGATCTGCCCGCGCTCGCGCTGACCGCCTACGCCCGCAAGGAGGACCAGAGGCGCGCGCTCGAGGCCGGCTTCCACATGCACGCCACGAAGCCGATCGAGCCCGCCGCGCTCGTGGCCGCCGTGGCGAGCCTCGCGGCGAGGGCGCGCGCCGGCGAGCTCTCCAGCGCCCGTGATCGAGGCTCGAGCGAGGAGATCAACCCGTGACGGCCGAGGCGAGAGCCGGCGGGAGAGGAGGGCTCACGGGCGCTCGACCCCGCTGGTGCCCGGGGGGCGAACGGAGGGCCGTCGGGTGAAGGAGCGTTGTTTTCCTTTTCCTGGAGCGCGCTGGCGCGCCGTCTCGCGCGCTCATCCCGCCTGAGCGAGCCCGACCGCGATCGGTCGCGATCGGCCGCGCTCGGTCGCGCTCGGTCGCCACCAATATCGAGTTTCTCCCGGGCGCCCTCGCGCGCGCGAGGAGGGATAAGGGCGCTCCTGGACGAGGGGCGCAATGGGCTCTCCGCCCTCCGCGACGTGTCTCCGTCGTCTCCGTCGTCTCCGTCGTCTCCGTCGTCCGCGTCGTCCGCGGCGCATCGGCTCAGCGGCCCCGTGCCCGCCTCATCGCTGCTGGTGAGCGAGCATGACAGCGTTGTCAGGCGCCGGCGCCTGGGTTCATAGCTCCCCGCGGCCTCATCCGCGCGAAGGCGAGCGCAGCGCCGGGGACTCGCGCCAGGCGAGCCTCAGGCCTGGGACTTGCACCTGGTCTCCACCGGTCAGCAACGTGCCCTCATGACCAGACCGGGATCCAACCCCAGATCGGGAGCCAGACGACGCTCATCCGCGGAACAGCGCGGCTCTGGTCGCGCAGCGCGCGGCGGCGGCGGTACTCCTCCAGATCGATCACGCGAGCAATGCTCTGGTTCATGGGGCTTCACCTCTGGAGGTTTATCCGTTATAACGGATGCCCTGTCAAGCACCGTCGTTTCTCGCGTCCACGCGCATCCCGTGGCGTCGGCGAATGTGCTTGACCAGCGGTCGCTCGCGGTGGACCACCCACATGCAACGATGATGCAGTGAGACAAAAAGCTTGCGTAATCCAGTATGGTGGCCTATCATCCACAATAACGGAATCACCACGATACTGTAACCGAACCACTGCGCATGGCGCGCTCGTGTGGCTCGCGAGCGCACATTTTTACGCAGCTGTCGGCGTGGAGTGAACCGCCGGGCTGTGGGGCAGTGGTCGGTGCGGGGCTGTACCGAGCCATTCTTTGGGGGGGGAACAACCCAACGGAGAGAACGATACATGAACGCTTCTAAGAGCATCTTTGCAAGCGCGCTGCTGCTTGGCGCGACCGTCATGATGATCGGCGCCGGATGCGGCGATGATGGTGAGGACACGACCTCCACCACCACCACCAGCAGCACGACCAGCTCGGCGTCCGGCACCGGCACCGGCACCGGCGGTGATGGCGGCGCTGGCGGTGGCGAGGGCGGCGCTGGCGGCGGTGAGGGCGGCGCTGGCGGCGGTGAGGGCGGCGCTGGCGGCGGTGAGGGCGGCGCTGGCGGCGGTGAGGGCGGCGCTGGTGGCGGCGCCGGCGGCGCGGGCGGCGCCTGAGACGAGCTCGTCGTTAGTGCTCTTCCCCTGTTAGAGGCCCTGTCAGAGGCCTCTCCAGACCCGCAGTACGGGTGGCGGGGGAAGGGCGCTTTCCTGAGCTCGTGAGGGATCAAGGGAGGGGGGAGACGGGAGATGCTGTCGCGCCTCCCCTCCTTCCCGTGAGGTCCCGAGCTCGTTCAACTCAGCTCGTTATCCGTCGCCGCCGGCTCGAATCGGTCAGGACGGACAATACGTCAGGTGACGTGTGCGCTGTTGCGCTGTTGCGCTGTTGCGCTGTGCTTCGCTGCCACGCCGCTTTCGCGCAGTGGCGCGCCCATTTCGCATTTCGATACGCTCTCTTCGCATTGCAGCGCGCCCGCTTCGTATCGCTCCAGCGCGGTGCTCCAGCGCGTTCGGCATGGTTCGGATCAATCCACCGAACCTACCGGAACCACCAAGATGACGCAGAGCTCTCTTTCGAGCTCTTCTCTCTTGGCGTCCTTGGCGGTTCAATTCTCTCTCTTTCGCGGAACCGCCGCCCCAGGCGCCCTGAGCCGCGCAGCCGCGTGGCGCTTCAGCTTCTTCCCCTCGAAGCGCGCTAGAACATCGATCACGTTGAGACCCGGAGAAATTTCACAGGGAGGCGGGGAGGCGGGGAGGAAGAAAAAAATGAAGTTCTTTCTCCTGCCGTCTCTCGCTCCCCGCCTCCCCGCCTCCCTGTGAAATTTCTGCTTTTTCTCGTGGTTTCAACTCGTTTGTTGCTCTAGGTGCTCGGCGTCTCGCCCCTCGCCCGGCGCAGCTCCTCGTTGAGCCTGACGACCTCTGCCTCGAGCGCCTCGTTGGAGCGCCGGAGCTCGCCCGAGGTCTCTTGCGCCTCGCGGTAGCGCAGCGCGTTGTGCACGGCGACCGCCGCCTGGGAGGCGAGGAGGCCGCAGAGCTCGACCTGACCGGCGCGGAAGGCGCCGGCGACCGCGTCGCCCTCCATGTAGAGCACGCCCGCCAGGCGACCCTGGTTCGTCATGGCGACGCACAGGAGCGAGCGCCCGTTCGCCTCGACCACGTAGGGGTCGTCCGCGAAGCGATCGTCCGCGGCGGCGCCGGCGAGGACGACCGGCTGCTGCGTCTGCGCGACGTGCTGGACGACGCTCACGGCGACATCCGCCGCCGCGTCGAGCGGCGTCGCCGGCCCGATGCGGATCGCCTCGGGGTCGATCGTGCGCTCCGCCTCGACGGTCAGGGCGCCGTCGCGCTCGAGGAGCAGCACCGCGCGCCGCGCCCCCGTGCTCTCCAGCAGGACCCGGAGGAGCCGCTCGAAGAGCCGCTCGAGGACGAGCTCCCCGCAGATCGCCCGCGACGCGCGGAGCACGGCCATCGCATCGAGCGACCCGGAGCGCTCCACGCTCGCCGGCGCCGAGGCCTCCGGCGGCCGGCTCTGCTGGCCGAGGAGCGCCACGCGCGCCACGAGGTGTGGGTACTTTCGCGACAGCTGTCGCACCTTGGCCGTGGCACCCCACCGCGCGTAGCCCTCGTGGGCGTCCGTCATGTAGACGTGCGCGATCCGCTCCCTCCCGCTCGCCAGGTGGAACTTCGCGCAGAGCTCGCTGGCGAGCGCCTCGTCCCGGACGAACCCGTTCACCTTCGCCACCTCGATCGCCTGATCGTAGAGCTTCATCGCGGCGAGCTCCTCGCCAGCGGCGCGCGCCGACTCGGCGCGGACGAGGAGGTGCTTGTGACGGTAGTTGTCCGGGCACTGCTCGGCCCACTCCGCGAGCCGGTCGCGGTAGCTGGGCAGCGAGGCCGCGCTCAGCTGCCGGCCGCGCGACAGCGCCGGCGAGAGCTGCGCGAGGCAACCGTAGAAGAAGACCTCGGTCGCGAGGTGATCGCCGACCCCGCCCTGCATCTTCGCCTCGGCGAGCGACCCCATCCGCAGCGCCCCCTCGTAGTCCTCGTGCAGGTAGCAGAGCTGCTGCTTCAGCGCATGGTGGATGAACGCGACGGCGCTGTAGCTCGGCGCCGCGAGCCTCTCTTCATCGAGCCCGCCGTGGACGGCGCCGCTCTCCGGCGCGAGCGTCGCGCCGCCGCGCGCCGGGCTCATCAGCTCGTCGAGCGCGCGGCGCACGCTGGTCAGCGTCGCCACGGCGAGCTCCTCCCGCGCGCGCCGCGCCAGCGACAGGAACCCGTCGACCTCGGTCCGCACCGCCTCGCACTCGTCGCCGAGCCCGAAGCGAACCAGGGCCGTGTGGACGCACGCCTGCGCCAGGTAGGTGAGATCGCCCGTCCGGAGCCCGGCCTCCTGGGCCTCCTTGAAGAGATCGAGGCTCGAGAGGAGGTGCTTGGTGAAGACGCTGATGTGCGCCCCGAGCAGGAGGCGGAGGCGGCACGAGAGCTCGTGCTGGCCGGACCGCTCGTTCAGCTCGAGCGCGAGCTCGCCGAGCTCGTAGGCCTCGTCGTAGCGGCGGAACGTCCGCGCGGCGACCCAGGCGTACGCCATGTAGCCGTACGGGGAGGCGCCGCCGTGCCCGTGCTCCAGCGACAGGTTGACCTGCCTGGCCGCGATGAACGTGCAGAGCGGCGGGCTCACGGACGCGGCGGGCAGCGTCAGCGACATGAGGAGCCGGAGCGCCGCGCGCGTCCGGGCGTCCGACGTCTCGGGCTCGTCGAGCAGGTCCTTGAGCCGGCGCGTGCCGAGCGCGGCGCGCGCGGCCGCGAGCTCGGCGTCCGCGGCCGCCTTCCGCGCCGGCCCCTCCTCGGGGAGATAGACGCCGAGCATCGCGAGCGCCGTCTTCCCGAGCGCCAGCGCCTGGTCGAGCCGGCCCTGCGTGGTGCACACGGCGATGCGCAGCTCGTGCGCCCGGGCGCGCTCCAGGTCCGAGCGCGCCTCGGCCGCGAGCACGTCGAGCAGCGACTCCGCGCGCTCGAGCTGACCGCCGAGGTACGCGCACTCGGCGGCCTCCGCGTGCAGCGAGAAGGCGAGCTCGTGGTCCTGCCTGAAGCACCCGTCCGGCAGCGCCGAGATCCCGGCCTCGAAGAAGCCGGCCGCCGCGGGGGGCGCGCCTCGCTCCTTCGCCTTGAGGCCGGCCGTGAGGTTCATCGCGGCGAGCTCCGCGCGCTCGCGCGGCTCGACGATCAGGGGCGCGCCGAGGTTCAGGTGCTGCGTGGCCTCGAAGAGCGCCTCGTCCGAGCGCTGGCGGTGCGAGCGCGCCTCGGCCATGCGCCCGAGGCGCAGGTGGACCGCGCACCGCTCCGCGTCCGGAAGGGCGGCGTAGGCGGCCTGGTGCACGCCGTCGTGCAGGAAGCGCAGCCGCAGCGCGTCATCGTCGAGGGGCTGGGGCGCATCGTCGGTGCGCTGCGGCGCGAGGATGCCGGCGCTCTCCGCCTCGCGGAGGAGCGCGGTCACCTCCGCCTGCGGTTGCTCTGCGAGCTGCGAGAGCGTGGCCGCGTCGAGCTCGTGGCCGATGCAGGCGCCGAGCGCCACGGCCCGCCGCGCGGCAGGCGACAGCCGGTCGAGCGGGCGCTGCGCGTTCGAGGCGCCGTCGTCGAGGAGCTGCGCCTCCGCGAGGGCGCCGAGGTCCCACGAGGCGGTGCCCGCGCGCGCGTCCCAGCGCCGCAGGTACGCGTCGACATCGACCTTCAGCGCCTGCGCGCCTGGATAGCGCTCGTCAGCTGGCTTGCAAAGGAGCTTCATCACGATCTCCGGCGCGATCGCGGGGGCGCCTGCAGAGAGCCTGGAGGCGGCGTGAGCGTCCGCGCGATGGCCCCGTGGCTCGCAGGGAGCTCCTTCGTGATCGTGGATGGGTAGGGGACCATGGAGGGGCGTTGCCCGCGGCAGCGGGCTCCTCCAGCGGCGCGACGTCCGCCGGAGTCGTGCATCCGCATCCTACAATAAGTGGGCAGGGGTGCGCTACGGTGGCAGTGCCCCGGTCTTCCTTTGCTGCGCTCGCCAGGCCTTGAGGAGCTCGGCCTCGCGCTCCGGCGAGAGCCCCGCCCGCGGCTTGGCATTCCGCTCGGGCGGCAGTGTTTTCCACCACGCCAGCGTGTCCTTCACCGTTTCCGGCACGGGGCGGAACTTGAGCCCTGCCTTGCGCGCGCGCTCGGCGCTGCGCAGGTGAAAGGCCCTGGTCTCGCCCTCTGCGGGCGCCCAGATCGGCAGGTCGACCGGCTCGCCGGGCGGCTTCTCGAGGAACTTCGCGCTGACCCAGGTGAAGCGCGCGTCTGCGCCCGAGGCGGCCTTGCATGCGTCGAGCAGCCCGCCCATCGTGAGCGGCTCGCCGGGCCCGGCGGCGTTGAAGACGCCTGTCGTCCGGGTGTCCACGAGGGTGACGAGCCACTCGGCCAGATCGCGAACATCGATGATCTGGATCGGGTCGAGCGGCGTGCCCGGGGCGAGCACCTCTCCGCCCCTGGCGACGCGGACAGGCCAGTACGTGAATCGATCGGTCGGGTCCTCGGGACCCACGATGAAGCCGGGGCGAACCTGCGTGACCCGGCCGGGCATGGCGACCTCGGCGGCCTGCTCGCAGAGCGCCTTGAGCGGGCCGTAGTTCTCGAAGTCCTTCCCCATTGTCTCGACGGTTGGATCCGGCATCGTCGCGACAGGCGCCGTCTCGTCGGCGCCAGGGGTCGTGTGGCTCGCGTACGCGGACAGGCTCGAGATGAAGACGTACTGTCGCACGCTGGGGGCGAGCAGCTCCGCCGACGCCTTGACGACGCGCGGCACATAGCCGGAGTTGTCGATGACGGCGTCCCACGCGCGGCCGGCGAGGGCCTTGAGCCCGTCGCCCTTGGCCGGATCCCGGTCCCCGTGCAGCTTCTCGACATCAGGGAAGAGGTGAGGCCGCGTCTTGCCACGGTTGAAGAGGGTGATGGTGTAGCCGCGCGCCTTCGCCGCCTCGACCACCGCGGGCCCGAGGAAGCCTGTTCCACCGAGGACGAGGAGCGTCTTTTTGCCCTCACCGGACTTCCCGGGCGGCTGCTTCGCGGGCGGCTCGACAGGACCGGGCGCGGGCGCCGGACCGCTCCCCGCTCCGCGCGCTGGAGCGGGCGAGCTGAGCCTTGGCGCCGGTGAGCAGCCGAGCGCAGCCATCGAGCCCGCCGCGGCGGTGATCGAGAGGAATTGGCGGCGTGAAGAGGGCATGAGGCGGTTGTAACCGATCGCGCCCTCCTCTCCCAGATGAGTTCGCACGCATCGAGAAAAACCGGATTGCGCGTAACGGGGAGAACTTTGAGAGGGACGGTGCATGGTCCACATCCTGCAATGTTTCCATCCTGCCCGCGCGGACGCGGGAGAGGAGAAGTGCGGTATGCGGTCTGTCTTGGGGGTGTTCAGCGCGCTCTGCGGGGTCCTTGGCTGGGGAGCTGGTTGTGCTTCCGGGCCCGCGGATGGCGTGCTGCAGGGCGAGCCGGGGCGCGACGGCGTCGAGGCGGTGGGGGCGAACACGGAGCACAGAGCCCCTTCCGAGATGTGCGGGACGGGGGCAGCGGACGCTGCGGGGGTGTGTCAGGACGCCGCGGTCGGACCGGGCGGGGGCGCGTCCGCCGCGGGCGAGCCCGGCGGGGGCGCGTCCGCCGCGGGCGAGCCCGGCGGGGGCGCGTCCGCCGCGGGCGAGCCCGGCGGGGGCGAGCGGTACGAGCTGGGGTGCCGGCGGCGTCCGTTCAGCCGGCAGTTCCCTGGCGCCGGCGCGACCCTGCGCGGCTTCACGCTCGACAAGACGGGCCGCGCGCTGCTCGCCGGCTCCTTCGAGGGGGAGATGACCTTCGGCGGCACCCGGCTGGTGAGCGCGGGCGCGTCGGACGCCTTCGTCGCGAAGCTCGACGCGTGCGGCGATCTGATCTGGAGCAAGCGGTTCGGCGACGCCGCGGCCCAGGGCGCGATCGACGTCGCCGCGGGCAGCGGGGGCAACACGCTCGTGCTCGGCGACTTCTCCGGTACGCTCGACCTCGGGGCGCGCCGGCTCACGGCCGCGTCGCCGTGGGGCGCCGACCTGTTCCTCGCGAAGCTCGGCCCGGAGGGCGCCACCCGCTGGGCAGCGCAGATCACCCCCGAGGAGGACGCGATCCTGAGCGGCACCGCGCTCGCCGCGGACAGAGACGGCGGCGCGCTCGTGCTCGGCAGGCTCGAGGGGGCCGCGACGGTCGCCGGCGTGCGGATCGAGCGGCGGTCGATCGGCGCCTTCGTCGTCCGGCTCGACGCCTCGGGCCGCTTCGCGTGGGTCAGCTATCCGCCGAGCGGCGCTGACAGCGAGGAGATCGGCATCGAGGTCGACGAGGACGGCGACGCGATCCTCGCGAGCCAGGACGCGCGGGGCACGGCCACGTCCGTGACCAAGCTGGACGAGGACGGAGAGGTCGAGTGGCACCATCGGTTCCGCGGCTCCTCGGATCAGCTCGAGATGGCGTTCGACATCGCCGTGGATCCGGACGGCGCGGCGCTGCTCTCCGGCAGCGGCGTCTTCGGCGATCCCGCGCTGCCGGGCGGCCCGCGGCCGTTCGTCGCCAAGCTCGACGACGGCGGCGACGTGATCTGGGTGAAGCGCTTCGACGCGCAGAACCCCCGCCGGGTCGCGGCGAGCGAGGACACCGTGGTGCTGGCCGGCGACTCGCTGTGCGAGGCGGACGATCCGGCGTCGTGCAGCGCGTGGGCGGCCGGGCTGACCGAGGGCGGAGAGGCGCGGTGGACGCAGCGCATCGGCGCGGACGCCCAGGTCGCCGGGCTGGAGGTGGACCCGCTGGCGCAGCCGGTGCTGGCCGGGTCGTTCCGCGGCACGATCGCGCTCGGCAGCGGTCATTTCTCCAGCGAGCAGGGCGCGCTGTTCGTGACCCGCCTGGCGGCGTCGGACTGACCGCGCCCGGGCGCCCGGGCGTTCCGGCGTCCGGCGGCGTCCCGCGGCGCCTCGCCCCTACGGCGCCACGCCGATCGATCCGGCGCGGCGCCGGCGCGCGGGGCGGGCCCGGCTCACAGGCCGAGCGCGCGGCGGACGGTGGCGGCGATCTCCTCCGGGGTCCCGCCCACGTCGACGCGGAGGGCGTCCTCGGGCGGCTCCAGCGCGGCGAGCTGCGTCGGCAGGAGGCCGGGGGGCATGAAGTGGTGCGCCCGCGTCGCGAGCCGCGCGGCGATCAGCGCGGGATCGCCGGTCAGGTGCACGAGGCGCATCTGCGCGGGGTCGACGAGCAGCTGCGCGCGGTGGGCCGCCTTGAGCGCCGAGCAGGCGATCACGGCGCCGCGGCCCTCGTCGAGGAGCTGGCGGATGCGCGCCACGAGCGCGGCGATCCACGGCGCCCGGTCCTGCTCGTCGAGCGGCTTGCCGGCGCGCATCTTCTCGATGTTCGCGGCGGGGTGCAGGTCGTCGGCGTCGACGAACGCCCACCCGAGCGCGCGCGCGAGCTGCACCCCCACCGTCGTCTTGCCGGCGCCGCTCACGCCCATCACGATGACGATCACGGGCGCCGCGCCTCCTCGAGGGCTGCCTCTCGGTCTCTCCACATGGCGGGCGCAGTCTACCATGCGCGCCCGCGGCGCACGCACCGCCGCTGGCTTGCGCCACAGTGGGCCGCCTCCGGCCCCCGCGATCACGGCGCGCTGATCTGCGGCGCCAGCGAGCGCAACCGCTGCGCCGGCGCGGCGCCGCTCCTTTGCCGCGGCCCTGTCGCGGCGCTCCGGCACGTCCCCTGCTCTGCCGGGCGGCATGCGTAGGCCTCCGATCTCCGCCGTCCTGTTGCCGTTGTCCCTGGTCTTCGCGGGTTGCGCCTCCGACAGCGCCGAACCGCAGCCCGAGCCGCAGCCCTCGGAGTGCAGCGATCCGGGCAAGGCGGGCTGCGTCGTCGCCTCGGACAAGCAGCGGATCAGCGATCCTGCCGTGCCGGCGGCCGACCTCAAGGAGCTCGTCGGCGGCAACACGGACTTCGCGCTCGCCCTCTACCAGCAGCTCGCCGGCACGCCGGGCAACCTCTTCTATTCGCCGTACAGCGTGTCGAGCGCGCTGGCGATGACGTACGCCGGCGCGCGCGGGGCGACGGAGACGGAGATGGCGGGCGCGCTCCGCTTCACGCTGCCGCAGGAGCGGCTGCACCCGGCGTTCAACGCGCTCGATCTGGCGCTCGCGCGCCGCGGCCAGGGCGCAGAGGGCAAGGACGGCGAGGGCTTCCGGCTCAAGGTGGCCAATGCGCTCTGGGGGCAGGTCGGCTCATCGTTCGCGCCGTCGTTCCTCGACGTGCTCGCCGAGAGCTACGGGGCCGGGCTGCGCGTCGTCGATTTCGCGCAGGCGCCCGACGAGGCGCGCGGGATCATCAACGGCTGGGTCGCCGAGCGCACCGAGGACCGGATCAAGGACATCCTGCCCGAGGGCGCCATCCAGCCCGCGACCCGGCTGGTGCTGACGAACGCCGTTTACTTCAACGCAGCCTGGCAGCTCCCCTTCGACGAGGAGGACACGGCCCCCGGCGACTTTACCCTGGGGGACGGCACCGCGGTCTCCGTGCCGATGATGAACGGCAGCGCGCAGGTCGGTTATGGCGAGGGCGACGGCTACGAGGCGCTGGAGTTGCCCTATGATGGGGGCGAGCTGTCGATGGTGCTCGTGCTCCCGGCGGAGGGCGGGGAGCTCGAGGCAGGCCTCGATCGGGAGCGCCTCGAGGGGGTGATCGGCTCGCTCGGGACGCGCAGCGTCACGATGACGCTGCCGAAGTTCAAGTTCGAGTCGACCCTGGACCTCGTCCAGCAGCTCGTGGAGCTGGGGATGCCCATCGCCTTCACCGGCCGCGCTGACTTCTCGGGCATCGACGGGCAGGGCGGGCTCTTCATCAGCGACGTGCTCCACAAGGCCTTCGTCTCCGTGGACGAGGCGGGCACCGAGGCGGCGGCGGCGACGGCGGTGGTCATCGGCGAGACATCGGCGTCCGAGCCGGCCACCATCCGCTTCGACCGTCCGTTCCTCTTCTTCATCCGGGACATCGAGACCGGCGCGGTCCTGTTCGTCGGCCGCGTGATGAACCCGTCCGAGTGAGCAGCAGAGTCCGCCCGGGGGCGCCCTTGCTACACACGTGGCATTTTGTCGCGCAACGCTGGAGGCGCGGTGTCCGGTTCGTCTGGCTCGCGCGGTGAGGTGAGCGCGAAATGCGACGTGCGACGTGCGACGTGCGACGTGCGACGTGCGACGTGCGACGTGCGATGAGCGGCGTGCGACGTGCGATGAGCGGCGTCGTGCGACGTGCGGCGTCAGTAGACGCGGGGGACGAGCCGCGCGGAGGTCTGGCGCGCATAGTCGTCGTATTCGGGAAACGTCTCGCGCAGCACGCGCTCCTCGTACCCCATGCGGATGACCTGCAAGGCCAGCTCTGTCGTGTAGATCAGGAGCGCGGCGATCGACGGATAGAGCAGGACCAGCCCGGCGCCCTGGATCATCGCGGCGAGGTAGACCGGATGGCGCACGAGCCGGTACGGGCCGCCCGTGACGAGGCGGCGCGCCTCGGGCATGACGCTGAACGATTTGCCCAGCCAGCCGATGCTGATCACCGCGAGCGCCATCCCCATGACGATGAGCAGCGTGCCCGCCATCTGGCGCCCGGGCGACGGCGGGACCTTCGGCAGCCACGCCAGGCTCGCCGGGAGGAGGCCGGCGGCGAGCGCGGTGACGCGAGGCACGATGCCCTTCAGCTTGCGCAGCGGGCGGAGGCGCACCAGCGTGAGCGCCGCGACCAGCAGCAGATAGGCCTCGGTGGCGAGGAGCGCCGCCAGCGTCGTCCCGTACGTGAGCCCGGTGGGCCCGCGCCAGAGAAACAGGTGAGCGTGGAGTTCACGCCCGATGAACAGGGCGTTATAGAGCATCAGGAAGGCGAGCGGGAGCCGCATCGCGAGGTCGTAGAGCACCGCGCCATTCATTGTGATCCCCCTTGCGATGGAGGGTGAGAGCGGGCGCGAGCGCGGTCAAGCCAGCACGGCTTTGCGTCGTGTCGTATGCGTCAATCGCCCGTGAACCATCCGTCAACCTCCAGCGCGGGCGCAGCGCGTCGCGGCGGCGGGGGCCCAGGGACACACGCTGTCTGCCGGGGACAGCCAGGACACCGAAGCGGTTGAAACCCCGAGAAAATGAACGCAGAGGCACAGAGGGCACAGAGGGCACAGAGTTTTTTGGTTGTTCCTCTGTGTCCTCTGTACCCTCTGTGGTTTAAATCTCTTCATTCACGGGCATTTCAAGCTGATCGACGCTCCAGACGGTGCTCTTCTCGAGGGGGAGGGGTGCTCTCTGCGCTCGGGGAGGGTGCTTGATCATTCCTCCTGCGGCGCGGCCTCGCACTCGCCGTGCGCGTAGACGGCGGCGCCGTCCATCGCGGCCTTACAGGCGTTCGCATAAGTCCGGTTGTTGCAGCCGCAGACGGGCGTGTAGACCTCCGCGCAGGACGCAGGTCGCTCCGCGCAGAGGCCCGATGCGTCCGCCCAGCCGCACACGTCCTCGAGCGTGTAGCTGCAATAAAGCCCCGCGGCGCACACGGGCGCGGGGCCGCGGGTGAAGCCACCGCAGCTCTCCCCCTCCTCGGCGATCGGAGCAGGGATGTCGGGCGCGCAGCCGCCGTCGCCGACCCACGCCGCGCCGCAGGCCGCCGCGCCCTGGGGCGATGGGCCGAGCTCCTCGGCGGCCGCGCTCACCAACTCCGGCGCTGGCGCGCCCTCGGCTGCCCCGGCCCCCGCGAGCTCCATCTCCGTGGACACCGCACAGCCCGACGCCGCGAGCGCGAGCAAAACACCCAGTCCGTCGAATCGTCTCATGAATCAACCTCTCCGGATAAAGGAAGTCCATGGCACGCGGCGATCTCGACGCAGATCCGACCCCTGCCCCAGGCGCGCAATGCCCGACGTGGTTCGCTGGAGGAGCTGCGCCCTCGTCTGCTGCCTCGGACTGGCGAGGTACTAGGACGTGCGAAATGTCCTGTCAAGCAAGGTTGAAAAATATCGGTTTCAGCGGAATCGGTGGGAGAGGCCTCGCTGGTGACCGGGGGCGGCCGAGCGGTGTTGGCCTCGGCGCAGGCGTGGTGGGCTGGGTCGCCGTCCGGCGACGGAGGAGGGCGGCTCAGCCGTATCGGAGCTTGAGGATGAACACCATGCCCGAGAGCACGAACGTGATCGCGTTGGCGATGATGACGGGCATGTCCCCGGTGAGCACGCCGTAAATGAGCCACAGGCCCACGCCGGTGACGAAGGTCGCGTACATGCCGACGGAGATCGAGCTCGTGTCGTGCGTGCGGAGCGCGCGGAGCACCTGCGGTAAAAAAGAGATCGTGGTGAGGCTCGCCGCGACGAGGCCGAGCGCGGTCACGACTTCTGTCTTCATCTGTTTCTTCGCATCCCTTCGGTTCGCCCGTGCTGCATAGGGCAGGGCTACCCGGGGAGACAGGGAGATAGCGACGTTTTGTCGAGGTGCCTCCGTCCCGAGGAACAGGCGCCGCCGCCGGACGCGCAGACAGGGGATCTCCTGGCTGCCGCCTGCGCGCGCTCCTCCGCGGGCGGGAGGCCGTGGAGGCAGGCGGGGCGCCGGCCTCGCCGCTCAGAGCGCTCTGGCCATCCTCTCCACCGCGTCGCGGATCTCTTCTTCGTCCAGCGCCGCGAAGCCGAGCCGCAGGAAGGGGCGCTTCCTGCCGTCGAACGCGTACCGCCGCCCCGGCGAGAACGCCACCTTGCGCTCGAGCGAGCGCTCCGCCCACGCGTCCGCGTCGATGGCGGCGTCCACCCTGGCCCACAGGGCCATGCCGCCGGCGGGCACGCGAAAGTCGAGCGCGCCGCCGAGCCGCGCGCGCAGCGCCTCCACGAGGAGGTCGCGCCGCGCCCTGTACGCGCGCCGGGCGCGCTGCGCGTGGCGCTGCACCTCGCCGTCCTCGAGCAGCTCGGCGACGGCGCGCTCCACCGCGTGGTCGCCCTGCCGGTCGACGAAGGTGCGGTGCAGGGAGAGCCGCTCGATCAGGGGCTCGGGCGCGACGACGAAGCCGAGCCGGAGCCCGGGGGCGAGGATCTTCGACAGGGTGCCGACGTAGACGACCACGCCGGCCGTGTCCGCGCTGGCGAGCGGCAGCACCGGGCGGCCGTCGTAGTGAAACTCGTGATCGTAGTCGTCCTCGATGAGCGCGATCCGGCGGCGCCGGCAGAGCTCGAGGAGCGCGACGCGCCTGCCCGGCGCGAGCACCGCGGTCGTGGGGTACTGGTGGTGCGGGGTGACGTAGACGGCGCGGAGGCGCTCGCGATCGGCGAGCTCCGCGAGCGCGTCGACCGAGATGCCCGCGGCGTCGACCGGCACCGGGACGAGCCGCGCGCCGGCGAGGCGGAGCGCCTCCCAGGCGGGGCGGTAGCCGTAGGACTCGACGGCGACGGCGTCGCCCGGCGCGAGCAGCGCGCGCGCGACGAGGTCGATCGCCATCTGGCTGCCGCGCGTGACGAGGACCGATGCCGGGCCGGCGGCGAGGCCGCGCACCGCCGAGAGCATCGCGGCGAGGGCGGCGCGGAGGCGCTCGTGGCCGCGCGGATCGGCGTAGTCGAGCAGCCGCTTCGGCTCGGCGCGGAGCGCGCGGCGGTAGGCCCGCGCGAGCTCCGCCGTCGGGACGAGGCGCATGTCGGGCAGGCCGCCGCTCATCCGCAGCGTGTCCGGCGGGACGAGCGGCATGTGCCGGAGGGAGGTCGCGCCGAGGTCGAAGCCGAGCTTCGCCGGCACCTCGGCCCGGGCGGCGGCGCGCCGGGCGAAGCGGCGGGGCGAAGGCGCCGGCAGCTCCGCCGCGACGAAGGTGCCGCGCGCGGCGCTCGCCTCGATCCAGCCCTCGGCGGCGAGCTCGCGGTACGCGGCGAGCACGGTGTTGCGGTGGACCGAGAGCGACCGCGCGAGCGCGCGGCTGCCCGGGAGCTCGGCGCCGGCGCGGAGCCGGCCGCGCCGGATGTCGTCGGACAGGGCGCGCGCGATCTGCAGGAAGATCGGCTGCGGGGCGGCGGGATCGACCGCGAGCGAGAGCTCCCAGGGCACGCGGACTGGTCTAGCAGAAATATCCGATCCGGATCTTTTTGACGTACCAGCCGCGCGGCAGTCTCCGCCCATGCGCAGAGGGATCTTCCGGATGGATCGGGCCGAGGCCGAGGCGCTCATCGCGCGCGCGCCGGTGGTGCACGTGGCCTCGACGACCGCGGAGGGCGAGCCCCTGCTGCGGACGGTGCACGGGGCGCTCGTGCGCGGGGCGATCGCGTTCCACGGCGCGCCCGCGGGCGAGAAGACCGAGATCGTGGGCCGGCCCGCGGTCGTCTCGTGCGAGGAGATCGTCGCGTCGATCCCGAGCTATTTCACCGATCCGGAGCGGGCTTGCCCGGCGACGACGCTCTACCGGAGCGCGCAGGCGCGCGGGGTGATCGAGCGCGTGGACGACCCGGAGCGCAAGGCCGAGGTGCTCGAGGCCCTGATGCGGAAGTACCAGCCCGAGGGCGGGTACGCGCCGCTCGACGCCGCGAGCCCGCTCTACCGCAAGGCGATCGCGGGGATCCTCGTGCTCGCGGTCCCGCTCGAGCGGATCGACGGCAAGGCGAAGCTCGCGCAGAACCGCGCGCCCGAGGAGCGGGCGCGGCTCCTCGCGAGGCTCTGGGAGCGGGGTCTGCCCGGGGACCCTGCGGCGATCGAGGCCCTCCGCGCGGCGTGCCCCGACACGCCGGTGCCCGCGTTCCTGAGCGCGCCGGCGGGGTGCGCGCTCGCGTGCGCGCTCGGGCCGCGCGACGTGGACGCGGCCGTGGATCTGCTGGAGGGCGCCTACTGGAACCAGGGCGTGTCGCGCGGGGCGCTCGCGCGCGCGCAGCTCGGCTCGCCGGCGTGGGTGGGCGCGCGCGACGGCGCGGGCCGGCTCGTGGCGACGGCGCGGGC
The DNA here is from genome assembly GCF_051521595.1 of Sorangium sp. So ce1153. Classification (NCBI taxonomy): domain Bacteria; kingdom Pseudomonadati; phylum Myxococcota; order Polyangiales; family Polyangiaceae; genus Sorangium; species Sorangium sp. So ce1153. The sequence continues at coordinate 2,676,879 of NZ_CP150361.1, forward strand.
GATCAGCGACGGGAGCAAGCGCGCGTGGATGTTCGACGTGATGGTCGCCCCGTCGCTGCGCGGCCTCGGCGTGGGCGAGGCGGTGGTGCGCCTGCTGCTCGATCACCCGGCGGTCCGCGGCGCGCTCCACGTCCACCTCGGCACCCAGGACGCGCACACGTTCTACGCGCGGTTCGGGTTCCAGCGCCGCGCGGACCTGCCGCCGCGGCCCTTCGTGTCGACCGAGATGGTGCTCACCAGGGGATAGCGAGCCCGAGGGGGCACCCTCCCGCTGTGTCCGGTCCAGCTCCTCCGCGGGTCTTTCCGGGCGCGGCCCCGGCTTGACCCTGCCGTCACGGGCGCCAGGTTCGCCCGACGGTTGCCCGGTTCGCCGGGCCGCCCACGTCAAAGGCCGCACGCTCTCGCAGACAGGTCGACGAGAACCCTGCGCGCCACAGTGGATTCGAACCACTGGCCTTCGGCTCCGGAGGCCGACGCTCTATCCAGCTGAGCTAGTGGCGCACTCTCGCGGGGTTTCGCGAGGGCCCCGAACCTACCCAAGGCCGGGCTCCAGCGCAACCCCATTCCAGCACCATCGCGCACTGTTGTCGTCGCTCGTCGCTCGTCGCTCGTCGCTCGTCGCCGTCGTTGATCGCCCAGCTGCCCCCGCGGAGGCTCCCCGCACCAGATCGCGCGGCGCCGTGTCCCATCCGGGGGGGGGGGGGGCCGCGCGGCGTCGCCCTGCCCGCCCCGCGCGGCCGCGGCGACGGCCAAAACTTGGCCACCGGACCGTCTGTCCGGCATCCCCAGGCCATGGATGCCCGACAGCGAAGCTCTGCGATCCCGGCCCCCGCGTGCGGCTCCCTCCCGCTCGTCCTGGCTGTCGCCGCCCTCGCCTCGCCGGTCCTGCCGGCCTGCAGCAGCGGGGAGAACGCCACGCCCGAGGGCATCATCAGCCTCTCCGCTGGCGCGGCCCAGACGACGTCCGAGAACGACCCGGCCACCTTCCCGCGCGTGGACGGGCCCCGCATCGGGGCCGTGCAGATGGTCGCGCCCATCTACGAGAAGGCCGACCGCCGCTCGCCGAAGCTCGGCTACCTCCGCGCGGGCGGGACGGCGCCCCGCGGGGAGAAGCCCGTCTCGTTCGACGACTGCCAGGGCGGCTACTTCCGCGTGCTGCCCGCCGGGTTCATGTGCGCGGACGGCGACGCGACGATCGACATGCAGCACCCGATCCTCCGCGCGCTCACGCGGCGGCCCGACCTGTCCAGGCCGATGCCGTACCCGTACGCGTTCGTCAGGGCGATCGCGCCGAACTACTACCGGATGCCCGCCATGAAGGAGCAGCTCCAGTACGAGATGAGCCTGGAGCGGCACCTCCGCAGCTACAAGAAGCTCAAGAAGAAGTGGGACGAGGTCAAGGTCGGCGCCAACGACGTCCCCCTCGACGCGCTGGGCAACGCCGTCGGCGACCCGCCCGCCGAGCCGCCCGAGCTCGGCGACAGCGAGCTCTTCGGCGGCAACGGCAGCGACGAGATCCCCTGGTTCTTCAAGGGCGGGCGGCAGCTCCCGAACATCTCGTCGTTCAAGGTCCCGGGCTACGCGATCATCACGAACCGGATCGCGCGCAAGGCGGGGCTCGCGCTGATCGACACCTTCATGGGCGACGGCGGGCGGCGCTTCGCGCTGACCACCGACGCGCGGCTCGTGCCGACCTCGAAGCTCAAGCCCGCGCGCGGCTCGACCTTCCACGGCGTCGACATGACCAAGGGCTGGGAGCTGCCGCTCGCGTTCGTGCACCGGCAGGACGCGAGGCGCTACGACATCTCGGGCGGCGAGATGGAGAAGGCGGGCGAGCTGCCCTGGCACACCGCCGTGCAGCTCACGGGGCGCTCGAAGAAGGTCGGCGGCGCGCGCCTCGTCGAGGCGAAGGACGGGACGTGGGTGCGCGACTCCGACGTCGCCATCGCGGTCAAGCCCTCGGAGCTGCCGTCGTTCGCGCAGGGGAACGTGAAGTGGATCGACATCTCGATCCTCAGCCAGACGCTCATCCTCTACGAGGGCAAGAAGCCCGTCTACGCGACGGCGGCGGCGACGGGCCGCGACGGGCTCGGCGACCCCAGGAAGACCTTCTCCACGGTGCGCGGGACGTTCCGGATCCGCGACAAGCACGTCACGACGACGATGGACGCGCACGAGGTCGACAACAAGTTCGAGCTCCGCGACGTGCCGTGGGTGCAGTACTTCGAGGCCGGCTACGCCATCCACGCGGCGCCGTGGCACGACGACTACGGCAAGCCGCGCAGCCACGGGTGCATCAACCTGTCGCCGATCGACGCGCGCCGGGTGTTCCTCTGGACCGACCCGCCGGTGCCCGAGGGGTGGCACGGCGTGAGCACCGGGAAGGCCACGGGGGAGGGGACGATCGTCCACATCCATCCGTAGCCGGGCGGCCCGGCCGCCCGAGACGCGCCCGCGACGCGGCCCGCCGCCGCGGGGCCGGGGGGACGGGCCGCGAGGCGCGGCGTCAGTCCTCGTCGGCTTCGGCCTTGAAGCCGCTCTCCTTCATCACCTTGTCCTGCACCACGGGCGGGCAGATCTCCAGGTGCTCGACGCTCATCGTGAACGTGCCTTTGCCCTGGGTCATGCTCTTCAGCTTCGACTCGTACTCGAGCACCTCGGCGAGGGGGACGAACGCGCTCACGATCGTCTGGCCCTCGACCGAGTCCGTGCCGATGATCCTCCCGCGGCGGCTGTTGATGTCGCCGATGATGTCGCCCATCGCGGCGCTCGGCACCGTCACCGAGAGCCGCACGATCGGCTCGAGCAGCACCGGCGCGCACTGCGCCGCGGCGGCCTTGAAGGCCTTGCTGCCCGCCATCTGGAAGGCCGCGTCCGACGAGTCGACGTCGTGGTACTTGCCGTCGATGAGCCGCACCTTGACGTCGACCATCGGGTAGCCGGCGAGGACGCCCTTCGACATCGCCTTGACGATGCCCTTCTCGACCGAGGGGATGAACTGCCGCGGCACCGCGCCGCCCACGACAGCGTCCTCGAAGGCGAAGCCGCCGCCGCGCGGCAAGGGCTCCATGTCGATGTAACAGACGCCGAACTGGCCGTGGCCGCCGGTCTGCTTCTTGTGCTTGCCCTCGACGCCCGCGGCCCTCCGCGTGATCGTCTCCTTGTACGCGATGTGCGGCGGGCCGAGCCGGCAGTCGATCCCGACGCGCCGGCGGATGCGCTCCACCGTGATCTCGAGGTGCAGGGCGCCGAGGCCCGAGACGACGAGCTCGCGGGTCGACGCGTCCTGGTGCACGGTGAGCCCCGGGTCCTCCTCGGTCAGCCGGTGGAGCGCGTTGCCGACCTTGTCCTCGCCGCCCTTCGCGTCGAACCGCACGCCGCGCGAGAAGAGCGCCGGCGGCAGCTCCGGCGCGCCGAGCAGGAACGGCTGCTTCTCGTCGCAGATCGTGTGCCCGCTCAGCGTGGCCTTCAGCTTGTGCAGCGCGACGATGTCCCCGGCCCGCGCCTCGTCCACGGCCTTGTGGTCCTTGCCGACCACGACGTGGATCTTGCCGAGGCGCTCCGCGACGCCGGTGCTCGCGTTGAGCAGCGCGGCGTCGGGCCGGAGCACGCCGGAGAGCACGCGCGCGAACGACGTGCGGCCGGCGTGCGGATCGATCGACGTCTTGAAGACGAACGCCGCCGCCGGCGCGTCCGCCGCCGCCGGCCGCTCGGCCGGCTGCGGCGCGGCGCCGGGCTTGCTGCTCGGGACGACGCCGCTCCACGCCGGGCGCTCGGCGGGCGGCGGCAGGAGCTCGACGATGGCGTCGAGCAGCGCGGCGACGCCGCTCGGGCGGACCCCGGAGGCGAAAACCACCGGGACGAGCGCCCCCCGGCGGACCGCGGCGCGGAGCCCCTGGTCGAGCTGCTCCTGCGTGAGATCGCCCTCGGTCAGGTACCGCTCGGTGAGGTCGTCGTCGCTGCCGGCGACGTCATCGACGAGCTTGCCCCGGGCCCTCTCGACGGCGCCGGCGACGTCGGCTGGCGCCGGAGATCCCGCCGCGGCGGCGGGGGCCTCGGGCTTGTCGAGCCACGCCTTCTTCGTCCGGAGCGCGACGACCCCGCGGTACTGGAGCCCCTCGCCGATGTGCTCCTCCATCACCGCGACAGGCGCCTTGAGGCGCGCGCGGACGTCGGCGAGCACCTCGTCGGGCCGCGCGTTCTCGGCGTCGACCTTCGTGACGACGATCAGGCACGGCAGCTTCGCCTCCTTCACCCAGCCGAAGACGCGCTCGGTGATCGGCTGCACGCCGTCCTTGCCGCTCACGACGAGGATGGCGGCGTCGACCGCCGCGAGGGCGAGCCGCGTCTCGGCGAGGAAGCTCCCCTCTCCCGGCGTGTCGACGAGGTTGATCTTCTTCCCTCCCCAGGAGAGGTGCGCGACGCTCGCCTCGAACGAGCAAACGTGCTCTTTTTCCTCGGCGGTATCGTCGAGGACACTCGATCTGTCGTCCACCTTGCCGAGCTTGCCTGTCGCCTTGGTGACGTACAGCAGCGCCTCGGCAAGCGATGTCTTCCCAGCCCCCTTGTGTCCGATGATTGCAACGTTCCTGATGTCCCCTGCCTCAGTCGTTGTCATCCCTCGTTCGTATCAATCCCCGTCGGCAACGAGAAGGCCGCTGGGCGATTTTCGCGGCGCTTTCCTCGGCGCGGACGCGGAAGGACAGCGAAGACGTGCGGCGCGTCGCTCACCCGAGCTCTGCCGCGACGCGCTGCGGCGTGCTCCAGTGGACAGCGCGTGTCCGGCGCCGCCTGAGCGGGTCTGGCGCGCGGGAGCTCGGCGCGCGACATGAGCGCTCTCCGCCTCGCGATCCAGATGGTGCTCGGAATCGCGCTGCCGCTCGCGCTCCAGCTCTGGGACCGCCGGCGGCTCACGCCGGACACGCCGGAGCAGCGCAATGCCTGCTGGAACGGAGCGACATGGGGCGCAGCCCTCTACGCGTTCGGCCCGCTGTCCATGCTCGGGTGGTGCTGGGTCACGCGCGACGTCCAGCGCGGGCGGCTGGCCGCGCGCCGGACACGACGCTGGAGCGCGCCGAAGGCGCTCGGCCTCGGCGCGGCGTCGACGTCGGCGATCGTCCTGGTCATGAGCGGCATCGACTACGTGGTAGCGCTCCTGTTGGGGCTCCCACCGTGAGCCGTGTGGACGGCCGCGGCCAGACGGCGAGGCGACCATGGCTGCACGGCGCGGACGGCGCATGGCAGCAGGCCGCACGGCCGGGGACGGCTGGAGGCTGCCAGCGACGCTCATGCCTGCAAGGTCGGGGACGGCTGGAGGCTGCCAGCGACGCTCATGCCTGCAAGGTCGGGGACGGCTGGAGCGGCCAGCGACAGACGCATGAGCGCTGCGCGGCCGGGCATGGCGGGATCGCGGCGGGATCGCGAGGAGCGCGCATGGGCGCTGCACGGCCGGGCATGGCTGTGTGGCTGCATGGGGCCGCGTGGCCGGCCGGCCAGCTGGCCGGCCAGCACAGAAAGGACACTCCCGTGCGGATGTGTCGCTAGACGACACGTCATGGACGCGATAGCAGCATTCTGAATCTGCTATTCAGAGGACAGGTTCGACTCCACCCGCGGAGCTCGCGGGACACACATCGAGGCAGTGCGTTGACGTCGCTGAAGCCCAGAGCAGAGGATCGCGCGGCCGCACCGGAGCGGAACGACGCGCCGCGGGCGGCCGATGGCGGCCCGGGGAGGCAGGAGGTCGTCGCCGGCAGGTACGCGGTGGAGACCCGGATCGGCGCCGGCGGCGTGGGCGTCGTCCAGCTCGCGATCGATCTCCAGTCGGGCCGGCACGTCGCGCTCAAGCGCGTTGATCCGAAGATCGCCCAGAACCGGCACGCCGTCGAGCGGCTGCTCCGGGGGGCTCACGCCGCGCGCGCCCTCTCGGGCCGGCACGTCGCGCGGGTCCTCGACCTCGGGGTCGACGGCGGCGCGCCGTTCATCGTGAGCGAGTACCTCGAGGGGTCCGACTTCGCGAGCTACCTGCAGCGCCGCGGGCCGATCCGGGTCAGGGAGGCGGTGAAGTACCTCCTGCAGATCTGCGAGGCCGTCGCCGAGGCGCACGCGGCCGGGCTCCTCCACCGCGACATCAAGCCCGAGAACCTGTTCATCAGCTTCGGCGACGGTGCGCCGAGCGTGAAGGTGCTCGACTTCGGCGTCTCGGCCGTCGCCTGCGGCGTCGAGAGCGAGGGCCCGAACGCCGCCTCGGGCGCCATGCGCGGCTCGCTGCTCTACATGGCGCCCGAGCAGATGCGGTCCGCGGGCGGCATCGACGAGCGCGCCGACATCTGGTCGATCGGCGCTGTCGCCTACGCGCTCCTCTGCGGCGCGAGCCCGTTCGAGGCGCCCACCGAGCTCGACGTCTGCACCAGGGTCCTGAACGAGCCGCCCACGCCCGTCCCCGCGTACGTCGAGCCGGCCGAGCTGAGGGCGCTCTTGCTGCGCTGCCTCGACAAGAACCCGGAGGCGCGCCCCCCGGACGTCGCGAAGCTCGCGTTCGCCCTCGCGCGCTTCGGGGGCGAGGGCTCGGAGGACGCGGCCGAGCGCGTGTGGGAGGCGCTCCGGGCGGAAGACGAGACCGTCCGCATGGCGAAGCCGGCCCCCGATCCGAGCGCCGACGAGTGGGAGGCCGACACGCTGGCCGACCTGCCGCGGATGTCGCCCGACGATCTCATGCGCGACCTCGAGACGACGGCCAAGTGGGACTCTCCCGGGAGAGGCAGCCACTCCGAGGTCACGCTGGTCTCGCACGCGGGCGCGTCGTGGGACGGCGGTGAGCAGCTGCGGGCGAGCCGCACGCCGCCCCCGCCGGTCGTCACGGTGACCCCGCTCGGGCGGTCGTCCGATCCGGCCGCGAGGGTGCCGGCGCAGCGGCCCTCGGACGAGGAGACGCCCATCCCGGTCGGCCGCAGGGCGGCGCAGCGTGTCAGCACCGACGCGGCGCCGCGCGTCACGCCGGCCGAGACGGAGCGGCTCACGGTGGTGCGCCGCGGGCCGTCGCCGTGGCCCCGGCGGCTCGCGATCGCGCTCGCGGTGCTCGGGCTGTTCGCGGGGCTGGGCGGCGTCTGGCTCGTCCAGGCGCGCACGCTCGACGCCGGCATGGGCGCGCAGCCTGCGGCGAAGGGCGTGGCGAGGCGCGCGGCCCAGGCGGCGCGCTCCGCCGCCGTGGCCAGGCGGCCGGCCGCGGCAGCGCCCGCCGAGCCGGCGCCCCTGCCGGAGGCCCCGGCGGCCGAGCCGGACGCCGAGGGCGCCGCGGGCCCTGAGGTCGAGGCGCTGCAGGCCGCTGCGCCCGGGGCAGGCCGGTACCAGCCGCGTCGCCCCGAGGCGATCTACGACGAGGTCGAGCGCGAGCGGCGGCGGCGCGAGAAGCTCGAGCGCGAGCGGAAGTGGCGCGAGGACACCGCGCGAGCGCTGCAGCAGCGCGACGCGGGCGGGCGGGGGGCGCCGCCGCCGGCGGGGGGGGCGAGCGAGCCGCAGCCGCCGCAGCCGGCGGAGGGCGCGCGCGAGCCGCAGCCGCAGCCGGCGGAGGGCGCGCGCGAGCCGCAGCCGCCGCAGCCGGCGGAGGGCGGCGCGCAGCGCCCGGAAGGCGGGTGACGTCCGCGACACCGCCGCGCGCCTGCCTGGTATAAGGCGTCCGTGCCAGCGATGAGTCGAGGGGTACGCGCGCTCGCCCTGGCGACGGGCGCCGCGCTCGCCGTGTCCACGGCGGCGGTCGGTGGTACTGCGCGTTCTGCGCCTCCTGCGAAGGCCCCGCCGCCGCCGATCGCGCCGGAGCACCTGCCGCACGGCGCGGCGGGCTGGTCCGTGTCGGGCTGGGGCGGCGTGCGCGGCGTGACGATCGGGCCGATCGAGAACCTGCGGCACCCGGGCCGCGGCTACGGCACCGCGGCGAGCGGGCGGGCGATGGACGAGGCGGCGGCCATGGGCGCGACCTGGATCAGCCTGACGCCGTTCGGCCGCGTGTGGGACGGCAAGGGCACCGGCGTCGATCTCGTCTTCGAGGCGCCCTTCCAGGAGAACCGGCGCAACGTGCTCGCGGCGATCGCGCAGGCGCACGCGCGCGGGCTCAAGGTGCTGCTCGTCCCGCACCTCTGGGTCGAGAGCGGCGAGTGGCGGGCGCAGATCGACCCGGGCGACGACGCCGGCTGGGCGCGCTGGGCCGAGTCGTACCGCCGGTTCTTGCTCACGTGGGCCGCTGTCGCGCGCGAGGGCGGCGCGGAGATGCTCAGCGTGGGCGTCGAGCTGCGGAGCTGGGTGACGACGCCGCGCGCGGCGAGCTTCCTGCCGATCATCGAGGCCGTGCGCCGCGCGTACCCGGGGCTGCTCACCTACTCGGCGAACTGGGACGACGTCGAGCACACGGTGATCTTCGACGCGCTGGACCTCATCGGCATCAACGCGTTCTACCCGCTGGCGGAGCGCGAGGGCGCGTCGTTCGAGGAGCTCCTGCGCGGCGGGCGCAAGGTGGCGGAAGGGGTGGACGCGGTGGCGCGCGCCTGGGGCAAGCCGGTCCTGCTCACCGAGATCGGCTACACGACGCGCCGCGACCCCGCGGTGCGCCCGTGGGAGTGGCCCGACCGGATGAAGGGCGTCGTGGTCGACGAGCGCTCGCAGGCCGAGGCCTACGCCGCGGTGGTGGCGCCGTTCCTCGACGCGCGCACCTGCGCCGGCTTCTTCGTCTGGCGGCTCTACGCCGACCCGGACGACGTGTCGCAGGAGGCCGAGTGGGGCTTCTCGCCGAGGGGCAAGCTGGCGGAGCTCGTGCTGCGCGACGCCTTCACCGCCCGCTGGGCCGCCGACGGCCCCTGGCTGCCCGGCGAGGTGCTCGGCAAGCACCGCGCGCGCACCCCCGGTGTCTTCGGCTGGGAGCTCGACCCGGACGAGTAGACGATCCGCTTGCGCTCGCCGGCCGAGCTCAACGTAGAAGGGATCTGCACAGGCCGTTCCTCAAGCTGCTCGATCGGTACCCGCCCCCAGCGTCGGCGGCCAGCGCCGCGACCGAGCCGGAAGAGGGGGGGCCGAGGTCGAGGAGGCCGACGAGGCCTCGGGCGTTGAGCCAGCTTGAGGCGCCGCACTTCCTTGCAGCAGCGGAGAGCAGGGTCGCTGGTAGGCTTGCAGGTGCTGCAAGCGGTCGCGACCGGGCTTGCACTCCCTGCAAGCGGTCGCGACCGGGCTTGCAGGTGCTGCAAGCGGTCGCGACCGGGCTTGCACTCCCTGCAAGCGGTCGCGGCCGCGCCTGCACCACCTGAAAGCGGGTCGCGAGGGCGCTTGCGGCACCTGGTGCAGCCCGTGGCACCCGATGATCCTGTGAGCTTGTCAAGTGCAAAGGGGGCGCCGAGCACGACAAGGCTCGGCCCGGGGCCGTCGGCTCATCGACGCGGGCTCTCACGCGCCCCAGAAGGCGGCCGAGCTGACGGCCGCCCACCTTGCACAGATGATGGCCGCCATGGGCGGCGCCCTGGTCGACCTGCGCGACCGCTCGCTCCTGCTCGTCGGCTATGCGGCGGGGCTCCGGCGCGCGGAGCTCGTCGGGCTGAACGTCGCCGATGTCGTCCACCGCGAGAGGGGCTCAAGCTCCTGGTGCCAGCGCGGCGGATCCTCATCCCGCCCGGCCATCACGCGATCACGTGCGCCCCGCGCGCGGTGCGGTCGTGATCGACGCGGCCGCGCTGGCGCCGAGCGGGCCGCTCTTCGTCGGGATTAACCAATGGGGGCAGCTCGGCGGGCGGCTGTCCGATCGCGCCGTTGGCTTGATCGTACAGACCAGGGCCCGCAAGGCTGGCCTGTCGATCCAAGGCATCAGCGCGGACTCGCTTCACGTGGGCTCGCGAGACGAGCGCCGTCTTCTGTAAGGGACGCGGCACCGGCGCCGCGTCCGAACAAGATGATTGATGGTCATGTCGCAGCAATGGGCGCAGCGGTGCACGAAGGCGGATTCTCCGCCGACGCCGCCGCGAGCGTTCTGGGAATCGCTGCATTGTTCACGATGAACGGGCGGCGGCGCCTCATGGCGTCTCACGCCTGGCGCCGAGGCTGTCCACGGAAGTGATCGAAGCATCCCATCCTAGAAAGACCGCATCTACGTCGATCCCAGGGTCCCGGAAGGCGCTTGACATGCGCTGCGACATCATGCGCTCCTGTCCGCGAGGGAGGCCGCGATGACGCCGGTTCCGCAACGTGCTCTGCGGGCGTTGATCCCGCTTTTAATGTGCCTGAGCTGCGTGCTCGCGCAGGCGGGATGCTCGTGCGCGCCCGAGCTCCCGCCGGTTCGTCCTCACAGCACCATCGCCTGCCGGACGGGCGATACGCATGAGCCTCCGAGGGCCGGCCGCGCGCCGGGGGTGAGGACCGTCTCTGCCGGCGCGATGGCGGGGGGGTTCTCGGTCACGAGCAGCGGAGAGGCAGTGTATGTGATGCCTTTGGCTACCATCCCGGGGCGGGCGGACGTGGAACCGCGGCTCGCCCTGCGATTCGATAACGGCGCCGGCGAGGGCGTCCTCGGGCTGGGCTTCTCCATCGCCGGGCTGTCGGCAATCACGCGGTGTCCGAAGAACCTCGCGCAGGACGGGGAGATCCGGGGCGTCCGGTACGACGCCGACGACGCGCTATGCCTCGATGACAAGCGGCTTGTCGCCGTGGGGCGAGCGCCGGGGATCATCGAATACAGGACGTTCCCCGACACGATGGTCAAGGTGGTCGGGTACTACGCCGCGGATGGGGACGCGCCCGCGGAGGCGCTCTTCTTCGAGGCGATGATGCCGTCCGGGCTCGTCATCGAGTACGGCAGGAGCGAGAGCGGCAAGCCGCTCGCGCTGGGTGGCGCCCCGCGCGCGTGGCTCGCCACCAAGACGCGCGACGGCCGTGGCAATGCCATGACCTACGAATACTGCTTCGCCGGGGCCGAGGAGGGCTTCACGGCGGAGTACGCGCTCGACGAGATCCGCTACACCAGCTTCGAGGGAGAGCCGTCGCTCGATCCCACGAGGGTGGTTCGGTTCGTGTACGCGACGAAGGAGCCGGCGGAGGTCCGGACGCACTACGCCGGCGGCATGGCGCTCCAGAGCGCGCTGCGCCTCGACGAGATCCAGATGCTCGGCGCGGACGACGCGCTGGTGCGGCGTTATGGGTTCACCTACGAGGTCAGCGCGTCGACGCGGCGAATGCTCCTGACAGAAGTCGAGGAGTGCGCGGGCGACGGGGTCTGCAAGCCGCCCACGCGATTTCAGTACAGCCGCGGTGAGGCGGGGTTTCGGAGGATCGCGACGGACGTCGCCAAGCCGGTGTCGAGGAAGGCGAGCCCGATGCTCTTCGATGTCGACGGCGACGGGCTCGACGACCTCGTGCTGCCGGACGCGGACGCGGCGCTCAGCACGCCGCGGAATCCCGTGACGGGCTGGCTCGTCGCGCGCAATCAAGGCCCGAGCGCCGTCCGGCCCTACTTCGCGCCGGCGACCCTGGCGCTCTTCGAGGACTGGCCTGTGGTCGACGATGCGCAAGGGCCGTCCGATCCGGCGCTCCTTCAGCCGGAGCTCGGGACGGCCGTCGATTATGACCAGGATGGCCAGATGGACGTCTTGCTCCATGACGTTCACGGCGCCACCGACTCCTGGCTTGTGCTGCTGGCCCGGCCGGACCGGACCTTCGAGGTCCACGACACGGGCATCCGCCGGCCGTTCCCGCTCCGCGTCCCGCCGCCTGGGCTGCGCATGCCCGAGGGCGCGATGCACCTCGCCGACGTGGACGGCGACGGCGTGCCCGATCTGGTCCAGTGCGACGATCACAGCCGCGAGCTGACCCTGAACCCGCTCGAGGCGACCTGGTTCGTCCACCGCTGGAAGCCGGAGCGCGACGGGACGCCCGCAGGATTCGACCGCGAAGGGGAGTCGCTCGAGCCCCTCAACGGGTTTCCCTGCGAGATGGAGATCCAGACGCTCGACGTGAACGCCGACGGCAAGGTCGATCTCGTCGTGGCGACCGTGCTGACGTTCAGCGATGGCACGATGCTCCCCGCGCCGACGTACGCCGTGCTCACGCGCCGGCACGACGGGAGCTGGGAGGTGTTCGACACCGAGCTCCCTCAGCCGCCTCCCGGCGGTCGTACCGTGTTCCTCGACGTGAACGGCGACGGGCTGCCAGACGCCGTGCAAGCTGGCTTCAGCCACCGCGGGCTGCGCACGTACCTTAACACGGGGCCGACCTTCGATGCCCCGTCGGTCGACAGCCTCGGCCCGGTCGGTCTCGGCGATCAGGACACGTTCTTCCGGCTCGCCACGCCGCTGGACTACAACGGCGACGGCCTGCAGGATTTGTTGATGCCGGTGCCGCCGGGCACGCTGCCGGGCTCATCGCTCGCGCTACCCTCCTGGGCCGTCCTGGAGGCGACGGGCGCGCGCGACGGGCCGACGTTCGCGCTGGTCGACCCGGAGATCCCGTTCGAGGCCGCGGTCGGCGAGGCCGTCACGCTCGCCGAGCCGCACGGGCCGCGAATCGGGGATCTCAATGGCGACGGAGCCCAGGACGTGGTCTTGCCGATCGGCGGCGTGTTCACGATCTTCCAGAACCGCGCGGCCGATCGGGATCTCCTCGTCGCGGTCTCCGACGGGATGAACGCGCACGAGCCAGCCGAGACGGACTTCGTGCCGAACGTGAGCGTCTCGTATGGCCACCTCACCGACGCCGCGATCACGAACGACATCGCCGCGGGAGCGCCGGAGCGGGAGAGCATGCTCTACCTCTCTCGTGACGACGTGGCGAACGACTGTGCCTATCCGCGTCGCTGCGCGGTGGGGTCCCGGCGGGTCGTCAGCGCCTATGCCATCAACAACGGCGCGGACCGGCCGCGGCGCTTCGAGGTGCGCTACCGCGACGGGCGCTACCATCGGCTCGGGCGGGGGTTTCTCGGCTTCGGGGAGCGCGTCATCCTGGATCTCGACACCGGCGCCGGGACGGCCGAGCGCCACGACAACGTCACGTTCGACCAGGAGCTCGAGGTCTTCCCGTTCGCGGGGCAGGTGGCGCAGCAGCGGCGCTGGGCTCCGGGGCTGCCGGGTCAGCCCAGGCCGGACCAGATCGAGCTCTCGTTCCTCGATGTGACGCGGGCGGTGGTTCCGACGAGCGACGGCGCGAGCTACTTCACGCTCCCGACCGAGCGCCGCATCCGGCGGGCGCAGGGGGTGTATCCGCCGGCGGGCGGCGAGGCGACCACGGTGGAGGCGTACGTGGCGCAGGTCGCGTCGGGCGGCGAGCGTGGCGTCGGGGCCACGATCCTGCGCGACACCCTGGCGAAGGTGACGGACTTCGATGCGTTCGGCAACGTGCGCGCCGAGGAGGTCTCGACCCGCGGCGTCGACCTGACGCTCGACGTTACGCGCACCTTCAAGAACGACACCGAGCGCTGGGTGCTCGGCCAGCTCCAGACGGAGAAGGAGTGCAGCGCCGCCGAGGGGCTCGCGCAGTGCCGCCTGCTCACGCGCACGACGACGGCCTACGGCGAGATCGAGACCGAGTCGATCGACAGCGACGACGGCATCCCGGACACGAAGCTCGATGTCGTGATTGCGCGGGACGACTTCGGGAACGTCACGGGGGTGACCGCGGACGACGCGTTCGGCCACCACCGGTCGTGGAGCACGAAGTACGACGCCGAGGGGCTCTTCCCCGAGACGCACGTCAACCCGGCCGGCCACACCACGGGCGTGGCGTTCGACGACGGGCTCGGCGTGCTCGTCAAGCGGGTGGATCCGAACGGGCTCGTGACGGCGTGGAGGCACGACGGCTTCGGCCGCCTCGGGCTCGAGATCCGGCCCGACGGGACGCAGACGGCGATCGCGCTGACGCGCGCCAGGGACGGCGGCCCGCACCGGGACGCCTGGCGCGTGACGCAGCGGACCACGACGACCGGCGGCGCCGACGATACGGTCGAATACGACAGCCTCGGCCGGCCGATCCGGTGGATCTGGTACGGGCCTTCCGCGGACGGGGCCACGGGCGAGCCGCGGCGCTTGATGCAGGAGATCGCGTACGACGCGCGCGGCGAGCACATCGCGCGGCGCTCGGTGCCGGCGAGCGAGGGGACGCCGGAAGACGAGATCCTGCACGACGTCTACGAGCACGACGCGGTGGGCCGCGAGGTGCGGTGCACGACGCCATGGGGCGCGGTCGTGGAGACCGATCACGACGGCCTGCGCGTCGAGGCCACCGATGCGCTGGGTCACGTCACCGTGGTCGAGCACGACCCGCTGGGACGACCGGTGGCGGTCACCGACGCGGCGATGGGGGTCACGCGCTACGAGCACGGCCCATTCGGCGCGCTGTACACGGTCACCGATCCGGGCGGCGCGGTCACCCGGACGGCGCGCGACGCATTCGGGCGCGTGCGGCAGCTCGATCATCCCGATCGGGGCACGACGGTCTTCACCAGCGACGGCTTCGGGGAGCTCGTCTCGTCGACCGACGCGCTCGGGCGGGTGATGAAGGTCGCCTACGACGGCCTCGGGCGCGCCACCTCCCGCGTGGACGAGCACGCCGCCGAGCGGCAGATGACCACGTGGACCTGGGACACCGCGCCGCACGGGATCGGCAAGCTCCACGTGCTGGAGAGCCCCGGCGGGGAGAAGACGTACGGCTACACCGACCGCGGCAAGCTCGAGACTGTGAGGCTCCGCATCGACGGCGAGCGCGCGGCGCTGGAGAGCAGGCTCGACTACGACGAGCTCGGCCGCATCGAGACCATCAGCTACCCCACGCCGGCCGGCGCGGCGCCGTTCGTGGTGGCCCACGACCACGACGCCCACGGCCACGTGCTCGCCGTGCGCGACAGCGCGACCCGGGCGGCGTATTGGCGGCTGACCGACGTGGACAGCGCCGGCCGCTTCCGCGAGGAGACGTTCGGCAACGGCGCCATCACGGAGCGGGACTACTACGCGGACAGGCAGCGGCTGAAGAGCGTCGTCACCCGGAGCGGCGCGGCGGCGGTGCAGGAGCTGGACTACGGCTACGACGCGCGGCTCAGCCTCACGAGGCGCACCGACGGGCTGCAGCCGCAGCACCGGAGCGAGCGCTTCCGCTACGATCCGCTCGAGCGGCTGACGTGCGCGTACTTCAGCGACGTCGAGAGCGCGACGGCGCCGTGCGCGCTGCGCTACGACCACGACCCGAACGGGAACCTCACCTTCGCGTCGGACGCCGGCACGCTCTCGTACGACGACCCGCTGCACCCGCATGCCGTCACCGGCGCGGGCGCGGGCGCGGGTGCGGACAGCTTCGGCTACGACGCGGTGGGCAACCAGATCGCGCGTCCGGGCGGCGTGACGGTGAGCTACACGCCGTTCGACCTGCCGGCGGCGATCGCGCAGGGCGCGAGCACCGTCTCGTTCGCCTACGACGGCGACCACCAGCGGATCCGCAAGACCACGCCGGACGAGGAGACGCTCTACTTCGGCGATCTCTACGAGCGGGTCACCGACATGGCGACGGGGGCGGTGGAGCATCGCTACCATGTCCACTCGCCGGAGCGGGTGGTGGCGATCGTGACCCGCGGAGGCGACCAGCCAGGCACGCGCTACGTGCACGTCGACCACCTCGGCTCGGTCGATGCGCTCACCGGCGAGGACGGCGAGGTGATCGAGCGCAGGAGCTACGATCCGTTCGGCCAGCGCAGGGACCCGGTGTGGGGGCAGCCCGCGCCGGCGTCGTTCTCCAGCGGGACGACGCGCGGGTTCACCGGCCACGAGGGCGATGACGAGCTCGGGCTCGTCAACATGAAAGGCCGCGTTTATGACCCGAGGATCGGGCGGTTCTTGACGACCGATCCGATCATGCAAGCGCCGCTCTCGGGTCAGAGCTGGAACCCGTACAGCTACGTGCGCAACGACCCGCTCAACCTCGTGGATCCGAGCGGGTTTCAGGCAGAGCCAGAAGGGCCTGAAGGGTCGCAAGCTCCAGGATTGCTCGAGGATGACGGAGTCACTCCATCCCGGAACCAGTATCAGGTCACTGTCAGAGGGCCTCCGCCCCCGTGGCGCACGCGCGAGGCCGAATCCGCGGAGGTCGGAGCGACGACGGCGCCTGTCGACGTGGGAACGACCGGAACCTCGTCGGGCTACGCGCCGCAGCCGGTGACCGTCTCCCCGGAGCACGCCGGCGCCGGCGGACCTGGCACCGTCGTCAGCCAGACCTTGCTGGGCGCCGCGGAGGGCACGCGCGACGTCGGGGTGGGCATCGCGCGGACGTTGGTGCTGAACGCGCTGACGTTCGGGATCTACAGCGGATACGAGCTCGGCGGCGCGATCCTGGCGGGGTACGAGGACGGCGGGGTCCTCGGCGCGCTGAACGCCGTGAACCCGCTCTACCACATCGGTCGGGGCGCCGCGGACACCGCGCTCGCGATCGACGGAGGCGACTACCGGGAAGCGGGCGCGGCGGGGACCAAGACGATGGTCCTCGCGGCGGCCACCGTCTTCGGGATGGGGAGAGGGCTGGCGGCGGCGGAGGAGTCGGCGGTAGCGGTGGGTGTCGCAAGGGGTGCACCCGAACTACCCATCTGGACGAAAGGGCAGCCTACTAGAGGCTGGCTCGATACAGGAAAGGCGCAGATCGAGCTGTGGAGCGGCGAATCTGGTGGACCAGCAGCGCTCTCGCTTCCCGGTCGCAACAACACGAACTTCTTCCATGTGGAAGCGCATGCAGCGCAGACAATGAGGATCGAAGGTCTCTCAGAGGCAACCCTCAACATCAATCGGCTGCCGTGCGCAGTTGGTCCCGGATGCGCGAACAACCTACCGCATATGCTTCCAGGCGGAGCACGCCTCCGGGTCATCGGCCCTGACGGATACGATCACACATTCGTCGGATTGCCGGATCCCCCGAATTACCCTCGCTGAGGTGACCATGAAGTGCTACTGGACGGAGCAGGAAGCAACACTGGCAGCCTCGATGGATGAGCTGCTAGAATTCTTTGCTGATGTAAAAAACATAGGACATCCTACAATGGTTTTTCTTGAGCATGACAATGGTCGCATGCTCGTCATAGGCCTCGGATCCTCAGAGTCTGTTCTTACGTTCGTTGAGTCAGACGGAGCGAGCTTCCACAGCGTTGGGGATACATCTCGGTCGGGAGTGCTGAGGTTCTGGTGCCGTGACCAACTCGATGAATTCATGGTCCAGATGGCCATTCCGGAGTCGTTGGCGATAGATGCCGCGCGGTCGTTCTTTGTGAGCGGTGTCATGCCATCGAATGTGATTTGGGAAGCGGACTGGTGAATATGATCGGCAACGCGCGCGCCGAGGAGGTCTCGACCCGCGGCGTGGATCTGACGCTCGAGGTCACGCGCACCTTCAAGAACGACACCGAGCGCTGGGTGCTCGGTCAGCTTGAGATGGAGAAGGAGTGCAGCGGCGCCGCGGGGCTGTCGCAGTGCCGCCTGCTGGCGCGCACGACGACGATCTACGGCGAGATCGAGCCCGAGGGGCTTGACAGCGACGACGGCATCCCGGACACGAAGCTCGATGTCGTGGTCGCGCGGGACGCCTTCGGCAACGTCACGGGGGTGACGGCGGACGACGCGTTCGGCCACCACCGATCGTGGAGCACGACATCCGACCCGAACGGGAACCTCACCTTCACGTCGGACGTCCGCACGCTCTCGTACGACGACCCGCTGCACCCGCACGCCGTCACCGTCGCGGGCGCGGATCGCTTCGGCTACGACGAGCTCGGCCGCATCGAGACGATCACCTACCCCACGCCCGCTGGCGCGGCGCCGTTCATGGTGGCCTATGACCACGACGCGCACGGCCACGTGCTCGCCGTGCGCGACAGCGCGATCCGCCTCTTCACGCTCCGCGCTCGACTCGTTCACATCGAGCGTCTAGAGGAAGAGATTAAGTTCCGTGGCTTGCTGTACCTCCGGCGAACTCACTACAGCCTCGATCGCAGCGGATGCAGTTGCTGAGACCGCCCGTTATTCGGTGCAGCAGAAAACGCGCGGCTCGCCCAGCTTCGCAGGTTTGAGAGATTCCGGGGGAACCGGTCGCGGCGAGCAAGTTCCTGGCTCGGCCTGCGTGAACTCCGCGCGCACCGCTCCGAGCGGCGAGGGCGCAGAGACATTAGAGCACAGGCGGTCGCCTAAGCCGCGTCCAAGCGCCTCGTCAGCGATCGGGCCGTCGCACATCGCTCCGGCGTACAGGTGCACGTCGGCCACGCAGTTGCCACCGGTCGGAGCGTCGCACTCACACGGCGGACAATCGGGCTCGCCATTCGGGTTCTCTGTGTAGATCCTCCGATCGGGAAATCCAGAAGGACATGTACCGTCAGCTTCAGGGTCGGCGCATAGGGTAAAGAGCGTGGCAGGCGCCTTGTCAGAGATGTACGGGCAAGCCAGGACCATCTTTCTCGTAGTAGGCGGCGGCAGGGCTTCGCACGGCGAAAGGGTGGGCGGGTCCAAAAGTACGGAGGCGACGTCTGAGCTCGACGTAGGCGGCGGCAGAGCGATGCATGAGCCGTCCCACCCCTTGCTCGCATCGAACGTGACCTCCACGCCATCGTCGTCGGCAGGACACACCGACGTGTGCGCTGTCACCCCGGAGGGCAGCACACACGCGGCCGGGCCACACGTGCACCCGTTACATTCGACAACCCCTTCGGTCCACCCTTGCCAATACATGAGGCGATACTGTGGACACGAAGGACGATCCCAGTACGGGCCAACCCAGAGCCAGGACAGTCGTCGAGGATCGGGGAGTTGAGATGGGTTGGGCTCAGGGCCCGGATCCCCACACGCGAGAAAGGTTGCCAGGGTGATCAGCAAGTACCGCAGTGATTGCATGGTGGACCCCTCGCTGCTCGGAAGCATCGGACGCCTGGAACGCTGGAAACGGAGCGCAACTATATCTAAGCGGTGAGCCCGGTTGCATGCTATTGCGTGAGCGCCTCTAGCGGTCGCAGCATGCAACGTGCGTCTCACCGTCTTCCAATCTGCCGCTCACGATGACGGGCTCCGAAGGAACGCATGTGGCAGGTTCACTCTGGAGCGCAAAAATTCCCATTGAAACAATGTCGCCGTCACCGAAAGCCGATGTGCAGGCCGGCGTATCGACTGCAGAAAGAATGGTGGTAATGAGAGGATCGCCGCAATTTTCATTGCGGAACAGAACTGTCTCTGAGACGCACTTGCCGCCGCTGGGCGGGCCACATGTACACTCAGAGCATTTGCGCGTATCGTCAACTAACGGCATTTCATATCGTCTTGTGTAGCCGCTCCAGCAGTCTCCGTTCGGTTGCGGAGGGAAGCATGTGTTGAACAATTCGTGGTCAGTGTCAGAGGAACCGGGCGCGCAGGCCCTGATAAAATTCATGTACGCTCGCGACGGGCTGGGTCTCGACAGCACGGGCTCGCAGGGAGGCTGCGTCGGTGGCTCAAATGTTATGGATTCGAACGATTCTCTCGCTACGGGCGCGGCCAGGGGTCCACAACCTGAAGGATCAGCTTCCAACGTGATCGCACCGGCATCGTCGGAGCAAAGCCAAGGATGTGCGATGACCTTGGAAGGCATCGTGCACGATGAGTCGCGACACTCACAACGCTCGCATTCATACAATCTTTTATCTGCTGTCCATCCTTCCCACAGCAAATCGCCGTCGCAGCTTGGAGCGGTTTCGACATTACCTCCATAAAGATAGAACTTGGTGTTGGGATCCGGCTCTGGCAGCTCCGGCGCATCCGACGAGCAGCCAAGGAGTAGGGACATCACCACCGTAAGGCGCGCAACCAGTCGCATCGCGTTCACCAACCCTCGTTCCGGATTACTTGTCTTCGATAATTCTCGACTGGGAGCAACAGAATACGCGTGACGCTCCGCGCTCGATCTTTCCGTCGACGGTGGAGAAGCTTGCTGTTGGCGAGCACGTGCCTGGTGCGTCCTCCGCGAGAACCACGCGTACCGCCGCTAGTGGCGAGTTTGCAGGCGTGTCGGTGCATAGGATGTCTTCCTGTGCGATTCCGTTGATGGAAACCATCAGATCGGTGCAGCCTGTGTCACGGAAGAGCAGAACGTCGGCTTTGCAGCTGCCTCCAACTGGAGCATTGCAATCGCAAGGTGTGCACATGCGATCGTCGCTGATTCGCTCTGCGAAATCTAAGCGAGCCGAGAAGCCCGGCCTACATGACCCATCCTGCTCGGGAGCGATGCATGCCAACCAGTTGTACTCCGCATCGTACCCGACCCACGGGCAAGCTCTCGCGAATTTTCCGGAGGCAGGCGGTGGATCAAACTGCTTCAAGGGGGCGCAGCTTGGAGCCATGGTCGGCGGCTCGAAGGTGACTGATGCGAACGCGTCGCTTGGCAAGCGTGGCGCGATCTTGGTGCATCTTGCAGGATCCGTCGTTCCTGTGTCGAACATAATCGGATCTCCTTCGTCGGCGCAGCCAGTCACCTGATGCGTCGTTATCTTGGACGGCGGCACGCACACCGCAGGACCGCACTCGCATTGCCCACATACGCCTTTGCCAGGAGCCTTCGTATCCGTCCAACCGTCCCAATAGTCGAGGCGGCCGTCCGGGCACGGGGGAGGATCGGGGTTTCGCGCGACCCACAGCAATACCGGGTTGTCATCTGTTCGCGGGCCGTAGATGTCGAGCTCATCTCCACAGCTGAACAGCAAGGGCAAGCTGAGAGCAAAACAAGGTCCCGTTCGCATTGTGAACTCTTCTCCGCCGGTTCAGTACTTGTGCGGCACGCAAGCAACCAGCTCGTAGCAGACGTCGCCGTCGTTCGACGGTGTCTTCACGACTTGGCGCGTGAAAGCGGCATGGCGGCCCGTGACGGCGCGAGGCTCGACAGGCGGCGGTGCTTGGCGCGCATCGGACGGCCGCGGGGGAGGTTGTGTGCTGACTCGGAGCGCTGCTACCTGGACATGCTGGACGAGCCGCGCCAGGCGCGGCGCGGCTCTGCGGGGGGACTGCTGCCACCAGAGGAGGAGCGCTCCCGCGCTCCCGAGCACAAACGCCAGGGTGAACACGGCGCCGAGGAGGCGCACCGGGGAGCTGCGCCGAGCGCTGCCGCTCGAGCGCGGAGGGATCGAGAGCGCCGGTGGGACGGGCAGCACCGGGGAGCGCGGAGGAGTGGAGGGGGCAGGCAGTACGGGCAGCATCGGATCGAGGTCCGGTAGCTCGGCCGTCCGCAATTGAGACACGACCGGAGGCGCGTGGGAGACGGTGTCCCGCGCGTTCCGCGGCGGCACCGCGCTCTTGAGCGTGTCGGGCGCTCCGGAAGGCCGCGGCGTGGCGACCGGAAGCGCATGGGCGATGTCATCCCGCGGCGGCACCACGCTCTTGACCGTGTCGGGCGCATCGGAAGCGCGCGGCGTGGGGAACTGGCTGGCTCGTCTCCCCTCATCACCCGAGGCTGACCGCTCCGCCTCGTGCTCGACAGGGATCGGCCCTTCCACGTCCGGCGCGCGTCGAGAGCCGGATGGTTCCCCGAAGATGTGCGCGTGGGGAAGCTCCGGCGGTCCGCCAAGCTCCTCCCACTCGCGGGCAAAGGGAGCCAGAACAGAGAGCATCTTCCCGATGCTCGACTGCCGTCGCCTGGGGTCCTCCTCAAGGGCGGTTTTCATCATCACCTGAAGCACGGGAGGAACTCCGGCGGGGAAGCTCCGGTGAGGGGCCCACGGCGAGAGCGCGCGTTTGCACAGGAGCTCGTACATGAGGGTGCCGAAGCCGTAGACGTCCGCGCGTGGTCCCAACCGACCACCCGAGAGGAGCTCCGGCGGCGCATATCCATACGGATCTTGACGAGCTTCCTCCGCACCGAGCTGAAAGAGACGCGCGAACCCGAAGTGCGTTATCGCGTAGCGGCCATCGCCCACGATGAAGACCCGATCAGGGCTGAGGGCGCCATGGATGATGGAGAGCTCGTGCGCGCGCACGAGACAGCGGCCGATGTCGATCAGCACCTCGAGATCCGCCGGTCCGAAGTCGTTCTCGCGCGTCGCGTCGACCAGCGGGATCGCGTCGCTGAGCACGGGGGTCGCTGCCCACCCCACGGAGCCGCTCACCCCGCCGTAGAGCACGCGGACGATCTCCGGGACCTCGTCCGAGAGGCGCTGCAGCCGCGCGATGTCTTCAGCGAACACGGCCTCATCGAGGCGCGCGCCCTCGCGGATGTGCAACCAGACCAGATCCCGCTTGTCGCCGATCTGACGCGCGAGGAAGTGGCGGACCATGCCGCGCTCCTCGTTCAGGATCTCGTGGCCTTCCCAGACATGGCCGATGCCTACCATACGAGCTTGACCTCCGCCCCTCCAGCTCGCGTCCGGAGCTCCGCCTTGCCCCGGGGAAAGACCACATAGACGATGGTCGCGACGCCGAGCGCCGCGCCTGTGATGAGGGCAGCCGTACCCAAGCCATGGAACACGTTGGCTCGTGTGTTGGCCGCGTTCGCTTCGTCGTAGACCTCGCTGAACCGCGCACTGCTCGGGAGCATCGAGCCGTCAACCAAGCGAGACACCTTCGCGGCCGTTTCCCGCTCCGCGGCGTCGCTGGCCAGGCGAAGGCCGACGCCTGCACCGAGCAGGGCGACCGAGCCGGCCGCGCCGGTGCCGATGATCCAGGGGTTCCGCCGGGAGCGCGGCGGCGCTGGAGCGACCCGAGCCGGCACACCGGATCTCGCAGAGGAGGACTTCGGAACCTCGAAGGTGAGCGAGACGTGCCGCGAGTCCCCCGTCGCCACCTTCACGAGCGCACGGGCCATCTGCCCCTGCTTTCCGGTCGCCGTGACCTCGTGCTGTCCAGGCGTGACGAAGACACGACCGCCCGCGCTCACCTCGCGACCGTCCACGAGGATCCGCGCCGTGTCCGGCGGGGCGCTCACCTGGAGTTGTGCCAGGCGCTGCCGGACCGCCGCGAGATCGGCGTGTCTCACCTCGTAGCGGCGGCGCTCGAGGTCGTTGGTCGGCGCGGGCATCTGCTCGACGCACCTGGAGAGCTCCTCCTCGGCCTGCTCGAGGCGATCGAGGCGCAGATCGTATTGCCCGAGCTGGCAGATGGCCATCGGCGTGGGATCGAGCGCGTAGATCTGCGCCCAGTAGTCGCGAGCGCGAGCGAGCTCAAGCCGCTTCGCGGCCTTCTCCGCCTCTTGCATCAACTCTTGGACTTTTCGGGCCCGGTCGGATGGCTCAGCGGCGCCAACGGAAGGGAGCAAGAGGACCGCGGCGAGGGTCGCGGCGCGTGATGGGCGTGTAAGGAGAGCAGCACGGCGCACGGTTCACCTCGTTGGAAGCTGATGCACGCATCCATGAATCGCCCCGCCAGACTCGATGGGATCCTGTCCGGCGCGGCGTTGCTATCTATATCATCCAGTAGCCGGCGGGGAGCGCTCCTGGTGTAGCCGTCTCCTGAGCGGTCCGGGGCAGTCGCATTGCATCTTCGGCTGTGAAATTCCCGGCGGATGTCAAAGAAAAGTGCATGCGGTGAGCGCCACCGACAGCCATGGCGCGGGGGAGCGTGCGTTCAGGGTGGAACCACAGCGCGCCGCCCTGTCGACGAACCAGCCATCAGGCGCTGACGACCGCTGTCCATCACGCCCCCTCGCCATGGTTCCGCGCCGCGTCGCGATCATGCCCGGCGGTTCCACCTCGAGACGCCGCGCCCGTAGCCTCGCGTGATCATGGCTACCAACAAAAAGAACTCGCGCCGGCAAGCCCTGGCGTCCGTCTTCGTTCCTGGCACCGACCCGCTGGCGTTCGCGCCGCCCGTCGTCACCACCCTCTCCGCGCAGCTCGCGGGGTTCACGGCCGAGCCCCACGGCTACGATCCCAAGCTCGCCGAGGATCTCGTCGCCGCGTACCGCCCGCGGCTCACGGCCATCACGCCGGATCGGCTGGAAGTCCCGCGCGTCGACGTCGAGTCGGTCAGCCGAGCTCTGCTCACCGTGCACGCGCTCACGCAGGCCCCGCCGCTCCTCGCGCTCTACCGCGGCGCGGCCGCGCAGGGGGAGTTCCAGCTCGACAACCTCGATCACCTGAAGGCGCTCGCGCTCATCCTCCTCCACGCGTACCGCCAGGCGGACGCCGCGGGCGCGTTCATCAGCGGCGCCAAGCTCTCGGCGGCCCTCGACAAGGAGTCGGCGGAGGTCGAGTCACGTCTCCAGAAGGTCTGCGAGCACTTCTTCGGCGACGACCCGGAGATCGGCCCCGTCCTCCGCCGCCTCAGCGCCGGCACGGGCTACCTCGATCGCGCGTACGACCTCCTCGGCTACGCGGACATCTACCACGCCAAGCACGACGTCGTGTCCACGGATCCGGTCCATTACCGTGCGACCGACCTCGCCGACGCCCGGAGGCTCGCCTCCCAGATGCTCGCCGCGCTCGGCGCGGCGCTGAGCCCGAAGGCGCGCGAGGCGTACGACCTGCTCCAGCGCGCGTGGACGCTCGCCAGGCCGCTCTATGTCGAGGTCCAGGAGCTCGGGCTGCGCTTCCTGCGGTACGATCCGCAGCGCGATGCGCGGTTCCCGTCGCTGTACGTGGTGGGGCGGGCCGGCCAGGGCCGGAAGAGGACGAAGAAGGAGGCTGCGGCGCCCGCAGGTGGCGCCTCGGCATCCAGCGCAGGTGGCGGGACGGCGACCGGCGGTGGCGCCGGGGCTGCGATCGGCACGGGGGGCGGGGCGACGACCGGCGCGGGTGGCGGGGCAACGCCGGGCGCTGGGGCGGCGACTGGCGCGGGCGGCGGGACAACGCCCGGCGCCGGTGGCGGCGCGACGTCCGGCAGCGGCGGCGGGGTGCCACCGGCGACCCGGGGCACCGAGACGCCGGCACCGGTCTAGCGGACAAGCACCCGGGGGTCGTGTCCACCTGTTCAGGTCCGGCATGCTCGACGAGGTGATCCGGAAGTTGCAACTCCCTCTGCGGCCTCGATCGAGGTTCTGGCCGGAGTTGCAACTCCCTCTGCGGCCTCGATCGAGGTTCTGGCCGGAGTTGCAACTCACCCTTCGGCCTCGATCGAGGTCCTGGCCGGAGTTGCAACTCCCCCGGGGGCCTCGTCCGGGAGGCTGGCCGCAGTTAAGGACCGCCGATCATCGCCGCGGACGTCCCGAGCCGAAGTCAAGTCACAACGCGAGCTCGACACCTCCACGTTTCCTGCTCCACGCCCTCCATTCTTGGCCCCGGGTTCCGTGCGGAGCTTCCCGGCGCCGCCGCCCATACCCCTGCGGCCTCCCGAAAAGCTTGCTCCGCCTCCGCCGCTCATGATGCAAGACGGGTGGCCCGGGGTGCGGTCCCGACGCGGAGCCGTCGGCGCGCGCGGCTCCTTCGCTCCGGAACTGCCGCGGCGTCGAGATAAACGGCGGCGCGCGCGGCCGCCGCCGCACCCGGGCACGCCCGGCGAAGTCAAGCGCCATCGTGCGCGTTGCTGCGGATCTGGGGCCACGGCTGCTCGCTAACCAAGCGATCGACGACGACCCAAGCCGCGTCACCGGATCCGCAGCAGCGCACATTCCGGACGGTCGGCACCTCTCGTTGAGTCCAACTCGCCGATTTTCTCTTTGACGCCCACGCTACTCGCCCGGAAAATGGTTCGCGTCCCCACATCACGCGTGGCCATCTCCCCAGGGCTTCCGCACATGTCCATGTGCTCACACGGCAAGGTCTTCGTGCTCGGCGCTTGACAGCGCCGCCCTCGCGATCGCCATCTGCCGCTCCAGATCTCCGGGCGAGGCGGGCGTCTCCAGGATCAGCGCCGCGTCGCTCGGGACCTGCGCGGCGACGCGCTGGAACGCCTGGGCCGCGCTCTGGCTCAGGGCGTCGTGGCGGCTCCCCGCGTTCACCTCGCTCACGTGGAGCTGCTTCAGCCGCGCCCGGTGCTGCTTCACCAGGAAATGCGCCTCCGTCATCGTGCGATCGACCTGGTGCGCGTGGCCGATGTCGAAGCAGAACGACGCCTCCGGGAGCGCCTCGAAGAACGCCTCGAGCTCCTCCACGGTGCGGCCGGTCCGCTTCCGCTTGTCCATGTTCTCGATGGCGAGCCGGCCGCCGAGCTGCCGCCAGGCCCCGAGATCGTGGAGCGTGTCCGGGTGGAGCACGATGAGCCAGCCCAGCGCGGCCACCTCCGCCATCGCGTCGGCGACGACGCGCTCCTCCGCGGCGTCGAAGCGGCTCGGGGCGTGGAACGACACGTAGTTGAACCGCGACAGGTCGAGCGACCCGAGGAGCCGGAGCAGCGGCTTGAGCTCCGAGATGCGCAGCGCGGAGAGCTCGACCGCGGTCGCGGAGCTGCCCTCCAGCATCGAGAGCGCCCGTTCGACGTCGCTCAGCGCGAGCGCTCCTGTCGAGTAGCCCATGGGTCGCATCAGAACACCCCGTACGTCTGGATGAGCTTGCGCAGCTCCGGATCCTCCTCGAAGAAGAGCCGGTTGAGCCCGCCCTGGAACTCGCGCCCGATGTCCCGCACCCGCTTGAAGGTCGGGTCATCGCCGAGGTGCTCGTCGAGCGGCAGCTGCTTCAGCCGGCCGCGCTCCTCCTCGTTCGACAGGAGCGCGAGGAACGCATCGTAGCTGTCGAACAGCGTGCGCGCCGTCTCCGCGGAGACCGAGGGCCGGAGCAGCACCTCGGCCAGGCTCTCCAGCGGGGTCACCCGGATGCGCTCCCTCAGGAAGCGCACGAGCGCCGGGGTCGTGATCCCGCCCTCGTCGGCCCACGTCGTCCGGTCCTTGCCGAACAGCTCGAACCCGAAGCACGTGATGAGCCCGCTGACGAAGATGAGCTTCCGCGACATCCTGAGCTTCGCGTTGCGGAGCGCCCAGCCCGAGCTGCGCTCCCGCTGCTTGTAGACGAAATCGACGGCGACGGTGCGCCAGTACCGGACGATGTCGTTCAGGAGGAACATCGGGATGATCTCGCGCTTGCTGCCGTAGAGCAGCCCGCGATCGTCCTCCACGTAGCGCGAGAGCACGAGCCTGAGCACGCGCTCGTGGGCGTCCGGCTTGCCGATCGCGAGCGACTCCAGGAGCAGCAGGATGCGCTGGGTCGTGTTCTTGTTCGTGTCCTCCTGCCCGCCGATCTGGTGGAGGATCGGGTGGCTGAACGCCACGTTGCCGAACACGCCCGTCGGGCCCGGCTCATGGAACTTCGCGTCCCTCAGGATCTTCGTGATCGCCTGGACCTGGCTGAAGTGCCCCTCGTCGGCCTGGCCGTCGATGAGCAGCGTCCAGTCGAGATCGCTGCCGGTCGTGTACTCGCCCCGCGCCAGCGAGCCGAAGACCACCGCGCTCGTGTCGCACGGGATCTGCTCGCGGAGCAGCGTCGCGAGCCGCGCCCGGGTCTCCGCCGAGAGCCGCGCGGCCGCCTCGATGCTCGGCCACGACCGCCCCGCCTTCTCGCCGATCCGCTCGATGGCGCTCCGCGGCGCCCCGCCTTCGTCTCGTGTCATCGCTCGCACCTGCCGCGTCCGGCGCGCCTCACGCCCCGCCGTCGCCCGAGAGGGAGAGCCCGAACCACCGGTCCACGAGGCCATGGTGCTCGGTGAGGCGCTCGCGGTAGCGGGGGGTGCCCTCGAGCGCGGCCCGCTCGAAATCGACCCAGTAGAGGGCGCCCGTCTTCTCACCGACGAGCACGTTGCCCAGCTTGACGTCGAGCGGCGCGACGCCGCGCGCGTTCATCGCCCGGACGATCTCCTCGAGGCGGCCGCGGTAGGCGCCGCCGCCGCCCTGCGCGAACGCCTCGATCTCCCGCCGGTCGCGGTCCGGATCGAACAGCTGCCCGAGCGGCGCGAGGTCGATGTCGAGCACCTTCTCCCCGCGCTCGGCGACGAGGTGCTGGAGCGTCCGGCCGCGCACGTAGTCGAGGAACAGGGTGCGCGTCGTGAGCTGGATGCCGCGGACCCTCGGGACGCTGGGGAGGTCGCGCAGGCGGAGGAGCGCCGCCGCTTCATTGTAGAAGAAGAGGCCGAGCAGGGCGAAGAGGTGCGCGTCGAGGGGCGCGTTCCTCGGCTGGCCGATAAAGCGCTTGCGGACGCAGACGTAGCCGCGGTGCAGGACGACGTGCAGCCGGTACCGCAGGCGCGGCATCTTCTCGCTACGGCGGTTGAAGAACGCGACGTCGGCCGGGTGGATCGCGAAGGCGAAGCCGTCTTGATCGAGCTCGGCGAGCACCCTGTCACCCGGGCCGAGCTCGGCGACCGACGGGATCTCGCTCGGGGTCACGGCGTCCGGCACGGGCAGCGGGTTCTCGTCGAGCCGCCGCGCGAGGAGGGCTCTTACCGTCTCGAGCCGCGCGGCGAGCAGCCGCGTCGCGCTGTCCATGCCTGGCACGCGGCGCAAGCCCTGGTCGAGGGCGCGCCGAAATTCAGGGTTCATGCCCGTCTAGTAGCCGCTTCCGCTCGCCAAATCAAAAGGCGAGGTGACGGCCACGCGAGGTGGTACCGTGGTCCAGCGTGCGCGCGGCCTCCGCGCCAGACGACGAGCGCCAGACGGCGAGCGCCTGGTGGACCGCGCGCTGGCGTACAGGGCATACGTGTTGGCAGCGTGGGTGACGGTGGCGCGGTGCTGTTTGCTCTTCAACAGGAGACCCGATTCGGGTAACTAGCCTCATGGGGACTTCGACGCTGCGGATCGTCCATGCCGTGAGCAGTCTGAACGGCGGAGGGATGGAGCATTTCGTGCTGCGCCTCGCCGAGGCGCAGCGGCGCCACGGCCACGACGCCTCCATCCTCGCGCTGCGCGGCGGCCCGCTCGAGGAGCTGGCGCGCCAGCGCGCGCTGCCGGTCACGGTGCTGCGCGGGCGCCTGCCCGCGCGGGTCGCGCAGGGGGCGCTCGCCTTCGCGCGCCGGCGGCCGCACATCATTCATGCGCACAACCCCACGTCGCTGCACTACGCCACGGTCGGCAAGCTGCTCACGCGGGCGCGACTGGTCTTCACCGATCACGCCCAGACGCGCGGGATCATCCGCGTGCCCTCGCGCTTCGAGTGGCGCGAGACGGACGCCGTCGTCGGCTGTTCGCAGGACACCGCCGACAAGAGCGGCGCTGTGGGCGTGGCCAGCAACATCTCTGTGATTCACAACGGCATCGACATCACCCCGGCGCGGCGGACGCGCGAGGAGGTGCGCGCCGAGCTCGGCTTCGGCGCGGACGCAGCGCCCGCGGCCTCGTCGGAGCCCGCGGCCTCGTCGGCGCCCGCGGCCTCGTCGGCGCCCGCGGCCTCGTCGGCGCCCGCGGCCTCGTCCGCCGGCGCTTTCCTCGGGATCATGCCGGCCGCGTTCCATCCGGTGAAGGGGCACGACGTGCTGCTCCGGGCGCTCGCGCGGCTCAGGGATCGCGGCGTCGCCGTCACGGTGCTCATCGTGGGCGACGGGGACGAGCGCGACCGCATCCACGCGCTCGCGAGGGAGCTCGGGATTCACGGCAAGGAGGCGCGCTTCCTCGGGTTTCGCAAGGACGTCCCCGATCTGCTCCTGGCGGCCGACTTCTTCGTCCTGCCCTCGCGCGACGAGGGGTTGCCGCTCGCGGTGCTCGAGGCGATGGCGCGCCGGCTGCCTGTCGTGGTGACGCCGGTCGGCGGCGTGCCGGAGGTCGTGCGCAGCGAGGAGCACGGCCTCCTCGTCCCGGTGGACGACCCCGACGCGCTCGCGGGCGCGATCGAGCGGCTCGCGCGCGATCCGGCGCTCGGCCGGCGGCTCGGCGAGGCGGGGCACGTCCGGGTCCGCGACGACTTCTCGTTCGAGAAGATGACGCGCAAGTACGAGCAGCTCTATCTCAGCCTCACGTGACGGGCGAGCGCGCGATGAAGGTACTCGTCTTCACCCATCATTATCCGTCGAAGCGGCTGCCGACGATGGCGCCGTACAGCTATCACACGTACAGGGCGCTCGCGCGGCGCTGCGAGATCCGGCTCGTGGCCCCGACGCCCTGGTGGACGCGGGCGCGGGGGGCGTCGCGGGAGCTCCTCGGCGGCACGCGCGAGTCGCACACCGGCATCGACGCGCTGTTCCCCACCTACTGGTCGATCCCGGGGCTGCCGCGGCTGCACGCGCGGGCGATCCACGCGTCGCTCCGGGGCACGATGGCCGGGCTGCGCCGCGAGTTCCCCTACGACGTGATCCTGGCCGCGTGGGCCTACCCTGACACGGTGGCCGCGGAGGCGTTCGCGCGGGAGGCCGGGGTGCCGATCGTCACGACGGTGCTCGGCAGCGACATCAACGAGCAGCCGAGGAACGCCGTGCTGCGGGCGCAGATCGCGCCGGCGCTCCAGCGCTGCGCCCGGGTGGTGGCGGTGAGCGGGGCGCTCGGCGAGCGCCTGGTCGAGCTCGGGGTGCCGCGCGAGCGCGTCGTCGTGCAGCTCAACGCCGTCGACGGCGAGCGGTTCTCGATCCGGGATCGGGCGGCCCCGCGGCAGCGCCTCGGCGTCCCCGCGGACGCGAAGGTGGTGCTCTACGCCGGCTATCACGTGCCCGAGAAGGGCGTGGACGTCCTCGTGGAGGCGATGGCGCACCTCGACCGGTCAGGCCGTCGCGACGTGCACCTGATGATGGTCGGCGGCGGCGAGCTGCTCGAGCCGCTGCGCGCGCGGGTCAGCGAGCTCGGCCTCGGGGACCGCGTGCAGCTGTTCGGCTGGGCGCTGCCCACGCAGATCCCGGACTACATGGCGGCGTGCGACGTGTTCTGCCTGCCGAGCCGCCGCGAGGGATGCCCGAACGTCGTGCTGGAGGCGCTCGCCTCGGGCCGCCCTGTCGTCGCGACCCGGGTGGGCGGCGTGCCGGAGCTCGTGCGCGAGGGGCAAGGGGGGAACGGCCTGCTCGTCCCGGCGGGCGACCCTCAGGCGCTCGGGGACGCGCTGGTCCGGGCGCTGGAGACGGCGTGGGATCCGGCGGCGCTGCGGGGGAGCGTGGGCGCGCTCTCGTGGGACGTCGTGGGGGAGCGCTATCACGCGCTCCTCGAAGAGGTCCTCGGGGAGCGGCACGGCGCGGGCTAAGGCTCGGCCGGCTGCTCGGCCCCCGGCGAGGGTGCTCGTCGCGCGGCGCAGGGAGGGCTGAACTCGCCTGGGACGTCGTGTACCCGTCGCGCTTCGCGCGCCGGATACACGACGTTGTTTGGGCTCAAACATCAGCCCTCCCTGCGCCGCGCGACGAGCACCCTCGCCGGGGGCCTACCGGGTCGTTAGAGGACATTGCTTGGGCTCAAACAGCAACCCTCCCGGCGCCGCGCGACGAGCGCCCTCGCCGGGGGCCTACCGGGTCGCCTGGAGGTGAGCGATTTCGCGGGAGAGATCGCTCCAGGTCAGCTCGCGCAGGGCGGGGGCTTCAGGCGGTAATCCCTGTAGTCGCCGGGGTTGCCCGTCTTGCCGTCGAGCGCCGCGATCGCGATGTTGTACATCTCCCGCGCGGTGACGTAGTGGAGCACCCACTCCTTGCCGTCGTTGTACCGGGTGGTGAGCTCCCGGTGGAGCGTATGGCTCCCCGCGCCGAGCAGCGACTCCGCTTGATCCTCGGGCGCGCCGTGCGTGTAGACCTTGACGAACACCCACTCGGGCCTTCCCTCGATGTGGATGTTCTGATCCACCCACGTCTTCACCCGGTCCGGCGTCGGCGGGTCGACCGCCTGGAGCGCGCCGTATTCCATCCGCACCCGCGGCCGGTTCCCCCGGCGCGTCAGCGACAGCGCGAGCGGACCCTCGATCATCAAGATACGGTCCTCCAGCACCTCGCCGACCTTGGCGCGCGCCCCCACGGCGTGGGCGCTCCGGCGCGCGAGGTTGCCCGTCGGCCAGTAGATCTGATTCACGATGCTGTGCTGCGACTCGTCAGGCGCCGAGGGGAACGTGTAGTCGGCATAGCAGCCCGTCTCGAACAGGAGCGGGAGCTCCGCGTCGACTCCGCAGTTCCGCGAGTCCCGCCCGGAGTTCGCCAGACACCAGTTGCCGTGGATGAACCCGTAACGCATGCGCCCGTCCGCGTCGCGCGAGAAGTGCCCGTGCTTCCCCAGGATGTCCAGGTACCTGAGGATGTCGGCGCGCAGGTTCTCCTCCGTGTCGTTGTGATGGTGCAGGTGCAGCTCCACCTCGCCGAATCCGCGGCGCGTGAGGTCCGCCAGCGCATCGAGCCATCCAGGCGTGTACTGCTCCCCCGGAAAGAAGAAGCTGTGCCGCGGGTGCCGGCCGTCCCCGTCGCGGTAGGCGCTGGCCATCTCGGGATACCGCTCTGACCACGCCCTCACCCGCGCATCGCCGACCTCCGGCGTGGCGTTCTCCCACCCAGGCTCCCAGTGGTCGCAGACCGCAAAGAGGAGGTGCCGCGGGCCGATCGGACGCGGAGCGCGGGCGTTCTCGATCCTCTGCCGGGCGTAGCCGCCGAGCCAGTTGTGGAGGTTCTTGTTCTTGAGATACTGGATCTTCGCCTGGAGTGTTCCGATCATGAGCTCTCTCGACCGCGACGCATGGGACCGGCGGCCGCCGCGGCGGGGCGATACTAACCTGGTCACCGGAGCACTGCTACAGCCGCAACGTGGTCGGCGCTGCGATCGAGATCACCTCTCCAGCGCGCGCCGCGCGGTCTCCCCCTCCGGCGCACACACGCACCACGGTCGGACTGCCCCGTCGCAATCCTGCGGTGCGCGACCGGTGCTCCGCAGGCCCGGAGCCCGGAGCCCGCGGCGGCGCTCGGTAGAGGGCGAGCAGCGCCGGGCCCTCGCAGGGGTCAGCAGCAGGCAGATGACGTGACACCCGCCGCTGGGGCAGGACGCCTCGGAGCTCGCCGCGGGGCGGCGGGCGACGGGCGGCGGACGGCGGACGGCGGGCGGCGGGCACAGCAGGGCGGGGGAACGCCGGCGCAGGCGGGACGGCGGAGCGGCAGGCGAAGGTGGACCGGCAGATCTGCCTCGAAACATCGGCCCATGGAGGGCTGCACGCCCGTCCGCTCGTACCGCGCTCTGCACGGATCCATCAGGGGCCCCGCTGCATTCCCCCGGCGCAGGCCACGTTGCCGTTCGGGGCAGCCGGCACGGTCCTTTTCCTTGGCGGCGCGCATCGTGCTTACAATTTTGGCGTCTGGCTATCCAGCAAACGATCCGGTCTCTGCCGTGGGAGACAATTCGCCCCACCTGTGGCGCTTTTGTAGTACCAGGCTCCGCCGGTACCCACTGACCGTTGTGTCCGCGGTGAGCGAACGCACCGGAACGGTGATGGCACGATGCCTGCTCTCGGCTGTAGCTGTCTGTAGGCATCACCCGAAGCGCAAGGAGCCCGGCATGATTTCAACCTCGATGACGCCGACCGAAGAGCTGGTCACCCTCCCGCCGCGGAGGACTTCCCTCGAGTCATCAGCCTCCATGGCGGAGGCGTGCGAGCTAGCCCGGCGGCTCGCCGACATGATCGAACGCCTCAGGGTTTGCACCCCGGAAGGCGACCAGGCCCACACGCTCCGCATCGCAGAGGGGATGGCCCGCAGCGTGGCGGACGCCGTGACCGACGTCATGCGCAGCCGGCGCGTTCACTCCGCCTAGCCATCGCCACGCACGTCACTAGATCACAAGGGCCGAAAGGGGGGGCCCATCCGGCCTGGAGACCAGCATGATTTACAAGCGCAAGGGACTGCGACCGGGGGATCCATATCCGCTCGGTGCGACATGGGACGGGTCTGGTACGCAGTTCGCGCTCTACTCGGAGAACGCTGAGGCAGTCGAGCTGTGCCTCGTCGATGACGAGGGGAACGAGCAGCGCCTGCCGGTGCGTCACCGCACCTCCTTCGTGTGGCACGTCTACGTGCCGGAGATCGGGCCGGGGCAGCGGTACGGCTACCGCGTCCATGGCCCGTGGGCCCCGGAGCGGGGCCTGCGCTTCAACCCGCACGTGCGCCTGCTCGACCCCTACGCGAAGGCGCTCGCGTCCCGGGTCCAGTGGAATGCGAACTCGTTCGCCCACGTCATCGGCGAGCCGGACGGGGACCTCCGTATGTCGGAGGAAGAGGCGCTCGGCGCCCCCCTCGGCGTCGTGATCGATCCGTCCTTCGACTGGACCGGAGACCGGTCCCCGCGCGTCCCGTTCCACCGCAGCGTCATCTACGAAGCGCACGTCCGCGGCCTGACGATGCTGCACCCGGAGATCCCGGAGGAGCTCCGCGGGACGTACCTGGGCATCGCCCACCCGGCCATGATCGGGTACCTGAGGTACCTCGGCATCACCGCCATCGAGCTCCTGCCCGTGCACGCCTTCGTGCACGAGAAGTTCCTGCTCGACAAGGGGCTCCGGAACTACTGGGGCTATCACACCATCGGCTTCTTCGCTCCGGACGTCGGTTACCGCGCGGGCAGCGACGTGACCTCCGAGGTCCGGCAGTTCAAGGAGATGGTGAAGGCGCTCCACGCCGCCGGCATCGAGGTCATCCTCGACGTCGTCTACAACCACACGGCCGAGGGCAACCACATGGGCCCGACGCTGAGCCTGCGCGGCATCGACAACCCGACCTACTACCGGCTCGTCCCCGGCGGCGAGCGCTACTACTTCGATTACACAGGCACGGGGAACACCCTCAACGTGCGCCACCCGCAGTCGCTCCAGCTGATCATGGACTCGCTGCGGTACTGGGTCCTCGACATGCACGTCGACGGGTTCCGGTTCGACCTGGCCGCGGCGCTCGCGCGCGGTCTGCACGACGTCGATCAGCTCTCGAGCTTCTTCACCATCGTCCACCAGGATCCGGTGCTCAGCCAGGTGAAGCTCATCGCGGAGCCCTGGGACGTCGGCCCCGGCGGCTACCAGGTCGGCAATTTCCCGGTGCGCTGGGCGGAATGGAACGGCCGTTACCGGGACACGCTGCGCGATTTCTGGCGCGGCTGCGGCGGCACCGCCTCGGACCTCGGCTTCCGGCTCACGGGGAGCAGCGACCTTTACGAGAACAACGGGCGCAAGCCGTACACGAGCGTCAACTTCGTCACGGCCCACGACGGCTTCACCCTCGCGGATCTCGTCTCGTACAACCACAAGCACAACGACGCGAACGGGGAGGGCAACTGCGACGGCGCGGACGACAACCGGTCCTGGAACTGCGGCGCCGAGGGGCCCACGGACGACCCCGAGATCCTCCAGCTCCGCGCCCGGCAGATGCGGAACATCATGGCGTCTCTCCTGTTCTCGCAGGGCACGCCCATGATCCTCCACGGCGACGAGCGGGGGCGCACGCAGGAGGGCAACAACAACGGGTATTGCCAGGACAGCCCGCTCACGTGGCAGCCGTGGATCTGGGACGAGCCGTCCCGGGCGCTCATGGAGTTCACGCGCAAGTGTCTCCGCATCCGGCACGAGCACCCCGGGCTCAGGCGCTCGACCTTCTTCAAGGGGCGCCCGATCCGCGGCGGCAAGACCTACGATATCCAGTGGTATCGCCCGGACGGAGAGCTGATGACCGACGAGGACTGGTGCAACCCGTGCACGCAGTGCCTGGGCGTGTTCCTGTCGGGAGAGGGGCTCGACGACGTGGACGAGTCGGGCGACCGGCTTGTCGACGACGACTTCGTCCTGCTGCTCAACTCGTCTCCGGGCGACATGAGCTTCGCGCTCCCCTTCGCCGATGATCCCAGGCCTTGGCAGCTCCTCGTGGACACCCACGACGACGCCGCCACCGAGTCGCGCAACGGCGGCGAACAGACGCAGCTGACGTCGCGCTCGCTCAAGCTCTTCCTCCGGGCCCGGCGCGGCGCCTGACCGGCGCGGCCGCGCCCGCGGCCGCCCGTCAGAGCGCCCGCGGCCGCCCGTCAGAGCGCCCGCCCGCCGACCGTCAGAACGGCCGCGGCCGCCCGTCAGAACCCGTTGAAGGTGCCGAGGAACAAGGGGGGGCCGGCGAACGCCGCGTCGAGGAGCGCGGCCGCCTTGGCGCTGCCCACGACGAACCCCTGGCTCAGGAGATCGCGCGCCGAGGTGGCGCCAAAATAGATCTGCGTGAGCCGCTCGATGGAGAGCGACAGGCGGTCTCCCGCCGTGCTGCCAGGCGCCGTCTGGACGCCGCGCGCCGCGAAGGTGAGGTCGAAGGCGCGCGGCGCGTCGGTGAACACCGGATCCTCGACGTCGAGGCCGATGGCGCCGCGGACGCCGTGCTTCCTCGGCGAGGGGTGCAGCGCGAGCGCGGCGGGGACGTCGATGATGCGCCCCATCGCGCCGGCCGCCGTCAGGCCGAGGACGTTGCGGCGGTGCGCCGCGTGGCCGGGCGGGCACAGGCCGGGGTGCCGGGCCGCCGTCTCGTAGACGACCGGCTCGTCGCGGATGCCGGGCTCGTCGAGCAGGGGCGCGCCGTAGCCGCGCGGGAGCGTGAGCTCCACGACCTCGTACTGGTCGCCGAGCGCGCCGAGGAAGCCGATGAGCCCGCGGTAGGCGCCCGGCGTCGGCGCGCGGAGCTCGCGGACGAGCAGCTGCTGGACGCCGTAGGCGCCGCCCTCCGGGACGTCGAACAGCAGGTAGCCGGCGATCGCCTTGGAGCCCGGGTCCACGTAGACAGCGCCGCTCGGGGAGCGCTTGAACACGCGCACGTCCCACCAGTACTCGCTGCGCTTGAGCTGCCCCGTGGTGTCGGTGCGCGCGACGTCGTAAGCCTGCTTGATGAGCGGCTCGTCACGAGGGCGGGAGAAGGCCCGCACGTGGCGGCGCAGCACCGAGTCCGGGAGCCGATCGGGCGAGGTGCGCACGACGTCCCGGAGCTCGCAGACGCCGAAGCCGAACCTGCGGTAGAACGACAGCCGGAAGGGGTGGAGCAACGTGAGCGCCTCGCCGCGGCGGCGCATGCGGCGGAGGCTCTCGCGCACGAGCCGATCCGCGATGCCCCGGCGGCGGAACTCCGGGAGCACCGCCGCGGAGGCGAGGCCCTGGAACGGCACGTCCGCGCCCGCGAAGCTCATGGTCAGGTCGAGCGAGGAGACGTGCCCGACGATCTGGCCGTCGGTCTCGGCGACGATCACGTTGTCGAGGGCGAGGTGCGCGTGCTCGGTGAAATACCGCAGCCACGCCTCCGGATCGCCCGCCTGGAACGCGCGGTAGGCGACCGTGGCGAGGGTGCCCTCCTCGCCCTTGCGGGCGCTGCGGAACACGAGCTCGTGGTTGGAGCGGCTCGGGGTGCGGGCGCGCGCCATGGGGGTCAGCCCGCCTTGCCAGGCGCGTCCGTCGGGCCGGGTGCCGGAAGCGGCGACCCGGAGGCGGCGGCCCGGCGCAGCGCGTCCGCCATCTCCTCGGCCGAGGAGAAGCGGCCGGGCGGCTCGCGGGACAGCGCCTTGACGAACCACGCGTCGAGGGCGGGCGTGACGTCGGCGCAACGCTCGCTCGGGAGCGGGAAGATGCCGACCCGGATGGCGCCCAGCAGCGCCTCGAGCCCCTTCTGCTCGAACGGCGGGACGCCGGTGAGCGCCTGGTACGCCATGACGGCCACGGACCAGAGGTCCGAGCGGCCATCGACCCTCTTCGGGTTGAAGAACTGCTCCGGGCTCATGTAAACGAGGTTGCCGACGACCGCGCCCGTGGCCGTCAGCGTGGTGCCCTCGGGGTCGACGTCGCCCCTGGCCACCCCGAAATCGAGCAGCTTGACGCAGGTGCTCCCGCCGCTGTCGGCGAGGAAGACGTGCTCCGGCGTGATGTCCCGGTGGATGATTCCGAGCCTGTGCGCCGCGGTGAGCCCGGCGCAGAGCTCCGATACGAGGGTGACTGTCTCCGTGAGGGACATGCGCCCGGCGCGCGCGAGCCGGTCGGACAGCTCTTCACCGCGGAGCAGCTCCATCACGATGTACGGGAGGCCGTTCCCGGCCACGCCGTGCTCGTGGACCTCGGCGACGTGAGGGCTCTTGATCCTCGCCATGAGCGCGCCCTCGCGGTGGAACCGGGCGACAGCGGTCGCGTCGGTCGCGAGCGACGCAGAGATGAACTTGACGGCGACTTCCCTGCCGAGCCCCTGGTGGTGCGCCGTCCAGATGCTGCCGATCCCTCCCATCCTGAGGAGGGTCACGAGCGTGAGGTGCGGCGCTACTTGGGACCCGGGCTCGAGCCGCATAGATGGCCAGTATGCATGAAGCGTCCTGCGCTGGCCACAGGGCGTGACGCCGTGCGGCGGGCAGCGGGGGCGCGTCGGTCATCGCGTCAGTAGAGCCCCTCGGGCGGCCGGCCATCGGACATGAACTTCCGCGCGACGGCGGCGATCCGCCGCGCGTGGAGCTCGCGCCGGACGGGCACGAGGTAGGTGAGCAGCGCCTCCAGGTACGCGCCGTCCGGCTGCGGATCGGACGACTCGAGCCGCTGCAGCGCCTCGAGCGTCTTCACGGCGTGCGCGGTGAAGATCGGCCTCACCGCGGCGTCGAAGGCGGCGAAAGGGGCGAGCTCGGCGAAGGCGCGGCGGCGGCCCGCAGCGTCGAGCTCCCGCGCGATCGCGAGCGCCCCGCCGACGTCGCGCGCCTCCACCGCCTGGAGCAGCGTGCCGCCTGGCGCCCGCGCCGCGGCCCCGGCCGGCGCGGCGGCTCGCGCGACGTGCGCGACGTGCGCGACGTGCGCGACGTGCGAAACGTGCGAAACGTGCGAAACGTGCGAAACGTGCGAAACGTGCGTAACGTCAGCCGCGCGGAGCTTGCCGACGAAGCCGGCCGCGAGCACGGCGAGCTGCGCGGCCTCGCGCGGGAGGGCCTCGCGGGCGAGCGCGGCGGCCGCCTCCGCGAAGGTGACGGCGTGCGTGACGTCGAGCACCCCGACCTCGGCGTCGAGGCGCTGCTCCCAGGCCGGATCGAAGCGCGCGAGGCGGAGGGCCGCGGCGTGGCCGATCGCGCCGAGCAGCGCGAGCGCGCCGGCGCCGCGCGCGAGCCAGCCCACGGTCGCCTCGACGGCCGGCCCCTCTCCTGCGAGCACCTCCGCCTCGAAGGCGGCGCGCTCCGCAGGGTCGAGCGGCGGGTCGAGCGGCGCGCCGAGCGCAGGTGCGGAGGCCGCGGGGGCGGCGGCTGCGCCATCCACGGAGGCCACGGAGGCTGCCGGGGCGGCGGCGGCGCCCTCGGGCCCGGGCAAGGGCAGCTCGGCCACGCGCGCGAGCGCGGCGCGCGTGGCGGCGAAGGGGGGCAGGCTCGTGTCGGCGGTGGCCCAGGCGAGCTGCACCGTCGAGGCCGCGAGGACCTCGTCCGCGGCGGCGGAGAACCGCCCGGCCAGCTCGAGCGCCTTGGTGAGGAAGATCGCGCCGTGCCCGTAGTCGAGGAGGTGCTGCGCGACGAACGGCATGAGGGCGCGGCGCGCGCCGGCGGTGCCGCGGACCTCGACGAGCTCGCGCATGCGCGCCTCGGCCTCGTCGCGCCGCTCCGCCGCGAGCGCCTCGCTCACCTTCTCCGGCTCGTCGAGCTCGAAGTCGGCGATGCGCACGAGCGGCGAGCTCCCGCCGGCCCTGCCCGGGCCCTTGCCGCGCGGGCCGAGCCGGGCCGACGCCTCGCCGACCGCGTGGGCGGCGACGACGAACGCCTCCTCGGCGGGGACCCAGCCGCGCTCGATCCAGGCGCAGAGGTCCGCCAGCAGGGCGAGGCCGTGGTCGAAGCCGTGCTCGGCGCGCTCCGCCCCGTCCCTGGCGAGCACCTCGAACGCGAGGTGCAGGCTGCCGAGGCCGGTCTCCGCCCGGTGCAGCCCGAGCGCCCCCAGCCGCAGGCCCTCGCGCAGGGCGCGCGCCGGCTCGTCGCGCAGGATCGCCTCGCGCAGGCCGGCGACGAGGCGCCGCACCTCGGCCGCCGTGTCGACGGCCCGGTTCAGCTGCACGCGCCCGCCGTCGACGCGGGTGGCGTAGCGCCGCACCGGCTCGCCGCCGAAGGAGCAGGCGCCCGTGGCGATGTCGAACTTCCAGTTGTGCCACGCGCACGTCAGCACGCCGCCGCGCAGCGCGCCCTGCGAGAGCGGGTAGCCCTGGTGCGGGCACCGATCGTCGAGCGCGTGGACCTCGCCGCCCCGGAGGACGCAGGCGAAGCGCCGCCCCGCGCCGTCCTTGCGCAGCACGGGCTGCTCCGCCGGGAACTCGGAGAGGGGGCCCAGATCGATCCAGTCCGACTTCATGGCTTCTCCGCGCGGCGTGCGTCGCGCCGGCGCCGGACATCGTAGCCGAGAGCGGGGCGGGGCGGGGCCGCCAATCCGGTGCGCGCGCCGAAAAGGCCCGGCCCGGCGCCGCCGCGAGCGAGCGCCCCGCTCAGCCCTTCACGCACATGACCTGCCGGAGCTCGGCGACGATCTCCACGAGATCGCGCTGGTCCTCCATGACCCGCTCGATCGGCTTGTACGCGGCGGGGATCTCGTCGAGGACCCCGCCGTCCTTGCGGCACTCGACGCCGGCCGTCTGCGCGGCGAGGTCCTTGACGGTGAAGCGCCGCTTCGCCTCGCCGCGGCTCATCTTGCGCCCCGCGCCGTGCGACGCGCTCTCGAACGCCTCGGGGTTGCCGAGGCCCCGCACGATGTACGAGCGCGTGCCCATCGAGCCTGGGATGATGCCGAGCTCGCCCTTGCCCGCGCGGATCGCGCCCTTGCGCGTCACCAGCACCTCCTCGCCGAAGTGGTGCTCCTCGGCCACGTAGTTGTGGTGGCAATAGATGGCCTCCTGGATCTCGAGCTGGGGGAAGTGCCGCCGCAGGACGTCCTCGGCGAGGTGGAACATGGCCTCGCGGTTCGCGCGGGCGTACCGCTGCGCCCAGAAGAGGTCGTGCCGGTAGGCCTTCATCTCCGGGGTGCCGGCGAGGAAGACGGCGAGATCGCGATCGGGCAGGTCGCGGTTGTGGGCGAGCTTCTTCGCCGTGGCGATGTGGATCTCGGCGAGCTCCTTGCCGATGTTACGAGAGCCGGAGTGGAGCATCAGCCACACGCCGCCTTCCGTGTCGAGGCAGAGCTCGATGAAGTGGTTGCCGCCGCCCAGCGTGCCGAGCTGACAGCGCGCCTTCGTGAACAGCCCCTGGACCTTCGGGGTCAGGCTCTTGAACTCCTCCCAGAGCGGCAGGCCCGCGAACCCCTTCGGCGGCGCGTCGTGGGCGGCGAACCCGACGGGGATCGCCCGCTCGATGTCGCTGCGGATGCGCTTGAGGTCGTCCGGTAGATCGGCGGCCTTGAGGTTCGTGCGGAGCGCGCCCATCCCGCAGCCGATGTCGACGCCGACGGCGGCCGGCGCGACGGCGTCCCGCATCGCGATGACCGAGCCGACGGTCGCGCCCTTGCCGAAGTGGACGTCCGGCATCGCGGCGACGTGGTGGAACACCCACGGCAGGGCGCTGATGTTGCGCAGCTGCTCCAGCGCGACCGCCTCGACCTCCTCCGGCCGGGTCCACATCTTGATGTCCACGTTCCTGCCCTTGATCTGCGCGGGTCCCATGCCAGCAGGATAGCGCGCGGCGCCCGCGGCGCTGGCCTGGAGATCGGGCGATGAGAGGACGGTCGACGAGCTCTGCAGGCCTGTCGGCGCCTGTTGGCTGGAGCGCCGCGGTGCGCCGGGCGGCGCGGGGAGGGGAGGGAGGGAGAAGGCGCCGCGCGCTACGGGAGGAGGTTCGAGACGTCGAGATCGAGCTGGTGGATGCCGAACCGCTCCGCGGTGACAAGGACCTCGTCCCGCGCCCGGTCGACCAGGATCTCGGGGCGCCA
Source organism: Sorangium sp. So ce1153 (assembly GCF_051521595.1). Classification (NCBI taxonomy): domain Bacteria; kingdom Pseudomonadati; phylum Myxococcota; order Polyangiales; family Polyangiaceae; genus Sorangium; species Sorangium sp. So ce1153. The sequence goes on from NZ_CP150361.1 coordinate 2,718,502, forward strand.
CGCGCCCGTGAAGAACGCCTGCGCCACGGGCTGGCGCGGGTCCTCGTAATCGACCATCAGCTGGCCGCTATACACGTCGAAGAAGGCGCGGCGCTCGGCGGCGAACGGCACGAGCGACATCCAGCGATCGATCGGCGTCTCCGAGACCACGTCGAACCCGGTCGTCGAGATCGTGTCGCCCGGCCTCAGGATCGCGAGGCTGCCAGACTCGTAGCCGTAGCTCCACCGCCAGTACGTCGGCCACCTCCGCTCGCCGTACGTCATGAGGGCCCGCTGGTGCTGGTCGATGACGATGGTGTCGTCGATCGCCTTGCCGGCGAGCACCTGGTAGTTGTTCAGGTGCGCGAGCCCGCCGTGCAGCGTCGATCGCGCGATCGCCGGCTCGATGAAGTAGCTCCCCCACACCCTGTCGCGCGTGAACACCTTCGCGCCGCGGATCGCGAGGGCCTCGCCGGGGACGTTGATCGGCGGGCCGAGGGCGGGCGCGCCGGGGCGGGACAGGTCGACGCGCCGGAGGAAGTAGCGCGCGTGCGGGCGCGGGTCGTCAGGCACCGTGGCGGGCAGCTTGACCGACACGTAGAGGTCGCCCTCGTGCGCCAGCGTGCTCACGGCGTCCTCCTCGGCCGGAAGCGCGAGCGGGGGCGCCAGGGCCGGGTGATCCGGGTCCGAGAGGTCGACCACGTGGACGGTCATCTGCCTGAGCTGGCGGCTCGCTTCGCCTTCGAAGCAATACGACTCGAGCAGCCCGTCGAGCGCGGCCTCGTCGACGACGGGGGCGCACGCGTCCTCGGCGCCGAGCCGCGTCGTGCACTCGGCGAACCCGCCCGAGCAGTACTCCGGCTCGCCGTCGAGGGACTGGCAGGTGCGCTGCCCCGTATAGTACGTGCAGCCGTCCAGCCCCCAGCAGGAGTCGTCGCTGCGGCTGTACGTGACGTACGACTCGCATTGTTCGACCGACCCGACAACGGTCCAGGAGTCGGTCTTGCGCGCGAACGTGAGCGACCTGTTCGTGACGTGGAACCGCGCCGGAGCGTAGTAATAATAGTCGTCGTAATAGTCGTAGGTCGGGGGCAGGTCCGTCGTGACGAGCTGCCCCGCCGCGCGCGGTCGCAGCGGGTCCGAGAGGTCGAACACGACGATCGTGGTCTCGTGGCTGGGCCAGCTCACGAACCTGGACGTCACGACGGCGAGCAGGTCGTCGCCGACCTTGTAATAGCTCGCGTCCGGCGCCACCGGGAAGCTCGCCAGCGGCGTCGCGACCGCGGCCACGTCCGCCGCGGCGACGACCTCCGCCCGGGCCAGCTGGCCCTCCTCGCGCTCCCACGACTCCTGCTCGGGGCTGCGGATGCGCACGCGGTATTCGCCGTACCCGAGGATCGCGCTGTAGCGGGGCGCGAGGTCGAGCTCGCCGAGCTTCTCCGGCTCGTCGAGGTCGCGCTGGTCGTACAGGCTGAGCTGCGTCTCCGACACGTTCGCCGCGGTGTCCGGGCCGGCGCGGAACGAGCGGCGCACGGGGGAGGCGTGCTTCATCACGCCGCGGCGGGTCAGGGTCGTGCCCGAGAACGTGAAGATCTGCACGGCCGACTCGTACGTCCACCGATCGCCCGTCACGCTGTAGCCCGAGAACGGCAGGAGCACGAGGCCGGTCTCGGCCTCACCCGTCGGCGCCGCCACGTTCACCGCGCCGTCGAGCACGGTGAACGCGCGGTGATCCCAGCTGGCCTCCGACCAGTTCCATCCGCCCTCGCTGCCGGCGACCTCGGCGCGCGCGATCATCGGGCTCGGGTTGGTCAGGTCGGTGATGTCGTACAGGCTCGCCGCCAGCCTGCGCCCCCCGCCCTCGTCGTTCACGCCGATCCCGATGAGGCGGGTCGCGCCGAGCACCGGGCGGAGGAAGTCGTTCCAGCCGGAGACGATGAACTCGCTCTTCTCCTCGACGTTCCCGTCGGGATCGATCGAGAAAGCGTGGAACGGGTCCGTGCGCCTGTAGGTGACGGCGAACGCCCGGTCGTCGAGGAAGACAGCGCCGTAGAGCGACTGTCCCTCACCGAAGTCCTCCTCGTCGATCGGCGTGAGGTTGTCGGGATCCGAGGCGTCCCACGTCTGCAGGTGGCTCGCCCCGCCGCCCCACTGCGGGCCGGAGAAGACGCGCAGCGTCTCGTCGCGGAAGTCCATGTGGAACTGCGAGCGCACGTAGCCGTCCACGGTGACCGTGTCCCGCAGCGTCATGAAGCCGTCGATGCTCGAGACGTCGACGATCGACACCTGGCTGTTCTCGTCGTCCCAGCCCTCGGGGCCGCGCGCCACGAGCAGGACGTCCTTCTCTCCGTGGATGCCGGTCACGTACCCGCCGAGGTCGAGCTGGCTGCGCTCGACGAGCGCGCCCTGGGTCACGTCGAAGCTCTTGACCACCGCCTCGTTGTGATACTCGTATTCGCCGTTCCCCAGCTCGACCCACCCCCAGTTGGTGCTGGCCACGTAGAGAGCGTCCCGGGTCGCGCCGTTCGCGTACCGGCTCGTCTGGATGTACCCCGGCACGTCGAGCTGCGACAGCAGCACGGGCGCGTTCCGGTTTCCGATGTCGATGAGCAGGACCGCCCCGCCCGCGCGGCGCTCCATCGTGAGGCTGCCCGGCGTGGCGCGGAACCCGACCCAGTCGTTCAGCAGCACGATCGCGCGGTCGCCGTCGACGTACATCTCGACAGGAGTCCCGGAGACCGGCAGCTGACCGATCATCGCCGGGCTCTCCGGATCGTGGATATCGATGACCTGGAGTCCCCGGTAGGTGTTGAGGTTCAGGAGGTGCCCGTCCCCGAGGACCCGATAGATGTCGCCCTCTTCGAGCTCGCGCTCCTCCTCTTCTTCCTCTTCCTCCTCCTCTTCTTCCTCCTCCTCCTCCTCTTCGCCGTAGAACACCGTGGGCAGATCGTCCGCCGACACGAACGATGTCGTCCTGCCCAGGGGATCGCCGAACTCGGCCGTTTCCTCCGCGAGCGCGCCTTCGTCCTCGGTGCACCCCGGGCCGACCGCGAGGAGCGCCACCCCGAGCCAGCATGTCAACGCTGCGCCGCGCCGTGTTAAGAAGCTCATTCCACCACCCGGCTCCTTTCCCTCAGGCCTGATAAGAGAGCGAGAGTGGTTTGTATCGCCACCGCGTGCTTCCGGCGCAAGGGAGAAATAGCCCGAGTACATCGAGGATCCGCGCCGTCGTGCGCCTGTCACACGCGGCCGCGTACGTGCAAGACACGCACGGCGGCGCGTACACACGGCGACGATGTGAGCCGCCGCCGCGCGGCGGTCGCGGGCGCGCGCGCCTCGCGTCCGCCGGGCCGCGCGCCCCGTTCGGCCTTGCGGAGCCTCGGAGTTGCTGATACGCGTCGAAATCGCTGCTTCCGGGGTACTTATCCATGCCGTCTGCACGCGCTCTCACCCTCGCAACCCTGGCGGCGCTGGCCGCTATTTCCTCGGCGATCACGACCGGGTGCGACAGCCGCAAGCCCGGCGAGGAGGCCGCTGTCGGCAAGCCCGCCGCCTCCGCTCCGGCCGCGACGACGAGCGCCAGCGCTCCGGAGGCCCGGAAGGGCGCCTCGACCCCGGGCGACGACCGCTTCGCCGCCCAGATTGCGGCGAATCTGTCCCAGGTGCCCGACCCGGCGATCCAGCTCCCGGAGGGCGCGAGCGCCGAGCTCGACAATGGCACCTTCCGCGACCGCACCATCGCCTTTGTCCGCCAGGTGGCCGCGGGCGCCGACAGGGTGACGTGCGATCTGCCCCTGTCCTCGAAGCGCCCCTTCCGCGCCCTCGTGATGGGCTTTCAGGAAGGCAAGCGGATCGCCCGCGGGGACGCGTCGGACGCGGGGCTCTGCGTCGCGCTCAAGGAAGCCACGCGCCGGGCCGTCGCCGCGGCGGGCGGCGCGCGCGAGGCGCTCGCCGGCGCGCGGCTCGTCGTCGATCTGCCGGATCACCACGAGTCAGTGCTCGAGAGCGTCGAGGGCAAGCGCAAGGGCGTCGAGCTCATCGAGGGGCTCGTGCCGGTCCGCTCCCTCGACAAGGCGCTCCTCACGAAGCGCATCGAGGACGGCAAGGGCTATCTCCTGCGCGTCATCGACCCGCAGCAAAAGGGGGTTCACAAGTACTATCACGCCCCCGCCGACCGGTTCGAGAACGAGCTCCACACGATCTACACCGCGTCCACGGCGCTGACGCTGCTGAAGCTGCACGCCTACAAGCCGGACGAGCGGCTGCTCCGCCAGGCGACCGAGGCCGCCGGCTTCATGATGGGCATGCAGAGCCACGACGAGCAAGATCGCACGGCCGGCGGCTTCTTCTATTCGTTCGACCTGGAGCGCAAGCGGCCCGAGCGCCGGCTCGTCGTCGGCACCGCGTCCAAGTCGATCTTCACGCTGATCGAGCTCCACGGCGTGACGAAGGACAAGAAGTACCTCGAGTCCGCCGTGCGCGCGGCCGACTGGCTGATCGCGATGCAGCGGCCCGACGGCAGCGTGCGCTCGGCCCTGAGCGGGCAGGACGGCGGCGCGTGGAAGGTCCAGGGCAAGGAGTCGATGCTCTACACGGGCCAGGTCCTCTCCGCGCTGTCGCGCACCTACCGGGCCACGAACAACAAGAAGTACCTCGACGCCGCGGGGCAGACCGGGGACTTCCTCCTCGCCAAGATCGCAAAGAAGGGCTGCTTCCTCGGCGATGACTACCGGAAGCCCAACCCGATCTCGAGCTCGTGGGCCGTCCTTTCGCTGCTCGATTTCGCCAAGGCGAGCGGCGACCCGCGCTTCGAGCAGGCCGTGTTCCGCTGCGCCGACGACCTCGTGAAGCGGCAGTGGCGCAGGCCCGAGGACGCCTACCGCTACGGCCGCTGGCAGCGGTCGCTGTCGAGCAGCGGGACCGGGTGGCTCGCCGAGGTGATGTCGGAGGTTTACCACCACTGCCGACAGAAGAGCATGGATGGCTGCGATCGGTACAAGGACGCGGTGGTCGCCGCGATCCGGCTCTTGCTGCAATACACCTACGGGCCCGAGAACTCGTTCGTGGTGAAGAACCCGCAGGTGGCCGCCGGCGGCGTGTTCTGGAGCGTCAGGGATCGCTACGTGCGCACCGACTCGGTGTGCCACGCGATGAACGCGTACCTCAACATGATCGGCGAGCTCGGCGACGGCCCGCTGCTCGCGCTGCCCGAGCGGCCCCTCGCCGAGCGGATGGCGCTCGCCGCGGAGGCGACGAGCGCGGGCGCGCCGGACGCAGGGCCCTCCGAGGAGGACGGCGAGGACGGCGAGGAGCCCGCGGCGGGGCGCTCCGGGCCGAAGGGCGACGATCCGGACGACTGAGGGGGAGAGGCCTCGACGAGCGAAGCGCTGGAGACGCGGTGGATCGGGTCTGCCGAGGTGCCCACTCCTGCGGTCGAATCCGGCCGGGGCCGGCGCGGGTTCGTGTATATGGATCGGGCGTGATCGACCCGACCGGGGGGGCACCGCAGGAGGCAAGAGGCCGATGCACAACAACGACGCGAACACGGTGGGCGGAGCTTCTTCCGGCGCGAATGCCGGGGCGGGCGGCGCGAGGGCTGAGACGACAGGCGTGGCGGGCACGATGAAGATGGCCACCGCGTCCTCCACGGCGGGCTCGGCGGACGCCGCGTTCGCCGAGGCCATGTCCGCGCTCCGCGCGAGCCTGGGCCGGGAGCCTGACCACGTCTTCCTGAGCTACACCGACGCCTACGATATCGATGAGCTCGCGCGCGCCACGGCGGCGCTCCCGGTGTCCGTGCGCGTCCACGGATCGAGCTCCTGCCTCTCGGTGATGACCGCGGCTGGGATCCACGGCGCAGGGGGCCCTGGCCTGGCGCTGTTCGGCATCGCGGACGCGCAGGGCGCCTATGGCGCGGCGGCCGAGCCGATCGGCGAGTCGCCGCGCGCGGCGGCCGCGCGCGCCGCGCGCGCCGCGATGGAGGACGCCGGACGGGAGGGCAAGCCGCCGGCGCTGTTCTGGTTGACCGCGCCGCTCGGGGTGGAGGAGCAGATCCTCCTCGGGATCGAGGACGCCGTCGGGCCTGACGTGCCGGTGTTCGGCGGCTCTTCCGCGGCGAACTCGCTCGATGGCGTGCTGTCGCAGGTCGAGCGCGGGAAGGCGCACCGCGGCGCGGTGCTCCTGTCGGCCTTGTACCCGTCGGGCGAGATCGCCCATGCGTTCAGCTCCGGCTACGCCCCGACCGAGCACCGCGGCTGGGTCACCCGCTCGGAGGGGCGGCGGGTGCCGGAGATCGACGGGCTCCCGGCGGCGGAGGTCTACAACCGCTGGGCTGACGGCCTGTTCTCCGCGCAGCTCGGCGGCGGCTCCATCGGGGCGGAGAGCTCGCTCCGCCCGCTGGGCCGGCCATCCGGCTGGGCCGGCAAGGTCCCGCAGTACCTGCTCATCCACCCGAACACGGTGGACAAGGACAACGCGCTGACCTTCGGCGTGCACATCAACGAGGGGGACGAGCTCGTGCTCATGACCGGCTCGAGGGAGGGCCTGCTCGACCGCATCCAGTCCGTGGCGGGCGCCGCGCTGGAGGCCGCGCGGCCCTCGTTCCAGCCGCAGGGCGCGCTGGTGATCTTCTGCGCCGGGTGCATGCTCGCGGTGCGCGACGACATCGAGCGCGTGGTCAAGGGCATGGCCGCCGCGCTGGGGCCGACGCCGTTCCTGGGCACGTTCTCGTTCGGTGAACAGGGCTGCTTCGTCCGGGGCAAGAACCAGCACGCGAATCTGTCCATCTCCGTCGTCCTGTTCGGGCAGTAGCGCCGCCCATCGAGCTGCGCGCCGCTGCAGGAGAAACCCCGATGTCTCAGGTGAAGATCTACGGAATCAAGGACAGGCTCAACCCGGTGAAGGAGACCCTGTCGAAGGTGATCCACGACTGCGTCATGGAGGCGCTAGGGCTCCCGCAGGACAAGCGGGCGCACCGCTTCTTCCCGATGGAGCGCGAGGACATGCTGGCGCCGGGCGGGCGCACCGACGCCTACACGATCATCGAGATCTCGATGATGACCGGGCGCAGCGTCGAGACGAAGAAGAAGCTCGTGCGGCTCCTGTTCGACAGGATCCGGGACGAGGTGGGTATCGACCACCAGGACATCGAGATCTGTATCTCGGAGTCGCCGCCCCACGACTGGGGGTTCCGCGGCATGCACGGCGACGAGGTCAAGCTGAACTACAAGGTCAACATCTAGCCTCGCGCGCCACATGCCTGCGGCAGACCTCCCGACTCGGCTCTCGCCCGAGCAGGCCAGCGCGCTCTGGGCGCGCCAGGCGGCCTTGCAGGCCGAGGCCTCGGAGGTGCTCGCGCAGCTCGATCTCCTCGCCTGTGCGTCGCGCCTCGGCGTCCCGGAGCAGATCGGCAGCGCGGCCTCCGGGCTCATGGTCTGGCGCGACCTCGACCTCGGCGTCCGCTGCCGGGCGCCCGGCTCGCGCGAGGTGCTCACGGCGCTCCTGCCGGCGCTGGCGCACCCGGGCGTCCTGGAGGTCCACTACCGCGAGGAGACAGGGGAGCGCAGCCCCTCGGGGCGGCCAGAGGATCAGCGTCACTATCTCGTGCTGCGCTACCGCGCGCCCGCGGGACATGCCTGGAAGGTCGATATCTCCGTGTGGCAGTCGGACGCCCCGCGCACGCAGCTCGACGCGACGCGGCGCCTGCGCGACCTCGATCCCGAGCTCCGGCTGGCCATCCTCTGGATCAAGGACGTGTGGTCGCGCCGCCCCGAGTACCCCGAGCAGATCGGCGGCGTGGACATCTATGCGGCCGTGGTGGAGCACGGCGCGCGGACGCCCGCGGACTTCCACGCTCACCTGGAGGCGCGGAGCTCCGCTGCCGAGCGCGGGAGACCGCCGGAGGCGCTGACCCCATGAGGATCGCCGTGCTCCAGGCCCACGCCGTCCCTGGGCAGGTGGGCGAGAACCTCGCGCGCATCGCCGGCGCGGCGCGGCGCGCCGCCGCGGCCGGCGCTGCGCTGCTGGTCACCCCGGAGCTCTTCACGACAGGCTATGCGCCCGCGCTGGTGCCCGGAATCCTGCGGGAGACCTCGCCCGAGGACATCGTCCGGCGGCTCGCGGAGGTCGCGGCGAGCTGCGGCGTCGCGCTGGTCGCCAGCGCGCCCGAGCGCGCCGGCGATGGCCGTCTCTTCATCTGCGCGCACCTCCTCGACGGCTCCGGGGCGCTGCTCGCGACCTACCGCAAGACGCACCTGTACGGCCCGGGCGAAGCGGCGGTCTTCACCCCCGGTCCGGGCGAGCTGCCCGTCGTGGAGCTGCACGGCGTCCGGATCGGACTCTTGATCTGCTACGACGTCGAGTTCCCGGAGGCGGTGCGCGGCGTGGCGATGCGCGGGGCCGATCTCGTCTGCGCACCGACGGCGCTCATGGAGCCTTTTGGCGTGGTGGCGCGCACGCTCCCGCCAGCGCGCGCGCTGGAGAGCCAGGTTTACCTCGCCTATGCCAACCACTGCGGGCGCGAGGGAGACGTCGACCTCTGCGGGAACAGCGTCATCGCCGGCCCCGACGGCGCGGTCCTCGCGAGCGCCGCCGCCGCTGGCGAGGACCTGCTCGTCGCCGACATCGATCTCGACCTCCTGCGCGCCTCGCGCGCGGTGAACCCCTATCTGCGGGATCGCCGCCCCGAGGTGTATGCACGGTGGGAGCACGCCGCCCGCGAGCCGTAGCCAGCCGAGCGGCGCCCCGCGTGCCCGCGGGTCTGCCCGGATCGCCCTCGCTCCACCCCGGCCCTCACGCCGTTCCGGGAGCTTCGCCGCCGCCGGGGGATCATCGTTGGCGGCGGGTCACGCGCGGCTTCCCGCCCCCCGGTCACCGGGTGTAATATAGCGGCGCATGCGTCGCACCTTTCCCGCTCCGCTTCCTTCCGCCTTCCTCGACGCTGCCGGTTGCTCCCCCAGCGTTGACCCAGGCGGAGGTTCCGGACCGACCAGCGCGGCCGCGGGCGGAGCCGGTGGCGACGCCAGCACCGCCGAAGGCGGGGAGGGGGGAAGGGACAGCAAAACCATTCGAGGATGTCAAGGCCGAATCACCACGTCCGCCTCGGGTGATCGAAGATCCCTTGTGCGATCCACCGACCCCCCTGGAGAGGCGACGGGCTATCGATAACCCTCATCCGCGCATCCACGAGGGCGCCCCTCACTCCACATCTCGCGCGCCGAGATCATGCTCGGGAATGACGAGCACCCGAGCAGGCGAGGCGGGAAATGCCGGCCGCAAGGCCGAGCGGCGCAGCGCCCTTCGGGGCGACGCGTCGGCGCGTTACAGGCCGATGCGTCGCAGGCTTCGAGCTCCTCACGAGTCGTCGAAGATCGCGAGACGTGCGCTCTGAGCTCGAGCGATGAGGGTTGTCCCGCTTACGTGCGATCGAACGTCATCGCGTGATCGGATCGCCCTTCCGCGGGAATCATAACAACGCTTAGATCTCGATCGACCCCGTTCACTCGGATGGGATCGACGGTCGATGCGTCTGGCAGAATTTTCCAGCCGCGGTCGACGGCGCCCGTTGCGCCGTCGACCACCACGGACCGGACCACCGCAGGCGCACGTCTTTCGAGGGACTTCGACAATCGCACAGGAGCGGCCGGCCTCAGCGCCGATGTCACGGCCGGCGCCCAGCGCGGGCGACCGCGACACCGGTCAGCCGCATCAACGAGGAAACACCGTTATGAGCTACGCACGCATTGCCATCAGGAAGGGTCGGATGAGATCCTCGCTACTCTGCTTGTTGCTTCCGCTGTCGCTCGCCACGTTCCCCGCCTGCGGGGACGACGAGGCGGCGGGCGAGCCGGGGCCGCAGGGCGAGCCGGGGCCGCAGGGCGAGCCGGGCCAGGCCGGGCCGCCGGGGGAGAAGGGCGAGCCCGGCGCTCCGGGGGAGAAGGGCGAGCCGGGCGACTCGGCGACAGGTGCGGTCGAGCCGGGCAAGTACGTCTCGACGGAGGGGGGCGCGGGCCGCTTCCCCCTGGCCGTGAACGGCAAGGTTCCTCCGCTGGTCGTCAGCTCCACCGACCACGACGGCGTGGTCCGCGTCGTGAACGACCTCGCGGCGGACATCGCGCGGGTGACCGACGTCACGCCGGAGGTCGTCGAAGACGAGATCCCCGAGGGGGCGACCGAGGTGATCCTGGTCGGGACGCTGGGCAAGAGCCCGCTCATCGATCAGCTGGAGGAGTCCGGGAAGCTCGACGTGTCGGGTGTGACCGGCAAGTGGGAGACCTTCGTCACGCAGATCGTCGAGGCCCCGGCCGAGGGCGTGAGCCGAGCGCTCGTGATCGCCGGCAGCGACCAGCGCGGCGCCATCTACGGCGCGTACGATCTCTCCGCGCAGATCGGCGTCTCGCCCCTGTACTGGTGGGATGACGTCCCGGCCCAGAAGAAGCACGCGCTGTACGTGCTGCCCGGGCTCCACACGCAGGGCGAGCCCGCGGTGAAGTTCCGCGGCTTCTTCGTCAACGACGAGAACCCCGCGACGGGCAACTGGGCCGCCAAGATGTTCGGGCCGGGCAAGGCGCCGGGCTTCCCGGGCGGGCTCAATCACCTCTACTGGGAGAAGGTCTTCGAGGCCGCGCTCCGCATGAAGGCGAACTACATCTGGCCCGCCGTGTGGGGCCGGGCGTTCGCGGAGGACGACCCCGAGAACCACAAGACCGCCTCGCGCTACGGCATCGTGATGGGGACCTCTCACGAGGCCCCGATGCTGCAGGGCATCGAGGAGTGGAACCGCCACGTGGTCCCGGAGGTGAAGGACGCGGCCGGCAACGTCGTCACCCCCAAGACGGATCCGTACGGCGGCACCGGCGACTGGCGCTTCTCGGTGAACTCCGAGGCGCTGAAGGCGCACTGGACCAAGGGCATCGAGCGGATGGTCGACCAGAACATCGAGGGCGTGGTCACGCTCGGCATGCGCGGCCCCGGCGACGTCAGCCTGCCCCCGGAGGACGGCATTCCGCTCATGGAGGAGATCATCGCCTCCCAGCGGGAGATCCTCGCCGATGTGACGGGCCAGGATGTGACGCAGATCCCTCAGGTCTGGACGCTGTACAAGGAGATCCAGGGCTACTGGGACGCCGGCATCCGCGTGCCGGATGACGTCACGGTGGTCTGGGCCGACGACAACTGGGGCAACATGAAGCGCCTGCCCAAGCCCGGTGAGCAGCGGGAAGGCGGTTATGGCCTCTACTACCACTTCGATTACGTCGGCGGCGGCCGTAACTACAAGTGGGTCGACACGACGCTCCTGCCCAACGTCTGGGAGCAGCTCCACCTCGCTTACAGCTACGGCGTGAATCGGCTCTGGGTGGTCAACGTCGGGGACTTCAAGAACGAGGAGCTCCCGCTCCAGTTCTTCCTGGACTACGCCTGGAACCCGGAGCGCTGGCCGATCGAGCGCCTCGGCGAGTGGGAGCGGCAGTGGACCGAGCAGCAGTTCGGCTCGGAGCACGCGGACGTCATCGCCGACATCCTGCACGGCTACTCGCTGCTTCAGTCGGATCGCAAGCCGGAGCTGACGAACCGGAAGATCACGGTCGATTACGACCTCCTGGTCAGCCAGCCCACGACCAGTGTGCCGGATCCCGACACCGCCGCCGTCACGTACGACGACAGCGCCAGCCCGTTCAGCCTCACGAGCTACCGTGAGCTCGAGCAGGTCGTGGAGGAGTGGGAGGCGCTGGCCGAGCAGGCGGAGTTCGCGGGCAAGCTGCTGCCGCACGAGGCCCAGGACGCGTACTTCCAGCTCGTGCTCTACGAGGTGAAGGCGACCGCCAACCTGTACGCGCTGCGCCTGGCAGGGTTCAAGAACCGGCTCTACGCGGCGCAGGGGCGAGCCGCGACCAACGACCTTGCGTCCATCGCGGAGGCGCGGCTCCAGGACGACCTGGCGCTCGCGTACTACTACAATCACGAGCTCTCCGACGGAAAATGGGAGGGCTTCCAGACGCAGCCGCACATCGGCTACGGCGCGCCGGGGAACCCGTCCTGGCAGCAGCCGGAGTACCAGTACAACAACATCCAGGAGTTCATCTGGCCCGAGCTCGTCTCGCTCGACGTCCCCGCAGCTGCGGAGCTCGGCGTGGCGATCGACGGCTCGAGCAACTACTGGACGGCGGCCGGAGCGGGCGACGCGAGCGACGAGGAGGCCGTGCTGCCGACGTTCAGCCCGTACCAGACCCAGCCCGAGCAGTACATCGAGGTGTTCAACCGCGGCAGCGAGCCGCTCGAGTACACGATCGACGCCGCGCTCCCGGTGGAGTGCCCCTCGGGTTGGGCCGCGAACACGCCGTGCCCGTCGTGGCTGACCATCTACCCGAGCCACGGCACCGTCGACAAGGAGGTCCGCGCGACGGTGAGGGTCGACTGGACGCTCGCTCCCACGACGTACCCCGACCCCGAGAACCCGTCGCAGTGGCTGCCGCTGGAGTTCCCGCTCGAGATCCCGATCACGGTCCAGGCCTCGGACGGCAGCTCGGTGGTGGTCACGGCGCGGGTCGACGACCCGAGGAAGATCGCCTGGAAGCCCAATCAGTTCATCGAGGCCAACGGCTACGTGTCGATGGAGGCGGAGCACTACAGCCGCGCGGTCGACACGGATGACGTCTCGTGGAAGCGGCTCCCGGACATCGGCCGCACCGGCGCGGGGGTGACGCCGTTCCCGGTGACCGCCGAGGCCCAGGAGCCCGGCGGCGACTCGCCTCGCCTCGAGTACGACATGCACCTCACCAGCAGCGGCGAGGTCACGGTCTGGGTGTACGTCTCGCCCAGGAACAACTTCCAGAACTGGGCCGAGGGGATGCAGTACGGTGTGTCGATCGACAACGGCGAGATCGAGACCGTCAACATGAGCTACGCCGTCGAGCTCAACGGCAACGGCAACAAGATCTGGGAGAGGCACACCTCGGACAACGTCAACATCATGCGCACCAAGCACACGATCTCCCAGCCGGGTGACCACACGCTGAAGTTCTGGATGGTCCATCCGGGCGTGATCCTGCAGAAGATCGTCGTGGACGCGGGTGGCGTGGAGGAGAGCTACCTCGGTCCGCCCGAGAGCTACTGGATGGGCAAGGGCCTGGAATAGCCCGGAGTCCTCGGTAGCCGATCAGAGGGCCCGCCGCGCACGAGCTGCGCGGCGGGCTCTCGCCGTTTGTGCGTCCCGCACGGGGCCGGCGCCTGCTGCTCCAGCAGCACATCCGCAGCACCCCCCTGCTGCTGGAGCAGCAGGGGGGTATCCGGTATAGCGGATCCTCGTCTTGCACAGCGGACGTAAGCCTGGTATGACCCATGCAGAACGTAGGCACCGGGGAGCAACGTACATCGATTTGCTCTCCTGACAGGGGGCGCGGCGCCTGCTGCGCTCCGCTGATCTTCCTTCGCCGCCGGGAGGCGTCCGGCCATTCGGGCCTCCTCTGTCTCTTCCCCCGGGACGGCGCTCAGGAAGGGCGGGCGCGGCCGCGATGCGGGCGCCCTCTGGCCCTCACGAGGGCGTGGTCCGCGCAATGCAACGCGTCAGGGCGACAGCACATCTGAAGGCAGCCATGAAAACTCCAGTGGTCGCGCTCGACGCGATTTCACTCGTCCTCGCCAGCACGACCATGACAAGCGCCCTCGCGGGCGCGCTGGCCGTCGTGCAGCTCCGCGCCGGGGGCGACGCGCCGGCGCGCGGGCGCTCGCTCCGCGGGCGCTCGCCGCGCGTTGCGCTCCGCCGGAGCGGCGCCGACGTCGAGCGATGGACCGCCACGCGCTGTCCGGGCGCCGCGCTCGCGGCGCTCTAGCTCGCAGGCCTCTCACGTCACCAGGACACGGGAGCGGGCGCCTGTCCGGCGCGCCGCCCCATCACGCCTTGACCGCGGCTGCCCAGCGCAGCCGACGACCGCGCGGGCGCGCGACCGCGCCATGGAGATCATCGACATGAGCATCTCATCCTCTCACCTCTCGCTGAAAGACGGCAAGAAGACCTCTCGCTCGCGGGCGGTGCGCGACAAGCTCGATTACCCGGTCATCGACACCGATCTGCACACGATCGAGTTCGCGCCGATCCTCGAGGATTACATCGCGAAGTACGGCGGCGCGAAGTACGTCGACGAGTTCCGCCAGGCGATCAACCGGGGCTTCGGCTACCTGAGCAACGAGTGGTACGAGCTCACGCCCGAGCAGCGCGCCGCGCAGCGCTCGGTCCGCCCGCCGTGGTGGGCCCTGCCGACCAAGAACACCCTCGATCTCGCCACCGTGTCGCTGCCCAGGCTGCTGCACGAGCGGCTCGGCGAGTCGGGGACGGACTTCGCCGTCCTGTTCCCGAACGTCTCCACCTTCGCCACCCACGTCGGCAAGGAGGACCTGCGCCGGGTGCTCATCCGCGCGGTCAACGCGTACCACGCCGACGCGTACCGGCCGTACGCCGACCGCCTCACGCCGGTCGCCGCCATCCCGCTGCACACGCCGGAGGAGGGGGTCGAGGAGCTCGAGTTCGCCGTGCGCGAGCTCGGCCTCAAGGTCGCGCTCATCCCGGGCAACCTCCGCCGGCCCGTCCGCGCCGTGGCCGAGAAGTACCCGTCCCGCCACCATCCGGACGTCGCGCGGCACGCGAACTGGCTCGACACGTTCGGCGTCGACAGCGAATACAACTACGACCCGTTCTGGGCCAAGGCGGTCGAGCTCAAGACCGTGCTGACCACCCACTCTGCCGGGATGGGGTGGACCAGCCGCAGCTCGGTCTCCAGCTACATGTACAATCACATCGGCCACTTCGCCTCCGCCTCCGAGGCGCTCGCGAAGTCGCTCTTCTTCAGCGGCGTGACCCGGCGGTTCCCCGACCTCCGCGTCGGCTTCCTCGAGGGCGGCGCGGCGTGGGGCGCGACGCTCTTCGCCGACCTCGTCGGCCACTGGGAGAAGCGCAACGGCAAGGCCGTCCAGAACTACAACCCTGACCTCATCGACGCGAAGCTGCTCTACGCGCTGTACCAGCAGTACGGCGGCCAGGAGGTCGAGGCGCGGCTCGGCGACATCAACGCCGTCCTCGGCGGGGCGCTCGGCGTGTCGAACAACTCGCGCCGCCAGCCGCAGGACCCGGGCGCGCTCGACGACTTCGCGGCGGCGGGCATCGAGCGGATCGAGGACATCCGCGACCGGTACGTGCCGAACTTCTACTTCGGCTCGGAGGCGGACGACCCGACGATCGCGTATGCGTTCAACACGAAGGTCAACCCGCTCGGCGTGCAGCTCAACGCCTTCTGGGCGTCCGACAGCGGCCACTGGGACGTGCCGGATCTGACCGAGGTCCTCGCGGACACATGGAGCCTCGTCGAGCGGGGGGCGCTCACGGAGGAGAACTTCCGCGATCTCGTGTTCACCCATCCTTACAGCTTCTTCGCCGGCAAGAACCCCGGCTTCTTCGCGGGGACCGCGGTCGAGCAGAAGCTGCCGAAGAGCAAGGCGGCCTGACGGAGAAGCGCTGGGCGGGGCCGGCGGAAGCGGCCCCGCGCGGGGGTGAACTCGAAAAAACGAACCTCTTTGGATCCATTCATGCGTCTGCTCGACCGTTCAAGAACAGCTATCTCCACGATCCTCGCGACGACCCTCGCCCTCTGCGTGACCGAGGCCAGCGCGCAGAACCCGCCCGCGCGGCCCCAGGGGGAGCGCCCCGCGCCTGCGCCTGCGGGCGCTGCCCCTGCGCCCGCCGGCGCGGCCACGCCTCCTCGCGGCGCGACCCCGGCGCCCGCTGGCCCCGCCCCCGCGCCCGGCGCCGCCGCTCCTGCGCCGGCGGGCGCCGCGCAGGCCCCCGCCGGCGCCGCGACGCCCACGCCGGGCGCCGCGGCCACGCCAGGCACCGCAGCGGCCGCCCCGGCCGCCCCCGGCGCCGCCCCGGGCGAGCCCGCCCCGGGCGCCGCGCCCGCGGGAGATGCGGCCGCCGAGGCCTTCGTCGAGCCCGATCCCAACGTCGCCACGCGGGACGACCTGCAAGGGCTGGTCACCGACCTCGAGAACTTCAAGTTCCAGTGGCAGCGCGAGCGCGATCTCCACACCGCCATCTCGACCCGCTCGCTCCTCATCGGCGGCGTCGTCCAGACGCGCATCGGGTGGACGGAGCAGCCGGTGACCACGGCGACCTCGAACGACCGCAAGGTGACGTTCGACATCGGCGCGGCGCTCCTCTCGTTCAACGGGATCCTCTACAAGGACTACGAGGAAGGGCGGAACCTGACCTACTCGCTGCGCTTCGGCGCCTCGCCCCAGCAGGCGAGCAACAACAGCTTCCTCAACCTGCTGGACGCCCAGCTCTCGTATTCCGTGCTGCCCACCCTCGCCCCCGAGGACTGGGTCCTGCAAGTCACGCTCGGCCAGCAGCTCTTGCCGTTCGGCCTGGAGGTCCCGGCGAGCGAGGAGCTCAAGCCGGTGATCACCAACGCGCAGTTCACGACGAAGCTCGGGCTCAACCGGCGCGACCTCGGCCTCATCGTCCGGGGCGACGTGCTGCCGCAGGTGGACTACGGCTACAACTACCGCGCGCCCGTCCTCGCCTACGCCGTGGGCCTCGTCAACGGGAGCGGGCCGAACACGCCCGACGACAACAGCGAGAAGGACATCATCGGTCGGCTCGCGTTCACGGTGCCGTCCGAGTACAACTCCATTCTTCGCCAGATCACGCTCGGCGGGAGCGCGTACATCGGCTGGCAGAACACCTTCCTCAAGGACGAGAAGAAGACGCTGTCCGGCAAGGGCGTCAAGCGCCGCTACGGCGGTGACATCTACTACAACCATTACCCGATCGGCCTCACCTACGAGTTCATCTACGGCCAGGACGACGTGACGCTCGGGACCACGCCGGAGGACCCCCAGAAGACGAGGCTCTCGAGCCTGTCGCACGTGGCGACCGTCTTCTACAACTGGGGTGAGCAGTTCCTGAGGGGCTACCGGAACCAGGGCCGGTACGACGACTGGTGGCCGAAGACCTACCAACCGTTCATCCGCGTCGACCTCTTCGACCCGAGCACCGAGGTGCTGGAGAACCGGGTCGACGTGTACACGCTCGGCTTCAACGTCTTCTTCGCGGAGACGACGAAGTTCCAGCTCAACCTCAACCGCCGAGACGACCGCACCAACAAAGAGGGCGCCCAGCACGAGCTGCTCGCGCAGCTGCAAGGCGGCTTCTGAGCGATGCTCACCCGCTTCGGATACGGGCCCACCTCGACGTTTTCGGTGCTCAGCGCACTGGAGTGCGCCTCCGCGCCGAAAACGCCGATCTGGGCCCGTCTCCTGTGCGGGAGAGCATCGCTCTGGCGGCGGTTTTCACGGCGAGATGCAGAGAATTCAGAGAGGAAGAATATGAGACGGGTGCTTGTCATACTTCAGATATTCATCGCGGCGGTCTTGACCTTTTCGGCGCAGGTGGCTCGGGCGGATGCGCCTGGCGTCATCCGGATCGCGTTCGCCGGGGTGGGGATCGGGAACCGACCGTTCGTGGGGGGGAGCAGCCTCAGCGTGGTGCACGCGCGCGGGCTCCTCGAGGAGGAGTTCAAGAAGGACAACATCAAGATCCAGTGGTCCTTCTTCAAGGGCGCCGGGCCCGCCGTCAACGAGGCGTACGCGAACGGGCTCCTCGACTTCGCGCTCCAGGGAGACCTGCCGTCCAGCATCGGCAGGGCAGGAGGGCTCAAGACGAAGCTCCTCGCCGGGGTGTCGACGCGCCAGCACACCTACCTGGCCGTCCCGTCAGACTCGTCGATCTCGTCGCTCGCTGACCTCAAGGGCAAGAAGGTCGCCCTCTTCAAGGGCACGAACCTCCAGCTCGCCGTCAACAAGATCCTCGCGGGCAGCGGGCTCACCGAGCGCGATCTCCGGATCCTCAACATGGACTCCGCGACGGCGAAGGCGGCGCTCGCCACCAGGGACATCGACGCGGCGTTCGGCGGGTACGACCTCCTCACGCTCCAGGACCAGGGCATCGCGAAGATCGTCTACTCGACGAAGAACGACTCGCCGGCGTACCTGCGGCACGCACACCTGATCGTCACCGAAGATTTCGCGAACAAATACCCGGACGTGACCAGGCGCGTCGTGAAGGTCGTGGTGCAGGCGGCCCACTGGATCGCGCAGAACGAGGCGAACCCGGCGCCCATCTATCAGCTCTGGTCCAAGTCGGGCGTGCCGTACTCGAACTTCAAGGCGGACCAGACGGGCGACTCGCTCAAGGTGCGCGCGAGCCCGCTGTTCGATGAGTACCTGATCTCCCGCTACAAGGCGGCCGTCGCCGACGCGAAGCGGTTCGGCCTGATCAGGAACACGTTCGACGTCGACTCGTGGATCGATCTGAGGTTCCTGAACGCGGCGCTCAAGGAGCTGAGCCTCGAGGGCTACTGGCCCGAGTTCGACGCGAGCGGGAAGCAGAAGCACCCCGGCAGGCAATGAGGGCGGCGCGCGCGCGGCGGTCTCGCCGCGCGCGCGGCAGGGCGGCCGACCACAACAGAAAGGCACTCAAGATGACGCAGCAGGGAATTCAAGAAAGCCAGGCCCAGGCCGCCTACAAGCTCGCGGCGCCCGAGGTGGCGCTGCCCGCGGGCGGCGCCGCGCGCCTCCTGTCGCGCCGGGTGGGCAACGTCGCCGTGGGGCTCATCTTCCCGGCGGCGCTCCTCCTCGCGTGGCGATACGCCTCGGAGCGCGAGCTGATCCCGGCGCAGATCCTGCCGGCGCCGGGGCTGGTCGTCCAGACGCTGACCGAGCTCGCGAGCTCGGGAGATCTGCACTCGAACATCGCGATCAGCCTCGGGCGCGTCTTCGGCGGCTTCGCCATCGGCGGCGCGGCCGGCCTGCTGCTCGGCGTCGCCATGGGGCTCTCGCGGCGCACCGAGGACTATGTCCACCCGCTCTTCAAGGCGCTCGCGCAGGTCCCCGTCCTCGCGTGGCTGCCGCTGTTCATGATGGTGCTGGGCATCGGCGAGTCGCTCAAGCTCGTCCTCATCGCGCAGGCCAGCCTCATCCCGGTGGCGCTGAACACGCTCCAGGGCATCAAGAGCGTCCCCCGGTCGTACATCGAGGTCGCGCGCGTCTTCCGGTTCAGCAATATCCAGCTGCTCCGGAGGGTCGTGCTCCCCGCCGCCGTCCCGTCGATCGCCGTCGGCGTCCGGTACGGCCTCACGCAAGCGTGGCTGTCGCTCGTCACGGTCGAGCTCCTGGCGTCCTCCGAGGGCGTCGGGTTCCTGATCGTCTGGGGCCGCCAGCTCTTCCAGCTCGACGTGGTGCTCGCGGCGATCCTCGTCGTGGGGGTCCTCGGGCTCGCGCTCGACAAGGGGCTCGAGACGATCGAGGCCCGCCTCCTCCGCTGGCGGCGCGCCGCCCTGTGACCCTCGCACACTCCCTCGGATCGAACATGAGCGCCATCACCCATGCTCTGGCCACGCCGCGGCTGCGCGGCCTGGTCCTGCCCATCGTCGTCGTCCTCGCCTGGATCGTCGTCTGCCGCTACGAGCTCGCCAACACCCGCATCCTCGTCCCGCCGCTCGCGGTCTGGGAGGCCGCGAGAGGGCTGCACGAGAGCGGGGAGCTCCGGGACCACCTCCGGGCCAGCCTGACCCGGGATCTCCTCGGGCTTTCGCTCGGGACCGCGGCGGGCGTCGCCGTCGGCGGCCTCCTCGCCGTCTCGCGCGTCGCCGACAGGCTCTTCTCGCCGAGCTTCCACGCCGCCAAGCAGGTCGCGCTGTTCGCGTGGATCCCGCTCATGTCGGTGTGGCTCGGCGTGGGCGAGCCGGCGAAGGTCGCCTTCATCGCGCTCTCGGCCTTCTACCCGGTCGTCGTGAACACCTACGAGGGCGTGCGGAGCGTCGGTGTCGAGCACATCGAGGTGGCGCGCGTCCTCCGCTTTTCGCGGTGGCAGGTGCTCCGCAAGGTCATCCTGCCGTCGGCGACGCCCTCGCTCTTCGCCGGCTTCCATCAGGCGCTCATCTACGCCTGGCTCGGCACCCTCGGGGCCGAGTACCTGCTCGAGCCCGCCCCCGGCGTCGGCAGCCTGATGGTCGACGGGCGCGAGCGCTTCGCCATGGATGTGGTGCTGGTCGGATTGATCGTGTCCGGCCTCGTGGGCTTCGGCCTGAACGTGCTGGCCACGGCCGCGGAGGACCGCCTGCTGCGATGGCGCGTCCGCGGCGTGTGAAAACCCTTGGAGGAACAAGTCATGAGCTCGCCCGGAGTCATCAACATTCGCGACGTCAGCAAGAAATACGTTGTCAAAGACGAGTCGTTGCAGGTCCTCCAGGGGATCGGCCTGACCATCCAGCCCGGCGAGTTCATCAGCGTCGTGGGCACGAGCGGTTGCGGCAAATCGACGCTCCTCCGGCTCCTCGTCGGGCTGGACAGCGATTACCAGGGCGACATCCTCGTCGGCGGCGCGCGCGTCGAGGGGACGAGCCTCGACCGGGGCATCGTCTTCCAGGAGCACCGGCTGTTCCCCTGGCTCACCATCGAGCAGAACGTCGCGCTCGGGCTCGAGAGCTCGACGTGGCCGCAGGCCGAGAAGACCCGCGCGGTCGACGAGCACCTCGAGCTCGTGGGCCTGTCGGCGTTCAAGCGGGCCTACCCGCACCAGCTGTCCGGCGGCATGGCGCAGCGGGCGGCGATCGCGCGCGGGCTGGTCAACAGGCCGGGCATCCTGCTCCTCGACGAGCCCTTCGGCGCGCTCGACGCGCTGACCCGCACGAAGCTGCAGCAGGAGCTCCAGCGCATCTGGCAGAAGGAGCAGATCACGATGATCCTCGTCACGCACGACGTCGAGGAGGCCGTGTTCCTGGGCGATCGGGTGGTGGTGCTCGAGCCGCGGCCCGGGCGCATCAAGCGCGTCGTCCCCGTCGACGTGCCGCGCCCCCGCTCCCGCACCGACAGCGACATCAAGGCGCTCACCGACGAGGTGCGCAGCTACCTCCTCGAGGCGTGACGCGCCGCGCGGCTCCCGCGCGCCGGGGGCGCCCCTAGGGTCACGCCCCCACAAGACGCTGGCGCTCGGCCATGGCGTCCGTTATAATGGACGGAACATCCGCTATCATGGTGAGTAAAGCCCGATGACGATGCCGTTGCTCACGCTTCCCAACCCGGGGGCCCTGGCTCTTTCGCTGCGCGCCAAGGCGCTCGTCTTCGAGGATCCGCGGTCGCAGGCGATCCTCGATCGGATCCGGCAGCTCTCGCCGAGCGACGCGACGCTGCTCGTGACGGGGGAGACCGGCACGGGCAAGGAGCTCGTCGCGCGCCACATCCATGCGCTGAGCCACCGCCGTGGCCGGCCGTTCGTGGCGGTGAACTGCGGCGCCTGGTCGGAGTCGCTGGTCGAGAGCGAGCTGTTCGGTCACGAGAAGGGCGCCTTCACCGGGGCGACGACCTCGAAGGCGGGGTGGTTCGAGGCGGCGGACGGCGGCACGCTCTTCCTCGACGAGATCGGGGATCTCTCGCTGCCGCTCCAGGTGAAGCTGCTCCGGGTGCTGCAGGAGCGCGAGGTGGTGCGGCTCGGCTCGCGCCAGCCGATCCCGATCGACGTGCGGCTCATCGCGGCGACCAACGTGGACCTGGAGGAGGCGGTGACCGCGCGGAAGTTCCGCGAGGACCTGTTCTACCGGCTCAACGTGGCGACGCTGTCGCTCCCGCCGCTGCGCGAGCGGCCGGGCGACATCCTCCCGCTGGCGCGCTACTTCGTCGATCTCTACGCGCAGCGGCTCGGCTCGGCGCCGGCCGCGCTGACGGCGGAGGCGGCGGCGCGGCTCCTGGAGCACCCGTGGCCCGGCAACATCCGGGAGCTCGAGAACGCCATCCACCACGCGCTCCTGGTCTGCAAGGGCCACCAGATCACGGTGGCGGACCTCCGCCTCACCGCGCTCCAGCCGAGGACGGCGACGTTGCCTCCTCCTTCGGACCGGGGGGGCGACCGGTGGGCGGCGGACGTTGACTCGCAGTCGCAGGTCAGGCCGACGCAGCAGGCGGCGTCGCTGGAGGGCGCGCTGCTGGCGCTGTTCGAGCAGAACCTGCCGAACCTGCACGAGCAGATCGAGGAGACGATCATCCGGACGGCGTACCGCTATTGCGATCGCAACCAGCTCCAGACGGCGCGGCTGCTCGGGATCAGCAGGAACATCGTGCGCGCCCGGCTCGCGCAGTTCGGCGAGCTGGCGCGCTACCGCGCGGCGCGCGGCGGGGCGGCCGCGGCGGCGTTCGGGCGGGGGGAGGCGCGCTCCCCGTCGCGCGCCCCGGAAACGACCTGAGGGGGAGGAGCGCTCCTCGTCGCGCCCCGGGGACGATCTGAGGCCGACCTGAGGGGCGCGTCGGCGCTGCTGTACGGTCGAGAGCCGCCGTGGGGCCAGCGCGGCGCGGCTCAGGAGCGCGGCGCGGGTGTCGGACGCGAGCGGCCCGGCGGGCGGGGGCGAGCCCTGGCGCCCTGGGTCCGCGTCCCGAGGGCCTCGCGCACCGTGGTGGCCGTGGCAGCCCGCGCGATCCAGCGGTCGAGCTTCGCCGCGTCGGCGCAGCCCCGGATGCGCGCCTCATCGTCCGGCGACGGCGCGAGCCCGCGCGCCCGCAGCAGCGTGATGAGCGCGTCCTGCCGGCCCTCTGCGCGCCCCTTGGCCTCGCCCTCTGCGCGCCCCTCTGCGCGCCCTTTGGCCTCGCCCTCTGCGCGCCCCTTCTTCCGTCCCTGCGCTTCGAGGAAGAGGCGCAGCTTCCTGGCAGCGGGAGTTTCGGGGATCTTGTCGGGGTTCATCGAGGCCTCCCTGAGGAGCTCCAGCATCCGCTCGCTGAGCACGGACAGGATCGCACGCTGCTGGGCCCGTCGCAACGCGCGCGGTAGCCGCTCGGTCAGCTCGAACGCGCGCTCGACGACGGCGCGCGCCGCGGGCCCATGGCGGTGTTGCATGGCCCAGGCCGCGAAGAGCGCGAGCTCCGGGCGGCGCTCGTCGAGCAGCGCCTTGCTCTCGGCGGCGCCGAGGTGAAGCACGACCGGCTTGAGCTGGAGCGTGGTCCCGAGGCGCGTGCGCACGCAGGCCACGCGCTCGGCCCAGCGGGCGACGGCGCGGCGCGCGGTGATGACGATCACGTCGCCGAGCGCGCCGGTCTGGCTGAAGAGAAGGCTGGCCGCGAGGGGCCACCGGCGGCGCTTGGCCGGGTCGACGCTGCGCTGCAGCTCGACGAGGACCCAGCGGCGCCGGCCGCCCTGGAGGACGAGATCCAGCCGCAGCTCCGCGGGCTTGACGAAGCGGAGCGTGGCGTCGGTCGGTTTGAGGCTCCGCGGCAGCTGCACGCCGGTGAGCCTGGAGACGAGCGCGCCGAGCAACCCCGGCTGCTCGCGCATGGCGACGATCAGGACCTCGTGCGGTGTGCTCGGCACGACGCCGTGACTACGCGAGAATGGTGGTCACCGGCCAAGTTCTGCTCGTCTCTCGAGACGACATGACTGCTGTGTTCCGTGGCCGCGCAGAAACCGGAATGGACGCGTCGACCTGCGCGGAATACACGACTCGTTCGCCGTCGCGCCGACCCTACCAGGGCTGGAGTGCTTCACCGAAGAGCACCAGCAGAGCACCCGTGTTGGCGCACCAGCGCGCGGCGCTTCTCCACGTCTCGAGAGGCCAGTCCGGCGCGCGCTCGTGGCCTGTCGCGGCGGCTCAGGCGTGGCTTGCGCGCACGGGGGGCTGTCCGGCCCGGCTCGCGATCCAGCGCTCCAGATCGGCGCGCGAGGTCACGCCGCTGCGGCGGTCGACCTCGCGCCCTCCGTGGAAGAGCACGAACGTCGGCACCCCCTGGATCCGCCGGCGCTCGGCCTCCGCCCGATCGGCGTCGATGTCGAGCTTCAGGACCAGCACCTTGCCCGCGTTTCCGCGACCCAGCTCGTCGAGGACGGGCGCGACGACGCGGCAAGGCCCGCACCAGGTGGCCCAGTAGTCGACCAGGACGGGGATGGGAGAGCTCGCGATTGTCTGCTCGAGCGCGGCCCCGTCCACCGGCTGCGGGGCGCCCGTCGTGTCGAGATGAGCCTTGCAGCGGCCACAGAGGGGCCGGTCCTTGACCCGCTGGTCCGCGACCCGGTTGATCGAGCCGCAGCGGCCGCAACGGTAGATAGCCATGCTCGTTCTCCTTGGCGTCGCCGCGCGCCGCGGCATCGTGAAGATCTTGGATCCGGCGTCTGCCTTGGCAACGGGGGCTTTACACGCAGCGATCGGGCTCCAGGGTCCGATCATGGAACCCACGAAAGAGCACGCAGGACCGGGCCAGCAGGCTCAGCAGCAGATCGGCGGCGAGCAGCAGGAGCCGGGAGCGCCGACGCGGCAGCTGAACGACGAGACCACGCAAGGCTCGAGCGACGTCGAGCAGATCGCCCGCCAGCAGGGGGCGTCGCAGCGGGGATACACGGCAGACGGACCGCAGAACGACCGGCCGGCTCAGTTCGATCCGGCGCATCCGGGCGGGCGGCCCGAGGGCGATCCGCGCCGGTGACAGCGGGCTGAAGGGCAGGGCGCCGCGACGCGTTCCCGGCACGGGGCATGGTCAAGGCGTGATGCTCGGCGCGACGTGGCGGAGGCGCGGGCGCGATCGACGCGCTGGCGGGCCGCGCTGCGCCTCTCACCGCGGCGGCGCCTCGCACGCCCGCCGCGTCACCTCGTGGCGGTAGTCGAACATCCGCTCCAGCTTGCGGCGGACGAACCGCTCGCCGCCGAGGCGGCCGATCGCGCCGAGCGGCAGCTCGTAGTCCACGTGGTCGGTGAGGTAGCAGCCGCCGGCGCCGTCGGGGTCCGTGCGGTGGGTGTGGACCCAGCGCTTGAAGGGCCCGCTGCGCTGCGTGTCCTGGAACATCCGGCCCTGCTCGTACTGCGTGTGCTCGGCGACCCAGCGCAGCGGGACAGGGCCGACGCGCGTCTCCATCATCACGCGCGCGCCGACGAGGATCCCGCCGGTCTTCTCGAGGACGCGCGCGTGCTCCCAGGGGGGCGTGAGGCGCTCGAGGGCGTCGGGCTCCTCGTGGAAGGCGAAGACCCGTTCAGGGGGCGCGGCGATGCGCGTGCGCTTCTCGAAGATGGGCATGGCCGCACCATGGATCGCGGTCCGCCCGCGCGCCCGCGAGCGTCCTTGTTCAGAACGCCCACGACCAGGTGATCGCCGCGGGCTCCGGAGCCGGCTCGGGCAGCGCGCCTGCCGCAGACGGCGTCCGGGTCGGCTGGATCGGGTGGATGGCCGCGATCGCGAAGCCCGTCACGTGGCCCAGGATCATGCCGGCGCCGACGTCCTGCCACGAGTGCGCGCCCGAGCCGATCCGCAGGGCCATCGTCACGACGGTGGCCACCTCGGCGAGGGCGAGCGCGCCGAGGCGCGGCGCGGCGTCGCCGGTCGTGCGCAGCGCGAGGTTGAGGCGCGCGCCCGCGATGGCCGCGACCGGGGTCGTGTGGCCGGACGGGAAGGCGTCGAAATCGAGGTCGGTGTCGCCGCATCGATCCGTCTTCCACGAGCGCGGCCGGCACCGGCCCGACAGGCGCTTGATCATGTTCGAGAGGCCGGTCGACAGCGCCGCTGCCTCCATCTCGATCAGCGACGTCCTGAGCGCGCGGGAGTAGGGGTCGTGGACACCGGCGCCCGCGAGGTAGCTGCCCTCCAGGGCGTACCCGCTGCCGAGGAGGAGCAGCGTGCCCAGGGTGGCGCCCGTGATGTCGCTGGCGATGCCGATCGTCTCGTTGCGCTCCTCGCTGGAGGCGGCGCCCCACGCCGAGCGGCGCTGCGGGAGCAGGTACGTCGCGAGCGAGGCGGTGCAGGCCGCGGCGACGGCCACCTCGCCGACTGGCGCCCCGAAGGCCCAGTCCGGGGCCGCCGGGCCCACCTGCGCGGCGGCGGGCGTGCTCCACGCCAGCGCGCACGCGCACGCGAGCGGGGCGGCGTACCTCACGGCTTCTTCGTTGCGGGGGGAGTCGCCTTGGGCGCGGCGGGCTGCGCGGGCGCCGCGGGCTTTCCGGCCTGGGGCGCGGCGGGCTGCGCGGGCGCCGCGGGCTTTCCGGCCTGAGGCGCCGCGGGCTGCGCGGGCGCCGCGGGCTTTCCGGCCTGGGGCGCGGCGGGCTGCGCGGGCGCCGCCGGCTTTCCGGCCTGCTGCGCCGCCGCCGGCGGCTGTCCCGCCGTCACGCCGGGCGCCTTCTGCACGGTGACCGGACCGAGCTGCAGCGCCGAGAGCTGCTCTCCGACGGCGCTGGCATCGCCCACCAGGACGACCCGCAGCTGCTCGGGCGCGAGGTACTTCTGCGCGACGCGCTGCACGTCCTCGGGCGTGATCCGCTGGATCCTCGCCGGTCGCGTCCCGAACTCGTCGAGCGGCAGATCGTAGACCGCGAGGCTCGCCACGGTCGACGCGGTCGCCCCTGCCGTCTCGAAGCGGGCCGGCAGCTGGCGGATGAGGTTCGCCTTGGCGTCCGCGAGCTCCTCGAGCGTGACCGGCTCCCTCCGCATCCGGTCGATCTCCGCGAAGATCTCCCGCACGGCGGGGCCGGTGTTCTCCCGCACCACCGCGCCGCCGGCGGCGAACGGGCCGGCGCCGTGGCGCATGTCGAAGCCGGAGCGCGCGCCGTAGGTGTAGGCGTGCTTCTCGCGCAGGTTCAGGTTGAGCCGGCTCGAGAACTGCCCCCCGAGCAGGGTGTTCATCACGAGGATCGCGTCGTAGTCCTTCGTCGCGCGCGGCACGCCCGGCAGCGTCACCGTCACCGTCGACTGCGTGAGCCCGGGCCGGTCGACGAGCACGATGCGCGGCGCGCCCGCGCCGAGCGCCGGTGGATCCGCGGGGAGCTCCGCCTGCGCCGGGACCGGCGGCGCGCCGTTCGGCCCCTTCCAGGCGCCGAAGACCCGCTCCACCTCCTTCACCGCGTCGGCCTTGGTGATGTTCCCGGCGATGGCCACCGTCGTCAGCTCCGGCCGGAACTGCGCCGCGTGGAACTTCGCGAGGGCGCCCGCGGTGATCTTCTTGAGCGCCGCCTCGGTGCCGAGCAGCGGCGCGCTGTACGGGTGCCCCTCGGGGTAGAGGACCATGCCCTGGGCGATGGAGAGGAGCGACGCGGGCCGGTCGTTCATCTCGGCGAGCTGGGTGATGCGGCGCGACCGCTCGCGCTCGATCTCCGCGGGCGCGAACGCCGGGTTCATGTACGCGTCGCCGAGCAGCGTGAGCATCTCGCCGAACCGCGGCGCCAGGCTCTCGCCCTGCACGCCGCCGCCGTCGAAGTTGACGCCGGACGAGAAGTTCGCGCCCAGCTTGCCGAGCGCGTCGCTGAACTGGAGCGCGCTGCGGGTCTTCGTGCCCTGCGTGAGCATCGCGCCCGCGAACGCGCCGACGCCCGGCGCGGCCTGGTCGGCGCCCCGGACGGTGGTCACGTCCACCGCCACGATCGGCAGCTCGTGCCGCTCCACCACGAGGACGCGGATCCCGTTCGCGAGCTTCGCCTCCTCGATCCGCGGCGGCACGAAGACCACCTCCGGCCCTGGGGCCGGCGGCGAGCGGCGGAAGGCGTCCGGCGGCTGGGGCGCCGGCGGCGCGGCCGAGGTCGGCGCGGGCGGCGCTTTCGCTGTCGTGGCGGGCGGCGTCGACGTTTTCTGGGCGCAGGCGGCGAGCGCCAGCGCGGCGAGCGAGACGGAGAGGATTCGTTTCATGCGCATGGGCTCAACCCCCCTTCGGCGCGGCCGTGCCGGCCGCGGGCTTCTCGACCGCGGGCTTCCCGACCGCGGGGCTCTTGACGGCCGGTGCCGCCGCAGGCTTGTCGTTCGCCGGTGCCGCCGCGGGCTTCGCCGCCGCCGGCGCCGCCGCCGCCGGCGCCGCTGCCGCCGGCGCCGCCGCCGCGGGCTTCGCCGCCGCCGGCGCCGCTGCCGCGGGCTTCGCCGCCGCCGGCGCCGCCGCTGCGGTCTGTTTCACGAGGCGCCCGGCCTTCGGGGCGCCCGGCTTCGGCGTCACGAGGGCGATCACGCGCTTGCCCTGGGGCAGGAAATCCGCCGTCGCCTTCTGCAGGTCGGCGGCCGTGGCCGTCTCGTACCTCGCGACGTCCTTCGGGAAGTACCCCGGGTCGCCGGCGAGCTGGTTGTAGTTGTTGATGGCGTTCGCGCGGGCGGTCACCTGCTCCATGCTGAAGACGAGGTCGGACAGCAGCTTCGCGCGGGCCCTGTCGTGCTCGTCCTGCGTCGGCGGCGCCTTGCGCAGCTTCTCGAGCTCGGCGTCGATCAGCTTGAGCGCCTGCTCCGGCGACTTGCCCTTCTTCAGGGTGGCGGTGATCTGGAAGGTGCTGGCGAGCTGGCTCGATTGCTGGCCCGCGAAGACGTCCTGCGCGATCTGGAGATCGTACACCAGCCGCTTGTAGAGCCGGCTCGTCTTGCCCGACGAGAGGACGTTGGCGACGAGGTCGAGCTCGGCGTCGCCGGGCGCGAAGCTCGGCGGCGTCACCCAGCTGATCGTCACGCGGGGCAGCTCCACGTCCGCCTCGATCTCGAGGCGCTTCTCGGTCGCGAGGTCGCCCGGATCGGGCTTCGACACGACGGGCGGCGGGGCGCCCTTCGGGAGGGAGCTGAAGTACCTGTCGATGAGCTCCTTGGTCCTGGCCCTGTCGATGTCGCCCGCGACCACGAGGGTCGCGTTGTTCGGCACGTAGAACGTCTTGAAGAAGGCCTGGACGTCGCCCATCCGGGCGGCGTCGAGGTCCTCGGGCGTGCCGATGGTCAGCAGGTGGTAGGGGTGGCTCTCCGGGAACATGGCCGCGCGGATGAACTGCGGCACGAGGCCGTAGGGCGCGTTCTCGTAGTTCTGGCGGCGCTCGTTCTTCACGACGTTGCGCTGGCTCGCGAACGTCTCCTCGTTCGCGTGGTCGAGCAGCCACCCCATCCGGTCGCTCTCCAGCCAGAGCACGAGGGCGAGCTCGTTGGCCGGGACGGTCTCGAAGTAGTTCGTGCGGTCGGCGTTGGTCGTCCCGTTGCGCTCGCTCGCGCCGGCGCGCTCCAGGTACTTGAAGAACATGTCCTCGCCGACGTTCTTCGAGCCCTGGAACATGAGGTGCTCGAAGAGGTGCGCGAAGCCGTTCTTTCCTTTCGGCTCGTCCTTGGAGCCGACGTGGTACCAGACGTTGACGGCCACGACGGGCGTGCGGCGATCCTCGTGCAGGACCACCTCGAGCCCGTTCGGGAGGGTGTACTTCTCGACCGGGATCATGACGCTCACGCTGGCCGAGGCGGGCGCCGCCGCCCCCGGCTTCGCCCCGGGCTGCGCCGCCGCCGCGCCGGCCGGCGCCGCCGCCCCCGGCTTCGCCCCGGGCTGCGCCGCCGCGGGCTGCGCCGCCGCCGCCTTGGCGGCAGGTCGCGCCGGCGCCGCGGGCTGCGCCGCCGCGGGCGGTGGCGCTGCGGCCGGCGGCGCGGCGTAGGCGGGCAACGTCAGGCCGAGCGCGGCGACGAGCGCGCTCGGCAGGGACGAGAGCGCCCGTAGGCGCCTCCGCTGGGACGGATGGTGGGCTCGCATGCGCGCGGTTCTACCGCAGATCGCCCGAGGCGGAGCGCAAACTTCGCCCGCGGTGAGGCCGGATCGCCGCCGCGCGGATCACCCCCGGCGGGTCCCGGTCGCAGCTGCCAGAGAGCTCACAGGAAGGTCCGAAGGCGGAGAGAACGTCGATTTTTCCTTCCCACCTTCACGTTTCAGCCCGGCCACCTCCCGGCGGTGTGCCCGGTCCCGGGGGCGTGCCCGGTCCCTACAACGACGTGACGAAGAGCTGGTACGGCCCGAAGTCCACCGGGGTGCGTCCACTCACGGTGATGGCCCCGAGGCCCCCTCCCGTCCGTGTCCCGATGATCGCGGCGTTGGTCCCCTCGGGATCGCCCGCGCACGCGTTGAACGGGCTGGAGCACTGGGCGGTGGTCGGGTCGCAGGCGTCGGCCGCGGTCTCGATCGTCATCGGGAAGCTCGTCAGCCCGCACGAGGACACCACGACGGCCCGCCCCGGGCAGACGGGGACATAGAACGTCTGCTCGGGGCTGCTCGGGCCGCAGGCGGACCGGGGCGGGATCGGCTTTCCGGTCGTGTCGCCGCTGACGAGGCCGCTGCCCGCGATCACCTCGGCAGCCTCGCCGAGGCACGACGTGCGCTGGAACGCGAGGCGCACCCTGCCGGAGGCCCCGGGCCTCACGGCCTTGACCACCACCGTGTAAGTCCCGGCCGGGAGCCTGGCCGCGAAGTTCGTGCCCACCGTGAGCTCGCCGCAGCTGCGGGCCGCGCAGCCGACGGCGGCGCCGCTGCAGCCGTCGCCCTCGAGCACCGCGAGCACCGTGTCGATCTCCGACTCCAGGGTGCCGAGGTACACGACCTCCTCGGACGGGAGCGTGAAGCGGAAGAACACCTCGCCGCCCTCGCCGCCGCACGAAAGGTCCACCTCCGGCGCGTTGTCCGCGGTGATCTCCGCGGCGTAGCTCATCGAGTCCGTGAGCTCCCCCGGCGTCTCGCAGCTATCGGCGCCCGGTATCGGCGCGCACCCGTCGTCCGGGACCCCGTTGCAGTCGTCGTCGACGTCGTTGCCGCAGAGCTCGGGCATCGGGAACGCGCACCCTCCGCCGCCCCCGCAGCCGTTGTCCGGGATCTCGTCGCAGTCCTGGTCGATGAAGTCGCCGCAGATCTCCGGCTCGGGCACGCAGGGCGTGTACGCCGGCACGTGGACCGGCACCTCGACCACGTTGTTCTCGAGCGACTGTTCGGCGATGGCGCCCGCCGGGTTGACGGCGACGCGGAGGACGTAGTCCCCCTCGGGCACGTCCGTCACGTCGACCCACTGGCAGGCCGTGCCGACCTCGTAGACGTCGGCCCACCCCGCGCTCAGGAAGTTGCACCCTGTGCCCCCCGAGCTCGGGAAGCCCCGCGGCGCCGGCGACACGGGGTCGAGAGGGGCCATGTCGACCAGGCAGAACGCCTGCTTGTGCCCCTGCGTGACGACCGCCCCGCCGGCGTCGACCAGCCGGTAATCGGTGAAGTTCAGGAAGTGGAAGTGCTGGTGGCACTGCGCGTACTCGAAGAGCGGGTTGTCGAACTCGGGGCCGGGGTCGACGTGGCCGGGCCCTGCGTTGTCGATGCGCCCCTCGAACTGGAGCAGGTGCCGCCGCCCGGGGCCTCCGATGCACCCTTCCATGATCTCGCACGCGTCCGCGGGGAACGTCTGGTACGAGAACCGGAGCGTGTCGACGATGCGCCCCTCGTCCGGCACGAGGTCGGGCACCATGCAGACGTCGGCCCTGCACTCGTGGCCGGTGGGGCAGCACGCGCCGCCGCAGACCGTGCCGTCGCACGCCGGGTAGTCGACCGGCAGGACGATCGTGTTGTTGTCGAAGCTCGCCTCGGCGAGGGTCTTCCGCGGGTTGACGGTGATCTCGAGCTCGTAGAGCCCGGCCGGAACCCCGGTCACGTCGAGGGCGTTGCACGCGAAGGTGCCGGGCTGCTCGACGTGGTCGCCGGGCCCGAGGCCCTGCGCGTCGCAGCTGTACTGGCCGCTCGCCATCGCGACGCAGCGCGCGTCGAGCTCGGCCTCGGCGGCGACCGCGTCGCCCTGCCTGAGGACGGCGCGGAAGAGGCGCGGGACGACGTAGCTGCTCTCGCAGAAGTTCGGCTCGAACACGTCGCTCTCGGAGGGAGCGCCGAGCTCGAGCGGCACCTCGCCGGCGTTCCTGAGCGA
Organism: Sorangium sp. So ce1153; assembly: GCF_051521595.1. NCBI lineage: Bacteria > Pseudomonadati > Myxococcota > Polyangiales > Polyangiaceae > Sorangium > Sorangium sp. So ce1153. The sequence continues at coordinate 2,750,196 of NZ_CP150361.1, forward strand.
GACGTTGAAGCGCATGAGCGCCCGCCGCCCGCTCCCGCCGACGCAGCCCCGCTGCACCTCGCACGCGTCCTCGGCGACGCTGACCGCCTCGAACGCGACGGGCTCGCCGCGCTCCGCGGGCTCGAGCACGAGGTCGGCCGCCATGCACTCGCCGCCCACGCACGAGGCGCCGGGGCTGCAGCACGCCGCGTCGCCGCAGGCGCGCGCCTCGTCGCACGTCGCGGTGCAGCCCGACGGCCTGCCCTCCGTGTCGATCTGGCACCGCGCGCCCTCGGGACAGACGATGTCCGAGCCCGCGCACCGGACGCCTCCGGCATCGCCCCCGGCGCCCCCGGTGCCGCCCCCCGCGCCGCCGGCGCCGGCGTCGCTGCCTCCGCTGCCGCCCTCTCCCGAGCTGCCGCCGGCTCCCGTGCCCGAGGGCGGCTCGGTCGGACCGTCGTCGCCGCACGCGGCGCCCGCCAGAAGCCATGATCCAACGAGCAGCGCTTCGATCACTTGTTTCATGTACACCCTGATCCGGAGGAGCCGACGGGCAGCGCGCGCCGGGCGGCGTCCGCCGCTCGGGCAGGCCGCCAGGCAAGCTGCGCATCGTAGGGGTGCGCGGGGAGGAAATCAGTACGGTCGAACGGAGGCGCAGGATTCCGACCGGTCAGGGGCCAGGCAGCGGCCACGGGACGGCCTCGGGGACGATGCCGAAGTTCCTCACGAACATGAGCTGCGCGGCGCTCGCAGGGTCGGATGAGGCGAAATCTCCCAGGAGGATGGCGGTGTACCAGGACGTCGACAGGAATGTCGAAAGGTCACGGATGGCGTCGGCCGAGCCGGCCGGTCGAACACCCACCCACTGCTGGCCGGCGGCGCTCGGCACCGCGAAATCGACGCCTGTGCTGGCGCTGGCCGACGCGTACGCGACGCCCGTGAGCACGGGGGTAAACGCATCACCTCGGGTCCCGTCTTCATTGACCGACCAGTGGCCGAGATCCACCGGGGGCGCTGTCGCCGAGGCGTTGATCAACATGACGCGCGTGGTGGTGACCGTCTCGGGCAGGTCCGGCTGGACCTTCCACAGCTTGAGCTGCGGCGCCTTATCGCCCGTCTCTCCGGTGATGCCGAGGAGACCTCCCAGGTAGATCGCGCCGGGCTCCAGCGGGCCCGTCGGCTGAGCGCCGACCACCACGGTGTCTCCCGAGCCCCCGCCGCCACCGGAGCCGGGCGCGACGACGGAGAGCGTCGACTCACCCGGCGGCAGATCGGTGTATGTCGGCGCCTGCGCATACCTCAGGTTGATGGCGATCCTCTCCGTGCCCGAGTACACCTCGAGGGGCGACGGCGTGGGCGGCGGCGATGCGTGGAAGAGATAGACGAGCGGATCCCGCTTGATGAACACGGCAGGCGAGTCGTCCCCGGCCGGGACGACGAGCAACCCGTGCGCGCGCGCATCGGCGACGACGCGGGTCGGCTCCCCGGTCTCGATGACGAAGTACGATCGCCCACCGACGAGCGACGCCGCAGCGAGCGAGAACGGCGCCTGACCCGTCGGGCCGAAGTTGCTCGACGCGGCGACCGTGATCGAGCGGGTCGACAGGGGCACGACCAGGCCTTCTGGAGCGCCGGCGGTGAACTCGTCGAGCGCCGTGGCGGTCGTGGCGCTTCGGTCGACGTAGAACGATTTCGGAGGCCCCGAGTTGGAGTCGGCGTTCACGAAGCGCAGGGCGACCTCGGCGCATGAAGGCATCGTGAACTTCTCTTCTGCGATGAGAAGCTGGGGTGCCGTCGGGCTGGTAGTGCCCAGGATTCCGACGGCCACGATCGTGTAGCGCGTCCGAGGGGCGACCGTCAGCGGATCCGCCGCGATCGTCAGCTCGTTGCCCGCGCCGCCGCTGGTACCGTCATCGCTCAGCGCCGAGAAGGTGATCGCGCCCGCCGTGACCTTGGCGTATCTCGTGACGGACGCGGCGACCCTGCCGGGCGACACTGCCTCCATGTCGGGTACGGGCGCCCCGTTCACGTAGAGGCGGAGCGCAGGCGGGTCGCCGAGCCCCACCGGGAAGTTCGTGCGATTCGGCAGAAGGGCATTGATGAACCGGACCTTGGGTTCGGGGTCGGCGTCCGGCGGCAGGCCACACTCCTCCGGATCGCCGCCACCCGCGCCGCCGGCGCCGCCGCTGCCGCCGGCGCCGCCGCTGCCGCCGATGCCGCCCGTGCCGCCGCTGCCGCCCGTGTCGCCGCCGCTGCCCGTGCCGCCCATGCCGCCGCCGCCGTCCGAGCCACCGCTCGACGACCTGCTGGCGCTGGCGCTCGTGGTCCCCCCTGCGCCCTGCCCCGACGCCGATGAGGCATCATCGTCCCCGCATGCGCCCGTGAAGATCGAAAGCCCGGCCAGCGCACCCGCTACGATCAGCCGTCGTTGATGCATATTCATCGCAACACATCTCCGTGTGGCGCGTCGCACGCGCCAGAACGATTCACTGCCTCGGGAACTTCAGCTCGCAGGTGTCACGCGGAACCGCGATGACTCCATTCGTCAGCTCGTCACGCATGTAGATGTATGCCATCACACCGGTGTTGAAGACGGCTCTCCGGAGCCATGCATCGACCTCCGGCGAGCTCGCGTCCGCCGCGCGGAGCTCCTCCGTGAGAGGGTTCCTGAGCGTGCACACGTCCCTCCACATGGGCACGCCGAACTCGGGAGCCACGGCGCTGCCCAGGATGAAGCTCCAATCTCCGCTCGCGGCCGCGGCGTCGTGACGGGCTCCGAACCGATGAGCATCGGTGCGGATCTCATCACAGGCGGCGCGCGCGACACCGAGCATGTTCGCCCTCGATCGCCTGAAGGCGTCCTTCGCGGTCTCCGGATCGAGCGGGATCGGCACCGCGGCCACGATCCGGTTGTTGACGAAGACGTTGAAGAAGGTCCTCTCCTCCTCCGCGGTACGGCCGAACGAGACGGTGGTGCCCCCGGTCGCCATCCAGACGAGGTACTTCGCCGCCCCATCGGGGCCGAGGTCGTGCTCTCCGGCGTCGGGCCCATGGAACGTGGCGAGGTTCTCGTTGGGTGCCCAGCGCGGGCCGAAGAGCCCGTCCGGGAAGCTCGCCACCCTCGCCCCGGAGGTCGCGCGGAGCGCCCTGGCCGCGCCGGTCTGGGCGTCTCCGTGAACCCCATGGCAGTTCGCGCAGATACCGGCGTAGATATGCTCCCCCGGGTTGGCCCAGTAGATCGCGCTCCACGGCAGGCGCGGCCTCCCGGTCCCCGGATTGATCATCCACTGCTCCACCGTATCGGGCTCGGGCGCGTCCTCTGGGAACGCGCAGCGTGGGGTGAAGAACCCCTGAGCGTAGACCTTCTTCGCCAGCGCCTCGTGCTCGCTCGTCACCTCCTCCGCGCGGATCCAGTCGTCGAGCTTCGTCTCCCAGTCGATGTTGCGCGGGACGTACGGATAGCGCTCGGTCGTGTCCTCGAGCACCCACCCGATATCGTGATGCTGCTCGCAGTCGTGAAGGGCGCGCGCCTCCGCGGCGTCCGCCGCGCGCATGGCGAGCTCGATCGCCTCCGGATCCTCCGGCGCCTCCTGTCCCTCGCGCTCGTAATCGCGCGGCACCGACGCCCACCAGCGCGCCACGAGGACGGGCAGGCGGCAGTCCACTGACGCCGTGTGCATCGGCATGTGAAGGCTGAAGAATGCGCTTGCCTCCTCGTTGTCCACGGGCAGGCCGAACGCGCGGGGAGTCCACGCTCCCGTGGGCAGGACGACGCGACGGTAGAGCCCTCCGGCCGGAATGGAGTTCTGGATGACGAGCTCATCGAAGGACGCGGGCACACCAGGAAAGTAGGACAGCCCGTCCGAACCCACGGTATCCATTCGAAACCCGAAGATGCTCCCGCCAGGCGACATGTCCAGGCCTCGCAGCGTTGCCTTGCTCGCCACCGCATAGCCGCGCGGGTTATGGCAATGGGCGCAGTTGCCCGCCATGTAGGCCTGCATGTTCAGCTCGTCGTCGTTGCGCGGCCGGCGGGGGAGCGCAGACTCCTCCAGCTTGGGGAAGTCCTCGGGCGTGAGGGTCGCAGACGTGCCGCGCACGACACCGTACGCGAGGAGACGCTCGAGCTGGTTGAGCTCGTCGGCGAGCACGTCCGGCGTGTAGACGCCGCCTTCCCCTCCGGGACGCTTGTGGAGCTGGAAAGGCGTCATGCCAAGGATGAAGCTCTCGCTCTCCGAGCCCGAGTGGCACGCCACGCATCGCGTCGCGCCGGGCACGGCGTAGCTCTGCAGCGTGCCGGTGGTCTCGTCGGCCGTGTAAGGGCGGACGTGGTCGGGGAACGGCTCTCCGTTCAGGTACAGCTCCCTGCTGTCCGGTGACGCCGGATCGAGCCCGGTCCCGAGGAGCTTCGCGCCCGTCTCCTCCGCGTTCCACACGTACGTACCGAAGATGGCGTCCTCGGCCCGCTCGCGCGTCACGATGATGCGCGTCTCCATCTTGCGGTATCGCGTGACCCCGTCGGGCTCGACCACGGCCCTGAAGAACGTCTTGTAGAAGCGGGTGTTCGGCGGGATGCGGAGGCTCTTCGTCTCGGGGTCGTACGTGATGGCCTGTCCCGCCGGGACGTGCACGAAGCGCAGCTTCGCCGCGTCGTCCGACCAGAGAGGGTAGGTCGGCGCGTAGGCGAAGGTCCCCTTGCGCGCGAGCACCTCGGCGTCCAGCGAGACGAAGTCGGTCTCCGGCAGCTCGACCGGGAGATCCTCGAACGATCGCATCGCGGCGAAGCGCTCGTCGAGCTCCTCGTCCCGGCCGACGATCTCGGCGTCGGGGATACAGCTCCCGAGCTCGGTCAGCGCGTCGCCGACCTCGCGCGGCGTCACGATGTCTCCGCCCTGATCGACCGCCGTGTCGCCCTTCGGGAGGACGTACGTGCCGGCGGGGCACCCCTGCTCGATCCACGCCTGCAGCCGCCGGCCGAGCGCCTCTTGCCCGCCGATCATGTAGGGCATGTCTCCGCTGAGCATGACGTCGACGAGCGTCTTGCCGCTCTTGCCGCGCGCGTTACACAGGTTCTCCGGGGTGCCCGTGTAGGAGAAATCTCCTTGCTCCGCCGGGGCCTTGTGGCAGTTGCCACATTGAATCTCGATCTCCCCCGAAAGGTTGTCGAAGGTGTCGAGGGCGTCTTCGACCGTCGCCGAGTGGCGCTGAGGGATCCGTTCGTGCGATCGGGCCGGGGCACATGGAGGCGGCTGCGTGTCCCCCCCGTCACCGCCGCGCCCGCCGGTGCCGCCGCTGCCGTCATCACCGCCGGTACCGGCGCCGCCGCCGGTGCCCTCCGTGGGCGAGGTTTCACCGCTATCGTCATCCCCGCAGCTGTACCCGGCCAGCGACACGACCCCGAGCAACAGCGCCATCGACCTCATCGTTCCCCAACGCCGAGCTTGACCCATGTGCTCACTCCCGGGTGCGCAGCGGCGAAACCTCCCGCCGCGGCGGCCGAAATGACACCAGTGAGCCCCCGGAACAACCGTGAATACCGGCTGTCACGGACCCGTGACGCCATTGCGGTGATGTCGACTTTATGGTGCCATTATTGCTCCACGCGCCGCAGGCGCGCTTGTCCCGCCCGGCCGCCGTTGGGGGACAGGGACCTGCGCGAGATCATGGGAGGAAATGCTTCATGCATCGAACGGAGCACGCCTGCCGCAATGGATCGCGCGGCGCGCTCCGTCCATCGTCATCCGCCGCTCAGCTCACAGGCTGCTGTTGCGGGGGCACGTGGTGCCGGTGCTGCCGCAAGCGAGGGGCAAGTAGCCCGGGAGCGTCGGATCCTTGCACGAGATGAAGCCGGCGTCCGTGAGCGCGTCCTCGAAGTTCGCCTTGTTCGAGATGATCCAGTTGATGAAGTTCGTCTCGGGTGTAGCCCGAGTTCCATTGCCCTCGTTGAGGTACAGGAAGCGAGCGTACTTGTACGCGGTGCCCGGGCTCGAGATGAGCAAGCGGATGTTGGCCGTGGTCGGGGCCACGCTGTCGATGCTGAGCTTCTTGTTGCTCGCGTTGGCCGCGTCGAGGCCGGCGTACACGAGCCTGTCATTGTTCGCGGCGGCGATCTTGCCCATGCAATCGGTGACCGAGTCGCTCGCCGTGCAGGTGCCCCCGCTCACGAGCGACGAGGTCCCCGCCGCGTCGGTCGAGAGCCGCGGCCCGGCCGTGAGGTCATCCACGACGATCTTCACGCTCGGGCAGAACGCCGAGCAGTTGTTTTTCTCTTTGAAGACCTCGGTCGTGCCCGAAAGGTCGTCGCGGCGGTAGAGCTGGATGGCGTTCGAGGGGTTTGATGCCCCCGAGACGATCTCGCTCCACAGGTCGTCGTTGCAGACGGACCCGTTCCTCTTGCCGCTCCCGTCGAGGCCGGTTCCGCAGAACGCGTCTGCGACGTCCGTCGACGTCAGGTTGGAAGCGGCCTGGGTGCTCTTCGTCAAGACCGCGATGCCGTCGAGCGCGACGCGATTGCTCTTCTCACCAACCTGACAGGAGGCGGCCAGGTCCCGGGACATCGGAGCGATCGTCTGCACCTTCGCGTTGCAGGGGGCGGCGCCGGTGCCGCGCAGGCACTGCTCGCCCTTGCCCGATCCGGTACCGAGGTAGGTGATGGTCCCGGGGGGCGGGCTGACCCGAGTGAGCGCGTCCGTGATCGCGTTGAACAGCGTGTCGGACCCATAGAAGCCCCCGTTGGGGGCGATCAGCGCCTCCTGCGACTCGTCCAGGACCTCCGCCTCGTCCGTGCTGCTCACGGCACACGCCGCGAGGCCGAGGACCGACAGCGCCGAAAGAACCAAATTACCCGTCGTGTTCATGCTCATCTCCATCGTTCAAAGTGACATTGTGCCTGTGCACCTCGCTCATCTCGGTGCACCGGCGCACATGATCAGGAAACCAATCCAAGGAAAACCGCCTGGCTGCCGAAGCGCTCGCTGTCAGACGGTCAAGTCTCCCTCTCTCGACGCGGGCCGCTCAGCGGGTGGTCACCGCGCGGATCTTGCCGAGGCGGCTGCCCCCCGCCTCGGAGAACCAGACGTCGAGGAGGCCGCACCCCTGGAGCGACGGGAGCAGCGTGATCCCGACCGGAAGAGAGCTGGCGCGCGGGAGATCGAACTCCGTGATGACGCCGCTCGTGGTGATGCGTCCGATCTTGTTCCCGAACAGCTCCGTGAACCATAGATTGCCGTCCACCCCGAGCGTGATCTGCGAGAGGCCGCTGTCCGGCGTGGGGATCGCGAACTCCGTCACGGTCCCGCTGCTGTCGATCTTCGCGATCGCGCTCGCCGTGGTGAACCAGATTTTGAGGTCGGGCCCGAGCGTCACCGCGTTGGGGCTCGCGACCGAGGACGGCAGCGGGTACTCGGTCACGGTCCCGGACGCGCTGATCTTCGCGATCTTGCTGGCGAACGACTCCGCGACCCAGAGGTTTCCATCGACACCAGCCGCGATCCCGCGCGGTTGGCTCCTGGCGGTCGGCAGCGCGAACTCGGTGATCACCCCGGCCGGCGTGATGCGTCCGACCTTGTTGCCGAGGACCTCGGTGAACCACACGTTCCCGTCGAAACCCAGCGTGATCGCGGACGGGCTCGAGTTGCGCGTCGGGATGTCGTACTCGGTCACGACGCCGCTCGTCGTGATCGCCCCGATCCGGTTGCTCCCCGTCTCGGTGAACCAGATCCGGCCATCCGGACCGGGGGTGATGCCGAGCGGGTTCGATATGGGCGCGAGCGGGTACTCGGTCACGTTGCCGCCGGGGTCCACGGCCGCGATCTTGTCGGCGGAGGGCTCGGTGAACCAGAGGCGGCCGTCAGCGCCAAAGGTGATGTTACCCGGCGTGGCGTTCGAGGGAATGGCGTACTCGGTGATATCTCCCACGGACGCCGCCGGGCAACGCCCGGCGTTCGCCGGCTCCGCCTGCGCCATGAGGGCGGCGCCGACCATCATCGACAAGGCAACAATCGACTTTCTCTTCATCTCATTCTCTGTCAGGGTTTGAGGTTGAGGGCGTCTCGCGAGCTCTCCCGCACGGACCTGTGGATACCGCGGCTGCGCCGCGCGCCGGCGTTGCTCGTCGAGAGCGTCGCTACGCGCGCTCTCGACAGCTCCCTCGTCGCGCTCACGCTCGTCATCGGCCCGTCACGATCCCGCTCGCCGCCCCGTTCGGAACTGCGTCGGCAACTGCGCGCACATACAATGCATCCCCGATTCCCTCCCCCGAATACAGATTCCGTCCTGCGGTGATTCGCGCCTCTTTGCTCGTAGGACGAGCCATGCAGCCGCGGAGCGAATCACGTCCCGCGCGTCGGCGGGGTGTCGGCGCCAGGCGCGCGCAATGAGAGCGCGACGCCGAGACCGCGCGCCGGCCGGACACGCCAAGCAGGTCGTATGAACGGCCATGGCTGCGCCGAGCGGATGGCCGGATCCGCTCGGGTGACCCCCACGATCGCGAGCTGCCGCCGCTGCGCTGCCAAGGCGCGGAGCGAGGGCGCGCCGCGCTCCTGCCTCTGCCGGTCATCCTGCGTCAAAACGCAGTGATGAGGCGCTCGAGCACTCAAGCATCTGCGCGTGTCGGGCGCGTCGATGCAATCGAGACCCACACGTCATGGCTCGCTATGCGGGGGAGACGGCAGCCGTTGCCCCCCGGCGGCTCTGGGTGCGTGGGACTATAGTCCGCGCACAAATGAAATGCGCGAAGATTGTGTTACGTGTTACCGACGCCTCGACTGTGATGATGGCATGATCGTGCTCTTGTCGATCGGCGCGGCCAATGCATTCGATATCGATCCGTCTGGCAGATCTGCGACGGTCCTGTGCCGGATCGGTATAACGTCAGCGCTCGACGCCGCCGCTCGTGCGAGAGCAGGCGCCGCGCCTCCAGCGAGCTGTGTCCGAGATCGGGGACGCAGGAGCACGACCGCGGAGGCCGCCGGCTGACCGCCCGTGCCCGCGCTGCCCGCAGCCGGCTGGCGGTTGCCGGCAGCAATTTTCCCCTCGCCGTGCGAGGGGCCTATACTGCGGCCAACATGGCCCTCGTCGTCGTCATCACCGGTGCATCCAGCGGGATTGGTCGGTCGCTCGCGTTCTCCTGGGCGAGGCGCGGGGCGCGCGTGGTGCTGAGCGCGCGCGGGCGCGAGGCGCTCGAGCGCGTCGCCGCGGAGGTGCGCGCGGCGGGCGGCGACGCCCTCGCCGTGGCCGGCGACGTGACCCTCGAGGAGGACCGCAAGGCGCTCTGCGAGCGGACGCTCGCCGCGTATGGCCAGCTGGACGTGCTCGTGAACAACGCCGGGCGCGGCTACTACGCGCCCTCGCTCGAGGTCGATCCCGCCGAGCTCGAGGCGATCTACCGGCTCAACGTCGTCGCCCCCGTGCGCCTCGCGCAGCTCGCGATCGAGCCGCTCTCGGCCGCGAAGGGCACCATCGTCATGGTCTCCTCGGTCGCGGGGCTCGTCGCCACGCCGCGGATGGGCCCGTACGCCTCGTCGAAGTTCGCGCTGGAGGCGCTCGCGATGTCGCTCCGCGCCGAGGTCTCGTCGCGCGGCGTGCGCGTGCTCGTGGTGCGGCCGGGCCCTGTCGCGACCCCGTTCCACGCGAACGCCGTGGTGACCGACGACAACGTCGGCTACCGCCCGCCGGGCCACCGGCCGCAGAGCCCCGAGGCGGTGGCCGAGGGGATCGTGCGCGCTGTCGAGTCGGGCAGGGAGGTCCTGGAGACGAGCCTGTTCGTGAAGGCGGCGAGCCTCGCCGCCCGCGTCGCGCCTGGTCCGATGCGCTGGGTCTCGAAGCGGATGGCGCGCCGCTCGGGGCTGTGAGGGCAGCACGCACACGTAGCGCGCCGCTGCGCTCGGGATAAGCTCAGGCCGAGGAGCCCTTGATGAAACCCCTTCGTTGGCTTGCCGCGCTGGCGGCGCTCACCGTTCCCTTCGCGGCCCCGGCGACGGGCCTGGCCCAGCAAGACGCGCCCCTTCCTCCGTCCCCGGAGCCGATCCCGTCGGCCTCGGCGCAGCCTCCGCCGCCGCCTGCTCCGCCGCCGCCCGCGCCTGCGCCCACCCCCGCGCCCCCGCCGGTGCCGCCCACGCCGGTGCCGCCCGCGCCGGCGCCAGCGCCCACGCCGGTGCCGCCCGCGCCGGCGCCGCCGCCGCTGCCGCCGCCCGCGCCGATCCCCCCCGCGCCTGCGCCTGCGCCGCTGCCGCCTCCCGCGGCGCCCGCGCCGCTGCCTCCGCCGGTGTCGCCCGCGCCGCTGCCTCCGCCGGTATCGCCTGCGCCGCCGTACGCGCCCGCGCCGCCGCCGGTGTCGCCTGCGCCGCCGTACGCGCCGGCGCCCCCTGCGCAGACGCCGCCGTATGCGCCTGCGCCGCCGTCCCCGCGGCCGTCGTCTCCGCCCCGGAGCGAGCCCGCGCCGAGGCGCCCGGCGCCGCCCTCGGACGCGGCCACAGAGGAAGAGGAAGCGGAGGCGGTGGCGCCTGCAGCGTCTTCTTCACCGGTCGAGCCCGAGAAGAAAGAGGAGCCCGAGGACGAGGAGCGGGACGGCGTCCGGCTCCGGTATGGCAGCACGCTGGGCGGCGGGATCATCAAATCGCCGACGGGCACCGGCGGCGTCTTCGCGTGGACTGGCCGGCTGGGCCTCCAGCTCAACCACACGTTCGCGCTCTATTACCAGAACACCCCGATGGTGACGCTCACCCCCGAGAGCACCGCCAACAGCGCGGGGTTCGAGGCCGGGTTCATCGATTACAACTCCCTCCTTGCGAGCTTCACCGTGTTCGATGTCATCGACTTCGGGGCCGGGCCGTCGATGGACTACGTGGCCGTCGCGAGCTGCTCCGCGGAGTACGCGGGCCTCGAGTCGGGCGCCGGCTGCGCCAGCACATCGGACTGGTATTTCGGGGTGCACGCGCGCGGCGGCCTCATCCTGGGCGGCGTCTCCGGCGATGGTCCGCGGCGCAGCGGGTTCGCCCTCGCCGCGGAGCTCCACCCGGTCTTCCTGCCCGACGGCACGACGTTCACCTTCACGATCGGGCTCGGCGGGGAGTGGTACTGACGAGCGCGCGCCGCGTGCGCGCTCTGGTCCGCAGGCGCTGCGCCGGCGAGCGCGGATCAAGACGAGAGAAGAATTAACCGCCAAGAACGCCAAGAACGCCAAGATAAGAGGATTCTCGGAGTCCCATGGATGCTGTGGGCGCTCTTGGCCGCTTGACGACTCCAGCCCTCCGTCACCTCACGAGACGGAGTCGCGTACCGGGCCGGGCTCACCGCAGCGCCGCGCGTAGCGCACGGACGGCCTGGCTCTGCGTCGGCTGATCGAGGAAGCCAGCGAGCCACGCCGGGTCGAGCTCGGGAAGGAACGCGCTGCGCGCGCGGAGCTCGTACCGCTCGCCCGAGAGAGTGAAGATGCGGAGTCCCTCCTCGCGATCCCACATCCAGACCTCGGCGACGCTGAGTCCCCTGTAGATTTCCAGCTTGTCGAGGCCGCCGTGCGTCCAGGCGACCTCGATCGCCAGATCTGGAATCTCCTTGTTCGTGTCGCCGACGATGTAGCACTCGTCGGGCTCGGCCCCGCGCTCCCTGGGCGCATTGCGGAGCGTCCACGCGCCATACCCGCTGAGCTCGATGCCTCGCTCGTCGCAGTAGGCCTCGAGGAGCCGCGCGATGGTCGTCTTGATCCCCTCATGGCTGCGGGACGGGCCCTTCAGCTCGATCGCTCCGTTCAGGTAATACATGCGCACGCCGGCCCGGTCCCCCCGCATGGCGAGGAGGATCTCGTAATCCTTCCACGTCATCCCGTGGAGAATGACGTGCTGGTCGCTCTCCTCGTGATGGGGCCGCGGTCGCTCGGCCTCAGGTGCGGTGTTCGTCGGGACAGACTGCATGCGTTGGAGGATACCCGGCGGCGCAGCTCGCGGCGAGCCTCGCGATGGGCCGAAGGGGCATCGGGGTTCCGCCGTCCAGATCACGACCTGGCAGACGGCTCGCTCCGGCACGCGGCGCCCAGGTCGCGCTCTGGACATCCCTGTAAAATTACGCCGGGCTCCAGATCACGACCTTCCCATCGGGCTCGTCACGAGAGCCGGCCCCCCGCGCCCGCCCCTCTGGTGGTATCCACGACCGCCCCCGCCCGGGTACCGACGGCCGCCCACCGGCCGCCGCGAAACCTTTGCGGGTCGCCCGTGTCCAAGGAGACGTGATGCGCTCGATCCCCCGCTCGATCTTCACCGCCCTCGCCGCCGCGATGGGGCTCTCCCTCGCGGCTTGCGCCGCGGCTCCTCCGCCCGCGCCGAACGCGCCGGCCGCGCCGGGCGACGCTCGCGCGGCGACCCCGCCGCCGGCCCCGCTCCCCGAGGAAGAGGCGTTCGCCGTCCGCGGGACGCTCAAGGACGAGTGGCTGCCGCTCCTCAAGCAGACCCCCTTCAACCCGAAATCCGCGCTGGTCCCCCCGGCGCCGGCCGGCGTGCCCGCCCCGCCGGCGGCCTGCGAGGCCTTCGCGCGGCGCGCGCCCGTCGCGCCCACGCGGGCCTGCGGCGACGCGCAGGGCGCCCTCGACGCGCTCGACGCCGCGCTCGCCGAGGACGACGCCGCGAAGCGCGACGCGCGGCTCGCGGGCGTCGAGACCTGTACGGGCCTGGAGGCTGGCCTCGCGCGCGCGCTCCGGGCCGAGCTCGCGCCCGTCGCGTGCGGCGACGCGATCGCCGCGCCGTTCCTCGAGGCGCCGCCCGCGACGCTCAAGGGCGACCTCTACCAGGTGCTGCTCGGCCTCACGCTCTCCGCCCGCCTCGCGCGCACGGCGACCGAGCCGCCCGCGCTGCGGCCGCCCTACGATCAGCAGCGCGTGCTCGCGTTCACCAAGGGGCCGCTGTTCACGTGGGTGACCGATCAGGCCCGGGCGATCGAGGACCTCGGGCGGCTCGGGGTCGAGCTGCCGTTCTACGCGAAGGGCATCGTCGCCGTGGAGTCCGGGCGGGCCGACATGCGGCTCGTCGAGGCGGTCCGGTCGGCGCCGCTGCCCGACGCCATGCGGAAGGACGCGGAGCTCAGCAACGTCTACTACGCCGAGCTCGACCAGCTGCTGGAGCCCTGGAAGACCCGCGGCCGCGACGCCGCGCTCGTCGGCCTGCGCGAGCTCTCGTCGGTCGGCGTGCTCCGCGACTCGCGCGTCGACGGCGCGCGCGCGATGCTCTCCCGCCTCTACGGCGGCCGGCGCGTCGACGCGCTCGACGCGCTGGAGCTGCCGCCGCTCCCGGAGGCGCCGGCGCCCGCGTCGGGCGCCGAGCGGCTCGCGGCCAGGCTGCCGACGTACTACGCGGGCCGCCTGCTCCCGGCCGACGCGGCGGCGCGGCCGGAGCTCCTGCGCGTCCTGCTCGGCCGGGGCGTCCCGCTGCAGCACCGCGCGGCCCTGCGCACCGCCCAGCAGCTCTCGCCCGAGGCGCGGCTGCTCTACGCGAGGGCGCGGATCGAGCTCGGCCGGCTGTACTGGCGGGCCGTGGACTTCGATCAGGCGACCGCGCTGCTCACCGCGTGGCCCGAGGGCACGCCGCGCTCCCCGGAGGCGACGACGCTGCTCGCGCTGGCGCTCGGCCTGCGCAACGGCCCCGAGGACGCGGCGCTGATGATGCGGCGGGCGCCGCTCGCGGGGCTCGGCCTCGGCGACGTCGCGGCGCTCGACTGGGTGGCCCGCGCGAAGCCCGCCTCGCCGTACGCGGGAATCGCGGCGTACGACGCGGCGCTGATCAAGCAGATCGCCGCCCCGCAGGGCGCCGACGCGCGCTACTGGTCCGACGTGGCCGCGCGCTTCCGCGAGGCGCAGGCGCTGCTGACCGGGCCGCTGGCGCAGGCGGCGGAGGAGCGGGCGCGCGCGGCGGACGAGGTCGCGCGGACGGCGCGCTGAGCCGCGGGCGCGAAGGACGAGATCGTCCGGCTGGGCCGGAACCGGGACGGCGACGTCGTTGCGACCGGAGGCACAAGAAGGAAGAACGAGTCGGGCGGAGAGGGAGAGATTCACAGGGAGGCGGGGAGGGTGCGACCAGGCAAGGCTGGTCCCCGAGGGAAAGGAGTGAGCGGTAGCTTCTGAAATCGGGTTTCGCTGTCCAGCGGGTGCGAATCCCGTCCGGTCAAGGTCACGCCCGACCAGCCGGAAGTCAGCCTTGCGACGGACCCCGTGAGGGGCTCGGCGATGCGTAGGCAGGCGAGCGAGCGAGCCGCAACGTGCCAGCCACGAAATCCTCCACTTTCCGGGTGCCCAGGGTGTTCTCCCGCCTGAAGGCAACAGCGTCCTACCTCGCAAGGGCGGGAGGGGGACGCACCCGGCGGGGTAGCTGGTTGCGGCGCGCAGCAAGAGGATGGCCCAGGCACCTGGGAGGCCCTCGTCTCTCCACGAGAAACGCCGGTACGACGGGGAGCCGGTGATCCGTCCCCGGGGCGAGACACGCAGCGGATGCCCGTGTCTCGCAGCCGAGCCCAGCGGGCTCCGCAAGGAAATGCGCATCCGCCTCGCGGTAGGCCCACAGCAAGGGGAACCGGAGCCGAAGCCGAAGGAGACGAGGGAGTCGGAGGGTCCCATACGAGCGACGACGCGGGCGAACGGAGGGCACCGGAGCCCGTCAAGCAAAGGGGACCCGTGTCGAGAGGAACTTCAGGAGGGAACCATGAGCGCTGCCACGACGGCGAACACCATGTCACCGGGACTGTTGAAGGTAAGGGAAAGAGCGGAGCGAGACCCGGAAGGGGTCCTCCTCGCGCTGGCGCACCTCATCGACGAGGAAGCGCTGCAGCGAGCGTACCGCGGCCTTCGCAAGGAGGCCGCGGTGGGCGTGGATGGCATCACGATGGAGCAGTACGGGCAGGATCTGGAGCGCAACGTCGGCGATCTGCACGCGCGGATGAAGTCGATGCGCTACCGGCACCAGCCCATCCGGCGGGTGTACATCCCGAAGGAACGGGGCAAAACGCGACCGATCGGCATCTCGTGCACCGAGGACAAGATCGTCCAGGCCGCGGTGCGGGAAGTGCTGGAGGTCGTCTACGAGCCGGTCTTCCGAGACGTCTCGTACGGGTTTCGGCCCGGTCGCAGCGCGCACGACGCGCTGCGCGCCCTGAACCGGATGCTGCTGAGCGGGGTGGAATGGATCCTGGAGGCGGACATCGAGTCCTTCTTCGACAGCATCGACCGCACGAAGCTGATGGAGATGCTCCAGGCCCGGGTCGCCGACAAGTCGCTGCTGCGGCTGGTTGGCAAGTGCTTGCATGTAGGGGTCCTCGACGGTGCGGAATTTTCCGCGCCGGAGGATGGGACGGTGCAGGGCTCGGTCCTGTCGCCACTGCTGGGCAACGTCTACCTTCACCACGTGCTCGACCTGTGGATCGAGCGCGACGTCCAACCGCGGCTCGTGGGCAAGGCTACCCTGATCCGCTACGCCGATGACTTCGTCATCGGCTTTGAGAGGGAGGACGACGCGAAGCGGGTGATGGAGGTGCTACCGCAGCGCTTCGAGCGGTACGGACTGAAGCTGCACCCGGACAAGACCCGCCTTCTGCCCTTCGGGCGCCCGGACAACCGGGGACCTGGGAGCGAGGGTCCGGCGACCTTCGACTTCCTCGGCTTCACGCACTACTGGCGGCGGAGCCGATCGGGCCGATGGATGCCGAGCATGAAGACACGCAAGGCGCGCCTCCGACGGGCCATCACGGCCGTCGCCGACTTTTGCCGACGCCATCGGCATCTGCCGGTCAAGGAGCAGCACGCCGCGCTCACGCGGCGCATCGTCGGGCACCGCAACTACTTCGGCGTCAATGGAAACCTGCGGAGCATCGCGCTCCTGATCCATGCGGCCGAACGGGCATGGCACAAGTGGCTATGCCGGCGGAGCCAGCGTGCGCACCTGAACTGGAAGCGGTTTCAAGAGCTGCTGCGGGGTTTCCCGCTGCCCAGGCCGCTGATCCGCGTCCAGCTCTGGACGTCTCCCTGAGCCCTCTCGGCGGAAGAGCCGGATGGTGGAAATCTCCTTGTCCGGATCTGGCGAGGGCCCCCGGACCGACGGGTCCGGGGGCTACTCTACCGGGGAGGCGAGAGCCGGGATCAGTCGTTCGAACCAGAAGTCTCAGCGCCGGCTGCTTCGGGTTGGATCGACCGACGCGGGGCGGCTGGTGGTGCCGGAGTGGTCGTCGTCGATGCGAAACCGGGCGAGCCAGGTGACGTCCCCGGCACCCGCCCTGCAATAACGAGCGACCTGGAGGCAGCCGGCCCCGAGCGAGCTCGAACGAGGGTCCCCATCTCTCGCCTCCCCCCCTTGTCTGCACTCTCTCTCTCTCCTCCCCGCCTCCCCGCCTCCTTGTGTACTCTCTCTTTCTCTGTCTCCCGCCCAACAAGCCGCTGCTGCCGGTGGCGCTGCGCGCCGCGGCAGACCCGCAGATGCACGACGCCGCGCTCGCGGTGTGGACTCGACACATGGGCGCGTGTGCCGGCGGTGCCCACCGCATCCGGCCCGATGAGTGCTGCGCGGCCGTCATGACACGTACGAACGACGTCGTGCGCCTTGAACATGCGACGCGCAAGCGCGTCGGCGATCCCGCGGTGTCGGAGGTCTCCGGCGTCGTGCTCGTCCAGAACATCGCCCCCGAGAAGCAGGTGCTCGTCCATTACCGGGACGCGGCCGGCATCTGGCGCGTTGTCCCGGCGAGGTACGAGTCCGCCCCGCCGTGGGGCTCCCCCGAGCGGTGGGTGTTCTCCGGGATCATCTATCCTGCCGACCACGCGGAGCCGGCGCGGTTCGCGATCCAGGTTGTCGTCGCCGGGCGCGAGTACTGGGACAACAACGAGCAGCACGACTACCTGCTGGATCCAGAGGGGATCGTGTTCGGAGATGGGCAGACCTTCGGCTTCGATCGTCTCCAGCGCATCGTGGAGTTCGTGGGCTGGCGATATCACATGGACGTGATGAAGATCGAGGAAGCCATGCCGCTCCCCGGGCGCGGCTACACCGCGCGCTACAAGGTCACGATCGGGCGGAGCGTGGGGCCAGGGCGTTATGCCCACGTACGCTGCGTGGGCATCGCCGTGCGGGGCGCCGACGTCAGCGTCCTCGGCCAGACACCGTGCGAGTCGATTCCTCCGATCGATCCGGTCACCCCCTGATCGGACGCCCGAGGGCCGGCGGCGCCACGAAGCGGGCCCGCCGTCGAGGCGCGCCGATCTGCCGGAGGGGGAGCCTCACGGGCCGCCGCCAGAGCCGCCGCCGCCCGTCCCGCCGATCCACCAGCCTCCGCCGGTGGCTCCCGCGCCATCTGCAGGGCCCTGACCGCCTGCGCCACCCGCGCCCTGGCCGCTGCCTGCGCCGCCCGCGCCCTGGCCGCTGCCTGCGCCACCCGCGCCCTGGCCGCTGCCTGCGCCACCCGCGCCCGCGCCGCCGCCTGCGCCGCCCGCGCCCGCGCCGCCGCCTGCGCCGCCCGGGGGGTCCAGGATCGGGCCCGGGCTGACGACGCCCCCGCCCATCGCGGCGAGGTCATAGGCGCGGTACGTCGCGAAGTAGACCCCGACCGGCTTGAGCACGACGCCGCTGCCCACGACGACGCCCCCCGGGCCGGCTCCAAGGCTCCAACCGCCGAGGTTGACGATATCCCAGGTGATCTTCTGGAATACCGGGTACGCCGAGACGCGCGCGTAGGCAGCCGTAGGGACGAAGTAGGACGTTCTGGCCTCGAGCGTGATGCCCTCGCTCACGTTGAATCCCACCGCCTCGGAGATGTCTGCGCTCGAGGGGATGCAGCCGCCCAGCAGGCCCGATCCCGGGTTGCTCGATGCGGGCTGCGCGCTCGGGGCGGCGCCGTTGCCCGGCGTGCCCCACGGGGGCTGTTCGCTCGGGGCGCCGTTGCCCGGCGTGCCCCAGGGTGGCTGTTCGCTCGGGGCGCCGTTGCCCGGCATGCCCCAGAAGGGCGGATAGCGCGGGGGAGCGCGGTTGCCCGGCGTGCCCCAGAAGGGCGGGTCGCCCGTGGGCGAGCGGGAGCCCGGCGTGGCCGGTGCGCCCGGCGTGGCCGGTGCGCCCGGCGTGCCCGGTACGCCGAACACCGGCACACCCGGTAGACCGAACAAGCCTGGTATGCCGAACATGCCAGGTCCGCCCGCCGTGCCCGAAGAGGGCTGGGGGCTCGGTGGCTCGAAGGTGCCCGAGACGGTGCCCGTGATGTCCACCGAAGAATCGACGCTCGCCGATACGGCCACGTCGAGGATCCGCGGGCCGAACCCCTCCGCCACGCTGAGCAGATGGGCGGGATCTTCCCAGTGGTACGTCTCCGGGAAGACGACCACATTCGCGATCATCTGGCCGAAACAGAGGCGCCCGCGGGCCTCGCCGACGACGACGCGCGTGCCGCCGCTGCCTGCGGCCTCGGGCGCCTCCCGCGGGCCCACGCAGGCGAGGGACGGAGCGAGCACCATTGCCGTACAGAGCGTGATCCTCAGGTCGGGTACAAACATCTACGCTCCCCAGGTTGCAGTCGGAACAGCGCACGGCACGGCCGCCCGGGCTCGAAGAACGCCCGGCTCCGGTGGGTCGATCCCCTCGGCGCCCCGCGAGACCTTGCCTCGGCGAGCCAGACGACCAGAGACCATGAGCCGTTTCACGAGACGCCGGGGTCACCCTGGTACCAGGGGGCCCCCGGGCTCGATCAGCACAGAACCTCCGTGCGACGACCCTGGATGCAAGAAGCGGGGAATGGCCTGGTAAGCTCGTATGTGGTCGCCTCGCCGAGATCCGGCGCAAACAATGGCTTCGATGGACTGGCCCTTGCCGCCCCCGCCAGGCGCGTGAGCGGCGAGCACAAGGCCGGATCGGAGCTGCCGGACCGACATCCGTGCCCGCGCGCGGCGCAAGTGAGGCGAGTCTGATGAGGTCTTCGGTTGTGAGGGCCGCGTTGTGCGCCGCCGCCGTGGCTCACGCCACGGAGGCGTGCGCGCCCGGTGTCGACCTGCACGACGACGATCGGCCGGTCGAGCCCCCGGCGTCCTCCCTCGGTGTCGCGACATCGAGGGCGAGCGAATACGGGTGGGAGGCCGTCCGACTCAACGACTTCAACTTCGACGGCATGGGGGATATCCTCTGGAACGACACAGAGCAGAACCTGATCGCGATCTGGTTGATGGAGGGAGACCAGCTCCTCGCGCCGGGGCCGTTCCTGCCCGGCCCCATCGGCCAGGGCTGGGCGGCGGTCAACGCGGGCGACTTCAACTTCGACGGCATGGCGGACGTGCTCTGGCTCAACGCAGAGCAGAACCTGATGACGATCTGGCTGATGGAGGGGAGCCATCTGCTCGCGCCGGGACCGGTGCTCCCGGGGCCGCTCGGCGACGGGTGGCTGGTGAAGTCGGTGACCGACTTCAACCTCGACGGCATGACGGATGTGCTCTGGAACAACCCGGAGCAGAACCTGATCACCGTGTGGCTGATGGACGGGAGCCACCTGCTCGCGCCGGGGCCGTTCATCCCGGGGCCGGTGGGCGAGGGGTGGACGGCGCCCACCGCGCAGGACGTCAATTTCGACAACATGGGGGACGTGTTCTGGAACAACGTGGAACAGAACCTGATGGCGGTCTGGCTGATGGAGGGCACCGAGCTGCTCGTGCCAGGGCCGGTGCTCCCTGGGCCGCTCGGGCCGGGCTGGCGCATCGTCACCTCGGAGGACTTCAACTTTGACAGCATGGGCGACGTGCTCTGGAACAGCCCCGAACAGAACCTCATGGCCGTGTGGCTGATGGAGGGCACGCACCTGCTCGCGCCAGGGGCGGCGATCCCGGGGCCGCTCGGCCCGGGCTGGGAGGCGCGCCCAGGCACCGATGTCAGCTTCGACGGGCTCGGGGATGTGCTCTGGTACGCCACCGGCACGAACCAGGCGGCGGTCTGGCTCATGGAGGGCACGCACCTCCTCGCGCCAGGGCCGGTGATCCTGGGGCCGTACGACGGCTGATTTGATACCTCCTGCTGGAGAGCGGCGAGCATGCGAAGACCTGCGATGGCAGTGAAATTTCTGGCTGGGGTGGCTGCGGGCTTCACCACGGGCGCCTGCGCCGGTGAGCTCGAGCCGCTCGAGGCGAACCTCACCGCGGGCGCCTGCGCCGGTGGACTCGAGCCGCTCGACCGCTGCGCCGCGCCTCCGACATCCTCCGGAGGTGCGGCGCAGCGGTCGAGCGGGGGTGGGTGGGAGGTCGTCCAGGCGTTCGACTTCAACTTCGATGGCATGACGGATGTGCTCTGGAACGACGCCGAGCGGAGCCTGATGGCCGTCTGGTTCATGGATGGCCCCCTGCTGCTCGCGGAGGGGCCGTTCATCCCCGGACCGCCCGGCGGAGACTGGATCGCCCGATCGAACGACTTCAATTTCGACGGGTTGGGGGACGTCATCTGGCGGCATGAAGGGCAGAACCTGATGGCGGTCTGGCTGATGCACGGAGGCCTGCTGCTCGCTCCCGGGCCGATCCTCCCGGGGCCGAGCGGCCAGGGATGGACGGCCAGGGCGAACGACTTCGACGGCGACGGCGTATCGGACGTGCTCTGGAATCACGTTGAACGGAACCTGATCACGGTGTGGTCGATGGACGGGAGCCATCTGCTCGCGCCGGGGCCGTTCATCCCGGGCCCGAGCGGCGGCCGCTGGGCTGTCGGCGGCGTGGCCGACTTCAACGCTGACGGTATGTCGGACATGGTCTGGAACGACGCCGAGCGGAACCTGATGTCCGTATGGCTCATGAACGGCACCCAGCCGCTCGCAGCCGGGCCGGTGATCCCGGGGCCGGTCGGCGAGGGGTGGATCGCCATCAGGGCGAACGACTTCAACGCCGACGGCAATGCGGACGTGCTCTGGACCAACGAAGAAAAGGGCCTGATGGCCGTGTGGTTGATGCGCGGTCCCGAGCTGCTCGCGCCGGGCCCGAGCATCCCGGGGCCGTCCGGAGAAGGCTGGTCGGCGCACGCCGCGGGCGACGTCAACTTCGACAGCATGTCGGACGTCATCTGGCAGCGCGACGGCGCGAGCGAGATGGCCGTGTGGCTGATGGAAGGGAGCCATCTGCTCGCGCGAGGCCCGGTGATCGCGGGACCCCACGACGGCGGCTGACCGCGGCCGTGCCCTGCACACCCGAGGCTGCGAGGCCGCGGCGGTGCGGCCGAGAGGGCCTGGGCGGAAGAATACGCGATCCTGATGCACGGGCGACGCGCCTTGAGGGGATCTTGACGAGGCGCGGGTTATCTTGCCGGTATCGCCGTTGGACGGCCATCCACATCCATCCACGCCATGAAGTCGCCGAGCACATCTGCGGTCTCCGCTCCCTTCAGGGCGCCAGCAGGAGACCCCCCGATCCCGGAGGATGAGACCCGGATCGACGCGGATCTCGTCCCCGTCTTCCTGCTCACCTGGATCGCCTGCACCCTCACGACCGTCGAGGCGATCGCGCGCGGCGAGACGTTCGGGGGCGCGGCCACGCTGGCCGCGCTCGCCGCGCTGCTCGTGCCCTACCTGCTCCGGGACTGGTTGCGGCCGCGCCGGCACGGATAGCCCGCGCGCTGGGGCTCGCTCGAGCCGTCCGGACCCTTGGCCGGCCTTGATGCTTTCTTGACGGCGCGCCTCCCCAGCTTGACAGCCTCTTGACCTGCGCTGGATTACGTTCAGCCCCGCTCGGTCGCCGTGGGCGCCGCAGCGCCCGATGAGGTCGCCATGGACATCGTCTATCTGGGACTGACGGTCCTCTGTTTCTCGCTGTTTGCAGGGCTCATCGAGCTCTGTGAGAGGGTCTGATCGCCATGCTCGCGTTCACCTGGATCTCGGGTATCCTCGCCCTCGGTCTCCTCGCTTACCTGATCTTCGCCCTCCTCAAGCCGGAGAGCCTTTCATGATCGCCAGCAGCGCGCTTCAGCCAGCGCTTTACCTGGCCGTCCTCATCGGCCTCTCCGTCCCGCTCGGCGGCTACATGGCGCGGGTCTACCAGGGCGAGCGCGGCCTGATGGCCACGGCCCTGGGGCCCGTCGAGCGGCTCATCTACCGGGCCGCGGGCGTGCGCCCCGATCAGGAGATGCGCTGGACGGACTACGCCTTCGCGGTGCTCGCGTTCAACCTGGCCGGGCTCCTCATCCTCTATGCGCTCCAGCGGCTGCAAGGCGTCCTCCCCCTGAACCCCGAGGGCATGGCCGCCGTCCCGCCCGATCTCGCGTTCAACACCGCCGCGAGCTTCGCCTCCAACACGAACTGGCAGGCGTACGGCGGCGAGTCGACGCTCAGCTACCTGACGCAGATGGCCGGGCTCGGCGTGCAGAACTTCGTCTCCGCCGCGACCGGAATGGCCGTCCTCGTCGCGCTGATCCGCGGCATCACGCGGAAGACCGCGGACACCGTCGGGAGCTTCTGGGTCGATCTCGTCCGGAGCACCCTGTACGTGCTCCTGCCGCTCTCGCTCGTGCTCGCCGTCCTCCTCGTGTCGCAGGGGGTCGTGCAGGGCTTTGGCGGCCATCAGAGCGCGGCGCTGCTCCAGGCCGTCAAGGACCAGAGCGGCCATGCGGTCGTTCATCAGGTGATCCCCATGGGGCCCGCGGCCTCGCAGATCGCGATCAAGCAGCTCGGGACCAACGGCGGCGGGTTCTTCAACGTGAACTCGGCGCACCCGTTCGAGAACCCGACGGCCCTCTCGAACTTCCTCGAAATGCTCGCGATACTGCTCATCCCCGCCGCGCTCTGCCACACGTTCGGCCGGATGGTCGGGGACAGGCGCCAGGGCTGGGCCGTGCTCGCCGCGATGACGGCCATCTTCGCGGTCCTCCTCGTCGCCTGCGTCGCCTCGGAGCAGGCGGGCAACCCCGCGCTCTCCGGCCTGGGCGTCGATCAAGCAGCGAGCGCGCTCCAGGCCGGCGGCAACATGGAAGGGAAGGAGGCGCGCTTCGGCATCGTCAGCTCCGCCCTCTGGGCGACCGCGACCACGGCGGCCTCGAACGGCTCGGTGAACGCGATGCACGACTCCTTCACGCCCCTCGGCGGGCTCGTTCCCCTCTGGCTGATGCAGCTCGGAGAGGTGGTCTTCGGCGGGGTCGGCTCCGGCCTTTATGGGATGCTGATGTTCGTCGTCATCGCCGTCTTCGTGGCCGGGCTGATGGTGGGCCGCACGCCGGAGTACCTCGGCAAGAAGATCGAGGCGTTCGAGATGAAGATGGCGTCCCTGGTCGTGCTCTTTCCGGCGATCACGGTCCTGGTCGGCACCGCCGTCGCCGTGACGACCGAGGGAGGGCAGAAGGGCGTCTTCAACCCCGGGCCGCACGGGTTCAGCGAGGTGCTCTATGCGTTCTCGTCCGGCGCGAACAACAATGGCAGCGCCTTCGGCGGCCTCGGCGCGAACAGCCCATTCTACAACACCGCTCTGGGCGTCGCGATGCTCATCGGCCGCTACGCGGTGATCGTCCCCGTGCTCGCGCTCGCGGGCTCGCTCGCGAAGAAGAAGCTCGTCCCCGCCGGCCCGGGCACGCTCCCCACGCACACGCCCCTCTTCGTCGCGCTCCTGACAGGCACCGTGCTGCTCGTCGGAGCGCTCACGTTCGTCCCCGCGCTCGCGCTGGGGCCCATCGTCGAGCACCTGGAGATGACGCGATGACCATGAACCTCCACGCCACCGCCGAGGCGATCGGAAGGCGCGGCGCGGCCGCCCCCTCCCCGCCGCCCGCGCTGTCGCCGGCGCCGAGGCCGCGCCATCCGTCCCGCGACGTCGAGGGGAAGAAGACCGCAGCGAGGCCGCTCCTCGACCCTGCGATCCTCCGGCCGGCGGCGGTCGCGGCCTTCCGCAAGCTCGACCCGCGCCACCAGATCAAGAACCCGGTGATGTTCGTGGTCCTCGTCGGGAGCGCGCTCACCACGTCCCTGTCCGTGCACGCGCTCGTCGGCCAGGGCGAGGAGCCGGCCGGGTTCACCCTCGCCATCTCTCTCTGGCTCTGGTTCACCGTGCTCTTCGCGAACTTCGCGGAGGCCGTGGCCGAGGGGCGCGGCAAGGCGCAGGCGGACACGCTCCGCAAGGCGCGGCGCGACGTCGAGGCCGTGAAGCTCGCCTCTCCGGAGCGCGACGCCGCGCGGACCACCGCGCCGGCGTCGAGCCTCCGGCGGGGAGACCTCGTGCTCGTGGAGGCAGGCGCGATCATCCCCGGCGACGGCGACGTCCTCGTCGGGGTCGCGTCGGTCGACGAGAGCGCCATCACCGGCGAGAGCGCCCCGGTGGTGCGGGAGAGCGGCGGCGACCGGAGCGCCGTCACCGGCGGCACGCGCGTCCTGTCCGACTGGCTCATCGTCCGCGTCTCCAGGGACCCCGGCGAGACGTTCCTCGACCGCATGATCGCGATGGTGGAGGGGGCGAAGCGCAAGAAGACGCCGAACGAGATCGCGCTCGACATCCTGCTCGCCGCGCTGACCCTCGTGTTCCTGCTCGCCACGGTGACGCTGCTGCCGTACTCGCTCTACAGCGTCCGGGCGGCAGGGCAGGGGACCGCGATCAGCATCACCGTGCTCACGGCGCTGCTCGTGTGCCTGATCCCGACCACCATCGGCGGGCTGCTCTCGGCCATCGGCATCGCCGGCATGGACCGGATGATCCAGGCGAACGTCATCGCCACGTCGGGCCGCGCCGTCGAGGCCGCCGGCGACGTCGACGTGCTGCTGCTCGACAAGACCGGCACGATCACGCTCGGCAACCGGCAGGCGACGGAGCTCATCCCGGCGGACGGGGTCGAGGCGAGGGCGCTCGCCGACGCCGCGCAGCTCGCGTCGCTCGCCGACGAGACCCCCGAGGGGCGCAGCGTCGTCGTGCTCGCGAAGGAGAAGCACGGCCTGCGCGAGCGCGACCTCTCGGCCCTCGGGGCCCGCTTCGTCCCCTTCACCGCGCACACCCGCATGAGCGGCGTCGACCACGGTGGGCGCGAGATCAGGAAGGGCGCCTTCGACGCGATCGAGGCCCACGTCGAGGCCCAGGGAGGCTCGGTCCCGGCCGCGGTGCGCGCGGTGACGGAGGCCATCTCCAGGAAGGGCGGCACGCCGCTCGTGGTCGCCGAGGGCGGCGCGGTGCTCGGCGTCATCCACCTCAAGGACATCGTGAAGGGCGGCATCCAGGAGCGCTTCGGCGACCTCCGGCGCATGGGGATCAAGACGGTGATGATCACGGGCGACAACCCGCTCACCGCCGCGGCCATCGCCGCCGAGGCCGGCGTCGACGACTTCCTCGCGCAGGCCACGCCCGAGGCCAAGCTGGCGCTGATCCGCGAGTACCAGGCGGGCGGCCGGCTCGTCGCCATGACCGGCGACGGGACGAACGACGCCCCCGCGCTGGCGCAGGCGGACGTCGCGGTCGCCATGAACACGGGCACCCAGGCCGCGAAGGAGGCCGGGAACATGGTGGACCTCGACTCGAACCCGACCAAGCTCATCGAGATCGTCGAGATCGGCAAGCAGCTCCTGATGACGCGCGGCGCGCTGACGACCTTCAGCCTGGCGAACGACGTGGCCAAGTACTTCGCCATCATCCCGGCGGCGTTCGTCTCGACGTACCCCGCGCTCGGGCGGCTCAACGTGATGGGGCTCGCCACGCCGCGGAGCGCGGTGCTCTCCGCGGTCATCTTCAACGCGCTGATCATCGTCGCGCTCATCCCGCTCGCGCTCCGGGGCATCCGTTACCGGTCCGTCGGCGCGGAGCGGATGCTCCGCAGAAACCTGCTCGTCTACGGCCTCGGCGGGCTCCTCGCGCCGTTCGTGGGGATCAAGGTCATCGATCTCCTCCTCTCCTCCCTCGGCCTCCTCTCCGCCCTCGGCCTCGCTTGAGCACCCAAGGAAAGAACGCCATGCTCGCCCACCTGCGACCCGCCCTCGTCCTGCTCCTCGTCCTCACCGGCGTCACGGGGTTCGCCTACCCGCTGCTCACGACCGCGATCGCGCAGGCCGCGTTCCCCCGGCAGGCGAACGGCAGCGTCCTGCGGAAGGACGGCCGCGTGGTCGGCTCGATCCTGCTCGGCCAGCCGTTCGATGACCCTCGCTATTTCCGGGGACGCCCCTCGGCGACGAGCCCCGTGCCCTACGCCGGGCAGGCCTCCGCCGGGAGCCACCTCGGGCCCACGAACCCCGCCCTGGCCGAGGCGGTCGAGGCCAGGATCGACGCGCTCCGCGCCGCGGATCCGGAGGCCGCCGCGCCGGTGCCGGTCGACCTCGTGACCGCGTCCGGCAGCGGCCTCGATCCGCACATCAGCCCCGCGGCGGCGGCGTACCAGGTGCGGCGCGTGGCGCGCGCGCGCGGCCTCCCCGAGGACGAGGTGCGCCGGCTCGTCGCGCGGCACACCGAGGGGCGGCTGCTCGGGCTCCTCGGCGAGCCCCACGTGAACGTGCTCCTCCTGAACCTCGCCCTCGACGGCGCCCGCTGAGGAGGGCGCGAGCGGTGGCGGACGCGCGCGACGACCGGCCGGATCCCGAGGCGCTGCTCGCGGCGGTCCGCGAGGAGGAGGAGCGCGAGCGGAAGGGCAAGCTCAAGATCTTCTTCGGCGCCGCGCCCGGCGTCGGCAAGACGTACGCTATGCTGAAGGCGGCGCGATCGCTCCGGGAGGAGGCGGTCGACGTCGTCGTCGGGTGGGTCGAGACGCACGGGCGCGCCGAGACGGAGGCGCTCCTCGACGCGGACCCGCCGCTGCCGCGCCTGCCGGCGATCGAGGTCGAGCACCGCGGCAGGACGCTGCGCGATCTCGACCTCGAGGCCGCGCTGAAGCGCCGGCCGGCGCTCCTCGTCGTCGACGAGCTCGCGCACACGAACGCGCCCGGGCTGCGGCACCCGAAGCGCTGGCAGGACGTCCTCGACCTCCTCGACGCCGGGATCGACGTCCACACCACCGTCAACGTCCAGCACCTCGAGAGCCTGAACGACGTGGTCGCCCAGGTGACCGGCGTCGTGGTCCGGGAGACGGTGCCCGACTCGATGATCGAGCGCGCCGACGAGATCGAGCTCATCGACCTGCCCCCGGACGACCTCCTCGAGCGGCTGCGCGAGGGCAAGGTCTACCTCTCGGAGCAGATCGAGCGGGCGGCGGGCAGCTTCTTCCGCAAGGGCAACCTCATCGCCCTGCGCGAGCTCGCCCTGCGCCGCACCGCCGAGCGCGTGGACGGCCAGATGCGCGGCTACATGCGCGCCCACGGGATCCAGGAGACGTGGGCCGTCGCCGAGCGGATCGTCGTCTGTGTGGGGCCGAGCCCCATGTCGGCGCGGCTGATCCGGGCGACGCGGCGGATGGCCGGCAGCCTGAAGGCGGAGTGGCACGCGGTCTACGTGCAGACGCCGGCGCAGGCGCGGCTCTCCGAGGCCGATCGCGGGCGGGTCGACCGGAACCTCGCGCTCGCCGAGCGCCTCGGCGCCAGCGCGGTCCAGCTCCACGGCGCGGAGGTCGCCGGGGAGGTCCTGCGGTACGCGAGGCGCCACAACGTCAGCAAGATCGTCGTCGGCAAGCCGACGCACCCCCGATGGAAGGACTTCGTCTACGGCTCGCTGCTCGACGATCTCGTGCGCCAGAGCGGCGACATCGACGTGTACGTCATCCAGGGGACGGCGGAGGCTCGCCAGCCTGAGCCCGGGCCGCGGGAGCGGCGCCCGGCCAGGCCGCTGGCGTACGCCTGGAGCGCGTGCGTGGCGGTGCTCTGCACGCTCGCCGCGTGGCTCATGCACCCGTTCTCCGACCTGGCGAACCTCATCATGGTGTACCTGCTCGGGGTCGTCTTCGTCGCGAGCCGCTTCGGCGCCGGGCCCTCGGTGCTCGCGTCGGTGCTCGGCGTCGCCGCGTTCGATTTCTTCTTCGTAAGGCCGTACCTGACGCTGGCGGTCGGCGATCTCCGGTACCTCCTCACGTTCGCCGTCATGCTGGGGGTCGGCCTCGTCATCGCCAGCCTCACCGCGCGCATCCGCCGCCAGGCCGAGAGCGCCGGCGAGCGCGAGCAGCGCACCGCGGCGCTCTACGCGATGAGCAGGGAGCTGGCCGCCCTGCGCGGGATCGACAAGCTCAGCGTGGCGGCCGCGCGCCACGTGCGCGACGTCTTCGAGGCCGACGCGGTCGTCCTCCTGCCCGGCCCGGAGGGCCGCCTCGCTGTCAGCGCCGGGACGGCGGAGGATCTGGCCGCCACCGAGCAGGAGCGGGCGGTGGCGGAGTGGGCGTACGCGCATGGCAAGGCCGCGGGCGCCGGGACCGACACCCTCCCGAGCGCGGGCGCGATGCACCTGCCGCTCCAGGGCTCCTCCGGGCCCATCGGCGTGCTCAGCGTCCGACCGCGCCCGCCGTCGCTCCTCGACCTGAGCCGGCGAGAGCTGCTCGACGCCTTCGCCACGCAGACGGCGCTCGCGCTGGAGCGCGCCCTGCTCGCGCGGCAAGCCCAGCGCGACCGGCTCCACGCGCAGGCGGAGGAGCTCCGCAACGCCCTCCTGAGCTCCGTCTCGCACGATCTGCGCACGCCGCTCGCCACGATCACCGGCGCCGCGGGCGCGCTGCTCGACGAGGGGGACGCGCTCGACCCGGCGGCCCGCCGCGATCTGATGCAGACGGTGCTGGAGGAGGCGCAGCGGCTCGAGCGCCTCGTGCGCAACCTGCTTGACATGACGCGGCTGGAGTCCGGGGCGCTCGCGGTCAAGAAGGAGTGGCTGCCGCTCGAGGAGGTCGTCGGGGCGGCGCTGAACCGGGTCGAGGAGCACCTCGAGGGGCGGGAGGTCTCGATCGAGCTCGGCCGGGCGACTGGGCTCGTCCCGATGGATGGCGTGCTGATCGAGCAGGTGCTCATCAACCTGCTCGAGAACGCGCTCAAGTACTCGCCCGCCGGCAGCCCGATCGCGATCCGGGGGTTCATCGAGGGGAGCGTGGCGGTGCTGGAGATCAAGGATCGCGGCCAGGGCATCGCGCCCGGTGAGGAGGAGGTCATCTTCGAGAAGTTCTTCCGGGGGCGAGGAAACGGCCGCCAGGGGCTCGGCCTCGGCCTCACGATCTGCCGCGGTGTCGTGGCCGCGCACGGCGGGCGGATCACGGCGGAGAACCGGCCTGACGGGGGCGCGATCTTCCGCGTGACGTTGCCTATCGAGGGCCGCCCGCCGGACCTCGCGAGCCCGGAGCTGCCGGCGGGCGCGGGCGCTTGATAACGTGACCGGGCCATGTCGGAGGTCTCTCCTCTCGTGCTGCTGATCGAGGACGAGCCGCAGATGCGGCGGTTCCTCCGCGCGATGCTGGCGGCCCGCGGCTACCGGCTGGTGGAGGCGGAGACGGGCGGCGAGGGGATCGCCCAGGCGACGACGCGGAATCCGGATCTCGTGCTCCTCGATCTGGGGCTCCCTGACATGGAGGGTCTGGAGGTGACGCGGCGGCTCCGGGAGTGGAGCGCCGTCCCCATCATCGTGCTGTCGGCCCGGGGTCAGGAGCAGGACAAGATCGACGCGCTCGACGGCGGCGCGGACGATTACCTGACGAAGCCCTTCAGCGCGGGCGAGCTCCTGGCGCGGCTGCGCGTGGCGCTGCGCCACGCCGCCCACGCGGCGCGCGGGGCGACCGCGGAGGGCCACCGCTTCGCGGTCCAGGACGTGGAGGTCGACCTCGCGCGCCGGGTCGTGTCGCGGGCGGGCGAGGAGATCCACCTGACGCCGATCGAGTACAAGCTGCTCACGACGCTGATCCGGCACGCCGGCAAGGTCCTTACCCATCGCCAGCTCCTCGGCGAGGTGTGGGGCCCCGCGTACGCGGGGCAGACGCACTACCTGCGCGTCTACATGGCGCAGCTCCGGCACAAGCTGGAGCGCGATCCCGCGCGGCCGCAGATCCTGATCACCGAGCCCGGTGTGGGCTATCGGCTGAAGGGGGGTTGAGCCAGCGCCGATCGTGGTGCGTCGCGGGCGCCTGCGACAACAGGTCGCATTTCCACGGGATGGCGGCCCTACTAGAGTGCGCGAGATTCCCCGGTGGAGGTGCTTGAGATGAAGAGGGTGTTCCAGAGCTGCCTGATCGTTGCAGGCTCGTTGTTCGCCGCGACCGCCGCCCGCGCGCACATCTCGGTGTCGGGCCCTGCGTTTGCCGGCGCCACGCACGAGGCCACCTTCGGTGTCGGCCACGGCTGCGACGGCGCGGACACCTACCGGGTGAAGGTCCAGATCCCGGCCGGGGTGACGTCGGTGCGGCCGCTGGACAGCACGTTTGGCAAGGCCGTCGTGGAGAAGGACACCGAGGGCAACATCACCGCCGTCGTCTGGACCAAGCCCGTCGCCGAGGTGCTTCCGGCGGACACCACCTATTACAAGCTGACCGTGCGGTTCAAGGTCCCGGACGCGCCGTTCAAGACGCTGTATTTCCCCACCACCCAGACCTGCCGCACCCCGGACGGCACCGAGACCATCGCCGAATGGGCGGATACCTCGGGCGAGCACGGGAGCCACGACGCGGACGCGGGCACCCCGGCCACGAACCCGGCGCCGTCGCTGGCGGTCCTGCCGCCGCGATCGCCCGGGTGGAACAAGTACACAGTGAACGAGCACGTCCACGACTTCTCGGTGTTCCAGGACGCGCTCATCGTCTGGGCGGGGAAGGCGGCCTACAGCCCCAATCCGAACACCCAGGGTCTGATCATGACGGAGCCGGATACCGAGGTGCTGACGGCGATTCATCCGGGCACCGAGATCTGGGTCAAGTACTGAGCAAGGGAGCCGAACGATGCGAGCGTGGCTCCTCTTGATCGCCGCCTGCGCGCTTTGCGCCTGCACCGACGACACGCGCCCGCCCCCGGCCGATCCAGGACCGGGGAACGACGCGGGGGACAGCAGTACATCCGGCGGTGGCCCCCGGCCCGACGGGGGCGGCCAGACCGACGGGGGGGAACAGACCGACGCCGGGGCTGACGCGGCGTCACCGGGGTCGCTGCTGGAGCGCCCCCCGGAGCTGCCGCGGCCGCCCGCCGGCAGGCTGCCGGACGACCTGAAGCCGCCGGTCCGCTAGAGCTAAAGATCGAGCCCCGCTCAGAGATGCGTGTGGGCGAGCGCTGCGCAGAGGTCAGCGCAGTCCAGAAGCCCGATCACTGCGGCAGCGTAAGACTTGTTGACGCGAAAGGCCTCGTCCGCAGGAAACGCGTGCTGGGCCAGATCCGGGTGATGCTCGGAGATCAGGCAGAGCTCCGCTTTGGGATCTTCTAACTCGTCTATTGCCCCGCGATCCGCTGCCCACGCGTCGATCTTCGCGAGATGCCGGCCACATGCGATCTGGCAGAGCCTGCGCGCCTCGACGGTGTTCTGATAGAGCCATGCCTCGATGCTGCGGAAGGGGGTTAAGCGCAGCAGGCGCGCAAGGGCCGCCGCGGTGGCCCGGTCGATCTCCTCGTCTGGTATCGTGAGCGCGTCCCGGTCACGCTGACGTCGCAGCGCATTGTGGACGCCGGGCTCGACGTAGTTGCTGACGAACTCGGCGAACTTCGCGACGTTCTCACTCGACGCCCGCTCGGCCCACCGGCGATCGCCGTCCACATGGAAGGCGACGAACCCGATCGGATCCTCGATGAGCTTCGCGGCGATCGCTCTACCGAGGAGGACGATCGTCTGTCGGTCGAACGGCTTCCGGCTCTTCCACAAGTTGCCGCGCATCGCGCGCCGCTCGTTCGCACCCTGTGGTTCGAACGTGATGAGGTGGGTGCGGCACGCCGGATCCACGAGCAGCACCATCTTCTTCACGAGCGCGGCGATCGTCTCACAGCTCCCCTCGGCGCTGTCCTCGGTGAGGACCAGGATCGACAGACAGGGCTGCTCCCGGGTCACCACAGGCCCTTCGTCCTCAGGATCTCGCTGACCTGGAGGGCTTCGGTCCGGTACGCCCGGAAGAAGGCCTCTGCGCTTTGTTCATCCATGTTCGCCCAGACCGTTCGAGGGCGCCCTTCGTGGCGCTCGCGGCGGCAGAGGATGAAGCACCGCCGTACATCCTCGGCGGAGGCGAAAGGGAGGAAATCGAGCAGGAGTGGATTCTGGCTCGTCAGGAATGACTGCCGGTCGATGAGCCTCTTGAGGCAGGCCTCGATCCAGTCGTAGTGCAGGCCGTTCACGAGCTCGTCGGCGACGACGATGTCCTCGCTCACGGCGAGATAGTGGAAGAACGAGAGCAGCCGTTTCTGTCCATAGCTGAGCGCGTTGTGAGTAATGACGGAGCCGTCTTCCAGGGTGAACGTGAATGCGAATCCCGCATACAGTAGCTCTTCGCCAAGGTTCGTGATCTTCTTCGAGCTGAGGCGCAACATCAAGTCAGATCCAGAGCACTGGAATAGCTCCACCACATCGCCGAGAAAGGGTAGCTCGGTATGCGGGATGCTAAGGCTCTTGGCGTCGAGCGACGTGGGGCTCTGCTCGAGCGCGTGACCCACCACCGAAGGCGTACGCGTCGACATCCTGACGCTCAGGTGGCCGTCGGTGTGCTTCAGGATGCTGAGCAGCGGGCTTTCGATGCAATCCCCGGACTTTCGATCGGAGAGCTCTCCTGTCATCGCTTCGAACGAGCCCAAGGCTTCGTCGAACCTGCCGCGTCCGTCGTTGTCTAGGACATCCTGGCGCGCGGCGATGAACCATGCGGGGCCGAGCTTCCCCCGCGCCTCGTCGAAGATCCCGTCAAGCGCCCACAGCAAGAAGCCCGATCGGAAGGGGGCAGATACAGGAATCGTCATGTCGGGGACGAGGGCGTTGCCGATGTAGCACTCGGCTCTCACCGGGGTCACTACGACGTGGTGCTCTGGCACGTGCCGATGGAAGCGGACCCGGGCTTCGTAGGACCAGGCTTGGCTTGCGCCGTCTCCGGAGCCGTCTCGCTGTCGACCCCGAGCCACGCGCGCCTCCGGCATGGATTCATCCGACAGGTCGTTCCGAATTGAGACAACAAGGCTCAGATCGTTCGACTCTATCTCGTACTCCAGCGCGAAGTCCTCTCCTTCCAGCGCTCCAAAGTCCGACGCCAGCGCCATCGCGATGAGCTTCAGCAGCGTCGTCTTCCCGGTTCCATTCTGGCCGAGGAGCACGTTGAACGTGTCGTTGAAGACGAGCTCCGTCCCCGGCGCCACGCCCCGGAACCTCTCGATCCGTAGCCGCTTCAGCTTTGCCATGCGTCTCGTCATCTACCGCGCGCCCGCGCACCCGGGCAAGCTCGGCCTGACGCCCGAGCCCGCGAGGAAAGCGCGCGGTCGCGGGCGAGAGCGCTCGGGCGGCACGCCGGCGCCTCCGTCTCGGTTGATCCCGGCGCGATCCTGGAGTGCGATCGCATTCCCGCGATGCGCCAGATCCTCCACATCGACATGGACGCGTTCTTCGCGTCGGTCGAGCAGCTCGACGATCCGTCGCTGCGGGGCCGCCCCGTCCTCGTGGGCGGGGCCTCGCGGCGCGGGGTCGTCGCGGCCGCCTCGTACGAGGCGCGCCCCTCCGGCGCCCGCTCGGCGATGCCGATGGCCGAGGCGATCCGCCGCTGCCCGCAGGCGGTCGTCGTGCCGGTGCGGCACGCCCGCTACGCCGAGGTGAGCGCGCAGGTCTTCGCGATCTTCCGGAGGTTCACGCCGCTCGTGGAGGGGCTGTCGCTCGACGAGGCGTTCCTCGACGTGACCGCGAGCCGGTCGCTCTTCGGCGACGGCGAGGCGATCGCGGCACGGATCAAGCGCGCGATCCGCGACGAGATCGGGCTCACGGCCTCGGCCGGGGTCGCATCGTGCAAGTTCGCCGCGAAGATCGCGAGCGACCTGCGGAAGCCGGACGGGCTCGTCGTGGTCCCCGGGGACGTCGGCGCCTTCCTCGCGCCGCTGCCGCTCGAGCGCATGTGGGGCGTGGGCCCGCGCGCGGCCGAGCGCCTCCACGGCGCGGGGCTCGCGACCATCGGCGACCTCGCGCGCTGCCCGGCGCCGCGCCTGCACGAGCTCCTCGGCCCCGCGTGGGGCGAGCACGTGCGGCTCCTCGCCGCCGGCATCGACGAGCGCGAGGTGGTGCCGGGCCGCGCGGCGGAGTCGATCGGCGCGGAGGAGACGGTCGAGGAGGACCTGCTCGGCAGGGCGCCGATCGAGCGCTGGCTGCTGGAGCTGTCGGGCCGCGTGGCGCGGCGCCTGCTCAAGGCGGGCCTGTCCTGCCGCGCGGTCTCGGTGAAGCTCAAGTACTCGGACTTCACGCTGCGGACGCGCCAGACGAAGCTCGGCGAGCCGGTCGGGGACACCGACTCGATCTTCGCGTGCGCGAAGGGGCTGCTCTCGCGCTTCGACCTGTCGCGGCCGGTGCGGCTGGTCGGCATCGCCGCGGGCGACCTGACCAGCCAGACGGCCAGCCCGACCCTGAGCCTGTTCCCGGTCGCCTCCGAGCGCCGCCGCCGCCTCGAGGGCGTCGTGGCCGAGGTGGCCGAGCGCTTCGGGGGCAAGGGGCTCACCCGGGCGGCCCTCCTGGAACAGCCGCCCTCGAGCGAGCGCGGCGAGGCCACGGGAGGGCGTGGGAGCGCGCGAGAGAGGAAGTAGGAGGAAGTAGAGGGAGCAAGGGCGACGCGCGCGAGCACGGACGACGCGCGCGAGCACGGACGACGCGCGCGAGCACGGACGACGCGCGCGGAGCAAGGACGACGCGCGCGAGCAAGGACGACGCGGCGAAGCGGGCTCCCTCGCGACGAACGTGTTGCGAACCCAGCGAGGAGCTCGTGTAGAGTGGAACGATGGCCCGGATCGTCGATACCCGATGCCCGCGATGCGGCGCCCCGCTGCCCGTTCAGCCGGGGATGGATTCAGTCACCTGCCAGTACTGCGGCGCGCGCTCGCTGATCGATCGCGGCAGGAAGCCGACCACCGCGCCGATCCCGCAGGGCATGCACGTCGTCCGGGTCGCCCCGCCGTCCAGCAGCGTCGCGCCCTTCATCGTGCTCGGCGCCGTCACCGCCATGATGGTGGCCGGCGGCGTGGCTGGCTTTCTCGTGATGCGCGCGCCGGCGACATCCGGGGCCGGCGCGCGGCCTCTGCTCGGCAGCGGACCACGCACGTACTTCGGCGACCGGCCCATGCTCGCCGACGTGAACGGCGACGGGGCGACGGACGTGATCGGAAAGAGCAGCATCCCCGCCGGGGAAGAGTGGATCGCGGCCTACGACGGCCGCGACGGGAAGCCGATCTGGAAGACCGCGGCCCTCACCAAGGACGCGACCAGCCACGAGGCGCGGCGCGCGGTGGTCTCTGACCGGGTGATCTCGATCGACGGGCTGGGGAAGGCGCAGGCCTACGATCTGCGCACCGGAAAGCCATCGTGGTCGGTGTCGCTCGGCGAGAAGGCGAAGCGGGTCTGCCAGGGCAACGGCGTGATCGTCGTCGAGACGGTCGACGACGTGAAGCACGGCCTGGAGCCGGCGAGCGGAGCGCGGCGCGAGCTCGCGAAGGACGCGGCGTGCAAGCCGGTCCCGAGCTCGAACGCGGACGAGGCGCCCGGCTACAAGCTCGTCGGCTGGTCTGATTTCGACGAGCTCGGCCTGCCCAGCCTGCACGAGATCGAGGGCATGTCGGCGCACAACGCGCTCGTCCCGACCGGACCCGGCCCGCGGTTCCTGCTCGGCCGCCGCAGCAAGGGCAGCCAGGTCGAGATGGTCGCCGCGGTGGACAAGAAGAAGGTCCTCTGGAAGGACGTGGTGCCCGGCGTCGATCCGCTCACCACGAAGGCGATGGGGTCGGATGAGGCGGCTTACGAGGGCGGGCTCCTGGTCGTCCCTTATGACATGAACGACTCCAAGGAAGGCACGCGCCTCACCTGCTTCGACGGCGGCACCGGCAAGCGGCTCTGGGACGTGCAGGTCCACAAGAAGTCGCAGGTCTCGAGCGGGATCTCGACCTCGGCGAGCGACGTCTTCTACGCCACGTGGACGGCGGTTTACGTGTTCTCCCTGAAGACCGGGCAGCTCAGGTACGTGATCGGGACCGAGTTCTAGCCGGGCGCGATCACGGATCGGCGACCTTCAGCAGCTGCTTGCCCACGTTCGCGCTGGTGAAGAGGCGGTTGAGCGTCGCCGGGGCCTTCTCGAGGCCCTCCTGGACGTCCACGCGATTCTTGAGCTTGCCCGAGCTCACCCAGTCGCCGAGGTCGGAGACCGCCTCGCCCAGGCGGCCGAAGTAATCGGTGACGATGAACCCCTCCATCCGGCCGCGCTTCATGAGCAGGCTCAGGTAGTTCCTTGGGCCGGCCGGCGCGGCGGAAGCGTTGTAGTCGCCGATGGAGCCGCAGAGCACGACCCGCCCGCGCATGGCGAGGTGGGCGAGCGCGGCGTCCAGGATCTCGCCGCCCACGTTGTCGAAATAGACGTCGATGCCGGAGGGGCAGAGCTCGCCGAGCCGGGCCTCGACGTCCTCGGACTTGTAGTCGATGGCGGCGTCGAAGCCGAGCTCACCCGTGAGCCACGCGCACTTCTCGGGGCCGCCCGCGATGCCGATCGCGCGGCAGCCCTTGATCCTCGCGATCTGTCCCACCATCATCCCCGTCGCGCCGGCGGCGCCCGAGACGACCACCGTCTCCCCCTGCTTGACGCGCCCGACGTCGAGCAGGCCGAAGTAGGCAGTCAGGCCCGTGACGCCGAAGACGCTGAGCGCCAGCTCGGGCGCGAGGCCGGGCGGCAGCTTCGTCGCCGGGAGCAGAGAGTCCTGCCCGGTCGCCAGCACCGCATAGTCCTGCCAGCCGAGGAGGCCCTGGACGAGGTCGCCCGGGGCGAAGGCAGGGCTGTTCGAGCGCACGACCGTGCCGATCCCGCCGGCGCGGATGACATCGCCGATCGGGATCGCCGGGATGTACGAGTCGCGGTCGAGCCAGATCCGCTGCGCGGGATCGACCGAGAGATAGAGCGTGCGCACGAGGATCTCGCCGTCCTTCGGCTCCGGGATGGGCTCTTCACCGAAGGTGAAATCGCTGTCCTTGATCAGGCCGACAGGACGTGAGGCGAGCCGCCAGCACCGGTTCGTGTCGCTCCTCATGGGGTCTTCTCCTCTGCTCGGGTGACGACGACGCTACCAGCGCATACCGAGCAGGGCAACCTGCCGAGGCGGTAGGCAAGCGCGCGGACCCATGCTAAGGTCGCCAGCGACGCCTCACCCGCGTCGCTCATGATCACCCCTCGTTGAAGCCATCGCTCGTCGCTCGGCCGCCCGAGGTGACCCGTCCGCCGCGCACCGCGCCTGTCGCTCGCGTGCGTCGCGCGCGGTCGTTGACGATCGGCCCATCGCTCGCGGTGCGTGGCGCGCAACGACGGCAGTGACGGTCATGATGGCGACGGCAGCGGCGATCCCCGCGCCGCCGGAGGGACGCTTTCGCGGGGCCGCCGCGGCGCCGAGCCGGGGGGGGCTCGCGGCGGGTCGGTCCTGCGCGGTCGCGGCGCGACCGGGGTGTGAACAGGGCAGGTCTTGAAGGAGGATTCGTATGAGAAAGATCGTCTATGATGTCGCGGTGACGCTCGACAACTTCATCTCGCACGAGGACGGCTCGGTGGAGGGCTTCCTGATGCAGGGAGATCACGTCACGGAGTACGTCGAGCGCCTGAAGGGCTACGACACCGTCGTGATGGGGAGAAGGACATACGAGTGGGGCTATCCCTTCGGGCTCGTCCCGGGGAAGCGGGCGTATCCGAACATGGATCACTACATCTTCTCGAAGACGCTGCGCTTCGACGAGGGCGCGGAGGTCCATGTCGTCGATCGCGACGAGCTCGCGGCCCTGCGGCGGCTGAAGGAGGGCGACGGGGCGGACATCTACCTCTGCGGGGGCGGCGCCTTCGCCGGCTTTCTCCTGGACCACGGGCTCATCGACCAGCTCGTCCTCAAGCTGAATCCCATCCTCTTCGGCCACGGGATCCGGCTCTTCGGCGAGAGCACGAGGAAGGTCGAGCTGGCGCTCCGGGAGTCGAAGCCGTACGCGAGCGGCGCGGCCCTCCTGAGGTACGACGTGAAGTACGGGGGCGCGGCGTAGGGGGCGCCTCCCCATGATGCTACTCGACCCCACCGTGTCGCCCTCGTCGCTCGACGCCACAGGTGGTCTGATGTGGATACCGCACGCGCAGTGGAGCCAGCGACCATCTTGGCCACGCGCGCTGAGCTCCTGACGACGGATTCACGTGTCCAGGCTGTTGAGAAGATTTTCTGCCCGGGATAGTCTCGCGATATACGGGTCTGGCTCGGAGCATCTCGGGTGCGCAGTGAGCCGCCACGGCGAATGGTGGCTCCGGGCGCGCAGCCTCGCGGTGCATATCGAGGAGGGGCAAGGATGAGATCAGTTCATTCTGTGACGGTGCACGGGTTGCTGGTCGGCGCGCTCGCCGTGATGGGTTGCGGCGGCGACGACGCGTCGGGCAGCGGCGGCGCCGGCGGGAGTCCCTCCGGCTCCAGCTCGTCGTCGAGCTGGGCGAGCGGGACCGGCAGCTCGACCGGCACCGGGTCTTCCAGCACTACCGGCACGGGCGGGGGCATCGTCGATCCGGGCGAGCAATGCCCTGGCTGCGCTCGGCTCTCCGTGCCGATCACGGGCAGGGCGCAAGCGACGCAGTTCTTCATCGGGTTCGACCCGGGGATCGACCTGACCGGCGCCACCGTCACGTTCCGCGTGAAGGCCCATACAGGCACCGGCGGCGGCGTGCAGCCGTTCGTGCAAAACGGCGACGAGCTGTTCTATGCCAACATCGGTTATACATGGAATCCGATCGCCGACCTCGGCGAGTGGACCGAGTTCAAGATCGATGTCGATGCCGCGGCCGCGGCGTCTCCTAACTTCAACCGCACCTTGGTGGAGGTGATCGGGCTTCAGGTCACGGCGGGCGACACGGGGCCCTGGACCAACCCGACCGTCATCTACGTCGACTCCATCACCGTCACGAGGCCCAGCAGCACGAGCGGTCAGCGCAAAGCCGGGGGGGCGAGCGACGATTTCGGTGAAGGCGGCGCGGGGGGCACGAGCGGCGAAGGCGGCGCGAGCGGCGTGGGCGGCGCTGGAGGCACGAGCGGCGAAGGCGGCGCGAGCGGCGTGGGCGGCGCTGGAGGCACGAGCGGCGAAGGCGGCGCGAGCGGCGTGGGCGGCGCTGGAGGCACGAGCGGCGATGGCGGCGCGGGCGGCACCAGCGGTGCGGGCGGCGAAGGCGGCACGGCCGGGGCCGGCGGCGAAGGCGGCGCAGGCGGCGGTACCGGAGGCGAAGGCGGCACGGCCGGGGCCGGCGGCGAGGGCGGCGGTACCGGGGGCGAAGGCGGCGCAGGCCAAGGCGGCTCCGGCGGCCAAGGCGGCGAGGGCGGCTCCGGCCCCGACGTGATTCACGTGGTGGGTCCCTTCGAGTTCACGACCAGCGTGGAGCCGATGGTGATCGGCAATTACATGCCCGTCCCAGGCTCGACGCTGCTCCACATCCCCGAGTGATCGGGGCCGGCGATCGGGTCGCCGGCGCGCACGAATCAGGCGCTCGCGGGGCCGCGAGCGCCGAGCCCCTCCACCACCGAACCCTCGCGATCCCTGAGGATCTTCCGCCCGGGAGCGCGTAGGCTCGCGCGCCCGCGCGATGCCGTCCGTCAAGCACAATCCATGGCTCATCTGCGCCTACTACGGCGTGCACTCGATGATGTTCCCGGCGGCGATCTTCCCGCTGTTCTGGACCAGGGACATCGGGATGAGCGTGGCCACGATGATGAGCGTCCAGGCGTTCTTCAACCTGAGCATCGCGCTCTTCGAGTTCCCCTCCGGCTACATCGCCGATCGCCTCGGCCACCGCCGCGCGCTCGTGCTCGGCAGCGTCGCCATCCTCGCCGGGTGGCTGGCCTACGCGCTCGCGCGCTCTCTCTGGTCGGTGGTGATGGCGGAGCTCGTGCTCGGCGTCGGGTTCTCGCTCATCTCGGGGGCGGACGCCGCGCTGCTCTACGACTCGCTGCGCGAGCAGGGCAAGGAGCACGAGTTCACCCGCTGGTACGGCCGGATGCGCTCGGTCGCGCAGATCTCCTCCGGGAGCGCCGCGCTCGTCGCGGGCTTCCTCTACGCGCGCTGGTCTCGCCTGCCGTTCGCGATCGAGGTCGCGTGCTGGGTCGTCGCGCTCGGGATCGCCCTGCGTTTCGGCCAGACGGCGCGCGCGCAGCCCAGGGTCGAGGACCACCTGGGCCGCATGCGCGCGGTCGTGCGCGGCGCGCTGGTCGAGCGCGCCGATCTGCGCGCGGTGATGCTGCTCGGCGTGGTGTTCGCGCTCGCGGCGTACCTGCCGACCTGGCTGATTGCTCTGTACGCGACCGAGTCCGGCGCCAGCGTCACGTGGATCGGCCCGATGTGGGCCGTCGCGAGCTTCACCACCGCGCTTGGATCCATGCTGAGCGAGGGCGCCGGCCGCCGTCTCGGCATGACGGGGACGCTGCTCGCGTGCCTCGCCCTGGTGGCGGCCGGGTATCTCGGCCTCGCGCTCTCTCACCACGCGCTCGGGTTCGCGTTCTATTTCCTGCTCACGTTCGTGCGCGGGCTGCACATGCCGCTGCTCCACCACGAGGAGCAGCGCCTCGCGCCCGACGACGATCGCGCGAGCTGCGTGTCGCTGCGCAGCTTCCTGTTCCGCGCCGCCTTCGCGCTGCTCGGGCCGGCCATGGGCGTGGGCGTCGATCGCCACGGGCACCGCCCCGTGCTGTGGGCCTCGGGCGCGCTCATGGTGGCGCTCACGCTCGTCGCCCTCGGCCTGCTCCGCGCCAGCGCGGCGCGGCCGTCACCCCAGGTGAACAGGGTGTGAGCGGCGCGGCGCCGCGCCGGCGTGCCGGCCGCGGCTCACGCTGATCTGGGCAATTGCTGGTGCAGCTTGCGCCGCATCTCGAGGACCGCGTGCACATAGACCCTCCCGTCGTGCGGCGCCCCGTCGGGGGAGACGATGTGCTTCGACAGGAAAGCGGCCGAGTCGACCACGCTCCCGCTGAGCCGGAACGGGACGGGCGTCCTGGTGAGCATCATGAGCCCCGTCGCCACGCTGCGCACGGCGGACGCGAAGAAGCCCTGCCCCTCGGACGCGACCGAGACGGCGCTCACCGCCCCGGGGTGCTCGTTGAAGACGCGGGCGATGGTCTTCCGTGCCTCCGGCGACGGCAGCGGGGTGCCAGGCTCGATGACGGCGAGGTGGCCTACCCCGGAGCCGAAGCGCGCGATGCCGGCCTTCATCTCCCGATAGAACATGTGGGACTCGTCGACGCCGCTCCCCCGCCAGACGGCGATGTGCAGCCGATCCACCCAGCCGAGGACGCAGATCGCGTTCATCTGCCGGATCTCTACCACCATGACGCGACATGCTAACCAGCTCGCTTCCCTGGCTGCAAGGCCCGGTCTCGCCGGGCCGCCGGCCAGCAGGTCGAGCGCGCGCCCGCGCGCGTGAGGCGAAATGCGCCGCGCGCCCCGGGCGGGGCGGCGCGATGGAGGCGAGGGGCGCGCGGCGAAGCGCGCCGATCGCGGCGAGCCGTGGCCGGCACGCTGCGTGCTTTGACCCGCAGGAGGACCGAAAACGACGACCACGGAGAACGACGGAACAGCCGCGATCCGCACCGCGACGCGGGCGGCTCCGGGTCTCCGCGAGGGTGATTGCCATGTACGACACCAGTGTTGATGCTGTCGAGAACGACTTCAGGGCGCGCCGCTGGGACGAGGAGCCGATGCCCGCGGGCGTGCCTCCACAGACCTCGACCCTGGCGAAGGCCGCGGCGGGCGCGCTCGCCGGGGCCGCGGCGGGGGCGGCGGTGGGCGCCATCGCCGGCCCGCCCGGGGCCGTCGCCGGCACCGTGATCGGCACGCTCGTCGGGACGGTCGCCGAGGTGGTCGTCGCGCGCGATCGGAAGCGGGAAGCGGCGCGGGACGCCGCGCTCGACGAGGAGATCGGCGTCGTCGGCGGGCACATCGGCGACGCGCCTGCCGGCCAGCCGCCGGTGCAGCAGGGGACCTTCTCCGCGTGGACCGCCGAGATCGCCGGGACCGGCCCCGCCGGGGGGCCGCTGCAGAACGTCGAGCAGGGCTGAGCGCCCGGCCCATCGGCGCTGACCCCGCGCCGCGCTGCGCGTGGGCCGCTTTCCCTGTCCATCCCGGGGCCTTGTGGCCAGCATTACCGATCTCATCGATGTGCTGCTCCTGCGCCGGCCAAGTCTGTTATTTTCCTCTCACGTCAAAATGACGAATCCGCCGGCGATGGAGGGCTGAGTCCGGTTGAAGAGCGCTCTGATCCGGAGTCGCTCGTCGGCTCGATGGGCCGGCGATGCGGCGTTTCGCCTGCGATCGCGGCGATATGGCGATCGAGGAGCGCCCGGCGCGTCCATTTCGGGCTCACCCGCAGGCGCCGTTGAGAAAATTCCGGCTTCGGGATAACGTCGCGGCGCGCGCGGCTGGTCCGGAAAGGGCTCGAGTACGGCTGGAGCCGGTACGGCGAACGGCGGCCGCAGCCGCGCGGCCTCGCGTGCGCGTGGAACGAAAAGAGAGGGTACGGATGAGATCAGGTCTTTCCTTGGCGGTGTTCGGGTTGCTGGTCGGCTCGCTCGCCATGACGGGTTGCGGTGATGATGACGGCTCCGGCGGGAGCGGCGGGGCGGGCGGGGACACCACGTCGTCGAGCACGAGGAGCTCGTCGAGCAGCTCCTCGAGCTCGAGCTCCACGGCGTCCGGCGATCAGGGCGGCGCGGGCGGCGAAGGCGGCGCGGGCGTCGGCGGTGAAGGCGTCGGTGGCGTCGGCGGCGACGGCGGCGCCGGTGGCGACACCGGCGAGGGTGGCGCCGGCGGCGCTCCAGACATCGGTCCCGGTCCCGAGGAGAGCTGCTCGGGTTGCGCCCGGCTGGCCGTGCCCCTGACCGACGCCAGCACGGGGACGCTGTTCCAGTTCGA
This sequence comes from Sorangium sp. So ce1153, assembly GCF_051521595.1. NCBI lineage: Bacteria > Pseudomonadati > Myxococcota > Polyangiales > Polyangiaceae > Sorangium > Sorangium sp. So ce1153. The sequence continues at coordinate 2,793,064 of NZ_CP150361.1, forward strand.
CTGGCCGGGGCTGATCGACCTGACCGGCGCCACCGTCACGTTCCGCGTGAAGGCGCAGGCCGCCACCGGCGGCGGCGTGCAGACGTACGTACAGAACGGCGGTGCGCAGAACTGGGCGGGCGTCCCCTGGGCATGGACGGACCTCAGCAGCCTGGGCGAGTGGACGGAGCTCACCATCGACGTCGATGCCGCCGCCGCGGACTCCACGACGTTCGACAAGACCCAGGTGAGGCGCATCGGCATCAAGGTCGATGCAGGCACCACGGGACCCTGGGCGAACCCGACCGTGGTCTACGTCGACTCGATCATCGTGACGAGGCCCAGCAGCGCCGGCGGCACGGGCGGCGCCGGCGGCACGGGCGGCGAGGGCGGCGCTGACAGCACGACGGGCGCCGGCGGCGAGGGCGGCGCTGGCAGCACGGCGGGCGCCGGCGGCGCCGGCGGTACGAGCGGCGAGGGCGGCGCCGGCGGCATGAGCGGCGAGGGCGGCGCCGGCGGCACGAGCGGCGAGGGCGGCGCCGGCGGCATGAGCGGCGAGGGCGGCGCCGGCGGCACGAGCGGCGAGGGCGGCGTCGGCGGCACGAGCGGCGAGGGCGGCGCTGGCGGCGCTGGCGGCACGAGCGGCGAGGGCGGCGCCGGCGGCGGGAGCAGCGACGTGGTTCACGTCGTCGGTCCGTTCGAGTTCACGACCGACCTGCAGGGGTTCTTGCTCGGTGACTACTTGACCGTGCCCGGATCGAGGCTGGATTTCCTCGGCGAGTGAGCCAGGCTCGCCCGCGGCGCTCGTTCTCGCGCTGCTGCGCGGAGCGAGCGCCGGGCTCCGGCGCGATCGCGCCGGTCGTTCGATCCCTCCGTGAGCTGTCTCCCCCGTGAACGCGCCGTGAGCGCGGCGCGGGAGCGCTCGCCAGCAATCAAAGAGCCATCGCGATGCCAGCCCTGGCAGACACGGTGCCGGGGGAGAGCGGCAGTCCAGCCTTCATCGCGTCAGCAGGGGAGGGGAGCGGCGGCGCGACCGCAGCGCGACATCCCACGGAACGCGCACGTCCCCAGCGCGTCCCTGCAAACCCCGGCAAACCCCTCGATGCAATAGCCCTCACGGTCAGCGTCGGCGGCGCATGCTCTCCGAACGCGCTGGCATGGAGCGCCGACTTGTCGTCAACTGCCGCCCTCCGATCCGAGGGGCGCTGTCCGCCAAGGGCGCCAAGGTCCGCATGATCCGAACCGTCCACACGACTCGCTATGTCACCCCGCTCCGCGAGGGCGGGTCGCTGCCGGCCCTCGTCGAGGCCGACGACCACGGGCTCTATGTCCTGAAGTTCCGCGGCGCCGGCCAGGGGCCGAAGGCGCTCATCGCGGAGCTCGTCGCGGGGGAGATCGGGCGCGCGCTCGGGCTGCCGGTGCCCGAGATCGTGTTCATGGAGCTCGACCCGGAGTTCGGGCGCGCCGAGCCGGACCCGGAGCTGTCCGACCTGCTCTCGGTCAGCGCCGGCCTGAACCTCGCGCTCGACTACCTGCCGGGGTCGCTCCCGTTCCAGCCGCTCGCCGGCGCGGACCTCGACCCGGCCCTTGCGGCGGCCGTCGTCTGGTTCGACGCCTTCGTGAGCAACGTGGACCGGACCCCCAAGAACCCCAACCTGCTCCTGTGGCACCGCCAGCTCTGGCTGATCGACCACGGCGCGGCGCTCTACGTCCACCACGCCTGGACCGACACGACCGATCCGCTCGCCGACGCGCCCGACCGCTTCCCGCTCGTCAGCAACCACGTGCTGCTCCCGTTCGCCGGCGACCTCGCCGCGGCCGACGCCGCGCTGAGCGCCCGGCTCACGCCCGAGCGCATCGCCGACATCGTCGCCGCCATCCCCGACGCGTGGCTGGTCGAGCAGGCGCCGCCGGTCAGGCTGGCGGGAGATCGGCGGTCGGCGTTCGCCCCGGACGCGGTCGAGGAGCCGCCCGCGGCGGCCGCCTCGTCGCTCGCGGGGGCGCGGCGCGCGGCCTACGGCGCCTACCTGACCCACCGCCTCGCGTCGCCGCGAGGATTCGCCGAGGAGGCGCGCGATGCCCGGGCCCGGCGCTAGCCCTCCGCCCGCGCGCGACGCGCGCGACGCGCGCGACGCGCGCGACGCCGCCGACGCGTTCGATTACGCGGTGCTGCGCGTGGTCCCGCGCGTGGAGCGCGGCGAGCGGGTCAACGTGGGGGTGGTGCTCTTCTGCCGCGCCCGGGGCTTCCTCGACGCGCGCCTCGAGCCCGACGCGCGGCGCCTGCTGGCGCTGTGGCCCGCCCTCGACCTCGACGCGGTCCGCGGGCACCTCGACTTCATCCGCCGCGTCTGCGCCGGCGACCCGGCGTGCGGGTACGTCGCCGGGCTGCCCCAGCCCGAGCGCTTCGGCTGGGTGGTCTCCCCGGCCAGCACCATCGTGCAGCCCTCGCGCGTCCACTCCGGCCTCTGCGCCGACCCCGCCGCGGCGCTCGAGAGGCTGCTCGCGACCCTGGTGCGGCCGGGCTGAGCGCGCGCCCGCGGCTCGCGCTCAGTGGCCGCCCTTGTCGTCGCGGCCCAGCGCCCGCTTCACGGCGGTCACGACGCCCAGCACCACGGCGCCGGCCACGACGCCGACGACGGCGTTGGCCAGGGACGGCACCACCGCGCCGAGCACCGGGCCGGCGCCGTGGGTCATGCCCTCGATGTGGTGGTGCAGCCACGGCACGCCGTGCGTCAGGATGCCGCCGCCGACAAGGAACATCGCCGCCGTGCCGGCGACCGACAGGCCCTTCATCAGCCAGGGCGCCGCCTTCAGGATGCCGCGGCCGAGCGACTGCTGCGCCGGGCTGCTCTGGCGGCTCAGGTGGAGGCCCGCGTCGTCGAGCTTGACGATGCCGGCGACCACGCCGTAGACGCCCACCGTCATGAGCACGGCGATGCCCGTCAGCACGACCACGCGCGTGAAGAACGGCGAATCCGCCACGGTGCCCAGCGTGATCGCGATGATCTCGGCGGACAGGATGAAGTCGGTGCGCACCGCGCCCTTGATCTTCTCCTTCTCGAACGCCACGACGTCGATCTTCGGATCGGAGAGCGCCTGCACCAGCTCGGCGCGGTGGGCCTCGTCGTCGTGCTCGCTGTGCAGCAGCTTGTGGGCGACCTTCTCGAAGCCCTCGTAACAGAGGAAGGCGCCGCCCACCATCAGCAGCGGGGTGACGGCCCAGGGCATGACGGCGCTGATCGCCAGCGCCGCGGGCACCAGGATCGCCTTGTTGACCATCGAGCCCTTCGCCACCGCCAGCACGACCGGCAGCTCGCGCTCGGCGTTGACGCCGGTCACCTGCTGGGCGTTCAGCGCCAGGTCGTCGCCCAGCACCCCGGCGGTCTTCTTGGCGGCCACCTTGGTCAGCACGGCCACGTCGTCCAGCACGGTGGCGATGTCGTCGATCAGGGCGAGCAGGCTGCTTCCGGCCATGGAGTGAGGTCCTCGTCGAATGGATGGGGTGGGTGGCGTCGCCGTGGCGCGCCGTGGAACCGCCGCGGGGCCGCCGCGGCCGGCATGGTAGCGGGCGCCGCCCCCGGGTCGAAGAATCCCGGGCGATCACGTCGACCTGCGAGCCTAGCACGCTGCCGGCCCCGAGCGGCGCCGCGTTCGCCGCGCGCGGCGCGGGCTCGTGGCGTGTGACGGTGCTCGACAGGCCCACGCCGCCGCGCGCGAGCGCGCGCGCGGCGGCGTGGGCATGACGACCGATTGGTACCTGTCCAAGGCATTGGCGCGCGATCTGACAGGATGGACATCCCGGCTCACCTTGAAAGCAGCTGGACGTCAGCCACGGACGCCGGCGGGATACGCGAGCGGAGGGGGCGCAGGCGACGGGCGGAGCCGGCCAGCGCAGCAGGACCTCGCGCCGTCGTCCGGGGGCAGGAGCGCCAACCATCGCTGGAGGGAGCCGTCATTCATGAAGATAGGGATAGTGCTCGGCAGCACGAGGACCGGGAGGCAGTCGCACAAGGTCGCCCATTACCTGGAGAGGAGATTGCAGGAGAGGCGCGTCGCGACCGACCTCATCGACCTGGCGGAGAGCCAGCTGCCCATCCTGGAGGAGCGCGGCGGCCGGCACCCGCAGCTCCAGGCGCGCGTTCAGGGCCTGAGCGCGCGCCTCCACGAGGCAGATGGCCTGGTGTTCGTGACGCCGGAATACCACGGCAGCTTCTCCGGCGTGCTGAAGAACGCCCTGGATTACTTCTGGGAGGAGTTCAATCGAAAGCCGATCGGCGTGGCCGCGGTCTCCGCCGGGAAGCTCGGAGGCATCAACGCCTCGACCCAGCTCCAGCACGTGATCCTGAGCCTCGGGGCCTTCCCGCTGCCGACGAAGCTGCTCGTCCCGGAGGTCCAGAGCGCGTTCGACGAGTCGCTCCAGGTGAAGGGCGAGAACGTCGCGAAATCGACGAGCAGGTTCCTGGACGAGTACCTCTGGTTCGCCCGCGCCATCGTCGAGGCGAAGCGCGCTGCGCCAGAGCAGGCGGCGTAGCGACGGCGGCGCGGCGGCGCGGCGAGAACGCGTCCGGATCGCCGCGCCGCCGCGGCGCGGATCAGGCGCTCTCCTCGATCCCCGACGGCTCTTCCAGCCCCGGCGGCTCCTCCAGGCTGATGCGCCCGAGCCGCCCGGCGCGGAAGTCGTGGACCAGGATGTCCGACGCCTTGTGCAGGTCCACCGCCCCGCCGCCGCGCAGGCAGCCGCGGCGGCGGCCGATCTCCTCGATCAGCGCGGCGGCCGACGCCGGGAGCTCCTTCAGCTTGTAGCGGGCGACGAGGAGCTCGGGATAGCGACGCAGGAAGTGCCCCGCCGCGAAGAGGGCGACGCTCTGGTAATCGATGGCCGTGTCCGGGATCGCCCCGCCCACGGCCAGGCGGAACGAGGCCGCCTCATCGTCGATCTTGGGCCAGAGGATCCCCGGGTTGTCGGAGATGGCCATGCCGCTCTTCAAGGTGACGAGCTGCTGGCTCTTCGTGACCGCGGGCTCGTCGCCCACCTTGGCCACCTTGCGCTCCATGAGCGTGTTGATGAGCGTCGATTTGCCGACGTTGGGGATCCCCACGATCATGGCCCGCACCACCTTGCCAGGGCCGTTCTTGGGGGGCGCGAGGCGCTTGCAGAGCTCCGGGATCCGGCGCCGCGCCTCGGACGACTGGTTCGCGGAGATCGCGAGCGCGAGCACCTGGCCGCCGGGCGGCGCCCCGTCAACCGGCGCCGGGTGCTCCGCCTCGAGGTGACGGAGCCACGCCTTCGTGACGGCCGGGTCCGCGAGATCGCTCTTGTTCAGCACCTTGATGCACGGCTTCTGGCCGCGCAGCTCGGCCACGACCGGGTTCTCGCTGGCCCGCGGCATGCGGGCGTCGAGCACCTCGATGATGACGTCCTGCGACGGCATCGACTCGGCGAGCACGCGCCGAGCCTTGGTCATGTGGCCGGGATACCATTGAATCGACATCCGTCGCGTAGCTCTATCACGCCCGGAGGCTCAGGCGCACCCGTCCGGGCCGCACGCGGCGCCCTCGGCAAACGCCTGCTCGGGCTCGGCAGCCGCCTCGTCCCACGCCTTCTGGAGCACGCCGAGGAGCTGCTCCGCCGGCTGCGCGCCGGAGGCGCCGTAGCGCCCGCCGAACGCGAAGAAAGGGACGCCCGTGATGCCGATCGCGCGCGCCTCGGCCTCGTCGGCACGCACCTCGCGCGCGTACGCGTCGCCCGCGAGCGCGGCGCGCACCTCGTCCGGGTCGAGCCCCGCTTCCCCGGCGAGCCGGGCGAGCACCTCCGGGTCGCCGATCGCCTCGCCCTCGGTCATGTAGGCCCGGAGCAGCCGCTCCTTCACGGCGTCCTGCACGCCGCGCTCGGCCGCGAGGTGCAGCACGCGGTGCGCGTCGAAGGTGTTGCCGGGCCGGACCTTCTCGAAGTGGAGATCGAGCCCGTCCGCCGCCGCCACGTCGGTCATCTGCCGGATCATGGCCTCGGCCCTGGCGACGGAGGCGCCGTACTTCTTCGCCAGGCGCTCGGCGTACGGGACGGGCGCGTCGAGGACGCGCTTCGCCGAGGGGTCGAGCTCGAACGCGCGCCAGACGACCTCGACCGAATCCCGGTGCGGGAACCTGGCGAGCGCGGCCTCGAGCCGGCGCTTGCCGACGTAGCACCAGGGGCACGCGATGTCGGACCAGACATCGACACGGAGCTTCTTCATGGAGCGCAACGTAGGTCCCCGCGGCGCGTCCGGCCAGGCGCCCGCCGCCGGCCGCGCGCCGCCGCGCCTCACTGCAGCCTGATCGTCGCTGCCACCTTGTCCTCGAGCCCGCCCCAGGACGCCGGCCGATCCTCCGCCAGGTAGGCCTTGAGGAGCACGTCCCGGTCCTCGAGCACGACGAAGTAAGACACCACCTGCATCCCGCTCTTGAGCTCGTGCCTGACGCTCAGCGCCGGCCTTCCGCCCAGCGTCACGCGCTTCGCCGGGCCCAGGGGGGCGGCGCCGTCCGGCGGCGTCTGGTCGAGCTCCTTGCGCCCCTGCTCGAGGTCCGCGTCGAGCTGCTCGGGCGTCGTCTCGCCCTGGCGCGGGACCACCATGAGCTGGAACACCACCGGCGTGTCGGGCAGCCGCCCGTACGTGTGGAGGCGGACGCCGTCGATCTCCTCCACGGACGCGGCCCGCGCGAGCGACCCCGGCAGGTCCAGCGCGACGCCCGTGTCCGCGACAGCGGTGCGCGTCAGCGCCGGCGGCGCGGCGAGCTCCCACGGGCGGCCGACGGCGAGCGCCACCACCACGGACAGCGCCATCGCCGCGCCCATGAGCGCGGCCGCCGCCGTGAGGAGGGGGCGCGGCCTCGGCTCTGCGTCGGACGGGCGCTGGCGCTGCGCGAGCGGCGTGAGGCCCCGGGGCAGGACGGTGACGGCGAGCGCGAAGCCGGCGACGCCGCCGCCGAGGTGCGCGAGCAGATCGACGCCGGGCATCATGCTGATGGCGAGGTTGAGCCCCAGCGGCCACCACGCGCGGCTGCGCATCCGCGCGATCATCGAGGGGGGCAGGAGCCCGTGGGGCCGGAGCGCGACGCCGATGCCGGCGGTCATGAGGCCCCAGATCGCGCCCGACGCGCCGACGCTCCACCGGCCCTCATCGAGCGCGCTGCCGACGGCGCTCGCGATCGCCCCGCCCAGCGCCGAGGCCCCGTAGAGCAGCAGGAAGCGCCGCGGGCCGACCAGGGCCTCGAGCATCGGGCCGAGGGACCAGAGCGCCAGCATGTTGACGACCAGGTGCACCGGGTTGGCGTGCAGGAAGGCCGAGGCGAGGAGCCGGTAGACCTCGCCGCGGCGGATCGCGTCGGCGTTGGCGGCGCCCATGCGCCAGAGCGCCGCGTCGTGGGTGCCGGAGCCGAAGGCGTAGCTCACGGCGAGCAGCAAGGCGCACGCGATCACGAGCGTCGCCGTGACGCGGCGGCTGCCCGAGAGCCGGTCCACGATCGCGCGCTCCTGCTGCGCCAGCGCGAGCGCCGCCGCGAGCGCCTCGGGGCCGATCGGGCCCACCTCGGCGAGGCGCGCGTGAGCCGCCGCGAGGAGCGGCAAGGCCGGCCCCTTCACGTCCGCGAGCGCGCCCGCCGCGTCGAGGTGGTGGAAGCCCATGCGCACGGGCTGGATGATGGGCGACGCGCCGGAGAGCGCGGCCCGGCCCGCGGCAGCGCCGCCGCCCACCACGACGAAGTGCGCCGGCGGCCCGCCGGGGGGGATCGCCTTCACCAGGCGCCCGAGCCGGGCGCGGATCTCGTCCGCCGAGGCGTCGGCGGCGGTCGTGACGAGCACGAGCCGCACCGGGGCCGTCCGCCCGACGAGCTCCGCGACGACCGCGTCGCAGTGGAGGAGCAGGAGGTCGTCCCGCCCCTCCAGCAGCGCGGCGAGCAGGCGGTCGCGTTGAATCAAGGTCTCGTCCCCGGGCGCCGGGCCCACGGTCGGCAACTCCACCACGCTCTATCTCCTCACTCGTGCGCTGCTGCGAGAGGCCCCGCGAGCGTAGCGGATAGCGGGCGCGCGCAGGACAGCGAAGCGCGGCGGGGCGTGTGCTTCGCGGTGCGCGCTCGGCGGCGCGCGCTTCAGGCGACCTCGGCGACGACCGCGTGGTGGTCGGACGCGGCGCCGACGTCGACGACGTGGGCCTGCGCGAGCCGGCCGGACAGCCGCGGGGAGAGCAGCACGTAGTCGGTCCGCGTCTCCACCTGCGCGCCGGGGCGCCCGCGCAGCGCGGTGGCCCAGCGCGCGGCGCCCGGCCGGACGCGCAGGGCGTCGGTCCAGCCGAACGCCTCGATCGCGTCCATCGTGTCGAACCGCGGCGGGCTGCCGTACTTCTCGATGCCGGCTGCCCTGAGGCGCGCGTCGAGGTCCGCGGGGTAGGGATCGCGCCGCGACAGCGCGTTGAGGTCGCCGGCGAGCGCCCAGAGGCCCGCGGCGAAGCGCTCGGGCGGCACGAGGGAGAGCAGCCAGCGGGCCTCGGTGAGCCGGCGGTCCTCGCTGCCCGCGTTGAGGTGGGTGCCGAGCACCACGAGCGGCTCGCCCGCGAGCGAGAGCTCGACCTCGACGATGCAGTGGGCCAGCGCGTCGGGCGCGTGCACGCGCGCCTCGACGAGCGGCGCCCGGCTGACCACGCAGACGTGGTTGCGCCGGCCGTTCGGCCGCGGGTTGGCGCGGCCGAGCACGGCGTGCCGGTCGCCGGACGGCGCGCCGATCGCCTCGGCGACGGCCCGGAGCCGGGCGCCGTCCTCCCAGCCGACGCACTCCTGGAGGACGAGCAGGTCCGGGCGCGCCGCCGCGGCGATCGCGAGGATCGCGTCGAATCGGTCCTCGCCGCCGAAGAGGATGTTGAAGGTCATGATCTTCATGTCGGGATCAGGCTAGCTCGTCACGCCGGAGCGGCTCCAGGGCGCGCTGAATCCGGTGGACGCGGCGCCGGCGACAGCGCACGAATCGGACGTGGCCGCGCGCGGGGCCGCGCCCCGGCCTGACAGACGCTGACAGACGATGGATCCGACGATGAGCAGCACCGAGCACCGAGGCCTCCAGCGCGCCCTGCACCGCGTCCCCGGTTCTGCCGGCGCCCGGGCGGTCGCGTCCCCGCCGCGCGCGGGCGCCGAGGGCAGCGCCCCCTGCGCCGCGGGGGAGAGGGCGTGATGGCCGGCGAGATCATCCCGATCCGCAGCGACTCGCCGCTGTACGCCGGCGCGCTGCGCCTGCGGTTCGACGTCTTCGTCGTCGAGCAGGCCGTGCCCGCGGACGTCGAGATCGACGAGCTCGACGCCGACGCGCAGCACTACGTGGTGCTGGAGGGCGACGAGGTCGTCGCGACGATGCGGATCGTGCCGTACGACGGCGCGCTCAAGGTGGGTCGCGTCGCGGTCAGGAAGGATCTCCGCGGCACCGGGCTCGGGCGGCGCCTGCTCGAGGAGGCGATCCGCATCGGCGCGGCGCGGGGCGCGCGCGCCCTGGTCCTGAACGCGCAGGTCTCGGCCGCGCCGTTCTACCGCAAGCTCGGGTTCGTCGAGGAGGGGCCGATCTTCGACGAGGCGGGGATCCCGCACACGAGGATGGTCAGGGTGATGGCCTGAGCTCTGGAGCGACAAGGAACGGGTGAGCCGATGACCACGCAGCGGATCCTCCTCGCCGGCGCCACGGGCGCGGTGGGCTTCGAGCTCTTGCGCCTGCTCCGCGCGCGGGGGTGCTTCGTGCGCACCCTCTCCCGCGTCGAGGCGAACGCCACGCGCCTCCTCGGCCTCGCCTCCGAGGTCGTCGTCGCCGACGCGGCGGAGCCGGGGGCCGTGAGCGGCGCGCTCGCCGGCGTGGATACGATCGTCTCCTGCCTCGGCGCGAATGTCTCGATGACGCTGCGCGAGCGCAGGAGCTATCACGACGTCGACGTGGTGGCGAACACGCACCTGCTCGAGGCCGCGAAGCGGTCGGGGACGCGGCGCTTCGTCTACCTCTCGGCGCAGCCTGGCCCGGGCTACGCCCACACCCGTTACCTCGCCGCCCACCTCCAGATGGAGGAGCTTATCCGCGCCTCGGGTATCTCGTTCTCGTTCGTGCGCCCCACCGGCATCTACTCCGCGCTGAGCGACATGATCAGGATGGCCCGCGCCGGCCTGGGCACGGTGCCCGGCGACGGCCTCGCGAGGACCAACCCGGTGCACCCCGTCGACGTCGCGGAGGCGCTCGCCGAGGTGGTCGCCGGAGGCCCGGACGTGCTGCCCGTGGGCGGCCCCGACGTCATGACCCGCGACGAGGTGATGCGCCTCGCCTTCGACGCCGTCGGCAAGAAGGGGCTTATCGTGCACGTCCCTGCAGGGGTGTTCCGGGCCACGAGCGTGCTGCTCGCGGGCATCCATCCGCGGCTGTCGGATCTGCTGGAGTTCGCGGCGGCCGTGACGACGTCCGACTCGGTCGCTCCGGCGCGCGGGACGCGCCCGCTGCGCGCGTATTTCGCGGAGGTCGCCGGGGCGAGAGGCTGCAAGTCGCCGGGAGAGGGCTAGTATCCCGGCCGAGCTTGGTCGGATCCAACACAAATCCTGGCGGAGCGCGGGGCAAAGAGATCGAGGAGACGGCCGCGGGGGCCGCCTCGATGGTGGATACCTCGTCGCCACACCGTCAGCATCCCGCAGCATCCCGCGTGCCGCAGATCTCTCCCCGTGGCGAGCAGCTGGTTTCCGACGCCGGTGGGGCCGCGACGAGCGCACCGCAGCCCCAGCCGGGCGCGGCTGTCAGGGGGCGCCGGCTGCCGTGAGCACGCGGCCGGCGCGAACGTCGATTGCTGCCGTCCAGACGCCCGGCGACGGCACCGTGCGCGGAGGGTCGATGTCGGGCGATTGCTGGGGAGCGCGCAAGCCCTGGAGCCACGTCAGGGTGTCTTCGGCGAAGATCGCGTAGACGGCGCCGAAGGCGCACCTGGGCTCGGAGGCGTCGAGATTGATGCTGCCAGAGACGACGCCGTACACAGCGAACCCCTCGTCCGTCTGGCTGACGAGAGGGCTGCCCGAGTCGCCCTTGCAGGGTTGCGCGCCGTCGACGCCGCCGTCGAACCACGCCTGATAGTCTTCGAGCAACGACATTTCGAAGACATCATCCATGTCCATCTCGTATGTATCGCCACCATCAGGTCCAATTGTCCAGTGTGTCCATGTGCGAACAAATGCCAATGCCTCCTCTTGGGAGCGCGAATCCATGGGCGTGTCATCTCTCCAGATTCTAGCGCAATTGTTGAAGTTATCCGGCGTTCCGAAGGCGTCCTGGAGGAACCGGCCCTTGAGGGCGCGAAGCGTGAGCTTGGCGACCTGGCCGCCAGCGCCAACCTGGGTATTTCGGTTTCTCTGAAAGAAGTAACCGGCGGCGGAGAGAGACTCGCCTCGCTCGATGTCGTCCTTGACGAGGCTGCGAACCTCGATCGAGACAGCGGGCTCATCGGCGTCCTCCTCGAGGAACATGACGGCGACATCGCTGCCCACGTTATTGAAGCCGCCTTGACTACGAGACGGGTCGCAGAGAGGGGCGTGGTCGACGACTTTGATCCGGTCTGGACCACGACGAAACCAGACCGCTTTGCTGTCGTCGATGTTCTCTTTCGCGCAATGACACGCGGTAAGTACCTTGTTCCTGCCGATGAGCGAACCAGTGCAGAACGGCGCGAACTCCGTGCTTCCATCTACCTGCTGCTCCAGGATGCCCACCGCGGACAGCACCTCGTCGTCCTCCGCATCCGCCTCGGCCTGCGAAGGGCTCGGCTGGTACGCGCACTCCCCGGTCGCAGCTCCGGAGCCGATTGTCTGCGATGATGTGGTGGAGTCGTTTGCCAGGGCATCGCAATCCGACCTGTTCGAGCAGTCGGGGGCCCCCTCCGGCGGTAGCTCAGCGCGGTGGTTCGTCGAATCCTGTCCCTCCAACCCGCCGTCCGAGCACCCGGAGAGCTCGCCAACGGCTGCCGCCAACAAGGCGGCGGCGGCAAGGGTCGGCTGGTATATCTTGAAATCCTGTCGAGGTGCCATGAACTTTCTCCGTCCGCGTGGGTAAATTGCGCTCCGTTGCGCCGTCGGTCGAGCCGGACGTCGCGACGCTCGCGTGCTCGCCCTCTCTGCAGGCATGGGACATCGCTCAGTCTACAAATCCGAGAGGACGGGCTCGCGGGAACAGGACCGCATCGACGCAGGGGCGCAACGAGAAGGGCACGAGTGGAGACTGGCTCTGTTCCCCTGCGCCCCCCTCACGCCATTGCGATCCGCTATTCTTCCCCCCGTCCTTTTCTTCCAGCTGGCTCTTCCCATGCTCGAACGGTCCCCTCCCGGACATTGTTTCGCCCGCTGGAGCGCACCGCCGATGAATTGAAGATGAGTGGTGTGCCAGGAGACACCAGCTTCTGGGCTTCCTCTGGAGAGTCGCACCTCCGAATCTTGGCGCGACACTCTTGCCTCAAGAGCTTCGGCCAGCGCGGATGGTGCATGCAGACCGCGCCCTCCCGTGTCCAGGCAGCTTCGAAATGTTGTCCTTCTTGCGAGCAGGGTTCCTCTATGCGCGCGCTGTCCCAGACGTCGATGGGTGTACCGGGCTCGGTCGCGGAAACGCCGTCTCCGCAGTAGTCGGCGGTCGACATTCTTATGCATGCATCATAGAGCGCGAGGATGGTCGGGTTCTGCTCGGCGTACCCCGGGTGGTAATTCCACGGGTCCGCGCACTTTGCCGCGGCGGTGTCGGGACAAGCAAAGCTGAACAGGCCGTTCCCGGTCGTGTGAACCCCCTTCTCGTCCCAGGTGCCCGGCACCACGAGGGCTGGTTCGTCGTCTTTGCAGAGCGAGACGAACACCGGCTCCATGCCCGGCTCGCTCAGCCGTGGATCCTGGACCTCCACACGATATTCCCACACGCCAGGGAGATCCGGGTGCATCGTCGTGGCGACGATTCGCGCGGAGATCGGGAACTCCATGGTCTCGTCCCGCGTGCACCTGTCGAAGACCCCGCGGAGCTTGACGCCCGTCCATTGCTCCGCCTGGAGATCCGCACCCCCTCCGCTCTCGAGCGGCAGGGAGGACGCGTCGCGGACGAGCGCGCCTCCCTCGAGTCGCACGCCCTCGAGCGGGCGATCCTGCGCGTCGTACATCGAGCTCAGCGAAAAGTGGACATGGACAGCGATCCTGGGGCCGTTCAGCTTCCTGCCGAGCAGGTCGGCGATCGGCACGTCCGATGGGACGCATTCCTCCCAGCTTCGCGGAATCGTCTCGGGTGGCTCCGATGGCGCGGGCCCCGGAGTCTCCTCCGCGGGATCGTCCGGAGTCGGGGAGGACGGCGTGGCGCACCCGGATGCGCAGGTCAAGAGCGCGGATAAGGCGAGCATCGCCGGCGCCCGCGCCTCCCCAGGACGGGAGTGGACACCGCCGCCGCGGGTAGCGCGCGAGTTGAATGGCAACGCTCGATAACGAGACATCAAGCCCCGATGAACCATGGTGTCTTCTCCATTCTGTCGGCGTGCCGGTGAGCACGCGTGTCATGGCTACTGCGGCGTGGCGCAGATGCGGACCCCGGCGAACACGTCCCGGCGCGCCCTCACGTCGGGCGAGCGGTTCTCCGCCCTCACGTCGCTGCTCGGCGAGAAGAAGCTCCCGCCGCGCACGACAGGTACACCTGCGCCCTCCGCTGCCGAAGCCCACTCCCAGACATTGCCAGCCAGGTCGTGGACGCCGAGCGGACTCCGGGAAGCAGGGCGTGTACCAACTTCATCGGGGCCGAAGCCGAGGAGGTCGCGGCCGTAGGTCGGCTCGTGGTTCGTCAGATCGGCGTCCAGGTGCTCGCCCCAGGGGAACACGCGGCCATCGGCGCCGCGCGCCGCCCGCTCCCACTCCCGCTCGTCACAGACGCGCGCGCCAGGGACACGGCCCGACCGGTCGAGCCAGGCGGAGTAGGCGAGCGCATCGTCGAACGAGACCCCAAGCACGGGGATGCGCAGCCAGTCCTGGGCGACCCGACGGTCGCGACCCCGGTACCGGATCGGCTCTCCTGTCCGAGCGACGACCGGGGTCGCCTCCGGCCCGAACGTGAGCTGGTAGTCGCCGTCCGCCAGCTCCTTGAGCGCGACGGTCATCCCGGACGCGCTCGCCCCCGGCAGCAGCTCTCGCCGCTTCTCCGGCGTCAAGGCGCGCAGGAACTCGATCCACTCGGCGAACGTCGTCTCGTTCTGTGCGATCAGGTAGGCGCCCGTCTCGACCGGGTGCAGCGGTTGGCTGAGGTAATAGCTCCGCGCTTCGCCGACGCTGCCGTACAGGAAGCGCCCCGGCGGCACGTAGACGTAGCCGCGCGGGACGGCCGCCTCGGCCGGCAGGTCGAGGACCACTCGCTGCTCCTCGCCGAGGCCGAGCACGAGCGGCAGCCGGACACGAGCCCGGCCAGGCGCCGAGAGCGTGAAGATCACCGAGCCGGAGGCGATCCTCCGAGCGACGATCGGCGTCGCCCCCAGCCGCTCGGCCTCGCGCGGCGCGGCGTCGAGCTCGACCCGCTCCATCGAGACCTCGGCGCCCGGGGGCGATGTCTCTATCGAGAGCCGCGCAGGCGCTTCCCAGCAGCCGTCGCTCCGGCGCTCGTGGAGCCTGAGCTGCCGTACGAGCTCGTCGCGCTCCGCGACGCGGCCGTCCTGATCGGCCAGCGCGGCGCGCTCGCAGAGCGCGTCGACGAACATCTCGCGTGCATCCTGCCGATAGCCGTCCTGGAGCACGATGAGCTCGAGGTGCCCCGAGACCTCCGCATAGGCACGCTCCACCGTTGCGCCCCGCCGGCGTGCCTGCTCCCAGGCCGGCTCTGCGAGCTCGCTCTGGCCCGCGTCGAAGCGCGCGAACGCGTCGCGCCTCAACCTATCGAGCTCTGCCCGTGCCGCGCGCGCCTGCTCCAGCGCGAGCCGCGCATCGTCCACGCGCCGCGTGAGATCCCGGTGCGCGGTGAGCCGCATGCAGGCGGACGTGAGCCCGATGGCGGCCAGCACGGCGAGCGCGGCCGTCCAGCGGCCGAGGCGCCGCCGCCGAGCCGCGCGGCGCGACATCGCCAGAAACGATGCCTCGCGCGCCGCGAGCGAGGCCTCCTCGATCCGGGACGCCGCCGCGAGCAGCCGCTCGCCCCAGAGGACCTCCGTGGCCCGCCCCGCGCGCTCCCACTCGGCGGCGGCCCGCTCGAGCTTCTGCCGCAGCGCCCGCCCCTCGATGTCGCGGCCGATCCACCCGCGCAGCGTGTCCCAGCCGGTGAGCAGCGCCTCGTGCGCGATGCCGTAGACCGAGCCTGCGCCCCCCTCGGCCTCGCGGGCGACGAGCAGCCGCCCGCGCACGAGCGCCGAGAGCGCGGCGAGCGCCGCCGGCGACGCGGCGGCGGCGGAGAGCAGCTCCGCCTCGACGCGCCACGCCCGCGTCCCCTCCGCCGTGACGAGCGCGAGCAGCATCGCCTGCGCGGCCGCGCGCTGCGGCGGCGCCAGGCGCGCGAGCACCCCGTCCGCGTGCCGCGCGAGCGCGCCGCTCACGCCGCCGATGGCGTCGAGCGCCGAGCCCGGGATCACCCTCCGCGTCTCGTCGCGGGCCTCCCATAGCTCCTCCAGCGCGAACTGGAGCAGCGGCAGCCCGCCCTCGGCGTGCAGCGCCGCCTTCACCAGCGCCTCGACGACCGCCTCGGACTCGAACGACACCCCCTTGGCGGCAGCGGGGCCGGTCACGGCCTCGCGCAGCCGCTCGGCGGTCAGCGGGCGCAGCAGGTAGAGCGCCCTCGAGATCGCGTCGCTGAGCCCTGGCAGCGCGGACAACCGCGTGAGGAAGTCGCTGCGCGCCGCGGCCAGGATGCGCAGGCCGCCCGGGTCGTCGGCGAGCGCGGCGAGCGCCTCGGCCGTCGCCGCCGCCTCGCCGGGCGGCGCGTACGTGCAGAGCTCCTCGAGCTGGTCGACGAACAGCAGCACCTCGCCGTGACGCCGCCGGAGCGCCCGCGCGACCGCGCCCGGCTCGGCGCGGATGCGCGCCGCGAGCGCGACCTCATCTGTGGCACCGTCGCCCCCGAGCAGCGGCAGGAGCGCGGCGGCCAGGCTGTCGAGCGGATGCCGGCCCGGCGTCACGGTGGCCGTCGCCACGCGGCGCCCGAGCGCGCCATCGGCGACCGCGGGCAGCACGCCCGCGCGACAGAGCGACGACTTGCCCGTCCCCGAGTCGCCGGCGACGAGGAGGAACGGCTCGGCGCGGAGCCGGTCGAGGACGGCGAGGACCTCGGCGCCGCGGCCGAAGAACAGGCGCCGGTGCGCGGCCTCGAACGCGAGGAGGCCCCGGTACGGGTTGCCCTCGGGGAGGGACGCCGGGTCGGCCTCCGCGGCGGCGATCTGCTCGAGGGCCTCGCGGAGCGCGTCGCCGTCGGCAAAGCGCCGAGCCGGGTCCCGGGCAAGGCAGCGATCCACGACGGCGGCGAGCCGGGGATCGACGCCGGGCGCGGCGTGCGCGAGCGGGGGCGCGTCGCTCTCGAGCTTCGCCCAGATAAGTGCGTTCATCTCCGGGTTCTCATACGGCGACGAGCCAGCGCAGAGCTCGTAGATCACGATGCCCAGCGCATAGACGTCGGCGCGCGGCGTCGCGGGCTCGCCGCGCCAGGTCTCGGGGGCCATGTAGCGCGCTGTCCCCACGACGCGCCGGCGGCGGGTAGCGGGGCCCGTGGCCGCGCGCGACGCCGGCCTCGCCTCGCTGCCTGGCGGCGCTGCATCCGTGGACGCCAGCGCATGCGCCAGCGGCGCGTCGGTGGTCGACTCCATCGCAGCGCCGTGGACGCGCGGGGGTGGAGGGAACGCGCTCTCGTCCTCTGTGGACACCACGCCGCCCGGGCCGGCGTCCGCGCCTCGGGGGGGCCCGACGGCGCCCTCTGCCCCCGGGCCCGGCGACTCGGCAGGAGTCGGATCGTTCTCGGGCAAGAGCTCCGCCAGCCCGAAGTCGAGCACCTTCACCGTGCCCTCTTCGGAGACGACCGCGTTGGCAAGCTTGATGTCGCGATGGAGCACGCCCCGCCGGTGCGCGGCCGCAACCCCGCGCGCGAGGTCGATCGCGATCTCCAGCGCGCGGCGAGACGGCACCGGCCTCGCGAGGGCATCGAGACTCGGCCCGCGTACGTATTCGGAGACAAGGAACGGCCGACGCTGCACCTCGCCGACCCGGTGAACCGCGACGACGTTGGGGTGCGACAGCCGCGCGACAGCCCGCGCCTCCACGAAGAAGCGCTCGCGCGCGTCTGCGGAGGGCGACTCCGCCGCGATGAACTTGATCGCCACGAGGCGATTGAGCAGCCGATCCTCGGCCAGGTACACCTGGCCCATCCCCCCCTGCCCGAGGAGGCGGATGATGCGGTATTCTTCGAACGCTTCCGGTAACGACCCCTCCCCCGAGTGTCGCTTCATGGCTGGCTCCTCACTTTGCGCGGAACGATGCTGTATTGCTTGAGCTTCGAGGAGAAGGTCCGGATCGGCATGCCGAGGAGGTCCGCGGCGCGCGCCTGCACCCCGCCGGTCGCGTCGAGCGCCTCCTGGATCCGCTGGCGCTCCAGGTCCTTGATCTCCTCGGCAAGGTCCCGGAACTGCTGGGGCGCGGCCGTAGGCGGCGCGGCGCTCCCGGAGCTCGGCGGCGGCGCCGACGGACGCCCCGTCATCCGCCCGGGGAGGTCCTGCGGCTCGACACTGTTGGTCTCCGCGTTGACGCTCGCGTGATCCATGGCGTTCTTGAGGTCGCGCACGTTGCCCGGAAACGGGTAAGCAAGGAGCGTACGCAGCGCGGCGTCGGAGAGCTGCAGCGCGGGCCGCCGGTCGCGGGCGCACGCCTGATCGAGGAACAGGCGGGCCAGGATGGGGATCTCGCGCGGGCGATGGCGGAGCGGCGGGAGCTGGACGGCGTACGCGTTCAGGCGAAAGAGCAGGTCCTGGCGGAAGCGGCGGGCGGCGCACTCGGCTTCGAGGTCGCGGTTGGTCGCGGCCACGACGCGGATATCGACGTCGCGCTCCCGCAGATCCCCGAGGCGCCTGAACCGCCGCGTATCGAGGGCGCGCAGCAGCTTGGCCTGCACCGAGAGCGGCAGCTCGCCCACCTCGTCGAGGAACAGCGTGCCGCCGTCGGCCCGCTCGAGCAGGCCGGGCTTGGGCGCCTTCGCGTCGGAGAACGCCCCTTTTTCGTGGCCGAACAGCTCGCTCTCGACGAGCGACTCGGGGATGGCCGCGCAGTTCAGCGTGACGAAAGGCCGCCGCGCCCGCGGAGACCAGTGGTGGAGCGCGGCGGCGGCGTTCTCCTTGCCAGCGCCCGTCTCACCGAGGATCAGTACGCTCATCTCTTTCCCCGCGAGACGGCGGATGAGCTCGAAGAGGCGGATCATCGCGGGATCCGCGAGGACGACGCGGGAGCTCCCGATGATGTGCTCTATCGCGGTCTCGGCCACCAAGGCGATCGCGCCGGCCCCGGCGACCGCAGCGGCCGCGCGCGCGCCGCAGAGGAGCGTGTCGGCGTCGCACCCGTCGCTCGGATAGGCGGCGAGACCGCCGCGCACCTCGCTCGCCACCGGCGCGAGCGCCCCGACGAGCTCGAGCGCCGCCGCGCGCGCCGCCTCGCCGCCGAGCTCGGGTAGGATAGCGACGAGCTCCGCGGCGCCGTTCCACGCGAAGACGTCCATGCGCCGGAGCGCCGCCGCCGCCGCGGCCTCGACGATCGAGCGACGGGGGAGGCTGCCCAGCGCTACGGCCAGCACGGCGAGGGGACGCGCATAATCATTGGCGCGCTCGAGCTCCTCGCCGAGCCGCTGGTGAAACCGGCCCAGATCGACGGCGGAAGGGCTGACCGCCTGGGGCTCGCGCCAGAGTGTGAGGATGGTATCGCCCACCGTGACGACCTCGCCAGGGTACAGCACGCGCGAGCCTGCAAGACGGTGGCCGTTGACCAACGTTCCGTTGTGGCTGTCAAGATCGACGATCTGGACCTCGCCGTTGGTGACGATGACGCGCGCGTGCTGCCGAGAGACGCCGCGCGCGTCGATGCGAATGTCCACTTCCGGCGAGCGGCCCACGATGAGGCTGCCATCCCGCGGCAGGTCTACCCGGCGCGATGATGCGCTGTCGATGACGAGGAGGTAGCGGGCAACGCCGTCGCCTCCGGCTTGACCCGGAAAATCGAGGGTCATCGAACTCGAGGTTTTTTCGGGCGGTTTGCTCACGGCGGAGCTCCATCATGGAGCGTCGTGAACCGCAAGAGCGTTCAAGGCGCCCACGCCGCACCGGGGAGGGGCCCACCAGCCGAGGATCGGCGAAGCCATTCGCCGGAGCGAGCGCGGCGGCCGCACGGCGGCGGCCGCGTCACGCGCGTGGCGCTCGAGACGTGACGCGCATGCGAGCGCTCCATTGAGGTCCTCTGGACGCAGCCTGGCAATGCTGCCGAGCTGGCCGTTTCTGCCGACCAGGCCAAATCGGCCGGCAAGATCTGCCAGGGTGCTGTTCCCGCCGAGCTGTGTCGTACGGGCGGCCCTTCGATTCGTGAAGTGGAGCTTGGGATACTGAAATCTAGGATGGACGGATTCGATGGGCTCTATCTGTTCAACGACGCGTGCATCGTGGCTGTATGGGGGAACGGCCGCTACGTGGCTGTACGCCGCTCATCCATATAACGAGAGGGGGCGGTCTCCGATCCGCAGCTTGCGGGAGCTCGTCCAGAGCGGCCCGGTGCTTCGTCAAGTGGATGGCGATCTCGCGCGCGCGGCCTCACCGCGGGCCGCGCGCCGCCCGACGCCGCGCCTCCCCACCTCACCGCCGGCCTCATCCCTTGTGTCGAACGCCCTTCGCCTTCCGGTACTCCTCGAGCTCCTCGCGCCCCGACTTCCCGGCCCGATCCAGCGTCTCCAGCCACTCGTCGCGGTGCTCCCGCATCGCCTCGAGCACCGTCTCGGCGACGACGAGGTTGCGGTACCACTTGGCGTCCGCCGGGACGATGCACCAGGGCGCGTGCTTGGACGAGCAGCGCCGGAACACGTCCTCGTAAGCCTCGGTGTACTCGTCCCAGTGCTCCCGCTCTTTCCAGTCGTTCACGTTGAGCTTCCAGGCGGTCGAGGGATTCTTCTCGCGCTCGAGGAGCCGCTCCTCCTGCTCCTTCTTGCTGATGTGCAGGAAGAACTTGATCACGATGGTCCCGTGCTCGGCCAGGAGCTCCTCGAAGTCGTTGATGTGGTCGTAGCGCTCGCCCCAGCGCGACTTCGGCTCCAGATCGTGCACGCGCACGACGAGCACGTCCTCGTAGTGAGATCGGTTGAAGATCGAGAACTCCCCCGCGCGCGGCGCCTGCCGGTGGATCCGCCACAGGAAGTCGTGCTCCCGCTCCTCCTTCGTGGGCACGCCGAACGAGCTCACCGAGACGCCGCGCGGGTTGAGCGCGCCGACGACGTTCTTGATCGCGCCGTCCTTGCCGGCCGCGTCGCGGCCCTGGAGGACGATCAGGACGCTGTGCGTCCTCGCGCCCCACATGAGCTCCTGCAGCTCCAGCAGCTCCTTGCCGAGATCGTGGAGCCGCTCGGCCGCCTCCTGCTTGCTCGCGTCGCGGGGCGGATCGTTCGACACGTCGTCCAGGCGAAACTTCGAATCAGGCTTCGTGAGTCGCGTGATGGGCATACGCGCCAGCCTACAGATCCACCTGTGCCCTCCGCCAGCGCGGCGTCGAGCGCGCGGCGACGGCGCGCCCCGCGCGCCCGCCTCGACCGCTCGCCGGCCCGCTCACGCCGAGCGTCTCGCCGCCGTGCTGATCAGCCCGCTCACACCTATCGCCGCGCCGTCGCGCTGACCAGCCCGTTCACGCGGAGCGCCGCGCCGCCGCGCTGACCAGCCCGCCGCGGCGCGCGGCGAGCTCCCGGAGCAGCGCGATCCACGCGTCGGGCTCGTCGAGCGTCAGGTCGGGCTCGACCCGGGGCTCCGGCCGCTCCGGCGAGGCGATGTACACGCCCACGCCCCCGTTCGCCCGCGCATAGGCGATCGCCGGCTCGTCCGTCGTGTCGTCGCCCGCATAGACCATCACCGTCCCCGGCGGCAGCCGCGCCAGCATGAACGCGAGGGCGCCGCCCTTGTCGTGCGCGGCGTCCCGCGCCTCGTGGATGCTGCGCCCCTCCATGATCACGAGCCCTCGCTGCCGCGCCGCCTCCGCCCACACCCCGAGCGCGGCGAACGCCGCGGGCCGGTCCTCGGCCGAGACGAGCCGCCAGTGGAGCGCGATCGAGCAGCGCTTGCGCTGGACCCAGAACGCGGGGACCCGCCGCGCGATCTCGTCCGCGTCGCGCTCCAGCGCGTCGAGCGCCTCGACCGGCGCCTCCGCCGTGTACAGGAGCGCCCCGCCCGGCGCCGCGATCTCGGCCCCGTGCTCGCCCACGCGCCAGACCGCATCCAGGGTCGCCGTGCGCGCCGCCACGTCGTAGATCGTCCTGCCCGTGACGACCGCCACGGCCGTCCCGGGAGCGTGCGAGAGCGCCTGGAGCGCCTCGAGCGCGACAGGCGCCGCCGCCGCCCCGCCCGAGACCGCGGCGATCTCGGCGATGGTCCCGTCGAAGTCGGTCGCGAGCAGCAACGACGGCGCGGCCGCCGCGCGCTCGATGAACTGGCCAACGTCCATACTGTCCCGGAGCTTACCGTGAGCGGGAGCGGGAAACGATTCCAAGCCGCCGGTGCTGGCGCTCGATTGTGCTGGGGATCGCTTCTCTACGGCGCCGGGCGCAGCGGCGCGGCCCTGCTCGCGACGGAGCAGCCGATCATCACCGGCTGCTTCCAGGGCAGCAGCGCGCGCCCTGGCGGCGCCGCCGGATCGCGTGTGGACATGCGGCATGGGTGTTGCTGACTCGATCGCCTCACGGAGCGTTTGCCGAGCGTCCACCGGACTCTGACCGGGCGCCGGCCGAGCATCGCCCGAGGTCCAACTGCGCACCTTCATCGACAAGAACCGCTTTCTTCTCGTGTTCGCGGCGCTGTCCTCGGTCATGGGCATCAGCGTCGGCGTGGCCAAGGTGACCACGACGCTCTACGCGCTGGACCTCCAGGCGGACGAGGCGCTGCTCGGGCTGATCGCCGGGTCGCAGAGCATCGGGGTGCTGCTCATGAGCATCCCCATCGGGCTCCTCGTCGATCACCTCGGGCCATCGCGGCTGTTCGTGCTCGGGAGCCTCGTCGCCGGGGCGATCTACATGGCCCTGCCGGCGGTCCCGTCGCCGGTGTTCCTGCTGGCCTGCACGACCGCGATCAGCTTCTTCATGCCCATGCGCTTCGTCTCGCTGAGCACCGTGTTCATGCAGCAGCTCGAGACGGTGGGAGAGGGCAAGGCCGGCTGGTACCGCGGGACCCATATGGTCGGCATGTTCCTCCTCGGCCCCATGCTCGCGGCCACCCTCACCCGGGTCCTGGGCTTCCCGGGCACCTACCGGCTGATCGGGGTCTCGTTCCTGGTCACCGTGTTCATGTCGTCGATCGTCTTCGGCCGCTACGCGGCGCGGGCCACCCCCGCTCGCACGCTCCGCCTGTCGGGCGTCCGGTCCGACCTCGCCCTGCTCGCGCAGGACATCGATCTCCGCAGCGTGTGCGTGATCGAGTTCGCGACCCAGTCGGTCAACTCGTTCTTCATGTTCTTCATCATCCCGATCGGCGTCACCGTCGCTCACCTGACGGCCGCCGAGGCCTCGGGGCTGCTCGCGTGGCAGGGCGTGACCTACATCTTCGCGCTGTTCGCGCTGGGCGGCCTCGTGGGCCGGGTGGGGCACGAGCGCACGTACCTCGCCAGCCTCATCCTCGTCCCGAGCTCGCTGCTGCTGCTCGGCCTGTCGAGCGACCTGGCCCCGCTCCGCGTCGGCGGCCTGATCCTCGGGCTCGGCCTCGGGCTCTTGCAGATCGCGAACCTCACCCGCATCGCCCGGATCGGCGCGCGCGTGGGGCGGGGGAAGGTGGCCGGCCTGCACGCCCTGGTGGGGCCGTCAGGAGGGCTGTTCGGCAGCACCGTGGGCGGCCTCGTGGGCCGGAGCCTGGGGCTCCAGACCATGTTCCTGTTCCTGTCCGTGCTCTTCGGCGTGCTCCTCGCGGTGGCGCGCAGGACGTCCAGCGCCGTGGCGGCGGTGCCCTCTGCGTCCGCCGCGCCCGCGGCCGCCGAGTGACGAGCGAGCGGGAGACGCGAGGCGGAGCGGGCGTGTCCGTGACGTAGGGAGTCGCGAGGAGAAGAGAGATGAGCCAGCGCAAGGGTCAACTGAAGCTCGGAGCGTTCCTGATGGCCACGGGCCATCACGTGGCCGCCTGGCGCCACCCGGCGGCGCAGGCCGACGCAGACGCTGGGAGACGCCCAGGTGTTCTACAGGAGCGTGAAGGACCGCCTCGACCGCCACGGGCGCTCGCCGGAGCACCTCAAGATCATGCCGGGGATCTTCCCGGTGGTGGGCCGGACCGAGCAGGAGGCCCAGGACAAGTTCGGCGAGCTCCAGGCGCTGATCCACCCCGCGGTCGGGCTGGCGCTCCTGTCGGGGATGTCGGGCGGAACCGATCTCTCGCAGACCCGGTGGACGGGCCGCTCCCGGACCTGCCGGAGAGCAACGGCGGCAAGAGCCGGCAGAAGCTGCTCATCGATCTGGCGCGCCGGAACAACCTGACCATCCGCGGTCTGGACGAGTGGATCGCCGAGGCGCGCGGGCACAGGCAGCTCGTCGGCACGCCGGAGAGCATCGCCGATCAGCTGGAGGAGTGGTTCGTCAAAAACGCGGCGGACGGCTTCAACGTGATGCCGCCGCACCTGCCCGGCGGGCTCACCGACTTCATCGATCTGGTGGTCCCGGAGCTGCGCCGCCGGGGCCTCTTCCGGACCGAGTACGAGGGGTGGCCCCTGCGCGAGAACCTGGGTCTGCCGCGCCCCATCAACAAGT
Source organism: Sorangium sp. So ce1153 (assembly GCF_051521595.1). Taxonomy (NCBI): domain Bacteria; kingdom Pseudomonadati; phylum Myxococcota; order Polyangiales; family Polyangiaceae; genus Sorangium; species Sorangium sp. So ce1153. The sequence goes on from NZ_CP150361.1 coordinate 2,816,996, forward strand.
ATCAACAAGTTCCGGACCGGCGAGCGGCCGTGGCCCGGCAAGCTCGAGCCCGCCGTCGCCCCGCCGGTCTCCGCCGCGGCGAGGGCCTCGGCCTGAGGCCCTGACGAAACGAACGGCGCTCCCAGAGGCCCTGAACCATGCGCGACGCTCACCGGACATCTCGAATCAACAGGACCCGCCGCGCGTTCGTCGCGGCCCTCTGCGCCGCGCTCTCGCTCGCGGCCTGCTCGAAGGCCGAGCCGGGCGGCGGCCAGGGCAATGGCGACAGGGCCGCCGGCGACCCCGAGGTGCTGGAGCTGCGCTATCAGGGCTTCTCCGGCGCGATCTCGGTGCCGGAGCTGGCGGAGGACCTCGGCTATCTCGCCCCGATCAAGCTGAGCTACGTCGGCAACACGATCAGCGGACCGCAGGACATCCAGACGGTGGTCACCGGAGACACCGATTTCGGGCAGGCGTTCAACGGCGCGGTGATCAAGCTGATCGCCGCCGGGGCGCCGCTCCGGGCGGTGGTGGGCGGCTACGGGGTCGACGCGAAGCGGTGGAGCGGCTTCTACGTGCTCGAGGACAGCCCCATCAAGGCCCCGCGGGACCTGCTCGGCAAGAAGGTCGCCATGAACACGCTGGGCGCGCACCACGAGTTCATGCTGAAGGAGTACCTGTCGCGGCAGGGGCTGACGAACGCCGAGATCGACCAGGTCACGCTGGTGGTGCTGCCGCCGGTGAGCGCGGAGCAGGCGCTCCGGCAGAAGCAGGTGGAGGTCGCGGTCCTCGGCGACGTCCTGCGCGACAAGGCGCTCGAGCGCGGCGGCATCCGGCCGCTGTTCTCGGACCACGAGCTGTTCGGGGAGTTCACCGCCGGCAGCTACGTGCTGACGAAGCGCTTCCTCCAGGAGAACCCGAACAGCGCCCGCAAGTTCGTGGAGGCCGCGGCGCGCGCCGTCGAGTGGGCGCGCAGCGCCCCGCGCGACGAGGTGATAGCCCGCCTGCAGAGCATCATCGAGCGGCGAAAGCGCAACGAGGACGCGTCGGTGGTGAAGTACTGGACCAGCCTGGGCATCGCCGGAAAAGGCGGGCTCCTGGCCTCGAAGGAATACCAGGTCTGGATCGACTGGCTGGTGAGGGACGGCGAGCTCAAAGAGGGGCAGATCAAGGCCGAGGACCTGTACACCAACCAGCTCAACCCGTTCGCGCCGCAGGTGCAGTGACGGGACTGAACGCTCGAGCGCGCGGGAGGGATCCCCATGAGGTGTGGAGAGCAGAGCCGCTCTCCCGCTCCGGGCGGCCTTCGCGTCCATGCCGCTGGAATGCCTGAGCTCGCTTCGCGCGCGAGCCACGCCGCGCCGCGGGCCGCCGGGGCGGCTATCTCGCGCGCATCGCGGCGGCGATACCGGATTGCAAGGTGCTGTAGGTGGCGATGCCGCGCAGATCCACGCCGAGCTGCACGAGGACGTGCGCCATCGACGGCTGAATGCCGGTGACAAGCACCCGCGCCCCGAGGAGCCGCACCGCCTGCGCGGCCCGCGCCACGGCGTCAGCGGCCTGCGTGTCGATCGTCTCCACGCCGGTGACGTCCAGGATGACCATCGAGGCGCCCTCCCTCGCGACCCCCTCGAGCAGCCCTTCCATGATCTGCTCGGAGCGCCGGGCGTCGATCGGGCCGACCAGCGGCATCGCGAGCACGTCCTTCGCCAGCGGCAGGAGCGGCGTGCCCAGGGCGCGGATGGTCTCCTGTTGCGCCGCGATCAGCTCGGCGCTGCGCTGAAGCTCCTCGGCCTTCGCCTCCGCCGCCTGGCGCGCCTGCACCTGCTCCGTGATCTCGACGCCGTAGTGGCACACGCCGACGATGCCGTCCGATCCATCGCGGATGGGCGCGTACACGATGTTGAACCAGCGCAGCTCCTCGCGGTCCTTCTCCGCGTCGTGCAGCTTCACGGGCACCTCGCTGCCGAGGAACGGCTGGCCGGTGCGGTAGACGCCGTTCACGAGCGCATGGAACCCCTGCGCCGCCTCCTCGCCGACCACCTCGCGGAGCACGTCGCGGAGCGGCCTCCCCACGAGCTGGCGGCCCGGGAACGCGGCGCAGTAGGCCGGGTTCACGAGGGTGAACACGAGGTCGTCGCCCCGCCACATGCAGACCGGCGTGCGCGCGTGCATGAGCATGTCGTGGAGGCTCTGGTGCGTCGACCGCAGGTCCGAGAGCTCGGCCTGCGCCTGCGCCAGCGCCCTCTCCAGCGCCGCTATCCGTAGCTCCGCGCTCTCGGCCGTGGGGGTATCTGCAGGAGCCGTCCCTTCGTGCGTGCCTTCTCCCATGATGCTGATGGCCATCCCTCATCTTGTGACGCGCCGCTGCTCCCTCGCTGCTCTGAAGAAAGGTAAGTGCCGGTCGGGCCAGCGGTAGCGCCACTGTACGGGGAGGGTATGCGAGCGCTCGCCGCGTGTAAATCGAGGTACGGCCGCAGCGCGCGTGGTGCGCTGGATTGCACGCGACCTGTCCGCGCCGCTGTCGTGCTCGCCATCCACCCTGGCGGTGTGGCTGCCGTCGTTGCGTGTGGGAGACGCTGCTCCGTGTCGGGTGGTCGCCACACGTCCGGATCCATACGCTGCGCGATGACGCGATGACGCGATGACGCGATGACGCGATGACGTGACGACGCCCCGCTCGCGCCGTGGCCTACGGGGCGCGCCTCGCGAGGTGACACATGAGAAATCCCCTCATTGTGCGGCCCTTTTCAGCAGGAAAACTGAACAGGGAGGCGGGGAGACAGGGAGTATTTGAAGGTTTCGCCTCCCCGTCTCCCCGCCTCCTTGTGAATTTTTCGAACGATTCGAGGGGTTGCCTCAGAGGTAATACCGCAAGGCAACAACGGTTTTCCGCTCGACGGCGCACGGCAGAGCTTGCTAGACTGCTCCAGTTGGCCGGAGAGCGCTCTACGCGCTCGCGAGCGCGAGAGCCCTTCTGGGCTGGAGGGCGCACGTGACGCCAGAGGCGCCGCGCCATCGAAGAGAACATTGCCTCCCCAGTGTAACGAGAGGAGCTTGACAATGAGAGCTATGACGAGCTTTTCGGCCGTACTCGCGGGCTGCCTGACGGCCCTGCTCTGGACGGGCAGCGCGGCCGCAAAGGACCATGCGCCGGGCGTCGACGATGGCGCGGCGCGCAAGGTCAAGTGCAATGACACGGAGAGTGTATTCGTGCTCACGCCCATCGGGGAGAATCAGTACCTGAGCTACCAGCGGGTGCTGCTCGACGCGCCGATCAGCGAGGTCTGGCCGGTGCTCCGCGACATCGAGCGGTTCGTCGAGGCCGTCCTCCCCGCCGTGGCGCCGACGTTCACGTGGCTGGACGGCGGGGGCCCGGAGACGATCCCCTCGCTCTACCAGTTCACCGCGGGGACCGACACGCTCCTCGAGGAGATCATCTATCGCTCCGAGGCGGAGCACCAGATACTCGTCCGCCTCGTCGAGCCGGTGCTGGGCATGCAAGAATATTATGCGTTCGGTGACCTGGGCAGGGCGTGCGGCCAGAAGACCGTGCTGGAGTACACCCGGTATCTGGAGCTCGATCCCGGCACCGACGTCGAGTTCTTCAGGGCGCTGTTCACGCAGGAGTTCATCGACATCCCGGCGTACTTCAACGACTAGCTAGTTGCCAAACGCTCCCAGACGATCTTTCTCTATCAGAGCACTCTTCCGGCTGTGGCCCTTCGCACGACGATGTCGTCAGCGTGGGGGCCAGGTCTTCGAAGAGAAAATTTGAACCACAGAGGCACAGAGGCACAGAGGAGAGAAAAAGAAAAATAACTGTTTCTTCTCCTCTCCTCTTCTCCTCTGTGTCCTCTGTGCCTCTGTGGTTTGTCCTCTTTGATTCTCAAGCTTCCAGGTTGACAATGGAAGCCTCTGGTGAATGCAAGAGGCGCCGCGGGTGCGTTTGATATGAGCGCCGTCGGATCAGGACCCCGGACAGGAGGGCCGAAAGGGCGCCGGGAGGATCGAATCTCCTGGCGCCCTCGGGGCTCAACCGCTCTTCACCGCGCCGCCACGCTGGCCGCGCGGCGTCTCGTCACGGGATGACCTCGACGGTCATCCCGTCGCCGAGCTCCGCGCTCGCGAGCTTCACGATGCGCTCGCTCCCGTCGAGCCCCGTCGCGATCTGGATGGTCGCGCCCGTGTCGCGCTCGACGACGATGGGCACGAAGCGGATCTTGTTCCCGGGGTCCACGACGGCCACGCGGAGCCCCTTGGCGTCGTTGTAGAGCGCCGTCGCCGGGACCTCGAGCACGCGGTGCGGCGTGGGCAGCGTCAGCGCGACCTCGGCGTACATGCCCGCGAGGAGCCTGCCGTCAGGGTTCGGCACCCGCACCTCGGTGTTCATCGTCCGGGTCGCCGCGTCGAGCGCGCCGGCCGTGCGCGCGACGGTGCCCTGGAACGGCTGCCCCCCGAACTCGCGCACCGTGACCTTCGCGGCGGCGTCGACGCGCACGCTCGGCGCGACGTCCTGCGGGACGCCCACGAAGACGCGCACGGGGTCCGTCGCGGCGATCTTGAAGAGCGGCGTCGCGTTGCCGGCCGTGACGAGCGCCCCGCGCTCGACCGTGCGCGAGGTGACCGTCCCCGCGAAGGGGGCGGCGAGCTTCGCGAACTTCTTCAGGTCGAGGAGGCGCTGGATGTTCGCCTGCGCCGCGGTGATCGCCGCCTGCGCCACGGTGACGCTCGCCTCGGCGACGTGCGCCTGGCCCTGCCGCTGCTCGAGCTCCTCCTGCGGCGCCACGCCCGCCGGGACGAGCTGCTCGTAGCGCTTCACGCTCGACAGCGACAGGTCGCGGTTCGCCTTGGCCTGCAGGAGCCCGGCGTTCGCCTGCACGAGCTGCGCGCGGGCCTGCGCGAGCTCCTGGTCGAGCTCGGGCGTGTCGACCTCGGCGAGGACCTGCCCCTCCTCGACCTTGTCGCCGATATCGGCGCTCCACTTGCGCACGTAGCCGCTCACGCGCGGGTAGACGACCGTCTCCTCGAGCGGCTGGACGCTCCCCGGCAGGACGAGCGCCCTGTCGCTCGACACCGGCTGCGGCGCGACGACCGCGACGCGCGGGGCCGCGCCCTCGCCGGCCCTCACGCCCTCCTCGAGCGCGGCGCGGGCGCTCCGGCGGGGCAGGTAGGCCGAGGCGAACGCCGCGCCGAGCACGACGAGGACGCCCACGCCGAGGGCGACGCCGCGCGTCCTCGTCATCACGGCGGGCGGGGGCAGGTCGAACCCGAGATCGTCGGCCGGCGGGGCCGGGTGCGGAGCTGTGGCGGGGTGATCGGGGGGGCTCATAGGTCCTCTGCGAGCAGGTCTCGGGCCGGCGCCTTGTTCCGGAGGATGCTGTACATCACCGGCACGAAGAACAGCGTGGTCATCGTCGCGACGAGCAGGCCGCCGATGACCGCGCGGCCCAGCGGGGCGTTCTGCTCGCCGCCCTCCCCGAGGCCGAGCGACATCGGCAGCATGCCGAAGATCATCGCGAGCGCGGTCATGAGCACCGGCCGGAGGCGCGTCATGCCCGCGGCGAGCGCCGCGGCGACCGCGTCGCGGCCCAGCTTGCGCTGATCGTTCGCGAACGTCACGACGAGGATGCTGTTCGCCGTGGCGACGCCGACGCACATGATCGACCCCATGAGCGCGGGCACGCTCAGCGTCGTCCGCGTCACGAAGAGCATCCACGCGATCCCCGCGACGGCGCCCGGGAGCGCCATCAGGATGATGAGCGGGTCGAGCCACGACTGGAAGTTCACGACCATCAGCAGGTAAACGAGCACGACCGCGAACAGGAGGCCGTAGCCGAGCCCCGTGAACGAGGAGTCCATGCTCTCCGCCTGCCCCTTGATGGTCACCTTCGTCCCGCGCGGCAGCTCGGGCCTGAGCTCGTCGACGACGCGCTCGATGGCGCTCGCGACCGAGCCGAGGTCCGTGCCGTCGACGTTCGCCTGGACGTCGAACGTCCTCGCGACGTTGTAGTGGGTGATGTTGGCCGGCCCGGTGCCGCGCGACAGCGACGCGACGTTGGACAGGAGCTGGGGGCGGCCGTCGCCGGTCGACAGGGGCGTGGCGTTCACGTCGTCGAACGACCCGATCGCGTGCTGGGGCGTCTGCACGGCGACGAGGTACTGCACGCCGCGCTTGTCGAGCCAGTAAGTCGGGGACGTCTGCCCGCTCGACGAGAGCGAGACGAGGACGTCGCTCGCCACGTCGCGCTGGGTGAGCCCCATCTGGTCGGCCATGGTGCGGTCGACGTCGATGCGGAGCTGCGGCCGCGCCGGCACCTGCGCGAGGTGGACGTCCACCGCCCCAGGGACCTTCTCCACGCGCTCGGCGATCTTCTGCGCCACGGCGAGGGTGTCGTCCTCCTTGCCGATCGGGCCCACGACCTGGACGTTGATCGGCGCGGCGAGGCCGAAGTTCAGCACCTGGGTCGAGATGTCGGGGGCGAGGAAGAAGAACGTCGTGTCGGGGTACGTCGCGTTGAGCTTCGCGCGGAGCTGCCGGACGTAGTCGGCCGTCGGCCGGTGGTGCTCCGCGAGCGCGATGAAGATCTGCCCGTCGGCCGACGAGATCTGCGCGCCCTCGCTCAGCGACAGGTTGATGCCGCTCGCCGGGATCCCGATGGTGTCGAGCATCGTGCGGATCTCGCCCGGCGGGATCACCTCCCGGATGGTCTGCTCGATCCGTGCGAAGCGCCGCTCGCTCTCCTCGAGGCGGATGCCCGGCGCCCCGCGCACGTGCAGCTTGATGAGCCCCGCGTCGACGCTCGGGAAGAAGTCGCGGCCGAGCAGCGGGATGAGCGCGACCGAGGCGGCGACGAAGGCAAGGAACGCCCCGACGAACCCGGCGCGGTGCGCGAGCGCCCACGCGAGCCACCCGCCGTAGGCGGCCCGCAGCCGGTCGAAGGCGCGGTTGAAAGTGGCGAAGACGCGCCCGAAGAGGCTCTTCTTCGAGGTGTGTTCCCCGTGGCCATGGGCGTGCTCCGCCGCCTCGCGCTCGAGCAGCAGGCGTACGAGCGTCGGGACGAGCGTCCGCGACAGGAAGTACGACATCAGCATGGCGAAGACGACCGCCAGGGCCATCGGCACGAAGAGCGACTTCGCGGCGCCGGTGATGAACGCCACCGGCACGAACACGATGCAGATGCAGAGCGTGGCGACGAGGGCCGGGACGGCGATCTCCTGCGCCCCATCGACGATGGCGCGGATGAACGGCTTCCGCTGCCCCAGGTTGCGGTGGATGTTCTCGATCGCCACCGTCGCGTCGTCGACCAGGATGCCGACCGCGAGCGCCATCCCGCCGAGCGTCATCACGTTGAGCGTGTAGCCGAGCGCGTTCAGCGCGATGATCGAGACGAGGATCGAGAGCGGGATGCTGATGACGACGATGAGCGTGCTGCGCCAGCTCCCGAGGAACAGCAGGATCATCAGCGCGGTGAGCCCCGCGGCGATGAGCGCCTCGTGCACGACGCCGTCGACCGCCGCGCGCACGAAGATCGACTGGTCGAAGAGCAGCGAGACCTTGAGCTCCTTCGGGAGCTTCTCCAGCGTGGCCGGCAGCATCGCGTGGATGCGCGAGGTGACGTCGAGCGTGCTCGCGTTGCCGTTCTTGAGGACGCTGAGGAGCACGCTGCGCTTGCCCTCCACGTGCACCATGTTCGTCTGCGGCGAGCTCCCGTCGCGGACGCTGGCGACGTCGCGGAGGTAAACGGTCGTCCCGTTGACGGTCTTGAGCGGCAGCTTCCCGAGGTCCTCGAAGGCCGCGGGGCTGCTGTTCATGATGACGGGGTACTCGTTCTCCCCCATCTTCGCCGTGCCCGAGGGCAGGATGACGTTCTGCAGCCCGAGCGCGGCGTTCACGTCGCGCGGCGACAGCCCCCAGGCGAAGAGGCGCTGCGGGTCGATGTCGACCATGATCTGGCGCTGCTTCCCGCCGTAGGGGTAGGGGATCTGCGTGCCCCGGATCGTGGCGATGTCGGCGCGGATGAAGTTGACCGCGTAATCGAAGAGCTGCTGCTCGCTCAGCGACTCGCTCTCGAGCGCGGCCTGCAGGATGGGCACGCTGGAGGCGCTATAGCGAATGATGAGCGGCGGGCTGATGCCGGGCGGCATCTGGCGGATGGCCGTCTGCGAGATCGCCGTGACCTGCGCCGTGGCGGCCTCGACGCTGGCGCCGGGCTGGAGGAAGATCTTGATGATCGAGATGCCCGTGAGCGACTGGCTCTCGATGTGGTCGATGTCGTTGACAGTGGTCGTGAGGAAGCGCTCGTAGTTGTTGACGATGCGCTTTTCCATCTCCTCGGGGGGGAGGCCGCCGTAGTTGAAGATGACGGACAGGACCGGGATGTCGATGTCGGGGAAGATGTCCGTCGGCATCCGGGTGATGGTGAACACGCCCAGGATGACGATCAGCATCGACATCACGATGAACGTGTACGTGCGTTGAAGCGCGATTCGGACGAGCCACATGGGCCACTTCCCGTCCCCCACCGGAGCGCCCCGGCCGGGGGCGACGCCTGGGGCAGGCTCCGCTTTTAGGGTGCCCCTGACGTTCGTCCAATCTATTATTTCGTATCACACGATACCTTCAAGGTATGGATCTGCGCCACCTCCGGTACTTCACGGCCGTCGCCGAGGAGCGGCATTTCGGCCGCGCGGCGCAGCGGCTCGGCATCGCGCAGCCCCCGCTGAGCCGGCAGATCCAGGATCTCGAGTCGGAGCTCGGCTTCTCGCTCTTCGATCGCTCGCGCCGGCGCGTCGATCTGACGCCCGCGGGCGAGGTCTTTCTCGCCCACGTCCGGCGGGTCTTCGACGCGCTCGAGCTCGGGGTGCACGAGGCCCGGCGCGCGAGCGTCGGCGAGACAGGGCGCCTCGTGGTCGGGTACCTGTCGTCGCTCGCCTACAGCGGGATCACCGAGCTGGTCCGCGCCTTTCGCACGGAGTTCCCGTCGGTGGAGCTCGCGCTCCGCGAGATGCCGCCGCAGGAGCAGATCGAGGCGCTCAAGGACGGGCGCATCGACGTCGGCTTCGTGAGGGCGCCGCTCGACGACGCCCGGCTCTCGGCCGAGTGCGTGCGGCGCGAGCCGCTGGTCGTCGCCCTGCCGGCCGACCACCCGCTGGCGGGGCGCAAGCGCATCCCGCTCGAGCTGCTCTCGCGCGAGCCGTTCGTCGTGTTCCCGCGCCAGCGGGGGTCGGCCTTCTTCGACCTCGTGATGGCGCTCTGCCGCCAGGCGGGCTTCTCCCCGCGCATCGTGCAGGAGGCGCTGCACCTCGACATCCTGAGCCTCGTGGCGGCGGGCTTCGGCGTCTCCATCCTGCCGGAGTCGATCAAGAACATCCGGCGCAGCGGGCTCGCGCTGCGGCCGATCGTGGGCGCGCCGTCGACCGACCTCCTCCTCGCGTGGCGCGCGGGCGACGCCTCTCCCACGCTCGGGCAGTTCCTTGCGTTCGTGCGGCGGGTCGGCGTCAACAAGCCGCGCGCGGCGCGCCGCGCTCCGGGCGAGGGAGAGGGCGAATCGGGCGTCCGCGCGCGCAGGGCCGGCGCGCGCCGGGCGGCCGCGGCAGAGGAGGAGTAGCGCGCGTCCGCAGCGTCCTGGACGCCGCGTCGGTCCAGCGCTCCGCGATCACGCACGCGGCCCTGGCGCCCTCTCCCTCGCAGTGGACGGCTCAGGCACGGGGCACCCGCGGCGCCGCGACCGGCCCCCGCCGGCTTCGCAGCGCCGAGAGGGCCCTGCCGAGCGTCGGGTAGAGCGTCATCCCCTCGAGGTCGACGCCGAGGTGGGTGAACCCCTGCGCGACCTGCGGCCGCATCCCCACGACGATGACCTCGGCGCCGAGCAGGAGGGCGGCGCGGGTCGTCTTCATCAGCGACTCGGCCACCTGCAGGTCGGCGAAGGGCACGCCGGTGATATCCATGAGCAGCACCTCGGCTTCCTGGCGGCTGATCTCCGCGAGCACCACCTCGAGGACGTGGCGGGCGCGCTCCAGATCGACGGCGCCGACGAGCGGCACGAGCAGCACCCCCGCGTCGAGCGGGATCACCGGGCAGCCGAGCCGGCGCACGGCGTCGGCCAGGGCGCGCTCGCGCTCGTACGCGGCGCGCGTCTGCCGCTCCTGCTCGACCAGCGACTCGATCAGCGAGGCGCGCTCGAACGAGGCGGTGAGCATCGCCACCCACATGTCCATGTCCCGGTGATCGAGCCCGAGCGGGCTGCTCACCGGGGCGCAGACCGCCAGGATGCCGCGATCCTCGCCGTCGCTGCGGAGCGGGAGGAGCCGGATGACGTGTGCGCCGTCGTGCTGGACGGCGGCGGGCAGCCAGTCGCCGCGCGGGAACTCCGCGGCCGCGACGCGCGTGTCCGACGCCGGCGAGGCGAGCGGCTTGCCGGGGGAGGCGCTCTCGACGATCCGCAGCACGGGGCCGGCGTCGCCGGGCGCTTCCCACACGGCGAGGCAGCCCCAGCTCATCTGCACGGCGGAGAGCCAGCTCAGCTTGCTCCCGCCGCCGGCCGCGTTCTCCAGGAGCGTCTCCCGGAGGACGAGGTTGATGTCGAGCAGGTCGTTCAGGTAGTCGGCGCGCACGGACTCGATCGCCACCCGGCCCTGCACCACGTCGTGCCGGGCCTGCCGGATGTACGCGGCGACGCGCTCCCCGGCGGCGGCGTCCGCCGCGCCGCGGAGCATCGCCTGGCCCGCTTGCTCCAGCCGGTCGACGATCCGGAGGAGCATGCCGACGTCGGGCATCTGCCCCGCGACGTCTCGCCACGCCCGCTCCAGCGCCGCCGCCGGGGGGCCAGGCCGGCCCTGGGCGGCCGCCTCGAGCCCCGCGAGCACGTCCGCCACCCCGGGCCAGGCATCTGCCGGCGCGGCGTCCTGGTCGACCGGCGCCGAGAAGCTCGTGAGGGCGACGAGCTCCCGGGCGAGCGCGCCGAGCGCGTCGGCCTGGCCAGCTGCGCTCTGGCCAGCAGCGACCTCGCGCGCGCTCGGCGCGACCGCCGCCGGGGCAGGCGAGCAGCCGCAGGAGCGGCGCACGACGAGCGTCGTCGGCCCGACGTGCCCCCCGCTCGGCACCTCCCGGCCGGCGAGGAGATCGATGAGCAGCTGCGCGGCCGTCCTGCCGAGCGCGTCGAACCGCTGGCGGACGGTGGTCAGCGGCGGGGCGGCATACCTGGCCGCCTCGATGTCGTCGAACCCGACGAGCGCGACGTCCTCGGGGACGCGGAGGCCTGCCTCGGTGAGGGCGTCGAGCGCCCCGAGCGCCCCCTGATCGGTGGCCATGAACATCGCGTTGCAGGACAGGCCCAGCTCGAAGAGGCGTTGCGCGGCGAGCCGCCCGCTCGCCCGCTCGTTGTTCGGGAGCTCGACCACGAGCCCGGGATCGAACGGAATGCCGTGCTCGTCGAGCGCGTCCCGGTAGGCCTGGAAGCGCTGTCGGATGTCCTCATGGGTCATGTTTCCCGCGAAGAGGATCCGCCTGTGCCCGTGCTCGATCAGGTGACGGGCGGCCGCCAGGGCGCCCCCGTGGTTGTCGGGCACGACGTAGGGGCAGCGCCCGTCTCTCGCGTGGGTGCTGAGGGTCACGACCGGCCGGCCGTCGTCGAGGAAGCGCTCGAGATCGGTCGGATTGATCACCGCGATCCACCCGTCGATCTGGTCGCGCGCGAGCTTCAGCTCGTGGACCTCTCGCGGGGAGGACCTGATCGCGATCACCCGATATCCGGAGCGCCCGGCGGCCGACTGGATACCGCCGAGCAGCTCGCAGAAGTACGTCCCCCAGATGTCGGGGCACGTGATGCCGATGGCTCTGTCGAGCGACATGGTGGGAGAGTCCTCGGTTGTCCTCGGCGCCGGCGTGCCGCCGCGCCGCGGTCACAAACGCGTACAGCTATCATGAGGCACCCGCGTGTGTCATGCCGACCGGCTGCGCTCAGGTGGCGAGAGCGGCAGACAGGTGCAGGGTTCCCGGAACTACCGCGTATAGTGAATCGTGATCGGCGGCGACCAGGCCACGATCGGGGTCCCGTGCTCGTCCTGGGCCGGGCGAAATCGCTTCGTCATGGCGCACCTCGCGGCGGCCTGGCCAAAGCCGTGTCCTGGATCGCTGAGGACCCGCACCGATCGAGGGGAGCCGTCGGCGCCGATATACACGGAGATGACGGTGACCGCCGACTTGATGTCTTTTGCCTCCTCGGGAAAGGAGCAAGCCCACGCGCCGCGCTCTCCGGTGCTCATCAGCTCAGGAGGCGACGCGCCGCCGCATGCGCCTGCTGGGAGCAGAGAGGAGAGGAGCAGGAGCGTCATGGACGCGCGGGTGTGCCTCGTCATGGAAGCAGCGCGTACACCGGAACGGCGGCGGATCCCACGCTCGCTGGCTGTGCGGGGTCGGCTCGTCGACATCGGGCCAGCGCGACGTCGCTCCCGTCGTGGCTGGTTCCCTCCACAGCGGCTCGGCCCGGGCTCACGCCCCGTGCGCCGGCGGCTGCTCGGGATCGCCCGCGAAGGGGAGGGCCTGCTGCTCGAGGACCACGCGCCCCCGGCGCTTCGGCCGGCGCGGCGGCGCCCCCGCCTCGGCCGGCTCGCCCTCGGTCCGCTCGGCGCAGCGCGGGCAGACGGCCGGCGGCGGCTCGATCGGCTCCGGCGTCGCCGCGGCAGGTGGGTACGGTGCAGGGGGCTCCGGCGCGGCCTCGGGCTGCGGTGGCTCCGGCTCGGGAGGCGGCTCCGGCTCCGCCCGCTCCAGCTCGGCGCGGCCGCGCGCGTGCTCGGCGGTCACGAGGGCGCGGAGGGCGCGGGCGGCGGCCCGGTGCTCGGCGGCGGCCCGGCGCAGGCGCGCTACGAGCTCGAGCGCCGCCCGCGGCGGGGCGTGGAAGCGGGCGCGCTCGCGGTGCGCGCAGCCGTCGTGACCGCCGCCGCCGCTGCTGCCGCAGTCGATGCAGATCCGCTCGAGGGAGGGCGGCCCTCCGTCGCCGGAGAAGGTCTCGTCCGCCGCTGTGTCGTCGGGCGGGATCGCGTCGACGGGGTCCTCGTTGGGCGGCAGCTCTTCGACGACGACGGCGGCGGCGGCGGCCTTGCGGGAGCGCATGCCTGTCGGCTAGCAGATGATTGAACGGATGTACAGTACGCGGCCGCCATCGCGAAGAGGCAGCCCGTCCGGGCGCGGCGGCGGTCGGGGCGGGGCGTCCGGCCCTCCGCCGGGTGGTGGTCGGGGCGGGGCGTCCGGCCCTCCGCCGGGTGGTGGTCGGATTTGAACATGAAGGCGGGAGGGCGGGAAGAAAAGCTCCATGATCTTCCCGCCTTCCCGCCTTCATGTGAACTCTCTCTGGGCAAATGAGACCACTACCCTCCGCCGGGGGCTCAGGCCGAGCGCTGCCGGTGAGAGGCACGGCCGGGTGGGCGAGGAGCACGGCGCCGCGGTCCGTGCGCGCTCCCGCCCTCGACGCGGAGGAGAGGAGTCGGGCCGGGCGCACGTCAGCATCGACGGGCTGTCGCGCGTCTACGACCATCCGCGTCTCGATACGGTGAATCCCTTGACGTGAGAGAGCTCTGAGCGGCAGGGCGCGCCCAAGGAGCGCCGCGCGCCATCACGCGCGCTGGCCTCCTATCGGGATCTCAATCCAATCCAGATCGGGAAATGTCTGCCCTTCGCGCTTCACCGGCAGCCTCCAGCGCGGAGGCGGTGTGATAGCGTGCTGGCATGTTCTCCCCGCTCGCGCCGCCCGCGCAGAGGAGCGCGCTGATCCGGCCAATCCGAGGCGTCCGATTCGCGCGCGCCGCCTGCCTGGCGGGGGCAGCCATGGCGTCCTTTGCGCTCGGCTGCCAGAGCATCCTCGGCATTCACGAGGTCTCGCGCGACGGCGACGGCGGCGCCGCGGCAGGCGAGGGAGGGAGCGGCAGCGGCGGCGGGTCCGGGCACGGCGGCAGCGGCGCGGGCGGCGGGACCGGCGGCGAGGGCGGGACGGCCCAGGAAGGCTTCACGATCTCGGTCGAGCCGGCGGCGCCGCGCGTCGTGCGCGGCGGCTCCGCGGAGCTCACGGTCACCGTCGCGCGCTCGGACGGCTTCGCGGGCGACGTCGAGCTCTCGCTGTCGGATCTGCCGGGCGGGGTCACGGCGAGCCCGGTCGTGGTCCCGGTTGACGAGGCGACCGGCGTCCTCACGGTGACCGCCGACGCGCTCGCGCCGGTCGGCGGCGCCGCGCCGTCGCTCCGGGCCAGCGCGCCCGGGCTGGAGGCGCGCGCGGTGCCGGTCTCCCTCCTCGTCGCCGACCCGCCGGGGACGCTCGATCAGTCGTTCGATGGAGATGGAATCGCCTCCAGCGGGACCGCCCATGAGGCGCGCGCCGTCGTCGTTCAGGCGGACGACAAGATCCTCGTCGCGGGGATCGACGGAGAGACATGGGGGATCGCGCGCTTCCTGCCGAGCGGCGCGCTCGATCCCGAGTTCGGTACGGAGGGCCTCGTCGTCGGCCTGGAGGGAGCGGTGGCGTCGCTCGCGCTCCAGCCGGACGGGCGCATCCTCGCGGTGGGGACACGGAACGATCGGCTCGCGATCGTCCGGTTCAACGCGGACGGCGGGGTCGATCAGGCCTTCGGCGCGAGCGGGGTCGCGACGATCGAGCCCGCCTTTGGCAGCGACACGGAGGGCTTCGACGTCGCGATCCAGAGCGACGGCGCCATCGTCGCCGTCGGCGTCGCGGCCGCCGGCAACCGCGGCGTCGTCGCGAGGTTCACTTCCACCGGCGACGTCGATCGCGCCTTCGGCGGCGGGGGCGTGGTGGCGATCGAGGGGAGCCCGTTTCATGGGCTCGCTGTCGGCGAGGGCGACCGGCTCGTGGCCGGAGGAACGAGGTCGATTTCCGGTGGACCGACCTTCGCGGTGACCCGGTTCGACCCGGATGGGGTACCGGATCCCGACTACGGGACGGGCGGCACCGGCACCCTCGACCACGCGCCGTACCGGGACGCCGACCTCGCCCTCACACCCGACGGGAAGACGTTCCTCGTGGGCTACGCGCTGGACGGCGTCAACGAGTGGGCCTTCGCGAGCTTCGACGCGGAAGGCTCGGCGGACGCGGCGTTCGGTGGGACCGGCCTCCTGCGCGCGAGCGCGGGCGAGGGGCACTATGTGCGGGGCTACGGCGTCGCCCTCCAGGCCGACGGCAAGATCCTCGGCGCCGTCGCGGGGGGCACGGCGAGCTCGGGCGTGACGGCCTCCGTCCTCCGGTTCCTGCCGGACGGCACGAAGGACCCCGGGTTCGGCGCCTCGGGGGCCGTCGTGCTCGACGACCACCCGGCGACCAACCGCCTCGACGCCGTCGCCGTCCAGCGCGACGGCCGCATCGTGGCCGCCGGGAAGCGATCGAACCTGGGGCTCATGGTGGTGCGCGTCTGGGATTAGCCGCCAGCGCCGGGCCCACGCCCTGAGCGCAGGCCGGCGCTCACTCGCGGCGCAGGAGCCCGTAGCGCGCGAGCTTCCGGTAGAGCGTCGTCCTCGGGATCCCGAGGCTCCGCGACACCTCGCACACGTTCCAGCGGGAGAGCTCGAGCGCGGCGCGGATCCGCTCCTCCTCGGCGCCCCGGTGGTCGGCGCGCGACCTGCCCCGCGGCGCGGGCGCCGCGGCCGGCAGCTGGATGTCGGCCGGGCCGATCTCCGGGCCGGGCGCGAGCACGCAAGCGCGCGCGAGGACGTTCTCGAGCTGCCTCACGTTGCCGGGCCAGCCATACGTCGCGAGCCGCCGGAGCGCGCCCCGGGACAGCCGGAAGGCCGGGCGGCCCTGGCGCGCCGCGAGCTTCTCGACGATCGCCTGCGCGATCGCCGGGATGTCGTCCGGGCGATCGCGCAGCGGCGGCAGGCGGATCTCGATGACGTTGATCCGGTAATAGAGATCCTCGCGGAAGCGCCCACGGGCGACCTCCTCCCGCAGGTCCCTGTTCGTCGCGCAGACGACCCGCACGTCGGGGACAGGGACGCTGCGGTCCGACCCCACGGGGCGGATCGATCGCTCCTGGAGCGCGCGCAGCAGCTTGGCCTGCACGGCGACCGGCATCTCGCCGAGCTCGTCGAGGAACAGCGTCCCGCCCCGCGCCGAGAGGAACAGGCCGCCGTGGTCCCGGACGGCGCCGGTGAAGGCGCCCTTCACGTGGCCGAAGAGCTCCGACTCGAGCAGCGCCTCGGGCAGCGCGGCGCAGTTGACCGCCACGAACGGCCCCTCGCGCCGGGGCCCGCCCGAGTGGATGGCGCGCGCGACGAGCTCCTTGCCCGTGCCGCTCTCGCCCGTCACCGTCACCGTCACGTCGCTCTCCGCGACGCGCTCGCAGAGCGCGAGCACCGCGCGCATCGGGGCGCTCCGCCCCGCGATCTCCGGGAAATCGCGGCGCGCGTCGGCCCGCGTCCGCTCGAGCTCGTGCGAGAGCCGCTCGATCTCGTCCGCCTGCGAGCGCATGAGCTCCGCGACCCGGCGCTGCTCCTCCTCCAGCGCCCGCGTCCGGTCCCGGAGCTCGGCCATCAGCCTGCCGTTGCGCAGCGCGACGGCGATCTGGTCCGCGAAGGCGCCGAGCAGATCCGCGTCGCCCTCCGCGAACTTGCCGCGCTGGAACCGGTTGTCGAGGTAGACGGCGCCGAGCACCGCGCCGTGCGCGCGGATCGGCACGCACACGATGGACCGGAGCCGCAGGCTGTGCACGGACGCGTTCCCGTGGAACCGCTCGTCGGCCAGCGCGTCGACCGTGAGCACGGCCTCCCCGCGCTCGACCACCCGCTTCGCGATCCCGTGGCTGAACTTGAGCTGGCTCTTGCCGACGCGCTCGCGGTCGAGGTTCCGCGCGACAGCGACCTCGAGCCTGACCTTCGCCCGCGCGTCCACCGGCGGCGGCGAGGGCGACGCCAGAATCACGAAGCCCCGCTCGGCGCCGGTCAGCTCGATGGCCGCGTCCATGGCGAGGCGGAGCACCTCCTCCGCGTCGAGCGTCGAGCTCAGGCGCCGGTTCACCTCGAGGAGCTTCATCACGAGCTCCATGCGGGCCGCGGGCTGCGCGGGCCCGCCCCGGAGCGCGGCTCGCCGGGGGTGCCGCCAGAAGACCTCGGCGAGCTCCGCGGGGAGCGTGCTCCCGATGCGCTCCCAGCACTCGAGCGCCGCGGTGCGGTGCCGCTCGGCCAGGGCCGCCGCCGACCGCAGGCGGAGCACCTCCGCGGACACCTCCTCGTGCCGCGCGTGGAGCTCGAGCTGCGAGACCCTCGCCACGAGGTCCGCGCCCCGCTGCACCTCCGCGAGGGCCGCGTCCGTGTCGCCGAGGGCGAGCGCGAGCTCCGCGCCCGCCGTCGCGCGGCGCAGCGCGAGGTCCGCCGCGTCGGTCTCCCGGAGCAGCGCCGCGGCCTCGGCGAGCCGGGCGCCCGCCGCGGCCCGGTCCCGCGCCGCCAGGGCGACCTCCGCGGCGTGGATCATCGCCTCGCACGCCTCGCGCTTCGAGCCGCGCGCCGCGTGGCCCGCGCAGGCCTCGTCGAGCAGCCGCGCCGCCTCGCCGAGCGCGCCGCGCGCGGCGGCGATCTCCGCGGCGAGCCCGAGCGCCGCCGCGGCGATCTCCCCGGGCACCTCCGCGCCCTCGGGCGCCCGGAGGCGCGCGACGCCGAGCTCGGCCCGCTCGAGGAGGCCTATATCCGCGTGGATCTTCGCGAGGTTGAAGCGCAGCGTCGCCTCGGTCCGCTCCTTGGCGAAGGCGGCGGCCGCCCGCAGCCCGCGCTCGTAGCAGCGCAGCGCCGCGCCCCAGTCGCCGAGCTGGTGCCGCGCCGTCCCCAGGTTCAGCGCGGCCGTCGCGAGCAGGTCGCCGAGGCCCTCCGCCTCCGCCAGGTCGAGCGCCTCCTGGAACCCGCGCGCCGAGAGGGCCGTGTCGCCGGCGCGGTAGGCGTGGAGCGCGTGGTAGCTGAGCGTGCGGACGCGGGCGCGGGGCGAGTCCGACGCCGGCCGCAGCGCCACGGCGCGCGCGAGGCTGCGGAGCGCCCCGGCCTGGTCGCTGAGGTACCCGAGCGCGAGGCCCAGCGTCTCGGCGAGCTCCGCGGCGGCCGAGGCCGCCGCGCCCGGCGGCGAGGCCGCAGCGCCTGACGACGGCGCCGCCTCGCCGGCCGGGAGCGCGGCCGCGGCCTCCGCGACGGCGAGCGCGCCCTCGGCCTCGCGCCGGGCCTCGTCGTAGCGGCCGAGGCGCAGGAGGCAGCGCGCGGAGAGGCTCGCGAGGCGCACGTCGACGGCCCCGGCCGAGAGGGCGCGCGCGCGCGCGAGCTGCCGCAGCGCCCGCGCGACCTTGCCGAGCTTCTCGTAGCAGCGCGCCGCCCGGTACGAGAGCTCCGCGCCGACCTCGGGCGGCGGCGGCGCGGGCGCGCCTTCTGGACTCGCCCGCGCCCCGCGCCTCGCCCGCGCGAGCAGCGACAGCGCGCGCCTCGGGTCGCCCGCCGCCTCGAGGGCGGACGCGGCGGCCACGAGCGTCCGCGCCTCCGGCATGGCCGCGCAGGCGGCGTCCGCCGCGCGCACCCAGGCGCGCGGCGCCCACTCGAAGATCGGCTCGGAAGCGGTGAGCGCCCGCCGCGCCGCCTCGTGGTCGCCCGCGAGGGCGAGCGCCCTCGCCCGGTCCGCGGCGCGCTGGCTGCTCCGCGCCGGGGCGAGCGCCCCCTCCTCCGCGCCGGCGAGGTGATCCGCCAGCGCCCGCGCCACCTCGCGCACGACCCCCGCGTCGAGCCAGGGCACGAGCGCCCTCGCCTGCCCGGGCTGGCCGAGGCGGTGCCCGTCGCCGTCGAGCCGCGCGAGCCCCGCTGCCTCGAGCGCGTCGAGCGCCGCGCGCCCCACGCCGAGCGCCGCGGCGGCGTCGGGGCCGAGCGGGTCGGCGACGGCGAGCGCCGCGAGCGCGCGCGCCTCGGCGCGGTCGAGCGCGGCCACGCGCCGGCGCCAGAGCTCCGGGGTGCCCGTCGTGTCCACGAACCGGTCGAGCTCCGCCTCGCTCAGCCGGCGCTGCGCCAGCGCGGCGCAGAGCTCCTTGAGCGCGCGCGGGCGGCCGCCGCTCGCGCGCAGGAGATCCGACACGCGCGCCGCCGTGGCCAGCGGCGCCGTCCACACCCGGACCGCTCCCTCGCCGAGGGGGCCGAGCGGGAGCTCGATCACGGCGCCGCCCCCCACGCCGAGCCGATCGGCGGAGGCGATGAGCCAGAGGAGGGCGTCGGTCGGCTCGGTCGACCGCACGAGCGCCTCGAGCAGCGCCCGGTCGTGCGCGCCGAGCCGGTCCGCGTCGTCGATCGCGAGCACGCGCGGCCGCTCTGCTCGGTCAGCGTGCGCAGCGTGCGCGAGCGGCGCGCGCGCCCGCGCGAGCTCGCCGCGGGCCCCGAGCAGCGCGTCGACGCCGGCCGGGAGCGACCCGCCGCCGAGCGCGCGGAGCAGCAGCGCGCGGAGCGGGTCGTCGCCGCGGGGCGCGCCCTCGAAGACCGGCGCGCGGAGCTGCGCGCGCCACTTGAGCTCGCGGAACAGCCGCGACTTGCCGGCGCCCTCCTCGCCGGTGACGACCACGGCGCGCGGCCCGCGCTCGCCCCGGAGCAGCGCCTCGAGCGCCGCGCCGAACGCCGCGAGCTCGCGGTCCCGCCCGACGATCTCGCCCGGCTCGCTCACCACGGCGGGCGCGCGCCGCGGCAGCCCGCCGGCGGAGAGGGTCTCGAGGACCTCCTCGACGCCGGAGGGCCGGCTGGCCGGATCCGCCGCGGTGAGCCGCTCCGCGAGCCGGCGCGCGGCGGCGGGCGGCTCCCCGGCGAGGAGCGGGAACAGGTCCTCGAGCGTGCGCCCCACGGCGAAGAGGTCGGAGCGCGCGCTCGGCGTGGCGCCCTGGAGGAGCTCGGGGGCGAGGAACCGCGCCGTGCCCGAGAGGTCCTCCGCGGCCGCGCGCATCCGGCGCGCCGCGCTGAGGTCGATGAGCACGCCCGCGCCGTCGTCGCGCACGAGGACGTTGTCGGGCTTGAAGTCGCCGTGGACGATGCCCGCGCCGTGGAGCCAGCCGAGCGCGTCGAGCGCGTCGAGCAGGACGGGCAAGGCCGCGCGGAAGGCGCGCCCCCGGGCGTGCTCCGCGAGCGTCCGGCCCCGGATGAGCTCCGCCGTCGTGTACGTGAGCGGCGCGCCGCCGGACGTGGTCCGGGCGAAGTCGTACGCGCGTGGCAGGCGCGGGTGGGCGCAGGCCGCGAGCAGCGAGAACTCGCGCCGGAACGCCTCGACCGCGCTCGCCGAGCCGAGGCGCAGCGCCTTCAGCGCGACGTCGCGCTCGAAGAGGCGATCGCGCGCCTCGAAGACCGAGCCGAGCCCGCCGCGCCCGAGCGCGCGCACGACGTCGTAGCGGCCGTCGACGACGGCCCCTGGCGCAATGCCGGACTGTACCATCGGTACAGAGTGGAACAGAATGGTACAAAGAAGGCGACCGGACTCTCCGGAAACCCCGGCGGTCGCGCTGGCACGGCTGTTGAACAGCCTGGCGGCGTGATGCGCTGGCTCGCGGTTCTTCTGGTGGCGTGCGTGGCCGGGTGCGGGGTGAACCCGATCCCGGAGCCGCCGGCCGCGCCCGAGCTCGGCGAGGTGACCGGCGCCGTCTGCGCGGTGTGCGACACGGGGCAGGTCGACCTCGCGGGCGGGCCGGGGAGCGCGACGAACGCCGACGCCGTCTGGGCGGTGAACCTCGACGGGACCGCGCCGCCCGCCGTCGCCGAGGTCGGCGCCGACGGGAGCTTCGTCCTCTCGCTGGATCTTCATCTGGGCGACGAGGCGCGCGTGCAGGCGCGGCGCGGCGAGCACCGCTCCGCGCCGGTGGATCTCGTCGTCGCGGACGGCGTCCTCGAGCCCGCGCCGCGCCCGCTGGCCGACTGCTTCCATGTCGAGCCGGAGCTCGAGCTGCCCGACACGGCGGCCTTCGAGGTGTCCACCGTCGCCCTCCGCCTCGAGCACAGCTGCGCGGAGCCGCTCGCGATCGACGCGATCGCGCTCCGCGCGCCCGCCGCCGACCTCGCCCTGCAGGGCGGTCTGGCGCCGGTCGTCATCGCGCCCGGCGAGCCCCTCGACGTTCGCGTGGAGTTCCGGCCGAGCGCGTCCGGCCCGCGCGAGGAGGTGCTGCTCATCGAGGCGTCCTCCCCCGCGGTCACCGCGGTCACCCGCCGCGCGGTGACGCTCTTCGGGCGCGGCGTTCCCTGAGTCCACGAGAAGCTTGAAGGCCCCCTCCAGGAGGCCTCTGGCGGGCCTCCACGGGGAGGCGCGCTCTCACGAACCATCTCTCTTGCGACAAGACCATGGAGACGAACATGCGAGCAAATGCCTTGTGGTTCCTTTCGATATCCGCGCTCCTCGGCCCGCTCGGGTGCCAGCCCCAGGTGAGCGGCGGGGACTGCCTTGATCCGCGCGACCCCGAGGTCCGCTATGTCTCTCACGATCCCGACGAGTGCGCCCTCATCGACTTCGATTGCTCGCCGCCGCAGACGCTCTTCTCCGACGAGTGCGGGTGCGGCTGCGTTGGCCCCGAGGCGCCGGCCTGCCCGGACCCGAGCGACCCGGAGGTCCATTACATGTCGCGCGATCCGCGGGCGTGCGAGGCCATCGATTACGCGTGCTCGCCGTCGCAGACGCACTTCTTCAGCGAGTGCGGGTGCGGCTGCATTGGCCCCGAGGCGCCGGCCTGTCCGGACCCGAGCGATCCGGCGGTCCATTACGTGTCGCGCGATCTGCGGGAGTGCGAGCTCCTCGATTTCGCGTGCTCGCCGCCCGACACGATGTTCGTCAACGAGTGCGGGTGCGGCTGTATCAGCCCCGAGGCGCCGGCCTGCCCGGACCCGGGCGATCCGGGCGTGCGCTATGTCTCCCACGATATCGAGGAGTGCCACCTCATCGACTTCATCTGCGCGGAGAGCCAGACGCAGTTCGTGAACGAGTGCGGCTGCGGCTGCCTCGGTCCGGCTCCCTCCGTCGGGCACGCTCGTCAAGGCACCTGACTGCGCCGCGCGCGGCCGCCCGAGGGAGGCGCCGGCGGCGCCGGCCGCGCTCGCATGCCCGTGCAGGACCATCCGCACGCGCGCACCCGGGGAGCGTCGCGCCGGAGCGCGCGACCCGCCGAGAGAGCCCGATCGCTCCCGGTGAAGTTCGCTGCTCGCACTGTCGAGTCCGGTGATAGGCTCGCCCGCTCATGGGGGGCATGTCGACCGGGATGAAGACGGGGGCTGTCAGCCAGCGCACCTCGAACGTGATCGGCGTGGCGTCGCTCTTCTGCGACAACTCCTTCAATGCCGTCGTTTTCGGTGGCATGCACCGCGCCGCGCGGGCGCGCGGCTACCAGCTCCTCGTGCACTACGGGTCGCCCCGGAGCGTCGCCGAGCGCAGGCTGGGGCTCCACCAGTTCGCCGGCTGGATCGCGATGTACACCACCGACGGCCTGGAAGAGCTGCTCTCGGGCGGGAAGCCGGCCGTGATCTTCTGCGCGCCCGCGCTCGGCGAGCGCTGCCCGGTCGTCCGGGCGGAGAACCGCGATTCGATTCACCGGCTCGTCCAGCACCTCGTCGGCCTCGGCCACCGTCGGATCGCCTTCATCGGCAAGCGGTCCTCGGACGACTTCGTCGAGCGGAGCAGGGCGTTCGAAGAAGCGCTGAGCGCGGGCGGGCTCGAGACGGATCTCAACCGGCTCTCCTGCTTCGACGGGTGCTCGATCGTCTACACCGAGCAGCGCCTCGGGGAGCTGCTCGATCGCGACGGCAAGTTCTGCGACGCGATCGTGGCGGGCAACGACGAGATGGCGATAGGGGCCATCCACGCGATCCAGGCGCGCGGCTACCGCGTGCCCGAGGACATCGCCGTCGTGGGGTTCGACGACATCAGCATCGCCCAGCACTGCGACCCGCCGCTCACCACGATGCGGCAGAACGCCGAGCTCCTCGGGAAGAAGGCGGTCGAGCTGCTCATCGGTCTGCTCGACGGCCTCCCCCCTCCGCCGCCCGTGACCCGCGTCCCCGCCGAGCTCGTGGTGCGGCGCTCGTGCGGCAGCGCCTCGTGGAACCCCGGGCCGCTCGCGCCGGCGCTCGCAGCGCCCGGGGGCGACTGGCAGCGCGACCTGTCCACGCGGCTGAGCTCCGTGCTCGCGCTGGGAGCGCCCTCGCTGTCCGGCGAGGCGCCCCTCATCTGGCCCGAGGTCGAGGTGATCGCGCAGGGCCTCGGCGCGGCGATCACCGGGGCGGAGCTGCCGGAGCTGGCAGCGCTCGAGCGCGCCTTTGCCGCCGCTGTGGCGCGCAACGACAGGATCGAGGCCCTCCTCGCGGTGGTGAGCCAGGTCGAGGTGACCGCCGCGCGGCAGCTCGCCGGCGCGCCGGCGCCGGACGCCGCGGGCCGGATGGAGACCTTCCTCGGCCGCGTGCGCCTCGCGCAGCAGCGGGCCCTCGCGGCGTCGGAGCGGCGCGGCGTGACGAGCCTCGAGCGGCTGGTCCGCGCCAACATGGACATGACCGGGCTCCTCGCCTCGAAGCAGATCTGGAACGACGATCGCCTCGGGTGGCTGCGGCACACCACCGTGCGTGTCGGGTGCCTCGTGCTGTGGGCGGACGATCGGGGGCCGGCCGCGTCCGAGCTCCTCATCGACAGCGTTCACACGAGCGATCCGGCCCTGACCGCGCTCGTGGGGCGCCGGTGCGAGGCCGCGCTCTTTCCGCCGCCCGAGCTGATGGAGGCCGCTTCACCGGACGAGCTGGGCGGGCATCTCATGATGGTCCCGATCGCGAACGCGCGGCGCGACTGGGGCACGCTGGTGCTGGGAGGGCTGTACACGGAGAGCTTCACGGACAACCTCCAGCCGCTGGCCATGTGGGTCTCGCTCCTCGTCGCGGCGTTCGAGCACCACGACATGGAGGCCGCGCTGCACGCGGAGCGCGACATGCTGGCCGCGGCGTACGAGCGCGAGCGCGCGCTGTCGAGCACGGTGCGGGAGCTCGGCTGTCCGGTGATCCCGCTCTTGCCGGGTGTGCTGCTGATCTCGCTGATCGGGGCGATCGATGCGGCGCGGGCGCAGCAGATCCTGGAGGCGGTGCTCGCGGGCGTGGCGCGTGAGGGCGCCCGGTGGGTGCTGCTGGACCTGACGGGCGTGCCGCTCGTCGACGAGGCGACGGCGGCGGCGCTCGCGCAGACGGCGCAGGCGACGCGGCTGCTCGGGGCGCGCGTGAGCCTCGTCGGCGTGGGGGCCAGGATGGCGCAGCGCATGGTCGAGCTCGGGATCGAGCTGCAAGGCATCGCCATCTTCCAGTCGCTGGCCGCCGCGATAAACCACCTGACGCAGTCGCGCGGCTGACGGTCCCTCGACTCCCGCCCGCGCGGCGGCTCCGGCGCCGATATGGGCCTGCTTACCAGCGGGGCTGACCGGAAGCGGGGTGTCCTGCTTACCAACGTGGCTGACTGGATCCGGAGCAAGTACATGCCCTCACCCGGAGGTAGCGCTGGAGGGATGATGTGGTGGCGCGGGAGCGCGACGGCTCGCGCGCCGAAGTTCCCCGATCGTGCGGTCTAGGTCGGTGATAGGCTCGCATCGTGGCACGGGCGAGGTCGCGATCGGGATGAGCACAGGGCCTGTCAACCAGCGCGCCTCGAACGTGATCGGCGTCGTATCGGTCTCCCTCGACAACTCCTTCAACTGCGCTGCGTTTGCTGGCATGCACCGCGCCGCGCGAGAGCGCGGCTACCAGCTCCTCCTGAGCTGCGGGGCGCCCCGGTCGGTGCACGGACGCGGGGTAGGGCTCCAGCAGGTCGCCGGCTGGATCACGACGTACATCACCGACGGCCTGGAGGAGCTGATGTCCGGCGGGAAGCCGGCCGTGATCTTCTGCGCGCCCGCGCTCGGTGCGCGCTGCCCGGTCGTCCGGGCGGAGAACCGCGATTCGATCCGCCGGCTCGTCGATCACCTCGTCGGCCTCGGCCGCCGCCGCATCGCCTATCTAGGCAAATCGTCCTCGGACGACTTCGTCGAGCGGGGCGAGGCGTTCGACGAGGCCATGAGGGCGCACGGGCTCGACACCGATCTCAACCTGCTCTCGTACTTCGACGAGTGTACCATCTGGTACACCCAGCATCGCTTCCGGACGTTGCTCGAGCGCGACGGCAAGCTCTGCGACGCGATCGTGGCGGGCAACGACGAGATGGCGATAGGCGCGCTGAACGCGATCCGGGCGCACGGCTACCGCGTGCCCGACGACATCGCCGTCGTGGGGTTCGACGACATCAGCCTCGCCCAGCACTGCGACCCGCCGCTCACCACGATGCGGCAGAACCCCGAGCTCCTCGGGAGGGTGGCGGTCGAGCGGCTCATCGAGCAGATCGACCGCGGCGTCCCGTCGCAGCTCGTGACCCGCGTCCCCGCCGAGCTGGTGGTGCGGCGCTCGTGCGGCAGCGGTCGGGGTGCAGCGGGCCCGCCCCCGCCGGAGCTCGGGCAGCGGGGCGACTGGCAGCGCGAGCTGTGCTGGCACATGAACCGCGCCCTCGAGGGGCCAGCGCTCGTGTCGCCCGGCGAGGCGCCCCTCGTCTGGCCCGAGGCCGAGGTGGTCGCGCGCGGCCTCGGCGCGGCGCTCACCGGGGCGGAGCCGCCGGAGCTGGCGGCGCTCGAGCGCGCCTTCGCCGCCGCTGTGGCGCGCAACGACAGGGTCGAGGCCCTCCTCGCGGTGCTACAGCAGGTCGAGGCGGCCGCCGCGCGGCAGCTCGCCGGCGCGCCGGCGCCGGAGGCCGCGGGTCGGACGGAGGCCTTCCTCAACAGCGTGCGTCTCGCGCAGCAGCGGGCGCTCATGGCGTGGGAGCGGCGCGGCGTGAGGAGCCTCGAGCGGCTCGTCCGCGCCAACATGGACATGAGCGGGCTGCTCACGTCGAAGCAGATCTGGAACGACGATCGCCTCGGGTGGCTGCGGCACACCACCGTGCGCGTGGCGTGCATCGCGCTGTGGGCGAAGGACGCGGGCCGGGACGGGCCGGAGCTCATCATCGACGCCGTGCGCGCCGACGATCCGGGCCTCGCCGCGCTCGTGGGGCGCCGGTGCGAGGCCGCGCTCTTTCCGCCGCCCGAGCTGATGGAGGCCGCTTCACCGGACGAGCCGAGCGGCTATCTCGTGATGGTCCCGATCGCGAACGAGCGGCGCGACTGGGGCACGCTGGTGCTGGGAGGGCTGCACACGGAGAGCTTCACGGACAACCTCCAGCCGCTGGCCATGTGGCTATCGCTCCTCGTCGCGGCGTTCGAGCACCACGACATGGAGGCCGCGCTGCACGCGGAGCGCGACATGCTGGCCGCGGCGTACGAGCGCGAGCGCGCGCTGTCGAGCACGGTGCGGGAGCTCGGCTGTCCGGTGATCCCGCTGTTGCCGGGTGTGCTGCTCATCTCGCTGATCGGGGCGATCGACGCGGCGCGGGCGCAGCAGATCCTGGAGGCGGTGCTCGCGGGCGTGGCGCGTGAGGGCGCCCGGTGGGTGCTGCTGGACCTGACGGGCGTGCCGCTCGTCGACGAGGCGACGGCGGCGGCGCTCGCGCAGACGGCGCAGGCGACGCGGCTGCTCGGGGCGCGCGTGAGCCTCGTCGGCGTGGGGCCCAGGATGGCGCAGCGCATGGTCGAGCTCGGGATCGAGCTGCAAGGCATCGCCATCTTCCAGTCGCTCGCCGCCGCGATAAGCCGGTTCACCCGGCCCGGGAGATGACAGGGCGGGCGGGGCAGGGCCCTCGGCGCCCCGGTCTCCCGGCTGCGGGTCGCTCCGCGGCCGCCCCCCTCGCCCACGGCACCCGCGGCCGCCGGCTGCGCTCGCCCGCTGGCGCCGGGTCCGGTCCGCGGCGCGAGCCGCCGAGCTGCCATGATTGCAAGCCCGATCTCAGGAGTGAAAGGCATCGGTGCATTCACCTAGGGCTAACCCCCAGGAATCTGCGGCGATCGCCCTGGCCCACATCCTGCAAAATACCTGGAGCAGAGCGCCCGTGACGGCTTCCCCCCCCGCCGTCGAATGGGCGCTCTTTTTTTTGTCCTTTGTGGCCAGGTGTCCGCCTCCCCTCGGGACCCGGGGGCCGGCAGCGGCGCGCGTCTGCGGATGGGGCTCGCGGGCCCTGGCGATGCGCCGCCGGCAGGACTCGGGTGGTCGCCGGCGCGGGGATGCCGGCGCTGCCCGCGCGGCGCGCCCGGCGCTCGCGGGAGGTCCGGGCTCCACCGCGCGGGCTCATGGTGTCTGTCGGTGAGCGGTCACCCGAGGAGGGGACGGAGGCGAGATGGCGAATAGCACCCGCGGCGATCATGCGTTCACGGCACAGTCCCTCACGGGCGCCTCGTCCGAGCCGATGTACGCGGGCGCGCTCTCGTTCCTGCGCCGCAAGTACTCGCGGGATCTGACGGGGGTGGACGTCGCGGTCACGGGGCTCCCGCTCGACACGGCGACGTGCCACCGCCCCGGGGCGCGCTTCGGCCCCCGCGCCGTGCGCGAGGCGTCTGCCCTGCTCGCCTGGGACCGCCCGTATGGCTGCGAGTTCGACCCGCTCGAGCAGCTCGCCGTCGTCGACTACGGCGACTGCCAGTGGGATCTCGGCCGGCCGATGGAGGTCCCCGCCGCGATCGAGGCGCACATCGCGGGGATCCTCCGCGGCGGGGCCGCGCCGCTGTCGATCGGCGGCGACCACTTCGTCACGTTGCCCGTGCTGAGGGCCCTTCACCGGCAGCACGGCACGCTCTCGCTGATCCACTTCGACGCCCACCCGGACACGTGGAGCCACGACGACGAGGCCGGGAGGATCGATCACGGCACGATGTTCTTCCAGGCCGCCCGGGAGGGCATCGTCGATCCGGCCCGCTCGGTGCAGATCGGGATCCGCACCTACAACCCGGATCCCTGTGGCTTCCAGATCCTCGACGCTCCCTGGGTTCACCGCAACGGCGCCGCCGCCGTGATCCAGCGCGTCCGGGAGGCGGTCGCGGGGCGCAAGGTCTATGTGACGTTCGACGTGGACTGCCTTGACCCCAGCTTCGCGCCGGGCACGGGCACCCCCGTCTGCGGCGGGATCAGCACCGCGACGGCGATCGAGATCCTGCGCGGGATCGCGGGCATCGACGTGGTCGGCATGGACGTCGTCGAGGTCGCGCCGGCCTACGACGCCGCGGGCATCACGGCGCTGGCCGCGGCGACGATCGCGTACGAGCACCTCATCCTGTACGCGCGCCGGCCAGGCGTCGCCGCGGCGCCGGGGCTCGCCGGCTGACGCGGGCCCGACGCCGGCACGCCTGCACCTCGCCGGCGCTGTGCAGCCCGTGGGCCTCGCGGCGTGGTCGCGGGCAGGCCCCGACGTGCCGCTGAGATGCCAGGTCTGCAAGCACCGATCGCAGGATTGAAAGACGTAAGGCGCTCCACTGGGGATAACCCCTGGAAACATGCAGGGATGGCCCTGGCCTGCATCCTGCTAATCACGTAAAGCAGAGCGCCCGTGACGGCTTCCCCCCCCGCCGTCGAATGGGCGCTCTGTTTTTTTGTGCCCTGCACGGGGCGCCCGAGGCTCCCCGCGCGCGGAGCTGCCGTCCACTGGCCACCGCGCGCGCAGGGCGACGCGGCGCGAGGCGGGCCTCATCGCAGCCTCGCAGCCCCGGCGTCCTGGCTTCCTGGCTGCTGTCGCTCAGGGCGCGCTCAGGAACTCCCGGACCGCTGCGAGCGCCTCCGCGCGCGCGTCGTCGAGCACCGCGTGCCCCGCCCGGGGGAAGGGCCGCGCCTGCACGAGCTCCCGGGGCAACGCCGCCACGAGCTCGCGCGCGTCCTCGACCGTCGCGAACGGGTCGAGATCGCCGGACAGCACGAGGGTCGGGCACCGGACGCGCGCGAGCTCCGCGCGCAGATCGTACGTCTGCATCTCGCCCGCCACGAAGTGGCCGCCCACGTCGAGGTGGATGACCGCGCGCTGGAGCGCGCCTTCGTCCCCCGGAGACTGGCGGTAGAGCGGGAGGCAGACCCGGATGTACTCGTTGAAATTGGGCATCGGGTCCGCGTAGAACCGGCGCGCGATGTCGGCCGCCTCCGCGCCCCCGAGCCGCGCGAAGACGGGCAGCATGCGATCCAGGCGGAGCCTGGCCGTCGTGCTCGACAGGATGAGCTTCCCGGGGTGATCCGGGTATCGCGCCGCGTACGCCTGGGCCACCATGCCCCCGAACGAGTGTCCGAGCACCACGGGCCGCCGGATCTCGAGCGCGTCGCAGAACGCCCGCACGTCCTCCGCCCACGTCTCGAGGTTCCACCGCTCGGGCCCGCTGCGGTCGCTGCGCCCGCAGCCGCGGTGGTCGAGGTAGACGACCTGCGCCACCTCGGCGAGCGCCGGGCCGAAGGAGAGGAACTCTGTATGATCGACGCCCGGCCCGCCGTGCAGCAGGAGCACCGTGGGGCGCTCGCGCATCACCGAGCCCTCGGGGACGAGCTTTGACCCTTCCACATCGAAGAACAGCCGGACGTCGCCTGCCTGTACCCTCATCGTGATCCACTGAAATCACAGACCGCGGCGCCGCGCCAGGCCTCTACGGCGCCTGCGAGATCGCACCATGTGTGGCAGATCGCCTCGCGCAGCCCTGGCGAGGATTCATGTGAGCATCCGTGTCGTCGAGCCCGTCTCGCCGCTTCGTCATCGGGTCAGCACCGGGAGCACGCTGGCGCGGCGTCAGCTCGTCACTCGAGCACGATGCCCGCCGCCGCGACCCCGACGGCCTGGGTCAGCCGCCGCATGTAGTCCCAGTTGAGGCGATCGACCCTGTCGCAGCGCTCGTGGTAGCAGGGGTTGCCGTCGTCGCCGAAGAAGTCCTGCGCCACGGCGACCGACGGCACCCCGTAGCGCCAGAACGCGGCGTGATCGCTGCGGTTCGTGCAGGCCTCCGCCCGGACCAGGCCGAGCGCGGCGCGCGCCGCGGCGGACTCGACCGAGGCGGCCAGATCGGCCGATGTGTTCTCGTTGCAGTGGATGGCGTGATAGCGCCCGTCGTCGTTCGAGTCGTATCCGGTCATCTCGAGGTCGAGCACGCCGACGACCTGCGCCAGCTGCCCGTCGCGCTCGAGCTGCTGGGCGTACGCCTTCGAGCCGAGGAGGCCTGTCTCTTCCTGATCGAAGGCGACGAAGCGGAGCCCGACGCGCAGCGGCGCGTCCTTCAGCGCGCGGGCGATGGCGAGCGACGAGACGATCCCTGAGCCGTCGTCGTCCGCGCCGGCGTTGCTGACCGAGTCGTAGTGGGCCGAGATGATGAGGACGCGTGACGGGTCGGGCCCGGGCCTCTCCGCGATCACGTTGACTCCCTGGCTCCAGCCGCTTCGATAGGTGTGCTCCCGGACGGTGAACCCGAGGGCGTCGTACTGCTGGCGCAGCCAGGCGCGGGCGAGGGAGCGCCCGCTCTCGGAGCCGCGCTCGCGGAGGACGACCGTGCGGCCGCCGACGGTCACGGGCGTGGCGCCGGAGAGCTCTCCGAGGCGCGCCTCGAGGAACCCGGCGTCGATGGCGATGTCGGGCGCCTCGCCGTCGAGCGTCGCGCGCTTGTCCGGCGGAGCGCCGGCGCGCTGCCCTCTCGGCGCGCTCGACACGGCGACCTCGCGCTCCGCGATCGGCTCCGCGTGGTAGCGGCGCGAGCCGAGCCAGTCGTGCGGGTCGCGCCCGGCGGGGACGGCGACGACGGCGAACCCGCCGACGCGCGCGCGCTCTCCCGGGAGCGGCGCGTCGGGCAGCGGCCCCTCGACGAGGTGCAGCGGGGCGTCGCGCTCTTCCGTGAGCGCGACGCTCTGCCGGGCGCCGTCGACGGCGGCGCGGGTCGCGACGACCTGGCCGTCCGGCGTGGCGAGGCGGTTCAAGAACGTCGTGACGGTGTCCTTGTCCACGAGCGAGACGTGGACCTCTTGAGTCGCCGGCGCGGTCGGGTCCCCGGCGGCGCACGAGGCCGAGAACAGCGCAAAGGCCGCGCGTCCCGCGGCGGTGGCCCAGGAGCGATGAAGGCGTATCGCCATGTTGTCTTCCCCTTTTGGCGCCACCCTACGGATCTCACCTCGAGGAGCCAAGAACTATCTCACGATGAGGCCGGCGCTGACTCACTTCATCCAGCGGTGGATGCATGGCAGCTCACAGGCATGCTCGTCTGGAGCTATCGAATGATGGTCCAGCCTGTCGGGTCGCACGGGCTCGCGTTCCCGGGAGAAGAGGTGCTGATCGAGGTCGAGCCGCAAGGCGGCCCGATCCAGGTCGCGACCTCGACGGGAGGCGCATCCGACCGGTCGGGTCACCCGCCCTTGCGGCGAAACTCCACGAAGAACCTCACCGGACCCTCGGGGTCGACGTGGTGCAGCACCTCTGGCACCACGATCCCCGGGGCCTCCGGGCTCAACACGTGATCTTGCCCGCCAAGCCCATCGATACGATAGCGGAGCCGCCCCGAGACCACGTGGATGACGCCCCACACGCCGGGCTTGGTCGCATGGTCCCTCCGCAGGCCGCCGGGGATCGTGCCCTCGTCGAACTCCGCCGTTCGCTTGTACGCGACCAGCCCGTCGGGCAGCTCGAGCCGATCGCAGCGGGCGCAATCGAGCTCGGTGCCGAGCATCGACGCGCGGCCCTCGGGGGTGATCACCCAGGGCCTCGTGAGGAAGGGTGGCTTGTGCCGGACGTGCTGACCGTGACCGCAGCTCAGCTCCGCCACCCAGTCGCTCGCGTCGTCCTGGTGATAGCCCGTGATCGGTCGGAGCATCGTCCCAGCTTACGTCACCCGAGGCCTGGCGGCGACGACGCGCCGTCGCCGGCGAGCCCCGTAGGATCGTAGACGACGCAGCGCAGCTCGCTCGTGTACGCCTTGCCCTCACGATCGACGAGCCACAGCTCGTCGAACGACGGCAGCATCTCGCTGAGCCGGATCGGCCCCGCCGCCCCCGCCTCGACGCTCTGCCTCACCAGCTTGGCCATGAGCTCGACGAGGACCGGGCTGTCGAAGTCGACGTAGCAGGGCTTGCGCTCGGCGGGCGTCCGGATGAAGGCGAACCGCGGCAACCCCAGGCGCCGCTGGAAGCGCCGCGCCTCGACCCAGCGCGCGAGCGGATCGTCGATGTCCACGAAGGGGATCCTGTCGGGGGCGACACGCCAGCTCTCTCTGGCGATGACCACGTCGCCCACCGTGATCCGGGGACTGTGATCCATCGCGGGGGCCAGATCGAACGCGCTCGCGGCGATCGAGGTCGTGAGCACGCCCATGAACTCCATGAGCTCGAACCGCGGTGAGCCTGCTCGGTGGCGCACCTCGAGGCCATCGCCCGCGCGCACCACGACGAAGTCCGCCATCCGTACCGTGCGCTCCGCGGGCGCCGGCGAGGGCTCGGACGAGAAGGCGTAGTGGTACGCGTCGGACGGGAACAGGCAGGGGCGCGTGCGCTGGGGCCAGCTGTCCTTCGTGAAGACGGGCACGACGACCTTCCCCGCCCGCTCTCGGTCCACCATGGCCAGCAGCTGCTCCGGCGCCGGGTGCGCGTCCACGAACAACGAGGAGAGCGTGTTGGAGAGGTGGATCTCGCCGAGGACGAACGTCACCTCGCCGCGCCGGATGGCGTCGACGTCCGCGCCCGAGATCATCACGTCCGGCGCGAGGTACCGCGCCGCCCACGCGCCGGGCACGGGCTCGCCGAACGCCTCGCGCACCCGCGGCCGCAGCGCCTCGACCGTGCGCTCGACGCGCGTCGCCTCCGCCGGCAGGTCGAGGATCTCGGCCCAGCGCCGATCGAGCTCACGCCTCGCCTGCTGCACGATGAGCGGTCCCCGCCCGCCCTTCGCGACGAGCTCCGGACCGCTGTCGAGGAACGCGCGCTGGAGGGTCGACAGCTCCACCGCGTCCTCACCCGGACGGCGGACGCTCTCGAACAGGCGCACCAGCGCCTCGCGGTAGCCGCGGACGATCTCCGCGGCGAACCAGCGCGCGCTCGAGAGGACCAGCGACAGCGGCGGCCCCAGCCGGTCGAGCAGGGGCGCGCCGAGGGTCACCTGGGCGGACCGCCGACAGTCTTCGTAGACCAGCGTCCGGCCCGCATAGGCGCGCCCCGCGGCGCGGGTCGGCGACGCGCCCGTCATCCCGTGGAACGTCTCGTCGAGGCGCCCGAGGGCGACATCGAGGGCCCTCGCATCCCCCGCCGCGCGGCTCACCTCGGCCCGCGCCTCGACGAGGCGCGACAGCGCGCCCTCGGCGCGCTCGCGCAGCGCGGGGTCCCCGATCCGCTCGAAAGCACGCGCCAGCTCACGCTCCGGCCACGTCCCGAGCGCCACCTCCCAGCCCCAGGTGACCGCGCCCATCGCGCGCGCCGCTTCCAGCGCGGCGAGCGCCTCCTCCTCGCTGGCGAACGCGCGCGACGGCCCCGCGGAGAGGCGCGCCGCGATCGTCATCGCCGGGGTCACGCCGTCGCAGGCGCAGAGGAGCGCGGCGTGCGCCGGAGGCAGGGGCGAGGGCGGCATCCCCGGTGCGTGGAGCACGCCGCCGTCGAGCCGCAGGTAGGGCAGCAGCCGGGGCGGCGCCCAGCGCCGCAGCGCCGGCTCAGCGCAGAGCGCCTCCGCGAGCGCATCGATGCACCAGGTCTCGAAGTGCACGCGGCGCTCCTCGATGAGCGCCTCGCCGGGATCGAGCGTCAGCGCCTCGGTCCCCGTCCCGATGCGCGCCCAGCCCACGGGCCCGAAGAAGCCGATCGTGTCGTTCTTCGTGCAGTATCGCTGCAGGTACAGCGTGACCAGCCGCTCCCGCTGCCTCACCTTCTTGTTGGCGGTCGGCTCGAGCGGCCTGGACGCCAGGCCCTCGACGCCGGTCTTGAACGCGCCGCGGTTCTGCCAGAGCACCGCCTCCCGGAAGCGCTCGTCCTGCGCGACGCCGCGCAGGTAGCCCCGGATCCGCAGCAGCTCGTCGTCAAAGCAGGCGCGCAGCGCCGGGTCGTCCCCCTTCTCTTTCGGCGAGGCGTCCAGGAGCGCCGCCGTCGCGGGAGCCGCGAGCGACAGGACCGCATCCGAAGCGAACCCGGCCCCGCGCAGACAGGCCCACGGCCAGACCCCGAATGTGCCGCCAGGCAGCGGAACGAGGTGGTCGAGGGCAGACGCCGGAGCGCTGCGAGCTGCGGGGGAAGGAGGCTCCGAGGAAGCCAGGGCGTCCGGTGGCGAAATCAATGCAAGGGCTCGATCATCGGTGCTCACCGGGGGTACCGCTACCATCCAGGCTCCACGCGTCAACGGGGCACGGCCCCACCCCGACGCACCAGCGTCGATGACGTCCCCGAGCAAGCTTGGCCGCTCGGCCGCAGGCGCTCCCCCGCGCCAGGCAGAGCGCCTCCGAGGTACCCCCGACGTAACAGATCGCCGCGTCAAGACATGTCGAGACCGAAGACGGCGTCACAAGCGTGCTCTCACCGCGAAAAAACGGTGAACCCGATCACGCGCGTGTCCGATTTTGCCTTTACGCGGTCCCGCGTTTGATGTACCCAGCGTACATGGTGGGAACACGCATGCATTGTGTGCTCACCGCGAACACATGGGAGCACCTCACCACGTGGGGTCGGTGCTTCATCACGGGCACCTGGTCGCGCTAGGCGGAGCTCCTCCCTCAACATCACGCCGAGCATCGTCATGGAATCGATCCCGCGCCTCACTTACTTCACCGGTCGTGGTCGTGCAGAAAAAATAAGGCTCCTTCTCGCCGAGGCGGGTATCGACTACGAGGAGGTCGACGTCGGTCCCTGGCACATGACGGAGAAGCCACCGCGGTTCCTCGAGCTCAAGGCCGCCGGCAAGCTGGCGTTCGGAAAGCTCCCGCTCTGGGAGGAGCCTGGCGGGGCGCGCATGGTCCAGAGCGGCGCGATCCTGCGGCACATCGCGCGCAAGACCGGCCTCTACGGCCGTGACGCGCTCGAGGCAACCGCATGTGACGAGATCATCGAGGCCGTGGAAGAGGCGGTCGACCGCGCCCGCGCCCTCGTGGGCGCCGAGCCAGCGAAGCTCGCCGAGCTCCTGCCCGTGGTCATCGGGGAGGAGCTGCCGCGGTGGCTCGAGCAGCTCGATCGGATCGTCAAGAACAACCCCTCCGGGTTCTTCGTGGGCAGCTCCGTCACCGTGGCGGACACCACTGTCTTCAGCCTGCTCGAGATGCTCTGCGATAACGGGCTCTCCGAGTCCATCGCGACGTACGCAGGGCTCTCCGGCTTCCTCCAACGGATGAAGCAGCGCCCCGGGCTGTCGCGCCATCTCACCTCGCCTCGCCGCCATCCGCCCCAGCTCCTCGCGATGTGACCGGGGCTCCCTCGCCCCGTTCAGGGTGCTGCGCGCCGCTCGGCGCGCAGCGGCGAATGCTGCTCCGCGATCTGTCGCTCGCGCGGCGGCCCGGACTCGCCGGTCAGGAGCTCGTGGCCGAGGCGTTCCAGCTCCCGCGCACTGTTCCAGGCGAACCTCGCGACCTGCCGGCGCTTCATGCGCTCGAATTGACGGCCGAAAAAGGTCGACGGCCGACACAGGTTAACAGGCGACACAGATTGACGGTCGACACAGGTTGCCAGGCGATACAGATTGACGGGCGACACCGGATAGGAAGGAGAGGAACAGTAATGCAAGCGAACACGCAGGCGAGCTCCACGATCGAGCGGAGGGCCGCGAGGCCTGGGGTGGAATTTTACCGGGAGCTCGAGCGGAGGGGACAGCCGGTCGTGCTCACGGGCGCCGTCGATGCCTGGCCCGCGCGCTCCAAGTGGTCTTTCGACTGGTTCCGCGCGACGCACGGCGACGTCAGCGCCCCCGTGGAGTGGCTGAGGTACCATCGCTCCGCCGACGGCTCGGTGGAGCGCGTCGGCAGGGTCGAGATGATGCGCGTGCGCGACTACATGGACGCGCTCGTCGCGGACGACGGGCGGCTCGGCGGCGGCTATCTCATCGGCAGGGATCTGTTCGGGCTCCTCCCGGGGCTGCTCGCCGACGCGGACTTCCCCCGTCTCGGGGTGAGCGACCGCGTGACGGAGCGCCTCATCTTCATCGGGCCGCGGGGCGCCTTCACCCAGCTCCACTACGACCGCGCGAACAACCTGCACGCGATGCTGGTGGGCCGCAAGCGCTGGCAGCTCTATGCGCCGAATCGGACGCCAGAGCTCCACCCCGCCCGTTACGAATACCCCTATTCGGTCATGAGCGAGGACGACCTCGCCCCCCAGGGCGGCGATCCGGAGCGGCTCCCCGGCGGCGTCCGGCCCGATCACGACTTCATCCTCGAGCAGGGGGAAGTCCTTTACCTGCCCTACGGGTGGTGGCACCGCGTCGAGACGCTCGCCCCGTCGATCGCGACCAACCTGTGGTGGTTGAGCTGGCCGCTGCTCGCCAAGCACGGCCCGGGGCTCGTGCGCGACATCGCCGCGGGCCGCGTGCGCGCGAAGGTGCGGCGCTACGAGCAGATCACCGCCGGCAGGCGGTACCGGAACGAAGCATGAGGGCCCCAAGAGCAGGCGGATCGGCGCCGTCGATCGCGCCCGCTCCTGCGCTCCCCTGCGCTGTCACTCCACCTCGATGACGACCCCCACCGCGGCGGCGCCCTGCTGCACGTTGACGACGCCCGAGCTGTCGGCGTCAGGGCCGACGCGGACCATGCTGCCCGCGAAGAGATCTCCCATCACGAAGAGCCCCCAGATGACGGTATGGGGAGCCACGACGCCGTCGCTTCGAAGGTAATGATAGGGTCGCGACACGACCTGCTCCTGCACCACCCACGCCCGCGGCTGCTCCAGGGCCTGGGCGACCGCCGCGTCCCACGCCGCCGTGGTGGCGCTCCGCCCGATCACCACGCTGTCTCCCCCGAAGTCGCGCCCCAGCTTGAGCACGAGCTCCTCGCGCCGGCCCGCGAGCAGCGCCGGGAGATAGACGCGCTCTTGCCCGCGGGTGACCTCCACGGGCGCCACGACGCGCGTCCAGGGGACGAACCTGCGGGCGGCGTCTCGATCCTCGGGCGCGAGCAGGTCCCCGTCCTGGTGCTCCGAGAGGAGCGCGAGGTTGCGCTTGTCGTCGAGGATGTCGGCCGCGGGGCCGTTGAACAGGGCAACAGAGCGCGAGCGCAGCGCCGACCACGTGCGCGCGACGAACTCCGGGCCACCGATCTTGAGGCGATCCCGCGCGTTGAACTCGAGGAGGGCGTGCAGCCGCTTGCCGCGGAGGGAGAGTCGCCCCTCGGCCTCCTCGAGCTGGCCATAGGACGCGAGCAAGATCTCGCCGCGCGCCCCGTGCGCGCCCAGGAAGTCGGCGTACTGGCCGTTCAGGAACGCGCTCGCCATCTCCATCGCGTTCTGCGGCGGTAGATCGCCGTCGGAGAGCAGGATGCCGATGTTGCACTCGCCCTCCCACGGCACGACGCCGCGGGCCTGGTCGAGCACGTTGCGGAAGAAGGCCAGCAGGCTGTTCGCGGGCTTCACCCGCACGCCACACTGCGCGATGAACCTCTGCACCACGGGCTCCCCGAGCACCACCATCGCCTGCAGCATCGTCTCCCAGCCGCCGACGGCGGCGACGACGTTGAGCTCGAGGCACTTCAGGCCAGCGCCGGTGTCGATGAAATCGCCCCGCGAGATGGCGCCGCGCGCGTCGCCGGAGAGCGACATCGCCTCGATGGCTCCCGCAGCGCGCTCCACGTCGATGTCGTAGAACGCGGCCACACGCGCGGGGTCGCCCCCGAGCACGCGCCGCGGCAGCGACCTGACGGCGCGGGCCATCCCGCGCGCCGCCTCCGCCATCTGCTCCACCCGGCGCGCGTCCACCAGCGTCGGCCATGCGTGCAGCGGGTAATGAATGAGCGGCGAGCGCTCGAACGGCGCGAAGCCATGGCGCTGCCGGGCGTCGGGCTCGCGGTCGGCGAAGTCGAGCCACGCGGCGCTCGCCGGCGACAGCTCCCGGTGCAGCTGCCTGACCTCCGCGGGGCCATCGCCCCGAGGAGAATTCACCTGGTGATCCATCATGTAGGTTTCCTCTGTGGCGCTCACGCGGCGCCGTGCAACGCGAAGGTATCCGCGAGCAGCTCGTAGGAGCGAAGGCGAACGCGGTGATCGTGGCAGATGGTCGTGATCAGCAGCTCGTCCACCTGGAAGTCGTCGACCATGCGGAGCAGCTGCTCCTTGACCTCTGCCGGCTCCCCGACGACGAGGCGCTTGCGATCGACCTCGATCGTCTGCAGATCCTCGGGAGTGTAAGGATAGGTGTCGGCCTCCTCGACGGACGGCACCGGGCCGTCGATCACCCGGCGCGTCCGTACCGCCAGCAGGTCGTTGGTCCGAGCGAGCCGCCGCGCCTCGCCCGCCGTGTCCGCGCAGATGACATAGACGCCGAGCGCGCTGCGGGGCGCCGGCAGCGTGCCCGAGGGCTGGAACTGCGCCCGGTAGCCGCGCGCGAAGACCCCGCCGCTGAACGGGTTGAAGAAATGGGCAAAGCAGAACGCGAGCCCGTGGCGGGCGGCCAGGGCGGCGCTCTGCTCGCCGGTCCCCAGCGACCATATCTCGGGGACCTCATCGACCGCCGGCCTCACCTGAACGCCGCGCAGCTCCTCGGCGGCCGGCGGCGCGCCGGTCATGAAGGCGATGAGATCCGCGAGCTTCTCCGGGAAGATGTCGCCCTTGCTCGCCGCGCCGTACGCGAGGGCCCGCGACATCGCGTCCGAGCTCCCCGAGGAGCGACCGATGCCGAGATCGATGCGCCCGGGGAACATCGCTCCGAGCAGCCGGAATACCTCGGCGACCTTGAACGGGCTGTAATGTGTGAGCAGCACCCCTCCGGAGCCGACGCGGATACGCGACGTCATCGACGCCACCCGGGCGATCATCACCTCGGGCGCCACCCCGGCGAAGTGCCCGGAGCCGTGGTGCTCGGCCAGCCAGAATCGGTGATACCCGAGCGACTCGGCGGCGCGCGCGAGCTCGACCGTGTTCCGGAATGCATCGGCGGCCGTGCCGCCGCTGGCGATAAGCGAATGATCAAGGACGCTGAGCTTCACGACGCGGCTCCTTCATGATGTGACCATGACCGCGCCGACGCCGAACAGGGCGGACGGGGGACATAGGTAGTCGAACCTACCATGGTAGTGCGCGGCAGGGAAGCGATGTGGCTTGGCTGCCGGTGCGTTGCGACGACCACCGCGGTGGTGCTACGTGGGGTGGTTCGCTGTTCGTGGAGGGCCCGGCCCGCCATGTTTCGGCGATGCGCCTCGAGACGCTCGTGAGCGCGCGGTCCTCGGCGGAGCAGCGCGGCGCCTCCGCCGTCGCGCGGAGGTTTGTTGGTTGAAAGCGTTCTGGATCCTCTATGCCGGCCGGTTGCTCTCGGTGCTCGGCTCGGCGCTCACCTCCTTCGCGCTCGGCGTGTGGGTCTACCAGCAGAGCGCCTCCGCCACGCAGTACGCGCTGCTGATGATGTTCTCGCGGATCCCCTCGCTGCTGCTCGCGCCGTTCGCGGGGTCGCTCGTGGACGGCGTCGATCGCCGCCGCATCCTCGTGTGCTGTGCGATCGGCGAGCTCGTCACCTCCGCGGCGCTCGTGCTGCTGCAGCGCACGGGGGAGCTGCGCGTGCACCATGTGTACGTGCTCTCGGTCGTGAGCGCGTGCCTCTCGACGTTCGACTGGCTGGCTTTCTCTGCGGTGACGAGCCAGATGGTCCCCCGGGAGCACCTCGGGCGCGCGGGGGGCGCCGCGCAGATGGGCAACGGCGTGGCGCAGCTCGCGGCGCCGATGGTGTCGGCGCTGCTGCTGGAGAGCGCGGGGCTCGGCGGGGTGCTCCTCGTCGATTGCGCGAGCTTCGTCGTCGGGCTCCTGCTGCTGCTGCCGGTGCCCATCCCGGCGCTGCCCCCGGCCTCGCGCGCGGACGACGCGTCCCCGTGGGCCCGGCTCACGCGCGGCTGGACGTACCTCCGCACGCGCCGCGGTCTGTGCTGGCTGCTCGGCTATTTCGCGGCGATCAACCTCCTGGTCGGCATGGTCAACGCGCTCGCGGCGCCCATGCTCATGGAGCTCGCGTCGGTGCGCGCCGTCTCTGTCGTCGTGACGCTCGGCGGCCTCGGCCTGCTCGTCGGCAGCGTCGTGATGCTCGCCTGGGGCGGGCCGCGACGCCGGGTCCACGGGATCCTGGGGTTCATCGCGCTGGGTGGCGTCGCGGTCGCCGTCGCCTCGACGTCCCGCGCGCTGCCGGTCGTCGCCGCGGGCGCGTTCGTTTTTTATCTGTGTCAGCCGTTCTACGGCGGTTCGAGCCAGGCGCTGTGGCAGACCCAGATCCCCGCCGCGCTCCAGGGGCGGGTGTTCGCCGTGCGGCAGATGGTCGCCATCTCGACCCTGCCGCTGGCCGCCGCGGTCGCCGGGCCGCTCGCCGAGCACGTCTTCGAGCCGCTGATGCGCGCGGACGGCGCGCTGGCCCCGCTCGTGGGCCAGGTCGTGGGAACGGGACGGGGTCGCGGCATCGCGCTGCTCGTCGCGCTCGCGGGCGCGGCCATGTTCTTTCTGTCGCTGATGGCCAGCCGCGTTCCAGCGCTGGCCCGCCTCGAGGACGAGCCGTCCGAAGACGAGCCGCTGCCGCCGGCCGCCTGAGCCGCGCTCGGAAGGGGGAGGATGAGCCCGAGCCCACCCGTGTCGCGCGTTCCGTCACTCGATGAGCAGCAGCCCGCGCTTCTTGCCGCTCGAGGAGTCCACGGTGTCGATGGCGGCGAAGAGCTTCGCGCGCTCGACGAGCCAGGGCTGGAAGCTCTCGTGGACGTCGAGAACGTAGACGAGGTCCCTGTCCTCCACGTAACCGCCGACGGGCGAGTGGTGCCCGCCGCCGACAGAGAAGATGGGCGCTCGGGCGAAGTTCACGATATAGCGGCGCGCCGGATCGTTCGAGCGGCGCAGGTGCTGCTGGAGCTGCTCGGGGGTGAGGTCGCGCAGCACGGTCGCGGTGCGGCCGCGGGCGCGCACCGCCTGGGCGAGATCGTCGAGGGTGAGGCCGCCGACGCAGATCCCGGTGAGGCAGAGGCCGGAGCCCTCGAGCGCCGCCGACTCATCGGCCACCGGGGAGCCCAGCGAGGCGAGCACGTTCACGAGGCTCGCCGGCCCGCAGAACGTCCCGTTCTGCTGGAAATGGATCGATCGCGGGAACGTGCGCGCGACCGGGAGCGCCTTTGCCTCGGCGAGGAGCGCCGGCTCCTGGTGCACCGAGCGAGCCACGAGCGTCGGATCGACCGTGGGCTGGCGGCCGAAGCGGATGGAGAGGTAGAGGCGGGCGACGAAGAGGACCGCGAGGAGGACCACGGCCGCGGCGGCGATCCGAAGGGCGCGCTTCATCGGGCTATCAAACACAAGTGGATAGTCCGAGCAAACGGTTTCCCGATGGCCAACCTCTCCCCAGAGTGCCAGTCACTTGTGGGCGCCACCGTCCGCGGAGGCGCTCGGCGCAGCGGAGCCCGGCGGCGCAGCGGCTCCCGCCGGCGCGGCGAGCGCTCCGGCGGCTCCGGGCGGGGCGCCGTCGCGGAGCGCGAGCTGGCCGCGACGGCAGGTGTCGATGGCGGACGCGAGGATGCGCATCGCCTCCTGGGGGGCGTGGAAGCCGGACGAGTTCTCGGCCTCGGCGAAGTCGACGAAGAACTGGCACTTCCGCTGCGCCGCCCGCGCGCCGGCGAGCGCCTCGTCCGCCATGCCCGCCTCCCTCGCCCGCCGGATGTCGCCGATCAGCTCGGTCACCGCGTCGAGCGCGCGGCTCCGCGTCTCGAAGTGGCGCTCCTGGATCGTCTCCACCCGCTG
This sequence comes from Sorangium sp. So ce1153, assembly GCF_051521595.1. NCBI lineage: Bacteria > Pseudomonadati > Myxococcota > Polyangiales > Polyangiaceae > Sorangium > Sorangium sp. So ce1153. Next base: position 2,858,775 of record NZ_CP150361.1, read on the forward strand.
CCGCAGCTCGTCCTCGGGCCACCTGTGGCACGTCTGGCACGCGCGGTTGATGTTGAGGAGCGGGCTCTGGACGTGGTGATCGCTGACCTTCGCCGCGCCCACCCGCTGGTAGGGCATGTGGCAGTCCGCGCACGCGACCCCGGAGCGGGCGTGGACGCCCTGGTTCCACATCTCGAACTCGGGGTGCTGCGCCTTCAGCACCTTCGCGCCCGACTCCGCGTGCGTCCAGTCCGCGTGCCCCGTCTCCTCGTAGTAGGCGTAGATCTCGTCCACCTTGATCCCCTTCGCCCACGGGTACACGAGGCGCTTCTCCGGGCCCTTGAAGTAGTACTCCACGTGGCACTGGCCGCAGACGTAGGAGCGCATCTCCTGGCGCGTGGCCATCGTGTTGACGTCGTAGTCCTTCTCGCCCATCGACGCCTTGAGCGCGCGGATCCCCTCGAGGAAGCCGGGCCGCGTCACCCGGAGCTGCATCGACTGCGGATCGTGGCAGTCGATGCACGAGACCGGGTGCGTCACGAGCTTGCGCGCCTCGGGGAAGGGCATCTGGTTCATGGCCTCCCACCCGCGCATGAGGTCGCCGCCGCCGAGCTTCTTGTAGGGCACGTACACCGACGCGTGGCAGTGGATGCACGTGCCCGGCTGCTTCGTCGCGACCTGCCGCTCGGTGTAGACCTGATCCTCGAGCATGTGGGCGTGCCCGCGCTCCTCGCGGAAGTCGCGCGAGAACGCGTAGCCGGCCCACATCGTCTTCAGCCGCCCGTCCTCCTCGAGCTTCGACTGCGCCACGACGCTGCGCGGATCGGCCTGGGTGGGCGTGCGCGGCACCGCCTCGCTCCCGCCGAAGCGCGTGCGCTTCTGGTCGACGGTGCGCCGGTAGCCGTCGTACTGGATGGGGAAGTTCTTCCCCCAGACCGCCGGGTCCTCTATCGTATCGTCAAGCTCGACGACGCGATAGAATGGGTTCTTCGCCTCCTGCTTGTGCTCGAAGATGTTGACGAGCAGCGCGGCGATCCCGGCGGTCGCGGCCGCCGCGCCGATCGCGATGAGCGGCAGGTAGCGCCGGAGCGCCGGCCGCCGCGGGCTCTTGGTCGTGGATCCTTCGTCCCTGGGCTCCGTCATCGTAATCCATCCTTCGAGCGGCGGGCGCGGCTCAGTGCAGGTGGCCCACCGATTCATGGCAGCGCACGCACGAGAGCCGGGGCGCGCCGCGGTGCTCGCTGTCGATCGCGTGCACGATGTCGCCGTGACACCCGCGACAGGCCTCCTCCGTGACGCGGAGGTTGCCTGGCTTGATCCGGATCGGGTCCGGGAAGCGGCCCGAGGTGAAGGCGAACGAGTGCCAGAACCCGTTGGTCGCCTTCGTGGCATATTTGCCCAGGAAGGTGTGCGGAGCGTGGCAGTCGTTGCACCCTGCCACCGCGCGGTGGCTCGAGCGTTGCCAGCCGTCGAACTGCTCGTTCATGATATGGCAGTTGGCGCACGCCGACGGGTCGTTCTGCAGGTATGACGCGCCCTTCGCGTAGACGAAGGTGTAACCGCCGAGCCCGGCGGCCGCCCCGAGCGCGACGCAGAGCACGAGCGGCAGGCCCCGTGTCCAGCGGCGCTCGCCGCGCTGTCGCTCCCGGACGGCGGGCTCGAGCGGTGCGCTGCGCGGTTCCCCTTCCGCTTCTCGGTCCGGCTGACGCATCATCGGTCGCGCGCCGCGTTTGCAAGGCAGGTGCCACGACCTGGGCGGAACGTGAGATGAGCGCGATGACAGTGCGATGAACGATAGGGAGGCGGGGGAGGCGGCTTGTCGGCGCGGGCCGGGGGCGCCGCCCCGAGGCCTCGCCGAGCGCGAGGCGGCGCCGCGCGCGCAGCCCGTGCGCGCCGAGGCGCAGACTTCGCGCCGGCGCGCTCCCGCGGGGCGGTTGTTCCCGCCGCGGTCCGGCTGCGCTAGGGAGCGGCGAGGAGATCCCTCGTGAACGCCCCGCGCGATACGCCCCGTGCCGCACCGCCCGCGAGCGCCGGCTCGCCACCGGTCGACCAGCAGCTCCGGCTGCCGGACTTCACGCTCGGCGGCGCGCTCACGGCCGAGCAGCGGGACTTCCTCGACACGTACGGGTTCATCCGCTTCAAGGGCTTCGCCGGCCGCGACGTGGTGCGCTCGCTCGTCGAGGAGGTGGAGGACATCGACCGCCGGCTCGTCGCCGAGGGCAGGACGCACATCCACGGCGTCCCGCTGATCCTCGGCACGAGGAAGGACGGGTCGCGCTACATCCAGCGCATGGTGTTCGCGTCGCTCTTCGGCGAGCGGCTCCGCGCCTTCCTGCGCGATCCGCGCTTCGGCGCGATCCTCGACGTGGCCGGGCCTGGCTACCGGATCGGCGAGCGGGAGCGCGACGGGCTCGTGATCAACCATTACCGCCACGAGCCGGGGTCGACGTACCAGCGCCTCGGCTGGCACACGGACAGCTTGCGCGACGTCTTCTATCTCGAGAAGCCGCGCCGCTACCTCAACGTCGGCTTCTACCTCGACGACTCGCCCCTCTCGAAGGGCGGCGTGCGGCTGATCCCTTCGTCGCACCGCCAGGGCCTGTTCGAGATGGTCACCCGCAAGGCGTATTTCCTCGACCACCGGCCCGACCCCGGCGAGTACGCGCTCGAGGCCGAGGCGGGGGATCTCACCATCCACGACGGCCGCATCTGGCACCGCGTCGCGCAGGCCACGGCCACGGGCGACGCGAGCCAGCGGCGCGTGATGTACCTGCCGCTCATGAGCGGGCCGTTCAAGGAGAAGCACGAGGACAGCCCCACACCGCTTTATTTCCGGCTGAAGCGGCTCGCGGGGTACTGAGCCTCGATGTCGATCGCGATCGAGGAGGCGAGGGGCGGCGCTGAGCTCGCCGACATCCTCGATCTGCCGCTCCGCCTCCACGCGGCCGACCCCGCCTACGTGCCGCCGCTCCGCCCGCTGGTCCTGCGGCGCATCGACCCGAAGAACCCCTTCTTCCGCGGCGCGAGCCTGCGCTTCTTCCGGGCGCGGCGCGGGCGCGAGACGGTCGGGAGCCTCTCGCTCCTCCTCGACGAGGGGCACGACCGCCACAGCGGCGAGCGCGCGGCGTTCTTCGGCTTCTTCGAGTGCGAGCGCGACCCGGAGGCGGCGCGGGCGCTCTTCGGCGCGGTGAGCGAGCGCGCGCGGGCGCTCGGCGCGACGTCGCTGCGGGGCCCGCGCAACGTCACGCGGGTGGAGGACATCGGGCTCCTGATCGAAGGGTACGAGTCCCGGCCGCCGATGCTCGCCGGCCACCACCCGCCGTACTACCGCGAGCTCATCGAGGCCGAGGGGTTCTCGAAGCGCTACGACATGCTCGCCTACGACACCCCGCTCTTCGACTCGGCGGGGCGCCGGCGGGAGCTCCCCGAGGCCCTGCGCCAGAAGGCCGCGTCCGTGCGCATCCCTGGCCTGGAGGTGCGCCGCGTGGCGGTCCACCGCCTCTCGCGCGACATGGCGATCGCCCACGCGGTCTTCACCGAGGCGTACCGCGGCGTGCCGGAGGTCGTCCCGATGTCGCGCGCGGAGTTCTTGAACCTCGGGCGCGCTTTCGTGGCGCTCGCGAACCCGCGCCTCCTGCAGATCGCGACCGTGCGCGGCGAGCCCGCGGCGTTCGCCGTGTGCCTCCCCGAGCTGAACGAGGCGTTCGCGGCGGCGCGCGGGCGGCTGTGGCCGCTCGGGTGGGCGCGCGCGGCGGCGGCGCTGCGCCGCGTCCGGACGGCGAGCTTCAAGCTGATCGGCGTCGTGCCGGCGTACAGGTCGACGGGCCTCTACGCGCTGCTCGTGCAGCACGTCGTCGACGGCCTGCGGGCGGCGGGGTACGAGCGGCTCGAGGCCTCGCTGATCCACGAGGACAACGCGCCGATGCGGCACATCGTGGAGTCGGCCGGGTGCGTGCCTTACCGGCGTTATCGCGTCTACGAGCGCCCGCTCGGGCGGAGGGAACAGGCGACATGACGACAGCTGCCCCGCACCAGAAGACGCCGTTCACGCCGTACCAGCGGCGGCTGTTCTGGTTCCTGAGCGTGGCCTCGTTCTTCGAGGGGTACGACTTCCTCGCGCTCACGCAGATCCTGCCGAACTTCGGCGCGGAGATGGGCCTCGCGGCGCGCCACGAGGGGCTCCTCGTCGGGGTCATCAACTCGGGGACGATGGTCGCCTACCTGCTCGTGCGCAAGGCGGACGAGTGGGGCCGGCGGCGGGTGCTCACGGTCACCATCGCGGGATACACGCTCTTCTCCGTGCTCACGGGGCTAGCGCCGAACGTCTATGTGTTCGCTGTCTGCCAGCTGCTGGCGCGCATCTTCCTCATCGGCGAGTGGGCGGTCAGCACGGTGTACGCGGCCGAGGAGTACCCGAGCGACAGGCGCGGGATGGTGATCGGCGTCATCCAGGCGTTCTCCAGCCTTGGATCCATCGTGTGCGCCGGGATCGTGCCGCTGCTCCTCTCGACCCCGTACGGCTGGCGGAGCGTCTATTTCGTCGGCGGCATTCCGCTCGTGATCATGGCGGTGGCGCGGCGCGGGCTGCGCGAGACGGCGCGGTTCGAGCAGGCGGCGGCCGCGCGGGAGCTCGAGGGCGCGCAGCCGTTCGCGCGCATCTGGCGCTCGCCGTACCGCGGGCGGATGCTGCAGCTCGCGCTGATCTGGGGGCTCACGTACGTCTGCACGCAGAACGCGGTGACGTTCTGGAAGACGTTCGCGCTGCGGGAGCGCGGGTTCAGCGACGCCGAGGTGGGCGCCAGCATCACGTTCGCCGCGGTCGTGTCGATGCCGCTCATCTTCGCGTCAGGCAAGCTGCTCGACGTGGTGGGCCGCCGCCGCGGTGCGGTGATCATCTATGCGCTGGCGGCGGCCGGCGTGCTCGGCGCGTATTCGCTCGGCTCGCGCGCCGGGCTGACGGCCGCGCTGGTCTTCGCGATCTTCGGCGCGAGCGGCGTGCTCCCCGTGCTGAACGCGTACATGACGGAGCTCTTCCCGACGCACCTCCGGGGCGACGCGCTCGCCTGGTCCAACAACCTGCTTGGCCGGATCGGCTATATCCTGTCTCCTGTCGCCGTGGGCTTCGCCGCGGAGGAGATCGGCTGGGGACAGGCGGTGTCCGCGACGGCGATCTTCCCGCTGGCCGCGCTGGCGCTCATCCTGTGGCTCTTGCCGGAGACGCGCGGCAAGGAGCTCGAGGAGACCGCACGGGTGTAGGGGCCACGGCCCGATGTCTGCTGATGGTCGATCCTGACCAGCCGAGAGCGAGCCGACCTGTGCGGCGATGCCCGGCGCCCGATCGGCGGCCGCCGCACGCTCAGCGGCAGCCGGCCCGGGCGTCTCGACGACGAGCGGGCATGGCGAACGCATGGGCCGATCATGGCGAAGCCATGGCGTCCACGGGAGCGCACACTCCCGACGCCCTGCCCGGGTTGAACGGCCCCGCACCGGCCCCTATCTTTGTGAGTTCTTGAACGTGTGAGGAAATGTGCCTAAAGAGCCAGATCCTGCTGCATTTTCTGACTTTGTCTTGCTCCTCGTCTCGGCCGCACCGAAGCTCGGCCTGCCGCTCGACGCGGTCCTGCGAAGCGCGGGGCTGCCGCCGGAGGCCCTCTGCCGGCGCGGCGTGCCGATTCGCTTGAGCGCAGCGCGCTACGTCTGGACGTCCGCCGAGCGGGTGAGCAGCGACCTTGGGCTCCGCGTCGCCGAGGCGCTCGACGTCGGCGCGCTCGACATCCTCGACTACCTGTCGCGGAGCAGCGCCAGCTTCGGCGCGGCGCTCACCCGCTTCATCCGCTTCGCCCCGCTGCTCGCCGACTCCGGCGTGCTGAGCTTGCACGTGGACGGCGGCCACGCGCGCTTCCGCCATGTCTCGCCCAATGGCGTGCCCGCCGTGTCGGAGCTCCTCGTCGGCATGACCGTGCTCCGGGCACGGACATTCTCCGGCGAGTACGTCCGCCCGCTGGCCGTGCGATTCCGGCACCACCGCAAATGTACTGCAGGTGCATATGAACGGATCTTCGACGCGCCGGTCGAGTTCGGCGCCCCTTACGACGAGCTGGTCTTCCGGCGGGAGCACCTGGAGGTGCCGTTCGGCTCCGCCGACCCCCGGCTGTGCGAGATCCTCGAGGACTCCGCGCATCTGCGCCTCCAGCAGCCAAGCCGGGTCGCCGCGCCGCCGCCCGCCGCGCCGCGCGGCTTCGTCGACGAGGTCCGCCACGTGCTCCGCGAGTGCATCGCCGAGGGCAACCCGAACATCGACCACGTGGCCGAGCGCATGGGCGTGAGCCCACGCACGCTCCAGCGGCAGCTGCGGGAGCAGGGCACGTCGCACCGCGCGCTCCTCGCGGAGACACGCGTCGCGCTCATGGATCGGTATCTGGCCACCACCAGCCCCTCGCGGCACATGCTCGCCGCCGAGCTCGGCTATGTGAGCGCCCGCTCCGCATCCCGCGCGCTGCGGCGTCGGTAGACGCGCAGCAGCGTCGAACATCGCGCAGCAGCGCCGCAAATGCGCGCCGCGGCGCCGGGAGGCCATGGTCCACCGGCGCCGCGCCACGAGGTCACGCGCGCCCCCGGGCGCGGACGCCGCGAAGGCGATCCTGCGCCGGGGGCGCCGCGCCCATCACGGATGCCACGCCAGCTGGAGCTGCCGGTTGCTCGTCGTGTTCACCTGGTAGACGATGGGGGTCGTCGCGCCCGGGAACGGCGTCTGGAACTGCGCCGACCAGCTGTTCGCCGCGGGGCTCTGGGCCGGCCCGCCGTTGACAGACACGGTGACGCCGTTCAGCGGCTGGCCGTCCATCGAGGTCATCTGGAGCCACAGCTTCGCCGGCGTCCAGCCGGTCGGGTAGTTCGCCGGGTCGATCTGGAAGCACGCCGTGCCGTTCACCGTCGCGGTGGTCGCCGGCCCCGCCGCGCCGAGGCTCTGGCAGACCGGCGTCGAGGTCGGGTTCTTGTAGACCCCGAAGGTGTACTGGCGCGTGAACATCGGGACGCTGGAGTTGCCAGCGTGGTCCGCGAACACCGTGATCTGGTGGCTGCCCGTCTCGGCGAAACTGTTGAACTTCAGCGAGTAGACGCCGTTGTTGGCCACCGCGTCGCCGTGCCCGCCGGTGGGCCCGTCGTCATGGAACGACAGCGGCGTGACCGCGCCGCTCGGCGCCGTCATCTCGGCGCTGACCGCGGCGCCCGTCACCGGGGCGCCCAGGTGGGTCACCGCGGCCTCGACGACCAGCGGCTGCGACCCGACGTTCAGGCCGTTCGTCGTGACGCTGAGCTGGATGTCGTCGATCAGCGTCGACACGGAGGAATAGAGATAGATGGTCGACGACGAGTTGTTGACGGCGCAGAACTGCCAGAAGCCTTCCTCGTACGACTGCGTGAGGTTCAGCGAGAAGCGCTTGAAGTTGTTGGCCGAGAAGAAGGTCAGATCGGAGCTCGACGACGCGTAGTTCGTCTCGGTGATCTGGGGGTCCGGGTGCTGCGACGGCGTCGTCAGGTACACGTCGGGGGCGGCGCTGCCGACGAAGAGCATCGTGAAATCCACGATCTGAGCGGCCGAGACGAGCGTGTCGGCGCACAGCGTCGCCCCCGCCGGGATCGAGGTCAGCCCCTGATCGATCATGCCGCCCTCGCGGCAGTCGTTCGCCATGCGGTGGAACGCGCCCAGCAGCTCGAGCTGGTCGATGTCGGTGCTGACGTCGGCGCGCATGTAGAGCCCGGGCGAGATCCCGTAGTTGGTCGCGATGTCACTCATCATCGCCTCGTCCGCCCCCGACCCGAGCGCGATCGCGTGGACCTCGTCCACGCGGCTGATGTAGCCCGAGAGGAAGTCGCTCGGCGCCGGCGGCGTGTTGTGCTGCCCGTCGGACAGGAGGACGACGCACTCGCGCGGCCCCTTGGTCGGGTTCTCGGTGGTGAGCATGTCGAGCGCCTGCCCGAGGCCCGCCCCGATCGACGTCGACCCGCTCGCGACGAGCGCGTCCACGGCCGCGTCGTAGCCGGACGCCGGGATCGGCGTGATCGGGAAGGACTCCGAGGCCGTGTCCGAGTAGCTCGCCAGGCCGATCTGCTCGGTGAACGACTGGGAGCCGGGCACGTTGCTCGAGGCGAGGGTGTTCCCGTAGACCTTCGCCGCCTGCTGCGCGAGGGCGAGGTTGGTCCCGCTCATGCTGCCGGAGCGGTCGATGATGACCACGTGGTTGGTGTCGAGCGGCGTGACCTGCGCCAGCGCCGTGGAGAGCCCCACCACGCCCGCGAGGAGGCCGCCAGTGATGCCTGCGATGGTTCGAGCTGCGTATCTCATCGTCTTCTCTGATTCTTTCTCTGCGTTCCGCTGAAGTTGTCGGACAGAAGCTGAAGATCGGGTGAATGCGGCGCCGCCGGGCCGGCGCATCGGCGACGGCCGGGGCGGCAGGGCGGCGGGCGTCGTCCCACGGACGAGCGCCCGCTTCCTGCCTGCATGGCCCTACCTGGCCGGCCCGGCGACGCCGGCTGTCACGGATTGCGGTAGAGCACCACGAGCCTCGGGCGCCTCAGGGCGGTCGCGTAGTCGCTCGACGTGAACGAGACCTCCCTGTAGCTGTTCGCCTCGCTCTGGAGCCGGATCATGAATCCATGGTTGTTCCCGGCCGTGGCGAGCATGTCTCGCACGAGCGCGGTCACGTCGATGTTCTCGTAATCCTGGCTCGAGGACGTGCTCTGGGGCAGGAGCACCTGGTTCGCCGTCGACACGCTCGGCTGGTTCGCCCACGTCACGGTGTTCTCCTGCCACGACGAGGTGATGCGCTGGAGCAGGAAGGCGTTGGAGCCGCCGACCGTGAGGTGCCCCGGGGAATACGGGTTGTAGTTCCCCTGGCCGTACAGGCGCGCGTCCGGGTCCGCATACAGGTTCAGGCGCGCCCGCTCGATCGTGGCGCCCGCCGGGATGGGCGAGAGATCGAAGCGGAGCAGGCCCCGGTTGCGGTACCAGACGCTGCTCGCCGTCCAGGACCCCGCGGTCAGGTTGGGGGAGCTGCCGTAGTTCGTCCCGCTGGACCCGGTGATGTTGCTGATGGTCGCGTCGAACCCAGCGCTCCCGGGCTGCAGGTCCAGCGTCACGACCGGGTTCTCGCAGGCCCCGTCGACGGTGAACACCGCCCCCGGCACCGCCGCGCACTGCGACTGGGAGGTCGGGGCGTGGCAGGTCCCGTCGGCCTCGTGGCAAGCGCCGACTGGCTCGCTCCCGCACGCGTCGACCTCGGAGCAGCTGTAGCCGCTCACGAAGTAGCCGCCGGCGTTCTCGCAGCTCTGGCCCGAGCCGATGCCGCCCTGGCCGAGGTCGGTGCAGCCGCCCGACCGGCAGCACGCGCCCTTCGACTCCGGCTTGCAGAGCGCCGAGCAGCCGTCTCCGCTCACGGTGTTGCCGTCGTCGCACTGCTCCGAGGCCTGCTGCACGCCGTCGCCGCAGCACCGCTCGACGGTCACGCCCGAGCTCTCCACGACGGAGCACTCGGCGACCGTGTTCTCCGGCGTCTTGCACGTCCCGCTCACGCAGGTCTGGCCAGGCCCGGAGTTGCAGTCCGCGTCCGTCGTGCACGCGCAGGGGATCGTGTCCTCGTAGTGGTCGTCGAAGCAGGTCTCCACCTCGGCGAGCCACGCCTCGGAGGTCGCGGTCCGCTTCACCAGGTTCTCCGGCTCGAGGCCGGCGTCCGGATCGACGAGGACCTTCGTCAGGTCGAAGTGGGCTGTCCCGGGGTTGACCACGGCGCCGTTGAAGTCGCCGATCGCGAGCTGGATGGACGTGGCCGTGCGCTGCGCGTCCAGGCATCCCCAGTGCTTGAGCAGGTGGCGATGCGACTCCTGGCAGGGGAAATCCAGGCTGCCACGCGAGCCGGTCGACGGCCCGACGTACGAGCAGGTCCCTTGCACGAACGCCTGGGTGAGCGCGTCCTGATCCTGCAGCCAGGTGGTCATGGGCTGGCCGTTGATGCAGAGGTTCTCGGCCGACGAGACCGTCTCGCCCACGTCGAAGCCGAAGTTCACGACGTCCTCCACGCCGCCGACCACGTCACCGGTGGTGGGGGGCAGCGGATCCGCCGTGTGCAGCGACAGCTCGTCCTTGCACCACGCGAGGAAGTCGGCCGTCGACGCGTTCACCTGCGTGTACCGCGTGACCTCGCCGGGCTGGTAGTTCGTCACGTCGCCGAGCGGCGAGCTATCCCACTGGTAGGTGGCCTCGAGCCCGGGCTGGAACTTGTACTTCGAGACCGAGCCGATATCGAAGCTCCGGCGCCACTTCCACAGCGTGAACTTCTTCCACTTCTTGAACAGCCTCGCCTCGAGGCCCACGTGGATACCCGCGTTGAGCGCGGCGATGAGCTCGATCTCGGTCAGGCCGTAGGTCGCGATCGCGTGGACCGGGTCATCCCCGTTCCTCATGCCCCAGATCACCTCCTCGGCGTAAGGCACGTTGGGGCCCGCCTTGGGCTCGCACGTGCCGCCCGGTGTGCAGACCTCGGTGAGGCCGCAGGCCGTGTTGGCCGTCGAGGGGCTGTAGGTGCAGTGCCTGGCGCACGCCCCGTCAACGCAGGCGCGGCCGGGCGAGCTCGGGCAGGTGCTCTGCGCGGTGCAGACGCAATCGACGGGGGTCCCGCCGACGGTGCACACCTTCGCCTGGACATCGCACGTCTCGCCGCTGGCACAATCAGCGTTCGAGGTGCAGCCGCACGCCGACAGGAAGCCTGTCTGGAGCGGGTGGCACCCCGGGCCCTGCCACGCCGTGGAGTCGACCTTCGTCTCGGACAGGCAGCTGTACGCGTCGAAGTTGCCGGGGCACTCGGCCTCGGTCACGTCGTACACGACGGCGCCGGGGATGCCCGGGTTGCAGTCGCCGCTGATCTTGCGGACCGTCCCAGGGGTCGTGTCGCTCAGGTAGATGTCGCCGGTCGGGAGCACGGCCACGCCCGAGGGCAGCTCGAAGATCGCGTCGTCGGCCAGGCCGTCCGTCGCCACGGTGCCAGGAGCGCCGGAGACGGTCGTCACGGCGGAGGTCTCGGGGTCGAGCTTCCTCACGCGACCGGGCTTGTTGCCCTCGACGACGAGCACGTGACCCGCGCTGTCGACGGCGAGCCCCTTCGGCGCGGTGAACCGGGCGGCCGAGCCAATGCCGTCCGCCGATCCCGCCGAGCCGCTGAGCCCCGCCACGGTGGTGACCGCCGCCGACGCGACGTCGAACCGCCGCAGCGTGTTGTTGAACGTGTCGCTGATGTACAGCCTGCCGCGCCCGTCGGCGACGATGTTGGTCGGCTCCGAGAACCGGGCCGCCGCGCCGGTGCCGTCGGTGCCGCCGGCCTGGCCCGACGTGCCGGCCACGGTGGTGGCCGCGCCCGAGGGGAGCGGGATCTTGATCACCGTGCGGGCGCCGCTGTCGGTGGCGTAGAGCGCACCGCCGTGCACGGCGACGTCCCGCGGGGTCAGGAACACCGTCCGATCCGCGATCGTCGTCACCTGGTTCGTGCTCAGGTTGAGCTTGCGGACCGAGCGAGCGCCGCGATCGGCGATGTAGAGCGAGCCCGCGTCGTACGCGATGCCCGAGATCGTGTTGAACCGCGCGGCGGTCCCGACCGCATCGACGTTGCCTGCCACGGACGACCCGGCGATCGTGGTCACCTGGCCGGTTTGCGGGTTGATGCGGCGGACGGCGGTCCGGTCCGCGACGTAGAGGCGGTTTCCGGTCCGATCGTAGGCGAGGTCGGTGGGCTGGAGGAAGCGGGACCCGCCGAACGTGCCGTCCGTGAGCGACAGCGTGTAGGCCAACCCGTAGGGCGACGAGACCGCGGGCAGGCAGCACACGCCGTGCTTGGCGCACGCCGAGATCTCGGGCATCGCCGGGGCGCGCAAGCTGTTCGGGCAGGTGCCGTCGTTCGCGCACTCCTCGCATGTCTTGTTCGCGCTCCACTGGGTCGTGAAGGCGTGCTGGAAGAGGTTCTTGTACGTCTTCGCGTCCTTCTCCTTCAGGAAGGTCGAGAACAGCGCGTACGAGAGCTTCGACGGGCTGCACAGGTCCTGCGTGACCCCCGTCCAGTCGTCGAGGCAGGCGCGGCTGCCGTTGACGAACGTGATGCAGCAGGAGTTCTTTGTCTCGAGCGGGGAGCAGGCGAGATCCAGCGACGAGTCGGGGATGTACTTGCTCGAGCAGGACGCCTCATCCTTGTAGGAGAAGACGGGCTTGCACTCGAGGTCCTCGTTCGGGTTGCTGTTCACGAGCGCCTGCTCGAGCGAGGCGTTGAGGTCGACCACGCCGCCGGAGCCCTTGGGCTTGATATCGACCGAGAAGCCGATGCTCGCCTCCACGCCCACCTTCAGGAACTTGCCGATCGGCACGCCGAGGAAGAGCTTCGCGCCCACCTCCGGCTTCACCGACACCTGCGTCCCGGCCTCCGCGGTCACGTCCGGCGCCTGGAAGCCGTGCATGTCGCGGTTGAAGTCGAGATCGGAGATCTTGTTCGGCGTGTTCTTGTTGAGCGCCTCCTGCAGGCGCTTGCGCATGTGATAGGCCTCGTCGTACCACTTCGCCCCTGCGCCGAGCTTGAAGTACGGGATGAGGTACGCGCCGGGGACCGGCGGGAGGGGGATCGGCGTCAGCTCCTTCTCGATCGGCTTCAGCTTCAGGTCGAGGTTGAGCGCCGCGGCGAGGATCGCGGCCGACTTCCCCTCCCAGTCCTCGACCGCCTCCGCGCCGTCCCGGGGCCAGGTGAGCTGGGCCGGGACGCCGTCGGTCGGCGTGTAGTTGAACGGCATGTACGTGCCGATCAGGAACTCCTGTGGGGAGACGCGACCGTCGCCGTCGGAGTCGAGGGACGTCATCTGGTCCTCGTCCGCGAGGTAGAAGACGCCGAGCTTCTTCGCGGCGTCGAGGCTGACCCCGCCGCCGGCGAGGTGGCCCAGCTCCTCGATGCCGAGGGGAGCTTCACGGTTGAACCACTTGTAACCGTCAAGCTGCATGTTGAACTCCATCCCTGGCAGGATGCTCAGCGTCTCGCCGAACGCGGTCACGGCGAAGCCGCCGGTGCGCATCTGGGCGCGGCGCTCCTTGCTCAGGTTGTGCGAGGTGTAACGGCCGCCGATGCCCCACCGGTCGCTGTCCGACAGGTTGGCGTACGCGCCGTGTCCGGCCCACGGAATGCACATGTGCAGGTCGGGCCGCTGATCCGAGTAGCTGCCGAGGTGGTACCCCTCGGTGTACTGGTCGACGTAGCACTGGATCTTCGACAGCACCTCGCTGAGGTTGTCGAGCTCGCCGCCGAACTGGCTCAGGAAACTGGCGAACTGACCGCCGCCGATCTCGTCCGCGATCTTGTCGAGCCACTTCACCGTGCTGAGCGCCCACTTGGCCTTGCCCGCCTGGGTCTGCTGGATGTCGTTGGAGAGCCAGACGAGCACGCCGGTGCTGCACGGGTTCGCCGTCGACGAGCTCGGGTCGCAGAAGTCGATGCACTCCTCGTACGTCGTCTTGTCCTGCTGGATGACGTTGAGGCACTGGGTCGACACCTGCTGGCTGCAGACGCACGTGCCCTTGTCCGCGTCCGCGGCCGGCTCCGTCTTGAGTCCGTTGATCGCCTCGGCCGTCTTGTTGACGATCGACGCGAGGAGCTGGATCGACTGCAGGACGTGGAAGTTCGTGGTGATGTTCTGGAGATCGGCGCCCTTCGGGTTCGGGTTCTCCGGCAGCTTGCCGAGCTGGCTCGGATCGCACGCCTGGACCTGGAACGTGCCTGTGCCGGCGTCCGGGGCCTCCCCCTCGATGACGGCGTCCGGCCGGTCGGGCTGCTGGGACCACGTCGGCCAGTCGTGGATGGTGCTGTCGTTGCAGGCCTTGTCGTCCGGCGCGCACAGCGCCTGCTCCGCCTGACCGACGGGCCCGTCCAGCTCGACCGGATCGTCGGTGCCGGCCGTGCAGGCGGTCGTGAGCGCGCCCAGGCACACGAGGAGCGGCAAGCGCCCCGCGTGCCATGGGGCAGCGCGTGATTGAGCGACCTGACGTATCAGCAAGGATCTGAGACTTGTCATGGAATAAGCCCTCGACGGCCTTGTTGATGGGATGAGACGGAGCGAATCGGCTCTCGCCCGGCCTGCTCGCGCAGACACAGGCGCTCTCCCATTGCGAGCGCTTGTGTACTCGGCTGTAAACCGATCGCGAAGGCGACAAACCGCGCCACGCGGCGACAAATCGCGCCAGACCAGGGACGAGGACCCGGCGACGGACGACTCCCCGCGCGCTCGACCGGGCGTCGTGAACGCCGTCGGCGCTCGGTCGACCGACCGGCACGCCCCGACCGGCACGCGCGCGCCCGACCGGTACGCGCGGGACCGAGGCGTGCTAGAAGGCGGCGTACATGAGCAGTCTATCCGAGCGCGCGTTTGCCGAGCTGGTCGAGGCGGGGTGTCCGTCGTGCGGGGGACGGCAGCTGAACCTGCGCGCGTACGTGGACGGGCTCGTGCCGCTCATGGAGGGCGAGCCCGTCGGCCCGGTCAAGTGGGTCTACAAGGGCGAGATGTTCGTCGACGGGCTGTACGAGGTCGCGTGCGCCGCGTGCCAGCACGTCCTGTTCAAGGACGATCGCTGCCCGCGGTGCCACGACGAGGGTGGCCTCGCGCGCGGGCTCACGACGACCAACGCGTATGCGGTGCCGGAGCGGTGCTCGCGGTGCGAGCACATCGAGGTGCGCTTCATCGCGTTCGTGCCAGCGCGCGTGAAGTACGAGGGAAAGCGCGCGGACAAGGCGCAGACGAGCGTCGAGCTGCACGACCCCGGGTTCCACGGCTACCGCGTCGACTGCAAGGACTGCGGCAAGATCGCCGAGCGCGCGGACGCGTGCCCGATCTGCGAGAGACCGGCGCCCATCCGGGCGCGCTTCAGCTGACAGGCCGGCCACGGGAGGCCTCTCCGCGCGGACGCCCCCGTGCGCCGCCCGTGCGTCGCCCATACGTCGCCCATACGTCGCCCATACGTCGCCCGTGCGTCGATCACGCGCTGGAGCGACCTCCCGCAGCGGCGCTACTCGCCGAAAGCGAGATACGTCGCCGAGATCCGCCACACCCCGCCCTCGGCGAGCGCCGAGATCTCCCACTCGAGCGTGTGCTCCCCCGGCGCCCTCAGCGCGTCCGCGTCCGAGACCAGCGGCGGCGACTCGCTCCCTGGGCACCAGTTCGCCCTCGGCGCCCTCACGCTCTCGATCGCTCCGCACGGGTTCTCCAGGCAGTAATCGAACCCGGTGTCCGCTGGCCCGTAGTGCGTGAGCGTGCAGAGCTCCTCGCAGTCGTCCCGCCAGGGCCTGATCCGCTCGACCTCGGCCCCGTCCACCAGGATCCTGTGGGTTCGCTTGCAGAACTCCTCCGCCGGCCCGATGCACCCCGTCTCGATCTCGCCGCCCCCGTGGCCGGTCACGCGGTATTCCAGGCGCGAGCTCACGGTCCCCTCGGGCACGCGCACGGAGAGCGGTCCTGGCTTGTCAGCGCTCGTCTGCGATCCATTGAAGAGCGGGATCACCGCCAGCACCTTTCTCGGCGCCGGCCCGGGCACCGCCTCGATCGTGGCGCTCACGTTCCACCCGCCGTTCGAGCCGCTCACTTGCCCGCTCGCGTCGGACCACGTCGGGATCACCGCCCGCAGCCGGTGCTTGCCCGCGGCGAGCCCGTTCGCCACGTCGGTGATGTCCACCTCCAGGTGCAGCGGCCCCCCGAACGGCGTGATCGCGCGCACCAGCTCGATCCCGGGCGGCTCGACCGCCGGATCGCCCGGATCGTCCAGCGAGAACTCGAAGTTGCGATCGAACGCGTCGCAGTCCGCGGGCCAGCTCTGGCCTTCCGGCGGCGGGTTGTCCTCCCACGTCTCGAACGGGTAACACGTGGTCTGGAGGTCCACGACGAGCTTCACGCTCGCGAACGGCCCGTCGCGGAGCTCGAACTCCGTGTTCGCTTGCTGGAAGTTCGGCTGGCCCGCGTCGCTCGTGATCCGGACCTGCTCGAACGCCGCGATCGCATAAGGCGCCGCCGTCTCCCCGCCGGTGAAGCTGCCGCCCGAGCCGCCCGAGCCGCCTGTACCGCCGGCCCCCGGCGGCGTTCCCCCGGGCGCCTCAGGCGCGTCCTTGCCGCAGCCTGAGCCCCCCATGACGACGGCAAATACGAGCGCCGCGGCGAGGGCGCCTCGCGCACAACATCCAAGCGACATGGAATCCTCCGGGCCGTGCCTGAGCGCGGGGCTCCACGATGGCCTGCGTGGCGCCCGCTGCGGTAGCATCCTCCTCGCCATGTCACTCCACATCGATCATGTCGTCCTGTGGGTCGAGGATCCGCTCCGCGCGCTCGAGTTCTACACCCAGGTGATCGGGCTGACCAGCGTCCGCGCCGAGGAGTTCCGTGCGGGCAAGGCCCCGTTTCCGAGCGTTCGCCTGTCCGAGGCCTCGATCCTCGACCTGATGTCGGTCTCCTCCGCCGAGTTCCTCCGGAAGTACACCGGCGAGGCGAAAGCGTCGGCCGCCGGAAGGCCCATCAACCACGTCTGCCTCGCGATGGATCGCGACGAGTTCGACGCCCTGGCCGCCCGGCTCGCCGCGGCGGGCGTCGCGATGCACACGAAGAGCAGCCCGTCGTTCGGCGCGCGCGGCTCCACCGTGCACTGGTTCTACTTCCAGGATCCGGACGGAAACACGCTCGAAGCACGATATTACGAAGAGACGCAGATCTCGAGCTGACCGCGGAATACGGGCGAGCGCCGCTCGAGGCGAGGAGCCCGGCCAGCGCCAGCGCGCCCGCTCGTCGCGATTCGCATGCTCCCTTCCGTCTTCCGTCTTCCGTCTCTACGTCACTCCGCGTCACTCCACCGGAATGAACCTCTCGAGCGCCTCGAACAGGCGCGCCACGACGGGCAGCGTCGGATCGGTGTACGCCGCTTGCTGCGACACCTCCGAGAGCGTCGCCTCCTTGAGCACGTGGCTCATCCCCTCGATGACGACCAGCTCCGCGTCCGGCCGGGCGCCGGCGAGCAGCTCGGCGTCCTCCACCTTGACCTGGATGTCGGTCGTCCCTTGCACGATCAGGATCGGCGCCGTCACCTTCTCGATCTCCGCGGCGGGGTCGTACTTCATCCACGAGATGAGGTACGGCTGCACGCTCGGGCGAAACAGCCCCAGGAACAGCCGCGTTTGCGGGACCTCCTCCACGAGCTCACCCGCCTCGAGCTGGCCGAGGATCTCGTATGCCCTCTCGCGATCCTCGTCCGGCAGGCTGGCGAGCTGCTCGCGCAGGACCGCGCCGACCGGCCGCCCCGCGCCCGCGATCGAGACATAGCCGTCGATCGGGGTCTTCTGGGCCACCAGCATCCCGAGCAGCGCGCCCTCGCTGTGCCCCGCGACGGTGACCGTCGCGAACCGCCCGTCGTCGCGGAGCTTCTTCACCCACAGCGCGGCGTCGTCGGCGCCCATGTCGAAGCGCAGCTCCTGCTCCTCGCGGGGCGCCGCGGAGACGCTCCCGCCGATCCCGGCCTTGTCGTAGCGGATCGACGCGATTCCCCTGTCCCGGAGGCCCTCGGCCAGGAGCTTGTACGAGTCCGCGAGCATTCCCGCCGTCGCCTGGTTGCCATCCCGGTCCGTCGGCCCCGACCCGGGGATGATCACGACCGCAGGGAACGGCCCGCACCCGGCCGGCACCTCGAGCGTGCCCGCCAGCGCGCCGCGCGCGTTCTCCGCCGTGATCTCGGCGCTCGCCGCCTCCGGACACGCGGGCGCGTCCGGGGTCGGCCCCGCGTCGCCCGGGAGCGCGCTGCTTCCGCCGGGAGGCGGCGCGCCGCCTTCGCCGGCTCCGCAGCCGGAGGCGAGGGACGACGACGCGAGCGCGGCCGCGCAGGAGACAGCGAATGCGGCGCGGCGCGCCGGGACCAGGAGACACGATCGCAACGACATGACGAACCCTCCGAACAGGCAAGGAGAGGCATTCCACCGCCGGAGCGCACCGGTGCGCCCTCGCGGCGAGCGAGCATGAACGAGCGCGAACGAGCGCGAACGAGCGCGAACGAGCGCGAACGAGCGCGAACGAGCGCGCGTCACGCGAGCCGCGGGCGCGCCGGGGAGACGGATCAGCCGAGGTGCGCGAGCGCGACCTTCGACAGGATCTCCGACGCGAGCACGAGGCCGATGAACCCTGCGACGAGCGCCGCGCCGCGCAGGCCGGAGGCGTTCTTGAAGGCCTGATAAAGGAGCGTCAGGAACCACGCGAGGCACAGCGTCGCCACGACGGCGAGGGCGGCCAGCCCGGGCGTGAGCCTGGGCGCGCCGGCCGGCGCCTCGGGGGCGAGCAGGGCGAGCGCGAGGGCCGCGAGCGCGAGCGGCGCGCGCGCGAGCCCGGTCACGCCGAGGAAATCGATGAGCCGGACGCGCCGCCGCAGGAGCCGCGCGTAGGCCCAGAAGAGCAGGGCGGGCAGGGGCCACGCGACGACCTGCTCGAGGAGCGCTGTCCTGATCGGGATGGCGTCCGGCGTCGCGTGCAGGTCGAGGAAGCCGTCGAAGCGGACGCCGAGCCGCGTGATCGCGACGCTCAGCGCGGCGAGGGCGAGCCCCGCCGCG
This sequence comes from Sorangium sp. So ce1153, assembly GCF_051521595.1. NCBI lineage: Bacteria > Pseudomonadati > Myxococcota > Polyangiales > Polyangiaceae > Sorangium > Sorangium sp. So ce1153. The sequence goes on from NZ_CP150361.1 coordinate 2,877,395, forward strand.
GCGGCGACCCCGCCGCCGAAGCGCTCGAAGGGGTCCAGCGCGAGCCGAAAGCCGCGCCGGGGCGGCCGCGGCGCCATCGTGGCCAGCAGCCGCTCGCCTTCCGCGGGCTTGATGACGTTGTCGCGCACGAGCGCGCGAACTCTCTCGTCAGGCGTGGTCATCATCATAGTCCCACCTTCCGCAGCGCCTCTTCAGCCTCCTTCGCGGAGAGCCGCCCGTTCTCGAGCGCGTCCAGGATCTCGTGCCGGCGCCGCTGAACCCCCTGCTCCAGCGCGTCGAGCCGGCCGATGATCTCGTCGAGCCGGTTGCGCACGGTCGGGTAGCTGACCTGAAGTTGCTGAGCCATCGCCTTCAGGCTCCCGGACGAGCGCACGAACGCGGTCACGAAGGCGAGATCGTCCGGCGACAGCTGGAGCAGCGCCGGGATCTCGAACTGACCGTCCAGGTTTGTCCCGCAGGCCTGACAGCCGAGCCGCGTCGCGCGCAGCTCGCCGTCACAGCTCGGGCATCGAACGACAAATCTTGCCACGGGATGACGGTATTATTGACCCGAGGCCAACAATGTCAATCTCGTGTTTAATAAAATTGATCTGATTTTTGATTTTCTTTGATCGAGCGCCGGGCTGCCCGCGCTCGCGGCGGCTCAGCGCCGCTCGCGCCGCCGCGCGAAGGCGAGCGCGACGAGGAGGCCGGCGAGCGCCGCGGGCGCGGGCGCGCTGGAGCCGACGGCGCGGTAGCTGCAGCCGCCCTCGTCGCCTCCCTCGCCCTCGTCGCCCCCTGCGTCCGCCCCGCCGGCGCCCGAGCCCGAGCCGGTGGCGCCGGCGCCGGAAGCGGCGGAGGTCGACGCGCCGGAGCCGACCGCGGCGCCGCCGCCCGTGCCAGCGCCGGTGCTGGCGCTGGTGCTCGCGCTGGCGCTGGCACTCGTCGTGGCGCCGCCCGCGCCCCCGGTGTTCTCGGCCCCGCCGGTCCCGCCGCCGCCGGCGCCCCCGGCGCCGCCTTCCCCGGTGGAGGGCAGCGCGGGGCGGACGTCCTCGAGCGTGTCGCCCTCCACGGCGTCATCGAGGACGATGATCGGGCTGTCCGTGAACTCGGCCGGGTTGCGCAGCAGGCCGAGCTGCGTGAAGTGCGCGTTGTTGTCGGCGAGGGTCTGCGCCTGGCCCGCGGTGACGACCTGCTCGCCGTCGAACCACACGTCGACCGAGCCCTGCGAAGGGTTCGTCGACCACCGGACGTGCAGCGCGATGCGGTGCCAAACGCCGGGCGTCACCGCGCCGTTCGCCTCCCAGTGCACCTTGTTGTTGGGCTTGCGCGTGGCGAAGCTGATGCGCTGTCCGACGACCTCGAACGACATCATCTGATTGTAGGTGGCGTCGGACTCCCAGTACCCGATCTGGGTCGGCGGGTCCGCCGCGAGCGCCTCGGGGAGATAGAAGCTCCAGGCGAAATACGTCTGGGCGCCCTCGGCGGTGCGGCCCGCGGCCGGCTTGTGGTTCAGCTCGACGCGCTTGATGCCATTGGGCCACCTGGCGTCGTTGGTGAGCTGGATCTGCCCGGCGCGCGTGCCTTGCAAGACAGGCGACGTCACCACGGTGATGTGCTCGCCGTTCAGGGTCGTGTTCCACTGGGACAGGTCGCCTGTCTCGAAGTCTCCGGTCCAGACCGGCGCCGCCGAGGCGCCCGTCGTGACCGTCATGACCAGCGCCGCGGCGGGCGCGGCGGACAGGAGGAGCGGCCGCCGCCCGAGCAGCGCTCGGCAGCGGGCAAGCAGGGATCGATGTGCGGTAAGGTGAGCAGCAGAAGTCATCGGCGGATCTCACGCGCTTTCCGGCTGGCCGTCAACCGTGAAGGCGCGCCCGCAGGGCGGCTTCAGGCGGAGAGCTCGATCCAGAGCTCCTGCGTCTGTCGCGACGGCAGGTGGATGAGGTGCTCTCCGGTGTTGAGCGCGTTGGCGGGGCAGGTCCACGGCTCGAGGCAGACGAAGTCCTTGCCTCGCAGGGTCCACACGACCCAGCGCGTGAACTCGGGCGAGCCGCGGACGGCGATGCGCACCGCGGGGTCGCCCGCGATCGAGAGCGCGCTCTCGGTGGAGCCGTGATCGAGCAGGTGGAGGTCGACCTCGGGCTGGGTCAGGTCGAAGCCGGAGAAGGGGACTTCCTTCTTCGAGGTGTTGTCGAACGCGCGCGTCGCCCGCGTCTCGATCGAGGCCCGGGGCTTGTCGGCCTGGGAGACGGCGAAGTACGGGTGGAACCCGGCCCCGAACGGCATCGGCGGCGCGCCCTCGCCGGTCTCGTTGGTGATGCGCAGATCGATCCGGAGCGCCCTGCCGCGCAGCGTGTAGGTGAACTCGGCGCGGAAGTCCCAGGGGTACTGCGCGCGGGTCGCCTCGCTCGAGCGCAGCCCGAGGCGCGCGTAGGCGCCGCCCGACGCGAGGGTCCCGCGGTCGTCGAGCGACCACGGCAGGGTGCGCGCGAAGCCGTGCTGCCGCATCTGCCCCGCCGCGCCGGACGTCGACCAGGCGTCGCCGGCGAGCTTGCCCGGGGACGGGAAGAGCACCGGGTTGCCGCCGCGGACGTTGGCGGTCGGATCGTCGAACGTGGCGCGATCCAGGTAGAGCAGCTCGCGGCCGCCGACGGTCAGCTCGGTCAGGATGCCGCCGCGGGCCGGGGCCAGCACCGCGCGGCTCGCGGCGTCGGTGTCGGCGAGCTCCACGGTGGGGATCGCGCCTTGGATTTCTTTCACGCTGAACATGGGTCCTCCGGTCTCCTCGTCACCTGTGCAGCCACTCGAGCAGCGCGACAAGGGCCGCGAGCGCCGCGATCGGGAGCGCGATCCACCCGAGGACCGTCGCCCAGCCCCGGCGCAGCGAGCGGCCGCCGCGATCCTTGCACGCGAGGCAGATCGCCCAGACCCGCGCGCCGCCCTCGGTGAGCACGCAGCAGTCGCCGCACACGGGCGCGTGGCAGCGCGCGCACGGCCCCGCCGCCTCGGCGCCGCAGCGCGCGCAGCGGGCGACGGGGCCGCCGCCGCCGTCGTGGAAGATCAGGCCGCCGGACATGCGGCGGCGCGATCCGGCGGCGGTGCCGCCGCGGCGGGAGGCTCGACGTGCGCGCGCGCGCGGCGGCGGGGCGGGGCGGGCACGCTTCAGCTCAGCCCGCAGGCGCCGGGGCCGCGCGGGTCGCCGCAGCTGCCGCACGACCCCGCGGCCTGCACGGCCGCCGGACCCTGGCCGCGCCCGACCGCGAAGAGGGAGAGGACGCGCTCGACGTCGGCGGCCTGGCAGGTGGGGCAGGGCGGGGCGGCGCTATCGAAGACGAGCTCATCGAACGACCGGGAACACGCGCGACAGATGTACTCGTGGACGGGCACGGAGGTCTCCTCTGGCCCGATTCTGCAAGCATTACGGGCTCGCCACAACAGGCGCCGGGCTCTCGGCAGGACGGCGCGCCGTCTACCTACCAGCTCGATCCGAGCGCGCCGCCGCGGGAGAGGCAAGGTCGCGCCGCGCGAGGGGTCATCCGCCATCGCGGCTGCGGCCCCCCTGGAATCTGGTAGGATCGCGCCGAGGAAGCCCCCATGCCGTACGCCAGCGAGACCTCGCTCGTCCCGATCCCGCCGCCCGGAGAGGACGAGCTCCCCCACGACGACGGTGAGCCCATGGAGAGCGATCGCCACCGCAAGCAGATGCTCCTGTTGATCGAGTCGCTCGACCTCTTCTGGAAAGGTCGCGACGACGTCTATGTCAGCGGCAACATGGCGATCTACTTCAGCGAGCTCCAGACCATGAAGAACGACTTCCGTGGTCCGGACGTCTTCGTGGTGCTCGACACGGTGCGCCGGGACAGGAAGTCCTGGGTCGTGTGGCAAGAGAACGGCAGGACACCCGATCTGGTGATCGAGCTCCTCTCGGAGAGCACGGAGTCGGTCGATCGCGGCGAGAAGATGCGCATCTACGCGAAGGTGCTGCGCGTGCCGGAGTACTTCATGTTCGATCCGATGAAGAACGTGCTGGAAGGGCATGTGCTCGACATCGGCTCTCGCAGCTACGAGAGCATGGTCTCGAACGCGGACGGCGAGCTGGTCAGCCAGCAGCTCGGGCTGCGTCTCGGCGTGCGCGAAGGCCTGTACCTGGGCAGCAAAGGGAAGTGGCTCCGCTGGCTCGACGCCGAGGGGCGCGTGCTTCCCACGGCGGAGGAGCAGGCCCGCGCGGCGGAGGAGCAGGCCCGCGCGGCGGAGGAGCGGGCGCAGACGCTCGCGGACAAGCTCGCAGCTTACGAGAAGCGCTTCGGACCGCTCACGTGAGGTCCACGTACGTGAGCCGGTGAGCGCCGGCGGGTCGCGCCCTCATGAAGCGCTCGAGCCCGCGCGACGTCGCCTCCATCCAGCGAGCCCCCCGCCCGCCCTGCTCAGCGCAGGCCGGGCAGGCCCAGGCCGGGCAGCGACTTCCCGACCGCCGCGACGAGCTGATCGTGCGTGATCGTCCCGGCGAGGCGGAACGGAAGATCCACGTTGAGCGTCTCCCCGCCGACCGCGACGGTGCCGTTCACCTGGTACGGGACGCCCCGGCCCTGCGCCGTCAGCGCCGCGATGCTGGCGAGATCCTGCCACTTCACCGAGAGCGGCACCTGGAGCGGAGTCCACTGCTTCGCGGACAGCTTGAGCGGCGCGGGCACGGTCACGGTGCCGACGTCGTACTTGCCGTCGAGCAGCACGTTCGCCTTCACCGAGCGCGTCGAGAGATCGATGCTGTTCGGATTGTACACCTGGATCTGGACCCGGAGATCGATGCCCTGGGCGGTGACGGCGGTCACCGCGGCGACCTCGGGCTTGAGCGTCGGCGGCTCGGGGCGCGAGCACGCGACAAGGGTGACGGCGGCGGCGAGGAGCAACGAGCGCACGGGAGGAGGTGTGGCGCGGAATCCCATGGAGCTCAACGGAAATCGGGCGCGGCCCGGGCCGCGCGCGGCGCATCTGCCCATCGAGGCCATCGAGGCCATCTAGGCCATCGCGCAGCGCGCTCTCCCGCCTCGCGCTGCCGCCCGCGCGCCTCGCGTAGCGCGCCCTCCCGCCTCGCGCTGCCGCCCGCGCGGGGACGCCCTCGATCTGCTATGCCCGGCGGATGGGCATCCTCCCGCTCGCCGAGCGCCTCGCCAAGGGGGCGCTGAACAGGTCCGGGGTGCAGAGCCGCTGGGTCGACACGTCGGTCTGCAGGCTGCACCTCTACGACGCCGCGGGCACGGGCCCGCTCCCGACCGTGGTCCTGCTCCACGGCATCGGCTCCTCGGCGCTCCCTTTCGCGCCGGTGCTGCAGCGCCTGCGGCGGCGCGCCCGCCGCGTCATCGCCGCGGAGGCGCCGGGGCACGGGTGGAGCGCGCCGCCGGCGTCGGCGTTCACGCCGGAGTGCCTCTCCACCGCCATGAACGAGCTGCTCGAGCGCGAGCTCGACGAGCCCGCCATCGTCGTCGGCAACTCCCTCGGCGGCGCCGTCGCCGTGAACTTCGCGCTGAGCTCGCCGGACCGCGTGCGCGCGCTGGTGCTCGCGTCGCCGGCCGGCGCCTGCATGGATGAGACGGAGCTGGCGGAGCTGCTCCGCGTGTTCAAGCTGCGGTCGCGGGCCGACGCGCGCGCGTTCTTCGCGCGCCTCTACCACCGCGTCCCCTGGTTCACCCCGCTCGTCGCCGGCGACGTCGTGCAGATGTTCTCGCGCGAGACCATCGTCTCCTTCACGACCTCGGCCCGGTGCGACCACGCCTTCACCCCCGAGCAGCTGCGCTCCCTCTCCATGCCCATCCTGCTCATCTGGGGCCGCTCGGACCGCCTGATGCCGAGCGCCAACCTCGCGTACTACCGGCGGCACCTCCCGCCGCACGTGGAGATCGAGGAGCCCGAGGGCATCGGCCACTGCCCGCACGTCGACGACCCGCGCCGCTTCGCCGAGCGGATCGTCGCGTTCGCGCAGGAGGTGCTCTCGCGGGGCACGAGCGCCGCGCCGCTCGATCAGGCCACGGGCGGCGGCGCCGCCGCCGTCGGCTCGGCGGCGCGCTCGCCCTCGGAGTAGTCGAGGTCGATCCCGACGATCTTCATGAGCCGCAGCGCGTTCGCGCTCGTCACGACGCCGGGCTTCAGCTTGTAGTCGAAGGTCATCCGGTCATCGACCACGAGCTCCTCGAAGTGCATGTTGCGCACCCGGCCCGAGGTCTCCTGCTCCAGCACGGCGAGCCCCATGTCGTGGGACGACACGGCGCCGATGGCCCCCCGCTCCACGAGGTGCCGCACGACCGCCCTGGCCCCGATCTGGCGCTCCCGCGCGTTCGTGCCGTGGAGGATCTCGTCGAGCAGGAACAGCACCCGCTCGCCCCCGTCCGCGCCGTCGACGACGCGCTTCAGGCGGGTCAGCTCGGCGTAGAAGTGCGAGACGCCGTGCTCGAGCGAGTCCTTGATCCGCATGCTCGTCCGGACGCGGACCGGCGACATCGAGAGCGACGACGCGCAGACCGGCGCGCCCGCGAGCGCGAGCGCGGCGTTCACCCCGACCGCGCGCAGGAGCGTGCTCTTGCCCGACATGTTCGAGCCCGTCACGAGCAGCGCGGCGCCCGCGCCCTCCAGCGAGACGTCGTTCGTCACCCGGCGGTCGCGCGGGAGGAGCGGGTGGCCGAGCCGCGTCGCCGCGAAGCGGGGCTCGCCGTCCCGCACCTCGGGGTAGGCGTAGTCGGGGTTCTCGTGCGCGAACGTCGCGAGGCTCGCGAGCGCCTCGACCTGCCCGAGCGTCCGCATCCACGCCTTGACGTGCTGGCCCGCGCGCAGCTTCCACCGCTCGAGGGCGAGCGCGCACCAGACGTCCCAGAGCAGGAAGATGTCCGCCACGAGGTGGATGAGCCCGCTGTGGCGCAGGTCCGCGTAGCCCACGCGGGTCTCGAGCGCCGTCATCTCCCGCGAGGCGAGCACGCCCGAGGGCCCGGCGAGCGCGGCCTTGAGCTCGTTGAGCAGCGCCGACGAGAACGCCTGCTGCTCGATGCGGGCGAGGAGCGGCCGGTACCGCGCGAACGGCGCCTCGCGCGACGACGCCGCCGCGATGATCGGCGCGATCGCGGGCCGCAGCGCGAGCAGCACGAGGAACTGGGCGCAGAGCGGCAAGAGCCAGGCGTGGCGCAGCAGCCCGAGCGCCGCGCCAGGGAAGAACCTCGGCGCCGCGAGCAGCGCGAGCGTCAGCGGCACGAGCACCTTCGCCGCGGTCAGGAGCGCGCTCACCGGGAGGCCGCCGACGCGCGCCTCCGCGGAGGCCAGCGCCGGGGGCGCCTCGGCCCACGCGATGAGCGCGCCGGCCTCGCGCCCGCGCGCCCCGGCCTGCATGCCCTCCACCGCGAGATCCTCGCGGAACGCGCCGAGGCCGGCGAGCTCGCGCACCGCCGCCTGCCGCGCCGCCACCTCGGGCGCCGGGGCGGGCTCCGCGAGCCACGCCGCGAGCGTGGCCTCGCCCTCGCCGGTCTGGGCCACGTCGAGCAGCTGGAACAGCGACGCCGGCCCGAACACGTCGAGATCGCCCGCGTAGTCGTGGTCCGGCGCGGCGAAGCGCGCGCCCTGCTCCGGGAAATCGGCGAAGTCGCCGGCGACGCGCCGCTTGCCGCGCACGTAGAGCCCGATGCGCTGCTCGACCTCGGTCATCCGGGTGACGAGCCGCGCGTGCGCGACGAGCAGCCCGAGGAACGCCGCGGTCACCGCCATGGCGGCGTACGCGACCCACCGCGGCACGTCGCCGAAGAGCGCGTACCCCCCGGTCACGGCCGCGGCCACGAACGAGACCCCGCGCAGCGCCGAGAACGTCCTCGACCGGCGCTCGAGCGCGCTGGCCTCGGCGCGCAGGACCGACAGGCGGTCGTCGTAGGCGGAGAGGACGTGTTGCGCGACGGCGTCGGGGGGCGGGTCCACGGGGCGCTGTCCATAGGCCACCGCGGGCCGTGCATCCAGCGGGAGGGGCGGCCCCTCACACGATGGCCACGAAAGCGTGGCGGCGTCCTGCCCGGCTGCTCGTACAATGGCGCCATGGACCAGAACCTGCTGGATCGCCTCAAGGCGTACACCGTCGTCGTCGCGGACACCGGCGACATCAACTCGATCGAGAAGTTCCGCCCGCAAGACGCGACGACGAACCCGTCGCTCATCACCGCCGCGGCCCAGATGGCCGAGTACACGGACATCGTGGGCGGCGCGCTCGCGTGGGCGCAGAAGGAGGCGAGCCGGGGCGACGAGCCCGGCGACGCCGTGAGCCTCGCGTTCGACCGGCTCGCCGTCGACTTCGGCCTGCGCATCCTGAAGATCATCCCCGGCCGCGTCTCGACCGAGGTCGACGCGCGCCTCTCCTACGACACCCAGGCGACCATCGAGAAGGGCCGCCGCATCATCCGCCTCTACGAGGAGGCCGGCGTCTCGCGCGAGCGCGTCCTCATCAAGATCGCCTCGACCTGGGAGGGCATCCGCGCGGCGGAGGTCCTCGAGAAGGAGGGCATCCACTGCAACCTGACGCTGCTCTTCGGGCTGCACCAGGCGATCGCGTGCGCCGAGGCGGGCGTGACGCTCATCTCGCCGTTCGTCGGGCGCATCCTCGACTGGTACCTCAAGGACACGGGCCGCAAGAGCTACGCGCCGGCCGAGGACCCCGGCGTCGTCTCGGTCACGAAGATCTACAACTACTACAAGAAGCACGGCTACAAGACCGAGGTGATGGGCGCGAGCTTCCGCAACATCGACGAGATCAAGGAGCTCGCCGGCTGCGACCTCCTGACGATCTCGCCGAAGCTGCTCGCCGAGCTCGCCTCCGCGCCCGGCGATCTGCCGCGGAAGCTCGACCCCGAGGCCGCGCGCGCCCAGAACATCGAGAAGATCACGATGGATGAGGCGACGTTCCGCGCGATGCACACCGCCGACCGGATGGCGAGCGACAAGCTGAGCGAGGGCATCGACGGCTTCGCGAAGGCGCTCGCCTCGCTCGAGGTCCTGCTCCGCGAGCGCCTCCAGCAGACCGCCGCCTCCTGAAGGCGGGCGAGGCCGCGCGCGGGATGAGGAGCGACGGCTAGCGGCGACGGCGAGGGGCGAGCCCCGCGAAACCAGGCCCCTCTTCACCCCGCGCGCCGCGCCGGCGGGTGAAGGGGGAAGAACGCGGAGGGCCGGCTTGCGTACGGCCCTTCCACTCTTCTAGGATTCGTCGACTTGAAGTGCTCTCGGGACGCAACCGACCGCGCGCCGTCACGCGCGGCGGATTGCGGTTCTCTGTCCGGTTCGCCGGTGGAGCCGTCCCCGGCGCCAGGTCATCGAGGAGGCGAGGTTGAAGCTCACGTCACAGGAGTACTGGGAGAACCACTGGAAGGGCTACGCCGACGCCGAGGACATGGGAGGCGGCTGCGAGATCTACGACGACGTCGCGCCGTTCCTTCCGCGCGGAGAGGGGTTGTCGTTCCTCGAGATCGGATGTGCCCCGGGCCGCATCCTCGCCGACTTCTGCGGGAAGCTCGGGTACGAGGCCTACGGCCTCGATTACGCCTGCGAGCCGGCGGTCGTCGAGCACGAGCTCACGAAGCGCGGCATCCGGGTCGGCAAGATCGAGAAGGGGGACTTCTTCTCCTGGAAGCCGGCGGAAAAATTCGATATCGTTGCTTCCTTCGGCTTCATCGAGCACTTCGGTGACGCGGCGTCCGTGGTGGATCGGCACTTCGAGATGGTGAAGCCGGGGGGCATGGTGGTCGTGGGGATGCCGAACTTCGCCGGCGGGCAGAAGGCGCTCCACTGGCTGCTCGATCGCAAGAACCTGAACGGCCACAATACGCGGATCATGAACCTGCCGTTCCTGGAGGCCGCCGCCCGGCGCAACGGCGCCGAGATCGTCCAGGCGCGGTACACGGGCGGGCATTTCGATTTCTGGCTGGACGATGAGGCGCCGCTCCTGGCGCGGCGTGTCATCTGGAAGCTCGTCCCGCCGCTCAAGGCCATCGCGCGCCGGGTGGTCCCTGGCGAGACGAACCCCTGGTTTTCCCCGTTTCTTTTCGCCATCTACAGGGCGCCCAGGCTGGCCGGGGGGACGCCCGACGCCTGAACCTCCCCGATGAGCGAGCCCATCGAGAATCCCCTCTCCCCGCCGTCGGTCCAGGACGCGGACGCCGACCGCCGCTTCCGTGAGTGCGCCCACCGCCATGGCTGGGATCCGGACGACCCGTGGGTGGGAGGGTACGTCGCCTGGGAATGGCGGCACAGCCGCCACGCCTACGACGACCTCTTCACGTCCGTCCGCGGCAAGAAGGTGCTCGAGTTCGGCTGCCACCTCGGCGCGACGTCGGTCGTCCTCGCGACCCTGGGCGCGGACGTGACCGCGATCGACGTCGACCCCGCGTACGTCGAGCTGACCCAGCTGAACGCCGAGCGCCACGGGGTCGGGGACAAGGTCCGCGCCGTTCACGTCCCCGACACAGCCTCGATGCCGTTCGCGGACGAGGAGTTCGCGCTCGTGTCGTGCAACAGCGTGCTCGAGTACATCCCGCCCGGCGCCCTCGGCGCCGTCCAGCGCGAGATCGACCGGGTGCTCGAGCGGTGGGGGTTCATCGTGATCCTCGGCACGAGCAACCGCCTCTGGCCGATCGAGCTGCACAGCCGCCGCCCGCTGATGAACTACGTGCCTCGCGCGCTGCGCCCGCTCTTCCCGGGCAGGTCGATCTACAGCGTATTTCCCTGGCAGCTCCGGCGGGGGTTCGGCGACTATGCGGATATCTCGCAGCAGGATCGGGGCCGGCTGATCGTCGATCTCAAGGCCAAGATGGGCATGTCCGGGCCACGGCTCATGGCGTTCTCTGCGGCGAACCGGGTGCTCGGACCGCTCGGGATGCACGTCGGCTTCGTGTCGCCGACGGTCACGATGGTTCTTCAGAAGCGCGGTGAGGGAGGTACAGGCGATGGCTGACGGGAGGACGCGGGTATACATTACCGTGGACGTGGAGTGCGCTGAAGAGCGCATCACGGGCGACAACATCTCTCCCGCGATGGGCTACGACCTCCGCATCTGGGGCCGCTTCGTCAACCAGCGCGATCCCCTCGGCATCGAGCTCATCATGCGCGAGCTCGAGGCGTACGGGCAGCGCGGGACGTTCTTCGTCGAGGCGATCGGCTCGTACAGCTTCGGGATGGACGGGCTCACGAACGTGTGCCAGGCGCTCCACGGCCGCGGCCACGACGTGCAGCTCCACGTCCACCCCGTGCAGCGGCGCGCGGACTGGCACACGCGCGGCGAGCCCCGCGTCTCGGACGACATCGCCGACTACCCGGTCGAGGAGCAGGCGCGGCTGCTCCTCGAGGGGCGCGACCTGCTCGTGCGCGCGGGCGTCCCCGCGGGCGAGCTGCTCGGCTACCGCGCCGGCAACTTCGGCGCGAACAACGACACCTGGCGCGCGATGAAGCTGGCGGGGCTCGTGCTGAGCAGCAACTACAACCCCTGCTACTTCACCAAGAACTGCAAGATGCAGTATCCCGGCGCGCGGCTCGGCCTCTTCGAGACGCCCGAGGAGGGGGTGTACGAGCTGCCCGTCACGAACTTCATCGAGCCGACGAAGCGCTTCAGGCACCTCCAGATCACGGCGGTGACGCTCGACGAGATCAAGCACTGTCTGCTCCGCTATCGCGCGCTCGGGGTGAAGGAGGTCACGCTGGTGACCCACTCCTTCGAGTTCTACTTCCTCGACTCGGCGGCGGAGCGCCGCGGCTACCCGAACCGGCTCAACGTGGAGCGGCTCCGCGGCCTCTGCCGCTTCCTCAAGGAGAACTCGAAGGATTTCGAGGTCGACACCGTGGGCGCCCTCGCGCGCCGGCTCGCGGACGCGTCGCCCGAGACCGACGAGGGCGCGCCGCCGTCCCTGCAGTTCCCCCACTCGAACGCCATCCACCACGCCCGCCGCGTCGTCGAGCAGGCGTACAAGCGCGTCGCCCAGCGGCTCAACTTCGGCTGACCGCGGTTTAGGCGACGCGGGCCGCGCGGCCGGGGCCTCGCCTGGGCGGCGCGGGCCGCGCGGCCGGGGCCTCGCCTGGGCGGCGCGGGCCGCGCGGCCCGGGTCGCGCGTTTGACGCGGCGGCGCGGCGGCGCGGACGGCGCCGGCGCTCCGGTGCTAAGTAGCGCGCATGCGGCTCACCGGACAGATCCACGTTTCGCTCAAGGGCAGCATCATCCAGCGCGACCCCACCCTCTGGGAGAGGCTGAAGCGCGGCCTCGGCGCCGCGGTGGACCTCGACACGGATCGCATGCGCGTCGAGCTCGAGGCCACCGCCGTGGTCGACCAGGTGCGGCGGGCGCTCGTCCAGCTCGGGGTCGGCAACGCCCTCTCGCTCGTGATCGACGACACGGTCATCTTCCAGGACACCGACGGCAAGCCGGACGACCTGCCCGATCTCGTGCTCGCGCTGTCCGAGCACGCCGCCGTGTTCGGGCGCGGCTTTCAGGAGCTCAGGTTCGCCGCCGAGCACGAGGAGGCGGGGCTGCACCTCGTCGTCGAGGCGCGGGCCCGCACCGAGCACGCCGAGGACGAGCCGGCGGGGATCATCTCGGTCGGCGGCCGCCTGCGCGACCTCGAGCCGCGAGCCGGCGAGGCCGCGGACGATTACCGCCGGCGCGTCGAGCCCCTCGCGAAGGACCCGGCCCTGTTCGAGACGGCGCGGCTCCTGTTCGAGTCGTTCGTCGGGCGGCTCGAGGGCGCCCTCAAGGCGGCGATGCCGGAGGCGCGCGTGGCGCAGCACCACGCCGAGGCGCGCGTCGTGCACGCGCCGGGCGCGCCGGTCGGCGATGGCGCGGCCGTCGAGCAGCGTCCGGTGAACCCCACCCACCCGGGCTACGACCCGTTCGTCGTCTATTACCCGCCCAGCCCGCTCGGGATGATGCTCGACATGATGCTCATCTCCTCGTTCATGCACATGCTCACGCCGCCCCACGTGCTCTTCGTGAGCCCGGCGGGCATGCCGCTCGGCACGGCCCAGGAGGCCGCCGCGAATCCTGACCTCCTGAACGACAGCGATCCCGGGGGCGACGAGGGGCCCGCGGCGGACGACGTGGACGACGGGGGCGACGCGGACGATCCGTGGGGCGATGAGGGCGGCGGGCTCGATGACGGCGGGCTCGATGATGGAGGCGATTTCGGCGATTTCGGCGATTGAGCCGCTTCACGACGAGCGAGCGTGCTCATCCGTCATGGACGACGAATGGCAATCATGGTACGGCCCATTGCGGCCGTGACCGGCGCTGGCGTGGAGTTCGTCTCGCGCTGACGCGTTGATGGTCGCGCGCGCCGAACCCAGAGCAGGAGAGCGCGATGAAGAAGAGCGAGGCGGCGCCAGGCAGGCAGCCGCAGGCGGCGGGCGGGGGAGATCCGGAGATCGCCCGCGAGGTCCGCACCATCATTGCAGAGCGATGTGGGATGAGCGTCGACGCCGTGACTCCCGACCTGTCGCTCGAGAGCGGCCTCGGCGTTGATTCGCTGGCGCTCATCGAGGTCAACGTCGCGCTGGAGGAGCGATTCCAGATCGTCGCACCGGATTTCGCGGCGCCCGACCAGGCGCAGATCAGCACCGTGGGCGACGTGATCGCCTTCGTCGAGGCCCAGCTCGCGGCGCGGGGCGGCCGGGGAGGCGCCCCGTGACCGCGCCGCGCACGCGCGCCGAGCGCGAGGCCGCCGCCCGCACGCCCGAGGAGCAGCGGGAGCACGAGCGGCGGGAGGTGGCCGCCCATTACCAGAACGACCCCGAGATCTTCTCCATGGTCCTCGACAGCCGCCTCGCCTACGCGACGGGCATCTTCCTCGATCCCGCCGAGAGCCTCGAGGCGGCGCAGGAGCGGAAGTACGACTGGGTCCGTCGCGAGCTCGACATCCAGCCTGGCGAGCGCGTCCTCGACGTGGGGTGCGGCTGGGGGTCGAACCTCATCTATCTTGCGCAGCACACCGGCGGGGACTTCCGGGGCGTCACGCTGAGCGACAAGCAGCGACAGGAGGCGCTCCGCCGCGCCGACAGGGCGGGCGTCGCCTCGCGGGTGCACATCGATCTCGCGCACATCGAGGATATCGACCTCGAGCCCGGGTCGCTCGACGCCGTGCTCTTCGTGGGCAGCATCGTGCACATGCACAACCGCGAGCGGATCCACCAGAAGATCGCGGCCGCGCTGCGCCCGGGCGGCAGGCTGCTCATCTCGGACTGCTACTTCCCCGCGCGCGCCCGCGGCGACCGGGAGAGCGCCGCCACGCAGTACATCTTCGTCCAGGCGCTCGGCTATTGCCGCCTCACCTCGCTCGCCGAGGAGCTCGGGCTGATCGAGCAGGCCGGCCTCGATATCCGGCGCGTCGAGGATCTCACGAGCTCGTACGTGCACACGGTCGCCCGGTGGATCGACAACGTGCGCGCGAACCGCGCCCGGATCGACGAGCGCGCGCCCGGCTTCTCGCGGTTGCTCCAGACCTACATGACCGTGGGCCGGCTCTCCTTCGCGCGCCGCACCGCGCTCGAGTACATGATCGTCGCGACGAAGGGCGGCGGCCGCGAGCGCCTCGGCGTCGCGCCCTCGCCCGAGCCGGGGCGCGCGCCGTGAGCCGCGCGCCCTCTGCGCGGACGGTCGCGGGCCTCCTCAGGGCCCGCGCCGAGGCCACGCCGGATCGGTTCGGGTTTTACCACAAGCAGCAGGGCGAGTTCGTCGGCTGGTCGTGGGCCGAGTACTGGCGCCGCGCGTGCGCGGCGGCGTCGGGCCTGACCGAGGCGGGGGTGAGGCCGGGCGACCGCGTGCTCTTGCTCGTGACGGACGTCGAGGTGGCGGTGCCGTGCCTGTTCGGCGTCTGGGTGCTCGGCGCGGTGCCGATCCAGGTCGGCGTGCCCTACCGGCTCACGGACGTCGCGGCGTTCCTCGGCGAGCTCCGGCGGACGGCCGCCCGCGTCGGCGCGCGCGCGCTCGTCGTCTCCTCGGCGCTGCTCGGCTTCGCGCAGGGCGACGGCGGGGGCGAGGTGAATGACGTCTCGCAGATCGTGCAGATCGCCGCCGAGCCGCTGCTCGACGCCCGCCTCGCGGACTTGCTGCCGGGCTCGCTGCCCGACCCGGACGGCGCGCCCGGCCCCGCGCTCATCCAGCTCACGAGCGGCAGCACCGGGCACCCGCGCGGCGTCGTCATCCCGCACGAGCGGCTGATGCTGCACCTCGACGCGATGAGCCAGCGGCTCCCGGTGCGCGGCGAGGGCGCGGGGGGCGTGTCGTGGCTGCCGCTCCACCACGACATGGGCCTCGTCGGCGGGCTGCTCTTCCCGCTGTTCAACGACTTCCCTGTCCACATGCTCTCGCCGCTCGAGTTCCGGACGCGGCCTTTCTCGTGGCTCGCGGAGATGTCGAGCATCCGGGGCGCCATCTCGCTCGGGCCGCCGAGCGCCTATTCCATCTGCATCGGGCTCGCCCGCCGCGCCGTGGAGGCGGGGCTCGATCTGAGCGCGTGGCGCTGCGCGATGATCGGCGCGGAGCCGATCTCCCCCGCCTTGCTCCGCCGCTTCGCCGACGCGTTCGCGCCCTCGGGCTTCCGCGCCGAGGCGTTCTTCCCCGTCTACGGGCTGGCCGAGGCGACGGTCGCCGTCACGTTCCCCGACCTGCTCGCCGCGCCGCGCGCCCTCACGGTCGATCGCGTCCTGCTCGAGCGCGAGGGCCGCGTCGAGGAGGCCGCGCCCGGCCCCCTCTCGCTGGAGCTCGTCGGCGTGGGCAGGCCGATCCCGCGCACGGAGATCCGGATCGTGGACGCCGGGCGCAGCCCCGTCCCCGAGCGCACGGTGGGGGAGATCGAGGTGCGCTCGGAGACCTTGATGGAGGGGTATTTCGACGAGCCCGAGGCGACGGCCGAGGCGCTCGTCGACGGGTGGCTGCGCACGGGCGACCTCGGCTTCCTCGACGGCGGGGCGCTGTTCGTCACCGGCCGGAAGAAGGAGGTGATCATCAAGGGCGGGCACACGATGATCCCCGCGGTGATCGAGGACATCGCCGCCCGGGTCGACGGCATCCGGGCCGGGTGCGTCGTCGCGGTCGGGCTGTTCGTCGAGGAGCGCCAGACCGAGTCGGTCTACGTGGTGGCCGAGACGCGCGCCGACGTCTCCGAGCACGCCGGCCTCGCGGAGCGCGTGCGCGAGGCGCTGCGGGCGAACGGCGTGACCGTCGACCATGTCGTCCTGGTCCCGCCGGGCGACCTGCCCAAGACGACGAGCGGCAAGCTGCGCCGCCGCGAGGTCGCCGAGCGGCTGCGCGCGGGGGCCGCTCGCTGAGCGCGGCGCCGCACACAAGCTGTTCCGGATAGCGCTCCCCGTTTGCCAATCGACCGTCCTCCAGGGGTCTTTTCCGTTCGCCTCGACGGTGGACAGACGTGCCGCGGCTCGGCCGATTTCGCGGGCGCTGCAGGGCAGCACGCGATAAATCCCTGAATCGCTCTCCGGAGCACAGCCAAGCGGGACCGTCCATGTTGAGCCGCCCGAGAGACCACAAGTCCACCTGTCCCGCCCCGCTCTCGCCCGAGGCGCGCGCCTGGGAGCTCGAGCAGCTCCGGGCGCTCGGCCTCGATGACGACGACTGGAGCTCGGACGGCCAGTGCCCCTTCTGTGCCGGGCGGCCCCTGGCCGTGGAGAGCAAGCGAGAGCGCGGGTGAGCGGCGAGGGGCGGTGCGCCCGGGCTGCGTTTCGCGGTCGCGGGCGCCCCGGGCTCGAACGCCCAAAGGCTTGATCGGCGGTCGCCTGCGAGGAGCGCCGACCCGTCGCGGCTGCTCGTGAGTGGGTGTCTGATGCGGGGGAGAGGGCCCTCGCTCCACCGGAGCTCCCGGAAGAGCGAGGGCGCGGGCAGGCTCGGTCGCGGCCGGGTCACCGGGGCGAGCGCCCGGGGACGCGCGCGCGGATCACTCCGCCATCTTGCTCTTCACCCACTTGCCCGAGTCGGTGAGGTCGTTGTCCGTCCAGTTGCCCATCGGGTTCGACCTGGGCTTGAGGGCGGAGCACGCCTCGGCCTTGTCGCCCAGCGACCAGTTGGCCCAGCTGATGTTGTGCGAGTCCAGGAAGTCGAGCCAGGTCTGCGACTCGCCGAGATCGAGCGTGCCGTTGCCGTCGGCCGAGCAGGTCCCCCACTCGGTCACGAACAGCGCCAGCCCCTTGTTGATGGCGTAGGTGGCCTTGTCGCGCAGGAAGCCCTTGTGCGTGCTGGCGTAGAAGTGCAGGGTATACGCCACGTTCGGATCGCTGAGGCGGTTGTCCGCGGCGGCGTCCACGTCCTGCGACCAGTTCGGCGAGCCGACGATGACGAGGTTGTTGGCGCCCTGGCCGCGGATCTCGCCGATCACCGCCTCGGCGTACTGCTTCACGGCGGGCCAGTTGTTCGTGTTGAGCGGCTCGTTGAAGACCTCGAAGATCACGTTGGGCACGTTCTTGTAGGTGTTCGCCACCTCGCGGAAGTAGTTCTTCGCGAGGTCCAGGTGCTGGTGCGCGTTGTGATCGTGCCAGTCGAGGATCACGTAGATGCCCTTCGCGATCGCCGCGTCGGCGACGGTCTTCGCCTTGGCCTTCTGGCCGTTCGCGTCCTCCAGGTATCCGCCCTCGCTCTCGATGCCCATGGCGGCGCGGACGACGGTCGCGTCCCAGTTGTCCGCGATCGATTTGACGACGTCGGCGTTGTAGTAGTTGCTCCACTGGCTCCAGAACAGGCTCATGCCCTTGAGCTGGACCGGGGAGCCGTGCTCACCCACGATGTTGCCGTTCATCACCCGGAGCTGGCCGTGGCGCTCGACGGGCGTCCCGTCGGTGGGCACCCCCCCCGAGCTCGTGCTCGTCGTCGTCGGGGGATCCCCGGTGCCCGTGGTCGCCGTGGTGGTGCTGCTCGAGGTCGCCGTGGTGCTCGTGGTCGCCGTGGTGCTCGTGCTCGATCCGGTGCCCGTCGTCGCCCCGGTGCCCGTCGTCGCGCCGCCGCCACCCGCGCCGCCTGCGCCGCCCGAGCCCTCGTCCGTCGACGAGTCACCGCAGCCGATCAGCACGGCTGCTTGCATCGCAACCACGGCGAGGCCGAAGGACCACTTCGACCTGCCAAGCACACCGCGAAGCGAAACGCTCTTCATCATGTCCTCCAAGGAAAGTCTCCGGATGGCGCGGCATTAAAGAGGGAGTTCAGCGCCATGGCAAGCCCTCTGTATCACAATAATCAAGGGGCTTGACTCACTGGATCTTGTGGACCAGCAGACCCCGCTCACGCTCCGCTGCGGTGTGCAGCGCTTGTCGTCCGAGTGGCTCGAGCGGCTGGAGCACCGTCGACGGCGTCAGGTCACGTCGGCGCGGTGCCGCCTGGACCGAGCTGAGGTGTGCTAGCAACCAAAATTTCCGCAAGACGCATGCCACTCCGCGAGGCCCGCGCAGCGGACGCTGCTGCGCTGCGTCTGCCGCAGCAAGCGGGAGTTATTCGGCGCGTTTCACGCAGGATACAGCGCTCCCCTTGGTGGTCAGATGACCACCCTGGTCAACGGCCTATCCATGCGCAGAGCGTCACTATCGTTCGCACTATCGAGAGCGAAACGCCGCTGAAATGAGAGCTCCCTCCACGGCGGCCGGGCGGCTCGCGCCCTGCTCCCACGCCGGTCTCCCCACGCGTGGTCTCTCCACGCTGGTCACGCGCTCGCGAGCCCCGTCACCTCGGCACCGGGACCGGCGGCGGCTCGTCGTCCGGGGTGATGCAGGCCGACAGGTCGAACAGCATGAAGAGCAGCGCCTTCTCCTGGGCCGACAGCCCGTGGATCTCCCCGTCACCGTCCTCGCAGCCGCTCGGGAACGGCGCCCCGGCCACGTCGCTCGCCGCCACGTGGATGTCCGTGTACACGAACCGGCCGCACTGCGCTTCTTCCGGGGAGCCGATGGGCGTGTTGAACGTGAAGTACTTGACCCCCGCGCGCGCGTCGAACTCCTCGTTCTTGTCGTTGTAGAGCCACCGCGTCGCGATCTCCTCGTTGACCGAGTTGACCCAGTGCTGCGGATCATCGATCTCGATCTGCCCTGGCACCGTCGACGCCCCCACGGTGACGAGCCAGTCCTGGAGCGCCTCGCCCTTCGGGAACGTCGTGTCCACCAGCACGGGGAGCCCGTCGTCGGGATCGCTCGCCTCGTCCCAGTCCGCCGTCTCCGGGAACCGCTCTGGCCCGAGCCGGAGCCACGTGTTGTGCCAGTGCGACGCGAACACGCGCCCTCCCGCGGAGGCGTAGTCGAACATCGCGCGCAGCGCCGCCTCGGGCTTGTCCTCCTCGAACTCGGACCCCTCGCACGACAGGATCACCATGTCGTACTGGCTCAGGTTGTCGAGCGAGCCCCAGAAGTCGCGGGCGTGGGAGAAGGTCGCGCCGTTGTTCAGCCCGTCGCGGTACCGGCTCGTCGCGCTGTCGCCCTCGAGGGCGCGCCCGGTGAAGAGGTTCACCCGCCCGTCCCCCGCCTCCGGCGTGAACTCCGCCGCGTCGATTCCCATCTTGTACAGCAGGCACTCCAGCACGTCCGCGCCGCCCGTCGTCAGCGCGATCTTCGGGAGATGGCCCTCCGCCTTGTTGCGCGGCAGCCGCGCCGTCCCGTCCTCGATCGGGTTATCGACGCACGCGTCGACCTGCGGCAGCACGAGCTCGCGCCGCCATTTGCCGATCTGGACGACGAGCGGGATGTCCTGGCCGACAGGCACGTTCTCCAGCACGAACCGCCCCTTCGTGTCCGTCAGCGCGGTCGCGATCGGATCCCCGGAGAGCGTCACGTCGCACCGGTCGCAGGTCGCTCCGTCGGTGATGGGATCAAGCTCCCTGTTCGGGACGTAGACCATGACGTTGTAGAGCGGTAGGTTACCCGCGGGCTCGTACACGGTGCCGCTCACGGTGGTCTTGCCGCCGCCCTCACACGCGATCTGCTGGCACTCGAGCCCCTCGCACCCGCCGCTGCCGACGCCTGATCCGCCGCTGCCCGCGATGAACGGCCCGCCTCCGAAGCCGCTCCCGGCGCTCTGGTGGGCCCCGGCGCCGGCCCCGGCGCCGCCGCTGCCGGACGCATTCGCGGCCGTTCCGCCGGAATCGCCGCAAGAGCACCCGACGATGACGGCCGGCGCCATGGCCGCCGCCGCCAGGAGCCATCTCGCGCTGCTATGCATACTCACCATTCGATCCTCCAAGCGCGGAGGGGCGAGGGTGCCCTGTTCCGCCCATTGCAGGGTAATCGAGGCAAGGGGGAGCCGGGAAGGGACAAGCATGCAACAGTGCATGCCCGGACACGCTTTTGCGATCTCCCCTCTCCGGGCGAGCGCAGCTCTCCCACAGCGCCTCCATGGCGAGGCGCCGCTCCTCGCCTCGCGCGCCGCTCGAGTGACGCGGATACCGAGCGAGCCGTGCGCGGACAGGCGACAACCACCCCAGTCGCCGTCCCGTCGACCACGTGACCGCCCCTCGCGCTCAGCTCGGTCGCGACCGCGCGGCGCGCGGCGCCGGTACCGCCCTCCATGCGCGGTGTTCCGTCGTGGCGAGACGGCCCGTGGCGGAGTAGGATGCGGCGCTTTGGAATCAGTCATCCCTGCACCGTCTCTTCCTCGCCCGCGGCTGCTCGACATCACCTGGCCCATCTTCAGCGAGCACCTCCTGCACATGCTCGTCGGGATGTTCGGACTGTGGCTGGTCAGCCGCCTGTCGGACGAGTCCGCCGCCGCGTACGGCCTGTCCAATCAGATCATGTTGACCTTCATGATCACCTTTCGCTTCGTCAGCGTCGGCGCGAGCGTGGTGGTCACTCAGTACCTCGGCGCGCGCGACCGCGTCGGCGCGGAGCACGTCGCGCGGGCGTCGCTGGCGGCCAACGTCTGGATGGGCCTCTTCAGCTGCGCCATCATCGCGATCGGCGCGCGCCCCCTGCTCGAGCTGATGCGCCTGCCGCCGTCGCTGTTCCCGATCGCGCAGCCGTACCTGATCGCGGTCGGCGTGATGCTGGCCTTCGACGCGGTGAACTTCTCGATGGGCTCGGTGCTCCGCGCGCACACCTATACCCGGGACACGCTGCGCCTCATCGTCGTCATGTACGTCGTGCAGCTGGCGCTCAACCTGCCGCTCATGTTCGGCGTCGGCGGGTGGTCGGGGTTCGGCATGAACGGGCTCGCGCTCGCCGCGATCATCGCGCGCGCTCTCGCCTTCTGGATGCACTTCCAGCTCTGGGTCGCGCGCCTCGGCATCCGACCGAGCTTCGATGACTTCTGGCGCATCCGCCCCGACCGCCTCCGCGAGATGCTGCACATCGGCCTGCCGGGGGCGGGCGAGAACGTCGTCTATCGCATCAGCTTCATGATCATCCTCGGCATGGTCGCCAACATGGGGCAGACGGCGCTCGCCACGCACACGTACACGATGCAGATCGTGCACTTCCTGCTGCTCTTCGGCCTGGCGGTCGGCTTCGGCACCGAGATCGTCGTCGGCCACCACATCGGCGCCGGCGAGCTGCACGGCGCCGATCGCCAGGTGCGCGGCGGCCTGGCGGTGGGGCTGTGCGTGTGCGTGACCGTGGTGCTCACCGCCGCGCTGCTCGGCCCCCGCTTGCTCGGCCTCTTCACGCGCGATCCGGAGGTGATCGCCACCGGCTCCAAGCTGCTCTGGCTGACCCTCCTGGTCGAGCCGGGCCGCACGATCAACATGGTCGTCATCAACGGGCTCCGCGCCTCCGGGGACGCGCGCTTCCCGGTCGGGTTCGGCGTCTTCTCGATGTTCGCCGTGGCCGTCGGGCTGTCGTGGCTGCTCGGCGTGCGCCTCGGCTGGGGCCTCGCCGGCATCTGGGTGGCCTACGCGGCGGACGAGTGGGTCCGCGGCCTCGCCATGTGCGCGCGCTGGCACCTCCGCGGCTGGGTGCCCCACGCGCGGCGCACCGTCCGGCGCGTGCGGCTCCACAGCCGCCCTGAGTGACCGCTCCTCGACGCTCCTCGACGACGCGCCGACTCGCCATCTGTATCCGCTCCGTCTCCGCTCCAGCAAGTGGCATGTCTGTTGCTGCACCCCCGCGCGAAGGAGACACGTCATGGCTCAAGACGAGCGCACGAGGGAAGGACGAGCGGCCGAGAGCCCTGCTGGCAGCCCGCCCGGCTACGGTGGGATCTCCGAGGGCACCGTGGGCGATCCGGGCGGGGCGGGGCAGGGGGGAGCACCGGCGGCGCCTCAGGGCAGCGCGCCCGCGGCGGCGCCTCAGGGCAGCGCTGGCAACCCGGGGGCGCGCGAGAAGGCGGCGCGCGGCGAGGACCTCGACGAGGGCGACGCGGACGAGGCCGTGGACACGCCGCGCGGGGGCGGGTCGAGCAACGAGGTGATCCCCGGCGTGCTCGACCAGAGCAAGCCGCTGACGCCGGAGTCGAGCGCCGAGCACAAGAGCAGCTGGCCTGACGAGGGCGCGACCGGCGAAGCAGGCGCCGGCTAGAGCGGCGGGCACCCGCTTCGGATACGGGCCCATCTCGACGTTTTCGGTGCTCAGCGTACTGGAGTACGCCTCCGCGCCGAAAACGCCGATCTGGGCCCGTCTCCTGTGCGGGTGACCGCCGCTCTGTGTCGCGGGTAGCAGACGAAATGGGCCGCCGCCCGGAACACTCGAGAGCTGGAGTGCCGGGCAAAAGTACTGAGGCCCACGAGGCGGGAGACGGGACCTATCCTGCCGGCGGGGTCACCTTGTCGGCCACCGCCATGCAGAGGGCGGCGACGCCGCGCCTCGGGACGGTGACGAGCTTCTCGCGGAACGTGGCGCGCTGATCGGTGTAGAGCTTCGACACCTTGTGCGAGAGGATCGTCGAGCTCCAGACCGCGACGACATCGGCCCAGCGGAGATCGGCGTCGGCCTTCGCCGCGTTGCGGTGGCCCTCGCCATCGACGATGCGGATGTCGACCTCGCCCGAGAGCAGCTGCCGCAGGTCCTCGGCCGTGCCCGGCCCGCCGCCGACGACGAGCAGCCGCCGGAGCCCGCGCGCGCGGAACGCCTCGATCATCGCGAGCGCCGCGCGCTTGTTCGCAGAGCTGCCGCACATGTCGCAAACTGCATCGGCGCCCACCTCGACGAGGCGCACCGCGGCCCGCGCGGGCAGCTTCATGCACCCGGCGCAGCGCCGCTCGATCGGCTCCGGCTCGGGCGCCGGCGGCGGAGACCGGCCGAGCGCCTGCTGGGCGCGCTCCACGACGTCCGCGGGGAGGAAATCCGCGGGGTGCCGGAACTCCGCGGTGGGCGCGTTCTCCGCCAGCCACATGAGCAGATCGGTCTCCGAAACATTCAGGGATTTTGCGAGGTTGCGCACACGGACGGATCGCGCCATTGCGACGCGACTGTGACATGTGCGGCCGCGTGGCGCCCTGCCCGATCCGCGGAAGCAGCCGGGAACTCGCCGGCCCGGCGCGGCGCGGCGCCGCTCAGTCGAGGGCGGCGGCGCGCCGGAGGCCGTGCCGCTGGAGGAGGCGGTGGAGGTACATGCGGTCGAGCCCTGCCTTGCGTGCGGCGCGGCTTACATTGCCGTTCGACCACTCGAGCAGGGCGGCGAGGTAGTCCCGCTCGAACCTGTCGATGATGGCGTCCTTCGCCTCCTTGAAGGGCATCTCGATGTTGGCGGCGGCGGGCGGCGCGGGGGCGGCGGGCGTGGCGGGCGTGGCGGCGGAGTCGGGCGGAGCGGCGCCGCGCTCGGCCGGCGCGGTCGCCCCCATGGCGGCGCCCTCGCCGAGCACGACGCGGCGCTCGACGTAGTTCCTCAGCTCTCGCACGTTGCCGGGCCAGTCGTAACGCTTCATGTCCTCGATCACCTCGGCGGGAAAGAGGTCCACCTTGCCGCTGGCGCCGAGCTCGTTGAGGAAGCAGTGGACGAGCAGGCCGATGTCCTCCTTGCGCTCCCGGAGCGGCGGCACGCGCACGGTGAGCACCGAGAGGCGGTAGTAGAGGTCCTCGCGGAACCTGCCGCTGTTCACCTCGCGCTCGAGGCGCCGGTTGGTGGCGGCGATCACCCGGATATCGACCTTGCGCACCCGGCTCTCGCCGAGCCTGCGCACCTCGCGCGAGGCGAGGGCGCGGAGGAGCTTCGGCTGCATCTCCAGCGGCAGCTCGCCGATCTCGTCGAGGAAGACGGTGCCGCCGTCGGCCTCCTCGAAGGCGCCGGCGCGGTCGCGCGAGGCGCCGGTGAACGAGCCGCGGACGTGGCCGAACAGCTCGCTCTCGATGAGGCTCGGCGAGATGGCGCCGCAGTCGACGATGACGAGCGGCTTGTCGGCGCGCGCGCTGCGCTGGACGAGCTCGGTGGCGATGACCTCCTTGCCGGTGCCGTTCTCGCCCTCGATGAGCACGTCGGGCGCGCTCTTCGCCACGCGCTCGAGGATGGGGAAGAGGCGCCGCATGGGGACCGACACGCCCTGGAGCGCCCCGAAGCTCGCCGCGCGCGCGAGCTCGGTCTCGGCGACGGCATCGGCGTCGCGGATGCGCACGACCGACTCGCCGAGCTCGATGCGACACTCCGGCAGGATGGCGTCGGCGTCCCGCACGCGGACGCCCGCGATGTAGGTCCCGTTGAGCGAGCCGACGTCCGTCAGCCGGAAGGTCGCCTTGACGCGCTCGAGGATGCAGTGGAAGCGCGAGACGGCGCGGTCGGCGAGGACGAGGTCGTTGCTCGGGTGGGAGCCGACGCGGATGAAGTCGCCGTCGAGGACCATCGTCCGGCTCGCGGGCTTCCCCGCCTCGCGCTCGACGCAGAGCTCGAGGCGGGGCACCGCCACCACGTCGGCCTTGATGCGGGGCTCCGTGGCGGAGATGGCGCCGAGAGGGCCGGGGGCGTCGGGCGTGGCGGGGGGGCGCGGCATCGCGCCATCTTCGCAGGAGACTGCGGTCGTTCCAAGTGGCCCCGCGGGCGGCCAGCTTCGCGCGCCGCCAGCCCCGCGAGGGACCCCGACGCGTGAAGCTAGGGCGGCGCGTCGCCCGCGGCCTTGAGCCACACGACGGTGGCGCCCCACCCGCCGCGGGAGGCCGGGGCGTCGCGGAAGCCGTCCACGGCGGGGTGGCGCGAGAGGACGCTCCGGACGATCCGGCGCTGCACGCCCTTGCCGCGGCCGTGGATGATCCGCACCTCGCGGAACCCGCGCTGCTGCGCCTCGTGGAGGTACTCCTCGACCACCGACGCGACGTCGCGCGGCGCGAAGGTGTGCAGGTCGATCGCGTCCTCGATCGGCATGACCACGATGTCATCGGCGCCCGGCGGAGCGGGCTCCTCCGGCGGCTCGGCCCCGGGCGCCTCGAGGTCGGCAGGGGCGGGCGGCGCGGGCGCGCGGGGCGAGAGCGCGCGGTCGAGCCAGTCGCGGAGCCGTCGGAGCATCCGCGCGGTGTAGCCGAGCCCTGGCCGGCCGCCACCGCCGGCCGCGGGGCGCGCGCGGGCGCCCGCGGCGGCGCTCCATCTACTATATCACATTGTATATATGCTACAGGTGCTCTAGGGTCTGGCGCCATGTCCCTCCGCGGCGCCATCCTGGGCTTCCTCTCGTTCGAGCCGACGAGCGGTTATACGTTGAAGCAGCGGTTCGACGGGTCGGTGCGCTCGTTCTGGTCCGTGACGCAGAGCCAGATCTACCGGGAGCTGCACGCGCTGGAGGGCGAGGGGCTGGTCGAGGCGCGGACGGTGCCGGGGGACGGCAAGCCGGACCGGAAGGTGTATTCCCTGACGGAGCCGGGCCGAGCGGCGCTGAAGGCGTGGCTCGAGGCGCCGCTCGAGCCGCTGATGCTGCGGCACCCCTTGCTGCTCAAGCTGGTGTTCGCCGCGCACGTGCCGCCGGCGAAGCTCGACGACATCCTGGCGAGGTACGCCCGGGATATCGAGGCGACCCGGGCCGATTACGAGGGGCGGCTCGGGGACGAGCAGATCTTCTCGCTGGCGCGCTCGGCGCGGGAGCGCGACATCTGGCGGCTGAGCATCGAGCACGGGCTCGCCTGGTGCGACGCGGAGCTCCGGTGGATCGAGCGCGCCCGCGGCGAGCTGTCGGCGGATCGAGGCGGCCCGAAGCGAGGGAGCCGGAAGGCCCGCTGACCCCGGGAGGAGCGCCTCCCGGGCGCCGCCCCGCTCGGCTCACCCGCCGCCCGCGGTCGCTGCTGCGGCGGGCTCAGCCGCGCGGTCCGTCGCTATCGTGGACGCTCCTCCGCCAGATACGGCGGACTGTCCGCTCGGGAGGCGCGCCCGTCCGCTCCCCTGGAGGAAAGCGATCCGTCCTTATCCTTCACGATTGCTCGCGTGCGCGCCGCCAATTACATCCGTTCTCAGAAACAACGACGGAGACGGAGGGTTCCACCATGATGATGCCGATGAGCTCGATGCCGATGATGAACATGATGCCGATGATGAACATGATGCCGATGATGCCCGGCATGATGAACATGATGCCCGGTATGGGCATGATGGGCGGCATGATGCCGAACATGATGATGCCGATGATGGGCGGCATGATGCCCGGCATGGGCATGATGGGCGGCATGATGCCGAACATGATGAACATGATGCCCGGCATGGGCACGATGCCGAACATGATGATGCCCGGCATGATGAACATGATGCCGAACATGATGATGCCGATGATGGGCGGCATGATGCCCGGCATGATGAACATGATGCCCGGCATGGGCATGATGGGCGGCATGATGCCGAACATGATGGGCATGAAGTCGATGATGGCGGCGTGAAGCCGGCGAGGGCGGCGGCGCGCCGTCCTCCCAGCGCGGCGCGATGACGTGCGCCGCCGCGATCCTGGCGGAGCAGGCCTGAAGCGGGCCCGCTCCGCCAGCTTCGTTTTGTGCCCTCACGCGCGCGCCGTTCGTCGCGAGCTGCGCGGCGGGTGATCAGGGGCGATGGTGCGCCGGGTCGTTCCTCTTCCGGCTCCGGATCACGCCTTCTCCGGATGATCGGGCGGTCCGCCGACTGGCAAGCTCAGCCGGAACGTCGCCCCGTTCCCGGGAGGGGAGCTCACGGTCAACGAGCCCCCGTGCGCGGCGGCGATCCTGCTCGCCAGGTAGAGCCCGAGGCCCATGCCCGACGCGTGCCCGCCGGTGACGAAGCGGTCGAAGATCCTGGGGAGGATCTCCGGCGGCACGCCGGCTCCGTGGTCGATGACATCGACGTGTACGTGCTCTATCCCCTCTTGCAGCTCGCAGCTGAGCTTCACGAGCACCCACTTCCCCGCGGGCGAGTGCTTGATCGCGTTGCTGACGAGGTTCTCCAGCGCCTGGCGGAGGCGAGCCCTGTCCCCCACGACCATGAGCTCCGGCGGGCCCTCGACGCGGACCTCGACGCGGGGCGCCCCGAGCGTCCGGGCGATCTCCTGCGCCAGCGCGGCCAGATCCAGCGACATCGGCACGATCTCGAACAGCCCCTGCTCGAGGCGCCCCACGTCCAGCAGATCCGAGACGAGGCGGCCGAGCTGAGCGACCGACTCGCTCGCCCGGTCGAGGTCGCGCGCGTCGTCGGCCCGGCCATCGATCTCCGCGCGCTGGTGCAGGAGCTCGAGGCGGCTCAGGAGCGGGCTCAGGTAGTTCCGCAGGTCGTGCGCCAGCACCGTGATCAGCTCCTCGGCGACCTGGCGCCGGCCCTGCGCGAGCGCCACCGAGGTGACCTGCTCGACCAGCTCAGCCCGGTGCGTCACGGCGCCGATCCAGTGCGACACGGCGCCGAGGAAGCGGAGGTCTTCGTCGCAGAAGAACTCCGGCGCGGCGGACTGGGCGGAGATGACCCCGCGCCGCTCGCCCTCGACGGCGAGCGCGACCGCGATGTGCGACCGGACCCCGAGGTCGTGGACCACGCCGGGGAGCTCGCCGGGCACCTGGTCCGCGTGCCCGGTGAGGTGAGGCTCGCCGGTCGTGAAGACACCGGCGATCGAGCCGCCGTTGGCGACCGGGTGGATGTCGAGGCCGAGCGACTGCTGGAGCCGGCCCATCGGCGTGTTGCTCGTCCCCAGGGCACGCATCGTCTTTCTGCTGGGGTCGAAGAGGAAGACGTCGATCTTGTCGGCCCCGAGCGCGCCCGCGAGGAGCTCGCTCGCCTGGTTCAGCGACTGCCGCAGGTTGGCTGCCGGGAGCTCGAGCAGGCGCTCGAGGGTCGCCATCAGCCTACCTTCCCTGGAGGCGGCTTCCATTGCGGACATGCTACTTTCTTTCTCCGTGACCAGCTCGATTTCGTGCCCCTTGCGGCAGAAGCGGGAGCTGGGCTCGGGGCAGGGGATTCCCTCGTCATGGCGAGGATGCCGTCCGATGGCCAGGCCTGGATGGCGCTGGCTGGCGCCGCGGGAGGCGCGACGTACGCCGGTTCGGTATCGGCTACATGCGGCGCGTCGTCAAGCTCGCTCCGCCCGCGCGCAGGGCGCGGCGCCGGTCCCGGTGGAGGCGCGCCCACTGCGGCCGTGTGTCCTCCGCGACGCTGGCGATCGCCCGCTGCTTCGCGGCCACCTGCGCCGCCCGACGTCGCGCCCCGTCCACGATCAGGCTCAGCCGGAGCGAACGAGCGCGCGCAGCGTCCTCGGCCGGCTCGACGAGCACCGGCCCGACGAGCACCTCGAGCGCGTCGGCGCGCGGTGTGCGGTATTGATGACGTCGCCGAGGAGGGCACTCCCCTGCTCGTGCGGCTCCCGCGGACTCGGCTGCTGGGCTGCAGCGCGCGGTGCCTCTGCTATCCTGACGCATGGGACTGCGCGAGTACTGGCGTAAACGCGACTTCTCCGTCACGCCCGAGCCGCGGGGAGAAGAGGTCGCCGCCGCGCCTGCCGACGCCGAGGAGCGGACCTTCATCATCCAGAAGCACGCCGCCTCGCACCTGCACTACGACTTCCGCCTCGAGCTCGAGGGCGTCCTCAAGAGCTGGTCGGTGCCGAAGGGGCCGAGCCTCGACCCCGAGGTCAAGCGGCTGGCCATGCACACCGAGGATCACCCGCTCGACTACGGAGATTTCGAGGGCATCATCCCGAGAGGGCAGTACGGGGGCGGGACAGTGCTCCTCTGGGACCGGGGCACGTGGGTCCCGGTCGAGAATCCGCACAAGGGGTATCACGCCGGAAAGCTGAAGTTCGTCCTGAGGGGCGAGAAGCTCCGCGGCGGCTTCACGCTCGTGAAGACCCGCGGGCGAGACGATGACGACGAGGGGAGGAGCTGGCTGCTCATCAAGGAGAAGGACGCGGAGGCGCGCTCCATGAAGGAGTACAGCGTCGTGGAGGCCCGGCCCGAGAGCGTGGCCACCGGCAGGCAGCTCGACGAGATCGCCGCGGCCAAGGACCGGGTGTGGCAATCGAACCGGACCGAGAAGAACAAGAAGAAGGCGCCGGAGGAGGCGTCCGGGCGCGGGGACCGGCGCGAGGGCGGCCCCTCGCGCGCCGCGGCGCGGGTGGAGGGCGCGCGCAAGGCGGCGATGCCGGCGAAGGTGCGGCCGCAGCTGCCGGAGCGCCTGCCGGCGAGGAAGGGGAAGGGGAAGGCGCGCGGAGCGCCGGACGGCGAGGGCTGGCTGCACGAGATCCAGTACGACGGCTGCCGGATCATGGCCCGGGTCGAGGAAGGGCGCGTCCGGCTCGTGGACGAGAAGGGGAAGGACGTCGAGGGCCGGTTCGAGCACATCGCCGCGGCGATCGCGGGGCTCGGGCTGAAGAGCGCGCTGCTCGACGGCGAGGTGGCGGTGCTGCTGCGGGACGGCACCACGGCCCCGCCGCCGCCCGGCGCAAAGGCAGCTCCGCGGGGCGGCGAGGTCGTCTACTTCGTCTTCGATCTCCTGTACCTGGAGGGCCGCGACCTCCAGGCGTCGCCGCTCTCGGCGAGGAAGCAGGCCCTGAAGCGGCTGCTCGGCTCCTCGAGCGAGGGCGCGGGCCCGCTGCGCTACGCCGACCACGTCGAGGGCTCGTGGGAGGAGGTCGTCCAGAAGGGGTGCCAGCTGTCGCTGAAGGGGATCGTGTCGAAGCGGATCGACGCGCCCTATGTGCCCGGCCGCGGCCCGGGCTGGGTCCGCGCTTCGTGCGGCAGCGCGCCGGGACGGGAGCCCGAGGCGCCAGGGAAGCCAGGGAAGAAGGAGAAGACGGCGGCGCGCGGGGCGGGCGAGCGCGCCGCGCGCGCCGCGCCAAAGAAGACGGCCAGGGCGCGCGCGGCCGCGGCGAAGGGCGCGGAGGGCGGCGAGGAGACCTCGGTCGCGGGCGTGCGCCTGTCGCACCCGGACAAGGTGCTGTATCCGGCGCAGGGGATCACCAAGCGCGAGCTCGCGCTCTACTACGCGTCGATCGCCGAGCGCATGGTGCCGCAGGTGAAGGACAGGCCGCTCACGCTGGTGCGCTGCCCGGAGGGCGCGGACCGGGAGTGCATCTACATGAAGCACTCGAAGGTGTGGGGGCCGTCGGCGCTCCGCCGCGTGAAGATCCAGGAGAAGACGAAGGCGGGCGAGTACCTCGTGGCGGACTCGGCCGAGGCGCTCGTGTCGCTCGCGCAGATGGGCACCCTGGAGATCCACACGTGGAACTCGACGACATCGAAGCTCGAGCTGCCGGATCGGGTGGTGTTCGATCTCGACCCGGATCCCTCGGTGTCGTGGGACCGCGTGATCGCGGCGGCGCTCCTGGTCAGGGAGCGGCTCACCGATCTCGGCCTCGAGAGCTTCGTGAAGACGACGGGCGGCAAGGGGTTTCACATCGTGGTGCCGCTCGCGCCGCGGAGCGGGTGGGACGAGTGCCTCGCCTTCACGAAGGGGCTCGCGGGCGACATCGCGCGGCGCGACCCGAAAGGGTACACGATCACGGTCTCGAAGGCGCAGCGGAAGGGGAAGATCTTCATCGACTACCTGCGCAACACGCGGGGCGCGACGTCGGTGGCCGCGTACTCGACGCGGGCGCGGCCGGGGGCGCCGGTGTCGACGCCGCTCTCCTGGGAGGAGCTCGGGCCGGAGGTGCGCGCAGATCAGTTCACGATCAGGAACCTGCCGGAGCGCCTGGCCTCGCTCAAGGAGGACCCGTGGGCGCGCTACGGGAAGGTCCGACAGAAGATCACGCCCGCGATGCTGCGCGCGCTTGGAATCCGGCCGTAGGCCGCGGGCGGGCGGGCGGGCGAGCGCGCTCCTTCCGCCTCGACGCGCGCCGCCGCGCGGTGTCACGCTTGCCGCGCCGGCTCGTCCACACCACATCTCCGACCACCTGAATGGCTTCCGAACGCAAGACCCACCGCGCCCTCACCGTCGTCGGGCTCATCCTTTCCCTCGCCATGGCCGCCCTCGAGTCGACGGTCGTCGCCACCGCGATGCCCACCGTGATCGCCGATCTCGGCGGCATTCACCAGTACGCCTGGGTCACCACCGCCTACCTGCTCACCTCGTCGGTCCTGGTGCCCATCTGCGGCAAGCTGTCGGACATCTACGGGCGCAAGCCCGTCATGCTCTTCGGCATCGCCGTCTTCCTGATCGGCTCGATCGCGAGCGGCGCGGCGCGCTCGATGCCGCAGCTCATCGCCTTCCGCGCCCTCCAGGGGGCCGGCGCCGGGGCCATGCAGCCGATGGCGATGACCATCTCGGGCGACATCTTCGACCTCAACGAGCGCGCGCGCATCCAGGGCGTCTTCGGGGCCGCGTGGGGGCTCTTCGGCATCATCGGCCCGATGGTGGGCGGCCTCGTCGTTCACTACCTCTCCTGGCGCTGGGTCTTCTACATCAACATCCCGTTCGGCCTCGCGTCCGTCGCGCTCGTGGCGACCTCGTTCCACGAGCGCATCGAGAAGCGGCCTCACGAGCTCGACTTCCTCGGCGCGGCCCTGCTGTCCGCCGGCGTCGTCGCGCTGCTGCTCGCCACGGGTCGGCTGGGCGGGGGGACGACGCTCGCCGCCGCGATCGCGTCCGTGCTGCTCTTCGCGGCGTTCTTCGCGGTCGAGCGCCGGGCGCCCGAGCCGATGGTCCCGCTCCCGCTCTTCCGGCGGCCGGTGATGCTCATCTCCAACGTGGCCGGCGCCATCCTCGGCGGCGCGATGATGGGCACGATCACCTTCGTGCCGCTGTTCGTGCAGGGCGTGCTCCGCGGCACCCCGACCGAGGCCGGGAGCGCCATCGCCCCGATGCTGATCGGCTGGCCAGTCGCGAGCGCGATCGGCGGGCGGCTCATCCCGCGGGTCGGGTTCCGCCCGCTCATCTGGATCGGGCTCAGCTTCACGGCGCTGGCGGGGCTCGCGCTCGCGCTCGGCGGGGCGCACGACACGCCGCTGATGCTCCGCGCGACGACGCTGGTCTTCGGCGTGGGCATGGGGCTGT
The DNA here is from genome assembly GCF_051521595.1 of Sorangium sp. So ce1153. Lineage (NCBI taxonomy): Bacteria > Pseudomonadati > Myxococcota > Polyangiales > Polyangiaceae > Sorangium > Sorangium sp. So ce1153. Next base: position 2,909,679 of record NZ_CP150361.1, read on the forward strand.
CGAACGTGGCGCTGCTCATCGCGGTGCAGAGCAGCGTCGCGTGGGAGCAGCGCGGGATCGCGACGGCGAGCACGATGTTCTCCCGGCTGCTCGGCGGCGTGGTGGCGGTGGGCGTCATGGGCGGCGTCCTCACGGCGCAGCTCGCGAACGACCCGTCGATCCCCGAGGACGCGGCGAGCCGGATGCTGACGGCGGAGGGGGCGCGGGGGCTCGATCCGGCGATCGTGCAGCACCTCGGGGAGGCGCTCACGTCGGGCCTCACCACGGTGTTCTGGATCATCGCGGCGATGGGCGTCGTCGGGTTCATCTCGGCGCTCTGGTTTCCCCGCGTGCCCATCCAGCCGGGGGACGACAAGATGGTCGCGCCGCCCAGCGAGGCGGGCATCGGGTGAGGCGCGGGACCCGGGCCCCCGGGGGCCCGCCGCTGTAGGATGGGGGGCGGAGATCAGCCTTCCCGGCGCCGCCCGATGCGGGAGCTCGCCGTCATCGAGGGGGCGAGCGCTTGATTCGAAACCACCAACTTGCTGACGTGTGAACGGGAATCGATGAGCTGGCGGGGCCGGGAGATGGCGGCGGCGTGGGGGCTCTGGCTCGCGCTCGGCGGCGCAGGGTGCCAGGATCAGCGCTTCGTGATCGGTAACCTCACGCCAGGACAGGGCGGGGGGGGCGCGGCGGAGCTGCCGAGGTTCGATGCGCCGACGGCGGTGACGGAGATCAACAGCAGCGAAAGGGAAGAAGACCCGACGCTCACGGACGATCTGCTCGAGATCTATTTCATGTCCGATCGCGAGGGGAGCCGGGACATCTGGACGTCGCGGCGGGCAGGGATGGGTTCGCCCTGGGACGCGCCGCACGCCGTGGAGAACATCAACCTGGCCGAGAGCATCGAGGATACCCCCTGCGTCTCCGGGGATGGGCTCCAGATCTGGTTCTACAGCAGGCGCGAGCCGGAGGGCATCTGGCTCGCCGAGCGCGCCAGCCGGGACGACCCGTGGGGGACGCCAGCGCACGTGGACGCCCTCGCCGTCGAGGGCGCCACGGTGATTGGCCCTCACGTCGATCCCCCAGGGCTCCACCTCGTGACTGGCGTCACGCCTGCGGACGCGGAGACGTACCTCGCGATCGCGTCGCGCGAACGCCCGGAGGACGACTGGAGCGCGCTCGTCCCGCTCGCCGGGGTGGACGGCCCAGGCGACGAGGGCGGCCCGTTCCTGTTCGACGGCGGCAAGCAGATCCTGTTCCGATCGAGCCGCGCGGGAGGGGGAGACCTGTTCTGGGCACGGCGGGCAAGCGCTGAAGCGGCGTTCGAGGAGGCAGCGCCGCTCGAGGAGCCGGTGAACCTCCCCGAGGAACGCGACACCGATCCGCACCTCTCGGCCGACGGCTCCGTCCTGTTCTTCGCGTCGACGCGGACCGGCGTGGCCGACATCTACGAGGCCCGCCGCCTCACACCCTGATCCGGACTCCAGGCCTCGCACGCCACGGTGAGCGCCGTCGAGCCGATGCCGGCGCAACCGGCCAGCGCCGAGCGCGACCCCGGCACAGGCGCCCTCCGGAGGCCCACGGCCAGGTGGTGCTGTCATTTGAACATGAAGGCGGTAAGGCGGGAAGAAAATCTCAATGATCTTCCCGCCTTACCGCCTTCATGTGAACCCTCTCTGGGCAAATGACAGCACCACCCACGGCCGCGTGGCGTCACGGTATCCAGTCTTGGTTCAAATTTTCAGTCGAGCGCGATCGTTCAGGCCCCTGACGAGAAAATCGAGCGACCCGTGATTGATCGCGGCCGCTTCGGTCCACGTGGGGAAAGCGGGAGCAAGAACACCCTCCAGGAGCTTCAATGCATCCTCTGCTTGGCCGGTCACGGCGACGATGTGGATCTTCGCGTACGTGGAGCCTCCTGATCGGCGCGGTCGCGTCGCTCACGGGTTGTGGCTCGGAGACTCCGGGCCCGAGCTCCGGCTCAGGGGGTCAGGACAGCGGCGCCACGAGCGCCACCGCCTCCACGACGACCGCGGCCGCCACCGCGGGCACCAGCGGCGCGGGAGGTCGCGCCGACACGACCGGCACCGGCGGCGAGGGAGGCAGCGGCGGCGCCGGAGCCGGAGGGAGCGGCTCCGGAGGGAACGGCGGCGCCGGGGCCGGAGGGAGCGGCGGCTCGGGGGACGGCGACCGGTGCGCAGAGGCGCGCCACGACCCCGCGAGCCCGCCCGGGGCGCTGCGTCTCTCCGGGAACCTCGGGACCCACGACCCGTCGGTCATCCAGGCCGGCGACCGATACTACCTCTTCCAGACGGGCGACCGGATCCCGATGAAGACCTCCTCGGACCTGCTCGACTGGCAGCCTGCCGGCCGGGTGTTCGAGACGAAGCCCGCCTGGCTCGCTCAGCGGGTGCCGGGCGTGAGCGATCTGTGGGCGCCCGATATCTCCCGCTTCGGGGACACCTACCATCTCTACTACTCGGCCTCGACGTTCGGCAGCAACAAGTCGTGCATTGGACACGCGACGAAGACATCGCTCGACTCGACGGCGCCGTGGACCGACCGCGGGCCCGCCGTCTGCTCGAACGACGACGCGACCCGAGACGACTGGAACGCCATCGACCCCAACGTCGCGATCGATGAAGACGGCGCCCCGTGGCTCGTGTTCGGGAGCTTCTGGAGCGGGATCAAGATGGTGAAGCTCGCCCCGTCGGGAGAGCGGGCCGACGACGCGATCCACGCCCTCGCCTCGCGCCCCGGCGCCGGCGGGGCGCTCGAGGCGCCCTTCATCGTCCGGCGCTGCGGCTTCTATTATCTGTTCGTCTCGTTCGACTCCTGCTGCCGCGGGGTCGACAGCACCTACAAGATCGCCGTCGGCCGCTCGACGAGCATCAATGGCCCCTACGTGGACAGGGAGGGCACGGCCATGCTGTCCGGCGGCGGCACCCTCCTCGTCACGGGGGACTCCCGGTGGAAAGGGCCCGGGCACAACGCCGTCCTGTTCGCCAAGGACCGAGCCTACAACGTCTATCACGCGTACAACGCGGAAGCGAACGGCGCCCCCACGCTGCGGATCTCCGACCTGGCGTGGGACGGCGACGGCTGGCCGATCTCCGGAGGACCGTGACGTGCGCCCCGCTCGCGGCCGACGCGGAGCAGCGTGGCCGCCGTCGATGAGGCCGGCCGCAGCGCGCCTTGACCAGGACTTCCGGCCTCGTGCATCGTGGTTAACGTGCGAAAGCTTGCGACCGACCTCCCGCCCCCGGCGGAGGGAGCGCCTCCGCGGGCGGACGAGCTGCTCGGGCTCGCGCGCGCGGCGGCGGCGCGCGACCCCGCGGCCATTCGCACGCTCGTCACCGAGCTCGGCGGCCCCATGCTACGGACGGTGAGGAAGGTGCTCGGCCCGCGCCACCCCGACGTCGAGGACGTCACCCAGGAGGCGGTCCTCGCGCTGCTCCAGGCGCTGCCGTCCTTCCGCGCGGAGTGCACCGTGGTCCATTTCGCCAACCGCATCGCCCTGATGACCGCGCTCGGCGCGCGCCGGCGCCTCCGCGTGCGCGCGCGCTTCGACGCGTCGGACGCGCCGGTCGAGTCGGCCGTGGACGAGAGCGGCCCGTCGCCGTTCGCCGAGGCGGTCTCGACCCGGCGGCGCGAGATGGTGCTCGAGGTGCTCGACAGGATGCCGGAGCCGACGGCCGAGGCGCTCGCCCTGCACTTCGTGCTCGGCTACACGGTCGACGAGATCGCGGCGCTCGCCAGCGTCTCCCCGAACACGATCTGGAGCCGGCTCCGGCTCGGCAAGGAGTCCCTGCGGCGCGCGCTCGCCAACAACGCCAAGCTGGCCGAGCTCTCCCGTTGGAGGGAATCGTGAGCCTGGACTGCCGGAGCGAGCTCCTCACGCGGGTGCGCCGCGGCGTCGCGACCGAGCCGGACCGGCTCGCCTTCGACGCTCACCTGGGCGCCTGCGAGTCGTGCCGGTTCAGCTGGGAGCTCGCGCAGGACTTCGACGCCGTGGGCGCGGCGGAGCCCGGGGACGCGGAGCTCCTCGCGCGCATCGCGAGCGTCGCGATCGGCGGGGCAGCGCTCGACGTGCGGCGCGAGGGCGCGCCGGTGCGGCCCGACAACGACGTGCGGCACGGGGACGACCTCGGGCCGCCCGGAAGCGGCCTCGCCGGCGCGCGTGGGGCTCGCTGGAAGCGCGGCGCCTGGCTCTACGCCGCGGCGGCCGTCCTCGCCTGCGGCGTGGCGGCGGCGGCGCTCGTGCAGCGGCGCCCGGCGCCGGAGCCGACCCCGAGCGTCCTCCTGCTCCAGCCCTCGCTGCGCGCGGTGGTGTCCCGCCCGCGCGCGGCCGCGCCGCTCCCCGGTGAGCCCGCGGCGCCCGCCGGCGAGCCCGCGCCGGCGGCCGGCGAGCCCGCGCCGGCGTCTGCAGGAGCGGCGGCGGCGCTCGCCGGAGCGGCGCTGCCGGAGCTCGCGGCGCCGGCTGCGCGGCCGCAGGAGGCCCCGCGCGGGCCGGGCGCGGCCGCGTCCTCCGCGTCTTCCACCCGGGCCGCGGAGCAGCTCTTCCGGGAGGCCAACGAAGCGCGGCGCGCCGGCAGCACCCAGCGCGCCATCGAGCTCTACCGCGCGCTCCAGAAGGGCTTCGCGAGGTCGCCCGAGGCCACGCTCTCCCTCGTGTCGCTGGGCAGCCTGCTCCTCAACAGCGGCTCGCCCGCCGCGGCGCTCGCGCAGTTCGACAGGTACCTCGGCACCGCCGGCGCGCGCCCGCTGGCGGTCGAGGCGCTCTACGGCCGCGGGCGCGCCCTGCGGGCGCTCGGGCGCTCCGCCGACGAGGCGCAGAGCTGGCGGCGCCTGCTCCGGGAGCACCCGAGCTCGCCCTATGTCGAGCACGCGCGCCGCCGCCTCGCCGAGCTCGGAGGGTGATCACGAAGCGGGCGAGGATCGGGATCGGGCTCTCCGCGGCGCTCGCGCTCGCCGCCGCGCCCGCGCTGGCGGACGGCGGCGGCGCGGTCTCGTCAGCGCCGCCGCCGGCCAGCGCAGGCGCGCCGCCGTCCGGCGCGTCCGGCGCGCCGGTCGTGGAGCTCGTCCTCACGGGCGCCGCGGGCGATCTCGCCGCGGCGCGCAAGGCGCTCGAGTCCCAGGCGCTCTCCGCCTTCACCCTTCGCTTCCGGACCGCGCCGCGCTTCGACGCGACGGCGCTCTTCGCGACGCGCGCCGCCCCCGGCGTGGCCCTCTCGTGCTGGATCGACCTCAGCGATCCGCGCCGCGCCGCCCTCTACTTCACGGATCCCGTGGCCGATCGCTTCCTCGTGCGCTCGATCGAGCTCTCGGGCCGCTTCGACGAGCTCGATCGCGAGTCCGTGGCCCAGGTCGTCGAGCTCTCGCTGCGGTCGCTGCGCGACGACGCGCGCTCCTCGCTCGACCGCGAGCAGGCGCGCGCGCTCATCCTCCACGAGGCGGCGCCCGCGGAGCCGCCCGCCAGCGCACCGGCGCCCAGCGCACCGGCGCCCGCCGCGGCCCCGCGCCGCGCGCTGGAGCTCGGGGCCTTCTACGGGGTCACGGCGCACTCGGCCGAGGTCGGCCTCACGCACGGCCCCGGCGTGCGCGTCGCGCTCGGCGCGAGCCGGGGGTGGCACCGGCTCGCGGTCGACGCGCGCTTCCAGTACCAGTTCGAGCGGCGCTACGAGGAGCCGCGCATCGGCCTCGATCTCCGCACGATGACGCTCCGCGCCGACGCCTCCTGGCTCCACGCCGTCGCCCCGGGCGTCACGCCGCTCGAGCTCGGCGCGCGGCTCGGCGCGGGCCTCGATCGCGTCGACGCGACGCCGCGGCCGGGCAGCGACGGCGCCGCCGCGTTCGTCCCTGCCGGGGCGAGCGCCTCGTACGCCCTCGTGCTCGCGGCCGGCCTCGTGGCCAGGCTCCCGCTGACCCGGGAGCTCTCGATGTTCGCGGAGCTGTTCGTCGACCTCGACCCCGCGCGCGTCCGCTACGACCTCGCGCTCGAGCAGGGGACCGAGACCGTCCTCGCGCGCTACCGCTTCCGGCCCGGCTTGCTCCTCGGCGTCGAGCTCTGATCCCGCTCCTGTCATGGTCCGTGCGGGCGGGCTGTCGAACGACGCTGGCAGCGGCGCGCCTTCCTCCCTCATTGCAAGTCTCCAGCCCGGGATGACGGCCGCGGATCCCGCGAGAAAATCGAGTAACGCGTGATTGATCGCGGGCGCTTCAGCGCACGGGCAGGGCGGAGCGGCGCCCAGGCGCTCGCTTCGTGGCCGCGCCTCCACGCCGATTGACCCGGGGACCTATCATGAGCATCCGACCCCTCTTCTTGACCGTCTTGTTTCCCTCCCTCGTGCTCGGCCTCTCTGCGGGCGGCTGCGGCCCGGGAGACGCCGACGAACAGCCCGCCGCGCAGAGCAGCAGCAGCGCCGACAGCGGCAGCAGCGCCGACAGCAGCAGCAGCGCCGACAGCAGCAGCACCAGCGGCGTGGGCGGCGCCGCCAGCGGCTCCGGCGCCGGTGTCGCGGGCGTGGGCGGCGCGGGAGCAGGTGGCGGCGGCGGCGCGGCCGGAGGCCCGACGGGCGCGGCAGGCGGATCGGAAGGCGGCGGCGGGAGCGCCGAGCTGCCGGACGTCTCGGTGTATATCGCCGGCGACTCGACCGTACAGACCTACGTGAACAGCCCCATTCACCAGGCGGGCTGGGGGCAGATGCTGGGAGAGTTCTTCGACGAGCGGGTACACATCGAGAACCGGGCCATCGGCGGCCGGACCGCGCGCCGGTTCATCGAGGAGGACCGCCTGACCGACATCCTCGATGACATCCAGAGCGGGGATTACCTGCTGGTGCAGTTCGGCACCAACGACAGCAACAGGAACGCGACCTACGAGCGCGACGGTATGACCATTCCGTATTACCTGGACCCCGCCACGGACTTCAAATCATACCTCACGCAGTACATCACGGGCGCGCAGCAGCGCGACGCGGTACCCGTGCTGGTCACCCCGCCGCCCCGGCGGTCCTGCACCGGGGACAGCCACGAATTCGGCAACGGGCTGAGCGCTCACGCGCAGGCGATGCGCGAGCTCGGGGAAGAGCTGGACGTGCCGGTGATCGACCTCAACGAGAAGACGCTCGCTTACCTGCGGACGATCGGGTGCGTGGCGGCGGGCGAGGACTTCTTCCTCATCCGGGCGGACGGCTCGGTCGACGGCACGCACTTCCAGGAGACCGGCGCCCGCGTCATGGCGGGCCTCGTGGCCGAGGGCACCGCGGACGCCGGCCTGCTGCTCGCGCAGTACCGGCGATGAGCGTGCGCCCGGCGCCCGGCTGGCCGGTCGAGCGCGCGGGGCCTGAGCACCGGCGCCCCTGAGGATACCCTCAGATTCTCAGAAAAAATCACAGGGAGGCGGGGAGACGGGGAGAAAATTTTCAAAATCCTCCCCGCCACCCCGCCTCCCTGTTCAATCTCTCCGCTGAAAAGGGCTGCAGTTACCTGACGTGGATGTCCGGCCTGGGGGGCGCCGCCATCCCGCCGCCGATGTGGAAGCTCGGGTGGGGCGGCTGGTTGTAGGCGGTCTGCTCCGAGGTGATCTGCATGCGGTACTGGGGGTCGTGCATCAGCGTGTAGATCCGCCGCGTCGTCACGTTGGTCGTCGTGTAGATCCGCAGCGCCGAGTTGTCGGTCTCGCGCCACACGATCTCCTCCCGCCAGTCGCCGAGCAGGTCGGCGGTGAGCGTCGGCGTGGACTTGGTGCCGTTGTTCGAGGAGCACTGGCTGCAGCTGAGCAGCGAGCCTCCGCCGTACTTGGTGATCGACGTGTTGTTCTGCAGCTCGCGCAGCTCGTCCGCGTCCCACCAGATCAGGAAGTTGGCCGACGCGGGCTGGCTCCCGACGTTCGACCCGCTGGAGGCGGACAGCAGCCCTCCCGTGGAGTTGGTCCACATCTCCGCGCCGGCGTTGCTCGCGGAGACGTCGCCCGCCACGCCGCGCCCGGTGTCCGCCCCCGTGACCGGGCCCTGGTGGAGGACAGCGCAGGTGTTCGCGTCGTGGATGTCGAAGGTCGGCTTGCTGCCGTCCTCGTGGGGCATGAACACCTCGAGCCCCGGGCGCGAGAGGACGAAGTCGCTGACGTGCAGCGCGTCGCCGTGCCCGAAGTTGGTCGAGCACTTCCGGGTGCCGTTGCTGTCGACCGTGGAGGCCCCGTAGATCACCTCCTGGGCGCCGTCGTTGTCGACGTCGGCCACGGCCATGGAGTGGGCGCCCTGGCCCGTGTAGGCGGTGTTCGCGTTGCTGTCCGCCTTCCAGATCTGGGAGAGGCTGCCGTCGCGGAAGCGCCACGCGGTGATGGTGGCGCGCGTGTAGTAGCCGCGGGCCATCAGGATCGCCGGCCTGCCGCTCGCGTCCTGGCCTGTCCCGAGGTCGCTCACGAACCCGGCGCTGGCGAGGAACCTGTCGACGCGGTTGCCGTACGAGTCACCCCAGGACGAGACGGTCCCTCGGGGCACGTCGAAGGCGACGGTCGCGAGCTCGGCGCCGTTGCTCCCGGCGAACACCGTCAGGTACTCCGGGCCGGTGAGCACGTAGCCCGCGGCGTTCCGGTAGTCCGCCGCGTCGTCGTCGGAGGCGGCGGGGCCCCGGCGCAGGGCCGTGCCGGTCCCGTCCTTCGTGCCGGGCGCGGTCTTCACGGCGACCTCGGCGCTCCCGTCGCCGTCGAAGTCGTACACGACGAACTGCGTGTAATGCGCGCCCGCGCGGATGTTCCTCCCGAGGTCGACGCGCCAGAGCCGCCGCCCGTCGAGCTTGTACGCGTCGAGGTAGACGTTCCCGGTGCAGCCGGCCTGGGAGTTGTCCTTCGCGTTCGAGGGGTCCCACTTGAGGATGATCTCGTACTGTCCGTCGCCGTCCAGGTCTCCGGTGCTCGCGTCGTTGGCAACGTACGAGTAGCTCTCGCCCGCGTTATCGCACTTCGACGGCGTCGTCCCGCCCGCGGGCGCCGAGATGGGGATGCGCAGGTAATTCTGGCCCCAGGTGGCGACGGCGGGCGAGGCGGCCTGCGCGGCGCCGCCGACGACGGCCTTGATCGCGTAGGTCGACGAGGTGGTGCCGGCGGCGTCGAGGTAATTGGTGCTGTTCGTGACGTTCGCGACGCGCGTGCCGTTCCGGTACACGTCGTACGAGATCGCGCTCGGGTTCGCCGGGTCGTACTCGTAGCCGAACATCCTCCAGCCGACGTAGACGCCGCCCGACACCTTGACGGCGACGACGCCGCGATCGAGGTCCTCCATCTGGTAATGGCCGCTCGGGGCGGCAGTGCCGCCGCCGCTGCCGCCAGCGCCGCCGCTGCCGCCGGCGCCGCCGCTGCCGCCGCTGCCGCCGGCGCCGCCGCTGCCGCCGGCACCCCCGGCGCCACCGCTGCCGCTAGAGCTGCTGGAGCTGCTGCTGCTGGAGCTGCTGCTGCTGGCGCTGCTGCTAGAGCTGCTGCTGCTGCTGGAGCTGCTGCTGCTGGAGCTGCTGCTGCCCGACCCGCCCGCCGTCACGCTGGCGAGCGATGGCCGCTGCGCGGGACCGCTCGCTGACGCGCAGAACCCGAAGCTCGTCGATGCGCCGGGCGCCAGGGCCGCGTTGTGGGCTGCGGGCGTCGCGATCAGCTGCGCTCCGCTCACGCTCGTCGTGGCGCTCCAGGCGTTCGTCAGCGTGGAGCCGTTCATGTTGGTGGCGATCCGCCAGGTCGTGGTCGTCGCCGTTCCTGTGTTCTTGATCGCGACGTCGGCGCAGTATCCATTCCCCCAGTCCGACGCAACCGTCAGCGTGGCGGTCAGCCCGTCGCCCGTCAGCGGCTGATCCCAGGCTTCCTGGTACTCGAGATCTCCTTGAGGCTCCTGAGTGCCGTCCATCACGCACGCTCCGAGGAGCACGAGGGCAGTGGCCGTTGCTGCCGATAAGCAAGTTCGCATGGAAAGATCCTCTCTTGAAAGACGCGGCGCACCGGGGTGAGCCGCGGCAAACCTCGTCCTCCGGCCGGCTCCGGCTGGCGGTTCACCTGCCAGCGGCCCTCCGGGGATCGAGGGGCAACATCTGCTGTTCCTGGTTGCTCGGGGAACTCGAACCCAATCACCAAAAGCGCCAGAGTCGCACGTTTCTCCGCTGATTGTGATCTTGCAGCGCAACCAGATCTGCGCTGATCGCCAGCAGCATCACGAGGGTCGTGTGATCATGAGGACCGCCTGGCGGCGCTGGAGGGCCGCCGAGCGTTGCACGCCGCAGCACGTGCAGATCGGTCCATGCCGGGCTCATGCACGGATGGCGGCGTGATCGGCGCAGCGCTGCTGCTGTAGGATTGAACAGGGCTCGATCAGCGGTCTCGCCGGACAGGCCGCTTCGCGCGTACCGCGCACCCGTGATCCCGCCGGCGAGGCGCCGCCCCCCGGCTCCGGCGGCGCCCCCTGGGCCGCGCCCGGAGGGAGCGGGCAGCGCTCACGTGGAGCGGGCAGCGCCCGCGTTCAGGTTATCCACAGGAAGGCCACCGACTGTGGACAAATGTGCAGTGGTCCGGGACCCCTCCGGCGGCCGCCCGGCGCGCCTGCTCGTCGCTGGAGTCCGCCGGCGCCCGGCGCGATGCGCGCCCGCGGCTCGGCCCTGGATCAGGGCGCCGGCGGGCGGATCTGCTTGCGGATCTTCTTGACGAAGGTCTGCGTGCACTTGCCGTGGCTGCCCTCGTGCTCGATGATCTCGCGCGTCAGCTTCGCCTTCGTCTCGTTCGACACGGTCGCGCTGGCCCGGATCTCGTTCGCGAGCTGGCTGCCCTCGAGGGTCGCCGGCCACGTCTGCTTCTCGACGACGGCCGCCACGTTCGTCGGGCGGTGGTGCGAGGCCTTCGTCTTGGTGACGTCGCGGAGGCCCCCCTCGTCGGAGCGGCGCCCCGAGCCGTGGCAGCTCGGGCACGTGGTGGTGTTTCCAAACGAATTGGCGATGCGACCGTCGCCTCCGCAAATGCCGCACGTCTCTGCCATCATCGCTGGGGTGTACTGTATTTCCCGTGCGCGCGCAGGTACTCTCGCGCGTCCCGGTGCGATGCGCCGCGATGCCCCGGCACAGCGGACGCGCGCTCGGCGCCATGCGCCCGTCATTCGGGTAGTGCTGTCATTTGAACATGAAGGCGGTAAGGCGGGAAGAAAATCTCAATGATCTTCCCGCCTTACCGCCTTCATGTGAACCCTCTCTGGGCAAATGACAGCACCACCGTCATTCGAGCGGTATCAGAGCCGAGCGGCGTGGGAGCGGGCGAGCTCGGCTGGCGCGGCTGGACGAGGGAGCTCGCGGAAATCGCGCTGAATCGACGGCCTCTCGGCGCCCTGACGCGGAGGGTTACAGCAGGCTTCCCCGGAGGAGGAGCTGCGCGACGTTGAAGTAGATGATGAGCCCCGAGACGTCCACGAGGGTCGCGACGAACGGCGCAGAGGCGCTGGCCGGGTCGAAGCCCAGCCGGCGGATCGCGAAGGGCAGCATCGAGCCGGCCAGCGTTCCCCACGTGACGATGCCGACCAGGCTCACGGCCACCGTGGCGGCCACCTCGCGGTAGTGCTCCCCGTACGTGTGGAAGATGGCCTGCCACACGAGGATGCGGACGAGGCCGATCATGGCGAGGATGACGCCGAGCGAAAGACCGGCGGTGAGCTCGCGACGGACGATGCGCCACCAGTCCTTGACCGCGACCTCGCCGAGCGCCATCGCGCGGATGATCAGCGTCGTCGCCTGGGACCCGGAGTTGCCGCCGCTCGAGATGATGAGCGGCACGAACAGCGCGAGCACGACGGCCCTCGCGATCTCCTCCTCGTAGTGCCCCATGGCGCTCGCGGTGAGCATCTCGCCGAGGAAGAGCGCCGAGAGCCAGCCGGCGCGCTTCTTCACCATGGCCAGCATGCTGGTCTGCATGTACGGCGTGTCGAGCGCCTCCATGCCGCCGAGCTTCTGGATGTCCTCGGTGGCCGCCTGCTGGACGACGTCGACGATGTCGTCGACCGTCACGATGCCCTTCATCCTGCCCTCGGCGTCGACGACCGGGAGCGCGTTCAGGTCGTGTTGCGCGATGACGCGCGCGACCGCCTCCTGGTCCAGCGTGTCGGGTACCGAGATGAAGTCCCGGCGCATGACGTCGGACACGGCCTTGTCGCCCGGCGCGACGATGAGGTCCCGGAAGGACACCACGCCCTGCAGCCGCTGCGCCTGGTCGAGCACGTACGCGTAATAGATCGTCTCGAGCTTCTCCTGCGCCTGCCGCTGGAGGTACCGGATGGCCTCGCCCACCTGCATGTCGGGCCGCAGGCGCGCGAACCGCGGGCTCATGAGGCCGCCGGCCGCGTCCTCGGCGTACGCCATCAGGGCCGCGACCTCGCGCCGCGTCGGCTCGTCGAGCAGCTGGAGGAACGAAGCGCGGTCTGGCGGGGGGACGAGCTGGATCACGTCGGCCGCGTCGTCGGGCGCGAGGAGCCGCATCCAGAGCGTCCGCTCGCTGGCGCGCATCGCGAGCAGGACCGCCGCCTGCTCCTGCTCGGACAGGCCGAGGAAGAAGCCGTGGACCTCGCTCCGGTCGACGTGCTCGAAACTCTCGCCGCGCTCGTCGGGCGACAGGACAGGCCAGATCTCGCGAAGCTCGGCGGCGGTGAGACGGTCGTCAGGCATGGCGCGCCTCCACGGCGGGTGAGTGGGCGGGAGCGTGAGGCAAGACGAGGCGGCCCGGCGCTCGGTCTCGCCGCGGCGCGAGGACACGGCGTCGTGTCCTCGTCCTTGTACACGAGCCCAGCCGCGCGCGGGAGGCCTCAGCGGCGCCCGCGATCCATCTCCTTGAGGGCGAGCTTCGCGATCGCCCGCAGGGTGTCGAACACCCCGCGTCCGCTCGCCGCGGCGGCCTCGAACTCGGGCGCTCCGCTCGGGTTGAGAAGCCCGCGGAGCTCCGCCACGTCGGCGATCCCGTCGAGATCCCGCTTGTTGTACTGGATGACGAGCGGCAGCCGCCCGGGCGAGCGGCCCTCTTCTCTGAGGTTGTCCCAGAGGTCGTCCATCGACTCCAGGTTGGCGTCGAGCCGGGCCCGCTGCGAGTCGGCCACGAACACGACGCCGTCGATCCCCTTCAAGATCAGCTTTCGGCTCGCCCTGTAGAAGATCTGGCCAGGCACGGTATAGAGCTGCAGGCGCGTCCGGAAGCCGGACAGCCCCCCGAGATCGAGCGGCAGGAAGTCGAAGAACAGCGTGCGATCGCTCTCGGTCTTGAGCGAGATGAGCCGCCCCTTGGCGCTCGGCACGGTCCGGTCGTACACGTACTGGAGGTTCGTCGTCTTTCCGCAGAGCCCGGGCCCGTAATAGACGATCTTGCAATAGATCTCCCGGCTCGCATAGTTGATGAACGCCATCGGCGTGCTCCTCTAGAGTCCGCGTTCGAGGGGAGGCAAAGCCGGTCCCCGCACTGGAAACGAGAGCGCGACCGCGCCTCCCACACGGAGAGGAAGGCGGCAGACAACTCCCGCACTGGAGGGGGAGGCGACCGCCGCGTCCCGCACCGGGAGAGCAGGCGATCGCCGACCCCGCGCTGGAAGGGAGGGCGACGGCCGCTCCCCTCTCGAATGGCCGCATGGCCCGCGGCGCGCGCCGGGGCTACGGGGCCGCGACGCGCCGCCGCGCCCCCGCGCCGCCGCGCCCGCCCCGCTTCACGCGCGGCCGCCGGCGACTCCAATGGTCGCCGCGCCCGGCGCCGCGCCGCCGGCCCTCAGCTGGACGCGTCGGCGATCGCGTGCAGGGCGGCCACGAACCCTTCGAGCGAGGCGTCGCGCGCGTCGCTGTGCTTCACCAGCCGCTCGTTCACCGCGATGAGCTCCGCGACGTCCGCGCTCGCGCCCGGGATGCGCCGGAGCTCGTGGACGGCGCGGCTCACCCGCGAGGGCGGGTCGAGGCACGCGAGCGCCGACAGCGCCGCCATCGCGGCCGGCTGGTGGCCCGCCGTGAGCGCCTCCCGCGCCATCCCGAGCAGGACCAGCGCGAACGCGACCTGGATCGCCTCCAGGAAGCCGCGCGAGATCTCCTTGCCGCCCTGGCTGGCCTCGCTCCACGCGAGGGTCACGAGCTCGCCTATCTCCGAGAAGGCGCGCCTCGACATCAGCGTGGAGAACGTCTCCAGGCCGTGCCTGTCCCAGGCTGCTCGCGTCGTCAGCTGGCGCGCGAGCCACGAGAGCACCGCATACGCGTCGCCCCCCGCGCGGATCGACCCGAGCGCGATGTCCATCAGCGTAGCCCTCGCCACGCCGTGCGCCTCGAGCCAGCCGAGCAGGTTGGCCCGCTCTCCCGCCCTCGGCGTCCGCCGCGCCTTCTCGAGGATCGCGTCCTTGAGCGGCGCGGGGAAGTGGGGGATATCGACGCTCCAGTCCTCGTCCGACCCGCGCGCGCGCTCCATCGCCAGCGCGGCCAGCGCGGCGTCGTCGAGCGACAGCACCCCTGCGCGCCGCGCCGCGAGGATCTTCGCGACCGGCAGATCGCGCAGCGCCGGGCGCTCCGCGTCCAGGCCGTCGAGCTCGTTGCCGTCGAGCAGCGGCGGCAGCCCCCGGTAGACCTTCGGGGTGAACATGAACCCCGAGTCCCACTGGACAGGCTCGCGCCGGCAGCGCGCGAGCACGCGCTCGTAGATCGCGTCGGGGACCTTCCCGCGCACGAGATCCGAGAGCTCGATCCACTCCTCCTCGTCGAGCTCGAGGCGCGGCACGCTCAGCACCTCGTGCTGGAAGTGCGCTGGATCCCTGATCGCGAGCCGGGCGAGCTGCTGGATCACCGGTCCGCTGAAGCCGCTCTCGCAGCGCGCCCTCCAGCGCAGGAGATCGGATGTCCCGAGCTCCTCGATGTGCTCGGAGAGAAAGGCATGATCGTCCGGCTCGAGCGCCGGCTGGCGAAGCACGTGAAAGAAGGCGACCGGACGGGCGCGGCCCCGGTGCGCGCGCACCAGGGCGTCGATTTCCGCCTTTCGCATGGCGCGACCTCATCATCCCTGGCCCACGAGGGCTCGGGACACTTTCGGGTCTATCGTCGCCTGGCGCTTGCGCGGCCCGTCATGACTCGTCGGTCGGTGGAATGACGGATCCTGTTCCTGACCGGTGCGACGAGAATAGCGCCAGCGCGCCTCCTGTCAAGCTGAGCGGTCCGGGAGGGGGCTTTGGGCTGGTTTACCTGGCTGACCTGGCCGGGCTGTTTGACCTGGTTGGCCTGTTTGACGTCGCTGGCCTGGCCGTCGAGATCGGGTGACGCGCTCCGGGGAGCCTCAGCGCGGCAGTCGTCGCTGCGGGCCGCGCCTGGCCGGCGCGGCGCGGGCGCCGTCAGCCGGCGATGAACCGCAGCGGCAAGGCGACAGGTCCGCGCACGGTGAGCGTGCGGTTGTAGGCGATCTCCCCGGAGCAGCGCTCGACCCGGGCGAAGCGCGCGACGAGCGCCTCGAGCGCCGCGCGGGCCTCCATGCGGGCCAGCGCCGCGCCGATGCAGAAGTGGATGCCGTGCCCGAACTGGAGCCCTCCATGGGAGCCGCGGTGCAGGTCGAACCGGTCTGGATCGGGGTACTGCCGCTCGTCGCGGTTGGCGGAGGCCACGAGCGCGAGGACCAGCGCCCCGGCGGGCAGCGTCGCCCCCGCGAGCGAGACCTCCCGGGTGGTCAGCCGTGGGACGGACTGGCTCGGGCCGTCGTACCGGAGCACCTCCTCGAGGAAGAGCGGCACGAGGTCGGGCGCGTCGCGCAGGCGTCGCATCATGTCCGGGTGGTCGGCGAGGAAGAGGAGCGCATTGCCGAGGAGGTGGGTCGTCGTCTCCAGCCCGCCGAGCAGGAGGAGGACGAGGAAGTCGACGATCTCGGTGTCCGTCAGCGCCTGTCCGTCGAGCTCGGCGCGGACGAGGTCGCTCACGGTGTCGTCCGCGGGCGCGCGGCGCCGCGCCGCGACGACGTCCTTCAGGTACCCGGTCAGCTCCGCGATCGTGGTCCGGATGCGCCCGGCGTGGGCGGGCGGCTCGGGCCCCGGCGTGACCGAGAGGATGTCGTCGGCCCATCGCTTGAAGTGCGCGCGCAGCCCGTGGTCGAGCCCGAGCACCTCGCCGATGACGAACGCCGGCAGCGGCATCGCGAGGGCGTCGATGAAGTCGACCTCTCCCGCGAGGCCGCTCGCGAGCTCCTCGGCGACGGCCCGGACGCGCGGCGCGAGCCGGAGCACGGTGCGCGACCCGAACGCCCGGTGGATGAGCCCGCGCAGGCGTGTGTGCGCCGGCGGGTCCAAAGCGAGCATCGAGTTCGCGAGCGGGTTGTAGCCCACCCAGGGCGGCTGCCACGCCGCCTTGAAGCCGTGGGACGAGAAGAGCTCGGGGCTCTTCAGCACGAAGAGCACGTCCTCGTACCGGCTCACGGCCCACATCCCGCCGGGCTCGACCTGGCAGACCGGGGCCTCGCGCCGGAGCTCGGCGTAGTGGGGATACGGGTCCGCGCGAAACGCGGGCGCCAGCACGTCCATCCGATGATGCATCGCAGTTGCCTCCCGGGTCCCTCGGCCGGGCAGCGCCCTCGAGGGGCTGCCGAGGCGAGCGGACCGCGAGGCGTGCGAGAGCACCCCGGGGGCCAGGCGGCGATGGCCTGTGTTTCCCGGCCCGCGAGCGAGCCGGCGCGCGCGCTCGCCGGTCAGAATGACCGGGCAATCGGTCATCTTGACCGACAGGAGCCCGGGAGGCGGCGGGCCTCCCGGGCTTCGGTCTCGCGTGTCAGCGCGCCGCGCCGAGCCGCGCGGCTCGCCTCACTTGCCTCACTTGACGAACACGAGCAGCTTCTTGATACCGTTGACGTCGAAGACCTTGACGCCGACGACATCGCTCACGTCCACGTCGTTGTTGCTGAGCACGTCGCCGATCTTGATCCCGTTGGCCACGTCGACGTCCTTCAGCACGTTCTGCAGGTTGAGGATCTGAAGGTTCAAGACGAGGTTGTTCAGGGTGTTGTCCACGATGTCGATGTCGGCGTCGTTGAGGACGTCCTGGAGGTACACGACCTTGATGTGCTCGGCGTTGATGACCTCATCGTTGAGGTCCAGGGTGTCCGTGAGCTGGGCGGCGACGGCCACGAGCCCGGAGGCCACGGTGGTGTAGTCCGGAGCGTCGGCCTTGACCGGGGTCTCCCACGACGCGAGCGCGGGGGCCGAGAGGCTGAGGGCAACGAGAGCAGCGCCGACGCCGGAGAGAACGCGAGACTTGAGCGACTTCATGTTCGTTTATCCTCGAATTATGGGTGTTTCGTTCGTTTTATTTGTCTGTTCAGAGCGCAGAAAGCCGGTTTGCTGACAGCCTTTCATCGAACCATGGGACCGATCGTTTGCTCGGGCGGCTCGGGTCGTCCGACGCGCGCGTCCGTTTCGATCGATCTCGACCTGGGGTCGCCGTCCGGCGCTCTCGCGCCGGCTTCGAGCAGCTGTTTTGTACCGAGCGGGCTTCATTGAAGGAGCCCTCCCGCGCGGCGCGTCGATGCGTAGGGTCGCACGCGCCACTCCAAGGCTTATTTATGTCAGCTCCGGCGCTCTCGCGCTCCGTCGAAGACCGTCTCGTCTTCGCATTGGTGTCTATTCACGGATGATGCCAAGCGCAGAGTCGCGATCGGGGCGCCCAGGTTGCCAATAAATTCAACGCCGCTGTCGCCCGATATTGTCTGGGAGACATGGTTGCCTCACCATGGGTGTGGCATCGAGACAATAGGCCACGCGGGCTCGATGGGCTCTCGACGCGTGCGCTAAGTCATTGTCGATATGATTTATCATGATACCCTAACAGGTTCTACCGAGCCAGGCGTGGGCGCGCCGCGTCGATGCAATATCACTGGACAATGGCAGCGCGACGTCAGCGTTGAACTTCGAGGCGTTGGCGAGCTCGGCCCCGAAGCGCGGCCTCGCCGGGCACCGAAGATTCGCTGCGCAGAGCCTGTTGCGCGCGAGGAGCGGACCGCGCCGTCAGCTCCGGAGTCGCCCGGAGCTGCGGAGCGCGCGAGAGGCGAGCGCAGGGTGATGGAGGGAAGATCGCACGGGAAGAACCCGGCGCCGGTACCGCGGTCGCCGGGGGGAGGCGACGGCGTCGTGAATGGCTGATCGCGCCGAGCCGCCATGACGCGCGCGTCACGCTCTGGCCCGGCGAGATAGCCTGTGACTCACCGCGCGCGAGCGAGCCGGCGCGCGCGCTGGCTGGTCAGAAGTACCGCGTGAGCGCCATCCGGACCGAGCGAAGCCCGGGAGGCGGCGGGCCTCCCGGGCTTCGGTCTCGCGTGTCAGCGCGCCGCGCCGAGTCGCGCGGTCCGCCTCACTTGACGAACACGAGCAGCTTCTTGATGCCGTTGACGTCGAAGACCTTGACGCCGACGACATCGCTCACGTCCACGTCGTTGTTGCTGAGCACGTCGCCGATCTTGATCCCGTTGGCCACGTCGACGTCCTTCAGCACGTTCTGCAGGTTCAGGAGCTGAAGGTTCAGGATGAGGTTGTTCAGCGTGTTGTCCACGATGTCGATGTCGGCGTCGTTGAGGACATCCTGGAGGTACACGATCTTGATGTGCTCGGCGTTGATGACCTCATCATTGAGGTCCAGGGTGTCCGTGAGCTGGGCGGCGACGGCCACGAGCCCGGATGCCACGGTGGTGTAGTCCGGAGCGTCGGCCTTGACCGGGGTCTCCCACGACGCGAGCGCGGGGGCCGAGAGGCTGAGGGCAACGAGAGCAGCGCCGACGCCAGAGAGAACGCGAGACTTGAGCGACTTCATGTTCGTTATATCCTCGAATTTGGGGTGTTCAGTTCGTTTTTGTTTGCTCGTAGAGAACGCGGAACGCCGGTTTGCTGACAGTCTAATAACATCCATTGAATCGATCGGTGCTCGGGCGGCTCGGGTCGTCCGATGCGCGCGTCCGTTTCGATCGATCCCGACCTGGGGTCGTCGTCCGGCGCTCTCGCGCCGGCTTCGAACAGCTATGTTGTGCCGAGCGGGCTTCATTGAAGAAGCCGTCCCGTGCGGCGCGCCGATGCAGAGCGTCGTACGCGCCAATCCGATGATTGTCTATGTCAGCCCCGGCGCTCTCGCGCCCTGTCGGAGACCGTTTCGTCTTCGCATCGGAGCCTATTCACGGATGATGCCAAGCGACGGGGCGCGATCGGAGCGCCAGGATCGCCGAGAAATTCAGCGCCACTGTCGCCCGGTGTTATCGAGCGAGCCACACGCGCCTCACCAGGGCTGCGGCTTCGAGACAAAATAGTTCACGCGGAGTTGATAAACTCTCGACGCGTGCGCTAAGTCATTGTCGATACGATTTGTCATGATAGCATAGCGGATTTTGCCGAGCAAGCCGTGGGCGCGCTGCGTCAACGCAGCCTCACTGGACGCTGGTATTGCGACGTCGACGTCGAACTTTCGAGTCGTTGGCGAGCTCATCAGCCCTGGTCACTCGGAGCGGTCCCGCCGCGCGGCGTCGCCTGCCAGCGAAAATCGGCTGCGAAAAGGCTGCTGCGCGCGAGCCGCGGACCGGCCCGTCAGCTCTGGAGTCGCCGGGAGCAGCCGCGCGCGCGGGGCGGTGAACACAGGGCCCCAGAGAGGATCTCATTCGGGAAAAACCCGGCGTCGGTACTGCGATCATGGGGCAGGGCGTGGCGTGGTAATGGGACTGTCGCGCCGAGCCGCTTCGGTGCGCTGCGTCACGGGGACGGGTTCGGCGGCGGTGAGCCAGGAAAAAAATCGTTCATACAAGGACATCTTTATCGCCGCGCGTCATGCTGACTGCTCCATGCAGCAGTGGTGGCGCGCGTAGGCGGCCCCTTCGGTCACGGGCCCTCGACGGTTCTTCCCGATGCCCAGGCCGAGGCATGAGGGCGGGCAGCGGGCAGCGGGCAGCGGGCGGCGGGGGCGCGGGTGGCGAGCGCGCGGGTGGCGCGGGCGGCGGGCAGCGGGGCGGCGGGGGCGCGGGTGGCGAGCGCGCGGGTGGCGCGGGTGGCGGGCAGCGGGGCGGCGGGGGTGCGGGTGGCGAGCGCGCGGGTGGCGCGGGTGGCGAGCGGCGAGCGGCGAGCGGCGAGCGCCGAGTGGCCGGCGGCGCGGGCGGCGCGGGCGGCGGGTGGCCGGCGGCGAGCGGTGAGCGCCGGGTGGCCGGCGGCGAGCGGCGAGCGCCGGGCGGCGAGCGGCGAGCGCACGGGTGGCCAGCGGCTCACGACGGTGTGCTCCGCGAGCAGCCGCCGCCTCATCAGCGGCCGGGAGCGCCGCGCGTGACTGGATCGTGCTCCTCGCCCGAGGCTGGCGCGGCGGCGGTGTCTTCACAGCCAGGCACGTTGACGAGCGGCATCGTCGCGACAGGGCAGCGCCGTCGACATCGTGCTCTGACAGCGAGACGCTCGCTCGACTCACCACAGGAGGCACATGCGTTGATCGAGCGAATCAACAGGATGCAACGTCGCGCACGGCGAGACGCGAGGTCGCCGATGACCCCTCGAGGGACCGGCGCTCCCATCGAGCGGTCCTGCGCGAAGGCCTCATGATGTGATGGCCGTCAGCGCGGCGCGCGGCGCGGCGCCTCGCCGAGAGGGGACGTCCGCGGCGATCGAGCACCTCCGCTGCGGCGATCGCGCAGCGCGAGCGCACCCTGCAGCGCCACCGCCGGTGACGCCTGCGCCCGGAGAGCGCGCCTCGAAGCGAGGGCGAAACGCCCCGGTGCATTCGTCCACGGTCTTCCACGGTCGTCCAGGATGTCGAGACGAGAGGACATCTGCTTGCGCCATCCCGCAATCGATTGCGCGTTGATTCCCGTCGTGCCAACTCAACTGGACGACACGCGCCCAGCCGCTCGGCTGAAAGGCAGCGGAAATCAGGTGTTGTTGACCACGCAGATCGAAGGGAAATAGAGCAAGCCGCGCTGGCGCACATGTTGCCGATATGCACGCCAGACGCCCACGCTGAACGCGCCTCGGCTCCGCCGGGCGAGGTCCGTGGAATCGTTCATTCTTGATGAAAGCAAGGTTGGGAAGAGCCATGACCGAACAACGACGAGCGTTCAACCGCAGGCAGTTCTTGCAAGGGATGACCCAGTTCGCGGCGATGGCGGCCGCGGCGCCCGCGCTCGGCTCGGACCCCTGGAGAGGCGTCACCTGCACCACGCTCACCGCGGGGCAGCCAGAGGACGTGAGCATGAGCTCCGAACGGCTGGAGGACGTCTTCGCACGGATCCAGCGCCGGGTGAACGACGGGCTGTTCCCTGGCGCGACGGCGCTCGTCGCGCGGCACGGGGTCATCGTGGGTCACCGGGCCTTCGGCAACAAGGTCGCCGGCGTCGACGATCCGGTGATGCTCGATACGATCTTCGACCTGCAATCGATGACCAAGGTGCTCTCGACGGCCGCGTCGGCGCTCGCGCTCGCGCAGGAGGGCGTGATCCGGCTGAGCGATCCGGTCGCCCGCCACCTGCCTGAGTTCGCCGCCAACGGAAAGGGGGCCGTCACCGTCTATGACATGCTCCGTTACTCGGCCGGTTTGCCGCTGGACAACCAGTTCCTGGACATGACGGACGACGAGGCCGTCTGGCGCCTCATGGCCGAGACGCCGCTCGAGTACCCGACCGGTACGTCGGTGCTCTACAGCGATCTCACCTACCGCCTCCTCGGTCGCATGATCGAGGCTGCCGCGGGGGAAGATCTCGATACCGTCGCGGACAGCCGCATCTGGGGCCCTCTCGGCATGAACGACACGATGTTCAACCCGCCCCCGGCGCTCGTCGAGCGCGTCGCGGCCACGGGGTACTGCGAGCGGCGGGGCTACGTGGCCCGAGGCGAGGTGCAGGACGAGCAGGACTTCGCGCTGGGCGGCGTCACCGGCTGCGACGGCGTCTTCTCCACGGCGAGGGACATCGCCGTGTTCTGCCAGATGATCATGAACGGCGGCGCGTACGGCCACGCCGAGATCCTGCGGCCCGATCTGGTGCGCCAGATGAAGAAGAACAACACGCCCCAGGTGACGGCGGCGGCGACCGACACCTCGCCCATCAACAACCTCCTCTTCACCCCGAAGGGCCTCGGCTGGGAGCTCTGGACCAGGCGCTTCTCCCACGGCGGCATGCGCCTGTCGCGGCGCGCCTACGGCAAGGCGGGCGGCGCCGGCACGTTCATGTGGGTCGATCCGGATCTCGAGATCATCGGCGTCCTCTTGACCAACCACGGCCTGCCGCAGCCGTTCGACGAGCTCGGGTGGGACCGGATGCTCGGCAACGTCGGCTGCGCCGAGTTCTTCGACGGCATCATCAACGCGCTTCACGACTGAGCGCCCGCGCCGCCCGGCGCCGCGGCGCCCGCCCCTCAGCCCGGATCGAGCTCGTAGACGGCCGTCGTCGTCTTGCGCCCCGTGAGGTTGCGCTCGCCGAGCGCGCGCAGGGGGAAGGCGCCGCCGGCGAGGCCCCTCGTCGCCTCGGAGACCAGCACCTGGTTCGGCGCCGCGATCGCCTCGAGCCGCGAGGCCACGTTCACCACGTCGCCGATCACCGTGTACTCCATCCGCTTGTCGGAGCCGATGTTGCCGACGATCACCTCTCCGGAGTTCACGCCGACGCCGAGGCGGATCTCGATATCGTACCGCTCGCGCCACTCCTCGTTCGCCGTCTCGAGGAAGCGCATCATGTCCTCCGCGGCCGCGAGCGCGCGGCGCGCGTGATCCTCCTGCGGGAGCGGGGCGCCCCACACCGCCATGACGCAGTCGCCGATGAACTTGTCGACCGTGCCCCCGTGCCGGAACACGATCTCGGTGAGCATCGAGAAGAGCTCGTTCAGCAGGGCGACCATCCGCTCGGCGTCGCGCGACTCGGCGAGCGGCGTGAAGCCGACGACGTCGGCGAAGAGCACCGACACGGCCGCCCGCTTGCCGCCGAGGGCGAGCGGGTGCTCGCCCCGGACGATCGCGTCGACGACGGCCTTGTCCATGAACCGGCCGAGATCCCCGCGGAGCTTCGCCTCGCGCGCGATGTCGGCCTCGCCCTGCTCGAGGTCCTCGGCCATGCGGCGGAGCGAGGTCGTGAGCTCGCCGATCTCGTCGCGCCGGCCGCCCCGCCCGTCGCCGAGCGCGATCTCACGCCAGCGCCGGGCGCCGATGAGCCGCGCCTGCGCGACGAGGTGCAGGACGGGGCGCGTGACGTGCCGGGCGGTGAAGACCGCGAGGGCGAGCGCGAGGACCAGCGCGCCCGCGGCGACGGCGAGGCCGCGGCGCCGCATCTCGTCGAGCGCCGCGAAGGCCACCGGCTCCGGGCGCCAGATCGCGACCGCCCAGCCGAGATCGGGCAGCGTCTCGATGGCGCCGATCATCCGCTGGCCGCCCTCGTCGTGCGGGCTGAGCACGCTGAGCTTGTCGGTCCACACCGCGCCCGGGGGGAGCTTGCCCCACAGCGGCAAGCCGGAGACGTCGCTGCCCGGCGCGGCGCCCGGGACCCCGAACGCCGCGATCGCGCGGCGCTCGTGGCCGGCGATGAGCAGCCGCACCTCGCGGCCGCCGAAGCGGCGCCCGGCGATCGCCGCGAGGTCGCGCCCGAGCGCGTCGAGCCCCACCTCCGCGACGACGTAGCCGGCCGGGCCCGGCGGCGAAGGCGCGGCGGCGCCGGCCGCGCCGGCGGCGTCGCGCGGCGACCGCACGCGGGCCACGAGCAAGCCCTGGCCCGGCCCGACCACGCCGAAGCCCACGCCGTGCTCGTCGGCCAGCCTGCGCAGCGCCGGCGGCGCCGCGGGCACGTCCGCGCCGGACGACGCCTTGCGGATCACCGTGCTGATCCCCGCCTCGGGCACCTCCAGCCGCACGGCGTCGATCAGCGCGCGCGTCGCGACGAGGGCGCGCACCGACGCGACCGCGTCCTCGTCCCGGATCGCCCCGGCCGCGGCGTGGCCGAAGATCGCCGCGGCCGCGACAGCGTCGCTCTCGACGTCCCGCACGAGCTGGATCGACACCGAGGCCACCTCGGAGAGGATCGCCGCCTGCAGGCTCTCCTCGGACGTCCGCACGGCGCGCCGGTTCACGTCGGCGAGGAGCGCCACGGCGACGGCCACGGGGGCGACGGCGATCGCCGTGAACAGCGCGATCGCCTTCGTCTTGAGCGAGAGCGCCCTCACGCCGGGGCCTCCGCGCGCGCCCTCGCCGTCGTCCGACCGCCGCCGCCGCCCGGCGCGCGCGGGCGGCGGCGGCGGTCGGATGACGACGAGGGCGCGCCGGGCGCGCTGGGCGGCGCGTCACTCAAGCGGGCCGTCCTTCCAGCCGGCTGCGCCCTCGTCCGTGCGCTTGCGGATCTGGAACTCCACGCGGCGGTTCGTCGCCCGGCCGTCGCGGGTGCGGTTGTCGGCGAGGGGGCGGCGCGCGCCGAAGCCGCGCGCCTCGAGGCGGCGGGCGTCGATGCCGTGCGCGGTCAGCCAGGCGACGACGGCGAGCGCGCGGCGCTGCGAGAGGCGCAGGTTCGCCTGAGCCGAGCCCTGGTTGTCGGTGTGGCCGTCGACGGCGACCCGCGCGATCTCGGGGTGCTCCTCGAGGACCGCCGCGACCTCGGAGAGCAGCTCGAAGCTCTCCGGCTCGATCTCGGCCCGGCCCGTCGGGAACTGCACCTGCTGCAGGATGACGATCTGCGAGCCCTCGATGCGCACCGCGAACGGGCAGCCGTGCGTCGCGCGGTCCTCGCTCGGCTTGCCGCGCTCGTAGGGGCAGGCGTCCTCCACGTTCGGGATGCCGTCGCCGTCGGTGTCCGCCGGGCAGCCGTGCCGCGACGTGGGTCGCGGCGCCGCGCTCGCGGCGCCGCCCGATGGCGGCCGCGGCGCCGCGCTCGCGGCGGGCTCGTCGGCGGCGGCGGTGCTCACGCCCGGCACGTCCGGGCAGCGATCGTCGACGTCGTAGATCCCGTCCTCGTCCCGGTCCGGCGGGCAGCCGCGCCGGAACGCCGGCCGCGCGCCGGCCGCCACGGCCGGCGGGCGCGCCTCGCCGATGACCCGGGGGCACGCGTCCTCCGCGTCGGGGACCGTGTCCCCGTCGAGATCGGCGACCGGCGCGGGCGACCGCGCGGCGCCGCCGCGATGGGCGCCCGCCGCACCCGCGGGCGCCGCGGCCGCGGGCGCGGCGGCGGGCGGCGCCGGCAGCACGTCCGCGGCGAGGCCGAGCGCCGCGAAGAAGCGCGCCTTGGGCGTGCCGGGCAGCCGCCCGAACCCGGGGCCGGCGCCCGCGTCGACCGTGAGCGGGCCGAGCGACCAGCGCGCGGTGAACAGGAGCTCCGCGCCGGCGCGGCCCGGGACCTGGAGCGGCACGCCGGCGCGGCCCGGGACCTCGACCGCCGGGGTGCCGGCGGCGGCCCAGACGGAGAGCTCCGACCCGAGCTGCAGCGGGCCCTTGCGGACGCCGACCCCCGCGGCGACGAAGACCTCGCTGCCGGTGAGGCTGTCCCCCGAGTCCCGCTGGAACCGGCCCCCCGCCGAGGCGGACCACAGGAAGCCCGGGTGCTCCGCCCCGACGAGCACGCGCGGCGCGTAGCGCACGGCGCCCGCGCCGGAGAACGCCGCCTCGTCGCCGGTCGGCAGCCAGACCGAGAGCCCGAGCGCCGCCGCCGGCCGGAGCCCCTGCTGCGGCAGCAGCGCCACCCTCCCGCCCACCTGGAGGTCCCCGAGCGAGACGCCGCCGGCGGGCGCCGCGAGGCTGATGCCCCCGACAGCGCCGGACGCGCCGCCCTGATCCAGCACGAGGGGCGCGTCGAGGTCGAGCTTGACCCGGCGCACGAGCTCGATGCTCGCGAGCGCGTGGAGGATCGCCTGCCTGTCCACCCACGTTACCGCGCCGGGGGGATCCGTCCCGCGGACGCTGAGCGGTTGATGAGAATAGGAGAACAGAAGTCCGACCGCCGGCCGGAGATCGCCCGACACGACGGCAGAAGGCACAGTGGACAACCCGTCGCCCGCGGGCGCGGGAGCGAGCCTGTCGAGCGCGGTGGCCTCCTGCGCCGCGGCCGGCATGGAAAAAGCCGCGGCGAGCAGCGGGGAGGCCAGGAGGGGCGCCATGACGCGCGCCGACCAATACGCCATCGGTCTGCTCGTATCCCATTGCCTGGTCTCTTGCAACGCCGATCTCGATCCGGTAGCGTGCCGCGGGCGTGGCATCGTCAAATGGCCTGTCCGTCGCTATCGCGGTGCTCCTCGGCTGCGCCAGCCACGTTGGTTACACCGGCGCGGCGAGCGCCAGAGAGCCGACGCCCGGATATCCAGAGGCGGTCATCCAGTGGGGCGTGCAGCGCGGAGAGACCTGCGATGACATCGCAAATGTCCTCTACGGCTCGTCCAGCCATGTCGGGCTGATCCAGCGGTACAACCGCGTCGCGTGCGGCCCGGGCACGACGCTGGCCGAGGGGCTCACGCTCGTCCTCCCGGCCGAGGTGACGTCGATCCCGGACGCGAAGATCCGGTCGATGCGCCCGGACGTGCGCGCGCGCCCGGCCGGCGGCGCCTGGTCGCAGGCGACTCCGGGCATGCCCCTCCTCACGAACTCGAGCGTCAACACGCTGGACAACGGGCGAGCAGATATCGAGTTTGTGGATCGGACTCGGGTGCTCCTCGCGCCCAACACGCTCGTCGTCATCTACGGTACCGCGAGCCGAACCCGGGTGTCGAAGACGCCGCCCGCGGCCGTCGAGCTCTCGGACGGCGAGGTGAAGGCGGCGCTCGCCGCGCTGCGCGGGCAGGCGGTCGACGTCGTCACGAGCGAGGGCGGCCGGGTGAGCGCGTCGTCGCGCGACACGGTGGTGCAGCGGCGCGGGGAGCGGACGACGGTCGCCGTGTTCGACGGCAAGGCGGGGGTCAGCTCGGGCGGCCTCTCCGTCGTGGTCCCGAAGGACCACGGCACCCGGTTCGTGGGCAGGTCGCCGCCCGCGCGCCCGCGCCCGCTGCCGCCGGCGCCGGAGTGGACGGAGTGGACGTCCGCGGACGCGCCCGCGATCGCGCTGGCCCCGGCGGGGCTCGGCGTCCTGTCGGCGTCGTGGAAGCCGGCGCCGCAGGCGGCCGGCTACCGCGTCGAGGTGGCGCGCGACCCGGAGCTCAACGACCTCGTCGTCCGCGAGGAGGTGAAGCCGGACGTCGTGTCCTTCCGCGCGGAGAAGATGCCGGCCGGCGCCTACTTCCTCCGGGTCCGCGTGATCGACCGGGAGGAATACCTGGGGGTGGGCGCGGTGCGCCGGTTCCACCTCGTCGCCGCGCAGGCCGCCGGGGGCGTCGCCCCGTCGGCGCAGGAGATCACCGCGAACCCGTACGGCATCGTCGAGCTCACGCCGTCGCCGGCGCTCGAGCTGGCCATCGACGGCGGGCCGTTCGGCCCCGTCCCCGAGCGCATCGACCTGCTCCAGCGCGCCCCGCGCGAGCTCCGGCTGCGCGAGCGCGGCAGCGCCGAGGCACCGCGTCTCGTCGGCGCGGTGACGTCGCTCCCGGTCCGGTACACGAAGGTGAGCGCGGCGGTCGAGGCCTCGCGGGCGGCGGACGGCCAGGCGCTCGAGGCGCGCGTCGCGCTCGAGGGGCTCGAGGGGATCGACGTCGCGCAGCGGGTGGCGCCGCGGCTCATCGCCCACCTGCCGGGCGGGGCGCGCTCCGCCGCGCTCACCGGGGGCGAGCGCGGCGGCCCGCTGACCGCGCGGATCCCGCTGCCCCGGGAGGCGGCGCGCCCCGGGGAGCCGCTGCGCGTCCGGCTCGACGTCGCCGACGGCCGCGGGGGCGTGCTCGGCACGCGCGAGGTCGAGCTGCCGGCCGCGGCAGCGCCCACGGCGGCGCCCCTGCCGGCGGCGCCGGCCGCGCCCGTGCTGGGCGCGTACCTCCCGCTGCTGCCGTTGTCCGGGGTCTCCGACGTGCTCTGGCTCGGGCCGACGCCGCCCGCGGTGGTCGCCGTGGGCGCTGCCGCGGCGCGCTCGCGTTCGCGCTCCGGGGCCGGCTGGGTCGCCGCGGGGCAGGTGCGCGCGAGCGGCGCGGTCGGACCGGTGGGGCTCGACGTCGCGCTCCGCTCGAACCCGGCCGGCGACGGCGAGGCGGCGGGCAGCGCCGGCTGGCTCGGCGCGCGCGTGCGCGTCCTGCGCCTCGGCCGATCGGCGTTCGAGCTCGCCCCCACGCTCCGCCTGGGCGTTCCCCTGGCCGACGCGGGCCCGCCGGTCCGCGTCGAGCCCGGGGTCGCGCTCGGCGGCGCCTCGGGCCCGCTCACCTGGGTGGTCGACGCCGGCGCGCGCATCCGCGCCGCCGGGGGAGGCGACGCAGCGGGCGGCGAGGGCAGCGCGGCGGGCGGCGGCGGCAGCGCGGCGGGCGGCGGTGAGCTGGCCGCGCCGCCGGCGCAGGGCTTCCTGGTGGCGGGCGCGACGGCCGACGCGACGCCGTGGCTCCGGCTGCACAGCGCGCTGGATCTGCACCTCGTCCACCGGGACGGCGGCGCGAACGACGTGCTCGGCGGGCTGTCGGCGGGCGCGGAGGCGGGCGGCGCGCTGTTCGGGGCGCTGTCCGTGCGGGCGAGCCCGTGGCGCGAGCCGGGCGAGGGCCCGGTGATGGCGCAGATCGCGGTGGGCTTCCGCGAGGCGTCGCCGTGAGCACGGACGACGGGGCGCGCCGGCCGCCGGACGGGGGCGGGGAGGCCGATCGCACCGTGCTGGCCGACCGCACCGTGGTGAAGGCCCCGCGCCCGCCGGGGGCCGCCGGCCGTGTCGGGCCGGCCCGGCCGGCTTCGGGTCCGCCGCCGGCCGCGGAGACGCTCCCGTCGGAGGAGCCCGGCGCGGGCTCATCGCGGCGGGGGGGCGTCGGGCGGGTGCTCGGCGGCAAGTACAACCTCGTGCGGCTGCTCGGCGCGGGGGGCATGGGCGAGGTCTACGAGGCGGAGCACGTGCTCCTCGGCGTTCCGGTCGCGGTGAAGACCATGCACCCGCACATCGCGGCGCTCCCCGAGAGCCGGCGGCGGTTCCTCCGCGAGGCGCGCGCCGCGTCCCGGCTCGTGCACCGGAACGTGGTCAAGGTGCTCGACCTCGGGGGCGACGAGGACGGCGGCGAGGGGCTGATCTACCTCGTGATGGAGCTGCTCAAGGGGCAGTCGCTCGCCGCGCGGCTCCGGGGCTCGCGCGAGCTCCTCGGCCTCGCGGAGGTGGCGTCGATCTTCGCGGACATCCTCGACGGCGTGGGCGCCGCGCACGCGAGCGGCATCGTGCACCGCGACCTCAAGCCGGAGAACGTGCTGCTCGCGGAGCAGGACGGGGAGCGCGTCGCCAAGGTCGTCGATTTCGGCCTGGCGCACCTCGACGACCCGCTCGACGCCGGGCCGACGCTCACGTCGAAGGACATGGTCGCGGGCACCCCGGAGTACATGAGCCCGGAGCAGTGCCGCTCGCTCGCCGTGGGCCCGAGCTCCGATCTCTACGCGTGCGGCTGCATTCTCACGGCGATGTTGCAAGGGCGGCCGCCGTTCACCGGGCTCCCGGCGATCGAGCTCATGGCGATGCACATGTTCTCGATCCCGCCGCCGCTGGTCCGGCCGCCCGGGGCGCCGCCGGTCCCGCCGCTCCTGGAGCGGCTCCGGCTGGATCTGCTGGCCAAGCTGCCCGAGCGGCGGCCGGAGAGCGCCGCGGCGGCGCGGGCGCGGCTCGCGGAGGCGATGTCGCAGGAGGCCGAGGCGCGGCGGCTGCCGGCGCGCAAGGGGGAAGCGCCGCCCGGGGAGCGGGGCCAGCGGGCGCCGGCGTGGCCAGAGAGCGAGACCGCGGCGCGGCTCGAGTCAGCGCCGGAGCACGCCGTCGCGCTGCTCCGGATCGCGCCGGCGGGGCAGGGGCTGAGCGAGGCGTGCGAGATCGGGCTCGACGCGCAGGGGATCCACCTCACCGAGGTGCCCGACGGCGCCGCGCTGGCCGAGTCGGGGCTCGGCGTGGCCGTGATCGACGCCGGCGCGGACGTGGAGGCCGCGTGCGCGCTGCTCGAGGCGCTCGGCCGCGCGGCGCCGGGCGTGCACGCCGTCGTGTGCGCGGCCGGGCTCTCCTCGGACCGGATGAACGCCCTCGTCGCGGCCGGGGCCGCGGATGTCGCGCGCTATCCGGTCGCGCCGGACGTGCTGTCGCGCAAGATCGCGCGCGTGGTGCGCCGGGGGCGGTAGGTCCGCGTCGCTCAGGTCCAGCTGCCTCCCAACCGATGAACTCGACCTCATCCACCCTGGATTGATGAGCTACGTTCTTGCGCCGCCTGCGACATTCACGTCGCTTGCGTCTCCCGCGCGTCACGGCGATCGAGCTCGTTGCACACGATCACCACGGCGTCATCCGCGTGGACGCTGACCGGTCCGACGCCGACCGCCGTGGCCGACACGGAGGCGAGGCGCGCGCGCGTCACGTCGTCGAAGCCCAGGTGATCACCGAGGAAGAACACCGGGCCTGGCGCGTCGAACGGCACCTCGCGGACATCGGTGGCCCCCTCCTCGAGCACGTAGGGCGTCATCGGCCCGAGATCGGCGAGCACCGCCTCGATCCCGCCGTCGGCGAGCGCGATACCCGCGCGGATGGGCACGAATCCTTCACCGTCGGACGCGGTCGCGAGCGCCTTCTGCACCGTCTTCGCGAGGTGCCGCTCATCCGGACGCAGGAAGCGGACCGCCTCCCCTTCCACACGAAGCGTCCTCGGCGCGCGCGGCCCCCCGAGCAGGACGAGGTAAACGACGGTATCGCGGCGCACCCCATGGGACACGAGGAGCGCCGCGCGCACGCAGCGGAGGAGCACGTCGAGCCGACCGCTCGTCCCCGGCAGGTCGACGAGCAAAAAATCGGGCGAGGCCGTGGCCCGCTGCCCAACCACGACGAAGCGACGCATGACGCTCGCTTCTAGCACGCTCCGTCGACCGCTCGCGACGAGCTGCTTCGTGACCAAGCCCGCCGAGCTCGACAGCTTCCTCGCGGCGGTGGAGGGCATCGGGACGTTCTGGCTGGGGCTCGTCCGACGTGCTCCAGGACCCTGACACGCGCCGCCGGGGCAGCTCGGCAAGAGATCGCCCGCCGGTGTGCAGCCCGGGCCCAGCCGCCTGCTCACCCGCGATCCCGGCTCTCCCGCGCAGTGCAGTTTGCTCCGGTCGACCCCGCCATACGTCCTGGCACCTCGCTTGTATCGGCCTCCCGCGAGGCCAGGCGGCGGGTCTATCCGGCCCGCGGAGGGCCGGAGGGAGATCATGAATCCAGCAGCAAGCGCGCCGCGAGGCGGGCGTCTCACGCTGCGGCCGCTCGCCGAGCGGCCGCGGTGCAGCATCGTCATTCCCTGTTACAACGAGGAGCGCTACATCGAGGACGTCCTCCGCTGCGCCCTCCGACAGCGTTATCCGACGGATCTCCTCGAGATCTTCGTGGTCGACGGCGGCTCGCTCGACAGGACGCGGGAGATCGTCGCGCGCGTCGCGGCGGACGAGCCGCGGGTGACGCTGCTCCACAACCCCGCCCGGATCCAGGCCGCGGCGATGAACATCGGCATTCGCCGATCGCGAGGCGAGGTGATCGTCCGGATGGACGCGCACGCCGATTACGCCGACGACTACGTGGCCGCGTCGGTCGCGGCGCTCCGCAGGACCGGCGCGCTCAACGCGGGCGGCGCCGCGCGGGCGCGCCACCGGAACGGCTTCCAGCGGGCGCTCTGCGCGGCGCTCTCGAGCCCTCTCGGCGTGGGCGGCTCCGCCTACAGGGACCCGTCGCGCGAGGGGTTCGTCGAGTCCGTGTTCAACGGGGCTTTCCGGCGCGAGGCGTTCGAGATCGCCGGCCTCTACGATCCGGCCGCGATCACCAACGAGGACGCCGAGCTGAACCAGCGCATCATCGAGGCCGGCGGCGCGGTCTACCTGTCGCGGGACATCGTCGCTCACTACTACCCGCGGTCGTCCTTCGCGGCGCTCGCGCGGCAGTACCTCGCCTACGGCATGGGGCGCGCGCGCACGCTGCGCTGCCGCGGGCGGCTCCTGTCGCTCCGGCCGATGCTGCCGTTCTGCATGGTGACGGCCTTCGCGCTGCTCGCGCTCGCTTCCGCGCTCCTCCCGTCCGTGCGCCCCGCGCTCGCGCTCGCGTCGCTCGCCTATGCCGCGCTCGTCGCGGCGGAGTCGCTCCGGCTCGCGCGGCGCGGCTCGCCGCGCGATTTCCCCTTGCTCTGCGGCATCTTCCCCACGCTGCACGCCGCGCACGGCCTCGGCTTCTGGGCCGGCCTGCTCCGCGGCGCGCGGGACGGCGCCGGCCGGCGCGAGGCCGAGCGCCTGCCGGCGCCGTGAGCAGCGCGGACGGCGGCGCGGTCCGCGGGCGATCCCTGGACTCCCCGGCTCGATCCCGGGGGGCGGGCGCGTTGATCGGCCGAGGTCCCTTTGGTATCTTCGCGCGGTGAGCGCGCGCGGGACGTCGTTTTCATCGTTCTCCTCGGTCGCTACCGAGCTCATCGCGCTGGCTCGGTGGTGCCACGAGCGCGGCTGGACGCCGGCGACGAGCGGCAATTTCTCCGCCCGGCTCGGCGACGAGACGCTCGCGATCACGGCGTCCGGGCGGCCCAAGGGGGCGCTCGTCCTGTCGGACATCGTCGTCGTCAACATGGACGGCCGCCTGACGGGGCCGTCGGCGGGCCGCCCGTCGGCCGAGACGGCGCTTCACTGCCAGCTCTACCGGCGCTCCCGCGGCGTCGGCGCGGTCGCGCACACCCACTCGCGCGCCGCGACGGTGCTCTCGCGCCGGTGCGCGCAAGAGGGGTACGTGACGCTCGCGGGCTACGAGGTGGCCAAGGCGCTCTCCGGGGTGACGACGCACGACGACACGGTGCTCCTCCCCGTCTTCGTCAACACGCAGGACATCCAGAAGCTGGCCGAGGACGTCGAGGCGTTCATGTCGGCGCACCCGCCGGTGCACGGCTACCTCATTGCCGGCCACGGGCTCTACACGTGGGGGGCGGACATCGTCGACACGAGCCGCCATATCGAGGCGCTCGAGTTCATGCTCGACTGCGCGCTGCTGGAAGGGAGAATCTCATGAGCTTGCTGCGGGTCTACCGGGAGAGCGATCCGACGAAGGCCGAGGAGTACACGACGCTGGAGGACATCGCCCGCGTCGCCGCCGCGTCGCAGATCCGCTTCGAGCGCTGGTCCGCCGAGCGCCCGCTGCCCCCGGGGACGTCCCCGGAGCAGGTGCTCGAGGCGTACGCTGGCCCGGTGAAGCGGCTCTCCGAGGCGTGCGGGTTCGTCACGGCGGACGTGATCTCGGTCGGGCCGAGCACCCCGAACCACGGGGAGATCCGGCGGAAGTTCCTCGACGAGCACATCCACACCGAGGACGAGGCGCGCTTCTTCGTCGAGGGGCGGGGGCTGTTCTGCATCCACCAGGGCGAGCGCGTGCTCTCGTTCCTGGTCGAGAAGGGCGACCTCATCAGCGTTCCGGCTGGGACGCGGCACTGGTTCGACATGGGGCCGGCGCCCTCGTTCACCTGCATCCGCTGGTTCTCCGACCCGAGGGGGTGGGTCGCCGAGCACACCGGGTCGGACATCGCGTCGCGCTTCCCGCGCCTGGAGGCGTGAGCGTGGCCGCGGTCCCTGCGCGCGCGGTGCTGGTCGACGTCGAGGGGACCACGACCGACGTGCGGTTCGTCCACGAGACGCTGTTCTCCGTGGCGCGCAGGGATCTGGCCGCGCACGTGTCCGCGCACGCCGGCAGCCCCGAGGTCGAGGCGGCGCGGGGGGCGGTCGCGCGGGAGCGGGGCGTCTCCGCGGCGGCCGTGAGCGACGGGGAGCTCGCGGCGGCGCTGCTCTCGTGGATCGACGAGGATCGCAAGGAGACGTCGCTCAAGGCGCTGCAGGGGAAGATCTGGCGCAGCGCGTACGAGTCGGGCGGGCTCCGGAGCCACGTTTATCCGGACGTGGAGCCGGCGCTGAGGAGGTGGCGAGATCTGGGGATGACGCTGGCGGTGTTCAGCTCCGGATCGGTCGAGGCGCAGGAGCTCCTGTTCCGGCACTCGACGGCGGGGGATCTGACCGGGCTGTTCACGAGGTTCTTCGACACGACGACCGGGCCGAAGCGGGAGCCGGGGGCCTACGAGAAGATCGCGGAGGCGCTCGGGGTGCGGGCGGGAGAGGTGCTGTTCCTTTCGGATGTGGCGGCCGAGCTGGACGCGGCGGCGAAGGCGGGGATGCGCACGGTGCAGATCCTCAGGCCGGGGACGGCGCGGGACGCGGAGGGGCGGCACGCGGTCGCGGAGAGGTTCGACCAGGTCGCGGTGGCTTAGGGCAGGGCCCGGGCGGGGGCGACGGAGCCAGCGGTGGAGGGGGTGCGGCGCGGGGGGGCGGCGGGGCTGTCCCACAAACTCGCGCCTTTTGGTGGCTATTGCCATGGGAACGGGGGGGAGAGATCTGGGGGGGAGTCGCTGCGGTGCGGGCCGGCGCTCGGGGTTTGTGGGGGCCTGCCCCGCCGCCCCCCCGCGCCGCACCCCCTCCACCGCTGGCTCTCTCGGTTGGTACGGGGGGAGGAGGGGGACGGTGGGCGCGACGGACAGCGAGGGGCGATGAGCGTCAAGGAGAGCTATGATCGCGTGGCCGGGACGTACGTGGAGACGTTCTTCCACGACACGGAGGCCAGGAGGTCATCCACCTCGACAGCTGGTGGGAACAAGCCGTCTCGGTGGACTTCACCTTCTTCGAACCAGACGAGATGACGGGATACCTGAAGACGGCCGGGTTCGCCGTCGAGGAGTGCCTGGAACGGGCCCCGTACGACTTCGAGCACCAGAGCCGGCGCATCTACATCCTCGCGCGAAAGACAGCGGCCTGAGCCCCTTCGCGCCGCTGGCAAGACCGCGCTCCGTGCCTGGTCCAAAATGCCCCGCGCCGCGCAAGCGCATGCTGTAGGGTAGCGCCCGCTCGAACGAAGAAGGAACCTCTCATGAAAGACCTGGAGCACCTGAACCCGCCTATTCTGCTCGACGCGATCGAGCGGGCCAGCGCCGAGATCGGCTTCAAGATGGCCAGCGACAGGCAGACAGGGTCGCTCCTGCGCACGCTCGCAGCCGCCAAGTCCGGCGCCTTTCTCGAGCTCGGCACCGGCACGGGGATCTCGACGTGCTGGATCCTCGATGGGATGGATCCTCGCTCCACGCTCACCTCCGTGGAGAGCGACGGGAAGGTCCAGGCCGTGGCGCGGCGACACCTCGGCGGCGACCGCCGCCTGACGCTCGAGAACATGGATGGCGAGGCCTTCCTGCGCTCGGTCCAGGAGCAACGGTTCGACTTCATCTTCGCCGATACATGGCCTGGCAAGTTCTACGCCCTCGAGGAGGCGCTGGGCCTGCTCAAGCCCGGCGGCCTCTACATCATCGACGACCTGCTCCCTCAGCCCAACTGGCCGGATGGACATGCGCCCAAGGTGGCGGAGCTGATCGCCACCCTCGAGCGGCGTGAGCACCTCGCGGTGACCAAGCTTTGCTGGTCGTCAGGGCTGATCGTCGCGACGAGAGTCGAGCGCGCCTGGAGCAAATGAAGAGATTTGAACCACAGAGGCACAGAGGACACAGAGGAACAGCCCAAAAAAACTCTGTGCCTCTGTGCCTCTGTGGTTCATTTTCTCGGGGTTTCAACCTGTTCGGTGTCCTGGGCGCCCGCCATGCCCGCAAGGAGCAGCGCCTTATCATGCCGACAACGAGCGCAAGCTCGTCGTCAGGCTCGATGAGCAGATCGAGCTGCTACATTCCTCAGAGCAATCCGGTGCCGATCCACAGCCCGGGCTCGTACGCGACGAGCGTGTCCACATCGTTCGATCCGAGCACGAGAAAGCTCGCGGGAGAGAAACCGACGAACAGGTGCGATCCGACCGGGAACTGGATCCCCCACGCGAAGCGGGCGCCCAGGGCGCCGGCGCTCTCGAAATAGGGGGATTCGAAGAAGATACGGTGGTAGCCCGGCGTGATCCCGACCGACATCTCGACGTGCGAGCCGACCGCCATCACGAGCCGGAGCGGCACGCCGATCGCAAACTGGTCGGCGTCGGGAGCAAAGAGGCCCCGGAGCTCGATGCCCATCTCGAAGCGGTTCGTGTCGCTCACGCGGAGGCGCGCCACGGCGCCGAGATCGAGAGACACCCCGTCCTCGACCGCGAAACGGGCCGGGACAAAGTAGCCGGAGAGCCCGAGCGAGAGCGCCATCCGGCGCGCGTTGGCCTCCGCCTGATGGTTCACCTCGGGGCTCGCCGCCGCGGCCTTCGCCGGCGCATCCGGCGTGGGCTCGGGCGGCTGCGCGGCAGGCGCGGGCGGCTGTGCGGCAGGCGCGGGCGGGGGAGAGTAGGAGGGCGGGTATCCGCCGGCCGGAGGCGGCGCGTAGGGATAGGGCGGTGGATACCCGCCGGGCGGAGGCGGGTAAGGCGGTGGATACCCGCCGGGCGGAGGCGGGTAGGGCGGTGGATACCCGCCGGGCGGAGGCGGGTAGGGCGGTGGGTACCCGCCGGCCGGAGGCGGGTACGGGTAGGGTGCCGGGTATCCGCCCGCTGAAGGCGGCGCGTAGGGGTAGGGCGGCGGGTATCCGCCGGCCGCTGGCGGGTACGGATAGGGCGCCGGGGCGCCTCCCGCGGGCGGCGGGTACGGGGAGGCCGCGGGCGGCGGCGCCGGAGCAGGCGCCGAGCTCGCGCCCGCGGGCGGAGCCGCCGCCGGCGCCGCGCGGGGCGCAGGCTGGGCCGCGGCGTCACCGGCGGCGAGGCCCAGGGACGCGAGCGACAGCAGCGCTGGCACCGCCGCCGAGGCGCGGCGCCCGCGGCGAGCGCGCAAGGCCACCGCCGCGAGGCCGAGCATGAGCGCCAGCGAGACGAGCTGGGCGGTGCTGAGCCAGCCGTAAACGCCGCGCCCGGCGTCGCCGCGGACCAGCTCGATGACGAACCGCCCCGCGGCGTAGAGCGCGAGCCAGGTCCCGAACGCACGGCCGTCCCGGTGCCCCCGGACGAGCCAGACGGCGGCGATCGCGCTCGCCAGCGCGCCGAGCGCCGCCTCGTAGAGCTGCGTGGGATGGACCGGCAGGCTCGGCGCCCCGAGGGGCACCCAGCCGGCCGCGGCGTGATCCATCGCCGCCGGGCTGCCGGCGGGGAAACGGACGCCCAGCGCGCCCGCCGTGACACGGCCATAGTCGCACCCCGCGAGGAAGCACCCGGTGCGCACGCAGGCGTAGGTGATGCCGAGCCCGGGCACGAGCCGGTCGAGGAACGGGCGCAGGGGCGCGCGGTGATGGAGCAGGACCAGGCTGGCGACGACGACGCCCGCGAGGAGGCCCCCGTACGCGGCGCGGCCGGCGTGGAGCACCGGACCCCACGAGCCCCGCGCGAGCGCCTCGGGCGCGGCGCGCAGCGCCTCGAAGACATAGCCGCCCAGGAGCGCCGCGACGTAACCCGAGAGCAGCGCGCGGCCCTCGACGGCGACATCACCCTGGTCCCGGCGCACGAGCCAGAAGAACGCCATCGCCCCGAGGAGCCCCGCGACGGCGACCATCACCGCGTAGGTCGGCGAGAGCCACGGCGGCAGCCCGTGGCGCTCCAGCCAGAGCATCACGGCGCCGCTCACGCCCGCCTCCGGATGCGCAGCAGCATGTAGCTCGCGGGCAGGATCAGCCAGAACGCGGCGCCCAGCGGCGGCGGCGCGCCCGGGCGGCCCCCCTCCAGGTCGCGCCTGCCGGCGCTCACCCTGCAGCTCGTGCTCGAGCCGCTGCCGGCCGACGGATCGCCGTCCTTGCAGTTCTGGTTGCAGTCGCGGCAGTTCTGGTTGCAGTCGCTGCAGTTCTGGTTGCAGTCGCTGCAGTTGTCGTTGCAGCCCGAGACGTCCTCGTTGCAGCCCTTGCAGCCGCCGCCGCAGCCGTCCGACTCCGTGGTGCCGCCGGAGGGGACGCTCGGGACGCCGGCGGAGACGGTCGGCCTGCCGAACTGGAGACAGCGATCGAGCACCGCCATGCAGCCGTCGTCCGCGGCGAACGCGAGCGCGCCGTCGCGGCCCGCGATCGGCAGCGCGGTGCAGGCGCCGCTGCCCGCGGAGTAGACGCACTCCTTCACCCCCTCGATGCTCATCAGCGCGAGCACGCAGAGCGCCTCGCCGTTCAGCGCGCCGGCGTTCACCCAGGAGCACTCGGCCTGCGCGTCCGCGAACGTCGGATCGGTCCGCTCGTGATCACAGGACGCGGCCACGGCGCAGGTGCACACGTCCCGCACGTCGGCGGCGCACTCGGCGACCGATCCCGGGAGGTGGTAGGGGTTGAACTCCACGGATCGCGGCTCGATCCGGGGTCCTCCGGTGATCACGACGGCGTCGCCTGGGGGACCGGTGAGCGCGGGCGAGCCCGGGGGCGAGAGGGCGCCGAGCGCGACAAGCCACGCCGCGTTCACGTACACCGCGCGATCCCGGGCGACCACGCCCGCGGGCAGCCCGGTGACGCGGATGAGGTCGCGCGCGTCCGCGCGCCGCGCGAGCTCCGCCAGGATCACGCCGGCCCGGCCGCCGAGCGCCGCTTCCTCGAGCTGCGCTGTCTCGGGCGACGCGGGCTCTCCCGCGAGGATCGGCGCGAGGATCGGCGCGGGGTTCGGCGCGGGGTTCGGCCGATCGAGCGGCGCCTCCGGCCCGCGCTCCGCGACGAGGGAGCGGAGCACGAACCCCTCTGCGGACGGCTCGAGCGCGCCGAGGACGATCGCGTCCTCCCCCAGCTCCTCGCGCGTCGCGTCCGCGCTGCGGACCAGCGCCGGGACGCTCGCGATCTCCGCGCCGGCGATGGCCGTCTCTCCTCCCGTCGCGCCGTGCGCCTCCTCCAGCCGCGAGCCGATGTCGCGGAGCGCCTCCTCGGGCAAGGCCGCGAGGACCTCCGGCGCGGCGCTCAGCGCGTCGCGCAGCGGCAGGTCTTCATACGGCGGCGTCTCCGCGCCGCACGCGCCGAGCGCGGCGATCGCGAGCAGCACAGCGGCACAGCGGATCGCCCTCTCGACAACGACGCTTGTTTGCATGCCCCCACCTTCGCTCCCACGGGCGCGCGGATCCCGGCTGGATACGCCGCGCTCTGGCGAGCGAGCGGGCGTATCGCCGGCGAGGACGCCGCCGCGAGGAGACCACGAAGAGCGTGCCAGAAGGAGCGGCGCCGGCCAAGGCCCATGTGGGGAGCGCCGAGACGGGAGCTCGCGCCGAGCGCGAGGGCCTCCTTCGACGAGGTCCACCCCCGACGCCAACATGAGGTGAGCCTGGCAACCTGGTAGGATACCGGCATCGCAGCGATGTGCGCCAGTTGGCGCGGCAGCTCTCCGGCGCTACCAGGCGCCCAGCGCCCCGCCGTGGGCGCCCGCGGCGACGTGCTCGGCGCCGTCCTCGCCCAGGCAGCCGGCCGTCAGCGCCGGCGAGCCGTCGCTCAGGTGAAAGTCGCCCGCGAGCAGATCCGCGAGGATCGGGTCAGCGTCGATGTTCCCGTCCTGACCGGGCACGATCACGTTGCCCGGCCGCTCGTTCTCGAAGAGCACGTTGCACCGCACGCGCCCGCGCTGCACGTGCTCCTGCTCGAGCGCGGCGCCGTTCGCGACGATCACGTTGTTGAGGACGTCGAGCTCCGCGGCGTCCGCGGCGATCGCGTGCTCGCGGTTTTCATAGAACACGTTCTGGGCGACGACCGCGTGATCCTGCAGGTGACTCCCCACGAATCCATGCTTGTTGTGGAGGAACACGTTGTTGCGGACCACGGCGAGGGCGTGGAAGTAGAGCATCACGCCGATCTCGTTGCCCTCGATGATGTTCTGCGCGAGGAGCAGCGACGGACGCTCGCAGTCTTCCCAGTTACCCACGCTGTGGCCGTCCGCGTAGACGGCGGCGGCGTACCAGTCGCCCGAGCAGCTCAGCACGTCACGCGAGCAATCCCCCGCCGATCCCACGTTCCGCAGGGTGAAGCCCCGGACGACGGCATTCTGGGCGCCGGTGTAGTCGATGAGGTTCTCGCCCAGCCCCTGTCCGTCGAGCACCGTCTTCGTCGCGCCCGCGCCGACCAGCTTCACGCCCGAGCGCAGGCGGAGGTGCTCGTGGTACTCCCCCGGCTGGACGAAAGCAGCGCGCAGGGGGTCTGGAGCACCGCGCAGGGGGTCTGGAGCACCGCACAGGGGGGTCTGGAGCACCGCGCAGGGGGTCTGGAGCACCGCGCAGGGGGTCTGGAGCACCGCGCAGGGGGTCTGGGGACCTACGCGACCCCCGTCGCGCCATCCCCAGACCCGCTTCGGCGGTCCAGAGGCCCGTTGTCGCGGTGATCGCACCCCTGGCAAGCGATCGCCCACCCCTCGTTCCGGCTGGGCAGAGCCGCCGGCCATCTCCCGGGAGCCCGCCCGAGGTTGCCGGGACCCCGACGGCGCATCACCGGCGCGGGCGGCGGCGCGACACGGCGAGCGCTGCATGGTCGGAACCGAAGATCCCGCGGAGCAGGCCCGCGATCCCGTCTGCCCCGTCGCTGCCGCGGTCCCCGCCCAGCGCCGCGCTGAGCAACGTTTGCCTCGCCAGGGCAACATCTGCGTTCTTCTCGAAGAGAGCTACGCAATTCTTGCCGAGTCGCTCCGGCGCGCCCCGTGCTCCGCTGCATCTCTCGACATCTCGGACTGGCCCGCGCATTGCTCTCCGCTCCTGGCGTCGCCGCGCGGAGCGGGCGTGAAGCCTGCTGGCCGCGCCGGCGTATCGCTGTGAGCTCCGGGAGCGCAGGCGCGCTCCCCCAACAGAGAGGTATCTCATGCGCACGATGATGACTGCAGGGTTGTTGGCGATCTCCGGAGTCCTGGCGGCCTCGATGGGCTGCATCACGCCGCCCGCGGACGAGCCGATCGCGGACGAGGGGGTGGCCGCCGAGGTAGGGGAGCCGGCGGCGGAGCCGACGGGTGAGGCCGCGGACGAGCTGTCGGTGTGCGGCAGCGGGCTCGTGTGCCAGTGGGGCTTCGCGAGCGGCGCGACCTACTGCGAACAGTACTCTGCGGGCCCGAGGATCTACTGTTGTCCCTCGGGGTACGGGCTCGTCAACAACACGTGCGTCCCGAAGTGCGGGTGGGGGCTCCAGTGCACGGGCAGCAGCATCCCCGGCTCGCACTCCTGCACCCAGCGGGACACGGGCTCGACCATCATCCATTGCTGCGAGTCGGGCCAGCACATCTCGGGCGGCAGCTGCGTCTGGTGAGGCTGTCGGTCTGACCATCTCGCAGGCCGATGAGCCCACGAGCTGGCTCGCCCTCGAGATCGGTCAGGGGAGGTTGCCCTCACCGCCGGTCCATCGACGCGGGGGAGCTGCCCCACCCAGCGTGGGATGCGGTCGAGCCCAGCGCACAGCCGCCTCTCGACCAGGCGCCGGTCCTCCCGCCTGAGCTCGATCGAGAGGCGAACGCCCGGCTCGCCTCCAGCCATGCCGCCCTCGCGCCACGGATTTCACCGGCGCCTCCGTCTGTCCGCACGCGAAGGATGGACCTCCGGCGCCCGGTGGCGCATCCTGTGATGCATGCAGGCCCTCAAGATGCATGGGATGGTGGACGACACGGTCGTCCGCGTCCTGCCTGCCCTTTCGCCGCTCCGCGGTCAGCGCGTCGAGCTCATTGCTCTCGGGGAGGCGCAGCCGTCTGCGCCTGTCGCCCCGGTTGCAGGTGGCTTGCGTGGACGAATCCAGCTCAAAGACGACTTTGACGCCCCTCTTCCCGACGACGTTCGTCGAGCATTCGAGGGAGACGGGCAGCCCTGAGGTGGCTTCTCGATACGCACGTCGTGGTCTGGTTTGCCGCTCAGTCCGGGCGCTTGAGGCCCGAGGTCGTGGACGCGCTTCAGGACTCCTACGTGACTCCGACAAGGGGGCAGACTGATGGCCGTGGTTCCCAATCCTTTTCTCATTGTGGCGCAGCGCGAGGGCGAGGACCGCGTGACCTATGCCCTCGGAACCGCATTCGCCGCAGGCGGAGCGTCCCTGCTCGTGGATCTGCTGCGGGCGCTCGGTGCTACTGTGCCGACCGCGGTCGGTCCGCTCGAAGTCGAATTCCAAGTTGCGGGTCCTACCAGCAGACCAACGTCGCTCGTGAATCTGCCGACTTCGCGACGGCGAATCATCTCTTGACGACCGGAGACTTCGGAGACCTGGCGCCGATGGCTGCTCGTCTGTTGCGGTTTACGGATAGCAAGGAGTCTGCTCTGCTACTGTTCGGCCGAGATGAGCCTGATGCTGCCCAACAAGGGAATGGAGAGTGACGGTCGCCTTCGGCGCCCGCAGCTCGTTCCCAGGGCGTTCGGCCGCAGGAGGCAGTTGAGGAAGATGGGATCAGACGCCGTAGCCTACATCTTCGATGACGCGGCATATCGGGAGCGCGTCCTCCCTGCTCTCCGGCGCTTCGTCCAGACTGGTGGGGCCGACGGATGGCTCGACCATTTACTCCGCCGACTTGCTGGCAGTGTTTGGGAGTTCGACTTCCCCCGCATCCGGGGGCTCGGCTTCTCCTTCGACGATGTCTGCGACTATCTCGGCACTGACTTCTCGTTCGCCGCGTCGGGGGTCGATCAATGGTCGTACAGATGGGAGCCGCGGGCTTGCCCATCCGCCACCTGTCCCGCAAGGGAGCTCTGCCCACTCCACCGATCGCGGCAGCCGCCGGCGGCGGCGGACTTCAACTTCCTTCTGGAGGCGTGCGTCGTCGATCAATGCCTCGGGCTCGGGCAGTTCCTGGGGCGGACGGTCAGCCCGCTGTGGTACTCCGATACCCTGGTTGCCGCGGGCTTCAGCCTCGAACACCCGGTGTTCGATTGCCTCCGGAAGCTGGAGTACCGAGGCTTCGTGGTCGGCTACCAGTTCGCCAACTCGGATGGCATCCATGGCTGGCTGACCGCGGGTGAGACGGAAGCGTTCCACGCGCACCTCCGGGGGCTAGACCTGCCCCGGTTCGAGTCGTCGTTCGCGGCGATGGAGGGCTTCCGGCGGGACGGGGGGTATGAGGCTCCCCCGCAGTACTCTTTCGAGCAGTTGAGCCTCGCGTTCCTCCGCACCGTCGCCGGGATGGCAACCGCTGCCGGGCGCGGGTTGTTGTGGGGGAACGACGTTTCGACTTATTGGAAGGACGAGCAGACGGCCGAACCCTTGGCTGCAGCTGACCCGGCCCGAAAAGCCGGGCCGTGCAGCTGAGCCGTTGGGGGGCGGGAAGTCGTTACATCGCACCACCGGTGTCCATCGGAGGTGCTATCGAGTACGATGCTGATCGCGCCTGAGTATGTCGCTTTGATGTACGAGGTACACCTTATGTAACTCGGCTCGCCACAGTTGACGGTGCGGTCGGAACGTGACGCGATCCAGGGTGAGCTGCTCGGCGTCGGCATAAGCGATGCCGATCGAGGGCCCGCCGGCGCCCCCGCCGCCGTAGCCGCCGGTGCCGCCGTCCCCGCCGTAGCCTCCGCGGCAGGCATATCCGCCGAGCATGGGGCGGTGGTCGCCCCGGTGGGGCTCCTTGCAGGCCAACCCCGCCGGACTGGCCTTCGCCCCCTCTGCCTCCGGCGCCGCCCCTGACCGTGATGACCTGGGTCTCCCGGAGGGTCAGCTTGCTGCCCGGATGGGCGAAGATCGCGATGCTCGCGCCGCCCTTGCCGCCGGCGTGGCCGCCCTTGCGGCCGGCGCCCGAGCCGCCCGACGCGCTTGCCCAGCGCCGCGTTGCCGCAGGCGCTTCTGCCACCCGGCGCGCCGCCGCCCCCGCCGCCCCCCTGGCCGGGCGCTCCCCGCTCCCGTGCCGCCCTGGCTGCCGGCCACGCCTTCCCACCCGGCCTCGGTGAGGCGTCCACCTTGGCCGCCAGCCGCGAGCGTCGGGCTCGCCCGGGCACCACCTTGCCCATCGCGTCCGTGCTCGCACCGGGCGCCGTTCTTCGGGCACGCGCCGCTCAGGCTGGCGCCGCTGCGGTTCGCCGGTGTGCCCTCGGCCGTCGGGGCGCTGCGCGGCTTGCCGGCACCTCGTTTGCCGCTCGGTTGTAGTGCGAAAGCGCGCATGATACGCGCCTCGACAGCTTGCTGGTGGCGGAACG
The DNA here is from genome assembly GCF_051521595.1 of Sorangium sp. So ce1153. Lineage (NCBI taxonomy): Bacteria > Pseudomonadati > Myxococcota > Polyangiales > Polyangiaceae > Sorangium > Sorangium sp. So ce1153. The sequence goes on from NZ_CP150361.1 coordinate 2,953,706, forward strand.
CCGCCTGCCATGGTTCAGCGAGGGTGAGATGGCGAAGCGCGCGGCTCAAGGGCTTGTGGCGGTCGTGCTCGTGGGGCTGACCGGGTATGCCGTGGTCCCCGGATGCGTCATCCGGGTGGGTCCAGGGGATGGGGACGGGGCGTGGCCTGGCTCCGGCGACGGGGACAGCGCCCCCGAGGACGGCGCGGGCGGCAGCGGTCCCGTCGACGACGGCACGGGCGGCAGCGAGGCCGTCGACGAGGGCACGGGCGTCAGCCCGGAGGAGCAGCAGCTGGGCGAGGATGCCTACGCGCAGATCGATCCAGAGGAGCTGGCGTTCGCCTCAGCCCTGGCCGGGAACATGACGTGCGCGCTCACCGGCGCGGTCGAGTCCGCGCAGATCGATCCGGCCGCGATTGACGACGAGACCCTCAGGGCGCTTCTGGAGCAGTACGCGCCTGGAGCCATGGAGCAGGCGCGGGCGTGGCTCACGGGCATTGAACCGTCGACGCTCGCGTATACGGTGATGCCAAAGTACGAGTGCGAGGAAGGCTACGGCTGCAAACCTCAGCCACGCTGCCAGCAGGGCTACATACCTGCTATGAGTCATCGTTGCATCATCAACGACTGCGGGAAGGCGAAGTGCCCCACGTGCCCGGACTTCGTGAACGAGCTCCTGCAGAACGTCGTGATACGATCGTGGTGCTCCTATGTCTGCGTCAAGACCGGGACCTCGCCGCCCGAGGTTGTCGCCGTCGGTGCCGGCGCAATCTCGGCACTCAGAAACATCTACTTCGGACCCGTCTGTATGCCGTATCCGTGAGCAGGAGATACGATGCCGTGAAGCCTACCCAACCGCGAGAGCCGCGCGCTATCCGTCGAACATCGAACCCTGACGACAAGGAGGGCGAGGCCCTCGACAACGCGTTCCACCTGTTGCGTGAGATGACCTCGGCACGCCGCCTGTCGACGCTCGTGAGCCGACCGACGCGCTCGGAAGTCCTCCAGGCGGCCGACGACTACATCGCGTACTTCCCGCTCGAGCAGCCCCGTGAGCGAGCGCGGGAGCTCCGGGAGGCGGTCCTCACCTGGAGAGAAGGCGAGGAGATCCCGCAGGCGGTTTACGAGGCGACCCGGCAATTCGTGCTTTCCCTCGGCGTACGGGAGCCCGCCTGCGGCTGGGAGAACGACGACGGCTACCAGGTCCGGGCGATCGATCGCGACACGTACGGCACGGAGCCACCGCCCGAAGCGGCGTCCGCGGCCGCGTCGCGGAGCTACAGCGATGCATCGAAGAAGGCGGCCCGGCTGGCCCAGGCGGTGGCGGGCGTCGTGAACATCGCCGGCGCGCTCGCCTCGCCGCGCCTGTGGGCCAAGGCGACGCCGTGGCCGTCGCGAGAGCACCTGGTCGAGCACTTGGACCAGCTCCTGTCCGCCTTCGGAGCGGAGCTTGATCATCAAAAATTCGCCGCTCCCGCCCGGAGGCTCCGCGCGCTGCTGTCGGCGTGGGAACCGGGGCCCCATGTCCCCGCCGACGTCTCGGAGGCCGCCCGCGATCTCCTCGCGGCGCTGGGAATCGAAGAGCCTCCCGGAGGATGGGACGCGCCCGAGGGGCCGCCGGAAGGGCCGAGCAACGACAGCGGATGAGGCCTGCTGTCCGGCTGCGCTCACGTGACCCGAGCCCACGACGCGCGGTGGACGTTCCCGTCGCGGAGAGCGTCCACCGGAGGGGCCGTCAACGCAGCGGCTGGTCCTGGGGCGACATCCGCGGCGAGGAGGACGAGCAATCGCGCTCGGACCGAGCCCCGCGAGCACCGAGCTCACCCGGGACCAGAGGCCGAGGAGCAAGCTCTCGCGCGCCTTGATGACGGCGAGGAGCCTCAGTGCGTCCGGATCGCTCACGTCGGTGCGGAGCGCCCAGACCGCGTGCTCGCGCGCGCCGCTCACGTCCCGCGCCGGACGAACGCGTGCCCCATGAGGACGAGCGCCCGCGTGCTCAGGCTCGGCCTCCAGCGCGGCGCGCGCCCAGCGCTCGAGGTCGTCGATGCGGCCGCGCGCGAGGTGCCCATCGGCGAGGGCGACGAGCGTCTCGACGTCCTCCGGGGCCATCTCGAGCGCCGGGGTCAGGAACTCGACGGCGCGATCGTCGCGATCAGGGTACCGCACGACGGCGGCGAGGCCGCGGAGGGGCGCGGGGTCCGATGGAGCGAGGCCACGGGCCGTGGCGAGCGTGAGCGCCCGGCGGAACCCGTCGATCGCGGCCGGGAGTTGCCCGCGACCGAGCGCGCTCACCGGTTTCACATGAGCGCGGCGCCCGCCGGCGTCGGCTGGGTGGCCCTCCCCGACGCCCTGGACCGCAGGTATCCGAATGCCGGCCGGGAATGGCGATGGTGCACGGGAACGGACCGAACGGCCTCGCGGCGGTCCAGGCCGCGCTCGCCGCGCTCGAACGACTCGACCGGGAGCATGTGGAGGTGTACTTTCGGATTATCTGGAGCGCACTGCGCGAGCCCATACAGCGGGCTCTGGAGGAGCTGGTCTCGTGGAGCCGCAGATTACAGGCAAGACAGAGTATCCCCCGTTCGCGCAGCAGCTCTTCGAGCCCGGCCTCCGTGGAGTGTGGCTCAAGGGCAAGCTCAACGGCTCGTCTGCCCACGGCGGTGCGAACTCCCCGGAAAACTCTGGCGGGGAGCAGGAGGCCGCGTTACGCCGCTGGCAAGGCAGCATGCCCAGGTTCAACTCCCGAGAGCAATGCCAGTGAGCATTCTCCACCACCCCGGGCACTCCGCGATCGTCCCCGCCTCCGGCGGCGCCCGGTTGGCGGACGTCTACGCGGCCCAACAGCAGACGATGTGGTGCTGGGCTGCGTGTGCCCAGATGGTGCTTCAATGCCTCGGTGTCGCGCCGGCTCTCACTCAATGCGAGATCGCAGGGAAACGCTTCGGAGTGGATTGCTGCGCCTCCCCCGGTCCGTGCAATCACCCGTGCCCGACGGCAGAGGTGGAGAATCTCTACATTACACTCGGAGTCGGGTGTCATTGCATCGAGAAACCTCTCGATCGGGAGCGGCTACTGGCGGAGGCCACGGCCGAGCGGCCCGTTCAGATTCTCTACATGTACCTTAATAGGACCGTTGGTCATTACGTTCTCGTTGTCGGCGAATACAGTTCCAAATCCGGACGAGTCTACCTGCGAGTCGCGGATCCGCATGAAACGAGAGGAAAGCGGAGCGTCCTCTTCGAAGATTTCGAGGACGTAACGACCGACAAGGGGCGTGGAACCTGGGCGTGGACGTGGTTCAAGATGAAAAGGAGGTCGAGCGATGAGCACGGCAGCACAGCGCTTTCCGATCGATAGGCTCAGCGATTTGGCAGAGGAGGTCGCGGATTTCTTCGGGGCAGCGGCTATCGTATCTCCCGGGCAGAAGGTGCGCGTCGGCCCGCCGATCGAACTCTGGTCGGCCAGCCTCGTGGAGTCGGCGGACTCGACGCCCACACTGTCTCAAATCGCACGCTGGACCGGACGCTACCATCATCAAGTCCTCGAAGATCCCGGCCCTCCCCTCGGCTACGTGCTCACGAGACTGGAAGGGGACCAAGTCGTCCTTTCAACGGTGAGCGACGCCGCGGAGTTCGCGGGAGATGTCGAAAATGGCCTGGTTGAGCTACGGAAACGGATTGACGAAGAAGCGTTCGTGCGATTGCTCTCTGTGCCCGAACTACAGTTGGAGGCGCTCTGGGCCGCCGCCCGGAGCGCGGCAGAGGGGACGGTGCTGGTCATCCGCGTGGAACCCGGCGTCCAGGTTGAAGCGGAGGTGCTATTGTCCGAGCGCGCGATCGTCGAACTCCTCATGCGGCATCCGCCCGTCGAAGGTGGGATCTTCGGTGTACAGAGCCTTCTCGATCTTCTCGATGTGCCTCTGAAGGGGCTCATCGCGGGCTCGATCGGCGAGGAGGGCGACAAGTACGACTCGCCCCCCGTGACGTTGGATGTTGTTTATGATCGCGTGGAGATGGTGGCATGATTTTCATCGCTGCTCATCGTGTAAATACCCACAAAGGTGAGGTCGGGTTGAACCTCTACTTTTACCGCCGGGCCGCACCGCCGCCGACGCGGAGCGACGGAACCATTGATGTTCTGAGAGCTCGTGACCAACCTGGGGAGCTCGTCGCGCTGGACACGGCGATCAAGCCTGGAGGGAACCGTGTCTCGGCGTTTATCGACTTCGTGTCAGTAGAAGACAACCCGAGTGTACACGACGCGCAGGCTTTCTTCGACGGGGTCCGGAGCAGCCTGGCTGGACAGCGGCTCCCGCTCGTGCATGCCAACGCGAGCTTCGCCGTCCATTGCAACGCGGATTTTGCGCTCCACGCTCGTTTCCCGCAGGAGTTCGATGACCTCTCCGACGGAATCCTCCGCCTCCTCAGAGTGTTGCCTTCGCGCCCGCTGCGAGACAGCACGCCGCTCGTGGTTCGTGTGGAACCCGTGGGGGACGGCGTCTCGTTCAATCTCGACGACGCGAGCGCGCGCAAGGTTGAGCAGTACAAGGGAGCAGATTGGGGCGCGGGCCCGGTTCACATCTCACACCGGAACATGGATGACTTCGAGCGCCTCGTCGGCGGCTTCGTCGGTCAAATGGCCATGATCGTCACGAAGCTCGACGAGGAGGAACTGCTTCGCCTCGGCGGCGTTCGCTACGTTGACGCAGGTGGGAGAGAACTCGCGCGGTGGCCGTCCCGTAAGAACCGATGAGGACGATGAGGGACGGTGTCGTGGGGCGGCGTGGAGGCGATGCGGGGCGCACCTTGCAGGCGTGCGTGCCGACGCGGTTCGATGGGATCTCGCGAGGAAACTAAGCCGGATAGCACGGTGGCCCCATGGCAGCGCGTGGCGCCGCCACCTGGGGCCCAACTGGAGGTCGGATTTCTTCGGATTTCGCGGGCCAGTGAAAGGTGGCCCTACAAACCAATGGATCCTACGGGCGCTACGTGCCCGCGGCTTATCGGCAGACGTTGGGTCGCCTGGGCTCGTTTCGATCCGGCCGACACCGCGATACGCGCTGGTCGCACCACCGGTGACCATTGGAGGCGCTGTCGCGTACGACGCTGATCGCGCCTGGGTATGTCGCTTTGATGTACGAGGTACACCTTGCGCAACTCGCCTCGTCACGGCTGACGGTGCGGTCGGCGGTCAGATGGCTCTCGTTGCACGATGACCGGTCGCGCGCGACAAGCTCAAGCGCCTCTCGCTCGTCCTACCCTGCTCCCGCTCGGACAAGGCGGAGCGGTTGCGGGCGGCTATCCCGGGCGCAGACCCTACGGCGCGAAGCGCATCGTCTCGGCAGCGAACCCGTCGCTGCCTCGGTTCGCCTTGTCGCGCATCTCGTCCTCGACATCCGCGATGCCGCCCGGGCCCCCTGGGCCGAGCTCGAACGTGATGCGATCCAAGGTGAGCTGCTCGTCGTCCGCATAGGCGATGCCGATCGAGGGCCCGCCGGCGCCCCCGCCGCCGTAGCCGCCCGTGCCGCCCCAGCCGCCGTAGCCTCCTCGGCAGGCGTACTCGCCTCCCGTGGCCGGCGCCCGTCCCGTAGGGCCTCCTTGCACGCCCTGCCCGCCCATCTGGCCTTCGCCGCCCCGGCCTCCGGGGCCGCCCGATCCCGTGATGACGCGCGTTTCCCGGAGGGTCAGCTTGCTGCCCGGTTGAGCGAAGATCGCGATGCTCGCGCCGCCCGCGCCGCCGCCGCGGCCGCCCGAGCCGCCGCATCCGCCGCCGCCGCCCGAGCCGCCCGACGCCCCGCCCAGCGCCGCGTTGCCGCAGGCGCTCCGGCCGCCCGGCACGCCGCCGCCGCCGCCGCCCCCCTGGCCGGGCGCTCCCGTGCCGCCTTGTCTGCCGGGCACGCCCTCCCACCCGGCCTCGGTAAGGCGTCCACCCTGGCCGGCGGCGCCCGGCGCGCCCGGCGCGCCGTCTCCCCCGCGGAGACCGTCCTCGCAAGGCGCGCCGTCTTTTGCGCCCGCGCCGCCCAGGCCCGCGTCGCTGGGGTTCGGGGTTGACCGCGGCTTCCCGTCCTCGCCGTCGCCACCGCGGTCCGGCGTCCCGTCGCCCCCTCTGCCACCGGTCGATATCAGGTCGCCGCACACGGTCATCACGGTAGCCCCGCCGGTCACGGTGGCTGCCGAGCAAGCGTCCTTGCCGATGGCGCCGATCTCCCCGTCCGCTGGCAGCGGATCAACGTAGTCCGCGTCCGCGCCGTGCACGCCCGTCAGGCCGGCGGCCGCCCGGATCTCGCTCCGAAGCACCTCCACGACCGCACCCGGCTGGAGCCTCATCGCGACGACATCGCGGCTCGTCTCCAGTGGACTCTCGGCGAGCAGGCGCATGTCCACGATCGTGGATACGCCGTCGGTGGCCACCTCGCTGTCGGCCTGCGCTGCCACCACCGTGATCGCGGGACCTCGGGGGCCCGATGGAACTCCGGCGTTCGATGCAACGACGATGGCCGGCTTGTTGGTCGCCCCTTCCGTGTAGTGTCTCCATCTCGACCAGCAAGTGAAGCCGCCCCACAGATCGACGCCGGAGGGCAACGTGACGGCCTCGGCGAACCAGCCGGCGGCGCAGGCGAACACCCGCCCGCGTGCACGTGGCGCGAGCTCGATCGCGCGGGCGAGCGTCTTCACCGGCCTGTCCATCGTGCCGGGATTGCCGTCGTCTCCCCATATCTCGCTGGCAAACACCCCGCAGCCGGCCTGCACACGCAATGCGGCGAGGCCCTCGAGGCACGCCTCCTCCGAGGGCTCGGCATCGCAGGTGCCCCCCTCCGCGCACGGTGGGGTGAACGGCTCCGTGCCGCACCCCAGGGTGGCCGGGGAGGACAGCAGAAGGATCCATGCAGCGGTTGTGATCTTCATGATCCTCTCTCCATGGTCATCCCCGTGCGAAATCCGCTATCGGGGCGGCACAACCAGCTCGGGGAAATCCCAGAGCGGGGCGGTCTTGCCGCTCGCCCCGTTCGCTGTCATGTCGCTCGGATCGCGTTCGCCGCCAAGCCCACCAGCGCCGGCTGCTCCGAAGGCCCAGTCGGCGCTCTCCGTGAGGTCGACGCTGCTGTCCACGCGAGCGATGGCGATGGAATTGCCACCGAGCCCTCCGCCGCCATGGCCGCCTTTGCCTCCGGTGCCGCCGAACCCGCCCTCGCAGGCAAAGTAGGAGGAGAGTGGGATAGCTCCAGCGGGGCCGCGTGGCCCGCCCCCGCCACCGTCTTGCCCCCTCCCGCCGTTGCCGCCGCGACCGCCATTGCCGGTGATGATGGTGGTCTTGTCCACCAGGACGTGAGCGTGCAGGGCGACGATGCCGAAGCTACCGCCCCCGTGGCCGCCCCCCCGGCCGCCACGCCCCCCGCAGCCGCCACCCCCGCCCGAACCGCCGGATGGTCCGCCTTGAGGATCCACGGCGCGACACTGGCCGTTCGGTCCGACACCGCCCCCGCCGCCGCCTCCCTGGCCGATCCCCCCGTTCTGGCCGTTCTGTCCCGAGAACCCCTGCCAGCCGTGTGCGCTGATGCTTCCGTAACGGAGCGGCTCTTCCAGGCCCGCCCCGCCTCCGACCCCGTTTGCGCCGGGCTCCCCATCGCCGCCCTTCTTGCCGGTCGTACAGGTCATCGCCCCGCCTTTTCCTCGTTCGCCGTTGTCGATCGAGCCAGGCCCCGGCGCCGGCGCGCCTGGCTCGCCGTCGCCGCCCGCAGCGACGGCGCCGTCGCCACCCGCGCCGCCGATGGACGTGGCCCCGTCCTCGCAAATGGTCACCGCCGGCGGCGCGCCCTCGGTCCAGTCCGCCAAGCACCCGGGCGCGCCTGGGTGGCCGGGCGCCCCATCCGGCGCCCGCCAAGGCGTGTCCTGGGGAGCGCTCTCCCCGTCCGCCCCATCGGCCCCGTTCCCCGCCAGGATCTCGCTCGACACCACCTCCACCGCCGCGCCCTCGCGCACGATCATCCCGACGGACGACCCGCTGGGCCAGATCGCATCTGCCGCCACGAGCCGCACGCCGAACACCACCGACGTCATGCTCGACTGGCGCGCCTCCACGACGAGCGGCACCTGCTCCGGTGCCGGCGCGATCCCGGTGAAGCTCTCCACGCCCCCCCAGGTCCACGCCTCCGCGCCGCAGTCCCGGCCGCCCCAGATCGCGACGCCCGACGGCAGCGTGACCGCCTCCTCGAAGTCCTCGGCACACGCGTACACCCGCCGCGTCCCGCCGGGCTCCGCCGCCTTCTCCACGGCGCGCCGCAGCGTCCTCACGGGCGCTTCCCTGGTCCCGTCGCTCGCGTCGTTCCCGCGCCGCGCGACGAACACCCCGCACCCGTCCTTCGCCGAGCTCGTCGCGGGATCGCCGTCGCACGGCGACGCCGGCAGCACCGGCGGCGTCTCGCCGGGGAGCGGATGGCACGTGAACGACCTCGCGCAGTCGTCGGCGTAGTAACAGCCGGCGCCCCCCGCGGCGCTTCCGCAGCCGAGCGCGATCAGCGCGACCGAACGCAGCCTTGCTCGACCTCGCCCCTCGCGCATCCCCATCGCCCCTCCTCGCCTCACCACACGCCCTGAAGGACGAGCCCCGCCTGCGTTCCCGTCGCGCTCGGCACCACCTGCACGCCTCCGCGGGCTGGCGCCTCGTCGAGGATCCACCCCTCCGCGAGGAACGACGCCGCCGTCGCGATCCCGAACACCGCCCCCGTCGCCAGCGCCACGTTGCCGATCGTGGCGAACAGATCCCGCTCGGCCAGGTCGTTGTGGATCTCTCCGCAGGCCGAGGGCGCTTTCGGCCACCAGCACGTCGTCGGCGTCCAGCCTTGCCCGCGAAACACCCTCTCGCGCTCGGCCATGTTGCCGTCGAGCACATGGGCCCGCAGCAGGAACACCGTGCCGGCCGCCAGCGCCGCCGTCGCCAGCGCCGCGCCCCCGATCCGCAGCTCCGTCAGGGGTAGCGCCGCCCGCGCCGCCGGCCGCGCCGCCGGATCCCCCGGCCGCGCCGGGCCGCCCCCGACCGCCGCCGGCGCGCCGCCCCCGCCTGCCTCGCCGCGCTCCGGCGCGCGAGGCAGCTTCAGGGTCAGCGAGCTGTCCTTGCCGGCCTGCCCCTCGAACGCGCTCACCGCTTCCGTGTGGCCCGTCAGCCGCGCCCGCACGGTGTGCTGCCCCGGCTCCAGGAACAGCTCGTAGGTCGGCGCCGGGCGCCCCAGCGGCTTGCCATCGACGAAGACCTGGGCGTCCGGTGGGCTCACACCCAGGTAGAACGTCACCACCCGGCTCTCGGCCTTCTTCAACCCCTCTTCGGCCCGCTTCGCCAGCCCGCTGCGGAGCGCGTCACGGTGCCTCAAGCTCTGCGCCAGGTGGTCGGCCGCGTCTCGATACATGGCCAGCGCGAGCTCGCACAGGCCGAGCTCCGCGGCGATCTCGGCGCGCTCCGCGTCGGTCGTCCACGCCGCGTCGGCCGCCTTCAGCGCAAGCTCGTACGCCGCCTCGGCCTCGACCCATCGTCCGGCATCGCGCGCCTGCCGGGCGAGGCGCAGCGGATTCGCCGTTGTCGATGCCTCGTGCGGGCCCGAGACCGCCTGGGGCTCCCGCGCGCCCGCTGCGCCCTCCAGCGCCGCGACGGATCCGAGGAAGACGCACGTCACGAAGGCGCAGCGCGCGCGGCACACCGCTCGGTGAATACTCCTCTGCGCGGGCCCACGTCAACCACCCATTCTGCGGAAGCGCTGGGCGTTCTCGTTCACGATGGCGTTCAAGACGGCCAGAGTCGGCATCGGATCAAGAAGTGAAAGAGAACTGGAGCGTCGATGAAGTAATGCCGTGGTTTCATCGCCGGGGACCAGAGGTCAGAGGCCTGAACAGGGAAGGGGGGTCACGGCGGCGCTCGGCGACGGCTCAGCTCCCCTGGCAGCCTGGAGCGGCGATCCGCGAGGGAGGGTATCTCGCCGGGTCCGTGTCTCCCTCGTCGCGCTCGTGTACTGTGGCGCTGCCTGTCCCACCCCCTTCCGTGGCCGCGGTCGATTCTTGAACCTTCCGGCCGGGCCAGGATCGTCTGCTGGATCGTGGACCGAGCAACGCCGACCCCCCATCCGCCCGCGCGCGTGAAGTCGCTCGTCGCCTACGTCGGGGTGCCCTCCCGGGACCTCGAGGACGTCATGCAGGACGCGATGATCCGGCTGTGGGAGCGGAGAGAGCAGGCCCGATCGGCCAGGAACCCCGGCGCCTTTCGCGACAGCGTCGTCCTGAACACGGCCCGCGATCACCGGCGGGCGGCGCGCAGGCGCGAGGAGGCGCTCGCGGACCTCGACGAGGCGGCGCTCTGCGACAAGCGCCGGACTCCCGAGGATCACGCCATCGCGCGCGAGGAGGCCGCGCTGGTGCGGCAGCTCATCGACCAGATCGGCGAGCGAGGCCGCGTGGTCTTCGTCGCGTGCGAGCTCCTGGAGCGGCCGATCGCCGACGTCGCCCGGGAGCAGGAGATCCCGCTGGAGACCGCGCGGAGCCGCCTGCGGCGGGCCTGGGAGGAGTTCGAGGAGGCGGCGGCCCGCTGGGAAGCGGGGCAACGAGGTCGCGGCGCTCGCCGGCGGCGCGCCGTGCTCTTCCCGCCGTGGCTGCTGGAGCGGCGCTCCTGGCGGCCAGGCGGCTCTGCGCGCTCGCTGGCGCGAGGCTTCGCCATCGCCGGTGTGGCGGTGCTCGGCCCGCTGCTTGTGGACCCGAGGGAGCCCGTCGAGCCTCTCCGCACCTCGATGGCCGCCGTGGTCTCCAGCAGCTCGATGGCCACCGTGGTTTCCAGCAGGAGGACGACCAGGCCGGCGACCGCGCAGGCCGGGGACCCCGCCGCGCCGGCGCGTGGGGGTGAGGCGCTGGACGGGGCGCCGACGGCCCCTCCGGCGCTGGACGGGGCGCTGACGGCCCCTCCGGCGCTGGACGGGGCGCTGACGGCCCCTCCGGCGCTGGAAGAGGTGCTGACGGCCCTTCCGGCGCTGGAAGAGGCGCTGACGGCCCCTGCCGCCCTCGCCAGACCGACTGGCCAGCCAGCGGCGCAGCGCCCGGAGATCGACTCCCGCGAGCGAGGTCTGATCGCCCGCGCACGGACGGCCGTGGTGGCCGGTGATACCGCGTCGCTCGTCGAGGCGCGACGCTTGCTGGAGGAGCACGGGCGCAGATTCCCGCGTGGCCGCCTGGCGGGTGAACGCGAAGCGCTGCTGGACCAGCTCAGGTGAGAACCGCGCAGTAGGCCATCGCCGGGCGCGAGGTGGCCTTCGTGACGGAAGGCGGCGCTGGACCACGGTGGTTCCTGGTCGCCGCCTTCAGAGGTTGATCGTCTCCTGATCGGGTGTCGCGCGCCGAGGGACGCGCGCTCAGGAGCGGTCGTGTCTGCGTGCGGACGAGGGTTTGCGCGGAGCATTCACGTTTTACTCGGAGGCGAGCCATGGAGCTCCTGCCGCTGCCCCCGCGCGGGGCGATCGTGCGTTGTGTCGGAACATGCGTCTTCACCGAAGCGTCGGCCCCTGTGGGGCGACACGCCAGGACGGCTCGTCCGAGCACTTTCGGCGCTCCGTACCTCGCGGCGCATTCGACGGCTCGGCCTGCATCTCTGCAGCACGCGGTGAGGCCTGCGTCAGACCGCGACCGGGCGCACTCGTTCCACCATCTGTTTCAGGAGGAGACGGTCCGGCGCGTTCACAGGTGGCTCGGGAAGCTCGGCGTGCCCGAGCGCGATCGGAGCGACGTGAGCCAGGATGTGTTCCTGGCGGCCCTCATGAGCTTTGGCAGCTATGACCCCTCGCGTGGCTCGGTCTCGCGCTGGCTGAACGGCATCGCGGTGAACCTGGCTTCGCATTACCACGAGAAGGCCTCTCAGCGGTACGAGGTCATCACGGATCCGGCGGAGCTGTGCAAGGCGGGCGGCGGCGCGACGGCCATCGATCTCCTGCTCGAGGCGGAGCGGCGGCGCCTGCTGAGATCACTCGTCCTGGGATTGCCGTTCGAGCTGCGCTCGGTGCTGGTGCAGCACGACGTCCACGAGATCCCGATGAGAGACATCGCCGCGACGAGAGCGATACCCCTCAGCACGGTGTACAAACGGCGCACGAGAGCGCTCCACGGCGCGCAGGGAGCGCTCGCAAGGCGCATCGCGGCGGAGGAGGAGCGCTGCGGGAAGCCCCGCGTGGTCCCGGACGACCTCGCGGCCTGGTACGGTGCCGCAAAGGGTTGCATAGCCCACATCTCGGTGTGCGCAGGAGGGGGCCGGGGCAGCGCAGGAGGGGGTCGAGGCGGCGCAGGAGGGGTGGCGGCGGTGCGCAGGCGTCGAACGCTGGTTGCGCAGGACACCAAAGGGGGCGCGCAGGAGGGCACCGGGGGCGGCGCAGGAGCCACACAATTGTGACGCAGTACACATAATGAGGTGCGCAGGAGGGCAGCGACGGCAGCGCAGGAGGGCGCCAGGACGGCGCAGGAGGGGGTCGAAGGCGGCGCAGGAGGGGACCGAAGGCAGCGCAGGACGGCGCCGGGACGGCGCAGGACGGGGCGAAGGCGGCGTAGAAGGGCACCGAAGGCAGTGCAGGAGGGGGCCGGCACGGCGCAGGATGCGCTCGGGTCCGCGCAGCCTGCCGTCGGCGTCGCGCATCAAGCGACACGCGATCCAACCCGAAATCGAGGGCGAGGACGACCGCAGTGACGCGCGCGTGGCGCGCCATCCCCGAGCCGTGGTGCAGCGGCCAGCGCCCCCGCTCGTGCTCCTGCTACCGCGCCGGGGTGATGGTCACCTTCAGCATCTGGTTCGACGCGGGATACATGTACCCGTCATCGACGGGCCGCACCTCATCCGTGGGATCGTCGGCGCCCATCTGCGGCCCGGCCTGACGGGGCGCCTGGTCGGGGCCCACGCCGGGCCACTGGTTCGCCTCGGTGCCCGCGTCCCAGATCGAGACCTGGTCGGAGACATCGCCGCTCACCGGCTCGCCGCTCGCGTCGAACAGCGCGATCCCCTCCTCGCTCGGCCCGAAGAACAGATCGTTCGATTGCCCCAGCATCGACGCGAAGCTCAGCCGCTCGCCGGGCCGCGCGGTCACCGTGAAGCTGAACTTCGCGCCGGGCAGCAGCGGCCCCGGCATCGAGGCGTCCACGGGCGTGTTGTAGACCAGCACCGACGAGATCCCGCTCTCGCCCCCGACCTCGGCCTCCAGCGACTCCGCCAACGTGGCCGGGTTCCCGTCCTCGGCCAGCATCTCGAGGCCCTTGCCCCGATCCGCCTCGCCCGACCTGAACAGCGGGGCTGCGGCCCCGTGCACCACCGCGACGCCCGGCGCCGCCGGCGAGGTCAGCCCCGCGCGGGACATGGTCCCCTCGTGCAGCATCATCGGGTTCCCGTCCTCGGCCTGCGCCTCGAGCCCGTTGCCGGGGTACGCCTCCCCGACCGTGAACAGCGGGTCTTCCATCGTGTGCACCACGAAGAGCCCCGGCGACAGCGGCACGGCGGCCGGCTCCCCGCCCTCGGGCATCAGCGTCCCCACCTCCGACATGTTGGTGATCCGGATCGTGAACTCATTGCCCGGCTCCGGCGTCACCGTCACCTGGATGACCTCCTCGACCGCCGGGTAGGTATAGTCATCCTGGACCAGCCGCACCGTGTTGTCCGGGTCCTTGGCGCCCGTGTTCGGGCCGCTCTGCCGGGGCGCCTGGTTCGGCCCGGCGCCCGGCTCCTCGTTGGCCTCGCTGCCCGCGTCCCACAGCAGGACCTGGTCGGTCACGTCCCCGCTCACCGGCTTGCCCGCCTCGTCGTGGAGCGCGATCCCGGCGCCGTCGGGCGCATAGAACAGATCATTCGACTGCCCGAACATCGTCGTGAACGACAGCCTGTCGCCCGGCAGGGCGCCGACGCGGAACTCGAAGCTCTTCCCCGGGAACAGCGGCCCGGGCGCGCTCTCGCCCATGGGCGTGTTGAACACGCCGGCCACCCGGTAATCCCGCGCGGGCGTCACGTTCTCGATGGTCACCTCGAAGCTCGCGGCCGCATCCCCGCCAGCGCCTCCGCCACCCATGCCACCGGCGCCGGTGGTATCGCCGCCTCCGCCATCGCTGCAAGCAGCGGCGAGGGTGAGGACGAGGGGCAGGGCCGACAGCGCGCGATTCCGAACCTTCATGACGATCCTCCAGAAGCGATGAATGAGATGACGCGACATGGATCGCCCCCGCCGCGGCTAGCCGCGTGGCAGCGATCGTTCCTCCGACGCGCGCCGGAGACCGGAGCGGCCGCGGGCGCTCGCATGGCGCCCGTCTCGGCCCGCGATGGCCCCTGGCGCGTCGTTCGATGGTGCTACGTCATCGGTGCAGCTCGGTTTCGCGACCCTGTGATGCGCCTGCACGATCTTGCTCAGGAGAATTTTTCCAGCGCCAGCCGGCGGTCGCGTCGAGCGCTGCGCCGCCGGGCCCGCGCCTCACACGGGGCGTCTGACCCACCGCGCGCAGAAGCGACGAGCAGATAGCGAACAGGTGGCGAAGCGATGAGGCGGCGAAGCGCCGAAGCGGGGCTGCGATCCGTCGTCACACCCCCTGAAACCCAGGTGGATCTCACCGAACGCGCCGGTTCGCCGCCGCGAGCTCGCCCCGGGGCGACGCAGCACAAGGCCCCGTGGCGGGGCCTTCCGCTCGGCTCAGCTCATCTCGAGGAACAGCCGATCCGGATCCTCCAGATACCCGATGATCTCGTAGGCGAACGCCGCGCCCACGTGACCGTCGATGATCCGGTGGTCGAACGACAGCGACAGCAGCATCACCTCGCCGATCACGATCTGCCCGTCGCGCACCACCGGCTTCTGCTTCATCTGGTGGATCCCGAGGATCGCGACCTCGGGGAAGTTCAGGATCGGCGTCGCGAACAGCCCACCTTGCTGGCCGAGCGACGTGATCGTGAACGTCGAGCCGCCGAGATCCTCCGGCTTCACCCGCCCCGACTTCGTGTCCTCGCCGAGCCGCGCGATCTCCTTCGCGATGTCCAGCACGCTCCGGCGATCCGCGTCGCGCACGACCGGCACGATGAGCCCGGCCTCGGTCGCTGAAGCGATGCCGATATGGTAGCTCTTCCTGACGACGATCTCCTGCGTGGCCTCGTCGAAGGCGCTGTTCAGCGTCGGGTGCCTCTTGAGCGCGGCGACGACGGCCTTCACGAAGAAGGGCAGGAAGGTCAGCTTGACGCCCGCCTTCTCGGCCAGCGGCCGCAGGCGCGCGCGGCGCTCCTTCAGCGCGGAGACGTCGCACTCCTCGACGAAGGTGAAGTGCGCCGCCGTGTGCTTCGACCGCGACATCCCCTCGAAGATCCGCTTGCGCACCCCGCGCAGCGGGATGCGCTCGTCGCCCGGGATCGCAGGCAACCCCCGCGCGCGCTCCCCCGCGGGCCGGGCCGCCCCGCGCCCGTGCTCCTCCTCCAGCAGCTCGGGCGCCGCGGCCGCCCCGCGCTCGGCCGCAGCCGCCGCAGCCGCCGGCCCCACCGCAGCCGCCGCGCCGACCCCGGCCGCCGCGCGCTCCCCCGCGCCCCCGGGCGCCGCCGCCCGCCTGGGCGGCACCGCGGCGAGCATCGGCGCCGTCTCGGGCTCCACCTCGGGCGCCTCGAGCGCCCGCACGTCGTCCTTGGTCACGCGGCCCCCGGGGCCGGTCGGCGGCACGCGCCGCAGGTCGATCCCGAGGTCGCGCGCCAGCTTGCGCGTCGCCGGCGTCGCGAGCGGCTTCTCGTTGAAGTACGCCGCCGCCCCAGCGCCCATGCTGCCGTTCATCCAGGCGGCCGGCGCGGGCGCCACCAGGTTCATCCCCGGCAGGTCCTCCTTGATGTCGCCGACCGCCGTCGCCGCGGGCTCCGCCGGGCCGCTCGTCACGGCGTTCGCGGCGTTCGCGGCGGACTGGCGCATCCCCGTGCCCGACGCGGGCGACGGCGCGGCGGGCCTGTCGTCGAGGTCGAACACGACGAGCACCGAGTGGACCGGGACGACCCCGCCCACCTTGCCCCGCGTCTCCACGATCCGCCCCGCGCGCGGCGACGTGATCGTCACCGTCGCCTTGTCGGTCATCACCTCGACCATCGGCTGGTCCTCGGCGACCACGTCGCCAGGGGACACCAGCCAGGTCACGATCTCGCCCTCGGTCACGCCCTCGCCGATGTCCGGCAGCCTGAACTCGTACTTGCCCATGCGTCAGTACCTCGCCGTCTCGAGGATCGCCGGAAGGATACGGTGCGAGAGCGGGAGGTACTCGTTCTCGAGGGTGTAGGGGAACGGGGTGTCGAAGCCCGTGATCCGGACCGGCGGCGCCTCGAGGTGGAGGAACGCCTTCTCGTTGACCAGCGCGACGAGCTCGGCCCCGAGGCCGCAGCTCTTCGGCGCCTCGTGCACCACGATGACCCGGCCCGTCCGCTTCACCGACTCGATGACGGTGTCGATGTCGAGCGGCCACAGCGTGCGCAGGTCGATCACCTCGCACTCGATGCCCTGCGCGGCCGCCTGGTTCGCCGCGTCGAGCGCCTCGTAGAGCATCGCGCCCCAGACCACGAGCGTCGCGTGCCAGCCCGGCCGGACCACCTTCGCCTTGCCGAGCGGCACCGTGTAGTCGCCCTCGGGGACGTCGCCCTTCGCCGCGCGGTAGATGCGCTTCGGCTCGAAGAACAGCACCGGGTCCGGATCCCGGATCGACGAGAGCAGGAGCCCCTTCGCGTCCGCCGGGTTCGACGGGCACACGACCTTCAGCCCCGGCACGTGGATGAACTGCGCCTCCGGCGACTGCGAGTGGTAGTGCCCGCCGCGGATGCCGCCGCCCACCGGCGTGCGGATCACCAGCTTCGACGGGTACTCGCCGCCCGAGCGGTAGCGGTACTTCGCCAGCTCGGACACGATCTGGTCGTACGCGGGGTAGATGAAATCGGCGAACTGGATCTCGGGGACCGGCACGAGCCCGTAGAGGGCCATGCCGATCGCCGCCCCGACGATGCCGCCCTCCGAGAGCGGCGTGTCGATCACCCGATCGTCCCCGAACTCGTCGAACAGGCCCTGGGTCACGCGGAAGACGCCCCCGACCTTGCCGACATCCTCGCCGAGCACGACGACCCGCGCGTCCCGCCGCATCTCGTGGCGTAGCGCGTCGTTGATCGCCTGGACCATGTTCATCTGAGGCATGCTCTTCGTCTCCGTCTCTCGGCCAGAAGGTGGGAGTGCAACCTCACAGGCCCCCCGCTCCCCTGGGGACCCTGTCGATCGCGGGCGGCGGCGCCACCCCGGCCATCGACGCCGCCCGGCGAGCCCGCCCCGCCGGCGACGCCGTCCACGCCGCGCCCGCGCGGCCTAGTGGCCGCCGTGGCCCTTGGGCCTCGGGCCTGCCTTGAGCTGCTCCCGCTGCTCGACGAGGTGCCAGGGCGGCTCCGCGTAGACATCCTCGAACATCGAGTCGAGCGACGGCGGCGCCACCTTCTCCGAGACCGCGATGCAGGCCTTGACCTCCGCGTCGACCCCCGCCTCGATCTCGCGATCCTGCGCCTCGCTCCAGCCCTGGGTGCGCTCCAGGTGCCGCCGCAGCCGCGCGATCGGGTCGAGCCGGCGCCACGGCTCCAGCCACGCATCGGGGCGGTACGCCTTCGGGTCGTCGCTCGTCGAGTGGCCCGACAGGCGGTACGTCATCGCCTCGATGAGCGTCGCGCCCTCGCCGCGCGCGGCGCGCGCGATCGCGTCGCGCGTCACCTTCACGACGGCGAACAGGTCGTTGCCGTCGACCCGCACCCCGGGGACGCCGTACGCGACCCCCTTGGCCGCGAACGTGTTGCTCGACGTCTGGCGCTCGGTCGGGACGCTGATCGCCCAGCCGTTGTTCCGGCAGAAGAAGACCACCGGCACCTTGAACACGCCCGCGAAGTTCAGGCCGTTGTGGAAGTCCGAGGAGCTCGTCGCGCCGTCGCCGAAGTAGACCAGCGAGGCGAGCTCGTCGCGCTTCAGCTTCGCGGCCCACGCGAAGCCCACGGCCTGCGTGATCTGCGTGCCGATGGGCGAGCTCACCGAGCCGAAGTGCCCCTCGCGGTAGGTGTAGTGGTCCGGCATCTGCCGCCCCTTCACCGTGTCGTTCGCGTTGCCGAACATGTTGTCGATGTACCGCTGGAGCGGCAGCCCCCGCCAGAGCGCGGCGCCGAACTCGCGGTAGCACGGGAACACCCAGTCCTGGGGCCGCGTCGCGGCGACGCTGCCGAGGACCGCCGCCTCCTCGCCGAGCGAGCCGATGTGGAACCCGATGCGCCCCTGCCGCTGCAGCGCGACGAGGCGCTCGTCGAGCTGGCGCACGCGCACCATGGTCTTGTAGAGGGTGACGACCTCCGACGGGTCGAGCTTCGGGTCGTGCGCGGGGTCGAGCGAGCCGTCGTCGCGCAGGACCTTGATGACGTCGTCGGCACACGTGTCGAGCGGGTGCCGTGCGACGGCAGCCTGCGGCTCCAGGCTTGCCCCTGAGACGTTCGGCGGGCGGTCGGTGGAGTACGTCGCGGTGCTCATCGGCTCGCTGGACACTAATCAAAGGCGCTCCCCGAGACCAGTGCCGAGACGCGGCGGTCGCTCATTCGCTGTGCATGTGACGTTGACTCGTCGCAGCGAGCGCGCCCCCTGCTTGACTCGCCGCGGCGAGCCCTCCCGCGCCGCACGTCGCGCACCGCACGCCGCCGTGCGGATGTCCCGGCTACACGCTCCCGGGCCCGGCTGCTTGCGCGAGCGCCTCGTCGACGGTGGCCGCGTCGAGCTTGAACCCGCGCGCGAGCTGCTCCAGCACGCCGCGCTCCGGCGCGCTCACGCCGCTGGAGGCGTGCGCCATGAACGCCGCCACGCGCAGCACCTCGCGCTGGTGCTCGGTCCGCCCGATCGTGCGGGCGACCATGCTGACGCGCTTCTCCATCCCGTCCTCGGCGAGCATCTCGCACAGGTCCGCGATGAGCGCCTCGATCTGCTTCTCGTGGACGAGGTTCTGGCAGGCGTCGACGACGATGTCCTGGAAGCGCTTGCGCTCCGCCTCGTCGAAGTGGCCGTCGGCGTTCGCGACGAGGAACGCGGCCTCGATGATCGTCTCGAAGAGCGCCACGGCGGCCGGATCGAAGCCGGTGGGCATCGTGATGTCCTCGATCGGAGGGCGCGCGCTGTAGGCCCTCGCCGCCTGGGCGAGGATCGACGCGACGCGCGCGCGCGGCGTCTCCGAGCCGGGGCGCGGGGCGCCGGGAGCAACGCCGCGGGGGCGCCTGTCGATGGGAGCGGACATCGTTGCGTCAGACCCTCCTGCGGGGCTCAAGCTCGGTCAATCGCCGGGGAGCGTCAAGCCGCTTGCAGCTGCGAACGCGCTGCGCCACGGCGATGCTCCCGCAAACGCAGCGAATTTGTCCAGCCCCCGCCGCCCCTCGTCCGCGCGTCCCAGCGCGGCGTTCCCGCACCGGAGACGGCCCCAGATCGTCGTCTTCGGCGGTCCGCGCGTTCCCGAGCGGGGCTCGTCCGCACAGGAGACGGGCCCAGATCGGCGTCTTCGGCGCGCAGGCGTACTCCAGTACGCCGAGCACCGAAGGCGCCGAGGTGGGCCCGTCTCCTGTGCGGACGAGCCCCGCTCAGCGGCGGACGAGAGACGCCGCCGGGACCAGCCGCGCGGGGGCGGAGGCCGCGGTCGCGGCATCCAGCGGGCGGGGCTCGTCCGGGGCGAGCTCCGCGGAGAGGCGGGCCGCCTCGCGCCGCGCCACGGCGAGCCGCTCCTCGAGGAGCGCCTCGACCTGCGCCGCGCCCGCGGCGGCGTCGCCGGCAGGGGCGCCGGCGGACGCGGCGGGCAGCCCGGGGCCGCTCCGGTCCATCAGGCTGCGGACGAAGACCTCGGCGGCCTTGTAGCTCGACCGCACGAGCGGCGCGCTGGCGGCGTAGAGGAAGCCCATCTCGAGCGCCGCCCGCTCGAACGCGGCGAACGTCTCGGGCTCGACGAAGCGCTGCACGGGCGCGTGCTTCGACGAGGGGCGGAGGTACTGGCCGAGGGTCACGATGTCCACCCCGGCCTCGCGGAGGTCGCGCAGCGCCTCCAGCACCTCGTCGTCGGTCTCGCCGATGCCGACCATGATCGAGCTCTTGGTGAGCCGCCGCGGCGCCGGCGCGCCGCCCTCCGCCGCGTCCGCGGCCAGGCGCCGCTGGCGCTCCTTCGCGCGCCGCAGCACCGCGAGCGACTGGTCGTAGCTCGACCGGACGTCGCGGATGACGCGGGTGATGCGGCGGACGACCTCGATGTTGTGGGCGAAGACGTCGGGCCCGGCGTCGACGACGGTGTCGACGCCGCTCATGTGGCCCTGGAAGTCGCCGACCAGCGTCTCGATGAGCAGGTCGGGGCGGAGCGCGTGCAGGCGGCTCACGGTGCGGGCGACGTGGTCGGCGCCGCCGTCGAGCAGGTCGTCGCGGTTGACCATGGTCATCACGACGTACTGGAGCGAGAGCCGGGCGATGGCGCGGGCCACGTGCTCGGGCTCGCGCACGTCGACCGCGCCGCGCGGGTCGCCGGTGGTGACCGCGCAGAAGCGGCAGCCGCGCGTGCACACGTCGCCGAGGAGCATCACGGTCGCGGTCCCCTCGCGCCAGCACTCGCCGACGTTCGGGCAGCGCGCCTCCTCGCAGACCGTGTGGAGATCGAGCTTGCGGAAGGTCTCCTTGAGGTGGTGGTAGGTGTCACCTCCGGGAGCGCGGACCTTGAGCCATTCAGGCTTGGGCGAGAACTGCGCCATCAGGGCTGTCCTTAGCCCATGCGGAGGGGGAGCGCGAGGGGGAGGCGGCCGAGGGGGGAGGGGGAGCGCGGCGGTCGTGGCGTCTAGGCGCCCGGCGGCGGCACGGAGCGGCTGATCTCGCGCGAGGTCAGCTTGCCGCGCTCGGTGAAGATCGCGGTCACGAGCTCGGCCGGGGTGACGTCGAAGGCCGGGTGGCGGACGGGCACGCCGGGCGGGACGAAGCGGCGACCGCCGACCACGGCGAGCTCGTCGCGGCTGCGCTCCTCGATCGGGATCGACGCGCCGCTCTCGGTCGCGAGGTCGATCGTGCTCCACGGGGCGGCCACGTAGAACGGGACGCCGTGGTGGAGGGCCAGGCAGGCGAGGCCGTAGGTGCCGATCTTGTTCGCGACGTCGCCGTTCCGGGCGATGCGGTCGGCCCCGACGACGACGGC
The DNA here is from genome assembly GCF_051521595.1 of Sorangium sp. So ce1153. Classification (NCBI taxonomy): domain Bacteria; kingdom Pseudomonadati; phylum Myxococcota; order Polyangiales; family Polyangiaceae; genus Sorangium; species Sorangium sp. So ce1153. Next base: position 2,974,888 of record NZ_CP150361.1, read on the forward strand.
GCCGATCTCGCCCTTCTGCATGAACCACGCGGCCATCGAGTCCGAGATCACCTCGACGGGGATGCCGTCGCGCTGGAGCTCCCACGCCGTGAGGCGGGCGCCCTGGAGGTACGGGCGGGTCTCGCACGCGAGCACGCGGATGGTCTTGCCCTCGGCGATGGCGGCGCGGATGACGCCGAGCGCCGTGCCGTAGCCGCCCGTCGCGAGCGCGCCGGCGTTGCAGTGGGTGAGGACCGTGCCGGACTCGGGCAGGCGCGCCGCGCCGGCGCGGCCCATCTGGTGGCAGGCGGCGACGTCTTCCCGGTGGATCTCGCGCGCGAGCTCGGCGAGCTCCCGCGCGCGCTCCTCGCCGCGGCGCCCGGCGTGCTGCAGGGCCGCGGCGATCGCGCGTCGCACCGCCCAGCCGAGGTTCACGGCGGTGGGCCGGGCGGAGGCGAGGTGCTCTCCCGCGGCGCGCATGGCGGCGACGTAGCCGGAGGCGCCCTCGCCCCGGGCGGCGCGCGCGGCGAGCGCCATCCCGTACGCGGCGGCGATGCCGATCGCCGGGGCGCCGCGGATCACCATCGACCGGATCGCCTCGGCGACGCCGGCGGCGTCGGTCGCGGTCACGTAGCGCTCGCGCTCGGGCAGCTCGCGCTGCTCCAGGAGGAACACGCGGTCGTCGCCCTGCGCGAGCTCGACGGCCGAGTAGTCGGCGCCGGAGAGGGCCTCGGCCGGCGCCCAGGGCGGGGTCGATCGCGCGCCGTCGCCCGCCTGGGATCTCTGTTCTGCTTCGAAGCTCGTGCTCATTCAGCGCCTCCCGTTCGAGCGTGACGGCTCCCCTTGCGATCCCGCGTCCGTCCCCGAGCCCTCGGCGCTCGCGGCGAGCCGGCCGCGGATCTCCTCGGCGACGGTCGCGAAGTCCTCGGCCGCGTCGGCCTTGCGGTCCGCGAGGTAGGCGCGGAGCGCGTCGGCGGCGAGCAGCGCGATGCTGGCGTTGATCCCGCGCGACGTGAGCGCGGAGATGACGTCGCCGTTCTTGAGCAGCGTCTCCAGGTCGTCGAAGACCGCGGCGAGCTCTGGCCCTGGATCGATGCCGCCGCCGGCACCGGGGCGCGCCTTGTCGTCCTCGTCGTCGTCGCGGCTCACGGTTCGCGCCTCATTTCCTGGTGGTCGTCGCCATGGGGATCGCGGTGAAGGGGAACTGCGGCGGCTCCACGCCGGGCACGCACTGGTACCTGGAGAAGTCGGTGACGCCCTCCTCGCGGAGCAGCGCCTCGTCGACCCATGCCTGGCCGCGCCGGGCCGACGGCTCGCGCGAGAGCAGCGCCAGCGTCGCGTCGGCGATGATGTCCGCCTTGCGCCACAGCTCCGGGCCGCCGAGGCCGAAGTTCATGGTCGCGTAGCTCTCGATCGCCGTGGCGGGCCAGAGGGCGTGGGCCGTGATGTTGTGATCGGCGTACTCCTCGGCGATGGCGTGGGCGACCATCGTCATGCCGAACTTCGAGACCGCATAGGCGCCGTGGTGGGCGCAGGCCGCGGCGTCGACGGGGGGCGACATCATGATGATATGGCCGTATCGCTGCGCGATCATGTGCGGGAGCACCGCCTGCGAGAGGGCGAACGACGCGCGCACGTTGATACCCATGATGAGGTCGAACTTCTTCATGGGCGTGTCCAGGACATCGGCCCACCAGAGCGCGCCCGCGTTGTTGACGAGCGCGTCGACGCGCCCGAAGCGCTCGGCGGCGGCGGCGACGGCGGCCTTGCAGGCCTCGTCGTCGCGCACGTCGAGCTTGAGGGGCAGCGCGCGGCGACCGAGCGCCTCGACCTCGCGGGCGACATCGTGGATCGTGCCCGGGAGGCGCGGGTTCTCGGCGACCTCCGTCTTCGCGGCGACGACGATATCCGCACCTTCTCGCGCGCAGGCGAGGGCGACGGCCCGCCCGATCCCGCGGGAAGCTCCGGTGATGAAGACGACGCGGTCCTTGAGGCGCATGGAGGGCGGTCATAGCACAGGAGCCGCCGAGGGGGCGGCCCTGCGGTTCGCTGCCCGGGGAGATGTCGCGAGCGGAGCGGCGCGAGCGGAGCGGGGAACAGGGCAGGCTCTGCCGCGGACGGCGGCGGGCGAGGGCGCTGAGCGGTCGGTCCGACGTCGCCGCGACCACGCGACGACCGGGGAGCCTCGCCGAGATGTCAGGGGGCTTTCAAACCGGCGCGGCACCCCGGGGCCATCCGGGCGCGCGGACGTCTGGTGTCGGTCGTCATCTGGACCTGGCCGCGGTTCATCTGGCCGCGGTTCATCTGGCCGCGGTCTCCTCCCGGCGCACGGACACCTACCCTTCGGCTCAAGAGAGATGGGGTGTCCCACTGGCACCCTGCCGCGCACCGATCTCGGTTGAACAAATCCTCTCTCGTCGAGCCTCGAACAGGCTGGTTTCACGGCTTTTGGAAAGATCCAGCGATGGAGCGTCAAATCATGCATGCTCGATTGTTTCGTCTCTGGACATGCCAGGGTTCAGGTGACACCGTGTCTCGAGCGAACTGAAGGGAGGCGTTGCGCTGCGCTCGAGAGCGCAGGGCGCTGTTCGGCCCCCTGAACAACGCTGTACTGGGGTGGCCTGTCGAGGCGCTGGCGCCCCGGCGCGACCGTCGGCGCGAGCCGCGGCGCCGGTGCGAGCCGGGCTGGGACGGGCTCACAAAACTTAGGAGTATGCCAATGAGTGCCTTGCATCGGACGCTTGTCCTCGCCTTCATCGCTGGCTGTTCTGCCGTGGGCTGTCTGAGCTCGACCGGCGTCGACGAGGAGCTGTCTGACGGGAAGTCCGACCCGCTGGCGGGGTCGGTCTGCGATACCGCTGCAGAGGGCGCGGACGTGACGCTCTCCTGCCCGGCAGGGGAGGTCATCACGGCGATCGAGTTCGCGAGCTATGGCCGGCCTCGCGGGACCTGCGGCGGCTTCCGGACGACGACCACGTGCAACGCGTCGACGTCGAAGTCCGTGGTGGAGCGCGCGTGTGTCGGGCAGTCGAGCTGCACCGTGCTCGCGAACAACGCGACCTTCGGCGACCCGTGCCGGGGAACCACCAAGCGGCTCTACGTTCAGGCCGCGTGCGCCCCCGCGCCGGACGGCGGGTCCACGAGCGGCACCGGCGGGTCCACGAGCGGCGCGGGCGGCTCGACGAGCGGCGCGGGCGGCTCGACGGGCGAGGGCGGCTCCACGAGCGGCGCGGGCGGCGCGGGCGGCTCGACGGGCGAGGGCGGCTCCACGAGCGCTGAGGTCTGCGGCAACGGCGTCTGCGGCGCGGGCGAGGACTGCTCGAGCTGCGCGAGCGACTGCGGCGCGTGCTCGACGTGCGAGGGCGCGGGGCCCAGCACCACGACGCTCGACACCGAGGAGCAGGCCTTCCTTCGCCTCATCAACCAGTACCGCGCCGAGAAGGGCCTCGGGGCGCTCTCGGCCTGCACCTCGATGAGCCGCGCCGCCCAGGGGCACAGCGAGGACATGCGCGATCAGAACTACTTCTCGCACTCGAGCCTCGACGGCCGGACGCCGTGGACGCGCATGTGCAACGCCTGTTACGAGCTCGGCTGCGGGGGGACCGCCATGGCCGAGAACATCGCGGCCGGCAACTCGGGAGCGCAGGCGACGTTCGATCAGTGGAAGAACTCGGACGGCCACAACAAGAACATGCTCGGAACGGCCTTCAAGGTGATCGGCATCGGGCGGGCGACCGGGGGCGGCACCTACGGGTCCTACTGGACCACGAATTTCGGCGGCAGCTCGGAGGCGAGCTGCAACTGAGCAGCGCGCCGGCCCGCAGCAGCCTGTCACGTCTGAGGCGTTCTGCTACGGCGGCTCGGCGCGGATCGGGTGCCAGGACACCCGATCCGCGCTGTTCGCCCCGACGGTGCGCGGCCACCGCGGTTCGGCCCGGCGATTGCTACACGTTGGCATGACCGGATGATCGGGCGGCATAACGGCAATCCATCCACGCAAGCGAAGAATCGCGAAGGCCGTCAGAGCGCGGCTGTTCACGGGGCGCTGCTCACGGGCGCGCCCGCTGCCCGCTGCCCGCTTCGAAGAATATCATGGCCGAACATATCATCTATCTCCTCGGGCCGTATCGGATCCCCGGCTTTCAGGGCGAGCGGAACGTCCGTGTCTACCTGCCAAGCGAGGGGGCGCGCGCCGAGCCCTCGCCTGTGCTCTTCCTGTTCGATGGTCAGAACGTCTTCCACGACGACCCCTCGTACAGCGGCGGCTGGCACCTCCACGAGGCGGTGCGCGATCTCGCGGATAGGGGCCTCGTCGCGCCGGTCCTCGTCGGCATCGATCACGGCGGGGGCGAGCGGCTGACCGAGCTGTCGCCGTTCCCGGGCGACGGCAGCGAGGGGAGGCTCGACGACTTCCTCGGCTGGATCACCTCCGAGATCGTGCCGGCGGTGCAGGAGCGCTTCGCGGTGCGGCGCGACCCGGCGGGCACGGCGATCGGCGGCTCGTCGATGGGGGGCCTGGCGGCGCTCTACGCCCATTTCCGCCGCCCCGACGTGCTCGGGGCGGCGCTGTGCATGTCGCCCTCGCTCTGGTTCGCGGAGCGCAAGATCTTCGATTTCATCGCGGCGCAGCCCGTCCCGGCGAGCTCACGGCTGTACGTGGACGCCGGCGCCCAGGAGGACGGCGGCTCGGTGCTGCGCGACGCCGCGCGGCTCGTCGAGCACCTGCGCGGGCGGGGGTACAGCGAGGCGAACCTCCTCTTCTGCCCGGACGAGGCCGGGACCCACAGCGAGGACGCCTGGCGCCGGCGCGCCCCGGGAGCGCTGCAGTCCCTGTTCGCCGAGGCGGCCAGGGAGCAGCCGGGGGACGCCGGGGCGCCGGAGGGGTCGCAGCGGGCCGCCTGAGCGGCCCGCGCGCTTTGAGCAGGCACTCCGCCACGTCCGCGGCGCGTCCGGCTCTCCGGAGAGGGCCGCGGCATACCCTCGGATGTGGTATGACGTGCACCTGCGCATGCGGAGAGCTCTGCCGAAGGCCGATGTCGGGATCTTGACGTTCCGGGAGGACGAGCTGGAGGCCATCGGGGAGCGCTTCCCCCGGCAAGGCATCGTCACAGGGCGGCGGATGTACGTCATCAGCCGGTTACCAATCACGGAAGGCGAGAGCTATACGGTCGCGATCTCCCGTTGCGTTACGGAACTTGGTAGCGGAGACGTCGCCGAGGCCGTCGAAAGCTTCGTCGAGGACCTGGCGCCGAGCTTGCTACTCATCGTGGGCATCGCGGTAGGGATGCCCTCGGAAGAGGTCACGCTCGGAGATGTGGTTGTCGCGACCAGTATCGCAAAAGCAAGTCAGTTCCATGTCTACGACTCTTGGGCACTTCCGACGGAGCCCATGCACAAGGATGTGCGGAACTGGGCATCCCACCTGCCAGCATTGGTCTTGCAGTCGTGGAGCGACGAAAGATTCACTGGGCTGACCCCCCGCATACCTCAAAAGATCGAAGCAGATATTCTGCTCAAGGATTCTATTGTTTCGTCGCTTGAGCACCACTTCTCGATAGGTACGTGGTCCTCCCCGGGTAGTGGCGAAAAACTCCGAGCTGCGCGCTCCATGACAGGTGTTGTTGCAGCAAGCGATCGTGTACTGGATGCCGTTGATCTGAACAAACTTTTCAAGAAGGCGGGGCGGGACATCGTTGCTGTGGAGGCTAAGTCGCTGAGCGCCTACGACGCGGCGCGAGCGCACCAGCTGCCCGTCATGTCGATTCGAGGTGTCGGTGAGATCCTCGGGCTGGAACGTTATCCAGAGTGGCTCCGCTATGCTTGTCGACTGGCGGCATCTTTCGCGCTGGCTTTCTTGAAAGCTCGGCCTATAGAGCCACGTGAACGCGCCGCACGGGTCACGGCGGCCACCGAGGCGTCCTCCGAAAGAGAGATCGACCTCACGAGAACATTCTGGACAAAGCGTCTGTCGCTCTCCTCCCTCCGAGGATTCCCTCAGCTCGACCTGTTGCTCAGGCCACCGTCCAAGGAGGATCAGGGACAGTGGACTGTCATCCTGGGCGATAACGGGATCGGCAAAACCACCATCCTGCGCGCCCTCACGCTCGCGCTCTCTCCGAGCGATGTCGTTCATGCCGTGCTGGGGAGAATGGGGGCCACCTCTCCAACTGTACGATCGGGCAGCGCGAAGGCCGTCATTCGCCTGGGCACATACGACGAGGACGACCTTACTACGCTCACCCTGGAGCCATCCCCTGGCGGCGACGTCCTCCGGCGGCGGACATTCACCGAAGCCGCCATGCCTTTCATTGTAGCCTACGGCTCCCGCCGCGGCTCCGGTCTCCTCGACTCGGGACGTAGCGCTGAGCCCACGCCCCTCGCAGCCATCGAGACTCTCTTCGACGAGGGGGCCAGCCTGATGCAGCCGGATTCCTGGCTCATTCGATGGCAACTCGCGGCGTTGCAAGGTGGCGAAGGTTCACAGGATTTGCGCTTCTTCGACGCGATTCTTACCACACTGTGCGAGCTGCTGCCTGATGTCAAAGCGGTTCACGTCAGCGCGAAAGGGGTTGATGTCGAGGGGCCGACCCTCGGTCGGGTCCCACTCGGGGCGCTGAGCGACGGCTACCGGACGACCATGGGCTGGATCCTCGATATGGTGGCGCGCTGGGTCGAGGAGGCGAAGCGGCGCAACATCCGGGTTGACGCTGATTTTCACGAGAAGATGACCGGCGTTGTTGTAGTCGACGAGATTGATCTGCACCTTCATCCACGATGGCAGCGCGATGTGATCTCGATGGTGCGTGGACACTTCCCGCGAATGAGTTTCGTGGTCACCACACATAATCCGCTGACGCTTCTCGGCGCGCACTCAGGCGAGATCTACGTGCTACAGCGGGATGCGGAGGGCAATGTGGAACTCCTCCAACGAGACTTGCCGCCCGGCGCGGGCGCTGAGAGAATCCTTACTGGTGAGTGGTTCGGCCTCTCGTCGACGCTGGACGACGAGACACTGGATATGCTCGCCAAACACCAGCAACTCATCCGTGAGCGAGGCCTGGATGCGCCCGATGTGGTGAAGCTGGAGAAGGAATTGAGGCAGCGGCTCGGGTCATTCGCAGATACGCGGGTGGAGCGGCTTGCGCACGAAGCTATGGCGGAGCACGTAGAGAAGGATCTGCGCGAGCTGACGCCCGAGGAGCGCAAGCAGGCGCGGGCGAAGGTCGCGGCGATACTCGATCAAAAGCCGCGTGCGGTAAAGCCGGGCTCGGTGAAGAGCAAGCCGAGGGCGAGACGAGCCAAGCCGTCGACAGGTTGAGCGGAGACATGCTCCGGTTCCGTCGTCCCAAGCCTCCCAAGGGGTTTGCGAAGGAGGTCGACGCGGCCCGCCGCGTCGTGGCGCGCGCGATCGCTGCGGGGCAGGTGCCAGAGTTTCACCCGTCGTGGCGCAAGGGCGAGTACAAGCGCGAGTTCGTGGCCGCGCAGCACGGGAAATGTGGTTACTGCGAGACGTACCTGCTGAACCATCCCCCGGCCATGGAGCACTACGCGCCTAAGGGTGAGGTTGAGGCTCTGGCCAACGAGGGCGTCGAAGCGGATGGGATCTATGGTGTTCGGGATCGTGACACGCAGCAGATCAGTCGAACCGGTTATCATTGGCTCGCCTACGACTGGAACAACTGGCTGCTTGCGTGCGAACGCTGTAATACCGGATGGAAGCGGTCGCTCTTTCCGGTGCGAGAAGACCCGCACCCTTGCCCACCGACGCCAGACCAGCCGTATACCGCACTACTCTTGAGCCCGTTCGGCGTGGACGACCCTGTCGAGCACCTAGAGTTCAGTGTGCTTGGAGAGGTCATCCCCCGCGACGGGAGCGAATACGGGGAGGCGACGATCCGTACGCTCGGGTTTTCCCGGCGTGAATCGTTGCGCAATGTGCGGCAAGGCTTCGCGGCGGACGCAACCCAGCACGCGAGGGGGCTCGAGCAGGCACTCGTCGACGGCAAGCTAGACATTGCACAGATTCATACCGAAGAACTGATCTCGCTCGGTGGTGAAGAGCGCCTGCATGCGGGCATGGTGCGGAGCATCGTGCTGTCGAGGCTCGGCTTGCACTGGTCCCAAATGGAGGAACTGGCTGAGAAGCTCGCAGCTTCGACCCCTCCTCACACCAAAGATCCGCGCCTGGCAGTGCGCAGGAGAGCGCGGGGGCAGAAGCAATAGATAGAGAGCGCTTGCCAGATTGGGAGCACCTCGATGGTGGCTGTCCAGCGCATTATCGCAGCGCAAAGCGTTCTGCCGGGATGCCGCCCCAGCAGCCGTCCGTTACCGCCGCCCCTTGCTCCGCTTGCGCGTCCCCTGGACGATGCGCGCCGCGTAGCGCTCCGGCGGGGCGCTCGCGGTGAGCGCCGCGGCGAGCCGGGCGGTCTCCGCGTCCGAGAACGAGCCTTTCCGCAGCGCGGCGATCGCCTGCGCCACGACGTCGCGCGACTCGGGGCGCTCCACCTGCGTCTTCTCCTCGAGCCAGCGCACGACCTCGGGGAAGCGGCCCGCGAAGGTCGCGATCTGCGTCGGCATGCCCTGCCGGAGCAGGCGCAGCCCCTGCAGCCGCTCGTCGGCGCGCGGCGAGCGGTCCGACATCGCGAACGCCTCCTCGAGGCGCGCGACGACCTCCGCGCCCGCCGAGATCCCCGTGAGCAGCGTGCGCTCCGCGAGCGCCTCGAGCGCGACATACGCCTGCAGGTAGCCGTCGGTCCAGGACGCGAGCTCGCCGACCGCCGCGTCGCCCCGCGCCGCGATGACGGCGCGCAGCGCCGCCACGACGCCGTCGCGCACCACGCGCCGCGGATCCTCGGCCAGCTGCTCGAGCTCCCCGAGCGGATCGAACCCGCCCCGCGCGCCGCGCGCCCCGCGCGCGCGCTGCGGGCTCGCCGCGCCTCCCGCGCCCCCCGACCGTGCCGCCTGCGCGGTCCGGGTCGCCATCGCCGCGAGCGCCTGCGCGGCCACGATGAGCGCGTACTCCTCGGCGCTCGCGCAGAGCGCCCGCACGAGCCGCTCCGCCGGCGCCCCGCGGTCCGCGATCGCCGCGCCGACCGCCCGGGCGAGATCCAGGTTCACGCGCGGCAAGGGCGCGTTCGGCCCGAGGTCGGGGCCAGGCGCGCGAACGCCGCCCCGCCGGGCAGGCAGCCCCGAGCTGCGATCGAGCAGCGCGAGCAGCTCGGCCGGATCGCCGAGCTGCGCGGCGCGCTCGATCGCCGCGTCGATCTTCGGGTTGCGCAGGGCGCCAGGGGGCGTCGCGCCCCGGCGTAGATCCGAGGAATCGGCCATTCAGAACCCCAGAGAAAGGCCGACCTCCGGGGAGAGGACGGCGGTGACAGCGGGAAAGGTGAGGCCCGCGCGGAGCGCGAGGTTCAGCGAGACGGCGTCGATCGGCGCGTACGCGACGCCCACGCCGACCGACGCGAACCCCTGGCCCGCTTGCCTCGTTGCGGCGAGCGCCTGCTGCCGGGCCTCGATCCGCCCGCTGCGGCCCGGCCTCGTGCAAGGGCTCGTGATGTCGGTGGCGTTCGCCCCGCAGGTGGCCGCGTCCTCGAGGACCTCCACGTCGACCTCGGCGTCGACCTGCGCGACGCCCGCCGCGGCGAGCACGAACGGACGGGCGCCCAGCTGCTCGAACGGCCGCGCCGCGAGGAAGTACTGCGCGCGGGCCTCGAGGTGGAGCGGCAGGAACGACGCGCCGCCGCCGGAGGTGCCGCCGGCGGCGAAGCCGACGCGGCCGCCGACCGTGAGGTTGTCGAGCAGCAGCCGATCGTAGGCGATCGCCACCCGCAGCGTCGCGAGCGCGAAGCCGAGGTTCACGTCGTTCGCGACCCCCGGCGTCGGCGTGCCGTCATACCGGGTCCCGTCGCCGCGCAGGCAGACGAAGTTGTCGCTCGCCTGCGACGCGACCGTGCACACGTCGCGGCCGGAGAGCAGCGCGACGTCGGGGGAGAACGAGAGCGAGACCCAGTTCCTGCGGACCTCCGGCGCGGCCGCCGAGGGCGCCCCCGACGCAGATCGCGCGACGCACGAACCGCCGACACAGGCGAGCCCGCCGTTGCACTGCCGGTCGTCGAGGCACTGCCGCGGCCGTTCCTTCTCGGGCGCCGCGCACGTCGCCGGGGGCGCGTAGCCGGGCCAGTGCGGCGGCGCCGAGGCGGGGCGCGCCTTGATCTCCGTGGCCAGCGGGGCGTCACGCGCGCCCGCGCTCGCGAGGATCGCGCCATCCTCGTCGACCGCCGCGACGTGGTACCGCAGCGTCCCCTCCTTCTCGAGCGCGGAGCACGGCACGTTGATGCCGAACCCCTGGCCCCGCAGCTTCTTCATGACGAGCGGGCGGTACTCGTCCTCGCCGGGCGGCAGGTACCAGGCGGTCACCTGCTTCACGCTGGGCAGCAGGTCGGCCGGCACCTCGACATAAAGAGGGACGGGCGTGCGGACGCGCTGCTCGGGCGGCGGCGTCATCTGCAGCCCCGCGCCGGCCGCCGCGGACGCGCCAGCGCCGGTCGCGGCGCGCGCCTGCTCGAACGCAAACGAGCCCTCGGGCGTCACCAGGCCCGGGTCCAGGCGCGCGGACGGATCGATGCGGAGGGCCTCGGCGAAAGCATCGCGGGCGTCTCCCAGCTCCTTTCGCCCCTGGGCGAGCACCGTGCCGAGCGCGATGAACAGCCTGGCCTTGACCGCGGGCGAGCACCCCGCCTCGCCGCAAGCGTCGATGGCAGCCCGGAGCTTGCGCTCCGCCTGGTCGAACCGGATCTCGAGGTAATCGGTCCCCATCGCCTCGTTCAGGGTCGCCTGCGCCTGGGCGTCCCGGGGCGGCGCCTGCGCGGCCGCGGCGCCCGCCGTCAGCCACGCGGAGAGGCTGACCGCGATCGCGAGCGACGCGCGCGGCGCGCAGGGAGCGGGGCCGTTGCGTACGGGCATCGGCCGGCAACGTAATCCACCGGTGTGGCCACGAGCTCCACAAAAATCCGAAAGCCGGCCGCCCGGCCACCCGACCTCCGCGTCACGGCGGGCGCGGAACGGGCAAGTAATCCACAGGTTGTGCCCAGCTTGTGGATTACCCGTACGTGGCCCCTGGCACCTCGCGGAGCTGCCTGGGTCCTCGTTCGAATCGCAGGGACGGCACCTCCTCCAAGCCCCGGCGCCGACCATGGGCCAGCTCGGGCATGGACGCGCCGTCCACACCGATGTCACCGATTTTCTTGCGATCTCGGGCACTCCGCGGCCCGAGCGCCGCAGAACTTCCGGGCGCTAAAGTCCCTCCTCCGGCACCGATCTGCAACCCAAAAATCACGCGCCTGAGCCGGGTTTGGCCCCTCCACAGGGTTGTCCACAGATTGGCCACCCGATGGCCCCAGACGACGCGCAGCTTTCGTCCATGCCGGGCCGGTGCTGGCCCGGGCGGCCGGTCGAGATTGACAGACGCGTGACGACATGAAGAGGAGAGCCGGCGAGCGCCCGATCTGGCGGAGCCGTCCGGAGGCGCGCGGCGGCGGCTGGACGCGCGGCGCCGCGCGCGGCGTGCTAGCTGGTGCGCATGCGCCTTCCGGAAATCCCCGAGGAGATCGCGCCGGGCCTCGGTGCCAGCGACGTGCCGGGCCTCGGTGCCAGCGACGTGCCGGGCCTCGGTGCCAGCGACGCGTCGGGCCTCGGTGCCAGCGACGCGCCGACCCTCGGCGCCACCGACGCGCCCGCGCCGCTCGCTGCGCGCCCGCTCATCCGGAGGAGCGCGCGCGCCGGCGCACGGCTCGCCGACCACGACGCAGCCTCGCTCGCGGAGCTCCTCCGCAAGGCGGGCGGTACGGCGTCCGCTGCGCGCGCCGTCGCCGGCAAGGTGGTGCGCCACGCGTTCGGGGCGGAGCCGGCGGCGCTGCAGCCCGCGCCTGCATGGGACGCGGCCGCGCTCGCCGCCCTCGGCGTCGGAGCGTGGGCGCACGAGGCCCTGCTCGCGCTCGATCCCGCCCCGTCGCTCGAGATCGCCGAGCAGGCGCCCTCGACGGACGACACGCTCCGGCTCGTCCTGCGCGCGCGCGACGGCGCGCTCATCGAGTCGGTGCTCATCCCGGGGCCGGCCCGCACGACGCTCTGCGTCTCGAGCCAGGTCGGCTGCGCCCGCGCCTGCGCCTTCTGCGAGACGGGGCGGCTCGGGCTCGCGCGCCAGCTCGCCGCCGGCGAGATCGTCGATCAGGTCCGGATCGCGCGCGCGCTCGCGGCGCAGCGCGGCGGCGCGCCGCTCAGGAACCTCGTCTTCATGGGGATGGGGGAGCCGTTCGATAACCTGGGCGAGGTGCTGAAGGCGATCCGGCTGCTCACCGACCCGCGGGCGTTCCGGTTCGCCCCGTCGCACGTGACCGTGAGCACCGTCGGGGTGGCGGACAAGATCGAGCCGTTCTTCCGCGACGCGCACGCTGAGCTCGCCGTCAGCCTGAACGCCCCGGACGACGCCCGCAGGCAGGCGATCATGCCGGTGAACGCGCGCTTCCCGATGGCGGCCCTCAAGGAGGCGCTCGCGAGGTCGATGCCGCAAGGCCGGCGCGTGCTGTTCGAGTACGTGCTCTTCGACGGCTACAACGACGCGCCGGAAGACGCAGATCTCCTCGCGGCGTACGTCGCCGGGCTCCGGTGCCGCGTGAACGTCATCCCCTGCAACCCAGGCCCGGATCCCGCGCTCCGCCCGCCGTCGGCGGCGCGGCTCGACGCCTTCGTGGCCCGGCTGTCCGCGCACGGCGTGACCACGCTCGTGCGGCGGCCGCGGGGGCGTGACGTGGGCGGCGCCTGCGGCCAGCTCGCCGGGATGGCCCGCCTCAGGCAGCCATCGCCAGCGTGAGCGCGGCGTTCCGGACGAGCGGGGCCCCGACGCGGAGCGCCCCGTTGCCCGCGGCGAGCGTGCGGGCGACCTTCCCCGCGCTCCGGTTCATCCCGACGACCACCGTGCGCCGCTCCACGTCGCCCGCCGTGGCGAGCAGGGAGAGCAGGTCGTCCCAGACCTTGTCGCGCCACTTCCGGAGCATGAAGAGCACGACGCTCGAGACGGTCCGCTGCACATCCTTCGTGAAGGTCGCGATCCGGGCGAGCGGGCAGCCATAACGATCGCTCAGGATCGCGAAGATTTCCGGCATCGCCGCCGCGAGAATTTCATTCACAAGGTCGTGGTCGTGGCGGTAGCGGCCGAGAAGCCGGGCGTCCTGCACCGCGCCGTGCTGGACGATGTTCTGGTAGAGCCCGAGGGCCAGGTCGTAGTTGATGTGCGCGTTGATGCCGAGCAGGGCGTGAACCGCCGCCGCCGTCCCACGCGTGCTGTTGCACTGGAACGCCACATCCCACGCCTCGACGCCCGTGGAGCGCCCGTCCAGCGACGCCTCCAGCGCCTTCAGGTAGTACTCGCAGAAGATCCCGGCGAGCCGCGAGATCCACGCGGGCTCCAGGAACCGGTCGTCCGTGCCGTCGACCACCGCCTCCTTCACGCGGCGCGTGATCACGGCGTAGACATCGGGGAACACCGCCCGCGGGTCGTTCTTCTCGCGCAGCCGCGCGGCGACCGTCTCCAGGGCGACGAGCGCCTCGGCGACGTTCATCGGCTTCATCGTCACGCCCTCGAGGACGGCGTGACGCGCGGCGGACGCCGCGGGCCGGCACGCGGCCGACGACCGCGTCTGCTTGCTGATCATCGCCAGGGGTCGCTCGGAAGTAAGGGTGTTCATGGCTGCGCTGAGCAAGCGAATTCAAGGATCGTGCCTGTATGTCCGGTTCGCAGTCCTACACTTCCCGTCGCCCTCAGGCGGCGCCTGGCGCGGAACCCGAGCGCGCCCGACCGGCGCAGGCGCGCTGGTCCGTCCCGCGTCCCTCAGCGCGATTTCCCGCGAATCCAGCGAAGCGCGGTCCTTCGAACACCCGGGCGAGCGCGCGAGCGCCGCCGCGATGTGTCTCGGTCAACCAGAATGGCGCCGATCCGCGGGGGCTACCTGAGCGCCATCTCCCGACAACGTGAGAAAGCTGACCAGCGCGCCAAACTGCCCCATGGGGCAGTTTGTTACGCGCGGACGGAGAACCTTCATGCAAAATGCGGGAGCTCCTGACGCTCCGCGGCTTTCAGCGACTTGACGCGACACGGTGCGACGCCCTGAGTCAGCGCCGGAAGTTTCGGATCGCCGGGGGATGCGCCGTATCCTGGACGGAGCGCCCCGCGCCTTCGCGCGCGTCCACCGTACCGACCGGCGCGCGGGGAGGTCCGCTGTGCTCCTCCGCGGCCGCCATCGCCGAGCACCATGAGCTTCCTCAAGATCGTCTGTTCCGAGCCGAGAAACGACCTCGCCTCATTCCTTCAAGCCCTGCCGATCGAGCCTGCGGAGCCGGCCATCGCGCTCGTGCTGAGTACGGCGGACCTCGCCTATCCGCTCGTCGCCGCGCGGATGTTCCTCGCCTCGGCCAGGGAGGTGGGAGCGTCGCACCTCCTGTGGGTGGCGCCGTACCTCCCGCCCACGAGCCGTGTGGGGCGGCAGATTCGCGACGCTGAGGCATTTGTGCGCGCCTCCGGGCACAAGGTGACGGCTGTGTGTCACGGGCCATTGCTCAGCGCCCTCGTGCTCTGGAGCGAGGACATCCGGCTCCGTCGCACGTTGCCGCTGCCGCTCGGAGATGGTGCGCTGCCGTGGGTGGCGCCGGCCGACGTGGCCCGCATGGCGCTCCGCGCGCTCGAGCAGCCCGGCGCCGCGCCGCCGGTCGTCTGCGGGCCCGCCTCGTGCACCGGGGCCCAGGTGGCGGCCGCGCTCTCCCGCGCCGTCCGGGCGGGGCTGGCGAGCGACAGGTTCGCGCGGCGGCGGTTCGAGGAGATCGATCGCGACAACAACCGCGCGCTCAGCGAGGACGAGCTCCTGCCCTACCTCACCGGCCTCGGCGTGCCGGCCGACGAGGCGAAGGCGCTGCTGGTGGCCGCGGACGCGACCGGGGACGGGACCCTCGATTTCGAGGAGTTCACCGCCGGGCTGCGGGGGCGGCTCGACAACCTGGTCCAGCAGCTGCTCCGCGAGGACAGCTTCGAGATCCGCTACGTGGACACGCCGGCCGACGCGGCCGTGGCGGCGCTGGCCCGGGCGGGCCTGCGCAAGGCGGCGGCCGAGGCGCTGATCGAGGGCTGGACGAGCCTGGCCAGCGAAGGGATCCCCGCGGACGCGCGCGGGCCCGGCGACGCCTGGCTCGAGCTCCCGCCCGCGAGCGTCGACGCATGGGCCGAGCGGCACGCGCTCGATCACGTGAACGTCCACCTCCTCCCCGGGCAGGGGCTGCTCTCGCTGCGCGAGGGGCGCGTCGACAACAGCGCGGCGATGGGCGCGCTGGCGGGCAAGGAGGCCGCGATCTCGAACGTGGTGGACGGCGGCGGCCACATCCTGGCGCTCTTCCGCGCGCTCGACGGGACCGGGGTCTCGGCGCGGTGGCTCGACGCGGTGCCCGCGAGCCTCCGGTGGGTGGTGTGCGGCGATCGCGACAAGCGCCGCGCGCTCCTCGTCTCGGAAGGGCAGCTCGCGGGGCTGCACGTCGAAGGCGAATGGCAGGGGCTCCCGTCCGCGATGCGGCTGCTCATGGCGCGCGCCCCGCTGCCCGGCTGGCAGGTCGCGACGTTCCGGGAGCTCGGCGAGCTGAAGCTCGATCAGCCCGCGACGCTGTTCGAGCCGGACGAGGTCGTGTGCAACTGCGCGGGGGTCAAGCGCGGGCAGATCACGAGCCTCATCGCGTCCGGGTGCGCGACGCGCGCCGAGGTGTCGGAGCGGACGCGGGCGGGGCAGATCTGCGGCGGCTGCGTCCCGGCGATCGAGGAGATGTTCGGCGGGTCGAGCCTCGTGCAGGCCGAGGTGAAGGGGGCGCGGGAGCTCTCTCCCGGGATCTTCCAGATCAAGCTCGCGCCTGTCGGCGGCGCGCCGGCGGCGTCCGAGCCCGGGCAGCACGTCCTCGTGCAGGGCTACCTCGATCGGCGCTGGGTGGCGCGCGCGTACACGCTCTCGGCGCCGGCGGTCGCGGGCGGGGACTACGAGGTCACGGTGAAGCGCGAGGAGCTCGGGGTCTTCTCGCGGTGGCTGTGCGAGCGCGCCGCGGCGTCGCTGCTGCGCGCGTCCGCGCCGCGGGGCAGCTTCGTCCTGCCGGCGCCGCCCGTGGATCGGGTGGTGTTCCTCGCGGGCGGGATCGGCGTCACGCCGGCGATGGCGATGCTGCGGGCGCTCGACCGGAAGGCCGCCCGCCCCGACCTGCAGGGCTTCCTGCTGGACTGGTCGGCGTCGCGCGCCGCGGACTTCCTCTATTTCGAGGAGGAGCTGCGCGCGATCGCCGGCCGCACGCCCGGCGTCGGGGTCCGCCTGCGCGCGACGCAGGCGGAGGGGCGGCTGTCGAGGGAGAGCGTGGCCGAGCTGTACCCCTACCGGCCGGGGTCGCGGGCGCTCGTGTGCGGGCCCGAGGGGTTCATGCGCGACGCGCACGAGCACCTGCGCGCGGCGGGCTGGCCGGAGGACGCCATCGAGCGCGAGCTGTTCACGTCGAACGTCGACGCGGCGGGGGGGATCCGCCCGATGCCGCTCCGCCGGGCCGGCGCGCCCCGCGCGGCGGGCGGGGTCTGCCCGGTCGAGCATGCGTCGTTCCACCTGACCCCCACCGGGCCCGGGGCGGCGCTGACCGAGGCCGAGGCGTTCCTGCGCCAGTGTTATGCGGAGCTCGGGGTGCCCTCGGCCGCGGACGAGCGCTGGCGGGAGGTGCGGGCGAGCCTGGAGAAGCACGGGACGTACGCGCACCTGCCCGACGAGCTCGCGTACGGGGCCCGGCTCGCGTGGCGCAACAGCTCGCGCTGCATCGGGCGCTTCTTCTGGTCGACGCTCCACGTGCGCGACATGCGCCACCTGAAGACGGAGGAGGAGATCTTCGGGGCGCTCGTCGAGCACGTCGACCTGGCGACCAACGGGGGCGACATCCGGGCGACGATGACCGTGTTCAGGCCGGGGGAGCCGCGGATCCGCATCTGGAACGGGCAGATCGTCCGGTATGCGGGCTACCGGCTCCCGGACGGGGGCATCCTTGGCGATCCTGCGAACGTGGAGCTGACGGAGCAGGCCCTCGCGCTGGGGTGGCCGGGCGGCGAGCGGACGCGCTTCGATCTGCTGCCGCTGATCATCCAGATCGGCGACGCCCCGCCGCGGTGGTTCGAGCTGCCGCGGGAGCGGGTGCTCGAGGTGCCGATCGTACACCCGCGCCACGCGTGGTTCGCCGAGCTCGGGCTGAAGTGGCACGCGCTGCCGGCGGTCTGCAACATGGCCTTCGACGTCGGCGGGGTGCAGTACACGGCGGCGCCGTTCAACGGCTTCTACATGGGGACCGAGATCGGCGCGCGCAACCTGAGCGACGTGACGCGTTACAACCAGCTGCCGCTCATCGCGGACCGCCTCGGGCTCGACCGGTCGCGCAGCGACACGCTGTGGCAGGACGCGGCGCTGGTCGAGCTGAACATCGCGGTGCTGCACTCGTTCCGGCAGGCCAAGGTGCGCATCCTCGATCACCACGCGCTGTCGGAGTACTTCAAGAAGTTCGAGCAGCAGGAGCGGGAGTGCGGGCGCCCGGTCTACGCGGACTGGACCTGGGTCGTCCCGCCCATGTCGGCGTCGACGATGGCCGTGTTCCACACGAACATGGAGAACAAGATCCTGAAGCCGAACTACCTTTATCAGGACGACCCGTGGAAGCCGCAGAAGGGGTAGCGGGGGCTCGTCGCGGCGGGGACTCAGCGGGGCGTCGGCGGGCGCCGGCGGGCCTTTCCCGATCGTCCCCGCGGCCGTCTTGGTAAGCTCCGCGCGCGATGATGGACGACGAGGAGCTCGCGGCGCAGCGCATCGGCACGAGGATCGGGACCTGGACGGTGGAGCGCGTGCTCGGGGGCGGCGGGATGGCGAGCGTCTTCCTCGGCCGGCGCGCGGACGGCCACGCGGCGGCGGTGAAGGTCCTCCACCCGTCCCTCAGCCAGATCGAGGAGCTCCGGAAGCGGTTCCTGCGCGAGGGCCCGATCGGCAGCGCCCTGGCCGCTGTCGGCCCGCTCTGCGAGGGGCTGCCGCTCGTGCTGGAGTCGGGCGTCGCGGACGACGGCGCCGCGTACCTGGCCATGGAGGTGCTCGAGGGCGAGACGGTCTTCGACCGCATGGCCCGGCTGGGCACGCGCCCCGCGGGCGAGGTGCTGGCGCTGGCGGAGCGCGTCCTCGAGGTGCTGGTCGTGGCGCACGCGCACGGCGTGGTCCACCGGGACATCAAGCCCGAGAACCTGCACATCGGGAACGACGGGCGCGTGAAGGTGCTCGACTTCGGGATCGCGCGGGTCCTCGATCCGCTCCCGTTCGGCATGGGGGAGCTGCCGGAGAAGACGGCGACGAAGACGGGGGTGGCGCTCGGGACGAGCGAGTACATGGCGCCCGAGCAGGCGACGGGGAACGTGCGCGAGATCGACGGCAGGACCGACGTCTTCGGGCTGGGCGCGACGATGTTCCGCCTGCTCTCCGGCCGCGGGATCCACGGCGACGTCGCCGACGCGCGCCTGCTCATCGCCGCGGCGACGGAGCGGGCGCCGTCGCTCGCGGCGTGCGCGCCGGACGTGCCCTCCGAGGTGTGCGACGTCGTGGATCGCGCGCTGGCGTTCCACAAGGCCGAGCGGTACCCCGACGCGGCGACGATGCGCGCCGACGTCCGCGCGGTGCGGGCGGGCCGCCTGCCGCCATACGTGGTGGCCGTGGAAGAGGGCCGGGTCGCGGCGGGGGCCCGGTTCCCGCCGCGCTGAGGGGCGCCCGCCTCGCGGAGGGCGCCCGGTGTGGCTGTGGCGCGCGTCAGCGGTGGTGGCGGCCGCAGCGGAGATGGCCGTTGTCGTTCTCGATATCTCCTCTGCACCGGCGGTAATCCACCATGCGCGTCCGCTGGAAATTCCCTCTTCGGTCCTTGCAGCGCGCGTGCAGCGTGCCTCGTTCCGTCCGGATGTCCCTGCACGTCCTGCGGTAGGAGCCTTCCGGCGCCCGGTCCCGGTCCTGGGCTTGCGCCGGGTCGCTGCTGGACATCACGGTGGACAACGAGAGCGCGCCGAGGATCAGCGCGACGAGCGTATTCTTCATGGTTCCCCCCCACGTTGGCGCAGCGCCTCGCGGGGCGATGCGTTGTTGAGCTCATGGGGCGATTACTCCGGAGGCGCAATCCTGCTGGATTGGTGGGCGGCCTCTTTCGCCCCTTGCGGCTTTCCCGGTCCCGGGAACGAGGGAGGGAATCGACGAGATGACGGCATCGCGCCGATCGTGGGCCGGGCCTGGTCTCTGCGCGCAGCTCATGGCGCTCATGGACACGGTGTTTCCCGGGCTCGTGATGGTGCGCGGCCCTTCCCGGAAGGGCCGCTGATGCTGCCGCGGCCGTTCCGGTGCTGAGCGGCGGCGCTCAGGTCAGCGCTTGCGGTACGCTGGAGGCGGTGAGCGCCTGATCGAGCCACCGCTCCAGCGCCGCGAGGTCGGCGCACGCGTCGATGCGCGCCTCGTCCTCCGAGGTGAGCGCGAGCTGCCGGTGCGCGAGCACGCGGCGCAAGGTCGCGCGCGCCTCGTCGAGGCGGCCCTCGAGGCGGCCCTCGAGGCGACCTTCATCGACGAGCCGCTGCTTCATCCTGGGATTGGCCGAGAGCAGGACCTCGAGGATGCGATCCTGCCGCGCATCGATCTCCGGGTCGCCAGTCCTGGCGAACCGCCACAGGAGCTCCTCGCTGGTGGTCGTCGACATGGGCAGGTACTTTAGCATGGACAGCACCCATTCAAGCGGCCGGCGTTGCGACACCCAGCGGGCGAACTGGTCGAGCGGCTGCCCGGAGCGGGCGACCAGGAACGGCACCAGCTCGTCGCGCAGCGGAAGCTCGTTCGCCGCCACCCACACGAAGCAAGGCCCCAGCGGCTCGACGAAGTAGCAGCCAGGAGCAAAGCGAAGCGGATGGCGCGCCTGCCTCAGCCACTCCGGAACGTGCGGCGCCGCCAGCCAGAGCGGTGTTTCGCCCGGCCAGGACGGAGCCCGCTCCTCGACCCGTTGCACCTGCCTCGCCTGCCGGCGAAGCAGGGCTCGCTCCACCGCGCTCATGTCGAGGTGGTCTCCCGCGAGCTTCAGCTCGACCACGATCTCCTCGTACGCCTGCGCCGCTGGCCACGGCGCCGGCAGATGCGCGAGGAGGCCAGGGTGACGGATCACGAGCAGGCCGTCGGCCTGCACCTTCTCCAGCCTGATCTCGGGCGGATCCTGCCACATCACCGCTCCATCGGTGATCCGCTCGGTCTCTTCGGCGAATGTTCGCTTCGCGAACAGATCCGGCTGACCCATCGTGTTGCGGGCGGTAACAGAACGTGAGCGCCGGAGCCAGCGTCATTTGCATGCAGCAGCCTCGCTCACCGACGTCTCGGAACCACGAGCAATACCGCCTGCTCGAAGTACGACGAATGGAGCGATTCTCAAACGAGAACAACACTGTCCCCGTAAGACACCATGGCAGGCCCCCCGCCCGCATCTCTCCCGCGACCGCCCCGCCGCAGCGCCCTTATCCGCTCCCGCTCTCCGCACCCGCGAGCAAGCTCGCCGCCCTCGCGAGATCCGCCTGGAAGTGCGCCTTCGCGGCCGCGCGCGCCGACTCATCGGGCATGCGCAGGAGCGCGGCCGGGTGGTACGTCGCCATCCACGACTCCGCCCACGGCGTCTTGAAGACCTGACCGCGGCTCTGCGTGACGCTGAATCGCCCGCCGAGGAACGAGCGCGCCGCCGTCGCGCCGAGACACACGATCACGCGCGGACGCACCGCCTCGACCTCCGCCTGGAGCCAGGCGCGACAGGCCTGGATCTCCGGGCCGACAGGCTTCGCGTGCAGCCGGCGCTCGCCGCGCGGCTCCCACTTGAAGTGCTTCACCGCGTTCGTCACGTAGATCCCGCCCCGCGACAGGCCCGCTCCGGAGAGCGCCTCGTCGAGCACGCGACCCGCCGGACCGACGAACGGCCGCCCGCAGAGGTCCTCCTCGTCCCCAGGCTGCTCCCCCACGAGCATCAGCGCCGCGTCCGCCGGGCCCTCCCCGAACACCGTCTGCGTCGCCCGCTCGCACAGCGCGCACGCCTGGCAGGACGCCGCCGCCTCGCGGAGCACCGGGAGCGCGCGCGCAGCGGGCACGTACGCCTCCGCCGCGCTCGCCGCCCCGCTGCGGCTCGCCTGCATCGC
The DNA here is from genome assembly GCF_051521595.1 of Sorangium sp. So ce1153. Classification (NCBI taxonomy): domain Bacteria; kingdom Pseudomonadati; phylum Myxococcota; order Polyangiales; family Polyangiaceae; genus Sorangium; species Sorangium sp. So ce1153. The sequence continues at coordinate 2,996,138 of NZ_CP150361.1, forward strand.
GTCGACGCGCGACGCGGCGTCCCGCACGAGCTCGCTCATCACCGAGAGCTCGGGCAGCGTGCTCCAGTGCTTCGCCGGCATCTCCGCCCGCATCGCCCGCAAGTTCACCCGCGCCGGGTTGTAGATCGCCCGGTAATAGGTGCGGAACAGCTCCTCGAGCTCGTCCTCGCGCGGCGCGGCGTCGCGCGGCAGCCCCGGGCCGTACCGGAGCTCGGCGCCGTCCCAGTGCGCCGACTCGTCCGGCGTCAGGATCGACCACGCCATCGACGGGAAGCGCCGCTCGAAGAACGGCGCCCCCAGACGGAGGATCCGGTGGTCCGGGCGGTGCCACGCGACGTAGCGCTCGCGGCCGCCCTCGTCCTCGACCCGCCGGAAGCGCACGAACGCGTGCAGCTTGTGGACGTCGCGCCGCACCGCCTGCTCCAGAGCGCGCAGCCTGGCCACGTCGGGATCGGCGGCGAGCTCGAGCAGGTAGGGCTCGCCGTGCGTGAGCCGGAACAGCGCGCGGTAGAGCAGCGGAAACCGCGCCGCGTCCCGGTGACAGGCCACGGCGGTCGCGAGGCGCATGAAGGCGGCCGGGACGCGCGGCCGCGGCGCGCCCTCGGGCGAGCCCGGCGCCGCGGCCGCGTCCGGGGGCGCGGGAGCGTCCGGGGTCGCGGGAGACGCCGGCGCTGCGAGCGCGGCGCCGAAGAGGACGCCCTGGCCCTGCTCCGCCACGTCCTCCCAGAGGACGTCCTCGGGCGGCGCCTCGCGGGCGAGCAGCGCGCGGGCGGCGTCGCGGAAGGCCTCGAACGTCGGAGGGATGGGCGCGCGGATCACAGCTCCCCGGAGCGCGCCCCCTCGCGCGCCTCGAACAGGCCGAGCTGCGCCGGAGGGCGGACCCGCTGCGGGAGCCCGGCGCGGTCGAGATCCCGCGCCGCGCTGCGGTGCTCGTCGGCCGTCACCAGAAACGGCGCCGCGCGGGCGACCGGGACGCGGAGCCGCGCGAGGTCGGCCATGCGGACGGCGCGGTGGCGGCGCATCGCGAGCACGCGCTTGACCGTCCGCACCCCGAGCCCGGGCACGCGGAGGAGCGCCTCCCGGGGCGCCGTGTTCACGTCGACGGGGAAGAACTCGCGGTGCGCGAGCGCCCACGCGAGCTTCGGGTCCATCGTCAGATCCAGGTTCGGCGAGGCCGCGCTCAGGAGCTCGCCCGCGGAGAAGCCATAGAACCGGATCAGCCAGTCCGCCTCGTACAGCCGGTGCTCGCGCGCGAGCGGCGGGGAGTCGGCGGGGAGCCGGGCGTCGGCGTGCGGGATCGGGCTGAACGCGGAGTAGTAGACGCGCCGCAGCCCGTGCGCCGTGTACAGCCGCGACGCGGTGGCGAGGATCTCCTGGTCGCTCGTCGGCGTCGCGCCCACGATCATCTGCGTGCTGTGCCCCGCGGGCGCGAACGCGGGCCTCCGCGGGCTCGGGTCGTCGCGGGTCTCGACGATCCGGGTGTGGATCTCCGCCATGGCGGCCTCGATGGACGGCATCGTCTTCTCGGGCGCGAGCGCCGCGAGATCCCGCTGCGTGGGCAGCTCGACGTTGACGCTGAGGCGATCGGCGTAGCGCCCCGCCACGTCGAGGAGCTCGGGAGAGACGCCCGGCGCCGCCTTCAGGTGGATGTAGCCGCCGAACCGGTGCTCCTCGCGGAGCGACCGGGCGACGGCCACGAGCTGCTCCATCGTGTAGTCGGGGCTCTTGAGGACTCCCGAGCTCAGGAACAGCCCTTCGATATAGTTCCGCCGGTAGAAGTCGAGCGTGAGCGCGACCACCTCTTTCGGGGAAAAGCTCGCCCGCTCCACGTCGCTGGACAGGCGGTTCACGCAGTACTGGCAGTCGTAGATACAGACGTTGGTGAGCAGGATCTTGAGGAGGGAGACGCAGCGGCCGTCGGGCGTGTAGCTGTGGCAGATGCCCATGCCTTCCGTGCTGCCGATCCCCTGCGGCAGGGCGGGACGGCGGGAGCCGCTGCTCGCGCACGATGCGTCGTACTTGGCGGCGTCCGCGAGGATCGCGAGCTTTCGCTTGAGCTCCATGAGCTGAACGAACGTGGGGATTCCGCCTCCTTTGGCAAGCCCTGGCGAGGCCCGCGCCGCGCGCGCGGACACGTTGAAGCGAACGGGCCAGGCAGGCAGGTGAGCGGTTCTCGTCGCCTCATCGCGCCCGTGTCGCTGGGTCCCATGACGATCGTGGGCCTGATGAGGCGGCTCGTTAGAGCTCGCTCGTCGTGATGGCGGTGTGTTACTGCGGAGGTGTGCGAACTTCCTTGACGATCGCGATGGCGGTCATGGCGGCTATCGCCAGCGCGGGCAGCGCCGGTTGTGGCGGCGAGGACGCCCCTCCCGCGACCGAGAGCCACTCCGGACAGGGCGGCCTCGGCGGCGGTGGCCTCGGCGGCAGCGGCGGCCTCGGCGGCACCGGTCCCGGCGGCGGAGCCGGGCAGGTCTCGACCGGATCGAGCAGCGCCGAGGCGTCGAGCTCGACCGGCGCCGGGGGCGGGGACGCGGGCCAGGTCGACCGGTTCGGGATCGCGATGCTGCGGCCCACGCTGCCGTCCGGCAAGGCGTGGTTCTCGACCTGGGACAGCGGCGTCGCGCGCGCGTTCTCGGGCGTCGACCCGGAGGATGCCTGGTTCGACGCCGACCACGGCGACGCCTCGTATGAGACCGACGGCCAGGGCGTCCTCGAGATCAGCGGCAGGGTCCCGCGGATGTACGTGCACGACCCCGCGCTCATCGAGCAATGGCGCGACGTCGAGGTGACCATGTATTTCCTGCGCGCCGACGATGACGGGACGGCTTATGGGGGCCTCGTCGCCATGGCGCGCACCAACCACGGCACGATCGGTGACGAGGATGTCAACAGGTGCGATACGCGCGGGATCGCCGCCCGCATGCGCTACGACGGCAAGATCGATTTCGAGAAGGAGACGAGTCACCCCGCGTCGGTGGCCATCCTCGGGAAGACCTACTGGGAGGGCGGCATGCCGGAGCAGGTCTGGATCGGCTACAAGCAGCTCGTCTACGACCTGCCGAACGGCGATGTGAAGCAGGAGCTCTGGATCGATGAGACCGACGGCGCCAACGGCGGCGCCTGGGTGAAGATCCACGAGCACGTCGACCAGGGGACCGACTTCGGCGTGGGCGGCGAGCCCTGCGCGCCGGGCGCCGATCCCGCGATGCGGCTCACCCGGGAGCCGACCCGACCGGGCTCGGAGACCGGCAAACCCAATATCAGCGTCTACTTCCGGAGCGACGGGGTGGGCCCCGATGGGCTCCTGTACAAGAAGGGCAGCGTCCGGGAGATCGTGCCCTGAGCGCCGCGCGGGATCGTGCCCTGAACGTCGCGCGGCCAGCGCCGCGAGCGCGGGATGCCCCGAACGGGCGTTCCGTTGTAACTTTACAGAGAGCGCGACTTCGCCGATCCTGATGGGATGAACCTACGTCTTGTCCCGAGCTTGGCTCTTGCTTTCGCGCTTCATGGCTCCGCGTGTTCGGACGCTGGCACCGCCGACCCAGGGATCTCCGGCTCCGGCTCCGGCTCCGGGGGCGCGGGCGGCGGCGAGATCGGCCCCGGTGAGAGCGCCGGAGTCGGTGGGGGGAGCGGCCTCTCGACCGACGTGAACGTGATCATCACGGCCGACAACGCTTATGGCTTCGGCTACGGGACCGGCGACAAGCTCCTGAATTACTTCGGCGGCATCGAGAACCTGCTCGCCGACGAGATCTTCTCCTGTCCCATCGGCCACGGCCCCGAGTCGTACCGGGTGCCGGCCGGGTCCGCCGACGCCGGGAACTATCTCTACATCATCACCTACGCCGACATGCTCACGACCCAGGGCGTGCTCGGCCAGTTCTTCCGCGAGGGCGCCGAGCCCGTCTTCACCGGCAGCGGCGCGTGGGAGGTCTGCGCGACGGGCGAGGACTACGACCTCGGCTCGCACGGGCCGGCGCTGGAGACGATCAACGAGCACATCGCGAGCTGCAACCGCGGAGGCCTGGATCCGCAGACGACCAGCGCCGGCTGGGTGACCGCCGAGCCGTCCGCGCTCGGCCATGTCGCCTTCGGGGAAGCGAACGACACAGCCCGCGACGACCCGCAGCCAGGCAACGAGTTCCCGATCGTCTGCGGCATCGACGAGGGGGCGCGGTGGATGTGGTTCGAGTGGGACCCGGACCGCAGCAGCGGCAGCCCGTTCCTGTGGCCCGGCGGCGACGGCAACGTGACGAAGGATTTCCTCATCTTCCGGCTGGGCGCCGAGTTCGTCCCCGAGGTGCCCCGCTAGCGGTCCGCCGCGAGGAGCGCCGGGCGCGCGACCGCCCGTGGAGCAGCGTCGCGGCCGCGCCCGGCGGCCGCGAGGGCCTTCACTTCGCCTCGACCTTCGCGCCGGCGCTCGCCTTGAAGCTCGCCTTCGCGCCGCCGCTCCCGCCGCCGTCGCTGTCCGGCGCCGGTGCGGTCGCCTTCAGATCGAACGACGGCGGCGTGTTGGGATCGCACTCCGGCGGCGGCCCGAACCCGTCGGCGTTGAACTTGTACTCGAGCGACCCGGAGGCCGACGGGTCCTTGCTGATCGCCTTGATCTCCACCTCGTGCTCCCCCGCGCGCGCCGGCGTGCAGTACGAGAGCAGGTAGAAGCGCTTCATGTGCGCCTCGATCTTCGCCGCGATCTTGTCGAACGACTCCTTGACCTTGGCCTGGTCCGCCGCGAGCTCGGTCCCGTCGCGCCCGATCTCGTCGAGCCGCGCCTTCTCGATCTCGGCGCCGACGCCGACGACGAAGATCTGGTAGTTCTCGTAGTCTTGCTTGTCGAGCTCCTTCAGCATGTCCTCCCGGCTCACGCGGTTCGCGCGATCGGTGCCGTCGGAGAAGACGACGAGCGTGCCGAACTTGAGCGGACGCCGGTCCTTGTCGAGCTGCTTCTTGAGCTCGCGGATGCCCTCGACGACGCCGCCGTGGAGGTTGGTCGACGTGTCCTTCGGCTTGTAGCTCCGGAGCCCCTCGAGCCCGCCCTGCACCGAGCCCTGCGCCTCGGTGAACGGGACGACCGAGTGGATCTTCACCTCGCCGTCGAACGCGTACACGCCGACCTTCTGGCTCTTGCCCACCCGGTCGCTGAACGACTGCGCGGCGTCGACCAGCGCGTCGGCCTGGCCCGACTCGGTGATGCTGCCGCTCATGTCGACGAGCAGCATCGTGTACATGACCGCCGCGACCTCGGGGTTCTGGATGGTCTGCTTGCTCTCGAACTTCGAGACGAGATCACCATCCTCGTAAATTTCGAAGTCCTCGGCGGTGAGGCCGCCCACCGGCTCGTCCTCGCCGGCGTCGACGCTGAAGAACACCCAGACGTTGTTCGGCTTCTTCTGGGCGGAGTTGATCCGGTTCACCCGCAGCCCGCCGCCGCAGGCCACGCTCGAGAGCGCGAACAGGGCGGCGAGGAGGATCCGGAACGCTGGAGAACAAAGGAGAATTTTCACGGGCGCGATTAGCGCGCATCGGGCGGCGCCGTGTCAATTCACAGCCGCAGGCTGCCGGCCCGGACGCGCCGGGCGGGCCCGGCCGGGCCGACCGCCGGGTCGACCGCCGCGTCGACCCGGGCGCGGCGTTTTCCCCTCGGCCCCCGGTCCGATCGCCGCGCGCGGCGCCCTCCTCCGGCGCGGCCCCCTCGCCGGCCAGCGCCGGACGGCGCTCGCGCCGGTTTACACCGGGAAGGAGACCGCCGTACATAGGCCGGCGCGCCGCGCGCCGCGCGCCGCGAAAGAGCGCGCGAGGCGCCCCGGGCATTCAGCGAGTTGCTCCCTCCCAGTGGATTTCCGTTACCCTGTCGCCGCATGGCACGCATCCTGATCGTCGAGGACTCCCCGGCAATGCGAGCGTACGTACGCTCGACGCTCGAGGACTGCGTGCTCGGGCTCGAGGGCGACGTCGATATCGTCGAGGCCATGAACGGCTTCGACGCGCTCCGGCTCCTGCCGCGCGGCGCGTTCGACCTCGTGATCACCGACATCAACATGCCCGACATCAACGGGCTCGAGCTCATCCGTTTCGTCCGGCAGAGCGACCGCTACCGGCGCGTCGGCATCCTCATCATCTCGACGCAGGCTGCCGAGCGCGACGTGCAGCGCGGGCTCCGCCTCGGCGCGGACCGCTTCCTCGCGAAGCCGTTCACGCCCGAGGCCCTGCGCGACGCGGTGGTCGCCTGCCTCGACGGGCGTCCCCAGCGCGCGCTCGACGGCGAGCCGCCGGCCGACGGCGCCTCTCCGTCAGCTGACGGCGGGTCCCCGGTGCCCCCGCGCGCCGACGAGCCCGCCGCGCGCACGAAGCAGCCCGGCTCCGGCGAGGAAGGCGGGGGCTGATGGTCGACAGCGGCGATCGCGCGCGCGAGGAGTTCTTCTCGGAAGCGCAGGAGATCGTCGAGGGGCTCGGGCGCGACCTCCTCGCGCTCGACGAGGCGGTGCGGACCAACAAGGTCGACCCCGACGTCATCAACGACGTCTTCCGCGCCGTGCACACCCTGAAGGGGCTCGCCGGGCTCTTCGGCGCGACCCGGATGGCGACGCTGTCGCACGAGCTCGAGGAGCTGCTCGACAACCTGCGCCTCGGGCGCATCGAGATCAGCGCGTCCGTCCTCGACCTCCTGTTCCGCAGCGTCGAGCTCTACGGGCGCATCCTCCAGAACGAGAAGGACGGGCGCGACGCGCCCATGCCCGAGGTCGACGACCTCCTCCGCCAGCTCCACCAGGACGCCGGCCCGAGCGCGGCCGGCCTCCCGGACGACAACTACGACCTCGACCCGGGGCTGCTCTCCGTGCTCACCGAGTACGAGGAGCACCGGCTGCGCACGAACATCGCGAGCGGGATGACCCTGTTCCGGCTCCGCGTGCAGTTCCACCTCGCCACGATCGACCAGGCCCTCGACGACCTGAAGATCACCGCGAAGCCGTACGGCGAGATCATCACCTACCTGCCGACCGGCGCGGGCGCGGACCAGGACTCGATCGAGCTCGACATCCTCATGGCCTCGCGCGCGCCGCTCGAGGAGCTCCAGCGCGCCCTGCACCAGGCCGGCGCCGCGGTCGAGGAGATCCCGCGGCGCAACAACAACGGGCACGGCCGGGTCGCGCCGCCCGGCATGCCGTCGATGTCGGCCGCGCTCCGCGGCGGCGCGCCGACGGGCGTGTCGCGGGCCGTCGACCTGACCGGCTCGATGGCGGCGAGCCCGCCGTCGAGCGCGCGCGGCACCCGCAAGGGCGAGCTCAGCTCGATCCGCTCCGTCGCGCAGACGGTGCGCGTCGACATCCACAAGCTCGACCGCCTGATGAACATCGTCGGCGAGCTCGCCCTCGTGCGATCGGCGCTCGGCCGCCTCGTCGAGCGCCTCCGGGCGGCGCCGACCGAGCGCGAGCTCTCCCTCGACCTCCACCGGCTCCAGCGCACGTTCGACCGGCACCTCGCCCAGATGCAGGCGGGCATCCTCGAGGTCCGGATGGTCCCGCTCGGGCAGGTCTTCGACAAGCTCGCCCGCGTCGTCCGCCAGATCAGCCGCGACGCCGACAAGCTCGTGAACCTCGTCATCACGGGCGCCGAGACCGAGGTCGACAAGCTCATCGTCGAGGAGCTCAGCGACCCGCTCATGCACATGATGCGCAACGCCATCGACCACGGCATCGAGTCGAAGAGCATGCGCGAGGCGGTGGGCAAGCCGGCGGTCGGCACGATCGCGCTGAACGCCTTCCAGAAGGGCAACCACGTCGTCATCGAGATCGAGGACGACGGCAAGGGCATCGACGTCGACAAGCTCCTCGACGCCGCCCTGCGCCGCGGCGTCATGACCCAGGAGGACGCGCGCACCACGAGCTACCGCGAGGTCCTGAACCTCATCTTCCAGCCGGGCATCTCGACGAAGACCGACGTCAGCGAGATCTCGGGGCGCGGCGTCGGGATGGACGTCGTGAAGACGAACATCAGCAAGCTCGGCGGCGTCATCGACGTGCACAGCGAGCCCGGCATCGGCACCAAGATGACGGTGACGCTGCCGATCACGCTGGCGATCATCAGCGCGCTCATCGTCCGCGTCGCCGACCGGCTCTTCGCGATCCCGCTGACGAACGTGCAGGAGGCGGTCGCGCTCGACGAGGCCACGGTGCGCCAGATCGACGGCCGCGAGATGATCACGCTGCGCAACAGCACGCTCCAGCTCTGCTACCTGGCGCGGCTCTTCGGCCTGAACGAGGAGGAGGAGCTCAGCGCGCGCATCGCCGGCCTGCTCGGCGGGGCGGCGCGCGGCGGCTCGGCGGCGCGGCCCGCCGTCGGCGGCCGCCGCGGGTCCGACGGCCGCGCGACGCTCGGGCTGCAGGGGGGCAACAAGCGCAAGTACATCGTGGTGGCGTCGGTCGGCGCGCGCAGGCTGGGGCTCGTCGTGAGCACGCTCATCGGCCAGCAGGACGTCGTGATCAAGGCGCTTGGCCCGTCGCTCTCCTCGGTGCGCGGCTTCTCCGGCGCCACGGAGCTCGGCGATCAGCGCATCGCGCTCGTCCTCGACGCCCCGGCGCTCATCGAGGAGATCATGCACGGGGGCGGGGACCGGCAGCGCAACGATCCGCGGAGCACCCATGGCTAACCTCTCCCGAAGGCCCGCCCGGATACCTGTCTCGAAGCGGAGCCCGCGCGCGCAGGCGACCGGCCCGCGCACCGAGTACCTCGCCTTCACGCTCGCGGGCGACACCTACGCCGCGCCCGTCTCGCTCGTGCGCGAGATCCTGAAGCCGCCTCCGCTCACGCCGGTGCCGCGCGCACCGGACTCGACGATGGGCATCGTCAGCGTGCGCGGGCAGCTCGTCACCGTCATCGATCTGCGGCGGCGGATGCGGCTGCACGAGGGCGCGCCGCAGCGGCGGGCGCGCATCCTGCTCGTCGACGCGGCGAACGGCGAGACGCTCGGCCTGTTCGTCGACGAGGTCCAGCAGGTCTACCGGCTCGCCGACGCCGAGATCGAGCACGCCGCGACGGCGCTCGGGGGGGACGTCGCGGGCTACATCGCCGGCATCGCCCGGCCCCTGCACGGGGCGAGCGCGTCGGACGGCACGCAGGGCGAGGCGCAGCCGCGCGTCATCATCCTGCTCGACCTGCAGGCCATACTCGCGTCCTAACGGACGACTCGTCCGCGCCCGGGCGGCTCGCAGCGCCCGGACGCTCGGAGGCTCAGATGCCGTTGACTGGAGAGCGCAGCCGTCCCGACCCGCAGAAGAGCCTCGTCGGCTTTGTGGTCGGCGACGTGCAGTACGCGATCGACATCACGCGGGTGCGCGAGATCGTGAATCCCCTCGAAGTGACCACGCTGCCGCACACGCCCCCCGAGGTCTCCGGCGTCGCGAACCACCGCGGCGAGGTGGTGCCCGTGATCGAGCTCCGCGTGCGCTTCGGGCTCCCCCCGGTCGAGCCGAGCCGCAGCACCAAGTGGATCCTGGTCGACGTGGGGACGCACACGGTGGGGCTCGTCGTCGACGCCGTGACGGAGGTCTTCGGGACGAGCGGCGACTACCGGCCGACGCCGCCGGTCGGCGGCAGCAGCGACCTGCGCGGCATCGTGGGCGTGACGACCCACGACGAGCGGATGATCTTCGTGCTCGACGTCGGGCGCTTCATCGAGCTCGCGCTCGCGCTCGCCGCGTCCGGCGCCCTCCTGGAGGCCCCGTGAGCCGCGCCTCCGACGACCTGGGTCCGTTCAGCGGCCCGCGCGTGAGCGACGCGAACCTCTGGCCGACCGAGCCCGACTCCATCTCGCCGAGCGTGCGGAGCACGCCGATGCCGATCTCGGCCATCGCCGCGGCGCTCGCCGCCGACGACGCCGAGGAGCGCCGCCAGGCGGCCGCGCGGCTCGGCAGGGCCGACGTCACCGAGGCGCTGCCGCTCCTCCTGCGCGCGCTCGGCGACCCCGACTGGCGCGTCCGCAAGGAGGCGACCTACGCCTGCCACCGGCTGATCCAGGCCGCGCCGGCCGGGTCGATCCAGGGCGCCGAGGGCGAGCGCCCGCCCGCGCCCCCGGGCGGCGCCGAGGGCGAGCGGCCGTCGGCCTCGCAGCTCCTCGTCGGGGCGCTCCTTGACGCGCTGCGGACCAGCGACGACGTGGGCCTCAGGAACGCGGCCATCGAGGTGCTCGGCTACTGCGGCCGCGACGCCACGCCGGCGCTCGTCGGGGCGCTCGGCGAGCTCACGGGCGACGAGCGCAAGCTCGTCGTCGACGCGCTCGGCCGCACGCGCGACCCGGCGGCGCTCGACGCGCTCTACGCGGCGCTCGCCGAGCAGGACGACAACCTCCGCCAGAGCGCGATCGAGGCGATCTCCGGGATGGGGCTCATCGCGCGCGAGCGGGTGACGGACATCCTCTACGAGCGGCTCGCCGATCGCGATCGGTTCGTGCGGCTGACCGCGCTGAACGGGCTGAACGGCCTCGAGGCGCCGGTGCCGTGGCGGGTGCTGTCGCCGCTCATCGACGACCCGATCCTCCGCTCGTCGGCGCTGGTCGCCGCGGCGCTCGCGGAGAGCCCGGAGGCGCCGCGGGCGCTCGTCGCGGCGCTCGCGACCGCGCGCGGCGGCGCCTTCGCGCAGCTCGTGCGCGCGCTCGCGCGGCTCGCGGACGGCCCGCTCGCGCAGCACGCCGTGGAGGCGCTCCAGGCGGCGCCGATCGAGGTGGGCGCCCGCCTCGTGCAGGCCGCCGCGGCGCAGGGCCCGGGCGGCGCGGAGCCCCCCTCGTGGCGCGGCCTCGGCGCCGACCCGGTGAGCGGCCGCGCGCAGGCGCTCGTGCTCGCGGCGATGGCGCGCGCGCCGGGCGCGGCCGACGCCGCGGTGCAGGCCATGATCGAGCCCGCGCTCGTCGAGACGGCGCAGCGCGCGCTCGGCCTGCTCGGCGGCGAGGCGCTGCCGGCGGTGCTCGCCTACCTCGATCGGCACATCGATCCCGATCCCGATCTCTGGGAGGGCCTCGACGACGCGACGGCCGCGCTCATCGACGGCGCCGTGGCGATCGCGCGGCAGCGCGCGCGCGAGGGCGAGCCGCGGGCGCCCGGCGTCGACCGCCTCGACCGCCTCGACCCACAACTCGACGAGCTGCTCGGCGCGGTGCGGCGGTCGGTGAAGAGCCCCTCGACGCTCGTGGCGACGAGCGCGCTCTACGGGCTCGCGAAGATCGGGACCGCGGACGACTTCTCGCTCGTCGTCTCGCAGACGCGCGCGATCTCGCTCCCGGTCGCGCGCGCGGCGGAGAGCGCGCTCGCGGGGCTCTCGGAGCGCTACCCCGAGGCGGCGCGCGCGCTCGCGCGCCGGCTGATGCAGGCGGAGGAGACCCACCTCGCCGCGGCGATCGTGATCGAGGCGCTCGGCTCGGCGGATCGCGAGGAGATCGCGTTCCTCACCGGCGTCGCGTCGGCGGGGGACGTGCGCGCGCGCCGGGCGGCCGTGACGGCGGTCGCGGCGGCGGCGGGCGCCTCGGCGCTCGAGGTGCTGAGCCTCTCGCTCGCCGACGAGGAGCGGGAGGTCCGGCTCGCGGCGGCGCGCGCGCTCGGCCGGCTGTACGCGTCGCTCACGGAGTCGAGCCCGGCCGGCGACGACCGGGCCCGCGCCCGCGAGCTGCTCGGCCTCGTGCGCGCCTCGGGGGAGCCCGAGCTCGTCACGGCCGCGGCGCAGGGCGGCGCCCCGTTCCGCTCGGATCCCCCCTATAGCGAGGCGGGGGATCGGCTGAGCGCGCCCGGTTCCATCGAGGGTGGCGAGGGCTCCGCGTCCACCTCGGGCACGTCCGGCGGGCCGCCGTCGGGGAAGGTGCTGTGAACCGGCGGCGGGACGACGAGATCCGCCTCTTGCCCGACGAATTCCAGAGGCTGAGGGAGCTGTTCAACAAGCACTGCGGGCTCCAGTTCGGGCCCGAGGCGCGCACGTCCATGGAGCGCCGGCTCCGCGAGCGGGTGGTCGTGCTCGGGCTCTCGTCGTTCGGGCAGTATTACGAGTACCTGCGCTTCCACAGCCGCGCGCGCGCCGAGCTCGACGAGGCGCTCGAGGTCATCACGGTCAACGAGACGTACTTCTTCCGCGAGGACTACCAGCTCCGCGCCCTCATGACCGAGATCGTGCCGATGCTCGTCAAGGCGGGGAGCGCCAAGGGCCGGCTGTCCATCTGGAGCGCGGGCTGCTCGACCGGCGAGGAGGTCTACTCGATCGCGATCACCGCGCGGGAGTCCGGCGCCACGGATCGCCGCGAGGTCCGCGTCTTCGGCAGCGACATCTCGCGCCGCTGCGTGGTGGCCGCGCGCAAGGGGGTCTACGGCGCGTCGTCGTTCCGCGTCACGCCGCCCGACATCAAGCGGCGCTACTTCACGGAGCGGCCGGACGGGTTCCACGTGGTGGACGAGCTGCGGGCGCTCTGCCAGTTCGGCCACCTGAACCTGCTCGACTCGTCGCGCGCGGCGGTGGTCGGGCGCGTGGACGTCATCTTCTGCCGCAACGTCCTCATCTACCTGGACGAGGAGTCGCGGCGCCGGGTGATCGACATCTTCTACGAGCGCCTCTTGCCCGGCGGTTTCCTCCTGCTCGGCCACTCCGAGTCGCTCCTGAACGTGACGACCGCGTTCGAGCTCGTGCACCTGCGGGAGGATCTCGTGTACCGCAAGCCGGCGGCCACGCTGCGTCTGGGGCTCACGGAGGGCCCGCCGGAGCGGGGGGGCGGGGAGGGGGGCGGATGAGCGGGGGGCGCATGAGCGAGGGGCGCATGAGCCGGGGACCGGATGAGCCGGGGGCAGAGGAGCGGGGACCGGATGAGCCGGGGGCAGAGGAGCGGGGACCGGATGAGGCGCCGACGAAGTGGAGGCAGTGCAGGCGACGGGTGGTCCCATGGCGCTCCTGGTGGGTTAGAATGAACCTCCGGCGGAAGGTTTTGCGCTCATGACATTCGCTCCCCTGCGCGTGCTCGTCGTCGACGACTCCGCGTACAACCGGCGCAACATCGCCGAGATCTTGAGCGGAAGCGACGAGATCGAGGTCGTGGGCAAGGCCGGTGACGGCGACGACGCGCTCCGCCAGGCCGCTCAGCTCAGGCCGGACGCGATCACGCTGGACCTCGAGATGCCGCGCATGGACGGCTTCACGTTCCTGCGCATCCTGATGGCGCGGCAGCCCACGCCGGTGATCATCGTCTCGAGCTACAGCCACAAGGAGAACGTCTTCAAGGCGCTCGAGCTCGGCGCCGTCGACTTCGTGGCGAAGCCGGACCGGCAGTTCACGGCGGACGCGCAGATCCGCCGGGAGATCATCCAGAAGGTCCTGCTCGTGCGCTACCTGCGGCCCCGGTCGCCGATGCCGGCGGCCACGACCCCGGCGCGCGCGTCGCAGCCCACGTCGCCGCGCGCGGCGCCGGAGGCGTCGCGGCTCGGGGTGTCGCTGCGCCACCTCGTGGCGGTCGGCTCGTCGACGGGCGGGCCCACGGCGCTCCTCGAGATCTTCAACCGGATCCCGGATCGCTTCCCCGGCGCGATCCTCATCGCGCAGCACATGCCGGACAAGTTCACCCGCACGTTCGCCGAGCGGCTCGATCGCAAGGGCGGGCTCCGGGTGGTGGAGGCGCAGAACGGCGACCAGGTGGTGGCCCGCAAGGCGTACGTGTGCCCTGGCCGGATGTGCATGGAGATCGCGGTGACGCCGGGCAGCGGGGTGGGGCTGAGCGGCGACATCCGGATCCGCGTCGGGGCGCCTGCGCCTGGCGATCGGTACGTGCCGAGCGCGGACCGGCTGTTCCGGAGCGTGGCGCAGGTGGGCGGCAGCCGCGCGGTGGGCATCATCCTGACGGGGATGGGCGACGACGGGGTGAACGGCGCGCGGGCGATCCGCGCGGCCGGGGGCACGGTGGTGGCCGAGAGCGAGGACTCGGCGGTGGTCTACGGCATGCCCGGCGCCGCGGTGCGGGCGGGGGTCGTGAACGAGAGCCTGCCGTTCACGGCGATCGGCGACTTCATCGCGCTGCTCTCCTAGCCAAGACGGTGGTTCCTCGGGAGCCCCGAGAAAATTGAACCACAGAGGCACAGAGGGCACAGAGGGCACAGAGGAGAGAGAGTTTTCAGCCCCTCCCCGATCTGAACCCTCCTTCTGTCCGAGCGCTCTGCGCTCTCTTTGTCTCCGAGCTCTCTCCTCCTCTGTGCCCTCTGTGCCTCTGTGGTTCAAATCTCTTCCTTCATCACACCCGTGCCGGTGCTGTGTGCTCCAGCCCCCCGGGATCTGGGTGCCGCGGCGGTTCCCGGCTGATTGCCAAAGTTGACCCCCCGGGCGCATCGTGAGACAGGTCGGTCCCTGACATGCGGATCCGACGCGCCGCACGCAGGCTTGTATGTCTTGGCTGGATGGCCGCCCTCTCGGGCGTCGCTCTCGACGGCGTCGCTGCGCCTCCGGAGGCCGCGACGGCGGCGCCGGCCGCGGCCGCGCCCGCGAAGGCCGAGCCGAAGGAAGCCAAGAAGGGCGGGGCGGCCGAGGGCAAGGCGGAGAAGCCTGCGCCGGCCAAGCCGGCCGCGCGCGCTGCGGGCGCGTCCAGCGGCGGCGCGAAGCGCGTGGCCGCCAAGTCGCAGGCCAAGCCCGCGGCGCGCTCGAAGGCGCCCTCGAAGAAGGGCGCGGCCAAGATCGCGCGCAAGCCGGGGGAGCCCGGCGCGCCGGACGAGGCGGCGCGGCGGGTCATCGCGGGCACCGCGACGCCGGCCGGGTCGAGCGTCGGCGAGTCGCCCGAGCTCCGCACGCTGCGCGAGATCGACCGGACCCTCTTTCCCGGCGCCGCGCCGAGCGCCGGGCCCGCGTGGCCGGTCGACGGCACGCTCCTCCTCGGCGCGGGCGAGCCGCGCCTCGAGGCCTCGGGCCTGCCGCCCTCGGGCCTGCCCGCCCCGCCGGTGCAGGCCGAGGAGACCCGCGACATCTCCTGGCTGCGGCAGCTCGAGCTGCCCGAGATCCCGGTCCGCTGGGACGGCCGGGTCGTGCGCTACCTCGAGTACTACAAGGACGACCCGCGCGGCCGCTCCGCCGTGGTCTCCTGGATCAAGAAGAGCGGCCGCTATGGCGCCGCCATCCGCCGCGTCCTCCGCGAGCAGGAGCTGCCGGAGGACCTGCTCTGGCTCTCGCTCGTCGAGAGCGGCTTCGACCCGACCATCCACTCCCCGGCGGGCGCCGCCGGGCTCTGGCAGTTCATGCCGGAGGGCGCGCGCATCTACGGCCTCACCGTCGATCGCTGGATCGACGAGCGCCTCGATCCGGAGCGCTCGACCCTGGCGGCGGCGCGGTACCTGTCGGATCTGCGGCGGCGCTTCGGCAGCTGGGAGCTCGCCTTCGCGGCCTACAACATGGGCTACGGGGGGCTGCTCGCGTCGATCCGGAAGTACAACACGAACGACTTCTGGGAGCTGTCGCGGCTCGAGGCCGGGATGCCGCTGGAGACGGCGCTCTACGTGCCGAAGATCCTCGCGATCGCGATCGTGGCGCGGAACCTGAAGGTGTTCGGCTGTGACGAGCTGGAGCTCGATCCGGCGGTGACGTTCGACAAGATCTCGCTCGGCTCCGGGGTGTCGCTGCAGTCGGTGGCGGCTGCGACGGGGGCGGGGGCGCCGGAGATCGAGGCGCTGAACCCGCAGCTCGTGGCGAAGCGCACGCCGCCGCTGCCGGTGGACGCGAGGGAGCAGGCGCGCTGGGAGATCCGGGTGCCCGCGGGCGCCGGGGCGCGCGCGGCGAAGTCGATGCCGAAGCTCCTGGAGCGCGAGCCGAAGCTCGAGCGCTACCTGGTTCGCTGGGGCGAGTCGCTCGACGATATCGCGACGTTCCGGGGGACGACGCGCTGGACGCTGCAGTCGCTGAACGGCCTGCGGCCCGGCGAGCCGGTGCGGCCTGGGTCGCTGCTGTTCGTCCCGGCGGCGGAGGGGGTCGGCGTGGCGGCGGCGGAGCACCTGCTCGCGAACAGCGCGCCCCTGTCGTCGGAGGCGAAGCCGGTCGTCGTGGTCCCGGCGCAGCGCTTCTCGTACGAGGGCCGCCGGCGCGTGTTCTACCGCGTCGTCGCGGGCGACGGGCTGCGGGATCTCGCGGCGGTGCTGTCGGTGACGCCGGACGAGATCTGCCGCTGGAACGCGCTCGCGCCCGGGGCGTCGCTCCACGAGGGGATGACGCTCCAGCTGTTCGTCCCGAGGTCGCACCGCTACGACGGGGTCTTCCTGCTCGACGAGGCCGAGGCGCGCGTCATGGAGGTCGGCTCGGAGGACTTCTTCGCTCACTTCGAGGGGCTGAAGGGCCGCAAGCGCATCGAGATCGCCGCGCGGGAGGGCGACTCGTTCAGCAAGATCGCGACCCGTTACGGCCTGAGCGTGGGCAGCCTGGAGCGGATCAACCAGCGCTCGCGGCGGAGCGTGCTGATGCCGGGGGACCGGCTGGTCGTGTACGTGCCGACCGCGCGGCCGGACGACCCGCCGCCGGTGGAGCCGCGCGAGGACGAGGTCCGCGTGGCGTCGGCCGAGGCCGCGGGCCCGGTGGACGACGGCGACAAGGCGGCCGCGGCCGTGCCGGTGAAGCCGGCGGGGCTGGCGGCATCGGCGGACGCACAGCGCGCGGGCGGCGCGCAGGACGGCCGCAAGGCGACCGGCGCGAGGGACGCGGGCGGCGGTGCAGCCGAGGCGGGCGGCGGGGAGACGAAGCCGGCGCGGGTCGAGGCGAAGGCGGAAGCGGGCGAGACGAAGCCGGCGCGGGCCGAGGCCAAGGCTGCGGGCGAGACGAAGCCGGCGCGGGCCGAGTCGAAGGCGGAAGCGGGCGAGACGAAGCCGGCGCGGGCCGAGGCGAAGGCGGAAGCGGGCGAGACGAAGCCGGCGCGGGCCGAGGCGAAGGCGGAAGCGGGCGAGACGAAGCCGGCGCGGGCCGAGGCGAAGGCCGCGGGCGAGACGAAGCCGGCGCGGGCCGAGGCCAAGGCTGCGGGCGAGACGAAGCCGGCGCGGGCCGAGGCGAAGGTCGAGACGGGCACGGGCGAGAAGCCCGGCAGCGCGAGCGAGAAGCCCGGCAGCGCGAGCGAGAAGCCCGGCGCGGCGGGCGCGGGCGAGAAGCCCGGCAGCACGAGCGAGAAGCCCGGCGCGGCGGGCGCGGGCGGTCAGGCTGGAGCGCCGCCGGAGGAGAAGAAGGCGGCCGAGGGCGAGAAGAAGCCGGCGCCCGGCGGCGCGGACGAGAAGGCCCCAGTGGGGCGCGCCAAGGGAGCGCAGGGCAAGGAGAAGCCCGCGACCGCCGGCGGCACCGCGCTCTGAGGCCGAGTCGCCGCGCGGAGGCGCGCTCCTCATTGTAGAGAGGGCGCATTTTTATGAAGAGGGCGCAGCGTACCCGAGTCGGTGATCGGGCGTTGCCGGACGGCTTTCTCAGGTCTCGTCGCGCCCGTGCACGCTGGCGGGCGGGCTGGTCGCCTCGACCGCAGTGAACGGTTCAATGATCCTGTAGGAGTGCAATGCGCCCCTGGGCACCGTCCAGGAGTCGCCCGGCTCGAGGCGCACCATCTGCCCCTCGATGTGCAGCTCGGCGCGCCCCTCGATCACGAACCCCACGGTCTCATAATCGCGGGCGGTCGGCTGTTTCTCGTCGCCCGGCGGCTCGCGCTCCCAGAGCCGCATCGATACCTGGATTCCGGAGGCCAGGTACTTTTGTCCCATCTGGCCTTTCGGAGAGCGGCCGGACGAGACCTTCATGATGGTTGTGTCGCTCATCAGCGCCTCGCTTTCATCCTCGATCGATTCGTCCGGTCATCTGCCCGGTTCGTCGAGAAGCGTGGGTGCGATCGTGGATTCGAGCCTGGCTGGAGCGAATCGGGGTTCTCCCGCTTTCCTGGTCCGTCGCTCCTCGTCGGCCTCTCGTCGCAGAGAACGTATCGCGACCGCCCGAACTGCTGTAGGATGGATCGCTCAGGAGGCGCGTCCCGTGGACCTGGGGTTCGGATGCTACGTTGCGCGGGAGCGCGCGCAGGAGCGGTCGCGCGGAGCGAGCGCGGGGCGGCGTGGGCATCCGGGGGGAACAGGGCACGGCCCTGCTCGCCTCGCTCCGCTGGCCGCGATCGTCCGGGCGCGCTCCGCGAGGTCGAGGCGCGCTTCGCCGCTGGAAAGTCGCTGATGTCCCCATCGAAGAGTTCGACGCTGCTCGCGTCCGGCGTGCTGATCGACAGGAAGTACCGGCTCGTCCGCCAGATCGGCGAGGGGGCCATGGGCGTCGTGTGGTCGGCGGTGAACGTGGCGACCGCCCGCGAGGTGGCGCTGAAGCTGATCCACCGCCCCGAGGCCGAGTTCCGGCTGCGGCTGCAGCGCGAGGCGCGCAACTGCGGGGCGCTGCGGCACCGGAACGTCATCGACATCTACGACATGGGGGAGACGGAGGCCGGCGAGCCGTTCCTGGTGATGCAGCTGCTCACGGGCGAGACCGTGGCCGAGCTGCTCGCGCGGCGGCGCAAGCTTGAGCCGGCGGTCGCCGCGTCGATCGGGCGCGACGTCGCCCGGGGGCTCGCGGCGGCGCACGCGATGCACATCATCCACCGCGATCTGAAGCCGGCGAACATCTTCCTGCACCGCGAGCCGGACATGGACGAGCCGGTGGTGAAGGTGCTCGATTTCGGGGTCGCCAAGAACCTCTCGGTCAACGACGGCCTGCACACGGTGCAGGGCGGCGCGGTGGGGTCGCCGCTCTACATGAGCCCGGAGCAGGTGCGGGCCGAGCCGAACGTCGATCATCGCGCCGACATCTGGGCGCTCGGCGTGGTGCTGTTCGAGATGCTGACCGGCGTGCGGCCGTTCCAGGGGGACGCGCAGGCGGTGTTCATGGGGATCCTGACGGGCGAGGTCCCCACCGTGTCCAGGTACCTGCGGCGCGTGGACCAGGGGCTCGTCGATCTGATCGCCCGGTGCATGCGGCGGGATCGCGCGGATCGGATCGGGTCGGCGGCGGAGATCGCGGCGCAGCTCGACCGGTACGCCGGGCGGGGCATCGACGCGGCGTCACGGCAGTCGTTGTCCGAGGGCTACGCGCTGCAGCCGGCGGATGGCGCGGGCGGGGCGGGCGGCGGAGGGCAGGGGGCGCAACCCGGGTCGGGGAGCGCTGTCGCGGGCCTCGCGGGGCAGGCGGCGATCGCGGAGCCGAGCTCGGTGAGCGCGGGCGCCCTGCCGCTGGCGCTGCTCGGCGGCGGGCCGCGGGCGCCGGTGCCGCTGCACGACGCGCCGGGGTCGGCGAGGTTGCCTTCGCTGAACCCGGGGCAGGTGGCGGCGGCGCTGGGCCAGCCGGCGGGGGCGCGGGACGCGGCGGGCGCGGCGCCCCGGCGCGCGGGGAGCTCGGAGCAGCTCTTCGCCGCGGCGCCCACGGGGCGCGCTGCGTGGGATGACGACGTGGCGACCCTGCCGCTGGCGAGGGGGAGCGCGGATGCGGCAGGGGCCGCGAGGCAGCGCGCCGGATCATCGGGACAGTACCCGGCAGCGGGGTCTCCCGCGGCCGCGCTGCTGACGCCGCTGCCCTCGGGGCAGGTGGCGTCCGCGGTGCCCGGGCTGGCCCAGGCGAGCGCGGCGCAGCCCGCGGCGGTGTCGATGCCGGAGCGCGGAGGCTGGGGGAGCACGGTGCGCATGGCGCACCCGCCGTCGCTACCGGAGCGCATGCCGGGGGCGGGCGGCAGCGGCCCGGCGGGGGCGGGCGGCAGCGGCCCGGCGGTCGCGCCGACGACCGCAGGCACGGCCGCGCCGTCGGGTGGGGTCCTCGAGTCGACGGTGAAGCTCGGGGCGGAGGCGGGCGCGAGCGCGTCGGACTCGCGGCCTGGCGCGAGCGCGTCGGACTCGCGGCCTGGCGCGAGCGCCTCGGACTCGCGGCCTGGCGCGAGCGCGTCGGACTCGCGGACGGGCGCCCCGCGGCAGACGGGCAGCTCGTCGACGACGCCGCTCGTCTCGAACCACCCGTCGGTCCATCAGACCGGCGCGTATGCGGCCCAGGACGCCCGGGATTCAACGCTGCACGGCGGTGACGATCAGAAGCGCCGGAGGACGGCCGCGACGCTGGCGATCGCGGCCGCCGCGCTGTCGCTGATCGTCGTGGGGATGCTCATCGCCCTGCGATCGGGCGAGACGTCGCCCGCTGCGCCAGACTCGCCCGCGGCGACAGAGCTGCCCGCGGCGACAGAGCTGCCCGCGGCGCCAGAGCTGCCCGGGAGCGTGACGCCGCCGGCGAACAGCGCCGGTGGCGACACGCCCGCCGTGCCGGAGCGCGGGGGCGCGCCGCTGCAGGACCAGGCGCCGACGGCGCAGCCCCCGGAGGCGCCGCCGGGCTCCGCGGCGTCCGCGACGCCCGTGCCGCCGGCGAGCGCCCTTCCGGTGAACAGCCCCGTCGCCGCGCCGGCAGGCAGCGCTGGCGTCGCGCCAGGCGGCAGCGCCGGTGCGGCGACCGGCCGCGGCGCCGGTGCAGCGGTGGCGACGGCGACCAGCGCGAAGCCGCGCACTCCACCGAGCTCGCCCGCGCCGGCGGCGTCGCAGCCCGCGAAGCCGCCGTCAGGGGCGAACCCTTGCGCTGCGCTCAAGTTCATGGAGAGGAAGAAGTGCGAGGAGAGGCTCAAGAAATAGGCTCGCTCTCTCTCCGCACCTCGGCCACGCCTCACCGATGACACCAAGGTCGCGCCCGGATTCGCATGGTGCGACGCGGGCGTGACGTTCAGGTGTGCTGAGCGCGCTTCGCGCTCGGGAGCACCGGAGCCTGCCCCGCGCTCCTGCGCGCTCATGGCCCCGCGCGCCTTTGCTTGACGGTGCGCTGCCTCACCTGCGACAATTGCGCCCAACCGCGCTCCATCTGCCTTCTGCGTCCGCCCTTCAGCGAGTCCACCCATGTCGCCTCCCTCGCCTCCTGCGCCGCCGCCGCCAGGTGCGCTCGTTTGCGGCAAGTACCGTCTTCTTCGCCGGATCGGCGAGGGCGCGATGGGGGTCGTCTGGGCAGCGCACAACGAGGCCACCTCGCGCGAGGTGGCGCTCAAGCTGCTCGTGCGCCCTGACCCGGAGCTCCGCGTCCGGCTGCTCCGGGAGGCGCGCGCTTGCGGCGCGGTGAGCCACCGGAACATCGTCGATATCTACGACGCTGACGAGGCGGAGAGCGGCGATCCGTTCCTGGTCATGCCGCTGCTCTCCGGCGAGACGCTCTCGTCCTTGCTCAAGCGCAAGCGAAAGCTGGAGGCCCCCGAGGCATCGCGCATCGCCCGGGACGTCGCGCGCGGCCTCTCCGCCGCGCACGAGCGCGGCATCATCCACCGCGATCTGAAGCCGTCCAACATCTTTCTGCACACCGAGCCTGGCGAGAGCAATTACGTCGTCAAGATACTCGACTTCGGCGTGAGCAAGTTCCTCACGGGGCCTCAACAGGCGCGCACCGCGACTGGCATCCTCATCGGCTCGCCGGCGTACATGAGCCCGGAGCAGGTGCGGGCGCAGGGCGATATCGATACGCGCGCGGACCTCTGGGCGCTCGGCGTGTTGATGTTCGAGATGCTCACCAGCAGGCGGCCGATCCAGGGCAAGGCGCACGAGCTCCTGCGGAACGTGCTGCAGGGCGACATCCCGACGGTGTCCCAGTTCGTCTGGCAGATCGA
This sequence comes from Sorangium sp. So ce1153, assembly GCF_051521595.1. Lineage (NCBI taxonomy): Bacteria > Pseudomonadati > Myxococcota > Polyangiales > Polyangiaceae > Sorangium > Sorangium sp. So ce1153. Next base: position 3,017,790 of record NZ_CP150361.1, read on the forward strand.
TCCCGGCCTCGACGCGCTCGTTTCGCAGTGTCTCCAGCGCGATCGCGAGAAGAGGCCGCGCTCGGCGGCGGACGTCGCGGTGGCGCTCGAGTCGTTCGTCACGCCGTCGACGCCCCCGCGCGTCAACTCGTCGCCGGGGTCGTCGCCGGACCTCCGGTACGAGGTTCCACAGCACCTCGGGCGCGGGTCGTGGGGCGGGGCTGCGGCCGGGCCGGCGCCGGCGACAGCGACGCCGCTCCCGGCTGCGGCGTGGTCGCCGGCGACAGCGACGCCGCTGCCGGCAGCGGGGCGGTCGCCGGCGACAGCGACGCCGCTCCCGGCGTCCGTGGCGCGCCTGCAGGCCCAGCAGGCGCACGCGAGCACGCCGGCTTCATCGCCATCGCCGCGCGGGGCGGCGGGCTCGTCGCCGGCGCTGCCGCCTCCGGCGAGCGGAGGCCCGGCGGCGCCGGCTGGCGGGAGGTCGGCGTCGAGCAATCCCCTGCTGGGGGAGCACGGGACGATCAAGCTCTCCCCGGGGCAGGCGGCCGTGTATCGGCCGGCGCAACGTGCGGTGTCGGCGCCGGGGGTGCCGGTGAACGGCACGGTGCCGCTCGGGCCGATCCCTGCGCCGAGGCGGTCGTCGCCCGAGCGCGCTCGGTCGCCGGTCCTCTGGATCGCGGCGGCGTTGCTCGCGGCGGCGCTCCTCGTGGGGATCGGCATGGCCGCGGGGTATCTCCTGCTGCGCGCCGGGGCGGAGAGGCCGAGTGGCCGGGGCGGAGAGCGTGCTACGTTCCGTGGCGCCCTCGCGCTCGTGGTGGGCAAAGAGACCTCGCGCGCCGCGGTGCTGCGCGTAGAACAACCCTGTTGAGCTCGATGTCGAAGTCCTTCACGCAGATCGCTGCTGGCCTGGTGATCGCCGAGAAGTACAAGCTGGTGCGGCGGATCGGGGAGGGGTCCATGGGCGTCGTGTGGGCGGCGCTCAACCTGTCCACGTCGCGCGAGGTGGCGCTGAAGCTGATTCACCGCCCGGATCCCGAGCTCCGGCGGCGGCTGCAGCGGGAAGGGCGCAATGGCGGGGCGCTGCGGCACCGCAACGTCATCGACATGTATGACATGGGGGAGACCGACTTCGGTGAGCCCTTCCTCGTGATGCAGCTGCTCGCGGGCGAGACGCTGGCGGAGCTGCTCCAGCGCCGGCGGCGGCTCGACGCGGACGTGGCGGCGTCGATCGGGCGCGACGTGGCGCGGGGCCTGTCGGCGGTGCACGCGCTGCACATCGTCCACCGCGATCTGAAGCCGGCGAACATCTTCCTGCACCGCGAGCCGGACGCGGACGAGCCGGTGGTGAAGGTGCTCGATTTCGGGGTCGCCAAGAACCTCGCCGTGAACGATGGGGTCCGCACGGCGACCGGCGGCGCGGTGGGGTCGCCGCTCTACATGAGCCCGGAGCAGGTGCGGGCCGAGCCGAACGTCGATCACCGCGCCGACATCTGGGCGCTCGGCGTGGTGCTGTTCGAGATGCTGACCGGGATGCGGCCGTTCCAGGGGGACGCGAGGACGGTCTTCACCGGGATCCTGACCGGCGAGATCCCGAAGATTTCCCGGTACGTGCGGCGGATCGACCCGGGGCTCGTGGAGCTCGTGGCGCGGTGCATGGCGCGCCACCGGGACGACCGGATCGGGTCGGCGGCGGAGCTGGCGGAGCTCCTCGAGGGCTACACGGGCGCGGGCGCGCGGTCGGGCGCGGGGACCGGCGCCGCCGTGGGGGGCGGGGGGCTCGGGATGGCCGGGGGGCCCGGGATGGCCGGGGTGGCCGGGGGGCCCGGGATGGCCGGGGGGCCCGGAATGGCCGGGGTGGCCGGGGGGCCCGGGATGGCCGGGGGGCCCGGGATGGCCGGGGGCGGCGGGCAGATGGCGCTGGCGGAGGCGCCGGCGTTTCCCGGCGGAGGGCTGGCGGGGGCGCTGCTGTCGCCGGTGCCCGGCGGGATGATGGCCGGGGCGCCGCGGCACAGCGAGCCTCCGGCAGGGCCGCCGCTGTCGCCGAGGGCGAGCGCGGCGCCGGGAGGATCGCAGCCGGCGCTGACGGCGAGCGCGGCGCCGGTGGCGACGCCGCTGCCGCTGATGGGGAGCGCGGCGCTGGCAGGGCCGCCGCTGTCCCCGAGGGCGAGCGTAGCGCCGGGCGGGTTGCAGCCGGCGCGGATGGGGAGCGCGGCGCCGGAGCAGGAGTGGAACGCCGAGCTGACCCAGAAGCTCGAGTTTGACGCCACCCCGAGCGCGGAACCGGGGATGGGGGCGCCGCCGCCAGGGGCGCCAGGGGGGAACAACGACTTCGGGAGGTCGACCACCGCGCCGCTCGTGCCGGGCCCGGAGGCGGCTCGGGCAGGGCAGCCGTCGCCGTGGGCAGCGCGAGCGACGCCGCTCCCTGCGCCGACGCTGCAGCTGCGGCAGTCGCGGCCGCAGGAGATCTGGAATCGCGTTCCCCGTCCGGTCCTGGCGGCGATGGCCGCCGGCGCGGCTGGCCTGGTGGGCATCGTGCTCTTCTTTGCGTTGCGCTCGCCAGCGCCCCCGGAGAGCGCCGCGGCGCCCGAGGTGCTGCCGGAGGCGGGGATCGAGGGCGAGGTGAGCGCCGCCAAGGCGGTCGAGGCGCCACCCCCGCCGGCGACCGCGGCGCCTCAGGCTGCCGCGACGCCCGAGTCGCCCAGGGTCGATGAGCCTGTGGACGCGGGCGGAGCGGACAGCGCGGCGGGCGCGGAGACGGCGGCCGTGGTGGAGCAGAAGGAGCCAGCGGTCGCGGAGCGGAAGGAGCCGGCGGCTGCGGCGCCGGTGGCTGCGGCGGCGTCGCAGCCGGTACGGTCGGTCGCTGCCGCGCCGCAGCCGGTGCGGTCGGTCGCTGCGACGCAGCCCGCGGTGAAGCCTCCCGTGGCGCCGGCCGCGGTGGCGGCGCCGCGAGCTGCACAGCAACCCGCGGCTCGAAAGCCGCCCGCGGATCCGTGCGCGGGCAAGACAGGGTTCATCCGGACGAACTGCCTGCGCGAGAACGCGAGGAAGAAGGACCCCTACGCCCCCTGATCCGCGCTGACGGGCTGTCGCGGGCCCGTCCCGTCCCGGCGAGAGCGTGGCTTCCGTGGTTCCGGCCGCGCGGGCGCAATGGTAAGCCCCCGCGCAGGCGGTGGGACCCGGGGGCATATGTCGGACGTGATCGAGGCGTACAGGCTGCTTCCGGGCATGCTGCTCGCCAGGAAGTACCGTCTGATCGGCAAGATCGGGCAGGGCGCGATGGGGGTCGTCTGGGCCGCGAGCAACGAGGCCACCGGGCGCGAGGTGGCGCTCAAGGTGATCGCCCGGCCTGATCCCTCGCTGCGCAAGCGGCTCCTGCGCGAGGCGCAGTCGTGCGGCGCGCTGCAGCACCCGAACATCGTCGACGTGATCGACGTGGCCCGCACGGAGAGCGGCGACCCGTGCATGATCATGGAGCTGCTCGTCGGCGAGAGCGTCGCGGCGCTGCTCGAGGCGAGGCGGCGGCTGGACGCGCCGCTGGCGGCGCGGATCGCGCACGACGTCGCGGGCGCGCTGGCGGCGGCGCACGCCGTGCAGATCGTGCACCGCGACCTGAAGCCGGCGAACGTCTTCCTGCACCGGCCGCCGGAGGCGAGCGACTTCGTGGTCAAGGTGCTCGACTTCGGGGTGGCGAAGAACCTGGCGGACGCGCGCGGCGTGTCATCGACGATGGACGCGGCGGTCGGGTCGCCGTTCTACATGAGCCCGGAGCAGGTGCGCGCCGACGGGGACGTCGACGCGCGGGCGGATCTGTGGGCGCTCGGCGTGGTGCTGTTCGAGATGCTCACCGGCGTGCGGCCGTTCCAGGGCGAGGGGCCGCAGCTGCTCTCGCAGATCCTGTCGGGCGAGATCCCGAAGGTGTCGCGCTACCTGCGGCGCGTGGACGAGCGGCTCGTGAGGATCGTCGACCGGTGCCTGCGCAGGGAGAGAGGGGAGCGGTTCGCGTCGGCGGAGGAGGTGGCGGGGGAGCTGGCGGCGTTCGTGGTGCGTGGGGTGGGCGCGGCGGAAGCGGGGGCGGCGCGCGGGGAGAGCGCTGCGGAGGCAGAGTGGAGAGAGCTGCGCATCACAGGGGAGCGCGCCGCGCCGCCGCCGAGGATCGAGGCGGAGCAGGAGACGGCGGTGGCTCCGCCTCGAGGGCAGGGGTCTTGGGTCAGCGCGGAGGAGCTCGCGACGACGGTGCCGGTGGGGCGGCCGGAGCCGGGGAATGGCGGGGGGAAGACCGCGGCGGGGCAGGGCCTGGCGGCGGCGAGCGCGGTGTCGGGCTGGGGTGGGAGCTCGGCCAGCGGCGTGTCGAGCATCGGTGGACCGGTCGCGGGAAGGCCGGTCGGTGGGGCGTCGAGCACCGGGGCGCCGACGGGAGCGCCGGTCGCCGGGGTGCCGGTCAGCGAGGCGTTGCGCACGGCGGCGCCGGCCGGGGCGCCTGTCGCCGGGGCCAGGCCGGTGGTGACGCTTCGTGGGACCTTCGTGATGCAAGGTCAGGCCGCCGAGGCGCAGCGGCAGGCGGCGATGGCGATGATGGACGCGGCGAGAGCGCAGGCGCTGGCGCAGCGGGCCGGAGCGCATGGCGCGATCGCGCAAGCTTCAGCCGGGGTGGGGACCCGCGGCGAGGCGAGGCGAAGAGCAGGGAGAGCCAGGGCCGTGGGCGTGGCCGTGACGCTCGCGGTGGTCCTGCTCGTGGGGGTGCTGGCCACGGCGTGGTTTGTCGGCCGGGAAAAGCCGCCAGCCGCGCCTGCCGGCGCTGACGGCGGCAGCGTGCCGGCGACGGGCACGATGCCAGCGACACAGCGAGACGCCGAGCGGGCGGCGGCGACAGGAACGCCTGGTGCCGTACCCGTTCCGGAGCGGCCGGCGGTGACAGGGGCTCCCGCGGCGGTCGAGCCGGGGGAGCGCGGCGGGGTCAAGGCGGTCGAGACGGAGCAGGCGCCGCAAGCGGGCGCCAGGTCGCCCGCCCCGGCGACAACAGCGAGCCAGGCGAGCCTGCCGTCGCACGCGGCGGGAATGGCAGCGACGCCGGGAGGGCGGACGCAGCCGTCCGGCGGGGGGGCGGGCCCTGGAAAGAAGCCGTCGCTGGATGAGTCCGTGTACGAGGGGACGGCGGCGACGCCGGGAGGACGGGCGCAGCAGACCGGTGGGGTGTCGGGCCCTGGAAAGAAGCCGTCGCTGGACGAATCGGTGTACGAGGCGCCGCAGCGATCCACGGCGCCCGCTGCACGTGGCGTATCGCCGGTCGAGACGACTGCGCCGGAGAAGAAGCGCCCGGCGCCAGCTCGGCCTTTCTGAGGAAGCGCGCGGCTCACGTCGACGAACGGGGGTCTCGTCCTCGTGGTGCGGGCGGCGCGGTCCGAGCCGGTCCTGCGCTGCTGGATGGCACGAGCGCGCGCGCGTGCGGTGCGCGGAGCGCGGGCCGATACCTCGGAGGGCGCCTCCGCGGGGCTTGTACCGCTACGGTGGAATATTGGGGGGGTGGTGGCGAGAAATCGAGGCGGGACTTCGAAAAATCGATGTGCGGCTGCCAGAAACCGAGGTGGAACCACGGAAGAGCGATTTGGCACATCGCTCGATCGATGGCGGACCGCGAGAGAGCGACGTGCGACATCCGCGAAGGAGCGTCGAACCTCAGCGCGTGGCAGCAGGGCGACGACGGTCGCGTTCGCCGGCGTGGCGGGTGAGCTACCGCGGTGGCCGGCATGGCCGGGAGCGTGGGGGCGAGGAGCAGACCGAGGCGGAGAGGCTGGCAGGACCTCACGGCGCCGGAGCACGCTGTGGGGGAGAGAAGTCCAGCACGTCGCTGACTGGACTGGATGGGTGATGGCGGCGACTGGGAGGTCCGGGAGCGCGGTCGCGAGCTGAGCGAGCGGCAGGACCTCATGGCAATGAGGCGTGCGGCATCTAAGGAAACGGGAGCGTTTCGAGCGCCATGCCCGGGTCGGCGTTGCCTGTCGCGTCGCTGTCGCTGCCGGTGCCGCCAGCGCCGGGCGTGCCGACCTGGATGACGGTATTGCCAAGGGACGGGGGCATGCCCGCCGTGTCGCGGAACGCAACGCCGAGGGAGTGGCCGCCGAGGCCGCCTCCGCCCCACCCGCCATTGCCGCCCCTGCCGCCCGCGCCGCCACGGCAACCAGGGCGGATTGGGAAGTCTACATCCATGCTGTACTCCCCCGCAACGAACCCTCCCTGTCCGCCAGGACCGCCTCTTCCGCCTTGCTGGCCGGAGGCGCCCTTGCCGCCGTCCCCGCCGCGCTGAGCTTCCAGACGGACGTCCTGAAAGCTGAGCTTTGCGTCGAGGCTGACGAGGGCAATGCTCGACCCGCCAGGACCGCCGCCCTTGCCGGCCTTGCCGCCGCAGCCGCCAGCGCCGCCGCTTCCACCGCTAGCACCACCATTCGAGTCCGCCCTCGGGCATGGTGGGGTGCCTCCCCTCGAGCCGGCGCCTCCTCCGCCCCCCTGGGCGGTCTTGCCGTCGGTGCCGTCGTTTCCCGAGACGCCGGTGTAACCAGTGCTGTTGAGCGAGCCAATGCCACGTGCCCCTGCACCGCCGTCGCCGTGGCTGCCGGCGGCGCCCTCCATGCCGTCGGTGCACTGTCCGCGTCCGTCGGGGCCAGCAGTGTAGGTGCCGCGATTCGGATTGGTTTGCTCGCCAGGAGAGCCGTTGCCGCCATTGCCTGCTATGGAGGAATTCCCTGAGCCACCCGGCCCGCCGCGCGACTCCTCGCTGGGATTGTCCGGTGTTCCGCATTCATTCACGGGCGGATCGTCGGTCTTCACGACATCCGCCGAGCACGCCTCTTTCCCGTCGCTACCTTCGCCGCCACCGTTGGCGCGCGCTGGTTCAGGCGAGGCGCCGCTGGCCCCCGACGCCGCCTCGCCGGCTGTGAGGGTGCACCGCGTGAGCTTGACCTGGCAGCGATCGGCAATGGCCGCGATCGACGAGACGCCGAAGTTGCTCGGCTCGATCGAGGGGGCGGTGACGTCGATGTCCTCGAGCCACACCGTCTCGCCCACCGCGCGCATCGTCAGCGGCACGGTGCCGGCCGCCGCATCCTGCGGCGTCGTCAGGGTGGTTCTCTTCTCGCCGTCCCACCGCCAGCTCGCAGCACAGTCGAGCCCACCGTAGAGGGTCACCCCCTCGGTCACGGTGAGGGCTTCCTCGAACGTCTCGGCACATGCGTACACGCGCTCTTCGTGCTCCAGCGCGAGCTCGATGGCCTTCGCGAGCGTCTTGACCGGCGCGCCCGGCGCTCCGCCGTTCTCGTCGTTACCCCGCGTGGCGGACACGAACACGCCGCAGCTCTCGTCTGCGGCCCAGTCCTGTCCTTCGCTGGGCACGCACTGCGGCGGCGGCATGGACGTCTGCCCTCCCCCTCCGCCGCCTCCGCCGCCTCCGCCGCCTCCGCCGCCTCCGCCGTTATCCTGGCAGCTGAGGATGTCCTCGCAATTGGCTTGCTCCTCCTCGGGATGGGTATAAGGAAAACCAAGCTTGCTGCATCCGGCCTCACTGGCCGCCAGGGCCATGGTCGTTAACCAGAGCACGGATGCGAGATGGGCGCGACGACGCATGGGGCGATCTCCTTTCCTGGCAGGTCAGCTCAGAGCTGTCCGCTGAGCCAAAGCCCGGCGGCGCGAGGCGCAAGGAGCGGCGCCACCCGGATGCTCGGCGCCGGCTCCGCAGGCTTGCTCGTCACGAGCGCGTACACCAGCGTCCCGGCCCCGACCGCTCCGGCCGCCACGAAGCTCCAGAACGCCGCATTGCTGAGATCGACGTTTGAGTTCACGGTGTCCTTCAGCTTCCGGCAGTTATCCTCGAACACGCCAAGGCATGATGAGAGACTGTTCTTTTCGTTGATCAGGGTCTTCCTCAGCTCTTCAGCCTCGCTTGCCCGCGAATTGGCCAGCACGGTAAGGACAACCCCCGCCGCAACGCCGGCGCCTGCCACGACCCCTCCGCCGACGAGCACCGCCGTTCGCGCTCCGCTTCCCGAGTCGCTCGGCGCCGGCGGAGCGAGCGGCCCGGGACTTACCGCCGCGCTGAGCGCCGGCTTGCGCTTCAGCTGGAGCCTGATCATCTCCGTGGCACCCGCCGTGGCCTCGATGACCCGCGCCTCCGGCACGTACCCCTCCAGCTTCACGCCCACGTCGTGCTTGCCCGGATCGAGGAATACGGGATCTACCAGCGGCGCTTGCCCGACGGTCGTCCCGTCGACCGTCACCTCGGCCCCCTCCGGCGTCACCTGCACCGTGATGGCCGTGACCTGCGCCCGCGCTTCCTTCAGCGACGCCTCCGCGCGCTCCCGCTCCTGGACCTTCGTCGCAGGGGCCTCGCGGAGGTACAGCGAGAGGTACTGCGCGGCGTCACGGGGCCTGCCCACCTTGAGGGAGGCCACGCCGAGGTTCGAGGCGATCTGGTAGTGCGGCTTGATCCCCCATGCCGCGAGGAACGACGCGTGCGCATCGGACCACTTCCCCGCCTTGGCCGACTTCACTCCGTCTTCGAAGAGCTCGCGCGCCTTGTCTGTCAGCGCGTCGCTCTCCTGCGCCGCGGCCTGCGGGGACGCCTGCTGAGCACCGGCGACCGGCGCCAGCAAGGCGATGGCTACGCTCCAGGTCCACAGCAGCGGGCGCTTCGTCATCATCGAAAATCCGGCGTTGCTTCAGGAAGCTGCGCTTGAGGGTGGAGGTGACGGGAGCACCTTAGCCACCCCGGAACGCGAACCATACCCCTTCTGCGTGGGGCAGGGTGCTTTTGTGGTCCGGTTGCACACGGGGTGCGAGGACAAGACTGGCTCCGCGGCACCCCCCGCGCTGCTGCGGAGCTCCTGAGGTCTTGCGGTCACCGCGAGCTCGGGCCGCCGTCTCGCGCGGTGAGGAGCGCGCCCCCGGAGGAGCGACGAGGGTGGCCGAAGCTAGGGGATACCCCAGTTCGGCTTCGTTTCCCCGGACGACCGCCGCGCGCCGGTGCCGCTGGCCGGCCGCTGCGATGGCGGGGCGGCGGTGCTGCTGCCGGCAGGGCGAGGCCGAGGCTGCGCGCTGGGCTGTGTGCTGGCCGATGCTGCCGGAAGGCTGCGCTCCGCTGCCGGGGCGCTCGTGGCTGCTGCGGGAGGGGTGCGCTCCACTGCTTGCGCGCCGTTCGGCGTCGGCTCCTGCGCCGAGGCTTCGGAGGCTGCGTCCGAGCCGGCATCCATCAGCGGCGCGGCTGGCACGATGCCGGGTGGAGCGCTCGCCGACGCCGCGGCGGGATTCGCGGCGGTCGCGGAGAGCGCGTCGCGGGGGGGCATCGCTGGGCCGGAGGCAGCAAGCTCGGCGGTCGCCTGGTCACCTGCTGGGGACGAGGGCTCGGCGTACCGGCCGTAGAGCGCTCCCATGGTCACGCCGATGCCGCTGAGGGCGACGGCTGCTCCCGCAGCGGCGACCCATGCCGTCCGCGCAGAGAAGCGGCGTCCGCCCTGTGGCTTGGCGGCATCGATCGCGCCGGTCAGCGTGCCCGCCGAGACAGGACCCATCAGCGGCGCTGGAAGCGGCGCGGCAGGCGCCGTGCCCCCGGGGCCAGGGGGAGCTCCGTGTCCAGGGGGCGCTCCGTGCAGCGGCGTCGCTGTGGCTGCGATGAAGCCGGTGGGGGGCTGGAGGAACGGACCGTGCGCGTCCGAGAGCGAGCTGGTGAACCTCGGCGCGCCCACGATGCGCGCGAACTCGTCGACCAGCTCGCGGACGGTCTGGAACCGGTGGGCTCGATCGCGCGCCAGCGCCCGGTGGAAGAAGCCGTCGATGGCCGGGGGGAGGTCGGGGGCGAGCTGGAGCGCGGAGGGGATCGGATCGACGAGGATCCTGGTCATGACCTGCGCGAGCACGTCGCCGGGGAAGGGGAGGTATCCCGTGACCATGCGAAACAGGATGACCCCGAGCGCCCAGAGGTCGCTGCGCGCGTCGAGGTCGCGCTCGGCGCGGAGCTGCTCCGGGCTCATGTAGTGGGGCGAGCCCATCACCTCGCCGGTCGTGGAGGCGTCGGCGACCAGCTTCGAGGTGGTCTCCTTGGCGATGCCGAAGTCGAGGAGCTTCACCATGTCCTCGTCCTCGCCGTCGACGCGCGCGAGGAAGAGGTTGGCGGGCTTGAGATCGCGGTGGACGAGGCCGGCGTCGTGCGCGCTGCGCAGGGCCTTGCCGGTCTGGGCGAGGATGCGGTGCGCCTCGAGCAGCGGGAGGCGGCCTCGCCGCTGGAGGCGCGCGCTGAGATCCTCGCCCTGGAGGAGCTCCATGACGAGGTACGGGATGCTCTCGTGAAAGCCGAAGTCGTGCACCTGCACGACGTGCGGGGTCCTGAGCTGGGCGGCCGCGCGCGCCTCGCGCTCGAAGCGGGTGCGGAAGGCCGGGGAGCTCGCGTAGGCCGGGTCCATGAACTTGACGGCGACCGGCGTGCCGAGCTGGAGGTGGCGCGCGACCCAGACCGAGCCCATGCCGCCGCGCGAGAGCGGGCGCTCGAGGCGGTACTTGCCGATGAGGACGGAGCCGGCGCCGAGGTGCATGACGGGGCAGGGAGGAGGGCGGAAGCAGCCTAGCGGATTCGATGGCGGGAGAGGAGTGGGGCGGGGCGGGGAGCGCGATTTCGGTCGGGGCGGTCGGGAGGCTGCCGGGTCCCCCGCAGCCTGAGCTGCGCAGCGGGTTGGGCTCGCCGGGCGATGAGGGAGGCGGGAGGATCGGGGAGCGTGAACCCCGAGGAGCAGACCCGAGCTGAGCTGTCGCTGGGGCTCATGACGATGAGGCGGCGTGCGGCATCTAAGGAAACGGGAGCGTTTCGAGCGTCATGCCCGGGTCGGCGTTGCCTGTCGCGTCGCTGTCGCTGCCTGTGCCGCCAGCGCCGGGCGTGCCGACCTGGATGACGGTATTGCCAAGGGACGGGGGCGTGCCCGCCGGGTCGCGGAAAGCAACGCCGAGGGAGTGGCCGCCGAGGCCGCCTCCGCCCCAGCCGCCGTTGCCGCCGTTGCCGCCCGCGCCGCCGCTGCAACCAGGCTTGATGGGGAAGTCTGGATCCATGCTGAACTCGTCCGAAACGATCCCTCCCTGTCCGCCAGGACCGCCTCTTCCGCCTTGCTGGCCGGAGGCGCCGTTGCCGCCGTCCCCGCCGCGCTGGGCTTCCAGGCGGACGTCCTGAAAGCTGAGCTTTGCGTCGAGGCTCACGAGAGCAATGCTCGACCCGCCAGGACCGCCGCCCTTGCCGGCCTTGCCGCCGCAGCCGCCAGCGCCGCCGCTTCCGCCGCTGGCACCGCCATTCGAGTTCGAATACCGGCATGGTGGGGTGCCTGCCCTCGAGCCGGCGCCTCCTCCGCCGCCCTGGGCGGTCTTCCCGTCGGTGCCGTCGTTTCCCGAGACGCCGGTGTAACCAGTGCTGTTGAGCGAGCCAATGCCACGTGCCCCTGCACCGCCGTCGCCGTGGCTGCCGGCGGCGCCCTCCATGCCGTCGGTGCACCGTCCGCGTCCGTCCGCGCCCGCGCCAGGAGTGTAGGTGCCGCGATTCGGATTGGTTTGCTCGCCAGGAGAGCCGTGGCCGCCATTGCCTGCTATGGAGGAATCCCCTGGGCCGCCCAGCCCGCCGCGCGAATCGTCGCTGGCATTATCCGGTGTTCCGCATTCATTCACGGGCGGATCGTCGGTTTTCACGACATCCGCCGAGCACGCCTCGTTCCCGTCGCTGCCTTCGCCGCCATTCGTGGCGCGCGCTGGTTCAGGCGAGGCGCCGCTGACCCCCGGCGCCGCCTCGCCGGCCGTGAGGGTGCACCGCGTGAGCTTGAACTGGCAGCGATCGGCGATGGCCGCGATCGACGAGACGCCGAAGTTGCTCAGCTCGATCGAGGGGGCGGTGACGTCGATGTCCTCGAGCCACACCGTCTCGCCAACCGCGCGCATCGTCAGCGGCACGGTCCCGGCCGCCGCATCCTGCGGCGTCGTCAAGGTGGTTCTCTTTTTGCCGTCCCACCGCCAGCTCGCAGCACAGTCGAGCCCACCGTAGAGGGTCACCCCCGCGGTCAAGGTGAGGGCTTCCTCGAACGTCTCGGCGCATGCGTACACGCGTCCTTCGTGCTCCAGCGCGAGCTCGATGGCCCTCGCGAGCGTCTTGACCGGCGCGCCCGGCGCTCCGCCGTTCTCGTCTTCGCCCCGCGTGGCGGAAACGAACACGCCGCAGCTCTCGTCTGCGGCCCAGTCCTGTCCTTCGCTGGGCAAGCACTGCGGCGGCGGCGGCGGCGGCGGTGGTGGCATCGACGTGCCACCTCCCACGCCATCGCTTTCACCGCACGGAGTGCCCTCGCAGTACTCGCTCGGACGTGCTGACCACGGGCCGCATCCCGCCCCACTGGCGCCGGCGGCCACCATCGCCAGGACAAGCACGGAAACAAGACGAGCACGGCGATGCATGTTGAAACTCCTGTTGTTCACGTGCGCCAGATCAGAACTTCCCTGCGAGCGAGAGCCCGGCGGTGTCTCTATCGAGCAGGGGCGTCAGCCGTATGCTCGGGGTCGGTGCTGCGGGCCGCATGGTCACGATCCCGTAAGCCAGCGTCCCGACCCCGATAGCTCCGCCCGCCACGAAGCTCCAGAACGCGGCGTTGCTGAGCTCGACTTTGGCGAGGGTCGCATCCTTCAGCTGTGCGCATCGGGCCGGGTCTGCGCCGGGGCATGACGCCGATCCATCGCGTTCATTCACCAGCTCCGCCTTGAGTCTTGCTGCATCGCTGGCTCGCCCGTTGGCCAGCATCGTGCAAACGGCCCCCGCCGCGAGCCCGAGCCCTGCCGCCGCGCCCCCACCGATCAGCACGGCGGTCCTCCGGTCCGGGTTGAACCAGCCCGCAGTACCGCTTGTGCCATCGGTGGACCGACCACCCTGGACCTGACCCGGACCAGCGCTCCGGTGGCCCGACTCGGGTTCCAGTCGCCCGGTTCGTGGCAGAGCGTCGACTGCAGCCTGATCCAGCTCCACCCGCTCCCTCGCCTCCTCCTGCAGTCGGATACGCTTCGTCAGGGGACGGCGCCCGGATACGTGAACGACCAAGGTGTGTTCGCCTGGATCACGCTGTACAGGGGTCGAGAGGGGGATCGGCAGGCCATCGAGCGTCACTTCCCGTACCTCCTGGACGGCGCCCTTGATCGCGACCTCCACGGTCGGAATGCGCAGCTCCAGGTCGGCCAGTTCCTTCCTTGCGGTGACCTGAGCCTCCGTGAAAGCCGGCGGCGCGCTGGCGGCGAGCTTCTCGTCCAGGATGATCTGATACGCGGCGCGCGCATCGAGCAGGCGGCCGAGCTTGACGTAGCAGCGCGCCACCATGAGCAGGAACGTGGGTGCGTGAACCTTCGCATCCGCTTCGCGGAAGGCCTTGAGCGCCTCCTCGTACCGTCCCGCGGTATAGAGGTTCCAGCCCTCGTCCGCGAACGAGCGGGCGGCTGCCTTCGCTTGCGGGGTCGGGACCTTTTCCTCCGCTGCTGCTGGAGTCGCAGCGAGCACGCCCAGCGACAACGCACCGATCAGGAGACATCGACAATGCATTGTTCCTCCGCGCCAGGATTTGCTGGACGCAGCAACGAGCTTGGGCTTTGCGCTTCGCTTTGATGGGTCGGCCGTGGACACGCCGAGAGGCCAGCTGCCTGGGCTCGCTGCCGGTATGGCCTTGCCGACGTCCGTGCCGCAGGAGCGGTTTTCATGACAGTAGGTCGGCGTCGCCCGTGCTGCCAGCGCGGAGCCTGCATGAGATACGGTCGGACATGTGCACGAGGCATCGTGTGGGAGCCTGGACGCTGGGGAGTTGCCGACGAACCTCACGGAGGCCGGTCGCTACTGGAGGCAACCTTGGACGTCGCCGGTGTCAAAGTTCAGGCATGCTCCGGAGCGGCCGGGGGCGCCTTCCGCACCGGCGGAGGGAACGGTGCCTCCCAGGCCGCCTTGACCCTCGTTGCCCGGGATGAAGGAGGGGACGTCACCTCGGAGAGAGCTGTTGCCGTTGAAGGCAATGCCGAGCGAGTGGCCGCCGGAGCCACCGCCACCCGGGCCGCCCAGGCCGCCGTCACCGCCGCGTCCACCCGCGCAGCTTGCGCGCAAGGTTGGCGTCACACCGGCTCCGGGATCTCCGGCCGCTCCGCCTCTGCCACCTGTTGCGCCGTCGCCGCCTGGGCCGCCGTTGCCCGCGTTGCCGGCGCTAAGCTGCACGCCCTTGAAAGCGACCTCCGCGTTCAGGATGATCACGGCGATGCTGGAGCCGCCGGGCTTGCCACCTTCACCGCCGAGCCCGCCGCAACCGCCGCTGCCGCCGGTCCCGCCGCTCGCGCCAATCAGCGACGCTGCGGTGTCGGCTCCTGGGCAAGTTGCGGTTCCGCCCATGGCGCCTCCACCCCCGCCACCCCCTTGACCGGGCGCGCCTGGCTTACCCTGTACCCCATTCACCCCTTGATACCCGGTTGCGTCGATTGTGCCGAGGTCGGGAGCTTCGACTGGGTCACCTGGTGTACCGTCTTTCCCCGGTTGTCCACTCGCGCCTACTGTGCACACATTGCCGGCGCTTTGGGCTCCTTTGCCACCTGCCCCTCCTACGGACAGTGGCGTGCCGTCTCCGCCGCTGCCAGCAGAACCAGATGCCGAACCCGCTCCTCCTCTTCCTCCTGCGGAGCTATCGCCACCAGGGCATTGCTTGACGGGGCCGTCTTTCCCAGGATGCGCCGCACCTGGATCACATGCCGCCTGGCCCTTGATACCAGCGATGCCGTTCAGATCCGTTTCGCCTGCGGGTGTAACTCCCGGATCTCCGTCACCCGCATCGCCTGCCGTGAGATCGCTGTTGACGATGTCGGCCTTCCCTCCGTTCACCAGCAGAGCGATCGACGAATTGCCGTGGACGAGTGGCCCGCTGGCGACGATCTCAAGATTTTCAAGCCGATTGTCACCGCCGTTCAGCGTGAGCGCGATGGTGTCCGGCGTCTCTGGCTGCTCTTCCGTAACTTCGACGGTCAACTTCGTTTTGTTCGTTGACCATACCCAGTTGTCGTAGCATCCGGTGAACCCGCCATAGATCTCGACGCTATCACGGAAGACGATGCCAGTGCCTTCGTTGTACAATTCAGCGATTCTGTCGCTGTTCTGGTCTTGGGACTCGTGGCACACGTACACTCTGCTTTTCTGCGGATTGCTCGCAGCTACTTCGGCAAAGCTGTTAAATGGTTGAGCCATGGTCCCATCCCCCCCGGCGGGCGCGCTCGCGCGTACGAACACGCCACATCGTTCAGTGATCGTGCTGGGGTCGTCTGCTGGAGAGTTCTCGCATTCCGAGGGGACGCCGCTGCTGCTGCTGCTGGTCGTGGTGGTCCTCCCCGCATCAAGCTCATGGGGATCATAGCTGGAGCATCCGAGTGCGTGACACATACCAATGAGGCCGAGCGCTACCAACGTCCCAGCCGCCCACCATCTACCCTGACGCTTTCGCATCACCGTCGTCTCCAGTCAGCGCAAGCAAAATCGAAGCCGTCTGCCCTCTGTTTACCATGCACCCGTGATCAAAATGCCGCTGCCTGCCAGACCGAGATGCGGGATCACCCGAGCGCGCGTCCCTTCCTTGGCTTGCCGGGGCGCCGTCCAGTAATAGATGAGCGTCGCCGCCCCGACCGCCGCGGCGCCCCCTAAGCAGCCCCACGCAGCCTTGGTATAGGTCGATGCATCCTTGCGCGTGCTCAGGAGCTCTCCGCATTGCTCGGCGTTCTTGTCATTCGCACACGCGGACGGGCCGTCATTCTTCTCCAGATAGACGTGCATGTCGTCCGCCTCGCTCTCCTTGTTCAGCGACACGATCCCGAACACCGACCCGGTGACCGCAGCCACGCCGGCGAGGGCCATGCCTGCATACACCACCGTCGTATTGAGGCCGCTGGCGTCGTCCCGTTGCGCGGGCGTACGAACGCCAGCATGACTTGCCCGTGTTTCAGCCGCGCTGCGCGGCGGGGCACCCGCGGCAGCGTGCGCTGGCGCCCCTGAAGGATGCTCCACGGCAAGCGAAGAGGCATCGAGCGTTAACTGCTCCCGCGCCCATTCGGTCAGGTGGATCGTCCTGGCCACGGCGCGGCGGCCCGCCATCGACGCGGTCAGCACATGGTCGCCAGGGTTTCGTTCCACGAACGATGAAGGTTCGATGCTGCTACCGTCGAGTGTCAGCTTGATGGCGTCGCTGGGCGCACCCGTCACGACGACCCTCAGCGCCGGGATGCGCGGTGCCAGCAAGGCCAGCTCCTCGTTTGCGCTGGTCTGGGCCTGCACGAACCCTGGTGTTGCGCTCGCGGCGAGCTTCTCCTCGGCGATGCGCTTGTAAAGGGCTCGCGCCTCGAGCAGCTTACCGAGCTTGTTGCTCGCGCGCGCCATCATGAGCAGGAACGTGGGTGCGTGAACCTTCGCCTCCGCTCGGCTGAAGGCCTCGAGCGCCTCCTCATAACGTCCCGCTGTATAGAGGTTCCAGCCCTCGTCCGCGAGCGAGCGGGCGGCTGCCTTCACTTGCGCAGTTGGCGCCTGTTCCTCCGCTGCTGCGGGAGTCGCAACGAGCACACCAAGCGACAACGCACCGATCAGGAGACGTCGAGAATGCATCGTTGCTCCGAGCGAAGAGTTGCCAGATGCAGCAACGAGTTCGGGCTTTGCGCTTCGCTTTGATGGCTCGGCCGTGGACACGCCGAGAGGCCAGCCGCCTGGGCTCGCTGCCGGTATGGCCTTGCTGACGTCCGTGCCGCAGGAGCGGCGTTCATGACGGTAGGTTGGCGTCGCTCGCGCTGCCAGCGCGGAGCCTGCATGAGACACGGTCGGACTTGTACACGAGACATCCGTGGGAGCTGGGTCGCTGGGGAGTTGCCGACGAACCTCACGGATGTTTATCGCTACTGGAGGCAATCCTGGTCGTCGCGGGTGTCGAAGTTCAGGCATGCTCCGGAGCGGCCGGGGGCGCCTTCCGCACCGGCGGAGGGAACGGCGCCGCCCAGGCCGCCTTGACCCTCGTTGCCCGGGATGAAGGAGGGGACGTCACCTCGGAGAGAGCTGTTGCCGTTGAAGGCAATGCCGAGCGAGTGGCCGCCGGAGCCACCGCCACCCGGGCCGCCCAGGCCGCCGGCACCGCCGCTTCCACCTCTGCAGCTTGCGCGCAAGGTCGGTGCTACACCAGCTCCGAGGTCCCCGCCCGCTCCGCCTGTTCCACCTGTTGCGCCATCGCCGCCGAGGCCGCCGTTGCCCGCGTTGCCGGCCGTAAGCTGCACGCCCTTGAAAGCGACCTCCGCGTTCAGGATGATCATGGCGATGCTGGAGCCGCCGGGCTTGCCACCTTCACCGCCGAGCCCGCCGCAACCGCCGCTGCCGCCGGTCCCGCCGCTCGCGCCAGCCAGCAACTCCGCGTCGTCGGCTCCTGGGCAAGTTGCGGTTCCGCCGATGGCGCCTCCACCTCCGCCACCCCCTTGACCGGGCGCACCTGGCTTACCCTGTACCCCATTCACCCCTTGATACCCGGTTGCGTCGATTGTGCCGAGGCCGCGAGCTTCGATGGGGTCACCTGGTGTACCGTCTTCCCCCGGTTCTCCATCCGCGCCTACTGCGCACGCGTTGCCAGCGCTTTGGGCTCCTTTGCCTCCTGCCCCTCCTCCGGACGCAGGCGTGCCGTCTCCGCCGCTGCCAGCAGGACCAGACGTCGAACCCGCGCCTCCCTTGCCTCCTGCGGAACTCTCGCCGCTAGGGCATTGCTTGACGGGGCCGTCCTTCCCAGAATGGGCCGCACCCGGATCACATGCCGCCTGGCCTTTGGTCCCAGCGACGCCGTTCAGATCCGTTTCATCTATGGGGGCAACTCCCGGATCTCCGTCACCCGCATCGCCTGCCGTGAGATCGCTGTTGCCGATGTCGGCCTTCCCTCCGTTCACCAGCAGAGCGATCGACGAACTGCCGTGGACGAGTGGCCCGCTGGCGATGATCTCGAGGTTTTCAAGCCGATTGTCGCCGCCGTTCAGCGTGAGCGCGATGGTGTCCGGCGTCTCTGGCTGCTCTTCCGTGACTGCAACGGTCAACTTTGTCTTGTTCGTCGACCATGTCCACTCGTCGTAGCATCCGGTGAACCCGCCATAGATCTCGACGCCGTCACGGAAGACGATCCCACTGCTTTCGTTGTATGATTCAGCGACCTTGTTGCTGTTCTCGTCTTGGGACTCGTGGCACACGTACACTCTGCTTTTCTGCGAGTCGCTCGCAGCTAGCTCGGCGAAGCTATTGAACGGTTGTGCCCTGGTCCCATTCCCCCCGACGGGCGCGCTCGCGCGCACGAACACGCCACACTGCTCGGTGATCGTGCTGGGGTCGTCTTCTGGATGCTTCTCGCATCCCGGGGGGACGCCGCTGCTGCTGCTGGTGGTCGTGGTGGTGTTCCCTTGACGACCTAGCTCATTCTCATGCTTATCAGCTGAATCCGAGCATCCCAGTGCGTGACACATGCCAACGAGGCCGAGCGCGACCAGAACCCCAGCCGCCCACGATCTGCCCTGACCCTTTCGCATCACCTTCGTCTCCAGTCAGCCCAAGCCAAATCGAAACCGTCTGCGCTGGGTTTACCACGCACCCGTGATCACGATACCGCTGCCTGTCGGACCGAGATGCGGGATCACCTGCGCCCGCGTTACCCCACTGGCCTGCCGTGGCGCCGTCCAGTAGTAGATGAGCGTCGCCGCCCCGATCGCCGCGGCGCCCCCGAAGCAGCCCCACGCAGCCTTGGTATAGGTCCACGCATCCTTGCGCGCGCTCCAGAGCTCCCCGCATTGCGCGGCGTTCTGGCCATTCGCACACGCGGACGGGCCATCCTTATTCTCCAGCACGACGTGCAAGTCTTCCGCCTGGCTCTCCTTGTTCAGCGAGACGATCCCGAACACCGCCCCGAGGCCCGCAGCGACACCCGTCAGCGCGATGCCGGTATACAGCAGCGGCTTGCTGGGTCCGCTCGTATCCCCCGGATTCGCCGGCATCCGCGGCGCGATCTGCCCGTTCCCCGCCTGCTCTGCCGGCGCTGCCGCCTGCGCAACCAGCCGCAAGCTCACCGTCGCCGTCGCCCCCGCCTTCGCCGTCACCCCGCGCTTCTCCGGCACATGCCCGTCGAGCCGCGCGCCTACCTCATGCTCGCCCGGGTTCAGGAACACCGGCATCCGCAGCGGCGCCTTCCCCACCGCCGCCCCGTCGACCGTCACGTCGGCCCCTGCCGGCTCCACCTCCACCGTCACCTGCGCGACCTTCGCCAGCGCCTCCTTCAGCGACTGCTCGGCGCGCCGCCGCTGCTCCACCTTCGACGCGGGGGCCTCGCGCAGGTACCACGTGAGGTGCTCCGCTGCCTCGCGGTACTTGCCCAGCTTGAGCTCCGCGACGCCCAGGTTTGAGGCGATCTGATAGTGCTCCTTGAGCCTCCACGCCGCGAGGAACGAGACGTGCGCGTCGCTCCACTTCGATGCATTGGCCGCCTTCACGCCCTCGTCGAAGAGCTCCCGCACCTTGTCCGTCAGCGCATCGTTCTCGGTCTCGGCCGCAGGCGCCGTGGACGTCGGCTGCTGAGCAAGGCTCGGCGAGGCGAGCAGGGCGAGCGCCACGCCGGTCATGCTCAGCAGAGACGGCTTCTTTCTCATCCGCATCAGAACTCCAGTTCCTCTTCGGGCAACGCTGTCGACGGCTGGCGAGAGGACGGCGTCTTACCAGGGGTCCTCTTCGAGGGCTGCTTCGCGGTGGAGGCACCTGGCGCCTTCGTGTTGCCGCGCCGCCCCTGCGTCGTCTGCGCTTTCTCGCTCCCCGGATCCTGCTGCTGCTGAGCTTCAGGCTGCGCCGCCGACGGCTGCTGCTTCTTCTCCTCGACCGGCGAGCTCGCCCCCGGCGCGGCGCTGGCCGTCGGGGCCGTGCGCACCTCCGGCGTGCTCGCCGTCTCAGCCGGCCCTGCCACAGGGCCCCCATCCTGGTTCGCCGGAGGCATCCGCTGCACCAGGACCGCCGCCACCGCCGCCAGGCTCGCCAGACCGAGCCCGACGATGGCCCAGAGCCACTTCCTCGACGACGCCGGCTTCTCGATGATGACCGGGATCTCATCGGCCAGATCGCCGCGCATCGGCGCCGCCTGCGCCGGAAGCACCGGCACCGCTGGCGCCGCCAGCCCCACCCCCGCGGGCGCCGCGGCCCGCACCGTGCCCCCCAGCAGCTTCTCCGTATCGATGACCAGCGTGCCCTTCGGCCCAACCTGCTGCGCCGCCGACATCGACGCCGGCCCCGCCGACCCCGCCGCCGCGCCGACCCCCGCCTCCGCCCATCCGCCGCCCGCCCTTCCCGGCGCGTGCGCGTCGTTCCGCCCGAGCCCCACGCCCCGCTGCGACGGCGGCACCGACCCCCCCGCCCGCCGCTCCTGCAGCGCAGCCCCCGGCATCGCGCCCCCCGCGCCATGCACCGGCCCCGTCCCCGCGTGCTGCGCCGCGAACCGCTCCCGCCACCCCCCTCCGAACTGCGGCTTCTCCTCCTGCTCGCCCTGCGGCCGCGCCCCGAACATCCCCCGCGCGATCTCCCCCTCGTCCTCCGCGACCTCCTCGATCCGGATCAGCACCCCGTGCCGCTCCTCCATCGAGACATCGCGCTCCCTCACGAACCGCACCGACACCCCGCCCGGGATGTCCGCCTCGCGCCCGCTCGTGATCGACGTCCACTTGATGTTCGACCGGTAGAGCACCGTCGCGATCCGCGCCGCCGCATGCGCGATCGCCCCGAACGGCTCATCGTGCTTGTGCACGATCACCACCCGCTTCGGCAGCGTCCCCTCGTCGGCCACCCAGTCCCACGTCGCGTTGCTCCGCCGGAGGTACGGCAGATCCCCGTACTCCTCGACGTACCGCTCCAGCACGTGCGGCACCCGCTCCGGCGCCTCCCGCACCGCGCCCACATACTCGCGGTAGAACATGCCAGCGGACGAGTTCAGCTCGGTCGCGTTCATCACGTGCCGGTAGAACGTCGCCGACGCCTCCAGCAGCGTCGCATACCCGAGGTCCCGGTCCACCGCGACGAGCCCGTGCGCGAACGGCGGATTCCCCCGCCCAGCGTGGTCGACCGCCCCGCCGATCCGGAACCCGAAGATCAGCCCCACCGCCCCGTGACCAGGCTCGTGCTGCGTGTCGTCGCGCGACAGGTTCCCGATCGCGAACGCGTGCGTCGCCCCCGTCGCGGGCTCGATGTACTTCATCAGCCGCGCCAGGTGGCTGAAATGCGTCGTCGTGAGGGGCCCTTGAGGCACCTCCGGGCAGTACATGAAATCGATCTGGTGCCCCGGGATGTTCCCGTGCAGCACGTGATACCACGGCGCGTCCGCCGGCGCGCGGTACCGCGGGATCACATACCCCGAGGCGCCCTCGCTACCGTACATTGGGCCTGACCTGCTGCGGCAGCTGCGGGGCAGGGAGCTGCGCGGTCCGCGACAGCGCCGGATTCGGACCGATGTCCGCCTTCATCCGCTGGAGCAGCTGCGGATCATACGCGTTCTTCGGGAGGATCCGCTCCACGAAGTGCGAGAACAGATGATGTGTGCTGTGCCCGTAGCTCGCCGACCCGACGAGCACGCGAATGTCAATGTGGTTCTTGTACCGCTCGAGGCTGTCGATGAGCGGCTTGTAATACCCGCGCGCCTCCCGCTCCACCTCAGCCGGCGTCCCGGACAGAACATCGGACTTGTTGATGAACAGCACCACCGCCTTGCAAGACGCCAGCGTCTTCGGGCTGAAGAAGAACTGGAGCGACTGCGGCTGAAACTCCCGGAGCTGCTCCTGGATCCGCGACGGCTCGAGCTTCTGCCCGTCCTTGCCCGCCAGATCCACGACCATCAAGAGCCCATGGATCTCCTCCATGATGAGCTCCTGCTGCGCGTCCACGATGTGCTCGCCGCCCCAGTCGCCTACCTCGAAGACGTGCTCGGTCAGCACCTCCTTCGTGAGCACATGGCTGACCGTCCGCTCGTAACGCTCGATCTTCGTCCCCTGCAGCGTGCCGAGATCCACGAGCGGATTCGCCCACTTGAGCGTGAGCGACGTCTTGCCGGTCCACTTGATGCCAAGGGTCAGGATCTTGTACCGCTTCTGCGTGATCTTCGGCCGGCTCTCGAGCTCGCTCTTGTACCAGTCGATCTCCTTCTGCTGGGCGTCGAGCCAGTCGACCTTCTGCCGGTCCTCGCTCCGCGCGATGTCGAGCGACTGCTGGAGCTGCCCGTACTGCGACCGCACCTGATCCAGCTGGCTCTTCGCCTGCCGGAGCGCCTCGATGTGCTGGTTCGCGTCCTGGAGCTGCCGCCTCAGCTGCGTGGCCTGTATCAGCAGGAACACGGCGCCTGCGCCGCACGCCACCGCGATCAACCCGAGCACAATCGGTAGAACAACTTGCATGCTCACAACCCTCGCGCCCCGCCGGGCGGCTCTCCCAAGCTGTCCTGTCCCGTGCGGCCGGAAGAACGGCCAGCGCGGGCCGGCCTGAATCCTGAGCTCTCATCAGACCACGGCTCGCCGCAGCGTACAAGTCCGCGGTAATCCCCGACACGAGCCGCCCCTGCACCGCCCCGCATGGCCCCACACACCGCAGCCCCGCGCCCGTGACGCCAGCGTGCGCCAGCCCCGCACCCCACCGCGGCCTCGCCGGCGACGCCCCGCCGCCGGCCGGAGGCGCGCCACCGCCAGCCTCTCCCGCTCACCGCACGCCGCCGCCCTTGCGCGTCACCCGCGGCAGCGCCGTCCTCGTCTCCGGCGCGAGATCGAGCGTGTCCCGCTCCCCGGCCGCGAGCCGCAGGGCGCCCGCATACGCGATCATCGCCCCGTTGTCCGTGCAGCTCGCGAACGGCGGGACGAACAGCCCGAGCCCCCGCCGCGCGCACGCCGCCGCCATCTGCGCCCGGAGCCCGCGGTTCGCCGCGACGCCGCCCGCGAGGACCACCCGCTCGATCCCCTCGGCCCGCGCCGCCCGCACGGTCTTCTGCACGAGCGCGTCGACCACCGCGCCCTGGAACGCCGCGCACAGGTCGTTCAGCGCCTGCCCCTCCGGACGCCCGCGCTTCGCCACGTGGCGCGCCACCGCGCTCTTGATGCCCGAGAAGCTGAACTCCAGCGACTCCTTGCGCGCCATCACCGCCGGCACCGCCTCCGCCGCGGCCGCCGCGTCCCCGGTGGCCGCGAGCCGGTCGACCACCGGGCCGCCCGGATACCCGAGGCCGAGCAGCTTCGCCACCTTGTCGAACGCCTCGCCCGCCGCGTCGTCGCGCGTCGCGCCGAGCTCCCGGATCGCGCCGAGCGCCGGACCATCCACCCGGTAGATCGCCGTGTGCCCGCCCGAGGCGAGCAGCGCCACGTACGGGAACGCCGGCCGCTCGTCCGACGCGGGCGGCGCGGGCGGCGCGTCCGGCGCGGGCGGCGCGTCCGGCGCGGGCGTCGAGCGCGCGCCGTCCCGCCGCAGGAACACAGCGAGCAGGTGGCCGACCAGGTGATCGACGCCGACGAGCGGCTTGCCCGCCGCCCACGCCAGCCCCTTCGCCGTCTGCAGGCCGACGAGCAGCGCCCCCGCGAGCCCCGGCCGCGACGTCACCGCGACGCCGTCGAGGTCCGCCGCCGTCACGCCCGCGCGCGCCAGCGCCTCGCGCACGACCGGGACCACCGCGCGCGCGTGATCGCGCGCCGCGACCTCGGGCACGACGCCCCCGTACGGCGCGTGCAGCGCCACCTGGCTGCGCACGACGTCCGAGAGGACGTCGCCGCCCTCGGTGACCACCGCCGCCGCCGTCTCATCGCACGATGTCTCGATCCCTAGAACCCGCATGTCCCCGTCCGCCGCGTCAGCCTGAAGTTGCCGAACACCTGCCGCTGCCCCGCCGCAAGGGGCTCGCCCGAAGGGAGCGGCGCCTGGCCCGGCCGGAGCAGGCGGACCTCGACCGACTCGTCCGTGCGCAGCGACAGGATCGCGACGAGCGACTCTGCCCCGGGATCCGCCGCGCTGACCGCGTAGATCGCGTTGCGCTCCCGGCCCTCCCCGAACTCCAGCCGCGACAGCGGGTCGTGGGCGAGCGCGCCGATCGGCCGGAGCGGCGCGCCGTCGAGCAGGCGCCGCTCGGGCGTGGTCCCGTCGGGCGCCTCGTAGGTCCACAGCGCGCCCGGCGGGTCCGGGCCGTCGAGCGCCTCCGCGTCGAGCGAGAGCCGCATCTGCACGCGCGGGCTCAGGCCGGCGCGGAACGCGCCGCCCAGCGTGATCGCGCCGCAGTAGGCCTCCCCCTCGGCCGTCGAGAACCGGCTCGCGTCGTCGCAGCCGGCCGCGCCGAGTGCGCCGGCCAGCGCGAACGAGGCGAGCCGCGGCGCGAGCGAGGCGAGCCGCGGCGCGAGCGAGGCGAGCCGCAGCGCCACGCGCCGCGGCCCGGGCAGGGGGCCGCTGCTCAAGGCGCGGCGCTCCGCATCAGCTCCGCCGCGGCCTGGCGTACGCGCGGCTCGGGGTCGCGCGCCGCGAGCTGCTTCAGCACCGGCGCCGCCGCCGCGCGGTCCGCCGAGGCGAGGGCGCGCGCCGCCGCCTCGCGGACCAGGGCATACGCGTCGGAGCGCGCCGCCGCGCCGAGCGTCTCCGCGACCTGGCTCGGCCTGCCACCGGCCGCGCCCGCGCCCGCGCCCGGCGCGCCGAGCCGGCCCAGGGCCTCCGCCGCGCGCACGCGCAGCGGCCAGCTCGTCGAGCTGCGCAGGAGCTCCGAGACGGCCTCGATCGTCGGCCCGTGCCGGACCGCGCCGAGCGCCGACAGCGCCGCCCGCCGCACGCTCTCCTCCGGATCGCCGAGCGCGTCGACCACCGCGGCCTGCGCCTCCGGCTCGGGCCGGGTCGCGAGCAGCTCCACCGCGCGCGTGCGCACCTCGATCGCCGGGTGCCGCACGAGCGCCACGAACCCGCTCACGACCGCGGCAGCGACCCCCTCGACGGCGGCCTCGACCTGCTTCCTCAGCTCCGCGCCGAGCTCCGCCCGCCCGTCCGTGAACGGCGCGAGCCCGAGCGCCGCCCCGCCTACGCCGGCCACGCGCTCGCCTCCCGCGCCCGCGGCTGCCGCCCGCGCGCCGCGCGACCCGCTCGACAGGATCGCGTCCGCGACGACCAGCGCCCGCTCCGGCGACGTCGCCACCGCGGCGACCGCGGCCCGCTGGAGCGCCGGGCCGAGCGCGACGAGCGCCGCCGCGCGATCCTCGGGGCCGAACGGATCCGGATCGAGCCCCGCGAGCACGTCCTTCACCGTCAGCGCCCCGTCCGGCACCGGCAGCGGCTCGCGCGTGCGCGGGTACACCCGCCGCGTGAGCGCGACCGCCGCCGACACGGCGGCCGCGCGCAGCGCCTCGTCCGACGAGAACGCGCCGGCCGCGATCGCCTGCGCGGCCCCTCCCGAGGCGAACGCCTCGGCCTCGCCCGGCCCGCCGCCGCTGCCGCCGCCCCTTGATGCGCCCCCGCCGAGCCGCGCGAGCGTGAGGAGCGCCGCGCGGCGGAGCTCCGGCTCGCTCGAGTCGGCGAGCGACATGAACAGCGCCGGCCCCTCGCCCCCGCCCCCGAGCTCGCCCAGCGCCCGCACCGCGGCCGCGCGCGGGATCGAGCCGGCCTCGGGCGCCCGCGCGACGGCGGACAGCGCGGCCGCGTGCTTCCGGTCGTGCGTCAGCCCGAGGCCGACCGCGGCGATCGCCCGCACCTCCGGCGCCGGCGACGAGAGCAGCCGCGCGAGCAGCGCCTCCGCCCGGGCCGCCGCGGGCCGGGCCCCGCCCGCCGCGAGCCGCGCCACGCCCCAGGCCGCGGCGACCGCGACAGCGTCGTTCGGCAGCACGCTCGCCGCCGCGTCCCTCGGCGCGAGCATCTGCTCGTAGCGCTCCAGCATCGCCGGGTCGCGCAGCGCGCCGCACGCGATCATCGCGCGGGCGCGCAGGCCCTTGTCCGCCTGCCCGATCGCGAAGTTGTAGAGCGCCGGACCGGCGCTCTTGTTCTCCACGTAGGCCAGCACCTCGATCGCGATCTTCTGCTGCGACTCCTTCTCGTCCGCGAGCGCGTCGAGCAGCGGCTTCACGGCGCGCGCCCCGATCTTCGCGAGCTCCGCGCGCGCGCCCGCGCTCGCGGCGCGGCCCTCGCCGCGGACCTTCTGCATCAGCGGCAAGGTCATCGCCCCGTACAGCTCCACGAGCAGCCGCCGGTAGAGCGGCTTCTGCGGGTTGCCGACCGCGACCGGCAGGAGCTCGCGCTCGAGCACCTCGAGCGAGCCCCGGCCGAGGTTCACCTGCATCGACATGCGCGCCGCGCGCGCGACGAGCTCCTCGTCGTTCGACGCCCGCACGACCCGCCGGAACAGCCGGTCGGCCTCGTCGGACTGCCCCGCCGTGAGCAGGAGCTCGGCGAGGTCGAAGTACACCGGGAACAGCCGGTCGTTCTTCGCGAGCGCCTGCCGGTACTCGGCGATGGCGCGCGGGAAATCCTGCCGCCGCCGGTACATGTCGCCGAGCTTCTGGTGGCCGCTCGCGTCCTCGGGCGACAGCTCGACGGCCCGCGCGGCGTACCGGATCGCGTCGTCGTCGCGGTAGAGCTCCGCGGCGTACTGCGCCATGCGCTGGTAGAACTCGCGCGCGCGCTTCGGGTTCACCTCGACGAGCTTGCCCAGCACGTCGATGGCGCCGAGGAGGTTCTGCTGGAGCACGAGCACGCGCTCCAGCGCGAGGAGCGAGTCCTCGTCGCCCGGCGCGGCCTGGATGAGCTTCCGGAGCGTGGCCTCGGCGTCGGGCAGCCGGTGCAGCTTGCGCTGCACCTCCGCGAGCAGCCGCCCCGCCTCGAGGTCGGGCGGGGTCGCGTTGAAGCGCGCGGCGAGCGGCGCGACGCGGCTCGGCAGCTCGCGGGTGAGCGACCAGAGGCTGACGATGTGGGTCCGCGCCTCGCGCGCGAGCAGCTTGTCGTTGCCCGCGCCGGCGAGCAGCTGCTCCCAGAGCTCGCGCGCCTCCGTGTACCGCGGCCCCGCGTTGCCGAGCGAGCTCGCGGTGCGCTCCAGCGCGATCGCCAGCGCCTTCTTGTGGCGGCTGTTCGCGGGCTCGAGCTGCGCCGCCTCCCGGAGCGAGGCGAGCGCCTCCGCCACCATGTCGTGGTCGAGGTACACCTCGCCGAGCGTGGCCGCGGCGCGCGCCCGGTTCGGCACGACCTGCTTGATGCGCGCCCAGGTCTCCAGCGCCTTCTTCTTGTCGCCCGCCTGGAAGTACCTGTCGCCCAGGTCGACGAGGTGGCTCGGATCGCCGCCCGCGGCCCCCGCGAGCCGCTGGAGCACCCGGAGGGCCCGGTCCTTCTCCTCGACCCGCTCGTAGAAGTCGGCGACGGCCGCGAGCGTCTCGGGGTCGCTCGCGACGCGCCCCTCGAGCTGGGTGAGCAGGGCGAGCGCCTTGGGCCGGTCGCCCCGCTGGATGAGCGTCTCGCACAGCTCGAACACGAAGTCCGCGTTGTTCGGCGCCGCCTTGATCAGGAGCTCGTACTCGCGGATGGCGGTGTCGAGCTCGCCGGCGGTCTGGAGCAGGTGGACGAGCCGGAGCCGCGTGTCGATGTGCTTGCCGTCGAGCGCGAGCGCCCTCCTGTAGATCGCGATCGCCTTGTCGACGTCGCCGGTCTCCTCGTAGAGCGCGCCCAGCGTCGCGAGCCGCTGGAAGTCCTGCCCCCGCTCGGCCTCGAGGATCGCGATGAGCTCCGCGAGCTTCCCCTCGGCGCGGAACGCGTCGGTCATGATGAGCAGGATCTCGGCCCGCACGCCCGCGGCGCTGCCGGCGATGGCGAGCGCCCGCTTCAGCACGGCGAGCGCCTCGTCCATCTTCTTCTGCCGGGCGAGCGCCTGCCCGAGATCGCGCAGCGCCGGCGCGAGCGCGCGGTTGTCGCCGGCCGCGGCCTTCACGAGCTCGCGGAACTCGGCCTCGGCGCGCGCGTGGTGCCCGCGCGCGGCGAGCTCGCGCCCGAGCTCGGCCTTCACGAAGAGCGAGCCCTGCGCGTTCTTCACGAGCGCCTCGTGCTGCGCCTTGGCCCCGTCGAAGTCAGAGAGGTCGAGGCTGAGCGCGAGCAGCGTGCGCCGGGTCTGCTCCACGTCCGCGGGGACCTTGAGCAGCGGCAGCGCCTTCTCGTAGTGCGCGCGGGCGCGGGCCTTGTCGCCGCGGTCCGCCTCGAGCTGGGCGAGCGCCATGATCGCCGCCGGGTCCTGGGGCCGGTCCGCGATCGCGGCCTCGTAGGTCTTGATGGCGTCGTCGTAGCGCCCGTCCTGCTTGTAGACGCCGGCGAGCACGACCTTGGAGGCCCAGGCGTCGGCCCCTGGCTGCGCCGCGCGGCGCTCGAACTCCTCGACGAGCTTCTTCAGGTTCCCGTCGCGCTCGCGGTAGAGCTGGGCGAGGCGCTGGAGGGGGAACGGCGCGCTCGGCTGGCTCATCACGATGGCCGTGTAGCGGGCGATCAGCGCGTCGTTCGACGGGCCGCCCCGCTTCGCGTCGCCGGCCTCGGCCGGGTCGGGCTTCGCCTGCGGCTCCTGGGCGGCGGGCTGCGGCCGCGGCCCGGGCTGCGGCTGCCGCCCGGGCTGTGGCCTTCCGGCGGGGCCCGGCTTGCTGACGCCGGGCTTCGGGGCCTTCGGCTTGGGCCGCTTGCCGCGGCCGGACGGATCGAAGTCCGCGGCCTCGGCGCGCGGGATCGCGAGCGTCGCGGCTGCGGGGATCAGGACCGCGAGGCAGCCGGCCAGGACGTGGGATCGCACCGGGCTAGGGTAGATCGGCGGTGCGCGGCGGGCCATCCGGAGCGGCGGCGGCGCCTTCAAGGAGCGGGCGCGATGTCGGCAGAGCGGCGCGCCGGGGGCCGGACTGCTGAGCTCAGCTGGCGCGTCCCGCCATCCTGGCGGGGCGCTTGACGCGCAGGGGGCGGCCGGGGACAGTCCCTGCGCGCCGCGAGCCTCCCATGTCCTTCGTCCCCGCCCTCGGTCAGTCCGACTTTCGCGAGCTCCGCCGGGCGGGCGCCGGCTACGTCGACAAGAGCTCCTTCATAGGACAGCTGCTGGCCGATCCTGCGCACGTCGTCCTGTTCCCGCGGCCGCGCCGCTTTGGAAAGACCCTGAACCTTTCCACCCTCGCGTACTTCCTCGGGAAACGCGATGAGGATCTGTCGCCGCTGTTCCAGGATCTCGCCGTCTGGAGCGACCCGGCGGCCCGGGCGCATTTCCAGCAGTACCCCGTCCTCTTTCTCACGTTCAAGGACATCAAGACCCGCTCCTACGAGACCACGCTGGATGCGATCCGTACGGAGGTGCGGCGCCTCTACAGCCAGCATCAGGATCTGCTGCAGGCCGATGTGCTCCGTGCCGACGAGAAGCGACACTACGAGCACATGCTCGTCGGCGAGATAACCGAGGAAGATTGCCGTCAATCGCTGAGGGAGCTCTCTGATTACCTCGCGCGCCACCACGGCCGCAAGGTGGCCATCCTGATCGACGAGTACGACACCCCGATCCAGTCCGGCTACCTGAACGGCTTCTTCGATGAGGTGACGCTGTTCTTCCGGAACTTCTTCTCTGCCGCGCTCAAGGACAACCCCTCTCTCTTCAAGGGCGCCCTCACGGGGGTGCTGCGGGTCGCCCGGGAAAACCTCTTCTCCGGCCTGAACAACATCGTCGTGTCGTCAATTCTGAGCGATCGTCGCTACGCGACCTCCTTCGGCTTCACCGAGGCCGAGGTCGCCACCGTCCTCGAGCAGGCGAGGCCCGACGGCGGCCCCGCAGGGCAATCCGCGCCGGCGCCTCCGCCCGAGCCGCCGCGCCTCGACGAGGTCCGGGCGTGGTACAACGGGTATCTCTTCGGCGGCCAGGTCATCTACAATCCCTGGTCGATCCTCAACTGTGTGGCCAGCGGCGCCCTCCGGCCGTACTGGGTCAACACCGCCTCGACCGATCTGCTCCAGGATCTCATCGCCCGGCGGGGACTCGGGTTCTCGGGCGAGACCGAGGCGCTCTTGCGGGGCGAGCCGGTCGAGGCCCGCATCGACGAGAACCTCGTCCTGCGCGACCTGGACCAGCAGCCGGAGGCGCTGTGGAGCTTCCTCCTCTTCGCCGGCTATCTCACGACCACGGCGGTGCGGGAGGAGCTCGGCGAGATCACCGCCTCGCTCGCCATTCCCAACATCGAGGTCCGCGTCGCGTACCGCGACCTCTTCCGCTCCTGGCTCCGGCGAGGGTTGCCGGAGCGGCGTCACGCGGAGGAGCTGCTCCGCGCGCTGCTCGGCGGCGACGCGCCGACGCTCGAGGCGCTGCTCGAGCGGCTGCTCGTCACGGTGATGTCCTATCAGGACCCCGCCGGCCGGGAGCCGGAGAAGCTCTATCACGGCTTCGTCCTGGGCCTCCTGGTGCAGCTCGAAGGCGAGTACGACGTCCGCTCTCACCGCGAGTCCGGCTTCGGCCGCGCGGACGTCCTCGTGCGGCCGCGGGCGCCGGGGCGTCCAGGGGTCGTGCTGGAGCTCAAGGTGCCCCAGCGGGACGAGACCCCCGAGCAGGCGCTCGCGGCCGCCGCGCGGCAGGTCCGCGACCGCCGTTACGCGGCGGAGCTGGTCGCCGCCGGCGCAACGCCCGTGCACGAGCTGGTCGCCGTCTTCGATGGAAAACGCGCGTGGGTGAGGAATGTCGATGAGGCCCTCTCCGGTGCAATGAAAGGACGCTCGCAGGACTGACCGCTTCGGACGCACGTTACGTGCGAAGCCTCACCACCTGCCCGCCTTCACGCCGGCGCCGGTCGACACACTCCACGCCGCCCTGCGGAGGTTGCCTCGCTCACAGCAACATTTGCTGCCTGGAGGACCGCCGGTTCTGGCTATCCTGGGCCCCTGCGATGGGCTGGTCCGACGCACCGCACAGGCGAGCGCTGCGGCTCCCTGAGCCGCCGCAGGGGTACCGCTGATGCGCGCAGGTGACGTCGTCGGAAACCGCTTCGAGATCGAGGGGCACGCGAGCGCCGGCGGCATGGCGCAGATCTTCCGCGCCCGCGACAGGCTCACGGGCGAGCAGGTCGCGCTGAAGGTCCTGCAGCGCACGGGCCCCCAGGAGACGCACCGCTTCATCCGGGAGGCCCACGCGCTCGCCGCGCTCCGGCACCCGGGCATCGTCGCGTACGTCGCCCACGGCACGACCGAGGGCGGCGAGCTCTACCTCGCCATGCAGTGGCTCGCCGGCGAGACCCTCGCCGAGCGCTTCCTCCGCGAGCCGCTCACCGTGCCCGAGAGCCTCGCGCTCGGCGTGCGCGTCGCGTCCACGCTGGGCGCGCTCCACCGGCTCGGCATCGTCCACCGCGACCTCAAGCCGAGCAACCTCCTGCTCGTCGGCGGCTCCGTCGACGAGGTCACCCTCCTCGACTTCGGCGTCGCGCGCGTCGCGGAGGGCGGCCAGGAGCTCACCATGCCCGGCGTGATGCTCGGCACCCCCGGCTACATGGCCCCCGAGCAGGCGCGCGGCGAGGTCGCCATCGACGCGCGCGCCGACGTCTTCGCCCTCGGCTGCGTCCTCTACCGCTGCCTCACCGGCCGGCCCCCGTTCGTCGGCAACGACGGCCTCTCCGTCCTCGTGAAGGTCCTCCTCGAGGACCCGCCGCGGCTCCGGGAGCTCCGCGGCGAGGTCCCCGCCGCCGTCGACGACCTCGTCACCCGCATGCTCGCCAAGGCGCCGCGCGATCGCCCCCGCGACGGCGCGGCGGTGGCCGCCGAGCTCGCGTCGCTCGGCGACCTCGCGCCCGGCTCGCGGCGCGGCATCCCGTCGCCCGCCGGCGGCCCGACCCCGGAGCTCACGACCGGCGAGCGCCGGATGATCTGCCTCATCCTCGCCCGCGACGGCGCGCTCGACAGCGACGCGACCCGGTCCGAGGGCGAGGACGCGCTCCGGGTGCGCGCGCTCAGCGCCCTGGCCGAGCGCCACCAGGGCCGCCTCGAGATCATCGAGTCGCGCTCGCCCGTCGTCGTGCTGTCCGGCGCGATCGCGCCCACCGACCTCGCCACCCGCGGCGCGCGGTGCGCCCTGGCGATGCAGGTGCTGCTCGGCGGCGCGCCGGTCGCGCTGGTCTCGGGGCGCACCGAGATCTCCGCCCGCTCCCCGATCGGCAAGCTCATCGATCAGGCCGCCGCGCTCCTCGCCGGCGAGGCGGCGCGGCCCGGCGTCGTCCGCACCGATGAGGTCACGGCCGCCCTGCTCGGTGCGCGGTTCGATGTCGGCGCGGACCACGCCGGCCACCTCCTGCGCGGCGAGCGCGACGACCTCGAGGTCGTGCCCCGCCTGCTCGGCAAGCCGACGTCGTGCGTGGGCCGCGACCGCGAGCTGTCCCTGCTCGAGGCGACGTTCGTCCAGTGCATCGAGGAGCAGACCCCGTCCGCGGTGCTGGTCACGGCCCCCGCCGGCATGGGCAAGTCGCGCCTGCGCACCGAGCTGCTCCGGCGCCTCCGGGCGCGCGGCGAGCCGATGGAGGTCTGGATCGCGCGCGGCGATCCGATGAGCGCCGGCGCCGCCTTCGGCCTGCTGGCGCAGGTGCTCCGGCGCGCGCTCGGCGTCGCCGACGGCGCGCCGGCGCCCGCGGTGCAGCGCGCGATCCGCGAGCGCCTCCGCCGTCATGGCGACGACGGCGCGCGCATGGCGCCCTTCCTCGGCGAGCTCCTGGGCGCGCCGTTCCCGGACGAGGACAGCGAGGCGCTCCGGGCGGCGCGCCGGAGCTCGCTGCTCATGGGCGATCAGCTGCACCTCGTCTGGGAGGAGTTCCTGCGCGCCGAGTGCGCGGCGCAGCCGGTGCTGCTCGTCCTCGAGGACATGCACTGGGGCGACCTGCCCACGGTCGCCATGATCAACAGCGCCCTCCGCAACCTGCGCGACGCGCCGTTCATGGTGCTGGCGCTCGGCCGGCCCGAGGTGCGCGAGATGTTCCCGAAGCTGTGGGCCGGCCGCGGCGTGCAGGAGGTCGAGCTCACCGGGCTCTCGCGCCGCGCCAGCGAGCGCCTCGCGCGCCAGGCGCTCGGCAGCGCCGCCACCGAGGAGGTCGTCGCCACGCTGGTCGAGCGCGCCGACGGCAACGCGTTCTTCCTCGAGGAGCAGATCCGCGCCGCCGCCGAGGGGCGAGGGGCCGCGCTGCCGGAGACGGTGCTCGCGATGGTGCAGGCGCGGCTCGAGGCGCTCGATCCCGAGGCGCGGCGCGTCCTCCGCGCGGCGAGCGTCTTCGGTCAGAGCTTCCGGCCGGGCGGCGTCGCCGCGCTGCTCGGCGGCGCCGACGCCGAGGTGGCGCACCGGCTCGCCGAGCTCGTCGAGCGCGAGGTGATCCTCCCGAGGCGGCAGCCTGGCCGGGTCGGCGCGCGCGGCGCCGGCCTCCTCTCGCCGGCGTCGTCGGCGCGCGGGGCTGTCGGCGACGAGTCTGCCCGAGAGGCCCCGCCGGCCTGCGTGGAGGCGGAGCCTCTCGGACAGAGCCCGCCGGGCGAGGCGGGCGCGCTCGAGGCCGAGTACAGCTTCCGGCACGGGCTCGTGCGGGAGGCGGCGTACGGGGCGCTGACGGACTACGACCGGCAGCTCGGCCACCGGCTGGCGGGCGAGTGGCTGGAGGGGGAGGGGAAGGGCGACGCGGCGGAGCTCGCGGAGCACTTCGAGCGCGGCGCCGAGCCGGGGCGGGCGTCGGCATGGTACCGGCGCGCGGCGGAGCAGGCCCTGCGCGGCAACGACCTCCTCGCGGCGGTGCGCCACGCCGAGCGCGGCGTCGCGTGCGGCGCGCTCGGGGCGGATGCGGGCGGGCTGCTCCTTGTCGAGGCGGAGGCCCGCGTCTGGCGCGGCGATTTCGCCATCGCCGAGCAGCGCGCGCTCGACGCGGCCGCGCTGTTCGAGCCGGGCTCGCCGTCGTGGTACGCCGCGGTCACGCAGGTGGTCATGGCCGCCGGCAAGCAGGGGGCCCTCGACCGTGTGGAGTCGTGGGTGATGACGGCGCGCGGCGCGGCGCCGGCGGGCGGCGCGCTGACGGGCAGGGACATCTGCCTCGTCGAGGGGGCCCTCTGGCTCGTCTTCGGCGGCCGCTACGCCGCGGCGGACGCCATCGTCGCTGCGCTCGAGCGCAGCGAGGAGGAGGGCCGTCGGCTCGACGTCGAGGTGCTCGCCAGGCTCTACGAGGCGCGCGCCATCCGCGCGATGACCTCCGGCGACCCCGGCGCCTGCCTCGAGGGCATCGAGGCGGCGCTCGCCGTGTTCGAGCGGAGCGGCGACCGCCGCAACGCCTGCTCGCTGCGGGTGAACCTGGGCGCGATCACCATGGAGCTCGGCGACTACGAGGGGGCCGAGGCCGCGCTCCGCGCCGCGCTCCGGGCGGCGGAGCAGATGGAGCTCACCGATCTGGCCGCTTTCGCCCGCAGCAACCTGGGCAACGTGATGATCGCCCGCGGCGATCTCGACGAGGCCCGCCGCGTCGTGGCGGAGGCGATCGCGACGTTCCAGCGGCTGGGCGATCCGAGGGCCGAGGGCGTCGCCCGCGCCTACCTCGCGAGGGCGGCGCTGCTGGGCGGAGATCTCGGCGCCGCCGAGGCCGAGGCCCGCGCGGCGTCGGAGCTCCTCCAGAGCGCGCCGCCGCTGCGCGCCGCGGCCTGGGCCCTGTCCGCGCGCGTGCTGCTCCGGAAGGGCCTCGCCGACGAGGCGCTCGCGCTGTCCGGCGAGGCGCTCTCCCTGCTCGAGTCGCTCGGCGCCGTCGAGGAGGGCGAGACGCTGATCCGGCTCGTGCGCGCCGAGGCCCTCTTCGCGAGCGGCAGGCGAGACGAGGCGATCGCCGCGATCGCGAAGGCGCGCCACAGCGTGCTCTCCCGCGCCGGGCAGCTCTCGAATCCTCGTTACCGGGACCGCTTCCTCGCCGCGCTCGATAACAGCGAGACGCTCGCGCTGGCGGCGCGGTGGATCGGCGATGGCGAGGCGCCGTGAGACTGCGATCCACCGTACATGGGATTCTCTGATTGCATCTCCGCAGTCGCAGACGCGCCGTGAGACTGCGATCTAGCGTACAGAGGATGTCCCCGACGTGTCCCTGCGATCGCGAGCAGCTGTAACGCTGCGATCCGCGGTACGTAGGATTCCCTGCTCACGTCTCTTCCGGGGTCTGCGCGCAGCCCACGACCGCGCCTGCCCGACCGCTACGGCGCTGCCCTAACGACGTCAACGCAGGCGTAGATTCTTCAGCTTTCGCCTGAAAACCCGTTGAGGAAAACCCTGATGCGTGTTTCATTCGGGTTGAGGGGGCTATGCGAAATCGTATCGAACTAGCGATCTCGATCCTCGGCCTGGTGAGCGTCTGTTTGCCGGCCTGTATCGGTGAAGCAGATTCCGAGGAGGAAGACAGCGGTACGGCGGCGCAAGAGGTGTTCACGCGCAATGCGTTCACGAACAACGCTCTCAAGGCCAACGCGCTCACGACAGACAGGCTCGCGACGGCGGCGCTCACGGGCAACCCGCTGACGAGCGACGCGCTCGCGCGCAGCCCCGAGGTCATGAGCGCGCTCGGGGACCCGCTGGCCCGCGAGTTCTTGACCTACGCGGCGGGCTGCGGGCTCCCGGCGGAGCAATCCGTGGAGGTGTCCATCGACGGCGTGACCCACGTCTTCAAGGGGGATATCGGCCTCTCCCCCGAGTGGGGCCGAGCCCACGGGCAGTGCAACGCCCGCTGCCAGGGTTGGATCTCGGCCTGCATGCTGGCCAGGATCAATTACCTCGGCGAGAGCCTCCCCATCTCGATGCGCGGCAAGAACAAGGCTCTTGACCTGGATCCCGAGGAGAGCGAGACCTTCCCGAACCGGGAGGGCGCCTATTTCGGCGATCTCTTCGCCGCGGAGCAGGTCCGGTTCGCGTGCAGGTCGCCCGGCTCGACGCTCATCCGCCGCGTGTGCGGCGGCACGGGCGTGGACACGGAGGGCTGCATCGTCGACGTCCTCGGCGAGTGCGACGACGTCTGCGGCCGGCCGGCGTCGGACGGCAGCTTTCCCAACTGCGTCGGCGGCGGCCATACGATTCCGACGACGGTGACCATCTTCCGCGAGTGATCTCCCTCCGGTAGCTGCGCGCGCGACGCCTCCCCGCTTTCGTACTAGAGTCGCGCCGCCATGAACCGAAGGCTGCCCGCCGTCCTCGCCTGCCTGCTGCTCGCCGCCTGCGCCTCCCCGGAGCCCCGGCCGAAGGAGCCCCTCGGCCAGATCCCCGAGGCGACGACCACCGCGAAGCCCGAGTGGCTCCCGTTCCGCGTCCGCGCCGGCAAGAGCGTCGCCGCCGACCCGCGCGAGAAGCACTTCGCCGAGCTCCGGCAGCTCACCTTCGCCGGCGAGAACGCCGAGGCGTACTGGTCGCCCGACGGCAAGAAGCTCGTGTTCCAGTCGACCCGCGACGGCAACACGTGCGACCAGCAGTACGTCATCGATCTGGAGAGCGGCGACGTGCGCCGGGTCTCGAACGGCCAGGGCAAGACGACCTGCGGGTACTTCCTCTTCCCCGCGCCCGCGGCCCCCGCGGACGCGCGCGTCCTCTTCGCCTCCACGCACGCCGCCGGCGAGGCGTGCCCGCCGAAGCCCGATCATTCGCAGGGCTACGTGTGGCCGCTCGACGAGTTCGACATCTACACGGCGAAGCTCGACGGCTCGGATCTCCGCCCGCTCATCCAGGGCAAGGGCTACGACGCCGAGGCGACCGTCGCGTTCGACGGCTCGCGCCTCGTGTTCACGAGCACGCGCGACGGGGACATCGAGCTCTACACGTCGAAGCTCGACGGCTCCGACGTCCGGCGCATCACGAGCACGCCCGGCTACGACGGCGGCGCCTTCTTCTCCCCCGACGCGACCAAGCTCGTGTGGCGCGCGAGCCGCCCGACGGGCGCCGCGCTCGACGACTACCGCGCGCTGCTCGCCAAGGGGCTCGTGCGCCCCAGCGCGCTCGAGATCTTCATCGCCGGCGCCGACGGGCAGAACCCGCGCCCGGTGACGAGGAACGGCCGCGCCAACTTCGCCCCCTATTTCCTGCCGGACTCGCGGCGCCTCGTCTTCGCCTCGGATTTCAGCACCCCGCAGGGAGCGCGGGGCATGCCGAACTTCGACCTGTACCTGGTCGACACCGAGGCCCCGCCCACGGCGGACGGCGTGCCGCCGGTCGAGCGCGTGACCTTCTACGAGGGCTTCGACAGCTTCCCGATGTTCTCGCCGACCGGCGAGCACGTCGTCTTCGCCTCGAACCGGTACGGCGCGAAGCCCGGCGAGACCAACCTGTTCGTGGCCCGCTGGGTCGAATGACCGCGCTGCCGTCGCGGACCCGCTCGCCGGTCGCGCTCGCGTCGGCGTGCGCGCTCGCGGCCTGCTCCGGCGCCCCGGCGCAGCCGGCCCGCCCCGCCGAGGCCGCCGCTCCCTCGGCGGACATCGCGGGCGCCGCCTACGCCTCGCCGGCGCGCTGGAGCTACCACCCCGCGGCGCCCGAGGCCGCCGTCGCCTGGGCGCCGTTCGTCGGCGCCGGCTGCGTCGTCGTGGCCCAGGGCGGCCAGCGCTGGACGGTGACGCCCGATCCCGAGGCGCCAGAGGCGGCCTCGGGCGCCGCGCCGGCCGCGCGCTGCGCGGGCCAGGGCAGGACGAGCGCCTCGCCCGCGCCCGAGGAGCTCACCGCGATCGTGCGGCGCTCGCCGGCCTCCTGGATGTTCGTCGGCGCCAGCGGGGCGATCTACGAGGCCTCCTCGCCGCTCGGCCAGTTCACGCGGACGCTCTCGCCGCCCGAGCCGCTCGCGCAGGTCGCGGGCGCTTCCGGCGCGCTGCTCGGGGTGACCCGGGGCGGCGGCGTGCTCCGGTGGCGCGAGGACGTCGGCTGGAAGCCGGTCCCGCTCGACGGCGCCGCGGCGCAGGGCGGGCCGCCGCCGCCGCGCGCCTTCGGCGTCGCCATGGCCGAGGGGGGCCGCGCGCTCGCGCTGGCGCTGCCGGAGGCGCTCTTCGCGAGCGAGGACGGCGGGGCGACCTGGGCGCGCGCGCCGCTCCCCGCGATGGGCCTCTCGCGGGTCGGCGTCCTCGGCGGCGAGCTCCTGGCCGAGGGCCTCCTCGCGTCGGCGACCTGGGATCCGCGGCGCGCGCCGGCGTTCTCGCGCAGCGCGGCGATGCTCCCGCGGGCCGACGTCGAGCTCGCCGTCGCGGCCCCGCGCTCTCCGTCCGCTGCCGTCGTGTGGCTCGGCCGGGCGGCGATGGTCGGCGATCGCTACGTCGAGGCGGTCCGCCCGGACGACGCCGGCGCGCCGTGGCTCTTCGCGAGCGGGCCCATCGAGGGCCCGCTCAAGGAAGCGCCCCTGCCGGGCACGGGCGAGTGCGGCAGCATCAAGCTCGGCGCGAACGGCCGGCGCATCGTCGCCGTGTGCGCCGAGCCGGACGGCGACCGCATCGCGGCGCGGGTGCTCCGCAGCGCGGACGGCGGCGGCACGTGGTCGCCCGCGGCCACGCTGGAGACGCCGGACATCGACCAGGTCGGCGTCGCGGTGGCGCCCGAGGGCGCGGCGCTCCTGACCGGCGTCTGCAAGCCGAGCGACGGCGCGGGCAGCTGCAAGCCGACCGCGCCGCTGCTCCTGACCCAGGAAGGGGCCCAGGACACCGAGCGCGCGGCGGTCGCCCTCGCGGCGGCCCCGACGCTCAGCGCCCCCGCCGCGCTGCCCGCGTTCTCGGCGGACGGGCGCTCCGCCTACTTCGTCGGCTACCGCGGCAAGGACGAGCGCCTCGCGCTGTTCGTCTCGCACGACGGCGGCGAGACCTTCGCGCCGCGGCCGCTCGAGACGAACAGCGCTGCCCCGCCCGCGCCGCGCCCCGACGGCGCCGAGGACGAGGAGGGCGAGGGCGGGCCGGGCGACGGCTCGCCGTCCGAGGGGCTCGAGATCTCGGGGGAGAGCGCGCTCCGCGCCTCGGACGACGGCGCCGTGGGCCTGCTGCTCTGGGAGCGCGACGCGCTCACGTACCTGACCGCCGACGAGGACGGCCGGGTGCTCACGGTGGCGGCTCCGCCGGCGGAGGGCGCGGCGCTGGCCGGCTTCGGGCGGCGCGTCGTCGCGCTCGCGTCGCGCGCGCGTGCCGACGGCGAGGAAGTCGCGGTGCTCTGGGAGTCGCTCGACGGCGGCGTGAGCTGGGCGGAGCTCCCGGAGATGCCGGCGCTCTCGCGCGAGCTCTCGCAGGGTACGGTCGCGGTCGCGTGCGGCGCGAGCGGCTGCCTCTTCGGCGACGTGGCGACCCGCGTCGGCTGGGGCGGCCAGGCCGAGGGCGCGCCGCCGCGCGCGCCGGAGCCGGCGCCGCGCGCTCAGCCCGCCGTGCGCACGCCGATCGTCTGCGAGACGCTGCCGTCCTCGAAGTGGACGCGCGTCGATCACGTCGACTCGAGCGGCCTCGGCCTGCCTGACGGCGACGAGCTCCTGCGCGGCCGGTCGGTCTGGTCGCTGCTCACGCGCGCCCCGAGCGGCGCCGTCGACGTCGTCTCCGCGATGCTCCCCGAGTCGGGCGCCGGCGAGGCGCGCGTCGTCACGCGCTCGCTGTTGCCCGCGGTCCCGGCGGGGGCCGGCGGGGCGCGGGTGGCCACCAACGTCACGGCCCAGATGGAGGGCTATGCAGCGGCCCGCGTGCGGCTCCCCGGCGGCGCGGCGAAGCCGGGCGCGCCGATGCGCAACGTCGAGGTCGCGTGGGAGAACTGGATCGAGGGCACCTCGGGTCGCGGCGCGATCCCCGACGCTGGCCCGTTCGAGCTCGGCGACGTCAAGCCCGTCCCGGACGCCGCGCGCCAGCCCCCTCCGGCCGCGACGGGCCCTCGGCCCGGCGCGCCAGCCGCCGCGCGCCCTCAGACCGGCGCGCCCGCGCCGCCCCCCGAGGACTTCTTCGATCCCGCGCTCCTGTCCGTGTCGCTGCGCGGGCTCTTCCTCCGCCCGCACTCCGGCAGCGCGCACTCGGCGCTCACGTTCTTCTACGAGCCTTCCGGGAAGCTGCAGCGCTTCGATTTCCCTTCCTGGCCTGCGTCGGGCCTCCGCGGCAGCCTCGACGTGCGCGCCGACGCCGTCCTCGCCGACGGCCAGCCTGTCGGCGTGGGGATGGTCCGGCAGGCGTCGAACGGCCCGGTGACCGCGATGCTGCTCGCGCACCGCCCGGCCCCGGCGCCGTCCTCTGCCCCGGATCCCGGCGCCGCGTGGGCGATCGAGGCCGTGACGGTCGCGCCGCCGGCGGGCCGCGATCGGCTCGTGCACACCGACTGGACCTACGCTGGCAAATCGATCGGCGTCACGACGCTCGTCGCCGATCCTGGGCACGCGGCTGCCTGGGCGCTCTTCCAGCCGTTCCGTGCGGACGGAACTCTCGGCCCGGCGCAGCCGTTGCCAACGCCGTTCGACCTCGGCGACGTGCCGCGCCCCTGTTCTGCTGCCGAGCGCGCTGCGACCGCGCGCCACGAGGCGCCCCTCTCCCTGGGCAGCGAGGCCTTGTTTCCCGGCACGCGCCACCCTGTGCTCGTCACCGACGCCGCCGGCCCCTCTGGCGCGCCCGAGGCGATGGTGCTCCTGACCTCCTCCGTCGTGCTCCACGGCACGCCTGCCGCGCCGTGCGTGGCAGGCTGGGAGGCGAGATCGATCGGGCGGGCTCCTCTTCCTCTCTCTGCGATCGTCCCGGCCGATCTCGCGCACGCCTGGTTGTTCCGGGTCGTGGCGGGCCCTTCCTCGCCGAGCGGCGCGGCCGTCGAGCTCCGCCCGATGGCGTGCCGCTTCGATCCGGGGGCCAAGGTGCCGGAGGCGGTATGGAACGAGCCTGCCACGTCGCGCTTCGACCGCTGAGAGGTTCGGTGATCAGCCGCCGTGCGCGGTCGAGCAGAGGACGGGCCCGCTGAGCGGCCGAAGCG
The DNA here is from genome assembly GCF_051521595.1 of Sorangium sp. So ce1153. Lineage (NCBI taxonomy): Bacteria > Pseudomonadati > Myxococcota > Polyangiales > Polyangiaceae > Sorangium > Sorangium sp. So ce1153. Next base: position 3,058,742 of record NZ_CP150361.1, read on the forward strand.
ATGAATACCGCTGAGCGGCTGAGCGGCTGAGCGGCTGAGCGGCTGAGCGATCGAAGCGAGGCGTGAAACGAAGTAGATGGTGCGATGAAACGATCCCGGATCCGAGCTCGCGGTAAGCTTTCAGCGGCTCCCGCATGCGCCGCGGCGCTTGCGTTCGTGGTCGCCACGGCGATAGCCTGACGCCCCTGAAAGGGAGGCGGCATGATCCGGAAGCGACGGCGGTTCGAGCTCAGGAAGACGCTGTTCCTGCTTCCGAACCTGATCACGCTCTCATCGATATTCTGCGGGTTCGACTCGATCCGTCGCTCGGCGACGGCGCAGTCCGAGGATGACTTCTACCGCGCCGCGCTGCTGATCGTCTTCGCGATGTTCTTCGACACCCTCGACGGTCGTGTCGCGCGGATGACGAAGACCCAGAGCGCCTTCGGCCTGCAGATCGACTCGCTGGCCGATGTCGTCTCGTTCGGCGTGGCGCCGTCGATCCTCGTTTACCAGTGGACGCTGCACCGCTTCGACCTCGCGGGGCTGCTCGTGTCGTTCATCTTCACGGCCTGCGGCGCGGTCCGGCTGGCTCGCTTCAACGTCCTCTCGATGGGGGAGGCGGGCAAGCCCACGAAGCCCTCGAAGTACATCGTCGGCCTGCCGATCCCCGGCGCCGCCGGGATCCTGGTCTCGATCGTCGTCGCGAACCACGCCGCCGCCGGCGCGATCGGCGGCGAGCGCTACGCGTCGGCGATCCTCGCGACCACGACGATCCTGTCGCTGCTGATGGTCTCGACGATCCGGTTCCGCTCTTTCAAGGATCTCAAGCTCAACGTCCGGACGGTGCTCTTCGTCGCCTTCGCGGTCGGGTCGAGCGCGGTGATCTCGACGCAGCTGCAGCCGGCGTTCGTGCTCGTGTGGCTGCTCGGCTTCTACGTGCTGCTCGGGATCTTCGAGTCGCTCTGGCACCTGCCGGCGCGCCTCCGTGGCCTGCCGCGGGACTCGGTGCCTCCGCCCCGGGTACCCCCGCCGGCCTGAAGCGGGCCCGCCCCCGGATCCACCCCCGCGCGTGGCTCGCCGACGCGGCCCAACCGCTCGGGCCTGTTTTTGAGTAGACTGGGCGCGATGAAGAACCGCGTGTTCTTTCCGCAGGCCGCGCTCGACGAGTGGATCGCGAGCGACCGCGTCGATCTGAACAACGACGAGCTTCTGATCAAGACCGAGGGCCGCCGCTACAAGATCATCGAGGCGATCCGCGTGCTCCGCGAGGTGACGGGCTCGGCGGACATCCACGAGGTGCTCGGCAGGGTCAAGACGCGCGCCTTCCTGCGGGAGCTCGGGGCAGAGATCCTCGAGGGCTCCATGATCATCGGCGACAACGCCTACGACGTGGTCCCGGGGTTCATCGGCGCGCCGGTGGGCACGTTCGCCGAGCACCGCAAGGCCGCGACAGCGGCGACCGCGACCAACAGCAGCCTGACCAGCGACGAGGAGCTCCTCGCCGCGTTCCTGACGAGCGAGATGTAGCGGCGTCGCGCCGGTACCACCTCCCCGGTGGTGCTCCTCCCCGGAGCGGCACCGGCGGGAGCGACGCGCCGCCGGTCGGGGGCTCCCGGGCGTTGACCCCGGCTCTCCTGCCCTGTCGGGCCTGTTCTTACGAGAGTACGCCTCCGCCTCTGCGGCCGGCGGGCCATCCCCGGTGAGGCAGGCTATAACGGGGGCCATGCCCGAGGCCCTCTCCGGGATCAGCTTTGTGCTCGCGCTGCTGTTCTACGGCGCCGCCAGCGCACTCTTCTTCCTCGACGTCGCCCGCAGCCGCACGCGGCTCCCCTCCGCGGCCGACCTCGCGGGGCTGGGCGCCGGGCCGCACCACCACGACCCCGCCGCGCGGCCGAGCGCCGCGGCCGCGCCGGCCTCGCGCCACGCGCCCCTGCTGCTCGGCCTGGGCGCCCTCGGGCACGCGACCTACGTCACGCTCGCCAGCTTCGTCGCGCGCGTCTGTCCGGTCCACTCCATGCACTTCATGCTCTCGGTCGCGTCCCTCTTCGCGATCGGCGTCTACCTCATCGCCCGCCGCCGCTTCCGCATCGACGCGCTCGGGCTGCTCATCGGGCCGCTCGGGCTCGCCTTCCTGCTCGGCACCTTCTTCCTCGGGAAGCCGCACGCCGAGCCGAAGCTCAGCCCGCTGTTCATCGCGGCGCACGTGATGGCGAACCTGCTCGGCATCGCGCTCTTCCTCCTCGCCGGCGCCTCCGCCGCGCTCTATCTCGTCCAGGAGAAGCGGCTCAAGCAGAAGCGGCACGTCGAGCGCCTGGGCAGCCTCCCGCCGCTCGACACCCTCGACCGCGCCGTCCACCGCTTCCTGAGCGCCGGCTTCCCCCTGCTGACGCTCGGCATCGTCACGGGGACTTACTGGGCGCACCGGCTCGAGATGGGCAACACCGAGGAGGTGATGCGCGCCATCTTCGGCTACGCCACCTGGCTCCTCATCGCGCTCGTGCTGCTCCTGCGCGCCGCCGCTGGCTGGCGCGGCCGGCGCGCGGCGTACGGCACCATCGCGGGGCTCGCCTGCGCCGCGGCGGTGCTCGTCATCTACCTCGTCCGTCCCGCCGCGGGGCTCGGAGGCTAGCGCAGGTGATCTTCGTCGGGCTCTCCCACAAGACCGCGCCCATCGAGGTGCGCGAGCGGCTCGCGATCGGGCGCAGCCAGCTCCCCGAGGTGCTCGCGCGCTTGACCGCCCACCCCGCCATCGGGGAAGCGCTCGTGCTCTCCACCTGCAACCGCGTCGAGGTCTACGCCTCGCCGCGGCAGATGTCGCCGGGGCTCACCCGCCCCGGGAGCGCGGCGCCGCCGTCCGAGGAAGAGGCCTCGCTCGACAACGAGGCGCTGCGCGCCGCCGCCTCGGTCCTCGTCGGCATCGGCGGGGACGCCGTCCGGGGCCACCTGGCCGGCTGCGTCGGCAGCGAGGCCGTCCTCCACCTCTTCCGCGTCGCCGCCTCGCTCGACTCGATGGTCGTCGGTGAGCCGCAGATCCTCGGGCAGATGAAGGACGCCATCGAGGTCGCCCGCGGGGCGAAGACCCTCGGCGCCAGGCTCGGCCGCGCCGCCCACCGGGCGATCAAGGTCGGCAAGCGCGTGCGCACGGAGACGGCGATCGGCGCGGGCCAGGTCTCGGTCTCCAGCGTCGCCATCGATCTCGCCCGCCAGATCTTCACGGATCTCGCCGGCCACACGGCGCTGCTCATCGGCGCCGGCGAGATGGCCGAGGCCGCCTCGAAGCTCCTCGTCCGCGCCGGCGCTCGCCTCGTCGTCGTCAACCGGAGCCCGGAGCGCGCCGCCGCGCTCGCCCGCGAGGTGGGCGGCGAGCCGCGCCCCTGGGCCGAGCTCGAGCGCGCCGTCGTGGAGGCCGACATCGTCGTCTCGTCGACCTCGAGCCCGAGCTACGTGGTCACCCTCGACCTCGTCCGCCGCGCCCGCAAGGCCAGGAGGGGCAGGAGCCTGTTCCTCATCGACATCGCCGTCCCGCGCGACATCGACCCCGCCGTCAACAAGCTCGACAACGTCTACCTGTACGACGTCGACGACCTCTCGCAGATCGTGGCGCAGTCCGTCGAGGGGCGCGCCGCCGAGGCGGCGCGGGCCGAGGCGATCGTCGTCGACGAGGCGCAGGCGTTCGAGGCGTGGACGCTCGAGCGCGCCCTGACGCCCACGATCGTGGGCCTGCGGGCCCGCACGCGCTCCATCCTGGCGGGCGAGGTCGAGCGCAGCCTCGCCGGCAAGCTCCGGCACCTCGGCCCGGCCGAGCGCCAGGCGCTCGCGCTGATGATCGACGCCGCCACGAACAAGCTGCTCCACGTGCCCACCACCCGCCTCCGCGCGATGGCCGGCGACCCCCGCGTCGCCGATCACGTCGACTCGCTCCGGGAGCTGTTCGCCATCGACGACGCGCCGGCCGACTGCGGCGTCGCCCGGGCGCTCGCCGAGGGGGAGCTGCGCGAAACACCGGACAGCCTTCGCACGCCTGTGTCGGCCCGCGGGGCGGAGCCGCCCGCCTCCGGCGAGCGCGGCGGCGCCTCGCCCCGGCCGGCGGACGACGGCCTCTATGCCCGGCAGCCCGGCGCGCGCCCCCAGCCCGCCGAGGCCGGCGTCATGGCCGTCGCAAATCCGGCCGCGGCCGTGCGGGCAGCTGGGCTAAAGGGAGCGTGACCGCCATGGAGCTCACCCTCGCCACGCGCCGCTCGGCGCTCGCCCTCGCCCAGTCCCGCGCCTTCGCCCGTTCCCTCGAGGCGGCGGTGCCCGATCTCTCCCTCCGTGAGCTCGAGGTGGTGACCTCGGGCGACAGGACGCAGGATCGCTCGCTTCAGGACATCGGCGGCAAGGGGCTGTTCATCAAGGAGCTCGAGGAGGCGCTCCTGGATCGGCGCGCCGACTTCGCGGTCCACTCGATCAAGGACGTCCCCGCCGAGATCGCCCCGGCGCTGTGCCTCGCGTGCATCCCCGCGCGGGAGGATCCCCGCGACGCGCTCGTCACCCGGAGCGGCGCGCCGCTCGCGGATCTCCCGGCGGGCGCCCGGGTCGGGACCTCGAGCCTCCGCCGCGCCGTCGCGCTGCGCGAGGCGCGTCCGGACCTCGTGATCGAGCCGGTCCGCGGCAACGTCGACACCCGGCTGCGCAAGGTCTCCGACGGGGCGTTCGACGCGATCGTGCTGGCGCTCGCTGGCCTGAAGCGGCTCGGGCTCGCGGACCGCGCCACGGAGGTCCTGTCCCCCGAGGTGTCGCTGCCGGCGATCGGCCAGGGGGCGCTCGGCATCGAGTGCCGGACAGACGACGAGAGCGTGCGCGACGTCCTCTCGGCGCTCGTGGACGCCGAGACGACGACGTGCGTCACCGCGGAGCGCGCCGTGATGGCCGCCGTCGAAGGCAGCTGCCGGACGCCGGTGGCCGCGTACGCGGTGCGCGACGGCGGCGCGCTCTGGCTGCGGGCGCTCCTCGCCGAGCCCGACGGCACCCGGCTGCGGAAGGCGGAGCGACGCGTGGCGTGGCCCGGTGACGCGCGCGAGGCCGCGCGCCTCGGCGCGGATCTCGGGGCGGAGCTCAAGGACCGCTGAGGCGCACGGAGGCCGGAAGCGCACGGGCGCTCCCGGGCGCTCCGACGCCGAGACCGCCCCGCGCTTCTCGCGCCGGCGTGTCCGTGCCAGATCGGAGGCCTGCCGGCGGTCTCCCGCCGCCCAGCGCTCCATGCCGGGCTACGTCGCGCTCGTCCTCCATGCCCACCTGCCGTACGTGCGCCACCCCGAGCACGCCCGCTCGCTGGAGGAGCGCTGGCTCTTCGAGGCCCTCTGGGAGTGCTACCTCCCCTTGCTCGGAGTCCTCGATCGCCTCGCCGCCGATCGCGTCGCCGCCCCGCTGACCCTCTCCATCTCGCCGCCGCTCCTCGCGATGCTGCGCGACAAACTGCTCCTCCGTCGCTTCGAGGATCACCTCCGCCGGCTCACCGCGCTCGCCGCCCGGGTCGAGGCCCGCTTCGCCGGGAGCGGCTTTGCGCCGGCGGCCGCGTCCTACCGCGCGCGGCTCGCCGACGCGGCGCGCGCCTGGGAGGCGCTGGGCGGCGATGTCCCGGGCGCCCTGGTCCGCCACGCCGCGGCGGGGCGCCTCGAGCTCCTCACCACGGCCGCGACGCACGCCTACCTGCCCGGCCTGCTCCCCACGCCCGCGTCGATCCGGGCGCAGCTCCGGCTCGGCCGCCGCGCTTTCGCGGCCCTCACCGGCGCGCCGGCGCCTCGCGGCCTCTGGCTGCCCGAGTGCGCCTACGCGCCGCCCATCGACGCCGATCTCGCGGCGGCCGGCGTCCGCTTCACCGTGCTCGACGCCCACGCCCTCACGCTCGCCGCGCCGCCCGCGCCCGCCAACGCCGCCGTCCCCGTCCTCTCGCCTTCCGGCGTCGCCTGCTTCGGGCGCGATCGCGACAGCGCCCGCGAGGTCTGGTCGCGCGACGTCGGCTACCCGGGACACCCGGCCTACCGCGAGTTCTACCGCGACGTCGGGCTCGATCTGCCCGAGCGCGAGCTCGACGGCGAGATCGGCCCCGACGGCGTCCGGCTCATGACCGGTCTCAAGCTCCACCGCGTGACCGGACCCGGCCCCGACAAGGCGCCTTACGACCCGGCCCGCGCGTCCGCGCAGGCGCGCGCGCACGCCGCGGCGTTCGTGGCCCGCCGCGAGGCCGCGCTCGGGTCGATCCGCGGGGCGCCGGCCCCGCCCATCCTCGTCGCCCCGTACGACGCCGAGCTCTTCGGCCACTGGTGGCTCGAAGGTCCCGAGTTCCTCGAGCACGCCCTGCGGCGCCTCGCGGCCTCGGAGCGCGCTGTGCCGATCGCGCTGGGCGCATACCTCGAGCGCCACCCGCCCGCGGCGGTCGTCGAGCCCGCCGCCTCCTCGTGGGGCGAAGGCGGGTACGGCGCGTTCTGGACCGGCCCGAGCGCGGCGCGCCTCTGGCGCCACGCCCACCACGCCGAGCGCGCGGTGCTCGGCGCGCTGTCGCGTTGCCGCGACGCGGTCGGCCTGCCCGGCCGCGCGCTGGACCAGGCCATTCGCGAGCTCCTCCTCCTTCAATCGAGCGACTGGGCGTTCATGATGTCCGTCGGGGAGATGGTCCCCTATGCGGAAGCGCGCGCCCGCGCCCACGCGACCCGCGCTCGCCGGCTCGCGAGCCTCGCCCAGGAGCCCTCCGTTTCGGCCACCGACGTCGCCTGGCTCGACGCGCTCTGCGCGCTCGACCCTTTCCTCGCCGAGCTCGCGGGCCCCGCGCTCCGCGACGCCTTCGATCCGTGGCGCTGAGTCGCCGCCCCGCCCCTGGACACCTCCCGCGGCTGACGGACTCGACCCCTCTCCGGAGCAGTCGATTTTGCTCGTATTGAATTATTCTGTGACGGTATTCCCGCCACGGTGAATCGAACCTGCTCCGAGGCGCGACCCCCGTCCGATCCGTGGAGGACGCGGCGCTCGTCCGCAGGGCGCCTGGCGCCTTGGTTCCGGGCTGTCTTTCAGGAAGATGACCGGCCGTTCACCTTACCGATTCATTGCCGGTTGCCGGCCGAGACAACCCCGAGCACATTGCGAAGCACGTTTTCCTCGTGCATGGCGGCACGAAGTGCGAGGAGGACGCAGACATTGCGAGGATCACCCCCTTGATGACCGGCCGGTCAGCGCCCTACTGTGGTGCCCGCCGGCTTTGCTCCTGGACCGCACCGGCAGGCGCTGGCAAAAAACCGGGCGGACTCCCCATGACACATCCTCCTTGCGGACCCGAGCGCCGTATTGCTCGAAGGGCCTTCGGCGCTCGTAGCGCCGCCTCGAACCACTCTCGCGCCGCCGTCATCGCGGCGCTGCTCGCGGCGCTCGCGGCGCCCACGCTGGCGGCCTGCCGCCGTTCGGACGCGGGCACGCAGCCGTCGCCGGCGCGCGACACAGCGGCGCCCCGCGAGAAGCCCGCCGTGCGCTTCGACAAGGTGACCGCGCGCCCGCTCGCGCAGACGCTCGACATCAGCGGCACCCTCGTCGCCGACGAGACCAGCGAGGTGGCCACGCAGGTCGCCGGCTCGGTCCTGAGCGTCGAGGTCGACGTGGGCTCCCGGGTCAAGAAGGGCGACCCGCTCGTCGTGCTCGACGCGCGCAACGCCGCGCTCCAGTCGCAGGCGGCCTCCGCCGCCGTCGCGCAGGCCCGCGCCAGGCTCGCGCTGCCCGACGGGGCGTCGCCGAAGGGGATCGATCCCGACCAGGTGCCGGAGGTCCGGGCCGCGAAGCAGAGCATGGAGCTCGCGAAGTCCGAGGCCGAGCGCGTGAAGCAGCTCTACGACCAGGGCGCTGTCGCCCAGTCGACCTGGGACGCGGCGCGCACGCAGGCCCAGAACGCGAGCGCGCAGTACGACGCCGCGGTCAACGGCATCCGCGCGACGGTCGCCTCGCTCACGTCCGCGCAGGCGCAGGCGGGGCTCGCCTCGAAGTCGGTCTCCGACACGACCGTGCGGGCGCCTTTCGACGGCGCCGTCTCCGAGAAGCGGATCAGCGTCGGCGAGTTCGCGAGCCCGGGCCGCGTCGTCGCGGTCGTGGTCCGCGACAACCCGCTGCGGCTCCGCATCGACGTGCCCGAGGGGGACATCGCGCACATCGAGGTGGGCAAGCCCGTCAGCGTCTCGGTCGCCGCGTTCCCCGGTCGCCTGTTCCCGGGCGTCGTGAAGCGCATCGGCGCGAGCCTCAAGGAGTCCTCGCGCACGCTGCCCGTCGAGGCCGAGTTCGACAACAGCGAGGGGAAGCTCCGTCCCGGCTTCTTCGCGCAGGGTCAGCTGACGCTGACCGGCGAGTCAAGAACGTCGCTCCTCGTGCCCGAGGCGGCGGTCGGCACCTCCGGGACGAGCGCGCGCGTGTTCGTGCGGTCGGGCGACCGCGTGACCGAGCGGCTGGTGAAGACCGGCCGCAAGATCGAGGGTCTCGTCGAGGTCATCGGTCCGCTCACCGAGGGCGAAGAGGTCGCGATCGACAAGGTGGACCAGCTGGCGGACGGCATCGAGGTCGCGGCGGCGCAGTGAGCCCTGCGCACCGGCGTCTCATCACTGAAGAAAGGTAGCGACCATGCAATGGCTCGCGGCAATCTGCATCCGTAGGCCGGTGTTGGCCACGGTGATCGTCCTGCTCCTCACGGTGCTCGGGGCGTTCTCGTATTTCGGCCTCGGCGTGGATCGTTTCCCGAAGGTGGAGTTCCCGTTCATCGTCGTGACGACGGTCCTCCCCGGGGCCGCGCCCGAGGAGGTGGAGACGGAGATCTCCGACAAGCTGGAGTCCGCGGTCAACACCGTCAGCGGCATCGACGAGCTGCGCTCGGTCTCGGTCGAGGGGCTGAGCCAGGTCATGATCGGCTTCCAGCTCGAGAAGGACGTCGACGTGGCCGCGCAGGAGGTCCGGGACAAGGTCGAGAGCGTCCTCGCGGAGCTCCCGGAGGGCATCGAGCCGCCGATCGTGAGCAAGATGGACCCGGACGCCGCCCCGATCCTCACGCTCGCCGTCTCGTCCCAGAAAGCGGACGTCCGCGAGGTGACCGAGTTCGCCGACAAGACGCTGCGGCGCGAGCTGGAGTCGCTCGCCGGCGTCGGCCAGGTGCTCGTCATCGGCGGCCGGAGCCGCCAGATCAACGTCTGGATCGATCCGGAGAAGCTCGAGAAGTACTCGCTGACGGGCGGCGTCGTGGCCCAGGCGCTGGCGAGCCAGAACGTCGAGATCCCGGCCGGACGCATCGAGCAAGGCGGCAGGGCGCTCACCCTTCGGACGCGCGGCCGCGTGCAATCGGTCGAGCAGATGGAGGACATCGTGCTCGCGAACCGCGACGGCTACTCCGTCCGGCTCGGCGACGTCGCGGAGGTCCAGGACGGCATGGCGGAGCAGGAGTCGGCCGGCTTCCGCGGCCTCAACCCCGCCGTGCTCCTCAGCATCCGCAAGCAGAGCGGGACGAACACCGTCGAGGTCATCGACGGGCTCAAGGCGAGGATCAGCGAGGTCGAGAAGCGCCTCCCCCAGGGCTACGAGATCGTCATCGCGCGCGATCAGTCGGAGTTCATCAAGAACTCGGTCAACGCGGTGAAGGAGCACCTCGTGCTCGGCGCGCTGCTCGCCGCGATCATCGTCGCGCTCTTCCTCGCGAACGCGCGCAGCACGCTCATCTCCGCGATCGCGATCCCGACGAGCATCATCTCCACCTTCGCCCTGATGAAGGTGGCGGGCTTCACGCTCAACGGGATCACGCTCCTCGCGCTGACCCTGGCGGTCGGCATCGTGATCGACGACGCGATCGTCGTCCTCGAGAACTGCTACCGCTGGATCGAGGAGAAGGGCGTGAGCCCGTGGGAGGCGGCGCTCCAGGGCACGCGGGAGATCGGCCCCGCCGTGCTCGCGACGACGCTCTCGCTGATCGCGGTGTTCCTCCCGGTCGCGTTCATGAGCGGCATCGTCGGCCGGTTCCTGAACTCGTTCGGCCTCACCATGGCGTTCTCGATCCTGGTGTCGCTGATCGTGAGCTTCACCCTGACGCCGATGCTGTCGGCGCGGTGGCTGAAGAAGCCGGAGAAGCACGACGCGCACAGCTCCAAGGAGTCTCGCTTCTACGGGCCGATCGAGCGCACGTACATGGCGCTCCTCCGCTGGTCGATGGCGCACCGCTGGGTGATCGTGCTCGCCTCGCTCCTGGCGCTGGTCTCGATCCCGGTGCTGGGCGGCCTCGCGAAGTTCAACTTCCTCCCGATCGAGGACGAGTCGCAGTTCCAGGTCACCATGCGCGCGCCCGAGGGCGTGAGCCTCGACGGGACGCGCGTCATCGCCACGCGGCTCGCGACGGATCTCGAGAAGCTCCCGGGCGTGCTCTACACGCTGACGACGATCGGCGACGACCCGCAGAAGACGCCGAACGTCGCCAGCATCTACGTGAAGCTGAAGCCGGCGAGCGAGCGCGATCTGTCGCAGCAGGACCTCATCGATCGCGCCCGGCGAGAGCTCAAGCCGAAGATCGACGCGGAGAAGCTCCGGGGGAGCATCGGCCCCGTGCCCGCCTTCTCCGGCGGCCAGAACGTCCAGATCGCCTACCAGATCCAGGGCCCCGACCTCCAGCGGATCGGCCAGTACTCCGGCGCGCTGCTCGAGAAGCTGAAGGCGATGCCGGGCGTCGTCGACCCGGACACGACGCTGCTCGTCGGCAAGCCGGAGATCCGGGTGCTCATCGATCGCAAGAAGGCCGCCGATCTCGGCGTGCAGGTCGGCGACGTGGCCAGCACCCTGCGCCTGCTCGTGGGCGGGTACAAGGTGTCGACCTACAACGAGGGCGGGGAGCAGTACGAGGTGCGCGCGCGCGCGCTGCCGAGCTTCCGCTCCGACAAGGAGGGCCTCGCGAAGATCACGGTGCCGTCGACCAAGCTCGGCGCGGTCACGCTCGACAACGTGGTGACGTTCTCCGAGGGGACGGGCCCGTCGCGCATCGAGCGGTACAACCGCCAGCGGCAGATCATGCTGACGGCCAACCTCGAGGCGGGCTACTCGCAGCAGACCATCGTCCAGGAGCTCGACAAGGCCACGGCGCAGATGAACCTCGCCTCCGGCTACTCCGCCGGCCCGGTCGGCGCGTCGAAGGAGCTCGTCAAGATGATGAAGAGCTTCATGGTCGCCCTCCTCCTCTCGCTGGTCTTCATGTACCTCGTGCTCGCGGCGCAGTTCGAGTCGTGGCTGCACCCGATCACGATCCTCCTGTCGCTGCCGCTGACGGTGCCGTTCGCGTTCCTGGCGGTCATCATCTTCCGCCAGTCGCTCAACATCTTCTCGCTGCTGGGCATCGTCGTGCTGTTCGGCGTCGTGAAGAAGAACTCGATCCTCCAGATCGATCACACCATCAAGCTGCGCGAGCACGGCCTGCCGCGGGCGCAGGCCATCCTGGAGGCGAACCGCGACAGGCTCCGGCCGATCCTCATGACCACGCTCGCGTTCGTGGCCGGCATGATCCCGCTCGTCGCCTCGAGCGGCGCGGGCTCCGGGACGAACCGCGCGACCGGCTTCGTGATCATCGGCGGGCAGACGCTGGCGCTCCTCCTGACGCTGCTCGCGACCCCGGTGGCCTACTCGCTCTTCGACGACGTCTCGTCGTGGCTGAAGCGGGTCCTGCCCTTCATGCGGGGCAGCGACGACCAGGGCGCGCCTGGCGGGGCGGGGGATGGCGGCGTCGCTCCGGCGGGCGATGGGATGGTCGCGGCGGGGCACGCGGGGCACCACGGCGCTGCGGCGCGCGCCGCGGTCGCGCACGAGGGGGGCCGGCCGGCGCCGGCTCACCTCGACTAGCGGCGGCTGGCTGCGCTCCAGGGCCGCGGCGCGCACGCGCCCGGCGCTGGAGCGATGGCCGAGCGCTCGCCGACCAGCGCCGAGCGCTCGCCGACCAGCGCCGAGCGCTCGCCGACGAGCGCGCCGCGATCAGGCGCCGCTCACTCCGCGTCGCCGTGGACCTTGCGCAAGATCACATCGAGAAGACCGTCGAAGGCGTCGCGCATCGCCCAGGCCTGGGCGGCGTTGTCGTCGAGCCTGGCGGCCTTGCGGCGGCCCTCGGCGAGCGCCTGCTTCGGGCCCCTGCACGCGGCGCCGAGCCGGCGCTCCATGTCGAGCGCGGCGCCCTCGTAGATGTGATAGCAGGAAGCGAAATCTCCCTCGTTGTAGAGCGGCGAGCCGACCTGGATCGCGCCGTCCATCGTCCGCGCCAGCACGAGGAGGTCGCCCTCCGTGCACCCGCGGAGCAGCGAGAGCGCGTGGTGGGGCACCGAGCGCTTGACCGCCGGGAGCGACGGCTCCTCGTCGGCCGTCTCGGCCGCGAACGTCGAGAGCGGGACGGGATCCGGGTGCACCAGCAGCTTCTTGAGGTAGGCCGCGGGCACGCCGAAGTTGAGGTTCTGCCCCTGCGTCGCGACCGCGGCGGCGACGCCGATCACCTCGCCCCGCTCGTTGAACAGCGGCCCGCCCGAGGAGCCCGGGGCGATCGGCGCGGAGATCTGCAGCAACGTGAGCGCGGGGTCGACCACGCGCACCGCGCTCACGAGGCCGTTCGACACGGTGTCGGCGAGGCCGAGCGGGTGGCCGATCGCGACGACCGGATCGCCCGGGCGGACCGCGCCGCTGTCGCCGAGGGGCAGCAGCGGGAGCCTCCGCGGCGCGTGGATCCGGACGATCGCGAGGTCCCGATCCTCGTCGAACGCGAGCACCTCGAGCACCGGGTGCTCGCTCTGATCCCAGAGGACCACCTGGAGGTCCGGCATCCCGGCGATGACGTGGAAATTCGTCGCGATCCACCCGTCCTCGCGGACGAGGAAGCCTGCCCCCAGCGAGCCGTCGCCGCGGATCGTGACGACCGCCGGCGTGGCGCGCGCCGCGATCTGGGCCGGCGTCATCGCGGCGGCCTCCCGCGACGCCGCGCTCGCGTGCTGGCCGGAGGAGCCGGCGCCGCAGCCGAGCGCCGCCAGCGCCGCCGCCGCGACGAGCCCGGCGAGGCGCGGCCAGACGGGCCGCCGCGGGGGATGGGGGCGCGCGGGAGGAGCGGCGCCGGGGCGCCGGTCGTCGTCATGGAGCTCGCCTGGCAGGCTGCGGTGGTTCATGTCGCTCCCCGGGGCGCCGCGCGTGAGCGGTCTCCCTCCACCAAGCGTAACGAAGACCCGCCGGATCGTCTCGCGCGCACGGAGAAAATTCAGGCGTGGCCGCATATGCTGTCGCGGTGAAACACAACCACGACGCGCGCGATCCGATCTTCGCCCTGAGCGACGAGTTCGTCGAAGCCTTCGCCGCCCGCTGCCCCGCTCACGCCACCCTGGCAGGCATCTCGTGCGACGAGGGCGCCTGGAACGACTGGAGCCCGGCGGGCGCCGCGGACTGGGCCTCCACGCTCGCGTCCTTCCGCGAGCGGCTCCGGTCGCTGCCGCCTCCTCGCGGGCCAGAGGCGCGGTGGGGGCGCCTCGCACGCCGTGTCATGGCCGATTACCTGGACGAGCGGCTCGACGATTTCCGCCACGGCGAGCACCTGCGCGATCTGAACAACATCGAGTCGCCGTTCCAGCACCTCCGGATGGTCTTCGACCTCATGGATCTCGGGAGCGCCGCCGGCTGGGACGCGGTCGCGTCGCGCCTCGAGGGCCTGCCGCACGCCTGCGACAGCTACCGCGCGTCGCTGGAGGAGGGGCGCCGGACGGGCCAGGTCGTCGCGCGTCGCCAGGTGGTCGCCGTCATCGAGCAGGCGCGTTACCAGGCGGGCGAGGCGTCGTTTTTCCTCACGCTGCCGGCCGCCTACGAGGCGTCCGGCTTCGCCGTGGGCGCTGGCCGCGAGCGCCTCGCCGCCGGGGCCGAGCGGGCGCGCGCCGCGTTCGGCGCGCTCGCCGGGTACCTGGAGCAGACCTACCTGCCCAGCGCCCGCGCCGTGGACGCGGTGGGGCGGGAGCGCTACCTGCGCCTTTCGCGCCGCTTCCTCGGGGCGAGCATCGACCCCATCGAGACGTACGCATGGGGCTGGTCCGAGGTGCACGCCATTGAGGCCCAGATGGTCCGCCTCGCGGACGAGATCCTCCCGGGCGCGTCGCTGCCCGAGGTGATCGAGCGGCTCACGACCGACCCGGCGCGGTGCGCGCATGATGCGGACGAGTTCCTCCGCATCATGTCCGAGCGCCAGCGGCGGGCGCTCGCCGAGCTTGACGGCGTCCACTTCGACATCCCGGCGCCCATCCGCCAGATCGAGGTGAAGATGGCCCCGCCGGGCGGCGCGCTCGGCGCGTACTACGTGCCCCCGAGCGACGGCTTCAAGCGGCCCGGCACCGTCTGGTACGCCCCGGGCGCGAAGCGCGAGTTCCCGCTCTACGAGGAGATCACCATCGCGTACCACGAGGGCTTTCCCGGCCATCACCTGCAGTGCGGGCTCCAGGTGCACCTCGAGGACCGGCTGAGCCGGCTCCATCGCTTCCTGGTGACGAACTCCGGTCACGCCGAGGGGTGGGCGCTCTACGCCGAGCAACTGATGTACGAGCTCGGGTATTTCGAGCGCCCGGAGTACGTGCTCGGGATGCTCTCGGGCAAGCTCACGCGCGCCTACCGCGTCGTGCTCGACATCGGCATGCACCTCGATCTGCCGATCCCCTCGCACGCCCCGCTCCACGCCGGGGAGCCATGGAGTTACGAGACCGCCGTCGAGTACCTTCACCGCCGGGCTTTCCTCACGCTGGAGCACGCCCACAGCGAGGCGACGCGCTACCTCGGCTGGCCGGGGCAGGCGATCTGCTACAAGGTGGGTGAGCGGGTCGTCCTGGAGCTGCGCGAGGAGCTCCGGCGCCGGCAGGGTGAGGCCTTCGACCTGAAGGCGTTCCACGCCAGGGTGATCGGCTCCGGGTCGGTCGGGCTCGACCACCTGCGCGAGATCGTCCTCGAGGATCCGGAGGGCGAGGCGGCGAGCTGAGGGCGCGCTCCGCGGAGCCGCGGAGCGCGCGGGGCGGCGAGCGCCTCGCCGCTGGCCGCACGCCGAGCGCCGCCGGGTGCGTCTGGCACGGTCCTTTCTTTCCCGGGTCCCAGCGCCTTCCACCGCGCCGCGGAGGCAGGTTCCTCCGGGCGTCGCGCTGGCATTCTCTGGCACAGGAGCGAATCCCATGACAGCCCACCGTCTTTCTTGGTTCCACGTCAGCGGCCTGCTCTCGTTCGCTGCCCTCGCTTCCGCGGGCGCGCTCGCGGGCTGCAACATCAACGTCGTGGGTGGCGGGACCACCTGCGAGTGGGAGGGGGTCGTCCACGACCCTGGCGACTCGTTCCCGGACGGGGACGGATGCAACACCTGCTTCTGCAACGAGGATGGGGCGGTCGCGTGCACCGACGTGGCGTGCGCCGCCGGCTGTACCTACGACGGCGTCGACCATCCCCCCGG
Organism: Sorangium sp. So ce1153; assembly: GCF_051521595.1. NCBI lineage: Bacteria > Pseudomonadati > Myxococcota > Polyangiales > Polyangiaceae > Sorangium > Sorangium sp. So ce1153. The sequence continues at coordinate 3,074,184 of NZ_CP150361.1, forward strand.
CGCGTCCTTCCCCGCCTCGGATGGCTGCAACACGTGCACGTGCGACCCCTCCGGCAGCGGCAACGTCGGCTGCACCAAGATCGCGTGCCACGGGTGCGAGCCTGGGGCGGAGTTCCCGGCGAACGACGGCTGCAACAGCTGCACGTGCGACGCCGACGGCAACCTCATCTGCACGGACGTCTTCTGCGCCGAGGGCTGCACCCAGGATGGCATCGACTACAAGCCGGGCGAGTCGTTCCCGTCCCCCGACGGCTGCAACACATGCACGTGCACGGCCGACGGCGCCATCGCGTGCACCGAGCGCGCTTGCGCGTGCGACCCGGAGGCCGAGTGGTGGCGCAGCTACGTGGCCGACAGCCCGGAGCAGTGCCAGGTCATCGACTTCATCTGCCCTGAAAATACGGACTACTTCGGGAACGCGTGCGGCTGTGGCTGCGAGCAGGACGCGAGCTGCCCGGAGTATTTCAACTGCATGCCGCCCGAGCCGTGCGACGTCGAGGAGATCCAGGCGCGCTGTCCCTACTCGCAGATCGTGTACTGAGGCTCGCTCGCCGACGTGCGCGCGCCCGTGCCTGCCTCCGGGCACGTCGGGCGCGCCGCGCCCGCCCGCCTCCCGGCTCGACGCCCCGCCGCGAGCGTGCCAATCGAGACGGGTGAGCTCTCCCCCAGCGAGCGACGCCCCCGAGGCGCGGCCGAGCGGCTCGGACCTCTGCACCGCGTGCGGCCTCTGCTGCACGGGGCTGCTCTTCGACGTCGCGCCGCTCGAGGAGCAAGAGCTCCCGCTCGCGGACAAGCTGCGCCTGCCGCTCGCCTGCAACCAGTACCACGACGCCTTCAGGCTGCCGTGCCCCTGCCACCGCGACCGGAAATGCACCGTCTACGAGACGCGCTTCGCCGTGTGCAGCAGCTACGAGTGCGGCCTGCTCCGGCGCTGCAAGGCGGGCGAAGTGCCGCTCGGCGAGGCGCTGACGCGCGTCGAGCGCGTGCTCCGCCTCGTGGACGCCCTGCGCCAGCGCGTGCCCGCAGAGGAGCCTCCCCGCCCGCTCTGGGACGAGGCGCGCGAGCACCTCCGCCGGCGCGACGCCGAGGACGACTCTCCGGCGTGGCGGAGCGAGCGGGAGTCGCTCGTCGCCGCGCTCGCCGAGCTCAGGGTCGCGTGCCGGGAGGGGCTCGATCCGTAGCGCCGGCGGCGCTGGAGAGCGCCGGCGGCTCTGCAGAGGAAGAGGCCGACGCGCCGCGAGCGCGGGAGAGAGGACGGCGATCCCTGTGCCCTCGGTAGCTCGACGCGCAGGTCGCTCCCGCTCGTCGGGGAGATCCCCTGTTGTCCGCCTCTCGCGGAGACCGCCAGATCCTGAAGACACCGAGGCGCGCGGAGACTCCCCTGCTTCGTCCAGGTCGGGCGTGATCTGCGCTCGATCTGGCGCGCGGCGCCCCGGGCCGACAGGCTCGTCCCGACCTCCCGGCAGCTGGCTCTGCGCCGTATATACCGTCGATGGACGCGAAGACCCGCCGCATGACCAACGCGTATTCTGCCGTGGCCGCAGTGACGAGCTTCGTCACGCAGCCCATCCCAGGTGCAGATGAGTTGATCGTGGTTCCCATTCAATACTGCTTCTCCGTGTCGATGACACGGCACCGGGGCGTCCCGCTCCTCGAGGCCCCGTGGCTGCAGGTGAGCAAGATCATCTGGGGCGGCGCGGCCGTGCGGCTCTTCGCCAACTTCACGCTCGGCCTCATCCCCGTGGCCGGCCTCTTCTCCAACGCGGTCACCGCCATCGCCCTGACGGAGCTCCTGGGACGCTACCTCGACCGCGCGCTGAGCAGCCCGGCGTCGCCTCCCGAGGTCACCATGAAGGCCATCAAGGACGCGCTCCGGCAACCGCTCGGCGCGCGGGGATCCCGGCGTGTCTGGCCCGCGATCCGTCGCGCCTTCCAGAGGTCTGCCCCCGCGCCGACGCCCGCGTGAGGAGCGGGCGGCCACGCCCACGCGCTGCGTGCGCTGCGTGCGCTGCGTGCGCTGCGTGCGCTGCGTGCGCTGCGTGCGCTGCGTCGAGGAGCGCCTCGCCAGCGCCCCGGGCGGGGGACGCTGGCGTCCGTTCACGCGCGGCGGTCTCTCCTGGCGATCGCCGCCCGGATCGAATAGATCCCCCGCCATGCTCTCCGAGACCCGCGAGAAAGTCCTGGACATCAAACGGCGCTTTGAGGCGCTAAGGGGGCATCTTTGACGTCCCCAAGCTCGAACGGATGCTCCAGGATCTGACCCAGACGACGCTGTCGTCCGGGTTCTGGAACGATCAGGAAAAAGCCCAAGCCGTCCTCCGCAAGCGCGCCCAGGTCGAGTCGAAGCTCGAGATGGCGCAGAAGCTCGGCCGCGAGATCGAGGATCTCGCGGAGTACCTCGAGCTCGGCGCTGCCGAGGGCGACGAGGGCGTCATCGCCGACGCCGACGCGCAGGCCGACACGATCGCCGCGCGCCTGCGCAAGGCCGAGCTCGACCGCATGCTGGCCGGCCCCGCCGACCGCGGGAACGCCATCGTCAGCATCCACCCGGGGGCCGGCGGCACCGACGCGAAGGACTGGGCGTCCATGCTCCTCCGCATGTACCTGCGCTTCTGCGAGCGCCGGGGCTACAAGACGGAGATCATCGACTACCAGGACGGGGACGAGGCCGGCATCGACGCCGTCACCTTCACGGTGGGCGGCGACGCCGCCTACGGCTACCTCCGCTCCGAGGCCGGCGTCCACCGGCTCGTCCGGATGAGCCCGTTCAACGCCGATCACACGCGTCAGACAGCGTTCGCCGCCGTCGAGGTCACCCCGGACAGCGACGACGAGATCAACATCCAGGTGAACGAGAAGGACATCGAGATCACGACGATGCGCGCCGGCGGCAAGGGCGGGCAGAACGTGAACAAGGTCGAGACGGCCGTTCGTCTGCGGCACATCCCGACCGGCCTCAACATCGTCTGCCGCGCCGAGCGCAGCCAGCACCAGAACCGCGCGATGGCGATGAAGGTCCTCAAGGCGAAGCTGTACGAGATGGAGCTCCAGAAGCGGGAGGCCGAGGTCCAGGCCTACAACGCCTCGAAGAGCGCCATCAACTTCGGCAGCCAGATCAGGAACTACGTCCTCGCGCCGTACCGGCTCGTCAAGGACGTCCGCACCTCCACCGAGGCCACCGACGTGGACGCCGTGCTCGACGGCGATCTCGAGGGCTTCATCGAGGCCTACCTGCTCGCCGCGGCGGGCGGCTCGCTCCGGAAGGGCGGCTCGCTCTCGGAGGACGACGCTCAGTGAGCCAGCAAAAAGACAGGCCGAACGACAGGAAGGCCGAGCGGCTCGTGAAGGAGGCCGCCGAGGCCGCGCGCGCCGAGGAGACGCTGATCGCGACCCGCAAGGCGAAGGCGGCGCGCCTCCGCGATCGCGGCGAGAATCCGTTCGCCAACGACGTCACGGCGGGCGAGCCGCTCACCGAGCTCGCGGCCGTCCGCGCGCGCTTCGACGGCGCGCGGGCCGCGGCCGAGCCGAAGGCCGAGGGCGCGGCGCCGGACCGGCCGGCGGCAGACCGGTACGATCCGGCGCGCGTCGAGCCGCTCCCGTTCCGCGTCGCTGGCCGGGTGCTCTTCGTGCGCTCGTTCGGCGGCGTCACGTTCGTCCGGCTGCGCGACCGCACCGGCGAGCTCCAGCTCTACTGCGAGCAGGGCAGCCTCGCCGAGTTCGAGCGGCTCGAGGACATCGACCTCGGCGATTTCATCGAGGCTCGCGGCGTCGCGATGGCGACGCAGAAGGGCGAGCTCTCGATCCGCGCCGAGCGCCTCCGGCTGCTCACGAAGGCCTACCGCCCGCTGCCGACCAAGACGAGCTTCAAGGACGTCGAGTCGCGCTACCGCATGCGGTACGTCGACCTCGTGGCCAACCCGCACGTCGCGGGGGTCTTCCGCGCCCGCAGCGCGATCGTCGCCGCGCTCCGCGAGTTCCTCGACGCGCGCGGCTTCCTCGAGGTCGAGACCCCGACGATGCACACGCTCGTCGGCGGCGCGACGGCGAAGCCGTTCAAGACCCACCACAACGCGCTCGACCTCGAGCTCTTCCTGCGCATCGCGCCCGAGCTCTTCCTGAAGCGGCTCGTGGTCGGCGGCTTCGAGCGCGTCTACGAGATCGCCCGCTGCTACCGGAACGAGGGACTGTCGACGCGGCACAACCCCGAGTTCACGATGATCGAGTACTACCAGGCGTACGCGACGTACGAGACCCTGATGGACGGGACCGAGGCGATGCTCCGCCACGTCGACGCCCGGCTCGCCGAGCGGCTCCCGGCCGAGCACGCGGCGTGGACCGCGCAGCGCACGTACTCGCTCGAGCGCTTCGCGCGCGTCCCCATGGCCGAGGGGATCGCCCGCGCCCTCTCGAAGTCGGGCCTGCCGGCCGACGTCCCGCAGCGCATCGCCGCGGACGACGCCCCCATCAAGGAGTGGGCGAAGGCGGCGAAGGCGAGCGGGCGGGAGATCGACTGGACGAACTTCCGCGCGGGCGCGAAGAAGTGCGAGTCGCCCGGGGAGCTCGTCTTCTCCGCCTACGAGTACGTGGTGGAGCCGTTCCTCACGAGGGACTACCGCACCGAGGCGGGCGACAAGAGCATCCCTGTCTTCATCATCGACTACCCCTTCGAGGTCTCGCCGCTCGCGCGCAAGAAGGACAGCGACCCTGCGCTGGTCGACCGCTTCGAGCTCTTCATCGACGGCCGCGAGCTCTGCAACGCCTTCAGCGAGCTCAACGATCCCGAGGACCAGGACGCGCGCTTCCGCGCGCAGGTCGCCAAGAAGTCCCGGGGCGAGGAGGAGACGATGGACTACGACGCCGACTACGTCCGCGCCCTGGAGCACGGCCTCCCGCCCACGGCGGGCTTCGGCATGGGGATCGATCGGCTGACGATGCTCCTCACCGGCGCGACGTCGATCCGCGACGTCATCCTATTCCCCCTGCTCCGCCCCGAGACCGACACGTGACAGAGCTCTCGAAGCCGCTACAGATCGCGCTCCTCGCCGCCGTCGCGCTGGGCGTCCTCCTGCTCGTCTGGCGCGGCCATACCCGCTTCGGCCAGAAGGGGGAGCTGGAGCCGCGGCGGCCCACGGTCACGCGCATCGGGCTCGTGTGCGCGGCCGTGGGCGTCAGCTTGCTCGCGCTCACGTTCTTCGCGTCCGGCGAGCGCTCGAAGACCTTCGGGCTCATCGCCGCCTTCTTCTCCACGAACGCCGCGCGGATAGGGGCGCTCGTGGCCGGGTTGATCGTGGGGGGCGTCCTTCGGTTGGTACGGGCCCGAACGGACACCGCCTCGCTCTTCGGCGCTCGCGGGCTGACGGCCCGCAAGGTGCTCAGGACGCTCGGCGCGGCGTCCCTGCTCACCGCGCTCGCGATCGTCGTCCTCTGGGGCGCGGTCCTGCCCATCCAGCCGACTTCCAAGTGGATCTTCGGAGGCGCCCTGGTCGGCGTGGGCATGGGCTACGCCTTCGCCGGGAGCCGCCCTGTCCGGAAAGGTCTATTCCGCGCGCTCCTCTGGTGGTGGGGCGCGCTCGTGGGCGTGACGTTCGGGGTGACGGCGGCGCTCACGGCCAGGATGCCCACGGGGCGGCTCGCGTCGGTCAACGCCACCGACCAGGTCATCCGCTTCACCGCCGTCATCTCGAGCGTCGTCTTCCTGTTCTTCGTGCTGTCGGCGTTGCTGCCGATCATCCTCGACACCCTCGAGCGCCGGAGCTTCGTCCCCTACGTCGGCGCGCGCCACGTGCGCGCCTCGAAGAGCGGCTTCCTCACGGTGATCTCGGTCCTGTCGATGGCCGGGGTCGGCGTCAGCTCGTGCGCCCTGTGCTCGGTGACGAGCATCATGGGCGGCTTCGGCGCCGACCTGAAGCGCAAGATCCTCGGCAACAACGCGCACATGGTCGTCGACGTCTCCCGCCCCGGCGGCTTCGGCGACTGGGACGACAAGCTCACCAAGGTGCGCGTCGCGCTCGCGCCCTACGGTGCCGCCGCGACGCCCGTCGTGGCGGGCGAGGCGATGGGCTCCAGCGCCTCGAACACCGCCGGCGCCCTCGTCCGCGGCATCGATCCGGACACCATCGGACAGGTCATCGACCTCGCCAAGAACATCGAGGTCGGCAGCTTCGACTACCTGCGCGACCCCGAGAAGCTGACGAGCCTGCCTCCCGAGGAGATCATCGGCCGGGGCCCCGGCGGGGAGCCGTACTTCAAGGGGCCGGACTTCCGCCAGCCGTCGGACGTCGACCCGTCGGTGCGCGACATCCTGAAGCAGCAGACGCGCGTGTACCCCGGCGTCATCATCGGCCGCGAGCTCGCGAAGTCGCTCCACGTGCTCGTCGGGGACGAGGTGACCCTCCTGTCGCCCATGGGCGAGCTCGGTCCCACCGGCGTCATGCCGCGCTCCCGCAGGTTCCGCGTCGCGGCGATCTTCTATAGCGGCATGTACGAGTACGACGTCACGCACGCGTACGTCTTGATGGAAGAGGCGCAGAAGTTCTTCAGCCTCGAGGACAAGATCACCCACATCGACATCCGGGTCCCGGATCCCGAGCGGGTGCAGGAGGTCCGCCCGGCCGTGGAGGCGGCGATCGCCGCGAGCGCGGCGCTGGACGAGCCGCCGCCGGAGGGAGGCAAGCCGCCTCCGGAGCTCCGCGTCCGCGACTGGATGGAGATGAACAAGAACCTCTTCAGCGCGCTCAAGCTGGAGAAGATCGCGACGTTCATCATCCTGTCCATCGCCATCGCCGTCGCGAGCTTCTGCATCGTCTGCACGCTGCTCCTCATGGTGACGGAGAAGGGCAAGGAGATCGCCGTCCTCAAGGCGCTCGGGGCCTCCGACAACGCCGTGATGCGCGTCTTCATGCTCGAGGGCGTCATCATCGGCGCCATCGGCACCGTCTACGGTGTCGGCACCGCGCTCGCGGCCTGCACGGGCCTGTCCTGGTTCGGCGTCCGGCTCGACCCCGACGTCTATTACATCGACCGGCTGCCCGTGAACGTGAACGGCTCCGACTATGCGATGGTCGCCGCGGCGGCGCTGCTCATCTGCACCATCGCCACCCTCTACCCGGCCCGCGCCGCCTCGAAGCTCTCTCCGGTCGACGGGCTCCGCTACGAGTAATCATCCCATGTCCACTCCGCTCGTCGTCGTCGAAGACCTCCGCAAGACGTTCGTCCACATGGGGCGCGAGCTCCACGTGCTCTGCGGCATCGACATCGTCATCAACCAGGGCGAGGTCGTGGCGTTCGTGGGCCCCTCCGGCGCCGGCAAGAGCACGTTCCTCCACTGCATCGGCACGCTGGACCTCCCGACGAGCGGCCGCATCCGCCTCGGCAACGACGAGCTCACCGGGCTCCCGAGCTCGCGCCTCGCGGCGATCCGCAACCGGACGATCGGCTTCGTCTTCCAGTTCCACCACCTGCTCCCCGAGTTCAACGCGGTCGAGAACGTGATGATGCCGGGGCTCATCCAGGGGAAGACCCGCCGCGAGATGGAGCCGCTCGCGCGCTCGCTCCTCGCCGAGGTCGGGCTCGCGGAGCGCGCGACGCACCGGCCGGGGGAGCTGTCGGGCGGCGAGCAGCAGCGGGTGGCGCTGGCGCGGGCGCTCGTCCTGTCGCCGAAGCTCCTCCTCGCCGACGAGCCGACGGGGAACCTCGACACGGCGACGAGCGACTCGATCCACCAGCTGTTCTTCGAGATGAACCGCAAGCACGGCACCACGGTCGTGGTGGTGACGCACAACCTCAGCTTCGCCGAGTCGATGCCGCGCGTGGTGACCATGCGCGACGGGGCCATCGAGAGCGATCGCATCGGCAGCGAGCGCGCCGCCGCCATCGGGTACCGCGCCGGCTCAGCCGGATAGCCGCTCGCTCAGGAGCTCGGCCGCGCGCAGCGACATGGCCATGATGGTCATCTGCGGGTTCACGCCGAGCGACGAGGGGATCGCGCTCCCGTCGCACACGTAGAGCCCGGCGACGTCGTGCGCCTGCTGGTCCAGCCCGAGGCACGACGTCCGCGGATCCACCCCGATACGGCACGTCCCGAGCGGGTGGAACGCGGCGATGTCCAGGTCCCCCGCCTTGATCTGCCGCGCCCTGAGCCGCTCCAGGTCCGCGGGGCCGTTCACCTCGTCGCAGCCCGCGACGAGCGGCAGGACCCGCCGCGCCCCGGCGGCCAGGAACACCTCGGAGAGCAGCTCGATCCCGCGCTGCATCTTCGCGACGTCCTCGTCGTTCATCGTGTAGAGCACGAGCGGCGTGCCGCCGATCCCGGGCCTCACCTCGCCGCGGCTCGTGTCCTTGATCATGAACCCGAACGTCGCGAGGTGCGGATACCGCTCCATCAGCTCGGTGTAGCGGCGCCCCGTCCACGGCACGGCGAGCGCGGCGACGTCGAACGGGAGCGAGCCCCCCTCGAACATCAGCCCCTCGTCGGCGAAGTGGTCGATCTGGTAGCCCTGCGGGATGCCCTGCCACTGGTCGATCCGCTCATCGAAGAGCGCCATCACCTTGGACGCCGGGTGGATCGAGAGGTTCTTCCCCAGCATGCCGCTCGAGAGGCACGCGCCGCTCCGGCGCAGGAGCAGCGGCGTCATGAGCGCGCCGCCGGCCACCACGACCGCCTCCGCCCTGACCACGAGCCGCGGTCGCCGCCGTCCTTTTCGGCCCCCGCCGCCAGCCGCTCCGGCCCTGGTGTCGCCGCCGAGGATCGCCGTCGCGCCCCGCGCGCGCCCGGCCACGATGTCGATCGTCCTGACGCGCGCCGCCGTGATGAGCTGCGCGCCGCGCTTCAGCGCCTCGGGCACGTAGCTCACGTCGGTCGAGCGCTTCGCCCCCGTGGGGCAGCCGAAGCAGCAGATCCCCTGCCCATCGCAGTCCGGCGCGTTGCGCTGGAGCGGCCCGTGCCGGAGGCCGAGCCGCTCCGCGCCGCGCTGGACGATCGGCCCGATCGCCCCGAGGTGCAGCGGGTTGGCCGGGGCGACCTGGAGCATGCGCTCGACGCGTTCGTAATAGGGGGCGAGCCCGTCGGACGAGAACTCCGCCGGCAACCCCATGCCGTCTCGCCAGGACGCGAAGGTGCTCTCCGGCGCCCTGTAGCAGGTGCCGGAGTTGATCACGGTGCTCCCCCCGACGGCCCGCCCCGCGAACACCGGGATGCTCACGTTGCCGACCGCCATGTCGAGCCCGTGATCGCGGTACATGTCCCGGTACGCGCGCGCAGGCCGCCCGGTGAAGCTCGCGCGGCGGTGGTAGTCGCCCTCCTCGAGCATCAGCACCGCGTGCCCCCGCGACGCGAGCTCGTAGGCCGCGGCCGCCCCGCCGGCGCCGGTGCCGATCACGAGCACCTCGCACTCGAGCTCCATGTCCTCCTCGACCTCGCGCCCGCTCGTCACCTGCGCCAGCCAGCGGGGCTCCTCGTTGCGGACCGTGGGCAGCTCGTAGCGGCAGCCGACGTGCTGGAACATCTCGGGCCGGTCGTAGTGGAGGAACCGCAGCGGCGTGAGCACGGCGCGCAGCAGCGAGCGCAGCGCCCGCGCGCGGCTCTGCTCGAAGCCGCGGAGCACCTCCATCCGCTCCTCGAGCGGCAGCGCCGACAGCGGCCTGAGCCGGGTCGCCATGGGGGCGAGCTCCATCGCCCACAGCGCCGCGCGCAGCCCCTGCGCGAGGTGCGGCGGGATCGAGGAGAGCCATCCCGCGAGGCGGCTGGCGGTCGCGGCGCCAGCGCCCTCGAGGAAGCGGCCGGGCGGCATGGCCGCCTCGGCGAGCGCGGCCGCGATGCGCCTCTCCCGCTCCGAGAGCCCGGCCTCCGCGCCGCCCGCTGCTGCCACCGGCGCGCTCTCCGCGCCGCGCTCGTCCTGCGTCGCCGCCCCGGGCCGGAGCCCCCTCCGCTCCAGCGCGGGCAAGCGCCTGAAATCGAAGTCCAATCCCAGGGCCATGTCGTCGAACTCCCGTGCGAAAACTTCTGTTAATTCTGTAGCAACAGAATCGTCACGGAGCAAGGCGACCTGAGCCGCAGGGCGCGCGCGTTCCAGACGAAGCGCGCAGGCGTCCGCGGCTGTGGCTACGGCATGGGCAGGACCCAGACAGGCGAGAGTGGCTGTAGGGCGAGGTGCTCCCAGGCGTCCTCGGCGATCGCGAGGCCGCGCGCGCCCTCATCGCGGAAGGACGCGGTGACCGCGCGGAAGTAGGGGGGATCGGGGCGCTCGAGCGCGAGGATGCCCTTCGGGTCCGACGGGCTCGGCGCGAACGGGCGGCCCGCCTTCCCCCGGCGCGTGTCGCTCACGAGGGAGATCTCGTCCATGCGGGCGGTGAAGTGCGGCCCGCCGTCGAACGGATCGACCCGGTGGGCGTAGCGGAAGCCGATGCGGCGCAGGAGCTTCTCCACCCCTCGGGTCTGCGACCCGACCTTTCCGATCACGCGCTGCGCGTCCTCGGGCAGCAGCGAGGCGTAGATGGTCCCCTCCGGGAAGAGGCCCTTGATGAACTCCTTGTTCTTCTTGGAGAGGAGGTCTGCGTCGGCATAGCTCATGTCGGTGAACTTGCGCCCGAGCGCCTCCCAGAGGTGGCTTGTGCCGTCCGGCTCGAGCGGGGGCATCAGCTCCGCGAGGATCTCCTCCTGGAAGAGCTCGGGGCGCGCGGCCATGTAGAGGAAGCGAACATAGGAGATCATGGTGCCGAGCCGCTCGGGCCCTTGCCGGTGGCCTGGCATGAGCACAAGTCCTCCGATCTCCGTGGGGCCGTTGTACGAATAGCCGATGCGCAGCACCGTATGATGGAAGTGCTTGTCGATCGTGGCCGAGTATTTCTCCTCGTCGAGCACGTCGAAGAAGATGTACGGGATGCCGCGCCGCCCGAGCTGCGCGATGATCATCGACGTCCCGACGATGGTCCCCCTGCCGCCCTTCGTCAGATCGACGAGCACGAAGACGTATTGGCGGAGGCGAGGGTCCTGGATCGCCCCGCTGAAACTCTTATGGCTCTCGGCGACGATCTCGTGGATTGCGTCACGGTTGTTCGGCAGGTTGACCGAGTTCAGGTGGCGCGCGACATCGAGGAGCTGCTCCTCGTCGCCGGTCACGGCTGCGCGTATTTCGAACGAGATCATCGCCTGAAGACTACGCGTGGCGCTCGCCCTTCGCCATTGCTCCTTAGGGGGCGCGCCAGGCGCAGTGAGACGTACGACAGAGCTCGCCGCGCGTCTCGCGCCGGCTGGGCGGCACCTGGCGCGGACAGCGCGACCGGGCCCGGCGGCGCGCGCGTCAGCCGAGCTGAGCGCGCAGCGCCTCATCCATGGCGTCGAGCGGCGGCTCGTGCCCGGTGTACAGCCGGAACTGCTCTGCCGCCTGGTGGAGGAGCATCCTCCCGCCGTGAACGGCGCTCGCCCCGCGCCGCCGCGCTGCCTCCACGAGCTCCGTGACCATCGGCTTGTACACGATGTCCATGACCAGGAGATCTTCCCGGAGCGCCTCCTCCGGGACGGGGCTCCGCGGGTCGACCTCGGCCATCCCGAGCGACGTGGCGTTGACGAGGACGCTGTGCTCGGGCGAGAGCGCCTCGGGTGAGAGCGCCCCGGCGTCGAGGGGCACGGCCGTCCCGCCGACCGCCGCGGCGAGCTGCCGCGCCTTCTCGAGGTCGCGGTTCGCGACCGTGACGGTCGCGCCGCGCTCCGCCAGCCCGAACGCCACAGCCCGCGCCGCGCCGCCGGCGCCGAGGAGCAGCACCCGCGCGCCCCCGAGCCGCGTCACCTCCTCGAGCGCCCGCACGGCGCCGATCCAGTCGGTGTTGTAGCCCCGGAGGCGCCCGTCCTCGTTGACGATCGTGTTCACCGCGCCGATCCGCGCGGCGACCGGGTCGATCTCGTCGAGCAGCGGAATTACCGCCTGCTTGTAGGGCATCGACACACCGAGGCCGCGGATTCCGAGCGCCCGCATCCCGCGCGTCGCGCCTTCAACATCGGTCACCGCAAAAGGGATATAGGTAAAGTCGAGCCCCAGCGCGCGGTAGCCGGCGAGGTGCATCGCGGCACCTGTCGATACCGGATGAAGCGACATTGATCCGCAGAGTGTGAGGCGGCCCAGACCTCGGGAGAATGGTGCAGTCGATGAAGTACAGCGGTGCATGCGGCGAAGCTGGCCTGTCTCGAGCGCGGATGCTAGCCCCGGCGGAGATGAGCGATCCCGGCTCCCCCCGGCCGGCGGCGGAGGCTGCGACAGCGTGCCTCGAGCCCGCGAAGGCAGGCCTGTTCACGCCCCGGTCCGATCGCGCGTTCGCGCGGCGCGCCTACCAGACGGTCGCGCCGTTCGCGCGCGGCCTCCTCAAGCTGCTCGCGGCCCTCGCGATCCTCACGCTCGGCCGCTCGACCCTCGCGGACCAGTACCATGTCCCCACCGGCTCGATGTGGCCGACGATCGCCCCGGGCGACCGCATCCTGGTCGACAAGGTCGCCTACGGGGTCCGCGTCCCGCTCACCCATCGTACCCTGTTCGACGGCAGCGGGCCGAGCGCCGGCGACGTGGTGCTCTTCGCCGATCCGCGCGGCGGCTCCACCCTCCTCGTCAAGCGGGTGATCGCGCTCCCCGGCCAGACGGTGATGCTCCGCGACGGCGTGCTGTACGTCGATGGCGTCGCGCAGCCGGTCGAGCAGCTCGGCGACGGCTCGCGCGTGGAGCACCTCGGCCCGGTCACGCACGCCGCGGGCGAGCCTGACTTCGCCGCCTTCGGGCCGGTCGTCGTGCCGCCGGACCACCTGTTCGTGATGGGCGACAACCGCGCCGCCTCGCTCGACAGCCGGATCATGGGGGCGGTGCCGCGGGAGCTCGTCCGCGGCCGCGTGCTCCGCGTGGTCTATCACCACGACGCCGCCGGCTTCGACATGTCCCGCGCGCTACGGAGCGTCGACTGAGCGCGCGCTCGGCGCTCCGCCGCTCGCCATCATCGCCCTGAGCTCCTCGCCGCTCAGGGTCTCCACCTCGTAGAGCCGGGCGGCGATGCGCTCGAGCGCCGCGCGGTGCGCGTGGATGATCGCCCGCGCCCGCGCCTCCGCGTCCGCGAGGAGCCGCGCGACCTCCGCGTCGACCTCGCGCGCCGTCACGTCGCTGCACTCCCGCGGCCCCGCGCTCGCGGGCGGCCCGCCCCGCGCCTCGTCGAGGAACGACAGCGCCCGGCGCGGCTCCAGCGCCGAGAGCCCCACCCCCTGGCCCATCCCGAGCTCGCGCACCATGCGCCGCGCGAGCTCCGTCGCGTTCAGCAGATCGTCCTGCGCGCCGGTCGACACGTCCCCGACGGCCTCTTCCTCGGCGACGCGCCCTCCGAGCAGCACGACCAGCCGGTCGAGGATCTCCTGCCGGCTCCACAGGTAACGGTCCTCGCGCGGCTGCTGCATCGTGTACCCGAGCGCCCCCGGCCCGCGCGGCACCACGGACACCTTGCGCACCGGGTCCTGCGTCGGCAGCAGCGTGGCCGCCAGCGCGTGCCCCACCTCGTGGTAGGCGACCACCAGCTTCTCGCGCGCGCCGAGCCGCCGCCCGCGCCGCTCGAGCCCCGCCACCCCGCGCTCGATCGCGGCCTCCAGATCGCTCTGCCCCACCGTGGCCGCCCTGCGCCGCGCCGCGAGCAGCGCCGCCTCGTTGACGATGTTCGCGAGATCGGCGCCGACGAGCCCGGATGTCTGCGCGGCCATGGCGTCGAGATCCGCGTCCGGGTCGAGCGCCACCTTCTTCGCGTGCACCGCGAGGATCTCCTTCCGCTCGCAGTGATCGGGCCTGTCGACGTGCACCCGGCGGTCGAACCGCCCCGCCCTGAGCAGCGCTGGGTCGAGGATCTCGGCGCGGTTCGTCGCGGCGATCACGACCATGGCCGTGCGCGCGTCGAACCCGTCCAGCTCGGTCAGCAGCTGGTTGAGCGTCTGCTCGCGCTCGTCGTGGCCGCCGACGGAGCCGCCCAGGCCTCGGGCCTTGCCGACCGCGTCGAGCTCGTCGATGAACACGATGCACGGCCCCTTCTCGCGCGCCTGGGAGAACAGATCCCGCACGCGCGCGGCGCCGACGCCGACGAACATCTCCACGAACTCCGACCCGCACGCGCTGAAGAAGGGGACGCTCGCCTCTCCCGCGATCGCCCGCGCGAGCAGCGTCTTGCCGGTGCCGGGCGGGCCCACGAGGAGCACCCCTCTGGGCATGCGGCCGCCGAGCTTCTCGTACCGCTCGGGCGCCTTCAGGAAGTCGACGATCTCGGCGAGCTCGGCCTTCGCCTCGGCGCTGCCGGCCACGTCGCGGAAGGTCGTCGTCGCCCCTCGCTCCTCGTAGACCCGCGCCCGGTTCTTGCCGAACGTGGTCGCGGCGTTCGGAACGTTCCCCACCGTGGTCGCCCGGCGCGAGGCGAGCTGGACCGCCGCGACCAGCCCGGCGAGCGGCAGCACCAGCCAGAGGTACGGCAGGAGCCCTCGCCCGTCCGCGACGCGCGTGTACGGGACCCGGCGCCGATCGAGAGCCGCGAGCAGATCCTTCTCGGTCTGCTCGATGCGCCCCGTGCGGTAGCTCTGCAGCGCGCCCGCGCTCAGGCCGGACGCTTGCCGTCCGATGTACACGTCGTCGCGGATCTCGACCTCGGCGAGCTCTCCGCTCTCCGCGAGCGCGCGGAAACGCGCGTACGGGATGCGGCTGTCGGAGGCCATCACCACGTGAATCAGCAGCGCCGATCCGAGCACCAGGACGAGAACAATCCAGAGCGACCGCATGCGCGCGCCTCCGCGCCGACAGGCGACTTCGCCGGCAAGCCCGGGCCTGTCGCCACGGTGCGCCCTGCACGGAGCCTGCCAAGGCGGTGTCGAGGTCGGTGGAGGTCGATCGATGGCCGCCCGCTCCGCTTCACCGCGCCACCGCCTCACAGCACCGCTTCACAGATTCACAGGGACGAGCGCGTCCGGCGCGGCATGGACGCACGCCGCGAACCGATCAACCCTTGTCGCATGGGGAGAGCTCTTGTCTTGATCACCGGTCCTGTATCGATGCTGCTGCTCGGGTGCGCCGGAGCGCCGCCGCCTCCGGCCGAGCAGCCCGAGCCCGAGCGGCAGGAGGAGCCCGCGGCGGGCGTGGAGCCCACGCCAGAGGCCGCCTCGGGCGCCGAGGCGCCGGAGGCCGAAGCGGTCGCCGCGGCGCCTGCCTCGGCGTCCGCAGCGCCGCGGCGAGACGACTCCGTGCCGGACGACTACTCGCTCATGCACGGCGACTGCGTCGAGCTCGGCAAGAAGCTCACGGTGCTCACGCGCACGGAGCAGGTCGGGGCGCTGAGCGCCAAGCTCACGCCGGAGCAGCGCGGCGAGACGGAGAAGAAGATCGACGTCGTCGCCGCCAAGCTGGGCGATCAGTACGCGCAGATGTGCGAGCAGAACGTCGGCAAGCACGTGGATCCCGGGTCGCTCAAGTGCGCGTTCGACGCGCGGACCGTCCAGGCCTTCGAGGCCTGCCTCAACGCGTCGCCGCCGCACAAGTGACGCGTCTGCGGACCGGCGCGCGCCGGGTGACGGCGCGCTCGATGCGGATATAATGCTGCGCCCATGGACGCTTCGCTCCTCGATGACCCCTGGATCGCCGCTCAGGTCGACGCCGCCGTGGCGCCGTACGTGGACCGCCTGCCGGCGCACGAGGTCGCGTGGATGCGCGAGCAGCTCGCGGAGGTCTTGCTGCACGACGAGGAGGCGATCCGCCTCCTCCGGCGCGCGCACCCGCGCGAGGTCGACGAGAGCGGCGAGCGGGCCTTCGGGGTTCTCGGCGCCGCCGGCCGCGTCAAGGCGGGGTAGCGGTGCGCGCTCCGGAGGACCGGCTGATCGCCGAGGGGCTCGAGCTGCTGCACCTGGTCGCGAGGCGCATCGCGCGCCGCCTCGGACGCCGCATCCCGGTCGAGGATCTGGTCGCGCTCGGGCACCCGGCGCTGCTCGAGGTGGCGCGGACGTACGACCCGGCCCGGTCCACGTTCGAGGCGTACGCCAAGCGGAAGATCCGGTGGGCGATCTTCGACGGCATCCGGCGGGAGACTCGCTGGCGCTCCGCGGCGGCGCGCGCCAGCGCGCTCGCCGCTTCGGCGCGGTTCGCGGAGGGGCGCGGGGCGGACGATGACGCCGACGTGCCTGCCACGCAGGAGGCCTACGCCGCGCGGCTCGGCGGCCTGCTCGCCGGGCACGCGGCCGCGATGGCGCTCGGCCTGGTCTCGGCCCACGGCGACGTCGCTGCGGTCCCCGACGCCGCGGACAGCCCCGAGGAGTGCGCCTCGCGCGCCCAGCTCGCGCGGTTCGTGCGCGACGCCGTGCGTGAGCTCCCCGAGCGCGAGCGCGCCCTCGTGGAGCGCCACTACTTCGACGGAGAGCGCTTCGATCAGATCGCGCAGGATCTCGGGATCAGCAAGAGCTGGGCGAGCCGCCTGCACAGCCAGGCCATCGAGCGGCTCGGCGAGCGGCTGCGCGCAGCGCGCTGATCGCGCTGCGCGGGCGCATCGCCCTTCGTTGTTCGTTGTCCGTTGGCGGATGGGCGGCGGCGGTCACCGCTGCCGGCTCTGGACCGAGCGGAGGTAGGGGGCCCGCTCCTCGTCGCTGACCGGCTCGTTGCTGATCACGCGGTGGTCGCGCGGCATGAAGTTCACGAGCCGGACCATCATGTGGTCCTTCGCGACGGTCAGCTTGCCCTTGCGGCGGAGCTCCGCGGCTTCCTGGAAGGTCTGCACCTTGGGATCGTAGGCGATCATGTGCAGGTCTCGCCCGAACGGCTCGGGCAGGTCTTCCACCTCGACGACCTTGTAGATGCGGATCCCTCCGCTCCTCTCGGTGGCCGCGACGACGGCGCCGACGACGAGATCCTTGCCCGTCGGATCGGAGGTTTCGGGGACAGGGGGCGCGCGGTCACAGGCCGGCGCGAGCGTCAGGGTGCCGGCGCACACGGCGACGGCGAGCGCGATCGACCTCATGGGCGCTGAATAACATCGATGCGACCCGGCGCAAGCGGCTAGCGCGTCGCAGCGCGGGCGCGCCCGCGCGTCGCAACGTCTCCCGCCGCCTCGCCGGCTCGTGGTAGACGGCGCGTTCCGAGGTTCGGGACAGCGATCGGGAGCGATCCCTGGAGGAATGCGATATGCGACTCGAGGACACGAAGTTTGTGGTCACAGGCGCCGCCCAGGGACTGGGGCGCCACTATGCGCTGCGGCTCGCGGAGTTCGGGGGTCAGGTCGCCGCGGGCGACGTGAACGAGGAGGGGCTCGCGTCGCTCGTCGAGGCGGGCAAGGACCTCCCCGGGAAGATCCATGCGCGGCCGTTCAACGTGGCGGTGGAGGCGGAGGTCGAGGCGTTCGTCCGCTTCGCGCACGAGGCGATGGGGGGCCTGAACGGCCTCGTCAACAACGCCGGCATCCTGCGCGACGGCCTGCTCGTCAAGAAGGACCGCCAGACGGGGGCGGTGGTCAAGCTGAGCGCCGCGCAGTGGCAGGCCGTGATCGACGTCAACCTGACGGGCGCCACGCTCATGGTCCGCGAGGTCGTCGCGAAGATGGTCGAGGCCGAGCAGAAGGGCGTCATCGTCAACATCAGCTCCATCGCGCGCCACGGCAACCGCGGTCAGTCGAACTACACGGCCGCGAAGAGCGCGCTCGCGGCGAACACGAAGACCTGGGCGCTCGAGTTCGCGCCGTTCGGCATCCGCGTCGGCGCCGTCGCGCCGGGCATGATCGAGACGCCGATGACCCAGGGCATGCACCAGAAGGCCCGTGACGCCCTGGTCGCCATGATCCCCGTCGGCCGCATCGGCGTGCCCGAGGACATCTGGCAGGCCGTGCGCTTCGTGATCGAGTGCGAGTACTTCAACGGCCGCTGCATCGACGTCGACGGCGGCCTCACGATGTGACGCCGCCGGCGGCCTCCGCCGCCCGCGCGCCTCGCCGCCTGTGCGCCTCGCCGCCTGTGCGCCTCGCCGCCTGCGCGCCTCGCCGCCTGCGCGCCTCGCCGGCGCTCGTCACGGGACTCCCTCCGCACAACCAACCCGCCCGGCGGCCCCCCGCCGCGTTTCCTTTTCCGGCCCGACGCCTCGCTCCGCCAGCGCCTCCGGCGCGTGCGACCCGGGAGGCACCCGGGTCGCAAGGGCAGCGCGGAGGATTTGCTGAGGGAACGTTCCTGCTTGACGCGTCGATATTGAAAGCTATGTTCAATATCAATCCTAGCCGTCAACGTAGCCGGGGGTCTGCTGCATGTACGTGTGCCTCTGCATGGGCGTCTGTGATCGAGAGATTCGCGAGGCGATGAACGAGGGGGCGTGCTCCGTTTCGGAGGTGATGGAGTGCACGGGCGCCGGCACGCGGTGCGGCTCCTGCCGTCCGACGATCGCCAAGCTCGTCGGCGAGGGTGAGGCTGCTTCCCCGCCGCGGCGCCTGACCATGGCGCCCGTCTCCAGCGCAGCCTGATTCTCCGGGCGCTCTCCGGCCGCGGCCCGGCTTCGCCGGGGAGGCGGCCGGTGTCGTCGCGCGTTTGCTTCGAAATTTCTTGCGCACCTGCGCCGACCTCGCGCATTTGACCTGGGCGCTGGCGCTCCAGCCGGCGCCGCCACGCCTGCAGGGGCGAGGCGAGCACGACAGGCACGAGCGCGAGAGGGTGCGATGAAGGGTGCGAAAGATGTCATCGACGCGTTGAACGAGGTGCTCGCGGGAGAGCTCGTCGCGATCAACCAGTACTTCCTTCACGCGAAGATGTGCGCGAACTGGGGCTTCGTCACCCTCGCCGCGCACGGGCGCGCCGAGTCGATCGACGAGATGAAGCACGCCGATGCGATCATCGATCGCATCCTCTTCCTGGAGGGGCTGCCCAACCTGCAGCGCCTGGACACCCTTCACATCGGGCAGACCGTGCCGGAGCAGTTCAAGAGCGACCTCGACCTCGAGTACCACGCGGTCAAGCGGCTCAACACGGCGATCGCCCTCTGCCGTGACAAGGGCGATCGCACCACCGAGGAGCTCCTGGCCAAGATCCTCGAGTCCGAGGAGGAGCACATCGACTGGCTCGAGACGCAGATCGGGCTGATCGAGAAGCTCGGCGAGACCGCCTACCTGTCCCAGCAGATCCGCAAGTAGGGTAGGGTAGGGGTCGCACCCGCTCCGCCGGCGCGCCCCGCGGGCCTCCTGGCGGCGAGGGGCGTGCTTGACGTACGATACGCTGGACGCATGTCCAAGACGCCGCGGACGACCGCGCTCGCGCGGTGTTGCGCCAGCTCGGCGCGCGTCGGTCGTGATCGTCGCGCCGCTGTCGTCCACCCGGGAGGTCCCACCGGGAGGATGAGGGCGGCGGGGGAAATCCATGTCGAAGATTCTTGTCGTCGATGACCAGCGGAACATGCGGACCACGCTCGCGATGATGCTGCGTGGCGCCGGGTACGAGGTCGATGAAGCGGCGGACGGCAGCCAGGGGGCCGACCTGGGCGCCAAGGGCGCGTACGACGCCGTGCTCACCGACCTGCGGATGGGCGGCTTCGACGGGATCGGCGTGCTGCGCGCGGTGAAGGAGTCGAACGCGAACACCGAGGTCATCGTGATGACCGCGTACGGCACCATCGAGAGCGCGGTCGAGGCGATGCGGCTCGGCGCCTTCGACTACATCCAGAAGCCGTTCTCGGAGCAGGAGCTCCTCGTGAAGGTGGAGCGCGCGATCCAGAACCGGAAGCTCACCGGCGAGGTGCAGCTGCTCGCCAGCGAGTTCAAGGAGCGCTACCGGTTCGAGAACATCGTGGGCCGCTCGCAGGCGGTCCGCGAGGTGCTGGGCCGGATCGTGAAGGTCGCGCCGACCGACGCGACGGTGCTCATCACCGGCGAGAGCGGCACCGGCAAGGAGCTCGTCGCCAAGGCCATCCACGCGAACAGCAAGCGCGCGGACCGCATGTTCGTGCCGGTGAACTGCGCCGCGATCAGCGAGACGCTCCTCGAGAGCGAGCTGTTCGGCCACGCGCGCGGCTCGTTCACGGGCGCGATCTCGGCGCGCAAGGGGCTGTTCGAGGAGGCCGACGGGGGCACGTTCTTCTTCGACGAGATCGCCGAGACCCCGCTCACCTTCCAGGCGAAGCTGCTCCGCGCGATCCAGGAGAACGAGATCCGCAGGGTGGGCGAGAACAAGCCCATCCACGTCGACGTGCGCATCATCGCCGCGACGAACCAGGAGCTCCTGACCGCGGTGTCGGAGAAGCGGTTCCGCCAGGACCTCTACTACCGGCTGAACGTCGCGCGCTTCGTGCTCCCGCCGCTGCGCTCGCGGCGCGAGGACATCCCGATCCTCTGGGAGTTCTTCCTGGAGAAGTACAACCGGAAGATGAGCTGTCGCGCCCGCGCCGCGGACGGCGTCGTCGAGGCGCTGACGCAGTACGACTTCCCCGGCAACATCCGCGAGCTCGAGAACATGGTCGAGCAGGCGGTCGCCCTCTCGGGGGGCGGCGTCATCAGCGTCGACGACGTGCTGCCCGCCGCGGTGCAGCCGAAGCGGCCGCCCGAAGGCGGCGGCAGGCTGCTCGCCGACGTGGTCGACTGCGCGGAGCGGCAGGCCATCGAGGCGGCGCTGCGGGAGTGCGACGGCAGCCGGGAGCGCGCCGCCGAGGTGCTCGGGATCAGCGCGACCACCCTGTGGCGCAAGATGACCCGCCTCACGATCACCTATCCCCCGGGCTGAGCCCTCGCGCTCCCCGTGCCGGGCGGGCTGCGCGACCGCCTGGCGATCAGGGTCAGCAGCACGTATCCGCGGGGTACAGCAAGCGCGAACCGCCGTGCCCAACGGGGCCGTGCGCGCCAGGCTCAGCAACCACCTGCCCGCCGGGCTCAGCAGCTACCTGCCCGCCAGGCTCAGCAGAAAGCTGCCGCCCGACTTCATCCGGCACGTACCTGCCGGCTCAGCAAGCCACCTGCCTCAGCAGCAATTCAGGGCAGCTAGCCCACCAAGGATTGCATCTTTGCAATGGGGGAGCGTCGGGATTTGCCTTAGTGCAATGGGGCGGCTGATGTAGACTGTGTTCTTCTGTTTCACTTTGGCGTCGAGGACCGCAACGCGGTGATTCGGTAGCTTGGCCCGGCAGTTGCTAAACAGGTAGGCGTAGTGGATGGCGGCGTGCGCCGCAGGAGGACGCTTAATGGCCTGCATGCTGATCGTGGACGGTGAGAATTCCCAGCGTCGCGCTCTTTCGGCTGGGCTAAGCGTCGAGGGGTTCGAGGTCGCGTTCGCCGCCTCGTTCCAGGATGCGCTGCGCATCCTCGGCTCGTCTCCGGTCGACGTGGCCATGATCGACCTGATGATGCCGGACCTGAACGGCCTCGAGCTGGCCCGCCACATCCGCCGCGCTTTCCCGAGGGTGCGCGTCGTGCTCTCCAGCGCGTATCACCTCTCCGCGCGCCAGGTCGAGCGCGCCGACTGCGGCGCCGTGGCCTTCGTCCCGAAGCCGTACAAGGTCGGCGAGATCTGTCGCTTCCTCCGCTCCAAGACGAGCGTGCACTCGCCCGCGTCGTGCTAGTAGCGCGGCGTGCGCTGCGAGCTGCTCGACTACGAACTCCCTGAGGCGCTCATCGCGTCGCGGCCCCCCGAGGAGCGGGACGGCGCGAGGCTCCTCCTGATCGATCGAGGGCGCGGCGCCGGCGAGGTCGAGCACGGCGCGATCCGCGATCTCGACCGGTACATCGAGCGCGGCGCGCTCGTCATCGTCAACGACACGAGGGTCGTCCCCGCTCGCCTGTTCGGCAAGAAGCGCGGCACCGGCGGGCAGGTCGAGCTCTTCCTGCTGCACCGGCTGGACGACGCGCCGGCCGGCGGGGAGGACCTCGCCGCGGGGCCGCGGGAGAGCGCGGCGCGCCCCGAGCGCTGGCGCGCGATGGGGCGCGCGTCGAAGCCGATCCGCCCGGGCGCGGTGCTCGATCTCGAGCGCGACGGGGCGCTGGTGGCGGAGGTGCTGGAGCGCGCGGAGGACGGCGTGCTCACGGTGCTGCTCTCGTCGCCGGCGGGGCTGTCCGTCGCCGCTGCGATCGAGGCGTACGGGCACGTGCCGCTCCCTCCCTACCTCGGCCGCGGCGACGACGCGGCCGATCGCGAGCGGTACCAGACCATCTTCGCCCGCGTCCCGGGCGCGGTCGCCGCGCCCACCGCGGGCCTCCACCTCTCGCCCGCGCTCGTCGAGCGGCTCCGCGCGAACGAGGTCGAGATCGCGAGCGTCACGCTGCACGTCGGGCTCGGCACGTTCCAGCCGGTCACCGTCGACGACCTCGATCAGCACCCGATGCACGTCGAGGTCTACTCGGTCCCGGAGGCGACCGCCGACGCCGTCGCGCGAGCGCGCGAGCGCGGCGCGCCGGTGGTCGCGGTCGGGACCACGGTGGTGCGCGCGCTGGAGACGGCCGCCGACCCGGCGCGCGCCGGCCTCGTGCGGGCGCAGTCCGGCGAGACGCGCCTCCTGATCCAGCCCGGCTACCGGTTCCGCGTCGTCGACGCGCTGCTGACGAACTTCCACCTGCCGCGCTCGACGCTGCTCGCGCTGGTGTTCGCCTTCGCCGGCCGCGAGCGCACGCAGCTCGCGTACCGCGCGGCGATCGACGCCGGCTACCGCTTCTATTCTTACGGGGACGCCATGTTGATCCGCGGAGCGAGCGCGCCATGAGCCGGACGCCTGGCTTCTCCTTCTCCGAGCTGGCGCGGGACGGTCACGCCCGCACGGGCGTGCTGTCCACCCCGCACGGCGAGGTCCTGACGCCGACGTTCATGCCGGTCGGCACCCAGGGCAGCGTGAAGACGCTGACCCCCGGCGAGGTGGCGGCGACCGGCGCGAGGATCGTCCTCGGCAACACGTATCACCTGTGGCTCCGCCCGGGGCCCGAGCTCGTCGCGCAGCTCGGCGGGCTGCACGCGTTTTCGCGGTGGCCGCACGCGATGCTCACGGACTCCGGGGGCTTCCAGGCCTTCTCGCTCGCCGAGCGGCGCACCCTCGTCGAGGACGGCTTCGTGTTCCGGTCGCACCTCGACGGCGCGCGCAAGGCGCTCACGCCCGAGGTCGCGATGGAGGTGCAGGGGCTGCTCGGGGCCGACATCGCGATGCAGCTCGACGTGTGCCCGCCCGGCGGCGCGCCGCTCCCGGAGGTCGAGGAGGCGTGCCGCCTGACGACGCGCTGGGGGAAGCGCTGCCTCGCCGCCAAGCGCCCCACCCAGGCGCTCTTCGGCATCGTGCAGGGCGGCACCTCGGTCGCCCTGCGCACCGCGCACGCGGACGAGCTCGGCGCCCTGCCGTTCGACGGGCTCGCCCTGGGCGGCTTCTCCGTGGGCGAGCCGATCGCGATGATGCACGAGGTCGTCGCGCAGATCGCCCCGCACCTCGACCCCGCGCGCCCCCGCTACCTCATGGGCGTGGGGACGCCGCTCGACCTTGTCCACGCCATCGGCGCCGGCGTCGACATGTTCGACTGCGTGCTCCCCACCCGGAACGCCCGCAACGGGCAGGCGCTCACGCAGCACGGCAAGATCGTCATCAAGCAGGCGCGCTACAAGGACGACGCGTCGCCGCTCGACCCGACCTGCGCCTGCCCGACCTGCGCCGGGGGCTACAGCCGCGCGTACCTGCGGCACCTCTACATGGCGGGCGAGATCCTGGTGCTGCGCCTGCTGACGGAGCACAACCTCCACCTGTACGGCCGCCTCATGCGCGAAGCGCGCGCGGCCATCGCCGAGAAGCGGTACGCGGCGTTCGCCCGCGCGTGGCTCGGCGCGCCCGACGCAAGCGAGTGACCCTACATCGTCGCCATCCGGTCCTGGCCGGGCTCGGGGCCGGCGCGGGGCGGCGCCCTCGCCGGCGGGCGCAACGTCCGCGCTGCCCGGCGCGGGTTCCGGAGTACCATGAGCGGATGGTGAGATCTCGCCGCTGGCATCGCGCCGCGCGCGCGCAGCCGCGCGCCGCGCGCTCGCAGCCGCGCGCCGCGGCTGCGCTCGACCAGGCCATGGGGTCGATCTGCCGGTTCATGAGCCCGCGCAGCCCGAGCAGCCCGCGCCGGTCGTGCCAGCCGAACGGCCGTCTCCGCGCGCGGGCCGCGTGCTTGCCCGCGCAATCCTCGTCCATTAGCCTTCGAACTCGGCCCGCGGAATGACGCAAGACGCCAACAAGAAGCCGCTCGGACGCATCCTCCTGCAGCAGAGGGCGGTCACTCAGCCCCAGCTCGAACAGGCGCTCCTCGACGCGCGTGCGAAGGGGGTTCCCCTCGCCACGAACCTCATCGAGAGCGGCACTGTCTCCGAGGTCGCTGCGCTGAAGGCCCTCTCCGAGCAGAGCGGCGTTCCGGGCATCGATCTCAACCAGGTCTGCATCAAGCTGAGCGACCTCTCGATCTTGCCCCGCGAGATCGCCGCGAAGCACAAGCTCTTGCCCGTGCTCGTCCGCGAGGATCGCATCCTCGTGGCCATGGCCGCGCCCGCCGACAAGAAGGTGATCGACGAGCTCGAGTTCGTGACCGGCAAGCGCGTCTTCCCGTACATCGCGCTCGCGGGTCCCCTCGTGCGGACCATCGCGGCCGCCTACGACATGAAGGAGCAGGGCGAGCCGTTCTATGTCGGCGCGAAGTGCCCGCCCGAGGTGCTGAAGCGGGCCGGGCTCGGCGCCTCGGCGGCGTCCACCACCGAGGCGCCGCCCGCGCCCACGCCCACGCCCGCGCCCGCACCTGCGCAGCCGGCGCGCCGGCCTCCCTCCGCGGTGCCTCCGTCGACGGTGTCCCAGGCGTCTTCACCGCCTGCGCCGCCCGCCCCGCCGGCTCCGAGCGCCGCGCCGCCCGCGCCGGCCGCGCGGCCCGCGCCGGAGCGTCCGCGCGACGACGCGGAGATCTCGTTCGCCGATCTCACCGACGAGCCGAGCCCGCCAGCGGCCCCCTCGCCGGCGCGCATCTCCTCGGCGGGCCCGCCGCTCGTCGTCGACGACGCCATGCGGAGGGCAGCGGCGGCCGACGAGCTGACGGACACCGATTTCGGCACCGCCGACCGCGACCTGTCCGTCGTCGAGTCGCTCCCGGGCGCGGGCAAGGCCCCGCAGGGCGATCAGACCACCGTCCTGGTCGTCGACGACGAGCCGGAGATCCGGAAGCTGCTCCGCCGCATCTTCGAGGAGCGCGGGTACCGCGTCGAGGAGGCCGACCGCGGGCTCCTCGCCCTGCGCATGGTCAAGGAGAATCCGCCCGACGTGATGATCCTCGACGCCATGCTGCCGGAGGTGCACGGCTTCGACATCGCCCGCCGCATGAAGGGCACCCAGCGCTACGGCCACATCCCGATCATCATGATCTCGGCCGTGTACCGCGGGTGGCGCTTCGCCGAGGACCTGAAGTCGAGCTACGGCGTCGAGGCCTACATCGAGAAGCCGTTCCGCGTCGCCGACGTCGTCGCCGCGGTGGAGAACGCGCTGCAAGCCCGCTCGATCCGCGGGGATCAGGACCGGATCTCGGCCGAGGCGGAGCGCCTCCTCGCCGCGGGGATCGCGGCGTACCGCGCGGGCGATTTCGACAAGGCCGTGCGCCACCTGCGCGAGGGCACGGCGATCGATCCGCTCGCCTACCGGCTGCACTTCCACCTCGGCCTGCTCTACGGCAAGCAGGGCCAGCTCTACGACGCGATCCAGGAGCTGGAGACGGCGCTGCACATCAACGGCAAGCACTTCCCCGCGCTGAAAAACCTCGCCGTGCTGTACCAGAAGGCCGGGTTCCGCAACAAAGCCATCGAGACGTGGGAGCGCGCGCTCGGCGTCGCCCCCGATGACCCGACGCGGCAATCCATCAAGGAGCACCTGCTCGGGTTGCTCTGACCGCGCCTATCCCATGTCGTTTGGGGTCAAGCTGTCGTAGACTGCGCGGATTCCACCGGCAGCTTCCACCGGCAGGCGCATCCCTGGATGAAATTCCTCTGCGATAACTGCAAGGCCAAGTACCAGATCGGCGACGACAAGGTCGCTGGCAAGTCGGTACGGATGCAGTGCCGGCGATGCGGGCACCTCATTCAGGTCAGCGCGAGCGTCACCGAGAGCTCCGTGGCGCAGGCGCTCCCCGTGGAGCCGCCGCGCGCGGCAGGCGATGACGCGCACCTCGCCCCGCCGAGCGACGAGGCGCCGGCCGCCGCGACAGGCGCGCCGGCCGCCGGCGCCGCGAGCCGCGCGAAGGTGCCGCCCGCATCGTCCCTCGGCCAGGCCGCTGCGCCGTCGCCGCCCCGGCCGGCCTCGCAGCCCCTCCCGCGCCCCGGAGGGGCACCTCGACCCCCGGTCGCCCCGCGCTCCGTCCCCGGCCCCGTCGCGCGGCCGGCGTCGGGGCTGTCGGGCGCGTCGGGGCTGTCGGGCGCGTCGGGGCTGTCGGGCGCGTCGGGCCTTTCAGGCGCGTCGAGCCCTTCCGGGACGGCGAGCGCGTCGGGCCTTTCAGGCGCGTCGAGCCCGCGCCCCGCGACCGTGCCGCAGGCGCCGCCGGCAGCTCGGGCCGCCCAGCCGGCGCCCGCGAAGCCCGCGACCGCCGCTGCCCCGGCTTCCCGGGGGGCAGACCCCGCGCCGGCCGCCGCTCGAGGGGCAGAGCCCACGTCGCCGGCGGGGGTCGCCGGCGTGTTCAAGCGGTCGATGTCCGATGACCGCCCGCTCGGCAAGGCGCCGGCCGTGCGCTCCACGTCGAGCGAGGATTGGTATGTCGGGGTCGGCGGTGTCCCGCTCGGCCCGGTGAGGCTCTCCGTCATCCGCGAGAAGGCGCTGGCCGGCGCCGTGGACGGCGACTCGCTCGTCTGGCGCGAGGGCTTCGACGAGTGGCTGCCGCTCAAGAACTTCCCGGAGCTGCTCGAGATCGTCACCCAGGCCCAGTCGACCCGCGTTTCCACGCCCGCGCGCCGCATCAGCAGCACGGGCTTCGCCGTCGTTCAGGCGCAGGTCCCTCCCTCGGCGAGGGTGCCCTCCTCGGCGAGGGTCCCTCCGCTGGCCGTGTCCACGCCCGCGCGCCCTGTCGTACGCGAGCCCGAGCCTCCCGGCGTGAACGATCCGCCTCCGGCGGTCGCAGGCTCGGTCGCTGCCTTCACGGCGGCGGGAACGCCGGCCGCACCGACCCAGCCCACGCCTGCAGCGCGCCCCGCGCCGGCCACGCCGGCGGTGAGCGCGCCGGCCGCGTGGCCAGCCGCCCCGGGCGGCGCCGCGCGAGGCCAGGCCGCGGGCGCGCCGCTCGAGGTGCTCGCCGACCCGTTCGCGGCCGAGCCGGCGGCCCCGGTCGCCTCCGCGCTGAAGCCCGAGCTGGCGGCGCCCCCCTCGGCCAGTGTGGGTCGCGCCCCTGGCGGCGTGGCCGCCGGCGGTTCGCCGTTCGCCGCGGCGTCCGCTGGGGGCGGCGTGGCGGCGGGCGGCTCGCCTTTCGCGCCGGCGCACGCAGGCGGCTCGCCGCCGGTGACGGCGCCGGCCGCCGCGCTCGCCTCCGTGGAGCCCGCCCCCCTGGTGGCCACGCCTGGCAGCCTGGTCGAGACGGTCGCGCCGAGGCGGCGGTCGGGCATGAGCCCGCTCGCTTACGCCTTCATCGCGATGGCAGCGGCGTTCGGCGGCGTCTCCGCCTACGTCTTGCTGTCTCCCAAGCAGCCGCCGCCCGTGCAGGTCGTGACTGCCCCCGTCACGCCGGTCCAGCAGCCGGCCAGCTTGCCGACAGCGGCCCCTCCGCCCCCGCCCAGCGTCGATCCCGAGACGCCTCCGGCGGCCGAGACAGCGTCGCCGAGGCCGGAGGTCGCCGCGCCGGGCAGACCGGGCAGCGCCGCGAGCCAGCGCACCCAGCCGGAGAAGCCGGTCGCCTCGGGGAGCTCTGCCCCGATCGATAGGTCCGGGTTCGGCGCCGGGGTCCCCGGTCCCTCGTCAGGGCCGGGCGCCCAGGGTGCCGGCTCTGGCCTGAGCCAGCTCTCTCAGGGGGAGATCTCCAGTGTCGTCGAGTCGAACCGCCCCAGCGTCCGGCGCCACTGCTGGCAGCCCGCCCTCGATGCGCGCGCCAGCAACGCGTCCACCACCGCCCGCGTCTCGGCGTCGGTGGTCATCGGCGCCTCCGGCGCCGTCCAGTCGGTCTCGGCCGGCGGGTCGGAGAAGGATTACCCCGGCTTGTCGAGCTGCATCGCCTCGCGGATCAAGTCCTGGCGGTTCCCGCCATCCTCGGGCTCCACGCCGGTGACCATCCCGTTCGTCTTCGCCGCCCAGTAAGGGCGCGCCATGTAGCCGTGTAGGCGAGGCCGCACCGCCGGGGCGCTGCGCTTTACGCCTGCCCGGGCAGGCGGTAATCGATGCGCTCATGGCAGAGCGCAAAGTCCGAATCCTCGTGGCGAAGCCCGGCCTGGACGGCCACGACCGCGGCGCCAAGGTGGTCGCCCGGGCACTCCGCGATGCCGGCTTCGAGGTCGTCTACACGGGCCTGCACCAGACGCCCGACATGATCGCCTCCGCCGCCGTGCAGGAGGACGTCGACGCGGTGGGCCTGTCGATCATGTCCGGAGCGCACAACACCCTCTTCCCCGCGGTGATCGAGGCCCTCCGCAAGCACGGGGCCGACGACATCGTGGTGTTCGGTGGGGGCATCATCCCGGACGAGGACATCGCGCGCCTCCAGAACGCCGGCGTGAAGGGCGTCTTCACCCCCGGGACCACCCTGAAGAGCATCGTGGAGTGGGTCCAGACCAACGTGACCCCCCACGGCTGACCGGCCCCGCGGCTCGGCTCCCCACTCTCCCCCACCGCCCGCGCCCCCGCCGGGCCTCCCCGGCTGACCGGCCCCGCGGCTCGGCTCCCCACTCTCCCCCACCGCCTCGCCGGACGCCTCCCCGCCGGACCTGACACGCCTCCCACCGTACCCCCTCGGCCAGAAGCCGAGCCCGCTCGGTTCCCCGGGATGCCGCCCCACCTCCCGCCCGCGGATCGCCGCGCCCGCTGCGGCGATCCGTCTTGCTTCCTTTCCGGCTTGCCAGGACTCCGCCAGACGTGCTCGCGCCCCCCAGAGGGCTCCCCACTTCGCCCCACGGACCGACCGGAGCCGCCAACTTGCGGTAATTTGCGCTGTTTTGTGGGGTAATACTCTGGCGGTGAATGTCCTACATAGGTGGCCGTTGGGGTCCAGAAATCTCCCAAACTGTTGACACTCGGCACCTCCCTCCGTAGCGTGGCGGAGCTTCGTGGGAAGAAGTGGCAGAGAATGTCACGAGGCGGCGTGCACCCGGTGGCGCAACGCGCCACCAAGCCCTCGGCGGGACAGGCCAGCCGCAGCTGGGGTCGATGAGCACGATGTTTCGCGGTCACTTCGAGCACGCGATCGACGCGAAGGGGCGCACGAGCCTCCCTTCGCGCTTTCGTGACGTGCTCGCAGCCGCGAACGACCTGCGCATGGTCATCACGCCGGCCCTCTTCGACCCTTGCCTACATGCCTACCCAATGAAGGCGTGGGAGGAGCTGGAGGCCAAAATTGCAGCGTTGCCGCAGTTTGATTCCAACGTGGTCGCATTCCGGCGCCGCTACCTGTCCGCGGCCGTCGAGTGCGACCTCGACAAGCAGGGCCGGATCCTCATCCCCCCGTCTCTCCGCGAGCACGCCAGCCTCACCAAGGACGTGCTGTGGGCAGGGATGGGACAGACGATCGAGCTCTGGTCGCAGGAGCGGTGGAAGGCCGCTCAGCAGATGAGCGAGGTCGAGCTCCAGAGCTTCAAGGCCGCAATCGCGGAGCAGTTCCGCCTATGAACGTCGTCAATGTAGTCCCCATGCACCTCCCCCCTCCGCCGCCGCGCCCGCGAGGCGAGCCGCACGTCACCGTCCTCGGCCGCGAGGTGCTCGCCGCGCTCTCGCCGGTCAGCCAGGGCGTCTACGTCGACGCCACCCTCGGCGCCGGCGGCCACGCCGAGACGATCCTCGAGACGCCCGGCACCCGGGTCATCGGGATCGATCGCGACGAGCGCGCCCTCGCCATCGCGCGCGCCCGGCTCGCCCGGATGGGGGAGCGGGTGACCTACGTTCACGGCGAGTTCTCCGAGATCGAGCGGCACCTCGAGGCCCTCGGCGTCGCGCGGGTGGACGGCCTCGTGGCGGACATCGGCGTGAGCTCCATGCAGCTCGACGACCCGGCCCGCGGCATGAGCTTCCGCGCCGAAGGGCCGCTCGACATGCGGATGGACCCGAGCCGCGGCGAGACGGCGCTCGAGCTCATCCAGCGGATCAGCGACGAGGAGCTCGCGGACCTCATCTACCGCTACGGCGAGGAGCGCCGCAGCCGCAGGGTCGCGCGCTGTATCAAGCAGGCGGCCGACAGCGGCGAGCTCGAGACGACCCTCGACCTGCGGCGCGCCGTGGTGCGCGCCGTCGGGCCGGCGCGCATCGGCGGCGTCGATCCGGCGACGCGCACGTTCCAGGCGCTGCGCATCGCGGTGAACGGAGAGCTCGACGAGCTCGAGGCGCTGCTCGCGGCGGCGCCGCGGATCCTCGCGCCCGGCGGCGTGCTCGCCGTCATCGCGTTCCACTCGCTCGAGGACCGGATCGTGAAGCGCGCGCTGCGCGAGCCGGACGTGTGGCAGCCGCTCACGAAGAAGCCGGTGACCGCGGGCGACGACGAGATCGCCGACAACCCGAGGGCGCGCAGCGCGAAGCTCCGCGCCGCGCGGCGCATCGGCCGCCCGGAGTCGCGCGCGTGAGGCAGCGCCCGTTCCTCGTGCTCTGGACGCTCGCGGTGGCCGCGACGGTCGCCGCGTTCGTCGTGCACCTCGCCTTGCGAGGGCGCACGGTGGACCTCGGCTACAAGCTCGGGCGGGCGCGCGCGGAGCAGGCGCGGCTGCGCGAGGTGAAGCGGGTGCTGTCGCTCGAGGCGGCCAGCTACGAGACGCCGCAGCGCGTGGAGATGGTCGCCCGCACGCTGCTCGGCATGACGCCGCCGCCGCCCGAGCGGGTCATCCCGGTGCGGGGCTACGCGGCGCTGCCGGAGGAGCGTGAGCCGGCGAGCGAGGAGGCCGGCAGCGCGCCGCCGGGCGGAGGGCAGCAGGAATGAAGAACCTCGACCCGCGGCGCGCGCGGTGGATCCGCATCCGCATGGGGCTGCTCTGCGGCCTCATGGCGCTCGGCCTCGGCGGCGTCGTGTCCGGCGCGTACCGCATCGAGGTCGAGGACGGGGACGCCTGGTACGACCTCGCGGAGCGGCAGCGCCAGCGGCGGCTCCACATCACGCCGAAGCGCGGCACCATCTACGACCGGAACGGCGCGCCGCTCGCGGAGAGCGTGGAGGTGCCCAGCGTCTCGGTCGACGCGGTCGAGATGCTCCGCGGCATCGAGGAGAAGTACATCCCGACGCAGATCCAGCAGTACGCCGAGCGCATCGCGCAGGCGCTCTCGCTGCCCGTCGAGGAGGTCGTGGAGAAGCTCGGCCGTCGGCGACGCTTCGCGTGGCTGAAGCGCCGCATCTCCGAGCAGGAGGTCGAGAACGTCCGCGCGCTCTCGGACCGGAAGCAGCGCTACCCGGTGCGCGGGCTCGTGATCGAGGGCGAGGGGCGCCGCTTCTACCCGAACCGCGAGCTCGCCGGCCCGCTGCTCGGCTTCGTCGCCACCGACGGCGAGGGGAAGGAGGGGATCGAGCTCAGCCTCGAGCACGAGCTCCGCGGCAACGCGTCCGAGGTGCGCGGGCTCCGCGATCGATCGGGAAGGCTCATCTTCTCCGAGGGGATCGAGGACGAGCAGGCGCTCGCCGGGCACAACGTCCACCTGACGATCGACAAGGGCATCCAGTTCACCGCCGAGCGCGAGCTCGAGGCGGCGATGAAGACGTACGAGGCGCTCGGCGGCTCGATCGTCGTCGTCGATCCCGAGAACGGCGAGATCCTCGCCATGGCGAGCGCGCCGGGGTTCAACCCGAACGACTACTCGCAGAGCGACCCGGGCGCCCGGCGCAACCGCTGCGTCGTCGATCGCTTCGAGCCTGGATCCACGATGAAGGTGTTCGCCATCGCGAGCGCGCTCGCGGCGAAGAGCGTCTCCCCGAGCGCGACCATCTACTGCGAGGAGGGGAACATGGCGATCGACAACGTCGTGATCCACGACACGCACGTGCACAAGTGGCTGACGTTGCCGCAGATCCTCGGCCAGTCGTCCAACATCGGCACGGCGAAGATCGCGCTCGGGCTCGGCGAGCAGCGGCTGTACGAGGGCTTCCGCCGGTTCGGCTTCGGCGACCTGACGGGCGTGCCGCTGCCGGGCGAGTCCGTGGGCGTGCTCCGGCCGCGCGGTCGCCCCTGGGTCCAGGTCGAGACGGCCGCGGCCGCGTTCGGGCAGGGGATCAGCGTGACGACGCTCCAGCTCGCGATGGCCATGGCGTCGGTCGCCAACCACGGGCGGCTGCTCGAGCCCATCCTGATCAAGCGGATCACCGACGGCACGGGCGTCACGCTGTCGGAGGCGTCGCCGCGCGTGCGCCGCGACGCCGTGCCCGCGCAGATCGCGCGGATGACGTCGGAGATGCTCGTCGCGGTCACCGAGGGGGACGGGACCGGCGTCGAGGCGGCGATCCCGGGCTTCCGCGTCGCGGGGAAGACGGGCACGGCGCAGAAGATCGATCCCGCGACGGGCAGGTACACCGACACCCACTACGTGGCGTCGTTCGTCGGGTTCGTCCCGGCCGAGCGGCCTCGGCTCGCCATCGCCGTGGTGCTCGACGAGCCGATGGGCGGCACCTACGGCGGCGGCTCGGTCGCGGCGCCCGTCTTCCGTCGCGTCGGCGAGATGGCGCTCCGCTACCTGGGCGTTACCCCGCGCGGGAGCGTGCCGATGAAGCTGTCGGAGATCGGCGAGCAGTCGGGGGAGGACATCGCGGCGAACACCTACCAGGTGCTCAGCGAGGCGCGCGCCGCGGCCGCGCCGATCTCGGCCGCGGTGGTCACGCCTTCCGCGCCGCTCAAGACGGGGGAGCTGCGCGTCCCGGATCTCACCGGCCTGCCGCAGCGCGAGGCGGTGAAGAGCGCCGCGGCGCTCGGGCTCGACCCGAGCGTCGAGGGCACGGGCAGGCTCACGCGCCAGGAGCCGCCGGCGGGGACCGTGCTGTCCAAGGGATCGCCGCTGAAGCTCATCTTCGAGCCCCCCACATGACAGAGCGCGACCAGACAGAGGCCGCCTTCACCGAGGCCGAGCTCGCGCTCCGGCTCGGCGACGTGCTGCGCGAGATCCCGGGCGCCGCGCTCTCTCCGGCGGAGGCCGCGGACATGCCCGTGACGGGCGTGCACCTCGACTCGCGCAAGGTGGCGGAGGGGGACATCTTCGTCGCGCGGGCAGGGGCGCGCGCGCACGGCGAGCGCTTCATCCCCGAGGCGGTCGCGCGCGGCGCGCGGGCGGTCATCCTCGCGCGCGGGAGCGCGGCCGACACGCTCGGCGCCGCCCGCGTCGAGGTGCCCGACGTGCCGCTCGCGCTCGCGCAGGCCGCGGCGGTGGTCTACGGGCACCCGACCTTCACGCTCGAGGTCGTCGGCATCACCGGCACGAACGGCAAGACGACGACGGCCCACCTCGTCCAGGCCTGCGTCGACCGGTGCGGCGGGCGGGCCGGGATCGTCGGGACGCTCGGCTACCGCTTCGAGGATCTCGACGTCCCCGCGTCGCACACGAGCCCCGAGGCCGACGAGCTCGCCCGCGTCGCGGCCGCGATGGTCGAGCGCGGCGCGACGCACCTCGTGATGGAGGTCTCGTCGATCGCGCTCGCGGCGAAGCGCGCCGACGCGATCCGCTTCCGGATCGCGGTCTTCACGAACCTCACGCAGGATCACCTCGACTACCACGGCACGATGGAGGCGTACGCGGCGGCCAAGGCGCGGCTGTTCGTGGATCTCGGCCCCGGCGCCGCCGTCATCAACGTCGACGATCCCTTCGGGCGGCAGCTCGTCGAGATGCTCGCTCCGGGCGGGCTGTCGCGCCCGGCCGCTGCGACGCTCGCGCGCTACTCGACCGCGGTGGGCGCCGGCCCGGACACGGCGGAGATCGCCCCCGTCGAGCTCGCGCACTCGGCGAGCGGCATCTTCATCCGCGCCCGCACCCCCGCCGGCGAGGTCACCGTCCGCTCCCACCTGCTCGGCGCGCACAACGCGTCGAACCTGCTCGCCGCGCTCGCCGTGGCGTACCTGCTCGGGTTCGACGTCGAGGACGCCGCGTCGGCGCTCTCGTCGCCGATCCAGATCGCGGGCCGCCTGGAGCGCTGCGACGCGCCGGGCGACGACGATGTGATCGTGCTCGTCGACTACGCCCACACGCCCGACGCCCTCGCCCGCGTGCTCGCGAGCGTCCGCGCGCTCAGCCAGGGGCGCGTCCTCTGCGTCTTCGGGTGCGGCGGCGATCGCGATCCGCTGAAGCGGCCGCAGATGGGCGAGGCGGTCGGCCGCGCCGCCGACGTCGCCATCGTCACCAACGACAACCCGCGGAGCGAGGACCCGCGCGCGATCGCCGACGCCATCCTGCCGGGCCTCGTCGGGGGGCGCGCGCGCGTCGTCGTCGAGCTCGACCGGGCGCGCGCGATCGAGCGCGCGGTGCTCGAGGCCGAGCCGGGGGACCTCGTCCTCATCGCCGGCAAGGGCCACGAGCCATACCAGATCATCGGCGATGTCACGCTGCCGTTCGACGATCGCGACGAGGCGCGCCGCGCGCTCGCCGCTCGCCGCGCGCGGTCCATGGTCGACCAGCGATCGCACGGAGGCGCGGCGTGATCTACGAGCTCTTCTACCCGCTCAAGTTCCACTACGGCTGGCTGAGCTGGCTCAACGTCCTCCGGTACATCCCGTTCCGCACGATCATGGCGACGATCACCGCCATGGTGCTGACGTTCGTGCTCGCGCCGTGGTTCATCCGCGAGCTCCGGCGCAAGCAGATCGGGCAGGTGGTCCGCGCCGAGGGGCCGGAGACGCACAAGATCAAGGCGGGCACGCCGACGATGGGCGGCGCCCTCATCCTGCTCTCGCTGCTGCTCCCCACCGTGCTGTGGGCCGACCTGCGGAACCCCTTCGTCCTCGCGACGACGGCCGTCACCGCCGGCTACGGCGTCATCGGCTACCTGGACGACTTCCTCAAGATCAAGCGGAGGAACAGCGGCGGCCTGCCGGGCCGCTACAAGCTCATCGGCCAGGTGCTCATCGGCGGCGCGGCCGTGGCCTACACGTTCCTGATCGCCTCGAAGCTCCCGCCCGACTGGGCGGAGATCAGGACGCGGCTCTCGATCCCGTTCGTCGCGTTCTCGAAGTACCCGATCGAGCTGCCGCTGTACGCCTATGTCCCGTTCGCCGTCTTC
The DNA here is from genome assembly GCF_051521595.1 of Sorangium sp. So ce1153. Lineage (NCBI taxonomy): Bacteria > Pseudomonadati > Myxococcota > Polyangiales > Polyangiaceae > Sorangium > Sorangium sp. So ce1153. The sequence goes on from NZ_CP150361.1 coordinate 3,109,497, forward strand.
GTCGTCGTCGCGACGTCGAACGCGGTGAACCTCACCGACGGCCTCGACGGGCTCGCGATCGGTCCGGTGATCATCAACGCGGGGACGTACCTCATCCTCGCGTACATCGTCGGCGCGTCGATCGCGAACTTCTCGCTCGCGACCTACCTCGACATCCCGGCGATCGCGTCCGCCGGCGAGCTGTCGGTGTACTGCGGCTCGGTCATCGGCGCCGGGATCGGCTTCCTCTGGTACAACACGTACCCCGCGCAGGTCTTCATGGGGGACGTCGGGTCGCTCGCCCTCGGCGGCGGCCTCGGGATGCTCGCCGTCTTCACCAAGAACGAGCTCCTGTCGATCATCCTCGGGGGGATCTTCTTCATCGAGACGGTCAGCGTCATCACGCAGGTCCTCTCGTTCAAGCTCACCGGCAAGCGCGTCTTCTTGATGGCGCCGATCCACCACCACTACGAGAAGAAGGGGTGGGCGGAGCCCAAGATCATCGTTCGCTTCTGGATCATCTCCATCCTCCTGGCGCTGGTGTCGCTGGCGTCGATGAAGCTGCGCTGAGGGCATGATGGACGTCCGCGGACGAACAGTGATCGTCGTCGGTCTCGGCCGGAGCGGTGTCGCGGCCGCGCGCCTCCTGATCGAGCGCGGGGCGCGCGTCATCGCGAACGACGGCGCCCCGCGCGAGCGGCTCTCCGCCGCGGCCGCCTCGCTCGAGTCCGAGGGCGCCGCGCTCGCCGTGGGCGGGCACGATCCGGCGCTCTTCGAGGGCGCCGATCTCGTGGTCGTCTCGCCGGGCGTGCCGTCGTTCCCCGCCCTCGACGCCTTCGAGCGCTCCGGGCGCGAGGTCATCGGCGAGCTCGAGCTCGCGTCGCGCTTCGTGTCGGCGCCCATCGCGCTCATCGGCGGCACCAACGGCAAGAGCACGACGACGGCGCTCACGGGCGCGATGCTCGAGCGCGCCGGCCTCCGCACCTTCGTCGGCGGCAACTTCGGGACGCCGCTCGCCGAGGTCGTCGGCGAGGCGTGGGACGTCCTCGTCCTGGAGATCTCGAGCTTCCAGGCGGAGCGCGTCCCGACCCTGCACGCCCGCGCCCACGCCCTGCTGAACATCACGGACGATCACCTCGACCGCTACCCGAGCTTCGCGGCGTACGCCGACGCGAAGGGCAACCCGTTCGAGCGCATGACGCCGGACGATGTCGCGGTCGTCCCGCTCGGCGACGCGCTCGTGGCGCGCCAGGCGGCGCGGGGACGCGCGCGCGTCGTGACGTTCAGCGCGAGCGACGCCCGCGCCGACGTCGCCGTGGCGGGCGGCGCCATCGTCGATCGCGTCGCGGGCGGGAGCTACCCGCTGGAGCGCGTCCGGCTCACGGGCGCGCACAACCTCGCGAACGCCTGCGCGTCGGTGGCGCTCGCCGCGGCGCTCGGCGCGCCCGCCGGGGCGATCGGCGAGGCGCTCGCGCGCTTCGAGGGGCTCGCGCACCGCACCGCGCTCGTCGCCGACGTCGACGGCGTCCGCTACTACGACGACTCCAAGGGGACCAACGTCGGCGCGTCGGTCGCCGCGCTCTCCGGCCTGCGCGAGGAGAAGGCCGTCCTGATCGCGGGCGGGCGCGACAAGCTCGGCGACTACGCGCCGCTCGTGGCCGCGCTGCGCGACCGGGGGCGCGCGCTGGTCGTCCTCGGCGAGGCCGCCGACCGCATCGCCGCCGCGGCGAGCGGCGTCCTGCCGATCGCGCGGGCGGCCTCGATGGACGAGGCGGTCGTCGCTGCGCGCTCGCTCGCGCGGCCAGGCGACGCGGTGCTGCTCAGCCCTGCGTGCTCCAGCTTCGATATGTTCCGCGACTACAAGGACCGCGGCGACGCCTTCGTCCGCGCGGTCCGTGAGCTCCAGAGATCGACCGGCGGATCCGCCGGGGAGGTGGCGTCGTGATGTCGTGGCGCGGAGGGTTCGGCGCGGGCGCCGGTGCACCCAGGAACCGGCACATCGGTCCCTCGGAGCAGGACAAGCCGGAGCCGGGCGGGGTCGCGGCGGCCGCCGAGGCGTTCTGGAAGGTGCGATCGAGCCCCTCGGGTCCGGTCGACGCCCTCCTCGCGGCCATCGTCACGGCGCTCATCGGCTTCGGCGTGGTGATGGTCTACAGCGCGAGCGCGGTCGAGGCGACGGTCCGCTACAAGGACGCCCAGTTCTTCCTCAAGCGCCAGGCCGTCTACGCCGTCCTGTCGATCGCCACGATGTGGGTCACGAGCCGCATCGATTATCGCCGGCTCAAGGTCCTCACGTACCCGGTGCTCATCACCGTGACCGGGATGCTCCTCGCCTGCGTGGCGGGCCTCGGCCACAAGGCGGGCAATGCCTACCGCTGGATCGCGCTCGGCCCGGTCCACGTGCAGCCAGCCGAGGTGGCGAAGCTCGGCATCGTGCTCTGGCTCGCCTACTCGCTCTCCAAGAAGGCCGATCGCATCAAGTCGTTCTCCGTCGGCTTCCTCCCGCACCTCATCGTGGTCGGGATGCTGATGCTCCTCTGCCTCAAGCAGCCCGATTTCGGCAGCGCCGTCGTGCTGCTGTTCCTGACGTTCACGCTGCTGTTCGTGGCGGGCGCGCGCGTCCCGTACATCGCCGCGTTCTCCATGCTGCTCGCGCTCGCCGGCGCCGCGCTCGTCCGGTTCAGCGGCTACCGCTACGCGCGCTACCTCGCGTGGATCGACATGGACAACAACCGCGCCGACCTCGCGTACCAGCCGTTCCAGTCGGTCATGAGCTTCGGCTCCGGCGGGGTCTTCGGGCTGGGCCTCGGGCGGGGGTTGCAGGTGCTCTACCTGCCGGAGGCGCACACCGATTTCGTGTCCGCGATCGTCGGCGAGGAGCTCGGCTTCATCGGCATCCTCGGCCTGTGCGCGGCGTACCTCGCGATCGTCTCGCGCGGCGTGAAGATCGCCCTCGAGGCCGCCGACGATTACGGCAGCTTCATGGCCTTCGGCATCGCGACGCTCTTCGGCGTGCAGGCGATGACGAACCTCGCCGTCGCGATGGCGATCCTCCCGACGAAGGGGCTCACGCTGCCGTTCCTCAGCTACGGCGGCTCGTCGCTGCTCGTGAACGCCGCGGCCGCCGGCATCCTGCTCAGCATCAGCCGGTCGCGGACCGTGGCCGCCCCCGAACAGCGCGGCGAGGCGGGCGCTTCGTCCGCGCCGCACGCGCCGAGCGCGTCAGCCGTCGTCGCGGCGTCGGCCGAGGAGGGCGGCGCATGGTGACCGTGCTGATCGCCGGCGGCGGCACCGGCGGCCATGTCTTCCCGATGATCGCGGTGGGCGACGCCGTCCGCGCCGCGGCGCCCGACGCGCGCGTCGTCTACGTCGGCACCGCGCGCGGCATCGAGGTGCGCGTGATGGGCGAGCGCGGCGACAGCCTCGAGCTGCTCAACGTCCTGCCGCTGCGCGGAGGCGGGCTCTCCGGCTTCGTGCGCGGAGCCGCCCGCGCTGGCCGCGTCCTCCCGGAGGCGAGGCGGCTCGTCGAGCGGCTCGACGCGCGCGTGGTGCTCTCGCTCGGCGGGTACGCCGGCGGCCCGGTGTCCCTCGCGGCGCGCTCGCTCGGCGTGCCGGTCGCGATCCTGGAGCCGAACAGCGTCCTCGGGCTCTCGAACCGGCTCCTCTCGCCGCTCGTCGACCGGGCGTACGTCGCCTTCCCGGAGGCGACGCGCGCGCTGCGCCCGAGCTCCGTGCGCCTCTTCGGCGTCCCGCTCCGGCGCGCTTTCGCGCGCGCGCCGTACGCGCCGCGCGAGGGCAAGCTCAGCCTGCTCGTGCTCGGCGGAAGCCAGGGCGCGCTGGCGCTGAACGACATCCTCCCGCGCGCGATCGCGCAGACCGCGCAGACCGCGCAGGGACGCGAGCGCGGCGTCGACCTCGACGTGGTGCACCAGACGGGCAGGGATCGCGAGGCCGCCGTCCGGTCGCTCTACGCCGAGCTCGGCTTGGCCGAGCGCGCGCGCGTCGTCCCGTTCATCGACGACGTGGCCGAGGCGCTCGCCGCGGCCGACGTGGTGATCGCCCGCGCGGGCGCGTCGACGCTCGCCGAGCTCTGCGCCGTGGGCCGCCCTTCAATCCTGATTCCTTACCCGTTCGCGGCGGACGACCACCAGCTGAAGAACGCGCAGTCCCTGGAGCGGGCCTCCGCCGCGGTGGCCATCGCCCAGGCAGACGCCACCGAGGCGCGCCTCGCGGGCGAGATCGCCCGGCTCGCGGCCGCCCCGGCGCTCCGCGCCCGCATGGCGGACGCCGCGGCGGCCCTGGCCACGCCCGACGCCGCCGCGCGCGTCGCCGCCGATCTGCTGGAGCTCGCGCGAGCCCCCCGCCACCGCGCGCTGCGCTTCCCCACCGGCGGCCGCGCGGCGCGCGCAGACGAGGCGCCGCGTCGCGCCGCGATGAGGGGGGCCGCGCCGTCCGGCGCTGCCCTCGGTCAGGAGGAGGCAGGCTGATGTTCCGCGGTCGCGTTCGCCACGTTCACTTCGTCGGCGTCGGGGGCGTCGGGATGAGCGGCCTCGCCGAGATCCTGCGCTCGCTCGAGTTCGAGGTCTCCGGCTCGGATCTCAAGGAGAGCTCGACGACGCGGCGGCTCACGTCGCTCGGCGTCCGGATCGACGTCGGCCACCGCGCCGAGAACGTCCGCGGCGTCGACGTCGTCGTCTACTCGAGCGCCATCCGGCCCGACAACCCCGAGCTCACCGAGTCGCGCGCGCTCGGGATCCCGGCGATCGGGCGCGCGGAGATGCTCGCCGAGCTGATGCGCGTGAAGTACGGCGTCGCGATCGCGGGCTCGCACGGCAAGACCACCACGACCTCGCTGGTGGCGACGGTCCTGCGCGCCGCTGGCCTCGATCCCACGGTCGTCGTCGGCGGCAAGATGGCGGCCCTCGGCACGAACGCCCGGCTCGGCGCCGGCGACCTGCTCGTCGCCGAGGCCGACGAGAGCGACGGCTCGTTCCTGCGGCTCACGCCGACGATCGCGGTGGTCACCAACATCGACCCCGAGCACCTCGATCACTACGGCACGCACGAGCGCATCAAGGACGCCTTCGTCGAGTTCGCCGCGCGCGTCCCGTTCTACGGGCTCGCCGTGCTCTGCCTCGACCACCCGCACGTCCAGGACCTGCTCCCGCGCATCCCGCGCCGGCACGTGACCTACGGCGTCTCGCCGCAGTCGGACTACTCCGCGCGCGGCATCCAGTTCCGCGGCCTCGAGACGAGCTTCAACGCCTACCGCCGGGGCGAGCCGCTCGGCGGGTTCACGGTGAAGATGCCGGGCGCGCACAACGTCCTGAACTGCCTCGCCACGATCGCGGTCGCGGACGAGCTCGAGGTGCCGCTCGACGTCACGAAGCAGGCGCTGGCCACGTTCGGCGGCGTCGCGCGCCGCTTCACCATCGTCGGCTCGCTCGGCGGCATCACGCTGGTCGACGACTACGGCCACCACCCGGCCGAGATCCGCGCCACCGTCGACGCGGCCAGGCGCGCGTTCCCGGGCGAGGACCACCGCATCGTCGTGGCCTTCCAGCCGCACCGCCACACCCGCACGCGCGATCTGTTCGACGAGTTCACGCGCGCCTTCAACCAGGCCGACGTGCTGCTCGTGACGGACATCTACGCCGCGGGCGAGGCGCCGATCCCCGGCGTCACCGCCGAGCGCCTCGTGCAGTCGATCCGCGAGCACGGCCACCACGACGCGCGCTACGTCGCGGACAAGGCCGACCTCCCCGAGGCGCTCGAGCAGATCGTCCGGCCGGGCGATGTGGTCATCGCGCTCGGCGCGGGCGACGTGAACGCCTGCGTGCGGGAGCTCAAGGCGCGGCTCGAGGCCAAGGCGCTGCCGTCGCAGGAGGGCAGCTCATGACCGAGCGTCCGAGCGCCCCGCCGCCGCCGAACCGCCGGCGCGCGACGGCCTCGCTCCCGGCGGGGTCGGGCAGCGCGGCGCGCGCGTCGAAGCCGGAGCCCGTGGCCGCGGCGCCGGCGCCGAAGAACGAGCGCGTGCGCGCCGCGACCCCGTCGTCACACGAGTCGCCGGCCCCGCCCGCGACGAGCGTCTCGGTGCGCCCGCCGCGCCCGCCGGGGAAGGGCGGCGCGCCCGGGGAGGCGCGCCCCGCGCGGCCGCTGTCGCGCCATTTCCGCGCGCTGCAGCTCCTCGCGGGCGCCGCCGTCGTGCTCGTCGCCTCGACCGCGGTCGCGTGGGGCGCGCGCCGCTACATCGTGTCGAGCCCGCGCTTCGCCGTGCGCACGGTGCTCGTCGACGGCGTTCAGCGCCGCACGGCCGAGCAGGTGGCGACCGCCGGCGGCATCGAGGTGGGCAAGAACATCTTCACGCTCGATCTCGAGCTCGCCGGCGCCTCCATCTCCACCGATCCCTGGATCGAGAAGGCGACGGTCACCCGCAAGCTCCCCTCGACCATCCAGGTCAACGTCGTCGAGCGGGAGGCGCAGGCCCTGGTGGCCATCGGCGGCGATCTCTACCTCGCCACGCGCGACGGCGAGCTCTTCAAGGAGCTCGCCGAGGACGACCCGGTCGACCTCCCGATCGTCACGGGGATCACCGGCGAGCAGGTCGCGCGGGATCGCGCCGGCGTCATCATCGCGGTCCGGCGCCTGCTCGACGTGGTCGAGGACATGGGGCGCGCGGGCGTCGCCCGCCGCTACCCGATCCAGGAGCTCCACGTCGAGCGGGACGGGTCGATCGTCGTCACCATCGGCAAGGAGGCGATCGCGCTCCACCTCGGGCAGCCGCCCTACCGCGACAAGGTCGGCCAGGCAGCGCGGGTGCTCACCGAGCTCGCCCAGCGGAAGGCGAGCGCGTCGGTGATCTTCCTCGACAACGACGCGCACCCCGAGCGCGTCGTGGTGAGGATGAAATGAGCCGCGTCGCGCTCGCTGCCAGCGCCGGCGTTCGCCGAGCAAAACTTGGCCGGCTCCGCTGGCTCATGGCAGCGTCGTGCCCGCCTGACACGCGCAGGGGGCTCGTCCCCTCATGAGGTGGTGCACGCAATGAAGAGCCGGATGGAGACTTCTGAGATCGTCGTCGGCCTGGACATCGGGACGACCAAGGTCTCGGCGGTCGTGGGCGAGATCGACGCTGATGGGATCACCATCCTCGGGGTGGGCAACGTCCCGTGCCGCGGCCTGCGCAAGGGCGTGGTGAGCAACATCGACTGGACGGTGCGCTCCATCTCGGAGGCGATCGAGGCCGCGCAGACGATGGCGGGCGTCGAGATCCGCACCGTCTATGCCGGCGTCGCGGGCAGCCACATCCGCTGCCAGCAGTCCGACGGCGTCGCCGCCGTCTCGGGCGGCGAGGTCACGCGGGTGGACGTCGAGCGGGTCCTCGAGGGCGCGCGGGCGATCCCGGTCGACGCCGATCGGCAGATCCTGCACGTCCTGCCGCGCGAGTTCACGGTCGACAACCAGGACGGCATCCGCGACCCGGTCGGCATGAGCGGCGTCCGGCTCGGGGTGAAGGTGAACCTGATCACCGCCGCGACCTCGTGCGTGCAGAACGTCGTCCGCTGCGCGGAGCGCTGCGGCCTCACCGTGGCCGACGTGGTGCTCGAGCCGCTCGCCAGCGCCGAGGCGGTGCTCTCCGAGGACGAGAAGGAGATCGGCGTCGCCATCATCGACATCGGCGGCGGCACGACCGACCTGCTCCTCTACGTGGACGGTGGCATCGCGCACGCCAGCGTGATCCCGGCGGGCGGCAACAACGTGACCGCCGACATCGCCGCCGGGCTGCGCACGCCGATGGGCGAGGCCGAGCGCCTGAAGCGCAACGCCGGCTGCGCCCTCGGCCGCATGGTCGGAGACGAGGAGGAGATCGAGGTCCCCGGCGTCGGCGGGCACATGCCGCGCAAGGCGGCGCGCCGCGTCCTGTCGGACATCATCGAGCCGCGCGTCGAGGAGATCTTCGCGGTCATCCGCAAGCGGATCGAGGACACCGGGATGCTCGAGCAGCTCTCGGCGGGCGCGGTGCTCACCGGCGGCGGCGTCCTGATGGAGGGCATGACCGAGTTCGCCGAGGAGATCCTGGGGATGCCGGTGCGACTCGGCGTGCCCGTCGGCGTGCGCGGCATCACGCAGCTCGTCGCTGGCCCGCAGTACGCGACCGGCGTGGGCCTCGTTCAGTACGGCGCCAACGCCCTCGCGCAGGCGCGCGCGCTCGCGCCGGTCGCGCTCGACGTCGGCCACGCCGCGCGCGGGGAGAGCCGCCGCGAGAAGGTCCGCGAGCGCGAGTCGCGCCGAGAAGTCGTAGAAGAAATGCAGATTGAAAAGCGGTCGAGCGGGAGGTTCTGGAACTGGCTTCGAGCAGCATTCTGAGCATGACGTAGCAAGAGAAAGTTGTTAGAGAATTGGGTTTGAGAGGGTCGAAGAACGCACCGGCGATCCCCCTTGAAGTTGAAGTCAAGAGGGTTTGAAAAATGGCGTTCAAAGGGGAAGAGGCGCCCCTCTGAGCACCGTCCGGAGCGAGGACATCCTCGCGCACTTAGGGTTCCGCGCCGCTCGACCTTCGCGGGGGTCGACGCCGGGCCGAGCGACTAGCTGAATATCCCCGGGAGGAGTTCATGAGTTTCTCCATCGAGTTTGCCGACGAGCACACCGGGTACGACGCCCGGATCAAGGTCATCGGTTGTGGCGGTTCTGGCGGCAATGCAGTCAACACGATGATCAACTTCGGCCTCGAGGGCGTGGAGTTTATCGTCGTCAACACGGACGCCCAGGCGCTCGGCGCGAGCCTTGCTCCGACGAAGCTCCACATCGGCGCGAGCGTCACGCGCGGTCTCGGCGCCGGCGCCGATCCCGAGAAGGGGCGCAAGGCGGCGCTCGAGGACGTGACCCGGGTGAAGGAGTGCATCCAGGGCGCGGACATGGTGTTCGTCACCGCGGGGATGGGCGGCGGCACCGGCACGGGCGCCGCGCCGGTCATCGCGCAGCTCGCGCGCGAGGAGGGCTGCCTCACCGTCGGCGTCGTGACGAAGCCGTTCTTCTTCGAGGGCAAGCAGCGCTCGCGCCGCGCCGAGCTCGGGCTCGCGATGCTCGCGGAGCACGTCGACACGCTCATCACGATCCCGAACCAGAAGCTCCTCTCGCTGGGCGACGAGGACCTCTCGTTCGTCGAGGCGTTCCGCAAGGCGGACGAGGTCCTCTACCAGGCGATCAAGGGCATCAGCGATCTCATCACGCAGAACGGCATCGTGAACGTCGACTTCGCGGACGTGAAGACGGTCATGTCCAACATGGGCCGCGCGCTCATGGGCACCGGCTGCGCGAAGGGGCAGGGCCGCGCGCGCCTCGCCGCCGAGATGGCCGTCAGCTCGCCGCTGCTCGACGACATCTCGGTCGAGGGCGCGACGGGCGTGCTCATCAACATCGTGGGCGGCCCCGACATGCGGATGCGCGAGATCGAGGAGGCCGCGACGCTCGTGCAGGAGCAGGCGCACGAGGACGCGAACATCATCTTCGGCGCGACCATCGACGAGAACATGGGCGAGATGATCAAGGTCACGGTCATCGCGACCGGCTTCGACCACCTCGTCGCCGAGGTCCCCCAGCACCTCGCGAGCGCCGCGCAGCCCCGCGCGACAGCGCACTCCATCGGCGCGTCGCTCGCCGCCGCGGCCGGGCCGATGTCGGCCCGCTCCGCCCCGAGCGCTCCTCCCATGACGCAGCGCCAGCCGCACCGTCATGAAGAGGTCGCGTACCCGACCACCCGCCGGCCCGCGCCGCAGGCGCAGTCTGCGGGCGGCGGCAACGGCCCGCGCGACCGCGCGAGCTTCGTCCCTCCGCTCGACTCCGACTGGGACACGCCCGCGTTCCAGCGCCGGGGCCAGTAGCAGCGTCTCAGCCTGCACGGAAGACCTCGCGACGCACAGCGCTTGATGGGCGTTCGGGCGTTCACGCTGTATTGCGCGTTGACAGGCGCGGGCGAGGACTTATGGTCAGCCGGCGCCTATGCCCCCTGTCGGGCAGGATCGACGCGGCGGTCCACGATTCATGAGTGAAAAGCGCGACTTCTACGAAGTTCTTGGCCTCGCGCGGGACGCGACGCCTGACGACATTCGCAAGACCTACCGTCAGGCTGCGTTGAAGTACCACCCGGACCGAAACCCCGGCGACGCGTCGGCGGAGGCCCGCTTCAAGGAGGCCACCGAGGCGTACCAGGTCCTCTCCGACGAGGAGAAGCGCCGCCGGTACGATCAGTTCGGGCACGCCGGCCTCGAGGGGATGGGCGCCGGGGCCGATAGCGACATCTTCTCCCACTTCCAGGACATCTTCTCGGAGTTCTTCGGCGGCTTCGGCGGCGGGCAGCGCCGGCGGCGGGGCCCGGCGCGCGGCCAGGACATCCGGGTTCAGCAGCGGCTCTCGCTGCGCGACGCCCTGCTCGGCTGCAAGCGGGAGGTGGTCCTGCGCACGCCGGTCGCGTGCGACGAGTGCTCCGGCTCGGGCGCCAAGCCGGGGACCAAGCGCAAGCCGTGCGGCACGTGCGGCGGCGCCGGTCAGGTCTCGACCTCGCGCGGCTTCGTGATGTTCACCCAGACCTGCCCGGAATGCTCGGGCGAGGGGTCGGTCATCAAGACGCCGTGCGCCACCTGCAAGGGGTTCGGCGCGGTCGAGAAGACGCGGAAGGTCGTGGTGAACTTCCCGGCCGGCATCGACGGAGGCCAGCGGCTGCGGGTGCCGGGGCAGGGGATGCCGGGCGCTCAGGGCGCGCCGCCCGGCGATCTGTACGTCGATGTCGATCTCGCCGCGGACGAGCGCTTCGAGCGCGACGGCCTCGACCTCATCACGAGGGCGCCGGTCTCCTTCGTCGATGCGGCGCTCGGCAGCACGGTGAAGATCGACCTGCCGGACGACACGGCGGTGGACGTCGAGATCCCGGCGGGCGTGCAGCCCGGCGAGGTGATCTCGGTCAAGGGCAAGGGCGCGCCCCGGATCGATGGCCGCGGCCGCGGCGCGCTGCAGGTGATCATCCAGGTCGAGGTGCCGCGTAACCTGACGCCCGCGGCGCAAGAGCTGCTCCGCAGGTTCCAGGACGAGGTGGCGAAGCACCAGCCGGCGGCGAAGGCGGCGACGGCGTAGGGCTGGTGGACGAGCGCTGCAGCGCGACGCCAGAGCGCGTCGCGCTGAGCGCGTTGCCAGAGCGTGTCGCGCTCAGCGCGTTGTGCCGATCCAGGCGCCCGCGCACGCGAGGCTGAAGGCGATCGGGGCGAGCGCGGTCGCGAACACGACCGCGACGGGCGCTGCCAGGCCGAGCAGGACCAGGGAGCCGAGGATGGCGAGCGCCGCGGAGGCCGCCGGCTCCAGCACGCTGCCCGTCGATGAGGCGCGGGCGACGAGGTAGCCGGCGAACGGAAACGCCGCGATGGCCGCCGCGACGAGCAGCAGGAGCGGCGCCGCCGCGGCGGTCGAGGCGTCGCCCCGATCCACCGCCGCGAAGTCGACCCCGAAGCGGTGGCCGAGCGCGACCGCCAGCGCGAGCGTGGTCGTCATGACCCCGACCGTGACGAGCGCGCCGAAGGCGATCCAGGTGAACATCAGCGGTCGCTCCGTGCGCCGCAGCGCCTCGCGCATCGTGCCGAGCGACGGCGGGGCGATGTGGGGGAGGAAGCGGCGCTCCCTGCGCTGCGAGCTGTGCGGCGACGCGCTCCGTCGGAGCAGGTCGCGCGCGGCGAGGAACGTCAGGAAGCCGATGCCGAGGAGCATCGGCGCCGCGATGAAGAGCGCGGCCGGGCGGCACGCGAAGACGATGTAGTCGTAGGCGCCGTTGAGCAGCATCGCGACGAGCCACGCCGCGTTGAAGCGACGGCCCCCGAGCGGCCGCTTGCGCTCGCGGCCCAGCGCGTACCCCCAGAGCGAGGCGAAGAAGAGGTGCGCCGGCACGGCGAGCAAGGCCCGCACGACGTCGATCGACGACAGCGATCGGCCCCACAGGTACACGGCGTTGTGGGCCGACACGAACCCGAGGGCCGCGGCGGCGGCGTAGACCAGGCCATCGAACGGCTCGTCCACGGCGCGCAGCCGCGCGATCGGCGCGACCGCCGCCACCTTGAGCCCCTGCTCCAGCGGCGCCACGACCACGAAGAGGTAGATGAGCGTGACGGTGTCGAGCGTGCTGGCGGCCTTGTCGAGCCCTTGCCAGCGCTGGAGGAAGCTCTCGAGCAGCAGCGCTGGCACGAACACGAGCGCGCCGAGCAGCGCGGTCCCCACCACGAACCGGCGCCTCCCGTAGAGGCGCTGCGACCCGAGGAGGAGCGCGGCGAGGCCCCCGAGCGGCGCGGCGATCGTGGCGATCCAGATGAGCGCGGCGGCGGCGTTCATGGGCGCGAGGGCAGGGGCGGCGGAGCTCGCCTCGGGGCCCCTAGAAGTGGAGCCCGGCGACGGCGGTCAGGGCGAGCGCCGAGCCGACGCTGGAGCCCTCGGCCGCGAGCAGGTCGGCCTTGGCCTGCTGGGGCGTGGTGGCGGCTTCGCCCTTGATCCGATCTATCTGTGCCGAGGTGAGCCCCGGCCTGGTGAGCCCGAGGAGCTCCCAGCTCGCGCTCGCGCCGATCGAGAAGACCGGCGACAGGTAGAGATCGAGCCCGCCGGAGATCCTCCCGTAGAAGCCGCGGATGGCGATCGCGTCGGCCGCGCCGCTCACCGCGCTCTTGAAGCTCCCGAGGCCGGCGTAGCCGAAGCCCAGATCGATGTGTGGATCGAGCTTGCCGAGCGGCAGGTGCATCCCTACCTCGCCGCCGGCGCTGAAGAGCTGCCAGTCGTGGAAGAAGCCCACCCGTCCGCGCGCGCCCAGCGTGAGGAACAGCAGGCGGACGCCGACCCCGGCGCCGACGACGCCGCCGTTGGCCGAGCTCGAGATGAACCCGGCCGTGAGCTCTTCCTCGTCGATGTTGAACGTCTGGAGGCCGACGTTCTCGTAGCCTCCCTCGACGTTCAGCCAGACGAGCTCGAGACCTCGGCCGGAGTCCTCTTTCTTGGCTTCTTCGAGGCGCTGCTCCGTGTCGTCGGGGGACACGGGCTCCGGCTCGGGCGTCGTCATCGGAGGGGGCGGCGCCAGTCCTCCGGCCTGCATCGATGGATCGTACGGGTTCGTCTGCGCGGGCGCGGCGCCGGAGGTCGAGGGGTCGCTGGCGCCGTAGGGCGTGGTCCCCGGGGCCGGCTGCGCCGCGGCGGTGGACGCCGCGGCGGCTGACGTGAGGACCGTGAGCAGGCAAAGCGCGCGGCGAGCGATCATTCGTCCTCTTCCTGGGTGTTCCCGTCGAGCCCGTCCACTCGTCCCATCGACTCCAGGGACTCGGCGTCTGTCGAGGAGACCGGTGGGCCAGGCACCCGGTAGCTGCCCTCGAGCCAGCGGCCGAGGTCCACCAGCTTGCACTGCGGCGAGCAGAACGGAAAGGCCGGGTTCTCGGGCCTGGGCCCCGCCGCCTTGCGGCAAATCGGGCACCTCGCGCCTGCCAAAGCTCCCATGCGGCGTAACGTAGCAGCGTCCTTCGCGGGCATGTAGCCCGCGCTCGGCGTGCGAGCCGCCGCGAGCCGCCCGCGAGCCGCCGCGAGAGGACGACGCTCGCTCAGCGCGCCGGGACGGCGACGTATCGGGCCGATCCGTTGCGCCGGACCCGGAACAGCAGGTCCTGGCGCCCCGCGGCGCGCAGGCGCTCGGCCAGGTCGGCGCCGTTGCGCACCGGCACGCCGTTCAGGTCGAGCACCACGTCGCCCGCCTCGAGGCGGCCCGCCGCCGGGCTCTGCGGCGCGATCGACTCGATGCGCGCCCCTTCCAGCGCGTCGCTCGCCAGCACGCCGAGCGACGGCTGCTCGGCCTCCCTGCCTCCGCGATCGTCTGGCAGGCGCGGTCTCGGCGAGGGCTCGCGCCCGGCCGGCCGCTCGAGCCGCACCGTGGCGCGCCGGTCCGCGCCGCCGCGCTTGTACGTGAGCGTCACCTCGTCCCCGGGCTTGGATCGCCGGAGCGCGCGCGCGAGCTCGCGGGCGTGCTCGACCCGGCGCCCCTCCAGCGACGTGATCACGTCGCCGGGCTTGAAGCCCAGCCGCGAGCCGGGGCTCTCCGGCTCGACCTCCGTGACGAGCGCGCCCATCCGGCCTGGCAGCCGGAGCACCCGCGCGAGCTGCGTGGTCACCTCCTGGAAGCTGATCCCGATGCGCCCGCGGTCCACGCGGCCCGTCGCCCGCAGCTCGGGGAGGACCTCCAGGACCTCGTCGATCGGCAGGGCGAAGCTGATGCCGCGGCCGTCGGCGTGGATCGCCGTCGCGATGCCGATCACCTGTCCCGCCGCGTTGAAGAGCGGCCCGCCGCTGTTTCCCGGGTTGATGGCGGCGTCGGTCTGGAGGAAGCCGTCGAGGCTCCCCGCGCCCATGGGCCTCAAGGTCGCGCTGATGATGCCCCGGGTCACCGTCGGTCCGAGGCCGAACGGGTTGCCGACGACGATCACGTCATCGCCGGGCCGGACCGCGGCGCTCGAGCCGAGGGACGCGACCCTCAGCGGCTCCGCCCCGATCAGCTTCAGCAGCGCCACGTCGAGCGTCGGATCCCGCCCGACCACGGTCGCATCGAAGGCGCGCTCGTCCGAGAGCTGCACCTCGATGCCGAACGCGTCGCCGACCACGTGGTCGCTCGTCAGCACGAGCCCCTCGGCGGCGATGACGAGCCCTGATCCGATCGCCCGCTCCACCCGCGGCGCGCCGCCGCCGAAGGGGTACCTCGGGGTCGCACGCCCGTCCGGCAGCGAGGACGCGCGCAGCGTGGCGACGGTCACCACCACGGGCTGCACCAGCTCGATCAGCGCAGGCAGGGGCATCGCGCCGCCCGCGGCCGGAGCAGATCGGGGCGCCGGCGGCAGCTCCGCGCGCTGGATCGAGCACGGCGCGCCCGCCTCGCGGCGCGGCGTCGCGGGCGGTGAGAGCGCGGCCGCCCGGTCGTCGCAGGCTGCGAGCGGTGCGGCCCCGAGGAGCGCGACGCACGCCCATGCGGCAGCGTGGAGCCGTCCCACGCGCCGGACGTAGAGCTTCGAGGCGGGACCGCAAGGAGCGCGGGACACGCGCCTGGAGGAGCCTCCTCCGCGAGGTCGACGCGGCGGCCTGGCCTGGACGAGGCGGCGCGCCTGGCGTTCAGCCGGGCGGCGCGCCTCGCGCGACCTCCGTGCGCACCACCTGGACGACGATCTCCACGAGGCGGCCGCCGGGCTGGGCGAACGACGCCTTGCCGCGGCCGCCCTCGAAGCGCCACGCCAGATCGGCCGGGGCGCCCGTCTCCCCGTCGTCCGCGCCAGCGCGGATGACGGCGCTGACCTCCAGCGTCTGCTTCCCCGCCGTCACGGCCCCGCGCGCCACGGCGAACGTCCCGCTCCCGAGCAGCGCGATCGTCCGCTTCGCCAGGTTGCCGAGGTGTCGCGCGATCGGCTCTTCCCCCTCCGGACGCCACGACGCGATGTGCCCGGCGTCGTCGATGTCGATGACGAAGCGCGCCTTGCCGGCGCTCCCCAGCGGGAGCGTCGCCCAGCTCGGATCCGCCTGGCACGCAGGCGGAATGGCCCTCGTGAAGGCGCGCCCGAGGCTGCGCACCGCGCTCGGGCCGGCCGCGCCGAAGTCGCCCTCGCCGCCCTCGCCCGCGCCAGCGCTCGTCCGCGCGGCGGCGGTGCGCGCCCTGTCGCCGGGCTGCTCGCTGGCCTCGGGCTCCGCGCGCGTTGCCGGCCGAGGCGCCGCGCTGGTCCGAGGCACCCGAGGCGCCGCCTCCCTGCGCGGCGCGGCGGTCGCTGGCGGCGCTGGGTCGCGGCCGGTTTCTGAGCCGCGCACCTCGGGCGCTCGCGGCCCGGCGGCACCTGCGGGAGCGTGCGCCGGTGGAGCGGGCGCGGCCGCGGTGCTCTCCGATCCGGCGCGGTCATCAGCCGGCCGCGAGGAGCCACCGCTGCCTGGCAGCGCCGCCGTGGTTCCGGTCCAGAGATCGATGGGCTCGCGCTCCTCCGCGGGCGTGGCGGGAGGGGCAGAGGCCTCTCGCCGCGACAGCCCCGCGGATCCCCACGCGCCCAGGTGGACGAGCCCCGAGACGAGGAGCGCCGGCAACATCGCTCGTTGACCGCGCATCGCATCGCGCATCGCATCGCTCTCCGCCCTGGGACCCGGTCGAAGGGGCCTCGGCCTCTGGCCTTTCGCTGAAGCTCGTTGCCCGTCGCCCGTGGTTCTGCCAGACAGCACCGCGGCTGCAACGTTCCCGAGCGCCCCGTGAAGCTCCTCGCCCTCTCCACCTCGACGCCGCGCGGCAGCGCAGCGCTCTTCGACGCCGCGGATCTGGACGGCCACGCCCTGTCGAGCAGCGGCGGCCCTGCCGCGGCGGCGCCGGACGCAGGCGCGCGCTTGCTCGCGTCGACGACCTACGCCGATCTGCACGGGCACGCGGAGCGCATCTTCGGGGCCATCGACGAGGTCCTCGCTGCGGCAGGCATGCCCGCCGCCGCGGTGGGGGCGCTCGGCTGCGACGTGGGGCCCGGCTCGTTCACCGGGGTCCGGGTGGCGGTCGCGGCGGCGAAGGGCGTCGCGCTCGCGCTCGACGTCCTGGCCGCCGGCGTCACCTCGCTCGAGGCGATGGCCGCCGCCGCCTTCGCCGGCGGCGCGGCGAGCCCTGGCGATCTGCTGGTCCCGCTGATCGACGCCAAGAAGGGGGAGGTCTTCCTCGCCGCCTTCGACAGGCCCGCGGCCCCGCCCGAGGCGCCGCCGCGGCACGTGCCGCGCGACGCGGCGCTCGAGGCCATCGCCGCGCTCGCCGCCGGGCGCCGGGTCGTCGTCGTCGGCGCGGTCGCCGACGAGATCGAGGCGCTCCGGCCGCTCGCCGCGCGCGGCGAGGCGCTGGATTTTCCCGACGCTGTCTGGATCGGCCGCGTCGCCATCGGCCGGCTCCGGGCGGCCCTCGCGGGCGGCGAGCGCGGGCGAGGGGCGGCCGAGCACGATCCGGCGCTCCTCGAGCCGCTCTACGTGCGCGCGCCGGACGCGAAGCCAGCCGAGCTGGGATACACTCCGCCCCGATGACCAGCTCGTCTGAAGGGGACGGCGTCGCACCGGACGCCGAGCGCGAGGCCCCGAGCGCCAACGACGCCGAGCGCGCGCCGCTGCCCTCCGCGGCAGCGGAGCCTGCGCGCTCTCCCGCCACGATCGCCGGAGCGCCCGACGAGCCCGACGAGCCCGCTGCCGGCGCCGGGCCGGTCGAGTCGGGGCCCGATCCCGAGCGGCTCCGCGCCAGGTTCGGCCGCCCCTTCGAGGCGGGGGACGTCATCTTCCGCGAGGGCGAGCCCGGGACGGAGGCGTACCTCCTCGAGGAGGGGCGGATCCGCCTCATCAAGAAGGTCCGCGGCGCCGAGCGCAGCCTGATGGTCCTGAAGCCGGGCGATCTGTTCGGCGAGTCCGCGCTCCTCGGCGGCGCGGCGCGCTGGTCGACGGCGATCGCGCTGTCGCGCGGCGTCGCGCTCGCGCTCGATCAGGGCACGCTGCAGAACCTCGTCGAGCGCAACCCGGCGGTCGCCCTTCGCATCATCAAGCAGCTCGTGGGTCGGCTCCGCGACGCGGAGGACCAGATCGAGATCATGATGCTCACCGACACGCAGTCGAAGGTGGTGAACGCGCTCCTCAAGCTCGCGCAGCAGTCGCGCGCCGCGAGCGGCTCCTCCTCGAACGGCGCCTCGTTCGCGATCTCGCCGATGGAGCTGTCCACGCGCGTCGGCCTCGACGTCGACACGGTGAAGCGCGCCGTGCAGCAGCTCCGCGAGGGCCAGTACCTGCGCGTCGCCGACGAGCGCCTCGAGATCCCCGACATCGACGCGCTGCGGAGGCTGTTCAGCCTGCTCGGCCTCAAGGACGAGATCCGCGGCGAACAGTGATGGGCAGGAATCGCCTGCTCTCTCATCCTACGCCGACCTGACTCCTGCGGGAAGCCGAATGGCGATCGCGAGGACGCGCCGCGTCTTCTCGGCAGATTCGCGGGTTGACGTGACCAGCGGCCTGGTTTACTCAGGGGTCCCCGCAGGGCAGGTGACATCCCGCCCTGACGTGTTGCCGCGCTGCGGCATTGCTCAGCAGCGGACTCAAGATCGCACATGACATCGCAGCGACACATGACAGCAGCGACCCGCGCGGGGTGCATCCGCGGCGCGGCTGTTGTCCTGTCGCTCTGGTCGCTTCTGCCGTTCGCGCCGCTCTCGCTCGCTGCGTGCGGCGGCGCGCAGCCTGCGGCGCAGGCGGACGAGACGCGGTCGCTCGCGGAGTACGATCTCGCGCGCGACGCGTTCCAGCACGGCCGCCTGCGCGAGGCGCTGGCGCACATCGAGAGCGCGCTGTCGCTCGACGACGACAACGCGGAGGCGGCCTATCTCGGCGCGGTCATCCTGCTCGGCTTCTGCGCGGGCGACGTGCGCTCGAGCGACTGCCGCTTTGACAGCGCCGAGAAGATGGCGCGGCGGGCGCTCGACGCGAACCCCGAGATGCGGGACGCGAAGAACACGCTCGGGGTCATCCTCGTGCATCAGGGCCGCTACGACGAGGCGATCGCGGTGCTCAAGCCGCTCACCGAGGACATCCTCTACGCCTCGCCGGAGAAGTCGTGGGGCAACCTCGGCTGGGCGTACCTGCTCAAGGGCAGCAACGACGAGGCGATCGACGCGCTCCGCCGCGCCGTCGCCGCGCAGCCGCTCTTCTGCGTGGGGCAGTACCGGCTCGGCCTCGCCTACGAGAAGCGGGGTGAGCTCGATCTGGCGCGCGAGGCGTTCACCAGGGCGGTCGAGACCGACCAGCCGGAGTGCAGGCGGCTACAGGACGCGTTCGATGCTCGCGCCCGGGTCGCCGAGAAGAGGGGGCTTGTGGATGAGGCGCGTGCCGACCTCGAGCGGTGCCGCGAGATCGCCGCGACGACGCCGGTAGGGCAGCGCTGCGCCGCACAGTTACAGACGTTGCAGTAAGCCCGCAGCGCCTCTCTGTCCGAGAGGGACTCCGGGGCACGCTAGGGCTTGAGCAACGGTTCTCGGGGTGAGTAGAGTGACGACCGAATGACGATGGGTGGAATGGGATGGAGTCGATCGGACGCTACCTGAGACGCACGCGTGAGGCCCGAGCCATGAGCGTGGAGGAGGTCGCCCGCGCCACGCGCATCCCCGTGATCTCCATCGAGCGGATCGAGGCAGATCACTTCGATGACCTTCCGGGCGAGGTGTTCGTCCGCGGGTTCTTGAAGGCGTATGCCCGCGCCGTCTCGCTCCCGATGGAGGAGGTGCTGGCCCGGTACACGGCGAGCCGCCGGATCGCGCTGGTGACGCCGCTGCCCATCGCGGCGCCCGCGCGGCGCACGCAGCAGAGCAGGCGCTTCGGGGTCGCGATCGCGTTCGTGTTGCTGCTCATCCTGTTCACGCTGGCGCTCAGCATCGTGCTCCGGCCCCGCGGCCACGACATGCCGCCGGAGCTGTCGGAGGGCACCCTTGCGAGGGCTCGTACCTCCCTCTCGACCTGAGGGCCAAGTTTTCACCGCGCGCTCGCCGCGGCGCGCGCTGTAACCCGTTTCTCTGCCCATGCCTCGATCCGTTCGCCCGCGGACGGAGCGACTCCGCACCGCGGCGCTCCTGGTCCGTCGTGTCCCGTTCGGTGAGGCCGACCTCTTGGTCGGGCTCTTCACCGAGCAGGGCGGGATCATCTCTGCCACGGCGCGCGGCGGGCGCCGCTCGTCCAAGCGCTTCCCGGCGCTCGAACCGATGCACCTGCTGCGCGTGACCCTGGAGATCCGCCCGGGCGCCGAGCTCGCCCAGCTCACCGAGGCCGCGATCGAACGCCCGCGCCTGCGGCTCGCGGGGGATCTCGGGCGTCTCGAGGTCGCCGGACGCGCGCTGCGCTGGGTGCGCGAGATCGCCCCGGCGCATACAGCCGAGCAGGCGGCGTGGCAGGAGCTGAACGGGCTCCTCGACCGCCTCGACGAGGCCTCCTCGGTGTCCCCGCAGGCGTTGCTCGCGGAGGCTGGCCTGCGCCTGCTGGTCGCCTTCGGCTGGGGCCTCGAGCTCATGCAGTGCGTCCGGTGCGGGCGCGCCTGTGACGCGACGCAGTCGGCCTATGTCGACCCGGCGCGCGGCGGCCTCGTGTGCCGGGCGTGCGGCGGCGGGCCCCTCTTCCTGCGGCCGGAGCCGAGGGCGCGCCTGCTCGCCGCGATGCTCGGCGATGCGCCGGAGATCCCGGAAGAGGACGTCCCGACCGCGCTCGATCTCGTGGAGGGCGCCCTCACCGCGCACGCGAGCGGGAGCTAGCGCGGGCGGGCTCCGCGTCGCCTCACGCCACGGCTTTCCAGAAGCGGCTCACCGCGCGCGGCGCCTCCGCAGACCCCTCGATCTCGACGTACGGCCTGCCCGGCGCGTTGCGCGGGAAGGAGAAGCTGCCCGTGTTCGCGTAGCCGTCGCCGAGCGCCTCGCGGTGCGTGTGGCCGAAGACGACGAGCTTCGCGCCGGTCGTCTTCGCCACGTGGCCAGCGCTCTCGGCCAGCCGCTCCGCGACCGTGCCGGCGTAGCGGTTGTGCCCGCTCGCCCAGCTCACGCCCATCAGCAGCGCGCCGAGCCCGATCGCCGCGGCGCCCGTCTCGCGCGCCCCGAGCCCGAGCGCCGCGAGCCCCGCGCCCATCGACAGGGTCGCGATCACGCGATCGAAGTACAGCCGCGTGAACGTGCTCGCCGCGCTCTCGAGCGTCGGCGTGGCCGCCAGCCCGAGCAGCTCGTCCGCCATCGCGCGGGGCACGCCGAGCTCGTGCGCGAAGCGCTCGACGGTCGCGGCGCCCACGGTCGCTTCGCCTCGCGCGCGGTAGAGCGGCCCGCTCCTCAGCATCGCGCCGATCGCCGCGTGGAAGTAGCGATAGATCACGTAGGGCGCGCGGGGGCCGTACCAGGTGAACGCGGAAAGGAACAGGTGAAGCGGCGTCTGGTCGTTCGCCTGCAGGTAGCGGTGCGCCCCGGTCGGCGCGATGAACTCCTCGACGAAGTGAACGCCGAGGCTGCGCTCGCCCACCACGAGCGGGTGAGCGGGGGCGTTGTCGGGGTCGTACAGGTGCCCGTGCTCGATGTGGATCGCCCCCTCGCGAAAGAACCAGGGCGTCGTCCGGATCCGGGCCCGGGCGTCACCGCCCACCCCCAGCGCCTCCGCCAGCGCCAGCGGGAAATCGGGCGCTCCGACCTCGGCGTCGTGGTTGCCCCCCGCGAGCCAGAGCTCTCCGCCTCGGTCGACGTGCTCGGCGAGCGCCGCCCGCGCGGTCGGGTGAGCGGAGAGCGCCTCGCGCAGCGCGATCGGCCTCGGCATCCAGGGTGACTCGGAGGAGAGGTCGAACAGATCGCCCGCCACCACGATGCGCGCGCCCGGGTGAGCCGTCACGAAACGCGCCAGGTCGGTGGTCACGTCGCGCGGCGTCTGGCGCACGAGATGGAGATCGGCGAGCACGACCGTGCGGCGCTGCGTCATAACCCACCATATTCATCACGTCCGTCCGGGCGCTGCAACTCGCCACCCGCCGCGCGATCGCGGCGGGACGCCGTCCGCCGCGATCGCGGCGGTACAGCGGAGAGCGCCCTGCAGAGCTCGGCTTCTTTGTGCTGTCGCCGTGGGTGACGTTGGCCCCGGGCTCGACGCGCGCACCGCTGCGTCCCATGCAGCCATGTATGGAAGGCTCGGCGCGGACGCGACCTTTGGCGCATCGGGGGGGCGATGGACTGCTCGCGGAGATCGACCGCGCCCTGAAGGGCAGGGACATCGAGGCGCTCTCCCGGATCTACGCCGAGGACGCGGTGATCGAGGAGATGAGCAGCCGCAATCCTCCGGCCCATCCCAGCGTCACCAGCGGAAGGCACGCGATCATGGAGCGGCTCAAGAACGAGCTCTTCCGCGATCCGGTCTCGGGGTGGTCGCGCCAGCTCGATTCGACGGAGATCCTGGACGGCGTCGAGACCGACGACGGGCTGGCGTTCATGGAGGTGCGGGTCTACGCCGCGGGCGATCGGGTCGTCGCCCAGCACCTCGCCCGCAAGAAAAACGGCCTCATCGTCCATGACCGCATCGCGGTGGTCTGGGACGCGGAGTGAGCCGGCGTCGCCCCTGTGCGCAGGCGAGGGCGGCGCTGCTTTGCGCCGAGGCGTTGTAGAGTGGCGCCGTGACCACCGCCGTCCTCCTCAGCTGCCACGGTACCGTCGAGCGGCTCGATGACCTGCCCGCCTTCCTCTCGAACATCCGCCGCGGTCGGCCCGCCCCGCCGGAGCTGATCGAGGAGGTGCGGCGCCGCTTCCAGACGATCGGCGGCTCGCCGCTCCTGCGGATCACGCAAGCACAGGCGGATGCGCTCGCCGAGCGGCTCGGTCTCCCTGTCGCGATCTCGGGGCGGCTCTGGCACCCGTACCCGGCGGAGGTGCTCGGCGGCCTCCACCAGCGCGGCGTGCGGCGCGTCATCTCGCTGCCGCTCGCGCCGCAGTCCGTCGACGTCTACCACGCCGTGGTGCGCGAGGCGGCCGGGAGGCAAGACGGCATGGAGGTCCGGTGCGTGCCGGCGTGGGGGCTGGAGCCGGCGCTGATCGACGCGTTCGTCGAGGTGATCGACGAGGCGCTCGCGCGCTTCCCCGAGGAGGGCCGGGCGAAGGTGACGGTGATCCTCTCGGCCCACAGCCTCCCGCAGCGGATCATCGACGCGGGCGACCCGTACGAGCGCCAGTTCCGTGCGATGGCCGCCGAGGTGGAGCGCCGCGTCGCGCCGCGGGGGAACCCGGTGCTCGTCGCGTTCCAGAGCCAGGGGATGACGGGCGACGCGTGGCTCGGTCCGGATCTCCGTTCGACGTTCGAGCGCCTCGCCGCGGGCGGCGCGCGCGAGGCGCTGGTCGCGCCGATCGGCTTCGTCGCGGACCACGTCGAGACGCTCTACGACCTCGACGTGGAGGCGCACGTCCTCGCGCGGGACGCGGGCCTCGCGCGGCTGGAGCGCGCGCCGGCGGTCAACACGCGGCCGCGCTTCATCGACGCCCTGGAGGCGCCCGTCCGTCGCGAGCTCGGCACGGCCGCTCTGTGACGCATGTACCCGACGCGGCCGAGCACCGCTCCAGGTGGGCGGGCGACGGCCGCGCCGCGGGCGGCCGGCTCAGCGACCCGCGCCGCTGGGCCTGCGCGCGAGCCTCGAGACGGCCGCGTGGACGAGCCCGGGCGCGTGCCTCGAGAGCGACACCCCGAGCTTCGCGTGGCCGGTGATGATCGCCTCGGCGCGGCGCGCGACGATGGCGTCCATGATCTGCCGCGCCGCCTTGGGCGTCGGCATGATGAGCCAGGGAGGCACCGGCTCCCTGGCGCCCTCGCGCAGCTTGCCCGCGTTGTCGATCCGGCGGATCTCGCTCGCCACGAACCCAGGGGCGACGTGCGTCACCGCGACGCCGTCGGCGTGGAGCTCGCCGCGCAGCGTCTCGGCGAGGGCGCGCACCGCGAACTTGCTCATGGAGTAGGCGCCCATGGTGGGGAACGCGAGGTAGCCGCTCGCGCTGCCGATGAGCGCGACGCCCCCGCGCGATCGCTTCAGCTCCGGCAGCGCGGCCTTCACGGTGCGCAGCGCGCCGAAGACGTTGGTCTCGAACTGCCGTCGGAAGTCGTCGAGCGAGAGCTCCTCGACGCGGCCCGCCACGCCGAACCCCGCGTTCGCGATGGCGACATCGAGGCGACCGAACCCCTCGCGCGCCTCCTCGACGGCCCGCTCCACGTCGCCGTCGCGCGTGACGTCGCACGGGGTGGCGAGCGCCTCGCCGCCGGAAGCGCGGAGCTCCGCCGCGAGCGCCTCGAGCCGCTCGGTCCGCCGTGCCGCGAGGACGAGGCGGCCGCCGCGCCGGGCGACCTCCCGGGCGAGCGCCTCGCCGATGCCCGACGACGCGCCCGTGATGAGAACGACCTGCCCTGCGAGCCGGCTTGCCATGGCCTCCCGCATACCACGATCGCGCGCGAGCGAGCCCTGGCGCGCCCCCGGGCGCTCGCTCATGCTCGGCCCTTCCTCGCTCGGCTAGGATTGCCTTGCCCGGCTCGACCGGGCGCCGCTGTGCCCACGTAGGTCACGTGGGCACGCTCGGTCACGTATGGTTGCGTACGCTCGCGCACGGGGTGTCATGCGAAGCCACTCGATCCGCCGCTCTCTCGCCGCTCTCCTCGTGGCCGCCGCCTTCGCGGTCCAGGCTCCTGCATCCGCCGAGCCGCCGTCCTCGCTCGCGCGCGCGGAGGCGCTGCTCGCGCAGGGCGACTATGCGGGCGCAGAGAAGGTGCTCCTCTCCATCCAGGGCGGGGCGGAGCGCGCCGCGGCGCAGCTCGCGAAGGCCCGGATCGAGCTGCTGACGGGCCGCTACGACGAGGCGGCGAAGACGGCGAAGGCGGTCGCCGCGCTCGGCAAGGAGGCGCGGATCGCCGCCGCGCCGCTCCGGGCCGAGGCGCTCGCGCGCCGCGGGAAGATGGCCGAGGCGATCGCGGCGGCGCGCGAGGTCGAGCGGGAGGACGAGGCCCGGCGCGCGCGGCTCGTGCTCGGCGAGCTCCTGATCCAGTCGGGCAAGCGGGGCGAGGCGCGCGCGCCGCTGATGACGATCATCGACGACTACAACGACGACAAGATCACCGCGAGCGACCCGGAGGGGCTGTCCCTCGTGGGCCGCGCGGCGCACCTGCTCCGGAGCGCGCGCGACGCGAACGACGCGTTCAACGCGGCCGAGAAGGTCGGCGGCAAGCGGCGGGTGGAGACGTTGCTCTGGCGAGCCGAGCTGTTCCTCGACAAGTACGACCCCGGCCACGCCGGGCAGGTGGTGAAGGAGGCGCTCAAGATCGCCCCGAAGGACCCGCTGGTCCGCGTCGCGATGGCGCGCGTCACGCTGGACAGCACGATGGACTTCGGCGGCGCCGACAGCGAGATCGCGCAGGCGCTCGCCGTGAACCCGAACCTCGCCGAGGCGTACTTCGTGCGCGCCGGGCTCGCGCTCCGCGACATGGACATCGACGCCGCGGACGCCGCGGCGGACCGTGGGCTCAAGGTCAACCCGAACGACCTCGAGCTGCTCTCGATCAAGGCGGCGGCCCGCTTCCTCGCCGACGACGCGGTCGGCTTCGACGCGCTCAGGGCGAAGGTGCTCGGGCTCAACCCGGAGTTCTCGAGGTTCTTCCAGATCGTCGGCGAGTTCGCGGAGTGGGAGCACCGCTACGACGACATCATCAAGATGATGGAGGCGGCGACGCAGGTCGATCCGAACGACGCCAAGGCGTACGCCACGCTCGGGCTGAACCTGATCCGCGCCGGCGACGAGAAGAACGGCGTCCTCGCGCTCCAGAAGGCGTGGGACAAGGACCGCTTCAACGTGCGGGTCTTCAACACGCTGAACCTCTACGAGAAGGACATCTCCACCCAGTACGTGACCGTGGAGGGGCAGACGTTCCGCGTCCGTTACCACAAGCAGGAGAAGCCGATCCTCGAGCGGTACGTGCCGCGCATGCTCGAGGAGGCGTGGGGCTCGATGGTGAAGCGGTACGGCTTCACGCCGAAGGTCCCGGTCTCGATCGAGCTGTACGCGTCGACGGAGAACTTCAGCGTCAGGACGAGCGGCCTGCCCAACGTGGGGATCCAGGGCGTCTGCTTCGGCCAGACGCTCGCGGCGTTGAGCCCGGCGGCGGCGGAGTTCAACTGGGGGAACGTGCTGTGGCACGAGCTCGGGCACGTCTTCGCGATCCAGCTCTCGAAGAACCACGTCCCGCGCTGGTTCACCGAGGGGCTCAGCGAGTACGAGACGATCGTGCGGCGGCCGGAGTGGCACCGTGAGGAGGATCCGGCGCTGTTCGCCGCGCTGAAGGGCGGGAGGATCCCGGCGGTCGAGGGGTTCAACCGGGCCTTCACGCACGTCGACGACATCGAGGACGTCACGATGGCCTACTTCGCGGCGAGCCAGATCGTCGTCTTCATGGTGGACGAGTTCGGCTTCCCGAAGGTGGTCTCGATGCTGCCCCGGTGGGCTGCGGGCAAGCGGACGCCGGAGGTCGTGAAGGAGTCGCTCGGCATCAGCGCCGACGAGCTGGATCGGCGCTTCCGCGCGTGGCTGAAGCCGCGCCTCGACCGTTACGAGAAGCAGTACGTCCCCGATCTGCACGCGCCGCCGCTCGACGACGCGCGCAAGGCGGCGGCGCGGGCCCCGAAGGACGCGAAGCGGCTGGTCGAGCTCGCGCTCGCGCTGTTCGAGGATGGGCAGCGGCAGGAGGGCGAGGCGGTGCTCGCCGAGGCGCTCCGGGTCGATCCGAAGCAGCCCGACGCGACCTACCTCAAGGTGCGGGCGGCGTTCGCCGAGAAGAAGCCCGACGAGGCGGCGAGGCTGCTGAGCAAGATGGTGGCTGACGGCCACGACGGCTATGTCGTGCGGATGAAGCTCGCCGATCTGGCCGAGCTGAAGAGGGACGCGGCGAGGATGAAGGCGAACCTCGAGGCGGCGTCCCGCCTGGACCCCTCGCAGGCCGAGCCGCTCCAGGGGCTCTACGACCTCGCGCGCCGGCAGAAGGATGTGGCGGGCGAGCTCTCGGCGCTGCGCCGGCTCGCGTTGCTCGACCAGCACGATCGCCGGGTCTGGCGGCGGCTGCTCCGGCTGCTCGTGGAGCGCGGCGCGTGGGAGGAGGCGCGCAAGGTCGGCGAGAGCGCGATCTTCGTCGACGTGGCGAACCCGGAGATCCACCGGCTCTACGCGCGGGCGCTGGCGCGCACCGGGCGGCACGTGTCGGCGATCTACGAGCTGAACAGCGCGCTGCTATCCGGGCCGAGGCCCGGGGACGCGGCGGAGATCTACGGGGAGCTCGCCAAGGCGTACGCGAAGATGAAGCGGGACGACTACGCGAAGCAGGCGCTGGAGTACCAGAAGGCGATGAAGGGCGCGTCGCCGCCTGCGCCGCGGGCGATGCCGGATTGAGGTGAGGCCACCGGGGGTGATCCGGGCTGCACGCGCCGGAGGGGGTCTCTGCGCGGCGGGGCGCGGGGGGCGCTCGCCATCCGCCAAGGCGGGAGCGCGGAGCTTGCGCATGGAACACCACCCGGCATGTCTCCCTTCGGGCCTTGCCACCTGGGACGTTTCGTCGCGCGCCACACAAGGCGCGCCTGGGACGCGGTGCCCGCTGGGACCTCATGGCACCTCGGTCGGTGCTGGATCGCACCCACCCGCGCCCCGCCGCGCAGAGACCCCCTCCGGCGCTCGCGGCGTCGCCGGAACAACCCCGGTGTCCGGTCTGGAGGAGGTAGCTGGGAGCCCTCGAGGAACCGGAAACGGTCCGGGGAAGGCAGCTGGGAGCCCTCGAGGAACCAGAAACGGTCTGGGGAAGGCAGCCGGGGAGCCCTCGAGGAACCGGAAACGGTCTGGGGAAGGCAGCCGGGGAGCCCTCGAGGAACCGGAAACGGTCTGGGGGAGGCAGCCGGGGAGCCCTCGAGGAACCGGAAACGGTCTGGGGAAGGCAGCCGGGGAGCCCTCGAGGAACCGGAAACGGTCTGGGGAAGGCAGCCGGGGAGCCCTCGAGGAACCGGAAACGGTCTGGGGAAGGCAGCTGGGGAGCCCTCGAGGAACCGGAAACGGTCCGGGGGAGGCAGCTGGGAGCCCTCGAGGAACCGGGGACGGTCTTCACTGATCCCCGCCCCCTCACAATACGCGTAGCGCCGAGGGGAGGGTCTGCGCGGCGGCCGCGGGTGGGCGCGATCCAGCACCGACCGAGGTGCCATGAGGTCCCAGCGGGCACCGCGTCCCAGGCGCGCCTTGTGTGGCGCGCGACGAAACGTCCCAGGTGGCAAGGCCCGAAGGGAGACATGCCGGGTGGTGTCTCATGCGCAAGCTCCACGCTCCCGCCTTGGCGGATGGTGAGCGCCCACCCGCGGCCGCCGCGCAGACCCTCCCCTCGGCGCGGCCCTCGGCTACTCGTCCTCGGCCTCCGCCTTGTCCCCGCGCAGCCCGAGCGCCTTGCACTTCTTGTAGAGGTGGCTCCGCTCGAGCCCGAGCCCGCGCGCCGTCGCGGCCATCTGACCGCCGTGGTGGCCGAGCGCCTCCTCCAGGATGGTCCGCTCCGCCTCCTCGGCGAGCACCCGGAACGGCACGCCCGGCCGGAAGAGCCCTCCCTTCATCGCGGCCTGCTGCCCCCCGAGGCACACCTTCACGTCGCCCTCGTCGATCGTCTCGTCCGGCGTCAAGATCACCAGCCGCTCGATGATGTTGCGCAGCTCCCGCACGTTGCCCGGGAAGCTGTACGCGACGAGCATCCCCATCCCGCCGCTCGTGAACGCCATCCCGGGCCGGTCGTTCGCCTGCGTCGCGAGCGCGAGGAAGTGCCGCGCGAGCAGCGGTACGTCCTCGCGCCGCGCGCGCAGCGGCGGCAGCGACAGCGGCAGCACGTTCAGCCGGTCGTAGAGGTCCGGCCGGAACTGCCCCTCGCGGCACGCCGCCTCGATGTCGCGGTTCGTCGCCGCCACGACGCGCACGTCGACCTTGATCGTCTCGTGCCCGCCCACGCGCTCGATCTCCCGCTCCTGCAGCACCCGGAGCAGCTTCGCCTGCATCGCGAGCGGCATGTCCCCGACCTCGTCGAGGAACAACGTGCCGCCGCTCGCGCGCTCGAACTTCCCCCGTCGCTGCTTCGTCGCGCCCGTGAACGCGCCCGCCTCGTGGCCGAACATCTCGCTCTCGATGAGCTCGCTCGGGACCGCGGCGCAGTTCATCTTCTCCAGCGGCCCGCGCGCCCGCTTCGACGCGCCGTGGATCGCGCGCGCGACGAGCTCCTTGCCGGTGCCGCGCTCGCCCGTCACGAACACCGTCGCGGTCGCCTTCGCCGCGCGCGCGATCTGCTCGCGTAGATCGAGCATCGCCCGGCTCTCCCCGATGAGCTCGCCTACCTGGCCGGCCTGCGTCCGGAGCGCCTTCGCCTCGGCCTCGGCCCGGACGAGGCGCAGGGTGTTGTCGAGCACGAGCAGCAGCCGGTCGGTCGAGAGCGGCTTCTCCAGGAAGTCGATCGCGCCGAGCCGCGTCGCGCGGACGGCGGCGTCGATGGTCGCATGGCCGCTCATCATCACGACCGGCAGCTCCGACCCCGCGGTGCGTATCCGCTGCAGCAGCTCGACGCCGTCGCCGTCGGGCAGCGAGACGTCGAAGAGCGCGATGTCGTAGCTCCGCTTCGCGAGCTTCTCCTCGGCCACCCCGACGCCGCCAGCCACGTCGACCGTGTAGCCCTCGAGCGACAGGGCCTTCTGCAGGGTCGTCAAGATCGCCCGCTCGTCATCGAGCACCAGCACATGTCCGCGCGGCATGTCTGCCACCGTAGCGCGGAACCGCCGCGGCGGAGGCCGCTGACCGCCGTCCGCGCCTCCTCACCCGACGTCGAGGCGCGGCGCGCACCCGGTGGCCAATGCGAATGCGTCGAGCAGGCGTCGGCCGGGGCAACAAACGATGGCAACGAGCCGACCCGGCCTCTCGCGGCGCCCGCCGCCCCGTGACAGCGCGACGCCAGCGCCACCTCGGCGCGCCCGTGCGTGAACCCGTGCGTGAAGAAGCGTGGAGATCCGCCGAGAAAGGGGCTCCAGCGCGCGGGCGCTATGGTAGCTTGGCGTAGAATGTCTGCCGACGGTTCCGCGACGGCGGAAGGAGATCTGGAGCGCACGCCGTTCGCTCATCTCTTTGTCTATGCCGTCGAGCACCGGCTGACCGGCGCGCTCATCCTGCTGGAGCCCACGGGCGCCGAGCACACGGTGCGGATCGTCCGCGGGCTCCCGGTCAAGGTCCGCCCGAGCGACGGCTACGCGCGGTTCGGTGAGATCCTGCTCGAGGAGCGGGTGATCACCGCCGAGATCCTGGCGGACGCGCTCGCGACGAGGGGACTCCTCGGCGACGTGCTCCTGCTCTCGGGGTGCCTCGACGCCGCGACGCTCAACTGGCTCGCCCATGTCCAGTTCGTGCGGCGGATGGTGCACCTCTTCGAGCTGCCCCCCGCAACCAGGTACCGCTACTTCGACGGCCTGGACGTGCTGGCCGACTGGGGCGGCGATCCCGCGAGGGTCGATCCCCTCGCGCTCCTCTGGGCGGGGCTGCGCGAGCACGGCGAGCGCTCGACGCGGCTCGAGCGGACCCTCGAGCGGATCGAGGGGGTGCCGCTCCGCGTGCACGCTGCCCTCGAGCCGGGTCGCTTCGGCCTCGGCGAGGGGGAGCTCGCCGTGATCGACATGCTCCAGAGCTCCGCGCCCACGCTCGCGGGGCTCATCAGGTCCGGGGTCGCGCCGGAGCCGATCGTGCGCAAGCTCATCTACGCGCTGGCCCTCACCCGGTACCTCGATTTCGGGAAAGGCATGCCGCTCGGCGCGGAGCCTTCGTCGAGCGTGCCGCCTGCCAGCGCGGCGAGCCTGTCGCTCGGGCGCATGCAGCTCCGCCCGACCCTGCACCGCGAGGGCGCCGCCGCGCCCGATCCAGCGGGCGACGGCGAGCGTGCGCCGGTGATCGGGCGAGGTCGCCGCCGCGACCGCGTGTCCTCGGAGCCGTCGCCCGCGTCGACCGTCGCGCGGGTGTCTCCGCTCGGCGGCGGCTCGCTCTCCGCCGCGGTCGCGGCCGAGCTCGCCAGCGCCGCTGGCATCGACGGCGGTCGCGCGCCGCGCGAGTCCTCCGGCACCGACAGGGATCGCGACGCGTGGGGCTCGCCTGCCCCGGCCGACGAGGGCACCTCTGGCGGCCCGTCGATCCCCGAGGATCCCTGACGACCGCGCGCGGCGGCGGGGCAAGAGCCCAGACGAGGCCGCGCCGCGCTGGAAGGCGCGCGCACGCTCCCTTATAGGCCGCCGAGCGATGCCGAGCTCCGCGCAACGCCTCCTCCCCGCGCAGGTTCACCTCCCCTCCGGCAGCGTCGTGCGCCTGTCGGATGTCGCCGCCCGCGCCCACGCGCCGGCCGTCTTCGGCGCCCCCGAAGGCCGCGGCGGCGACGGGCGCGCCGCGGTCGGCAGGTGCGCCCGCGACGTGCAGGTCCTCGCGGGCCCATCGGTCCTGGCGGACGCGCGCGGCGCGCCGCTGGATCCGCTCGGCCTCCCGCTCCCTGACGCCCATGTCCTGCGCGCGCTCCTCGCGTTCGCAGGCGTCGTGCCGGAGGAGCCTGGCAAATACACATGCGAGAACTGCGGCGCCCCGTTCGAGGTCGCCCCGTCGAGCCTGCTGGAGATCGGCCCGTTCACCGACGGCGAGCTCGACGACCCCGAGCTCGATCGCCCGTTCGACTTCGACGCCTCGCACCCGATCCCGGCGCTGCGCGTGGGCCGCGCCGTCTGTCGCGGCGTGCGGCTCGTCGAGCGGACCGTCGACGAGGCGCTGCCGCTGCTCCGCCTGCCCGCCGACGGCGCGCTCCGGATCACGCCGTCGCTGGTCGTGGCCATGGGGATCGCGGCGCTGGGCCGGGAGCGGCGCGCCCCGGTGATCGCCGACGCGCTCGCCAGGGCGCCGGACGAGGCATGGGCGGCGATCGTCGACCTCTACCACGAGGCGCGTTACCCCGCGCGGCTCGTCGCGGTCCACCGCTGTCAGGGCTGCGGCGCCCGCAACGACCTCGACGTGCCCCTCGAGCGAGAGCTCGAGCGCGCGCCGCTCCGAGTCCATGAAGCCGACCCGGAAGGTCCCGCGGCGGCGGGCGTCACGGCGGGCGCCGCGGGCGCCTTCCCGGATCTCGACGCCTTCGAGGCGCGCGTCCGCGCGGCGGCCGAGCGCGTCTACGAAGCGCGCGGCGTGCGGAACATCGACCTCTTCATCGACGCGGGGGTGCCGGCCTGCGACGACGGCGGCGAGCCGCTGCTCGGCTGCTACACGCCCGGGACGCCCGCGGACGAGCTCGGGATCGCCCGTCCCCCGGAGATCCGGATCTTCTATCGGACGTTTCGAACGGAGGCCCGCGAAGATCCCGGGTTCGACGTCGACGCGGAGATCGTCGAGACCATCGATCACGAGGTGACCCACCACCTGCACCACCTCGCCGGGAGCGATCCGCTCGACGACGAGGAGCACGAGCACATCGAGCGCGAGCAGCGGCGCCGGATCGGGCACGCCGAGGCCTTGCGGCGCGCGCGGCGCGGCGCCCTGTCGGATCTCGGCGGCTTCGTTCGGGCGACGTGGCCGGCCTGGTTGATCGCGGCCGTCGCGACAGCCCTCGCGTGGTGTGAGGGCGGACGCTGAGGTCCGGCGCCGCGAGCGCGACCGTGCGGCCGCCGCTTTCTTCGAAGCCGGGGGATGAGCTGTCTATACTGCGGCGACAGCCAGTAGATGTGCCGGGGAATACCGGCTCCTCGAGCGCCGCTGTGCTCCTGCCGAGGATCGTGAAGACGAAGAGCTCGCCGGCCGCCACGGCCGGTTCCACCAAGGCGCCACGTCCAGGTAAGCGGGGCGGCGATGCGCAGAACCGCCGGGGAAGTCCGGATGCGGTCGAGAAGCGCCGGGCCGCGCGCAGGTTCAACGAGCTGCTCCTGGGCGGCGGAGGCCGCGCCGGCGACGGCCGTACCGAGCGCCGCCGCCGGCGCCTGCTCACGGAGCTGGCCGAGGGCGTCGCGCGGCGCGGCAAGCGGGCGCTCAAGCCGATCGACGTGCTGTCGCGCGTCGAGGAGCTCCTCGAGCTGGGCGAGCCGCTCGCCTCGATCCGCAAGGCGTACCCACCGCCGCCTCCTGTCGAGGTGACCGCCGAGCTCGTGGAGGGCCTGAGGCACCTCCACCGCGCCTACGGCTTCTCCGCGGACGTATACCGCTTCGTCGGGCTCGACGCGCACGCGCTGCGGAAGGCGGGGGTGCTGCGGGGCGGCGATCGGGGGGACCAGGGCGGCGCTTCTGCCGAGGCCGCGCGCCGCGGCGCGGCTTGACCTTGCCTGCCGGCGCGGGGATAACCCGCTCCGATGCGCGCGAGAACGGTGAAGCTCCTCATCGCCGCTGCCACGGCGGCGGTCGTGTGCGCGGCGTCCGCCGGCCTGTCGCTCCGCGCTGAGGCCCAGCCGGCGGGCGCGACCGCTGCGGACGCGGTGGTGGCGCGCGTCGGCGACAAGGTCATCACGGCGTCGGAGGTCGAGCGCAGGATCGCGCAGATCCCGCCGTTTCAGCTCCAGAGCTTCGGCCGCACGCCGGAGGAGATCCGGAAGAACTTCGTGAGCCAGGTCCTCGTGCGCGAGCTGCTCCTCGCCCAGGGGGCGGCCGCGCAGAAGCTCACCGAGCGCGCCGACGTGCAGGATCGCATCCGCGGCGTCCTGCGCGCCGCGCTGCTGCAGAGGATCCAGGCGGAGGCGGTGGCGAGCTCCCCGGTGACGGACGACGAGGTCCGCGCTTACTACGAGGCGAACCGGGACAAGTTCAGCGCGCCGCCCATGGTGGCGCTCTGGCGCATCCTCGTGGCCACGCGCGAGGAGGCCGAGGCGATCCTGGCCGAGCTCAAGAAGGACCCGTCGCCTCAGCGCTTCAAGGACATCGCGCGCGAGAGATCGCTCGACAAGGCGACCAGCATGCGCGGCGGCGATCTCGGCTTCGTGGCGCCCGACGGCACCACGGCCGAGCCGGGGCTGAAGATCGCTCCGGGGCTCATGGAGGCTGCCGCCCGCGTGAAGGACGCGGAGCTCGTGCCCGAGCCGGTGCCGGAGGGCGACCGCTTCGCCGTGCTGTGGCGGCGGCAGAGCCGGAGGCCGGTGAGCCGCTCGCTGGAGCAGGAGGCCGCGTCCATCCGCCAGATCCTCGCGCACGGCAAGGCGGAGGCGCAGGTGAAGCAGCTCCTCGAGCGCCTGCGGGCGCAGGACGTATCGGGTCATGCGCCCGAGCTCGTCGATCTCATCGACATCACCTCGACGGGCGATCTCCAGCCCCTGAGGCGCCCGGGCACCCTCGCGAGCAGCCGTCGCCCGGGCGCGCCCCCGCCTTCGCCCGTGCCGCGCCAGGACATGCGCTGAGGCCGGCGACCGCCGGCCCCGACGCGGTCAGGTCGCCGCTGCTTCTCGGCGGTCGCGCCGTCAGCTGAGGCTGAGGACGATGCCGGTCGCGGCGTCAGCTGAGGACGATGCCGGTCGTGGCGTCAACTGAGGACGATGCCGGTCGTGGCGTCAGCTGAGGGCGATGACGAGCGCGACGGCGGCGAAGCCGGAGGCGATGGTGACCGCGAGCGCGGCGATGCTCCCAGCGCGACGAGCGCGCTCGGCCGCGTCGGGGGAGAGGGCGTAGACGCCGAGGAGCAGCGCCGTGGAGGCCCTGCCCGGTACCCGGAGCGACGCCGACAGGATCTGCTCGGCGCCCTTGATGCCGCCCGTGATGAGCATGACCAGCGCGCCGAGCGGGCCGGCCATGAGATCCCAGCCGCACGCGTAGAGGCCGAAGCGGAGCGCGCGCCGGCGCTCCGGCCGCGCGCCTTGGCGGCGCGCGCCGAGCTCGAGGGCGGCCCCGTGCACGGCGTGCGCGAGCACCATCCACACGGTGAGCGCTGGAATGCCGATCGCGAGCCACTGGAGGGCGCTCGCGCGCGCGACCGGGTTCCGGGCGAGCTCCAGCGTCAGGCTCGGGAGCGCGAGCGCGATGATCGGCAGGAGCGCGGCCACCATCGAGAGGATCGCGAGCGTCTCCGCCAGCAGGGCGAACCGCATGGCCGCCGGGATCGCGCCGTCGGGAATGGTCGCGAAGAATGTCTCGGCCCCCAGCGTGGTGGCCTTCGAGGTGGCCCAGAGCCGCGACCAGACGCCGCCGAACGGGCGCTCCCACGGGATGATCGCGACGACCCCCGACCCCTCGTCGCTCGCCGCGGCGCACCCGGCGCAATCCGGCTGGCCGCAGCAAGCGCAGAGGACCGCCGCGGGAACGTCGAACGCCTCGTCATCCCGCGCGAGCTCACGGCGTACGCTGGCAGATCTCCGGGCCATCGCGCACCTCCGAGCAGCGGACAAAGGCCACTCCTACCAAGGTTACGTCGCGCCAGCGGGCCTGTCGACCCGAGATGCCCCTGAGCGCGCTCATCGTCCTGCCGTTCGTCGTTCATCCGTCTTCCTTCGGTCGGCGCGCAGCGCGTCCTTCGTTCAGCGCGCAGCGCGCTTGCCGTCCCGCGCGCTGGACGCGGTGCTTCGTCCTCGCGGATCGCGGATCGGCGCGGCCCGTGGATCAGATCGCTGCGCGACGCCGGAGGACGGCCATCGGCCGACGGAACGGCGCGATCAGTGCAGCACCTCGTCGCCCCGCCGCTGCTGCCCCGTGGGCAGGTCGTCGATCTTGCCCCCGAAGAACGCAGCGGCGATCAGCGCGAGGAGCGCGATCGCCCCGGTCGCGTAGAGCCCGTAGCCCCACGCGAAGCGGACCGGACGGAGCGGCGAGCTGGCCGGCGTGAACAGCAGGCGCATCGCGACGGTGGTGAGGGCGACCGCGGCGAGGAACGCGACGGCCACGCGGGCGCCGCGCATCTTGTGGATGGATCGCCGCGTCAGCACGAGCGGGATCATCACGAAGAACGCGACCGCGGGGGCCCACGTCCACCCGAGCCTGCGCGCGAGCCCGAAGCCGCTGAGATCGCGGAGCTCGGGCGCCGTCTCATGGACCCAGGGCGCGAAGAACGCCGCGAGCCCGAGGACCGCGAGCGCGAGCAAAGGCCCCCTGCCGCGACCGGCGTAGGTCCACGGGAGCGGCTCCATGTGCGGCGGGAGCGGCTCGTCAGGCTCCTCGTGGAGCGCGTCGTACGAGGGAGGCAGCTTCGAGAGCGCCTCCAGCCGGAGGCCGCAGGCGGGGCACGTATGGGCCTCCTTCGCCTCGAACATCTCCCGGCAAAAAGGGCAGGCGGTGAGCCCGGTCATCGCGGCGGGAGGATAGCGCACGGGGGACGAGCGCACGGGGGACGAGCGCGCGGCGAGCTGCGCGGCGAGCTGCGCGCTCGGTCGGGAGCCTCATTCCGGGGTTCCACCAGGGCGGGGCTTAGCTCATAGTTGCTCCCCATGGGCAAGCGTGATCGGCTCCCGGACGATGAGATCGCCGGGTTCATCGCTGCTCACCCCGGCTGGGTGCGAGCGGGCGAGCGGATTGAGCGGAGCTATTCGTTTCCAGATTACGGGGCCTGTGTGGGCTTCGTGATGCGGGTCGCCCTCCTGGCGGAGCGACGCGACCACCACCCGGACATCGCGCTGTCGTGGGGCAAGGTGCGCGTCGCGTGGTCCACGCATGACGCCGGCGGCCTGACCGCGCTTGACCTCGAGCTGGCCGGGCTGACCGACCGCCTCAACGCAGGCTGACCCCGCGCGTGGGCAAGGTCCTGGCAATGCTCCCGAGCGAGCTGCTGAAGCGTCTGGATCTGGGGCTGGAGGGGGACCTGCCGCACCTCGAGGAGGCGCTGACGCACCCGAGCTTCTCGAACGAGCAGCGAGGCGGCCGGCGTGTCGACAACCAGCGCCTCGAGTTCCTGGGGGACGCGGTGCTCGGCCTGTGCGTGACGGAGCTCCTCATGGAGCGCTTTCCGGGGGCCCGGGAGGGGGAGCTCTCGATGATGCGCTCGGCGCTGGTCAACACGGACGCGCTCGCGGCGTGGGCGCGAGGGGTCGAGCTCGGCGCGGCGCTCCGGGTCGGGCGCGGCGCGGAGGTCGCCGGGGAGCGCGATCAGACGAACGTGCTCGCCGACGCCACCGAGGCGCTCGTGGCCGCGCTGTACCTGGATCGCGGCTTCGAGAGCGCGCGAGCGCTGAGCCGGAAGATCGTCGCCAGCCCGCTCGCCCAGCTCGCGAGCGGCAGCATGCTGGGGCGCGACGCGAAGAGCGAGCTGCAGGAGCGCGTGCAGGCGCGCGGCGCGGCGTCGCCGCGCTACCGGCTGACGGGCACGGAGGGGCCGGACCATGACCGCGCGTTCCTCGTCGCCGTCGAGGTCGATGGCAAGGTCATCGGCACCGGCCGGGGCCGATCGAAGAAGCTCGCGGAGCAGGCGGCCGCGCGCGCGGCGCTCGTGGCGTGCGCGGCGCCGGAGCCCGCGACAGCATCCGATGAACGGGCGGCCGCCGAGCCCCTCGAAGGCGCGCCCGAAAGCAGAGGCGCCCCGCCGGCCGGCGGGGCATCCTCCGAGCGACCCGTGAACGACCGAGGACCCAGTCGATGATCCGTCACCTGTTGATTGCCTTCACCTTCGCGCTCTGCTCGCTCTTCGTCGCGCTGCCCGCCTGGGCCGGGAGCTACCTGGACAGGGCGAGCTTGCTCCTCGACGAGGCGCGCAGGGAAGGCGACATGCTCCTGCCGCGGACGCACGACAAGGAGCTCATCATGGTGGTGCACGCGCTCGCCGAGGCGCGCGCCAAGGTGGCGAGCAAGATGGAGTGCCCTGCCTCCGTCAGCAGGGCGCACCCGCACCTCCTGCTCGTGCTCGAGAACAGCGAGCGCGCCGCCGACGCCGCCGCGCAGGGCAACTTCAAGAAGTTCATGGAGCACCTCACCGTGGCTCGGAACGAGGACCGCGCGTTTCGCGCCCTCCTCACCGAGCTCGGCTACGCGCTGCCCGATCTGAGCTCGAAGCGCTGAAGCGACCGGCGAGGCGCGAAGGCCTCCGGTGCGCGCCGGTCGACGCGGGCGAGCGCCGGAGGGGCGCGCCGCGCCCACCGGCGCGGCGCTCCTCGCCTCAGAACACGGCGCCGAGATCGATCGCGAGGGTCCACTGGGACCCCAGCCCGGCGAACTTGTTCTCGCCGTTGATCTGGTTGTCCGCGTCCTGGTTCGCCTCCTCGGGGCTCACGATGTCGGTGATGAAGTGCCCGCCGAGCTTGACCATCTGGAACCGGAGCTGCGCGCCGAAGTGGAGCCGGTGGCGCGTCATCCGCACGGCGTCGAACACGACGGTGTTGTTGAAGTCGGCCTGGGAGCCGCCCGAGCACACGGGCTGGCCGTCATGGGGGATCGTCTCGCCGTTCTGTCCCTGCACGGGGTTCGCCGGCGAGTTCAACCCGCGGAAATTGCAGTAGCTCACGGCATCGGTGTTCGGGGTGAGATCGATCAGCCCCGAGTCGCCGAAGATCCGGAGCCACTGGTACCCCACGTAGGGGGTGACGACCACCGTGCCGCCGATCGGCAGAGGCTTCGAGATCTGCGCGTCGAAGCCGGCGACCGTCAGCTGGAACTCCTCGGTGCCGGTGACCGTCCGGACGCTGCCGCCGACGGCCACCTCCGGGAAGATCGCGGGGATCCCTCTGCGGAACCCCTCGAACAGCGCCCAGCGCACGTCGGCGCCCCCGCTGACGAGGTTGGTGTTGGCGAGGAACCCGACGGCGCCGGTGAGCTCGAAGCCGAACGGGAAGCCCTTGCGCACCTTGAGCGAGTAGTGCTGCAGGAAGGAGTCCGGGGTCCGGTTCTCGATGGAGAAGTCCCCGGTCGTCGGGTCTTGCGGCCCCTGCGTGCCGCGCTGCCAGTAGTCCGCGTCGCTGTCAATCTTCGTGTAGTCGGCCTCGATGCCGATCTCGAACCCGCCGTACCCCGTGGTCCGCGCCGAGTGCATCGCCGACGGCGCGACCGCGAAGCCGTACTGCGCGATGAGCTTCGCGAACGCAGCGTCGTCGGTCTGGCAGCGCTGATAGCGCGACGCGGGGTTGTAATAGAGACCGTTGTTCGGCCCCGTGATGCGGCAGGGCACGGCGCCGACGCTCGAGGCCGGGTCGCGCACGAGCCGCGCGAGCGCCGGATCCATGGTGTCGGCGGCCGCGAGCGAGGACGAGGCCACCCCTGCGAGGGCGATTGCCGAGGCGATCCAGCACGATGCGCGCATTCAGTGTCTCCGAGGCGGGAGGCTACGTGTCCGCTCGTACAGCCGTCAAGCGGACAGAGGCGCCTCCGCCGGTTCCGATCGCGTTTTTGCGCGCTCCGCGTGGGCCGGCTGCCCGTCGAGGCGTGGTGCGCTGGCCATCAGCCAGGCCGCGCGGACGATCCCCTCGCTCGGGGGTTGCAGCGCCGGGCGCGTCGCGGAAAGAGAGGGCGTGCTCAAAGACGGTCGCCCCCGGCTCCGCGCGGCCCCGCTCGATCCGCCGTTCCGGATCGTGCTGGTGGAGCCCGAGATCCCGCAGAATACAGGCAACATCGCGCGGCTCGCGGCGGCGACGCAGAGCCCCTTGCACCTGCTCGGGAGGCTGGGGTTCCGCATCGACGAGCGGAGCGTCCGCCGGGCGGGGCTCGACTACTGGCACCTGGTGACGCTCGAGCAGCACCTCGACATCGCCCACTTCCGCCACCGGCACCCGAACGCGCGGCTGCGTCTGTTCAGCGCGGTGGCGTCGCGGAGCTACCTCGACGCGGACTTCCGGCCGGGCGACGCCCTCGTCTTCGGCAAGGAGAGCGTCGGCCTCGACCCCGACCTCCTCGCCCGCATGCCGGACGACGTCTTCGGTATCCCCACGCTGGGTCCGGTGCGCTCCCTCAACCTCGCCAACGCGGTGTCCATCGTCCTGTACGAGGCGCTCCGCCAGGTGGGCGCGCTCTCGGGCGCAGCGCCGGCGTGACCGCTCGATGCTCCGCGGCATCCGGCGGGTGAAGCCGCGCGCTGTGGACGCCGGCGAGGGCTCGTTCTAAGGGCGGAGGCATGGCCACGCACCGGCATCGAGCGCGACGCAGCGGCCCTTCGGTCGCGCGCCCGGCCTGGGCCGGCGTGGCGCTCGCGCTCTCGGTCGCGGCGCTCGCGTCGGTCGGATGCAGCAGGCGCCCTCCGAGCGGCACGCCCGACGGCGCTGTCAAGGAGCTGGTCGCGCGCCTGCGCCAGCTGCACGGCGACCCGGCCGACGCCAAGGCCGCCTTCGAGCTCCTGTCCCGGCGCGCGCGGGACAACCTGGCGTCGCGCGCGCAGCGCTACAGCGCCGCGACCGGCAAGGCCATCGCCCCGGAGGCGATGATCACGCCGTCCCGCTTCCTCCTGCGCTTCGAGCCGCAGCGCTACGTCGCCCAGATCGCCGGCGCGCACGCCCTGGTGGATGTCGCCGGCCTGCTCCCGGGGGAGCGAGTCCAGGTTCCCTGCGTGTACGAGGATGCTGGGTGGCGCGTCGATCTGGCGTTGCCTCCGCTCCCTCCCGTGCAGAAGCGGCCGGGCAGCGAGCTCTGAACGCGCCTGGCCACGGCGTCGCTGGCCGAGCCCTCGGAGCCGTGGACCCCGCGCTGGACCCCGCTAATTCGGACCCACAAAAGTCCCGAGGCCGGCGGTGCCGGCCTCGACCCACAAAAGCCCGGAGGCCGGCGGTGCCGGCCTCCATCGGCAGCGGCCTCAGGGCCGCTCACCATGAGGTAACGCCTCAGTTGGCGAGAAAGATCGCCTCGATCTCGGTCTTCACCTGCTCTTCCGTCTGGCCCCGGGCGATCGCGATCTCCTTGACGATCAGCGTCCGGGCGGTGTCGAGCATGCGGCGCTCACCGAACGAGAGTTGCTTGTCCGTCTTCAAGCGATACAGGTCGCGGAGCACCTCCGCGACGTCGTAGATCGAGCCCGTCTTGATCTTGTCCATGAACCCGCGGTAACGGCGGTTCCACGTCTGGTTGTCGAACGCGATGGTGCGCTCGCGGAGGATGTCGAAGATTTCCCGGATTTCCTGTTCAGAGATGACCTGGCGAAGGCCGACCGCGCTCGCGTTGCTGACTGGAACCATGATCTTTCGATCCGTGTCCAAGATGCGGAGAACATAGAATCGCTGACGGTTGCCAGCGATGTCCTTCTCCTCGATGTTGACCACCTCGGCCACGCCCTGGGCCGGGTAGACGGCTTTGTCGCCCACCTTGAACTGGATCTCCGAACGAGCCTGCATATCGTCTCCTTTGCCTTCCACCCCGCCGTCTCTTTATTTTTTCGTCTGCTTCCCGAAATCCTCTCCGGGAAGCGTACGTTGAACATGCGGTTGAACCTGGACCCGCAGAACCGACACACACCGTCGCGCATTCCGAGAAAAGAGCAATGAGTCGCGACTCGAGACCGCTGTGCGAGAAGCGGCGCGAGCACCACCGCCATGACCCGCGAGGGGTCGGTGCTCGGGCGTGCACAGTGGAATCTTGAGCAGCAGCGGTAGAAGCGGACGGTTCCGGGCGGAAGGGATTGAGGTTGGGGGAACGGCCCTCCCGAAAAAGGGCCAGTTTGCGCCAGGCGCGCGCACTCTAGTGAGCCGGCCCAGATACGTCAACGAAAATCCCCGAGGCTGACCCATCGTCGCGTGATCATTCTGCTTTTTTTCTCAGGATCGGGCGGGGTCACGGTGTGTAGCGGTGGAGGCATCAGCGTGGATGCACGCGGGCCCACCCGCCTAGTTTAGGGCAGAGCGGGCCTCTCCGGGAGAGGTGGCGGACCTGACCTGGGTGGGATGATGTAAAAATATGACGGACACAACGGCACGGTAGCTGCTGTGTCCGTCCCTGCTTCAACAGAAGGTTGACGAGAACCGGTCGGCGAGGGAGGAGGCTCAGGCGTCGCAGAGGCGCTCGGCCAGCCCCCAGCGCACGCCGCGGTCCGACGCGATGAGATCGACCGGCGCTCCGGCGAGCCGCGAGGCCCACGCGAGGATCTCCTCGATCAGCACGCTGCCGGCCACGATGACGTCGGCGCGCGCTGGATCCAGGGCGCGCAGCTGTCTGCGCGCGGCGAGCGGCAGGGACGCGAGCCGGGACGTGATCTCCACGACCTCTGCCCCGGATACACGCGCGCCGTGTACGCGGGCGCCGTCGTAAGGGTCCACGTCGCGCACGAGCGCGGCGAGGGTCGTCACCGTCCCCGCGACGCCGACCAGGGTGGGCACGGCGGACAGGGGCTCGACCGGGACCGTCGCCAGGGCGGCCCGGGCATCCGCGCGGACGGCCTCGATCTCCGCTCCGACCGGTGGGTCCGCGCGGATGTGACGCTCGGTCAGCCGGACGCTCCCGACGTCGAGGCTCACCGCCCGCTCCACCGCGCCGCCGGCGCCGCCGACGATGATCTCCGTGCTGCCGCCGCCCACGTCGAACACGATCCTGGGACCGTGGGCCGGCAGGTCGAGCCCCGTCAGCGCGCCGGCGTACGTGAGCTCCGCCTCCTCCGGCCCGGAGATCACGCGCGGGGCGACGCCGATCAGCTCGCGGGCGCGGGCGATGAACGCCTCGCCGCCGGCTGCGTCGCGCATCGCGCTGGTCCCGACGGCATCCACCCGCTCGACCCCCCGCGACCTGATCTCCTCGCCGTAACGGGCGAGGCAGGCGAGCGTGCGCTCCACGGCCTCGGGGGCGAGCGCGCGGGACGCGTCGACCCCCTGGCCGAGCCGGGTGATCGTCGCGCGCTCGACGAGCGCGACGAGCTCACCGCCGCGGCGCTCGGCGATGAGCAGGAGGACCGAGTTCGTCCCGATGTCGATGGCCGCGACGCTCATGCTGCGGGCCTTACTGGGTGAGCGTCTTCAGGTCGAGCATCTCCTCGACGTTCGGCAGCACCACGAGCTCGCAGCGCCGGTTCGCCTGCTTGTTCTCCGGGGTGTCGTTGGCCTTCACCGGGTCGGTGTCCCCGTAGCCGGAGGCGCTCCACCGCTCGGGCTTCAGGCCGCCGCCGCCCTTGTCCTGGGGCTGGAGCAGGAACGC
This sequence comes from Sorangium sp. So ce1153, assembly GCF_051521595.1. Taxonomy (NCBI): domain Bacteria; kingdom Pseudomonadati; phylum Myxococcota; order Polyangiales; family Polyangiaceae; genus Sorangium; species Sorangium sp. So ce1153. The sequence goes on from NZ_CP150361.1 coordinate 3,152,069, forward strand.
GAGCACCTCGCGGGCGCGCATGACGCTGAGCCCCCAGTTGTCCTTGAAGCGACCGCCGGCCAGCGGCGCGTTGTCCGTGTGCCCGGCGACCTGGAACGAGCGCGACGACAGCCCGGCGTCGTTGCGGATGACCTCGGCCACCTTGAGCAGGATGTCCTGGCCCTCCTTCTTGAGCGTCTCCCGGCCCGAGTCGAAGAGGACGTCGCCGGGCAGCTGGATGACCATCCGGTTGTTGCGGACGGTCACGTTGAGCCCGAGCTTCGTCAGGGCCTGGAGCTTGTCGCGCAGGACCTCGAAGCGCTTCTTGATGTCCTCGAGCTGCTGGGCGCGGCGGCGGAAGTCCTCGAGCGCGCGGGCCTGCTGCTCGAGGTTCGCGTTCAGGTTGGAGATGTCCACGCCCGCTGCCTTGAGCTGGGACTTGAGCTGCTCGATCCGGGCCGCCGCCTCGTCGAGCTCGCTCCTGGCCTTCTTGTTCTGCGCCTGTTCGGCGCTCAGCTGGGTCTTCAGGCCCTCGATCTCACGGACCTTCGCCTGCATCTCCTCCTCCGAGTAGCCGCATCCGAGCGCCCCCGAGCCGGCAAGGAGCGTTGTGCCCAGCAACAACCACGACGTCGAGCGACGAACCAACATACCTTTCCTCCTAGAGCGGCGCGGCGCTCGGCCCATGAGGGGGCGGCGGCCGCGCGGGCGGCGCGACCGTAGCGAGGCGAATGGCGCCGCACAAGGCTCTCTAGAGCCTGCGCAACGCTGATGCTCCATGCGACCATGAGCTCTCCGGCGCTGTTCGCCGCGCCGTGCAGGCGCGCGATCGCCGGAAAGAAGCGCAGAGGGCCAAGACAGACATTCCGGAGCTTGTCAACGAAAATCTGGCGCCCGGTTCGGTCTGGTTGTTTCACCACGGCCTGATCCGGCGTTTACCCTCGCAACGCTTGCGGACCAGTTTGCCTGGAACACATGGGATACATCGGTTTAGGGCCCGCAAGATTTTCCTTGACCATCACCATGCGTGGCAATATACGTCGTGCAACATCTGTTGCCTCGGTGAGGAAATTGTAGTGGCGAGGACGTCGAGCGACGTCCGCCAGGCCGGGGCGAATGCAGGAGGATTTCCAATGGCTGCTAAGAAGACCGCGAAGAAGCCTGCGAAGAAGGTGACGAAGTCGGCCAAGAAGCCGGCCGCCGCGAAGGCCGGTAAGGTCGCGAAGAAGCCGGCGCGGAAGGCAGCGAAGAAGGCCGCCCCGAAGCGCGCCGCCGCCAAGAAGACGCCGAAGCGCGCCGCCGCCAAGAAGCCCGCCGCCAAGAAGGCGGCTCCGAAGCGCAAGGCGAAGGCCGCCGGCAAGCGGGCGGCTGCGCCGAAGAAGGCGGCCGCTCCGCGAGGTGGACGGGCCGCTGCCAAGCGCGCGCCGGCCAAGGGCGCGAGCACCCGCGGGGCGCGCAAGAGCACGCCGGCGCCGGCGCCCGCGAGCACCGGGCCGTCCGACGAGTCGGAATAAGGCGCACAGGGCGCGCCTCGCGCCTCTCGATAGCTGAGGCGCCGCGCGCGGGCCCGCCGGCCGCGAAGAGACAATCTGTTCCACAGGATGCTCGAGGGTGAGCACGCCGCGGCTCCGGCACGCTGGTCCAGGCTGATGGCGCGCGCGGGTTGATGACGTCCCCGCGACGGCGCCGCCGCGCTAGGACCGCGGTGGCCGGCCGCGGTGACCGGTCCCGGTGTGCGGCTCGCCGCGCTGGATCAACGCGACGCCGGACCGCCGCGCGACGCGCGTGCGCCTGCTCGGCGCAGCTGGACCGCGCGAGGCGCGAGCGACGGCGCTCGCGCCCTCCGCGCCGCCGCGATGGAGCTGCGTCGCGGCGCCGAGGGGGGCGGCGCCGCGCCCGGAACGGCGCTCAGGTGCGCTCGCCGAGGTAGAGCCGGAGGGCGCGCGCGGCGCCCTTGCGATCGAACGGGACGCCGGCGAGGTCCTCGCGCTTCGAGATCTGCTCGAACAGCTTCATCAGGAACTCGAAGAACGCCTCGCACTCGCGGATGGCGGCGTCGAGCCGCTGCGGGTCGAGCAGATCGCTGTCCTCGAGCGCCGTCATCGCCGAGATGAACGCGTCGACGCGGGGGTAGTCGCCCACGCGGAGCAGCGGGTATCCCATCGCCCGGAAGTACGAGAGGAACTCGCGCACGAACGCGAAGCTCGCGATGCCCGTCCATCGATCGGGCGCAGGGCCGGTGGTGCGCGCCTTGCTCGCGAACGCGCGCGCGATCTGGGCGAACATCCACACGTCGCGCCGGAGGCGATCGCTCGTCGCCCGCCGCGCCGCCTGGTCGTCGAAGACGCGGCCCTCCTCGAGCTTCGCGCCGAGCGACCGGCCGAGGAACAGGATCGCGTTCTGCAGCGCGGGGCGGAGGCCGTGCGAGACGGCGCGGAGGCGGACGCGGTACTCGGACTCGCTCACCAGCGCGTCGGCGGGCGGGAGGTCGTGCTCGAACGCGCGGCGCATCTCGAGCCGCAAGTTCGCGGCGAGGCCGGTCAGCGCGGCCTTGGTGGACAGGAGGCGGTGGCCCTCGGCGGCGAGGTCGTCGTGGCGCGCGACGATATCGCTCGCGGGCACGCGCAGGAGATCGCGCTCGAAGCTGTCCGCGAGCAGCGCGCCCGCGCGGCGGCGGAGGTAGTTCGAGAGCGCGCGCGCGTCGCTGCGCAGGACCGCGAGCACCAGGTACCCGCGGCCGGCGACGCGGTGATCCGAGTGATCGAGCGCGATCACGTCAAGCAGCCGGAGGTACCGGAGCATCCTGAAGAGCGCGAGGAACGTGAGCGCCACGAGGCGGTGCGCGTGCTCGCCGGGCACGCGGTGGATCAGCTCGAGCACCTGCGTCGAGGCGATGCGATCGAACTCCGGGCGGAACTCGAGCGCGTGGAGCGGGTTGAAGAACGTGCTCTGGGCGATCTCGCGCATCGCCGTCGCGAGGTGGGCGTAGAAGAGCCTGAAGTTGACCCGCGGCAGCCGGAGCAGGCCGCCGGCGACCTCGATGAGGTTCGTGAAGCCGTGCCGCAGCACGAAGAGGCTCGACTCGGGCGACTCCTGCGCCATCGTCGCGTGGAGCAGGCGCGTGCGCGCGGTGTCCTCCGGGAGCACCGTCTCGAGGTAGCGCTGGAAGACCAGGGCGCGATCGCGATCGCCGAGCATGGTCCGCGTCAGCTGGACGACGCGCGCCATGCCGTCGCGGGCGTGCTGCAGGTGCTCGTGGAAGTCGTGGCTGACGATCGTCTGGCGCCGCCCGGCGCCAGGGTGGTTCCGCGGGTTGGCGAAGCAGGCGAGCCCCTTCAGGAGGATCTCGAGCTCGAAGAGCGTCTCCTCCTTCTTGTCCGCCGCGAGGCGCGCGAACCACGCCTCGCGGGCTTGCTGCTGCTCCCGCCGCAAGCCGCGCGTGTCGCGGAGCAGCTCGGCGTAGGCATTGCGGCCGGGGTGGCCCGAGCCGCGCAGGATCCCCGAAGCGTCGCTCGACACAGACGTGCTCCTCGCCGGCGATGCGCGGCTAGTTGCGTCGCTTGAAATCGAACGGGTAGGTCAGCACGGTCTCCTTGCCGCTCGGCGAGCGCGCCCAGGTGACCGACCTCGCGAGCTCCTCCATGCAGGACTCCACCTGCGGCGCGGTCACGTCGCTCTTGTCGCGCACGATGGTGGCCTCCTCGAAGGTCCCGTCGGGCTTCAGCTTGAGCTGCCAGGTGACCCTGCCCTGCGCGCCCGGGTGCTTGCGCGCGTACAGGTCGAAGCAGCAGCGGAAGCCGTCGCGCCGCGCCTTGATCGCATCGACGAGCGGCTGCAAGCGATCGCTCGAGCCCGCGTCGGCGGAGGTCGTCGCGTTGTTCATCACGACGCCGCCGTCCGGCGGCTCGTTCGTGATCTCGGAGGCGATCGCCTTGCAGTCCTCGACCGTCTCCGGGGCCTTCTTGCGGCCCGCCGCCGGCTGTGATGGCGCGGCCGCGCCCGACGCGGCGGTGCCCTGATCGGCGGCGCCCGGCGCGGCGGCGGCGCTCGGCTGCGACTCGGTCGCGCCGGTCGGCTGCGACGCAGGCGGAGGCGACGCGCCGGGCGATGCGCTCTCCGGCGGCGAAGGCGGCGTGGTGCCGCTCGAGCAGGCCGCGAACAGGGTCGCGGCGACGAGGACTCCGGTGAACACGGCGCTGGCGGTGGCGCAAGGACGCATGGCGCGCATACTAAACGGTTCGGCTGAGCGGAGGCGAGGCGCCTTGCGTTTTTCTCCCCCACGCGCCGACAATCCGAGCTCTCCTCGGGGCTGTCTTGAAGATCCCGCTGCTTTTCATGGCCGGCGCCGCCCTCGCCGCCCTCGCGCCGGCAGGCTGCGATCCCGTGGCCGAGCCGCTGCTCTGCGGGGAGATCCCGGAGGGAGGGTGCCCGATCGGCCGGGGGGGGACCTGCGACGATCCCTTGTGCCGCGCCCTCTACGACTGCGTCGAGGGAGCATGGACGGCGGTCACGCGCTGCGATCGACCTGGGGAGCCCTCCTCCGACGCGGGCGCGGGCGGCGGTCCGGACGCCGGCTGCGAGGCGGTGACGCTCGATCACACCGGCGAGGCGTCGCGCTGCACGCCCGCGCTGCAGCATCCGGACTGCCCGGCGGAGGCCGCCGAGACGTGCGCGGAGACGGCGTGCCGGACCGGCTGTACCGACTTCTTCCTCTGCACCGACGAGGGGTGGAGAGCGGTCGCGTACTGCGACGAGCAGGGGCAGCTCACCGCGGCGCCGTGAGCGCCCGCCTCGCTGACATCGGCTGCCGGCGGCCGGGCGCGGCGCCGCGGTGAGCTCGGCGCGGGGGCGTCAGCCGGCCTTGAGGAACGGGCTCCACTCGTCGAACGGGTGCGGCAAGCCGAGCAGGATCTGCATGGTCGCCGACCACCGCGGCGGTAGCGGCTGGCGGATGAGCCGCATGCTGGCCTCGTCCGGCGTGCGCCAGCCCTTGCGGAGATTGCACGTGCGGCAGGCGGTCACGAGGTTCTCCCAGGAATCCTCGCCGCCGCGCGACCGAGGGAGCACGTGGTCGATGTTGAGGTCGCGGACGGGTGGACGGCGCGCGCAGTACTGGCACTGGTGCGCGTCGCGGAGCATCACGTTCTTCCGCGTGAGTCGGATCGTCGGGCGCCGCATGCGGTCGTAGCGGCGGAGGTGCAGGACGCGCGGTACGCGGAGCGAGCCGCCGACCACGGAGAGGCCATCGTCCTTCTCTCGCACCGGCAAGCTCCGCCAGGCCGAGAAATCGTGAAGATCGCCGGCCTCATCGATGGCGAGGGCCGCGCCGCCGAAGAGCAGCAGGAAGGCGCGGCGCGCCGTCGTGATCTGCACAGGCTGAAAAAAGCGGTTCACTACGAGGACCGGGAGATCGAGCGGCTCGGCCCTGCGGTCGCGGCGGAACCCAGAAAACCCGTCGCCGAGATCGGGCTCCTCATGAGGAGCGCCCCCCGGGACTGTCTCTACCCCGTTCGGCACGTCGACGAGTGTAGCAACGAAAGCTCGCTTGAACATCCGCCGCCGCGCGGCAGAAATCCTGCTGGCTGTCCGTTGTCCGCTGCCGCTGCCGCTGCCGCTGTCGCTGCGCGCGGTCCCGGTCCGCGCGCGACGCGCCACGCTCCCTAGGGCCTCGCCTCAAACCCGGGTCCGCTTCGCCAGCGTCCGGCGCCGTCGCCCTGTCGCGCGGCCGGCGGGAGACCGGGAGGCTGACCCACGGCGTCGGGCGCGCCTCCCGAGGGCGCCGCCCGACGCGCGCGGCGGAGCGCTTTCAGTCGGGCGCGGGTTTCGCTAAGACGCATCCATGCCGAGGGACGGTCGCCTCCGGGGTCGAGACGCCGTGGTGGGGAAGCAGGTCGGATGACGGAGCAGCGCGAAGGAGCCGAGCCAGAGCGGACGACCGGCGCAGAGCCGCCCGCCGGCTCGCCCTGGGACGATCCGATCGAGCGCGCGCCGCTCGTGTTCCTCGATCTCGAGATGACGGGCCTCCGCCCCGAGAGCGACCGCGTGATCGAGGTCTGCGCCGAGCGGATGCGGGGAGACACCTGCGAGGACGCGATCACCGCGCTCGTTCGGCCCGAGCCTGGCGTGTTTGGCAACGCGCACGTGCACGGCATCGATCCGCGGGAGCTCGCGGGCGCGCGCACGTTCCCCGAGCTCTGCGATCGCATCGAGCAGGTGATGGAGGGCGCGGTGCTCGTCGCCCACGCGGCCGCGTGGGACGTCGCCTTCCTCGAGGCCGAGCTCGCGCGGGCGGGCCGGGCGAGGCGCGTCCCGCACTACCTCGACACGCTCGTCCTCTCGCGCCGGGCGTTCGCCCTGCCGAGCCACAGCCTCGCTTCGCTCTGCCGGGAGCTCGGCGTGCACCGCGAGCGCGCCCACCGCGCCGAGGACGACGTCCACGCCCTGCGCGCCGTGTTCCGCAAGATCGTGGAGGTCCTCGCGCCGCGCACGCCGCGCGACCTGTGGCACGTCCGGATCGGGGAGCGCCACGCTCGCCCGGCGCTGGTCGCCGCGGCCGTGCGCGCCGCGGAGCACGCCGCCACCGTGCGCATGCGGTACCGCCCCGCGCGCCGGGGCCCGGAGGAGCTCGTGGTACGGATAACGGGGGTGCGAACGGACCTCGACCCACCCCGGGTTCTCGGCTATCTGCTCCCGTCGCGCAGCCGTCGCGAGCTACGGGCCGATCGCATCCTGGCGATCGAGCCGGTCTCGCCGGGAGAGCTCGACCCCGACGGCACCGCGCGAAGGGCCTGAGATCCACGTGCGAATCCATTCGAACCGAACCGCGCTGACGAGGAGCTCCCTTGCTGCTCGCCTCGGCAGCTTGCTCGCCGCGACACTCCTCGCTTCGTGCTCGACCATGATGGGTCCGGGCTCGGCCCGCCCGCCGGCGGCGGAGAAGTGGCTCGCCCGCGCTCGGCAGGAGTTTCAGTCCGCCGACATCGACAACGCGCGCGACGCGGTCGCGAAGGCGCTGACGATCGTCCCCGCCGACACCGACGCCCGCCTGCTCGCGGGGCGCATCGCGCTGGCGCGGCTCGATTACGGCGAGGCGCTGCGCCTCCTCAAGGGCGTCGCCGGGTCCGAGGCGGCAGGGCTCCGGGGGCGCGCGCTCTGGTACAAGGGCGACCTCGACGCGGCGGCCGACGAGCTCGAGGCGATGCTCGACGACCCCGATGTGGTCGACGACTGGGCGAAGTCGATCGCCAAGCTGGCGCGGCGCGGGGCGGGGCGCGCGCCGTTCACGATCTCGGGCGGGCTCCTGGCGGCGGTCGAGATGCCCCACGTCAGCCCGGCTGCCCCGTTCTTCGTCGTCCCGGTCGAGATCGACGGCGAGTCGGCGCTCGCGATGGTGTCGACCGGCACGGGCGAGGTGGTCCTCGACAGCAGCACGCGCAAGGAGCCGAGCTGGGTCTCCCTCCGGTTCGACAGGAGGCTCGAGGTCAACGACGTGCCCGCGCTCACGCAGGACCTCTCGGGCATCTCGAAGCAGATGGGCGCGCCGATCAAGGCGCTGCTCGGGGTGAACCTGCTCCGTCACCTCAACGCGACGATCGACTACAGCGGCCGGCAGTTCGTGGTGCGCAGCTTCTCCCCGCCGGCGCCGCCCGACGCGACGCGCGTCGACCTCGCCTTCATCAAGGGCGGCGGCATGGTGCTGCGGAGCAGCCTGGGCCCCGACAAGACGGTGCAGGGCCCGCTGCTCATCGACACGTCGATGACGTTCCCGATCGCGCTCGACAAGGAGGGATGGAAGAAGGCCGGCTTCGATGCCGACGGGCTGAAGCGGGTCGAGCAGGATCCGGAGCAGAAGCTCAAGCAGGGCGTCGTGCCGATGCTGCGGCTCGGCGCGCTGGAGATCCCGAAGGTCCCGGGCGTGTACGGAGCGCCGCTCCAGGCGGTCGAGAAGCAGCTCCAGCTGGACCTGGACGGCGTGATCGGCGCCGGGCTGCTCGCCTACTTCCGCATCACCTTCGGCGACGGCGGTCGGCTCATGTGGATCGAGGACGACACGGCCATGAACAAGGTGCTCCAGGGCGGCGCGCCAGCGCCGGCCGACGAAGGGCAGGCGCCCGCCGCGCCTCCGGCCGGGAGCAGCGGCGCGCCCGCTGTGCCCCAGGCGCCTGCACCCCAGGCGCCCGCGATGCAGGCGCCCCAGGCGCCCGCGCCGGCGCCGCCCGCGGCCGCTCCCCGAGCGACACCGTCCGCGGGCACGCCCAAGCGGACGCCGGACCGGTGAGCGTCATGTCCAAGGAACTGCTGGCGGTTTACGCAGGGAGCTTCGATCCGATCACGTTCGGTCACCTCGACCTGATCCAGCGGGCGTCGAAGCTGTTCGATCAGGTGATCATCGCGGTCGGCCGGCACCCGACGAAGCACCCGCTCTTCACGTACTCGGAGCGGCTGGAGCTGCTGCGCCAGACCACGAGCGAGGTGACGAACGCGCGGATCGACTCGTTCGAGGGGCTGCTCATCCAGTACTGCCAGCGCGTCGGCGCGCGCGTGATCGTCCGCGGTCTGCGCGCGGCGACCGACTTCGAATACGAGCTGCAGATCGCCCACGCGAACGCGGACATGCTCCCCGGCGTCGACACCGTCTTCCTGCCGACGCGCACCCACTACGGCTTCGTCTCCGCGTCGCTCGTCCGCGAGATCGCGAGCCACGGGGGCGACGTCAGCCACTACGCGCCTGCCGTCGTCTGCGACGCGCTCCGGTCGAAGTTCGCCGCCGCGAAGCCCTGAGCGCCCGCGCGCTCAGTAGGTCCCGAACGGGGTCGGCATCAGCAGCAGCACGAAGAAGACCAGCGTCACGACCGCGATCGCCTTGCGCGCGGGCGACAGCTCGCCGGGCTCCGTGGGGGGGTGCTCCCGCCCGCCCACGCGCAGCATCACGTAGACCACGCCGAACCACGTGAGCCACGGCATCCCGTTCGCGACCGCGGCGCGGAGCGCCTCGGACAGGCCGTCGGCGATGAAGTGCCGCGTGAAGTAGGCGACGTTGCCGAGGAAGAGCGCGAGCATCAGGTAGTGCGCGGCGCGGCTGTAGCGATCCTGCCGCTTGCCGAAGAGCGCGTACGCGACGTGCCCTCCGTCGAGCTGGCCGACCGGGAACAGGTTGAACGCCGTGATGAGCAGCCCGGCCCACCCAGCCATCGCGGTGGGGCCCAGGAAGACGTCATGGTTCTCCGGGATCGGGCCGACCGCGAGCCGCCTCAGCAGGAGGTAGAGCAGGCTCCGCCCCTCCTGCAGCGCGGGGCCCGACGTCGCGTGCACCTCCGAGTACATCAGGCCCACGAAGAGGACCGGGAGCGCCACGGCGAGCCCCGCCAGCGGCCCGGAGGCGCCGATGTCGAGCAGCGCGTTGCGCGACTTGATCGTGCCCTTCATCGAGATCACCGCGCCCATCGTGCCGAGCGGGCTCACGACCGGGAGCGGGATGAAGTAGGGGAGCGATGCCTCGACGCCGTGCGCGCGCGCGGCGAAGTAGTGCCCGAACTCGTGCGCCAGCAAGATCGACAGGAACGGCACGGCGAACGGCCACGTCTGCGGCAGCGCCTTCACGAGGGAGAGCACGCTGTCGTCCTCCGGCGTGATCGGGGCCCACAGGGTGCCGGCGATGAACACGGAGACGACCGTCAGGCAGAAGAGCGCGAGGTTCTTCTTCCAGCGGAGCGGCGCCGGCCGCGGCGCGGCCGCAGCGCGCGGCCCCGTGGCGCTCGTCGCCGCTGGCGTGAGCTCGGCCCCCAGGTCAAGCGTGCTCGGGGAGGAGAGTCGATCATCGGTCATGCGCCGCTAAGCGTGGCCGTCTCCTCGTCGCCGCTCAAGCTATCCGCGCGCTCTTGCGCTCCGGGCGGGCCGCTCGCCTCCTCGCGTTGCCGGGAAGCGCCGGCGGGCATGCCAGGCCTCGCGCGACCGTGATGACTTTGCGCGTCATCCCCGACAGACGCGGCTGCCCGTGAGCGGACCCGTCGGTGAGCGCCGTCGCCGCGGCCACGGCCTGCGCCCAGGAGCTCGCGCGCAGCGGGCTCCTTCGGTGCGCACGCGAACCTTCCGGGCTGCGCGGGCCGCCAGCGCTCTCGTCCGCGCGCCCTTTCTGCGCCGCGTCCGCGCGCCTTTGCCCTCCGGCGGGCGCGGCTGCGCTACGATCGATCCCATGCCTCCCGCTCGCGTCGCCGCTGAAGCGCTCGTGGGCAAGCTCCTCTGCAACAAGTACCGCGTCGTGCAGCTGCTCGGCAGCGGCGGGGTCGGGCACGTCTACCTCGCGGACCGGATCGGCAGGCCTCTCGAAGCCGCGCCCTCGCGCGTCGCGGTCAAGGTCCTCCGGGCAGAGCTCCGCGACGATCCGCTGCTCGTCGCGCGGTTCGAGCGGGAAGCCGCCGCGGCTTCGCGCGTCCGTCACCCCAACGTCCTCTGCGTCGAGGCGCTCGAGCGCGCCGGCGACGCGCCGTGCTTCGCGATGGAGCTGCTCGTCGGGCTCGATCTCGCCGACACGCTGACCTTCGTCCGCTCGCTCGTGCCCTCGCGTGCGGTCCGGATCGCGGCCGATCTCGCCGCGGGCCTCGACGCCGCGCACCGCGCCGGCGTGATCCACCGCGACGTGAAGCCGGAGAACGTTTTCCTCGTGCACGCCGCCGACGGGCGCGAGATCGTCAAGCTTCTCGACTTCGGGCTCTCGTCCATCCAGGAGCCGGGCGCCGAAGGCTCGCTGCTCCCCCGCGTCGTGGGGACGCCCGAGTACATGGCGCCCGAGCAGGCGCAGGGCGCTCCGGCGGCGCCCACCGCCGACGTCTACTCCCTGGGCATCATGCTCTACGAGATGCTCGCGGGCCGTGTTCCATTCCAGGGCCCATACCCGGCCATCGCAGAGCAGCACGGGCGCGAGCCGCCGCCGCCGCTGCACCGGGTCCACCCGGGGCTCCTCATATCGCGCGAGCTCGACGCCGTCGTGCGCAAGGCGCTGGTGAAAGATCCCCGCGGCCGGTTCCCCTCGATGGTGGAGCTGCGGCAAGCGCTGCTCGCCGCGCCGGAGGCTGGCGCCGGGGCGGCGTTCGCCGTCCAGCCAGACGCCGCCGCGCCGCATTCCGGCATCGGGCACTGGGGTGCCAAGCCGTGACGCCCGCTCGCTCCGGAGGCTTCCGTCGACCTCCCTGCGCCTCGGCTTTGCTCTCACGGCGAAGCCCTGCTAGACGGCCGTTAGCATCTCTTGTTCCGGGCGACAGCCGGATCCGCTCGTCAGGCCGTTTCACGCACGGCGAGCGAGCCGGCGTGGTTCGGGGGTCCGCGGGCGCGGACCTCATCAGCGCGGGTCGGTTCTCCAGGAGCAACTGGATTCCCAGAATCGCGCGCCGGTCGTCCTCCACTCCCTCCAGGCTCTGCCTGGCCGCTTTCTCGGTTGCTGATTATGGGTCGCACGACCCCATCTCCTGACAACGGCACAGCGGCGTTTCACGACGCCGAACTCCCGCTTTACGAGACCCGCGCTGCCCCGGGGCCACGCGCTGCGTCCGACGGCGAGCTCATGCCGACGGACACAGGCGCCCTCGACGACGACCCGTTCCGGGTCGAGTTCGTCGCCGAGGACATCCCCACCCCGCGGCGCTATCAGGTCGTCTTCGACGAGGCGCGGATCGATCCGGACGTCCAGAAAGTCGTGCGGCGCCTCGTCCGCCATGGCTTTCAGGCCTACCTGGTCGGCGGCTGCGTTCGCGATCTGCTGCTCGATCGGCGCCCCAAGGACTTCGACGTCGCCACCAGCGCCCGGCCAGAGGAGGTCCGCGAGCTGTTCCGCAACTCGCGCATCATCGGCCGGCGGTTTCGCCTGGTGCACGTCCTCTTCCAGGGCGGGAAGGTCATCGAGGTGGCGACCTTCCGCCGCAATCCGAAGGAGGATTCCGACGACGGGAGCGAGCTGCTCATCCGGAGCGACAACGCGTTCGGCGTCGCGCACGAGGACGCCCTGCGCCGCGACTTCCGGATCAACGCGCTCTTCTACGACGTGGAGGCGCGGCAGATCCTCGACTGGGTCGGCGGCATGGAGGACGTCCGCCGCCAGGTGGTCCACACGATCGGCGATCCGGAGACGCGCTTCCGCGAGGATCCGATCCGGATCCTGCGCGCGCTCAAATTCGCCGGCCGGCTGGGCTTCGCGATCACCCCCGACGTCTACGACGCGGTCGTCTACTGCCGCGACGCGCTCGCCCTCGCCGCGCGCCCGCGCCTCTCCGAGGAGATCCTGCGCCTCATGCGCGGTGGCCAGGCGCGCCGCACCATCTACCTCGCGTGGGAGACCGGGGTGCTCGACGTCCTCCTGCCGGAGGTCTCGGCGCTGCTCTACGACGACCGCGGCGACGACGGGCCGGGCCAGCGCCTGTGGCGCGTGCTCGACTACGTCGACCGGCGCACCGCCGCGGATCGGCCGCTCGACGACACGGTCCTCTGGACGCTCCTGCTCCTCGAGCCGATGAAGGAGGCCTGCGACGGCGTCCGCGATCGCGCCGCGGCGGCCGCCGATTTCCTCGAGCCCCTCATCGACCGGCTGGCCATCTCCCGCCGCTACGCCGACGGCATGCGGCGCATCGTCGCCGTCCTGCCGAGGCTGGCCGGCGGCCGCGCCGGCCGCTTCGCCCGGACAGACATCTTCCAGCCCGCCCTCGACGTGCTGGCCGCCGAGCTGACCGCGCGCGGGGAATCCACCGAAGCGATCGACCGGCTCCGCTCCGCCCCGCAGCCGCGACGCCACCACGCGGACGCCGCGCAGTACCGGCGCTGACCGGCGCGCGGCGCTGATGGCGCACCGAGCGAACGGCCGCGGATGACGGGGAACGCCGCCGATTGACCGGCCGGCGTGGAACATCGCCGGGGTTTCTGGTTTCATAACCACCCTCGATGTCCCCTCCGGCCGCGCGCCAGCGCTCAGCTCCTCCGCCCGATGTGTCCGTCTCCCGGCGCCGGCGCGGCTGGGCGCGCAGCCTGCTCGTCTTCGCGCTCGCCTGCGCCGTCTCTCCGCTCGCCGATGCGCAGGGGTCGCTCCTGCACGAGTTCATCGCGCCGGATCCCGCGGAGGACGTCTCGCTCGCCACGACGACGCTGGACGGAGGGCTCCCGGCCGCGATCCAGACGCCGAGCGGCCTGGCCACGGCCCCGGATCCGCAGCGCCCGCCGTCGACCCAGCAGCAGGTCTACAGCAACGTCGGATCCGACGCGGGCCCTGAAGCCTCGTACGAGCCGGATCGAGACACCCGCCGGCCGAACGTCGAGCGCTACGACGATCCGTTCTCCCCCGCGACCGCCCCGTTCAAGCGGCTGCAAGCCTACGACGCCGTGAGGGCGGACTACTCGCTCGTCGTCCGCGACAAGAGCCTCAAGACCGTCAAGGCGGACGCCACGGTCTCCGGGGGCGACGAGGCGTTCTACGGGGACATCGCGGTCGATCTCGTGCCGAACGAGCCGGTCCGTATCCCGACCGTCGGGCCGGACACGCGGCTCGTGCGGATGCACGTGAACCCCGATACCCCCGTCGTCGTGCTGCGCGACGGTGCCGACAACTGGTTCGTGCGCGGCACGAAGAGCGCGCGCGTCCGGCTCATCGTGCAGCTCGCGATCGCGCGCGCGACCTTCGGCAGCGGGTTCGCCGACGTCGACTGGGGCAAGCTCGAGCGCTACCGCGCGCCGCAGGAGGCCGCCCACGAGGCGGCGTTCAAGCAGGTCGCGCAGGCGATCGGGATCTCGACCGCGATGCGCCCGCGCGACGTCGTGCAGAAGATGGTCGAGTACTTCCGGTCGTTCGCCCCGTCGGACGACCCGCCCAAGGGGCACGGCGACATCTACCTCGACCTCGCGCTCTCGCGAAAAGGCGTCTGCCGCCATCGCGCCTTCGCGTTCCTCGTCACGGCCCTGCACATCGGGATCCCCGCGCGGATGATCGTCAACGAGGCGCACGCCTGGGTCGAGGTCCACGACGGCTCGCTCTGGCACCGGATCGACCTCGGGGGCGCCGCCCTCAACATGGACCAGGAGATCGATCCGAACCGCCCGCCCTATGTGCCGCCGCCGGATCCCTACAGCTGGCCGGAGCAGCGCGACTCGGGCCAGGACCTCGCGGAGAGGACGCGCGCCGAGCAGGCGCAGCAGCAGGGGCCCGCCGGCCCGGCCGGCTCCGGCAGCAGCCCCGCCGCGCCACCGCCCTCGGCGCCGCCCACCCCCGCGAGCGATCCGAACGAGCGCGCGGCCGAGCGCACCGACATCGTCGTGACCGCGCTGGACAAGGACATCCGTCGCGGCTTCCCGCTCCACCTCCAGGGGCAGGTCAGCAGCAACGGCGCGCCGTGCGGGCACGTCCGCGTCGACGTGATCCTGACGGGCGACGCGGCGCCGCAGGGCGTGACGGTCGGCTCGCTGTCGACCGACGCGCAGGGCCGCTACGACGACGCCGTCATCGTCCCCCGCGAGGTCGCGCTCGGCGAGTACGACCTCGTGGTCGCCACGCCGGGCGACGCTCGCTGCAAGGCCGGCCGCACGGACACGGCCGCTCCGTGAGCGACGCGCCGGGACGCCCGCTGGAGCCCCCGCGCGTGGCGGTCGGCGCCGTCGTGATCGAGCGCCGCCCGGACGCGTCCGGCGCGCCGCGCGTGCTCCTCATCCGGCGCGCTCGCCCCCCGCTCGAGGGCTCCTGGTCGCTCCCCGGCGGCCGCGTCGAGCCCGGAGAGCGGCTCGCCGACGCCGTCGCCCGCGAGATCCGCGAAGAGACGGGCCTGGAGATCCGCGTCGGCCCGCTCGTGGACGTCGTGGAGATCGTGGCGACTCCCTATCATTACGTGATCCTCGATTACCTGTGCGAGCCGGTCGGTGGCGCCCTCTCTCCAGGAGATGACGCGTCCGAGGCGGCCCTCGTGCCTGTCCCCGAGCTGCCGGCCTATGGCCTCACCGACGCCGCGGTCCGCGTGATCCACCGGGCCATGGCGATGGCGGCCACGGGCTGAAACAGCGCGGTTCAGGGAGAGCCCGGCGCGGCGCCGCCCGCGGCCAGGCGGGATGTCGCCCGAAGAGCGACTCTCCACGTTGAGCCTGAAGCGCTGGCAGTGACGGTGTTATTTTATTGCCTTGCTGCTCACGACGTCCGCCAGCGACGGCGCTAGGTTCCACGTGGGTGTCGCGATGAGCGCTGTACCGGCGATCGTGAAGGGCATGGCGGTCGTCGTGGCGGCGACCCTGCTCTCGTCTCCTCTCTGCTTCGCTGGGCCCGGCCAGGAAGGCGCCGGCCTGTTCGTGTTGCCCGCGCCGCGCGCCTCGATGCGTGCCGCGCTGTCCGGGGCGCCCGGGGGCTCAAGCTGGTTCCCGGCGAGGGCCGCGCGCGCTCTCTCGAGGACCGTCAAGCGGGTGATGCGCTCGGGTATTTCCCCGATGTTCCTCGGCGTGCACGGGTTCGGTGTGACCGTGTCCGGTGAAATGTGATGAGCGCGGCTACCCCACGATCGCGGCTGGCCGGATGAGCGAACGCGACGCCTGAGCGCCGAATGCGCGCCGATCGACTCACCTTCGCGCGGTGTGACTCACGCGGCGTCCGGATTGCGGAGTTTCTGGAGACGTCGTAGACCGATCTATCTATGAGCTCGACGCGAAGAGCGAGGAAGGAGGAGCAGAAAGAGGAGCGGCGGCGGTTCATCATCGACGCAGCCTGGCAGCTGTTCCAGGAGACCCCGTATCCCGAGGTCACCATGGCTCAGGTCGCCGAGCGCACCAGGCTGGCAAAGGGCACGCTCTACCTGTATTTCACCACCAAAGAGGAGCTCTTCCTCGCGGTGGTCGATCAGGAGCTCGTGAAATGGTTCGATGATGTGAATCGCCACCTGGCGCATTTCGGCGCTTCCCAGGGCGAGCCGAGCGCAGCGCGCCCCCGGCCGTCGCGGGGGCGCCGCGGCGCCGCGGAGACCGGGAACGACGCAGTCGCCAGCGTCGCCTCGATCCTGGCGACGACCCTCGCCGCCCGGGACGCGATGACGCGCTTGCTCTCCATCCTGCACAGCGTCCTCGAGCAGAACGTCAGCTACGAGGCCGCGCTCCGCTTCAAGCTCTCCCTGCTCGCGCACATCGAGCGTACCGGGGCGCTGCTCGAGCGGTGCGTGCCCTCGCTCGCGCCCGGGCACGGCGGGCCGATCCTCATCCGCATGTACGCCCTGCTCATCGGGCTGCGGCAGGTCTGTGACCCCAGCGACGTGATCCGCGATATCCGCAGCCGGCCGGACATGGGCCTTTTCCGGATCGATTTCAGCGAGGAGCTCCGGGCCTCGTTTGCCATCCTCCTGAGCGGGGCGATCACGCCGCCGCTCGGCGCCGAGCGGCTCGGCGCCACGGTCCTCCACGGGATGAGCCCGGTGGAGCGGCGCCGCCCGGAAGGGTGAGGGGCGCGCTCACCAGGGATCGCGCGCCGACATCGGCGGCAGGTGGTCCGCGAACGGCTGGTTGAGGATGCGGGCGATCACGGACTTCCACGTGGTCGCGTCGTTGTCGAAGTCCTCGTGCCGCCGCGCCTCGGAGCCGTGGGGCGGGGGCCGCGTGTTGGGTCCCTTGATCCACTCCGCCCTCGGGAACACGATGGGCCGGTCCTCCGCCTCCTCGGTGAGGAGCGCGAGGACATCGGCGTTCTCCGGGTCGAGGAGCCCCGCCTCCATGCCGAGCAGCGAGACCCCGCTCGTGCCTGGCACCCGCGGGCGCCGCTCGAGCGCGTTCGAGACCAGGTAGAGGAGCGACCTGCCGTACACCTCGCAGTGGTCCTGGAGCTCCGCCTCGTCCGTCAGCGTGAACAGGGCGAAGCGGCGGACCATGCCGCTCCTGATCGACGGCATGTACGTGTCGCGGAAAGCGTCGATGGCGCTCGCCGGAGCGAGCAGGGAGAGCGACTCGATGGGGAGCCCGAGCCCGAGCTGGCCTCGCATCGGACCCCCCTCGATGCGCTTGCCCTTCTCCGAGGTGACCAGCTGCACGAGCGGCGCGAGCAGGAACGTGCCGCTCGAGTGGGCGACCAGGTGCAGCTCGATCCTCGGATCCCTGTCCATCAGCGACGCGAGGCGGCCGATCATCTCGCGGAGGCCGCCGTGGTCGGCGTCCATGGTGGCGTCGCCCGCGGCGAGCTTCATGCGATCCCACTCGGCCTTGCCGCCCATGCGGCGGACGAGCGGCTCGAGGGCGTCGTCGCGCCGGTCGATCATGAACCCGAACGCCCTGGGATCGTAGCCGTCGTGGCGGCGGCCCTCCGTGGCGCGGTGGAGGATCTCGAGCAGGCGCGGGTAGTGATCGGTCTCCCAGAGCAGCTCGAGGGGGTAGATCTCGTGCCCGAGGAGCTTCGGCCGGAGGCGCGACATCCGGTTGATCGCGTCGATCTGCCGGCGCAGGCCGCCGCCCGCGACGAGCAGGAGGCGGCGGCGCCGCCAGCTCTCGGTCGCGCTCAGGAAGTCTTCTTCCATGATGATGCGGACGTCCTCCGACGACGTGCCGTAGGCCCCGCGCTGCTGGAGCTGGCCGTGCATGTCGACGCTGATGAGGTGCGGCCGCAGGCTGGCGAACGTCCGGCTCGCGGAGGTGAGCGGGCGCAGCGAGCGCGGCTGGTTCAGGCGGATGGGCACGCCGAGCCGGCCGACCCAGGCGTCGAAGCCGTACTGGAGCCAGTCGTCGTAACAGAGCCGCCCGAAGCCGCCCTTGCCCCAGCCGAGACCCCAGGAGTTCTGGAGCCAGAAGCCCTCCGCGTCATATCCGACGATCGTGAAGGCGTGGCCGCCCCAGGGGGCGATGAAAGGGTTCGTCTTGTCGACCGGCGGGATGATGCCGCTCTTCTGGGTCCCGTAGTACCAGCCATTGAACGGGATGAGCGCCGAGGCCGCGATGACCCCGACCTCCGCGAGGGCGTTGTGCATCGCCGGGAGGTCCTTGTGGTTCACCCTTTGATACAGGCCGAGCGGCCGGAGCATCGCGTCCGACGCGCGCTCCGGCGTGAGCGTCCCGTGGAGATCGTTCGCGTCCCACGGCCACTGCTCATAGGCGCAAATACCGTGTTTGTGCCAGCCCTTCATGGCGCCCCTCAGGCTGGAGCCCCTCGCGTCGTCCTCGCCCGGGTACTCGTCGTAGCGGCGCGCCATCGTGTACACCATGTTCTGGCTCACGAGGCCGTAGTCCGGGAACACCTTGCGCTTGCGCAGCAGGTAGTGCGCCATGGTGGCGACCGTGAAGCCGGTGCAGCCGTTGTTCCTGCCCTGGTCGAGCACGGGCACGCCGAAGTCCATGAAGCGCTCGGGCGGCATGACCGGAGGCACCTCCACCATCGTGGGGCGATAGAGGGTGTCCCGGAAATCGAGGACGTCAGCGCGGGCGTCGGTCGTGATTTCCCCGTAACGCTCGGCGAAACGCTCGGAATCGATCATGGTTTCCGATCTCGTAAGTCGCCGAGTGTCGCACGGGCAGCGCTCCGGGCAAAGTCGGCGGCACCCGCCCGCGGTCGAGCCTGCTCATGCTAGCGTCGCTCTCCACGGTCGGCGCCGGCGCCGCCCGCGCCGACCGTGGAGGGCTGGAGGTGGGATGAGCGAAGGCGGCTGCGCAGCGGGAGAGAGCGAGAGCGCAGAGGGCGCGCGGAGCGTCGTCGAGGCGTCGCTCGAGGCCGAGGTGCTGCAGCGCCTCGCGTCGTTCCGCGGCCAGCTCGGGAGCGAGCTCGGGGCGCTGTTCGACGAGCTCGCCGCGCGCCTCAGGCTCCTCGACGGCGCGCCGGGCGAGGGCTACTTCTCGCACCCGACGGCGCTCCCGGTGCTCGAGCTGCCGCTCTGGGTCGCGACGCGGCTCGGCGCGCCGGGGCCCTCGCTGGACGACGGATCGCGAGGGCTCCCGCCGCTCGCCGTGGAGCTCGCCGAGGCGGCCGCGGTCGGGTACCTGCACGTCCGGATCGAAGACGACCTGCTCGACGAAGGGCTCGGCGATCCCGGCGCGGCGGTGCTGCTGTCCGGGGCATTGTTCGCCCGACATCAGGCGCTGCTCGCTCGCTCGCTCGATCGCGGGAGCGCCTTCTGGGGCCTCTTCGAGGAGGTATGGCTCGGGTACGGCGAGGCGATGCTCTTCGAGCGGCGGCTGCACCAGGGCGGAGGCCCGCGCGACGCCGAGGCGTTCCGCCAGGTGCTCGCCCGCACTCGCCCGCTCGTTTTACCGGCGGCCGCGGCGCTGTTCGCGCTGTCGCGACCAGAGCACCTCGCCGACCTCGAGGCGTTCGTCGCCGCCCTGGCCGCAGCGCACCAGCTGTTCGTGGACCTGCTGCACGCCGAGAAAGATCGTTCGCTAGGGAACATGACGTACGTGCTCTCCCGGCTCGGTGCGCAGGTCGAAGCGAGGAACGCTGGGCAGCCCCGGCCGAGGGGGGCTGCGCCCCCGGACGACGAGCCGCGCCAAGATCCCGAGGGGCGCGGCGCGACGGCGCTGCGCGCGCAGCTGTTCGTGCGCGGGGGCTTCGACGCCATCCTGGACGAGGCGCGTTGTGAGCTCGCTCGCGCCGAGGCTGCGGCCGGGGCGCTCGGGCTACCGGAGGCCGTGCGCTTCTGCAAGGCGCGCGCGCGCTACATGACCGAGATCCAGCGGCGCGTGTTCCTCGCCTTTTTCAGCGCGCTCGCCGGCAAGCCCGCCGCGAACGCTGGCGCGCCGCGCTGAGGCGCCGCGCCGCGCACGGTCGCGGCGCTCCATGAAGGCGCGGCGAAGCGCCCGCTTCCCCTTGCTAGCCGTTTGGAGGTCTCCTAGCCTCCCGAGCGAGAAAGTGAGGAGTCATGACATCGAAGAAAACAGAGGCAGAGCTCATCGGTCGTGCCGTTGTGGATTCGAGCTTCCGTCAGCAGCTCCTTGCGGAGCCTGAGCGCACCATCCAGGCGGAGGGGTACGAGGTCGGACCGGAGACGCTCCAGCGCATCCGGGACGCCGCGACCTCGACGCCCGAGGCGGTCGACGCGGCCATCGCGACCGCGGCGCGCGAGGGTGGAGTCGGTATGTGACGCTGGCCGCTGCCTCGGGAGCGGCCGCCGCCTGGCCATGGCTCGACCCGGACGACAAGGCGGTGTGCGAGCGCTCCTGGTCAGCGTTGCTGCTCGCGGGAGCGCTCCAGCGCGGCGACGCGGCGTGGGGCGCGCTCGCCATCGAGCGCGGCGTTGGCGCGCCGGCGGGGCGCAGCATCCCCTGGGCCAGCTGGGCCCTGCGGCTCTGTGGGCGCGTGGGCGCGCCCGCCGCGGCCGGTGATGCCGCGGTGGCCGTCGCCGCGGTGGCCGCCGGCGGCGTCGAGGGCGCCCCTGACGCGCTCACGCGGGGCGCGCTCGCCGGACGCCTCCTGGCGCAGCACGTGGGCGAGGCGCGCGCGCACCGCTGGCTGTTCGGCCTGGCCGACCTCGCGGAGGCGTCGTGGCAGCGCAACGCGAGCGCCGCGAGCGCCGCGGCGGACGACCTGGTCGCGGGCGCGGCCGCCGCCGGCGCGCGCGAGGTCGTCGCCCTCTGGACGGCGCCGGCGCTCCTGGCCGGCGACGATCTCGCGCCCGCACGCCGCTTCGGAGAGGCGTTGGCGGCGCCGCTCTGGCTGCTGGACGGGCTCGTGCGCCTCTGGCTCGATCCGGCCGCGCCGGACCTCGCGGCGCCGACGCTCACGCCGCTCCTCGCGCTCTGGCTACGCGGCGTGGAGCTCGCTCCTCCGCTGCTGCTCGCCCTCGCGGGCGAGCGCGTGTCGCCGGTGCGCCGCCGCGAGATCCACGCCCTGCTCGCGACCCGCCCGTACCGGGCCGCGCTCGCCGCGAGCGTGCGGGGCGCGCTCGCGGCGGCGCGCGAGGTCGTGGCGGGCGCTCCTCGGTCGCGCCCGACGGAGCGGGGCCTCGCCGAGGCGCAGGGCGAGTTCCTCGACGCGCTCGCAGAGCGGCTCCGCTTCTTCGAGGGGCTGATGTCGTTCCGCGACGTCCTCGGGGCCGGCGCGGCGCTCGGGCCGGCGCGCGCGCAGGGCGACCTGTCGCTGCCCGACGTCGCGCGCGCGGATCTGCGGGCGGCGGTCGCGTCGCTCCTCGCGTCGGCGCCGTGGCCGGAGTCCTGGGAGGTGCAGCGCTTCGGCGTGCTCGGATCGCGCGAGCAGCCGGTCGGGCACTGGTTCGTGCGGGCGACGATCCTGATGGCCCTGGTCGAGATCGGGGAGGTCGGGCGCGACGTGCGCGCCGACGCCGCGGCGCTGCTCGACGAGATCCCGGCCGGAGAGCTCCGCTACTTCGGCGACTTCCGCGACCTCCCGCCCGACGCGGACGACCTGGCGATCATGCTCCAGCTGGCCGCCGAGACAGGCGCCGCCCGGGAGCGGGCGGAGACGTGGATCGAGGTCATGCTGGCCAACGTGGGCGATGACGGCGCGGTCCCGACCTGGTTCTACCGCGGGCCCGCGGGGCCGACCACGCCGGGCGCGACGTGGGCAGGCGACGACTGCACGGCGGTCCGGTTGAACCTGCTCGCGGGCCTGCTCTTGTTCGACGCGGCGCGGTTCGCGCGGCTCATCGACGCGAACGCGCGGCGCGCGCTCGACGCCGCCTCGGAGGACGGCATCCGCGGCGCCTGCTTCTACGACGGCGCGTACACGGATCTCGCGTTCCTCCGCTTCGCGCGCCTGTACCGGCGGAGGGCAGGGGACGCGCCGCGCGCGGCCGAGATCGCCGCGGTCGAGGCCGCGGTCCTGTCGCGGATGCTCGGGTCGCAGCGGCTCGACGGCGGCTTCGGGTCGCCGCTCCGCACGGCCGCGTGCCTCGAGGCCGCGGCGATGGCCGACTCGCCGGATCCGCTGCTGATCGAGCGGGGGCTGCGCTACCTCGGCGAGCGCCAGCTCGTGGACGGCTCCTGGCCGGCCGAGCCGCTCTACCGAGCGCCGATGAAGCACGGCCGCGAGGGGCACCACGAGGGCAGGGCGCTGACGACCGCGCTCTGCGCGCGCGGGTTCGCCGCGGCGCTGTCCCGGCTGCGGCGCGGAGGAGAGCGGCGCGCATGAGCAACGAGAAGTCGCCGGAGATCGTGCGGATCATCCAGGCCCAGGAGATGCGCGGAGAGCAGATCGTGAACCACATCCGGTTCGTGTTCGGGCTGCTCGCCGGCCTCACGTTCGCGCACGTGTGGACGGTCAACACGCCGGCCGCCAACCAGATCTTCGCGATCCAGATCGGCGGCTACCTCGCCTTCTCGCTCCTGCTCTACGCGTTCTTCCGCCTGCGCCCCGGCGCCTACGTGGGCTGGCTCAAGTACGTGAGCATCTTCGTCGACCTCGCGCTCCTGACGCTCACGGCGCTCGCGAACGCGAGGAATCACTCCGGGATGATCGAGTACTTCTCGAGCTACCTGGCCACGGTCTACGTGCTCTGGAACCTGATGTCGGGCTTCCGCTACAGCCTCGCGGCGTGCCTGTACTCGGCGGGGCTGTCGGCCCTCTTCAACACGGTCGTGCTCGCGGCCACGGTCTTGACCGGCGCGATCCCGATCAGCGCGGTGTCCGTCTACGGCCAGAACGCGATCAACATCGCGGACCAGTGCCAGCAGGTCCTGTTCATCGCGCTCCCGGGCGTCGTCGCCGGCATCATCGCCCGCATCTCGCGCAACCTGCTCCTGCGCGCCGAGGTGGAGTCCATGGCCCGCCTCCGGCTCGAGCGCGAGAAGCAGGAGCTCGGGCGCTACCTCTCGAAGGACCTCGTCGACTTCGTCCTCTCCGATCCGGGGCGGCTCAAGCTGGGCGGCACGCGCCGGCACGTCTCGGTGATGTTCACCGACATCCGCAACTTCACCCCGCTCACCGAGTCGGTCGAGCCGGAGGTCGTGGTCTCGTTCCTGAACGAGTACTTCACGGAGATGGTCGCCATCGTGTTCCGCTACGGCGGCACGCTCGACAAGTACATCGGCGACGGCCTCATGGCGGTCTTCGGCGCCCCGCTCTCGGTCGAGGACGCGCCGAAGCGCGCCGTGATCGCGGCGATCGAGATGGTGCAGGCCCTCGAGCGCATGAACCAGCGGAAGCTCCTCGGCTCCGGGGAGATCAGGATGGGCGTCGGGATCGCGACCGGCACCGTCATCTCCGGCAACATCGGCTCGCTCCAGCGCATGGAGTACACCTGCATCGGGGATACGGTGAACACGGCCTCGCGCCTCGAGCAGTTCAACAAGGAGCTCGGCTCCAAGATCATCATCTGCCAGGCGACGTACGCGACGCTCGAGGACTGCATCCCGGCGCAGCCGACCGGCGCCCTGAGCATCCGCGGCAAGAGCCGCCAGGTGCACCCCTACATCGTGGACCACCAGGACCTCTCGCCGGAGCGCCTGGAGGAGCTCCGGCGAGAGCTGCTCCAGGCGCCCCGCCGCATCGAGTCGATGCCGCCGCGGCCCGACGTGGCGCGCGCTCCGGCCGCGTGGCGCAGCACGGATCGTGAAGGAGCGCAATGACGCAGGGACGTCCCTGTCCGCGGCGTCGGCGGCTCCAGGCCGCGGGCCAGCGGAGCGAGCCCTCGCGCTGAGCCCTCCGGACGGCGACGCGCGCGCGACCTGGACCGCGCAGACCAGGCCGTGACGGGCCGAGAGCAGGCGCGCGCGCAGCGCCCGGCGTCAGGCGCTGCGCGGGCTGCTCCAGGGCGTCACGAGGGGGTCGCGCGGAAGCGCCGTACCCGCGCCGAGCCGGGGCCGCCGTCCTGCGTCGACAGGCCGAGCGCCGTGCGCGCAGGCGCGTGGAGGCGCTGGAGGACGCGATCGAGCAGGCGGAGCGCGCCGTCGCTCATCTTCGCGCCGCGCGGCGAGCGGTAGCCGAACGCGACGCCGTCCACGACCTTGTAGGCGTTCTCCGTCGGCGAGGCGGGGCGCATCTCGACGACCAGCGCGCCGTCGCGCGTCTTCATGATGACGACGATCTCGCCCGGCCGCGCCGAGGCCTCGACGAAGGTCCACCCGCCGGACGTCGCCTCCTTGATCCCGAGCTCGAGCACGCGCTGCAGGTCCTGCCCCGCAGGCGCCAGCGTCGTCGCGCCCTCCACCCGGATCTCTCCGCCCGGCGGGACCACGCCGCTGCCCAGCGGCATCGCGGGCCGCCGCATCTCGCGAGGCCCGGGGAACGACCACATGTCCGGCGTGATCTCCCCGCCCTCGCGGTACGCCATCTCGATGAGGCGGCTGCGCTCGCGAGAGAGGGCGTCCTCGGACCAGCCGAGGCAAGAGCGCATCATCAGCGTGAACGGGTCGAAGCGGAGCTCGAATGACGCGGGCGCGCGCGTCATGAGGTCGTCCGGAAGGACGAGGCTGTGGAAGATGCGGACCTTGCACGGGAGCTCGCGCGCGCGCTCGAGCGTGCGCCGGAACGTGATCGGCCCGTCGCCCGGCAGGCCGAGGAGGATCTCGACCTCGACGTCCGTGAACGCCGAGAGCTCCTCGATCACCTTGGCGAACTTCGACTCCCGGAACGGGCGCTGCGTGCCGTCGCCGGTGTCCTTGGTGAGCGGCGGCAGCCGCGCCTCGAGGGACACGCGCGCGGCGCCGCGGAGGAACTCGAGGTGCTCGTCATGGACGTGCTCCGGATCGATCGACGCCATCAGCGTCGCCTGCTTGAAGAAGCCGACGCGCTTCTCCGCCGCCACGAGGTTCCTGAACGCGTCCGTGTTCAGGTTGAGCGGGGCGTCCACGATCTGCACGCCCGGTGCGCCGGCGGCGAGGAGCGCGCTCAGCTCCTCGACGAGGTAGGCCTCCGAGAAGACACCGGCGGCCGCGTCGCCCGTCGAGAGGCCGCAGGTCGGGCAGCTCATGACCCCGCCGCGGCTGATCTCGAGCGGGACGATGCGGTCGGTCGGGAGCAGCTTCATGCGGATCGGCGAGGGGAGCTCGTCGGGCGCGACGTAAGGCGCTTCCCCCGTGGAGACCCAGCCGTCCGCCGTGGAGATGTGCAGCCCCGGCACCGTGCGCAGCGCCTCGGGCGAGCGCTCGCTCAGGCGGACGATGTTCCGGAACGTGAGCTCGTTGCCGTGAACGAGGGCGTCGATGCTGGCGGCGGCGTCGCGCCAGGGCGCGAGCGCGAACATCGCGGGGCGCGCGAGGGGACCGCAGAGGACGACCGTGCGCCCTGGCCGGTTGCGCTTCAGGTGGCGCGCGAGCTCGATGAACGTGGGAAAAGACCAGACGTGCGCGGCGAGGCCGACCACGTCCGCGTCGACGGCCTCGACCTCGGCGACCCACGCGTCGAGATCCCTCGTCTGCGCGTCGACCACGTGGATCGGCACGCCGGCGAGCTCCGGATCGGCGAGCAATGAGGCTTCGACACGACGGATTCCATGGCTGGACGGCGCTCCCCCCCCGTCCGGCATGGTTGGCTCCATCGCGAGTAGCGCGACGCGGCGTTCGCCAGGCATCCATGGGAGTCTACCAGGGTGTCTCCCCTGTCGGGAGTCCGTTCGCGCTCTCTGTTTGCTCGGCTTGCTCGGCTTGCTCGGCGCTGGCTCGGCTTCCCGTCCGCCCTCCTTGCATCCGGAGCGCCGTCGGGCTTTCATACTGCCCAGGGCGGGAGAGGGGTAAAGGAGCGTACCGGACCGGCGGGAGCGGCGGTCTGTAGGGTTGCGTGCGCGCTGCGTCGTCGGCGTGGCGCGACGCAGCGCGCGCTCGGGAGCGCGTGAGCCGACGCGCGTAGATCGTTTCGCGACGGTCACCGTCGCGCCGGCGTGTCATCGCGGTTGCCCGCGCCGCGCCGGCTGCTGGCCAGTGGGGGCCCGCGCCGCTCGAGCGTCGCTCCAGCCAGCACGGAGACAGGGACATGCCGCCCGGCGAGCGGCCCCCGTTGCCGAAGAAAGCCGAGGGGAGCCATGCGTGGCAAGCACGTGATCCTGGTTGCAGAGGACGACGTCGACACTGCGGCGATGCTGGAGGAGCTCCTGACGCTGGAAGGGTACGAGGTGGAGATGACCGCGACCGCGCGCGCGGCGCTCGAGGCGCTCGCGGAGCGGCGCTTCCACGCGGTCCTCCTCGACCTGACGATGCCGGGCATGACGACCGACCGGTTCGTCGCCGAGATCGCCGGGCTGGGGACGCCCTCTCCCCTCATGATCTTCTCGGCCCGCCTGCCGCACGAGATGCGCGCGATCGCCGAGCGGCTGAATGCGGCCGCGCTCATCCCGAAGCCGGTGGACATCGATGTGCTGCTGAGCGCCCTCTCGCAGGTGGTGCTCGGCTCCTCGCGCGAGGGTGGTTGACGTTGCCCGTCGGCGCCGCAGACGCCCGGGACGCCGCTCCGGCGGGCGCCGTACCGCTGCGCTCCAGCGCGCGGTGGTACGATCCGCACGCGGCGTGGCGGCGCGCTGCCGGCCGCGCGACGCTCACGCCGGCTGGCCGCAGATCCGGACACACAGTGGCTTCGCCGGAGCGCTCCCGTGCTGTACCATGCGGCTCGACGACGGACGACGACGCTCGATGCCCGCGAACACCCGCGATGCGCACGCATGAATCCTCCCGCCAGAGCTGTCCGGAGCGAGCCCCGTCCAACCGGGGCTCCAGGGCTTCACGGGTGACCGCGCGGGCGAGCCCCGCCTCGCAGCGTCACCGCGTCGTCGCGTCACCAGTTGCCGCAGAGAGACCTTCATGCGCCCCCTTTCTCGCAGAACAAGCCTCGTCATGCAGACCCCGAGCAGGGATTCAGGGCTTTCCCTGTTTCGCCGCGACGTCAGGCTTTCGCATAGTGGTTGATGCACCGTGCCTGCCATTCCCTTGAAGAGGATCCTCGTTGTCGATGACGATCCGGATATTCGAGAGACCCTTGCCGAGCTCCTGCAAGAGGAGGGGTACGCCGTCTCCTCGGCGGCGCACGGCGGCGAGGCGCTCAGCGCGCTCCGAACGGACCCGAGACCCGGTCTCATCCTGCTCGACCTGATGATGCCCATCATGGATGGGTGGCAGTTCAGGGCAGAGCAGAAGAAGGATCCGGAGCTCGCCTCGATCCCGGTGGTGATCATCTCGGCGACCGGGCGCGACGAGTTCGTGTCCTCGCTCGGCGCGGCGCAGTTCCTGAAGAAGCCGATCAACCTCGAACAGCTGCTCGCCGCGGTCGAACAGCACTGCCGGTGACGCGCAGTGCCGCTGTTCGTCTATGGCACGTTGATGCGCGGCGAGCGCTCGCACGCGCTGCTCGAGGGCGCGCGTTACCTCGGGCTCGCTCGCACGCCCCGCTCGTTCGAGCTCGCCGACTTCGGCGCCTACCCGGCGCTCGTGCGCGGGGGCTCTGTCGCGGTCCTCGGCGAGCTCTACGAGCCTGACCGGGAGACGCTCGCCTCGCTCGACCTCTACGAAGGCTGCCCGGACCTCTTCCAGCGCGAGGCGATCGCGCTGGAGGGGGGCGCGCGCTGTGAGGCGTACCTGATGCCCGCGACCCAGGCGCTGGGGCGTCCCCGGATCGCGTCGGGGGACTGGCGGGCGTGGCAGCGATGAGCGCGTCAGCCCGGGCCGGCGCGGCGCGCTGAGCGCAGCCCAGGTGGGCCGCCCGCGTCCTTCTCGCCGCCTGTCCTGTCCTCGACCACGAGGAGCAGGGCCGGGAGCTCGCCCTCGTCGGCCTGGAGGCGGAAGGCGGAGAGCGACAGCGTCTTGCGCCCGGCGCGCGCGAGCACGGCGTCGACGCGGAGGTCGATCAGGGAGGCGCTGCGTCGAAGCACGTCCCGGAGCCGCTGCTCCAGCTCCGGGGTGTTCCAGCCGGCGTCGATGGCCGAGAGCGGCCGTCCCTCGATGTCGCCGAGCGCGACCATGAACAGCTCGCAGTAGCGCCGCGTGGCCGCCCGGATCCGGAGCTCGCCGTCGAGCAGGAGGAACGGGTGGCGCAGGACCTCGAACACGGCGGAAATGCGCTCGCGCGTGCCCGCGAGCTCGCGTCCGGCGCGCCTCGGCGCGTCGCTCTCCAGCCAGTAGATCACCGCGCCGTCGACCTCGGCCTCGGCGGTCCGGGAAGGGCGAACCCGCATGACGTAGGAGCGCCCGTCGCGCTCCTCGACCTGCCGCTCGACGGTGCTCCTCGTGTCGAGCACCTCGGCGACGACCGGCGCGATGTCGGCCCAGCTCCTCGGCTTCACGTCGAGGATCGACCTGCCCACGTCGCCAGCGGCGAGGCCGAGCAGCCTGTCCGCCGCGCCGGTGACGCGGCGGATCCGGAGATCGGCGTCGAGCAACACGACGGGGACGTTCGTGCTGGCGAGGACGTTCTGCAGGTCGTCGTTGGCGAGCCTGAGCGCGACGTTGCTGCTGTGGAGCTCCTCGTTGATGGTCGTGAGCTCCTGGTTCAACGACTGGAGCTCTTCGTGCGAGGACTCGAGCGCGTCGTTCATCCTGTGGAGCTCGTCGTTGCTCGCGAGGAGCTCCTCGTTCGCGCAGAGGAGTTCCTCGTTCGTCGCCTCGAGCTCGTCGATGATCGACTCGAGGTACTCCTTCGTGGCGACGAGCTCCCTGCGGAGCTGGACGAGTTCCATGTCCCTGTGGGGGGCGCTCTGGGTCGGCTCGCCGCCCGCGTCCAGCCCGGCCGCGCGGGACTCGGAGAAGAGGACGAGGAAGCAGCGCCCCTGCGGGAGCCGCACCTTGAGCGGCCACACCTCGATGTCGGCGTACCGGAGCTTCTCTCCCTGCCTGACCTTGACCTGCTCCCGGCGGGCCATCGCCCAGGAGTTCATCGACGCGTCGATGGCGCCCCGCAGGTCGAGCAGGAGCCCCTCTCGGGCCATCTTGAAGAGGTGCAGGCTCGCGTCGCCCGGCGCCGGCTCGAGGTAAGGCCCTGTCTTGCCCCGGAACTGGAGGATCTGCATGTCCTCGTCCATCACCACGCCGGCCGGGGCGTGGTGCGCCATGACGATGGCGTCGGCCTCCTTGCGCACCGCGTCCATGCTGGGCCCCTCGGGGCTCTTCTGCTTGTCTGCCGCCGGCGCGGCCACGCTCGGCGGAGCGGGCGCGGCGAGCCCGGGGGTCGCGCCGGAGGCGGCGCGCTTGCAGAAGATCCTGTGGGTCCTGTCCACGATCCCGAACAGGTCGGGCATGCTGCCGATGCCCTCGGACGACCCGAGGAGCAGGAAGCCCGTGGGCTTGAGGGCCTGGTGGAAGGTGTGCAGCAGCCGGCGTTGCAAGCTCGGCTCCATGTAGATCATCAGGTTGCGGCAGCTGATGAGATCCAGCTTCGAGAGCGGCGGGTCGGCCGCGGCGTTGTGGCGCGAGAAGATGCAGAGATCCCGGAGCGACTTGTTGACCTGGAAGCCGCCCTGCACCCGGACGAAGAAGCGGCGCAGCCGGCCGGGATCTACGTCGCTCGCGAGGCTCTCGACGTAGATCCCGGCCCGCGCCTGCTGGACTGCGGTTTCGCTGAGGTCGGTGCCGAAGATCTGGATGGCGTGGTCGCTCGCGTCGACCTCGAGGAACTCGAGCAGCGAGATCGCGAGAGAGTAGACCTCCTCGCCCGTCGAGCAGCCGGGCACCCAGATGCGAACAGGCCAGTCGCGCGGCCTGTTGTGCATGAGCACCGGAAACACGCGCGTCTTCAGCGCGGCGAAGGCGCCTGGGTCGCGGAAGAACGTCGTGATCTTGATCAGGAGGTCCTGGTAGAGCTCCTCGATCTCGCCGGGGTGCGCTTGCAGGTGATCCAGGTATCCCTGGAGGCTGGCGAGCCCGTGGAGCGTCATGCGCCGCTGGATGCGGCGCCTCAGCGTCGTCTTCTTGTAGTGGCTGAAGTCCACGCCCACGGCGGCGTGGAGCAGCCCGAAGAGCTTGCCGAGAGCGGGTTCAACCCCGAGCGACGGCCCCTGCGCGGCCCAGGGAGCGAGCGCGTTTCCGGGGCGGCCCATCCGCACGAGCTCCGCCGCGATCTCCTCGACGCCGAGGGTGAAGTCGACGCCCCCGGCGGCGATGGCGCCCCTTGGGAGCGCCGACCGGTCGGCGCTGCGCGGATCCTCCGCGAACGTGACCCCGCCCTCCGCCTTCACTTCCTTCAGCCCGAGGACACCGTCGCTCCCGCCGCCGGAGAGCGCGACGGCGACCGCGCTCGAGCCCAGCTCGCTCGCGAGCGAGCGCAGGAAGACGTCGGCGGGGCCCGCGCCGCCCTCGCCGCGCGGCGCGAGCTCGACGCTCGGCCCGGCCAGCGTCGCGCGTGTACCGGGCGGCAGGACATGGACGTGACCCGGCGTGAGCCTCGTTCCTTGTCGGAGCTCGATCACCGGGAGCGGGCTGCTCTGCGTCGCGAGCTCGAGGATCGGGGTCTCCCCCGGATCTGCGCTGTAGATCAGCACGAGGGCGAGGCAGGTGTCCCTGCTCGGCAGGCGCCGGAGGAGCTCGGCGACCGCGCCGCGCCCGCCGGCCGCCGCGACGACGCAGACGACGAGACAGCGCAGATCGCCCCCGGAATACGGCTCGTCCGCCGCGGAGGACCCGCCAGCGCCCGGGGACGGATCGAGCTCGCGCCTCGACGCAGCCCCCCCGCCGAGCGAACGCGCGGAATCGCGCTGTCCCGTTGCCCTGAATTGCGTCCGGCGTGTCTTCTTGTGTTCGGGCATTGTGGCTTGAACGGTTGTGGCCTCCTCCGGCGCCGCGCCGCCGCGGGGGCCTGAAGACGACGGAGCTATGGTTGCGGTGTGCGAACGGTCAATGACCCTGCCGCCAGGCTCCACTGTACCC
Source organism: Sorangium sp. So ce1153 (assembly GCF_051521595.1). Lineage (NCBI taxonomy): Bacteria > Pseudomonadati > Myxococcota > Polyangiales > Polyangiaceae > Sorangium > Sorangium sp. So ce1153. Next base: position 3,182,750 of record NZ_CP150361.1, read on the forward strand.
GTTGAGCGCTGGACACCGCGTCTGACGGCCGCAATCACCTTTCTGTGAGGTCAGGAGGGCGCAAGCACGGTGAAGGGCGTGGAGCTGCGGCCCACCATCGAGCCCGTCAACGCGCCCCATCCAGGCGAGCCAGCAGCTGTTCGAGCTGCTCCAGGACGCGCGTGGACTGAATGGACACCGCGCGGGCGGAATCCCTGAGCCTGATCAGCGTCGCCTCGTCGAGCGTCCCGTTGGGCTGGAGCCTGGCCAGGGCCTCCAGCGCGGCGCCGTGGCGCGCTCGGGCGACGTGGGCTGCCGCCATCGCGCGGCGCAGGCGCGTGCGCGGGGGCTCGAGGCTCTCGATCCTGGACCACCTCCTCTCCGGCTGATCGCGCCGCGCCCCGTCGTCAGCCCGCGCCGACCGCTCGGCGGGCGCCGCGACCACGGAGGCGGCCTCGTGCGGCTCGAGCAGCGCGGGCACCTTGCCTCCCCGCAGCGCTCGCGCCTCGTTTTCCGCGCCGTGCTTCCGCTTCCGGCGCTGCTCATCGGACCGGGTGAAGATGCTGACCCTGATCTCCCGGCTCGCACCGGGCTCCCGGGCGTCCTCCACTCTGTCTTCGTCGACGATCTGCTTGGTCGCGTCGTTGACGAGAAACACCTGATCCGCGTCGTGGAACCGCTCTGCTCGCAAGGCCCTCAGCGCGGAGCACGCCGTCTCGAGCGAGCGGATGTGCTTCATGAGCGCGAGCCGCCTGCCCCGGAAGCGAACGTAGATGCTGTAGCTGGTCTGGGGCGCCATTGGCTTCGCCTCGTAGGCCCGATCGCGTCATGTTGGGTTCATCGGTCTTCTGGAGTTCAACTCTCAGGCTCATCTCGCCAGGGCGCCGGGTTGAACGAGCGATTGCCCGGCCCGTCACATCCCCTCCGGGCCTCGCCGCGAGCCTTCGCTGGAGCTCCCGGGGCGCGCCTCTGCTCCGCTCTCACGCCTCGGGCACCGTCGTCAGCAGCACCAGGCTCCCGGCGGTTCGCTCGGCGGTCCTGCACGCTGTGCGCACGAGCTGCCACTCTGCTTTCACGAGCTCCGCCATGAGCGACCTGTCCTGGCAGAGCGCCTTGCACAGGCACGCCTCGGCATCGTCGCCGAAGGAGAGCACGCGGATCGCGATGGTGAGACCGAAGTCCCTGGTCAGCTGGACGCGAAGGTCGACGTCCGGGGTGGAGACGTGGAGCGCATGCTCGGCGAGGGCGACCTCGATCCTGTCCGCGATCGGCGCTTCGACGTGGGCACGCCACTGGATCGAGCGGCATGTCTGCAGGAGCAGCTCCTGGATCAACTGTCTATCACGGCCCCACTGTGTGCTCATTCAGCCCCTCCACAGCTTCCATCCCCCGCTCAGGACCGTCCGGGGAAGGGCACGCTGCCGGCCAGAGCGCGCGACGGTCAACGTGGCGCGCCTGGACGATCGGGACCGCTCCCCAAGATCGCGCTCCTCCGGGTCGCTCTATCGGCTCCCCCTCTGGCTCCCCCGATCCACCCCCTCACTACCCCGAAGCCAACGTCCTCGTTGACAGGTAGTTCTATCTCAGCTGTTGCCCGACCGACGTTAGGGCGATGAGGAATCAGGTATCAGGGATTGCCTGTACGTTTTCACTGCCCGGTCGGAGGCACCTATTCGGGAAGCTCCCTACGGTCCGCCTCGCGGCGCCACACTGCTCCCTCACCTCACCAGCCCGGGCTCCGGTCGCCGCGGGGCCGGCGCGCGCGCCTCAGGTCGCCCTGGTCTTCGAGCGCCTGCGCTCGACGCCCGGCGCCGAGGCCGGGGCAGCGCCTGTGGCTTGCGGCGCGCTGTGCGGAGGCGCTTCCGTGACCGACGGGTCAGCGACGGCGCGCACCTCCGGGGCGAGCAGGCCGTGCGTGAAGAGCTGGAGCACCTGCGAGCACCAGGCCCCGATGTCTGGCCTGGACGGCGCGTCGATGAGCTTGCGCACCAGGCGATCGAAGGCGCCGGAGATGAGCGCGGCGATGACGCTGGGATCGAGATCGCGCCGGTAGAGGCCGATGTCGATCGCGTATCGGACGCGGCTCTCCACCTGGCGCGCGACGCGCTGGGCGAACTCGTCGATGAGGTAGGCGTAGGGCGCCCCGCCGCCGCCCGCCAGCATCATCTTGAGCAGCGCCCGGTTCTGCCAGCAGAACTCGAGCACCTCGACGTCGTGGGCGAGCACGCGCTTCAGGTACTCGTTGATCGGCGCTCGCTCGCTCTCGAAGACGATGGGCGGCGGCTCCACGCAGCCCGCGAGGCGCGCGATGAACGTCTCGACGATCTGCTTGAAGCAGTCGTCCTTGCTCTGGAAGTGCAGGTAGAAGGCGCCCTTCGAGACGCCCGCCCGCTCGGTGATGTCCTCGACCCTCGCGGCCGCGAGGCCACGCTCGGTGAACGCCGCCTCGGCGGCGCGGAGCAACTCGATCCTGGCGCGGCGATCGGCGAGGCGGGGCATTCTGACTGGTCGGTCAAAGTCGGGGGGACTCGGCCACTATGGGAAGGTCGCCAGAGGCCGTCAAGCCGGCTCGGCCGCACCAAGCCGCGACGCTCGCGACGCGACGCGTTCGGGCGCCTCCCGCCGGTGCTGGCACGAGCGGTGCTCCCCGGAGAACCATGGCGACCGTGGCGAGACGAAATGCAGCAGGGCGCGACGCCAGGGCCGGGGAATCGGCCGGGGAATCGACGGCGGCGGGCCTGGTCCCCAGCCGTCCTTCGCTGCCGGGCCTGCGCGAGGCCGCCGCGGGCTGCCGGGCGTGCCCGCTCTGGGAGCGGGGTACGCAGACGGTGTTCGGCGAAGGCGCGGCGCGATCGGACGTGCTCCTCATCGGCGAGCAGCCGGGCGACAGGGAGGACCTGGCCGGCAAGCCGTTCGTGGGCCCGGCGGGGCAGCTGCTCGATCGCGCGCTCGAGGCGGCGGGGATCGATCGAGGCCGGGCGTACGTGACCAACGTGGTCAAGCACTTCAAGTGGGAGCCGCGCGGCAAGCGGCGCATCCACAAGAAGCCCGACGCGCGCGAGATCCGCGCGTGTCTCCCCTGGCTCGCCGCGGAGATCGCGGTGGTGCAGCCGGAGATCGTGGTATGCCTCGGCGCGACGGCGGCGCAGGCGCTGCTCGGCAGCTCGTTCCGGGTCACGCGCGATCGCGGCCGGATCCTCGCGTCGCCGCTCGCGCCGCGCACGCTCGCGACGGTGCACCCCGCGTCGATCCTCCGCGTGCCGGACGAGGACTCCAGGCAAGCCGAGCTCTCCCGTTTCATCGAGGATCTCACCGCGGTGGCGCGCGCGCTCGGCTGAGTCCTCGCCGCGGCGGCGCGCGCCGCCTTCTCGCGGCGCGCGCTCGCGATGGAGTAGGATTCGCCCCGATGACCACAAGCCCACAACCGGTCCCGGGCGCAGCGCAGCCCGCGCCGACTCCGTCGGCCGAGCACGCCCACGGCTCGAAGAAGATGTGGCCGCTGATGCTCGCGGCGCTCGGGGTCGTCTACGGCGACATCGGGACGAGCCCCCTCTACGCGATGAAGGAGTGCTTCAGCCCCGCCAGCCCGCATCGCGTCGATCCGACGCCGGCCAACGTGCTGGGCGTGCTCTCGCTGATGTTCTGGTCGCTGATGCTGGTGGTGACCATCAAGTACGTGACGTTCATCACGCGGGCCGACAACGAGGGGGCGGGCGGCATCCTCGCGCTCCTCGCGCTCGTCCCGAACAGCGAGCGCAAGGGCGACGGCCGCGGCCTCCTCGTGCTCCTCGTCCTCTTCGGCGCCGCGCTCCTCTACGGCGACGGCGTGATCACGCCCGCGATCTCGGTGCTGTCGGCGGTGGAGGGCCTCGAGGTCGCGACGTCGACCCTGAAGCCCGCGGTCGTGCCGATCACGTGCGCCGTGCTGCTGGCCCTGTTCCTCGTGCAGAAGCGCGGCACGGCCGGGATCGGGACGGTCTTCGGGCCGGTGACGCTCGTGTGGTTCCTCGCGCTCACGCTGCTCGGCGCGAAGGAGATCCTCCACAGCCCGGGCGTGCTCCGGGCCGTCTCACCGGAGTACGCGGTGAGCTTCTTCGTCGCGAACAAGGTGCACGGCTTCCTGATCCTCGGCGCGGTCGTCCTCTGCATCACCGGCGGCGAGGCGCTGTACGCCGACATGGGCCATTTCGGCCGCGAGCCGATCAAGTACACCTGGTACACGATCGTCTGGCCGGGGCTGCTCATCAACTACTTCGGCCAGGGCGCGAAGCTCCTCGAGGACCCGACCGCCGCGGCGAGCCCGTTCTATGCGCTGGTCCCGTCGTGGGCGCTGTACCCGACGGTGGCGATCGCGACAGCGGCGACCGTCGTCGCGTCCCAGGCGCTCATCTCCGGGGCGTTCTCGCTGACCCAGCAGGCCGTGCAGCTCGGCTATTTCCCGCGCGTCACCGTGGTCCACACCTCGAAGGACGAGGCGGGGCAGATCTACATCCCCGAGGTGAACAGCGGGCTGCTGATCTCGTGCCTCGTGCTCGTGCTCACGTTCAAGAACTCGAGCGCGCTCGCGGCCGCCTACGGCATCGCCGTCACGGGGACGATGGGGATCACGACGGTGGTCTACTACGTGGTCACCCGGAAGACGTGGGGCTGGCCGGTCTGGAAGTCGCTCCCGCTGGCCGGGCTGTTCCTGGTGATCGATCTCGCGTTCTTCGCGGCGAACAGCGCCAAGTTCTTCCACGGGGGCTGGGTGCCCATCGTGATGGGCGCGGCGACGTTCACGGTGATGACGACCTGGAAGACGGGGCGCAAGCACCTCGCGGCGGCGATCAAGTCGGCGATCCTGCCGCTCGACATGTTCCTCGAGGACGTGAAGCGCACGAAGCCGCACCGGGTGCGCGGGACCGCGGTCTTCATGGCGTCGAGCCCGGAGGGGACGCCGCCGATCTTGCTGCACCACGTGAAGCACAACCAGGTGCTGCACGAGCAGGTCGTGCTGCTCTCGATCCAGGTGCTGAACGTGCCGGAGGTGCCCGCGGATCGGCGCACGACGGTGATCCCGCGGGGGGAGGGCATCTACCAGGTCACGGCGTGTTACGGCTTCATGCAGACGCCGAACGCCCCGTCGGTGCTCGAGGGGTGCAAGCGGCACGGGCTCAACATCGATCTCGGGAGGACGAGCTACTACCTCGGCAGGGAGACGCTGCTGACGACGGGGAGCTCGAAGATGTCCCGGTGGCGAAAGGCGCTGTTCGCTTTCATCTCGCGGAACGCGCGGCCCGCGACGGCGTACTTCGGGCTGCCGCCGAACCGGGTGGTCGAGCTCGGCATGCAGGTCAATTTCTAGGGCGCGACAGCGCGGCGATCAGGGCCCGGTGTACCGGGCCCGCGGCCGCAGCATGTACCCCGCCTCCCGCTGCTCGAACGCGTGGGCGATCCACCCCGCGGCGCGCCCCACCGCGAAGAGCGCCGCCGCCGAGCCGGCCGGCAAGCCGAGCGCGGCGGCGATCGCGACGAGGCCCATGTCGAGCGACGGCGGATCGTGGCCGGCGTCGCGCAGCGCGTCGACCAGCGCGAGCACCGTGCGCAGCGCCGCGCTCTGCGGCGCGAGCGCGCGCGCCGTGTCGAGCAGCGCCTGGGCGCGGGGGTCGCCGTCCTGGTAGAGGCGGTGCCCGAAGCCGGCGATGGGCTCTCCGCGGCGCAGCCGCTCGTGGACCGCGGCGGCGGCGCGCTCGGGCCGGCCCGCCTCGGCGACCAGGGCCTCGACCCTGTCGGCGGCGCCGCCGTGCCGCGGGCCGGAGAGCGCCGCGAGCCCCGCGCTGACGCAGGCGTAGAGGTCGGCCCCGGTGGAGGCGGCCACCCGGACCGCGAACGCCGAGGCGTTCAGCTCGTGATCGGCCGACACGAGGAGCGCCCGGTTCACGGCGCGCTCGGCCTTCTTCGTGGGGTTCGCGCCGAGGGCGATGAGCAGGCGCCGCGCCGTGCCTTCGGCCTCGAGGGCGTCGGTCGCCCCGCGCGCGTCCCGCCCGAGGCCGACGAGCGCCGCGAGCGATCGCACGAGCGCGCGCGCCCGGGCCCGCTCCGCGTCGCTCGTGGGGATGCGCCCGTCGCCCGAGGGCGCGCCCACGTGGCGGGTCGCGTCGTGCGCGCCGAGCGCTGGCACCGCGAGCGCGAGCGCGGTGAGCGGCGGCGCGCCCTCCGGCAGGAGCGCCGCGAGCTTCGCCGGGCGCACGCTCAGCCGGGCCGGCCGCGCGGCCGGCGCGCCCTCGGCGGGCAGCTCGCCGGTCCACAGGAGCTCGGCGACCGCCTCGAAGGGCACGTCCTCGAGCGCGAGCGCGACCGCCTCCTTGCCCCGGTAGATGGGGCCGCGCGGCCCGATCGCGGTGAGCGCCGACTCGAGCACCGGCTCGCCCCACCGGAGCGCCTCGGCGGCGACCGGGCCGTGGCCGGCGCGCGCGTCGTGCCGCGCCTTGAGCCGCTCGATGTCCGCCCTGAGGTAGAGCCGCGCGCGCCCTCGCCCGCCGGGCACGCCCCGGAGCACGCCGCGGCTCGCGTACGCGTAGAGCGTCTCCCGCTTCACGCCGAGCAGCGCTGCGGCCTCGGCGCCGGTCACGTACGCCGAGGCCCGCTGCTCCGAGCCAGGTAGATCAACCATGATAGCCCATCAACGTTCGATCCATCCCGTCCACCCCTGAGGCGCGGCGCCGAGAACCGCTGGACGACCTCTGTCCCTCCTAGCACCGCGACTCTCGGTCCAACTCGGGATTCTTCATGTGGCGGACGCGCGCGGTCTCCTCGCGGCGCGCGCTTCGCCTCCCGGGCCAGGGCGGGGCGGCCCATCGACAGCGCGCCGGCGGCGACCTCGACGCACCTCGAGAGCGTGCATGGTTGATTGTACAATCAAGGTTGATCAACTCCATGCGATGCCCAACATGTCCATGGCGGAGGTGATCGGGATGAAGGACGTGGCGGCGCCGCTCGCGAGCGGTCTGGAAGGCGTGGTGGTGGCGGAGACGCGGCTCTCGGAGGTGGACGGAGAGCGGGGGAAGCTCACCCTCGCCGGCCACGACGTCGAGGAGCTCGCCGGCGACGGCGGGGCGACCTTCGAGGACGTGTGCGGGCTGCTCTGGGGCGGCGCGTTGCCCGCCGCGGCGGAGCGGGAGGCGATCCGGGGGGCGATCGCCGAGGGGCGGGCGCGGGCGTTCGCGCTCCTCGGCCGGCTCGGGGACGCGCTCCAGGCTGGCGACGGCATGGATGCGCTCCGCGCCGCGGTCGCGCACCTCGGGAGCGACGCCCCACCGGCGTCGATCGCCGGGGCGGTCGCGACGTTCGCGGCGGCGTGGTCGCGGCGCCGCGCGGGCGAGGCTCCGGTCGCGCCGGATCCGGCGCTCCGGCTCTCGGCCGACTACCTGCGGATGGTGCGCGGGGCGGCGGCGAGCGAGGCCGAGGCGCGCGAGCTCGACACGTACCTCGCAACCGTCTCGGACCATGGCATGAACGCGTCCACCTTCGCCGCGCGCGTGGTCACCTCGACGGGGTCGGACGCGATCTCGGCCGTCGTCGCGGCGATCGGCGCGCTGAAGGGGCCGCTCCACGGCGGCGCGCCGGGGCCGGTCCTCGACATGCTGGACGCGATCGCGGCGGCCACGGGCGAGGGCGGCGCGCCGCCCGCCGGCGGCGCCGAGCGCTGGATCCAGGCGGAGCTCGGGGCGGGTCGGCGGATCATGGGCATGGGGCACCGGATTTACCGGGTGAGGGATCCGCGGGCGGCCGTGCTCGAGCGGGCGATCGAGCGGCTCGGGCGGACCTCTGGCGGGGCGCGGGGCGCCCGGCTCGCGCTGGCGCGCGCGGTCGAGCGGGCGGCGGAGGCGGCGCTCCGCGCGCGGCACCCGGACCGGCCGCTGCGCGCGAACGTCGAGTTCTACACGGCGGTGCTGCTCGACGCGCTCGGGCTGCCGCGTACGCTGTTCTCGCCGACCTTCGCGGTGGGCAGGGTCGCCGGCTGGTGCGCGCACATCGACGAGCAACGGCGCGCCGGGCGGCTCATCCGGCCGAGCTCCCGCTACATCGGGGGCGTCCCCGGAGCGGCGGGCGTCCGCTCCGCCGCGCTGACGCCGCAGAGCTCGTAGAGACCCCGACCCAGGGACCTCGCCGTCCTTACGCCGCAGAGCTCATAGACACCCCGACCCAGGGACCTCGCCGTCCTGGCGGGGGCCCTCGCCGTCCTGGCCGGGGCCCCGACGCCCAGCGCCGGAGGGGCGCCGGTTGCCCTGGGTCGACACGCCGCGGACCGGACTTATTTAAAGGTCCAGGACGGGCATTCCCCTCATCCCCGTCGTCCTGTCATCCCCGCCGACCACAGATCGCCGGTCAGGTCATTCCGCCGCGCAGGAAAGGCGAAAGGCGGACGCGCCGAGCGCAGCTAGGACGTTGTTCGTCCGGCAAAGTTGGCAGCTTCGCGGTGGTACTGTTACCATGTTCAGTATGTCGCCCGTCGCTCTTGCCGCTCCTCTCGCCCGGGACCTTCTTCGCCACACCCTCCCCGAGTTTGAAGCGCGCGCCAAGACGCTCCCGCTCAGCATACAGGAAATTAATGACGCGCTCCCGGAAGGGGGTCTGCCGCGTGGGGGAGTGGTCGAGCTCGCTGCGCCTCGGGGGCTGGGGCGTTCCACCTCGATCGCCCTCTCCGCGTGCGCCTCGGCGCAGGCGGAGGCCCGGCTGCGCGGGACGAGCGCGACGGCGGGCGCCTGGTGCGCGTGGATCGACCCGAGCGGCTCGCTCTTCGCGCCGGCGGTCGCGCGGGCGGGGGTCGACCTGAGCCGCCTGCTCGTGGCGCGACCCCCCGCGGAGATGCTCGCGAAGGTCGCGGTCCGGATGGCGATGAGCCGGGCGTTCGCGGTGCTCGTGATCGACGTGGCCGGGGTCCCGGGGGCGTTCGGCCAGGGCGCGGTGAAGGGGGAGCGGAGCGCGCCCGCGGCGGGGCGCCGCGAGGAGGACCTCGCGCGCTGGGTCAACGTGGTGCGCAAGCTCGCCCTGGCGACCGAGGGGAGCGACGGGACGATCCTGCTCCTCACCGACCGCCAGGCGGCACGGCCGATGCCTCTGCCAGTCGCGATGCGGCTGGAGCTCGAGCAGGTCGCCGAAGATCGGCTGATGGTCCGCGTCGCCAAGGATCGCCGCGGGCGCGTGACCTCGCCGACGCCGGTGGTGCTGGGGCAGCGATCGAAGGCGGAGCGGGCGGCGGTCAGCAGCGAGCCGCGGCCCGCGCTGTCGCGGGTGTGAAGGAGGAGGAGCGATGGCGGTGAGGCGCATTGTGGCGATCGTGCTCCCGCAGCTCGCGTGCGAGCTGGTGAAGCAGCGTGGACCGGTCTCGCCGAGCGGGAAGGCGCCGCTCGCCGTGATCATCGGCGGCGACGAGGAGCGCCGGGCGGCGCTCGCGGCGGGGGCCGAGCGCGAGCCGCAGGCGCCCGCGGCGGTGATCGACGTCGTCGATGACGAGGCGAGGCGGTACGGGGTGAGGCCGGGGCAGAAGGTCGTCGAGGCGGCGGCGCTGGTCGCGCACCTGGCGATCCACCGGGTGACGTTCGCCGAGATCGACGCGGCGCTCGGCCGGGTCGCCGAGGTGGCGCTCGGGCTCGGGGCGACGGCGGCGATCCAGCTCGGCGAGCAGGGCGGCTCGCGCGCCGGCGCGCCGCGCTCGGGGGCGTCGCGGGCGAGCCGCGCCGGAGAGCGCGCCGCGAGCGAGGCGCGGAGCCCCTGGGGCGACGGCCCGTACGACACGGTGTGGCTCGACATCACCGGGGCGTCGCACCTCGTCGGCGGCGAGGAGGCGCTGCTCGACGAGCTCGGCGAGCGCGTGGCGGCGCTCGGCCACCGGGCGCGGCTCGCGATCGCCGACGGGCCGCGGCTCGCGCAGGCGCTCGCGCGCTTCGGCGCGCTGGACGGAGGGCGAGGGGACGATGCCCTGATCGCGCCGCCCGGCAAGGGCGCGCAGGCGATCGGGCCGCTGCCGGTGCAGGCGCTGCCGGTCGAGCGCGAGGTGGCGAGCTTCCTCGTCCGGCTCGGCGTGCTCCGCGTCGAGGACCTCGCGCGCCTGCCGCGGGCGCAGGTGGCGGCGCGGCTGGGCCCGCGGACGACCGAGGTGATGGAGCTCCTCGCCGGCCGCGATCCCGTGCCGCTCCTGCCGTTCGAGGTGCCCCGGCTGATCGAGGAGGAGGTGCTCTTCGACGAGCCGGTCGAGAACGCCGAGTCGCTCCTGTTCGTGCTGCGCGGCATGACGTCGCGGATCGCGTCGCGGCTCTCCGCGCGCGGCGAGGCGTGCGGGCGGCTCAACGTGGCGATCGCCTACGATCGCTCCATCGCGCGGCTCCGGCTCGGCGATCGCGAGGACGACGCCGCGCTGCTCCTGGAGGACGAGGAGCGCGGCCCCTCGCTGCGCTTCCACGTCGACATGCCGGTGCCCCTCTCGGACGCGGGCGATCTGCTGCGCCCGATCAAGGCGAAGCTCGAGCGGATCGAGCTCGCGGCGCCCGCGGTCGGGGTCCACCTCATCGCCTCCCGGATCGCGCGCGCCCGCCAGGTGCAGCTCGACCTGTCGCGCGATCGCTCGGTCGATCCCGACAGCCTGCCGGCGCTCCTGGCCGAGCTCTCGGCCGAGATCGGCGCGGAGCGGGTGGGCGTGCTGGAGATCGCCGACGCGCACCGCCCCGAGGCGCGCTCGCGGCTCGCGCCGGTCGCCGACGAGGCAGCCACGGCGCGCTCGTCGGCCGCCGCCCGCGCGCGCGCGGCGGCGGAGCGGGCCGCGGCGGAGCAGGGGGCGGGCGCGGAGGGGGCGGAGCAGCCGGCGCCGGAGCCCGCGCGGCTCCTCGCGCAGCCGATCCCGCTCGGCCGCGTGGGGCGCGGGGCGATCGTGGCCGTCGATCGGCACCTCTATGCGATCGAGCGGCTCTCCTTCGTGATGCGGATCGACGCGGTGGAGTGGTGGACGCCCACGCCGGCCTCGCGCGACTACGCGCGCGCCTGGCTGGTCTCCGGCGCTCCCTCCGGCAGGGCCCCGCGGCTCGGCGAGCTGCGCCCCTCGCGCGACGGCGCGAGCTCGAGCTCCTGCGGTGAGGCGTGGATCTACGTCGACCGCGCGACGGGCGAGGCGTTCCTGCAGGGGTGGTGCGAGTGAGCGCCGGCGCCTCGGTGCCGTTCGTGGAGCTCTGCGGCCGCTCCTGCTTCTCGTTCCTCGAGGGCGCCTCCCACCCCGAGGAGCTCGTGCACCGCGCGAAGGAGCTCGGCCTCGAGGGGCTCGCGCTCTGCGATCGCGACGGGATCTACGGCAGCGTCCGCGCGCACACGGCGGCGAAGAAGATCGAGCAGCGGGTGATCGTCGGGGCCGAGCTGACGATCGGCACGCCGCGCGCGGCCGCCGATCGCGCCGCGCAGCGCGCCGATCGCGCGCCGGAGGCGCAGCCGTCGGTGGTCCTCCTGGTCGAGGACAGCGAGGGGTACGCGAACCTCTGCCGCCTGCTCACGATCGCGCACGCCGATTGCGAGAAGGGGACGGCGAGCATCTCGGCGGAGGCGATCGCGGCGGCGCCGCGGGGCCTCACCGCGATCGTGCCACTCGATCCGATCGTGCCCGCGGACGTCTCCGGCGCGCTCATCGGCGCGCTGCGCGACGCGTTCGGTGAGCGCGCGCTCGTCGCGACCTGGAAGCACCTCGACCGCCGGGACGGCGAGCGCGTCGCGGCGGCCCTCGCGGCGGAGCGGCGCTACGGCCCCTGCGTGGTGGCGACCGCGCGCCCCTTCTACCACCACCCGTCGCGCAAGCCGCTTGCCGACGTGCTCACGTGCATCCGGACCAAGACCACGCTCGATCAGGCCGGGACGCGGATCGCGCCGAACGCGGAGGCGTACGTGCGGTCCGGCGCGCAGATGGCGGCGCTGTTCCGCGATCACCCGGCCTGGATCGCGCGCACGGTGGAGGTCGCGTCCCGCTGCCGCTTCTCGCTCTCCGAGCTCCGCTACAGCTTCCCGAGCGACGCGCTGTGCAAGCCGGGGGAGACGTCGGACCAGGCGCTCCGCCGCCTCACCGACGAGGGCTGCCGCGACCGCTACCCCGAGGGGACGCCGCCGCAGGTGCGCGCGCAGATCGAGAAGGAGCTCGCGCTCATCGCGAAGCTCGGCGTGGCCCCGTACTTCCTCAGCGTGCAGCAGGTCGTGAAGATCGCCCGCGCGCGGCAGATCCTCTGCCAGGGCCGCGGGAGCGCGGCGAACAGCGCGGTGTGCTTCGTGCTCGGCGTGACGGCCGTGGATCCGGCCCGGTCCAACCTGCTCTTCGAGCGCTTCCTGTCGGAGGAGCGCAACGAGCCGCCGGACATCGACGTCGACTTCGAGCACGAGCGGCGGGAGGAGGTGATCCAGGCGATCTACGAGATGTACGGCCGCGATCGGGCGGCGATGGTCTCGGAGGTGATCGCCTACCGGGGCAAGAGCGCGCTGCGCGAGGTGGGCAAGGCGTTCGGCTTCTCGCCGGACCAGGTCGACAGGCTGAGCGGCCTCGTGCTCCACCACGAGGCGGACATCACCGAGCAGCGGGTGAGCGAGGCGGGCCTCGATCCGGACGACGTGCGCGTCCGGCAAGCGGTCCTGATGGCGAGCGCGCTGGAGGGCTTTCCGCGCCACCTCTCGATCCACGTCGGCGGCTTCGTGCTGTCGTCGGAGCCGCTGCACCGGGTCGCCCCGGTCGAGCCCGCGCGCATGGAGGGCCGCACGGTGATCCCCTGGGACAAGGACGACCTCGACGATCTCGGCTTCTTCAAGATCGACGTCCTGGCCCTCGGCATGCTGACGGCGATCCGCAAGGCGCTCGCGCTGATCCACACGGATCGCTACGCCGAGCTCGCGGGGCCCGCGGCCCACGCGCAGCGCGCGGCGCGGGACGCCGCGCCCGAGCCGGCCGCGGTCGACGCGGGGCGGGGCGCCGCGCCCGAGGAGGGAGCCTCGGGCGGCGCGGAGCGAGCCCACGCGCCCGCGGCGTCCTGGGGCCATGCAGGCCGGGGAGCCGCGTTCGATCCGATCGCGGCGCTCGCGCAGATCCCGCCGGAGGATCCGGCGGTCTACGAGGCGATCGGCAGGGCCGACACCGTCGGGGTGTTCCAGATCGAGAGCCGCGCGCAGATGGCGATGCTCCCGCGGCTCAAGCCGAGCAAGTTCTACGACCTGGTGATCGAGGTGGCCATCGTGCGGCCCGGGCCGATCCAGGGCGGGATGGTGCACCCCTACCTGCGCCGGCGGACGGGGCAGGAGCCGCCGGTGTCCCCGCACCCGTGCCTGGATCCCATCCTGGAGCGCACGCTCGGCGTGCCGCTCTTCCAGGAGCAGGTGATGCAGATCGCGATGGTCGGCGCGGGCTACACGCCGGGCGAGGCCGATCAGCTGCGCCGCGACATGGCGGCGTGGAAGAAGCACGGCCGCCTGGAGCGGCACCGCGGGCGGCTCGTCCAGGGCTTCGCCGAGCGGGGGATCTCGGCGAAGTTCGGGGAGATGCTCTACCAGCAGATCCAGGGCTTCGGGGAGTACGGCTTCCCGGAGTCGCACGCGGCGAGCTTCGCGCTGCTCGTGTACGCGTCGGCCTGGCTCAAGGTCCACCACCAGGCGGCGTTCACCTGCGCGCTGCTCAACGCGCAGCCGATGGGGTTCTACAGCCCGTCGGCGCTGGTGCAGGACGCGCAGCGGCACGGCGTGGAGGTGCGGCCGGTGTGCGTCGCGCGCAGCGCCTGGGACGCGACCCTGGAGCCTGGCGCCGAGCCGTCGGCGGGCCCGGCGCTGCGGCTCGGCATGCGCCTCGTGAAGGGGCTCGGCGAGGCGGCCGTGGCCTCGATCATGGCGGCGCGCGAGGACGCGCCGTTCAAGAGCCTCCCGGATCTCGTGCGGCGGGCGGAGCTGAAGAAGAACGAGGTGGAAGCGCTCGCCGAGGCGGGCGCGCTCGCCGCGCTGGTGCCCGCCCGGAGAGAGGCGCTCTGGCGGGCGCGCGCGCCGCGCGTGGAGGGGCTGTTCGAGGGCGTGCCCATCGAGAAGGACAGGGACGTGGGGCTCCCTCCGCTCAGGCCGCTGGAGCAGCTTGCGCTGGATTACGGCCGCGTGGGCCTGTCGCTGCACGACCACCCGATGCGGCACCTGCGGCCGGCGCTCAAGCGGCGTCGCGGGGCCGGGCGCGTGCGGACGGCCGAGGAGATCAAGGCGGCGCGCAACGGGGAGACCGTTCGGGTCGCCGGGATGGTGGTCGGGCGCCAGCGGCCGGCGACCGCGAGCGGCGTGACGTTCGTGACGCTCGAGGACGAGACCGGCGTGGTCAACGTCATCGTCCAGAAGCAGGTCTTCGCGGATCACTACCAGGTGGCGCGGCACGCCGCGCTCCTGCTCGTCGCCGGTCGGGTCGAGCGGCAGGGCGAGGTGATCCACGTGGTGGCGCGCGAGCTCGAGCGGCTGGAGCTGCCGAGCGGGGAAGAGGTCGCGCTCAAGTCGCGCGACTATCACTGAGCGCGCGGCGGCGGCGGCGGCGCAGGGCGGGGCGGCGACGCGGCGATCGAAGAGCCCCGCGCGCGCGTCAGCGCGAGGCGACCACCTCGTCGACCAGCGAGAGCAGCGTCGCGGCGTCGAACGGCTTCAGGAGCAGCCGGGCGTTGACCTGCTGCAGGAACGCCTTGCTGCGCTCCGTGAAGGCGCCGCCGGTCAGGAACACGACCCGGCGCTGCTGCTCGGGCGCGTGCTCGGCGAGCGACGCGTAGAAATCCATCCCCGTCATGTCGGGCATCATGAGGTCGCACAGGATGGCGTCGTAGCGCTCTCCAGCGCGGATCCGGGCGAGCGCGTCGCGGGCGCTCGCCGTCGCGGTCGTCTCGTGCCGCGGCTCGAGCGTCCCCGCGATGGCCCGCGTGAGCAGCGGCTCATCGTCGATGATGAGGACCCGCCGTCGCGGCGCGGCGTGCGGCTCGGACGCGGCGAGCCTGCTGCTCTCGTGCGGCGAGCGCGACGCGCCGGCGCCGGGCGCAGCCGGGGCGCGCGCCTCGCTGATCGCGGGGAGGACGACGCGAAACGTGCTCCCCTTGCCGGGGGAGCTCTCCACCTCGATCCGCCCCCCCAGCTCCGTGACGATGGCGTGGCAGATCGCGAGCCCCAGGCCCAGCCCTTCGCCCGCTTCCTTGCTCGTGTAGAACGGGTCGAAGATCCGCCCGAGCGCCTCGGGCGCGATGCCGGAGCCCGTGTCGCGCACCTCGACGACCACCCATCCGGCGGCGTCGCGTCGCGTCGAGAGCTCGATCACGTTCTGCTCGGCGAGCCCCTCGGGGATGGCCTGCGCGGCGTTCACGATGAGGTTCAAGAAGACCTGCGCGAGCCTTGGCTCGTTCGCCTCGACCGGCGGCACCTCCTGGAAGCTCCGGACGACGCGGGCGCGGTGCCGGATCTCGTTCATCGCCATGTGGACGCAGGAGTCGAGCACCCGCCGGACGTCGACCGACCCGCGGCGGTCTTCCTCGGCGCGCGAGAACGTGTGGAGATCGCGCACGATGAGCCGCACCCGCTCCGCGCCCTCGCGGGCGTCCTCGAGGAGGCTCAGCACCTCGGAGAGCTCGCTCGACGGCCCGCGGCCGTCGCCCTGAGCGCGACCCCACGCGCCGCCGCGCGCAGGGTAGCTCCGCCGCTCGATCGCGCCGATGCGCCGGATGGCCGCGTCGACGTTCGTGATGACGAAGGCGAGGGGGTTGTTGATCTCGTGGGCGACGCCTGCGGCCAGCGTACCGACGCTCGCCATGCGGCCGGCGAGGACGAGGCGGGCCTGCGTCTGCGCGAGCGCGTGGCGCGCGGCGGCCTCGCGCGCGGCGCGCTCGCGGGCGACGGCGAGCCGCGCCCGGGCGACCGCGTCCTCGCGCTCATCGCCCACGATCACGAAGTCGCTCGCGCCCGCGGCGAGGATGCCGTCGACGTCCGCGCCGCGCTCGGCGAGCGCGAGGAGGAGCACCGCCTCGCCGCCAGGCTGCGCGCGCACGCGGCCGCAGAACGCCGCGGCCCCGGCCGGGTCGCTCCAGTCGACGGCGAGCACCGGCGGCGGCTCGCGCAGGCATCGCTCGAGCGCGCGCTCGGGATCGGAGGTGACCCCGGCGTCCGGCACGTGGCGTCGGATCAGCGCTTCGAATCGCTCGCTCGCCGCGGCGCGCCCGCGGAGGAGCAGGATAGCGGCCGATTCCGCGCAGCCCATCGACGTCCTCTCAGCGTGTGTTCGCAGCCCCTTTACCGCATCTCCACCCCGGCGTGCAGGCAGGTGATCCATCCCCTCCGCCCGCCCACGCGCCTCGCCGCGCCGCCGGCCCTCGTTCGAGCCGCTCGCGCGACGGCGGTTCGCCCGTCGCGCGGCGCTAGCGAGGGCTCGCCGCCGCGTCGTCGTCCGGGTCGCCGTCGTCGGCGACCCGCGACGCGCCGTCCGTGAGCGGCGGGTACAGGCTCTCGACGAACGCCGCGGAGAGCCGCGCCTCGAGGCGCGCGTCCATCCGCGCCATCGCCTCGCGGAGCCGGTCGATCTCCGCCGACAGCGCTGCCTTGAGCGGCCTTCGCTGCGTCGCCTCCATCCCGGCGAGCTCGGTCACGGCCTCGTCGAGGCGAGCGCGCGCCCCCTCGTCCGCGTGGCCTGCGTCAGCTTCCCGCACCAGGTGCTCCGCGACGCGCACGCGCCCGCGGTAGCGGACCCGCGTCCGCTCGAGGAAGTCCCGGTACGGCTTCACGGCCTCGCTGAGCGCCTGCACCGCCGCCGCGAGCACGCGCGCCTCGCCCCGGAGCGCCTCGCGATCGGCGCCGTCGAGCGCCGGGTTGTGCTCGACGTGCGCCTCGAGCGTGGCCAGCACCTCGCGGCCCCAGCGGAGGTGGCGCAGCCCCGAGGCGCCGCGCGACAGGCGCCGCCCGGCCGCCCCCTCCGCCGCCGAGCCGGCGCTCACGCCACCGCCGCCGCCGGCGCGACCTCGCGCTCCGGACGCTTCGCGGTCTCGTTGATCCGCACGCTGACCAGCTTGGACACGCCGGGCTCCTGCATCGTCACGCCGTAGAGCACGTCGACCGACTGCATCGTGCGCTTGATGTGCGTGATCAGGATGAACTGCGAGTGGCTCGTCATGCTCCGGATCGCCTCGTTGTAGCGGGCCACGTTCGCCTCATCGAGCGGCGCGTCGACCTCGTCGAGGATGCAGAAGGGCGACGGCTTGAACTGGAAGATCGCGAAGATCAGCGACACCGCGGTGAGCGCCTTCTCGCCGCCGCTCATGAGCTCGATGTTCCCGAGCTTCTTGCCCGGCGGCTGCGCCAGGATCTCGATCCCCGTCTCGAGCATGTCGTCGGGGTTCGTCAGCCTGAGCTCCGCCTGCCCGCCGCGGAACATCTTCGGGAACAGCGCCTTGAAGCGCGTGTTGATGCCGTCGTACGTCGTCTTGAAGAGCCGCTTCGACTCGCGGTTCATCTGGGCGATCGCCTTCTCGAGGTCGTCGAGCGCCTTCTCGAGGTCGGCCTTCTGGCCCGAGTAGTACGTGTACCGCTCCTCGGCCTCGGCGTGCTCGCGCACGGCGTCCAGGTTGACGGGGCCCATCCGGTCGAGCAGCTCCGTCAGCTCCTGGATGCGCGCGCGGTGCGAGGCGTCGACCGGCGGCCGCTTGTGGTAGTCGCCGACCACGCGGGCGAGCTCCAGCCCGCGGAAGCGCTCGCGCACCCCCTCGATGAGGTGGTTGTGCTCCACGCGCAGCCGCTCCAGCGCGAGCTCGTGCTTGCTGAGCTGCGCCGACACGTCGGCGAGCTCCTGCCGCAGCCCGCGCAGGTCGGCCTCGCGCCCCGCGTGCGCCTGGCGCGCCTCGTCCAGCGCGCGCCGCGCCTCGGTCAGCGCCGCCTGCGCGGCGTGCGCCTCGGCGACGGCGCGGACCAGCGCCTCGCGCGCGATCACGATCGTCGCCGCGGCCTTCCCCGCGCCGATCGCGCTCTCCGTCCGCTCCTGGTCGAGCCGCGTGATCCGGCCGCTGAGCTCGTTGCACGACCGCGCGAGCCGCTCGACCGTGCCCCGCGCCGCCGCCGCGCGCTCGCGCACGCGCGCGAGCTTCACCTTGCGCTCGGTCACGACCGACTGCTGCCCGAGCACCCGCTCGCGCCACTCGGCCGCGACCTGCTCGGCGTGCTCGAGGCCGGCCGCCGCCGCCTCGCGCGCCGCGCGGCCGGCCGCGAGCTTGTCCCGCGCCGCCTGCTGCTCGCTCCCGCCGGCGTCGAGGTTGTCGGCGAGGTCCTCGAGCTCGGAGCGCACCACGCCCTCGCGCTTCTGCGCCGCGGCGAGCTGCTCCTCCGCGCGGCGCAGGTCCTTCTCGGCCGTCACGAGCGCGAGCTCCCCCTCGTGCGCCTCGCTGCGCGCCCGCTCCAGCGCCGTCCCCACCTCGGTGATCCGCAGGCGGAGCTTCTGCTGCGCGTCGAGCAGCGCCGTCACCTCCTCCGACTTGGTCGCGACGAACTCGTGCAGCGCGCGCATCTCCCGCTTCTGCTCGATCATGCCGGCCGCGACCGCGTCGCCCGAGCCGCCGCTCACCACGCCGTCCTCGCGGACGACCGTGCCGTCGAGCGCCACGAGCGTGCACCCCGCGCCCTCCGCCGCGAGCCGCGCCGCGACGTCGGCGGACGCCACCACCACCGCGTCGCCCACGAGCGCCCGCGCCAGCGCCTCGTCCGCGGGCGCGAAGACGAGCCGGTCCACGAGCGGCCCGAGCACGCCCTCGCCGCGCGGCGGCCGCCGCGACGCGCCGGCCACGAACGCCGGCCGCGCCGCGATCACGCTGGCCCGCCCGCGGTTGTTCTTCGACAGATCCGCGAGCAGCGCGACCCCGCGCTCGACGTCGCTCACGACCGCGCACTGCAGCCGGTCCCCGAGCAGCCCCGCGAAGGCCGCGGTCAGCTCGGCCGGCGCCTCGATCCGGTCGGCCACGAGCCCGAGCAGCGCCGGGTCCTTGGTCTTGAGGAGGTTCTTCACGCCGGCGCCGACGCCCTCCAGCCGGGCGTGCAGCTCCTCCAGCGCGCGGAGCCGGTTGCGCCGCTGACCGAGCTCGTTCTTCGCGTGCTCCACGGCGCGGTCGCTCGCGACCGCCTGCTCGCGCAGCGACTTCATCTCGACGTCGAGCCGCGACCGCTCCTCCGCGGAGAGCCGCTTGCCCTCCGCGAGCTCCGCCACGTTCCGCGTCAGCGACGAGCGCCGCCGCTCGAGCTCCTCCGACTCGTACATGAGCCGCCCGAGCTCGTCCTCGTGCTTCGCCCGCCGCTGGCTCATCTCCGTCATCCGCCGGTCGAACCCGGCGAGCGACGCCTCGGCGGCCGCGACCGCCGCGGTGGCCTCGGCGGCCCGCCGGCGCAGCGCGGCGACCTCGTGCTCGGCGGTGCGCTCGCCGTGCCGCAGCTCCTCGAGCCGCTCGTGCTGCTCGAGCGCAAGCTCGCTCTCCCGCGCCTCCTCTTCTTCGACGCCGGCGAGCTGCGCCTCGAGCTGCGCCTTCTCGGTCGTGAGCTCCTCGACCGTCTTCTCGAGCTCGCCCTGCTCCTTGGCCGCGGTGACGAGCCGCTCCTCCAGGTGGCGCAGCCGGTCGCGCGCCCGCGCGATCTCCGCCTCGTGGGTGCGCACCTGGTTGTCGGCCGCGAACGCCTCGTTCTGCGCCTTCTCGGCCCGCTCCTCGCAGGCGAGGGCCTCGAGGCGGGTGACCTCGATCTCGGCCTCGCGCGCGGCGAGCGCCGTCCGCGCCACCTGCGCGCGCTCGGCGTGCTCGGCCCTGCCGAGCGACTCGCGCTGGGTGAGCACCGTGATCTCGAGGAGCTTGTGCGACGCCTCGTGGAGCACGAGGTCCTCGAGCTCCTTGCGGTAGTTGACGTACCGCTCGGCCTTCGCCGCCTGGCGCTTCAGGGACGCGAGGTTGCGCTGGATCTCGGAGACGATGTCCCCCACGCGGAGCAGGTTCTGCCGCGTCTGGTCCATCTTCTGCTCGGCCTGCTTCTTCCTGGCCTTGTACTTCGTGATGCCGGCGGCCTCCTCGATGAGCATCCGCCGGTCCTCCGGCCGCGCCGAGACGATGAGCCCGATCTTGCCCTGCTCGACGATGGAGTAGGCCTTCGTGCCCACGCCGGTGCCGAGGAAGAGGTCGGTCACGTCCTTGAGCCGGACCTGGGTCTTGTTGATGAGGTACTCGCTTGTCCCGTCGCGGAAGAGCCGGCGCGTCACCGCGATCTCGGCGTAGTCGCGGTACTCGAGCGGGAGCTGCGACGCCGCCGTGGGCTCGCTGTTGTCGAAGGTGAGCGTCACCTCGGCCATCCCGTGCTGGGCGCGCGTGTCGGAGCCGTTGAAGATGACGTCCGACATCGACTTACCGCGCAGGTGCTTCGCGCTCTGCTCGCCGATGGCCCACCGGATCGCGTCGACGATGTTCGACTTGCCGCAGCCGTTCGGACCGACGATGCCCACCACGTCCGTGTCGAAGTGGACCACCGTCCGGTCGACGAACGATTTGAACCCGCTGATCTCGAGCTTTCGAATGCGCATGACGTCCCCGGGACCGGCCAGGCGGGCTTAACGTATCGTCACAGCACGCCACGTACCGTCACATCTGGCTTCCCGGGTCTACGTGCGCCGGCGCCGCGCGGCAAGACCGGAAACCGGTCTCGTCACGCGTACATCGAGGACCAGGTCTTGCGCATCCGGCGGCGACGCGCGCCGCCGGAGCGGCGTCCAAAACGAAACGGCCGCTTCTGGCAGCCGCCTTGACAGGTGGCTAACGGGGCCATATCCCTCGCGTTGTTTCGAGGAGTAGAAACGCCATGCCTACTTACGAGTACGCCTGCACATCCTGCGCGCATGAATGGGAGGCCGAGCAGTCCATCAAGGAGGCTCCGCTGACGGAGTGCCCGTCGTGTCAGAACGCGACGGCCCGGCGGCAGATCTCGCGCGGCACGGGCTTCATCCTCAAGGGGGGTGGCTGGTACTCCGATCTCTACTCCTCGGGCTCGAACAAGCCGCCCGCGAAATCGGAGGGCGGGTCGGGCAGCTCCTCCGGGTCGACCGGGTCGACGGGGACGAGCTCCGACTCCGGATCGAGCAGCTCCACCTCGACGAGCGGCAGCACCAAGAGCGACTCCGGCGCGTCGTCCGCCTCCGCGGCGGCCTGACGCCGCCGCGCCGATCGGCGACGGGGGTGTAGCCATCCCTGCGCGGCGGGGCGCCGTGCAGGGCGCGGCCTGCCCCGGCGCCTGGTGTGCTGCGAGTCCACCTGCGCCGGGGGCGGTGCTAGGGTGGCCGGGATGGATGAGAGAAAGCGACTTGAGGAGCTCCGCCGGCAGCTCACGGAGCTGGATCAAGAAATCCTACGAGGCATCGAGCGCCGGGCTCGCATCGCGCACGAGCTGGCCAAGCTGAGGACGGGCACGGCCCGGTTCGCCCCCACGGCCGATGCCGCCCACATACAGACGCTCGAGCGCGCCGTCACGCCGCCGTTCCCGCAGCGCGCCGTCCGGCCGATCTTCGTCGCCATCGACGCTGCCTCGCGCGCCTTCGAGGTCGCGCCCCGGGTCGCGTACCTGGGCGCCGAGGGCGACTACGGATGGACCGCGGCGCACGATCACTTCGGGGTCGGCGGCGAGTTCGTCCGCGCGGACAGCCCCGTCGCCGCCATCGAGGAGGTCGCGCGCTCGCGCGCGGACTTCGCCGTCGTCCCGTACGAGTCGTTCAAGGAAGGGCCGATCTTCCCGACGATCCAGGCCATCGGCGGCGCCGATCTCAAGGTGGTCGGCGAGCGGCAGCTCGCGCAGGCGCTCGACCTCGTGAACCGGACCGGCAACCTCGCCGACGTCGAGCGCGTCTACTGCTCGCCGCAGGACCACGTGGCGTGCGTGAACTACCTCGAGCTCCAGCACCCGCGCGCGCTGGTGCTCGACGTGCGGTGCCCGCAGGTCGCGTGGGACCTCGCGGCCGAGAACGAGGGCAGCGCGGCCATCGTCCCCCGCGGCTTCAACGGCGGGCAGGAGCTCCGGGTCGCGCGCGAGAACGTCGGCGACGAGGGCGAGGTCCGGATCCGCTACGCGGTCCTCTCGCGCCTCCCCGCGTCGCGCTCGGGCCACGACGCAACGGCGCTCCTCTTCAGCGTCCACGATCGGCCCGGCGCGCTCCACGACATCCTCCAGCACTTCAAGGAGCGCAGCTGCAACCTCCGGCGCGTCCACTCCCGCCCCGTCCCCGGCGAGGGCTGGGACTATGTCTTCTACGTCGAGGTCAGCGGCCACACGACCGATCGCGCGCTCGTCGCGGCGCTCGAGGGCGTGAAGCGCGAGACCAAGATGCTGAAGATCATCGGCTCCTTCCCCCTGGAGCGCCCCGACCCGCCGCACGAGCGCGCCTGATGGCGAACCCGATGACGTGGATGCTGCTGCGCTCTCGATGCGCCGCCGCCCTGCGCTGCGCCGCGGGCGCGCTCGCGATCGCGGCGCTCGCCGCCCCGGCGCTCGCCGGCTGCGGCGGCGCGGACGACAGCCTCGTGCTGGTCGGCGGAGAGAAGATCGACGCGACGGCGATCGATCGCGATCCGCTGGCCGTCCTGCCGAGCGGCGCGGTGATGGTCGGCTACCTCGACGCGGCGGCGCTGTTCGCCTCCGGCCTCGGGGGCGAGGTGAACCAGATCATCGCGAGCCTGCTCCCGCTCGGCCCGGAGTCGAACTTCGTGCCGGCGCGCGACATCGCGAAGGTCTACGGCGGCCTGTACGCGATGCAGGGCGCGGACTTCTGCGCCGTCATGCAGGGCAACTTCGACGTCGACGCCATCCGCCGCGCCGCCGACGCCCGGACGGTCACGGTCATCGGCGCGCCGCTCGTGAAGACGCGCTACGCAGAGAACGACCTCTTCACGGCCGGCAACGTCGGCTTCGTCGTGCTCACGCCGCACACGATCCTCACCGGCAACGAGACCGGCATGCGGCGGGCCCTCGACCGGCTCCGCTTCAGCAAGCTGCAGCGCTCCGTGCCGTCGTGGATGGTCGAGCTCTTGAGCACGAAGAACGCGTCGTTCGCCATGGCCGGCGACGTCACGAGCCAGCCCGCGGTCGCGTCCGCGGCAGGGCAGCTCCCGTTCGTCGCGGGCCTCCAGTACGTGCGCGTGATCGGCAACTTCCAGCCGCCCGGGGTCAACTTCGCCGGCGCCCTCACGTACACGGACCCGCAGAGCGCGGCGAACGGCGCCGTCGCGCTCCGCAACCTCGAGCAGGTCGCCAGGATCGCGAGCCTGCTGTCGTCGTGGGGCTTCGGCTACGGCTCTGTCCCTCCGATGCAGGTCGCGCAGCGCGAGAGCGACGTCGCGTTCACGCTGCCGCTCGGCGAGGGGATCGTGCGCATGCTCCTCCGCAGCGCCGCCGAGACGGCGAGGAGCGTGGCGCTCGTGCGCTGACTCATCCCTTGCGGAGCGGCGCGCGCGTGGGCGGCGCCGCGTGGGCCGGATCGTCCGGCCACGCGTGCTTCGGGTACCGGCGGCGGAGCTCCCTGGCGATGGCCGGATAGTGGCGCGCCCAGAACCCGGACAGGTCGGTCGTGACCTGGACGGGGCGCTGGTTCGGCGCGCACAGGTGCAGCACCACGGGCACCCGTCCCGCGGCGACGCGCGGCCCCTCCGCCATGCCGAAGAAGTCCTGCAGCCGGGACGCGAGCGACGGCGGCGCGCCCGCCGTGTACTCGAGCCGCGCCCGCCGGCCGCCGGGCAGGACGATCGACTCGGGGGCGAGCTCGGCGAGCGCGCGCGCCTTCGCGGGGGGCAGCGACGCCTGCACGGCGCCCGCCAGATCCGCGTCGCGGAGCTCGGCGAAGCTCCTCCGTCCGGCGCAGAGCGCCTCGAGCGCGGCGAGCACCGCGTCCTCGCCGAGGTCGGGCAGCCCGGCGTCGGGGCAGTGCGCGCGCACGAACGCGACCCGCAGCAGCCATCCCTCGAGCGCGTCGCCCTTCACGAACGCCCGCCACCCCTTCGCCCTGGCCTGCGCGGCGAGCTCCCGCGCCGCCGCCTCGGACAGCGGGCCGCTCGCGCCCACGGCGGGCCGCGACTCGTCGAGCACGAGGGCGTCGTACGAGAGCCGGCGCACGACCTCGACGCGTTCGGCGGCGGCGTTCCACGTCGCCTCCGTCGTGTCCCGGATCGCGTCCGTGAAGAGGTCGAGCAGCCAGTCGGCCTCGATCGCGCTCGCCGCCCGGACGATCGTGCGCGCCGAGCGCCCCTCGCTGCGCTCCTCGATGTCGACCGCGACCACGAGATCGACCTCCTCGATCACGCTCGCCTCGGACAGCGCGGCCGTCCCGCCCGCGGCGAGCACGACCTCCCGTCCGCTCCTGCCCGAGGCGTTGGCCGGGCGGCGGAGGCGCCCCACCCGGTCGGGGTAGCCGGCGAGGATCGCGGTGCGCTGGGCGACCTCGCGCGCGTCCGCGGTCTCCGGCGGCGCCGCGCTCCGGTGGTCGGCGAGCCGCGAGAGCTGCTTGCGCGTGCGCTCCACCGCGAGCGCGCGCGCCGGGTCGACGCCCAGCCACCGCAGCCGGTCCACGGCGAAGCGCGCGCGGTCGGCCTCATCGAAGGTCTGCAGCGCCGCGAGCAGGTCGGAGCTGTGCCGCGCGTCGCTGCGCCGCCCGTGGCCATCCCGCGTGCCCGCGGGCGCGCCGAGATCGCGCTCCGCGACGAGCGCCGCGAGGGTGCACCCGTCGTCCGCGACGCCGCGCCGCTCGGCCTCGACGATCATCCGCGCCTGCCGCGGGTGCGCAGGGAAGCGCAGCATCCGCCGCCCGGTCGGCGTCACGCGCCGCCCCTCGTCGAGCGCGCCGAGCCGCACGAGCAGCGCCTCGGCCGCGGCGAGCCCGGCGGCAGGCGGCGCCTCGAGCCACCCGAAGCCCTCGAGATCGGTGACGCCCGCGGCGCAGAGCTCGAGCACCGTCTCGGCGAGGTCGAGCCGGCGGATCTCGGGCGCCTCGTGCTCCGGCCGCGCGGCGAGGTCCCCGCGCGTGTAGAGCCGGAGGCAGCGGCCAGGGCGCGTGCGGCCCGCGCGGCCCGCCCGTTGCGCCGCAGCGGAGCGGGCGATCGGCGCGACGCGGAGCGTCGGCAGCCCCGACCAGGGCGCGTGCGCGGCCACGCGCGCGAGGCCGCTGTCGACGACGGCCACCACGCCGTCGATGGTGACGGAGGTCTCTGCCACGTTGGTCGAGAGGATGACCTTGCGCCGATTCGCGGGCCGCACGGCGCGATCCTGCTCCGCTGCCGACAGCGAGCCGTGGAGCGGCAGGAGCAGCAGGTCCTCGCTCTTCGCGAGGGCCGCGCACGCCTCCATCGACCGCCGGATCTCCGCGGAGCCCGGCAGGAACACGAGCACGTCGCCGTCGAGCCCCTCCTCGATCAGCTGTCGCACCGACGAGGCGACCAGGCTCTCGAGCGTCCGATCGCCCCAGTGCGGCGGAGCGCGGCGGTCGCCCGGGCCATGGGACTGCGCGCTCACGCGAGCGGCCGGCAGGTACTCGATCGCGACGTCGAACATCCGCCCCTCGGCGCGCAGGACCGGCGCCGATGGGGCCCCGAGAGTCGGCGCGTGGTGGTCGGTTCCCGCGTCGACCTCGACGTCGGTCGCCGGGGCGGGCTGCGACGACGGCCCGCCGAGGAACGCCGCGATCGGACCGGCGTCGAGCGTCGCGGACATCACGACGACGCGGAGATCGGGGCGCGCGCCGCGCTGCAGGCGCCGGAGCAGCGCGAGCGCCACGTCGCCAGCGAGGTGCCGCTCGTGGAACTCGTCGAGCACCACGGCGCTCACGCCGCGGAGCTCGCGATCGACGAGGAGCCGCCGCGTCAGCACGCCCTCGGTCACGAACCGGATCCGCGTGGCCGGGCCGGCGGCCTCCTCGAAGCGCATCGTGTAGCCCACCGTCTCGCCGACGCGCTCGCCGAGCTCCTCGGCCACGCGGCGCGCGGACAGGCGCGCCGCGAGCCGCCGCGGCTCGAGCACCAGGATCTCGCCGCGCTCCGCGAAGCCGGCGTCGAGCAGCGCGCGAGGCACGCGGGTCGTCTTGCCCGCCCCGGGCGGCGCCTCGAGCACCACGCTCGGGCGCGCGCGCAGGGTGGCGCAGAGGTCGGGGAGGATCGGGTCGATCGGCAGCGGCTGCATGGCTTCGGTGCTCCTCCGCGGAGCGAGCGCGGCCCCGGAGCCTAGCAATCCTTGGCGGCCGCGGACCTGTGATACTCGTCGACGCCGTGAGCGCCTCGACCGATCCGACCCAGCTTTCCCTGACAGCGCTCGCCGCGCTCCTGGCCGCGCGCGAGGTCAGCTCCGAGGAGGTCACGCGGGCGCACCTCGCGCGCATCGACGCGCTCGAGCCGCGGATCCGGGCGTTCACCCAGGTGCTGCACGACGAGGCGCTCGAGGCCGCCCGCGGCCTCGACGACGAGCGCCGCCGCGGGGACGTCCGCGGCCCGCTCCACGGGCTTCCGGTCACCGTGAAGGAGTCGCTCGACATGGCCGGCATGGCCTCGACGCTGGGCGTCGCGTCCCGCCGAGGCCACCGGGCGGCCAGCGACGCGGCCGTCACGGCGCTGCTCCGCCGCGCGGGGGCGGTGATCCTCGGGCGCACGAACGTCTCGCAGCTGCTCCTCTACAACGAGGCGCGCAACCCGCTCTTCGGCCAGACGGCGAACCCATGGAGCCTCGAGCACAGCCCCGGCGGCTCGTCCGGCGGCGAGGCCGCCGCGATCGCGGCGGGCATGTCGCCGCTCGGTATCGGTACGGACATCGGCGGCAGCATCCGCGTCCCCGCGCACTGCTGCGGGATCGCTGGCCTGAAGCCCACGCTCGATCGCTGGACCAACAAGGGGAGCAACTCGGCGCTGCTCGGGCAGGAGGCGATCCGCGCGCAGGTCGGCCCCATGGCCAGGAGCGCCCGCGACCTCGCGCTCGTCGTGTCCGAGCTCGATCCCGCGACCATGGCCGAGCTCGACGTGCGCGTGCCGCCCTTCCCGATGGCCGAGCCGCCGAGCGTCGAGGTGAACCGGCTGCGCGTGGGGTTCTACTGCGACGACGGCCTGGTCCCCTCATCGACCGCCGTCGCCCGCGCCGTGGTGAAGGCGGCGTCGGCCCTGCGCGCGCGGGGCGCGACGGTCGTGCCGTTCACTCCGCCTGGCATCCCCGACGCGGTCTACGGGTACTTCGCGGCGCTGTCGGCGGACGGCGGCGCGACGGCGCTGGCGCTCACGGAGGGCGGCGAGGGGGCCGAGGTCGACGTCTCGCTGCGCTCGCTCCGCGCGATGGCCACGCTCCCGCCGGTCGCGCGCCGCCTCGCCGCGCGTGTCGCCGGGCTCGCCGGCGAGCGGCGGCTCCAGCGGCTGCTCGATGTCACCGGGCCGAAGTCCGTCTCCGAGTTCTGGCGCGTCACGCACGCCCTGCGCGAGGCGCGCGCCGCGATCGCGTCGGCGATGCGCGCCGAGGCGCTCGACGTGCTGCTCTGCCCGCCGTACGCCACGCCTGCCCTGCCGCACAAGGCGTCGCGCGACTTCGTCCTCGCGGGCAGCCCCGCGATGCTCTGGAACCTCGCGCAGTTCCCGGCCGGCGTCGTCCCCGTGACCCGCGTGCGGTCCGACGAGGCGCGCCGCGAGCGGCCGCGCGACCGGCTGGAGAAGCGGGCTGCCGAGGTCGATGCGAGGAGCGAGGGGCTGCCCGTCGGCGTGCAGGTGGTCGGCTTCCCCTTCAGCGATCACGTGGTGCTGGCCGCGATGATCGCCATCGAGGACGAGCTCGCCGGCGAGCCGGATCGGCCCCTCACACCGGTCGCGCCGCCCGCGCTCGCGGGCTGACGCGGCGACGGTCAGGCGCCCGATGATGCGCGCGACACCGCGACTCGATCATCGGGCATCGGGCCGCGCCGCCACCGGGCCGCGCCGCTGTTGCCCGGCGCTCCCACGGTCGACCAGCACGGAAGGCCCACAAAGCCGAAAGGTCCGCCGGAGAACCTTCTCCGCCGGACCAGTCGGGGCGAGTGGATTCGAACCACCGACCCCTTGACCCCCAGTCAAGTGCGCTAACCAGGCTGCGCTACGCCCCGAGCCACTCCGCCGCCTCGTTCGGTGCGGAGCGAGGCGCACCGTAGTCGAAGCCTCACGAATTGCAAGGGTTTCGCGACGCCCATCGAGCACCGCTCCGGACGGGGCGCTCGCGTCGACGGAAGCCAGGGGGCGCGCCACCGGTCGGTCCGCAGGTCGCTTCGCAAGAATGTCGCTGCCCTCGGGGAATTTTCACGGTGTCGGCGCGGGCGCGCGATCCGAGCGGCGCGACGCGACGGTGCGCAGCGCGGCGGCGAGGCTCGCTGCGGTGCCCTCCGCGACGTGGATCCCGCCGTCGTCCTTGGCCCATGCGACCACATCGCCCGCGTCGCACGCGATGACGGGCACGCCGAACGCGCGCGCCTCGCGGATCACCGTGGGCGCAGCCTCGTGCGAC
Organism: Sorangium sp. So ce1153; assembly: GCF_051521595.1. Taxonomy (NCBI): domain Bacteria; kingdom Pseudomonadati; phylum Myxococcota; order Polyangiales; family Polyangiaceae; genus Sorangium; species Sorangium sp. So ce1153. The sequence continues at coordinate 3,211,250 of NZ_CP150361.1, forward strand.
GAGGGGTGCAGCAGCACGTCCGCCGCCGCGATCCACGCGAGCGCCTCGCGGCGCGGCAGCGCGCCCGTGAAGCGCACCGGACGGCAGACCGCGTCGCCTGCGCTCGCCGCGGCGCCATCGCCGCAGCCCGCGAGGCGCTCGAGCGCGGCGCGCTCCGGGCCGTCGCCGATCACGACGAGCCGCAGCCCGGGGCCCGCCGCGCGCGCCGCCTCGATCGCGAGCTCGACCCGCTTCGTCGGGATCAGCCGGCACGCCACGACGGCGAGGCGCTCGCTTGGGCGCAGCGCCAGCTCGCCCCGGAGCGAGCGCGCGCGGTCGGCGACGGGCGGGAGATCGAACGCGGGTGGCTCGACGCGCGAGGCGCCGACGAGCGCGCGCGCTTGCTCCGGGGCGAGCGCGCCCGCGAGGACATCGAGGAGAGCGCGCGCGGCGAAGACGAAGCGCGCGTCGCGCCGGAGGAGCGCGCCCACGACCGCCGCGCGCGCCGCGCGGGGCGCGCCGAGCAGCAGCCGCACGTCGGCGCCGTGCGCGCGCACCTCGAGCCGCGCGCGGGGCGATGCGAGCAGGAGCGGCCACGCGCAAGGGACGATCCAGTGCGCCACCGCGCGGTCGACCGGACCGATCTCGCGGAGCCGCGCGAGCACCGAGAGCGCGAACGGGCCCGCAGAGAGCAGCCGGAGCGGCGACTCGCGCGCGCGCGCCACGGCGCCGGGCCACGCGAACAGCGCGCCCCCGCCCGCGCGGTGGACGACGAGCCCGCCGTCCTGCGAGGGCGGGTCGAGGACCGAGCCCCCGGCGGCGATCACGTGGACCTCGGCCCCGCTGCGCGCGAGGGCTTGCGCCGACGACCGCACGAAATGGCCCGACGGATCCTCGTCGCTGACCGGATAGGACGTCGTGACCACGACGGCGCGCATCGGGGGCCTCAGGGATCGGGGCGCGGCATGTGGGCCGCGTCCCCGTCGCTCGGACGCGCGGCAAGGGTCAGGTCACGCCGTGCGAACTGATGAAACAAAATGACAAGACGCAGAGCACGCCGCGGACGCCTGATCCAGCGTCCCCGCGCGTCTTCTGCGTCTTGGCCGTTCCTCTTCGTGGAGGGACGGTCGCTCTAGGCGACCATGTCCATCTTCGACCGCTTCCGGCGGCGGCGAGCAGCCTCCGAGGCCTTCTTCCGCCGCTTCACGGACGGCTTCATGTAATGCCGACGCCGCTTCAGCTCGCGGAGGATCCCCTCGGCGGCCATCTTCCTCTTGAGGTGTTTGATGGCGCGCTCGATGCCCTTGTCGCCCACGGCGACCTCGAGCGGTTTGCACTGAATGGCGTCTGTCGGCATGTCTCGAAGCGTCCTCTGCTCGGAAAAAACTGGCCCAGTTGGCGGGCGGAAATGCAAGCCGGCGGGGGGCCGGCAGCGCGGGGCGCGCACTATGGCAGAGCCCCCCCAGCCTCGCAAGAGGCATCCCGCGGGACGGAGCGCGCGCGTGCATCGCGCGTATATCGCCTGATGCGCCTGGTTTCCTGGTCTGCCACGGCTCGCCTGATCGGCCCGTCGCCCTCGGTTTGTCGCCGCCGGTCAGCTGCCGTTTGGCCTCCGAGGCGCCGGAGGTGCGGGAGCGTGGCCGTTCGGCCCGTCGGTCCGTCGCCGCGCGATTTCATCGCGCGGCTCTGATTGTTAGGACTTGCAACTGAGAAACTTTCTAAGTATCGATCTCGCCGTGGCCGCCTCGCGAACGCCTGTCGCCAAGGGTTCCGCACCCCGTCGTCCGCGGGGGCGTGCGGCCGGCTTCGGCGGAGAGGGGCTCGCGGAGGACGCCCGGGTCGCTTCGATGCTGGCCTGCGTGAGGTCCTCCGGGCTCAAGCTCACACCCCAGCGCCTGGCGATCGTGCGTGAGCTCGCGGCCGACCCGACCCATCCGACCGCGCAGGAGCTGTTCGAGCGACTCCGGCCGGCGCTGCCGACCATGAGCTTCGCGACCGTGTACAACACGCTGGACGCGCTGGCGTCCGCGGGGCTCTGCGTCGCGCTGTCGCTGTCGCCCGGCGCGTCGCGCTTCGACGCGAACATGGCGCCGCACCATCACGCGGTCTGCGACCGCTGCGGGCTCGTCCGCGACGTGCCGTGCGAGCCGTTCACCGAGCGTCCGGAGGCGACCGCCCCCGCGCCGCTCGCGGCCGCGCCCGGCTTCGAGGTCCGCGCCGTCGAGCGGATCTACCGGGGAATCTGCGCTGCCTGCGCGAAGGGCAGCCAGCGAGACGCCACCGCGCAGGCGAAGGCGCGAGACGCCGGGCGCGCCGTCGCGAGCAGCCGACTACGCCCTGCAGGGGCTCGAGGGGCGCGGCGCCCCGAACGTGTCTAGCGGAGCCGCCGAGCCGCCGAGTCGACCTGCGCGGCACCAGGGATCCATCGTCCCAGCCGTTCAACCAAGGAGAGCGATCAACATGGCAACCAAGCAGCTTACGGGCACCAAGACGCACCAGAACCTGAAGGACGCGTTCGCCGGGGAGTCGCAGGCAAACCGCCGCTACCTGTACTTCGCAAAGGTCGCCGACGTGGAAGGTCGCCCCGATGTCGCGGGCCTCTTCAAGGACACGGCCGACGGCGAGACGGGCCACGCGCACGGCCACCTCGACTACCTCAAGCAGGCCGGCGATCCGGCGACCGGGCTGCCGATCGGCAGCACGGAGAAGAACCTGAAGGCCGCCGTCGCCGGCGAGACCCACGAGTACGAGACGATGTACCCGGGGTTCGCCAAGGAGGCCCGCGACGAGGGCTTCGACGACATCGCCGAGTGGTTCGAGACGCTCGCCAAGGCCGAGAAGTCCCACGCGGGGCGCTTCCAGAAGGCCCTGCAGTCGCTCGACTTCTGATCTTTCCCGAGGAGGGAGCGCGAGCGCCCCGGATCGCGCCGAGCCGCTGGTGGCTCGACCGGGGCGCCTGCGCCTTCGTCTCCCGCTCCTGAGCCGCCGTCCGGCGCCGGGCGTCGGTGAGCCGTCCATTCTCCACGAAGCGCCTCCACGAAGCGCCTCCACGAAGCGCCTCCACGAAACGCCTCGAACCCAGATGATGTTGAGAGGAACCGACCAGTGAGCGTCATCCGGCGTGCACCAGACCGTCCACCGGCGACATCGCCGAACGACGAGCGATATCTCGACCCCCGCGACCTCGAGGCAGAGCTGCGGCGGACGTTCCAGATCTGCCACGAGTGCCGCATGTGCGTCGGGTACTGCGGCTCGTTCCCGGAGCTCTTCGCCCGCGTCGACAGGGACATCGAGTCCGGCGTCGCCGAGGGGGCCGAGGCCCTCACCTACGACGACTTCAAGGCGATCGGCGACGAGTGCTGGCAGTGCAAGATCTGTTACATCAAGTGCCCGTACACGGCCGACGAGCACGCGTACGAGCTCCTGGATTACCCGCGCGTGATGGCGCGCGAGCGCGCGGTGCGCGCCCAGCGGGAGGGCATCCCGCTCGTCGACAGGATCCTCGGCGAGCCGCAGCTCATCGGCGAGCTGGGCTCGGGCGCCGTCGCGCCGCTCTCGAACCTCGTGCAGGCGAGCCGCCTGCTGCGCAAGGTGCAGGAGAAGGTGACCGGGATCTCGTCGGAGTTCCCGCTCCCGGAGATGGCGCGCAAGCCGTTCTCGTCGTGGTTCGCGGAGCACAGCGCCGCGGCGGACGCCGGCAAGCAGGGCTCGGTGGTGCTCTTCGCGACCTGCTACGGCGAGTACAACACGCCCGGGGTCCCCGAGGCGGCGGTGCGCGTCATCGAGCACAACGGCTACGCGGTGCACGTGCCCGGCTGCCCCGCCGCGGACGAGCCAGAGGACGCCCCGGCCGGCGCGCTGACGTGCTGCGGGATGCCGAACCTCGACGGCGGCGATCTCGACGCCTTCATGGCGAAGGTGAAGCAGAACGTCGCGCTCCTGCTCCCGCACGTGCGCATGGGGAGGAAGATCGTCGTGATCGGCCCGACGTGCGGCTACACGATGAAGAAGGAGTGGCCCGAGTACCTGCAGACGCCAGAGGCGCGTGAGGTCGCGGCCGCGACGGTCGACATGATGGAGTTCCTCGTCCAGCTCGGGCGCGAGAAGAAGCTCAACCGCGAGTTCAAGAAGGGGCTCGGCACGATCGCGTACCACGCCGCGTGCCACCTGCGCGCGCAGAAGATCGGCTTCCCCGGCGCCAGGGTGCTCGGCGTCATCCCCGACACCGAGGTGCGCGTCGTCGAGCAGTGCTCGGCCGTGGACGGCACGTGGGGGATGAAGGCGGCCCACTACGAGACCGGCCGCAAGTACGCGTCGAAGCTCGTGCGCGGCGTCGCCGACGCGGACGTCATCGTCAGCGACTGCACCCTCGCCGGCCTCCGGATGGTCAAGGAGAACGGCGCGAAGGTGCTGCACCCGGTCGAGGCGCTCGCCCACGCGTACGGGCTCGGCCCGACCTCGTATCTCGGTCCGAAGTCGTGACCGACGTTGGTTGAAGGAGAGGAGCCGTCATGCGTCCCATCGATCGCAACGAGGTGCTCGGGATCGGCGAATACGAGGCGATCCGCGAGCGATTCCGCAGCCGCGTCATCGAGGAGAAGCGGCCCCGCCGCGTCCACATCGGGGACCACCTGACCGCGGTGTTCGAGAACCGCGACTCGGTGCTGTTCCAGATCCAGGAGATGCTCCGCACCGAGCGCATCACGAGCGAGAGCGGCATCCTCCACGAGATCGAGACGTACAACGATCTCATCCCCCGGGAGGGGCAGCTCAGCTTGACGCTCTTCGTCGAGATCCCCGACCGAGCGCTGCGCGACAAGATGCTCGTCGATCTCGTCGGGCTCGAGGACACCGTGTCGCTCGACGTCGACGGCGTCGCCGCGCGGGCGCTCGGCAAGCGCGAGGGGGCGATGGAGGACCGCACCACGGCGGTGCACTACCTCAAGGTGGATCTCCCGGCGGAGGCGCAGGCCGCGATCAAGGCGAAGAAGGCGGCGGTGTCGCTCGTCGTCGCGCACCCGCGCTACGCCGTGAAGGTGCCGCTCGGGAGGGCGACCCTGGAGAGGCTCGCCGAGGACCTCCTCTAGGCGCGATGGTCTCCCTCGAGCGCCCGATCAAATTCGAGGACGTCGACGCAGCGCGCATCGTCTTCTTCGCGCGCTTCCTCAACTACGCGCACGAGGCGATGGAGCAGTTCTTCGCGCCGCTCGAGGGCGGCTACGCCGCGCTCATCCTCGGGCGGCGGATCGGGCTGCCGGCGGTGCGGGTCGAGGCCGAGTACGCGGCGCCGGTGCGCTACGGCGAGACGCTGCGGATCGAGACGTCGGTCGTCCACCTCGGCAGGCGGAGCGCCACGTTCAGGTACCGCATGGTCCGCGCCCACGACGGCGTGCTGTCGGCCGAGCTCCGGCACACGGTGGTGACCACCGATCTCGAGCAGCTCGCGTCGACCCCGATGCCGGAGGACGTCCGCGCCCTGCTCAGCGCCCACGTGGAGCCCGAGCAGGCGCCCGCCAGCGCCGGTCGCCGGGTGTGAGCGCGCGGCCCCGGGCGTGCGCGCCGCCGCGCGCGCGCGCGCGCGCCGCGCGCACCGCCGAAGAGGCGAGGCCGCGCGTCCAGCTCGAGCGGCAGGTCCACCTGACGCTCCTCCGCGACAGGGCCCACTACGACACGCTCGTCATGGGCGCCGTCGCGAAGGCGCGCGTCTCCGTGTGGATCGCGACGGCCAACGTGAAGGAGCTGCGGATCGAGGCGCCCGTCGGGTCGAGGGCGCGGGCGCGCGGCCGATACATGTCGTTCCTCGACCTGCTCGACGCGCTCGCCGCCCGCGGGGTCGAGCTGCGCTTGCTGCACGCCGGCGTGCCGTCGCGCGCCTTCCGCGCCGAGCTACGCCGCCGCCCGCGGTCGCCGATCGAGATGCGGCGCTGCCCTCGGGTCCACCTGAAGATGATCGCCGTCGACGGCGCGCTCCTGTACCTCGGCTCCGCGAACCTCACCGGCGCCGGGCTCGGGGCGAAGGGGGAGGGGCGGCGCAACTTCGAGGCGGGCGTGCTCACCGACGACGACCTGCTGCTCGACGAGATGCAGGCGACGTTCGACGCCATCTGGACGGGCGCCGAGTGCAAGGGCTGCCGGCTCCGGCCGCTTTGTCCCGCGCCGCTCGATCAGATCGAAAAATCCCGTTGCGCTAGCGGCCGCGATGGCCGATGAGCAGCGCATGAGCACCCCGGCACTTGACCCCGCCGACCTGGATCGTGTCGCCGTCGCTGCGCTCGCGCGCATCGAGAGCGGGATGCTGCTCGGGCTCGGCTCCGGGCGCACGGCCGAGGCCTTCATCCGTCGCCTCGGGGAGCGCGTCCGCGGCGGCCTCCAGATCCAGGGCGTCGCCACGTCGGAGCGCTCCGCGGCGCTCGCCCGCCGCGAGAACATCCCGATCTTGCCGTTCGAGGAGGTCGAGCGCCTCGACGTCGCGGTCGACGGCGCCGACGAGGTGGCGCCCGATCTGGGCCTCATCAAGGGCCTCGGCGGCGCGCTCCTCCGCGAGCGGGTGGTGGCCTACGAGGCCGCGCGCTTCATCATCCTGGTGACCCCCGAGAAGCTCGTCGAGAAGCTCGGCTCACGCGTCCCCGTCCCGATCGAGGTGGTGCCCTTCGCGAGCGCGTCGGCCGCGCGTCACCTGGCCGCGCTCGGGGGCAAGCCGGCGGTCCGCAAGAACGCGGACGGGTACCCCTTCCAGACCGACAACCACAACTGGATCCTCGACACCGCGTTCGGCCCGATGGACGCCCCGGCGGCGCTCGACGCGCGCATCCGCAAGATCCCGGGCGTCATGGACACGGGCCTGTTCCTCGACATGGCGACCCTCGTGCTCGTGGCCGAGGCGGGCGCGGTCCGCGAGCTCCACCGCCAGCGCTAGCCCGCCAGCCTCCACCGGAAGCGCCGGGCAGCCCGGCAGCACGTCCCGCGCGCCGCCAGGCCGAGCTTGCGATGGAGGGGCGGCGCTAGCGCGCGTTCCGCTCCAGCCTGTGGGCCAGCTCGTCGAGCGCGAGGTTGCCTGGCGCGCCGAGCGACACGCGCGCGCGCAGGCTCGCCGCGGCGTCGCCGGCGGGGAGCGCCGCGATCTCGGCCGCCACCTTGCGGTAGGCCTCGCGGAAGGGGACGCCCTGCACGGCGAGCTCGACGGCGCGATCGGTCGCGAAGCACTCCGGCGTGATCGCCCGGGCCATGCGCTCGCGGTCGAACGCGAGCCCCTCGACGAGCCGCGGCAGGAGGCGCGAGGTCGCGAGCGCCTCGTCGAGGCCCCGCATCGTGGGGCCCTTCGTGAGCTGGAGATCGCGGTGGTAACCGGACGGGAGCGCCACGAGGGACTGCACCTCGGCGAGCGCCCCCTGGACCACGGAGCAGGCCGCGCGCATGAGCTCGACGACGTCGGGATTGCGCTTCTGCGGCATGATCGAGGAGCCGGTGGTGAACGCCTCCGGGAGCCGGATGAACGCGAGCTCGCTCATCGCGAACAGGCTGAGGTCCCACGCGAGCCGGCGGCTCACCGCGACGACCTGCCACGCGGCCGCGAGGATCTGCGCCTCGATGAGGCCGCGCGACGTCTGGGAGGCCAGCGGGTTCAGGGCCACGCCGGCGAACCCGAGCTCGCGCGCGACGCCGACGCGATCGAGCGGCAGGTTCACGCCGAAGCCGGCGGCGCCGCCGAGCGGGGAGCGATCGACGAGCGACCGCGTCGCGCGGACGACGTCGACCGCGTCGGCGAACCCCTCGACGAACGAGGCGGCCCAGTAGCCGACCGACGACGGCACCGCCCGCTGCAGGTGCGTGTAGCCCGGCATCGGCGTCTCCGCCTCGCGCCGCGCGAGATCGAGCAGGGCGCGGGCGCCGGCCGTCGCGTGCTCGGCGAGCTCGTCCAGGGCGTCGCGCTCGTAGAGGCGCATCGCGACGAGCACCTGGTCGTTCCGGCTCCGGCCGGTGTGCACCTTCTTGCCCGCGTCGCCGATGCGGGCGACCAGCGCGGCCTCGATCGCGCTGTGGCCGTCCTCGTCGTCCTCGGTGAGCCGCAGCTCGCCGGCCTCGTTCTGCTTCGCGAGCACCTCGAGCTCGCGGACGAGCGCGTCCCGCTCCTCCTCGCTGAGCACGCCGATCCGCGCGAGGCCGCGGACGTGCGCGATCGTCGCCCGCAGGTCGTACGCGAGCAGGCGCTGGTCGAGCTGCCAGTCGTCGCGCGAGGTGTAACGGAGCATTTGGGCGTCGGTCGCGCCCCCTTTATCCCAGAGTCGTACGCTCATTCAGCTCTCTCAGCTCTCTCAGCTCTCCAGGCTCTCGTCCACGAGAGCACGGATCTCGGCAAGCTTCTTCGCCTTGCCCTCATCCAGCGATCGCCGCTTCGCCGCGCCGGCCGCGAGCTCTCGCTCGAGCTCTCGCAGCTCGTCCTCCGCCGTCGGCGCCGGCCGGCGCTTGCCGAAGCCGAGCGCGCGGGCCAGCCAGCTCCTCGACTCGCCGATCGAGAAGTCGTCCGCGGCGATCCGGTCCGGGGCGCTGCGCAGCATGCGCACGAGCGCCACGTTGGAGCTGGCCCAGACAGCCGACTCGTCGAAGTGGGCGCGCGGCGTCACGTCGAGGTGCCGCGCGGCGGTCCGGTCGGGCACGTCGTGCAGCCGGCAGTAGACGGCGAGCGCGAGCGCGAGCTCGTCGACAGGCATCTTCGTCGCCGAGTGCACCTGCACGCCGCCGCACCCCTTCGCGTACAGGTACGAGCCGTTCGTCGCGAGGACGCCGAAGCCGAGCAGCACGGCGGCGATATCCACGGCGGGCTCGCGATCCGGCGGCACGAGGGCGTCGAAGGCGTCGGCCTCGCTCAGGAACATGAACGACACAGCGCGCACGAACGCCGTCGTGAGCACCGTCGGGTTGCGGAGCTCGCCCGCGGAGATGGCGACCCTGTAGCCGCCCTCGTCGCGCCGCGCGACGCGCTCGAGCTTCGTGTCCAGCGCCACCCCGCCGCACGCGCCGCTCGAGCAGCTCACGGTGCTGGCCTGCCCCTCCGGGGTGACCACGGCGAGCTCCACGGGGAGATCCTGGAGCCCGGCGTGCTCCTGCACCCGCAGCATCAGCGCGGCCACGGTCTTCGGCGAGCCGTCGAACGGATCGGGGAAGAACTCGGCCGTCGGCTGCACGAGCCCTCGGACCGGCTCGGCGCCGTGCTGGAGGAGGGCGGCAGTCGTCCGAAGGATCCAGCGGATCTGCGATTCTTCCGGTAGGTCCATGGGTCTACTTTATGCCACGGGCGCGCGCCGGTCGCGCAGTAGCTTCGGCAGGGGGCGCCCGCGGCGAGGTTCGGCCCTCTGTCAGGCCCTGGTCGACTCCAGGTCGACTCCAGGTCGAGCCTTTTTTGTCGATTTTTCGTCCATGGCACTTCCTTTTCGACGGCGGTCAGCGACCGCGTAAAGTTGTGCCCCCATGACCGAAGAGGCGAAGGACATCTCCGAGAGGAAAGCCGACCACATCGAGCTCTGCGCGACGGGTGACGTCGGATTCCGGGCCAAGACCACGCTTCTGGAACAGGTCGAGCTGATCCACGACGCGCTGCCGGAGCTCTCCGTGGACGCGATCGACACCTCGGTGCTGCTGCTCGGCAAGCGGCTCCGCGCGCCGCTCCTGATCGCGGCGATGACCGGCGGGACCGAGCGCGCGCAGGCGATCAACCGGGAGCTCTCGCAGATCGCCGAGGAGCGCGGGTACGGCTTCGGGCTGGGCAGCCAGCGGGCGATGCTGAACGGCGACGCCTCCGCGACGTACGAGGTCCGCCAGCACGCGCCGACCGCCCTGCTGCTCGGGAACATCGGCGCCGTGCAGGCGCGGTCGCTGTCCACGGAGGCGGTCGCCGAGCTCGTGGCCCAGGTCGGCGCCGACGCGCTGTGCGTCCACCTGAACCCCGCCATGGAGCTGGTCCAGCCGGGCGGCGACCGCGACTTCACCGGCGCGCTGGAGGCGATCAGCCGGCTGGCGAACGGCCTCAGCGTGCCCGTCGTCGCGAAGGAGACCGGCTGCGGGATCGGCCCGGGGACGGCGTACCGCCTGGTCCGGGCGGGGGTCCGCAACCTCGATGTCTCCGGCGCCGGCGGCACGTCCTGGGTCGCGGTCGAGACGGAGCGCGCCAACGGCGCCGCCCGCTCCCTCGGCGAGGCCCTGCGCGAGTGGGGCGTGCCGACCGCCGCCTCGGTGCTCATCGCCCGGGCCATCCGTCCTCGCTTCAAGACCGTGATTGCAACCGGCGGCATCACGAGCGGCCTTGACATCGCTCGGGCGCTCGCTCTCGGCGCGCACGCGGCCGGCATCGCGCGACCGGTGCTGCAGGCCTTCGTCTCGGGGGGGCGGGACGCCGCGGTGCGGTACCTCGAGAACATCGAGGCGGAGCTCCGGGCGGTCATGCTGCTCGTCGGGGCGCGCGACGTCGCGTCGCTCCGGAAGACGCCGGTGCTGCTCGGCCGAGAGCTGCGCCAGTGGGCCAAGCTGCTGAAGCAGATGGAGAAGGCGTAAGCGGTGGAGGAGGGGGGACGGCCGGGAAGGCGGGGCACCCGCCCCCGGGGTAGGGCCAGCGGGCCCAGCCCCACGTCAACGATGGCGGGGCGGGGTGGGGCGGGGCGCACGGGACGCTGGGCGCTGGGCGCTGGGCGCTGGACGCTCGCCCCTTCGGCGGGGGGGTCCGGGCGCGGCTGCGGCCCGCGCTCGACGCTTCCGTCCGGTCAGCCCCGCATGATACGGTCCGAAGCTCTGGAGAACCCCGGGATAAAATGACGGAGAAAAAAGGGCGTCCGAGCGATCGTCCCCCCGAGGACCTGAAGAAGGAGCGCGATGCCTTCATTCAGCAGTTCTTCCGCAAGGGGGCGCAGCTGACCGAGGAGCTCCTCCGCGAGAACGAGCGCCTTCGTGACAAGATCACCGAGCTCGAGTCGGAGAACGGCAAGCTCCGCGCGCACCTGGCGAGCGACTCGGCCATCCGCGATCTGCTCCGCAAGATCGAGGAGCTCGAGCAGGAGAAGCGCGACCTCGTGACGCAGTCGGTGCGGATGGTGGCGGCCTCGGACCGCTTCAACAGCCGCTACTCGGAGGCGGAGGGGGAGCTCGCGAACCTGGCGAACCTGTACGTCGCGCTGTCGCAGCTGCACGCGGCGCGCAACGTGCGCCACGTCGTCCGCAACCTGAAGGAGCTCCTCGCGCAGTTCCTCGGGGCGGGCGCCTTCTCCGTGTACCTGGCGTCGCCCGATGGTAAGGAGCTCGTCTCGATCGCGAGCGAAGGCGTCGCCGTGGAGGAGATCGCGCGCATGCCGGTGACCGAAGGGGCCGTCGGCCAGGCATTCTCGAAGGGGGAAATCTTCTTCGACGAGACCAAGGACGTCTCCAAGGGGAGCATCGAGGATCCCGCTGCGGTGATCCCGCTCGACTTCAACGGGCGCACCGTGGGTGTCATCGCGATCTTCAGCACGCTCCCGCAAAAGACGGAGTTCGTGAACGTGGACACCGAGCTCTTCAAGCTCCTCGGGGCCCAGGCCGCCCCCGCCCTCATCAACGCGCGGCTCTTCACCGACGCCGGCCGGAAGGTGCCCGGCGTCCAGGCATTCCTGGACCTGGAGGACTGATCATGGCCGAGTACTCGTGTCTGATCGTTGAAGACTCGCCCATGATGCGGCAGCTCTTGGTCTTCGCGCTCGCGCGCGTGAAGAACCTCCGCGTCACCGAGGCGGATGATGGCGTCGACGGTCTCCGCAAGCTCGCCTCGACCAAGTACGACGTGATCATCACGGACATCAACATGCCGATCATGGACGGGCTCAAGCTCGTCAAGCGCGTGCGCACGGATCCGGTCCACAAGGACACCCCGATCATCATCATCACCACCGAGGGGTCTCAGGAGGATCGCCAGCGCGCGCTGCAGCTCGGCGCGAACGCGTACATCACCAAGCCGATCCAGGCTCCCCAGGTCATCGCCAAGGTCAAGGAGCTCCTCAAGATCGACTGAGGCGCGCGCCGCGCCGCACCGGCGGACGGGCGCGCGCAGCGCTGGCCGGCGCGGCACGTCGGGCAGGCCCGTGGGCGGCCTGCTCGGCCCGCGGGCCTCGGTGCGCCGCTCGCCCGCGGTCCCCGCGCCGCCTGGCGGAGGCCTACGGCCTCGGGCCGAACTTCAGGAGGACGCGGTTGCGGCCGGTGCGCTTCGCCTCGTAGAGCGCCTCGTCGGCCGCGGCGATCAGCTCCAGGCCGCTCTGCACCGGGATGTCGGGGTGCGCCGCGACGCCGACGCTGATCGTGGTCGGCACGCGGACGCCCTCGTGCTCGAAGACCGACCCCTCGATGAGCAGCCGCAGCCGCTCGCCGAGGATGCCCGCGTTATCGAGCCCGACGCCGCGGCACAGGATGCCGAACTCCTCGCCGCCGTAGCGCGCGAACACGTCCTCCGTGCGCACCGTGTTGCTCGCGATCTTCGCGATCCGCGCGAGGACGTAGTCGCCGGCCAGGTGCCCGAACGTGTCGTTGATCCTCTTGAAATGATCGACGTCGAACATGAGCAGCGACAGGGGAGCGCTGTGCCGCCGCGCATAGGACACCTCGGTCTCGAGCCGGTCCAGGAAGTACTTCTTGTTGAAGGCCTTCGTGAGGGCGTCGCGCAGCGCGGCATCGTACATCTGCTGCTGAAACGACTCATCGAGGTAGTCGTGGTACGTGAACTTGAGGACGGTCGTCGAGCCGAGGCGGATCTTGTCGCCGTCGTGCAGGCGGACGCGCGTCACGTGCTCGCCGTTCACCAGCGTCCCGTTGGAGCTGTTGAGATCCTCGATCAGCACCTGGCTGTCCAGCTGGAGCAGGCGGGCGTGGCGCCGCGAGATGCCGTCGTCGTTCAGCCGGATGGTCGCCCCCGACGCCCGGCCGATCACGATCTCGGCGCCCTCGACCCGGTACATCTCGCCGACGTTCGAGCCGGCGAGCACGATGAGGTAGGCGCGGTCCTTCGGCGAGCGCGCCGGGAGCTCCTTCTGGAGTTCCCCAACGTTGGCCACACGCGTGGCCTCGAAATCATCGTCGGGGGGGTAGCTGCCCATGCTCCCTGAGGATGATCGTCAATCCTTGAAACAGGTTCAAGCGCGAGGGCGCGGCGCGAGCGATGTTCGTTGTCGGGTAGGATGCGTGGCGCGCGCCTGTGCGCATCACGCTCGCCGCGGAGGTCGTCCCCGCCTCGGCGCTCCCTCGGGCTTCCGCCCTCACGCCGCTCTGCCGAGCGGCACCACGAGCTGCTCGACCCAGAGCTCGCCCGCCCGGAGCTCGACGAACGTCGCGTCGGCGTGCCCCGGGCCATAGGTGGTGACTGGCCCGCTCCGCACCAGCTCGGCGGAAGGGCGCGCGCCGGCGCGCACGCGATCAACGTCCCGCACGTCCCGCACGTCGCCCCGGATCGAGCAGGGCGCTTCCCCCACCGAGCCGACGTTGATGATGCGAACACCGCCCACCATGCGGTCGAACGGGACGTGGGAGCCGCCACAGATCACGACGTCGGCCGGGTCGTCGCCGAGGAGCGAGAGCACCTCCTCGTCCGTCATGTCGTGCGTGATCGGCTCCAGCGGGTCCGCAGGGGAGCCGTGGACCAGGACGAGCTCGCCGCCGTCCTCGAGCGGCAGGCGGTGGGTCGGGGCGAGCCGCGCCAGCCGCGCGAGGATCAGCTCGCCGAGCTCGGTGCGTGTCTGGGCGAGGCGATCGAGCCGCGCCCGCTCGTGCTCGCTCCGCGGCCTGACGTTGTGGATGTCCAGCGTCGCCAGGGCGCGATCCGATACGCCCTGTACGCACACCGCCTTGGCCTGGGTGAGCCGGCGCCATGTCTCGAGCGGCTTCGGGCCGGGAAAGCAGAGATCTCCGGCGACCAGGAGCTGGGTGTAGCCTCGGCGCTCGGCGGTGGCCAGGACCGCCGCGAGCGCGTCGGCGTGGCCATGGATATCCGAGACGCAGAGCAATCGCACCCGGCGAGCATAGGATCAGAGAGGGGCTCCGCCAAGGCGCGAGGTGAGGGCGGGGCACGATAAACTGGCGGTCGGGCGCTGCGGAACCGACGTTCGCGACCCCACGGTCTTGCTAGCCTCGCGCCATGCAACAGGTCTCGAGGCTCCTGGAGATCGCGAACGCGATCGATGAGCAACGCGTGAAGGACCGCGCGGCGCGGCTGTCGCCTCGCCTGCGCCCCGGGACGATGGCCTTCGCCATCGCGGCGCTCCTCACGGCCGCCTACCCCGCGATCGGCGCGGTCATCGAGGCAAATCCGGACATCGCGGAGCGGCTCGCGGCGGAGGGCCACCAGACGGCCCGCGATCGCGCCACGTACCTGTCGCGGATCCGGGCCCGCGTCGGCGACGTCTCGGACGCCGATCGCGTCCGCCGGGAGCTGCGGCGCGCGGCGCGCGACGAGCGGATCCGCGTCGCCCTGCGCGAGCTGCTCCCGCCCTCGGCGGGCGGCGCGGACGTCGACGTCACCGCGCGCGAGCTCACCGCGCTCGCCGAGGCCACGGTCGAGGTCGCGCTCGCGGAGGCCGTCTCGGCCGTGACCGCGAGGTTCGGAGAGCCGCGCACCGCGACGGGCGCCCGATCGAAGTTCGTCGTCCTCGGGATGGGCAAGCTCGGCGGCGACGAGCTCAACGCGGGCTCCGACGTCGACCTCATCTACCTCTACGACACCGACGAAGGGCAGGTGGGCCCCTCCGGCGATCGCGCCGTCTCGGTCACCCTGCACGACTTCTGGGCCCGCGTCGCGCGCCGCCTCACGTCGACGCTCGAGGAGGTCACGGAGGACGGCTTCGTCTGGCGGGTGGACCTCCGGCTCCGCCCCGAGGGGCGGAGCGGCCCGCTCGTCAACTCCCTGGCCGCCGCCGAGCGCTACTACGAGTCGTTCGGCCGCCTCTGGGAGCGCGCGGCGCTGCTCCGCGCCCGCGAGATCGCCGGCGATCTCGACTTCGGCGCCGAGGCGCTCGGGGTGCTCGCCCCGTTCGTCTGGCGGCGCCGGGTCGATCCGCAGCTCGCCGGCGACATGATCGAGCTCGTCGAGCGCGCGCGCGCGGAGCTCGCGCACGAAGCCTCGCGCGACCTGAAGCTCGGGCCCGGCGGCATCCGCGAGGCGGAGTTCTTCGTGCAGGCGCTGCAGCTCATCTGGGGCGGGCGCGAGCCGCGGGCGCGCGCGCAGAGCATGCTCGACGGCCTGCGGCGCCTGCGGGCGCTCGGGTACGTGACCGACCGGGAGGGGCGGGAGCTCGTGGAGGGCTACCTCGCGCTCCGGCGCGCGGAGCACGCGGTCCAGTCCGCGACCGGCGTGCAGACGCACCTGCTCCCCGACAGCGAGGCCGAGATGGAGCGCCTCGCCCGGACGCTGCGCTTCAAGGACGCCGCGGCGTTCCTCGCCGATACGGCGCAGCGCCGGAGCCAGATCAAGGCCCGGCTCATGTCGCTCCTGCCGAAGGGGAGCTCCCGGCCGTCGCGGTGGGTCGAGGCGGTGGCCGCGCTCGATCACGGCGACCGCGACACCTTCGCCGAGGCGCTCGCGAAGCACGCCGTGCTCGTCCTCGGCAAGGCGGGCGAGCCGGAGGGCGCCGCCGCGGACGCGGGCGCCGCCACCGAGCTCGCCGCGCCCGGCGCCGCGCCGCCCGAGCCGGGCGCGAACGCCTCGCTCGCCGCGCGCTTCCGCGACGTCGCCGACGACCTCTTCGAGCTGTCGCGGCACCCCGACGGCCTGCTCGGCGCGCGCAGCCGCGAGGCGTCCTCGTCGCTCGCCGAGACGCTGCTCGCCGCGGTCGTCGACGCCGCCGATCCGGAGCAAGCCGCGCGCTTCCTGCGGCTGTGCTTCTCCCGCGTCAGGCACTCCTCGGTCTACGCGCGCATGCTCGGCGACGATCCGCGCGCGCTCCGCCGGCTCATCGAGGCGCTCGGGTCGAGCGCGTTCATCGGCGACGCCATGGTGAGGTACCCCGAGCTCGTCGACGTCGTCCTGTTCGCGCGCGGCGCGCCGGGCCCCGACGTCATCAGGCACACCATCGAGGAGAGCCTCAGCGAGGCCGCGCCGGACGACGATCCCGAGGAGGCGCTCATCGCCGCGCTCCGGCGCGCGAAGGCGCGGGTCACCATCGAGGTCGGCCTCGCCGACCTGGGCGGCGAGGTCGGCACGCGCGAGGCGACGCTCGCGCTCTCGGACCTCGCCGACGCGTCGCTCGAGGCCGCGACGCGCTTCGCGCTGGGGACGCCGGCGGGGGAGCCGGTGAGGGGGCTCGCCGTGATCGCGATGGGCAAGCTCGGCGGCCGCGAGATCGGCTACGGGTCCGATCTCGACGTCTTCTTCCTGTTCGACCCGGCGTGCGCGCCGTCCGGCGATCAGGGGCCCGGCTCGGATCCCGGCACGTACTACGCGCGGCGCGCCCGGCAGATCATCCGGCTCATCTCGATGTCGCACGCGGCGGGGCCCGGCTACGAGCTCGACACGCGCCTGCGCCCGTCCGGAAGCCAGGGGCTGCTCGTCACGTCGGTCGAGTCGTTCGCCCGCTATCACGGCATCCACCGCGCGGGCGAGGCGGCGTCGGCGTCCGCGGGGCCGGACTCGTCGCCCGGGGTGCGGCACATCCGCGCCGCGATCTGGGAGCGCCTCGCGCTGATCCGGGCCCGCGCGGCGGCGGGCGATCCCGAGCTCGGGGCCGAGGCGATCTCGATCGCGCACGAGGCCGCGTACCTCCAGGCGGACGACTTCGATCGGATCGCCGAGGAGATCCACCGGCTCCGGCTCCGCATGGAGCGCGAGCTCTCGAACGAGCGCCGCGGCCGGCGCGACCTCAAGCTCGGGCGCGGCGGCCTCGCGGACATCGAGTTCGCGGTGCAGCTCCTGCAGATCCGCCACGGCGCCGATCCGCGCGTCAGGACCACCGAGACGCTCTCGGCGATCGAGGCGCTCGCCTCGGCCGGGTACCTGTCGGCCAAGCACGCCGAGGCCTTCCGTGACGGCCACGCGTTCCTGCGCAAGCTGGAGCAGCGGATCCGCATCGTGCACGCGGACGCCTCGCAGCTGCTCGAGGAGAACGCGCCCGGGGTCCCGCTCCTCGCCCGGCGGACAGGCATCCGGGGGCGCACCGCGGCCGAGGCGGCGAGGGAGCTGCTCGCGCGCTACGGCGAGATCACGGAGCGCGTCCGGGCGGCCTACGAGGCGATCGTCGCGCGCGGGGAGGCGCCGAGCGCGCCGGCTGGCGGGGAGCCGGGCGCGCCGCGCGGCGGAGCGGCGAGCTGAGCGCGCCAGCCGGCGGGGAGCCGAGCGCGCCGCGCGGCGGAGCGGCGCGCTGACGGTTGCCGTTGACCCTCGCGGGGCGCGGTGGAATGCCAGCGCGACACGATGACCACCCAGAGCGAGCAGCACGCAGAGCCGGCGTTCGCGCGCCGCGCCACCCAGATGACCTCCCTCGATGGCCTCGTCGGCGCGCACCCGGATGCGCTGCGGCAGTTCTACGAGGTCGGCAGGCCGGCGGATCCGGCGGAGCTCGGCGACGCCCCGCGAGGGCGCCTGCTCGCCCTGCAGCCGACGGCCGGGGTTCACATGGCGACGCGCCCGCTGATCTCGGCGCTCGCGTCGCGCTGGATGCCCTGGAAAGGGAATGAGTTCGACCATGGGGGCAACTCCGGCACGAACGTGGTCCTCGGGAGCAAGGTGTGTCGCTTCAAGGCGCAGCTCCTGCCCTCGGAGCTCGACGGCGCGCCGACGCTCGCGCTGACCTATGGCGAGAAGGCGTTCGGCAATCCCTGGCCCGTGAGCGCCGTGAAGGACGAGCTGCGGGCCATCGGCCCCGGGATCGCGATCGGGCCGGTGCTGCTGAGATGGCAAGAGCGGTGGCACGCCTTGCTCTGGTTCGGGCTGACGCGCGTGGACCCGCAGTAACCCGGCTCGGTACGAAGGCTCGCAGATCTCCGTCGGCTGCGGCCCGCGCTGCGCCGCCCTGCCCGCAGCGCCCTTGCGCTCGGCGCGTCTCTCGCTCGACTCCTCCGTCACGCATCGTCGGCGCGTCCATCCCTGTGTGATCGTGCCACATACCATGTCGCAGGCGCGGAGATCCGCTATGCGGGCTGTCCGGCGTCGGAGCGCGCGTGTCCTGCGGAGGCGGTAGTCACGGGTATCAGGCCATGCCCTATTTCACCATCGCTCCGTTCCTGCTCTTTGACGGACATACTTCCCGATTTCTACGCCCTGTCCTACGATAGAGACTGGGCGGCGGCAGGGCACCTTTGCCCGCGTCGCCCGGGAGGCTCGAAATGTTGACTTGGTCGGGCAAGGCGGGAGTCTTGATGGCTGCGATCGCTGTGGCGCCAGGCATGATCGCTGGCTGCTCCTGCGGCGATACGGGGGGCACCGCGCCCCCGGCGTCCGGCGGCGCGGGGCCTGGCGGCGGCAGCGGCAGCGGCGGAGACGGAAACGGAACTGGCGGCATCTTCGCTGGCAGCGGCATCCTGACGAACGTCGGGGGTGGGGGCGCGGGCGGCGAAGGGGCGTGCCGGGGCCTCGAGTGCCAGCAGGTCCAGTGCGAGAACGGGGCGAAGACCACCGTGAGCGGCACGGTCTACGACCCCTCGGGCAAGCTGCCCCTCTATAACGCGATTGTCTACGTCCCGAATGCGCCGCTCGATCCGATCACGGACGGCGCGACCTGCGACCAGTGCAGCGCGACGCTCTCGGGCAAGCCGATCGTGACGGCGCTGACCGATACCAAGGGAAGCTTCGTCCTGGAAGACGTGCCGGTCGGCGAGAACATCCCGCTCGTGGTCCAGGTGGGCAAGTGGCGGCGCGAGGTCGTCCTCCCGGCGGTCGAGAAGTGCACGGACACCGCGACGGACGCCGGGACCATCCGGCTGCCGCGCAATCAGGACGAGGGGCACATCCCGAAGATCGCCCTCACGACCGGCGGCGCCGATCCGCTCGAGTGCTTGCTGCACAAGCTCGGGATCTCGGAGAGCGAGTTCACGCCGGAGACCGGGACCGGCCGGATCAACCTGTTTGCCGGCCGCGGCGACGCGGGGCACCCCGTCACCACGCGGTACGCGGACGGCCTGAATCAAGGTGTGGAGTTCACGCCCGCCACGAGCCTCTGGGGGACCGTGGACAGCCTTCGCCAGTACGACATGGTGATCCTGGCCTGCGAGGGCGACCCGCACGCCGAAGACAAGCCCGAGACCGCGCGTCAGGCGATGTTCGATTACACCTCGCTCGGCGGGCGCGTGTTCGCTTCTCACTGGCACAACGTCTGGCTGAAGCGCGGGCCGGCGCCGTTCCCGGACACCGCGGTCTGGGACAACTTCAACGAGGACCCGGAGAGCCCGCTCACGGCGCTCGTGGACACCACGCGTCCGAAGGGGCAGGCCCTGGCGGACTGGCTCGTCAACGTCGGGGCGTCCGACGTGCACGGCCAGATCGTGATCAACGGAGCTCAGCACACGGTGAACGCCGTGAACGACGAGATCTCGACCCGGTGGATCTATTACGATCAGCCCGAGCCGGCCGGGATCCAGTACTTCACGTTCAACACGCCCATCGACGCCGAGGAAGACGAGCAGTGCGGTCGCCTCGTGTTCACGGACATCCATGTCTCGGCGGGGGACGTCACGGGCCCGGCCTTCCCGGAGGGCTGCTCCACGGCGGAGCTGACCGCCCAGGAGAAGGCGCTGCTCTTCATGCTGTTCGACCTGTCGTCCTGCATCGTGCCCGACGACGAGCCGCCGCCGATCCCGACCCCCGTCCCGCAGTGACGCCCCGCGGGCGCCGCGCCCCTCGGCAAGCGGCGCCGGTGCGCCAGTTCCGGAGCCGTGTCGCGGCAGCGCGACGGGCGCCAGTGTTCTCCTGATAGGGTCATATTTCCCCCGAGTTGCCCCGACGGCGATCCCCGATGACGGCCGCGCGGCAACGCCTCTCGCTCGCGCCGCGGGACGGCTGGGACGCCCCGGGATTGACCTTGATGATCTACGGAAAATCCCGCGGCGCTCCGCCGCGCCCGATCGCGAGGCGCACGTGAGCCGCGGGACGTTGGCTCTCGCCATTGCTCTCCTTCGGCTGCAAATTCACGGTGCCAGCGCATCTGCCACTCTGCTGCAGCGTGCCTCGGCCAACAGCGGTTGAGCAGAGGAAGTAGAGAAAAGGACAAGGAAAAACGACAGCAAAGACAGGAGGCTGTCGCGGTGGGAAGCACCACGCGGATACGGAATGTCATCCATGCGTGGTGCGGGGATCCTGCTAGGATGGACTCAGGCCGCAGTGCGGCGTCGCATCCCGCGCCTGGGTCGTTGGCTCTCGGCTCGTCCGAAGGAGCATGCCTACGATGGTCCAGCATCCCCTTACGTCAGCGGCCGTATGGCGGGCCCTCGAGCGCTGGCCTCGGGAGGACGGGCGTGCGCTCCGGTCGCCCGAGGCGTTGCAGGGCACCATGCGCGCGGAGGCGCTTCCGCTGCAGAGCAGGATGGAGGGGATGTGCGGAGTGATGGAGGGCGATGAAGTTCAGATCTGTCCTGCGCCACCTCCGCAGTCCTCGCGCCGGTACCTGGTCGGTCGGCGCGGCGACGCGGGCTGCCCGCTCTGCGCGCGGCGCACGCGGTCCACGACCGCGGGCCTCGGAGGGACGTCGTACCACTTCCTGACCGCCACGTGGGTGATCCTCGTGGTCGGCGAGCCCTTGCCGTCGTCGTCCTGAAGGGCGGGGGTACATGGCCCGCGGCGCTGAGCGTGAGGCGCGGCTCGTGGCGCTGAAGAGCGCGGCGCCGGGGAGCGGCTGAAGCTCCCCGGGGTGGGAGATGGGAAAGGATGATCGAGGTGGGCGCTCTTCGACGAGGGGCGCGAGGGGCGCGAGCGGCGCGCCCGGCGCCGCGGCTCAGCTGGCCGCCGATCGCCTTCCGGCGGTCGCGCGCTTCTGGCCCGCCCGCTGCGCGCCCGGCTGCGCCGCCCTCGTCCGCTGCGCTCCGCTGCGCCCGGCGCGCCCGCCGGCCGCCCGCGGCTTCGTCGCCCCCGCGCGCTGCGGCGCCGCCCGCTTCGCGCCCGCCGCCTTGCGCGCCGTCTTTCGCCCCGCCGCGGCGGTCGACCCCGTCGTGCTCCGGCCGCCTCCTGCCGCCCCGCCGGCGGCGGTCCGCTTCCTCGTCGCCGCCGCCTTCTTCGCGGCGGCGCTCCGCTGCCGGCTCGTCTGCCCAGCGGCCGCCTTTCTCGCCGTGCTGCCCGCCTTCTTCGCCCTCGCCGTGGTGCTCCGCGCCGTGCCCGGCCGCGTCGCGGCGCCTGCTCCTGCCTTGCGCGCTCCCTTCTTGGCCTGAGTCGCCCGCCGGGTCGGGCCCGCGGTCTTCCTCGCGCCCCCTGCCGCAGCCCTGGTCCGCCGGCCCGCAGCCGTCCGACCGGCCTCGCCCTGGGACGTCGCGGGCGCAGCCTGCTCCCGCTCGCCGCTCCCGACCCGCTTCCTCTGCTTGGACGTATCCTTCGCTGTCTCGCCTCTCGGCATTGAGCCCTCCCCCGAGCTCTCTCGACATGAGCTCGCTCGTGGACTCATGGTGCCACAGCGTTCCCTCTTTCCCGGTCGGAAAGTCGGCGGGAAGTACCGGAATCGAAATCAGGAACCGCTGTAGCCCACCCGGGCGCAAGCGCCTATTGCGCGTCAGGCGCGCGGCAGATCGACGCCGCAGACCCGCGCCGGAGCGCTCAGAAATCCCAGTCGAAGCCGACGCGAGCGCCGGTCTTGAGGTTCCACTGGGCAGGTCGCCGGTAGGTCTCCAGCACGTGCTCGACAGCGATCCCGAGGCCAGCCCACGGCATGACGCCGCGCACCCGCAGGGCGGAGACGCCGACCAGCCCGCCGACGCGCAGCCCCGGGCTCACGCGGAGGTCGTCCTGGGTGAAGTACGCGAGCGACGCGAGCTCGCCTTCGTAATGCCAGGTGCGGGCGTGGTACCGCAGCACCATCGGCAGCGCGACGGTGAAGCTGATCGGGAAGCGGGTCTTGGTCTCCGTCTGCTCGAACTGCGCTGTGCCGCCGAACTCGCCCCCGGCCAGGAACGTCCAGCGCTCGTCGAGCCCGTGGCCGAGCAGCAGCCGCCCCGAGCCGCCGGCGCCGGGGAGGACCCGGCCCGCGGCTCCTTCGAGGACCGCGATGCCGCCTCCCTCCACGTTGAGCGTGCTCCGGTAGGCGTCGGTCTCGCGCCCGCGGAAGGCCGGCGAGGGCCGGAGCCAGAACGGGCACTCGGTCGACGCGCCGCGCGTGTCGCGCGTGTCGCCAGCCCGGCGCATCGCCTCGTCGAGGAGCGCGCGCACCCGGGTCGCGAAGAGGAGTTCCTCGACCGCGTCCAGGTCGCCCCCGCGGCGCTGGAACGCCTCCTCGACGGGCCCGCCGAGCGCGATGATCTTGCTGTCGAGCGCGGCGAGCGCGGCCGCGCGCGTCTCCGGGGTCGCCGAGCACACGCTCATCAGCGCCGGCGACATGATCTCGTCGAGCTCGTACCGATCGATCGTCCAGCCGAGCGACTGCTGCACCTCGATCATCTTCTCGAGATCGACGAGCAGGCCCACGACCGCGAGATCCCGCGGCGTCGAGCCCTCGGGCAGCGCCGGCGGCGGCGCGGCCCCGGCGGCCGTCGCCGCGGCTGCGATGAGGATCGCCGCGAGCGCGCCCCACGCCAGCGCCAATCCCTTTCCCGTCGAGCCTCGCACGATCGCGGTTCGCTCCATCCGTCAGAAGCAGGTGCCGCCGCCGCAGCTCCTGCCCACGCAGCGCAGCAGCTGGACCGTCTCGGGGCTGTGGATGCAGTCGAACCCGCAGACGGCGGGGCCGTTCCCCTCGTCGAGGCAGCCGAAGAAGCACGCCACGTCCTCGGCGCACGCGGGGCTGACGAGGCACTGGTCGAGCTCCCCGCAGCAGCTCTCGGCCACGCACCCGCCGCACGCCGTCCCGTCGGACGGGCAGGTGGGGCCGCCGCAGACGCCGCTCTCGCAGCTCCCGTCGCAGCAATCCCGGTCCGCCGCGCAGGCGCCGCCGTTCGGGGTGCACGGGGCCCGGCAGACGCCGTCCTCGCACGCGCCGCTGCAGCACGCCGCGCCCGACGTGCACGCGTCGCCGTCCTCGGCGCACGCGCCGCAGGTCAGCCCGCAGAGCGCGGGGACCGCGTCGACGCAGGCCTCGTCCCACCCGATCGTGCAGCAGAGCGGGTCGAACCGGCAGATCTCCGCCGCGCAGTCGCTGCAGCCCACCTCGAGCGGCTCGCCGACCGCGCAGACAGCGTGCGAGCAGGCCACGCCCCCGCAGACGCCCTGCTCGCAGACGCCGGAGCAGCACGCGTCGGCCGAGCCGCACGCGTCCCCGTCGGGGCTGCACCCGCCGCAGACGCCCGCGTTGCAGCGCTGGCTGCAGCAGTCCGCGCCAGCGCTGCAGGCGGAGCCGTCCGGCGCGCACGGATCGAGGCAGATGCCCTCGACGCAGATGCCGCTGCAGCACGGGGCCCCGACGCAGAGAGAGCCGTTCGGGGTGCAGCCCGCGGCGCACGCGCCGTCCACGCAGCTCCGCGAGCAGCACTGCTCCGGGGAGCTGCACGCGCCCCCGTCGGGGGAGCACCGCTCCCCGCAGGCCCCTCCCGCGCAGACCCCGGCGCAGCACTGCGCCGCGCCCTCGCAGGCCGCGCCGTCGGGGGAGCAGCCCTGCCCGCAGATCCCCTCGGTGCAACGGCCGGTACAGCAGTCGCTCGAGGCGGCGCACGGCGTCCCATCCCGCGCACAGCTGCCGCCGCCGCAGATCCCCTGCGCGCACGCGGCGCTGCAGCAGTCCGCCGCGCTCTGGCAGGGGAGCCCGTCCTCCCGGCACACAGGCGCGTCCGGGGCGCCCCCCGCGCCCGCGGGCTCGGGCAGCCCGACGAGCTGCTCGCGGGAGCCGCAGCCGAGGAGGGGGGCCGCGAGGGCCGCGAGGACCACAAGGAGGAGAGCCGCCGCTCGGGGAAGCACGTCCCTGAGGCTACCATGAGCTCAGTTCACGACGGGCGGGCGTGACGGTGGGGCAGGAGACGGCGCGCTGGACCCCGGCGGCCCGCCGAACGTGCGGACCGGAGACCGCTTCCGATGCTACACTCGCCAGCGTGTCGTTGAAGATCGACCAGGATCACGGGCGCTTCCGTCAGATCGTTCGCGGCCGCATCCGCGAGAACCTCCGCAAGTACATCTCGCAAGGCGAGCTCATCGGGCGAAAGGGAAAGGACCTCGTCTCGATTCCCATTCCTCAGATCGACATCCCGCGCTTCCGCTTCGGCGACAAGCAGCGCGGGGGCGTAGGGCAGGGCGACGGCAACCCCGGCGATCCCGTGGGGGGCTCGGACGACAAGCAGCCCGGGCAGGGGCAGGCGGGCAGCGGCGAGGGGGACCACCTCCTCGAGGTCGACGTCACGCTCGAGGAGCTCGCCGGCATCCTCGGCGAGGAGCTCGAGCTGCCGGACATCCAGGACAAGGGCAAGAGCAAGATCTCGAACGCCCACGACCGCTACTCGGGCATCCGCCGGGTCGGCCCGGAGTCGCTCCGCCACTTCAAGCGGACGTACCGCGAGGCGCTGAAGCGCATGATCTCGAGCGGGACGTTCCGCCCGACCGCGCCGGTCGTCGTCCCCATCCCGGACGACAAGCGCTACCGCTCGTGGAAGACGATCACCGAGCCCGTCGCGAACGCGGTCATCATCTACATGATGGACGTCTCCGGCTCGATGGGCGACGAGCAGAAGGAGATCGTGCGCATCGAGTCGTTCTGGCTCGATGCGTGGCTGACCCGCCAGTACAAGGGCCTCGAGTCGCGCTTCATCATCCACGACGCGATCGCCCGCGAGGTCGACCGGGACACGTTCTTCCACACGCGCGAGTCCGGCGGCACGATGATCTCGAGCGCGTACAAGCTCTGCTCGCAGATCATCGACAACGATTACCCACCGGCAGAGTGGAACATCTACCCGTTCCACTTCTCGGACGGCGACAACTGGTCGATGGACGACACGCTCTCCTGCGTGGACGTGCTGAAGACCCAGATCCTGCCGCGGGTCAACATGTTCGCCTACGGTCAGGTCGAGAGCCCGTACGGCTCGGGTCAGTTCATCAAGGACCTGAAAGAGCACTTCTCTCAGGACGAGCGGGTCGTGGTCAGCGAGATCAGGGACAAGGACGCCATCGTGGGCAGCATCAAGGATTTCCTGGGGAAGGGGAAGTAGAGCGGTATGAGCAAGTTCGCGCTGAACACCGCGCTCCCCCGCTACCTGCGCACCGAGAAGGAGCGCATCGAGAAGATCGCCCAGGACTACGGGCTCGATTTCTTCCCGGTCATCTTCGAGATGCTGACGTACGACCAGATGAACGAGATCGCCGCGTACGGCGGCTTCCCGAGCCGCTACCCGCACTGGCGGTTCGGCATGGAGTACGAGCAGCTCTCGAAGAGCTACGAGTATGGCCTCTCCAAGATCTACGAGATGGTCATCAACAACAACCCCTCGTACGCCTACCTGCTCGAGGGCAACTCGCTGACCGACCAGAAGCTCGTGATGGCGCACGTGTTCGGGCACGTCGACTTCTTCAAGAACAACTTCTGCTTCCGGTCCACCGACCTCGACCACCGCGGCCCGATCGTCGACCCCGTGCGGCGGAGCGACGACTACGACCCGGATCGCAAGTGGATCGACAAGATGGCGAACCACGGCGCGCGCGTGGCGCGCCACATCGAGCGCCACGGCATCAACAAGGTCGAGGCGTTCATCGACCACTGCCTGTCGCTCGAGAACCTGATCGACCCGTGGGCCCCGTTCACCGGCCGCCCCGCGCCCAGGGAGGAGGAGGAGCCCACGGAAGAGCCGATGGACACCTACAAGCTCCGGGCGAAGGAATACATGGATTCCTTCATCAACCCGGAGGAGATCCTCGAGGCGCAGCGCAAGAAGCGGCAGGAGGCGAAGAAGCCGGAGCGCAAGGTGCCGGAGCGCCCCGAGCGGGACGTGCTCAAGTTCCTGCTCGATCACGCGCCGCTCGACCGGTGGGAGCGCGACGTGCTCGAGATCATCCGCGAGGAGACCTACTACTTCGTGCCCCAGCGGCAGACGAAGATCATGAACGAGGGCTGGGCCTCGTACTGGCACTCGAAGATGATGACCGAGAAGGTCCTCGATGCGTCGGAGATCATCGACTACGCCGAGAACAACGCCGGTGTCATGGCGACCGCGCCGGGGCGCTTCAACCCGTACAAGGTCGGCGTGGAGCTCTACCGCTACATCGAGGACCGGTGGAACAAGGGCCGCTTCGGCCGCGAGTGGGAGGAGTGCACCGACCTCGACGCGAAGCGCACCTGGGACATGCGGCTCGGCCTCGGCCGCGAGAAGATCTTCCAGGTGCGCGCGCTCTACAACGACGTGACCTTCATCGACGAGTTCCTCACGCCGGAGTTCGTCATCGATCAGAAGATGTACACGTTCGGCTTCTCCGGGCGCAACGACAGGTTCGAGATCGAGAGCCGCGAGTTCAAGGAGGTGAAGGAGAAGCTCCTCTTCCAGCTCACGAACTTCGGCGATCCCTACATCCGCGTGGTCGACGCCAACTACGGCAACCGCGGGGAGCTCCTGCTCGAGCACGTGCACGGCGGCTTCGACCTGCGCGCGGACTACGCGCGCGAGACGCTCGTCGCGCTCGTGCGGTGCTGGAAGCGCCCGGTCGGCGTCGCGACCAGGATGGATAACAAGCCTGTGCTGCTCCGGTACGACGGCAAGGAGCACGCGATGACCCCGTACAAATTGTGAGCTCCAGCGGATCGATCGGCCGGCTCGCGCTCGTGTTCGCGCTCGCCGGCTGCGCCGCCGCGCCGGCGCCCGCGACGTCCGCCCCGCCGCCCGCGCCGTCCGCCCCGCTCGGTCCGACGCCCGCGGCGACCGCCGCGCCGACCACCGCGCCGCCTGCCGGGGTCGGGGCAGCGCCGGGCGCGGCGGCAGCGCCGGAGGCGCAGGCCGGCTCGGGCGTCCCGCTCGACGCGCCGTCCACGAGCGAGGGCGCCGCGGCGAGCCCGCCTCCGCGCGTCGCGCGCGGGACCGGCACGGCGGCGGACAGGAAGCTCGAGGAGGGCGACGCCGCGTACGCGACAGGCGATTTCCCCGCCGCGGAGAGGGCCTATCGCGCGGCCGCGCTGCTCGACAGGAGGGACGCCGCGGCGATCGTGGGCGCCCAGCGCGCGGCGATCGCGAGGGCCGGCGTGTCGGCGGAGTACAACGGAGCTCCGGGGGACAGGACGCTGCTCGCCGCGATCCCGGAGCTGAAGCGCGCGGCGTCGCTCGAGCCGGGCTACGCGCCCGCGCACCTCGAGCTCGGCCGCGCGCACCTCGTCCTCGGCCGCGCCGACGCGGCGCTCGGCGAGCTCGCGCGCGCCGCGGAGCTCGCCCCGAGCGACGCCGAGGCCCGGTCCGCGCTCGGCGTGGCGCACCTCGCGCTCGGCAACCTGCAGGACGCCGTCCGCGAGCTCGCGCGCTCGGCAGAGCTCGCGCCCGGCGACGCCGAGCGGCAGGCGAACCTCGGGACAGCGCTGCTCGCCGCGGGGAAGACGGCCGACGCGATCCGCGCGTACGAGCGCGCCGCGAAGCTCTCGCCCGCCGACGCGCGCCTGCAAAACGATCTCGGGACGGCGCTGCTCGCCGCGAACGATCCTGCGCGCGCGGTCCCGTACCTCGAGGCGGCCGTGGCGCGCGAGCCGACGCGCGCCACCTACCGCTCGAACCTGGGCTATGCGCACCACCTCCGCGGCGATCTGCAGAAGGCGATCGCGCTCTACCGCGAGGCGCTGAAGCTCGACGACCGGCTCGGCAGCGCCTGGATCAACCTGGGCAACGCGCTGGCGCAGTCGGGCCAGCTCAAGGACGCGCGCGCAGCCTACGAGAAGGCGCGCGCCGCCGACCCCACCGATCCGCGCGTGAAGGCGGTGATGGACGAGCTCGACGCGATCGAGCGGCGCGGCGCCGCGCCACGATGACACCGGCGTGACGCCGGCGTGAGACAACCGCGCTGGCCGCGCGCGGCGGCCAGCCACGCGGCGCGCGTCCGCCCGCGCGCAGCCCCGCGGGCCAACGCAGGTCGCCGAGCCCTGCGCGGGGCATGAGGTCTCTCGCCGGCGCGCGGCGACTCGAGCCGTCGCCGGGCGGCGCCGCGGCCGGAGTCGCCGGCGAGCCCAGCGCACGCCGAGGTTGCGTGTCAAGCCTGATCTCGCTGGGCCGACTCCAGCGGTTCATGAGGCCTGGAGACGCGCCTCGATCGGCGCAGTCCCCCTCCCCTACACGACGCCTGCGCACACCGCGGCTCGCGCCACTCGCGGGAGCCTCGCGCGGCCCCGTCCGCCCGATACAGCGGCCGAGGGCGCGACCGCTCGCGGCCGAGCGCGCTGGCAGGCTGCGTCGAGGAGGGCAGGCTGCGTCCAGGAGGACGCCCCGCCCGTCGTCAGTCGCGGCGCCGGCGCCGGCGCCCGCCGCGGAGCGTCGCGGCAGCGGCGCCTCGCGGCCGCGATCCTCCGGTGGCGCCTGGGCGCGCTCGATGACGGAGAGATGGAGCATGCGTATCGGTGGAGCCCGCTCACCCATCGAGTGGGCCGGCGCGGCGAGCAGAGGTGACCAAGGGGGCGAGCGCCTGCGGAGCAGCGGACACGTCCAGCGCGCGGGAGCCCGCGCGTCCCGAGCGGCGAAGCCAACGCTGAACGGCCGAGTAACCCGTCGTACTTGCTTGCTAATTTCGAGCGAACGCAGCTGCGCTGACCGCCGGTGAGGCGGCGCGAACACGCGTCCGTCCGCGACTACACACCGGAGCGGGAGTGCAGATTCACGTCTTGCGTCCGGTCACGAGAAATGATTGACAGACGCGAGCCCGCCCCGACTCTTCCTCGTCGCTCACAATCCCTTGCTCCCGGGCGCGGCGGCGCGGGGGATCGTACCGCCGTCGTCGCGGCAGGGGCAATGGTGTAATATGAATTACACCCTGAGCAGCAGGTCAGGAGGGGGGGCTCTGGAAAACTGACCGTGCCGTGCGCCGGGGGCGCCCGGGGTGCTGCGCAGCGCGGATGCTCTGGATTATGCAGAGGATCCTCGGTATCACCGACCGCCGCGCCCCGGGCCGGGCCGATGCCTGAACACAAGCGCATACATGAAAGTCCATGTAGTGTTTTTTTCCAGTGTCATTCGTGTTACAGCCATCCTCTGCAACGTGGCATGAGAGGTGCCCGGGTGCTGTGCTCGGCCCGGTACGGCCGGCAACAAGGTTGGGGGAAACGTGCAGGAGGCCGCGCGTTCCACTCGACGGGGCGCCCTCGATCCGGGTAGTCTACCTATGGCTCTCCTGTGACCCAATCGTCGAGGCTCTGATGTCCGTTTCCAAGCAGGCCGACACGGCTCCGACGCTGCGACCGGCCCCGGTTGCCAATCTAACCGGAATGATCATCTCAGCGAACTTCTCCGCATCCGGTTTCAGCAAGCGTTGGAGCCATTGCCATCAACTCGCAAACTATCTTGCCAGGTTTGCGAGCGCAAACGAAGGGGACGCCGAGCGTTACGCGACTCTGCTCTCTACGTTCTTCAACGAGCTCATCGAGGCAATCTACCGTAACCACGAGCGTATAGGCGACATCACTCTCACCTTCCAGCGCCAGCAGGACCGCATCGTGGTGCAGGCGGAGGTCCCCGTCAACGACGAGAGCCTCCAGTTCTACACGCATGCAGCCGAGCTCGTCAATCAGCCGGACCCGATGGGCTGGTATCGCGAGCGGCTCGAGCACGACGCGACGCAGGAGGAGATATGCTTGCTGGGGCTGCTCGAGCTGGCGGTCGTCTACGGATCCAGGCTCAATATCGATAAACCCAAGAATGGAAACTTGTTGAACCTGTCGATCGAGTTTCCATTCACTGAGGTAGATGAGACATGTGCGCTGTAGCTTCTTACGAGTCCGTAGTGCCCCCCTCGTCTTCCGGGGAAATCTCCTCGTGGCGCTCGTCTGTGAGCTTCAGCATCCGCGTCGACGAGGACGACCAGCAGGTCGCCTTCGCCGGGATGCTGCGGCCCTTCATCGGCGACCACATGAAGGCCATCCGGGCGACGCTCGAAGCGGCGGCGAAGAACGCCAGAGCAGAGCTGTGTCTCGACTTCAAGCGCCTCAAGTACATGAACAGCATCGCGTTCCTGGAGATCAACAGGTTCGTACGCTGGGCTGTCGACGCGCGCCCCAACCTCAAGATAAAGCTCATCATCTCCAGCGTCATCCCCTGGGCCATCCGCAAGTTCCAGGTGATAGAGCAGCTGTATCCGAACGTCTCCGTCGTCATCTACGACAAGTCGCTCTACCCCATCCAGCAGGTGATCGAGGACGAGGACTTCCTCAAGGTGCTACGCACCCAGGAGAAGATCGTCTGGGAGCACGAGCGGTCGATCATCTCCAAGCACGGGCTGCTCCCGGGGATGCGGGTCGCCGACATCGGGTGCGGGCTGGGCGACTTCGGCATCCGGCTGAGCGACGAGTTCAAGGTGGAGTACGTGCTCGGCATCGACCACTCCCGGGCGTTCCTGCGCTACGCCCAGTCGGTCGCGAAGAGCCTGAGGCTCGACAACGTCGAGTACCAGTACGGCGACGCGGCGGCCCTCCTCCTGCCCGACAACTCGTTCGATTTCGTGTCGTGCCGGCTGGCTCTCCAGGTCTTCCACATGCCCGAGCAGATCATGCAGGAGCTCGTCCGCATCTGCAAGCCCGGGGGGAGGATCTACATCACCAACGAGATGATGTCATGCACGACCGGCTACCCTGAGCAGGACGTGGTCCGCATGGGCTACGGCCGGTTCCTCGAGCTGAGCCGCATGGTCGGTATGGACTTCGACATCGGCGTGCGGACGATGGAGATCCTCGAGGACGCCGGGCTGGAGGACACGAAGGGGAGCCTCATCGCGATCGACAACATGAACACGGATCGGGGCGACTTCGCGAAGGTGGTCGAGAGCTGGATCGTCTCGACCGCGAACGTCGCCGAGACCGCGCGCGCCGAGCCCCACATCCACCAGGACATCACGACCGGCCTGAAGGCGCACATCAACGCGATCTACAGCCCGAAGGGCTACGCGTCGTGGCCGATCTACGCCGGCTCGGGCCGCAAGCCGCTCATCGACAAGTACGATACCGATCGCTCAACCCAGCGCGGGAAGGGGCGCGGCGGCGCTGAGAACGGCTCCGGAACGGGAGAGTTTCGGTGAGCGACGTCCAATCTCCGCAGGACCCGCGCAAGGGCCCCGAGCTGTCCGGCGTGTTCGCGAGATTCAAGAAGTTCAACACGAAATTCCTGCTCGTGACGGGCTTCAGCGTGCTGATCGGCGCGCTGCTGAACGTCGTCATCGCCCGCCAGGGCATGCACACGCTGAGCGGGAAGTCCGCGTACGAGATCGAGTCGGGCCTGAACGCGGCCAACCGCGAATACCTCACGAACCACCTGGCCGACAAGGCGCAGCACACGAACTTCGTGCTCGGCCAGGCCTACGCGGATCTCGAGATCCTGTCGGGCATCGCCCAGACGATGATCGACCGCGGAGATGAGCTGAAGCCGCTCTTCGAGAAGGCGGCCACGATGCCGTTCTTCCACGACGACCTGGTCTACAACCCGGAGGGGAACTGGTACCAGAACCGGCCTGATGAGCCCACCGGGGTGGCCGTCTGGGGCTACCTGGGCAACAAGGGCACGATCTTGCCCGAGGTGCAGGCCTCGGTCGACGACACCTCGCTGCTCAACCTCGTCCTGCCGGCGTTCAAGAAGTACGGCTCCGACAAGCTGCAGGTCTATTACGTGGGCCCCCACACGGCGCCCTACGTGCGCGTCGCGCCGTGGGCCGACATGGGGTCGAGCTTCGACAAGCTGTACCCGGGCCACAACGAGAAGAACTGGTACGACTTCTTCTTCCCGAACCTCGTCGAGAGCTGGGGGAAGTGGATCAAGGACCCCGAGCAGCTGAAGAAGCTCAAGTCCACGATCACCGTGCTCGCGCCCTACGAGGAGTCGGCGGGCGGCGGCATGGTCATCACCGCGTTCCACCCGCTGTGGAACAAGGAGCGCACCGCGTTCGCCGGCGCCACCGCGCTCGACCTGACCCTCGGGCAGCTCATCGAGTCGATCAAGGACGTCCGGCTCGCCCAGTCGGGCTTCGCGTTCCTCGTGCAGTCGGACGGCAACGTGCTCGCCATCAACGAGGCCGGCGCGGGCGTGCTCCGCCTCCGGTCCGACTCCGGGGGGCAGAAGTCCGAGGGCGTCGCCGCCCTCCAGCGGCACCTCAAGGACAGCTCGGAGCCCGCCGTGGCCGCGCTGTCGCTGCCGCAGAACGAGAGCATCGACTACCACGAGATCAGCATCGGCGGCGAGGCTCACATCATCGCGCTGCAGCAGCTCGCGGGCGTGAACGGGTGGAAGGGGCCGGGCGCGGACATCGCCCGCGAGAACTGGACGCTCGCGTTCGTCGTGCCGAAGAAGGAGCTCTATGCGTCGCTCGTCGCGGCCCAGGCCGCGATCGAGCAGAGCCGGACGAGCATCGTGACGCAGCAGGTGGTGGCGACGATCGCGTCGCTCCTCGTGCTCATGATCGGCGTCTACCTCGTGTCGCGCCGGATGACGGGCACGCTCGTCGCGCTGTCGTCCGGCGCCACGCGGATGCGGGAGGGCGACTACGGCGTCCGCATCGAGGTGAACTCCGCGGACGAGATCGGGCAGCTCGGCGTCGCCTTCAACGAGATGGCGAGCGAGATCGAGGCCTACACGAACAACCTCGAGGAGCTCGTCGGCGAGCGGACGCGGGCGCTCGAGAAGGCGAACGAGGAGATCAGCGAGCTGAACGCGAAGCTCGCGCAGGAGAACATCCGCCTCGGCGCCGAGCTGAACGTCGCGCGCCAGCTCCAGCTGATGGTGCTCCCGGCGCCGAGCGAGCTCCAGGAGATCCCGGGCCTCGACATCGCCGGCTACATGGCCCCGGCCGACGAGGTCGGCGGGGACTACTACGACGTGCTCCGGAGCGACGGGCTCGTCAAGATCGGCATCGGCGACGTCACCGGCCACGGGCTGGAGAGCGGCGTTCTGATGCTGATGGTCCAGACGGCCGTCCGGACGCTGCTCGCGGCCAACGAGAAGGATCCGAAGAAGTTCTTGAGCATCGTCAACAAGGTCATCTACCAGAACATCCAGCGCATCCGCTCGGACAAGAACCTGTCCTTGACCCTGCTCGACTACAGCGACGGCCAGCTCCAGCTCACGGGCCAGCACGAGGACCTGATCATCGTCCGGAAGGACGGGACGCTCGATCGTGTCGAGACGATGGGGCTCGGGTTGCCGATCGGCATCGATCTGGATATCAGCGACTTCATCGGCAGCATCGAGGTGGCGCT
The DNA here is from genome assembly GCF_051521595.1 of Sorangium sp. So ce1153. Classification (NCBI taxonomy): domain Bacteria; kingdom Pseudomonadati; phylum Myxococcota; order Polyangiales; family Polyangiaceae; genus Sorangium; species Sorangium sp. So ce1153. The sequence goes on from NZ_CP150361.1 coordinate 3,244,675, forward strand.
GGAGGCCGGGGACGTGGTGACGCTCTTCAGCGACGGCATCACCGAGGCAGAGGACTCTTCAGAGGAGCAGTACGGCATCGACCGGCTGTGTCAGGTGATCTCGCGGAACCACGAGAGAAACTCCAAGGAGATCAAGGACGCTATCATCGAGGACGTCTTGGCGCACGTAGGCTACAACAAGATCCATGATGACATTACGGTACTTGTCATTAAGAGGGTATGAGCAAGGGGGAGACTGGGCATTACCATGAGCGAAATCATCGGCGTCTACTCTTTAGACGATTCGTTCAGCGAGCACATGTCGCTGACGTTGTACCCCGACTCGTTCGCGGTGAGATGGAGCCTTTGTAACCTGACGGCGAATTTCATGGCCGAGTACTTCGGCGAGCTCTTCCCGGAGATCGACGGTGAAGACAGGCTCATCAGCCGTGACGAAGTCTCAGGCGCCATCGGGTACGTCCTGAACGAGCTGGTCGAGAACGCCGTCAAGTTCAATCAGCACGGTGACATCACCGTGACCGTCGGCATCGGGCGTGAGGATCTGGTGTGCCTCGTCAGCAACCAGATCACGAACGCCGCTGTCCCCTCGCTCCGCGAGAAGCTCCTCGAGCTCACGCAGGAGGACCCTGGGGAGCTCCTGCGGCGGCAGGCGGAGGCCAACGCCGAGGACGCAGAGAACGCCGGCTCGGGGCTCGGCTATCTCATCATCATGAACGATTATGGTGTCAGTCTTGGATGGAAGCTGGACCCGATCTCGGTCAACAGCTTCAGCATCAAGACGATGGCCAGGATTCCTATTTTGAACGAAAGGTCGAGAATGGAAATCAAAGGTGGCAACTACCGGGTTTGGTACGATCCCTCCGAGGTGGTGGTGTACCTGGAAGGCATCCTTCGTCTTGGCGGCACCACCGAGTACGCCCCCATCGAGGAGCTGCTCGACAAGGTCCTGGCCACGAATCCTCCCACCATCACGCTCGACGTCAGGGCCCTGAACTTCCTGAACAGCTCGGGGATCAACGTCCTCTACAAGTTCGCGATCGCCACCCGGAAGAAGGGCGAGCTCCAGCTGATCGTCCGCGGGTCGAAGTCCATCCCGTGGCAGGGCAAGTCGCTGCCGAACCTCAAGAAGTTCAACCAGAACTTCGAGATGATACTCTGTGATTGAGAGCGGATGGGAGCTTCCGTCCAACCCGAATCGCGTCCAGGTCGATCCATGACTGCACCCAAGGACCTCAGCTCGATGCACTCCAGAGGCTTCATACAGAAGCAGAACAATCTGGATGCCATCAGGGCGATCGTGAAGGAGCGGCAGGCGTGGAACACGCTGCTACGCGACGAGGGGAACTTCACAGACTTCATGGAGCGCTGCAACGCGCTCCTGGAGTACGTCGATAAGCTGAAGCTCGACTTCGACGATCTCTCCCTGGTGCACGAGGCGATCCTGGAGCACGCGACCAGCATCGAGAACGAGCTGGAAGGGTACAACCGGGCCATCGACGACGACCTGGCGGTGGCGCGGCAGGTGCAGCGCGCGCTGCTCCCCGAGGCGAGCGGCGCCATCGCCTCGGCGTTCGACATGGCCATCTTCCACAAGCAGCTCGCGCAAGTGGGAGGGGATTACTACGACTTCTTCTATCTTCCCGGCGAGCGCCACGCGATCGGGGTTTACGATATATCGGGTCACGGAGTATCGTCGGCGCTCATCATGGCGTTTCTCAAAGCCCAGTTCGCCCACGCCACCAAACGGCTCGACAGCCCGGGGGCGATCGTGGACTGGGTGAACCGGAGCGCCTACTCGTTCCTCCGGGAGGTCCGCCGGTACGCGACGGTGAACTTCGTCATGTTTACTGACCGATTCCTCCGCTACGTGTCCGGCGGAGGCTACGGACTCCTGGTCCGTCGAGGCACGCCTCGCTCGTTCAATCGGGTGAGCAATTTCATCGGTCTTCGCATCAAGCCGTTTCACGAGTTCGAGCTGCCGTTCGAGGAGGATGACGTCCTCGCCTTGTACACAGACGGGATGTTCGAGGCGCAGGACGCGAGCGGGGAGATATATTCCGTGCAACGTCTCAACGAAATCGTCGTCAAGCACAGCGAGGAGCCGGTGCAGGTGATCCTCGACCGGTGCATCGAGGACTACACGCGGTTCCGAGTGGCGGACGCCGACGACATCACACTGATCATCCTGCGAAGGTGCGCCTGATGAAGCCCGAGAAGAATCATTCGCAGACGTCGGTCGGTGCATCGATATACATATCTCCGATCGATCACATCACGGGCGACGTGGCCGGCCTGCTTGCGAACTTTTTGGACGCGTTGCTGGTAAGGTTCTATCCCAGACGGATCTGCCAGAAGGTCAACGTGGTGGTCACCGAGCTGGTCACCAACGTGATCCAGCACGGGACAGAGCGCGAAAGCGAAGTCCGGCTCGACCTGAGCATCGACCCGGACCGGCTACTCATCAAGGTTTCTAACCGCGTTACGCCGGAAGAATACCGAACCGTCAAGGCGGTATTCGACGAGATCTTCGCCGCGGAGGACCCGAGGGAGCTCTTCGCCAGGACGGTGCGCGAGCGGCGCAACGACCGGCGCAGGGGCGGCCTCGGCCTCATTCGGCTGACAGCAGAGAACAAATTCCATCTCTCGACGCAGTACGTCGATGGAATCCTCGTCGTCCAGGCTACTTTCCCTTGAAAAGGCTGCGTATGTTTTCCACGAAAGGTCGCGTATGAAGGCTCTCAGCTATGGAGAAATCACGGATGGCGGGCTGAGCGTCTTTCAGTCGGTCGCCCGGCTCGATGACGACAACCGCCTCGTCCTGACCTTCGAGGGCGCTATCCGGATCGACAACCCGTACCGGTACCTGTCCAGCTACCTCGACGAGCTGGCGCGAGTCCTCCCGCAGCACCCGATCACGTCGACCGTGATGGACTTCGTGAAGATGCGGTTCTGCAACTCGAACGGCTTCTACGTCATCATGGACATCGTGGACGCCGTGTACAACCTGGTGCCCGGCCGGGTGACCGTGCGGAGGATCCTCGACGACGACTGGCAGCACGAGACCCTGCCGATCTTGCTCAACCTGAACGAGGAGCACGTGGCCGCGCGGACGACGTTCGAGGACGTCAAAGAGCCGTAACCGTGGGGTGTGGGCTGCTGAAGACGACCGGCCATGCGCGCACCTGCGAACGAAGCGGACGTGGAGAGGTTCTTCGCTGTATGCCCCGATCCGCTCTGTGTTCTGCGGATCGACGGGTCGTTCCTGCGCGTGAGCGGCGCCTGGGAGAGCACGCTCGGCCTGGGGAGCGAGGATCTGATCGGCCGGGATCTCCTCGACTTCGTGCATCCGGACGACGTCGCCGCGACCCGGGAGCAGATGGATCGGCTCCGGCAGGGGCCCGTCACGCTCGGGCTGGAGAACCGCTGCAGGAGCAGGAGCGGTCTCTACGTGTGGCTGTCGTGGTCGCTGCTCTCGGTGCCGGGCGAGGGGCTCATCTACGCCTGGGCGCGCAACGTGGGGAAGCAGAAGCGCGTCGAGCGGGCGCTGATGCAGCGGATCGAGACGAAGATGCTCGTCGCGTCGATCTCGTCCCACTTCATCAACGTGAAGCTCGCGGACATCGACCGCGGCTTTCGGTCGGCGCTCGCGGAGCTCGGCAAGGCGCTGCGCGCCGACAGGACGAGCCTGTTCCTGCTCTCGGAGGACGGGCGGCGGTTCCTGAACACGCACGAGTGGTGCGCTGAGGGGATCCCGTCGCTGCTCGAGGAGCGGGCGGTCGTCTCGCGGGACGTGTACCCGTGGCTCGTCGAGAAGCTGTTCCGCCTCGAGGTGTGCGACGTGCCGCGCGTGGCCGACCTGCCCGAGGAGGCCGCGAGCGAGCGGAGGGCCTTCATGGAGCGCGGGATCGCGTCGCTCGTGCGGATGCCGGCGGCGTACGCGGGCCGGCTCGTGGGCGTGGTGGGCATCGACGCGGTGCGGTCGAAGCGCGCGTGGGACAAGAGCGTCCGGGCGCTGCTCCAGGTCGTCGGCGAGATGTTCGCGATCACGCTGGAGCGCATGCGCGCCGAGGAGTCGCTGCGCGCGGTGGTCGAGCAGCAGGAGTCGCTGCGCGCGGTGATCGAGCGGCAGGAGTCCGCGATCGAGACGCTGTCGACGCCGATCATCCAGGTCTGGAACAGCGTGCTCGTGCTGCCGCTCGTGGGGAGCATCGATCGACACCGGGCGACCGAGATCACGGAGAAGCTGCTGCACACGATCGTCGAGACGAAGTCGCGGTACGCGATCGTCGAGGTGACCGGGGTCGAACAGGTCGACTCGACGACGGCGCAGCACCTCATCAGCATGCTGCAGACGATCGAGCTGCTCGGCGCGCAGGGGGTGGTGGCCGGAGTCCAGCCTCAGGTGGCGCAGACGGCGTCGTCGCTCGGGATCGATCTCTCGTCAGTGCAGGTGCACCGGGACCTCCAGGAGGCGCTGCGGTGGTGTATCCGGGAGATCCGGGCGGACGGGCGGCGGGGGAAGCGGCGGGCCAAGCAGGGGTAGGGCCGCGTTCCGAGCCGGGCGGCCCCCGGAGAGGGAGCTCGTCGCGCCGCGCGGGGACGGGCAGAACTCGCGTGGGACGCCCTGTGCCCGACGTGCTGCGCACGCCGGACACAGGGCGTAAATTGCGCTCAAACATCAGCCCGTCCCCGCGCCGCGCGACGAGCTCCCTCTCCGGGGGCCTGACGTCAGTCGAGGGGCGGTGAGAGGTCGAACGCCAAGCCCGTCCCCGCGCCGCGCGACGAGCTCCCTCTCCGGGGGCCTGACGTCAGTCGAGGGGCGGTGAGAGGTCGAACGCCAGCCCGTCCCCGCGCCGCGCGACGAGCTCCCTCTCCGGGGGCCTGACGTCAGTCGAGGGGCGGTGAGAGGTCGAGCGCCAGCACATCCTCGCGCCGCGCGCCCTCGAGCCTGACGGCGAGTCGGGGGTGAGCGGCAATGCACCCGCTCGACGGTTGAGTGCGTCCACACGGTACGAATGCGGCGGAGCTTGACGCGAGCTTCGGGAGCGAATATTTCGTACACGAAGCATCGTGACTGCAACCCTGCCGCCGCCGGAGAGGCCGGAGATCGACGCGATCGTGGAGATGATCATCTATCTCTACACAGAGTCGCGCCGGCTCACCAAGGGCATGGCGAGCGGGTTCGGCCTCACCGGACCACAGCTCACCATCCTCAAGCTGCTCGAGTCCTTTCAGGACCTCTCGCTGTCCACGCTGTCGGAACGGATCCGGGCGCAGAACAGCACGGTGACCGGGATCGTCGACCGGATGGAACGGGAAGGGCTCGTGCGGCGCGAGCGCTCGAAGGCCGATCGGCGCGTCGTACACATCCGGCTCAGCGACAAGGGAGCGCGGCTCGCCCGCGACATCCAGGTGGAGCCGATGGAGATCTTCCGGAGCGCGCTGCTCAGCCTGAGCTCGACCGACCTGCGCGACCTGCTCCGGATCCTGACGAAGCTGCAGCGGCAGGTGGTCTCGCGGGTAGGACAGGGCGGGCAGAAGAAGAGCGACGGCGACGGGACGTGAAAAGGGAGGCAGGCGCCATGAGAGAGAAGCCGACGTTCACCGGGGAACCGAGGAATCCGAACGAGCGAGATCCCGATATCTGCGTGGTGACCTGCGCGCTGTCAGGCGTGCTCGCCAGCCGCAAGCAGTGCCCCGCGATCCCTTACACGCCAGTCGAGATCGCCGAGGAGGCGAGGCGAGCCTACGAGGCAGGGGCGGCGGCGGTGCACATCCACGCGCGCAACGACGACGGCTCGCCGACGTTCTCGCCAGCCGTGTTCGCGACGATCAAGGAAGAGGTGCGCCGGCGCTGCCCGGTGATCCTGAACTTCTCGACAGGCACCATCCTCGAGGACGTCAGCGAGCAGTGTACGTACATCCGCGAGAGCCGGCCGGAGATCGCCGCCCTCAACATGGGCACGATGAACTACTCGAAGTACTCGCGCGCCCGGAAGAGCTTCGACTTCGACATGGTGTTTCCGAACACGTACGCGAAGATCGGAAAGCTCCTGGCCGCCATGAACGAGGCCGGGGCGAAGCCCGAGCTCGAGTGCTTCGACACAGGGCACACCCAGGGCGTGTGGCCGCTCATCGACATGGGGCTCCTCAAGCCGCCGCTGCAGTTCTCGTTCATCGTCAACGTGCTCGGCGGCATCCCAGGGCACGTGGAGTCGCTCCAGCTCCAGACCAGGATCATGCCGCCCGGCTCGGAGTGGGAGGTGATCGGGATCAGCCACGGGCAGTGGCGCATGCTGGCCGCGGCGCTCGTGCTCGGCGGCAACGTGCGGTGCGGGCTCGAGGACCACTTCTACCTGCCGAACGGCGAGATGGCGCGCAGCAACGGCGAGCTCTGCGAGGTGGCCGCGCGCATGGTGCGCGACGTCGGGCGCAGGCCGGCGACGGTCGAGGAAGCGCGGCAGATCCTGGGGCTGCGAGGGGACGACGCGCCCGCCGCGGCGGCAGGGGCGGCCTCGTGACGGCGCGCGCGTACACGGTCGTCCAGGCGGCGTCCGGGGGAGGCGTCCTCCGGCTCACGCTGAACAACCCGTGGCGCAAGAACGCGATCGGGCCGGTGATGGTGAGCGAGCTGCTCCACGCGCTCGAGGCCGGCGCGGCGGACGAGGCGGTGCGCTGCGTGGTGCTGACCGGCGCGGGCGACGCGTTCTGCGCAGGCGGCGACTTCGCGCAGATGTCGGGCGCGGAGGGGGCGCCGCAGCCGGAGGCGAAGGGCGACTACGCGGACCTGCTGCTCGCCCTCGCGAACTCGAGCAAGCCGATCGTGGCGCGGGTGAACGGGCACGCGCTGGGCGGCGGGCTCGGGCTCGTGGCGGCGTCGCACTTCGCCATCGGCGCCCGCGGCGCGAAGCTCGGGACGCCCGAGATCAACGTGGGCCTGTTCCCGATGATGATCATGGCGGTGCTGCAGCGGCACGTGAGCCGCCGCAAGCTGCTGGAAATGATGCTCCTCGGGCAGCGCCTCGACGCCGACGAGGCCGTGCAGTGCGGCCTGCTCAACAAGGCGGTGGAGCCGGACGCGCTCGACGCCGCGGTCGGCGAGGTGACCTCGACCGTCGCGGGGAAGAGCCCGATCGCGGTGCGGCTCGGGCTGGAGGCGTTCGCGGCGCAGGACGATCTCGACCTCGAGTCGGCGCTGCCGCTCCTGCGCGAGCGGCTCGCCGGCTGCCTGGCGACGGACGACGCGCGCGAGGGGCTCATGGCCTTCCTCGAGAAGCGGCAGCCCCGCTGGTCGGGCAAGTAGGCGAGCGGGGCGCGTGAGAGCTTTGCGGAGGACGGGAGGGCGCCGCAGTCCGCGGCGCTCGCTGGCGCTCGGTTGACGGCGCGCCGCTCGCCGCCGCGCGCCACGGAGGCGAGGCGCGCGGGGGCGGCGAGGCGCGCAGGATGAGGTGGCCCGTGAATATGCGAGAGCTCGTGAAGGACCTCGAGGCCCGCCGGGAGCAGGTGCGGCGGATGGGCGGAGAGGAGCGGGTGGCGAAGCAGCACGCCCGCGGGAAGATGACGGCGCGGGAGCGGCTCGCGGCGTTCTTCGACGACGGCGTGCACTTCGAGGTCGGGATGCACGGCACGCAGATGGGGCTCGCGGCCGGGGCCGACGGGAAGGACCGGCCGCCAGCCGACGCGGTGGTGTGCGCGTTCGGCAAGGTCGACGGGCGGATGGTGTGCGCGGCGGCGTACGACTTCACCGTGAAGGGCGGGAGCATCGGGCACACGGGCGAGGAGAAGGTGACCCGGCTGCGGCAGATGGCGCTCCGCGGGCGCTGGCCGATGGTGTGGTTCATCGACTCGGGCGGGGCGCGCATCGATCCCGGCTCGATGCACCCGGACAGCATCTCGCTGTTCGCAGGGTCGGGGCACCTGTTCCGCGAGCAGGTCCACATGAGCGGCGTGGTGCCGCAGGTCGCCGCGATGGTGGGGCCAGGCGCCGCGGGGACCGCGTACATCCCGGGGCTCGCGGATTTCGTGCCGATGGTCAAGGACGTCGGCTCGCTGGCGCTCGGCGGCCCGCCGCTCGTGCGCGCGATGACGGGCGAGGACATCTCGGAGCAGGAGCTCGGCGGCAGCAAGGTGCACGCGACGAAGAGCGGCGTCGGCGACGCGGAGTACGCGAGCGACGAGGAGTGCATCGCGGCGGTGAAGCGGTACCTGTCGTTCTTCCCGTCGAGCTGCGATGACGATCCGCCGCGGCTGCCGGTCACCGATCCGGTCGAGCGGCGGGAGGAGTCGCTGCTCGACCTCCTGCCGGAGAGCCCGCGGCGCGCCTACGACATGCTGAAGCTGATCGACGCGATCGTCGATCACGGCGAGCGGCTCGACCTGAAGCCGCGGTGGGCACGCTCGATCATCACGTGCCTCGCGCGCATCGGCGGCCAGCCGGTCGGCGTCGTGGCGAACCAGCCGAGCCACATGGGGGGCATCCTCGACGTGGACGCCTCGGACAAGGCCGCGCGGTTCATGCAGATCTGCGACGCGTTCAACATCCCGCTCGTGTTCCTGCAGGACGTGCCAGGGTTCATGATCGGCTCGAAGGTCGAGCACGAGGGGATCATCCGCCACGGGGCGAAGATGCTGCACGTGATGGCCGCGGCCACGGTGCCCAAGATCACGGTGGTCGTGCGGAAGGCGTACGGGGCCGGGTATTACGTGATGTGCGGGCGCGCGTACGAGCCGGACCTCATCGTCGGCTGGCCGACCGCGGAGATCAGCGTGATGGGGCCGGAGGGGATGCTCGGGATCGCGGCGAAGAAGATGTTCGGAGACGCGCCGCCGCCGGCGGAGGTGAAGCAGGGGATCGTGGACATGATCCAGAAGAACATCGACGTCATGAAGGTCGCCGGGTGGGGGCTCATCGACGATGTCATCGATCCGCGGGATACACGCAGGGCGATCGCCTGGGGGCTCGAGCTCGCGCGGAAGAAACGGGTGGAACGGCCCGAGAAGAAGCGGGGGATCATCCCGGTCTAGGACGGAGGGAGCGCCGAGCCGCACCGGCCCCCGGCGAGGGTGCTCGTCGCGCGGGGCAGGGATGGGCTGAACTCGCCTGGGACGCCGTGTGCCCGACGTGCTGCGCACGCCGGACACACGACGTCAAATGGGCTCAAACATCAGCCCATCCCCGCCCCGCGCGACGAGCACCCTCGCCGGGGGCCTCTCGATGTCGATGCGCCGCTCCGTGAGAAGAGGGCGGTGAGGCGTTGTCAGCGGCGCGGCTCGAGGACGACGCTGTGAAGCTCACGCCGTCGACGTGCTGCGAGGGGGGCGACGACGGCGCGAGCGCGCCGGTCAGTCGGCGTCGTCGCCTTCCTGTTCGGCCTCCGGCTTCGGCGTCTGCACGGCCCGCGGGGCGGCTGCATAGAACGGCTCCGGCGCGCTCTTCACACGAAGGAGCGTCGCGCTCGGGGCGGTGACCGTCGCGGTGTAAGCGTCCAGATGGAGGCCGGTGCCAGGCTCGTTCGCGTGCAGCGTGGCCGTGACCTCGTAGAGACCCTCGCGGGCAAACGTGTCGGCCGGACACACCTCCCGGAGAAGGAGCGAGACGTCAACCGACGCGCCCGCCTTCAACGTCCTGTACATGTCGCGCGGAATCGCATCCGTCGGCGGGGCCGCCTCGCACACCGTCGTGCCATTCGGGCCGGCGACGTGGAACTCGAGCATCCGCGGCCGGATGGCGACGGTCATCGGGCGCTTGCCAGCATTCCTCGCCGTCACCCGGACGACGATCGAACGCGGACTCGACGCGTCAGACCAGGGCTCGCTCCTGAGCTCCAAACGAGGCGCGTTGGCGTCCACGATCGGCTCGGCCGACGAACCACCACCATGACCCTCGCCCGACGACGCAGGCTGCCCAGCTCCCGCGCCAGCAGCCTTGTCGGCCGAAGGCTGAGCAGCCTTGTCGGCCGGAGGCTGAGCAGCCTTGTCACCCGAGGGCTGAGCCGTCATGTCGGCCGAGGGCTGCGCTGGCCGGTCGCCCGCGGGCGGCTCGGCGCCGCCAGCCTCGTCCCCGGCAAACTCCTTCCTCGCCGGCAGGCCGTAGCTCAGCACGAGCGTCGGCGCCGCGAGCCCGGTCGCCGGGGCGAACGCCGGCGGATCGTCCGTCGACTCGGCGGCAAACGGCGGCGCGGGCGCCTTTCTCGACCACTTGGGCGGCGGGCCCCAGCCATACCAGGCCCTCACCACCGAGCCGCCGGCGAGCGCTGCTTCATCCTTGCCAAAGCAGAGCAGGCGCGGGTCGAAGTGCTCCATGTACGACTGCCCGGGCGGGAGCAGGAGCGCGCGCCGCTCCGGGAAACCGCTCGGCTTCAGCCCCGCAGGCGCCGCGCAGCGCACCGTCTTCTTCGTGCGCTTGTTCAGCGTGTCGACCTCCAGGCGCAGCAACCGCACGTCCGCCGGGATGCGCATCGGGCGCTCCCCCGCGTTGTCGATCCGCAGCGTCCACGGCCCCTGCGGCGACGGCGCGATGAGCCAGACGCGCGCCGGCGCAGGCGGCGAGGGCGGCGCGGGCTCCTTCTTCTTGGCGCTCGCCTTGGGCGCGCCCGCAGTCGCCCTGGGCGCGCTCGCGTTCGCCTTCGGAGCGCTCGCCCCGGGCACAGCGACGCCGGCCCCTGTAGACGGGGAGGCGGCGCCAGCCTTCGGCTTCTCTGCCGCCGCGGCGGAGCCCGGCTTCTCTACCTGCTGCGCGGGGCTCGACTTCTCTTCCGCGAACGCAGGGCTCGACGCGAGCCCCAGCGCGGCCGCGGCGATCGACGCGGCGGACGTGAACAGACTGGCGATCCGGACGAGACGTGTGCGCATGGAGGATCCGTTCGGGAGCGAACGCTTCCGCTTTCTTTCTGGGGGCGTCAACCTTAGCGTAGCCAGCGCGCCTGGCCTCCTTCGGGGCGCCCGGGCGCTCTCCCTCGCTCGAAGCGTGGTCATGCGCGGCCTGTACCCCATCGTCGACACCGACTCGCTCGCGCGCCGCGGGCTCGATCCGGCGGCGTTCGCCGAGGCCGTCCTCGACGCGCGCCCCGCGGCCATCCAGCTGCGCGACAAGCGGGGCGGAGCAGCCCGCACGCTCTCGCTCCTCCGCGCCATCCAGCCGCTCGCGGCGCGCGCGGGCGTGCCGCTGTTCGCGAACGACCGCGCCGATCTCGCGGTGCTCGCGCGCTGCGACGGCGTGCACGTCGGGCAGGACGATCTCCCGGTGCCGGCCGTGCGCGCGCTCGCGCAGCGCACCGGCGCCTCGCTGCTCGTCGGGCTGTCCACCCACACGCCCGCGCAGCTCGAGGCCGCGCTGCAGGACCCGCTCGCTCCGCTCGATTACGTCGCGGTGGGGCCGATCTTCGCGACCTCGAGCAAGGAGCGCCCGGACGCCGTGGTCGGCCTCGAGGGGCTCGCGTCGCTGCGCGCCATGGTCGAGCGGACGCGGCCCGGGCTCCCGCTCGTGGCGATCGGGGGCATCACGCTGGAGAGGGCGCGAGACGTCGGCGCGCTCTGCTCGGCCGCGGCGATCATCGCCGCGCTGCTGCCCGAGCAGCACACGCCCGCCTCGCGCGCCCTCGAGGAGGTGAGCGCGCGGGCGCGGGCGCTCACGGAGGCCCTCGCGCAGGCCGTCGCACCGGCGACGCCGCCCGGAGAGAGCGCGCGATGAGCCTCACGCTGCTCGCGGCGGCCGCCGCGGCGGTGGCCGCGACGGTGGGCTACATGGCGGCGCGCCGCGAGCGCGAGGAGCAGGCAGGGCAGGGCGGCGAGGAAGAGCAGGAGCCGGCGCGGTCCCCCGACGACGCGCTCTGGGACGAGCTGCCGTTCGCGCTCGGCGACGTCGTGCTGGCCGGCACCGAGGAGCGCTGGCTCACGGGCGCGATCGTCGCGCGCGAGCGCGGCGAGCTCGTCGCCGCGCTGTTCCTCGCGCCCGAGGGGGCGGCGCAGGGCGCGGTGGCGGCGTTCCCCGCGCCACGGCGCGAGATCCTGTGGCTCGCGCCCGTGGCGGTCGACTCGCCGCACGAGCCGCCGGCGACGCTCGAGATCGCGGGCATGACCCTGCGCCGGCGGGCGCGGCTGCCCGCGGCGCTCGCGCGCCTGGGACAGGGCGCGCCTCCGCTGGGCGACGCTGGGATCATCGCGCTGTACGAGAGCGGCGGGTACGACGCGGCCGTGGTGCTCGCGACCGAGGGGCGGATCCACGCCTGGGCCGGGCGGCGCATCGAGGAAGGCGGCTACGAGCGGCTGGGCGGCGGCGGCGAGGGCTGACGCTGGCCTCTCCAGGCCGCGCGCGGCGCTCGCGGCGACGGCCGCCGCGAGCGGGTGAGCGACGGCCACGGCTGACGCTGGCCCTCATGCCTCGCGGGGCGCTCGCGGCGTCCGTCAGCCGATGACGCTGCGCAACTCCGCGATGAGCGACGCCATCGCCAGGCTCGGCGAGGCGTTGCGCTCGAGGTGCGCCACGGCGCGGGAGACCGCCGCGTAGCGCCTGGCCGAGAGGCCGGCGCGGCGCGGATCGGCCTCCACCGCGGCGCGGGCCTCGCGGGCGAGCGCGGCGTTGAGCGCGCGCAGGTCGTCCTTGAGGGCGCCCTTGTCGCGGTCCACCGACTCCGCGAACGCGACGGCGGGCCCGAGATCCCGGGCAGCAGCGGCCGCGAGGATGCTCTTCACGAAGGCGTCGCGCGAGGCGGTCTGCTCCTCGTCCGCGAGCTCGAGCGCCGTGGAGGCGCTGCCCGCGGCGAGCTCCACGGCGAGGTCGTGCCGCTCCTCCGGCACGCCTTGCTCGCGGAGGATGCCGCGGATGATGGGCTCGGAGAGCGGGGCGAAGCGCACGGGCAGGGTGCGCGAGCGGATCGTGTTGAGCAGGCGATCGCCGCGCGAGGTGAGCAGGATGAAGTGCGTGCCGGACCGCGGCTCCTCGAGCGTCTTGAGGAAGGCGTTCGCGGCGCCGACGCTCAGGTCCTCGGCGTCGCGGACGATGAACACGCGCGCGCGCCCCTCGTGCGGCGGGTACGAGGCGTGGGCGAGCACGATGGCGCGGACCTGGTCGACCGAGATCTCGGTCAGCTCGTCGCGGCTCCGGCCGATGACGGCGGCGGGGTAGAAGTTCTTCGCGACGATCTGCACGTCGGGGTGGAGCGGCGACGCGGGGCGCCCCGGGGAGCGCCCGGCCGCGCGCCGGCAGGCGTCGCAGCGGCCGCAGCCGAGCGGGTCGCCCGCGGTGCACAGGAGCGCCTGCGAGAGCGCGACGGCCGCGAGCTCCTTGCCGACGCCGGGCGGGCCCTCGAAGCGGTAGGCGTGGTGAACGCGGCCCGTCTTGAGCGCCCGCACGAGCGTGCCGACCGCGGTGTCCTGGCCGAGGATGTGGGAGAACGGCACGGCCCGCTATCTAGCACGGCCGCGGCGCGACCTGGTCCGGGCTCGAGCGCGCGAGGCCGCTCGGCGGCGTCAGCCTGCCGCACCACCGCTTCCTCGTCGTCCGCATTGCGCGCGGCGGTGGTAGCTTGCCGCGCATGCGCGTCCTCGTGCTCGGCGGCACCCGCTTCATGGGTCATTTCCTGGTCTATCGCCTGCTCGCGGCGGGCCATCAGGTCACGCTCCTGAACCGCGGCGTGACGCCCGACGCGTTCGGCGACCGCGTCGCGCGGGTCCGCTGCGACCGCGCGGCCGGCGGCCTCGAGCAGGCGCTCGGAGGCCGCGAGTTCGACGCCGCCGTGGACTTCACCGCGTACACGGCCGCGGACGGCCGCGCGGCGGTCGGGGCGCTCGGCGGCGGGCGCGTCGGCCACTACCTCATGATCAGCACGGGATCGGTGTACCTCGTCCGCAAGGGGTGCCCGCGGCCGTCGCGCGAGCGCGATTACGACGGCCCGCTGCTCCCGGAGCCCGCGGACGAGGCAGATCGCGCGGCGTGGGTCTACGGCACGGACAAGCGCGGCTGCGAGGACGTGCTCGCGGCCGCGTGGCACGAGCACGGCTTCCCCGCGACGGTGCTGCGCATCCCGATGGTGAACGGGGAGCGCGATCCCTACCGGCGCCTCGAGCGCTACATCGCGCGCGTGCTCGACGGCGGCCCGCTGCTCGTCCCGGACGGCGGCGAGCACCCGGTGCGGCACGTGTACAGCGGCGACGTCGTGAGGGCGATCGCGCGGCTGCTCCTCGTGCCGTCGACGTTCGGCCAGGCGTACAACCTCTGCATGGAGGAGACGCCGACGCTCTCGGAGCTCCTCGCGCTCGTCGCCGAGCTGCTCGGCGCGCCAGCGCGCCTCGTGCCGGTCACCTCGGCCGCGCTCCGGGACCGCGGCGTCGATCCGGTCGCGATGTCGCCGTTCAGCGATCGCTGGATGTCGCTGCTGGATCCCGCGAAGGCGCGGGCGGAGCTCGGCTTCCAGCACACGCCGCTCCGGCGCTGGCTGGAGACGGTGATCACATCGCTGCTCGCGAACCCGCCGTCCGAGCCGCCGCCGGGCTACGAGCGCCGCGCCGAGGAGCTCTCGCTCGCGGCGTCGCTCGACGACGCGCGCGCGGCGGGTACGGGGAACGCCGGCCCGGCGTGAGGTAACCTGAGCCGCGGCGAGGCGGCGGGACGGGGGTGCCTTGCGCCGTCCTCAAGCCCGCGGCGGAACACCTGAAGGAGGGGAGATCTCGCGATGCAGGAGGAGCAAACCAGGCGGGTCTTGGCGGCCATCGACGCCTTCCTGAGCACGCCGCTCGACGCGGCGCTGTCGCGGCACCGCGAGGCCGATCCAGCGGCCGGCGCGCTGTCGCTGTTCCACGAGGTCGCCGCGACGGTCCCTGCGTACCGCCGCTTCCTCGACGAGCACGGCGTCGATCCGGCGGCCGTCCGGACCCCGGCGGACTTCGCCGCGCTCCCGGTGATCACGAAGCAGAACTACGTGCTCCGACACCCGATCGCGGACCTGTGCCGCGGCGGGCGCGTCGAGTCCTGCGACATGATCGCGGTCTCGTCGGGGTCGACCGGCAAGCCCACGTTCTGGCCTCGCGCTGTCGCTGACGAGCTCCCGGTCGCCCGGCGCTTCGAGCAGGTGTTCCACGACAGCTTCCGGGCCGACGCGCGCCGCACGCTCGCCGTCGTGTGCTTCGCGCTCGGCTCGTGGGTCGGCGGGATGTACACCGCCGCTTGCTGCCGTCACCTCGCGGCGAAGGGGTATCCGATCACGGTCGTCACGCCGGGCAACAATAAAGAGGAGATCTACCGTGTCGTCCTCGATCTGGGGCCGGCGTTCGATCAGGTCGTCCTGCTCGGCTACCCGCCCTTCCTGAAGGACGTGATCGACACGGGCCGGGCGCGGGGGGTCGACTGGGCGCCGCTGCGGATCAAGCTCGTGATGGCCGGAGAGGTGTTCAGCGAGGAGTGGCGGAGCCTGGTCGGCGAGCGCGTCGGGTCCACGGCGCCCTGCTACGACTCGGCGTCTCTCTACGGGACGGCGGACGCGGGCGTCCTCGGCAACGAGACGCCGCTCAGCGTCGCGATCCGCAGGTTCCTCTCTGGCAGGCCCGACGCCGCGCGCGCCCTCTTCGGCCAGGACCGGCTCCCGACGCTGGTGCAGTACGACCCGGCGGTGCGGTACTTCGAGCAGCGTGACGGGACGCTCCTCTTCACGGGCGACAACGGCGTCCCGCTCATCCGCTACGCGATCCTCGACACAGGGGGAGTTTACGCGCACGCGGACATGATGGCGGCGCTCGCCGGGTTCGGCTTCGACCCGCGGCGGGAGCTCGACGGGGAGCGCGGCGCGCGCGAGCTGCCGTTCGTCTACGTGTTCGGCCGCTCCGATTTCACGGTGTCGTATTTCGGGGCGAACATCTATCCGGAGAACGTCGTCGTCGGCATCGAGCAGCCCGGCGTGAAGGAGTGGGTGACCGGGAAGTTCGTGCTGGAGGTCCGCGAGGGCGCGGACCGGGACACGTACCTCTCGGTGGTCGTCGAGCTCGCGCCGGGGGAGGGGGAGAGCGAGGCGCGGCGCGAGGAGGCGGCGCGGTCGATCGAGGAGCACCTCGTCCGGTTGAACAGCGAGTTCAGGAGCTACGTGCCGGCGGGGAAGCGCGCGCCGCGGGTGACGCTGAGGGCGGCGGGGGATCCGGAGTACTTCCCGCTCGGGGTGAAGCACCGGTACACGCGCAAGCCGGGGGGGTGAGCGCCTGACGTCAAAAATCAGTTCCGGCGGCGGGTGGGGGCTGCGCAACGGAAGCCGACTATCTCGTATCGACGCCTGGCACTGTACCCGCTTCGGCTCGCCGAGCGCAGTTGCTTGGGCTCGTCAATGATCGATCCACCCCTCACCACCCGGGTGCCGGCGCCAAGACGACGGACCATCGTCTCTTGGTGCCGGCCGACTGGCGCCTCTCCGCCCAGCTCCCGATACTCGTCCCAAGTCCACTCCCATATATTTCCGTGCATATCGTAAAGGCCCCACGGGTTGGGCTTCTTCCGACCAACCGGGGCCATGGGCGCAGCCGAGGCTCCCCTGTATTCACGGTACCACGCGAACTCCTTCAAGCGACGCTTGCTATTGCCGAAGAAATATCGAGTCGTCGTACCAGCGCGGCACGCATATTCCCACTCGGCCTCTTCCGGTAGCCGAAAGCCGTCTGCGTCCTCGAGCCATACTAGGCTATCTGGAGACAGCATGTAGCACGGCTTCCTTCCTGCCAGTCGGGAGAGCGCATTGCAGAACTCGATGGCGCCTTCCCACCTGATGTTTACGACCGGTCGATCGCGTACATCTTTCTCGGTGTCGAGGCCGAGCACTGCCGAATACTGTCCCGCTGTGGTGGGGGTGGCGGCCATGACAAATGGTGCGACATCCACTTTGCGCTGGGGCCTCTCGCCCTTGTGGGCCTCCGTGTCGTCATCCGGACTTCCCATGAGGAACGCGCCGCCAGGGATGTCCACCAGCGGTAGCAATGCTTCAAAGAAAGCGCTCTGATACGTCACCTTCGGTGCTCGGAGCCTTCCGAGCCTCCTGACGAGGAGGCAGCGGAAGCTCCCGCGCTCCTGAAGCGGCCCCTCGTCTGGTCCGGGAAGTGGATGCTTCGGCCACGATGCGCTCCAGTCCCCGGATACGACTAATTGCTCTCTGTTCACTTCGATGTCCACGGCGGTCAACTCCACCGGACCTTCTACACGCGTCGCTCGCGGCTCCAGGATGGCTTGTCCGATCGCATCGCGAACAGGACCACCTTCCTTCAGGTCGCGCCAGACAGCCCACGCGAGGCGGTCCTGCGCCGGCTGCGTGCCTGCTGTCGCCACCAACGGTGCCCCTGGTGCCCCTATCTCGCTCTCCGCCGTGTTCTCGGTCGCCTCCCGCGGCACCCCGTCCTCGCTCTCCGCCGTGCTCTCAGTCGCTTCCCGCGGCGCCCCGCCCCCGCTCCCCGCCGCGCCCCGCAGCGCCTCGCAGAACGACGCGACATCCGGAAAACGCTCCGACGCCTCGAACTCGATCGCCCGCTCCAGCACCTTCCGCACTGCGTCGCTGCACGGCAGCCGCTCGAGCACCCGCCCCGGATACCGCATCATGATCGGCGGCAGCTCCGCCCCGTGCAGGCAGAACGCCGCCGTCATCCCGAGGCCGTACACGTCCGCGCGCGCGTCCGCGTCCTGCGGGCGGTGCATGAGCTCCGGCGCCGCATAGAGGAAGGTCCCCATCGCGCCGCTCTTCGTGCCCCCCGTCGTGTCGCGCGCCCAGACCAGATCGAAATCCGTGAGCCGCGGGGTACCCTCCGCGTCGAGCAAGATGTTCGCCGGCTTCACGTCCCGGTGCACGAGCCCCCGCCCGTGCGCGAACGAGAGCGCCTCTCCAGCGCGGAGGAGCATCGGCACGACCCGCTCCGCCGGCAGCCGCTTCCCGATCACCGCGCTGTACACGTCCTCGCCCTCGACGAGCTCCATCACGAAGTAGTGCCAGCCGCCGTCCTCGCCCTTCGGCTCCAGGATGCGCACCACGCCGGGGTGGTCGAGCTCCGCCATCGCGCGCGCCCCCCGGAAGAACCGCTCTCGCCGGCCCTCGTCGCCCGCGAGGTTCGGGTGCAGCACCTTGATCGCCACCGGCTGGTCACTCCGCCCCGCGTCGAGCGCGCGCCACACCGTCGCGAACCCCCCGCGGCCGATCCGCTCCAGCAGCAGGTACCGGCCGTCGCTGAGCTCCTCGCCCACGTGCAGCTGGCCGCCTTCCCGGCGCCTGCGCCGGAGGCCGACGATCTCCTCGTCCACCTCGACCGTGCTCGCCCCCGCGGCCTGGAGCCTCACCCGCCGCTTCTGCGCGGCGGCGATCTGCCTGTCGATCGCGCGGATCGCCTCCTCCGCCTCGCGCAGCGTCGCGGCGAGCGCGCCCGTCATCGCTGGCCTGGCGAGCGCCGCCTCCGGCCGCGCGCTCGCGGCCGCCTCCTCCACCGCCGCGCGGATGCCCCGGACCACGTCCCGCCACGCCTCGTCCGGGTTGGCCCAGCTCGTCACCGCGCCGCCGTCCCGCGGCAGCGCCTGGAGCTCCGCCAGGGCGGTGCCCTCCCAGTCGCACGCGCGCACCACGACGGGCACCACGCGCGCCGCCCCCTGGCGATGCCGCTCCAGCGCGGCGCCGAGCTCCCGCTCGTAGCAGCTGTCCGAGGCGAGGAACGCCTCGCTCACCAGCAGCAGCACCACCTCCGCGGCGGAGAGCTCCGCCGCGATCGACTCGTCGCGCGCCGCGCCGGCGCCGATCCGGCCGCGGTGCCACGTGCTCACCAGGCCCTGCCGCTTGAGGGCGGCGAGGTGCGCCTCGAGCGCCTCGAGGTGCGACCGGTCCGCGGGAGCGTAGGAGATGAAGACGTTGACCGCCATGCGCTGAGGGCGTCGCGGCGGCGGCGAGCTCGCTGCGTCTCGGCCGCCCGCTCCGCGACGTCCAGGCTACCAGAGGCCTCGCCCGGTGGCCTGGCCGCTCACGCGGTCGTCCCGCAGCACCGCTTGTACTTCTCGCCGCTCCCGCACGGGCAAGGGCCCTTGCGGGACGGTCCTTCCCGCCGGGGCGCCTCGATCTTCGGGTGGTAGTGCTCGCGGAGCGGCGCGAGCAGCCGCATCGTGTCCTCCGGCGACCAGCGGGCATGGACGAGGCGGATGAACTCGCGCGGGAGAAAGAGCTGCTCCGGCTCGGCGCGCACCGTCCAGGGGATGAAGAGCATCATCAGGGCCATGACCTCCGGATCGTCGACGAACGACTGCCGGGTGTTCACCGGAAGCGCCATCGCGAGCGCGTCGGGCACGTCTCCCTCGCCCTCGAAGCGCAGCGGGTCGCCCGCGGCGAGCCCGCGGGTGAGCGAGACGGCCATCCGCGCCCCGAGGCTCCGCTGCACGGTGGCCGCTGATTCGGGCTCGTCGAACGCCGCCTCGGCGGTGCTCTGGAAGAGGGTGAGGAGCGACTCCGGGAAATGGGCCCCGGGGAGATCCCGCCGCGCCGACAGCACCTTCCGCACCTCGGCGCGGAGCCTGGCATGACCCACGCCGAGCGCGATCAGGCTCCCGGCGCTGGTCACGAGCCGGAGCTGCGACGCGGCCTCGTCGAACGCCGTCTTGCAGGTGCGGAGCTGCGCCTTACCGACCTTCGCGACGCCCCAGAAGCCGCGCAGGGCGAGGGCGACGCTCCCCTGGCGCGAGGCGCCCCACGCGAGGCAGGAGCTCGAGAGATCGAGCTGCTCCGGGAGCGACTCGACGAGCGCGCGACCGTCCATGAACGCGAGGACCGCGAGGTGCCCGATGGCCCAGAACAGGTCCCAGTACCGCCGGAGCACGGGCGTCAGCGCTCGCTTCGGATGCTCGATGCGGAGGAGCGCGCCGCGCAGCTCGTCGAGCTCGGTCACCGCGCCGAAGAAGGCGCGCAGGAACTCGAAGCCGAAGAGCGGCTGGAAGGCCGAGATGCCCACGAACTCCTCGCGCGACAGGTCCGGGCCGGCGTGGAAGATGCGATCGACGAGCTGCGCCGTGTGCCCCTTCGGCCCGGCGAGCGCGCTCGCCGCGGCCATGCGCGCGCGCAGATCCGCGACCTTCTCGTTGAGCCCGTCGAGCTGCCCGCGGGTGATGACCGGGAGGTCGCCCGCGCGCATCCCGGCGCCGAGGCAGGTCACGAAGCGACCTTCGCGCGTGACGACGAGGAACGGCCCGCGCGCGGGATCGTCGAGCGAGATCGCGACCCGCTCCGCGCCGTCGGGGAGCTTGCTGCAGCGGAGGAGGTACTGGACAAGGCCGTGATCGCGGTAGAGCGTGAGCGCGAGCTCGACGTGAGGGAGCGAGACGCGATCGAGCCTGGACAGGAAGTGATGTTGATGTCCCACGGTCGCGGGCGGATCCTATCGCGGACGACCGCCCGAAGCGGCGCCGGCGCTCACCGGCCCGGTGGCCGTGGCGGCGCCGGACCCAGAGGCAGGCGGCGACGAGCAGCGCCGCGCAGCCCCCGCAGAGGGCGTGCCGGCGTGGCTCGGACATCGGGCCGTCCTCCCGCACCGCGCGGAGAGCCCCCTCCCCGAGGGCCTACGAGGGGCGCGGATCCAGGGACGAGCTCGGGGACCGTGTGCTGGAGCCACAACGCTTGATTCCTGCGGTCGGGTCGCCGCAACGCTTGCTGCAAACCTTGCGACGGCGACTCGGGAGCCGAGTCGGCGATTTCAACGCTTGAAGGTGTCGGCTCGGCCCGCGAGCCGCCGCTTTCAAGGCTTGCGAGCGCTCGCTGGGATCCCCGAAACCCCATTCCAGGCGTTGAAAGCGCCCGCTCGGGTCCCGAGCCGCCGCTTTCAAGGCTCGAGAGCCTTCACCTCGGACCCGAGCGCCGGGTCTCCATGCGCGGGGCCCGCGCGCGAGGCTGCCCTGGCGAACCATCGACCACGGGGATCCAGCCCCGTTCGTCCTCGTAAGGCTCCCGCGAGCGGTGTCCTTCCGCCGCTCGCGGGCCACCGTACGAGCGGAGCAGCGCGGTCTCCCTCGCTTGCCGCCCTCTGTTGCTGGTGCTTGCTGGTAGAAGAGCGCCAAGACCATGACCGATCGTTCTCCCCCGCTCCTCGTCCTCGGCTGCGGCTTCACCGGCGCGGTGGTCGCCGGCTTGCGGCGGGCGGCCGGCGGCCGCGTTGTCGCGACGACGCGCTCCTCCGAGCGCGCGGCCGAGCTCGCGCAGGCGGGCATCGACGTGCGCGTCCTCCCGGCGCTCACGGCCGAGGCCGTCGCCGAGCTCGGGCCGGAAGGCGCGGACGTGCTCGTCGCCTTCCCGCCCGACGGCGCCACCGACGCCGCGATCGCGCCGTCGCTCCGCCGGGCGCGCGCGATCGCGTACGTCTCGTCGACCGCCGTGTACGGCGACGCGACAGGGCGCATCGACGAGGCGACGCCCACGTCGGCGGCCAACCCCCGCGCCGCGGCGCGCCTCGCGGCCGAGGCCGTGTACCGCGAGCGCGGCGCCGTGGTGCTGCGCGCGGCGGGCATCTACGGCCCTGGCCGCGGCCTGCACCAGCGGCTCTTGCGCGGCGACTTCCGCATGACCGGCGAGGGCGACCAGCAGGGCAGGAACGTGGTCTCGCGCATCCACGTCGAGGACCTCGCGCGCCTCGCGCTCGCCGCCCTGGAGCGCGCCGCCCCCGGGGAGGCCTTCCTCGTCGCGGATGACGCGCCCGTGCCGCAGATCGAGGTCGTCCGCTGGCTGTGCGCGCGGCTCGGCCTGGAGCTGCCGGCGGGCGCGCCGCGGGAAGACCTGCACGAGACGCTCCGCCACGACCGCGCCGTGGACAACGCGACGATCAAGCGCGACCTCGGCATGGCGCTGCTCTACCCGAGCTACCGCGAGGGGTTCGAGGCGTGCCTGGCCGTCGAGGCCGCGGCGCCGGCCCTTGTCGCGGCGCCGCGCGCCGCGCGAGAGCGCGGCTGATCGGCGGGCGCCGCTCGCCGTGCCCTGTTGCCAAAGCGATCGCGGCGTTACTCGGCGTAAACCGCGACCGTCCCGCTGCACGACAGGCTGCCGACGCACCCGGCGCGGACCAGGTAGTAGTCCGAGAGCGCCGCCACGTGCGTCGTCTTCGGCATCTCGGAGCACCCCTGGATCTCGGCGGAGTCCGTGGCCACCTGGACGCCGTTCCGGTCGTAGAGGCGGAGGTACGTCTGGCCCGTCCGGCGCGCCCCGTAGAGCACGCTCGGGCAGGTGCCGAAGGAGATGGTCTCTCCGGCGTTGAAGTAGACGTAGCGATCCGTCGTGTTCGCAGCCGCGTAGCTCGTGTTGCTCGCCGAGTACGCGAAGAGCGACCTGTTGCGCGCGATCGCCACGACCCCGCTGCACGCGGAGTTGCCGTCGCAGCCCGCCCGCACCTGGAAGCTCCAGCCGGTCGGCGGCGCCGTGTAGCGGATCTGCGCCGACATCGAGCCCCCGGGGCCGTCGTTGGCCGCGGCGACTTCCACGGGCGTGCCCGAGTCGAGGCTGAACAGGCGCAGGTAGGTGTCGCCGGAAGCGCTGGCCCCCACGATCCCGGTCGTCCCGATCATCACGGCCCGGTTGGGGCTGAGATTGAAGTTCAAATTGGCGGTGTTCACCGTGGCGTTGCTGGTGGCGTTCGTGTTGAAAGCGAAGAGCGCGAGCGCCTCCTGCGCCTCGCCCAGCTCCTCGTCGACCGGCCAGGCCTCGCCGCAACCAGAAGCCAGGATCGAGAGGGCCACCAGGACTCGTCCAGACGAACCGTTCATCGCATCACCTCCTCATCAGCCTTGCGCGAGCGGATGCTGAGCTCAGACAAAGGCTCGCACGAGATAATTCAATCGATTTACGGACAGGCGAGCCACGCTGTCAATTGCAAATCGAGCGCTTCGAGCCGGGATTTGGCCGTCGCTGCACCGCAGCCGATGAGCTCTTGATCTCCCATCGCGGCCACGACGGATCGGCCTCTGTGATGGCCGGCCATTGGCCGGCCATCACTCATTCCCCATCATGTTCCCCATCATGCGCCAGCGCCGGCTCAGGGAGCGCACGAAAGCGACGCGTCGACACGCTCCCTTCTCCCTTCGCGGACGGCGAGGCCGAAGCACCTGCTGTGTGAAATTCAAGCATCGACGCGCGCGATGGCCGCGACTACCCTCGAGGCTTGTGAAGGAGCATTGCATGAAGCTTGGGTATTGGACTCTGCTTGCGTTGATGGCTGCGGCGGCGGGCGCTGGCTGCGGGGATGACGAGGGCGCCGGCGGCGGTGCTGGGCCGGGAGGCGCGGGTGGCGGCGGCGCCGGAGGGGCCAACGCCGGTGGGGCCAGCGCCGGCGGCGGAGGCAGCGCGGGCGACGGCGGGGCCGGCGGGGCCGGCGGGGAGGCCCCGCCGCCGCCGTGCGAGCCGCCCGACCCCGCGCTGGCCGACCGCGACGCGGACGAGCTGTACGCGGCGGACGAGGTCCCGCGCTTCGACTTCCACCTTCCGGAGGAGCGCTGGGCGGAGCTCAAGAGGAACGCGCGCGACGAGGAGTACGTGGAGGCCGAGGCCTGCTACAAGGGCAAGAGCCTGGGCGTCGTGGGCCTGCGCTTCAAGGGCGGTTACGGCACCCTGCAGATGTGCTTCGACGCGCAGGGGAACCTCACCTGCCCGAAGCTCAGCATGAAGGTGAAGTTCGACGAGTACGTCGACGGGCAGCGCTTCTACGAGCAGAAGCGCCTGAACTTCCACTCGATGACGTGGGATCCGACCCGGCTCCACGAGCGGATCGCCTATGGCCTCTACCGGGAGATGGGCGTGCCGGCCCCGAGGAGCTCCTGGGCGACGCTGCACGTGAACGGCGAGTCGCAGGGGCTCTTCTCGATGGTCGAGGAGGTGGACGGCCCCTTCCTCGAGAGCCGCTTCCCCGAGGGGTCAGACGGTGATCTCTACAAGGAGGCGTGGCCGGCCACCGACGACACAAGCTACTACGCGGAGCGCGTCGAGACGAACGAGGACGAGGCCACGCACGAGCGCTTCGTCGCGTTCGCGACGGACCTCGCCGCTGCCGAGGGCGCGGAGCGCCTCACCGCGCTGTCGCGGTGGGCGGACATCGAGCAGCTGCAGCGCTACATGGCCGTCGACGAGGCGATCGTGAACTGGGACGGCGTCACGACCTTCTACGTCGACGGCGCGGGCTCCGCCAACAACCACAACTTCTACATCTATGATGAGCCCTCGTCGGGCAAGTTCCGCCTCATCCCGTGGGATCTGGACCAGACCCTCGGCCCGAGCACCTACTTCGGCCAGGTGCCGCGCTGGACGGAGACGCCGGCGAGCTGCCCCCGGGATGTCCCGGTGTTCATGGGCGCCGAGCACGTGCGTTTGCCGGGCTGCGACGCGCTGTTCAGCGCCCTGAGCCAGGACACAGCGGGGTACCAGGCCGCGCTGGAGGCGCTGCTCGCGGGGCCGTTCAGCGAGGGGCAGATCGAGGAGCAGGTCGACGCCTATGCGGCCCTGATCCGGACCGCCGTCGAGGAGGACCCGCTCGGGCCCGGGCTCGCCGGCTGGGAGCCGGCGGTCGAGCGCCTCAAGAAAGAAGTGCCGATCCTGCGAGAGCGCCTCGCGCGCTTCGTCAGCAACACGCCGCTCGTGCCGTTCTCGTTCACCGCGACCGGGATCAACGACTTCGAGGCCGCGGACACGCTCGGGCTTTACGTCGGGACGCTGCTCGCCACCAACAACGCGTCCGGCGCCGTGCCGAGCCTGACGCAGGAGGCCCCGCTGAGCGGCGCGCAGAGCCTGCTCCTCAGCTTCGACTTCCGCGACGAGGACTTCGCCTGGGGGCAGTACGTGTACTTCGCGGTGCCCCTCGCCGAGGCCCCTGTCGACGTGACGCCGCTCGAGGGCGTCCGCTTCCGGGCGCGCGCCGACGGGGCGCGCTGGCTGCGCTTCGACGTGGAGAGCCCCGCGCAGAGCGAGGGGCTCTCTGGTATCCGCCACGGCTGGGACGTGCAGCTCAGCGCCGAGCCGAAGCTCGTCGAGCTCAGGTTCGCCGACATCGCGCTTCCCGGCTGGGCCATCGACGATGGACGCGACCCCGGAGACGACGTGAACGACGTGCTCAGGTCGGTCATCGGCCTCTCTCTCGGCCCGCAGATGAACGGTGTCGGCGCGAACGGCTTCCTCGGCCGGGGCGAGGTCGACTCGGGCACCATCGAGATCGACGACGTCGAGCTCTTCGGCCCGACGTCCGGCTCACCGTGAGCGGCGGCGCGCAGGCCGGCGGACCTGGCGGCGGAGGCCGAGGCTGGCGGCGAGGAGCAGGGCGGCGACCCCGCCCGCAGAGGGCGTGTCGGCGCCGAGGCGGCAGCTGCAGCCCGACGACTCGCCGCTCCCGCCGCCGCCAGCGCCAGCGCCGGTGGACGGGGCCCCGCCGGAGCCGGTCGCGCCGGCGCCGCCCGAGCCCGACGTGGCGTCGCCCGCTCCGGACGACGCCACCGCGTCGAGCCCCGCGCCGACCGACGTGGCGGTGGTGGGCGGCGGCGGCTCAGCGACGCACGCGCCGGCCTCGCACCGCTCGCCCACGGGGCACGCCACGCCGTCGCAGACGTCGACGCACGTCCCCTCCCGGCAATACGTGCCAGCCTCGCACGTGACGTCTGCGCACGCGGCCTCGACGCACCGGCCGGTGTCCATGGCGCACCGCTCGTTCGTCGGACACCCGCGGCAGTTGCACTTGAGCACGCACACGCCGCCTTCGCACGCCTGGCCGTCGTTGCACACGACGTCCTGACACGGGTCGATGCAGCGCCCGGCGCGACAGACCTGGTCGTGCGGGCACACGACGCCGTCGCAGGGGGCGCGGCAATCGCCGTCATGGCACACCTCGCCCGTCTCGCACATGACGTCCACGCACGACTGCTCGACGCACAGGCCCTCGTTGCAAATGAACCCCGGCTCGCACGGGAACTCCGCAGATCCGCAGCGGTCCACGCACTGGCCGCGGCTGCACACCTTGTTGTCCGGGCAGGGCGCCTCCTCGTCGATGACATCGTCGCAATCGTTGTCGACGCCGTCGCACTGCTCGGTCTGGCTGCCCGGCAGCACGAACGGCGTGCAGATCACCTGTCCCTGCGCGTCGCAATCGGAGATCCCCACGCGACAGGCGCCGATGTTCTCCTCGACCTCGCACGGCTGGCCGGCCTCGGGACAGGTGATGCCGGAGAAGCGGAACAGGAAGTCCTCGTAGTCGAGGTCATTGCCGTTGACGCCCGCGGCCCCGGCCGCGTTCCGGAAATCGAGATCCTCGAAGCCCAGGTAAAACGTGTTGAGGAGCTCGTTCGACCTGTAGATGAGGTCCGAGTACCAGGGCCCCGGCGTCTCGCACGCCGTGCACTCCACGTTGAACCGGTGCTCGGTGTAATGGTACTGGGTGGCATTGCCGGTGCCGGTGCCGTTCGGGTTCGGGATCAGCACGAAGCCGATCAGGCCGCCTGCGTACGCGGGGTTCTCCCGGACCGATACGGCCGTCAGCTCGCGCATCGCCGCGGGCGGCAGGGAGGACGAGAAGGGAAAGAGGATCTGGATATCGCTGCCCGCCGCCGGCGTGTTGAGGCCGGCTCCGGTGTTCGCCGGGACGTACAGCGGCGGGTCGGCGCTGCTGCGGGTATCATCGACGTTGTACCAGCCGACGGCGAAATTGGCGCCGCCTCCCTTGGCGATGTACTTGCCGCTGAACTCGCAGAGCGGCGAGAACACCTGCGGCTCCACCGCGGCGTCGGCGACGACGTCGATCATCTCGTCGACGTTGTCGTTGTCCGCCGACCCGTTGAGCAGGTCGCTCAGCCGCTCGCGGACCGCCGGGACGGTGGTGCCGTTCGGCTGCACGACGTCGGCGCGCGCCGTCGCGCTCGCGCCGAGCACCGCCAGGAGAGACACACACCACGTCAGAGCAGATGGTTTGCTGAAGGTCAACCAGCGCATCGGGCTTCCTCTCCTGGCAGGACACGTCAATTCGAAGTGAAAAGTGGACGCGAACTTTCCTCGCTTGTCCAGGCGACGCGCGCTCGCTCGACGTCAATGCGGGACCGATGTGGATGGCCAGTCCACGTGAGAGCACCCTGTTGCCTGCCAGCAAGGAACACGTGCGAAGAGGACATCGTGGCATGTGGGAGAGGGTGTGGCGGACGCTGGACTCGCGCGCTGCGCGCGGCCCGCGGCCCGCGGCGTCGCTGGCTCACGGCGCGATACGCGCCTGGAACGGCGTGACACCCTCACGCGCCGGCGCGTCGACACGCGACGAGCGGGCGAGCGCGGCAGTCCGGCAGGCAGTCGAGGAGAGGACGCCGCCCCCCGGCGGAGGCGCTCAGTCCTCGCGCTTGCGCGCGAGCGCCGCGAGCTCATTGATGAGCTCGGGCACCCCTTCGCCCGTCGCGGCGCTGACGAGGTGGAGCTTCACCTTCGCCTTCGCGAACCGCGCCTTGAGCTTCGGGTAGGCCTCGCGGACCTCGGTCAGGTCGGCCTTGGTCAGGGCGACGATCTCGGGGCGCTCGGCGATCGCCGGGCTGAACTTCTTGAGCTCCTTGCGGAGCGCCCGGTAGTCGGCGAGCGGCTCGCGGTCCTCGCCCGGATCGATCGTCACGAGGTGAAGGAGCGCCCGCGTCCGCTCCACGTGCTTCAGGAACTGGATGCCGAGCCCGACCCCCTCGCTCGCGCCGGGGATCAGCCCCGGGATGTCCGCGATGACGAAGCTCGACCCGCCCGCCCGGCCTCCGCCCCCGATCTCGACCATGCCGAGGATCGGGGTGAGCGTCGTGAACGGGTAGTCGCCGATCTTCGGCCGGGCCGCGGAGACGGCGGCGACGAACGTGCTCTTGCCGGCGTTGGGGAAGCCGAGCAGGCCGACGTCGGCGAGGATCTTCAGCTCGAGCCGGAGCTCGCGGGCCTCCCCCGGCTCGCCCGGCTCCGCGCGCCGGGGCGCCCGGTCGTGCGGCGACTTGAAGTGCAGGTTGCCGCGGCCCCCCTTGCCGCCGCTGGCGACCACGACCCGCTGGCCGTGCGCGGTCACGTCGGCGATCATCTCGCCGCTCTCCGCATCGAAGATCTGCGTGCCCACGGGGATCTTCTCGACGCGGTCGGCGCCGGCGCGCCCGTGGCAGTCGCTCCCCATCCCGTGCTCGCCCCGGTCGGCCTCGAGCGTGCGCGCGTACGTGAAGTCGAGTAGCGTGGACAGGCCTTCGTCGCCCACGAAGACGACGTCCCCGCCGCGGCCGCCGTCGCCGCCCGCTGGGCCGCCGAACGGGATGTACTTCTCGCGCCGGAATGCGATCGCTCCATTGCCGCCATCCCCCGCGATGACCTTGAGACGGCACCGATCGACAAATCGCATGGTGGCGGCTCATAGCATAAAACTCAGGAAACACCTCAAAGCGGAAGGCGGTCCCGCGCTTCGGGTCGCCCGCCGGACCGCTCGACCGGGAGATCTCAGGTGCGCGCTCGAATCCTGATCGTGGACGACAACACGAGCCTGGCCGGAAATCTGCGCGAGGTCCTCGAGGGGGCGCGCGAGCTCGACGTGGAGGTCGCCCTCGCGCAGAACGGCAAGCAGGGGCTCGTTGCCGCCCGCCGCGACGGCTTCGACGTCGCGGTCGTCGACGTCAAGCTCCCGGACGCGAGCGGCCTCGAGCTGATCGCCCCCCTCCGCGCCGCCGCCCCCCACGGCGAGATCGTCCTCGTGACCGGCTTCGCGACGGTCGACACGGCGATGGCCGCGCTCCGCGCCGGCGCCTTCGCCTTCATCCTCAAGTCGTTCCGCCCCGAGGAGCTCATCTCCACGGTGGCCCAGGCGATCGAGAAGATCTCGCTGAAGCGGGAGCGGGAGGAGCTCGAGCGGCGGTACCGGGCGATCGTCGACGCGGCCGACGTGCTCATCCTGGGCCTGAACGCCGACGGCAGCGTCGCCCTCTTCAACCCCCGCCTCTCGGCGCTGACCGGCGTGGCCGGCGACCCTGCGATCGGCATGCCGTTCTGCGAGACGCTCGTCGACGAGCCCGACCAGCGCCGGTTCAACCAGTCGTTCGTCGGCGTGGTCGAGGGCGACGCCGCGGCCGAGGTCGAGGTCGGCGTCCGCGACGCGGTGGGCGCGGTCCGCCGGGTGCGCTGGCACCTGTCCGGCGTCCGCAGCGGCGGGCGCGGCGGCAGGACCGATCTCGTGTACGGCATCGGCATCGACGTGACCGAGCGGCGCGCCCTCGAGCGCCGCGCCGCCGACGCCGAGGCCCTGAACGCCATGGCCCCGCTCGCCCTCGGGCTCGCCCACGAGATCAGGAACCCCCTGAACGCCGCGGTCCTGGAGCTGCACCTGCTCAGCCGCGGCATCGATCGCCTCTCCGACGAGGCGATCCGCGAGCCCATGAAGCGGCGCGTCGGCATCGTCGAGGCGGAGATCGCCCGCCTGGGCCGGCTCCTCGGCGAGTTCCTGGAGCTCGCCCGCCCGCGCGCACCTCACCGCGAGCCTGTCGACCTGGCCCGCGTCGTCCGCGACGTGCTCGATCTCGAGGAGGAGGCGCTCGCGAGCCACAGCGTCGAGGTCGTCCGCGACCTCTCGGACGACTGCTTCGCGCTCGGCGACGTAGAGAAGCTCAAGCAGGTGGTCCTGAACCTCGTCGTGAACGCCCTGGACGTAATGCCCGAAGGTGGAACGTTGCGGGCGTGTGCGTCGGGGGATGCGAGCGAGGTGTGGCTCTCGATCGGGGACACGGGTCCGGGGATTGCGCCGACGATCCTGGCCGAGATCTTCGACCCGTTCTTCACCACGAAGGCGGCTGGAACCGGGCTTGGCCTGGCGATTGTGCGGAAGATCGTCGATCAGCACGCCGGTCGCGTGGACGTCGACACGCATGCGGAGAAGGGGACGACGGTCCGCGTGCGTCTCCCCCGCTTCACCCCCGAGGTCGTCCCGCGCTCCCCGACCTCGTCACCGCCGCGCGGCGCCGGGATCTGACGGCCGATCTGCAAGTACCCGTCGACCGCCCAGCGGCGCCCGAGCGGCGTGCACCCGCACAGGAGACGGGCCCAGATCGGCGTTTTCGGCGCGCAGGCGTACTCCAGTACGCCGAGCACCGAAAACGTCGAGGTGGGCCCGTATCCGAAGCGGGTGCGCGCCGCTCGTCAGCCGACGATCCGCATCGGGGGCTTCAGCGGCAGCGGGGGCTTGGAGCCGGGGGCCGACGGGATCGCCGAGGGGGCCGGCTTCGGCGCGGCGTCGCCCTCGAGGGCGGCGAGCGCCACGAAGAGCCGGTCCATGCCGTAATCGAGGGCCACCTCACGCTGGAAGACGTGGGCGACCTTGATGAGGCGCAGCGAGGTCTGCTTGCCCAGGTCGATCTCGCGCTCGAGGAACGCCTCGAACGAGCCGTACCCCTTCGCCTGATACAGCTCCTGCTGCTGGATCTCGGCGAGCACCACCCCGATATCGAAGAACCCCTTGTCGAGGCGCTTGCGCAGGGTGCGGATCTTCTGGGTCTGGTTGTGGAGCTCGGCGATCTTCGCCTTGATCTCCTCGGCGCCGCTCGGCACGCGGATCGTCGCCCGAGCGCTGCCGGGGGGCGCCGGCTCGGCGGCCCGAGCCCGGGCCTCGGCAGCGTGCTTCGCGGCGTGCCGGGCAGCCCAGGGCGCAGCGCCACGGAGGCCGAGCTTACGCTTGGAAGCGCTCGACGACGATTTCGAGTCTTCCTTGATTACCGGATTCACGGGTTTCGCAAGCTGAGCTTCTGCGCCCCCCTTGGCGCTCGAAGAGGACTTCTTCTTCGTGCCCGTCGCCTTCTCGGAGCTGCCCTGCTTTGTGATCTTCGGCATGTCGCTGCGTCCCCCGCTGGGTACGAGATCGTCGCGGCCCTTCGCCACAAGCGCGCGCCGCCCGCGCGGGGGAAAGACCCGCACGGCTGTCAAGCCCAATTGGCTCGACAGGTCGTCGCCTTACCAAAAAATCGGCCACCCCGTCCACTAAGTTTCGGGGAGGCTCCTCGCTTTCCCGATGCCAGCATGACTCAAGATCGGCCCGAGAGCCAAAACCAGCGAGCATCGCACGCCAAGGGGTCTCTCGAGAAGCGCGTCATCTGGCAGTCGGTGCGCTGGTCACGTTTGACCACAGCCTGGGCGCGGAGCCGGGGGCAGACGGCCCGACGCCACGGTCCCGCGCCGCCCCCGGGCCCGCGTGCGGCTGGCTCGCGCGCCTCGCGCGCATCTCATCAACTCCCCCTGCTCTCTGCTCTGCCCCGCGTGCTCCAGGCGCCCGGGTGGCCCGCGCGCTCCAAGCGCGGGGGTGGGTCGTGGTAGATCGCGGTGCATGACCTCTCCGACCGACGGCCGCGGCCTCGATGATCATCCCCAGGCCGCCGCCGCTGATGCGCCGCGTCGTGCGAGCGAGATCCCGCGAGGGCTGGCGAGCAGCCGGATTGCCGTGGTGGTGAACGGCAACGCCAAGAGCGTGACGGCCGAGGTGATCGAGACGCTCGATCAGATCCTTGACACGGGGGACCTGTTCGTCTCGCGACGGGTGGAGGAGAGCGAGGGCATCGCGCGGATCCTGGTCGACCGGGGCTACGGCACGATCCTCACCGGCGGGGGCGACGGGACGTTCACGGTCGTGGTGACGGCGGTGGTGAACGAGGCGAAGCGGCGCGGGCTGCCGCTGCCGCGGTTCGGGCTGCTGCGCCTCGGGACGGGCAACTCGCTGGCGTGGGTGCTCGGCGCGTCCGGGGGCGCCGGCGCGAAGCCCGGGCTCGCGGTGGACCTCCAGCGGCTGCGCGCCGAGGCGGGCAGCCGGAACCTGCGGCTCGTCGAGGCCGAGGACATCCTGTCTCCGTTCTGCGGCTTCGGGATCGATGCGGTGATGCTCCGCGACTACAACGCGGTGAAGGCGGCGCTCGGGCGGGGCCCGCTGAAGCGGCTCGCGCCGGGGCCGGTGGCGTACGCCGTCGCCGCGACGACGCGGACCATCCCGAGCTACCTGGTGCGGCGCACGCCGCACTGCCGCATCATCAACGAGGGCAACGACGCGATCCGCGTCGGCGAGAAGGGGACGATCTTCGGGGCGCCCATCAAGAAGGGCGGCGTCATTTACGAGGGACCGGCGAAGATCGCGGCGCTGTCGACGATCCCGTATTACGGCTTCGGCTTCCGGATGTTCCCCTACGCGGACGACCGCCAGGACCGGATGCAGCTCCGCGTGTCGATGATCTCGCCGCTCACGTTCGTGCGGAACTTTTCGAGCATCTGGAACGGGGAGTTCGACGATCTGGAGACGGTATTCGACTACTTCGTCGACGAGGTCACGATCGAGATGGACCCGGCGACGAGCTTCCAGATCGGCGGCGACGTCCGCGGGGAGCGCTCGCGCGTCCGGGTGCGGCTGACCGAGCCGATACGGATCGTGGACTTCTACGCGCCGCCGCGGGGGTAGGACGACCTGCTGGCGCCCTGAGCCGGCCTCCCGCGCCAGCTGGCTCACCCCGCCGAAGTGCCGTGATCGAGGCGCGACCATTCTGGCACAATTCACTGTCTCGATCCGGCACATTCTGGCGAATCAGGGAGCGGAGGGCTCCTGGCGCCCTCGGATTGTCGAGAAAAGCGGCGCGTGGCACAGGCGGAGAGGAGCTGGCGCGCGCCTTGCTCCAGAGCTGTGCCATGAACAAGCATTCTTCGATGATCCGTTCTGGTGCCGTGAGCTCTCTCTCCCTGTCGCTCCTCCTCGCGGCGGCGTCGCTCGGTGTCGGGTGCGTCAGCGAGGTGACCTCCGCCGATGGCGAGGGGAGCGACGAGAGCGCGCTCGAAGGCGAGGAGGCGTGTGAGATCGGCGAGTCCCGGAGCTGCACCAGCAACGGGACGGAGGGCTTCGAGCAGTGCGAGGACATCGACGGGGTGGCGACCTGGACCGGGTGCCAGGAGAACGGCAGCGCCGCCAGCACGCCGCTCGTGCTCTCGTTCGAGCAGCGGCCGGTCGAGTACGTGACCGCGATGAGCGGCGCGTTCGATCTGAGCGGGCTCGGGGCCACGATCGCCACCGACTGGCCGTCCGCGGCGACGCCGTGGCTCGCGCTCGATCGGGACGGCAACGGGGCGATCGACGGCGGCGAGGAGCTGTTCGGCTCGGCGACGGTGCTCTCGAGCGGCGCCCGCGCGGACAACGGGTTCACCGCGCTCCGCGAGCTCGACACCGACGGCGACGGCCGGATCACGGCGCGGGACGAGGCGTGGTCGAGGCTCGTGCTCTGGAGCGACCGCGACGCGAACCGCGCGTCGAGCGCCGGCGAGCTCGAGCCGCTCGCGTCGCGCGGGCTCGTCGCGATCGAGCTCTCGTACGGGCGCGAGCGGCGCTGCGACGGGCGCGGTAACTGCGAGGTCGAGCGCGCCGCGTTCACGTTCGCGGAGGGCACCTCGACGCGGACGGGCGCGGTCGTCGACGTCCACCTGCGCTGGCAGTGACGCCGCCGCCAGGGGGCGATACCGCGCAATTCGGCGTCCACCTGCCTCGTGGAGGTGGCGCGCTGTCGTCGCGACAGGACGCGGCGCGCGCTCTCTCCGAGCTCGACGTGGCGCTGCCATCCCGGATTCCGATCGACCCGGCCGCGCCGGCGCCCTCCGCGGGCGCGGGCGCTCATCGTCACCGTGCCCGGCGCCGCGCGAGGCCCCGACGGAACTCGGAAACGGCGCTCGTGGGGGGTTCACACGAGACGCCATTGCACCGAGTATGGCGCCGCGCGGCTGGGCAGCCATTCCGCGTCCTCGGCAATCGAGTCCCCCTTTTCCCTGGAGCGACGGATGAATCGACGATGGATGACATGCCTTCTCATGCTGGGGCTGACAGCGAGCGCCGCGGCGTGCGGAGACGATGACGGCGCCGCGAGCACGAGCACAGGAAGCGGCGGCGCCGGCGGCGATGGCGGCGATGGCGGCGCTGGCGCGACCGGGGGCGGGGGAGGGCAGGGCGGCGATGGCGGCGCTGGCGCGACCGGGGGCGGGGGAGGGCAGGGCGGCGATGGCGGCGCTGGCGCGACCGGGGGCGGGGGCGAGGGCGGTGCTGGCGGCGCCGGCGGCGCAGGCGGCACGGGAGGTGCGGGCGGCGCAGGTGGCGCAGGTGGCGCCGGCGGCGCGGGTGGCGCCGGCGGCACGGGAGGCTCAGGCGGCACGGGAGGCTCGGGCGGTGCCGGTGGCGCAGGCGGTGCCGGTGGCGCAGGCGGCGCCGCTGGCGTTGGCGGCGCCGGCGGCACGGGCGGCGCAGCTGGCGTTGGCGGCGCCGGTGGCTCGGGCGGCCTCGATGCTTCAGGAGGCGCGGGCGGCGCAGGGGGCGCAGCTGGCACGGGCGGCGCCGGGGGCGCTGGCGGAAGTACCGACCTGCCCGACGGCGCGGCCTGCACCGAGGACGCCGAGTGCGCAGGAAACTTCTGCAACCGGGAAACCTTCGACGGATGGCCCGGCGGTTATTGCATCAGCTCGTGCGAGCACACCGGCGGCACCTGCCCCGGCGACGGTGTCTGCATCGATTCCGGCGGCAACGGGCACCTCTGCTACGGGGCGTGCGAAACGGCGAGCGACTGCCGCCCCGGCTACGCGTGCCTCCCGGCCGAGGACGGGACGCTGAGCTGCCGGCCCGCGTGCACCGAGGACGCGCAGTGCCCGGCGCTCGGCAAGTGCGACGTGAGCACCGGCCAGTGCAGGATCTACGAGGCGACCTGCGACGACGTCGAGGACAACGACGGCGACGCGGCCGTCGACTGCCGCGACGACGATTGCGAGGAGGCCTGCGTCGCGCTCGCGACGGCGGCCTGCGCGGCCGCGCTGCCCCTGCTGCCGGAGGTCTCGGGCGACACCTCGCTCGGCACGAACGCGTTCGAGGGCGACTGCCTGGACGTGGGCACGGGCGAAGGCCGCGAGGAAGTGTACCGGTTCACGCCGCCCGAGGGGCAGTCGGGCACGCTCTCGGTCGTGCTCGAGTCGGACACCGACCACGCGATCTACGCGCGCTCCGTGTGCGCGGACCCCGACCCCGACCTCGAGCTCGCCTGCGCCGACCTCGGCGAACGCTGGATCCCGGAGTTGCTCGAGGTGCCCCTGAGCGTCGGCGAGTCGGTGAGCCTCGTCATCGACGCGTTCGTGCCGGGCGACGAGGGGCCGTACACCCTGCGCTCCACGTTCACGCAAGCGGTCTGCGGCGACGGCGTCCTCACTCGACCCGAGCAGTGCAACCACGTCGAGGAGACCAACGGCTGCGCCAGCGATTGCTCCGTGGTCTGCGAGGGCGCGAGGGAGGCGGTCCTCGGCGTGAACGAGGGTGACACGCAGACCGGCACCACCTCGTTCTCGGGCGGCTGCCTCCTTCCGAACACGCGCGAGGACGTGTACCGGTTCACGCCGCCCGCCGACGGCACGCTCACGCTGGTGCTGTCGTCCGACACCGACCAGGCCATCGTCGTGCGCTCGAGCTGCCTGGACGCGGCCTCCGAGCTCGCGTGCGAGGATCGCCACTCCGGCGGCGCCGACGAGGTGCTCGAGCTCGAGGTCACCGCCGGCGTTCCCCTGTTCATCTTCATCGACGGCTTCCGGAGCCTGAACGACGCCGGGCCGTACACGCTCGACGTGTCGTTCGAGCCCTGAGCGCCAGCGCCTTCGCCGGCGTCCCACCCCGGCCAGCGCTGCCTCCTCGCGATCAGTCGTAGTACTCGTTGCCCAGGTGGGTGATGAGCTCCTCCCCCATGAGCCAGCGCATGGTGTTCTTGAGCTTCATCGACTGGATGAAGAGGTCGTGCTCGGGGTACAGGTCCGGCGCCGTCATCGGGCTCTTCCAGTAGAAGCTCAGCCACTCCTGCGTGCCGCGCAGCCCGGCGCGCTGCGCGAGGTCCAGCAAGAGCGCCAGGTCGAGCACGATGGGCGCGGCGAGGATCGAGTCGCGGCAGAGGAAGTTGACCTTCATCTGCATCGGGTAGCCGAGCCAGCCGACCAGATCGATGTTGTCCCACCCCTCCTTGGCGTCGCCCCGAGGGGGGTAATACTCGATCCGCACCTTGTGGAAGAGATTGCCATAGAGCTCGCCGTGGGCGTGCGGCTGGAGGATGTGCTCGAGCACGCCGAGCTTGGAGACCTCCTTGGACCGGAACGACTCCGGGTCGTCGAGCACCTCGCCGTCGCGGTTGCCGAGGATGTTCGTCGAGAACCACCCGGCGACGCCGAGCATCCTCGCCTTGAGCCCGGGGGCGATCACCGTCTTCATCAGGGTCTGGCCGGTCTTGAAGTCCTTGCCGGCGATGGGCACCTCCTGCTTGCGCGCGAGCTCCCACGCGGCAGGGAAATCGACGGTCAGGTTCGGGGCGCCGTTCGCGAACGGGATGCGCTCCTTCAGGCAGGCCCAGGCGTAGATCTGGGAGCTCGAGATCGCCGGGTGGTCCTCGGCGAGCCCCGCCTCGAAGCGCGCGACCGAGGCGTGGACCTCCGTGGGCGCGATGTACACCTCGGTCGAGCCGCACCAGACGGCGACGGCGCGGGCCGCGCCGCTGTCGCGGAGGAAGGCGCGGAGATCCTCCCGGACCTGCTCGACCATGTCCGCCTTGCTCGCGCCCCTCTTCACGTGGTTGCCGTGGAGGCGCCGCACGTACTGCGGGTAGAACACCCCGGTCATCGGCCGGATGCGCTCGAGCTCCTCGCGGACGGCATCGAGGTGACGGCGCTCGAGCACGTCCGCGTGCCGCGCCGACTCGTAGGCGTTGTCAGGGAAGATGTCCCACGCGCCGAACACGAGCTGATCGAGCGCCGCGAGCGGCAGGAAATCCTTGATCCTGGGCGCGCGGCCCTCGGTCCGCCGGCCGAGCCGGATCGTGCCGAGCTGCGTGAGCGACCCGATCGGCGCGGCGAGCCCGCGCCGCGCGAGCAGGGTGCCCGCGATGGTCGTCGTCGAGACGGCGCCCAGCCCCGGCAGCAGGATCCCGAGCTTGCCCTCCGCCTTCTTGATCTCTTTCGGCTGCTTCACGTGACGTTGTTCCCCCCGGCCGTGGTCGTGGGCGCTCGTCGGGCAAGGGCGGGGCATCCGCCGGTGCCTCGCGCCCGGCGCGCGCGACGCCGGCCGCGGCCGCGCGGCGCTGCGATCGCCGGGAGCATGAAGCCCGGCGCGCGCGATCACCACGTCGCGGCGCGCGCGCGAGGGCGTTTCCTGCGCGCTCCCTTCGCCGGCTTGCAGAGCGCCCTTCAGCCCGGCGCCTCGGACGGCAGCGGTAGGGCGGCAGGCGCAGGGCGCGACAGAGGCTTTGCAGCGGCGGGTGGGCGCTGGCGCGCGATCGTCCGCCGGCGTGGGGCGGGCGTCGGCTCCAGCCGGCGAGCTGGCCGTCAGGGCGCGCCGGGCGGGTAGCCGGCGGCGGGGGTCATCGCGGCGATCCAGGCGCGGACCGCGGCGACGGAGGTCTCGTCGACGCGGTGGGTCGCGAGCGGCGGCATCTGCTCGGGCGGCGCGCCGGGCGCGTCGCGCCGGGACATGGCGCGGACCACCGTGCTGCGATCGGGATCGAGGGGCCTTATCCGGTAATAGCGCGCCTCCGGCGGCGCCCCCGGCGGGCGGAGCTTCGCTGGCTGGTTGATCGCCGTCTGGTAGACGCGCGCGCCGCGCACGTCGCCCACCTGACCGGCAGCGTCGATGTTGAGGCGCATCTCGAAATGCGTCGCGACGCCGAGCGGGTGATGGCACGAGACGCCGCAGTTGACATGGAGCAGGCCGAGGGCGCTCCGCTCGGTGGGGCTCCCGGGGACCGCGAGGGCGGCCGCGCCGGGGAGCGCGGCGCCGGAGGTCGTCGAGAGGAGGCCGCGCTGGACGAGCTCGGCGTAGGTCAGGCCGCTGGCCTCCGGCGCGGCGAGCTGGATCGCCTCGAAGCCGAGCGGGTTGTCCGTCTTGCCCGCGTGGCAGCGGATGCAGTCGACCTGCGCCGGGATCGCGTAGCCTTCCACGCCCGGCACGCGAGGAACGCCGGCCTTCACCTGCACAGCGCTGGCGCCGTCCTCGGACCAGACGTAGGTGGCGCGCGTCCAGCGATCCTCCGCGGTCTTCCAGAGGAGCCTCGTCTCGAGGCGGCGGCTCGCGCCGGCGACGGGCAACCGGAACTCCTTCCACAGCCGGGTGCCGACCGGAAACACCCAGTCGTTCATCCGCGAGACATCGATGGTCGAGCCGGGAGGGAGGTAGATCCAGCGCGTCTTCTCGGCGCCGTCGCTCCAGAGCTCGAACGCCGGCTTGAACTCGCGGACACCCTCCGCGAGCGTGCGCGCGCCGAAGTCGCTGTAGAGGCCGGTGCAGCGGAGATCGGGAGGATCGGCGTCGCCCTCCTTGCAGGGCGGCAGATCCCGGGCGACCGCGGGCGGGCCAGCGGCGGCCCGCTCGTCCGGGGGGGCGCGGCGCGCGGACGGGACGGCGGCGGCGAGCCGGTCCGGCGCGGGGAGGGGCTCGGTCCGGGGCGTCTCCTTCGCGCTGCAGCCCGCGCCGGCGCTGGTCGCGAGCAGCAGCGTTGCGGTGGCGGCTTGCCAGAGCCGGCGGCTCGTGATGGAGGAAGAGGTGGAGGTGACCGCTTGATCGAGAGACCGAGCCCCCGGCGCGCCGTCGGGCGCGCTGCCTGCGTGACGAGAGCGTGCGCGTTCCATCGGGCCGCCTGCTGCCTCCTGCTCGCGGGCAGTGTAGCCGCGTGCGAGAAGCGTGTGCAGGTCGCCGGGCCGCCCGAAGGGGCTCGCGAGGGCAGCGCCGCCGCACCGGCCGCGGCAGCGGAGGCGACCCCGCCCGCGAAGGCCGGCGCGGCGACGGACGGCTCGGCGCCCGCGGCGCCGGGAGGGGCGCCTGCGGCGGAGGGCGCGCCTGCGAGCGCGCCGGCGAGCGCCGCGGAGCTCGCTCGCCCGGCGAAGTGCGGCGGCGGCGTTCCGCCGCTGAAGCTCACCCTCGTCGCGGGCGGGCTCGACCAGCCGACGTACGTCGCCGCGCCGCCGGGCGATCCGGCGCGCCTCGTGGTGCTCGAGAAGCCGGGGATCATCCGGCTCATCAAGGACGGCGCCGTCCAGCCGGCGCCCTTCCTCGACCTCCGCTCGCGCGTCTTCTTCCCGGCGCCGAACGCGGAGGGCGGCCTGCTCGGGCTCGCCTTCCACCCGGACTATGCGAAGAACGGGCGCTTCTGGCTCCACTACTCGTCGGCCCCGCGCGGCAATGTCGTGATCGAGGAGTGGAAGCGCGCGGCGCAGGGCGGCGACGCTGCCCACCCCGAGCCGGTCCGCTCCCTCGTCGACGTGAAGCACGGCGCCTGGAACCACGTCGGCGGCATGCTGGCCTTCGGCAAGGACGGCTACCTCTACGCCGCGATCGGCGACTCCGCGCGATCGCCGAGCCCCGCGGCCGACCTCACCTCGAAGCTCGGCAAGATCCTCCGCATCAACGTCGATGAGCCGTCGAGGTCGCCGGCGGGCAACATGACGAGCGGAGATACGATGATCTGGGACTACGGCCTCCGGAACCCGTGGCGGTTCAGCTTCGACCGGCTCACCGGGGACCTCTACATCGGTGATGTCGGCCAGAAGAGCTGGGAGGAGATCCTGGTGGAGCGCCCCGGCCAGGGCAGGAACGATTACGGCTGGGAGGCGATGGAGGGCACCCACTGCTATCCTCCCGGCTCCGCGTGCAAGCCGCGCGGCGTCCCGCCCACGGTCGAGCACCCGCGCAGCGAGGCGGGCTCGATCGTCGGCGGCTATGTCTACCGCGGGGCGAAGATCCCGTGCCTGCGCGGCCGCTACGTCTACGCCGATTACGTGACAGGCCGCTTCTTCTCCTTCGTCTGGGACGGCAAGGCCGCGACCGACCGCGTCGAGCTCACCTCCGCCTTGAGCCCTCCCGGCCTCCCGGCGTCCTTCGGCGAGGACGCCGCCGGGGAGGTCTACGTGGTGATGTTCAACACGGGGCGGGTCTACCGGCTCGACCCGGGGTGAGGCGCGGGCGTCGTCAGGGGCGCGTCGGCGCCGGCGCTGGACAGGTGAGACCCCGCGGTCGTTCCTTCTTGCGGAGGTGACCGCCGCGAGGGCAGCTCATTCCTCATTGGTTGAACGGAGATGTGTCTATGGGAATCTTGGACGGCAAGGTCATCATCGTCACGGGCGCGAGCTCGGGTATCGGCAGGGCGGCGGCGGCTGCGCTCGCGGCCGAGGGCGCCAGCGTGGTCGCGAGCGCGCGGCGCGAGGCGCAGGGGCGCGCGCTGGTCGAGGAGATCAAGCGCCGCGGCGGGGAGATCACCTGGGTGACGGCCGACGTGCGGGTCGAGCGCGACGTCGTGGCGCTCGTGGACGCCGCGCGCTCCACCTACGACCGGCTCGACGGCGCCTTCAACAACGCCGGATACGGCACGATGGGGCCGCTCGCCGAGGTGACCAACGAAGACTACGACGCGCTCATGGATACGAACCTCCGCGGCGCCTTCTGGTGCATGAAGTACGAGATCAAGGCCATGCTCGCGGGCGGCGGCGGCGCCATCGTCAACTGCGCCTCGGCGGGCGCATGGCGCGCCGCGCCCGGGATCACGGTGTACGGCGCCTCCAAGGCGGGCCTCGTCGCGCTCACGCGCGGCGCCGCCGTCGAGTACGCGCAGCAGGGTATCCGCGTCAACTCGGTGAGCCCTGGCATCGTCTCGTCGGAGATGGCGACCGCGGGCTGGCGCCTCGAGACGCCCGAGGGCGCCGCCTTCGCCGCGTCGCTGCACGCCATGAACCGCGTCGGCGCGCCCGAGGAGGTCGCCGCGCTCGTCGCCTTCCTCCTCAGCGACAAGGCCTCGTTCATCACCGGCCAGGACATCCCGGTCGACGGCGGCTTCCTGGCGCAGGTGTGGCCCGCGACGCAGGGCGGCGGGGGCTGAGCCGCGCGGGCCGGGGCTGCGACGCGCGCCATCGCTAGTGACTAGATGGCAGACCGTGGATCGACGACGGGAGGGCCGCCTGACGGACAGGGCGACGATGACGCGCTCCGCCCCAGCGACGCGTCGAGAAAGCCGACCACGTCCTGCTGGAGCTGGCGTTGAAACGCCTCGCGATCGAAGCCGGGGGGATCGGTGGCGGGCAGGAAGCCCGGGTTGCACATGTGGGGGGGGAACGGGCTCAGGAAGGAGAAGTGCCCCGCGTTCTCGACGATCTTGCAGGTGACCTGCGCTCGGTCGGGGACGAGATCGAGGACGAGCTGCCCTTGCCACCTCGGCGTGATGCGGTCGTGCTCCGCCACGAGCAAGAGGATGGGCGCCCTGACGTCCTGCAAGGCGTGGTCGGGGACGAACCATCCCGTCGCGGGGGCCATCAGGACCAGCGCCTTGACGCGCGGATCGCTCGTGACCGCGACCTTCTGGCCTGGCCCCGTCCAGGGCTGGCCGCCCGCCACGGCGAGCGCTGTATAGCCGCCCATGGAGTGGCCGAGGAGCGCGACGTTGTCACGCTGCAGATGAGGCCCGATCTCCGCGTCGGAACAGAGAGCGTCGAGCGTCAGCCGGATGTGCCGAGGTCGGTTCTCGAGGTTCTCGAGCGCCTCGGACAGGGATCGATCATGGCGGTTGTCCCCGGGGTGCTCCGGCATCGCGACGATGTACCCGCTCCGCGCGAGGTGGGACGCGAGCGTCCGGTACGCGAGGGGCGTCCCGCCGCCGCCGTGCGAGATGACCACGAGGGGCGAGGGGCCAGCGGGAAGGGGGGCGTCCGGAGCGACCTCGAGCGAATAAGGCCCCATCGAGACGACCTCGGCCGGGACGTCGGTCGAGTACATCAGGAGCACCGGAAACGACAGGTCCTTCATCGCGTCTCGAACGACAAGGCTGCGGCTGCCCACGAATTGATTCATGCTCGTTTCTCCGGGAGGCGTCAGGGGGACGGGAGATCGGGAAATGACCGCCTGTTCACTGGAGCGGGAGGAAGATGTCCGTGACCGCCTCGTGATCGGGCACCTCCGGGAAGAAGCGCACCCGCTGCAGGAAGAGCGGGAAACTCCGCAGCTCCTCTCCGCTCGCGGGCAGCCAGATTGCGTACAGGTACTTCACGGCGTGAAAGAGCGTGTCGTCGCCTCCGGTGTGCCGCAGGACGGCGCAGCGGCCGCCAGGGATCGTCTTCTCGACGACGCCGAACGGGTTCTCTGACACCGGGCGATCGATCCCCGCGCAGAGGTCCGCGCGGTAGGCCTCCGGCGGGGTCGCGGCCGGGTCGTCGTGCAGGATGTTGAACGTCGCGCTCACCCGCGGCGGGAGCCTGTTCTCCTTGCGCCACGCGATGAACCCGCGCACCGATTCGAGGATCCGCTTCGGGTCGCCCCGGTGCTCGAAGGCAGCGACGCGCGTCTCCTCGAACCGCACTACCCTCACTTCCTCGGCGCGATGAGCGGACTGCATGGGGAGGGTCCTTGTCTCTCTCAGGCGCTCGTGGGTCGCGTGCCAGGGGTCCCACCTGGGCTGCTCCCGGAACTCGGACGGCGTCTGCCCGAAGGCCTTCTTGAAGGCGCGAGAGAACGCTTCGGGGCTCTCGTAGCCGCTCGCCATCGCGACATCGATGATCCGGGCCTGCTCCCGCGCCGGCAGGGCGAGCCGGTACGACGCGCGCCGCAGGCGGACGAGCTTCACGTACTCGTGGACGCCCATCCCGAACAGCTCGGAGAACTGCCGCTGAAAATGGTACTTCGAGAACGCGGCGACGCCGCTCAGCCGCTCGAGCGTCAAGTCCTCTTCCAGGTGCGCGTCGATGTGCTCGAGCACCCTGCGGAA
Source organism: Sorangium sp. So ce1153 (assembly GCF_051521595.1). Taxonomy (NCBI): domain Bacteria; kingdom Pseudomonadati; phylum Myxococcota; order Polyangiales; family Polyangiaceae; genus Sorangium; species Sorangium sp. So ce1153. The sequence continues at coordinate 3,287,399 of NZ_CP150361.1, forward strand.
CCTGGCGATGTAGGCGTTCGCGGCGGCTTCGGTCAACGCGGTGTCCTCCTCGGAGTGAGGCTCGGCGTGAGGCAGGCGCAGGGTAACGAGCGGCCGCCCGCCGTGCCTGACCGAAATTGCTGAACTTCAGGGCAACCGGTCCCCGGGCCGCGCCGGAGGTGGCCCGGCGAGGCGCCTCACCCGGCGCGGGCGAGCTCGTCGCGCACCTGCGCCGTGATCTCGAACGAGCGCACCCGCGCGGCGTGGTCGAAGATCTGGGACGTCACCATCAGCTCGTCGGCGCGGGTGCGCTCGATGAAGGCCTCCAGGCCGCGCCGCACGGTCTCCGGCGAGCCCACGGCCGAGCAGGAGAGCGCCTGCTCGAGGCCGGCTCGCTCCATCGGGCCCAGCTCGCGCTCGAAGCCCTCGACCGGCGGCGGCAGGGGCCCTGGCCGGCCGCGGCGCAGGTTGATGAAGGCCTGCTGGAGAGAGCTCCAGAGCCGGCGGGCCTCCTCGTCGGTGTCGGCGGCGAACACGTTGAAGCCGAGCATCAGGCGGGGCTGCGCGAGCTGCGCCGAGGGGCGGAACTCCCGGCGGTACAGCGCGATCGCCTGCATCAGCTGGCCCGGCGCGAAGTGCGACGCGAAGGCGTAGGGCAGGCCCAGCGCCGCGGCGAGCTGCGCGCCGAAGAGGCTGGAGCCGAGGATCCAGATCGGCACGTCCAGGCCGGCGCCGGGCACGGCGCGCACGGGCTGGCCAGGCTCCGCCGGGCGGAAGTAGCCCATCAGCTCGAGGACGTCCTGCGGGAAGCCGTCGACGTCGCCGGCGAGGTTGCGCCGCAGCGCGCGGGCGGTCAGCGGGTCCGAGCCGGGCGCGCGGCCGAGGCCCAGGTCGATGCGCCCGGGGAAGAGCGACGCCAGCGTGCCGAACTGCTCGGCGATCACGAGGGGCGCGTGGTTCGGGAGCATGATCCCGCCCGCGCCGACGCGGATCGTCGAGGTGCCGCCAGCCACGTGCGCGATCACGACCGAGGTCGCGGCGCTGGCCACGCCGCCCATGTTGTGGTGCTCGGCCAGCCAGTAACGGCGATAGCCGAGCCGCTCGGCGTGCCGCGCCAGGTCGAGGGTGTTGTGCAGGGCCTGGGCGGCGTCTCCGCCCTGGACAATCGGAGAAAGGTCGAGAACGGAGAAGGGAATCATATCAGGCACCTCGCCTGACTGTTGCACGCCGGGGACGGTCGCGGGAGCGCCAGGAAAAGGTCCTCCCCGCGGCCGGCGGAGGCGCCCGTCCCCCGGGCGCTCGCGTCCGCCCGGCGGGCCGGCTCGCGGCGATCGAGCCACCTGGAACGGCCATGACGCGGCCGCGCCCGCTGTACTACGCTCCGGGCGTGCGCCGTTCTGTCTCGCCGCTGCGCCGCCTCCCGCACGTCCTGCTCGTCGTCGCCGCCTCGGCCGCCGCGCTCGCGCCGCCCGGGGACGCGGCCGCCTTCCTCTGGCCCAACGTGCCGGAGCAGATCGCGCGCGCGCTCACCTCGGGCGACGTGTCGGAGCGCCGGCTCGCCGCGACCCGCGTCGGCGAGCTCGCCCCGGAGACGGCGATCGGGCTCATCCAGAAGGGCATGAGCGATCCGGACGTCGAGGTGCGCCTGCACCTCGCCGGGGCGGCCGTGCGCTTCCGGATGCCTCGCGCGGGAGACCTCGTGATCGAGTGGCTCGGCGAGGGCGACGCGCGCCTGCGGCTCGCGGCCTGCGATGTGATCCGCGCGGCGCCAACGGACCGCTCCGTCGTCGCGCTCGGGCGGGTGCTCGGCGATCCCGACCCGCACGTCCGCCTCGCCGCCGCGGCCGCGATGGGCGCGGCGGGGCTCCCGGACGCCGTGTCGCCGCTGCTCGGCCACCTCGACGACACGGCGCCCGAGGTGCGCGCCGAGGTCGCGCGCGCGCTCGGCCGGATCGGCGACGCGCGCGCCGTCGTGCCGCTCATCGGCAAGGTGCAGGACTCGGTGCCGGAGGTCCGCAGGGCCACGTCGCGGGCGCTCGGGGAGCTCGGCGACGCGCGGGCGGTCAGCGCGCTCATCCTCGCGCTGCAGGACGCGTCCCAGGACGTCCGCGTCGAGGCGGTGACCGCGCTCGGACGGCTGCGCTCCGACGAGGCGACGTCCGCGATCGCCGATCTCGTCGCGGCGTCGCCGGGGGCCGCGGGCGCGTTCGCCGGCGCGCGCCCGGCCGACAGCAGCGCGTCGAGCAACGACGTGCGGGAAGCGGCGCTGCGGGCGCTCGGCCGCGTCGGCTCCGACGCGGCGGTGAAGGTGCTGCTGGCGGCGCTCGCGAAGGACGACCCGGCGGCGCCGCGGTCGGCGGTCCGCGACGCCCTCGTCAGCGCCGGGAAGCTGGCGGCGACGGTCGTCCCGTCGCTCATCGCCGCGCTCTCGGCCGCGCCGTCGGGCAACACCGCGGCGGGCGCTGCCCTCGTGCTCGGTGAGCTCAAGGCGAGGGAAGGGCTCCCCGCGCTCGTCCGGGGGATGCAGCGCGGCGTCGTCCCGCTCCGGCACGGGCTCCGCGCGCTCGGGGCGCTCGGCGACCCCGCGGCGCTGCCCAGCGTGCTCGAGCTGCTCGGCGACGCCGACCCCTCGGTCCGCCGCGAGGCGATCCGCACCGCGACAGCGCTGCTCGATCCGGCGCGGCCCGACGGGCGCGCGGTCGACCCGGCGCGCGCCTTGCTGGTCGACCCGGCCACGCCGCCCGACGAGAAGCTCGCCCTGGTCCAGCTGCTCGGGCGCACCGGCTCGCCGCGCGCGCAGGCGGTCCTGCTGCCGCTGGCGAAGGCCCGCTCCGCCGCGCTCCGCCTCGCGGTGATCGAGGCGCTCGGGGCCGCGCGCGCCGCCGGGAAGCTCGGCGCCGCTGTCGACGCCGCGCTGCTCGAGGCGCTCGACGACGAGTCGGCCGACGTGCGCCTCCGCGCGGCGGTCTCGCTCTCCCGCGTCGCCGGCCCGGGGAGCGCGCGCGCGCTGCTCCAGCGCCTCACCGTCGCCGCCGAGCAGGACCGGGGCGCGCTCGGCATCGCCCTCTCGGGCGCGCTCTCCCGCGCCGGCGACGGCAGGGGCGCAAAGGACGCGAAGGACGCAAAGGACGCGAACGACGCGAGCAACGCGAAGGACCCGGGCGATCCGGACCTCGTCCGCGACGTGGCGGCCGCCGTCGCGAGCGCGCCGGACGCCGCGCGCGACGCGCTGCTCGAGGGGCTCGGCCGCATGCCGGGGCAGGCCGCGGGCGCCGCGCTCGCCCGGATGGCCGCGACCGCGCCCATCGACGACCGCCGCAAGATCGCCGAGGCGCTCGCGGGGCACCCCGAGGCCGCCGCGGCGCTCCGCAAGCTCGCGGGCGATCCGGATCCCGGCGTGCGCGCCAGCGCGATCTGGTCGCTGGGCGCGGTGGGCGCCGCGGACGCGCTGCCGCTGCTCCCGCCGCTGCTCAGGGACCCCGACGCCGCCGTGGCGGGCAACGCGGCGGGCGCGATCGGGCGCATCGCGGGCCGCGCTGGCTTGCCTGCGCGCGCGTCCGCGGCGCTCTGCGGGGCGCTGTCGGACGCGCGCCCGTACGTGCGCGCCAACGCGCTCGCGGGCCTCACCGTCGCCCGGGCGCGCTGCGACGGCGCCGCGCCGAGGGACCTGCTCGCGCGCGACCCCGCCGAGGCGGTCCGCCTCGCCGCCGCCGACCACCTCGCGCAGGTCGGCGCCGACCCCGACCGGCGCGCGCTCGCCCGCTGCGCCAGCGAGGACAGGAACGCGACCGTCGCGGCGCGTTGCGCGAGCGCCGCCCCGCACCGCGCGCCCCCCGCCGGCGCCGAGGACGTCGTTGTCTTCGTCGTCCCGTTCGACGCCGGCCGCGGCGACTCGGCCCGCGACGCGCCCGTGCCGCGCGCGCCGTTCGCGCTCGTGCGCGCGGACGGGCTCATGCGCCTCGGCGTCGCGGACCGTCGCGGCGAGCTCTTCGAGCGCGGCGCCCCCCGCGGGCCGCTGCGCCTCGCCGTCCCGGCGCCGCTCGTGAAGTGAGCCCGCGCCGCTGAGCCGGACGCCATGCGAAGCCGACCCGACATCGAGCTCCGGATGTCCAGGACCGTCCACCCGGGCGACGTCGTCCTGGTCGAGCTCGTGCTCCGCAGCCGCGGTCGGACGCCGGTCGACTCGATCGAGCTCCACCTGGAGGGCATGCAGGTCGCCCGCGTCGAGGAGCGCGTCCTCGTGCCCCCCCATTTCCTCTCGCTCGTCGCGCGCGTCGCCGGGGAGACGACGCTCCCGGACGGCGAGCAGCGCTACCGCGCGAGCTTCCCGCTCCCGCCGGACGCGCCCTGCTCGTACCTCGGCACGCGCGCCGAGATCCGCTACGGCATCACGCTCTCCATCGCGATCCCGTGGTGGCTCGACGTCCAGGAGTCGTACGAGGTGCTCGTCTCGCCGCGCCCCGTCACGCGCCCCGGCCGGTCGCCGGTCGCCGGGACCACGGCGCGCGGCGACAGCCCCTTCGTCGAGGTCTCGCTCGACGATCAGGTCTTCGCGCCGGGCGACGAGATCTCCGGGGCGGTGGCCCTCGGCAACGTGCAGGGCCGCAGCGTGCGCGGGATCGAGATCTCGCTCGTCGGCGTCGAGCGCCTCCTCGGCGCCGACCCCGGCGCGTCGAACCGCGCGACCGAGGCGCACCGCTTCACCGCCTTCCGCCGCGCCGACAGCCGCGACGAGGGGCGCGAGCTGCCGTTCCGGTTCCGGATCCCGCGCTCGGTCGCGCCCTCGTTCGACGCCGGCTGGGTCGCCCTCGTCTGGGGGCTCGAGGTGCGCGTCGAGCTCGCGCGCGGCGACGGCATCGTCCACACGACGCCGCTCATCCTCGGCGCCTTTGACAGGCCGCCCGACCTCGGCTCGATGCGCCGGCAGATCGGCTCGGGGAGGTGGCGCGCCGTCTGGGAGGCGGTCGGCGCGCGCCACGGCCTCTCGCTCGACCCGCTGGAGCTGCGGCTCACGGGCGCGCTCGCCGGCTGCGCGGCGTCGGTGTGGATCGACGCGGGCTCGTCGTCGAGCGGCGCGCTCATGGGCGAGCTGCGCTGGCCGTCGTGGGGGCTCGACCTGGACGTCGGCGTGAAGCGCTTCCTGCTCGCGCTCTCGTCCGAGGACGACGAGGGCTTCGGCCGTCGCTACCGCGTGCGCGGGCGCGACGCCGGCCAGGTCCGCGCCGTGATCGCGGGGCCGCTGCGTCGGGCGCTGCTCGCCTTCGACGACGTCCGGCTCGACGACGAGCACGTGGCGGTCCGGTCCCGCACGCCGGGCCACGATCAGCCCTGGCTCGGCGCGTTCCTCGAGCACCTCGCCGCGCTGGCGGTCGAGATCACGGCCGCTTCCGCGCGCATCCCGCCGCCCACGCCGATGGCCGGCATGCGCCCGGCCTGGGAGCGCTTCGCGGCCGAGCTCCACGGCCGCCTCGAGGTGGGCCGCATGCGCATCCGGGACGCGCAGCTCGACGGCGCCACGTTCCACATCGACACCTGCTTCGAGCGCGGCCTCCACCCCGAGTGCTCCGAGGTCACGCTGGTGCTCGATCCGCCGCTCGACGCGCCGCTCGATCCGGACGACCCGGAGCAGCTGCGCGCCGCCTCGCCCGGCGCGCGCGAGGCCGTCAAGCGCCTCCGGGCCCGCGCGCGCGCGCTCCGGATCGCCCCGCACGCCATCGTGGTCACCGTGCCGGCGCCGCTCGAGGACCCCGCGACCCTGCGCGACCTGCTCGGCGCGCAGCTGCACCTGGCGGCGCTCCTGCGCGGCCCCCGCGTCGCCGGCCCGTACCGCTGAGCCGCGGCGGGCGGGCGCGCCGGGCGACCGCCGGAGCCACGGAGACGCGAGTCACGGAAGGCGCGCGGCGCGGGAAGTCGGGAAGTCGGGAAGTCGGGAAGTCGAGCGCGGCGCGGGAGCGCGAGCGCGGGTAGGCACCAGGCAGCCGGCTCCGGGATCTCCTTACGGCGGGCCGGCCAATGATTTCCACACAAAACGCCGCCTGATCCGGGCTAGAGTCCCCTCCCATGCTCGAAAAGCTCTCTCGCCAAGAACGCCTCCAGCTGATGCGGTTCATCTGTTCGTTCGCCTGGGCCGACCTCCAGGTGCGCGAGCAGGAGCGCGAGTTCGTGCGCAAGATGATCCTGCGGCTCCAGCTGGACGAGGAGGAGGCCAAGGAGGTGCGCAGCTGGCTCGACGTGCCCCCCGCGGCCGACGACCTGGATCCGATGAAGATCCCCCGCGCGCACCGGCAGCTCTTCCTGGCCGCCGCGCGCGAGATGATCTCGTCGGACGGCGAGATCGGCGAGGAGGAGCGCGAGAGCCTGAGCCTGCTCGAGCAGCTCACGCGCTGACGCGGTCGCGACGCGCCGATGGCGCGGCGCGTTTGTGGATCGATGACCGGGGGATCGGTGGAACGAGCGGTGGAACGATGAGCACGATGGCGCAGGGAGGGGCCGGCGAGGGCCGGGCCCCCACGGAATTGAAGGCGAGCTCGACCGAGAAGCCCTGGGTCGGCGTGATCATGGGCGGCAAGAGCGACTACGAGCACCTCGCGGTGACCAGCGAGCTGCTCACGCAGCTCGGCGTCCCGCACGAGGTGCGCGTCGTCTCGGCGCACCGCACACCGGACCGGATGTTCGAGTACGCGAGCTCGGCCGAGGGGCGCGGGCTCGAGGTGATCATCGCCGCCGCCGGCGGCGCCGCGCACCTGCCTGGCATGGTCGCCGCGAAGACGGTGCTGCCGGTCATCGGCGTGCCCATCCCCGCCACGGCGCTGAACGGCATGGACGCGCTGCTCTCGATCGTCCAGATGCCGAAGGGCGTCCCCGTCGCCACGATGGCGATCGGCAAGCCCGGCGCGGCGAACGCCGCCCTGTTCGCGGCGGCGATCCTGGCTGGCAAGCACCCCGAGCTCCGCGAGCGCCTCGCCGCCTTCCGCAGCGCGCAGGAAGCGGCGGTGCTCCGCGACGCGATCCTCGTATAGGTCCCCTGCAATGCCCATCGCCCCCGGATCCACGCTCGGTATTCTCGGCGGCGGCCAGCTCGGCCGCATGACGGCGCTCGCCGCCCGCACGCTTGGGTACAAGGTCCACGCGCTCGACCCGGACCCGGACTGCCCGGCCCGATCGGTGCTCGATCAGTGCATCGTCGCGTCGTTCAACGACGTGGAGAAGGCGGTCGAGCTCGCGTCGCAGTGCGACGTGGTGACCCTCGAGATCGAGAAGGTCTCCACGGAGGGCCTCGCGGCGGCCGCCCGCTTCGCGCCGGTGCGCCCGTCGGCCGACGTGCTGGCCATGGTGCAGGACCGCGGCGTGCAGAAGGCCTGGCTGTCGCGCAACGGCTTCCCTGTGGGCCCCTTCCGCGAGGTCGCGACGAGCGAGCAGCTCCTCGAGGCGACGCGCGCCATGGGCGGCGCGTGCTTCGTGAAGTCGTGCGTCGGCGGGTACGACGGCCGGGGGCAGCTGCGGCTCTCGGCGGGCGCTGCGCCGGGCGAGGGCGGCAAGGGCGACGCCGGGGCGGAGGCCGCCGCGCTCTTCGGGTCGCTCGGCGGCCAGCGCTGCGTCGTCGAGCAGGCGCTCGATCTCGAGGCCGAGCTGTCGGTGCTCGTCGCGCGGAGCCCGAGCGGCAAGCTGGCGGTGTACCCGCCGGCCTTGAACCACCACCGCGACCAGATCCTCGACTGGTCGCTGCTGCCGGGCCCGCTCACCGCCGCGGTGACGGGTCAGGCGGTGCAGATCGCGCTCGATCTCGCGGTGGGCCTGCGCGTCGAGGGCCTGCTCGTCGTCGAGCTCTTCCTGCTCAAGGACGGCCGCCTGCTCATCAACGAGCTCGCCCCGCGGCCGCACAACAGCTACCACGCGTCCGAGGTCGCCTGCGCGACGAGCCAGTTCGAGCAGGCGGTGCGCGCCGTGTGCGACCTCCCGCTCGGCTCGGTCGAGATCGTCCGCCCGGCGGCGATCGTCAACCTGCTCGGCGACGCGTGGCTCGAGGGCGCGCCGCCGGCCTTCGAGGCCGCGCTGGAGATCCCGGGCGTCCGGCTCCACCTCTACGGCAAGCGGATCGCTCGCCCTGGCCGCAAGATGGGCCACCTCTCGGCCACGGGCCGCACGCCGGAGGAGGCCCTGGTCGCCGCGAAGCTCGCGATGGCCCGGCTCTCGGCGCACGCCGGGCTGCCGCTCCCCGGGCGCTGACGCTCGGAGACCGCCCCGCGCCGCGCGGCGCGCTCACCACATCGCCACACCCAGCTTCGCGAGCATGGCGCCGCGGCGCTCGCCCGCGCTGCGCCGGTCGTACCGGGACGTCAGCGTGAGATAGCGCGCGGCTCATCGCGCTGATTCGTGAGCCGCCGCCGACTCGTCAGTCGCCGCCGATTCATGAGCCGCCGGCGAGCGATGGTGCAACTGCATGCCCGGGACAACCTCCGCGGGTGGAACGTGCGCTCTCGCGCGCTCAGGCTCGGCTCCGCCGTCAGCCTGTCTGGCGCTTCCCTGTCACATGACCAGGGCGAAAGCGCCGCGTCCGCGCGCGGGGATCTCGGCGTTGTCCGTCGCCGGCAGTGGTCGTGTGGGGGTCGCTCACCACGTCGCCGCCCACACCGTAGTTGAGTGTTTTCCGATTCGAGATCACGAGCGTTGCTCATCGAGACAGGAGTTGATAAAGAGATCGTTTGGCTCGAAGACGGGCGCTCGCGACAGCGACGAACACCTCGCGCAGAGCACTCCCTGTCGGAAGTTCGCGTCGCCCGGTCTCGACTGCGGAGCTCCGGCCGTGCCTCTGCGCGCAACCCTCTCGAACAACGGGCGGCGACGACCGCCCGCGGAGAAGCAAGACGATGAAACGAGCCTCATTGATGGTGTTGGCGTGCGCGGCGGTCGCGCTGGGCAGCGCGTCGTGCGGGGGGAAGGACACGGGCGGCGACGACGCCGCGTCCACGTCGGGGACCGGCCCGCAGCCGCAGCCAGAGCCCGGCTCGCAGTTCTCCGTCGACGCTCAGGGCGGGGTCTTCACCGCGGAGGACGGCTTCAAGATCGAAGTGCCGCCTGGCGCGGTGAGCGAGGCCACCGTGATCACCGTCGAGCGCGTCGACGAGCCCCGCGACGGCGCGGTGGGACCCACGTATGTCCTCGGTCCGGAGGGCCGGACGTTCGACAAGCCGATCACGCTCACGTTGCCGATCACCGTCGAGCTGGAAGCGGCGCTCGGGCAAGACACCGTCCTCGATGCCCGCGGCTTCATCGCGCAGGAGGGCTCGGACGAATTCGCGCCGCTGGAGCGCCAGGACGTCTCCGGCGACAACGTCATCACGGAGACCAACCGTCTCTCCAGCGTCTACGCCGGCATGACCCCGCCCACGGTGATGGCGGACCAGCACAGCTACCCGATGGCCCTGGCCGCCGACGATACGTACCTCTACTTCGCGAGCGGCGGCACCGAGGAGAGCGCGCCCGAGGACAAGAACGACGGCTACATCTACCGCGTCAAGCCAGGCACCAGCGCGCCGGAGGCGATGACCCCCGCGGACCCGGACCCCACGGCGCTGTGGGTCAATGACTCCCACGTGTACTGGGCGAGCGGCGGCGACAATGATCCGGTGATCCCCTCGGCGATCCGGCGCGTCGACAAGGCGAGCCTGGAGGTGGAGACGCTGGTCGAGATCGGCTATCTGCTGAGCCTCACCGGCGACGCGTCGGCCCTCTACTTCGGTGACGGCGACGGGCACAACCTCTACAAGATGGCGCTCGACGGCGGCGAGCCCGTCGTGCTCGCGGCCGACGCCGGCGTGCCGGAGCACCTGGCGCAGGACGCGGAGAACATCTACTGGACCGGCGGCTCGTCGACCAGCAAGGTCTACAAGGTGGCGAAGTCGGGCGGGGAGGTGACCGTCCTCGCCGAGAACGAGGCCGAGCCGGCCGGGATCGCGGTGGACGCGGAGTTCGTCTACTGGGCCAACACCGGCGACGGCGGCGTGTTCAAGGCGCCGATCGCCGGAGGGGAGAAGACCCTTGTCCATCAGGGGGGCTCGATGGCGGGGCTGGCCCTCCGGGGCTCGACGCTGTTCTCGACGGACCAGAGCCAGAACCGCAGCGTCCAGGCGCACGACCTGGCGAGCGGCAAGACCGTCGTGATCGCGCTTGGCCAGCACTTCGCCTGGCGCGTCATCGCCCCGGAAGGTCAAGACGTGTTCTGGTCCAGCGGCGGCGATTACCGCTACGAGGGCCAGGTCGTGTCGTACCACGCTCCTTGAGCGACCTCGTCCGGCGGCGACAGCGGGCAGCGCGGCGCAGCGAGCCGGCCGCGTTGACCGCGTCCGACGTCCTCGCGTATCTGTTCAGGTCCGATGGAGATCACCCTCCCGAGGTCCAGGCTGCGGGTCGCGATGTTCGCCGTGATGGCGACCGTCGCGAGCGCCGGGCTCGCCGTCGAGGTGCTGAAGCCGATCCTTCGACTCAGTAGCCGCAGCGGCGTCGTCCCGCTGCTCTCGCTCAGCTACGAGCAGAATGTGCCCACGTGGTACACATCGTCCCTGCTGCTCGCGTGCTCGCTCCTCCTGGCGGTGATCGCCACCGGCGCCGGCCGCGCAGGCGCTTTCGCGAGGCACTGGTGGGGGCTCGCCGCGGCCTTCCTCTACATCTCGCTCGACGAGGTCGTCGAGCTCCACGAGGCGGCGAGCTCCTGGATCGAGCTGGGCGGCGCCCTGTACTTCAGCTGGGTGATCCCGGCCGCCGTCGTGGTGGCGGTGTTCGCGCTCGCGTACCTGAGGTTCCTCTCGCACCTCCCACGCGACACCAGGAATCGATTTATCCTCTCGGGCTGTATCTATGTCGCCGGCGCCCTCGTCCTGGAGCTGCCGCTCGGGTACTGGACCGAGCAGGCCGGGAGCGACAACCTCGTCTATGCGCTCATCGACTTCGTGGAGGAGTCGCTGGAGATGCTCGGCGTGAATCTCTTCCTGCTCTCCCTCGTCGACTATCTCTGTGCGCAGGGGTGGACGATCGGCTTCTCGCAGGCAGCCCCGGCGCCGCGGCCCGCGGCGGTCGAGCGCCCTGCATGAGCGCGCCGGCCGAGCCCGCGCCCCCTGCGCCCCTCGCCGCGGCGGACAGGGCGGCTTACATCGTGAGCCGCGGGTACGACTGGGCCTTCTTCCTGCTCCCGCCGCTCCTCGCTTTCGCCGCCGGCGCCCTGATCGCCGGGACGCCGTTCGCCGAGGCGAAGTTCAGGCTGCGCGGGGAGAAGGTCACGTGGGCGACGCTCTGCATCGGCACGCTCATCCACGGCCACCTCGGCGCGGTGCTCCTCCGGAGCCACGGCAACGCGGACATCTTCCGGCAGCACCGGCTCCGCTTCCTCGTGGCGCCGGTCGCCGTGTTCGCCGCGATGATGCTGTCGATGTGGGCCGTCGCCGTCGTGTCGGTCCTCGTCGTGTTCTGGGACGTCTACCACTCGGCGCTCCAGACGTTCGGCCTCGGCCGCATCTACGACGCGCGCCAGGGGAACGCGCCCGCGCTCGGCCGCCGGCTGGATCTCTGGCTCAACCTGCTCCTCTACGTCGGCCCGATCCTCGGCGGCGCGACGATGCTCCTGCACTTCGAGAGCTTCGACGCCTTCGAGGACGTGGACGCCGCCTTCTTCACCGCGGTCCCGGCGCTGATGGCGTCCGGCCATCGTTACATCACCTGGGCCGTCGTCGCTGGAGGCACGTTGTTCCTCCTCTACTACGCGCTCGCCTACCGCGCGATGCACCGGCGGGGATACCGGGTGTCGTTCCCCAAGGTGTGGCTGTTCGCGAGCACGGGGCTCTGCTCCATCTATACGTGGGGGTTCAACCCCTGGGGACAGGCGTTCTTCATCATGAACCTGTTCCACGCCGTGCAGTACCTCGCGCTCGTCTGGTGGTCCGAGGGCGGCCGGCTCCGCCGGCGGCTGCGCCTCGACGCCTTCCGCTCGGGGAAGCTGCTCGCCGCGGCCGCCTTTCTCGGGGGCGTCCTCGCCTACGGGGTCTGGGCCGAGCTCGCGCCGGCCGACGACCGCGCGCTGTGGTCGATCACGCAGACCGTGGCGCTGATGCACTTCTGGTACGACGGCTTCATCTGGTCCGTGACCCGCAAGCAGGTGTGAGGCGCACAGGAGGTGCGGTGTGAACACATCGGGACAGATCCACGGGCGCCGCGGCCGCTCTGATAGGATGCGCGCGGCCGGCCCGCCCGGGCCCCGTGGGTCGGCTCCGTGGCTCGAACGCTCGCGAACAGGCTTTGCCAGAGAGGGATGTATGCGAATCCAGGGTTGTGTTCGTTCCGTGCTCGTCGCGCTCGCGGTCGCCTCGACGGCGCTCGTCTCGCCTGCCTGCAGCAAGTCGCCGCAGATCACGGCGGAGAGCATCGAGGACAACTGGGCGCTGACCGAGCAGCACGAGCCCGGCTCGGTCGTCATGACCGTGGCCCAGGACGGGCAGGTGACGGTGCTCGTCAAGGATCGCGACGGGAAGCCCATCGAGGAGGGCGTGTCGGGCAACGTCAAGGTCAAGGTGCCGGGCAAGGAGGGCGCCCCCGTGACGGCGGAGCTCGTGCCGGAGCCGAAGTCGGGGGGGGTCCTGCTCGCCAAGATCCCGCCGCTCGAGGACGACCTGACGGAGGTGAACTACGAGTTCAACGTCAAGGGCGCGCCGTTCAAGGGGGTGCTGCACGTGCCGCGCGGCGGCACCCGGGAGCTCCATGAGAAGGCCAAGGAGAACGACGCGCACAAGCTCGACGGGATGAAGGGGCCGAACGGCGGCGTGCTCCAGCCCGTGGGCGACGACATCGTGGAGATCGTCGCCGACAAGGACTCGGGCGACCTGCGCGTGTACGTGCTGGATCTCAACCTCAAGCCGGTGCCGATCGGCGATCGCGAGATCAAGCTGGCCGTCCAGACGGCGTCGGGCCCCGACGTCATCGTGCTCGCGCCCGGGCCCGACCGGCTCTACTTCGCGGGCAAGCTCAACGTGAAGGTCAACCCGACCAAGATCACGGTGGTGGTCAAGGAGGGCGGGCACACGGACGTGGTCCTCTGCGGTTACCACCCGGGCTCGGTCATCGTGGTCGGCCCGAGCGCGCCGGTGATCACCATCCTGGTGGCCACCGGGTGGGCCGTGAAGGTCGACGTGAAGCCGACCGTGATCGTGCACGACGACGATGACGACGACGGCCGGGTCATCATCGTCCACAAGCACAAGCACAGGCACAAGCACAAGGGCAAGGGGCACTGGCACTGAAGGTGACGAGGGGCGTGCGCGCCACGGCCTGACGTGGCGTCCCGGCGCGGTAAGGTAGCGGCGCTGCGCGCCAGCGCCTCACCCGACGGAAGGCCCTCACCTCATGACCGAAGCGCCCGAGCTCCCCGATCTCTCGCCTGACGACTGCCACCCGAGGGCCGCCGCCGCCCTGACCGACCCGTTCTTCTGGTCGCTCACCGACGAGACCGCCCCTTTCGGCAACGAGACCGCCCACGAGACCCTGACCGCGTTCCGCGACTTCCGCGACGAGCACCCGAAGGGCAGCCCCCTCGAGCTCCTCGACGCGCTCCTCGCCCGCTGGGAGGTGGAGAACGCCCACTGGAACGCCGTGGAGGCGGCCGAGGTCCAGGCGCTCGGCGAGGAGGACGAGTACAGCCTGCTCACCCGCGACGAGGCGATCCTCGGCCTCGCCTTCGGCCAGATCGTCACCGAGGGCAGGCTCGATCCCGAGGTCCGCCGCCGCGCGCTCCTGGCGCTGGCCCGGCAGGCGCTCCCCGCCCTCCTCAGCGCCTTCGAGGGCCGCGCCCTCGAGCGCGCGCTGCGGATCGACAGGATGAGGGCCGTCCTCTCCGAGCGGTGGTCGTAGGCGCTGCGCGGCTCGACCCCCGCCCAGGCGGCGTGCTTGACAATCAATAAGCAAACGCTTATGCATCGTGGATGCGGAGCGCGGCCGTGGTCGAAGACAAGATCTTCCAGGCGCTGGCGGACCCCAGCCGCCGGGCGATCTTCGAGTCGCTGACGCGCGGCGAAGCGGCGGTGAAGGATCTCACGGCGCGCTTCGACATCTCGCAGCCGGCGGTCTCGCAGCACCTCGCCACGTTGAAGGACGCCGGTCTGGTGAACGGCCGGCGCGAGGGGCGCTGTGTCTACTACCGGGTCGAGCCGCGCGGGATGAAGCCGCTCATCGACTGGATCGCGCACTACCGCGCCTTCTGGACGGAGCACGTCGATCGCCTTGAACAGCTGCTTGACAAGATGGACCCATGACTCCCTTCGTGCGCCTCGGCTACCCGCTGCACTTCACAAACCTTCGGTGTCGATGACATGACCAAGAACAACGGCTCCTCCAGTCAGCACCCCGCAGACAGCCACGACCTGATCCGCGTCCAGGGCGCGCGGGAGAACAACCTGAAGGACGTCAGCGTCGAGATCCCCAAGCGACGGCTGACCGTGTTCACCGGCGTCTCGGGATCGGGCAAATCGTCGCTGGTGTTCGGCACCATCGCGGCGGAGTCGCAGCGGCTCATCAACGAGACCTACAGCGCGTTCGTGCAGGGGTTCATGCCGACGCTGACTCGACCCGAGGTGGACGTCCTGCAAGGGCTGACCACCGCGATCATCGTCGACCAGGAGCGGCTGGTCGGTAATCCCCGCTCGACGGTCGGTACGGTGACCGACGCGAATGCGATGCTCCGCGTGCTGTGGAGCCGCCTCGGCAAGCCGCACATCGGCGGGCCAGGGGCCTTCGCCTTCAACGTCCCCTCGGTCCGCGCGGCCGGATCGATCACGGTCGAGAAGGGAGGGAAGAAGGCCGAGAAGGTCGTCTTCACCCGCGTCGGTGGCATGTGCCCGCGATGCGAGGGCCTGGGGTCGGTCAGCGACATCGACCTCACGCAGCTGTACGACGAGAGCAAGTCGATCAACGAGGGTGCGATCACGATCCCCGGCTACAGCATGGATGGCTGGTACGGCCGCATCTTCAACGGCTGCGGCTTCTTCGACGCGGACAAGCCGATCCGTAAGTTCACCAAGAAGGAGCTCCACGACCTGCTCCACAAGGAGCCGACCAAGATCAAGGTCGACGGCATCAACCTGACCTACGAGGGTCTGATCCCGAAGCTCCAGAAGTCGGTGCTGTCCAAGGACCTCGACTCGCTGCAGCCGCACATCCGGGCGTTCGTGGAGCGCGTGGCCACCTTCACCACCTGTCCCGAGTGCGGCGGCACCCGGCTCAGCGAAGCCGCCCGGTCCTCCAAGATCAAGGGGATCAACATCGCCGACGCCTGCGCGATGCAGATCAACGAGCTGGCCAAGTGGGTGCGCGATCTCAACCATCCGCCCGTCGCCCCGCTGCTCACCGCGCTGCGGCACACGCTCGACTCGTTCGTGGAGATCGGCCTCGGCTACCTCAGCCTCGGCCGCCCGACCGGCACGCTGTCGGGCGGCGAGGCGCAGCGGACCAAGATGATCGGCCACCTCGGGTCGTCGCTCACCGACGTGACCTACGTCTTCGACGAGCCGACGGTCGGGCTGCACCCCCACGACATCCAGCGGATGAACGAGCTGCTGCTGCGGCTGCGCGACAAGGGCAACACCGTCCTCGTGGTCGAGCACAAGCCGGAGATGATCGCGATCGCCGACCACGTCGTCGACCTCGGCCCGGGCGCCGGCACCGCCGGCGGCGAGGTGGTCTTCCAGGGCACCGTCGACGGGCTGCGGGCGAGCGGCACGCTCACCGGGCGTCACCTGAGCGACAGGGCCTCGCTGAAGCGGTCGGTGCGGAAGCCGTCGGGGGTGATGAAGGTGCGGGGCGCCCGCGCGCACAACCTGAAGAACGTCGACGTCGACATCCCGCTCGGCGTGCTGGTGGTGGTGACCGGCGTGGCGGGGTCGGGCAAGAGCTCGCTGATCCACGGCTCGGTGTCTGGCCGGGACGGGGTGGTGTCGGTCGACCAGACGCCGATCCGCGGCTCGCGGCGGAGCAACCCGGCGACGTACACCGATCTGCTGGAGCCGATCCGCAAGGCGTTCGCGAAGGCCAACGGCGTGAAGCCCGCCCTGTTCAGCGCCAACTCCGAGGGTGCCTGTCCGACCTGCAACGGCGCCGGGGTGATCTACACCGACCTCGCGATGATGGCGGGCGTCACGACGGTCTGCGAGGACTGCGAGGGCCGGCGTTTCCAGGCGTCGGTGCTGAACTACCGGCTCGGCGGGCTCAACATCGCCGAGGTGTTCGACCTGTCGGTCGCCGACGCGGTCGGCTTCTTCGGCGCCGGCGAGGCGCGCACGCCGGCCGCGCACGCGATCCTGCAGCGCATGGCCGACGTGGGGATAGGCTACCTGCGGCTCGGGCAGCCGCTCACCACGCTGTCGGGCGGCGAGCGGCAGCGGCTCAAGCTCGCGACGCACATGGGCGCCGACGGCGGCGTCTACGTGCTCGACGAGCCCACCACCGGGCTGCACCTGGCCGACCTCGAGCAGCTGCTCGGGCTGCTGGACCGCCTGGTCGACGCCGGCAAGTCGGTCATCGTGATCGAGCACCACCAGGCGGTGATGGCGCACGCCGACTGGATCATCGATCTCGGGCCGGGCGCGGGCCACGACGGCGGCCGGATCGTGTTCGAAGGCACCCCGGCCGACCTGGTGGCGGCGAGGTCGACGCTGACCGGCGAGCACCTGGCGGCGTTCGTCGGGAAGCACGACCGTCCCCGTCATTCCGAGGCGTTGCGCGCCCGGTAAGCGCGCTGCTGGCAAGGCCGCGAGCAGCGCGCCCGCTCCGCTCGGTGACGATGCCGTTGCCGAACGTCTCCTCGCGGAAGCGGCCCGCGTCGTCCACGTAGGTCAGGCGCCAGTAGGCCGCGCGGGTGGCGCTGTCGCGCACGGCGCAGGTGGTCGTGCCCCGATACGGATGGTCGTGCCGCTGGACGCCGCCCGGTGATGGCGTTGGTTTCTGCGGAGCGCCGGTAACCTGTGCTGCGGAGGGAACACGGTGCACAAGTCATCCGCTCGGCTTGTACGGAGCTCCGACTGGCGAAGCCGGAGTTCGCACAGTCATCAATTGGTTGGTGAACGGATTGACAATCACGCGTTCCTCCAAAACGAACATCTTCCCAAAGAGGCTCACACCAGAAACCCAGTCGTCAAACCACGAGTAAATGTTCTGCCGCGTGTCGGTCAAGCCGCTCTCGTCGAAGGTGAGAACGTGGTCAGTCTTCGCGTCGACACAAGACCAGATGGAATCGCCCCAATCACACAGAGGCACTACTCCAGCAGGGAGCGGCGTTTCGGCATCCAGCCACAGCACGTCGCGAAGAGCGAGAAGCGATCGACCGTGTGCGTCGAGTCCATGGACGACGCCGACGAGCCCATCTCCAGGTCCGAACCCTCCATCGCCGATCTCCTGCAACAAGCGTCGGTGGAAAGACTGTAGGGGAAAGCCCATCCGACCCTCTGCCGCTTGGATCGCCTCGGCCGTGGCTGGCACTGGAATTTCACAGTGTCTTTCACTCGGGCGATCTGTTCTCGTAGCCGGATTGTGTGCCCGCGCTCTGACTGCGGAAATTAGTCGATCTTCATACATCCTAAAAGCCCGTTGAGCGGCTCGAGCGACTCGCCGCTCCGGTCGAAGCCCGCAGGGCTGCCCTCGCGAAGAGCACGGCATCGACGAGCTACTGAGCATCGGCTCTCCCCGGGCAACCGTATCGTCGTGCTCGCCTGTTATCTCATGACCATTCCTGCTCCCAGTTGATCTGCTCTGGAATCTCACCACATTCGAAGAATGCACGGGCAGCGCTTCGTGCTGCGCTGATCGGGACCGCTTTTGCTCCCATCATCTCGCTAACATCGCCGCCGAACTCGAATGCTAAGTAGTCCTCGCGATTTCGATCCCCGACGCTTGTGAACGATTTGCCGTGTTGATCGAAAAACGTAAGCACGGTTTCCTCCCGGCCCAGTCCTAATGCGAGAACGCTGCCATTAAGATGTGTTGCTTGTACGATCATTCCATAGTCTTTGGCTTGCTCTGCGAGCTGATCGAGAATCGCGTCAAGCTCTCGAACGCTCTTTACTTGCACATGCTGATTTTTCCCCCATGTTAGCAGCATTTTTCTCCTTCAGGGATACGTCGGCGGGTCCGGAAGCCCGACAAATACTCGATCGTATCCACTAGGTGCGAGCACACGAAGTTGAGCGCCCTCCGGCAACATATGCGGAAGCATTGATGCACACCCGTTGGCAGCACCGCACGGCGCTTGGTTGAGCGTCAACGTGGCACGCTCCAACCCCTCTAGGCGCATGATCTGAGCTGCATGGGCCTCCACATGAAGATCAACTAAGTTGTTACGGCCTGGGAACGGAAGAGGTGGCGGACCTCCCTTCCGTCCGCTCCACAGCTCGACGTATGCCCGTCCGGTGTTCAGCCATCCACGAGTTGGTTGACCCGCGGTCCATACGGGAAGGGTTCCGCCTGCGCCTCTGGCGGCTCCGGCCACGGCTGTGGCCTCCTCCGCCGCCGCGAGCCCCCGTCCCGCGCCGAAGACGGTGGCCGCCGCCAAGAATAGCGTCTTGGTCCCCGCCGCGCCCGCCGCCCGGTAATCCTCCCCGCCGATCGCGAGCGCCGTATCCGCGGTTCCCCGCCCGATGTGGTAGAGCGGGTTGATGGCGTTCACCGCGCCGAGGAGCCCGTCCTCCTCGTAGCCGGTCCAGATCGCGTCGGCGAGCTCGTACCCGCTGTAGGTTCCGAGCGACAGCGCGTTCATCACGAGCATCCGCCCGATGCCCGCTCCGACGTCGAGCGTCCCCTCTGCGACGCCCAGCAGCGTCTGCCCCACGACCGCGCCCGCACTGGCCGCGCCCGCGTGCTCCGGCGCGGTGGCCGTCGGCTGCGGCGTGTAGCCCGACGAGGAGCCCGTGGTGCCCACGTCGACAGGCGCCGTCGTCGCGCCGACCTCCACGGACTCGCGATTGGCCCTCACGGGCCGAACGCCTCTGATCGTCGCCGAACACCCGTCCTCACAAGGGTCGAGGATTCCATCATCCCCGATGAGCCCTGGAACCGATGACGCCTCGGTCGCTCGTGGCTCTTCCTGGAACCCGCTCGGGTCGACGTAGCTGAGCGGGCTGTTGCGCACGTAGCTGTACGGGTTGCAGCTCTGGCCAGACATCGGTGCTTGTACGAGCGGATCGGTCGTCAAGAACCGTCCGACCCGCGGATCGTACATGCGCCCTTTCATGTTGACGAGGCCGAGCTCGTCATCGCCCTCGTGCCCGGTGAACCCCCGTGTCGTCGTGCTGTCGAACGACGCCGGCGCCGGCCGTCCCCACACGGGGTTTCTGCGCTGGCCGAACGGATCATAGCTCCGTCGCTCGACCACGGCGCCGTCCTCATCGGTGAGCGCGTCGACCGAGCCGAGGTGGTCGACGTGCACGTACCGCGTGCCCGGCTCGTCTCCGCCGCGGGTCACGGTTGCCACCACCCGCTCCGGCGAGTGGACGTGGTAGCGGTGCTCGACCCTACCTGTCGCCGCGTCGGTGGCGCGCTCGTACAGGTCGCCGAAGTAGAGCGTTTCCTTCTCTGGCGTCGTCTTCCGGATCCGCTGCTGGTCGCCGTCGTAGTCGAGCGTGACCGTGCTCGCGCCCTCTGTGATCCTCTCGGGCAGATCGAACGGCGTGTAGCGCACGGTCACGCCGCCCGGGCGCGCGATCTGGTTGCCGACAGCGTCGTAGTCGAAGCTGCTCGTGGCCGTGCCCGCGCCCGTGACGGCGTGCGGGTGCAGCGGGTCATCGTAGCGCAGCTCGCCGACGTCCGACTTGAAGGTGAGGTCGCCGTTGGGCGCGTAGTCGTAGCCGAGGTCGCACGGCGCCGACGCGCTCTCCGTGGCGCTGAAGTACGCGCACGTCAGCCGCTCCAGCGCATCGTACCGGAAGCGCTCGTTCCGGTGCTGCGGCTGCCGCGCGTCGGTGCGCCGCGTCAGGTGCAGCCGGTCGTCGTAGCCGTAGTCCAGGTCCTGCACCGCGTCCGCGCCGCTCTGGCCGCGCTGGGTGAGGACGCTCTTGAGCCGCTGCTTGTCCGCGTGGTAGCTCCGCTCGGTGACGATGCCGTTGCCGAACGTCTCCTCGCGGAAGCGGCCCGCGTCGTCCACGTCGGTCAGGCGCCAGTAGGCCGCGCGGGTGGCGCTGTCGCGGACGGCGACCACGTGGCCGTGTGGGTCATGCTCGTGCGCCACGACGAACGGCGCCGCGCCGGCCGGCGCGGGGTACGCAATGGTCTCGAGCCGGCCGAGCTCATCATAATCGAGCCTGCTCGTCAGCGCCGCGCGCTCCCCGCCGATGCGGAGCGTCACCGTCTCGATCTTGCCCTCGTCGTTGTAGGTATACGTCTTCTCCCCGTCAGGGCTCTCGCTCTCCTCGAGCTTGCCGATCCCGTGCGCCGCCGTGTCCCAGGTCCAGGTGGTCGTCTTTCGCTCGGCGCCGTGCTCGTCGAGGCGCGAGGTCGTGCGCCCGAGCCCGTCGTACGCGAACGTCGTCACCCGCCCGAGCGCGTCGGTCGAGCGGACGACCTCCCCGAAGCCGTCGTTGGTGGAGACCGTCGTGCCCCGATCCGGATCCTCGCGGTTCCTGACCCGCCCGAACGCGTCATGCGCCGTGGTCGTGACCGCCCCACCCGGGTCGGTGACCGTGGTGAGCACCCCGAACGGCCCATAGCCATACCGCATGACACCGCTCGCCGCATCGGTGACGGCCACCGTTCTTCCCAGCGCGTCCTTCTCGACCACCGTCACATGATCCAGCTCGTCGGTGATCTCCACCCGCAACGCGTCGTACTCGGTCTCTACCACCGCCTTCCACGGCGTCGTGTGCCGCACCTCGCGCCCGACCGCGTCGTGCTCGTAGACGTCATAGAGCATGTCGCGCTCGGGCGTCCCCTCGCGCACCGGCACCGAACGCCGCGCGATGTGCTCGCCGCGCGCGTCGTACGCGATCTCCTGCATGAGCCGCGGCGGCGCCTCCCTGACCCCCTCCGCGGAGGGCCCGTGCCACCACCAGCGGATCGGCCTCCCGCGGCTGTCCATCTCGACTTCGTCGTCGTCGCCGCCGGCCGTCGTGGTCCGCTGGATCAGCCGCCACGCATCTCCCGCCGGTCCACCGTCCTTGGTGCGCGAGAGCGCGACCGTCGTCTGCGTGCCGTCCGGCCGCACCTCCAGCCCGACCCGGCCGAAGCCGTCGTGCTTCCACGCGGTCGCGAGCCCGTTCGGGTCCACCCGCTCGACGAGCACCCCGAAGTCCGGATCGTACGCAACGCGCGTGGTGTGGCCGGCGGGGTTCACGTGCTTCTCCGGGAACAGCCCCTCGGCGTCGTACTTCGTGCTCCACGATCGGTGGTGTCCGAACGCGTCGTCCGCGGTGACACCCGTGATGTTCCCGAACGCGTCTCGCGCGTACACGACATCGAGCTTCGTGTCCGCAATGCCCTCGTCGCTGTCGAACGCCTCCGTCTCGATCTCGCCGTGGTCCGTCGTCGTCCGCACGAGCGTGCGGCACTGCGCGCGCCCCGCCGCGGCGCTGCACTCCTCCTCGGTCTGGAGCTGGCCGAGCACCCATCGCTCGGTGTCGTTCTTGTACGTGCGCGTCAACTTGAGCGTCAGGTCGACGCCGCGGGAGGAGACCTCCTCGCCCCGCACGTTGCCGAACGCATCGAAGTCCGTCACCTTCGCGGTCGAGTCGCGCAAGACCGTCGCGCCGTGGTCGCCGCCGCCGCCGCCGCGCTCGACCTGCTCGACGTACTCCCTCACCGTGGTCGACTCGCCGCTCTCCGGCGGAACCACCCCTTGCGCCCGCCGCAGCCGGCGCTCGGTCGCGAGCGTGAAGTACGTCGCCCCCTCGCTCGCCGGCACCACCTCCCTCTCCACGTCAAGGAACGACATCTCGATCGCGTCCGGCCTGGGCTGCCCCGGCAGCCCCGGGGCCCAGTGCCATTCTTGATTCACCTGCCCCGCGAACGGAAAGACCTGGAGTTCCTCGTCGAACGTCACGTTGTCGTAGCGCTCGACCGCCGCCGCCCCGGTCTCCACCTCGACCACCGTACGCTCCCCGAACCCCAGAAACCCGCGCCCCAGCCGGTGGTAGCGCCCATCGCGGTAGCGCACCTCGAACCGCCGCGGCCGGTCCGCCCCGTTGTTCAGCGCATAGCCGCGGACGACCCGCCTCGGCCCCACCGCGCAGCGGCGCGGGTAATCGCACCCGTTCGCCGCGTCATCGCGCGCCACGTAGAGCAGGCCCCCCCGCTCCGGCTCTCCCGCCCCGAGATCGTTCGTGACCGACGCATCCGTGAGGTGCCCGTAAGCAATGCTCACGTTCGGCACGAACCCCGCCTCGCCGGGCTCCTGCGCGTTCATCCCGTCCGAGACCGCGACGAGGAGGTCCTGATCGGCCGCGCGGTTCTGAAACACCTTGAACTCACCGCCATCCACCAGCACCACGTCCTGCGCCCCGTCGCCGTTGAGGTCGCCTATCCGCGGCCCGTAGGGATCCGCCAGCGGCGGCGCGTAGCTGCTGGGCATCGCCTGCAGCGGCAGCTTCGGGTCGACCAGCGCGAAGGTCGGCCCGTCGTGAGCGCCCGTCGCCTCGAGGACGGCCCAGGCGGGCAGGTCGAGCGATGAGCCCGGCAGGATGCCTGGCAGCACCGGCATGAGCAGATCCTGCATTCCATCGCCGTTGTAGTCGAGGGGGGCCGCGCGCCCGAAGTACGTGTCCAGATCGAACAGGACCGGGCCGAGGCTGTCGACCTGCTCCGCGAAGGTCCCCCCCGTGTTCATCACCGTGCGCAGCCGGTGGTGGCCGAAGCCCGATTGCACCGCGTCCGGCAGGCCGTCGCCGTTGACGTCGAGGAACACCGTGCGACCCCCGCGGACCTGAGGGAGCTCGGTGTCGAAGATCGCCCAGCTCCCGTCGTGCCGGCGGGTGAGCGCGGCATAGGTCGGGTCGGGGACGACCGTGTTGTCGATGAACGTCACCACGGTGGCCACCACGAGGTCGACCTGGGTATCGGCGTCGACATCGAGGGTGTGGATCTCCATCTCGCAGGGAAGCCCGTTGAGCGGCTCGAGCGACTCGCCGCTCCGGTCGAAGCCCGCGGCCGTCCCGCCGCGCGCCGGCTTCCAGAGGTGCACGGTCCACGTCGCCTCGCTCGGATTCGGCGTCAGCGCGCGGGCGTGGTCGTCGCACTGGATCAGGTCGGGCGCGCCGTCGCCGTCCACGTCGGCCAGGTGCATCGCGCCCTCCGGGAGGGTGAGCCCCGGCGGCGTGGGGCGCAGCCCGAGTGGGAACGGCCGGCGAATGCCGGTGTCGTGCACCTCGAAGGTCCGGTCCGGCCGGGCCAGCAGCACGAGCCATGTGTCGCTGGCGTCATGGACATCGTGGAGCAAGACGTCCGTCTGCCCATTCTGGTCGTAGTCGATGGCCGTGCCGAGCTCCGGCCGGATCAGCGTCGGATCGGCGGGTCCATATGGATCGGCGACCACCGGCCAGTCCTCGAAGAGCGCCAGCGTCGCGGGCGCGAGCTCCGCCTCGGCGCCGCTCGCCCCGCGGCTCGGCGCGACGATCCAGCTCGTCACGGGGTTGCCGGGCGTGCTGAGGCCGGCGACCGTGTCCGGCACGACGAGGTCGTCGCGCCCGTCGCCGTCGAGGTCGAACAGCATCGGGCTCGCCTTCGTGGAGGTCGGCTCCGGGACGCCGGTCGCGATCTCCTTGAACCCCGCCTCACCGCGGCTGTACTGAAATCGCGTGGGCGGCTTGCAGACGCCGTCGCCCGCGCACTCCTCCACCTCGGTCAGCAGCGCCCGCCGCGTCGTCGGGCTCTTCTCGTAGGTGAACCCGTAGCGCCGCACGAGCGCGTCGCCCGCGCCGAGCATCTGGATTTCCTCCAGGCGCAGCGAGCTCTGGAGCGCCATGCCGCCCGCGTACTGGATGCGGACCTCCTCCGGCGCCTTCGTCGCGTACACGAACCGCACCGCCCGCGACGGCCCGAGCGCCGGCTCGCCTTCGAAGCTCGTGTACCGGATCTCGTCGATCGCGACCTCCGCCGCGAAGCCCTCCTCGGATTCCGCTACACAGTAATCGTAGGTCATCGCGTTCCGGCGGCCGTCGCGCGCCTTGGTCGCGAGCCACGCCCGCGGGGCGCCGCCGACCGCGAGCGGGCGGCTGCTCTCGCTCTTGCCGTACTCGATCACGAGCCCGGACGGCAGGTGCGCCTCGAAGAACAGCGCCTCCGCCGGCGCGTCTTCCTCCGAGCCGTAGTGCCCGACCACCTTGACCATCGTGTCGGGAAAGGTCCTGTATTCGATGGTCCCCGGCGCTCGCCCCACGGCGACGAGGCGCCTGTCGTCGAGGCACAGCGCGTCGTCGCCGTCGAACCTCACCGCGCGGATCTCGCCGTCATCCTGCGCGCGGTTCCTGGGGCAGGGGGCGATGCTGGACAGTCCGGCGAGGGAGACGCCCACGCCGAGGAAGCCCTCGCCGGCGCTGCCATCGAATCGCAGGGCGAGCCTGGGTTCTACGCCCGCGCGGCCTGGCGCGGTGCTCACGGGCATCACCACCGTCGCCTCTCCCGAGCTCGCGACCGAGAAGGTCGCCGCGGCGGCCCCCGCGGCGACGGTCTTCACCGCCGGCGCACGGCCGGGTTTCGCCGGCTCGCGCGGCGCGCGCGTGCGGCAAGCGACGAGGCCGCGAGGACGGCCCTGTGGGATCTCGGGCGCGCACGTACACCCCGCCTGCGCGAGCACGCAGCTCAAGAACATGAAGAGCGGGATGAGCGCCCGCACCACCCCTCGCGCAACCGGCTTCATCGCGGCCTCCCTCGCGCACAGCAGCGCACGGCGCGACCTTTCGCGTCAAGCGACGCCCGGATCGAGCGCCTTCATCGGCCAGCTGCCCGGTGTGCGCGCCATCCCGTGCCCGCGGCGTGAGCCACGCGTGCCGGCCCGCCTCCCGGACGCCGACGTTCGTGTGCTCGGTTCCTGGACGGCGCGCCGCAGTTCCTGGACGGCGCGCCGCAGTTCCTGGACGGCGCGCCGCAGTTCCTGGACGGCGCGCCGCAGTTCCTGGACGGCGCGCCGCAGTTCCTGGACGGCGCGCCGCGGTTCCTGGACGGCGCGCCGCGGTTCCTGGACGGCGCGCCGCGGTTCCTGGACGGCGCGCCGCAGTTCCTGGACGGCACTCCGCAGTTCCTGGACGGCACTCCGCAGTTCCTGGACGGCCTTGCGCCGTCGCCCGCCGCATTCTTGCTCTCCTCGTGGATCCCTGTCGAGCGTTCTTGCCGTCCTCGCCGGCGCTCGTTAACCAGGGTGGCTTGGGGAGAAGCTCACTCCCCATGAATTATCCCTCGGCACATCAGGAGATTCCGATGCCCAAAGCGAAGACCGATCTCGACCTGTGGATGGCTGAGGCGCTCGCCTCTCCGGGAGACGCGGCGCTATCCATCCCCGTGCCGCTGCACGTGCTGTTCGGTGAAGCGGTGGACGTCGCGAGGTTCCACAAGGCCTACTGGAAGCCGGAGGTGAAGGACGGCAAGGTGGTGCGCCGCGGCCTCGAGATGGCGGCGAACAAGAAGAAGGGGAGTCTGCTCACGGCGAAGACCGGCGAGGAGATCCTCTCGCTCCAGCGCGCCGCCGTGGAGGCGGGCACGCGTTACCTGCTCGTGGTCGACCCGAAGAAGGCGAGCCCCTTCGAGCGCGGGCAGGTCGTCCTCGACGAGATCACCGCGACGCTCGAATGGCTGTTCGACGACGGCGTCGAGGACGACAACGACGCGATGCTCGCGCGGCTCGGAAAGGCCCACGCGGACGACCCGGCCACCGCCGACGCGCTCGCGCTGGCCCTCGACGACTATGCCGCCCTCGCCGCGCCGCACCGCGAGGCGATGGACGGACTCGGCGGGTTCGACGCGGCCATGCTCGACGAGGCCAGGGCGCTCGCCGCCGCGCTCCGGGCGCACCCCACCGAGGCCGCCGGGCTGAGCGAGCGGGCGCGCGAGGCCCTCGGCCTGCGCAACAAGCTGATCGGGCTCCTCCTCGCTCGGGTGTCGGCGGTGCGCGCGGCGGCGCGGTTCGTGTTCCGCGACCGGCCGGACATCGTGCGCGAGGTGACGAGCGCCTATGGACGCCGGCGCCGCGCCGAGGCCGCGCGGCGGGCGAAGAAGAAGGCCGGCGCGCCGGAGGCCGACGCGCCGATCGTGGACGCGCCGCTGCCCCTGTGAGCTCGCCTGCGGCTCGAAGACTGGGAATCACCTCGACCGGCGCTCCTGCCTTACGGGGTATCCCGGCATCGAGCGCGCGGGTCAGGCGCCCTCCTCCGTTGCCCTCCGCCTCCCGCCGTCGCGCCGCTGTGCTCGCCCCTGATTCGGTGGTGGCCGGATTTGAACATGAAGGCGGGAAGGCGGGAAGAAAAGATCAATGATCTTCCTGCCTTCCCGCCTTCATGTGAATCACTCCGGGGCAAATTAGGCCACCACCCAGCCGCGCGACAGCACCCAGCGCCGCGTCCATGGCGGGCCGTCCTCCTGGATGGGGCGTGCGCTCGCACTGTCCCTTCCGGCGCTCGCCCGCGCCGTCGTCGCCGGACGGACGCACCCGCGCGCCAGGCAACGTCGACGAGGTCGCCCTGCGCCCCAGTACCTGGAGCGATCCCTCGCCTCGTCTCGGTGCGCGGCCGCCGGCGCGCTCGACGTCCGAGGGGGCTTGCCTCGCTGCCGCTCCCCGTGCAGCGTCGAGCGTGCCGTACAGCAGAGCCTGTGATTCCTACCGAGCCGAGGCCTCCGGTCTCCATCGACATCGACGCGCGTGATGGACCACACCCGAGCAACCCAGCAATCCGCCGAGCTGCACAGCCTGTTCGACGCGGTCGTGCCCGACCTGACCGAGAGCACGCGGCGGCACGTCAGCGCGGGGTGGCGGCGCTTCACGGCGTGGTGCGCGGCGCGTGGCTCGCTGGCGTTACCGGCGCGTCCCCGGGTCGTGCTGCTCCACCTGCTCGCGATGGAGCGTGCGCGCTCGGCGCCGGAAGCCATCGACGCGGCGCTCTGCGCCATCCGGAAGGCGCACGACCTCATGCACCTTGCCTCACCGACCGACAGCGCGCTCGTGCGGCGCTTCCGGGACGGCCGCGAGCGAGCGAGCCGCGGGGAAGGTAGTCTGCTGGACCCCGCACAGGTGCGGCGGATCCTCCACGCGATGGGGGACGCACGCCTCGCAGATCTCCGCGACCGCGCCCTGGTGCTGCTCGGCTACGTGGCGAGGCTCCAGCCGGCAGAGCTCGCCGCCGTGGATGTCGATGACGTCGTCCTCGCGGAGGCCGGTCTGGAGCTGCGCCTGCAGGGACAGCCGGTGCCGATCCCATTTGGACCGAGCGAGCGGACGTGCCCCGTCCGGGCGCTGACGGCCTGGACCAGCAGGGCGTGCCTCGTCACGGGGCCGCTGTTCGTGGCGATCGACGCGCAGGAGCGCCCTGGAGGATGGCTCTCGGGGGAGGGGATAGCCGCCATCGTCATGAACCGCGTGCGGAGGGCAAGGAATGACGCGAGATGAGGTAGCCGCGGACGGCAGGGCCTCGGGGCGTCGTGCTCGCAGGCACCCTCGTCAGTCGTCCCAGCACCCTATGAGGTGGAACGAGGCTGACTCGAGACGTAGCACAGCGCCGTCAAACGGCCGGAAGAGCTCGCACGGACCGGCCGACACGTCGGCCTCGTAAGGCTCCTTGCGCTGAACCTCGATGGCGATCGGGCACTCGCCCTGATAAGCGGTCCCGGCGATCTCCGCCGTCACGTGTGGATGTCCCGGCTCGTCCCCCATATCAAACGTCCCGAAATTCGCCGTATGGTGCTGTATCCACATGCCCAGGTATCCAGCTCCGAGCGTGCAGATCCCGGAAACGGGATCGTCCGTCCCGATCACCGGCCGCTTGCCGCCGTCACCGGTGTCGATGGTGAGCTCTTCTCCGTCCAGGACTACCGTGACGCTCCCTGCGACGCTCGGCGGGTCCGGGGAGCAACCAGGGCAGGCGAACGATGAAACGACCCCTAGGGCGAACACAGACCAGCGCATATACACCTCCCTTGAGATCGACCTACCGTGACGGACAACCGTAGGTCGCAGGAATGACAGGAGGCAATCCTCCTGGAGGGCAGCACAGGACGCGTTCGCGTCCTACGTCTTCCACGTAGAGCCATCGATTTTCGTACCCTTCCCAGCACACGCCATCTACCAAGCTGGGGATCACGCACAGTGCGAACCCAGGCGGGATCTCCGGCTGCACGACGCCGGCGCAAGCCCTGGCCATCGCGCCCGGCGGTGGCACCGGCTGGAGCCGGACCCCATCCCACAGTATGTCGCGCGCCTCCGGGCAGGGCGGGACGTCGTCCCTGGACCCCTCCCAGAGCCACACGGCATGAGCGCCCTCTCGCGGTCCTCTCTGACTGCAATCGGGATCTTCCGGCTCACTTCCACAGGAGGGCGCGGCGACGGAAACGATCAATACCATCGCGGGAAATCGCATGTCGCTCGGCCCCTGCCTAATACATCTCGTCATCTCCGCAGCTCACGTCGCCGCGATCACAAAACGGCCGCTCCGGGGTGGATCGCGTCACTTCGTCTCGGCTCAGCGCCGCGGTCCAGCGCGGATGGCTCGACCCGCGCGGCGTACCACGCGGAGGCATCGCACGTGCCCCCCGCGCCTCACCGGCAGGGCGTGCGCCCATGGCGCGGCGAGCGGCGGCCGGCGGCGCGACCACGATCGGGAGCTTCCGCGCAACCGCTACGCCCTGCGCGCGGTGCGAGAGCCAGGCGAACGTCAGGCACGACACCGCGAGGGCGAGGGCGGAGACCGCGACGCCGAGGCCGGCCAGCGCAGCGGTCGAGCGCCCCGCGCCGCTTCGGCGGGCGCCGCAGTCGGGCGCATCCTTTACGTGGAGCGCGGGCGGCGCGGGTCGATGCGAATCCGGTGTCCCCGCCGGCGCTGGGTGTGCGAGCAGCTCCAGAGAGGGGAGCTCCGGCACCGGCGGTTCCTCCTCCTCGGCCGGAAAGGCCCCTGACGGGTGGGGGGCGGGCCGTTCGAGCTCGCTTTCGATCGCCCGACCCGAGCTGGACGGACCGCTGCTCGGGCGAGAACAGGTGCCGGGTCCTTCCGGCTCGTCCTCCAGCGCCCGGAGCCGTTCTTTCTGGGCGCTGCGCAGTGTCGGAGGCACAAGCTCCACGGCCGCCGCGGCCCCGTCCTGCGAGGTGGGAGCGCGGTCCAGCCGGGGCCACGCCTCCACCAAGCCCTTCAACACCGCGATCAGGAGCTCGACGCTGGCGTACCTGTGCCGCGGATCCTCGGCGAGCGCCATCTCGATGGCGGCGCGAACCGCGGACGGCGTGCCGTCCGGGAACGTGAGCCTCGCACGTCGGAGGTCCGGCGAGCGAGCCTGTCCTTCATGGAGCTCGCGCCCGCAGACGAGCTCGTAGAGCACGGTTCCAAGCCCGTAGACGTCCGCCCGCGGGCCGGCCTTGCCCCCTCCCAGCAGCTCGGGGGCGGCAACCTGCGGCTCCCGGGCCGCATCGGAGGCACCGAGCCGGAAAAGCCGCACAAGGCCGAAATGGGTGATGAGAAGGCTTCGGTCACGAGCGATGAGGACGCGGTCGGGGCTCAGCGAGCCGTGGACCCATCCCAGGTCGTGACACCGCGCGATCACCTCCGCGAGCGCGATCACTGTCTCGAGCGCCGCGGCCCCGAGATCGGCACCGCGCCTGTCCTCTGTGACCGGAACCGCTGGGCCAAGGCGGCGCGTCGCGATCCAGGCGACCGATCCGCTCACGTCCCCGTAGAGAACGGGCTCGATCTGCGGCACCGCGCGCGCGATCTCCTGCAAGCGCGCGATCTCGGCTGCGAACGTGGCTCCGTCCATCGGTCCGGGATCACGCAGGTGCAGCCATACCGTGTCCGTCGCGTCGCCGAGCTGTCTGGCCAGCACCGTGCGGATCATGCCGTCTCGGACCACTCCGAGGATTTGGTGCCCTTCCCAGAGCTCGCCGGCGCCTACCATACGAACATCACCTCCGCCCCGGTCACGCGCGCGCGGATCTGGGTGCCGTCGCGCAGCACGGCGTAGATCAAGGTCGCTCCGGCGAGCGTCGTGCCGGCGACCAGGGTTGCGGTGCTGATCTGGTCCATCATGGCCGCGCTCGCCACGTTCTCACGGGTACGCCATCGCCATGTGGATTGGTCCAGCGCGTACACTACCGTTCCGACCTCCGCCCGCTCACTGGCCGCTGCCACATGAAGCGCGAGGCCCGTCGCGAGGAGCGCCAGCGAGGCCGCCCCGCCTGCCGGCACGATCCACCTCGCCGGGTCTCCCTGGCCCGCCGGCGGCTGCGGCGCGCGCGGCGGCGGGGGCGCGGCGGCGGGAACGGGCGGCGTGGCCGTGGGCGGCGTGGCCGTGGGCGGTGTGGCTGTGGGTGGTGCCAGCAGGGCGGTCCTCGACTCGCCGGCTGGGGCCGAGACCGTCGTGCTCACGACCTGCCCGTCCGGGAGCGCGGCGCTCACCTCGTGCTGCCCGGGCGCCACGTAGATCCGCCCCGTGTCGCCGACCCGGCGGCCGCCCACGAGCACGGCGATCGCCCCCGGCGGCGCGAGCACGGCGACCTCCGCGACCTGCTGCCGCGCCTCGGCGAGATCCTCGTGCCTCGTCTCGTACAGGCGTTGCTCCCGGGGCGTCTCGGGTGGCTCCATCTTGGCGACGCAGCGCTCGAGCTCGTCCACCGCGTCTACCCATCGGGCCAGGCGGCGATCGAGCTGCCCGAGCTGGCACATCGCCACGTTCGTGTGCTCGAGCGCGTAGATCCGCGCCCAGATCGCGCGCGCGCCCGCGATGTCGAGACGGTCGAAGGCGGCCTCGGCCTCGCGGACGAGCTTCTTGATGTGCGCGGGCCGCGTTGGAGGCTGCTCGGCTCCGGCGGGCGGCAGGAAGAGGAGGAACGCGGCGGCGGCGAACGCTTGAACGAGCAGGGAGCGCAGCGCGGAGCGGTTCACGGTTCACCTTGACCCGAGCGCGAGGACCTCACGCGGTGCGCCCCTATCAGGCGGCGCCTTTCTCAGGGCTGATATCCAGGCACGGCTGTCCTGTGCGGGGAACCTAGCATGGTCGTGCGAGCCCATTGAACCCCCTTCAGGGTTCAATTTTCGCGGCGAGCCGCATTGCGGATTACGCCGCGAAATTGTCGGCGCGCCCGAGCTTTTTCTGCACCGGGTGGGTCGCTGTCATGTCGCCCTCCTCCGCCGCCCTCCCGGCGCCGGGGCCGACGCGGGCGCGCTGCCCGAGGCGGTTAGTTACGGTGAGCTCGACGTGGCGTGACCTTCGAACCGGTCCCATCCCTCGGGCGGCTCGGGAACGCCGAGCGCAGCGATCACGTCACGCGCGTTTCTCTGGATCTCGTCCGGCACGGTCGTGGAGGGGGTCCACGTGGCAAAGAGAGCGCGGAGCTTGAGGGCATAGGGTTCCGCGTCGAGCGTGGCGTGGTTCCCCTCCCCGTAGGGAGATCGCTTCGTCTCGGCGACCACCTCGAGGTAGGCGTCAATGCACCGGAGCATCTCCTCGCGGCTCGGGAGGCTCTTCGTCTTGGCGATGACCCGCGGGGCAGCGAAGGCAGCCATAGTGTTGGCGAACCCGGCGGTCGCCATGCCATGTCTTCGCGTGCGGGCCATCATGGCTTCGCGCTGCGCGGGATCGACGGGCGCGAGCGCTGCCGCGGCCTCTCCTGCCGCGATCCCTCCGTCCGGGGTGCCTGTCGCCTCTCCAGCGCCGTTCGTGCTGCCGGACTCGGTGGGCTCGGCCGACTCGGCCGGGTCCGGCGCGCCGCCTCCACGGGTCGTGCAGCCTCCCGCGAGCGCCGAGAAAGCAGCGGAGAGGACCGTGGCGCTGGCGATGGTCTTTGAGTACCTTATCGGCATGGGGGGCTCCCGAATCGAGCTCAACGACTGGATTGCTTCGGTGGCCATTGGCCTTTCAGGATCGCCGGCACGCCTTCGGGCCAGAGAAGCGAGTCCTCGAACTTGATCCCGTCTGCCTCCGGGTCCTCATACGCGTCCCACCCGCAGGCGGGCGCCTTGATCCCTTCATGTTCTATGAGCGCCCGGGAGATGGTCATCATCTCCTCCGCCAGACCCGGCCCTGTCCAACGTTCGAAGAGTTCCCGCAGGCGTATGGCGAGCGCCAGCCGTCGCTCGTAGTGCACAGGTTGAAACTGTGGCGCCGCGACGCGAGCGCCCTTTTTCACGTAAGCGATGTAAATATCCAGCAGACGCAGCAAGTGCTCGCGAGGCGGCACGCGGCTGAACCTGCTGTAGACGCGAGGCGAGGCGAAGGCCCATAGCCAGTAGGTTACGTTGATGACGTCGGCCGTGTTTTCGACGACCTCTCCGCCATCGCCCCTAGTAAATGTCAGGGTGTTCCCGTCCTCGAAGGTGATCTTCATCGTTTTTGCTCACCAGTAGGTACAGTGCCTGTCGCCATGGCCCCAGTGCGAAACGAGGATGTACGCTCCAGCGACATGGCTGCCGTTCTTGAGGCAGCCGTAAACGCACACAGACTTGAAGGCGAGGTTCCCGAGCTCCCACGGGCACCAGGGGCACGCGCCTTTGTGGCAGGATGTCACCATGCAGAACGCCTGCTCGCCGTTGCTCAATGGACACTCCGTCGTCTGGGGGCAGACATACGGTTCGTTGAAGCACGCGAAGTCAGGGTAGATGCCGTCCGTCGCAGCCAGCGTGATAGCCTCCGGCGTTTCCATCCAGGCGTGCGCCGCATCCCACCCGGCCGGCGCGTACTGCTCTGTCAGGGAATCGATCGCCGCCTCGTCAATGGTCGCTGGATCGAGCACGTGCGATTCGACGAGGCTCGCGACCATCACTGCCGCGTAGGAGGTCGCCATGGTCTTGAGGGCGAGCTCCTGGGGATCGACGTTCAGCAGCTCCTCGTACGCCTGTTCCTCCGGGGACAGCGGCTCGTCGTCGACTTCATCGGGCTCCGAGCCGCCTCCGGGCTCACTCTCCTCGTCAGGGCGCTCCGCCGGCTCGTTCTCCGCGGGCTCGTCTTCTATCTCGTCTCGATCCGTCGGTCGGATGTGGATGGTGCATGCCGGAACCAGCACGGCAAGAAACCCACCCGTCAACACGAGCGCAATCGCACGACGCGTCCACAGCTGCATTCTGCCCTCCTTGACGCGGCGCATTCTATGGAGGCGCGCAGAGGACGTCGACGGACGCCCCTCCCGAGCTGTGCATCAGAAATTTCCTGAATCCGCGCGTCTCATCGTTGCGGCTCAGCGCGAGCTGGGATTAGCGCGAACTGTGGGAGCCGGAGTCTCGTGCTCTGCGCCCGCGAACGGACGCGCCCTCTCACGTCGAGGCGCCCCCCCGGTCGAGCGCGGAGGACACCCCCTTCGCTGCGCTCAGAGCACGTCCGGCGGAGGCGGCGCGGCGGGGCTCGGCTTGACCTTCGCCTTGACTTTGCGGTGCGCCAGGCCGAGCCGGACCAGGAAGTCCCGCCGCTTGACGACCGCGCGGGCCGTCTCGGCCCATTCGCGGTGCCACGCGTGGAGCGCGCGGAGCGCCTCGACGTGCTCCCGGCTATCGACGACCGCCCTCACCGTCGCCGCGTCGCCGGTCGCCTCCTCGTCGTCCTCCTCGGCCGCCGCCCCGGCGCCCGACGCGGTGTCGACGAGCTGACGCAGCCGGGTGCGCTCTTCCCTGGTGATCCCGCGCTTCGAGAGCGTCTCCAGCGCGGCGTGGTCGTCCTTGCGGGTGGCCTTGCGCGCCGGGCTCTTCTCGAGGGCGTCGAGCCGGTCGAGCAACGTCTTCACGGACACGACCGCGGCCGGGCCCACCTGCGCGGTGAGGTTGTCGAACACGAATTTCTCCTGCGCCGGGTGGCGCCGCTGGAGCGCCGCGCGGATGAGCCGGAAGTGCGGCTCGTCCCATGCGTCCAGCTCGGCGATCGCATTGCCGACCTCGGCGTCCTCGACCTCGTCGGGCTCGCCGGTGCCGAAGCCGGAGGCGCGGTGGAGCAGATCCCAGCCCTCCCTGTGGTCCTCATCGGTGTAGCCGCGCTCGCGGAGGAGCGCGCGGATCTGCCTGTTCTTGCCCGCCGCCGACAGGAACCTGAGCGCGCGGCCCGGCACCTCGGCGAGGACCTGCCGGCTGGGACCTTCGCCGTCGATCTCGATCTCTGAGCTCACATCAACCTCCCTGACGCGAAATGAGCACGGAGCGCGCTGTGCCCGCAAGCCGGTGCGGTGTCGCCGCACGGATGCGGCGCTCGGCTAGAGAGTGCCCGGCGCGTGGGCGAAGGCATGTCGACCGGTCCGGAGGACATGCCGGGCGGTCCTGGAGGCCCACGGGCGCCATTTCCATGCCATGTTGGGCGCGTCCGAGAGCCTCGTGGGCAGCCCGGAGGGCTGAACGGCCGGGGTTTGGGCCAGATCTGGCGGCCCGGATGACATGTCAGGTGGGCCGACAAGCTTCCGGACCGGCCGACATGGCCTCCGGAACGCGGCGGGTGGCCCTCCCGGCCGCCCGACAAGCTATACGGAGCCACCGACATGCCTCCGGGAACCGTCGGCATGGCCTCCGGAGCGCGTGGGGTGGCCCTCCGGGCCGCCCGACAGGGCGTCCCGTGGCCGACGGTCGCCTTGCTCGGGGTTCGCTCTCCTGATCGCCAGGCGTGCCTGATGAGATCGATTGCCTACTCGTCCGGATGACCGTCGAGCCGGGGCGATACGTCGAGCTCGCGCAGAGTCCGTCGCGCCCCGTACAGCTCCATCTCGAGGAGGCGCTCGAAGAGCGCGAGCCCTTCCTCGCGGTAGTCCGGTAGCCGCTGGAGGGTCACTGCGATGTTGATCAGTTCGTCCTCCGCCCTGTCCAGCTTCTGCGTAGCTCCAGGCATCCGCGTGGACTCATCCAGCAGGGCCTTGCAGAGAGCAAGTACGCGGCGAGAGTCGTCCGCGCACATCGCCTTGAGATTTGTGACGAGGGGGTAGGGACTGGCGGCGACCAGGAGAGACGGATGCTCCAAGAGCGCGTCCAGGAAGTCGCTCGTGCTGTCATCGGCAAGGAGAACAGAGCTGCGAGAGAATACCGTCATGATGGCTGCAGCGACATCTCCGCGGGCTCGCGGTACCAGCCGTAGCAGCACCTCCGTGCTGAGGGCCCGTCCCTTCGGAGTGGACCAGAGACTCCCAGCAGCGTAAGCGAGCCCGAGCCAGATGCGTTCCTGGTCAACTCTCCCTGCCTCGTCGGCATGCAGAGCCCTATCGATCTCTTCCCTGACCCAGCCCAGCTCGGGTTGACGTACAGCCAGGAGCAAGAGGAGCTCGCCGTATGCCTGGGCGCCGTTCCTCCATGGGCTGTCGCGGATATCATGCAACCATCCATGCAGCACGTGGCCATCTGTCCACGAGCACATCCTGGCGACGAGGTGTGTACCCTCCTCGCAGTCTCGGACGCGAGGATGTTCCGCGAAGAGGCGGATCACGAAATCATGGAGTCGGTCGCTGCGTCCCATGTATTCAACGTACCTCAGCAGCGCGCGCCACGTCCGCACCTGCTCGCGACGCGTCAGGTGGCGCTCGAGTACGTCGAGTAGCGAGTCGATGGCCTCTGGCTCACGACGCATGTAGCCATTCACCAGCGCATGCAGGATCGTGAAGTTCCCATGGGGAAGAGTGCTGAGTCCGCCATTCGAACGAAGAATGCTGCGCGGCCGCTCTGAGCTATTGCTCTGACGCCGCTCCGACTCTGGAGGGCTGTCTTTTAGCCATGTTTCCAGCAGCCGACAGCTCCGCTCCGAGAGGCCAGGGCCGCGACGAGCAAGCTTGTCGAACGCCCAAGCCGCGCGCTCACGGTACTCTTCGGAGTCGAACCCCCGCTCTTCGAGTTGGAAGAGCAGCTCCTCTATCTCCTCCACTGGACGGCCCACGGACGCCTCCGCCAGCGCTTCTACGATGTAGCCGGCCGGCCGCGCATGGCTGGTGGGGTGGAGGTGAGGAAGGATGCGGAGGGCGCGCGCAGGGGCCGTTTTGGCAACTTCAGCCAGTTCCCCCGATACCTGGATGCTTCCCCCCTGCAACCACTTGGATGGGTGGTGCCCTTCTGTGGAGTCTGGAAGCTCCCGCAGTAGGTTAAGGATCTCCTCGTCCTTTGACTTGAGCATCTCCGAGGCGAGCATCGGGCTCTCGATCGGCCTGAGCTCGAAGTCGCTTATCAAGCGGCTGTCCTCCAGGCCATCAAGCACACGGCCCTCATGGTCGATGAGGCGCCGTGCTTCCGGTGACAGATGTACGCATCCCTCCAGCGCGCGGAGCAAACGCAGCCGGATGAATCGGTTCGACCTCTGCCAGTGGCATTGCCGCTCCGCGTCATCCGTAGCCCGGTTCTCGTCGTACCGGTACGAGCGGAGTATCGCGGTCTCCAGCCGCCGTGCGTCCTCTAGTCGCAGGTGCGGCGAGATGGCTTCGAACAGCTCGCAGCTAGCGTAGAGCTCGTCCTGGTAGTCTCCGACGAAGAGCCGCCGAGGATCCCGGAGCAAGTACTCGAGGACGTCGAGCGCACGGCAGGAGGCGACCTCCTTCAACCCAGCGGCGAGCAACCTATGTACACCGAGGAGATCGCTCACCTCCCACTGTTGTACGAACGTAATGAACCTGTCTGCGTCTTGGCGTGCTAGGCACTCCACGGCGATCCAAATTGCTTCTGGCAGCTCGTCGATGGGGCCGCTCCTGCTGCGCCGCCTGCGCATGACGCCATCCTCACAATAGCCGATGATCAAGTCGTGATCTGGTCGACTGAGCTCGTCGAGCACAGTGACCATCCAGGGCCACACTTCCTGCAGAAACGGCCCGGGAGCCTTACGTGCGAGTTCGTTTAACCCGTGCAGACCATGACGGTCTTCCAGGAGCTCCTGGAACCGCTGAAGCGGCCAGCCGCTCGGCTGCTCCTCTTCGACCATGGAGCGGTTGCGCTGCAGTTCTTGATCCAGCACTGCCCTCACCACTCGCATTGCCAGCTCTGGCCTGTCCGCTGCGATGCTGTTCACGACCCGCCCCAGTCCGAACCGCGACTGCTCGGCGTCGACAACAGGGTGGGTTGCCAGCGTGAGCACTGCGTTCACCGCACGGTCGTCCCACACCTTCAGCTCGCGCATGGTCCAGAGCGCGAGGTGTGCCCGGGCTGGCTGGCACACCCAGTGGCGTTCAAGCAAGCTCAGCACACGTTCGCGTGCGAACGGCCACGCCATTGCGAGCATCCCGCACACGTCGTCCGCGAACGGGCCGTCCATCAAGGCAGGTAGGTGTCGGTCCGCGAGCCGCTGGAACCAGCCCCGGCTGCCCGCCACAGCGCCCAGCGTCACCCGGCGCAGGAAGCCGCTTTCCCTCAGGGGCGGCAGGAGGATCGCCGCCTCCTCCTCCATCGGATCGTCGAGGTGGCCCAGGAAATCGAGCACGAGCGCGCGCAAATGCGTACGCAGATCCCGCATTTTCCAGAGAGCGTCGAGTTCCTTGCGGTAGCGGCCCCGCGAGGCGCCGCGGAGGTTGACCAGGGCGCTCCAGAGGGTCGCGCGGACGAACAGAGAGCCGCCGCGCTGCCGGACGTGCTCGCAGAGCCGCTCCTCGCCGAGGAGGAACGAGCGCGCATGGGTGAAGGCGAACCACGTCTGATGCGTGAACGCGACCTTGGTACCCTCCTGCCGGAGGATCCCCGCGGCCTGCAGCTGGTCGAGCTGCAGCCGGAACCGGCTGAACCGCGCGAGCGGTGCCTCGAGTTCTTCTTCGCCGGCCATGTAGGAGGCGATCTTCACGAGCACTCGCTCGCGTCGCTGGTCCCCGTCAGCTCCGAGCACGCGCTGTGTCCACAGCTCTTCCAGCATGTGCTGGTACGTCTCGAAGACCGGCATCTTCTCTCTACCTTCCGCGACCGCGAGGAACGTTACGAGGTGCTGGGGCACGCGCAGCGACTCCAGGAACGGTCTATGCAGCCGCTGGGGCTCGACGCCGCGCGCCCGCAGGACGCGCTCCACTTCGGGCAAACCGGGAGGCTCCAGCTGGATCGGCCTGGCGTGCAGCGCCTGCAGGCGGTGGTCGTGGCGATGCTCGAAATCGCGGCAGGACAGCACGACGCGGAGCCCGGGAACACCCGCCGTGCTCGTGACCAGCTCCAGGAGAACTGACAGGCGCTGGGTGTGAGCGTCGACCAAATCGCAGAGCGCGTCGAGCTGGTCGATGATGAGCGCGGCGGAACGCCGCGACGCCAGCGATGACAACGCGGCGACGGGCGCCGTCGAGAGGTCGAGCCAGCATCGCAGCCTCTCGATCGAGTCGATGTCCTTCGGCAGCTTGTCTGCACGGATCGCGAGCAGCGCCTCCCCGCGCTGCTGCAGCTGGCTTGCCAGCCGGGCGAGGAGCGCTGACTTGCCGCTGCCCGGACCGCCCAGCAGGATGAGCGGCTTACTCTCGTCCTGCTGGAGAGCATCGAGCAGCTTCGTGAGTTCCGGCCGGTCAAGCCACTCCTTCGAGGAACGCGCTGGGTCCAGGCTCAGGAGGGGCTGCGAGGCGCGTTCAAATTCGACGAGGTGGACCTCCGGGCGGTCGTGCTCCAGCCCCGTGGTGGCTGCGACCGGCGTGCCGGCCCAGGCATGGGTCGCGTTGCGGAGGTGCCCGTTCAGCTCACGGAGGACCGTGTCCCATGCCTCATCGTGGTCGTCCCAGGGCGTGATGGCTCTCCGGTTTTTGGGGAGCAGCAGCCGTCCCAGCTCGCCGAGCCAAGTCTCCCAGTAGCAAGCGCGCACCAGGATGGGAACGACCAGCGCGCCTCCGCGGCGATGCCGATCCAGTGCCCTCGCGTACCGCTTCGAGCACGCCCCGTCAGCGATGAAGCTAGCGCTGATGAGGAGCAGGATGAGCTGGGCCGAATCGAGATGACGATGGACCTCGTCTTCCACCAGCTGGCCGACCTCCACCAGATCGCTGTGCCACCAGCTGACATCGCGCCCTGCTTTCCAGCCTTCGAGATGGTTTATCAGCTCCTTGAGCCGATCGTCATCCGCGGGGTGATGAATGATGCAGAGGTTCATCGGCCTATGCATCACGGGAGGGCGGAGAGACCAGAGCGCATGCGTTCACCTGCCGCAGGATTCCTAGCACGGCGAGTGCCGGGCAGCGCGCTCGGTGAGCGGCGGTTCACATGCAGGCGCCGCACGCGTACGCATCTCGATCATCCGAGGCGTGTGCGCTGCATACCTACGCAATTCTCCGCGCATGTGACGGCTTCAAAGATCACGGCACCAGTCCAGCGAAGCGCCCGGCGTTGCCCTGCTCACGCCTCGCGGCGTTATCATCGCCTCCCATGGACACCGCTTCCTTCCTCGCCGAGCTCGAGCCGAAGACGCACCACGACCGCGTCCGCCGCGCCGTGGAGCTGGGCCGCGCCGCCGCGCGCGGCGACGCCGACTCAAAGGCCCTCCTCGGCGCGCTCTCGGGCAGCGCTCAGCCGTACGAGCGCCTCCTCGCGCTCGTGAGCGTGTACGGCTCGGGGGACGGCGCGCGCGTCGTGGCGGCCCTCTCGGACCGCTCCCGCGTCGTGCGGCAGCGGGCGTGCGGCATGGTCGCCCGCTTCTGCGACGACGCGCAGGCGCTGGAAGCGCTCGGCGTCATCATCGAGCGGCGCTCCCTCCGGCGCGCCGTGGGCGACCTCGCTGACCGCAGGCGCCAGGGCGTCGTGGACGCCTTCCTCGGCGCGCGCCTGAAGCAAGGGCGCGATCCGAGGTTCGTGGACCTGCTCCCGTTCGGCTCCGAGGCGCTCCTGTCAGCGCACCGGCGCGACATCGACGAGGCAGGCGGCCCGCTCTGCCTCGCGCGGCTCGGCGACAAGCACCCCGAGGTCGCGGCGCGCTGGTTCGGGGAGGCGATCGCGCGCTCCCGCTCGCTCGACGTCCGCCACCGCTATCGCCTCTCGCCGCTCCTCGTCCCGCTCGCCCGGCGCGCCCCAGACGCCGCGCTGCGGCTGCTCCAGGCCCTCTTCGAGCTCGGCGAGGAGCCCTCGTTCCTCCAGGGCCCCCTCCGCGTGCTGGCCGTCGCGCGCCCGGCCGCCACGTTCGACCTCCTCAAGGCCCGCCACGAGAGCGGCCGCCCCGCGCGGCCGCCCGGCGCCTTCGCCGTCGTGCGCTTCGACAAGGGCGCGCCCGCCCTCGGCGCCGAGCGCCTCGAGTTCCTCATCCGCCACGCCTGGGGCGCGCTGAGCGACGGCAAGCGGGGCCCGCGGTGGTTCCTGCGCCTCTGCCCCGACGACCAGAAGGCCGTCCTGCGGGCCTTCCTCCTCGGCGGGCGCGGGGGCTTCGGCGCGTTCCTGTTCCGCTACGTGAGCGCCGACTCGGCCGAGGAGCAGGGAATGCGGGCGCGCGCCTTCGACCGCTGGTCCTGCGCCGCCCAGGCAGCCGACGGCACGATCGCGCCCGAGGTGCTCGAGGTCCTGCCCCGCGACCTGCGCGAGCGCGAGGCGCGGCGACACCTGTTCAGCTGCCCCTCGCTCGTCTCCAGGCCCGATCGGCGGATGACCTACGCGCGCCTCCTCTCGTTCGCCGAGGCCAGGGACGTGCTCGCGCCGCTCCTCGGGCACCCGGAGGGCGAGGAGCGGGCGAAGGCGCAGGGGCTGCTCCTCGCGACCGTCGCGCACGACCGGGGGGCGCTCGCCGACGCCCTCGCGAACGTGCGCGCCCGCAAGTTCGAGCAGGACCCGGTGCGGCGCGCGATGCTCGCGGCGCTCGCCGCGCTGCCGATCGCCCGGTTCGGGCCGGAGCACCTGGAGGCGGTGGGCGCCGTCGCGCAGGACGCGCTCGACGCCGCGGACCTGTCCCAGGCCACCGCCTCGGCCATGGAGCGCCTCGTGGTCCGGCTGTTCCGCGTCGACGGCGCGTGGGGCGCCCGCTGGCTCGCGAAGATCCTCGCCGTGCGCGGCTCGGCCTCGACGGCGGGGCTCGGGGACGGGCTGACGAGGGCCGAGGCCGAGCGGCTCACCCCGGCGCTCGCCCAGCTCGCGGACGCGTGGTCCACGAAGGAGCGGGCCGGGGCGGTGCTCCTGCTCGCGCAGAGCCTCGGCATCCGCCTCGAGGTGGTGCCGCCGCTGCTGGAGGCGCTGGAGCGGCTCGCCCGCGAGCTCCCGTTCGCCGGCGTCGCGGCCGCGGCGCTGGGCCTGCTGCGCGTCCACGATCGGCCGCGGTTCGCCCGGCTCGTGCCCGAGCTCCTGCGCGAGGACGCGAGCTTCGTCCTCGTCGGCGCCGTCGCCCGGCACGTGAGCCTCAAGCGCCAGGACCTCCTCGAGCCGCTGCTCGAGAGCCGGCCCATGACCGGCAGGTTCGCGACGGGCCGGACGCACTGGGTGATCGACTTCGGCGCGGGCCACGGCCGCTGGACGGCGCGGCAGCAGGAGCTGTACGCGGCCGCCCTGCGCGCGCTGCTCGAGGACGAGACGCGCGACGTCCCGACGCTGCGGTTCGCCATCGCCACGCTGGTCCGGCTCGCGTACGCCGACGCGTCGGCGAT
The DNA here is from genome assembly GCF_051521595.1 of Sorangium sp. So ce1153. NCBI lineage: Bacteria > Pseudomonadati > Myxococcota > Polyangiales > Polyangiaceae > Sorangium > Sorangium sp. So ce1153. Next base: position 3,329,013 of record NZ_CP150361.1, read on the forward strand.
CACCCCGTTCGCCGCGGATCCGCGGCCACCGCTGCGCGAGATGGCCGTCCGGGGCCTGCCGTGGCTCGACGGCGGCCAAGGCGTGCCGGTCCTCATCGAGTGCCTGGGCGACGATCGCGCGCGCTGGGCGATCTACGCGCTCCGGAAGGCGTTCGCCGAGATGACCCGGGAGCGGGTGCTCGCGGAGCTCCGGGCGGTGCCGACCACCAAGGTGACCGTCGCCAAGGAGGTCGTGCGCCTGCTCGGCGAGCTCGGCGGCGACGACGCCTACCGGGACCTCTTGCGGCTGGACGGCCCGAAGACCCACCGCGACGTGCGGATCGCGCTGCTCCGGGCGCTCTGGGACCACCTGGGCCGGCCCGAGACATGGGACGTCTTCGGCCGCGCCGTCCAGGATCGCGACTGGATCGTCGCCTCGAAGCTCGCGGACATCCCGCTCGGCAGGCTGTCGACCGAGGCCGAGCAGCGCGTCGTGGGCCTGCTCGCCGCGATCCTCGGGCGGCCCGAGCCGGAAGCGCGGCTGGATCTGCTCCGGCGCGCCGCGCACCTGTCGCTGCGCGACGAGCAGCGCGCGCTCTTCCAGCGGCTGCTCGGGCACATGGAAGCGTCCGCGCCGGAAGAGGCGGCCGAGGCGCTGGCCGCCGTGCTCGCGAGGATGCAGCCGGGGGAGGTCGCGGCCGTCGTCCGGCGGCTCAAGGAGCTCTCGCCGAAGCGGCGCCACCTCGTGGCGTTCCTGCCCGTGCTCCACGCGCGGCTCGGCGCCTACGCCGCGCGGCACCACGTGGCCGTGGGCGAGGGGCTCCTCGCCGCGCTGAAGGCGGACGCCCTGGCCGTGCCCCACTACCTCGGGCTCGCGGAGCGCCTGCTCCAGTGGCGGGAGCTCGCGCAGGCGCTCTCCGAGCTCGGCGAGCGGGACCTCCTGCACCACGACGCGATGGTCGCGGCGATGTCCGCGGTGCGGGCCTGCGTGCACCCGTCGCTCCTCGAGGAGCAGCTGCGGGAGAGGCGCGATCCGCGGCTGCGCCGGCTCGCGCTGGAGGCGCTCGTGCAGGCGGCGTCGCCGAAGAACGGGTGGACGGAGGAGCGGCGGGCGCTGCTCGCCGAGCGCTACCGGAAGGACCCGTCGCCCGCGGTGGCGGGGCCGGCGTCGTTCGTCACGCCGCCGTGAGGGCGGCGCGCGGCGGGCGATCGGCTGTTGCGGACGCTTCGGACGTTGCGAACATTCACTGCGCGCAGGCGCTCTCGCTATCCCCGAACGCCGCGCCGCACTCGGTCGGGTCGCCGAGCGCGCGGCTGACATGGAGCAGGCGGCAGGAGAGCGCGGTCTCCTCGGCGCTCGCGACCGAGTAGCCCGAGTCGCGGGCCGCCCCCGGCAGCGCGCTGCAGTCGAGCGCGCACGCGGCCTGGTCCGGGAACGTCTCGTCGAAGTACTCCTTGCAGGCCGCCTCGAGCAGCGTGCAGTACGACTCGCAGTTGCCCGTGCTGCCCGTGCTCGGCTCGGCGTCGGACCCGCAGTGGCCGTCGCCGCCCGGACCCGTGTGCGCGCAGTGCGGGGTCGGGGCCAGCATGGCGCTGTACGCGTGGTACTTGCGGCAGCCCACGGTGTTCTCGGTCTGGTCCTCCACGCCGCCGGGGGGGAGCGCCGCGCAGACGGCGAGGCACTGCTCCGTCGACTCGTAGACCGAGAGCTCGCCGGTGCAGGCGGTCATGACGGCCTGGCAGAAGCTCTCGCAGCTCGGCGCGCTCCCCTCCGGGTCGATGCAGGGCTCCACCGGCATCAGGCTCGAGTGCTTGCAGTGCTCGTCGGGGTCCACGGTCGCGGAGCTCACGTGGACGAGGCGGCACTGCAGCGTGTCGCCCTCGTGGTTCTCGATGACGTCGAACATCTCGACGTCCGTGAGCCCCGCGCACATGGCGACGCAGTCCTCGTGCGTGGCGACCTCGGGCGTGCACGCGCTGGCGCGCAGCGAGCAGTAGCTCTCGCAGTTGGTCCCGCAGGTCCCGGCGCCGCCCGGGCCCGCCGCCGGGCAGTGCACCGCGAGCTCGCCGGTGAGCCCCGCGAGCTCCGCCTGGCGGGCGCGGCAGGCCACCGTGTTGTCCACGGGCTCGAGCGGATCCCCCGGATCGAGCAGCGCGCAGACGCCGTGGCAGGTCTCCACCGTGGAGTAGACCTGGAACTCGGCCGTGCAGCTCTCCATCACGGTCGCGCAGTACGACGCGCACTGCTCGCTCACCGGGTCAGGATCCGGCTCCCCTCCTGGATCGACGAAGGTGCGGTCCTCGATGCCCGCGATCGCGTGGCAGCCGAACCACGTCGCCATCGACAGCGGGGCGAGCAGGACGAGCGGCAGGAGCCCGGGGTTGCGCCTCATTCGAACGTACCTCCCACGCGCAGGCCTACATTGCGCGCGTCCACGATCGGCCCGACCTGCACGCGCGAGGTCTGCCTCGGCGCGACGACGAAGTACAGGACGGCGCCGCCGACCGCCGCGGCGGCGCCGACCCCGAAGGCGATGTTCGAGACCGTGGCCGCGCTGCTGGCCTCCTCGGTCAGCGTGACGCCGCGGCGGTCCTCGCACGTGCTGCCGCCCTTGCAGTAGGCCTCCGCGTCGCCGTTCTTCGAGATCGCCTTCACGCCGAAGAACGTGCCGACGCCGAGCCCGACGACGCCGGCGCCGCCCACGATGAGGCCGAGCAAGCGCGTCGTGTCGCCCCCGGACTCCGCCGCCGCCGCCGGCGCGGCGGCGCGCGGCGGCGCGGCGGGCTCCGCCGGCGACGCGGCGGAGCGAGGCGCCTCGGGAGGCGCGGTCGGCGGCGCCGCGAGCTTCTTCAGCGGCGGCACCTCGACGTTCGCCTCGGCCTTGTTGTCCCCCAGCTTCACGGTGGTCGTCCACGTCTCGTGGCCCGGGGCGCTCGCCTCGATCGCGATCTCGCCCGGGTCCCTCGGCATGGCGATGCCGAACAGCGAGCGCTCGAGCGCCTTGCCGTCGACGCGCACCGAGAACCCCTCGATGGCCGCGTCCGCCGCCGCGACGCTGACGCTCAGCTTCGACAGGAGCGGCTCGAGCCGGGCCGCCCTCGCCTGCGCCTTGCGGGAGCGCTCGGCCTGCCCCGAGGCCCTCGACTCCGACATGGCCTGACGGAACGTGGCCCAGGCGCTCGCCGTCCGCCCCGTCTTCTCGTAACACTCGGCCAGGTAGAGCAGCGTGCCGATCCCCGGGTCGATGCGGTAGCTCTGCTCCAGCCGAGGACACGCCTCCTCGTTGCGCCCTTGCTTCATCAGATCGAGCGCCCCGTCGAAGAGCGCCTCTGCAGCTGCCTTCTCGGCGGCGCTCGGCTCCGCCTGCGCGGGGAGCGCCCCGGAGATCAAGGCCGCGCACAGACCGAGTCCGACGCTGCGTGCGATGCTTCGCTGATGACGTTTCATTCGTCCCGTACTCTCCTCCGAACTGGCCACGAGGGGGCCCGAGGGCCGTCGATCCACGGCGCGCGGCGCGAGCGCCTCGCTCAGCGCCGCCCGCCGAAGTCGCTGATCTGGTTGTCCTGGCGCGGCTGCTGGCGCGCTCCCGAGCCCGCCTGCGGGCGCTCCGCGGGCCGCGGCGCCGCGCTCGCCGGCGCGGCGGGCTTGCCGGCGAGCGGCGCGGGCGCGGCCGATGCAGCGGGGGCGCTCGTTGCAGCGGGCGGCGCGGGCGCGCTCGGCGCCGCGGGCGCGCTGGGAGCCGCCGCCTCGGGCGCGGCGGCGCTGGCGGTGGCCGGGGCGGCCGCGGGCGCGGGCTCCTGCGCCGCGCCGGCGGGGGGCAGCGCCGCCGCGGGCGACGGGGGCTGCCCGCCGTCGGGGGCGGGCCCGGAGCGCAGGAAGAGCACGAGGGCGAGCGAGACCCCTGCCAGGGTGGCGGCCGCGGCGACGGCCAGGCCGATGAGCGCGCCCTTGCGCCCTGCCCGCGGCGGGAGCCCCGTGTTGCTCCACGAGTTGACCGTGGGGCCCGTCTCCGCTGTCGTCGTCGCGGGGGCCGGCGCGCCGGGCGGCGGCACGAACGCGCCCTGCGGCACGGAGGGCACGGAGGGCATGGACAGGCGCCCTCCGGCGGACTGCGCGCCTCCGGTGGTCGCGCCGGGGAGCGCGCTGACCCGGCTGAGCGACGGCAATCCGGCGTCCGGGAGCCCGAGCACGCGGCGCGCCCGCTCCACGTGTACCTGGGCGCCGGGCGGGCCGAACCCGACCAGCGCGACCCCGAGATCGCCGACGTTCCTCCACCGCTGATCGCGCTCCTTGGCGAGGCAGTGCATCACCGCCGCGTCCAGCTCGCGCGGGATGTCGGAGCGGATCTGCGCGATCGTGAGGGGCGTCTCGTAGAGCAGCGCGGAGAAGAGCTGAGGAACGGAGTCGCCGTTGTAGGGAGTCCGCCCGGTCAGCATCTCGTAGATGATGACGCCGAGAGACCAGATGTCCGCGCGCGCGTCCACGTCCCTGGCAGAGCGCACCTGCTCCGGAGACATGTAGAGCGGCGAGCCGAGGAGGGTCGCTGTCTTGGTCAGGGACAGATCGTCGCGCGATATCCCGAGCAGCGCCTTGGAGATACCGAAGTCGAGGACCTTGAGGATCCGCCCGCCGTCGGGCCGGCGCGCCAGGAACAGGTTCGCCGGCTTGAGATCGCGGTGCACGATCCCCGCGGCGTGCGCCTCCGCCATCGCCTCGATGGCCTGGAGGACGTACCCGATGGCCTCCATCTCGGGCAGCGGGCCTCGCGCGCGGATCTCGTCCGCGAGGTTGTTCCCGTCCAGGAACTCCATCACCATGTAGGGCATTCCGCCCGGCAGCGAGCCGACGTCGAGGACGCGCGCCACGTGCTCGCTCTTGATCCTGGCCAGCGCGCGCGCCTCGCGCCGGAACCGCTCGGTCGGGTCGCTGCCGTCGGCGCCGGGCGAGTGCAGGAACTTCATCGCGACGCGCTGATCGAGCTCCGTGTGCCACGCGGCGACGATCGTCCCCATCGCACCCGCGCCAACGATCTGCTCCACGCGGTATTTGCCCGCCAGCACGTCGCCCACAGCCACGGGAGGCACCGCCATGTACCCCAGGCTAGCCGAGATCGGGGGGAGCACATACCTCGGAGAGCCGCACCTCGCGATCCGCACGCAAGCAGCGTGTGGATTTTTCTACCGAAGTGGAATTGTGTTTCCGGACACAACGCGGACGATCCTGTCGCCGGCGCTGGCGAGGTGCTCAGGGGCTCGCCAGCGCGACGCCCGCGACGCGGCGCCAGCGTTCGGTCTCCCCCGCGACGGACCACAGCTCCAGCCGCTCCGCCCACCACACCTCGTGTCCGAGCGCCAGCACGCGCGGGTCCGCGGCGAGCGCCCGGCGGCGCTCCGCTGGCATGTGGCGTAGGTCGCCGTAGACGAGGCTCACGTGCGGGCGAAAGGGGGACTCGCTCGCGCCGAAGGCCGCCTCGGCCGCACTGCGCAGCGCCGCGAGCGGCTCGGTCCGCGCGACGTCGAGGAGCACGCACTGGTGCACCGCGCTGCCGGTGGCGGGGCCGCAAGCGCGCAGCGCCACGGGGCGGCGCGCGTCGCCGAGGTGGCCGAGCTTCGCGGCCAGCGCGCCGCCGTCGCCGCGCAGCCCGCCGAGCAAGGTGAGGTGGGGCGTGAACGCCGGCCCGCCGGTCTCCCGGGCGAGCGCCTCGATGAGCCGCTGGAGCCGCCCGAGCGGCGCGCCGCCAGGGATGAGCCACAGCGCGAACGCCTTCTCCTCCTGCTCCTGCGTCATCGCCGGCATCCTCTGGCGCCGCCGGCCCGCGCGGGCAAGCCGCCGCGGCGCCTGGTCACCTCATCCGGACATCCCCCGCTCCCACAGTGTGGCGGCCTGGGCACAAGGAGCATGGCACTCGGCAGCTGCGCGCGAGCGGCAGTCAGCGCGAGAGCGACAGTCAGCGCGCGCGCGCCGCGAGGTGCCGCTCGATATGGCCGAGCGCCGTCGCCACGCCGTCCTCGCCGCGGATCTTGCGGCCGAGCTCCTCGGCGCGCTGCCGCATGCCGCCGTCGGTCGCGGCGTCCCTGATCGCCTCCGCGAGGGCCTCGGTGCTGAGGCGCGGCCGCGGGATGGCGCGCGGGCCGACGCCGAGCTCCTCGACGCGCCGCCCCCAGAAGAGCTGGTCGGCGAGGTGCGGGACGACCACCGCGGGCCGCCCGGCGCGCAGGCACGCGGCCACGGTGCCGGCGCCCCCGTGGATCACCGCCGCGGCGACGCGCGGATAGAGCCAGTCGTGCGGCGCGGCGTCGATCCGCAGCATCGAGTCCGGCAGCGCCATGTCGCCGAGCCCGGCCCAGCCGGAGAGCAGGACCGCGCGCTGGCCGCTCCGCGCGACGGCGTCGACGAGGAGCCGGGTGGTGGCGCCGGGATCGTGGGACGTCATGCTGCCGAAGCCGACGGCGACCGGCGGCTCGCCCGCCGCGAGGAACCGCTCGAGCGCCTCGGGCGGCCGGTAGCCTTCGCCGCCCTCGTCGAGGAACCAGTAGCCCGTCGTGTGGAAGCTCGGCGGCCAGTCCGGCGGGTGCGGGACGACGTGGGCGCTGTAGCCGTGGACGACGAGCGTGCGGCGCAGCGCGGCCATGTACGCGCGCCGGTCCTGCGGCGGCAGGCCGAGCTGCTTCCGCACGCGGTTCGTGACGCCGCCGTACCAGCGCCACACGGTCGGCTCGATCATGAGCTTGCCGAAGAGGAGGTTGAGCACGCTGTCGCGGCGCGCGACGGGGGCCGCGAGCGCCGTCGGCCCGTGCCGCGTGGCCACGATCGAGGGCTGGAGCGGCATGCTGACCTGCGCCGCGCCGGAGGCCTCGGCGATCGACGCGGCGTACGTGTCCGAGGTGAAGCTGCTCAGGATGAGCTCGGCGCCCTCGCAGGCGCGCACGGCGTCCTGGACCATCTCGGCGCCGAAGCGGTCGATGAGCTTCTGCAGGATCCGCGACTGGGCCAGGGGGTTCGTGCCGCGCGACACCCACTCCTTGCCGAGGTCGCTCTCCATGATGTCGATCGAGTCGACGCTCGCCGGGATCGCCGTGAGCCCGTGCCCCTCGATCCAGCGCTGGAAGCTCTTGCCGGCGAGGACGCGGACCGCGTGGCCGCGCGCCGCGAGCCCCTTGCCGAGCGCGATCGCGGGCTGGACGTCCCCGCGGCTGCCGATGGCGAGAACGGTGGTCCTCATGCTGGTCGCCTCCGCCTCAGAGCGCCTTCCAGGACGCGTTGCCCGAGAGCCGCGGCGGCTCGACCGAGAGGATGTAGTCGACGCGGCGGTTCTTCGGCTCGTCCACCTGGTCCGCTGTCTTCACGAGCGGCGCCGACTCGCCGAGCCCCTCGTAGGCGACGGGGAGCTTCAGGCCGCGGCCCTTGAACCAGGCGGCGATCGCGCGGGCGCGCCGGCGCGAGAGGGTGAGGTTGTGCTCCTCGCTGCCGACGGTGTCCGTGTGGCCGACGATGAACAGCGTGATCTTGCCGAGCTCCGAGGTCTTCGCGACGACCTCAGAGATGCGCTGGAGGCTCGCCTCCAGCTTGGGCACCTCGGGCGCCCGGATGACGTCGGAGTTGGTCTCGAACTGCACCTCTTCGTGGGGGATGCTCACGTTCCACGGGATGATCGCGATCCCTGCCCAGTAGCCCTGGGTGTCGTGGCCGTAGACCTCGATGCGCGCGACCGTCTCGTCGCTCGAGGGCGTCCACGTCACGACCAGCGGCGTGCCGGCGGCGGCCCCGTTGAACGGCTTCTCGTCCTCGGCCAGGACGGCGCCCGACTGGCCGAGGACCTTGACGCGCACCTTGCTGGCGGCGCGCGACAGCTTGACCTCGATCTGGCGGCCCTTGAGGTCCACCTTGGACCTGTCGATGGTCACCTCGAGCGCCGGCGGCCTGGCCTGGGCGCCTTGCGCGGGGCCGTCGCCTCGCGCGGGGCCGTCGCCTCGCGCGGCGGTGGGGACGAGCAGGGAGGCGGCGAGGAGCAGGGCCGGGGCGTGGCGCATGGGGGTCACCATCTCCGAGGGTGAGGGAAGTGAGGGAAGACGGGACGAGCATACCACCAGATCGCCTGGGCCACACGGTCGCGGGTGTGACGGGCGGGGGCGGTGCTCGCGCGACTCGGCGTTTCCGGCGACAGCGCGGTTTTGCATGAGGGCCAGTCGCTGTGTGCTGTCGTGCTGCGGCGTCACGCAGGACGCCGCGGTGGTGGCGGCCGCCGGCGCGATCTCGTAGTGTCCACGGGCGCAGGGAGGCCATCTGACGAGAGCTCCACGGCGCCCCAGGGCACATGGCAGTCACCATTTTCGACCTCTTCAAGATCGGCATCGGGCCGAGCAGCTCGCACACGGTCGGCCCGATGCGCGCGGCGCGCATGTTCGCGGTGGATCTCGACGAGTCGGGGCTGCTCGACCGCACGGCGTCGGTCAACGTGGAGCTGTTCGGCTCGCTCGGCGCGACCGGCCGCGGTCACGGCAGCGACAAGGCGGTGATCCTCGGGCTCATGGGCGAGACGCCGGACGGCGTCGATGTGGAGCGTGCGGGCGAGATCGTCCAAGGCGTGCGCCGGAGCGGCCGCCTGTCCCTGCTCGCGCGGCACGAGATCGGCTTCGAGGTGAAAGGGCATCTCGCCTTCCTGCACCGGAGTCTGCCGTTTCATCCGAACGGCATGCGCTTCACGGCGCTCGACGAGGGCGGCGAGCCGCTGCGCGTGCGCGTGTATTACTCGGTGGGCGGCGGCTTCGTGGTGAACGAGGCCGCGGCGAAGGGCGAGAGTCCGATCGAGGAGGACAGGACGCCGCTGCCGTATCCGTTCCACAGCGCCGCGGAGCTGCTCGCGGCGTGCGCGGCGCACGGGCTGTCGATCAGCCAGGTCATGCTGGAGAACGAGAAGGTCTTTCGCCCGGAGGCGGAGACCCGCGCGGGCCTGCTCCGGATCTGGGGGGTGATGCAGGAGTGCGTGCGGCGCGGCTTCCGGACCGAGGGCGTGTTGCCTGGCGGCCTCAAGGTGACGCGCCGCGCGCCCGCGCTGCACCGCAAGCTGCTCGATAACCCCGAGGCGGGCCTGCGCGATCCGCTCACGGCGATGGACTGGGTGAGCCTCTACGCGCTCGCGGTGAGCGAGGAGAACGCCGCCGGGGGCCGCGTCGTGACGGCGCCGACGAACGGCGCGGCGGGCATCATCCCGGCGGTCCTGCACTATTACCGTCGCTTCGTGCCCACATCGACGGACGAGGGCGTCGTGCGGTTCCTGCTGACGGCGGGCGCGATCGGGATTCTCTACAAGGAGAACGCGTCGATCAGCGGCGCCGAGGTGGGGTGTCAGGGCGAGGTGGGCTCCGCGTGCTCGATGGCCGCGGGCGCGCTGGCCGAGGGGCTGGGCGGCACGCCGGCGCAGGCGGAGAACGCGGCCGAGATCGCGATGGAGCACAACCTCGGTCTGACGTGCGATCCGGTGGGGGGCCTCGTCCAAGTGCCGTGCATCGAGCGCAACGCGATGGCGGCGATCAAGGCGATCAGCGCCGCGCGCATGGCGCTGCACGGCGACGGCGCGCACTTCGTGAGCCTCGACAAGGTGATCAAGACGATGCGCGACACCGGGGCGGACATGGAGTCGAAGTACAAGGAGACGGCGCGCGGCGGCCTCGCGGTGAACGTGGTCGAGGTTCCCCTGGAGGTCGGGGTCCACCTGCCGGAGTGCTAGAGCGCCGAACAGCTTGAAACGCCCGGGAATGAAGAGATTTGAACCACAGAGGGCACAGAGGGCACAGAGGAACAACAAAAAAACTCTGTGCCCTCTGTGCCTCTGTGGTTCATTTTCTCGGGGTTTCAGCCCGTTCGGTGTCCTAGCGGCTGTCCCTGCGCGCGGGTCATGGCCCGGATCGCGTGGTTGAGCGCGGCGCGGAGGTTGCGTTGCGTGTTGAGCTGCGAGAGATCGAGCCCGAGCGCGACCATGGTCTGGGCGACGTTCGGCTTGATGCCGGCGACGATGCCGTCGGCGCCGAGCAGCCGGATCGCGGTGACGAGCTCGATGAGGTGGCTGGCGACCCTGGTGTCGACGACCTCGACGCCGGTGAGATCGAGGATGGCGTAGCTCGCTTGTTTCTCGACGATCTTCGAGAGCAGGCTCTCCATGACGTCGGCGGTGCGCACGCTGTCGACCGTCCCCACCATGGGGAGCGTGAGGACGCCGTCCCAGACCTCGATGATCGGCGTGGAGAGGTCCCGGATGACCTTCTGTTGCGCCTCGATCTGCTGCAGCTGCGTGCGCAGCTCCTGCTCGGCGAGCTTGGTCTCGGTGACGTCGACTCCGAAGCAGAGCACGCCCGCCACGGGCTCACCGCGAGCATCGCGGAGCGGAATGACCGAGATATCCCAGAAGGTACCGAAGAATTCGTTGCGAATGCGGCGCGGATTCCCGTCGAACCACGCGTGAAGGTCCATGCCTGCCGCGCGCGCCGGCTCTGCGAAGATGTCGAACCAGTTCGCCCCGACGAAGTGCCCGGGCTTCAGTCCGACCTTCGCGAGCCCCTTCCCCTCGTGATAGAAGCAGGTGGCGTCGGGGTCGAGCCCCCAGAGCACGGCGCCGTCCAGGTGCTCGGCGATGCCGTCCATCATGCGCGCCTTGGACCGGAGCGTCCTGAGCTCCTCCTCCGTCACCTCGGGCGCGGCCCGGAGCGTACCGAAGACGGCGCCGCCGTCCGACGACCGCCTCGCGCTGCACGAGAGCGGCCGGTGCGCCCCGCTGCCGTCGCGCAGGCGGACGCGGAAGGAGGCGGGCTCACCCGAGGCGAGGAGCTTCGACCAGGCCTCGGCGACGGCCGCGCGGTCGTCCGGATGCGCGAGCTCAGCGAGCTTTTCGCCATGATCGACCGCCGGGCCGAGCGCCTCCCGCAGCGCGTCGCTCGCGTGGAGCAGCGCCCCTCCGGCCGACGCGATGAAGAGCAGGTCTGGACAGCCGGCGAAGAACTCCACGAGCAACGCGTTCGAGTCAGGGGGCATCAGGCGCGTAATCTCCTCGAGTCGAGAGCAGAGAGCAGCAGTGTACGGTGCGCGGAGCGCGTCCGGGAAGCGTGTTCGAGGGGTGGGACGATGAGGTACGGGAGCGGCTCGTGACGTACTGCGCCCCTGCTCTGCCTCAGGCCTGGGGCGGGGCCTCGGCGAACCGCGGCAGGTCGCCCGTGATCGGGAACCAGCTCGCCCTGGAGGCGGTGAAGATGTGGGCTCCAGGGCGGACGCCGGGATCGGTGTCGAGCGTCCCCGCGGGCACCACGGCGAAGCCGCGCTCGGGCGACAGGCGCGGCGCCGCGCCGCCGCAGCGCGTGCAGAACGCCACGGCGAAGAACCGCGCCTCAGGCACCTTGTAGTCCGCGACCTGCGCGTCGCCGCGGACCCAGCGGAACCTGTCGAGGGCGACGAAGACGTTGGACGCGTGCGCGGCGCTGCGCCCGCGGCGGCAGCGCGAGCAGTGGCAGTTCATCATGCGAATGGGCGCGCCGCCGTACTCGAAGGCGACGTCGCCGCACAGGCAGCTCCCCTGGGTGACGCCCTCTCTGGGCTCGACCGCGGGGCGCGAGACCACCGGCGCCTGGATCTCGGGCGGCCATTCCTCGAACTGCGGCAGCGAATCCGTGATCGTGTACCAGGGCGCCCTGGAGCCCACGAACTGGTGGAACTGTGGCTCGATGCCGAGATCGCCCTCGAGGTTGCCGGCATGGAGCAGGGCGAGCTGCCGCTCGGGGGCGAGCAGCGGAGTGGCCGAGCCGCACGTGGCGCAGAAGGAACGATGGCGGCTCGCGCACGAGGCGCGGATGGCCTGCTCGCCGGCGAGCCAGCGAAAGCCCGAGAGCGGCGCGATCACGGCCGTGGCGAACGCCGAGCCGTGGAACTTACGGCACAGCGAGCAGTGACAGTTCAACATGGTCTGGAACGGACCGTCGATCTCGTAGTGGACCGTTCCGCATAGACACGCGCCCGTGGTCATGGTCGTACCTCCCGTCGTCGCTCACGGCTCGGAGCCTGGACACCACGCGTCTAGCCCAGAACGCGCAGCGCCACCAGGTCTCGCCGGGCGCGCCGCCGCCGCGCCGGGCGGAGCCTGGCAGCACGTCCGCCCTGCTCACCGGCGCTCGCGACGCCGCCCCACGCGGCCCGCGAGGGCGAGGGCGAGCCCGATGGCGGACAGCGCCCAGCCGGACGACGCGCCGCCACCCGCGCTCACCGAGCAGGTCTCGCGCGCTTCCCCTGTCTCCGTCGCCGACTCCTTCCGCGCGGCGGACCAGACATCCTCGAAGCCCTCGGGCGGAGAAGAGCACTTCCCGATCTGGGGGCCGAAGACCTCCATGTCGGTCGGGAAGACGCCTGTCGCCCCCGCGTCCCCGTGCGGAACGCAGGTGCGCTCCTTCTCGATCGTCGCGCCGTCGATGAGGCTCTTGTACGTGACCTGGTAACAGTACTCGGGAGCCGCGTCCATGTACGTGTGTTTCACGAACTCGCCCCCGCCCCAGGCCGCCTGCTTGTCGAGCTCCGCCCCGTCGGCGCTGAGGAAGGTCACTGTCTGCACGTACTGACCCGCCCCTTCAAGCGCCGCCTCGCTGTTGCGGAGCCTGAAGACGACATACCGCTCCACTTCCTTTCCCACGCAGAGCTGCTCCGGACCGCAGACGCTCGGGGTGATTTCGCAGCAGCTCGCCGTGTCGTACCAGCTCTCCTCCAGGTTGACGCTCGCGGCCATGGCGTGAGCGCCCACCGCCAGGTCGACGTCGGCGCTCGCCGTGACTTTCGCTTCTCTGGTGTCGGAAGGATCCTGCCCCTCGAGGGTGACGCTGTACGTGTGACCATCGGCGAGCGGGGCGGCTGGGCGGAAGACCAGCGAGCTCTCCGGCCCGGCGGCCGGCAGATCGGCGACCAGCTCCTGCGTGCCGGCGACGACCTCGCCCGTTCCGTTGTCCTTCACGACGAGCACAGGCGTGCCCTCCGGACAGTCCACGTCGCAGCGGACCCCGGCGACGACGACCCCGTCGAGCGGCACGGTCCGCGGGACGGCCGCCAGGTAGTCGCCCCGCACCGGAATGTTCGGGGTACATGCATCGCTGGGGCTGGACGTGCCCATGGCGGCCAGAGCACCCATGAGAGCGAGAGTCAACGCGACCGAGCGGCGATGGTGCATGATGAATTCTCCTGAAGAGGCCCTGAGCGGGTGAGCCCTGCGCCCCGATGGTGTGATGCGCCCAAAACTGTCAGGGAGATCTGGTTCGACGCTCTCGATCTGCTGCTGACGCGAGAGCGGCCCTGGCGTTGAACGTACCGAGCCCCTCTGCCGCCGAGGTGGCGGACGCTTCGTCGTCCCACGGCGAAGGCAACGGTCGGGCCACGTCGCCGCGGCGCCTGCGTGAGGCCTGAGGCCGCGGCGCGCCCGTCGTCGTTCGTTGACCGGTTCCCGATGGCTGGCTGGAGCGCGGGCGGCGTCGCGCTCGTGGCCTGGAGACGGGCACGTGGCGTGATGGCACATTGGCACACGGACACACTGGCACAAAGCTCCGGGGGCTCGTCCGGGGCGCCGAGCCCTGGCGAGAGCAGCGGCAATGTCACGCTCGTGTGCGTAATGCGCCCTGATCGTCGCGGACCGCGACGGCGACCGCGCGACGTTGCGTTGATCCCCGTCACGAGCAGTCGGGGCCCGCCATGAGCCTTGCATCGTCGCCCGTCCAGATCGACAATGCGGCCGGAGCAGGGAGCGCGCCGCGGGCCCCGCCGCGCGAACAGGCGAGATGGCGCAGATCACGTTCACACAGAACCTGACGAGGCACGTGGAATGCCCCTCTCTCGAGGTCGCCGGGGGGACGGTGCGCGAGGCGCTCGAGCGCTACTTCGAGCTCCACCCGCGCGTGCGCGGCTACGTGCTCGATGAGCAGGGGGCGCTCCGCAAGCACGTCGTGATCTTCGTCGACGGACAGCAGCTCAAGGACCGCGCCGGCCTGAGCGAGCCGGTGAGCGACCGAACCAGCCTTTACGTCATGCAGGCGCTCTCTGGAGGGTAGAGACAACTCATGAACTCGTTGCTCGTCGCGACCCGCAAAGGCCTGTTCCGGATCGATCGGAGCAGCGCCGGCTGGGACGTCGCCCAGGTGTCGTTCCTCGGAGACGCTGTATCCATCGTCCTGCCCGACGCGCGCGACGGCGCCATCTACGCCGCGCTCGGGCTCGGCCACTTCGGCGTGAAGCTGCGGCGCTCGCGCGACCGCGGCGAGACCTGGGAGGAGCTCCAGACGCCGGCCTATCCCCAGCAGCCCGAGGGCGTGACGGACTCCCTGCCCGACGGGCAGCCGTGGCCCTGGCGCCTCCAGCAGATCTGGGCGCTCGAGGCCGCCCACCCGAGCCAGCCCGCCACGCTCTTCTGCGGCACCATCCCGGGGGGCCTGTTCCGCTCCGACGACAGCGGCGCTTCGTGGACGCTCGTGCGCTCGCTCTGGGACCACCCGAAGCGCAAGGAGTGGTTCGGCGGCGGCGCCGATCTGCCCGGCATCCACTCGGTGTGCGTCGACCCCTCGCGCCCCGGCCGCGTGACGATCGGTATCTCCAGCGGCGGCGTCTGGCAGACCGAGGACGACGGCGCCTCGTGGAGCCCGCGCGCCACCGGCATGTACGCCGAGTACATGCCGCCCGAGCGGCGGGAAGACCCCGTCATCCAGGATCCGCACCGGGTCGTCGCCTGTCCCGCGCAGCCGGACCACCTCTGGTCCCAGCACCACAACGGGGTGTTCCGCTCGACGAACGGCGGCGCCCTCTGGCACGACGTCCCGAGCGCCGCCCCCTCGAAGTTCGGCTTCGCCGTCGCCGTCCACCCGCGCGACCCCGACACCGCCTGGCTCGTCCCCGCGCAGAAGGACGAGACGCGCGTGCCCGTGGACGGCAAGGTCGTGGTGTCCCGCACCCGCGACGGCGGCAAGACGTGGGAGGTGCTCCGCAAGGGGCTCCCGCAGCGCCACGCCTACGACCTCACGCTCCGCCACGCCCTCGACATCGACGACACCGGCGATCGCCTCGCCTTCGGCTCCACGACAGGCTCGCTCTGGGTCACCGAGGATCAGGGGGACTCCTGGCAGGCGATCTCCGCCCACCTCCCGCCCATCTACTGCGTTCGTTTCATGGCCTGACCCGGCGCGCCGCCACCACGGCGGCGCCTGAAGCGCGCCCCGGCGCGGCCGTTCAGCCCCACCTCGCACAGCGCCATCGCATTTTTACGGTGAACGCCGCTCGTCGAGCGGGGCTGTTGCCACCATGTCACGGCGGGCGCCGGCGCTCCGGGCCGCGCTGCGCAGCAAGGCGCCAGCAGCCGGGCGCGCGTCGGGCCATGCACGCTTGGATGCGCGCGCGTGACGACATGCGTCGTGATGCCAGCGTGATGCCAACTCCATGCCGGGGAGCACATGCCGGGAAACAAGCAAGTTCCTATGTCGGAGATTTGAATACGTTTTTTTGTAAAGAGAGTTTACGGTCTTGCCGCCATGGCTCATCCATGAGCATTCTGCCTGGTGGCGCGCCCGCGGTGATCGTCAATTCCGACGGCCGTGCGGTTGTGTCGAGTCGCTTCCTTTTAGCAGTGGCGGTGCTGTGTCCGGGGTGCACCCTCGTGCGCGCGCGGCCTGCAGTGGAGATCAAGAGCCATGACCGACAAGAAGCAAGGAGCACCTTCGTCCAGCTCGGACCGTACCCGTCGCCAGGTGTTGAAGCAGGCAGTGGGCCTCGGCGCGGGGCTGGCCGCCGCGCACTTGCTCGGCGGAGAGGCGTCCGCCTCGCCGCGCATCCGCTCCGGGACGTTCACGACGAAGGACGGCGTGGCGCTCAATTACCTGGAGGCGGGGAGGGGCAGGCCGCTGCTCCTCCTGCCGGGGTGGTCCCAGTCGGCGGCGCTGTACAGGGCGCAGATCCTCGCCTTCTCGCGGCACTACCACGTGTTCGTGCTCGACTGGCGCGGGCACGGCGACTCGGAGAAGGTCGACCACGGCTACCGCATCGCGCGCTTCAGCAGGGATCTCTACGAGTTCATCCGCGGGATGCGGCTCAGGCACGTGACCGCCCTCGGGCACTCGATGGGGTGCGGGGTGCTCTACAGCTACTGGGACAACTACGGTGGACGCTACCTGGACCGCCTGATCCTGGTCGACGTGGGCCCCGCGATGACGGCCTGGCCCGACTGGTCCGAGGAGGAGACGGTCGAGGCGGGAGCGCTGTTCACCCCGCAATCGCTCCACGACACGGCCGCCGCGCTGCGCGGGCCCGACGGGCTCGCCACGACCCAGGGCCTCGTGGCCAGCCTCTTCAGCCCTGGCTACCCGGCGGACAAGCTCGCCGCGGTCATCGAGGAGAACCTGAAGCTCCCGCGCGAGCACGCCGCCACGCTGCTCGTGAACCAGGCCTCGCAGGACTGGAGGGACGTGATCCCGCGGATCGACGTGCCGACGCTCGTCGTCGGAGGCGAGGCGAGCATCTTCAACCCCATCTCCCAGCAGTGGGTCGCCGACCAGATCCCCGGCGCCGAGCTCATCATCTTCAGCGCTGAAGAGGGCGGCAGCCACTTCATGTGGCTGGAGAACCCCGAGAAGTTCAACGAGGATGTCCTCGGCTTCCTCGGCTGATCCACGCCGCCCCTGAGCGACCGCCGCGCGGGCGCGCGGCGGCCCTCTCCACCCGGCGCGAGCGCGAGGCGGCATGACCACCGTCACTGCGCGACGCAGTTCGCCTTCATCGTCTCCCAGACTACATCTCCGGTGGCGACGCTACCGGCAGAGGTGGGGTGGATCCCGTCTTGCGTATAGTCGTTGTGTCCGTTCCAGGTCGGACGAAGGTCCAACCAGTAGCACTTCGGCGCTGTGAGCCCGTCGCACAATTCCTTCATCTTCGGTCGGAGCGCGTCGAGGCAGGTCTTGAGCGATGCGTACTGGTTTCCGATGGGGTCTGGATAGAAGAAATAGACCACCTTTTCGACGTTGTCCTCCGCCATGGTCTCGAACAACGACTCCGCCGCCGCGAGGGCTGCGTCGCCGTCCCCTCTCAACAAGCAGTCGTTCCCGCCCCCATCCATCAGCACGTACTTGATCATGCCGTTCTCCGCGGCTTTGCGGTACTGGCTGGGGATCTGATCGTTGGCCAGCGTCGTGCCGCTGACCGAGTTGTCGATGTAGCGCTCGTTCTCGGCGAGGGAGCCGTTGGCCTTGGCCTGCTTTTCGATCTGTTGCGTGATGCCGTGAGTCGCGGCGATGAACGATTCGCCGATGACCGCGACTTGCTCTCCCCTGGTCTGGCCCGTGACGCACTCGCCCGAGCCCCCGCCTGTGCCGACCGTCTCTCCGCCGCTCGCCGCGCTGCTGGTCTCCCCGGTGCTCGCGCCACCGCTGCCCGAGGTGCCCACGGCTGATGAGCCTCCGGTACCGCCAGGTCCCGTACCGCCCGTGCCGGCCGTGACCGTGGTCCCCGCGCCGCTGGTGGTCCCGTCAGGGGTGCCTCCGCCGGTCGAGGGCGTACCACCGTCATTCGCCTCACCACAGGCCCAGATGCCGATGCTCAGGAGACCGAGAACGCTCAGCTTCGTGGCAACGTGGCAACGTATTGTTCGCATTTTTCCTCCAGTATCGGCTCGGTGCCGAGCACCTCGCCCCTCTGTCCCAGGATCGCCGTCCGTCCTCACATCACCCGATGCAGGTGACTGCCACGACTTCGTACCCGAGCCAGCTGGATCGAGGTATAGGCAGACCCGCCCATGCCTCGATGCGAGACGTCACGCTGGTGGACTGAACAATTCGGGCGAGGGTCGAATTCGGTGTTCACCACAAACCGCGGCGCCTGATGACCTGGCTCTTCTACCTGCTCGACAGGCACCCCGAGACCGAGCGCGAGCTGCGCGCGGCGATCGCGGCGCAGGTCCTCCTCGCCGTCCTGCCGAGGCGGCTCCGCGCGCGCCTCGTTCCCGGTCACCCGGCGTCGCCCCAGGCCGAGGCGACCCTCCGGCCGCGCCACGGCCTCGAGAGGGCGCTCCACCCGGCCTGATCGCATCGCCCGCATCCGCGCGCTCCGCTGGAGCGCGGCCGCCCGCTCGGGCGCGCCGGGCCGCAGGGACAAGCTTGGCAGTACCTCGGCGCGCCCGGGTCTCGTAAGATGGTGAGCTCGTGCCGCGACCGCCGGCACGACGCTGCCAGCACCCCCGGCGCCGCACGCGCGCCTGGGCGGACCCGACAGGCGCGGAGCCAAGGAGACCCACGTGAGCGCTCGAATCCCTCTTCCGCCTTTCCCGAGAGGCTGGTTTCATGTCGCCTCCTCGGAGGACCTGCCCGCGGGCGGCCCCCTCCCGCTCCGCTGCTTCGGGCAGGACCTGGTGCTGTTCCGGACGCAGGACGGTGAGGTCCGCGTCCTCGACGCCCATTGCCCTCACATGGGCGCCCACCTCGGGGTGGGGGGCCGCGTCGAGCCGCGCGGGATCCGGTGCCCGTTCCACGGATGGGTCATCTCCGGCGAGGGGGCGTGCGTGCACATCCCCTACGCGGACACGATTCCCCCGAAGGCGAGGATCCGCGCCTGGGAGACGCGCGAGCTCGACGGCCTGATCCTTGTCCACCATGCGCCGTCCGGCGAGCCCCCCGACTTCGAGATCCCGCCGCTCGCCGAGGCGCACTCGCCGGAGTGGTCCATGGCGCTGAGCAAGCGGTGGAGGATCCGGACGCACGTCCAGGAGGCGCTCGAGAACATCGTGGATCCGGCGCACTTCGTGGCCGTGCACAGCATGCCAGAGCCGCCCCGGACCGAGCTCGAGATCGAGGGCCACGTCATCCGCTCGCGGTCGGCGGTGAAGCAGAAGGGCCCGGGCGGGCGGGTCGTCGACGGCACCATCACCTGGGAAGGCCACGGCATGGGCTACGGGACGATCCGCTTCACGGGCATCGTGGAGCTCCTCTTCGTGAACACCGTCACCCCGGTCGACGAGGACCTCATCGACGTCCGCTTCGCCTTCTGGACGCGCAACGACGGGGCGCAGCGCCTCGCCCTCGCGCTCGCCGCCGAGGTGTGCCGGCAGCTCGAGGAGGACATCCCGATCTGGGAGAACAAGATCTATCGCCCTCAGCCCGTCCTGTGCGCCGGCGAGAAGGGCATCATGACGTTCCGCAAGTGGAGCAGCCAGTTCCTCTGAGCCGCTGAGCCCGGCGGCGGGGCCCGATCGACGAAGGCCGCCGTCGCGGCCTGCTGTCGCGCCGTCGCGGCGCGTCGTCCCGCGCGACGCGCGCGAGAGCCGGCCATCGGCGCGCCGACGCGTCGCCGCGGCCGTGCCCGCGCGACAGCGTTCGTCAGCAGCTGACATCAAGCTGACATCAATCCAACATCAATCCAACTTCATCTGGCATTTGCCGCGCCGCGTTCGGAGCGCGCCGCCATTGCGCGTCGGGTCGAGGGGCTCTGACGAGCCGATGAGTCGACACGCCGGCGCGCCGGCATGGATGGCAGGCCAGCCTCATGGCCCTTGCCTTGACCAGACGTGAGTCAGAAATCATTGTATGGCCGTCGAGTGCTTCCAGCGTGACCGCCTGGCGTTCAGAGCGCCGGCAGAGCGATAGAGTCCGCACCACAGAAGCAATGTACCTCAGGGGCTCAATCCGAGGAGTCCCGTCATTTGTGGCCCTTTCAGGGGAGAAATTGAACGGGGAGGCGAGGGGACAGGGGGCATCTCGAGAGTTTCCTCCCCGTCTCCCCGTCTCCCTGTGAATTTTCTGAAGAACTCGAGGGACGCCTCAGGGGCTCGATACGACGCGGCTCCCGCGGGTCGCAGGAGCGCGCGCCAGCACACGCGCCGGCGCGCCGGCGCGCAGGCACGCAGGCGCGCACGCAGGCGCCCTCGGCCGGCGAAAGAGCCCCGCAAGCTCCGACGGGCCACCATGGCGCCGCCGGGTTTCGGTCAACCATTCACGAAAGGTGAAAACAGATGGAAATCAAGCCCACACAAGCAGAGATCGACAAGCTCGCGACCAAGCTGGATGAGCTCTCGGAGGTGCTCACCGAGAACGAGCGCGGCCTCCTGCTCGCGATCATCAGCATCGCAGGTCAGACGATCGCGGCGAGGGCGAAGGCGCAGCCCGCGCAGCCGGCCGCGCCGACGAGCCTGCCCAGGCTGTCGGACGCGTTCAAGTCGGCGTTCAAGGCGGGCGCCGCGGCGAAGTACGAGTTCGAGGGCGAGGCCGCCGCCGCCAAGGAGATCTCGGTCGGCGGCGCCACCGTCACCTGGACTAACTAGCCCATGAGCTCGTCGCCCAGGAAAATCGCGAGCGAAACGGCGCCTGGGATCAGGCGGCGTCTATCGCTGCTCGACGCGGCCGGTACGGGACAGGGAGAGGCCCGGCCCGGCTCACCGGGAGTCCGGGGCGACGTGACGAGGCTGGACGCAGAGACACGGAGGTCGCGCGCGTCGTGGCGGGTCGCGCTCGTGACGATGCCGTTCGTGTCGATGACGAGACCCTCCATCCAGCTCGGGCTCCTGAAGGCAATCGGGGAGTCCCACGGGTTCCCGGTGACGACCCACCACCTGAACCTGGACTTCGCGGTCCAGGTCAGCCCGACCGTGTACGAGCACCTCTGTCGGCATCGCGGGCGCCTGGTCGGCGAATGGCTGTTCTCCCTGGCGGCCTTCGGCGACCGGGCGCCCGATCTCGAGGATCGCTTCCTCGAGGACCTCCTGCCCGCCACGGGCGCCGAGCCCGCGGGCTCGCCCGAGTCGCCCGAGCGGCTGCGGGCGCTCCGCCACGAGGCCGTGCCCCGCTACCTGGATCACCTGATCGACGCGATCGCCTGGGGGGACTTCCGGGCGGTCGGGTTCACGTCGACGTTCCAGCAGAACACGGCCTCGTTCGCCCTGGCGAGGCGCATCAAGGAGCGCCACCCGGGCGTGACGCTGATCTTCGGAGGCTCGAACTTCGAGGGCGACATGGGGGTCGAGCTCTGCCGGACCGTCGATTGCATCGATTACGCCGTGTGCGGCGAGGGCGACCTGGCCTTCCCGGAGCTGCTCATCGCGCTGCACGAGGGGCGCGATCCGGCCGGGATCCCGGGCGTCGCGTGCCGGCGGCGCGGCGAGGTGGCGAGCCCGCGGCAGCGGCCGCCGCTCGAGCAGCTCGACGAGCTGCCGGTGCCCGACTACGGCGAGTACTTCGAGCGGGCCGAGGCGCTCGGGCTCCTGCCCAGCGCGGGCCGGCGCGTCGTCGACATCCCGTTCGAGAGCGCGCGGGGCTGCTGGTGGGGCGAGAAGCACCATTGCACCTTCTGCGGGCTGAACGGCTCGACGATGGCGTTCCGCGCCAAGTCGCCCGAGCGCGTGGCGAAGGAGCTCGCCGAGCTCGCGCGCCGCCACCGCAGCTTCCAGTTCGAGGCGGTCGACAACATCGTCTCGACGTCGTACCTGAAGACGCTCTTTACCCGGCTCGCCGACGAGCGGACGGATTACCAGTTCTTCTACGAGGTGAAGTCGAACCTCACCCGGGAGCAGCTGAAGACGCTCGGCGACGCGGGGGTGCGGCGCATCCAGCCAGGGATCGAGTCCCTGAGCAGCCACGTGCTCAAGCTGATGCGCAAGGGGGTGACCGGGATCCAGAACGTGAACACCATGCGCTGGTCCCGGTACTATGGAATCGGCGTCGGCTGGAACCTCATCTGGGGTTTCCCCGGCGAGACGGCGGAGGACTACCGGGAGCAGGCCGAGCTCATCGCGCGGCTCACCCACCTGGAGCCGCCCGGGGGCGCGGGGCCGATCTGGATGGAGCGGTTCAGCCCGATCTACGCGGATCGCGCGTCGTTCCCCGCCGCCTACGTGCGGCCGGAGAAGAGCTACGCGTATGTCTATCCGCGGCACCTCGAGCTCGACAAGGTCGCTTATTTCTTCGACTACCAGCTCGAGGACACGCTGGACGCGTCCGCGTACACGGGGCTGTCGAGGGCGGTGACCGCCTGGATCGAGGCCTGGAAGCGGACGCCGCGGCCGTCGCTCACCTACTGGTCGTCGCCGGAGCTGCTCCAGATCGAGGACCTGCGCGATCCGGCGAGCTTCGGCACGTACTCGTTCGAGGAGCCGCTGGCCTCGCTGTACCTCGCGGCGAGCGAGCGCCCGCTGGCGGTCGAGAGCATCGCCGCGAAGGCCGGGATCTCCGCGCCGGCCGGCGAGGTGGAGGCCGCGCTGGCCGAGTTCTGCGCGAGGGGGCTGATGATGCGGGAGGGCAGGTCGTTCCTCGCGCTGGCCCTGCCGGCGAGCCCGGGGAGGTGAGGAGCCGATGAGTAGCCTGCACGTCGAAGAAACGCTGTCGCCGGAGGCGCTCGGGCGCGCGCGCGACGCGCTCGCGGGCCTCGCCGAGGCGCAGGGCGGGGCCGGGGGCTTTCGCGAGCTGCTGGAGCTGGCGGCGCCGGCGGAGCTGCCCGCGGACGTCGCGGTGGCCGGCCGCCCCGTCGTGCTCCGGAGCCAGGCGAGCGCCGCCCTGGCGCTGGGCTCGGAGGCGCGCGCGGCGGCGCTCTGGGCGGCCGCCGAGGGGCTCGACGAGGCCGGGCGCGCCGCGCTCGACGTCCTGCTCCGGCGCGCCCTCGACCCTGTGGAGGCGCTGGCGACATGGCCGCTCGAGGCGCTGTTCACCGCCGACGAGGCGGCGTGGCTCAGGGCGGCCAGGCCGAGCCAGGCGCCCGCGACGCCCACGCGGCTCCGCTGGGCGCCGGGGCAGGACATGGCCTATGCGGGCTACGCCTGCGCCATCGTCAAGATCACCCGCCTCTGCAACCTGCGCTGCACGTACTGCCACGATTGGCGGGCAGAGACGAACCAGATCATGACGTTTCCCGTGCAGGCCCGGCTCTTCCAGGAGCTGATCGGGTCGGGCCAGCACGGCACGATCGAGGTGGTGTGGCACGGCGGGGAGCCGACGCTGCTCGGCCAGAAGGCGTTCCTGAGGACGCTCGCGCTGGAGTGCTGGTTCCAGCGCCCCGGACAGCAGATCTTCAATCGGATCCAGACGAACGCCACCACGATCGACGACGGCTGGGTGCGGTTCTTCCTGCGGTATCGGATGCACGTCGGGGTCAGCCTCGACGGGCCGCCCGAGCTCCACGACCGCACGCGCCTGCACGTGAGCGGCCGGACGACGTTCGCGGAGGTGCGCCGCGGGCTGCGCCTGCTGCGCGAGGCCGATCTGCTCAAGCACGTCTACCTCGTGATCGGCGGCGCGACGCTCGCCGCGGGCGCGGAGCGGATCATCCGGTTCCTGCAGGAAGAGGGGCTCACCCGCGTCGGCGTGCTCCCGACCCGCCCCGGCAACGGAGCGGGGCGGCCCGGCGTGGAGTGGGTCGACCGGGCGACGTACGTGCGCTTTCTGCTGGACCTCGACCGGGCGCGCAAGGCGCGGCCCGAGCCGTGGATCCACGTGCGCGAGCTCGACAGCGCCGCGCGCGCCGCGCGGGGGGAGGTGGCGGGCCATTGCGAGCTGCTCGGCAGCTGCGTCGGCGCGTTCTTCTCGATCGAGCCCGACGGCAGCGTCGGCCATTGCGACAAGTTCGTCGGCGACCCCGATTACACGCTCGGCAACGTGGTGACCCAGAGCTTCGACGAGATGCGCGCGGGGGCGCGGGCGCAGGCGCTCGCGGCGGGCAACCGCGCGGCGCAGGCGCAGCAACAGGGGTGTCGCTACTTCAAGTACTGCCGCGGGTGGTGCCCCCACGAGCGCTATGTCGCCGAGCGCCACGACCCGGGGCACGACCCCTCGTGCTGCGGTCTCTCCGAGCTGTTTCAGGTGCTGGAGGAGGAGGCAAGTCATGCGATCGGTCCACGTCAATGAGGCTTCCAGGCAACAGCTCGCCGCGCTGCTCGATCTGAGGCCGGACGAGGTCGAGGCGCTCGTGCGGGCGCGCCCGTTCGCGGCCCTCGGCGAGCTCCGCCGCGCGCTGCCGTTCCGCGTGGCGCGCGGGGTGCGCGCGTTCGAGCTCCCGAAGCTGGACATCAACGCCGCGAGCGAGGAAGAGCTCGCGCGCAAGGCGGGGATCCCGGCGGCCGCCGCCCGGGCGGTGGTCGCGGCGCGGCCGTTCTATTTCGTCTCGGAGCTGCGCGGCATCCCGGAGCTCGACGCCGCGGCGTTCGACGCGCTCGCGGCGGTCTTCGACGTCCCCGAGCTGGCCTACCGCGACAAGCTCACGGGGCGCCGCGTCGAGCTCGCGCCGGACGCCTCCGAGGTCGTGGTGAGCTTCCGCGAGACCGAGGCCGCCGCGCGCGCGCCGGGCCCCGCGGCGCTGGGGCTGCGGGAGGGAGCGCGCCCGGGGCCGCGCGCGAGCCACCGGCTCTTCAAGGTGCCCGAGAGCGAGTCGGCGCCGCAGATCCTGGCCGATCTCAAGCGGGCGCCGGACGTGGAGAAGGTGACCCCCGCGTTCCGCGATCCGTCGGCGAACCGCCGGTACATGGATCCGGAGCTGTGCGCTGTGCAGTTCGCGGACGGCGTCCCCGAGGCGCGGCAGGCGGAGATCATCGCCGCCGCGGGGTTCGAGATCGCGGAGCGCCACCGCACTCCGGGGCTCTTCACCCTGCGCCTCCTCGACGGCGCGCGGGAGCCGGCGCGGCTCACGCGCGCGATCGAGGGCCTCAATCGACAGAGAGAGGTGAAGTTCGCCGAGCCCAACTTCATCGGCTTCGACGACCTCGAGGGCGGCGCCGCGGGCGCGTCTGGCGCGTCGAGCGCGTCGACGCGCGGCGGCGGGGCCGCGGCGGCGTGGAACCTGGCGCTCCTCCGCGCCCCCGACGCGTGGAGCTCGGGTGAGGGCTCGCCGGACGTCATCATCGCGGTCATCGACTCCGGGGTCGACACGGCGCACCCGGCGCTGAAGGACGGGATCCTGCCGCGGAGAGACGACGACGACTGGAACTTCGCGAGCGACGGGACGCCGGTCCCGGACGACGAAGTCGGGCACGGGACGTTCATCGCCGGCATCCTGGTGGGCAATGGCGCGGAGTCCGTTCACGGGGTCTGCCGCGGTTGCCGGCTGTTGCCGCTCAAGGTGCCGCTCTCGGGCGAGACGGCGAGCTATGCGCGGCGGCGCGACGCCATTCTCTATGCGCTGAGCCGCGTCCCGGCAGGCAAGCGCCTCGTGATCAGCCTGAGCTGGAAGACCAGCGGCGACGTGGGCCTCATCCGGGACGCGATCGCGACGGCCGTGGAGCGCGGCGCGGTCGTCGTCTGCTCCGCGGGCAACTGGCCCGATGGCGCCGACCAGCCGCACTACCCGTCCGATTACCCGTCGGTGATCTCGGTGGGCGCCGTGGGGCCGGACGGCGGCCGGGGCAGGTATTCGTTCTATGGCAAGGAGGTCGATTTCGGGGCGCCAGGGGGCTCGGGCTCGAACGATCCCGCCGAGAACATCACCTCGGCGGCGGTCGGCGGGGGAGCGCGATCCGATTTCGGGACCTCGTTCGCGACGCCGCACGTCGCCGGCGTCGCGGCGCTGATCCTGTCGCAGGACCTCACGCTCGCTCCCGCCGAGGTGCGCGCGATCATGGCGGCGGCCGCGGCGCCCGCGCGGGATGCCGGGCTCGGCGCCGGCCTGATCGACTGCTGCGCCGCCGTGCGCGCGGCCGCGGCGCGCGCGGGGCGCCCGCAGCCCGCGCAGCCCGTGCAGCCTGCGCAGCCCACGAGGCCCGCGCAGCCCGACGCGGGGCCGGTCGCGCCGCGCCCCGCGCCGGAGCGCGGCGAGCGCCATGGCGGTGTGCTCGCCGCCCTGAACGAGAGCGACGCCGACGAGCTGGCGGCGCGCTTCGGTATTCCACGCATGACCGCGAGGCTCCTCGTCGCGCACCGCCCCATCCGGGATGTGCAGCAGATCCGGGGGACGCTGGGCTTGCCTGACGAGATCTACGCGCAGATCGCGGCGCGCGCCGCCGCCGGCCGGGAGCCTGCCGGCGGTCTCCAGTCGTCGAGCGCGGGGGGATGAGCCATGCGAAGAGAGATCCAGATCCTGGGATACACGCCGTTCGCCAGGGAGCTCCGGGGCGCGCTCTCCGGCGCGAGCGCACCGAGCGGCGCGGCGGCCGCGAGCGTCGTCGTCGCGTGCCACTGGGACGACCTCGGCGCGCTGCGGGCGCTCGATCAGCACGCGCAGTCGCCGTGGATCCTGATCGAGGCCGGCGAGGAGGGGAGCGTCCTCGTCGGGCCGACGCTGGGCGCCGGCGGGTCGGGCTGCTTCGATTGCTTCACCGCGCGCCGCCGGTCGAACGGGGCGAAGGGCTGCCGGCCGGTGGAGGAGGCGGCCAGAGGGATGGCGGCGCGCGTCGCCGCGGCGGTGCGGCCGTGGATCGACGGCGAGGGCGCGACCGGCGCGGCCCAGATCGAGCTCTTCCCCGACGGCGGATCGCGCACGCACGGCTTCCCCCCGGCCCCCGGGTGCCCGCGGTGCGGCGCGGCGCGTCCGCCCGCGGACGCGAAGGGGATCGACTCGCTCGTGAGCGAGCGGCTCGGCGTCGTGACGCGGGTCAACGAGATCCCGAGCGGCTTCCCGGGCATCGTGGCGGCCCTGGCGGTCGGGTGCTGCACCGATCCGCTCGGGGGAAAGCAGGCGGTCCGCGCGCTCAACGACGGCATCGCGGCCGACACGACGATCGCGTCGGCCCGCGTCCGGGCGAGCGGAGAGAGCGTCGAGCGCTACTGCCCCGCGTTCGCGCCCGACGATCTGCCGCTCGCGCGCGCCCGCGATCTCGACGGCCACTGGCTCGATCCGCGCCGCCTGGCGCCGGGCGAGCCGTTCGACGAAGGCGCGCCGCTGCGCTGGGCGCGCGCCACGTCGCTCGCGGACGACAGGCCGGTCTGGGTGCCCGCGGCGTTCGTCTATTTCCCTTACCACCGCGCGCCGGGCGAGCCGTCGCTCGGCGTCCAGACGACCTGCGGCCTCGCGCTCGGCCGCACGCTCGACGAGGCGATCCAGCACGCGCTCGAGGAGCGCGTCGAGCGCGACAGCCTCATGCGCGCGTGGCGCTTCCATCTGCCCGTCGAGCGCGTCGACGTGCGCCCCGTCCCGATCGAGGGGCTCCACCTCTGCCGGCTGCCGTGCGAGAGCGGCCTCGAGGTCGTCGTCTCGCTGCTCGAGCGGCCCGAGCCGCCGTACGCCGCGACCGGCTTCGCGGCGCGCCGCTCGCTCGAGGAGGCGGCGCGCGCCGCGACGCTCGAGACCGTGGTGGTGGACATCTGGCTGCGGGGGTGGCTCGCCCGGGGCGAGCCGCCGCCCGCGTACCCTCCCCGGACGCTGAGCGATCACCCGCGCGCGCACGCGATCCGGCCGGATCTGATCGCGAGCCGGCAGCGCTGGCTGCGCCCGGAAGGCGTCGCTCGGCCCCGCCCGCCGGCGCCCGCCTGGCGGCAGGTCGCGGCGCGGCTCTCCGACGCGTGCTTCGTCGAGCTCACGACGCCGGAGGTGGCGCGGGCCGGGCTGCGGGTCGTGCGCGTGATCACGCCCGATCTCGCGCCCCTCGACTGCGACGCGCTCAGGCCGCGCCTCGACGGCGATCCGACGCCGCACCCGATCGGGTGAAGGGGGACGCCATGCAGCTTGTCTTCATCTGCGGCGGGCGCGGCACGCGGCTCGGCGAGCACAAGCCGTCCGGGGTGCCCAAGTCGATGATCGCGCTCGGCGCGGAGCCGCTCGTCGGCCGGCTCATGCGCCAGCTCCTGCCCTACCACGCCGTGAGCGCGCCCCCCGTCTTCGTCGTCGCGGGCGACGACGAGCACGTGGCGCGCTTCGCGCGCGCGCGGTGTCCCGGGGCGGCGATCGTTCGCCAGGCCGCGCCGGACGGCGTCGCGAACGCGATGCTCTGCGCGCGGCACCTCGTGCGCGGTCCGGCGCTCGTCGTCCTCGGCGACCTGGTGCTCGACGGGCGCCTCGTGGAGCCGTGGCCGCCGGCGCCCGCGCTGGCGGTCTGGTCCGGGGGCGACGCCGCGAGCGTGCGGCGCAACTACGGCGTCCGGCTGCGCGGCGAGCTCGTGGAGGAGCTCGCGGAGAAGCCGCCGGATCCGGGCGATCTCGCCTGCGGGCTCGGGCTCTACCTGCTCACCCCCGAGGTCCTCGATCTGTTCGCGCTCGCGCCGATCGACCCGTCCCGGAACGAGCGGGAGATCACCGAGGCCCTCCGCTTCGCGATGCGCCGGGGCGTCCGCTTCTCGGCGCTCCGGTTCGAGGGCCGCTACATCAACATCAACACCCCGGCTGACCTCGACGCCGCGCGCGCGCTCGACGCCGCGCGCGCGCTCGACGGCGCGGCCGCCGCGCCGCGCGGCTGACGCTCACGCCGGCCCGCGCGGGGGGCGTCAACAACGGCGCGCGGCCTCCTCGAAGACCGCCTCGTACCGCGCCGCCGCGCGCTCCTCGGTGAAGTCGCGGCGCGCCGTCTCCCACGCGGCGCGCCCGATCCGCGCCCGCAGCGCGGGATCGGTCAGCAGGGCGACGCAGCGCTCGGCGAAGCCCGCGACGTCGCGCACGTCGCGGAGGAACCCGTTCTGCCCCTCGGCGATCACCTCGGGGAAGAAGGCGCGGCGCGCCGCGACGGCGGGCGTGCCCTCGGCGAGGCTGTCGAAGAAGCTCCAGTGCCCGGCGCTCTCGAAGATCGGAAAGACCGCGGCGTCCACCGCGGCGAGGAGCTCGCGGTACACCGGGAACGGCTGCAGCCCGCGGAACATCAGCTCGCGCTCGGCCACGCCCGCGGTCCGCAGGGCGAAGTCCTTGAAGCTCTCGCCGCCGAGCGCGGCCTGCTCGCTGCCGTAGTGCGTGACCGGCTCGCCGACGACGAGGAAGGCCGCCCCGGGCAGGGCGCGCCGGACCTCGCGCGCCGTCTGGACGAAGACGTCGAAGCCGCGCATGGCCTCGAGCGTCCTCCCGAAGTAGCCGAGCAGGGGCGCGTCGGCCGGCAGCCCGTGACGCTCCCGGAGGGCTCTTCGCTCGGCGGCGCCCCTGAACGGCCCGACGCGGAAGCCCTCCATGCTGACGCGCACGCGCGGCGCGACGTCGGGCGGGAGCAGCCCTGCGGCGTGGCGGGAGGGCGTGATGATGAGATCGGACCCGCGCAGGCTCTGGTCGACGAGGGCGCGGTGGGCCTCGCCGGCCTCGATGTCCTCGCGCGAGGGCGGGAACTCGGGCCGCGCCGTGGCCATCTCCCGCCCGGGCAGCTCGACGTGGGAGACGACGGGCGCGCCGGTGACGCGGCGGATCTCGTGGGTGCAGCCGAAGCTCGCCTGTCCGAAGACCACATCGAAGCGCTCGTGCCGGAGCGGCTCGACCGCATTGGCGACGGCGCGCGCCGTGCCCAGGAAGGACCCGACCGCGCGCTCGGCCCGGCTCCCCGAGGCGACGCGGACCGGCGTGAAGGGCACCGACCGGAGCCCGGCCGCCTCGCCGGTGCCGTCCGGCGCGACGAGCGTTATCTCGTGAGCGCGGCGGAGCACCTCGAGGATGCCGGAGAACTGGCTATGACGCGCGAGGGCGATGGTGAGGATCTTCATTCGGCACCACGTCGAGCCTCGCGCGCGGCGCCGGGTCGCGCAACGCTCGAGGCGGGAGTGCGGACATAGCGTGTCCATGCGAGGAGACGGCCGTGAGCGGCCGGGCCGGCGCCGCACGCCCCTATCGCGAGCCCCCTCGGCCGGGGCAAACTGGGCGAGGTCCTCGCGTGCTCGATCGCTCCTCCAGCAGCTCGCCCCTCTCCGGCGCCGGCCTCGCCGGCGTCGGCCTCGTCGGCATCGGCTTCCGCCCCGAGATCGCCGCCGATCTGCTGTCCGCGCCCGACGCCGTGGACTTCGTCGAGGTCGTGGCCGAGGCCTGCTTCGCCAGCCCGGCCGCGCGGCGCGAGGCCTCGGCCGTCGCGCGCATCTGGCCGGTGGTCCCCCACGGCGTGAAGCTCTCGCTGGGCAGCGCCTCGGGCATCGACCTCGATCGCGCCCGCCGCCTCGGGGCGCTCTGCCGGGAGCTCGCGGCCCCCGTCGTCAGCGAGCACGTGGCCTTCGTGCGCGGCGGCGGCCACGAGATCGGCCACCTCACCGCCCTGCCGTACACGGTCGAGGCGGCCCGCGTCGTCGCCCGGAACGTCGCCGCCGCGCGGCGCGCGCTCCCGGACATCCCCCTCCTGCTCGAGAACGCGGCGTGCACGCTGCGCTTCCCCGGCGAGGCCCTCGAGGAAGGGCGCTTCTACGCCGAGGTCGTCGACCGCACCGGCTGCGATCTCCTCCTCGACATCGGCAACGTCTACGCGAACGCCGTCAACGCCGGCGCCGATCCCAACGAGCTCGCCCGATCGTACCCGCTCGATCGCGTCGCGATGATCCACGTCGCCGGGGGCGCCCGCGAGCACGGCTTCTACTTCGACACGCACGCCCACCCCGTCCCCGATCCGGTCTTCGCCCTGCTCGCCGCCGTGCTCGCGCGCACCGGGCCGGTCCCGATCCTCCTCGAGCGCGACGGCGACTTCCCGCCCTTCGCCGACCTCGCGGCCGAGCTCACGATCGCCCGGCAGCTCGCCCGGTCCGCGCCGCCTCGCCCCGCGCCGCCCGCCCCCCGCGCGGCGCTGCGGCGCGCGCCCACCGCCGAGCCGCCCGCGGAGTCCCCCGCGCTCGCCGCGGTGCAGGCGCGCGTGGCCGAGCTGCTCACGGCCCCTCTCGCCCCGCCGCCGGACGCCGTGCGACCGCTGGATCCCGCGGATGTCGCCCGGTCGCGCGCCATCCTCCAGCGCAAGCGCGTCGACGACGCGCTCCCGCTGTTGCCCCGGCTCTCGTCGCACCGCGAGGCCACGGCGCGGCTGGCGGCCCGGTGCGTCGAGGCGTCGCCGCGGGCCCCGCGCCTGACCGCCGTCGCCGACGCGCTCCGGATCGCCGCCGCGGCGGAGGCCGACGCGCGGCTCGCGCCCGAGGCGATCGTCGATCGCCTGCTCCTCCGCGCCCGCTTCGTCGGGCCCGCGGCCGACGGGAGCGTGCGGCCCAGGCGCCTGCCGTTCATTCGACGAGAGCGGCTGCCTGGAGGTCGGGTAATCTGGGCGATCAAGGGGATCGGCTCGAGCGCCGAGGTCCGGCTGATCGAGCCGCGAGGATAGGGCATGAAGACAGGAACCATCGCCAACGGGAGCGCCGTCTCCAGGCTGCCGGCGCCGGTGCAGGCGCGGCTGGTCGAGCTCAAGGACAGCCTGGAGCGGACGCTCGGCGACGAGCTTGCGTGCCTGCTCGTCTACGGGAGCGCGGCGCGCGGCGATTACCGCGACGGGCAGAGCGACGTCGACCTCATGGTGGTGCTCGAGCAGGCGTCCCGCGCCGGCCTCGACGCGATCGCCAACGCGCTCAAGCTGGCGCGCTACGCGGCGCGGATCGAGGCGATGATCCTGACGGCCGCCGAGATCCCGCGGGCGGCGGACGTGTTCCCGCTGCTCTACGACGACATCCGCCGGTGCCATGTCCTCCTCTCCGGGCGCGACCCGTTCTCGGCGCTCGTGATCGACGGCAAGAACCGCCGCCTGCGCGTCGAGCAGGAGCTCCGGGAGGCGCAGATCCGGCTCCGGCGCGCGGTGGTGGACGGGATGGGCTCGGACGACGCCCTGCGGGGCGCGGTCCTCCGCAAGGTGAAGCAGATCCGCGGCCCGCTGCACGCCCTGCTCGGCCTGCGCGGGGTCGACGGGGGCGACGATCTCGCGACGGTGCTCGCGGGCGCGGGCAAGCTCCTCGGCGCCGACGTCGCCCCGCTGCAGCGCGCGCACGAGGCGCCGGTCGCGGCCTACGAGGCGCTGGCGGAGCTGCTCGCGCGCGCGGTCGACGACGTCGATCGGCTCGAGCACGAGGAGGCGGCGCGATGATCCACGAGATCTTCGACTTCTTCCCGTTCAACGTGGAGTCGGGGCCGGTGTTCCTGCTCTTCTACTTCGCGTTCTCGGTGGCCGGCCTCTTCTTCGCCGCGATGGCGCGCCAGGCCCTCGGCGTGTCGCTCGATCGGTCGGCGCTGCCGGGCGGCGCGCCGGTGGCCGCGGCCGCCGCGGCGGGCACGCCTTACCGCTTCCATGCGCAGCCGCCGCAGCGGCAGCGGCTCTCGGCGGGCTGGATCCCGCAGCCGGACGAGTACTGGGCGATCGCGTACCTCCGGGACGGGAACAAGGGCGTCGCCGCCACGCTGATCGCCGTCGCGATGGGCGCGGGGTGGCTCGTCCCCGTGGGGGACGCGAAGGAAGCGCCGCAGGCGTTCCAGGTCGTGGGCGGCGCGCCGCCGCGGGACCGGGTGCTGTCGGCGCTGTTCGGCTTGCTCAGCGCGCTGCGCCCGGGCGGCGACCCGAGCGCGACGCTCTCGGTGGAAAATGTGCGCGCGTGCGCGGACCGGGTCGCGTCCGACGTCGAGCGGGAGCTCCGCGCGGAGCTGGACGCCGCCGGGATGCTCCGCTCGCGCGGGACCGTCGCGATCCTCTCGGCCGTCGTGTGGGCGATCGGCCTCGTCCTGCTCGGCATCGGGCTGATCCGCGTCCTGCGCGCGGAGGAGCTCCACCGGCCGCACACGTTCCTCGTGATCGAGATGATCGCGCTCCTCTTCGTCACGTGGATCGTGGCGACGCGCACGAGCCCTTACAGCTCCATGAAGTCGGCCTATCTCCGCTGGCTCGAGGACTCGACGGTCTCGCTCCGCGCCGACGTCGCCGGCGGCCGCCGCCGGGAGGCGGTGGACATCGGCTTGACGGTGGCGGCGGCCGGCACGGCGTCGCTCGCGCTGTCGCCGCTCTTCGGGCCGATGGTCTACGCGATCACCCCGCCCGTCGTCGTCTCGCGGAGCGGCGACTCGTCCGGCGGATCGAGCTGCAGCTCGTCGAGCTGCGGCGGTGGCGGCGGCTGCGGCGGCGGCGGCGGCTGCGGCGGTGGCGGTGGCTGCGGCGGGTGAAGCCTGCTTCGAGGTGCTCGACGCGCTCGGCCTCTGCCGGCTGACCCGGCGCACCGGCGACCTCGACGGCGCGGTGCCGCTCCGCGTGGCCAAGGCGTGCGTGCCGCTCCTGGAGGGCAACGCGTTCGGGCTGCAGATCGCGCTGGCGCGGCCGATCGAGGTGCAGCGGCGGCTCGGGTCGCTCCGCGCCGAGCCGGCGGGTGAGGGGGGCGAGGCGCTCCTCCGCGCGCACCGCGCCGCGCTGCCCCGGCTGGTCTCGCAGGGCTTCCTGGCGCCGGAGGGGGCGTGGCACCGGGCGCTGCGCGCCGGCCTCGCGTGGGGGTGCCGGACGGGGCTCGGGCCGCCGCGCCTGCGGCTGTGGACCGGGCTGCTGGTGCGCCCGGACCCGGGCATCTGGCTGCGCGTCGCGGGCGCCGCCAACCGCCGGAACGTGCTGATCGAGGTGAGCGAGGCGTACCTCGCCGACGAGAGCGCCTTCGTCCCGCTGGTGGTCGAGCTGCGCCTCCGCGACGAGGCGCCCCGGAGCCTGCGGCTCGAGGGCGAGATCGGCTGCATCGCGCCGGTGCGGCCCGACGTGGAGATCGAGGGGTGCGCGCTCGCGGATGCGCCCGAGGTGGGGCGGGCGCACGCCGAGTTCTACGACGCGCGCTACTTCGCGGTGAAGAAGGGCGAGGTGACGCGCAAGTACCGGCGCCTGGTGGGGGACAGGGCGCGGGCAGGGGAGAGGAAGGCGAGGGCGGGGGAGGGGAGCGCGGGCGGCGCGGGAACCGCGGGCGGCGCGGGAACCGCGGGCGGCGCGGGAACCGCGGGCGGCGCGGGAACCGCGGGCGGCGCGGGAACCGCGGGCGGCACAGGTAGCGCCGGGGGCGCGAGCAGGGCGCGCGCGCGGCTCGTCGTGGCCGGCCCGGGGGCGCCCGAGATCGACGAGGTCGCCGAGGTCACGACCGCGGCCGGGCCGGATCCGGTCCCCTGGCGCGGCGGGGCTCGGCTCGCGTCCGTGGTGGTGCGGAACGCCGTCGCGTTCCGCGCGACATTCGACGGGCACACGCTCGCCGTCGCGCCGGATGCGCCGCGCCTGGCCGAGGGGGCGGCCGCGGTGGAGCGCACCTTCGCCCAGGTCTACGGCGACGACTTCCTCGCCGCGAACCGCGGGGCGCTCTGGTACCTGACGAAGTACTTCACGCCTCACCCGCCGGGCGAGCCGCACTTCTTCGTGAAGCCGTGGGCGTTCACCCGGACGCCGCCAGGCTGGTCGAGCCTGCTCGAGGGCGTCCACGGCGACGGCTACGACGTGATGCGCGGGGTGGTCGCGACCGACGCGTTCTTCGCGACCCCGGCGGTGTTCCACGTGCGCCGCATCGGAGCGCCGATCGAGGTGCCCGAGGGCGCGCCGCTGCTCCGGGTCCTGCCCGTCCCCCGCGACCTGCTCCGCGCCGGCTTCCGGGAGGCGCGCTTCCTCGATGGGTGAGCGAGGGCGGGGTGGACGGGCGGTCTCTGTACCGGAACGCCATGCCAGACGCTTCCGAGCACTGCTCTGGAGCGATGCTCGGAGGAGAGAGAGATGAACCGCCAAGAGCGCCAAGAGCGCCAAGAACAGAAAGAGAAATTATCTCTTCTCTCTTGGCGTCTTGGCGGCTTTGTTTCATCTCTGTCTGGAGCGCGGTGCCAGGCATGGCTGAGCGCCGCCCTCAAGGAGAGAGATTGAACCGCAGAGGCACAGAGGGCACAGAGGAAGAGAGAAGAGGGCGATGAGAGGCTCTGCGCTCCGAGTCGGTATGTGGCTGGTGGCCATGAAGGTTGAACGTCGTGAGATATCGAGCGCAGGACGTGGATGCGCGAGCGATGGATCCGGCCCGGGGCGGAGCGTGGTCCGGTGAGCCTGCTCGACGAGCTCGCGGCGCGCGGCTTCTCGGTCCTCCGCGGCGACGACGCCGCCGCGCTGGCCCTCGAGGAGGCCGCGCGGGCGCCATGGACCTTCGCCGAGCGGCTCCTCGGGGCGAGGCCGCTCCTGGTCGAGCGGCAGCCGATCAAGGCGGTGCCGGGGGGCAGATCGTTCGCGGCGAGCTCGGTGGCGGCGCCGCTCCACACCGACAGCCAGAGCTTCGCGGGCGCGCCGCCGGCCGTGCAGATCATGGCCTGCGTCAGGCCCGCGGAGCGCGGCGGCGGGTGCCTCCTGCTCGACGGCTGGGCGCTGCTCTCGACGATCGAGCGCGCCGATCCGGAGCTCTTCGATGCGCTCTTCACGGTGTACCGGCGCATCCCGTTCGTCTTCGGCGACTTCTTCGGGCCCACCGTGTCGCTCCGCGGCGGCGCGCTCTCGTTCACGCACGCGCCGGTCGTGCCGCCGGGGGACGCGATCGCGGCGCGCCTGGCGCGGTCCGTCGAGGCGTCGCGGCGCGAGGTGATCGAGCTGTCGCTCGACGCCGGGGACATCCTGGTCGTCGATAACCGGCGCATGCTCCACGGGCGGCGGGCGTTCGAGGGCGGGGCGCGCGAGTTCGTCCGGCTCCTCGTATGGACTGAGGCGCAGCTCCCGTCGCCGCGCGCGTACCACGCGCTCGCCGCTCAGGTCGCCGAGGCGGCCTCGCGCCGCCTCGCCGCCGCGCCGCCGGCCACGCGGCGGCGGCTCGGCCTCGGCGCGCCGCCGCCGGCCGAGGCCCGCCGCCGCCTCGGGCTGGTCCTGGAGATGCTGCGCGGCGTCCCGCCAGGCGTCCTCGCGGCCCGCGAGCGCATCCCCGAGCCGCACCTTTACCGCCTCCGCGACGCGGCCCTCGCCGCCGCCGAGGAGGCGCTCGCGGGCGCTGCGGAGGGCGCGGACGACGGCGCGCTGGCCGAGGCGATCGCGCGGATGAGCCGGGGGTGAGCGGCGGTCGTGGGCGGGGATCCTGGCCCTGTGCGACGAAGAGCCCGCCCCTCAGGCGCAAGGTACGTGGAGCGAGCTGCGTACGTCCGCCCGGCAGTTGCGGTAGCGCGCTGCGCTGGCCCGGGCCGGGGGCCGTGTGTAGCATCGCGCCGTCATGAGGATCGCGTCGTTCTGGGCCAAGGGCTACCGCAGCCTCCGGGATGTCCGCGTGGACGATCTCGGTCCGTTCAACGTCTTCTATGGCCCGAACGGGAGCGGCAAGTCGAACCTCCTGGAAGCCGTGAGCACGCTTTTCCTGCTGGCCGATGTGATCACGGAGAGCGGGGCGCTGTCGAGCGTTGAGGGCGCTGTGAGAGCGTGCGATGCGGGTGTGCTCAGCCGGCGCGATGTCTGCGCTCATGACCCGTCACAAGTCATCCTGCTAGGGGCTCGGCTCGTGGCGCCGCAAGACGAGACTCTGGTACCAGCTGGGCTGCTTTCCGCGCCGGAGCTCGTCATGGAGGTGACCGTTGATTGGACTCTCGAGCGGCAGCCGAGCCTCTCGTTGTCGGTCCTCAGATCAGGGGACGAGGATCTGCGGGGGCTTTTATCGTCGCTCCCCTCGTCCGAGCGTGAGTCCGAACAGTCCCGCCGACGCATCCAGCTGAGAAAGCTGTTTTTCGAGCTATCAACCGGCGCTTACACGCTCGTGAGCGCGGACCGCCAGCCCCGGCACGAAGAGACCGCCGCTCCGCCCGAGGGGGAAGACGTCATCGCCTGGCATCTCCGCGCCGGCCGCCTCAAGAGCGCGCTGCTCGCGGCTCAGCTCAGCCCGAGCCACGAGGTTCGCCGCAAGCTCGCCTCGTTCCGAGCGTTGCTCGCGGGGGAGCCGCTTCATCGCCCTCCCTTCGCCCCGGTCCAGGACCCGCGGACCGGCGAGATCGATCTGCGCGAGCTCCTCCCGGAGCCCAACCCCGAGGGCCGCGACGTCTCCATCGATCTCGTCGGCCTCGGTGTCGCGCAGGTTTATACGATCCTGGCGGGCGCCATGCTGCTCGGCGCCCGCGCCGTCGGCATCGAGGAGCCGGAGGCCCACCTCCACGCCCCGACGAGCGGCCGCTCCCTGCGCCAGTTGCTCGTGCGCCTCGTCGAGGAGCAGCACATCGACCAGCTCTTCATCGCGACCCACTCCAACCTGTTCGACCTCGACCCTACGGGGTATTACGACGTCTCGCTCCAGGACGGCTGCACTGTCGTCGAGCGTGCGGACCTCCCGCGCATCGATCGCGAGCACCTCTATGAGCCAGGCCCCGCGAAGCGCGCGCTGGAGCACCTCCTCCAGTACGCGCCGGAAGACGAGGTCGTCTTCCGGCGACCCGATGGCGCGGGCGTCACGGCCAAGGAGATGCTGCAGCTGCTTCAGGAGGACGACGCGGTGGCCCTGCACTTCCTGCAAGACATCCACGGGGCCGCCGTGCGCATGGTCAAGGTCCAGGCGAAGAAGCGTCAGGCGGGCTGATGGCGCGCTTTCTGGTCTTCGCGGCCTGGACCCCGGATGACGCCGCGCTGTGGAACAGCCGCTGGATGGCCGAGCAGACCATCCGTCTCGCCGCCGGGGCCGAGGCCATCGCCGTACAGGGCGGCGCTGCCGTCCGCAGGACACTGGAGTCCGCGCTGGAGGACAGCGCGCTCGATGGCGTGGCGCTCTTCGGCCATGGGCTGCCTCACGCGGTCATGGGCTCGGACGCGCGCGAGGCCCTGGACGCTGGGAACGCGGCGTGCGTTGGTCCTCGATGGGCCCACAGCACGGCGTGCAACACCGGTATTGCGCTCGTGCCCGCCTGCGCGGGACATCCGGGGCTGTTCGTCGGCTACGATGTGCGGCTCATCGTCGAGTGGACTGTCGAGGAACTCCCTGACGTGCTCCGGGAGCTGCTCGCCCGGCTCGTGACGGCCACCACGCTCGGCCTGCTCGCTGGTGTCCGCGCGCGGACTGACCTCCAGCGCCGCGCCGCGACCGCGGCGGACGAGCTCACGGCGTGGGTCGTCGAGAATGCCGAAGACGGATACCTGGGCGTCCTCGTCCTCGCGCAGCAGCTCGTCGATCGCATGGTCGTCAGCCGCTGACTACGTTGCACTGAAGGGATGGACCTCGCCGAGAGCCCTCCCCTGATGATCCAGCGCCGCAGCAAGGGTAGACTCCCCGTGTCATGGAAGACGCGATCCCCCTGCCGTCCCGCGATGTGTTCCGGCCCCACGCGCTCGACGGGGCGCTCCTCTGGTTCCATGCGCGAACGGGGACGAACGTGCGCTGGGACGGGGCCGCGACGCGCCGGCTGACGAGGCGGGCCCCGCGCGTCGCGCTGTTCGGGATCACCAACCGGTGCAACCTCGCGTGCTCGTTCTGCTCGCGGGACCTGGACGCGGCGAGCGCGTGGACGGTGGACGGGGCCTTCGACGTGCTCTCGGGCCTCGCGCGCCGCGGCCTCCTGGAGGTGGCTTTCGGCGGAGGAGAGCCGCTGGCATTTGCCGGCTTCGACGAGCTCTTGACGCGCCTCGCCGAGCAGACCGGGCTCGCTCTCCACGTCACGACGAACGGCACATTGCTCACGGAGCGGAGGCTCCGTGCGCTCGCGCCGCACATCGGCGAGATCCGGGTCTCCGTGTATCAAGACACGCCCTGGGAGGACCGGCTGGAGCTGCTCGCGGCCGCGGGCGTGACGTTCGGCGTGAACGTGCTCGCGACGCCGGCGCAGCTCCCGTCGCTGCCCGCGCTCCTCGCGCGGCTCGCCCGGCTCGGGTGCCGCGACGTGGCGCTGCTACGGTATGTAGGGCTCGATCCGGCCAACCACCTTGACCGGGACGGCGAGCGCCGCCTCGCCGAGATCATCGCCGACAGCCCTGTTCGAGCGCGGTTATCGGTCTGCTTCGGAGACAGGCTGGAGCCCGTGCCGCGCCTCTTCGAGGGGGTGGACGGCGACTGTGGCGCGGGTCTGGACTTCGTGACGATCACCTCGGACCGCACGCTCAAGGCCTGTTCGTTCCAGAAGCGGGGAGTGCCCGTCGGGTCGGCGGGCGACGTGCTCGCTGCCTGGTCTGCCGAGCGAGAGCGGCTCCTCGGCCCCGCGCCGCTCCCGGGCTGCGCCAGGCCCGCGCGGCGCAAGGCACAGCTCTCCGACGGCATCCGTATCTGGCAGGGGTTCTCCGGCAACAACAGCGGCGACTGCGTGCTCGTCGGGCGCTTCGAGGAGCTCGATGACGCCCGTCGCTATATCGAAGATCTCTTGCCGGGGTGGACGCCGGGCGAGCGGTACGGGAAAGCGTGGCGATCGCTCCTGGAGCGCGAGGGGATCCGCCTGGACGACGGAGAGGTGGCGCCGGACTCGATCGCGCGTGTCGGGGGGAGCGTGATGTTGCACACCGACATGGCCGTGGACGACGACTTCCCTTCACTGCGAGCGCTCCTGTGGAAGCGGGGCGGGCGAGCCGTGTATTCGGGCGTCCACGAGCACGATCCGGTGGAGATCGTGGCGGGCCTGCGGTTCGAGGACGCGGCGTCGCTGGAGGCGGCGGAGGTCGCGCTGGCGGTCGACGACGTCGCCGTCCTCGAGAGGCGCGGCCTCGACCTGTACGGCCCCGTCCCGGTCCGCGGCGTATCGCTCTCCTCCGGAACACCGGATCTGGGAGCGCTCCACGGCGCCATCTCGCAGCTCGAGGCGATCGCAGAGAAGCACGGTGCCGTTCTGGCCGCCGAGCTGGCCCCGCTTCCCGGTGAGGTCCGCTGGCCTGATGCGCTCGCCGCCCGCCCCCCGCGCGCCGATCGCGCGCGACTCTGGGCCTCGTTCCCGGACGCCGGGACGGCCGCCGCCATGGCCGATTCGCTCGACGGCAGGGCGGTGCTCGCGGACCGCTATCTCATCGCCACGTCCTCGCGAATCCCGGCGCGCTACGGCTTCCTGATCCAGCGTGCTGGCGGGACCGCGGAGTGGATGGGCGGCGGGCCGGTCCGGCTTTCCGCCGCGTTCTGGCGGCGTTCCCAGGAGGATACGGCGTGCATGGCGCCCTCGGCGCTCAAGGTGGCGTTGCGGCCTTATCTGACCGCGGAGGACGAGCTCGCGACCGACCAGGAATGGATCCACCCCCGCGCCACGGTGATCACCGGCGAGCCGGGTCGCGTGCTCCCTGCGCTCATCGACTTTGCGCACAGCCACGGGCTGGCGATGTCGCTCGACGCGGCGCCGCGTGACCGCATCGTCGCCGTGATCGCGCGCCTGAAGGACGACCTTGCGCGGGCGCAGAAGGTCGCGCGGAAGAAATAGTGCGCTGGCGCCTCCCCTCTTTCACCTCCGGATCGTGGCTCCACGACCTCTCGATGACCAGGGCGCGGCCCGGACCGAGCACCAGGCCGTCGAGGCCCTCGCCGCGCCACCGGCCCGATCTTCCGCGTTGGTGATCCGCGCCGGCCGGGATACGCTCTCGAGGCATGGCGTCACGTCCTCTCCTCGGGGCGGCCTCGCTGTGTGGGCTCGCCCTCGTCTGCGCTGCGTGCAAGCCGGCGGCGGAGCCGCTGCCGGCCCGTGTCCGCATCTCCATCGACGGCGCCGTCATCAGCCCGGCCAAGGCGGACGGGAGTCAATGGGACGGGATGGGCGCGGTCGCGCCGGGGGCGCTCACCGCCATCGGCGGCCTCCTCCGCACGGAGCACCCGGCCGCGGCGGCCGCCAGCGTGGCCGGGTTCGCCGCGGAGGCGGCGGGGGCGGGCACCGAGCCGCCGGAGCCCTTCGGCTCGGCGGAGCTGTTCGTGGGCGCGCGGTCGCTCGGACGGCGCGCGCTCGATCGATCGGGGCAGCGCGACACGTGCACGCCAGGATGGAACGGCCCACCGACGTGGCGCGGCGTGCCGCTCACGCCGGACGTCCACGTGAGCGGTGAGCTCATCGACAGGGACCTCATCAACGACGACTTCATCGGCAGGTTCGCGATCAACCACGGTCACCTCGTCGCGGCGCTCCGGGCGCGTACCGTCTATCCGGTGGCGGTCGACAACCAGGCCGCCGGACAGGTGCTGTTCGTCTGGATCGAGGTCTGGCCAGATTAGCCGGGCGGGGGCTGCTCATCGCGGCGGCGCTCCGGGAGCTCCCGCCGCAACGCGCCCTCCGCGCCGGACAACCATATCGTCGTGGAGCACGTCCTCACGGCGGCGCTGAAGCGGACGCGCGAGCGCGCTCGCTGAGGGGGCTCACCGTTTCCCGGCGGCGCCCGCCGCGTCCATTGCGGCGGCGCGACGAGCGCGCGACGAGGGCGCGTCAAGCGGCGTGAGCTCCTTGCTGCACGCGCGGCGATCGACGTACCCATCCCCAACTACGCTCGCCGCCAGGAGCAAGATCATGTTCAATCCGTCGATTCCAGCGCTCACCGCGCGCCGTTGCTGTTTCGTCGCTGCCTTCTCCGCTGTGGGCCTCGTCGCCGCGCCCGGCTCGGCGGCCACGAGCCGCACGAGCTATGTCGTCGCCGAGATCACGAGCGCCAACGCGGGCCTGCCCGCGGGGGCCCGGACCGAGAAGTATGCGCAGATGGAGGCTTCCCCTTTCGCGTTCTTCCGCGGCTCGAACCACCTCTACTGGAAGGATCTCGGGAGCTCGTCCCAGCTCTCC
Source organism: Sorangium sp. So ce1153 (assembly GCF_051521595.1). Taxonomy (NCBI): domain Bacteria; kingdom Pseudomonadati; phylum Myxococcota; order Polyangiales; family Polyangiaceae; genus Sorangium; species Sorangium sp. So ce1153. The sequence goes on from NZ_CP150361.1 coordinate 3,370,438, forward strand.
ACGTACGGCGGCGCGAGCGCCACCCGGACGTGGCTGGGCGGCGACATGCACGTGAGCAACACGGGCTCCTTCGATGATGACCAGGGAGACATCGTATTTGCGATCAACGATTTCGACGAGGCGGTCATCGGCGACTACCAGCTCGACGTCTGGCGGCTCGCCGCGAGCCTCGCGCTCGTCGCGCGCGAGAACGGCGGCTACAGCCTCGCCGACCAGGGCGCTCTCCTCGACGCGTTCACCGAGGCGTACCTCGACGCAATCGCGAGCTACGCCGGGAACAGCCAGGAGACCACGCGGAAGTTCACGGCGAGCGATACCTATGGCCTGCTCGACGATTTCCTCGACGACGTCGAGTCCTCGAACAGCCGGGTCGAGATGCTCGACGATTGGACGGTCAAGGTCGGCGGCGTGCGCAGGCTCGACACGGCGAGCAACCCCGACCTCGCCGCGGTGACCGCCGCCGTCGATACCGACGTACGCGGCCACATGTCGGCTTACCGAGCCACCCTGAGCGGCGGCGGCGCCGGGCTGCCGGCCGCCTATTTCGCGGTGAAGAGCGTCGCCCAGCGACTGCACAGCGGCATCGGCTCGCTCGGCGCGACGCGGTATTACGTGCTCATCGAGGGGCCGACCTCCGGACAGGACGACGACCGCATCCTCGACGTCAAGGCCCAGGGCGCGCCGAGCGCCTTCCTCGGCATCGCCGCGGCCGCCGTCTCGCAGACCAACGCGGCGAGCGGCGGCGACCACGCGTACCGGACGGTGCTCGCGTACAAGGCGCTCGGCTACCGGGTCGACGATCTGCTCGGCTGGATGACGCTCTCCGACGGCCAGAGCTACAGCGTGCGCGAGCGGTCGCCCTACAAGGACACGTTCGACACAGCGAGCCTCACGACGATGACCCGCTTCACCAACCTCGCAGAGCAGTGGGGCGAGCTCCTGGCGACGCAGCACGCGCGCGCCGACGAGGACTGGGATGCTGCGGTGTTCCCGGACTCGGTCGACGGGGAGATCGACGCGCTCACCGACGGGGACCACGCCGGCTTCCGCGCCAAGGTGCGGGCGATCGCCCTCGATTACGCCGACCAGGTCGCGCTGGATTACGCGAGCTTCTGCGCCAATTTCTGACGGCCGGGCGCGGGGTGCGCGCGGTTCAAGACCGCCCGGAGAGAGGACCCTGCCTGACCCGGAGCGAGCAGCGCCGGCAACCTGTGCCGCCAAGGCCGCGATCTGTGCCAAACGAGGGGGGCGGGGACTGGCACAGACGCAATGCATTGCGACACACCGGGGTCCGGACCCCTCGACGACGCTCAGTGGAGCGTTGTTCGGGGCCAACTTGTGCCAAGAATTGCTCCAGAATGCGCATTTTCATGCCATCGACCGCCCGGGGACGCTGCTCGTTGTGCCAAAAGGGGGTCCGGACCCCGCCGGACCGCAGCGCACAGCGCTGAACGGAGCAGCCAGCTCAGGTGAACTGAAAGCTCTCCACGACCTCGCGGAACACCGCGCGCATCTCTGCGAGCGTCTGATCTCGGCGGGGGTTCGCCTTCGCGATGCAGCCGAAAAGCGAGATATGCGCCACGCGATCGCCGGCCTCGGCGCGGAAGACGCCGTTCGCGGAGGAGCCGTCGATCGCCGGACCGATGAAATCGAACGCGAACCCCGCGGCGTCCCCTGATACCACGGGGACATCCGCCGTTCGGCGGCGAACCTCGCCCTCCTTGGACTCGGCGAGCGCCTCGAGCTTGCTCACGATGCCGTCGCGCTCGGCGGCAATCTGCCCAGCAGCGCCGTGGGACAGGGTGACGGAGAGCGTCGTCGCACAGGTGTTGCCGCCGAGCTGCGTGGAATACGTGACGGTCCGGAGACCAGACTTCTCGACCTCCTCCCGGTGGAGGAACCAGGTCGCCGGGTACGTGAGCGAGAACGCCCCGTGATCGATGCGCTTCGGGTGCGAGAAATCCACGAAGTCGTCGTACGAATCGGGCATGCTCCCCTTGGGATCGCTCCACCCGAACGAGGTCACGGTGATCGGGTTCTTGCCGCCGTCGATCGACATGCAAGCCACGCCCGTCAGCATCACGCGCGGGTTGAGATCATGGTGCTTCTGAACCTCAGCCCCTGGGATGGGCGTGACGAGCGGGTACGCCCGGTCGATCCCGCACGGATAGCGGACCTCACGCGCAGCACCGCGCAGGGCCTCCTTCGCGGCGTCCCAGCGACGGACCATGAGAAGGTTCATGGCCATCGACGTCTGCATCTCGGGCTCTTGAATGAGCCTCTCCACGCCGGCGCTCCCGTCCATGGGGGCACCTCGGGTCCGCTCGACCCGACCCGGGAGAGGGTCAGGCGCGTCCAGTGAGGCCCCCGGAACGGAGCGGAACCAGGCGGTGCACTCGCCGAGCCGGGTCTTGAAGTCTGCGGAGAGGGCCCAGGATCCATCTTCCATCTGGCCATGGAGGCGAATCGCCACGGCCGTCCAGCTCCCGTCCTCACGCTCGAGGAAATAGCTCACATACTGGCCAGCTCTCCACGCCGGATGTATGGGCTGACGCTTCGAACCGAGGCGCTTCTTGAGCCAATCCAGCATCGTTCACCTCCGATACGAGCGCCTCAGTGCTCTCGGCGCGCGACCGCATCACCAGGTGACCCTACCGCGAGGTAGCGTAGGAAGGAACAGCGTCGTCCCCGTCGCCTGGTTCCTCGCCGCCCTCACGGCGGATCCCCACCTCGAGGTGACCAGGACGTCCTCGTCCCGTCAATGCTCTTCATCATCGTCACCTCGGGGGCGACCTCGGAGCTCTCGGAGGTCCGGAACGGAAAACCGAGGCCGCCGCGGAGCAGGAGCCCGTCCGCGACCGACGCGGCCTCGCTGTCGTCCGCTATCTCGCCCGACGCGAGGGCGTAGGTGACGCCGGGGGTCCTGTCCGCTCGAAGGTCAGCCCGATCAGCCAACAGCAAGATTCCCGCGTCGCGCGCCCGGCGGCCAGAACCCGATATCGCCGTGGATGTGCCGTGTTGACAGCGCTGTTGATGCGCATGTAAAATGAATCGGATATAGACGCCCGGGTCTGCGGTGCGCGAGGCATCGGCGCTGTCACGGTTCCCGGGCGCGTTGCAGGCGCGGTGGCGCAGGCGCCTGGACGGGCAGAGCCCATGGCCATCCATCGGCGCCGCGCTGCGCGAGCCGCGGCCGTCGAAGGTGGAGGAGTGCCATGAAGAAGACGCTTGGAAGGCTTGCTGTCGTTGGTCTGATGACGGTCGCGTGCTTCGTCGACGCCGATCGAGGCGGCGCCGGGATCGCTCATGCCGAGGAGGCTTCTGAGTCCGCGTTCAGGCGCGGAGATTTTCATGGAAGGTACGGCTGGGACGCCACCGGCTCGCTCGTGGGGCTCGGCAACTTCGTGGCGAACGGGGTGATCGTGTTCAACCGGAATGGGACGCTGACCGCCACGGAGTCGGGGAGCCTCGAGGGCGAGTATTTCACGGACACCTTCACGGGCACCTGGACGCGCGACGAGGACGGCACGGGCACGTTCACCACGGTCGACTCGGCCGGCGGCGTCAGCGTCTTCGACTGGGTGCTCACGGCCAAGGGGCAGCGGGGTACGGCGATCAGCCGGGACCCGGGGGACGTCACGCTGCTCAGGATGGAACGACAGTAGCCCTGCGCCGGCGCGCAGGGCGCGTGCGGCCGGCGTCAGCCCGCCTCGCCCGCCGGCGCGGGCTGGTTCCGCTCGAGCGCCTCGATCCGATCGAGGAACGCGCGCCCCCTGACCGGATCGGTCATGTACACGAACGCCGCTAGCCCCTTCAGCTGCGCCAGCGTCTCGCCCTTCCCGGGCCTCCCGAGCTCCCGGTTGCGGATCGCCGCGCGCAGCGCGCGCAGGCGCTCGCGCGGGACGCGCGCCGCCGGGACAGCCTCGCTCGCGCGGTTGACGACGAGGCCTGTCACCTTCTGCCGGCTGCCCTTGCGCATCACCACGGTCTTGCTCGGGTGGAGCCGGAACCCCTCCGAGCTCAGGATCTCCCGAACCCCGCGGAGGAGCGCACCCACCGGCGCCCGCGGCGCACCCGCGCGCGGCGCGCCCGGCGTCGCGGCGAGACCAGGCGCCTCGGGCGCACGCCAGGAGAGCGTGAGATCGTCCGCGTACCGCGTGTAGCGAAACCCCAGCTTGCGCGCGAGCCCGGAGACGCGCCGGTCGAGGCGCACGCAGATGGCGTTCGTGATCGCCGGGGAGGTGGGCGCGCCCTGCGGCAGCACGCGCGGGCCGGTGGCCACGTGGAGCGTCTGGCCGCGGAACTGCACGAGCTCGCGCGGCGCCTCCGTCGAGAGGAGCGCCACGAGCGTCGCCGGCCCCTCGGCCACGCCCGCCTTGCGGAGCAGCCCGCGCACCCGGCGCCACGTGATCGTCGGGAAGAAGTCCTTGATATCCACCTTGACGATCGTGTCCGCGCCCGCGTGCGCCGCGGCGTTCGTGACGATGGAGCGGCTCGCCAGGAAGCCGTGCGCCGCGGCGTGGACCGGGAGCTTCTCGAACAGGTTGCGGAGCGCCCAGCGCTGCGCGCGCTTCAGATCCCGCTTCGGGGACGAGATGGTGCGCGCGCTGCCGTCGCGCTTCGGGATGAGCCACCGGCGGTAATGCGTGCCCGTGTCGACCTCGCGGTGGTAGGCGAGCCAGCGGAGCCGCGGGATCGTCAGCCCGAGCGCGCTCGCGAGCTCGCCCGCGCCAGGCAGCTCGGGGAGGCCGTGCGACCGCGCGCGCTCGCTCAAGCCGGGGACGTCGAGCCTGTCCGGCCCGGAGCGATCTGCCCAGTGCACGCCCGCGCCGAGGTGGTTGATGTGCGTGGCGAGGTAGGCCTCCCACGCGAGGCGGCGCAGCGACCGGCGCTCCCTGGCCTCGACCTTCTTGCGCTCCTTCCACTGGGCGCGCTCCCGGTCCGACATCGCCTTGGGATCGCCCGTCGCGAGGGCGCCGCGGGCCGTGAGCTCCGCGCTCACCCACGCGTCGATCCCGCCCGCCTCGGCGATCGCCTTCCAGCGGGCGACGCGCGCCTCGTGGGCGAGCCGGCGCGCCTCGACGTCGACGACGTCGCCGCCGCCGCCGCCGGCGCGGACGCCGGCCGCCGCGCCGGCCGCGGGCGACGTCGGGAGGGGGAGAACGACGGGGGCTCGGGCTTGAACGGTCGCGTCGATCTTCGCGGTCATGTCTCTGTGGGAGCGTGGTTGGGAATCACGACGAGCGCGGCCGGTCCGCCGGCGTGGCAAGAGCGGCAGGAACGGCCGTCGCGGATCGCGATCTCATGTCGCCAAGAGAGGCCCCGAGCGCATCACCTTCTTCCATGGGGCACGGTAGCCTCACCGGTTCTCCGGCTAGACCAGCGCTACGGCGCGGGGAGAAACGGCGTTCGCGAGGTTGTCTCAGCTCTCCCCGCGCCGTAGCGCTGGTCTAGCCGAAGAGAACCAAGAACAGGCTACCTTGCGGAGAGTGACTGGCGGTTCCTCCAGAGCGGCGCGACGCCGCTCCTACGCTCGAGGCGCGGAGGCTGGTGCGTTCAGAACCTCTCCTGGCAACACGACGTGCAGTTGAGCCTTGACCTCCTCTCCCTTCTTCATGCAGACGACGCGTCGGCGTCGACGAATCCGGATGATGTTAACGCATCCAGGCGCTTGAAATACGCGTCGCGCGCTTCGGCGTCCGTGTCAAACCAAATGCGCTGGTGGCGAGGGTCCTCCTTGCCGCGCGTGCCCCACGACAGGTGCACGACACGGTCGTCCAGGGAGACACGATAGACCACCTCCGCGCCCGAGGCCTCGCGGCGCACGTAGGTGCGCGTCTCGGCGCGGATGAGCGAGCGGCCCTCGGCCGTCTGGCGCAGGGCGTCCTTCTCGGCGCGCTCGCGGGCGTAGGCGACGCGGAGCGCGATCATGTGCTCGCACGGGCCCTCGCGGAGGCCGCTGCGCCGGAACGTGGGGCAGCTGCACCACGCGTCCGAGACGCGGCCCTCGAGGTCCATCGTGAAGCGGGGCGAGAAGTCGCGGTGCGCCTCCCGGTCCGCGACCTCCCCGTGGATCTCGGTGCCCTCGCCGGCGATCTCGTGCACCTTGGTCGGCCTCACCGCGCCGGGGGCGGCGAGCAGGCGGTGGGCCGCGGCCTCGCGCGGCGAGCTGTAGCGGATCTCGCGCTCGTCGACCGGCTCGGCGAACAGCTCGCGCGGGCGGTAGACGCGGCGCGCGACGTCGTAGAGCACGCGGCCGCGCAGGCACTCGAGCTGGAGCGCCGCGCGGGCGTCCTCGGCGCCGCCGCCGGCCGCGAGGGCGGCGAGCGGGAGCGGCCCGCGCTCGCGGAGCAGGGCGAGCTGCCGCCCGGCGAGCGCGTCGAGCGCGGCGCGCGCCTCGCCGCGCGGCATCAGGGCGTCGAACGAGGCGGCGCTCGCCCAGCTGCTGTCGGTCCAGCCCGTGAGCGCGACGGTCAGCGTCGCGCGGCCGAGATCGAGCACCCAGAAGACCGGCAGCCCGGGGCCACGGAGCTCGGCGCGCGCGCTCTTCACGTGCGGCAGGAGGCGCGACAGCGCGAGCAGCCGCTGCCGGCCGAAGGTCCGGACGACGCGCGGCGGGCCCTCGTACGGCGGGCCGTGGCACTCCAGAAGGGTCTCCCAGGGCTCCAGGATGAGGCGCGGCGGCTTGCCGGGGACGAGCTCGAAGCGCAGGCCGCGCGGCGGCTTCTTCGCCTTGCGGGTGCGGAGCACGAAGAGCGCGTTGTAGAGGTCGATCGGGGCGAGCTCGCAGGAGACCGCGGGCAGCGTCGCCGCCGACTGCACCTGGAGGAAGCCGCGGAGCCAGGTCGCGGGGACCTCGAGCGAGCGCTCGATCAACGCTGCCGCCCCGGCGCGGGACGCGCCGGCGTCGAGCTCCACCCGCGTGTAGACGCGCAGGCGGTCGATCTGCTCGACGATGCGCGGCGAGAGATCGACGAAGGCGGTGCCGTGGGCCGCCTCGCGGCCCTCGAAGAGGTCGCTGGAGAAGGCGAGCCGGGCGTAGGCGCTCTCGTCGCGCGAGAAGACCTCGATCGAGACCTCGTCCGGGTGCACGGTGAGCACCGGATCGAGCGCGCCGGCGGGCTTCGCGGGCGAGGGGTCGCCCTGCTTCGCGCTCGCGGCGTCGTCGCCGTAGGCGCTCTCCAGGAAGGCCTTCTGCGCCTCCCAGATGGCCGCCGTCGCCTTCTTGCCCTTCTTCATCAGGTAGGCGAGGTACGCGGTCCGGTCCCTGCCCTTGTACCGGAGGTCGCTCTCCAGGATGGTCGCCAGCGCGGCCATGGCGTCGCGGAAGAGCGCCGCGTCGCGGAGGGTGCCGCGCACGCCGACCGGGCCGCGGGCGCTGTCGAGGGAGAGGCGCACGCTGGAGTGGAGCGGGGCGGCGGCGAGCTCGCTCGGCGCGGCGTACCGGAGGTGGATCGGGCGTGCGAGGGCCGCCGTCATGCGTTGACTCCGTCGGGGTTCTCGGGTTGCGCGGGGGCGCCCGCGATCGTCAGCCGCCGCTCTCGATCGGCCGCCGCCCTGCGCTTCGCGCGGCGGTAGGCCCGGTACGCGGCCTTGCGGGTTGCGGCGTCGTTCGCGCCCTTGTCGAACGCGAGCGCGGCCAGCGCCTCGAGCGCGCGATCGCCGCCGGCGCGGCCGAGCGCCGCGATCGCGTCGAGGCGGGCCGCGGCGTCGCCGCCCGCGCCCTGCGCGAGCGAGATCAGCGGGGCGAGGGCGCCGCGCGTGAGCATCGCGGGCAGCGCGAGGCGCCGGCCCGGCTCGCTCGCGGCGAGCGCGGAGAGCGCCTCGGGCGACGCGGCGCGCGCGGTCGCCTCGAAGCCCACCGGATCGAAAGGCCGCACCGCCGCCGCGCTCGCGGCCGAGCCGCCCGGCGCCAACGCGGCGAGCGCGGCCGCGGCCGAGGCCCTGACGCCCGCGTCCATGTCCTTGAGGGCGGCCGTGAGCGCCTCCACGGTGTCCGGCGACCGCGCGCTGCCTGCGGCCGCCCCGGTCGGCCCGAGCGTGGCGAGCGTGGCGAGCGTACCAAGCGCGCGCGCCGCCTCGCGGCGGACGTCGCCCGGAGCGCTGGCGGAGAGGAGCAGCGCGCGCAGCGCGGGCGCCATCGCGGCCGCGCCGGCGCGCGCCGCCGCCCAGATCAGCTCGCGCCACGCCGCGGCCTCCTCGTCGCGCGCGTCGCCGTGGGCGGCCGACCAGCGCTCGGCGGTGCGCTGCGCCGCGGCGGCGAGCGCCCCGGCGAGGGCCGCGCGATCGCCGTCGACGCTCCCGGCGGCGATGAGCCGCGCCGCCTCCTGCCGCGCCGGGGCGCGCTCGTCCGCGAGCATGCGCTCGAGCGCGGCCGCGGGCAGGGGACCGCGGCGGAGCAGGCCCATGGCGAGGCGCTGCCGGAGCTCCTCGTCCTTGAGCGACGCGAGCCGCGGCAGGAGCTCGGCGGGATCGGCCTCCGCGGCGAGGTAGCTCGCCGCCGGGCTGGCGATGTCGTCGTGCTCGCTGCCGACCGCGAGGAGCTCGACGCGGGTCCGCTGGCCCGGGAAGAGCTTCTCCAGCGCCTTGCGCGCGCCCTTGCGGACCTCGGCGCTCCTCGCGTCGAGCGCGCGGGCGAGGGCCTGCTCGGCCGCGGGATCGCCGAGCAGGCCGAGCTCGTTCACCGCGACGGCGCGGAGCCGATCGGGCGTGTCGCCGGCGCGCACGAGCTCCTCGAGCAGCACGCGGGCGCGCTCGCCGCCGATCCACCGCGCGCCGCGCGCCGCCGACTCGCGGAGGTCGATCGCGTCGGCGTGGAGCGCCTGCTCGACGCGCTCCGAGACGCGCCGGCGGAGCTCGGCGCTCTCGAGCTTCGGGACCATGCGGCCGAGCGCCTCCGTGGCGGCGGCCTGCATGGTCATCTCGACCGGCGCGTCCTTGGTGCCGCCGGAGGCCACCGCCTCGAGCTCGTCCAGCGCGCGGGCGTCGCCGAGCGTGCCGAGCGCGAGCAGCGCCCGCTCCCGCTCCCCGGGCTCCCCCGCGCGCACCACGAGCAGGAGCGGCCGGAGCGCCGCCGCGAGGCCCCTCGCGGCCACCCCCTCCGCGGCCGGCAGCACGAGCTCGCGCGCGCCCGCCCGCAGCACCGCCTCGAGCGGCCCCGAGGGCGCTCCCTTGTCCTTCACGCGCGTCGCGTACGACGTCACGGCGGCGACGCGCGTCGGGAGATCGCGGTCCGAGAAGAGCGCCGCGAGCAGGTCGTTCTGCGCGGCGTCGTCGCCGAGATCGAGCTCGCGCGCCGCGGCGAGGCGGAGCGCCGGGTCCTTCGCGCGCGCCGCGGCGGCGAGGAACCCGAGCGCGCGCGCCGTGTCGCGCTTCTCGCGCTCGCGCCCCCTGTCGACGATCTCGAGGCACGCCTTGAACGACGCGCCCCGGACCTCGGCGGCGTCGTCGTCGAAGCGCGCGGCGAGCGGCCCCGTCGCCTCGGGGTTGCGCGTGCTCCCGAGGGCGCGCGCCAGCGCGGCGCGGTCGGCCGGCGCGTCGGCCTCTTCCATGCGCGCCGCGAGCGCCCGCACCGCCGCGCCGCTCGCGAGCGCGACGAGCGCCTCGCGGGCGCGCGCCGGCGTCGCGGCCGCGCCGTCGCGCAGGAACGCCGCGAGCACGTCGACGGCGCGGTCGTCGCGGCGGCGGGCGAGGAGCTCGGCCGCGCGCAGGCGGAGGTCGTCGTGGTCGCTCTCCATCGCGCGGCACAGGGCCGGCACGATGCGGGCGTCGCTCGACGACGCGAGGCGCTCGAGCACGCCGAGCCGCAGGTCGGCGTGCTCGCTGCCGAGCGCCGCGAGCAGCGGATCGAGGCTCCCCTTCGGGCAGAGCCGCTCGAGGAGCTCGAAGGCGTAGCGGCGCACGTCGGGGAGCGGCGAGCTCAGCGCGCGCACGATCTCGGGGCGGGCGTCGTCGCCGCGCGCCGCGATCTCGTCGAGCGCGGCCCGCGCCACGTCGGCCGACGCCGACGCGAGCCCGAGCGCGAGCGGCTCGCGCGCCCCCGCGGGGAAGAGCGCCTTGAGGCCCGCGAAGGCCGCCCTGCGGACGAGGTGGTGCGGGTCGTCGAGCGCCCGTACGAGCGGCGGGACCGCCGCGGTGGTGCTGACGTGCCCCCTGGCGCAGACGTCGACGATCCGGTCGATGGCGTCCCGGCGGGTGCGGTGCGCCTCGTCGTCGCCCGGCGCGACCTGCCGGAGGAGGCCCATGTACGCGCCGAACGAGAGCCAGCGCAGCCGCCGCTGCTCGCCCTCCGGGACCGCGGCGATGTCCTGCTTGCCGCCCGGCTTCTGCCCGGGCTGCGCGAACGCGAAGAGGCGGCGGAGCCACCCCTTCTTGGGCGTCGTGTCGGTCTCCTCGGCGGCGCGCGGCGTCGTGTCCGCCACGACGGGCGCGCCCGCGGGGCGCAGCGCGGCCACCCGCTTCGCCTCGCGGAAGTACTCGACCGGCTTGCGCCGGAGGCGCAGCACCTGCGCGGCCGCGTAGCGCTGCTCCGGGTTGTCGCTGGCCAGCGCCTCGGCGAGGCCGACGAGGATGCGGCCGCGCGCGACCTCGGGCGGCCAGTCCTTCATGCCGGAGGGCTTCTCGCCGTCGGCCGCGCGGTCCCGGTCCGGCTGCGCCGCGGCGTCCGGGCGCGCGGGCATGAGCACCTCGATGAGGTGGGCGAGGTACGCCTCCGGCTCGGCGCGGAGCTCCAGGGCGCGCGCCGCGGCGAAGCGCACGTCGGAGCGCTGCGACGAGAGCGCGCTCGTCAGCAGATCCGGCGGATCGCCGCGGCGGAAGGCCCTGAGGTCGCGCGCGAGCACGATCGCGAAGACGATCTCCTGGACCTCGCGCGCGCTGTCCTCGAGGCCCTGCAGCATGCCCCCGTAGCCCTCGGGCCCGAGCGCCGCGAACGACATGATGGTCGCGACGCGGATGGGCGGGTGCTCGTGGCGCAGCGTGCCCGTGAGCACCGGCAGCGCCCGCACGTCGCCGAGCCGCGCGAGGCCGTCGGCGGCCCACGACCGCACCGCGACGTCGGCGTGGCCCATGGCGTCGAGCAGGTAGCCCTCCTCGCCGCGCCGGGCCGCCATCGCGAGCCCGCGCGCCGCCTGCTCGCGCACGTCGGGGTAGTCGTCCTTGAGCAGCTCGGCGGCGAAGTACTTGACGAGGCGCGGCGAGCCGAGCGTCGCCAGCGCGCTCGCGGCGCGGGCGCGGAGCGGGCCGAGGATCTGGATCGGCAGCTCCGCGGAGGTGACCGCGAACGCGGATCCCCGACCTACGTTGAAGAGAGATTTGTCGGCGAGCAGCGCCCGCATCGGGTTGATCAGCTGCTCGTCGCGCCGCGTGGCGCAGAGCTCGGCCGCGCGCACCCGGAGGTCGAGGTGGCTCGACTGGAGCCCGATGTGGAGCGGCCCCGCCTCGCCGGGCAGGAGCCTGTCGAGCGCCTCGATCGCGGCCGTGCGCGGCCCGCCGTGATCGTCCTCGAGCAGCCGGATGAGGGCGCTGCGCGCGGCGTCGCTCACGGGCGCTTGCGCGGCCCCGCGGGCGCCGCTCTCCCGGACCGAGGGGTGGATCGACGCCATGGCGGCGAGGTGCGGCTCCACGGCGGCCTTGCCGCGCAGCTTCACGACCGCCTCGTACGCGGCCTGGGCCACGCTCGCGTCGCGGTCGCCGATCGCCGCGTGCAGCCGCTCCGCGGCCCACGGCTGCTCGCCGTGCGCCTTGAGCTCCTCGACGGCGCGCAGGCGCAGGTCGGGGAAGCGCGCGAGCTGGGCGCGGTCGAGCGCCGTCTGCGGGTCCGAGGTGTGCCACGACCAGAGCGTCCGGAACGCCTCGCCGCGGACCTTGGGCGACTCGTCCTCGATCGCGTCGGCGAGCAGCGCCTCGGCCTCGGGGGGCTTCGGGCCCTTGCCTTCGCCGGCGAGCGCCACCAGCCGGCCGAGCCCGCGGACGCGGATGTCCTCCTGCGAGGACCGGAGCGACGCCTCGGCCACGGCGAGCGGGGCCGATTCGAGCCGCGCGTAGGCGTCGAGCGCCGCGGCGCGCACCGCCCCGTCCGCGTCGTCGAGCATCCAGATGAGCCGCTTCTCGGCGCGCGTGTCGCGGAGCTCGGCGAGCGCCGTCGCCGCCTGCCGGCGCAGCGACGGGTCCTGCTCGCGCGTGAGCTGCAGCAGCGCGCCGAGCGCGCGCGTGTCGCCGAGCTGCGCGAGCCCGCGCGCCCCCCGCACCGCCGTGTCCGGCGTGCGGCACGCCACGGCGGTGAGCAGCGGCTCGAGGTCGGCCTCGGCGGGCTCGGCGCCCGGGCTCCCCACGCCGGGGATCTGCGCGCGCGCGGCGGCGATGACGATGGCGGCCTCGTCGGCCGCCTTGGTCTTCGACTTCGCGTCGGGCGCGGGCTGCTCGTCGCCGCCGGCGCCCGCGCGCCGCAGCACCTCGGCGGCGCGCCGCGCGATGTCGAGCGCCGCGCGGCCGAGATCCTCGTCGCGCGCCTCGAGCGCGTGGGCGAGCGCCCGCCGCTCCAGCACCTTCGCCGCGAACCCGATGCGGCGCACCTCGGCGTCCTCGTCGTCGAGCGCGCGCGCCGCGACCGGCGCGAACGCCGGCGCGGAGAGCCAGCCCTTGAGCGCGGCGCGGATGAGCGCCTCGACCCGCAGGTCGGCCGGGCCGCGCTCGAAGGCGGCGCGGAGCGGCTCCGGGCCGTCCGGGTGGAGCTTCTGGAGCTGGTCGAGCGCCGTCAGCCGCACCGACGCGTCGCGCCCGGCGAGCTTGTCGGCGATGAGCCCCGGGATGAGCGGCGAGCTGCCGTGGAGCTTCGCGACCTCGACGAGCGCGCGGCGCTGCACGTCCGCGGCGCGGGCCTCGAGCCCTGCCCGCAGCGGGGTGAGCGGCGCGTCGCGGTCGATCGCGCGCAGCGCCTCGAGCGCGGAGAGGCGCACGGTCGCGTGCTCGTCGTCGAGCGCCTCGCGGAGCTTCGCGCGCGCGCCGCGGCGCCCGTTCTTCCCGAGCTCGCGGGCGGCGAGCGCGCGCACCTCGGCGTCGCGGTCCGACCGGAGCGCGCGCAGCGCGGCCTCGAGCGCCTCGGGCTCGTCGAGCGCCGCGAGCGTCTTGACGGCGCCCTCGCGACCCGGCCGCGCGCCGGAGAGCGCCTGCGCCAGGACATCAAAGCCGTGCGCGAGCTCGGCGGCGCCTTCCGCGGGCGCGCCGGCCGCGTCGATCGGGAAGCGCCACACGGTGCGCCGGTCGCCCGCGGCGAACAGGGCGCCGAGCGCCTCCTTCGCGTCCGCCGCGCCGCGGCCGGCCTGCGCTCGCGACCCTCGGCGCCCGGAGCCGGCCTCTGCGGCCGGCGCGAGCGCGAGCGCGTGGAGCGGCAGCGCGCTCGTCTCCAGCGTGCGCGGCTTGCGCCGGTCCTCGAGCCGGTGGATGCGGATCGCGCCGTCCGCCCCCGCGGACACCAGGCGGTCGCCGGTCTCCTTGCCGTCTTCCTGCGGCGGCGGGGTGGGCAGGCACAGGAGCGCGCGGACGCCGCCCGCGTGGCCGCTCCCGTCGGCGCCGCGGATCTCGCACTCGACGTCGCCGACCAGGTACCAGAGGCGCACGGTGCCGTCGTCGCCGCCCGACGCGAGCCGCCCGTCGCGCGGCGTGAACGCGAGCGCCGCGACCGGCCCCTCGTGGCCGGGCATCGCGCGGACGGCGCCCGTCGACAGCGTGACGACGCGGACGACGCCGTCGTCGCCCGCGGCCGCGACGAGCTCGCCGGCCGGGTCGAAGGCGACGGCGCGGAGCGGCGCCGCCGCGAGCGCGAACGACGCGATCTCGGCCGCGCTCCCGGCCGGCGGGGCAGGGGGCGCGCCGCCCGCGCCGCCCGCGCCGACGCGAAAGACGCGCAGCGCGCCGTCGGCGCCGACGGTCGCGAGGCGCGCGCCGCCTGGCGCCGCCGCGACGGCCGTGACGCCGCCCGGGTGCGCGTCGATCGCCCGCGCCTCGCCCCCGCCGCCCGCGATGAGGCGCAGCGCGCCGTCGGAGCACGCCGCCGCGAGCACGTCGCCGGCGAACGCGAGCCCCAGCACGTGCGCCGGCACGTCGATCGAGCGCGCCGGTTTGTTCGCCACGTGATCGAAGAGCGTCACCTGACTCGCGCCGGCGGGCGATCGCGCGGTCGACGTCCCGCCCGTCCCGAGCGGCGCCGGCGCGCGCACCCCGCCGACGGCGAGGAGCCGCGGGCCGATCGCGAGCGCGCGGACCTTCTCGAAGTGGCCGATCGCGTGGCTCATGCGCTCTCCTGTCCGACGCTGCCGAGGCCCTCGATCTCGAGCCCCGGGTGCGCGCGCCTGAGGCGCATGAGCGCCGCCAGGCACGCCTGCCACTCGCCCTTCGCGACCGAGCCGGTGAACTCGGCGATCACGGGCGCGACGAGCGCCGCGAACGCGGCGTCCTCGACCGCGAGATCGCGCACGATCTCGATCACGTGCCGCTTGGCCTCGCTCGCGGAGAGGCGCCGCCGCGGGCCCGCGTCGTCGCCCGGCTCGGGCGATCTCCCCGCGGGGATGCCGGACAGCACGTACCGCAGGAAGCGCCGGAGCGCCTCGACGTCGGCGAACCTCCCCGCGTCCGCCGGCGGCTCCGCCGGAGCGTCCGCCTCGCCGCGCGCCGCGCGCGGCTGCCAGCCCGGCGGCAGGTCGCGGGGCCGGTGCTTCTCCCAGAGCATCCGCACCGCGAAGAGGCGCACCTCGCGGTCGGCGCTCTGCATCAGCCATCCGAGGCGCTCCGGGCCGCCGATGCGCGCGTAGTGCTTCAGGATGAGCGACAGGCCGAGCTCGCGCGCGCTCTTCTTCAGGCTCTCCGTGAGCGCGAAGACCTGCGCCGGATCGAGCTCCTCCACCGCGAGCGTCATCGCCGGATCCGCCGACGGGTCGCCCGCCTTGCGGAGCGCGTCGAAGGCGATGTTGCGCACCTCCCTCGCGTCGCTGTGGGCGAGCTCGTAGACGCGCGTCTGGTAGCCCCACGCCCGGAGCTCCGCGCGCGTGACGAGCGCCGCGAACCGCCGCACGTCCTCCCGCTTGTCGAAGAGCGCGGGCCAGATCCGCTCGGCGGTGAACGCCGACCGCTTCAGCGCCGGCTTCAGCTCGAGCTCCTTCGCCTCGCCCTGCTCGGGCCCGAGCACCGGGTGGTGGCAGCGCAGGTAGGTCTGCGCGAACGCGCGCATCGGCTCGGGCTCCTTCTCGCCGAGCGCGAGCGCGAACAGCTTCGCGGTGCCCGCCTCGCGGTCGCCGCGGCCGCTCGCGTCCTGCCCCGGGTCGAAGTCCTGCGGCTTCATGTGCGCGAGGAGGTACCTGCGCGCGAAGCCGTTCAGCGCCGGGTCGGCGCGCCGCGCGAGCGCGAGCAGCCAGGGCAGGGTGAGCTGCCGCGGCGTGACGATCTTCGGGTTGCCGAGCACCTCCAGCGCGACCGCGCGCGTCTCGGCGCTGAAGACGAGCCCCTTGAGGCGCTCCACGCCCTCGGCGGTCAGATCGGGCAGCGCGTCGGCCTTCCGGAGCCAGGTCGCCACGGTGTCCCCGAGGGGCTTGCGCGTGAGCGCGGTGAGCAGCCACGGCGTCCCGATCGCCGCGATCGGGTACTTGCCGAGCGCGTCGAGCGCGGTCTCCGTCGCGTCGTCGTCGTCCTCGTGGCGCGGGTCGTCGAGCACGCGCACCCAGAAGCCGGTCCCGGGCTCGCCGGGCCGGTACTTGGCCTTGAAGTACGCGGCGGCCCACCGCTTCTGCGCCGGCTCGCCGTAGATCATGTCGACGAGGAAGCCCTCGGGCAGCTCCGCGCGGTCGAAGCTCTCGCTCAGCGCCTTGGCGGCCCAGGCCTCGGTCTCGCCGTGCCGGAGCAGCCGCCCGAGGAACGCGTGGCCGAGCGCGCGCGCCCCCCTGCCCTGCAGCGCCGACGCCGCGAAGGCGCGCGTGTCCTTGTGCGCGGAGCCGAGCAGCGCGGCGAGGCGCTCCGCCTCGAGATCCGCGGCGTGCGCGCGGGCGTACTCGATCGCGAACGCGCGCGCCTTGGCGCTCGGCGAGTCGAGCAGCGCGAGCGCGGCGTCGTGCAGCCCGAGGCCCCGCAGCTTGCTCTGGTGGAGCTCCGGCGAGCCGAGCAGCGTCTCGACCAGGAAGTCGTGCGCGCTCGCCAGCGGCCGGTAGGCGAGGCGCGCGAGCCACGCGGGCGTGACGCTCCGCAGCGCCTCGGGGAAGTCCTTCCTGAGCCCCTGGATCGCGAATTTGGCCGGCGGATCGGCCTGGCAGGTCGAGAGCAGGAGCATCAGCGGGTCGGGCGATCGCTTCCACGCGTCGCCGAAGGCGCGGTGCTTCACCATGTCGCTCGGCGGGACGCCGCCGTGGAACGAGCGCCCGTCGTACTTGCCCGTGCCGTGCGCCCAGACGTGGTTCGCGACCCAGAGGTCGCCGAACCTCGTGTCCGGCGGGTAGTGGCGGAGCACCTCGACGGCGAACTGCGGGTAGAGCTCCGGCACGCTGCGGCCGAGCTCGCGCAGGAAGCGCCACGCGCGTCGCCGCATGTAGATCAGCGTCCCGCGGGAGACCTCGCGCCGCCCCCCGCGCGCCACCTCGGTGTCGAAGCGGAAGGCGAGCGCGCCGAAGAGCTCCGCGTCGAGGCGCGCCTCGGCCAGCTTGTAGATGCGCTTGAGCCCGCCCCACGCGCCGAAGACCAGCGGCGCGCTCCGGGCGGCGTCGCAGAGCGCGCTGCGCCCTGCGTCGGTGCCCTCCTCGTAGATGCGCACGAGCAGGTCGGCGAGCTCCAGCCGCGGCGGCGGGGCGGGATCGACCTGCGCGAGGAAGCGCTTCCACGCGTCGGTCGCCCGCTCGCGCCGCTGCTCGGGGGTGCGCAGGCCCTGCGCGGTCGCGAGCAGCTGCAGGAACGCCTGGAAGGTGAGCGCGCCCTCGCGGGGAGGCGCGTCCGGGGTGGGCTCCGGCTGCTCGAGGTAAGCCTCGAGGACCGCGGCCAGCGCGGGCGAGCCGCTCGCGGCGAGCTGCTTGACGTTCTCGATGTCGATCGGGTTCGGTGAGCTCGCCAAGGCGCCTCCCGCGGCGGATGGCCTGAGAGAATCGCGATCCCGGCGGATCAGGTCAAGCAGAGTCGAGCCGGCGATGAAGGAAGCGTCGCCTTGTCGCGCGCCTCCGTGTGGCGAATGCGCCTACGTCCGCGCATCGCCTTGCCGCGCCTTGCCGCGCCGCGCCGCGCGCGTGCTCGGCGCGCAGTCCTTGCGGGCGCGGTGGGGGCGCTCGCCGCGCAGCTCACGCCGCGCGCATCCGCTGGAGGCGCTGCGCGACGTGCGGGTCGCTGCCCGCGTCGATGCTCGCGAGGTAGTCCCTCAGCGACCGCCCGGTGCGGCCGAGGTGCGCCTCGAGGTGGGGCGCCAGCGCCTTCCATCGCAGCGCCCACCCGGCCTCGGCGCTCATCGAGCCGTGGTGCGGCCGGTCGACCAGCAGCGCGCCGAGCCGGAGGCCGAGCTCCGGGTCGCCGAGCTCCTCGAGCTGCCGCTTCAGGATGGCGAGCGCTCCGGCGGCCGGCGAGGTCGCGGGCGGCGCCTTCCATGTGTCGCGCACCGCGCGCGCGAACGCCGCGGCGTCGAGCTCGGAGAGCAGCTCGATCGCGCGCACGAGCGGCAGCCGATCGGGCGCGCTCGGCGCGACGACGCGGGCCATGAGCGTGTCCAGCGCGGCCACCAGCGCCGCGTCCGTCGCGGGGTCGAGCCCGCCGAGCGCCTCGAGCGCGCGCCGGGCGCGGCGGACGGCGCGCCCGAGGGCCCAGCTCCGCCGGCCGCGCGCGGCGGCGAGCGCGGAGAGCGCCTGGACAGCGGTCTTCCGTCGCGCCTCGGTGGCCTCGCCTGGTCGCACGCGCGGCGGCAGATCGAGCTTCGGCGGCGGGGGCGCGGCCGCTTCGGCGCTGGCCGCCGGGGCGCCGCCGGCGGGCGCGCCGCCCTCGGCGGCCACCTCCTGGTAGCCCTCCCGGAGCTTCTCGGCGACCTTCTTCTCGAGCTCGCGCGCCGCCGCTTCCGCGGTGGGGAAGGCCTTCTCCTTGCGCTGCCCGGCGGTGCCGAGCCGGCCATAGACGACGATGAACGTCCTGTCGTCCACGTCGGCCATCCAGAACTTGGCGCTCGTCCCCTGCACGAACTCGAACCGACGCATGCGGGCGAGGATACCACGGTGCGGTCGCGCCTTCGCTGCTGCTTCGCGGGACGAGGCGGGCTCACGCGGCCTCGTGTGGGTGCCGGGATGTATGGACAAGGAGCCTCGTCTCACCCCGCGAGGGGGGTCGCCACGCGTGGAGCGCTATCGCGCTGGCGGGCATGCGCAGGGCGCGCAGGGCGCGCGGGCCGCGCGATCCCATCCTCATCGTCGGGGGCTCTGGACATCCACCGCCGCGATCCCCCGGGGCCGCAGCGGTCGTCATCCGGGCGCGACGTCGAACTCGATACCTCCGTCGGCCAGGGTGAAGGCGGCATACGCGAAGTCCCCGCCCGGGAGGTGCCACACGGCCTTCCCGCCGCACGCCACCGGCCGGCCGTCGATGACCTTCAGCCCCTTGACGGGCGTCGACCAGCGCGCCTGCACCATCTCCTTTGGATTCTCGGGATCCTCGACATAGCGGTCCGTCGTGCTGAAGTCGGTGACGGCGCCGCGCTCGTCGACGAAGACGCGCGCCGTGACGGTCCTCCCGTGATCCGTGAGCGCCACGTCGAACGCTCCTTCATCGACCGCTGTCCACGTCGTCTCCGGACCGAGCACCATCGACGGCGCGAACAGGATGGCGTCGTTCAGGTACGTGACGAGCTCGCCCGTGTCGATCTTGGCGTTGGCCTCGTCGACCACGCTGAAGGTATCGAGCATCCGCCCCAGCATCCGCCCCTGCCCGCGCACGTACGTGTCGCGCACGAGCAGCATCACGAACCCGTAGCGAAGCCGCATGTGGAAGATGCGCGCGATCCCGAGGCGCGAGTCGTACTGCCACGCCTCGCACGGCTTCCAGGGCTGGTCGGGTCCCCGGCGGAACACGCCCGTCCACCGCGCGCGGAAGGACCACACGCGCGGCCGGCCGACGACCCTCATGAAGCGCAGGTAACGCTGCGCCGTCGCGGGGAGCTCCGCGAGGTCGGCCTCGGTGACCGGCTCGCGCGGCCCGGGGTCGCTCGGGAGGCCGGCCTCCGCGACCTCGCGGAGGAACCTGGCGCGCATGCTGCGCGAGGGCGCAAGCCCTGCGCTGGGAGGGATGCTTGAATTGCGTGCGTTGCCCATGGGGAGCCTCATCGGGGCCACGCCAGAGCAGCGCGCGTGCCGAGCCGCCCGCCCGAGCGGCGGGCCCCCGGCGGGCTCTGCGGGCCTCAGGAGAGCGGCGGCGAGGGCGGCCGGCGCACCAGCACGAACGGCGCGACCACGAGCGACAGGAACCGCAGCTCGGCCTGGAGCGGCCAGCGCGCGAGGTCCTCGGCCGTGGGCTTGGTCAGCTTGCCGGACGCGATCCAGGCCTGGACCGCGGCCGCGTCGTTCGACGCCACGGCCTCGCCGACGTCCAGGAGGTCGAGGTCGGCGGCGACGAGGATGACCGCGTCGCGCGCTGCGTGGGCGCGGAGGTCGGTCCAGAAGACCTCCCCGAGCGTGTTGGCGAGCCGTTCGCGCATGGGCGCAGCATAGATCCCGGGCGGCGGACGCCAAGATGGACAGGCGCGGATCGAGCGGGCGGGGGCAGCGGCCGCCGGCCTCGGCGGTCCAGGCGGTCGGCGAGCGCTCCAGGAGCGATCCCACCTCGCCATGACGACTGGCCATCCTGCTCAGCGCACGTCACCGCGTCGAAGGTGCCTGTCGCGCGATGAGCTGCCGAGCAGATCGTGTTGTGGAGTGGGGTGAGGCGCCGCGCGCGCCCCGGGGCGCGCAGCGCGGGACGTCCGGGACCCGCCGGAGGAGCAGCTCGAGCGCTACCAGCCCATGTTGTGGTGAATCCAGCAGTCGATCTGCTCCCAGCCGGCCGGCGCGCCGAAATGGCCGTTCAGGATGTGGCCCGAGTGCGGCACGATCGCCTTCGTGACGCGCTCGGCGCTGGTATAGAGCGCCGCGTCGGAGTCCACGTACGACGCCGGCTGCAGCTCGTCGCTCTCCCCGAACTGGATCAGCACCGGGCTCGTCACGCCGTCGATGCCTGCGAGCAGCGGGTTCCCCGAGACGGCCAGCAAGCTCAGGAACTGGCCGCGCGTGTACGTGTCCGCGATGTTCGCGTTGTCGAAGGCGATGACCGCGGGATCCGCGTTCGCGGCGTCATAGAAGATGTCGGTGCGGATCTCCGTCGGGATCGAGATGTAGGGGCTCTGCAGCATCGCCGAGATCGCCTCGTTGGACACCGGGATGGGGTGCGGCGTGAAGGCGAAGCCGGTGTTGACGAGGACGTCCGCGTCATTGTAGGTGCTCTGAACGAACGTGCTGATGATGGCGCCGTTCGAGTGGCCGACCAGGGCGATCCGCCGGAAAGGCGTCTTGTAGACCCCGCCGCTGGTGCGCATCTCCGTGAGGACCTGATGCACGCTCTCGGCGGTCTCGGCGAGGTCGAGGAAGTCGCCGTCCGGCCTGCTGCTCTCGCCGGCGCCGAGCATGTCGAGCGCCAGGACGGCATACCCCTCCCTGGCCATGTGCTCGGCATAGGAGTACTTGCGTCCCCCGACCGACGGGATGTCCCAGTACTCGTGGGTGTAGGTGAGGCCGTGGACAAGCACCTGGAGGGGGCGGTACTTGGTGTGCCCGCGATAGTAGAGGTAGCCGACGACTTCGTACGTGTTGCCGTCGGAGAGGGTCACCGGGAAGACCAGCCGCTCGACCTTGGTGCCCTGGCTCGACGACGACGCCTCGGCCTTGTTCGCCGGGAGAGCGGTGGCCGCGAGCGTCGCCGAGAAGAGAACCGTGCTAAGTGCGCGAGAATACAAATTCATCACTTGACCCTCATGGTTGCGGTAGGTGCTTGGAGGTGAGGCAACGTCTCTCGCGGTGCGATGTCCGTGGCGTCTTCGCTCCATCACCGCCTCGCAGTGCTCGCAGCTCGCAAACACCGGACCAGCAAGCAGCTGCACCACTTAACGTAGCGCACGATCGTCTTGTGCGCTGCCGCGCAACTGCATTTAGTAATGCCCTGAGCCGTCGGTTTACTGCCAGCTGCTGCCAGCTGCCGTCTGGTTGCTGTCCGTTCGCCCTCCGTGTGCACCGGATCCGCGCCGGCCGTTGCGTGGCGTGAACGCCACGCGAATCATTGCGTTGTGCCGCAACGATTTGCGTAGATGAAGGCCTGTATGGGCCCGGATTTCCGTGCAGATGCCGGAGCTGACGTCCTCGGCGCGATTGCTGTGTCGGTGATAATTTGTCGCCATGCTTCACGGTTCCTCGCCGCCAGCATGGCCAGGAGCCTTCATCGCAGCCCTGACGTGGACCCATGTGATGGTATGCGATTTTAGCGGTCACGCTGCACTTCATGGGCGCACGCAGCGGCGCACGCAGCGGCGCACGCAGCGGCGCGCCCCAGCAGCGGAGTGCGGCGGTCCCCACCCCGCCGCGGGCGCACTGCTCGGCTCGCCAGCGGCGTCGAGCTCGCGCTCGCGCTGGAGCCAGCGCGATGCCGCTCAGAAGCTCGCTTCGACGCCGAGGCTGGGGATCACGATGGGCCCGAGCTCCTCCGGCTCACACCCACGCAGGATCGAGCATTCGTATTGCAGCGTCTCTTTCCCGGCCGTCGCGTTGAGCACCTCGACCGTGAGCGACACCAAACGACCCTCCCGGAGGACCCACCGCTTCTCGAGACGCAGGTCGAGCCGGAAGAACGCCGGCAGCCGCTCTGGCAGGCTCAGCCGTCGTACGTACCGGGCGATCTGCTCGCGCAGCTGCTCCCGCCGCCGGATGTCCTCTTCGGTGTCCGGGCGATCCTCGTCGTCGTTGTCGGGCCGCTGCCCGTTCCCGTCGCCTCCCCAGAGGTCGTAGTCCAGCGTCATCGGGATACCGCTGTAGAACACCGCCCTGCCGCCGAGCTTCCACCCGCGGCCCAGATCGACCGCGGCGGCCGCGTTGAGCACGTGGCGGCGATCGAAGGCCGAGTCGAAGCTCTCCCGGCCGACATGGCGGACCGAGCGCGACAGGGTGTAGGACACGAACCCTCCGAGCCGCTTCGACAGGCTGCGGTGCGCGTAGATCTCCAGCCCGTGGGTGCTGCCCGTCGCGCGCAGCTCTGCCCGCTGCGCGAGCCCGACGTCGGTGCCCGGCGGCCGGTTGCCGAGGGCGTCGCTCAGGTTGAAGAAGCCGCTCCGGAACGCGGTGACCGTCGCCCTGAACCCCTCGGGCAGGCGGAGCTCGACGCCGGCGCTCGCGAGCAGCCCCGTCTGCGTACCCCCGCGCAGGCCGCCGATCTGAAGGCCGGGCACCGCCCCGAGGAAGCTCGGCGGCTGGTGCGTCATGCCGAAGGCGCTCAGCAGGGCGACGCTCGGCGTCGCCTGCAGCCGCGTCGCGAGCCGCGGATCCACCGTCGCGTCGGTCGCGCCCTCGGAAGAGAAGAGGTCGCCGCGGAGGCCCGGGACGACCTCGAGCGCGGGCGCGGCGCGCACGACGACGTCGGCCCAGAGCCCCGCGGAGAGGTCCTCCCGGCTCGTGAACAGGCGCGCGAGCGCCCTGTCGTTCCGGCTCGGGAAGTCGCCGTCGTTCTCGCGGATGTCGATGTCGTACCGCTCCAGCTGCGCGTCGGCGCCGGCGCGCACCGTCAGCCGCTCCGAGACGGGCGCGGACAGCTCGGTGCGCGTGCCGAAGAGGCGCGTGCGCCCGGCCCGCTCCCCGTCCTGGTTCGAGCTCTCCTCGTAACCGAGCGTCACCGCGTGCCTGAGGCGGCCGCCCCTCGCGAAGAACCTGTCGTAGCGGAGGTCGAGCCGGTGGAAGTCGCCGGCGAGCACGACGTCGGTCTCCCCGTCGTCCTCGATCCGGGCGAGGTAGTCGTGCGACCCGAAGGCGAAGAGCCCGACCCTGTCGTACGGCGAGAGGTCGTACGTGGCGCGGGCCTGGTAGTCCCAGTATCCGAGCTCCACGCCCGGCGAGAACAGCGAGAGGAGCGCGCCCGGGTACGCATAGCGCCCGCCCACCAGCGCGGTGCCGCGGCCGTCGGCCCAGGGCGCCTCGACCAGGGCGCCGGCGTCGAACAGGCGGATGTTGCCCTCGCCGTGGAACAGGCGCGCCGGCTCCCTCGTCTCGCCGCCGATGACGCCGCCGATGTAGCGCCCGAAGCGCGCCGGGAAGCCGCCGGGGTAGAGGTCGACCCGCTCCACGAGCGCCGGGTGGATCACGCTCGGGCCGAGCGCCACGTGGTAGAGCAGCGGGACGCGCACGCCGTCGACGAAGTAGCCGACGTTGCCCGGCGGGGCGCCGCGCACGAAGAAGTACGGCACGCCGGAGGCGATGGGCGTCACGCCCGGCAAGGCCTCGATCGCGCGGAACGGATCGCCGAAGGCGCCGGGCATCTGGCGCACCTCCTCGCGCGTCATCGAGGTCGTCATCGGCGCCGCGCGCTCGCCCACCACGACGACGTCGATGGGCTCCGGGGGCGCCGGCCGCGAGGGCGGCGCCGGCGCCGCCCTCGCTCCGGGCGGCGCCAGGACCGTCGCAGCGGCCGGGGGCTCGTCCGGCGCCGCGGGCGCGACGGGCGCGACGGGCGGAGGAGCGTGGAACGCCACGCGGAAGAGGATGCGCGCGTTGATGGGGCGCCCGTCGCGACGGGCGGGCTCGAAGCGCCAGGATGGCGCCGCGCCCACCGCGGCGCTGACGAACGGCTCCTCTCCCTCGGCCTCGACGACGCTCACTGTTCCATCGGCGTGCACCGTGATGCGGAGGACCACGGTCCCGTCGCCGACGCCGCCGGGCGGGTAGGGCGGTTCCGTTGGGCCGAGCGGCGACGGCATCGTGAGCTGCGGGGCGGCCTGGGGCGCAGCGGCGGGTCGCTCGGCCGCAGCGGCGGGTGCCTGGGCCTGAGCGGGCTCTGCCGTGGCTTCGTCGAGGGCGAGGGCGAGGCGCGCGCCGACGGCCACGGCCGCGGCGAAGGCGCGCGGCGCCGCGGTGGGCGCGGCGCTCGATGCGCTCCGGCGTCGCAGAGCCCTGTCCACCGGTTTCACCATCAGGCTCTCTGAAACCATGGAGAGTCGCGCCCGCATGCTCAAGCGAAACGTGTCGCCCGGGCGGAGCGCGCGGCGCTCCTCGCGTGAGGCGCCCATCCCATCGCTCCTCGCGCGGGGCGCTCTGCGCGTGGCGCTGGACGTTCGTGCCGCCGCTGCCGTAGGTAGATGGCTGGAAGCGCTGACGTGGGCTCGAAGAGGCGAAAACCGAAGTCCTGGGGTTCCCGGGCGCTCCTCGCGCTCGTCGTGACCGGGCTCAGCGCGGTGGGGGTCAAGTGCGGCCTCGAGCGCGGGCTCAAGGAGCTCGGCCTCGATCAAGGCGAGGACCGCCCCTCGAGGCCGTCTCCCTCGCCCGGCCGAACCAGCGGCTCCTCGCCGCCGAAGGGCGCTCCGCCGAAGGGCGTGCCCACCGCGCGCCCGCCCGCGCTCAGCCCCCACCTCGAGCTCGGGGTGCCGGTCCGTACGGGAGCTCGCGCCGCCCGCGCCGAGGCCGCGCCCGACGATCACCTGATGATCAAGCCCCAGTACGCCCTCTCGTACAACCGGTCCCGGAACGTCGCGAACTGGGTCAGCTGGCGGCTCGACGCCGCGTCGTTCGGCGACGCGCCCCGCCATCGCGGCAAGTTCCTCGCCGACAGCGCGCTGCCGGACGGGTGGTACCGCGTGCAGCACGACGACTACACCGGCTCCGGCTTCGATCGGGGCCACATGGTCCGCTCCGAGGAGCGGACGCGGACCCCCGACGACAACAAGGCGACCTTCCTCCTCACCAACATCCTGCCGCAGCGGCACGACCTCAACGCCGGTCCGTGGCTCCGGCTCGAGGAGGCGTGCCAGGAGCTCGCGCAGAAGGAGAGGCGGGTGCTGTTCCTGATCGCGGGCGGCCTCTTCGACGAGCGCGGGCGCCCGCCCACCATCGGCAAGGACGTCGCCGTGCCGGGCGCGTTCTTCAAGGTCGCCGTGGTCCTCGAGCCGGGCCAAGGGCCGGAGGACATCGGCCCGTCGACGCGGGTCATCGCGGCGGTGATGCCGAACGAGACGGGGATCCTGGACGAGGGCTGGGGGCAGTACCGGACGACGGTCGACGAGAT
This sequence comes from Sorangium sp. So ce1153, assembly GCF_051521595.1. NCBI lineage: Bacteria > Pseudomonadati > Myxococcota > Polyangiales > Polyangiaceae > Sorangium > Sorangium sp. So ce1153. The sequence continues at coordinate 3,395,716 of NZ_CP150361.1, forward strand.
CGAGCGGCGCGCGGGCTACGACGTCCTGACCGCCGTCCCCGAGGCGGTGCAGCGGGCGCTCGAGGCGCGCACCGACGACGGACCCGCCGGCGGCCGCTGAGCGGCGCGCCCTCCGTCGATCACGTCTCGACGACCTTCGTCTTGAGGCCGAGCCACGCGCCCGACGGGTGGCGGCCGAGGACGTAGACATCGATCGCGACGCGCCCCACGCGGTAGACGCGAAGGTCGGTCAGGTGGCGCTCCAGCAGGTCCACGAGCCGCCGGTACCGCCCCGCCTCGGCCTGCGCCGCCTCGCCGGCCTCCTCGGGCGGCTCGAGCACGGGCGCGAAGAAGTCGCCCGCGGTCGTGACCTCGACCGCCGTGTCCGCGGCGAGGCCCTCCGCCGCGAGCAGCGCGGCCGGCGAGGATGCGTCGACGTCCCACCGCGATGGGCTCAGTGGATGATCGGACTCGCTGGGGAACAGCAGGTCCTTCGACGCCTCCTCCAGGGAGGCGAGGAGCTCTTCGGGCGACGCGGGTTGGGCCTGCATGCGGATCTCCGGGCGGGCTGCGCGGACGAGCCCGAGTCTACCGTGGGAGGGTCATTCCACCGTGAAGCTGAAGGTGTATGGCGCCTGCATGGGCACGCCGTCCACGCCGAGCGCGCTCTTCACGTTCGAGACCGTCACCTCGTAGTCGCCCGGCGCGAGCGGCCCCGCCGGCGTGAAGACCAGGCTGCCGGGCGTGGCCTCGTCCACGGCGCCCGCGACCGGCTCGCTGTCGCGCGCCACCTGCACCGAGCCCTCGTAGCCGCCGGCGTCGGGCGGATCGACGTCGCGCGAGAAGCTGATCTCGATCGCGGACGCCGCCAGGACGACGGTCCCGTCGGCCGGGGCGGTGCCGGCCACCAGCGGATCGCGCCAGTACCGGATCCCCTTCTGCGTGTCAGGGATCGCGCCGTCGTCCCACGCCGTGGAGGTGTTGTCGACGACCTGCCCGCCGCTGCCGATCGGGATCGAGACGGCGCGGTTGTTCGTGCCGGTGATGCCGCCCCACCACTCCACGCGCTCCCAGGTGCCGCGGGCGTACTTGTACTGGAGCTCGGTCCCCTCGGGGATGTCGACCGTGGTCTGCCAGAGCCCGCCGCCCGTGTGCGTCATCGCGACGAGACCCGGGTTCCACGGGCCGAGCGCGTCGACGCTGCCGGGCACATAGATCGCCGACAGGGCCGGCGTCTCCAGCGGCGCCTGGACGCGGAACGTCACCGCCACCGTGCGGGGGGTCGCCGTCTGGACGATCTCGTTCGACGCCGGCGACTCGGCGCCGTCCGCGTAGACGGCCCGCACGATGTAGGAATAGGCCTGGTGGGCGGTCAGCCCGGTGTCCGTGAACGTCGTGAGGGCGCCGTCCACCTCCGCGTGCGCGGCGTCGCCGTACAGCCCGCCGGGGAGGTGCCTGTAGACGCGGTAGGCGACCGCCTCCGGCGCCGGCTCCCACGCCAGCTCGATCGTGTCGGCGCTCGCGCCCGTGACGCGCAGGTCGTCCGGCGGGGCGGGCGCGGCGTCCGGCGGGACGACCGTCACGAGCTCGGGCGCCGCGTCGCCGACCGCCACGCTGACCGCGCCGAGCTGCGCGATCTGGATCTCGAAGGCGACCGTCACCGTCGCGTCGGCGTTGATCCGGACCACGCGCGCGTCGACGAGGGCGCCGTCCACGGAGATGCCGATCGCCTCGCCGCCGACGAGGTTCCCGGTGTTGGTCACCTCGGCCGTCACCAGGACGAAGTCGCCCTGCACGACCTCCTCCGGCACCGTGACGCTCTCCACGGCGTAGCTCGGCTGCCGGTAGGCCTCGAGGCTCGCCGTGTCCTCGGCCGTCGCCGGGCGGATGCGGACAGCCTGGCCGCCGCTCGACTCCATGGCCGCGACGAGCGTGTCGCCGGCCGTGACGAGGAACCGGCTGCGGGCGACCAGCTCGGGGCGCGCGTTGTAGTCGGCCTCAGCGTCGTCCGTGTACGTCTCGGCGACGAAGGTCCCGCCGCCGAGGAAGTCGAGCGGGATCTGGAGCGCGCGGGCGGTGCTGTCCGTGCCGCTCCCGAGGTACCACGCGTCCCCGCTCCGGCGCGCCACGGTCATGTGCTCGCCGATCGCGGCGTCGAGCACGCGGGTCTCGTCCCACGTCACCGGCACCTGCTCGATGAAGGCGAACTCGGGGCGCCCCTCGTAGTGCTCGGGGACGTCGGTCACCATCTGGAGCCCGCTGAGCAGGATGACGTAGAGCGCGAGCTGGTGCGCGCGCGTCGTGTGCACCCGCGCGGGCGGGTTCCCGGCAAAGGGGCTCTCGGGGATCTTCTCTGGCGCCCAGAGCACCTCGAAGATGCCCGGGTTGTAGTCGACCGGGCCCCCGAGCATGCGGGTGAACGGCAATGTCAGCGTGTGCGAGGCGGGGTTGCCGTCGCTCCAGGCCTCGTACTCCATGCCGCGTAGCCCCTCGCGGCTCATGAAGTTGGGATACGTGCGCTCCTCGCCGGTCGGCTTGATGGGCTCGTGCGCGTCGACCATGATCTGGTGCTCCGCGGCCCTCCTCGCCACGTCGGCGTAATGGTTCACCATGCGCTGGCTGTAATGGTGATGGCCCGGGATGTTCCCGACATATCCCGTCTTGATGGCGTGGATACCGAGGGACTCGTACAGCGCGAACGCCTCGTCCAGCTGGTCCTCGAAGCCATCGACGTTGGCTCCGGTCTCCATGTGGGCGACGAAGCCGACGCCGCGCGCCGCCCCGTAGGCGACGACCTCCTCGAGGTCGAATCGGTCGTTCGACGCGGTGTAATCCATGTCGGTCCAGCTGCCGTCCCAGCCCTGGTTCCAGCCCTCGGCGAGGACGAACGGGATGCCGTGCTCGCCCGCGAAGTCCATGTAGCGCTGCGTGTTCTCGGTCGTGGCGCCGACGTGCTCGCCCGGCTCCCAGGTCGACAGGCCCTTGTGGATCTCCCACCAGACGCCCATGTACTTGCCTGGCCGCAGCCAGGCCAGGTCACCATCGCAGATGGCGCATGGGTCGTTGAGGTTGAGGACCAGGTGCGACTCCATGAGGCTCCCCGCGCGGGGGCCGATGGTGAGGGTGCGCCACGGCGTCTCGAAGGGCACGGTGACCCGCGCCTTGACGGCGGTGCTCTCCGGGCCGCTCCGCGCCGGTACGAGGGCGCTCCGGAAGGCGTGCGGCGCCCCCGGCAGCGCCTCCAGGGTCATGGCGGCGTAGTCGTCGAGATCGGCCTCGTGCAGCGCCACGTAGAGGTCGTCGGCGAGCCGGACCGTCATGGGCGTGTTGGCGTTCGCGACGGTGCTGAGCGCGCCCCGGTTGTACAGCGACTCGTCGCCCTCGAAATCGGCGCGCGTCCACCAGGCGGTGCCGTCCGAGGCGAAGCGGAACTCGGTGTCCTCGGAGGTGATCGTGAGCTCGCTCAGGCCGTCTTGCTCGGGGATGACGTACCGCAGGCCCAGGCCGTCGTCGAAGACGCGGAAGACGACGTCGAGGCGCCTCGCCGGGGCGTCCGATGCCAGGTGGACCGTGAGCTCGTTGTAATGCTCACGAATCGTGGAGGCGGCGCCCCAGACCGGGTTCCAGGTCGAGTCCACGGTCCGCCGGTCGGCGCCGGCGACGCGCGCGCCGCGGCCGATCGGCCCGAGATCGCCGAGGTCGAGGCCGAGCGCCGAGCCGGCGAGGATGGCCCGCCCCGCTCGCTCGACCGAGTAGGAAGGGACGCCGTCCTGAACGTCGAACGTCACGACGATCTCGCCACCAGGAGACGTGACCCGCTGCTCCTCGCCCGGCTCCCCGCCGCCCGCGCCGCCGAGGCCGCCCGCGCCACCAAGGCCACCCGCGCCGCCAAGGCCGCCTGCGCCGCCAAAGCCGCCTGCGCCGCCAAAGCCGCCTGCGCCGCCTAGCCCACCTTCGCCGCCCGCGCCGCCAAGGCCGCCCGCACCGCCTAGCCCACCTGCGCCGCCAAGGCCGCCCGCGCCGTCAAGGCCGCCCGCACCGCCAAGGCCGCCCGCACCGCCCAGCCCACCTGCGCCGCCCAGCCCACCTGCGCCGCCCAGTCCACCCGCGCCGCCCGCGCCGCCAAGGCCGCCTGTACCGCCTGCGCCGCCAAGGCCACCTTCGCCGCCGAGGCCGCCTCCGCTGGCGCTCTGACCACCCCCGGTGCCGCCGGGAGGACTGGGCTCGTCGTCACCGCAGCCGGCTGCCAGAGGGAGGAGCGACGCAACCAGGCCGAGCCAGGCGACCCGAGAGCGAACCCTTTTCGCGATCGTTGCGGATTCGATGGTCATGGAGTGTCCTGCGACATGGCGTACCTCCCGGGCGGCGTCAATCGTCAGCCGCTCGCCCGGGCGATGCTAACCATTTGAATTCACACATCTTTTGTGCTGACGTGGCCCCGCCGCACAGGTTGCGCTTGACATCTCAGGAACGTTTCGGGGCTGCTTCTTCTGCTTGCCCATCAGCGGCGGTGACGCGACGCTTCAACCTCGCTCGGGCCGAACGGGAGAATCCGCTTGCTCCCGGAGCTTGGGCGATGGTACCGGGACGCGCCCGCCCCTGGGGTCCGATCCACCCTTCCGCTTTCCGTTGCCGCGTTGCATGCTCGGCGGACACCAGCGCAACGAACAAGGATTCAACCAGCCATGTCCAAGATGAAGCTCAAGCCCGGCGTGATCACTGGTTCCGCTCTTCAGGAACTGTTCGAGTACATGAAGAGCGTGGAGTGCGCGCTGCCGGCGGTGAACGTGATCGGCTCGCACAGCACGACCGCCGCCCTCCAGGCGGCCAGAGAGGCCAAGAGCCCCATCATCATCCAGTTCTCGAACGGCGGCGCCCACTTCTTCGCCGGCAAGTTCCTGGACAACAAGGGTGAGAAGGCCGCCATCGCGGGCGCGATCGCGGGCGCGCACTACGTGCGGAACCTGGCCGAGGCCTACGGCGTGCCGGTCATCCTGCACACGGACCACGCGGCGAAGAAGCTGCTGCCGTGGATCGACGGCCTGCTGGCGTACGGCAAGCAGTTCTTCGAGAAGAACGGAGAGCCCCTGTTCTCCTCGCACATGCTCGACCTGTCCGAGGAGCCGCTCCACGAGAACCTCGAGATCTGCCAGAAGTACCTGCGGCAGATGGCCGCCCTCAAGATGACGCTCGAGATCGAGCTCGGCGTCACCGGCGGCGAGGAGGACGGCGTCGACAACAGCGGCATCGACAACTCCAAGCTGTACACCCAGCCGTCGGAGGTCCTCGCGGCCTACGACGCGCTGAAGCCGATCGGCAACTTCACGGTCGCCGCCTCGTTCGGCAACACGCACGGCGTCTACAAGCCGGGCAACGTGCAGCTCCGCCCCCCGATCCTGAAGAACTCCCAGGACGCGATCCAGAAGGAGCGCAAGACGGGCGCGAAGCCGGTCGACTTCGTGTTCCACGGCGGCTCCGGCTCGTCGCGCGAGGAGATCCGCGAGGCGGTCTCCTACGGCGTCATCAAGATGAACATCGACACGGACACGCAGTGGGCCTTCACGCAGCCCATCAAGAAGTACATGGACGACAAGGGCGCGTACCTGAAGTCGCAGCTCGGCAACCCCGAGGGCGAGGACAAGCCCAACAAGAAGTACATCGACCCGCGCGGCTGGCTCCACCTCGGCGAGAAGGGCGTGGCCGCGCGCCTCGTCGAGGCGTGCAAGGACCTGAACTCGTTCGACAAGTTCGAGTTCTGATCCGCGCCGTCGACTCCGGCCGCGCCTCCCTGCGCGCGGCCGGAGCGGGCGATCTCACGCAGACTCACGCAGACTGACGCGGAGCCGAGCGCCGGGAAGCGCCGGCCGCTCGCCGCTCACTCATGAAGGCGACGAGTGCGCCGTGTGGAGCGAGCGGACCGGGCCAGTCGCCCGGCGGCGGCGGGGAAGGCGGGAGAGCGGCAGGCCGAGGAGACCGAAGGCCGTGAGCTCGACGCCGAGCACGGGCAGGAAGGAGAACCCCGCGAGCTCGCTGGCGAGGAGCTGCACGACGGCGATCGGTGCCGCGACCGACAGGAGCGCTGTCCGGTAGGGGACGCCGTGCAGCAGCGCGAGCAGCACGCCGACGACCCCGACGGCCAGGCAGCCGTCGACGGCCGGGAGCAGCGCCAGCGCGCCGGGGGTGCGCTGCGCGGCGCGGAGCCAGAGCAGGGCGCCGCCCCCGAGGAGGACAAGCGCGATCGGCAGATTGCCAGCGGAGCGGGCGGTCGTCTTCTGAGCAGGAGAAGCCATGGTGTCGGGGACGGGAGCATGCCATGTGCCATCGCTGCTCCCTGGAGAGGGGCGGCCGGGCGCGCCGCGAGATGCGCGGTTTGCGCGGCGACGCACGCTTTGCGCGTCCCACCCGCGCGCGCCTTCAGCTCTCCTGAGAGGGGTCGTGGCGCGGGCGCGTGGGGCGCTCGTCGGCGCCGCCTGAGCCGCGGCGCGCCCTCTCCGGCTCGCGGCTTGCAGTGAACCGGTCATCGGCCGAGGGCCGCGGGAGGAGGTCGCCATGTGTCGTCGTCTGGATGCGCCGGAGAGGTTGTCGTGGCTCGAGGTCGAGGGCGATGGCGCCACGCCAGGGAAGGTGCGCTGCCCGCGGAGAGAGGATGACATGACCGACGCGCGAGAGTGCTTTGCCTGCAAGCGCTTCGGGACGCTGGCGATCCATCCGAGCGGGAAGAAATTCTATGTCGTGTGCGAGCCGTTCGCCGACACGGCAGTCGAAGCGGTGTAGCGAATCCAGGTCCGCCCGAGCCGCCCTCGGCCTCGGCTCTGGCTCGCCGAAGCGGAGGAGCGGGCCCTACACCGCTGCTCAGCCGCGGCCCTGATCCTGGATGGCGTTGAACACGGCGGCCATCTCATCGGCGCCGTGGCCGAGCTGCAACGCCCGCTTGAAGTAGGACAGGATGAGCTCCGGGACGCGCCGGTCGACGTTGTTCTCCCGGCTGAGACGCGCGATGTGCTCGATGGCGCCCGTGTGAATGTCCAGCGTGCAGTCGTTCCCCTTGAAATCGCCGGTAGACAGCATCTTCTTGCACATGTCGGCGGTGATCGAGATGAGCGGCATGATCGCCTGGAGCTTGGCGAAATACGCGTCGAGGGGAAACTCCTCCGACGCGCAGATGGCCGCCCCGTGCAGGAACGACAGCGTGGCGCCGTAATAGCTCTCCAGGAGAGCGCAGTCGAGCGCCGCCGCGGCCCCGATCGGCTCGCCGACGTGGGAGGTGGCCCCGCCGAGGACGCGCAGCGTCGCCTGGTGGCGGTCGTAGAGCCCCTTGGGACCCGAGTAGAACACCGCCGTCTGTTCACCACCGATGTAGCTGGGGTAAGCCAAGATGCACCCGTCCAGGTAGTTGATCCCGAGGTCCGACGCCCATGCCGCCCCGCTGCGGGCGTCCTTGGGCGTACCGCTGGTCAGCTGTACCAGCGTCCGGCCCTTCGCGGCCTCGGCCACGAGGGGAGTGCGGAGGACCTGGTCGCTCGCTTCGTAGTTGAGCAGCGAGATGATCGTCAGGTCGCTCTCGCTGCACGCCTGCTCGGGCGTCGCCGCCACCTTCGCCTGGCCATGAAACGGCTCTGCCTTGCCGTGGGTCCGGTTCCATACGGTCACCCGATGACCGGCGTTGATGTAAGCGCGCGCCAGCGCGGCGCCCATTTGACCCAGACCGACAATGGACACGGTCTCCTTGTGCGACATGACCTATCTCCTGTTTCCTGTGATAATCTGAGGGTATCCGAGCGCGCGCTCCTCACCCTCCATCCGCTGGCGCAATCAATTGATTGCCGTTTGTCCGAGCGGCTACCCTCGACATCTACCACCGCGCCTACGGTGTGTCAGTCACACGCTCGCCGCCGGCGCAATGTCGCGTCCATGAAGGTCATGAGCATCCCGGGGAGGCACCGGCGCGGCCGCCTCGGCGGCCCTGCTCGTCGCCGGCCTTCCGGCCCGGCGACGCCGCGGAGGCCGGAACGGCCGCCGGGTTGTCGCACCTCTCGGACGGCTCGATGCTCCCGAGCCGCGCGCAGCTCCGCGAGACCTGCGATGACGCGAACGCGGCCCACACGCGAGCGAGCCTGTTCCTCGCGCGGCAGGTCGGCGACACGGGGGCTCGCGGAGCGATGGGGCATGACCGCGGGAGGCTCATCGCGGAAAGAGAGGAGCTGCCAGGCAGCTGTGAAGGCGGAAGCGGAAAGCGGAAAACGAGCGCCAGTGCAGCCAGTGCAGCCAGTGGAGATCGAGCCGCCGCGGCTGCCTCGTCACCCTGGCGGCCCGTGACCGCTCGCCCTGCCTCCGCCCGACGCACTCGGTTCATATCCACCTTGACAGGTGAACAGTACTGCGCAAAAGTTCGACCGGGTAGGCCTGCGCTCGCACCCCCTTCGACTAGAGGAGATGACAATGCCCATCATCGGACGACAGTGCACACGCGATGGCAGGACGGTCTGCCTTCGGATGAGTCAGGCCGGTCTGCCGGTAAATCACGAGGGGCCCGGGCTCTCGCTCGTTTACGGGTGGTCGAGCGAGGAGCGCCGCGCCCAAGGGCTCGCGGCTTCGATCCAGGGCGTCGAACTCCGCACTGACGCGGGCAAGGTCCTCGCGTTCGACTACTGCCCGTTCTGCGGCGTGGGGATCGGGGGGAGCGCGACGAGCGTCCGAGCTACCGTGACGCGACGCGCTGCGTCAGAGAGCGCTCACGCCGAGGTGCCGCCGGTGGGGGTCGAGCGCGGACAGCGGGGCGTGCGTCCGATGGAGGTTGTGCCGCCTCGCCCTCCGAGCGCACCGGCGCGCGAGCAAGCTTCGAGCGCACCGGCGCGCGAGCAAGCTCCGAGCGCACCGGCGCGCGAGCAAGCGGCGACGGGCTCGACGTCGCTGAAGGTGCTTCGTGAAAAGCTCGGACTCTCGCAGGCCGAGCTCGGCGGAAAGCTCGGCCTCGCGCGCAGCTCGATCGCCAACTACGAGAACGGACGGTCACCTCTGTCGCAACGGCTCCGCAAGTGGATCGCAAAGCACGAAGCGAAGCTCACCGAAGGGGGAAACGGCGCAGCCCGCCGCGGGAGAGCGGCCGCGTAGCAGGTCACCGGGTCCAGACGCGCTCTGCCGCGCCTCCGGGGAGCGGCGAGCCGACCCACGTTTGACGTGTCACCGCGACGCGCTCCGAGGCTTCACACCCGGAGCTCGAGTGGATGCTCGGGACGACATCGTTGACATGCATCGGGACGGCGCTGCGTTGCCTTTGGCCGGACCCCAGGTCCTCGGGTACTCGGGCTTCGAGTACCCGCTCTCGCCGCGCGAGGCCTTCCTCGCGCCACGGCACCGCTACTGAGCCACGCCGATCGAGTCGAGGAAGGTGTTGTACTCGTCGACCTTGTTGTGCATGACCACGTCGAGGCCGACGTTGAGCCGGCTCTCGTCGACCATCCGAGGGGCGAGGATGGCCTTGGTCGCGTCGAGGCCGATGATCTTGATGCCGTAGAGGATGTAGGGCACGAGGTACCCCGCGTAATACTGCCGCTGGGTGTGGGTCGCCTTGATGAGCCCCTGGCGCATGTACTCGACGGTCTTCGGTTCGAAGTCGAAGGCGACGACGGGCAGCTCCGTCGCGCCCGCGGCCTCCGTGGCCATCGCGCACCGGTACGAGACGCTGTGCAGGCCGAGCAGCCCCACGACGGGCGGGTCCGCGGTCTCGATCTGGGCTTTCATCGCCTCGACGTCGGCGACCTCCCCCGGCGGGGACCAGGTGATCGCACGCACCACGACCGTGTAACCAGCGTCCTCGAGGACGCCCCGAGCCCCCAGCATTCGATTCATCCCGTCGACCCAGGCCGGGTCGTCGGCGCCGTGGATCACCACCGTGCCCGGCGCCGGGGGCAGCAACGCGAGCAGGGTGTTTCCTGCCGTGACGCCGGCCGACTCGCTGATGGTCCCGACATAGATCGAGCGCTTCGACCCCTTCGCATCGGTGTCGAGCGTCACCACAGGAACCCCGTCGGCGACGGCCGTGTCGATGCCGGCCGCGATGGCGTCGCCGAAGGGCGAGACACCGATCCCTTCGGCGCCCTCCGCCACCGCCTGTCCAATCTGCTCGCCCTGCGCCTCCGCCCTCTGCTGCTGATCGCTCCCCTGTCCGCTGGGCCCGACGACGTTCCCCGTGACCCCGAGCTCGCCCATGGCTCGGTTCGCCCCCGTGGTGATCGGCGTGAAGAACCCGCCGAGATCCTTCAGCAGGATCGCCATCTGCATGGGCTCGACGCCGCCCTCGTTGACCTCGGCGACGAGCGCGTCGAGCGTCGCCTCGATCTCCTTCGCGGTGAACTCGCTCCTGGGCGTCGGCGCGCGCTGGATGCGCGTGACTTGCTCGCCCTCGCCGGCGCTGTCGCCCGATCCGCATGCCGCCGTCATCAGCGCGAGCCCGAAGGCCGCCGCCCAGCGTCGTCCCATCCTGTTCATGAATAACCCCCTCATGCTCCGTGGTTCGTCCTGTCGTACGCAGCACCCTTGCGTGAAGCTCTGTAGCGCGGCGGGCTCAGCGCCCGCCGAAGCAGCTGACGGCGACCGGGGCGAGATCGACCAAGGCGTCGCCGTCGACGGTCCACAGCTGCATGAAGTAATGCCTGTTCGCCCCGTAGTCATCAAACTGGTACTCGGCGGCCGCGCCGACGTAGCGGAGAGGTATCCCCGCGCGAAGCTTGGTCAGGGCCGCCGGGAGGTCGCGCCACGAGGCCGCCTCGTGAGCCGGGTCGTTGAGCTCGCGGATGATCGCGTGCAGCTCGTGTCCGGAGGTCGGGATCACCCCGCTCTTCGCCTGGGCGTACGCGAGGCCCATCGCGATGAGGACGACCCCGTCGTAATAGAAGTGCGCCGCGGGCAGCGGCGCCTCGCCGTCCCAGAAGCTGGAGAAGCGCTCGATGAAGGCGGCGGCGTTCCCGGACGTGCAGTCGACCGCCTGCGGGCCCTCGGTCGTCGTGCGGCACTCGCTCCGCAGGCTGAGCGACGGCGAGACCCCGACGTACCCGTCGAGGGCGCCTGTCGGGATGTTGGCGAGGAGCACCTCGGTGCGCAGCGCAGGGCCGAGGAACCAGGTGCCCGGGCGCCCGGAGACGGCCCATTCGGTCACGATGGTCGAGCCGGCGGTGGGATACGAGGCCAGGAGCGTCCGGCCGGCGCTGGCGCCGAAGGCGGACTCGATATCGCTCACATACGTGTGCTGGCCCGACGCGAACGTCACCGAGGGGAGGATCCTCCCCCCGAGCGCCGCGAAGTGCGTCGTGAACTCGCTGCTGACGGTGGTGTTGTAGTCGTCCCGCGAGGCCAGGGTGTTCACTGTATCGATGCCCTCGTCGAAGGCGATGCGCGCCAGCGTGCAACCGACGTCGAACGAGGAGGGGGCGAGCCGCATCCAGCCTCCCGTCGCCTCGCTGCGCGCGACGGCGGGCGCGGCGTAGCCCGGCAGCATGTGGAACACGTCGAGCGCCTTGACCTCCCGCGCGATCTCGCGGGCGAGCCTGTTCTCTTCCGGCCCGATCAGGTAGCGGACCTGATCCGTGAAGAGCAGCTCGAGCAGCCCCTCCAGCCCGCGCTCCGAGCTGGAGTGGCTGTCTCGGGTCCGGAGGTGGAACGGCCTCCCGTCGAGCCCCCCCGCGGCGTTCAGATCCTGGACCGCGAGCAACATCGCCTGCTCGAGGTTGCGGCCGATGGCCGACTCGCTGCCGGAGAAGGGCAGGAGCGTCCCGAGGACGATCGCATTCTCCGGGTGATGTGGTTCTTCCGGCGCGCACGAGGCGGAGAAGAGGGACGCGAGCCCCACGACCAGCCCGGTCTCCAGCCAGCGCACGCGCCGCCGGCGAGGCGCGGAGCACACGCCCGCTCGACGGATGTGATGCGGCTCGGCAAGCATCCGAAGGTACATTCTCCCCCGCGGGATACGCCATCACATCCAGTTTCGTTCTGTCAAGCACACCGGAGCGCAAGCGACGAGTCCTGGAGCGGAGATTACATGGGCCAATGTCGGTTCTCGTGCATCGCGGTGTTTGTCCGTGGATCGCGGCTGTCAGGCCGAGAGGTGAGCGCATGCGCGAGGACGGAGGGGCCCCTGAGCGCGACCACGGAGAGGAGCGCTGCGTCGGGCAGGCGAGGCGAGCACCAGATACGGAAGCGGAACGCGTGAGGTTCTTTATGTCGACAAGCGCGTGCAGCGTGGTCGTGCGGTGGGACCGGTGATGCCGCGAGCCCTTCACCGCGGGCGACGCGGCGGCGCAGGACGCCCGGTTGGGCCGCACCGGAGCCGCCCTCGGCGCCGAAACGGGCGGAAGCGAAGGACAGCGCTTCGCGCGATCGGCGCCCGTCGGCGCGCGAGCGGCCTCGTCCAGCCGCGTCAGGCTACGATTCGTAACACATCGGCGATATGGCGCCGCGATCGGTAACCGAAGGACGGTGTACCAGTTCGGCTGAAGACCGCTCCAGAAGTAGGCCCAGCGCGGCGCGGGCGCCTCAGGCAGGCCCAGCGCGGCGCGGTCGCCTCAGATCGCGCATCTTCTCCAGCTCGAAGAACCCCGCGAACGCGATGCCGAGCAGCGGGTAGGGGAACAGGATCGCCATCGTCAGCAGCACGCCGAGGTGAAAGAGCCAGGCGGCGCTGCAGAAGACGACGGCGACGCGCCGGCTGAACAGGGCGAGCGGCGCGCCGAGCTCCATGGCCAGGCTGGCGAGCGCGAGCGGCGGGAACAGGAAGCGATAGCGGACGAGCGCGCCGCCGAGCGGGGAGTGCGTGTCGCCGAGCGCGATCTTGCGCACGTTGTCGTAAGCGACGTAGTTGCGGAGGATGTCGCTCATCACCCAGTCGAGGCCGCTGTTCCGGAGCTTGGTGATCCCGGCGATGAAATACGAGGTCACCGTGATCGCGCAGAGCAGCCGTAGCGGCCAGCCGTAGCGGCCGTCCGGCGCCGGCGGCGTCGACTGGGCGCCCGCGGCGCGCGCGCGCCGCGCGTCGAGCGAGTACGCGTCGGCCGCGGCGCCGAGGCTGAGCGCGATGACGTGGAGCACGAGGAGGTTCTCGGTGTGGAACACCATGCCCCAGGAGTTGCGGTAGCTCAGCACCCAGAGCAGGAGCGCGCCGAAGAGCGGCCCGGCGACGCGGAACCGGTAGCCGGCCACGAAGGCCGCGCCGGCCGCGATCGCAGCGCCGAGCAGACCGCGCACCGCCCAGAGGGGGAGCGGCGCGGAGAGCACCGAGACAACGCCGACCGGCCTGAAGCTCTCCAGGGGCAGGTGGCCCACCCGCTGGAGGTGCACCGCGCGGACGCAGAGATAGACGAGCGCGAAGCCGCCGACCAGGAGGCGCACGATCGCGAGCCGCTCGGCGGGCGCCTCGGCGAAGAAGGCGCGGTCGAGGCGATCGAGGAGCCGCCTCATCGCGCGCCCACCTTGCAGGTCGCGTGGAGCTTCGAGTCGATCGGGGCCTCCTGCCCCTCGAAGAACGCCACCGCGTCGAACGTGTCGGTCCGGATCTCCACCGAGACGAGATCCGCCTGGCCGGACTGCTCGGCGACGCGCGCGGCGATGCCGCGGCAGAGCGCGCGCGTCGCGCGGGCGCCCTGCCGGATGCTCTGCGCCAGCGTGGCCTTGGCCTGCAGCACCTCCTCGCTGCCGACGAGCCGCGGCGGGATCGGCCGCCGGCCACCCCGGGAGTCCACGCCGACGGCGCGCTCCACCGTGGTGCGGGCGTCGTGGCGACCCCACGAGAACATCGGATAGGTCGACAGCGGGAAGCTGTCCACGGGAGGACGGCGGAACAGCGGCGCGAGCATCAGGAGCAAGAGCGCCGCGGTCACGCCGTACGCGTAGGCCCTGCGGTCGGCCCAGCGAGCGCCCGCGCCCTGGCCCGGGCCGCCCTCCGCGCCCGCGCTCACAGCGGCCCCGCCAGCGGGGCGCTCCGCCCCGGCAGGAGCCCCAGCTCCCTGCCCCCGTGGCCGAGCGCGGCCCAGGCGTGCTGCACGTAGTCGATGCGGATGCGGGGCGACGCCATGCTCTCGCTGAAGCCGCCCTCGATGACCACGTCGCGGCTGCACGCGAAGCAGGTCGCGGGCGACCACTGCTGCCGCACGAGGAACCCGAGCACCCGCTCCATCAGCGCTCGATCCCGCGCGAGATCCTCGCCGCGCGCCGCCTTGACCGCCATCGCCGCGGCCAGCGCCTCGCCGAACCCCGCCGTCGCCGTGTTGTGCGGCGGCAGCACGTTGCCGAACCCGTAGCCGCCCACGAGATCGGGCGCCACGTCGCTCTCGTCGTCGAGCACGAGCCGCGACTTGAACGCGACGTAGTCGAGGCAGAACCGCTCGTAGTCGTCGCGGCGGTGGCGGCCGAGCGCCGCGCGCGCCGCGAGGCAGTGCCAGTTCTCCTCCATGTACACGAAATCACTGGCGAAATGGTCCCAGTAGCGGTTCGCGTAGTAGTCCATGGCCCGGTCGGCGGCGGCGCGCACCTCGGCCGCGGGCGGGAGCTCGGGGAGCGGCTCGCGGGCGGCGAGCTCCTCGAGCAGGGCCAGCGCGAGCACCGACTGGCCTCCCTCGTAGAGCTGCGTCGGGCCGAGGACGGGCGCGACGCGCGCGAGGTCGAGCTGCGGCGCGAAGCCGCCGTCGTCCCGCTGCGTCGCGAGGACCATGCGGGCGAGCCGGCCGATGAGGGCGTCGTGCGCGCCGGGCGCGCCGCTGACGACGTCGCGCGCGTCGCGGACGGCGTCGCGGCACGAGAGGAACGCGACGAGGCTCAGCGCCGTGGGGTTGAGGTTCGCGACCATCCCGCGGCTGTCCGCGGGGTAGAAGAGCGCGCCGACAGCGTCGCCCGCGCCGGCCCGGCGTTCGAGCTTCGCGAGCATCCCGAGCGAGCGCTGCACCGCCGTCCTGAGCTCCGCCGGCGCCGGCGCGCCCTCGGCGCCGGCGCCGAGCTCGCACAGCGCGAGCGTGGTGCCGGCCTGCCGCGCGATCGAGAACCCGTCGAACGAGGCGCGCCCGGTGAACGGATCGACGATGTAGCGGAACATGCCGTCCTTCCGCTGCGCGCCGAGGATGTAGCGCTGCGCCGCGGCCGCCGCCTGCCGGGCGGTCGCCTCGGTGAGCTGGACCCCGGGCTCGCCGATCCGGGACAGCAGGTGGAGCGCGCCCGCGCGATCGACGGCGTAGCTCAGCGTCTCGATCCGGAGGAGGCCGCTCCGCAGCGCGGCGTCGTCGGCGCGCGCGACGGCGGGGCCGTCGGGGCCGCCGGCGCCGGGCGGCGCGGGCTCGCCGAGGGCGCGGCGCAGGACCGCGAGGTCCACGCCGAAGCGGAAGTCGGGGACGCCGGCGAGCGGGGCGTTCGTGCTGAACGCGTCGAGCGCGATGAGCTGCCACGGCATGAGGCAGCGCCCGGCGAGGCAGATGCCGTCGAGCCCTGGGCGCAGCGAGAGGCCGGCGAGGCCAGGACCGGGGGAGCCGAGCGGCTGCACGGCCGAGACGACGTCGATCTTGAGGGGGCCGGCGAGCGCGCCGGCGAGCGCGCCGGCGAGCGCGTCGGCGAGCGCCGCGGCGGCGTCCTCGCCGGGCGCGGGCTGGAGGCAGCGGGTGGTGGCGTCGGCGCGCTGGGGCTCGCGCGCCTTGGCGAGGTGCGCGAGGTGCGCGAGGTGGGTGACGACGAGGGTGGGTCGACCGGGCTCGGGGGGCGCGGCGCACGCGGCCGGCGCCGTGGTCATGAGCGACGGCGCCCTGGCCGGCGCCGCGGGGAGGTCGTCAAAGCCCGAGAGCGCCTCGCGCAGCGCGGCCCCGGTGCCGGACGGGGCGCCGCCGGGCACCGGGAGGACATCGGCCTTGGCGGTCCGGTGGCGTAAGAGCAGCGCGAGCGCGGCGAGAACCGCCACGGAGGCGATCGCGGCGACGGCGGCGCGCGGGGAAGAGCGCCGCCGGAGGGCAGGGAGGCCGCCGGTCGAGGCGACGCCCCAGCAAGCGAAGGGCAGGGTGAGGAGCGCGACGACCGCCCAGACCGCGAGGAGCGCGGCCGCGATGCCGGTGCCGAGGCCGCGGTTGAGCGAGGCGACGTAGACGGCCGACGAGAGGAGGCCGTAGCTCAGGAGGGCGAGGTAGCCGAGCGAGACGAACGACGCGACCCGGAACGCGCGCGGCGCGAGCGGGTGGGGGAGGAGCGAGAGCGCGGCGGTCGCGGCGTGGAGCAGCGCGAGCGCGGCGGTGACCACGGCGAAGAGCGTCCACGACCGGAAGGGGAGGACGAGCGCGGCCCAGGCGAAGACGGGGGCGTGGAGGGCGCTGAGCAGGCCGACGGCCCAGCGGCGAGGCGGTGAGGGCGGGGAGGCGGCGCCGCGAGCGGGGCTGGCTTCGGGGCTGCGGTGCGCGGGGGCTTCCGCCGGCAGCGGGGCCGCTGGCGGGGCTGGCGGGGCGCTGTCCTGGAGCGGCTCCGAGGGCGCGGTGGGGTCGGTGTCGGGCGCCTGCATGGTGCGGGACGCTTATCACGAGGTCCGGCCCGCCGTGACTCGGATCCACGGGACCGCGCTCAGCACCGGCTCGCACCGCAACTGCCAGCAGAGATGACGAATTCATCCTCCGGGGCGCCGCTCCTGTCATCAGGAGCGACACGGGTGTCACGGATGCACGTCACGCGTCATGCAGTTTGTCATTCCTCGAGCAACCGCGCTTCGCGCCGCCGAGGCGCACCCCTCCACCGGGGCGCGCAGGCGCTCCCATGCCTGCTCGATATAAGCGAGGCACTCGATGATGGAGCCCTGCTTGCCGGCCTCCCGCGACCCGCGCGGGATCGCGCGCTCGACAGGGCAGACGGTGTACTGCTGCTCGTGATCGACGATGACGCGATAGGTGGCTGCGTCCTGTCGCTCTGCCTGGCTCATCTTCACCTCCCCGGGTCGGCCCGATTGCGCTGCGGGGTCGCACCATAACCTCGGCCCCCGCGCCGTCGAGCCGGAATCTCCGGGCGCGCATCGCAGGATCACGCCGTCTCCGGCCGAGACGGCGTCATGCCGGGATCGATGGCCATGTCACGACATCGCGCCAGCGAACCGACGGCCCGTGGGGCCGCTCCCGCGTCGATCGACGACTGGCGGGGAAGCCGACGCCGGGCTCCCGGCGGCAGACCCGGAGCCCGGCGTTCGTGGGGACCGCTCAGCGCGCGGCGGCCGGGACCTTCACGCCTTCCGGCAAGCCGCCCCAGCCCGCCACCTCGGTCTTGATGCCGCGGGCGCGCATCTGCTCCTCGGCGCGGAGCATGGGATTGTAGTTCTGGAGGTTCCGCTCGCCGTTCGGCGCGCCCGCCTTGAACCACAGCTTGCGGGTGAGCGAGCCGTACATCAGCGGCAGGTAGGGCAAGAACTCGCTCGAGCCCTCGGTGGAGCGATGCGACACGAACGCGGAGAAGCCACAGGCCTTGATGTTGTCGAGCGCCTCCCCCAGGCTCTTGACGCCCACCTTCTGACACTCTTCGAGGATCCAGGAGAGGTCGCCGCGCGCGGTCAGGAACTCTTCGACCTGCTTCGCGTCGGCCAGCCCGAGCACGACCTCGATGGCGAGGCGCGTCTCGGTGAAGGTGCCGGCCTGGTTGAGCTTGATCAGCACGCTGTTGCCGGCGCGCTCCTCGCGCTTCTTGCCGCAGAGGTAGGGAATGATGAAGCGCAGCTGCGTGACCACCAGATCGTCGAGCACGATCTGCACGCGATCGCCGAAGCGGGCGTTCATCAGCTTGTGGGCGGCCACGTCGTGCTCGGAGCCGGGGTCTTCCATGGTGGCGAAGTTGTCGGCGCTGTTCACGACCGTACCGTCGAACTCGACGAGCTCCTCGCGCGTCTTCTTGCCGGTGCCGGAGAAGCGCATGTCGTACATGCCCTGGGCGATCAGCTCCTCTCCCTTCTGCACCTCGCTGAAGGCGTTGTCGGTGCCGATCGCGTACTCGGCGAGCCCGAGCCCGAGCTGGCCCGCGCACTCCTTGATCCGGCTCAGCCCCTCGAAGTTGTCCTTCACCGGGAACACGAAGCCACGCTCCTTGGCCGTGCCGGTCGGGAGCCCGTCGCGCACCAGGTTCTTCTCGAACTGCCGGAAGAACTTGGTGCCGGTGTCGAAGACCTCCTTGAGCGAGCCGGCCTTCATGGCGAAGAAGAACATCTCCTGGATGTCCTGCTTGGTGCCGGGCACGTGCTCGCCGCCGCACACCATGTTGAAGGCGATGTTGGGGAAGTAGAACGTCCGGAGCTGGTCCGTGGTGAAGATCTCCCAGGCCTCGTAGCCGCTCGCCTTCAGCAACGTCTGGAAGAAGGCCGTGGACGCGGCCAGGCACGCGTTCCCGCCCCACACCTTCTTGTTGTGGCCGGCGCGCTTGACCAGCTCCAGGTCGAACGCCGCGGCGGCGTC
This sequence comes from Sorangium sp. So ce1153, assembly GCF_051521595.1. Classification (NCBI taxonomy): domain Bacteria; kingdom Pseudomonadati; phylum Myxococcota; order Polyangiales; family Polyangiaceae; genus Sorangium; species Sorangium sp. So ce1153. Next base: position 3,414,129 of record NZ_CP150361.1, read on the forward strand.
CAGCAGATCCCTGGGGCTCTTGATCACCACCTTCTTCGGGAGCAGCGGCGCGATGTTCTTCTCGATGGACTCGATCGCCTTGTCGTTCGGGATGTACACCGCCTCGTTTTCACCGTCCGACGTCCCCTTGGGGATGCCGTTGCGCTCGGTGATGGTCCACGTCTCCTCCCCGCGCGTGACCTTCGCCGTGACTTCACCCTCGATGGTGAAGTTGGCGTACGAGGAGAGGATCTCTCGTCCCTTGAGCGTGAAGCCCGTGACCGTCGTCTCTTTGATCATGGCGCGCACCATAGCAGCATTGCGGCAGTTTTTCGCGGCCAGCGTGCCACGGGACCGCGAAGCGCGCGCGGCGGAGGCGTCCGCCGCGCCGCGAGGGTCGGCGAGGCACACGACCCCTCGGCGTGGATCGCGGAGCGCGATGCACGGAGGCGACGACCTGGAGGCCGGCTCCGACGCTGGCGTCAGGCGCCCGGGGCGCGCACGAACTGCTCGTAGACCACGAGCGTGACCGGCTTGTCGTTGGCGACCTTCACCAGGATGCTCTTGACGCGCAGCCATTCGAGGCCGTCCTTGCCGGCGCCCACGCGCGGGACGCCGATCCGCTCGATCCCCGCCCCGGCGGCGTGCGTCACCATCGCGGCGAGGGAGCGCTCGAGCGCGGCGAGCGTGGGCCTCTTCGTCGCGCTCTCCTGGATCGCGAGGCTGTACACCGTGTCGCCGCCCTCGCTCCAGACGAAGGCCTCCCCGAGCTGGAGCTTCCGCTCGGCGCGCCGCTGCTCGAACGCCGGGAGCAGGCCCGGCCAGCGCTTCTTGAACGCGACGGAGATGCCCGTGTCCATCTCGCCCGCGCAGCTCACGCCGTGCGCGTACGCGTGAAGGTCCGGGGTGTTGAGGAGATCGCCCTTGGTGAAGATCGTCGGCACGCGGGGCACCCTAGCACTGCCGCGGTCCGCTTCGTGAGATGCCGACGGGCCCGCGGACGCCATGGCGAGGAGCCGCCCGTGCCCCCGCCACCTCGAGCGCGCCGTTCCGGCCCGTCCGGCACGTCCGCAACGGCGCCCCCCGGACGCGCCGGTCGTTCTCGCTCCGGCGCGCCGGGTCCGTCCGCGCCGCGTCGCGCTCAGATCTCGGAGTAGGCGCGGGAGATGACCCGCCGGGCCACCGACTGGATGCCGGTGTGCTCGTAGTAGCTGGTCATCACGTCGAGCGCCGCGGCCACCACGTCGAGCTTGTCGTCCGAGAAGGCGATGTGCTCGCGCACCTTGTCGAGGACGCCGGCCTGCGTGATGCCCTTCTCCTGCACCAGCTGGGTGACCTTGCCGCCGGCCTGCTCGAGGTTCTTCTGGATGAGGGCCTTGTGCTCCTCGGGGCCGCCTCCGGGCAGGAACCTGGCCACGGCCTTGTAGAGCTTGCTCTCGGTGAGCGCCGAGCCGGAGACGGCGGCGGTGATCTTCTCCAGGAAGTTCGGCCCCAGCGGCAACACGCAGTCGATGGCCGCGAAGGCCGCCAGGCGCATGACGTCACTCTTGCCGTAGCTGCCGATGGCCCTGGCGAAGTCGGCCACCCCGTCGCCGGGGATGCCGTTCACGAACACGAACGAGGCCAGCTCGCACGCGAATTTGACGCCCGCGTCCACGGCCTGCGCCGCCTCCGGCTGCGGGGTGATGGCCTTCAGGAAGCCGAGATCGAGCTTCTGGCCGATGAGGTTCACCGCCGAGGCGGCGGCGATGGTCTTGTCCAGGCTGTCCACCATCTGGAAGCACCAGACCGCCTTCTGGTAGCCGTTCGACGCGTCGGTGTAGAGCTGGATGGCGCGCTGGCCGACCTGCTGGACGAGGCCCTGGTCGCTCTCGCCCGTCTCGTCGGCGATGAGCTCGTCGAAGTTGGTGATGTTCTTCCACTGGCCGGGGGCGATCCAGTCCAGGGCGTGGAGCACGGCGCCGGTGACGCTGGTGCCGGGCAGGTCGTTGACCAGCTTGAAGATGGGGTCGTCGCTGTCGCTCATGGGCTCTCTCCGGTGGCTACTTGGTGGGGGGATTGAAGGAACGCAGCCCGCCGAGATCGAACTTCTCGAGCAGGGCCTTGCGAGCGGCGTGATCCATGGCCTGCGACGAGACCTTGATCTGCCAGCGGTTGGCGACGAGCGCCGTCGTCTGGTTCTTGCCCACCGTGGTCAGCGGGTCGCTGCCCAGCTTCTCGGTGGCGTCGGCGAACTTCTTGCGAGCGTCCTCGTTCTGGACGAGGTCGCTGATCGAGAGCGTGGCCTCGGCGCCCTCCTTGGCGTACTTGGCCTGCACGAAGCCGTCCTTCTCCTGCTCGAAGGTGCGCTTCAGCCCATCGACGCCGTCGGCCGGGAAGAAGGCGTTCAGCTTGCCGCCCTCGACCGCCCTGGGCGCGTCACCTTTGGCCTTCTCCTCGGCGCGCTGTTCGGCGGCCTCCTGCGCCCCTTCCCAGCGCTCGTTCTTGTTCTTGCAGCCGGTCGCTCCCGAGAGCATCCCGGCGAGACAGAGCGCTCCGAGCCATCGCCATCCGAGCATCTTCGCTTCTCCTTCGCGCCTGCGAGCGCGCCGGGACGATAGCGCGCCCGGCCCGCGGCGCCTGCGCTGCATGGCGTGCGCGGTGACGATGGCGGATCCGGGGTGTCCTGGACGGGCCCCGGGCGGACGGCCCTTGCGACGTTGGCGCTGCGCTCCGGGGCGCCATCCCTTCCTTGGGATCGCGCGCTCGGCATTCCGGAGCTTCCAGCGGGAACCCAAGCCGCGCGAGGGCCTCCCGCTGTCGCGTACGCCTGACGTTGCTTCGGGGTATGCTGCCGCGGCCAGGCGCCGTAGCTCGCGCGCAAAGGAAACCCCATGAGAATCGGCGTCGCTGCCACCCTCCTTGTCTCTTCATCCTTCCTCGCAGCCTGCTCCGACGGCGGCTCTTCGGCCGGAGACGGCGGGACCGGCGGAACGGCCGAATCCGGCGGCGCCGCGGGGACGGGCGCCGCCGGCACGACTGGGACGGGCGGCCCGGCGGGCGCGGGCGGCACGGACCCGGGCGAGCCGATCGATCTTTGCGCGGGTCTCGTGCAGGACAAGGAAGCGCGCCCGATGACAGAGCTCGCCAAGCCGGCGCTCGGCGAGGCCGTCACCGACGCCGAGTTCGGCACCACGATCCGCCGGATCACGGCGGTCGCGCCGGACGGCGGGAACGCCCCGGTCATCAAGCCGATGTACTCGACCATCTCGGCGTGGAACGCGGACGAGTCGAGGCTCATCCTCTTCTCGGTCGCAGCCGGCGAGCACCAGCTCTACGACGGCAAGACGTACCGGCTCATCAAGGCGCTCGACATCTCGCCGGCGGACATCGAGCAGGTGTACTGGCACACGTCTGATCCCGACGTCCTGTTCTACGTTGACGGCAAGGACTTCATCCGTCACCACGTCAGCGCCGGGACGAAGGAGGTCGTGACGACGTTTGACTTCTGCTCGGGCGGTGCGAGCGCGGGCAGCGACCCGCTGTTCATGTCGTGGGACTCGAACCGCATCGGCCTCAGGTGCGACGAACAGGTGTTCATCTATGATATCGCCCAGAATACAGTGCTCGCGAGGAAGGAGCTCGACGAGAACCCCGCCCAGGTCGCGCCGAGCGGGACGCTCGCGTTCCTGAGCGACAGCGGCGGCGTGACCGATCCGCGGCTGAACGTGGTGCGTACCCTGGACCTGCTGGAGCCGTACGGCCACGCGTCGCTGAGCATGGTGAACGGCCACGACACCTGGAACGGGGCTGTCTACGATCCCGGTCCCGGCGGCAACGCCGACATCGGGCTCCTCGTGACATGGGATCTTGCGGAGGGCACCTCGAAGGTGATCATCGGGCCGGAGACGGGGTGGCCCTATCCACCGACAGGTCACATCTCGGGGATGGCGTACAAGCAGCCGGGATGGGTGCTCGTGTCGTCGATCGGCGATGCGTCGGGCGCAGGGGTGCTCGACATGGAGAATTTGATCGCCGACACGAGCACGGGCAAGGTCTGCCGGATTGGTCGCCACCGGAGCTGGGGCAAGGAGAACACCAACCTCGGTGAGCCGTACTGGGCCGAGCCGCACACCGTGCCCAGCCCCAGCGGCACGCGCGCCGTGTTCGGGAGCGACTGGGGCAACGGTGATACCGTCGACACCTACGTGATCGAGCTACCCAGCTACAAGCCGTGATGACGGGTACACGAGCGTCACGAGCTCAGATCGCGCCGAGCGTCGCCTTGAGTTGCTCGAATTGCGCAGGACGCCGCTCAACCCGCCGGCGCGTGCCCGCGCCTCCCGCCGGCGCGGCGCCGCGCGTCGCTAGGCATCGAAGATTTCGCGCACGCGGCCGAGCTCTGACGGCTCCACGAGCACTTCGAGCCTGTCGCCGACCTCGAGGATCGTCTGGCCCCGGGGCACGACGGTCCCGCCCTCCCGGTGAATGGCGCGGATGAGCGCGCCTCCAGGCAGGCCGAGCTCGGCGATACGCTTGCCGACGACGGCGGCCCCGGGCACAAGCTCGAACGTGCGGGTCCTCGGCTCTGCGCCGGCGAGGGTGTGGGTCGTCGGATCGTAATGCCCCGCGAGCTCGTTCACCACGGTCTCGGGCGAGAGGGGCGTGTTGGTCGTGTAACCGGCGCGAGCGAGCAAGTGCGTCGCCACGGGCATCGTCAGCACCACGAAGGCGATGATGACGAGGGCCCGGGTGGTGACGGCCGGGTCGTCGAAATGAAGGGCGGAAGCCAAGAGGATGCACATCATCCCGAACACCGAGGCCTTCGATGTCACCTGGAGACGCGTGAACAGGTCCGGCATGCGCAGGATGCCCACGGCCGCGAGCAGCATGAAGACGCACCCGATCACGAGGAGCGCGCCCTCGACGATATCGAGGATCACGACGTCTCCCCCTGGCGCTCGAGGTAATACGCGAACGCGATGGTGCCGAGGAAGAAGATGAGCGACAACACCATCACCGCGTCGAGGAGGACGCCATGGTCGGTGACCATCGCGTAGAGGGCGATACCCCCGCCGCCGACCGTCGCCATGAGGTCCATGGCGACCACGCGGTCGGGGAGGCTCGGCCCGACCAGGAGGCGGATGAACGCGACGACGAACGCCACCGTGACGACGGCGATCGCGACGAGCAAGAGCGGGGTCACCGGAAGAGCTCCTTCACGCGGCGCTCGAGGTCGTTCTTGATGGTCGCGCGCAGCGCGTCCGCGCTCTCCACGAACATCGCGTGGACGAAGAGGACCGTGCGGTCGCTCGAGACGTCGAGGCCAAAGGTGCCAGGCGTCAGGGCGAGGAGGAACGTCAGCACGGTGATCTCGAGATCGGTCGTCAGATCCAGGGGGACCGCGACGATGCCGGGACGGCTCTTTCGCCTGATCGACATGACGTCGCGGGCGACCCTGAGGTTCGCCCGCACCATCTCTTTCATGTAGAAGAGCATGAACGACAGCACCCCTGGCAGCTTCTCGAAATAGGTCGTGGGGCCGATCAGGCCCCGGAGCCCGAGGAGCAAGAGGTACCCGAGGAGGAAGCCGAACACGAGGCCCCCCGCGGTGACACGGCCGGTCAGGCTCACCCAGACGATCGCGAGGAACAGGTTGAGGACGAGGGCTCTCACGGGCGACCGTCCCCCAGCACGGTGCGCACGTATTGGGTCGGATCGGCGAGCTGCGCGGCGGCCCGCCGGACGACGTCGAGGAGCGGCTCGGGCGCAATCCCGACCGTGAAGCCCAGCGCGGTCAAGAAGACGACAGGCGCGTACCGGAGCGCGCGACGCCGCGTCCCGCTCTCGCGCGGGGCGAGGTCGGCGTCGACGGGCGCGGGCTTCCAGAAGGCCTCGTTCCATATCTTCGTCATCGAGATGAGGGTGACGAGGCCGACGGCGAGGCTCGTGGCGACGACGGCCGCGGCCCCTCGCGAGCCGACCTCGAGCCCCGACCGCACCAGAATGAGCTTGGCCCAGAACCCCGACAAGGGCGGCACGCCGGCCAGGGAGAGGGCCGTGACGAGGAAGCAGGCGGAGAGCCCAGGGCTCCGCGCGAGGAGCCCGCCCTGAAGGTCCAGGCGGACGTCTTTCCCGCCGGATTGCATGATCCCGCTGATGAGGAAGAGGTTCGACTTGATGATGGCGTGGTGCAAGACGAAGAAGATCGCCCCCGAGAGGGACGACAACGTGAACAGGCCGAGGCCCATGACCATGTAGCCGACCTGGCTCACGCTGTGAAACGCGAGGATCCGCCGGACCTCCCGGTGGGACACCGCGCCGAGCACGCCGACGGCCATGGTGAAGGCGGCGATCCCGAGGAGGAGCGCGTGGGTGGCTTCCGCGTCGCCCACGAAGACGAGGGTGAAGATACGCACGAGGGCGTAGACGCCCACCTTCGTCAAGAGCCCCGCGAACAGCGCGGTGACCGTCACGGGCGGCGTGTGGTACGAGTCCGGCAACCAGAAGAAGAAGGGGAAGACAGCGGCCTTGATGCCGAACGCGACGAGGAAGATCATCGCGAGGGTGAACCGGATCGGCGGCGCGAGGCCCGGCAGCTTGAGGGAGAGGTCGGCCATGTTGAGGGCGTGCACGGAGCCGTAAAGGATGCCGAGGCCGGTGAGGAAGAGGGCGCTCGAGATCAGGTTCATCGCAACGTACTTGATCGCGCCCTGCATCTGCGGCCGCTCGTTGCCGAGCACCAGGAGCACGAAGGACGCGATCAGCGTCACCTCGAACCAGACGTACAGATTGAAGAGGTCGCCGGTGACGAAGACCCCGTTCGTCCCCATGAGGAGCACGTGCATGAGCAGGTAGAACCCGTGCGCCCGCCGTTCCCGGTCGATGTCCGCCAGGGAGTAGATCGACGTGACGACCGCGATGACGCCCGAGAGCAGGACCATCAGCGCCGAGAAGAGGTCGACGACGAAGGTGATGCCGTACGGCGCGGGCCAGCCTCCGAGCTGGGTCGATTGAATGCCTCCCCGGTGCACGGCGCGGAGCAAGGCGACACCGACGGCGAGCTGAAGGACGCTCCCGACGAGGCCGAGCGCGCGCTGCCTGCCCGCGCGCCGGAAGGAGAGGAGCGAGAGGGCCGCGGTGGTCAGGGGGACGAGGACGGGTAGGACGAGGAGCACCTTCATGGGCGGGTCGATTCGAGAGAGTCGAACTCGTCGCTGCCGATGGCCCGATGAACGCGATGAAGGAGGACGACGGCGAACGCGACGACCGCGAAGCTGATGACGATCGCCGTCAAGATCAGCGCCTGGGCCAGGGGATCGGCCGGCGGCGCGTGGAAGGCCCCTCCTTCCTTGGGGATCAGCGGGGGACGGCCGCGGACGACGCCGCACGCCGTGAGGATGAGGAGGTTCGTCCCGTGCCCGAGCAGCACGAGGCCGAAGGCGAGCTTCACGATGCTGCGCCGGAGCATGAGAAACAGCCCCGACGCATAGAGCCCGCCGACGACGATCGCGAGGAGGACCGTCATGAATTCATCTCCGCGACCATGAGGAGGATCATGAGCACCATGCCCATCACGGCGGCATACACGCCGACGTCGAACAGCACCGGCGTCCCCACCGCGACGTCGCCGAGCCCTGGCACCGGGACGGTGGCCCAGGCGCCTTGCAGGAAGGAACCGCCGGCCACGAGCCCGATGACGCCCGAAAGCAGGATCGTCGAGAGCCCGAGCCCCATGAGCGTCTGGGGCGAGACGCGGAGCAGCCGCCGCGTCGAGGGGGCGTCGTACGCGAGGACGTGGAGCGAGAACGCCGATGCGATGATGAGCCCGCCGGCGAACCCGCCCCCGGGCTCGTCGTGACCGCGGAGGAGCGCGTAAATCGAGACGATGATCAGGAGCACCATCAAGACCGGCGCGGCGGTACGCAGGATCAAGGAGGGCATGGCTCAGGCTCCCTTCCGTGTACGGGTCGCGAGCAGCGCATAGACCCCGATCCCGGCCACGCAGAGGACCGTGGACTCCCCCAGCGTATCCATCGCCCGGAAATCCACGAGGATCACGTTGACGATGTCCCGCCCGTGGGCCTCGGCGTATCCCTTGTCCACGAAGAACTCGCTCAGGATCGGCTCCGGGGAGAGCGTCGACGACATGAGGATCAACAGGGTCACGGTGGCCCCGAAGATCACGGAGACGATCGCGTCCGGGATCCACACGCGCGCGGGGGATCGGGACACGAAGCGCGGCAGGTGGTGCAGGGCGAGGACGAAGATGACGACCGTCAGCACCTCGACCATGATCTGCGTCAGCGCGAGATCGAGCGCGCTGAAGATCACGTAGACGAGCATGACGCAGATGCCGATCGCGCCGAGCGCGGCGACGACGGCGAGGCGCGACTGCGTGCGCGTCGCCATGGCCGCGGACGCGAGGATCACGCCCGCGAGCACGAGCTCCGGGAGCTCGACGGTGAGCGACGGGATCGTGAAAGGGAGGCTCCGGAGCAGAGGCGTGCCGACGAGCACGACCGTCGTCACGACCGTGACGAGCAGATACCGGCGCAAGTGCCCTGTCTGGATCCGCCTGGTCAGCCACTCCGCGAACCGGAGGAGCCCCGCGAAGGCAGCGTCGTACACGCGCGCAGGGCCCCAGGCTCCGAGTCGCGCGGCGGCGTCGAGGAGGCGCCCTGCGCGGCCGGAGAGGACGCGGAAGAGCCCGAGGCCGGCGAGGAGGGTCGCGACGCTGAGCCCGAGCACGGGGGTCAGGCCGTGCCACAGGTGCAATTCGAGCGGCGCGGGCCAGCCGAGGATCGCGGTCGCCGCCGCGCCCGGGAGGTCGCCGAGGAGTCGCGGCGCCACCCCGAAGACGAGGCTCGCCGCCGCGAGCGTGGCCGGGCCGAGCCACAGGGACAGCGGCGCTTCGTGGGGGAGCGCGGGCGCCGCCGGGGGACCCCCGAAGAAGGGACGATGGGCGACGAGCAAGCTCACCACGACCAGGAGGGCGCTCGACAGGACCGCGGCCCCGGCGAGGATCGCCGCCATCGAGGGCGGCGCGAGGACGGCCTCGTAGAAGAGCTCTTTCGACAGGAAACCGAGGAGGGGCGGCGCCCCCGCGCTCGAGATCGCCGCCAGCACGGCCGCCGTCGCGGTGATCGGCATCCGCCGCGCGAGGCCCCGCAAGCGGGTGACGTCGCGAGTTCCGGTCTCGTGGTCCAGCGTCCCCGCGGTCATGAAGAGCGCGCCCTTGTACAGCGAATGCGCAACCAGATAGACCACCGCCGCGGAGACGGCCGCCCGGGTCCCGATGCCGAGGAGCATCGTGAGGAGGCCGAGCACGCTCACGGTCGAGTAGGCGAGGATCCGCTTGAGATCCCTCTGCGTGACCGCGAGCACCGCGCCCGCCACCATCGTGGCGGCGCCGAAGCCCGTCACGACGAGGTACCATTCGCGCGTCGCGCCCAGCGTGGGATGCAGGCGCGCGAGGAGATAGACGCCGGCCTTCACCATCGTGGCCGAGTGCAGGTAGGCGCTGACCGGCGTGGGCGCCTCCATCGCCCGAGGGAGCCAGAAATGAAAGGGCACCTGCGCCGATTTCGTGAAAGCTCCCGCGAGGACGAGGAGCAGGATCGGCAGGTAGAGCGGGCTATCGCGGACGACGCCCCCCGAGAACCGCGAGATCTGCGTCTGTCCGGTGACCACGACGAGGAGGACGAGGCCCGCGAGCATGGCGAGCCCGCCGCCGCCCGTCACGAGGAGCGCCGTCAAGGCGGCTTTGCGCGCCTCCGGCCGCTCGTGGTCCCACCCGATGAGGAGATACGAGCTCACGCTCGTGAGCTCCCAGCACACGAAGAGGAAGATGACGTCGTCGGCGAGCACGAGGCCCGCCATGGATCCCGTGAACAGGAGCAGATAGGCGTAGAACCGCCCGAGCCGCGGGTGCGAGCGCAGGTATTCGCTCGCATACACGAAGATCAGCGCCCCGATGCCGCAGATGAGCCCGAGGAACACGAGCGAGAGCCCGTCCAGCCTCACCGCGAGCTCCACGCCGAGCGACGGGATCCACGGCAGCGACGCTTGATGAGCCTCCCCCTCGGCGAAGCGCCTCGGCACGAGCTGCATCGCGAGCGCGAGCACGCCGAGCGGGAGCGCCGCGAGGAGCCAGCCGGCCGGGCGCCCGAGCCCGCGATAGAGGGCCGGCGCCAGCAGCGCTCCGACGAACACGCTCAGGACACCCCACAGCATCGCAGCAGGTTCCTTTTCGATGCCGTCGAGGGCCCGGGGCTCTTGAAAATACGGCCTGTCGAGCGAGCTCGACGCACCGCGAGCGCGACCGGGCGAGCGCGCCTTGCCGAACGGCCCGCCTCATGGGGTGGTGGCCCAATTTGCCTCGGAGTGATTCACATGAAGGCGGGAAGGCAGGAAGATTATTGATCTTTTCTTCCCGCCTCCCCGCCTTCATGTTCCAATCCGGCCACCACCCCTCATGGCGGCCGCGCGCTGATGGCGCTGCCGCGATGCGCGGCGGGCGCGGAGCATCGGATGCGGCATGGATGCGCAGCGCGTACAGGCGAGGCCCGCCGCCCGCCGCCCGCTCGCGGCGCTGCTCCTCGCAGCGCCGCTCCTCTGGACGAGCTGCGGCCGGCCGCCTGCTCGGGGGCCCGCGGCGGGCCGTGTGGAGCCGCGCGTGCGGGCGGTCCTGGAGGCGCACGCCGCCGCGCGCCCGGCGCCGCCGGCCGAGGGATCGGTCCCGCTGCTGCTCGTCGCCGACGCCGCGCCGAGCGCGCCGGCGAAGCGCCCGCCCGGGGCGGCGCTGCCGGCGCAAGCCGACGTATCGGCGGGCGCGCCGTTCGCGCCGGGCGCGCTGCGCGACGTCCGCCTCCTCCGCCTGCGCGACGGGCGCGGCGCCCCGATCCCGCTGCGCGCGAGGCCGCTCGCGGTCTGGCCCCTGGACGGCTCGATCCGCAGCGCGCTCGTCGCGTTCCGCGCCGCGCTCGCGCCGGGCGAGCGGGCGATCTACACGCTGGAGTACGGCGCGCCTCCGCGCCCCGCAAAGAGCGCTCCGCCCGGCGAGGACCCGGCGGGCGCGCCGCGGTCCCGCGCTCCGGCGGGCTCCCCCGGGCAGCGGGCGGGCGCGGCGGTCGCCCCGGCCGCGGTGCTCGACGAGGCGCTCCTTCCCAACCCCGACGGCCCGATCGCCGCCGTGCTGCCGCCGTCGTGGTACGCGGCCAGCGAGGTGTGCGGGCCGCAGCTGCCCGCGATGGACGACCGCCGCTTCCCCGGGTTCGAGAGCGGCATCGAGCGCGGGCTCGACCGCATGACGCCCGCGTACGACTCGTACGGCGTCAGCTGCTCCGGACCGCACCGCACGTACTACGACGGCCCGCACGCGCTCTACCAGCGCTTCCTGCGGAACGGCGACGCCTCACGCTACCGGCGCGCGCGCGCCGAGGCCGTCTGGTACCGGCAGCACGAGCTCAGGTTCTCGCCCGACCGCCGGCTCGCGGTCCACGTGTGCGCGACGGAGGACTGGACGCCGGCGAAGCCCCTCGCATGGGAGGTCCTCCGGCGCACGCTCGGCCAGGGGATGCTCGACGACTACCTGCTCACCGGCGATCCGGCGGCGAAGGAGGCGGTGCTCGCGACGGGCGAGGCGCTCCGGCAGAACCTCGCCGCGCTGACGGGCGGCAAGGAGGACGTGCTGCGCGTGACCGAGCGCAACATGGCCTGGGCGATGATGACCCTGTCGAGCTACTACGCGCTCGACCCGCGGCCGGAGCTCCTCGCGGCGGTGCGCGGGCTCGCCGACCGCGCCGTGGCGTGGCAGCAGCAGGGCGCGTCGGGCGCGTTCGAGCACGATATCCACCGCGCCGACCCGTCGGAGTGCGAGCGCGGCCCGCGGGGCGGCTCGCCGTTCATGACCGCGCTGCTCGTCGACGCGCTCATGGATTACCGCGCGCTCACCGGCGACCCGCGGGTGCGCGAGGTGGTCGCGCGCGCGGCGGGCTGGCTGGAGGAGCGCGCGCTCACCTCGGACCGGCGCGCCTTCCGCTACCTGTGGGGCTGCGAGACGGACGCGTACGACGACAGCGGGACCGCCGACCTCAACCTGCTGATCGTGCCCGTGTTCGGCGCGGCCTACGCGCTGACGCGCGATCCGCGGTGGATCGCCGTGGGAGACGCGCTGGCCGACGTCGGCGTGAAGGAGATGCGGGTGAAGCAGCCCAAGCAGTGGAACCAGGCGATGCGCGGGTTCGGGCGCTACCTCGGGTACCGGGCGGCCCTCGCCGGCCCGGCGATGGCGGCGCAGCTGTCCGCCGGGCGCTGACTTGTCTCGATGGTCGATGTGGATGCAGCGACAGGCGCGCTCGTTCGTCTTATCGAGCGCTCCTCGGGAGCAGGCCGTCCGGTGGAGGGCCGTGGCGCCGGGTCAGAGCCGCTGCGCGCCGTCTCCGGCCTGCTTCAGCGCGTAGCTGATGCCGCTCTTCAGCGTCCCCTTGGTGACGACGGTGCTGAGGTCGACGCCGAGGTCGATGAGCGTCTGCGCCAGCTCGGCGCGGATGCCGGTGATCACCGTCCTCGCGCCGAGCAGCCGCAGCGCCGCCGCCGTGCTCATCAGCGTGCTCGCGACGGCGGAGTCGAGCACCGTCACCCCGGTGACGTCGATGATGACGACCTGCGCCCGGTTCGCCTGGACGCCGTTCAGCGCCGCCTCGAGCGCCTGCTGCGCCCGCGGGGAGTCGATCGTGCCGATGAGCGGCATCACCATGATGTGATCGGTGATCGGGATGAGCGGCGTGGAGAGCTCCGCCAGGCGGGCGTTCTGCGCCTGGATGATCTCCGCCTGGAGCGCCGCGCGCGCGTCCTCGGCCCGGGCGCGCTCCGTGAGCTCCAGCTGCAGGCGCTCGTTCGTCCGGCGGAGCTCCTCGGTCTGGCGCGCCACCTCCGTCTCCAGGCGCTCGTTCGAGCGCCGGAGCGCGGACGTCATCTCCGCCAGGTGCGCGTAGAGCAGGGCGTTCTTCACGGCGATCGCCGCCTGGGAGGCGAGTAGCCCGAGCGTCTCCAGCTGCGCCGCGAACAGCGGCTCCGGCGTCGCGTCGCCCTCGATGTACAGGACCCCGATGAGCTCGCCCTGGCAGATCATGGCCAGGGAGAGGATCGATTTCGGGGGCTTCCCCTCGAGGTAAGGCGCGCCGGCGAGGCGAGCCTCGCGGCTCGTGTCCCAGTGGAAGACGGACTCCCGGGTCCTCGCGACCTCCTCCACGACGCACACGGCGAGATCGGCGTCCGGCTGGAGCGGGGTCGAGAGCCCGAGCCGGACCGTGTCCGGATCCCGCGCGATCGAGGCCTCGATGACCAGCCCGGACTCGCGCGAGAGGACGAGGACGCACTTGCGCGCGCTGGCGTGCTCGAGCGTGAGCCGCATCAGCCGGTCGAGCAGGTCGTCGAGGACCATCTCGCCCGAGACCGCCTGGGCGGCGCGGATGACCGTCGCCATCTGGGCTTGCGCCTGCGTGAGCCCCTCCAGCGCCCGCTCCAGCTGGGCGGTGCGCTCGGCGACGCGCCGCTCCAGCTCGTGGGTGAGCCGCTGCAGCGCCGACTCCGCCGCGAGGCGCTCGTCCACCTGCGCCGCGAGGCTCTTCGTCAGCTTCCGGAGCTTCGTGTGCACCCGGACGCGCGCGAGCAGCTCCTCGTCCAGGAACGGCTTGGCGAGGTAGTCGACGGCCCCGAGGTTCAGGCCCTTCACCCTGTCCGAGGAGAGGTCCGTGCTCGCCGTCATGAAGATGACCGGGATCGCGCTCGTGGTCGGGTCGCTCTTCAGCCGGCGGCAGGTCTCGAATCCATCGATCCCATCCATCTTCACGTCGAGCAGGATGAGATCGGGCATCCCTTCCTTCGCGAGCCGGATCGCACGTAGCCCGTCCACCGCTGCGGCGACCTCGAACCCTGAGCCGGTCAGGGTGTCGGACAGGAGCCCCAGGTTCCGCGGGTTGTCGTCAACGATCAGGATTGTGCCGGCTTCACTGGAATCTATCATTCACTCCTCCAGGACGCGCGCGCACATCTCCATGGCCAAAGCGCGAGCCGTCCAGCGTCGTCGAGCGCGTACGTGCTTGTCGGTGAACCTTCCACGGCATCCACCCTGGGTCGCCGTGGCTGAAGCGGAGCGGCCGGCGCGCCCCCTCGCGGCGCGCGCCGCGCGATGGAAGGCCCGAGCTGGCGAGCCGAGGCGAGGACAGGCGACGCCGCGGCGGTGAGCCGGCCGGGGGGGCGTCGCACAATCGATGTCTTCATGCTCTATCGAGGGTCCTTCGCGAGTCACCGATCTCGGCGCGCCCGGGCGCCGGCCTCGCGGCGGCGGCCCGACCGCGGGACCCCCCATGCTGAGCACCCTATCACGAACCCGCTGCGGGTCGCGACGCTCGATGAAGGGGGCCACGACATTCCGCGCGCGGAGACGGAGAGGCCGGTCACCTGCTCCGACCGCTCACCCACGGAGACGGCGCAGTAGGTGACCCGGTGTCCGTGTATGAGGCGCCAGCCATGGTGAGGCGGACCACGGCACGCCAACGCCACGCGCGAGGCAGTCTGATCCGAGCGGCCCGGCCCCCGGGGAGGGTGTCCGTCGCGCGGGGCGGGCACGGGCAGAACTCGCGTGGGACGTCCTGTGCCCGTCGTGCTGCGCACGCCGGACACAGGACGTCAATTGCGCTCAAACATCAGCCCGTGCCCACCCCGCGCGACGGACACCCTCCCCGGGGGCCTGACGGGGGCGGAGACGGGGGACGCGGGATCAGCCCGCTGGACGGAGCCGGAACGCGCCACACTCGGGGTGCTCGATGCGGCCCGCGAAGAGCGAGCCGTCGAGGGCGAGGTCGCCTCGCATGCTCACGGTGACGTAGTTGGGAGGACGCTCGAGCCACGCGCCGGGGGAGAACGAAGCGGTCCGCGTGTCGGCGTCGTAGCGGCCCATCATGAGGTATTTGCCGGATACGCCGGACTCGGCATGATGGAAGCTGAACTCGGCCTTGATGCGGTCACCCTTCACCCGGAGGATCCGGAACGTCATCTCGGTCGTGCCCTGCGGACAGTCGTAATCGCCAATCCAGGTCCGTGTCCGCTCGAACGGGTTCGCGCCGCGAGCCTCGTCAGGCACCCAGCCGTCGGCGGCCACCGCCACCGGCGCCGGGGGCGGATCCTGGAGGACGATGTAGACGGTCTCGGCGGGAGGGCGCGGTTCCGGGGCGCGCGCGTCGCCGAAGCCGGGCGCGGGGCCGCAGGCGGCCAGGAGGAGGGCCGCGCCAGGGGCGCAGCGCAGGGCAGAGCGCAGGCGGAGAGCGGGGGCGTTCGCGGTACCCATGGGCGGGAGGGTACCACAGGGAGGGCGTGGGGGAGGCCGCGCCCGACCGCGGGGGAAAGAGCACGAGGCGCGCGGGACATCGATCCTCTCAGAACGATCAGGCCTTGCTTCGACGCGTCAATATTTCTCGCGGCTGCTGGGCGCCCGGGGATCGATGGTTGCGCACGGCTCCGCGCGCGCTCTGCGCCTGCGGAGCGGCGAACCCAGGCCCGGCCTCGTCCGGGGTGCCGATCGCCCGGAGCCGGGCCCCGTCGCGCAGGTAGATCCGCCCATCGCCGACCGAGATGGCCGCCGCGTTCAGGTGGCGGTCGACGGTCCTCGGCCGGAACGTCCAGGAGACCAGGTAATCGCCGCCGATACCGCGGGCGAGCGGCAGAAGGAACAGCTTGCAGCAGAGGTCGTGGGCCACGATCCGCAGGTCCACGCCCACCTGCTCCGCGTCCGCGCCGAGGTCGTCGACCGCCTCGACCTCGCGGTCCGGGCCCATCGTGATGACCCGGAGCGCGGTCTCCTTGTGGTAGACCGGCACGAGCACCCGGCCGCTGCAGAGGGGCAGCGGCAGCCCCGCGTACGCCGCGGCGCCCTCCGCGGGCCAGGACACGACGAAGCGGGGCTGCCCGGTCGCGGCGTCGAGCGCGGCGAGGCACGGCTCGTCGCCCGCGAGTAGCACGGCACCCTGCGCGACGACCGGCAGCTCGAGGAAGCCGGACCAGGCGCGCGGCGCCTCGGCGGTGAAGCACGCCACGGAGATTCGGTGCGGGATCCGGGGTATCGGCATGGGAGCAGAGGAGCAGCGCGAGGTTGAAGCGCGACCGCGAGGACAGAGCAGGCCAGGCCACCACGCGCACGCGAGCGCGCAGCAGGGCTCTCTGGCTCGCGGTCCGGCTCGCCGAGCCGATCCGGCGCGCTCCGCGTTGGGTACCCCCTTGCGGGCCTGAGGCATCATGCCCCATGAGCGCCATCGCGGGGGTGTGGCCAACACGGCGGCTCAGACAAGGCTGGCGTCGGGGGTGAGCTCCACCCTCCCCAACGCGGCATCCATGTCGCGCATGCCCCTTGGAGGAGAGCCATGGCGGACCAGACCGAGCGCTACCATCGCAATCAGATCTTCGTGAAAATGCGTCCTGAGAGGCCAGGGACAGACGACCGTACTTCGGGCGGGCGTACTCCGGAGGAAGCCGGCGCAGCCGGCCACCCTGGCATGACGCATCTGGACGAGCTTGACCGAGCGGGGCTGATCCGGCGAGTCACGCCCATCCTCGCTGGCGCCGAGCCGCGACTGGACGTCGAGCCTCGTCCGAGAGACTCGCTGCGCGAGCGCCTGCGTGAGCCGCTCAGGTCCGGAGGCGCTCCAGACCGCGCGAGGAGCGCGGCCTACGGGGTGAGCGTGGTCGAGCTGGACCCCTCGGTTGACATCGATGACACGGTACGGCGGCTCTCCGCGGACGTGGCGGTCGTCTACGCAGAGCGAGTACCGAGTCGCTCCCTGTTCGTCAACGCTCTGCCGACGAGACGCTCCAGCACGGCACCGCCATGGAACCTCGCGAAGATCGGCTGGGATAAGGTGTCGTTAACCTCCCTCCCTGACGCCTCGGCCATCAAGGTCGCCGTGCTCGACACCGGCGTCGACCGGGACCACCTGGGTCTGGGCAGCAATGTCAAGGCGTACTCCTATGCGTACGGCGAAGCTCCCACCGGGATGTCGGACCAGGACATCGTGGGTCACGGCACGCACGTGAGCGGGATCATCGCTGGCGTCAGGTACGGCCAACCGGCCATCCAGGGCATCTGCACGTGCAGCGTGCACGTCTGGAAAATCTTCGACGACATACCCGACCATAGCACCGCGCACCATTGCTTCGAATATTACGTGGACACGACCATGTACGCCCGCGCGCTCCAGGAGTGCATCGACCAGGGAGTGGACGTGATCAACCTCAGCATCGGCGGCCCGGAGCCGGCCAGGTTTTACCGGGAGCTCGTCGAGGGAGCGATCCGTTCCGGCATCACCGTCGTGGCGGCCATGGGGAACGGCGGAGGCCAAGGCAATCTCAGGGAGTACCCCGCGGCGTACCAAGGCGTGATCGCCGTCGGCGCCACGGCGTCCAACGACGTGGTCGCCACGTCGTCGAGCCGCGGCGATCACATGACGATCTCGGCGCCCGGGGTGGACATCCGATCCACGCTGCCGCGGTACGCCGGGCAGATCGGGTTCGAGGCCGTACGCAACGGCGGGGAGTTCACGTGCGGCGCGCCGCGAACCCGCGGCATCGAGCAGGGCGTGCTGGATGGGACATCGATGGCGGCGGCGCACGTCACGGGCGCGGTGGCGGTCCTGAAAGCGCAACAGAGCGGCTTGACCCCTCTCGACGTGGCGCAGAAGCTCGCCGACAGCGCCGAGAAGGTCCACGGGATGCGCGGTCTCCCCCGCACGGACGACTATGGGTATGGACGGCTGGATCTCTACAAGCTCCTGTCGGCGGGGCAGGCCGGCGGACCTGTGCGCTGACGTGGCCAGCTCCCTGACGGCGCCGGCGCGAGACGATGCGCTGGAGGGGGCAAGCAGGACGTACCCATCCAGAAGCAGACGGCGCCAGAGCGCTTGACCTCGTGACCTCCTGCCCCAGCATCGTCCCCATGCCGCCGTCACGCCGGAAAGTGATCTTTTTCCGATTCAAACCGTCGTCTACCGACGAGCGACGATCCGAGATCCTCGACGAGCTCCGCGCGATGGAGGACGTCCTCAACGTCGGGCGGCTCTTCCCCTCGCGGCACGGCGATCTCACGTATTTTGTCCATGTCGCCAAAGGCGGCGATGCCGGGCGCGTCGCGGCGCACATCGCGAGGCTGCCGGAGGTCGAGGACGTCGAGATTCAGCCTGATTACCCTTACACCTGATCGTCTGGCGGCGTGGCTACCGCAGCCGAGCAAGGTTGACGAGGAGCACTCCTGATCCATGCTTCCTGAAAGCTAATGGATTTTTATGTCTATCCCAAACGTGGCGAAGGCATCGGTGTCCGCAGCGACGAGGACGTCTTGACGGAGGTGAAACGGATCATTGACGCCCCGAGGGACGGGCAGGATCCAGCGCTGATCGTCGACAAGCTGAAGGCGGTGGTCTGCTGCGCCAGCGCAGGGGAGGAGCTCATTGACCATCTCGTGCAGCTCGCGCCCGGGACCTATGACGCGAAGGCGGCGAGCGTGCTGGCCGCCGCCTCGACGTGGGCCTACTCTGACCCGGACACCTTCCGCAGGCAGATGCAGCACAGGATCTGCCCGGCCTTCTTCGCGGGCACGTCGTTCACGAACGAAGCGCTCCTCCTCAACCCGGCGGCGTACATGATCCAGAGCACGGATTCGCGGCTCGGGATCCTGTGCTTTCGCGGGACACAGCTCACGAACCTGATCGATCTGCTGACGGACATGAGCGCCAAGCCCGATCCGTTCTACGCAATCGGTCGCGTCCATGGAGGATTCGTCCGCTCTGTCAGGGCGCTCATCCCGCCAATCAAGGCATGGCTGGAAGACGCGAGGGAAGGCCACGGCATCAATGGCACCGACGTCGCGGACGGCGCGAGCTGCTGCGCGGCCCCGCGCAAGGTGGACGAGGAAGAGTCCAAGCTCAAGGCGCTCTACATCACTGGCCACAGCCTGGGCGGCGCCATGGCCGCGATGGCCGCGGCGCTCATCTACGCGGACGAGGAGCTCAAGCCGTTCCGGAGTTTGATCCGCGGCGTCTACACGTTCGGACAACCGATGGTGGGAGGCAAGGGGTTCGCGCGCAAGTGCGACGCCGATTTCGGTACGAGGATGTTCCGGCACGTGTACCAGTGGGACGTCGTACCCTCCCTGCCTCCGTGGACCATGGGGGAATTCGAGCACTTCGGGCGGGAGTACGAGTCGACGGATACGGGATGGCAGTACCGCGAAGGGGCGGTGGCGCAATCGCGCGTCGGGTCGGTGCGCGTCGCCCTCGCCGGCCTCGCCTGGGTGATGGACCAGCTCCAAGGGGTGCGAGAGCAGCCCGTCATCAAGGATCTCGCGCACCTCCTGTCCCGGTTGACGGGGAACCCTCCCTCCCTGGCCGATCACTCGCCGCTGAATTACCTGCGTACATCCCTGACGGTCCAGCCGGGCGTCGAGTTCGAGCAGCGCTGAGCTCTCACGCCCCCGCCACGCGCTCGCGCAGGGCTCTTGTGCTCGCGGTCCGGCCGAGCACCTCGAGCGCGCTCCGCGTCCGTCGCGCCATCAAGAGCTCGCCGCGGGGCCAAGCGTTCCGATCAAGGGCGGGAACCTCCCTGGACCTGGACTCGAGCATCCCGACCTTCACCCCATCTCCCCGCCTCCCATCGGCGTCCCCGGGCAACTCCGCCGCTACCCCCCGAACAGCAGCCCCCGCAGCGCCTCCGCTTCCCGCTTCGCTCGCGCGACGATGGGCACGAGCCCCACGAGACACCCGACCGGCACCTCCCGCGCGAGGATCACCCCGTTCTGGCTGCGGAACACGCCGATCCCCCGCGCCCTCAGCCGCGCCGGGCTGATCTCGAGCATCACGTCGACGTTCGCCCGCTTGCCCACCGCGCTGTCGAGCGCGTCGGTGCAGTGGACGTGCGTGCGCGCCGCCGGGCGGATCCCCTCGCGCGCGATGCTCCGGACCGCGTCCACGCTGGTGCCGTGCCAGATCGGCGCGTCGCCGTGGACCTCCTCCCACGACGCCTCGAGGCCGGCGAGCGTCACCGGCATGCCCTCGCGCGAGTGCCCCTGCGACGCGCGCACCCGGTCGCCCCGGAGCTCGAGGCGGTTCTTCGTGTTGTTCTCCACCACCTCGTCGAGCCGCGAGCGCGGTAGCCCGAGCGCCCGGAGCACGTCGTCCACGGCCACCCAGCCGGCGGCGTCCATGGCGATGCCCAGCGAGGGCGCCCCGTGGCGGAGCAGCCAGGAGAGCTTCTTGCTCGTGTCGGTCATGCGATCGCGGCCCATCGTCAAGCTCCCTTCTCTTCTTCTCTTCAAGTTCAAGCCGGAGCCGCCCTCCACGCGGGGGCGCTCCGGGAGACACCCTGTCCAGCGCAGGCGCCGGACAGGACGACCAGAGGAATACGACCAAGAGGAATACGACCGACAGCATAGACCCCCGGCTATCACGCGGAAGCTGTATTTCTGGATACGCTATCGCGTTTCGCGATAGCCTCCCCGCATGCTCAACCTCGACTGGCTCGGCGCCTTCGTGGTCTTCACCGAGCACCTCAACTTCACGCGCGCGGCGCGGGCGCTCCACATCTCGCAGCCGGCGCTCCACGCCCAGATCGCCAAGCTCGGCGAGGCGCTCGGCGTCGCGCTCTACCAGCGGCGCGGGCAGCGGCTGGAGCTCACGGCCGACGGCAAGCGCGTGGCCGCCTTCGGGCGCGAGGTGGGCGAGCGGACGCGGTCGTTCCTCGACGTGCTCCGCAACGGCGAGAGCCGGGAGCCGGTCGTGCTGTGCGCCGGCGAGGGCTCGTACCTCTACCTGCTTGGCGAGGGGATCCGCGCCTTCACCGCGCGCGCCGCCGCCCCGCTCCGGCTGCTCACGCGCGACCGCGAGGCGACGCTCGACGCCGTCGCGACGGGCGAGGCGCACCTCGGCGTCGCGCCGCTCGAGGGCGCGCCGGACGGGCTCGCGGCCGACCGCCTCACCGAGGTGGAGCAGGTCCTCGTCGTCCCCCACGCGCACCCGCTCGCCCGGAAGCGCCGGATCAGGCTGCAGGACCTCGAGGGCGCCCGGCTCGTGGTCCCCGGCCCCTCGCGGCCTCACCGGGCGCTGCTCGCGCAGGCGCTGCTCTCGGCGGGCGTCCGCTGGGAGCCGGCGGTCGAGGCGAACGGCTGGGAGCTGATGCTCCACTTCGTCCGGCTCGGCGTCGGCGTCGCGGTGGTCAACGCCTGCTGCCGCCTCCCGCGCGGCCTCGTCGCGCGCCCGATACCCGAGCTGCCGCGCAAGGTCTTCTACGTGGTCCACCGCCGCGCGGGCGAGCTCCAGGGCGCTGCGGCGGAGCTCCGCGACACGCTGCTCGCGCACGGCGCGGCGTGGCAGCGGAGGAGCGCCTCGGTCGGCGTCTCGGTCGGCGTCTCGGTCGAAAGAAGCGCTCCGGCGCGCTCCACGCCGCGACGCAGCGCCGGAGCGCCGTCACGCCAGCGCTGACCTGGCAGCGGTCGTCAGGCCGCCTTCTTGGACTTCGACTTGCCCTGCTTCGCCTTGCTGCCGCCCATGTCGTCAGGCCGGCTCACCAGCCTGGAGAAGTAGCTCGGCTCGCCGCTCGCCTTGGCCTGCTGGTACACGAAGGCGAGGTTCGACTCCTCGAACTTCGCGAAGAAGTCGTCCCACGAGATCTCCTCGAGGGAGTCCTCCCCGCTGAACCCCGGGAAATCGATCCGGAGGACGCCGGGCTCCCCGTTCTTCTCGGTGCGCGTCACCGTCGCCGGATGGCCGCCGCGCGCCTCCACCCACTCGCGGATCTCGTCGTGATCGATCGTCATATGGGACGAGTGGTCGTCCTCCCCGGCGCCCTTCGCCTCGGCGCCCTTCGCCTCGGCGCCCTTCGCCTCGGCGCCCTTGGCGCTGGCCTGCTTTCCGCGGGACTTCTTCCGCTCGGCCCCGCCGGACTCGCCCGACTCCTCGTCGTCGAGATCAATCTGGGCCTCCACCTCGATGTCCTGCTCGCCCTCGTTGGACTGCCCGGCGCCCCTGGCGCGGGCCTGCTTGCCGCGGGTCGGCTGCTCGGCGCCGCCGGGCTCCTTGTCGAGATCCATCTGGACCTCGATCTCGACGTCCAGCTCGCCCTCGCCGCCCTTCGCCTTCGCGCCCTTGGCGCTGCTCGCCTTGGCCTTGCTGCCCTTCGCCGATCCCGACTTCGGCCTGGCCTTCTGGACCATATCGTCGGGGCGGCTCACCAGCTTGGAGAAGTTGCTCGGCTGCCCGTCCGCCGTCTTCTCCTGGTACACGAAGGCGAGGTTCGACTCCTCGAACTTGTCGAAGAAGTCGTCCCACGCGATCTCCTCGAGGGTGCCCTCGCCGCTGTACCCGGGGAAGTCGATGCGGAGGATCCCGGGCTCCCCGTCCTTCTCGGTGCTCTTCACCGTCGCCGGGCGGCCTCCGCGCGACTCGGCCCACTGGCGGATCTCGTCATGATCGATGGTCGTCTTCGATGAACTGGCCGACATGGTCACTCTCCTGTGCTCGTACGTCGTTTTCGCCGGGAGCGGCAACCCGCGTGCCAGCGGACCATGAGACGATCCGGGCAGGAGATGGTCGAGCTCAGCCGTGAGACGCCTTTGAGGGGTCTTTCACGGACGACGACTACAGCGCTGGATGAGCCCATTCCGTCGCCGTGCAACGCGACAGCGCGCGATCTGCGCGCGACCTGCGCGCGCGAACGCCGGCGGCAGGTCCATGACCGAGGCGACGACAAGGGAGCTCAGCTGCGGTCGCGCACAGGCGTGCTGAGGCAATCTGCCTCGTCTGCGGCGAAATGCTGCCGGCCTGTCTACACGGGGAGCTCGCTTGACCAGCTCGCCGGCCGGGCCCTGGCTATTCCGCGGGAGGCTGCGCGGTGCGCAGGGCGCGATGAACATGCAATCAGACAGACCACAGGCCACCCTCGCACGGAGGTACGCTCGTTCGCCGCGCCGCGGGCGGGGAGTCGCTGCGACGGCGGTCGCGTGTGCGGCCCTCGCCTCGGGCACTTCGGCTCCGTGAACAAGGTGCCAAAGGAGGGGGGCACCCCGGTCGCGCTCGCGACGGACCAGCCGTCCCCGTATCACATCGCGCTCGACAGGACCCATGTGTACTGGGTCAACGTGGGCGCAGGCGAGATCCGGAGAGTGCCTGTCGGCGGCGGCGAGTCGGCCGTGGTATCTCGGGCGTCGCGCCGAACGATCTGGCGGTCGACAGCACCAGCGTCTACTGGACGGATCAGCGCGGCGTCGTGATGAAGCTCGTCAAGTAGGCGCGCGGCGAGCGCTGGAGAGGACCGATGACGTGCTCGGCAGGGCCGGTCCCTCTCGCGGCGCGACGCCGCCGGGCGAAGCGGATGGCCGCGCCGCAGCGCGCCACGGCGGCCATCCGCTGCGCGATCGCCGGGCGGGTGCTACCTAGAATCGAGCGCAGCGATGTTCGCTGCCGAGGCCGAGAAGTGACCGCCGCGTACCCTCTGCTCCTCCGAGTTGCTGTGCTCGCCGCCGCCACGGCGACCACGACGGCGGCGGCCGCGCGCTCGCCCCGGCCCGCGCCGGCTGCATCGGAGGCGCCCGCGCCGGTAGCCTCTTCCGCGCGTTCACCTCGGCCCGCGTCCGCGGTCCCTTCGGCGCGCTCGTCTCGGCCGGCGCCCGCCGGTGCTTCCGCCTCTTCCCGGCGCCCGCCCCGGCCGGCGCCCGCGCCGGCCGCGTCTGCCTCGCCCGCGCCGGCCGCATCTGCCGCCCCGCTGCCGGCGCTGCCGGCCGCCACTGCCGCCCCGCTGCCGGCGCTGCCGGCCGCCCCGCTGCTCGTCCCGCCGGCCGCGCCCTTGCCCGAGCCCGCGTCCTGGCGCACGCTCGTCGTGGGCGGCGGCCCGCGGCCGGCGATGAACCAGGTGGCCATCGAAGGCCACATCCGGTACTTCCAGTCGCTGCTCCCGGCCGCGGTGGAGCGGCGCGTCCTCTTCGCCGACGGGCGCCACGGCACGCGGAGCGTCCAGTTCCTCGACGGCCTCCGCATGCGCTACCGCGCGCCCAGGCTGCCGCGCATCGACGGGGCGACCACCCGCGCCGGCTTCGACGCGCTCTGGCGCAGGTTCGCCGCCTCGCGCCGCGGGGACCCGCTGCTGCTCTACTTCGCCGGCCACGGGAGCCCGGATCCGCGGCGCGATCTCGACAACAACGTGTTCGACCTCTGGGGCGGCGGCGGGCTGTCGGTGCGCGACCTCGCCGCGCGCATGGACGAGCTGCCTGACCAGACGCCCGTCGTCCTCGTGATGGCCCAGTGCTTCTCGGGGTCGTTCGCGAACCTCCTCTTCGAGGGCGGCAGGCCCGACGGCGAGCTGGTCGAGCGCGACGTCGTCGGCTTCTTCGCGGCGACGAGGGACCGCCCCGCGTCCGGCTGCACGCCCGAGATCAACGAGGCGGACTACACCGACTTCAGCAGCTTCTTCTTCGCTGCCCTCTCGGGCGTCGACAGGCTGGGCAAGCGCGTGGACGGCGCCGATTACGACCAGAACCGGTTCGTGGGCATGAACGAGGCGTTCGCGTACGCCCTCCTTCACCAGGCGACGAGCGACGTGCCGGTCGCGACGTCCGATGTGTTCCTGCGGCGGTTCGTGAACAAGCCGGATCACGAGACCATGGCGACGCCCTATTCCAGGGTCCTCTCCTGGGCCACCCCGGCGGAGCGCGCCGCGCTGGAGGGGCTCTCGGACGCGCTCGGCCTCCACGGCGAGCACCGGCTGCGCGCGGCGTACGACCTCGAGTTCGGGCCCGGGGCGGGCAGGAGGGATGTCGAGGACGTGACGTCAGCGCACCGCCTGCGGTTCATCCGGCTCGCCAAGAGCGTCGTGCTCGCGAGGACGCTCCGGCAGAGCGGCGACCGCGCGCGCGTCGAGCGCTTCGAGCGGCTGCGCGCCGCGGAGGCGCGCAACCCGCTCCTCGAGGCGAAAGCAGCGGCCCAGGCGCGGCAGGACGGGCGACGGCGCGCCGCCCGGTGACGCCCTGGGATCACCGCCGATCCGGTCGACGCGCGCCGCGCCGCGCTGGCCCCGTCGCCGGCGGCCGCGCTCAGATCGAGAGTCCGCCTCAGTCCTTGACGAGGGGCCCGAGGCGGTCGGCGAACGGCCACCCCTGGCTCTCATCGATGTGGATCTGCCAGTCGAACGCCCCGCGCAGCGTCGGGTGGTTGGCCTCGATCTCATTCCACGTGGGGATCGCCTCGTCGATCGACATGTAGTTCGTCTCGTCCCAGATCCCGAACCCCACGGCGACGTGCGTCGGACCGAGCCGCCTGACCCAATCGTTCACGTTCTCCACGATGTACGACTGCTGGTCCAGATCCGGGCCGTCGTAGTACTGCGGGGCCGCGTAATCCATGGCGCCGGCGTTCACCATGTCCTCGCAGAACTTCTTGTCGCGCTCGTTCCAGGGCGCGGGAGGCGCGGTGATGATGAAGCCGGGGAAGCGCCGTTTCAGCTCCAGGCTGATCCAGATCATCTCGGCGGTGTCGGGATTCTGGTCGGCCTCGAAGGTGTTCCAGTCGATGCCATCGAACCCGCCCAGGTCGTTGTAGATGTCGACCACGCTGTCGACGAACGTCTGTGACTTCTGGCGGTCCGGGAAGCTCATGCCATTGCGGGCGCCGCCGATGGAGAGGATGATCTTGCGACCCTGCGCCGTCCGCGCGTACTGGACGTCCGCGTTGAAGTTCTTTGCCGCGTCCCGCCCATCGTCCGGCAGCCTCCACTCGACGGCGCCCGTCGTGCCCGGCGAGCCTCCGACGGGCGTCGCGGCGAAGAGGTAGATCACGTTGTAATTGCTGTTGATGTCCCGGATGCGGATGGGCGAAGGCGTCCAGTTGGGGTAGTAGCCAGCGACGACCTTTGCTGGAAGCCCACCGCCGGGGGCGGGGCCAGGACCAGGGCCAGGATCGGGGCTCTCGCTGCAGCCAGGGTGCGGCTCCCAGAAGTACGTGCTGACGGTCGGGATATAGCCAGGATTGCCGTGCTCGGCGACATAGGCCGCCCCTTCATAGTTCACGATTGCACCCTCGTCGTACCACTGGCCCTCCTGCCATTGCGGATAGCTGCACGACTCGCCGCCGGGGTCGGGGCTCTCGCTGCAGCCGGAGTACGGCTCCCAGAAGTACGTGCTGACGGTCGGGATGTAGCCCGGATTGCCATGCTCGGCGATGTAGGCCACCCCCTCATAGTTCACGATTGCACCCTCGTCGTACCACTGACCCTCCTGCCACTCCGGAGAGCCCGCGCAAGCGGCAGCTTCGGTGCGCCCGACGTCGATTTCACCCTGCGACGAGCCAGCGCCGAGGCACCCGAGCGCGCTCGCGGCGACGGCGACAAGGACGAGCGACAGCCTGGGAGCAATGACAGTAGAATTGAGCAACATGGTAGACCTCCCCCGGTCGACGGCAGACGCCAGTCGGCGCGCCTCGACCCAGAGCACAAGTTCAAGAACGACGCCCGCATCCGGGCAGCTCACCGAACTTGATGCCGCCATGGGGAGCACCCCTTCGGATTATTTCGCCGCGATCTACGCCCGCGCGCTCGTCACGTCGCGCTGGCCTCGATCACCTGCATCGCGACAAGATCCGTCACGCCGGGGTCGATCCCCATCTGCGAGAGCAGTGTGGTCACCTGGCCGCGGTGATGGGTCTGATGGTTGAAGAAATGGCCCACGGCCCACCAGAGCGGAATCGAGTGGGCCTTCGCCGCCCCGGCCGGCTTGAAGTTCAGAGTGCCCAGGAGCGCGCGCTCGTCGACCTGGTGCACCCAGGCGAGGATGTCTGCGTCCGTCCTGGCGCGCTCACGGGCGAGATCGTCGAAATCGGCGTAGAGCTCCTGCGCCATCGAGGTGATCTCGACGACCCTGCCGCTCGCGTCGCGAGGGGCGAAGCGGTCCGCGTCGCCGGTGAAGCGCCCCATCCACCGGCGGTCGCCGAGCAGGATGTGGTTCAGCGTGCCGTGGATCGATTTGAAGAAGGCGCCTCGATCGCGCTTGCGCTCGACGTCGTCGAGCTTGCCGACAACGACAAAGAGCTTGTCGTTCATCCATTGATTGTAGCGAGCCAGAGCGCGGTATTGCTCGAGCCAGGTCATGCGTCGGTCCTCCGTTGATGGTAGGCGCGCACCCTACCACGCTCACGGCAACGTCGAGACGATCCCGATCCGCCCGTGAGCGCCGGGTGGCGTCCGGGGCACGGGCGCGCTCGCGCCGCGCGCCGCGACGGACCGGCGCTCTCCGGATGCCTCCGACGGCTCGCCACCATCGCGCGCATCGGCCAAGATCGCCCTTGATCGTGCCGCTATGGCGGACTATTGTCCTCGATAGCAGACGCGTGGTGCTCGCAGGGGAGACCTCCCTTCCGGAGCCGCCCTCGCCGGACGCCGCCTCCTCTCACCGACAGAAGGAGCCATGATGGTCAGCTTTGCGCTCGATTCAGCCGCTCTGGCGGAGACGTACGATCGCGTCAGCGATCTGCAATTCAACCATGGAAAGCTGCTCATCGAGGATCTGCAGATCTCCCCGGGCGAGCGCGTCCTCGACGTCGGGTGCGGGACCGGCCGCCTCGGCGCGCACGTCGCCGAGCTCGTCGGTCCGTCCGGCGAGGTGGTCGGCGTCGATCCGCTGCCGCTCCGGGTCGAGCTGGCGAACGGGAAGCGCAGCCCTGGCTTCCGCGCCAGCGTCGGCCAGGCCGAGGATCTCTCGCAGTTCGCCGCCGGGAGCTTCGATGTCGTGTTCCTGAACAGCGTGCTCCACTGGCTCCCCGAGAAGCTCGGCCCGCTGCGCGAGGCGCGCCGCGTGCTCAAGCGGGGAGGGCGCCTCGGGATCAGCTCGGCCGTCCGGGAGCGCCCGCACGAGTTCGAGGGGGTGCTGACCGGCGTGCTGGCCTCTCTCGGCCTGACGGACACCGCGGAGACGGCCGGCAGCACCGTGCACAAGGTGACCTCCGACGAGCTGAAGAGCACCCTCGTCCTCGCTGGCTTCCCGGATCCGAAGCTCCAGATCCGCACCTTCACCGACCACTTCGCCGGCACGGAGGACATCGTCGCGTTCTTCCTCGCCAGCTCCTTTGGCAACTTCCTTTCCAATCTCGCCCCCGCGGACGTCGAGCGGGTCAGGAGAGCGCTCGATGCCGAGCTCGAGCGCCGCCGCGCGCCGGAGGGGATCCGGCTGCTGCGTCACCTGGTCTTCGCCGTGGCGCGCGCGGAAGGCTGACCCCGTCGGTGATCGTCCCGAGCGGCTCGTCCCTCTCGTGCTCGGGCGTCGAGCTGGTCGCCGAGGACGCGGACGGCGGCCTCCATCGCGTGCTCGGCGAGCCGTCTCCGGGGTAGCGCGGGTAGCGCGCGGCGGTTGCGTGGCCGGTCGCCTCTGCGAGGATACGGCGCCGAGAGGAGCCGGGAGCCCGGCGAGCGCGCTCGCGCGGCGCTGGCCGGGGAGAGCCCGCCTCTCGGAGGCCAGGTGAGCGAACGACTCGACATCAAGGTGCTGCACCGCCGCGGCGAGCTCGAGGCGCTGCGGGAGCCGTGGAGCGCGCTGTGGGAGCGCTGTCCGGCGGCGACGACGTTCCAGCGGCCCGAGTGGCTGCTCCCGTGGTGCCGCGAGCTCGGCCCCGAGGAGGTGCTCGCCCTGGCCTTCTGGTCCGAGCAGGGGCTCGTCGGCCTGGCGCCCCTCGCGATCCACCACTACCGCGGAGAGCGCCTCGTCGCGCTGCTCGGCGCCGGCATCACCGACTACCTCGACGTCCTCGCCGCGCCCGGGTACGAGCGCGCCGTCGCGGAGGCGGTGCTCGCGTGCCTGCGCGAACGCGAAGGCTCCTGGGACGTCGCGGAGCTCGGCGACCTGCGCCGGTCGTCGCCCCTGCTCGCCGTCGAGGCGCCCCCGGGCTGGTCGGACGAGGTCGAGAAGCACGAGGCGTGTCCGCGGCTGACGATCCCGGACGACGCCGGGCCGGACGCCCTGCTCTTCCCGGGGATCCGCGCGCGCGTCGCCCGGGCGCGGAAGCGGCTCGCGAAGGCCGGCGAGGTGCGCGTCGACATGGCCGACGCGGCGACCGTGGACGAGCTGCTCGACGCGCTGTTCGCGACGCACCGGGCGCGCTGGACGTCCCGCGGCGAGGGCGGGGTGCTGGACGAGTCGCTCTGGCCGTTCCACCGCGCCGTCGCGGCGGGGATGTGCGCCCGGGGCGCGCTGCGGCTGTACGGGCTGCGGCTCGACGGGCGGATCATCGCTTCGTTCTACGGGTTCGCCGAGCGGGACAGGCTCGCGTGGTACCTCAGCGGCTTCGATCCGGAGTTCGCCGTCCTGAGCCCCGGGCTCGCGATGTTCGCGAGCGCGATCGAGCGCGCGGCGAGCGAGGGCGCGCGGACCGTGGACTTCCTCCGCGGCCGCGAGCCGTACAAGTACGAGTGGGGCGCCGTCGATCGCTGGACGTACCGCCGGCGGCTGCGGCCCCGCGGCGCGGGCGAGGTCGGCCGGGACAGCGGGCGAGAGGCCGGGCGCGGCGAGCTCGACGGCGCGGTGGAGGCCGTGATGTCCGGCGATGTGTCGCCGGAGGTCGGCCTCGTGCGGCTGCTCGGCGCCGCGGGGGACCTCGCGGCCGCCGAGCGCGCGATCGAGGCGGCGCGGGCGGCGGCGGGGCAGGGCGGGGGCGGCGGAGAGGGCGAGCCGGCGGCGCGCCTCGAGGCGCTGCGCCGCTGCCTAGACGAGCGGCGCGCCGCTTGCGCGACCGTGGCGGAGATCCTCGGCGCGCACCGGCACGCGGGCGGCGGCGCCGGGGCGGACGCGCCGGCGCGCACCGCGCAGCTGTTCGACGAGCTCTGCGCGCGCTCGGAGGAGGCGAGCGTCGCGGCGTACTCGCTCGGCGATCCGGCGCTGCTCGAGCGCGCGACGCGGGAGGTGGTCGAGCTCCTCGAGCGGTGGGGCCTCCTCGGGGAGGACCGCGCGATCCTCCAGATCGGCTGCGGGATCGGCCGCTTCGAGGCGGCGCTCGCGCCGCGGGTGCGCGAGGCCTGGGGGCTCGACGTCGCGCCGCGCATGGTCGAGGCCGCGCGGCGCCGCTGCGCGGGGCTGGCCAACGTCGTGCTCGCGGTCTCGTCGGGCGTCGATCTCGGCGACGTGCCGCCCGCCCGCTTCGATCTCGTGTACGCCGTCGACTCGTTCCCTTACCTCGTCGCGGCGGGCGAGGCGGTCGTGGACGGGCACGTCGCGGAGGCGCGCCGGGTGCTGCGGCCGGGCGGGGAGCTCGTCGTCCTGAACTACTCGTACCGAGGCGACCTCGCGCGCGACGCGGCCGACGTCGCGCGGCTCGCGGCCCGCCACGGCTTTGACGTGCTGGCGAGCGGCGAGCGGCCGTTCTCGCTGTGGGACGGGCGGGCGTACCGGCTCCGGAGGCTCGAGCACCTGTGAGCTCGCCTCGGCCGTGACCTGACGTCACGAGAAGAAGAGGACGAACCACAGAGGCACAGAGGGCACAGAGGGGAGAAAGAGAGAGATGGAGGATGAGGCCCTCTCTTCCTTCCCGATCTCCCTTCCTCTCTCCTCTGTGTCCTCTGTGCCTCTGTGGTTCATCTTCTTCTCTTCTGATGGGCACAGGCCTGGCGTAAGCGGCAGCGCACCAGCCTGGAGCACCCCGCCGGCACACCGGGGCCGTCCGCAACCCGCGGCGTCGGGATCCTGCCGCCGCCTCGGCGCGGCGAGGAAGAAGCGCCGACGCGCGCCCGTAGCAATCGGCAGAAGGTACCAGTCATGAAAACCCCGATCTACCGCGCGTTTGCCCTCTTCCTCCTGTCCTGCTCGATCCTGCCTGCCTGCGCCGCCGTGGAGCTCAACCCGGGCGCGGAGCGGGTCATCGTCACCAAGCAGCCGGCCCCGCAGGGGTGCCGCTTCGTCGGGACCGTGATCGGAGAGCAGGGCGGCTCGCTCTCCGGGAAGTTCACCAGCAACGCGAACCTGCAGGAGGGCGCGGTGAACGACATGAAGAACAAGGCCCATGACCTCGGCGGCAACTACGTGGTCCTGGAGAACACCAATGCAGGGAACACGATCTCCGGAGACCGGGACAGCATCTCCGGCGAGCAGACCGACGTCACCCACATGGGCAACACCTACAGCTGCCCGCCCCAGCTCGTCGGCCTGTAAGAGCGTCTGATCCCCTGACCGCGCTCGGTCGATGGTCTCCACGCCGAGCCGCCGCGCAGCAACGCGGCGCACCGGCGCTCATCCAACATCGACAGAGCGCAGGTGGAGCGTCGTCCCGGCGGCAGCCCGCCGGCCGAGCGCTCGGCCTGCCCGGCCCGTCGGGGCGGCTCCGCGGCTGGGCCCGGACGCCGCCGCGCTTCGCGCCGCGTCGGAGAGAGCCGGTCACAGGGAGAGAAGAAAGATGGAGATGTCGTTGTCCAGGCGTACGGCCGCGGAGTTTCTCGGGACGTTCTGGCTCGTGCTCGGCGGCTGCGGGAGCGCCGTGCTGGCGGCCGCGTATCCCTGGCTGGGGATCGGCTTCCTGGGCGTGGCGCTCGCGTTCGGGCTCTCCGTGCTGACGATGGCCTTCGCGGTGGGCCACATCTCGGGCGCTCACTTCAACCCCGCCGTCACGATCGGCCTGATCGTCGGCGGGCGCTTCCCCGCGAGGGATCTCCTGCCGTACCTCCTCGCCCAGGTCGCCGGCGCCATCGTCGCCGCCGGCGTCCTCTACATCATCGCCAGCGGCTCTGCCGGCTTCTCCCTGAGCGCCGGGTTCGCCTCGAACGGCTACGGCGCGCACTCGCCCGGCGGTTACTCGCTCTTCGCGAGCCTCGTGGCCGAGATCGTCCTCACGTTCGGCTTCGTGATGGTGTTCCTCGGCGCGACGGATCTCCGCGCCCCGATCGGGTTCGCGCCGATCCCCATCGGGCTCGCGCTCACGCTCGTTCACCTCATCGGGATCCCCGTGACGAACGTCTCGGTGAACCCGGCGCGCTCGACCGGTCCCGCGCTGTTCGTCGGCGGGCGGGCGCTCTCGCAGCTGTGGCTGTTCTGGCTCGCCCCGATCGCCGGCGGCGCGCTCGCGGGGGTGCTCTATCCGCTGCTGGTCGGCGCGAGGCCTGTCCGCGCCGCCGTCGCGCCGCGCTCCACGGTCTGAGGGGGCGAGCCCGGGCAGGCCGCGCGAGAGGGCTCGGCCGCCGGGCCGAACCGGTCCCACGCGAGCTTGGCCGTGAGCACCAGCCCGAGCACCACCACGAACCAGCGCACCTTCCTCGGCTCGATGCGCCGCGCGACCGCGGCGCCGGCGAACGAGCCGACCACCGCCGCCGCCATCATGATCGGCGTGGCCACCGCGTCGACCGCGCCCGCGAAGACGAAGGCGATCGCGGCGACGCCGTTGATCAGGCTCGCGAGCACCGTCTTGATCGCGTTCATCCGGTGGATGTCCACGTTGCCCGCGAACGACGACAGGAGCGCCAGCATCATGATGCCGATGCCCGCGCCGAAGTAGCCGCCGTAGACGCTCACGAGGAACTGGAGCAGGAACACGAGCCACGGCCGCGAGGGCAGGGCGAACTCCTCTACCGCGTCCGCGCTACCCTTCGCGGAGGGCCGCGCCGGGCGCAGGTTCTGCCAGAAGAGGAGCAGCGTCGCGAGCAGCACGAGCCCGGGCACCGCGGCGTCGAAGACGCGCTGCGGCGTCACGAGCAGGAGCGCCGAGCCGACGATGCCGCCGAGCAGCGACGGCAGCAAGAGGACGCGCAGGACGCGGTAGTCCCGGGAGAGCTCGCGGCGGTACGCCCACGCGGACGCGAGCGACGCGGGCGTGAGCGCCACGGCGTTGGTCGCGTTCGCGGGGAGCGGGGCCAGCCCGGCCGCGATCGCCGCGGGGAACGACACGAGCGTGCCGCCGCCGGCCACCGCGTTGATGACGCCGGCCACGGCGGCGCCGCCGGCGAGGAGTGCGGCTCTCGTGAGATCCACGGCGCGACATGGCCCGAGCCAGGCGGCCCTGTCAACCGCCGCCCGGCGCGAGCTGACGTGTCGCACGTGTCGCGCTCGTGCCGAGCGCCACGCGGCGCTTGAGGGGCGCGCGGCCGCGCTCCTACGATGGCGCTTCCGCCGATCCAGGCGGCCGCTTCTCCTCAGGAAAGCCGAGCGCCATGCCGCGATCCGTTCCGCTCCTCCCCGCCGCGCTGCTCTCCGCGCTCCTGTGCGCCGCGCTGCCTCCGACGGCGGCCGCCGCCGAGGAGCGCGCGCATGTCTGGGTGGCCGACGACGGCACGCGCGTCCGCCGTGAGGACGTCGGCCTGCCGCTCTCGCGCGGCGAGGGCAACGCGCTCTTCCGGCCCGGCGAGCCGATCCGGCTCGGCGCCCTGCGCGCTGAGGTCGTCGCGCTCCAGGTGATCGTCGAGGCCGGCGCGGAGCCCGTGCGCGGCGTCAAGGTCGAGCTCTCGGGGCTCGGGCCCGCGGCCAGCGGAGGCGCGCCCGCGGCGGCGCCGCAGCGGCAGGCGCCGACGGCGCCGCAGCAGCAGGCGCCGGTCCCGGGCGCGGCGCCCGCGCCGGCCATCGCGATCGACCGCTTCGTCGAGCACTACGTCGAGATCACGCGGCGATCGCGCAACGAGCGGCGGCCCGCGGAGTCGCTCGGGTGGAGCCCGGCGGCGCGGCCGCCCGACGACAGGCACCTCGGCTTCCTCCCCGACGCGCTCATCCCCGTCGGGCTCGCGCCGCCCTGGGCGCCGTACCCGCTCGAGGTGGGCGCGCGCGAGACGAGGGCCGTCTGGATCGACCTCCACGTCCCGGAGGGCGCCGCCCCCGGCGCGTACGAGGGCAAGGTGGTGGTCAGCTCGGCGTCGCACGGCGAGCTCGCGTCGCTCGATCTCCGGCTCGACGTCGCCCCGGCGACGCTGCCGTACAGCGCGGTCGACTTCATCGCGTTCTATGAGGCCGACGAGGTCGCCGCGCGGGTCGGCGACGGACCCGCCGTCGAGCAGCAGCTCTGGCAGCTGCTCCACGAGCACCACGTGGACGGCTTCGCGTCGGTCCGGAGCCCCGCCGAGGTGGAGCGGCTGCGCGCGGCGATCGACGGCTCGCTCTACACGAAGGAGCGCGGCTACCGCGGGCCCGGCGCGGGCGTCCCGCCCGCCGCGGTGGCGCTCGGCGCCTACGGCGGCTTCGGCGATCCCGGGGAGGAGACGCTCCGCCGCGTCGAGGCCGTCGCGGAGCTCCTCCCGCCGGCCGTGGACGACGTGATGCTGTACGCGGTCGACGAGCAGTGCGAGAGCCCCCGCGGGCCCGGGTGGCGCCGGCTCATCCGCGGCTCGCGCCTCTCGTCGCGCATCCTCGTGGGGCACTCGTGCGGCGAGGTCGACCCCGTGAAGCAGGACGTCGACCTCGTGCTCACGCCCGCCAACCGCTTCGACTCGACGTGGGCGCGGGCCGCGCGCGAGGCCGGCAAGCGGCTCTGGGTGTACAACGGCGCGCTCCCGCGGACCGGCACCTTCATGATCGACGCGCCGCTCACCGGGCTCATGGCCGACGGCTGGATCGCGGCCTCGCACGAGGTGGACCGCTGGTTCCTCTGGGAGACGGCGTTCTGGCACGACGGCAACCGCGGCGGCAAAGGCCCGGTCGACCCGTTCACGGTCGCCGAGAACTTCCACAACCGGGACGGCGACGCCTGCCTCGGCGACGGCATGCTGCTCTATCCCGGCACGCAGCGCGGGGCGTTCGCGTCGCGCTCGCTCGGCTTCGCCGGCGTGCTCCCCTCGATGCGCCTGAAGAGCCTGCGCCGCGGCATCCAGGACGCCGGTTACATCGCGCTGGCGAGGCCGGCGTCGCCCGGCGCCGTGGACGCGATCGTGAAGGAGGTGATCCCGGCCGCGCTCGACGAGGCGCTCGACACCTCGCCCGCCGCGTGGAGCAGCGAGGGCGCCCCGTTCTTCAGGGCGCGGGCCGCGCTGCGCGCGCTCATCCCGGCGGACGCGGCGCTCGACGCCGCCGGCGCCCGCCGCGCGCTCGCCGGCGCGGCGGCGGCGCGGCGCGCGCTCGTCCCGCTCGCGCGCGCGGGCGAGCGGCCAGCGGAGGCAGATCGCCCGGGGCCGGCCGCGCCGGGGCCGCTGCGTCCGTGGCGCGGGAGGGGGCTGCTCCTCGCCGCCGCCGGGCTGGGCGCCGCGCTGGTCGCGCTGGTCGTCCTGCTCCACCGCCGATCGAGGCGCGGCGCCGAGGGGCGCGGCGCCCGGGAGCGCTGAGCCGCGGGATCACCGCCTCTGCCGCGCCTGCTACGCTCGCGCCCGCCATGCAGAGCCCAGGCAACGACCGGCGCCCCGGCCGCGCGCACCTCCGACGCCTCCTCCTCCTCGCGCGCCCCGAGCTCGGGACGCTCGCGCTCGGCACCCTGTTCCTGGCCATCGGCAGCGGCATCAGCCTCCTGCTCCCCCAGGCGATCCGGAAGATCATCGACGACGCGCTCGGCCCGGGCAACGCCGCCAACAGCGTCCAGGCCATCGACGACGCGGCGCTCTGGCTGGCGCTGCTCATCGTCGTCCAGGCGGCCGCCATGGCGCTGCGGTTCGTCCTCTTCACGACCGCCGGCGAGCGCGTCGTGGCCCGGCTGCGGTCGCAGCTCTTCCAGCACCTCCTCCGGCAGGAGGTGGCGTTCTTCGACGACCACAGGACGGGCGAGCTGACGAACCGCCTCGCGTCGGACACCACGGTCCTCCAGAGCGCCGTCAGCCTCAATGTCTCGATGGCCCTGCGCTTCGTCGCGTCGGTGATCGGCGGCGTCGCGTTCCTCTTCTACACCTCCCCGCGGCTCACGCTCCTCATGCTCGCCGTGGTGCCCGTCGTGGCGCTCGGCTCGGTGGCCTATGGCCGCCGGGTCCGCCGGCTCTCCCGCAGCGTCCAGGACGCGCTCGCCCGCGCCAGCGAGGTCGCCGAGGAGGCGCTCTCGGGCATCCGCACGGTGCGGGCATTCGCCGCCGAGAAGCGCGAGGTGGACCGCTATGCCGGCCGCGTCGCCGGGTCGTTCGAGCTCGCGAGGAAGCGCATCCGCGCCTCGGGCAGCTTCATGGGGGTGGTGATGTTCGCCGGGTACAGCGCGGCCGCGCTCGTGCTCTGGTACGGCGGCCACCTCGTCGTCGCCGGCCGCCTCACCCTCGGCGGGCTCACGTCGTTCCTCGTCTACACGATCGTCGTCGCCTTCGCGCTCGGCGGCCTCAGCGACCTCTGGGCCGACTTCATGAAGGCCACCGGCGCCGCCGAGCGCATCTTCGAGCTCCTCGACCGCCAGCCGGCCATGGCGGACACCGGCGGCCTCCAGCCTGCCTCCGTCCAGGGGGGCCTCGAGCTCCAGCGCGTGCGGTTCAGCTACCCGACGCGCCGGGACGTGCCGGTGCTCAAGGGCATCGATCTCTCGGTTCGCCCCGGAGAGGTGATTGCGCTGGTCGGGCCGTCCGGGGCGGGGAAATCGACGATCTCCGCGCTGCTCCTGCGGCTCTATGATCCCGACGAGGGGCGGATTCTCCTCGACGGGCGCGACCTCCGCGATCTGTCGCCGAGCTGGCTCCGCCGGCAGATAGGCATCGTCGCGCAGGAGCCTCTCCTCTTCGCCACCAGCGTGGCCGACAACATCCGTTATGGACGGGAGACTGCCTCTGACGCGGAGGTCGAGGCCGCCGCGCGCGCGGCGAACGCGCACGACTTCATCCAGCGGTTCCCGGAGGGATATCGCACGCTCGTCGGCGAGCGCGGCGTGCAGCTGTCCGGCGGGCAGAAGCAGCGCGTGGCGATCGCGCGCGCCATGCTCAAGGACCCTCGGCTGCTCGTGCTCGACGAGGCCACGAGCGCGCTCGACGCCGAGAGCGAGCACCTCGTGAAGGGGGCGCTCGAGGTGCTGATGAAGGGGCGAACGACCTTGATCATCGCCCACCGGCTCTCGACGGTGATGGGCGCCGACCGCGTGCTCGTGATGGATGGGGGTACGATCGTGCAGAGCGGCGCGCACGCGGCGCTCGTCGCCCAGGACGGTCTCTATCGCCGGCTCGTCGAGCGTCAGTTCGTGAGCGCCGAGCTCAGGACGACGGCATGATGAGCTGCTGTGTCGCCCGGCGCTGGCCCACGATGGAGACAGCCGTCTCCGAGGCGAGCCCCGCGGCGCCCTGCGACGTGCGGCGGAGCGCGCCGAGCAGCGCGACCCAGCCGTGCTCGCTGTTCGTGATGGCGCGCGCGCTGATGCCGTCGATGCGCCCGAGCGCCTTGCGCGCGACCCGGAACACGCTGCGATCGATGCCCTCGATCAGGTCGAGCGTCGCGCCGAGCCGCTCCTGCGTCTCGGTGCGCACGTCCTCGAGGAAGCCGAACCCCGCGCGCACGACCTCCTCGACCACGCCGAGGCTGCCGTCGACCCATGTATAGATCAGGCCCTCTCGCGGGTCGCTGAGCTGCGATCGATCGGAACCGTTGCTGCCGGCCGCGCCCTGGCCGGAGATGCTCTCGTCCATCTCGAACCCCCTTCCTTGCCATCGTTGCTGGCAGGCCAATCGCCTGCTGTGAACTCACTATCAACAACGGACGTCTCGGATGGGTTATCACAGGGCAACAAAAGCGTGAACTCTTTCTTTTGTGTTCGCCTCGCTTTCACCGGCTCTCCGCGAGGCGCGGCGAGGGCCGTTGGGCGGTATCCGGCCGGGCGTCCTGATCAGTCTGTGAACTTCCAGCGGAACGCACGATATGTGGCCTTCGCATAGGTGAGGTAAGCTAGCTGCCGCAGGAAGATCCTTAGTCCTTGGCAGGACGGTCCCGGCTAGCTAGGGTCTCGCGGTGCCCACGAGGCCCACGAGCCCCACGAAGATCGATCGCTTCATGATGGGAACGACCTTGTCAACGCTCCTGGCCGCCTCCTGCGCTTCCGGCGCATCCAGCGCGCTCGACGCAGGCGCGCCCGCGCCGCGAGCTCCCGAGCTCCTGGCCTTCGCGGTGCAGGAAGGCGCGATTCACAACCACTTCTTCCGTCGTGGTCATATCGCTGCCCATCTCCTCGTGACCTCGGGTGTGTCGCCGCGGCTCATCGTCGCTTTCCCGGCGGGGAACATGGGGATCGCGGCGTGGTTCGAGGCGCCGCCGGCGCCGGTTGAGCTCTCGGTCGAGGGGCCCATCTCGGGGGTGGAGCGGCCGGGCGGGATGCGCGGCGTCTCGGCGCTCCTCGTGAGCGCGGCCCCGGCGCTGCGCGTGCACCGGCTGGTCCTCGGGAGCATCCGCACCATCCGTGAGGTGGGCCGCGACGGCGAGCTCCCGGCCTGGCTCCGCGCCGACGTCGAGGCGTGCGCGGCGCCTTGCGGCGTGTCGATCGCCGTGCGGCGCGCCACGCTGGACGGCGAGCACCACCTCGAGCTCCTTGTCGAGCCGCTGGACGGCACGACGGCCGCGCTCGGGCTCGACGGGCGCGTCGAGCTCGCGGCGGGGCCGCGCGGGCTCCGCGTCCGCGTGACGGCGCTCTCGGACGAGGCGCCGCTCACGCCGGTGCCCCTCGACGAGATCGTGAACGAGCGCGCCGGCGACGACGCGCGCCACCGGCAGGCGCTCGCCTTTCTCACGTACCGGGAGAAGCTGCTGGCCGGGTCGTGGCGCTTCCTCACGTACTTCGGCCGGGACACCCTGCTCGCGGTGAGGATGCTCCTGCCGGTCCTCGAGCCGGCGGTGGTCGAGGCGGGCATCGGCTCGGTGCTCGACCGGCTCAACCAGGAGGGCGAGGTAGCGCACGAGGAGGCGATCGGCGAATACGCATCGTTCCTGCGCCTCGCGGCGGGCCGCGCCGGCGCGCCGCGCGAGTCCATCGACGCGCAGCGCGAGGCTGGCCACGCGCTGCGCGAGCCCGTCCTCGACTACAAGATGATCGACGACGACTTCCTCCTCGCGCCGCTGGCCGCCGAGTACCTGCTCGGCAGCGCGCCGGGCCGGGCGCGCGCGGCGGCGTTCCTGGCGCGCCGGACGCCGGGCGGCGAGACGTACGCGC
Organism: Sorangium sp. So ce1153; assembly: GCF_051521595.1. Classification (NCBI taxonomy): domain Bacteria; kingdom Pseudomonadati; phylum Myxococcota; order Polyangiales; family Polyangiaceae; genus Sorangium; species Sorangium sp. So ce1153. Next base: position 3,453,140 of record NZ_CP150361.1, read on the forward strand.
GGGCGCTCGCGCGGAACGTGGCGCTCGTGCTCCGCCTCGCCGCCCCGTTCGCCGAGACGCGGGATCCGCGGGCGTTGATCGCGCTCAAGGAGGGCGCGTCGGTGGGCGAGTGGCGCGACAGCGAGGAGGGGCTCGCGTTCGGCCGGATCCCGTACGACGTGAACGTCGCGCTCGCGCCTGCCGCCCTCCGCGCCTCGGCGCGGCTCCTCGCGAGCCCGCTGCTCGGCGCGGAGCCGGACCAGGAAGGCGCCGCCCGGGCGGAGCGGTACGCGCGCGCGTGGAGGGACGCCGGCGGTTTCTTCCGGGTGGAGCTGCCGGAGGCCGAGGCGAGGCGGCGCGCCAGGGCCTATGCGGAGTCGCTGGGCATCGATCCTGCGCCGGTGGTCGCGTCGCTCTCGGGGACGCTCTCGTTCCCGGCGATCGCGCTCGACGGCGAGGGCCGGCCCATTCCCGTCATGCACTCCGACGACAGCTTCGTCCTCCTGTTCACGGAGCCGCCGCCGGGAGCGCTCGAGGAGATCGCGGGCCGCCTGATTCGCCCCTTCCCGGCCGGCCTCCGGACGCCGGTGGGCATCGTTGTCGCGAACCCGGCTTTCGCGCCGGACCCGGCGGTGCGTGGGCTGTTCACGGCGGGCCATTACCACGGCACGGTCACCTGGTCGTGGCAGCAGGCGATGCTCGCCGCCGGCCTCGACCGGCAGCTCGGCCGCGGCGATCTGCCGGCCGCTGCGCGGGGCGCGCTGGAGCGGGCGCGGAGCGCGCTCTGGGAGGTGATCCGGGCCTCGCGCGAGGCGAGCACGTGGGAGCTCTGGAGCTGGGCCGTCGAGGGAGGGCGTTACCGGCTGGTCCCGTTCGGGGCCGAGAGGCTGCACCAGGACGAGGCGAACGCGGTGCAGCTGTGGAGCACGGTGTACCTCGCGGTGCGCCCCTGAGCGGCGCGAGGCGGCGTCGGCCGATCGGCCGCCCCGGATAGTGGAGGCGTGCGCGACGTTGTCGATGGCGTCGACGACCGACTAAGATTGATAGCCGCCGCCGCCCCAAAGAGGGCCGAGCGATCGAGCGTCCACGTGATGATGTCGAGGCCCGCGGCGTCTTCGCCGCGCTGCGCCGTCGAGGCGCCTGGACTCCCTGCTTCGCGCGATCGCGGGCGTGCTGCGACGTCTGCGTGACAGACCATGATTCCACTTGCGGGGTCCAGGCGCCCATGCGCAGCGCACGGCACCTGGGTCCCGAGGAGCAAGGCTCATGGCGGCGGGCGCCCCCACACCTCATCTTACAGCCGTTCACCTTGGGTGGTCATTGCGGTCCTGTCGTCTTCGGGCGTGAGCTCTGCACGGGAGCCCGTGGTGCGCGCCAGCGGCGGACACCCGCAGCGTCCTTGCACGTCCGAGGCCGGGGCCGCTGTCGAACAGCCCGATTTCAGCTTGAGCCGGTACGAGCGGCCGTTTTAACATCTCCGGGCGTGGTCGCTCATCCGATCAGCGCGGGAGCGAGAGCAGATGAAGAAGCTATTCTTTTGCGGAGTCACGCTGGCGTTGTCGATGGTGATGGGCTGCGAGAGCGAGCCGCTGGAGCAGGCCCCGGGGGAGGAAGGCTTCGCGCTGATCCAGCACGACGCGCATACGCTGGAAGCGACGTACCGGTCGGGCGCGGCATCCATGCGCGTGCTCGTGGACGAGGCCGAAGCCGGCGTCGTCGATGTGACGTACGATTTCGGTGATTCGCTCGTTGCCTTCCATGTCGACTACGACCAGGGCACCGGCGACTTCATGCCAGGCGGCAGCCCGCTCGACGCTGCGCAGGCCCAGCTCCTTGGCCCTCTCCTCGAGGGGATCACGCGGTCCGTGCCGCCGGACGGGCAGCGCACGCGGGTCGAGGAGGCGTCGGTGCGCCAGACGAGCTTCATGCAGATCGTGCCGGTCGGTGAGGTCCTCACGCCTTACCACTACGTCTCGGAGCGCGGCTGGACGCACATCTCCTGCGCCTGTGGTAATCAGTACATCGGGTCCGGCTACTATCGCCAGGCTGGCAGGGGCTGCAGCTGCAACGGCGGCGGTGGCAACGGCTGCAAGGGCCGCTGCGGTCAGGGGTGCGGTATCACCAGCACCCCCGCGTGCGTGGGCACGACGGCGTACACTCAGGACTGCGCGAAGCACGACTACGGTCTCGGGACCTTCCAGGCAGCCTCCGACGACTACACCTTCGCGAGCAACAACTGTAGCTGTAGCGGGGTCGGCACCTGCTACTAGGATCTCACGGCAGGCCCATCGTGACCCTGGCTGTCGTCGCGGGCGTCGCCGCCCTCGGCTGCGATCAGTCCCCCGGCCCCTGTCCTGATGGGGCGCAGCTCCATGGCCGCGCTCCGCCGGCGGGAGACCTGCAGTGGTGCGCGAAGCCCGACGGCAAGAAGCACGGCCGCTGGGTGGAGTGGCACCCGAGTGGCAAGGTCAAGACCGAGGGGAACTACGTCGACGGCAAGATGGAGGGCCGCTGGGTGAGCTACTTCGAGACCGGCGTGAAGCAGCTCGAGGGCGCTTACCGTGGCGGCCTCAAGCAGGGCCTGTGGACCCTCTATCACGAGGAGGGCACGAAGAACCGCGAGGAGATCCATTCCAGCGGCTCGCGCGAGACGAAGTGGACCGCGTGGCGCTCCGATGGGACGAAATGGGCCGAAGGGACGCTCCTCGAGCACCACGCACACGGCCCTTACTCGGAGTGGCACCCGGACGGCGTGCTGGCGGTGCAGGGCCAGTACGACAAGGGCCAGAAGGTCGGGGAGTGGAGGTACTGGAGCAGCGACGGCGCGCCATCGGACGTTCCGCAGGGCGATTTCTCGCAGGAATGAGGTGTGACGTTCCCTCGGCCGCGCGGGGTTGCCGTCGTGCTGCTCCTCGCGGCGGCGGGCGGTTGCGGTGGGGCCCTCGATCCCTCCGTTGGGGAGGGTCGGCGAGCCGTGACCGGCGGAGCGCTCGAGCCCGGCTCTCCGGCCGTGGGGGCCGTCGTCCCGGTGGCGCCGACCTGCGGCGACGCGGAGGACGCCTCGCTGGTCATCTGCTCGGGCACGCTGATCGCTCCGCGGGTCGTCCTGACGGCGGCGCATTGCGTGGAGAATGCAGACGCCCCGCAGGTGCTCTCGGTGGTCTTCGCGCCCGAGGTGGCGCTGGCGTCCCCGGCCGAGCGCGTGCGTACCGTCGCGGGCCGGCTGCATCCCGGCTGGAGCGCTGGAGAGAATGACATCGGGGCGCTGATCCTGGCCGAGGACGCGCCCGTCGCGCCGGTGCGGCTGGACCTGTCGGCGCTGCCGCCGGGCATCCTGGGGCGGCCCACGCGCGTCGTGGGGTTCGGTATCGACGAGGAGGGCCAGACAGGCAGCCGGCGCAGCGGCGCTGCCCGGGTGACCGCGGTCGAGGCGGGGACCTTTACCATTGCGGCCGAACCGGGGATGTCGTGCGGTGGCGACAGCGGCGGTCCGGTTTTCCTGAAGGATGACGGCGCCGAGCGCCTCATCGGTGTCATTTCATTCGGCGATCCGGAGTGCACGACGGGGACCAACACGCGCGTCGACGTGCACGCGGCCTTCCTGCAAGCGATCCTCGACGAGGCGCCTCCGCCCGCGCGACCGCCGATCGATCCGGCCGTGGACGCGTGCACGGTGCCCTGCGAGGTCCACGCGGACTGCCCCGCTGCGATGGCCTGCGCACCCCGGCCTGGAGGGGGGAAGAGCTGCGCTGCGGCTGGCCTTGAGTCCGGTCGCTTCGGCGAGGCCTGCTCCGGGCCCGGCGGCGAGCGGCTCTGCGTGAAGGCGGGCGAGGCGTGTCGGCTCTGGCTGCCCTGTGCCGGAGGGCGGACGGAGGAGGTCGGTTGCGCGGTCACACGGTGGCGCGGTGGCGCGGGGGGAAGGAGCGGAAAGGGGACCTTGGCCGCGCTGCTCGCGCTGGCGGCGTATCTGAGGTGCCGGCGGTCGCGCCGTGAGCACCGCGCCACACGCGAGGTACACGAGCACGGTCCTGGCAGTGCGTTCGCCTCACGGCCCTGATGCGCGCGGCGCTGGGCTCGACGCGGCTGCGGGCGGCGCGGATGCGGGCGGCGCAGCGTCAGGCGCGGACGCGCTCGGCGCTGCGCTCGTGGCCGGCGCGTCCAGCGTCGTGTCCGCCTTGATCCAGGACGGCGCCTGCGTCACCACCTGGGCGAACTGGTAGACGAAGCGCGCCTCGCCCGCGTCCTCTCCGGTCTTCACCGTGAAGCTCACCGTTCCTGGCGCGTCGTCCGCCACCGAGGGCTCCTGCATGTCGGCGACCGGCCCGGCGAGCCGCCCGATCAGCTGCGCTGTCTTGTCGCAGAGCCGGATGACCAGCGGTTGCACGAAGTCCGCGCCGCCTTCCTTCTTGCTCTCGTAGCTCGCCACGATGAGCTCCTCGTTCGGCGTCGGGTGCCAGCGCCACACCTTCGCGAACGCAGAGGTCACGCCCGCGGCGTCCTTGAGCTGGGCATTGACGAGGGCCCGCTTGAGCCGCCCGAGCAGCGCCTCGTCCGGCGCCACCTCGAGCGCGAGCGCCGGCGGCTCCTCCTCGGGCGCGGGGATCACCACCTCCGCCGGGTTCACGGCCCCGCCGCAGCAGCGAAAGCCCACGTTCGCCTCCGAGGTCGCCGGATCGGCCGCCCGGACGGCGCTGCAACGCATGTGGGCGTAAGGCTGGTTGCCGTGACCGCCCCGGAGCACGGCTTTGCCCTCCTCCTTCCCGCGCTTCCACGCGCTCGAGGTCCACTCCCAGACGAATCCGTGCATCGCTCGCACCCCGAAGCCGCTCGCGCAGCGCTCGTGAGCGGCGTAGGCAGGCATGGCGCCCAGCCCGCTCGGGCAGGCCTTGGCGTCGAACTTGTCGCCGTATTCATAGCGGCCATTCGACGGCCCCTTGCACGCGCGTTCCCACTCCAGCTCGGTGCACAGCCGTCGCCCGCGGGCCTCGCAGAGCTGCTTCGCCTTCTCCTGGGTGACGCCGGTGAGCGGAGGTTGGGCAGCGTCGTTGGGGTAAGGGTACGTATCGATGGTGAACTCGCCGACGCCGATGGAAACGCCTGCGAGCTCCTCCGCGGGGAGGCGGGGGTGGTCGCCGCAGGCCGCGCCGGCGACGAGCTCGCCGGCCGGAATGGTCACCATCGGGCCCGCGCTGCCCGCGGAGGCGGCAGCTGGCGCGGCGGGCGGCGCCGCGTCGGCGGTCGACGAAGACGCCGCGGCGGCCTGGCCAGGCGCGGCGCTGCCTGCGGGCGGCGCGTGGTCCTGCGACCGGCAGGAGCATGCGGCGAGCGCGGCAGCGAGGAGGAGGGGAGAGGGCCGGCGGGATGACACGGCACGTGCGTAAGGGACCCGCGCCAGCGCGTCAACTCGGCCTGGCCGGCGGTGGAGCGAAGGAGGGGTGTTCGCCGCGTCTACAGGGTATCGCTCAGCTTTCGCTGATAGCGTATCGCGCCCATCATGGAACCGGGCGCGAGGTCCGGGGGCGCGGCCGGAGGCGATACGCTTCAGCCCTTCACACAGGCGCGCTCCGCGAGGAGCGCCGCACCTCGGCGATGTCTCTGGTGAAGAACTGCGCCAGCGACGCCTGCTTCCCCTCCGCCTCGCTCGCCTCGCTCCCCGCCAGCTCGACGTCAGGCCGCACGCCCGTCGCCTGGATCGACTCTCCGCCCGGCAGGACGACCATCGCCGCCGGGGCGAGCACCGGCGTGAGATCCGGGTCCGCCGCGACCTTCAGCGCCGTCCCCTTGCCGTACGTGCGCTCCCCCGCGACGATCGCGCGCCCGTGCCATTGCAGGCAGCCGGCGAAGAGCTCCGCCGCCGACGCCGTCCCGCGGTCCACGAGGACCCACAGCGGCGCGCGGCGCGGATCGCGGTGGCTCGAGCGATACACCACCTCATCCCCGTCCGCGTCGATCGCCCGCGCGAGCACGCTCCCCGGCTCCAGGAAGTCGCCCGCGAGCTCGAGGAACGCCGTGAGCTCCCCTCCGGGGTTGTCGCGCAGATCCAGCACGAGCGTCTCCAGCCCTTCCGCCTCGAGCGCGCTCACCGCCGTGTGGACCCGGGCCGGCACGTCCAGCGAGAAATGGCGAATGCGCACGTACCCGACCCCGGGCCCGAGCCAGGCGCTCTCGACCGGCGACGCGCTCGCGCACGGGTGGAGCGACGCGACGAGCGCGTCGAGATCGGCCAGGAGCGGCGCGCCGGGCGGTCGGGCGCTCTCGCCGCTCCCCGCGTTGTACGTGATGAAGACGTTGGTCACGCTCGGCAGCACCTGGATGCCGATGAAGCAGTTGAAGTTGTTGCCCGCCCTCGGGCTGAGGAGCGATGTCGACGGGAGGAAGTTGATGAAGACCCGGATGTTGCCGAACGTGTACCGCGCTTGCCCCATGAACGTCGGGTGCAGCGTGCCCAGCTGATCGCCCACCGTCAGGATAGCGAACGCCGCCATGGCCAGCGCGGGCATCATCGAGAACGACACGTTGAACGAGAAAGGGAACTTCATCCCGTTCGGGCTCATGTTCGGGAAGGGGAACAGCCCGAACACAGGAGACAGGCACACGTCCGGGAAGCCGGCGCTCATGCCGGCACCCTTGTTGTTCGCAGGGAGCATCGCGCTGGCCTCCTAGCCCAAGAGGATCTGCTTGCCGTTCACCGTGACCGTCTCCTCGGTCAGGATCGTGGCGTTCTTCGCCTTCGTGAACGACGTCTTCTCCACGACCGTGTGCGACTCGCTCGCTTGCACGCTCAGGAGCGCGCTCACCCGCTGGTAGACCGAGGTGAACTTCTGGACCACGGCGTCGGCCACCATCCGGATCGTGCCCGTGTGCACGTCGAGCTCCGGCCCCCGGATCTCGACGCCCCGGTCGCCGGACAGCGAGAGCGCGCCCTCCCTCGCGTGTACCGCCACGTCGCCCTGGAGCGACAGCACCGTCCGCCCTCGCCCGTGGAGCACGCCGATGGCGTAGTACCGCTCCGCCCGCCCGATCACGAGCAGCGTGTCCCCCAGCGCCGGCTCGTACGGCAGCGCGAGCGCCATCTCGACGGCGACCGCCTGGCCGCCCGGCAGCTCCACCGCGACAGCGCCCCCCTCCGCCGCGGTGACCCGGGCCGGGCCGAGGTACTCCGCCGGCAGCGCCGCGCCGTCCGGCGCCGCGGCCCCGGCCCTCGCCAGGCCGATCCTGGGCACGTCCGCGCCGCGCGCCTGCCGCTCGAGATCCTCGCCCGCCGGCGCGTCCACCCGCACCGCCGCCCCGCGCTCGCCCTCCTTCATCGCTCCCATCGACATGGCTCCTCCTCTACGAGCGCCGCTCGGGCGGCATCCAGGCCTCGGCTTCCAGCCGATCGACGTCCGTGCGCCTCGCCGTGGCGAGGTTGGCATCGAGATACCGTGTCTTCTCGTCGCGGACGTGGTGCAGGTTCGCCCAGTGCAGGTCCGCGCCGGAGAAGTCGGCGCCGGAGATGTCCGCGTGCGACAGATCGGCATGGTGCAGCTTGACGCCCACGAAGAGCGCCCCGGCCGCGCGGATCTCGTGCATCACCGTCTCCCGGAGGTCGGCCCCCGCGAGGTTCGCCCCCGAGAGATCGGCCTTCATGAACAGCGCGTTGCGGAGCATCGCCTGCGTCAGCCCGGCGCCGGCGAGCACGCTGTCGCCGAAGAACGCGGTCTTCGCCATCGCGCCCGACAGCGAGGCCTGCCGCAGGTTCGCCCCCCTGAAGTTCGAGTTCGTCAGGATGGCGCCGTCGAGGCGCGTCCGCTCCAGGTTGCACGCGGTGAAGTCGCAGTTCGCGAGGTTGCACCCCGACAGGTCCATCCCCGAGAGGTCCCCGTGCGCGAAGAAGCACCGTGAGATGGTCAGTCCGGCGAGCGCCGTGCGCCGCAGGTCCACGCCGGAGAAGTCCACGCAATCGAAGATCGCCTTCTCGAACGTGATGCCCTCCGCGCGCGCGGACCTGAGCGTCGTCTGCGAGACGAGCGCGCGCGTGAAATTGGCGCCCGTCAGGTCGGCCCCCTCCAGGACGCAGCGCACGAGCCGCGAGCCGGACAGGTTGGCGCCGGAGAGATCGGCCTCGGTGAAGACCACCATCTCGAGGTCCTTCCCCGACAGGTCCGCGCCCGGCAGCCGCGCCCTGAACAGCATGCACGACCTCACCGTCGCGCCCCGGAAGTCCGCGCCCGTGAGATCGCAGTTCGCGAGCATCGTCTGGTCGAGCGTCGCGCCCCGGAAGCTCGCGCCCCGGAGGTTCGTGCCCTGGAGCGACGACAGCGTGAGGTCCGCGTTCTCGAAGCTCACCCCGGCGAAGTCCATCCCCTCCAGCGCCGCGCCCGCGAGGTCCGCCCCGGAGAGGTCGAGCTGGCCGAGGCGCGCGCCGTCGAACACCGTCTTCGTGAGCTTCTTCGGCAGCACGGCCTCCCGCAGATCGGCCTTCAGGAAGACCACCGTGTCGAGCTCGGCGCCCGTGAAGTCGGTCCGCCTCAGGTTCGCCTCGGCGAACGACGAGCCCTCGATCCGCGCCTGCGCCAGCGAGGCGCCCTCGAGGTCCGCGCGCGTGAACGACGACTTCGACAGCGTCGCGCCGTCGAGCGCCGCGCCCGACAGGTCGGCGAGGTCGAGCCGCGCGTTCGACAGCGTCGCCCGGCCGAGCTCCGCCCCCGCGAGCCGCGACTCGGCCAGGTTCGCCCCCTCGATCCGCGCGCCGCTCAGGTTGGCCCCGCCGAGCTGGCCCCGCACCAGGTTGACCCCGGTGAGGTTCGCGCCGGACAGGTTCGCGCCGGAGAGGTCGCTCTGGACGACGACGGCCCCCTCCAGGTCGGCGCCGGACAGGTCGGCGCCGCCGAGCGCGCACCAGGCCAGCTCGGCGCCGCGGAGGTCGGCGCCCGAGAGATCCGCGCCGCCGAGCTGCAGCCGGCCGAGCTTCGCGCCGCGCAGCCGGGCCTTGCGGAGGTCGGCGCCCCGCAGATCCATGTCGCCGAGCGCCCTGCCGTCGAGCGGCTCCCCCGCCTGCACCAGCGCCTTCAGCTCGTCCGGGGTCATCGATCCCGCTCCAGGGTCGACTTCTTCAGGTTCGCCCCCCTGAAATCGCAGCCAGAGCCCGTGGTCTGGTAGAATTTCGCGCCGTAGAGGTTCGCGTCGACGAACTTCGCCTCCGGGACCTGCGCCTTGAGCAGGTCCGCCTCGAAGAGGTTCGCCCGCGTGAAGTCGGCGCGCGTGAGGTCGGCCCTGTCGAACCGGGCGCCTCGCGCGTTCGCGCCGAAGAAGCTCGCGTCGCCAGCCGTGGCCTCCGTGAAGTGGGTGCTGGTCAGCACGGCATGGCTGAGATCGGCGCCGGTGAGCGTCGCGCCCAGCCACACGCTCCCGTCGCCCCGCGCGCCCGTGAAGCTCGCCCCGGTCAGGTCGGAGCCGGAGAAGCTCGTCCCGGTGAGGGTGGCGCCCGCGAACGTGGCGGACGCCGCCTTGACCTTCGACACGAACGACCGCGTGAGCGAGGCCTTGGACAGGTCCGCGCGCTCGAGCACGGTGCCCTCCAGGAACGCCACGGCCCACGTCGCCCCGCGCGCGGCGGCCCCGGTCATGTCCGCCCTCGAGAAGACGAGCTGCGTGCCCTGGGTGCCCGAGAGGTCGGCCTCCATGAGCCGCGCGCCGTCGAACGAGGTGCCCTCGAGCGTGGCGCCGCGGAAGACGGCGCGCTCGGCCCACGCGCTCTGGAGCGTGGCGAGGCTCAGGTCCGCCTCCGTGAAGTCCGCCTCCCTCAGGTCGGCGCCGAACAGCACCGCCTGCTTCAGCGTCGCGCGCGTGAGCCTGGCGCCCCGGAGGTTGGCCCCCGTGAGGATGGCGCCGGTGAGGTTCGCGCCGGTCAGGTCGGCGCCGCTCAGGTCCTGATCGCTGAGGTCCTGGTCCGACAGGTCGCTCCCCGGCCCCGGCTTCCCGGGCGCGCGCGGCGGGGCCGCGGAGAGGCCCATCGCCGAGAGCTTCGGGTCGCCGACGAGCTTGTCCCACGCCGCGAGCCCCGGGACCTGCGTCCCGCGCGTGGCCGCCAGCGACTTCGCCTCTTCCACGGCCCGCGCGACCCTCCGGAACGCCGTCCGGAGCGCCGCGTCCGTCACCATGGGCGCCGCGCCGGCGACCAGCGGCGGGAGGGCAGGGGACGCCCTGGGCAGGTTGCGCAGCGCCTCTGCGATGACGCTGCCGAGGACCTTCCCCCCCGGCACCGCGACGCCCGCGAGCGCCGCCATTGCCCGGCGGATCCTGTCCTGCTGCGGCCGGGCGACGTCGCCGAGCCGCGCCTTGAGCAGCGCCGACAGGGGGTCGAGCCCCGACGCGTCCGGCGCGTCGGCGCCCTTCCGCTGCTCCAGGGCCTGCAGCGCCCGCCACTCCTCCTTGAGCTCCGGCGAGATCTGCTCCTCGATCTCGAGCGGGTCGGCCTCGAACCGCGCGAGGATCTCGCGGTAGTGCGCCTCGGGCAGCGGCGGCGCGTCGAGCGGCTCGGAGGCGACGAGCGTCGTGACGCGCGAGAGGTCGTCGTCCGTCACCTCCGTGAGGCCCCGCCAGGTGAGGAAAAGGGCCTCCTTGTCGAGGTCGGCGAGGAGCGTATCGAGGTGCATCGGCACCTCGCGGAACCCGCGCTCCGCGTCGTTCGCAAAGGCGCGGATCCGCAGCCCTGGCAGCCGCGACCGGAAGACCTCCGCGCCCGGGTGGAGGTTCTGGAACAGGAGCTCCTCGTCGCCGCGCAGGTAGGGGAGCTGCTGGTCGGGCCGGGCCGCGTTGAAGTACGTCCAGTCGAGGTCGTCGGCGTAGTACGGCGCGCGCTTCTCGCGGTACGCCTTGCCGTAGTTCTTTCCGACCTTCGCGCGCCGGTCGGGTCGGTTCGGGGACACGGGCCCGAAGCCCGCGGGCGCCGGCCGATCCGAGCGCGACAGCAGGAGATCGTCCGCGGCCTCGACGTTGGGGAGCTCGCGCGTCCCTTGCCCCTTGCCCACCGGGTTCAGCGGGTGTCCGGGCCCCCCGAAGCTGTACCTATCGCCGAGCGGCATCCGCTCGAACGGCACGGGATCGCTCATGGCCGGCCCGAGGAGGCCGTCCATCCACACGCGGTCGCCGACGACGCGCAGGATCTTCGACCACGACCCGACGCCGAACCGCACCGGACACTCGGTCATGCGCGCCTTGTTCGGCGTGTGGCACGAGCCGAGCAGGAGCACGTCGGCGTGAGGCTTGTAGTCCGCGAGATCGCTCGGATACAGGCACTCGCCCGTCTGGTCGTGATCGTCGTCGTGGAACACGTCGCCCCGCAGCGTCTCCTGCGCGAGCACCGGGTGGCCCTCGGGCAAGGACAGCGGCGCGCCGGGCCTGAGCGTGAACTTCGCCCGGACGATCAGGGTCATCTCGGGCTGGGGGGGCTGGCGCGAGGTGACCTTGCTGCCGAAGAGGAAGGGGGTGAGGTTCTTGTTCGCCATCCGTGGGCTCGTCGCTCCTCGGTCGTCACACCAGGAGGTGGGCCGCCGCGATGTTCGTGCGGACGGGCGCGGCCTTGCTGCGGTCCAGGGAGAGCTTCTCCCGCGCCGGCCCCATCGAGAGCGACGGGCCGGCGCTGGCCTCGAGCGTCGCGGTGACGCTGAGGGACGCCTCCAGGCCGACCGTCGCGTCGACCGTGGCCCCGACCGAGAGCGTCACCTCCGCGCCGAGCGTCGCCTCGACCATCGCCCCCAGGACGACCTCGTTGACCACGCCGAGGTTGATGGTGGTCTCGATGCCGTCGACGACGGTCTTGCTGTCGCCCCTCGTGTAGGAGTCGGCGTCGCCGTACATCTCGTCTTTTGTGTCGGCGTGGGTCACGGAGATGATCTTGTCCGCCGTGGTGTCGTTCTTGATGGTCCCGGCCTTCGTCGTATCCGAGATGGTCTGTTCGACGGTGGTCGAGGACGTGATCGACCCGGCCTTCATCGTCTCTCGCGACGGTCCCTTGACGGTCGTCTCGTCGGTCGTCGTCGTGACGTGGGTCTTCGACTCCATCGTCTCCGCCCAGGTCTCCTCGTGGATCTTGGGTACCGGCAGCTTCGCCGAGCCGGTATAGGACGAGATGCTCTTCGCCCACGTCCTGTCGATGACTGTCGGGTTCTCCGTCATCTGCTCCGGGTAAAGCTCGATCGGGGTCGGCGTGTTCGGGTCGCCGGTCTGGCTCACCAGCTTGCTCCCGTAATGGTACTCCACGGCGTCGCCGTGGTAGGTCGTGTGCACCTCGCCCTTGACGGTCGCCTCGCGGATCCTCCGCGCGCCGCGGGGGCCCTGCACGAAGTCGATCTCGCTCTTGCCCTGGAAGGTGATGCCGCCCTCCTTGATCCTCCCTGCCTCCACCTCGGTGCCGGCCTTGAACTCGCGGTGGCCGAGGACCGTCATCTTGTAGGTGCCCCCGATGACCTCGATCTTGTCGCCGCGGGTGGTCGTGATCCGGTTGCCGTCGGTCTCGTCCCGCCAGGTGTGGTCGTCGTCCGGGGTCGCGCCGATGCGCAGGTACGACGACATACCGTCGCTGAAATCGGGCACATAGAGGATACCGTACTTGCCATCGTCGGCCATGGGAGCTCCGTATCCGGTGGGCAGCGGCGGAGCGCGGGGCTCGCCGCCCGCGCCCTCAGAAGAAGAGGTTGAACGCCGAGAGGACCTTGTGCGTGAGCGCGACCTCGGTCTTGCTGAGGTGCAGCTCCACCCCCGCCGTTCCCAGCTCGAGCTTGGGGCCGACCGAGAAGTCCACGCTCGCGGTCATGCTGAGCTCCACCTTGGCGCCGAGGGTCACCTCGACGGTGCCCCCGGCCGTGAAGGTCGCCTCTCCGCCGAGCGTCGTCTCGACCATCGCGCCCAGGACGACCTCGTTGACCATGCCGAGGTTGATGGTCGTCTCGATGCCGTCGACGACGGTCTTGCTGTCGCCCTTCGTGTAGGAGTCGGCGTCGCCGTACATCTCGTCCTTGGTGTCGGCGTGCGTCACGGAGATGATCTTGTCCGCCGTGGTGTCGTTCTTGATCGTCTTCGCCTTGGTCGTGTCCTCCATGGTCCCGTCGACCGTGGTGGAGGACGTGATCGACTCGGCCTTCATGGTGGAGGTCGACGCTTCCTTGACGGTCGTCTCGTCGGTCATCGACGTGGCGTGCGTCGTCGAGACCATCACTTCGGCCCAGGTCTCGTTCGTGATCTTTGGCACCGGGAGCTTCTCCGAGCCGGTGTAGGACGAGATGCTCTTCGCCCACGTCTTGTCGATGATCTCGGGGTTCTCGGTGGGGATCGCCTGGGGCGAGGGCGGGTTCGTGTCGTCGAGGTAGTCGTCGGTGACCTGGAGCGTGGGGAACGTGTCCGTGCCCGTCTGGCTCTGCTTGATCTTGCCGTAATAGGTGTCGTAGACGTCGCCGTGGTAGGTCGTGTGCACCTCGCCCTTGATGGTCGTCTCGACCACCTTCCACGTCCCGCCGTAGTTCTGCACCCACTCGATGGTGGTGCCGCCGCCGAAGGTCTCGCTGACCTCGGTGATGTGCCCGCCGGAGATGTCCCAGCCGGCCTGGTGCTCCCCGTGGCCGAGGATGAGCAGGCGGTAGTTGCCGCCGATGACCTCGACCTTGTCGCCCTTGGTCGTCGAGATCCGGTTGCCGTCCGAGTGGTCGCGCCAGCCGCCCTTCGTGTGCAGCTTCGCTGTCTCGGCCTGGCGCTCGCCCTCGGGCACGAAGCCCGGCGAGCCGTCCCGCTTGCGCGTGTCGTCGGTGAAGGTCTGAATCCGCTCGGCGAGGTCGTCGCCAGCGCTCTCGCCGAGCGGCGCGGCGGCCCCGAGGCGGAGGTACGACGGCTGCCCGCCGTTCAGATCCGGCACTTCAAGGAGAGCGAATTTACCTCCGGGCACTGGAGCCTCCGTGTCGGGCGAGATGGACGACGCGTGGCGTCGCCCCGTCGCGGACTCCCTATCCTAGGCCAGGGTGGGCCGGCCGTCCATGCCGAAGCGCTGGCCGCGGTCCGTGGCGTCGTCGCGGTCGCGTCGCGAGCGCGCGGGCCGCGACGACGCGCGGCTCAGGAGGCCTCGGCGGCGCGCTGGACGGTCGACTCGGCTGCTTGGTGCGCGACGGCCCACGCGAACTCGGGGATGAGCGCGAGGGAGTGCGGGTCCTGCGTGACGCCGATCAGGCCGCTGATGAACTCCATCGGGCGCTCGCGGCGGCTCGCGTCGATCAAGCGCAGCTGGGCGCTGGTCAGGCCGGGAGGCAGCTCGGAGAGCCCGGGGCCCTGCGGGTTCCCCAGCCCGCCGAGGGCGTCGCTGCGGGCCTCCGCTCGCAGCCATCGGTCGTTCCATGAGTCGATATAGGGGTTCGGGGTGAAGTAGTCGTTGGGCCAGGCGCGCAGGTAGGGAAACAGCACGTGGATCCACCCGGTGAGCTCGTCCGCCGGGTTCTCGTACCTGAAGAAGGCGCGCCAGAACGACGGGTCGGCGCGCCCCTCCGACGAGGCGGCGATCTGGTCGAGCACGGGCAAGACGGCGCGCATCCAGCGCTCCTGCCCGACGGCGCCGAGCATCGCCACGCGCTGGCGCACCCAGCGCCAGTCGTCGGATGTGCCGAGCAGGTACACGCGCGGGATCCCGCGCTGCGGGTAGACGAGGTCGCCGGGGAACGGCGGCTCCCAGTCGTAGTGAGGCGCGAGCGGGGTCGCCACCGTGAACTCGGACGACACCCGCTCGACAGGGCCCGTGGTGGAGAAATTGGCCGCCACCAGATCTCGCAGTGAGCCGACCCGCGCGGCAACCTGCCGGGAAAAGTCCGGAAACAATGCGGGCCACGGGTTCACGGCGCCGAGGGTGAAGTCCGGCCGCTCGGCGACGAGCTCGAACTCGTGATCTTCGGGGAGGAAGCGGCGGCGCTGCTCGTCGTTCGCGGCGAGGTGGAGCGTGAAGCCGCGCGCGAGGCAGAACCAGATCACGTCGGGCGAGATCACGAGCGGATAGCGCTGGGTGAAGGCGGTATAGGCTGCCTGGACGAGCGGGTGCAGGTCTGTGCGCCCCACGAGCGGCAGGCGGTGGCGGTAGGAAGCCTCGATCGGCGAGACCAGCAGGCTTTGCACCGCCGCTTCGCTGTCGAAGCCCGGCAAGGGTGCCGTCGCGGGCGCGACCTGGGCAACGGCGATCGTCGTCACGTGCATGATCCCTCGTCCTCCTGGCCCGGCGCGGCGCCCTCGCGGTCTGGCGCTGTGCTTTCGTACACGAGCGTGCCGCGCGACACAACAGCCTGCCGCATTGCGACGCCAACGCTGGTGGCGCTGAATGGAGCGGAGCGTTCCTGGGGGGACGGCGTATCGCTCTCCCATGTCCGGCGACGAGCTTTGTTCCAGGCGACGAGATGGGGCGTGCTCGGTCGTTGCGGTCCGCGGGCGAGAGCTCTGGTGACCTCTCTCCTCCTTTCGACGGCACAGGCATCCCGGCTGGCGGCGCTGCCTCGTCTGGCGGCGCGGGGCAGCACCCTTTTCCGGGTCGCCAGCCTGCTGGACGGGCGGGCTCGACAGGCGCGTCGCTCACCTCACCCGGGGCGCGCGCCGCCGGAGGCTCTTCCCGGGTGGGCGGCCCGCGGCGCGCCGTGCCGCTGGCGTGTGATTTTTCGCAGGCAGCGGACGACCGTGAGCTTCGTCGCGGGGGTGTTGCGCGGCCCTGGTGAATGGTACACGACTAGGAGATCGCCCAGCGGCGGATCGCCCTGGAGGAGGAGCGCAGCAGATGACGACACGCCAGGCCAGCCCCCTCGGGGCGAGCGTCGCGGCCAACCCGAAGGCGGCGCTTCGGATCCACTTCCTCAAGAAGGTATATGGGCTCTTCACGGCGAGCCTGCTCGTGTCCTCCGTGGGCGCCATGTGTGCGCTGTACATCGGGGCGCCGGACGTGGAGGAGGGGGCCCTCGAGAACGCGATGCCGCCGGTGGTCGAGCTCTTCGCGAATCACCCGATCATCTCGATGGCCATCGTGTTCGGGGTGATGTTCGGCGCCCGCGCCGTGCGCCGCATCCCCGGGGTCAACGTCCTCGCGCTCTTCGGGATGGCGGCCATCCTCGGCGTCACCACGGCGCCCGCGCTCTACATGGCCCAGGTCGCCGCGGGCCTCGGCGGCACCCTGTCGTCCGACCCGGTGCGCGACGCCTTCATCCTGACGGTCCTCACGTTCGGCAGCCTCACGCTGGGGGTCCTCCTCTCGAAGGAGGACCTTTCGTTCCTGGCCAGCGGGCTGGTGATGGGCGCGATGGTCGTCCTCGGCGCCATGCTCCTCAACATCCTGCTCGGGAGCACGCTCCTCGGACTGGCGATCTCCAGCGTCTCCGTCCTCGTGTTCGGCGGATACGTCCTCTACAACACCTCGCGACTGCTCCACTCGGACGAGGAGGATCCGGTCGGCGGCGCGCTCGACCTCTACCTCAACTTCATCAACCTCTTCTCGTCGATTCTGCAGATCCTCTCGGGCCGGCATTGGTGACCGGGTGACCGGGTGACCGGTGACCGCTGACCGGGTGACCGGCCGCCCGCGCGCGCTCTGCTGCCGCTGATGTCGCCGATGTGGCCGAAGTCGACCGATGTCGACGCGCCCTCGCTCGCCCCGGGCGGAGGCCCGGAGGCAGCTTGACGCGCCTTTTCCGCCGGGTAAGAACGGGCTGACCATGAGTCGCCTGCTCCTCGCCGCGCTTGTCCTCTCCCTGCCGTCGCTCGCCTGCAGCAAGCCCGCCGAGGAGACGCCGGCGGTGGCGGCCGCCGAGCTCGCCGCGCCGGCGAACGTCAAGCGCGTCGACATCGCCGTCACGGACGGCGGCTTCTCCCCGTCGACCGTCGATCTGAAGAAGGGAGAGCCCGTCGTGCTCCGCTTCACGCGGACGACGAAGAGCGAGTGTCTGAAGGCGATCGCGATTCCCGATCTGAAGGTCGAGAAGGACCTGCCGCTGAACACGCCCGTCGAGGTGGCCGTCACCCCGGAGAAGGAGGGGAAGATGGTGCTTCAGTGCTGGATGGGGATGGTCAAGGCGACCCTCAACGTGGTCGGCGCCTGACGCGGCCGCGCCCTCGCCGGCGCGCGGGCTCAGCGCCCTCGCCCTCGTCGGGGGGCGCGGGCTCAGCGCCTGCGCCGGGGCGCGGGCTCAGCGCCTGCGCCGGGGCGCGGGCGCTGTCAGAGGATGAGCCAGAGCTCGGCGTCGTAGCGCTTCGCACCGCTCTCCGCGTCTCGCGCCGCCCGGCGCGTCCCCGAGGCGGGCACCTCCGCGCTGCCCGGCGCGCTGGCCTGGCGCGCCGCCGGCGCGCTGGCGTGGACCAGGTCGATGCCCGAGGCCGCGCAGCGGGCCACGGCGAAGCGGAGCATCTCGCGCACGTCGCTCGAGGTGAGCATGCCGTGGGTCCGGTGGCGCGCGATCGCGGCCGCGCGATCGACGCACGCGACGCAGGGCGCTGTCTCGGACCTGAACCGGAAGAGCAGCGTCCCCTCGGGCCAGCCGAGCGCCGCCGCCTCGATGCTCACCACGACGAACTCGCCGTCACGGACCACCTGCGTCGCGACCGAGCTGTCCTCGCCGGCGCCGGATTCCCCGCCCCTCAGCAGGAACCAGTAACGTTCCATGAGGCGCTCGACGTCGCGCGGCTCACCGTGAGCGATGATGTCTGTCATCCATGACCTCCGACGACATAGCTTGAGGCCGCTTCCGGGATCGGCGATGCCAGGGAGAGTCAGGAAATGTCCGTCGAGACGGACAATGTCCGGGCGGCCTCCGCCTGGGCGCGCGGCATGGATCTCGAGGGGGTCGCGGGCAGGGAGCTGTCCGGGGCAGGGCGGGCGGCAGGACGTCATTCTGGAACGACCGGTCCAGAATGAGCCGCTGGGCGAGGACCTCATCTGGACCGGCGCTCGAGCTGCCGCGCTCGGCCTTCTGTCGAGCTCCCGGCCGACTCGGCCGGCCCGACGGCGCGCCGGGTTCGCCGGAACGGTGCGAATTTGTGTTATAAACTACAAATGAAGCGGCAACTTTCGCTTCCCTTCGGAGGTCCCGTGAGTACTCTGTGCGCCCCCAACGCGCCCGGCGGGTAACCGCCCCGGTTCTTCGCTCCGAACCGGCTCGCATCGAGGCGCGCCGAGGGGATCGCTCTCGCGGCGTGCCGCGCGGAGCCAGTCAGAGCCACCCCCAGACGGAGCGAGAAGGCAACCGCATCATGAATCAGCATCCCGGCATCATCGGCAAGAAGATCGGCATGACGCAGATCTTCAGCGAGACGGGCGAGGTCCTGCGCTGCACGGTCGTGCAGGCGGGCTGCGTCGTCATCGGCAAGCGCACCCTCGAGAAGGACGGCTACAGCGCGCTCGTCCTGGGCCTCGGCGAGCGCGCCGAGCGGCACACGACGAAGCCGGTCGCCGGCGCGTTCAAGAAGTCGGGGCAGACGCCGAAGCGCGTCGTGCGCGAGCTGCGCTGCAGCCCCGAGCACGCGGCGAAGTACGAGCTCGGGCAGGCCCTCAAGGTCGACGAGATCTTCGAGGTCGGCCAGCGCGTGGACGCGCAGGGCCGCTCGCGCGGCCGCGGCTTCAGCGGCGTCATCCGCCGGTGGAGCTTCGCCGGCGCGGTCAGCTCGCACGGCACCCACGAGTACTTCCGCCACGGCGGCTCGATCGGTACGAACATGACCCCCGGTCGCACGCTGCCCGGCCTGAAGATGCCCGGCCACTACGGCGACGAGACGGTGAGCGCGCTCAACCTCAAGATCGCGAAGCTCCTGCCCGAGGACAACCTCATCCTCATCGAGGGCCCGGTCCCTGGCCCGAAGAACCAGGTGGTCACGATCCGCGGCGCCGTGAAGAAGCGCGGCGGCAAGGGGCTCCCCACGCCGGCGCAGCAGCCGACCAAGAAGAAGGGCGGCTGATCCCCGGCCGCTGGCGGAGAGCGCGCGCGCCGCTGAGCGAGCGCGCGCGCCCCGCTGGCGGAGCCCTCCGGTAACCTCGTGCCGCAGAAGCCCAGGAACCCGTACAAGCGCCCGGACGCCTTCACGAAGGCGGCGAAGGCGCAGGGCTATCCGGCGCGCAGCGTCTTCAAGCTCGAGGAGATCGATCGCCGGGTGCGGCTGCTCCGCCCTGGCCAGCGCGTGCTCGATCTGGGCGCGGCGCCCGGCTCGTGGTCGATGTACGCCGCGCAGCGGATCGGCGCGGCGGGCAAGCTGCTCGCTGTCGACCTCTCGCCGATCACGGCGGCGTTCGGCCCGCAGGCGACGGTGGTGCAGGGCGACGCGCTCTCGCTGACGAACGAGGCGCTCGCGCAGTTCGCCCCGTACGACGTGGTGCTGTCGGACATGGCGCCCGCGACGAGCGGCAGCAAGATCGCCGACCAGGCGCGGAGCTACGAGCTGTTCATGCGCGCCGTGGCCGTGGCCGAGGCGCTGCTCGCGCCGGGCGGCGCGTTCGTCGGCAAGATCTTCATGAGCGAGGACTTCGTGAAGGCCCGCGACGCGCTGCGGAACCTGTGCGAGGAGGTCCGGAGCATCCGGCCCGAGGGCACGCGCGCGAACAGCGTGGAGCTGTTCCTGGTCGGGCTGCGGAGGAAGGCGCCGGCGAAGGCGGGGTAGGGGCGCGATCCGCGGCTCCGCCCGCATCCCAGCTCCCCACCGCCGCGTCCGCGACTTGCCTCAACAGGCTCCGCCCGACCGCGCCTCCCGCGTATCTCGCATCTCCCGCGCCAGCGTCTCGACGAGCTCGCGCGCCGGCATCTCCCGCACGAGCGGCGCCCCCTGGCCCGCCCAGAGCAGCATCAGATCCGTGCGCCCCTGCCTGGCGGCCGCCGCGCGGAGATCGAGGGTCCTCCGGTGTTGCTCCGGGAAGGGCGGCGGCCTCCTCCCCTCGAACGCGTCCGTGAAGCGGTTCCGGATCGCGCGCCCGGGCCGCCCCGTGAAGGCGCGCGTCACGACCGTGCGCTGCGCGGCGTCCGAGCGGAGCGCGGCGCGGTAGGCGGGAGAGACGCCCGCCTCGGGGCAGCCGAGGAACGCGGTCCCGAGCTGCGCCGCCGCCGCGCCGAGGGCGAGCGCCGCCGCGACGCCGCGCCCGTCCATGATGCCGCCGGCCGCGAGGACCGGGACCCGGACCCGCGCCACCACCTGCGGCACGAGCGCCATCGTGCCGACGAGCGCGTCCTCGAACGCGCCGGCGAACGTCCCCCGGTGCGCCCCCGCCTCGGCCCCCTGCGCCGAGATCGCGTCGACCCCCGCTTCCTCGAGCAGCGCGGCCTCCTCCACCGTGGTCGCGGTCCCGATGACCACGATGGACGAGGCGCGGAGCGCCCGCAGGTGCTCCCGCGCGAGCAGGCCGAAGGTGAAGCTGAACACGGCCGGCCGGCACCTGAGCACCGCCTCGAGCTGCGCCTCGAAGAGCCCCTCCACCGCCGGAGGCTCCTCCCCGCGCGGCAGCCCGAGCTCCACGCGGAACGCGTCGAGCACCGGCGCCACCCCCGCGGCGAGCTCGGGGGAGGACGGCTCCGGAGCCCCGGGCGCGAACAGGTTCACCGCGAAGGGCGCGGTGGTCCTCGCCCGGACCGCCGCGCAGAGCGCCTCGATCTGCGGCGGCGCGAGGTACGCCGCGCCGATGGAGCCGAGCGCGCCGGCGCGCGACACCTCGGCCACGAGCTCGGGGGTCGTGATCCCGCCCGCCATCGGCGCTTGCACGATCGGATGACGCAGTCTGATGAGCCTCGAAAGTTCACGCATGACCCTCTCCGTGTGTTGCGAGGAACAGGAAAAGGTATGACGCCGCCCACGCATCACGTGCAGCGATTTGATCCGATGCTAGCCATCGTTCAAAGTGATGCCCGAGGTGCTCCCGTGAACTCCTCCGATCTGCGCGTCTTCGAGGTGGTCGCCCGCGCGGGCGGCATCGGCAAGGCCGCGCTCGAGCTGCACACAGTGCAATCGAACGTGACGGCGCGCGTGCGCCACCTGGAAGAGGAGCTCGGCGTCCGGCTGTTCGAGCGGCACCGGCGCGGCGTGACGCTGACGAGCTCGGGAAAGCAGCTCTTGCCGTACGCGCTCCAGGTGGGACGGCTGCTCGCCGAGGCGGAGCAGGCGCTCCGGCAGGGCGACGGGCCCGTGGGGACGCTCTCGGTGGGCTCGCTCGAGACGACGGCGGCGCTGCGCCTCGCGCCCGTGCTCGCCGCCTACCACAGCGCGCACCCGGGGGTCGACATCGCGCTGCGCACGGGGACGACGGCGAGCCTGACCGCGGACGTGCTCCGGCGGCGGCTAGAAGGGGCGCTCGTCGTCGGCCCCGTGCGCCACGAGGAGCTCGTCGAGGAGAAGGTCTTCGCGGAGGAGCTCGTCGTCGTCGCGCCTGCCGCGTGGCCCACGTGGGTGCCGCGCGAGGGCGAGGCGAAGCTCGTCGTGTTCCGGGCGGGGTGCTCGTACCGCCAGCGGCTCGAGGGGCTGCTCGCCGGCAAGGGCCTCGTGGCGACCCGCCTGCTCGAGTTCGGGACGCTCGACGGGATCCTCGGCTGTGTCGCCGCCGGCATCGGGATCACGATGCTGCCGCGCGCCGTGGTCGCGCGCAGCGCCCTCGGCGCCGCCCTCGCGATTCACCCCCTCCCGGCGAACAAGGGACGTGTGGCGACCGTGTTCATCCGCCGGCGCGACGCGTCCGTGTCGGCGGCGCTCGGCGCGTTCCTCGCGCTCGCGCGCGCGATCAATCCTACACCTGACGCGCGCCCGGCCGGACGCCGGGCGACGGATTGACCGAAGGGCCAGCCGGCCAGGAGCGCCGGGAGGCGCCTCCCGATGAAGGGGAAAGGTCCTCTCCCGTGCTTCCTCGCTCCTCCTCGGACCCTCGCTGCCTGTCTCGCCGGCCCGACCGGCGATTCCCCTCAGAACGCGTTGTGCCCCGTGAGCGCGTTCCCGAGGATGAGACAGTGCACCTCGTCGGTGCCCTCGTACGTGTAGACGGTCTCCAGGTTCAGCATGTGCCGGATGACCGGGTAGTCGAGCAGGATCCCGTTCGCGCCGAGCACGCTGCGCGCGGTCCTCGCGGCCCGGAGCGCGGAGCCCACGTTGTTCCGCTTGCACAGCGAGACCTGCACCGGGCTGATGCCGCCCGCGTCCTTCAGCCGCGCGAAGTGCAGCGCCATGATCTGCCCCTTCGCGATCTCCGTCGCCATCTCCACGAGCTCGGCCTGGATGAGCTGCCGCGACGCGATCGGCTGGCCGAACTGGACGCGCTCGCGCGCATAGGAGAGCGCTGTCTCGTAGCAGGCCCGCGCGGCGCCGAGCACGCCCCACGAGATGCCGAAGCGCGCCTGCGTCAGGCAGCCCAGCGGGCCCTTCATCCCGACCACGCCCGGCAGCACGTTCTCCTCCGGCACGCGCACCTCGTTCAGGACGATCTCGCCGGTCGGGCTCGCGCGCAGGCTCATCTTGCCGTGGATGAGCGGCGTCTCCAGGCCCTTCATCCCCCGCTCCACCACGAAGCCGCGGATCGACTCGGGCCCTCCGTCATCCACCTTGGCCCACACGACGCAGAGGTGCGCGAGCGGCGCGCTCGTGATCCACATCTTCGTCCCCGTGAGCACGTACGAGCTCCCGTCCTTCCGGGCGCGCGTCTTCATCGAGCTCGGATCCGACCCGCTGTCGGGCTCCGTCAGCCCGAAGCAGCCGATCAGCTCGGCCGCGGCCATCCTCGGCAGCCAGCGCTCCTTCTGCGCCTCGGAGCCGTATTTCCAGATCGGGAACATCGCGAGCGAGCCCTGGACGCTGACGAAGCTGCGCAGGCCGCTGTCGCCGTACTCGAGCTCCTGCAGCGCGAGGCCGTAAGCGACCGAGTTCATCCCGGCGCAGCCATACCCTGTCAGCGAGCCCCCGAGCAGGCCGAGCGCGGCGATCTCCGGGATCAGGTCGGTCGCGAACTCCTCCCGGGCGAAGAGGTCCGCGGCGCGCGGCAGGTAGCGCTCGCGCACGAAGCGGCGGACGGAGTCGCGGACCATGCGCTCCTCGTCGGAGAGCAGCGGATCGATCGCCATGAGCTGATCGAGCGAGACGGGCTCCTGCGTGGCGGCCATGGGCAGACCGTGTAGCGTGCCTTCGCACGGCACGGAAGGGGCAGCACCGGCGAGCGGCGCCGCTCAGGGGCGAATGGAGACGAGCGTGCCCTTCCGTAGCGAGAGCGCGCCGTGCCAGGCGGCCGGCACCTCGGGGGTCGTCCACTCGAACAGCCAGGCGGCGTCGAGCGGCGAGAGGTTCACGCAACCATGGCTGCGCGCCGTGCCGAAGTCGTCGTGCCAGTAGGCGGCGTGGAACGCGAACCCTTCGGTGAAGTACTGGACGAACGGCACGTCGCGGAAGTCGAACGGATCCTCGTCCTCCTCGTCACCATCCATCGTGACCGTGACGTGCTTCGTGTGGATCCGGAACAGCCCCTGGACGGTCGAGCGCGTCGTCTTCGGGTCGCCGAGCCCGTCGGCGCCGGTCGAGACGAGGGTCACGTAGACGGGGCGAGAGCCCTCGTAGGCGACGAGGCTCTGCTGGTTGATGGAGACGTCGATCCACTTCCGCCCGCGCACCGCCCACGCGGGCGCGCTGGGGAGCGGATCGACGCGCACGACCTCGTCGGCGCGGACGAGCGAGCCGTCGCGGGCCTCGAGGTAGTCGACGCCGCCGACGCGCCGGGAGGCGCCGGAAAGCGGGACTGCCTCGCGGAAGCGGAGCGGGGCGCGCGTGAGGCCGCCGCGCTCGCCCGGGACGAGGCGCGCGGCGTGGCGGCGCTTCGCGAAGGCCACGGGGAGCCCGGCACCCTCGGGGAGCTGGAGCCCCGAGAACGCGCTCGGCCGGATGACGCGGGTGCGGTCGAGCGGCAGGACGGTGAGGTCGGTGGTCAGGCCGAAGCGGCGCCCGTCGTGGTCGAAGGTCGAGAGCAGCGCGAAGCCGGAGCGCGTGCGGGCGTGGCCGAGGACGAGCGCGTCGGGCGAGCGGCGGTCGCCGGCGAGCCCCGGCGCCGGCCGGCCGTAGAGCAGGACCGAGGGCGTCGCGTCGGCGGGCGGCGGCGCGACGAAGTCGGGCGCGCGCGGGGCGGTCGCGGCGCGGCGCAGGTGCGCGCCGAGGTCGGGCTCGGCGCTGCGCTGCTCGTCCTCGCTCGGCAGCCGCGCGTAGAGCGGCGGGGTGGGGGAGCGCGACATCACGTACGCGTAGGGCAGCCCGTTGAGCCAGGCGGCGAGCTCCGCCTCCGGCGTGGGGGGGTGGGCCACGGGGGTGGCGTCCAGGACGCCGGCGGGCGCCCCGGGCGCTGCGCCTGCCGCGCCGGGGTGGGCCTCGAGGGGCGCGTCGGCGTCCGTGGGCGCCGTGGGCGCGGCCTCGCCGCGGACATCCAGCGCGGCGAGCGCCGCGTGCGGGGCGCTGGGCGTGGCCTGACCGGGGAGCTGCGGCGGCGCGGGCGGCGCGGCCGCGGCGAATCGACGGATGGGGCGGCGCGACGAGGCCTCGACCGCGAGGTCGTGGATGTTCAGCGTGGCGCTGGCGCCGATGCAGACGTAGCCGCTCGGCTCGATGCGGTACCAGCCCCCGCCGCACGACGCCCTGCCGGACGGCTCCGGCCGGCGCGCGACAACGGCGCCGGCGCGCAGGTAGCCGATGCGCCGGCTGGTCCAGCGCGGCTCGGCGAAGATCCATGTCTCCCTGGCGATGCTCGCGAGCTCGTCGACCTCCTCTGCCGGCGTCTGCGGGGTGGCCGGGGGCGGATCGAGCCTGGGCAGCTCGTCCGAGCCGTCGTCGACGAGCTGCGGCGGCAGCGCCGCCAGGGCGAGCGGGTCGACGCCCGGCGCTGCCAGGTCCGCCGCCGGATCGGTGAGGGCGCTCGCGGCCGGATCGGTCGCGGCGCTCGCGCCGGGCGTGGCCGCGTGCCCGGCCGGATCCGCGGCGGTCGCCGGATCTGCGGGCGCGGGCGCCGGGGCCGCGAGGGGCGGCACCGTGGCGCTGATCGGCGCGGTGACCGCCGAGGCGGGGGCGGGGGCGGTGGACGTCGCGGCTGGCTCGGAGGCGGGATGCGGGCAGCTCACGCTGAGCGCGGAGAGCGCAATCGTCGGCAGCAGGAGAAAGCCTCGCACGCGCATACGGAGCGCGCGTATCAGGCGGCGCGAGCGAGGGCCAAGTTCGGCGCTCCCTCGCGCGCGTCGGCATGCTGACAGCGCCTGTGTTCGCTTCGCCTTGCGCTTGCGTCGGCGCACGACCGTGACGCGGCCTGGCGGTGGCCATGGCTGGCGGCGCCGGACGCGCGCTGGAGCGCTCGGTCCGGCGCGCTGTCCGCGGCTTCAGCTCACAGGTCGCGCGCGCACATGGCGGTGACGTAGTAGCGCCGCGAGGTGTTCGCGTAGGCAACCTGGTAGTCGGTGGTCTGCTTGAACGCGGCGGCGAGGAAGCTGCCGCCGTGCATGAAGCGCATGCTGGAGCGGTTGTCGAGCCGCGAGCAGTCGTTGCAGGGCATCAGCAGCTGGTAGATGTCGGCGCCGTCGCGGGTGGACTTGTAGGCGTTGCCAGCGAGGTCCAGGTGGCCCCAGCGCCCGGCGCCGTGGGGGAAGCTGCCGACGTCCGTGATGTCCGTGTGCGCGCAGGGATAGAGCGACGGATACGAGGTGATGCAGTCGCCCGCCACGGAGCCGTCGCCCTGGCAGCACCAGGACCCGTCCTGGAGCGTGATATCCGAGACGGTGGCGCCGCCCCAGGGGTACAGGCGCTGCTCGTCGCCGCCGGCGGAGGCGTAGTTCATCTCGGCCTGGGTGGGCAGGCGGCCGCCGTCCCACGCGCAGAAGCCGAACAGCTCGAACCACGTGGCGCAGACGATCGGCTTCTTCTCCTTGGCTCCCGGGGTGTCGCTCCAGGTCGGCCAGCCGTAGGGATCGCAGATGAGCGCAGTCCGGAGCGCTCTTGTGTCGGCGGTGAGCTGCGAGTTCCACGCCGGGTCCCAGCCGCTGTCGGGGATCTTGGGGTGAGCGCCCGCCCCGGCCGGCGGCGGGTTGGCCTGCGTCGGGCCGCCGGTCTGCTCGATGTACTGCCGGAAGCGCCCGACGGTGATCGTGTACTTGTCGAGGTGGAAGTCGCTGATCGTGGCCGGCAGGCTCGGGTTGTTGAGCCGGTTGAACGTGCCGCCGGGGACCGGGAGGGTCGAGCAGCAGTCGTCGTTCCCGTCGACGCCGCAGTTGGCGCCTGCGCCCGGCGTGTTGCTGCTGCAGCTGATCGGCAGGCCAGGCACGCCGCCACCTCCTCCTCCGGCGCCCCCGGCGCCCCCCTCTCCTCCGGCGCCCCCCTCTCCGCCAGAGCTCGACGTCGTGGTGGTGGTGGTGGAGCTGGTGCTGGAGGCCGAGGTGGAGCTGGTGCTGGAGGCCGAGGTGGAGCTGGTGCTGGAGGCCGAGGTGGAGCTGGTGCTGGAGGCCGAGGTGGAGCTGGTGCTGGAGGCCGAGGTGGAGCTGCTCGTCGTGGTGGTCGAGCCGGTCCCCGTGGCGCTGTCGTAGCAAACCTCGAGATACGGCCGCTTATCCAGCGAGCTCTCGCTCGTCCTGACGTGGGTGCGATTCGCGGTCTGCTCGAAAAGCACCCCGTTGTTCGGCACGGCGCCGCTCACCCAGCTCTGCACGATCCCCGTGAGGCTGAGCGTGTGGTAGCCGTAGATGTACAACGCGCTCGCCTTGAGGGTCCCCAGGACCTCGGGATCCCAGGCCTCCGAGTGCAAGTTCCACGTCACCTTGCTCTCGTCCCACGCCCTCGTGACCCGGTGCGCGCGCATCACTTCGGGTGTCGCGGCGCCCATGTGAAGAGAGAGGTCAGCGGAGACGATGAGGGCGTCGCGCGGGATCGACGAGAGATCGAACGCGATCAGCGCATGCATGTGCGCCCCGTTGCTCTCGCCGGCGTACATGTCGCCTCCGGTGAGCGTGGCGTCAGCATGGCTGGTATGGATGAGCGCATCCCTGACCACGCCCGTGTCCCCGGTGCGCTTGAGGGTCACGCAGACCGTCGCCGCCTGCTCCGCCTCACCGATGAGCTCGCCGCCAGCGTCCTGCGCGTCGACGCACCCCGCGAGCACCGCGCCGGAGGCGGCGAGCGAGGCGAGAAGCAGATGCCGGGACCCTCTCACGAACGATCGATTCCTCATGGTGCTCTCCGAGCCGCGTCGCCGGGCGAGCTCCGCCCTCCAGGCCGCTCATGATGCCGTCGCGCCGGAGCGCCGGCGTGCGCGCAGCAAGAAGCCACATCTGCCTGCACGCCGTGAAGCATCGTCTTCTTCATCCGGTCAGCCGTCGGATCGTTTCGTCGTCAGAGCCGCGCGACCGCGCGCGAGCAAAACGATATCAGCGTACGGCTCTCATCGGAATGCGTCAATCAACGAATGGATATTCGCCGTCGAAGACCTGTTGATGCTGTTTGTGGTGCCGGTGCAAAAAATTAATGGCGCTGCGCGAGCCCGTCGTCCTTGCCGAGCATTGCCGAGCATTGCCGAGCATTGCCGAGCGCCGCGGAGGCCTGTTTGGCGACGTTGCCCACGTTTCCGCGTTCGCGTCCAGCGGTCACGCGGAGCGCGCGGGACGGTGGTGCATTTTGTCACTCAGTCCAATCATCGATGGAGGGATGGATGGCGCCCGAGTAGATATGCACGCTTTTGCCTACACGATCGTCTGCGCGCCTGGCTCCGCATCGCCGGAGCTCCAGCGCAACCCGCCGGCGCACCGACGTCGTCCGCCCCGAGCTCGTCCTCGAGCGGCAGCGGAATCAGGCGCGGGCCGCTGGCTCACGGCGGCGCCCGGAGCAGCGCCTCGCAGCGGGCAGCTTTCTCGGCGCGGTGCTCAGGAAGCACGGCATCTCGGCTTGACCATGATGTGCAGCCCGGCGATGGCCGTGCCTTTCGGCGCCGGACGCGAGCTGAAGAGCTCGGTCCAGCGCGCTTTCCCCGCTTCAGCTCACAGATCGCGCGCGCACATGGCGGTGACGTAGTAGCGGCGATCGTCGCTCCGGTAGGAGGCCTGGAAGTCCGTCGTCTGCTTGTACCCGGCGGCCAGGAAGCTGCCGCCGTGCATGAAGCGCGTGTTGGAGTTGTTGTCGAGCCGCGAGCAGTCGTTGCAGGGCACCAGCAGCTGATAGATATCCGAGCCGTCGCGGGTGGCCTTGTACGCGTTCCCGGCCAGGTCCAGGTGGCCCCAGCGCCCGGCGCCGTTCGGGAATTTGCCGACCTCGGTCAGGTCGGACGGGCTGCACGGGTAGAGCGAGGGATACGACGTCTTGCAGGAGCCCGCGACGGTGCCGTCGCCCTGGCAGCACCAGGAGGCGTCGTCGAGCTCGATGTCCTCGACGCTGGCGCCGCCCCAGGGGTAGATGCGCTGCTGGTTGCCGCCGGCAGACACGTAGTTGATCTCCGCCTGGGTCGGCAGCCGGCCGCCGTCCCACGCGCAGAACGCGAACAGCTCGTACCACGTCGCGCAGACGATCGGCTTCTTCTCCTCGGCTCCCGGGGCGTTGCTCCACGACGGCCAGTCCCACTGCTCGCAGATGAGCGCTGTCTTGAGCCCGTTCGTGTCGGCCGTGAGCTTCGAGTTCCACGACGGGTCCCAGCCGCTGTTCGGGATCTTCGGGTGGGCGCCGGCGCCGACGGGCGGCGGGTTGGCCTGCGTCGGGCCGCCGGTCCGCTCGATGTACTGCCGGAAGCGCCCCACCGTGACCATGTACTTGTCGAGATAGAAGTCGCTGACCGTGGCCGGCAGGCTCGTGAGGTTGAGCCGGTTGAACGTGCCCCCGGGAACCGGGAGCGTCGAGCAGCAGTCATCGCTCCCGTTCACGCCGCAGTTGGCGCCTGCGCCCGGCGTGTTGGTGCTGCAGCTGATCGGCAGGCCAGGCACGCCGCCGCCACCGCCTCCGCCCGCGCCGCCCGCGCCGCCCGCGCCGCCCGCGCCGCCTGCGCCGCCGGAGCCCGACGTGGAGGCGCTGGTCGTGGAGGAGGTGGCGCTGGACGTCGCTGTGGTGCTGCTGGTGGAGGAGCTGACGCTGGACGTCGCTGTGGTGCTGCTGGTGGAGGAGCTGACGCTGGACGTCGCTGTGGTGCTGCTGGTGGAGGAGCTGACGCTGGACGTGGCCGTGGTGCCGGTCGTCGCGGAGCTGGAGCCCGTTGCGCTGTCATAGCAGACTCGGAGGATCGGCTGCTGTGATGCGTCGATCTCGCTTGTTCTGAGCTGGGTGCGATTCGCGTCCTGCTCGAACATGATCCCGTAGTTCGGGATGCTGCCGTTCACCCAGCTCTGCACGAGCGCCGTGAGGCTGACCGTGTACCGGGTGGTGTTTCCAACCGCGAAGCTGCCCTCGACCGCGGCGCCCTTGGACGCCGAATGCGAGTTCCAGGTGATCGTGTGCTGATCCCAGGGCGCCGTGATCCGGCGTATGCGGACCGTATCGGGAGTCCATGATTTGACGGACAGGGAGAGGTCCGCCGAGACGATCGTGGCGCCAGCGGGAACCTGCGAGAGGTTGGCTTCCAGCACAGCAGACTGCATGGTGCCTGACGACGCGTGGATGCCGGCATACATGTCCGGTCCCCAGCCATAGTTGGTGGTGGGGCTCCCTTGAAACAGGAATGCATCCTTGAAGGCGGCGGTCCCCTGGATGTCCACACACACCGTCACCGCCTGCTGCGCATCACCGATCTCCTCGTCCCCCGCGTCGTACGCGACGCACCCGGCGAGCGCCGCGCCGGAAGCGGCGACGAGGGAGGCCAGGAGAAGATGCCGAGACCCGCCAATGACCGTGTGATTCCTCATGATACTCTCCGATCCGCGTCGCCAGGCGAGCTCCGCCCGCGAGGCCACATGTGATGCCCCTGTGCAGGAGAACAAAAGCGCGCTCCTGCCAAACCCATCATCCACCTGCGCGCCGCCTCACCTCTCAACAGGTCAGCGGTCGGATCGTCTTGGCTTCGATCGGCACGCGAGGAAAACGATACCGTTTTACGTCTTCAATCGGAATACGTCAATCGCGAACAGAGATTTGTTGTGAAAAGTCTCGTTGTGCTGATTTCTGGTTCGGCACAAACTAGTTAGTATTGCGCTCTTCGCCGGCGGTTGTCGAGCGCTGTTTGCGCTGCCGCTCGCGATGCGGCAGCGCGGCGTGGCGGGCTGGCGGATATTTGCCGACTGGCTGCGTGTGAGCGGGGGCGACGGAGCAGACTCGCTTGCTTCCGCCTACCTGACTGCCTGTCGGACCACTCGGCTGCTCAGCGTGGCTCGGCCGGCCCAGCCACCGCAGTTTTCTCGGCCTGCGGGGCTTTTTGGGTCCGACTTGGTCAGCTGAATTACCTGTGCGTCGCCTGTCCAGGAGGGGAATCCGGAACCGTCGCTCGGGAGAGGCCCTCTTCGACCTCCGTGACGATCATCGTCGCGAGGAGATCGAGCAGCGCGCGGCCCTCGTCCTCGGAGGCCTCGCGCGGAGCGCCGGTGTAGGCGTCGGCCATGCCGAGGGCGCGGAAGCTCTTCGCCCCCGCCCGGATGCCCTCCGACAGGCTCACGCCGAGGTCCGGCAGGCCGAGGGCGATGTCCTTGCGGACGAGCGCGGAGGCCGCGGCGAGGACGAGGGAGGTCTCGTAACGGCCCGCGTGGCAGGCGCCGCTCCGGAACTCGGCGGAGAGTGTCCGCGCCCAGCGGCGCGCGAGCGGGCAGGCCACGGAGGCGCGGCCCGGGGGCAGGTCGACCGTGGCGGCGCGCACCGCGCGGTCGTGCTCCGGCTCGAGGTGGTTGTTGATGAAGCAGACGTGCGACAGGCCCGCCGACAGGTAGGCCTCCGCGACGGCGCGCAGGAAGGCGGTGAGCGCGGGCGCCGGGATCGAGATCGCGCCCGCGAAGCCCGCGGCGAAGTCGGTCACGCCATAGCCGACGGGCGGCGCGAGGAGCGCGGCGACGCCCCGCTCCCACAGCCGCCGGCCGGCCAGCTCGGCCGCGGCCTCGCCGATGAGCGTGTCCGTGCCGAGCGGCAGGTGCGGGCCGTGCGGCTCCACCGACCCGACCGGCACGAGCGCGACGCACGGCGCGCCGGCCGACAGGAGCGCGGCGAGCTCTGCCGTCGTGAGCTCGGCGAGGCGGGGCGCGGCCGGCACGTCCGCGCCCTCTACAACCCCGCCGGGTTCTCGCCGGCGGCCTCGCGCTGGCGGAGGACCTTGCGGTCGGCCTTGCCGCGGTCGTTCCTGGGGACGTCGTCGAGGAAGACGACCCACCGCGGGTACTTGTGCTTGCTCAGCCGGTCCTTCACGAACGCCTTGAGCTCCCCGGCGAGCGCGGCCCGCCCCTCCTCCGTGGCGATGCGGCCGCGCGCGTCGTCGCGCACGACGACGAACGCCTTCGGCTTCACGAGGCCTTCTTCCTCGGCGCCGATCACCGCGGCGAGGCTGACCGCCGGGTGCTCGGCCAGGCACTCCTCGACCTCGACCGGCGCGACCCAGACGCCCCCCACCTTGAGCAGCTCGTCGGCGCGCCCGCTGAACCAGAGGTAGCCGTCGCCGTCCATGCGGAACAGGTCCCCGGTGCGGCACCAGTGGCCGTGGAAGGTGCCCCAGCTCTTCTCGCGATCCTGGAAGTAGCCGATCGCGACGGAGTCGCCCTTCACCCACATCACGCCGGTCTCGCCGGGCGCGAGCTCGGGTGCGCCCGGCCCGGCCGCGTCCGAGGGGAGGATCTTGATCGTGTACCCCTCGACGACGCGTCCGAGCGACCCGGGGCGCACGTCGCCGGGGCGGTTCGTGCAGTAGATGTGGAACATCTCGGCGGAGCCGATGCCGTCGTAGACGTCCGCGTGGAACCGCGCGCGGAAGCGCTCGAGGAGCGCCGGCGGGAGCGCCTCGCCCGCGGAGAGGTGGAAGCGGACGCTGGACAGGTCGAGGCGCGCCTCGCCGCGCGCGGCGCGGGCGTCGTCGTGGTCGAGCAGCTTGCTCATCATGGTCGGCACGTTCGTGACCACGGTCGGGCGGTAGCGCTCGATGTACTGCGCGAGCGACTCCGGCGTCGGCCGCTCGACGAAGAGGCCAGCCGTGGCGCCGACGGCGAGGGGGAACATCAGGTTCGTGCCCGTGGCGTAGCCGAAGAAGAGGCGCGGCACCGAGACCGTGATGTCGTCCTTCCGGTAGCCCACGGTCCGCTTGGCGTAACACTCGGTGTTGAAGGCGAAGTCGCGGTGCGTGTGGATCGCCGCCTTGCTCCTGCCGGTCGAGCCCGACGTGAACAGCCAGATGGCGACGTCGTCGCGCCGCGTGGGGCGGGGGCCTTGCAGGGCGGTCTTCGGGACGAGCGCGGCGCGCCCCTGCGCGAGGGCGTCGCGCAGCGAGATCCCCCGCATCGGATCGAGCGCCGGCGAGACGGCGAGCTCGGCCTCGAGGTCGCCGCCGGTCGGGACCTCCGGCACGAGCACGAGCGTCCGGAGGTCCGCGGCGGCGAGCGCGCCCGTGATCGACTCGGCCACGCGCGGGATCGTGACGACCGCCGCGGCGCGCGTGTACTCGACGAGGTACGCGAGGTCGGCAGCGGGCGCCTCGGGGTTGCCCATCGCCACGACGGCGCCGTGGTTCAGCGCCGCGAAGAAGGCCCACACGAACGCGGGCGAGTCGTGAAGGATGATGAGCACCCGCTGCTCGGGCGCGACGTCCTCGACGGCGAGATGCGCGCGGAGCCTGCGGACCTTCTCGGCGACGTCGGCGTAGGTGTGCCGCTGATCGCCGAAGAGCAGGGCGACCTTGTCGCCGAGCCCCTCGCGCAGCCGGTCGAACAGGTAGTAGTCGGCGAGGTTGAACTCGTCAGGGAATGTCGGTGCGTCCATCGTCACGGCTCCTCTCGCTCACTCGCCCCCAGCCTCCGTCCCTCATCCCCCATCCCTCGTCCCCCTCCTCCCTCCTCCGTCCCTCGTCTGCCGTCCGCCGTCCGCCGTCCGCCGTCTACCGTCTGCCGTCCTCCGTCTGCCGTCGTTCGTGCGCGTGCGCGTGCGCGTGTCCGTTGTTCTCGCCGTCCCCGCGCTAAGCGCGCCCGCCCGCCCCTCGCCCCCAGCGCGGCGCCGTGAGCCGCCGCTTCCCTCCGTCCGTCGTCGCGACGCCCGGCTCGTCGAGCCCCTCGCGGTCCCAGAGCTGGCACGTCACCGGTCGATGGCG
Source organism: Sorangium sp. So ce1153 (assembly GCF_051521595.1). Classification (NCBI taxonomy): domain Bacteria; kingdom Pseudomonadati; phylum Myxococcota; order Polyangiales; family Polyangiaceae; genus Sorangium; species Sorangium sp. So ce1153. The sequence continues at coordinate 3,486,300 of NZ_CP150361.1, forward strand.
CTGGTCGAGCGCCTCGCAGTAGTTCGAGTAGATGCACCGGCGTACCTCGCCGCCCCGCCCGAGGCGCACCTTCAGGAACCAGTCCGGATCGGCCAGCGTCTGCCGCGCGGCCCCGATGAGGTCCGCCTCGCCGCGCGCGAGGATCGCCTCGGCCTGGGCGAACGTGCAGATCCCGCCCGCGACGACGACCGGCGTCTCCATGCCGGCCGCGCGCACGGCGCGCCGGATCTGCGCCTGCTTCGGGATCTGCCGGCCGAACGGCCCGACCGCGTCCGAGAGGGCGGTCGGCATGCACTCGTACCCGCTCGGGCCGGTGTAGGGGTACGCCGCCTCGCCGACCTTCGGCTGCTTCGCGTCCTCGAACTTGCCGCCGGTCGAGAGCGACAGGAAGTCCATCCCGGCGCGCGCGAAGGCGAGCGCGAAGAAGGCCGCGTCGTCGACCCGGTTGCCCCCCGCGATGACGTCGTCGCAGAGGAAGCGGCAGCCCACCGTGAAGCGGGCCGACACCGCCGCGCGCACGGCCGCGTAGACCTCGAGCGGGAGGCGCGCCCGGCGCTCGCGGTCACCGCCGTAGCCGTCCGCCCGGGTGTTCAGCGCCGAGAGGAATGAGGCCATGGTGTAGGCGTGCGCGTAGTGGAGCTCGACCCCGTCGAAGCCCGCCTCGCGCGCCCTCGCCGCGGCGTCGGCGAACAGGCCGGGCAGCGCGCGCGGCAGGTCGCGGATGTGGGGGAGCGCGACGTCGGTGACGCGCTCCCGCTCGCCGAAGCGCAGCGCCTCGAGCTCGCGCGGCGCGAGCACGGCCGCGAGCCGGTCGTCGTCGAGCGCGAGCAGCCGCTCTCGCACCTCGAGCTCCGGCGCGTCGAGGAGCCCCGGCTCGCCGAGCGCCCCGGCGAGCGCGGCCCGGTGCGCGCCGGTTACCTCCAGGAACTGCCGGAGGAACCTGTCCTTCGGCGGGCGCCTGCGGATGCGCAGGAAGTCGATGAGCTGGAGGAACACGCGCGTCCGGCCGCCGCTCCGGGCGCGGACCGTCCGGACGAGCTCCCGGAGCCCCGGGATGAACCGATCGTGGCCGGCGCGGAGCAGCGGTCCGCTCGGCACGTCGCGGATGCCCGTCGCCTCGACCACGAGGGCGCCGGGCTGGCCGTCGGCGAAGCGGCCGTACCAGTCGAGCACTTCCTGCGTGACGAGGCCGTCCTCCGTCGCCCGCCACGGCACCATCGCCGGCACCCACGAGCGCTCGGCGAGCTCGAGGCCGGAGGCGAGGCGGAGCGGCGAGAAGAGGCGCGCGCGCGCCGCCTCGTCCGCGGTCGGGGGCTCGTCGCGGGGCAGCGCGTGGCGGAGCCTCTCCGGCGGCTTCCACATCGCTACGGCGCCCTGCCGGGAGGGGGCTCGTCCGCCGGGAGCTCCGCGGCCGCGCGCTCGAGGACGCCCTTCGCGATGATGAGCTTCTGGATCTCCGTCGTCCCCTCGTAGATGCGCAGCGGCCGGATCTCGCGGTAGAGCCGCTCCACCTCGGTCCCCTCGATGACGCCCATGCCCCCGTGGAGCTGGACGGCGCGGTCGATGATCCGCTGCGCCGCCTCGGTGGCGAACATCTTCGCCATGGCCGCCTCGGTCGAGACGCGCGCCGCCGCGCCGCCCGCCTCCCCCGCCGTGTCGCGCTTGTGGGCCGCGCGGGCGACGAGGAGGCGCGCCGCGTCGAGCTCCGTCGCCATCTCGGCGAGGTAGGCGCGCACCATCTGCTGATCGGAGAGCGGCGCGCCGAACTGCCTGCGGCGCGTGACGTGCGCGATCGCCTCGCGCAGCGCGCGCGCCGCCATCCCGTTCGCCGCCGCGCCGACCGAGATCCGGAAGGCGTCGAGCGTCTGCATCGCGAGCTTGAAGCCGCCGCCCACCTCGCCGAGGCGCGCGCTGTCCGGCACGCGGCAGCCCTCGAAGCGGAGCCGGCCGATCGGGTGCGGGACCGACATCGGCAGCGGCTCCGCGGAGACGCCGGGCGCGCCGCTGTCGACGAGGAACGCGGTGATCGCGGCGCGCCCGGCGCCGCGCCCGCCGGCGTCGCCGCCGCGCTGCGGAGCGGCCGCGCTCGTGCGCGCGAAGACCACGAGGTGGTGCGCGAGCGGCACGTTCGAGATCAGCACCTTCTCGCCGTCGAGGACCCACCCGTCGCCCTCGCGACGGGCCTCCGTCCGCAGCGAGGCGACGTCGCTGCCCGCCTCGGGCTCGGTCAGCGCGAAGGCCCCGATCCGCCGCCCCGAGAGCACGCCGGGCAGGATCTCGCGGCGCTGCGCGTCGCTGCCGGCCAGCACGACCGGGTACGAGCCGAGCCCCTGCACCGCGAAGATCGCGTCGGCGAGCGGCGAGACCTGGCCGAGCGCCTCGCGGACGAGGACGAGCGACCGCACGTCGATGGCGGCCCTGTCCGCGGCGCGGCCGGCGCCCGCGGGCGCGCCGCCGAGCGCCTCGGGGATGAGGTGCGCGTAGAGCCCGAGCGGCTCGCCCATGCGGCGCGCCACGTCGGCGGCGTCGCGCGCCCCGGCGAGCGGCGCGAGCGCCTCGGGGGTGAGCCGCGCCGCGAGCGCCGCGTGGCGCTCCTCGAAGAAGACCGGGAGATCGGCCGAGGAGAGCGCGAGCTTCGTCATGAGCGGGGCGTCGCCTGGCCGGTGGACCTCGGGGTGGGGGCCGCGTCCGAGTCGACGGCGGCAGGCGCCGCGGCGTCGCCCGGGTCGGCGCCCTCGAAGCGCGGCGGGCGCTTCGCCTTGTTCGCCTCGTACGCCTCGCGGAAGTCGGGGTGCGCCATGCAGAGGGCCTGCGCCTGCGCCTCGGCCTCGATCGCGGCGGCGAGGGGCATCGTGCGCTCGCTCTCCAGCATCTGCTTCGTGATCGCGTGCGCGAACGCCGGCCCGCGCGCGAGGCGCTCGGCCCAGTCGCGCGCCGCCAGCAGCGCCTCGCCGTCGGGGACGACGCGGTTCACGAGGCCGATGCGGAGCGCCTCGTCGGCGCCGACGAGATCGCCGAAGAACAGCAGCTCGGCGGCGCGGCCGTGGCCGACGATGCGCGGCAGGAGGTACGAGGCGCCCATGTCGGCGCCGGAGAGGCCGACCTTCGGGAAGATGAACCCGAAGCGGGCGCTCGCCGCGGCGATGCGCAGGTCGCAGGCGGCGGCGATCACCGCGCCGGCGCCGACGGCGACCCCGTTGACCGCGGCGACGACCGGGCGCCGGAGCTCGCAGATGCTCTGGATCAGCGCGCCGGTGACGCGGGTGAACTCGAGCAGCCCCCGCGCGTCGCGCGCGAAGAGCTCGGCGATGATCCCCTCGACGTCGCCGCCCGAGCAGAAGCCGCGCCCCTGGCCGGTGAGCACGACCGCGCGCGCGGCCGAGCGCTCGAGCGAGCGGAAGGTGGCCGTGAGCTCGCCGTAGACCTCGAAGGTGAGGGAGTTCAGCCGGTCGGGGCGGCTCAGCGTGATCTCCGCGACGCCGCGGCTTACCTCGAGCTGGAAGGAGCGGGGGCTGAGGGTCATGGGGCCTCTCTTGGTCGGTTCAATGCGCTTCGGGAAGCGTGTCTCGCGCGGTCAGGGCTTCGTCCGCGTGCGCCGCGGCGGGCTGCGCGCGCCGCGCTCGGCGTGCGCGCGGGCGGCGCTGCCGGGGCGGGACGGGGCCGGCATGTCCGGCTCGCGGAGCGTGGTGCGCAGCTTGTCGAGCAGCCGCGTCAGGGTGGAGATCTCGGCCGGGCTCAGCCCGGAGAACACCCTGGCGACGCGCGCGGCGTGGCGCCGCTCGGCGTCGCGGAACGCGCGCTGCCCCTTGGCGGTCAGGTGCACCCGCCACGCGCGGCGGTCGCTCGGATCGGCCCGCCGCTCGACCATGCCGTCGCGCGCCGCGCGGTCGACGAGCCCGGTGAGGTTGCCCGCCGTGACGAGCATGCTGCGGGAGAGCGACGCGAGCGTCTGCCCGTCGCTGCGCACGAGGTTGGCCAGGAGGTCGAAGCGCGGGAGGGTCATCTCGTGCTCCAGGTCCTCGCGGATCGCGGCGAGCGCGCGCTTGTGGACCGCGAGGATGCGCACCCAGGCGCGGACGGCCGCCTGGTCGCCGCGCGCGCTCTCGGGCGGGGGGACCACGGCGAGCGGCCGCCTCGCCGGCGCCCCGCGCCTCACAGGCCGCCCTCGTCCCGGTCGGGCGCGCCGGGCGCGTGGACCTCGCGGCGCGCCGCGCCCTCGCCGGGCTCGTCGACCGCCGCGACGGCCTCGATCTCGACGAGCGCGCGGGGCTCGACGAGCCCCGCGACGCCGACGAGGGCCATCGCCGGAAAGTGCTTGCCGAACCGCGCGCGCCACGCGGCGCCGATGGCGCGGCGCGCGCTCCGGTACGCGTCGAGGTCGGTCACGTAGACGGTCATCCGCGCGACGTCGCCCGGCCCGCCGCCGGCGGCCGCGACGACCGCGAGCACGTTGTCGAGCGCCCGCGCGAACTGCTCGGCCATGTCGTCGCTCTGGAACTGCCCCGACGCGGCGTCCCACCCGATCTGCCCCGCGACGTGCAGCGTCCTGCCGCGCGTCACGACGCCGTTCGCGTAGCCTCGCGGCGCCGGCCACCCGGCGGGCTGGACGATCGCGAGGCCGCCCTTCACCGCATCACCTGCCCCCCGTCGACCGGGATCGCCTGGCCGTGGATGCCGCGCGCCTCGTCGCTGCAGAGCATCGACACGACGAGCGCGACCTCCTCGGGCTCGACCATCCGGCCCTGGGGCGACATCGCCTCGAGCGACCGCCGCGCCGCGTCCTCGCCGCGGCCGGTCTTCGCGGCGATGCGCGCGATCGCCTCGTCGGTCATCCGCGTGTTCACCCACCCGGGGCAGACGCAGTTGATGGTCACCGGCGTCCGGGCGATCTCCAGCGCGATCGTGCGGGTCATCCCGACCATGGCGTGCTTCGACGCGCAGTACGCGGTCGAGTAGGCGAACCCCACGAGCCCCGCGGTGGAGGCGACGTTGACGACGCGCCCGAACCCGCGCGCGATCATCCCCGGGATGAGGGCGCGGCACAGCGCGAAGGCGCCGGTCACGTTGACCGCGAACATGCGGTCCCAGAGCGCGTCGGTGGTCCGGTCGAACGGCGCGCTCTCGGCCGCCCCCGCGTTGTTGATGAGCACGTCGACGTGCCCGAGCTGGGCTTCGAGCGCGGCGAGCGCCGCCCGCGCGCCCTCGCGGTCGCCCACGTCGAGCTGGACGGCGACGCCGCCGACGGCCGCCGCCACCTCATCGATCTCGGCCTGCGTGCGGCCTGCGACGGCGACGCGCGCGCCCTCGCGCGCGAGCCGCTCGGCGATCGCGCGGCCGATGCCGCGACCTCCGCCCGTGACGAGCGCGATCCTGCCTTCCAGGGACATGCGGAGCACCTAAATCATATATATATGAAGCACAGGCCGAAGTCACCCTTGACGCGGCCTGCCGCGGCGTCCGGTTGTCGAGGGCGGGCGCATAGCGGGCGCGCTCGGCCGTCCCGCGCATAGCGCCGCGCCGCGCCGCGCCTGGCCGGTTGCTCGAGCGCGCGCTCCCGGTCGATCTGGACGAGCGCGTGCGCCACCATCTCGCCATGCGTCCCTCGTTCGCCACGGCGATGATCGCGGCACCGTCGCTCGTCGCCGCGCTGGGCTGCGCCGACGCGGGCCCGAGCGTCTCGTCCATCTGGGTCTCGCCTGCGCAGGGCGAGCTTCGCGGAGAGCGGTTCTTCGACGCGCCGTGGCCGAGCGACCTGCGCCGCGAGGGCGGCGCGGTGCGGCTCGACGGCTACCACAACCCGCGTCGGCTCCGGATCCTCGACGAGTACGTCCGCGAGCTGGACTCGGTCCTCGACGGCTTCTCCCCTGCGGCGGCGGGGTTCCTGCGCTTCGCCGGGCCGATCGACGTCTCCTCGCTGCCGTCGACGCCCGCCTTCGCCATGAGCCCCCTCGGCGCGGTGCAGCTCATCGACGTCGATCCGGGTTCGCCGGCGCGCGGTGAGCGGCGCCCGATCGCGGTCTACTTCCGGCGCGAGGCGGGCGTCTACTGGCCGTCCAATACCCTCGCCTTCATGCCCGTGATGGGCTTCCCGCTGCGGCCGCGGACGCGGTACGCGCTCGTCGTCACGGACGCCCTGCGCGGCGAGGGCGGCGGCCCGGTGGAGGCGAGCCCGGAGCTGCGCCAGGCGCTCGGGATCGACCCGGCCACCGCCGGTGTGGCGACCGCCCGGGAGGCGCTCGCGCCGGCGGTGGACGAGATCGAGGCCGCGGGCGTCGACCGGACGCGCGTCGTTCACCTCGCGGTCTTCACCACCTCCGACCCCACCGAGGAGCTCTTTGCGCTGCGCGATCACCTGCTCGCGAAGGTGCCGCCGCCGGAGGCGCGGCCCGCGCTCTGGCGGCTCGTGAACCACCAGCGGACGTGGGACGAGTACGCGGGCGTCTACGGGCCGTCGCCGAGCTACCAGGTGGGCCGCGCCCCGTACGCGAGCCACGCCGACGGCGGCGGCTTCCGGACCAAGGACGGCGAGCCGGTGATCGCCGGCTACTTCGACCTGCGCTTCTCGATCACGGTCCCGGCCGCGAGCCGCTGCCCCATGCCGGAGGCCGGCTACCCCGTCGTGCTCTACGCCCACGGCACGGGCGGCGATTACCGGTCCTACGTCCGCAGTCACACCGGCCTGGAGCTCGCGCGGCGGTGCCTCGCGGTCATGGGCGTCGACCAGATCTTCCACGGCGCGCGCCCGGAGGCGCCGCGGGATCCAGCGCAGGCCGGGCTCCTCTTCTACAACGTGCAGAACGTGGCCGCGGCGCGCACGAACGCGCGCCAGTCCGCGCTCGACGAGGTGCAGCGGGCGCGCCTCTTCACCGAGTCGCGCATGAAGGTGCCCGCCGGCGTGTCCAGCACGGGGGAGGAGATCCGGTTCGACCCGTCGAAGATCCTCTTCTTCGGGCACTCCCAGGGCGGCCTGAACGGCCCGCTCTTCCTCGCGGCGGACGACTCGGCGCGGGGCGGGGTGCTCTCCGGGGCGTCGGCCGTCATGTCGGTCACCCTGCTCGAGAAGACGAACCCGCCGCCGAGCATCGCGGGGCTCGTCAAGGCGGTCTTCCTCGGGCTCCGGGGCGAGGAGGAGGGCGAGGTGAACGAGTTCCACCCGGCGATCTCGCTCGCCCAGTCGATCGTCGACGTGGTCGATCCGATCCACTACGCTGCGCGGCTGTTCGTCGCGCCCCGCGACGGCTTTGCGCCGAAGAGCATCTACATGACCGAGGGCATCAATCCGGACGGCACCGGCGACACCTACGCGCCGCCGCGCGGCATCGAGGCGCACGCGCTCGCGATGGGCCTGCCGCTGCAATCGCCCACGCAGCGCCCGATCCGCGAGTACGGCTTCGGCGGCCCTCGGCCGGTCGAGGTGCCGCCCGGCGGGCTCGCTGGCAACCTCGCCGGCGGCCGCGCCTCGGGGGTGCTGGCGCAGTGGCCCGTCGCCGAGCGGAGCGACGGTCACTTCGTTGTCTTCGACGTGCCCGCGGCGGCGGCGCAGGCCCACGGCTTCCTCGAGAACCTCGCGGCCGCGCCGCACGGCCGGGTGCCGGCGCCGTGAGCGCGGGCGGCGATCTCGCGTCGCGCGTCGCGGCGCTGCTCGCGCGCGCCGGCGTGGAGGCGCGGCCCGCCTCGACGGGCGAGGGCGCGGGCGCGTGGCCTGCCGGGCTCGCCGAGCCGCCGGACGTCGCGGCGCTCTACGCGGCGGCGGACGGCCTCGCGCTCCCGGACGGCACGTTGCTCCTGCCGCGCGGCGACATCGCGCGGGCGACGGCGTGGCTCGCCGAGGAGCGCTCGCTCGACTGGGCGCCCGACCTCCTGATCATCGGCGAGCGGGAAGACCTCGTGATCGTGCTCGACCTCGACGTGGAGGGCGCGCGCGCCGGGGGCGGGGTGCTGGAGGTGCCGACCGACGGGCTCGCCTCGTTCCAGCGCGTCGCCCGCTCGGTGGTCGGCTACCTGGAGCGGCGCCTCGGCGTCGCGGGGGCCGAGGCCGCGTCGCCGGAGGTGCGCGCGCGCGAGGCGGCGGCGCGACGGGACGTCCCGGCGCTCGCCGACGCGCTCGCGGAGTCGATGTACCCGGGCGCGGAGCGGCAGGCCGCGCACGCGGCGCTCACGCTGGGCGCGCTCCTGTCGGAGCGCGGTGACGAGGCGGCGATGGACGCCTTCGCGCGCTCGGTCGAGGCGCGCGTCGCGGCCGCCCCGCGCGGCGCGGCCGGGCCGGAGCGGCTCGCGGCGTGGCGCGCGTGCGAGATCGCGGCGCGCGAGGCCGGGGCGGAGGCGATCGCGGCGGCGTGCGCGGCGCGGGCGCGGGGCGGGGGATAGGCGAGGGGCAGGCCTTGCGCGGCCCGGGGGGCGGCTGGAGCCTCGAGATCCCCGCGGCCGATCCCGGTTCCATCGCTCCCGTTTTCGGAGTGGTGCTGCGTCGGTGCACCCGAGGTTTCGACGCTCAGCGGAGCCTGGGGGCACGGCCGCGCAGGGCGCTCCACACGGCGAGGACCGTCACGCCGTCAGCGCCGACGACGTAATACAGGTAGTAGCGGGTCTTCTGGAGAACGATGCGCCGCACGTCCCGCAGCTTGCGATGCGGATACGGCGCGCCGGCCATCGGTGCCGTCCGGAGCAGCGCGAGCGCTTCGGCGAGCTCCTCACGAAATAGTCGCGGTGAGCTGGGCCGATTGTTCTTCCACCATGTGTGGGCAGCCTGGAGCTGCGCGAGCGACTGTGGCGAAAAGTGAATCGCCGCCCTCATCCGTCGGCGTCGAGCATGCGCAGCACGTCCTCCGCCGCGATCGTTTCACCGCGCGCGACGCTTCGAGCGGCGTCTTCGAGCGCGTCATCCAGCGCCTGCCGCTCCTCATCGTCGAGCTCGTCGCCCTGGTCGACGATGTAGAGGTGGACCATCGTGCCGTCGGGGAGATCGGTCGATTCATCGAGCTGGATGCGACCGTGCTGTACCTTGGCGACCACGGCAGACATATGCAGCAAAGCCTAGTGGAGGCGCATCGCGCTGGCCAGCTCAGCGTGGCGAGTCGTGGCTGTGGCCGGACCGAGCTACCTGGCGCGCCGCTCCCTGAGCATCGCTCGCCACGCGCGCACCACCGTCGTCTGGTCCCCCGCGCGCTGCGCGAACTGCATCAGCTCCGCGACGTCGAGGCCCGGCAGGAACCGGCTCCGCCCCGCTTCGGCGTAGCCATCCGGACCGAGGACGTGGACGGAGAGCTTCCCCTTCTTCAGAAACCAGACCTCGGGTACGCCGAGCCCGGCATAGACGGAGAGCTTGTCGATCGTCCCGCTCTTCTCGATGACCTCGATCGCGAGCTCCGGGATTCCCCCGTCCTCCACGGTCCCGAGCACGAAACACTCATCCGGCTCCACGCCCCGCTTCGCGAGTTGCCTGCGGACGGTCATGCTGCCGTACCCGCTGAGCGGCAGATCCGCCTCCTCGGCGTAGGCCTCGACGAGGCGGGCCAGGAGCTTCTTCCGCCCTTCGTGTGGTCCGCCCGGGCTCATCAGCTCCAGCACTCCCTCGCAGTAGGTCACGCGCACGCCGGGACGATCGCCGAGGACCGCCAGGAGGGTCTCGTACTCCTCCCACGAGACGTCATGCACGATGAAGAGCTGGTCTTCCGAGCCCTCTGGCGCGACCGTGCCGGCGTGTTCGGCTGGGGGGGCGATGAGCGGTGCAGCGGCGGCCATGACAGCGTGCTCCTCGGAGGAAGTATCACCGCCGTGCGGCGCGCTGGCAACCGCCGCGCGAGCGCTCGCGGACCCGAGCGCTCGCGCGGATCTGCCCCGCGCTGGACGTCCGTGGCGAGCGGCGCCGTCTTGGCGAGCTCCGGTAGGGCTGGTCCCGGGGGGCTCGGGAGCTCCGATCGACGTGTTCATCCCCCACACGCCGATCGAGGCGGCGCCCTCCCCGTCAGAACACGCGCCCGAGCCCGTCGAGCGCCGCGACCCGGTACGCCTCGGCCATCGTGGGGTAATTGAACGTCGTGTTCACGAAGTAGCGAATCGTGTTGTTCGGCGCCGGCTGCGACATGATCGCCTGCCCGATGTGGATGATCTCCGCCGCGTTGTCGCCGAAGCAGTGGATGCCGAGCAGCGCGAGCGTCTCGCGGTGGAAGATCAGCTTCAGCATCCCGACCTGCTGGCCCGTGATCTGCGCGCGGGCCAGCGTCTTGAACGTCGACTTCCCCACCTCGTAGGGCACCTTCTCCGCCGTGAGCTCCCGCTCGCTCTTGCCCAGCGACGAGATCTCCGGCGTCGTGTAGATGCCCGTGGGGATGTCCCGGACCAGCTTGTAATCGGCCTGGCCGCAGATGTGGCTGGCCGCGAACCGGCCCTGGTCGTAGCTCGCGCTGGCGAGCGCCGGGAACCCCACGACGTCGCCGACCGCGTAGATGTGCGGCTGGCTGGTCTGAAAGCTCTCGTTCACCTCGAGCTGTCCGCGCTTGTTCGCCGTGATCCCGACGCTCTCCAGGCCGAGGTCGGTCGTGTTGCCGCTCCTGCCGTTCGCCCAGAGGAAGACCTCGCTCCGGAGCTTCTTCCCGCTCTTCAGCGAGACCACGACGCCCTCCTTCGTGGCCTCGACCTTCTCGTACTCCTCGCCGTTCAGGACGCGGATCCCGGTGTTGCAGAAGTGATACCCGAGCGCGTCGGTGATCTCGTCGTCGAGGAACTCCAGCAGCTTGGCGCGCGTGTTCACGAGGTTCACCGCGACCTGCATGTTGCGCAGCATCGAGGCGTACTCGCTGCCGATGACGCCCGCGCCGTAGATCGTGATGCTCCGGGGGGTGTGATCCATCCGCAGCAGCGTGTCGCTGTCGAAGATGCGCGGGTGGTTGAAGTCCACGTCGTCGGGCCGGTACGGACGAGAGCCGGTCGCGATGACGAAGGTGTCGGCCGTGAAGCGCCGGTGCTGCGTCCCGTCGGTCTCCACCTCGATCGTGTGCGGGTCGACGAACCTGGCCTGCCCCGGGATGAGCCGGACGTTGTTGTGATCGTAGAAGCCCTCGCGCAGGTCGACCTGCTCGTCGATGACGTGGTTCGCGGTCGCGAGCAGCTCGCCGAACGGGTACTCCGGCACCACATCCATCCGCTTGTAGATGGGGCTCTGGTTGATCAGGTTCATGTGGTAGATGGCGCGGCGGAGCGCCTTGCTCGGGATCGTGCCCCAGTGGGTGCAGCCCCCGCCCACCCGCGTGTAGCGCTCGATCGCCGCGACCGATTTGCCGTTCTTCGCGGCCGTCATGGCGGCGCCTTCGCCGCCCGGCCCCGTTCCGATGATGATGAGATCGAAGTGCGGGGTGGTCGCCATCGCGTGTCTCTCCTCCGGGGAACGCCGCGCGCGTCGCGCGCGCCGGCAGAGGCTACTCGAACTGGAGCGGCTCGTCGTCGTCACCGACGCCGAGCATCTCGAGGATCTGGCGCACCTCCATGGCGGCCTCGACCTCCGGGCCCGCGTCGAGGAAGCCCTGCAGGTGCTTCCTGGCGAGCCCGCGGTTGCCGCGGGCCGCGTAGGCGAGCCCCATCGCGTGCATCGCCTCGCCGTCCTTCGGGAAGCGGCGCAGCGCCTCCTTCGCCTGCGCGAGCGCGCCGTCGACGTCGCCGAGCCGCCGCAGCGCGTGCGACAGCGCCACGCGCGCGCCGAGGAAGCTCGGCGCGAGCCGCACGGCGGCGCGGTAGGCGTCGCGCGCCGGCTCGATCTGGCCGAGCTCGTAGAGCGCGTGGCCGAGCAGGTTGTACGCGTACGGGTTCGACGGCGAGGCCTTGATCACGTCGCGCAGCGCCACGAGCGCCGCCTGGAACTGCTCCTCTTGCAGGAGCTCGGCCGCCTCCTCGACGGCCTCCCAGTGAGCGGCGTCGATCGATTCGTCCACCACAGCTCTGAGCACCATGGCCCGCAGTCTAACCAGAATCGGCGCGCCGTCCCGGCCCCCGTCGTGGTACCGCCCGGGCCGTGAGGCGCCCGCCGCGGACCCGGCTGCTCTTGTGGCACGCGAGCGCCGCGCTCCCCGTCCTCGGCGCGGCCGCGGCGTTCTACGGCCCCGCGCTGGCCAGGACGGGCGGCGCGTGGCCGGCGCCGCTCGACGACGTCTACATCCACTTCGGGTTCGCCCGCGCCGCGGCCCTGGGGCACCCGTTCTCGTGGATCCCCGGCAACGGCTACTCGTCGGGCGGCACCAGCCTCACGTACCCCCTCGTCCTCGCGCCCGGGTACCTGCTCGGCTTCCGCGGCGCCTGGCTCGGCCTCTTCGCCGCGCTCCTCGCGTGCGCCGCGCTCCTCGACCTCTGCCGCTCGCTCCGGCTGCTCCTCGAGCCGCGCGGGCCCGGCGCCGCCTCCTCCCGCTGGGTCGGCTGGGTCGCGCCGCTCTTCGTCGTCGCGGTGCCGCTGCTCGACTGGAGCTGGTTCTCCGGCATGGAGGTCGCCCTGCTCGGCGCCTTGCTGGGCCGGGCGCTGGTCGCGGTGCGGCGCGCCGAGCTCGCCCCGCCGCCGCGGCGCCCGGCCGAGCAGCTGCGCGCGGGGCTGCTCGCCGCGCTGCTCGTGGCGACGCGGCCCGAGGCGATCGCGCTCGCGGCGCCGCTCGCGGTCGCCGTGGCCCATGCGGCGGGCTCGCGCAGCGCGGCGGCGGCGCTCGCGCGCGCGTCGCTGCCCACCGCGCTGCTCCTCGGCGCGCAAGCCGCCGCGAACCGCGCGTTCACGGGCGAGTGGGGCGCCGCGGGGGCGGTGCGCAAGCTCATCCTCTCGAACCCGTATCCCGCGCCGCTCGAGAAGGCGGTCGAGGTGATCAAGAACCTCGCCGCGCTGCGGGTGCAGGCGCTGGAGAGCGCGCTCGGCGGCCCTTCCTGGGCGTATCTCCTGCCGCTGCTCGGCGTCGTCGCGGCGCTCGACCGGCGCTCGCGGCGCCTCGCCGTGCCGCTGCTCCTCGGCGCCTACGGGTCGCTGCTGCTCGTCGCGCTCAACGCGACGGCGCGCTACCAGAACCTCCGTTACGCCGCGCCGGCGCTCGCGATGCTGCTCGTCGCCGCGGCGCTCGGGACCGAGGCGCTCGCGCGGCGCGGGCGGCTCGCGGCGGGCGTGGCCGCGGCGCTCGCGCTCGCGGCGCTCGCCGCGCCCTCGCCGTGGTTCGCGCGGCAGATCGACCATTTCGCCCGCTCGTCGGCGAACATCGCCGGGCAGCACGTCGAGGTGGCGCGGCGGCTGGCCGCGCGCGCGCCGCGGCCGCGGCGGGTGTTGCTCGGCGACGCGGGCGCGATCCCGTACCTGTCGGGGATCCCGGCCATCGACGGCCTCGGGCTCGGCGGCTACCGGGGCATGCCGTTCGCGCGGGCCTCGGTGCACGGGGTGCCTGCGGTGGTCGAGCTCATCGAGCGGCTCGACGCCGCCGAGCGGCCCGACGTCTTCGCCCTGTACCCCTCCTGGTGGGGCGGGCTCGCGGACGTCTTCGGCAGGCGCGTCGACGCGGTGAAGATCGAGGACAACGTGATGTGCGCCGCGGACGAGAAGGTGATCTACGAGGCCGACTGGTCGGCGCTCGCCCCGCCCGGGGAGCGCCGCGCCGAGGCCGTCGACGAGGTCGACATCGCGGACCTGATCGACGAGCGGGCGCACGGCTACGGCTTCCCGTCGCCGCGCGGCGGCTGGGTCGTCGGCGCCGTGCTGCGGGACGGCGCCGGCGGCGCGCCGCGGTTCGACGCGGGCAGGCTCATCCCCGAGGGGCGCGAGCAGTCGTTCGCGATCGGCGCGGTCGCCGGCGGTCCTGCCGTGCTCGCGCTGCGCACCGACGGGGGCGGCCCGATCGCGCTCGGCGTGGCGGTCGGCGGCGCTGGCGACGAGGCGCGCGTCGAGGTGCCCGAGCGCCCGGCGGATCGCTGGTCGGAGATCCGCGTGCCGCTGCGCGATGTAGCGCCGGGCGATCTCGTCCGGATACGGTCGATCCAGGGGACTTTCCGCAGCTTCCATGTGTGGCTGCTGCGGCCGTGACCGGCGTTCCGCGGCCTCGGCCGCCCGCGACACAGCGCGGCGGGAGGCCACGGGGACGTCGCGCGACGGATCCATGGTAAGAGCCACCGCGTGGTGAAGTGGCTCCGTGCGGCGGCCCTCGCGGCGACCGGCAGGGAAGTGGCCTCGTTTGCGAGGCAGGCGGTCCTCTTGCCGTACGACACCCTCGCGCCGGTGATCCCAGCCGGGACGCGCGACGGTGACGACGTGGTGATCATCCTGCACGGCCTCTTCGCGTCCGCCGGTGTCCTCCGGCCGTTGCGGACGGCGATCGAGCGCCATGCTGCCACGTCGCGGGCGCCTGGCCGGCCGGGCTCGGTGCGCGCCGAGCCCTCGGCGGGGTCGGTCCACACCGCGACGATGTCGTACGCGCCTGGGCCGGGTGTCGAGGTGCTGTCGGAGCGCCTGGCGACCATCGTCTCCGCGCTGCCGGGCGGGGTGCGCCTGCACCTCGTCGGCCACAGCATGGGCGGCGTCGTGTGCCGCTTCTTTGCGCAGGAGGTCGGCGACCCTCGGATCGTGCAGACCATCTCGATGGCGAGCCCGTTCGGCGGCATCCCGCGCGCCGGGCTGCTCGGCTTCGGGGGCGCGCGCGACCTCGACGTGTCGAGCCCGATCCTCCGGCGCGTCCTCCTCGGGACGGCGCGGTCGAGCGTCCCGCACCTGTCGATCGTCGCCGGTGCCGACACGCTGGTTCGCTCGCCGATCGCGCACGCGTTGCCGGGCGGCGAGGTGCGGGTGATGGAGGCGCGGGGGCACAACACGCTCCTCTTCGACCCTGAGGTGGCGACCCTCGTGGCGCGGCGGATCGTCGAGCGGCGGGGCGGTGCGCGCTGACCTATCGCCGCTCGGCGCTTCGTGGTAGCTCGCTCCGCGTGCGCTCGCCGATCGCCTGCCTCGTCGCCCTGGGGGCCCTGCTTGCCCCGCTCGCCTGGTCATCGCCTTCGCGCGCGGACACGTCCGCGTGGACCTTCTTTGGCGCCGGCGCGGTCGGCTGGAAGCAGGGCGACAGCGATCTCGTCTTTGACGGCGCGCTGTCGTTCGACATCGGCGTCGGGACCACGCCCGACGCGCCCATCATCGTGGGCGGCCTGCTGCGTGCGACGCCGATCCTGGACAGCGGGATCGATCTTGCGTTGCTCGCGCGGGTCGCGACGCGCGGCTTCCAGGCCGGCCCGCTCGGCCTGGCCCTCGACGTGGGCGGTTACCAGCGCTTCTGGGGCCCTGGCTCCACCGGCGTCGCCGGCGCGCTCACGCTGGGGGGGCCGCTCGGGATCAGCCTGTCGCTGCAGGGGAGCTACGGGACCGACGATGCCATGGCGTTCGGCGCCGTTGCCGGCATCGACCTGCTGCGGCTCACCGTCTACCGCCAGTCGCTCCTGCCGCTGTGGCCCAACCCGTTGCCGGCGCAGGACCGCGGCCGCGACGTCGCCTGGCGCTGATGGGTGCGCGCGAGAGGCTCCTCTGCGGGGGGTACCTCACTGTACGTTCAGGCATCCGGGAAAAGCGTAATGCGTGTCGCTGCCGGAAGCCGAGTCGGATCGCGCGCACCTGATCCTGCCGTATCACCCGCTGGTCGACTCGCTCCGCGAGGCGGATGGGACGCGGCCCGGGACGACGAAGCACGGCATCAATCCGTGCTACGAGGATAAGGCGGCCCGGGGCGCGGCTCGGCGACCTGCGCGACATGAAGCGGCGGCGCAGCTCGCCTCGCGCTCGATCGAGGCGTGGACGCCGACCTTGCGCGCGCTCGGCGGCGAGCCGCCGTCGCTCGACGCGATGATCGAGGAACTCACCCCGCTGGCGAAGCGCATCACGCCGCTGCTCGCGGACACGTCGCAGCTCATCGACGAGGCGCTCCGCCGCGGCGAGCGCGTGCTCCTGGAGGGGGCGCAGGGAATGCTGCTCGACATCGACCACGGTACGTTCCCGTTCGTCACGTCGTCGTCGGCGATCGCCGGGGGCGCGTGCGTGGGCGCCGGGGTCGGCCCGACGCGCATCCACCGAGTGCTCGGCCTGGCGAAGGCGTACTGCACGCGGGTGGGCGAGGGCCCGTTCCCGACGGAGCTCGGCGGTCCGCTGGGCGAACGGCTGCGGTCGGTCGGCAACGAGTACGGCTCGGTGACGGGCCGGCCGTGGCGGACCGGGTGGCTAGACCTGCCGGCGCCGCGCTACGTGGCGCGCGTGAACGGCCTCGACGGGATCGCGCTCACGAAGCTCGACGTGCTGACGAGCATGCCGGAGCTCAGTGTGTGCGTTGCCTGCGACAGCCCCTCGGGGCGGACGCGGGAGTTCCCGATCGACGAGATCGCGGCGGCGAAGCCGGTGCTCGAGCAGGTGGCCGGTTGGAGTGAGCCGCTCGACGGCGCCCGCTCGATGACGGAGCTGCCGGCGGCGGCGCGGCAGTATGTGGGGCTGGTCGAGAAGGAGACGGGCGTGCCGGTCGACGTGGTGTTGGTCGGCGCGGACCGCGAGGCGACCATCGTGCGGCGCAACGCGTTCGCGTGACGAGGGGCAGGCCCCCGGCTCACCGGACCGAGCGCGATGCCCCTCCGCCCCGTCCGCGCGTCCTCTGGCGCGCGCGGACGGGGCACTGTTTCAATCGATATGCTCCGAGTCAGCCGGACGAGACCGCCGTTCGTGGTCCGGTGAACGATGCAGCGGATCCCTCGATGACGCATGCCCTCGGCGTCTCACCAGTTCTCGCTAAAGACCACCGCGTCGACCACCGCCTCCAGCGTAGAGGTGCGCTCGCACCACGCTTTTAATTCTCCCTCCTCCCGCTCTGTCACGAGGACGATATAATCTACTGCTGGTGACCACCGGCCCTGATAACCGCAGGAGCCGATTGGGTTCGGCTCGCCTCCCCGCAGTGCGAACACATCAAGGGATGTGTCGCGCGATGGCCGCCCCCAGACGAACGTGGTGTCGCGTTGCTCAGGATTGAGCATCAGTCGTCTGGACGCGGCGCCATCCATCGCTAGCCACACAACGAGCGCCTCGTCCGATGCGCGGCTGCGGACACTCACCGTCCTCAACATGAAGAAATGTGCCCACATCGCCGTGATTGCAGTCGCCACAAGCAGGGCGCGCACGGCAGCTCGACTGGAAATTAAAGAACGCGATGTGGGGCTCATCCGCTTGCTCTATCAATGTCGATTTTCCACCCATTTGTCTTTGGGCAAGAAGCGCAACCCGCCGGAATTGAGCTCATCCTTGCACATGTCCCTGCACTCGTCGATGGTATCCGAGCTCACCCGCTTTCCGCACTCACGGCCCCGCTCGTTGTTGTGAAGATCCATCTTCTCGCCTTCCGTACTCGTGTCGTCTTCATTGAGTGAGCTCAAAGCCTCGGCGAAGCCGGAAGAAAAGTGACCCGTGGCAACACATGATGCAAGGCAATGACGATAGGCGTCCTCTGGCCCGTTCCAAGTACCGGGGAGATCCTTTTCTTTCTCGGCGTCTTTACCCGGGAGCAAGAAGGTGTCCAACCAGGTCGCAAGCACTACTCCGCCAGCGACAATCGCTCCTGCCACCAGCCACGGGTTCCTGCCATTGATATCGATATAGGTGAGAGGGTCGCCGTGTGCATAAGCGTAGAGGTTCAATCCCCCAGCAAAGCGGCTGGGATCTTTCGTCAACCACCTCCCCGCTGCGGCGTCATAGTCTCGCGCCCCGAAGCGCACAAGCCCCGTGTCGAGGTCGTAGAGCCCTCCCGCGAAGCCGAACGGCGTGAAGCCTGGGTTCGTGTCGACCAGGACGCGCCCAAACTCGTCGAAGTCCATCCTCTGCGCCACCGCGCCGGTCGCAGCGTCCACCACGAGCCGCGGGCTACCGAGGTGGTCAGTGAGGATGCGGTACGTCACGCCGCCCCTGATCATGAGCTCCGGCACGTTACGCCCTCGCCCGTAGACGAAGCGGGCCACCACGGTGCCCGCGCCGTCGAGCTCTGTCGCCGGCTGAAGCTCGCTCCGGTACAGGAACCCCTGGACATTGACGCCGCTCCGCTGCTTCCAGATGCGGTGCCCTTCGCCGTCGACGAGGTAGGCGATCTCGGTTCCGTCCGGCAGCTCGGCGTGCCGCAGGTTGCCGCGGGCGTCGTACGTGAAGTTCGTCGTGCCTCCCGTCGACGTGTCGGTCACGCTCGTTCGGTCACCCGCCGGGCTCATCCCGTACGTCATGGTCCCATAGGTCAGGAGCCGATCCTGGTCGTCGTAGGTGCCTCCCTCGGTCCCTGACGGCGAGGTCCTCGCGAGGCGGTTGCCGTTCGCGTCATAGTCGTAGTGCGCGACGAGCACGCCGTCCCGGAACACGTCGGTAAGCCTCCCGGCAAGGTCGCGCTCGTACTCGTACGAGTGGGTCTCTCCCAGGATCGTCTCCGTCTGCTGGCCGATGCGCCCCAGGGCATCCGGGGTATAGCTCACCTGGTAGAGCACAGAACCGGCCGCCTGTGCTACGTAGGTCTGCACGCCGCCATCGGCGTTTGGGGTCACGGTGTCGCTGATGACGCCAACGCTGCTTCCCGTGTACATCCCGTTCTGCGTGTGCCGGAACAGCGTGAGGCCGCCAGCCTGGTTGAGGAACCCGTCGTTGTCGTACCCGAAGCTCGTTGCCGCGCCGCCGTTGATGGTCTCGCTGTTGACGCGGAAGTCGTTGTCGTACGTCCAGTGCACGGCGCCCTGGCCGCTCCCGAACCCGGCGCCTGCCCATGTCCGGCTGGTCATCAAGGCACCGTCGTAGCCGAAGCCGAGCGAGATGCCCGATGGCCCAGTGACGCTCTCGACATGACCAGTTGTTGGATGGTAGCTCAGGCTGATGTTCCCCATGCTGAGCGGCATCGTGACCTGGCTGAGCCGGCCGGTCCCAGGATTCCTCGTGTAGACGCTGGCGAGCTCACCTGGGCGGGTCGAGCCCGTGAGCAGGTGATCCAGATCGTAGGACCAGGAGGTCGCCGTGGGGATGGATCCGGCGTCAGGGGCAACGTATTGTTCCAGCAAATCTGCCGGGGTGTAGCTGAAGGTGTGCTCCGGCCGGTCTGGCGGAGTGACCGTATGAACACGTCCGCCAGCGTAATAGCTCGACTCGATGATTTCCTCGTCGGCTCTCGTCACCTGCGTCACCCGACCGACCGAATCACGGGTGAAGTGTTCGATGTGAAGCAGCGGATCCGTCGTGCTCGCCAGCCATCCGTCCTCGTATGTGTACGTCCAGGTCCTCGACCCCTGGGACAAGGTGTGCAGCCGGCCATCTGGATAGTACGCGAAATCGACCGCGGTGATTCCAGGGAGCGCGATGCGCGCCGTCCGCCCTTGTGGCGTCAGGGTAGTCGTCATGCTCCGCCCTGACGGCAGCGTAGTGACGACGGTGTTCGTGGCTTTGTTGAACAGCTTCGTGAACTGACGCCCGTTGATCGTGAACGTATCGGTCATCGACGTGACGCTCAGCGAGTCGCTGGGGTCCGACAGCGTCACGGAGCGCGCCCCGGTGACCAGTCGCGTCCTTCCTAGAGGCGTCGTGATCGTCTCGCTGCTGAGAATGGGGGCCTGCATGCCGAAGCGCGGCTCTCCTTTCTCCTCGACGGAGGTCACGGTGCCGTCCGGCGCCGTGATCGTCTTGGCTCCGCTCGTGCGGGTCTGCTCCACGGTGGAGAGCCCGTCCGATCCGGTGCGGATGCGTTGCTTGCTGCCGTCCGGCAGCGTCGCAATCTCGTACTCGCGGGTCAATCCCATCGCGGTCGTGATCGTGACACGGTGGCCGTTGGGCGTCTCGGTCCGGGTGAGCTGCTTGTAGCCGCCCGCCGGATCCTCGTCCCTGATGAGGCGTCCTTTCACGTCGAACTCGAACTCGTACAGCCGGCCGAGCGGGTCCTCCAGGGACTGGAGCAGGCCGCTATTCGGGTAATACAAGAGCATCGTCGTCTCGTTCGCCGGATTCGTGACCTTCCAGAGATAGCCCTCGGCGTCGAGGGTGAGCGAGGTGCTCTGCCCAGTCGGCGCCAGGATGGCCGTCGGGTAGCCGTCTGCGTCGCGCTGGATGGTCGTGACCTGCTGGTCGACATCGGTGATCGTGCTCAACCGCCCCGCGGCATCATAACCGAAGTCGTAGCGCACGGTGCCGAGGAGCGCGTCACGGGTGGCGAGGTGCCTTCCCTGCTGGTCGAAGATGTACACCTCGGCCCCGTTGTCGCTCGCGATGGCGACGTCGGCCGCCTTGATGCCCGGGAGCGCAGTGTCGATGCGGGCAATCGCGTCTTTCGCTGAGCCGCTGCCTTCATCGGCGAACACCAGGCCGGCATCCGGCGCTAAGGCCAAGGCTGTCGGCTCCCGGAGCCATGCCGCGGTCGCTGGGCCATCCAAACCGCAAATCGAGCTGGAGCATGCTGCAGGACGAGGGGCACGGTTGCCAGCAACCGTGGCGAGGACCCCAGCGGGCGTGATCAGCCTGATGAGCTTTTGTGCACCAAAATTGACGCGTGAGTAGAAATACACGCTACCGTCCGGTCCGACGGTCAAGGGACCGGGAGTGCCAATCGAGGCCGATACCGCGCTCATGCCGTCGTCCGATAGGCTCGTAGCGCCGTTGCCCGCGATCGTGGTGATGATCCCGTTGCGATCGATCCGCCGGATCCGGTTGCCCGTATTCCCGCCAGTTGCATCAGAGATGTAAATGTTTCCATCCCGCCCGAGGGCTACTCCGCTGATCTGACCGAACTGGGCCTGGACAGCGGGCCCGCCGTCGCCCGAGCTGTTCGCGGGTAAGCCGTCCCATGTGCCCGCAACCGTCGTGATGATCCCGTCGGGTGCCACCTTGCGGATCTTCTTCGAGAAAGCCAGGTACAGGCTACCGTCATCGGACACCGCCATGCCATTGACGGCACCATCGAGCCGACCCGAATTGGCAAGCGCGCCATCAGCCGCGCGAGTGGTCGCGCTAGCCGCGATACCATTGCCCGCAACGGTGGTAACGATCCCGTTAGGCGCGATCTTGCGGACACGATGGATGTTCATGTCGTGAAAGTAGATGCTACCATCGGGCCCGATCGCGAGTTGGCCAGGAGAGTTTAAGAGCGCCTGCGGGGCGGGCTGGTTTTCACCGTTGTATCCCGATTGATTGAGGGTGCCGGCGATCGTGAACACGAGCCCTTCGGGCGTGATTTTTCGAATGCGGCTGGCAAATGTCTCGGAGTAGTAGATGCTTCCGTCCGGTCCTACCGCGATTCCACGAGGAGTCTGAATGTACGCCGATTCGGCGCGAATTCCATCGTCGGTCCAATTGCTTCCAGTAAGAGGCCGAACGCCGGCAACGCGCCGGAGCACGGAGACCATGTCGCGGCCCGTGCGGCGAACGCCGTCGCCTCGGTAGAGCGTGGACGTGTTCGGATCGAAGACGTGGTGAGGGGTCAAGCTATAGCCGGCGAGCGCGGCCGCGCCGTTGGTCCAGCCTCCAAGCGTGCTCTCCCAGCGTCGGCTCAGGGAGATCTCCTCCCGCGCGAGGCTGCCCGAGATGACCACGTCGGAAGGAACCCCGAAGGACCGGGGACCGCCGCCGCCGGAGCCGCCGCCGCCGCCGCCGGAGCCGCTCGACATCGTTCCCTGCGCGGCAGGCACATAATAGACGCCGTCGTACACGTATTCGATGTCCACCGTGACCGGCTGCACTCCGGGGACCGCGCGTCCGAACGCGTCTCTCCCGTCCCACTCGAACGTGTACTGCTGGTCCGGCGAGCAGGGGCAGTCGACGCTCAGATCGAACGTCGCCCCCGCCACGGTCACCTTGAAGGCGATGCGATCGAGGTTGGAGGGTACGGCCGACGTCGTCAGCGGGATCTCGAGCCGATAAGCCGCCCGATTGAGTCCCTTGGCTCGATCGCTCTTGTAGTGAAGGCCGAACGGCGTCCCGACGACGGGGAAGCGCTCCCCGAGCCTCTGGCTCTCGCACTCGATGATGGATCCACACTCGCGGCTGGGGTCGTCCGGATCCCCGCCGCCGCCGCCGCCGCCGCCGCCGCCGCCGCCGCCGCCGCCGCCGCCAGGACCGATTGGCGGCGGTGTGGCGCCGGGGCCCGGGCCGAACGGCCAGTTGCAGTCCCACGGGGTGAAGTGCGTGACCTGGGATCGCCAGAGGCTCGTCCCCGCCGCATACTGCGCGCCGAGCTGTCCGAGCTCCTCGGCGCTGATCCCAAGCGCGTCGAGCTCGCTCGCGCTGTCGGCCGCGCCGTCGCCGTCGATGTCGACGGACGCTACCCCGCCGCTCACAGCGAGGATCTCGATGACGCGCCCATCGTCCGCCGGCACCCACGCCCCTTTCTCGGTGTCATAATAGCCGAGCGGCACGTGCATCCCGACCGGGAAGTCGAGGAAGTTCTCGACATAGAACGGGATGGGGTTGTTGAACTCGACCTTCGTCGCCCCGGCGGCGACCGCCTCGTCGAGCCCGAGCTCCACCGCGTACGTGTACCCGCTGGTCGGCGGCAAGGTCCCAGGCATCGCCTCGGGACCGTTCGGCCCGACCGTGTACTCGGTCGCGCGCACGTGCACCTCCGCCGGCAGCGCCACGGTCATCGTCGCCCCCGGCGGGCCGCTCGGATCCGGCACGGTCATCGTCCCCGTCGTGCCCGAGGGGAAGAGCAGCGTCGCCTGGCGCGTGCCGCTGTCGTCCGTCTGGACGCTCCCGCGCGCGACCTGCGCCCCGGCCCCGCCGCCCAGCGTGACGGGCGTCACCACCGGATCGCTCTCGATCAGCACGACGTCGGGCGCCTCGGACCAGCGCTGCCACTGGGTGCCTACCTGCCGCTGCACCGGCAGATAGCCGGCCTTCTCGTACTTCATCGTGAGTGGCTGGCCTCCCCGCACGACCAGCTCGAAGGCCCCGTCCGCGCGCGTGAGGACCTGCCCGTAGCTCTCCGCGTCTCCCGCGCCGTGGTGCAGCACGCTCACCCTTACGCCCGAGATGGGAGCGCCCGCGCGCGTTGCGACCTTGCCCTTGACTACTGCCACTGAGACCGGGGCGATCGTCGCGGTCACGCCCGTCTGCGGCGCGTTGGGCCCCTGGTAGATGCAGCCGACGGCGTCGATGAGCCGCGTGGCCACGGTCGGATCCAGCGCCGGACAGGACACGTGCGTCACCGCGCCTGTCGCCGGATCGCACGTGTCGATCGTGCTCGGATCGCCGTCGTCCGTCGAGATGGGCGTGTGCACAATGCCCAGCACCGGGTCGCAGGTGTCGGTCGTGCACGCGTCCCCGTCGTCGAGCGTACCCGTGCAGGTCGCCGCGGTCGTGTAACAGACCTCGAGGCTCGGCCGCTCGGCCACGTTCGGATCCTCGCTGCTCCGGAAGGAGGTGGTGAGGACCGGCGCCTCTTCCAGCAACACGCCGTGATTCGGGGTGGTTCCCGCGAGCCACGCCGCGGCGAGCGCGGTCAGATCGGCCGTGCGGATCCCGGCGCCGGGCAGCGACTGAAATGAAGCCGCGATCGCCGGGTCGAAATCGGTACCGTTCGCCAGGCTCTGCCAGGTCACCGTTGGCTCGGTCCACGGCGAGAGGATCCGGTGGATGTTGATGGTGCTGGTGCTCGTATCGTCCCGGTAGATCTGCCTCAGGCGCAGCGTCGCGGAGGCGACCTGCGCCGCGGCGGGCACCGGCGAGAGGTCGAAGCGGAGGACGGCGTGCCGCACGCCGAAGCCGGCCAGCGTGCCCGTCCGGATCAGCACGGTCGAGTCGCTCCATGTCGGGAACGTCTCCCAGATCGTCGCGTCCTCCACCGCGCCGGCTGTCCCGCGCTGGATGGTGACGCAGGTCGGGCCTTCGCCCTCCACGGCGAGCTTCGCCTTGCCGTGCAGCTCCTCGTCCGGAGCATTCAAGCTGCAGGAGGCGCCGGCGGCGATAGCGCTGAAGAGGGTGCCCCCCATCAGCAGGAAGCATTTCCGCCGAGGCGCGCGTGAGAGCCTGAAGAGTCCCAACGCGCGCAGGAATGATGGATCGTGATGTCTCACCCAAGAGCTCCTTATGCAAAGAGAGCGCTGCAGAGCGTCACGCAGGAAAGCGGACGCATTCAACCGAAGAGCCCCAACGAGGCTTCGTCTCTCCCTGTGCCTCGTCACTATTTTCGCGCGCCCCCAGTAGGCGCGCAGTAGGACGACCGCTTTAGGAAGGACAGCTTACATAGCGCTCGGGGTGCTCCGCATTCAACAAAAATATGAGCTCCGCGATTCGCTGGCAAAGCGCATCACACCGCTGCTCGCCGACACATCGCAGCTTTTCGACGGGGCGCTCCGCCGCGGCGAGCGCGTGCTCTCGGAAGGGGCGCAGGGGACTCTCCTCGACATCGATCACGACACGTTCCCGTTCGTCACGTCGTCGGTGATCGCCGGGGGCGCGTGCGTGGGCGCCGGGGTCGGCCCGACGCGCATCCGCCGGGGGCTCGGCCTGGCGAAGGCGTACTGCGCGCGGGTGGGCGAGGGCCCGTTCCCGACGGAGCTCGGCGGCGCGCTGGGCGAGCGGCTGCGGTCGGTCGGCGGGGAGGACGGCTCGGTAACGGGCCGCCGCGGTCTCGCCCAGGGCCGGGCTCCGGGCATCGGGGTTCCTTGCCAGAATCCTGGCGACGGTGCGGGCCAGGCAGGCGATCGCTTCCGCGTTTCTCTTGACCCCCATGAAGCACCGGCCGAGCGCGATCAACGCAAGCGTGACCGCGCTGCCGCTCGTGAGCGCAGCGAGCACCAAGCGTAGCGCACCGCTCCAGGCCCCCGCCGGCCGCGATACACCCCGTCCACCGGCGGGGGTGGCCTCCAAGCAGCCCTCGCTGGACGCGTGGGCTCTGCGGCTCGCTGCAACGCTTGATGCAAGCGTTGCAGCGAGCGACTCGGGCGCCGAGTCGGCCCTTTCAAGCCTTGAGACGGCCGACTCGGCGGGCCGGTGGAGCGGATCAAGGCTTGAGATCGCCGGCCCGGCGGGCCAGCGGAGCGGATCAAGGCTTGAAATCGCTCACTCGGCGCCCGAGAAGGCATCTCAAGCCTTGAAACGGGTGGCTCGGGCGCCGGGGAAGCGATTCGAACGCAGGGGAGCGCTCACCGCCTTCGTCAGCGCGCGGCGACGTCCTGCCGGCGCTCCTGCGCAGCTGCGCAGGGAGCGGGTTCGGCCACAGCGGCAGGAGAGAGGGGCGGTGGACGGTGAGCCGCAGCAGCTCGGAAGCCGCGCGTCGCGACCCGAGCAGGGCCTGTGCGAGCGATCCGTGGCGCGCTTCGATGGAGGGTGGATACCCGGGATCGCCAGGGATCCCGGGTGCTGCGGTGCAGCGTCTCCGACGCTGCACCGCAAGGGGCAACGGCGCACGTGACATTGAGCGCGCCGCGCCTGCCGCCTCAGCCCGCGAACCCTGCGAGCCCCTGCACGAGCCGATCGAGATCCGCGCGGCTGTGCCGCTCGGTCACCGCGACGAGCAGCTCGTCCCGCCTCCGCGCGTCGATCCGCCCGAGATCGAGCCCGGCGATGATCCCCTGCTCCGCCAGCGCCCGCGTGAGCTTGCCCGCGTCGCCCCCGCGGACCCGCACGACGAACTCGTGGAAGGTGGGCGCCGACAGCGGCAGCGCGTACCCGTCGAGCCGCGCGATCTCCCGCTTGAGGTGCTCGGCCTTCGCGAGGCACTGCCTCGCCGCGTCGACGAACCCGCGCTTGCCCAGCATGCACATCCGCATCGTGACCGCCGTCGCGCAGAGCCCGCTGTTCGTGCAGATGTTGCTCGTCGCGCGCTCGCGGCGGATGTGCTGCTCGCGCGTCGCGAGCGTCAGCACGTAGCCGCGCGTCCCGTGCTTGTCGACCGTCTCGCCCACCAGCCTGCCGGGCACCTGCTGCAGGTACTTGCGGTCGTTCCTGCACGCGAAGAGCCCGACGTTCGGCCCGCCGTACTGCGGCGGCAGCCCGAGCGGCTGGCCCTCCGCCACCGCGATGTCGGCCCCGAGCGCGCCCGGCGACTCCAGCAGCGCGAGCGCGTACGGATCCAGCGTGACCGTGATGAGCAGCGCGCCCTTCTGGTGGCACACCTCGGCCACCTTCCGGATGTCGCCCACCACCCCGAAGAAGTTCGGGTAGCCGACCACCACGCAGGCGGTCGTCTCGTCGATCGCCCGCGTCAGCGCGTCGACGTCCGCCGTGCCGTCGCGGCCCACGCCGACGCGGACCAGCGACGCCTTGCCGGTCCCGATGCCGTGCACGTACGTCTCGACCGTGCCGGCGTAGTCGGGGTGCACGCCCTCGGACAGCACCGTGCGCTCGCGCCCCGTGAGCCGGCGCGCCATCAGCACCGCCTCCGCCAGCGCGCTCGCGCCGTCGTACATCGACGCGTTGGCGACCGGCAGCCCGAGGATCTCGCTCACGATCGTCTGG
Source organism: Sorangium sp. So ce1153 (assembly GCF_051521595.1). Classification (NCBI taxonomy): domain Bacteria; kingdom Pseudomonadati; phylum Myxococcota; order Polyangiales; family Polyangiaceae; genus Sorangium; species Sorangium sp. So ce1153. Next base: position 3,512,725 of record NZ_CP150361.1, read on the forward strand.
AACTCGAAGATCACCTGGAGCGTGCCCTGGGAGACCTCGGGCTGGTACGGCGTGTACGCGGTGTAGAACTCGCTCCGGAGCAGCAGCTGGTCGGCCGCCGGCGGGAAATGGTGCTCGTAAGCGCCGGCTCCCAGGAACGAGAGCATGCGCCCGGCGCGGTTCTTCTGCGCGAGCTCCTCGAGGTGCCGCATGAGCGAGGCCTCATCGAGGGGAGGATCCATCGAGAGCGGGCGCGTGAGCCGCGCCTCCTTCGGGATCGCGCTGTAGAGCTCCTCGAGCGACGACAGGCCGACGGCCTGCAGCATCTCGCTGATTTCCTCGGGCGTATGGGGCAGGTAGCGCATGGTCTTGTGCAGCGGGAAGGGTGATGCGGGAAGGGTGACGACGGCGCGCGGCGCTCAGTGCGCCGCGGTCTTCAGGAGCTCAGCGTACGCGGCGGGCTCCATGAGGCCGCCGAGCTCGCCCTGGTCCGAGGGCGAGACGACGATCATCCACGCCTTGCCGTAGCAGTCCTCGTTGACGAGCTCCGGGCGGTTCTCGAGATCGCTGTTCACGCGCTCGACCTTGCCGCTCAACGGCGCGAACAGATCGCTCAGCGTCTTGACGCTCTCGATCGTGCCGAAGGCCTTGCCCGCGGTGATCGTGTCGCCCGGCTTCACGTCGAGGTTGACCAGCGTGATGTCGCCGAGCTGATCGACCGCGAAGGCGGTGATCCCGACGACCACCTGGTCGTTCTCCTGCTTCGCCCACTCGTGGTCCTTGGTGTACCGCCGGTCCGTTCGGACATCATCGCTCGCCATGTGACTTCTTCTCCCTTTGCCAACCTGGGTCTATGGTCGCCCCGCGCCGCTCCTCGTGCGACTCGCGCGCTCGCGTCCGCGCGCCGCGGCTCAGGCCCGCTTGTAGAATGGCGTCTTGACCACGACCGCCTCGACCGACCGCCCGCGGCAGTCGACCTGGAACGTGGTCCCGACGGTGGCCATCGACACCGGCAGGTAGCCGAGCCCGATGTTCTTGCCGACGGTCGGCCCCGGGCTGCCGCTCGTGCAGACGCCGACCTTCGCGCCGCTGGCGTCGAGCAGCGGGTAACCGTGGCGCGCGATGCCGCGCCCCACCATCTCGAAGCCGACCAGCCTGCGCACGGGCCCCTCCTCCTTGACGCGCTGGAGCGCGGCGCGCCCGACGAAATCGCCCTTGTCGAGCTTCACCACCCAGCCGAGGCCCGCCTCGATCGGGTTCGTCGTCTCGTCGATGTCGTTGCCGTAGAGCGACAGGCGCGCCTCCAGGCGGAGCGTGTCGCGCGCGCCGAGGCCCGTCGCCTCGAGGCCGAGCGGGCTGCCGAGCTCGACGAGCGCACGCCAGAGCCGCTGCGCGTCGGACGGAGAGCAGAAGATCTCGATGCCGTCCTCGCCGGTGTAGCCGGTGCGGGCCACGGTGCAGCGGACGTTGGCGAGCGTCGCGTCGCGGAAGTGGAACGACGGCAGCTCGCGCAGCGCCGCGCCGTCGCCGCCCGTGAGCGCGACGATGTCGAGCGCCTTCGGCCCCTGGAGCGCCATCATCGCGGTGCGGTCCGACGCGTCCTCGAAGCTGCAGTGGTTCTGCGCCGCGCTCCGGAACTGGGCGGAGATCTTGTCGCGGTTCGACGCGTTGCAGACGATGAGCCATTGCCGCGGGTCGATCCGGTAAACGATGAGATCGTCGAGGATCGTGCCGGCGTCGTTGCACGCGCACGTGTAGAGCGCCTGACCGTCCTCCAGCTTCTTGACGTCGTTCGTGACGAGGTAGTCGACCACCTGCCCGGCGTGCTCGCCGCCCAGGATCATCTCGCCCATGTGCGAGACGTCGAAGAGCCCGGCGGCGGTGCGCACCGCCCTGTGCTCCTCGGTCACGCCTTTGTACTGGACCGGCATTTCCCAGCCGGCGAACGGGACCATGCGGCCGCCGAGCTTGATGTGCTCGTCGTAGAGCGGCGTCCTGCGGAGCGGAGCGGTGGGGAGCGGCTTGGTCGACACGGGCGCGATCTACTTCGAAAGGTCGGGGATGTCGACTGGCGCGGCGGCCCGTCGCGCCGCGCAACGTCGAGGCCGGCGCCGGCCGCGCTCACTCGAGGCGGGTGGGATCGAGCACCTTGCCGTCCGGCGTCAGCCCGTTGCGGCGCCAGCGCTCCTCGACGGACAGGCCCCGCTCCGGAGGCGGACGGGTCTCGTCGCGGACGACGAGCTCCGAGACGTGCGCGCGCGAGACCACCTCGATCCGGATCATCCGCTGCGGCGCGCTCTTCACGGTCGCGCGCGAGAAGATCGTCTTGGCCGGCCCTGTCTCGACGTTGCCCGCGAGGACGCGCGTGCGCACGTAGTTCGCCACCCGCTCGGCCGGGATTTCCCCGACCGCGAAGACCGCGTCGGAGAAGCGCGCGCGCACCTTCATGCGCCGCGGGATGGGCAGGCCGAACGCCTGCTCGACGCCCTCGGCGAGCTCGCCCGGCAGCGCCTGGTCGACCGGCGGCCGCGGGGCCGACGCGTCGCTCGGCGGCGGCGGCGCCGGCGCGCCCGCGTCGCTGCGGCAGGCGAGCGCGGCGCACGCGCACGCGACGCACGCGGCGAGCGCCGCGGCGGCGCGCGCCGCCGCGGCACGCGGAAGAAGACCGGCTCGCTTCATTCGACGAGGGTCGCCCACGAGTCGACCTTGACGATCCGGCGCGGCGCCTGCAGCGACCTCGTGCTCGTGCGCGTCTCGGCCCCCTGGGCGTCCTCCTGGCCCGCGGCGCCGGTGTGGAACACGAGCTGGTACTCGGGCGGGGTCGACTGGCGGACGACGGTCTGCGCGCCGAAGTACGGATCGGAGAAGCTCTCCGTCTCGATGCACGTCGGCTTCTGCGTCACGGCCACGCCGAAGACGACGGTGCCCGGCGTCTGATCCTCGAAGTGCTGGGGGGGCGACAGCGGATCGATCACGAGGCAGGCGTTCGGGTAGGCGGCCGGGTTCGCCGCCGCGCCGCGCAGGTAGTCGACGCCCCAGATCGAGCCGAACCCGTCCGCGCACGCGTAGGTCCCGGGCGCGGCGGGCGTGAACGTCGCGAAGTACGCGCAGCCGTTGAAGAGGGAGATCGGCCCGGTCACGCGCTTGCCGTCCGTGAACGGGACGACCCAGTTCTCGGTGAAGCGGAGGCCGCTATTGACCGGCTTCTCGGTGATCGACCAGGCGCGCGTCTCGATGGTGCCGCCCGCGGTGAACGCCTCCTGGTCGCCGGTGGAGAACAGGACGACCGTGTTGCCGAGCGGGTCGGTGCTCACGACCGGCGTCGTCTCGATCGGCTGGCTGCTCGCCGCGGTGTCGGTCTCGAACGAGTACGCGTCCCAGGCGAGGTTCACGGTCCAGCTGGCCGGGTCGGTGCTCGCCAGGCGGACGTGCCAGAGCGTCCCGTCGGCGTCGCCGATGTAGATGCGCTCGGCGACCTCGCCGACCCCCGACGGAAACGGCACGGGGATGCCGGTGATCGGAGAGTCGAAGTCGACCTCCGTGGTCCGCGGCGCGAGCCCGGCCGGCCCCTCGGCGGCGAGCCCCCGGAACGTGCGGATCACCTCGCCTGTGTCGAGCCGGACGATCGTGAGCGAGCGCGCCGGGCCGACCTCGCCGGTGGTGCTCCTCTGGCCCCAGCACCGGACCGAGTCGCGCACCGCCAGGCTGCCCGTCGGCTGGAAGAACGGGTGCGTCGTGCTCTTCCGGGCGCACGCGCTCTGGTTCGTGTCGAGCGGGGCGGAGCCGCCGGGCAGGATGGCGACCGCGACCTCGCGGAGCGAGCCGTTGGTCTCGATCGCCACCGTGGCGATCGCCGGCGTCGGCGTCATCTCGCCGAACAGCGCGCCGTTGTTGTCGTCCCTGGAGAGCTGCCACAGGAACCTCGGCTCCCGCGGGTTCGTCACGTCGAGCGCGTAGTAGAAGCCGCCGCCCGAGCCGCCGGAGGCGAGCAGCACGGTGTTCCATGTCGAGCTGCCGGCGGCCGCCTGCGCGCCCGTGCGCTCGAAGACGACGTTCTTCACGACGGGCGCGCCGTCGAGCAGGATCGACTGCTGGTTGAACGTCTGGAGGAGCCGCGGGAGGACGTGGGGCGGCAGGAAGGACCAGAGCTCGTTGTTCTCGACGCGGTCCACCTTGAGCGGGTCGGCCGCGTTCGCCGCCGTCACCTGGAAGGCATGCAGCTGCCCGTCGGTCGTGGCGGTGTAGAGCATGAGCGGCCGGTTCGCCCGATCCGGGTGCTCGGCGAAGGCGCGGTACGACTCGTCGGCGATGGCCTCGCGCGGCGGGCCCACGACGATCGGGGTGGAGTGGTAGATGCTGCCGAGCTCGTTCCCGTCGCGCGTGGCGACATCCGCGGGCATCGGCTCGCCGGTCTCCCACGCGACGAGGCGCTCGGCGCAGAGCGGGACGGTGTTGGCCCGCAGCCCGCCCGAGCACTGCGGGGCGACGGTGGCCACGCTGGGATCGAAGCCGAGCGCGCGCGGCGCGTTGGAGAGCTCGGTCGCGAACATCGAGCCCGTTGCTGGGGAGCCGCCGCCGGTCACCGTGCCCGTGTAGCTGCCGAGCCCGTCCGCGGACGCGGCCGAGGGGCGGATGCTCCGCTCCGACCAGACGTTCAGCGCGGCGTCGGCCTGGGCGATCACGCTGAAGAACCTCCGCGGCCGGTCGTTGGCGTTGACGTTGGCCGCGAAGTCGTCGCCCTTGTTCGGGTCGACGTCCTCGATCTGGGTCGTCATCACGCCGTTCACCGCCTCGCAGACGAAGCGCTTGCGCTCGAGGTTGCCGCTCCAGAGCGAGCCGTCCGGCGGCGGGCTGAACGACGAGCCGAACTGGTAGGCGACCCCCGCGGCCTCGCTGCCGGTGTCCGCGGTCGTGACCGCGTTGGCGAAGACGGGGAGGGTGCGGCTCGTCGAGTTCGCGGCGATGCGCGCGAAGATCTGCGACATCACCGAGGAGAGCTCGTTGGCGTCGTCCGGGAAGTAGCCGCGGTCGGTCCCGCCCTCGATGGCGATGCGCGCGAGCGTGCAGCACGCCTTGAGCGCGCCGGTCGCGCCGTCGCAGCGCCCGGCGGGCAGGAAGTCGGACTCGGCGATCGTCGAGCAGTCGGTGCCCGCCTCGGTGGAGAGGCCGAACCCGACGGTATAGGTCCGCACGCGCCGGTTCGGGTTCACGTGGGTGTTGAGCGAGTGGGCGACGGTGTGCGGCTCCTCGTACGGGCAGCCCGTCCCTTCAGGGCCCGCGCCCGGGGCCTGCGCGCAGGTCGGGCGCAGGTCGAGGTTCGGCTCGCCGTCGGAGATGAGCACGATCGAGGTCTTGCGGCAGCCGCCGCTGATGTACGGGTCGTCGCGCGGCCCGAGCGGCCGGCCTTGCCATATCGAGGCTTCGTTGAGGATGTAGTCGCGCGCGTCGGTCAGCATCCCGGCGAGCGGCGTCGCGCCGTAGGGGCGCGTCGCGATGAGCGCGTCCTGGATGCGCTCGTTCGTCGTGCGGACCTCGGTGATGTCCGCCGTGTACGACGGCAAGGGGACGAGCGGCCCTTCCCAGAGCGGCGCGGCCGGGTTCTTGGCGCCGACCTCCATGTCCTGCACCGCGCAGTCGGGCGGGTTGCCCCGCGCCGGGTACCCGGCGCCGCTCTGGAACTCGAGGAAGTAGCTCCACATCCCCTCCATGCCGCCCGCGGGATCGGGCGAGCCGGAGAGGAGCCCGGTGCTCGCGTCGGGGAGCGTGTCGAACGTCATGAGCGAGAACCGGATGCGGTCGCGGTAGACGTCGAGAAGGCCGGACGGCTGCTGATTCCACGCCGTCGTGCAGGCCTGGGCCGCGTCGTCGAAGGGGTGCTCTCGCAGCGAGTTGTAGTCCGCCCCAGGGCCCTTCGTGCAGCCGGCGGAGAGCAGGCGATGGAAGGGGATATAATAGTTCCTGTCGTAGGGCGGCTCCGCGCCGAGGCTGAACTCGTCGACGAACTCGGAGCTCGTGCGGGGCTGCGCGTAGCACGAGAAGTCGTTGATCGGGCCCGTGAGCGACTCGACGAGCTTCGCCCAGCGGCTCTTCAGGTCCTCGGAGGCAGGGGCGTTGAGCGGATTGCAGTCCGGCTCCCCGCCCGCCACGGTCCGCTCCATCGAGCCCGACGTGTCGACGAGCAAGAGGACGTTGGGGAGCGGCGGCTCGACATCGATGGCCTGCCCGCGCGCGCGCGGGGCGAGGAGGCCTACCGTCGCCGCGGAGCCCATCGTGACAAGCACCTTCGTCAGGTTTCGCATCGTGCGCTCCGGTTCGTCGCTTCCACTACGGGCAGAGGACATGGGCTACGAGGGACAGGGCTTCCTGGCTGCCCGCCGTGGCGACCACCTCGCCTTCGTCGGGCGTGCTGCCAGGGTCAGGCCAGGCGATGAGCCGCCCGTTCATGGCGACCGTGCAGTAGTCTATACCCACCTGGGTCTGTTCGGTCTGGGAGGTGCCGTCGTGCTTCCCGAGCGCAGGCCGTATGCTGTCGCTCAGCTCCACCTCGAAGGTCCACCGGACGTCCGTGCGACCGAGGCTCCCTGGCGCGCCGGGCCCGTCGAGCTCCAGGAGACCTTCCGCCGCGCTGCTCTGGAGCTCGCGCGAGTTGATCGTTCGGCAATCGATGGGCGCGCCCAGGCAGTCCACACCCGTGGACAAACCACCCAGGCCGCCCCTCTGCTCGATCTCGGCGAGCGAGAGCTGCATCGCATACTCGGCGAGGTAGTGCGTCTGTGTCATCCGGCGCTCATGGCCGCTCGCGATGGTCGACAGCGTGGCGGCGTGGGCCGCGAACAGGCCGATGGCGGTGAGCATCGTGATGACCAGCACGACGATGAACACGGCGGCGCCACGCTCGCGGGAGCGACGGCGGGACCGGGCGATGCTTGCGTTCTTCATCATCTTGGCTCTGCCTGGTTCGGGAGCGCGACATCGGCGTAGAGCGTGCGCATCCGGGCGAACACCGGAGAGGCTCCGGCAGGCACCGTGTCTGTCAGGGTGTTGACGCCGGCGACGATGCCGGGGATCAGGAACCTGAGCCTGCGGCCATCGGGGCCGACGGGGAAGCCGACGTCGCGGTCGGGCGCCCGGGTGCGGGTCGACAGCCGGATCTGGACCGAACGTACGTCCTGCGGCCTGGCGCCCGGCTGGTCATTGGCGGCGGCGATGGTGTACACGTTCGCGTTGTCGGTCGCGGCGATCGGATACCGCGTGATCTGTGGATCGCTCTTCTGCAGTACGGGGTCCGCCTGCACGGCCGAGATCCCGAACTTGAGGTCGACGGCGTACTCCGCAATCACCTCGAGCGTCCCCGGGATCTCCTGATCTTGGTCGTCGAGCTCGACGCGCACGAGCTCGGTGCGCCCGTTGTCGCCGGTGAGCGCCGGCGTGATGGGCGCCACGAGCGGGGCATAGGACGTCGGTTTGCCGACGAGGCTCCGGATGTCGTAGCGGACGCGAGAGATGACGCTCACCCATGCGTTGCCGCCGGTGAGGGGCAGGCCGCAATCCGGGACGGTGGCCAGCGTCGTCACGCCGGGAGGCGACTTGAGGTAGACGAGGTTTCCCGGCTCCAGACGATCGATGACAGCATAGATATGCTTCTGACTCGGGCGGCTGATCCGCAGGATGCGGCCCTCCAGGAAGATGTCTTCCAGGCTCAGCCCGCCGCCCAGCGCGCGATCGTTCGTGCGCCTCAAGGCGGCGCTGTCGAGGAGGTGGACGTACCAGGTGCCGCTGTCGTTGACGACGCGCGACGCGAACACCTCGGTGGTGTTCAAGCTGCCGCCGATGACGAGCGCGTCCGGCCACAGCCCGTTGACGATGCTCTGGCCGAGCTCCGAAGGGTGGAGGAACACCGACCCCTGGCGCTGGATCGCGATGCCCGCGAGGTGCCTCAGGCCGCTCGGCGTGACCGGGGCGCCTCCGCAGCGCTGGCTGTCATCTGTCTGGATGTTGCGGGGGGAGAGGTAGGCGGCGCGCTGCAGGTCCGCGGCGAGCCGGTTCAGCCCGATCGTCGCCGCGAGGTGCGAGGCCGATGCCCTCGCCTCGTTCTGGAAGAAGCGGGTCGCGTTCTTCGAGAGGAGGAACGCCGCGAGCGACACGACGAGGCCGGCGGCCATCGCCACGAGCAGCTCCACGAGCGTGAAGCCTCGCTGTCTTGAAGCGCGCGCCCGCGCGCGGGGGGAGGTGCGTCGGTCTCGCATCGCGGTCATCTCTCGGTCGTGTTCCGGCGGACGGCGGTCGTGACGTAGACAGCGCCGAAGCGCTCCGGCTCCGCGTCGACGGTGGCCGTGGCGACCGTGCAGTCGATCGGGTTCCCGCTGCGCTCCCACGTGACGCGGATCTCGGCCCGGATGAGGGTATCCCAGCGCCGCGCGCCCGTCGTGGCGTCGGTGAACTGGCTGAAGCGGACGTGCGTGCAGAAGGCGGACTGCGACGGGTCGCCCGTGTAGATGTCGGTCCCGAACACGTCGGCGCTCGGCGCGCCGAGCGCCGCGATCGGCGTGGGCGTCACCTTCGCCGGGAAGGGGGCGGTGGTCATCAGCCTGATCCAGTCGGTGTCGCTGTCGCGGTCGGGCACCCCGCCGGGATCGTTCCACTGGAGCGCGTCCACCCGCAGCCGCTCTGCCCAGGTCATGGCGATGTTGTTGGCGATCGCGATGTTGCGCGCGTTCGTGTTGCTGATGAGCGTCGCCTTCTGCAGCGCGAGCACGCCGGTGGCGCCGATCGCGAGCACGCCGAGCGCCGCCATCACCTCGATGAGCGTGTAGCCGGCGCTCGCCGCCCGGCCGTGGGGACCAGCGCGCCCCGCGCTCACAGGCCGAGCCTCGCGACGCCGTTCGGCGGGACGAAGACCGAGCGGAGGAGCCCGGTCCCGCTGTTGGTCACGTTCACGCGGATCGCGCCGAGCAGCGGCACGAACCCGGCGCCTGGGTCGTAGCGGACGAAGGTCCGCCCCCGCGCCGTGAAGCAGACGTCGGCGTCGCCGTGCGCGACGCCGTCGGGCGGCGTGGGATCGCGGAGCTCCACGGTGGCCAGCTCGACGTCGGTGACGTTGAGCTTCGTGACCAGCTCGGTCTGGGCCGGGTCCATCCAGTTGGCCACGTTGAGGCAGCTCTTCGAGAGCTGCGAGCCGGGCACGAGGCCCTCGATGCGCGCCTGTCGCACCTCGAACTCGCGCGCCGTCTCCGACCACCGCACGAGGACCGCCGTCCCGCGCCCGATCGCCTGGTGGCGCGCGAGGCGGTAGAGGCCGCTGATCTCCATGGCGGTGCGGTTCACGCGGCGATCGCGCATGCCATTGACGAAGCTCGGCGACGCGGTGGCGGCGAGGATGCCGATCAGCACGACCACCGCGAGCAGCTCCGGGAGGGTGAAGCCGCGCGCGCCGCCGCGGCGCCGCGCGCGCGCTCCCGGAGAGCAGGCCCGCGGTCGACGAGGATCTCGCAGAGGAGGTCGCGAACAGGAGGAAGAACGCACCGAAGGGCGGGCAAAGGCAAGCCGCATGCCCCGCTCGCCGCGCGCCAAGTCATCGAATGCCATGGTGAATCTCTCAAAACACCGCGCGGCGGGCGCTAACGATTGCGGCGCTATGAAAAAAGGTGCAAGGCGAACGGGCCATGCGATTCCCGCCGGAAAGGTGTTCATCGAGAGTCCCGTTTGCCCACAGCGCGTCGGCCACGCGTCGCGTGTGCCGCGCGCTCCTCGCCGGGGCGCTCGCGGCCGCGCTGTCCGCGGGCTGCAGCAAGAAGGACGAGGAGCGCCTCGGCGCGCCGCCTCCGCCGCCGCCGGCCGCCAAGCCGGCCGCCTGCTCGGACGGCGGGGGGAAGATCGGCGACGCGGCGAGCGCGCCGTTCTTCCCGCGCATGACGGGCGGCTTCTGCCTCGACCCGAACGGCGCCGAGAAGACGTTCGGCGAATCGGCGTCCCTGCCGCTCGACAGCATCTGCGACATGTTCGACGGGGAGTGCGAGATCTACAAGGGATTCGGCGTGCGGCGCGTGGTCGAGGCGCGGTACGTGAGCGGCACCGGCGGCTCCGCGACCGTCGACGTGCACCTCTCGAAGTTCGGGTCCACCGAGGGCGCCTACGGGATGTTCACGAAGCGCACGGTGGGCGACGGCGACCCCGCCGACGAGGCGACGCCGGGCTCCATCGACGGCGGCGGCGCCGCCGCGATGGGGGTCGGGAACGCGTACCTCTGGCGCGGGCAGTACCTCGCCGAGATCACGTACAACGACGAGGCGCTGGCCGAGGCGGCGCTCAAGTCGTCGAGCGAGAAGGTCCTGCCCGGGCTCGTGAAGGAGCTCGGCTCGAAGCTGCCGGGCGAGCCGGCGCTGCCCCCGGCCGCGGCGGCGCTGCCCAAGGACAGCATGATCCCGCTCGGGATCCGCTACGAGACCAAGGACGTGCTCGGCATCGACGGCGCGGGGCCCGGCGCCTTCGGCTACTACAAGGAAGCCGACAAGCGCTACCGGGTGCTGTCGGTCGTGCGCGGCGACGTCGACCAGGCCAAGGACGTGCTGTCGACGCTGGCGAAGCTGCCGGGGGCGGCCCGGGAGAAGGGCATCGGCGACGGTGCGGTGCGCCTGATGCACAAGGAGGGCGACAGCCCCGCCACCGAGTGGATCTTCGCCCGCGCCGACAAGACCGTCTACGGCGTCGGCGACGAGGCCCGCGTGCTCCGCAGCGGCATGACGGCCGACGAGCACGCCAAGATGACGCTGACCAAGGAAGAGAAGACGGCGCGGCTGAAGAAGCTCGTCACCGCGCCGGCCCCCTGAGCGCCGCGAGGCGGTGAGCGGGGGCCCGCGGCGTCACGGCGCCGCGGGGCGGTGAGCGGGGGCCCGCGGCGTCACGGCGCCGCGGGGCTCCCTGTGCGCTGCAGGCGCCCGCGCGGCGCCCGGATCACTGCGTGCGGAGGATGACGTGGAAACCGAACGGCGTCTCGACGAGCTCGCTCACCTCGCCGACCTTGATCTTCTCGAGGCCCGCCTGGAACTCGGGGACCATCGCGCCCTTCGGGAACTTGCCGAGGTCGCCGCCGCGCTTGTCCGCGCCCGGCTCGTCCGAGTACTCCTTCACGAGGTCGGCGAACTTGCTCGGGTCGGCCTTGGCCTTCTTCATGGCCTCGGTCGCGCGGGCCTGGGCCTCTTCCTTCGTGCGCTCGATGGTCGGGGGGGCGCGGCGGCTCCCCTTGTACATGACGAGCAGGTGCTTCGCGCCGAACATCTCCCGCGGCGCCTGCGCTGACTGCGCCGGGCGAGGCGTCGGAGCGGGCGTGGGCGGCGTGGACGCGACGGCGTGGTGCTCCTCGGGCTCCGGAGCGACAGGGGCCGCGAGGCGAGCGAGCGGCGTGTTGTTGAACATGCCGACGAAGCCGAGGAGCCCGACGAACACGAGCGCGCTGAGCACCGCGTGCGGCGTCCACCAGTACGGATCCTCCGGCTCGGTGCCGTCGTCCTCATCGTCGTCGTCGCGGCCGTGGACCGCGGTGGCCTTTGCCTCTTCCTCCTCCCCGTCGTCGTTGTCCTCGTCGAGCGACTCGTCCTCGTCGAGGTCCTCGTCGTCCTTGGCCCTGTCCTTCTCGGTCGTCTTGCTCATATCGCTTCCCTGATGCGGGCCTCGGCCTTAGCACGCGCCCGCGCCGGCCGTCAGCCGATCTCCGCCCAGGCGCTCGTGAGCACCGGGTCCGGCCGCTCCTTGACCGACGTGACCACCGCGACCTTGCCGCCGTCCAGCGCGTAGCCGCGCGTGACGAGGGTGTCGCCGGGCCACACCGGCTTGCGGAACTGCGCGCCGTAGGCCCGCAGCCGGCTCGCGTCGCCGCCGGCCGCGCCCTGGATGATCGCGCGCGCCGCGAAGCCGTACGTGCAGAGGCCGTGCAGGATGGGACCCTGGGCGAAGCCCGCCTTGGCCGCGACCTCGGGGTCGGCGTGGAGCGGGTTCTCGTCGCCCGAGAGCCGGTAGAGCAGCGCCTGCTCCGACGTGGTCGCCTGCTCGATCACCCAGTCGGGCTCGCGGTCCTTGGGCACCGGGGCCTCCGACTCGTTGTGCGGGGGGCGCGGCCCGCCGAACCCGCCCACGCCGCGCACGATGATCGACCACACCGTGTCGAAGAGCGGCTGGTCCTCGAGCGTGGTCTTCGTCTCGACGATCACCTGCGCGAACTTCTTGAGGTCGTAGACGGCTGCCAGGGTCGCGGTCGTGAACAGCGTCCCGCTCGTCGGGAGCGGGCGGTGGACCCGGAGCGTCTGGCCGCCGTGCACGATGAGCGGCAGCTCGGCCCCGACGGCCTCGAGCGCCTCGAACACGGTGCCCTGGGTCGGGATGACGCCGAACGTCGGGTAGACCTTCATGCCCCCCGGCGCGCCCTCGTAGAGGTACTCGAGCTCCTCGCGCCTGGCGCCGATGCCGAGCGCGTAGGTGGCCAGGGTCTTCCAGTTGATGGTGAAGGCGCTCGGCTGGGTCGTGTGGCCGACCTTCGAGAGATTCAGCGGCATCGTGGCTCCTCGCGGGGTGGGTACGGCCGACGAGGCGTACAGACCTGGCGATGTCGCGTCAACTGCCGCGCGGGGCGCGCGCGAGCGCGGCGCTGGTCCCCAGTCGCCGCGTGGCCGCGGCGTCAGAGCGCGACGCGGTAAGCGATCAGGACGCCGATGTTGAACATGTCGACGCGCTCGGAGAGCGAGGCGCGATCGCCTGTCGGCGAGACCTTGCGCTGCTCCGGGAGGAACCAGCTCGAGTAGCGGAGGTGGCCCCCGAGGCTCCAGTTGTCGGCGAAGGTCCACTCGCCGCCGACCGCGAGCCCCGCGGCGACCCCCTCCGTGCCGATCGTCGCTGCCCTGGGCCCGACGTAAGCTGCGTCCGAGTACGGGTTGCGGTCTTCCTCGACCGACCAGGAGTCGTTGACGACGACGCCGCCGATCGTCACCCCCGCCCACCCCTCCCAGGTGTCCGTGCGGATGCCGTAGTACCGGAACACCCCGTCGAGCATGAAGTAGCGGCGCGAGTGATCGCGCTCGAGGGAGGCGGCGCCGCGCGCGGCCTCGGAGCTCAGCGTCGCCGCCCAGAAGATGCCCGCGCCGAAGCCGATGTCGCCCCAGCGGTAGAGGTTGTGGATGCCCAAGGAGACGCTGGTCTCGCCGCGCTCGCAGGTCTCTGGCGACCCCGAGATGGGGCAGACGTCAGCGCCGGGGAGCGTCATCACGCCGCCGCTCACCTCGACCATGGTGTAGGGGAAGTCCTGCTCGCGCGCGGCGGCGGCACGGCGCGCGGCCCTGCTCTCGTCGGCGCGGCCGGGGGCCGCGAGCAGGAGCAGGGTGAGCGCGGCGCCGCACGCGCCAACCGCGGCGCCGCGCGCAGGGCGCGCTCGCCGTCGGTGCGGCGGTGACGCGCGACGGCCCTCCCCAGCGCGGACGTTGGTGGGCGCTCGCGACGTGGGGTACCAACGGCCTGGATTCACCTTCGATGGATTATAGCCACGGACCCGTTGAAGAGGGGAGCGGCGAGAGGGAATCGGCAGGCAGCGGCGGCGGCGAGGGAGGCAAGGCCGGCGCGGGCCCGGCGCTGGCCGGCGGCGGAGCGGCGCCGGGCCTCGGGGTCGCGCCCGCGCCGCCGCCGGCCAGCGCCGGCGAGGCTGGCGCGTTTCTGGGCGCGGGCGGCGCGGGCGGCGCGGGCGCCGGCGGCTCGCCGGTGGGCGTGGCGCGGCCCTCGGGCGACCCGGGGCGACGCGGCGGCCTGCGGCCGGGGCCTGCGGTCGGGGGCGCGGAGCTCTCGGGGGAGACCTGGGGCGGCGGCTCCGGGGCGGTGCCCGGCGGGCTGCCCGAGAGCTCGACGACGAGGTGCTGGGCGGTGGTGAGCTCCGGGTGCAGCTCGATCGCGAGCTTCGCCAGCCGGATCGCGCCGGCCCTGTCGCCGGCGTACTTCCGCCCGAGGGCGTCGGTGACGATGCGCTCGGACGACTCGCGGCGGAGCGCGGTGAGCCGCGCGTCCCCGGGCCACCGCGCGAGCGCGAGCGAGAGGATGTCCCTCACGTTCTCGCCGGGCGGAGCGTCCCACGCGTGCCTGCCCATGCAGTCGCGCGCGCGCTCGATGTGCGCCTCGATGGAGTCGCTCGCGGCCGGCCCCCCGAAGGCGCCGAGGTGCCGCCCGCCGACGAACGCGACGATCCCCACCGCGCCGGCGCACGCGAGGAGGGCGGCGGCGCGGGCGATCACGGCGCGGCGGGGGAGCGGCCGCGCGGCGGACTCGACGCCCTGCATGGTCGAGGGCGCGGGCGCAGCGTCGTGCGCGGGGTCGATGCCGAGGCCGATCGCGGTGCGCGCCGGCTCTTCCGCCGCGGGGGTGGGCCAGGACGACGCCGCGCCGCTGAAGGACGAGCGCTGGGTGCCGCTGGCGCGCTCGGCGCCGCTGTGGGAGGCGCGCTCGGCGCCGCTGTGGGAGGCGCGCTCGGCGCTGCCGAAGGACGAGCGCTCGTCGCTGCCGAAGGAAGCGCGTTCCATCCCGCTGAACGACGAGCGCTCCACGCCGCTCGCTCTCGACGAGCGCTCGGCGCTGTCGAACGACGAGCGCTCCACGCCGCTCGCCCTCGACGAGCGCTCGGCGCCGCTGGACGAGGCGCGCTCCTCGTCGGGCCGGTGCGGCGCCGGGGTCCCGTACCGCTCTGCCTCGACCGGCGTCCGGAGCGGATCGAGATCGCTGAGGTGCGCGCTCTCCAGCGTGGGCGCGGGGATGCCGCCGATCTGGGCGGCGAGGGCGGGGGAGAGGTCGAGCGACTTGGTGCGCGATTTCGAGGCCAGCTTCATGACCGCGCTGGCGCGCAGGAGCCCGGGCTGAGCGGCGATCTCGTCCGGGTCGAGGCCGCTCGCGCGCACGGCGAGGGCGAGGTCGCGGCCGAGGGCGCGCGCGTCGGGGGCCCGGTCGCAGGGCCTCTTGGCGAGGTTCTGCATCACGACCTGGGCGATGGGCGCGGGCACGTAGCTCGAGCGCGCGATGCTGCGCAGCTCCGCCGGCGGGGCGTGCGTGTGCTGGACGAGCAGCGCGACCGGCGAGTCGCCCTCGAACGGCGCGCGCCCGGCGAGGCACTGGTAGAGCATCGTCGCGATCGAGTAGACGTCCGCCGGCGGGCCGACGCGCTGCCCCTCGGCACCCTCGGGCGAGATGTACTTGGCGGTGCCGAAGATGAGCCCGGCCTGCGTGGTCATGGCCTTGTCGGCCCAGTCGAGGCGGGCGATGCCGAAGTCCAGCACCTTCACGTAGTCCGGGTCCTCGCCGCGGCGGACGAGCATGATGTTCTCGGGCTTGAGGTCCCGGTGGACGATGCCCTGCGCGTGTGCCTCGCCCACGGCGTCGCAGACCTGGAGGATGATGTGGAGCGCCCGCGGCAGCGGGAGCGCCTCGCTCTCGCCGCCCGCGCCCGCCGCTGCGAGCGCGGAGAGGAGCGAGAGGCCGTCGAGGTGCTCCATGACGAGGTAGAGCTCGCCGCCGATCCGGGGGTCGTCCGTGGAGGAGACGCTCCCTGTCATCAGCACCTGGACGACGTTCGGGTGGACGAGCCGGCTCGCGATCCTGGCCTCGCGGTGGAAGCGGGTCACGAGCTCGGCGTTGGTGCTCAGCTCGCGGTGGAGGATCTTGACGGCGACGTCGCGCTCGATCCCCGCCTGGAAGGCGCGGTAGACGCGGCCCATCGAGCCGATGCCGATGAGGTGGCGGACCTGGATCTGCCCGCCGAGCGTGAGGCCCACGTAGGGGTCGCGCTCGACGGCGGCGGAGGAGGGGCTCTTGCGCGAGCTCGCGAGCGGGGTGCCGTCGCGCGGGCAATAGAGCACGCCCGCGTCGTAGCGCTCACCGCACGAGGGGCAGCTCTTCGCGGGGGACGGCTTCATCGACAGCGCTGATGCTAGCACCGCTCTCGCCATAAATTGTCGGGTGGAGCGGCGTTTCCGCCGGTGGCGCCGCCGGGGGGCGCTCGGGCGTGGACCGACCGGCGCCTTGCGATTACGGTCGCCGCGTGAGCGGTTCCAAGGCGGGCGCGGCAAGGGCGCGCGGCGGCAAAGGGCGCGGCAACGCGGGCGCTGCTCCTGCGCCCGCCGCCCGCGGGGGCGCGGCCTCGCGGTCCGGCGGGGCCGCCGCGCTGGCCCGCGAGGCGGCCTCCCCGGCCCGCGAGGTCGCCCCGGCGGCCCGCGAGGGCGCGGAGGCGGGGCCGCGCGAGGGCGAGTACGTCGTCACGCTCCCCACGTTCGAGGGGCCGCTCGACCTGCTGCTGCACCTCATCCAGCAGCACGAGCTCGACATCCTCGACATCCCCGTGAGCTTCGTCACGGAGAAGTACCTCGAGTACCTGAAGATCATGCGCTCGCTGTCGATCGATCTCGCGAGCGAGTACCTCGTGATGGCGGCGACGCTGGCGCACATCAAGTCGAAGATGCTGCTGCCGAGCGTGCCTGCGGGGCAGGACGACGACGGGATGCCCGGCGAGGAAGAGGATCCGCGCGCGGAGCTCGTCCGGCGGCTCCTGGAGTACCAGAAGTACAAGGTCGCCGCGGCCGATCTGGCCGAGCGCGGCACGCTGGGGCGCGACGTGTTCACGCGCGGCATGAGCGAGAGCGAGGTGCCCAAGGGGCCGGCCCCGTTCGCGTCGACGACGATCTTCGGTCTGCTGGACGCGTTCGAGCGGGTGCTGAAGCGGACGAACGTCCAGATCGATCACGAGGTCGTCTTCGATCGCATCAGCATCACGGATCGCATCGTGGAGCTCACGGAGAAGCTCTCGGCGCGGCGGGCGATGCGCTTCGAGGATCTGCTGCTGGACAGCGTCTCGAAGGGGGGCGTCATCCCTCGCTTCGAGGTCGTGATCACGTTCCTGGCCGTGCTCGAGATGTGCAAGCTGAGGCTGATCCGGGTCCACCAGACGGACCCGCTGGCGCCGATCCACATCCAGCTCTCGGTGGCGGACGGCGCGCCCCCGCCGGATTTCGAGACCGAGGACGGCGCGCCCGCGGCGGAGCGGATCGAGGCGGCCGGGAGCGAGGCGGCAGGAGCGCCGCCTGCCGGCGAGGGAGCGGCACCGGAGGCGGAGGACGGCGAGCCGGCGCGGGCGGAGGTTGCGGAGGAGGCGGAGCTCGAGACGGTGGAGCTTTCGGTTGCGGAGGCGGCGGAGCTCGAGATCGTGGAGGCCGCAGCGGAGGAGGGCGTCGAGCTGGTGGAGCCGGAGCTTGCCGGGCCAGCCGAGAAACCGAGCGAGGAGCCTGCGGAGCCCGCCGAGGTCGTGGAGGCCATCACGGAGGAGAGCGTCGGGCCGGCGGAGCCGGAGGTTGCCGGGCCAGCCGAGGAGCCGAGCGAGGAGCCTGCGGAGCCCGCCGAGGTCGTGGAGGCCATCACGGAGGAGAGCGTCGGGCCGGCGGAGCCGGAGGTTGCCGGGCCAGCCGAGGAGCCGAGCGAGGAGCCTGCGGAACTCGAGGTCGTGGAGGCCGCAGCGGAGGAGAGCGTCGAGCCGGCGGAGCCGGAGCTTGCCGGGCCAGCCGAGGAGCCTGCGGAACTCGAGGTCGTGGAGGCCGCAGCGGAGGAGAGCGTCGAGCCGGCGGAGCCGGAGGTTGCCGGGCCAGCCGAGAAACCGAGCGAGGAGCCTGCGACGCTCGCTGCGCTGGAGTCTCCCGCGGAGGAGAGCGTCGAGCTGGCGGAGCCGGAGCTTGCCTGGTCAGCCGAGAAACCGAGCGAGGAGCCTGCGACGCTCGCTGCGCTGGAGTCCCCCGCGGAGGAGAGCGTCGAGCCGGCGGAGCCGGAGCTTGCCTGGCCAGCCGAGAAACCGAGCGAGGAGCCTGCGACGCTCGCTGCGCTGGAGTCCCCCGCGGAGGAGAGCGTCGAGCTGGCGGAGCCGGAGGTTGCCGGGCCAGCCGAGGAGCCGAGCGAGGAGCCTGCGGAACTCGAGGTCGTGGAGGCCGCAGCGGAGGAGAGCGTCGAGCCGGCGGAGCCGGAGCTTGCCTGGCCAGCCGAGGAGCCGAGCGAGGAGCCTGCGACGCTCGCTGCGCTGGAGTCCCCCGCGGAGGAGAGCGTCGAGCCGGCGGAGCCGGAGCTTGCCTGGCCAGCCGAGGAGCCGAGCGACGAACCGGCGCCTCCGGAGCGCGCTGAGCCTGCGGAAGAGACGAGCAACGCGGGCGACGTCGCCGACGTCGAGCCAGCGGTCGAGGCAGATGCCAGCGCCGCTCTGGACGGGATGCGCCGCGATCCGGTCGCGCACGCGAGCGACCCGCCGGACTCGGACGGCGTCGCGGCGCCGCCGACAGGCGTGGATGAGGTAGACGCAGGGAGTGGCCGTGACGGTGGCTGATGCCGCGGGGAAGCGGCGGCGCGGATCGAAGACAACGGGACAGGGCGCGCCGGCGCGGCTGAGGGCGGCGGCGCACGCGTGGCTGGGCGGAACGAAGCGAGCGCGAGAGGCGAAGAAGGAGCCGCGCGCGCCGAAGACGGCAGGACAGGGCGCGCCGGCGAAGGCGAGAGGACAGGGCACGCCAGCGCGGCTGAGGGCGGCGGCGCACGCGTGGCTCGGCGGAGCGAAGCGGCCGCGGGCGGCGAAGAAGGAGCCGCGCGCGCCGAAGGTGGCAGGGCAGGGCGCGCCGGCGAAGGCGAGAGGACAGGGCACGCCAGCGCGGCTGAGGGCGGCGGCGCACGCGTGGCTCGGCGGCGCGAAGCGGGCGCGAGAGGCGAAGAAGGAGCCGCGCGCGCCGAAGGTGGCAGGGCAGGGCGCGCCGGCGAGGGCGAGAGGACAAGGCACGCCAGCGCGGCTGAGGGCGGCGGCGCACGCATGGCTTGGCGGAGCGAAGCGGGGGCGGGCGGCGAAGAAGGAGCCGCGTGCGCCGAAGGGGGCACGGCAGGATCCGGCCGCGCGCTTCCGCGCCGTCGCATGGGCCCAGCTCGGCGACCCGGCGCGGCGCGCCGCTGGCCCGGTCCGGAGCGCGACCGCGGCGCCGGGGCTCTCCGCGGTCGCGCGCAAGCACCTGAAGGGCGTCCTGGAGGCGCTCATCTTCGTGGCGGAGCGACCCGTGCCGGCCCGCGAGCTCGCGCGCTCGGCGAACGCAGAGCACCGCGTCGTGCGAGAGCTGCTGGCCGAGCTCGTCGCGGAGTACGATGGGCGAGGGTTCCGCCTGGACGAGATCGCCGGCGGGTATGTATTTCGAACGAGCCCCGCGTTCGCGCCCTTCGTTCGCGAGGTGACCGATCAGAAGCCGGTCAAGATGTCCCGCGCCCAGACCGAGACGCTCGCGATCGTGGCTTACCGGCAGCCGATCACGCGGCCCGAGATCGACGAGATCCGCGGCGTCGACTCCGGCGCCGCGCTCAAGTCGCTCCTGGAGCGCGATCTCGTGAGGATCCTGGGCAAGAAGGACGAGCCGGGGCGCCCGATGCTGTACGGCACGACGGCGCAGTTCCTCGAGTTCTTCGGCCTGAAGGCGCTCGGCGAGCTGCCGACCCTGCGCGAGTTCACCGAGCTGACCGAGGAGTCGCGCCGCGCCTACGAGCGCGAGCTCGGCGAGGAGCCGCCCGAGGGGGCGGCGGCGACATCGGAACAGGAGAGCTTCGCCGGCGCGGAGGGAGCGATCCGAACGAGCGTCGCCAGCGCGGGGGAGAGCCTACCGGAAGACGTCGGCGTGTCGCCTATTGCGCCGCGGGAGGGAGATGCTGCGATGGAAGCCATGGAAGACGAGGTGCGTGTGGAGAGTCCGGTTTCTGGGGTGGATGCTGAGCCTGGCGCGAAGGTCGCCGTCGGACACGAGAGCGATTTCGGGTACGACGAAGTGCGTCACGCAGAGAGCGACGAGGACGAGGACGACGAGGACGACGAAGAGGACGAGGACGAGGACGAAGAGGGCGACGACGAAGACGAGGACGAAGAGGGCGACGACGAAGACGAAGACGAGGAGGGCGAAGAGGACGAGGACGAAGACGAGGACGACGAGGAGGGCGAAGAGGACGAGGACGAAGAGGGCGACGACGAAGACGAAGACGAGGACGAAGAAGACGACGAAGACGATGAGGATGACGAGGACGACGAAGACGAAGACGAAGACGACTGAGCCGTCACCTCCCTCTGACCTTCGAGCGCGTC
The DNA here is from genome assembly GCF_051521595.1 of Sorangium sp. So ce1153. NCBI lineage: Bacteria > Pseudomonadati > Myxococcota > Polyangiales > Polyangiaceae > Sorangium > Sorangium sp. So ce1153. The sequence continues at coordinate 3,532,850 of NZ_CP150361.1, forward strand.
GGCCCGTCGCTCATCTCGCCGCTCACGACGGTGGAGCGTCCGCCGGATCCGGATAAGCCTCTGCCAGCTTCAGCGCCGCGCTCCTGAGCTCCGGGTGGGAGAGGAGCTTGCGGAAGAGCCGCCAGAGCTCGGGGTCGGCGAGCACCTGGAGCGGCGAGACGTTCGCCTGCCGCCTCTTCTTCCGGGGGATCGCCTCCGGACCTTTGCGCCGCAGCTCCTCCATCATCCCGACGAAGCGCTTCGTCGGGAAGAGGTCGCCGTGCTCCCATGCGAGCACCGTCTCCTGCTCGATACCCAGCGCTCCGGCGAGCTCGCGGGCGGTACAGCCAAGCTCCTGCCGGAGCTTCTTGATGTCCTCGGGGGCCATGCGAGGCGAGGGTAGCGGCCTCGAAAAAAAAAGCGACGTCGGGGCAACCGGCAGCGAGCTCCCGCCGAACTCGGCGTCATGACCCATCGTCGCCTGACCCGCCCCTCGTGCACGCCCTGCGCCCGCTACACCCTGCCGCTCGCGCTCGCGCCGCTCGTGGCCTGCCCCCTTTCCTGCGCGCCAGAGCTCGCGGTTCCCGCTCACCTCGATGAGCTCGATGAAGCCGAGGTCACCGAGACCGCCGGCGAAACGGACGCAGCCCCCGAGCTCGAGATCGAGCCCGCCGCGCCCCCGGACGCAGCGCCCCCGGTGCTGCGGCTGCGGGTGCGCCTCCCGGGCGCCTCTGCCGCGAGCGTCGATCCAGCGCGCGCGCTGATCATCCACGGGAAGATCGGCGCGGCGCACGTCCGGCAGATCGAGCAAGGCGAGCTGTCGAAGGCGCTCTCGGAGCGCGTGGTCCCCTCGATCGCCTGGCTGAACGACACACCCTCGGGAGACCTCTGGCTGACCGTGGCGCCGCTCGCCCCGCTCGCGCCCGGGGAGACCTACGCCGTGGCGAGCGGCAGCCCCTCCTTCTCGCACCACATCCAGATCGCCGCGGAGGGCTCGCCGCCTGTGCTCCCGCGGCTCTGGCCCCCGCTCGACGCCGGGGCGAGCCTCACGTTCGGCGTCTGGTGCGGCGATGCGCCCCTCCCGGAGATGGTCGCTCCGGCGCAGCTCGCCCCGGGCGGCCCGGCGGGCGAGCTGCGCCGCGGCGCCGTCGATGGCATCGGCGCGCACTGCCTGCGCTTCGAGGGCGAGCCGGCGCCCACCGTACCGATGCAGGCGGACGATCTGCGCCTCGTCGGCCCGCCCGTCGCCCTCGCGGGTGAGCCGGAGAGCGTGAGCCTCGATCCACGACCGTTTGCGCTGGAATCGGGTCCTCTCCCTGCCGTCGCCGTGACGTGCGCGCTGGACGAAGTGCCCCTGGGACCGGGCTGCGCTCAGGTCGCCGACGATCGGATTCTCGTCCGTTCGGCGGCCGCGCCGCTGCTCTGGGCGGTCGCGGGGGCGGGGCTCGATGAGGTCCTCGCGCTGGCGCCCGGCGAGCCGTTCGTCCTCGCGCCCGTGCCGCCCCTCACGCCCGTGGAGCTCACCGTGGCCATCATCGATAACGCCGGACGGGTGGAGCGACGGACGCTCTCAGCCATGACGCGCGCGCCCATGCCCCACGTCATCATCAACGAGGTGCTGGCAAACCCGGTAGGGGCCGAGCCGGCTCAGGAGTGGGTCGAGCTCTACAACGATGGTGAGGTCACAGCTGAGCTTACAGGGTATGTGCTCGCCGATGTGGGCGGAGAGACGGAATTGCCCTCCATTTCCCTGGAAGCCGGCGCTTACGCGCTGGTCGTCAACGAGGGCTACGTCAGTGAGGATGAGCTCGATCCTCCGGCTCCTCCCGAGACGCTGCTGCTCCGCGTGCCAAAACTTGGCAGCCATGGGCTGTCGAACTCGGGAGAACCGCTCAAATTGAAGGACGGAGGAGGTGCAGTCGTGTCCAGGTCGCCCGCTTCGCCGGAGCCCAGAGCGGGGATGAGCCTGGCTCGTGTAAGGCCCCGCGCTCCCGATGGATCGGCTGGCTCCTTCGTGACCCTCTGGCCTACACCCGGACGCGTGAACATAATGAACCAGGAGATCCCCTGAAGCATGGGGAGTCTGCCTCCGCGCGGGGCGTTCTCTCTAAGGGGCCGAGAAAATTCGAGCAAAGCGGGTGACGGGCCCGTCTGTGAGAGCTAGGTTTCAATCGAGTAAACAGACGGGTGGGGGGGGCCGCCACCTGAGGAGACGCTGCCGCGCTGTGAACGCGAGCTGTGCGGCAGGTGCCTTTCGCGTGGAGTTCGGCGATGGCTGGTGTTCGTGAAAAGCTGTTGACGGCATCCGACCTCGCGGCCTTGTGCGAGGTCGACTTGAAGACAATCCATAACTGGGTAGATCGGGGGAGGATTGCCCATTTCCGTACGCCAGGGAGACACTTGCGCTTCAAGGCGGCGGACGTGGCCGAGTTCCTCCGCGCATGGGGCTATTCGGTGCCCCGGGAGCTCGCGAAGGCGACCTCCAAGTCGATGATGGTCATCGGCACGAAGGACTCGATGACCCACGTGGCGCGGTCGCTCGGGGAAGGTGTGCCCATACGGCACGCGAGCCACCCCTATGACGCGCTGATCTACGCGGGGGCCGACCCCGCGGATGTGTACATCGTCGACGTACGGGCGGTGTCCGGTGACGTGGACGCCACCTCCCTCTTCGAGGCGCTCCATCGAGCGAACTCGCAGGGGACGTTCGTCGCCCTGTCGGACGAGCCCATCAGCCTGCCCTCGTTCGTGGGCCGGATCGGGCGCAACGACGCGCAGCAGCTGAAGGCCTTCCTCGTGCCTGAAGCGGCCGCGCAGACAGGGACGCCCCTCCAGGCGACCGCCGGCGCGGCCTCGGAGGAGCCGCCGCGCAGCCTGGCCGCTGGCGGGTCCTCGCGCTGAGCGAGGGCCGCGGCCGTCCTGCGCCCGGCCGAGAGGTCGGGCGCCGGGCGGCCGCGGGCGGCTGTCCGGCGCCCCGCCAGGAGCCGCAGCACTGCAGAGCGACCGGCTGCGGACGGAGTCCCCCCCTCCCGCAGCGCAACCTGGGGCCGGTTCACCGGTCGCTCTCAGCCCGCTGTCGAGTCCGGATCTGATTTTCCTGGAAATGCGTGAGATCGAGGGGCGCAGGCTCCTCGGAAGGAAGCGATTCAGCTTCCCGCGATGGTCATGGCGGAGACCCGGAACGTCGGGGCCGCCGTTGCCGTCCGGAGATCCAGATCGTCGCCGACGGCGTCGATCCGCTGGAGGAGCTCGTCGAGGTTCAGCGAGATCGTGACCTCGCTGACGGGGTGCGTCAGCTGGCCGTTCTCGATCCAGAAGCCGGACGCGCCCCGGGAGAAGTCGCCGGTCACGGCGTTGAAGCCGAAGCCCATCATCTCGGTGACGTACAGCCCGCGCGGCGTCGAGCGCACGATCTCCTCCGCGGGGGTGGAGGTGGGCTGGAGGATGAAGTTGGACGTCGACGGGCCCACGCCGCCGCCCGCCCCGCGCGAGGCGCTGCCGGTCGGCGGGCGCTTGAGCTTCCGGCCGCTGTAGCTGTCGCACAGGTAGGTCTTCAGGATGCCCTGCTCGACCACGACGTTGCGCCGCGCCAGGAGGCCCTCGCCGTCGAACGGGCGCGAGCCGGGCGCGCGCGGGATCAGCGGATCGTCGACCACCGTGATGAGATCGCTGGCGACGCGCGTCCCCTCGCGGCCGACGAGGTAGCTCGACTTGCGCCAGATCGAGCTGCCCATGAGGCAGGAACCGAGCAGCCCCAGCATCGAGCGGGCGACGTCCGGGTCGAAGACGACCGGCGCCTCGCAGGTCGCGACCTTGCGGGCGCCGAGCTTGCGCAGCGTCCGGCGGGCTGCCTCGCGGCCCACGGCGTCCGGGGCGTCGAGGTCGGCGAGGTAGCGCCGGGCGCTGAAGTAGAAGCCGCGGCGCTTCTTGTCGCCGGTGTCGTCGGCGACCGGCGAGACCACGAGCGACGCGTACGAGCCGGCATATCCGCCGCGGAAGCCGCCGGAAAGGACGAGGGCGAAGGCGCTCGCGGTCCGCGAGAACGTCGCGCCGTCGCTGTTCGTGATGCGAGGATCGGCGTCGCGCGCGGCCTGCTCGCCGCGGCGCGCGATGTCGATGGCCTGCGCGGCCGTGACGCCCCCGCCGGAAGGGTCGTAGAGGTCGAGCGCGGGGAAGGGACCCTTGGCGATGAGCTCGGGATCGGCGGGGCCGGCGAACTCGTCCTCCTGGGAGATGTCAGCGAGCTCCAGCGCGTCCGCCACGAAACGATCGATGCCGCGGGGCGTGAGGTCGGAGGTCGAGGTCAGCGCGACGCGCTGCTTCTTGATGATCCGCATGCCGAGGCCCTTGTGAACGGCCTCCTCGACGAGCTCAGGCTCGCCGAGGCGCACCTTCGTGGAGAGCTCGGATCCCGAGCGGGCGATCGCCTCCGCGACATCGGCGCCGCCCTTCCTGGCGCGCGTCACGACCTGATCGGCCAGCTCCATCAGTTCTTCGATCTGCTGATCCACGCGGGCTCGTTCGGACATGGGGCGACAGGGTGCTGGAGCGCGGTGGCTCCGTCAACGCGGTGAGGCAAACGCGGTGGGCAACGCGGTGAGGCGACCCGCTTTGAGAGGGGTGGCCTCTCAGTCCGGCCGGTTGGAGCGACCCCCCTTGCCGAGGCCGAGCCGGCGCTGCGGGCGGGTGGAGGCGGGCCGGGGCGGATCGACCACCGGCGCCGGCTCGCTCGGGACGGCGCGGGACCGCGGGGCGCGGGCGGGCTCGGCCTTCTGCCCGCCGACCGGCGGCTCGCGCCGGAGGAGGGCGCTCACGGTGACCGCGAAGCCGGCGGCGAGCATCGTGTGCATCCAGAGGAGCGCGTAGCCGAGGGGGCCGCCCGCGACCGGGTGGACGCCGAAGTCGCCCTCGACCTGGCGGTAGGTGCCGTCGAGCGCGAGGCGCCGGGCCAGGGCGACGACGGCGACGAGGGCGATCGCGAGGGGCGCACCGGCGAACACGGCGACCGCGCGGACCGAGCGCTGCGCGGTGGGCCTGCCGCCGGCGCTCGCGGCGAAGCGCTGCGCGGCGGCGAACCCGGCGGGCACCGAGGCGGCGTCGAGGAGGAGCAGCACGAGGTCGACGGCGGACGGGATCCGCCGGGTGTCGACGAGGTACGCGAAGCTCCAGTCCGGCGCGAAGACGAGGAAGTAAGCGCAGACCGGCGCGAAGACGAGGAGGGCGAACAGGATGACGAGGGCGAGCGGCCGATCGCGTGGGTCCGGCGCGAGCCGAGGCTCCGCCGCGCGCAGCGCGCCCGGGCGGTGAGGGGCTGCGGCGCTGAACCAGGCGAGCAGCGCGCCGAGAGCAAAGCCGACGAGGGGAGCGACGAAGGCGGGCACGCGGCGCGGAAAGTAGCCCCGCCGCCCCCTCCTGCGCAAAGAGCCTGGGCGATTTGCGCGCGCTTTGCGCCGCGCGCGTCTCCTCGTCCAGGAGGGGCGGGCGCGGGGCGCGCACGAGACGCGCCGCCTGCCACAGCGGGCGGACGAGGCGGAAGGTTTGCGGTGGCGGCGCTGCCGCGCTAAGCGGCTGCGCACATGGAGCCGCGCCTCGTCCGGGAGATGCTTGAGCGCGTTCGTTCTGGTGAGCTCGCCATCGAGGAGGCGCTCGAGGCGCTCCGGGGGCTGCCTTTCCGGGACCTGGGTGTCGCGACCGTCGATCACCACCGCGCGCTGAGGCAAGGCGTGCCCGAGGTGATCTTCGGCGAAGGGAAGACGCCCGAGCAGATCGCGCTGATCGCCCAGGAGATCTCGGGGGCCGGGCAGAACGTGCTCGTGACCCGGGTCGACGCCGCGAAGGGGGCGGCCGTCGCGTCGCTCTTGCCGGCGTTTCGTTACGTACCCATCGCGCGGACCGGCACCATCGAGGTCGCTCCGGCGCCGAAGCGCGCCGCGGGGCCGGTCGCCGTCGTGACCGCGGGCACGAGCGATCTGCCGGTCGCCGAGGAGGCCATCGAGACGCTGCGGGCTGTGGGGCTCGAGCCGAAGCGGCTGTACGACGTGGGGGTCGCGGGGCTGCATCGCTTCCTCCATCGCGTCGAGGAGCTGCGCAAGGCGTCGGCCGTGATCGTCGTCGCGGGCATGGAGGGCGCGCTGCCGAGCGTGGTCGGCGGGCTCGTGGCGGCGCCGGTCATCGCGGTCCCGACGTCGATCGGCTACGGCGCGGCGCTGGGCGGCTTCACCGCGCTCTTCGGCATGCTCACGTCGTGCGCTTCCGGCGTCGCCGTGGTCAACATCGACAGCGGCTTCGGCGCGGCGATGGTGGTCCATCGCATGTTGCCGAAGGAGTGAGCGCAGGACGAGCGCGACCGCGGGAGCGTCGCGACGCGCCGACGCCCGCTGAACGGAGCAGGCGAGACATGGGACACGAGCACGAGCACGGCCACGACCACCCGCACGGGCACGGCCACGAGCACGGGCACGGCCACGAGCACGGGCACGGGCACGGCCACGAGCACGGGCACGGCCACGAGCACGGGCACGGCCACGAGCACGGGCACGGCCACGAGCACGGCCATGAGCACGGCCATGAGCACGGGCACGGCCATGAGCACGAGCACGGGCACGGCCACGACCACCCGCACGAGCATGCGCAGGCGCACGACCACCCGCGCGCGCCGCTCCTCGAAGAAGGCGCGGGCGCAGGCAAGATCCTGTTCTTCGATGCGTTCAGCGGCATCGCGGGCGACATGACCATCGCGGCGCTGCTCGACCTCGGGGTGCCGCTCCTCGTGATCGAGCGCGCCGTCGCCGCGCTACCCCTCGACGGCTTCCACCTCCACCGCGGGCACGCCCATCGGAGCGGCATCGTGGCGACCTCGTTCGACGTGCACGTCGAGGCGCCCCAGCCGGAGCGCACCTACGGGTCCATCGACGCCATGCTCGCCGCGGCGCCGCTCGACCCGCCCGTCGCCGCGCTGGCGCGCCGGATCTTCCGGCGCCTCGGCGAGGCCGAGGCCGCCGTCCACCGGATCCGCCTGGAGGACGTGCACTTCCACGAGGTCGGCGCCGTCGACGCGATCGTCGACATCGTGGGCGCCGCCGCGGCCATCGTGCACATCGGGGCGGAGGTCGTCGGCTCGCCGCTGCCGATGGGGCGCGGGTTCGTGAAGGCGCGGCACGGGATCCTCCCGCTGCCGCCGCCCGCCGCGGTCGCGTGCCTCCGCGGCGTCCCTACCTACGGCGTCGAGCTCGACGCCGAGCTGGTCACCCCCACCGGCGCGGCCATCATCGCGACGCTGGCGACCCGGTTCGAGCGCTGGCCGACGTTCGCGCCCGACCGGATCGGCTTCGGCGCCGGCACGCGAGAGCTGCCCGACCGCCCCAACCTGCTGCGGGTCGTCCTCGGGACGCGCTCGGGCGGGGAGGAGAGCCTCGGCAGCGCCTCGCACGTGATCGTGGAGGCGAACGTCGACGACCTGACGGGCGAGGTGGCCGGGCACGCGATCGAGGCGCTGCTCGCGGCAGGCGCGCTCGACGCGTGGGCGGCGCCGATCACGATGAAGAAGGGCCGCCCCGCGCTGACGATCGCGGCGCTCGCCGCCGCCCCGCAGGCGGACGCCGTCGCGACGGCGCTCCTGCGCGAGACGACCAGCATCGGGCTCCGGAAGATCCCTGTCGCGCGCACGGAGCGCCCGCGGCGGATCACGACGGTGAAGACCGCGTACGGCGCGATCCGGGTGAAGATCAGCGAGGGGCCGTTCGGGCCGCCGCAGATCAAGCCGGAGTTCGACGACTGCGCCGCGGCGGCGAGGACGCACGGCGTGCCCGTGCGCGAGGTCGTCTCGGCGGCGCTCTCGGCCGCCAAGAGCTGACGTCGGACATCGCTGATCGCGTCACGGCGCCGCGCGCTCGACGCGCGGCGCCGAGCGCGCGGGAGGGATCAGTCGGGGCGCTCGATCGGCAGCGCCTCGGCTTCCCACGAGAGAAAGCCGCCCTCGAGGAACGCGACCGGGACGCCCTCCTCCGCGAGCTTCGAGGCCATCTCCTTCGACCTGTCGCCCGCGCGACAGTAGAGGACCGGCGCGCCCGGGAGCATGTGGAGCTCGGCCAGCCGCCCCTCGATCTCGTCCAGCGGGAGGTGCACCGCGCCGGGGATGTGGGCGCGGCCGTACGCGGGGCCCTCGCGCGTGTCGACGGCGACCACCTGGCCCTCGCGGATCAGCTGCGCCAGCTCGGCCGCCCGGATGGCGCCCTCGGCGCGCGGCAGGAACGGATCGAGCAGCTCGCGGAGCTGCTTGCGGTCGATGGGGCCCTGCTCGGCGGCCACCGGGCGGCCCCGGTGAAAGACCATGAACGTCGGGACGGCCTGGATGCGCAGCGTGGCGGCGATGCGCTTCGACCGGTCGATGTCGACCTTGACCACCTTGGCCTTGCCTTCGAGCTCGCGCGCGATGGCGTCGACCTCCGGCGCGACCGCTCTGCACTGCGTGCTCCGGGTGGAGGTGAAATCAATGAGCACGGGCAACTCGCTGCGGAGCACCTCGCGCTCGAACTCCTGCTCGCTGATCTCGGGAACAGCCATGGCGGGCGAATTCATAGCGGGCCTTTCCATCGAGATCGAGTGGCGCGAGACCCCCGCCGCGGAGATCGCGCAGATGAGGCCGATTTCGGCGAAATCGGACGTTGGCCGAACGTTGGCCGGACGTTGGCCGAGCATCGGCCAACCGCTGGCCGGGAGCGAGCCGGGCGCAAGTCGTGCTTGAACCGGGCGTGCGCCGGGCGTGCGTCGGGCCTGAAATGCTCGCCGCGACGCCCGCGGCCGCCTCGCCGCGCGCGCCCCGCCCTCAGCGCGCCTTCCGCGAGCGCACGGTGCGCGCGTCGACGGCGTCGCGCAGCGCGTCGGCGATGAGGTACGAGCCGCCGACCGTGGCCAGGAGCAGGACGAAGGGGAACACGAGCAGCCGGATCTCGCTCGGGTGGCGCGCCGCCTGGCCCAGCGTCTCCCCCCACGACGCCACGCGGGTGGGCGCGCCCATCCCGAGGAAGGAGATCGCCGCCTCGAGCAGGACCACGGACGCCACCCCGAGCACGGAGCTCACGATCGTGGGGCCGAGCGCGTTCGGGAGGATATGGCGGTAGAAGACGCGCAGCCGGGTGCTGCCGAGCGCGTGCGCCGCCATCACGTACTCCTCGCTCGACGCGCGCAGCACCTCGGCGCGCACGAGGCGCGCGATCTCCGCCCAGCGGACGAAGGCGACCGCGAGCACCAGCGACAGCGCGGAGGGCTCGCGCTCGATGGCGCGCACGATCGCCACGACGAGGATCGCCGGGAACGTGTCGACCGTCTCGACGAGGCGGACGAGGCCGTCGTTCCAGAAGCCGCGCAGCGTGCCGGCGAGCCCGCCGAGGACGACGCCGAGGAACATGCCCACGAGCACCGCGCTCAGCGACAGGCCGAGCGCGGTGCGCGCGCCGTAGATCAGGCGCGCGGCGAGATCGCGGCTCTCGAAGTCCGTGCCGAGCGGGTGCGCGCGGGAAGGCGACGCGTTCGGGCCGGCGTCGGTGCGCTGCTCCGGGCCGTAGCGGATCGGCGGCCAGATCGCGAGGCCGCCCTCGAAGCGCGCCCCGAGCTCGGCCTCGGTGAGCGACTCGAGCGTCGCCGCCTCGGTGACCGCCGGGAGGATCTCGGCGCCGCCCGGCCCGAAGCGGGCGATCGGCGCGGGGGCGGCGAGCAGCTCGGCGAAGATGGCGAGCAGCGCGAGCACGCCGAGCAGGGCGGCGCCGGCGGTGACGCGCTTGCTGCCGACCATCCGGCGAAGGAACGCCGCCGCGTGGGTCACGCCCCGCCCCTCCGGGAGAGCACCGCCGGGCCGAGCCGCGGATCGATGAGCACGTACGCGAGATCGGTCGCGATCACGCCGAGCGCGGCGATGCCCGCGGCGCCGATGGAGATAGCCATGAGCCAGCTCACGTCGCGCGCCTGCACGGCGAGCAGGGTGAGCTCGCCGAGCCCGTGGAGCTCGAAGACGCGCTCCACGACGAAGGCGCCGCCGAGCGCCATCGGCGGCTCCAGGACGGCGAGCGTCACGACCGGGAGCACGGCGTTGCGCAGCCCGTGGACCGCGATGGCGCGCGCGGTGCCGGCGCCCCGCGCGCGCGCGGCCCGGATGAAGTCCTGCGTGAGGACCGCGACGAGCGCGGCGCGCTGCTGCCGCGTCGGCGCGGCGATGAGCGACAGCGCGATGAGGCACGTCGGCAGGAGCAGCGACTGCGCGCCGCCCGAGAGGAGCGCGGCGGCCACGGCCACGACGGCGGTCGGGAGGACGGCGAGCGTGAGCACGGCGGCCGCGACCGCGGAGTCGCTCCGCCGGCCGCGCGAGGCCGCGCTCAGCGCGCCGAGCGGCACGGCCACCGCGTAGGCGAGCGCGATCGCCCCGAACACGAGCGCGAGCGTGACCGGCGCGCGCCGCGCGAGCTCGTCGAGCACCGGCTCGCCGGTCGCCGCGACGCCGAGGCGGTGGGTGACCGCGCCGAGCGCCCACTTGCCGTAGCGGGTCTCGAGCACCGTCGCCGCGAGCCGCGTCGGGCCGGTGAACACCTCGAAGTCGCTGCGGTACACGTTCCAGAACGACTTCCACCGCGTGACGCACGCGCGGGCCTCCGCGAGGTCGTCGCCCGGCGCGATCCGGTCGTCGATCTCGGCGATGTGCGCCGCGACGTCGACGAGCGCCTGCGCCTGCGCGAACGTCGCCTCGTCGCGCGGCGGCTGGAGCGCGGCGATCACCGGCTGCAGGGCGAACGTGTCGAGCTCGAGCAGCTCGGCGGCGCGCGACGTGGAGCCGTAGCGGACCAGGCGGCGCACCGCGCTCCGCACCGACGCGCTGCGGAACTCGATGCCGCGGTCGTCCCAGAAGCGCGTCCAGAAGGCGACAGCGTGCGCCGGGTCCGCGGCCTCCTCGGCCCTCGGCAGGCCCATCCGCGCCGCGACGGGCGCGAGCGCGAGGGCGACGCGCGTGCGCGGCTCGGGCGCGAGCGCGTCGAGCGGAAGGATGTGCGGCAGCGCGGCGCCGCCGAGGCGCCGCAGCTCGTCGGCCGCGGCAGCCGCGTCGTCGCCGTCCTCGGCGATCGCCCGCGCTGCGTCGAGGGCGCGCAGGCGCACGTCGCGCGGCTCGAGGTTGATGAAGCGCGGGAGGTCGAGGAAGCGCTCCCGCCGGAGCCGCGCCAGCTCGGCGCTGGACAGCGAGCTCGCGAGCAGCGGGTCGTCGGTCGGGTCCGGGACGAACGAGAGGACGAAGAAGGTCAGCAGCGAGACGCCCACGAGGGTGGGCAGCGTCCAGAGGAGCCGGCGGAGCGCGTGGCGGAGCATCTCTCTCGCGCGGGGGTCAGCGCAGGATGGCGTCGAGCAGGTCGATGCGCATCCCGAACTTGTAGGGGGAGGCCTTTACCACCTCCGTCTTCTGGCCGGAGATCGTCTCGTCGTTGCCCTCGAGGTACCCGCCGGCGTTGATGCCGATGACCTTGCCCTCGCCGTTGAAGATGGGGCTCCCGTTCATGCCGCTCGTGCTCCGTGCGTCGTGCTGGATCAGCCAGGCCTCGGCGGCGGGCGCGGGCCGGCCGTTCGCGCCCGTGATCCGCCCGATGTTGGCGGCGAGGAAGGTGGCGACGGGGTTCGCGGCGTCCGTGAGCCGCTCCGGGAAGCCGATGAGGTACACGTCGTCGCCCGCGCCGGCCGAGGCGAGCTGCTCGCGGGTCGCGAGCTCCAGCAAGGCGGCGGCGCGCCCCGCGATCGACACGACGCCGATGTCGGGGGTGAGCTGGTCCGCGCTGTCGCGGTACTGCGGGTGCGTCCGCATGCTGGTCACGGCGAAGCTTACCTGGCCTCGGCCCTCGTTCTCGAGCGCCACGATCGCGCCGCCGCGGCGCTTGGCCGCGGCGATGCAGTGCGCGTTCGTCGCGAGGATCGAGAGACGCACGGCGAACGCCGTGCAGAACCCCTCGCGCCCGGACGCGAGCATGAAGATCCCCTTTCTGGATCGATCGTGGAGGTTGCGCCCGAAGTTGGCGTTCGACGGGTGAAGCGTCCCGAGGCGCTGCTCGATCTCCTTGCGCCGCGGGTCCTCCGGCGGGAGGCGCGCGAGCTCCGCGCGGAGCTGGCTGATCTCGTCGTGCGAGGAGCGGTTGTAGACGATGAGCGCGGCGAGGCTCGCGAGCGCGACGACGAGCAGCGAGGCGAGGACGTAGGTCGTGCGGCGCTGGCCGGCGGTCGCGGCGTGCACCTCCTTGTGGAGCATGGCGTTGATCTCGACGGTGCCGCGCGGCTTCGAGCGCCCCGTGGCGGCGGACACCGCCGAGGAGATCATCATCGCGATCGTCCGCTCGCCGACCCGCCGCGAGCCAGCCGGCGGCGCGGCCGGCACGTGCCCCGGGTGCGCGCCTGCGGGCGCGGCGTGGCCGGCGGCCGGCGCGGGGTACGCCGCGGGCGCGGCGTGGCCGGCGGCGGGCGCGGCGTAACCGGCGGCAGGCGCCGCGGGCGCAGGGTACCCCGCGGGCGCAGGGTACGCCGCGGGCGCGGGGTAGCCCGTGGGCGGCGCCGGAGGGGCCGCGGCGAGCGCGGGGTGCGCCGGCGCCGCGTGCGTCTGAGGAGGACCGGGCGCGCGGCGCTCCACCAGCTCGAGCCGCACCCGCGGCCCCTTCGCGCCGAACGTGATCTCGTCGCCCGAGGCGATCGGGTGCCGCTTGATCCGCTGCCCGCCCGCGTAGGTCCCGTTGCGGCTGTCGAGATCGTAGAGCACCCAGCCCGCCGCCTCGAGGCGCGCCTCCGCGTGGTGGCTGCTCGCGTCGCGGTCGTGGTTCGGGTCGAACACGACGTCGTTGTCCGGCGCGCGGCCGAAGCGCACCACGCGCCTGTCATGGAGCTCCACCGACCCGGCGTTGCGCCCGAAGGTGTGCACGACGCGCAGCATCACGGCGCGGGGACCCCCTGCAGTAGGTCGATGCGCATCCCGATCCGGAACGGCGAGCTCTGCGTCACCTTCGTCTTGCGCCCGTCGATCGTCACGTCGTCTTCGTCGTCGATGTGCGCCGCGTGGATGCCGATCACGTGGCCGTACTGGTTGAAGATGGGGCTGCCGCTGTTGCCCCCGCGCGTCACCGCGTCGTGCTGGATGAGCACGGCGCGATCCGGCGTCGTCGCCTCTCCATCGAGGCCGGTGACCCGCCCGATGCGGCCCTCCAGGAACGTCGCCGAGGGGCTCAGCGGGTCCATCAGGCGGCCGGGGAAGCCGATGACGTAGGCGTCGTCGCCCGGCCCGATGGCCCGCAGCTCGGCGTCGTTCGCGAGCGTCACCGCGCGCGGCGCCTTGCCGTCGATGCGGAGCAGGGCGACGTCCGGCGAGCCGGCGCCCGCCTGCCCGGACCTGTACGCCGGGTGGGCCGACATCGCGACGATGCGGAAGCGCGTCTTCCCCATCGAGTCGTTCTGCGTGACGATCGGCGTGCCGCCGCGCGCGCGGCAGTCGCGGACGCAGTGCGCGTTCGTGGCGAGCTGGTTCGGCGCGATGGCGAACGCCGAGCAGCAACCGCCGATGCGGTTATCCGCCATGTAGCCCATCACGTAGAGCGCCAGCCGGTTCTGCTCGAAGATGGCGCGACCCGAGAGCACCTGCTCCGGGATCGCGCCCGACGGTCGCGCCGCGGGCGCGCGGCCCAGGCCGACCTCGCGCGCCAGCGCGTCCGCCGCGCGCCGCGACCTGTACGCGACCACGCCCGCCACCGCCACGGCCACGAGCGCCGCGACGACGCCGAGCCCGAGGAGCAGGTTGTTGCGCGCCACCCGGCGCCTCGCCTCGTCCGCCTTCGCGCGCACGAGCGCGACCGCCTTGTCCTCGCGCTGCATCGCCTGCACGACGGCATCCCTGACGATGCGCTGCGCGGTCTGCACGTCGACGCCGACGCGACCGTCCGCGTCCGGGGGGCGCGGCGGCGACCCTTCCTGCGGGGCGGCCGGGGTCTGCCGGGCACGCTTGTCGTTGCTGCGCAGCATGGCGGTGGAGGCGCGCGCGCGTGCGCCGCGCGCGGCCTAGCGAAGCAGGTAGTAGCCGGCGATGGTAACGCACGCGACGGCGCTCACGATCATCAAGATCACGAGCCACTGCGGCGCGCCGTCGGTCGGGATCATGATCGGCTCGTCGCCCTGGACAGGCGCGCGGGCGTTGCGCTCGTCCAGGGCGTCGTCCGGCGCCAGGGTGGAGAAGGCGCGATCGTACTCGTCGCTTTCGTCGCCCATGTCGCCGTCCGAGCTGCCCAGCCATGACTTCGGCGAGGGAGGCCGCTGCGAGATCTTCTTCTCGTCGAGCTCTTTCACCTTGCGCGCCGGCTCGGATGCGACCGAGTTCTGGGCCAGGAGGTGCTCGGGCAGCTGGTACTTCTGGTAGCGGAGCTCCTCGATGTCCTCGATCTCCGCCGCGGCGAGCCCGTCGCCGTCGAACTTCGCGACCACCACCGTGATGTTGTCGTGGCCGCCGGCCTGGTTGGCCCGATCCGTCAGCACCTTGCAGGCCTCGATGGGGTCGTCGACGGTCCGCAGCACCTCGCGGATCTCCTCGTTGCGCACCATGCCCGAGAGCCCGTCGGAGCAGAGCATCAGCGTGTCGCCGCGCTTGAGCGCCACGTAGGTGAGGTCGACCTGCACCGAGTCCGCCGTGCCGAGCGCCTGGAGGATGATGTTGTTGTGCTCGAAGGTCTCGGCCTCCTCCTCCGTGAGCTGGCCGGCCTCGATGAGCTGGTTCACGAGCGACTGGTCGCGCGTCACCTGCACGAGCCGATCGCCGCGCAGGATGTACGCGCGGCTGTCGCCGACCTGGCCGAGGAACAGGTGATCGTCCATGAGCGCGGCGATGGTGGACGTGGTCCCCATCCCCCGCCGGGTCCGATCGAGCTTCGCCTCGCTGAAGATCCTGAGCCCGGCGGCCTCGATCGCCTGCACCAGCCGCGCCGCGAGCTCGTCGTGGTTCTGCGGGGGGCCGCCGGCGCTCATCCGCTGGTAGATGATGTCGACCGCGAGCTGGCTCGCGACCTCGCCGGCGGCGGCGCCGCCCATGCCGTCGCACACGCCGAGCAGCGCCCCCCGCTCGCCGATGATCTGGTAGCGGTCCATCTCCATCAGGCCGCGGCTCGCCTTCGTGAGGTCCGCGACGATGAAGTTGTCCTCGTTGTGCTCGCGGACCTGGCCCACGTCGGTCCGGCCGAATAGCCGCAGCACGACCTCGGGGCGACGCGGCTCGTCCGGCGCTGCAGCCTCGCTGTCCATGTCCTCGGGGCGCCCCGCGCCCTCGGCCCCCTCGTCGACCGCCGAGCCGTCGCCATGCGCGGCCTCCGCGGCGGGGGTCTCGTCGAACGCGCCGTCGCCGTACGAGGTCGCGATCGACGGCGCCGCGTGGGCGGCCTTTGCCCGGGCGGCGGCCGCGGGGGCGTCGGGGGTCGCAGCGTCGGCGAGGTCGTCCGACCTCGTCGCGCCGCCGCCGCCGCCATCCAGGTCCTCGTCGCGCGACCCGCCCGCGGTGAGCCGCACCCGCGGCGGCGGAGGGAGCTTCCTCCCGACCTTGTCGGGGACCGGGGTGTTCGACGCCTTCACGGGCTTCACGGCGATGCCAGCCTTCTGCTCGCGCGCGGCGCTCGTGGCCGGACGCATCTTGGGCGGCGGGGGCGGCTTCCAGTTCACGGGCTTGCCTGCTTCCACAGACCCCGCCTTGCCGGACTCGAGCGACGCGGCGCCGAGCGGGGAGTCACCAAGGGCCTTGCCCGCGTTGCCGCTCGAGTCGGCCCCTACCGACGCGGCGCCGGGGAGCCCATCGACTTCCAGCGCCTCGGTGGGCGTCTCGCGGACGGTCTGGTCGCTCATCGGGGGAGATCCACGCGGAACAGGTGCTGCCCGATGCGCACGAAATCGCGATCCACGAGGCTGACGTCCTCGCGGATGGCGACGTAGGTCCCGTTCGACGACTCGAGGTCGGTGAGCGTGAACTCGCCCGTGGCCGGGTTCCTCCGGATGGCGGCGTGGCGTCGCGAGAGGAACGGATCGGCCGTGAACACGATGTCTCCCGTCTCCCGTCCGATCACCGTCTCATCCCGGTAGAGGTGGTACACGTCCCGCGTCACGCCCTCCACCGTCTTCTGGCAGAGTCTCGCCCGCCGGTGGATGGCGGGCGAGCCAAACAGCAACGTTCCATGCTGGATTGCATGGCCGAGGCCTCGCTCCCCGTCGCTCACGGTCTGAAACTGTAACACCTCGAGCCCCAGGAGGAGCAAGTCGCCATCTCGGAGGGCGTGCGTCTTCCTGATGCGCAGGTAGATGCGGTTCACGCTGCCCAGGTCACGGAGAACCCAGGAACCGCTCTGTGGAATGATCCGCGCGTGCCGTGGCGAGACGTACAGGTCGTCCTCGAGGAGGATGTCCCCCTCGCTGCGGCCGATGTCGATCTGCGTGCCCGTGAGCGGAAAGCTCTTCCCCTCGGTCCCGTCTTCGACGATCACGATGAGCTTGCCCTCGGGCACCCGGGTGGGCCGGGTGTCAGCCGGGACCCACGCGGGCGGGCGAACCGAGTAGGACGCCCGCAGCGGGGCGAGCGGGATCTGAGAGGGCGGCGGTGTGCTGCCCGTATCGGTCGAGCTCGGCTTGGCGGGCTCGCCCTGCGGCAGCCGCGGCGGGTCGCGCCCGACCTCCGGGGCGGATGGTCGGTCGGCGAGGGCCCTCGCGGGGCGCTCGGAGGTGGTCCGCTCGCCGTCGAGCGGCGCCCCGCAGTACTTGCAGAACCGGGTGCCCGCCATGCACTGGCCGTGGCAGCGCGCGCACTCGACCGGCGGGGTGGGCGCCTGGCGCGATGACGCGATCTCGAGCACCGGCGAGCCGACGATCTTGTCGTGGGCGCCCCCGCCGGCTGGCGGAGCGGGCAGCCGCGGGGGCGGCAGGGCGACGGGAGGCAGCGGCGGAGGGGCCGGTTTGCCCGGTAGCGAGCCCCCGGGGCCCTGCCGCTGCGCCTCGGACCCACCGGCGCGATCTTCGCGCGGCGCGGCGTCGGGCAGAGGCGGGGGACGGAGCGCGGCGTCGGGCGAAGGCGGGGGCCGGAGCGCGGCGTCCTGGAGCCCTCGCGCGGTCGTCTCGATCCTCTCGAGCGGCGGGTGCGCCACGTACGGCACTTCAGGGGAGAGCGCGGCGCCCGCGCCCGGGTCGCTGCCCCTCGCCTTCCGGGGCGCCGGGTCCGTCGAGGGCGGGGGGACCGCTGCGGGGGGGACCGCCAAGGCGGCGCCGTCCTTCTTGTGCAGCGGCGCGCCGCACGTCACGCAGTAGCGGTAGCCCGGGGGGTTGTCCGCATCGCAGCTCGCGCACGAGAGCCCCAGCAGCGCGTCGGTGATCGTGGGCGTCGCGGGCGGCACGTGCGCGTCGATCCGGTCCGTGACCCTCGGTCCCTGCAGGGCCGGCGCCATCTGGATGGCGCTGCCCAGGGCGCCCGAAGCCGCCGTCGAGGCGCCCTCGCGCGCCGGGCGGGAGGCCGCCGTCGAGGCGCCCTCGCGCGCCGGGCGGGAGGTCACCTCCGCGCGGCCGTGCACCGCCTGCATCGCCGGCTCCGTCCTCGCCGAGCCGATCGGGCTGAACGAGAACACCGGCGCCTCCGGGCGAAGTCGTCCCGGGGCGTGGCGCGCCCCCGGCGCCCGGCCGGCCGAGCGCGCGTCGTTCGCCGGCGCCTCCTCAGGCTGCGCGGGCGCCGACAGGGCCGGGAGCGACACTTGCGGCAAGCCGCTCGGCGGCGTCGGCGGAGCGACCCGCGCCTCGCGCGCCTTGAGCCGTCGGCCGCAATCCTGACAGAACGTCAGATCGCCAGCATTCTCGCGACCGCACACATCGCAGATCACGCTGCCGAGGGGACCGCGGAGCGACGGTCGAGTCAAGTAGACGGTGCGTTCTCTCGAGCAGGCAGGGGAGCCGCTCAGCGCCGACCGAGCTCGGTCCGCACCTCGAGCAGGAGCTCGAAGCCGACGAACTGCGCGATGGCGGTGGCCCGCTCGTAGTTGGCGGTGTCCTTCCAGCCCGCGAGCAGGACCGGCCGGTACACGCAGCTCACGCCGAGCACCGTCTTGCGCGACACCTCCAGCTCGACGCCGACGCCGCCGAAGATGAGCGCGCCGCCCGTCTCGACGCCCCACTCGTTGCCGTAGACGACGCCGCCGATCCCGGCGGAAAAATACGGCGCCGCGCGGTAACCGATGTCCGGCATGTACCTCATCTCGGCGCGCAGCTGCTGGAAGATTCCGAGCCGGTAGAGGTTGCTCGAGTCCATCTTGGTGAACTGGTACGCCCCGCCGAAGTACCAGGGGCCAGGCGAGCGGTAGCCGCTGCGGATCGCGAGCCCGCCGCCGCTGCCCAGGATGCACGAGTACAGAGGCCCCGACCGCGGGCACGCCGCGCCGGCGTCGAGGCTGATCTCCGCCGCGAGCGCGACGCCGTACTGCGCGTACTCGACGTGCAGCGGCGGCGGCCGGGTCGCGAGCTGCACGCGCGGCGTGACGGGAGGAGGCGGCGCGGTCGCGGCTCCGTCCTCCTGCGCCTCGATCGCGTCGTCCGCCTCGGGCGCGGCGGGGTCGCCGCCGGTGCCCTGGTCCACGGCTCCCGCCGTCCGGGCGCCGGTGGGAGGGGCCGGCGCGGCGCGAGGGAGCGCGCCCTCGACCTTGCCTTCGGGAGGCGCGGCCGCGGCTGTCGAGGACAGCAGGGCGCCGGCCGCGATGATCGCGACCGGGAGCGCGCCGGGCAGAGGTCGTAGACGCACGAGTTGCTTGGATACGCGAGAGATCTGCCGCGGGCAACGCTCCTCCGCGGCGCGGACGGCGGAGCGCGAACGCGGCCGCCCGGGGCCCTCTGCGCCGCGGGGCGCGCCCCCCGAAAAGGCGGCGCGGGGAGGCGAGCCGAGCGGTCTCTTGAAGCTCGGCACCATACGCCGCTTGACGGCAGCTGCGAGGGTCGCCTAAACGAAGCCACCTTCATGGAGATTCACCTCGACAAGCGTGCCGTAAAGCAGATCCGCCTCTCTGCGGCGGATGCCGTTGAGGAAGGCGACACCGAAGCGCTGCGCGAGGACGTCCTCGAGGCGTTCTCGGAAGAGCAGGTCGAAGAGATCGAGCGTCGTCTGGACAGCGGTGATTTTTTTGAGTTCTTGACCGACGTGCTCGATGAGTGGGGGGGCGACGACGTGGACGAGCTCTTCGAGCTCCTCGAGACGCAGCTCGGGGACATCGGCATCGACCTCAAGTACGAGCCGCGCGAGGACGACGACGACCTCGACGAGGCCGATGACGACGACCTCGGCGACGACGATGACGAGGGCGAGGACGACGACGCCGAGCTGGAGCCCGCGGACGACGAGGACGACTGAGCGCTGGCGGCGCGCCGCCACGGCGGCGCCCCGGCGTCAAGGTTCCTTCTTGCCGTCGAGCTCGCGCAGGATGTAGTCCGCGCACGGGCTCTTCGCGGCCGGGAGCGACGGGCAGATCGCGTGCGCGCAGCGCGCGTAGCGCGACTCGGGGAGATCCCGGAGGATCAGGGCCGCGGTGGCGCAGGCCTCCTTGGCCTTGCCGTCCTCGCGCCACAGCTTCGCCTCGGTCCAGAGCGCGTCGTCGCGCAGGATGGACGCGGGGTGGTCCGTGTAGAGCTTGTGCAGCTCGCGGCGCGCGGCCGCGCGGTCGCCGAGCGCTTCGCGGTAGAGGCGCGCGATCTCGAGCTGCGCGTCATCGAACTTCCCGCGGTCGTAGCTGCCGGTGAGGGCGGACTCGCGCGCCGCGAGCATCTCCCGCAGGTAGCCGATGGCCTCCTCGGGGCGCCCCAGCGCGGCGGCGAGCTCCGCGGCGTGGAAGAGCGCGTCGTCCGTCAGGCTGCCGGCGGGGTATGGGTGCGCGCGCGCGGCGGCGACGAGCGCGCGCAGCGCGCCCTCGCGATCGCCGACCTGCTCGAGGAGGAGCGCCTCGTGGTACGCGACGTCCTGATCGAGCTCCGTCCCGCGGAGCGCGGGGGCCTGCTGCCGCAGCCAGGCGAGCGCGCCGCCCGCGCCGGCGCGCTCCTCCTCGCGCCGGATGAGCCGCTTCAGCGCGTTGCGCGCGAGCCCGTGCGACGGGTGGCGCCGCGTCGCCGCGAGCAGCATCGCGAAGCCCGCGTCCGCGTCGCCGTGCTCGATCGCGAGATCGGCGAGCTCGAACTCCGCGCGCACCGAGCGCGGCCCGTCCGGCGAGTCGGCGAGCAGCCGCTCGTACGACGCGCGCGCCTCGCGCCAGGCCTCCGCCCGCTCGAAGGCGCGCGCCTGCATGAGCCGCGCCTCGTCGCGATCCTTCACGAGCAGCGCGCGCGACGCCGCGCCGTCGAACGCGCTCGCCGCCTCGCGGTAGCGCCCCGCGTGGTAGGCGCGCTCGCCGGCGGCCATCGCGGCGAGGTACGCGTCGCCGCGCGCCGGCGCGCACGCGGGGCCGAGCAGCGCGGCGAGCGCGAGGGCGAGCGCCGGAGCGGCGGTGTTCGCGGCGCGGCGGCTCATGCGCGCACGCCCGCGCCGTCGCGATCGCGCGGCTGCGCCAGCGCCTCGGCGAGCGCCTCGGCGAGGGCGCTCGCCGCGGGCGCGACCTGCTCGGGCGCGACGTCGAGGTGGGTCACGGCGCGGACGGCGCTCCGGCCCGCCGCCCCGACGAGCACGCCGCGGCGCCGCGCGGCGTCGACGAGCCGCTCGGCCGGGATGCCGGGCGTGTCGATGTAGAGGATGTTCGTCTCGGGCTCCTCGATGGTCGCGGGCGGCGGCTCGGGGGAGGGCCTCGCGGCGGCGCGGCGCGCGACCTCGCGCAGCGCGCGCGCGATCGCGCGCGCCGCCTCGTGGTCCTCGGCGATGCGGTCCTGGTGGTGCGAGAGCGCGTACAGCGCGGCGGCCGCGAGCACGCCGGCTTGCCTCATCCCGCCGCCGAGCATCTTCCGGAAGCGGAGCGCGGCGCGCACCACGTTGGCGCTGCCGCACAGCGCGGAGCCGACCGGGGCGCCGAGCCCCTTCGAGAAGCAGACGCTCACCGTGTCGAACGGCGCCGCGAGCTCGGCGACCGGGCGACCGGAGGCGACCGAGGCGTTCCAGAGGCGCGCCCCGTCGAGGTGGAGCGCGAGCCCGTGCGCGCGCGCGACGCTCGCGATCGCGAGCACGTCGTCCTGCGGGAAGACCCGGCCGCCGGCGCGGTTGTGGGTGTTCTCGATCGCGACGACGCGCGTGCGCGGCAGGTAGTAGAGCGGCGGCTTGATCGCGTCCTCCACGTCCGCCGCCGTGAACAGGCCGCCGCGGCCGGCGAAGGCGAACTGCACGCCGCTCCACGCGGGCGCGGCGCCGCTCTCGTAGAAGGCGCAGTGCGCTCCCTCGCCCGCGATGACCTCGTCGCCGCGCTGCGTGTGGCAGAGGAGCGCGATCTGGTTGCCCATCGTCCCGCTCGGCACGAACAGCGCGGCCTCCTTGCCCGTGAGCTCCGCGACGCGCTCCTCGAGCCGGCGCACGGTCGGGTCCTCCCGGTACACGTCGTCGCCGACCTCGGCCGCCGACATGGCCGCGCGCATGGCCGCGGTCGGTCGGGTCACGGTGTCGGAGCGGAGATCGATCATCGCCTGCATGCTGAAACCTCGGCTGTAGGTCGGGGCCGACACGTTAGCACCGCGCCCTCGCCCCTACGCGGGGCTCGCCGCCGCGAGCCGCGGGAACCGCTCGGCCATCCGCCACGCGATGCGCGTCGCCATCGCCATGATCGGCACCTGCGAGTTCACGCCGATGCTCGTGGGGAGGATGGAGCCGTCGGCCACGAAGAGCCCCGGCAGCTCGAAGCACTCGCCGCTCTGGTCGACGATGCCGCGCCGCGGATCGTTCGCCACGCGCGCGCTCCCGAGCGGGTGGAACGCCATGCACTCGATGCGGCGCGCGTCCACGGGGGCGCGCTCGTCCGCGAGCGCGGCGTCCATGGACGTGATCGGCGGGGCGCCGAGCAGCGCGGTGTAGACCTCGCGCGCGCCGGCGGCGAGGGCCATCTCGCTGAGGATCGTGATGGCGCGGCGGAGCCGCGCGAGATCCCGCGGCGCCATCGCGTACGAGACGAGCGGCTCCCGGCCGGGGCCGCGGCGGACGCGTCCGCCGCCCTCGTCGTGGATCATGGCGCCGAACACGGCGCAGCGCGGGAGCGCGCGGACGCGCCGCCGCAGCGCGGGCCCGACGCCGGGCAGGCCGGCCGCGAGCACGTTCACCGCCGAGTACACCCCGACGAGCTTGATCCCCTCGGCGTCGAAGTGGTCGGAGTAGACGCTCTGGAGCGCGCCGTCCCAGCCGTTCAGGGTGTCGTCGAACCGCGCGACGACGCGCACCGCGGGGTGCAGCGTCACGTCGTTGCCGAGCGCGCCGCTCGCCCTGAACGCGCCCGCGGTGCCGAGGAGCAGCGGCGTGTGCAGCGTGCCGCACGCGGCGACGACGACCTTCGCGCGCACCCGGAACCGGCGCGGTGGCGCGCCCGGCTCGCCGCCGAGCAGCCGACCCTCGACGCCGGCGGCGCGCCCGCGCGCCACGGTGATCCGCTCGACCAGCGCGTCGGCGACGACGCGCGCGCCGCCCGCGACGGCCGACGGCAGGTAGGCGACGTCGACCGAGCGCTTCGCCCCGGCGGGGCAGGTGAAGTTGCACCGGCCGTTCCCCTCGCACGCGTCGCCCGTGTTGCGGCGGAGCGGGCGCATCGGGATGCCGAGCCGCCGCGCCCCCTCGACGAACCGCGCCGTCGAAGCCGAGCGCAGCGCCTCGGGGACCTCGCGCACGTGGAGCCGCTGCTCGACGCTCTCGTACGCCGCCTCGAGCGCGCGCTCCGACAGCTCGTCGAGGCCGAGGTCGCGCACCCACCGCGCGTGCACGCTGCCCGGGATGCGGAAGCAGACGCCGCCGGTCACCACCGACGAGCCGCCGACGGCGCGCCCGAGGGTGAGGGAGATGATCGGCGTCTGGCCCACGCCGAGCGCGGTGAGCATGCCGCCCTCGCGGAACAGCCGCCGCAGCGACTCGCTGGGCTTCCAGCGCTGGTAGTCGTCAGGGCGGTGGTAGGGGCCCTCCTCCAGCACGATCACGCGGCGCCCCGCCTCGGCGAGCAGCGCCGCGACGACCGCGCCGCCGGCGCCGGAGCCGACCACGACGACGTCGCACGCCTCGTCGAACCCGTCCGGCAGGTCGCGCCCCCTGACGATCGGCTCGCTCGACGCGATGGCGCCGCTCACGCCGCCCCCTCGGCGCCCGGCGCGGCGGGCTGCGCGCGCGCGGCGTCGCCCGGCGGCGCGCCCGCGGCCGGGCGGAGCGCGGGCAACCTGCGGCGCGCCGCGGTGCTCTCGCGGTCGAGGCCGGTCAGCGCGAGCTCCGCGCCCTCCTCGAAGGCCGGGATGCACAGCGGCACCTTGAACGCGAGGAGCAGCATGGCGAGGAGCCCGACGCGGCTCGACTCCAGCGCCTCGAGGTAGGCGAGCCGCCTGCCGAGCGGGAGCCGGCTCATCCGGCCGAAGGCGCCGATCACGAACGGCGGCAGGAGCTCGAGGCAGGCGGCCAGCAGCGCGAACCCGCGCCGGGTCTCGGGGCTGGCCTGCCCGAGCGAGAGATCCAGCCCCGCGACGGCGCGCTCGCAGGCGCCCGCGCCTGGCGGGACGAGCTCCCCGCGCTCGTCCTCGTCGCAGAGCATCGCCTCGGCGGCGGCCCACGCGACGCGGCGCGCCCACGGCGATAGCCCTCGCCCGGGGCGGTCCAGCCGATCGATCCCTCCCGCAGCGCGCTCGCCCGCGCCCTCCACCGCGTCGTGCATGGCCGCGAGAGCCTAGCCCGGATCCGACACGTTCGCGCGTCGTTGCATAACGACACGCTGGCGGTTCGCCGTGGCGCGTCGGAGAGCCCGGATCGAGCCAGGCGGGAGCGCTCTTCGCGACGCCGCGCGCGGGCTGCCCGCCGAGGATCCGGTTCTGGTATGCAGCAGAGCGGCCAGGGGGACACGGAGGAACGATGGCGGAGCGATCGCTGCAGCACCGAGATCCTGACAGCAAGGACGACGAGACGCTGAGGAGAGAGGCGCGCGTGCACCTCGCGAGCGAGCCGGCGCTGCAGCTCGTGGCCGAGCTGATCGCGCGGCTGCGGGAGCTCGACCTGCCGTGGTGGACGCCGGTCAAGCTGCGCGAGCGCTTCGGCGCGGTCGAGCGGATGGGCTGGTTCCGCGAGCGGAGCGACGTTCGCCAGCAGATCACGACGTCCCTGACCGGCCTCTCGCCGCGCGCCGCGCGCCGCAAGACGCCGGACTTCCAGGGCGCGCTCATCGACTCCGTCATCGACGAGGGCGACATCACCCCGCGCGCGTTCGAGGCCGCCTTCGATCCGCGCGACATCGCCGTGTACGGCCCGGCCGGCGGGTACTGGCAGTTCTTCCGCGAGTCGATGCCGTGGGACCAGGACACGCCGCAGCACCAGGAGATCGTCGCCTGGCTGCTGAAGGCGCTGCTCGCGGACCGGAGCCCGTTCGAGGGCATCGGGAGGACGCCGATCCTGACGCCGTGGGACGTGCGCACGGCGATCGACGGCCGGCTGTGGCAGACGCGGATCCCGCTCGAGGTCCGCGTCGCCATCGACAACGCGCGGCTCAAGCAGGAGCGCGAGCGCCCGGGCGTGCCGTTCCACGCCGACGGCGAGCTCGCGATCGCGGGGCCGGACGTCATCGCCGCGAACATCCCCCCGCGCGAGATCCTCCCCGTCGTGCAGCTCGCGCAGAAGGCGATGCGCTTCGACGCGTCGCGCGCCGCCGCGAAGGCCGAAACGCCGCGCGCGGCGCCGGCGGAGGTGTCCACCGGCCGCGGCGGCGCGACCGCCGCCGCTCCGCCGGCCGCCGCCGCTCCGCCCGGGAGCGCCAGCGCCGCGTCTCCGCCGGGCGCCGCGGCCGCGCCGGCAGCGCCCGCGCCCATGTCGGCGCCGGCGGCGTCGACCCCCGCCTCGTCCGGCGCCGCGCCCGCCTCGAAGCCGGCGACATCGCTCCCCGCCTCGCCTGTGTCGACGCCGTCGCCCGTCTCGCCGGGCGCCGCGCCTGTGTCGGCGCCGGCCCCCGTCTCGCCGGGCGGCGCGACCGATCTCGGCCAGGCCGGCAAGCCCGCCGCGAGCGCCGCTCCGGCCGGGGTTCCCTCCGGGACGACGAGCTCGCCGCCGGGGGGCCTCCCGGCATCGGTGAGCAGCCCGCCGGGGGGATCTCCCGCGGCGCTGAGGGCCGCCGGGAACATCGCGCCGTCGAGCGCGATCATCGCGAGGCCGTCGCCTGCGGCGGGCGCCTCGCCTGGGGTCGAGCCTCCGCGCGGCCGGCTGCCGAGCGACCCCGGCGCCTCGTCGGCGCGCGCGTCGACGCCGCCTCCGCCCCCTGCTGCGCCGCGCGCATCGACGCCGCCCGCGCCCCCCGCGCCGCGCGCGTCGACGCCGCCCGCGCCCCCCGCGCCGCGCGCGTCGACGCCGCCAGCGCCAAGCGCCGCGCCGGCCGCGGCGGGGGTCGAGTCGCTCGACGACCTCGAGGCGGAGGACGGCGACGTAGACGACGACAGCGAAGTGGCGAGCGAGCGCACGAACCCGTGGGCGGTCTCGGCCTCCGAGAGGCCCGAGAAGCTCGAAGCCGACCTGGACGACCTCGGGCCGGTGGAGCTGCCCGAAGACGGAAAGCCGCCCACCCGGACGTAGCGCGCCGCTCCGTCGCGGCGCGGCGCGCCGCTCCATCGTGACGCCGCGCCCGGCGGTCTACACACTTCTTCACGCGCGATCCCTCACGCCCTTCACACGCCCTGCGCAGCTTCGACGTGGATCGAGGCCGCGCGTCTGCGGCTTCGAGCCTTGCAGCCCGGGGCCGCGCGTCTGCGGCTCCGGTCCCTGCGGCCGGGGTCGCGCTCGCGTTCGGAGGAACCGAGGCTGCGCGCACACGCCCCGTGCACGGAACGACAGCGGAGACGCTCACGGAGGGTACTCATCATGTTGGGATTCGTGGTTGGAACGGCCTGTCTGATCGGGCTGATCGCAGCGCTGCGGCGCGGTCACCGGTACGATTGCGGCGGCGCGCCCTGGGGCGCTGGGCCGCGCTCCCACGGCCGGCGCGGTTTCGGCGGCTTCGGCGGGTTCGGCTTCCGCCGGCGCTTCTTCCTGTCGTTCCTCTTCGACCGGCTCGGCACCACGCCGTCGCAAGAGAAGGTGATCGTCGCCGCCATCGACGAGCTCCGCGACGCCGCCGCGGCGCAGCGGAGCGAGATCCGCAGCACGCGCGCGGACGTGGCGGCCGCCGTGCGGAGCCCGAGCTTCGACGAGACGCGCCTCGGCGAGCTCTTCGCGCGGCACGACACCGCCATCGAGTCGCTGCGCAAGGCGTCGGTCGGCGCGCTCGGGAGGGTCCACGCCGTGCTCGATGACCGGCAGCGCGAGCAGCTCGCCGATCTGATCGAGATCGGGCCGTCCGCGTTCCGCGACATGTGGTCGGGCAGGGGCGGGTGGCGCGGCCACCGCGCCGATCCGTACCGGACCCACGGCGAGTGGGCGTGAAGGAGGCGATGAGACCATGATGCGACGCCAGATCACGATCGCCCTGCTCGCCGTCGGCACCGTCGCCGGTTACGCCCACGGCTTCTCCGCGATGCGTTGCCGGGCCGAGGCCCGCCGCGACGCCTTCCAGCGCCACGTCGCGTCCCTTTGCGTGGACGCCGCGCGGCAGGCCGAGCGCTCCGAGCGCCCCGAGCGCCCCTCGTCGCGGAGCGCCGCGCCCGCGCGGGCCGGAGCGCCAGAGGCTGACATCGGCGTGGATCGCTGAGGTATAAATGGAGACAGGCGAGGCGGCGGCAGCGCGCTGCCGCCCCGCCCACCCGGGTGAACCCATGGCGCTGCGGCTCCTGCTCATCGACGACGACACCAGGCTCCACGGCTTGCTCGCGAGCTACCTCGAGCAGAACGGGTTCACGGTGACCGTCGCGAGCGACGGCGCGCGCGGCCTCGCCGCCCTCGCCGCGGGCACCTTCGACGCCGTCCTGCTCGACGTGATGATGCCCGGCATGGACGGCATCGAGGTCGTGCGCCGCATCCGGCAGAAGAGCTCGATGCCGATCCTCATGCTCACCGCGCGCGGCGACGAGGCCGATCGCGTGGTCGGGCTCGAGATCGGCGCCGACGACTACATCGCGAAGCCGTTCAGCCCGCGCGAGCTGCTCGCGCGCCTCCGGGCCGTGCTCCGGCGCGCCACGCCCGACGCCGCCGGCGAGCGGATCGTGGCCGGCGACATCGCGATCGACGTGCCCGGCCGCGTGGTCACCGTGGCCGGCAAGCCCGCGGATCTCACCGGCATCGAGTTCGACATCCTCGTCGCCCTCGCGCGGCGCGCCGGCCGCGTCGTCGCCCGCGAGGCGCTCCTCGAAGAGGCCGGCCGCGGCGACGTCAACGTCGGCGGGCGGACGGTCGACGTGCACATCTCGCACCTGCGGCAGAAGCTCGCCGACGACCCCCGGTCGCCGAAGCTCATCAAGACGGTGCGCGGGGTCGGCTACGTGCTGGCCAAGGACCGCGCGTGAACCGCTACCGCTCCTGGCTCTTCGAGAACGGGAGGAAGGTCTCGCTCGGCCGCTTCGTGAACGCGCGGCTGCACCGCCGGATCTTCATGTGGTTCGGCGCGACCATCCTGATCACCGCGGTCGCCGCGATCGCGACGACCGGGGCCATCAACCGCGTCGGCAACTCCGGCTGGCGGCGCGAGCACGCCCGCGCCCAGTCCTTCGTCGACCACCAGTTCCAGCGGGTCTGGGGCGACCCCGTGGCCCGCGACGCCCTCGCCCGCGTGATCGCCGAGGACTTCGACACCGACCTGGAGCTCCTCGACGCGACCGGGCGGCGGCTCGCGCGGTACGGCCAGCCCTGCCGGGCGCAGGTCATGGTCGCCCAGATTCGCGACGATGCCGGTCCGCTCGGCACCGTGCTCCTCTGCCCCGGGCGCGGCCGCTCGGGCGCGTCGCTCCGCTTCGCCCTGCCCCTGCTCGCGGTGGCCATCGTCGTGTGGGCGGCCTCCGGTCTCATCTCGCGCCGCCTCGCCCGCCCGCTCGTCGATCTGGCCCACGTCGCGCACGAGATCGGGAGCGGCAAGCTGTCGAGCCGCGTCCGGCTCGATCGCCACGGCCACGGCGAGGTCAGCGTGGTCGCCGAGGCGGTCAACGACATGGCCGCGCGCATCGAGCGCCAGATCGCCGATCAGCGGGAGCTCCTGGCCGCCGTGTCGCACGAGCTCCGCACGCCGCTCGCGCGGATCCGCCTGCTCACCGAGATGGCCCGCGGGGACGGCGCGCCGAGCGCGCCGGTGCTCGACGACCTCGACCGCGAGGTCATGGAGATCGACGCGCTCGTCGGCGACCTCTTGGCCAGCTCGCGCCTCGATTTCGCGGCCCTCACCGTGACCCGCCTCGATCCGGCCGAGACGGCGATCCGCGCGCTCGAGCGCGCCGGGCTGGATCCGACGCTGCTCGAGGTCGCCGAAGGGACGCCGGCGTTCGAGGCGGACGCGACGCTGCTCGCGCGCGCCCTCGCCAACCTGATCGAGAACGCGCGCGCGCACGCGGGTGGGGCCGAGCGGCTGCGGGTCCGTCCTGGCGGTCAGCGCAGCATCGTCTTCGAGGTCGAGGACCGCGGGCCCGGGTTCGCTGATGGGGAAGAGACGCGCATCTTCGAGCCGTTCTTCCGGCGCGAGAGGGCGCAAGGGGGCGAGAGCGGCGCCGAGCGCGGCTCGCTCGGCCTCGGCCTGACGCTGTGCAAGCGCATCGCCGAGGCGCACGGCGGCCGCGCGTTCGCCGAGCGCCGCGAGGGCGGCGGGGCTCGCGTGGGCATCGAGCTCGCGCTGCGCCCGCCGGCCGGCGACGCGCGCCCCGAGGGCGCTCCTCGCCGCGCCTAGGGCCTGGGCCCCCAGGTGACGACGTGACGACCGGTCGCGAGGAGGAGCTGCGCGGGGGGCGTTCCCGCTTGACCGCCTGACGGTGCGGGTGCGACCCTCCGTGGGCTCGCGACCATGCGAATCCTTCTCTGCGAAGATCAGGACGCGATCCGCCGCATGATCGAGGCGCTGGTCGGCGCGAGCGGCCATGAGGTCGTCGGCGTCGGCACCGGGCCCGAGGCGGTGGAGCGCGCCTTGACCGAGCCGTTCGACGTGCTGCTGCTCGACCTGATGCTCCCCGGGAGCATGGACGGCTTCGAGGTCTGCGCGCGCCTCCGCGCCGATCCCGGCACCGCCAGCCTGCCGATCGTCGTGATCAGCGCCCTCGACGACCCCGATGCGCGCGCCCGCGCGGAGCGGCTCGGCGCGACCGCCTACTACGCGAAGCCGTTCCGGCCCCTCGAGCTCCTGGAGCTCATCGGCGGCCTCAAGCCAGCGCGGCGGGGCTGAGGCAGGAGCGCCGCGGGGGCGGGCGGCCGGCCGGCGCAAGAGGGCGCTGGAACATGGCGCGGGTTTTGGCTACACCCCGCCGTCATGCACACTCGGTGGCGCGGGGTTATGGCTTCGACGCTCGCGGCGGTCGCCCTGACGGGGCTCGTCGCGGGCTGCGACGGAGATAAGAGCAAGGCGCAGGTCACCGTCGACGCGGGCGCGCTCGACGCCGGCCCGCCGCAGCCGGTGCTCGGGGGCAAGCTCGGCGAGGAGCTCGCCGCGGCGGCGTCGGGCAGCCCCGAGGCGCGGCCGGCGCCCGGCGGCGCGACGGACGGCCCGCCGGAGAACGGCGTGTTCTCGTCGGCCGCCGCGGCCGCCGCGCTCCCGAAGGACATGCCTTACAAGATCGAGGTCGTCGACGCTGGCAGCGAGCCGAGGGCCAGGCTCGCGGCGAAGATCGACCCGAAATCCGAGCAAAAGGTCGCGATCACGCTCGGGCTGCGCATGGGCGGGCCGCAGGGGCTGCCGAACCTCGAGCTCGGCGTGAGCCTCAAGGCGGAGAAGCCGGCCGACAAGCCCAAGGAGGGCGCGGAAGCGCCCGCGGCGGGCGCGGCGCCGACGAAGGTGCTCGCGAAGGTCACGTCGGCGACCCTCGCGTCGATGTCGGTCGGCGGCCCGCCGAAGGAGCTCGCGGACGCGCTGGCGAAGCTGAAGGGGAGCTCGCTGCGCTACGACCTCTCGCCGGCGAACGTGGTCAGCAATCAGAAGATCGAGCTGGCCAAGGACGCGGATCCCGGGCTCCAGCCGCTGGTTGGCGCGCTCGGGGAGGCGATCGCGCTCGTCACGCCGCCGCTCCCGGACAAGCCGCTCGGCCCCGGGGCGTACTGGATGGTCACCGACCGCGCCGTGGCGTCGGGCGCGCAGCTGCCGGTGCTGCGGTACCGCGTGTTCAAGATCGAGAAGGTGGAGGGCGATCTCGTCTCGCTCAGCGTGGACACGCGTCAGTACGCGGAAGGGGCCGACCTCAAGCTGCCCGGGCCGAACGGGGACGTCACGCTGACGATCGACCGGCTCGAGTCCTCCGGCAAGGCCACGCTCACCTGGTCGCCCTCGAGCTTCGCGCCGGGCACCGCGGACGCCTCGCAGCGGCTCCAGGCGCTGCTGGTGCCGCCCGGCGCCGCGGGCCAGCAGAACGCCCAGCGCAGCGTGGCCCAGGTGGAGCTCACCGCGAAGTTCGCCGCGCCCGCAGCGCAGTAGCGCCGGGGCCGCGCGAGCGGCGGGCGGGCGCGGCGGCGGCGCAGCCCCGTGCGCGCGGCGCGCCGGCGCTGCTGCGCTGGCCCGCGCGCTCCGTGGCGCGTGCGTGCGTCGTGGTCGCTGCCCCTCGAGCCGGGAGACCCTGGGATCCGCGACGCGCCCTGCGGTGGCGCGGCGGTGCAGCGGGCGTTGGCTAATCCCGTGCATGAGCGCCCGTGCGGGGAGGCGTGACAGCTGTCCGACCGGGCTGACAGCGGCGGTCGAGCAGGCAGAGGCACGGTGCGGGCGGCATGACGTACGGGTGCGAGCGGAACATGCGCGGGTGCAGCCTCGAGGCTTACCTCAAGGAGCCAGGGCTCACCGAGGGACAGCGGCGGCGGCTCCGGCTGTTCCAGACGGTGGAGGGGGCCGTGAGCGACCGCGTGGAAGAGCTGTGCACGTGCAGCGCGGTCGAGGTGACGGACGCGGCGATCCTCGTCGTGTCCCCGGCGGCGCGCCGCCTGCTCTTCGCCAGCGCCGCGTCCGGCAGCGCGCATCCGCCGGGCGCGAGCATCATCCTCGGCCATCGAGCGCGGCTGCACGAGTTCCTTCACACCGTGCTGCCGCCCGCGGACGAGGCGCCGCTCGACCCCTACGCCGACCTGCTCGCGCCGTCTCCGCCCCAGTGCGTCCGCGTGCTCATCCTCGACGAGGACTCGCTCACGGTCCTGAACTACGGCGCCTTCGTCGTGGTGAGCCTCGACCGCAGCGAGATGCCGAAGGCGTAGCGGCGCGCCCCGCGCGGCAGGTCAGAAGCGCAGCGTCAGGCCGCGCGGGCCGAGGGCGGCGCGCGGCGGGGCTTGCCTGTCCGGCGCGCTGGCGGCGCCGCGGTCGAGGAGCAGCACCAGCACGCCGGCGCCGGCGGCGACGAGGCCGGCGCCCGCGATGATGTCGCCCGCGAGCGCCTGGGAGCGCGCGGCGTCGGCCGCTTCGCCGTCCCGCGTCGGCGCGTCCGACGCGCTCGCGACCCCGAGGAGCCCGATGGCCGCGCCGGCCGCGACCGTGGTGAGCCCGCCGGCGATCAGCGCGATCGGCACGACGCGGCTCGGCGCGTCGTCGGGCGCGGGGCTCGAGGCGGCGCTCACCGGAGCGCTCACCGTGAGCGCCCGCGGCCCGGCGGCCGCCGAGGCGGCCTCTCGTTCCAGGCTCAGCACGACGAGCACGCGGCTCCCCGGCGCCGCGGCGACGCTCCGCCGCACCTCGCGGTAGCCCGGCGCGCTCACGGAGAGCGTGTGGTTGCCCGGGTTGAGCGGCCGCGGTCGATCGAGCGCCGCCGCGGGCACGACGCCGCCGTCGAGCTTCACCACGAGCCCGGCCACGTCGCCCGGGGACAGCCTGAGCTCGAGCGCCGAGACCTGGCGCTCCAGGTCCTCCACTGCGTGCCGCGCGAGCCGCTCGTACTCCCGCGTCGCCGGCGCGGACGGCTCGACCAGGAAGGCGCGGAAGCTCTCCAGCGCCTCGACGAGCTGCCCCGTCTGCTGCTGCGCCACCCCGAGGCTGTAGAGCGTGATCGGCGCGCGCTTGATCGCGAGGGAGCGCTCGTACCGCTCCCGCGCCTGCTCCCAGCGGCCCTGCTTGGCGAACTCGGAGCCCTCGATGAAGATCTCGCGCGCCACCGCGACGTCGGCCGCGCTCTGCGCGGCGGCCGGCGCGGAGAACAGCGCCGCCGCCGCGACGAGGAGCGCGAGGGGGCCCGCGAGCGCTCGCGATCGCCGCGGCGTCATGGCCTGAACCGCTCCCCGTCGGGCGTGAGCGCGAACCCGTCGAACCCGGACCACAGGATGAGCTCGGTCCCGGTCCAGACCCCCACGCCGTAGCCGTGCTGCCTCGCGGCGGGCGACATTTCCGCGGCCCAGCCGGCCGACGGGTCGTACAGCTGCCCGTCTCTCCTGAACATCGCGCCGCTCCGCCCGCCTGCGATGAGCGCGCGCGTCCCGGTCCAGCCAGTCCAGCCGGTGCGCCGCTCGCTGCGGCTGCGCCGCGACGGGTGGCCCGCGTTCTCGATGCGGAGCCACGTGCCGGTCGCCGGATCGTAGCTCGCGCCGTCCTCGAGGGCGTCGCCGCCCGCGTTCTGGCCACCCCAGACGAGCAGCTGGCTGCCCATCCAGACCGCGAAGGCGTCCTGCCGCGCGCTCGGCGCGCCCGCGCTGGGCAGCGTCCGCCATGCGTCGGTCGTGGGGTTGTACGCGTGCCCCTCGCTCGTCGGCTCGCCGTCGGCCTGCCCTCCGAACAGGTAGAGCTCCGTGCCCGACCAGGCCCACGCGACGCCGGCGCGCGCCGGAGCCGCGCCGGCGCTCGCGGCCGGCGTCCACGCGTCCGTGAGCGGGTCGTACAGCGCGCCGCCGGCCACCGGGGCGCCGGCCGCGGAGCCGCCCCAGATCAGCAGGCGCGTCCCCGTCCAGACGGCGATCGGCGCCAGCCGCGCGGCGGGGGCGTTCGTGGCGCTCATGGCGCGCCAGGTCCGCGCCGCGGGGTCGTACGCGGCGCCGGTCGACAGGCCCGACGTGCCCCCGGACGGGCCGCCGCCCCACACGAGCACCCGGGAGCCGGTCCACACCGCGGAGGCGAGCACGCGCGGCGAGGGGGCGCCCTCGCGGCCGAGCGACGACCACACGTCGCGCGCCGGATCGTAGAGCGCCCCGTCGTCCACGTCCCCGACCGCCGTGCGGCCGCCCCACACGAAGAGCGCGCTCCCGATCCAGGTCCCCGCGGCCATCTGTCGCGACGCGGGCGCGCCCGTCTTCGTCATGACGACCCAGGCGGGCGTGCACGCGCCGTCGCGGCACTCGCGCCCGCTCAGGCACGCGTTCCCGCACGCGCCGCAGTGATCGGTCGAGCCCAGGCTGACGCACGCCCCGTCGCAGGCCACGAGGCCGGTGGCGCAGGGCGGGAGGCAGGCGCCGCCGGAGCAGATCTCGTCGCCGTTGCAGTCGGCGCTGGTGCAGCACTGGCTGCACGCGACGAGGCTGCAGCACTGCTGTCCGGCGGCGCAGCCCGTGCTCCGGCACATCGTGCCGCCCTCGGCGCACACGTCCGTGGTGCAGCCGTCGCCGTCCGAGCAGTCATCGTCCGAGCAGCAGGCGCGGCACGCGTCGCCGCAGTCGTGCGGCGTGAACCCCTCGCAAGCGCACGCGCCGGCGACGCACGCGGCGCCCGGCTTGCAAGCGACGCCGCACGCGCCGCAGTGCTGCGGATCCCGGGCGATCTCGGACTCGCAGCCCGGGGCGGCCGGGTCGCAGTCGGCGAAGC
Organism: Sorangium sp. So ce1153; assembly: GCF_051521595.1. NCBI lineage: Bacteria > Pseudomonadati > Myxococcota > Polyangiales > Polyangiaceae > Sorangium > Sorangium sp. So ce1153. Next base: position 3,566,812 of record NZ_CP150361.1, read on the forward strand.
CGTCGTCGCAGGCCAGCGCACCCGCGGCGCAGTGCTGGTGCGGCCCCGCCGCGACGCCGCACGCGCCGCAGTGGCTCGAGCTGGTCTGCATGTCGACGCACGAGAAGCCGCACGTGGTGAGCCCCGGGGCGCACGAGGCGGCGCACGTCCTCCCGTCGCAGTACGGCGTCGCCGGGGCGCACCGCGCGCCGCAGGCGCCGCAGGTCGCCGGGTCGGTGTTGACGGACTCGCAGCCGGGCACGTCGTCGCAGTCGAGGAGCCCGGCCGCGCACGCGCAGCCGCCGCCCGGGTCGCAGGTCGCGCCGGGGGCGCAGGCGTCGCCGCAGCCCCTGCAGTCCTCGATCGTGCCGAGCGCGGCCTCGCAGCCGTCGTCGGGCGAGCCGTTGCACTCGGCGTACCCCGGCTTGCACGCGCACGCGCCCGCGCTGCACTCCATGTTCGGCCCGCAGGTGACGCCGCAGGCGCCGCAGTGCGCCGGGTTCGAGGAGCCGTCGATCTCGCACCCCGTGTCGTCGAGGTCGTCGCAGTCGAGGAGCGGCGGCGCGCAGGCGCACCGCCCCGCGGCGCAGACGGCGCCGGATGGGCACCGGAGGGCGCACCCGCCGCAGCGCTCGGGGTCGCTGGTGAGGTCGACCTCGCAGCCGTTCGTGACGATGTTCCCGTCGCAGTTGTCGAAGCCGAAGACGCACTCGGACGAGCAGTGGCCGCCAACGCAGAGCGTGTTCAGGCACGCGTCGCCGCACGCGCCGCAGTGCGACGGGTCGTTCAGCACGTCGGTGCACGCCCCGCCGCAGCACGACTCCCCGTCGCCGCAGGCGGCGCCGCACGCGCCGCAGTGCTGCGCGTCCTGGCTCAGATCGACGCACGTCCCGCCGCAGCAGGCGCCCGCCGGGCAATCCGGCGCGCAGCCGCCCCCGGAGCTCGTCGCGCCGGCCTCGGACGGCTTGTCGGAGAGGGCGCTGTCCGCGAGCAGCGAGCAGGCGCCGGTGAGCACGGCCAGCACGAGCAGCAGCGGCCAGCGCCCGCCGAGCGTGGCCTCGCGATGTCGCCTCTCGCGCGTGGAGCTCGGCTGCGGGGGCATCGCCTTCAGAAGTTCGGCCGGGCCGGGACCGGCAGGGCGGCGCCAGGAGTCTTCGAGCTCGCCCGCGCCGGCGCGATCCGGCGCGCGCCGGCGGGCCGGGGAGGCGCCGCGGCCTGCTGCTGGCCGGCGCCCGCGGCGCCGCCGTCCGCCGGGCCGCGGCGGGGATCGCTGGCCGCGGGCTGCTGTCCGTCGGGCTGCACGCCGGCGGCGCGGCCCTCGCGGGCGGTGCGGTCCTCGCCGGCCGCGCGGCCCTCGCCCCCGGCGCCCTGATCGAGCGGCGTGCCCCGCGGCTCCGCGGGCCGCGCCGCCGGCGACGACGCGGCGCCGCTGTCCGGCGAGCCCGAGGTGCGCAGGGAGACGAGCGCGAGGCCGAGCGCGCCGATCACCGCGATCGCCGCCAGCGCGACGAGCGCGAGCAGCCACCGCCTCGCGGCCGGGCGCGCGGCGTCCCTTGGCGCGGCGTCCTTTTGCACGAGCGTCTCGTGGTCGGCGCCGCTCCTCGAAGCCCGTGTGGCCGGCCTGTCCGAGAGGGGCCGCTGCCCGCCGTCGCTCAGCCAGTGCGTGGCGATCGACGTCCCGGTCACGTCCTCCTCGACGCCGTTCTCGGTCGCCCACCGCGCGAGCGCCACGCCCATGTCGCGCATGGTCCGCCAGCGATCGGAGCGCTCCTTCGCGAGCCCGCGCTCGATGATCCTCCACAGCGTCGCGTCGCCGACGCCGAGCTCCATGATCGGCGGCGCGTCCTTGACGAGGATCGCCGCCACGAGGTCGTGGTAGTTGCCGCCCTGGAACGGCCGCTGGCCCGTGATCGTCTCGTAGAGCACCACGGAGAAGGCCCAGATGTCGGTCTGCCCGTCGACGTCGGTGATGCCGCGCGCCTGCTCGGGCGACATGTAGTCGGGGCTGCCGAGCACCGTGCCCGCCTTGGTCACGTCGCCGCCCGCGGTCTCGCTCCACACCTTCGCGATGCCGAAGTCGACGATCTTGGGGGTGACGTCGCCGCGGTCGTTCTTCACGAGGAAGATGTTCTCGGGCTTGAGATCGCGGTGGACGATCTTGCGATCGTGCGCCGCGGCGAGGGCGCTCGCGATGGGCAGGAGGATGCGGAGCGCGGCCGCGGGCGAGAAGCGCTTCCTGCGCTCGATCGCCTCGACCAGCTGCTCTCCGCGGAGGACCTCCATCACGATGTACGGGTCGAAGTGATCGGACTCCCCGAAGTCGAGCACCCGGACGATCGAGGGGTGGTCGATCCGCGCGGCGGCGCGCGCCTCCTGCTGGAGGCGCAGGCCCGCCTCGGTCGAGTTGACCTCGCGCCGGATGAACTTGATCGCGACGTCGATGTGCAGGACGTCGTTGCGGGCCAGCCACACCATGCCCATGCCGCCTTCGCCGAGGACGTAGCGCAGCCGGTATTTGCCGCCGATGACGTCGCCTTCGCGGTAGATGCGCCGCGTCGACCTGCTCGGGCCGAGCGACGGCGCGATGGCCGCGGGAGGAACCGACAGGAACGACAGCTCGTCCGACTCCGCGGCGCTCGAGTCGGGGGCGATCGAGCGCGGGAACGCCGCAGAAGAAGGGGAGGAGCGGCTCACGCCCTCAGCCCGCAGAGTCGAGCCCGTCGATGAGGCGGGCGCGGAGGTTGAGCGCGGCGACATGGAGCGAGCGTATTCTAACGTTGCCCGCTCCCCACAGCCATGGTCTCGCGCGGCATCGAGCGACGCGGAGCCGCGCGGTCACCGTGTGGCCAGCGTGCTCGTCAGCGCGCTCGTCCGCGCATGAATGCGCGACCACGCGCGCCCTCGCCCGGACCGTACACGTCGTGCGGCGTGCGACGATCACCGACAGGGCGATGGCCGGACTTGTGTTCCACGAGGATCTTTACGCGGGGGCCGATCCGCACCGTGAGGGGGCCCACGTGCTCATGGACGTCGCCGTCGCACACGTAGCGGACCACGCCTGACCGGGCCTCGAGCACGGCGCGCCGCGCGATCTTCTCGAACGTGTGCGCCTCGCCCATCGGCTGCGCTCGCCAGATGTCGCGCAGCTTCCTGACGAAGCCGAGCGCGGTGGTGTGGATGCCCAGCATGTGGAAGCTCTCCGGGCGCTCGTCGTAGCGGTGGAACGGACGGAACCCGAGGCCGATCTGGTCCACGGTGCCGGCCGCGACGGCGAGGTAGTCGCGGTCCGGGAACGACGATCCGTCCTCGAAGTGGACGCGGCCCTCCCAGCGCGCGGCGACCTGGGTGTCGGTCTTGAGGAGCACGGCGGCGCTCGCGCGGGCGAGGACCTTCGCGGCCCAGATCGCGCTCCGCTCCTCGCTGCGGTTGTACTCGGCGATGAACCCGTGGACGCAGCCGGTGCCGAAGATGAAGCCGTAGTGGGCGCCGATGTGCATCACGTGGCGCTCGATCCAGCGCAGCGGGTCCCGGCCGCGATCGGTGTAGCGGGCGATGAGCCCGGCGAGCAGGCCGTCGGGGCGCCCGCGCGGGACGCCGACGGCGTTGGCCACGGTGTTCATCGTCCCGCCGCGCAGGAACGCGATCGGCGGCAGCGGCTCGTCCTCGTAGACGTCGAGGAAGCCGGTGATGGTGACGTGGTTCGTGCCGTCGCCGCCCGAGATGCCGAGCACGTCGATGTCGAGCTTCCTGAAGTCCTCCGCGATCCGGGCGAGGTCCTCCCGGGTGCGCGCGGTGCGGACGACGCCGTGGTCGCCGAGGGTGCGCGCGAGCCGGACGGCGGCGCGGGGGTCGCTCAGGTTCTGGCGCGAGCGGGGGTTGATGATGACGCCGATGCCGCCCATCTAGCGCCGCCCTTTCGGCGTCTTCCACCGCGGGTTGACGTGGACCCGCATGATGTCCGCCATCAGGCCGAGGTGGGCGCAGTGGTCGGGCTTGTCGTCGCCGGTGTACCCGCGGAGGTGGAAGCCGCCGCGGTCGTAGCGCTGGATCATGTCGAGGCCGAGCACGTCGCGGCGGGAAGAGCCCCGCGGCTTGCCCCGCAGCTGCTGCACGATGTAGTTCGCCGTCTCCGCGGTGGACGCGTAGCCGGGCGGCAGGATGGAGGAGTGGCTCATGAACATGAACGCCTCGCCCGCCGCGGCGCGCTTGGCGAACGCGATGAACGGCTCGATCTGCGCGACCTTGAGCTTGTGCTGCTGCTCGTCGGCGTACCCCGCGTGGAGCGAGTCGAGCAGCACCAGCGCGTCGACGCGCTTGCCGGCCGGCTGCCGCAGGATCTGCTCGATGGCGCCGTACCCCGCGCTCCACGACGAGAGGCCGAGCTTGCGGATGTAGGCCTTCTTCTTGCCGGTCTTCTTCGCGACCGCGCGCTCGATGCTGTCGAGCAGGTTCTCGAAGACGTACGGCGCCGAGAACGCGCTGGAGTAGGCGCCCGAGCCGATCCCGAGGTCGATGCCGACGAGGACGGCGCCCTCGGCCGTCTTCACGAACTCCTTCCGGAGCGCCTCGTGGCCGTGGAAATGGATGATGACGTCGAAGCCGCCGCGCTTCGTGACCCCGCCCCGGTGGGGCATGATCATCTGCCCGATCGACGGCGCGCGGGACCACGGGTCGTAGACGCCCCAGCCCGGGTCGGGCGTCATGCACGGGTTGATGTCGCCGCGGCGCTTCTTCGACGGGGTGGCGCGGCTGCTCGTCGCCCCCGGCCTGTCGCGCCGCGCCGGGCCGCGCTCGGCGCGATCGGCCGCGTCGGCGGCAGCGCCGCCCGCGCCGCCCGCGCCGGTCGCCGCCGCGCCAGCGCCGGCGGCGCCGTCCGTCGCCGGCGCGCCGGCGGCCTGCTGAGGGCCCTCGGCCTGCGCGGGGCCATCGGCCTGCGGCGCGCCGGCCGGGGGGGCCGCAGGCGCTGCGGGCGGAGGCGCCGGCGGGGCGGTGCTGTCCTGCGCCGCTGCAGGGGGCGCGGCGAGCCACCAGGTGGCGGCAAGCAACGAGAGGAGCGCCCAGTGCCCGGAGGGCCGGCGGGCCTGCAGAGGATGTCTCATGTCGGGTTGGCCTCCATTCCATGGAACGGCGTGCGGATCGAGCGCTGGGTGCAAGGGGGGCGCCTCCGCGCGGGGCGCCGCGACGCCGCGCGGGAGCTCGGCGGCGGCGCGGGGGGCTGGCGGGGCTCCCGGCGCCGGCCGGTGTCACCCGGGCGGCGGCTTCCCCGGGGTGAGGGCGGTGCCCGCGTCGGCGGCGGCGAGGATGCGCTCCTCGGCCTGCGAGGCGAGCTTCTCGACCGCCGCGGCGGCGTCGGCGGGGGGCAGCGAGCGGAGGAACTGGATGAACTCCGGCTCGAGGCCCGGCTTCACGCCGCTCAGGGCGAGCACGATCGGGATGGCGGGCTTCTCGACCTCGGCGAGCTCCGTGGCGCGGGCGCGCCAGCGGCTCGCGCCGATGGCGAGCCGGAAGGCCCACTGCGCGCCGAGGCCGATGAGGAGGCCGGCCATGACGCCGGCGACGAAGAGATCGGCGTCCTTCGGGGCGAGGAGCGCGGCGGAGAGCCCGCCGATGGCCGCGCCGATCACGATGCCGGGCTCGCCGCTGTTGTGCGCGGCCGCGGTCTTCAGGATCTCCGCGGCCTGCATCCCCGGGCGCCCGCTGCGCACCGCGTCGCGCAGCGGCAGCAGGGTGGCGAGGCGGCGCATCGAGGCGGCGCGCACGCCGAGGTAGCTGATGAGCAGGGCGCAGACGGTCAGCCCGACGCCGACGCTCACGGCCACGCGCCGCGAGAAGACCCCCTGCGGCAGCGGCTCGCGGACCATCGCGGTGTTGGCGCGCTCCCGGTCGCGCTCGGCGGTGGCCTTGAACGCGGCCTCGGCGTCCTTCGTCGCCTGCGCGACCTTGTCGGCGGGGATCTCGGCGAGCAGCGAGAGCAGCTGCTTCGCCGCCTCGAACTGCTCGGCCTCGGCGGCGCCGGGCGGCGCGATCGCGGCCGCCTTGGCGATGGCGTCCCAGGCGGGGATCGCGCTCACCCGCGCCCCCAGGACCGCGTCCGTCGCCTCGCGGCAGCCCGCCAGGATCTTGGCTTGCTTGTAGAGCGGCTGGGCGGAGGCCCACGCGAGCTGCTTGTCAGGCTCCTTGGGCTTCGGCGGCGGGAGCGTGTTCCGCAGCGTGCGCGTCCTCGTGACGGGCGTCTCGCCCGGGCCGCGCGTGCCGCGCGTGTCGACCGCGTCGAGCTGCTTGATCGCGCCAGGCTTCTCGGCCGGATCGGGCATGCGCGCCGATTTCGCGAGCTTCTTGAACACCTCGATCTCGGAGATCAGCTTCTCGCCGGCGAGGGCGCACGCGCGCGCGGGGGTGATGCGGGCCTCGGAGTCCTCCGCCTGGCGCCGCGCGCCCGGGTCCGGGACGAGCCTGCCCTCCACGGTGACGAGCCGGAGGACCGCCGCGGCGATGCACAGGACGAGGATGGCCGAGGCGATGAAGGTGGCGCGGACCTCCTCGCGCCGGGTGTACTCGTTCACGCTCGCTCCCTCGGAAAGACCGGAGATGGGCAGGGCGGCTGCCAGATCGGCGCGAGGGCGGCGCGCGCGAGCGCGGCCGCACGGCCGAGCCGCCACGGGGCACCGCGATCGGCGTCGCGACCGTTACGGCAGGGGGACACCGAAGGAGCGCGAGCCCGTCGCATGCAGTTCACCGTTAAACCAGATGGCGGACCGATACCACAGCGTCGCTCGCGATGGGGTCCGCAGCGCCCTCGCCGCGACGTCCGCGCTGTCGGGCGCCATGGTCCGCGCTTTCCAGCTCCCTGGAACTTGCTCTGCCCCGGGGCGCTGCGTGTAAAGGTGCGAAGAGGGCGCGAAGAGAGCGCGAAGAGGGCGCGAAGAAGGCGTGGAGGCTGCCGTCACATCCCACAAGTCCGTCGAACCTGCGGTCCCGGCGCCCGCCGCGCTGCCCGAGCAGCGGGCGGAGGCCGCGGGGCGCGACGCCGCCACCGCGGGGGCGCCCGGCGCGGCCGCGCGCGGGGCGAGCCGGGGTCTGTGGATCTCGTCCACCTACTTCGCCGAGGGGCTGCCCTACGCGATCGCGCACAAGGTGGCGGGGGAGTTCTTCACGGCGGCGGGGGCGAGCCTGGAGATCATCGGGCTCGTGTCGCTCTACGGGCTCCCGTGGAACCTCAAGTTCCTGTGGAGCCCGCTGGTCGACCTGCACGGCAGCTCGCGGCGCTGGCTCGTGGGGGCCGAGATCGCGCTCGCGGTGATCCTCCTCGGGCTCGCCGCGGCGGCGGACAGCGGCGCGCTCGGGCTCGTCGCGGCGCTGTTCGGGCTGGTCGCCGTCGCGGCGGCGACGCACGACATCGCGGTCGACGGCTTCTATCTGCAGGCGCTCGACAAGGACGCGCAGGCGGCCTTCTCCGGGCTGCGCGTCGGGGCCTACCGGCTCGCGCTGCTCGCGGGCGCGCTGCTCGTCGCGTTCGCGGGGTGGGCGTCCTTCGGCGCTTCCTTCGCCGTCGCGGCGATCGGGCTCGCGCTGCTCGCGGGCGCGCACGGCGTGGGGCTGCCGCGCCCGGCCGCCGTCGCGCGGCCCGAGGCAGCGCCCGGCGCCGCCGCCGGGCTGCGGCGCTACGCCGAGCCGTTCCGCGCGTTCCTCCGGCAGCCCGGGATCGCGTCGAGCCTCGCGTTCATCCTCTGTTACCGGGCGGGCGACGCGCTCATGTTCGCGATGTCGTCGCCGCTGCTCAAGAGCCTCGGCCTGGACACGGCGGCGCGAGGCAACGTGGGAGGGGTCGGGACGGTGGCGTCGATCGCCGGCTCGACGCTCGGCGGCGTGCTCATCAAGCGGTGGGGCCTGGCGCGGACCATCTTCCCCATCGCGCTCATGCAGAGCCTGGCGATCCTGCTCTACGTGGCGCTGGCGTGGTCGCAGCCGGCGCTGCCGTGGATCGTGGCGCTCGTCACGCTCGAGCAGCTCGTCGCCGGGGTGGGCACGGCGGTGCTCGTCGTGTTCCTGATGCGGCGCTGCGTGGACGGGTACAAGTCGTCGCATTTCGCGATCGGGTCCGCGCTCATGTCGGTCTCCGCGACGTTCGCCGGCAGCGTGAGCGGGTACCTGGCCGCCCGCGTGGGGTTCACCGCGTTCTTCGCGATCGCCTTCGCGGCGTCGCTGCCGGGGGTCGTCCTGTCGCGCTGGGTGCCGCGGGACTAGGCTGGGGCGCCCGGGAGGCGCGAGGGATGCCAGCGGAGACCGTTTCCGGTGGCTCGAGGGCAGCCGAGCAGCCCGGGGGAGACCGTTTCCGGTGGCTCGGAGGCAGCCGAGCAGGGAGGCGCTGACCCCGCTGAAGCGGATCTTCGCGGTGTCGCCCGTTTGGTCGAGCCCGCTTGCGTCCCGCTCGCGGCGGGCGCAACGCTCGGCCCATGCAAACCCGCGCGAGTCACCCGCCGCTCCCGCGCTCCGCCCGACCGATCCTGGCGGCCGTGGTGGCGGCCTTCTCTGTTTCCGGCCCCGCGGCCGCGACGGCAGCGCCGCCCGAGGCCACGCCCGCGGCACCGAAGACCGCGCCGCCGGCGTCCACGCCGGCGGCAGCCGCAGCGCCGAAGGCCGCGCGCGCGGCGGCCGCGCCGGCGTCGCCCGCGGCCGCAGCGCCGAAGGCCGCCCCCGCTTCGCCCGCGGCCCCGAAGGCCGCCCCGGAAGCGCCGCCCGCCGCCTCTCCCCCGCCGAAGCTCGACGTCCCCTTCACCAAGTACGCCCTCAAGAACGGCCTCACCGTGATCCTCCACGAGGACCACGCCCTCCCGATCGTCGCCTTGAACCTCATGGTCAAGGTCGGCTCGCGGTTCGAGGAGCCCGGGCGCACCGGCTTCGCGCACCTCTTCGAGCACCTCATGTTCATGGGCACGCGCCGCGTCCCCACGAAGCAGTTCGACGCGTGGATGGAGGCCGAGGGCGGCTGGAACAACGCCTGGACGAGCGAGGACCGCACCGCGTACCACGAGGTGGCGCCGGCCCACGCGCTGCCGCTCCTGCTCTGGCTCGAGGCCGATCGGTTCGCGTCGCTCGCGGACAGCATGGACGCCGCGAAGCTCAACGCGCAGCGCGACGTCGTGCGGAACGAGCGCCGCCAGACGAGCGAGAACGAGCCCTACGGCAAGGTCGAGCTCCTCATGCCCTCGCTGCTCTACCCGCAGGGACACCCGTACCATCACCCGGTCATCGGCTCGCACGAGGACCTCCAGGCCGCGACGGTCGGCGACGTGACGGCGTTCTTCCGGCGGTGGTACGTGCCGAACAACGTCTCCCTCGTCGTCGCCGGCGACTTCGATCCGCAGCGGGCGCGCGACGTCATCGAGCGGTACTTCGGCGGCATCCCGGGGCAGCCGGTCCCCGCCGCGACCGCTCCGGCGCCGGTGAAGCTCAAGGGCGTCGTGCGGGAGACGATCGAGGACAACGTGAACCTGCCCAAGGTGGTGATGGCCTGGCACAGCCCCGCGCGCTTCGCGCCCGGCGACGCCGAGCTCGATCTGCTCGCCACCGTGCTCGAGCAGGGCAAGGCCAGCCGCCTCTACAAGGCGCTCGTCTACGACAAGGAGCTCGCCCAGGAGGTGAGCGCGGCGCAGGGCTCCGGCGACCTCGCCTCGACGTTCACCGTCGAGGCGATCGCGCGGCCGGGCGTGCCGCTCGAGAAGCTCGAGGCCGCCATCGACGCCGAGCTGGCGAGGCTGCGCGACGCCAGGGTGAGCCGCGAGGAGCTCGACCGGGCCAAGAACCAGTACGAGACCGCCTTCGTGACCGCCCTCGAGTCGGTCGCCGGGCGGGCCTCGATGCTCAACCGGTACGAGACGTGGACGGGCCAGCCCGGGTTCGTCGAGCAGGATCTGAAGCGCTACCGCGACGTGACCGCGGAGTCGCTGCAGGCCCAGGCGAAGAGCACGCTGGACCCGGACGCGCGGGTGATCCTGCGCGTCGTGCCGAAGGGAAGCGGCGAGACGAAGAAGGACGAGACGAAGAAGGCGGTGATGAAATGAGAGCGAGGCACGCAGGTGCGATCATCGCGATGCTCGCCGGCGCGCTCGGCTGCGGGCCGAAGACGCCGGCGCAGCCGCCCGCCCCGGCCGAGGCGCCGCGCCCCGCGGCCCAGGCGGCCGCCGCGCAGCCGGCGGATCCGATCGGGCCCAAGCCGGAGCTGCCCGAGCCGCGGCCGTTCACGCCGCCGGCGCCGGTGGTGCTCGACGGGCCGAACGGCGCGAAGGTGTGGCTGCTCGAGCGCCACACGCTCCCGATCGTGTCCGTATCCATCGCCGTCTCGTCGGGATCGGCGGACGATCCGCGGGGCGCGGCGGGGCTCGCCCACATCACGGCGGACATGCTCGACGAGGGCGCGGGGCAGCGGAACGCGGTGGAGCTGTCCAGCGCGATCAACGACCTCGGCGCGACGCTCTCGGTGGGGGCGCGCGCCGACGGGAGCGTCGCGTCGCTCTCCGTGCTGAAGAAGAACTTCGCGAAGGCGTTCGCCATCCTGGCCGACGTCGTCGCGCGCCCGCGGCTCGAGGCCAGGGAGTGGCAGCGCGTCAGCGCGCTCTGGCAGAACGACCTCAGGAAGCGCGGCGACGATCCGACGCGGGTCTCGTCGCTCGTCTCGTCGGCGGCGCTCTTCGGGCCGGGGACGCCGTACGGGCACCCGGTCGAGGGCCTGCTCGCGGACGCCAGGTCGATCGGGCTGCCGGCCGTGAAGGCGTTCTACAAGTCGGCGTGGCGCCCCGACCGCGCGGTGATCGCCGTGGTCGGCGACATCACCCGGGACGAGCTGATGCAGGCGGTCTCGCGCGACCTCGGCGCATGGTCGGCCACGGGCGCGCCGGCGAGCGCCGCGTCATCCGCGAAGGGCGCGCCGGCAAGCGGCGCGCCCGGCGCGAAGGGCGCGCCGGCAAGCGCCGCGCCCGCGGCGCCGTCCTGGCGGCCGCCGCGGCTCGTGCTCGTCGACCGCCCGGGCGCGCCGCAGTCGGTGATCGCGGTCGTGCGGGAGGGGGTCGCCGCGAGCGACCCGCGGCGGCCGCTGCTCCAGCTCATCAACACAGCGCTCGGCGGCTCGTTCACGTCGCGCCTGAACCAGAACCTGCGCGAGGACCACGGGTGGTCCTACGGCGCCGCGTCGGCGTTCAACGAGACGCGGCAGCCAGGCGCGTTCGTGGCGCGGGCGTCCGTGGTCACCGAGGCGACCGGACCCGCTTTGAAGGAGATGCTGGGCGAGCTCGCCAGGATGGCGGACTCCGGCCTGACCCGCGACGAGCTGGCAAAGGTGCAGGCGCAGGACCGGGCGGACCTCGTCTCGGCCTACGAGACAGCGAACCGCACCGCCCTCCGCTTCGGGACGCTGGCGCGGCTCGCGCTGCCGGAGACGTTCGACGCCGCGGCGAGCCAGGCGCGACAGAAGGCGACGCTCGCAGGCCTCGCGGAGCTCGCGAGGGCGGTCGACCCGAAGGGGGCGACCATCGTGGTCGTCGGGCCGCGGCAGGAGATCTTGCCGCAGCTCCAGGCGATCGGCCTCGGCGAGCCGGAGGCCTGGGACGTCGAGGGGCAGCCGATCCAGCCGAGCAAGGCGCCCTGAGCGGCGCTCGTCCGCGCCGGGCGCTCCTCCTGCCGCGCGGGCGGCGGGAGGAGCGGCCGCCGTCGCGCCGTCAGGGCTCGGTCGGCTCGAAGTCGAGCGGGTTGCTGGGCGCGCCCTCGTGCAGGACGCCGTCGCCGAACCAGTAGACGAAGCGAGGCTCCTGGGCGCCGTCGAGGTAGGCCTCCAGCCGGACGACGGCGCCCTTCGTCGTGGTGAACGTCATCGCGTCGATGTCCGCGCCGGTCTCGGCGTGGAAGTACGCGATGCCCTCGTCGACGAGGCGCGTGGCGTCCGTCTTTTCGAGGTCGCTCCCCACGATGTCGAACAGCTCGGACGACGTGTCCACGGAGGCGTAGAGGTCGAAGCTGCAGACGACCTTGGACTGGTTCGTGTCGCAGGTCGTCCAGAGCTTCCACGTCCCGCCGGCCGTGTACTCGACGAAGATGCCGACACCTTCGCCCGGCTCGCTGTTCAGCACAGCGTCCGTGTCGATGGAGACGAGCATCGGGTCGTTCGTGGGAGGCGGCGGGCTGTCGTTGTCCCCGTCGTCCTCATCGTCCCAGTCGTCATGGTGGTGGCCGTGATCGCGGCCGTCCTCGTCGACGATGATGCAGCCGCCCATGGCGAGGGGGGCGGCGACGAGGAGGAACGACCACAGCCCGAGTGAACGATGCTTCACAAAGTCAGCGGAGAACGTCATCGGATCTGCTCCTGCTCGTGGGCGTCGCAAGACGCGGGCCAAGCGCTACCTCGATCGCGGGCGACCCGGCCCCGGCGCCGCCCTCCCCGGGGCCGGGCCCGAGGGGATGTGGATCCTGGGGCGTGACGGGGCAGACGGCGCGCTCGGGAGCGCCCGCGGCCTCGCGGCCGGCGCGCTGATCTGCGGCGCCGGCGCGGCCTGCGGCGACGGCCTGGTCGCCGGCGTCGGGTCCGACGTCGACCGGTGCGGGGTGGCGCGGGGCGTGCCGACGACGCGCGGCGTGGGCGCGGCGTGCGGCGTGCCGACGACGCGCGGCGTGGGCGCGGCGTGCGGCGTGCCGACGACGCGCGGCTCCGGGGCCATCCGCGGCTCGGGGGAAGGCGAAGGGGGCGCGGCGGTCGCCCTCGAGGAGCGGTGCGGCTCGCTCGCGCCGGCGCGGGGCAGGGCGCCGGACAGGCCCCGCGACGGAATGGCAGGCCTGGCGACAGGGGCCGGAGCATCGCCGTCGACTGACCTCGGGGTGCGCAGCGAGGGCGCCGCGCGCCGGTCGCCCACCGCGGGGGCCGGGGGCGCCGCCAGACGGCGCGACGACGGAGGCCCGAGGCGCGCGCCAGGCGACGTGCTCTTGCGCGCGTAGGCGAGGGCGCGCGGATCCGGCCTGCCGCGGAGCTTCGGCGCGGCCGAGGAGGGGACGCCAGCCTCGGCGAGCGAGGGCGACGCCGGGCGGTAGCTGCCCGGGCGGATCCCGTGCGGCGAGCTCGGGCGACCCGCGCCGCCCGAGCGGGCGTCGCCGCGCCCCGGGCTGCCCACGGTCGGCCGCGCCGGCCTGTACGGGTGCGAGTGCGAAGCGATGCGCCGGACGACCTCGCGATCGCGGATCACGTGCGTGTGCACGTGGCGGTGGAACACGTGCGTCGTCGGGCAGAAGACGTACGCCGCCGGAGGAACGGTCCACAGCGAGACCGCGACGCCGCCGCTCCAGTAATAGGTGGGCGGCATCGGGGCCCAGCCGACATAGCCGTAGTCGCCGACGCGCCAGACGACCCACGCGGGGGCGTACACGCGCCCCGGGATCCAGGCCCAGCCGTGGGCGGAGATCCAGACCCAGCGGCCATAGTGAAAGGGAATGTGGCCCCACTCGTAGTCGCTGACCCACATCCACTCGCCGTCGTCGGTCAGCGACCAGTGACCCGCGGTCTGGTAGGGCGCGAAATCGGGGCCGACAACGACCGCGGAAGGCACCCAGACCCGGCCGTAGCTCGGGTCGTCCACCCACGCGCCATACGCGGCGAGCGGCTCCTGGAACTCGACCAGGGCGCTCGGGTCGGTGTCCTCGTAATCGTCCACCGCGACCTCGGCGCTCACGCCGACCTCCACCTGGACCGGCTGGGTCTCGGGCGCCTGTGAAGCAGCGGTCTCACCGGCGGTGCGGGGGGCGTCGCTCGTGTAGCCCTGCGGCAGCCCCTGCGCCGCGGCGCTCGACGGCGCGGCGATCAGCGCGGCGAGCAGCGGCAGCGCGCCTCCGAGGCGGCGGAGCTTGGCCCTGGCAGAGGCCGGCGCCGCCGCGGGCGCAGGGAGCAAGCGGGAAGAGGACAGCGGAAGAGGCATCGGGAGCATGATGGGTCCTTCTGGAGGTGGATGCCAGGGAGAGGTCGGGCAGCTTCGGGCGCCTGAGGACATCTCTCGCTCGTCCTTCAGACGTGCCCCCGGGGCCGCGCATGGATGGCCCTCGAGGTCCATCGACGTCGTCCACGTCATTCCAACGCAAGCCATGCTCCTGTCCAATGCATCCAATGCAAGCCACGTTCCTGCGCGTCGGTGCGGTGTGCTACGCGGCGCGGCGCGCGGCGCTCAATCGAGGTCGCTGTCGTCGAGCGCCGGTGTCTCCCCGCCGCCAGCGGACGGCTCCTTCGCGAGCAGCGCGGGCGGCGGCTTCAGCGTCGGCGGCGGCTTCGGCAGCAGCGACAGCCGCGCGTGCGCGTCGGCCAGCTTGCGATCCGCCTCGCGCAGGCGCCGGTTCAGCACCCGGATCACCGCGTCGGCGATCTCGGCCGTCTCCCGCACCGCCTCGTGGAAGTCCTCGGCGGACACCCGGAGCAGCTCGGTGTCCTCGGTGACCACCGCGGTCGAGCCCCGCGGCTCGCTGTCGAACAGCGACATCTCGCCGAAGACATCGTGCGCGCCGAGGCGGGCGATCTCGCGCCCGTCGAGGGTGAGGCGCACCTCGCCCGAGATGATCGAGTAGAGCGCGCCGCCAGGCTCTCCCTGGCGAAAGACGACGTCGTCCCGGAGCAGCGAGACGACGAGCGAGCCGCGCGCCAGCGCCACGAGATCGTCGCCGGCCACGCGCGAGAAAAGCGGGACACGCTGGAGGAACAGGACCTTCTCGATCGTTGTGTACATCTCGTCCTCGGGGTCGATGCCGGTGCCGCCGGTGACCGCCCAGTATCGTGCGTAACGCGCCACCGCGGGATCGGCATCGGCCCGCAGGGCGCTCAGGCGCTCGTGGGCGCCCGGCGGGGACGTCACGGCGATCGCGATCGCGGCTGCCTCCCGGACGAGCGGGTCGGGATCGTGGGTGGCGGCGAGCGCGTCCGCGGCGGCGCCGGCGATCGCGTGCTGCGCGACCGCGTTGAGGGCGAGCGCGGCGCTGTAGGGCTCGCCACGGGCGAGCTCGCGGCGGAGCCAGGAGACGACGCCGGCCTCCGGCGGCATGGGCCGCCTGGGGAAGGCGGCGGAGAGCTCGAGCAGGCGGTCGACGAGGGAGACGAGGCGCTCGCGCAGCGGGCGATCGAGCAGCGACTCCAGCACCTCGAACGCGTTGGCCCGCAGCGCCGGGTCGGGGCCGAAGACGTGCGTGCGCACGAGGGCGACGACCTCGCGCGGGTAGGCGAGCTCGCACAGCCGGAGCACGCGGATGAGCCCCTTCCGCAGCCGCCGGAGCAGGTGCTGATCGAGCAGCGGGGACGCGACGCGGGGGCGCACCGCGATGTACGCCTCGCGCGTGCGGACGTGCTCGACCGTCTCGTCGTCGATGCAGGCCCGGATGACCCGGAGGGGGGCCGGCGGCGCGCGCAGCGAGAGGCGCAGGCGCGAGGCGGAAGCGAGCACCTTCTGGCGGAGGGCCTCGTCCGGGTGATCGATCTGGGCGAGCAGCGCGTCGAGCGCGCCCTGGCTGCAGAGCCGCGCGAGCACCCGCGGGATCGCGAGCCGCGCGGCGCGCGGGGTGCTGTCGTCGTTGAGGCGCGCCGCCAGCTCGGGGATCGCCGCGTCGCCGAGCGCCTCGATGGCCCGGGCGGCGGCCGACGCGAGGGCGTGCTCGGCGAGCGCGTCCGCCAGCAAGGGGAGCAGGCGCGGATCGGCGACGCTCGACGAGGCGCGCACGGCCGCGCGGCGCACCGCGGGGTCGGGGTCGCCGAGGAGGCGCGCGAGCGCGCGCTGGAGCGACGCGCGGCCGGCGAGGCCCAGGACGCGGGCGGCGGCGACGCGCTCGCGGGGGGACGGGCTCTCGAGGAGCGCGCGCAGCCGCGGCGCGCCCTCGAGCATGCCGTCGAGGCCGCAGTAGCGCAGGAGCGCGGCGATCGCGGCGATCCGGAGCTCCTCGTCGCGGGGCGCCTCGGCGGCGGCGGGCGCCGCCACCCCGCGCGCGGGGCTCTCGCCGGCCAGCGCGAGCAGCTCGTCGTGGGCGTCCTCCCGCAGCTGCGCGGCGAGGGCATCGACGGCGGCGACGCGCACGGCGGAGTTGCGGTCGTGGATCGCCGCGCGCGCGATGTCGGGGCCGGCCTCGTGCCCGAGCTCGGCCGCGAGGCGCACCGCGAGCGCGCGCACCCTGGCCGATCCGTGGCGCGCGAGCGCGGGGACGGCCTCGCGCACGAGGCCGGGGTCGAGCTGCCGGAGCTGGTCGACCGCGAAGAGCACCTGCGTCATGGCGCGGCTGTAGAGCGCCTCCGTGAGGATCGCGCGCGTCTGGGGGCCGTAGGCGACGCCGTCGGTGTCGATCTGGCGGCGCATCAGGGTGAGCCGCATGGCGTCGAAGTAGCCGCGCCGCACGATCGGGATGAGGGCGATGGTGGCGGCGCAGAGGGGGAGGGAGTACAGGCCGATCAGCGCGGCGTCGTCGACGAGCGCGGGGCCCTTCGCGGCGGCGGGCGCGAGGGCGAGCAGGACCAGCGCGCCGAGGCCGTAGCCGAGGGGCTTGGCGATCGCGGAGACGAGCGTCCGCACGCGCTCCCGGAGCGCCGGCGGGAACGGAAAGAAGAGCAGCTGCGTCGTCGCGTCGTAGATCGTGAACTGGAGCGCGTTGTCGCTCAGCTTGAGGATGGCGGCGAAGGCGAGCGAGGGGCTCGCGATCAGCGCGACGGTGCTCGCGGTGAACGCGGCCGGCATCGCCAGCAGCCCGCCGAGCACGCCGTGGCGCCGGAGGACCCACGGCGTCACGCCGAGCTGCACGACGAGGCCGAGCACGCCGACGGCGCCGTAGAGGAACGCCATGAACCGGGCGAGATCGTCGCGGTCCGGGTAGGCGGTGAGGGCGATCGCCTTGAACTGGTAGTCGCCGACCGTGAGGACGCCGAAGAGGACGAGGGTCAGGAGCGCGATCGCCAGCGCATAGCGCGATCGCCACAGCTCCATGCGCGGGAGGCGGGCCTGGAGGAGCGCTTCGGCGCCGGAGGGGGGCCGCTCCAGCGGGTGCCGCCGCTCGAGCACCATCGTGAGCGCGGCCATGCCGAGGAGCGCCGCGATGAGCACGAACAGCAGGTTCTCGGTGCCAATCCAGGTGACCGCGCCGCCGGTCGCGAAGCCGCAGGCGACCGTGCCGACCACGCGCCCGCTGCCGATCAGCCCGAAGAGGCGCTTGGCGCTGCGGGGGTCGTGCAGGTCCTGGGCGACGGCCCAGACGAGGACGCCGGTGAAGTTCGCGATGATCTCGGACCAGATGTAGAAGACGAGGTAGGCGGCGCGGACCTCCTGGCCGATGAGGACGCGCAGCGCCGCGAAGGTCACCGCGCCGAAGAGGGCGAAGGCGACGCACAGGCGGGCGCGCGGCAGGCGGCGGGCGACGCGGCCGTAGGCGAGCGCGGCGACCGCGGAGGCGGCGCCGTACACGAGCCACATCGGCGCGATCCAGGTGACGGGGAACCTGGTGAGGAAGAGCGCGTCGCGCGCCGAGCGGCCGACGACGAAGATGAGGGCGGCGAGGAAGAGGAGGCAGAAGAGCAGCGCGGTCCGGTGCAGCTCGACGCGGGTGAGGGCGACGCCGAGGACGGCGGTGTCCGTGCTGGGCGGGGCGACGCTCGGCGGCAGCCGGCTGGGCCGGTTCGAGGTCGGGCGCACCGACGGGGCTGGCCCGGGCGCAGGCGTGCTGCTCTTGCGGGTGTTGAGCTGCCCGGGGCGCACCTCCTCCGGCGCAGAGGCGCGCTCCTTCGCGCTCGGCTCCAGGGGAGCGGCGTCGGTCGGATCCACCGAGATCAACCTAGCCGAGCTTCGCTGAACGCGCGTGTATCGATGGCCACGCGGCTCGTCCGGCGGTGGCGGGCGATGGGGCGCCGGCGCTTCGCTGCTGGGCGGCGCGGAGGTGCCGCGGGGCGGAGGTGCGGACGTGCTGCGGCGCGGAGGTGCCGCTGACAACTTGTCAGGAACGGCGAGCTGCGCCGGCCAGCTCGTCATCCGGCTCGGGCGGTGCGCGTGATTTCCCCTGACTTGAAAGGCCGTGCGAGGTATTTGCGGCGTGGTACGAGCTGTGCTGAAAGGACGCGCGCATGGATAAGACAAGCTTTCTCATCGGGCCACCGCCGCGAGGGCGGCGGTTCCGGGCCCGGCTGTGCGCGGGGGCCCTCGCGGCGGCGGCGTTCGCCGGAGGCGCGAGCCGGGCCGGCGCGACGGTGGCGATCAGCACCGACGTCGAGCGCACCGGGGACCGGCGCCCTACCTCGAAGTTTCCGCTGTGGATCAGCCGCGAGGACTGCCTCACCGACAACGATCTCCTGTTCACGATCACGCTGTCCCAGGGGAGCTTCTCGCGCGGCGATACGCTGTCCGTGTGGGTGAGCGAGAAGGTGGATTGCAGGCTTCGCACGGAGCGCGACAGCGACGGCGGCTGCACGCAGATCGAGGCCCGGTCCGATCTGGACACGACGCTCACGTTCCGCGTGCCTGTCGAGAAGATCGCGAGCGCGCTCCGCGCGCCGGACTGCAAGGACCCCGGCCCGAGCACCAGCGCGCGCCCTGTGTCGATCTACTTCCTGCGCCAGGAGTCCTTCCAGGACGACGTGAGTGAGGGCGACTCTGCCGTTTGGACGGATACCAGGATGGATCTGCTCGGCCCGAGGCCGCCGTCGGACGTGAAGGTGGGCAGTGGCGATACCCGGCTCATCGTCGAGTACTCGTTGTCGTCCGACGATGACACGTTCGGCCATTACTTCTATTGCGACAGCAACGTCGTGAGCTCACCGGGCGGCGGCGCTGGCGGTGCAGGCGGCGGCGCTGGCGGTGGGGGTGGTGCAGGCGGCGGCGCTGGCGGTGGGGGCGGTGCAGGCGACGGAGGAGATGACGGCGGGGACGGCGACTCCAGCTGTGGCTCGTCGGTGCTCGTTCCAGGAGAGATCCCGGATGCCTCGCTGGTTCCATGCGGCCGGGTGGGAAGGGCGAGCGCGGGTGAGGCGTCAGGCCTCGAGAATGGCATCTCTTATGTCGTCGGCGTAGCCGCTTACGACAACATCGGGAATCCAGGCGTGATGTCGCAACTCGCGTGCGGGGTGCCGGTGGACGTGGACAGCTTCTTCGAGCTGTACCGGGAGGCCGGAGGCCAGGCGGGCGGGGGCTTCTGCAGTGTGGCGGGGCCGGTAGGGGCAGGCCGGTGGCTCCCGGTGCCCCTCGGCGCGATGGTGGCCGGCGCTGCCCTGGGAATGTGGCGCAGAACTCGGCGGCGGCGCGCGCGCCCCTCCACGCAGGAGCATGGATGAAACTCCATTTCACTCGGATCACCGCGGCGTGCCTTGCCGGTGGCGCCGCGCTGCTCGTCGCCAGCGCCGCCTCGGCGCAGGTGCGCGCTCCCGACACCGACTGGCGGCGGCACGACCGGTCGAGCATCCACAACAGCGAGCGGTACGGCTCGCCTCAGAGCTTCGCGTTCGAGCTGCGCTTCGGCGCCTACTCCCCCGAGGTGGACGAGGAGTTCTCCGGGGGCGGGACGGGCCCTTACGCGACGACGTTCGGAGATGGCCCCCTGTTCTACTTCGGCCTGGAGCTCGACTGGCTGCCGCTTCGCATCCCCTACGTGGGCGCGATCGGGCCGGGGCTCGGCTGGGGGTACACGTCGGCCTCGGACAAGGGGTTCGTCGCCGGCACGGCCGACCGGTCGGCGGAGGATACGTCGCTCACCGTCATGCCCATGCACCTGTCCGCGGTTGCCCGGTTCGATGAGCTGATGCGAAAGACAGGGATCCCCTTCGTGCCCTACGCGAAGGCAGGCCTCGGCATGGGGTTGTGGTACGCCGGGAAGGCCTCCGGCACGGCGGAGCACGAGGGCGTGAGGGGAGAGGGCATCAGCTGGGGCACGCACCTCGCGCTCGGCGGGGCGCTGGCGCTGAACTGGCTAGACCGGCGCTCCGCCTCCCAGCTCGACGAGTCCACGGGCATCAACCATACGTACCTGTTTGGCGAGTGGATGTACGCGAACCTGGACGGGCTCGGATCGAGCTCGCAGATGCACGTCGGTACGTCGACGTGGGTCCTGGGGCTGGCGCTCGACATGTGATGTGGCGATCGGCGCCGGCGCGGCGGGGGACGCCGCGACCGGCGCTGGCTTCACAGCTCGTCGCTCTCGAACGACGTGCCGCTGTCCGTCTCCTCTTCGATGACCGTCGTTCCCCGCGGCCGGGCCGTGGTGGGGCGACGCGGAGGGCTGTCGCTCTCGAAGGCCTGGAGGGTCTCCTTGGAGGGGGGCCCGAAGATGGGCATGACGAGCTCGCGCGCGGCGCCCTCGCGCTCGTACGCGATCTTGAGCTCGTTCGCGCTGGCCAGCGCGCGATAGGCCGCGAACAGGTCGTCAGGGCGCTCGAGCGCGGTGCCGTTCACCTGGGTGACGACGTCGCCCGGCTTGAGCTCGATGCCGCTCCAGTCCGGGGGCAGCGCGAGGATCTTCCAGCCGATGAACGCGCCAGCCCGGATGACCTCCTCGACCGGCACGCGCCGCAGGATCCAGGGCGGCCCCTGCGCCAGGACGCGCTCGACGTCGGCGCGGGCGAGCTGCCCAGCCGGCGCCGCCTGCCTGGCCGGGGCCGCGCTCGACGCCCGCGGCGCCGGGGCCGCGGCTCGACCCGTCGCCTGCTGCCCGCCGCACCCCGCGAGGACGGACAGGGAGAGGCAGGCGCCGAGCATGATCTTTCCGTGCGTCCACATCGGGGGGACTATGCGCGGCGAGCCCGAGGGGGCCAAGTAAGACGCACGCGGGGCGAGGGCGATGAGAGGCGAGCGGCAGGGCCGAGGCCCGCCGGGCTCGCGAGGGGAAGGGGTTCGCTGAAAAGGGTCGGGGAGGCGGGATTTGAACCCGCGACAACGAGCACCCAAAGCTCGTGCACTACCGGACTGTGCGACTCCCCGGGCGGAGCGTCCGCGAGCGGGACCATAGACGAGGCGCCCTGCCGGGGCAAGGCAGGTCGCGGGGTCGAGGTCGCGGCGGTGAGGTCGCGGCGGCGATCGGGCGCCCGGCGTCGGCGAGGCGAGGGACGTGCGGCTTTTCAGGTGCGGTGCCGCGCGAAAGGCGCTGAGATGAGGGGGCCGCATGAGCGAGCCGCTCCCGTCGCTGTCGGTCCATCACCTGGCCGTGGTCGTGCGCGATCTGGACCGGGCCGAGCGGTTCTACGCGGGCGTCCTCGGGTTGCCGGTGGTTCGGCGCTGGACGGACGAGGCCGGAGCGCCGCGGTCGGTGTGGCTCGAGCTCGGGGGCGGCGCATTTCTGGCCGTGGAACGGGCGGCGGCCGCCGGGCCGACGCGCGCCGACGAGGCGCCAGGCTGGCACTGCGTCGCCCTGGGGATCGGCCCGTCCGAGCGGGAGGCGTGGCGCCGCCGGCTGGTCGAGGCGGGCGTGGCGATCGAGCGGGAGAGCGCTTACTCGATGTACGCGCGCGATCCCGAGGGCAACCTGGTGGCGCTCAGCCATTACCCGCACGCGCAGGCGGGGGCGGGCTGAGGGTGTGCAGGGCGAGCCGATGCGGGGCGCGCCGACGGCGCGGGGAGGCGCGCAGAGCGGGCAGCGTGGGGCGCGCGTGCAGCGCGCGTGGTGCGCTGTGGTGAGAGGATGGAAGGTCGGGCGGCGAGCCAGGGCGCTGGAAGCTTCCCGGGGGCAAGCGCGTCGAAGGGGAACGAACGAGCCGGAGGTTTCGAGATGCCGCGTTCAACGTCCGAGTCCATGTCGCCCGATGCTCCTGTGTCGCTCGTGGTCCCGTTCGGGGCCATCGGGCTCGTGGGCGGCTGGCTCACGGCGGACAGCTTCCACATCGCCGACAACGCGCCCCGCTACCTGCTCGCGGCCGTGACGCCCGTGGTCGCGGCGCTGCTGGGCAGCTACCTGACCAGGCGGATCGGAGGCGTCGGGGCCGGCAGCGCGGCGGTGACGTCGAGCGCCGGCGCGGGGTGGGGGGACGGCGCGGCGTGGATGGATGGCCCGGGACGGTGGACCCGACGAGGGCCGCTCATGGCGAGCCTGCTCGCGCTGTGGGCCATCGGCGTGGCCGGCGTCGTGAACGGCATGACCATCGGGCTCGTGCTCGGTCCGGCGGGGATGATCATCGGCGCGGCGTTCGGCGCCGTGTTCTCGCTGCCGTTCGTGCCGGCGCTCGCGGCGGTGCTGCTCGCGGCGAACCGCGTCGGCAGGGCGCGGGCAGGCTCGATCGTGGCTGGGGCCGACCGGCGCGCCGTGTGGGCCGCGACCTCGATGGTGATCGCGCTGGCCGTGCTGATGGCGCGGGCGGTCTTCGGGGCGCCGCTGGCGCCCGAGCTGGGGCGCGCCGTGGCGGCGATGGGGCTGGCGGCGGTGGGGGCGCTGTTCGTGGTCGACGCGGTGGCGCTGGCGAGGGTGCTGACGCTGCCGCGGGGGCCGATGGCGGCGGGCGAGGGGGGTGACTTCGCGGGAGAGGTCGAGGTCGAAGAGAAGGGTGAGGCGGGGGAGCCGGGAGAACCCGGGGAAGAGCAGGCCGCACGGGGGAGGAGCGCTGCGCGCGGCGGGCGGGGGATGGGGGAGAGGATCGACCTCGGCCTCGGGGACGAGGTGCAGGTCGAGGTGGTGAGGCCAAACCACGCCTACCGGGGCACGCGGCAGATCGCCCGGGTGGTGCGGGGGAACCGCGAGCGCGCCGTGGCGGTGCTGCGGGCGGCGCTGGCGCGGGGCGGGATCGCGCTGGCGATCGGGGCGGCGCTCTGGGGAGAGCCGTGGACATGATCGAGGCGCGCGGAGCCTGGCGGAGAGCGCGCGGCGGCGAAGGAGCGGGCTGGTCGAGGGGTGGCCGTGGATCTGGCTTGATGCGAGAAGCGAGGTGTGCCAGGGTCCGGCGCCCATAGCGGCTGTGCCCCTGCCCCCGTAGCTCAGTGGATAGAGCAGCGGTTTCCTAAACCGAAGGTCGCAAGTTCAATTCTTGCCGGGGGTGCGAATGATCTCTTGGGCTTACACTAGGCCCGAGATCCCTGGCCAGCGTTGCGCGCTCGGCTCGATGAGGCAGGCGCGGATGTCGCGGTAGCTCGGCTGCACGCTCCCGTGCCCGAGCGACACGCTGACGTGCTCGAGCGAGGCGCCACGACTCCTCTGGTCGCCGCGTCGCCGCGTCGCCGCGTCGCCGCGTCGCCGCGCCGGCCTGTCCGTCGATACGACTGCGAATGTACGTCGACGGCAGCTAGAGCATGACCTCGCCGGTGCCGAGGATCTGCGGCCGTCCGCCCGGTCGAGATCGCTGCTCCCTCTCAGAAATGGAGTTCGCTTCGAGCTCGATCCCTGCTCGTGGTCGGTATCTCCTGAGCGGCCGGTGCCCCTCACCATGGGAGTCGGTCCGGATCAGGGAGAGGGGGCCGAGGTGGATGTAGAGTTCCCGCGCCGCCGGCGCTCGTCATCATGCGATCTGCAGGTTTGACAGGGCGCCTCACAAGCCTTCAATCCCCACAGCCGCGCCTCTCTGCTTTGCCATTGAAATTTCGCTCCGACGCGAAAGATCCAGATCTGCCGATCACATCGAGGGTTGTGCCGCCCAACCTCAGGTTCAGGCGCCCGCTGCGGCGCCTGAAACGTGAAGAATCACGGCCGAGTACACCGGGCGAGACCTGGGCGACACGTCGGCGATCCGCGGATGCTTATTCCGCGGATGCTTATGCCGATGCTTACGCGGATGCTCTGGTCCGTATCGAGTGTGAAAGCGCTTGCGCGGCGTGAGCAATGCTACTACGTTGTGGCAATGTGACACGGAACGGATGATGCCTGTGGCAATCCGGCAGTCTGGCAACGCGGCATAGGGAACGGACGATGGTTGAATTGACCTCTCGCGGGCTCCTGCCCGGTGAAAGCAGCTGGCCAACCGGGGTGAAGCATCTGCCGTTGGTCATCGAGCCAGCACAATCCCTGTCGGCGGAGTCCATGACCTCGCTGCTGCGAGATCAGCGCGCGTGGGTCCTGGGCCAGCTCACCACCCACGGCGCGATCCTCCTCCGCGGCACGCCGTACCGGGAGGCCGCCCATTTTGTCGACGTGATGAACGCGCTCGGCCTGGACTACCGTGCGTACCCGCACCTCACCGACAACTATCGTCGTCCCGTCGTCGAGGGGGTCGTGAATGCCTCGAGCACGGAAGCCCCGTTGCCCGTGCCGCCCCACACCGAGCAGGCTTTCAGCAGCGTGCGACCCGGCGTCCTGGGGTTCATGTGTCTGCAGCGCGCGCCGCTGGGCGGACAGACGCCGTTGCACGACTGTGTGGCCGCCTACCGAGAGCTGACGCCCGCGACGAAGGAGATGCTTCAGGGAGCGTTCTTCTGCAAGGTCACGGATCAGATGAGCGAGGATGCCGTGCGGTCCAACTTCAACACGCTGGATCGCGCCGAGATCGATCAGATCTGCAAAAAATTCGACCTCGAATGGTCCTGGAACGGCGGGAAGCTCAGCTTCGTGACGAAGGGCCCCTGCGTGGTCGCGCATCCGATGACCGGAGAGACCGCGTTCTCGTGCTTCTGGACCGTCCCGTCGATACACTACTTCTTCCGCAACTACCACGGGGTGCCCGGCGCCGATCGCAAGATGGCGATGCTCTGTCGTGTCGTGCCGCTGTCGGCCTTCGACTTCATCCTTCGAAATTGCGTTCCTTTCTTCAGAAAGAATTATCGTTACTTCCTGTTCAAAGACGGCAAGCGCATGGACGTCTCCCTCGAGATGCACACCGAGCTCAACGCCGTGATCTGGAAGAACACCACCGTGTTCGAATGGCAGCCCGGCGACATCCTGATGATCGACAACATCAAGGTCGGGCACTCGCGGATGCCGTTCGTGCCGCCTCGCCACGTCGTGGCGTCGGTTTGCAACTACTATGACGCGCGGGAGCGTCGGGTCGAGGCGACCGCGTCGCGCAGCTCCACTGACACGGAGAAGCATTCACCGGATCGGAGCGCCTACACGGCCTGACGGCGAGGAGGGCCGGCGCTGAAGACACGGACCTGGTCGCCGTGCTTCCCGCCGACGCGTCGTCCCCGGCGGCATCGAGGAGAGGCCGCAAGCGCGGGGTACAGCCTCACGGCTGAAAGGTGTAACACACAAAGCGTCCACGACGAGCAGGGAGAGCGGCTTCGTGAAATCGATGGCGGAGATGTTCCGCGAGCACGTCCAGACGTTCATCGACGAGCAGGTCGTCGGACGCGAGCAGGAGCTCGACGCCCCCGACGAGATCCCGCACGCCATCTACGAGGCGTTTCGCGCCAAGAACCTCGCCAACTGGTGGATTCCGCGCGCGTACGGCGGGCACGGGCTCTCGCTCGAAGAGAGCGTCGACGTCGTCATCGACCTGGCGTACGCAGATGCCGGCCTGGCGTTCGCGTTTTTCTTGCCGATCCTCTCGTCCACTCCCATCCAGCTCTACGGCACGGAGCCGCAGCGGCGAACCTACCTCACCGAAATGGCCCGCTCGGGCACCTTCGGGGCCACGATGGCGAGCGAGCGCGTGGCCGGGAGTGAGCTCATACGCCTCGGGACGGTGGCGGAGAAGGTCGACGGCGGCTTTCGCCTGAACGGCGAGAAGTTCTTCTCGACGAACGCCGCGCTGGCCGACTACTTCATCATCTATGGCGCAATGAGCGGTGACAGTGCTCGGTTCGCCGCCTTCGTCGTCCCGGGCAGCTCGGAGGGGGTCGAGATCTTGCGGCGCTGGCCCACCGTGGGCGTCCGGGCAGCCGGCACGTACGAGATCGCGCTGCGCGGCTGCTCCGCCGATCCCCCTCTGCCAGGAAACGGCCTCCGTATCCTGGAGGTCGGCCTCAACGCGAGCCGAACGCTCATGGCGGCGTCGGCCGTGGGGATCGGCCGTCGCATCCGAGACGTCTGCCTCGACTACGCGAGAGGCAAGGAAGTCAAGGGCAAGCAGCTCCTCGAGAACGACGTCTTCGGGGCCAAGATCGGCCAGATGCAGGCGGAGCTCGAGACGATGGCGAGCCTCTGCCGCGTCGCCGCGCGGGATTTCGACGAGGTCATGCGGCGCCCCGACGCGCCGGAAGCCTTCCTGCACATCGGGTCGCTCAAGTCCGTGCTGGTCGCCAAGATGATGTGCGGCCAGCTCGGCGGGCGCGTCGCGGGTGTAGGCGCGGAGGCGCTCGGCGGGCTCGGTTACACGGAGGAGTCCCTCCTCGGGAAGCTCGTGCGCGACATGCGGTACGTGGCGATCGTCGAGGCTGGCGAAGACGTGCTGCGCGACCTCCTGTACGTGCGCCACACGCTGCCCGCCTTCCTGGGTGGCCGGCGATGACCTTCAGCGGAAGAGCGCGGAACCGAGGTTCAACGAGCAGGAGCGACCTGCCGTGTCGCGTTCGGCGTGGCGACCACATCAATCGGGGAACGGAATGGAAAACTCATACGATATCGTCGTAATCGGTAGCGGCATCGCGGGCGCGTCCGTCGCGCTCTGCCTGGGCCGCGTTGGCGCACGCACGCTGGTCGTGGAGCGCAAGAGCCATCCGCGCTTCGCGATCGGCGAGTCGACCCTTCCGACGACGAGCATCCTCCTGCGCCACCTCGGCCGGGCCTACGGCGTCCCCGAGCTGGCGCAGGTCTGCCATTACCTCGGCTGCAAGGAGAATGGCCTCACGGCGTGGCCGAAGCAGCATTTCTGGTTCGCGTACAACCACGAGGGGCGGCCCGTCTCGCCGGACGAGGAGCTGATGCTCGAGACGCTCCTCTTGCCCCAGGGCCCTGATTGCCACTGGATGCGCGCAGACGTCGACGGCTTTCTCACGTCGCGCCTCCCCGCTTATGGGGTCGACTACACGGACCACACGGAGGTGGTCGACTTCGACACACGCGCCGACGGCGTGGAGCTGAGGCTCCGGCGCGCGGACGGCGAGCACGTCGTGCGGGCGAAGTATGTCGTCGATGCGTCGGGCCATGCCTCGTTCCTCGCCGACAAGTTCGACCTCCGGGATCCGGTCCCGCGCCTCAAGACGAACACCCGGGTCATCTTCAGCCATTTCCGCAATGTTCGCCCCACGAACGACCTGCTCGGCGGGCCCCACGCGAACTTCCGGTTCAATCGCTTCAACGGCACCCAGCACCACGTCTTCCATGGTGCCTGGATGTGGATCATCCCGTTCGACAACGGCGTGACCAGCGTCGGCCTGGTGCTCGATCGGGACGCCTACCCGCTCGACCCGAGCACGTCGCCAAAGGACGAGTTCTGGCGCTTCATCGAGCGCTTCCCCACGGTGGCGGAGCACCTGAGGGGCGCCGAGGCAATTCGAGAGTACAACCGCACCGATCGTGTTCAGTTCACGTCGAAGACGATCCTCGGCGAGCGGTTCATCCTCACGCCGCACGCCGCGGGCTTCGTCGACGCGCTCTACTCGAGCGGCGTCCTGCTCACCTGCGCGTTCATCGCGCGCTTCATCCCGCTCGCGCGGCAGGCGCTGGCGGACGGCGACTTCTCGCCCGAGCGGTTCCGCGGCGTCGAGCGCGACTTCTTCGGCGAGCTCGAGCAGGTGGATCGGCTCGTCAGCGGCAGCATCCGGGCGTCGCGCCACCGCGAGGTCCACAAGCAGTTCTGGAAGACCTGGGTCTACGCCTCGTTCGCGCAGGCGGCGTCGAAGCTCCTTCACCCAGATGCCCTCGGCATCCAGCTCTATGGCGGATCCATTCCGGCGTTTCGCCGCGACGTGGCGCGGATGCACGAGATCGTGTCGGAGGAGGGCGGCGACGAGCTCGAGCGCGCGGCGCGCCTGCGCGAGATCATCACCGGCTGGCACGAACAGATCAGCTACGGAATGGTACACACCTTCGGGGAGCCCGGCGTCGGCGGATCGCTGTGCATCACGGCGCCCGATTTCAAGCAGAGCCGCGACCGTCTGTCGGCCTTCCTCCAGAACCACGCCGCGAAGTACCCCGAGCACCTCCCGCAGCTCGACCTGCAGCACGCGACGGCCTGGGTGAAGGAGGGCTCGAAGCACCGCGAGAACTACGTCGCCACCTACGCGAACGAGGACGACACCTCGGTCCTGCGGCGCTCGCTGGGTGTCATCTTCGAGGGAGCCAACCCGAGCTTCGACTATTTCACAGATCTGCGGAGCTGAGGGGCCTCGAGCCGCAGGGAGGTGCTCGATGCTCCCCGTCGCGCGTCGCGGACACCGCGTGTTCCTGTAACGGCTCCGCTCGTCTGTGTCCGAGATGAACTGGTCTCGTCGCGTCCGGATCGCGCGCGCGATGGCTCGTTCTGCGCACCGATCGACAGCAATGCCGCACGAATGCTGTCAAGCCAGATGTCACTCAGTTGTCGTGAAACCGATAGACTTCCGCAACAGAGCTGCTAAATATCGTCCGTGACGTCTCGTCTGCGGGGGACTCCCACCTCACTTCAATCAAAGTCGCCTTCGTTCGAACCGTTGCACCGAGATGCGCAGGACGGCGCGCGGTGCGAGCCAGGCCTTGCGAGGCGTCCGTGAACAGACCGGACGCGTCCGCCATTGCGCGCTGGCTGGTCGACGATCTCGCGACGTCGCTGAACGTCGATGCCAGCGGGCTCGATACGCGCGAGCGTTTTCGCGAGCTCGGGGTCGACTCCGCGCGGGCGACTGCCCTGATCGCGAGGCTCGGCATCTGGCTCGGGCGTGCCCTGCCGGCGACGCTCCTCTGGGAATGTCCGACGATCGAGCGACTCGCAGAGCGCCTCGGCTCGGAGCCCTCCGCGATGGCCAGAGCGGCGGAGCCGAAGCGGAGCATCGGGCCGAAAGAGCCGATCGCCGTGATCGGAATGGCGTGTCGCTTCCCGGGTGGAGCGGCGACCCCGGACGCGTTCTGGAATCTCCTGCGGACGGGCGGCGACGCGATCCGCGAGGTCCCGCGCGATCGCTGGGACATCGATCGATTCTACGACGCGAACCTCGCCAGCCCGGGGAAGACGCACGCGCGGTACGGTGGGTTTCTCGACGAGATCGATCGCTTTGACGCAGCCGCCTTCGGCATCTCGCCGCGCGAGGCCGATCACATGGACCCGCAACAGCGCCTCGTCCTCGAGCTGGCGTGGGAAGCGCTCGAGGACGCAGCGATCTTTCCGGCGGCCTTGATCGGTCGCGCGGCGGGCGTGTTCGTCGGCGCGATGTGGACCGATTACGCGCGCCTCCTCGACGGCGACCCGTCCCAGATCCAACAGCCGACCGCGACCGGGCAGGACACCTCCATCGTCGCCGCCCGGATCTCGTACGTGCTCGGCCTGCAGGGGCCCAGCCTGACGGTCAACACGGCGTGCTCCTCATCGCTCGTCGCGCTGCACCTGGCCTGTCAGAGCCTCCGAGCCGGAGAGTCGGAGCTCGCGCTCGCGGGGGGCGTCAGCCTGATGCTCTCCCCGCTCTCGACCATAGCGATGTCGAAGTTCGGCGGGCTGTCCGCGGACGGCCGCTGCAAGGCGTTCGACGCGCGCGCGGACGGTTACGGGCGCGGCGAAGGAGCGGGGCTCGTCGTCCTCAAGCGGCTGTCGCGCGCGCTCGCCGACGGCGACCGCATCTACTGTGTCGTCGCCGACGGCGCGGTCAACAACGACGGTTTCTCCAACGGTCTCACCGCCCCGAACCCGAGCGCGCAGGAGGCCGTCTTGCGCGAGGCGTACGAGCGTGCGGGCGTCGACCCTGCCGAGGTCGGCTACGTGGAGACGCACGGTCCCGGGACGCTGCTCGGCGACCCGATCGAGGCCGGGGCGCTCGGCGCCGTCCTCGGCGGCGCGCGTCCCGCCGACGGACCGCTGCGGATCGGATCGGTCAAGACGAACATCGGGCACACCGAGGCCGCCGCCGGGATCGCCGGGCTCATCAAGGTCGCGCTCGCGCTCCATCACCGGACGCTGCCGCCGAACCTCCACTTCGAGACCCCGAATCCCCACATCGCGTTCGAGGCGCTTCGTCTGCGTGTCCAGCGCGAGCTCGAGCCGTGGCCGGGCGCGCCGGGCAAGCGGCGCATCGCCGGCGTCAGCTCGTTCGGGTTCGGCGGCACGAATTGTCACATGGTGCTCGAAGAGCACCCCGAGAGCGCTGCGCGGCTCTGGGCCATCGCGGCGGAGAGCCCCGATGCGCTCCGGCGGAGCATCGTCGAGCTCGCCGCCAACGGGAACCAGGGCCCCGACGCTGCGGGCCTGGCTCCGACCGAGCCGGTCGTGCGGCTGGGCAGCGGCGCGCACCGGGTCGCGGTCGTCGCAGACAGCGCGGCGACGCTCCGCGAGCGGTTGCTGGAGCGGCTCGACCGCCTGCCTGAGCCCGCCTCGGCGGCGCCTCGGGTCGTCTTCGTCTGCCCCGGGCAAGGCGCGCAGTCGCCGCGCATGGGCGTCGCTCTCATGCGCGCCCAGCCGGTGTTTCGCGCCAAGCTCGAGGCGTGCGACGCGGTGATCCGCGAGCTCGCGGGCTGGTCCGTGATCGAGGCGCTCTGCAGCAGCGACCCCTCGATGGACCGCGTCGACCGCGTCCAGCCCGCGCTCTTCGCCATCCAGGTCGCCTACGCTGCGCTCTGGCGATCGCTCGGGATCGAGCCAGACGCGGTGGTCGGCGCGAGCCAGGGCGAGGTGGCCGCCTGTCATATCGCCGGCATCCTCACCCTCGAAGACGCGGCGCGCGTCGTGTGCGAGCGGAGCGCCCTCCTGCGCGCGCTGGCTCCCGGCGGTGGGATGCTCCTCGTCGGCCTCCCCGCCGGTGAAGCGCTCCGTGCAGCAGACGAGGGGGACGCGCTCGCGGTCGCCTCCTTCACCAGCCCGCGCTCTACCCTGCTCGCCGGCGACGAGGGCGCGGTCGCACGGGCGCTGGTTCGCCTCTCGGCCGGAGGGATCCATACGGCGCGGGTCAATGTCGACTACGCCTCGCACTGCCCGGCGATGGATCCTGTCGCGCGCGCGCTCCCGGAGCGTTTGCAGGGTATCCGCCCGCGCCCTGGACAGGTGCCGATGGTCTCGACGGTTCTCGCAGGCGAGAGGTCGGCGGCGCCTCCCCCGGAGACGGGCTCGCCGGAGTACTGGGCCAGGAACCTGAGGCAGCCAGTTTGCCTCCAGCAGGCGATCGAGGCGCTGCTCGCGAATGGACCGGCCGCCTTCGTCGAGCTCGGCCCGCACCCGCTCCTCGGACGTGCCATCGAGGACACCGCCGCACGCGCCGGCGCGCGCGCCCTCGCCGTCGCCTCCGGCAACCGCGATCGGACGGAGCCCGAGACGATCCTCGAAGCGCTCGCTTCGCTCCATGAGGCTGGCGTGGCGATCCGGGCGCAAACCGGCCGCGTGGCGCAGCTCCTCACCGTGTCCGCGAAGAACGGCGAGGCGCTGCGCGAGCTCGCCGGCCGTTACGCCGCCGCGCTCGATGGGCGGCCGGCGTCGCGGGTCGCGGACGTCTGCTACACGGCGAGCACGCGCCGCACACATCACCCGCACCGCGCGGCGATCGTCGGCGGTTCGGGAGCGGAGCTCGCCGCGCGGCTCGCCTCGTTCGCGGCGGGTGGAGCGCCCCCCGGCGTCGTCGTGGGCCGCGCGCCCGCGTTCGTACGCAAGGCGGTGTTCGTGTTCCCCGGGCAAGGGGGCCAGTGGGTGGGGATGGGGCGCGAGCTTCTGGTGCGTGAGCCGGTGTTCGCGGAGGCGATAGGGGAGTGCGAGAGGGCGCTGAGCCGTCACGTGGACTGGTCGCTGAGCGAGGTGCTGCGCGGGGAGGGTGAGAAGGCTGAGCTGACGGAGGTGGACGTCGTGCAGCCGGCGATCTTCGCGATGCAGGTGGGGCTGGCGGCGCTGTGGCGTTCGTGGGGAGTGGAGCCGAAGGCGGTGGTGGGCCACAGCATGGGGGAGGTGGCAGCGGCGTACGTGGCCGGAGCGCTGACGCTGGAGGAGGCGGCTGCGGTGGTGGCGCTGCGCAGCCAGCTGGTGCGGCGCGCGAGCGGCCGCGGGGCGATGGCGGTGGTGGAGCTGTCTGCCGAGGAGGCGTGGTCGCGGCTGTCCGGGTACGAGGGTCGGGTGGAGGTGGGCGCGGTGAACGGTCCGCGTCTCGTGGTGCTCTCGGGTGACAAGGCGGCGCTGGAAGAGGTGTTCGGGCGGCTGGCGGAGGAGGGAGTGTTCTGCCGCTGGGTGAAGGTGGACTACGCGTCGCACAGCCCGCACATGGAGGGGCTGCGAGCGGACCTGTTGCGGGCGCTGGGGCCGGTGCAGGGTGGGAGGGCGAAGCTGCCGTTCTACTCGACGGTGACGGGCGAGCGCACCGACGAGGTGCTGGGGGCCTCGTACTGGGAGCGGAACCTGCGGCAGCCCGTGCGCTTCTGGGACGCCATCCAGCGGCTCCACGCCGACGGATTCAGCGCCTTCGTCGAGCAGAGCCCCCATCCCACGGTGGGCACCACGCTCGAGGACGGGCTTCGCGAGCTCGCCGCCAGCGGCAAGGACGCCGTGGTCGTGTCGTCGCTCCGGCGCGATGAGGACGCGCACGCGCGCCTGCTCGAGAGCTACGGCGCGCTGCACGTGGCCGGCTGCGGCGTGAGCTGGCGAGCGCTCTATCCCGCCGGGCGGGTGGTCTCCGTGCCGGCGTACGCATGGCAGCGGCGACGTCACTGGATCGAGGCGAAGAGGCGCGCCGAGCAGAGGCGCCCGGGCGTCCATCCGCTCCTCGGAGCGCCGACGAGCGTGTCGACCCAGCGCGGCGCGACCCTCTGGCAGACGACGCTGTACCGCGCGGAGCCGGCGCACCTCGCGGACCACCGCGTCGAGGACGTGGTGGTGCTGCCCGCGGCGGCGTACATCGACGTCGCGCTCGCGGCGGCCGCGCACGTGTACGGAGCGAAGCCGTTCGTGCTGGAGGGGCTCGCCATCCATGAGGCGCTCGTCCTCGACGAGGCGGGGTGCACCGTGCAGACGGTCATGGCCGAGCAGCCGGGGGCGGCCTCCCTCACGATATCGAGCTTCCAGGGCGGAAGCTGGCGGCGGCACGCGACGGTGAGAGCGCGGCCCTCGAAGGCGGCGCTCGCCGCCGCCACGCCGGTCGCAGACGTCGCGCGACGGCTGGAGGAGACGACGAGCGTCGATGCCTTCTACGACCGCCTCGCCGGAGAGGGGCTCCGTTACGGCGAGGCCTACCGCGGCCTCGTCGGGCTGCGGATCGGGCGTGGGGAGGCGCTCGGGGAGATCGAGCTCCCGGACGGGGCGGGGAGCGCCGCGGAGTACGCGGTGCATCCGGCGCTGCTGGACGCGTGCCTGCAGGTGTTCCTCGCGGCCCTCCCGGCGTCGGAGGTCAAGGGGCCGATGGTGCCTGTCGCGGTGAAGAGCGTTCGCCGAGGCGGCGCCATCGGCAAAAAGGCGTGGAGCCACGCGCGGGTCGCGTCAGGCGAGCGCCTCGAAGGCGACGTCCGTCTCCTCGACGAGGCGGGCCAGATGCTGCTCGAGCTGAAGGGCCTCAAGGTCCACCGGCTCGAGGGCCTCGAGCAGCCAGAGACGGAGTGGCTCCTGGGTGTCAGCTGGCGACCGTCGTCGCTCGACCGTGCGCCGGAGGCCCAGGGAACGAAGCGATGGCTGGTCCTCGCGGACGAGGGCGGGGTGGCGGAGGCGCTGGGCGCGAGGCTGCGAGCCGGAGGAGCCACGGTGGCGCTCGTGCCCGCGGCGTCGCCGGACGCGTCGGCGGAGGGGCTCGCGCGGCTGGTCCGGGAGGGCGAAGTGAACGGGGTGGTTCACCTCTGGAGCCTCGACCAGCCCGCGGCGGGTGAGACGAGCGCCTCGGCGGTGGCGCGGGCGCAGGAGCGCGACGTGGGAGGCGCCCTCCATGCCGTGCAGGCGGCGCTCAGATCCGGGCAGCGCGATGTCCCTCGCGTCTGGCTCGTGACGCGCGGAGCCCAGGCGGTGGAGGACGGGGAGGAAGCATCGCCGGCCGCGGCGCTCCTCTGGGGGTTCGGGCGCACGGCATCGACCGAGCACCCGGAGCTCGGGTGCACGCGGGTGGACCTCGGCGCCGGAGCGGCGCGGGCGGACCTGGACGCCGAGGTGGAGGCGCTCGCTGCGGAGCTGCGGGTGGATGGTCGCGAGGACGAGATCGCGTACCGGGCCGGTGAGCGGTTCGTCGCGAGGCTCGTGCGGCCGGCTCCGGAGCGGACCGCGATCGCGAAGGCCGTCACCCTGCGCCCCGCCGCGAGCTACCTCATCACCGGCGGCCTCGGCGGCCTCGGGCTCGCCGTCGCCGAGTGGATGGTGACGAGAGGCGCGCGGCACCTCGTGCTCCTCGGCCGGAGCGGGGCGGCGACGCCGGCGCAGCAGGAGGCGGTACGAAGGATCGAGAGCGCGGGCGCGCGGGTCACGATCGGGACCGTCGACGTGGCCTCGCGCGCACAGCTCGACGCCTTCTTCGCGAACGTCGCGAGCGGGCTGCCCCCGTTGCGCGGCGTCGTTCACGCCGCCGGCGTCCTGGATGACGGCCTCGTCGCGCAGCAGACGCTCGCCCGCTTCGATCGCGTGATGGCGCCGAAGGCGCTCGCGGCCTGGCACCTCCACGAGCTCACGCGCGATCTCCCGATCGACTTCTTCGTGCTCTTCTCCTCGGCCGTCTCCCTCATCGGCTCGCCCGGTCAGGCGAACTACGCGGCCGCGAACGGGTTCCTCGACGCGCTCGCCCACCACCGGAAGCACCGCGGGCTGCCGGCGCTGTCCGTCAACTGGGGACCGTTCTCGGAGGTCGGGCTCGCCGCGGCCGAGAGCGGGCGCGGCGCGCGCCTCGAAGGCCGCGGCCTCCGGAATCTCAGGCCGCAGCAGGGGACCGACGTCCTCGGGCGGCTCCTCTCGTCCTCCTCGTCAGCGCAGGTCGGGATCGTGCCGCTCGACGCGCGGCAGTGGATCGAGTTCTACCCGCACCTCGCCGGCTCGCCGTTCTGGTCCGACCTCATCCGGGCCGTGAAGGACGGGGCCGTCCGGCCGGGTCGCGAGGTGCGCGAGTCGCTCGCCGGCGCGTCCGCCGGCGAGCGGCGCGGCATCATCGAGCGCCTGGTGAAATCGGAGATCGCGCAGGTGTTGCGGTCGGACCCGGCGCGGATCGACGTCGAGACGCCCTTCCGCGCGCTCGGGCTCGACTCTCTCTCGGGCCTCGAGCTGCGCAACCGGCTCGAGAGCAAGCTCGGTCTCTCCCTGCCCGCCACCCTCGTGTGGACGTACGCCGACGTCTCCGCCCTCTCCCGCGAGCTCTACCGCCTCACCGACGCGGACGGCCGCGCGCAGGAGGCGCAGGAGCGGAGCGCGCCGGAGCCCTCGGAGCGCGCCACGCGAGCCGCTTCCTCGAATGAAGATGGCGACGATCAGGGAGATGACGCGATGCGCGTCAAGCTCGCCGGCCTCTCCGAAGCGGAGAAGGCGGCGCTGCTCGAGGAGACCCTGGCCGTCCTTGACCAAGGGACCGATGGATGACGACGGAGAGCACGACGGCCCTGGATCGGGCGCTCATCGCGATCGACAGGCTGAAGAAGAGGGTCGACGCCAGCGAGCGACGGCAGACCGAGCCGATCGCGGTCATCGGGATGGGCTGCCGCTACGCCGGCGGCGCCGATGACCTCGACGGCTACTGGCGCGTGCTCGCGGAGGGGATCGACGCTGTCCGCCCGGTGCTCCCCGATCGCTGGGACCCAGGGCCCGCGCTCGAGGATCGGCCGGCGACCCGCTTCGCGGCGATGCTCGACAGCGTCGACCGGTTCGACGCGGCGTTCTTCGGCATCTCGCCGCGGGAAGCGGAGAGCCTCGATCCCCAGCAGCGGCTCTTGCTCGAGGTGGCGTGGGAGGCGCTCGAGCACGCGGGCGTCGTGACCGAGGCGCTCCGCTCCTCGTCCACCGGCGTCTTCATCGGCAACTGGAGCCAGGACTACTCGGCGAAGGTGGGCGCGCAGGACCCCACCACGCTCGACGTGTACAGCACGACCGGGAACATGGCGAGCATGGAGGCGGGCCGCATCGCCTACACGCTCGACCTCAAGGGCCCCAACGCGCTGATCGACACCGCGTGCTCCTCGTCGCTCGTCTGCGTGCACCTCGCCTGCCAGAGCCTGCGCGTCGGCGAGAGCGATCTGGCGATCGCCGGGGGCGTGACGCTGCTGCTCTCCCCGGACACGATGCTCCGGGTCGCGAACACCCTCGCGCTGTCGCCGGACGGGCGGTGCAAGACGTTCGACGCGGCGGCGAACGGCACCGTGCGCGGCGAAGGGTGCGGCGTCGTGATCTTGAAGCGCCTGTCCGACGCCCGTCGCGACGGGGACCGCATCCTCGCCCTGCTGCGCGGATCCGCCGTCAACCACGACGGGCGATCGACCGCGTTGACCGCGCCGAACGTGCTCGCGCAGGAGGCGTTGATCCGCCAGGCGCTCCGGAACGCCCGCGTCACGCCGGAGCAGATCTCGTACGTCGAGGCGCACGGCACCGGCACGTCGCTCGGCGATCCGATCGAATACGAGGCGATCAAGGCCGTGCTCGGCGCGCCGCGCGGCGACGGCTCGTCGTGCGCGATCGGCTCGGTGAAGACGAACATCGCGCACACCGAGGCCGCCGCGGGCGTGGCCGGCCTCATCAAGGTGATCCTGGCGCTCGAGCACGAGAAGATCCCGCGGCACCTCCACCTCCGGACGGTCAATCCACGGATCGCGCTCGACGGTACGCCGTTCGTCATCCCGACGACCGAGGTGCCCTGGCCTCGAGGCGCGCACCCCCGCCGCGCCGGGGTGAGCTCGTTCGGTCTCTCGGGGACGAACGCCCACGTGGTCGTCGAGGAGGCCCCGGCGCCCGACGAGGCGGTGCGCGACGCGCGGCGCGCGACGTACCTGGTTCCGCTCTCGGCCAAGAGCCCGGCCGCCGTCGCGGAAGCGGCGGGGCGGCTGGCGGAGCACGTCCGGGCCCGTCCGGAGGCCTCGCTGCGCGACCTCGCGTACACCGCGGGCGCGCGGCGTACGCACCACGATCACCGCGCCGCCGTCGTGGGGGGGACGCCGCAAGAGCTCGCGGAGCTCTTGAGCGCGCTCGCGGCGGGCGGCGGCGGGGCGGGCGCGTTCGCCAGCGAGGCCGCGCCGGGGCGCAAGGTGGTGTTCGTGTTCCCCGGGCAAGGGGGCCAGTGGGTGGGGATGGGGCGCGAGCTTCTGGAGCGTGAGCCGGTGTTCGCGGAGGCGATAGGGGAGTGCGAGAGGGCGCTGAGCCGTCACGTGGACTGGTCGCTGAGCGAGGTGCTGCGCGGGGAGGGTGAGAAGGCTGAGCTGACGGAGGTGGACGTCGTGCAGCCGGCGATCTTCGCGATGCAGGTGGGGCTGGCGGCGCTGTGGCGGTCGTGGGGCGTGGAGCCGAAGGCGGTTGTAGGCCACAGCATGGGGGAGGTGGCAGCGGCGTACGTGGCCGGAGCGCTGACGCTGGAGGAGGCGGCTGCGGTGGTGGCGCTGCGCAGCCAGCTGGTGCGGCGCGCGAGCGGCCGCGGGGCGATGGCGGTGGTGGAGCTGTCTGCCGAGGAGGCGTGGTCGCGGCTGTCCGGGTACGAGGGTCGGGTGGAGGTGGGCGCGGTGAACGGTCCGCGTCTTGTGGTGCTGTCGGGTGACAAGGCGGCGCTGGAAGAGGTGTTCGGGCGGCTGACGGAGGAGGGAGTGTTCTGCCGCTGGGTGAAGGTGGATTACGCGTCGCACAGCCCGCACATGGAGGAGCTGCGAGCGGACCTGCTGCGCGCGCTGGGGCCGGTGCAGGGTGGGAGGGCGAAGCTGCCGTTCTACTCGACGGTGACGGGCGAGCGCACCGACGAGGTGCTGGGGGCCTCGTACTGGGAGCGGAACCTGCGGCAGCCCGTGCGCTTCTGGGATGCTGCCCTCGCCCTCTCACGCGACGGCCACGACCTCCTCGTCGAGCTGAACGGCCATCCGACGATGGTCTCCACGCTCTCCGAAGGCCTTCGCGACGTGGCTCCGGCCGTGCTCGCGGTCGGGTCCCTGCGTCGCAACGAGCCGTCCGAGGCTCGTCTGCTCGAGGCGCTCGCGCAGCTGTTCGTCGCCGGGTGCCGCGTCGACTGGAAGGCGCTCTACCCGGGCGGCCGGGTGGTGTCGCTCCCGGGCTATCCGTGGCAGCGGCAGCGCTACTGGCTCGCGCACGCGCCGAAGGAGCGCCAACGCAAGCGACGAGGGCATCCGCTCCTGGGCGACGCGCACGAGCTGTCCACGCAGAGCGGGACCCGGATCTGGGAGACGAGCATCGGGCTCGAGGAGCTCCCGCTCTACCGGGATCATCGGGTCCAGGAGGCGGTCGTGCTCCCGGCGTCGGCGTACGTCGAGATCGCGCTCGCGGCGGCGGCGCAGGTCTTCGGCGATGCGCCGGTCGCGGTGGAAGATCTGCAGCTGCGCGAAGCGCTGGTCCTCGACGAGCCGGCGTGCCCGTTCCAGGTGGTCGCCGCGACGGACAGCGGTGCGGCGCTGACCATCGCCAGCAAGCCGGCGGGCGCCTGGCGCCGTCATGCGACCGCTCGGCTCGTTCGAGCCCCCGCCTCGCCCGAGGCGGCGCCGACGCCGGTCGCGGTCATCCGGGCGCGCTGCGATGCGGGCACGCCTGCGGAGCCTCACTACCGGTCGCTCTCCGAGCACGGTCTCAGCTATGGCCCCGCGTTCCGCGGGGTCGTGCAGGTCTGGCGGGGCCGCGGCGAGGCGCTCGGCGAGATCGCGCTCCCGGACGCGGCGGGGAGCTCCGCCGCGTATGTGGTGCACCCCGCGCTGCTGGACGCGTGCCTGCAAGTGTTCGTCGCGGCGCTCCCGGCGGCGGAGCTCAAGGGGCCGATGGTCCCGGTCGCGCTGAGGAGCGTTCAGCGGAGCGGCGCGGTGGGCAACAAGGTGTGGAGCCACGCGCGCGTCACCGCGAGCGAGGGGCTCGAGGGGGACATCCGGCTGCTCGACGAAGCGGGGCATGTCCTGCTCGAGGTGAAGGGCTTCCAGGTCCGGCGGCTGGAGGAGACCGCGCAGCCGGAGCCGGAGGGGCTCTTGACGGTGGCGTGGCGACCGTCGGCGCTCGAGCGGGGCGCGCGAGACGCGCGAGACGCGCGAGACGTGCGAGATGCTGAAAAGCGCGACGGATCGCGGCGTTGGCTGCTCCTCGCGGACGAGGGCGGGGCGGCGGAGGCGCTCGGCGCGACGCTGAAAGCGGGCGGAGCCGCGGTGACGCTCGTGCGCGCGGCGTCGCCGGACGCGTCGGCGGACGGGCTCGCGCGGCTGGTCCGGGAGCGCGACGTCAACGGGGTGGTGCACCTCTGGAGCCTCGACCAGCCCGCGGCGAGCGAGGCGAGCGCCGCGGCGCTCGAGCAGGCGCAGAGCCGGGACGTGGGGGGCGCCCTCCACGCGGTGCAGGCGGCGCTGAAATCGGGGCAGCGCGACCTCCCGCGGATCTGGCTCGTCACGCGTGGAGCGCAGGCGGTCAAGGACGGCGAGGACGTGTCGCCCGGAGCCGCGCTCCTCTGGGGATTCGCCCGGACGGTCTCGACCGAGCATCCGGCCCTCGGGTGCACGAGGGTGGACCTCGACGCCGGAGCGGCGCGGGGGGACGCCGCGGCGATCGACGCGCTCGCCGCGGAGCTGCGCGCCGACGTGCGCGAGGAGGAGATCGCGCACCGGGCCGGCGAGCGCTTCGTCGCGCGGCTCTCGCCCGCGGCGATGCCGCCGGTCGGCCGCGCGGCGGTCCCCGTAGGCGATCGGAGCTACCGGCTGGAGCTCGAGCGGCCCGGCCTGTTCGACGGAATGGTGTTCCGCGCCGTGGACCCGCGGCCGCCGGGCCCCGGCGAGGTGCAGATCGATGTCGAGGCCGCGGGGCTCAACTTCCGTGACGTCCTCCTCGTGCTCGGCGCCATTCCCGTGCCGGACGGGGAGGCTCTTCCGCTCGCGATGGGCGGCGAGTGCGCCGGTCGGGTCGCGGCGGTGGGAGAGGGCGTGTCGGGGCTCGCCGTGGGCCAGGAGGTCGTCGCGCTCGTCGAGGGCAGCTTCGGCTCACGGGTGACCGCACCGGCGGCGCTGACGGTGCCGCGGCCGCGAGGGCTCGACGCCCCTTCGGCGGCGACCCTGGCGGTCGCTCACCTGACCGCGTACTACGCGCTCGCGCACGTGGCGCGCCTCGCCCCGGGAGAGCGCGTCCTCATCCATGCGGCCACGGGCGGCGTCGGACACGCGGCGATCCAGTGGGCCAGGCACGTCGGCGCCGAGATCTTCGCCACCGCGGGGAGCCCCGAGAAGGCGGCGCACCTCCGCGCGATGGGGATCGAGCATGTCAGCGACTCGCGCTCGGCGCGGTTCGTCGAGGATGTCCTCGCCTGGACCAACGGCGAAGGGGTCGACGTCGTCCTGAACTCGCTCGCGGGCGAGCTCCTGACGAGAGGCTTCGCGCTCCTGCGGGACCACGGGCGCTTCATCGAGCTCGGGAAGCGCGATCAGCTCGCCGACGCGCCGCTCGGCATGAGGCCGTTCCTGCGCAACCTGACCTTCTCGCTCGTCGATGCGTCGTCGATGGCCCGCAAGCGCCCGGCGCAGGTGCGCGCGTTGCTGGACGAGATCGCGGCCTGGGTGGAGCGCGGCGTGCTCGGGCCGATCCCGTTCACCGCGCTGCCGATGTCGCGCGCGCGCGAGGCGTTCCAGACGATGGCGCAGGGGCGCCACATCGGAAAGGTCGTGCTCGCGGCGAGCGACCCGGAGATCCACGTCGAGCAGCGGGCGGCCGCGCTGCGCGCGGACGCGACGTACCTCGTGACCGGAGGGCTCGGCGGGCTCGGGCTGTCGCTGGCGGAGTGGATGGTGGCCCGCGGGGCGCGGCACCTCGTGCTCGTCGGACGCAGCGGCGTGACGACCGATGCGCAGCGCGCCGCGGTCGCCCGGCTCGAGGCAGCGGGGGCGCGGGTGGAGGTCGCGCCGGTCGACGTCGCCGCGCGCCCGCAGCTCGAGCGCCTCTTCGAGGACATCGCGGCCCGCTTTCCCCCGCTCCGCGGGGTCGTGCACGCGGCGGTGGTCCTCGACGACGGCCTCGTCGAGAGCCAGAGCCGCGAGCGCTTCGCCCGCGTGATGGCGCCCAAGGTGCTCGGCGCGTGGCATTTGCACGAGCTCACGCGCGAGCTGCCGCTCGACTTCTTCGTCCTCTACTCGTCCGCGGCCGCCCTCCTCGGCACGCCGGGGCAGGCGGGCTATGCCGCGGCCAACACGTTCCTCGACGCGCTCGCCCACCACCGGCGCGCGCTCGGGCTGCCGGCGCTCAGCATCGACTGGGGAGCGTTCGCGGACGTCGGGATAGCCTCGGCCGAGCGCGCCCGAGCGCACCTCGAGGCGCGCGGCCTGCGCGCCATGAGCTCGGACGAGGGGCACACGCTGTTCGGCCGCCTCATCGAGACGGCGGCGGCGCAGGTGGGCGTCGTTCCGCTCGATGTCCGCCAGTGGATCGAGTTCTACCCGCACCGCGCGGTCTCGCCCTTCTGGTCCGAGCTGGTCGGTCGCGGGAGCCGCCCGCTGCCGCGGCCGTCGGACGGCATCCTCGGCTCGTTCCTGGGCGCGGCGAAGGGGGAGCGTCCAGCGCTGGTGGAGCAGTTCGTACGTGGAGAGCTCGGCAAGGTCCTCCGCGTCCACCCTGCGAGCATCCGAAAACAGGCACCTTTCCAGGACCTGGGCCTCGACTCGCTGACCGGGGTCGAGTTCCGCAATCGCCTCGAGACGGGGATCGGCAGGACTCTCCCCTCCACCCTCGTCTGGGCATACCCGGATCTCGCGAGGCTCACCGACCATCTCGTCCAGATCCTTGCGCCCTCGGAGGAGCGCGACGCGACGGGCGACGAGGGCGCGCTTGGTCAGTTGTCGGACGAGGAGCTCGCCTCGCTCGCCGAACACCTCCTGAGTTGATCGATCGAGGAACTTCATGGCTGCAAAAGACGATTCGGCGGTGGACTTCCGGGAGCTCCTCAAGCGCTCGCTCGTGACCATCACCGAGCTGAAGAGCCGGCTCGGGGCGCTCGACGAACCGATCGCGATCGTCGGCATGGGGTGCCGCTTTCCGGCGGGGGCGAGCGGCCCGGACGCGCTCTTTCGGGTCCTCGAGCGAGGTGTCGACGCGGTCCGGGACATCACGGGCGTCCGGTGGGCGCCCGGCATCGAGCAATCCGCGCCCGCCACGCGGTGGGCGGCGCTCCTCGACGAGCCGATCGACGGCCTCGACGCTTCCTTCTTCGGGATGGCTCCGCGCGAGGCCGTCGAGCTCGACCCGCAGCAGCGGCTGCTCCTCGAGGTGGTCTGGGAGGCGCTCGAAGACGCCGGTTTGCCGCCTGACTCGCTGCGAGGGTCGCGGGCGGGGATGTTCGTGGGGATGTGTACCCAGGACTACTGGGAGCATGTCTACGAGCGAGGGGCGGCTTCGTTCGACGCCTACGCCAAGACGGGGAGCATGCCGAGCATGGCGGCCGGCAGGATCTCGTATCTCATGGGCTTCAACGGCCCGAGCGTATCGATCGACACGGCCTGCTCCTCGTCGCTCGTCTGCGTTCACCTCGCCTGCAAGAGCCTGGCGCTCCGGGAGAGCGATCTCGCCATCGCCGGCGGCGTGAACGTCATCCTCTCGCCCGTGACGATGCTCGGGCTCGCGCGTCTCCAGGCGCTCTCTCCCGACGGACGGTGCAAGACGTTCGACGTCAGCGCGAACGGGTTCGTGCGGGGGGAAGGGTGCGGAGCGCTGGTCCTCAAGCGCCTTGGTGACGCCGAGCGGGACGGAGACCGGATCTGGGGTGTGATCCGCGGCTCTGCGGTGAACCAGGATGGGCGGTCGACGGGGTTGACGCAGCCGAACGTGCTGGCGCAGCAGGCGTTGCTGCGAGAAGCGCTGAAGGACGCGGGGCTCGTGGCGAGCGACATCGGGTATGTGGAGGCGCACGGAACGGGGACGTCGCTGGGCGACCCGATCGAATACGAGGCGCTGCGGGAGGTGCTGGGCGCGCGGCGCGCGGACGGTTCGCGGTGCGTGCTCGGGTCGGTGAAGACGAACTTCGGGCACCTCGAAGCGGCGGCGGGGATTGCGGGGCTGATGAAGGCGGTGCTGTCGCTGCACCACGAGCGGATCCCGCGTCAGCTCCACTTTCGCGCGCTGAACCCCCGGATCTCGCTGGAAGGGACGCCGTTCGTGGTGGCGTCGGAGGATGTGGCGTGGCCGCGGGGTGAGAGGCCTCGGCGCGCGGGGGTGAGCTCGTTCGGGCTGTCGGGCACCAATGCGCACGTGATCGTGGAGGAGGCGCCGCGACGGAAGGCGCCGGCCGCTGCGAGCGCGAGCGCGGGCGATATCGAGCGTCCGGTGCACGTGCTGGCGCTGTCCGGCCGGAGCGAGGGGGCGCTGGAGGCGCTGCGCGTCGGGTATGTCGAGCAGCTGCGGAGTCAGGAGAGCGAGGGAGCAGGGGACCTCTGCTACACGGCGGGAGCGTGCCGTAGCCACTTCGAGGAGCGGCTTGCGGTGGTGGGGTCTACGCGGTCGCAGCTGCTCGAGCGGCTGGAGGCCGGCGCGGCGGTGCGGGGCAAGGCGGAGCCGAGGCGGATAGCGTTCCTGTTCACGGGCCAGGGGTCGCAGTACGCGGGGATGGGCCGCCGGCTGTACGCGACGCAGCCCGTGTATCAGGCGGCGGTGGATCGTTGCGCGCAGGTGGTGGAGATCCCCTGGGAGGACGAAGATGCGCTGAGCCGGACGGAGCACACGCAAGCTGCGCTGTTCACGGTGGAGTACGCGCTGACGGAGCTGTGGCGGTCGTGGGGAGTGGAGCCCGAGGCGGTGATGGGCCACAGCGTGGGCGAGTACGTGGCCGCGTGCGTGGCGGGCGTGATGAGCGTGGAAGATGGCCTGCGGCTGGTGGTGGAGCGCGGGCGGCTGATGGCGGGGCTGCGCGAAGCCGGCGCGATGGCGTCGGTGCAGGCGTCGGTGGAAGAGGTGCTCCGGGAGCTCGGCGACGCGCCTGGCGTGAGCATCGCGGCGGACAACGGGCCGACGCAGGTGGTGCTGTCGGGGCGGGAGAGCGCGCTTCGGTCTGCGTGCGCGAAGCTGGAGGCGCGCGGTCTGAGGACGAAGACGCTGAAGGTGTCGCACGCGTTCCACTCGGAGCTGATGGAGCCGATGCTGGGCGGGCTGGAGCGAGCGGCGTCGCAGGTGCGGATGTCGGCGCCGCGAAGCGTGCTTGTGTCGAACGTGACGGGGCGTGAGGCGGGGGAGGAGGTGACGGGCGCGGAGTACTGGAGTCGGCACACGCGGGAGGCGGTGCGCTTCGCGGAGGGGATGAAGACGCTGCGCGAGCGCGGGGTGAACACGTTCGTGGAGATCGGACCGCACCCGGCGCTGCTGGCGATGGGGCTGACCGAGGGTCTGTCGGTGGCGTCGCTGCGGCGAGGGCGCGACGACTGGGACACGCTCGGCGAGGCGGTGGCGAAGCTGTACGCGGCCGGCGTCGACATCGACTGGCGCGGCTTCGACCGCCCTTATTCCCGGCGGAGAGGCTCGGCGCCGACCTACGCCTGGCAGCGACAGAAGTACTGGATCGCCGCTCGGCCGGGCCGCGCTGGCCTCGTCGAGCCGGTTCATCCGCTCCTGGGGACGAAG
The DNA here is from genome assembly GCF_051521595.1 of Sorangium sp. So ce1153. Classification (NCBI taxonomy): domain Bacteria; kingdom Pseudomonadati; phylum Myxococcota; order Polyangiales; family Polyangiaceae; genus Sorangium; species Sorangium sp. So ce1153. The sequence goes on from NZ_CP150361.1 coordinate 3,611,411, forward strand.
ATCGCGATCGCGGGCGCCAGGCGTGTTTTCGAGGCGACGCTCGACGTCACGGAGCAGGTCCAGCTCGCGCATCACCGCGTCTTCGATCGGCCCGTGCTGCCGGCGGCGGCGTTCGTCGAGATCGCCTCTGCCGCCGTTCGCGACGTGCTCGGCACCGGGGCGTTCCGGATCACGGGCCTCGCCTTGCAAGAGCCGCTCGTCCTGCCCGAGCCTGGCGCGCTGCGGGTGCAGGTCGTCGTCTCGGAGCGGGAAGAGCAAGGAGTCCCGGTCGCGGTCTACAGCCAGCCGATCGACGCGCCGAACGAGCGCTGGGCGACGCACGCGACCGGCTGGGCGAAGGACGACGACGCGGCGGATCTCGCGCCGATCGACGTCTCGGCGCTTCGCGCGCGCTGCGCGGAAGAGATCGGCGCGGCCGCGCTGGCGGAAGCGCCCCGCGCCGTCGGCGTGACCTATGGCGCGACCTTCGAGGCCCTCGTCGCCCTCTGGCGAGGGGAAGGCGAGGCGCTCGCCCGCCTGCGTCTGCCCGACAGCGCGCGCGTCGATGCCGCGCTCTACGGGCTTCACCCCGCGCTCCTCGATGCGGCGCTCCAGATGTTCGCGTGGGTGATCGGCGCTCCGGCGGGCGCGCTCTACTTGCCCTTCGAGATCGACGACTTCGCGCTTCACGCGTCCGGCGCCAGCGTGGCCTGGGCGCATGCCGAACGGCTCGGCCCTGCTGACGGCAATGCCGAGGTCGTCTCCGTGCGCGTGAGGCTCTTCGACGACGAAGGTCGTCTGCTCGCCGAGGTCCGGCGGGCAAGGTTCAAGCGCGCCGACGCGGAGCGGTTCGAGCGCGCCACCGTCGCCACGCCTGATCCGCTGCTGCAGCTGGCGTGGAGAGAGGAAAAGCGTCCAGCCCCGGCTGAGTTGGAGGCGGGCCGGTGGCTCGTGCTGACGAAGGGCTCGGCGCTGGGGCGAGAGGTGGCGGCGCGTCTCGGTGGCGCGACGATCGGTGACGCATCGGAGATCGCGTCGTCGGCAGTAGCGATCTCTGGCGTTGTGTCGGTGCTCGGAGCGGAGTGGGAGGGAGAGGACGGGGGGGCGGGGGCGGAGGAGCTGACGAAGGCGACGCTTGCCGCGCTGCAGGCGCTGGTCGGCAGGAAAGAATCCGGGCGTCTGTGCATCGTGACGGCGCGAGCGCAGGCGGTGGACGAGGGAGAGGCGGTGAGCGCCGCCGGCGCCGCGCTGTGGGGCCTCGGGCGGGTGATGCGTGAAGAGCATCCGGAGCTCGGGTGCACGCTGGTGGACGTGGGGGGAGGTGCCGAGGACGCGTCGTTTGTCGAGGCGGAGATCCGGGCGAGCGAGGGGGAGCCGGAGCGGGCGTGGCGCGGCGGCCGTCGGTACGTCTCGCGGCTGGTGAAGGTCGCGCGGGGGCCGTCGGAGCGGGGGCCGTCGGAGCGGGGGCCGTCGGAGAAGGAGAGCGGGGCATCGGCAGGGACGGTGCTGGTGACAGGCGGCCTCGGAGCGCTGGGGCTCGAGGTGTCGAAGTGGCTTGTGCGGGAGGGGCGCGCGAAGCACCTGGTGCTGATGGGGCGGAGTGCCCCCGGGGCAGAGGCGGAGTCTGCGATCGGGTGGATGCGAGAGGCGGGCGCGACGGTCGATGTCGCGCAGGGGGACGTGGGAGACGCGGAGTCGCTGCGCGGTGTGCTGTCCAGGATCGCGGAGGAGCGGGCGCTGAGGGGCGTCGTGCACGCGGCGGGAGTGCTCCAGGACGGGGTAGTGTCCGAGGTGGGCGCGGAGGACGTGGCGCGGGTGTTCTCGCCGAAGGTCCGCGGCGCTTGGAACCTGCACGAGCAGACGAAAGGGCAGCAGCTCGAATTCTTCGTGATGTTCTCGTCGGTGTCGTCGCTGCTGGGGCCGGCCGGTCAGGGGAGCTACGCGGCGGCGAACGGCTTCCTGGACGGGCTTGCGCACGCGAGGAAGGCGGCTGGCTTGCCGGGCCTGAGCGTGAACTGGGGAGCGTGGGGCGAGAGCGGGATGGCGTCGCGGCTGGACGCGTCGCAGAAGGCGAGGCTGGCCGAGCAGGGGTTCGGGTTCCTGTCGACGGCGGAGGCGCTCGCGCTGCTGGGAGAGGCGATGTCGCGGCCGGAGGCGCAGCTGGCGGCGGTGCGCTTCGACGCGAAGGCGCTCGCGCAGCGCGGGGCGCGGCTCGGCGCGAAATGGCGCGAGCTCGTGTCGCCGTCCGCCCCGCAGGGGCACGGCGCGGCGCTCGCGGGGCGCCTCGCGCACCTGCCGGCTGAAGCGCGCGCGCAGGACGTCGAGGCGTGGGTGCGCGGCCACGTCGCACGGGTGCTCGGACTGCCGCCGGCCTGGAAGGAAGATGCGGAGAAGCCGCTGCAGGAGCTCGGGTTCGACTCGCTGATGGCGGTGGAGCTGCGCAATCGGCTGGTATCGGAGCTCGGGCAAGCGCTGCCGACGACGCTCGTCTACGACTACCCGACCGTCCGGCAGCTGACCGCCCATCTCGTGGAGCGTCTGGCCGCCAAGGCGCCGCGGAAGCGCGAGGAGGCACGGAGGATCGCGAAGCAGGAGGCGATAGCGATCGTGGGAGGGAGCTGCCGTTACCCGGGCGGCGTGGAGGACGTCGAGGGGCTGTGGCGGCTCGTGGATGAGGGGCGCGACGGCACGGGGGAGATGCCGCCGCGGTGGGACGTGGAAGCCCTGTACGACCCGGATCCGGAAGCGCTGGGGAAGATGACGACGCGCCGGGGCGGCTTCCTCGGCGAGGTGGATGGGTTCGACGCGAGGTTCTTCGGGATAGCGCCGCGCGAGGCGCGGAGCATGGATCCGCAGCAGCGGCTGCTGCTGGAGGTGGCGTGGGAAGCGCTGGAGCACGGAGGCCAGCGCGTCGGAGAGCTGAGCGGGAGCGAGACGGGCGTCTTCGTGGGGTGGATGTACACGGAGTACGGCACGCTGGGCGGCGGGTCGCTCGAGAGGCTGGATGGATACGCGGCGACGGGGAGCGCCGGGAGCGTCGCGTCGGGACGGCTATCGTATCTGCTCGGTCTGAAGGGCCCGTCGATGACGGTGGACACGGCGTGCTCGTCGTCGCTGGTGGCGTTGCACCTCGCGTGTCAGAGCCTGAGGTCCGGGGAGTGCGACATGGCGCTTGCGGGCGGTGTGGCGCTGATGTTGACGCCGCGGGTGTTCGTGGACTTCAGCCGGCTGCGCGGGCTGTCGTCGGACGGGCGGTGCAAGGCGTACGACAGCGCCGCGGACGGCGTCGGGTGGGCCGAAGGGTGCTCGATGGTGGTGCTGAAGCGTCTGAGCGACGCGCAGCGGGACGGGGATCGGATCCTGGCGGTGATCCGGGGTAGCGCGGTGAACCAGGACGGCAGGTCGAACGGGCTGACGGCGCCGAACGGCCCGTCGCAAGAGACGGTGATCCGGCGAGCGCTGGAGCAGGCGGGGATACCGGGGACGGCGGTGGGTTACGTGGAGGGCCACGGGACGGGGACGCCGCTGGGGGACTCGATCGAGCTTCAGTCGCTGGGAGCGACGCTGGGTGAGGGCCGGAGGGGCGAGCAGCGGCTGGTGGTGGGGTCGCTGAAGTCGAACATCGGGCACACGCAGGCGGCGGCCGGGGTGGGAGGGGTGCTGAAGGCGGCGCTGTCGCTGGCGAACGAGCAGATCCCGAAGAGCCTGCACGTCGAGGAGCCGCTGAGGACGGTGGGCTGGGAGGAGCTCGGGCTGCGCGTGGCGTCGGAGCCCGTGCCCTGGGCGCGGGGGTCGGCGCCGCGGTTCGCAGGGGTGAGCTCGTTCGGGATCTCGGGCACCAACGCCCACGTGATCCTGGAGGAAGCGCCGGCGGAAGAGGCGAAGGAGCCCTCGCCGTGGAGCCGACCGCACCTCGTGACGGTGTCGGCGAAGAGCGCCGAGGCGCTGACGGAGCTGGCGCGCCGGTACGCGCGGCACCTCCGCGCGATGGGCGAGGAGAGCGCGGCGAGCCGCGCGCTGATCGACATCGGTTACACGGCGGCGTCTCGCCGGACGCACCACCGGTACCGGCTGGCGGTGGTGGGGGAGACGACGCTCTCGCTCGCGTCGGAGCTGGAGGCGAAGGCGCCGAAGGTCCGGGAAGCGGCCTCGGAGGAGGAGGAAGCGGAGCGGAAGGTCGTGTTCGTGTTCCCCGGCCAGGGTGGGCAGTGGGTGGGGATGGGGCGCGAGCTTCTGGAGAAAGAGGCAGCGTTCCGCGAAGCGGTGGAGGCGTGCGACCGGGCGCTCCGTTCGACGGTGGACTGGTCGGTGCTCGAGGTGCTCCGGGGGGAAGGCCCGAAGGGCGCGCTCGAGGACGTGGACGTGATCCAGCCTGCGGTCTTCGCGATGCAGGTTGGCCTGTCGGCGCTGTGGCGGTCGTGGGGGCTCGAGCCTGCCGCGGTGGTGGGCCACAGCATGGGGGAGGCCGCGGCGGCGTACGTCTCGGGGGCGCTGAGCCTGGAGGCCGCGGCGCGCGTGGTGGCGGTTCGGAGCCGGCTGGTCAAGCGTGAGAGCGGCCGCGGGGCGATGGCGCTGGTCGAGCTTTCGCCCGAGGAGGCGGAGGCTGCCATCGCGGGCGAAGGGGGGCGGGTCGTCGTCGGCGCGGTGAACGGCCCGCGCTCGGTGGTCGTCTCCGGGCAGAAGGACGCGGTCGCGGAGCTGCTGGAGCGTCTGACGCGCTCGGGCGTCTTCTGCCGACAGGTGAAGGTGGACTACGCGTCGCACAGCCCGGAGATGGAGAGCCTGCGCGAGCCGCTGTTGAAGGCGCTGAGCGGCATCGAGAGCGGGCCGCCGAAGGTGCCGTTCTATTCGACGGTCACGGGGAAGCGGATCGAGCGAGCGCTGGACGCCGCGTACTGGGAGCAGAACTTGCGCGAGCAGGTGCGCTTCTGGGAGGCGGTGCAGGCGCTCCGGGCGGACGGCCACGACGCCTTCGTGGAGGTGAACGCGCACCCCGTGCTGGTGGCGTCGATGGAAGATGGCCTGCGCGGCGAGGGCGGGCGACCGGCGGTGGTGGTGAGCTCGCTCCGCCGGGAAGAGAGCGCGCAGGCGCGGCTGCTCGAGAGCTACGGCCGTCTCTACGAGGCGCGCTGCGCGCTCGACGTTCGCCGCCTCTACCCGGCCGGGCGCGTCACCACCCTCCCGAGCTATCCGTGGCAGCGCGAGCGCTTCTGGCTCGAGGCCGGCCCCGAGGCGGCCCAGCACGCTTCGCCGGCACACCGGGCCTCCCCGGCGCGCGACCTGCTCTATGCGGTGGAATGGAGGCCCCTCGCGACCGATGTGGCCCCGGTCGACGCGACGCGCGCGCGCTTCTGGATCGTGCTCGACGAGGCTGGCGTGGGCGAAGCCGTCGCGCGCGCCCTCGAGAGCGCGGGCGCGGCCTGCACGCGGCTGCGCCCCGGCGAGCGCCCGTGCGCGCCGCCCGGCGACATCGACGGCGTCGTGCATTGCGCGACCGTCGATCCCCTCGCCGCCGCCCCGGTGGAGGCGTGCGTGCAGAGCCTCGAGGGCGTCCTCGGCTGGACGAGGGCGCTGGCCGGGACCCGGGCCCGGATCTGGGTCGTCACGCGCGGCGCGGTCTCGGTCTCTGGCGAGGCGCCGGACCCGCGGCAGGCGGCGGTCTGGGGCCTCGGGCGCGCGGTCTCGCTCGAGCAGCCGGATCGCTGGGGCGGGCTCATCGACCTGCCCGCGCCGGAGGATGCGAGCCCGGCGGTGGCCGCGGAGCTCCTGTCCGGCGCTGGCGAGGAGCATGTCGCGTTCCGCGATGGGATCCGGTACGTGGCGCGGCTCGCGCGCCTGAACGCGCGGGCGTCGCGGCCGTTCGCGACGTCGGGGACGGCGCTCGTGACGGGCGGGCTCGGCGGCGTCGGGCTCGAGATCGCGAAATGGCTCGCGGGGCGCGGCGCGCAGCACGTCGTCCTCGTCGGACGGCGCGGGGCGGCGACGCCCGGCGCGGCGGAGGCGTCGAGCGCGATCGAGCGGCTCGGCGCGCGCGTCACGGTCGTCGCGGCGGACGTGGCCGACGAAGCCGCGATGTCAGCGCTCGGCGAGCGGATCGACGCCGATGGATCGCCGCTGAAGGTCATCGTGCACGCCGCCGGTGTCCCCGACCGGGGCCGCGTCGAGACCTACGACCGCGCCGGCCTGGAGCGAACGCTCGCCTCGAAGGTCGCCGGCGTGGAGGCGCTCGGGCGCCTCGCTGCCGCCAGGTCGCTCGACGCGTTCTTCTGCGTGTCGTCGATCGCGTCGGTCTGGGGCGGGGTCGAGCAAGGCGCCTACGCGGCCGCGAATGCATACCTCGACGGCTGGGCGCAGGCGCGCCGCGCCGCCGGGGTTCCGGCCTTCAGCACGGGCTTCGGCGCCTGGGCCGGGGTGGGCCAGCTCGGCGAGGCGGACGCGCAGGCGCTGGAGCGGGTCGGCATCCGTCGATTCAGCCCTGCGCGTGCGCTCGAGGGCATGGCCCTTCTGCTCGGCGCGGCGGTCGCGCACGGCGTCGTGGTCGACGTGGACTGGACCCTCTTCCGGCCGGTGTACGAGAGCAACGGGCGCCGGCTGCTGGCCGCGATCGATGGAGTCGGCGAGAGCGAAACGTCGCCCAGAGCGCGCGGCGATGGAGATGGCGGGATCCTCGCCGCCATCCAGCGAGCGCCCTCGCACGACCGTCCGCTGCGCCTCGAAGCGTGGGTGCGTCGCATCGTGGCCGACACCCTCGGACTCGATGAGTCCGAGCGCGTCGACCCGCGTTCCGGCTTCCGTGAGCAAGGCATGGACTCCGTGATGGCGGTCCAGGTTCGCAAGCGCCTCGAGGAGGGGCTCGGCCTCCGGATCTCGACCTCGGCGACCTTCAACCACCCGAACGTGGTCGCGCTCGCGCGGTACCTGCTCGGAGAGCTGGCGGCGCGCGGGGCGATCCCCGCCTTCGACGCGCCCGTTCCTCACGGCGCAGAAGACAAGGCGGCCTCGGCGGCGAGGCTCTCGGGCGCGGACGCGTCGCCGATCGCGATCGTGGGGGTGGGGTGCCGCCTGCCGGGCGGGATCGGGAGCCCGGAGGAGCTCTGGAGGTTCCTGTCGGAGGGGCGGGATGCGGTCGGCCCGATGCCGCCGGATCGCTGGGACACGGCGGCCTGGTACGACCCGGACCCCGTGGCCGAGGGCAAGATGTACGTCCGCGATGGGGCGTTCCTCGCGAGCAACCCGGACGGGTTCGACGCGGCGTTCTTCGGGATCTCGCCCCGCGAGGCGACGCGGATGGATCCGCAGCACCGCCTGCTGCTGGAGGCGAGCTGGGAGGCGCTCGAGGACGCGGGGATGGCGCCTCGCTCGCTCTCGGGTCAGCTGGTTGGGACGTTCGTGGGGATCGGGCCGAGCGACTACGGGTCGTTGATCGCGAAGATCGGCGCTGGCGCCGCGAAGGATGGCTACGTCGCGACGGGGGTATCGACCAATTTCGCGTCGGGACGGCTCTCCTACGTGCTCGGGGTACGCGGCCCGTCGGTGGCGGTGGACACGGCGTGCTCGTCGTCGCTGGTGGCGCTGCACCTCGCGTGTCAGAGCCTGCGCGCGGGCGAGTGCGAGGTGGCGCTCACGGGCGGCGTCCAGCTCATGCTCTCGCCGGAGCCCTTCGTCTATCTCTCGCGGATGCGGGCGCTGTCCGCGGACGGTCGGTGCAAGACGTTCTCGGCAGGCGCTGATGGCTACGGTCGCGGCGAGGGCTGCGCGGTGGTGGTGCTGAAGCGGCTCCGGGACGCGGAGCGCGACGGGGATCGGATCCTCGCGGTGATCCGTGGGTCCGCCGTGAACCACGACGGGCGTTCGAGCGATCTCACGGCGCCGAACGGGGCGGCGCAGGAGGCCGTCATCCGGGAGGCGCTCCGGAGCGGGGGTATCGCGCCCGGAGATGTCGATTACGTGGAGGCGCACGGGACGGGGACGCAGCTCGGGGATCCGATCGAGGTGGAGGCGCTGGCGGCAGTCTACGGCGCGGGGCGGACGAAGGACAGGCCGCTGAAGCTCGGGTCGGTGAAGACGAACCTGGGACACCTCGAGTCGGCGTCGGGGATCGCGGGAGTGCTCAAGGTGGCGCTGTCGCTGTGGCACGAGGCGCTGCCTGCGCACCTGCACGCCGAGACGCTGAATCCGCACCTGGACTGGGAGCGGCTTCCGCTGTCGATTCCGCGGCGGCTGGAGCGGTGGGAGAAGAAGGGCGAGGGCCCCCGGCGTGCGGGGGTGAGCTCGTTCGGGCTGTCGGGCACCAATGCGCACGTGATCGTGGAGGAGGCTCCGCGGCCGACGGTGGTGCCGGCTGCCGCGAGCGCGAGCGCGGGCGATATCGAGCGTCCGGTGCACGTTCTGGCGCTGTCGGGCCGGAGCGAGGCGGCGCTGGAGGCGCTGCGCGTCCGGTATGTCGAGCAGTTGCGGAGTCAGGAGAGCGAGGGAGTCGGGGACCTCTGCTACACGGCGGGAGCGTGCCGTAGCCACTTCGAGGAGCGGCTTGCGGTGGTGGGGTCTACGCGGTCGCAGCTGCTCGAGCGGCTGGAGGCCGGGTCGGTGGCGCGGGGCAAGGCGGAGCCGAGGCGGATAGCGTTCCTGTTCACGGGCCAGGGGTCGCAGTACGCGGGGATGGGCCGCCGGCTGTACGCGACGCAGCCGGTGTACCGGGCGGCGGTGGATCGTTGCGCGCAGGTGGTGGAGATCCCCTGGGAGGATGAAGAGGCGCTGGGGCGAACGGAGCACACGCAAGCTGCGCTGTTCACGGTGGAGTACGCGCTGACGGAGCTGTGGCGGTCGTGGGGAGTGGAGCCCGAGGCGGTGCTTGGTCACAGCGTGGGCGAGTACGTGGCCGCGTGCGTGGCGGGCGTGATGAGCGTAGAAGAGGGCCTGCGGCTGGTGGTGGAGCGCGGGCGGCTGATGGCGGGGCTGCGCGAAGCTGGCGCGATGGCGTCGGTGCAGGCGTCAGTGGAAGAGGTGCTCCGGGAGCTCGGCGACGCGCCTGGCGTGAGCATCGCGGCGGACAATGGGCCGACGCAGGTGGTGCTGTCGGGGCGGGAGAGCGCGCTTCGGTCTGCGTGCGCAAAGCTGGAGGCGCGCGGTCTGAGGACGAAGGCGCTGAAGGTGTCGCACGCGTTCCACTCGGAGCTGATGGAGCCGATGCTGGGCGGGCTGGAGCGAGCGGCGTCGCAGGTGCGGATGTCGGCGCCGCGGAGCGTGCTCGTGTCGAACGTGACGGGGCGCGAGGCGGGGGAGGAGGTGACGGGCGCGGAGTACTGGAGTCGGCACACGCGGGAGGCGGTGCGCTTCGCGGAGGGGATGAAGACGCTGCGCGAGCGCGGGGTGAACACGTTCGTGGAGATCGGACCGCACCCGGCGCTGCTCGCGATGGGGCTGACCGAGGGGCTGTCGGTGGCGTCGCTGCGGCGAGGCCGGGACGAGTGGGAAACGATCGGCGAGGCGGCGGCGAAGCTGTACGCGGCTGGCGTCGAGTTCGACTGGCGCGGCTTCGACCGCCCCTATACGCGCCGGACGGTGCCGGCGCCGACCTACGCCTGGCAGCGGCAGCGCTACTGGATCGACGAGGCGCCGGCCGCGGCGCGCCTGGGCGCGACCGGCTCGTGGCGGCTCTCGGGAGCGCCGCTCGACGTCCCGGGGCCGGCGCTCCACCAGGTGGTGCCGCTCGGCTTGAGCCGGCAGGGATACCTCGCCGACCACGCGGTGCATGGCCGCGTCGTCGTCCCGGGTGCGTTCTACCTGTCGACGTTGCTCGCGGTCGCCGCGGATCGGCTGGGCGCGACGGCGGCGACGCTGCGCGACGTGCAGTTCATGCGGCCGCTCGTCGTCGAGGGAGAGACCGACTTGCACGTGGTCCTCTCGCCGGTGTCCGAGCGGGAATATGCCTTCACCCTGTCGACGAGGGAAGCGGACGGAGCGAGCTGGCGGACGCACGCCGAAGGAAAGCTCCTCCTCGAGGCGGTGTTGCAAGCAGCACCACGGCTCGACGAGGCGCTCGCGGCCTGCCCGCGCGATCTCGACCTCGATGATCTCCACGCCAAGATCGCCGGGATGACGATCGAGTGGGGTCCGCGATGGCGCTGGATCCGGGGTGCGAAGGTCGGCGAGGGCGCCGGCGTCCTGCGGCTCGATCCGGCGGCGGGGACGAGCTTCGACGAAGCGCCGCTGCACCCGACGCACATCGACAACGGCTTCGCGGCGGGATTCCTGAACCTCCTGGCCGACAGCGACGGTACGCCGATCTTGCCCTGGGCGCTCGCCGAGCTCCGCTGGGTCGGAAGCTCGGCGCGGGGCGGCTGGTCCCACGGGCGGACGCGCCAGGGAGCGGCGATCGGCCAGGACGCTGTCGTCGCGGACCTCGTCCTCTTCGACGAGGCCGGCTCCGTCGTCGCCAGCATCGACGGGTTCACGTGCAAGCGCGCGCCGCGGGACGCGTTCCTCGGGGCGCAGCCGGCGCGCCGCGCGGCGCTCCACCACCTCGCGTGGCGCGAGGCCCCCGCCCGTCCCGCCACCTCGATGTCGGGCCGCTGGCTCGTGCTCACCGGAGACGCGCTGCTCGGCGCGGCCGTCGCCCGGGAGCTCGCCGCGCGCGGCGCGACCGGCGACGCTGTCGCGCGTGACGCCTGGCGGGAGCAGCTCGGGGCCCAGGCCCTCGAGGGCGTCCTCTGCCTCTGGGGTACGGAGACGGCGGCGTGCGAGCCTGCCGCCGCCGAGGCCCTCGCGATCGAGGCGCTGGAGCTCGCGCAGCGGCTGCTCGGCCGCAAGCGGGGAGCGACCCCGCGCCTCGTCCTCGCCACGGCGCGCGCCCAGGCGGTCTCGGCCGGCGATACGGTTGACCCGGTGGCGGCCACGCTGTGGGGGCTCGCGCGGACGGCGCAAGAGGAGCACCCGGAGCTCGGGTGCGTGCTCGTCGACCTCGACGAGGCGTCGGCCGCCGTGGCCTCCACGCTCGTCGACGAGCTCGGAACGCTCGACGGGGAGCCGGAGCGGGCGCTGCGCGGAGGCAGGCGGTACGTGGCGCGGCTCGCGAAGGTCCGCGCCGCGCTCGAGCGACCCGCCGCGGCTTCGTTCGAGCTCGCGCTCGACGCGGGGCGGCTCGACGCGATGCGCCTCGTGCCGAGCGCGCCTCCTCCGCTCGGCCCCGACGACATCGCGATCCAGGTGGAAGCAGCCGGCCTCAACTTCCGGCAGGTGCTCGTCGCGCTCGGGATGATGCCCCTGGGGACGCTGCCGATCGCGACGGAGTGCGCCGGCGTGGTCATCGCCGTCGGCGATCGCGTGAGAGGGCTCGCGAAGGGCGACCTGGTGATGGGGCTCGCCCGCGGCGGCTTCGGGGAGGTCACCGCGGATGCGCGCTTCGTCGCGCGAGCGCCGGCGGGCCTCACGAGCCGGGAGGCGGCGGCGCTGCCGATCGCGTTCCTGACCGCCTACCACGCGCTCGTCGAGCTCGCGAAGGTGAAGCCGGGCGAGCGCGTCCTCATCCACGCCGCCGCGGGGGGCGTCGGGATGGCGGCGGTTCAAGTGGCGCGCTGGCTGGGCGCCGAGGTGCTCGCGACAGCGAGCCCGCCGAAGTGGGGCGTCCTGCGAGCGATGGGGATCGAGCACATCGCGAGCTCGCGCGCGCCCGGGTTCGCCGATGCGCTCCGCGGCGCGACGGCGGGGGAGGGCGTCGACGTCGTCCTCGACTCGCTCGCCGGTCCGCTCGTCGACGCCGGGCTCTCGCTCCTGCGCGCAGGCGGACGCTTCATCGAGATGGGCAAGCTCGACGTCCGCGACCCGCGCGACGTGGCGGCGGCGTATCCCGGGGTGAGCTACCAGGCGTTCGATCTCCTCGAGATGATGGCAGCGGAGCCCGAGCGGATCCGCCGCATGCTCGACGTCATCGGCGAGGGGTTCCGGGCGGGGCACCTGACCGCGCTCCCGGTGCGCGCCTTCGACGTCGGCGACGCCGAGGCGGCTTTCCGGCTCATGGCGCGCGGCGCGCACACCGGCAAGATCGTGCTGGCGGACGGGGTCTCGCTCGAGCCGCCGCGGAGCGACGGCACCGTCCTCGTCACCGGCGGGCTCGGCGGGCTCGGGCTCGCGGTGGCGCGCTGGCTCGTCCGGGAGGGGCGAGCGTCGCGGTTGCTCCTCGTCGGCCGCCGCGGCCCGTCGGACCGTGACGACGTCCTCTCGGCGATCGAAGCGCTCCGCGCCGCCGGGGCCGAGGTCGCGGTCGCCTCGGCGGACGTCGCCGACGAGCGCGAGCTCCGGGTCCTGCTCGACGCGATCCCCGCCGATCGCCCCCTCCGCGGGGTCATCCACGCGGCGGGGGTCCTCGACGACGCGCCGCTCGCCCGGCAGAGCGCGGAGCGCTTCGCGGCGGTCTTCCGGCCGAAGGTCCAGGGCGCCTGGAACCTCCACCGGCTCACGAAGGACGCGGCGCTCGACTTCTTCGTCCTCTTCTCGTCGGCCTCGGCGCTCGTCGGCTCGGCCGCGCAGGCGAACTACGCCGCCGCGAACGCGTTCCTCGACGCGCTCGCCCACGCGCGCCAGGCGCTCGGGATGCCGGCGGTCAGCGTGGGGTGGGGGCCCTGGGGCGAGGTCGGCATGGTGGCCAGCCTCGACCCGGCGCTGCGCGCGCGCATCGCCGACAGGGGGTTCGATCTGCTCGCGACCGAGGACGCGCTCGCCCTCCTCGGGCAGTCGCTCGCGCGAACCGAGGCGCACCTGCTCGCGATCTCGCTCGACGCGAGGACGTTCGCGCGTCGCGCGGCGTCGCTCGGGCCCCGCTGGAGCGAGCTCGCGCCGATGCCCGCGCGCGGGCCGGCGGCGAGCTCCCTTTCGGCCCGGCTCTCGAAGCTGCCGGCCGACGCGCGCGCGGCGGAGATCGACGCCAGCCTCCGCGCGCACGTGGGGCGCATCCTCGGGTTGCCGTCGGCCTCCGACGTGCCGAGCGGGCGCCCGCTCAAGGAGCTCGGCTTCGACTCGCTGATGGTCGTCGAGTTCAGGAACGCCCTCGCCGCGGAGCTCGGCCAGTCGCTGCCGGCGACGCTCGTCTTCGACTACCCGACCGTCGAGCAGATCACCGCGTACCTCCTCGGTCGCTTCGCCGAGGTCCCCTCCACCTCGGCGCCTCCGCCCGCTCCGGCGCTCGGCGCGCCGAAGGACGAGCCGATCGCGATCGTCGGGCTCGGGTGCCGCTTCCCCGGCGGGGTGCGCGGTCCGGAGGACTTCTGGCGGCTGCTCCGCGAGGGCCGCGACCCGATCGGCGAGGTGCCGTCGGACCGCTGGGACATCGACGCGTTCTACGATCCGGATCCCGACGCGCCCGGCAAGATGACCACGCGGTATGGCGGATTCCTCAATGGAATCGACCGCTTCGACGCCGCCTTCTTCGGGATCTCGGCGCGAGAGGCCAGGGGGATGGATCCGCAGCAGCGCCTCTTGCTCGAGGTGACGTGGGAGGCGCTCGAGCGCGCCGGCTACGCTCCCGACGCGCTCTCGGGCACCTCGACCGGCGTGTACGTCGGCATCTCCTCGGCCGAGTACGGCGCGCGGCGAATGCATGCGCCAGGGGCCGAGATCGATCCCTACACGGGCACCGGGATCGCCTACAGCGTCGCGGCCGGCCGGCTCTCGTACGTGCTCGGGTTGCAGGGGCCGTCGATGCCGATCGACACCGCCTGCTCGTCGTCGCTCGTCGCGGTGCACCTGGCGTGTCAGGGGCTGCGCTCCGGCGAGTGCGACGTCGCGCTCGCGGGCGGCGTGAGCGTCATGCTCTCACCGCAGACGAGCATCTACTTCAGCCGGCTGAAGGCGCTGTCGCCCGGGGGGCGCTGCAAGACGTTCGACGCGTCGGCCGACGGATACGTCCGCTCCGAAGGGTGCGGCGTGCTTGTGCTCAAGCGCCTCTCGGACGCGCTGCGCGCGAACGATCCGATCCTCGCCGTCGTCCGCGGCAGCGCCGTCAACCAGGACGGCCGCTCGAACGGGCTGACGGCGCCGAACGGCCCCTCCCAGGAGGCGGTGATCCGCCGCGCGCTCGCGCAGGCGGGGCTGGGCGCGGAGCACGTCGACTACGTCGAGGCGCACGGCACCGGCACGCCGCTGGGTGACCCGATCGAGCTGCAGGCGATCGGCGCGGCGCTGTCCGAGGGCAGGCCCGCCGGTCGTCCGGTCGTCGTCGGATCGGTGAAGTCGAACATCGGTCACACCGAGGCGGCCGCCGGGGTGGCTGGGCTCATCAAGACGGTGCTGGCGCTCCAGCACGGCGAGATCCCGGCGAACCTCCACTTCCGAAGGCCGAACGAGCATGTCGCGTGGAGCGAGCTACCGGTCGAGGTCGCCGCCGATCCGCGCCCGTGGCGGCAGGGCGAGAGGCCTCGGCGCGCGGGGGTGAGCTCGTTCGGGATCTCGGGGACGAACGCGCACGTGATCGTGGAGGAGGCTCCGCGGCCGGCGGTGGTGCCGGCTGCCGCGAGCGCGAGCGCGAGCGCGGGCGATATCGAGCGTCCGGTGCACGTGCTGGCGCTGTCGGGCCGGAGCGAGGGGGCGCTGGAGGCGCTGCGCGGCCGTTATGTCGAGCAGCTGCGGAAGCAGGAAGGCGAGGGAGCAGGGGACCTCTGCTACACGGCGGGAGCGTGCCGTAGCCACTTCGAGGAGCGGCTTGCGGTGGTGGGGTCTACGCGGTCGCAGCTGCTCGAGCGGCTGGAGGCCGGGTCGGTGGCGCGGGGCAAGGCGGAGCCGAGGCGGATAGCGTTCCTGTTCACGGGCCAGGGGTCGCAGTACGCGGGGATGGGCCGCCGGTTGTACGCGACGCAGCCCGTGTATCGGGCGGCGGTGGATCGTTGCGCGAAGGTGGTGGAGATCCCCTGGGAGGACGAAGATGCGCTGGGGCGAACGGAGCACACGCAAGCTGCGCTGTTCACGGTGGAGTACGCGCTGACGGAGCTGTGGCGGTCATGGGGCGTGGAGCCCGAGGCGGTGATGGGCCATAGCGTCGGCGAGTACGTGGCCGCGTGCGTGGCGGGCGTGATGAGCGTGGAAGATGGCCTGCGGCTGGTGGTGGAGCGCGGGCGGCTGATGGCGGGGCTGCGCGAAGCTGGGGCGATGGCGTCGGTGCAGGCGTCAGTGGAAGAGGTGCTCCGGGAGCTTGGCGACGCGCCTGGCGTGAGCATCGCGGCGGACAACGGGCCGACGCAGGTGGTGCTGTCGGGGCGGGAGGCAGCGCTTCGGTCTGCGTGCGCGAAGCTGGAAGGGCGCGGTTTCAGGACGAAGGCGCTGAAGGTGTCGCACGCGTTCCACTCGGAGCTGATGGAGCCGATGCTGGGCGGGCTGGAGCGAGCGGCGTCGCAGGTGCGGATGTCGGCGCCGCGGAGCGTGCTCGTGTCGAACGTGACGGGGCGCGAGGCGGGGGAGGAGGTGACGGGCGCGGAGTACTGGAGTCGGCACACGCGGGAGGCGGTGCGCTTCGCGGAGGGGATGAAGACGCTCCGTGACCGCGGGGTGAACACGTTCGTGGAGATCGGACCGCACCCGACCCTCCTGGGCATGGGCATGGAGTGCGTGCCGGTCGGGAGCGCGCAGTGGGTGGCGTCGCTGCGGCGAGGGCGCGACGACTGGGACACGCTCGGCGAGGCGGTGGCGAAGCTGTACGCGGCCGGCGTCGACATCGACTGGCGCGGCTTCGACCGCCCCTATACGCGCCGGACGGTGCCGGCGCCGACCTACGCCTGGCAGCGGCAGCGCTACTGGATGGATCCCGCGCCCGAGAGCGGAGCGCGGTCGACGTTCGACGAGCTGCTCGGCTCCGCGGAGGCCTTCGAGGCGCTTTCCGCGTCGATGGCCCTCTCGCCAGAAGAAAAGCAGGTCGCGAAGCGGACGCTCGAGGCGCTTCGCGCGCGCATCGCCGAGGCGCGGCCGGCGCGCCCGGCGCATGAGCTGCTCTATCACGTCGCCTGGCGGCCCCAGCGTCGCGAGGCCTCGAGTCCCGCGCCTTCGGCCGGCAAGTGGCTCATCGTGATGGACGAGCGCGGAGCGGGCGAGGCGGTCGCGCGCGCGCTCGAGGCCGCGGGCGCCTCCTGCACCACGGCGCGCGCGGAAGACGCCGCCGCTCACGCCGGGAAGGACTTCCGCGGGATCGTCCACTTCGGCGCCCTCGATCTGGGCGCGGGGGACGCGTGCATCCGCGGTCTGGACGACCTGCGCCGGTGGATCACGGCGGCGCGCCCGCCGTCTCGCCTCTGGCTGATCACCCGGGGCGCCGTGTCGGTCGCGGGTGAGGCGATCGACCCCGGCCAGGCGTCGCTCTGGGGGCTCGGCAAGGTCGCCTCGCTCGAGCATCCCGCGACGTGGGGAGGCCTGATCGATCTATCGACCGCGGAAGACGCGTCGGCCGAACTCGCCGCCGAGCTCCTCGCCGACGCGGGCGAGGGCCAGGTCGCGCTCCGGTCGGGACGCCGGTACGTGGCGCGGCTCGCGCCACAGGAGATCGAGGCGAGCGAGCCCTTCGCGACGTCGGGCACGGCGCTCGTCACGGGCGGCCTCGGCGGCGTGGGGCTCGAGATGGCGACGTGGCTCGTGCGGCGCGGCGCCGAGCACGTGGTGCTCCTCGGCCGGCAGGGCAGCGCGGCGGCAGGAGCGGCGGGCGCGGTGGCGCGCCTCGAGGCGCTCGGAGCCAGGGTGACGGTGGCGGCCGTCGACGTGACGGACGCGGCCGCGGTGGCGGAGCTCGTCGAGGCGATCGACGTCGGCGCCTCGCCCCTTCGGGTGGTCGTGCACGCCGCGGGCGTGCGGGGATGGAGCCGGCTGACGGAGCTCGACGGCGCGGCGCTGGAGCGAGCGATGGCGGCGAAGGTGAGGGGGGTCGAGGTCCTCGGCAGCCTGACGCGCGGCCGTCGACTCGACGCCTTCGTGTGCGTGTCGTCGATCGCCTCCGTGTGGGGATCAGCCAGTCAGGGCGCCTACGCGGCTGCGAACGCGTACCTCGACGGCTGGGCGCAGGCGCGCCGCGCGGAAGGGGTGCTTGCGCTCAGCGTGGGCTTCGGGCCGTGGCGCGACGTCGGCGGGGTCACGGCAGACGAGGCGGCGCAGCTCGCGCGGCTCGGCGTCCGGGGCCTCGGCACGCCTGCCGCTCTCGAGGGGATGGCGCTGCTCCTCGCCGCGGGCGTGGCGCACGGCGTGGTCGCGGACATGGACTGGACGCGCTTCCGCCCCCTCTACGAGGGCGGCGGAAGGCGCCTGCTCGACGAGCTCGACGGCGCGGGCGCGGGCGCGCGCGCGACGGCCACGGCGGATGGGGACTTCCTGGCGGAGCTCCGGCGGACGCCGGCGGCGGCTCGCGTCGTGCGGCTCCGGACCTGGCTCCAGCGTGTCGTGGCCGAGACCCTGGGCATGAGCGATCCAGCGGGGCTCGACGTGCAGAAAGGCTTCTTCGATCTCGGGCTCGACTCGCTGATGGCGGTGCAGATCCGTCAATCCATCGCCCGAGACCTCGGGATCACCCTCGCCGCGACGGTGACGTTCAACCATCCGAGCGTGCGAGACCTCGCCGAGCACCTCCTCGGCGTCCTGGGGTTGCGCGAGCCGGTGGTGATTCCCGCGCCCGAGATCACTGCGATCGATTCGGAGATCGACAGCTTGACCGATGAGGAGGCCGCCGCCCGTCTGGCGATGCACCTCGAGCTCGATGGAGCCCTGGAATGAACAGCATCGACGCAAAGCGGGTCCTCGGGCTTGTCGAGCGCCTGCGGGCGCGTGTCGCCGAGCTCGAGCGCTTCCGGAACGAACCGATCGCGATCGTGGGGGTGGGGTGCCGCCTGCCGGGCGGGATCGAGAGCCCGGAGGCGTTCTGGAGGTTCCTGTCGGAGGGGCGGGATGCGGTCGGCCCGATGCCGCCGGAGCGCTGGGACACGGCGGCCTGGTACGATCCGGACCCCGACGCCGAGGGCAAGATGTACGTCCGCGATGGGGCGTTCCTCGCGAGCCCGGACGGGTTCGACGCGGCGTTCTTCGGGATCTCGCCCCGCGAGGCGACGCGGATGGATCCGCAGCACCGCCTGCTGCTGGAGGCGAGCTGGGAGGCGCTCGAGGACGCGGGGATGGCGCCTCGATCGCTGTCGGACCGGCCCGTCGGGACGTTCGTGGGGATCGGGCCGAGCGACTACGGGTCGTTGATCGCGAAGATCGGCGCCGGCGCCGCGAAGGATGGTTACGTCGCGACGGGGGTCATGACGAGCTTCGCGTCGGGGCGGCTCTCCTACGTGCTCGGGGTGCGCGGCCCGTCGGTGGCGGTGGACACGGCGTGCTCGTCGTCGCTGGTGGCGTTGCACCTCGCGTGTCAGAGCCTGCGCGCGGGCGAGTGCGAGGTGGCGCTCGCGGGTGGCGTCCAGCTCATGCTCTCGCCGGAGCCCTTCGTTTACGCGTCGCGGCTCCGCGCGCTGTCTGCGGACGGTCGGTGCAAGACGTTCTCGGCAGGCGCTGACGGCTACGGTCGCGGCGAGGGCTGCGCGGTGGTGGTGCTGAAGCGGCTCCGGGACGCGGAGCGCGACGGGGACCGGATCCTCGCGGTGATCCGTGGGTCCGCCGTGAACCACGACGGGCGCTCGAGCGGTCTGACGGCGCCGAACGGGGCGGCGCAGGAAGCGGTCATCCGGGAGGCGCTGCGGAGCGGGGGGCTGACGCCCGGGGATGTCGACTACGTGGAGGCGCACGGGACGGGGACACAGCTCGGTGACCCGATCGAGGTGGAGGCGCTGGCGGCGGTCTACGGCGCGGGCAGGACGAAGGAGCGGCCGCTGAAGCTCGGCTCGGTGAAGACGAACCTCGGTCATCTCGAGTCGGCGTCTGGCATTGCGGGGGTGCTGAAGGTCGCACTATCGCTGTCGCACGAGGCGCTCCCGGCGCATTTGCATGCGGAGACGCTGAATCCGCACCTGGACTGGGAGCGGCTACCGCTGTCGATTCCGCGGCGGCTGGAGCGGTGGGAGAAGAGCGAGGGCCCTCGGCGTGCCGGGGTGAGCTCGTTCGGGATGTCGGGGACGAACGCGCACGTGATCGTGGAGGAGGCTCCGCGGCCGACGGTGGTGCCGGCTGCCGCGGGCGCGGGCGCGGGCGATATCGAGCGTCCGGTGCACGTGCTGGCGCTGTCCGGCAGGAGCGAGTCGGCGCTGGAGGCGCTGCGTGGCCGGTATGCGGAGCAGCTGCGGCGGCAGCAGGGCGAGGGGGTGGCGGACCTCTGCTACACGGCGGGGGCGTGCCGGAGCCACTTTGAAGAGCGGCTGGCGGTGGTGGGGTCGACGCGGTCGCAGCTGCTCGAGCGGCTCGACGCGGGCGCGGTGGTGCGGGGCAAGGCGGAGCCGAGGCGGGTAGCGTTCCTGTTCACGGGTCAGGGCTCGCAGTATGCGGGCATGGGTCGCCGGCTGTACGCGACACAGCCCGTGTATCGAGCGGCGGTGGAGCGTTGCGCGCAGGTGGTGGAGATCCCCTGGGAGGACGAAGAGGCGCTGGGGCGAACGGAGCACACGCAAGCTGCGCTGTTCACGGTGGAGTACGCGCTGACGGAGCTGTGGCGGTCATGGGGCGTGGAGCCTGAGGCCGTGATGGGCCATAGCGTCGGCGAGTACGTGGCCGCGTGCGTGGCGGGCGTGATGAGCGTGGAAGATGGCCTGCGGCTGGTGGTGGAGCGCGGGCGGCTGATGGCGGGGCTGCGCGAAGCTGGGGCGATGGCGTCGGTGCAGGCGTCCGTGGAAGAGGTGATCCGGGAGCTTGGCGCTGAGCCCGGGGTGTCGATAGCGGCGGACAACGGCCCGACGCAGGTGGTGCTGTCGGGGCGAGAGGGACCGCTGCGGTCTGCGTGCGCGAAGCTGGAGGCGCGCGGTCTGAGGACGAAGGCGCTGAAGGTGTCGCACGCGTTCCACTCGGAGCTGATGGAGCCGATGCTCGGTGGGCTCGAACGAGCGGCGTCGCAGGTGTCGATGTCGGCGCCGCGGAGCGTGCTCGTGTCGAACGTGACGGGGCGCGAGGCGGGGGAGGAGGTGACGCGCGCGGAGTACTGGAGGCGTCATACGCGGGAGGCGGTGCGCTTCGCGGAGGGGATGAAGACGCTCCGTGACCGCGGAGTGAACACGTTCGTGGAGATCGGACCTCATCCGGCGCTGCTGGCGATGGGGCTGGCCGAGGGGCTGTCGGTCCCGTCGCTGCGGCGAGGCCGGGACGAGTGGGAAACGATCGCCGAGGCGGTGGCGAAGCTCTACGCGGCCGGGGTCGATATCGACTGGCGCGGCTTCGACCGTCCCTATCCGCGCCGGGCTGCGTCGGCGCCTACCTATGCCTGGCAGCGGCAGCGCTACTGGATCGACGAGGCGCCGGCCGCGCCTCGCCTGGGCGCGAGCGGCTCGTGGCGGCTCTCGGGAGCGCCGCTCGACGTCCCGGGGCCGGCGCTCCACCAGGTGGTGCCGATCGGACCGAACCGGCAAGGATATCTCGCGGACCACGTCGTCCATGGGCGCACGGTCGTGCCCGGGGCGTTCTACCTGTCGACGTTGCTCGCGGTCGCCGCGGATCGGCTGGGCGCGACGGCGGCGACGCTGCGGGACGTGCAGTTCGTGAAGCCGCTCGTGCTCGATCGAGACATCGACCTGCATGTCGTGCTCACGCCGGCCGCCGACGAAGGGCATGCGTTCACCGTGGCGACGCGCGACGGCGGCGGGGCGGACTGGCGTACGCACGCGCAGGGGAAGCTGCTCATCGACGCAGCTTCGCCGACCGACGGCCCCGCCCTGGAAGCGCTCGCGGCGGCGTGCGTCGACGAGCGGAGCCTTGAGGGGCAGTTCGACAAGGGAGCCATCCAGTGGGGCCCGCGCTGGCGCTGGATCCGGGAGCTCAGGAGCGGCGACGGCGTCGGGCTCGTGCGCCTCGATCCGGTGGCCGGCACGAGCTTCGACGAAGCGCCCATTCATCCGACGCTCATCGACAACGGCTTCGTTGCGTCCTTCGCTCAGGCGGAGAGCGACGGCGCGCCGGTCCTTCCGTGGGCCATCGCCGAGCTTCGCTGGTATGGCGATCGCGTCCAGGGGGGATCGTGCCACGCGCGCATGCGCTCGGGCGGATCGGCCGAGGTCGTCACGTCGGATCTCCAGATCTTCGGCGAGAGCGGCGCCATCGTCGCCGAGATTGCCGGTTTCACCTGCAAGCGGGCGCCGCGCGATGCCTTTCTCGGAACGGACGCGGCGCGCGTGCCGCTTCTGCGCCTCGCATGGCGGGAAGTCAGCGCGGAGGCGCATGCGGAGGTGGAGCCTGGTCGGTGGCTTGTGCTGACGAAGGGCTCGGCGCTGGGGCGAGAGGTGGCGTCGCGGCTCGGTGGAGAGACGGTCCGTGGTGCTTCGGAGATCGCGTCGACGTCAGGAGCGATCTCCGGGGTTGTCTCGGTGCTCGGAGCGGAGTGGGAAGGAGAGGACGTCGGGGCAGGGGCGGAGGAGCTGACGAAGGCGACGGTGGCAGCGCTGCAAGCGCTGGTCGGCAGGAAAGAGCCGAGTCGTCTGTACGTGGTGACCGCGCGAGCGCAGGCGGTCGGTGAGAGCGACGCGGTGAGCGCCGCCGGCGCCGCGCTGTGGGGTCTCGGTCGGGTGATCCGTGAAGAGCACCCGGAGCTCGGGTGCACGCTCGTGGACGTGGAGGGTGGGGCCGAAGACGCGTCGTGGGTCGAGGCGGAGCTCCGCGCGGCGGACGAGGAGCCGGAGCGGGCGTGGCGCGGTGGCCGTCGGTACGTGTCGAGGCTGGTGAAGACCGCGCGGGGGCCTTCCGAGCGGGAGAGCGGGGCATCGGAAGGGACGGTGCTGGTGACGGGTGGCCTCGGAGCGCTGGGGCTCGAGGTGTCGAAGTGGCTTGTGCGGGAGGGTCGCGCGAAGCACCTGGTGCTGATGGGGCGGAGTACCCCCGGTGCAGAGGCGGAGTCTGCGATCGGGTGGATGCGAGAGGCGGGCGCGACGGTCGATGTCGCGCAGGGGGACGTGGGAGATGCGGAGTCGCTGGGTCGGGTGCTGTCGAGTATCCCGGAGGAGCGGTCGCTGACAGGCGTCGTCCATGCGGCGGGCGTGCTCCAGGACGGGGTAGTGTCCGAGGTGGGCGCGGAGGACGTGGCGCGGGTGTTCTCGCCGAAGGTCCGCGGCGCTTGGAACCTGCACGAGCAGACGAAAGGGCAGCAGCTCGAATTCTTCGTGCTGTTCTCGTCGGTTTCATCGCTGGTGGGTCCGGCCGGTCAGGGGAGCTACGCGGCGGCGAACGGGTTCCTGGACGGGCTTGCGCAAGCGAGGAGGGCGGCTGGCCTGCCGGGCCTGAGCGTCAACTGGGGAGCGTGGGGCGAGAGCGGGATGGCGTCGCGGCTGGAGGCGTCGCAGAAGGCGAGGCTGGCCGAGCAGGGGTTTGGATTCCTGTCGACGGCGGAGGCGCTCGCGCTGCTGGGAGAGGCGCTGTCGCGTCCTGAGGCGCAGCTGGCGGCGGTGCGGTTCGACGCGAAGGCGCTCGCGCAGCGCGGGGCGCGGCTCGGCGCCAAATGGCGAGACCTGTTGCCCGCCGCCCCGCGCGCGGAGGCAGATTCGCTCGCAGCGCGCTGGGCGGCCGGAACGGCGGAGATCCGGCGGACCGAGATCGATGCGCGGGTCAGGGGCCACGTCGCCCAGGTGCTGGGCCTCTCGTCCTCGAGCGTGGACGTCGCACGGCCGCTGCAGGAGCTCGGGTTCGACTCGCTGATGGCGGTGGAGCTGCGCAACCGGCTGGCATCGGAGCTCGGGCAAGCGCTGCCGGCCACGCTGGTGTTCGATTATCCGACCGCGGAACGGCTGGCGGATTTCCTTGAGGAGCGCCTCACGGCGAGGGCGAAGACCAAGGTGAAGTCGCGGCCCGCGATGCCGTCTCCTGCGAAGCAGGAGGCGATAGCGATCGTGGGAGGGAGCTGCCGTTACCCGGGCGGCGTGGAGGACGTCGAGGGGCTGTGGCGGCTCGTGGATGAGGGGCGAGACGGCACGGGGGAGATGCCGCCGCGGTGGGACGTGGAAGCCCTGTACGACCCGGATCCGGAAGCGCTGGGGAAGATGATGACGCGCCGAGGCGGCTTCCTCGGCGAGGTGGATGGGTTCGACGCGAGGTTCTTCGGGATAGCGCCGCGCGAGGCGCGGAGCATGGATCCGCAGCAGCGGCTGCTGCTGGAGGTGGCGTGGGAAGCGCTGGAGCACGGAGGCCAGCGCGCCGGAGAGCTGAGCGGGAGCGAGACAGGCGTCTTCGTGGGGTGGATGTACACGGAGTACGGCACGCTGGGCGGCGGGTCGCTCGAGAAGCTGGACGGGTATGCGGCGACGGGGAGCTCGGGCAGCGTCGCGTCGGGACGGCTGTCGTATCTGCTCGGTCTGAAGGGCCCGTCGATGACGGTGGACACGGCGTGCTCGTCGTCGCTGGTGGCGTTGCACCTCGCGTGTCAGAGCCTGAGGTCCGGGGAGTGCGACATGGCGCTTGCGGGCGGTGTGGCGCTGATGTTGACGCCGCGGGTGTTCGTGGACTTCAGCCGGCTGCGCGGGCTGTCGTCGGACGGGCGGTGCAAGGCGTACGACAGCGCCGCGGACGGCGTCGGGTGGGCCGAAGGATGCTCGATGGTGGTGCTGAAGCGTCTGAGCGACGCGCAGCGGGACGGGGATCGGATCCTTGCGGTGATCCGGGGTAGCGCGGTGAACCAGGACGGCAGGTCGAACGGGCTGACGGCGCCGAACGGCCCGTCGCAAGAGACGGTGATCCGGCGAGCGCTGGAGCAGGCGGGGATACCGGGGACGGCGGTGGGTTACGTGGAGGGCCACGGGACGGGGACGCCGCTGGGGGACTCGATCGAGCTTCAATCGCTGGGAGCGACGCTGGGTGAGGGCCGGAGGGGCGAGCAGCGGCTGGTGGTAGGGTCGCTGAAGTCGAACATCGGGCACACGCAGGCGGCGGCCGGGGTGGGAGGGGTGCTGAAGGCGGCGCTGGCGCTGGCGCACGAGCAGATCCCGAAGAGCCTGCACGTCGAGGAGCCGCTCCGGACGGTGGGCTGGGAGGAGCTCGGGCTGCGCGTGGCGTCGGAGCCTGTGCCCTGGGCGCGGGGGTCGGCGCCGAGGTTCGCAGGGGTGAGCTCGTTCGGGATCTCGGGCACCAACGCCCACGTGATCCTGGAGGAAGCGCCGCTGGAGCGGGCGCCGGAGGTCTCCGCGTCGCGGTCGGCGCACGTCCTCGCCGTGTCGGCGCGCAGCGCGTCGGCGCTGGCGGAGCTGGCGGAGCGCTACGCGACCCGCTTGCGATCAGCAGCTGCGAGCGAGATAGGCGACCTCTGCTACACGGCGTTGTCGCGCCGGACGCACCACGCCCATCGACTCGCGGTCGTGGGCGAAACGGGAGCGGACCTCGCGCGCCTCCTGGAATCGGCGGCGCGAGGCCGCGCGACCCACGCGTCGATCGAGACGGAAGCAGAGTCGACCCGGAAGGTCGTCTTCGTGTTCCCCGGCCAGGGCGGGCAGTGGCGCGGCATGGGGCGCGAGCTGCTGGCGCGCGAGCGCGTGTTCCGCGAGGCGATCGAGGCGTGCGAGGCGGCGCTCCGGAAGCACGTCGCGTGGTCGCTCACGGAGGTGCTCCGCGGAGAGGGCGAGGCGGGCGAGCTGACCGAGGTGGACGTGATCCAGCCCTCCGTGTTCGCGATGCAGGTGGGGCTTTCCGCGCTGTGGCGGTCCTGGGGCGTCGAGCCCTCGGCGGTCATCGGTCACAGCATGGGGGAGGCGGCCGCGGCCTACGTCTCGGGGGCGCTCCGCCTGGAGGAAGCGGCGCGCGTGGTGGCCGTGCGCAGCCGCCTGGTCAAAGGCCAGAGCGGTCGTGGAGCGATGGCGGTCGTGGAGCTCGCGCCGGAGGAGGCGGAGGCCGCTCTCGCGGGGTACGAGGGCCGCGTGGTCGTCGGGGCGGTCAACGGGCCGCGGACGGTCGTCCTGTCGGGGGAGACGGCGCCGATCGAGGAGGTGACTCGCCACCTCACGCAACGAGGGGTGTTCTGCCGCCGCGTGAAGGTCGATTACGCGTCCCACAGCCCGCAGATGGAAGAGCTCCGGGGGCCGCTCCTGAAGGAGCTGAGCGGGCTCGCCGGCCTCGCGCCGAAGGTCCCGTTCTACTCGACGGTCACGGGCGAGCGGATCGAGCGACCGCTCGACGCGGCGTACTGGGAGCAGAACCTGCGCGAGCGGGTGCGGTTCTGGGATGCGTTGCAGCGGCTGCGCGCGGACGGCCACGGCGCCTTCATCGAGGTGAACGCGCACCCCGTGCTCGTCGCGTCCGTGGAGGATGGGCTCCGCGCGCTGGCACCGCGCGGCGGCGAGGCGCTCGTGGTCGGCTCCCTGCGGCGCGACGAGAGCGCCGAGGCGCGGCTGCTCGAGAGCTATGCGCGGCTCTACGAAGCGCACGCAGCCGTGGACTTCCGGCGCCTCTACCCTGAAGGGCGCGTCGTATCGCTACCGGGCTATCCCTGGCAGCGCGAGCGCTACTGGCTCGACGCTGCGCCGAGCGCGAGGGCGCCGCGGAGAGGTCACCCGCTCCTCGGCGTCGGGCAGAGCCTGTCGACGCAGCGCGGGATCCGGCTCTGGGAGACCGTCCTCGGGCTCGACGACCTCGCTTACCTCGATGACCACCGCGTCGACGGGGCCGCGTTCCTCCCCGCCGCGGCGTACGTCGAGATGGCGCTGGCCATCGGCCGAGAGCTCGGCGGGAGCCATCCATGGGCGGTCGCCGACCTCGTCTTCGAGGAGGCGCTGGTCCTCGACGGCCCGCCGCGCACCGTTCAGACGGTCGCCATCGAGGAAGGTGGCGTGGTCTCCTGGCAGGTCTCGAGCCTGGAGGGCACGACCTGGAGGCGCCACGCGCGGGGTACGCTGCGCGCGGCCGGCGCCTGGGACGTCGAGGACGCGCCGCTCGATCCCGTGCGCTCGCGGCTCGGACAGGCGATCTCCCGCGAGGCGTTCTACGGCCGCCTGGCGGAGCACGGGCTCGAGTACGGCCCCGCCTTCCAGGGCGTCGTGAGGGCGTGGCCCGGCGAACGGGAGGCGCTCGGCCAGGTGGAGCCTCCCGCCGCCGACGGCTACGTGCTGCACCCCGCGCTACTCGACGCCTGCTTGCACGTGCTGATGGCCGCGCTGCCGCCCGGCACGATGGACGGGCCCATGGTGCCGGTCGGCATGGATGCGGTCCGCATGAAGAACGGGTCCCTCCGCGCGAGCGTGTGGAGCCACGTGCGGCTGCGCGCCGAGGGCACGGGAGACATCCGCCTCCTCGACGACGCGGGGAGGACGCAGGTCGAGGTGCTGGGGCTCAGCGTCAAGCGCCTCGAAGCGCCGCGGAGCGATCTCTACCTCGGCACGCGATGGGAGAGCGCGCCGCTCGAAAAGCGAGGTCATCGCAGCGGCCTCTGGCTCCTCGTGGGCGACGAGGGCGCCGTGGCGGCCGGGCTGAAGGCGCACCTCGAGGCGGCGGGCGCGACTGCGGAGCACGTCCGCCCCGAGGACCTGGAGCGCGTCGCCGGACAGAGAGGCGTCGCGGGGCTCGTGCACGTCGTCGCGACGAGCCGGCAGGACGAGGGCGACGCCGCGCTCGAGCGCGTCCGCGTCGCGGGGTGCGGCGCGGTGCTCCGCGCCGTCCACGCGCTCACGAACGCGCGGCAACGCGAGCTGCCCCGCGTATGGATCGTGACGCGCGGCACGCAGCCCGCGGGCGGCCAGCCCGTCACCTCGCCGGCGGGAGGCATGCTCTGGGGGCTCGGCCGCACGATCCGCGGCGAGCACCCTGAGCTCGGTTGTACGCTCGTCGATCTGGGCGACCTCTCGCCGGACGAGATGAGGGGCCTCGCCGACGAGCTCCTGGCGGACGGCGACGAGGAGGAGATCGTGCTGCGTGGGGCGTCGCGGTTCGTCGGCCGGCTCGAGCGCCAGGCGCCGCCGCCGGCGCCGGTCGATCGCGCGCGCGCCGAGCTGCGGTCCGACGCGAGCTACCTCGTGACCGGGGGCCTCGGCGGCCTCGGCCTCACGGTGGCGTCGTGGATGGTCGAGCACGGCGCCCGCGATCTCGTGCTCCTCGGCCGGAGCGGCGCGACGACGCGCGCCCAGCGCGACAAGGTCGAGGCGCTCTCGGCGTCCGGCGCCCGCGTGACCGTGGTGGCCGCCGACGTCGCCTCGCGCGCCGGCATGGAGGCCCTCCTCGCGCGCCTGCGCGCGGAGCACGCCCCGCTCCGCGGCGTGATTCACGCCGCCGGCGTCCTCGACGACGCGATGCTGGCCGATCAGACGCCCGAGCACTTCGCGCGCGCGATGGGGCCGAAGGTGCTCGGCGGATGGCACCTTCACGAGCTGACGCGCGATCTGCCGCTCGACTTCTTCGTGCTCTATGCGTCGGGCTCCGGGCTCATCGGATCGCCTGGACAGGCGAACTACGCGGCCGCCAACGCGTTCCTCGACGCGCTCGCCCACCACCGTCGCGGCCTCGGCCTGCCGGCGCTGAGCATCGACTGGGGCGCGTTCTCGGAGGTCGGGCAGGCCGCGGCGGAGGCGCGGCGAGGAGCGCGCCTCGAAGCCAGGGGCATGCGCGGCCTCACGCCCGCGGAAGGGACCGAGATCCTGCACGCCCTCCTCGCGGACGATCGCGCGCAGGTGGGCGTGTTGCCGATCGACGTCCGGCAGTGGATCGAGTTCTACCCGCAGCTCGCCGGCTCGCGGACCTGGTCCGAGCTCGCGGGCCAGGCGAGGCGAGGTCGGGCGCAGGTCGATCGCGGGCTGCACGAGGCCCTCACGGCGGCGGGCCCCCTCGAGCGCGTCGTGCTGCTCGAGCGGTTCGTTCGCGAGCAGCTCGGGCAGATCCTGCGGATGGATGGCGCGAGCATCGACAAGGGGGCTCCGTTCAAGACCCTCGGGCTCGACTCCATGACGGGGCTGGAGCTCCGGAATCGGCTCGAGCGCAAGCTGGGCCTGCGGCTCTCTGCCACGCTCGTCTGGACGTCCCCGACCGTCGCTCAGCTCGTGCGGCACCTCGCGGACAAGTGGGGAGACGCGGGCGCCGCCGACACGGCTGCTCCGGTCGTCGTGACCGACCTGGAGGTCGACGGAGATCTCGCGGACGTGCGCGCCCTCTCGGACGATCAGCTCGTCGCCTCGCTCGCCGAGGAGCTCTCGCTAGGAAGGACGGAGTGAGTTGACGACATCGACACCGCCCGCTGTTCGCAAGCTGCTCGAGGACGCGACCGTCGAGCTCAGGCGCCTCCGTCGCGAGGTCGCCTCTCTCAAGGAGGAGCGCCAGCGTCCCATCGCCATCGTCGGCATGGGTTGCCGGTATCCAGGCGGCACGCATGACATGTCGGCTTACTGGGACCTCCTCAGCCAGGGGGTCGATGCGGTCGTGGAGACCCGCGCGCGCTGGCCCGAAGGCGCCGACGAACGCCCTCCCGAGGGCCGCTGGGCTGGCCTCCTCGAGGCGCCCGACACCTTCGACGCCGCCTTCTTCGGCATCTCGCCGCGCGAGGCGGCAAAGATCGACCCGCAGCACCGCATGCTGCTCGAGGTCGCATGGGAGGCGCTGGAGGACGCCGGGATCCCGCCGCTCGGGCTCGCGGGCACCAGGACCGGTGTGTTCGTGGGTGTCGCCTCGAACGAGTACGGAGAGGCCATCCTGGCAGCTTCTTCGGAGACCGAAGCGTACGACGGGACGGGCAATGGCCTGGCGTTCGCGGCCGGTCGACTGGCGTACTCGCTGGGATTGCAGGGGCCTTGCATGTCGGTGGACACCGCGTGCTCCTCTTCGCTCGTCGCCGTCCACCTCGCCCTCCGGAGCCTCCGCGGCGGCGAGTGCGACGTGGCCATCGTCGGCGGCGTGAACCACCTCGCCTCTCAGCGCGTCATGGAGATCCTCTATGCGCTGCAGGCGCTGTCTCCGGACGGTCGATGCCGGACGTTCGACGCGGGGGCGAACGGATTCGTTCGTGGCGAGGGGTGCGGGGCGCTCGTGTTGAAGCGGCTCTCGGACGCGGAGAGCGCCGGCGATCGGGTCTGGGGGGTGATCCGCGGCTCTGCGGTGAACCAGGATGGGCGGTCGACGGGGTTGACGCAGCCGAACGTGCTGGCGCAGCAGGCGTTGCTGCGGGATGCGCTGAAGGACGCGGGGCTCGTGGCGAGCGACATCGGGTATGTGGAGGCGCACGGAACGGGGACGTCGCTGGGCGACCCGATCGAATACGAGGCGCTGCGGGAGGTGCTGGGCGCGCGGCGCGCGGACGGTTCGCGGTGCGTGCTCGGGTCGGTGAAGACGAACTTCGGGCACCTCGAAGCGGCGGCGGGGATTGCGGGGCTGATGAAGGCGGTGCTGTCGCTGCACCACGAGCGGATCCCGCGTCAGCTCCACTTTCGCGCGCTGAACCCCCGGATCTCGCTGGAAGGGACGCCGTTCGTGGTGGCGTCGGAGGATGTGGCGTGGCCGCGGGGTGAGAGGCCTCGGCGCGCGGGGGTGAGCTCGTTCGGGCTGTCGGGAACGAACGCGCACGTGATCGTGGAGGAAGCCCCGCGGTCCGATGGGGCCAATGTGGCGCCGGCCCTTGCGAGCGCGGGCGATATCGAGCGTCCGGTGCACGTGCTGGCGCTGTCCGGCCGGAGCGAGGGGGCGCTGGAGGCGCTGCGCGTCCGTTATGTCGAGCAGCTGCGGAGTCAGGAGAGCGAGGGAGTAGGGGACCTCTGCTACACGGCGGGAGCGTGCCGTAGCCACTTCGAGGAGCGGCTTGCGGTGGTGGGGGCTACGCGGTCGCAGCTGCTCGAGCGGCTGGAGGCCGGGTCGGTGGCGCGGGGCAAGGCGGAGCCGAGGCGGATAGCGTTCCTGTTCACGGGCCAGGGGTCGCAGTACGCGGGGATGGGCCGCCGGCTGTACGCGACGCAGCCGGTGTACCGGGCGGCGGTGGAGCGTTGCGCGCAGGTGGTGGAGATCCCCTGGGAGGACGAAGAGGCGCTGGGGCGAACGGAGCACACGCAAGCTGCGCTGTTCACGGTGGAGTACGCGCTGGCGGAGCTGTGGCGGTCGTGGGGAGTGGAGCCCGAGGCGGTGATGGGCCATAGCGTCGGCGAGTACGTGGCCGCGTGCGTGGCGGGCGTGATGAGCGTGGAAGATGGCCTGCGGCTGGTGGTGGAGCGCGGGCGGCTGATGGCGGGGCTGCGCGAGGCGGGCGCGATGGCGTCGGTGCAGGCGTCCATAGAGCGAGTGAGGGAGGCGCTCGGAGATGAGCCCGGTGTGTCGGTAGCGGCGGACAACGGGCCGACGCAGGTGGTGCTGTCGGGGCGGGAGGCGGCGCTTCGGACTGCGTGCGCGAAGCTGGAGGCGCGCGGTCTGAGGACGAAGGCGCTGAAGGTGTCGCACGCGTTCCACTCGGAGCTGATGGAGCCGATGCTGGGCGGGCTGGAGCGAGCGGCGTCGCAGGTGCGGATGTCGGCGCCGCGGAGCGTGCTCGTGTCGAACGTGACGGGGCGCGAGGCGGGGGAGGAGGTGACGCGCGCGGAGTACTGGAGTCGGCACACGCGGGAGGCGGTGCGCTTCGCGGAGGGCATGAGGACGCTGCGCGAGCGCGGGGTGAACACGTTCGTGGAGCTCGGACCGCACCCGGCGCTGCTGGCGACGGGGCTGGCCGAGGGGCTGTCGGTGGCGTCGCTGCGGCGAGGCCATGACGACTGGGACACGATCGCGGATGCGATAGCGCAGCTCTACGCGGCCGGCGTCGAGTTCGACTGGCGCGGCTTCGACCGCCCCTATACGCGCCGGACGGTGCCGGCGCCGACCTACGCCTGGCAGCGGCAAAAGCACACGGTGAAGCGGGGCAGGGCCACCGGAGCGCTCGCGCCGCTGCTCGCCTCCCATATCGAGGTCTCTTCCGTACCGGGGCTGCACGTCTGGCAGTCGGGTATCGACCGTCGACCTACCGCCGCCACGCTGGTCGAGATGGTGCTCGAGGCCGCGGCGAGCGCGTCCGGAGGCAAAGGCGCGACGCTGACGGACATGCGCTTCGCCCGCTCCATCGACGATGGGCCGGATGGCGCCGACCTGCAGCTCGTCCTCTCGCCCGAGAGCGACGGCGCGCCGCCGCTCTTCCGGATCGCGTCTCGCGCCGACGACGCGGCGGCGTGGCGAGAGCGAGCCTCCGGTCGTCTCCTCGCGGGAATGCGACCGGAGCCCGGCTCTGTCGAGCCAGCCGCGGCCATCGCTCGCGTGTCCGTCGCCGCCGCCGCCGAGCGCTGCCCGGAGCTCGTCGCGCCGCGCGTGCGGAAGCGTGATGGCGAGGCGCTGGCCGAGCTGGATCTGGACGGCGCGGAAGTCGGCAGGAAGTTCCGCGTCCCCCCGGTGGTCCTCGAGAGAGCGTTCGATGTCATCAAGCTAGCTGTCCGCCCGGACGACGCCGAAGTGTACGTGCCGACAGCGATAGAGCAGCTCGTGTCGGTGGACGCGGCGGCGCGCGCCGCCTGGGTCCACGTCACCGGTGCCGGCTCCGAGGGGCAAACGCTGTCTGGTGACGTCCGCTTGCTCGATCGGGGAGGGCGCGTGCTCCTGGAAGCGCGCGGCGTGCGGCTCGCTCCGGCCTCGCGCGCCGAACGCGGAGATCCGCTCACATCGCTGCTCTATACGCTCGCCTGGCGCGAACTCGGGCCCTCGCGGCGCGGCGCGAGCGGGCACCGCCGCGTTGAAGGCTCGACGTGCCTGCTCTTCGCCAACGATCCGCTCGGCGACGGCGTGGGGACGGAGCTCGAGGCGCGCGGTGGTCGTGTCGTGCGCGTGAGCCCGGGCGCGAGCTACCGCCAGGTCGGCGCAGACCGCTACGAGATCCACCCCGCCGAGGCCGACCATCTCCGGAGGCTCCTCGTGGAGCTGGGCGTCGGCGGCGGCCTCGCTCTCGACCGCGTCGTGCACGCGTGGGTCGTCCCGGAGACGGCCGCCGAAGACAACGGCCTGCTGGCGGCGGCGCGCCTCGGGTGCGTGAGCTTCACCCACCTCGCGCGGGCGCTCCTGTCCCTCACCCCGTCTCGTTACCCGCAGCTCTTCGTGATGACGCGCGGCGCGCAGCCGATCGCGGCCGAAGGCGCGCCGCCCGGACCCGGGGAGCCGGTGGCCGCGTCGGGGCTCTCGCAGTCGCTCTCGTGGGGGTTCGGCGCCGCCCTCGCGCACGAGTGGCCCGAGCTGCGCACGACCCTCATCGACGCCGATCCGGCGGACCCGGATGTGTCGTTGCTGATCGACGAGCTCCTCGAGGCCGGCGACGAAGACCGCATCGCGCTCCGGCGCGGCCGCCGTCTCGGTCAGCGGGTCGTGAGCGCCTCGGGCGCGTCGCCTTTGCGTCCTTCTCCGCGGTTCGATGGGACCGTCCTCGTCACGGGCGGTCTCGGCGGGCTGGGGCTTTCGCTCGCCGGAAGGCTCGTGGATCGCGGCGCCCGCGACATCGCCCTCCTCGGCCGGCGCGAGCCGTCGGCGGCGGGGCGCGCGTCGATCGCGGCGCTCGAGGCGCGGGGCGCGAGGATCCAGCTCGTCCAGGCGGACGTCGCCGACGCCGAGGCGCTGGCGCGCGCGCTCGACGCGCTCCGCAAGGCGGGTCCGCCGCTTCGCTGCGTGATCCATACAGCCGG
Source organism: Sorangium sp. So ce1153 (assembly GCF_051521595.1). NCBI lineage: Bacteria > Pseudomonadati > Myxococcota > Polyangiales > Polyangiaceae > Sorangium > Sorangium sp. So ce1153. Next base: position 3,644,095 of record NZ_CP150361.1, read on the forward strand.
CGTCGTCGACGACGCGCTCGTCGTGAACCTGGCCGAGGCGCAGATCCTCAAGGTGCTCGCTCCGAAGGTGCTCGGCGCGTGGAATCTGCATCGCTTGACGAAGAGCGATCCTCTCGATCTCTTCGTCATGTACTCCTCCGCGGTGGGCGTCTTCGGCGCTCCTGGCCAGGCGCATTACGCCGCGGCGAACGCGTTCCTCGACGCGCTGGCGCACGCGCGCCGCGCCGCCGGGCTGCCGGGGGTCTCGATTGACTGGGGTCGATGGGCCGACGTCGGAATGGCCGCGCGCCCCGAGGTCGCGGACGCCCTGGCCGCGCAGGCGGTCCGCGCGCTCTCGGTCGAGGACGCGCTCGCGCTCTTCGAGATGGCGCTCGGCGGCCCGCCGCAGGTGATCGCCGCCGACGTGAACCTCTCGGCGCTCGAGGGCGGGCGCGCTTCCTCTCCGCTCCTCCTGGATCTCGCCGTCGCCGCCGGCGTGCGCGCGACGGGCCTCCGCGCCGCGCTGTCGGAGGCGCCGCCGTCGCAGCGAGCGCCGCTCGTCCTCGCGCATCTCCAACGAGAGCTGGGAGCCCTGCTCAAGATGCCGCCGGCGGACGTACCGGCAGAGGCGCGCCTCCCTGAGTTCGGAGTCGACTCGATCATCGCCACGCAGCTCGTCAACCGCCTGCGTCGCGATCTCGCCATGAGCATCCCGTTCCGTCTCATCTTTCAGTCGTCTTCCTTGCTGGCGCTGGCGCGCGCGCTGGTCGACGAGCTCATGCCCGCCGAAGAGGGCTTGGAAGAGACGATCTTGCGCGAGATCGAGGCCCTCTCCGAGGAAGAAGCGATGGCGCTCCTGACCGGGCTATCTCGCGAACATGCCACAGATCTCGTGGCGTCGAACTTGCTTGCACGTGAATGACCGCGGACGTATAAGGAGCCAAACGATGGCGCGCTTCAGCGGACTGGATAGCGATGTTGGTCTTTACCTGAGAAGGAAGATCGACTCGTACCTCGATGGATACATCGGGGGTGATCGCCGTCCTGTGTTTTACGACATCGATGCTTTATGCCCGAGCCTCCGGCGGCTCGATGAGAGCTGGCCGATCATCCGGCGGGAGCTCGCGGGCGTCCTCGGCGCATCGAGGAAGAACATCCCCAGATACCACGAGATCGATCCTGTCAACAAGCGGATCTCCGAGTCCGACGACGGCCGCGATTGGAAGGTCTTCATGCTCTACGCGCCCGGTCCGGTGGAGCTCGTGGAGAACACGTCGCGCTGCCCCGAGACGGCCCGGCTCCTCTCGGGCATACCCGATCTCATTCAGGCGTTCTTCTCGATCCTCGACCCGCACAAACACATCAAGCCGCACCGCGGGCCGACGAAGACGATGCTCCGCTATCACCTCGGGCTCATGGTCCCCGAGACATCGCCGCCGACGATGCGCGTCAAGGATCGCCACTATCAGTGGGCCGAAGGGGAGTCGGTGCTCTTCGACGACAGCTGGGAGCACGAGGTCATCAACGAGAGCGACGAGAGCCGCGCTGTCTTGATCGTGGACGTCATTCGCCCGCTCCCGATCGCGCCGCACCTGCTCGTCTGGGGCTTGAACCGTTACCTCGCGCGGCAGTTCTATTCTCGCGGCGTCGTCCAGCGTGTGCGGAAGATCGCGGGCCGCGGGGACGGCGCGGGTCAGCAGCCGGCGAGCGACGCTCATGGATGAAGCTCGCCGCGAGAAGCTGGAGCAGGCGCTGCGCAGCCTCTCACCGGCCAAGCGCGCCCTCTTCGAGCGCGAGCTCGAGCGGCGGCGCCGGGCCGAGGCCGGCGCGGAGCGCATCCCGCGCGCGCCGCGCACCGGCCCGCTGCCGCTCTCGATCGCGCAGGAGTGGATGTGGCGGCAACACGAGCGCGACCCGACGAAGTGCGCCCGGAACCTCTCGGCGCCCCTCCGGCTCGTCGGGCCGCTGCGCCCCGATGTGCTGGAGGCGGCGCTCCGGCTCCTCGTGGACCGCCATGAGGCGCTCCGCACGACCTTCGTCGTGGAGGACGGCGTGCCCGCGCAGGTGGTGCACGAGCACCTCGACTTCGAGTTCGTTCGAGCGGAGCTGCCCCCGAGCGAGCGCTCGATCGACGCGATCAAGACCGCTGCACGGCGGTTCATCGAACGGCCGTTCGACCTGGAGCGAGGGCCCGTCTTCCGGGTGAGCCTGCTCGCGTGCGGCGAGCGCGAGCACGTCCTGCTCCTCGTGATGCATCACATCGTGACCGACGGCTGGTCGATGGGGATCCTCGCGCGCGAGTGCAGCGTCCTGTACCAGGCCGTCGCGGAGGGGAGGCCTCCGCCGCTGCCGGAGCTCCCTGTCCATCAAGGAGACTACGCCGTGTGGCAGCGCGAGCGGGAGCGGCGGGGCGGCTTCGAGCGAGGCCTCGCCTACTGGCGGGACCACCTCGCGGGCGCTCCCCCGGCCATCGAGCTGCCGACCGATCGCCCCCGCCCGGCGGCTCCGTCCTTTCGCGGGGCGAAGGTTCCGGTCGCGCTGTCCGGAGCGCTCACGCGCTCCCTGAAAGGGCTGTGCGCCGAGCAAGGCACCACGCTCTTCACGGGGCTCCTCGCGGCGTTCGAGATCCTCCTGGCGACCTGTTCGGGGCAGCGCGATTTCGTGGTCACCACGGTCACCGCGAACCGGGGGAACCCGGACATCGAGGCGGTCGTCGGGCTCTTCTTGAACTACCTGCCGCTCCGGGCGAGGGTTCAAGGTACCTTCCGGTCGCTGCTCGCGGACGTACGCGACGTGACGCTAGGCGCGTTCGCTCATCAGGACTTGCCGTTCAAGAAGGTGCTGGACGTTGTCTGCCCCGCATACGACGACAGCCGCACCCCGTTCTTCGAGATCAGCATCCTGCTCCACAACACTCCTCCGGCTCGGCTGAGTTTTTCAGGTGTCGACGTCGAGGCCATCAGCCTCGATCCCGGCACCACGAGGCGCGACATGACGCTAGAGTGGACCGAGCGCGACGGGGCGCTGAGCGGCTTCTGGCAGTACAGCACCGACCTGTTCGATCGCGCGACCGTCGAGCGGATGGCCCGTGATCTTCACACGATCGTGGAGGTGGCGGTGGAGCGTCCCGACACGGAGACGGCGGAGCTCTCGCGCCTGCTCCGCGGAGCTGCCGCTCGATGAACGAGCGGGTCAGGCCGCTGAAGCAATGGCCATTTCGGTTGTTCGTCGCCGGCCGAGCCGTCTCGATGGTGGGCGACGTCGTGTCGCGCGTCGCGGTCCCGCTCCTCATCCTGGATCAAGCCGGCTCGGGCATCGAGCTCGGGGTGGTCGGCGTCCTCCAGACGGCGCCGAGCTTCTGCTTCGGCCTCGTGGCGGGCGCGCTCGCCGATCGGCTCGAGAAGCGGATCACGATGTTCGCCGCGGACGTCGGCAGCGCGCTCCTCACCGCGCTCATCCCCCTGGCGCACGTGCTCGGCTTCGACGTCTTCACGGTCACGATGGCCGTCGCGCTGCCGCTCGGGATGCTTCGCGTGCTCTACACGGGGGCGTACACGGCCGCGGTCCCGGAGATCGTCGGTCGCGAGGACCTGCCCCGCGCGATGGGGCTACTGCAGATCATCGAGGCGGCGGCGCACGTCGTCGGGCCGGCGCTGGTCGGGCTGCTCGTCGCCCGGATGGGCGCCGCCAGCACGCTCGCCGTCGACGCCTGCTCGTTCCTCGTCTCCGCGGCCGCCCTCTGCGCGCTCCCGCGCCTCCCGGGAGCGCGGAGCGGCGCCAGGAAGTCGCTCGGTCGCGAGGTCGCCGAGGGCGTGCGGTTCGTCACCAGCCACCGTCTGCTGCGCTCCATCATCCTCCTCTGGAGCGCGGTCACCGTGGCCACGGCGGGGATCATCCCGGTCATGATGTTCTGGGTGAGCAAGGACCTCCACGTCGACATGCGCTGGGTGGGGCTCGCCATGTCGATCTTCGCCGCCGGCTCGATCCTCGGCGCGTTCACCGTGTCACGCGTCCCGAAGGAGCGTCTCGGGGTCGTCCTCCTCACCGGGGTGGTGGTCTATGGCGCGGTGCTCATCGCGGTGAGCGGCGCTTCGGGCAGCAGCAACGCACGCATGCTCCTGTTCGCGCTGCTCGCGGTCGCTGGCGGCGCGGCGTTCGGCACGATGACCGTCTCGTACTACACGCTCCTCCCGCTCGCGACGCCGCGCGACCTCGTCGGTCGCGTCGGAAGTACGGCCAAGACGGTGACCCAGGCCTTCCAGTCCATAGGAATGGCGGCGACAGGCGCCGTCCTGGAGGTGTTGCGGGGGGCCGGGAGCCTCCGCGTGATGGGGGTGACGATGATCCTCGCGGGTCTCCTGTCCGCCCTGCCGTCGAGCATCCGGCGGCTGGACGGAGGCCTGTTCCTGGATGCGAGGAAGTAGGCTGCTCGCGCCGAGGATCGCCTCGCACGCAGGGCGCCGGCAGCGGCGCAGCGGTTATGTCCGGTGTACGAGGTCGAGCGCGCGCTGACGGCGCCAGTCCGCCTCGACCAGGCCCTCCGGCGTGATACTGTTAGCTCCGCCACGGCTCGCCCCCCGCTGACGCCGCGGCGCCCGGCGCACATGGCCTCTGCCGTTGCCGGCCGGGTAGACGGGGGACTCGCTCATCCCCACGACCACACGCCCTCTGGCGACGATGGGGGCGACGATGGGCCGCCTCGTGGGCCGAACGGTGCATCGCGCCCGCGATACGTCGTTCGGCCCGGGAACATCCTTCATGCCGGAGGCAGGCCGCGGCGCTACGGCCCCGCGTCGCGGAGATCTCCCGCAAGAGCGCGCTCGTGTTTGCTCAGCAAGGCTTCGCTCGACTTCTGTACTTGCTCATTCCGTCGGACGGTAACCGCACGACCCCACGCAAAGAACGGAGCAAAGTATGCTGTCGACACAGCGGCTCGTGAGGGCCTGGATCGGAGCCTCGCTCGCCCTCGCCTCCGCCCCGGCCGGGGCGGTCTCGCCCCCTCCTGGATTCAGCGGCTCCGGCGCCGAGTGGGGCTATCACCCGGCCATGGGGAGGCGCATCGAGTACCCGGACGTCTGCAGCCTCGATGCGTCCACCAACGAACCGCCGTTCACGGCAGATGAATATACAGGCACGAGCTGTCCCGATTACGCCACCGAGTCGCCGACCTGCACCGGACCCTTTTGCCCTGCCAGCGGCGTGTGCGCGGGCGATGCAGCGCTGCACGAGGACCTGAACGATTGCCAGGGGGAGGGCTGCTGCCTTCCGGGGTCCGTCGGCCGGGGCGTCGTCGATGTCCTGCCCTACCTCTCGAGGCCGGCGGAGTGGCCGTTCTCCGCCGACACCTCGGTCGACCACAGCGCCAACGTCGACGACAGCCCGGGTATTGCGCGGGCGATCGAGTGCGCGGCGTCGCTGCCTTCCTACAGGCGCACCGTGGCCTTCCCCGCCGGGCGTTACGTGCTGCGCACGCCGCTCCGACCCCAGCACGACGCGCTGACCCTGGAAGGACCGGAGCTGTCGCCGGACGCCGGCCCTGGCGATCCCGACACGGCGACCCTCGTGGCGATCCCCTGCAACCCGGAGCAGCTCCCCGGGGCGATCCAGGTCCACAAGGCCTCGAGGAGCGGGGACGGCGTCGAGGAGGTCTGGGGCCTCTGGATCCGCAACCTGCAGATCGAGCTGACGGAGGGGCCGCGAAAGAAGGCCAACAGCGGCATCCAGCTCAACCGCTGCTCGGACTGCGAGGTGGAGAACGTCATCATGCGGTACGCGCCCCTCGCGCCCCAGCTGCCTTCCTGCAAGCCGGCCAACCTGGATGGGATCACCTTCGCCATGGGATCCGGGGGCGTGATCCGGAACGTGATCGTGGACGGCGTACCGAAGGGCGGCATCTACCTGGCCTCGATCCCCGGGTATCATCCCACGCCCCCGATCCTCGTGGAGAACTGCGAGATCAAGAACATCGACGGCCCTGTCTCGGCTGCCGCGATCAAGATCATCACCGCCAATGTGACCGTGCGGAACTGCGAGGTCCATCATAGCCTCGTTCATCGAGGCGATGGATCCGCGGCTGTTCATAACGGGCACGGCCTGTGGATCGCCACCCAGGTCAGCGTTCCCCCCGGTATTCCCAGCCCGGTGCCCGCCAACGTCCTGATCCGGGACAGCTATTTCCACCACAACGGCGGCGCCGGCGTGGTCATGGCGAGCCCTGTCGAGGCGTATCGACCGACGTCGATCCGGCTGGAGCGGGTCAGGTCTGCTTACAACGGCACCCATGGTGTCCATATCCAGGCGGGCACCGGCGTGGAGCTCCAGGACCTCTGGTCCTGGGGCAACGGCTTTTACGGCATGTACCTCAGCTCGCGGACGTCGCTGCCCGCGGGCTCGGCCCGGGTCGGGAGCGTTACCCTGGAGAGCCCGCTCATCTTCAACAACGTCCTGCGCCCGACGTCGGGCTCCTATCCCGGGATCAGGATCGAGGCCAGCGATGTGAGGATCCATGGCGGCGAGATCGCGCGCTGTGACGCCTCGCGCGGGAGGCAATCGATCTCGATCCAGCAGCAATGCTGGCTGTCGGGTCCGACGGGCGGGGCGGTCCTCTTCCACCCGGAGGACAACTTCATCTCGGGCGTGGGCACGCACGGCACGAGCGCGCCGGAGGTGCTGGCGTGCCCTCATGAATGAGCGACGCGGGTCGAGCTACGGCCTCCGATGAGCGTCGATCGCCGCCGCGGGGGCGCGCCGACCATGGCTCAGCCGCGACGCGGCGCGCCGGGCGGCGCCTCCCGGCACGGCTTTTCGTTATGATCGCCCGATGCCGCCCCGACCTCCGCGCCTCGCCCGGCTCGTCCTCGTCACCGCCGCGGGGGAGCTCCTGGGCGCGCTGCCGCCCTATCCCGTGGCGACGCCCTGGTGGCAGGACGCCAGCTCGGTCGTCCGGGGAGCCCGCGAGCACCACGGCATCGAGGTGACGGTCCTCCGGATGCTCGGCGCCGAGCTCCCGTGTCCACACGGCGGCGCCGTCACCTACCTCGCGGAGGTCGGCGCGCCGCCGCCCGGCCTCGCTCCGTGGCACGCGGCCCTCGACGACCACCCGCTCCGGCAGCCGTGGGCCCGGCCGGGCGGGCCTTCAGGCGACCTCGCCTGGGCGGATTCGGTCCTTCGCGCTCGCGGCCTGGAGCGGACGGCGCCCGCCGAGCAGATCCGGTCGTGGAACCTGTCGAGCCTGTGGCGGCTCCAGGCTCGCGGCGAGACGCTCTGGCTGAAGCACGTGCCGCCGTTCTTCGGGCACGAGGGGGCCGTGCTCGCGAAGCTCTCGGGCCGGCGCGTGCCGGCGCTCCTCGGCCACGACGGCCGGCGGATCCTCATGCGGGAGATCCCGGGAGACGACCTCTATGAGGCCGAGCTGCCGATCCTGGAGCGGCTCGTCTCGTTGCTCGTCGGGCTGCAGCGCGACATGAGCCGGCAGGTCGACGACCTCCTGGCGCTCGGGCTGCCGGACTGGCGCGCGCCGGCCCTCGCCCGGCTCATCGCGGACGCGCTGGAGCGGACGCCCGGGCTGTCCGCCCTCGATCGGACGACCCTGGCCGGGTTCGTCGACGACCTGCCGGAGCGCTTCCGTCGCCTGGCCGAGACCGGATTGCCGGACACGCTCGTTCACGGCGACTTTCACCCCGGCAACGCGCGCGGCGACGCGACGTCGGCCGCGCTGCTGGACTGGGGCGACAGCGGCGTCGGACACCCTCTGCTCGATCAGCCGGCGTTCCTTGCCGCCATCCCGCCCGGCGCCGTCGGCCCGATCCGGGGCCTCTGGAGCCGCGCGTGGCGCGCCGCGATCCCCGGATCCGACCCGGAGCGCGCCGCCGGATTGCTCGCGCCCGTCGCCGCTGCCCGCCAGGCGGTCATCTACCGCAAGTTCCTCGACCACATCGAGCCTTCGGAGCACCCCTATCACGCCAGCGATCCCGCGGCGTGGCTCGCGCGGGCAGCGGAGATCCTGCGCTCGCGCCCGGGCGAGTAGCGCCGGACCGCGATCTCATTCCTCATGCGCCACGGAAGCGCTCGACGTCCCGGTGTCCCCTGAGCCCGGCGCCGCGCCCTCCCGTCACCCCCTCCGCGCCCGCTCGTACGCCTTGAGCCACCGCTTCGACAGCACCTGGAGGCTCTCGCTCAGCCAGTCGTCGAGCTTGCGCAGGTCGAGCCCGGCGAAGGCCGCCGCGTGCTGGCGCGCGAGGATGCTCACCTGCGCCTCCAGCACCGCGCGGAGATCGCGCTTCGCGAGCTTCTCGATGTCGACCGAGGCCCGCCCGAGGCGGTCCCGGAGCAGGTAGACGCTCCGGCCCACCTGCACCTCGACATAGAAAGGCACCTCGAGGCCCTGCCATACCGATGCCTTCGCCCGCGCGAGCCTGTCCTCGTCCTCGTGCAGGAAGCAGCTCCAGCTCGTCGCCGCGTGCGTCGTCTCCTTGAGCTCGAGGAGGCGCAGCCGCCGCGCCTCGCCCCGCTCCCGCGCGAGGACCAGGTACCGCTCGAGCCCGCCCGAGCCGCCCGAGTCCCGGTCGCGGTGGGCGAGCTCGATCACCTCGACGTCCGCCAGCGCGTCGAGCTGACCGAGCGCCTCGCGCAGCCGCCCCGCCGTGGCGGAGTCCGCGCGCGACAGCTTCAGCGCAGCGTCGTCGAACCGGAACGCCTCGCCCTCGGTCCACTTCGCGAGCTGGCGCGCGTCCCTGGCCGCCACGTCGGGGTACAGGGCCTCGGGCAGCTCGCGCAACGGCTCCTTGCCCTGGAGCATGTCCTCGTACAGCTCCATGAGCTCGCCGAGGGCCTTCCTGTCGTCGAGCAGGAGCCGGAGCACGGTGAAGTACCGCAGCGCGTCCAGCGCGGCGAGCCCGGGGCCTGAGTCGTCGAGGTCGTTGAACACGTAGCGCGGCCCCACCGTGAACGTGATGAGCCCGAAGTTGTCGGGGTGCGCGTCGCCGAAGCACAGGCAGCGGCCGCCCGGCACCTTGCTCCGCGGGACGTCGAGCAGATCCACGTGCCACGCCTGCGGGAAGCTCCGCATGAAGCGCATCGGCGAGCGCAGCGCGGACCCCCACTTCTCCTCGAACTCGGCCGGCTCGACGTGGGGATTCACCGCCCGGAAGAACGCTCGGGTGAGCTCCTTGACGGGCGGCAGGTCGCTCTCTCGAATGGGATGCATCGCGTCTCCTCCGGGCGGACAGGCGACGCGCGCGATGCGCTCGATGCGCTCGATGAACGACGCGCCGTCACCCCGCGAGCGCGTCGCCGCCCGCGCGGCGCTCTCGTAGCACGCGCGCGGGCGGGCCGTGAGCCGGGAGACGGATTACGGGGTGACCGCGGGGACCGCGGGGACCGCGGCGACGTCGCACGTGAACGGCGCGTCCGAGGCGTACGAGCCGACGAGCACCGTGTAGACGCCGCTCTCCGGGCAAACGAACGGCGTCTGCGGGCACCGGCCGCAGGTGTCGTCAACCGAGACGATCGCCGTGGCCTGGGTGCAGCCCGAGGCGCCGTCGCAGACCCGGATCATCGGATCGGACGCGCAAGCGCCGCCCGCGCAGCCGCAGCCGACGGTGATCGACTCGCCGGGGGTGCAGGCGACGCCCTCGAACCCGGGCGCGATCGACCAGCCGCAGTCGCGCCACTGGCCCGCGTCGGGCAGGGGGCACGCCGCGAGCGGGTCCGCCGGGCCCTGCGGGCCGTCGTCGGGGATGGTCACCGGGACCTCGACCGTGTTGTTGTCGTAGTCGCTCTCCGGCAGCGTGCGATCCGCGTTGATCGAGATGCGGAGCAGGTAGTCCCCCGCGCTCACGCCGGTGATGTCGACCCACTGGCAGTCGAGGCTGGAGTGGTAGACGTCGCTCCAGCCGCGCTGGATGCCCTGGAAGCCGCAGTGGTAGCGGGGCGTGGTCGGCGCCCCCGGGACGCCCACGGGCGAGCTGTCGAGCAGGCAGAACGCCTGCTTGTGGCCGGTCGCGACGACCGTGCCGGTCCCGTCGACGAGCTCGTACCGGGCATAGCCCTCGAAGTGGTAGTGGCCGTGGCACGAGGAGAACTCGAAGCCCGGAACGGAGGTCGGGTCGCCGAGGATCATGTCCGCCTCGCCGACGTTGGGCGTCTGCGTCGAGAAGCGCATCAGCCGGCGATCGCCCGCCCCGCCGATGCAACCCTCCACGATCGCGCAGCTGTCGACCGGGAAGGCCTCGTGGCCGATGCTCAGGCTGAACTGCGCCACGTCCGCGGAGACCGTCAGGTCGGGCAGCGGGCACGTCGCGCCCGGCTCGAGCCGCGTGCAGGTGCCCATGAAGCCGCCGAGGCAGCACGTCTGGCCCGACGCGCAGTCGCTGTCGGTCGTGCACAGCGTGGCCTCGGCGGGCTGCTCCTCGACGTCGATCACGATGTCGAACGAGCCCTGATCGAGGACCACGTCGTCCCCGCCGGTGCGGAACCGCAGGGCGACGGTCGTGTTCTGGTCCGGGAAGACGTCGAACCACTGGGGGTTCGGCGAGAGGAACTGCGCCTGCACCTGCTCGACCGTGCTGTCGAGGTTCAGGCGCTCGAGCCGCCACCCCTCCTGGAGGAAGGTGAAGTAGCTGCCGACCGGCACCTGCGCGCTCAGGCGGAACCGGTTCGGATCGTCTTCCGTGTTGAAGAAGATCGTGTCCTCAGGCCCCTGGACCATCACGATCCCGTCGCGCAGCCGGTACGTGTTCCCCGACGCCGCCTGGCCAATGAGGCTCAGCTCTACCCGCCCGGTCTCCTCCTCCTCCTCCTTCCCCTCTTCTCCCACACACCCCGCGAGAGCGATCATCCCAAAGAGCGCAAATTTTGTAAGCTTCATGCGATCCGCGATCCTCCTCGTCCCTCCGCCTCAGAACACTTGATGCCTTCACGGCACCCGCTCCTTCGCGCAAAGGTCGGTACGCCCGAACTTCTCAGGACATCACATGTCCCCGGGACTGTCCATGGACGCCGGCTGGTGTCCTCGACGAGGAAATACGAGCGAGCGGGGCGCGAGCTCCCCTCGGCACGATCTCGACGCGATCGAGACGGAGACGTGCGCTTCTCTTGGCACGATTGGCACGATTCGCACGATCTCGACGCGACCGAGACGATGGCGTGCCCCTCTCGGCACGATCGCTGAGACGCGTCCAATAGCTGCTACTGTCTACTTGACAGTTCAAGTGTCACGATGCAGGATGCTCCTCGTGACGACGTACAAGCTCGACGATCTCGCGGGCGAGGCGGGCGTGGCGCCGCGCACGGTGCGGTACTACGTGCAGCGCGGCCTGCTGCCGGCCCCGGAGTTCCGCGGGAAGGACACCGCTTACGGGCGCGAGCACCTCGCCCGGCTCCGCGCCATCAAGGCGCTCCAGCAGGTGCACTGGCCGCTCGAGGAGATCCAGGCGCGCCTCGCCGGCATGGGCGTGGACGAGGTCGAGCGCATCGCGGCGGGGGCGCTCCCGCCCGCGGCGCCTCAGACGGTGCCTCAGACGGTGCCTCAGACGGTGCCTCAGACGGTGATCGACCGCTGCGCCGGCCCGGGCGACGCGCCCGCGCCGCCGCCTCAGGCCGCCGGAGCGCCGCGCGGTGAGCGCTGGGAGCGGGTCGAGATCGCCGACGGCGTGGAGCTCCACGTGCGGAGCGACGCGCCGGAGCGCTCGCGCCGCATCGCCCTCGATATCGAGTCCCGTTACGCAACCCCTGCCCCGAAAGGCTCGCGATGAACCCGTCCACCGATCCGTCGCTCCCGGCGCCGATGTCGTGCCTCCGCTCCTCCGAGGGCCACCCGGTCCCGCTGCTCGGCGTCTCGCTCTCGGGCGAGGTCATGGGCGGCGCGGCGCGCCTGGTCGTGCGGCAGCGCTACAGGAACGAAGAGCGCCGGCCGATCGAGGCGATCTACACCTTCCCGCTGCCGGCCGAGGCGACCATCGCGGGCTTCGCCATGGAGTGCGCCGGCCGCAGGCTCGAGGGGGAGGTCAAGGAGCGGGAGGCGGCGTTCCAGGCCTACGACGAGGCGATCGCCACGGGGCACGGCGCGGCGCTGCTCGACGAGGAGCGGCGCAACGTGTTCACGGCGAGCGTCGGCAACCTCCTGCCCGGGGAGGAGACGGTCGTCGAGGTCGCCTTCGTGCAGCGGCTCCAGGCCGACGAGGGGGCGCTGCGGCTCATGATCCCGACCCTGGTCGCGCCCCGGTACATCCCGGGCGCGCCGCAGGGGGACCGCACGGCGCACGGCGGCGCGGCGCCCACGGGTCTCGTCCCCGACGCCGATCGGATCTCCCCGGAGATCGCGCGGGTCGATTATGGCATCACCCTCGATATCGCCTTCGATCTGGGGCGCGAGGTGGCGATCGAGAGCCCGTCGCACGCCATCGAGGTGCGGCGCGAGGAGGGGTATCGCCGGCGCGTCGCGCTCCGGAGCGACAGGGCGGCGCTGGACCGGGACATCGTGCTGCTCGCCGCGGGCGCGCCGGGCGTGCAGGCCGGCCTCGTCTGCGACAGGACCCCGGGCCAGGAAGGGACCTTCGCGCTCACCGTGGTGCCCGACCTGTTCGACGCGAAGCGGTCGTCCGCCCGGCGCGACGTCGTCTTCGTCGTCGACGTGTCGGGCTCGATGCAGGGCGAGTCCATCGACCAGGCGCGGCGCGCGCTGCGACTCTGCCTCAGGCACCTCGCCGAGGGGGACCGGTTCGGGGTGATCGCGTTCTCCAACCATTTCCGGGCGCTCGAGCAGTGGCTCGTGCCCTTCACGCAGGGGACCCTCGAGCGCGCGGACGCGTTCGTCGAGGGCCTCGTCGCGTCGGGCGGCACGGAGATGCTGAAGCCGCTGCTCGAGGCCGTGGGCATGCTCGGCGACGCGGAGCGGGACCGCGTGGTCGTGCTGCTGACCGACGGTCAGGTGGGCAACGAGGCCCAGATCGTCGACGAGGTCGTCGGGCTGGGCAAGGGGGTGCGGATCTACACGTTCGGCATCGGGACGAACGTGAGCGACCTGCTCGTGAGCGATCTCGCGCGCCGGACGCAGGGCGCCGCGGAGTTCATCCACCCGGGCGAGCGCATCGACGAGAAGGTCACGGCGCAGTTCGCGCGGGCGACGGCGGTCCGGGTCGCCGGGATCGAGGCGCGCTTCGAGGGGGTCGACGTCGGCGAGCTCGCGCCGGCCGAGCTCCCCGCGCTCGTTGACGGCGAGCCGTGGGTGCTCCATGGCCGCTACAGCGCGCCGGGGACCGGGCGCCTCCAGCTGCGCGGGAGCCTGCGCGGGGAGCGCTTCTACCTCGAGGTGCCGGTGGAGCTCGCGGCGGAGGCGTCGCGGCCGGGGCTCGAGGCGCTGTGGGCGGGCGCGCGGGTCCGGGAGCTCGAGGAGTCGGAGCGCGGGCTGTCCGGCAAGCGCGCCGAGGCGATGCGGAAGCGCATCGTGGACCTCTCGGTGCGGCACCGGGTCGCGTCGAAGCACGCGTCGTTCGTGGTGATCGAGCGGCGCACGGGCGATCGGCGGGCCCACGGGCAGCCCGAGGCGCGGCCCGTGCCGGTGAGCGCGCCGGCGGGGTGGGGGATGTCCAGCCACCGCGGCCCGGTGATGGCGGCGGCCGCGTTCGCCGGGCCGTTCAGGGGCGGCCGCGGGCCCAAGCTGACGGGCATCGTGCAGCCCGTGATGGCCCGAGCCCCCGCGGCGCCCGTCGCGTCCGCGCCCGCGGCGCCCGTCGCGTCCGCGCCCGCGGCGCCCGCTGCGGCGGCGCCCGCGCCCGCGCTCAGGCCGCAGTCGACCTCCGGCGGCCTCTGGTCGCGCGCCAAGCAGCTGTTCCAGCCGAGCGCGGCGCCGCCGCTCGAGGGCGGCGCGGCCGGCTCGGCGCGCGACGATGCCTCCGTGGGCGCCGCGGCGCCGGGCGGACCCGCGGGACCGCCGCGCCGGTCCGGGCCCGCGTCGGTCGCCGCCCCGGCTCCGGGCGCTGCTCCGGCGGGGACCCAGGGGGACGACCTGGGGCGTGTCTTCGAGGAGCAGCTCGCATCCGGGCTCTGGGAGCGCGGGGAGCCGACCGACCTCGGGCGGCTCACCAGCACGGCGCTGTGCCTCGCGACGTGCCACGAGCAGGGCGTCGACTCGGCCCATCCGATCTATGGCGCCCAGGTGGCCAAGGCGGTCGAGGCGCTCTGCGCGCTGGCCGAGTCGCTCCTCCAGGAAGGCGGCGCGGACCGCGAGGTGGCCGCGGCGCTCTCGGCGGCCTACCTCGTCGCGAGCGGGCGGCGGCTGCGGGCGCGCGTCCACGACGTCGCGGCGGGCGCCGCGTCGGAGGCGGCGCGCGCTGTCGTGGGCGAGCTCGGGGACGCCGCGGCGCTCAGGAGAAGGGTCGAGGCGCTGCGCAGCGCCTGACGGGCGCGCCGCGGCGGGGCGCCGCGGCGGGCGCCGCGGCGGCGCGCAGGTCGTCCTCTCAGGGGTACGTGTCGTCCGCGCCCTTCGCGCCGGCCGCCGGGGGTGCCGCGCCAGCCGGGCGTGCCGCGCCAGCCGGAGGTGCCGCGCCAGCCGGGCGTGCCGCACCGGCCGGAGATGCCGTGCCCGCCGGAGGTGCCGCGCCAGTCGGGCGGGCTTCGCCAGCCGGGGGTGCCGCGCCAGCCGGGGGTGCCGCGCCAGTGGGGCGCGCCTCGCCGGTCGGGCCTTCCACGAACTGCGCCGTCCCCTCCACCACGATCTCGAGGCGCGGATCTGCCGGCTGCGCGGGCGCACCACCGCCCGCGTCGGCAGGCGCCAGGTCGGCGAAGGCCGCGAGGCTCAGGCGCGCGATGGGCAAGCCCGCCTCCTTGGGCTGCGCCAGGAAGAGCAGCACCGCGCGCGCCTGGGCGACCGTCACGTCCCAGCCGTTGCGCCACGCCACGCCCGGCGCGCCGCTCGTCGTGTGGCCGACGATCTGGTAGCCGAGGCCCTTGAACGCCTCCTGGCCGCGGATGATCGCGGCGATGTCCCGCAGGGTCTTCTCTCCCGCCGGGGAGAACGCGTCGCGGTTCCCCTTGAACAGGAAGCGCGTCGGGATCGAGATGACCACGCGCCCGTCGCGCGGCGCGACCGTGACCTCCCCGGCCGCGACCGGGAGGAACGCCCGCAGGACGCCGCTGTCGCGATCGGACGGCGGGCGCGCCCCGGCCGCCTCGCCGCGCGGAACCCCTGCGCCGAGGTCCAGGCCCTCGGCGCCCAGCGGATCCTCCCTCGACGGCGCCGCGGCGCCACCGCGCGCGACCTCCTCCTCGAGCTGGCGGATGCGCTGCTGGCTCGTCTGCAGGTCGCGCTGGAGGCGCTCGGACCTGTCGAGCTGGGCCTGCCACTCGAACTCGGTGTAACCGCACCCGACGAGGAGCGCGGGCGCGAGCAGCGCGGCCAGGCGGCGCCCGACGCCCGCGACCCGGGTGAGGGAAGGGGCGACGTGGGCGCTCCCCTTCACGCTCTCCGCTGCGACACCCAAAGCAGGCATTTGCACTTCGCAGGCTCTTTTTCGCCGGATCATCAGGATCCATCCTCCTCGCGCCGGTGCGCTGAGCGGCGGGAGCCTATCCGAGCGGTCCTGGTCCCACAAGGCGGGCGCCGGGTCCGAGGCAGGTCCGGGACGCTCGCGAGCGCGGGGCGGGGCGGACGCGCTCGGCACAGATCCGGTTCCGCTCAGCTCGGCGGCGCACCGCGTTCACGGCGCGCGGGCAAGCAGGCCGAACGGGTGCCCGGACCGGGGGACGCGCCCGCCGAGACCCGATCGAGGCGTCGCGCCGGCCTACCACGCAGGTGAGCCCGCCTGCGACGGGGCGTCGCGCCCGCCGCCGTCCGGCACGAAGACGTCAAGGGAGCGGCTGGAGGATCCCGTCAAAGACGGCGTCTCCGACGGCTCTGCCCTGACGCATCCCGTTCTCCGCATCGAACCTCCAGTGGACGCCCAGGTAGATGCGGCTGATCGCGACCTCATCAGCCGCCTGGCGGAAGCCGGAGTAGCAGCGCCTGAGCCTGGGGCGGACGTTGCCCCGCGCGTCCGTCGTTCTTCCGTTGTACTCGTCGGACACGAAGCAGAAGTGTATGTGATTCGTGCCATAATAACGGGTCAGCACCTCGAACATGGCAGCCCCGAAGCTCGCGTGTCCGGAGCCGTACGACGGGAAATTCGGCGTCTCGTGCAGCGGGCCCCCGTTGCTGCCGGGGGATGCGAGGGGCGTCCAGTTGGCGTCACGTACCGTGAGCGGGTTTCCATCGATGTTGGCCAGACGGATCCCGATGATCGGCCGCCAGAAGTTGTAGTGGTACTTCGTGTCCCATGTGGCGATGGCGGCGTCGGCTTGGGCGAAGTTGATCAGCGCGAAGTAACGGGCGTTCTCTATCTCCGAGTTGTGCTCCTGCACCGCGACGACCCGCGCGATCTGGTTGAAGAGCCGCGGCACCACCCCGATGCGCGGGGCCGCGTCGTACGACCAGAAGACCCCGATGACGGTCTGTTCGGGAGTCCGCAGGGTCGGGGTGCTCGCGCCATCGCCGCCCAGCGCGAAGAGCTCGTAGAAGCTCGACGCATACGAGCGGCTCCGCAGCGACGGTGGGGGCGGAGACCGGAACCGGTCGCCGCTCTCGATGGCGAACGGCGTCACATCCCCCCAACCGGGGGTCAGGAATCCTTGATCGGGGTGGAGAGGATCGACGCGATGCTGGCCGGGCGCATAGCGTGGCGTGTAAGGCATCGGGGCGTTTGCCCCGTCGCGTGCCCGCACCGCGAGGATGTCGTCGGCGATGTCGCTGCCAAGAACAATGCCGTCCTCCTTGGCGTCGCTCGCCGGGATCTCCGCCAGGTACTCGTGGAGCGCGGCGTCGAACGCGGCATTCTGACCCGGGTAGAGCGCCGTCAGCGTACGGTGGGCTGCCGTGGCCACCGCCGCATCCACGGATGCATCCGGCGCGCGCGTATAGACGATGTACGGCTCGTACTCCGGCACGATCGAGTTCACGGCGTCGTAGATCGCCGCGTGGACGATCGCGAGAGCCCGTGAGGTGCGCGTGGGCCCGTCCTGCTCCGGCCGCCTGGAGGGGTCGCTGTAGTCTCTGGCGACCGCGGCCAGAGCGACGGCGTTCCAGTCGAGGACCGCGTCTCTGTCCGGCGGATCCCCCGGACATTCCGGCTCGTGCGCGGACGCTCGGCTTCCGAGCATACAGGTGGCAGCGACAGCGAAGGCGATGGGCACCCATCTCGCGGGTGAACAATGCATGCAAGGCTCCTTTGAACGGGTCCTCAGAGGCCGCCATCGCGGACAATGCCGCTTCGATGGTCGTCGGGATGGCGGCCACTCAAGCACCGATAGGCACGGGCAACCCATCAGGGCGAGATCGAGAACCGTATCTACCCGATCGAAGCCGGCCGCTCTGCGCAGGAGAGCGCGGCTTCATGGGGCATGCGCCGTCGGCCGCCCGTCGCTGCTCGGCGGGAGATGCTGCTGCGTGGCGCCGAAGGCCGAGCATGCGTGCCGCCCGACGGACGGCGCTCTTCGTTCTCGTGATTCGCTAAAATGGTATGCGTCGTATTTGATCCATTTTAAGGCTATCAGCCGGAGCTGCTGCGCGCAACCGACGCACATGTTGGAACGCAAGTCCCTTTGAGTGGATATGTGGCGGGCACACGAACAGAGCGTGAATCACGTCCGTCCGTGGCCGCGCAGTCACCGGCATGGACATGGCGACGCGCGGCGGGTGGACGGCCGAGGGATGGTGGACTTCGAGGCCAATGCTCCATGGCTCGCCTTCATCGGGCACGTAGGCTTCATCGGGCACGTAGGCTCAGCGAGGGCCGAGGACCGCGCCGACCGCGTGCCGGAAGAGCCCGGGCGCGAGCGCGAGCGCGGACAGGACTCCATCCCGGAGGCGCGGGCGCCGCGCGATGAAGAGCACCGCGCGCGTCGCCACCGCGTAGCGCCGGAACGCCCGCCGGAACACGCGCTCGTAGCCGGCGAGCGGGGCCGCGCCGCCGCCGCGCAGGGCCGCGTCGAGGGCGGTCGACAGCGCCGCCGCGCTCACGAGCGCGAGCGAGATCCCCTCGCCGGTGATGGCGTCGATGTAGCCCGCCGCGTCGCCGACCAGCACGAAGCGGTCGTCGTGGAGCCGCGCCGACGCGCGCTCGAGCGGGCCGCTGCCCCGCGCCGCCGAGTCGGCCGGCACGCCCGCCACCCGCTCGGCCAGCGCCGGGAAGCAGCGCACGAGGCGCTCGGCCGACGCGCGGCCCTCGAGCCGGTCGCCGTCCCACAGGAACGCGACCCCGACGCGCTCGGGCCCGGCGGGCGTCACGTACGCCTCGACGCCGTCGGCGACGTGCACCTCGACGAAGGACGACCAGGGCGCGCGCCGGAAGTGCTGGCGCAGGCCGAGCCGGCGCGGCCCCGAGGGCGGCGCGTCCCAGCCGAGCGCGCGGCGCACGCGGGAGCCGAGCCCGTCCGCGCCGACGACGTAGCGCGCCTCCACGACGCCCCGCCGCGTGACGAGCCGCGCGCCGCCGTCCGCCCGCTCGACGCGCAAGAGCGCCTCGCCCGCGGCGAGCCGCGCGCCGGCGGCCCGCGCCCGCGCCGCGAGGGCCGCGGAGAGCGCCGTGCGGCGCACGCCGAGCCCCCCGGGCGCCGGCAGCGGCGCCTCGACGCGGAGGCCGTCCGCGCGGATGTACCGGATGCCCTCGATGGGCGCCCGCTCGGCCGGGTCGAGCTCGGACAGCGCGCCGAGCTCCGCGAGCGCGCGGCAGCCCTCGGGCATCACCCCCTCGCCGCACGCCTTGTCGATCGGCCACGCCGCCTGGTCGAGGACGACGACGTCATGGCCCCGCTGCGCGCAGCCGATCGCGACGGCGAGGCCCGCCGGCCCGCCGCCGACGACGGCGATGTCGCACCGCGCGCTCACGGCGGCGCTCACGGCGGGGAAGACCGCTCCGGTGCCGCGCGGCGGCCCGGCACGAGCCGCGGCAGGTCGCCCATCTGCGCCGCGTACCCGGGCCCGAGCGCCGCCTCCTCGGCGCGGATGCGCACCTGGAGCACGGCCGCGTTGAGCGCGCTGAAGACGAGCGCGGTCAGCCAGGCGCCGTGGATGAGCGGGATGGCGACCATCTCGACGATCACGGCCGCGTAGTTCGGGTGGCGCAGGTAACGGTACGGCCCGCCGGACACCGGCCGCGCGCCCGGCACCACGATGATCCGCACGTTCCACTGCTCCCCGAGCGTGGCGATGACCCAGTACCGCATCGCCTGCGCGAGCAGCGCGGCGGCGAGCGCCGCGAACCCGAGGAGCCCGGGGAACGGCCGGTCGAGCGCGTCGACCTCGAGCGCGCAGGCGGCGAGGAAGGCGGTGTGCATCAGCGCCATCACCCGGAAGTGCCCCTGCCCGACCTCGACGCCGCCCCTCGCGAGGGCGCGCTGCGCGTTGCGGCGCGAGATGACGAGCTCGGCCAGCCGCTCGATCGACACGGCGCCGAGGAAGGCGAGGTAGAGCTGCTCCGAGGTCACCATCGGAGCAGCGCGATCTCCGAGCAGAAGCCGGGGCCGAACGCCATCATCACGCCGTAATCCCCGGGCCGGGCGTTCGCCTCGTCCATGAAGTCGCGCAGCACGAACAGCACCGACGCGGACGACACGTTGCCGATCTCGCGCAGCGAGCGCCACGAGCGGGCGAGCGCGTCCTCGGGCAGCTCGAGCGTCTCGGTGATCGCCTCGAGCACCTTCGGCCCGCCGGTATGGACGATCCAGTGACGGACATCGCCCCGCGACAGGCGGTGCCGCGCGAGGAACGCGTCGACGTCGCGGCGCACGTGCTCCCGCACGAGCGTCGGCACGCCCGCGGAGAGGACGACGCGGAAGCCGCTGTCCACGACGTCCCACCCCATGATGTGCTCGGTCTCGGGGTAGAAGACGGCCTGCGAGTCGAGCACCGCGGCCCCGCCCGTCCGGCCGCTCTTGCGGGCGGCCTGCGCGCCGCGCGCCACGACGGCCGCGGCGCCGTCGGCGAAGAGCTGCGCGGCGATCACGTTCGCCGCCGAGGTGTCGTCGCGCTGCAGCGTGAGCGAGCAGAGCTCGACCGACAGGAGGAGCGACGTGTGCGCCGGGAAGGCGCGCAGCGTGTCGGTGATGCGCGCGACGCCGGCCACGCCGGCCACGCACCCGAGGCCGAAGACGGGCGTGCGCTTGACGTCGCGCCGGAAGCCGAGCCGGTTGACGAGCCGCGCGTCCAGGCTGGGCGCCGAGATGCCGGTGACCGAGACGAAGACGATGTGGTCGACCTCCTCGGGCCCGATGCCCGCCCGCTCGAGCGCGGCGCGACAGGCGCGCTCGCCGAGCTCGAGCCCGCACGCGTTCCAGCGGCGGTTCTGCTCGGCGAACGTCGAGGCCGCGTAGTACTCGTCGATCGGCAGCGCGAGGTGCCGCCCCCGCACCTCGACCGAGCGCCGGACCCGCTCGACGAGCGCGAGCGCGTCGCCCTTGCCAGCCCAGAGCCGGCGCAGCCCGGCGCACGTCTCTTCCTGCGTTGCATAGTGCGGCGGCAGCGCCGTGCCCACCGCGGCGATCGTCGGGGCAAACGGCGCTTCGTGGCGGTCGGAGCTCATGGCGGGCGGCAGTCTCGCACCAGGGCAGGCGGCCGACCACGGCCAATTCGCCGTCAGGCGCCGCCCTAGGTTCACCGAACCTCGGCCGATGAAGGCCTGCGCGCTTCACGGTTGATCCATGCCGCGTGCTGCGCCAGAGGTCTGCCGGGAATGGCGGCGCGCCGGAGCGCGCCGCACAAGAGACATGGCTCAAGGTTACCTCTTCCTCATCATCGCCCTCGTCTTCAACGCGACCGCGAACATCCTCATGAAGCTCGCTTCGCGGCGCGTGGAGCCGATGGAAGGGCTGTCGCTCGTCCAGAAGGGGCTCGCGCTCGCGACGAACTACTACCTCGTGCTCGGGCTCCTGCTCTTCGCCTCGAACATCCTTTTCTACGTTCTGGCCCTGAAGCGCATCAACCTGTCGATCGCCTATCCGATCATGTCGTCGGGGGGCTTCCTGATCATCTCGGTCTTCTCGGTCTATTACCTGCGCGAGACCCTCACGACGCTGCAGATCGGCGGCATCGTCATGATCGCGGCGGGCATCGCGATGGTCGCTTACAACATGACCTAGTCACCGGGCGCTCGAGAGCGTGCGTGGGCGGGCGTGCGGTGTTGCCGGGCCGCACGGCCCCGCGATGCTATCGGCGTGGCGCAGCGGGACCAGGCTGCCGGCCCGGCGGCGGGCATCGCGGCGCGGGGCGGCGGACTCCCTCGCGTTCGAGGAAGGTCGCCGGCGGCGCGAGGCCGCTGAGCTCGCCCCTCCGGGTGGCGGGGCGGGGGACCCTCTGTTATGCCATGAAAATCCCAGCAAGAGGAGCGTCGCTCGTGAGCATCCTGAGGCGTCATAACGTCCACGTCCTCGGCCGGGGGGACGTCGACATGATCTTCGCGCACGGCTACGGGTGCGATCAGAACATGTGGCGGCACCTCACCGGCGCGTTCGAGGACCGTTACCGCGTCATCCTGTACGATCTCGCCGGCTGCGGCGGGTCGGACCTGTCCGCGTACGATCGCAAGAAGTACGACTCGCTCGAGGGGCACGCGCGCGACGTGCTCGACATCCTGGAGGCGGTCGCGAGGGGGCCTGCCGTGTTCGTCGGACACTCGGTGAGCGCGATGATCGGGCTGCTCGCCGGGATCGCGGCGCCGGAGCGCTTCCGCGAGCACGTCATGGTCGGGCCGTCGCCCTGCTACATCAACGACGGCGACTACATCGGCGGGTTCACGCGCGCCGATATCGAGTCTCTCCTCGACACGCTCGACAGCAACTACCTCGGATGGGCGAGCGCCATGGCCCCCACCATCATGGGCGCGCCGGACCGGCCGGAGCTCGGCGAGGAGCTGACCAACAGCTTCTGCAGGACCGACCCGGAGATCGCCAAGCACTTCGCGCGCGTGACCTTCCTCTCGGACAACCGGGCCGACCTCCCCAGGTTCACCGCGCGCGCGCTCATCCTGCAGTGCTCCGACGACCTCATCGCCCCGCGCTCCGTGGGCGTTTACCTGCACAGGGCGCTGCCGGGCAGCACGCTCCGCGTCGTCGACAACATCGGTCATTGTCCTCACCTCAGCGCGCCCGCGCCGGTCGTGGACGCCATGCGAGAGTTTCTGCAGGCGTGAGCCGGACCGGGCGATGACCTCTCCCGAGGACGGCTCCGGCGACGCGCTCGACCTCTATGACCTGGCGGCGTGCGGCCTCCTCACGACGGCCGCCGACGGGACCATCCAGCGCGTCAACCGCACGATGTGCGGGTGGACAGGGTTCGACGCGGCCGAGCTCCTCGGCAAGCGCTTCCAGGACCTGCTCACGATGGGCAGCAAGCTGTTCCACCACACGCACTGGATGCCGCTCCTGCAGATGCAGGGCTCGGTCGCCGAGGTGCAGCTCGAGATGGTGCGGCGCGACGGCCGCGTGCTCCCCGTCCTCGTGAACGCCGCCCGCCGCGAGCCGAAGCCCGGCGCGGCCCCGGCCGTCCGGCCGCCCGTCGACGTGGCGGTGTTCATCGCGACGGACCGGCGCAAGTACGAGCGGGAGCTGCTGTTCGCGAGGCGGCGCGCGGAGGAGCTGGAGAACGAGTTCCGGACGCTGGCCGAGAACTCGCCCGACGTGATCGCGCGCTTCGATCGGGCGCACCGCTTCGTGTACCTGAGCCCCGCCGCCGAGGGCCTCACCGGGAAGCCGGTGGTGGATTTCATCGGCAAGCCGATCGACCAGACAGGCATGGCGAGCGCGGACACGGACGCGTGGGTGGCGGCGATCGACGAGGCGTTCGCGGGGCGCCGCTCCACGCTCGCGTTCACCTACGAGGTGCAAGGCGGCCATCCACGCGAGTTCCAGGCCCACCTCGTCCCCGAGCGCAACTCGCGCGGCGAGATCGTCACCGTCCTCGGGCTCACGCGCGACGTGACCGTCCTGCGCCAGCAGGAGCGCGAGGCCCAGCAGCGCGCGCTCGTGGCAGAGCAGCTCATCGGGATCGTCAGCCACGATCTTCGCAATCCGCTGAACGCGGTCCTCCTCGGGACGCAGCTGCTGGAGGACGCCGACGCCGAGCTCCAGCGCGTGACCACCAGCCGGATCGCGGCCGCCGCCCACCGCGCCAACCGGCTCATCACGGACCTGCTCGACTTCACGCAGGCGCGGCTCGGCGGCGGTCTGCGCGTGGCGCGTCGCGAGATCCACCTGCACCAGGTCGCGGCCGATTGCCTCGACGAGGTGATGCTCGCCTGGCCCGCGCGCCAGGTGGAGCACCGGCGCACGGGGGACGGGCTGGGCCTCGCCGATCCGGACCGGATCGCGCAGATCCTCACGAACCTGGTCAACAACGCGCTGACGTACGGCACGCCGGACCAGCCGGTCACGGTGGCGACCTCCGTGCTCCCGGGCGCGCTCGAGATCCAGGTGCACAACGCGGGGCGGCCCATCCCGCCGGAGCTCCAGGCGAAGATCTTCGAGCCGATGCAGCGGGGCGGCGCGCAGGCGAGGCCGGGGTCGCGCAGCGTCGGGCTCGGCCTCTACATCGTGCGCGAGATCGCGAGCGCGCACGGCGGCCGGGTGAGCGTTCGATCGGCGGAGGGCGAGGGGACCACGTTCGTCGTGGCGCTCCCCCGCGCCGGCGGCGCTGGCGGCTGAGCGCCGGGCTCGACGGCCCCGCAGAGCAGGCGCCGTGCGCCGAGCGCCGCCGATCCCGCCGGACGCGGGTCGGCGCCGTCGCGAGCGGGGCGGGAGCTCGGGCCGGGCCAGGTCGCGCCGTGATAGGCTGCCGGGCGCACAGGGCCTGTGCCCGACAGCCTTCACCTCGGAGGAAGCCTCCATGCCCAGCCGCTCGCTCGCGCGTCCCCTCCTCGCCTTGATCCTCGCGACCGCCGGGTGCGACAGCGCCGCGGAAGACGTGGGGCCCGCGCCCGGCGCCGACGTCGCCTGCGACAGCGGGGATCTGATGATCCGGACCGAGCTCTTCTTCGGCCTCGATCGGTTCGACGAGCCCTCCGTCACGGCGGAGGAGTGGCAGGATTTCGTCGATACGGCCGTGACCCCGCGCTTCGGGGACGGGCTGACGCAGTTCGACGTCGATGGCCAGTACCTGGCGTCGACCGGTGAGCTGATCCGGGAGGACAGCCGGCTGATCATGCTCCTCCACGACGGCGGGCAGGCCGCCTGGGACGGCATCGAGGCCATCCGCGAGGAGTACAAGCGGCGCTTCAACCAGGAGTCCGTGCTGCGGATCGACGAGCCCGTCTGCGTCGATTTCTGACGGCGAAGCGCCCGGGACACCTGCTTGCCTCGACTCTGCATCTCCAGATCTCCAGCGCACCGCAAACGTCCTTGACCTGAAAGGACCGAGCAGCCAAAGCTCAAGGCCTGCTGGCCAGTCGTGGCAAATGGCGCCGCCGGCGCGCGGCGCTCGCCCTTCGGGTGGCGGCTGGCGGGCGGCGGGTGGCGCTCGGACGGCAGCCGCTCGGCGCGGCCGGGCAACGATCCGCGGTGAGGCCGATATGCGCTCTCTCTCGTCTTCCGTGTCGAACGCCGTTGTCCTCGCCGGCGTGCTCGCGGTCGCCTCGTGCAGCCGCGGGGGCGAGCCTCCGGGCGACGTCGACTCCACAAGGCGCCCGGAGACCCCGGCGGTGGGCGGCGGGCCGGGCGCCGCCGCGGCGGTGCGCTCGGCGCCGGCGCCGGGCGTCGCGGTGCCGGACGAGGAGCTCGTGGATCAGGACGGCGCGCCGGTCCGCCTGCGCGAGCTCGCGGAGGGGCGCGTGCTCGCCGTCAACTTCATCTTCACCACCTGCACGACGATCTGCTCGCCGATGACGGCCATCTTCGGCCGGCTCCAGGCCGAGCTCGGCGACGCGCTGGAGCGCGACGTGCGGCTCGTCTCCATCTCGCTCGATCCGGCGACGGACACGCCGGAGCGGCTGAAGCGCTATGCGGAGCAGTTCGGCCGGCGGCCGGGCTGGGTCTTCCTGACGGGCAGCCGCGAGCGCGTGGGCCGGGTGCTCGACGCGCTGGGCGGGCGCGCGCCCATCAAGGAGCAGCACACCCCGGTGACGCTCATCGGCCGCGAGGCGGAGGGGCGCTGGACGCGCGTCGACGGCATCGCGCCGCCCGCGCGCCTGGCCGAGGAGGTCCGGGCCTTCCTGTCGCGAGGCCCGGCGGCGCAGCGCGCGAGCGGCGGCTCACCGCTGGACCCGGCTGGAGCCGCCGGGAGACCGGCCGGAGCGCCGCGCTAGCTCTGCGCCCCAGAAATCCCGCCAGGATTCCGCCGCGGTGGCGAACCGTCGCGATCCGTTACTTTCGGCGGGATCCGGGGGGGCGTGACGACGGATCGCACCGCCTCGGGTGGCATGGACCCAACCCGGGCCCAGCCGCCGAGCCCTGGGCCCGGGGAGCTCGCGACGGTCGATCCATCGCCTCGAGCCGCCGTGGTTGCGTCGCTCGCCGGCACCCTGAGCCGAGCCGTCGCCCTCGGGGACCCGGAGGCAGCCCGGGTCGTGCACGAGGCGATCGGTCAGCTGCTCGGGCTGCCGGTGGCACCGGGGGGGTGAGCAAGCTTGGGCCGAGCGTCGAGCCCGCCGCTCGCGTCGACTCGCTGCCGGAGCCTTGCCGCTGGCCAGGGCCCGCAGGCTCTACTGGGATCGCCCGCGCGGGGCGGTTGCGTGCCGAAGCGCCCCGGAGTGCCCAACTTGCAAGGGGCGGATGAAGCTCGTCGCCATGGTGACCGAGCCAAGGAACATCGCCCACTTCCTCTCCGCGCTCGGCCGGGCACGCTCGATTATCACTTCATGCGCCGCGTCGCCGAGCTTCTGCTCACGCGGGTCGGGTCTGCTAGGCTGCCCATGACCCTGCTGAAAGCCTCGGAAGGTGGACCCATGACCTTGTAAAAGACTGGGGCACGCCCCCCGCGCGGGCGGCCACATCAGCCTGCGTTTGGGGTACTCCGCCATCACGGGCAAACCATCCCCACCGGGTTTGCCGCCCCAACGTCGCCGAGCTGCGCCTCTGTCATCTCGAACCCGAGGCCCATGGTGATGCCGTCGCACGTCTGGTTCGGATCCTGACTGCCGTCGGTCATGATGTCCGATGCCTGCCGGATCTGGGTCACCATGTTATCGAACACGTCACTACCACAGAGATTAAGCAGGTAGCCGACCTTCTTGAGCTCGGCCACGAACTCCTCGGTGTTGAGCACGCCGCCAATCATGCCGCCCGTCGCGCTCTTACGATCCGCGGCGAGGGTCATGGTCATCCGCGCGGCACGCAAGGTCAGCTTGATCGACGTGCTCGCCGTTCTCGTCTTTAACGGGATCGTGAGGATGATCGTCACGTTCTTTCCCGAGTCGAACGTCGTGCCCGTCACCGAGCTGTTCTCGAAGGCGATCGTCGATGACTCCGGATCCATGGGATCACTCAGGAGTCCGGGCTCGACCGGCCACTTGTCCGTCCCGTCGAGCTTCGGCTTCGTGCCGAGCGATGTCCCGCCGACCAGCGTGGTGACGAGCGCGGGGACATCGCCCGTCGGAGGCAGGCAATACATCTTCAGCAGCGCGGTGAAGACGCCGTTCAGGATGCCGTTGTTAGCATCGGTCGTCCACGTTGGGTACAGTGAGAGGATCGTGGGCAGGAGGTTCTTCCCGAACGAGTTGTCGATCCCGTCGTCGCCGTCGGGGTATGCCGTAGCAGGCAGACCGTCCGCGTTCGGAGTGCACACGTCGTTCGAAGCCGCGATCGACACTCGGTCGTCGAGGTTGAAGCCGACCTTTTTCCACTCCCCGCTGTTGCCCTCGCCGAAATGGAGCGCCGTGATGGCGAGCACCGTGCCCTCCCTCGTCGGGCAGCTCGTCTCCACGTCGCTGCCGCCGCTGCTGCTGCTGCTGCTGCTGCTGCTTGTGGAGCTCACGGAGGAGGTAGTCGCCCCCTGCCCGCTGCCGCCGCTGCCCGCTGTATCCGCGTCGTCACCACAGCCCGCGGCCACGGTGGTCACGAGCGCGAGGGAGAAAAAGACTCGATCGATCCCAAGCATATTGTCCTGCACTTCCCGGAGTAACCCTTACTTTAGAGCTCAAGCACGGCCGGCGCAGACTTCGCGCTGCTCAGCGACGATACGATAAGAGCACGTGTGCTTCAATTGACCACCGATTGGCACCCGAAGAGGGCGGCGACCTTCGCGTTGCTGTCGACCTGCACCGTGGCGCAAGACGCAGGGCAGAGGATGATCTGTCTGGGAGCGATGTTGCTGTCGTAATACCAACCAGGCTGGTCAGTGCAGTCGGCGAGATCGTCGGCGCGGGGCAAGAGCTTCGGCGTACCCTTGCCGTTCGGCGTATAGGTGAAGTTCACGATGTTCGGGTCGAGCTCCTGGCCATTCGGCGGCGGTGGGATCTCGAAATCGCACCCGAGCTCCGCAGTGCGAATCTCGGCCATCTTCGCGGAGAACTCGCTGATGTCCCGCGTGATGTCATAGGCCGCCGTCGTCCCGCCCGCCGCCGCGATCTTGTCGAGGGTCGCGATCGTCGAGCCGGACACGCCGATGACATAGGTGAGAACACCGTTGTAGTTGAGCGCGTTCCTGGCGAGGTTCGCAATCTCGTCGATCGACTGCCCCTCACAGCCGTTGGGATCGCCGTCGGTCGCGAGGACGAGGATGACCTTGTGCGTCGGGTGCGCGTCCTGGTAGGCGGTCGCCGCCATGAGCGCCCCCTTGAGCGCGCCGTAGGTGGGTGTACCAACCCCCGTGGCGTCGGCGGGCATCGAGTTTGCCAAGGCAAATCCGTGCCCCGGCAGCGAATCGATGGGCACGTCGAGGACCTTATAGTGTGTGACATCGCAGTCATTCGGCTCTTGGGTCGGAAAGTAGACCATGCCGGCGCCGATGCCTCCCGATGCCGGATCGTCGAAGAACGTTCTCAAGGCTCTGGTGGTCCCGGTCCACTTCTCGCCCGTCATGCTGCCCGACTGGTCGATGAGGAAGACGATGTCGAGCGCGATGCGGTGGGCTTCTGCGCTCGTGGAGGTGCAGGCGCCCGTTTCACCGCCTCCGCCGCCGTCGCCACCATCGCTGGCGTACTGCCCCCCGGCGCCTCCCGAGCCGCCATTCCCGGAGGACGAGCTCTGGCTCGTGCTGCTCGTCCCCGTCGTGGGCCTGTCGGATGCCGTCGCGCAGCCCGACCACGCGGCGGCGATGCAGGACAGGGTGAGTAATACGAAAAGGTGCCGGTGGCTTCTTGCAAGGCGGCTCATGGACTGTGCCTCAATCGATGAAGATATCGTCGATGTAGACGCCGGGGGAGGTCCCGGAGGAATCGCTCTCGAAACTGAACCGCAGGCGGATGATCTGGCCGGCATAGGCCGCGAGATCGGCTTGCACGAGCTGCCAGCCGAGCCCGGACTGGTGACCACCCCACGCGGGCTGGCCGCCGATGAGCAGCGGGTACGCCGGCAGGACGCTGTTGACGACCGAGTAGGTCATCCCGCCGTCGGTGCTGATCTGCAGGTTGGCGCCATCGTACGTCGAGCCCTCGGTATCGACCCACATCCGGAACGTGAGGGTCGGGCTCGACGCGGCGGTGAGGTCGATGTGCGGTGAGGTGGCGGTCGTTCCCGCAAACGTTTGGTGGTTGGTGTAAGGGCCGGCGATCTGCGTGGCGACACACTGCGTCCCCACGTACGCCGTCGCGGGGCCCACGTTGATGGGGACACCGCACTGCCAATCGCCGGTCAGCGTCCAGCCGTCCGGGCACGCGCCCTCGAAGCTCGTGTAGTACGAATTGGGCTTGACGGTGAAAGTGAACGTCTGCTCCGCAAAATTCGAGGGCAACGTCGGCTCCTCGACGTGCACGGTGACGCTCACCGGCCCTGCCTCTGCCGCCGAAGGCGTGCCCTGGAGCAACCCGGTCACAGGATCGATCGTGAGCCAGGCCGTGTTCATGCCGCCTGGCTTGATGCTCCACACCGCGCTGCTCGTGCCGCCGACTTTGACGATCTGTGCCGAGTAGGCCATCCCCGCATATACGTCCGCGAGCGACGATGGCGTGGTCACAAAGAGCGGGATCTGCAGCGGCTCCGCGACGACGACGTCATCGATGTAGACACCCGGGAAGACGGTCGCGCCGTCGCTGCGGAAGGCGAAGCGCAGGATGATCGACTGCCCGGCGTAGGCGGTCAGATCCGCCGTGTAGTTCTGCCAGCCTTGCGCCGAGTGATCGCCGCCCCACGTGGGTTGACCGGCGATGGTCAGGCTGTAGGCCGGAGTCACCGTCGTAACCTGGGTGAAGCTCCGCCCGCCGTTGGTGCTGACTTTCAGATTCCAGCCGTCGAAGGTGCCGCCCTCGGTGTGGTCCCACGCCCAGAAGGAAAGAATCGGGTTGGTTGCTTGAGCCAGGTCGATGGGCGGCGAATCAGCGACAGCGGTGCTGAAGCTCTGGTCTACGTGGTACACACCGCGGCGCTGCGTGGCGATGACCCCGTTGCCGAGGTGGGCCGCGGGTGGCCCCACGTTCGCGGGCGCGCCGCATTCCCAATCGCCGCCGAGGGTCCAGCCATTCGGGCAGGCTTCGAAGTCCTCGTGGAGGTAAAGTACACAGCCGGCGACCGGTGTGTCCGCCTCGCAAGTGGCGGCCATGCATCTGTCCGCATCGGTGCAGGCATTGTAGTCGTTGCACGCGCTGCCATCGGCCGCCGATGCGGATTCGCACTCGCCCTTCGCGCTGCATGCGCCCACATGACACTCGGGGATGCCCTCGGTACAGGCGGTACCGACCGGCGCGTGTGCCCGGCCACAGAGGCCGGTGTCGGGGTCGCACACGCCGATGTCGCACCTCACGTCAAGCGCCGAACAATCTTTGGGCACGCCGCCCACGCATTGCCCGGCCGCGCATGTCCTGTTGACTCTACAGAGGT
Source organism: Sorangium sp. So ce1153 (assembly GCF_051521595.1). Classification (NCBI taxonomy): domain Bacteria; kingdom Pseudomonadati; phylum Myxococcota; order Polyangiales; family Polyangiaceae; genus Sorangium; species Sorangium sp. So ce1153. The sequence continues at coordinate 3,674,059 of NZ_CP150361.1, forward strand.
CTCCCGTGAGCACGCACGGCGTGTTGTCCTTGCTGGGGTCGGGTGTGCCCGCGCACTGGCCCGTGGCCGGATCGCACGCCACCGTGTTGCACTCGTTCAGCGGGGAGAACGTGCAGTCCTTCCGCTCGCCCACGCATTCACCGATGCGGCATACGCCGTTGATCTGGCAAAGGTCCGTCGGGGTGCATGGGGTGCCGTCGTTCACCGGCGTAACATCGCAGGACTTCGATTCCTCGTAGCAAATGACGGCCGAACACGGAGAGGGCGTGACCCCGCAGTCGTTTCGGTGCCCGCCAACGCAGGTGCCGTTGTCGCAGACCTCGCCGGTGGTGCAGAATCTGCCGTCGTCGCACGCGGTTCCGCTTGGAGATGGGACCACGATGCAGGTGTTCAGTGGACCGAGCACCTGCCCGGTGTTGCATACCGCCACCGTGCACTGCGGCGTCTCGAGCTGCGCACAGTCCACACCGCAGGGCCCGAGATCAACGCCGCCCGCGGCGCCGCCGCCACCGTCGCCGCTGTCGGTGCTGACGGGGGCCTCGCCCACGCTGCAGCATGCGGCGATCGACACTACTGGGAGCAAGGGCAAACACCGAAGAACGTCTCTGATGCGACCGAACATGAGCCTCGTCGCCAATGTAACACAACTTGGAGCCGCGCGGGCAGGGGGAGTAAAATGACGCCGATCGTGGGCAAGCCGCCCCCCGTGCTGGGTCCGCTCGTTGCCGCTGCTTGTCGCTGGACTCTCGCGATCTCCTCGATGAAGATCTTACCCATCGCCGTCGCGACCTCTGCGCGAAATGCAGCCAGGCGCCGGAGCTCGGCAGCCGACGAGCAGCAGCTGACTCCACGGCCATCGGGCGCCAATGACGGGGCCCGCGATGGCGATGGTCCCGCGCCTCGCATTCCCGAGCCGCCGTGCTACGCTTCCATCGTTGCGAGGTTTCTCGCCCCCTCCAGCGCGCCCGGAGGCCGCCGGCCGCGGTGCCCCTGTGGAGCCAGGATCGGCGGGCTCGCCGGCTCCCTTCAAGGATGGTGGACTTGTCTTCGGCTGCCACCGTGGAAGCCGAAGGTGGTGCGACGGCGTCGAGCTCTCGCTCATGAGCCCGTCCGCCGCATGTGTTTGGTTGCTCCGACGAGCGCACGCAACGCCTCGTTGACGGCTTCGGCACTGCCCAAATGCGGCCAGATGTCCGGATCGATGGTCACCGCCGGACCGGCACGCAAGTGCGTGTGATGACCGCGCCCGGGACGACGCCGGAACTTCGATCGCCGGAGCATAGTACCTCTTGGTGAAGAGTCAGGGGTCGTTGGGACGCCCACGCTATCTCCATACCATGCGACGAAACGGCCCGTTCCATAGGGCAGAATGGCCACCGAGTCGCAACGGCTTCATCCTCGCGCAACGCTTGCGTTCCAACCGATTGTCGCTTTGCCAGGGATAGGGCTAGGGCCTTAAGGCGCCCTCGGCAGGCACCGTGCCAGGCGCGAAGGCCCGCTTTGTCGGCGATCGGCGGCATCCGGCTGCGGGCGCCAATTCCCCAATGGCGACCGTCAGGGCTTCGGTCGGACCCATGCGGATTGAGCCGCATGTCGCCGGACGTGCGTTGCACGACGGTCACCGCGCCGCTCTTGACCGCGCCGCACGGGCCTCGGCGCGCGGCGCGCTCTTCGTAGAACCGCTCCACGCTCTCGACGAAGAGGCGGGTCAGCACCCCGAACAACGCCCCGTCCTGGGCGAGCCTGCGCCGCCACGGGAACGGAAACGTCAACACCCACGGACGGTGCGCCGCGGCCGGAGCCAGTTGTAGTTCCAGGGGTCGTCGATGCGGAACATGAACGAGTAGGCGCGCGCGACCTTGCCGGAGTCACGGAAGATCTGGAGCGCTTCCCGGGTGTAGTCCGCCTGGGTCTGCTGGGAGACGGTATCCAGGTAATGAAAGCCGCTCGGCGTGTCCGACTCCCAGCCGAACTCGGTGACCCAGACCTGGGGATCGGGGTGGCCGTGCGCCTTGAACGCGTCGTAGGCGCACGCGAAGCGGTCGAAATCCCAGAAGCAGGGCTGGCTCGTCACCTGGGTCGGCGAGCGGCCTTCGACGTAGTTGTGCGTGGTGGGGAGGATGCGCGGATCGTTCAGGAACCCGGTCGTGTCGGCTGCGAGGAGCGCGTCGCGGAACAGGCCGCTCGGGGCGCTCTCGGTCTCGGCGGAGACGAGGAGCGTCGCCTCGGGCCACACGGCCCACGCCTCCTCCGCGAACGCCTTCACGAGCTCCAGGTACGCGGCCGCGTCCGGCGCGGGCTTCCAGAAGTTCTCGTGCCAGGGCTCGTTCCACACCTCGAACACGCGCGGCGGATCCTCCATGCCGCGCCAGACGTCGACCATGCGCTTCGCCCACGCGTCCCGGTGCTCCGGGAGCGGAGGGTACTTGTCGTCGTCCTGCCCGCTCAGCTCCGGGATGCCATAGTCCACGATCGGGAGCACCTCGATCCCGAACTGCCGCGCGAGCTCGATCTTGTCCGCGCTCGGCTGGTCCATGCGGACGTGCCGGACGCCGAGGGACTCGAGCCTCGCGAAGTCGGACGTGTCGTACGCGCACGCGCCGGTGAAGTCCGCGTAGCGCAGGCTGACCGTCGCCCCCGTGTCGGTCCCCCCCGCGCCGCCATCACCCGCCGGGGCGCGGCCAGCGCCCGAGCCCAGGGTGGAGCCGCTCGAGCGGCCCCCGTCGCCGCAGGCGGAGAGGGCGACGAGCGCCGCCGAGACGAGCGCGGCCGTGCTGGTGCTGCGGAGTATCGTTCTCGCCATGAGTTCGTCCTCGTTGGGGCTATCTCACCCCTCCGGTACCACCGGCAGCCCGAGCAGGCGACCGATCGTCTCGTGAACGACTCGGGTCGCAACCTCATCCTCGAGGGCGACGGCGCGGCTCAGGGCGCTGGCGAGCGAGGCGATCACGGCCGCCCGAGGCGACGGATCGGTCACGGTGAGCTCCCCAGGCCCGGGGCTTGACCGCTGGGCCCGGGTTGGGCCCGCGCCCTCCGAGGGGGTGCGATCCGTCGTCACGCCCTGCCGAAATCCCCGGGGATGCGACGGATCGCGACGGTTCACCCCCGCGGAAGAGTCCCGCCAGGATCTCTGCGACGAAGGGGTGGGGGCGGATAAAACATCAATAATTTCAATCTGTTCTGTCTGATTCGCGGCCAGGTCGCTCGCCGGCGTGGCCCAACGCGGGCCCAACGGGCCGCCTGCTGCCGCCAGGGCGCCCGCTGCGGGCTGGTCGGTGGCCCTGCCGTCGCTCTCGCATCACACGGCAAGCCTATGTCCCTGGCCTGCTCGACGTCAGGATGGGCTCTACCGAACGGATACCCATCGGCCGTTTCAGGAGGCAGCGTAAACTATTGGCATTACACGAATTTCAATATGATTACCGCTCTAGCGAGATCCCCTTGCCAATCAGTAGCTCGGCGGCAGTGGGCACGCCCGCGGAGTCGTCGCGGTCCTGCGCTCCGCTGCCAAGAGCGAAAGGTTCTGCTCGATGCCGGGCAAGTGCGGATTGGCGTTGCAAGCGCGACGGTAGCTTGCCTCCGCGCTCTCGAGATCACCGAGCAGCTGTTCGACGGCGCCAAGGCTGGCGTGGGCCTCGGACAGCTCCGGAAAGGCGCGGGTGGCACGGATGAAGGCTGCTCGCGCTTCGGTCAGCCGTAGCTGCCGGCGCCGTTCGTTGCCGACGTTGTATTCGACGACGCCCAGCACCTCGGATTGGCTGAGTGGACGCGCGTATTCGCGCGCCGAGCCGCCCGGCACCGGAAAGCGCTGGCCGTACCACGCGTCCGGCATCGCCTCACCGGCGCGCAGCAGCTCCACGTTGCGCGCGCCGCCCTGTTCCTGCACCCGCACGTAGAAGTGCCCAGGCATCATCACCCCGGACGCCGAATAGCCGAGCGCGTCAGCCAGCGCGAGAAACAAGGTACCAAGGCCAACGCAGCTTCCGCGGCGGCGCTCCAGCACGCCGGGCAGGCACACGAAGGCTAGATTCGTGTCGGCCACTTCGCGCACGAAGCTCCAACGACCGAACAAGAGCTCACTCAACACCGTAGCAGGCGAGCGCTGGGGCGACGAAGCGAGCGCGCTCTCCGCCTCGTCGACGAGACGCGAAAGCTCCGTCAGGCTCCAGTTCACCTGGCTCTCGTCGACAAACGCGATGTCACGGGCCAGGCCGATCAGGGCGCGGCCGAACGCAAGCTCTCGGCGCGGAACGCGAAAGCAGCCGCTGCCCGCGAGCAAGAGCAGGAGCGAGCGGCGCTTCATGGCTTCTCCAGCGGCTCCCAGTCTTCCCAGTAGTTGTAGAGATCACGCGCCGTCATCATCCAGATGACCAGCTTCTTCGTGCCGAGCGCCTCGACGCTGCGGCGCAGTAGCTTTTGCCGCACGTTGGGGCCGCCGCCGTAGCTCATGACCAAGTCGAGCGGATACGCGATGCCACGCGCGAGGTGCGCCGAGACGCCAGCGTGCTCGGCGTCCGTCAGCTGATAGACGGCGGTGAAACTGTCGCCCAAGAGCACGACCGGGCTATCCGGGTCGTCGTCGTACGGCTTGCCGTCGGCAACGACCCGGTGCGCCACGAGCGTCTCTGGCGCGTATTTTTTCTGCTCAGCTTCCGGCAGTCGCGAATGCAGATCGCCGAAACGGGTGAAGCTGGTCTCGCGCAGGTCGTAAGCGCGCTTCTGCTTGGCGAGATCGGCGTACCAGGGGTACTTCTTCACGCGGGTGGCCAAGAGGTCTGCGGCCAAGCGCAGCCCACGGTCGGTCCAGTGCGTGTCCTGGCGCTGGAAGAGAAACGGCTCCGCTGCGCCCGTGACCTTTGCCTGCAGAAACGCCGGCAGCAGGTCCACGATCTCCACGCCTTCCTTGCTGAGCCTTTCGATCAGCTTGCGGAAAGCCGGATTGATGACCTGGCCCGAGAGCGCTGTGAAAGCGGGGTCCAACTTTTCCGGATACACCTCGAGCTTCGTCGGGACCGGCACGAACAAGAAGTCGACCCCCTGCTCGTCAAGCAGCTTCTTGAATTCGAGGATCACCGGTAGCGGGTTCTTCCCCTTGCGTTGCTGCTCGAGATCACCACCGCTGACGTACTCGAGGTCGTTGCGGTAGAACAAAAAGCCATCTCGCCCAGCCAGCGCCTTGACCTTCGGCGGCATGCCTTTAAGCCGTTTCTTCAGGGCGTCATGGGTCGGCCTGAGCTTGGCCATCCACGTCGGCCAAGAGCCGCCCGCCTGGGCCAGCTCGCGCTGCACCGTCTCGAGCCCCGGCGCGGGATTGGGCGACGGACGTGTCTTGCTGAGCCGAAGCGCCGGCTTCGCGGGCGCAGCGGCCGCGAGCGCCGCGCCTTCGCCACGCACCAGAAAGACGTTGTACGTGGCTTTGCCTTGCGGCTTGCCGCGCAGCACGATGGTCGGCGCCGGAAAAGCGCGCCCGCCCAGCTCTTGCTTGATGTAGGGCTCGGTCTGCGCGTCCGGAAAGCTCGGTCCCACCGGCATGAGATCGGTGTTGAAGGACGGGTACCAGTACGACGAGAGTTGGTTCGCCCAAGCCTTCACCTCGCTCGGCGACAGCACTGGCGCCACGTAGTCCTTCTGAATCGCAGCCACAAGCACGGGAGTGACGACGCCAGGCGCCACTCGGCCATAGAGCTCGGGAAAGCCGTCCCCGTCCTGATCGGCGGAGCCCGCAAAAGGCTTGAACCAAGGCTGAAACTCTACCTTGGCCCACAACTCCACTGCGCCCGACGCGGCCTGATGAATGAACACCTCGCTCAGGAGCTGGCCGGAGGTGCCGGGCGGCAACTGCAGGCCCCACCGCTCGCTGCGCACGGCTGAGCCAACCTCGGCCAGCGCTTCGGCCCCAGCTACCTTGCGCGCTTGCAAGAACTCCGACAGCGGCGCGAAAGCCAACGCTTGCTGCTGCTCGACCGGCGAGAGCGGCGTCTTCGCGAGATCGCTCGTCAGGCTGCCCTGGTCGAGCCGACCCGCGAACGCGTGCGAGGTATCGGGCGTGCCCGCAGCCGACATGGGCGTCTCTGGCTCCGGGTCGGCGATCATGAAGTTGCTGTGATAGGCCGCGTAGTCCAACGCGGCGCGCGTCGGGCGTGCCACCTCACGCACCCAGACCTGGGAGCGCGTTCGCGCATAGCCTTCGTTCAGCGTACGGACGTGAGCGTGCTCGACGCGCGTGCCCGCTCTCGCATCGCCCCAGGGAAATGTCGCAGACCCGGCGTGACAAGCAACAGTGCCAAGCGCCGATGCGACGGCGAGCAAGCCCCAAACCCCAAGTGCGCGCTCACGCTGCGTCATAGCGACCTCGACGATAGTTCCACATCACTCGAAGCACCCGGAGCCCGTACGTCAGCGGGTTCAGGTGCGAGACCTCGTCCCCGTAGTGCGTGGGCACCGGCGCCTCGCCGATCGAAAGCCCACGTGCCCGCGCCGATGCGATGACTTCCAGATCGAAATCGAAGCTGTCGGACAAGTCGTGAAACGGCAGCGCTAGCGCGCGCGGCCCATAGAGCAGGTAGCCGCTGTGGTAGTCAGTCATCGAAAGCGACAGCGTCCGGTTCTCGATGCGGTTCAGCAGCGCATTGCCGACGTACTTGTAGAGGGGCATACCACCCTGCAAGGCCGTGCCCGCAGCGATGCGCGAGCCCTGCAGCAGATCGAGCCCGCGACGAGAAAGCTCCCCGATCAGCCCAGGCAAGGCCTCGGGCGCATACTGACCGTCGGCGTGGATACAGGCGACCAGCTCCGGCGCATCGTCGCAAGCCTTGGCCAGACCGTCTTTCATCGCCGCACCGTAACCGCCGTTGTTGCGCCGCCGGAGCAAGCTGAGGCGAAACGCCGACGACCTGTGGCGCTCGACCCGACGGGCCGTGTCGTCGCGACTGCCGTCGTCGACGACCACCACGTGGGTGGGCCCCGACGAAGCCAAGCCGCCGACGCGCTCCAGCACCGACTCGATGTGCCGGGCAGCGTTGTACGCAGGGATGACGACCGTCACCTTCATGCGGAGCTCGCGAGCTGGGAGAGCGAGGATGCCGCTGCGACGCGAGCGCCGTAGCGCTCGACGTAGTCGTGCACGATCGGCGGCAAGGAGGTGGCCAGGCGTCGCTGGGGCTTCCAACCGAGCAGTTGCTGCGCTTTCTGAACGTCGGGGATGCGTTCCTGCGTGTCGTCGTAGCCGGGGCCATAGAACTCGGCGGCCGACACCGCGCGAAACTGGGCAGGCGCGCGCTCGGGTAACCGCTCAGCGAAAGCGTCGGCTAGCAGCCGAGCGAGCTCCGCGATACTGACGTTGTTGTCCGGGTTACCGATGTTGAAGATCTGACCTCTACTCTGCTTCGGCCGCTCGAGCACGCGGCACACGGCTTCGACCATGTCGCTCACGTCCATGAACGCCCGCCGTTGCGCGCCGCCGCCCACGAGCGGCAAAGGCTCCCCTCGCAGCAGCGCGCTCATGAAGCAGGCCAGCACGCGGGGTGTTCCCTCCCCGTCGATGCCGGGCAGGAAGTCCATGCGCGCGCCGATGGTGTTGAAGGGCCGAATGATCGTGAACGGCAACGCGCCGTGCTGACCGTGCGCCCAGATCACCCGCTCGAGCAGCTGCTTGGCGCACGAATACGTCCAGCGCTCGCGCCCCACCGGGCCGAGCAAGAAGCACGAGTCGTCCTCGTGCATACGCGCTGTCGGCAGCCCCTGCGCGTCCAGCGCGGTGCGCCCGTAAACCTCGGCGGTCGAGAAATGAATCAAGCGCACGGCGCGCTCCGCGCAGCGTTTCACGAGCGGCAACAGGTGCGTGAAGCTGGCGTCGATGACCTCCAGCGGTATGGTCGAGTACTGGGCTGGGTTGCAAAGCGCCGTGAGCGAGATCACGACCTGACAGCGCCCGGTCACGTCCTCGACGAGCCCCGGCGCCTCGACGCGCGCCTCGATGCGCCGCACGCGCGGGTCCCAGCACTCGAGCTTGGTCAAATCCACGTCGACGGCGTCGACCTGGCAGGCAAAGCGCTCGAGCAAAGCCGGCACCAGGTGCGAGCCGATGAAGCCGCCCGCGCCGACCACGGCGATGCGCGTCTCCCTCACGGTGAGCCACGCCCGGCGGACGGAATGAAGACGTCGGGCCAGCGATCATTGGCCGAGTTGTAGGTGAGGCGCGCGGCCTTCTCGGGCGGCGTGCCCACCTCCCACAGGTAGATCTCATAGTCGGCGGTGTCGTGGTCGTGACCGCGCTGGGTGATGCCCCAGACCATCCATTTGCCGTCGCGCGACAGCTGCGGGAAGTACTCGTGCGAGCGGCGACCCGGCAAGTCCATTAACTGGAGCTCGTCCAAGTCGACGTCCTTCGGCGGCGTGCCATCATCGATCGGCATGCGCAGCACCCGGCTATCGCCGTTCCCGGTTGGGTGAACCCAGTAGATGGCCGTGTGATCCGGCGTCCAGTTCACCTGGCAGCCCAGCCCGGTCTGGGTCCAGGCCTTCTTGGCGATGTTCCAGATGCCGGTTTCGCGCTTCGAGCCGCGCAGCGTGATGGCGAGGTACTTGCCGTCACTCGAAAGCTCCGGCTGCTGCAGCAAGGCGCCGTCCAGATCGGATACGCCCTCGCTGTCCATCAACTGCGTCTCCTCGCCGCTGCCGAGCTTGCTGCGGAAGACCTTCGTGCCGCGTACGAACAGGATCTCATCCTCCGAAATCCAGCTACCCCAGCTCGCGCTCTCGACGACTTTCTTCGGCTCGGAGCCGTCCGGCTTGACCGTGTAGATGTCCCATTTGTCGCTGGTGTTGGCGTCGCGTTCGCTCACCCAGCCTTGTTTGCTGCGGGAGAACAGGATTTGCGCGCCGCTCGGAGAGAACTTCGGGAACCAGTCGACCTCGTCGCCCTTCGTGATCTGTTTGACGTCCGAGCCGTCGGTCTTCATCGTGAACAGGTCGTGATTGCCCACGCGGGAGCTGGACCAGACGATGGTGCCGTTGGCCTTTCCGCCGACCTCGCGCATCAGCGCGACGTCCTCCGCGGGCGGGGCTTCGTCGGCACCCTTCGGGGGCTCGCCCGAAAAGACCGAACATCCGAGCACAGCCGAGCAGCACAGATAACCAATTTGCCGCAGTGGGAAACGCAGGCTCATCTAATTTGTCCTTTCTCGAGCTTCACTCGCGCGGGGTGCGAGGGTGGCCGCCTCGACGGCGGGTGAAGGAAAACAGTGACGCAACCCAGCGCGCACGCCGAGCGGCGCGTAGCCGAGGTCGTTCATGGCTTCGGTCGGGTCGAGATCGGCGTTGTTGACGATGCCGGCTATCGCGCTCGAGGTGAGCGGGGGCCGCTTCATGAACACGGGGAGCACGGCTGCTAGCGCCCGGCACGCCCACACCGGCAGGTGCAAGAATGGCCGAGGCCGATCGTGATGAAGCAGCAGCAGCTCCGCGAGCTCGCGCATCGAAATCACCTCCGCGCCGCTGAAGTTGTAGGTCTTGCCGTGCGCGATCGGCGCGTTGGCGAGCCGCACGAGGCCGTCGACGACATCCTCGGACCAAACGGGCCTTTTGAGCGCGCCCCCGGCGCCGATGAACGGCACCACCGGAAACCGCCGCAAGTAGTCGAGGAACATCAGGAGCTCCTGACCGCCGCCCTGCTCGTAAACCAGCGTGGGCCGCACGATCGTGTAGGCGAGCCCTGAGCCCTGGACGAGACGCTCGGCCTCGAGCTTGGACTCGGCGTAGCGCGTGCGACGGGGGTAAACGACGGAGGCCGACGAGACGTACACGAAGTGCGGCACCCCCGCTCTTCGCGCCTCCGCAACAAGGTGCGCCGTGCCGTCGCGGTTGACGCGCTGAAACATCGTGGGGTCGTGGGTGATGATGATGGCGGCCAAGTGGTAGACGAGGTCGACGCCGCGACACACGCCGGCCAATGTGGCCGGATCCCTGATATCGCCTTCGCGCACGTCGCAGCCCAGCGCATGCATGCGCGCTCGCAACGGATCACCGGGCAGCACGAGCGCTCGCACTTGCCAGCCCGCTTTGCGCAGCCGCGCCGTCAAGCGGGCGCCCATCACGCCGGCGGCGCCAGTAACCAGGGCTGTCGGCATCCTACGGAGCCCCCGCAGGCCTGGGAGCCGGGAAATCCAGCGGAATCCAATCTCCGACCGACAACTCGCGCGAAGCGAACTCCCAGATCACCACGCGCTTGCCCGCCAGGCGATCTTGGCCGGCGTTCAGCTCGCGCGCGAGCGCTTGGCGCGTAGCGAAGGCACCGGAGTCGTTCTGCGCGATCACGTCGATGGGGCGACCAAGCGCCAGGGCCAAGTGCGGGGCCAGGCCGGAAGCATTGCCCCAGCCCATTCCCTCGAGCGTGAAGATGTTGGTGAAGCTGTCGCCGAGCAGGAGCACGTCGGCGCCAGGGTCAGGCTCCCAGGGCGTGCCGGCCGCGTCCTGCACTTGGTGCACGACCACGCTCTCCGCTTGAAACAGGCTCTGATCGTCGGGCAGCTTGAGCATATCGACCAGATCACCGACGCGCGAAGCCGGCTGCGGAACGTCGTGCAGCACGGGCTTCTCTGCCAGCTCTGGCAATACCCCAAGCCCGATCACAAGATGGCCGAGGTCGCGGGCGATGCGCTCCATGTAGCCGGGCGTAAAATGCGTATCTTGAGCCAGGAAAAGCGGCTCGGTACGGGGCTCAGGCACGCTGCGGCGCGCGTCGAGCACGGCCACGCCGGCTGCTCGAAGCTCGCTCAAGAAGCGGTCGTAGTCGACGTTCTGCGCCATTTCGACGCGCCCGTCACGCCCAACAAGTGGACCCGGCTCGATCCCAGCCTTGTCCGGCATCGGCAGGAGCACGAGGCGAATCCCGCGTTGCGCGAGCGCCTGCTGGAACGCCAAGATGGCGGGTCGCGGATCCGGGTGGATGGGCTCCTGGCCTGCGTCGAGGGCTTCCCTGGCGCGGCCCCGAAGCACCCCGGGCTCCAAGAATCCGGGCCCGCTGACGTGCAGCACACCGGGCGTGTAATAGAGCCAGCCGCCGTGTCCGACGACCGCGAGCTTGTTGCCCACACGAGCTAGACGAGTGAGCAGCAGCTGCACGCGGGGCTGGACCCAGGACTTGGCGTACGAAGCATCCTCGATGCCCTTCTCGAGCTGACGCAGGTTCTCGGCCGTCGGTGGGCGGCGCACCAGATCCGCGAGAGGCGATTCCTCACCCTCGCGCTTCTCGAGGTAGGCCTGCGCGAGCGGCACAGCGTAGATCGCCCCTAGAAACAGCAGCGTGAGCAGCCAGGCCGCGCCGCGACTCACGTCGGTCGCGATGATACCGCGGCGCAGCTGCTCGTCGCCTGTGGGGTCGGTCGGACCGCCACTGCGTTCGATGGCGGAGGACGAGGGAGGCAAGGTGCTTTGCATCGCGCGGCCTCAGAACTGAAAGTACAGAAATGGGTTGATGGTCTGAGTCCACATCATCAACGTCGCGAGCACCATCGTGGCCGTCACGAAGGCGGTACGGGGCAAGGACAAGCGCCCCGTGAGCTCCCAACTGTTGGGCATGCCGAAGGTCACGACCGCGGCCAAGGCGAATAGCCCCACGTAGTACTGCGGGTGGAGTGCGCCCGTCACGACGTCCGCCGCCGGCGAAACGGCGGCGAGCCCAAACAGCGAGCCCAGGTAGGTCACCGCCTGCTCGAGCGTCTTGGCGCGGAAGAACACCCACGACAGGCACACGATCAAGAAGGTGAAGGCGACGCCGACAGCAGGTGGCAGGCGGCGCAGCGGATGAGCTTTACCGAGCCTGCGCTCCACCCCGAGCATGCCACCGTGAATACCGCCCCAGATCACGAAGTTCCAGCTGGCACCGTGCCAGAGCCCACCGAGCAACATGACAGCCATCAAGTTGGCGTACGTGCGCAGGGGGCCTTTGCGATTGCCACCGAGCGGGATGTACAAATAGTCGCGCAGCCACGTGGACAGGCTGATATGCCAGCGCCGCCAGAACTCCGTGATGCTGCGCGACTTGTAGGGTGAGTCGAAGTTCTGGATCAGCACGAAGCCGAGCATCAGCGCCAAGCCCACGGCCATGTCTGAGTAGCCGGAGAAATCGAAGTAGATCTGGAACGCGTAAGCGACCAGCCCGAACCACGCGTCATAGAAGTGCTTGGCGCCACCGGCGAACGCCGTATCGGCGATGTGCCCCATCGGGTTGGCCAGCAGAATCTTCTTGCCCATTCCCAGCGAGAAGAACGCGACGCCGCGCGCAAACTTCTCGAGCGTGTGCTGGCGCACGCGCATTTGTTCCTCGATCGCCGCATAGCGGATGATGGGGCCCGCCACCAAGTCGGGAAAAAAGGCCTCGAAACACATGTAGTCGGTGAAGCGCCGCATCGGTCGGGCATCACCGCGGTACACGTCGATGGCGTAGCTCATCGCCTTGAACGTGTAAAAGGAGATGCCCACCGGTAAAACGATGTGCAAGACCGGCACGATCTGCGTCGAGCTACCGAAGAGCGCGCCAAGCGCGTTGATGTTCTCGGCGACGAAACCCGTGTATTTGAACACCGCGAGCAGCCCGAGGTTGGTGACGATGGACGTCGCCAGCACAAGCTTCATCTGGCGGGTCCGCACGACCTCGGGACCAATCACGGGCGGTAAGCCGTCGACATCGGGCAGCCGTGACATTTTCAGAAGCAAAATACCGCACACGTAGTCAACGCTCGAGCCGAAGAACATGAGCACGGCCCAGCTCGGGTTCGCCCAGCCGTAAAATACGTAGCTCGACACGGCGATGAGGGCCGTGCGGGCCCGGCCCGGCAGGGCGTAGTACGCGGCCAGTACCAGCGGCAAGAAGTAGAACAGGAAGATATGGCTGGAAAAGACCATATCAGCGGCTCACTGGGCCCACGGGCGCCAGCCCTTGTCCTTCATCGTCGCGAGCGCTCGTTGCACCCAGGTGCGATGACCGTCCAGATTGAAGTGATGGTCGTCTTGCATGCCCACGCCCTCGGCCGAGACGAGCGCGAAGTTCGACACCACGCTCGGGCACCTTTCGATCTCGGGACGGATGGCGTTCGCCACGGCGCCGCCGACCACGAACTCGCCCGAGCTTTCCACCTCGTAGTCGTTCATCATTGCAGGCAGCGTGGGCTCGCCGACGTCGTTGCGAATGGCGGTCACGAGAGTATTGATGCATTCGGGAAAACCGGAGCGATCGGCGGCAGTGCCGTGTCGCTCGGTGATCCCGAGATAGATGAAGATACCGCCGAAGGTCACCCGCCCCTTGATAGCCTTCGGTGCGGCGATCAGCTGGTCGTAGTAGAGGCCGCCCGGAACGAACTGGGAGCAGTAGGCCGAGGGCCACCCAAACCCGAGCGAGATGAAATAGTAGTCGGGCGCGAGCATCGCGGCTTCCTTGACCAGCGCCGTACCCGGCCCGCCGGCGGCGGTGTCACCCGCGGTTTTCGGCTCGATCGCGAGCTCCGGCGCCGAGCCGGGGTGGTACATGAAGGCGTGCGGATGGGTCTCCGTGAAATGGAACGGGCGTGAGCTCTGGGGCCTCGTGGCGCGACCGGCCATGTTGGAGTGACCGATGTGAATGAAGGCGATCGCGTGCTCCTTCGGAACGTCAACGCCTCCAAGGTTGATGGTCACGCCCGAAGGCGCCGACCCACCGCCGGACCCCGCGTCGCTGGTCCCGCTGCTCCCGCCGCCACCGCTCCCATTCGTCGCGGTCATGGCACCGCCGACCGAAGCTCCACCCGTGGTGGTCGCCGCTCCAGTGCCGCTCGAAGGCCCGAAGTCGTCACCCGTCCCGACGGCCTGCGTGTCGTGCGGGTGCTCGACGACCCCGCAGGCGAGCCCGCCGACCAGCGCGAACAAGGAAACGAGCGCCCACCGAGACCTGGACAGGCTCACGTTGAGAAGTGTTTTCATCGTCGACTCTCCTCCAAGTTCACCAAGATCCGCGTCGCTTCGGGGTCGAAAGGCCGGACGCGCAAGGCACGCCGCAAAAAGGCCAGGCCTTGCGCCGATTCGCCCCTTCGCAGGGCGATCAACGCCATGAGATTCAGGCTCCCGACGTCGTCGTCCTGGGAAACCAAGCTCTGCCGGGCGAGCCGCTCGGCGGCATCGAGCTCACCCGCTGCAAAGCGAAGACGCGCTTCGAGGGCTCGGGCTTGCGGCGTGTCGAGGCTTGCGAGCGTACGCTCCGCTTGCTCGAACTGGCCGAGCACGCCGTGCAACGTGGCCAGGCTCAGACGTGCCGCGGCGTGCACCTTTGGGGAATCCGCGAAGCGCTGACCCAGCTGGACCAAGGTGCGGTCCGTCTCGCTGGCTTCACGGAACGGCTGCTCCGCGACGCCGGGCGTAAGGTCGCGGCGAGCAAACAGCACCTCCGAGCCGTCCGTGTAGAGCAGCTTCCAGTCGGCGCTCGCGTAGAGGTGGCCAATCAAGCGCTGGTAGCGCTCGGGGAACATCACCGGCAAGACCACGTAGGCGAAGGAATGACGCGCCTGAAAAGCTTCGAAGCGCTCTGGCTCGTCCGCAAGCCTCAGGTATTCGGCAAACTCGTCGGCGGTGCGCAACACGAGCCGAGTGTCAATGTACGGACGAAACCGCGGATAGAGCCGCCAGATCAGGTAGCCTCCGTAATGATCCGCCGCAAAGACGTCGCCCCCGGGCAGCGCGTCGAGGCGAACAGCGCTTTCGGCCGGCACCCGAAACGGGCTCGGATCCGCCAGCGGCGGCTCGCGCGCCGCCGCCGATGCCGAAACGAGCAGCAGCGCGCTCAGGAGCACCGCGTTGAGGCCCACCGCCACGCGCACGCCCGCGCGGCGAAAGCTCGAGACACAGAGCCGCCGGAGCGCCGGGGCCAGATTGACCGCGAAGATCGGCGCCCCGACCCAGTACAGCAGGAGCACGTTACGATTGCTCATCAAGGCCAGCCCCGCGAAGCCGAGCAGCAGCAGCGCGTGGCTCAGTCTCAAGCGGCGCCCGGCCAGGAGCACGGACAGAGCGAGCAGCGCCAAACACCATTTGAAGTGCCAGAACTCGCCGTCTGACAGGCGCTCGAGCTCGAAGGGCGGTAGGTTCTCCGCCACGTCGTGGGCGAAGACTTGGTGCTCGCCGGGCAACAAGCGCCCGAGCAGCAGCGCCGGCAACGCTGCGCCGCGCAAGCCAAACGGCGTGAGACACGTCGCCAGCAAACACCCCGCTAGCGTCGCGAACAGCTGCTGTACCCGCGCCCACGGTGCCAGCGCACCGGCGTGTTCGCGCGCAAATGGCCACGCGCGCGTCTGGCCGAAGCTCGCCCAGCCGAGCGCCGCCACCGCGTACGCCGCGATCACCGCGGGGCCAAGCGCCGAAAGGCCCTGGAAATTCGCCCAAACCAGCTGCGCCAAGGGCAAGAACAAGAGGTGCCGGACCCGGCCGTCGCGCCGATAGCGCTCGAGCGCGAACAAGAAGAACGCGAGCAGGACGAGCGTGCCTATCACGGGCCGGACGAGCAAGAGCGAGCGAGCCGCCAGAAGCCCGCCGACCAGCGACGTCACGAGGAGCCCCCTCGCCCACGAGCCGCGCCGCGCTTCGAGCGCGAAGTAGAGGAAGCCCGCGCCCAGGCCGATCAGCGCGCACTTGACCAAAACAAGCCCGACGAGGCCGATCGCCTGATGTACCGCGTACACCGCAAGCTGAAAAAGCCAGTGCACGTCGACCCAGGCACGCCCTTGCGCGCTGACCGAGAAGGGATCGGTGAACAGGAGCCCACGCCGAGCGACCATTTCGCGACCTGCCGCGAGGTGCCACCAGATGTCACCGTCGGCCGAAGGCGCGAGCCCCGTCGAGGCCGCACCCAGGCCGAGCAACGCCGCGACGAGCGGCGTGCGATGGCGGAGCAGGGCGGCGACCGGCAACATGGCCACTTCTCAGAACGGTGAGACGGTGAAGCCGATGCCTGCCGTCCACGGCTGCAGGCCCACGCTCTGGCTGGTGTTGGCGGCGCCGTCGACGACTCCGCGCCTGTCCCAGCCGAGCGGCAGCGACACGCCCCCCAAGATCGCCAGCCAGGCGTTCGACCACTCCACGGCCAGCGTGCCGGTGACTGCCCACAGCTGCACCTCCTGGTCAAGCCCACGGTCACGATCTGCACCGAAGAAATGCGACAACGACAGGCCGAGCGACGGCACCAACGGCCCCCAAAAATAGCCCGAGTAGCCGTAGAGCGCGGCCGCCGGTGCGCGGTAGTTGCCCAGCTCGTTTTCCCCGCCGCGGTAGCCGAACGAGCCGCCCAGCACGATCAGCCCCCACGTCTTGTCGATCGTATGGTCGAGCGTCACGCTGCCGCTCACCTTGCCAAGGCCAAGCTGTTTTTCCTGCGTGAGATAGTCGTTCTTGTACTGGGCGTCGTGCACGCCGGTCGGGACACCGACCTGCAACGTCAGGCTGGTGGAGTTGATTTCGCCGAAGCGCCGCGTGACGAACCCCGCGACGTCACCCACGCCGGAGTTCGAGACGTCCACGGGCAGGCCGTAGTAGTCGCGGTAGTACTTGTAGAGCAGCGGAACCACGAGCCCCACATTCCATTTCTCGCCCAGATTACGCGAGACTTGAGGGCTGAAGCTGAGGTTGTAGCCGTCGTCCAGATGCGTGTACGTGGCGAGTGTCTGCAGCTCGAATAGCCCACCGGTCACGCTGCGGCCGATCCACTTGATTCCGCCCCCCGCGCCCGTGGAGCTACCGGCTCCGCAGCCGCCGATCGTCTCCCAGCTCGAGAGCAGGCCTTCCAACCGTGAAACTCGTAAAGACAGCGCTGGTCCGAGCTCGGCGAGCGCGTTGCCTCGCTCGCCGAGAGTCGCCTCCAGGCGGGCTACGCGCACATCATTTTGCCGAGCCGCGCGCTCGGCCGCAATGAACGGAAAGCTGGCGACCGCGGCCAGACCACATGTTACCAGCCAGGCGCCCGGGGCACGTAGTCGTCTGAAGTTCAAGCGAGTTTCTCCCGAGCGCAAGGTCAAGCTGGGTCGACTTGGAGGCACCAATAGCGGACGCTCCCGCGATCCGTAGCGGCATATTCGTCTACGAGTGCACCTTTCCAGATGGCTTTCAGATCAGCCGTCAGTTTCATCTTGTGAACGTCGCCTTGGTTGAAGCTGCGCAGCTTGCCGCCGACCTGCTCCTTCATTTTGTCCTTGATCTTGGAGCGCGGCACGAGCGGCTTGTAGTGCGCGACAAGGATGAACTGCTGGTCGAGCGCCCCGCCCTGGACCTGGTAGCGCATCACGTAGGCGTAATCGTACAGGTCATCGGGGGGCATCTTGGACGGAATTTCAACGAGCTTTGCCGTCAATTCCAGGGGTGCCACCCCGTCCGCCCGGGCGCTCTGTTCGACACCGGCTATTGCGAGCAGCAGCATGCTCATGAACGCTTGGCGACCAAAGTGGCGTCGGCTTGAATGAATCATCGTCGCAGAATAGGGCGACAAAAGTCGATCTTGCAACAAGGCAAGCGCCGATCCTCGAAATTAAACCAACCCACGCCGGAGATCGCTCCAGGCTCTCGGCATCTTTCCACCGTGGGGGCAGCACTACCGCTGGTAATTCACGGCGGGGTGCGCGAGAGCCGCCATGGTGACCGAGCCAAGCAGCATCGTCCGCATCCTCTCCGCGCTCGGCGAGCCGACCGATGTTCCTGGTCGCTCACCCAACCGGGGACCGCCGTACTGGAAGAGCACCGTCCTGCGCCAAAAGGCGCTCGGCGGCGCCGCGTAACGTATCGCGACAACATCCTGGGCCAGATCAACGCCCGGAGGGCGACGTGTGCCCGCGGCACGCCGAGGCGCCCCTTGTCTCGCTCTGCCCCGGCAGGTGCCCGCACTTTCGACCCACCATGGCGACGAGCTTTATTCGCCCCTTGCAAGTTGGGCACTCGAGGACATCGATCGCAAATGTGCGGCGCAAGAGCTCGGCGCGGTTTGTCGACCGCCCGATAGCCGCCACGCTTGCGTTTCGGAGCGGCATCATCGTCCGCCTTCGTGGGCTCTTCTGGCTTCGCAGGGCGCGGTCCGATGCGATTGCGCGCCAACGTGGGCGACTCGCCGAGGCGAGCACGCCCGCGTACTTGACGGTGTGAAGGCGCGGCGGCGGGACGCTGGCCGCGAGGCGGCACAAGAGCGAGAGCGGATCGATGTCCACCGCGACAGTCCCGTCAGCGAAGGCGCGCCTCCGCGACAGCCGCACCAGGCCGTCCTGCTGCGGCTCGACGCGCTCCTTTGCGATCGGGGGTCGCAGCACGTGACGCAGCAGCGCCTCCCTCGCCGCGGCATGGTGCGCACCGGCGCGCGTCGCTGCGTGCAAGGTGAAGCCATCGAGCGCAGCGCACAGCGGCTTGTAGGTCGGCGCGCGAGGACGCAGAGCGCGAGCGCGCAGCGTTGCAGGAGGAGATCATCCGGGTGCAGCAGCGCCGGCTAGCCCTACTTTCGCGAAGCCGACAGGGGTTGGATGTGTAGACGCACGGCGCGCACCGAAAATCGTGCACGTCCCCTGGATGCGGCGACCTGTCGTCGCTACATGAACGAAAAATGCACATCTTCGAGCGGGAGGTGGACGGTCGCCGCTACCGGATCGCGGCGCAGTCGGTGTGGGACGCGGTAGCGGGGCGCTCGGTCGCGAGGCAGGTTGTCCTCGGGCCGGCGGACCCGCCGCCGACGGTCGACCTCGGGCGAACGCGGACGGTCGGAACGAAGGCGGTGGGGGACGTCGGCGCGCTCGTTTGGGTTGCCGAGCAGCTCGACCTGGTGAGGCTGATCAACGAGGCGTGCGGTGACTACGGCTCGAAGAACGGGCCGTCCGTGGGCGAGATGGCCGTCGCCGTCGCGCTTCAGCGCGCATGCGCGCCGGGCCCAAAGTGTGACCTGGGGGACTTCCTCGACGGCGCATTGCCGCGGGTCTCGTGCCTGCCCGGGTCAGCATTTACGGGGCAGGCTTTTCACCGCATCGCGCAGCAGGTCACCGATCAGGAGCTGGAGGCCGCCCAGGTGGCGATCGCTCGGGCGGCGATCGGTCGGTTTGCTCTGTCAGCCGACGTGCTGGCGTTCGACACGACCAACTTCGACACGCACATCGCCACAACGACCCCCGGCGAGCTGGCGCGTCGCGGACACGCCAAGAGCAAACGAAGCGACCTGCGGGTGGTGGGACTCGGCCTGCTCGTGAGCGAGACCGGGCACGTGCCGCTCTTGTACCGGGCCTTCGGCGGCAACAGCTCGGATCAAGCCGTGCTCGAGGAGTGCCTGCAAGGGCTGAGCGAGCTGCACAGCGCGCTCGACGCCGGGGAGCAACGAACCAGCCCAGGTCATCGGACACTCGTACGCGACGGTGGCTTCTGGAGCCCTCAGCTGGAGCTTCATCTGGAAGTCACCGGCTACTACAGCCTCATCTCGTTGCCTCTGGGACACAGCGCGGCCGAATGGGCGCTGCAGCAAGCTGCGCAGAAAGGCGCGATGCGGCACCTGACCGGACAGTACGAGGACGTACGCGCTGCCCGCGTCCGGACCCAGGTCGGCGACCTTGACCGCACGCTCGTCGTTATCGAGAGCATCACGCTGCTCGAGGGGCAGAAGCGCGGCATCGAGGCGCGGCTGACCAAGGCCAAGGAGGAGCTGGGCAGGCTTGAGGCGCTGGTGGAGGCCGGCCGCATTCGACGCGCGTCGCTCGAGCAGCGCGTACGCAAGGCGCTCGCGCGCGAGCACTTGGCCAGCTTCGTCGTGGTCGAGATCGACGGCCAAGAGCAGACCCCGACGCTGAGCTGGCGGGTCGACGCCGCTCGCCGGCGAGAGCTCGAGGCAACGCGTCTGGGCAAGCGTGTGCTCTGCACCGACCACCACACCTGGAGCACCGAACGCATCGTCCATGCCTTTCGCGGCCAGTGGAACGTCGAAGAGCTCTTCCGTCGCTCGAAGAAGGGAGGCGTTGTGCCCTGGGGTCCCTCACATCAGTGGGCCGACGGCTCGCTGCGGCTCCACACCTTCGCCACGGTGCTCGGGCTGATGCTCGTCAGCCTGGCACGCATCGCCCTTGGCACCGACGCCTCCGCCCGCGCCATGATGGACAGCCTCGGCGACATCCGCGCCACGCTGGTCCGGACCGCAACGGGCGCCCAGGGACGGCGCCCCACGATCCCGCTCGCGCCCGAACTGAATGCAGAACAGCGCCGCGCTGCGCGCATCTTCGAGCTCGACCGTTGGCTTCCAGGTCTTTCTTCATCTAGACGCCGACAGAGCGCAGCATCTGGAAAGCAAGCGCCTTCCTAAACCTCAGGAACGCGCGTTGCGAAAGTAGGGCTAGCGGAGCTCGGCACGCAACCGCCGCGCGCGGGCGATCCCCGTGGAGCCTGCGGGCACTGGCGAGCGGCAAGGCTCCGGCAGCGAGTCGACGCGAGCGGCGGGCTCGACGTTCGGCCCAAGCGTGCTCGCCCCTCCGGTGCCACCGGCAGCCCGAGCTGCCGACCGAGCGCCTCGTGAACGACCCGGGCCGCCACCTCATCCCCGAGGGCGACGGCGCGGCATAGGGTGCTGGCGAGCGAGGCGACCACCGCAGCCCGACGCGACGGATCGGTCACGGCGAGCTCCCCAGGCCCGGGGCTTGGCCGCTGGGCCCGGGTTGGGTCCAGGCCCTCCGAACGGGTGCGATCCGTCGCCACGCTCTCCCGAAATCCCCGCGGAAGCGACGGATCGCGACGGTTCACCCCGCGGAAGAGTCCCGCCAGGATTCCGCCGCGGCGCCGAACCGTCGCGATCCGTTACTTTCGGCGGGATTTCGGGAGAGCGTGACGACGGATCGCACTCCCCTAGATGGGATGAGGCAGCCCACGGGGCGCCTGGACCCATGATGCCGACTGCACCGACCCGAGCCTCTGCTCGACGCGTTCGCGCGGCGGGGCCTGCGAACACAGCCCGCAGCACCGTGGAGGTCGGCCCATCGGCAGCAGCAAAGCGTGCTGGAGTGCTCGGAGGCGTCAAGGGTTCGCGAGCGGAGCTCGCCGGCTCCGCCGCCCTTGACGCCCCCTGCGCGCTCCAGCCGGACAAAGCTGCGGGCGATGGGCGGACCGAGGCCTCCGGCGGGGGCTCCAGGCTCCGGAGAGGAGCGAGTAAGAAAGAGCCGCTCGGAGCAGCGAGCAATGTGGCTGACCTCTCGCCTGCAGGGTTGCCTGCGGGCACCCCCACGCGTTCGACGACGCAGAAGACGGGGGCCCAGGAGAGGTCAGCCATGCGAAGCGTAGCGCTGGATCTGGGGGTCCATGAGATCTCATTCTGCGAGGTGGCGGGCGGGGCCGTGGTGATCCGACGCACGGTCCGCTCGCTCGATTCGCTCCAGGATCTCCTCGGCCCGCCGTCTTCGCCGGCCCGGGTGGCGATCGAGGCCTTCCGCGAGGCGTGGGCGGTACACGACAAGCTGCGCGACTGGGGTCATGACGTGCTGGTCGTCGACACCACGCGAGCTCGTCAGCTCGGCATCGGCCAGCACGGCCGCAAGAATGACCGCCTTGATGCCGAGGCGTTAGCGCGCGCCGTCGAGCGCGGAGGCATTCCACTCGCTCACGTGCTGTCGCCTCACGAGCGAGCCATTCGCCACCAGCTGGCTGTCCGGCGCGCGTTGGTTGAGACGCGGGCCCAGTACGTCACCACCGTGCGCGGCATCCTGCGCGCTTGCGGACACAAGCTCGCGAGGTGCACCACCGAGGGATTCCTCACGGTGCTGAGCGCGGCAGCCTTGCCGGCCGAGACTCGCCAGCTCGTTGGACCTCTGGTGACAGCGCTGAAGATGCTCACCCCTCAGATCGCGCTGGCCGATGCCGCGCTCGAGCAGCTGTGCACCCACGAGCCGGTGATCGTGCGGCTGACCACGGCACCCAGCGTGGGGCAGGTCGTCGCCGCCGCGTTCGTCTCGGTGGTGGACGAAGCCAAGCGCTTTCACCACGCCCACCAGCTCGCCTCCTATCTCGGCTTGGTCCCCCTGGAGGACACCTCCGGGGGGCGCGGCAAGCAGCGGCTGGGCTCGATCACCAAGCGAGGCAACGCCTATCTGCGCGCGCTCCTGACGCAGGCTGCGCACACGATCCTGCGGCACAAGAGCGGCGACGACCCGCTGGGCCGATGGGCAAAGGCCATCGACGAGCGCCGGGGTCGCCACGTCGCCGTCGTGGCGCTGGCGCGGCGGTTGTCGGGGGTGCTGTGGACCATGTGGCGCGACGGCACGGTCTACGATGCGCAGAGCGCAGCGGTGGCTTCGGCCAAGGGCCTGCGGCTGCAAGCACAGTCGATCGAGCAGCAGGCGCAAAGCATGAAGAAGGCCGCGGTCAAGGCGCGCCGCCGGCAGCGCTCGATCAGCCTTGCCGCTCGCCAGTGCCCGCAGGCTCCACGGGGATCGCCCGCGCGCGGCGGTTGCGTGCCGAGCTCCGCTAGCCGGCTCTGCTGCACCCGGATGATCTCCTCCTGCAACGCTGCGCGCTCGCGCTCTCGCGTTCTCGCGCGCCGACATATCGAGCGCGAGCCGGGTGCTCGGCGAGCGCCTGCGCCACCGCGGCAGCGAGCGTCGCGGCCCGCCGGCCCCCGGCCCGCCGCTCCGCCATGGCGCCGCCATGGGCGATAGCCCGGCCGGTTGTCGAAATTCGGGGCGAAAACGCGCCCTCACCGCGTGGGTCGAGCGGCGTCACCCGTCGCGGAGCCCCGGTGAGACCGGCTTGCGCGTGCCCGGTCGTCGCGCCCGAGGGGCCCGTGCGCGTCACGCTGGGCAGGCGCGGGCGCACCACCGCCGCGACGAGCGGCGCGATTCGCTCGCTCCCGACCGGGTGCGACGGCGACGTGAACCTACGCCACCGCGTGCTCGTACTCGAAGCTCTCCTGCACCCAGGTCGGATCGCGAGCTTTCGCGCGAGGCAGGGGGGGCGATCGCACCTGGAAGTGATCAAGGATCTTGCTCAGCGGATGAGCGACCCCCATGTTATGCTGAGGCGTGCACGGGTTCGAGCCGCTCCGCCTGAGCCAGGTTCGGGTCGCGCGCCGAGGGACGCGAGCCCGGAAGGCAACAGTGTGCTCACCCGCTCGACTTCCAGAACTGAAGCGTCACGGCTCGCCTGCACTGCGCATAGAATCCACGTGTCCCCCACCAGTTGACCTCTTCAATCATGAGATCGTATTGTTCCCCCAGGGTTCCCGTGAAGAAATTGCCGTCGTAGTAGACGACGTCAATATGTCCACCTCCATATGTAGACGAAATCCAGTCTTCTCCAAGAGCTTCATACGAGATCACGCCGCCAGTCTTGCCGATCGCCCCGAGCAACTGATCATACCCCTCGGCCGTCGATGCCTTGTCAGCAAAAGTAGGCTTGCCGAAGACGAAGTTCCGAAGCCTCTCCGACAATTTCGCCCTGCTCATCCAGAAGTACTGCCCCTTCAAGGTTCCAGATCGAATCATCGTCTCCTCGCCGCGTCCTGGCTCGACCCCGAGCTCGATGCCACACTTCAGCAAACAATAGCTCATGCGAATGGCGCAGGTGTTAGCCCACAGCTTGAGGATCTCTTCGAGAGCAGTGCCTTCGAACCCCATCTCCTCTGCCAGCGCCTTTTTCGATCTCAGCGGGTAGTTGGCCTTCAGCGATTGTATGGGTGGGATCATCGCCATCGTCACGTGCTCCTTGCGATCCTTGTACCCGCTGTGAAGCCTGGTTGACAAGCGCGCCGCGAAGGACGTCGAGCCGCGACGCAAGATGTGCTTGGCGTAGGGAAGTGGAGCCGTATACACTCGCGGCATGGATATCGTGTGCCTTTGTCCCCTCCGTGCAGCCAGCTTCGTTTGGCAAGCGTATACGGGCGCGTACGCCCTCACGGTCATCGTCAAAGCGACGTTCCTCCTAAAGCCGGGCCAGTCGGTCCTCGCGCCCGAACAGAATCCGGTGAACGACACGGAGCGATACGTAGCTGACGACTCGAGGCGCAGCCTCCACTTCCCGAGCGACCGCGCCCCGTACAAACCACGCGCAGACGTGGTGCTCGTCGGGCACGCGTATGCGCCGGGCCGGCAGCTCGTGCGCTCGCTCGTGGCAAGAATGGGCGTCGGCTCGATCGATAAATCGATCGAGGTCTGGTGCGACCGCGGAGTTCGGCTGCACGACGGCCAGCTCCTTAAAGGGCCGCGCTTCGCGCAAGCTGCAATCGGATGGGAAAAGGCGGCCGGCGGACCGGGGACAAATAACCCGGTCGGGATCTCCTTCGACGGCGCGCCAAACACGTTTGGCATGGTAGCGATCCCGAACGTGCAGCCCTTCGGAACGTCGGTCACCCAGCGCTCGGATAGGTTCGCCCCCGCTGGTTTCGGGCCGATCGGTCGGCGGTGGCCGCTCCGGGTGCAGAAGCTCGGTCGGTATGCGGGCAGCTTCCAGGAACCAGGTTGGGAAAGGTCGGCGCTGCCGGCGGATTTTGATGCGAGCTATTTCCAAGCAGCGCCGCCGGATCAGCAGGTGGCGGAGATCCGCCCGGACGAGCGGATCTTCCTTGAAAACCTGCACTCGGAGCACCCGCGGCTCATGACGGCGTTGCCGGGCCTGCGGCCCAGGGCCATCGCCGATCGGGCGACGGGCGAGCGGGAGGAGGTGAAGCTCGTGGCGGATACCTTGTGGATTGACACGGACCGCGGATTATGTTGCGTGGTTTGGCGGGGCCGGGTCGGCTTGCGGCACGCAGCGGAGGCGGGCCGGATCGCGGTGTGGGTGGATGGGTTGCCGGTGGTGGCGCCGGAGGACGCTCTGGTGAGCCCGCCGATCAAGGAGGAGGAAGAGGACGGGCTGGCGACGATGACGACGGTCGGTCCGATGGTGAAGATGGCCGAGCCGGTGCTGCCGTTCGTCGCGGGCGCGTCGAAGCTGGCGCCGTCGAATCAGCAGATTGCGGAGAATAGCTCGCGCTGGGCGATCCCGATCGGTGCAAGCGGCGATGGATCCGGGACGATGTTCGCGTCGCTCTCTGCGCCGATGAAGGCGCCCCTGCCATTCGGGGCGCAGCGGGACGAGCAGGAGAATCTGGCGGAGACGATTCCGCCGCTGTCAAGTGTTGAGTCGGGAGGGACGCCGTTCGTGCCCGTGGTGGTGCCGCTGCTTCAGCCGGCGCACTTCGAGGAGGTGCCGGTCCTCGGGTATCTGGAGCCAGCACGGGAAGAAGCGCGGGAGCGAGAGGCGTCCAAGGTGGATGTCGTCGCGCCGCCGGCGATGATCGGGCCGATGGCGGTGGTAACGCAGGATGAGCCGGTGGAGACGGACGCGGCGCCGGCAGCGAAGGCGGAGGACGCAGCGGCGGCGGCAGTGGAGGAAGAGGTCGTCGAGTTGTCGATCGAGGAGACGGCGGCGATCGCGGCGGAGATTGCGGAGGATAAGGAGGAGCGCAGGAAGGTGCTCGAGGCGCACGGGTTGAGCGACAGCGCGTGGAGGAGAAACGAGACGCGGTGGGATGCGGCGATGGAGGAGGAGCAAGGGCGCGGAAGGAATGCGCTGCGGAAGCGGTATGATGCGGCGTATGTGAAGCGAGTGGAGGGGTTTCGGGGCGAGATTACGGTGGAGGAGTATGCGAGGATAATGGTCGGGATGGAGCGGGGGAATGTGGAGGCGGTTCTGGATGGGTTACGGGTTCAGAAGAAGGCGATGATGCCCGTGGTGAGGGTTTGGGCGGGGAGGATGGGGGCGGATGTACGGGTTGGGAAAGCGGCGGCGCTGGCTCTGCAGGAGCTCCGACTCTCGTGACGAAACAGGCTTCGTCCACGGGAACGAGGAGTGCAGTATCACGTCCTCAAACCGGCGTGACACGGGGAGGTGCCGCGTCCTGGTATCAAGATCTACTCCTTATCTGAAGTCGGTCGGTCGTGTCGTCCTCGATGATCTGAACAGACTCCTTTGAGCCGCTTTTGTACAAGATGTAATCAAATGGAACGATCGAGGCTTCGTCGGGTAGCGCCACGGTTAAACCATGAACGGACAAGTCGATCAGCTTCGAGTCGAGCTCCGGCCAGTCGATTCCAAAAATGTTGACGTCGACGGCAAATTGAAAGTCTCCAGCGACGGGCGAATAGAACATGGAATTCTCCTCCCTTGCGAAGAAGCTGTAGTCGCCTGGTTGATCAGTCTCGGCGAAGCAATGACTCTCGTTGATTGATAGAAATTTCGACAGCGTCGAAATCGGATCCGCCGTTCCTGCGATGTAGAGCGAACGAGAAATCATTTGCACTTTTTCCACAACTCGAGCACTTGCTTGATTTTGGCTTCGTCCAGTCCGGGGAAGTTGGCGGCAAACTTCATGGCATCATCGAGTGACTTGGAGTTTAGCTGCTTTAGAAGCTGATGCTGAGCCCTGTCCATGTCGACGACGCCCGGTCCCGAGATCGGATAGGTGGTTCCAGTATCTGCATGGTAGCCGTACGTGCGACCGTTGACGATGATGTTGTCGCCCTGTTTAACGAAATCACCCTTGCCAATCTTGTCGAAATCTGCCTTGACGTCCACATCGGGATCGAGCATTGAATTCTGCTCTTTTGTGGGATCCTTCCCCTTGGTCTTGCAAGGGTCGTGACGACGATTGGGCTTGCCGAAATCGGGTTTATTGGCCTTCGGCTTGCTCGGAACAATTCCTCCATCCCCCGGATTCGTCGGTTTCTTCGGGTCAGGCAGCTCAGGCGAACCGCCCCCTTTTTTTCTCCTCAGTGCGTCCGCGATCCTGG
Source organism: Sorangium sp. So ce1153 (assembly GCF_051521595.1). Classification (NCBI taxonomy): domain Bacteria; kingdom Pseudomonadati; phylum Myxococcota; order Polyangiales; family Polyangiaceae; genus Sorangium; species Sorangium sp. So ce1153. Next base: position 3,700,830 of record NZ_CP150361.1, read on the forward strand.
CTTTCGCCTTCTCGATGAGGTCTTTTGCCTTCTTCAGCTTATCCTTCAGCTTCTCGAGCCGCTGCATCAGCTTGGCAACCCGCGCAGCCGTCCGCCCTCCCTTGATTGGCTTGGCCACAGCGTCGCCAAGATAGGGAATCCAGGAGAGCAGGTTCAAACCAGCCCCCGCAATATCGCCGTCACTTAGCGCCATCCCGGCTGCGACGGTGTCGGAGATCGGCGTCGGATCGACGAGCCCCGCAAGATCAGCCGTCGTCTTGGCGGCCTCCCACGCAAGCTCCTTGTTGATCTTGTCTATCTCCGCTTGCGCATCGGACTCTTCCTTCAGTGCCGCCTGGTATTCTGGGTCTGAGAGCAATGTTGAATCAGCGTCGGATATATGAACGGTATTTGGAGGTGCCTCGACGCAGCTTGATTGGACAGAGAAATTTCGACTCGCAGGATCGAAATTGCCAGTGGTCGTCTCGTATGACTGCGTCCCGCTCGGCTGAGTCGTCATCGAGCCGCTTTGCGTCTGGATCGCTCCTGTCTTCGGATCAATCTCCGTGTGCTGTCGCGTCTCGGTGATTGCCCCTGTCTTCGGATCTCGCGTGACCATCCGCTCGTCGACCACGGTCTTCCCGGTCTTCGGATCGACAGTGACCTTGTAGTCTTTGCTCAGCGTCTGCCGCCCGACCTCCCCGGCACTGCCGGAGCCGATGTACTCGATGCGTCCGAAGGTGTTCCAGGGGCCGTCTGGACCATTGCAGTTCATGTACATCAAGTCGCCTTGACGAACCACGTATTGCTTGTGCGCCTTGACGGTTCCACTGTGCTCGACGGGCCGACAATAGCCACGATTCACCTTGGATAGGATGCCGCCGCCGGTTCCCTGCTCATCTCCCTCCACCTGCGGTAGTCGACTCGCCATCGTGAAGGCAGGCAGCCCACCATATTTTACTTGGGGCGCCGTGTCCCTTGCCACATCAAACTGGGCCGTTATTGTATACGGCACCGGGACCATGATCGAGCCCATAGGCGTCAAACACACATCGGGCGCCAAGCTGGTGACCTTGGCTTCTGCGTCCTTGTTGACGGCGCGCTCAGGCATGTTCGCCGTCTCCGGACCTGGAGGACGTCGCCGAGGCGCGTGCGATCATTGCCGAAATGGAGTCCCTCATCGCGATGTCGATGTGCTTGATGCCGTGCTGGTAGAGGGGCAGCATGGCCCGCCACGTCAGTATAGCCTTCATCTGCTCGGGTTCGATGGCGACGGTGTCGAGGCGCATCGGGCCACCATACCTGTAGTCGTCGCGATCGATGATGGCTGTTCCAACGACGAGGGCAGGTAGGCGAAACACGAGGATCTCGTGCGCTCGATGGAGTCGCTCGAGCCGGATCTCTTCATCACCCCGAAGAAAGCCTTCCTGCACGAGATCCGGATGGGCACAGTTGTGGAACGCAGGGTCGAAGTCGAGTGGCAATCGTGGATGCCGACGTTGAATCCATCCGTCGTCAAACGTGCCTGCACATCTGCGTCGCGGTAACCAGGGCTTCGCTATCGCCGAGAGCCCCTCGACAGGATAGAGCTCGCCGAGCACTGGAACGCGACCGTCGGGCGAGAGAATCGTGGGTGCTGGGATTGGCTGGGACGTCCGCAGCCTGTGTGCATCCACGAAGCCCACGCCGACAGGATTCTGCTGGTAAACCTCCACGTGTCCATCTCGATCAATAGCGCCACCAAATGCGTGCTCATAACGGATGGGCATGTCCGCAATCGGCGTGATCGGTCCGAGAGACCAACCCACAAGAGGAGCATACGTCCACGCGCGCGGGCCCGTCACGAGCACCCGCTTCGCTCGCCCGTCAATCGCGATGCCGGCGAGCCACTCGCGCGCCGGGCGGCCATGGGGTGCATACGCGGTGGCATTCAACAGGATGTCGGTTCCAGGCTTGAATGGAGCGAGATCGTCCTCCCAGCGCAGGCTGGAGGGCTTGTCTGCCTCCCAGTATGTATCGCGCGTTCTGATGGGGTCCTGTTGCGTCGACAGCGTCAGGACGGCTCCAGGAACGATATCGAACGTCCCCTTTACGATGATCACCTGAAACGGATCATCGTCCAGGTCCAGCGTCTGGAACGTGTAGGGTGGGAATGGAGTTCGGTTCCGAATCTTCACGGGCGAATTCTCGTCAATTCAGATCGATCGGATCGCCGGTGATCTGTACCGACGCACCCGACAGCTCCGCTTTCCCCGAAGCACCGAGGCCGATCTCGGTCCCGTCAACGGTGATCTTCTTGCCCGTGACGCCGACGGGGCCGGACGATTTGAACACAAACTCCGTCCCTTCCAGCGTGACTTTCCCGGACTTCTCGAGCATGAGCTTGGCGGCGCCGCACGTGATCTCGATCTTCTGCCCCACCGTGACGGTCTTGATCAGACCTACCTCCTCTGCCTGGATCAACCCGACCGTCGTGTTCATCGCCCCGCCGACGGTCACCTGATAGCCCGCCCCAACCGTCAGCGCCTTCGCCAGCCCGATCGTCTCTGCTGCGGCCATCGCAACTGTGACCGCCTGTGCGCCCCCCACGTTGACCGTCTGCGACGCTCCAACCTTCACGCTCTGCGCCGCGCCGACGTTCAGGCTCTGATTGAGCCCTACGGTCATCGTTTCGTTCTGGCCCACCACCTTGCTCCGATTATTCCCCACCGTCACACTCTCATTGTTCCCCACCATCCTCGTCCGGTCATTCCCCACCTGGACAAACTCATCATTACCCACCTGCCGCGACCGATCATGCCCCACGGTCAGCGCATCGTCATGCCCGACCTGCTTCGTCCGGTCGTTCCCGATCGCCACCTGCTCGTCATGTTTGACGAGCTTGTTCAGGTCTTTCTCCGCCTGCACCCGGACGAGCTCTCTCCCGGCGGAGTCCTCGAACATGATCTCGTTGTATCCACCCCCCCCACCCGTCGAATTGCTCTTCCAACCGCTCTGCGTCTTGTTCTGCGGCAGCTTGTATGGCGTCTTCTGCAGGTTCGTGTATACCCGCCCGACGATCACCGGCCGATCTGGATCTCCGCCCAGGAAGTCCACCAGCACCTCCTGCCCGATCCTCGGCAGGTTCGTCCCGCCGTACCCGGACCCGCCCCATGCCTGGCTCACGTGGATCCAGCAAGAGCTGTTGTCGTCCATCTTGCTCTCGCGATCCCAGTGAAAATGGACCCTCACCCGGCCAAACTCGTCCGTGTGGATCTCCTCCCCCGGAGGCCCCACCACCGTCGCGCTCTCCACCCCGCTCACTTTCGGCCTCGGCGTCGAGAGCTCCGGTCGGAACGGCACTTCCGTCCCACGCGCCTCGCAATGGTGCGACCATTCTCCACGCGTCGTCCCGCTCAAGGACGACTCCACGATCAGAAAGCTCTTCCCCTCCCCGAGCGCCGCATGGGGATGACCGCTCATCGTCATCACCACACCCGGCGCCAGATCGTGCGCATTCGTGTCGAACGTCGCCACCCGCGCGCTTCCTCGCTTCGCGTCGAGCCTCTTCTGCGCAAGCAACGCCGCTTCTTTCTCGTCCGTGCGCGCCTTGCCCTTGTCATCCGCGCTCGGCGTCGCCTCGCCCGCACTCGACCCGAATAGGAATGCCCCGGGCGTGTACTGGAATCGCTCGAGCCTCTCCTCGACAGGCAAACCCTTCGACGCCGTGGCCATCAGCTTGTACGCTGGCGGCTTTCGATAGTCGTGATCCCTCATCGTGTACTTGCCCGGACGCACGCGCTGGCCTATCCGGACGCCGGTCACGAACTCGAGGCTCACGTTATTGATCAGGCTCGCGTCGTCCATGAACGCGAGCGTCGCGCCTCGGGCCGCGTCCGCCTGCGGCGCGTCGGACAGAACGAGCTTCGTCTCGTCCCCCGCTTGCTCGAAGAAGAACGAGATCCCTGCGTCCTCGAGCATTCGGCTTATGAACGTGAAATCGCTCTCGCCGTACTGCACGCGGTACTTCCGTTTCTTGTACGCGCCTTTGTCGATGCGCACGACGGGCGCGATGCCCCACTCCCCGAGGAGCTTCAGCACGATGTCCGGTTCGGAGATCTGCTGGAACATTCGATGATTCTTGCGCTGCGTCAGCAGCCACATGGTGGGCACGATCGAGAACTGGTACGTCGAGAGGCCCGTCGGCTCGACACGCACCTGCTCGAAATGGTTGCATACGCCCGACCAGAACCGGGCGTGCATCCCGGCCGCCATCGAGAACTTCGCCGGCTGGCCCACCACGTCGTCGAACTCGATGCTCGGGTTCTCCGATACCGCGATCAGGTTGACCTGGAACAACGACGAGAGGCGCTCGCGGACCGAGAACTGCCGCAACTCGATCTTGTCGCCCGAGCCGACCTCGATCTCGAAGTTCCTCCCTCCAAGCACCCGCGCGGCGGCGCCATCGGTCCGATTCGCGGGCGTCGTACCATGTGACTTCAGGCTCATACGTCTCGTCTCCGAGGTTCCACCTGCCCGCGGGAGTTCCACACCCGACCCACGGGCGTCCAGATGTTAGCTTGCGTGATATTTGTCCGCAAACTCCTCGAGTGCCTTTGCACAAATCCCAAGAACTTCCGCAGGATGTCTTGCTGGAGGAAATGCCCCGTCCGCGAAAGCTTCCGGTGCGGCTGCCCGTTCACCCCCGGGAAGAAGCGCTGCGCGCTCCGGGACGACGGCACCGTGGCGCTCGAGCGCTTCTCCGAGCTCGCGCAGGCGGAGAAGATGAAGGGGGCGCTCTCGGCAGGGCAGCTCTGGAGCGTGGACCTGGAGCGCGCCTTGGTGCTCATGCGCTCGAGGCTGAAGGGCGGGCGCGCGCCGTAGCGGAAGAGGCGTTCGAAGCCTTCGCGGTCGCCGGCACGCACCGTAACGCCGGCGTGTGCGTTGAAGCCGGGCGGGTAGGAATCGCTTAGGGTCCTCCGTCACCGCGCCCGCGAGCGCGGCCTCGATCCCCGGCATGCCCACGGCCTCGCCGCGCGCGAGCAGCCCCGCCACGTCGCGGCGGTCCCTGGCCTCCTGTCGCTTCTCCGGCGGTGAATCCCCGGACAGCTCGTCCTCGAACGCCTTTCCCTTCAGCTGGCCGATGATCTCCTTCCACCGCGGCAGCCGGCGGATCCGCGCCACGGCCGCCGGATCGTGCCACAGTAGCTCGATCACCGCGCTCGGCGGAGGGACCCCCGGGCTCGGCGCCGGGTTCCTCGTCCCCGGATTTGGCTCGGAGAGCCGCGCGCCGCCCAGCGAAGGGCTCAACCCGGCCGCAGCTCCGCCGGTCGCTGCGTGCGCCATGAGCGGGGGCGAGCCCCCGACCCCCTTGCCGTCGCCGGCGGCGGCCGGCTTCCACCCGCGCTTCGCGGCGGTCTCATCGATTCGAACCACCGCAGCCGCAGCAGGCTCGGCTGGCACATCCGCCTTGGTGGCCACCGGCGGCTCTTGCACCGACGCCAGCATCTTCGCCGACGCGAGCTGTCCGATGGAGGCCCGCTGTGCCGGCTCCTCGCCTGCCCCCACCCTCGACCATGGGGTCGACGACACCGGCGGCGCGATGGGCTCGACCAGCGGCGGCATGGCGACCATCGGGGGCGGAGGTGGCGCATTCCTCGACGAAGCGGGAGGGCTGACCTCGATCCTCGCACCGGCCGGCGCAGGCGCCGCGGTCGGCCGCACAAATGGCAATCCATCGTTGCCCGCGTCGGCCGGGCTCCGCCCCTGCGCCGAGCTCGATGCATCCCCCGCGCGCGCCGCGCTCGAAGGTACGTTTGCGAACGGCAACACGGCGCCCTGGACCGAAGGCACCGGGCCCGCGACGGTTCGTGTGCCGTCGCTCTCCTCCGCATCCTCGCTGGAGTCCTCTCCGGTCGTCCGGGCCACGTCGGCCACCGGGCTGCCCGCGACCGTGCTGGCTCGCCAGTCCGGCGCCGACCTTCGCGAGTGAGGTCCCGCCGACGCCGACGCTCGTTCCAGGGACACCACCACCCGCCCGGGCTCCTCCTCGCGCGACAGCGCCACCCTCCCGCGCCACACCAGCGTGCATATCCCCCGATCCGTGTCGATCCACAGCGTGTCGCAGAGAAAAGGCACCTCCTCCCATCCACGGCCGCCCCTCTCCACCACGGCGCGCGGCCGAGCTCCCGGCAGGCTGGTGATGAGACGCGGGTGGTCCGGGTGCAGGTTCTCCAGGACAATCCGCTCGTTATCGTGCAGCTCCGCGACCTGCTGATCCCTCGGCGCGACGTTGAAGAACGCCGGATCGAACCCCGGAGGCAGCGGCTGCCGCCACCACCGATCGTGCGCCCAGCTCCCGGCATGCTGCCCGAGCCGCTCCCGGCGCCAGGGCCAGAGGGGAGCGATTGGACCGAACCCGATCGGCGCGATCACGTCCTCCCGCCGGCTGACGTGCAACCCCGGCGGCTGGAGGCTCGGCAGCTGCACCCGTCCATAGGCATCGGGCGGAGCATCGTGCTGCAAGCCCGCTGGATTCCAGCTGTCAGACCCGCCCGCCGCCTTCTCGTAACGCAGCGAGGCCTTCTTGATCGGCGACCCTTCCCACAGCTGACCGTCCTGGCTGAAGGATCGATCGCAGAAGGCCTCGATCGATTTGTTGACCTCGCCCACGACGAGCCGCGCCATGATCGAGCGCGCCGGCACCTTGCCCGGCGCATAGGCGCTCCCGACCAGGACGATATCGGCGCGCGGCTTGTAGGGCACGATGTCGCTCGCCACCGCGAGGCTGTGAGCTCGGGTGTCCTCCCAGTACCGGTCGTCGTCGTACAGCGGCTCCGCCGGCTCATGAAGCGGCGACTCGCCCGGGAGCAGCAGGAACGTCGCCTTGCAGACGACGGTGAGGTTCCAGCCGCTGAGCATCGTGGGCCACACGCGCGAGGCGACGCGGAGGGGATCGGAACAGACCAGCTGCATGAGGGCCCTCCGATGCTACCAGCTCTGCCGGACCGCTGGCGCTGGATGTTGCTCGGATGGCCGACTAACGCTCGTTGCGCGCTCGATCGACACGCCAGGCTGGCAGACGGATGGGCTGGCAAAGCGTGACCACCACCCGATGTCTCGCTGGTGTGGCCGGACGTCTGGCTCTCCTGCGCCGGCCGTGCTCCCGCGGCCCCGCGAGGGCGCACCTCAGCGGGCGATGGCCGCGCCGCAGGAACGCGGCGGCGGCGCCACGTGCGTCACATCGGGATGCCTCACTTCACGCCAGCCAGCGACAGGGCGAGCCAGTCGTCGAAGCGCGTCGGCATGACGCGCGCGCCGTCGCCGGGGGTGAGCGACCCATCGTCGATCCGGACGCCGAAATAGGGCGCCTCTGCGTCGACGATCACGTCGCGGCGGTCCTTGTTCGCGCTGAGGTACTCGCGCACGAGCTCGGCGAGCGGGCGCCTCTCGGGACCGGCCACCTCGAGCATGCCGTTCCTGGGCGCCCCGAGCGTGACGTCGGCCAGGGCCTCGGCGACGTCCTCGGACGCGATCGGCTGCACGAGCGCCGGCGTGAGGCGGACCTGCTCAGCGCCAGCGCTGGAGCGCGCGATGCCGCCCATGAACTCGAAGAACTGCGTGGCCCGCAGGATCGTGTAGGGGATCCCGGAGGCCTCGATCATCCTCTCCTGCGCCATCTTCGCGCGAAAATAGCCGCTGCCGAGCATTCGGTCGGTGCCGACCACCGAGAGCGCAACATGATGTTTGACGCCCGCGGCCGTCTCGGCGGCGCGCAGGTTGCGGCCCGAGATCTCGAAGAAGTCGAGGACCGCCTTGTCCTCGAACGAAGGCGAGTTCGCCACGTCGACGACGACCTCGGCTCCCGCGAGCGCTTCAGCGAGCCCTTCGCCCGTGATGCTGTTGACGCCGGTGCCAGGCGACGCCGCGACGACCTCATGACCGCGCTGGCGGAGCCTGCGTACGAGCTTCGTCCCGATCAGCCCGGTTCCACCGATAACCACGATCTTCATGTCTTTCTCCCTTGTCCATCGCGCGAGGGACCGGCGCCTTGCTCCGGTGACCCCGCGCTCACCGTCAGGACGAGGTGGGTCTCGCTCGTGTGACATGGGGAGAAGAATGTTGCTGGATCAGCCTCCACGCCGCGGCGATGGGGAGGCGATCACCCGTCGGTCACTGCGCGCGCTGCCAGGCGACGATCCGCGTCACCGCCTCGTCGACCTGCGCGACCGGGGCCGCGAAGGACAGCCGGACGTACCGCGCGCCGCCCACGCCGTCGAAGTCCGTGCCCGGCGTGAGCGCCACGCCCGTGTCGGCGAGCAGCCGCTCGCACCACGCGACCGAGTCGTCCGTGCCGACATCGGCATACAGGTAGAAGGCGCCGTCGGGCGGGGCGACCTTCCAGCCGAGCTCGGGCAGCCGCCGCAGCAGCAGGTCGCGCGCGGCCGCATAGCCCTCCACCAGCCCGTCCGCCTCGGCGTACGCCTCCGGGGTCAGGGCCGCGAGCGCCGCGTGTTGCGCCAGGGCGGGCGGGCACAGCGCGAGGTTCCCCGCCAGCGCGTCGACCGGCGGGACGAGCTCCGGCGGGAGCACGAGCCACCCCAGGCGCCAGCCCGTCATGGCCCAGTACTTCGAGAAGCTCGAGACGACGATGGCACCCGCATCGCCGTAGCGCGCCGCCGTCGCCTGGCGCCCGGCCCACGCGCCGTACGCGAGGCCGTGATAGATCTCGTCGCTCACCAGCCGGACCCCGTGCTCCGCGCACCAGCGCGCGAGCGCGTCGAGCTCCGCGGCGTCGACCATCGTGCCCGTCGGGTTCGCCGGGCTCGCCAGGATCAGGCCGTCGAGCTTTCCGCCGTCGTGCGCGGCCGTGAGCTGCGCCGTGGTCGGCTGGAAGCGGCTCTCGGGGCCACAAGGCAGCTCGACCACGTCCACCCCGAGGGAGCGGAGGATGTTCCGGTACGCCGGGTAGCCCGGGCGCGCGAGCGCCACGCGGTCACCCGGCTCGAACGCCGCGAGGAACGCGAGCAGGAACCCGCCCGACGACCCGGTGGTGAGGGCGACGCGCGACGGGTCGAGGTCCACGCCGTACCAGCGGCCGTAGTGCTCCGCGAGCGCGCGGCGCAGCGCCGAGATGCCGAGCGCCTCGGTGTACCCGAGGTCGCCTTCCGCGAGGAGCGCGGCCGCCCGCGCGCGCACGACGGCGGGCGCCCCGGAGCCCGGCTGGCCCGCGCACAGGCTGATGACCGGCTCGCCCGCCGCCCGCCGCGCGTTGGCCGCGGCGAGCACCTCCATGACCGCGAACGGCGGCACCTGCGCGCGGCGGCTGATCCTCATCCGGCCATCCTCCTGTCACGCCGACACGACACGTCCGCTCAGGCGATGAGCGGGGCGATGAGGAGCGACACGACGCCCATCACCTTGATGAGGATCGAGATGCCAGGGCCCGACGTGTCCTTGAAGGGATCGCCGACGGTGTCGCCGACGACGGCGGCCTTGTGGGCGTCGGAGCCCTTCGCGTGGCCGTCGAGGCCGCCCTTCTCGATGTGCTTCTTGGCGTTGTCCCAGGCGCCGCCGCCGTTCGCCATCATCAGCGAGAGCACCGCGCCGACGACGAGCGCGCCGGCCAGCGTGCCCGCGAGGACCTCGGGGCCGGCCAGGAAGCCGACGACGACCGGCGCGAGCACCGCGATGGCGCCGGGCGCGATCATCTCGCGGATGGCGGCCGACGTGGCGATATCGACGATGACCTTCGGCTGCGGCTCGACGCCCGGCTTGCCCTCGAGCAGGCCGGGGATCTCGCGGAACTGACGGCGGATCTCCTCGACGATCGAGCCGGCCGCGCGGCCTACCGCGGTCATCGTGAGCGCGCCGACGAGGCAGGGGAGGAGGGCGCCGAAGAGGAGCCCCATGAGGACGTTCGCGTCCGTCAGGTAGAGCACGAGCTCCGGGAGGCCCTTCGCGCGACGGACCGCGTCGACCTCCATGTTGAAGGCGGCGAACAGCGCGACGACGGTGAGCACCGCCGAGCCGATCGCGAAGCCCTTGCCGACCGCCGCGGTGGTGTTGCCGACCGCGTCGAGCTCGTCGGTGATGTCGCGGACCTCCTTGCCGAGGCCGGCCATCTCGGAGATGCCGCCGCCGTTGTCGGCGATCGGGCCGTACGCGTCGACGGTCATGACGATCGCGGTGCCCGCGAGCATGCCGACCGCGGCGAGCGCGATGCCATAGAGGCCGAGGTAGTGGTTCGAGATCCAGCCCACGGCGCAGAGGGTCACGAGCGGGATCGCGACGCTCTCGAGGCCGACCGCGATGCCGCGGATGACGTTGGTGCCGGGGCCGGTGAGCGAGCTCTGGGCCACCTTGTGGATGGGGCCCATCGACGTGTAGTAGTCGGTCACGAGGCCGACGATGCCGCCGCCCGCCGCGCCGGCCGCGAGGGTGATGACGGCGCCGGAGCTGAAGCCGAGCTTCGGGAGGATGACGGCCGCCGCGAGCACGACCAGGAACGGCGGGACGATGAGCGCGAGGCGCAGCACCCGGGCCGGCGGCAGGTTCTTGAGCGTGCGCGTGATCAGGATGCCCACGACCGAGACCGCGAGGCCGATCGTCGCGAGGAGCAGCGGCAGCGACACGGCCATCGCGCGGAGCGCCTGCTCGCTCGCCGACGGGGCGAGCTGCTGCAGCTTGGCGATCGGCATCGTGAGGCCGAGCGCGATCGCGGCGACGACCGCGGCCACGTAGCTCTCGTAGATGTCGGCGCCCATGCCCGCGATGTCACCGACGTTGTCGCCGACGTTGTCGGCGATGACGCCCGGGTTGCGGGGGTCGTCCTCGGGGATGTTCGCCTCGACCTTGCCGACGATGTCGGCCCCGACGTCGGCCGCCTTCGTGTAGATGCCGCCGCCGATGCGGGCGAAGAGCGCGATCGAGCTCGCCCCGACGGCGAACGAGTGGACGATCGTCGCGAGGTGCTCGTGGTTCCGGAACAGGGCGTAGATGCCGCCCAGGCCGATGAGGCCGAGCCCCGCGACGCAGAGGCCCATGACGGCGCCGCCGTCGAGCGCGGTGACGAGCGCGGTGGGCTTGCCGTGCGCGCGGGCGGCCTCGGCGGTGCGAACGTTGGCGTACGTCGCGGCCTTCATGCCGAAGAAGCCGGCGATGAGCGACAGGAACGCGCCGGCGGCGAAGGCGCCCGCGGCGAGGAGCCCGAGCGTCGCGGCCAGGAGCGCGAACACGACGGCGGCGTAGACGGCGAGCACCTTGTACTCGCGCGCGAGGAAGGCCATCGCCCCCTCGCGGACGTAGCGCGCAATGCGCGCCATCGTCTCATTGCCTTCGGGGGCCTTCTTGACACGCACATAGAAGGTGCGTGCGACCACGAGCGCGACGGCGCCCGTCAAGAGTGACTGATACGACAGTGCATCCACGGGTGATGGTCCTCTCGCTCGCCCCGGGCGGAGCGAGCGCCGGCTCACTCTTCCGTCCATGACGGCGACTCAAGCGCAAAAATCGCGGAGCCGCGGTTCGCGGGGGCCGCCTGGGCGAAACTGGGAGCTGACGTCAGCGGAACGTGGCGTCCGCGGCGTCGGTCCTGCTGGCTCCCGCACCTGCCGGCCGTAACAGCGATATCGGAATATTACAGGCCAGAGCGACGCGCGCGACGCGCACAAGCTCGTCGACGATCTGCCATGCGTGCCGCGGGGCCAGCTACTGGCCGGGCTTCTTGCCGCCGGCCGGCGCGTCCCACCATTTCGAGAGCCGGTTCGACGGGATACCCGGGATCTCGGCAGCCGTGGTCGCGTAGTGCGAGGTGTCGTTGAACAGGGTGAGGCGCGGCCGCGTGGGGTCCTTGAAATCGAGGATGTTCAGCGCCGCGGGGCTCTGGTCGAGGCGGTCGCGGTACGTGCGCGGATCAAAGCCGAGCAGGGCGCTGATGAGCAGCCGGATCGTGGCCTTGTGCGAGACGACGAGCACGTGGGAGCCAGCGTGCGCCGCGACGATCTCGAGCAGCGCCGGCAGGGCGCGCGCCGTGACGCAGAGGCCGGTCTCTCCCCCCGCGGGGGCGAACGTGTACGGGTCGTGCTCCCACTTGCCGTATTCGTCGGGGTACTGCGCCTCGACCTCGGCGCGCGTGAGCTGCTCCCACCTGCCGTGCGAGATCTCCCGGAACGCCTCGCGGCGGTGCACCTCGCGCCCGTGAGGCCCCGCGACGATCCGCGCGGTCTCGACGGTGCGGCTCATCGGGCTCGCGTACACCGCGTCGATGGGCTGGCTCGCGAGCCGCGCGGCGAGCTTGCCGGCCTGCTCGCGCCCCTCGTCGGACAGGGCCACGTCGGTCTCGCCGGCGAACCGGTCCTCCGCCGTGAGCACCGTGGCCCCGTGGCGTACGAGGAACACGCGCGTCGTCATCGCGCCTGACCCGGGAGCAGACGCCCGGAGCCGCTGCCCCTGCCCGATACGATCGACCTGCTCATCCAGGGCATCCTCGTCGCCGCGGGGCATCTCGTCAAGCCGCGGGCCGTCGCGAGCTCTCGGCGCAGATCGCCGCGCACATCGGCTGGCAGCGCGCAGCGCGCAGCGCGACCTCGTGGTCCACGACGTCTCGACGACCGGCCTCGGCTTGACAACTTAGGACTCCTAAGTTACTCTTGGTCATGCCTTCGAAGAGCCTTCCGTACTTCGACGAGAACACCGAGCCGCTCTCGTCGCGCATCGCCACGGGCCTGCACAAGATCGGGCTCGCGATGAAGCAGCAGGCCTGGCAGCAGGCGAACGAGGAGGGGCTGTCCGCCACGCAAGGGCAGATCCTCGCGGCGCTCGTGGCGCACGGCCCGCTCACGGGCTCGGAGCTGAGTGAGCGCCTCGGCGTGACCTTGCCGACGATCAGCGACTCCGTGCGCGTGCTCGTCGAGAAGAAGCTCCTCACGAAGTCCCCGGATCCGCGCCATCCTCGCGCGAGCCTGCTCACGCCGACCGAGAAGGGGGCGGCGCTCGGCGCGCGGGCGCGCTCGTGGCCGGAGTTCATGGCGACCGCGTTGAACGATCTCGCGCCGGACGAGCAGCGAGCGTTCTTCTCGGGTGTGGTGAAGATGATCCGTACTCTGCAAGAGCAGGGGCTCGTCCCGGTGAGCGGCATGTGCGTGACGTGCACGCACTTCCGCCCGAACGTCCGCGAGGGAGCGTCGCCGCACCACTGCGCCTTCGTGGACGCGCCGCTCGCGAGCGAGCAGCTGCGGCTCGACTGCCCTGAGCACGAGCGCGCGGCCGAGACGGCTCGACGCGATCTCTGGGAGCAGTTCATCCGGCGCGACTGAGCGAACGCCCCGAGAGAGACCGATTCACGAGTTTCCGCGGCCATGTCGGCCGGCGGCAAGAGCGGAGCTTTGCTCCGAGAAGGAGACGACCATCATGAGCAGCATCCCCGGCTACACCCATGGCACCTCGGCGGTCGCGACGTCCCCTGTGACGCTGGCCGACTTCGAACGGATGAAGGCGAGCGCCCTCTTCGGCGAGGAGGACGTGAAGTACCTGCGCATGTCGCACGACGTCGTGAAGGACCACGTCGAGGCGATCCTGGACGTCTGGTACGGCTTCGTCGGGAGCCAGCCGCACCTCCTGGCCTCGTTCTCCGCCAGGTCGGACGGCAAGCCCCTCGGCGACTACCTCGGCGCCGTGCGCAGGCGCTTCGGTCAGTGGATCCTCGACACTTCGCGCGCGCAGTACGACCAGACGTGGCTCGATTACCAGCATGAGATCGGCCTTCGACACCATCGTTCCAGGAAGAACGCGACCGACAATGCGCCGTCCACGGCGATCGTCCCCTTCCGCGACCTGTTCGCGCTCGTCTTTCCCGTGACGTTCACGCTTCGGCCCTTCCTCGCGAAGCAGGGGCATCCGGCCGACGACGTTGAAAAGATGTATGCGGCCTGGGTCAAGTCGTGCCTCTTGCAGATGACGCTGTGGAGTCATCCCTATGTGAAGGAGGGTGACTTCTGAGTAGCCTCCGCTCCCGGGCGGTTGACAAGTAAATAGTATTAATTTATATCGTCGGAGGTGAGCGATCGACGCTTGCCTTGCTTCGACGGCCATCGAACCAGGCGCGCGATGGCCGCATCTCGATGAGCACCTCGACGGTCCCGTGGGTGTCTTCGCTCCGATGGGGGCAACTCGGAGACGGCGGTCAGATCTTCGATGCGGGCACGTTCACCCACACCCGCGGGATATGTCGCGCATGACCAGGACGACGACGCTCGGTCGGAGGATCGACCCGAGAGCGTCAGCTCGCCCATCGTCGAGCGCATGAAATCGATGAGATTGTCGTACCTAGCTTCAGAGGAACTCATGAACTACCTGGCCCAGATCAACGTCCGCCGAGCATCGTCGATCGTGATGGTGCTGTTGCTTTCCGCTTGTAGCAAAGAGCTGGGCGACGGACCGTGGGCGGGCGCGGCGGGCGGCCCGACCCGCATGACGGGCGATGCGGCCACTCCCGCGCGCCCCGAGCCGCGCTCCACGGCGCTGGCCGCGTCTCGGTCAGAGCGCGCCGAGCAGCTCCCGTGGGGTCGTCAAATCGCGCAGCCTAGACCGGGGCTCCCGTGAGCACCGCGGCTCCGGACCGAGCACGAGCAGCCGCGCGGGCGATGGAGCGCCGCTGGTCCATGGCCTGGTGCCTCACGAGCGTCATCGTCGCCGTGGCGCTCTGCTCCCTGCTCTACTGGGGTGTTTCGGACTACTCCCTCGCCATCGATATCACGAAAGGCACGATCGCTGTCTCGGCTGTCCTGTGCCTCCTCTACGAGGCCCACCGCGCGCGTCAGCGTCGGCCGATCGCAGAACGGTGGAAGAAGCGTGTCGCCGCCGGGCTGTCGATCATGGCCGTCGTCGCGTACTTCGACGGCTTTCGTTTCGCTTACCCCTCGTTCTTTCACCGCTGGGAGTACTATCACTACTACCTCGGTGCCAAGTACTTCCCCGAGATGGGGTACGATAACCTGTACAAGTGCACGGTCATCGCCGAGGACGAGATCGGGGTCGTCACCTATACGGACGCCGTCACGGGGCAGCTGGTCACGCTCGACATGAGCGCCGAGGTGCGCCACCCGGACAGGAAGATCAGGAACATCGGAGCAGACAACCTCCTCATCCACGTGTCGGGGGTCCTGGACTCTCCGGAGGAGTGCAAGGCGCACTTCTCCTCGACGCGCTGGAGCGCTTTCAAGGCGGATGTGCAGTTCTTCCGCACGGCCTCGGAGAAGGGCTACTGGGAGGCAATGCAGAGGGACCACGGCTACAACCCGCCGCCGGTCTGGACCGTCATGGGGCGGATCCTCGCCGAGCTCCACCCGGCGACGACAGGGTACATGCAGCTCCTGACCTGCTTCGACAGTGCCTATCTGGTCGGCGTCTTCGCCGTCCTCTACTGGGCCTTCGGGTGGCGCGTGTGCGCGCTGGCGGCGATCTTCTGGGGGTGCCAGTCTCCGGCGCCTTTCTTCTGGACGGGCGGCGCATTCCTGCGGCATGACTGGCTCTTCTTCGTCGTCCTTTCGGCGTGCCTGGCGCGGAAGAGGTACTACAGGCTCGCTGGCGCGAGCATGGTCTACGCGGGGCTGCTCCGTATCTTCCCAGGCCTCGTCGTCATCGGGTGGCTCGTCGTCGCGGGGACCTATGTCTTCCGGCACAAGCGCATGGCGCGATCGCACGTGCAGGCGCTCGTCGGCGGCGTCCTCGCCGCGGCCGCGCTGCTCACCGTGAGTGTCGGGGTCTCGGGCAGCGACTCGTATCGCCAGTTCTACGAGCACACGCTCCGCGTCCACGACCAGACCCCTGTGACGAACCACATGGGCCTTCGCGTCCTCGTGTCCCACAGGTTCGGGACGGGGGTCGAGTCCGGCAGGATGAAGTACACGATGGATACCTCGCGGCTCGATCCCTTCGAGACGTGGAAGGAGATGCGCAGCGAGCGCTACGCGAAGTACCGGTTGCTCGGCTACGCAGTCGTCGTCGCGAGCTTCGGGTTCTTCGTCCATGTGTGCAGGCGGGTGCGCTCGCTCTGGGTGGCCGGGTGCCTGGGGCAGATATTCATCATTCTGCTGTCCCAGATCACCTGCTACTACTACACGTTCATGCTCCTGAGCGCCCCGCTCACCCGGCGGAAGCGGCAGCTCGAGATCCCCCTCCTCGGCCTCGCGGCGCTGAGCCAGGGGATCTGGAGGTGGACCTCCTGGAACGACGACAGGTACACGCTGCTCACCGCGGCGATGCTCGGCTTCTGTTACTTCCTGCTGTACGCCTTCGCGAGGAAGGTGCGCCGCGCGGAAAGCCCTCTCGCGTCACGCGCGCCTGCCGCGTCGTGAGCAGGTCGCTCGAGCCGCCTGCTCCTGGAGTGCCGGTCGGTCAGGGGGTCTCGGAGGGCTGTGGCTTGCACCTGCCCTCCGAGCACACCGTCGTCATTCCTTCCGGATACACGGGCGCGCAGGGCGGGCAGGCGACGGGCTCTTCGGGGCAAACGAGGGCGCCGAGGTCCGCGCTCTGGTTCAGGGCGACGATGCCTTTCCCGTCGCACGACTCGCAGCACCCGACGCCGTCGCGCAGGGCGCAGTCCGCGTCTTGCGTACACTCCGTCAGCGGGGATTCACGCACGTCGACGACGACGCAGCGCCCGCTCTCGCACGCGGCGGCGAAGTACTGGGAGGTGCGCTCGGCCTCGCCGACGTCCGGGCACGGCGTGCACGCCGACTCCCCGCAACCGCTGGCATTCCAGAAATCCGCCACCGAGTCGCGGTGGATGGCGACGAACGCACTGGCGTCGACCGGGTCGCAGGACGCGCAGCAGCTCGGCGGCGCGAGGACGCAATCGCCCGGCGCCGCGCACGCGCCCATGTCCGGGGCGGCGCCCGGACAGGCCTCCTCGCACGCCGCGAGCGACTCGAAGCGGTTCTCGTTGCCGTCGCATCCACCATAGGTGAACGGCACGCACTCGCCGGTGCTGCGGTCGTGCCAGTAGCTCGGGATCGCCGCGTCGCAGGGCCCGGGGTCCTGCGGCAGCGTACAACGGTCCGGCGCTTCGCCGCCCGTGCCGCTGCTCGCGACCGTGCCGCCGCCGCTGCCCGCGACAGGGCCGGCGCCGCTGCCCGCGACAGGGCCGGCGCCGCCCGCGCCCCCGCCGTCCGATCCGCCGTCGTTCCCCGCGTCGCCGCAGCCCGCCGAGAGCAGGAGAGAGGTGAGCAAGACAAGACCGAGCGACAAGCGCCGATACATTCCAGAGACATTGCAATCGTTGCGCTGTCGGCCACCTGAGGATAAGGCAATCGTTCGTAGGATATGCATCCTTGCTTGATGGCATGTCAGGCGGTGGTGTGCCAGGCGACGATGCACCCCGTGACGACGTGCTCGAGGTGCGGCGCGCCCCTCACCGGCGCGCCGCCTGCGTCCTGCCGGCGTCGCGCCCGCCGAGCTCGACCAAGGGGCGCCGCGCCCCGGGCGCGCGACGTGGACGCCAGGCTCCAGGGCTCGACCTTGTCGGGCGAGCCGCCTCGTCAACGCGGCAACGACCGGCCCGCCTCCGCCGCGACCCGGAGGCTGCTGCGCGTCAACGTGATCCGCTGGCCTCGATCGGCATCGGACCCGCGAGGCTACGCGCGCTGTCCGGCGTGGCCATGAAAGGGGGATCCATGTCCGTTTGCATCACCGAGGTCATCGCCCGCGACATCCGCTTTCCGACCTCGCGCTCTCTCGCCGGCTCGGACGCAATGAACCGCAGGCCGGACTATTCGGCGGCCTACGTCGTGCTCAAGACCAATGGCTCGACCGATGGCTCGACCGGTGGCCCGGAGCGGCTCGAAGGCCATGGCATGACGTTCACGATCGGCCGCGGCAACGAGCTCTGCGTCGCGGCGATCGAGGCGCTCCGCCCCTTGCTCGTGGGCAGGCGCGTCGACGCCATGACGGCCGACATGGGCGCGTTCTGGGACGAGATCACCGGCGACAGCCAGCTCCGCTGGGTCGGACCGGAGAAAGGGACCATCCACCTGGCGACGGCCGCCGTCGTCAACGCCGCCTGGGATCTGTGGGCGAAGAGGGCGGGCAAACCGCTCTGGAAGCTGCTCGTCGACATGAGCCCGGAGGAGCTCGTCCGCTGCGTCAGCTTCCGCTACATCACGGATGTCCTCAGCCCCGAGGAGGCGCTCGAGATCCTCCGCCGGCGCGCGCCGACGCGCGGGGCGCGGGAAGAGGAGATGCGGGAGCGCGGCTTCCCCGCGTACACGACCTCGGCCGGGTGGATCGGCTACTCGGACGAGAAGCTGCGCCGCCTGTGCCGCGAGGGGCTCGCGCGCGGCTTCTCGCACTTCAAGATCAAGGTCGGCGCGAACATCGAGGACGACGTCCGCCGGGCGCAGATCATCCGCGAGGAGATCGGGGCTGAGCGCAAGCTCATGATGGATGCGAACCAGGTATGGGACGTGAACCAGGCCATCGCCAGCATGGGGCGCCTCGCCGCGTTCGACCCGTGGTGGATCGAGGAGCCGACGAGCCCCGACGACATCCTCGGCCACGCCGCGATCGCGAGGGCGATCTCGCCGATCGGCGTGGCGACGGGGGAGCACACCCACAATCGCGTCATGTTCAAGCAGCTGTTCCAGTCGGGCGCCGTCCGGTTCTGTCAGGTGGACGGCGCGCGGCTGGGCGGCGTCAACGAGGTGCTCGCCGTGCTGCTCATGGCGGCCAAGTTTGGCGTCCCGGTCTGCCCTCACACCGGAGGCGTGGGCCTCTCGGAGTACATGCAGCACATCTCGCTCTTCGACTACATCTGCGTGAGCGCGTCGCTGGAGGATCGCCTCCTCGAGTACGTCGACCACCTCCACGAGCACTTCGTCGATCCGGTCGTCATCCAGGCAGGCCGCTACATGCCGCCCGGCGCCCCGGGGTACAGCATCACGATGAAGCCCGAGTCGCTCGAACAGTTCGAGTTTCCGGGCGGCGCGGCGTGGGTGACAGGAGGGCAGTCGCCTTGATCGCGCGAGCGGTCGGCGGCCCCGACCGGTAGAGCGCCCCGAGGGGCGGCGGAGCGGCCAGCGCCTTCATCAGCCCCGCGCCGGCCGCGGCGGCGCCAGCGGGCTGTACGCGGCGACGAGCCATGGGACCGACCCCTGGCCGACGTTGGCCGGCCGCTGGCCGACGTTGGCCGGCCGCCTGGGGCGCGTGCGTCCCTCGGCCGACCTCCCCGGATCTGCCCCGCCCGCACACGCGATCGCGTGTTCACGCGTGTTCTCGCAGAAACCGGTGGCGCCTCGTGCGTCAGCGCCGCGCCGGTCACCTGCCGATGCGTGGCACATCGTGTGCCCACCAGCCCGCCGCACGACTGCAAGGAGAGAACGATGAGCCACTTACGCAAGTACGAGAAGCGCTACGAGCAGACAGGGCCGGTCACCACCCCGGGCTCGGCTTACGACGAAAATGGAAAAGTCTTCCTCGAGAACGCTCACAACGTCGACGTGGACCTCATCGACAGGACCGCCTCCGTCTCCTTCGAGACCGCCGCCGCGCAGCGCGACGGAGTGATCGGCGATAGATACATCATCAAGATCACCGGCGGCCTCCAGTACAAGGGCACGCTGCAAGGGATCCATGGCCCCCTCGGGGATGGACGCACGTACCGCTGGTGGCTCGACAACGTGAACCTCGACCACTCGAAGCTCAAGTGGTGAGCGTCCGCGCCGCCGGCCGTCGAGGCGCTCTCACGCTCCGGGTCCGTCGAGCGCCTTGAGGAAGACGAGCGTCCCCTCGTGGACCTCGAAGCCGTGCTTCCGATAGAACTCTACCGCGGGGGTTCCGCGCGTCGTGAGCAGGTAGACGGCCTGCACGCCGAGGGGCTCCAGATCGCGGAGCAGCGCCTCGAGGAGGCAGGTGCCGACGCCCGCGCCCTGGCGCTCGGGCTCGACGCACATCTCCCGCAGGAAGTAATGGGGGCAGGAGATCCACTGCTCCAGGTTGCCCAGGGCAAAGCCGATCACCCGCCCGTCCTCCTCGGCGACCACGCCGAGAAACCCCGGCGTATCGTGGATCTCCCGGAGCTTGCGCGCGGCGGTCTCCATCGTCCAGCCGTCGGAGAGCGGCGGCGCGTTGAAGCAGCGGACGAAGACATCGGTCAGGGCGGGTAGATCGTCAGCGCCAGCGCGTCGCGTGACCACGCGGCGAAGGTAGCCGAGGCGACCGGCGCCGAGAAGGCGCTGCTGCCGCGCGATTGCGCGGTAGCAGCGCGCTCACGTCACGGGCGCTCCCTCGGGCGGGCGGCGTCGTCCTCCTGGCCTCCTGGCCGCCCGAGCCTCTCGTGATCCAGGACCCCTCCACCGTTTGCCCATCCGCGATCAGCGGGGCTCGGCCTTTCGCCGCGGGCGCGGTTCTCCTGAGCTCGCCCGTGACCGGGCGCGCCGCCCTTCTCGTCGTGGCCGGCGGGGGACCGTCGTGTTACGGTCCCCATGGGATGAGCGCCTGCCTGCACCTCGTCGCGTCGCGTTCGTGGCCTTGCCGCGCCGCGCGTGGCGCGCTCGTCCCCCTGCGGACCCGGCTGCTCTGCCCGAGGTCGCCCGCACGCTCGTAGGGGAGCGGTCCTCCGGCGCCCGCCGCCGGCCGCTCCCGGGATGACGCGGGCTGGCGTCGAGGGCGCCTGCGCGAGCGATCTGGGCGAGCGCTCGCGCCGGCCAGATCGCCCGGCGCAGACCTTCGGCCGAGCCCGGATCACGTCGACGACACAAGGAGATCCCAGCTCATGGCACCTCACTCGAACCCCATTGTCATCACCGAATTCGACCGCGACCGGCTCGCGCGGCTGCTCGAAGCGCTCCGCGCGCGGCCCGGGGGCGATACCCCCGACCTGGAGGCGCTGGAGATCGAGATCGAGCGCGCGGACGTCGTGAAGCCGGGGGACATCCCGCCGAACGTGGTCACCATGAACTCCAAGGTCGAGCTCGTCGACCTCGATACGCAGGAGCGGCTCTGCGTGACCGTTGTGTTCCCCGGAACCGCGGACGTGAAGAGCGGCCGGATCTCGGTGCTCGCGCCGATGGGGCTCGCGCTGCTCGGCTGTCGAGAGGCCGACGAGGTGGAGTGGCCCACGCCGAGCCGCACGCGGCGCCTCCGGATCGAGCGCGTCGCCTACCAGCCCGAGGCGTCAGGTCGCTTCGACCTCTGAGCCCGGTCGTGCCCCGAGCCGGCGCGAGGTGCGCGTCGCGTCATGATGGCGAACGGTCTGCTATGGCGCGGCGTGCAAGACATTGACGTTCAGCACCGACTCGGCGGCTCGGATGCCCTGATAGAGGCTATCACACTCGCTGTAGCCAGCGACCTGGAGCCCGTAGGCGACGTGCGAGGCGTACATCGGCGAGCCGCTGTCGCCGCCGGTCCCGCAGAACGACCCCCGACCCAGGTTGCGCACCGTCACGCCGCCGTACGTGGCCGTGACCCCGAGCTGGGTGACATACCCGCAGTCGCTGCGACCGTAGAACGCGCCGGTCGTGCAGATGCGCATGCCCAGCACGCTCGCGTGGTCGGACGTGATCTTGTACGCCGTGTTGGCCGTCGTGTCCGGCCCGCTCGTGACGTAGACCCACGGCTCCGGATCCCACCCGGCCACGTTCTTGAGCCGCAAGATCGCCATGTCACCCCCCTTGTGCCACTCCCAGTGATGCACGGGACCGACCACATGGCTGGAGGTGTCCGTGAAGCGGGTCGACCAGTCGTCGTAGTTGTCGTACGCGCAGTGCCCGGCGGTGAACTGGTAGAGCACGCCGTCCACCTTGCTCTTGGCGACGAACGCCCCGGTGCAGCCAGTGCCGGAGTTGGTGATCCGGACACCGCCGCGCAGCGGCGAGTCACAATAAGGATAGACGCAGGCGCGCGCCGTGGGGCGGCCGGCGTACGAGCCGGCCACGATCATGTCGCTGAGCCGCGCCTTCGCGGTGGCGACCAGCTCGCGCTGGGCGTCGGTCAGCCGGCCCTCGCCCGGCACCTGCAGCTCGACCGCGTTGAGGTCCGTGCGCAGGCCGGCGGTCAGGGTCGCGGCCGCGCCGTCGTTGACCCTCTCGATCTCGCCGCCGAGCCACTCATTGACGCGCTCGAGCTCCGCCAGAGAGCGGCGCACCGGGACGATGTCGTACCCCTCGGTCAGGCCGATCTTCCGGGCCGCATCCCGCACGACAGCGGCTGCGTCGGTGACGGCCTCGCGCACGACGCCGACCACGATCCGGTCGCCGCCGGCGACGTCGACCCAGACGCCGCCGAGCCGGTCACCCAGATCGGCGCGGAGCTGTTCGTCGAGCTGCGGCGCGAGCGTCTGCCAGCCGAGCCGCTGCTGCGCTTCGGAGTACGAGATGCCGCGCTCGCGGGCGAACCCCTCCACTTCCCCGTCGGTCTCGGTCAGGGCGGCGGACGACGGAGAGGAAAATGCGCTGGGAGACAGCTGTCCTTCCAGGGCCGGGTCTTCGTGTGAAGCCTCCGTGTCCTGATCGACCGTCAGGCATCCTGCCAGCAGCGCCGTCATGACGGGGAAGGCGAGCCATTGGAGGGACAGCGTGGTCTTCCGAGCGTGGTCGTACATGTTCATCTCCGTTGTTGTTCAAAGACTCTCTCGGCGAGGCGCGGCGTGCCCCGGCCGATGAGCCATGCCCATGGTCCCGATCGATGCGCGCCGCGCGACACGCGCGTCCGCCGAGCGTCGGCCGCCTGGAGGCATCGACCATCCTGCGGCGCAATTCAGGGGCAGCGCACCGCGAGCCGCTGATTCGCATTCTTGGAATTAGCAATGGGCGTGCCGACGACCTCGCGGCGAACAAGGACCGGCCGCCTCGGCTTCGTCGGCCACCGTGAGCCTCGGGCTCGTGCGGCGTTGCTCTCGCGCATGCGCGTCGGAGAAAAGGTCGTCGATCACGAGCGCTTCCGCGGGCCGGGCGAGGGCACGGTCGACATCCTCGCGGTCCACGAGAGCACCGGCGGGCTCCTCTCGACAGTGTGGATCTTCCCCGCCGAGCAGCCGATAGAGGTGCTCGACCGGGGGCGTCTCGCTGGAGGGGCGAGCCTCCACGCCTGAAGGCCGGGGCCTCCAGGACACAGCCTCCGACACGAAGCCGGGGGACCATGCGGTCAGGATCGAATCACAGACGCGCGTTGCTCCTGGCTGTATGCTGCCGGTCATGACGCCCGTTCGCCCCCGCGGAGGAGCTGGGGGCGTTCAACGACGCCATCGTGGGCACGATCGAGGTGATCGACGAGCACCGCGCCGAGGGAAGCGGGGCGGCGGAGGACACCACGGCGCGATGAGCATCGCCCACCTCGCCGACACCGTGGGGGAGGCGGATCGGGGCGAGTCTACATCTTCGTCGGCGCGGGCGCTCCGTCCTGGATCCACTGGCGGAGGGCCGCAAGCTCGGCGCTCGTCAGGGTCGGCCTCCCGTCCGCGGCCTGCGGCATGACGCCCGGGTTGCAGGTGGCAGCGCCTGAAGGCCTGCACCCCGCGCTCCCAGCCGTCCCTGCGACCTTGAGGTAGAGCCAGCTCTGGTCCGGATTCCCCGGCACCACGAGCTTGAACTGCCCGCCGTGCGTGGAGGGCTTGTTGACGAGGCCCGCGACGATGTCCGTCGAGCTGATGTCGCCGCCGAGCGACAGACCTGCTTGTGGACCGGTCGACGGCGCAGCGTGGCAGCCGCTGCACTTGTGGATCGCGCTCTCGAAGATCGGACGGACCGTGCTGTGGAACACGCCGGACTCGGTGGGAAGGGGCTCTTCCGGCTCCGGGTTCAGCTCAGGATTGATGACACGCGCGATCGCGTCCATCTCGTAGCACTGGGCCGCTACTGCGTCCTTCAGCGCCTCGTCGGTGGGCGACAGACCCTTGGCGGTGCGGTACTTCTCCCAGACGTTGTCGATCCAGCCGTGCAGCTTCCAGAACATGTAGTTGTCGATGTTCGTGAACTGGTTGCCGAGGCCGTGGTCGGTGTTGTTACTGCGCACCCACTTGAAGTGGAGATCCCCGTGCAGGCCGCTGGCCGACACGCTCGCGCCGGGGATGGCTTGACCGGCGAAGCACTGGAGCCACATCCCGAAAGCGCCTTCGTCCGGGAAGCGGCTCAGGTTCTCCGGCTTGTCGATCTCGTCGGCGATCTTCGCGTTGGCGAGCGTCGTGGCGCTCCACGGCCTGAAGTCCGATCTCCACTGCTGGGGCAGCTCCTCCGCCGTCGTGGGGAACTTCTTGAACCCCTCGAACTGCTCCGAGTGATTCGGCCACAGCTGCTTCAGCGACTGGATCATGTGCCGGTGCATGGCGAGGAACTGGAAGCCGTCGCCCGTGGTCTTGCACTCCTGGTCCGACGGGACCGGCACCGACGAGTTGCAGATGTTGACCCTGCTCATCCCGCCGAGCCCGCCGCCGCCACAGCGCCGGATGCTGTGCCACTCGAAGTGGGCGGCCTGCCATTCGTTCTCCTCCATCCAGGCGATGACTTCCGGCTGAACCGTGAGATCGACCTGGCCGTTCTTGGCGAACTCCGCCGGACCGTCCTTGATCGTCGCGTCGCTGGGGTGGGGATCGAAGCCGTCCAGGCAATGATCCTTCGGGTGTGTGCTACCTGTTCCGCTCGAGCCGCTGCCGCTGCCGCTGCCGCTGCCGCCGCTGCCGACGGCGGCCTGTCCGGTGGACGAGGAGCCCGCGGTCGCGGTGGAGGTGGACGGGTTGCCGCCGCTGGTGACGGAGGGGGTGGCGCCCGCTCCGCCTGATCCCGCGGGGCCCACGTCTGCGGCTCCGCCGGTGCCCCCGGCGTCGGGATCGCCGCTGCTGCAGGCTCCCAGCAGGAGGGCCGTGACGCATGAGAGGAAGCCGAACGTGCGTTGCGAGATCTTGCCGAATGACACGGTGGACAGGCCTGCCTGATCGTTGATTCGCATGGTGCTCCTGGTGACGGCTGGACGCCGGGCGCATGCTCCCGCGCAGCCGCTCGGCGAGCCCGGGTGGGGGCATCAGCCAACAGCTGATCGCACAGCATGACTCCAGGCTTCCGAGCAGATAAGCGGGTCTGAAATTCGTTGTTAGAAGAACTTCGCCGACTGCGGATGAGCCGAGGGGAAAGGAAAAGCGCCCACTCCAAAACCCGCAGGTCGCCGGTGCCGACGGTCGCGCCGCTGCTCGCCACGCGCCGCCCGACACCGCGACCTGCCACCTGACATCACGGGAACGCGCCGTTCATATGTCCCGGCGCCGATGATACAGAGCCCCTCCCAGCCCGTGAACGCTCACACCCTCTGGTTATTGTGAACGTTCACATTTCGAGTTATTTCACGAGACGATGCTCAAGCCCCAGCGCTCATTGGATCGAGACCTTCACGTCAGCGCTGCCGCTGCTCTGGTATCCTTCCACGACCAACGAGACCTCGTAGAAGGTCCCCAGGGTCAGCCCCTGGCGCTCCCATGCGTTGAAGTGGTTGGCGACCGTGATGGTTCCGCTCGTGCGCTTCTCCTTCCGGACGCTCCAGAACTGGTAGAACGTCGCGTTGCCTTCGATGGAAGGCTGGTTGACGCGCTGGGTCTTGTAGATGTCGTAGGTGCCTCCATCGCTCTCGACGGTGCCCACGAACCCTTCTCCGCCCGGGGGACGCCAGGTGCCCCAGCTATCGATGATGTAGTACTCGATGAGCGGGCTCGTCGTCCATCCGTAGACGCCCAGGTATGAATTGCCGTTCGGCCGGTAGTCGGCCTCGTAGGTGACGACATTGCCCACGCCGCCCGGCCTCACGCCTTTACGGCCCAACAGGTTGTTGATGTTGCGCCAGTCTACCTTGAAACCATCAGCCGTGTTGACCAGGCATCCTTCGCCTCGGTCCTTCCAGTACTCGTAGGTGAGTCCGCAATGCGTGCCGATGTCATCGCTGCAGACCTCCTTGTCGGCTTCCGTGCACGCGGCAGGCATGCCGCCGGTCGTGGCCGTGGTCGTGGTCGTGGTCGTGGTCGTGGTCGCGGGGCCCTCCGAGCCGCCGGTCGTGGTCGTGGTCGCGGGGCCCTCCGAGCCGCCGGTGCCGGTCGTTGCCGGTCCGCCCGCGGCCGTGCTGCTCGTGGTCGTGCTGCCCGTGGTCGCGCTGGTCGACCCGCTCACGGCACCCGCGCCGCCGGTGCCCGTAGCCGTGGTCGCGCCGCCCGTGGTCGCGCCGCCCGTTCCCGCCGAGCTGCCACCCGACCCGGCTTCCCCGGAGCCATCGTCCGATCCCGAGCAGGCCACGGCAGCGAATCCTAAAATGAGAGCGAAAGTTTGAAGTGAAGTTGAACGCACGTCTCCTCCTTGGCTATCCTTACTAATTCCCGGAAGTGCGCCTTGTGATCACGGCTCCCACCAGTGATCGGTGGCGACAACGATCCGGAGGGGCGCTCCGGTGCCGAGCCGGACCCAGCCAACTCAGGCTCGGCCCGGCGAAGCCGCGGGCGAACTCGCGCACCGCCCGCGGCAAGCTGAGCCTGCGAATGGCCGTGAAAGCAAGAGCGCGGGGCGCTTCGCCGGGGCGGCGGTCCGGCACCCGGGGTGGCCGCGTCCGAGCGATGGCAGGCGGGCCGGACCGCAACGCTGCTGAGCTCGGCGCCTGCCATGCTGGAGGCGTTCCGGCGCAGAGAGGCGGCCGAGCGGGCGGAGGCGACGCGGTATTGGCGCGGTAACGTCGAGGCGGCGAGGGAGTGTGGGGCGCCGTACGTCTGGCTGGAGGCGCTCAGCCTCAGGTCGGCTGGGCCTGGGGTGTGAGCCGCATCGTCGACGTGAATACCAGCCCGATGGGGCCGAAGGGGAAGCCGGCCCAGTCGCCGAGCTCCGGCGGCCAGGACCCGAGGCGCCGTGCCCGGCGCCGCCGCAGGCCGGCGGTCAGGCGTTGCGCGACGGAATGTCCAGCCCGCGCACCACAGCCGGCCTCGCGGCGAACGCGTCGAGTACGCGATTCACCTCCTTGAAGTCGTCGAACCCCACCAGCTCCCCCGCGCCGTAGAAGGCCACGACCGTGCGCACCCACGGGAAGATCGCGATGTCGGCGATGGTGTAGTCGTCGCCCATCATCCACGCGCGCCCGCGCAGGTGGCCGTCGAGGACGCCCAGCAGCCGCTTCGACTCCGCCACGTAGCGGTCGCGCGGGCGCTTGTCCTCGTAGTCCTTGCCGGCGAATTTGTGGAAGAAGCCGAGCTGGCCGAACATGGGGCCGATGCCGCCCATCTGGAACATCACCCACTGGATCGTCTCGTAGCGGCGCGCGGCGTCCTGCGGCAGCAGCTGGCCGCTCTTCTCCGCGAGGTAGAGCAGGATCGCGCCGGACTCGAACAGCGCGAGCGGCTTGCCGCCCGGCCCCTGCGGGTCGAGGATCGCCGGGATCTTGTTGTTCGGATTGAGCGAGAGGAACTCGGGCGAGAGCTGGTCGTTGGTGTCGAATGCGACGCGGTGGACCTCATAGGGCAGGCCGGTCTCCTCCAGCGCGATCGACACCTTCACGCCGTTGGGCGTGGGCAGCGAGTAGAGCTGGATGCGGTCGGGATGCTGCGCGGGCCACTTGCGCGTGACGGGGAAGGCAGACAGATCGATCATACGGGATCTCTCGTTGTTGAAACCGTCAGTTTGAACCATCCGAGGGGCGCGGGGCTGGGACGCGAGGCATTGCCTCGCCCGGGGAGCAGCAAATCCAAATGTGTCGGAAACGTCAAGCGCCTCATCCACCGTATCGAAGCAGTCGTTGTGCCTGATCTTGGCGACGCGATGTTCGTGGCGCAGCATGGCCGCTCATCGGCCAGCGCGCTGGCCCGATCCGCCGCGCACGGCAGCGCGGCGACGGCGAGGCGCGCCCGCAGTCCCGGACGCGGCCCATCCGTGGTAGGTCGGCCGAGTGACGACCAAGGACCGCCGCGCGCGCAGACAAGCTCCGGAGGGCGACCGCCGCCTCACGGTGATCCCGGGGCCACGCCGTGGGCGCCGGGAGCCTGCCGCGCTCCCCGAGACGATCTCCTGGTGGGACGCGTTCTACCGGGTCATCCGGAGGATCCCGGCGGGGCGGGTATGCACGTATGGCGCCGTCGCCGCGATGGCTGGACACCCCCGCGCGGCGCGTCACGTCGGCTATGCTCTCGCCGCCCTCAAGGAGACGGGCGAGGGCGCGGGCGTGCCCTGGCAACGCGTGCTCGGGAGCCGCCCGCGTCATCGGGCGGCCGTTACCATCAAGGATCCGGTGGGCGGCGCGCTCCAGCGCAAGCTGCTCGAGGCCGAAGGCGTGGAGTTCGACGAGCGCGGCAACGTCTCCCTCGAGCGCTTCGGGTGGTCCTGGAGCACGCCCGTCGCCGCGCCTGCGAAGAAGGTCCGCGGCGCTGCGCCTGCGAAGAAGGCCCGCGTGGCCGCGCCTGCGAAGAAGGCCCGCGTGGCCGCGCCAGCGAAGAAGGCCCGCGTGGCCGCGCCAGCGAAGAAGGCCCGCGTGGTCGCGCCTGCGAAGAAGGCCCGCGTGGTCGCGCCTGCGAAGAAGGCCCGCGGCGCCGCGCCCCGGAAGCGGCGCTCGTGAGGACGCGGCGGACCGGGCATGCTCTCGCCCGTCGATGGCCATCGACGCGGCGGCGGAGCGATGGAATCATCCGCACGGGAGCAGTCCCGGACTGGAGTCGACTGGATCGATGAAGAAGAGCACCTTCGTGATGGCATTTCCGCTGATGCTCGCGACAGCCTGCGGTGCGACAGGAGGGCAGGACGACCAGGAGGCCGCCCCCGAGCTCGCCGCTTCGCAGGAGGCGAGCTCCCTCTCGCCCGACTTCGCCGCTCGGTACCACGACTGCGACGAGTTCGCCGGTGTGGGGCTCGCCCCCTTGGCCTCCGTCGCGCCGCTCGTGCCCGACGACTACATCGTGATCGAGGCTGTCCCCGGAATGGCCATCGTGGTCGCGCAGTCGGCGGACTGCGCCGAGATCAGCGTGAATGGCGGGCTCGCCCGGCCAGGCATCTTCGCGCAGCTCGGGGTCGGCGTCGTCCCGCCGACCGGCGCTGGAGATCGCAACTTCTACCAGATCGCATTCGCGACCACCCACCCGATCCTCGCTGCTCGCCTTCGCCTCCTCGGCGTGAACGCGCGCTACACGCCTCTCATGTCGTACGAGATCACGAACACCTCGGGCGCCCAGGCCGACCTGGCCATCTCCGTGCCTCGCCCGCTGGGCCTCGCGTTCGATCTCGACGGCCCCGTCACCCTGCCCGATCCATCCGCGCCGCCGAACCCGCTCACCACGTTCAACTACTGGCATCAGTCAGCGTGGCACGGCAACATCCTCCAGGAGAACGCCGTCACCGGCATCCGCCTGGGAGAGGGGAGCGGCGTGACGCTCACGGCCGTGGGCGAAGATCTCGAGGCGATCCTCGGCAGCCCGACGCTGACCTTCCCGTTCTTCTCGAGCCCCGAGACCTTCGAAGAAGCGGTGGTGACCGTCGAGACCGACGCTTTCTGACCGGCCCAGGCGCGCCTCGCGCCGAGCGATCGTTCAGTTGAAGGCCCGCCGCGCCGACGCCCTGATCCCGTCGCGGAGGCTCCGCAGCATCATGACCCCGGACAGGTCGGCGCCGATCTCCGCGAAGGCCTGCGCCAGCGCCGGAGGGACGCCGGTGACGATCGGCCTCGTGCCGAGCAGGCGGAGCGAGCGGACGAGCTGCGCGATGTGCTCGGCCGCCCCGGCCGTCGCCGTCGCGGCGCCGGTCAGGTCGAGGATGATGCACCGCGCGGTCCGCTCCACGACGGCGTGGAGGAGGCGCGCCGCGATCTCCTCGCTGCGCGGGCCGTCGAGCGCGCCGATCAACGGCAGCGCCAGCGTGCCCGTCGCCACCTCGAGGATGGGCGCCGACAGCGTCAGGATCTCCTGCTTCTGTCGCTGCACCGTCTCGAGCGCCTCCGCGAGCTCCGCGGCGAACCGGGCCTGCGCCTCGGCCGTCTGCTCCGCCGCCCGCCGCCCGGTCTCGTCCACGTGCTGCACCAGGATCGCCGGCTCGCCGGTCACCGGATCGGGCACCTGCCGGGCCTCGACGAGGTGCCATCGCTCCCCCTCGGCCGTCCGCACCGCGGCCTCGCGCGAGGCCACGTCGCCCCGGGAAGCCGCCTCGAGGAGCGCCTCCGCCACCTGTGGGTCGACGAAGCGCCCGGCGAACGGCGCGCCCTCGCCGAACGCGCGCAGGGCCGCCGGGTTGTGGAGCAGCGCGTTCCCCTGCGCGTCGAGCAGGGTCACCATCGACGATGCGTGGCGCAGCGCCTCGACGCTCCGGGCGAGCGCCACCTGCGCCGTGTCCTCGACGCGCAGCGCCTGGATCAAGAGGCCGAGGCGCCCGTCGTCGAGCTCGACGCCCGAGAAGAAAGCGCGGAGGGGCACCGGCTCCCCGCCCGGGTAGACGGTCCACGTCTCCTCGGCTGTCTGCCCTTCTCGAAGCCGCGCGACGTACCCGGCGAGGCGCGCGCGGGCGGCCGCGGACATGTCCGAGAGGTCGCGCGACTCGAGCTCTTCGAGACTCTCGACCTTCCAGAGCTTCAGCCCCGAGGCGTTGGCCCAGAGGAAGCGCAGGCGCTCCGGATCGAGCACCAGAGTGACGATGCCGGACTCGGCGAGCGCGGCGAGGCGTTCGTTAAGCTTCATCGGGATATCCAGGGGGACGGCGCTGCCGTGTGTTCCGGCATACCATGGAAGCGCGCGCCGCGCCCCGGCGAATCGCGCGGCGCGGCCCGGGCTCGCCGCCGAGACGGCCTGCGCTGCGCGTCCGCGCTGGCCCGCCATTGCGCGCGGCGCGCCTCAGGGGCTGAACGCCACGACGACGATATCCTCGGCCCTTGCATAGGGGAGCGGGCCGGCGCCGGAGCCCACGCACGGCTCATGCTCGTGAGCCGTTTCTCGAACACGCGCGCCGACGTGCAGCAGAAGCTGATGGCGCTCGCCCGCGTCGAGATCCACGACGCGCTCGAGGTGATGGGGGACCCGAACAGCCCGAGCGCGCCGTACGCGCGCCGACGTCACGGGCAGAGCCGACGTCACGGGCAGAGCCGACGTCACGGGCAGAGCGGCGTGGGCCCGAGGTGGCGTGCGTAGCGCCCACGGCGCCTCGACGAACGCCCTGGCGCGCCGCCCGGCCGCGCGGCGCGCCCTGCCGCCTGCGCCGGGCGGCAGGTGTGCTGTCGACGAGAGCGCACTCTCTGGACGAACGGGATGGCCCGGACAGAGGGCGCGCGCCGCGCAGGTCGCGTGTTTGTTCCGGGCAGCGCATGACCGGAGTCCTGAAGTCTGCGTATTTTCGAGAAGATTCTTGACCTAAGAGGAATGCAGAGACAAATCTTCAATCCTGCTGGCGGATACCGGCAGAGCGCGCGGCGTCCGACCTTCGGCTTATCTCATCATGACGCTCGGACGGCCGTCGTCCGAGGCGAATGCCCCCTTCGAAGCGCTGATGGGGGAAGGGAGAGACTCGTGGTGATGAGGCTGTTCCGGCTGCTCGGGGGGGCAGCGGTGGCGATCGCCGCCGCTGGATGCTCGGACCTCGACAAGGCGCCCGCCGAGGAGGGCGTGGCGCAGATCGAGGAGGCGGTGACTGACGGCACCGACGCGCCCGCGTCGGGGAAGACCATCTTCGCCGACGTCGTGGCGATCGATCAGATGCTCGTTTATGACCGGTTCGGCGCGTTCACCCCTGGAGGCATGATCTACGCTCTCCGGCGGGACGTCGCGGCCATCGATCCGGCGCAGCCCATCGGCCCCGGCAACGCCAGGCTGCGGCCGGGCAAGCGCCCGAGGCCGCTCGTCCTGCGGGTGAGCGCCGGCGACTCGCTGTTCATCTCCTTCACGAACTGGCTCAAGCCCGACGGCGCGTCGCTGCCGGATCTCTCTCCGACCACGCGGCGCGCCTCGATTCACGTGGTCGGGCTCCAGATGCAGAGCCTCGACGCGCTCGGAGGGAACGTCGGGCAGGACGAGAGCGCCCTGGCCGCGCCCGGCGAGTCGCGCACCTACCGGCTCTTCGCCGGCCGCGAGGGCACGTTCCTCATGCACAGCGCGGGCTCCATGGCCGGCGCGGACGGCGTCGGCCGGCCGCTCCGGCAGATCGCGCAGGGGCTTTTCGGCGCCGTCCACGTCGAGCCGAGGGGCGCGGTCGCGTACCGATCGCAGGTCACGGCCGCCGAGCTCCAGGCCGCGTCCCTGGACCCCCCGAACCCGGACGGCACGCCGCGCATCGACTACGACGCGGTCGACGCGTCCGGCGAGCCGATCCTGAGGATCATCAACGACGACGGAGAGATCGTGCACGGCGATCTCAACGCGATCATCGCTGGCTTCCACGAGACCGAGGCCGGAACCCCGGTGTCCGAGGATCAGGGCTATTTCCGCGAGTTCACGGTCCTGTTTCACGACGATCTTGGCGGTGTGCAGCCCTTCCCCGAGCTGCGCACGCCGCTCTACCATGGCGTGCGCAGCGGCTTCGGCATCAACTACGGCGCGGCCAGCCTGGGCGCCGCCGTCCTCGCCAAGAAGAACAAGATCGGCCCGAGCAAGGACTGCGCGGAGTGCAAGTTCGAGGAGTTCTTCCTGAGCTCGTGGACCAACGGGGACCCGGCGCTCAACGTCGAGTTCGAGATCGGGGAGGACGGGACCAGGAGGGCGGCCCGCGCCCTGTACCCGGACGACCCCTCCAACGTGTCGCACGGATACGTCGGCGATCCGGTCCGCATCCGGAACCTGCACGCCGGCCCCACCGAGACGCACGTGTTCCACGTCCACGGCCACCAGTGGCTGCGATCGCCGGGCGACGAGGACAGCTCGTACATCGACTCCCAGACCATCGGCCCGAGGGCCGCGTACACCTACGACATGACGTACGGCGGCGGCGGCAACCGAAACCTCACGGCGGGCGACGCCATCTACCACTGTCACCTGTATCCCCATTTCGTGCAGGGCATGTGGGGTATCTGGCGCAGCCATGACGTCTTCGAGTCGGGCACGCCGGACCGGTCGCTCCCGGACGGCGAGATCGCGGCGGGCACGCCGACGCCCGCCGTCGTGCCCCTCCCGGGCGCGGCGATGCCCCCGATGCCGACCTACGAGCCGACGACGGTCACGCTGCCCGGCGGAGGCAAGGTGACGCGCCCGCCGATGGCCGGATACCCCTTCTACATCGCCGGCCT
Organism: Sorangium sp. So ce1153; assembly: GCF_051521595.1. NCBI lineage: Bacteria > Pseudomonadati > Myxococcota > Polyangiales > Polyangiaceae > Sorangium > Sorangium sp. So ce1153. The sequence goes on from NZ_CP150361.1 coordinate 3,733,971, forward strand.
CCGCGGGCACCGGCCGCCGCAGCCGCCGCGCGACATCGAGCACGACGGCGGGCTGCCGCGCCACCTCATCACCAGCGTCCCGCCGGGCGGCGCGGAGACCGGCGCGCGCGGCGACTTCGACGTGCAGCTGAGCCAGGCCAACGTGAAGCTGCTGCCCAACGACGGCACCCCGGCGGAGGTCGCGGCCAGCGCGTTCCACGCGGGCGCCTTCCCGGGCGCCGTGCCGGCCACGACGCGCTACGGCTTCCCGGCGAAGGGCTATCCGGCCTTCACCCCGGAAGGCGACCCGGCGCTCTTCCTCGTGAACGGGCAGCCCCCGGCGCCGGGCGCGCCCTACGCCGACCCCTGCCCGCCGGGCGCGCCGGTGCGCACCTACCGCGCCGCCTACGTCCAGATCGACGCCACCGTGAACCGCGCCGGCTGGCATGACCCGCAGACGCGCACGATCGTCCTCGAGGGAGATTACGAGTCCACCCTCGACGGCACGCGGCCGCCGGAGCCGCTCTTCATCCGCGCCCAATCCGGCGAGTGCGTGGTCTTCCACGCCACGAACGCCATCCCGGACGCGCTCGAGGCGGACGACTTCCAGATGTTCACGCCGACCGACGTCATCGGCCAGCACATCCACCTCGTGAAGTTCGATCTCACCTCGTCGGACGGCGCGGCCAACGGCTTCAATTACGAGGACGGGACGCTCGCCGCGCAGGAGGTGGTGGCGCGCATCAACGCGGCCAACGCCCTCGGCGGCGCCCTGGCCGCCGACGGCACCCTCGGCGAGTCGGGCGCGCGCGTCACCCTCACGGCGGCGCGGCACCCGCGCCTGTCCGGCGCGCCGCTCGGGGCGCAGACCACGACGCAGCGCTGGTGGGCCGATCCGATCGTGACCTCGTCGGGGAAGGATCGCGCCCTCGGCACGGCCTTCACCCATGACCACTTCGCCGCCTCCTCGCACCAGCACCACGGCCTCTATGCGGCGCTTGTCGTCGAGCCGGCCGGGTCGAGCTGGCGCGACCCGGAGACGGGGCACCTCTTTGGCGCGCGCGACGACGGCGGGCCGACGAGCTACCGCGCCGACATCCTGTTCCCGCGCGACGACGGCCGGCCGCCCTTCCGCGAGTTCAACCTGAGCTTCGCCGATTACGCCATCGTCTACGACGAGTGCGGCAGGCCGGTGAACCCGCCGGCCACCCAGGCGGCGCCGCTGCCGACGGCGATCGTCCATGGGGGGCTCCTCCGCGAGCCGATCTCCTGGCGCGATCCGGGCGGGGGGGTCATCAATTACAGGAACGAGCCGATCCCGCTCCGGATCGCCGAGCGCAGCTGCGCGACGGGCGAGGCGGTCCAGAAGAGCGGCGCCGCCGGCGACATGCACCACGTCTTCAGCTCGGCGCAGCACGGCGACCCGTTCACGCCGCTGCTCCGCGCCTACGCGGGGGACCGCACGCTGCTCCGCCTGACCCAGGGCGCGCACGCGGAGCAGCACGTCTTCTCCATGCACGGGTGGAAGTGGCTCAAAGAGGCGTCCGATCCCGACAGCGGCTTCTCGAACGGGCAGCCGATCGGCGCCTCGGAGCAGATGGACCTCGCCCTCGACGCGGCGCCCCTCTTCGGGAGGAACAAGGCCGGCAACGCGGACTATCTGTACGAGATCGCGACGTCGGACGACCGCTGGGAGGGGCTGTGGGGCATCCTTCGCGTCCACGGCGCGCCGACCCCGGACCTCCTGCCGCTCCCGGGCGCGCCGTCGAGGGGCCGCGACGAGGACGTGCGGGTGTGCCCGCCGAACGCGACGGTGCGGAAGTACGTCGTCCACGCGATCGCCGCGAAGGGCAACCTGCCGGGCGACCGCCTCACCTACAACGCGGAATACGGGCTCTACGACCCCGACGCCATCCTGTTCGTCCTCAAGGAGGATCTGAAGGCCGTCCGGAAAGGCGAGCGCGGGCCGGAGCCGCTCGTCCTGCGCGCGGCGGCCGGCGAGTGCGTCGAGGTCACGCTCGTCAACGAGCTGCCCAAGGACCCGCCGAAGACGCCCCACTGGAACTACAACCCTCCCATCGTCGAGGGGTTCAACGTCAACCAGGTGAGGACGTCGAACCACGTCTCGCTGCACGCGCAGCTCGTGGCCTCCGACGTCGCGCAGAGCGACGGCGCGAACGTGGGCCAGAACGGCGACCAGACGGTCGCGCCGGGGAAGTCGCGCAAATACGTGTGGTACGCCGGCGACGTCTCCGTGACGCCCGACGGCGACGTCCGGTGGCAGCCCGTCGAGTTCGGCGCGATCAACCTGACGGACATGGCGGACGTGGTGAACCACGGCATGCACGGCGCGATCGGCGCGCTGATCGTCGAGCCGGAGGGCGCCGTCTGGTACACGAAGCCGGCCGCGCGCGCGGCCGCCCAGGTGAAGTACAAGGACGCGACCGGCGCCGAGCGGTGGTTCCGCGAGATCGTGCTCTTTTATCAGGACGAGGTCGCCCTGCACTCCGATGATCCGGCGTTCCAGTGCGCGGACCCGTCCCTCAACTGCGGGACCGCCCTCCGGAACATCGTCGGCGACGTCGACGCGGACGGCACCGGCCACAAGGCGTTCAACTACCGCACCGAGCCGATCTGGGCGCGGCTCGGGGTGCGCCCGGAGAAGCGGCTCGGCGAGATCGCCGGCCTCGATCTCAGCTCCATCTTCAGCTCGGCGGAGCACGGCGATCCGGCGACGCCGATCTTCACGGTGGGGGTCTACGACACCTTGCGCGTCCGCGTGCTGCAACCTTCGGGGCACCGGCGGCAGCACTCCTTCAGCCTCTGGGGAGCGGAGTGGGCGCACAACCCGTGGGCGCAGGGCTCGGGCTCCCGCGTGATGGGCCAGAACCCGGCGTCGTTCGTGATCGGCGCGCAGGGCGGCATCGGCCCCATGACCGCCTGGAACGTGAACCCCTTCTTCAGGGCAGGAGGGAAGTTCGAGAAGCCCGGCGACCGGCTCTACCTCGATCAGCCGAGCGTCCCGCTCTCCGGCGGGCTCTGGGGCATCGTGCGGGTCACGCCGTGAGCGCGACGAGGGCACGCCGCGCGCTCGTCGCGCTGGGCATCTGCCCGGCGCTCCTCGGCTGCGGCCGGGGGGCGCCTCCCCCGCCCTCGCGCGCCGAGGCCGCGTCGCCGGCCGGGCCGGGGGCGGCGCAGCCGGAGGCGGCGCCCTCGCCAGCGAGCCGGGTCGAGCGGGATGGCGTGTCCATCGCGTTCACCCTGCGCGCCCTGGAGGGGGACGCGCCCCGCGTCGGCGCCGCCCCGGCCGCGGGGGCCGCCGCGGCCCCGGCGTTCACCGACGCCGTGGCCGAGTTCACCCTCCGCGACGCGACGACCGGCGCCCCGGTGCGCGGCCTGTCGCCGCTCGGGTGGATGTCGCGCCGCGGGGCCGGGGGAGCGGCCGGCCCGTCCGGCGGGGGCCCCGCGGGCGCGCTCGACGCCGCGCCGGACGAGGCGGGCTGCCGCGCGAAGATCAAGACCTTCATGGCAGGCCTCCTGTCCGTGCGTCCGGAGGTGGACATGAACGCCTACTTCCTCTGGACCCTCAACCGGGACAGCACCCTCTCGGTCATCAACCCGCAGGTCGCCCTCGGCAGGACGAAGCTCCGGAGCGTCGTCAGCCTCGCGGGCCCCGGCGTCTCGCTGGCGCTCCACCCCGATCGGGACCGCCTCTACGTCACGCTCCGGGGCGGGCGGGGCCTCGCCGTCGTCGATACGCGGCGAGCCCTCGTCAAGGCGAACGTCCCTGTCGGGGAGGAGCCGACAGGGGTCGCCGTCGCCCCGGATGGCCGCACCGTCTGGGTGGGCAACGACGGCGACGGCACGGTCAGCGTGGTCGACGCGCGCTCGACCGACGTGCTGCGGACGCTCCGCGTCGGCCCGGGCCACCACGAGATCGCCTTCGCCGACGGCGGTCGCGCCGCCTGGATCACGAGCCAGCGCGGCGAGGCGGTGGCCGTGGTGGACGTCGCCACGCTCGAGCCGCTCGGGGAGGTCGCCGTCGGCGAGGGCGCCGTCTCCATCGCGGCGAGCGACGAAGCGGGCGTGGTCTACGTCGCGAACGCGGAGCGCGCCGAGGTGACGATCCTCGACCCGGCGCGCCGGACCGTGGCCGGGCGCGTCCCGCTGAAGCCGGGGCTCGGCGCCGTCCGGTTCGATCCGCGGGGGCGCTTCGCCTTCGCGCTGAACCCGGCCGCGAACGAGGTCTCCCTGCTCGACGCCTCGACGGGCGCCGTGGCGCACACCCTCTCCGGGTTCGCGGCGCCGGACGCGGTGACGTTCACCGACGCCTTCGCCTACGTCCGCAACCGCGGCGCGGCCAGGGTCTCGCTCATCGATCGGGCGGGGCTCGGCGGCCCGGCGGTCCCCCCGGTCGTCCACGTCGCGGTGGGCCAGGAGGCGCCCGCTCGGGCGCGCCCGGAGCCGCCAGGGCAGGGCGGGCTCGTCGCGGCGATCGCCCCCATGCCCGAGGGCAACGGCGCGGTCGTCGCGAGCCCGGCCGACAGGGCCCTCTACTTCTACGTGGAGGGCATGATGGCCCCGATCGGCACCTTCTCGAACTACGGCCGCGAGCCGACGGCGGTCCTCGTCGAGGATCGCTCGCTCAAGGAGGTGCGGCCGGGCGTCTACGCGACCACGGTGCGGCTCGGCGCGGAGGGCCTCCACGACGTCGCGCTGCTCCTCGACCGCCCCCGCGCGGCGGTGTGCCTCGAGGCGACCGTGGCGCCGGCGCGCTGCCCGGCGGGCGCGCCGTACGCTGGCGAGGACGGCTGCGGCGGCGGCCCGGCGCCGGACGTCGCGCTGGAGCCGCTGTTCGAGCCCGACCTGCGCCTCGAGGCCGGCGCGCCGGCGACGCTCCGCTTCCGCACGACCGCGAAGGCGGGGGCGCCCGCGATCGACGCCAAGGAGATGGAGATCATGATCGTTCGATTCCCTGCTGGATACCGCTGGAGCGGCGCGCCTCGGCCCGAGGGGGACGGCGTCTTCTCGGTCGCGTTCACCCCGCCCGAGCCGGGCGAGTACCGCGTCCTCGCTGCCGCCCCGCGGCGCGGCGTGACCCTCGGCGCGGTGCCGTTCGTCCCGCTGCGGGTGCGCCCGCGCCGCGCGGGCGCTCCCGACGGAGGCGCGCGATGAAGCCCGGCGCGGCCCTCGCCGCGGTCGCCCTCGCGCTCTCGCTCGCGTCGCCCGCGCCCGCCGGGGACAAGGCGCCGGGCGCCGGGGACAAGGCGCCTCGCGTGGAGCGCATGAAGCTCGGCGGCACCGCGCGCGAGGACGACGCCGCCGCGGAGAAGTACTTCACCAACACCGAGCTCGTCGACCAGAACGGCCGCTCGCACCGGTTCTACGAGGGGCTGCTGCGGGGCCGGAAGGTGCTCATCAACTTCGCCTTCACCTCGTGCAAGGGCGCCTGCCCCACGATGACGGCCAACCTCGCGCGCGTGCAGGAGCTGCTCCGGGCCCGCGGAGAGCGGGTGACGATCCTGACGATCACGGTCGACCCGGAGAACGACACGCCGGCCGCGCTGAAGGAGTACGCCGCGAAGTTCAGGGCGGGGGAGGGCTGGTACTTCCTGACCGGCACGCCCGCGAACGTCGCCGCGGTGCTGCGGCGCCTCGGCGGCGAGGTGCGCCGACCCGACGAGCACACGATGACGCTGCTCGTCGGCGACACGTCGACCGGCATGTGGCTGAAGACGCTCGCCACCGAGCGGCCGGAGACCCTCGCGTACATCGCCCAGCACCTCGACGACCCGCAGTGACGCCGGCATGCGCGCTCCCTCGTTCCCTGCGCTCAGGACCCTGCTCCTCGCCGGCGCGCTCGCCGCCGCCGCGTGCGGCCGCGAGGCCTGCACCACCATCCGCCTGGCCGAGGAGGTCCGGGCCTTCCTCTCGCTACGGCCGGCTGCGCGGGGCGACCGCGGTGGCTAGCCCGAGGGCGTGGCTCGGCCTCCTGGCCCTCCCGCTCGCCGTGGGGCTGTGCGCGGCCGCGCTGCGGGCGCCCGGCGGCGCCTCCGTCGACGCGCGCGCGCACGCGGCTGCGCCGCGCGCGCGCGCAGCCGGCGGGGCCGCGTGCGCCGAGCTCACGCCGGGCGCCCTGCGCGGCAAGCGCATCTACCAGCGAGGCGCGACCGCCGACGGCCAGTCCATCGAGGGCGCGATCGCGGACGGGGCCGCGTCGCTCTCGGGCCGCGAGGCCGCCTGCGCCGGCTGCCACGGGCCGAGCGGGCAGGGGACGGCCGAGGGGGGCGTCGAGGCGCCGGCGATCGCGCCCGAGCGGCTGTTCGCGACCGACCGCGGGCGGGGCCCGTACACCGTCGAGGCGCTCGCGGGCGTCCTCCGCGAGGGGCGCGCGCCCGCGGGCCGGCGGCTGCACCCGGTGATGCCGCGCTACCGCCTGACGGACGCGGAGCTGTCGGATCTCGCGGACTACCTCGCCTGCGTCGGGCGCGACCTGGATCCAGGCGTCACGGAGGGCTCGGTGGCGCTGGGCGCCGCGCTGCCGCTGACGGGGCCGGCCGCGCCCGTGGGCGTCGCCGTGCGCGACGTGCTCTCGGCGGCGTTCGCCGAGGTGAACGCGCAGGGCGGCGTCTACCGGCGGAGGCTCGCGCTCCGCGTCGAGGACAGCGGCGGGCCGGCGGGCGAGGCCGGCGCGACGGCGCGCCTCCTGGACCGGGGCGTGCTGGCGCTGGTGGGGAGCGTCTGGAGCGCGGATCCGGCGGTGAGAGCGCGGCTCTCGGACGAGCGGGCGCCGCTCGTGGGGCCGATCGGGGCGGGGGTGACGACGGGCGACGACGTGGTGTTCCACGTGCAGCCGGGGCCGGACGTGCTGGCCCGCGTGGCGGTCACGCACCTCGCTGACGCGCCGTCGAGCGCGGCGGCGGTCGTGCTGGTGGTGCACACGCGGGACCGCGCCGGCGAGGCCTGGGCGTCGGGCGCCCGCCGAGAAGCCGAGCGGCGCGGCCTCGCGGCGCCGGCGGTGCTTTCCTTCGGGCCAGGGCGCCTCTCTCCGCGCGAGGTCGCCGTCGCGGCGCGGGCGCACAGGGCGCGGGCGGTCCTCTTCTGGGGTCCCGGCGCGGACCTCGCGGGCGCCCGCGCGGGGCTCGACGACGCTGGCTCCGCCGCGCCGATCTATGCGTCGCTCGGGTCGGTCGCCGAGCACACCGGGGCGCTTCCCCGCCACCTCCCCGGCCGCGTGCTGTTCCTGTACGCCGGCCCGCTGGGAGAGCGGGCCCGGGCGTCGGGGGACGCGCTGCGGGTCTTCCTGCGCCGGGCTGGCGTGGCGCCAGGTCCGCTCGGGGCGCAGGCGAGCGCCTACGTCGCGGCGCAGATCGCGATCGAGGCGCTGAAGCGGACCGGCACCCACGCGACGCGGGAGGAGCTGATTGCGGCGCTCGAGCGGCTGCGCGACTTCGACGCCGGCCCGGCCCCGCCCGTGACCTTCGCCCGGAACCGGCGGATCGGCGTCCTCGGAGCGAGCCTCGTCGAGCTGGATCCGGCGACGGGCGCGGTGGCGCGAGCGTCGGCGTGGATCGACGTTGTCCCGTGATGTCTCTCCGCGCCGGCGGAGCTCTCACGGACAGCCCATGGCAGCGTGCGTGACGGCCCCGTGGCAGCGTGCGTGACAGCACGGCAGCGTGCGTGACAGCACGGGAGCGCGCCGAGGCGCGTAGTGGCGGAGGCGCGTAGTGGCGGAGTCGCGTAGTCACGGACGGCGCGTCCGCTCCGGCCGTAGGTGCGGTGACCTCCTGTTCGTCGTCTTGACTTCACGGTGCGCGCGGGTAGACCTTCATCTGCCTTCGCTTGGGCAACGGCTCCGGAGTGAGCCGCACGGGCTCACGACGCGGGCAGGGCAAGAGGGGCGTCGAGCTCAGCTCACGGGGAGCCGCGGCTCGGCCATCGCGCGGCGCGTGCTTCCGGGCTGGTTTCCGGTATTCGCCGGTGGTCCGCCCGCGGCCTCGCGCCCGTGTGCGGGCTGTGTTCCTTCGAGCCAGGTTGGTCGTGGGAGAGAGGTCGAGCCGGCGCAGATGGCAACTCGTCGGTGCCCGCTCCGACCGTTCAGGAGGACATCATGAGCGATCGCAGAAGCAGCGTCCATTACAGCATGTTCGTCGCGCTGGCGGGTATCGGCGTCGCCGCGACGATGAGCGGGTGCGGGCTGGGACAGCCGGAGCAGCCGGGAGAAGAAGAAGAGCTCTTCGGAACGGCGGACGGCGCCGTGCGCAGGACGTCAGAGCTCAAGGCGGATCTCACGATGCCAGATGAATGTCTGGCCACCTGGCCGGGGGCGACGCGGCCCACCGGCAAAGCCACCTTCCGGTTCATCACGGACACCGCGAGGCGTAGCTTCGCCCAGCTGGTCACCCTCAACGATCTCCACGTGCTGCCGAACATGCGGCTCGTGTTCACGACGGGGGACATCCGCAAGGGGGCGCCCGGCGACACCAGCGAGCCGCCGCTGCTCGTCGGCTCGCTCTCCGAGGCGACGGACGGGCCGGCGGTCGGGGAGCCGCCGGGGACCTTCATCGCCGACGCCGCAGGCGACGGGCGGATAGGCTTCGGATACAGCATGACGGAGGCCGCCACCATGAGCCTGAAAGCCCTGGCTCAACAGGTCAAGTATGAGCCAGATAAACACTATATCGATCTGCGCACCGACAAGTGCCCGAACGGCTTCATGTCCGGCACCTTCAGGTATCCGGAGGCGAGCGACTATCCGGGTGGCTTCTAGCGCTGCCGCCCAGATCTCCTGTCTGGCGCGGTGACCGGCGCCTCGCCGCGGCTCTGCGGACGGCGAGGCGCGTCCGGCGGGGACGCCGGGAGAGCGACGGTGAGCTCCTGGACGCTCCCGGCGCCCTTTCGGGCCCTCTCCGGGGCCGAGGTCTTTTTTTCTCCTCGAGACAAGGCCGAGGACGCGGTCCTCGGCGTCGCTGTGAGCACACCCCATGCATCGAGATCGCAACGCCAGCGTCGCCTTCATCCTGGTCACCATCCTGCTCGACACACTGGGTGTGGGCGTGATGCTCCCGGTGCTGCCGAAGCTCGTGAGCAGCTTCTTCGGGAGCGATCTCGCCGCTGCGTCGCGGTATTACGGCGCCTTCGTGGCGGTGTACGCCGCGATGCAGTTCCTCTTCGCGCCCGTCCTCGGCGGGCTGAGCGACCGCTTCGGGCGCCGCGTCGTGATCCTGGGCTCGCTGCTCGGCGCCGCGCTCAACTACGTGCTCCTCGCGGTCGCGCCGGGGCTCGGCTGGCTCTATTTCGGGCGGATCGTCGCGGGGATCACCGGCGCGAGCTTCTCGGCGGCGAGCGCGTACATCGCCGACATCACGCCGCCGGGGCGGCGCGCGCAGGGCTTCGGGCTCGTCGGCGCCGCGTTCGGGCTCGGGTTCGTCATCGGGCCGGCGCTCGGCGGGCTGCTCGGCGACGTGCACCTGCGCCTGCCGTTCGCCGTCGCGGCCGGGCTCAACCTGCTCAACTTCGCCTATGGCGCGCTCGTGCTCCCCGAGTCGCTCCCGCGCGAGAGCCGCCGCCCCTTCTCCCTGCGTCGCGCCAACCCGCTCGCGTCGCTCGCGAGCCTCGGGCGGTCTCCGGTCGTCCTCGGCCTCACGGCGACGCTGGTGTGCAGCTACCTGGCGCAGCAGGTCCTTCAGGGCGTGTGGGCGCTGTTCACGGAGGACCGCTTCGGCTGGCGGCCGTTCGAGATCGGGGTGTCGCTCGCGGTCGCGGGCCTCGGCATGGCCGTCGTGCAGGGGGGGCTGGTCCGCCTCGTGATGCCGCGCCTCGGCGAGCGCCGATGCCTGGAGCTCGGGCTCGCGGTCGGCGTGGTGAGCTTCGCGGGCTTCGGCCTGGCGGAGAGCGGGCTCGCCATGTACGCGCTCATCCTGCCGAACGCGCTCGGGGGCATCGCGGCGCCGGCCACGCAGGCGCTCATCTCCAGGGAGGTCGGCCCGTCCGGGCAGGGCGCGCTGCAGGGCTCGCTGGCCAGCCTGGCGAGCCTGACCGCCGTCGCCGGCCCGGTGCTCGGCGGCAGCCTGTTCGCGCGCTTCTCGCCCGCCACGGCCGCCCCCCACCTCCCCGGCGCGCCGTTCTTCGCCGCCGCCTGCATCAACGCCGCCGGCCTCGCGCTCGCGCTGTGGATGTCGGCGCGCCGCCCTGCCGCCGCGGAGCGCTGAGCCGGACCGGCCGCGCGCGTCGCGCGCCGGCGGCCGGCCGCCTGCTCAGCGCTTCGTCTGGACGTGTACGTCCTGCGCCTCCTCGGCGAGCTCGCGGATCAGGCGGCGATTCACCGCTTCCCGTCCCTTCAGGCTCGCCTCGAGGTGCGCCAGGGTCGCTGCCCGGGCCAGCTTGAGCTGCCGTGTCGCTCCCATGGTCTGGGTATACCGCTGGCTGCAGAGGGGCGTGCAGCCCGTCGGGTCGAACGCGCCGGGCCCGACGCCGTTGATGATGCCCGCCGCGAGCGCCGCGCCGCCTCTCCCCGGGCCGGCGCTCAGCAGCCGCGCGCACTCCAGCGTATCGGTGTTCGCCACGAACGGCGTCTCCCGGTCCATGAACCCGCTGTGGGTCCCGCCCGTGAGCTCGACCAGCGTCACTGGCGCCGGCGCGTTCTCGAAGACGCGCCTCGGCCCCGCGATGGGCACCAGCTCGTCCGACGTCCCCGACAGGATCAGCGCCGGCAGCGGGCGGGTGTAGATCGCCGCTCCCAGGAAGCACGACAGGGGGGCCATGGCGACGACGGCCTGGATGCCCTCGATCTTCAGGACGGGGTGATAAGCGGCCAGCAGCGCGGTGAGCCCTCCCGCGGAAAGGCCCATGACGCCCCGGCGCTCCGGATCGACGGCTTCCCCGAGATCCGCGTCGTCGCCGCCGAGCGCCGCCACCTGACGCATCACGAACGCGAGGTCCGCGGGCTGATTGGGGACGTCCCCGATCGTGGGCCCTCCCGGTGCGTTCCCGTTCGTGAGCGGGAGCAGCGGCTCCACGGTGATGTAGCCGTGCGTGGCCAGGTGCTCGGCGAAGAAGCGAGCGTTGTCGCCCAGGCTCGTGAGCCCGTGCGCGTACGCGAGCAGCGGAAACGGCCCTCCGCATGCGACCGGCGCGCGTTCGCCCGGAGGTGGAGATGCGGCCATGAGGCGGCGCGCGGGATACCAGACCCGCGCGGGCAGCGTCCTGCTCGGCGCCCCGGGGAAGGTGTCGTTGGGCGGCGTCGGGCGCGTGTCGTCCACGAAGACGAAGTCGCGCGTCGCGAACCCGTACGGGCCGTCCTCCGCGAGCGCCTCCAGCTTGGCGGATCTCTCCTGGCCCGATCCGGGCTGGGCGCAGCGCTCCTCGTGCGCGCCGGTGATCGGCGAGGCGGCTTCCCCCTGCTCCGCCGCGATCGAGGACACGGCGTCTCCCGGCGCCGTCGACTCCAGACAGCCGCCCGTGACGGCGCCCAGCCCGAGGCCGAGCGCCACGAGCAGCCGGCTGCGTTCCAGAACCCTGGTTGATCGGTGGTGTGTCATGTTCCCCCCGCGTGTTCTTGCTATTGCGCTGAAAGTGGCAATTGAGGATTGTGCGCTCCGTGCGGGGGAAACGCAATGTGCGCTGCGCAGATCGATGTGTCGACGTGAGAAGACTTGGTCCTGCTGGGCCGGATACGCCGATCTGACACGAACGGCGCTTCTCACCGCTCGAGTCGCGGCGGCGCCGTCCTGGGTACGAGCTTTATGTCACCGACAGCCGATGTCGTGGAGCGCGCCCGGCGAGGGCGATCCGGAGGCGGCGCCGCTCTCCGCGCCTCGAGCGGAGGGGGCGCCGGCGCGCCCACCGGATCAGGGGTCGCCGACCTGGTTGTCGACGAGGTAGGCGCCGCCGTGGCGGGGCACGGCGCCGGTCACCGTGCGGTTCGTCGCCCAGGACGGCTCGACGGGCTCCAGCTTCCATTCCTGCGTGACACCCCGCCGCTCGTGAGAGGCCGTGCCCGTCACGAGGTCTGCGTGCTCGTCGAGAGACACCGAGAAGCGACCGGGGGTGGATAGATCCAGCGTGAGGCCCGCGGAGGGCGGGGGAGGCGCGGAGTGGTCATCACCCCGGCGGCCGGTGACCCGGACCGAGCGGAGCTCGATCCCCCGCCCCACGCGCTCCGCCGTCAGGACCTCCTCGGTCAGGGCAGGCGACGTGGTGGTCTTGCGGATCGTGAGCTCGCGCCCATCGACGGCGAGGATCTCGTAGAGATGGAGATTGGCGAGGTGGTCCTGGTACACCCAGTACTCTCCCGGCTCGAAGCGGCCCGGCGCGCTGAGCAGATCGAGCTCCAGGCGCCCGGCGCGAAAGACACCGATGCGGAAGTCCCTCGTGTAGAAGCCCCCCGGGACGCCCGGCGCCGGTCCGGCCAGCGGGAAGAGCACGCCATCGATGGTCAGCGCCGTCGCGTCGCCGGCGGCAGCGCTCGCGCTGGCCCACATGAGGGGCAGGGAGGCGCCCGCGGCGTGCTCGCCGGGGTTGATGAAGCCCCCTAGCTCGGGCGCCGGGGGCGCGGCCCCCTCGAAGTGGAGATCGATGTCCTCGCCCCGGTACGTGGTGAAGCGCAGCCGCAGACTGGGGATCCCGCCCACCGTCCGGACAGCGAAGTCGATGGGGGTGTACACCGCCTGTCGGCCGGCGAAGATCGCCTCCCAGTCGCGGGCGAGCTCGGCGTCGTTGAAGTGATCGATCTGGAGGCCTTCGTGCTGGTAGAGGACCCCCCGGATCAGCGGCGGCTGGCCGTCGCGCAGGGTCACCATGGCCTCGACGGACTCGTAGTCGGGGTGACCGGCGAAGAAGGCGATCACGTGGTGCTCGTGCCGATCGAAGCTGATGAGGAAGGGCTGGACGAGATCGTGCTGGCCGGCCGGGCACGTCGACGGCGTGGCAGGGATCCAGGCAGGGATACCGACGAACAGCCCGAGGACGAGCAGGAACAGCACGAATCGACGTTGGAAGGCAACCATGGATGATCTCCGCTTTCCCGAAGGCACGCGCGCCCGTGCTTCGGTCATGGTGGGGCCTGCTGGCGGGTGGCCGGGCAGACGCAGACGCGCGGGTCGGCCGAGTAGATGCGCCAGCCCGGGTCAGGCAAAGAGGAGTCAGGCCACTGCCGCTGCGATGTCGCGCAGCCGCGCCCTCTGCCGGCGCGGCGCGCGATCGCTCGACAGCGGCCCCGGTCGTCGGCGCGCCCGGCCGCGGAGCGAGGCGGAGGCAGCCGCACCTCCGCCCCGCGGATTCAACGCCACGGCGGCCCCGGCCAGAGCGAGGCGCGACGGTCACTCCTGCGTATCGAAGCCGACGTGCGCGCCGTTCAGTCCGCGCGAGCCGCCCCGGCGGGTCGTGCTCGCGTCGGAGGGCGGCTGGCTCGCTTCCCCGTCAGCCGCTCTCGGCCGCTCGGATGCCGGCGCGAGCTTGAACGCCTCGTGCAGGACGTTGATGGCCTTGTCCGCCATGCCCTCGTCCACGAGGCAGCTGATCCTGAGCTCGTTCACCGCCAGGCCCGACACGGCGATGCCGTGCTGGGTCAAGCTGCGGCACAGGTGAGCGGCGATCCCCGGGTGCGAGCGGATCCCGATACCGACCAGCGACACCTTGGCCAGGCCGCCCAAGGTCCGCATCTTGCCATTGCCCGCGCTCGCCACGAACTGCTCCAGGAGCTGCCGGGCGCGACGCAGCTCCACCGCGGGGAGCGTGAACGCGATGTCCACGCGGCTCCCTTCCGACGTCTCGGCCGGGTGGCAGAGCATGTCCACGCAGACGTTGAGCTCGGCCAGTATCCCCGTCACCTCGGTGATGAGGTCCGGGCGGCACGCCACGCCGACGAGCTCGACCCGCACCTGATCCGTGGTGCACGCCAGCCCCATGAGCGCCTTGCCCTCCAGCGCCCGCTCGCGGTCGACCACCCATGTCCCTTCTTCGTTCGTGAACGAGCTGCGCAAATGCACTGGAACCTGGTACTTCATGGCTATCTCCACGCTGCGCACCTGCAGGACCTTCGCCCCGAGGGACGCGAGCTCGAGCATCTCCTCATAAGGAATCGAGTGAAGCTTCCGGCCGGCCGGGCAGACGCGCGGGTCGGCCGTGTAGATGCCGTCCACATCCGTGTATATCTCGCAGACCTGCGCCCCGAGCGCCGCCGCCATGGCCACCGCCGTGGTGTCGGAGCCGCCGCGGCCCAGGGTGGTGATGTTCCGGGAGTCGTCGACCCCCTGGAACCCGGCGACGACCGCGATCTGCCCGCGCGCGAGCGCCTTGCGGATCGGGCCGTCGTTCACCCCCTGGATGCGCGCCTTGGTGAAGGCGCTGTCCGTGAGCACGGGCAGCTGGTGCCCCAGGAAGGAGCACGCCTTTCCTCCCTCGGCGTGGATGGCGAGCGCCGTCAGCGCGACCGACACCTGCTCTCCCGTCGAGACGATCACGTCGAGCTCCCGGCCGTCCGGGATCGCGAGGACCTCGTGCGCCAGCGACAGGAGGCGGTCTGTCTCCCCGCTCATGGCGCTGACCACGACCACCACGTCGTTGCCCGCGCGCTGGCTCTCGAGCGCGATGCGCGCCACGTTGCGCATGCGATCGACGTTCGCCACCGAGGTCCCGCCGAACTTGGCGACGAGCAGCGGTCGATACCCGCCGCTCGGCCGGATGCTCTCGGGCGATGGGCTCACTCCGCCGCCTCCATCGAGTGGGGCGGCTTGCCGTTCGAGCTGGGGACGGACGACGGCCGGGAGCGCTCGGACGACGGCGCCTCGGGGGCGCCGAAGACCGCCCTCTGGAGCTGGGTGAGGATGGTGGCGGCCGACTCGCGCTGGAAGACGTTGCGCCCGACGCACAGCCCGGTCGCGCCGCGGGTCACGACCTCCTGGGCCAGCCGGGTCATCTCGTCCTCCGAGCGCACCGCGCCGCCCGCGAAGAACACGGAGGTGTGCTCCACGATGCCCGAGAGCAGCGCGTGCACGTGCGGGATCTGCGCGGGCGCCTCCAGCTTGAGGGCGTCCGTCCCGAGCTCCACGCAGGCCCGCATCAGGTGCCGCAGCCGCGACAGGCGGTGCTGATCTCCGTCGCACGGGACCTTGTCGTAGAGCATCGTGAGCACGGGGACCCCGTACTGCTGGGCCTCGTCCACCACCGCTCCGAGCTGCCTCAAGTTGTGCGCGTCGTTTGTCCCGTCGAAGTTGAGCTGCACCGACACCGCGTCAGCGCCGAGGCGCAGCGCCGCCTCCACCGACGTCAGCCGCTCCTTGTGGTTCGGGTGCGGGGCGAGCGACGTCATGCCGTTGAGGTGGATCATGAGGCCCACCCCGCGGATGAGCCCGTAGCTCGCGAGCCGCGCCACCATCCCCTTGTGCGCGATGATCCCCGTGATGCCGGGGTGCCCTATCCAGCGCGCCATCTGCGCCATGCTGTCGAGCCCCTCCACCGGCCCGATCGTGAGCCCGTGATCGATCGGGACGATGATGCCCCGCCCGGTCCTCCGATCCAGAAAGCGCGACCAACGAATCTTCTTCGGAAAGCCATCCATGATGAAACCCCCCCGGGTGATCCTGAACGCTCAGGTCTCGATGATGTGCTCGTCGACCTTGATGCCCACGTGGCGGCCCGGCTGCGCCGGGTGGCCGAGCACCTTGTCGCCCTGCCGGAGCTCGGTGATGTTGAGCGGCTTCGCGTCGTCCGAGAAGACGCGAACGTGCCAGTCGTCCTGCATGATCGTGTTGATGCGCTCGCCGCCCGGGAACTCCGCCTCGATGAGGCGCAGCGGGCGCACCTCGGTCTTCATGCGCCCGACGCTGGCCCGGCGCGCGGCGCCGGTGCGATCGACGATCATGACGGGGGAGCCCGCCCGGAGCTCGCTCATGTAGTCCGTGCGGTTCCCGAAGTTGTAGACGTAGCTGTGGACGGCGCCCGCGTTCACCCGGAAGGGGCGGAGGTCCATGTAGGGCAGGAAGAAGACCTCGGGGCAGCACAGGATCCCGCCCTGCGAGGTCGAGCCCACGATGATGCCCTCGGTCGGCGAGAAGAGCGTGGTCGTGTCGATGCAGCTCCGGATGCCCATGCCGATCGGCGCGCTCTTCACGATCGTGGCCGTCTCGAGCTTCACCGCCGTCTGCTCCAGCCGGCCGAGCCGCGAGACGAACTCGCTCAGCGCGCCGTGGGTGCGCGGCGAGAACATGACTCCATCCGCGCCGACCTCCATCACGCCCAACGTGACGATGGCATCGTCGACGTCCATGGGAGAGTTGATCTCCTTGATCAGGACCGTGTTCGTGGCCTGCAGCGTGGCGATCACGAGCTCGAGCGGGATGTTGGTCGGGTCGCGGAAGCGGATCATCAGGTAGGCGTGGCGCTGGCCCTCCGCGATGGACTGGTGGAGGCTGTCGCCGTCGTCCACGTACGCCCGGAAGCAGGTCTTGTGGCCCCTCTCCGCGGCCTTGCCGAGGAGCTGCACGTCCGTGCTCGCGATCACCACGTCCTTGCCGTGCGACAGCGACGCGAGCCGATCGAGGTCCTCGGCCCGCTCCGCGTGGAAGATCCTGAGGATGCGCGGCGGGATGGCGGGCGCGAGCGCGGCCAGGTTGTCCGGATACAGGACGACCCCGGTGTAGGCCAGGTTGATGACCCGCTCCAGCATGCCCTCGCAGTCGCTCGGGGTCGCGATCTTCGCCGTGTCGAACCAGACGACGAGGGCGTCGGACTCCGTCACGCGGTTCCGACCTCCCTCGGCGCGCTCGAGCCGGATGCGCTCGCGCTTCTCCATGTTGACGGCGGAGCCCTTGTTGCCGAGGGCGCTCGCGGCGCTGCCCACGCCGTTCCCGCTCGTGACGGCGCCGCCGCCGTTGCTGGTGCCATGTACGGAGCTCATGCTCATGATCGGATCTCCTCCATTGCTCTCTTTGTGGAGCGAGCGCTCAGGCGCGCGCGCCGGATCTGTCGATGTAAACCGGCTTGCCTGGCATCCCGAAGGACACCGGCTCGTTCCTGTCATAGAGCGTCCCCTTGGGGACGAGCTCCACCCGCACGCGGGCGCCGTGCTCCCGCGACAGGTCGTCGAGGAGGCCCGGCGCGATCCGGTCCTCCTCCCGCTCCCGCTCCACGACGAAGCGGAGCCCGTCTTCCTCCGGCGACACCCTCCAGAACCGCCGGCTCGGCAGCCTGGAGACGATCGCCTCGAGGTCCCAGAGGTCGAACGGCTTGCCCGGCGCGCGCAGGGTGTCGGCGGCCCGGCCGCGGACCTCCAGCGCCGCCGTCTGGCCGCACGCGCAGCGCTCCTCCACGCGCCTCACCCTGTCTCCCGTCACGTACCGGATCATCGGGGTGGCCCTCCGGGTGAGCGACGTGACGACGAGCTGCCCTATCTCTCCCGGCGAGACGCTCCTCTCCAGCGCGTCGTCGAGCAGCTCCATGAAGAAGCAGTCCTGCCACGGGTGCAGCCTGCGCTCGGGGCAATCCATCGCCTGAGGTCCTGTCTCGGTCATGCCGAAGTTGTCGAACACGGGGACTCCCCAGATCCCCTCCACGAGCCTCCGCCGCGAGGGGCTGAGCGGCTCTCCGGCGCAGCAGATCGCGCGCAGGCGCGGGAAGTCGCGGCGCGGATCGAGGCCCGCCATCTCCGCCGTCTCGGCGATCATCAGCGCCGAGAGCGAGATCGTGGCGAGGACGGTGGCCTCGAGCCGCCGCATCAGGTCCACGACGCGCGGCAGCGGCGTGATCGTGGTCCGGCTGTCGGCCGCGATCGCGCACGCGCCCTTCTGCTGCACGGCCATCTGGACGAAGGGCCCGATGGTCGAGAGCGCGTAGGGGAACCGGATCAGCACCCGGTCCTCGGCCGTGAACCTGACCCCCCACTGGGAGAACCGCTCCCGGATCTCGGCGAGGTCTCGGGTGCTGTACCACACCGACACCGGAGCGCCAGTCGTGGCGGAGGACTCGTGGTACTGGATCAGGTCGCGGTTCGGGGCGCACGTCATGCCGTGCGGCGACTGCCGGAGCACATCGCTCTTGGTCGTGAACGGGACTCGGCTCCACTCCTCCCACGACCGGAGGGGCGCGTCCGGCAGGCGCTGCCGGTAGAACTCGGAGCGCCGCGCGTGCTCCAGCGCCAGGTTGACGGCGGCCAGTTGACCCAGGACTCTCATGCTGCGCTCCCTCGCTCAGGCGCCCAGGTGGAGCAGCTCGCGGATGTTCCCGCCGAGGATCTTGTCGCGCTCGCCCTCGGAGATCGGCAGGAGGAGCACCTTCGCCAGCTCGGCGGCGGGGTGGGACAGCGGGTACTCCGAGCCGAAGATCACCTTGCTCGCGCCGGCGTGCTGCACCGACAGGAGGATCTGCAGGTAGCTGCTGAGGGAGGTCTCCAGGAAGAAGTTGTCGAGCGAGGCCGCGGCCGCGGAAGCGTCGTTGTCGACGTGCCCGGCCCCCATGTGCTCCAGGATGAAGTTCGTCCTCGGGAACCGCCTCGCCAGCTCCACGTAGTCGGACGTGTTCGCCCCCGGCCTGAACGCCACGTGGGAGTAGATGGGCGCCTCGCGCTCGCCGGCGAGGCGGGCCAGAGGGGCCATGACGTCGTCGCAGAACGAGAATTTGTGGACGAGCGGCGTCAGCATCAGCCCCCGGAACCCCTTCGTGAGGTACCGCTCGGCGACCTCCGCCGCGCCCGGCTCGCAGGGGTCGACGCAGACGAGCCCGTGCAGCGCGGGGCTCTCCTTCAAGGCCTCGGCCACGTAGTCGTTCTTGGGGATCGCGTCCGGCTTGCTCTTGCCGCTGATGTACGCGTTGAACTTCCGCACGTCCAGCATGCCGCCGGGGCAGACGACGCCCCCCTGGATGTCGCCTTGCTTGAGCTGCGCCAGGTAGTTCTCGAAGGATCCGTAGCTCGTCGGAGACACGTGCGCGTGTGCATCGATGATCATGGGTAGCCTCGACTCTGTGGGTTTGTGTCAGTGCCTGACGACCCGCGCGGCCTTCTGGCCCGTGCGCGGGAACGGATGAACGAGCTCGACGGTGAAGGGCAGGCCGCTCGCGGCCTGCATCCTCGTGGCGAGCGCCTCGGCCAGCGCCGCGTCGGGCGCGACGCCGCGCGAGGGCTCGCAGCGGACCTTGATGCGCGCCTGGTCCGAGGCCGGCATGACGAACTGGAACCAGTTGCCCACCTCGGGCGCCCGCAGCAGGAGCTCCTCCAGGTAGATGGGCGAGAGCACCTGGCCCCGGAACCGGATCTGGTCGTGCACGCGGCCCCTCATGGTGAACCGGGGCATCGTGACGCCGCACGCGCACGGGGCCGTCTCCAGGCTGCCGAGGTCTCCCGTGCGGAAGCGGAGGACCGGGCAGTCGTACCGGAGCAGCCCGGTCACGACGATCTCGCCGGTCTCGCCCGGCCCGAGGGCCTTGCCGGTCCCGGGGTCGACGATCTCCATCAGGACGTGGGCCTGAGGCACGTGGTAGCCGTCGTGGCGGTCGCACTCGATGCCGAGCGCCCCGCACTCGAGAGACCCATAGAAGAAGTTGGCCGTGGTGCCCCAGAGCTGCTCGACGCGCCGGCGGAAGGTCGGGGAGCACCCCTCGCCCGTCAGCCACATCTTCTTCAGGCGCAGGCTGCTCAGGTCGAACGAGCTCCGCTCCGCCTCCTCGGCCAGCATGACGGCCCAGGAGGGGCTCGTGACGACGACGGTCGGGCGCAGGTCCCTCATCACCTTGATCGTCTTGCCTGGCGTGGAGTAGGCCCCTCCCTTGCCGGCGGGGATGACCGCCGCGCCGTAGCCGTCCATGAAGCTCTTGTGGAAGGCGAGCCCGGCGGTGCTCATCTCGTACGGGAGCGCGTTCAGACAGACGTCGCCGGGGCCGACGGGGAACAGCCTGGAGTACCGGGGCGCGAGATCGTGGAGCAGGTAGTCGTTCCACGTGTACGCCATGTAGATCTCCTCGCCGCCGGTGGTCCCGGTGGAGACCTGGATGATGGCGATGTCCTTCCTCTCGCAGGCCAGGAGCCGGAAGGGCTGTCCCCGGAGCTCGTCCTTCGTCAGGAACGGGAGCTTTCCGAGGTCGGATCGCCGCTGGATGCGGTCAGGAACGATCCCGGCCTGGTCCATCTTTGCTCGATAGAAGGGGGACCTGTCGTAGGCTCGCCGCACGATCGCCCTGAGCGACTCGTCACAGTAGCTGGCCAGGGTATCAGGTGACAGGCTGTCAGCCTGCTCCGCTCCGGATAAATGCCGAGAGATGGCGTCGGGGATGCTCGAAGGCAGGAGTCGTTTCTCAAGGATGGAGCTCATGCTCGTAACACCTCTTTCTCATGGGGCGACGTCTTGCCGGCTCGGCTCGGCGCGATCGTCTCGTCGCGCGTCATGGCCATGCAGCCCGCGGAGCGTCGGTTCCCCCGAAGTAGCTCAGTCGTGACATGCGGTCTCGCGCTGCGCCATTATTTTAGGATTGTTGTCGATTTCTCAGCGATGTGTCGGGTTCGGGGAGTCGGTTGCTTCCAGAGTGTCGGTGTGATCTCCGTTTTCGTTGTCCGCTCATGAGCACCGCTGCGCCCTGGGCGACGCTGTGGAGTCCGACCTCGTCGGACGCCGCGCGTCCGTGATCTGCGGCCATGGGCGTCACTCTCGCCGCTGCGCCGTGGCCGTCGCCTCACGCGCGTCACGCAGGCCCGACACGAGCGCTCTTTGGATGAGCTGCCCTGGTGTCCGTCGCGCCGCGCGCGCCGCGTGACGTCCGCGACGCCTCGCGCTAACGACGCCGGAGGCGCCCCTGATGTGCTCGGTCGTGCCCCGTTGCGGCGCGCGAGACCAGGAACTAAGCCTCTCCGCGCCGCGCTTCCTCGGCGGCGCGCGCCTCGTTGAGCGCGAACAGCCGGTCGATCACCCGGTCCTCGAACGCGCCCGCCGCCCGGCCCTCGCCGGGCGAGGAAGGCGCGGTGTACGGCGGAACCTCGATGTCGTCGAACCCGTACGCGTCGAGGACGGCGCGGTCCAACTCCTCGTGGAGCCGGCGGAGCTCGACGACGCCCGGGCGCGCGCAGGCAGGGTCCTTGAGGAGGTTGTACATCGCGGTCAGGCCCTCTCCCAGCTCGGCCATCAGATGGGCGCGCGCCGCGTAGAGGCGCTCGCCGGCGGCGTCGAGGAGGCCGCCCGGGTCGAGGTGCTCCGGGCGAGGGAAGGGGAACGTCTCCACGCAGTCCGACGGCGCGTAACGGAGGCCCTCGCCCATCGTCGAGGAGAGCAGGCGCGCCCACGCCTCGTGCGCCCGCGACTGGAGCACCGCGAAGCGCGCGCAATCCTCGATCGCGAAGACGCACAGCTGGTCCGAGAACGTCCGGTCGACCGGCTGGAACGCGAAGCAGAGGTGCTTCGTCACCCGCGCCGCGACCAGGCACCGCCGGAGCGGCGCGATCCGGCGCCGGAGCTCCGGGCGCGGGTTCGCGAACTGCCACCACCGCGCCCTGTGGCCGGCGTCGACCCCCGTGCTCCTCAGGCGATCCCGCTCCGGCTTCACCCGGCTCCGGACGATCGCGAGGAGCGCGGGCCAGCGGCCGGCCTCGTCCAGGCCTCGCTCGCCGAAGTCGATCACGTAGCGATGCGGGCTGTGCGAAGGGGAGGAGTTGACCTCCTCGCCGCCGAGGAACGGGCGGAGCACCTCGCCCGCCGCCGGATCGCCCGCGCGCAGGGCGCGCCCCTCGCCCTCGGTGAGGACGAAGCCGCCGCCGCGGAGGAAGCAGCCGATGAAGCAGAGATCCCGGCTCGCCCGCAGCGGGCGCGGGTCGGGGCGCTCGGGCATCGCGCGCAGGTGGGAGTTGATGTGGCGCACCGGGCGGCCGTCGAGCAGCGCCGGCGGCGCGCCGTCGCCCGGCGACATGCCCACCGCGAGGTGGACGACGGCGACGTGGACGGCGGCGTCCCCAGGCCACGGGGCGCTGCGGACCGCATGGTAGATGACCGCCCGCCCGCCCTCGACGAGCGGCTGGAGCCCCGATCTCCGGGTGTCGCCCTGCGCGATGGTGTTCGTGGCGATGAGCCCCACCGTCCCGCGGCGCCCGAGCAGCGCGGCCGCGCGGCGGAAGAAGTGGGCCGCCAGGTCGGTGTTCTTCGTCGCGCCGTGCAGCCGCTCGAGCCACGCCGCGTAGACGTCCCCGTGATCCGTCGAGATCCGCTTGCCCCCGAGGAACGGGGGGTTGCCCACGAACGCGTCGAGCCGCGCCGCGCGGGGCTCCGGCGCGCCCGCGGACAGGGGGTCGGCCGCGCGCGCCGCGCGGGGCTCCCGCGCGCCCTCGGACAGGCTGTCCGCCGCGCGCGCCTCCTGGAACACCTCGGGGAACTCCAGCGCCCAGTGGAACGCCGGCAGCGGCGGCGAGCCGCCCGGCGCGCCCCCCCGGAGCGCCCGCTGCATGGCCAGGAGCTCCTCCGGCGGCGGCTGCCCGCTGCGGAGCCACGCGGCCGCGAGCTCCGCCCGGCGACCACGCTCCCGCTGCCGATCCCTGTCCTTCGCGTGCGCGAAGAACGCCCCCACCACGAGGTCGCCGAGGAGCCGCGCCCGGCCGATCGCCGCCTCGGCCTCCTCCGCCGCCTCGGCCACCTGCACCAGCGAAGCGCCATGACGCGATGCGTTATCATGGCGCGCGCCCTCGCTCGCGCCCTCGCTCGCGCCCTCGGCCGGCGCGAGCTGCCGCCGGAGGCGGAGCGCCGCCTCGACCGCGGCGTCGACCGCCTCGCGGAACGGCGACACAGGCGCGGCGGGCTCCCAGTGGAAGGCGCGCAGCTCGGCGAGATCGAGCCCCACCAGGGAGTCGCCGTGGCGGAGGGCGTGATCGACGAACGTGAACGGCTCGTCGCGCGCGAGCGTCACGAGCCAGAGCGACAGCCGCGCCAGGCTCACCGCGAACGGGTTCTTGTCGGCGCCGTAGAGGCAGCGCCGCGCCACGAGCCGCCGCGCCAGGCTCACCGCGCCGTCGCCCGCGCCGGCGAGCCGCCCGGCCGCCCCGGCGTCCCCGCGCGCCGCCTCGCGGGTCCAGGCGGCCACCACCTGGTCGGCCAGGTACCGGCACGCCTCCATGAGAAAGGCGCCGGACCCCATCGCGGGATCGCAGACGGTGAGCCCGAGGAGCGCCTCCGAGGGCGGCTCGTCGCCGAGCTGCCGGAGGAGCGGCTCGAGCGTCCGCGCGACGATCGGGGCCGAGAGGCTCCTCGGGGTGTAATGAGAGCTCGTCCGCCGCCGCTCGGCGACCGGCTGGAGGAACAGCCGCCCCGCGCCGAGCACCTCGGCGTCCCTCGCGCGCAGCGGCCCGAGCGCCTCGAGGAGGTCGGCCTCGGTCCGCGCGGCGGCGAGCGCCTGCTCGAGCTGGCCCGCCTCGCGCCGCGAGAGCCCCGCCCGCGCGGCGAGCCACGCCGCCCGCCGCGCCGCGGGCTGCGCGAGCGCCTCGGCCGCGCTCACCCACACCCTGTCCGGCCTGAGGCACACCGTCGGCCCGGCGGCGCGCTCGACCCGGTAGCCCATGAGCGCCTCGTAGAGCCCGCCGAGCTGCTCGATCTCGATCGTCCGGTACGACAGCGGCCGCCCGTCGAGCACGAGGAGCTTCTCGAGCACCGCGTGCACCGTGCCGTCGTCCACCGACGGCGCCAGCGGCGCCTCGCGGGCGCCGCCGGTGGACGACGGCGCGGCCAGGCGCGCCCGGAGCGTGGCGCGCGGAGGGGGCGCGGCGTGGCCGGGCGCGCCGGCGCCCGCGCGCTCCAGGAACGGGTAGCGCTCCGGGTCGAAGAGCTGCCCTCGCCGCGCCGGCAGGGTGAGCTCGGGGCGGCGCACGCCGTGGAAGACGGCGCGGAACAGCGCGAGGAGCCGCGCCCACGCCCCGAAGCGCCGCCGCAGGGCGACCGGGCGGGCGGCGCGCTCCGCCGCGAGCTCCCGGAAGAGCGAGAGCACGCCGAGGTGCGCCGCGTAGTGCGGGTCATCGACCGGCAGGAGCCCGCGGTCCTCCGCGTGGAGCAGGAACACGAGCCGGAGGAGCGCGGTGAGGAGCCCGCCGTGCAGGTGCTCCGGGCCGCGCGCGAACGCTTCCTCGAGCGCTTCCGGCCCGTCGCGCCGGGCCGCGTCCTCGAAGCCGCGGAGCAGGGCGCCGAGCGCGTCGAAGACCTGACCCGCGAGCGCGCCCGCGACGTCCGCCTGCCGCGCCGTGCTGTCCCCGGGGACGGGCTGATCCATGCCGAGCCCCGGAGTGTACGCGAGCGCCGCGCGGTCCGCTCCGGTTCTGTCCGGGGAGGGGGCGCGGCGCTCGTCGACGATCAAAGCTCGAGATCGACGTGGAGCTCGTAGCGGCCCGACTCCCGGTCGTAGCCGTCGACCACGATGGTGATCGTCTGCCCCGCCTCGAGCGGCACCGAGATCTCCGACGTGACCCCGCTGTCCCAGGGCGAGTCGTCGTTGCAATCGAGCTCATCGCCGGAGCAATCGCCGTCGAACACGGAGAGGACCGTGTCGTACTCCGAGCCGTACGTGTCGATGACGTAAGTCCCCGTCTCGGGCGCGGTGAACGAATGGATGACCTCGGGCGCGGACGCGCCGCCGCAGCTCGCGCCCTTCGCGGCGAGGCTCCCCATGGTCGTCCCCGTGGCGGTCACCGGGAGGACGGGCTCCAGCTCGACGGGCGTGCCGCACGTGCCGGTGCCGTCGAACTGGCCCACGTTGAGCGTGTACTCGCCCCCCGCGCCGTCGGTGTCGACGCTGATCACGATGCTCGCGCCGGCGTCGAGCCACACGACCAGCCGCGAGGCCGCGCCGCCTTCGACGCACTCCGTCTCGACCTCGCCGCACCCGCCCTCGCGCACGGACAGGATCGTCGCGATGGAGGAGCCTGCCGTGTCGATGGTGTAATACCCGTCGGCGGGCGCGGTGAAGCCATAGGTCGCCTCGCCGCCGGAGCCCGAGCCGCACCCCGGGGTCAGGAGATCGGGATAGCCCTCGTTGTTGCCCGTGACCGTCTGCGGGACCGTGCTGGCGAGATCGATGAGGGGGCACGGCGGCGCATCCTGCTGGGAGATGTTGAGCATGTACTCGCCGCTCGTGGAGTTGCTGTCCAGCGAGACGACCACGGTCTGATCGGCGGAGAGGAGCACGCTCACCCTCGAGGTGGTGATCTCCGCGGACGGGTCCACGTCGTCGTTGCACCGGAGCGAGGGGCCGGCGCACGAGCCGCTCCGCACGTCGAGGATCGTGTCGAACGTCGAGCCCTCCGTGTCGAAGGTGTAGATTCCGTCGGCCGGGGCGGTGAAGCGATAGGTCGCCTCGGGGCCGCCGCTGTAGCCGCAGGACGGCTCGAGCAGGTCGAGGAACTCGGCCGTCGTGCCCGTGACCGTCTGAGGCGCCGTCGAGCCGAGATCGATGAGGGGGCACGGCACCTCGCTGATCTCGAGCTGGTAGGTGCCCGTCTCGCCGTAGGTGTCCAGCACGATGACCACCGTCTCGTCGGCCGAGAGGGGGACGGCCGTCCGCGCAGGGGTGCCGTCGTTCTCGGCGCACGTGATGAACTCGCCGTCGCAGGAGCCGCTGCGCAGATCCATCAGGACGGGGAAGCTCGATCCCTGCGTGTCGAACAGGTACACGCCGTCGTTCGGCGCCGTGAAGCTGTAGGTCGCCTCGCCGCCGGTCGTGGAGACGAAGCAGGTCGAGAGCACGTCGAGGAGGCCCTCGTTGGTCCCGGTCACCGTCTGCGGGACCGTCGAGCCGAGATCCTGGCCCGGGCACGGGGGGGCCTTGAAGACGTCCAGCGTGAAGCTGCGGAGCGAGCGGCCCGGGCTCGACACGGCGACGAGCACCGTCTGCTCGGCCTCGAGCTGCGCCGTGACGCTCGACTCGCCGAAGGCGGTGTCGCAGCCGAGCGACTCGCCGGTGCAGGTGCCGTCCTCGAGGACGTCGAGGATCACCTCCCCCGAGGCGCGCGCGCCGAAGACGTAGGCGCCCGCCTCGGGGGCGGTGAAGGTGTA
Source organism: Sorangium sp. So ce1153 (assembly GCF_051521595.1). Classification (NCBI taxonomy): domain Bacteria; kingdom Pseudomonadati; phylum Myxococcota; order Polyangiales; family Polyangiaceae; genus Sorangium; species Sorangium sp. So ce1153. The sequence continues at coordinate 3,759,947 of NZ_CP150361.1, forward strand.
GGTGGCGTCGCCGCTCGACGTGTAGTCGCAGTCGGAGGACACCGCGTCTTCGAGCCCGACGGTCGTGCCCGTGACCGTCTGCGGGACGACGGGCTCCAGGGCGGTCGGCGTGCACATGACCGGGCCCGGCTGGGTGAGGCGAAGGGTGAAGTCGCCGTCCGCGCCGCTCGCGCCGCTCACCACCACGAGGATGCGCTCGCCCTCGGCGAGATCGAGGAAGATCTGCGACTGGACGCCCCCGGCGTCGTCCTCGGCGTCGTCGTTGCAGGCGAGCTCGGCGCAGGTGTCCGCCGAGAGCGCCCCGATCACCGTGTCGAACGGGGTCTCGAAGGTGTCGAAGATGTACGTCCCCGCGGAGGGCGCGGTGAACAGGAACGTCTGGTCGGGCGCGTCCGACCCCGAGCAGCTCAGCGCGCGGGTGTCGGCGGCGTCGCGGGTGGTGCCGGTCACCCGCTGGGGCGCGACGGCGCCGATGTCCTCGGAAGGCTCCACGCTGCACCCGCAGGAGCCCTCCTCGCACGGGCGCCCGGGATCGCAGGCGCGGTCGCAGCCGCCGCAGTGCAGCGGATCCACGCTGAGGTCGACGCAGCTGCCGGCGCACTCGGTCAAGCCCTCCAGGCAGGTCCGCTGGCAGAGCGAGCCGGCGCACGCGCGGCCCGGGTCGCACTGCTTGTCGCACTTGCCGCAATGGTCCGGGTCGGTGCGCGTGTCGACGCAGACGCCGTCGCAGCGCTGCATGGTGCGCTCGCCGCCGCAGTCCTCCGGGACGCCGTCGCCACCGCCGCCGCCGCCGACGGCGGCGTCGTCCGTGCCGCCGGCGCCGCCCGCACCGCCGCTGCCCTGCGACCGGTCCTGGCACGCGCCGTTGACGCACGACGCCCCGGCCGGACATTCGTCGCCGCACGCGCCGCAGTTGTCGCGATCGGACCCCAGCGCCACGCACACGCCGTCGCAGTCGAAATAGGGGACGTCGCAGATCTGCGCCGGCGCCTCGTCGCTGCCGCACGCGGACGTCGCCGCGAGGACCGCGGCGGGCAGCCAGGCGACGGCCGGTGAGGGCGCGTACCTGAAGCGAAATCCGTCTCTCTTCATCGCCATCCCTTTGCGGCATGCGCCGTCGCGACGCATGGGCGGGCGGGAAATGCAAGCGCCTCTCCGACGTTCAACTCCCGAATTCCGCGCTGGTTGTTGTGGGAAAGTCGTCGCTCCGCTCATCCGACCCGGCCACCGAGGCCGCGCCGGCCGGCGAGGACCCGATGGCGTTTCGGTCGGGTGGGCTCCTGCGGGATCGTGCCCCACGTCAGGAAGCCAGGTCAAGGCGCATGGGCGCGCCGCGGCGTGTGCGTCGAGACGCTTTCTTGCTCGTTTCCGCCGCAAGGATGCGCAGCGGTGTAGGCGCGCCGAGCCGAGGCGCAGCGAGGCGCGCTCGTACTGCTCGAATCGCCGGCGATCGCGGCACGCAGGGCGCGGTGTGCGCAATGCAGCGCACGGCGCACGGTGCACGGCGCGCGGCGCGCGGCACACGGCGCACGGCGCACGGCGCGCGGCGCGCGCGGCCGCGGTCCGGCCGGCTCATCAGGGCGCCGCGCTTGCCAGGGGGGACAACCGCTGCGCCCCTTGCTAGAACCGCCCGCATGATGCGGCCCGCACGCCCTGAAGTCCTCGCCCCGGCCGGCGACCGCGCCGCCCTCGAAGCCGCCGTGCGCGGCGGGGCGGATGCCGTCTACTTCGGGCTGCGGGGCGGCGCCGCGGGCAGCGGCGCGGCGGCGCCCTCGCCGTTCAACGCCCGCGCCCGGGCCGCGAACTTCGACGCGGCGGAGCTCGCGGAGACGATGCGCTTCCTCCACGCCCACGGCGTGAAGGGCTACGTCACCCTGAACACGCTCGTGTTCGACGACGAGCTCCCGGCGGTGCGCGCCGCGGTCGAGGCCTGCGCCGCGGCGGGGGCCGACGCGATCATCGTGCAGGACCTCGGGGTGATGCGCCTCGCGCGGGCGCTCGCGCCCGAGCTCCCGATCCACGCCTCCACGCAGATGACCTGCACCGACGCGGCCGGCGTCGAGCTCGCTCGGTCGCTCGGCGCGGCGCGCGTCATCCTCGCCCGGGAGCTCTCGCTCGACGACATCGCGGCCATCCGCCGGGCGACCGACGTCGAGCTCGAGGTCTTCGTGCACGGGGCGCTCTGCATCGCGTACTCGGGGCAGTGCCTCACGAGCGAGGCGATCGGCGGCCGCAGCGCCAACCGCGGCGCGTGCGCCCAGGCGTGCCGCCTGCCGTACCGGCTCGTCGTCGACGGCGCGCTCCGCGAGCTCGGCGACGCGGCCTACCTCCTCTCGCCGGAGGACCTCGACGCCACGGACGTCATCCCCGACCTCGTCGCCCTCGGGGTCGCCTCGGTGAAGATCGAGGGGCGCCTCAAGGGCCCCGAGTACGTCGGCGCCACCGCGCGGCTCTACCGCGCCGCGATCGACGCCGCGCTCGGGGAGGGGGCGGGCCCCCGGCAAGCGGAGCGGGAGGCGGCGCTCCAGGCGTTCTCGCGCGGCTCGGGACCTGGCTTCCTGCGCGGCGTCGACCACCAGCGCCTCGTCGACGGCCGCACGTGCGACCACCGCGGCATCGAGGTGGGCGAGGCGCGCGGCGCCGGCCGACGGCGCGGGCACGAGGTCGTCGTCGTGCGCGCGGCCCGGCCGCTCGCGCGCGGCGAGGGGATCCTCGTGGAGGGCGGCTTCGCCGGCGAGGGCGAGATCGGCGGCCGCATCTGGGGCCTGTGGGCGGACGGCCGCGAGGTCGAGCGCGCGCCGGCGGGCGGCGACGTCGAGGTCTGGCTCGGCCCCGACCGGCGCCTCCCGGACGACGTGCTGCGCGGGGCGCGGTCGCTGCGCGGGCGCCGCGTCTTCCGGACGAGCGATCCGGCTGCTGCGCGCGAGGTCCGCGACGCGCTCGACCGCGCCCAGCGCCGCGTCGCGATCGACGTCCGCCTGGAGGGCCGCCTCGGCGAGCGCCCGCGGCTGTCGGCGGTGGCCGAGGGCGGCGGGTCGGCGGCGGTCGAGGTGGACGCGCCGCTCGGCCGCGCCGACCGGTCGCCGCTCGACGAGGCCACGCTGCGGAAGCAGCTCGATCGCCTCGGGGACACGCCGTTCGCGCTGCGCGGCGTCGGGCTGTCGCTCGACGGGCCGGCGGTCGTGCCGCCGTCGGCGCTCAACCGCGCCCGCCGGGCGCTGGTGGCGGCGCTGCTGGAGGCGTCGCACCGGCCTCACGCGTGCGCGCCCGCGCCGGCCGAGGAGCTCATCGCCGGGGCCGTTCCCCCGGCGGTCGAGCCGCCGGCGCCCGGGCTCTTCGTGCTGTGCCGCAACGTGGTCCAGGCGCGCGCGGCGCTCGAGGCCGGCGCGAGCGGCGTCTACCTCGATTTCCTGGAGATGGTCGGCCTCGGCGCGGCGGCGCGCGAGCTCATCGCGGCCGGGGCCTCGGTGGCGGTCGCGCCGCCGCGGATCCGCAAGCCGGGCGAGGAGAAGATCGACAGGTACCTGCTGTCGCTCGGGCCGGCGGCGATCCTGGTGCGCAGCCTCGGCGCGCTGCTCGACGCGCCGCCGGGCGTGCCCCGGATCGGCGATTTCTCGCTGAACGTGACGAACAAGCTGGCCGCGCGCGAGGTCCTGTCGCGGGGGCTCGCCGCGTTCACGCCGTCGTTCGACCTCGACGCCGCGCAGCTCGTGGCGCTGCTCGACTCGCCGTTCGCGCCGTTCGCCGAGGTGGTGGTGCACCACCCGATGCCGCTCTTCCACATGGAACACTGCGTGATCGCGGCGACGCTCTCGGAGGGCAAGGATCACCGCACCTGCGGCCGGCCGTGCGAGGAGCACGCGCTCTCGCTGCGGGATCGGGCGGGGATGGATCACCCGCTCGAGGCGGACGTGGGGTGTCGGAACACCGTGTTTCACGCGGCGCCGCAGAGCGCGGCGCACGTCGTGCCGAAGCTCGCGAAGAGCGGGGTGCGGCGGTTCCGGATCGAGCTCGTGCGCGAGGACGCCGAGGGGGCGCGGCGGGTGGTGGAGGCGTACCGGCGGCTGCTCGCCGGGGACGTCGCGCCCGCGGAGGTCGCGCGGGGGCTGCGGGCCGAGGGGAGCTATGGAGTGGTGAGGGGGTCGCTCCGGGTGCTGCAGGCGTGAGGCGGGGGAGGGGAGGGCGAGAGGGGGATAGGCGGGGTGGGCCTGATGCCCGGGGGGCGCGCTGAGAAAAGAGAGCTACCGGGGGGCGGGATGGGCGGTCGGTAGCTGCCTCTGGAGGACCGAGGCGTTGATCAGGAACCGGTGGCGAGGAGTGCCCTGGCATCGCTGACCACCACGGCGCGGCGGATCCAGCGATCGAGCTCGGTCAGGTCGGTGCTCTCGAGGACGCGCTCCCGGACGTCCGCGGGAACATCGAGCCCGCGGGTCTCAAGCACGGTGAGCACGTCGTGCGCCTTGGGCCACGAGCATGCGGCGCCAGATTCAGCTCCGGGTTCGATTCCCGGCGCCTCCACTGAGAAGACACGGCGAGAACCGTGTCTTTTTTCTTTTGTGTGCCCTGCGTGTGACCTGCCAAATTTTGGCAGGGGTGGATCCGGGGCGCTCCCGGTGAGCAGGACCACCGGAAGCGGGCGCGGCGGGTGACGCCAGGGTACGGGGCTCCGCGGAGCTCCACGGCGGGCACCAGGCCGGCGGGACCAACCCTGGGTCCGAACCGGCGTGCTGAAGGCGACGCAGCGGCAATCCTGGTCCTACCCGTGAACGAGATCCGCCGGCCTGCCCTGCCGATGAAGCTGTCGTACGCTCCGCGAGAGCGCCGACGGGTCCTCCACGAATCCTGCAGCGGCGGTCAGGGATGGCTCGGCCGTGCCCGCGGCCGAGAACGGCCGGCGAGCTCAACTACACTGCGCCCGCCGAGGCGGCGCGTCGCGATCCGCTCACCTGCAGCACGGCGCGTGCCAGCGCGCGGCCGCGTCGCGAAATAAAATTAGTTAATCAGAATAACTCACAAGAAGTTTTTTTTAATTTATTGATCCCTCCACAGGCGCGCGTATAATATAGGCGGAGCCCCCGCGCCCGTTTCCCTTGACTTGGCGAGTCGCGCGATTATGGTGCTCTCGACGGGAGAGCTTCGTCGGTCCGCGACGGGGAGAACGCACGGCTCCAGATTCGAGCCGGAGGCGATTCTCGTCCTCACTGCGGCGCAGTGTGAGACCACGACCGGCAGTCTCTGCTCGATAGACTGCGTAGAATCAATCAAGATTCTACAACGGATCAAGGCCTCGGTGCTGCATGGCGGTGATTTGTCTTCTCAATGCTCGCATCGGGACATCCATCCGAAGCCGGACACCGAGAATCTCTACTTGCCGACCCTCCCGACCCTGGCCGCGGCTCCGTGCCGAAAGCCCATCCTCTTGGCACGGGACGGCATCTCCGCTGGCCTCGCAGGGCGGGGTGGCCATGGAGGTAGCCACAGAGGGGATCATAACCGGGGAGATACATCCGGACGTCGGCAAGCCAAGACAGCCACAATGAACAAGCAGCCAAACATCACATCCCTGGAGATAGTATAAATGGCCTGGATTGACCTACTAGACGGAAACAAGCGCTTAGGAAATTTCGATGTACCAAACGAGCTAATCGGCCGCAAGTCAGAGAGGTTCCGGATCGGCTATGCGATAAAGAAAGGCGGCAACGGGGTGGTCTTCAAGGCCACACGCACGTCAGTTCCAGGTGCCTCGGTCTGTGCTGTCAAGGTACTACGACGGCTGGACGACGCACGCTACGATCGCTTCATGAACGAGGTACGAATCGTCTCCAATCTTTCTCACCCGCGCATCGCGCCGGCATACGATAGCGGATCATTCCACCTCGACGACCGCCATGAGGTCCCATGGGTCGCAATGGAACTCGGAGACCGGAACCTGCGTGAGCACATCGAGTCAGGAGGCCCGCTTCCACCGAAAACGCTCATTTCAGTATCCATCGAGCTCTGCGAAGCCTTGGGCTACCTACACGAACAAAGAATCATACACAGAGACATCAAGCCCGACAACTTCGTTTGGTTAGACGGCGGCAGCCAGAGCGTACGCATGATCGACTTTGGCATCGCCAAGTACGTGGGCGAGGACGTCTCAACGCGGCCGTTGGATCAGTTTACTCAACAAATGGAGTTCGTTGGGCCCGTGTTCTTTGCCTCTCCAGAGCTCATCGCCTATGCACGGAATAAGCAGCATCCGGTGGACCATCGGTCGGACCTATTCCAGCTAGCCAAGGTGATTTGGTATCTCGGAACAGGGCGCATTTTGGCGGGTGTTCCGGCGAGAAAATTGTGTCCTCTCGAAGGCAAGCTTTGGGACGCGCTTATCACCTCCCTATCTGATGATCCAGACGACCGACCTGCAAGCGCATCTGAGCTCGCTGAACAACTTCGCAACTTATAGACGTGTCTCGCGGCGGGCGTATCTCGCGTGCCTATGCGGCAGGCGGGAGCGAGCCCCGGGAGCCGCTCACGCTCGCAACGGAACATCCAGGGGCCGCTCGCCGAGAACACGTCGGGCTCGCCCCCTTGGTGTCGGAGCGCTCGGATCGGCGACGGAGGCCTGCCCCCCTCCGACGCCACGCAACCGGTGCCCCTGTCCCGTCGACACCTCGGGCATGACCGACCCTGACGAACTCGACGCCACCAAGGAAGCTGTTCTCGCGGAGGAGGCCGAGACCCTCGCCCTGCCCGTCGCCCCCGGTCTCGCGCTGGAGCTTGCCTACGACAGCTGCGGCCCATTCGCCGCGACCTAGCGGGCCGGGTCATGGTGGCGGGCGGTCGAGATCGGGGAGGCGTGTTGACGCTCACGATGTCTGCTGCTCGATTACACAGGCTCGTTGCTGACCATCGTGAGGGCGACCGGCGACGCGGCCGCTGGGAGCGCGCACGTCGCATCACCACGCTGGCCGGCGTCTCCAGCAAGAGTCGCCTCGCCTAACACCTCGATCCAGTGCGCGCCGCACTCGCCAAGGCACGCTCATGCAGTTGCGCATCCGATGCTCGGCACCGCATCGAGCTATCCTCCTGATGCATTGCGATCTTGTGCGAAAGATTCTCACAAAAAATGCGTAACGCAGCCCGTTGTGCTGGCTGCTCTCGCCTGATAGGGTCGCTGCAAGCGCTGCTAAAATGCGTACGACAACAGGTACCTTGTTCTCGCTGAGGCGGACGCCTCCGCCGGTCCGCAGGTGGCGCCCGGCGCTCCGCCACAAGCCGTGGCGTGCTCGTCAGAACGCGATCTGATCAAGCGGATCGCACCGGAAAGGCAAGAGCTCGATGAACACGGGAAGCATCCTCGCGACGTTGGCTGGGCTGGGCAGCGCGGTCGTGGCGGTGAGCGGTTGCGGGGCCTTCGAGCCGTACGACTGCGCCGAGTATCTCGAGTGTGACGCGATCAACGAGGACGGCACGAGCAACGGCGCCTGTGATGGCAAGTGCGTTCCCCTGGCGCCGTACGGCTTCGCGGAGGAGCCGATGCTCGTGTGGATCGGGCCCGAGCAGCTCCGGCCGCTCGCGTGTGCCGGCGTTCTGCCCGGAGCGCCCATCGATCTCAGCGATTCCTGGACGGGTCATGCCGACTCGCCCGACGCCCCGCAGTGCCCCGCGTGCACCTGCAGCGCGCCCGTGTGCGAGCTGCCAGCGGGCGTCACGGCGAGCTCGCTTGCCCTGTGCCAGGAAGGGCCCGGCGGTGTCGAGACGGCGTTCGAGGCGCCGCCCGGCTGGGACGGCGCCTGCGTCTCGCCCGGCAGGTTGCCGGCGGAGCGGTTCGGCTCCTACACGATCCCGCCCGCGACCGAGCGCCCTTGCGCGCCCGTGTCCGTCGATATGCCGCACACCGAGGAGCCCCAGCCGCGCGCTCTCGATGGCCTCGTCGCGTTCGCGTGCGCAGGGTTCGTAGAGGAGGATCTGTGCGACCGAGAGCCGCTGTGCATGCAGTACCAGCAGCATCCGCCGCCCGGCTTTCGGCACTGCGTCGTCAAGTCGGCGCCCATCGACACGGGCGCCAGCGAGTCGTGCCGCCCGCCTGCCCCGCCCGGAGGGGCGCCGCGGTACTCCGATCGGTTCGTCTTCCACCGGGACGTGCTCGACAACCGCTCGTGTAGCCCCTGCACCTGCGCGCCGGTGACGCCGAGCAGCTGCGAGGCACGCGTCTCGACCTACGAGGACGCCGCCTGCCGGCAACCGATCGCCACGACCACCGTCGACGGGGAGGGCGCATGCGTCGATCCGCCCTCGGTGATGACGCTCGGCAGCCTGAGCGCGGAGTGGCTGGTGAACTCGCCGGGGAGCTGCGCGCCGGATGGCGGCGCGCTGACGGGCTTGCCGCCATTGCGAGAGCTCATGACGGTCTGTTGCTTGCCGGAGGAGTCGTGATGCCTTCTCCGATCCGGGGCGGGAGGACGAGCCGGCTGCGGCGCCTGCTGGGTGCGTCGCTGGGTCTGGGGCTGGGGGGCGGGATGCTGGTGGCGGCGTGCGGCACCAGGCCCAGCGAGCCGGAGACCCACAGATGGCCGGACTTCCCAGATTTGCCCTGCCCCGGGGTGTGCAGGGAGCGTTACTTCCCTCGCGGCGTCTTGTCGCCGACCAAGTGGGACGGCCCCGAGCTGATCTGGAGAGGCAAGCCTTCCGAGGCGCCTTCGTGCTCGTCGGTCGGCCTGTGGCCTTCGCTGAGTCACTGGGGGGACGACAGCGTCACGTACTACGCTGTGGGGGACTTCTACAGTGATCTCAAGCCGGGTGGCGCCTGCCCCGGCTGCGCATGCACGCCCCCGCAGTGCGCGATGCCCGAGTACCTCGCCTATACAGTGCTCGAGCTCGACGATCCCCGGAACCGCCCCGGCGAGCGGTGCGAGGCGGACCTGTACTTCGGAGCGTTCGACGGCTTCGAGACGGCGGGCGCCTGGGATGGCACCTGCCTGAGGCACGACGCCGTACCCGCCGCACCCCTGGCCACCGCGTTCGTGCTCCCGTCGGCGTCTGCCGCCCTCTGCGAACCCTTCACGTCTCCCGCGGGGCTCGACGCCCTCGTCGACACCGTCTGGCGCGTTTGCGGGAAGAGCTTCTCGCTGGAACGAGAGTGTGATGACAGCGTCGAGCGTTGCATGCCCACGGCGCCGGAGGGCTTCCGGTACTGCCTGACGCTCTCGACAGAGGGGGAGCCTTACGACGAACCCACGCAGTGTCCGCCGTCCTACCCCGAACGGTCGCAGGTCTTCAGGTACATCAGCGGCTGCGATCCCTGCGCGTGCACGACGGTCACGCCGCCCGAATGCACCGTGAGCCTGTCCCGGTACCGGGATCCGGAATGCAATGATCTCATCAGCACCGACACTGTCTTCGAACCCGACGAGGGCGGCCACTGGGCGATGTACGGGAGGACCTGTCTGGAGATGCCGGCCGAGGGCACCGTGGGAGGCGTCAGCGCGACGGCCGTGACGCACCGAGAGGGCGCGTGCGAGGTGGCCGGTGGTGACCAGGTTGCCGAGCCGCAACTCGAGGGGCGCTACGTCCTCTGCTGCGAGGCGGCACCCGGCGGTTGAGCACGCGCGCCTGTGCCCGGACACCACGGCGCGGGGCTCCTCGCGAGGGATCTCGCGGGACGAACGAGTGTCAACCGCGCGTCACCGCCTGCAGCATCGGCAGCACCTCGTAGCGGAACCCGCGCTCCGACCGGATCGCCGGATCGCCCGCCTCCAGCGCCCGCACCGCGGCCTCGTCCGCGACGCGCACCACGCCGAGCCCCCACGGCCCGCTCGGATCGGCCACCGGTCCGAACACGATCGCCGTCCCCGCGCGCAGATGGCCCGTCCAGTAGGCGACGTGCTCCTGCATCACCGCCCTCTCCTCGGCGCTCATGTCCATCACGAACGTGGGTCGCGGGGGCAGCAGCCGGCAGACGAAGAAACGAGACGGAGCGCTGGCCCCTTCGCTCCCGGCATGCCCGTCGAGCCACCCCAGCACGCTCTCCCAGCCCTCGGCGTGCGTGCGGCATGACTCGGGACGCCCGGCGAAGCCTTCGTGACGAACGGTGACGCGCGTCCCCTCGGCGATGGGCTCCAGACGGTACGTGAGCGTGGTCGCGTGACCGCCGTCCCACGCCGGCTTCCACGTCTGCACCAGCTTGTGAGGCGGGTCGATCTCGAGGAACTCGCCCTCGACCGAGAACGGGCTGCCGTCCGAGCCGCGCCCGTCCGCCCGCCACTTGCCGCCGACGCGAAGATCCATCGTCCAGCCGGTGGTGCGGTACGTCTCTTCCGAGCCCCACCAGCGCGTCACCTCTTCCGGCGAGGTGAGGGCGCGGAACACGCGCTCCGGCGTCGCGGCGATGTCCACGGTCGCCAGGATGGTGCCCTGCGTGACGTCGGCGATGGCGCGGGCGGCGCGCTTCTTCGTGGCGGTCGTCATGTTTCCTCCAGGTAACGCTTCAAGCTGTCGAGGTTTCTCTGCCAGAACGAACGATAGCCTTCGATCCACCCGGCCACGCGCTGGAGCGGAGCCGGATGGAGCTGGTACAGGCGCTCGCGCCCCGCGCGGTGCTCGGTGACGAGGCGCGCCTCGCGGAGCACGCGGAGATGCTTGGAAACTGCGGGTCGGCTCAGCGCGAAGTCGGCGGCGAGCGCGTTCACCGGCGCGGGCCCGGCGCGCAGGCGATCCAGGATCGCGCGCCGGGTCGGATCGGCGATGGCTCGGAAGACGTCGGCGTCGGCGCGGGCTCGGTGCATGTCAGGTAACCGATAGGTTTCCAATATGCCGATCCAGCTCGCCTGTCAACGTCCGCGCGGCGAGGGGGCTCCTCGCGGCTGCCGACGGGCGCCCCGGACGCGCGTTCCCACGCGCACGCCCCGACGCGCGAGCGCGGCGAGACGAGGCTCGGGTCGGTGCGGTCGGCGTCATGGGTCCAGGCGCCGCACGGGCTGCCTCGACCCATCCGGAGGGCCGCGCTCACTCCACAGCCTGCGGGTGAGCGCCGCGCTGTAGCTGTAAGGGTGAGCGTCGCGCTGTAACGGAGAGTCTTCGCTTGCGCCATCGATCCGTCACGCGCGCGGAGCACGCTGGGTTCCCGGGAACATGCTGATCGATCCACCAGCGACACTGGGACGACACACCGTGACCCTGTACCTCGGGCCCGCGGAGGACCAAGGCCCCGAGGCCAGCGAGTCGTTCGGCGAAGCCATCTGGTTCGACCGCCGGGACCCACGATCCATTCGCCGCGCTCAGGAGATCCTCCAGGACCGGCTGCGACTCCCGGTCGCACCGACGCTGTGCGACGAGCCTTCGCCTGGCCTCGGGGCAGCGCTGGGCTGGATCCGCGCGGCCCTCGTCAAGGCGATCGAGCGCTGGCATCGGCGCAACGCTCGTGAAGAACACCTCGAGCTCGAGCGTCGAAGGGCGGGCTCGAGCCGCAAGACATCTCTATCCTGTTAGGGCGTGTCGGTAAACGCGCGCAAACACAGGCGTACAGCCGCCAGCGTCGCTGCTCACCCAGCCTTCACGCGCTCGGCCGGACGGCCTGGTGCCGACCGAGCTTCCGGGCTCACTTCACGACGACCTTCGCCGTCGTGAACTTGACTGTCCCGCTGTTGGACTGGGCCTCGACCAACAGCTTGACCTCGTGCAGGTTCCCGAGGGGAAGGCCGAGCGCTTCCCACTGGTTGAAGTGCTCGGAGACGGAGATGGTGCCGCACGTGCGAGCCGTCCGCCGGATGCTGAAATACTGATCGAACGTCTCACTGGGACCCGTGATGGCCGGCTTGTTCACGCGGGTTTTCTTCCACACGTCGTAGGTCTCGCCATCTGCGGTGAGCGTGCCCACCTCGTCCCGCGGCGTCCCGTCGGAAGAGAAACCTGCCGGCTTCACGCTCCCCCAGTCGTCAAGGATGTAGAACTCGCGCAGCGGGTTGACGGTCCAGCCGTAGATGCCGATGTACGTCAAGCCACCGCCCTCCTCGGTCTTGGTATGCGCGAACTCCGCCGAGAAGATGCCGATCTGGGCGTGCTTGCGGGTCTGGTTGAAGTCGAGCCCGACGCGCGCCAGGTAATCCTCGACGTCGTTCCATTCCGCGCTGAACGTGGCGTCGACGCCGTGCACGGTCATGCAGCCCGTCCCGCCTCCCTCCGCCCAGAGCTCATAACCGTAACCGTTGCCCGCATTGCCCCGGCTGTTCGAGCAATACTCCATGCCTCCGGTCAGGGGGGTCGCCGGCGGGCAGGTGTCCGCGCCGCCGCCCGTGGACGCGCCGCCTTCGCCGGTGGAGCCACCTTCACCCGCCATTCCGCCCGTACCCGGGAGCCCACTGCTGCTGCTCGCGTCGACACTCCCCGTGACGCCTCCGGTGGCGGTGGCAGCGCCGGCGCCCCCGGCGCCCGGTTGACCACCGCTTCCGCCAACGCCGGTGGTCCCTGCGATCGATCCGCCGCTCCCGCTATCGTCCTTGGCCTCCCCTGAGCCGGAACAGCCCGTGAAGGCCGCGGCAGCCAGGCAAGCGGCGAGGATCTCCAGCGACCAGCGGGACGAAATGTGAACGTTCATGGCGCGAGCATGCCAGGGTCTGCACGCTTTGATCAAGCGAGGCGAACCGCTTGAAGGAGCGCTCGTCGTCGGGTTGCTGCATCGGGCGGAAGTTTCCAGGTCTGCGCGAACATCCACTTCACTGGATCGCGCCCGACACTGTCGAGCGAGGACCAATGCCCCCACTCACCTCATGATCGTCGCCGCGGCGCGCCCTCCCTTTAGCACTGAAGGAGACGCGCAGTGCGTTGCGTCCATCTCATTGCGTCTGTGACCTCTGGCCAGGCCAGCGATAGCGGAGCTCCCGGCGCATCACAAACCTTGACGGTCTGCGTGCGTTCCTGGCAAACATCCGGGCATGAACGCCTTCCGACCTCCGACCCTTCTCGCCATCCCCGCCCTCGGGATCGCTGCGCTGCTGGTCGCCGCCTGCGGTGGCGGCGGGGCCAGCTACCCCGACAGCTCCGATGTCACGACCGCCCAGGCAACGTGGTGCCAGGCTCTCGCCAAGCTGAACGGCTCGGGTGATGCATGGGAGGACCTCGACGCGTGCAAAGGCGCATACCCGACGGCGTCGGCGGCCTACCTGCGCGGGATGGCCAGGTGCTTCACGGCGCGGCACGAGGCGGCTGGTGAAGACGCCCCCGACAACAGCCAGCTCGTCACCGAGTGCAACGACGAGGTCACGGTAGAGATGGGCGCGGAAGGGCCGGGCAGCGAGGAGGTGATCGCGGCGCGGTGCCAGCGGGCAGAGCGCTGCGAGAAGGTGTCGGCGGCCGACTGCAAGACGGCCGTCGAGAGGCTGGAGACCGCCCAGCGGGTGGTGCTCACGACGACGTACAACGCCGGCGCGCTGCACGCCATCGCGGACTGCCTCTCGTCGTCCAGCTGCTCGGACGACGAGGAGGCAGCGAGGGACAGCTGTTACAAACCGTCCTCCGAGAAGCTGCTCTGGTTCCCTGACTGACACCCTTGCAGCTCCCTCCTCGAACGAAGCTCGTGCTCGCCGTCGGAGGTGACACCGCTACTGCTCGGCGCCGATATCGTCGAGGAAGTCGATGTAGGCGTCGACCTTGTCGCCCGGGACCACGTCGACGCCGAGGTCGAACTGATTGTCTTCGAGCTGCGGGGCGAGGATCTTCTTGGTCGCGTCGAGGCCGACGCTCTTGATGCCGTAGACGATGTAGGGCCCGAGGTACCCCTCGTAGTACTGACGCTGGACGTGCGTGGCGATGATGCGTTTCTGGCGCATGTAGTCGGCGGTCTGCGGCGCGAAGTCGAAGGTGACGATGGGGAGGTTCGGCGCGCCCGCGGCGTCCGCCGCCAGCACGCAGCGATACGAGTCGCTGAACATCCCGATCAGGCCCACGACGGGCGGGTCCGCGGCCTCGATCTCGCCCTTCATCGTCTCGACGTCCCTGGCCTCGTCATCATAGATGGACTGGTGTACGATAACGTCGTAACCGGCTTTCTTGAACACGCCCGCGGCGCCCTGAGTTCGATTGACACCGTCCATCCAGCTCGGGTCGGCCCAGCCGTGGATGAGCACCGTGCCCGGCCCTCCGGGGAGCTTCGCGAGCAGGGTATCCCCTGCCGTGGCCCCGGCAGACGTGCTGAGTATTCCGACGTAGATCGAGCGCTTCGATTTCGCCAGGTCGGTGTCGAGCGTCACCACGGGGATCCCCTTCGCGATGGCCTTGTCGAGCGCGGCCGCGTTGCCTTCGCCGAAGGGCGTGACGGCGATCCCCTCGGCGCCTTCCGCCACCGTCTCTTCTATCTGTTCAGTCTGGAGCTCCATCAATTGCTCTTGATCCCCCGAAGTGTTGGTGGACCCGAGCACGTTCCCCGTGACCCTCCCGGAGACCCCGAGCTCACCCATGGCTCGGTTCGCGCCCGTGGCGACCGGGGCAAAGAAGTCGTTGAGGGACTTCAACAACACCGCCATCTGCATCGTCTGGATCGGGCTCTTGTTGATCTCGGCGACGAGCTTGTCGATCGTGGCCTCGATCTCCACCGGAATGAACTCGTTCTGAGCGAGCGGTGTCCGCTTGATGGGCGTGGCGGTCCTCGCCGGTTCCGTATCGCTCGCCCCGCATGCCGCCGTCATCAGCATGAGCCCGATGGCCGCTGCCCAGCTTCGCCCGATCATCGTCATGAGACCCCTCCTGGTACGCTGTCGCTCGTTCGTGCCGCATCCAACGGAGCGATGCGACACGGCAGGTTATATCGAGCACATGCGCGACCTGATTGACACGGCACCACAGCAAGGAGCGGCCTGTCAAGCGGCGTCCAAGGAAGAATGTTCAGAACTGTATCGGGAACGACGCCAAGCAGCTGTGGAAAGCCATGTGGCCAGGATCCATCCCCGGAGATCGAGGTCCCTGTGCGTGGTTGGCGGCTCCTCAGCCGCGAGGTGAGCACGGCGCCACGGACGCTGATCCGCGCCGACCTCGTTCGTGGACCCGATGATCAGGAGTCGGTGCTGGCCCGCTGGAAGGCGCTCAGGCGCTTCCGGATCCACGAGCCGACGAGCTCGTGCGAAAACGAGGATCCCGGCATACGCAACGTCGGCGGTGAGGGATGGGGAACCCGGCGCCGCGGGCGCCCGTGGGAGGCGCTGGAGATCGGCCTTCAGCCCGGGGAGCGCGCCAGCGCGCCGGCGGCCTGGCGCGGGCCGAACGACAGGACCTCCCACAGGCCGTCTCCGCTGGCTTCCTCGGGCGCCCCGGCCCCTCCGACGCGCTCGAGGCGCGCGTCGCCCACGAAGCGCAGGTAGCCGCCGGCGTCGCCGAAGCCGAGCGCCAGCACATCCCGGCGCCGCGCGAACTCGAGCCGGTAGCGCGCGTCGCCGGCCGGGATCTCGTAGATGAGCCGGCGGGCGACCGGGACCCCGGTGCCCGGGTCGCGCGCCTCGTCGACGGCCGAGAACCCCAGCCCCTCGGTGCCCTGCGCGAGCACTTCGTCGCCGCGCGCCAGCAGGTACGCGACGAGCACCGCCTTGCCATACTTGGCATGGCTGACCGCGCGCAGCGTGACCACGGTGTACTCGCCGATGTGAGCATGCCCCCAGTACCAGTGATCGATGGCCGACGCGGGAGCGACGTTGCCCCAGTTGTGATCGTGGTATCCGACCCCGCCGAGGCGCTCGCGCCGGCCGCCGGCGGCGATCTCCGCGGTCACCCGCGCGCGGGGCATCACCGGGAGCCAGGCGATGTAGCGCGACTCATCCTCTCCGAGGAGCATGTGGCCGGTGGCAGGGCGCCAGGGCGCGAGCTCGGAGATCATCTCCAGGTCGATCACCGTGCCCTCCAGCTCCACGTGGACCTCCTGGCGCCGTAGATCGCCGCGGCACCAGTGCTCGCCGATGCGCACGTCGCAGCCGTCGCGCGACGCCGAGAACGCGTCCGGCGAGGCGACGGCGTTCTTCACCAGCAGCGAGCCGTCGGGGCGGAGCATCACCAGCGAGACAAAGGGCGTGAGCGGCGCGGAGGGCGAGACCACCGGGGGCTTGGTGTGCAGCTCGATCGTGACGCGGGTGCCGTCGTCAAGACGGCAGTCGTGGTACCACCACTCGAAGCTGCGCGCGCCCGGGTCGGTGCGCAGGCCGTCCTCCCAGGGCTGGATGCGGCCGGGGTCGAGGTTCAAACGCCGGTAGTGGATGGGTTCGCTGCCGAGCACCGCGGGCTGCGTCATGCGCGGAAGCTGGTGCCCGCGCCGCGCCGTGGCAACGGTGCGTCTCGCCATAATGCAAACCAGGCGAGCTCGCCTTGCGTCCAGGAACACAATCGCAGCAGACTCGTTCCGTTCAAGCTCCCTTCGAGAGGATGAAGGTAGGAGAATCCTTCGGCAGGGGGCGTGAGGGAGATGAGGGAGAGTATGTAAATGCTCCTTTCCAGTCTCCCCGCCTGGCCAGAGGAGCCCGACGTGAGCGGCGTGAAGCGCGCGGCGCTCAGTCCTCGTAGTTCTGGGCCTTCGAGGCCATCACCAGCTCGAGCGGCGATGAGCCCAGGAGGTTGCGCTCGATCGTGTCGCAGACGCGCGTGAGCGGCAGATCGTTCGGCTCATGGCCGAAGGGGTCGTCGAGCTCCTCGCCGAGCGCCTCGATCGTCAGGACGGGATAGGCGACCATCATCGTCACGATCGGCGTCATGAAGCCGAGCGCGTCGATGAGGGCGAGGGGCAGCGTGGCCAGGTAGAGCGCCACGCCGCGCCGCAGGAGCAGCACGTAGCCGAGCGGCGTCGGTGTCTTCAGGATGCGCTCGCAGCCCCCGAGGCAGTTGACCAGGATGTTCAGCTCCTCCTCGGCGCACGCCGTCATGTTGCGCTCGAGGCTCCCGGCCCGCCCGAAGGCCGCGAGGCGCTCGGAGAGCTGCTGCGCGGCGTACAGCGGCGGGTGGGCGTGCGCCTTCAGGGCCTCGAGCTGCGCCGCGGGGAGGAGCCGGTCGATCTCAGGGCGCTCGGATTGCCCGCGGAGCGAGCGCCGCGTCGCGTGGACGAACACCACCACCCAGACGGCGAACTCGCGCGCTACGGCCGGATCCACCGCGGCGTGCGCGCTGACGATGCGCGTGATGTTGCGGCTCGCATTCACGATCGAGCCCCAGAGGGTGCGACCCTCCCAGAAGCGGTTATAGGAAGTGTTCGTGCGGAACGCGAGGATGAGCGCGATCACCGCGCCCGCGATCTCGTAAAAGCCGATCGAGAGGCCGACGCGGGGGATGTACCTGTCCGCGAGCCAGAGCACAGCGGCGATGACCCCGAAGGCCAGCACGCGCCGCATCACGCCCGGCGAGAAGGAGCCGCGCGGGGAGACCAGCAGATGAAGCCAATCGCGCCTCGTGTACGGGATCATCGGGAGCAACCCTCGTGGCGATGCCCCTCGGAGCACCGGAACGCCTTGCCAGGATCGCCGCCTTCGTGGCCGAGATCGACCGCGCGCAGCGCGTGCCTCACCAGGACGAGCATCGCGCCTGCCTACCAGCGAGGTCCCTGTGCCGCAACGCCGCCGGGCGACGGCCGCCGCGCCTCACGCGCGTCGCGGCGACGGTCGCCGCGACGCGCGGCCGGCGCCGCCTGGCGCGAGCGCGCTGGACGCGGGAGACTCGGGCTCCGACCAGGCGGGACAGGCCGCGGTGGCGCTGTACGCCTGAGTCGCCTGGAGCTGTCGCTTGAATGTCCCGTCCCCCATCGTCCTGTTCTGGGTGGCCTCGGTCCTCGCCTGGGCCGTCGTCGTCGCGGCGGCGAGGCGCCGCCGAGGCCGGTTCTACGCGCGGTTCGTCGGCGTCCTCGTCGGCCTCCACACCCTGATCTCGT
The DNA here is from genome assembly GCF_051521595.1 of Sorangium sp. So ce1153. NCBI lineage: Bacteria > Pseudomonadati > Myxococcota > Polyangiales > Polyangiaceae > Sorangium > Sorangium sp. So ce1153. The sequence continues at coordinate 3,777,816 of NZ_CP150361.1, forward strand.
GCGCGCTCTTCCGGCACGTCGGCCCGCTCGCGCCGGTGTTCGCGTACCTCCAGGCCGCCGTGTACCTGCACTTCCTCCTGCTCTCGCGCCCGCGGATACGCCCGGTCGCCTACCGCGCGCTGGTGAGCATCCCCGCGTCGTACTTCGTCGCGGCGATCTTCCTGTCGTTCCCGTGGGCCATCGCGGGCGGGCTCGGCGCGACGCCGTACGGCCTCTGGGTGCCCTTCGCCCTCGCCGGGCTCGGCATCCTCCAGTCGCTCACCACCCGCCGCGAGGAGGTCGAGCTCGTCGTCGACCGCGCTCGCGTCGAGGGGCTGCGCCGCCACCCGCTGCCGCGCGAGCAGGCGCCCGGCGCGCGCCGCCCCCTGCGCATCGTCCAGATCACCGACCCTCACCTCGGTCCTTTCATGTCCGTCGCGCGGCTCCGCGGCATCTGCGAGCGCGCGGTCGAGCGCGATCCCGATCTGGTCGTGCTCACCGGCGACTACCTGACCATGGAGTCGCAGGACACAGCGGAGCACCTCGCCGAGGCGCTGTCCCCGCTCCGCGCCCTCGAGGGCCGCGTGTTCGCCTGCCACGGCAACCATGATCACGAGTCGCCCCGGCACGTCGCGACGGCGCTCGCCCGGGCGGGCGCGCGCCTGCTCGTGGACGACGCGGCGCTCGTCGAGACCGCCGCGGGGCCGGTGCAGATCCTCGGGATGGACTTCCACTACCGCGACCGCGCGGAGCGCATGGGCGAGGTCTGCGCCCGGCACCCGCGCGTCCCCGGCGCGCTCCGGCTCATCCTGCTCCACGACCCGGGCGCGTTCCGCCACCTCGGGGAAGGGGAGGGAGACCTCGTGCTGTCGGGCCACACCCACGGCGGGCAGGTCGGCATCGTCAGCCTCGGCGGCACCTGGACCGCGATGCGGCTCTTCGTGACGATGCCCGATCACGGCCTGTGGGCCCGCGGCCCGGACCGGCTCTACGTACACCGCGGGACCGGCCATTACGGCTTCCCCCTCCGGCTCGGCGTGCCCGCCGAGGAGAGCGTCCTCAAGGTCCACCTCGCCGCGGACGGCGCTTGAGGACAGAACCCTTTATACTGGCCACCCGGCCTCCCGCCGGGAGGAGGATCGTTCATGCGCCGAGGGTTCGTTCTGCTGTGCGCTTCCGCGCTCATCGCGTGTGGTTCGGGGGAAGGCACGCCGGGCGTCGATGACGGGCCCGGCGGCGGGGGGAGCGGTCCCGGCGTAGGGGGGAGCGGTCCCGGTGTAGGGGGAAGCGGCGCTGGCGGCGGCGGGAGCGGCGCCGGCGGCGCGGGGCTCCCTCTCGCGTTTCGCCACGGCGTGAACCTCGGCCACCGCAACGCGGCCTGGGGCGACGACAACGAGGCGACCCTCGCGGCGCGGGCGGGCGCCCGCAGCATCCGCGTCAAGCTCCCGGCGGCCCACCTCGCGACGTGGGGATACGAGATCGAGCTCGGCGATATCGAGACGTACGCGTCCCTGGGCATGGCCGACCACATCGGGTTCCTCATCGGCTCCGAGTCGGTGGACATGACCGTGGCGCCGCCCGGCGCGGCCGACTGGGAAAACGAGCACTACATACCAAAGAGCCTTTACGAGCCGATCTTCTTGCCCGACGGTACGGTGAACCCGGCCAACGCGTGGGCGTCGTACGTGTACCGGACCGTCGACACCTACAAACCCTGGATCCACCTGTGGCACGTGTGGAACGAGCCCGACTGGGTGGCCGACTGGAGCGTCACCCAGGCGTGGGAGACCGAGCCGCCCAGGGCCGCCGATCTCCCCCGGTTCAACGGGTCGATCTTCGATTACATACGGATGCTGCGCGTCACGAAGGAGGCCGCGCGCCGGGCCGACCCGGAGGCGCGGATCGCGACGGGGGGCATCGGCTATCCGTCGTTCCTCTCCGCGATCCTGCGTTACACCGACAACCCTGACGGCGGCGCCGTCACGCCGGATTACCCGGAGAAGGGCGGCGCCTACCTCGACGTCGTCGACTTCCACTATTATCCCATCTTCAGCCGGAAGAGCTCGGACGCGTCCGTCGACGAGTTCCTTGCAACGAAGGAAGCCTTTGCCGCGGTGCTCGCCGACGCCGGCGTGGAGGTGCAGGGGTGGAACGTCTCGGAGACCGGCGCGCCCCTCGCCTCGACGCCGGAGTACCCGGACCTGGGGAACCCGACGTACGCGCGCAACTACCTCCTCAAGGTGATGACCATGGCGCAGGCGCACGGCATCGGCGGCGTCGACTGGTTCATCCTCTCCAACGGCGACGTGAGGAGCGAGGACGTGTTCGAGCTCATGGGGCTCTACCACGACCTTGGCGCCCTCACCCGCGTGGAGGAGGCGACCAAGACCGAGCTCGGCATCGCGTACACCACCCTCGGCGAAGTGCTCTCCGGTGCGTCGTACGATGACGGCGCGACGAGGGAGCTCGCGCTGCCGGCGGGCGCGCGGGGCGCCGTTTTCCAGAAGGACGGCAAGCGGCGGATCGCCCTCTGGGCCGTGACGCCGGGCGACGCGGAGGAGGCGAGCGCGAGCGCCGAGCTCGCTACCGAGACGGGGTTCGACGTCCACGCGTGGGACGGCGTGGTGACACCCCTGGATGCGAGCGGCGGCAAGGCGACGCTCGCCCTCTCGGGCAGCCCGGTGCTCCTGGTCGAGCGGTGACCGCCGCGCGGCGCGCGTCGAGGACCAAGGGCCGCCGCGGCCGGACCAGGGCGCGCGGCAAGGGCCGCCGCGGCCGGACCAGGGCGCGCGGCAAGGGCCGCCGCGGCCGGACCAGGGCGCGCGGCTACGGCCGCGCGGGCGGGGGCGCGACGGGCTGCGCGAGCGGCCGCTTCAGGACCATGAGGGCCAGCGCGGTCACCACCGTCCCGGCCACGATCGACAGCAGGTAGACGCCGAGCGGCGACACGGCGTTCGGGATCGCCAGCACGAAGACGCCGCCGTGCGGCGCCCGGAGGCCGCAGCCGAGCCCCATGGACAGCGCGCCGGTGACGGCCGACCCGAGGACCGCCGCGGGGATGACCCGCACCGGGTCCTGGGCGGCGAACGGGATGGCGCCCTCGGTGATGAAGGCGGCGCCGAGCACGGCCGCGGCCTTGCCCGCCTCCCGCTCCTGCGCGGTGAAGCGGTTCCTGGCGATGACGGTCGCCAGCGCCAGCCCGAGCGGCGGCACCATGCCAGCGGCCATCGTCGCGGCCATCGGCGTGAAGGTGCTCGAGGCGAGCAGGCCGACCGAGAAGGTGTAGGCCGCCTTGTTGACCGGCCCGCCCATGTCGATCGCCATCATGGCGCCGAGCAGCGCGCCGAGCGCCACCGCGTTGGTGCCGCCCATCCCCCTCAGGAAGTCGGTCAATCCGGTCATGATGGCGCTGACCGGCTTGCCGACGACGTAGATCATCAGGAGACCGACCACGAGCGTCGACAGGAGCGGGATGACCAGGACCGGCTTCAGGCCCTCCAGGTTGGCCGGCAGCCGCACGGTGTCGCGGATCCACCGCGCGACATAGCCGCCGAGGAAGCCGGCGACGATGCCGCCGAGGAAGCCGGCGTTGAGCTGCGAGGCCAGGAGGCCGCCGACGAGGCCCGGCGTGAGGCCGGGCCGGTCGGCGATCGAGTAGGCGATGTAGCCCGCCAGCACCGGCACCATCAGCGTGAACGCGCCCTGACCGCCGATCTGCATCAGCGCCGCCGGCAGCGTGCCCGGCTCCTTGAAGGCCTCGATGCCGAAGACGAAGGAAAGCGCGATGATCAGGCCGCCGGCCACGACGAGCGGCAGCATGAACGACACGCCGGTGAGCAGGTGCTTGTAGGGGCCCGACTGCTTCTCCTTCAGCTGCGCCTTGGCCTGCGCTACCTGCTGGCCGAGATCGGGCGCGCCCTCTGGCTCCGGCAGCGAGAGCGCCCTCGCGACCACCTGATCCGCTTTCTTCAGCGCCTCGCCGACCGACGTCTGCAGCAGCCGCTTGCCCGCGAAGCGATCGAGCGCCACGTGCGTGTCGGCGCCGACGATCACGGCGTCGGCCTTCTGGATCTCCTCGGCGGTCAGGGCGTTCTTCGCCCCGACGGAGCCCTGGGTCTCGACCCGGATCTCGTAGCCGGCCGCCCGCGCCGCGCGGGTCAGCGCCTCGGCCGCCATGAACGTGTGCGCGATCCCGGTCGGACACGCGGTCACCGCGACGAGCAGGCCTTTTCGGGCGGGCGACGCGGCCGGCTCGGCGGCGACCGCGCCGGCCGCCGCGGCGGGGACGCTCGCGACCGGCGCCGCGGCGTGGGCCGAGCCGTTCGCGGCGCCGGCCGAGCCGTTCGCGGCGCCGGCCGAGCCGTTCGCGGCGTGGGCCGAGCCGTTCGCGGCGTGGGCCGATTCGCTCGCGCGATGGGCCGAGCCGCTCGCGGCCGCGACCGCTGCGTCCAGCACCGCCTCGGTGTCGCGGATGGCCCTCGCGGTCGACACGCGCGTGACCGGCTTGCCCTCGAAGCGCGACTCGTCGACCTGGATGTCGGCCGCCAGGATCACCGCGCTCGCGGCGGCGATGTCGTCGTCCGACAGCGGCGTCTTCACGCCCTCGGAGCCCTGCGTCTCCACCCGGAGGTCGTGGCCCTTCATGGCGGCCACCCGCCGCAGCGCCTCCGCGGCCATGATCGTGTGGGCTATTCCCGTGGGACAGGCCGTGATCGCAACCAGCTTCTCCATGGACAGGCTCTCTTTCCGGACTGGGTCAGGCAAGGTCGAGACGCTCGATGCGCGTGGCGGCGCGGAGCTGCCGGATGCGCTCGTCGGGCGGCAGCACCGGCCCGACCTGGGCCAGCTTGCCGGCCGCGAACGCGGTGCCGAGGCGCGCGCACGCCTCGAGGTCGCCGCCCTCGCCGAGCCGCGCCGCGAGCACGCCCGCCACCATGGCGTCGCCGGCGCCGACGGTGCTCGCGACCTCGATCGGCGGCGGCACCGCCAGGAGCGCCCGCCCCGCGTCGACGAGGAGGGCGCCGTCGGCCCCCAGCGAGACGACCACCAGCCCGACGCCGGACCGCTGGAGCTCGCGCGCCGCCCGGAGGACCTCCGCGCGCCCCCCCGATAGCGGCGCGCCGAGCAGCTCCCCCAGCTCGTGCTGGTTCGGCTTGATCATGTCGGGCCGCGCCGCCACCGCGTGGCGCAGCGGCGCGCCGCTGGCGTCGACGGCGACGGAGCAGCCCCGCGCCTTGAGCCGCCGCACCATCGTCGCGTAGAAGTCGTCGGGCACCCCCGCCGGGACGCTGCCCGCCAGCACGAACCAGCGGTTCTCCCGGGCCAGCGCGTCGAGGTCGTCCACGAGCCGCGAGAGCGCCTCCGGCGGGACGGTGAGGCCCGGCAGGTTGATGTCGGTGACCTTCGGGCCGCCCGGGCCGAGCCGGTCGACCACCTTGATGTTGACCCGGCTCCCGCCGGGCAGCCGCAGGCAGCGGTCCTGGATGCCGCGCTCGCGGAACAGCGCCTCGAAAGGGGCCGCGTTGTCGCGGCCGAGGAACCCCGCCGCCGTCACCGGGCCCGCGGCGCGCCCCGCGAGGAGCGCGGCCACGTTGACGCCCTTGCCGCCCGCGGTGAGCGCCTGGGCCGCGACCCGGTTCACCGCGCCGGCCGCGAAGCCCGGGCACTCCAGCGTCTGGTCCAGCGCCGCGTTGAGCGTCACCGTCACCAGCCCGTCGCGACCCGCCGCCGCGGCCCCCGCGCCGCTCACGCCGCGCCCCCCTGGGCTCCCTGCACGAGCGCGCGCACCTCGGCGGCGGTGCCGCAGGCGAGCGCGCGGCGGGCGACGTCCTCGGCGCCCTCCATGGTGATGCCGCGCAGCAGCGCCTTGGTCGCCGCGATGCTGGGGATGCTGACGCTGAGCTCGACCAGGCCGAGCCCCGCCAGCACCACCGTGCCCGCCGGGTCGCCGGCGACGCCGCCGCACGCCCCCACCCAGATGCCCGCCTCGCGCGCCGCCGCCGCGGTGCGCTCGATCATGCGCAGGACCGCCGGGTGCAGCCCGTCGGCCTGCGACGCCAGCGTCGGGTGCTGGCGGTCCATCGCCAGCACGTACTGCGTGAGATCGTTCGTGCCGATCGAGAAGAACGAGACCTCGCGGGCCAGCCGGTCGGCGATCATCACCGCCGACGGCACCTCGATCATGATGCCGATCTCGATCGGATCGGCGCCGATCTCGCGCCGCACCTCCTCGGTGAACGCCATCGCCTTCGCGAGCTCCTCCACCGTGGAGATCATCGGGTACATGAGCCGCACCGGCCCTTCGCGCGAGGCGCGAAAGATCGCGCGGAGCTGCGTGCGGAACAGGTCCAGCCGCTCGAGGCACAGCCGGACGCCGCGCACGCCGAGGAACGGGTTGCCCTCGGCCGGCATCGACAGGTAAGGCACGTGCTTGTCGCCGCCGATGTCGAGCGTGCGCAGGATGATCGGCAGCCCGTTCAGCGCGCGCACCATCGTCGTGTAGGCCTCGGCCTGCTCGTCCTCGCTCGGCGGGGACTCGCGCTTCAGGAACAGGAACTCGGTGCGCATCAGCCCGACGCCCTCGCCCCCGGCGTCGACCGCCTGCTGCGCCTCGCCGGGCGCGCCGATGTTGGCGACCACCTCGACGCGCCGGCCGTCGCGCGTGATCGCCGGCTTGTAGCGGTCGAGCCGCTCGGCCTCGCGCCGCTCGAGCACCTGCCCGCGCCTCACCTCGGCGCGGGCGCGGTCGCGCGCGGTCGGGCGCACCACCAGCACGCCCATGTCGCCGTCGAGGATGCACGCCTGCCCGTCCTCGACGTCGAGCGCCGCGGGGCCGGCGGCGACGACGGCCGGGATGTCGAGCGAGCGGGCGATGATCGCCGTGTGCGACGTCGCCCCGCCGACCGCGGTGCACAGGCCGAGCACCTGCTTCGGATCGAGCTTCGCGGTGTCGGACGGCGACAGGTCGTCCGCGAGCAGCACGACCGGGTGGCTCGGCAGCGACGCGGCGCTCTCGATCGCGTCGGCCAGGAGCCGGAGCACCCGCCGGCCGACGTCGCGCAGGTCGGCGGCGCGGGCGGCGAGCAGCGGGTCGTCGAGCCGGGCGAGGCCCTCCGCGCGCTCCTCGTAGACCTTGCGCCAGGCCCACCCGGCGCTGTGGCCGGCGTCGACCTGGTCGTGCGCTGCGGCCACGAGGTCCGGGTCCTCCAGGAGCTCGAGGTGCGCCTTGAAGATGGCGGCCTTCGCCGCGCCGGCCTTCTTGCTGAGCTCGTCGTGGAGCTGCCGCAGGTTCGCGGCGGCGCCCGCCAGCGCCTGGTCGAGCCGGCGGTGCTGCACGGCCGGGTCGGCCGCCGTCTCGGCGACGGTGACGCGCTCGCGCTGGATGGCCCACGCGGGCCCCTCGACGAGGCCTGGCGAGGCGGAGATGCCCACGACGACGCGCCCCTCGTAGCCGAGCGGCGCGGCCAGCGCGCGGCCGTGGGAGGCGCGCGGTTCACCGTTTCCGCCACCGTTTCCGCCACCGTTTCCGCCACCGTCTCCGCCGCGGTCGCGGGGCGCGGGCGGCGCCTGGGCAGGCCGGGGCGCCGCGTCCTCGCCGAGCCCGCCGGCGAACGCAGCGCCGAGCGCCTCCAGGGCGGCGGCCGCGTCGTCGCCGGCGGCGGAGACGGTGAGGCGGGCCCCGGCGACGGCGCCGAGGCCGAGCAGGGCGACGAGGCTCTTGCCGTTGGCCGTCTTCTCGCCGTGGCGGACCGCGATCTCGGCGCGGAAGCGCTTGGCGACCTCGACGAGCGCGGTCGCGGGGCGCGCGTGCAGGCCGTGGGGCGACGGAGAGCTCACCTCGATGGAGGTGCCGCCGGCCGGAGCGACGGCGTGGGGCGCCGCCGGGGCGCTCGCCCCGCCGTTGAGGGCCGCGATCACCTCGCCGGGGTCGCTGGTCCGCGCCAGCCGGGCGGCGGCGCTCGCGTCGCCGAGCACGCCGGTGAGGTTGGCCAGCACCTGGAGGTGCTCGTCGGACCGGGCGGCGATGCCGACGGCGACCCGCGCCCGCTCGCCGTCCGCCCACGCGACGCCGTCAGGGAACTGCACGACGACGATGCCCGTGGCGCGCACGAGGTGCCGCGCGGCCGGCAGCCCGTGGGGGATCGCGATCCCGCTGCCGAGGTAGGTCGCCGCGACCTGCTCGCGCTGGAGCATGCTGTCGATGTAGCCAGGCTCGATGAAGCCGGACTCGACCATGGCCCGGCCGACGGTCCGTATCGCCTCCGCCTTGTTCGCCGCGGCCCGTCCAAGCCACACATTCCCCTCTTGGAGCTTCAGCAACGCGTACCTCCCCGTCCTCGAGGGGAGGTGTCCCCCCGCACAACATCGGCCGACACCCACGCTCTTCGCGGGCTGCTGCGAGCAGAGCGCGTTTTCCTCACGTTCCAGACTGATATGTACTGGCGGCGCTCCGATCCGCAAGGTGCAGCAGCGGTCGATTCTGCGCTTCTATCCCCATCTCCCGCCAACGGCTGAGCGCGCGTCGAGCGCCTGACGCGACGCGCTCGAGCCGATATGCCCCCTCCGGAATCGATGGCTGAGCCTGCCGAGCGCGGCGCTCGCGGCGTATCGTTGGGCGGGGCTCGCGCGGCGAGCGGCTCTCGGCCGTGATCGATGGGAGTCGTGGGAGGGGTCTATCGCGGCGCGCGGCTCTCAGCGGCGCTCGACGCGCGTCGGGGGGAGGGGTCTCTCGCGGCGAGAGGCCCCTCGGACAGGCGATAATGGCGGGGTTCTCGGGGGACTGCGCCGAGACAGGCGGGCGGGCCGGCGTGTCTCGGCGGGGGCGCTCAGGCCTTCTCGAGGAACTTGCGCACCTGGGACTCGATCGCGCTCCCGGGGACGATGAACGGCTTGTCCGTGATGTTCACGGAGAAGCTCTGCGCGGCGATGGCATAGTTCCCCTTCACGGTCCCCGCCGGCGTGGACACCGAGAAGTTGCCCGTGCTCTCGTCGCCGCTGAACTGGCCGCCGGCGCCCTCGATAGCTTTCTTGGCCTTCGCGACGATGTCTTGAGAGGAACCGCTGAAGGGGACTGAGAAGCTGTGCTTTGCCATGTCGTCTCCTGGTGTGCTCCGCCGCGATCCTGGTGCGACGCGAGGCCGAGCAGAGCCTAGTGCGACTCCGTCACCGGCACCAGCGCGAATCGACGCGCTGGCGGCGGCGCGCTCGCGTGGTCCTCTGTGGAGACATCATGACGGCCGGCGGTGCGCCGGAAGGCACGTGAGGCGAATCGTCCCAGAGCCGCGCCGGGACCTCGCGCGGCCGGCGCGGCCGGCGCGGCCGGGGCCTGGGCCGCCCCGGGCCGCCGCCCGCCCGGCCCGCGCCGGCCATTGCGTCTGCCGGGGCCCCGCGCGCCGCGGGCGGCCCGGCACCGCCCGCGGCGCCGCGACAGACGCGGATTTCGCGCGCCAGCGAGGATTGCGCTTGACATCCTGAACGGAAGTCGCGCTTTTATGCGTCGATTGCCCCCAGTCGTGAACCGAGGACTCATGAACGATCCCCATCTCAAGCAGTCGATCCTCAGCCGAACGGGCCGGGCGTCCGCGCTCGTGCTCGGCGCGCTGGCGCTGAGCGCTGGATGCGCGACGTCGCAGGGCCCCGGGGCCGAGGCCGCCCCCACCGCCGGCGCGGGCGCGAGCGCAGGCGGAAGCGCGGCCGCCGAGCCCGCGCGGACCAACCTCCTCAAGGCCTCCGACTTCGACGACAACAAGAGCCTGCCCTGGACCACCTCGTTCACGGCGCCGGGCGCTGGCAGCGCCGAGGTGAAGAACGGCGCCTATTGCGTGACGGTGACGAACAAGGGAGCCAACAACTGGGACGCCCAGTTCCGCCACCGGGAGATGGTGATCCAGAAGGGCCACAGCTACACGGTCCAGTACAAGGCCTGGGCTTCCTCGCCCACGAAGGCGCGCCCGAAGGTCGGCATGTCGGGCCCGCCGTACGAGGAATACTGGTCGGACACCGTGGTGCTCGGGACCTCGCCCAAGACCTACACGGGCAAGTTCTCGATGGCGAAGGCCGACGATCCCACGGCGGAGCTCGCCTTCCACATCGGCGGCGAGATGGCGTCGGCCAAGGAGCCTTTCGAGGTCTGCATCGACGACATCCGCCTGGATGATCCGGAGTTCAAGAGCGCCGCGGCCGAGACGGCGGCGGCGGCGCCGAAGATCGCCGTGAATCAGGTCGGGTATCTGCCGGGCGCGGTCAAGATCGCCAGCGTGAGCAACGCGGCGACCGCGCCGCTCGCCTGGGAGCTGCTCGACGGCTCCGGCAAGTCGGTCTCGCGCGGCCAGACCAGGGTCTTCGGCAAGGACGGCGCGTCCGGCGACAACGTCCACCTGATCGACTTCACCGCGTTCAACGCGCCGGGCGAGGGCTACGTGCTCAAGGTGGGAGACGAGAAGAGCTTCCCCTTCGACATCGGCGCCGGCATCTACCACAAGCTCAAGTACGACGCGCTCGCGTACTTCTACCACAACCGGAGCGGCATCGAGATCAAGATGCCGTATGCGGGCAAGCCCGAGCTGGCGCGCCCGGCCGGGCACCCCCAGGACAAGAGCACGCGCTGCCTGCAGGGCAGCGGCTGCGACTATGCGCTCGACGCGTCCCGCGGCTGGTACGACGCCGGCGACCACGGCAAGTACGTCGTCAACGGCGGCATCTCGGTGTGGACGCTGCTCGACTGGTACGAGCGCACGAAGCACCTCGGCGCCTCGAGCGCCGACTTCGCGGACGGCAAGCTCAATATCCCCGAGGGCAAGAACGGCGTGCCCGACATCCTCGACGAGGCGCGCTGGGAGCTCGAGTTCCTGATGGGCATGCAGGTGCCTGAAGGCAAGCCGCTCGCCGGCATGGTCCACCACAAGATGCACGACGACGCGTGGACTGGCCTCGGCACCGCGCCGCACGAGGACAAGATGACGCGCTCGCTCCACAAGCCGAGCACGGCGGCGACGCTCAACGTCGCCGCCACGGCCGCGCAGTGCGCGCGCGTCTGGAAGACGGTGGACGCGGCGTTCTCGGCGAGGTGCCTGAAGTCCGCCGAGCGCGCCTGGGCGGCGGCCAAGCAGAACCCGGCCCTCTATGCGCCCCCCGGCGGCGACAAGGGCGGCGGGCCCTACGACGACACGGACGTCAAGGACGACTTCTACTGGGCCGCGGCGGAGCTCTTCGTGACGACGGGGAAGCCGGAGTACAAGCAGTACCTCCAGGCCTCGCCGCTCAACGCGCGGTTCCCGACGGAGGTCGACGGGGTGGCCTCGTCGATGAACTGGAAGGTCACGGACGCGCTGGGTCAGATCTCGCTGGCGATCGTGCCCGGCAACGTCGACGCGGCGTGGCAGCAGCAGCTCAGGAACCGCATCGTGAAGGCCGCCGACCAGTACCTCGCCATCGCCGAGAAGGAGGGCTACCGGACGCTCGTCCAGCGGACGCCCGCGGGCAAGTACGAGTGGGGCTCGAACTCCTTCGTGCTGAACAACATGGTCGTGGTGGCGCTCGCCCACGACTTCACGAAGCAGCAGAAGTACCTCGACGGCGTGGTGCTCGGCATGGACTACCTCCTCGGGCGCAACCCGCTCGGGCAGTCGTACGTGACCGGCTACGGCGACAAGCCGCTCCAGAACCCGCACCACCGCTTCTGGTCCCACCAGGCGAACAGCAAGTACCCGAGCGCGCCGCCCGGCGCCGTGTCCGGCGGCCCGAACTCCTCGCTCCAGGATCCCCATGTCCAGAGCGCCGGCCTCAAGGGGTGCGTCGCGCAGCGGTGCTTCGTCGACCACATCGAGGCCTGGAGCGTGAACGAGATCACGATCAACTGGAACGCTCCGTTCGCGTGGGTGACCGGCTTCCTCGACGAGAAGGCGAAGAAGTAGAGTATCTACCCCCCATGCCCTCCGAGCCTCTCGACGAGCGGCACATCCACACCGTGAGCTCGGCCGCGATCGCGGCCGGGCTCACGGCGCATCGCGTCGAGCTCCTGCGCGGGCGCTGCCCCTCCCGTGCGTCCCATCGAACGTTGGCTGACCATGCGTGAGCCAGCGCACGCGCCGAACACCGCGGCAGAACGCACGGACGTCGTAATCCTCACAGCGCTACACGATGAGCTCGAGGCGCTGCTCGCGCTCGGCGACGGAGGGCGGCCTGGATGGGAGGAACATCGGGATCAGCAGCGCTTTCGCTACTTCAGGCGCCGCTTCCGGCACGACGATGGCAGCGAGCTCGCCGTCGCCGCGGCCTGGATCGGCGAGATGGGAGAGCGCGCCGCGACCAGCCGGGGACAGCAGCTCGTGCAGGAGCTGAACCCCACTTGCCTCGCGATGTGTGGGATCTGCGCCGGGTGGCGGAAGAAGGTCGCCCTCGGGGACATCGTCGTCGCCGATCGGCTCTACAGCTATGACCATGGCAAGCTCGTCGCCGCGACAAAGGACGGCACGGCGGAGCTGTTCCACGATCTCGAGACCTTCAGCCTGGAAAAGGCGTGGAAGATGGACGCCTCGTTCCTGGCTCGCGCGCTGTCGCTGGGCGATCTCGCGGAGCAGCGCCCACCCTCGCCGGAGGCGCAGCGCCTGTGGCTGCTCCAGGCGCTCTACGCACACGAGAAGGAGGGCGCGCCAGCGCCGGCCGAGCGCGCGGAGCGTAGGCGAGTGTGCCCCGACTACGCGGCGATCCTCGAGCGGCTCGACGCGGATAAGCTCGTGGATCTCGACGCGGACGAGCTCGCGCTGACGGAGCTCGGGCACAAGGAGATGCGCCGTCAGCGCCGGCTCTACCCTGACGGGCGTGCGCTCGAAGCGCCCCTCCAGATACACGTCGGCGCCATGGCGACGGGCAAGACGGTGCGCGCGGATCCCACGCTCTTCGAGCGCCTCGAGCGCGCCGTTCGCAGCACGCTCGCGGTCGACATGGAAGGGATGGCCGTCGCAGAGCTGGCCGAGCGGCTCGGGCGGCGCTCCCTCGTGGTCAAGGCCGTCTCCGACCACGCGGATCACACCAAGGACGATCGCTTTCGGGCGTTTGCCTGCAAGGCGTCGGCGACATTCCTGCTCGCGTTCTTGCAAAGGTACCTCGATCTCGATCCTCTCCGTGCCGCCCTGACGTCGCGTGATCCCCGTGAGCTCGAGCGCCCTCGCGTCGAGGGTCACCACGCTGGCTTCCTCGGACGCATCGAGCAGGTGAGCCGCCTTCGCGCGCCGAGCGCCCGATTCCTGCATCACGAGCTGCCGCGCCCCTTCGACGGCGCCCTCGAGCTCCTCGTCTCACGGACGCCGATCACGCACCGCGAGCTGCTCGTCGCGCTCGATCAACCGGTCACCGATGCGGCCCTCGCGCTCCTCGCCCGCGACGTCCTTCCGTTCATGCGCCGGGAAGGCCCGCTCCCGTGCAGGCTCATCCACCGCGCCCCCACGGCGGCGCCCGAGCTCGCGCTGCGCGCACACCGGCTCGACGTCGAGCTCACCACGTTCGAGGCCTACCAGGGCCTCATCGACTTCAGCCGCTACACCGCGTGGCTCTCGGCGCGCCTCGCGGCCGACGACGAGTACCCTCCGTGGCTGTACGTCGAGCAGCCCGCCGACGTGAGCCTCGCCGGCCAGAGACCGCAGCGTGTCCCGAGCGCGCTCGCGACGCTGCGCGACCAGCTCGCCACGTCGGAGCGACGGTTCTCGCTGATCTTGGGCGACTTCGGCGCGGGGAAATCCTTCCTCCTCCGCGAGCTCTCGCGGCGGCTGATCGTGGACGGGGATTCGCTCGTCCCGGTGCTCGTGGAGATGCGCTACCTCGAGAAGCAGCCCTCCCTCCGGGCGCTCCTCGCCCAGCACTTCGGGGCGGCCGACGTCGGGGCCGTCGACATCGACGCGTTCCTCTACATGCTGCACGAGGGGCGCGTGGTGCTGCTTTTCGATGGGTTCGACGAGCTGGCCGTTCGCGTGACGTACGACCAGGTGCTCCAGCACTTCGCGGTGATCACGAGCGCGGTCGAGGGCAAGGCCAAGGTGATCGTGTCAAGCCGGCGGCAGCACTTCCTCGACGATGGGCAGGTGAAGCTCGAGCTGGCGCGGAACGCCGAGCGGCTCCAGGGCTATCGGCTCGTGGAGCTTTGCCCCTTCGAGGAGACGCAGATTCGCCAGTTCCTGCGCAATCGCCTGAAGACCGAGGCCGAAGCCGCAGCGCGGTACCAGCTCATCGACGACGTGAAGGATTTGCTCGGGCTCTCGCACAACCCGCGGATGCTGAGCTTCATCGCCGAACTGGAGCCGGAGCGTCTCGAGCTGGCGAGGAAGACGGCGGGAGAGATCACGCCGGCCAAGCTGTACGAAGTCTTGATCGATCGCTGGCTGGAAGGGGAATGCGCGCGGACTCAGGTGAAGAAAGAAAGCCTCTGGCGCGCCGTGCGCGCGTTCGCCCGCAAGCTCTGGGAGACCCCGGGGAACGTGGTGGATCTCGCTAGCCTGCCCAAGGCGCTGGTGCCGCGGCTGGAGGGACCGAAGCAGGCGCTCTCCGAGGAGGAGGCGCGTCTCGTGCTGGGGTCGCGCTCGCTGCTCAAGCGCAGCGCGGAAGGGATGTTCTCGTTCGTCCACCGCTCCGTGATGGAGTGGCTCGTTGTGGTCGAGGCGGCCGAGGAGCTCACCGCGACGGAGAGTGCACCCGTGCTCGACGTGGATACGATGAGCCCGCTCATGGCGCGGTTCTTCGTGAACCTCGCCGGCAGGGAGGCCGCGGAGGGGTGGGCCCGTCGGGTGTTCGCGGCGAGGACGGGGGCGACGCCTGAACGCAATGCGTACCAGGTGGCGGCGGAGCTGCGGCTCTCGCTGGGTGTGGACCTGGAGGAGCGCGATCTGCGCGGGCAGAGCCTCAAGGGTATCGAGCTGCGCGGCGCAAACCTGCGCGGTGCGAACCTGGAGGGCGTCGCGCTCGGAGGGCGGGATCTCAGCGGAGCCGATCTCTCGGGCGCTCGGCTGGCCCGCGCCGATCTGCGCGGCGCTGTGCTTGCCGGCGCGGATCTCTCGGGCGCGGACCTCACCTTCGTGCGGCTCTCCAGGGCAAATCTGAGCGGGGCCAAGCTGGCGGGAGCACGGCTGCTCGGCGCCGATCTTCTCGGCGTTCGCGGTCTGGCAGAGGAGGTGCGCGTCTCCGCGGCGCGTGAGGGCGCGGCGGTCTCGGCGACCGCCACGTGGGAGAGAGCCCCCCCATCATCCAGGTGCTGGGTGGTTGCTTACCATCCCGGAGGGCACCTTCTCGCCACCGGCCATGACGACGGAACGGTGCGGCTGTGGGACGCGGCGATGGGCCAGGTCCTGCGGGTGCTCGACGGCCATGCCGGGAGCGTGTTGAGCGTGGCGTTCAGCCCCGATGGTCGCTCGCTCGCCTCGGGCTCCCACGATGAGACGGTGCGGCTATGGGACGTAGCAACGGGCCAGGTCGTGCGCGTGCTCGAGGGCCATACTGCAGGCGTATGGTGCGTCGCGTTCAGCCCCGATGGCAAGTCGCTCGCTTCCGGTGCCAGGGATGAGACGTTACGGCTCTGGGACGCTGCGACGGCGCAGGGGCCGAGCGGGAGCAAAGGCAGACGTCGTTTCGCCGGCATGATACGGCTGTGGGACGTGGCGACGGGTCGAGCTCTGCGCGCGCTCGAGGGCCATACCGAGCGCGTGTTGAGCGTGGCGTTCAGCTCGGATGGCCGCTCGCTCGCCTCCTGTGCCGACGACAAGACGGTGCGGCTCTGGGACGCGGCGACAGGTCAGGTCCTGCGCGTACTGGAGGGCCATGCGGCGAGCGTGTGGAGCGTGGCGTTCAGCCCTGATGGCCGCTCGCTCGCCTCCGGCTCCGACGACGAGACGGTGCGGCTCTGGGACGCGGCGACGGGTCAGGTCCTGCGCGCGCTGGAGGGCCATGCGGCGAGCGTGTGGAGCGTGGCATTCAGCCCTGAGGGCCGCTCGCTCGCCTCCGGCTCCATGGATCAAACGGTGCGGCTCTGGGACGTGGCGACTGGCCAGGCCCTGCGCGTGCTGGGGGGCCATACGGCGAGCGTGTGGAGCGTGGCATTCAGCCCTGATGGCCGCTCGCTCGCCTCCGGCTCCAGGGATCAGGCGGTGCGGCTCTGGGACGTGGCGACGGGCCAGTTCCTGCGCGCGCTGAGAGGTCATGCCGAGACACCCCACGAGGGGCGACTACGCCCGTTTCTTCGCGGCCAGGTCCTGCACGCGCTCGGAAGCTGTACCGAGCGTGTGAGTAACGTGGCGTTCAGCCCTGATGGCCGGATGCTCGTCTCGGGCTCCAACGACAGGATGGTCCGGCTGTGGGATGTCGCGACGGGCAAGGTCCTGCGCGCACTAGCGGGGCACGCCGAGCGCGTGAGTAGCGTGGCGTTCAGCGCCGACGGTCGTTCGCTCGCGTCCGGCTCCGACGACAGGACGGTGCGGCTGTGGGACGTGGCGACGGGCCAGGTCCTGCACGCGCTCGAGGGCCACACCGAGCGCGTGAATGGCGTGGCGTTCAGCGCCGACGGTCGTTCGCTCGCGTCCGGCTCCGACGACAGGACGGTGCGGCTGTGGGACGTGGCGACGGGCCAGGTCCTGCACGCGCTCGAGGGCCATGCTGCCGGCGTGAGCAGCGTGGCGTTCAGCGCCGACGGTCGTTCGCTCGCGTCCGGCTCCGACGACAGGACGGTGCGGCTGTGGGACGTGGCGACGGGCCAGGTCCTGCACGCGCTCGAGGGCCATGCTGCCGGCGTGAGCAGCGTGGCGTTCAGCTCCGATGGTCGCGTGCTCGCCTCCGGCTCCGACGACACGACGGTGTGGCTGTGGGACGCGGCGACGGGTCAGGTCCTGCACGCGCTGGCGGGCCATGCTGCCGGCGTGAGCAGCGTGGTGTTCAACCCCGATGGCCGGTCGCTCTCGTCCAGCTCCGCTGATGAAACGGTGCGGATGTGGGACGTGGCGACAGGCCAGCTCCTTCGCGGGATCGAGGGCGTGAGCAGGGTGACGTTCAGCCCAGACGGCGTTTCGCTCGCCTCTGCCTCCGACGACGGCACCATTCGCCTCTGGGTCGTCGACTCTGGCTGCCGCCTCGCCGTGCTCCTCACCACCCCGGAGAGCTGGGGCGCCTTGGTCCCTGAGGTCCACCCAGGCGGCCCCCTCGAGGGGCCCTTTGACCCCACCCGCGAACCCGCCGGGTCGGTCTGGCACATCATCGGCCTAGCCCGCTTCGAGCCCGGCGAGCTCGACGACTTCCTCGCCCCGGCCGAGAAGCTCTGCCTTTCCGCAGACCACACCGTCCTGCCACGCTGACGTCATCGAGAGCTCGACCGCAGGCCTGACGTGTGAGCCTCGCCCGCCGCTGCTCGAAATCGAGGAAGGCGAATGATCCTTCCAGGCGGCCTCCAGGCCGAGCAGGACCGCCCCGCCGTCGAAGCCGTCGTTCTTGTACACGGTGATGCCCGACGTCGCAGGCGGCGGGGCGTTGTAGTTCGAGCACTGTTGCCACAGGGTCTTACGCGATACCCTGTCGGCATGCGCCAGCTTGCATCGTCCCTCGCCGCCCTCTCTCTCCTGCTCTCGTTCGCCGCGCCGGCGCTCGCCGAGGAGACCGTCACGGCAGACGGGTGGGCGAAGTCCCAGGGCTTCCGCCTCGGCGTCGAGGCGGACGTGCTCACCCGCACCATCGAGGCGAACCTCCCTGGCCCAGAAATCGTGAACGGCGACTGGACGAGCGGCGGCGCCGAGGGGAGCTCCTTCGCGGCGTCCTTCGCGGTGGTCGCCCAGATCAAGCTCGTCGCGGGGCTTCACCTCGACGCCGAGCTGCCTTTTGCGTACGGGAGCAGCCGTGCGAGCGCTCCCGGCCCGGCGGAGGACGGCGCGGCGACCGTCGCGCCGGAGCTCGAGGGGTTCTTCTTCGGCAACCCCTCGATAGGGCTCCACTACTCCGCGAGCGTCCTCCCCATGCTGATGCTCGTCGGCGGGCTCGCGGCCTCTCTCCCCATCACGCAGGATCCGTCCGACGGCACGAAGGCGGCCGCGGCGGCGGCGCTGGCCGTGCGCGGGTACTTCGACTCGCAGCGGGCGCTCCTGGAGCACGTCCCGCTGCGGGCCCGCGGCGGCATCGAGCTGCGCCTGATCGAGGCGTTCCATGTGCGGAGCGATCTCGTGGCGGTATTCGCCATCCCCACGGACGGCGGCGACACGGAGTTCTTCATCGAGCAGGGCAACGAGGCGGAGCTGCGCAGCCTGGGCGGGTTCGGGGTCGGCGCGCGGCTCCAGGCCGCGTTCCCGCTCACGGAGACCGACAAGCTCCAGCTCGCGGCCGAGCCCTTCGTCGGGGTGGAGCCGCCCACGTCGGGCATGTACTTCCGGGCCGGGCTGCTCGTGGCGCTGGACGAGCCGCTCGGGTTCGGTCTGGAGCAGGGCAAGCTCGCGACGGTGCGTGTCGCGCTGGGGGCCAAATTCTGAGTCGGCGCTACTGCCGCCCGAACAGGCGCCGCACGAGGGCGGTGATCTCCTCGCCGTAGGCGAGCAGCGCCGCGATCGCCGCCGGGATCGCGCTGGCGACGGCGATGAGCTTCTTCGCCAGCTCGGGGACGCCGGCCAGCCAGTCGTAGTCCACCGTCAACGTCTCGCCCGCCTCGCCCCCGACGATCACG
Organism: Sorangium sp. So ce1153; assembly: GCF_051521595.1. Lineage (NCBI taxonomy): Bacteria > Pseudomonadati > Myxococcota > Polyangiales > Polyangiaceae > Sorangium > Sorangium sp. So ce1153. Next base: position 3,796,468 of record NZ_CP150361.1, read on the forward strand.
TCGAGCTCGAACCGGCTGCGCCCGAGCCCGTTGAGCACGGCGGGGATCTCCTGTTGTTGCCAGTCCGGAAGGCCCTTGTCGTGCAGGACGAGCGAAGGGGCCTTCTGCGCGCCGAGCTGCGCCAGGGTCCCCGCCCGCGCGCGGAGCCGCACCTCGCCGTCGCCCGGGGGGCCGGCGCAGGTGCGGAACGCGTAGAGGCTGACCTCGACCCCGGGCGCCGCGCGGCCTGGATAGTCGATCTCGTAGCGGCAGCCGCCCGCGTCCCACGCCGCCTCGCGCGGCCGCGACCAGAGCGCGAAGCCGCCGAAGAGGAGCAGCGTGATCGAGCACCCGATCGCCAGCGTGCGAATCTGCCGCTCCCGCCGCTCTGTCGCCTCGCCCGGCGTGGGCTGGAGGTTGTTCCGCGTCCAGTCGGCGAGGAGCGGTATCGCGACCTGCTCGCGCTCGCCCTGCCGCTCCACGAGCCCGATGCGCCGGAGCCGGTCGAGCGCCGCGGCCACCGCGCCCGGGTCGTGCCCCGAGAGCGCCTGCTGCACGCCGCGCACGTTCCTCGGCCGCCGCGTCGCCACCGCCTCGAGCACCAGCTTTTCCGTGCCGTCGAGCCAGGGCAGCACGCTCGTGTTGAACGTCTCGCCCATGGCCGCGAGATCGCGCGCGCCCTCGACCAGATGGCGCTTCTCGATGCGGATCTCGCCGAGCGGCCCTTGCGGCGTCGAGCGCCGCCGCCGGCTCACCACGTACCCGCACAGCCTCCGCAAGGCGTAGACGTTGCCGGCGGTGATCTCGTGCGCATGGGCGACGGCCTGCGCGTCGAAGCGCACGTTGATCTGCATCCCCAGCTCCGTGAGCATCCGCTGGACGTCCGCGAGCGCCAGCGGCGGGATGGGCAGCATATGCACCTTGTTCGCCAGCGGGTTCACCCAGCCGGCGATCTTCGCCTCACCGAGGGTGAAGCCCGACAGGCTGGTCACGACGACCGAGATCAGCCCGTCGTCGCACGCCCGCCCGAGCGCGGTCCAGAGCCGCTGCGCGGCCGTCCGCTCGCCCTCGTCGGCGCCCTCGAGCGGCTTCAGGATCACGTCGGCGTCCTCGAGCACGAGCAGCGCCCGCTGCCCGGCGGCCCGGTCCCTGGCGCCTCGCGACGCCCGCGCGATCCGCTCGCCGGCGCCCTCGCCGGCCGGCCTGTCGCCGTCAGGCTCGCCGAGCGCCCGCGCGATCTCGGCCGCGACCGCGTCGATCGACGGGCTCGCGAGCTCGACGCACCGCACGCGCGCGACCCGGGTGTCGAGCAGCTCGCCGCGCGCCATCTCGACGAGCGACGTCTTGCCGCACCCTGGCGGCCCGTGGACCGACACGAGCGCCGGCCGCTCGAGCGCGCGCAGGAGGTCGCCGAGGAGGGCGCGCATCCCGAACAGGCTCGTCGGATCCACGGCGCGCGCGTTGACCGCGAACGGGTCGGGGAGGGCATTGAAGTCCGAGAGCCCCTCCTGGAAGAGGTCGAGCGCATGATTGCGGTCGTCCGCCACCGCCCGCAGCCGCGCGACGTGGACGGGCACCACCATCGCGTTGTGGGCGCGGTACAGCGCGAAGATCCGCTGTCGCACGCCGGCGCCGAGCTCGAAGGAGTCGCCGATGGCGAGGACCACCTTGCGCGACCCCTTGTCGAGCCTGTCGAGGTGCTCCTCCAGCGACCGCGACTGGAGGATGAAGGTCTGGGTGGCGAGCCGCCCGGGCTGCGCCTCTCCGACGAGGAAGACGGCGAAGAACCGGTAATGGCTCGGGGCTGGAAACGAGGGCTCGAAGAGCTGCGCCACGTGGGCCGACTCCCGCGCGCAGCGGCCGAAGAGGGCGCGCAGGAAGCGCGTGATGAGGTCGGCGTGCGGGCGCAAGGTGCCGGGGAGCACGCCGCCGAGGGCGAGCCATGGATGGGGCGAAGGGGGGAGTGCCTCGAGGGTCTTGTGACGGGTGGCGCCGACGTCGGGGAACGGGGCGCCTGGGCCGAGCGTCCGCGAGAGGGCCGGGTTGAGCGTCCGCGAGAGGACCTCGCCACGCTCGGAGTCCCGTGCGTCGTTGTCGCCCGCGGCGAGCACCACGATCCGCTTCGCGTCCGCGCCGTCCGCGGCGAACGCGAGGGGTTGCGGCGGCAGACCGGCCTGGGGGGCTGCTTCCAGCGCGGCGAGCAGCGTGCGGAGGTCGACCGGGGGCGCGCCGTCGGTGAGCGCGAGGAGCGCCGCGAGCATCTCGTCCGCGTCCCCGAAGCGCTGCGCCGGGTCCTTCGCGAGGGCCCTGGCGAAGAAGGTGTCGGCGCCGGCGCCCAGACCCGGGAAGGTCGAGGGCAACGGCGGCTCCGTCGTCAGGATCGCATACACCACCTCGCCGAGGGCCTGGCTCTCCGGCGCGAACGGCAGCACGCCGGTGAGCGCGAGGTAGATCACCGCGCCGAGCGAGAAGAGATCGCTCCGGTGGTCGAGGCTGCGCAGACCCCTCGTCTGCTCCGGGCTCATGAAGACGGGCGAGCCCATCATCTGGTGCGTCGCGGTCCGCACGAGGTCGAAGTCCGACGGCTTCTCCAGCTTCGCGATGCCGAAATCGAGGAGCTTCACCGCCGCGCCGTCGCCGCTGCGCGCGACGACGATGTTGGACGGTTTCAGGTCGCGGTGGATGATCCCACGCTGGTGGGCTTCCTTCAGCGCCGTGAGCACCGGCGTGAAGAGCGCGCGCGCCTCGGCGAGCGAGAGCCGTCGGCGCCGGTTCAGGATGCCGCCGAGGTCCTCGCCCTCGAGCAGCTCCATGACCAGATACAGCAGGTCCTGCTCGTCGCCGACGTCGTAGACCTCGACGATGTGGGGGCTCTGGAGCACCGCCAGGGCCCTGCCCTCCCGCTTGAATCGGGCAGTCGCGGCAGGGTCCGCGGTCGGGCCGGAGGCCAGCATCTTCACGGCGACGCGCCGGTCGAGGAGGAGGTCGAGGGCCTCCCAGACCTGCCCCATCCCGCCCATGCCGATCAGCCGAACGAGCTGGTACCTCCCGCCGAGCACCCGTTCTAGATGCACGACCATCCGTCCCCCGCTGTGCTCGCCCGCTGCGCGACGGCTACGGTCCTGACAGACACCCGCACCGTCCGCTGCTCGACGGTCACGTCCCTGGCAAGCACCCGCGGTAAGCGCAGCCCGGCGGCCACCCCGACCAGGCCGCGACGCGCTGCCGGGCTCCGGCCACGACGGCGCCGTGCGGCGACGCTCCGCGTGGCGCCGTGCTTCGATGCGTCACCTGAAGAACCCGAAGGCACGGGGGAAAGGCTACCTCAACCGACTGCCGGCGGGGGGCCAGGCCACCCGGGCAGCAAGGGGGCCAGGCCACCCGGGCAGCAAGGAGCAGCCGGACGCGGTGCTCCCGCGCCGCGGCGCGCTGCGCCACCGCGCCGGCGCCGGCGGCACCGCGAACCAGCTCGGCTGCGGCTCTGGTGCTCCTCCTCGTGAGCAGCTTCGGTGGGTGGGCTGCGGCACCACCGTTGACACGCCGGTGTCAAGCAT
>NZ_CP150361.1:3805000-4362500 GCF_051521595.1 Sorangium sp. So ce1153
TGAAGATACCCTCTACCCGCGGCAAGACGGAAAGACCCCATGAACCTTTACTGCAACTTGGCAGTGATTTTCGGGATATTCTGCGTAGGATAGGTGGGAGGCTATGAAGCCGGGCTTCTGGGTTCGGCAGAGCCAACGTTGAAATACCACCCTGGGTATTCTGGAAATCTAACCTGGGCCCATGAACTGGGTCGGGGACACTGCCTGGTGGGCAGTTTGACTGGGGCGGTCGCCTCCTAAAAAGTAACGGAGGCGTGCGAAGGTTCCCTCAGCCTGATTGGAAACCAGGCGTAGAGTGCAAACGCACAAGGGAGCTTAACTGTGAGACCGACAGGTCGAACAGGTGCGAAAGCAGGCGTTAGTGATCCGGTGGTTCTGTATGGAAGGGCCATCGCTCATCGGATAAAAGGTACTCTGGGGATAACAGGCTGATCGCGCCTGAGAGTTCATATCGGCGGCGCGGTTTGGCACCTCGATGTCGGCCCATCGCATCCTGGGGCTGGAGCAGGTCCCAAGGGTTCGGCTGTTCGCCGATTAAAGCGGTACGCGAGCTGGGTTTAAAACGTCGTGAGACAGTTTGGTCCCTATCTGCCGTGGGCGTAGGACACTTGAGAGGAGCTGCCCATAGTACGAGAGGACCTGGGTGGACGTACCTCTGGTGCTCCGGTTGTCCTGCCAAGGGCATAGCCGGGTAGCCATGTACGGAACGGATAACCGCTGAAAGCATCTAAGCGGGAAGCCGGCCTCAAGACTAGGTGTCCCGGGCCGCAAGGCCCCTAAAGACCCCTCGTAGACCACGAGGTTGATAGGCCGGGTGTGGAAGCCGAGCAATCGGAGGAGCTAACCGGTACTAATAGGTCGTGCGGCTTGACCATACTCCATGGAACGTGACGAGCATCGCGCCCGGAGCTCGGGTGTGAGCAGCGTGTCGCAGCGTGGCGACGCTTCAAGATTCGAGAGCCTGCATGGCGGACGTCGTGCGGGCTTTTTTTTTGTCCGTTTTCCGAGCGGGGAAGAGATGGGCTTCGCGGAGCTTCGCCGGGGATCCAGGACGGCCGGCCCCCGCGGAGGGGGCTCGTCGCGCGGGGCAGGGACGGGCTGAACTCGCGTGAGACGTCCTGTGCCCGTCGTGCTGCGCACGACGGACACAGGACGTTGATTGCGCTCAGACATCAGCCCGTCCCCACCCCGCGCGACGAGCCCCCTCCGCGGGGGCCTACGGTAGGCTCGCCCACGGCTGCGCCGCGCCCGCCAGGAAGGCGAAGACTCCCGCACAGCGGGGCGCCAGCGGCTCGCGGAGCGCCAGCGGCTCGCGGAGCGCAAGCGCTAGGCGACCCTCGATTGCGCTCGAACATCAGCCCGTCCCCACCCCGCGCGACGAGCACCCTCCGCGGGGGCCTACGGTAGGTCTCTCTCGGGCGATCCTGGCCAGGTGTCATGCACACGTGACGCACGGGAATGGTCCGCCTCGCGCCCCGTCCTCCCGCGGCGCCCCCGCAGCGGCGCACGGCGAGCGGAGCCGCTGCGCTCGCGGCTACTTCTTCTTGGGCACGTAGAGGGAGTCAGGCCGGATGTGTAAGCCCGTCACGGGCCAGAACACCTTCTCGTCCTCGAAGATGTTGCCGTCGCGGCGGTAGCTCCGCTGGATCTCCGGCATGAAGAACCCGATGTCCGTGATGATCGCGTTGAACCGCTTCTGCGAGATCGCCTGCTCGATCTCGGCGCGGAGGTCGACGCCAGCCTGCCCGCCGCCGATCCCGAGGATGTCGATGATCGCCATCTGGTGCGCGTAGGCGCGCTTGCCCGCGAGCTGGGCGAGGTAGCCGTGGGCCGGGACGAAGACCTCGCCCTCGATCTTGCGGATCTTGTCGATGAGGTGCTGTCCGGCTCTGGCGTCCCGGGACTTCGGCACGTAACGAGAAGGCTTGTAGGCCAGAGTCGCGAACTGGATGGCCGCCACGGCGAGGAGGAAGGCCTCGATACGGTGCCGGCGAGGCGCGGCGAGCCCGGCGGCGGCGTCGAGAACCGCATGGAGTCCCAGACCGAAGAGGATCGCGAGGATCGCGAAGCCAGGCATGATCACGTTGGGCCAGCCGCCAGCATGGAGCCTCCCCGCCCAGGAGGCGCCGAGCATCCCCGCGGCCGCGAAGAGGTAAAAGTACCTGCTGCCCGGGAGGGAGACGGCGAAAGCCGACCCCTGGTCTGGCCGGGAGGCGACCGCGAGGGCCGAGCCCTCGCCTGCCTGGGTGGCGACGGCGGGGGTAGAGCCCCGGCCCGGCGAGTCGCCCGGCTCCGTCGCGGGGCGGTGGCTCGACGAGAAGACGCCGCGATCGACCGTCACGTAGAAGAGGGCGAGGAGGCAGCTCACCGAGAGCGGCCTCATCAGGTCTTCGAGCCAGAAGTCGGTCCACATCTGCGCGACCCAGGGGTGCTGCCGCGGGAGCCAGAAGACGAAGTACCAGAACCAGCCGTCGTGGATCCGATCGAGCACGAGGACGCTGCCCACCATCATCACCGTGCCCGCCGCGGCGAAGACGAGGCCGCGCCTGCGCTCGGTGAGCAGGACGTACGCCGCCGCAGGCACGAAGATCACGGACGCCGACTGCTTCGTGAGCAGCGCGAGCGTGAAGAGCGCCGCCGCGGCGACGCCGGACCTCGCCGAGCGGCGGAACCGCACGACGTAAAGGGCCGAGAGCAGCAGGAGCACGAAGAGGGAGTCGACCCGCGCGATGTCGTAGAACCCGGCCGACAGGTGGTAGGCGCCCGCGAACACGCCGGCGGCGAGCAGCGCGGCGAACCTGGCGCCGGTCTCGCGGTGGACGAAGCGCGCGACGAGCGCGATGGCGGCGAGCGAGGCCAGGTAAGAGACCAGCCGCGCCGAGAAGAAGCTCACGCCCAGGACCTTCGAGAACGCGGCGGCAACATAGAAGTAGAGCGGCGCGTACAGGAACGGAACGTACTCCAGCGTCGGCTTGACGTAGAGCTTCTGCCCGCCGAGCGCGCGGCGCACCTCGTCGAGCATGCCGCCTTCCATCCACTCGAGCTCGAACGGATGCCGAAGGTGGATGATCCCGAGCACGAGGTAGGTGCCGAGCGCGGCCGCCGCGGCGAGCGCGACGACCACGCGCAGGACCACCCCGGCGAGGCGAGGGAGGCGCTCGAGCCACGGCAGGATGCGCGCCCGGAAGGCCGCGGCGCGCGCGCCCCAGAGCGACGGCGCGGCCAGGGACGTGGGTGTCCCGGCGCGCTGCGGCTCTTCAGGCGCCGGCGCCGGCGCTACGTCGGGAGGGGTCTGGGTCATGGGGATTCGAGGAGCTGCGAAGAACAGGGGAGGGAGCGGCGGGCGCGGCCAGCTCAGGGCGCATGAAGGCCTGTGCGGAGCGCGAATCGCGCGGCCAGAAGACCTCAACCAGGACGGGTGTGTCAACGCCGTACAACGGCACCTGGGCAATGGGGAGCCATGGCAGGCCCTGATCCCGCTGGACTCGCTGCAAGCAAGCAGGTGGCCTATCTGCGTCGATTCCATGCTTCGGTCTTCACGGGGCCTGAGCGCCGCGCGCAGAGGGCGTGTGTGCTCGCGGGCGGTGGCCCGGGGATGATGGTGGCCCAATTTGCCCCGGAGTGATTCACATGAAGGCGGGAAGGCAGGAAGATCATTGATCTTTTCTTCCCGCCTTCCCGCCTTCATGTTCAAATCCGGCCACCACCCCGGGGATCGCCCCCGCGCGCGCCGCCGAGCATCGCGACGGGCGCCCGGCACGCGCAGTGAGGCAGTCCGGCGCCGCGCCGTGGCGGCGCGCCTCACGCCGCTGGACGCGCGCCGCGCCGCGCGCCCGCTGCGCCGCGCTCGCTCGGTGGCATGCCCGCTGCACTAGAGATTCCCAGGAGAGCTGAAACCATGGGAATTCCGGTACAGAGAGAAATGTTCACTCAGCCCGAAAACAACGGCTGGGTGCGCACCCTGGCCAGGTTCGGGTTCGCTGCCAAGGGCCTTGTCTACGTGCTCATCGGCGCGCTGTCGCTCCAGGCCGCGTTCAGCGGCGGCGGGCAGACGGCCGGCGGGCGCGAGGCGGTCGGGGTCCTCGGCGATCAGCCCTTCGGGCAAGCGCTGCTGTTCATCGTGGCCATCGGTCTCCTCGGGTACGCGCTGTGGCGCGAGGTCCTCGCCCTCAAGGACCCGGGCCATGTGGGCAAGGACGCGAAGGGCACGGCCGAGCGCGTCGGCTGGGCGGTGAGCGGCGTCATCTCGGCGGGGCTCGCGCTCACGGCGTTCCAGCTCGCCCTCGGCCGCAGCAGCGGCGGGGGCGACGGGGCGCGCACCTGGGTCGGCAAGCTGATGGAGCAGCCGTTCGGGGGCGTCCTGGTCGGCATCGCGGGGCTCGCGGTGATCGGCGTCGCCGTCCAGCAGTTCCGCAAGGCGATGAGGTCGCGCTTCGCGAAGGACCTCAGCACGCAGGCCATGAGCCCGCCCGAACGCACCTGGGTGTTCCGCATGGCGCGCGTCGGGCTCGTGTCGCGCGGCGTGGTCTTCAGCATCATCGGCGCGGCGCTGATCAAGGCCGCGCTCGCCCACGATCCCGGCCAGTCGAAGGGGGTCCGCGAGGCGCTCGCGACCGTCGCCGAGTCGCCCTTCGGGACGGCGCTGCTCGTGCTCGTCGCGGCCGGCCTGTGCGCCTACGGCGTGTACATGTTCTTTTGCACGAAGTACTCGAAGCTGGCACACCCCGCGGCGTAGGTCCGCCGGAACCCGAGATGATGAGACGATGAGACGAGGAGAGGCCGCGCGATGAGCACCGAAGTCTCCAGGCTCCATGTGCTGCTCTGCGGCTTCGAGATCCTGGAGAAGACGGTCTCGACGCGCGACCGCGGGGGGCGCTTCATCCTCGCCGAGCCGGTCTCGGCTTACCTGCTCGAGACGGCGCGAGGGTACGTGCTCGTCGACGCGGGGCTGAACAGCGCGCTCGTCCACGACCCGGCGCTGCGCGAGGAGCACTACACGAAGCGCGGGATCCGCCCGCCGGTCATCCTCCCCGAGCACGAGCTCGCCCACCAGCTCGAGCAGATCGGGGTGCGGCCAGAGGACGTGAGTCACGTCATCCTGACGCACATGCACCTCGACCACGCGGGGAACCTCGGGATGTTCCGCCACGCGCGCATCTCGGTGCAGCGGGCGGAGCACGCGTACGCGTTCAGCCCGGACCACGGACCCGCCTGGTTCGAACGCGACTACGACCTGCCTGACCTGCGCTGGGACCTCGTCGAGGGCGACTGGGAGGCGATGCCCGGCCTCGAGGTCGTCCTGACGCGCGGGCACACGCCCGGCCACCAGTCGGTGGTCGTCACGCTCGAGGAGACCGGCAGCGTCGTGCTCGTGGGCGACGCGGGCGATCTCGCGGAGAACTTCACCGACGAGGTGCTCCCCGGCGAGAGCGTCGACGACGAGGCCGCGCTCGCAAGCATCCGCCGGCTCAAGCAGATCGCGCGAGAGCGCGACGCGGAGCTCCTCCTCGGCCACGATCCGCAGCTCATCCAGAAGGTGCGGCTCGCGCCGGAGTCCTACGCATGAGCCGCGCCGGCGGCCGCTCCGCCCTTCACGGCATCCGGCTCCTCTGGTAGCCTCGCCCCAGATCGCGGCGCCGGCCGCACTGGAGCGCGACGTGAACTGCCCGAAATGCACCGCCTCGATGGAGATCATCACCTACGGCGGGATCGACGTCGACCGATGCACCGCCTGCGGCGGCATCTGGTTCGACAGCCGCGAGAAGGAGTCGCTCAAGGCGATGGAGGGCTCCCAGCAGATCGACACTGGCGATCCCGCGGTGGGGAGGAAGAACAACGAGATCCGGAAGGTGCCGTGTCCGCGCTGCACGACGCCGATGGTGCGCATGGTCGACCCCCAGCAGGCGCACATCTGGTACGAGACCTGTAGCGTGTGCGGCGGCGTCTACTTCGATGCCGGCGAGTTCCGCGACTACAAGGAGCACACGCTCGGCGACTTCTTCCGGAGCCTCTTCGTCCGGCCGCGCAGCTGAAGAGCGCCGCCGCCCGGCGCCGCGGAGACGCCCCCCTCCGGCCAGCGCAGCTCAGCAGGAGCGGCCCTGCTCGGCGATGCCCTGCCCGGCGTCATCGGCGAGCGAGCCGCGCGCGGACGCACCAGGGAACGTCGCCAGGAGCTCGCCCGCGCGGAAGACCCACAGCGTGCCGGGGGTCGCCTTGCTCCAGAGCTCGTCGCGCGTGAGCGGCTCGGTGGCCACGACGGCCATGCGCGCGTCGGGGCCCATGCCGTGGACGTCGTTGAAGTTCACCTTGAGGTCCGCGTCCACGAGCGTCGCCTCGCCGAAGGGGGCGTGGCGGATGATGCAGGAGAGGTTGTCGCCGCAGCGGGCGAAGAGGTGCTCGCCGTCCGCGAAGAGGAAGTTGAAGACTCCATCGCTGCCGAGCTCGTTCCCCAGCTCGTACAGCGTCTTCCCCAGCTCCCGCGCGTCGGTCGGGTACTGCGCGCCATAGGCGCTCCGGAGCTCCTCGAGGATGACGCAGAAGGCGTGCTCGCTGTCGGTGTCGCCGATGGGCGTCTCGAGGTGGAGCTTCCGATCCCTGACCGTGGGCAGGGTGCCGTTGTGCGCGAACACGATGTGTCGCCGGTGGAGCACCCGCATGAAAGGGTGCGTGTTCTTCAGGGCCGCTCCCCCGCGCGTCATCTTGCGCACGTGGGCGATGGAGAGCGCCGTGTGGATCGGGTTCTCGCGGATGAACCGGGCGAGGGGGCTCGAGAACGCCGGGTGAGGCTCGATGAACGTCCGCGCGAAGAGCCCGTCGTACAGCGAGACGCCCCAGCCGTCGGCGTGAGGGCCTGTCTGCCCGCCGCGCAGCGCGAGCCCCGTGAACGAGAACACGATGTCCGTCGGCACGTTCGAGACCATGCCAAGGAGCTCACACATGGGGTGTATCCTCCCGCTGCGGGCGCGCATCGTCAACGATCAAGAGCCCGGTGACCCCGCCGCCCGCGGAGACGTTGCTCACCGCCGAGGCCGACAGCCGCACCATCGCGCCTTCCATCCGGCCAGCGAAGACGAAGGGGCAGAGATCGAAATAGACCTCCTCCTCCACGATCCCGTCGCGGAACGTCGGCATGCGCGCGGTGCGCGAGCGGCTGCGCTCCTGCACGATCGCGTGCTGCTCCCCGGCGCCGCGGACAGCCTCCCTCCACGCGGCGGGGGGCGTCTGCCACCCGAGCAGCACGCCCTTGCCGCCGTACTCGTCGTTCGGCTTCAGCACGAAGCTCTCCTGCTCACCGAGGATGAGCTCGACGAGATCCACCTCGCGGCCCTTCCACTCGGTCCGGCCTGGCCTCACCCGGCGCGTCCAGGGGACGTGCGCCGCGATGGCGGCCCGCTGCTCGGGCGGGAAGAGGCCAGAGAACGCAGGGTCGCTGAGGACCGCGAAGGCGGCCTTCTTGTTGAGCGGCTTCGTGCGGAGCGAGTTCGCCACGTACGCCGCGCGGTCGCGGTAGGCGCGGACCAGGGGGTGATCGACGCCGCGCCGCCCGATGAGCTCCTGCGTGATCACCCGCCGGTAGACGAGATCGATCGGCGCCCCGCCGGCGGAGAGGCGGGCGCCGTCATATTCCAGCTCGTCCGGATCGAGGATCAGCGTCCGGTGCCCGTCGGCCGAGAGCAGGCCGGCGAGCACCTTGAACTCGGCCGCCGTGTCGACCGTGGCCCAGTCGACGATGGCTATCGTGGGCCGCGGCGCGCGCCCGCCCCACGCGGCGTACCCCTCGCGCAGGGCGCGGATCAGCCCGCGGTGCGGCGCGGGCGTGCGGAGGCCCGCCCGGCCGCGGAAGGCCGCCATGTGGGGCAGCGCCATCAGCGTCTGCTCGACGAGGAGCTGATCGGTGATGCCCGCCGGAGAGTCGGCGTTGAGCTCGATGAAATGAAAGCCGCCCTCGGTCACCAGCATGTCGAGGCGCCCGACCGTGAGGAACGGGCCCCCGCCGGGATCCACGGCGGCGAGGGCGCGCTCGTCCGCGGAGAGCCCCAGCTCCTCGGCCAGGTCAGCGTCCGCGAGGGCGCGCCGCGCGACGCGCTCGAGCGCGGCGGCGACCCGCTCGGCGGCGCGGGCGACAGCGGCGTAGTCCTGCTCCGCGATGAGGTAGGGACGCAGGTGGCGGCACAGCGCGCGGGCGCCGTGCACGAGCCCGAGCTTCTTCTGGCCCTCCAGGAACGACGCGAACCGCGCCGCGTCGATCGCTCCCGGCGCGGAGAGCCCTCGGTCGAGCCGCGCCGCGAGGTCCCTTGTGGCGTCCCACGTCATGACGCCCTCACGCCGCGCCGACGCCGGGGATCGTCCAGGCGTGAACGGGTTTCCCGGAGTCGACCTCGGCCATGTACCGCTCCAGCATCATCCTGAGCGCCTCTTCGCGCGGCGCGCCGCGCGCCTCCATCGCCTCCAGCGTGCGGAGCTGCCACACGGCCCCGGTGACGCCCCTGGCGACGCGCCGCTCGAAGACCTCCAGGAACCGGCGCGCCTCCGCCGCGTCCACGCCCGCGGTCAAGAGCCCTTGCTCGACCTGCGGCAGCAGCGACAGGAGGAGATCGCGCGCGCGGATGCCCTTGGGCGCGGCCCCCGGCCCCGTCGGCCAGACGAGCTCGGCGTCGAGGCCGTATTGCGCGGCGTGGTAGAAGTTCCTGGCGGCGAGGCCGAAGGGGAACGACGGCAGGAGCTCCGCGACGGAGGGCGCGAGGGCGAGGATGCCCCCGAGGAGGAAGCTCCCGTTCGCGAGCATGTCGTCGAGCGTGGGGCCGGACGGCAGGGCGCGGAGCTCGATCCGCAGGTGGCCGCCGCCGGCAGGGTCGTACACCGGCCGGTTCCAGTTCCAGACCGTGCCGTGGTGCAGGCGGAGCTCGTGGAGCTGGGGCACGCCGCCGGCCCGCGCGCAGGCGAGGTCGTCCTCGTCGCTGCACACGGGGAGGATGGGCTCGTGCAGCGCGACGCTCTCCATGAACAGCTCCGCCGCGCCCTCGCGCACCCAGCCGGTGCCGAAGCCGATGCGGGCCGGCTTCTTCCAGTCCGTGTCCGCGCCCGGCGGGCGGTCGTCGCCGGCCTGCTTGAACACGGCGACCCGCGTCTCGTGCCACAGCCGGTGACCGAGGAAGATGGGAGAGTTGCCGGAGGCCGCGAGCACGGGCGCGGTCATCATCATGGCCGCGTTGAACAGCCGCGCGAACGCGTCGGGGCTCGCCCGGAGGTGGACCTGAAAGGCGGTGTTCGCCGCCTCCATCGCGGGATCGTCCGACATCAGCTCCAGCGGATCGGCGCCGTCGATGCGGATGTGGAACGGCGCCTTGCGCAGCCGGCAGAGCCCCGCGGCGAGCGCGCGGTAGCGGGGCAGGTTCGTGATCGTCGCGGGGCTGAAGTCCTGCCGGCGGAAGGTCGGCAGGATGCTGACCGGGACCACGCGCGCGCCCCGCGCCTCGGCGCGCTGGCGGATCGACGCGGCGGTCGCGCGCATCTGCTCGCGCAGGGCGGAGAACGGCCGGCCGGCGAGCGGGACGGCCTGCGTGCTGAGCTCGATGTCGAACGCGCCCATCTCCGGTGTGATCATCGGGCTCGCCGCCGCGCGGGCGATCTCCGGCCCGAGCGGCACGGGGCGCGCCTCGCGGTCGACCAGGAACATCTCGAGCTCGGTGCCGATCGTCGTGTCCCCCAGGCCGAACCCCGGCCTGCTGAGCACCATCTCGAGGGCCGTGAGGTTCTGCTGGAGGCGCGACTTGAACAGCCCGTAATCCACGGTCTTGAAGTGATCTTGCTCGATCTCGATGCCCAAGGGACCTCCCGCGGCGATCTCGGCGAGAGCTGATCCGTCGTTCAATACGGGTTCCAGCCGTGGGCTGGAGCAGGCGCGCCGCCGGGATCGTGATCTTTCTGCCGGGATTTGCGCAGTGCAAACGCAGGGCCAGGAGCGGCGAGCCCGGCGACGGGCGTGCCGCAGAGGCGGTTTGTCGCCGGTCGCGCGGGGCGCTGTGCGCGTCGAGCTCGTCCGGTGTGGCGCGGCTGCGGCGTGTGACAAAACGCCGCGTGAGCTGCGGTCTGGCGAGGTCGTCCGGGCTTCACCGCGGGGCGGGGCGGTCTTCCACCCCGCGCGGGCGGCTCACTGATCGGCGGCGCGCGGGACGCGCTGGACGAGGCACTGCCCCGACGCGCAGCGGGCGACCGAGTCCTCCTTCGGCGCCATGCACTTCGCGACCGGGCAGCTCGCGGCGGCGCAGCTCTGGGCGCGCCACTGCTGGAGCGCCGCGAGCTCGTCGCGGTGGAACGCCTGGTCGCACGGCGGGCAGAGCTGGTCGCAGCAGTCCGCGGGGCGGGCGCACGACACGACGCAGTCGGCGTCCGTCTCGCACCGGGGGCCGGACGCCGCGCCGCTCCCGTCTCCGGCGGCGGTCCCTGTGTCGGTCGGGGACGCGGACGTGACCGCGGTGGGCGTTGTCGACGTGGTGGGCGCGGACTGCGCCGGGGCTTCGTTGCGACAGCCGGCGAGACAGGCGAGGGCGACGAGCGCGAGCGAGAGCGACGAGGTGTTCATGGCGGCCATCATGACACGGCCGAGGTGAACTGGCCGAGCGCGTGACGGCGGCGGCCAGGAGCGCGCGACGGCGGGGGTCAGGAGAACGAGAGCGGCTGTCCCGTGGCCTCGACGACGGCCATCCACAGATCGTCCGTCGGCTCCACCTGCTTGCGCATGCGGACCGCGAGCGACATGGGCACGTGGACGAAGCGGCCGTGCCACCGGCCGATGAGCATCTCGGTGTTGCCCGCCATCGCGGCGTGGGCCGCGTTCCGGGCCATGTTCCAGCAATACACGCTGTCCGACGGCGAAGCCGGGACGCTGCGGATATGATAGCTCGGGTCGAGGTACTTGAGCGTCGCCTCGACCCCGCGCGCGTGGAAGTACGCGTTGATGCGATCCCGCAGGACGAGGCCGATGTCCTTCAGCTTGACGTTGCCGCTGAGATCGGTCGCCATCGGCTCCGCGCTCGGCGAGCAGTGCTCTTGCAGGGCGCCCTCGGCGACGACGACGACGGCGTTGCCGTGGCGGGCCAGCCGCCGCTCCAGGTGCGCGAGCAGCCCGCGCGGGCCGTCGAGCTCGGCGCGGACCTCGGGGATGAGCACCACGTCGACGTCCGCCGACGCGAGCGCCGCCGTGCAGGCGATGAAGCCCGAGTGCCGGCCCATCAGCTTGACCAAGCCGATGCCGTTCTTCGCCCCCGAGGCCTCCACGTGCGCGCTGCGGATGACGTCCACGGCGGCGGCAAAGGCGCTCTCGAAGCCGAAGCTGCGGTCGATGAAGTGGATGTCGTTGTCGATGGTCTTGGGCACGCCGATGACGCCGATGGGCAGGCGGCGCTCCTCGATGGCCCTGACGATCGACATCGCGCCGCGGATGGTGCCGTCTCCGCCGACGACGAAGAGCACGTTGATGCCGAGGGACACGAGCGTGTCCACCATCTGGTGCGGGTCCTGGTTGCCGCGGGAGGTGCCGAGGACCGTGCCGCCCATGCGGTGGATCTCCTCGACATTGCCGGGACCGAGCCGCATCGGGGCGTGCCCGAAGCGCGCGACGAGCCCCTCGTAGCCGTAACGAAAGCCGAAGATGTGCTGGACGCCGTAGCTGTGCGCGAGCGTGAGCACGAGCCCGCGGATGACGTTGTTCACGCCGGGGCACAGGCCGCCGCAGGTCACGATGCCGGCGCGCATCTCCCTCGGATCCCAGAAGACGCGGTTGCGCGGCCCGGCCAGCTCGAACGCCGGCGGCCGCGGGCCGGAGGCGCCCGCGAGGACGGCGGACAGGCGATCGTCGAACAGCACCTTGTCGGCCTCGCCGACGTACACCGTGGCCTTCTCGCCGAGCTTCTCGGCGACAGGCGAGGGGTACCGGCAGGGGCCGAGATCCTTGATGGCGAGGTCGGCAGAGGTCACCACGTGGAATGCCTCCGGGGGTGAGAGCACCACCCTGCGGCGCGAGCCGCCGCGGGACCCAGCCATTGTCATCCGGCGCAGGTTTCGTCGGCTTTTCGGGGGCGAGAAGCTGTCGTAACGTCGTGACCGTGCTGTCGAGCGCCCGCGCTACACGTCGCTGCCCCCGCTCGACGGCGTCGATGCCGTGGTGAAGGACGTGACCGGGCGAGTCACCGGAGCGCCGCCGGCGCGGCCGCGCTGCCCGCGCCGCCACCGCCGCGCATGCACCGGACCAGGGCCTGACGGAGGTTGGCGAGGGTCGTGATCGAGGAGAGGTCGATCCCGCGCGTCACCATCGCGCTCGCCGCCTGCGGCTGGATGCCCACGACGATGCAGTGCGCCCCGAGGAGCCGGAGCGCGCGGACGATGCGGACGAGCTGCTCGGCCGTGTCCGCCTCCATCGAGGCGACGCCCGTCACGTCGAGGATCACCTGCCGGCACTGCGCGCGCGAGACGGCCGCGAGCAGCGCGTCGAGGATCGCCTGCGCGCGCTCCACGTCGAGCGCGCCGAGCACGGGCACCGTCAGGACGCCGTCCCACACCTCGATGATCGGCGCAGAGAGGAGGCGGATCGCCTCCTGCTGCTGGAGGATGAGCTCGAGCTGCGCCTTGAGCTCCGCCTCGGCGTTCTTGCGCGTCGTCAGGTCGCTGAGCGAGCCGGCGATGCGGATCGGCGTCCCGGCCTCGTCCCAGAGGGCCTGCCCCCGCGCGCAGTACCAGCGAACCTCCCCCTGCTTCGTGGCGACGCGGAGCTCCACGTCGTAAGGCACCCGTCGGACCAGGTGGTCCCGGAGCGCCGCGGACGCGCGCTCGCGATCGCCTTCGTGGATCCGCGCGGCGAAGGCCTCGATCCCCTCGAGCTCGTGCTCCTCGAACCCGAGCATCTCCTTGAGGCGGCCCGAGTAGTAGACGCGGCCGGTCAGCAGGTTCCAGTCCCACAGCCCGTCGCGCGAGCCGCGGACGGCGAGCGCGAACCGCTCCTCGCTCTCCTTCAGCGCCAGCTCCGCCTCGCGCCGCTTCCGCCGCTCGGCGACGTCCCGCAGCGCGCGATCCACGGCGGGGGCGACGCGGGACATGTCGTCCTTGAGGACGTAATCGCTCGCCCCCTCCTGCATGGCGGAGGCGACCAGCTCCGGGCCGATGTTCCCGGAGACGATGATGAACGGGAGATCGAGATCCCGCTCGCGCAACACCCGCAGGGCCCCGAGCGCGCTGAACAGCGGCATGCGGTGGTCCGAGAAGACGATATCCCACCGCGTCCGGTCGAGCGCCGCCCGCATGCCCTCGGCCGTCTCCACCCGATCGAACGTCGGCGCGTACCCCGAGCGCTTGAGACAGCGCACGAGGAGCGCCGCGTCGTCCGCGGAGTCTTCGACAAGGAGAACCCGCAACGGAGCTTCCATGTCAAGAGCTCGCGGGGACCGACGGGTGCTCGGCGATGGTCCAGTAGGTGTGCAGGATGCGGATCGTCTCGGTGAAATCGATGATGTCGACGCGCTTGCGGATGTAGCTGTTGGCGCCGGTGTCGTAGCAGGCGCCCACGTCCGAGAGCTCGTCAGAGGAGCTCAGGATGATGATCGGCAGGCGGCGGGTGCGCTCCTCGGCGCGGAGGCGCCGCAGCACGGCCAGGCCGTCGACGCCGGGCATGCGCAGATCGAGGAGGACGATCCAGGGCAGCTCCGGGTCCCGGCTCTCCTCTCCCCGGGCCGCGCCGAGGAGCATCTCGAGCGCCTCGTACCCGTCGTGGGCCACCATGACGTCGGCCTTGATCCCGCTCTTCCTGATCGCGCGCATGGTCAGCGCCATCTCGGCGTCGCTGTCGTCCACGATGAGAATCGACTTGTTGTTCATTCGGCTCGCTCCAGTGGTATCGAGATCGTGAGATCCATCAGACTGCGAATCAGAGCGTGAGCATCAGAGCGTGAGCATCAGAGTGTGAGCATCAGAGTGTGAAATAAAACGTCGCCCCCTTGCCCACGGCGCTCTCGGCCCAGATGCGCCCGCCGTGCCGGTCGATCACGCGCTGGACGGTCGCCAGCCCGATGCCGGTGCCCTGGAAATCGGAGGTCGTGTGCAGGCGCTCGAAGGCCGTGAACAGCCTGTCCGCCCGGCTCATGTCGAAGCCGGCGCCGTCGTCCCGCACGAAGTACGCGGCGCGCCCCGCGGCCTGCTCCGCGCTGCCGAACTCGATGCGGGCCTGCGGGCGCTTGCTCGTGAACTTCCACGCGTTGCCGAGGAGGTTCTGGAAGGCGATCCTGAGGAGCCGCTCGTCGCCGCTCGCGGAGAGCCCGTCGGCGATGACGAGCTCCACGCTGCGCTCGCGGTCCTCCTTGCGGAGCTCGGCGAGGATCTCGCGCGCCATCCCGCTGAGGTCCACCTTCCGCCGCTCCATCGCGCTCCGCGTCACCCGGGAGAGGTTCATCATGTCGTCGATCAGCGTCCCCATCCTCCGGCTGGCCGCGCGGATATGGTTCAGGAAGACCTTCCCCTCCTCGTCGAGCCGGTCCCCGTAGTCCTCGAGGAGCGCGGTGCCGAAGCCGTTGATGGTCCGGAGCGGCGCCCGCAGGTCGTGCGAGACCGAGGAGCTGAAGGCCTCGAGCTCGCGGTTCGCGGCCGAGAGCTGCGCCGTCCGGTCGAGGACGCGCAGCTCGAGCTCCTCGTTGAGCTTGCGGGTCTCCGCCTCGGCCCGCTTCCGCTCCGCGTTCTCCTGCGACAGGTCCGCGTAGAGCGTCGCGTTCTCGAGCGAGATCGACGCCTGCGACACGAGGATCCCCAGCACGACCACGCGATCGGGCGTGAACGCGCCCGCCGTCAGGTTGTTCTCCAGGTAGACGGCGCCCATGAGCTCCGCCTGCCGCACGAGCGGCAGGCACAGCACCGATCGCGGCCGCTCGCGGGCGATGTACGGGCTCGCCGAGAACCTCGCGTCCGCCGTCGCGTCGTCGAGGAGGACCTGCTCCCGCGTCCGCTTGACGTAGTTGAGGATCGCCTCCGGCAGCTCCGCCGGCGAGATCGCGTCTCCGCGGTGGCGCACCTCGATATCCGGGCCCGCGCCGCCCACCTTCGCGTCGACCTCGACGGCCCAGTCGCCGCCGCCGCCGTCCGCGCGCAGCCGCAGCAGGTACCCTCGCTGGGCGCCCGCGGTCTCGAGCACGATCCGGATCAGCGTCTCCGCGAGCCTCGGCAAGAGGATCTCGCTCGAGATGCTCTGGGACGCCTTGGAGACCGAGAGGATGTCAATCTGCTGGGGCGTCGCGGCGAAGGTGGCCGTCGCGGCCGCCGCCCTTTGCTCTGCGAGCTCGGGGTAGAGCTGCTCGAGCTGCCTCACCTTGCCCTCGGCCCCCCAGCGCCCGAAGCAGGCGTGCGCCTCCCGCAGGTGCCCCTTCGCCGCCGTGCGCAGCCCGCGGGCGAGGTAGAACCTCGCGGCCAGCTCATGGCCGACGGCCTCGTGCTGCACGAAGCCGCCCTCGCGCGCCGCCCCGATGGCTTCCTCGTACAGCTCGCTCGCCGCGAGCGCCCTGCCCTCGATCCGCGCGATCTCGGCGGACACGAGCGCCTCGCTGGCGCGGAAGGTCCGAGGGCAGCTCTCCGCCCACTCGCCGAGCTGGGCCCGGTGCGCCGAGAGCCGGCCCGCGTACTCCCGCCGCTGCTCCGGGGACGCCTCCGCGCACGCGGCCGCGAGGAGGAGCGCCGAGTAGAGGTGGTAGTCGTGGATCTGCCAGTGACACGGCGGGTTCGCCCAGAGCATGTCGCGCGCCCGCCCGGCCGCCGACAGCGCCTGATCGAGGTCTCCGCTCAGGAACCTCGACTGCATCTTCAGTATCCAGTACCAGAAGACCATCCCGGGCATTCGCTCGGAGGTGAGGCCGGCCTCGAAGGCGGCCTCGTCGAAATGGTCGTCGCTGAACGTGGAGAGGCCGCGCGACTGCCCCCTCAGGCACTGCGCGTAGCGCTGGATGTTCTCGATGATCTCCACGAGGTACTGGAGGCGGGCGGCGCGCACGAAGCTGAGGCGCCGCTCGGACTCTTCGTACACCTCCTTGAGGTGCGCTCCCCGGGCGAGGACGAGGGCCACGATGTGATTGCAGCAGAAGCCGGCCACGGTCAGGTCGCCCCGCTCTACCCCGGCGAGGAAGCCCGCCTTGGCGAGGTCGACCGCCTTCTCCAGGTCGTCGACCCAGGCGGTGATGAGCTCGAGCGAATAGTACAGCTTGGGCTCGTACGCGGCGAAGCCATGCTTCTCCACGAGGGCGCGCGCGAGCTTGCCGAAGCGGTAGCCGTCCTCGTACTGGTGGAAGGTGTTGATCAGCGTGATACCCCACCAGGCGTACGCCATGGTCGCGGCGTCCACGTTGCCGTACCGAAGGCAAAGGTTGACCATGCGCCCGAGGTGGAGCGCGAGCAGGTTCGCGTCGGAGCTGAGTGCGGGCGCCCAGAACACCCCGAGGATGCGCATCGCCGCCCTCATCTCCGGGTCGGTCATGAGCGGCAGATCCGCGAGCGCCTCGATCGGCCGCCCGTCCAGGTTGCGCCGCACCTCTTCGTGCTCGGCCTGCACCTCTTCCCACGACGGGTGCGGCGGCAGGTCGATGCCGAACAGGCGGAGCCCCTCGATCGCGGCCTCGACGGACTCGCGCACCTCCCCCTTGCTGAAGTGGAGGTCGACCTTCATGCGGTAGGCCGACGCCCTGTCGATCTTGCCGTTGCACCTGTCGAGCAGCAGCAGGAGCAGGCGCTCCGCTTCCTCGTACCGCGCGCTCAGGAGCTCGCACTCTGCCAGCTCGGAGTGCAGCGCATGGGCGAGGTCGTGGTCCGCCTCCCAGGCGTCCTCGGCGAGCTGCCCTATCCCGAGCGACAGGAGGCGCGACGCGGCCTGCCAGGCGGCGGACGCCTTGGCCTTCTTCCCGGCCTGGAGGTTCAGCGCCGCGAGCCTCCGCTTCTCGGCCGGATCCGCGATGCCCGGGGCGCCCAGGTTGAGCTGGTTGACGATCTCGAAGACGCGCTCGCCGACGCTCTCACCGACGCTCTCGCGCGTGCGCGCGAGGAGCTGCCGCCCGATCTTGAGGTGCACGGCGCTCCGCGCCTCCACGTCGATGAGCGCGTAGGCCGCCTGCTGCACGCGGTCGTGCAGGAACTGATACGTATCGCCGTCGGAGAGCAAGAAGCCCTCCTTGACCGCCTCCCACAGGCGCCGCCGGGTCTCGGCCTCGGTGCGATCGGCGAGCACCGCGAGGGTGTGGAGGTCGACCCGGTTGCCGAGGCAGGCGGCGAGCTCGATGACGCCCTGGGTCTCCTGCGGAAGCAACCTCAGCCGCTCGAGCAGGAGGTCGACCACGTTGTCCGTGAAGCGCTTCTCCTGGATCTTCGAGAGGTCCCAGCGCCACGTCGAGGCCTGGACATCGTAGGCGATGAGCTGCTCGTGGTGGAGCTGCACCAGGAACTGGATGGCGAAGAACGGATTGCCGGCGGTCTTCTCCCGGAGCAGGCGCGCGAGGGGCGCCGCGTCCTCGAGGCGCGCGCGGAGCGCGCCGGCGACCAGGTGGCAGAGGTGCTCGGCCGACAGGGGGCCGAGCACGATCGAGCGGAGCGCCGCGCCCGCCTCGCGCGTGTCATCGAGCGCCAGCATCAGCGGGTGAGAGGGGCTGACCTCGTTGTCGCGGTAGGCGCCGATGAGCAGGACGTGCCTCACCTCGTGGTGGCTCGCGAGGTGCGTTATCAGGCTGAGGCTCGCTGCGTCGGCCCATTGCAGGTCGTCGAGGAAGATCACGACCGGGCGCTCGGCGGTGGCCAGGACGCCGAGGAACTGCCGGAAGACGAGGTTCTGTCGGTTCTGCGCGTCGGCGGGCGCGAGCTCGGGGACGGGGCCCTGCTTGCCGAGGATGAGCTCGACCTCCGGGATCATGTCCACGAGGAGCTGTCCGTTCGCGCCGAGCGCGGACCGGAGCGCGCGCCGGATGGCGGACAGCTCCGCCTCGCTCGCGGTCAGGATCTCGAGCACGAGCTGCCGGAGCGCCTGCACGAAGGTCGCGTAAGGGATATTGCGGCTGTACTGGTCGAACTTGCCCGAGGCGAACGCGCCCCGGCTGCGGACGATCGGCTTGTGGAGCTCGTGGACCAGCGAGGATTTGCCGATGCCGGAGTAGCCCGAGACGAGCACGATCTCCGGCTTTCCGTGCAGGACCACGCGCTCGAACGCGCCGATCAGGGCCTGGCTCTCGGCCTCGCGGCCATAGAGCCGCTGCGGGATCTGGAAGCGATCCGGCACGTCGCTCGCGCCGAGCGGGAAGGGCTCGATCTTGCCCGCCGACTGCCAGCGCGCGAGGCAGATCTCCAGATCGGTCCGGAGGCCGTGAGCGCTCTGATAGCGGTCTTCCGCCGCCTTGGCCAGGAGCCTCATCACGATGTCGGACACGGGCTCGGGGATCGCCGGCCTCAGGGCGGAGGGAGCCGGGGGGACGCGCGCGATGTGGCAGTGCACCCACTCGAGCGGATCGGCCGCGTGGAAGGGCAGCTTGCCCGTGAGCATCTCGTAGAAGGTGACGCCGAGCGAGTAGAGGTCGCTCCGGTCGTCGACCCAGCGGTTCATCCGGCCGGTCTGCTCGGGAGACATGTAGGCGAGGGTGCCCTCGATGACCCCCGGGCTCTTCAGCGCGGGCTGCTCGCGGGGGAGCCGCACCGCGAGGCTCAGGTCCGTGATGCGCGCCTCGCCCGCGTCGCTGTCGAGCAAGATGCTTTGCGGTTTGATGTTCTTGTGGATCATGCCGCTCCGGTGCATCTCCGAGAGGGCGCCGGCGATGCGGGAGGCGCACCTCAGGAACACCGCGATGTCCATCGGCTCTCGGCAGAGCTTGTCGAGCGGCTGGCCGCGAAACTCCTTCACGGACGGATTGGACACGATCTGCATTGACATAGAGCTCCGTGCTGTTGATGGCGAATGACGCGCCGCCCGGAGGGGCCCTCGACGACCGGGCCGGGCGGCGCTCTGCGCGATCGGCGGATCCCGGGCGATCGTCGCACGCCCCCGCCGGCGAGCATCGTCAGCAGCTCGGCGGAGCGCCCCTCCTCGCCTGTGAGCAGGCTGCGTTCAACGCCCCTGCTCCCGGGCTCGCGCTCGCCCCCTCTCCATCTCTCCCCCGCCGCCCCCCGGCGGCCGTGCTTCGTTCCTTGAACAAAGTCTACATAACAGAGGCTCGCAGAGCTCTTCAAGAGGGACGTTGCACTATTCGACCGACGTTGATGTCCTCCGGCGTGACGACGCGGCGGACGCGGCTGTTCTTGCTGGTTGTCCGTTCGTTTGCGTCCTCGCGCGCTGCCGCCGCATGGCGCGTCTGTGGCTGTTCGACGGTCTCCCTGCGACCCGCCACGCTCGAGGAGCACCTCGCCTCCATGGTTTGGCGAAGGTTCGCACAGGCGACTTCATCGGCCCCAGGGCACTCACGCCGGAAGAGCGGAGTCGACCGTGCCCCTCGCTTCGCCGGGTCTCCGCCGGCGCGGTGGAGGGGTAGGGCGGGGGACCCTTGCAAGTCATCCCCCTTGTTCTGGTCGTCTCACCCTCGCGTACCTGCGCGTTTTCTGGATGGCACGACCACGTCGTGGCTGTGCGATGGTGTCGACCGAACCTGTGGAAGAGGTGCCAGCGTGCCAGCGTGCCAGCGTGCCAGCGTGCCAGCGTGCCAGCACCCCGCCTTCCACCGTGTCCTGACCGCACCCCGGCGTCGTCCTGACGTCGCACGTCAGGAGAAGCCTCTTGCTCAGCGCCGGCTGATGCCGCTCTCTCGCCCTGAGGATACCTGTCGAGACGGCATCTCAGGGAGGTCGCCACCTGAGAAGGAGTGGCACATGGCAGACTTCGAGGGGGCCCTGCGTTCTTCCCACGCCGACGGAGACGCGGCGGAATCGGCCCGCAAGGCGCCGCCTGCAGTGCGCTGGACGCGGCCGAGCGAAGCCTGAGCCGCTCTCCTGGCGATGGCATCTAAATTGCTTTTCGTCCGGGGCGGCTGGCCTGGAGCGTCGTCGAAGACGACGGATGTGCGGAGCCTGCCGCGTTCACGAAGTGTGTCTCTTACGAGCGGATCAGGCGTTCGGGCCACCACGAGCGGCGCCGCACGATGTGGCCTGGAGCCGGCGATTGTCGACCAACGTCGATTTAGGGAGATCTAGAATGAACATGGGACGAGTCATCTCGCGTATGGGCATCGTGTCGGTCTGCGCGGGCGCGCTGGTACTCTCGGGCTGTCTCGGGAGCGCGGAGGGCGAGGGCTTCGAGGAAGAGGTTGTCGAGACGGAGCAAGCGATGGGGGTCGAATGCGCCGGCGCTACCGCCACGGTTTCCTTCACCGGCTCTGCCGACTGGGAGTCGGTCCAGACGTACAACACGCCCTCCTGCTACAAGGGCGTGGTGGTCGACGTGAACAACATCCTCTTTCCTGGAGGTGTGGCAACCGCCACCGTCTACTGGGCCGACAGCGCGCCGACCACGCAAGCGGCCTGCGAAGACAGCTACGTCGCGGCGGACGTGTTCAAGTGGGTCAGTGGAAGCTGGTCGTACCACTTCTCCATGGACGATCACGGCGTGTGGAATGCGGGCACAGGGAAGTGCCAGACGCCGCTGGTCGGCGATGGTTTGGGCACCGGCCAGAGCTTTCGCTTCGCGCTCACGGCTCGCACCTCCGCTAGCAGCAGCGCGTCGACACGGAAGGTGGGCATCCAGACGGGGGGCATCTAGAGGGTCGCTCGGAGACCCAGCCGCAGGCGAGGCCGGCGTACCCCGAATGACGCGGACCCGGGTGGGCAGCAGCTACCCCCCGGGCCCGCGTGCTCCTGGTTCTTGATCCGCACCATGAACGGCGTCAGGCATGCGCCGCTCCGTGCCTCCAGATCCGCGCCGGCGTGGAGCAGGCGGCGCACCGTCTCCACCTTCACCTCTTCGCGCATCAGCGGTTTGTAGCCGATACGATCTCTCAGGTTCAGCGGCACGCCGGCATTCACCAACAGGGCCATCCGCTCGCGGTCGCGGAGCACGCTCCCGAGAATGGTCGGCGGGTCGTAGCGATCGCGCGCGGCGATCTCCTCGATGCGCGTCGCGTCGCGCGCCTGGAGCGCCGTCGTGAGATCCCAGCGATACGTCCGCGGAGGGGGGCCCGCCGGGCGGCCGGCGTTGACGCGAGCGACGCTCGCGCCTAGCGTGCGCGCCGTCCGCATGTCTCGTGCCCCTGTCACCGCCGACAAGGCTCGTCGGTGCCTTAGCGCAAGGTGATCTCCGGTGCCCGGTGGAAGCCCCAAGCGACCCGAGTCCACTTCCGACGGCTGGTCGCCCCGCGCCGAGGCCTCGGTGTGGCTCGGGCTCGGGCTGCTCGGCGTCGGGGTCGTGTGGTTCGCGGTGCGCGCCGTCGAGATCGACAGGTCGCTCGACGCCGCGAGCCGGCAGCTCGCGAGCGCCGGGCCTCCGGACGCGCCGCCGCCGCCAGCGCCGGCTCCCGACGCGGGCGCAGAGCCGCATCTCGCCCTGGCCTGGACCGTGGGAGCCACGGGCGAGCCGGCGGAGCCGCAGGCGAGCGTGCGGCGGGCAGCCGAGGAGCTGCTCGCGCGGCGCCTCCCTCACGGGCTCCGTCGCGGGGCGGTGATCCGCGCCGTGGCCGAGGCCGCCAGGGCGCCGGAGGAGCCTCGTGTTCTGGCGCTCGACGTGCGGGCGGCCGGGCAGCCGGAAGCCCGCTTCTACCGGTTCGACGGCAGCGCCGCGGGGCGGCTGGTCGACGAAGATGGACGCGAGCCGGTGCCGAGCCCGTGGCAGGCGCCGCTCGCCACGCTGCGTCGGACGTCGCCGTTCAACCCCAAGCGGATGCACCCGATCCTGCACCGCGTGATCCCACACGAGGGCACGGACTACGGCGCGCCGTCGGGAACCTCGGTCTATGCCGCGCTCGAGGGCACCGTCTCCTGGGTGGGGCCGCATGGTGGTCACGGCAACTGGGTCGCGATCCTGCACGACAACGGGGTCGAGACAGGCTACGCGCACCTCTCGAGGTTCGCGGCGGGCCTGAGGCGCGGGGACCACGTGGCGACCCATCAGCTCGTCGGCTACGTGGGGTCGACCGGGCGATCGACGGGGCCGCACCTGCACTTCAGCGCGAGCCGCGACAGCGTCTACTTCGACGCGGAGACGCTGCTCGCGACGCGCCTGCGGGAGCTCCCCGGCGATCAGCGCGACGCGTTCCGCACCGAGAAGGGCGAGCTCGACCGCGAGCTCGACGACATCGGGGATCCCCTCCCCGCCGCGTCGCGGCGCGGAGGCGAGGGCGCGCCGGCGTCGCGGGCGAGCGATTCGGTGTCGCAGCCGCGCGCGGCCGCGTCGGGCGCCCGGCGCCAGCGGCGGTGACCGGCGGCGAGGCCGCCCGGCGGCCTCGTCTCCCCCTGACGGGATGACCTGGTCCGGCGTGTCCCCCTGGATGACTCCTCGACGATGCGCGCCGTGGAGCCGGGACGCGGCCAGAGCTGGTGACCGGAGATTCGTTACATGGGAAGGTTGAAGAACTCCTGGCAACGGCCCTGCTTGAGGTGGCACACCTCCCTCTCCGCGCCTTCGCACGTCCCGACCTCGATCCGGCGGATCACGGCCGTACATCTTGTGCGCCTCACAGATATCCACGCACGCCTGGATACCGTTCGGCCCCCCCGCCTCGCCGCCGCCCCCGCCGCGGCCGTCCCCGCCACCGCCACCGCCGCCGCCGCTGTGCCTTCTGTGTCCCGATAGCTGTTCGGTGTTTGTACGTAGCACTCGATGGATACATAGCCGATGGACAAGCAGGTCGATGTCGTGGTTGTAGGCGCCGGGCCGGTCGGGCTCTTGCTCGCGATCGAGCTCAAGCTGGGCGGCGCCGGTGTGATGGTGCTTGAGCGGCTCACTGCGCCAAGCGTCGCCCTGAAGGGGACTGCAGTCGGACCGCTCGGCGTGGAGGCGCTCCAGCGCCGGGGCATGGGCCCAGCGCTCGCCGAGGCGGAAGATCGCCACTTCGCGGCCATGGGACCGGTGGGCGTGGAGAGGCGGGCGCAGGCACACAGGTCCAGGGGGCATTTCGCCCTTCTCCCTCTCCGATCAGAAGCAGCGGGCGAGCCCGAACGGCGCATGCTCTGGGTGAACCAGCAGGGCGTGGAGGCGATCCTGGGCGCGCGGGCGGCCGCGCTCGACATAGAGGTACGGCGCGGGTGCGAGGTCACGGGCTTGGACCAGCATGACGATGGCGTCGCGCTCCACTGGGCTTCCCCGGACGGGCCGGAGCACGCGCGCTGCGCCTGGCTGGTCGGATGTGACGGAGGGCGCAGTTCGATCCGCAAGATGGCCGGTTTTGCCTTCCCCGGTACGCCGCCGAGCCAATTCATGTACCAGGCCGTGCTCGACCTCGACCACCCCGAGCGCCTGCCGCGCGGGGCGACCCGCACGCCGGAGGGCGTCGTCATGAACGGACCTCGGCCTCGCTGGCTTGCGATGCACGATTTCAGCGGTCCGCCGGCTGATCGCAATGCGCCCGTCACGCGCGAGGAGATCGAAGGCGTGCTGCGCCGAATCAGCGGCGCGGATGTCCGCGTGACGGCGATTGAGCAGGCGAATCGCTTCACGGACAGCGCACGTCTGGTCGACACGTACCGCCGGGATCGCGTCCTGCTCGCGGGTGATGCGGCGCACATCCATTCGCCATTGGGCGGCCAGGGGCTGAGCCTTGGGCTGGTCGACGCGGCCAACCTCGGCTGGAAGCTCGCCGCCGTCGTTCGCGGCGACAAGCTGGACAGCCTGCTCGACAGCTACACGTCCGAGCGGCGGCCCGTGGCCGAGGCCGTGCTGGCCAACACGCTCGCCCAGGTCGCGCTCACGCGGTCCGACCCGCAGTCGAGCGCAATGCGGCAGATCTTCGCGAAGCTGATGGAGATCGACGCCGTGAATGGCCATCTCGACGGACTGACGAGCGGTCTGGCCACGCGCTACGACCTCGGCGCGGAGCGAGACCTGGTCGGGCGCCTCATCGGCGATCACCCGGTCGGCCGCGCCGACGCTCGAACATCGCTGTTCGCGGAGATGGCGGAAGGCGAAGGCATATTGCTCGACGCGTCTCCGGACGGGCACGCGGCCGGTCTCGCCGCCGGGTTCACGCGGGTGCGCTGCTTACCGGCCGACGCAGGCCCGTCGATGCTGATCCGGCCCGACGGGTGCATTGCTTGGGCCGGCGACGTGGGAGACGTCGAGGGGTTAGTGGACGCGCTTGAGCGCTGGTTCGCGTCCGCCGCTCCCCGGCCAGGCGGCTTCCAGAAACGGTCGTGCTCGGCCGGGCCATCGTCCTCCGTGCCGTCGCGATCGGAGCAGCGAACGTAGCCGACAACGTCACCACTGGCGGTCGGAATGTCACGGCCGTCTGCCTGTCTAGAGCACGCCGTCGGGCGGATGCTCCGTTACCTCCGGCGGCACGGGCATCTCGAAAGAGCCTACCACTACTGTGTCAGCGCGGCGCGGACACGAACCAATGCGCGCTGCGGCGTAACGGCGGGCGGTGGCACGCAGGGCAACGAGGCAGCCACGCGATCAAGGCGCGAGCGATCGCGCGGCGAACGGTCGCGAGCGAGTCGGCGAAGTGACGCTCAGGCCGCGAAGCGGAGCAGGTGGGCGTGACCTTCGGCGTCTGCCGAGGGAAAAAAAAGACCGATCACGCTCGGCCACGATGAAGGCGTAACAGCACAGGACGACGGAAACATGGTGGTGCCAGCCTCGGAATCGCCGCCCTTCGAAGCGATCGAGCCCCAGCTCGCCCTTCATCTCTTCGTAGGCCTGCTCAGTTCGGTGGCGCTCCTTGTACTGGCGTACGATCTGCTTCTTGGACATCTTGGTCCCCAGCGTCGTGACCGCGAACTTCGAGGGATCGCTCTCGCCGAACGGCCACTCGATGAGCAGCCACAGCGGTTCGTGCTCCTCGACCGGGATGCCATCGTCAATCGTCATTGGCGAGCCGAACGCGGCGCAAGGCGAACCGCGACGCGAGCTTCTTGCCCGTACCTTCGCGCCATGTGATCCGACGAAACGTCTTTTTGCCAAGCTTGCGCGCGAGCTCGTCGGCTGTCATGGGCGTCTTGTTCCAGCGCCCGCCGGGACCGAGGGCGACGACCATCGTCATCGAGTCCACACCGACGGGGTAGTCGAAGCCGAGCAGGCGCACGGTGTCGCGAAACTTTGCCGAGCGACCGTAGACGGCGTCCGCAAGCACGAGCTGACCCGGCACGTTGTCGGCCGCAGCGCGCTCGATCGCGTCGAGTGTCAGATCCACCTTGCTCTTGAACTGAATGCCGTCAGGGATCTGCGCTTCGCGCCGGCGACTTGGATCGTTGGCACACTCCCAACGCGGCGATCGGCTCAACGCTCTTGCGTTCCAGATCGCTGAGAAGCCCCAGCGTGTAGCTCGCAAACGCCTCTCGGCGCTTGGGATGACCGAGGACTGTGCCAATCGTCGATCACCACCGGATTACGAGTGCTCCCGACGCCTCGTTCGCGGCGGGCTCCGTCGCGGTGTGCGAGCCCGGCGCGGTCGTCGCGGGCCACGCGGGGCCGCCCGGGAGCGATCGCCTCATGACGCAGCGCCGCGACCACATGCCCCTCCACGCCGAAAAAAGCCGTACGTCCCGCTTGACCTTCATTCCGCGGTTGTGTGTAATCGGCTGCGCTGCGAATAGCCTTGAATTGTGGACCGTCACCCTGCCACGGCGTCGATGGACTCGCCCATCGAAGCGTGAGTACCAGCGTGATGCAGCATGGTATCCGTGCCGACAGCGCCCCTGAAACGTCGGGGGCGCGCCCGTGTCACCGGCTGCCGCCCTGGAGCTCACTCCGGTGCTCCTGGGACGGTTCTGAACGAGATGCGTGACGCCCTCGCGTCGCTGGTCGGGCTCGCACACGGCGGCTGATGTTCTGCCCCTGAAGAGACTCCTGCCACCACACACGACATGACCTATCACGACTTCAGCTCCGAGGACGCCAGCATTCACCGCTCGTTCGAGCTCCAGGCCGGGCGCACGCCCGGCGTCGTGGCCGCATCCTTCGGCCCTGACCGGCTCACCTATCAGGAGCTGAATCGCCGCGCGAACCAGCTCGCGCACCACCTGAGGAGCCTGGGCGTCGGCCGCGACGTCCTCGTCGCGCTCTGCGCCGAGCGCTCCCTGGAGGCGCTCATCGGGCTGCTCGCGGCGCTCAAGGCCGGCGGCGCCTATGTCCCTGTCGACCCCGCGTACCCGCGGGAGCGGGTCGCCTTCATGCTCGAGGACGCCGGGGCGCCCGTCCTGCTCACCCAGGCGCGGCTGCTCCCGTCGCTGCCGCGCCACGGGGCGCGCGTGGTCCTCCTGGACGGCGATCGCGATCTGACCGCGGGCTTCAGCGGCGAGGACCCGCCGGACACCACGGGCCCCGACGACCTCGCCTACGTCATCTACACGTCGGGCTCGACCGGCAGGCCCAAGGGCACGCTGCTGACGCACCGCGGCCTCACCAACCTCACCCGCGCGCTGGCCGAGCGATTCGACGTGGCGCCGGGCTGCCGCGTGCTCCAGTTCGCGTCCCTCAGCTTCGATGCGTCGGTCTGGGAGATCGCGATGACGCTCGCCCGGGGAGGCACCCTGGTGATGGGGGCGCAGGCCGAGATGATCCCCGGGCCCGCGCTGCTCGATCGGATGCGCGCGGAGGAGGTGTCGATCGCGACCTTCCCCCCCTCCGCGCTCGCCGCCTTCCCCGAGGGCGCGGAGCGCTCGCTGCCCGCGCTCCGGACCCTCATCGTCGCCGGCGAGACCTGCCCGGCCGACCTCGCCGCGCGCTGGGCGCAGGGGCGCAGGTTCATCAACGCCTACGGTCCCACCGAGTTCACCGTGTGCGCCACGATGGCCGACGGGCTCGACCCGGTTCGGGACCCCGGCGAGCCCCTCTCCATCGGCCGGCCGATCAGGAACGCGCGCTGCTACGTGCTCGACCGTGCCATGCGCCCGGTCCCGGACGGCGAGGCCGGCGAGCTCTACCTCGGTGGACCCGGGCTGGCCCGGAGCTACCTGGGACGGCCCG
This sequence comes from Sorangium sp. So ce1153, assembly GCF_051521595.1. Lineage (NCBI taxonomy): Bacteria > Pseudomonadati > Myxococcota > Polyangiales > Polyangiaceae > Sorangium > Sorangium sp. So ce1153. The sequence continues at coordinate 3,832,095 of NZ_CP150361.1, forward strand.
AGCTCACGGCGGCGCGGTTCGTCCCCGATCCGTTCAGCTCCACCCCGGAGGCCCGGCTCTACCGCACGGGGGACGTGGTGCGCCGCCTGCCCGGCGGCGATCTCGCCTTCCTCGGGCGCGTCGACCAGCAGGTGAAGATCCGCGGCCACCGCGTCGAGCTCGGCGAGGTCGAGGCCGCGCTCGGGCGCCACCCCGCCGTCCGCGCGGCGGTGGCCGTCGCCAGCGAGGGCCGCCTCGTCGCCTACGTCGTCGCGCGCCCGGACGCGCCGGACGCGCCCCCGGCCGCCCCCCGGGCCGTCGTGCCCGCGCTGCGCAGCTTCCTCCGCGAGAGCCTCCCCGAGGTCATGATCCCGTCGACGTTCGTGCTGCTCGACGCGCTGCCGCTCGGCCCCAGCGGGAAGGTGGACCGCGCGGCCCTGCCGCCGCCGGACGCCGCCCGGCCCGATCGCGGCGACGGCGAGCCCCTCGCGCCGCGCAACCAGATCGAGGCGGCGATCGCCACGGCGTGGGCCGAGGCGCTCGGGATCGAGCACCTCGGCGTCCACGACGACGTCTTCGACCTCGGGGCGCACTCGCTGCTCGCCGCGCGGGTGCTGTCGCGGCTGCGCCGCGCGCTCGGCGTCGAGCTCTCCCTGCAGAGCCTGTGCGACGCCCCCACGGTCGCCGCGCTGGCCGAGCTCGTGGAGTCGCTCCCCCGGCCGAAGCAGCGCCCGGCCGCCGCGACCATCCGGCCTGCGCCGCGCGACCGGCCCATCCCCCTCTCGCACGGGCAGCGGCAGATCTGGCTCCACGCCTCGCTCCACCCGGGCGCGCTGTTCTACAACGAGCCGTTCTCCCTGCGCCTCCGCGGGCCCCTCGACGTCCCGGTCCTGGGGCGCGCCCTCGACGAGCTCCTCAGGCGCCACGAGATCCTGAGGAGCGTCGTCGCGGTCGTCGGCGGCGAGCCCGTGCAGCAGATCCTGCCCCCGGCGCCGCTCGATCTGCCGGTCGTCGAGCTGACCGCGCTGCCGGCGCTATCGGCTGAAGCGCGGTGGGGGCGCGCCGTCGCGCTCGCCACAGACGAGGCCCGGCGCCCGTTCGATCTCGCCCGCGGCCCGCTGCTCCGGGCCACGCTGGTCCGGCTCGACGAGGCCGACCACGTGCTGTTCGTGGTGGTGCACCACATCCTGATGGATGGAGTCTCCATCTTCGACGCGCTCCCGAGGGAGCTCCACGCGCTCTACCAGGCGTTCGCCGCGGGCAGGCCGTCGCCGCTGCCCGAGCGCGCGATCCACTACGCCGATTACGCGGTCTGGCAGCGGGAGCAGCAGCTGAGCGGCGCCCTCCAGCCGCAGCTCGATTACTGGAGGCGACAGCTCGCCGACCTGCCCACCCTGGAGCTGCCGACCGACAGGCCGCGCCCGGCCGCCCCGAGCCTCGCGGGGGCCCGCCACTGCGTCGCCCTGTCGCGGGAGCTCACGCTCCGGCTGAAGGCGCTGGCCAGGGAGCAGGGCGTCACGCTCTTCGTGGTCCTGCTCTCGGCCTTCAAGGCGATGCTCTACCGGTACGCGCGGCAGGACGAGGTCGTCGTGGGCACGTCCGCGTCGTGCCGCCACCCGCCGGAGACCGAGGACCTCCTCGGCTTCTTCCTGAACACGCTCGTGCTGCGCACCGACCTGCGCGGCGACCCGACGTTCCGGCAGCTGCTCGGGCGCGTGCGGGCGGTGAGCCAGGCCGCGCTCTCGCACCAGGACGTGCCGTTCGCCAGCGTCGTGCAGGCGCTCCAGCCGAAGCGGGTCCCCGGCCAGAACCCGCTGTTCCAGGTCGCCTTCGTGCTGGAGCCGCCCGTGCCGGCGCTCGATCCGAGCTGGACCCTGAGCCAGCTCGACGTGGACACGGGCGCGTCCAAGTTCGACCTGATGCTGGAGCTCGACGAGCGCGAGGACGGCATCATCGGGCGCATCGAGTACAGCACCGCGCTGTTCGACGCCCGCACCATCGAGCGCATGGCGGGCCACTACGAGGCCCTGCTCGAGGGCGCGTCGCGCGACGTCGATCTGCGCCTCTCGGCGCTGCCGCTGCTCACGCCCGAGGAGCGGAGCGCGCTCCGCGCGTGGGGCACCGCCCCGGCCGGCCCCGGGTCGGACGCGTGCATTCACCGCCTCTTCGAGGCCCAGGTCGAGCGCTCTCCCGAGGCCGTCGCGGTCGTCTTCGACGACGGCGCGGGCAACGTCACGTCGCTCACCTACCGGGAGCTGAACCGGCGGGCCAACCAGCTCGCGCACACCCTGCTCGGCCTCCGCGCGCCGGGGGCGCCGGGGGCGCCGGGGCCCGAAGCCGCGCCCGGCCCCGACGAGGGGGCCCTCGCGCGCACCGACGAGGGCGCCCTCGCGCCCGAAGACCGCGTGGCCGTGTGCATGTACCGGTCGATCGAGATGATCGTCGCGCTCCTCGGCGTGCTGAAGGCGGGCCTCGCCTTCGTGCCCCTGGATCCGACCTACCCCACCGAGCGCCTCGCGTTCATGCTGGAGCAGGCCCGGGTCCGCGTGATGCTCACCCAGGTGCGCGTCGGCGCGGTGCTGCCGGGGTGCCGCGCGCGCGTCCTCTGCCTGGACGCGGATCCCGAGGAGATCGGCCGGGCGAGCGACGACAACCCGACGGAGCTGGCGACGCCGGACCAACTCGCCTATGTCATGTACACGTCGGGCTCCACCGGCCGGCCCAAGGGCGTGGCCGTGCCGCACCGGGGCGTGGCCCGGCTCGTCAAGGGCACGACGTACGCGCGCTTCGCGCCGGACGAGGTCTTCCTGCAGCTCGCGTCGATCTCCTTCGACACGTCGCAGTTCGAGATCTGGGGCGCGCTCCTCAACGGCGGCCGGCTGGTCGTCATGCCCCCCGCGCCCGCGTCGCTCGACGACCTGGATCGCGTGATCCGGCAGCACGGGGTGACCACGGTGTGGCTCACCGCCGGCGTCTTCCACCTCCTCGTGGACGAGCGGATCACGGCGCTGCGCGGCCTGCGCCAGATCGTGGCCGGGGGGGACGTCCTGTCCCCGCAGCACGTCAACCGGGTCCTCGCCGAGCTCCCGGGGTGCCGGATGATCAACGGCTACGGGCCCACGGAGGCCGCGACGTTCGCCTGCTGCGCCGCGGTGGAGCGCCCGGTCGGCCACACGGTGCCCATCGGAAGCCCGATCCCCGGCACGAGGGTGCACGTGCTCGACCGGGATCTCAACGAGGTCCCGGCCGGCGTCCCCGGGGAGCTCTGCATCGGCGGAGAGGGCCTCGCGCGCGGCTACCTCGATCTGCCGGAGCTCACCGCGGAGCGGTTCATCCACGATCCCATCGGCGGCGAGCCGGGAGGGCGGCTGTACCGGACCGGCGATCGCGTCCGCCTGATGCCGGACGGGCAGCTCGAGTTCCTCGGCCGCATGGATCAGCAGGTCAAGGTCCGCGGTTACCGGATCGAGCTCGGCGAGATCGAGGTGGTCCTCGGCGAGCACCCGGCCGTGCGCGAGGTGGTCGTCGTGGCGCAGCCGGCGCGCTCGGGCGACCGGCGCCTCGTGGCGTACGTCGTCCCGCACGGCGGCAGGGCCGCGGCGCCGCCCGCGCAAGCCGGCGCCCGCGCGCGCCCGTTCATGGCGGATCCGACCGGCGGGCTCGAGCGTGCGATCCGCGATCACGCGCAGCGGCGGCTGCCCGACTACATGCACCCCTCGGCCATCGTGCTGCTCGACGCGCTGCCCCTCACGGGCAACGGCAAGGTGGACCGCCGCGCCCTGCCGGCCCCCGTCGAGCTCCGCCCCGAGAGCGCGCCCATGGTGGCGCCGCGGAGCTCGCTCGAGGAGCGGCTCACCGCGATATGGCAGGACGTCCTCGGCATCGAGCGCGTGAGCGTGCAGGACAACTTCTTCGATCTGGGCGGCCACTCGCTGCTCCTGATGCGCCTCCACGAGCGCGTCCGGGAGTCGTTCGGCAGCGATCTCTCCATCGTCGATCTGTTCGCGCGCCCGACGGTCACCGATCTCGCCGCGTTCCTCGCGAGCGGCAGCGGCGGCGGGAGCGACCTCTCGGAGGCCGACGCCCGGGCGCTGAAGCAGCGAGAGATCCTGAAACGAAAGAAGCAGGCAGCCAAGAGCAGACAGAATGGATCCGCTTGATCAACCCGTCCCGGAGGACCAAATCGCGATCATCGGGATGGCCGGCCGCTTCCCGGGCGCGAGGAGCGTCGACGCCTTCTGGCAGAACCTGCGCGATGGGGTCGAGTCGATCGCGGCGCTCTCGGATCAGGATCTCGCCGCGGCGGGCGTGCGCCCGGCGGTGGCCTCGGACCCGAGCTACGTCCGCGCGCGGGCCGTGCTCGACGAGGTGGAGTGGTTCGACGCGGCCTTCTTCGGGATGACCCCGCGAGAGGCCGAGATCCTGGATCCGCAGCACCGCTTCTTCCTGGAGTGCGCGTGGGAGGCGCTCGAGCACGCCGGGTACAACCCCGAGGCGTTCAAGGGGACCATCGGCGTCTACGCGGGCGCGAGCGGCCACGACACGTATTTCCTGAGCAACCTTTACCCGAACCACGAGCTCAGGAAGGCGATGGACTATCAAGTCTACGTCGCCAACGACAAGGACTTCCTGCCCACGCGGACCTCGTACAAGCTGAACCTCCGCGGGCCGAGCGTCGCGGTCCAGACCGCCTGTTCCACCTCGCTCGTGGCCGTCCACATGGCCTGCCAGGCGCTGCTCACCTACCAGTGCGACATGGCGCTGGCCGGCGGCGTGGCCATCAACGTCCCCACGCGGTCGGGTTACCTGTACCGGCACGGCATGATCCTCTCGCCCGACGGGCGCTGCCGCGCGTTCGACGCCGAGGCGCAGGGGACGGTGGTCGGCAACGGCGCGGGCGTCATCGTGCTGCGCCGGCTCGAGGACGCCCTCGACAGCGGCGATCACATCGAGGCGGTGATCCGGGGCTCGGCCGTCAACAACGACGGCTCGGGCAAGATCGGGTTCACCGCGCCGGGCGTGGAGGGGCAGGCGCAGGTCATCGCGCAGGCCCTGGCGATGGCGAACACCGATCCCGAGACGATCAGCTACGTGGAGGCCCACGGCACCGGCACGCGCCTCGGGGATCCCATCGAGGTCGCGGCGCTCACCCGGGCGTTCCGCGCCCGGTCCCGCGGCCAGCGCAAGGGCTGGTGCGCGCTCGGCTCGGTCAAGCCGAACGTCGGGCACCTCGACGTCGCCGCCGGCATCACCGGCGTGATCAAGGTCGTGCAGGCGCTCCGCCACCGGCAGATCCCGGCCAGCCTGCACTTCAAGACGCCGAACCCGGAGATCGACTTCGCGAACAGCCCGTTCTACGTCAACGCGGCGCTCGCGGACTGGGAGCCCGGCGACGGGCCCCGCCGCGCCGGCGTGAGCTCGTTCGGCATCGGCGGCACCAACGCCCACGCCATCCTCGAGGAGGCGCCCCACGCGGCGGCGGCGCCCGGCGGGCGGTCCTGGCAGCTCCTCCTGCTCTCCGCCCGCACGAGGACCGCGCTCGACACGATCACCGAGAACCTCGTCGGGTACCTCAAGGCGCACCCGGACGTCAGCCTGCCGGACGTCGCGTTCACGCTCCAGGTCGGCCGCAAGACGTTCCCGCACCGGCGCATGCTCGTCTGCAACGACGCAGACGAGGCGGTGAGCCTGCTGTCGACGCTCGGGGAGCGGCGGGTCCTCGCGCACGTCGAGGAGGCCATCGATCGCCCGGTCGTCCTCATGTTCCCGGGGCAGGGCACGCAGTACGCCGGCATGGCGCGGGAGCTGTACGAGCGGGAGCCCACGTTCTGCGCCGGCGTCGATCTCTGCGCGGCCATGCTCCAGCCCGAGCTCGGGTTCGATCTCCGCGAGGTGATCTACCCGCCCCCGGGGCGGGAGGCGGCGGCCGCGGAGCTGCTCAAGCAGACGCGCTTCGCCCAGCCCGCGCTCTTCGTGATCGAGTACGCGCTCGCCACGCTCTGGATGGAGTGGGGCATCCGGCCCGCGGCGATGATCGGCCACAGCCTCGGCGAGTACGTGGCGGCCTGCCTCGCGGGCGTCTTCTCGCTGGAGGACGCGCTGAAGATCGTCGCCCGGCGGGGCAAGCTGATGCAGGAGATGCCGCCGGGCGCGATGCTCGCGGTCCCGCTGCCCGAGGCCGAGGTGCAGCCGCTGCTCGACGAGGGGGGCGGCGCGCTCTCGCTCGCGGCCGTCAACGGGCCGGCCGCCTGCGTCGTGGCCGGGCCCGAGGACGCCGTCGAGGCGCTCTCCGACCGGCTCTTCGCCGAGCGCGAGCTGGAGTGCACGCGCCTCCAGACGTCGCACGCGTTCCACTCCCGGATGATGGAGCCGATGCTCGCGTCGTTCACCGCGATCGTGGCCCGCGCGCGCCCGAGCGCCCCGAAGATCCCGATCGCGTCGAACGTCACCGGCACCTGGCTGTCCGCGGCCGACGCGCAGGACCCCGGGTACTGGGCGAGGCACGTGCGCGAGCCGGTGCGCTTCATGGCGGGGCTCGGCGAGGTGCTCGCCGATCCGACGCGCGCCCTGCTCGAGGTCGGCCCGGGCCGGGTGCTCGCGACCCTGGCCAAGCAGCACCCTGCGCGGGGCGCCCGCCGGGTGATGCTCTCGTCGATCCGGCACGTCCACCACCGCCAGTCCGACATCGGGTTCCTGCTGGAGACGCTGGGCCAGCTCTGGCTCTCCGGCGTCCGCGTCGACTGGTCGGGCTTCTACACCCACGAGCCCCGCCGGCGCGTGCCCCTGCCGACCTACCCGTTCGAGCGGAAGCGGTACTGGATCGACCCGCCCTCGAGCGCCGCGCGCCGGCCGGCGCGCAGCGCGCCGGAGCCGGCCGGCCTGATCCACCTCCTGGCCTGGAAGCGCTCGGTGCTGTCGGGGTCGATGAAGGCGTCGGCCCGGCCGGCCAGGGCGCAGTGCTGCGTCGTCTTCGCCGACAGCTACGGGCTGGGCGCCCGGATGGAGATGCGGCTCCGCCGGGACGGCTACAAGGTCATCACCGTGCGGCCGGGCGAGGGCTTCGCCGAGACGGGCGAGGGCGAGTTCACCGTCGCCCCCGCGAGCCGCGCGGACCACGCGTCCCTCTTCGGCGCGCTGCGCGCGGCGGGCGTGTCCCCCTCGCGCATCATGTTCCTGTGGGGCGTGACCAAGCCCGCGCGCGCGCCGCTCGACGCCGGCCGCCTCGCGGAGGCCCAGCGGCTCGGGTTCGCCAGCCTCGTCGCGCTGGCCCAGGGGATCGGCGACGCGGGGATTCGCGACGAGGTGCGGCTCGGCGTCGTGACGAGCCACATGCAGAAGGTGACCGACGCGGCCGTGCTCTGCCCCGAGAAGGCCACGCTGCTCGGCCCGTGCGAGGCCATCCCCAGGGCGTACCCGAACGTCTCGTGCATCAGCGTCGACATCGATCTACCGGAGCCGCGGACGCTGCAGGAGGCGAGGCTCATCGACCAGCTCCTCGCCGAGGTCACGCTGGAGCGGACCGAGCCCGTCATCGCCTACCGGAACGGGGAGCGCTGGGTCCGGATCTTCGAGCCCGCGCGCATGGACCGCGCCGAGGGCCTGCCGCCGCGCCTCCGGGAGGGCGGCGTCTACCTGATCGCCGGCGGGCTCGGGGCCGTCGGCTCCGCCCTCGCGGAGCACCTCGCGAAGGTCGCGCGCGCGAAGCTCGTGCTCGCGGGCCGGACGGCGCTCCCGCCCCGGGAGGCCTGGGACGGCCTCGCCGGCGCGGGCGCCTTCGACGCGCTACGCCGCAAGATCGGCGCGGTGCTCGAAATGGAGCGGCTGGGCGCCGAGGTGCTGCTCGTGACGGCCGACGTCACGCGGCTCGACGACATGCAGCGCGCGGTGGCCGAGGGGCTCCAGCGCTTCGGGCGGATCGACGGCGTGATCCACGCGGCGGGCGCCCGCCGCGCCGTGCCCCTCCAGCGCATGACGCGCGAGGAGGGCGAGGCGCTCCTCGCCCCGAAGCTCGACGGCGCGCTCGTCCTCGACGAGTCGCTCCGGGGCCTCCGGCCCGATTTCGTCGCGCTGTGCGCCGCGCGGACCGCGGGCGCCCGCGGGGCGGGCCTCGCGGGCCAGTGCGCCGCGACCGCCTTCCTCGGCGCCTTCGCGCAGCGGCGGGCCGCCGGTGACGGCCCGCTCACGATCGCGATCGAGTGGGACCCGTGGCAGCGGCAGGACGCCTCGCGCGGCAAGGATCCCGAGCTCGCGGCCGACTCGAGCGAGGGCGGCGCGGCCGCCGCGGAGGAGGGGATCTCGCGCGACGAGGCGCTCGACGCCTGGATGCGCGTCCTCACGAGCCCCACGCCCCACGTCCTGGTCCTGAAGCGGGAAGCGCAGGCCAAGCAGCGCGCCGCGGCCAGCTCGAGCACGCCCAGCTCGATCGCGCCGGCCTCGCGGGACGTCGAGTCCGAGGGCATCCCGAGATCGGTCCACCCGCGGCCCGACCTCGGCACGGCCTACGTGGCGCCGCGCGATCCGCTGGAGCGCGCCGTCGCCGAGACGTGGGAGAAGCTGTTCGGCATCGAGCGGATCGGCGTCCACGACGACTTCTTCGCGCTCGGCGGCGACTCGCTGCTCGCCGTCCAGCTCATCTCCCGGCTGCGCAGCGTCGTGAACATGGATCTCCCCGGCCACAGCCTGCTCAACGCGCCGACCGTGGCGGCCCTGGCCGAGCTCATCGCGCAGTCCGACTCGCCCTCATCCACCTCGCTGTCGAGGCGCTCTCCCGCGCGCCTCTTGCCCGCGTCGCTCGTGCGGATCAAGCCCGGCACCGGGCGGCCGCTCTTCCTGATGCACCCGGTCGGAGGGCACGTTTACTTCTACCACGATCTCGCCACCTGCCTGGACCCGGCGCAGCCCGTGTACGGGCTGCAGGCGCAGGGCATCGAAGGCAAGGCGCCGCCCTTGACCCGCGTCGAGGAGATGGCCGCGCGCTACCTCGAGGCGGTACGGCGGCACATCCAGCCGGAGGGCCCCTACGTGCTCGGCGGGTCGTCCTTCGGCGGGGTCGTCGCCTTCGAGATGGCGCACCAGCTCATCTCCGGGGGCGAGCGCGTCGCGCTTCTCATGATGATCGACACGCCCGCGCCCTCGGCGGTGTTCCCCGAGGATCTCGACACCCCCGAGCGCCTCGCCTACCTGATCAGCGGCGATGCGAGCCTCCCCGTCCCCGCGGAGGAGATCCGGCACCTCTCCCCGGACGAGCAGCTGCTCCACGTGCTCCAGCGCAAGAAGGGTGTCTCCCGGATGTTCCCGAAGCTGGCGCTCCAGGAGCTCGCCACGTTCCGCAAGATCGTCACCGCCAACCTGCAGGCGATGCTGCGCTATGTCCCCCGCCCCTACCCGGGTGACGTGCTCTTCTTCGAGGCGAGCGAGCGCGACGCCATGACCGTGAACAACCCGGCGCGGGGATGGCTCGATTTGATCCAGGGCCAGCTCACTGTCCACGAGGTCCCTGGCAATCACATCACCATGAATTTGCCGCCGAACGTGCAACTCATGGCCGATCATCTGCGCGCGGCCCTCGAGGCGGCGGGACATCAGGGCTGATGTTGACGCCCGGCCGGCGGGCTCTTTACCATGGGTGTGGAGCGGCGACGGCGGCGCCCCCGCGCGGTCGCGCGGGCTCGAGTGCGGCCAGGGCGCGCGGCGGAGGTGGAGAATGTCGAAGAGCACCGCGGAGCAGGCGAGAGAGGAGCACGTCGCGCTCCTCAAGGCGTGGACGAAGGCGGTGGGGGCCGTCAAGGACTACGGCTTCCTCGATCGCCACCTGGCCGAAGGCTGGCGGTACGTCGATTACAACGGAGTGCAGCGCGGCAAGGACGAGTACCTGAAGCTCGTCGACAGCATGTTGACGTACACGCAGGAGCTCCGGCAGTGCGACGTGCGTATCGTCGGCGGGGACGTCGCTATCGTGAGCGGCGTCTACCGCTCGCGCGCCGAGCTCAAGGGCGGTGTCAAGCTCGATAACACCATCGCCTTCACCGCGGTCTGGGAGCTCAAGGGCGGTGAATGGAAAGCCCTCGTGCACCACACGACGAGGATCCCTGACGCGTCGTGATCGACGTCCGCGCCGACTGCGTCGACCGCGTCGAAGCGCTCCGGCGGCCGGCGCCTCGCCGGCGAGGCCGGAGGAAACGTTGACAGGGATCCTGCTTCGAGTACCGTACACTCAGGATCGTCCTACCGACGATCACCAGGGCTCTCATGGATCTTCGCCGGTTCCTCACGCACGCGGTGCAGATCGCATCTGCGCTGTCGAAACTTCATAAGTCAGGCACGCTTCACCTGGACATCCGCCCCGCGAACCTCTCCGTGCACCCGGAGAGCGGGGAGGTTGCGCTCGACGGTGGGCTGGCCGCGGTGCGCGGCGATCTCGGCCTCTCCGACGAGACGAAGATCAAGCCGGAGTCGCTGCCCTACATCGCGCCGGAGCGGACGGGCCGCGTCGACTGGCCGATCGACGAGCGCGCCGATCTCTACTCGCTCGGTGTCACGCTGTACGAGCTGCTCTCCGGCAAGCTGCCGCTCGACGCGGACGACGCGCCCGCGTGGGCGCACGCCCACATCGCGAGGGCCCCTGTGCCGCTCTCGGAGGTGGTGCAGGACGTGCCTCGGATCGTCGCCGAGATCGTCATGAAGCTCCTCGCGAAGTCTCCGGAGGAGCGTTATCAGACCGCCCGCGGGCTCTGGTCGGACCTCCTCGTGTGCCAGACCGAGCTGGAGGAGCTCGGGATGATCGACTCGTTCCCGCTCGGGACGGCCGACATCCCGGACAGGCTGCAGCTCCCGACGAAGCTCTACGGCAGGAAGCGCGAGCGCGCGCTGCTGCTCGAGGCGTTCGAGCGCGTGGTCGCCACGGGCACCGCCGAGCTCGTGCTCGTCGCCGGGTACTCGGGCGTCGGGAAGACCTCGCTCGTGAAGGAGGTGCAAGCGCCCATCGTGCGCGAGCGCGGGGCGTTCATCTCCGGCAAGTTCGATCAGCTCCAGCGCGACATCCCCTACCGCACGATCGCCCAGGCGTTCGGGGAGCTCGTCCGGCAGCTCCTGACGGAGAGCCCGCAGTCCCTCGCGGGGTGGAAGCACCGGCTGCGCGAGGCGCTCGGCGAGGAGGGGCAGGTCATCATCGACATCGTCCCGCAGCTCTCGCTGATCCTCGGCGAGCAGCCGCCGGTGGCGCCGCTCGCGCCGAACGAGGCGCGCAGCCGCTTCGTCCGCGTGTTCCACGCGTTGCTCGGCGTGGTCGCCCGCAAGCGGCACCCGCTCGTGCTGTTCGTGGACGACCTGCAGTGGGCGGACCCCGCCAGCCTGAAGCTCATCCGCGACATCGTCGCGGTGCCCGAGAAGCGGCACCTGCTCGTGATCGGCGCGTACCGCGACAACGAGGTGAGCCCGTCGCACCCGCTCGTGGAGGTGCTCCGGCAGATCCACGCGACGGGCGCGCGCGTCTCGACGCTCACCCTCGGCCCGCTCCCGCACGAGAACGTCCTCAAGCTCGTCATGGACACCTTCCGCTGCGACGACGAGCAGGCGGCGCCGCTCACCCAGCTCCTCGTCCAGAGGACGGGCGGCAACCCGTTCTTCGTGGGCCAGTTCCTGATGGAGCTCTATCGCCAGAGGCTGGTCTGGGTCGATCCCGGGAGCGCCGCCTGGTGCTGGGACATCGAGGCGATCGCCGCGCAGAACCTGACCGACAACGTCGTCGATCTGGTGCTGACCCGCCTCAAGCGGCTGGACGGAGAGGCGCAGCGGGTCCTCTCCCTCGCCGCCTGCCTCGGCGCCCGCTTCGACGCCGAGGTCCTCTCGGCCATGTACGGCGAGTCGACGCAGGCGACCCACGCCGTCATCACCCCGGCCATCCGCGAGGGGCTCGTGGCGCGCCGGGGCGGCACGTACAAGTTCCTCCACGACCGCGTGCAGCAGGCCGCGTACCTGCTCATCCGCGAGGGCAGCCACGCCGAGACGCACCTCCGCATCGGGCGCCTGCTCCTCGTCCAGACGCCGGAGGAGGCGCTGGAGGACCGGCTGTTCGAGATCACGAACCAGCTGAACATCGGCGCCTCCCTCATCACCGATCCGGGCGAGCGGCGCAGGACGGCCGCGATGAACCTCCGCGCCGGCAGGAAGGCGAAGGCCTCCGGGGCCTACGGCTCGGCGGTGGCCTACTTCGCCGCGGGCTGCGCGCTGATCGGGGAGGACGACTGGGGGGGAGACGACCACCTGCTCGCCTTCGCGCTGCGCCTCGATCTCGCCGAGAGCGCGTGCGTGAACGGGGAGTTCGATCGGTCCGTCGGCCTCTGCTCGACGCTCCTCGAGCGCGCGCGCACGCCGCTCGACAAGGCGGCGGCCTACCGCGTCCTGATGCAGAACCACACGGCCCGGTCGGAGCACGACGCGTGCATCGGCGTCGGGCTGGAGTGCCTCGCGCTGCTCGGCATCAAGCTCCGGAGGCAGCCGGCCGACGACGAGGTGATCGCGGAGATCACGGCGCTGCGCGACGCGCTCCGCGATCGCGCGGCCGACGAGATCCTGGGCCAGCCGAGGATGACGGCGCCGCCGATGATCGCGGCGATGGGCGTGATGGCGGAGATGTACGCCTCGTCGTTCTACACCGATCCGAACCTCAACGACCTCCTGGTCTGCCAGATGGTCCGGCTCAGCTTGCTCCACGGCAACGCGGAGTCGACCGGCATCGGGTACACGTGCCTCGGCAAGGCGCTCTGCATGAGGCTCGGCGCGTACCAGGACGGCGACCGGATCGGCAGGGTGGGTTACGACCTGACCGAGAAGATGAACGCGCTCGTCTACAAGCCCGAGGTGGCCAACCTCTATGGCTGCCTGATCTCGGTCTGGACGCGCCACATCGACACCGGGATCGTCTGCCAGCGCGCGAGCATCCAGGCCGCGAACGAGGTCGGCAACCTGACGTGGGGGAGCTTCAGCAACATCCAGCTCACCCTGAACCTGCTCGTGCGGGGCGACCCGATGGAGGAGACGTACAAGGGCGCGGTGAGCGCGCTCGACTACGCGACGAAGGCGAAGATCACGTTCGCCGCGGACGCCGTGATGAGCATGCTGCGCTTCGTCCAGGCGATGAGGGGCGCCACGCGCCACCTCGGCACGATGAGCGGGGACGACTTCGACGAGCAGGCGTTCGAGGCCCGCCTCGAGAAGGAGAGCTTCCCGAGCGTGCGGCTCGTCCATTACGTCATGAAGACCGCGCAGCACCTCCTGGCCTGCAATGACGAGGAGGCGGTCGCGGCCGCGGAGGGGGCGGAGCGCAACATCGCGGGGGGCAACGGGATGTTGTTCTCGGCCGAATATCACTATTACGGCGCCCTCGCCCGGGCGGCGCGCTTCGCCGGAGCCCCGGCCGAGGTGCAGGCCGGGCTCCGGGGGTCGCTCGCCGGCCACGCGGAGCAGCTGCGCGTCTGGGCCGAGAGCTGCCCCGACAACTTCGCCGGCAAGCACGCGCTCGTCAGCGCGGAGATCGCGCGCATCGAGGGCAGGCACGAGGACGCGGCGGCGCTCTACGATCGCGCGATCGTGGCCTTCCGCGAGAGCCGGTTCATCCACCAGGAGGCGCTCGCCAGCGAGCTCGCCGCCCGGTTCTACCTGGATCGCGGCTACAGCGGCCTGCCGGGGCTCTACCTCAGGGAGGCGGTGGCGGCGTACTCGCGCTGGGGCGCGAGCGCCAAGGTGCGGCAGCTCGAGCAGCGGCACGCGCTCGTCCTGAACCAGGAGCAGCGGCGCGCCACGAGCAGCGGCGTCATGACGCTGGCGGCGGAGACCATCGACGCGCAGACCGCGGTGAAGGTCTCGCGGTCGCTCTCGAGCGACATGACGCCGAAGGAGATGATGGAGTCGCTCATGCGGCTGGTCGTCGAGCACGAGGGGGCGGAGCGGTGCTGTCTCCTGCTCACCGGCGACGGCCTGCGGCTCGCCGCCGAGGCCGTGGTGGACCGCGACGGGATCAGCATCCGCGTGTACGAGCGGAGCACGGCGCCGCTCGCGACGCGCGTCCCGGCCTCGATCGTCAACTATGTCGAGCGGACGCGGGAGCGGGTGTTGCTCAGCGACGTGGGGGCGAGCGGCGCCTTCGCCGCGGACGAGTACCTCGTGCGCGAGCGGCCGAAATCGGTGCTGTGCATGCCGCTCATGAAGAACCCCGGCGAGGTGGGCGGCCTCCTCTACCTGGAGAACCGGCTGGTCCACGGCGCGTTCATCCTGCGCCGGCTGCCGCTCCTCGAGTTCCTGGCCGCGCTGTCGCTGCAGAACACCGTGCTCCGCGGCGAGCTGGAGCAGGAGGCGCAGAAGCGCCAGCGGACCGAGGTGGCGCTGCGCCGGAGCGAGATGGCGCTGCGGGATCTGGCGGAGTCGAGCGAAATCACCCCGTGAGCGCGGGCCGCGCCGCCGCGCCGAGGTGGTGCGGCGGCGCCGCGGCGCCGCGGCCCGGGCGCCGCGGCGGTCGTTCAGGCGCTCTCGAGGACGTGACCCACGCTGTCGAGGAACGGCCTGTCCGGCGCGGAGAGGTGGAGCTGCACGAACCGCCAGTGACCCCCGTGGCGCTCGACCGTACAGGTCATCCGGAGCGCGGGCAGGTCGAAGCGCACGCCGCCCATGGTGGCGTGGATACCGAAGCCGGCCGTCCCGGCGCAGGCTGCCGCTCCCCCGGCCAGCAGACGCACCTGGACATCGCCGGTGATCCTGCACACGAGGTCCTTCAGGATCTCGCTCTGCCGCCGGAACGAGGCCTCGATCTCGGCCCAGCGCGTGAAGTGCAGCTTGTCGTGTGTGCCGTAGAAGATCAGGGCATCGTCACGTACGAACATGTCGCATAACGCGTCCACGTCGCCTCGCTCGAAGGCGCGCGCGAACTCGACGAGCATCTGGCGAACCGAATCTTCTGGACTTGCCGGCTTTCTCTCCGAGGACTCCATGCGCTCCGCTGCTCCCGTACCGATCCGAGCCTGATCTCGGCCGAGCATACAGCACCCCGGAGGCGACGCGCGACGCCCTGCGCGCGAAAGCGCTCGGAGCCCGGGCGGCTGCGCGCGACAAGGGTCGTCGCGGTCACGAGCACGTAACACCACACGACCCCGACCAGCGCCAGCCGACCAGGTGCCCCCTCGAACCCCGGAACCCAGCTGACCAGAAACCCCACGAGCAGGAACAGCAGCCCCACGCCCTGCAGCTGCGCGATCGACATCCGCTTCAGGAGGGCGCCGACCGAGAGCGAGGGCAGGTACATGCTCAGGAGGTGCACCTGGATCACCCAGCTCGCCTGCTGGACCGAGCGGGTCAGCAGGCCCGGCGCCCTTGCTGCTCGGCTGCCCCTCGAGGATCGCGAAGCGATACTGCTGCACGAACGCGCCTTGCAGACCGACGCCGCAGACCGCCGCGCAGAACAGCGGGAGATCGGCGCGCTCGACCGCGACCGCCGCGACCGCCGCGACCGCCGCGTTGGGCCACGGCCGAGCCCCGCTCGGCGGAAAGACAGACGGAAAGTGTTGGAAATGCCGAGCTATCTTCCGGCCCCTTCTCGCTCTCGCAGAAATCCCTGGCGGGGTTTCTGACACGCGGAGCTAGAACTCGAGCATCAGCCCTATCGACGGATAGATGATGAAGCTGTCGAGATCGACGGCGACCGCCCGCTCTCCGAGCACGGCGAGCTCACCGCTCGAGAAGATCTCCGCGAGCGTCAGCTCGAGGCCGAGGAACACGTGCTTGTAGCCGAGCGCGACGCCCGCCTGGCCGCCCACGTAGAGCCCGGTGCCGGAGAACGACGCGAGCTCGCGCTCGCCCGGGTAGCCGGTGAAGGCGGGCAGATCCACGACGAGCGCCGTGTCGAACGTCGTGAGCATGAGCCGAGGGCCGCCCCAGACCCGGTACCATGTGCCCGCCGTCCCGATCTGGATCGGCAGATCGATCTGCCATCGCGTGAAGTCCTCGAGCTCGACCAGCCCAAGGATGCTCCCGATAGGCAGATCGATCACGTAGCGACCGACCCCGGCGCCGGCCGTGAGGTCGACACCGTGCTTGTCGCGCTTCAGGAGCTGATACCGGGTGCCCAGGCGAAACGCGCTGCCTGTGTAACGGAGGTTGAGCTCCCAGCGATCGAGCGCCGTGTAGCCGACCCCGATGTGCGGCGTCACCGTCGGCGGGTTCAGGGCGAGCGCGCCGCCCGCCTCGAAGAGCGTCAGCCGCTCGCCCTCCGTCAGCTCCCGCGACTCCGCGATGTTCGCCAGCACGACGCCGGCGTCCACGACCGACGCGATCGCGCCGGTCGGGACCGAGACGTCGAGCCCGAGCTCGGCCTGGACATGGCCCTTGTCGGCCACGTGGGCTGGCTGGAAGGTGGAGAGAGCCGGCGCGCAACCGCACGCCCAGAAGGAGAGGAGCGCAAAGGCGAGCAGCCGCATGGTGTCTTGAGTACGCTACCATGCTCGCCCTCTTCCCTGGGCCGGCGCCGCGCCGATCCGGTAGTAGTGCTGCCCCTGCTCCGGCTCCCGCATGCTCCCGTCGACAAGGCCTCCGTCCGTCCCCCAGCGCCTCGAGCGCGCCCTCGAGGTGCTCGTGCCGGCGCTCGACATCGTCGAGGCGCGCGTCGACGAGGGCGCGCCGCCGGCCTGGTGCGAGGCGCGGGGCTGGACGGGGTTCCTCCTCTCGCTCGCCGACGGCGATCTCGCCCGCTGCGAGGCCGAGGGGCTCGCGGCGGGCATCGACGGGCTCGACGGCGCGCCGCCGAGCCTGAAGGCCCTCGCGCGCGCCGCGGACGAGGCCGCGAGGTTGCCGCGGCGGCCGGTCCAGCCGCTGGCGCCGGCGTCCCTCGACGAGCTCAAGGCGGTGCCGGCGCGCAAGCGGCTCCAGCTCGAGGCCCTGCTCGGCGCCGTGGCGCCCATGGCCGCCCGCGCCCGCCGGCTCGTGGACGTGGGCGCGGGACACGGGCACTTCACCCGCCTGGCCGCCGCGCGCTTCGACCGCGACGCTGTCGGCCTGGAGCGCGAGCCCGATCGCGTCGCGACCGCCTCCGCGCTCGCCGCGGGGGGCCGGGCGCGCTTCGTCGCGTTCGACGCCTGCGAGGAGGCGCTCGCGTTCGCCCCGGACGACCTGTCTGTGGGCCTGCACGCCTGCGGTGAGCTCGGGGACCGCATCGTGGTGGCGGCGGCGGCGGCGCCCTGCGATCTCGCGCTCGTCTCGTGCTGCCTGCAGAAGATCGGCGCGCCGGCCCGCGCCCCGCTCTCGGCCGCGGGCAGGGCGGCGGGGCTCGTCCTGCGGCGCGAGGCGCTGGGCCTCACCAACCTCACGGCGCGCCGCGCCGGGGTCGAGGCCAGCCTCGACGAGGAGCTCGCCGCGCGCGAGCGGCGGCACGCGCTGCTCTCGCTGCTCCGGGGCCGCGGGCTCGACGTGGCCCAGGGCGAGGAGATGCGCGGGATCAACCGGCGGCGCGCGCACGGCGGGCTGCGCGAGCTCGCGGCGCGGGCGCTCGCGCTGCGGGGCCTGGCCCCCGCGACCGAGGCCGAGCTCCGCGCGCGCGAGGCGGCGGCGCGGGCGGCGTTCGGGCGGATGCGCCGGCTCACGCTGCCGCGGTACCTCCTGGCCCGGCTCACGGAGGTCGCGGTCGCGCTGGACCGCGCGATGGCCCTCGGCGAGCGGGGCCACGAGGTGGAGGCGGCCGTCGTCTTCGCGCCCGAGGTGACGCCGAGGAACATCGCCATCTTCGCGAGCGCGCGGCCGGGAGGGCTCGGCGGCTGAGGCGGCGCGGCGGTCCAGCTACGGATAGCTGACGGTGATCTCGCCGAGGAAGGTCCGGCCGTTCTGGCGGCTCGTGGACGAGCGGTAGGTCTCGGCGACCGGATAGTCGTACCGCGCGTCCATCGCGTTGTAGAGGCCGAACACGTAGCGGGTATGGAAGCGACGGACCTCCCCGGAGATCGTGAGATCCGCGACCACCGCCGTCCCCGTCGCGCCGACCCAGCCGCGGGGGACCTGCCGCGGGGCCTCCAGGTTGAGCCGCAAGCCGGCCAGGAGGAGCCTGTCCACCACCGGGACGACGCCGCGGAACGACGCGAGGTGCTCCGGGACGTTGATGAGCCGCTCCCCGCCGGCGCGCTGGGCGCGCTGGTAGCCGTAGTTGGCTGACAGCATCCAGCCCTGCCGCCACTCGCGGCGCAGCTCGAGGTCGCCCCCGGCCACGGTCGCCGCCGACCTGCTGTTCGCGTAGCGCACCACCCCGGGGCTGTCCTCCACGAAGGAGATGACGTTCGAGACGCGGCTCGAGTGGATCGCGCCGAGCGCGACCCACTCGTCGCCGAGGCGCTGCGAGTACTCGACCTCGCCCGAGAGGATCGACTCCGGAATGAGCCTGAGGCCCCGCTGCGGGTCGACGGCGGCGACCTGCGTCTCGTCGTCCTTGTAGTGCTGCTCGGAGATGCTCGGGGCGCGGAAGGCGCTCCCGCCCATGATCTTCAGGACCCCTCCGGGCGCGGGCCGGACGATGATCGCCGCGCGCGGGGCGATCGGCTGGAACTCGCTGTAGGCGTCCACGCGCGCGCCGGCCGACAGGCGCAGCCACGGGGTGGGCGAGCCGTCGGCGATGAGGTAGCCGGCCGCGAAGCTGTACGCCGCGCGCTTGTCCAGGATCACGGCGGCAGGGTCGTCGCGGACGTTGTGCAGCGTCGCCTCGGGGTGCGTCTGCACCTCGCCGCCCCCGGTGAGCCTCAGCCAGCGGAGCGGCGTCCACGCCGCCCGCGCCTCGACGCCGAGCCAGGTGCCGTACTGGTTCTCGGAGATCAGCTCGTCGAACGCGTAGCGGCCGTGCCAGACGAAGCGGTTCACGTGGCCGCGCACCATCAGCTGGAGGTCGGGCGAGAGCCGCGGCTCGAACCGCACCTCGGCCATCATGTGCGTGTCCTCGTACCTCGTCCGGAAGTCGTTCAGCCGCGTGCCCACGTAGCCGATCGGAACGACCTGCTCGCGCGTGTGGTACATCCACTGCGCCGTGAGCGGCCCGTACCAGGCGCGCCCCTGGGCGCCGCCGGCCCGGAAGGCCTCGGTGTGCTCGGCGACCCGCACGCGCGGCCCGTCCCCGGGCTCCCGCAGCGCGACAGGGACATCGAACCCCTCGGAGCGGGCCGCGGTGACGCTCGCCCGCACGCCCGCGTCCTTGCCGGCGTTGTAGTGGAACCCGGCGCGCGCGTGGCCCACGCTGTCGTAGTAGGTGCCGGCCGTGACGTGCGCGCCGGTGGGCTCGTCCCGCCCGCGGGGGACGAGGTTGACGATGCCGGAGAGGGCGCCCGTGCCGTAGAGCAGCGAGCCCGGGCCGCGGACGACCTCGATGTGATCGACGTCGTGGAGGTCGTCGCGCGCGTCCGAGCCCACGAACGAGGCGTTCAGGACGTTGTCGTTCGTCGAGTGGCCGTCCGAGAGGACGAGGAGCCGGTTGCCGTAGTCGAGCGGCTCGCCGAGCCCGCGGATCCCGGCCGAGTAGACCACGTGGTCGTTCGAGAGGTAGACGCCGCGCGTGCCGCGCAGCGCCTCGGCGATGGTCGGGTACCCGAAGGCGCGCAGCTCGTGCTGCTCGATGACGCTGACCGAGGCCGGCGCGTCCTCCATGCGCTCGAGCACGCGCGAGGCCGACGACACCTCCCGGAGCGGCTCCAGCGTGAGGTCGAGCAGCGCCGCCTGCTGGCCGGCCGCCACGTCGAGCGTGCGCTCGACCGGGGCGAAGCCCCGCAGGCTGACGCGGACGTGGCGGCGGCCCACGGGGACGCCCTGGATCACCGACGGCGTGAAGCCCATGGGCCGGCCGTCGATCTCGACGAGCGCGTCGGGCTCGCCCGCGCGCACGAGGAGCGAGCCCGTGAGCGGGCTGAGCGTCGCCGTGACCGGGACCGTCTCGTGCGCGGTGACGTTCAGCGGCTGCGGCGCCGCCTGGTAGCCCGCGCGCGCGAAGTAGAGCACGTGGCGGCCCGGCGGCAGGTCGAGGTCGCAGGGGGCCGTGCAGGCGGGCGGCGCGCCCTCGCTGTCCACGTGCACGGCGGCCTCGCTCGCGCCGCGCACGTCGACCCGCACCGTGCCGACGATGCGGCGGAGCACGAGGAGCACCTCCTTGGTCTCCCCGAGCTTCACGTCGAGCGCGTCCACGGCCACGGGCTCGTAGCCCGCGAGCTCGACGAGGATCCGGTAGCGCCCCTCGGCGAGGGCGAGCCGGCGCGGCGCCATGCCGCGCACGCCGAGGTCCTTGCGATCGACGTAGATCCTGGCCCCCGGCGGCGACGTGACGATCTGCACCACGGCCACGCGCGGGGCGATGCGCGCGAGCGCGGCCTGGACCTCGGCGACGACCTGCGCGTCGGTCTCGCCCTCGAGCGCGTCGTCGTAGTACCTGTGCGCGTCCGCGAAGCGGCCCAGCTCCTCGTACGTGAGCGCGATGTTGAAGACCACGTTGCGGTTCGGCACGAGCCGGTTGGACGCGAGGAAGTGCTCGAGGGCGGCGTGGAACTGCCCTTTCTTGTAGAGATCGCGGCCCATCTCGAAGTGGAGATCGGCCTCGTCGGCCTGGCCCTCGCCGTCGGCGCGGGCGGCGGAGGCGTGGAGCAGCGCGCTCACGAGGAGGGGGAGCGCGGCGAGCCTCCACCGGCGAGCGCGCGGGGGCCGGCCTGCGCGCGGGCTCGAGGGCGCTCGACGCATGCCGTCAGGACACCGAACAGGTCGAAACCCCGAGAAGGCGAACCACAGAGGCACAGAGGGCACAGAGTTTTGTTGCTGTTCCTCTGTGTCCTCTGTGCCTCTGTGGTTCAAATCTCTTCATTTTCGGGCATTTCAAGCTGTTGGCTACCGAGAACACCGACACGTTGAAACCCGGAGAATTTTCACAGGGAGGCGGGGAGGCGGGGAGGAAGAAAAAATGAATTTCTCCCTCTTTCCGTTTCTCGCTCCCCGTCTCCCCGCCTCCCTGTGAAAATTCTGCTTTTTTCTCGTGGTTTCAACCCGTTTGTCGCTCTAGCGATGCTCGCGCAGGCGCGCCGATCTCGCCGGCGCCGGCCCGCCGCTGGCCGCGGGCTCACCGCTGGCCGCGGGCTCACCGCTGGCCGCGGGCTCACCGCTGGCCGCGGGCTCGCCGCCGGCCGCGGGCTCGCCGCTCATCGCCGGCAGGGCCGACGGCGCGAGCACGGAGCGCGGCCGGGGTGGCCTCGCGGAGCTCAGCGGGGCGAGCGCGGCGCCGGCCGCGGCGAACCCGCTCGCCGCGGCGGCCGCGGGGGGCATGACGGCCACGGACGGCGGGAAGAACGAGGGCCCTGGATCCTCGCGCGCGGGCGCGGCAGGCCCGTCCAGGGCCGGCGCGGCCGGCGGGGCCGCCTCGCCGGCGCGGCTGTCGTTGCCGCCCGCGACCGGCGGCGCCGCGCGCCCCAGCCACGCGAGCGCCGCCGCGCCCCCGAGGATCGCGACGAGCGCCGCCACGGGCGCGACCGCGCGCCGCCGCGCGGGCCGACCGCGCGCGTCCGCTGCGGGGCCGCTCTCGCGCGGCGCGGGCGAGGCGGCCGGCGCCGCGTCCGGGCGCGCTGCCGTCGCCGGCAGCACCTCGACCGTGGACGCCCTTGTCGACAGCGCCGAGGCGGCGAGCGCCGCCGCCGGCAGCGCCTCGGCCGCGGACACCACCACGGGCGGCAACGACGGCGGGGACGGCCACGGCGGCGACTCCGGCGACCGCGCCGTCGTCGGCGAGGCGTCGGCCGCGGACGGCTGCGTGGGCGGCGACGAAGGCGTGGGCACGCTCGCCCGCTCGATCGCGATGCACCGGGAGGCCGGCGCGACGTCGCGCGGTCCGCTCAGGGTCTCGGCTTCCTCGTCGACGGCCCTCGGGCGGTCCGGCGCCGGGAGCCCGTCCAGGGTCTCGTTCCCCATGGCCCTGCGCAGGATGCGGGCCACCTTCCGGCGCGCGGGCTCCGAACCCAGCGGCTCGAGCAGCGTGGCCAGCTCGGCGACCGTCTGGGGGCGGCGGGCCGGGTCCTTCTCCAGGCACATCAGGATGATGAACTCGAGCTCGACCGGGATCTCGGGCCGGTGCGCGCGCGGGGGGACGGGCGGGTCGGTCACGATGCTCACGAAGAGCGCCGACACGGACTCGGTCTCGAACGGCAGCCGCCCTGTCAGGAGCTGGTACAGCGTCATGCCGAGCGCCCAGATGTCGCTGCGGGCGTCCACCCTCCGGGTGCTGCGGATGTGCTCGGGCGACATGTAGCGGGGAGAGCCGAGCACCACGGACGACGCGGTGAGCTTGGCGTTCGCGCCGAAGACGCCCGCGTCGGAGGCCTTCGAGATGCCGAAATCGAGCACCTTGATCAGGGTCGAACCGTCCTTGCGGCTCGCGAGGAAGAGGTTGCCGGGCTTGAGGTCGCGGTGGACGATCCCGAGCGCGTGCGCCTCGGCGAGCGCGTCGCAGGCCTCGATCACGTGGCTCACGGCCTGCTCGACGGGCAGCGGGCCCCGCGTCTCCAGGAGCGCCTCGAGGTCGATGCCATTCAGGTACTCCATCACGAAGTACGGCAGCTCCTCGTCGGGGGAGCCCACATCGATGACGCGCGCGGTGTGCTCGCTGGTGATGGCCGCCGCGGCCTGCGCCTCCCGGAAGAAGCGCTCGACGGCATCCGGCGAGGTGCGCCCCTCCGGGAGCAGGAACTTCAGAGCGACCCGGTGGCGCAGCGAGACGTGGTGCGCCGAGACGACGAGGCCCATTCCGCCGCGCCCGAGCACCCGCTCGACGCGGTACTTGCCGCCGATGACGTCCCCGACCCGCGGAATCCTGCGCCACGAAGCCGGTTCCACCGCCTCCCAGCCTGCTTGGGCCATCGACCGATGAGTATACACCAGCACCCCCCGGCATCCGGCACAATCTCGCCCCCGACCACATCCGCGCCAGCGCCGTGTGCGACACGCCCGCTCTCAACCCCACCCGCGCTTGGCGCTGGCGTCGATGTTGACGCTGGCGTTGACGCCGCGCGCGCGAGAGGCGGGTTGTGGCGGCCGCCCGCTCACTTCACGGGTCGCGCGACGAGCGCCGCGAGCCCGGCATTCCCCGGCTCGGCCACGGCCGCGGCAGCCAGCGCGCAAAGATACCACCGCACGGTCCACTCCCGGATACCTCCCGCCGGGAGCTCGGCGCACGCGCCCTGATTCTCGATCTCGACGCGGGCGCGCGCCGCGCTGGCGAAGATCCGGATCTTGACCTGTTCCGACGCAGCGTGGAGCCGGAGCGGTGGAGTCGAACCGGGGCCCGTGAGCCGCTCTGTGTCTCCTTCGGGATGGTCCTGGATGGACCTCGCCGCGGGTTGCTAAGCTGCCAGGCCGTCACCCCGAGAGGTCTCATCATGCACGAACTGCTCGCGACAGGCCCGCTCGTCGGCGGCGCCCTCATCGGCCTCAGCGCGTCCCTGCTCCTCCTCTTCAACGGGAGAGTCGCCGGCGTCAGCGACGTGCTCGGAGGGCTCCTCTTCCGGAGGCCCGGAGAGACGGCCTGGCGCGCGGCCTTCATGGTCGGCCTCCTCCTCGGCGGCCTCGCGCTCGCCGCGGCGCACCCCCGCGCTTTCCCCGCCGGCGGGGAAAGCGGGTCGCTGGGCCTCGTGGTCGTCGCGGGGCTGCTCGTCGGCTACGGCGCGCGGCTCGGCAACGGGTGCACGAGCGGCCATGGCGTCTGCGGGCTCAGCCGCCTGTCGGTGCGCTCGCTCTGCGCCACGATGACGTTCATGGCGACCGCGGCCATCACCGTTTACGTCAGCCTGCATGCGATCGGGGCGGCGCGATGAGGCAGAACGCGCTCGCGCTCCTCGCCGGCGCGCTCTTCGCGGTGGGGCTCGGCGTCTCCGGGATGACACAGCCGTCCAGGGTGATCGGCTTCCTCGACGTCGCCGGCGACTGGGACCCGAGCCTCGCGTTCGTGATGGCGGGCGCGATCTCGGTGCACTTCCTCGCTTACCGCGCCCTTCGCCGGCAGCAGGGCGCCGCGGAGCGCGGCGGACCGGCCCGCGCGCCGCGCTTTCCGCTCCTCGCCGACCGCGTCGTCGTGCCGGCCCGCACCGACCTCGACGCCCGCCTCTTCGCTGGCGCCGCGCTGTTCGGCGTCGGCTGGGGGCTCGCCGGGTACTGCCCCGGGCCGGCGCTCGTCTCGCTGGCGACCGGCTCGCACGCCGTCCTCGCCTTCGTCGCGGCCATGGCGGCCGGCATGGCGATCGAGCACCTCACCACGGGCACCGCGAGGGCGAGCGCGCGAGCGTCCATGGCGACATCGACGGCCGCGGGACCGAGCGACGCGCCGGCGCTCGGCCACGTCGCGGGGAGCGAGGGTGAGCGCGAGCGCGAGCGCGAAGGCGGCGAGGGGCACGACCACGGCAGCTCCGCGCGCACCATGTAGGTCACGCTTGCGGCGTCCAGGTGCGCCATGTAATGCTCGATACTCATTCGCGTGGTGCCCAGTCACGGTCATCCGCAGGCTGGTGGACGAGAGGATTCGGCCTCCACCCACGCCGGGAGAGCGAGCCATGAAGATGTCATTCGGCCCCTTTCTGGGGGCGACGGTCGGCCTGTGTCTGCTACCCGCCTGTGTCGAGCCCGTCGGCTCCACCGGGCTCGCGGCCAGCGAGGCCGACATCGAGGCCGGGACCGAGGCGGCCAGCGATGAGCAGCCCTTCGAGGTGTGGGCGGTCGATCAGTCCAACACGAACGGGCTGACGTACGGTGGGACGGTGTACATCTACAATGGCCCGAGCCTGGTGGGCGGCTCCGGGATCAGGCAGGTCCCGGCGGAGGTCATCGATCTCGGCGGCGCGACCGCGGCGCTGTGCCTCGGGCAGACCGGCGCCAATCCGGTGCGGCCGCACATGCTCTTCTTCAATGCGGCGCGCACGCACGCGGTGCTGTCGTTCGTGGCCAGCGGCCATGTCGCGATCTTCGACGCCGCCACGCGCGCCCCTGTCGCGTGCCTCCGCGCCTCGGCGGGCGCGGACGGGGCGCGGCAGGCCCACGCCGCGGTGCCGGCGCCGGACGACTCGTACATCCTGGTGGCCAACCAGAACGGCAAGCTGCTCGAGCGGATCGCGACGGACTACGCCGCGGGCTCCTTCGCGTGGGACCCTGGCGCGACCCTCGACCTGGCCAGGTGCGTCGCGCCCAGCGGAGATCCGTGCCAGTTCCCGCACATCCGGCCCGACAACGCGCCCATCTGCCCGATCATCGACGCCACGGGCGCCCACGGCTTCATCACGCTGCGCGGAGGCGGCCTGTTCGTCGTCGACCCCGCGGCGACGCCGATACGCATCGTGGGCGAGTACGACGTCGCCGCGGTGCACGGGAACGGCTGCGGCGGCATCCAGGCCGGAGGCTCGATGTTCATCGACTCCGGCGGAGGGACGGCGGCGAACCTCGATCAGTTCGACGTGTACCGGTTCCCGCTCACCGGGTACGCGGCGACCAACGCGCCGAATACCCCGCTGCCCGAGGTGGTGTTCACCGACGCTTCCCCGGACCGTGACGCCCACGGCATGCTGCTGACGAAGCACGGCCGCAACGTGTGGGCGCTCGACCGGATCCGCGGCGTGGCCGAGGTCTTCGACGTCGCGACCAGCGCGCACCTGGGCACCGTCGATCTGAAGGAGCCTTATGCCAGCGATCCAGCGCCGGATCTCGCGGACATCTCGCCGTCGGGCAACCGCGCCTTCGTGACCCTGCGCGGCCCGACGCCGCTGAGCGGCGATCCGCACGCCTCGACGGGCACCACGCCCGGCGTCGGCGTCATCCAGCTGATCCAGGCCGGGGACAGCGGCAAGCTCAAGTCGATCGCGCCGATCACCAACAAGGATGCGGGCGGCGTGGAGCGGGCAGATCCGCACGCGATCCGGGTGCGCCTGCTCTGAGGGCGCGCGCGAGGGGGCGCCGGGCGCCGCGCTACTTGCGGCGCCCTTCCTGCTCGACGGCGGCTGCGCCCTCCTTGACCGCGTCGGCGTCGAGCTGGATGAGATCGTTCAGCTTGCTCACTGCAGTCTTGCGCATGCGGGCGCCTCCGCCGGCAGGATGAAGCATGCTGTCGAGAGGGCCTACCGGGCGACTCCTGAATCTGCGCTCGCGCCGCGGCCCGGAGGCACCGTGGTGCCGTGAGCGGGAATCGGAGTTGTTTGTGCGGGGCGGAAGGAGTCGGAGGTTCGAGCCAAGGAATCCCCTTGTTTGCAACGCTCTTCGGCGGGAAAATTGAACAGGCAGGCGGAGAGACAGGGAGTGTTTGAAAATTTCTCTCCCCGTCTCCCCGTCTCCCCGTCTCCCCGTCTCCCCGTCTCCCCGTCTCCCCGTCTCCCCATCTCCCCATCTCCCCATCTCCCGCTGAATTTCCGAAGAATCCGAGGGATGCCTCGGGGGTTCGAGGGGAGTCGCCAGCTCCCGAGTCGACTTGTCGAGGGGATGAACGCGACGTGGCTATCCGGATCGCCGGAACAGGTTCAGCAGCCGGCGGAGCAGCCCGGGCTTCTTGGCGGGCTCATCCGCGGCCGCCTGCTCCTGGTTGCGGCGTGTGGACCTGGGCGCGGCGTCGCCGGGCGCTGCCGCGGCGGCGTCACGCGTCCTGGCTGCGGCGCTGCGCGGCCTTGTCGCGTCGTCGCGGGTCTTCGCGGCGGCGCCGCTCTTCGCGGCGGCGCCGCGGGGCTTCGCGGCGGCGTCGCGGGGCCTGGTCGCGGCACCGGCGGCGGGGGAGGCGGACGCCCTGGGCTCCTCGCGGGCGGCCTCGGCGGCGTGGCCCTTTGTGCGCTCCGCCGCCCCGTCCGTTGCGGGCTTCGCTGCTGCCTTCTTGCCGGACCGCGCCTGCACCTTGGCCTTCATCGCCTCCTTGGCGGTGAGCGCTGGCTTCTTCTTTCGCGGGAAGGCGGCGGCGGGGGGAGGCACCCACGCCGCCTTCGGGCGCGGCTCGGGAGCCGCTGTCGCCTCGGGGGCGGCAGGCGGCGGCGGAACCGGCGTCGCGCCTCGCGCCCCGGCGCGCTCCGGCTGCCGGGGCGCCTTCTGGGAGGTGCCGGGCGCTCCGGCGGCGCCGGCGGGCTTCGCCTCGGCGGGCGCGGCGGCCCGGGGCTTCGCCTCGGCGGGCGCGGCGGCCCGTCCTGCGTCGCTCCGCGCGGGCTTCGGCTCCGCGGGCGCGCGGCGCTCGCGCGAGGCGGCTCCCGGCGCGGTAGAACGGTGCTGCGAGGCGCCAGCGGCCCCCTCGGCGCCTGCCCGCTCGTGCTGGGCTGCCCCATCCCGCGGCGCCCTGGTCCTGTCCGCGGGGCGGCGCTCGGCAACTCCGCCGTCGCGAGCCGCACGCTCGCGCGCTCTGTCGCCGCTCGCCCCGCGATCGCGCGCTCCGCCGTCGCGATCCGCGCGCTCGCGCGCTCCACGGTCGCCAGGTCCACGCTCCCCCGGGCTCGCTGGCCGTCGCGCCGGGGTCTCCTGTGCGGGCGCCGGCGGTCGCGGTCGGCGCATGTCGATGACCCGTCGCGGCCGCGCGGCAGCGGGCGCTGCCGCTGCGGTCGCCGCGTTACCCGTCGCCGCAGCGGCCGTCGCGGCCGCTTCCGCGGGGGCTGCGCCCGCATCGCCGGCCGCAGCCCCAGCGTCGCCGCCGGCCGAGGCCCCCACGCCTCCGGCGCCGCCCGTTGCCTCTCCGGCGGCCTCCGGCGCCCTCTGGTCCGGCGCGCGCTCCTCGACGGGCTCCGCGCGTTCCGGCTGCCCGCCCTCGTTTTCCGCTGTGCTCTGCTCGACCATGGGGCTCGTCCATAGCGTTGTCCGGCGCTCCGCGAAACCGGATCCCTCCGCCTCTCGCGCGCCGCGGGCTCCTCTCGCGCGCCGCCCCCCACGCCGCCCGCGCCTCCCGCGCCGCGGCGCGAGGCTGCCGGCGGTCGTCGCCGTCGTGCTGTCGCGCCGTCGCTTCCTTGAACCCGGACGGGAATCTGTGAAAGTGCGTGTTCTCGCCGGGACGCACGGTCCGACGCGAGCCACCCTCGATGCCGGGTAGTGCTCAAGTTTGCCCGGAGAGAGTTCACATGAAGGCGGGAAGGCGGGAAGATCATTGATCTTTTCTTCCCGCCTTCCCACCTTCATGTTCAATTTTGAGCACTACCCGATGCCGGCCCCCCTGCGGCGTCGACCTCCCGCATCCATGATCCCCCGCCTCCCTGCCGCGCTCGCGTTCGTGTCGGTCGTCCTCGCGCCGCGCGCCCTCCTGGCGCAGGTCCCGTGCTTTCCGGGGACGTGTCCGCCGCCCGCGCCGGCCGCGCCCCCGCGGCCGCCCCCCCTCACGCCGGAGCTCGAGCTCGCGACGCGCGCCCGGCTCGAGGCCGAGGCCCGCGCGCGGCTCGAGCCCGAGGCGCGCGCGGCCGCGGCGCGGCAGGTCGAGGAAGAGCGCCGCCGCGCGTGGATCGCGCGCGGCGTGCAGCGCGAGCCGAACCCCGTCCGGCTCCGGCTGCCGCTGGTCGAGGTGCTCGCCGCCGGAAGGTGGTTCGGCGCGGTCGCCGGGGGCGAGTACACGCAGCAAGCCGTCGGCCTCGGCGCGCGCCTGCGCCCGGGCGAGCCGCTCGCGTTCGAGATCGCCGCCGCATACGACGCGATCGACATCCCGGAGGGCGAGCGCACCTCCGCCGTGACGCTCGAGCCCTCGGTGGTCCTCATCTGGGGACGGCGAGAGCGCGTCGACGTCTACCTGCGCTCCGGGCTCGACGTGACGCTCCCGTTCGATGAAGGCGCCCGTCCGCCGGCGGTGATGCTCGGCGGCCACGTCGGCCTCGGGTGCCAGTTCCGCGTCGCCCGCATCGGGCGCGGCGGGTTCGTGGGGTGGTTCGCGGAAGCGCGCGGGCTCTTGCGGGGCGGCCTCGGCGGCGAGGTGTCCGGCCTGAGGGGGCCGCACGCCGGGTGGGAGTTCATCTTCGGCCCGAGCGCGGGGTTCTGGGATTTCTGATGCGCCCGAGCAGCCCGCTCCCCCGCCGCCTCGTCAGCCGCCTCGTCGCGCTCGCGATCGCGCTCCTTGTCCTCGCGTGCGCGCCCGCGGCCTTGGCCCAGTCGAACCCCTGTGTTCCGCCCTGGTGCATCGGCGGCACGGTGAGGGTCGATCCTCCGCCGGTGCGGGTGCAGCCGCCGGCCGTGGACCTCCAGGCCCAGGCCCGCGCCGAGGCCGAGGCGCGCGCTCGCCTCGAGGCGCAGGCGCGCCTCGAGTGGGAGGCCTACTATCAATGGGAGGCGCGCCTCCGCCTCGAAGCCGAGGTCAGGGCGCGCGCGCAGCTCGAGGCGAGCTTCCTCGCCGAGGCGCGCGCGCAGCCCGATCCCTATCTCCAGATCCCCTCTCCGGTGACCCCGTGGATCTCGGGGCTGCCGGTCACGTTCCCCCGCATCGAGCTCGGCATCATCGGCGGATGTCTCGGCGTGTGGACCGGCCGGGGATCGCCGGCGCACATCGGCGCCTGTCCGGCCGTGCGCGTGCGGCTCCGCGAGCGGTGGGGCATCGCGCTCGACCCCTCGATCCTGCGCATGGACCATGGCCCGCTCGACTTCACGACCCTCGGCTTTCACCCCGGGGCGACCTACGCGTTCGCGTCGGGCAAGGGGAGCCTCACGGGGTCTTACGGCTTCGCGCGCGCGGGGCTCGACCTCTGGGCGCCGGTCACGCAGCTCGCGAGGACGCCCGATGCCCTGCTCGGCGCCCACGTCGGCGCGGGCGCGCACTTCTTCAGCCACTGGGCCGGGGCAGGCGTCGAGGCACGGCTGCTCGTCCGCAAGGGCGTGGGCGACGGCGGCGACCCGCTCGCCGCCGAGATCGCCGACCTCCGCCTCGGCGCCGAGGTGCGCGTTCACATGTTCATGATCGGGTTCTGATCGCCGGGCCGCGCCGGCGGGACCGCCCGTCCCGAAAGGCGGCTCCGGCGGCTGGCGAGCCGGCCTGGCGCCGAGCGCGCCGGCCGGCTCGCCTCGTCGTCAGATCACTCGTCCATGTAGGGGACGAGGTTGACGGTCTCGCGATCGAGCTGGTGAATGCCGAAGCGGCCGGAGGCGAAGAGCACCTCTTCCCCGCTCGCCACGAACCGCTCGGGCCAGCCCCAGGTGGGGAAGAACGCCTGTGCCTTCGGCGCCTCGGGCTGCTCGAGGGAGATCGCCAGCACGCCGCCTGGCACCTCGAAGAGCGCGCGCAGGTCGGTGGTGTCGCGCAGCGACGCCCACGGCGCGATGCGGACGGTGGAGAGCATGTCGAACTCGGGGGGCGTCGGGTTCTCGTTCTCCGGCGGCGGAGGCGGCGTCTCCCCCTCGGCCAGGGGCGAGAGCGTGGTCAGCTTGTAGTTGGGATCCGAGACCGAGTACCAGCTGTTGACCGGACGCCAGATGAGGCTGTGGGTCACGACGGGCAGCCCGCGCTCGTCGATGGATATCGCGTGGACCCGGCGGTTCGGGAACCGCTGGTACTCCTGCAGGTACGCGAGCCCCTCGTGCAGCTCGAGCCGCGCGATCGCCGTCTCGATGTACTGATCGCCCCACACCCTGTCGTTCGCGAAGATCGAGTTGCCCTGGATCGCGAGGACCTCGCCGGGCACGTTGATCCCCGGATCGAGCGCGGGCGCCGCCGGGTCGGTCAGGTCGAGGTGCGTGAGGAAGTACTGCGTGTGCGGGCGCGGGTCGTCCGGCGCGCCGACCGAGCGCTTGATGTTGAAGTAGAGCTCCCCGTCGTCGTTGAGGACGTCGACGGCCTCGTTGTCGTACGGAAGCGCGAGGGGCTGCGTCAACGTGGGGTGGTCCGGGTCGGAGAGGTCGACCACGTTGACCTCGACCTGCGCCCAGCTCCGGCGCGGTACGTACTCGTAGCAGTACGTCGAGGTGACCCCCGGGATGTCAGCCCCCTGGCCGATCTCCATCGGGGTGCACGTCGTGTCCGCGTCGACGTGGTCGGTGCACTCGGCGAACCCGCCGCTGCAGTAGTCGTCGGCGCCGATGTGGCGGCACTGCCGCTCGCCGGCCACGTACGTGCAACCCTCCTGCCCGATGCAGCCCGAGGAGGTCGCCGGGCGCGTCTGGCACGTCCAGCCGACCCCGAGGTCCTCGGTGTGGCCGATGACGCGGAGGAAGGCGAGGGCGTCGCGCCCGGCGTGCACGGTCGGGAACGACCTGGCGCCGCCGTAGTAGACGCCCGTCGTGGGGAGATCGCCCGTGTCGAGCGTGCCCGCGCGCCGCGGCGCGGTCGGATCGGACAGGTCGATCACCTCGACGTGGGTCACCTTGCCGACCCAGTTCTCGAAGGTGCTGGTGAGCGACACGAGCAGGTTGCCCACCTGATGGAACTCGGCGTTGAGCGGCAGGTCGAAGGTGGCCACCGGCTCCGCGAGCTGCGCGATCCCCGCGGTCGGGACGACCTCGGCCTTGATCATCCGGTTCGCCGGCGGGTTCCAGTAGAGGTCGTAAGGCACCTTCATGCGCACGCGGTAATCGCCGAACGCGAGGACCTTCACGTAATCCGGGGCGAGCTCGAGCCGCCCGAGCTTCTCGGTCGTGTCGAGCGCTTCCTGATCGTAGAGGGTGAGCTCCTCCTCGGACACGTTCGCGGTGGCCACGTCGCCCGCGCGGAACGTGCGGCGCACCGGCGTCCCGTGCTCCATCAAGCCGCGGCGGGTCAGCGTCGTGTCCGAGAAGGTGAAGATCTGCACGCCGGCGAACGGCCGATAGTAGCCGTCCACGTACCGGCCCGCCGAGAACGGGAGCAGCACGAGGCCGGTCTCCGCCTCGCCGGTCGGCGCCACCGCGTCGACGGCGTCGTCGAGCACGGTGAACGCGCGGTGGTCCCAGTCCGCCTCGGACCAGCTCCAGCCGGTGGTGGTGGTGTCGACCGTGGCGCGCGCCACGAGCGGCGTCGGGTTGGTCAGGTCGGTGATGTCGTAGAGGCTGGCCGA
The DNA here is from genome assembly GCF_051521595.1 of Sorangium sp. So ce1153. Taxonomy (NCBI): domain Bacteria; kingdom Pseudomonadati; phylum Myxococcota; order Polyangiales; family Polyangiaceae; genus Sorangium; species Sorangium sp. So ce1153. The sequence goes on from NZ_CP150361.1 coordinate 3,864,041, forward strand.
GAGCCGGCGGCCGTTCTGATCGTCGACGCCGATCCCGATGATGCGGGTCGCGTCGAGCACGGGGCGGAAGAAGTTGTTCCACCCGGACACGACGAACTCGCTCTTTTCCTCGACGTTCCCGCTCGGATCGATGGAGAAGGCGTGGAACGGGTCCTGGTTCCGGTAGGTCACCGCGAACGCCCGGTCATCCATGAAGATGGCGCCGTAGAGCGACTGCCCGGCGCCGAAGTCCTCGCTGTCGATCGGCACGAGGTTGTCGGGATCGGACGCGTTCCACGTCTCGAGGTAGCTCGCCGACGTCCCGTCGGCCCACCGCGGGCCGGAGAAGACGCGCAGCGTGTCGTCGCGGAAGTCCATGTGGAACTGCGAGCGCACGTAGCTCCTCGCGGTGACGCTGCCGCGCTCCACCATCGACCCGTCGCTGCTCGAGATGTCGATGACCGAGATGTCGCTGGGCTCGCCGGACCAGCCGTAGTTGTTGCGGGCCACGAGGAGCACGTCCGCCTCGGCGTGGATGGCGGTCACGGTGTCGCCGAGCTCGATCTCGCTGCGCTCGACCAGCGCCGCGGGGGTGACGTCGAAGCTCTTGACGATCGTCTTGTTGACCCAGTGCCACGCGCCGGCGGCGTACTCGACGAGCTCCGAGCCGTTCGAGGCGATGTAGAGCGAGCTCGCGCTGGCGCCGCGCGCCAGGCGGCTCGTCATGATGCGACCCGTCACGGGGACCTGCGACAGGAGCTTCGGCGCGGTGCGGTCGGCGATGTCGATGAACAGGAGGTTGCCGCCCGTCCGCCGCTCCACGGTGAGGCCGTCGGCCTTGAGCTGGTAGCCGGCCCAGTCGTTGAGGAGCACGACCGCGCGATCGCCGACGACGTACATCTCGACCGGGGTGCCGGCGATCTGCAGCTGGCCGAGGAACTTCGGGTTCGTCGGGTCCGCGATGTCGATGACCTGCAGGCCGCGGTAGGTGTTGAGGTTGAGGAGCTGCCCGCCGCCGAGGACGCGGTAGATGTCGCCCTCCTCGACGTCGCGGCCGGCCTCTTCCTCTTCTTCTTCCTCCTCCTCTTCCTCTTCTTCTTCCTCCTCCTCTTCGCCGAGGTACCCCTCGGTGAAGGGATCGTCGGCCGACACGAACTCGGTGGGCCCCGCTGGCGTCTCGGGATCAGGGTCGGGATCGGGATCGGGATCGGGATCAGGGTCCGGATCGGGATCGGGATCGGGATCGGGATCGGGGTCCGGATCGGGATCGGGGTCCGGATCGGGCTGTGGGTTCTCGTTGTCGTCCGGCGGGGTTTGCTCCTGGGGATCGGGTTTGTCCTCGTTGCCCCCGCACCCCTGTCCTCCGGACAGGACGAGGAGCGCGGCCATCATCACGCTGGCCTGCGCCGACAGCACGCCTCTGAAACGAGCTCTATTCGCCACTGCCTACTCCTCCCTGGTACCTCGCTCGAGGTACGGAGCCTGCGCACATCGATGTGTCCCACGCGGTTCAGGCGCGGTCTGAACGTCCCGGTCCAGGGGCGGCGGCGCCGCGAGCTTCCGGTGATCGGTCGAGGGTGCGTCCGGCACGGCGCACCCAGCGATCAGGTCGGCCCTCGCGGTCTCGCGCTACCATGGACCGTGAAGTTGCATCGAGCGGATTATCCACCTTCTGGATGCCCTGCTCAACGTGGAATGCGTTGGAAGGACGAAGGGGGAAGCGGTTCTTCGCGCGACATACAGTGGCGCCGGGGCGGAGCGCGGCGCCGGTTGCTCACACGGGAGCCACCTGCCCACACGACAGCGCTCGCAGCGCTCGCTTCCGTCTGATGCGAAGTGCGCGCGACCGGCGGAGCAGCGCGATGTCGCCTGTCGTTGCGTCCTGTGACGCGCTGGTCACACGCGGCATGACGCCGCGCTCCGCTGTCGCGACGAACGGGCGTTTGCAGGTGTTCGCTGGCGTTTGCTGGCGTCGTGCCCAGTGAACGGGCGACACGCAGGAGGGGACAAAGAGGGAGAGGGCGGGGGGCGGGGAGCGCTTCAGAGATGGAAGGCCGTGTTGTACGCGCTCCAGCCGCAGCCCCACGCGTCGCCGGAGCAGCCGAGGTCGCCCGGCAGGCCGCACCGGGCGCGGTCGCCGCGCTCGTGGTAGCAGGCGTTCTCCCCGCGCGCGCCGGGGATGCAGGGGCTGCCGCCGTCATCGCCGCCGCCGCCGCCGCCAGCACCGCGCGCGGTCCTGCCCCGGCCCGCCCTGTTTCGTTGCGCTCGCCAGCCCCTCCGCTGCAAGATGCCCCGGCGCACGAGAGCCCGCGCGACCTGGCGTGGCCTCCGCGCGACGTCCGACTCCAGACGAGCAGCAATCGACTTCACTTCCAGGAACCGTGGCGGCAGCGATGACCAAACAACCGACTTTCATCGAGAACCCCGTCCTCCGGGGCTTTCATCCAGACCCTTCCATCCTCCGGGTGGGCGAGGACTACTACCTTGCCACCTCCACCTTCGAGTGGTTTCCGGGCGTGCGGCTCCACCACAGCCGCGACCTCCGCCACTGGAAGCCCATCGGCCATGTCCTGGACCGACGCTCGCAGCTCGACCTGCTCGGCAATCCGCGCTCCGGGGGCATCTGGGCGCCTTGCCTCACCCACGCGAACGGCGTGTTCTACCTGGTCTTCACCGACGTCAAGACCTGGGGTCGCGGCTTCGTCGACGCGCACAACTACTACGTCACCGCGAGCCGCATCGAGGGGCCCTGGTCCGAGCCCGCGGAGCTGAACCGCGGCGGCTTCGATCCCTCGCTGTTCCACGACGAGGACGGCAAGGCGTGGCTCGTCAACATGGTGTGGGACCATCGCCCCGGCAACGACCAGTTCCCCGGCATCGTGCTGCAGGAGCTCGACCTCGAGCGGCGCCAGCTCATCGGCGAGCGCCGCTGGATCTTCTCCGGCAGCAGCCTCGGCCTCGTCGAGGGGCCGCACCTCTACCGGCGCGGGGACTACTATTACCTGCTCGTCGCCGAGGGCGGCACCGTCTACGACCACGCCGCGACGCTGGCGCGCTCCCGCCGCATCGAGGGGCCTTATGAGGTCGCCCCGGGCACCCCGCTCCTGACCTCCCGTCTCGACTCGAGCCTCGAGCTGCAGAAGGCCGGGCACGGCAGCCTCGTCGAGACGACGACCGGGGAGTGGTACCTCGCCCACCTGGTCGGGAGGCCGCTCCCGAGCGCGCGCCGCTGTATCCTCGGCCGCGAGACGGCGCTGCAGCGGGTGCGCTGGACCGACGACGGGTGGCTCGCGCTCGACGGGACCCAGGGCCCCCGCTCGCCCGCCGTCCGCGTGCAGGCGCCCCGGCTGCCGGACCACCCCTTCGAGGAGCCACCGGTGCGGGACCACTTCGACAGGGAGGCGCTCGGCGTCGCGTACCAGACGCTGCGCGACGTGCCCGACGAGAGCTGGGTGTCGCTGCGCGCGCGGCCCGGCTACCTGCGCGTCCACGGCCGCGAGTCGCCGCAGTCGCTGCACCGGCAGAGCGTCGTCGGGCGCCGCATCCAGTCCCTCCGTTGCCGCGTCGAGACCTGCCTCGAGTTCGAGCCGACCTCGTTCCAGCAGATGGCGGGGCTCATGTGCATGTACAGCGACGAGAACTTCTTCTACGCGCTGCTCAGCCACGACGAGCGCTTCGGGCGCTCGCTCGCGCTCCTCGGCAGCGAGCACGGGAAGCTGACCTGGCTCGCGCGCCCGCTCGCCTTCACGTCCCCCCGCCTCCACCTCCGCTTCGAGCTCTCCGGCAAGGACCTCCAGTTCTCGTACTCGCGGGACGGCGAGCGCTTCGGCCCGCTCGGGCCGGTGCTGGACGCGTCGATCCTGTCGGACGAGGGCCCCTCGCTCGGGCTCGGCTTCACCGGCGCCTTCGCCGCGCTGTGCGCGCACGACCTCACCGGCAAGAGCCTTCCTGCCGATTTCGATTACCTCGATTACGCCGAGCTCCCGCAGGGGCGCTGAGCGCGGACGCCGGCTCCGGCCGGCGCCCGCGGAGCTCCCGCATGGAACCTGAGCGCGGGCGCCGGCTCCGGCCGGCGCCCGGCGTGCCCTCGGGCACCTCGCCCGGCGCTCCCGTCAGGACGCCGCGTCGGTGTTCTGCGAGACAGGGAGCGCCACGAAGAACGTCGCGCCCTTCGAGAGCACGCTATCGACCCAGATGCGCCCGCCGTGCCCCTCGACGATGCGCTGCGCGATGGCGAGCCCGAGGCCGGTGGAGCGCTCCCCGCCGGTGGCGACCGTCCGCGCCCGACCGAACGGGCGGAACAGCTTGCCGATGTCCTCCGGCGCGATGCCGGGCCCCTCGTCCTGCACCGAGACGAGCACCTCGCGGCCCGACCCGTCGAGGCCGGCGGGCGCGCTGGCGCTCTGGACCCGCACGCGGATGGTCGTGCCCGGAGGGGAGTAGTGGATGGCGTTGCTGATGAGGTTGTTGAGCACCTGCTCCAGCTTGTGCACGTCCACGTCGACCCGCGGGACGCTCTCGTCGCTCTCAACGACGAGCTTCATGCTCTTCTGCCCCGCCAGCACCATGTTGAGCGCCACGTTCGACTCGACGAGCTGGACGATATCCGTGCTCTTCCTGTCGAGGTTCAGCTTGCCGAGCTCGATCATCGACACGTCGAGCAGGTCGTTGATGAGCGAGAGCATGAACTTGCTCGAGCTCCTGATCATCTCGATGATCTCGACGCCGCCCTCGCGGAGCAGCGACGACGGCTCGCCGCGCCGCTGCGTCATCAGCATGAAGTCGCTGTAGCCCAGGATGACGCCGAGCGGATTCCTGAGGTCGTGGGCCGCCATGCCGACGAAGCGGTTCTTCTCCTCGTTCAGCCGGACCAGCTCGGCGTTCTTCGCCGCGAGCTCCTCGTGCATCTGGAGGAGCTGCCGGTTGCTCTCCTCCAGCGTGTCGGCGTACTGCTTGAGCTTGAGCTGGCTCCGCTTGTGCTCGATGGCGTAGCGGATCGTGCGCTCGAGGATCTGCGCGTCGAACCGCCCCTTCACCAGGTAATCCGCGGCGCCCGCGCTCATCGCGGCCATGTCGATCGCCTCGTCGCCGACGCCCGTCAGCATGATGATGGGGATCGCGCAGCCGACGTGGTTCGCCTCGTGCACCACCTCGAGCCCGGTGCGGGCGTCGAGCCGGAAGTCGAGGAGGCAGACGTCGTAGCCGCCGGCGAGCAGCGCCTCGATCGCCTCGTCCGACGTGCTCAGCCACGTCACGTCGTAGCGGGTCCGGGAAATCTCGCGCAGGAGCCGGCGCGTGACGAGGTGATCGACCTCGTCGTCATCCACCAGCAGGACCTTGATCTCGTCGTTCATCAGGAGCCTCGACGCCGCCGACCCCGAGGAGCCCCGGCGCGCTCGCGCCGGCGCACGCCGCGCCGCGCCGTCTCGTCCAGCGCCGTGGTCGTGGTCGTCGTTCTAGGTATCATTGCCGGCGCTTCTGCTCATCCGCGACGCCCACGAACGCGCGCGCCAGGGTGATGAGCTGCCCCGCGTCGAACGGCTTGACGAGGAACGCCGAGGCGCCGAGCCGCGACAGGCACTGCCAGTCGGCCGCGCCGCCCGTTCCGGTCGCCACGATGATCGGAAAGTCTCCTCCCTTGGGAAGCTTCCTCACCGCTGCCGTGAGCGCGATGCCGTCGAGGCCCGGCATGTCGAGGTCGAACACGCCGAGCGACGGGGGGTTCGCCTCGATCGCGGCGAGCGCCGCCGTGCCGTCGGGGGCTGTCTCGATGATCGCGCCCGGCAGGGCCTGCGCGAGGACGCTCACGAGGAAAGCGCGGAAATGGGGGCTGTCGTCGGCGACCATGACGCGCGTCGAGCTCGCGTACGCCGGCATGGCGCTGCGCGCGTCGAGGAGCGCCTCGCGCAGCGCCTCGGCGCTCGCCGTGCGCTGGTCGGGCTCCTTGGCCAGCGCCGCGAGCACCGGCGCGTCGAACGACGAAGGGAGGTCCACGCAGAGCTCGCTCGGCGGGATCGGCGGCTGATAGGCGTGCTGCATCACCAGATCGACGGTGCTCGTGCTCTGGAAAGGCAGCCGGCCGGCGAGAAGGTAGTAAGCCACCACCCCGAGCGCATAGACGTCGATCCGCGGCAGCAGCGCAGGGTCGAGCTGCCGGCCCAGCGCTACCTCCGGCGCCAGGTACGCCGGGGTGCCCGAGAAGGCGAGCTCGATCCGGTCGCCGCGTGGGATCCGCTTCGCGAGGCCGAGATCGGCCACCACCACGCGGAGGGCGTGGCCGACGAGGATGTTGCTCGGCTTGACATCGCGGTGGGCGATGCCCGAGGCGTGGATCGCCGACACGCCGAGGCAGGCCTGGTCGAGGATGCTCAGCGCCTCGTCGAGGCCGAGCCGACCGCCCTTGCTGTGGATGTAGCTGTCGAGCGTGACGCCGGGCACGTACTGCATGACGAAGTACGGCGCGTTCACGTACTCACCGAAGGCGTAGATCTCGACGACGTTCGGGTGGTGGACCCGCGCCATCGCCCGCGCCTCCGCGAGCAGCCGGGCCTGCATCTGCGCGTTGTCGAGCTGCTCCGGGCGCAGCAGCTTGATGGCGACGTCCCGCTGGAGCTGCTCGTCGCGGGCGAGCAGGATGACGCCCATCGCGCCTTCTCCAAGACGGCCGAGGATGCGATAGACGCCGCCCAGTAAAGTGCCGTCGGGTGGCACCTGAACATGGCCTCCGCCCTCGTGCATGCTCGAGCGCGTGGCGGCCAGCGCCAGGTCCTCGTCGCTGAGCGTGGAGCCGTCGGTGTGCTGTTCCACCGGCGGCTCGACCCGCACGGGGGACCGGTCGCGCACCACCGTGTCCACGCCTTGCAGCGTATCCGCGACGTCGGGCACGAGCGGCGCCTGGGGAGGATCGCCGCCGTTCTCGCTTCCGGAGCTGAAGCCAGGCGGGCCGCCCGCCGCGTCTGCCATGGAGCGCATGATACGTGCCCTGCTCATGTCTATCAATGAAGAGCGACACGTGTCGCAGCTGCGAAGCGCTGTGCACGCGACTGCCGGAGGACGTGTTGCGGGAGCGCCACGGTCTACGGGTTCTGCTGGGGGCGCGTCCGGGCGGCGTCAAGCACGATGTCGAGGTTGTGTCGAAATGCCACGCTGCTCAGCGCGCCTGGTCCAGCGGGCAGCGCTGCGCTCGCCGGCATGGCCAGGCGCCTCGAGTGAGGAGCGGCTCCAGCCGCGGCAGCGGCCGCTCGCAGACCCGAAGCGCGCGGAGCATCTGGAGCGCGCGCGGCGCGATGACAAGCCCGGCGCTCCTGCGGGACGCGTGCGGGAGTCGATGCCGGGCCCGTCGATCGCGCGCCTGTGCTCGTGGGCGCTCATCGCGTCGCTCCAGCGCGCTCCGACGCTCAGGTGACGCCGATCCCGGCGAGGTACGCCTTCGCGAGATGGGTGTTGTCGTTCTGGGAAGGGTGGAAGTCGCGGCGCACATACTCGAGGATCCCGCGGAGGAATACGTCTTTCAGGACCGAGCGGCGCCTGGGGAAGGGGAGGCGGTCTCCCCGCTCGGGGGGGCGGCGGCGCTCCTGGGCGAGCAGCACCAGCAGGGCGGCGAGCCAGAACATCGAGAGCGTGATCGTGGCGACCGCGAAGCCGAGGAGGCGGAGGGTGTAGCTCGGGTTGACCGCCTTCAGCACGTCGAAGGCCACGGTCTTGTGCTCGATCTCCTCGGCGGCGTGCCAGAGCAGGAGCGCCCGCGCCGTCGGGTGGGCCAGGTCGAGCGTCCCGGCCTGGAGGGCGTCCTCCGCCATGATCGCGGTGTAGTGCTCGAGCGCCGCGGTGACAGCGAGCCGCAGCTCGGGAGGGCAGAGCCGCTCGATCCCGTCGTAGGCGACCCGCTCGTACGCGCGGAGGAACCTGTCGATCTCGTAGCCCTGCCCGCGCAGCAGATCGAAGAACCGCTCGTGCGCCTTCGCGTGGTGGCCCTCCTGCCCGAAGAACGCCTTCATCTGGGCGCGCAGCGACGGGTCGTCGACCCGGTCGGCGTAGCGCGCGACGCTCCGGATGAAGAAGCGCTCGCCCGCGGGGAACAGCAGGTTGACGGCGTTGACGATGTGGGTCGGCACCGCCGCCCCGCCGAGCCAGTGGCGCGTGAGCCCCTGCTCGAACGGCACGGGCGGCTTGCGCGGTCTGATGGACGACTGCTCCGTGACCATCGTGCTCTCCTTCGTCCCGGCGTGTCCTCCGGTGTCGGCCGCGGCGCCGGAGGGGAGCCCACCCCCGCGCGCCACAGCGCCGCCCGGGGCACGGGTGCCGGGCCCATGCATACCATCTATTGAACCGAAGTCAATAGCGCCCCGGGGGAGCGGCGGGCCGACAGCGCGGGGAGCGCGGGGAGGGAGAAGCGGCGGGCCGACAGCGCGGGGTCAGGGGTTGTAGCGACGGGCGCGCCAGCACGGCGGCAGGGGTCGTCACGATCACCTAGGTCGTGGGCTTGCAGGCAAAGCCAGGCCGCATGCCTGCCTGTCGGACCTGCCTGTCGGCGGAAAGGCGGTCGCCGAGGGAGTAACCGTCCGGCGATGAGGGGCTTTTTGAAGGCCGACGTGAATCGGAATGGTTATACTCAAATAGCCATGCTCTCGGTTGAGTTCGTCTGTGCTGGCGCGCCAGGAGGGAGGAATGGCTGTACAGTATAGGAAATGAGTGTTGATGGCTGACGGCGAGAGGATCGATATTGAAGAGAGCTCGACGGAGTCTTCGGGCTCCCGCGCTGAGTGAACGGAGAGGTGGCCTGAGCCCTATCGGTCACTCTGGGGGCCATGGAGAACAAGGTGACGATGAATATTCTCGTTGCAGAAGATGACGACGACCTACGCGAGCTCGTGGCGATGATGCTCTCGGTGGAGGGATTCCACGTGCAGACAGCGCGGCACGGACAGGAGGCTCTGGAGAGGATAGATGAAAGCATGCCCGACCTCATCCTGCTCGACATGAAGATGCCGGTCATGGACGGCCGGACCTTCGCGCGGGAGTTTCAGATCCGATACGGCCGGTCGGTGCCCATCATGGTCCTGACCGCGGCCGAGCACGCCGCCCTTCGAGCCCAGGAGATCGGCGCCGCAGGGTGGATCGCGAAGCCCTTTCACTGCGACCAGCTGGTCAGGATGGTACGGTCGCACCTTGGCATGTAAGGGGCAGGCGGACGTGGAAAGTGCTGCCACGGCCTTCCTCACTTTCGAACCACATCTCGCCTCCGTGGCGCACCACGATCGCACGCGACAGGTAAAGCCCCGTCCCCATCCCTCCGTAATCGTGGGGCGTATCGGTGTGGGCGCGATGGAAGCGCTCGAATATCCTCGCCCGCTTCTCCACGGGGATCCCCACCCCCTGATCGCGCACAGACACGAGGGCGTCGAGCGCGTCCGCCATCCGCACGTCCAGCTCCACCTCGCCGCCATCCGGTGAGTACCGCAGGGCGTTGTCGAGCAGGTGCGCCACGACCCGCTCCAAGAGCTCGCGGTCCCCTTGGAGCACCACGGGCTCGGCGCACGTGACCCGGATGCGGCGCGACCGCGCCCCCTGCTCCAGGCGCGCCGCCATGCGGTTGACCAGCTCCCCGAGATCCACGCGCTCGAGCACCAGATCCAGCCGGCCGAGCTGGACTTGCGAAAGGAACAGCAGATCGGCCACGATCTGCTCGATCCGGTCGGCGCCCCGCAGCAGCCCGTCCAGGACCCGGCGCTGACTCGGCGGCAGCTCCGTCGCCGTGCGCAAGAGCATCTCGGCATAGCCCATGATCACCGTCACGGGCGTCTTGAGCTCGTGCGCGGCCACGCGGAGAAACTGGTCCTTGAGCCGGTCGAGCTCCACAAGCTCGGTGACGTCCCGCACGACCGCCACCGCGCCCACCACCTGCCCCCCCGCATCGCGCATGGGCGACGCGCTCGTGTGCACGTAGCGGGTCCGCTCCGCGCCGGGGAGCGAGATCGTCCCCTCATCCAGGGTCACCATCTCGCCGCCGAGCGCGCGCACGAGCGGCATTTGCGCTTCGTAAGGCGTCCCGTTCGGGCGGTCGAAGCCGAGCCGCCGCGCCAGATCCACGATGGGCCCGCGCGCCTCGTCCGGGCTCGCGACCCCTGCGAGGCGCGCCGCCGCATGGTTGGCCAGGGTGACGCGCCCGGTCCGGTCGACGACGAAGACGCTGTCGACCATGTTGTCGAGCACCGCTTTGATCTCCATCTGGCTCCGTTCGAGGTCGGCGTAGAGCATGGCGTTGTCGAGCGAGATGGCCGTCTGGGCGCCGAGCAGCTCGAGCACCCGGATCGTGCCAGCCGTGAACGCCCCCGTCGCGACGTTGTTTTCCAGGTATACAAGGCCGCTCAGGCGCGCCTGCCGTACGATGGGGAGGCACAGCAGCGAGTGTGGCCGTCTCCGGGTGAGGTGCTCGTCCGAAGCGAACCGCGTCGCCACGGCGGCCTCGTCCAGGATGACGGGCTCACGCGTCCGCGCGACGTAGTGGAGGATCGACATCGGGAACGCCGCCGCCGAGGCCGGGACGCCCTTGTGGCTCGCGACGCGGATCTCCGTCCCGTCGGTCGTGGCCTCGGCGTAGACGGCGAGCTCGCCGTCGCGGACCAGGATCAGCGCCCCTCTCTGCCCGCCCGCCTGCTGGAGCACGATCTGCAGCAGCGTCTCGCTGAGCTTCGGCAAGAGGATCTCGGACGAGATGCTCTGCAAGGCTTTGACCACCGAGAACAGGTCGAGCTGCTCGGGCGCGGCCACGAACGTGGCGGTGAGCGCGACCGATGGTCGCTCGACGAGCTCGGGGTAGCATCGGTCGAGGCTCTGGACCTTGCCGTCGGCGCCCCAGCGGACATAGCAGGAGCGGGCGTCGCGCAAGTAGGTATCGGCGAAGCGCACGAACCCTCGCGCCCGGTAAAACCGAGATGCGAGCTCGTAGGCAAGCGCTTCAACGTGGACCAAGCCGCCGTCGCGCGCCGAGCGGACGGCCTCTTCATAGAAGCGCATGGCGTCGAGGTCCCGGCCCTCAGTGCGGGCGACCTCGGCCGATACCAGGGCGTAGCGGGTCCGGAAGTTCTCGGGGCAGTTGTCGGCCCAGAGCTCCAGCTTCTGCAATTGCTTCTCGAGCGTCTGCGCGAACTGCCGCTGCTGCTCGACAGGGGCCTGCGCATAGAGCGCCGTCAGCGTGAGCGCGTGGTAGAAGTGATGCGTCGCCTCGATCGCCATGGACGCCACCTGGCGCAGCATCGGCGTGGCGCTGGTCGCGGACTCCAGCGCTTCGGCATATCGTTCATGGGTGAATGTCGCGATCTGCTTCATGACATGGTAGTATGTAATTCCAAGGCCGAAGCCCGCCTTTTTGAGGGCCGCGATACAGCTCTCCTCGTCGAAGGTGCAGTCGCTGAAGCTCGTGGGCGCCTGCGTCGCTCCCTTCAGGCTCGCTGCAAACTGCTCTTCGAGCCGGAGGATATGGTACACCACGTCATTGTGGGTCTGCCGGGCGAACGCGATGTGCTTCCGCGCGACATCGATGGCATGAGCGAGCGGCTCTCCGCTCTCCAAAACAAGCCATGTCATGTTGTAGGTCAAGTAGCCGGCAAAGACGAGATCTCCGATGTCGAGGCAAGCGAGAAAGGCCTGCTCCATGAGCGGGATGCTGGCTGCGAAGCGCCCGCACCAGACCTTGATGACGCTCGCATACTGGAAGAGCAGCTTCCCTTTCAGTGTTGCCGTGGCACTCTTGAATTTTTCATTCAACCTGAGCGCCATCTCGGAGAACTGAAGCGCGCGCGGGATGTCGCGGTAGATCGAGACCAGCACCATGCTGTAATTGCTGTAGATGAAAGAGGACTCTTCGGCGTGCCCGCGCTGCAGGGAAGCGTTCACCCCCTTGGCGGTGAGCAGGACCCAGAGCGCTGGTCGCGAGGTGTATACGATGGGGCAAGATTCGGCGATCAGGCCGATGAGCGCCCGCACGCTCTCGTCGGTGGCTACGGGCGCATCGACGAGGTCGGCGATGGGGCGCCCGCGCAGGTTGATCGAGACCTGCCGGATCTCGGCCTCCGCGGCCATCTCGATCTCCTCGTCGGACTCCGGGAGCATCACCCGGTAGAGCTGCAGGGCCTGGATCATGACCGCCGCGGCGTCGCGGTGCCGTCCCGCGATCTGGTAGAGCCGCAGGCGCAATCGGTACGCCCTGGATCGATCGGGCCTGGAGCGGGCGTTCTGGAGAATCAGGTCGAACAGCTCGTCGGCCCGCTGGAAGCGGCCGACGAGGTACTCGCATTCGGCGAGCTCCAGGTGGAGCGTGAATGCATCCTCGTACCGTGCGCTCCAGGCGTCCGGTGGCAGCAGGGATGTCGCCTGGGCCAGGTAGCTGCGAGCCGACGCGTAGGCCACCGAGGCCTTTGCCTTGGTCCCCGCCAGGAGGTTGAGCCGGCAGAGCGCCTCCTTCTCGCGCGGGTCGGTGAGGAGGTGGGCACCGTGATTGAGCTGGTTTGCGACATCGAAGACCCGCTCTGCGATCCCCTGCTCTGGCAACCGAGACAAAAGGAGCCGGCCGAGCTGAAGATGCATCTCGGCGCGCAGCTCCGCCGGGATGAGCGAATAGGCCGCTTCATGGATGCGGTCGTGGAGGAACTTGTATGTGCTGTCCACGCGGATGACGAGGCCCGCGCGGACGGCCTCCCGGAGGTCCGCGTGTACGTCGTGCTCCACACTGCCGCGAACCATCGCCAGGAGGGCGACCTCTGCGGTATTTCCCAGACAGGCGAGCTGCTTCAGCGCTTCCTGGGTCTTCGCGGGCAGCCGCCTGAGCTTGCCGACCATCAGGTCGACCACGTTGTCGGTGTAGCCCTTTTCGCGGATCTTCGCGACGTCGCACCGAAAGGCTTCCGTGCGCTCGTCGAACTCGATCAGGCGCTCTTCATGGAGCGAGAGGAGGAACTGAATGGCGAAGAAGGGGTTGCCGGCCGTCTTCTCGTAGGCGAGATCGGAGAGCGGTGCGGCGTCTTCGAGGCGGCAGCGAAGCGCCTCGCCGACGAATGCGGCGAGGTGCTCGTGCGGTATCGGGCCGAGCACGATGTTCGAGACTCGCGCGCCGTCTTTCCGCACCTCGTCCAACGTCAGCAGGAGCGGGTGGGTGGGGGACACCTCGTTGTCGCGGTAGGCGCCGATGATGAGGAGATAGCGCGTCTCAGGGTGGGCCAAGAGGTCCTTGAGCAGCCCGAGGCTGGCCGCGTCGACCCACTGGAGATCGTCGAGAAAGAGCGCGAGGGGGTGCTCCTTCCGGGCGAACACCCCGATGAAGCGCCGGAACACCATGCGGAAGCGGTTCTGCGCCTCGGTCGGCGGCAGCTCGGGGACCGGCGGTTGCCGTCCGATGACCAGCTCGACCTGCGGGATCACCTCCACGATGAGCTGGGCGTTGACCCCGAGGACGTCGAGCAGCTGCCGTCTCCAGGCCGCGATCCGCTCCTCGCTCTCGGCGAGGAGCTCGATCACGAGCTCCTGGAAGGCCTGGACGAGCGTGGCGTAGGGGATGTCGCGCTTGTATTGATCGAACTTGCCCGAAAGGAAGAAGGCCCGCTCCCGGATGATCGGCTTGTGCAGCTCATGGACGAGCGCGCTCTTGCCGATCCCGGAGTATCCGGAGATGAGCAGGAGCTCCGGCGTCCCCGTGGCGACCACGCGGCCGAAGGCCTGCAGCAAGGTGGCGACCTCCGCCTCTCTGCCATAGAGCTTCTGCGGGATCTGGAGCCGGCCTGTCGTGTCTCGCTCGCCCAGCGCAAACGGCTCCACCCGCCCGCTCGCGCTCCACTCTGCGAGGCACCTCTCCAGGTCGCGCTGGAGGCCGCGAGCGCTCTGGTAGCGATCCTCGGGCATCTTGGAGAGGAGCTTCAGGATGATGCGCGAGATCGTCTCGGGCACCTCGGGGACGAGCTCCGACGGCGACGTGGGAACGCGGGCCACGTGGCAATGGACCCATTCGACCGGGTCGCGCGCCTCGAAGGGGAGCCTGCCGGTGAGCATTTGATAGAACGTCACGCCGAGCGAGTAGAGATCGGTGCGGTTGTCGATGGCCCGGCTCGTCCGACCTGTCTGCTCCGGCGATAGATAGGGCAAGGAGCCCTCGATGAGCCGGGGGGGCTGCGCGCGCTGCTCGCGGGGGAGGCGGGACGCGACCCCGAAGTCGGCGATCCTGACCTCGCCGGAGGCGGGGTTGACGAGGAGGTTGTCGGGTTTCAGGTCCCTGTGGATGATGTCCTGCTGGTGAACGTCCGCGACCGCCGCCGCGATGCGGATCGCGAGGGGGAGGAAGCGCTCGATCCCCAGGGGCGTCCCGAGCAGGCGATCGAGGGACTGGCCGCCGAAGTCCTCCAGGACGAGGGCCGGCATGCCGTGGTAGGTCTGGAGGGCGAGCGGCTTGATGACGGCCCGGGAGTCGAGCAGCTGTCCGAGCTCATACTCGCGCTTCAGCCGCTCGCGGTCCCTCGGGCGGCTGCGCTGCGGATCGAGCACCTTGAGGATTACCGGGCAGCGATCGGCGCTCCTGACCGCACGATAGACGGCGGCTCTGCCATCGAGGGAGAGGGGCATGGTGATCGTGTACAGGGAGGCGAGGGGCATGGAGACGGTTCCTGATGCGCGACACGCTCGGCGAGGACGATGAGGCCGCGTGCGCGGTGCTCCACAGGGCTCGGGCATCGTCGGCCGGGCCGCCGAGCCGGAGCGAGAACGTGATGGAGCGCATCCCGCGGGCTCGAATCCATACCAGCCGGGCTCGGCGCCCCGTGCCGGCAGGAGCCTGTGAAGACCTGACGGACCGTGATGCCATGCGCTGTCGACATGGGTGTGGATCTTGTGCCTCAGGTCGCAGGCGTCATGAGTCTGCGTTCCATAAAAGGAAAAGCAGCCAACCAGGCAAGGCGGGTCCGGCTACGCTTGCCCGGACGGCGAGCCCACACCCCGCGGGGGCGCGGATCGCTGCTCCGGATCCCTGTTCGGATCCGGCGCGCTCTTGCCCCCGCCGCCCGCGCTGCTGCCGCCGCTGCCCCCGCCGGCTCCATGGTCAGCGGCGCCCCCACCGCCGCCGGGGCCGCTGCTGCCGCCGCCCCCGCCGCCTCCTCCCAGGATGAACACGCCGGGGTTCATCCCGGGGATTGCGGGGATGCTCGGCACGGGCGCAGTGCGGGCCCTGGAGGCAGCAGTATCTGCGCCTCCAGGGCGCTTCAATCGCCGGTCGCATCCGAGCACCGGCCAAGGCTGGAGGGATAGTCCGCGCCGTTGAGCGCCGGATGAGGGTCACCTGCCGGCGGCGCGGGGGTGATGGGGGCGCGGAGCTGCGGTCTCGGTTCAGCCGGGCGGTGCGGGCGCTGCCGTGTCGGGCGGTGCGGTCGCCGCCGCGCCGGGCGGTGCGGTCGCCGCCGCGCCGGGCGGTGCGGGCGCCGCCGTGTCGGGCGGTGCGGGCGCCGCCGTGTCGGGCTGCGCCGGCGGAGCGACTTGCGGCGCGGCGTCCGTGTCGCTCGACGACGCCCCGCGACCGCCGCGGCCCTTGTAGAGGGACGGCGCGATCGTCTCGAGGTCGTCTTCGTTCCAGCGGAGGTAGGCGACGGCGCGGCGGGTCTGGTCGTACGCGTTCACGAACAGGGTGAACGCGCGCGCCCTCTTGTCCGCGGCGTCGGTCGGGCCGGGGGCCGCGCCGTGCTCCCTCACGCCGAGGGCGGCGAGGAGCTGCGGCCCGAGCTCGCCGGCGCGCCTCACCTCTTCCTCGGTCGCGGCGGTCTTTCCCGCGATCTCGGACCAGCTGCCGCTGAACAGCGCCGAGAGCGCGACGAGGTCATTGGCCGTGTCCATGTGACCGTTTCCCGCCCGGATGTCCGCGACCGTCTCTGCGTCTACCAGGCCGCGGCGGGCCAGGGCCTCTGCGTCGCCGAGCAGATTCGCGCGCAGCGGCACCGCCTCCTCGAGGAGCGGCTTCAGACCGTTCTGCGCGCCGCCGCTGGACAGCCACGCGAGGTGCGCATACCAGGCGGCGAGCGCATAGGTCTCGAGTCGGTCGACCAGCCCGACATCGTGCGTCGGCAGCCGCTCGGCGATGAGGGGGCGCAGCGCGAGCAGGCCAGGGAGCACCCCGAGCACCTGCGAGACCGCGCGCGGGATATCGATGTTGATGGGGAGGAGCGCGTGTCCCTCCAGCGCGTCCATTTCGGGCGCGGCCTTGTCGAACGCCGCCGCCGCCTGGGGCGGCGCTGCGGGCTTCCTGGGAGCTGGCTTGTTCTTGAGCGGAGCAACAGGCTTGGCCATGAGGGGATCACCTCTCGTTGATGTTCGACGCGGAGAGGCGAAGAGCGCTCTGTCGTGCTCTGTGCCCCCCGCGCTGGATTCGATACGGCCGTCCGACGCGCGCCGGACGGTCAGCCTGGGGTAATCACCCCGGTCAGGCGGTCAACGTCGCTGATTTGCTCTTCTGGATCGCTCCTCCGCGCTCGCCGCCCATTCGGCGCGCCATCGTCGGGCGCATTGCGCGCGCGGAGGGCGCATCCTGCGTCAGCGCGTGACCACCCGGCCAGCAGCGAGCGCCCAAACGGGCGCTCCGCCCGGAGGCGCGAAGGCAGCTGGGATCGGGAACGATGTCCCGGAGGCGGCGAGCTGCCTGCCCGCGCTCGGGATCGATGCGCCGGGGGCAGCCAGCTGCCTCCCTGGGCTCGGGATCGGTGAGCCGGGGGCAGCCAGCTGCCTCCCTGGGCTCGGGATCGGTGAGCCGGGGGCAGCCAGCTGCCTCCCTGGGCTCGGGATCGATGCGCCGGGGGCAGCCAGCTGCCTCCCCGGGGTCGGGATCGATGCTCCGGGGGCAGCCAGCTGCCTCCCGAGGACCGATAGCGGTGCGTCGCGCCGGGGGCACGACGCCGGGGTACGCCAGCGGGCTGACCGGAGCGTCGCGCGCGCTCTGCGTGGCGCCGCGCGCCGGTGCGCGGCGTGAGCACCTCGTGAACCGTTCGCGGATAACCAGCACGGAAGCGACGCGCCGCCGCGGGAGGGCAGGTCTCGCAGCGCGGGGCAGTCGTCTCAGGGCGTCCGACCCGGGACGCGGAGGTCTACGGTGAAGCGGAGGTCACGAGACGAGGGCGAGGTGGTCGTCGCCGAGGGGTGCCGCGGCGAGGCGCTGCCAGCGGCGGCCGGCCGGACCGGTCCTCCGCTCCTCAAGCCGGGCACCTGGTTCATGCGCCGGTTCCGCGTCGATCGGCTCCTCGGCCAGGGCGGTATGGGGGCGGTGTACGCCGTCACGGAGAAGGGCCAGAGCTGGGCGCTCAAGCTGGTGCGGTCCGAGTTCCTCGACGACCCGGACCAGCGCCGCCGGCTGCTGCGGGAGGGAGAGGTGCTCGCGCGGATGCGGCACCCGAACGTGGTCCAGGTCCACGAGGTAGGCCTCACCGACAACCTCACCGCCTGGTACCGGATGGAGCTGCTCGACGGCGTGACGTTCCGCGAGGAGCTCGGCCGCCGCAGGGCGCTCTCGCTCCCGCTCGCGTGCGCCACCGTGCGCGCCGCCGCGCTCGGCGCCGGCCACCTGCACCTGTTCGGCGGCATCCACCGCGACATCAAGCCGGAGAACCTCTTCATCGTGCGCGGGCCGCGCGACGTGAAGCTCCTCGATTTCGGGCTCGCGCGGCTGAGCGGCGCCCCGGATACGCTGGACGCGCAGACCCACGGCTCGCCGCTCTACATGGCGCCCGAGCAGATCCGCGACGAGGTGCCGACGCCGGCGACCGACGTGTACGCGCTGGGGCTCATCGCCTACGAGGCCATCGCCGGGTTCCACCCGTTCGGCGATGCCCGCGCCGCGGGTCGGGTGGACGCGCTGTTCGCCAGGCACCTCAACGAGGTGCCGCCGCCGCTGTCGCGGATCGGCGTGCCGGAGGCGCTCTCGGACGTGATCGCGCGGGCCATCACCAAGGTCCCGCGCGAGCGGCACCGGGACGGGCTGGCGCTCGCCGACGCGCTGTGGGACGCGTTCCTCGTCACGCGCGATGCGCCGAGCGCGCGCGACACGAACCCGGGCGAGCCGGAGATCTCGGAGGTCCTGCGGTGGGGCAACGAGCAGGCCATCGCGACCACGGGGCCAGCGGCGCCGGACCGACCCCGAGCGAGCGCCGGGCGCGCCCGGGTCCCGGAGGTCGCCGTGGCGGGACTGCCGCAAGGAGCCGCGACGCGCCCGCTGCCGCGCGACCCGCGGGCCGGCCGCCTGCAGGCCGGCGGCGAGGCCGAGTCCGGGCAGCCCGGCGCCGGCTGGGGCATGACCGAGCGCCTGCCGGAGCGCCTGCGGGACCCGAGCTGCGTCGCCGCGCTCGCGCAGCGGGCGCCGGACCCGCCCCCGGAGCAGGCCGGGACGGCGTGGGTGCCCGTGGAGCACACCGTGCCGCTGCCGCGCAGCGCGCCGGTCGCCGGGGACGCCCGCGCGCTCGCGCGGTCGCCTGCCGGCGGCGGCGCCGCCGGCGCGGCGGCGGGGCGGGCCGCCGCGCCGGCGGGGCCGGTCGCGGCGCGCCCGGAGGCGGCGAGCGCGCGCGGCGCGACCGGAGCGAGGCCGCGGGCGCGGATCACGCCGCGCACGGTGGCGATAGGGCTCTCGCTGGGGGTCGTGGTGAGCCTGCTCCTCCTCGACGTGATCCTCCGGCTCCAGAGCGCGCCGGCGGCGCCCTCGCCGGCGCGGGCGATCGACGCGCCGCCGCCGGCGCTGGCGCCAGGAGCGGCGCTCGCGAGCGCCGCTGGGCCCGTGGCGCTCGAGCCGCCCGCCGCGACGGGAACCGTGGAAGGCGCGGGCGCCGAGGCGCCACGCGAGGCGCCCCCCGCCGGCGGCAACGCCGGCGCGCGGCAGAGCGAAGGAAGCACCGTCGTGCCGGCTGCCGTACCGCCGGCCGCGCCGGCTGCCGTACCGCCGGCCGCGCCGGTCGCCGCGCCGCCGGCCACCAAGGCGAAGCCGAGGCGGCGGCCGGTCATCCGAGACCCGAAGTTCTATGACGA
Source organism: Sorangium sp. So ce1153 (assembly GCF_051521595.1). Lineage (NCBI taxonomy): Bacteria > Pseudomonadati > Myxococcota > Polyangiales > Polyangiaceae > Sorangium > Sorangium sp. So ce1153. Next base: position 3,883,049 of record NZ_CP150361.1, read on the forward strand.
GTTCCTGGAGTAGCGACCTGGCCGGGAGCGGCGCCCGACCGGGTGCGCCGCGAGACCGGCGGCCCGGCCCGAGGTTCATGAGCAATCCCCGGACGATCGCTGGACAACTCGTAGGTGAGGGCTCGGGGCGGCGCGTCCCGGCGCCACCCCGGATGGTCCCGAGAGAGGTTTACGATGGCCACGAAATTGCGCGAGTTCGATCCCGTGCTGGTGGAGGTGGTGGAGCGCGCGCTGGCGCCGTACCGCGGGAAGCTGTCGCCGGAGCTCATCGCGCACACGCGCGAGGAGGCGCTGGTGCAGATGTCGACGCACCCGTATCCGGCCGCGCTGCTCGGGTCGATCCAGCAGCGGCCGCCGCCCGACGAGAGCCACGAGATCGCGCGGGGCGGCGCGCCCGGCAGCCGGGAGGAAGCCGAGCGCGGCGAGCGCCGGGACACGGGGCGACGCCGCGGGAGGAAGGGATGAGCGGGAAGGACAAGCCGCCCCGCCGGCCGCTGACGCCCGAGCAGCAGGAGCTCGTCGAGGGCGCGATCGACCTCGTCCGGGCGCGGGTGGCGGACCTCGTGCCGCACGCGCGGCCCGAGGAGCGGGAGGAGCTCATCGCCTGGGGGTACTACGGGGCGGTCGACGCGGCGTCGCGCTTCTCCCCGGCGAAGGGGACGCGCTTCACGACCTACGCGTATGCGTTCATCGGCGGTGAGATCCTCGACTGCTTGAAGCGGGAGCGGAAGGTCGGCCGGCTGATGCGCGCGGCGAGCTTGGCGGCGCGCACGTTCGTCGCGGAGACGTCCGATCGGTTCGACGTGATCTGGGACGACGAGGCGACGAACACCGGCAAGCTCGCGGACTATGCGACGAAGCTCGTGGCGACCATGGTCCTCGGGGTCGTCGAGGCCGGGGACACGCTCGACGACACGGCGATGGACATGGAGGACCGGCGCTGGGCGATCGGCCTCGTGCGCGAGGTGTACGCCGGGCTGGGCGAGGCCGATCGCCGGCTGTATGCCCTGTACTACGTGGACCGGCGGCCCATGCACGAGGTGGCGGCGGAGCTCGGCGTCTCCGTGTCGACGGCGCGGCGCCGCCACGACGCGCTGCTCGACCGCGTGACGGCGGCGCTCGCCGAGCGCGGGGTGACGGATCTGGGGCCGCGCGAATGAGCGACGAACGAGGGGAAGTGATGCGCATGGACGACCCGAAGCAGCCGGTGGTGAAGCCCGGCGACGATCCCAGGCTCGACTCGCTGATCGAGAAGCTCCGGCACGACGGGCAGGGCGGCGACCCGTTCTATCCCGTCGAGCAGCGCGCGGGTCTCCTGGCGGCGCGCAAGGCGGGCCGGCACGCGGCGAAGCCGGGGGAGCGCGGCGCGGACGGCGCGGAGGGGCAGGGCGGAGCGGCGCTGCCGGCGCGCGCGGCCGCGGGCGCGCCGCGCGCCCGGCTTCGCCTGGCGGCGGTCGTGCTCGCGGCGGTCGCGGCGGTCGCCGGCGCGATCGCGCTGTGGCCGGCGTCGCGCGCGGTGCGTGGCGATGCCCCGGCGCCGGCGCGCGCCCCGTCGGCGGATGCGGGGATGGCGCCCGCGCCGCCTGCGTCGGCGGGTCCTGCGCCCGCGCCGCCTGCGTCGGCGGGTCCTGCGCCCGCGCCGCCTGCGTCGGCGGGTCCTGCGCCCGCGCCGCCTGCGTCGGCGGGGCCGGCGCCTGAGCCGCCTGCGTCGGCGGGGCCGGCGCCTGAGCCGCCTGCGTCGGCGGGGCCGGCGCCTGAGCCGCCGGTATCGCCCAGGCGGACGGCGACCCCCGCGGCGCCTCGCGCTCAGGGCCGCGTGTCGGCGCCCCGTCCTGCGCCGAGCGGAGTAAGCTCCGGCGCCGCAGGGGCGCCCGCGCCGGAGAGCAGCGCGATCTCGGGATCCCTGCCGCCGGAGGTGTTCTGAGATGAAGACGAGAGCGATGAGGGCGCGCGCGATGGGCTGCGCGGTGCTGGTGCTGGGGTGGGCCGCGGCGCCCGCCGCGGCGCAGGCGCAGGACGGGCCGGCGAGCGCGCAGGGGGTGCCCGCGAGCGCAGAGGCGGCGCAGGCCTCCCGCGAGGCGGACGCGGCGTTCGCGCGGGGCAAGGAGCTGTACCGGCTCGGGAAGCTCGACGCGGCGTACGAGGCGTACCGGACGGCGTGGTCGCTGAAGCAGAGCTACGACATCGCGGCGAACCTCGCGAACACGGAGGTCCAGCGCGGGATGAAGGTCGAGGCGGCGGAGCACCTCGCGTTCTGCCTGCGGAGCTTCCCGGCGACGGGCAACGCGGCGCAGCACGAGCAGATCCGGGCGCAGTTCCGCGCGGTGCGCAAGGAGGTGGGGTCGATCGTCGTCAAGGCGAACGTGGACGGGGCCGAGGTCTCCTTCGACGGGACGGCGATGGGGAGGACGCCGTTCCGGCACGAGGTGTTCGTGAAGCCGGGGACGATCGCGGTGGAGGCGCGGCTCGCGGGACACGAGCTGGCGCGGGTGACGCTGGAGGTCCCCGCCGGCGAGACGAACACCGCGGATCTCACGCTGCTGCCGCTGGAGCGGCCCGCGCCGCCGGCGCCGCCGCCGCGCGCCGAGGCCCCGGCGCCGGTAGCGCCCGAGGGGGCGGACACGGGCGGGCCGCGGCCGGAAGTGCTGATCGCGGGCGGGGCGGTCGCCGGTGCGGGCGTGATCGCGGGGGTGGTGTTCACCGTACTGGCGAACGCGAACGCCAGCGACGCGGAAGAGCGGCGGGATGCACTGGCTCGCGCGAACGCCGATTCATGTCCTCGCACCGGCGGAGCGCCTGAGTGCGTCGAGCTCCGAAGTGCGTACGACGCTCGCGTCAACTTCACCAACGCCGCGTTCTTCAGCTTCGTCGGCGCTGGAGCCGTCGGCGTGGGAACCCTGCTGTACGGGCTGATGACGCAGCCCTCCTCGACGCAGCAGGCGCGCGTGCGGCTGACGCCGCTGGTTGGACCGAGCGATGTGGGCCTCACCGTGAGCGGCACGCTCTGAATCAGGCGCGATGGTGCGAGGAGAGAAGAACATGCGTCGTGCTTCGTGGTGTGCATGGATGCTGGTCGCAGCAGCGATGGGCTCGGGGATCTACCTGGCCGGGTGCTTCCCGTTCCCTTCGAACTACAACTGCGAGAACACCTACACGGACTGCAGTTCCGGTGCCGGAGGCGGCGGTGGCGACGTGAGCCCCGCGTGCGAGGCGGATCCGACGGAGAATGCGAGCACGGTGACGGACGAGTGCGCGGTGTTCGCGAGCGCGAGCGCAGCGCCGGGCGGAGATGGCACGAAGGCGAAGCCTTACGGGTCGCTCGCAGAGGCGATCGCGAACGCGGATGGCAAGCGGGTGCTGGCGTGCGCGGGCGGTGCGTTCGCGGAGAGCGTGACGATCGAGGCCGGGGTCGAGGTGATCGGCGGCTTCGACTGCGGCGCGGGGTGGAGGTGGAGCGAAGGGGCGCGGAGCGCGATCGAGGGGCCCGCGGACGAGATCGCGCTCACGCTGTCGGAGGGCGCGAGCGGGGCCAAGGTGCGGAGCTTCGCGGTGAGTGCGGCAAGCGCGACGGTGGCGGGGGGCTCGTCGATCGGGGTGGTGGTGGCGGCGGTGGAGGCAGAGCTCGCGGAGGTGGAGGTGACCGCGGGCAACGGGCAGGACGGGGTGCGAGGGACGACGCCGGAGGAGGCGCCGCTTGCGGGAGCGAGCGCGGAGGCGGGGAGCGCGTCGAACGCGTGCGTGGCGGACAACGCGGTGCTGGGCGGTGCCGGAGGGGTGACGAGCTGCGAGGACGGCGAGACGGCCGGCGGGCGCGGGGGGCGGGGCGGGGTCGCGGCGACGGACGCGGGCAACGGGCAGGTGGGGGAGGATGGCGGGCCGGTGCCGGAGGAGAATCCGACAGGGCGAGGTCTTGGCGGGACCGGCGAGACGGCAGAGCAGGAGTGTGAGCAAGGAGCGAACGGCAAGAGCGGCACCGCTGGCCCCCCCGGCGCCGGTGGGACGGGCGCGACGCTGGCGCTCACCGGGTTGAGCGGCGGCGACGGCGCCCCCGGCACGACGGGCGGCCGGGGTCAAGGCGGGGGCGGAGGCGGCGGTGCGAAGGCGGGGCTGTTCTGCCCGGTCGGACCGGACATCGTCGATGGCGTGGGGGCCAGCGGCGGAGGCGGCGGAGCCGGGGGCTGCGGCGGGAAGGGAGGTGGCGGCGGGCAGGCGGGCGGCTCGAGCGTGGGGATCGTGAGCCTGGGCGACCGGCTGAAGCTGACCGGGGTGACGGTCACGGTCGGTAAGGCCGGCAACGGTGGTGCCGGGGTGGCGGGGCAAAGCGGCGCTGCCGGCGGCAATGGGGCCGCCGGTGGGACGGCTTCGGGGACGGCGCCTTCCAGACCTGGGTGCCAGGGAGGAAACGGCGGTCTTGGTGGCCCAGGCGGTGCCGGTGGTGGCGGGCGGGGCGGCTATGCCGTAGGCGTTGCGTATGCGGTGACGCCCAGCGAAGCGTCGGCGGTGCAATTCGCGGCCGGTACACCCGGCATCGGCGGCGACGCCGGCCCTGGAGGAGCTCCGGAGAGCGCCGGGGCGCCGGGGAGCGAAGGGAGCTGCTGGGACTTCGCGACGCAGTCGCCGTGTGGAGGCTGAAGCGATGAAGTCCCCGAAAAAGACGCCAGCAGGTCTGCACCCATGGGTCGATCCGGTGTGGAGCTCGACGACGCCGGAAGCACGGAAGGAGCAGCTTGCGCGGCTCGCCCGGCCGCAGGCGCGCGGGTCGCTGCTGCTCCGGATAGCGCGAGGCGAGGACGTGCGGGGGGAGCTCGCGAAGATGGCAGCCCGAACGAAGGGGCTGAAGGCCGTGGAGCGAGAGGTCACCGAGGCGTGGGTGAGCGTGGTGCTGGTGGAGGGCGCAGGCGAAAGGCGCAGCTCGCGGCTCGGCACGGTGGTCTTCGTGCTGGCGATCCTGTGCGGCGCGGCGCTCGCGATCCTGCGGCTGCACGGGTGAAGCGACGTGACGACGTGACGATGTAGCGAAGCTGCGACGTAGCGAAGCTGCGATGTAGCGAAGGCCGCGCGCGGCGCGGCCTCAGCAACCAGGGAAACGCGCGCCACGCAGCGCGGCGCGCCTTTGGCTCGGCTCGTCTTTCGACGAGCGCGCGAGGAGGACGAACGTGTATCCACAGCTCGCCATCGAGGCGGCGGCACAGTCGGACGTGGGGCGGCGGCGGAGCCGGAACGAGGACAGCTTCGCGGCGCTGCCGTGCCTGGGGCTGTTCATGGTGGCCGACGGCCTGGGAGGCAACGCGGCCGGCGAGGTGGCGTCGCGGATGGCGATCGAGGTGGTCAAGAGCTGCTTCGAGGAAGAGGGCGACCTGGAGGACACGTGGCCTTACGGCACGGCAAAGCCGCACGACTACGACGAGGTGCGGCTGCTCCTCAGCGTCCGTCGCGCGAACCGGGCGATCTACGAGGCGAGCCAGCAGAAGGCCGAGATGCGCGGGATGGCGACGACCTTCGCGGGCGTGCTGCTGGGGCCCGGGATGGCGTACATCGCGCACGTGGGCGACTCGCGCGTGTACCGGATGCGCGGCGGCCAGCTGGAGCGGCTCACGCAGGACCACACACTGCTGGAAGAGCTACTCCGGGAGGGCCATGCCTCCCTCGAGACGCTCGAGGCGCTGAGCGACCGGGCAAACGCGGTGACGCGGGCGCTGGGGTGCGACGAGAGCGTGGCGATCGAGTCGCGGGTGGAGGCGACGGCGCCGGGCGATGTCTTCCTCGTGTGCTCGGATGGGCTGTGGGGCCCGGTGCCCGAGGAACGGATCGCTGCGGTCCTGCAGGTGCACCAGGAGCTGAGCCTCGCGGCGAGCCTGCTGGTCGACCTCGCGAACGAGCACGGCGGCCCGGACAACGTGACGTGCGTGCTGGCGCGGCTGGGAGGCGGGTGACGTGCGTGGCGGTGATGTGCGCGGCGGTGAGGTGCTGCAGCTTTCGCTGTCGCTCGCGTGCGGCGAGGCGCTGCGCGTCCAGCGGGTGGCGATCCGCGAGGCGGTGTCGTCGCTCTTCGCGGTGGAGGTGGAGGCGTCATCGCCGGAGCCGTGCGTAGACTTCGGCGCGATCGTCGGCCAGCCTGCGACGCTGCGCCTTGAGGCCAGCGAGCGGAGCGAGCTCTTCGGTGAACGGATTTGGTCGGGTGTCTGCAGCCAGGTGCGGCAGGTGCACGCACTCGATATGCGCGAAGGCGAGCTCGGCGTCTCGACGTACGCGCTGACGATCGTGCCGGCGCTGTGGCGGATGGCGCTGCGCACCGACCACCGGATCTACCAGCACCAGTCGGTGCCCGAGATCGGGCGGGCGATGCTCGACGCTTGGGGGCTCGATGCGACGTGGCGCGTCGACGAGAAGGAGCACCCGCGGCTTCCGTACAAGGTGCAGTACGGGGAGACGGACCTCGACTTCTTCCAGCGCCTGATGGACGAGGCGGGGATCGCGTACGCGCTGCTCGACGATGGAGAGCGCTCGCGGCTGGTGCTGGCCGACGCGCTGCGCCAGAGCGCGTCGCGCCGGGAGGCGCCGCTGGCGTACGTCGACCAGCCGCTGGATGTGCGCGCGCACGCCTGGGTAACGCGTGTGGCGGTGGAGCGGCACGCGCGGGCCGGAGAGATCGCGCTGGGCGACCATGACTTTGTGCGCCCAGCGTGGAGGCTGGTCGGTCAGGCGCGAAGCGCTGCCTGCGCCGACGCGCGTACGGAGCGGTACCGCTACCGGCCGGGAGCGTGCGTCGTCGAGCGTGACGGAACCGCCTCGCAGGACGATCGCTACGCGGCGAGGCTCGCGGCGCAGGCACTGGAGGCGGAGCAGACGGGGGCGTGCGTGATCGCGTTCCAGACCAATGCGCTCGACCTGCGGCCCGGCACGGTCGTTGCTGCCGAGGGCCACCCGCGGCCGGAGCTCGACCCTCGGGTGGGGCTGCTGGTGACGTCGCTGTCGATCGAGGGCAGCCTGCGCGGCGGTTGGTCGGTGCATGGCACGGCGGTGCCGGCGTCGGAGCCGTACCGGCCAGCGCAGCGCACGCCGAAGCCGATCGTCCACGGGATGCAAAGCGGCGTGGTCGTCGGCCCGCCCGGTGAGGAGATCCACACCGATGCTCATGGCCGGGTGCGGGTGCAGTTCCCGTGGGATCGGCTCGGCGCGCACGACGAGCACAGCTCGTGCTGGCTGCGCGTGTGCCAGGGCTGGGCGGGTGCAGGGTACGGGCTCTTCGCGCTGCCGCGCGTGGGGCAGGAGGTGCTGGTCGCCTTTCTGGAAGGCGACCCCGACCAGCCAGTGGTCGTGGGGCGGCTTTCCAACCCGCTCAATCCGGTGCCGCTGAAGCTGCCCGAGGAGCGGACGCAAAGCCTGTGGCGCAGCGCGTCGTCGCCGGGCGGTGAGGGCTTCAACGAGCTGCGCTTCGAGGACCGAAAGGGAGCGGAGGTGGTGTCGCTGCGCGCTGAGCGGCAGCTTCGCACGGAGGTGGGGCGCGACGAGGCGCTGGTGGTGCGGGGGAGCCGCGCGAAGAACGTCGGCGGCGACGAGAGCGCGCGGACTGAAGGACGGGCGGTGGCGTATGTGGGCAAAGACGCACACGTCACGGTCGACGGGGAACTCCGCGAACGGGTGGGTGGCACGCGGTCGCTGACGGCGAATGGTGACCGGCACGAGCGGGTCGGCGGGGTGGCGGCGCTGGAGGCGGGCGGGACGATCCACCTGAAGGCCGGCGGGGCGATCGTGATCGAGGCGGGCGACGTGACGCTCCGGGGGCCCGGGGGCTTCGTCCGGATCGACGCGAGCGGGGTGTCGATCGACGGCGGCGCTGTGAAGATCCAGCAGGGCGGCGTGCCCGGCGGGGCGCCGGCGGCGCGGCCGGCGCTGCCGCTCTTGCCGGCCGGCGCTCCGGTGCGGGCGGAACCTGCGCGGCTGCCGCTGTTCGGCTTCGCGGGCGGGTTGCCACCTGTGCAAGCTGGAGGTCTCGGCGGTAACGGCGGGCCGCTCACGCCCGAGGAAGGGGCCGTGTGCGGCTTCATCTGCCGGTGTAAGGACGAGCAGTATCGGCAGCAGTGCGTGACCAGGCACATCCGGATGCTGGAGGACGCGTCGGCGCAGACGAGCTCGCTCAAGGCCGAGGTCCCCTACGACATGACCAAGCGACCGCCAGAGCCCATCATGAGCAAGAATGACCCGCGGCGAGCGACGCGGAGCAGCCCGAAGGGGAGCAGGATACCGGACGTGGTGGTGGTGAAGGACGGTACGAAGCCGCCGACCCAGGACAACATCAAGGAGGTGATCGAGATCAAGTTCCCTCCGGATGAGCTCAAACGGGAGCAGGAAGTGGCATATGAGACGATAGCCGGTAAAGCCCCGTTTGAAGTGCTCGGACCCGATCGGTGTGGCTGTCCGCGCCAGAAGCCGCAGCCTCAGCCGCAGGAGATCACCGCAGGGGACGTGGCGGAAGTGGCGGCGCTGACGTTACTCGTGGTGGCACTGGTGCTGGATGACGTGGTGCCGGGCGGACAGGCCGATGATGTGGCCATCCCGCCTGCGGTCGCGCGGATCCTCGGCAAGCTCGCACCGCTTCTCCGCGGTCCGGTGGTCGTTCCGTGATGGATGAGGAGAACATGTCCGACGAAACAAACGAGATGATGGAGGTGCTGGATGAGCACCTGGCGGTCAAGGACGACGACGGACGTCCGGTTCTGCAAGTCGCGCTCCTGGCGACGCTGTACTTCGAACATGCGTACAAGACGGAGGTGCGCGAGGCGGTTGTCTCGTGCTGCGAAGACTACTTCAGGCGCTGTGGTCATCGTCTCCGCTGGGCGCTGCACCCGGAGACGCGGCTGATGGAGCCGTACGGCAAAGGAAAGGGGACGAACCCTCGCGCGTGGCTCTTGGGGTTCGGAGAGGACGAGAGTTTTTCGCTCATCTATCATGGATCGGAGTATGATCGAGGCGCGAGCGCCTTCTACGCGGAAGCGCTGGGCATTGAGAAGCGGCCATTTGTCGAGCTCGGGTTCTTCCGTGTGGCGTTCCCCTTGCTTTGGCCTGTGGATTCGTCGGGAGCGTTCCCGGAGGTGGTGCTTGAGGTGTGTCGTAAGCTGAAGCCGGTGAGCGGTTATGGAGGCATCGGCGTGGTCGAGTCTGCAGATAGTACCATCAGGAGTCGGTATGCGCCTGTTGTCTATGACTGGGCCCAGCGATTTCCTGGTCTTGAGGCAGACTACCCTACGAGTCATTCCATCTGGCTTCTCAAGGGTAGAGGCGGTGAGGCGGGGATCAAGGGTGTCAACTGGCTTACGGTCCTGGGGGATCGGTGGGTTGTGGAGATGGGGGGGGTGGACAAGATCGAGTCAGCTTTGCGCGAGTTGGATCGTAGGTTCACCATTCATCGATTTCAGGGAGGCCTCGTGATCCAAGCAGGTCCACGTCCACAGCTCGGTAACGCGGAGCGCAATGTCTGGCCGGAGCTGTACGTCAAGCTGTCCAAATACCTCAAGCCGATTCGGATCACGGAGCACCGGCCCTTCCAGTATGGAGGCCCGGGGCTTCGCTTCGACCTGGAGCGGAGCGAAGCATGGCTTCGGCGCTTCGACGACCGCTGAGCACGACGGAGAGTTGGAGATGAGGATCACGGCCAGGAAGTCGACGAAGCTCACCATGACGACGCGAGACACCACCGGAGGGCGCACCCCTCCCAGCCCGCGCGGAGCGCGGGCTATGGGAGGGGCCGGCGGCGCGCAGGCGCGAAGCGCCGAGCACCGACGGGGGGTGGGCATCGTCCTTTTCTGCTGCCTTCTCTCCGTGTGGTCCTGCGGCGGCGATGAAGCACGCCCGCGCATCCCCGGTGGCGAGGAGCCGCCGGATCCTTGCGAGGCGGACCCGCGGGAGGATCCGGGCGCGGTGAGCGAGGCGTGCGGCGTGTTCGCGCAGGCGGGGGCGGAGGAAGGCGGAGAGGGGACGCGGCAGAGGCCGTACGGGTCTCTGCAGGAGGCGATCGAGAAGGCGGCGGCGGCGGGGAAGCGGGTGTACGCGTGCGCGGAGGGGGAGGCGGCGTTCGAGGAGAGCGTGAAGGTCGAGGCGGGGCTGGAGGTGATCGGGAGCTTCGCGTGCGCGGGGTGGACGCTGGAGGAGGGGAGGAAGAGCGCGATCGTCGGGCCGGCGGACAAGGTGGCGCTGACGCTCGGGGAAGGGGCGGAAGGGGCGCTGGTGGAGGGGTTCGCGATCCGGGCGGCGGACGCGAAGCAGGCGGGCGGGTCGTCGATCGGGGTGGTGGTGGCGGACGTGGAGGCAGAGCTGGCGCTGGTGGAGGTGACCGCGGGCAACGGGATGGACGGGGCGCGAGGGACGACGCCGGAGGAGGCGCCGCTTGCGGGAGCGAGCGCGGAGGCGGGGAGCGCGTCGAACGCGTGCGTGGCGGACAACGCGGTGCTGGGCGGTGCCGGAGGGGTGACGAGCTGCGAGGACGGCGAGACGGCCGGCGGGCGCGGGGGGCGGGGCGGGGTCGCGGCGACGGACGCGGGCAACGGGCAGGTGGGGGAGGATGGCGGGCCGGTGCCGGAGGAGAATCCGACAGGGCGAGGTCTTGGCGGGACCGGCGAGACGGCAGAGCAGGAGTGTGAGCAAGGAGCGAACGGCAAGAGCGGCACCGCTGGCCCCCCCGGCGCTGGTGGGACGGGCGCGACGCTGGCGCTGACGGGCCTGACCGGCGGCGACGGCGCCCCCGGCACGACGGGCGGCCGGGGTCAAGGCGGGGGCGGAGGCGGCGGTGCGAAGGCGGGGCTGTTCTGCCCGGTCGGACCGGACATCGTCGATGGCGTGGGGGCCAGCGGCGGAGGCGGCGGAGCCGGGGGCTGCGGCGGGAAGGGAGGTGGCGGCGGGCAGGCGGGCGGCTCGAGCGTGGGGATCGTGAGCCTGGGCGACCGGCTGAAGCTGACCGGGGTGACGGTCACGGTCGGTAAGGCCGGCAACGGAGGCGCCGGGGTGGCGGGGCAAAGCGGGGCTGCTGGCGGCAACGGGGCCGCGGGTGGGACGGCTTCGGGCACGGCACCCAGCAAATCTGGCTGCGACGGCGGAAAGGGTGGCGCAGGGGGCCCAGGTGGCGCGGGCGGTGGCGGGCGGGGCGGCTATGCCGTAGGCGTTGCGTATGCGGTGACGCCCAGCGAAGCGCCGGCGGTGCAATTCAGCGCCGGTACCCTCGGCACCGGCGGCGAGGCCGGCCCTGGCGGAGCCCCGGAAAACGCCGGAGTGCCCGGGAGCGAAGGGAGCTGCTGGGACTTCGCAACGCAGTCGCCGTGTGGAGGTTGAACCGATGAAGTCACCGAAGGAAACGCCGGCCCAGCTGCACCCATGGGTCGATCCGGTGTGGAGCTCGACGACGCCGGAAGCACGGAAGGAGCAGCTTGCGCGGCTCGCCCGGGCGCAAGCGCGCGGCTCGCTGCTGCTGTGGAGGGCGCGGGACGCGAACGTGCAGAGGGCGCTCGTGCGGATGGCGGCGTGGGCGGAGGTGCTCAGCGCCGCCGACCACGAGGACAATGATGCGTGGGTGAGGGCGGTACCGGTGGATCGTGAGGCGGACAAGCGCAGGGCGCACCTGGCGCTGCTCGGCACGGTCGTCTTCGTGATGGGAGTCTTGTGCGGCGTGGTGCTCGCGATCCTGCGGCTGCGCTGATGTAGCGACGCAACGAAGCGGCGACGTAGCGAAGGCCGCGCGCGGCGCGGCGTGATCACATCCAGAGAAAGGCGCACCGCGCAGCGCGGCGCGCCTTGGGCTCGGCTCGTCCCATCGACGAGCGCGCGAGGAGGACGATCGTGTATCCACAGCTCGCCATCGAGGCGGCGGCGCAGTCGGACGTGGGGAGGCGGCGGAGCCGCAATGAGGACAGCTTCGCGGCGCTGCCGTGCGTGGGGCTCTTCATGGTGGCCGACGGCCTGGGAGGCAACGCGGCCGGAGACGTGGCGTCGCGGATGGCCATCGAGGTGGTCAAGAGCTGCTTCGAGGAGGAAGAGGATCTCGAGGAGACGTGGCCCTACGGCACGGCGAGCGCGCACGACCGCGACGAGGTGCGGCTGGTGCTGAGCGTGCGGCGGGCCAACCGGGCGATCTACGAGGCGAGCCGGAAGCAAAAGGAAGTGCGCGGGATGGCGACGACCTTCGCGGGCGTGCTGCTCGGCGCGGGGATGGCGTACATCGCGCACGTGGGCGACTCGCGCGTCTACCGGATGCGCGAGGGGAAGCTGGAGCGGCTGACGCAGGACCACACGCTGCTGGAGGAGCTGCTCCGGGACGGGAGCTGCTCACCATCGGCAATCGAGGCGCTGAGCGACCGGGCGAACGCGGTGACGCGGGCGCTGGGGTGCGCCGAGAGCGTGGCGATCGAGTCGCGGGTGGAGGCGACGGCGCCGGGGGATGTCTTTCTCCTGTGCTCCGATGGGCTGTGGGGCCCGGTGCCCGAGGAGCGCATCGCCGGGGTGCTCCGGGCGCACGGAGAGCTGAGCCTGGCGGCGAGCCTGCTGGTCGACCTCGCGAACGAGCACGGCGGGCCGGACAACGTGACGTGCGTGCTGGCGCGGCTCGGAGGCGGGTGACATGCGCGGCGGCGAGGTGCTGCGGGTCAGGGGTTGTAGCGCCGGCCGCTGCGGTAGCTCGCGATGGCCAGCTCGACCGGGCGGAACAGGGGGTCGGGGAGCGCGTCGAGCGGGTACCAGGCCCAGCCGGCGATCTTGTGGGGCTCGCGCTCCTCGGGCTCGCCCTCGAACTCCTCTGCGAGGAGCTGGACGTCCACGTAGTGCTTGCCGTAGGCGAGGACGTTGCTGAGGCACAGGAAGGAGAGCTTCTTGACGACAAGACCGCTCTCCTCGCGCACCTCGCGGGCCGCGCAGTCCTCGAACGACTCGCCGAGCTCGAGGTGGCCTCCGCACCAGGAGTAGCTGCCGTCGCCGTGGCTGCCGCGCCGCCGCGCGAGCAGCACGCGGCCCTCGCGCACCAGCATGACGCCCACGCCCACCTGCGGCCGCTCCGCGGCGCTCACCCCGACGATCGCCTCTCCCACAGAAGACCTCCGCGCGCGGGATGGGATGGAGATGTGGATGAAGCCGCGCGCGAGCGCTCTCTAGCACAGCGAACCGATTGACTTTTGAGTGAACGCGCGTACCGTGCCAGTTCCGATGGAGCCGACCTTGCCCTGGGAGCTGAATCCCGTCCTTCACCAGAGCCGGCTTGTCCTTCTGGCGCAGACCGCGGTCGACGTCCGGAACAAGGCGTTCAGCGAGGCGAACCGCGAAGAGGGCGATACGAGCTGGGGAATCGGCTGCAAGGCGCACGAGCGCTTCGGCCACGCGCTCTGCCGGCTCTCGGAGAGCGGCAAGCACCCCTGGCTCTCGGTCTACCGCGACGGGCTTTACCTGATGCCGCACATCGAGGGGGTGGCGGTGCGCGTGTACCGAGGCCCGGCCGACAAGCCCTCGCAGCGGCACCTCGAGGCGGCCCGGTCCGAGCACAGCCGCCGCTCGGAGCCGCGCCAGATCGCGTTCTCGTTCATGGGGCAAGAGGCCGAGCCCGGGGGCCCGTGGTTCTGGATGATGGCGGTCGAGACAGACGTGGAGGGGAGGGCGCTCCGCGCCGTCTTCTTCCAGGCCAACGAGGCCGGCGGGACCCGGAACGCGTGGGAGGCTCCGGTCGAGCGCCTGCCCGCCGAGGCGGCGCCGGCGCCCGCGCCCGAGCCCCGCGACAAGCCCGCTCGCCCCGCTCGCCCGCGCGCGGCGTCGGGCCCTGCGGCGAAGGGCGCGCTCGGGGCGCGCGAAGGACGGCCGCTCTTCCAGGCGCAGACCATGCCCCTGCCGCTCGTGTCGCAGCCGAGCTGACGGCCTGGCTCCGCCCGCCAGGAGTCCGACCCTGGCTGCCCTCCTGGCGCCGATCTCCGTGTAGAGGGGCGGGCCGAAACGCCTCCCTGGCACCGATGAGGGCGACGAACTTCCGCCTCGCCTTGCCGGCAAAGGCGAGCGCCCAGTCGCCTGACGCCTCGAGCCGCGTGGACCTGACGCTGCGCACGCCCAGGGCCGAGAGCACATCGGAGAGGGGATCCAGCGTCTCTCTGGACGATCGCGACAAAATCATGGCCGGACAATCATGGAACGACCGGCCTCGCCCGACTAGCCTTGGTCGAACCCAACCCAGGAGGCATCACATGACCATCGAGGGCAAGGTCGTCGCGATCACGGGCGGCGGCAGAGGGATCGGCCGGGCCACAGCGATTCTTCTGGCCTCGCGCGGCGCGCGGGTCGTGATCGGCGCCCGGCGCGAAGCGGAGATCGCGGCGGTCGCGGGAGAGATCGAGGCGGCCGGGGGGCGCGCGATCCATCGAGTCACCGACGTCACCAGGCGAGCGGACCTCCAGGCGCTGGTGGACCTCGCCTGCGACCGGTTTGGACGGCTCGACGTCCTCGTCAACAATGCGGGCATCGCCCCGATCTCGCGCTTCGACGCGCTGCACGTCGATGATTGGGACGCCATGATCGACGTGAACCTCAAGGGCGTTCTTCACGGCATTGCCGCCGCGCTGCCCGTCTTCGGTCGGCAGAAGAGCGGCCACATCGTCAATGTCATCTCCGTCGCCGGCCTCAAGGTCGTGCCCACCATGGGCGTCTACGCCGCCACCAAGAACGCGGTCCGCACGATCACCGAGGCGTTGCGCCAGGAGTCCGGGCCGAACCTGCGCGTCACCGAGATCTCCCCCGGCATGATCGCGACGGACTTCACGGACACGATCACCGACGAGGCGACGCGGAGCGCGATCCGGTCGACCGCCGATGCCATCGCGATCCCGGCGGACTCGATCGCCCGCGCCATCGCCTTCGCGATCGAGCAGCCGCCCGAGGTCAATGTCGGCAGCGTCGTTGTGTGGCCGACGGCGCAGGGCTGAGCTCTCGAGCGCATGACGTCCCGCAGGCCCAGCTCCGCCGTGGGCGCCCCCTCGCCCGACCGGAGCGCGCGAGGGCTGGGAGGTTCAAGCGACGCGCGCGATCGTCGTCCTGGTGAGGTGCAGGAGCCGGAAGACGAGGAGGAGCGAGTTGAGCACGAGCCCGGCCGTCACACCCCACCAGAGCCCTGTCGCGCCGAGGCCCAGGGCGAAGCCGAAGACGAGCGTGAGCGGGAAGCCGACGAGCCAGTGCGAGGTGAGGTTCGCGACGAACGGAAACCGCACGTCCCCCGCGCCCCGCAGCGCTCCGGCCGCGACGACCTGAATGCCGTCGAATAGCTGGAAGAGCGCGGCCACGTAGAGGAGCTGCACGCCGATGCGGATCACCTCGGCATCGGTGGTAAACCAGCCGACGAGCGTCCTCGGGATCAACGTGAACAGGAGCGCGCCGCACGCCATGATGACGGCCCCGAGCGCCAGGCCGGCCAGCCCGGGCCGTCGGGCGGAGGCGCCAGCGCCGATCGAATGGCCGACGCGCACCGACGTCGCGCCCGCCACGCCGAGCGCCCCCATGAAGGTGAAGCTCGCGAGCCCGAGGGCGACCTGGTGGGCTGATGCGGTGTGCGCGCCCAGGCGGCCGACGAGCATCCCGAGGAGCGAGAAGGCCCCGCTCCCGACCAGGAGGTGCAGCCCGATCGGCACGCCGAGGCGGAAGACGGCCCTTACCGAGACGACCTCCGTCGCGCGCGCGGGCCGGTGCTTCCGTGCCGCCCAGAGGACGACGGCGGACAGCGCGAAGCTCCCTGCGCTCGTGGCGAGCCCTGCGCCGAGGGCGCCGAGCCGCGGCAAGCCGGCCGGCGGGAGGTGCAAGAGCCCGAGGACCTCATCGCCGCGCACGAGCAAAACGCACGCCGCCGCGTTCACGACGTTGCCGGCGACCGCGGCGAACAGCGCCGGCGACGTCTCGCCGCGCGCCTGCAAGAAGGTCCTGAGCGCGATGTGCGCGAGGAACGGCAGGAGCCCTGGCGCGTGGCCGAGCAGGTACGCGCGCACGCCCGGGATGAGCGCCGCCTCGACGCCGATGGGCGCGAGCAGGAGCGTCGCGGCGAACGAGAGCGCGAGCGCCGGGAGCGAGGCGAGCGCGCAGCCGCGCAGCGTCGCTCGCAGCGCCGCCCACGCGCGCGCCGGCTGGCCGGCCCCGATCGCCTGGGAGGCGAGCGGCTCGAGGGCGAACGCGATCCCCATCCCGAACGACGTCAGCGCGAACATGATCGAGCGGCCGATACCGATGGCCGCGAGGTCTTGCACGGAGGCGCGACCGACGATCGCGGTGTCGATGAGGCCCATGGACACGAGGCCGAGCTGCGCGAGCGTGATCGGCAGCGCGAGCCGGAGGAGCGCGCGCAGCTCGGCGCGGGCGCCAGCCGTGGGGGTCGCGAGGGAAAGGCTGCTCATGCTGGCTCCCAGGGGCGCGCCTCTCTGCCCCCGTGGCCGGAGCGCGTCAACGGCGACCGGGGGCGACAGGGCGACAAGGCCGCGTTATCCGACAGCGCGCAAATGCATCCCTACGAGCAACTCCTGAGCGGCGTCTCCGAGCGGGACGAGCCCGATCCGCTGCTCGTTGCTGGCCTGGGCGATACCGCTCAGGAGCAGGCTGACGGTGAGATCGCTCCTCGTGTGAGGCATCGAGACAGCCGCTCCGGTGAAGTTGATGGGGCACCCGCCGTTCAGCAGGTTCACCACGCGACCAGCGAGGCGCGCGCAGTACCAGTAATGGGAAGGGTCGTCGGGATCGCCGAGGAACATCTGCCGCCCGCCCAGCGAGCCGAACTCGAGGTCCAGCTCGTCGCGGACGACGACCAGCTCGGCGGCGCGCGGCGCTGCGCGGATCTTCCACGCGGCGAACTCCAGGTCGAGCGAGGAGCAGCTGACGAGCACGGCGCCGCTCTTGAGGTAGGGCCAGTGCACCTCATCCAGGGTCGTCCTGCCGCTGCACCCGAGCACGAGGTCGGCCCGCGCGAGGAGCCGCTCGTACGGCTCGGCGGCGCTGTCCTGCAGCGCTGGATCGTGGACGAGCACCTCCATGCCCCGTCGTCCGAGGCATGCCGCCACCGCCTTGCCGATCGCGCCGTAGCCCACCACCAGCGCGGTGGCGTTGGGATCGAGGCGCCCGACGCGGCGCTCCAGCTGCGTGTCGACGCTCTCTCCGATGTAGGTCGACTCGACATTCAGCTTCGCCCACGAGCGCGCGACGTTGACGACCGGCATGCAGAGGTCGGTCCTCTCCAGCTCGAAGATGCCGCGCGAGGTGTGCTCGACCGACGAGAACACCCCGGCGAGCTCGCGGAAGTGGTCGTGCGCGATGCGGATCAGCTTGCCGCCGTCGTCGGCGAGCAGGATCTTGCGCCCGCCGCCCTCCTCCGCCCACCGCTCGACCGTGGCCGTCAGCGACTCCAGCGCGGCGGCCTCCAGCGCCGGGCCGAGGGGGAGCCGTTCATCCATCGAGTAGCTCGAGCTGTGCACGGTATAGCCGCGCTCGAGGAGACCGGCGACGACGCGGAGGTTCGTCGAGTAGGGTTTGCCGAACACGATGGCCCTCCGGGGATCAAGACCCCACCCCTCCAGCTTGCGGAGGACGGCGTCGGTGTCATGCAAGAGGTGCACGGAGGCGACGAGGAAGCAGCCCTCGAGATCGACGTAGGGCGACAGCGCATGAGCCATGGCGTCGAGGACCGGAAGGCTCACCCCAGCCTCCGCGCGCGTCCCCACGCCGCCGGAGACGAGGCCTCGCCCGCCGTGGGCATGGAGCAGCGCTTGCCGCCCCGACCTGTTGCTGCGCGCGACGTCGATCAATGCAGAAGAACGAATGCTCATATCCAGATTTCCTTCTTGCAGAGCGCGGTGGCCCTGCGCGAGGTGGGACGAATTCACTGCGTTGGTCTGAGCCCGCCGCCCCGTGGGTCGCTCCCCGCCCGAGCCTCCGCGATGTGCGGGGCGCGCGACGGCAAGCCGCCGCGAGTCGCGCCGGTGCGGCGCTCATGTCGCGAGATCGCGTTCGGAGCGCAGAGTCTCGCGCCGGGGAGGGGCCTTAGCAGCGAGCGTGCCGGCGCGTGGCAGCCTCGGAGATCGCTCGCCGCTTCCCCTGGCGGGGCGGTGGCTCAGGCAGCGCGCCTCGGATCAAAGCGCTCTTCGTGCGCGTGGGCACGGGCGCCGTCGCCGACGAGGACGACGAGCGCGGGGTGCGCCTGGGCGGGCGTGCCAGCGTGCCAGCGTGCCAGCGTGCCAGCGTGTCGCGGTGACACCGCGAGCACGCTACTGCGTCCGGCGACCGCTCGTCATCGACGGCTTTTCTGGCGGGATTCTGACGTGCGATACTACCGGGCAGGCGGGCTGTCGGAGGGCGGCGAGCTCTCGCCCCGGATGTTCGGCTCGACGAGGAGCTCGCCCTCCAGGATGGTGACGGCCTGGCCGCCCAGATCGACGCGATCGCCGCGCAAGCGCACGCGCACCATGCCGCCGCGCGCGGAGGCCTGGTAGGCGAGCATCTCCGCCTTTCCGAGGCGCGCCGCCCAGAACGGCGTCAGGCAGCAATGGGCGGAGCCGGTGACCGGATCTTCGTTGACGCCCGTGGCGGGGGCGTATGCTGGAGATCGACGAGAACCGTGGTGCGCGGAGCAGGCGTTAGACAGGGATTCCCATCGTCCGGCGGAGCGCGTCGAGCTCCTCCGTGAAGCGCCCGTTCCGGCCGCGCAGCACGAGCGGCGGCTCGTCAACAACGCGCGCGCGCGCCGCCGCCTCGTCGGCGCGGCGCAGGGCGTACACCGAGAACAGCGCCGCCTTGCCCTCCTTCGGGACGACGTCGCGCCACGCCTCGAGCGCGAGCCCCGCGGCCGCCGCGGCCGCCTCGACCCGCCCCCGCTGCCGCGCCGAGGCGCAGGCCACGAACGGCGCGCCGGGCGCGAGCAGCCGCGCCGCCGCGAGGCAGTAGTCCTCCACGCCGCCCCGGTGCTCGAACCGGCACGGCCCGCACTGGACCCGATCGGACTCGATGCCCGTGCCGACCGGCAGGTACGGGGGCGTCCCCGTCACGAGGTCCGCGGGCCCGAGCCCCTCGACCGACGCCGGATCGCGCAGGTCCCCCCACCGCACCTCGCAGCGGCCATCGACACCGTTCCACGCGACCGAGCGCCGCGCCATCGCCGCGCTCACCTCCTGCGCCTCCACGCCCGCGCAGCGCGCGTCCGGGAAGCGCCACGCCGTGAACAGGAGCACCGTGCCGATGCCGCACCCGAGGTCCACCGCGCGGCGCGGGGGCGCGTGCCCGACCTGCTCCGCCGCGAACCACGCGGTCACGAGGTCGTCGGCCGACCAGCGGTGCCCGTCGAGCCGCTGGAGGATGCGGAAGTCGCCCGAGAGATAGCAGAGGTCCTCGCCGGGACCGGGCCAGACCTCCGGGCGATCGGGCGTCACGGGCCGGGGCCCGGGGGCGACCCACCCGGGCGGCCGCCGCGCGGGCCGGACGACCCCGCCGCGCGGCGGCGGCGCGGGGGAGGGCTGGACGTCAGGCGGAGCGATCATCGGCCCCATGTACCACGCCGCCGCGGCGTCAGGGGCCGCAGCTGGCATGGTACTCGGGCGTATCGCAGAAGAGGCACTCGGCGGCGTCGATGCCGCCGCAGTCCAGCGCGGGACACGCCGCGGGGCAGCCCGGCTCGTTGGGATCGCAGTTGATGACCTGCCAGGTGAGCGAGCTCATGTCGTCCGGGTCGGCCGGGCAAATGCACCCGTTGAAGTCGTGCGATGCCATGAGCGTGATGGTGTGGCACTCCCTCTCTGGCGTCATGCCGTCTGTCGGGAGGTTGAGCTCGTAGGTGTCCCACGGGATGGTGAAGGGACGCTGCCCGTCGGCGATGGTCCCGGCCTCGAGCTCCCTCGGCGTCGTGTGCAGCCGGTACGGCTCTTCGCGCAAGCTGCGCCGTCCATAATCGATGTAGAGGGTGACCAAGACAGGATCGCCGTTGTCCTCGGACAGCACCGTCACGCCGAGATCCGTGACGACCCTCGGCCCGACGATGTGGATGGGTATGTGCTGAGGCGGGAAGACCGCCGTGAGCACCGGCCCTGTCTGCGAGGGTTCGTCGTACTCCGGCGGCGAGATCACGAGGCATCCCGTGGCCGACGCGGCGAGCGCCGCCGCCGCGAGCGAGCGAGCGAGCGCGGCGGAGGAGCGGGGGCGCGCCGCGGAGGCGGCGGCGCGGCGGAGGGGCAGAGAGGGCGGAGCGATCATGGTGGCGCGGTGCGGGGCCGAGGACGTGGAGCCGGGGGCCGAGCGCGCGGGGCCCGGGCCGGACGCTGGAACTTTACCTACTCGGGCGGCGTGCGGCGCATGTAGCTGCATTCAGACGGATTCGGCGGAGCCGGCGCGGCCGGCGCGGCCCCGCGCGTACCGCCCGCGCCGCGAGGTCACTTGCGCGGGCTCGTCGCCGGCGCGCTCTCCAGCGCGTAGATGACCTTCACCTGGGTGCCGAACTGGACCTCGCCGGGCGAGACGGGGGTGCCGCCGCCGCCGTACGCGGAGGACTCGAGGCTGGCGCGGGCCGCATAGATGTGGCCCTGCTCGACGACCTCGCTGATCGCGACGACGCGGCCGAGCGAGACGCCCTGGAGCCGGGCGAGCGCCTCGGCGCGCGCCCGCGCGTCCGCGATCGCCTTCTCCCGCGCCTGCGCCTCGAGCGGGTCGGTCTTGTCGACGCCGAACGAGACGCCCCACACGTTGTTCGCGCCGGCGGCCGCGACGGCGTCGAGCACCGGCCCCACCTGATCGAGGTCGCGGATGACGGCCGTCACCGTGTTGCTCACCCGGTAGAAGTGCGCCGGCGGAGGCGGCTGGGGCGGCGCCAGGTCAGCGGGCGGCGGGGCCTTCGGCGCGGGCGGCTGCGCCGGCTTCGGCTGCGCCGGCTTCGGCCCGCGCGCGGCGGGCGCGGCGGGGGCGGTGGCCGCGGCGGGCGCGGCCGCGGCGGCGGTGGTCGCGGCCTGCGCAGGCTGCACCGCCACGGGTTGTGCGGTGGGGACGGGCATCCAGGGCGGCAGCTCGGACTGCCGCACGAGCTGGATGGAGTAGTTGCTGGTCTGGATGTCCTTGTCGGCGATGCCCGCCTTCCTGAGCGCCCCGAGGATCTCGGTCATGCGCGCGGCGGCGGTCTTCGTCGCCTCGTCGACGGTGGGCGCGAGCACCTCGATGCCCAGCTGGGTGCGGGCGACGTCGGGCTTCGCGCTGACCTCGCCTCGGCCGACGACCGTGATGGTGTTGACGTCCGGCGAGGCGGCCTGGGGTGGCGTCGCCTGCGCCGCGCAGGCGGCGAGCAGGGGCGCGGTCGACAGCAGGAAGCCGGCGAGACACAGCCGGCGCGACAGAGAGCTCTGGATCTTCATGCCCCTGCAACGCGCGACGCCCGCGCCGCCTTACAGTGCGCGCGCGCGACGTCCACCGCGCGGGCGACGTGCGGGCGACGCCTACCGCGGCGGCATTGGCCCCCCGCGGCAAGTTGTTCCACGGCGCGCCGGGTGCGCTATGGTCGTTCACGTGCTCACAATACCCAGCGATGAAGAGGCCCTCGGAGGTCTGCAGGGTGCAACGATCCCCAGCGACCTGTCGCCAAGCATCGGCTACCGGATCGTGTCGCGCGCCGGGGCCGGGGCGATGTTCGTCTCGTACTACGCGGTCCGCACCGCGCCCGAGGGCGAGACCCCCGTGGTCGTCAAGATGCTGCGGCCGTCGCTCTTCCGGCAGCTGGGCCCGTCCGCGGCGGTGATCGTGAAGAAGGAGGCGGTGTCCCTCGGCCGCCTCAACGAGCAGGTCCCCCCGACGCCCTTCGTCGTCCGGCTGATCGACACCGGCACGTTCGAGGTGCGGCGCGGCGCGAAGACCCTCGACCTGCCGTGGATCACGATCGAGTACGTGCACGGCGGCATCCAGGGCGTGACGCTCCGCCAGCGGGTGCAGGGGACGATCCAGGCGACGGGCCACGCGTTCGATCCGGCGCGCGCGACGCGCGCGATCGAGTGCATCTCGAGCGGCCTGTCGGCGGTGCACGACGTGGGCGTCATCCACCGGCAGCTCACGCCGGAGAGCATCCTCTGCTGCGGCTCCGGCGACGAGGAGCTGTTCAAGATCAGCGACTTCGGCATGGCGCGGCCGCGGGGCATCCGCGAGACGATCATGGCCGGCGTCGTCAGCAACACCGGGGTCGCGCCGCCGGAGATGCTGTCGGCCGATCCGAGCACCATCGGCCCCTGGACCGACATCTTCAACCTCGCGTCCGTCATCTTCTTCGTGCTCACGGGCGAGGAGTACATCGTCGCGGAGTCGCAGGCGCAGGCGCTCATGGCGGCGATGGCGCGCTCGCGCCGGAGCATCCTCGAGACGCGGTGGCTCCACCCCGCGCTGCGCGGGAACGACCAGGCGTGCAAGTCGATCGACTTCGCGCTCCGCTGGGCGTCCGCGGGCGAGGCGCAGGAGCGCCTCCAGGAGGCCGTGGCCGTGGCCGCGATGCTGTCGCCGTACCTCCGCCCCGCCTCGCCCGTCTCCGCGCTGGAGCAGCGGCTCGTGGCGGGCGCGAGCGAGCAGCGCGCGCGCGCCCCGGAGGAGATGGCGCCGATGACGATCCCGTCCACGCACCTGAAGGCGCCGGTGCAGCTCAAGGGGGAGCTCGGCCAGACGATGCTGTCGCCGCGCCAGCCGAGGGCCGCCGATCGCCCGAGCCCGGACCGCGCCATCGAGGCCGAGCTCATCAGCCCGCAGCCGCCGCGCGCCCTGCGGGAGGCCCCGTCGCGGGTGACGGTCATCGAGCGGTGGCAGTGGAGCGTGCTCCACCACCCGAGCCTCGACTCCGTGATCCGGAGCGTGGCCTGGGACGGCTACGGCCGGTGCCTCGCGGCGGCCACGAGCGGGCTGCTCTTCTGGAACGGGACGGGCTGGAGCGAGGCGTCGTCCGGCGGCCTCCCGAGCCCGCAGGGCGTGCGCTTCGTGCACCGGATCGGGCCCGGCCGCTGGCTGCTCGGCGGCGACGGCTCGACGCTCGCGGTGTACACGACGGGCGGCGTCACGGGCGTCTTCCAGCTGCCGGGCGAGCCGCAGAGCCACGTCGCGCTGAGCGGCGACCTCGAGGACATGGGCATCCTCGTCTCGGCGACGCAGAACGATCCGCGGCCGCTGCTGCACGCGTTCATCGCCAAGCGCTGGCTGCGGCCGATGCCGGCCGAGGGCGTCGCGCTCCTCGCCGCCGTCGCGCGCGTCGAGGACGAGCGGTGGATGCTGGTCGGCCGGTCGACGACGGGCGAGGGGCTGGTCGCGCTCTACGCCCCGCTCGACTGGCACGTGGAGCGCATCCCCGCGCCGCCGGCCCGGGCGTTCGTCGCCTGCGCCGGGCGGCCCGACCTCGGCGTGGGCGTCGCCGTCGGCGCGGAGGGGAGCGTCGTCTGGCGGTACGGGCAGAGCGTCTTCACGGAGAACATCGAGCCGCGGCGCGCCCTGTCGGCGGTGACGGTCGACGCGGAGGGCCGCGCCTGGGCGGGCAGCGCGGGGCGCATCTGGGTGCGGCGCGGCGGCATCCCGCCCATGGCCGGGACGTGGGAGGCCGTCTGGGAGAACGACGCCTGGGTCGGCCCCGTCGTGTCGCTGTTCGTCGACTCGGAGGTCGTCGTCGCGATCACGGCGGACGGGGGTATCATCGAGGGGCGCGTCACGGGCTGACGGGCTCGGCAGTCCCCGCTCCACGCCCTCCGATGGCAGGACACCCGCTCAACCCCGAGGCCGGCTCGACCCCGTTCCCCAGCGATCCGCGCGAGATCGCCGCGGCGCTGCGCGCCGGTGAGCTCTCCCTGGAGCTGACGCCCTACTACGGGTTCCGCTACGGCGAGCGCGGGCGGCGCTTCACCCGGAGCGACAGCGCGTTCCTCGTGACGCTCGCCACCCACCCGCGCCCCGTCGTCGAGCGCCAGATCCGCTGGCTCGCCGGCCTGCTCGCGAACCGCGGCATGCCCAGCCTGCTGCTGGATCAGCACCTCCGGGTCCTCCACCGCGCGCTGTGCCGCGCGATCCCGAGGCGCGCCGCGTCCTACGGCCGCCTCCTGGAGGCCGCGGATCTGCTGCGCGACACCCGGCGCGCGCTCTTGCCAGACGAGGACTGCGGCGCGCTCGCCCGGTCGTTCGTGCGCGAGGCGGGCTTGCCGCCGACCCGGCTCGCCCTCGGCGTCGGGTGGTTGCTGGCCGGGGCCGTGGCGGACGAGCGCTCCGGGAGCCGCAGCGCCGTGAGCAGCGTGGCGTCGTGGTTCACCGATCCCGAGCTCTTCCCGCCGCGCTTCATCGCCGCGGTGCACAGCTCCCTCGCGGGGGCGGCCCTCACGTCGGCGCGCGGTACCTCGCCACGACGATCGTGACGTCGTCGTCCGGGCTCGGGCACCAGCTCTCGACCTCCCTGAGGATCCGGTCGCGGATGGCGTCCGCCGGCTCGGCCTGGGCGGCCTCGATCGTGGAGCAGAGCCGCTCCAGCCCGAACTGCTCCTGGTGGGCGTTGCGCGCCTCCGTCACCCCGTCGCTGTAGAGCACGAGGACGTCTCCGTCCTCGAGGAGGAACTCCTCGTCGCGCGTCGCCGCGCCCACGGACGGCAGGGCGCCGACCCAGATGCCGGAGCTCGGGATGCACGCGCAGCGCCGCGTGCTCGCGCGGCACACGATGAGGTCGTCGTGCGCGCCCGCGAACGTCACGCGCCCGCTGCGCTCGTAGCGGAGCAGGACCAGGGTCGCGTGCTCGTCGCGCCTCAGGCGGTTGCGGACGTTGTCGTAGATCGCCTGGTTGAGCGCCGAGACGACCTCGGCGGGGCTCGTCGCTTGCGCGCCGCGCGTCATCGCCGCGACCATGCTCTGGATCATCAGCATGACGAGGCCTGCCGCGAGGCCGTGCCCCGCGACGTCGCCGATCCCGAGCCAGCCGCCCCCGGGCGTCGCGATCACGTCGTAGTAGTCGCCGCCCACCTCGGCCGCGGGCTTCATGAGCGCGCTGAGCTCGAGCCCCTCGATCGCGAGCAGCGGCGGCAGCAGGTTGGTCTGGATGTGCTCCGCGACGACGCTCTCCTGGTGGAGCCGCTCCTGCTCCAGCCGCTCGCGGATCTCGACCTGGCGGACGATCTCCCGGTGCATCGCCACGGCCTTCAGCGCGGAGCTGAGCTGGAGGCGCAGGGCGTCGTAGACCACCTCGTTGGCGCCGCTGCCGAGCACCGCGATGCCGAAGTGCTCCGCCTCGCCGAACGTGATCAGCATCGCGAACACGCTCCAGCGCTCGCGGGAGCCCAGGAAGCCGGGCGGGGTGAGGCAGCGCGTGGGGAAGCTCCCGCGCGGCGGATCCACCTCGCGGCCGCTCTCCATCAGGAAGAGCGACGTCAGGGTGGCGCGCTTCGGGTCGTCGTAGAGGGACACCGAGGCGCGCGTGAGCGCCAGCCTGGGCAGCTCCGCCGCCAGCGTGCGCCTGAGCAGGGGCAGGCTCAGGCACGTCGACAGGCACCTGCCCGTCCAGCTGAGGTTGACCGAGGCGACCTGCAGGTAGAGGCGCCGCTCGCCCTCCGCGCGCACCGACGCCTGGGCGATGAGGGCGCGGCACGCGTGCCAGAGGCGCTCGGCGGCGTCGTGCTGCGCGCCCTGGGGCGCGCTCCGGAGCCGCGCGCGGAGCAGCGTGACCACGCCCTGGAACTGGTCGAGGGCGACGCCCTCGCGCGCCGCCTCGTCGAGCACGTCCGTGAGCGCTTGCAGGAAGCGCCCCTCCCGCCCCGCGAGCTCCTCCTCGAGCGCCGAGAGCAGCGCGCCGGGCCAGGTCGCCCGCGACGCCCCGGGGACGGTCACGGCGCTCGCGAGCGAGCGCTCCATCTCCTCCCGCTGCCAGGCCACCGAGGGCGGGCCCGGCTCGGCCGGCGTCGCCGCGAGCCCGCGCGCGTCCTCCGCCGCGGGCCTCCGCGCGGCGGAGGGCGCGCGCGGGAGGGTCGCGTAGTAGCCGCAGCCGCACGACTCGCGCCGCGTGAGCTCGACGGACAGCTGGCTGCGCTCCGGGACGCGCTCGCCGGCGAGCATGCGGACGACCGTCTGGAGCGCGAGCGCCCCGAGCTGCTTGATCGGCTGGCGGATGCTCGTCAGCGACGGCTTCGTGACGCGCGAGACGGCGGCGTCGTCGAACCCGCACACGAGGACGTCGTTCGGGATGTCGAGGCCGTGCGCCTTGAGCGCGTCCATCGCGCCGAGCGCCATGTGGTCGTTGCCGGCGACGACCGCGTCGAAGTCGACCCCGCGGGCGAGGAGCTCGCGCATCGCGCCGCGGCCGCCGTCGATCAGGAAGTCGCCGAACACGAACAGCCGCTCGTCGTAGGGGAGCGAGCGCGCCGCGAGCACCCGCCTGTACGCGTCGGCGCGCAGCGTCGCCTCCTCGTTGTTGGCCGGCCCGCTGATGTACGCGACGCGCTGGCACGCGTGGTCGTCGACCATGTGCGCGACGATGGTCTCCGCGCCGCTCGCGTTGTCGACGACGACGCTCGGGACGCCGGGAAGCGCGAGCCCGACGCTGCACACGGGCAGGGGCGCGTAGGACCGGCAGAACGCGTGGGTGCCCTGGATGCCGAGGTGATTGGTCAGCGCCGACGAGACGATGACCAGGCCGTCGACCGTCTCCGCGCCGATGAGCGGGTAGATGGTGTTCGACGGGACCATCGTGTAGCCCGGGCGGGCGTGCGTCTCCCCGAAGACGACGAGGAGGTTGACGTCGTGCTCCTCGGCGGCGCGCTCGACCCCGAAGCGCACCTCGGCCTGGTACTCGCCCGTGAGATAGTCCGTCACGAGCGCGATCGTCGGGCGCTTCGCCGCCATGGCCTGTCGCTCTCAGTTCACCTTCTCGGTGATCGATACCGTGCTCGGCGACATGCGCTCGAGGGCCGTGAGGCTCCGCTTCTGCCACGCGAGCCTCGCGTCGGTCACGAACCGCACCTCGCACTGGAGCCCCTGGGCGGAGAGCCCGCAGATGAAGGCGATGAACGCCTTCAGGCAGCTCGAGTTGAGGAAGTAGAGGGCCCGGACATCGAACTCGACGGCGGCCAGGGAGAGGCGCTTCACCTCGCCCTGGAGCTCCTTGCAATAGCTGCCGAGCGGCGCGGCCGCCGCCATGTCGCCCGTCCCGGTGAGCTTGACGCTGAGCTGGTCGCGCCGGTCGCCGGCGAGCGCCGGCTCGATGCCGAAGCTGTCCATGACGACGGGCTCAACCCTTAAGCTGCTCATTCACCCTCCACCGCTCGAGCGGGGCGTGCGCGATGATCGTGAGCTCGTTGCCCTCGATCTTGTAATCGACGTCGAGCCCGCCCTCGGCGCGGACGCGCGCCAGGCCGAGGCCAGAGACGCCCTCGACCATCGCGGTCTCGGTGATGAGCTCATCGTAGTGCTTCAGCGGGTCGCTCGCGGTCTTGAGGTCGAGCAGCCGCTTCTCGACCTCCCTCAGGCGCTCCGGCGACGCCTCGTTGCGCGCGCGGATCTTCATGATGTGCGACCTCTCGTCCTCCTCCAGCGCGAGCTCGAGGCTGACGCGGGGGCCGGTGGAGTACTTGGTGATGTTCTCGGCGAGCTCGTGCGCGGCCATGTAGAACCGCGAGCTCACATTCGCGTCGTCCAGCACCGCGCCGCAGAAGCTGGACACCAGCCTTAGCACCGCCGTCGCCAGACGCTCGCTCGGAAAGAAGGTGATGCAGAGGAACAGCGACGCGCTCTGCGTTGGTTCGGTGGATGACACAACCTGTCATGTTACGCCGCTCCTTCGCTGGATCCAACCTCTACTTCGGCGCGCGGCGTGATCTCGGGCGCGCATGTAGGATGGTGTCCAGCGGCAAAGCAGGAGCGCTCGCGCTCGCGCTCGATAGCGTCGCGCGTCGCGCGTCGCGCGCACTGCCATGGTTCATCGTTCACGTTTCTCGTGTGCGTCTTGCGTCTCTTGCGTCTCTTGCGTCTCTTGCGCATCTCGCGTGCCTCGCCTGCGGCGCGTAGCGCTGCGCTCTGCGCATCTTCGGGCACAACGCGCCGCGTTGTGATGAGCTCGGTGGCACGCTCATTGATGTGGTGATGGCGCCCCTCGACGGTGAGGTGTGCCCGTGGATCCCGCTCGGCCACCGAGCGCCTCGCGCACGCACGCCGTCACCCGCGGGTGAAGATCCCCCGCGTCAACCCCACAAGGAGGTTCTTGCTGTATGAAACCACGGTCCCTCGCGCCCGGCCGCTCGCGCCGTGGCCCCCGCCGCTCGACGGCGATCTCGAGCGTTCATCCCCTCGTGAGGCGCGGCATCCTCGCCGGCGCCGCCGCGGCGACCCTCGGCTGCAGCGCCGGGCCCGGCGCGGAGCGAGAGCAGGAGCAAGGCGTCGGCGGCAACAGCGACGTCGCGGCGGACGACTCGCTCGCGCTCGGGACATCCGCCGCGGCGCTCTCGACCGACGGCGTCGTGTGCGTCTCGATCCGGCGCGGGACGCTCGGCACGGTGAGAGATGCGACACTGTGGCAAAACGCTGCGGGGTGGAACGACTCCACCTCTCCGAACCTCTCGACTGGCTCCGTCGCGAGCGCCGGCGCGCGCCGGTCGCTCGTTCGATTCGACCTCTCGCCCGTGCCCACCGGCGCGACGGTCACCTCTGCCACGCTGAGCTTCCATCAGACTTACAAGGTCGATAGCAGCTCGATCGGCGTCTACCGCGTCACGGCGCCCTGGGAGGAGCGGACCGTCACCTGGAGCAGCCTCGGCGGCAGCGGCTTCGACGCGGAGAGCGTGGCGACGATCGCGGCCGAGGCGGGCGTCGGCGCCCGCACGGCGGACGTGTCGTCGCTCGTCCAGTCATGGGTGCTCGGGACCGCGCAGAACCACGGCGTGCTCCTCGACGAGGCGTCCTCGCGCACCACCAGCCTGCGGAGCAGCGAGATCGAGAGCGTGGAGCAGCGCCCCCGGCTCGACGTCTGCTACGTGACCTGCTCGGACGGCCGGATGAACGGCCTGGAGGCGGGCATCGACTGCGGGGGGCCGCACTGCGCTCCGTGCGTCGGCGCGACGACGGGCGCGTCGAGCACCGCGAGCGCCGCGAGCTCGAGCGCCGCCACGTCGAGCTCGACGGGCGCCACGAGCTGGGCGGGCGACCCGTGCGCCGATCCGGCCGCGCTGCCGCCCGATCCGACGCCGCCCGCGCGGCTCTCCGAGACCGGGCTCTACGCGGACATCGCGACCCGGTCGCGCGCGGCGAACACGCTCGAGTTCCGCCCCGCGTACGAGCTCTGGTCGGACGGGGCGAGCAAGCGGCGCTTCGTGTACCTGCCCCGCTGCTCGACCATCGACACGAGCGACATGGACCACTGGTCGCTGCCGGTGGGGACCCGCTTCTGGAAGGAGTTCCGCGCCGAGGGCGTGGCCGTGGAGACGCGGCTCATCCACCGGTTCGGGCCCGGGATCGACGACTGGGTGTTCGCCGCGTACGCGTGGGATCCGTCGAGGAACGACGCGTTCCTCGTCGAGGACGGCGTCGAGGACGCGCGCGGGACCTCGCACGACATCCCGCGGACCGCGGACTGCTGGGAGTGCCACGGCAAGCTCCCGGAGCGGATCCTCGGCTTCAGCGCGCTGCAGCTGAGCCACGACGGGTCCGGCGAGACCATCAGGTCGCTGAGCGACGCCGGGTGGCTCACCGTGCCGATGCCGCGGGGGTTCCGCCCGCCGGGCGACGCGAAGGCGGCCGCCGCGCTCGGCTACCTGCACGCGAACTGCGGCAACTGCCACAACAGCACCGGCGTCGCGACCCTGCGGACACGCCTGCTCGCCGCGAACACGACGGTGGAGAGCACCGACACGTACGCGACCGGCGTTGGCGTGACGCCCAGCTTCTGGGAGCCCGGCGTGGTCCACCGCATCACGGCCGGCGATCCCGACTCGAGCGCGGTGGTGCGCCGGATGGCGCACCGAGGCACCCGGGCGCAGATGCCGCCGATCGGGTCGGAGGTCGTCGACGCGGCGGGGCTCGCGACGGTCCGCGCCTGGATCGAGGGCGTGCGGCCGGTGGCGGGCGCGGGGAGCAGCGGCGCGGGGAGCAGCGGCGCGGGGAGCAGCGGCGCGGCCAGCGGCAGCGCGAGCACCAGCAGCGCGAGCACCGGCAGCGCGGGCACCGGCGCGAGCAGCGCGAGCGCGACCACCACGACCGCGAGCGCCGGCGCGGGCGGCGCGAGCCCGGGCACCGGCAGCGCGGGCACCGGCGCTGGCGGTGGAGCCCCTGTCTCCGGCAGCTCGAGCGCGGGCAGCGGCGGCTCGGGCGCCGCGTGCACCGGGGTGCCTCGCCTGAAGCTCACCCCGGTCGCGTCCGGCATGTCGACGCCCCTCTTCCTCACGAGCCCGCCGGGCGACGCGTCGAGGATGTTCGTGCTCGAGAAGGACGGCGTCGTCCGCCTCATCAAGGACGGTGTCCTCCGGTCCACGCCGTTCCTCGATATCCGGGGCGGGACCTCGTGTCCGCCGTCGCGTCCGGCGAGCGCGAACCCGCTCGTGTGCACGCCCAGCCCGACCGCGGAAGGGGGGCTGCTCGGGATGGCGTTCCACCCCAGTTACGCGAGCAACGGCCGGTTCTGGCTCTTCTACACCGCCGCGCCCAGGGGCAATGTGACGATAGCCGAGTTCCGCCGCTCCGCCGCGAACCCCGATGTGGCCGACACGTCGGCGGGGAGCATGCCTGTCCGGAAGCTCCTCGACACGAAGCACGGCGGCTGGAACCACGCCGGCGGCACGCTCGCCTTCGGGCCGGACGGCTATCTCTACGCGTCCGTCGGCGACTCGGCCGTCACGCCCTACTCGACCTCTCCGGCGAAGGACCTCGCGTCGCCCCTCGGCAAGATCCTGCGGATCGACGTGGACACCGGGCTCGGTCCGTCCGGCAATCTCTCCGGCGCGGGCGTGAACCCGCTCGTCTGGGACTACGGCCTGCGCAACCCGTGGCGCATCAGCTTCGACCGGCGCACGGGAGATCTCTACATCGCCGACGTGGGGCAGAACGCGTGGGAGGAGCTCGACATCGAGCCGGCCCGCACCGGGCGCCGCAACTACGGCTGGCCGACGATGGAGGGCGATCACTGCGTCTCCGCCGGGTGCTCGCGCGTCGGCGTCGCGCCCGTCGTGGAGCACAGCCACTCGAGCGGAGAGGGCGGCTCGATCACGGGTGGCTACGTCTATCGCGGCTCCGCGATTCCGTGCCTCCAGGGCAGGTACGTCTACGGAGACTACGGGACGCACCGCTTCTGGACGCTGCGGTGGGACGGATCGCGGGTGCGGGACCACGTGGAGATCACGGCGGACCTCGCGTCGAGCCTGCCGGCGGCCTCCTTCGGCGAGGACGCCGCCGGCGAGCTCTATGTCGTCATGCTCACGGGGGAGGTGCTCCGCATCGACCCGAGGTGACGGGCCGCCCCGCCCCGCGAGCTGCCGAGCGCCTCGTCACCCGGACGATCCGAACCGCGACGAGCTCGGGAGGCGAGGCGCTAGAACATCGATCACGTTGGAACCCGGAGAAATTTCACAGGGAGGCGGGGAGGCGGGGAGGAAGAAAAAATGAATTTCTCCCTCTTGCCGTCTCTCGCTCCCCGCCTCCCCGCCTCCCCGCCTCCCTGTGAAATTTCTGCTTTTCTCGTGGTTTCAACCCGTTTGTCGCTCTAGCCGGCGAGCTGCCCGTAGCCCGACCGGAGCTTCGCGAAGCGCGGGCGCCACGCCCTGCTCTCGGCGAGCAGCGGCGCGATGCGCGACAGCAGCAGCGCCACGTCGTCGGGTCGGCCGGCGTCGAGCAGCGCGCGCGCCCGCCAGTAGAGGAGCTCGACGCGCTGGTCGGCGCTCAGCCCGCTCCCGAGATCGCCGGCCGGCTCCCCCTCCTCCCGGAGCGCCGCCCGCGAGCGCGCGCTCTCCAGGCTCTGCCTCGGGTCCTTCACGGCGAGCTGCATCACGCCGAGGAGGGCCTGGGCATAGTGGGGGAGGTCCGCGACCGCGCCCTGCGCCCGGAGCCACCGGAGCTGCCGGCTCGCCTCCGCGTGCTCGTCGCGCATCGCGTGGATCCGCGCGAGCAGCAGCGCGCTGCTGTAGACCGGCCGGTCCTTGAACTGCTCGTCGAGCAAGCGCACCTGCCGCACGAGGGGCAGCGCCTCGTCCTCGCGCCCCCAGAGGTACAGGAGCTCCGCGAGCTTGATCGTCGCCTCGCGCTCCGCCCAGGCGTTGGCCTCCTCCCGGGCGAGCTGGACCGCGCGCCTGAGGTCGGCGATCCCGCGGTCCGGGGCGTCGAGCGCCGGCCAGAGCTCCGCGCGGCGGACGAGCGCCGCGCAGAGGTGGACCCTGTCGCCGCGCTCCTCGCAGCTGCGCACGGCCTCGTCGAAGCGCTGCTCGGCCTCGTCGAGGTGGCCGGACCGCACGAGGACGCAGGCGAGGAGCGTCAGGCCGATCACGTGCGTGTCGTGGTCGGCCTCGCGGACGACCTCCACGCCGCGCGTGAGCCGCTCGAGGGCGTCGTCCAGGTTGCCCTTGCGGAACGCCGAGCGGCCGGCGGCGACCTCGAAGCGCGCGGCGAGCGCGGCGTCCGCGTGGCCCTCGCGGACGTCGAGCAGCGGGATCACCTCCTCGACGCGCGCCCCCGACTCCTCCCAGGCGCCGGCCCAGTCGAGCGCCGTCGCCTCCTCGAGGAGCGCCTCGGCGATCATCCGCGGGTCCTTCATCGTCCGGGCGAGCGCGCCCGCGGACCGGATGTCGTCGAGCGCCTCGCCCGTGCGCAGGACGCGGTAGCGCACGCGCGCGCGGCCGAGGAGCGCGAGGTAGCGCTGGCGCTGATCGTCGCCGTCGGCCCAGAGGAGCGCGGACGAGTAATGGCCGTCCGCCACCGCGTTGTTGTGCCGGTCGCGCTGGAGATCGCCGAGGATCAGGTACGCGTGCGCCGCCCGGGCGCGCGCCCCGGCCGCCGCGGCGTGGCGCGCGATCGGCTCGAGCAGGTCCGGCGCCCTCGGCCGCGCCTCGGCCAGCGACTCCCAGACGGCGAGCGCGTGCCGGTGCATGCGCGCGCGCTGCTCCTCCGTGAGGAGCGCGTAGATCGCCTCCTGCAGGAGCGCGCTCCGGAACGCATAGCGAGCGCCGCCGCACGGCGTGTCCTCGCCCCGGGCGGCGTCGCGCGGCGCGAGGATCCCCCGCGCGACGAGCGCGCGAAGGCTGCGCGCGACGTCGCGCTCGACGCTGGGCGCGACGTCGGGCCGCGCCGACGCGTCCTCGCGCTCGAGCGAGCGCTGCGCGCCGGCCGCCACGTCCTCGGAGAGCTCGAAGCCGAGCACGGCGCAGAGCTTGGCGCACGCGTTGAGCTCCGGCGGGAGCGCCTCGAGCTGCCGCGCCGCGAACCACTGCCACGCGGGCGACGGCGGGAGCTTGTCGAGGTCGGCGGTCGCGAGCTGGTAGCTGTTCGACCTCGCCCGCAGCCGCACGAAGCCCCCGCGCTTCAGCGCCCGGGTGAGCTCCACGAGGCAGCGGGGGTTGTAGCCGGCCCAGGCGCAGATGCGGCGGAGCGCGGCGCTCGGCGGGGGCTCCGCGGGCCGGAGCAGCTCCGCGCAGAGCAGGAGCCCGGCGGCGTCGTCGAGCGGCGGGAGCGCGACGTTGTCGCGCGCGCTCTTCCGGGCGCTCAGCGCGTGGCGCCGCGCCGCGAGCTCGGGCCCGCCGGCGAGGAGCACCCAGAGCGCGAGCGGCGCCTCGCGGCGCGTCGCCAGCTCGAGCGCGTCGAGCGTGAAGCCGTCGGCGAGGTGCGCGTCGTCGAGGATCACGACGACCGGCCGCTCGGCCGCGCGGCGGCGCAGCCCCTCGGCGAGCGCGCGGATCACGCTGCCGCGGCGCGCTGGCGGCGGCCGGTCGGAGGTGCCGCCCGTCGTCCAGCCGAGGCAGGCGGCCACGGCGGGCCACACCTCGCCGCCGAGCGGCTGGCCGAGCCGCTCGACGCAGAACGCGCGCGCGTCGCGGGGCGCAGCGCGCGCGCCGCCTCCCGCGCCGTCCTCGGCGCCTTCTTTCGCGCGTTCATCCGCCCTGAGCACCTGGGCGAGCAGGGCGGCCGCGGTCTGCCCGGGTCGGCCGCTGTCCGCGCGCGCGCCGCGCCCGGGCAGCGCTGGCTCGGCGCGCAGGGTGATCACCAGCGCGCCGGGGTGCGCGCGGCGGCTGGCCTCGGCGATCTCCTCGACGAGCCGCGACTTGCCGGCGCCGCGCTCGCCGACGAGCGTGCACAGGCCCGGCCCGAGGCCCGCGAGCGCGCGCCGGCGGCTCTCCTCGACGGCGCTCAGGGCCTCGGCGCGCCCGACGAGCGGCGGCGCGGCGCGCGCGGCGTCGCGGTCGCTCGACGGCGGGGGGGCCTCCTGCGCGAAGAAGTAGCGGCCGTCCTCGCTCGCCGCGGCGACGTCGAAGCCGGGGTGGGCGGTGACGAGCTCGGCGCTCAGCGCGATCCCGCGCCAAGGCTCCGCGGGCAGCCACGACTCGGGCCGCTCGACGGCCAGCCCGGCGACGACCTGGACGCCCTCCGCCTCGCGCCGGAGCTTCAGCGGCGCCACGTGGATCGCGAGGGGCGCGCCCACGGACGCGACGATCTCCCGCCCGGCGACCAGCGCGCGCTCGGCGGCCGCCTCCTTCGGTCCGGGGAAAATTGCGACGAAGCGGTAGCCGCGCTGCCGCGCCAGGTGCCCCTCGTGCCGGGCCACGGCGGCGCGGACCTCGTCCTCGGCGCCGCGGGCCTCGAGGGCGAGCACGACGGTGTCGTGCCGGTCCGTCGAGATCGAGGCCGCGTCGTCGCCTGCGGTGCTCGCGGCGAGCGCGGCGGCGTCGCCGTCCGGCGCCAGCGCCGCGGCGCCCGCCGCCGCGAGCGCCGCGCGGAGGCTGGCGGCGTCGCGCGGGCGGAGCGCCCGCTCCTTGGCGAGGCAGGCGAGGACCAGGGCCTCGATGGGCGGCGGGACCGGCGCGAGCTCGCCCGGGCGGGGGGGTTGCCGGCTCAGGTGGCCGTGCGCGACGCTCGCGCGGTCGCCCGTGAACGGCGGCCGCAGCGTGAGCAGCTCGAACAGGAGCGCGCCGAACGCGTAGAGGTCCGCGCGCCCGTCGATCGGCTCGGCCCGGAGCCGCTCGGGCGACGCGTACTCGAGCGCTCCCAGCATGGTGCCCAGCGTGGTGAGCGCGCTGTCCGCCGGGTGGCAGACGACGCCGCGCTCGCGCTGCGAGAGGCCGAAGTCGAGGAGCCGCACGCCGCCGCCGGGCTCGAGGAAGATGTTCTCGGGCGCGAGGTCGACGTGGACGAGGCCGCGCTCGTGGACCACCTGCAGGCAGCCCAGCACGGCGAGCGCGACGTCGAGCGCGGAGCGCAGGTCGAGCGCGGCGGGCAGGCCCTCGAGGCGGGCGGCCAGCGTCTCGCCCTGGAGCCGCTCCATCGCGATGTACGCGCGGCCGTCCTCGAGGACGCCGTTCTGGAGCAGGCGCGGCGAGACCGGCGGGCCGAGCTGCTCGAGCGCCCACGTCTCGCAGCGGAAGCGCTCGCGCGCGAGCAGCGGGTGGGCCCTGCTGACCTTGAGGGCGGCGGGGGCGCCGTCGTCCAGCCGCGTCGCGCCCCAGATCACCGAGAAAGCGCCCGCCGCGAGCGGCAGGCCGACGCGGTAGCCCGCGAGCGACGGTGAGATCTCGGCGTCGAGATCGATGGGCGCGGCGTGGCGCGGCGCCACGGCGCCGTCCGCGGGGCAGGCGGCGAGGGCTGCGAGTCGGCGATGACAGGATGGGCAGCGCGGCAAGAAGACCTCTGATGACCTCGGATGGACCAGGTGCGAGAGGTGGCCGATATTACCGGGTATCCGGTCTTCATGAATGGGAAAAGCCATCACCGTTCCCGTCGTTCCGCGTCGACTTATGCCCATGTCGAAAGCGCAGCGCGGGGCCGCGTACGGCACGTGGGTGTTGCGTCGACACAGGAGGACAGCGGCGGCGCTGTCGTGTCGCGCGCTGCGGCAGGGCTTGCTCGCCGGCGGCCTGGATCGGCGCCGCCGGCGGGCCGGGTATCCGTGGATCACCCACCCGGGAGAGGCGGAGTCCGCCCTCATGCTACAGCCGCGTCCGGCCGTCGGCGGGCGCCGCTGGGCCACACGGGGCCGGGAGCTGTGGTGTATGCTGCGCCGAGCGGCCGGAGGATTGGATGATCCATCGACAGACGGGCGACATCGAGCTCTCATCCGGGGTTCGCATCGGCCCCTCGTATTCGGAAGCGCAGTTCCTGTCCTCGCCCCTGGCGCGGACGGCCAACGCCCTGAGCCAGGCGCAGCCGTGGAGCGGATACCGGACGTCGCGCCAGCGCATCGGCTTCCGGACCTTCCGGATGACGCTCCACTTCTGTAGCGGGAAGCTCTCGTCGGTCGAGCTCTTCGAGGTGGGCGCGGAGTCGAAGGCGTTCTGGAACGACTGGTCCGAGAGGGAGGAGGCGGAGCGCAAGGCGAGCCATGACGCCTGGCTCGAATCGATCCTCGGCCCGCCGCCGTACGTGTATCCCTGGGGGAAGATCACCTCCGAGCACGATCCGCGGGGCGGCTACAGCAGCATCGTTGTGCGCTTCGGCCCGGGCGCCGAGGCTCACGCCACCCGCTGACGGCTCCCCTGGCCTCGATGGCCCCGAGGCCGCCGCCGGAGGGCGTCCTGGGCGCTACAGCGCGCGGCGGTAGCGGACCTCGGGGAGGCTGCCCGCGCCCACACGCGCGCGCCGCCGCGCGCCGTCGGCGGTGAAGCCGGAGAGCTCGTAGAAGCGGCGCGCCCGCGTGTTCCCTTCGAGGACCCAGATCGTCATGGTCCGGTGGCGGCGCCGGGCGACGTCGGCCTGGGCGGTGTCGAGGAGCGCGGCGCCGAGCCCGCGGCCCCAGGCGGCGGGCAGGAGGTAGATGGTGTAGAGCTCGCCGACGTTGCACGGGTCGTCGTCCTCGTCGCGCGTCGGCCCGGCGCTCGCGAAGCCGAGCACGGCGCCCTCGGCAGAGAGCGTCCATGCCCGCGTGCCGGTCGCGGCGCCGTGGCTCAGGATGCGCCGCCAGCTCGCCTCGCGCGCCTGCGTGGAGAGGGTGTTGAGATCCGCGGCCGGCACGAGGCCGAGGTAGGCCGCCCGCCACGAGTCGACCTCGACGCGCGCGATGGCGGCCGCGTCCCCGGGCTGGGCCTGGCGGATGACCGCCCTTGTGATCCGCTCCGACATGGTGCCTCGCGCCCCAGTATGCATGGCGCCGAGGCGCGACGCGCTGCCGTTGTGCTGTCCGGCGCGCTCGCCCGGCCGGAGCCGATGAGACCGGCGCCGCCAGCGTCATCGACGTCCAGCGGGGCCCGACGCCTCATTCATCCTGCTGCTCCATCCTCTTCCGGCGCCGGCCCCCTAAGGTCCACGTGTGCGCGGCGATGTCACCGCACGCCGCGACCGAATCCGGAGGAGGCAAGCATGCTGTGCCGGGAGATCATGAAGACAGAGGTCCAGTGCATCATGGCCGAGGACACGATCCAGACGGCCGCGCGCAAGATGCGCGACGCCAACGTCGGGTTCCTCCCTGTCTGCGACGAGGCGTGGAGGGTGCTCGGGACGCTGACGGATCGCGACCTCGCCATCCGGGTGCTGGCCGACAACCGCCCGCTGAGCACGAAGGCGGCCGACGTGATGAGCCGCGAGGTGATCGCGTGCCGGCCCGACGACGACGTGCTGCGCGCGGAGCAGCTGATGGGGCAGCACCACAAGTCGCGCGTCCTGTGCACCGAGGCGGACGGCCAGCTGGTCGGCGTCATCAGCCTGTCCGACATCGCGCGGCGCGAGGACGACAGGAACACGGCGCAGACCGTGCGCCGGGTGACCGAGCGGAGGCAGCCCACAGGGTCGGGGCCGAGCAACGGAGCTGTCGAGTCGCGGAGCGATGGAGTCGCGGAGCAGCGGGGCAGCGGCTAGCGCCAAACGCACCCGCGGTGCCTCTTGCATTCACCAGGGGCTTTCATCGTCAACCTGGAAGCCCGAGAATAAAAGAAGATAAACCACAGAGGCACAGAGGCACAGAGGCACAGAGAAGAAGAGGAGAAAGATCTTTTTCTCTCTCTCTCTCTCCTCTGTGCCCTCTGTGCCTCTGTGGTTCAAATTTTCTCTTCGAAGACTTGGCCCGCACGCTGAACGGTATCGTCGTGCGAAGGGGCACAGCCGGAAGAGTGTTCTGATGGAGAAAGATCGTCTGGGAGCGCTTGGCGCTAGCTAGCTGGAGCAGCGGCGTGATGGAGCGAGGTGCGCCGGGCCGAGATCAGCCGATCGCCTCGGCCGTGAGCAGGCGAGTCCTCCGGCCCGACGCGAGCGTGAGGTGCTGTCCCCAGCTCGTCTGGTGGGGCATGTCCCCTTCCACGATCTCGCTCCCCCGGATCTCGAACCCCGCGGCGCGGTAGGCGGGGCGCAGCGCGTCTTCCACCCGCGCGTCCGAGAGCTCCGGGAGCCCTAGCCGCGCCGCGTACGCCCGATCGTCGAAGACGCTCTGGTTCAGCAGGGCGATGAGCTCGCCGCCCGGCCGGACGAGCCGGCGCAGCGCCTCGATCACCGGCGCCTCCGGCAGCACGAGCGCCGAGAGCAGCGAGGCCCAGGGGAAGTTCAACGTGAGGGTGTGCGCGAGCCCGGTGAGCTCCTCGGGCAGCGCCTGCACCGACGCGACGACGAAGAGCGCGTTCGGCCGGCCGCCCCGGGCTACCTTGCGGCCGGCGCGCCACGACACCTCGCGCATCCGCTCGCCCGCGGGGTCGACGCCGATGCAGTAGGTGTCCGGGTGCGCGCCGGCCGAGCGGTACACGAAGCGGCCGTCGCCGGTGCCGACGTCGATGAGGACGCGCGCGTGGCCCTCGATCTTCGCCTCGAGGTCCGCGCGCGTCCACGCGACAGACGCCTTGCCGAGCTGCACGATCATCGCCGCCTCGACCGCCGCTTGTCCGCCATCCCGCGCCGCCCCGCGCGGGTCAGCGCGCCCCCGGCGCCCCGGGCGGGGACGCCGCGGCGACCTGGCCGCTCGCCGCCGCGAGCTCCCGGCAGGCGATCGCCCGCGCGAGGTCGTCGCTCGCCTCGCGGAGCATCCGCACCAGCATGGGCAGCCGCGGCGCGCCGCCCGGGGTCTGCTGGAGGAGCGCCGCGAGCCGCGCCTCGGCGCGGCCGAGGATGTCCCTGTCGACGCGGTACGAGGGGAACAGGTGGGTGAAATACGCGGACGCGAGCTCGTGCGTCCGCGTCTCGAAGACCTGCTGCGCCCGCTCGAAGAACGCCTCCACGTAGGGCTCGAGCAGCGCGCGCTGGAACGACCAGTTGAAGCCCGACATCGCCGCGCTCGTGAGGTGCAGCGACCCGTAGCCGTCCTCGTGGAAGCGCTCCCACGCCGCCGCCTTCGCCGCGGCGTCCGGCCGCGCGGTCTCGGCGCGCAGCGCGGCGCGCTGGCCGCGGTCGGAAGGGTCGCGCCCGCGCTCGGCGTCGAGCCGCTCGGCCGCGC
Source organism: Sorangium sp. So ce1153 (assembly GCF_051521595.1). Lineage (NCBI taxonomy): Bacteria > Pseudomonadati > Myxococcota > Polyangiales > Polyangiaceae > Sorangium > Sorangium sp. So ce1153. Next base: position 3,922,569 of record NZ_CP150361.1, read on the forward strand.
CCGCCATGCCGCGCGCGACCCACTTGACGGCGACCGTCCAGCGCATCTCCTGGTCGATCTCGAGCCCATCCACCTCGAGCTCGCCGTCCACGAGGCGGGCGGCGAGGGCGAGATCCGGCGCCGAGTAGGCGGCGTTGAGGAGCGCCCGCGCCCAGATGATCTGCGCGTCGCCGCGCGGCGCCGCCCGGAGGGCCGAGAGGGCGAGGCCCGTGAACGCGCTCGCCTCGGCGTCGCGCAGCGAGTCCGGCACGTAGCGCGCGAGCGCCGTCACCGCGTTCGTGAGCACCGGCTCGAGCAGCGAGAGGTCCGGCTCGGCGGGCAGCTTGTCGCGCACGAGCGCGAGGTACGCGGGGGAGGCGAGCTTCTGGTCGCGCACCATGCTCCAGAGCGACGACCAGAGCAGCTGGCGCAGCAGCGGATCCTCGACGCGGCCCATGTGCTCGCGCACGAACTCGAGCGAGCCCGGGTCGAGCGCGATCTTCGCGAACGTGAGGTCGTTGTGGTTCGGGAACACGAAGAGCGGCGCCCGCTGCCCCCGCGCCGCCGCGACGTCGGTCGTCGCGCCGTCGATCTCGGCGGGCACCGAGTCGACGACGAGCGCGCCGGCCTCCTCGCGCGCGAGCGCCACGTCGATGCGGTGCGGCCTGAGGGTCGGGTAGTCCGCGGGGGCGGTCTGCACCACGCGGAGCCGGCCGATGCGGTCGCCGTCGGGCTCCCACTCGGCCGTCAGCGTGTTGAGCGACGCCTGCTCCAGCCACACGCGCGACCAGGCGCCGAGGTCGCGGCCGGAGCCCTCCTCCAGCGCGGAGAGGAACTCGCGCAGCGTCGCGTTGCCGTACTGGTAGCGCTTGAAGTACCGGCGCATCCCGTCGCGGAAGGCCGGGAGGCCGATCGCCGCGACCAGCTGCTTCATCGCGGCCGCGCCCTTGCCGTACGTGATGCCGTCGAAGTTCAGGAACGTGTGCTCCGTGTCCGCGAGCTCCCCGGCGATGGGGTGCGTCGTCACGAGCTGGTCCTGCCGGTAGGCCCAGCTCTTCATGACGTTGAACGCCTTCCACACGGCCGGCTGGAACCGGGTCGCCTGCTCCATGGCGAGGAAGGCCATGTACGTGGCGAAGCTCTCGTTCAGCCAGAGATCGTTCCACCACCGCATGGTCACGAGGTTGCCGAACCACATGTGGGCCATCTCGTGGAGGAGCACCTCGGCGCGCGTGAGGCGCTGGTGGTCCGTCGGCGGGTCCCGGAAGATCATCCGCTCGCTGTGGGTCACGGCGCCGACGTTCTCCATGGCGCCGGCGTTGAACTCCGGGACGAAGATCTGATCGTACTTGGTGAACGGATAGGGGTAGTCGAAGAAGTCGGGGTAGAAGTCGAAGCCCTGCTTCGTGACGGTGAAGAGCTCCTCGGGGTCGAGGTGCCGCGCGAGCGACCTGCGACAGTAGAGCCCGAGCGGGATGCCGCGGTGCTCGTCGCGGACGCCGCTGTAGGGCCCGGCGATGAGCGCGAAGATGTAGGTGCTGAACCGGGTGGTCTCCTCGAACACGCGCGTCGAGCGCCCCGGGCCCGCGGCGATCGTGCGGGTGACGCGGGCGTTGCCGATGACCTCCCAGTCCTCGGGCGCGGTCACGGACAGGCGGTAGCTCGCCTTGATGTCCGGCTGGTCGAAGCAGGGGAAGAGGCGGTGCGCGCTGAACGGCTCGAGGTCAGTGTAAAGGTAGTCCTCGCCGTCCTCCGGGTCGCGGAAGTGGTGGAAGCCGTCGCCCGTGTGGTCGTAGTCGTTCTCGTAGACGACGCGCACGCGCGTCTCCGGGTCGAGCAGCTTCCCGGGCAGCCGGAGGCGGCAGTCGGACCACTCGGGCTCGACCTCGACGCCGTTGATCTCGAGCCGCTCGATGTGCCGGCCGCGGAAGTCGATGAAGGTGTCGCCGCGGCCGCGGACGTCGAAGTAGGCGATCGCCTCGCCGCGGTAGCCGCTGCCGCCGCGCGAGAGGTCGAGCGAGAGCTCGTAGCGCGCGCTGCCGATGCGCGCGGCGCGCTCCTCGGCCTCCTTCTGGGTGAGCACGTCCCGTCCGGGGCCACCGGTCTTTTCCGCCATCATGAGGTTCACACCCTAGGACGAACCGCCGGAGGGTGGCCAGCGCATCCGCGCCATGGCCGGGATCGCCGCCCCGGCGCGAGGACCGGAGGGGTGGCTTGTGGACGGGCGGGCGGGCGAACCAGGGACGGACGAAGGACGGGACGGCTCCCTCGACCGTGGCCGGGCGACACCCCAGGGGGCTCCGGAGAGGAGCAGGCCCTGCTTCTGTGCCAGGACCGCGCGGTTCTGTGCCAGGGGAGGGGGGCCGGCACTGGCTCAAGCGCAGTGCATTGCGACACACCGGGGTCCGGATCCCTCGAGGACGCCCGGCGGAGCGAGTTTCAGGCCAAAATTGTGCCAGAGTCCGTAGTTCTAGACGAATTTCTGTGCCATCCACCCCACAACCGCCCTCCTCGTTGTGCCACAAGGGGGGTTCGGACCCCTCCGGACCGCGAGGCAGAGCGCTCGTGTGGGTACCCTGCCTCGGAGGAGATGCCTGCGCGCCGCGTGTTGGCGCGCGCGCGGAGGACGCCGGTCCCGGCGCGCTGGTGGCGCTCGGTCGGGCCGCAGGAGAGGGCCTTGACGAGAGCGACGTCCGCGCGCTCCCGACATGGCCCCCGGTGCGCCTCGCGCGCACCACGACGCCGCCCTGCGGACACCTCCTCAGCATCAACCCCATAATCAGGTGATTTGCACCGCACATTCGATGTGCCCGGCGTCGCTTGTTTTCTGGATCTGGTGGGCTCGCACACCCCCGCGCCATGCCGGAACAGGTGCCCGGCGTGTCGCCTCGACAATCGGCCTGGGTCGTTCACGCGAGGCGCGACATCGTCGAGGTGAGTCGCTAGCATCGATCCAGGGGATCACCGATGTCGCGGACAGCGACGTCGTCTCAACGCGCGCTTGGCGGGATGAACCGAGGAGAACTGCCGTGAAAACTCAGACGGGTTTCAGGAAGCTCACGTGTGCAGCGTTCGCCATGCTGTCGATGGCGTTGATCGCAGGCTGCGATCAGGGAGGTGGGGGCGAGGTCAGCGCCAAAGGCGACGGCAAGGGCAGCGGCAAAGAAGCCACGGCCAAGGTCGTCAAGCTCGCGTTCGTGACGAACGGATCCAGCGACTTCTGGAAGATCGCGTTCGCCGGCGTCCACAAGTACGAGCAAGAGGCCAAGATCCAGGTCGACATCAAGGTGCCGCAGAACAGCACGCCCGCGGAGCAGAACCAGATCCTCGAGAGCCTCGCCAGCCAGGGCTACGACGCCGTCGGCGTGAGCGTCCTGGCGCCGGACGATCAGGTGACCGTGCTCAACAAGGTCGCGGAGAAGGTCAAGCTGATCACGTTCGACTCCGACGCCCCGAAGTCGAACCGGCTGCTCTACATCGGCACGAACAACTACGAGGCTGGCAAGGTGCTCGGCAACGAGATCGTGAAGCTCCTGCCGAAAGGCGGGAAGATGGCCGTCTTCGTCGGCATGTTCGCGGTCGACAACGCGGCCCAGCGCTTCAAGGGCATCCAGGACGCGGTCACTCCCCACAACATCCAGCTCGCCGACAAGCGCGAGGACAACACCGATCTCGCCAAGGCGCGCTCGAACGTGGAGGACATCATCAACGCCCACCCGGACCTCAATGTCGCGACCGGCCTCTGGTCGTACAACGGGCCTGCCATCGTCGCCGCCGTCGAGGCGCTCGGGAAGAAGGGCAAGGTCATCCCGGCCGTGTTCGATGAGGAGGACGCGACGCTCGCCGGCATCGAGAACGGCACCGTCGCCTGCACCGTCGTGCAGAAGCCGTTCCAGTTCGGTTACCTGGGGAGCAAGTGGCTCCACGAGCTCGCGACGAAGGGCGACGCGGCCATCGCCGCCATCCCCCCGAGCAAGACAATCGACACCGGCGTCGAGGTGATCAACAAGGACAACGTCGCGCAGTTCAAGGCCACCCTCGCCGAGATGAAGAAGTAGCCCGTTCACCCCTCGATCGCCCCACGACACGGCCGCCGCGCTGCGCGGGCGCGGCGGTAAGCCCACCGGGAGCCGCTCGTGCTCCTCGACATCAGGAGGCCTGGGCTCGACGCTGCCGGCGGCGCCAGAGGGTGAGCGCGCCTGGACCGAACGCCGAGCCCGCCGCTCGTGCCGACTCGCTGCCGGAGCGACGCTGCGCGCCCTCCGGCGGCGTCGGCGCGGCAGGCCTGCGCCGCAATGCGTCGGTGTGGCCGGGGTCGGCGGCGCGAGCCTGAGGCGCGAAGGCGGCCATGCCGCGCCGTCAGCTCCGCTCCCCGCCAGACGCGCACCTCGCGCTCGCCGGCGATCGCCGCGCGCCAGTTTTTGATTGACTCCGGCAATGTGAGCGTTCACATTCGGCGCTCCGGATATTCTGCATTGCCCTGGATCAGGCCGTCATGCGCACCGGGACCTGCGTCCTCATGCGCTTCGCCTTGACGGTCGCGCCATGGCTCCAGACGAGGCGCACGCAGGGGTAGAGGAGCAGCAGTCGGGCTCGGCCTGGATTGACATCAAGGCGCACTCCGAGTGCGGAACGTCTGGCAACCACCTGTCTGCCAATTTCGGCATCGTCGGCCTGAAGCAAGCGTTTCGCGCTGACGCGACGCAACCAGGGAGGCCTCGTGTACAACGAAAAGAAAGCCGTCAGGCGCTTCAGTGTCCTCTGCTTGCTCACGAGCGTCGCGCTGCTTTCGTGCAGCGAAGGTGGCGGTGAAGCGGCGCAGGCTGCCGGTGCGGGCGGCTCGGGCGTGTCAGCCACCAGCGGGGCGTCGACCAGCGCGACCGCTGGGTCAGGTGGCGCCGTCAGCGGCAGTGGCGGCGCCGACACCAGCGACGGTGGAATGGGCGGGGCGGGCGCGGGCACGGGCGCGGGCGCGGGCGCGGGCGCCGGCGGAGCAGGTGACGGCGGCGATGCAGCGGGCGGGGCCGGTGGCTCGCCGCTCCCGCCGATCACGGATTACGCGGCCGAGGGGCCGTTCGCGACGACGGTGGAGCGGGGCTCGGGGCCCAGCGGAAACCACACGATCTTCAGGCCTGAACGCCTGGGTGAGGGCGGCTTCTTGCACGCGCCGATCATCTTCGGGCCCGGGATCAACACGCAGGTGACCAGCTACACGGATCTCCTGAAGAACTTCGCTTCTCACGGCTTCGTGGTGGTTGGCGCCAATCTCCTCACGGGCGGTCCCAATGCCCCCAACAACCGCGCGGCCATGCTGGAGGGGCTCGACTGGATCATCGAGCAAAACAGCAAGGCGGGCAGCGTCTACCAGGGCAAGATCGACGTGGCTCACGCCGTTTCCATGGGCTACTCGGTCGGCGGCACCGCCGCCGTGGAGCTCGGCGGTCATGAGGCCGTGGCCACGGTGGTCTCGATCCACGGCCACGTCGCGACAGCGGCCCTGCACGGGCCCATGCTGCAGACCAGCGGAACGCAGGACACGGTCGGGCTGCCCATGCAGCAAAAGACCTACGACATGTCCCAGACCCAGACGTTCCTGGCGACGGTGATGGGCGCGGATCATGGATACATCACGCGCGACGTGGGGGGCGTCCAGCGGCCGGCGATCGTGGCCTGGCTCCGTTACTGGATCTACAACGACGCCGGCGGGAAGCACTATTTCTACGGCGATGATTGCGTGATGTGCACCTCGCCCTGGGTGAATCCACAGCGCAAGAACTGGGAATGACGTCGCGTCGAGGGCGCCAGAGCGCCCGGGACCGCGCCTCTTTCGTGACCCCGTGGGGTGGACGTCAGTCGAGGAGAGCAACCATGTCGTCTGGTGTTGGCTTGATGAGCTCCGATTGCATTCACCGTCGCTCGCGCTGGCTGCGGCCGCTCTGGGGCGGCTTGGGCCTCTGCGCCGCGCTCAGCCTCGGCTGTAGCGACGACGGGGACGCCGGCGGATCGGCCGCCGGTGAGACCTCCGCGAGCGGCTCTGGCGGCGGCGCCGCCTCCGGCGGCACGAGCAGCGGCGATGCAGCCGGCAGCGGCGGCGCCGCCGGCAGCGGCGGTGCAGCCGGCAGCGGCGGAGCGACCGCGGGCTCGGGTGGAGCGGGCGGCGCGGGCGGCGCCGCCACGGCCGGGGCCGGCGGCGGCGGCGGCGGAGACGGCGGCGACGCGATGAAGTCCGCCGGCTGCGGCAAGATGCGCACGCTCCAGAACGGCGCTGGCGCCGTGATGAGCGGCGGGAAGAGCCGCAAGTACACCCTGCGCGTCCCCGACGATTACGATAACAGCCACCCGTACCGGCTCATCCTCTCCTTCCACGGGGCCACGGGTAACAGCGGCCAGGTTGCGCCTTCGTACTTCGGGCTCTGGTCGCTCTCCGAAGGGAGCACCATCTTCATCGCGCCCGACGCTGTCGGCGGGTTCTGGTCAGCCGGCGAGGATGTGACCTTCGTCGACGACATCCTCGAGCAGGTCACAGCCGATCTTTGCATCGATACCTCGCGCATCGAGCTCGAGGGCTTCAGCCAGGGCGGCGCCATGGTGTGGACGCTGGCCTGCGCGCGCCCGGAAGTCTACCGCGCCGCGGTGGTCCACTCCGGCGGCGGTGTCGCCCGGCCCGCGAGCTGTCAGCCGGTGGCCTTCATGTCCTCGCTCGGTCAGCAGGAGAGCGGCGGAGCAGGACAGACCTCCAACAGCGATTTCTTCGCCATGCAGAACGGATGTACGGTGGAGCCGCTGGCCAAGGCGCCCAGGGGCGGCCACGCCTGCTCGGACTACAAGAACTGCTCCGCGGGGCATCCCACCCGCTGGTGTGATTACGACGGCGGTCATACTCCGTCGCCGAACGACGCCGGGCAGGACACGTCGTGGATGCCCCAGGAAGTCTGGACCTTTCTGACCCAGTTCTAGCCGCGCGGCAAAGCGGCGCTGGCTTGCGTACCAGGCTGGCGTCATCAAAGGATCCCTGTCTTATGAACCAGTTCCGAAGTCACCTGCTCGGGTTCGCGTCGCTCTCGTTCGCGCTGCTCGCGGCGCTGCCTGCGCGCGGGGCATCGCTGCAGAAGGTCAACCAGAGCGAATGGGGGGTGGACGGCCTTCCCAGCTACGTCAACATGCACATCTACGTGCCTGACGAGCTGGCGACCAAGCCTCCCATCGTCGTGGCTCCCCATCATTGCCAGGGAACTGGCCCGGGGACGTTCGGCGAGATGTCGAGCCTGGTCTCGATCGCGAACACCAGTGGCTTCATCATGATCTTCCCGGAGGCCACCGGGCAGAACTGCTGGGACGCGGGATCGACGAGATCGCTCAAGCACGACGGCGGTGGCGACACGGGAGCCATCGTCCAGATGGTAAAATACACGCTCGCGAAGTACGACGGCGACGCGGGCCGCGTGTACTCGGTCGGCGGGTCGTCGGGCGGCATCATGACCGAGGCGCTCCTGGGTGTGTACCCCGACGTGTTCATGGCCGGCGTGTCGCTGATGGGCGTCCCGTGTGGCTGCTGGGCCGAGGGCTACAACGACATCACCGGGACGGGGAACTCTGCCCAGTGGAGCGGGCCCTGCGGGGGCGGCAACGTCACGAAGACCGCGCAGCAGTGGGGAGACCTCGTTCGTTCGTACTATCCCGGTTACACCGGCCATCGACCGCGCCTGCAGCACTGGCATGGCACCGCCGACACGATCCTCAGCTACAAGAACATGGCTGAAGACGTCAAGGAGTGGACGAACCTCCTGGGCTTGAACGAGACCCCGGACGGGACCGACACGCCACAGCGGGGAACCACGCGCCAGTTCTGGAACAGCGCTTGCGGCTACACCGTCTACGAGGCCTTCTCGATGGACGGCGTCGGGCACTCTGTGCCGTTCGACGGACGCGCCGTCGCGGCCTATTTCGGCCTCGACAGGGTCGGTGGGCAGGATCCCGAGACGGCAGCTTGTCCCGGCGCTGTGCCCGGTGGTGACACGGGGGGTGCGGGGGGCGCGGCCGGAACCGGGGGTGCGGGCGGCGCGGCCGCCGCGGTCGGAGCCGGCGGTGCGGGAGGCGCGGCGGGAACCGGAACCGGAGGTGCGGGCGGGGTGGTGGAAGGTGGCGCTGGCGGCAGCGTGGGCAGCGGCGGCGCGATGGGCACCGGGGCCGGGGGGGCGAACGGGGAGGAGGCCAGCTCGGGAGCTGACGGCTCGACGGGAGGAGAAAGCACGGACTCCGGGTGCAGTTGCGCGCTGGGCGACGACGCGAGAGGCTCGGGCGCCCAGGCGGGGCTCCTCCTCGCGGCGCTGGGATTGCTGCTCGGTCGGTCGAAGCGCCGGCCGCGCTGAAGTGCTCGAGCGCCAGACCCTCCTCCGGGCCTCGCCGCTCGCCAGCGCCCGCAGGCTCTGCTGAGATCGCCCGGGCGCAGTGGCTGCGTGCCGACAAGCAGTCACCGGCCGCGCTGCTGACCCAGCATGACCGGCGTCCGGCAAACTCCCGATGAGGCAGCCGCGCCGTGTCACCCAGACAAGACGCGGCGCGACACCTCCGGCTGTGCGTCCGCCGCGCCCCTCCAGGCGCCGCCGACCCCCGGGAAGGCGGCGACTGCCGCCGGAGCTGGACGGATTTACCCTATGGCGCTGGACAGCATTCGGGCCTTGCGGCGCAGAGCCGATCCATGAAACTTTTCGTGTGCGACATCACAGGAGGCGGCGAGTCAGATAGACCTCGTCCGGCGGCTTCGGCTGACCGATCGACGGACGGTCAGGCGTCGTCGCGCAATCTCGTTGATGGAGGAAGAACCATGAAGCAGCCGACTCCGACGGGCAAAGAGCCCGATGTCGTCGATCCCGAGGAGTGGGCTCGTGCCCGCGCGGAGCTCCTCGCCGCCGAGAAGGCGGCCACCCGTGCCCAGGACGCAGTGGCAGCGCAGCGTCGCCGTTTGCCGATGGTGAGGTTTCGATCCGACTATGCGTTCGCAACTCCACGCGGAACGGTCTCGTTGCTCGACTTGTTCGGTGAGAATAGCCAGTTGCTCCTGTACCAGTTCATGGACGCGGGGCCGAAGCACATTTGCCCGGGTTGCACGTGGTTCACCGACGGCATCCCGGCCAGCGGCCTCGCGCGGCTCGCGCAAGCCGGCGCGAGCTGGGCGACCGTATCGGACATGCCGCTGGAGCAGATGCAGAGAGCGTGGGAGCATCAGCGGTGGATGCACATTCCGTTCGCATCGTCGCGAGGCACGACCTTCTCCGCTGACTGTGGGGCAGGCGGCAGCTTTCTGCTGAGCGTGTTCCTCCGTAACGCCGACGGCGTTTACCGCACCTATGCCACCACGCAACGTGGGGTGGACCGGCTGGTCTTCGCCAACAGCATGCGAGACCTCTTGCCTTACGGGCGTCAGGAGGAGTGGGAGGACTCACCGCCCGGTTACCCTCAGCATCCGACCTGGTGGGTCCAGGATCTTCCTCATCCATACGACAACCAATGACCCCTGACAGAAGCGTCGCGGCCGACGTCCCCGCCTCGTGGGGCCGCGGCTGAACGCTGGCGTCGGGCAGACTCACATCGTCTCAGTGCCTTCTGTGTCCCGATCGAGCGGGCGGGCGACCCCGCGTTGCCCGTGCGCCGCCCTCCTCGTCGTCACAACGTGGGCGTGGCCCCTCCATCGATGCGAAAGGTCGTGCCCGTCATGAAGTCCGTCAGCGGACTCGCGAGGAAGCACACCGCTGCAGCGATGTCGGCCGGCATGCCGAGGCGATCCACCGTCTGATGAACCGCGTTCTTCAACACCCACGCGCGTCCTTCGGCGGGATCGGTCACGCCTTGCTTGGCGGCGACCTCGCGGAACCACCCGTCGAGGCTGGGCGTGTAGATGAGCCCGGGCATGATGCCGTTCGACGTCACGCCGGTCCCGGCCAGGGCCTTCGACAAACTCAGCGTGAAGTTGTTGAGCGCCGCCTTCGACGCGCCGTAGGCACCGAACTGCGCGTGCGGTGAGATCGCGTTGCGCGACGAGATCTGGATGACGCGGCCCCACCGACGCTCCCGCATTCCCGGCACGAACGCCTGCACGAGCCGCACGGCAGGCATCGTGTTGCTCTTGTACTCGTCGAGCCACTCCTCGAGCGGCGCGTCGAACCACGACGCGTGGGCCACGTTCGTCGCGCCACCCGCGTTGTTGACCAGGATGTCGATGCCGCGAAAGGCGCGCTCGGCGGCGTCGATGACGCTGCTCAGACCATCGACGGTCGACAGGTCACCGATCGCGACGGCCGCGCGTCCTCCCGCCGTGGTGATCTCGTTCGCGACGGCCTGGGCGCGCTCGGCGTTGCGGCCGTGCACGACGACCTCGACGCCCTCGCGCGCCATGAGCCGCGCCGTCTCCGCGCCGATGCCCGAGCTCGATCCGGTGACGAGGGCGCGCTTGTCTCTCAGATGAAGTTCCATGGTGTCCTCGCTTTGCGCTCTCGTCAGTTGTGGTGCAGGTTCAGCATCGCTCGCCCCACGTCGGTGTCGGCGAAGTCGGGTATGCCGTCGGCGTCGGTGCTCGCGCTGAGGGCCCGGTGGGCATCATCGCTGGCACCGAGCTCTCGCAGCGTCAGCTTGGCGAGCACGTACGCGTCGCTCCCCAGCAGCAGGCGCCGCGGCTGCCTGTCCATCGACGCAAGCTCGAGCAGCGCCTTCGCGGCCTTCTCGGGCACGCCGCGCGCCGCGCCGGGGTTGCCCCGGAGCCGCTTGTTGGTCGCGCCCACGGTGGCTTCGTAGTCGAGCTGCGACGGGTAGATCGTCATCGAGCTGCCAGCCCAGTCGGTGCCAAAGCCGCCCGGCTCGACGATGGTGACCTGGATGCCGAGCGGCGCGACCTCGTTGAGGACGACCTCGCTGAAGCCCGCGACGGCGAACTTCGCCGCCTGGTACGCGCTCAGACCCGGCGTGCCGCCACGCCGTCCGCCGATGGAGCTGATCTGCAGGATACGCCCGCTGCGCTGCTCGCGCATCACGGGCAGCACCGCGCGCGTGACGTGTACGACGCCGTAGAAATTGGTGTCGATCTGCGCGCGGAAATCGTCGAGCGGGATATCTTCAGCCGAGTCGACGTTCGCGTAGCCCGCATTGTTGACGAGCACGTCGATGCGACCGAAGGCGTCGACCGCTTCCTTGACCGCGCTCACGGCCTGCTCGGGCTGCGTGACGTCGAGCGCCACTGCCTTCACGCGGTCGCCGTGCTGTCTCACGAGGTCATCGAGATCGGCGGGCTTGCGCGCCGAGGCGACGACGCGGTGCCCAGCGGCGAGCACCGCGAGGGCGATGGCGCGGCCGAGCCCCCGCGAGCTTCCGGTGATGAACCATACTTGCGAGTTGTTCTCCGTCATGCACGAAACATCGTGCGCGAGGCGCCAGCGATCAAATCCGATCGCGCCACAAATGAATCGAATCGCGCCAGCGGTTCGGGGTCGTCCCCTCCCAGGCTCGGAACGCCCGCGTGAAGGAGTTGACCTCGTCGAAGCCGAGCAGGAAGGCGATCTCGTTGACGTCGACGTCGTCGGTGCGCAGGAGGCGCAGCGCGGCGTGGTGCCGGACCTCGTCGAGCACGCGCTGATAGCTGACCCCCAGCTCGCCCAGGCGCCGCTGTAACGTGCGCGTGCTGAGCGACAGCTCGCGCGCCACCTTCGCGATGCTCGGCCGCTCGCCCGCCATGCGGCGAGCGACCACCGCGCGGACCTGCTCGACGAACGAACCATGCTCCAGAGGCGCGAGCTTCTGGTCGAGGCTGGGGACGAGCACCTGCAACAGGTCGGCGTTGTGCGTGATGAACGGCGTCGTCAGGAGGCGCTCCTCGAGGACGAGTGCGTCGCGCTTCGCGCGGAACCGCAGCGGACAGCCGAAGAAACGCAGCAGCATCGGCTCGTCGCTGCGCGCGCGAGAGAGCTCGACGCGCTTCGGCGCGAGCGCGAGCCCGCTGCCTCGCTGCAAGAGCACGAGGAGCGAGGCGAGCGATGCGTCGACCAGACGCGGGGGCACGGGGCCTGGCGCGTGCAGGTAGGTCGTGTGGATCGCCACCTCTTTCTCCGTCGTGTCGATGGCCATGTCCTTCGGCCCGCAAAGCCGCTTGTAGCGGGCGAGCTTGGTCAAGGCGGTGCCGAGGTCGGGAGAGTGCAGCGCCGCGAGCGACGAGATGTCGTACTCGTGCACCTGCGTCTCCGTCGCCAGACGAAGCCCGACGTCGTGCGGCGACGACGCGCCGAGCGCTTCCCAGAAGGTGAAGAACTGCGCGGTGCTCAGCTCGCCGCTGGACGGCGCCCGCGCGGCGGCGGTCGCATGGGGCACGTTCGCACCGAGGCGCGCGAGCCGAGCGCGCACCGCTGACGAGAGGCGGACGACGTCACCGTTCATCGCGAAGAACCTACCGAGGTCGAGCCGTCACCACCAGTCCGATCGCGCCAACGCGCCAACCCGAGCGCGACGGCGCGGCTCAAGGTGCCAGCGAGCCCGCCGTCAGAATGGTGAAGCCGAACCCCTCGTGGGGCTGCAAAGGAGCGACTGGGCACGGAAGCCCGGCGCTCTGGGGGGACAGGCTACATCCGGAGCCGTGAGCGGGGGAACCGAGGCCCCCGCGTCGAAGTGCGCTGTCCCCTGGATCGACGTGCCCTTCACGGTGTCGATGTCGCTGTTTCTCCAGAAGGGCCGGATCGCATAGAAGTTGTCGATACAGCGTCACTTTTCCAGGAGGGGAGCGGATGGCGGAAGGTGTTTCATGTCAACCAGCGCGTGCAGCGTGGCCGTACGGTGGTACCGGTGATGCTGCGAGCCCTTTACCGCGGGCGACGCGGCGGCGGAGGGCGCCCCGTTGGGCCACGTCGGAGCCGCCCTCGGCGGTGAAACCGCCGGAAGCCATCGGAATAGCTAAGCTTTCTAGCGACCGCTCCACCTCGCCCGGTACCCGGCGGACCCCGCGTGACGAAACTGAAAGGGGAGGGACGCTGCTCGACGACGTGGCCGGGGGGGAGGTCTGCCCTGAGGTGCGTGCGCCGGCCATCACGACGCGCCGCGAACCGCGACGGCGGCCGTTTGGACGAGCTCAGTAGTGTACAGCTATACGGTAGGATGCCTTCCGCTTGGTGCCAGTAGTGTACAGCTATACGGTAGGATGCCTTCCGCTTGGTGCGACGTCGCGGTAATCGCAGGCGTTTCACGAGTGGAAGGCATGTCTGATCGCATAAGGCCCGTTCTGTCGATAAGCTCGTACAGTCGGACTGCACGAGCCAGGAACGGCTCCGAGAATCTTGACTTTGCGGAACGCGTTTGCTTGTCCTATCCGCCAAAGCGCTTGACGACGCTGAGCGGCTGGGCGAGGACGGAGTCACCATGAGGCGTTGGCTACTGACTTTGGGCGTGTGCGTTTCCACCGCGGCGTGTGGTAACGGATCGAATGGGGACGCTGCCGCGAGCGGGGGCGCGGTTGGCACGGACAGCGGTGGGACGGGCAGCGGGGGCCCGGCCTCCGGTGGTACGACGGGCTCTGGGGGAACGGCCGAAAGCGGCGGCACGACCGGTAGCGGCGCATCCAGTGGTGGGGCTGGCGGCTCGAGTGGGGCCACGGGTGGCGCGGCTTCGGGCGGCGGCGGCCAAGGAAATGCCGGAAGCGGCGGCACGACCGGTAGCGGCGGCTCGGTCAGTGGCTGCGTCGGCGACCCGTTCCCCACGGCCGATCCTACCAAGACGGGCCCCTTCTCGGTCACCGCAGACAAGAACGTCGGCCCCCTCGCCGGCGTCGTTCCCGATCCGATCTATGGGGACGAGCAACAGCGCTTCAACGTGTACCGCCCGAGCGATATCGCAACCAGCGGCCACTGCCATCCGATCCTGATCTGGGCCAATGGCTACCGGGACAATCCGGAGCAGAGACCGCCGAAATGCGTCGTCAACGCCGGCAGCAATCAGTGGTGCGGACAATACGGACCGATCGTCAACCATCTCGCGTCCCACGGTTTCGTCGTGGTGGCTTCTCTCAGCACCGCGACCGCCGAAGGCGATCCTCTTCCCACGACCGCGGGCCTCGATTGGATCTTGGAACAAGCCGAGGATGCGAGCAGCCCGTACTATCACGCCCTCGACACCACGAAGATCGGCCAGCTTGGCCATTCCTATGGGGGCATGTCGACTTGCATGACGGCCTCCGATCCCCGTTTCTCGGCCCTCGGCACGATTTGCGGCACCAGGGCCCTCGAGGGAGTGCACACCCCCATGTTGTTCTTCTGCGGGGGGAAAGACTCCACGGTGAAATGCAGCGGGGTCCACGATGTCTTCAAGACGGTCACCGATCAGCCCGCGTTTTTCCTCAACGAGCTCAACGCGGATCACGGTAGCTGGGTCTATCAGGGCGCAAATGGCGTGTCCCTGTCGTCGGCCGCGGCCTGGTTCCGCGTTCATCTGATGGATGACACAGCGAACAGGAACTTCTTCTACGGCGACAACTGCAAGTTCTGCACCGATGGCCGCGTGCAAGCAGAGCAGAACGCCCTGATGAATGTCCCCTGAGCGACGGGGCCGATCTGGCTAGGCTTCACTGACTCACGAACGTCGTCACGCTCATGGCTTCGAGGGCCGTCGGGAGCGTGGCGTCCGTTACGGTGACGGGACTTCCTTCGGCCCAGTTCTTCGAAGCGGCGGTCACGAAGGGGGCGCGTAGGTAAAAGAAGCCGGATGGTCCTCCCCCGCTTGCGCGGACAGTCCCACTATGCCGCGAGCGCGGTCACGTAGGTCCTCAATTCGAACTCGATCGGGCTCATGTAGGCGAGCCGTGAATGTCGTCGTTTCAGGTTGTAGAAATTCTCGATGTAGTCGCCGATCGACGCGATGGCGGCCGCTCGCGTCGGGTAGCGTTCGTACTCAACCAACTCCGCCTTCAGTGTCGCGAAGAAGCTCTCGGCCACCGCGTTGTCGTAGCAGTCGCCGGCGCGGCTCATGCTCGGGATGAGCCCATGCGCTCCGAGCATCATGCGGTAGTCGTCGCTGGCGTAGGGGCTACCGCGGTCCGAGTGGTGCACCAGCCCCGGCGCGGGTCGGCGCGCGGCCAAGGCGAGCGCCAGCGCGCCGAGCGCCAGCGCGCGATCGTTGATCGCGCTCGCGGCCCAGCCGACCACGCATCGCGAGAACAGGTCCAGGATCACGGCCAGGTACAGCCAGCCCTCGCCGGTGGGGATGTACGTCACGTCCGTAACCCAGACTTGGTTGGGCGCTTGAGCGTCGAACTGCCGCTCGATCACATTCGGGGCGATCGGGCCCTTGTGCCGCGAGTCGGTGGTGCGACGGAAGCGACGCTTCCTGCGCGCCGCGAGCCGCTCCGCGCGCATCAGCCGTGCAACCCGCTTCCTGCCGACACGTATGCCGCGAGCACGCAGTTCTGCGTGGATGCGCGGGCTGCCGTATCTGCCACGGCTCTTGCGGTGCGCGACCTGGATCTGGGCGCTGAGCTGTGCGTCTGCCTTGGCTCGTGCGGACTCCGAGCGCTTGGCCCACGCGTAGTAGCCGCTGCGCGAGACCTGCAGCACCGCGCAGAGCACCAGCACCGGATAGTGCGCCTTCTCCGCGTCGATGAACTCGAACCTCACTCGTTTTCCTTCGCGAAGAAGGCCGCCGCTTTTTTTAGGATCTCGCGCTCCATCTCCAGCCGCTTCACGTCGCGGCGCAGCCGCTGCAGTTCCTCACGCTCCGGCGTCGTCAGCGCCCCCGGCGGTCCGTGACCCGCGTCGGCGTCCGCGTGCTTGATCCAGTCGCGCAGCGCCGTCTCGGTCAGGTCGAGGTCCTTCGCCACCCGGCCGATGCTGCGGTCGCCCGCCTTCGCCAGCCGTACCGCCTCCGCCTTGAACTCGGGCGTGAACGCCCTCCTCTTTCTCCGTCCCATCCCTGCCTCCTGGTGCCTCCGGGGGTGTCTACGGAAGCGGGGCAGGACCAGGATCGCAGCGCGAAGAAGTGTAGCGCAGTAAACCGAAAGGGTGGGGCCGCGAGCGTCGTGATGGCTCGGTCCTGGGCCGAAAGAGCGTGGTCCGGGCGGCGCCGAGCGCGCTACGGGGCGCATCGGCGTGCCGTGGGCACACGTGTCCGTCCGGGCGTTGGTCTGGCCCGGGAGGCGCGTCGCGAGACGCTATGCGGCGTCCCCGGGCGCCTTGCGGCGCACAACGGTGCTCTTCCAGTACGGCGGCCCTCGGTTGGGAGAGCGTGCTGGTACGTCGGTCGGTTCGCCGAGCGCGGAGAGGAAGCGGGCGATGTTCCTTGGCTCGGGCACCATGGCGGCCCGAAGCCAGTTCTCGTCGGTCTCGAAGAACTGGCGCGCCGGGCCGCGTGCTCCATGCAGACGATCCGCAGGCGCCTCGGAAGCGAGCTCCCTGCTGGTCGGAAGCTCTCCGAGGGGCCCCGCGCAAAGTGGGGCTTCACGCCGAAGGTGTAGATGGTCTCGGAGATCCGCAGGAATCTAACCACGGAGATTCGCGGAAACGTGACCCTCGCGTCCGCAGAAAAATGACCGCGGCGCCCGCGGAAACCTGACCCCGGGCGCCGCGGGAATCTGACCTGGCGTCGGCCGGGTCAGCGCTTCTTCGCGGCCGCCGGCGCAGACGGCTCGGCGGTTTCCGGTCTCGGCTTGGGTCGCGCCTCGCTCATGGCCAGCGACTCCTTCTGCCGCCACGAGTCGGCGTCGATGTCGAGGATGTGGCAGTGCTGGACGAAGCGGTCGATCAGCGCCGAGACGCACGCTGCGCCCGGAAAGACCGTGCTCCACTGCTTGAACGGCAGATTCGTCGTCAGCACGAGCGATCGGCTCTCGTGCCTGCGGCTGATGATGTTGTAGAGCAGATCGGCGGACTGACGGCTGCACGGCAGATAGCCGATCTCGTCCAGAATGAGCAGCGACGGGGCCGTGTATTTCCGCAGCCGTCGCTCAAGGGCCGGCAGCGACTCCTGCTTGAGCAGATCCGCGAGGGCGGCCGACAGCGTCGTGAAGCGGACGGTGTAGCCGCGCTGGAGCGCGAGCATGCCGAGGTTCTGGGCGAGCATCGTCTTGCCAACGCCGCTCGGACCCCGGAGCAGGACGTTGTGCCCCTTGGCGACGAAGTCGAGGGTCATGAGCTCCTCGACGAGCTCACGCTGGATCGTGCGCGGGTGGTTCCAGTCGAAGCGATCGAGGGGCTTGAAGGTGCCGATGGTCGCTGCCTTGGCGCGCGCGGCGAGATTGCGCTCGGCGCGCTCGCGGTGGGCGATGGCGGCGAGCTCCTCGAACGTCTGCACCGGCGACAGGCGCGCCGTGGTGGCATGCGCGATCAGCGCGAGCAGCGCCTCGCGCGACACGCGTACGCCGAGGGAGCGCACCAGCTCAGCGACGTCATCGTTGGGCATCGTAGGACTCCAGGTCGTGGGGGATCACGTCGCGATCGGGGACGTGGGCTCCGAGGGCGATGTCGATGGGGACAGGGCCGTCGGCGGCGCGGCGGCGCTCCTCGCAGAGCACGGCGAGGGCACCGGGATCGTGCGTGCCGCGGGCGATGGCCTCGCGCGCCGCAGCGCCGAGGATCTCGACGCCGTACAGGTCGAGAAGGCGCAGGGCCTTGGCGGTCATGAAGCCGACGTTGCGACCGGCCTCCACCCAGCGCTCTTGCAGGATCTCGAAGCCGGGGATCGCGGCGCCGAGCCGATCCCGCCCCTTGGCCTCGCGGGCGGCGCGCTTGTGGTCCAGCAGCTCGGCACGGTGCTCGGGCGCCTCGATGCTCTGGTGTCGTCCCCAGCAGCGCACGTGCCGCGCGACCTCCGTGCCGCCGTCCGAGAGCCGCACGGTGGTGTCATTGGCGATGAGCATCAGCGTCTTGCCGTGGTGGATCGACGGGGCCGAATAGCGGTTTCCGTCGAAGTGCACGAAGGCGGTCTTGTCGACGGGCACGGGCTCGACGAGGTCCGTCTCGGGCAGCGGATCGGGCAGCGCGAGCAGCCGCGTCCTCTCCTCCGCGAGCACCTGGTCGACGCGCCGCTCAGGCCATCGCGGGTGCGGACGCACGTTGGCGATCTCGTCGAGGAAGACGAGCAGCTCGGCGTTGCCACGGTCGAGATCACGAATCGTACGCGCGGCGAAGAAGCGGTCGCGCAGGAAGCGAATCGCTCGCTCGACCTTGCCCTTTTGCTGCGGTTTGCGCACGGCGCAGAGCCGCGGCGCGACGCGGAGCTGACCGGCGAGCGCGAGCAGGTCCGGGTGGAAGCGCACGGCGTCGCCGTGCCGCTCGAGGACAACGGTCTTGGGGTTGTCGAAGAGCCATTGTCTCGTCGCGCCGCCAAAGTAGCAGCACGCGCGTACAAGCGAGCGGCGGAGCGAGCTCGCGGACAGGTCGAGCACGAGCTCGCCCCAGATCGCGCGCGAGTACGACAGAACCATGACGAAGGCCCAGAGCTGGCGCATGCCGCCCGCGACGCGCAGCTTGCCGACGTAGGCCCAGTCGACCTGGGCCTGCTCGGCGATGAGCGGCTCGACGCGGAGGAACACCTCGCTCTTCGGCGCCGGGCGCACGAGCCGGACATGCCGTCGCACCGTGCGCACACTGCCCTCGTAGCCGCGCTCCACCAGCATGTCGTACAGGCGCGTGGCGCGGAGCCGAGGATACTGTGTCAGCGTCTCGATGACGAAGGCCTCGTAGCCGCGCAGCGGCAAAGGCGCCTCGCTCACCGCGGCCTCCGCGCCGCGAACGACGGGCCGCGAGCGCGCCCCCTTACCCAGGCCGAGCACGCGCTCGACCGCGTCGTGGTGCAGGCCGAGCTGCGTCGCGATGGTGCCGATCTTCCAGTGCTCGGCGAAGTGCAGGCGGCGGATCTCCGCCTCCTTGGCCTCGTCGATCGTCATCGACCGAGGCTCCTGCGAAGGCGATGCTCGCCACGGAAATTACCGAGTCCCGGCAGGCGTTGCCCGCGGCGGGGCGGGGCGTCCATGAAGAGAGGCTCGACGACGTAGTGCAGCGTCGCGCGCGCGACGCCGAGGCCGTCGCACAACCCCAGCGCGAACAAGATGTCCTCGGACTCCGCAGAAACGACAGCACGGACCCTCTGGTCGTGCCAGAGCGCCATCGACTCGCACAGCATTGGCCCGGCAAACCGATGCGCCGGCGTGGCCACCGATCGCAGCCGGGCCTTCATCACCTCGTCGGGCCCCTGCGTCAGCAGCACCCGCGTCTCCTGCGGCGTCGCGGAGATCGTCATCACGAGCTCGTCCATCCATCGACTCCTGCGGGCCGGCGGCGGCCACGTCGTCCTTCGACGTCGGCGCGCCGGTCCGCGGGCACACGCTGGCGGATGCGGGCAAGTTGTCGGAACCCCTATCCATCACGCGCCGGCCCTGTCGGGCGCGGTAGGCCCGCTGGCGATCACGGTGATCGAGGCGCCCCTCGTGGGAGCGCTGGTGCCGCAGCCGAGCCGCGCGTTGCGCCCGGTGGCGAGCCGCGTCGCGGCAGGCGCTGCCGCAGTAGAGCTGCCCTCGATCACACCGGCCGCAGACAAAGAAGATCGCGGCGCAGAGCCCGCAGCGCGCGAGCCGGAAGCTGTCTTGCACGAGTCCCCGGACCAGCGCGCCGGGAAGTTGCCCTCGCTGCCTGGGTCGTGCGAGACAGGCCGAACATCGGTCTGTCGCCGATCCCCGGAAGGCCCTGGTCGCTACCCAGGGCCTTCTTCTTTTCCGGCGCGCCGCTCGGGCGCGATCTCTACCGCCGCGCCTCGCGCTGACGAACTTCCCGGCCGCCCGCGCTCGCCCCCAGGCGTCACGAGGTGAGGAGCAGAAATCTGCGGATCGGGGTGGCTACTAACACCGAAGGAGGCGAAGAAGATCGTCGTCTGGGTGATCCGCCACGTCCGGAGAAGGCAGCGGAGGACCTCGCCGAAATCCCGACCAACGGTTTAGGAACAGGCGGCTCCCCTGCCCTCAGTGCCCTCTCCCAACCCATCGAAAATCAACAGAAAGCACGGTCATTCCGCACGCTCTGCGACAAGGGAGGGGGCGCCGACATCGGACGGGACGCGACGCAAGGGGACACGAGAACCCACCCGTCGGGGTAACAGCGGGGTAACGAGCTGAGGTCGGTCCGTGGCCTCCCGTCCGTCAGGAGACGTGCGCGCTCAAGGAGCCCCTCTATTGGAGCGGGGAGAACATGCTCGACCTCGCCCGGCCCAAGTTGGAGGGACGAGGCGCGAATTTATGGAATGACCCACATTGACCTACATCGCATTCTCGACCTACCAGGTCGATGGGCGGGGAGCGCCGCTCGCATTGACCGCCGGTGTCTCGCCAACGGTCCGCTGGCTGGCGTCTCGCCGGGCCCAGACCTTGCGCATCACCGTAAACCGTTCGGCTTTCCGCTTCCGACCTTGCAGGCGGCGCCGGGCATGAGCAAGGTGCGGGGGTGCGACTCAACGGGAACGTCTTGGTGGGGGTCCTCGGGTTCGTCGTGATCGTCGTTGCGGGAGGGTGGGATCATGGCCCTCAAACAACGATGACGCAGCGCTTGGTCCACTTTATTGGATGGGCGGTGCCGGACGCGACCGATGCGATTCCGGTTGTCGGCACGGCATTGGACCTGAAGGCGTTGACCGAAGCTCCGCCCGATACGGATGGGGCGGCACGCCTCGGGCACTGGTGCCGGAGCGTGGCCGAAGCCGCGGCGGTTGAGACGACGGCGCGGGCGAAGAAGAACGAGTCGCCACTTGCCCGTCGTCTGAACGGGACGCCCGGCGTCATGCCGCAGCAGTTCATACGGTGCTTCCTCCGCCGAACGACCAACGGTGCATCGCTGCCCGAACTTGGCGGCAAACTGGGTCTCTCCACCCTCGAGGAGACGATTGCCCCGGACGTGCGCTTCGCGCCGATACTCAGTTTTTGGGGGAAGGCCGCCGTCGCCGAAATGCTCTCGTTTGCGAGCAGGTCCGACGGTGATGAGACGTTCTGGCCTTCCTGGCGTAGCTTCGGTATGCATCTGGAACGGATGGGTGCCCGAGCGCAGGCGGCTATGGTGCTCGGCGCGCTGCCGGGCGACGCGCGAGCCGAGCGCGTGCTTGATGTGCTCGCCGGCCGCCGTCCCTGGTGACGGAGCGTAGGCGCAGGCGCGAGGTGAGCCCTATACGTCAGGGAAGTTGTCGCCTCCTCGGTCCGGAAGTCCGGCCTGAGGAGTTCGGGAGATTATGACCAGGGCGAGGTTGGAGAACTCGCTTGAGACCGCCGTATTCAAAGACCTTTCGAGAGAAGATGGTTCAGCGGATGATCGGACCGGGCGCCCTGACCGCCACGCAGCTCGCCAAGCAGGTCGGCGTCACGCAGCCCACCCTGTCGAAGTGGCGGCGCGAGGCCCATCGTGCCGCGATGACCCCCAAGACCAAGGCGCCGGAGCGACCGGCGCCCAGCGGACCGCCGAAGACAGCCGAAGATAAGCTGCGCCTGGTACTCGCCGCCGAGCAGCTCGCGCCCGCGGAGCGGGGCGCCTTCCTGCTCCGCGGAGCTCCTCGCGTCGAAGAGCTCGACGAGCTTCTTGCGGTACGCACCCCAGTGCGCGTCGAGCTCCTCCAAGAAGCGCTGCTCGATGCGGCTCGCTTCCGCCGCAACCCGGCGCTCGTAGGCCCCGAGAAGTGGCGCGAAGGGCAGCGTGCTCGCGACCGCAACGCGCCGCAACCCGGAACGCGCCGCAACCCGGTGGAGGTGCGCGCTCTCCCGCGCACCCGGGGGCGGTATGTGGCTTGGTCGGGGGACGTTATAGCGGACTAATCCGCGCCTCGGCGGCAGGGGGCGCTACTTCTTCTTGGGATCGACCCACTTGTGGCCGGGTTTCTCGGTAGGCGGGAGCGGTTTGTGCCCGGGGGGCATGACGATCTCGTTCGGTGGTGAGGCCGGCTTCCCGCCGGGTCTGACCTCGATTTTCGGGCCGGGCTTGTTGGGATTCAGACCCGGCTTCTGCGGCTTGCTCATCTTCGACGCGATCCTTCCTGCGCAGCACCTCGCCGCGCGACATGTAGCCGCTCCGCAGACCGCGTCTTTCCCCTGGCCAGATTCGGTTACACGCTACGCGACGCCAGATGAGGGCCGTGCCCTCGCCGCGCGAAGAGGAGCGAGCGATGCCAGGAAGCAGGGAGCTGGTACAGCTGCGTGCAGAGCTGTTGTCGATGATCACCTGGTGTCGCCGGATTCTGACGAAGTCCCGCTGGACTGATCCCTCCCTGTCGTCATCGCGTGCGCCTGCGGCGACGACGTCGATCGCTCGGGCCCTCTCGTTGATAAACATCACGCCGTCGTCGTAGTGGCGGTTCAGCTGGCGTGAGCAGCTCGCTGCGGTGCAGGTGGTCCGAGGGGGTCCAGGGGGAGACTGAAAACCTGGGGCCGGCTGTGGAGGATGTGGTGGGAGCGTCGCGACTGCCGTCGCCGGCGAGCGGTTCGCCCCCAAGCGCGCGGCGCTGAGGTAGATCTCGGCTATGGAGAAGGTGAAGGCCCGGGTCTAGCCACCCGAGCCTTCGCGGTAAGCGCAGGCAACGCGCCCACCGCGCGAGAGGGTGCGGCAGATCGCGGCGCCTGTCCAGCGGCTCCAGGCGGGAGCGGCGCGTGGACGGTCGATTCGGGCGATGCCGGAGCTGCGGGCGGGTGCGGGTCTTCTGCGGGCCGTGCGCGTCGGTGGGCGCGTGCTGCGGGGAGTGCGCGGGCGAGCGCCGGCGCGAGGCGCACCGACGGGCCAACCGCGCCTACGCGCGAACGCCGAAGGGGGTGGCCTCGAACCGAGCGCGGCAGGCCCGGCGGCGCAGGCGGATGGCGCTGAACCGAAGGACAGTAACGGACACGATCTCGACACAAGCACCCGCCCCGCCGAGCGCGTAGGTAAAAGAAGCCGGATCGCAGCGCGAAGAAGTGTAGCGCAGTAAACCGAAAGGGTGGGGCCGCGAGCGTCGTGATGGCTCGGTCCTGGGCCGAAAGAGCGTGGTCCGGGGCGGCGCCGAGCGCGCTACGGGGCGCATCGGCGTGCCGTGGGCACACGTGTCCGTCCGGGCGTTGGTCTGGCCCGGGAGGCGCGTCGCGAGACGCTATGCGGCGTCACCGGGCGCCTTGCGGCGCACAACGGTGCTCTTCCAGTACGGCGGCCGCCGCGTGGACGCTGGGAGAGCGTGCTGGTACGTCGGTCGGTTCGCCGAGCGCGGAGAGGAAGCGGGCGATGTTCCTTGGCTCGGTCACCATGGCGACGAGCTTCATCCGCCCCTTGCAAGCTGGGCACTCGAGGACGTCGATCGCAAATGTGCGGCGCAAGAGCTCGGCGCGGTTTGTCGACCGCCCGATAGCCGCCACGCTTGCGTTTCGAAGCGGCGCCTTCGTCCGCCTTCGTAGGCTCTTGTGGCTTAGCAGGGCGCGGTCCGATGCGATTGCGCGCCAACGTGGGCGACTTGCCGAGGCGAGCACGCCCGCGTACTTGACGGTGTGAAAGCGCGGCGGCGGGACGCTGGCTGCGAGGCGACACAAGAGCGAGAGCGGATCCATGTCCACCGCGACAGTCCCGTCAGCGAAGGCGCGCCTCCGCGACAGCCGCACCAGGCCGTCCTGCTGCGGCTCGACGCGCTCGTTTGCGATCGGGGGTCGCAGCACGTAACGCAGCAGCGCCTCCCTCGCCGCGGCATGGTGCGCACCGGCGCGCGTCGCTGCGTGCAAGGTGAAGCCATTGAGCGCAGCGCACAGCGGCTTGTCGTACGCGAGCGCGCTCGGAGAAGACGGCGACAGCCCGCGGAGCCATTGCGGGGCGACGACGTGTGGCGCGGCTCTCGTCCTGAGACGGCGGAGGCACAGAGCGCTGCCTCGGGCTCGCCGTCCTCCTCGACGTCGTGCTCGATCTCGAGATGCCCGTGCCGCCGGAGGTAACGGAGCATCCGCCCGACGGCGTGCTCTATGACCTGACCGACCTCGAGCTCGCAGGTGACCGAGTTCGTTCCACACGAGCTCGGTGCCGTCTTCGTGATAAGCCCCGTCGAGGAAGACCACGTGCAGATGCGGATTGAGCCGCATGTCGCCGGACGTGCGTTGCACGACGGTCACCGCGCCGCTCTTGACCGCGCCGCACGCGCCTCGGCGCGCACCGCGCTCTTCGTAGAACCGCTCCACGCTCTCGACGAAGAGGCGGGTCAGCACGCCGAACAATAACCCGTCCTGGGCGAGCCTGCGCCGCCACGGAAACGGAAACGTCAACACCCACGGACGGTGCGCCACCTCGGGCAGGACGTCCTCGATCAGGTTCGCCGCCGTGGAACACATGCGTCGGCCCAGACACGACGGGCAGAAACCGCGTCCTTTACAGCTGAAGGCCACCAGCCGACTCTCTTCGCAGCGCTCGCACCGGAGCCGCGCGAACCCGCGGCAGAGCAGCCCGCAGTCGAGGTAGGCTTCGAGCTCCTTCTTCGCGTGCTTGGGTATCCGGACGGCGATGGCGCCGTCGTCGATGGCCCCGTACAGCGTCTCCACGTTGTCGCGCACGATCTCGTAGAGCGTCGTCTTCTCGGGACGACGGCGCTCGTAGACGACGCCCGTGGTGCGAGCCGCGCTGGCCACACGGCGCCGACACCGCACGCCGCACGCCACGCGGTGAGGGCGCGTTTTCGCCGCGAATTTCGACAACCCGCCGGGCTATCGCCCATGGCGGCGCCATGGCGGAGCGGCGGGCCGGGGGCCGGCGGGCCGCGACGCTCGCTGCCGCGGCGGCGGAGGCGCTCGCCGAGCCCCCGGCTCGCGCTCGATATGTCGGCGCGCGAGAACGCAGAACGCGATCGCGCAGCGTTGCAGGAGGAGATCATCCGGGTGCAGCAGAGCCGGCTAGCGGAGCTGTCCACGCCGATGATCCCGATCACCGAGCAGGTGATGGTCATGCCTCTCATCGGGACCATGGATGAGCAGCGTGTCAGACTCGTGCTTGAATCTGCGCTCTCTGGCGCCGAGGCGCATGGTGCGCGTGCCGCCTGCGCGCCAGCATGCAGGAGCCGCTTCGCCACTCGTTTTCCCACCGCTCCCCGTGGCGTCCGCAGTTCCGCCATGGCGTCGCCATGCAGCAACGCGGCGAGAGGGTCGTCGCCTGCGCACGCCGCCGCGCTTGCCTCCATGCCGTCCGAGGGTCTGCGATCGGTCGTCGCTCCCCCCCGAAATCCCGCAAGAAGTGACAGATCGCGACCGTTCGCCATCGCGGCGGAATCCTGGCGGGACTTCTGACGCCGGTACGCAGTCCCTCGACGGCTGCCTCCACACCCTCCGAGGGGCGGCTCAGGGCGCCGGAGGCCTGCGGCGCCACGCGACCGTGGTGACGATGCCCGCGAGCGCGAAGGCCGCCTGGAGGAGGTGGACGAGCACGGAGATGGCGATCGCAGACCCCGCGGTGAGCCCGAGCAGCGGGGCGGCGAGCGTGAAGGCGCCGTCCGTGGCGCCGACCTGGCCGGGGATGAGGTCGCCGACCGCCGTGCCGGCCGCGCCCACCCCATACGCGGCGAGCGCGCGGACAGGGCCGCTCGCGGCGCCGACGGCGGCGAGGAGCACGGCGTACTGCGCGGCCTGGATCGCGCGGCCGGCGACGCAGGCGGCGAACGGCCGGGCCGGGACGGGCGCGTGCTCGCGGACGGCCTCGTGGAAGGAGGCCGCGGCGTGGCCGGCGCTGGCGAACCGCCGGGCGAGCCAGGCGAAGGCGGCGCGCTGCCGCGCCGCGAACGCGACGCCGAGGCCGCTCGCGACAAGGAGCGCGGCGTGCGCGAGCACACCGAGGGCGAGCGCCGAGGCGCCGCCGCCGATGCGCCAGATGGCCAGGGCGGCGAGGAGCGACAGCGGGGCCGCCGAGAGGAGCGCGAGCGACTGGTTCGCCGTGGCGATCGCGGCCGCGCGCGGGGCGCCGACGTGCGGAGAGAGGAGCGCCGCCTTGACCGCCTCGCCGGCCGCGCGGCCGGCCGGCATCAGCGCCATGACGGGGTAGGAGACGACGTGGATGCGAAGGAGCTCCGCGGGCGGGACGCTCCGCCGCGGGCAGAGCGCGCCCGTCGCGAGCGTCTCGCAGCCGACGCGCGCGGCCTCCAGCGCGACGAGGATGGGCAGGAACGGCGCGGCGCGCGTCACCGCCTCGAGCATCTCCGCCGCGCCGACGTGCCGGATGAGCGCGGCGAGGGCGCCGAGGCCGAAGACGCCGAGCGCCGCGTGAAGCAGCGCCCGGCGGCGCGCGCGGCGGGCGGCGGCGCCGCGGGCGGGCCGCGCGGGCAGCGGGGCGGGGGAGAGGGCCGCTCCCTCGCCGCCGCCCGCGCGCCCGGCGCCGCTGCCGGGACATTCCTCTGCCGCTCGGGCGGGAGGCAAGGGAGCCATGGGAAGGACCTGCGCTGCGAGGCGCGTGCCGGCGCCGTGTGCGCGCGGCGTGCGCACGCCGCGGCGCGACGTGGCGCGCGGCAGAGGCGCCCTGGGCGCGCCAGAGGCGCCCTGGGCGCGCCTCGCGGCGTGCGCGACGCACGGGACGAGGCCGGGCGAAACCACCGGCGGGCTCGGGGGGAGCAGGCTCCCGGCGGGCTCGGGCGGAGCAGGCTCCCGGCGGGCTCGGGGGGAGCAGGCTCCCGGCGGGCTCGGGCAGAGCAGGCTCCCGGCGGGCTCGGGCGGAGCTGGTTTCCTGCACGCGCGAGGGGAGCAGGGTTTCGGCGGGCGCGGGCGGGTGTGTACTCCGCGCTCGGATCCGCGCGTCGCACCAGGGAGAGCGAGCAGGAAAGGAGCGGAGTCAGGCGCGGATCTTCCTCATCCATCGGAGGGAGTCCGTGAGAGACTGCACTCCATCCCATGGCTTACTTGAATCGTGAATCGGTGCATCGTGGGAGAGTCGCGGCTCTCCGTCTCGGCACCGCAGCCGCGCTGCTGGCCGCCTCCGCGTGCGGCCTGGCCGCGTGCGGCTCGTCTCCGGACGACGCGGCGCTGATCGACGGCAAATCAGGCGCCGGGGCCTCGGGCGGCGCCGGGGGACAGGGGGGCGCCGGGGGCTCGGGCGCCGCGGGCGGCGACATCGTTCCTCCCGAGCTGCCCGACATCCCGCCGGCCACGCCGGACGTCATCGCGCCGCGCCTGACCAGGTTCCTCTGGAACGACGCGGCGCTCGCCGGCGAGATCAGCGGGCGCCTGAGAGCTCCCGTGGAGGCGCAGGCCGTCCAGGCGCTCGCGCGCGAGATGCTCCAGGATCCGCGCGCCAGGGACGGCGTGGGGCGCTTCTTCGGCTGGTGGCTGCGCTCGAAGCTGCTCAGAGACTTCACCCCCGAGGGCGAGCCCGTCGACGACCCCCTGCTCGCGTCGATGCGCGAGGAGGTCGCGGCGTACGGGAGCGCGGTCGTCCTCGACGAGGACGGCACCCTCGATACGCTGATGTTCGCGCCCTATACCTTCGTGGACGCGCGGCTCGCGGAGCACTACGGCATGACCGGCGTCGAGGGCGAGGAGCCGAGGCGCGTTCCGTACGGCTCGCCGAACCGGATGGGGCTCTTCACCAGCGCCTCGATCATGAGGACGTTCCGCAGCGCGTTCCCCATCACCTGGCCCGTCAAGCGAGGCTGGCTCGTCCGCTCCGCACTGCTCTGCACCGAGCTCCCCGATGGGTCGCCGGCCGAGGAGCTCAAGCTCGACCGCTCGATCCGCGAGCAGCTGATCGAGGCGACCGCTCCGGATACGTGCAGCCCCTGCCACAGCCAGCTGAACCCCCCGGGGTTCGCCTTTCTCCGGTTCGACAGCATGGGTCGCGAGCTCGTGAGCGACAACGGCGCGCCGTTCGACACCTCCGGCTGGGTGACCGGCGTGCCCGGCGAGCCCAGATACAGCGATGTCCGCGAGCTGCTCGAGATATTGAAAGAGCTCCCGGAGGTCCACCGCTGCATCGCGCAGATGGCGCTGCACTACGCGACCGATCCCCGCTCGGGCGCAAACACGGGCGCCCCGGCGGAGGTGGCGCCGCGCATCGGGGTGCTGTCGGAGGCCTTCGGCCGCTCGGGGCGCAACCTGCGCGAGCTGCTCATCGACGTGGTCGGGACACCCGAGTTCCTCGGCGAGCCGGAGATCACGTGGGGCTATCCGGATCCGAACCCGCTGCCGTGAGCGCCCGCGGGCCCTCGCGCGCGTGACCCCGCCGCTCACCCCGGAGCGAGCGGGGCGTGGAGGCGCGCGCCGGGGACGACGATGCCCCCGCGGTCGCCCGGCGTCAGCGCGCCGTAGCGCTCCCGGAACACCGGCGGCAGCGGCCGCGCGCCGGGCGGGGCGAGCCAGAGGCGGAGCAGGTGCCGCTTGCGATCCGGATCGGGCCAGTCCTCGAAGGCCGTCCGGTCGTGGAGCAGCGTGTGGTTGTGCACGAGCTGGATGTCGCCGGGGCGGAGCTCCATGGTCATGTGGAGCGCGGGGTCGTTGGCGAGGGCGTCGAAGAGATCGAGCGCCTCGACCTGCCGCGCCGTGAGCGGCGGGACGTCGGGGAAGCGGCGCGCCGACTCGATGTACTGCCGCTGATAGACGGCGGACAGGAGCCCAGCGTGCCAGTTGAACACCGGGATCCGGAAACAAGGCCTCTCGCCGGCCGGCACCTCGCCCCGGCGATCGGTCTCGATGGGCGCGAAGAGCGCCTCGACGAGGTCCGGGCGCGCCCGCCGCAGCTCGTTGTACAGCGTGACCGAGCTGACCAGCGCCGAGAGCCCGCCCGCCCTCGCGGTCCGGAGGCAGAGCAGCGCCACGACGTCGCAGGAGTCGGTGTGGAAGGTCTGCCGCTCGCGCGTCTGGTAGATGCGCACGCTCGGGTCCTGGCTCGACACGCCGAGGTCCTTCACGTGCCCGAGGACGTGCCCGCTCGCGTTCTGCGAGCGCGCGCTCCCCAGGTGGCTGCCGATGCCGAGGAACGCGATCGCGGCCGCGCGGAGGTCGCGGCGCTCGAGCCAGCCGCCGCGCAGCCCGCGGAGGAGGGCGAAGCCGCGGCCGTCGAGCACCTCGGCGAGCACGCGGCGGAGGCGCGCGGCGAGCGACGGCAGCGGGAAGTCCTCGCGGCGGATCTGGGCCGGGTCGGCGCCGGTCTCGGCGAAGCGCCGGACGGCGGCCTCGACCTCGTCGACCTCGGCCGGCGTGAGGTGCTCGATCCAGACATCGCCCTGTGAGATCGCGGGGCCGTACCAGGCCGAGGGGCCGTCGATCCACGGGGGGATCTGCGAGAGGTCGGTTGTCGGTGTGGTCTCTTCGGAGCTCATCGTCTCGCCTCCGGGCGCGGCGCGCGAGGCGCCTTGCCCGGAGGCGCGCGCGCCGGAGCGCACGCTTATCGCAAGGCGGGCCGGGGCGCACGCGCGGCGCGCCTCCGGACCGGCGCCTCGCGCGATCAGCCCTTCGGCTTGCCGTTCGCGTCCCACTCGGCCCAGAAGCGCTCGAGGCCGAGGTCCTTGAGCGCCCGGTTGAGGAAGCGCCGGTCGATCCACGGCTCGACGTCGTAGGCGTTCCTGATCAGGCCGAACTTCTTCGAGTCGGCGACCGCCGCCTTGTAGCGGGCAACGGCGTACTCGTCGAGCAGGGGGCTCGCGTTCTGCTTCATGTCCTCGCCCTGCTGCGATTCCTTGTAGTTCGCGAAGGGCGTGCCCGACTTCGACCACAGCTGGAAGACCTGCGTCCGGTTCTTCTCGTCTGCGACCCACGCCGCGGACTTGACCGCGAGCGTGATGATCCGCTGCACGACCTCGGGGTGATCGTTGATGAAGCCCTCTCGCGCGACGATGCCCGAGTTGCTCGGGTAGGTCGGCGAGTCGCCCTTCGTCGAGTAGACGATCTTCGCGATCCCTTGGTCGCGCAGGGAG
Source organism: Sorangium sp. So ce1153 (assembly GCF_051521595.1). Lineage (NCBI taxonomy): Bacteria > Pseudomonadati > Myxococcota > Polyangiales > Polyangiaceae > Sorangium > Sorangium sp. So ce1153. Next base: position 3,952,410 of record NZ_CP150361.1, read on the forward strand.
AGGTAGTCGGTGCCGCCGAAGACAGCGTCGATGTCCTTCGTGGCGATCGCCGCCTTGGCCGTGGACGCGTCCATGCTGATGGCGCGGACGTCCCGCTCGGTGAGCCCGTGGCCCTCGAGGATCCGGTTCGCGGACAGCTGCGTGGCCGTGCCCTTCTGGAAGGCCACCCTCTTGCCGCGCAGGTCGCGGACGCCGTTGATGGGGGAGTCGGAGGGCACCACGAGGTATGCGTGGCCGCGCCGGCTGGCGCTCGCCAGGAGCCGCGTCTTGAGTCCGCTCGCCCGGCCGACGACCGAGGGCAGGTGCCCGTGGGTCCAGATGTCGAGCAGGTCGTTCGCGACGGCCTCGTTCACGGCCGGACCGGCGCCGCGGAAGAAGTTCCACTTGACCTCGATGCCGTCCTTCTTGAACTCCTCGGCGAGGCTGCCCTGGAGGTGCAGCAAGGAGAAGAAGCTGCCTCCCGTGACGGGGCGGTTGCCCACGCCGACGCCGGGCACGCCGACTCGGATGACACTCGGCCCAGCGGCGTGGGCTTTGCCTGCGAGGAGCGCTCCGGATACAGCGGCCGCAGCGCCCCCCAAGAACTGACGTCTATGCATGGCGCGCCCGGTATGCAGCGGGTGTGCCGGCATCTCGGGGGCCTTCATTTCACGGGGTGAGCGCCGCGCGGTGCTGCTCCGGGAGCAATGGATCCGCAGGCGATGCTGCTGGCGCCGCACGGCGAGGCGCGCGCGCCGCTTGGGCTGGCAGGGGCGGCGCCAGGGGAAGTAGGGTGTGGGTTCGTCCCCGGGTGCACGGGAGGTCGTGCCGGGTTACCCAGCCCGGAAACCCGTGCTCGTCGCGCGGCGCGGGACCCTGCGGGGGTGTCGTGACCCTCGCGCCTACGAGGCATTCGGGGCTGATCATTCTGGAACGATCAGTCCAGAATGCGCCGCAGGAGCGCGGCTGGGATCGAGCATGGTTGTCAGCCGGCGCTCGCCCTTCGCCCGCGGCGCGCGCGCAGCGCGGCGTCGGCGCTGAACAGCGCGAGCCCGGCCCAGATGCAGGCGAAGCTCACGGCCTGGGTGGTCGTGAACGGCTCGCCATAGACCAGCACGGCCAGCAGGAACTGGCCGCTCGGCGCGAGGTACTGGAGAAAACCGAGGGTGGTCAGCGACAGGCGGCGCGCCGCGTTCGTGAACCAGACGAGCGGCAGCGCGGTGATGATGCCCGTCGCGGCGAGGAGGACGTGCGTCCGCAGATCGGCGCGGCCCATCGCGCCGGCGCCCTGCGCGTGGAGGGTGGCCAGGTAGGCCGCGCCGAGCGGGGCGATGAACAGGGTCTCCAGGGTGGAGCCAGGGAGCGAGTTGACGGCGGCGACCTTGCGCAGGAGGCCATAGACACCGAACGTCGCGGCCAGTCCCAGCGCGATCCAGGGGACTGAGCCCGCGCGCACCGCCAGGTGAACGACGCCCGCGGCGGCGAGGCCGAGCGCGAGCCACTGCGCCGGGCGCAGCCGCTCGCGCAGGAAGACCATGCCGAGGAGCACGCTGAGCAGCGGGTTGATGAAGTAGCCGAGGCTCGCGTCGAGCACCCGCCCCACGGCGACGGCGTAGATGAACAGCACCCAGTTCGCCGAGACGAGCGCCCCGGTCGCCGCCATGGCCCCGACGACGCGCCGGTCCCGCAGCGCCGCGCCGAGCGCGCGGAGCTGCCCCGTGGCGAGCGTGAGGACCGCGAACGCGAGCAGGCTCCACACCGTGCGGTGGGCCAGGATCTCGACCGCGCCGACGTGGCGGAGCTGCTTCCAGAACACGGGGACGACGCCCCAGGAGCTGTAGGCCGCGACGCCGTAGACCACGCCCCACGCAGCCTCCCGGCGGCTGTCGTGAGCGTTCTCGGGCGTGTGCATGAACGGTTGTGCCTTCCGAGGTGCGATGCGCCGCGCTCGACGCAGCCGCCACGCGGCGCTGCTCGCGTCCGGCCGGCGGTGAACATGTCCAAATCGGCTGCAAATTTCAAGCGTCTTCTGAGGGATGGGTGTGCCGCGCGACTCGCCTTCTCTTCAGGGAATGCCGTTGCATCCTCCCTCCGCTGGGTGGCTGCAGCGGTGAACGGCGCCGATCCCGGGGCGGTGCGCAGCGCCACGCGACGCCGACAACATCGATGTTCAGGTCGCGCTCGCGCCACGAGGGCGACATCGACCAGCGCCGGCCGATACCCCGTAACCCGAGCTCGTCGCTGAGTGAACGGGAGCTCTGATCGGGTTGTCGAGCCCAGAAGCCACTGCTCGCCGGGCGGTGCGGCTACCCCGTTGAATTCAGGTGACCTCAGAATTCCCGCTCGTGCGCGCCGAAGCGCCGCGCGAGAAACGGGTAGCGCCGCAGCCCTGTGTGTCAGTACAATGACGAGAGCTTGAAGTGTTGATGAGGTTCACAGTGAAAAATAGCAACACGGACAAACGCACGCGCTTTGCCTGGCTTCACCGTTCCGTCTCTCTCGCCCTCCTGGCTGTGTGCGTTGCCTGTGGTCAGGCACCGGACGGCCCCGGCAGCTCTGGCGATGACAACACGCCGGTGAACCCATCTCTGGTCGGCGATGTCGCGTTTTCCACGCCGAGCCAGACGTTCAGGGACCAGATCCAGGTCGGGATGACCACGACCCTCGAAGGGGCCGAGATCCGCTACACGGTGGATGGGCAGCCGCCGACCGCGGCCTCGACGCTGTACACGGGCGAGCCCGTGACCCTCACCGCCACGACGCAGATCCGCGCGCAGGCGTTCGTGGGGGGCGCCGCGCGCGGCGCGGTGAGCACGGGCCTCTACATCGCGCGCACCATCGACGCGACCTCCGACATCCCGATCATCATCGTGGACGGTTACGGCACGGGCAAGCCGACCGATAAAGAAGTCTACTTCGACGCGGCGGTGATGATCTGGGAGCCGGTCAACGGCGTGGCCTCGATCGCCTCGCTGCCCACGATGGCAATGCGCGCGGGCTATCACGTGCGCGGTCAGTCGTCGATGAACTTTCCGCAGACGCCGTACAAGCTCGAGCTGTGGGACAACGACGGCAAGGACCTCGACTACTCGGTGCTGGGCATGCCCGCCGACTCGGACTGGGCGCTGATCCCACCCTTTTACGACCGCACGTTGATCCGCAATCCGTTCACCTACTCCCTCGGCCAGGAGATGGGGCTGGAGGCGCCGCGCAGCGAGTTCGCCGAGGTCTACCTGAACTACGACGCGCGCCCCCTCGGCGACGCGGATTACCAGGGCATCTACTGGGTCTCGGAGACGATCAAGAACAACAAGGCCCGCACCGATCTCGCGCAGCTCGAGGAGGAGGACCGGGGGCTGCCCGACATCAGCGGCGGCTACATCTTCAAGTTCGACCAGGCCGCCGCCGAGGAGCCGCTGCTCACCTGCACGGGCTCGGATCCTCTCCCGGGGTTCGGAGGCTTCGGCGGCCCGCGTCCGGGCTCGGAGAGCGGCGGCACGTGCTGGGTCGATCTCGAGGTCGTGGACCCCGACCCCCTGAACGACGAGCAGAAGACCTGGCTGACGCAGTATATCCAGCAGTTCCACGACGCCGTTCACCAGACGCCCATCGGCGATTACGCGGCGTACATCGACGTGCCGTCGTTCATCGACTACCTGATCATCAGCGAGCTGACGCTCAACGTCGACGCTTACGTGCGGAGCGCCTTTTATCACAAGGATCGCGATCAGAAGCTCAAGGCCGGCCCGCTGTGGGACTACAACTTCGCGCTCGGCGGTGTCGGCGCCAAGAGCGCGACGCCGGAGTCGGAGCGAGACACAGGCTGGCGCTTCAGCGGCCAGAGGAACGTCAACAACTGGTATCAGAAGCTCACCGCGGACCCGGGTTTCATGGCGCAGGTGAGGGCGCGCTACACGGAGCTCCGCGGGACGCTCCTGTCCGAGGCGGCGCTCGAGCAGCGCATGAACAGCCTGAGCGCGCCGCTCTCGCAGGCCGTGGTCCGCGATTACGAGAAGTGGCCGGTGTCGAGCGTCATCGAGTCGGAGACCGGCTTCGTGGGCGGCCCCACCGTGCCCACGTGGGAGGGCCAGCTGCAGGTCATGCGCGACTTCCTGCGGGAGCGGCTCGCCTGGATGGACGCCAACCTGCCGTGACACGGCCGGCGCCGGCCGCCGATGGATACCCCTGCTCGTGCGCCCGCCGACGCGCGCGCCGAGCTCGCCGCTGCGCCGTGATGTCCGCGTGGCACCTGCGTTGCTGGGCGCGGGGCGCGGCGCCGGAAGTGCGCCGAGCACAGCGAGGTAGGCATGCGAAGTATCTACTCTGTGGCAGCGGCAGCGGTCTGTGCGGCGACGCTGGTCGCGTGCATGGATCATTCGACCGAGGGGACACAGCCTGGAGAAAGGGAGCCTGGAGAGACAAAGCCGGAGGAAATGGGGTTCGTCACCGTCCACTGGGCGATCGAGGACAAGACCGAAGCCGAGCAGTGCAAGGCATACGGCGCCAAGGCGGTCGAGCTGGTGCTCATCAACACGAAGGACAACCACGTCACGAAGCAGGTGGTCCCGTGCGAGCGTTTCGACGCGAGCGTGCAGGTCACCGCGGATGACTACGTCGGGACGCTGACGCTCGTCGACGAGAACGGCAAGCCGGTCAGCGATCCGCTCCCGGTAGGCCCGTTCGAGGTCTCCGGGACCGAGGAGGCGACCCGCACGGTCAGCTTCCCCGCCGCCGACCAGCAGCGCGACACGCGGGGGGATCGCGGCACGCAGCGGGATCGCGGCGCGCAGCGGGACCGCGACAGGCAACGACGGTAGCGCGCGGGCGGACCGCGCCACCTGCGCGACCTCCCCGCGCGAACCTGTTCGGGCCCGCCCGCCGCAGCGTCACCGGGCCAGGGAGAGCGGCCGTGCCGCCGTCACGCCGGCGACGGCGCCCGCTCCCCCCGCGCCGCCCCGGGGAGCCCTCGCCCTTCGACGAGCTTCAGCAGCTTCTCCTTCGTGGTCAGCCCCACGTGGCGCGCCACCTCCTTGCCCGCGTCCAGCGCGACGACCGTCGGGAACGCGCGCACGTTGAAGCGGCGGGCGAGCGCCGGGCAGCGGTCGCCGTCGACCGCCACCACCCTCAGGCGCCCGGCGCCCTCCTCCGCCAGCCGGTGCAGGATCGGCGCGAGCGCGCGGCACGGCGGGCACCACGTCGCGGTGAACTCGACCAGGACAGGCACCCCGGCCTCCAGCACCTCGGCGTCGAAGCTCAGATCGTCGACCTCGTGGACAGCATTCGTGGACATTGCGCGATCCTCCATGCCTGGCCAGGTCTCGACATCGGCGACCATTACAGCCCTCGACGCTGTAATGTGGGCGCGGCTCGAGACCTGACCTCCGTAGACCATGGACGCCCTCAAGCACGCGGACGACATCCTGAGCCATGTATCGCACCTTGTGCGCTCGGAGCGCTCGGCGCTCGCCGCGCTGGCGCGCGCGGAGGGGGTGACGCCCGAGGACGCTGTCGACTGCGTGCAGGAGGGGCTCTGCACGCTGCTCACCCTCGCGCACCGGGGCGAGCTCCCGGAGGACGCCGGCGCGTGGGGGGGTCTGCTCGCCGGCATCGTGCGCAACGCCGCGCGCAACCGGCGCCGCCGTCACTTCCGCGCGCGGCCGCACGAGGACGTGGACGCGCACCCGGAGGCCGCGGGGGAGGCGCTGGCGACCGACGAGGCGATCGCGCGCGCCGAGGAGCACGTCCGCCTGCGCGCGTGCGTCGAGGAGCTCTGCGAGATCCAGAAGGCGGTCGTGACGCTGCGCATGCTCGAGGAGCAGCCGGGAGAGGACGTGGCGCGCGCGCTCGGCATCTCCGCCGGCCACGTCGCGGTCCTCCTGCACCGCGCGAAGCTCGCGCTGCGCGCCTGCATGACGGCGCCTTCCTGATCCGCGCGGCGCCGGCCCCTGCACGACGGCGCCTTCCTGATCCGCGCGGCGCCGGCCCGCCCGGGTCTGCTATGTCTCGGGCGAGACGCCATGAGCTCCCCTCCGCCTGCCTTGCGCATCCTTGCGCCCGACGAGCCGCCTGCGTTCGAGGTGGTGAACCCTGACGGCCGGTCCAGCGCGGTCCTGCTCTGCGATCACGCCTCCAACGCGGTCCCGCGGAGCCTCTCCGAGCTCGCCATGCAGGAGGAAGCGCTCAGCCAGCACACCGGCTGGGACATCGGCGCGGCGCTCCTCTCGCGCCGCCTCTCCGCGCTCCTCGACGCCGCGCTCGTGCTCTCTGGCTATTCGCGCCTGGTCATCGACTGCAACCGGCCGCTGGGCTCGCCGACCTCCATCCCCGAGATCAGCTGCGGCGTGCCCATCCCCGGCAACACCATCGGCCCCGACGAGGCCAGGGCGCGCGCCGAGGCCTGCTTCTGGCCCTACCACAACGCGATCGCCGCGCTCCTCGACGCGCGGCGGGACCGCGGGGAGGCCACGGCGATCCTCAGCGTCCACAGCTTCACGCCCTCGATGTTCGGCCAGGACCGGCCCTGGCACGCGGCCGTCCTCTACGGGCGCGACCGGCGGCTCGCCGCGCTGTTCCTCGAGGCGATGCGGCGCGAGCCCGGGCTCTGCGTCGGCGACAACGAGCCGTACCGCATCACCGACGGCGGAGACTTCGGGATCCCCATGTACGGCGAGGCCCGCGGCCTGCCGGCCGTGCTCCTCGAGATCCGCCAGGACGGCCTGCTCAGCGCCGAGGGCGTGGAGGCCTGGGCGCAGCGCCTGGCGGCGATCTACCGGCAGATCGAGGCGGGGGGCCTCCTCGCCGCCGGCAGCAGCGCCTGACCGCGGCGCGGGGGCCGTGCCGCCGGCGGGTGACCGAGAAGGTCGCGGGACAGCCCGCGCCGCCGCGCCGGCCGGCGTGGCGATGACGCTGTAGCGGCGCGCCCGAACACCGGCCGCGCGACGCGGCGAGGTGCGTCTCGGCCAGCGCCTCGCGCCGGGGAAGCGCGGTCGCGCGATCCTTGACAAGAAAAGTTGTCAAGGATAGGTACAGCCGTGTGCTCGACGTCGACGTCATCGAGGATCCGGCTGCGGCGGTGGCGGCGCTCGAGCCTGTCAGGAGCCGGCTGCTCTCCGAGCTGGCGGCGCCGGCGTCCGCGGCGGCGCTCGCCGCGCGGCTCGGGATCGCGCGCCAGAAGATCAACTACCACCTGCGCGCCCTCGAGGCGCACGGGCTCGTGCGCGTGGCCGAGACGCGCCGGTGGGGTGGGCTGACGGAGCGCCTGCTGGTCGCGAGCGCGGCTTCCTATGTCGTGTCGCCCGGCGCGCTCGGGCCTGCCGCTGCGGATCCGGCGCGCGCTGCGGACCGCCTCTCCGCGAGCTACCTCATCGCGCTGGGCGCCCGCGTCGTGCGCGAGGTCAGCGATCTCCTGCGGAGGGCGCGGGAGGCCGACAAGCACCTCGCCACCCTGGCGATCGACACCGAGGTTCGTTTCCGCTCTCCGGCCGAGCGCGCCGCGTTCAGCCAGGAGCTCACCCGCGCCGTGACGTCGCTCGTCTCGCGCTACCACGATGAGTCGGCGCCCGGCGGGCGGCCGCACCGCCTTGTGATCGTCGCGCACCCCACACCCACACCCAACGAGACATCCCGAAAGGAGCCAACATGCCAGTGAGAAAAGAGGCGTCTGGACGCCGGTCCGTGCAAGCCGAGGTCGAGGTCCCCGGCAGCCCCGAAGAGGTATGGGAGGCGATCGCGACCGGGCCCGGGATCTCGTCGTGGTTCGTGCCGAGCGAGGTGGAGGAGCGCGAAGGCGGCACGACCGTCTCTCACTTCGGCCCGGGATCGAGCATGGATGCGGTCGCGAAGATCACGACCTGGGATCCGCCTCGCCGGTTCGCCGCCGAGAGCCCGGAGGCCATGGGGCCGGGCAGCGCGACTGTCGGCACGGAGTGGATCGTGGAGGCGCAGTCCGGCGGCACGTGCGTCGTGCGCGTCGTTCACAGCTGGTTCGCGAGCACCGATGACTGGGACAACCAGTTCGAGGGCCACGCGCACGGCTGGGCGGCGTTCTTCCGCATCCTGCGGCTGTATCTGTCGCACTTCCGCGGTCGACCTTCCGTGGCATTCCAGCTGATGGGCGCCGCCCCCGGGCCCCACGCCGCGGCGTGGGACGCGCTGGTCGGTCCGCTCGGGCTGGCGGGCGCCGCCGAGGGACAGCGGGTGAGCACCTCCGCCGGCGCGCCGCCCCTCGCCGGCGTGGCCGAGCGCGTCGGTCCGAGCGAGTTCCCGGAGCTGCTGCTCCGGCTCGAGGAGCCGGCGCCGGGGATCGCGCACCTCTTCGCGCTGCCCATGGGCGGACAGATCTTCCTGCCGATCCGCGTCTACCTGTATGGCGACCAGGCCAGGGACGCAGCGGCGCGCGCCGAGCCGTCGTGGCAGGCGTGGATGGCTGAGCGGTTTCCCGGTCCACAGGCCGGTTGAGACGCCAGCTCGCCTGGAGATGGGAGTCAGCCCACGCTGATCAACCGCCTCCCCGAGCGGGGGGCGCTCGACGCATACGGGCCGCGCGAACACCGCCTCGCGCGGCGGTCACCGCCTGAACATACTGGCTCCGTGCCCGCCAGCGTCACGCCTCTCGGCCTTGCGCTGGATGGCGGCCCCGTTGACCCGCGGTCCTGTTCGCGCGAGCCTTGCTGCGATGCTCCTCGCTGGCCAGCACATCGACCGCTACCTCATCGTCGAGCGGATCGGCGCCGGAGGCATGGCCCAGGTCTACCGCGCGAAGGATCAGGTGCTCGGGCGGGACGTCGCCCTCAAGCTCATTCGTCCGGAGATCGCTCAAGGCGCCGAGGGGCGGCAGCGCTTCCTGCGCGAAGCCCAGGCCATCGCGCGGCTCGAACACCCCGGCATCGTGCGGATCTACGACGTGGGCGTCGCAGACGGCGTGGGCCCTTTCTTCGTGATGGAGCTGCTGCGCGGTGGAAGCCTGGCAGAGCTCGTGCGTGGGAACCAAAAGCTCCCGCCGGGCGACGTGGTCCGCATCGTGGCGGAAGCCGCGGAGGCGATCCAGGCTGCTCACGACGCAGGGATCATCCACGGGGACGTCAAGCCGGGCAACATCGGCTTCGCGGTGTCGGGCGCCGCGGTCGGCGTGAAGGTCCTGGACTTCGGGATCGCCCGGTTGATGGGCGCAGGCGAGCGCGAGGATGCCCCGGAGATAGTCCTCGGGACACCTGGCTACATGGCTCCGGAGCTCCTGCTCGGGCAGGGCGCCTCGACAACGACAGACATCTACGGGCTGGGCCTCGTGGCCCGCGAGGCGCTCACCGGAGCGCAGCCGATCGGTGCAGCTGACTTGCGGAGCTTGCTGGCCTTGTCAAAGGACAGCGACGAGCCCTCGCTCGCGCTCGACAGCTCCGTCCCGGAGCCCCTGCGCGCGCTCGTCCAAGACATGATCGCCCGCAATCCCGCGCGCAGGCCCAGCTCGATGGAGGAGGTGGCCCGGCGCGCGCGGGAGATCGGGAGCCTGCTCGGCCAGCCCGCGGAGCTCCCGGTGAGCAGGCAGTCGTCAGCCTCCTTCTCGCTGAAGGGCCTGCTCGGTCTGGCGAACGAAGCCGGCGTCGAGGCGGCGGTGCCAGGGTTGGAGGCGCTCGAGACACTCGCGCCCAAGCAGGTCTCGCCGCCGCCCCATGGGGCGCGTCGCGAGGCGCCGTCCGCCCCGCCGCGCGCCGCCGTGGCCGTCGAGCGCGCGCCGGTGGTCGAGCCCGTGCCGCTTCCTTCGCCGGCGGATCTCGTCAGGGCCGCGTTGCCCGCCGAGCTGCGCCCGCATCACGAGGCCATCACGCGCTTCTTGCTCGCCACGTTCCAGAACATAGAGCCTGCGGACGCGCGCGGCGTCCTGCGCCTATCGAGCCCTTCCCGTGGACAGGTCGGGGACTATCATTTCTTCGCCCTCTTCATGGCCGGCGTCTCGCGAGGCGCGGAGGACAAGCTCGGCACGAGGACGTTCCTCAACTATGCCATCCCGCTCGAGGGGCGACTCGCTTCGTTCGCGAGGGAGGAGCGCAAGGTCGTCGTCACCATCGTGGACTCGCCGGAGCTGGGCGCCGGTGTCCGCCGGAAGATCTTCGAGTACCGCAAGGCGTACAGCGCGCATGTCGTGCCCCTGCACGTCGTCGAGGTGCGCAAGGCGGACCGCGAGGGGCGCGCGGCGGAGCTCTTCGATGATCGTCTGTCGGAATACCATACCCGCGAGGATGTCTTCGCGAGCCGCGACGCGGTGCGCGACCCGACGCGCTTTTATGGGATGAAGCGCGAGCTCGCCGAGCTCTCGGCCGCGCTCGACCGCGACGTGGCGTTCGTCGCGGTCACGGGGCCGCCCGGATCAGGCAAGACATCGCTCGTGAACATGGCCGAGTACGGCCTGGAGGGGCTCCGCGCGATCCGCCTGCGCGCGAGCGAGGCCGCCGAGCGCAGGGCGCTGGCGTTCGCCGAGGAGATTCTCCGGCACCTCGATCCCGGCGGTGAGGCCACGAGGGCAGAAGGGGCGCTGGGCGAACGGATCCAGCGCGCCGCCGAGAACGCCCACGAGGCAGCCCGGAAGGAAGGGAGAAGGGCCTTGCTTGTCCTCGAGGACTCCGACTGGCTGCTCTCGCCGCTCGTCGATCCGGGCGCGGCCGCGGAGGCGCAGCGAGAAGCGCGCGAGCTCGTCTCCGCGCTCGGCCGAGAGGCGCGGCGCGGCACGCTCGGCGTGGTCTTCACCGGCTTCTATGGGTTCATCCTGGAGAAGCGCAGCATGCTCGGCTGGGACAATCCGGCCGCCGCCATCGCGAAGATCCTCCGGATCGAGCGGTTGGACCTGCCGGCGATCGCGCGGATGCTCCGGGATCTCGGCGCAGAGATCAACGTGGAGCTCGATGCGGACGCGCTCGCGGAGGTCCACGCGCTGTCCGGGGGGAACATCGACCTCGCGCGGCGGCTCACGAGCGGCGCGCTCGAGCGGGAGGCCCGGCGAGGCGGGCGGCCGCGGCCGCTCGAGGCCATCACCGTACGACGCGAGGCGGTGCGCGAGGCGGCGCGCGCGCTGGAGGTCTTGCCGGGGACGTTCGAGAGGACGGTGATGGCATTGCTCTCGGCCGTGGACCGGTCCGTGCTGCAATACATCGCCGCGAAGCGACCCCGATCGGTGCGCCACGTGAAGACGGCGCTCGCCGGGATGCTGTCGCCCGGCGCCTGCGCCGAGGCCGTCGACCGGCTCCACGAGATGGGGTTCGTCGAGGTGAAGGACGGCCGCGTACGGATCGCGATTCCGCTGCTCGAGGCGTGGGTGAAGCAGCACCTCGAGAACACGCCCGGCGAGGTGCGCAAGAGCCGACAACGGCGCGCGCAGATCCTGGCGATCGGCGCGTCGCTCACGGCGCTCGCGTTCGGGGCCTACTGGACGTGGTTCCGGTCCAGGAGCGTGCTCAGCGCTCCCCAGGCGCTGGAAGGCTGCACCTACCAGGTCCGGGCTCCGGAGCGCGGAACTGCCACGGATACGCTTTCGATCTACGTGTTTCGCCATTGCGAGGTCGGGGCGGATCCGGGGCCGATCGATCTGTTCGTGGACATGGGGACCGTGGCCAAGATCTACGGCCAAGACGGCGGCAAGTCCGACCTCATGCGCTGCAAGCCCGGGACCGATTGCCGCATGGTCGAGGTGCCGGTGACGCTGGTCTCGCCGGGCGAGGACGACTATCGGCTTCGCGCGGAGGTGATGTCGAAGGCGAGCCAGGCCAGGCTTGTCGTGGATCTCCGGATCAAGGATGATCCCCTCGCCGCGATCAAGCGGACCTTTGACGGCGCGATCAAGGTGGCCACGGCCGTGCCTGCGCTCGTGAGCGTGCTGGTCGCCTTTCACCGCGACGTGCTCGAGGCGCTGCGGCGCCTGCTGGGCTCATCCCGGGCGGAGGAGACGAGCGGGACCACCACCGGTCCCGGTGGGGGTGCTTGAGCGGCGTGGGCTCGGGTTCGGGCCGGGATCGTGTGCCAGACCGGGCCAGCCCTTTCGCTGGATGTCAGGGTTCGGCCGCGCGTGGCGTGCGGCGGCTCTGGCGCGCCGCGCGTGCCGTCTCTGAACCGCAGGAGCCCGCGCTCGGGGGCCGGCGCGGCACGGCGAATGCTCGGCGGGGCGGCATGCTACGAACCCTTCGAACATTCGCTCCGCTCTTCGTCCTGTCTCTGGCCGCGATCCTCGGCTGCGAGACATCCACCGACCCGAAGGAGGACCCGAACCCCGACCCCGGGGGCGAGGCGTGCGACGACACGCCCGGATGCGTGGTCGCCTCGGACAAACAGCGCATCTCGACCCCGGACGTGCCGGCGGAGGACGGGGCGGCGCTCGTCTCGGGCAACTCCGCGTTCTCGCTCGACCTCTACCAGCAGCTCCGCGGAAAGCCAGGCAACGTCTTCTACTCGCCCTACAGCATCTCGACCGCGCTCGCGATGACGTGGGCTGGCGCGAAGGGCGAGACCGAGACGGCCATGGCCGGCACGATGCACTTCGACCTCGGGCAGGACAGGCTCCACCCGGCGTTCAACTGGCTCGACCAGGAGCTCGAGAGCCGCGGTCAGGGCGCGCAGGGCGCGGACGGAAAGGGCTTCCGCCTCAACGTCGTGAACGCGCTCTGGGGGCAGATCGGCTACCGGTTCGAGGCGCCCTTCCTGGACACGCTCGCGCTGAACTACGGCGCCGGGATGCACGTCGTGGACTTCGTGGGCCAGAAGCAGGAGTCGGTCGATCTCATCAACGGCTGGGTCAGCGAGCAGACCGAGGGCAAGATCGAGAAGCTGGTGCCCGTCGAGGCGATCACCGTCGAGACGGTGCTGGTCCTCACGAACGCCATCTACTTCAACGCGGCGTGGCGCACCCCGTTCGAGACCACCGCGACGGAGGACGGCGAGTTCGTGACGGCCGACGGGACCGAGGTGACGGTGCCCCTGATGCACCGCGGTCTGGAGATGCCGTACGCCGAGGGCGACGGCTACCAGGCGGTCGCGATGCCCTATGACGGGGACGAGCTGTCGATGGTGATCGTCCTGCCGGAGAAGGGCACGCTCGACGCGTTCGAGGCGTCGCTCGACGCGGCGAAGGTCGACGGCATCGTCGGCGCGATGAGCGAGCACCTGGTCATCACCACGATGCCCAAGTTCAAGTTCGAGTACCAGCTGAGCCTCAAGGAGACGCTGGAGGCGATGGGGATGGAGGTCGCGTTCACGCCCGGCGTCGCGGACTTCACCGGGATCAACGCCCAGGGACAGCCCTACATCCAGGACGTCATCCACAAGGCGTTCGTCGGCGTGAACGAGGCAGGCACCGAGGCGGCGGCCGCGACAGCGGTCATCGTCGGCGACGAGTCGGCGCCCGAGCAGGTGTCGCTCGCGCTCGTGAATCCGTTCCTGTTCTTCATCCGCGACAACGCGACCGGCAGCATCCTGTTCGTCGGCCGCATCGCGGACCCCAGCGCGAGCTGATCGCGGACAGACCCGTTCCTCCCGCTGCGCGCGACGTGCACACCGGGATTCGTCAGGGTCATCTGTCGTCGGGTCGAAACAATCACATCGGCCGGCTCGGTGCGGCGGAGCTGCGCGGCAACTTCCCGCAGCAGTGCTAACTGCTCGCCTCGAGGAGACGCTCGCGGAGAAAGGCGAGGAGACGCGCCAGCGCCATGCGCGTCGGGTGGCCGTCGCGATCGACCAGATCGACGGTCAGGACCGAGTGGGCATCACTCGGGATCCCGTATGGATTCCCTTCTGACGAGTCCAGCTCGAGCCTCTCGAAGCCGTCTCCGAGCTCGGCGGCGAGCCGGTCGAAGCGCTCTTTCGGAGAAATCGAGTCACGGCTGAAGCGGAGCCCGAGCACCGGCGTGCCCGCCGCGACGCGCTTTTTGACGACGTCGAGCTCGGTGTCCGAGAGCTGGAGAGCGACCCGCTGCGCGCGCAAAAAGGGTGCGGGCAGCGCCGGGTGGCATACCACGGGCGCCGCGATCACCGGATCGACCATGAGCGCCAGCGCGAAGTTCCCAGTAAGGCACATGCCGATCGCGCCGACGCCCTTGCCCCCGAGCTCCGCGTGCACCGCACGGCAGAGGGCGCGCACCCAGTCGGTGATGGGGCTCCGCCGCCTCGTCGCAAAGCTGTTGAAATCACGGCTTATGGTGACGCGAACTGCGGCTTCGAGGTCGTAAAGGCACGACCCCTTCTTGCCCGGCGTCCCCATCAGGCTCGGCATGAAGACGGTGAAGCCGGCGTCCGCCACCCGCGCGCCGAGCGCGATGTCCTCGGGAATGAGGCCTGGCAGCTCGTGGAGGATGACGACGCCTGGGCCGGCTCCGCGGCGATACACCTTCCGCGTGACGCCGCCATGCTGAAACGATGTCTCCGCAAAGCCGTAGAGCGACACATCGGGCAAGATAGCATGCGTTCGCGCGCGAAGCGAGGCAGCGGCTATCAAATCCCGCTATCCCTGTACTCACGCGAGGGCCGGACATTGCCGACATTCATGATGGGCGGGAAGAAGGCCGGTCGGTAGAGCTCCCTATCCGCGGAGGAAGCAAGTCGTGGCCTCGGCGCGGCCATGGGCGCCGTCGGACGCCGCGTAGAGGGAGCGCCTCACCTTGCGCTCGCTCGTCCGCGGCAACACGAGAACCCGCAGCGGCGAGCCTCGACTGGAGGCCCTCCAGTCCGCACCATGGAGTCGCAAACCGGTCTCGTGGAGACGTCGGGAAGGGCACGGCGTGGACCTCCGTGCCGTTGGTTCGCTCCTAGAGGAGAAGGAAGATGAGCAAAAAAGGCAGGAGGAGAGTGAAGGCGGAGCACGGGGATTTCCAGGACCCCACGGTTCCGGTCAAGGGGCAACATCCTCAAGTGGGCACCACGACGCCCCCTTTTCCGGAGGTCACCGCATCAGCGGAATTCGCGCAGCTCCTGGGCCCCACCGACGAGTCGGAACACCTCGCGAGGGCAACATACATCCTCGCGCAACTCTCCGCGTGGGCGTATGCAGAGCGCGCAGATTTCGACCGTGTGTTGGTCCAGATATTGGGAAACGCGGTCAGGTCTCACAGCTTCTCCCTCACCAACGACGCGCTCCTCGTCAACGCGCATGCCTACCTGGTTGTGATCGATGTAACGGTCGAGGAAGGGAAGCCGCCGAAGCACATCGGCATCCTCGTCTTCCGGGGGACGTCCTGGGGGAGCGCTCTCGACTGGGTGATCGACGCGAGCGTCGAGACCACGCAGTTCGGGGACTACGGCCATGTGCACAGCGGCTTTATGCGAAATGTCTGGCGGCTCGGAAGTACGATCCGCGAAACGCTCCGCAATGAACTGCTGAAGACGAAGAGTCCGATCGACGTGCTCTACGTGACCGGGCACAGCCTCGGGGGCGCCATAGCCGCCCTGACGACGGTGATGCTGTGGGCCGATCGAGGGGATGAGGAGCTCCGCCGAGCGTTTCAGGGTAAGTTCCGCGGCTTGTATACATTCGGAGCACCGGCGGTCGGAGATGCAACGATGGTGAACGCGCTTTCGCCTAAGCTCGTGGCCCGAACCTACATGCACGTCTACGAGAACGACATCGTGCCGCGTATGCCGCCCTTGTCGACGGGGAACTTCCAGCACTTCGGGACGACGTACCATAGCACCGCCGAAGGCTGGGTGCGTGGGGAGACCGTCAGGCAGGCATACACCGGGATCCTGGCCAACCTGTTAGGGGTGTTCCCTTTCGCGCTCAGGCTCTTCACCGCCACGAGATGGGTTAATCCCGCCCTCTCGTTCGTGACCGAGTATATCCCCTTCACGCGATGGTTTGTTCTCTCGTGGGCTGACCACTCCCCCATCAATTACCTCAGATGCTCCCAGATCAGCACCCTTCCTCCCGCGGGCTGAAGAGGGAGGTGGCCCCGAGTGCACGCACGGATAAATTGCTGATACAGCGTCACTTTTCCAGTGCGTCCCTCCGGACCGACCGGCGCACGCCGTCGTGACGGCGCTCACGCGGCGTTCGCCGCACGGGCGCGAGGGTTCACTGCCACCTACAGCTCCAGGCAGCCGTGCTCGCCCACCAGGTTTCGGGCTGCGCCAGCACGCGGGCTGCGCCAGCACGCAGACTCGGACCCGGGATCTGCCTCGTCGGCCTGGTGCCCGTCGTGGAGCTCCGTCTCTGCGAGGTCATCCGCGATGCCTCGCGTCAAGGGGGTGCATGCCTGCCTTCGGCCGGGGGGCGCTCGCCGTGCGCCATCTCGCTGACATGGAGGCGGCCTCGCACTGAGAGTCGTCCCAGGTACCCAAACCATACCAGTTACTGGCAGCCGAGTAGTGTCGGCACGAAGATATCAGCGCTCGTTGCTGGCTGGCAGGTCGTTCCAGGAGGGCAGTCCCCTCCGCCGTGACACGCGATCTGCTGGAATGACGCGGAGCACTCGGAAGCTGCAATACACGCTGTGCTACCGAAGAGAGCGGCTCCAACACCGATGCAGCATACCTCACCATCGGAACAGTCTTCTGGCCCGTCGCACTTCATATAGACGCCGTGACCGTTTGTCGGATCGAGGCATGCGTCTACCTCTTCAGCGCAACTCGCTGATAAGGGACAGCAGACCTGTTCGCAGGTAACGGCGTCACAGGCAATGGCTACTTTGGCTTGTGTGTCTGAAGAGCTCGGGGCCTCCTCGGTCCCGCTGCACCCGGTCAGGAGGAGGGCGAGGACAGGGCTGAGTGCATGCGGGAGTTTGCGGCGTACCATGTCGCCATAATACCTGACGCAGTGGTCTGGGCGGACGATCTGGCGGCCGGTCGGTGGAGTCCGGTCGCTACCCCGAAGAAATTTAATCGGGACGTAGTATATGCCGCGTCCGTTCGCCTGGCTTCGGGCTGTGCAGTACACCGGTTCGGACCCGAGGTCGGCCCCACCGGCCTGGTGCTCGCCCTGGAGCCCCGTGGAGCCCCGTACCCTGGCGTTACCCCCCGCGCCCGTGTCCGATAGTCTCGCTCACACCGGACCTGCCCCAAATCCAGCGTAGCCGAAATTTGTCAGGTCACACGCAGGGCACACGCTAAAAAAAGGACACGGCTCTCACCGTGTCTTTTTAGTGGAGGCGCCGGGAATCGAAACGCCTGCCGAGGGTCGGGATCCGCAGGGATCGCGTAGGCTTCCGCATGCGACGGGAGCGGCAAGCGTGCCGACGACGGCGGCTAAGTGCGCGAAATCTCGTGAGCCGGACGAATCCCGGACGAAATCGGCGGACCCGCGTATTACCGCGCCCCCCCAGAAGTGGAGTTCGCCCCGATCTCGATCCCTGTTCGTTATGGCTATTCCCTGAGTGGTCCGTGCTCCTCCCTCATGGAGTCGGTGCGGACCAGGGAGAGGGAGCCGGGGTGGATGCAGCGGCTCCAGCGTCGGTCGGCGCTCGCCGTCGTTCATTCCGTACTATCACCAAGAATTCTCACAAAATCTTGGACCCAAGACCGCATCGCTTCGGTCGTCATGGATTCCGGTTCCTTGTCCCCAATTACCAGTGCACTTTGCACCACGTCAGCACCGCCGCCGACGTAAGGCCGGGCCGACGGAGCGGAGCATTGGCGCGAGGCCGGCCACAAAATAGGTGACGAGGGGATGCGTGTTGTGGCGACCCGTCCTCCCCTCGTCGTGCTCCGAGCACCATGCAGGAGCGGAGCTCATGCAGGATCGTTCAAGCCGACGTGGATATCAAGCGCTGGATGACGGTGCTGCCAACGGTTGAGCACCTGCGGCCGGCGCGCTGTCCCTGCTGTGACGCGGCCGGCCGACCCGTCGACGGTCCGCTGGGGATGCGGGGCCACGGCCTGCGCGAGCGTCAGGTGTACGGCCCGCGCGAGGCGGGCGGCGCTCCGCAGCAGGTCACGGTGCAAGCTCGGCGCTACCGCTGCAGCGCCTGCCGCGCAGTCGTGCTCGTGGTGCCCCGCGGGCTGCTGCCCCGGCGGCGCTACTCCGCGGCGGCGATCGGCTGGGTGCTCGCGCGCATCGGAGTCGACGGCGCAACCACGCCGGCCGTCCGCGCCGAGGTCTGCTGCTCCACGATTCTGGGCGTCGCGGCGGCCGAGCGGTGGCTCGCGCCGTCGCGATGGATCGAGGCCAGTCGCCGCGGACAGCTGTTCCCCCGGCTCGGGCGCCATGGCGCGGAGAGCACCCGCGCGCAGGTCGCCGAGCGGACGGCGATGCAGCTCGTCGCGCTGTCGCCGCGAGGCCGCGCAGCCGATCGTGCCGCTCACCTGGCGTTCCGCGGCGCCGCGCTCGCCGCGTGATGCCCATCCGCAGGCGAACGCGAGCTCTGACGACTCCACCGCACAGGATCGGGCACGGCGGCAGGCAGATAAGGCACGGGATGCACACGGGTCGTCGAAACGCACCCGTGGAAAGGACCGTTCGTGGACATCCTCAAACCCAAAGATCACGCGGAGGAAATCGCCATTTTCCGCCACGGTGTCATCGGGCAGCTCTGCGCTCGTGATCTCGAGCACGGCGACCTCGCCGAAGCGCTACGCGCCCTCTCGATGCAGCGCCTGCGTCCGCCCGGGAGCGCGTGCACGCGCTCCTTCTCGATACCGACCCTCGAGCGCTGGCTCTATGCCTATCGCCGGCGGGGCCTCGAAGGTCTCCGCCCTCGCGCCCGTCGCGACCGCGGGCGCGGCCGCGAGCTCGACCCCGTACTGCGGCAGCTCTTGTGCGACATCCGGCGGGAGCACCCGGATGCCTCGGTGCCGCTCATCCTGCGCACGCTCCGCGCCGACGGACGACTGTGCGCCACGGTCAGCGCCTCGACCGTGCGCCGCCTGTTCCGTCAAGAGGGGCTCGACAGGATCCCGCAGCGCGACGGCAAGGGGCCGACGACTCGGCTCAAGTGGCAAGCCGACCACCCCGATGCGCTCTGGCATGGCGACGTCTGTCACGGCCCTACACTCCATCTCGCCGGGCGTAGGGTCACCGTCCGAATCCACGCCCTGCTCGACGATGCTTCGCGCTTCATCCTGGTCATCTCGGTCGAGAGCGACGAGAAGGAAGACACCATGTTGCGGCTGCTCGTCCGCGCCCTCCGGCTCTACGGCGTTCCAAGCGCCCTGTATCTGGACAACGGCGCTACCTACCGTGGTGACGCCTTGCGCCTCTTCTGCTCGCGCCTCGGGATCACCCTGCTTCATGCGCGCCCCTATGACCCGCAGGCGCGCGGCAAGATGGAGAGATTCTGGCGGACGCTTCGAGAAAACGTGCTCGACCACCTGGGCTCGATCACCTCGCTGGAGGACATCTCCTCTCGTATTCAGGCCTTCGTCGACGTCCACGACCATCCGTCCCCGCACGCCGGTCTGATGGGGCGCGCGCCGGGGCTCGTGTACGCGCCTGGGCAGCGCGAGATCGACCCCCTCTCGGAGGCTCGCCTGCGCGAAGCGCTCACGCTCCGGCAGCGTCGGCGCGTGCGCCGCGACACGACCGTCTCCGTCCGAGGGCGGCTCTACGAGCTCGATCACGGCTACCTCGCCGGCCGCGTCGTGACCGTCGCCTACTGCCTGCTCGACGAGCCTCTCGCCCCAGTCGTCGAGATCGAGGGGCAGCGGATCCCGCTTCGCCTCGTCGACCCGGTGCACAATGCACACGTGAAGCGGCCTCCGCGCCGTGCCACCAAGGGCGGCGAGTCGCCCGCGGGGCAGCCTGTCGCCTTCGACCCGGCCGGCGCCCTGCTCGTCAAGAGCGCGCGCGACGCGGCTCTGGCGTCTGGCGTGGACGACCTCGACGCAGAGGAGGATCTCGATGCGATCTTCTGAGCTCGGCTTCTTCGGCCTGCGCACGGCCCCCTTCTCCAAGGAGCTCGACGATGCCGAGCTGTGGTTGACCACGTCCAAGCAGGTGCTCGTCGACGATCTCGAAGCTGCGCTCCTCGAGCGCGCCAGCGTGCTCCTCGTCGGTGAGCCGGGGGTCGGCAAAACGTGTGTGCTACGGGCCTTGCGGCATCGGCTACCCCAGGCCGGATTCCGCCTGACCTACTGCCACAATGCGACGCTCGGCCGGCGCGACTTCTACCGCTACCTCTGCCATGCGCTCGGCCTGCAGCCGACCTCGAGCGCCGCGAACCTGTTCCTCGCCGTCGAGCGGCACGTCCATGAGTTGCGCAGAGATCAGGTGCACCCGGTGTTTCTGCTCGACGAAGCCCATCTGCTCCACCCGGACATGATGGCGCATTTGCACATCCTCTTGAATCATGAGTGGGACAGCCGCGCTCTTCTGTCGATCGTCCTTGTTGGCCTTCCGGAACTCGAGGGCCGCATGGCGCTGCGCTCCCACCGCTCGCTGCTCACGCGCATCCACCACCGCTTCATGATCGAGCCGGCAACGGTGGACGACACGGCGGAGTACGTGGCCTTCCGGCTGAAGGGCGCAGGCGCGGACCACGAGCTCTTCTCGCGCGAGTCGCTCGCGGCTCTGCATGAGCTCGCGTCCGGCTCGCTGCGCGAGATCGACCGCCTCGCCTCGGCGGCGATGCGGGAATCGGCGCGCCGCAAGCGGAAGTTGGTCGACCGCGACGTGGTCGCCCGCGTTGCGGAGACGCTCACGCTCTCCTCGTCCCTCGGCTAAACGGCGGCGTGCAGCCCACGAGGCTCATCGGCCTCGTGGGCTGAGTCGCTCAGGTCCACGATGGTCATCGTCTCGCAGCAACGGGCGGTGGCCGGCAGGATGCCCATCGCGCCGTGGGGCGTCGGGGCAACGCCCGCGATGGCCATCGGCGCAGATGAGACCCTACCGAGCGGCCGCGAGATGGCCATCATCCAGGCGGGGCGCAGTGCCATTAGCCAGTCGGCTCGGTAACACCTACGGATCTACCGCGGGTGCCGCTGTGTCGAGAGTGTCATATATTGCATCGATTGGGCGGGCGATTCGCGGGAGGAATGTATCGACTGGATCAGAAAAATTGCGAAACCCGCGTAACATGGTGTGCTCCGCATCGAGAGCGTCTCTCTTTACATGGTAGCCGTGGGCACTTGCAAGCCCAGCGAGGAGTGCGGCGCTGTCGTGCCGCCCGCGGACTGTAAGATTGTCCGCGAGGCGAACGATGCCGCGTGCAAACAGTATTCCGTCGTCTTCATGGGCCAGCGACAAAAGATCTCTTGCTAAAGGAGGGTCGATTGCAGAATATAGTTTGATGCGTTGTTCGTCCGATAGCTCGAGTTGCGCTGTGCCCTCGATGTTCGAGCTTGTAATGTTTTCGATGATGCACTTTACCTCGGGGAGATGTCGCCGCGAATGGATGCGGCGGCCCCACGCATTGTGCGTGGCGTTCGACACCATGCTGGCGTCCTTCCGTTTGCAGTTCGCGCCCCTTTCGATGAATACGTTGCGAACTGCCGCAAAATCCTCACGACGCTTTAAAGCCTGTGGAATCGCGATGAAGCAGATCGCTACCAGTGTAACGACACAGCCCAGCGTTCGAAGGTTCATCGTATTCGTCTAGTCACCGAAATCGTCTTGTCAACGGTCAGCCGAGCGCGTTCCGGGATGGCATAGGCGGACCCGGAATGCCGGACCCGTCCGTCGGGCGCAGATTCCGCCTGGGCGGTGTCGTGGCTCCGTGGGGCTCGGGGTACCGTTTCGCGTCAGGAATCTCCGGCGGGAATAGGGCTTTGGCGCTCCTCTCTACGGTTGCCCCTCTTCCTGATCCGGGATGACATCTCCCCCGCCTCGCCGGCGGTCCAGCTACCCCCATGGCCATCCCACTCTGCGAGGCCAACGGAGATACCGTCCCGTGTCAAGACGGGGCTGCCTTCGGTGCCTCCGGCAGGGGGAAGGGCGCCCGGCCGACGTTGGTCCCCGACGGGCGGCTCCTGAGTGGTTCAGCTGTGACTGGACGTGGAGTCCGGGGTCATGTCTGCCGCAGGCACGCGAGGCGTGCGAGTCCAGCACGAAGCCGGCCAAGAGGGGGAGGCGGCGGGTCTGACGAGCTCAGTGAGAGCAATATCGACGGGGCACGATCGCGCTCATTCCGCGCGAGCATCCCCGAGGTAGCTCTCTGGTCCTCGCCGCCGCTCCAGCTACCCCCCATAGCTACCCCGAACTGTAAGGCCGCGGAGATGCCGTCCCGTGTCAAGACGGGGCATGCGGTCAGCAGGGGGCCCCGCCTGCAGAGCGGAGGGGGACGGCCGGCTATGACCCGCCTACACCCACGCGCTTGTGCCCTCGTGTTTGCTCGCCTGGTTCCGGCATCACAGGCTCGGACCCGGGATCGGCGTCGCCCGCAGCGTGCCCTCCGTGGAGCTCCGTGGAGCCCCGTACCCTGGCGTCACCAGCCGCGCCCGCTTCCGGTGACCACACTCACACCGGTCTCACTCCAAATCCAGCGGTGTCAAAATTTATCAGGTCACACGCAGGGCACACAAAAGAAATAAAGACACGGCTCTCGCCGTGTCTTCTGAGTGGAGGCGCCGGGAATCGAACCCGGTGTTGAATTTACGTGGAGCTCGCTGGCTCGCCGTTCCGCGCGAGAATGGGCGGGCCGATGGTGCGGCAACCTCGCGCCACGACGTATCACAGCACCCTCGATCTCGAGCAGCATGATCTAATGAGGGCGTCCCGTCGCCTCCTGACCCGGCATCACGGTCGGGCGCTTCGCCCCGCCGCTCGGCTCGCCCTCGTGGCGCACCCCCGATCGCGCGGTCGGCTCTGGCTCGACCGGCAGCGCGCCGGAGCGTGGGAAAGCTCGACCGGCCGGTGCCGGACCCCAGGTCGCCGCCCCGCAAAGAATCACAGCACCCTCGATCTCGAGCTCCTTGATCTAAGGAGGACCCCCTTCGGCCCCTGCCAGGCATCACGTTCGGGCGCCTCGCCCCGCCGCTCGGCTCGTTCGCATGGCGCCCGAGGTCGCGCGACCGAGAGCAGCGCCGACCGCCACAACGCCGGCGCGTGGGGGACCTCGACCAGCCCCGGTCCCTGACCGGCGCCAGGCGCTGGTGGCGCCTCAGCCTCGAACACCGAGGCCGCTCCCGTTCGCCTTCGGCATGCGCAGCGGCCGCGCATCGCCAGCGATTCGTTCGTCTTCGGTCGCCTAGCCGCGTCGGCTGGTGCCGTCGGCCACGAGGGCCGCGGGTCCGGACCCGTCGTGAGGCTCGGGTCCCTGCGTCGGGCGCGCCGCAGGACCGTACCGCCGCGCTCATGGATCGTGCTGTTTCTCGGAGGTGTCATTGAGAAAAGCTGTTACCCAGGACGAACTGTCGAGAGCATTTGCTACTATCGCCCGCTACTTGGCGGACTCGATGCGCGAGGTGGCCAATGAGAACGCTGCCGCTGACGCCAGCCCCGCCTACTACGACGCGAAGACCTCCCCGATGGGGCCCACGACGTTTCGGCGTGCGGCTGCCGCGGGCGCTTTCCCCTCGTTCAAGGTCGGCCGGAAGGTCGTGGCGAGGAAGGTCGACGTGGACGCATGGATCGCTACCCAAGCGCGGACGCCGAAGCCGAAGGCGCAGAACGGCGACGACGCGGACGCGGCCTTCTTCGCGTCTCTCCAGCCGCGGAGACCGCGGCGATGAAGCAAGCGGACACGATGACGGTCATCGTCGACACCCGAGAGCAGCGACCGTGGACGTTCGTCGGCGCCTTCCGCCTCGAGCGCGCGACGCTGCCCGCCGGTGACTACTCGATCGCCGGCTTCGAGACGAGCGTCGCGATCGAGCGGAAGAGCTTGGACGACTTCGTGCAGAGCGTAACGTGGGAGCGCTGCCGTTTTCTCCGTGAGTGCGAGCGGCTTCGGTCGTACGAGCTCAAGACGATCCTGGTGGAGGCCAGCGTCCCCGATGTCTGGGCGCATCGCTATCGCAGCAAGACGACGCCGCAGGCGGTGATCGCGAGCGCGCTCGCCATCGAGCAGGACTACGGCATCAGCACGACGTGGGCAGGCTCGCGCGAGTCCGCCGAGAAGATTGCCGCGCTGACTCTCTCGCGATTTCACCGGAAGCGTGTGGAGGTGCGGGATGCACGCTGAACCTACCTCGGCGCAGCCGTCGACGGCCGGACCGGAGCGGCACCACGACGACGAGACGCGCGCGGCGAACGACGTCGAGCCGAGCGAGCCGAGCGACCACGGCGACGCGAAGGCGGACGCCGACCAGGCCGGCGACGGCGAGCCAATCTCGCGCGGCGATGGGCTCTGGTTGGATGCGTGCGGCGCCTCGATGGTGTCGGCAGAGCCGTCCACCGGCGGCGGTGCAGCGAACGGCAACGGGTCGCCACACGTCGTCCTCGTGACGTTGAGGCAGGGCACCGCGCCGGACAGTGATCTCGCGAACGCGGAGCCCCTCGTTGCGCTGTACGGTCGCGATCTGCGCCACGTCGATGCGCTCGGCGGCTGGCAAACCTGGACCGGCTCCCGATGGTGCAGCGATCGAGCGAAGGCGGCAGAGCTCGCGAAGGAGACGACGCGCCGCTTGCTGATGGATGCCGAACTCGCGATGAGCGAGGCGGCGAAGCGGGTGAAGCGCGCGCACGATGACGACGAGGTGGCGAAGGCGAAGGCACAGCACAAGGAAGCGACCGCGCTGTTCAACTGGGCGAAGCGATCGCAGTCGGCGCGCGGCATCGATGCGATGCTCCGCCTTGCGGAAACGGAGCCGATCGTCCGCGCCGAGCCCGGTGACTTCGACGCCGATCCCTGGCTGCTGAACTGCCGCAACGGCGTGCTCGACCTCCGCACCGGAGAGCTGCGGGACCACGACCGTCGCGACATGATGCGCCGGATCGTTCCGGTCGCGTTCGAGCCAGACGCGGAGCTGCCGATCTGGGATCGCTTCCTCGCTGACGTGACGGGCAACGATGAGGAAATGATCGGGTTCCTCCGCCGCGCCACAGGCTACACGCTGACCGGCGACGTCCGCCACGAGGTGCTCTTCTTCGTCCACGGTCCGCCGGCCTCCGGGAAGTCGACGTTCCTCGAAGCGCTGAAGATCACCATGGGCGAGTATGCCGCGAAGGCAGACTTCGAGACCTTCATCGCCCGGCGTGACTCCGGCGGCCCGCGCAACGACATCGCGCGGCTCGCGGGGGCTCGCCTCGTGCTCTCGATCGAGGTCGACGAGGGCAAGCGGCTCGCCGAAGGGCTCGTGAAGCAACTGACGGGCGGCGACACGGTGACGGCGCGGTTCCTCTACCGGGAGTCCTTCGAGTTCAAGCCGGCGTTCAAGCTCTGGCTCGCCGCGAACGATGCGCCGCGCGTGCGGGACGATGACGCCGCGATCTGGCGCCGCATCCTTCGGATCCCGTTCGAGCACACCGTTCCAAAGAAGAAGCGCGACCCGCAGGTCACGGCAGCGCTGCTCGATCCGGCGGTCGGAGGTCCGGCGATCCTGGCCTGGGCGGTGCGCGGGTGCCGCGAATGGCTGGAGCGAGGTCTGGACGTGCCGGCGTCGATCACGCGAGCGACGGAAGCCTACCGCGCCGAGAACGATCCGCTGCGCGACTTCATCCACGATCGCTGCGTCGTCGCAGAGGAGGCATGGGTCGAGAAAGCGGCGCTGCGTCGGGAGTACGAGCGATGGTGCCAGGACAACGGCAACAAGTACCCGCTCGGGTCCAAACGCTTCGCGGTTCGGATCCGAGACCTCGGCGCGGGTGAGGGCACGAAGCGTGTCCACGGCCACAGCTCCCCGCGTGACGTGTGGCGCCGCATCGGGCTCCGGTACCAGGGCGACGACCAGCCGGAAGGGGCCGGCGTTGCAGGCTTGTAGGCACGTAGGCACTTGTAGGGACCAGATCCGGGAACTTCCTCCACGCAAGGGCAGGCGTCGACACCAGGGAGGTTTATGGAAACAGCCCCCTCGTTCTGCCTACATGCCTACAGCCGATCGAGGCGCGCCCCCTCGACGTCGGCCCGTCCCGGAACGCTGCGCGCTTCGCCCTGCCGCTGCCCGCTGGCCGCCCTGGCATCGGGCTTGGCGGTCCGGCTGGCGCTGGTGCCCGTCGACCTCCTGGCCATGGCGGAGCCGCATGAACGCGCCTGCCGATCGATGCGGGCTGCATCGCGACGTCGGCCTCGACCTCGACGCGCTCGTGGTCGCCGGAGCCGGTCCGCATGGCGCCCTCGCCCTCGGCGGAGCTCAGCCGCGCGAAGCGCTGACACTTCGCCCTGACGATTCGATCTCGCGATGACTTGGTTTCAAGGCGTTTTGGCGCGCTGTGTGTCCCATCCTACGGGGCTCGTGCGGATGCCGCGTCGGACGCGTCGGAGCGGTGTCAGAGGCCATCGAGGACTCAGTTTCTCTTGTATACCCGCGTGCCCTCTCGTGGAGCCCCATCCCCAGACGTCGGGGCACACGGAGGCCACACGACGAGACGAATCCGGGGGGCTATCGGTAAAGCAGCGGGAGGTGGGCTTGTGATGGATCCGTTTCCGAACGTATTTATCGACAGATGGCCGGGGGTGAGGCCGAACTCGCCGGCCGTGCCTCGTCGTACGGTCCGGGCTGGCGGCTGTGTCGAGGACCCTCGCGTGCCCCCTACTCGGAGTGGGGCTTGCCGGGCGTTGGCTTCGTCAGTTGCGGGATCGCCGGAAACCAGTGCCAGTCGTCCTCATGCGCGCTCACCTGGCCCAATCCACTGAGGCGGTCCATCAGGATCGGTATCATGTGCAACGCGCCGTACAAAGCTTGAAAGGCGTCGAGCCCTGACCCATGAGAGCGCGTGACCTCGCCACCCGGTCCTCGGATTTCGAAGTCAACTTCCCATCCGCGCTCATGCCTGAACTCCGGCTTCCACAGCAGGACACGGATCGCTTGTTCGGTACCGTCCGGCCGCTTCAGCGTGAGCTCTCGCTCTGCGATGGGGAGCTGCATGCGCCGATGGTGCCACCGTCCTCGGCATCGTCAAGCGTCCGTCCTCTGCATACTGCAAGACACCTGCCGTTGCCGACCGTGCGTGCTCTGTTGCACACTTTTCGGTGCTTACGTGGAATTCTCTCCGAGCAATACAGATCCCAGCCTTCATCGAGCGTTCCGCAGGCGTTTTCACAAGTGACAAATCTGCAGGCAGCCACAGCCGTCGCGCGACTTTGGTTCTGTTCGGCATGGCATTGCCATTTGGTCTTGGGAGGTGCCACCAAGGCGCCGCACATGAGTTGCCACACGTCCGCTCCATCGTTTACTGCGTTGTCGCATCGCCCCTGTGATGTGCGTTCGGGTTCCAGATCCTCTGCTGCGAGTGCTCCAGGTCGAAGGGTAAACAACAGCGTGGACGTTGCGAGCGCAGTTTTGAGCATGGTCTGTCCCCCGCTTGCTTATATGAAGCGCACGTGTGGGAGCGGGAGGGGCACGCGGATCAGGGTGCCTTGGTACGGTACATGTGTCCCCGTGAGACTGCCAGGCTATCCACTCACGACCCGCAGCCTGGAGGTCTCCGCGGCCCGCGGCAGCATGGGAGAGGATCACGTCCACGGAACCACGGCATCCGCATTCCGGTCATCTGCCCAGGATTTTTATCGAAGAAGCGAGCGGCACGGCGCCCGAGCATGGGCACCTCGACCGAAGTGCCGCGAATCTGTGGCAACGACGCACACCGCGCACTGCCAGATTGAACTCACTCTCAGGTCGCCAGCGAGGGCTCAACCACTGCCAGGATCCCTCGCGCCGGTGCCGGTGCGCTGCCTACGCCAGGCAGCAGAACGTCGACGGCGCGGCCGGCAGCAGCTCGCCGATCGGCTCGCCGCCGCTCGGGGCACAGCCGCCGGGATCCACCGCGACGACCTCCGCGGACTTGCTGCCGAGGCCGACGCCAGGCGGCGTGACCCCGCAGAACGGCGTCGTCGAGCTCACGATGTTCGACGCGAGCAGATTCGCGCACGCGCCGTCGCTGTAGACCGAGGCCATGATGGTGCACGAGGCGCCCTCGGGCTCCCCGCAGGCGCACTCGGAGCAGCCGCGGGTGTCGTCGGCGCCGCCGTAGAAGACGTGCCGGTCGAGATAAGGCTCCTCGCACGTGACGTCGCCCTCGTGGAAGACGCACGTCAGGAAGCCGCCGGGCGGCGGCTCCCCGGGCTGGCCCGGCGACGGCATGCAGGTGCTCCGGTCGCCCGGGCACTCGGTGTAGGCGCCGGGCACGCAGGCGAGCGCCCGAGTCTGCCACGGATCGAGGCGCGCCGGCGGCGGCGGCTCGTCCACCCTGGCCGTGCAGGCGGCGGTCACCGTCACGGCGGGAGCGTCGATCGAGAGCGACTGCACGCACGGCTGCCCGCCGCAGTCCTGGCCGGCAGGGATGGCGTTCTCCGCGGTGCAGGCGCCGTCCCAGGCCTCGGGCGCCGCGAAGGCGGTCTCGACGGTGTCGGGGACCGTAGCGGCACACGTCGCCGCGTGCGCCGACCAGCCCACCGGGAGCTGGCACGAGGCCGCTGCCGCGTCGGGCGGGTCGCACAGGCAGGCGGCGCAGGCGAACGGCGCGGGGGCCAGGTCGGCGAACCCCTCATAGCTGGCGTTCGGCGCCGCGTCGGGGCAATCCGGCGCCTGGTCCGGCGGGCCGTACCAGAGGAGCGCCGGACCGAACCATCCGAGCGGCGCCGGCGGGATGCAGTCGCCGGCGCAGGCGGTCTCGTCGCCGCCGGCCCCGCCGCCGCCGCCGTCTCCGCCCTCGCCGCCGGCCCCACCGCCGCCGCCGTCCCCGCCCTCGCCGCCGCCCCCGCCGCCGCCTTCCTCGGGCCACGGACAGCCTGGGTTGCCGTATTCCTGCGGCTGACAGGGGCCGTAGACGGTCGGATCTCCGGGACAGCCAGGCAACAAAACGATTCCGGCGAGCAGCAACGGGACGATTCGCATGCCGAGCAAGGTACTCAAGCAGCCCTTGCGCTGACAACGGGCTACTTGCGCGAAATAGCCGCTTACGCAGAGCCTTGTGGTTCCGTTTCAAAAAATGAAGTCGTCTTTGGCTTCTGGCGAGGACGGTACGATGTGGACGAGGTCGTTCAGTACGTCGCCGTGATACCGAGTCCGAGCGCCGCGCCGATCGGCGGGGATGTCCACGTGAGGGATCCAGCGGTGTCGCGCCGCCCGCCCTGACGCCGGAGCACCGCGTCCGCCACGATCCAGGTGGCCTCGGCGTAGACGCGCGCGCTCCACGTGTCCGAGAGGGGCCAGTCGCTGCCAAGCCGCGCTCCGGCGCTGAACAGCGCGTCGTCGCGCAACGTCATGTCCCACGGATGCCCGGGGACGAACCGGACGACGCCGAACGTTGCGACCCCGCAGCCGAACAGGTGGTGGCCGTGCAGGCAGCCCACACCCGTTGCCGTCAAGGCCCTCGTGCTGATGGTCATCTCTTTGACCTCCTGCGCCAGGGCCACGAGCCCTCGCCCCTCGATCGCGACCGACCATCCGGGCCGGCGAACGCCGACGGAGAGCGTCATCCCGGCCGCGGCCCCCGGCGTGATCCCCAGGCCCAGGGTCGCCCCGAGCCCCGCTTCGAGCCGCGGCCGCTCCGCGGGCGCCGGCGCCGCTTCCGGCCGCGATCGCGCCTGCGGCAGCCCGGCCCGGCGGGGTGGCTCCGGCGCGGCGCGCCGGGCCTGCGGAGGCGGTAGCGAGGGCTCGGGCCGCGAGGGGGCGGGTGGCGGCGGCTCGGGCGGTGGAGAGCGTTCGGGCGGCGGGGGAGCCGGCTCCGGCGTGTCGAGCAGCTGCGCGACGATCGCGAGGGCCACGCCGGCGAGCAGCTCGTCGCAGGGGCTGCGGGTGCCGAAGCCATCCGCCCACCGGGTCTCTCCTTCGCGGTCGCGCAGGGCCAGCGAGGCCGCGAGCTCCGGTCCCTCCCGGGCGATGCGGACCGTGAGCACCTGCGGGGCGTCGGCGTCGTCCTGGAACGGGTCGGCGCCGAGCCCGCGCGCCACCTCCTCGCGCAGGAACGCCTCGCCGGGGCAGCCCTCGGTGCCGGGGCCTAGCACGAAATCGAGCCGGATCGCCGCCCGGGGCGGCTCCGGCGCGGCGTGAGCGTCCGCGGCGCGGAGCAGGCCCATGGCCGCGGCCACCGCGGCGCGCGCGGGGAGGCGAGCGAGGCGAGCGCTCCGCGGCGATCCGGGGGAGCAGCGGGCCGGGGGCGCGCCGAGCGCGTGTTCGATCCTGGGCCTGCTCATCGCGAGGGCTCGCTTCCTGACGGGCTCTGCGCCGCCTGGGCGAGGCGCGTGCTGGCGACGGTGCGCAGCCGCTCCCGTGCGAACTTCAGCCGGCCGGCGGGAAACCTCGCCTCGTGCACGGCGAGCAGCCGGAGGGCCCCCGCGGGATCGCCGGCGGCGAGCGCATCGCGCGCCGCGGCGAGCAGCCGGCGTTCCTGCTCGAACATGTCCGTCGGGGTCTCCTGCTCGCTGGCCGGCGGCGCTGTCCGCGACGTGGTGGCGCACGGGCGATGGAGCGCCTCGGCCGCGGGAGGGACGGGCGGCGGCGGGACGGGCGGCGGCTCCGGCGCGTGCGGTGGCGGGATCGCTGCGAGGCTGGCGCTGCGCGCGGGCAGCATCTCGGGCACCAGCGTCCCGAAGCGGCCAGCCCAGAGGAGCGGCGGCGGGGCGAGGGCGACCAGCAGGGCGACGGCCCCGACGCCGCCCGCCGCTGCCGAGCCGAGGGAAGGGCCGAGCTCGGCGAGTGTCCGTCGCAGGGTCGAGGTCGCAGGCGAGCCGGGTGGGGGAGCCGATGGCATCGGCAGGCCAGGAGGAGCGGGCGAGCGGGGTGGGGGAGCCGGCGGCACGGGTGGCGCAGGCACCTGCGGCGGCGCAGGCACCTGCGGCGAGGGCGCCTGCGGCGAGGGCGCCTGCGGCGAGGGCGCCTGCGGTACGGTCGCGGCGGGCGCGTGCGGCGCGGAGTCGCTCGCGCCCTCATCGCGCGCCAGGAAGCCCGACGTCAGCGCGAACGGGAGCCAGCAGGCGCGCAGGGCCTGTCGCTGCTCCGGGCGCAGCCGTTGGACGGCGGCGCGGTAGTCCTCGCGGGCGAGGCGCAGCCGGCTGCAGGCGGTGTTGTAGTTGATGGCGAGCTCGCGCGCGATCTCGACGACCGGCACCTCGTACGCCTCGTGCAGGACGAGGACGATCCGTCGCTCCGGGGCGATCGTGCCGAGCACCTCGATCGCGAGCGCGAGCCGCTCTCGCTCCGCGATGCGCTGCTCGCTGCTCGGCACGGGATCGACGGGCTGGCCGTAAGGCGCGGGGTGCAAGCCGTTCGGGAACTCGCGGCGGCGGTAGGCGCGGTCCAGGTAGTGGCTGACCTTCCGCCACGCGATCCCGTACACCCATCGGGCCTCCGCGCTGCTGCCGTGCTGGTGCCGTCCCTCCCGCGGCGGAGGATGGTCGGCGGAGGCGGCCTCGAGCGGCGGCGATGGCAAGGCGGACGCGGGGTAGGCGGGATCGAACCGATCCAGGCTCTCGTACGCCGCGAGCAGGACCTCCTGGCAGAGGTCGTCGATGTCGGGCTCGTCGACCCCCAGCAGCCGGAGCGCGCGGGGAAGGACCTTCAGGGCGGCAGTGTGAACGGAATTCCAGGTGGGATCGCGGGAGGTGTCTTTGGAGGCAGCAGCGCGTGTGCTCATATCCAGAATTGCGCGGAGCTTTCCGGGTCCGTCTGGAAATCGCACCGCCCGGTGCGCGGGACGAAGACGCTCCCGGTCCTCGCCTGCGGTCGACCGGGGTCGGCGGAGTTGCCGTCGGAGACCGGAAGCGGCCTCGGGGGGAGCTGGGCTTGGTAGTGCTCAAATCTGGCCGGAGAGAGTTCACATGAAGGCGGGAAGACGGGAAGATCATTGATGTTTTCTTCCCGCCTTCCCGCCTTCATGTTCAATTTTGAGCACTACCCTGCGCTTGGTCCTCTGGTACCGGAAGCGGTCCTGCCGGGCCAGCTGAGCTTCCCTCGAAACGTCGGACACCGTGCGGGCGTGGCAGCTCAGCTTGTCGCCGGCCCCATCAACCATCCGGGCGTGGCAGCTGGTGTCATGGCCTCCGCGCGCGAATTGCATGGGTGATGTCGCCGTGAATGGCTCCTGGCATCGTGTGCTCAGGGGCCGAAGCTGAAAGTACGGCTCAGACCAGCTGCTAAGTGCCAATCACGAAGCCTCCTGTCCGGCAGATCCTTATGGCCGTCTACGGAATCGGATGCGCGAGGGAATAGCTCACCTATGTTCGGTGTGGATACACAAAGCTGCTTTTGAAAAAAAAGCGAATGAAGCTCATCCGCCATCGGGTTTGCGAGGGTGTGGACGGCGCGCCCCACACACGCGCCACCCGTTTTGCACCCGTGGAAAACCGCTTGCCACCGCTGCGCGTTGACGGTGCTCCCCGCGCCCCGCATGTTGCGCCCCATGCAGATCGCCATCTTCGGACCCGGCGCCATCGGGAGCACCTTCGCCTTCCAGCTCGCCCGCGCGGGACACGACGTCACCGTCGTCGCGCGCAACGCGCGGCTCGCGCAGCTCCAGCGCGACGGCGCCGTGGTGCTCGCCTCGGGCGACCGCGCGCCGGTGCGGGTGACCGCGGCGCTCGACGAGGGCGTCCCCTACGACCTTTTGCTCGTCACGGTCCTCGCGCCGCAGGTCGCGGATGTCCTCCCAACCCTCGCCCGCAGCGCCGCGCGCACGGTGATGTTCATGTTCAACACGTTCGAGCCGCTCGAGCCGCTGCGCGACGCGGTCGGCGCGGCGCGGTTCGCGTTCGGGTTCCCGGGCGGCGTCTTCGCGCTCCTCCGCGACGGCGTGCTCGCGCCGCAGATCCGCGCCGGCACCACCGTGGGCGAGGCGTCGTGGGCGCGCGTCTTCACGGACGCGGGCATCCCGACGGTGGTCGACGCCGACATGCACAGCTGGCTGCGCTCGCACGCGGCGCTCGTGGTGCCGCTGATGGCCGCGAGCGTGCTCGTGGTCCGGCGCGGCGCGGGGCTCACCTGGCGCGAGGCGACGCGACACGCGGACGCGCTGGCGGCGGGCCTGCGCCTGGTGCGCGACCTCGGGAACACGCTCCGTCCGCCGGTGATCGCCGCGCTCAGCCGCCTGTCCAGCTTCGTGGTCACCGCGCTCCTGTGGGGCCTGAGTCGCACGAAGCTGCTGCGCGACCTGGGCGCCCTCGGACCCGCCGAGGCGCGCATGCTGATCGACATGATGTCGGCCGCCGCGCCGGGCCGCACCGCCGCGCTGCAGGCCATCCGCCCCTGACCCTGCCGCCTCACGGGGCTGACCAGGGCAGGGCGCTCATCATAAAGATGCAGCTCGATGCGAACAGCGGGATGGCGCGTTGTTCCACGCCTCGAACGCGGCCGTTCCAGATAGCTGTCTGGCGTCGCTCCCGGTAACGCGACACACTCCGGACGTGATTCTCGAGCCGTCCCGGAGCGGGTTTCTCATGCCCATCCCCGGGCCTCCCGCTCCGACGGTCCATCCACCGTGGTCGACCCGGTGTGTCCTTGGGTCTGCTCGGAGATACCGTCGCCGAGCCGGGACATGCCTTGATCACAGGGCCTGTCGATCTGCCTGCTGGTGAACGCTGGCTCGACCTCGATGGCGCTGGCAGCCGCCTGGCGGAGCCGGACTCCTCGGCGCGGACGAACGTCTGAAAAGAACCTTGATGTGGAGACAGAATGAAGAAGAGAGAACTTGGTCATCATCTTGGTCTCGCCGTGTGCGCGGTCGCCGCGCTCGGCCTCTCCACGGGCTGCTCGTTTGAAGGCGCGTCGGACGATCCGCTCGATCCACTCGACTCGCAGTCGTCCGAGATCGTCGGCGGCGAGGTCGCCGAGGCGAGCCCCTGGGCCGTCCAGGTCTTCGACGTGCGCGGGAGCACGGGCGACTTCTACCAGTGCACCGGCACCCTGGTCGCGGCGCGCTGGGTGCTCACCGCGCAGCACTGCATCGCGGACGAGGGCGAGACGTCGGCGGTGCGCGTCGGCAGCAACACGTACCGCGAGGGCCGGCGCATCGCGGTCGACGCCGTCGAGGTGCCCTCGGCCATTGCCGACATCGCGCTGCTCCACCTGACCGAGAATGCCGATGGACCGTTCGTCCAGCTGGCCCAGGCGACGTCGGTCGCGATCGGCAGGGACGCGACGGCCTACGGCTGGGGGAGCGAGGGCACGCCGCTGGTGATGGCGCCGGCGTTGAAGAAGGCGACCCTCCACATCGACAGCCGGTACTCCGACGAGGAGCTCCTGGCGACCGGCGTGACGGGCTCGGGCTGGAGCGGCGACTCCGGCGGCCCGTGGTTCGTCGACGGGCGTCAGGTCGCCGTCTTCTCGGGCGTGAACTCGCAGGACGGCACGAACTTGCACGCGCGGCACCTCGGCGTCGACGTCGCGCGCCACCGCGCGTGGATCGACGCGACGATCGCCGGCGGCCCCACCGTCCACCCCAGCGGCCAGGTCGTGCTCCACGATCTCTCGAACTTCTCCGGCATCTCGCAGGGCTTCGGGATCGGCCGCCACAATCTCCACAACACGACGATCATGGGCGACAACCGCGCGAGCGCCATCAGGATCCCCGCCGGGCTCCGGGTCACGGCCTTCCTTCACCACGACTTCGGGGGCGAGGCGCGCGTCTTCACCGCGGACACGGATCTCGTGGCCGCGGGCTTCGACAACACCATCTCGAGCATCATCGTCGCGCCCGCCTCGGACCCGCAGCTCGACGTGGTCACGTTCTACGAGAACGCCAACTTCTCGGGCGCCTCGGTCCTGTACGGCGTCGGCAACTCCCACTTTTTAAGCACCCCATGGGACCAGAGGGTCAGCTCCGTCCGCGTCCCCACCGGCTTCAGGCTGACGCTCTACAACGGGCTCTGGCAATACTCGTCCGAGTCGCGCGTCCTCACGACAGACGCGAACCTCGCCCCCCTCAATTTCGACAACAAGAGCCGGAGCCTCCTCATCGAGCGCTTGTAGGAGCGAGCGCGCAGCGCGGCCAGCGCGCAGCTCCGAGCCGCGCGCTGGCCTCGAGCAGGGCCTGGTCGCCCCGTCATCAGTCACCGTTGATGCGGTTCTGGTTGAGCTTCTCCATCACGCGCTCGAGATTGAACACCGCCGGCCTCTGCCGGATTGGAAACTCCTCGAACGACTTGAGTACGTTCGCCACGTAGGCCTGGCAGGGCACGAGGAGGAACGCATGGTCGAGGACCCAGTCCCAGTACGTGTTCGAGCCGTCGTCGGCCCGCTCGAAGGGGTCGCGGCGGAGGTGGAAGATCTTCGGGGTCCGGAGCGAGACGAACGGCTCGACCCAGATCTGCAAGCGCGTGGCGCGCTGCTCCATGAAGACGAGCTTCCAGTCCTCATAGCGCATCGCCAGGACATCGCCGTCGTCGCCGATATAGAAGAACTCCTTTCGCGGGCTCTCCGTCACCTGCCCGGTGAAGTAGGGCAGCATGTCGTAGCCGTCGATGTGCACCTTGAACCTCCTGTCGCCCGCCTCGTGGCCGTGGAGGAGCTTCTCCTTGATATCGGTGACGCCCGCGGCAGCGAGCAGCGTCGGCAGCCAGTCCTGGTGGGAGACTACCCCGTTGAGCACCTTCCCGGCCGGGATCTTCCCGGGCCACCTCACGAACGCCGGCACCCGGAACGCGCCCTCCCAGTTCGTGTTCTTCTCGCTGCGGAAGCAGGTGATGCCGGCGTCCGGCCAGGTGTTGAAGTGGGGCCCATTGTCTGTCGAGTACAGGACGATGGTGTCGTCGGCGATCCCGAGCTCATCGAGCTTGGAGAGGAGCTTGCCTATATACTCGTCATGCTCGACCATCACGTCGTTGTAGGAGCCCTGGCCGCTCTTCCCCTGCACCTCCTGCTTCGCGCGCGTGCGGAAGTGCATGTGGGTCGTGTTGTACCAGATGAAGAACGGCTTCCCTTCGCGGTGGGCGCGCTCGAGGAACTCCAGGCACCGGTCCGTGATCTCGTCGTCGATGGTCTCCATCCGCTTGCGCGTGAGCGGGCCGGTGTCCTCGATGCGCCCGTCGGCGAAACAGTGGAGCACACCTCGCGGCCCGAACCTCTTGCGGAACGCTGCGTCCTTGGGGTAGTCGGGGTGCTCCGGCTCCTCTTCGGCGTTCAGGTGGTAGAGGTTGCCGTAGAACTCGTCGAAGCCGTGGTTCGTGGGCAGGTGCTCGTCCCGGTCGCCGAGGTGGTTCTTGCCGAACTGCCCGGTCACGTAGCCGAGCGGCTTCAAGAGCTCGGCGATCGTGGGGTCCTCGGGCCGGAGGCCGACATCGGCGCCGGGCATTCCCACCCTGGTGAGCCCGGTGCGGATCGGGTTCTGGCCGGTGATGAACGCGGCCCGGCCAGCGGTGCAGCTCTGCTGCCCGTAGTAATCGGTGAAGGCGAGCCCCTCCTCCGCGATCCGGTCGATGTTCGGGGTTCGATACCCCATCATCCCGCGGCTATGGAAGCTGATGTTCCAGACGCCTATGTCGTCTCCCCAGAGGATGAGCACGTTGGGCTTGCCACTGGGCTTCTTTGCCGTCTTCTGAGCAGGCGTACCAGGCGTAGACATGGCGATAGCGTGGCACACGAACGATGTCCGACAAGTCGGGAGAGCCCGCACTGGGCGCACCGAACATGGGCTCAGCGCTCGGCAGCCCCGTGATCCCGTGATGGACGGTGGCGTTCGCGCTGTCCTCACTGCAGCTGAGGACGTGGCGATCTGCTGGAAGGACAGATCGCGGAAAACATGAGCGCCACGGGGAGCCGCTGGAGGACTGATCAGGTTGATCTGGCGGTAACTGGTGCTCGACCCAGGTCGCGCACTATCCTCGGCTCCATGTTCGGTATCGCGCTCGATCGCGCCTCGCGGCGCTCGCTGGCGCTCCAGCTCGCGGACGGGCTGCGCAGGGCGGTCGTCGCCGGCGAGCTCGCGCCCGGCGCCAGGCTTCCGCCCTCGCGCCAGCTGGCGGCGGAGCTGGGTATCGCCCGGCGGCTGGTGACGGACGCCTACGAGCAGCTCACCGGAGAGGGGTATTTCGAGACCCGCGCGGGCCACGGGACCTACGCCGCCGCGCTGCCGGTGCGGGCGCCGCGCGCCAGCGTCTCGGGGGTGGCCACCCTCCGGCCGCGGCGGCCCACCATCCGCTTCGACTTCACCCCCGGTATCCCCGATCTCGCCAGGTTCCCTCGGCAAGCGTGGCGCCGCGCCGCCGACGACGCGATCTCGCTGGCGCAGGCCGCCGATCTCTCCTACGGCCCACCGCTCGGCGACGCCAGGCTGCGCCAGGCCATCTCCGACTACCTGGTCCGGTTCCGCGGGCTGGCCGCCGATCCAGAGCAGATCTGCATCACCTCCGGCACCTCGCATTCCCTGTCGCTGCTCTCGCGGCTCCTCCCCGCCACGACCCTTTTCTGCGAGGAGCCCGGGCTCACCTTCGCCCGCGACGCCTTCGCCTCGGCCGGGTTCCGCTGCCGCCCCGTGCACGTCGACGACTCCGGCGCGCTCCCTTCCGGCCTGGGCGACGTGCCCCGCGGCGCGCTCTTCTATCTGACGCCCTCCCACCAGTTCCCGACCGGCGCCCTCCTGCCGCTCAAGCGACGGGTGAAGTTCCTGGAGCTGGCCGCCTCGGCGGAAGGGCTGGTGCTCGAGGACGACTACGACTCCGAGTTCCGCTTCCGCGGCAGCCCGGTCCCGCCGCTCGCCTCGCTCGACGCCGAGCGCGTCGTCTACCTGGGGACCTTCTCGAAATGCCTCGCGCCCTTCGTGCGGGTCGGCTACCTCATCGCCCCGCCCCACCTCGTCGGCCCGATCGCGGACCTGGTGCGGCGCACCAACCTCCGGGGCTCCATCCCACACCAGCGGACGCTGGCCCGCTTCATCGAGGAAGGCCATCTCGAGCGCCACATCTTCGCGATGAAGCGGCGCTACCGCGCCCGGCTGGAGGCGATCCTCGCCTTCCTGGAGACCCGGTATGGGGATCAGGTCCGCACCGGCGGCGGCGAGACCGGATTCCACCTGCATGTCCGCTTCGGCGGGCGGCGCTTCGGCCCGACCTTCACCGAAGCCTGCAGCGCGGAGGGGCTGCGGATCTCGACCGAGGACGAGTTCCGGGCCGAGCCGTCGAGCGAGAGCGACGCGATCGTGATCGGCTATGGCAACGTGGCGGACGAGAAGCTCGACGAGGGTCTCGAGCTGCTTGGAGCCCTCGTCGAGCGGAACGCGGACCGTGAGATCCGTTCGCCCTGAGCTTTACCTCTCCGCTCTCCGCGCCTGCGGCGCTGCGCTCAGGGCAGGCGGCGTCGAATGGCGGCCCAATTTGCCTCGGAGTGATTCGCATGAAGGCGGGAAGGCAGGAAGATTATTGATCTTTTCTTCCCGCCTTCCCGCCTTCATGTTCAAGTCCGGCCACCACCCGGCGTCGAGGGGCGGCCCTACAGGTTCCGATCCTCGTACGCCACCAGCTCCGACACCTGCCGCGCCTGCTCGGCGGTGAGCGGCCCCTTCTCCATGGCCTGCGCGTTCTCCACGGCCTGGGCCGTGTTCTTGAAGCCGGGGATGGGGAGGGTGTTCGGGCTCTTGGCCCAGATCCACGCCAGCGCGCCCTGAACCAGGGTCCGGCCGTTGCTGGTCAGGATCTCGCGGGCGGCCTCCAGACGGCGGGCGTAGTTGGGGTTCACCTTGCCGTCCTTGAACCAGGTGATCCACGCGAAGTTGCTGGTCCGCACGTCGCCGCCGGGCAAGGTCTCGCCCTTCGTGTACCGGCCCGAGAGCATGCCCATGGCCAGCGGGCTCCGGCACAGGAGCGCCAGCCCCTTGCCCTCGCCGTAGGCGATCAGCCGGTCGTTCCCCTCGAACACGTTGAGCAGGATCTGGGCCGCGCCGCAGTGCGGGCCGCGGGCGAAGGCCTCGACCGAGGCCCGCACGTCGGTGCTCCAGCCGTAGGTGCGGATCTTCCCCTCCTTCACGAGCTGCTCGAGCACCTCCACCACCTCGCCGGCCTCCTCCGGCGGGTACTCCCAGATGTGGAGTTGGTAAAGGTCGATTCGATCGGTCCCCAGCCGCCGCAGGCTCCCCTCCACGGCACGCCGGATGTACGCCGGGCTGGCGTCGGTCCCGCCCAGGTTGGCGTGCTTCTCCTCGAAGAGGTGACCGAACTTGGTGGCCAGGGTGACCCGGTCGCGAATCCCCTGGATGGCCTTCCCGACCAGGACCTCGCTGTGCCCCGACCCGTACACGTCGGCGGTGTCGAGCAGCGTGACGCCGGCGTCGATGCCGGCGCGGATGGCCCGGACCGACTCCGTGTCGTCGGTGCCGTGCCACTCCCAGCTCGCGGCCGGGTCGTTCCACTTCCCCGCGATGGCCCAGCACCCCAGGCCCAGGGCGCTCGTCTCGATACCCGCTCTCTCCCATCGTCGCTTCATGGCGTCCTCCTCGTGGACCGAACGTCCGGGGCCAGATATGAGGCCGCAGCCGCGCGGGAACGAGGACCGCCGCTGCGGCTCCGGCGTGGACCACCGCCCCCGGGGGCAAGCTCCTCCAGCTCGGATGAATTTACCGCACTACCAGCTGAGCTTTGTGAAGCAAGGCCGAGAGGGGGGCGACCTACAGCGAGCGCGCGGGAGCGGACGTCGGACCTGTTCGCCCGTCGAACCTCAGGTCCCCTGGTGCTCCGTCACGGCACGCTCGCCGCGTCGCCCGGGTCGCTCCCCGCGTCCCGCTCGTCCCCGTCGCGGAAGCCGTCGCCGTCGCGATCGATGCCGATCCGCTCCCCCGAGCCCGGCGGCACGCACGTATACGTCAGCTCGCCGCGGCGCCCCCTGGCGAGCAGCCGCAGCTCGGCTCCCGATCGCCACGGCTCGCATTCGCGGTCAGCCTCGAACCGGCCACCCCCGGTGTACAGGAAGCCGAGCTCCTCGCCGTGGGACCAGCCCTTGACCACGAGATCGCAATCGCCCGCGTCGGCGCGCGCCACGAGCAGGTCGATCCGCGGCCCGGCCACCGCCGCGTTCGACGACGTGAGCGTGATCTGCTGGCCCACGATCGGCTTCAGGTTCGACTCCAGCGCCAGCATGTACGCTTCCACCTGGTGCTTCATGAGGTCCCCCTCGGGGCCGACGGGGAAGCCGCCCGGTGTCTCCGGCGTCTGGACGAAATCGGAGAAGGCGTTGAAGCGGAACAGCGTATCGACCGCGCCGTCGTGCAAGAACCCGAAGCCGCGGACCTGGTCGCCCATGTGCGCGTTGGAGCCGCCGAACGGGAACACGAACGACTCGGCCATGCCGAACATCCCGACCTTCTGGTACTGATTGCGCAGGTGCGGGACCTTGAAGATCTGCGACTCGTTGGCGTTGGCCGAGCCGCCGTCGCTGCCGAAGAAGCCCGGCGCGAAGTCGTCGGGGTTGGCCTCCGGGTCGACCGTGTGGCACCCGATGCACGAGGCGCCGAGGATGCTCGAGACTGGCCCCCCGAAGAAGGCGCGCCCCGCCTGCTGATCGGGCGTGAGCGAGTCGTCGAGCGCCCGGATCGGGTTCGGCGGATAGGTGACCTGGAGGATGAAGTCCGCGAACGCGTCCATGTCCTCCTCCGAGATCGCCTCGTCTCGCCCCAGCAGGTCCACGAACGAGTTCCGGAACTTCTTGAACGCCGCCCGCTCGTCGAACACCCCGCTGTCCGGCTGCGCGGTGGGCTCGTCATGGCCGCCCGTCCGGTCGCCGCGCCAGTGCATCGGCCCGTGGTTGGCCATGCCGCGCAGGCTCTGCGTCGTCATCGGCCCCTTCATCGGATGGAAGCGCGGATCCAGGCCGAAGAGATCGGTGCAGAACGGCCCCGGGTTCGACACCACCGAGCCGTCCGGGTTCAGCATGGAGCCGTCCGGGTTCCCTAGATCCCACGCGAGGCTGTCGAAGTCGCCGAAGATATGGCAGCTCGCGCAGGACGAGTCGCCGTGGCTCGAGCTCAGCGACGCGTCATAGAGGAAGCGGCGCCCCCGGACGACGCTCGGAGGCTCCGGGTTGTGCATCGGCACGTGCGCGACCTCGTGGCGGGTCCGCGTGTCGATGACCGAGATCGCGTTGTCGAAGCGCGCGAGCACATAGAGCCGATGCCTGTCTTCGTCGAGGACGAGCCCGGTCGGGCCGCCCCCGGGGACGTGGATCTGGTTCGCCGTGCTCGGCACGAACGTGCCCTTCTCGAGCTTCGCCGTGTCGAAGACGCCGATCTTGTCCGAGCCGAGCGCCGCGACATACAGCGTCTTGCCGTCGCTCGTCACGGCCATCTCCGTGGGCTGCGCGAGGCTCTTCGCGTTCTCGGCGCTCGAGACGGGCGCGCAGCAGCTGCTGTAATCGATGTGCTTGTTGAGGTGCCTCGGGACGACGCCGCTCGGGCCGAGGACGGTGATCCGGCTCTCGTGCAGGTGGCCCCGCACGCTGTGACCAGCGAAGAGCCCCGGCCCCTCGAAGCGCTCCGCGTTGTTGGCGTCGGTGTTGGACACGTAGACCTTCCCGTTCACCGGGTTCACGACCATGTTGAACAGGATGGTCCCCACGCCCGTGAAGAAGCCGCCTGGCCCGGGCACCTGGCGCGGCGGATTGGCGGTCGCGTCGATGACGAAGACGTCCTTGTCGGGCAGCGAGAAGCGCACCGCGTCGTCCCAGGGACGACCGAGCTCGTCGACCCAGTGCGCCCCGTCGAACTTGAGGATGAGCCCGACCTCCGGCTGGGGGATGCCCTCGACATTCGTGTTGGGCCACGGCAGCCCGCCCTCGGCCTCCCCGCCGTTCGGCACGAGGCTCTCGTCGATGCTCGTCGTGCGGTTCCCCGAGTGGAAGGCGGCGGCATAGACGCGCTTGCCGTCCGGCGTCACCGCGAGCGCGCGCGGCGTGTCGCTGAAGAGCGTCACGATGGAGAGCGGCGCCCCGCCGAGCGACGTCCCGAGGTGGTCTGCGTCGAACACCCAGACGTCCGCGCGCCCCACGCCGGGCGTCGTGATCTGCGGATCGAAGGGGATGTTCTGCCCGCGGTGGGCCGTGGTGATGAACGCCCGCGAGCGGCGCGGCCCGGCGAATACGATGTCGCGCGGCTCATCGCCGACGAGCAGCGAGCGAACGACGCGCGCCTTCTCGGCGTCGTGGACATCGACGACGCTCACGCTGTCGGACAGGTGGTTCACCACCCAGACCTCGTCGTCACCACGGGCCGCGACGGCGACCGGCTCGAGGCCCACGGGCACAGACGCTTTGAGTTGCAAACGATTTGCGTGGACGCGGAAGATCTCCAGCCGGTTGTCGGGCGTGTTCACGGCGAAGAGCAGCTTGCCGTCCCTGGACAGAGCCATGGGGCGGACCTGGCCCGATTCGAAGGTCGTGAACGGCGTTGCGGCCGCCGCAGGGGGAGTGGCGGTGAGGAGCGTGGCCGTAGCACCGGTGCATACAGCCAGGAAGCGGCGCAGGTAGGATTGGTGCAGCATTTCTTCAACGTACGTGAGGTGAAGTCTTTCACAATAAAAAACGTGAATGTGTGATCGCGCCCCCATTGCGGGATCACTGACGTCGATCCGGCTACACGCTCACACACAGGGCCGGTCAGGCCAGGGACGAAGCCCCGTCGAGGCGAAAGAAGCGCATTGGCGCGGCGCATTGGCGCGGCGCATTGGCTCGGTGCTGGGTGCTCGAGGGCCCGAGGCCCCCGAGCGGCGCTCACGGGGCGTCGCTGTCGAGGTGCCGGCCGACGAATTCTTCTATGGCTTCAAGCCGAAAGTCCCTGGAGAGCTGGCGCACGTGCCTGGTGAACGGCGCCAGCGCCGGGTTCGACTGATCGAGCTTGTCCGCGTACTTCTGGATCTGGTTGACGAGACCCCTGTGCGCGAGATCGCGCAGGGCCCTGAGGTCCTCGACCGGGGGCAGGAGGACCTCCTGGGTGCCGAAGGCGGGGGTCACCCCCGAGCTGGGGCTGGCCTCCGCCTCCCCGGTCGCGCCGTCCTGCCGCTCGTGGATCCACTCCAGCCCGAGGTGCCGCTGCATCTTCTCGAGGAGCTCATCCATCTGCAGCGGCTTGGCGACGAAGTCGTCCGCGCCTGCCTCCAGGCTCTTGTCCTGGTCGGTGACGAAGGCGCTGGCGGACGACGCGATGAGGATCGTCCCCGCGCGCTCCGGCATCTTCCGGATACGGCGCATCATCTCCCAGCCGTCGAGCACGGGCATCGCGATGTCGGTGATGATCAGGTCGAACCCCTCCTTCGCCGTCCTGTCGAGGCCCTCCTGGCCGTCGCTCGCCTCCGTCACCGCGAACCCGAGGGGCTCCAGCATGTTGATGATGACGGCGCGGTTCTCCCGCTTGTCGTCGACGACGAGCAGCTTCCGCCGCGCGCCGTTGTAACCGACGATCTGCCCGTGCGCGGTCTGCCTCGCCGTCTCGGTCCAGTTTGGCGCCTCGGCGAGCGTCAGCTCCAGCCAGAAGACGCTCCCCTTGTCGAGCTCGCTCCTGACCTGGATGGAGCTGCCCATCAGCGCGACGATCCGCTGGCTGATGGCCAGCCCGAGCCCGGTGCCCTCGCTGTGGCGCTTCTTGTCCCCTACCTGCTTGAACGGCAGGAAGATCTGGTCCAGGTGCTCGGCGCTGATCCCGCTGCCCGTGTCCTCGATCTCGAAGCGTATCGTGCGCTTCACGGCCTGCGCTCCGCGGCTCGCGCCGTCCTGCGTGAGCTCGTCGCGCGCGCCCTGCTCTCCGCCCTGCACCTCCGTGACCGTGAAGGTGACGCGGCCCTTCTCGGTGAACTTGATCGCGTTGCCGAGCAGGTTGAGCAGGACCTGGCGCAGGCGCCGCTGGTCGACGCGCACGCCCCCGGGCAGCGCGGGGCCGGGCCTGTAGACGAACTCGATCCCCTTCTGCTCCGCGCGGATCCGGCAGATCTCGACCGTCGCGCGCAGGAAGGACGGGAAGTCGAAATCGTTCGGGTGGAGCTCCATCGTCCGCGACTCGATCTTCGCGAGGTCGAGGACATCGTTGATGAGGGTCAGCAGGTGGGCGCCTGACTCGGAGATGACGTCGACCCCGCGCTGCTCCTGCTCGCCGAGGCGCGTGGAGCGCTTCAGGATCTGGGCGTATCCCAGGATGCCGTTCAGCGGCGTGCGCAGCTCGTGGCTCATGTTGGCGAGGAAGTCGCTCTTCGCCCGGTTGGCCGCGTCCGCGGCGGTCTTGGCCTCCTTGAGCTCGGCGGTGCGCTGCTCGACGCGCTGCTCGAGCTCCTCGTTCGTCTTCTCCAGCGCGGCGAACGTCTCGCGGAGCTGCTGCGCCATGGCGTTGAGCGCGCCGCCGATGTGCACGAACTCCCGCGTGCCCGACGCCTCGAAGCGCTGCTCGAGGTCACCGCCCCGGATGCGCTCGGCCGCCGCGACGAGCTGCCGCACCGAAGGCAAGGTCACGCGCATGATCACGAGCACGGGCAGCGCCACGATCGCCAGGATCGAGATCGCCGCGATCAGCAGGTAGTCCCAGTACAGCCCCTTCACCGACGAGAGCATCGCCGCGCGAGGCACGTCGGTGAGCAGGTACCAGTCCGGCGCCGCGATGCGCGCCGCCACGATCACGCGCTCGTCGGTGTCGCTGACGACGCGCGCCGCCTGGCCGTCCGCGCGCTTCGCCTCCTCGAACGCCCGCTTCAGCGCCGCGTCGCCGATGGAGTCGACCGTCAGCGTCCCTTTGCTCTCGTGGATCTCGCTCTGGTGCACGCTCGACACGAGCAGCGTTCCGTCGCCCCGCACGAGGGCGTGCTCCGTCCCCGGGTACAGCGAGAGCTCCCGGAAGCTCTTCATCACCGAGTCGACCGTCACGTCGTGCCCGGCGCTGCCCG
The DNA here is from genome assembly GCF_051521595.1 of Sorangium sp. So ce1153. NCBI lineage: Bacteria > Pseudomonadati > Myxococcota > Polyangiales > Polyangiaceae > Sorangium > Sorangium sp. So ce1153. The sequence continues at coordinate 3,997,154 of NZ_CP150361.1, forward strand.
CGAACGCCCCGGCGCGGAAGAACGGCGCCACGACGCTCACCAGCCACTCTCGCGCCGCCGGATCGTAGCTCGTCGGCGTCCAGCGCGGCTTCCCCTCGGGGTTGTTCGCCGGGAGCACCAGCGTCGTCCACTCCGAGTTGACGAAGTCCACCGTCGTGTCGACCTGGTCGATGTAGCTCGTGTAGCCGGGCCAGTACATCACGAGCCCGTTCCGGGCGGGGATGAACCATGTATTGACGGGCTCCCCCGGAGCTCCCGCCGAGTACAGCTCGGTCACGCGCTTCGTCTCCAGGAAGAAGAGCTTCTCCCTGTCGTCGAGCGGGTAGCCTGCGGGGAGCCAGATGACGGCGTCGCGCCCCGGGGTGAAGCCCGCCTTGCGCGACACCATCCCACCGTCGCGCGCGGGCCCGACCAGGGCGTCGAACCTCTCCGGGGAGCCCACAGGGTCTTCCTGGAGCGCCATGGTGAGGATACGGCCATACCGGGCGGCGCTCGCCTCCGCCTCCAGCAAGCGGTCGTTCATGCGGCGGGTCCACTCGTCGTGCGTCCGCGTGTGGACCCCCAGCTCGTTCGTCAGGATCGCGCGCTCGATGGCCCACGCCGCGATCCAGATCCCCGGGACCACGAACACGAGCAGCGCGAAGACCAGCGGTCCTGCGACCCAGAAGGACAAGCTTGGTGCTGCGCGAAGCCCTGGCCCACCCCGCCCCGCCTGTTTGGTCATGACCGGCCATCGTACACGGAACAGCGACGTGGCCTATTCCGAAACACTGCGTCTCGCGGTCGCGCCGCGCCCCGCGCGCTTCGCCCGCGCCTGCTCCTACTTGCGCGCGGAGGGGAGCAGCTGTCGGAGCGCGTCCTGCAGGCGGCGGTACGTCACGATCGCGCGCCACTCCTCGCCTTCTTGTTCTTGCGCGAGGCCCCGGGCGACCTCGGGGCCGATGCCGGCCAGCACGCAGGCGCTGCCGAGCAGCCTCACCGCGGTCGCCACGCGCAGGAAGAGCGCGAGCGCGCTCGCCTCCATCCGATCGAGCCCGGTGACGTCGATGATCACCGCGCGCGCCCTGGTGGCCCTCACGGCGACGAGCAGCTTCTCCATCAGGTCCGCGCAGCGCTCCTCGTCGACGAGGCCGATCACCGGGACGCACAGGATCCGGCTCCACACCTGGAGGATCGGCATGGACAGGGCGCGCATCGCGGCGCGCTGGTGCTCGATGAGCGTGAGCTTCTCGGTGATCTCCCGCTCGTGGGCGAGCTCGCGCGCCCGGGCGAGCTCCTCCTCGGCGCGGGCGCGCGCGAGCGCCTGCGCCGCCGCGGGCAGGAGGCGGCGGACGAGGCTGACGTGGCGCGCGCTGAAGAAGGCGCGCGCGGGGTGGGCGAGCACGAGCAGCGCCTGCAGGCCCCCGGCCTGGAGGGGCGCGTGGAGCGCGGAGCCGTAGCGCGTCAGGACGGCTTCCGGCTGGCGCTGCCACTCGGCGAGCTGGGTGACGTCGAAGCTGACGACCGGCCGGCCCGCGAGGGCGCGGGTGAACGCCGGCCCGCTCTGCCACGCGGTCGTCGACAGCGCTGGATCGGTGGCGGCGATGACCTCGCCGTCGGCCCCCTCGGGAAAGGCGATCAAGAGCCCGGCGGCGGCGCCGAGCCGCTGCGCGACCACCTCGACGATGCGCGCCAGCGTCTCCGCGAAGGTGCCCGGCTCCGTGAAGAGCAGGAGCGCCTCCGCCAGCCCCTCTGCCTCCAGCCGGAGCGCGCGCTCCTCTTCACGCGCGCGCAGCAGCTCGGCGATGGTCTCGCGGGCGGCCTCGTCCTCCATCGCGCCTCACTGCCCGAGGAGGATCACGGCGATGGAGAGGTTCGCGTGCTGGTTCTTGCCGCGCGTGAAGCACCCTTGCTCCCCGAAGGTGAACCTGCCGAGGAACGGCGTCGCGCCGAGCGACGCGACGATGCCCTGGGCCACGCGGTCGATCTCGTCGCGCACGGCGAGCATGCACCCCGCGCAGAAGATCACGAGCGCCCCCTGCGCGCGGAACGAGGGCGGCGCGGACTCCCGCGCGGCGTCGACGACGGAGCGGACGCGGCCGATGAGGCTCTCCCGCGACCCGCTCATGAGCACGAGCTCGTCCCCCTCGTTGATGTTCGCGCTGAACGTCATGGAGTTGTCCTTCTCCACGGTGCTCGGGTGAATCAGCAGGAACTGGGGGACCTTGCCGATCCAGCCCGAGGGCCGCCCGACGGGGTGGAGCGCCGTGTGCTCCAGGATGGAACCGCCGCCGAGCTGCCCGGAGATCAGGCCGCCGGTCCAGCGGTTGTACACCTCGGCGGCCGGGAGCCCGTCGATCTCGGGCAGGCGCCTGCCCTCGGCGCGGGTGACGCGACAGCGGTGCTCGGTCGGGACATAGCCGCTGCTGAATGCATGGCTGATCTCCCCGGACGGGTAGAGGGCAGTCAGGAGCACGGCGTCCCTGTGGGCGCGGCCGCGCTCCAGCTGCGATTGCGCTCCGTCGAGGGAGTCGGCCGCCGAGGAGCCGCCGAACACGGGCACGTCGGGGCCGACGACGTCCTCGATGCCGAGCAGGACCTGCTCCTCCGCGCCTGTCTGCGAGGTGAGCCAGAACAGGGCCGGGAGCTCGCCGGCGCGGCCGGCGTCCTCGATGGCGCGCTGCGCCGCGCGGGCGCCGGCCGCGCGCGGCGCAGCGCCGATCCGCTCGGCGGCGACGCCGTAAGCCCCCTCGGCGTCGGCGATCCCGAGCAGGGCGAGGCCGGGGCCGGGCGCGCCGTGGACCCCGGCGGCGGTCATGACCGACAGGCACGAGCTCGAGCCGTGGACGCGGACCGAGGCCGGAAGCGCCGCGGTGGCGCGCGCGAGCTCGCCGACATCGTAGGGTTCTGTGTAGCTCAGGAAGATGTGGTCGGGCGCCGTGCCCAGGCTGGCCCGGAGCGCGGACAGGGCCTCGTCGAACGCCGCGCCGGCCGCCGTCGCGGTGGAGGCTGAGGTAGCAATCTTCATGGGCACCGCTCTCCCTTGCGCACTTGCGCACTTGCTCACGACCGCGCGATGACCACGGTACCTATACACGAACGCGGGCCGGCCCTGCCGCGATTTGGCGGCGACCTGGATGTCGGCGAGGACGGAGGATGTGCTGTGGCATCTCGTCTCAGCTGTGACTGCCTGCCGCACGCGACGCTCCTGTGGACGCGGGCGAGCGGGCAGGGGGGTCGCGCGGACGTCGGGCGCCGCGCTGCAAATGCCCGTATGTCCACCAGATTTCCGGGAGGCTATCGCGGCGGCACCGTTCGTGTATCGCCAGGGCCATGCCGCGGCGTGCTCGGCACTCGAGCCGGCGCAGTTCAACGGAATCGATGGAGGTACCAATGGCCCAGGCAAGTTATCCGAGGTGGTGGGATGAGCACAAGACGTCCGGCTGGGAGCGCGTGAAGGAGGCGCTGCGGCGCGACTGGGAGCAGACCAAGGCGGACTTCACCAACAACAAGGGACAGGAGCTCAACCAGGATGTCGGCGACACGGTGAAGCAGGCGCTCGGCAAGGAGGCGATTCCCCCCCGCCACGTGCCGAACAGCGACTGGGATGATGCCGAGCCGGGGCTGCGCTACGGCTGGGGCGCCGCGGGCCAGTACACCGAGCACCACGACTGGGACGACCGGGTCGAGAGCAAGCTCAAGGAGGAGTGGACAGACCTCAAGAGCGGGCGCACCTGGGATGAGGCCAAGGGCACCGTGCGGCGCGGGTGGGAGTCGGCGCGCCGCAAGGCGTCCTGAGCGGCGCACGCCGACGTCGCATCTTGCCTCCGGTGAGCCTGGCGTCGACCCGGAGAGGGGCCGGCCGGAGGCGGGAAGAACGGCAGAGAGCGCCTCTGCCAGCGGGCGCAGCGCGGGTCCAGCCGGCTGCCTTCCGGCCTCCCGCGTCCGCCCAGCACGGCGGCAACCTCGCCCCGGGCCAGCGCCGGAGAAGGCAGCTCAGCGGCGAGAGAGTCCCAGTCGATCCCAGGCGACCAGACCCGGTGTGTGTGGCGTGAGCTACATTGCCTCCGGGCGGCTCCGACATCCCATCGACGGACTCGGCGGTCGAGAGGTGCTGCTCGACCCCGAGCGCCCTGGGCTCATCGCGCCAGAGGTGCTGCATCAGGTCGACCCCTGAGATCCGGTGCGGCTCTTCGTGGAGTTTCACCGCACGATCGGATGACCTCGATCGCCAGAAGGCCAGGCGCGGCGCGGAAGCCGCCCGGCGCCGCGGGGGCGATGCCGAGTCGAAAGGGCCGAGCGCCCGCGGGCTGACGCGCTGAACAGCGGGCCGCGCCGGCGGCATGGATCGAGCCTCGATACGGTGTCGCTTTTCCAGGAGAGTGAACTGATCCTCGTTCTGTCATCGACCCCCCGCGCGCAACGTGGCTGTACCTTGCAGGACGCAGCGGGGCAAAACGGCCTCGGGGTTAGAAAAGACTCTTGACTTTCCCCCCCCATTTGTATGAATAGTCTAATCCCACCTGGCGATCCGGAGCGCTCTCGGCCGGTCGCCGGGGTCGGTCGCAGGACGCACAAGGGCCGACGCGGGGGGATGTACCTGTCGGATAACTTACTTCTTGCAGCAGTGCGTCCAGGTTGCCCTTGCTTTTCCCGATGTAGGCCCCCGTCGCGCGGGGTGCCCGCACGTGAGTGTCTCTCCGACAATCCTCGTGTATGCCAGGCATATTGTCGGCACGCCCGCAGACGCAGCCGTGATCAAGATCATGGTTGCCGGGAATCTTGACCTCTAACCAATGGATCGGTGGCGCTCGCAGGCGTCTCGTTTGTGTACTTCTTCATCTTGAGTAGAAGCCTGCGGCTCGATCGATCCTGTCATGGAGAAATCTTAATGCGCGTCACTAGCCTGCTTGGCTACATTTCCGCTTCGTTCGCTTTCAGTCTGCTCGCTTGCAGCGTCATGCCCATCGAGGGTGAGGAGGTCGATCAGCTCGACTCCGCCGTGACCAGCGCGGACGGCTCGATGGCGGCGGTACTCTCGCTTCAGTCGGACTGGGGGAGCGGCTACTGCGCGAGCGTGAAGGTAACGAACAACACCCGCACACCGGCGACGACCGGCTGGAGCGTGGGCATCGCGCTCAACGGCTCGACGAACAGCACGCCGTGGAACGTGAACGTCACGCCGGGGAGCGGGCAGTTCACTGCCACGAACGTGGGCCACAACGGAGCGGTGCCGAAGGGCGGCTCGGTGGAGTGGGGCTTCTGCGGCAGCGGCTCCGGGCGGCCTTCGATCGCGTCGGTCACCGGCACCGGAGGCTCGGCCGGCACGGGCACCTCCTCCTCGTCGAGCAGCAGCTCGAGCACGTCGTCGAGCAGCAGCTCGAGCGTGTCGTCGAGCAGCAGCAGCAGCTCGGGGGCGGGCGGCGCCGGCGGAGCGGGCGGCTCCGGCGGAGCGGGCGGCTCCGGCGGCAGCGGCGGGGCGGGCGGCGGCGGCAGCACGTGCTCGTCAGCCGACCAGAGGGTCTGCGCCAATCAGACGGGCACCCACTGCGGATACACCTTCGAGTACTGGAAGGACTCGGGGACCGGCTGCCAGACCAACACCAATGATGGCTTCAGCGTTGAATGGAACAACATCAACAACCTGCTGGGCCGTAAAGGTCTGCGACCCGGTTCGAAGAACCAGATCGTGGACTACTCCGCCGACTACCGGCCGAACGGCAATTCGTACCTCGGTGTCTACGGGTGGACGCGGAGCCCGCTCGTGGAGTACTACATCGTGGATAGCTGGGGCAGCTGGCGTCCGCCGGGCGGCGAGGGTCGCATGGGCAGCGTTACGACCGATGGAGGTACCTACGACATCTATCGGACCCAGCGCGTCAACCAGCCGTCCATCGACGGCAACGCGACCTTCTATCAGTACTGGAGCGTCCGGACGGCGAAGCGCACCAGCGGGACCATCACCGTCGCCAACCACTTCAATGCGTGGGCGAGCCTGGGGATGAACCTGGGGAACCTGTATGAGGTCTCGATGGTCGTCGAAGGGTACCAGAGCAGCGGGAGCGCTGACGTGAACGTGTCGATGAGATGAGCGCCGGGCCTTGAGCGCTCGGCGGCGCGACGCAGTGGGGCGGAGCGCAGCGAAGAGTGCTCTGGCAGCCCAGGGCAGGCCCCGTAGCTGGGGCCTGACCTCTCCGCGGCGTCTGGACTCCCTCCTCCCTCCTCCCTCCTCCCTCCTCCCTCCTCCCTCACCACTCTCGGCGATCACGATCAGGAACGCCTCCTGAGCCGGATCATCCACATCGGCCGAGCTCCCCAGCACTGCCAGTCCGTCGGCGAGCCTCATCCTCCCGATCCCCGGCCGCCGACGGCGCCGGGGAGCCCGCCCTTCGGCAGGGCTAGACGACCGGTCTAATAGCCGCTACAGTACGGCTCCGTGAACGCCACCGCCGCCGGCACCGACGTCCGCCAGCACATCCTCGAGGTGGCCAAGCCGCTGCTGCTGCGCAAGGGCTTCACCGCGGTCGGGCTGGCCGAGGTGCTGGCGGCGGCGCAGGTGCCGAAAGGCTCGTTCTATCACTACTTCGGCTCCAAGGAGGCCTTCGGCGAGGCGGTGCTCGAGGCCTACTTCGCCGACTACCTGGCGCGGATGGACGCGCTCCTGGCGCAGCCGGGCACGGCCGCGCAGCGGCTGATGGTCTACTTCCGGGACTGGATCGACTCGCAGACCGGCGACGAGGCGCAGGGCCGTTGCCTCGCGGTCAAGCTCGGCGCGGAGGTCAGCGATCTCTCCGAGAGCATGCGCGCGGCGCTCGAGCGCGGCACCCGCGGCGTGATCGAACGACTGGCGCGCTGCATCGAGGCGGGCAGGGCTGACGGCTCGCTGCCGGCCAGGCCGGACGCGCAGGCCGTCGCCGCCTCCCTCTACCAGACCTGGCTCGGCGCGAGCCTGCTGGCCAAGATCGCCCGCCACCGCGCGCCCCTGGACACCGCCATGGCCAGCACGCGGCAGCTGCTCGGCCTGGCGCACGACGCTTGAGGCGGAGATGCGCGCGCGCTCCCGCCTTTGCTGCACCCCGTTTCTAGACGACCGGTCTACTCGTGAAAGTGCCCACTGCTCTGGCTGGTCCGTGCTCGCCCTTGCCGTCCGGCGCGCGGGGGCGGTCCAGCCGGAGCGCTTCCACCCACGCCACAGGAGCAAGCCCATGCCGTCAAGCGAACCCGTCAATCGCCGCATCGTCCTCGCCGCGCGCCCGCGCGGTCTGCCGACACCGCAGGACTTTCGCCTCGAAGACACCGCCGTGCCCACGCCGGGCGAAGGGCAGGTGTTGTTGCGCACGCTCTACCTCTCGCTCGATCCGTACATGCGCGAGGTGATGAACGAGATCGGGCCTGCCTACGCGCCGTCGGTGCGGCTGGGCGAGCCGATGGTCGGCGGCACGGTCAACCGCGTCGTCGCCTCCAGGCACCCGCAATTCCGCGCCGGCGACCTGGTGCTCGGCAGCGCGGGCTGGCAGGACTACGCGCTGTCGGACGGCCAGGATCTGGTCCCGCTCGGCGAGATGGCGCAGCCGTCGCTGGCGCTGGGCGGGCTCGGCATGCCCGCGTTCACCGCCTACGTCGGCCTGCTCGATATAGGCCGGCCCAGGCCGGGCGAGACCGTGGTCGTGGCCGCGGCGACAGGCGCTGTCGGCGCGGTGGTCGGGCAGATCGCCAGGCTCGAGGGCGCGCGCGTGGTCGGCATCGCCGGCGGCGCCGACAAGCGCCGCTTCGCGGTCGAGGAGCTCGGCTTCGACGTCTGCCTCGACCGGCGCGATCCGCAGCTGGCGCAGCGGCTCGCCGCCGCCTGCCCGGGCGGCATCGACGTCTATTTCGAGAACGTCGGCGGCGCGGTGTTCGACGCGGTGCTGCCGCTGCTCAACATCGGCGCGCGCGTGCCGGTGTGCGGCGTGATCGCCCATTACAACGACGACGCTCCGCCGCCCGGCCCGGACCGCTTGCCGAAGACGATGTCGACGGTGCTGCAGAAGCGCATTCGAGTGCAGGGCCTTGTCATCCTCGACCACTACGCCGACCGCTTCGACGCCTTCCGCCGCGACATGGGCGCGTGGGTCGGCGCCGGCCGGGTGAAGCTGCGCGAGGACCGGGTCGACGGGCTGGAGAGCGCGCCGGCGGCGTTCATCGGCCTGCTCGAGGGGCGCAACTTCGGCAAGCTCGTGGTGCGCGTCGCCGACGCTTGATCGGTGTCGGCCGCCGAGCCCTGGCGGCGGGGGCAGGCGCAGCTCCTCCTGACCAAGAGCGCCCGGGCCGTGGCCGCGTTCCGTCGCTGCAAAACCGGACTGTGCAGCGAAACGACCGAGCGCGGCCCGCGTAGCTGGGATGCCTGGACGACATGGAGCTGTCCAGAAGACATCAAGGAGAGGGGTCATGTCATCGACACGAGACGTCGGGGTGACGAGGGTTGCTGCGTCTGCCGTGCTGTTCTTCACCGTGGGGGCGTTCGCCGCCTGCGCCGTCCCCGAGGGAGCCGGGCCCTCCGGCGATCCAGGCGAGTCGCCAGCCGAGGACGAAGCGACGGCGGAGGCCGACGGCGCGCTCAAGGTGAACGACTGCGTGAACCCACACCCCTTTGCCGGCTGCAACGACGCGCCTGTCCAGAGCTGCGTGTGCGCCGAGGACCCGTTCTGCTGCGCTACCCAGTGGGACTCGATCTGCGCCGCGGAGGTGACGAGCCTCCACTGCGTCCCCGCGTCCGCCTCCGTCATCGGGCACCTGCAGTGCACCGCGCCGGACGGCGCGGGGACGGTCACGAACGCGCTCGCGTTCGTCCCGCTCCGCATTCCCGGGCTCGGGAGCGGCGTGACGGACGCGAACGGTGATTTCAGGATTCCCGTCTCGTCGACCGCGAGCGCGAGCGTGCACCTCGACGTGACGTACGATGGCGTCGTGAGCTCCAGCGGGGTGACGACGCCGCTCACGATCATGGACGACCTGCACGCCCCGCGCGGCCAGGGGATCGACGTCGCCGGCAGCCCTCGCTCGAGCGGCGATCTCGACGTCGACGTGGTCACGCTGAGCGGCGTCGACTGCGAGCTCTGGCGGCTCGGCGTCGATACCCTGCGAGACTTCCACGCTGTCCGCGAGGCCCAGCCGCCGGCGCACGCGCTGCGCGTGCTGCGCTGGAGCGGTGTCTACCTGGGCGCGCCCTACACGTTCTACGATCACATCAACATCCGCACCGACTTCCTCACGAGCACCTGGGGGAGCACGGCGGCGGAGCGCCGGAGGGGCATCACCCACGAGTTCGGGCACAGCGTGCGGCACGTCGCCGACGGCGATCTGAACCACTGGAACGGGGACGACGTGGCCTACGTCTATGGGCGCTCGCACGACGGCTCCGAGATCGCGAACAAGGAATATGCCTTCAACGAGGGCTTCGCGAACTACTGGGAGCGAGCCCGGGCCCAGGCGCGCGGCCGCCTCTGCGGCGGCGTGAACGCGTGCCCGCCTGGCCAGTTCCGGGACTGGAACGAGAAGCTCATCGCCGACGCGCTGCTCGATCTGTCCGACATCGCCGGCGACAGGGCGATGATCGAGGTGCTGGAGGCGAACCCCGGGACGATCCACAGCCTGTACGAGTTCCAGTCGCGCCTCCACGTGCAGGACCCTGACATTCCGGCGCCCGCCGCGGTGCCGGCCTGTCCGCCCGGCTTCAGCGACGATGGGGCGACGTGCTCGTCCACGGTCAGCAAACCGAGCTACGGGCGCGGCGTCGGCGCGGCGCCGACGCTCTGCGGAGCGGGCCAGCAGTACGACGCGGGGCTCTGTTATCCGCTCTGCGCGTCGGGCTATCGCGGGGTCGGCCCGGTGTGCTGGCAGAGCTGCCCGTCCGGGTACACGGATGACGGCCTCACGTGCCGGCGCGACGCGCGCATCATCAACGCCGACAACTCCTCGTGCCCCTGGTATGACGCCTGTGGGCTGACCTTCGCCAAGGGCTGCTCCACCTGCCCGGCGGGTTACACCAACGACGGCTGCACGTGCCGCGTCGACGCGCACATCTTCGCCAAGAGCTCCTATGGTCGCGGCGTCGGCTCCGTGCCGACGAGCTGCGGCGCGGGCCAGCAGTACGACGCGGGGCTCTGCTATCCGTCCTGCGCCTCCGGCTACAGCGGCGCGGGCCCTGTGTGCTGGGGGAGCTGCCCGGTCGGCTACATCGACTTCGGCGCGACGTGCACGAAGGTCATCTCGGATTGATATCGACGAGCCGTGATGGTGGCGTTGGCCGCGTCGGAGTCACCCCTTCTTCACCCCGTTCTCGACGGGCTCCGAAGGCCATGACCGCCGCGGCCGAGCGCGTCGCCGAGCGCATCGAGGAAGACGCGCACGCGCGGCACGGACGCCCGGCGCGCCGGCGTGAGCGCGTGCAGCGGTGGTCCGTCGGTCGCGAACGGCGCGAGCACCTCCACGAGGAGCCCCGCCTCGAGCAGCGGCGCGGCCATGAAATCGAGGACCTGCGCCACCCCGACCGCTTGCACCGCCGCGTCGATGAGCAGATCGCTCTGATCGAGCAGGATGCGCGAGGGCGTCGCGACGTCGACGGCGCCGTGGCCAGCGCGGAAGCTCCACTCGACGACCTTGCCGCGCAGCACGAACTTGATGCACTCGTGCCGCGCGAGGTCAGCCGGCGAGGTCGGCGCACTCCGGCTCGCGAGGTAAGCCGGGGCGGCGACGGTGATCCAGCGCGGAGTCCGCAGCGCGCGCGCGATGAGCGATGAGTTCGCGAGCGGCCCCAGGCGCAGCGCGACATCGATCTCCTCCTCCGCGAGCCGCAGGAGGCGGTTGGTGACGACGAGCCGGATCGACAGCCGCGGGTAACGCGCCGACAGCCGCGCGACGACCGGCAGGACGCTGCGACCGAGCACCGGCGGCAACGTCACGCGCAGCGTGCCGTGCGGCTCCCGCTGCGCGCCGGCGACCTGCTCGCGCCCCGCCTGGAGCTGCGCCATCGCCCCGCGACAGCGCTCGAGAAACATCGCGCCCTCTGGCGTGAGCGCGACGTGGCGCGACGTGCGCTCGAGGAGCACGACCCCGAGCTCGGCTTCCAGCTTGGCCACCGACTTGCTCACCGCGGCGGCCGTGACGCCGAGGCGCGCGGCCGCGGCGCGGAAGCCACCTGCCTCCGCCACGCAGACGAACGGGATCACGCCGGTGAAGAGGTCCACGGCGGCGAGGGTAGGTCGTTAACCTGTGGTTGACAATGCTTTGCCCGCGTTCCTCATGGTCATCTGCGAGCGCACAGGTATCTTGTCCCCCGAGGAACGGAGGACGCGCGTTTCATGTGCTTCAGCAGAAAAAGACGATCGATCCTCGCGCGGCCGGCGTTCAAGGCCTGGTCGGTCCTGTACGGAGCATGGCTGTCCAGCTGCACCCCCTTACCGAGCGCATCACCGCGAGGAGCCCTTCAGCCCATGAGCACCGTCAGCGTCCGCTACATGGTCGACGATGTCGACGCCGCCATTGCCTTCTACACGACGCACCTCGGCTTCGCGCTCCAGACCGACGCCCGACCCGCGTTCGCGTCCGTCACCCGCGGCGACCTGCGGCTCCTGCTCAGCGGGAAGGCCAGCTCCGGCGCGCGGCCCATGCCCGACGGGCGCCAGCCTGTCCCCGGCGGCTGGAACCGCATCCAGCTGCCAGTGGCCGATCTCAACGCCGAGGTAGCCCGGCTCCGCGAGGCCGGACTGCGGTTCCGCAACGACGTCGTGAGGGGAGTCGGCGGCTCCCAGATCCTGCTCGACGACCCGTCCGGCAATCCGATCGAGCTCTGGCAGTCGGCGCGTTGAGGGCTGAATTGTTCAATGCAAATGGAACGACCGAGATCCCGGCTCCTCGTCGAGGAACCTGGGTGACCGGAAGACAGCGCGCCAGTAAGCTACCTTCCTGAACATCTCCTCGTTTCGGGCCTTATCCGAGGCGGCGAGATCGAAAGGAGCTCACGATGACGAGGATGATTCGACGGGCCTTTGCCTCCGTGCTTCTGCTTTCCGGCGTGGGCCTCTGGGTGTGCGCCGCCGGCGCCCCCGCGGCGGCGGCCACGGAGACCCCCGCGGCGGCGGCCACGGAGGCGGAGCCCGCGGCGTGCTGGGAGTGCGTCAAGAACAGCGACTGCGACGCGAAGTGCGACGGCCCCGGCTCCGGCGTCTGTCGGTGGGCCGGCTGTACGACCTGCCTCTGCACGCGGTAGCCGAGCGCCGGCTCCCCGCCGCGATTCAAGATCTGCGCTTCGACAACGAGGATGCCAGGGTGGATGGGGATCCTCGGCGTCGGCGAGCTCTCCTGCCGGGGGAGGCCTACTCCGCGGCCGCCAGGACTTCGAACGCGGCAGCGGAGAAGCGGGCCGTGTCCAGCCCGTTCGTGATCCAGGCCGCCGGCAGGCCGATGCTGTCGCGGAGCCGGCGGTAAAACTGCACGTCCGTGGCGCTCGGCGCCAGGGCGCCAGCCACGTCGTCGCGTGTCGCTCGGTGGTCCACATGCAATTCGGGCTGGTGCGTGCCGCGCGCAGCCCCGAACCAGCGCAGCGGGCTCACCCGCCGAGCGGGCGCGCGGCCGCGGCGCGGCGCTCCCGGCGGCGAGGCGGAGAGGTCGGGCTGGCCCTGCACGGGGCGACTCTACGGCGCGGGCGCCTCCCCTCGGCGGAGCCCCTCGTACCAGCGCGCGTAGCCCGTCGAGGCGACGAGGCGCCGGTTCTCGTCGGGCGCGCCGTCGCTCCACCACGGCGGACCCCGCTCGCCCAGGGCGATCTTCGCCTCGTTCACGCGGCCGCGGGCCGCCCGCAGCGCCCGCTCGTCGCCCGCGCGCAGCGCGCGCCCGACCTCGCGCCGCGCCGCCATGAGCTCGGCCACGAGGCGCTTCCGCGTGTCCTCCGGCAGCGAGGGGTTGGCCCGGCGCCACAGGCGCCCGCGCACGATCAGGTAGCGGCCATCGGGCGTCACGAGCGGCCCCGGTGCGGCGGCCGCGGGGCGCTTCGCACCGGCCGCCGGTCGCTGCGGGGCGGCCGCGGGGCGCTTCGCATCGGTCGAGGATCGCGGCGCGGCGGCCGCGCGGGGGCTCATACGCTGCGCTCAGGCAAATGTCGGGCACACCGCAGGCGGCGGCCTGGCACAGCCTTCGCCTGTGGTCGGCCACCTGATGGGTGCAAAGGAGAACGGGCGATGAAGGTTCTGGTGACCGGCGGCACGGGGGTGGTGGGCCCGGAGGTGGTGCGGCGGCTCCTGAGGAGGGGGCACAGCGTCCGGCTCCTGTCGCGCCACGCGAGCGACGATCGCAAGGCGTTCGAGGGCGACGTCGAGGCCTTTGACGGCAACATCGGCGACGCCGCGTCGGTGCACGGCGCCGCCGAGGGGTGCGACGCTGTCATTCACCTGGCGGCCGTGGTCGCCCAGCGGCCGCCGGAGGTCACGTTCGAGCGCGTCAACGTCGAGGGCACACGCAACATCGTCGCCGAAGCCGAGCGGGCGCGCGTGCTGCGCTTCGTCTACGTCTCGTCGCTCGGCGCCGACAGGGGCGACTCGGAGTACCACCGCTCGAAGAAGAAGGGCGAGGACATCGCCCGCACCTTCTCGCGCGAGTGGATCATCCTCCGCCCCGGCAACGTCTTCGGCCCCGGCGACGAGCAGATCTCGCTCCTGCTCAAGATGGTGCGCACGCTGCCGGTCGTGCCCCTCGTCGGCAAAGGCGACGATCCGTTCCAGCCGGTCTGGTGCGAGGACTGCGGCGAGGCGCTCGCCATCGCGGCCGAGCGCGCCGAGCTCGCGGGGCGCGAGCTCGACCTGGCGGGCCCCGAGGTGACCTCGATGAACAAGCTGCTCGACCGCTTCGAGGCGATGACCGACAGGCACCCGACCCGGGTCCCGCTCCCGGCGTGGATCGAGTCGACCGGCGCGAAGCTCGCGGCGAAGTTCGGCATCGAGACGCCTGTCGGCGCCGACCAGATCACGATGGTGACCGAGGGCAACGTCATCCCCGAGGGGCGCGAGAACGCCCTCGACGTGCTCGGCGTCAAGCCGGTGCCCCTCGACGAGAGCCTGGGCAAGCTCGGCGACTCGCTGCCCGAGCGGCTGCCTTCCGAGGGCATCGGCCCGATGCACCGCAAGCTCTACCGCGCCGCGATCCGCGGCTCGCGCCTCGACGCCGAGGGGCTCATCGGGCTGCTGCGCGACAATTTCCCGGAGCTCGCCCCCCGCGAGACCGTGGTCATCGGCGCCGAGCCCGAGAGCCCGACGCGCATCGAGCCGGGCGCGACCCTCACGATGGCCCTGCCGCTGCGCGGGCACGTCCAGGTGCGCGTCGAGGAGGTCTCGCCCCGCGCGATCACCCTCGCCACGCTCGAGGGCCACCCGCTCGCTGGCGCGGTGCGCTTCCTGGCCGAGCCCGCCGGCGACGGGGCGGTCCGCTTCGAGGTGCAGACATGGAACCGCGCCTCGACCCTCGCCGACCTCCTGGTCATGGAGACCGTGGGCGGAGCGATCCAGACGTACACGTGGACGTCGCTCGTCGAGACGATCATCGAGCGCAGCGGCGGCCGCGCCGAGAAGGGCGTCGAGGTGACGCGCGACGACCCGGACGAGCGCGAGGCCAACACCTTCGAGCGCTGGCTGGAGGACCTCATCCTGCGCCGCGTGCGGCGCGACGGCGCCTCGGCTCCCGCGATGGCCGCCGGTTGACGCCAGGCGGGCGCCGCCCGGGCCTGGCGGCTCGGCGCGGCTCGGCGCGCGCTCGGCCCTGTCGGCGCTCGCGCGCGGCGTGTCGCTTCGTGCCTCGATCGCGGCGCGGATCGGGGCAACCCGCCACGCCGCGGCTCGCGCGCGTGGATGGCGGGGACGCGCGCAGGCGGGCGGCGCCGGCCGCGCGCCGGCACGCCGGCATCACCGCACGGTGATGTTGGGCCTGGGGGGCTCGATCATGCCGTCGCCGATGTGGAAGCTGGTGTGCGGCGGCTGGTTGTAGGTCGCGTTTTGCGCCGACACGTTGGCGCGGTACTGCGGATCGTGCATCAGCGTGTAGATGCGGCGTCGGGTGATCTGATCGGTGGTGTAGATACGCAGGCTGTCGCCGCACAGGAACACGACCTCCTCGCGCCAGTCACCGAACAGATCCGCGCTGAGCGTCGGCACCGATTTGCTGCCGTTGATCGAGGTGCAGCCGCTCGCGGTGAAGCCTCGACCTTCTCCGTCGAAGTTCGTGACGGTGTTGCCGTCGAGCAGCTCGCGGCTCTCGTCGCCGTCCCACCAGATCAGGAAGTTCACCTGGCGGGGACGGGAGCCGATATTGCGACCATTACAGTCTGGGACGACGAGGCGAGCACGGCTGTCTCGCCAAGGAAGGCTCATGGCCGGAGGCGAGCCACCTGAAGAAGACCGAGCTCGCCCGCGAGATGTTCGATAGAGGTCGGCGGCGACTGCTACGATGTCATCCCGACGCCCGAGGGCGGGAGGCTCGGGATCGGCGACGTCGCCGGGCACGGGCTCGCGGGAACCTGTTTCCGGCGACCGGCCGGGCGGCACGCCCCCTTGTCATCGCATGATGTGACTTACCACTCGTTCTCGCGCGCCGTTTGCAGCAGGAAATCCCGCAGGAGCCGCGCGCTCGGACCGATCCGATTGGTGTGGACCAGGAAGATCTCCAGCGGGGCGGTCTCGACCTCCGGAAGCACGCGGACCAGATCGCCGGACGCGAGCGGGGCGGCCGCGTCGTAGGCGGGCAGACGCGCGATGCCCTCTCCGGCGAGGACGAACGCAAGCCTCGAGGTCGCGCTGTCCGTCACGACGTCCCCCTGGACCGGGATCTCGACGTCTTTCCCGTTCGACCGCACGACGACGCTCCGCTGGCTCGGCGGATATATCACCCAGCGGTGTTGTTCGAGATCCGCGATGGATCTCGGCGACCGATGCCGGCGCAGGTAGGCCGGCGACGCGCACAGCATCGTGGCCTCGTGGACCAGCTTGCGCGCGTGCAGCAAGGAGTCCTTGAGGGGGCCCGCGCGCACGGCCAGCTCGATCCCCTGCTGCACGAGGTCCATGTTCGCGTCGGACATCGCCACGTGGAGGCGCACCGCCGGGTAGCGCCGCCGGAACGCGAGCAGCGCAGGGAGGATTCGCTTGCTGCCGAAGTGATGGGAGCACGTCAGTCGGACTTCTCCGCGCGGCTCGGTGCGCAAGAGCTCCATTCCGCGGATCCCGTCGTGCGCCTCCACGACGAGGCGCTCACAGTGCACACGGAACGCCTCGCCAGCCGGGGTGAGGCTGAAGCTGCGCGTACTTCGCTGCGCGAGCGGCACGCCGAGGTTCGCCTCGAGCGCGCGGACGTGGTGGCTCACGACGGCGCGGGTGAGCCCCAGCTCGCGCGCGGCGGCCGCAAAGCTCCCGCAGCGTACGACGGTCGCGAAGATCGCCATCGCGCGCAGCTCGTCGAGGATCGACGCCACCTCGGGCATCCGCGGATTGTCCTATCCCGTAAGCCAATCCGTCAAGCGCGGCGAATCTGCCCCGCCCGCGAGAGCGCGCGTAGAGTCCTCCTCGTCCGAACGGTCCGGATCCCTCGAAGCGAAAGGAGCGCGCAATGAGTGTTCAGCATGTCCTTTTCATCGTGACCAACGCAGCCAAGATCGGTCCGCACGACCGCGCCACGGGGTTCTTCTTTCCGGAGGTCGCTCACCCCTACGAGGTGTTCGACGGCGCCGGGATCGCGGTGGAGTACGCGTCGCCCCTGGGCGGCGCGACGCCGTGGGACGGATACGACGCAAACGATCCCGCGCAGCGCGCCTTCCGGGAGAGCCAGGCGATGCGCCGCATGAACCGGAGCCGCAAGCTCTCCGAGGTCGACGTCCTCGACTACGACGCGATCTTCTTCCCCGGCGGCCTCGGGCCGATGGTGGACATCGCGAAGGACCCGGACGTGAAGCGCGCCGTCCTCCGCGCCTGGAACGGCGGCAAGATCGTGGCCGCCGTTTGCCACGGCCCCGCCGCGTTCCTCGGCGTCTCCCTCGACGACGGAGCCCCGCTCGTTCGAGGTCGCCGGCTCACCTCCTTCTCGAACGCGGAGGAGGAGGGATACGCCAAGGCCGACGTCCCGTTCATGCTCGAGAGCGCGCTCCGCGCGGAGGGAGCCGAGTACGACGCGACGGATCCCTGGCAGCCGAAGGTCATCGTCGACGGGCGGCTCATCACCGGCCAGAATCCGGCGTCGGGCGGCCCTCTCGCCAAGGAGATCGTCGCCGCTCTGCGGAAGGGAACGTGATGAGCTCGCTCGAGCCGGTCGTCGTGGTCTCCCGGTGGATGACGACGGCCGGCTCCCTCGGCGGCGTGCTCCGCGGCTGGAACATGCAGCCGTTGGATGGCGTCGGCGTAACTGCACGGAGAGGATCTGACAATGAAGCTCAAGGATATCATTCCCGGCAAGCTCGGCTTCGGAACCGCGCCGCTCGGCAACATGTTCCGCGATATTCCCGAGGCGGAAGCGCGGGCGACGGTGGATGCTGCGTGGAACGACGGCATCCGGTATTTCGACAATGCGCCGTTTTACGGCGCGGGCCTCGCGGAGATCCGCATGGGTGAAGCCCTCGCCGGGCGGCCGCGCCAGGACTACGTCATCAGCACCAAGGTCGGCCGCATCATCCTCGACCAGGTGCAGGATGTGAACGCCCGCGACCTCGGCGAAAAGGGCGATGTTTTCAGATACGGACGCCCGAACAAGATCGTGAACGACTATTCCGCAGACGCGACCAAGCGGTCCATCGAAGACAGCCTCGAGCGCCTGAAGACGGACCATATCGAGATCGTCTGGGTCCATGACGTCGCGCAGGATTTCTACGGCGACGAATGGCTCGGCATCTTCGACAACGCGCGCAAGGGCGCCTTCAGGGCGCTCGACCGGCTGCGCGACGAAGGCGTGATCAAGGCCTGGGGCCTGGGCGTCAACCGGGTGGAGCCCATCGAGCTGCTGCTCGCCCTTGAAGAGCCCCGTCCCGACGGGTTCCTGCTGGCGGGCCGCTATTCGCTGCTCGACCACGAGCGCGCGCTGCAGCGCGTGATGCCGGAGGTCGCGGCGCGCGGCCTGGGCATCGTCGTGGGCGGACCGTACAGCTCGGGCGCGCTGGTCGGCGGCCCGAATTTCGAATACGCGCCCGCCAGGCCGGAGATCCTCGACAGGGTCGCCCGGATCAAGGCGATCGCCGACCGTCACGGTGTCAGCATGAAGGCGGCGGGGCTGCAGTTCGCGCTGGCCAATTCGGCCGTGGCCGCGGTCATTCCCGGCGCCAGCAAGCCGGGCCGCATCGCGGAGGACCGGGCTGCGCTGAACGAGGTCGTGCCGGCCGATTTCTGGCGCGAGCTGCGGAGCGCAGGTCTCGTCAGCCCTGCCGCGCCCCTGCCCATCGCGGATTGACCGACATACAACCATCGGTGCGGTTGTTCGCCGCGACCAGCAGCGCGATCTCGGCGTGGCGGCTCCGTGCCGCCGGCGGCGGTAGCCCCTCCACGTCCCTCAGCGGGCGCGGCGCGTCAGTGCCTTCTCGTAGGCGGCCTGCAGCTCGCCGAACACCGAGCGCGCCGGGCGCGGCGCGCCGAGATGCAGGTGGCGCAGCTCGTCCATGAAGGCGTTCCAGAGCGGAGCGCCGCCCTTTTCCAGCAGCTCCGCGCGTACGGACAGTTCCTTGCTCGGGCGCGTATGGCGGCGGCCCCAGGCGCCCATGTGCGCGAGCAGCGGCACGAGCTGGATGGCCGCTTCCGTGAGGCTGTAGATCCCTTTCTGCCGGTGTTTCGGATCGGAGCGTCGCGTCAGCAGGCCGGACGCGGTCAGGCGCTTCAGCCGGTCTGCGAGGATGTTCGAGGCGATGCCTTCCTCGCTCTGCGCGAGCAGCTCGCCGTAGCTGCGCCTGTTCCCGAACATGACGTCGCGGATGACGATCAGGCTCCAGCGGTCGCCGAGCTGTTCGAGCATCAGGTTGATCGGGCAGCCGGATCGTCCTGTCTGCGGCACGGCCATCCTCCTGAGACTAGTACTTGCAATTCGCAAGCGGTAGGAATAGGGTTCGGACCGATTGCAATTTGCAAGTGGTCCGAACCAGGAGTCCCGCATGTCGCTCGTGCTGTACGGTCATCCCTTCTCCTCGTACACGCAGAAAGCACTCATTGCGCTGTACGAGAACGGCACACCCTTCGAGTTCCGTTGCCTCGGGCCGGATACGCCGCAGTACGCGGCCGAGTGGATGCAACGCTGGCCGCTGCGCAAGTTTCCGCTGCTGGTGGATGGCGAGCGCAACATCGTCGAGACCAGCATCCTCATCGAGTACCTGCAGCTCGTGCATCCCGGGCCAGTGCGCCTGCTGCCCGCAGACCCGATGGCCGCGCTGGACGTGCGTTTTCTCGACCGCTTCTTCGACCTGCACGTCATGAGCCCGGTGCAGCACGCGGTAGACGGTGCGCTGACGGGTGATCCGGTGAAGCGCCAGGAGGGACTGGCCCTTGCTGCGACGAAGCTGGAGCTCGCCTACGCCTGGCTCGAAGGGCAGCTCGCCGGAAGGACCTGGGCCGCCGCTGGCGCGGACTTCACGATGGCGGACTGCGCGGCCGCGCCTTCGCTGTTCTACGCGGACTGGACGCACCGGATCTCCGAGGCTTTTCCCGTGCTGCGCGCCTACCGCGCGCGGTTGCTTGCGCGCCCGTCCTTCGCCCGCGCGGTGGAGGACGCGCGGCCGTTCCGGCCGCTCTTCCCCCTGGGAGCGCCGGACCGGGATTGAAGCTCCGCGCCGCGAGCGCCGGCGCAACTGCGCGTTACTTCGCGAGAGGTCCGGGGAGCCGTGCGAGATCCAGCCGCCCCCGCGGCGCGCGTGCGCCCACGCGTCGACACGAAGGGATCGCGGTCGCTGTTCACGATCATCGTCCGCGCGGTCTGGCGAGATTTCTTGCGCGCGATATGAATGCATGGCACCCCGCCCGCGCGTCGCGCGCGGCGCAGGGCAAAGCGAGCCGCCGTGTCACACCCCCTCGTCATCAACGATGCGCTGATCGTCCCCGCCGCCCTCCTCAGCTGGAGCGCCGTCCGCGCGTCGGGGCCCGGCGGTCAGAACGTCAACAAGGTCGCCTCGAAGGTCGAGCTGCGCTTCGACTTCGCCCCGTGGCCCGAGCTCGACGCGGGCGCCAAGGCGAGGCTGCGTGAGCTCGGCCGCGGAAAGCTCGACGCCGAGGGGCGGCTGTTGATTGTAAGTCAGCTCACGCGCGACCAGCAGCGCAACCTCGACGACGCGCGCGAGAAGCTGCGCGTGTTGCTGCTGCGGGCGCTCGAGCCGCCGGCGCTGCGGAGGCCGACGCGGCCGACGCGCGCCTCGAAGGCGAGGCGGCTCGACGACAAGCGGCGCACGGGCGAGAAGAAGCAGGTGCGCCGCGGCGGGGGCGCCGACTGACGCGGCGCGCGGCGGGCGCGCCGGGGCGTGGGCTCAGCGCTTGCGCCGGGATCCCGCGACCACGTCGGCCGCCGTCGTCGCGGTGGCCGCGCTCTTGAGCCAGCGCCGCAGCTTGTTGACGTCGTCGCAGTCGGCGATCGCGTGCGCCACGTCGGCCGGGATCTCGATCCGGCGCGACCGCAGCACGGTGGTGATGGCCTCCTGCGCCATCCTGATCTCGCCGCGCGCCTCGCCGAGCGCGGCACCGCGCGCCTCGCCGCGCGCCTCGCCGCGCGCCTCGCCGAGCGCGGCGCCGCGCGCCTCGCCGCGCGCCTCGCCGCGCGCCTCGCCGCGCGCCTCGCCGCGCGCTTCGCCTTCCGCGAGCGCTGCCTCGAGAGCGGGCACGCGCTTGTCCAGCAGCGCGCGGGCCACGGCGTCGTCCGAGCTTGCGGCGTCGAGCAACGCCTGGATCGGCAGCGGCCGCACGAAGCACGGGTCCTCGACGACCGCATCCTTCGGGAGCGGCTGCCAGCCGTCCGTCGCGCGGGACCATTCCAGGACGCGGCGCTGTTTCACCAGGATGCAGAACACCCGCCGCACGCCGCGGTCGATGAGCCGGCGCGCCTTGCTGGTCGGGACGGTCAGCGCCTGTTTGTCGCAGACCTCGAACGCGAGCTCCTCGAGCCGCCGGCGGCCGCCGCGGTCGGGCTTGACCGGAAAGACGCTGGCGTCGGGCGCGTAGTCGCTCCCCTCGTCGACCCGGGTGAGCATGTCGACCGCGCCCCGGTAACCCTTCGCGACGTGGGCGCCGAGGACGTAGGTCAGATCGAAGTGCTGGGTCGCGTGCGGCGGATCGGCCGGGGCGGCGAAGATCTCGGCGCCGTCGAGGTACTCCACCCGCGTCTCGGGCGGCGCCAGCCGGTCGTCCACATGCGGCGCGCGCTGGCGCGCCCCGGCCCGCGGAGGCGCGTGGAGGGTGCGACCAGACGCATCGACGCCGGGTGCCAGGAGGGCGTGATCGCGCTTGCTCATGGCCCGCAGCATAGCGCGGTGAGCGCTCGACGGCGATCGATGTGCGGGCGCGCGCCCGGCGTCCAGCCCGCGCCGAGTCGCTGGATCATGCCGGCACGTTCAGATGACCCAGCTCGTAAAGCCCCATCCATCCGACCTCCGGATCCGTGCAGGCGCCCTCCCTGAGCTGCGCGACGAAGTCTTTGATCGGCTTCTCGATCACATCGATGAACTCGGCCTCATCCAGCGACTGCGCCCCCCGGCGCTCGCACGCCACGGCCAGGAACGCGTGCCGCTCGATCGTCGAGTAGGCGCACTCGAGCGGGCGGCCGAGCGGCAGGAGCCGCCCGGCGACATACCCCGTCTCCTCGAGCAGCTCGCGCGCGGCGGCGTCCTCGGGCGTCTCGCCCGGCTCGACGCCGCCGCCGGGGAGCTCGTCGAGGATCCGGTCCGGCCCCGGCCGGTACTGGCGCGCCAGGATCACCGTGTTGTCGCGGGAGATGGGGAGGACGCAGACGACCCGCCCTTCCTTCTTGAGCGAGAACGTGCGGACTTGCCCGTCCGGGAGCTCGAAGGTGACGTCCTCGATCCTCCGCCACGGCGAGTGCTGGATCACGCGCCGCTCCAGTGCCTTCCACCGCACGACCGTCATGAAGAGCCACCTCCGAGCCCGGCGCGCTCCTGCTGCTCCGCGAGGAGGGCCGGAGGACCGGAGGCGCAGGCGTAGCCCATCGCGGGCGCGGCGTCGCGCCGGCCGGTCCCGCGGGGCCACGCGCCGGCTCGCCTGGCGGCCGCGCGCCGGGACAGCGAGCGACCACGAGGCGCAGCCGGCCTTGCTCTCGGGCAACGGCGCGCGCTCGTGAAGGCGGGCGCGAAATCGGGTACGACGGTGAGGCGAGCGCCATGGGCCCCACCGGCTGCATCAAGGCCATCCGACTCTGCGTCCTCACCGCGTCGCGCGCGGGCGTCGACCCGCGCGAGGCCCTCGCCGCGGCCGAGGTCGACCGCGCCCTGCTCGAGGACCCCACCGCCCGCGTCCCGCACGACACGGTCGCCCGCGCGTGGACCCGCATCCCCGAGCTCGCGCGCGACCCCGCGTTCGGCCTGCACGCGGCCGAGCTGCTCGTCGGCCAGCTGTTCGACGTCGTCGATTTCGTCACCGACCAGTGCGCGACGGTGCGCGAGGTGATCGGCTGCGTGCTGCGCTACCAGCGCCTGATCCACGACGCCGTGGACGTGCGGCTGACGGTGGACGGCGCGCGCGCCCGCATCTCGCAGCGCTTCGCCGGCGCCGCCGCGCCGCCGCAGCTCTCGAGCTTCATCGTGGGCCTGTGGGTCCTGCGCGCGCGCGCCCTCACCGGCGTGCCCTTCGCGCCCCACCGGGTCACCTTCGCCCATCCTGCCCCGGCGGATCGGCGCGAGTACGACCGCCTCCTCGCCGTGCCGCTCGCCTTCGATGCGGAAGAGAACGCCGTCCTCTTCGACGCCTCGTTCCTCGACACCCCCACGGTGCGCTCGGATCCGGCGCTCGGGGCCGTGCTGCGCCGGCACGCCGACGAGCTGCTCGCCCGGCTGCCGGCCGAGCCCAGCGTGCGTGGCGCCCTCGAGCGCCACCTCATCGAGGCGCTGGGGCGCGGCGTCCCCGACGTCGCCGCGGCCGCGCGCGCCCTCGGCATGAGCGCGCGGACCTTGCAAAGGAGGCTCGGGGACGAGGGCGAGAGTTACAAGGGCGTCCTCGACGAGGCGCGCCGCAAGCTCGCGGTCGCCCACATGCGCGAGCGCGGCCGCACCGTCTCCGAGGTCGCGTTCCTGCTGGGCTTCTCCGAGGTGAGCGCCTTCTCGCGCGCCTTCCGCCGCTGGACCGGGCACAGCCCGGCCGCGTACCGGCGCTCCGGCTGACGAGCGGGGCGCATCGACGGGCGCGGGAGCTCACGATGAGCGAATCGGCTCCGCGAGCCAGCGAACCAGCGCCTCGCCCTCGAGATCGAGCAAGGCGTCCTCGACCTCGCCCGGACCGAGCACGCGTGCCCGCTCGATGATCGAGCGCTCTTCTTCGGCGTTCGGTCGTCGCCCGAGCCGCCGCGCGAAGAGACGACCGAGCAGCTCCGCGATCGCCTCCTGCTTCCCGCGCTCCTGTCCTCGTTGCTCGCCTCGTTGCTCGCCTCGCTGCTCGCCTCGTTGCTCGGCCTCGATGATCATCTCTCCGATGATCGGCGTGCGACGGAGCAGGCCCTCTTCCTTGTCCTCCATCATCTTGATGAGCTCCTTCCGCAGATTATGCCCCCAGGGATCGATGGTCGCCATCACCAGGAGCGCCGTGTACAGCTCGGCCCGCTCCTCGGCGGTGTTCGCCGCCGCGTGGATGTCCGCGACGACCTCCCGCAGCGCCGCCTCGGTCGCATCGCGCGCGAGCGGGGCGAACACCAGCCAGAGCACGCTGCCGCGCGCACGGAGCTCGGAGACGGTGCGCTGGTAGACGGCGTCGACGCGGAAGTGCGTGCCGCTGAACGGCCGCCCCGGCCACGCGGTGCGGCGCTTCTCGGTCCTGGGCAAGCGCCGCCTGCGGCCCGAGAGGACCACGGCGACGCTCTCGATGGGCGGCACCGGCTCGCCGGGGGCGTCGAGGCGGAGCGCGGCGAAGAGGAAGCCGAGGTACTCGAAGACGCGATCCGGGACATCGTCGCGGAGCGCGAAGCAGAACTCGACGTGCAGTACCCGCGGCTCGCCGTCGATTCGCAGGCGCAGGGCCTTGTCGAGGCGACGCTCGATGTGGGTGACCTGGCTGTCGACCCACCCGAGGACCTCGATGGGTTCGCCCTCGGGGACGAGGGCGCGCACCAGGTCCCCGGGGTGCCTTCGGGCGAGGTGGCGCAAGGTGATGTCGGCGTCTCCCATGCGCCGCGCCCCTAGCAGAGCGCGTACCAGGGGTTGAGGAGGCTGAAATCGAGGGGGGTCGTGGTGAGGCGCGCGCAGCGGGTGGGTGGCGGCGCCATGGCGGGTGGCGGCCCCGCAACCCGCGGGGCTCGGCAACCCGAGAACGGTGGTGCGGGGGCGGTTCGACCGCCCTGCGAGCACCGAGAACGGGTGATGTCCGGAGCCACATCGACATCGGTGAAGCTCGCAGTTGATTGCGCTGGGCTCCGGAAGAGGCGGTGGAACCAGCCGCGGCGAGCCTCGTGGTACACTGGACGGCATGGGCGCGGTGACCATGGGCGGCAGCGAAACGGACCTCGACCGGTTCGCCGCGCGGGTCTTGAGCGGCTCCACGGTGGTCGAGGCGCTGAGCCCCGTCGAGCGTCAGGTGCGCTGGAACATCATGGACCGCTCCGGGGTCACCCGATCCATCGCGCTGCGCTCAGGAATCGACCTGACCGTCGCGAAGCTCCGATGGGAGCGCGCGTGGTCCATGGCGCTCGACCATGGGGCCTCACGGCTCAAGCTCGTCGTGCTGCGAGGGCCTGAGGCTCGGCTCACGACCAGCGCGGGGGATCGCCATCGCCTCGAGGGAGGATCATTCCACGTCAGCCAGATCAAGCGACCGGTGCGCCTGCAGTTCGATTTCGATGACTGCGGGGCCAGAAGGGATCACGAGCAGCTCTCGCTCGAGATCGATCGCTCGCGACTGAGCGAGCTGCTTGGTACGAAGATCTTGCCCGCCGCGGTGGAGCGCGTGCTGTCCAGCCCGCACGCCTATCCCAGCGATGCCCAGCCCGGCGTGCCGGCGTTGTTCCGGCTGATCGACGAGATCCTCCACTGTGATGCCCGGCGGTCCTCGCGCCAGCTTTACCTCGAAGCGAAGGGGCTCGAGTTGCTGGCCGTGATGGTGGATTGCCTCGAGGAGACCGAGCGCGCGGCATCGTCGGCGCTCTCGGCGTGCGACATCGACCGCCTGGAACGCGCCCGACAGATCGTACTCGCCCGCATGGACGACCCGCCGCGCCTGCCCGACCTGGCTCGCCTGGCGGGATTGAACGAAGCCAAGCTCAAGGCCGGGTTCCGCACCCTCTTTGGAGACACCGTGTACGGGTACCTTCGCCACCGGCGTCTGGACGAGGCCCATCGCCTCTTGCGACAGCGACGATACAGCGTCAGCGAGGTGGCCGCGCGCGTGGGCTACACCAATCCGAGCAAGTTCGCGGCCGCCTTTCGCGAGAGGTTCGGCGTCCCGCCGTCGCAAGTCACCTAGCGCTGCTCGGCCGAGACCTCGAGCCCTCCGCGTGCGATCCCGCCGCTCGAGCCGCATCGAAGCCGCCGGCTCGGAGCAGAGATGCTCCGTCCTGGAGCGGCCCCATACGCCAGCGGGCGCTACCGTGGGGAGAAGCGGCGCGCCGGCATGACGCACGACTGAATCGGCCGCGGCGCGTCCGCGCCCCGCCGCGCCCACCAACCGAAAGAGACCCCCGATGAAAGCAGTCGTCTACACCGCGTACGGTCCCCCGGAGGTCCTCCAGCTCGCGGAGGTCGACAAGCCCGCTCCCGGGAGCCATGACGTGCTCGTCCGCATCCGCGCAACCACGGTGACCGCCGAGGATCCGAAGCTGAGGGCGTTCAAGCATCCGCCCCTGCTCTGGCTCCCGATAGGCATGCTCTTCGGGTTTCGACGGCCAAGAAGGACGATCCTGGGCACCGAATTCGCGGGAGAGGTCGAGGCGGTGGGCAAGGACGTCACCCGCTACCGCGAGGGGGATCCCGTCTTCGGCTACACCGGAACAAGCTTTGGTGCCCACGCCGAGTACAAGTGCATCCCCGAGCGCGCGATCATGGCGGCCATGCCGAGCAAGTTGAGCTACGAACAGGCGGCCTCCATCCCCAACGGGGCGCTGACCGCCCTGGTGTATCTGAGGAACATGGCCAGGCTCCGGCCCCACGAGAACGTCCTCGTCTATGGCGCTTCCGGGGCGGTCGGCACGGCGGCGGTGCAGCTCGCCAAGGCCCTCGGCGCTCGGGTCACGGGGGTCTGCAGCGGACGAAACCTGGCCCTTGTCGAGTCCCTGGGCGCCGACGAGGTCATCGACTATACCAGGCAGGATTTCACCAGAAACGGCCAGGCCTATGACATCGTCTTCGACACGATCGGCAAGACGTCGATGGCCGAGGTCGAGGGCTCCCTCCGTCCCAGGGGCCGCTACCTGGTGACCGTGTTTGGCATCCGGGAGATCCTGCGGATGCTCTGGACGTCCCTGGTGGGAGGAAAGCGCATCCTCGGCGGAGCCTCCAATTTCCATTGGACGCCTGCCGATCTCGCCTACCTTCGTGACCTGATCGAGGCCGGAAAGCTGACCGCGGTGATCGACCGATCCTATCCACTGGCCGACGCCGCCCAGGCGCATCGGTATGTCGAAGCCGGACACAAGCGGGGAAACGTCGTGCTTACCGTGGACGGGCCGCCGCGCGCGGCCACTTCCGATCCGCGCCCGGCGTGATGTCGACCGAGGCCGGGCATCGAGACGAGGCGGCTCATCCACGGGAGCCCCGGTCGCTCCGCCTGGAGGCGCGCCCGGTCAACTCATTGGCGCGGTCGGTCAAGGACACGACGCGCGCTCGTCCTCATTCTTTCCGGCATGACCTACATCACTCCGAGCCAAGAGCAGGCACACGCGGGCCTGCGCGCCATCAAGGCCGTCCTCACCTCGGCCGGTCCCCTCGACCCGCCGCGACGCGACGCGATCGCCGCGGTGCAGCGGCACCTCCTCCACACGGAATTCGACATCGAAGCGCTCGACCCGATCGCGCCCGAGGAGCTCGCGCGCGCCGCCCGCGAGCCCGCGCTCCGCGAGCAGCTCGTGAGCGGCCTCTGCGCCATGACCCTGTGCGGCGAGCGCGTCGATGAGCGCGAGCTGCTCGAGGTCGAGCGCTTCGCCGCGGCGCTCGGGGCGCGCCCGCCCGCGGTCCGCCAGCTCCACCGCCTGTACGAGCGGCAGCTGCTCCTCCTGCGCATCGACATCAGCCGCAACGCGCTGCTCGGCAAGAGCGTGCGGCGCATGCTCGACGAGGGCGGGGTCTACGGGCTCGCCCGGAACCTCGCGAGCTTCGCCGGAATCCTCGAGAACGAGCCCGTGGCCGCGCGCTACCGCTCGCTCGAGGGCTACCGGGAGGGCACGCTCGGCAAGGCGCTCTTCACCTTCTACCGAGAGAACGGCTTCTCGTTTCCCGGCGAGAAGCGCGGCGTGCCCGAGGGCGTGCTCACCCACGATCTGAGCCACCTCCTCGCTGGCTACGGCACCGACCTGCGCGGAGAGGCCATGACGCTCGCCTTCCAGGCGGGGTATCGCCGCGAGAACCCGTTTGGCATCCTCGTGTTCTTGCTGGTCCAGCTCCAGCAAGGGGTCCAGCTCACGGTGCTCGCGCCGTCGCAGCAGGGGATGCTCGCGACGCCGGGGCTCGCCGACGATCTCGTGCGATCGTTCGTTCGAGGCACGAGGATGAACATCGACCTGATGGACGATTGGGACTTCTGGTCGGTCATGTCGGTGGATCTCGAGGAGCTGCGCCACCGCTACGGCGTGCTCCCCCTGGCGGCCGCCGCCTGACGAGCCTCATCCGCCGAAGCCGCCAGCGGCCGTCTTCGAGAACGACGCGCCGCCCTGGCTGGCGCGCACCGCGGACTGGGAGAACAGCGCGAACGCCTTGCGGATGTCGGCCGCGTCGCTCTTCGGCGTCAGGATCCAGCGATCCTCGATGCCCATGTCGCGGAAGACAGCGCGAAAGTCGGTGTTCCCGTCGTCGATGCCGATCGCCGCCACGATGTGGGCCTCGGCCCTCCGCATGTCGCGGACGAGCGCGCACACGTCCTTGGCCTTGGCCCACGTCGACCCCGCGTCGGCGCCGTCCGAGATGATCAGCGTGACCGTGCGCGCCGGGACGCCGCTCAGCGCGAACTCCTGCGCCTTCGCGATCACCGTGCCGAGGAGCACCACGGTCTGGTCGTAGAGCGGCGTGCCGAGCTGGGGGTCATAGTTCTTCGTATCCATCTTCACCGCCTGGGCGATCGGGCAGTACGGATACAGCACCGTCCCGTTCAGGTAGCGGTTGTGCGCCAGGATGGAGTCGCGCTGCCTCGAGTCGGCGAGCGCGCCGACCACCAGATTGTGCCCGTCCCGCACCGACCGAGCGTTGCCGGCGAACTTGATGGACCCGGAGTCGTCGGGCATCACCGTGACAAGCACCACCTCGGACGACGCGACGTCGTCCACCTGCACGCCGAAGCCGGCCTGGATCTGGGCGCCCAGATCGGTGATGTGCAGCGCCTGCATCGCCTCGTTCGAGAGCGCGCCCTCGTCACGCGCCGCCTCGAAGAGCTGCTCTATATCGATCGATCCACCCCGAGCCGGCCTGTTCCCGTCGTCCTTGCTCATGTTCATCGAAACCTCCACGATCACATGTTTCAAGCGCGCGAAATCAGAGGCGGCCGGCGCTGGTCGCGCGCTCGCCGGCGCCCTTTCATGGCTCGATGAAGAGAAGAGATGTGAAACCACAGAGGCACAGAGGGCACAGAGGGGAGAGGGAGAATAATATATTCTATTTCTTTCTCTTCCTCTGTGTCTCTGTGCCTCTGTGGTTCAAATTCTCTTTCTCTTCTTCTCTTCACCGGGCCGGACAGCGCGGGACTAGACGAGCCACCGCGCGATCGGGTCGGTGCTCTTCACCAGGTTCATCCCGGCCGCGGCGAAGCGGCTCAGCGCCTTGTCCGCCTCGGCGGTGAAGTCGGCGACGAAGCCTCCCTTGCCGTCGGGCACCGTGACCGGCGACATGCAGTCGGTCATGACGTAGATCTTCTTCGCGAGCGCCCGGTCGGTCAGCGCGATCTCCGTCAGGATGTCCTCGATCGAGCTGCGCACGCAGTGGCTCGCCGCCTGGCCGGCGATGATCACCGCGTCGGCGTGGAGCAGCGTCTTCAGGAAGAGCGTGCTCCGCTGCGCCAGCGGCTGGCCGTCGTGCCGCGTGAGCACCTCGGGCTGCATCACCGAGTAGTTCTCGGTGAGCGGGTTGCCGCCCTTCACCTCCACCCACGACTGCACCCCGCGCGCGAACGCGTGGAACATCCGCGCCTCGTGCACGACGCCCGCGAGCGCGTGCCCGTCGCTCCCGAGGATGCAGTGCGGCGGCCACAGGTACAGCCTGTATTTGCCCGCCTTCTCGAGCTCCTCGCAGTAGTACCGGACCTGCTTCATGAGCCACGGGTAGCTCCCGCCGCAAAGCCACCTCGCCACCGCCGGGTTAGGCCGCACCTCGCCCGCGTCGATCTGCGCGGTCGTGATCTCGCGGTGCGCGGTGAGCGGCCGGTCCTCGCGATCCACCCAGAAGGCCGGGAAGAAGATCTGGTAAGCAAAGTGGGTGTCCATCGTGACCGTGACGTTCGTGATGGACGCGAGGTTCCTGTAGATGAACTCGGCGATGCGGCGGCTGTCGTCGACCGCGCCCGTGCCGCTCCTGCCGGCGACGTAGAGCGACCCCTGCGGGAAGCAGAAGTCCTTCTGCACGTCGATGAGCAGGAGGTGGACGTTCTGCGCGTCCGCCGCCGACGGCTTCACGCCGTGCGCCTTCCGCCACGCGGCCGCCGCGCCGTGGAGCGCCGTCTCGTCGGGGTGGTAACCCCACCGCTCGGCGTTCCTCGGATCGTAGAAGGCGGGAAGCGGGAGCTCTGTCGATTTCATTGTCTCTCTCCTCTCGGGCGGCCCGCGATGGCGGGCCGCCAGCTCAGCCGTGGATTCACGAGATGCGAAGCAAGGTGATCGTCTGCGCGTCGACGACGAACAGCCCCTCGGGGCCGACGAGCAGCCGGGAAGCCTGGTTGACGAACGGCTCGGTGCCGGGGAACTGCCGCGTCTCCACGAGCGCTCCCCCGCGGACCTCGACGCGGACGACGCCGCTGTCGCTCGCCGAGAGCAGGAACCCCGAGGCAGCGCACTTGCCCGAGAGCGACCCGAGCCACGAGCCGCCGTCCCCGTCGGCGTCGGCGGTCGCCTCCACCGCGCCGTCCTCGCGCACGACGACGCACCGGTGCACCGTCCGCCCGGCCTGCTCGGCGGCGAGGAAGAGCCAGGCGCGCCCGCGGCCGGCGCCGGGCGCGGCGCCCGGGCCCGCGTCGAACACGCACGTGGCCGCGGTGAGCTTGCCGCCGGGGAAAGGCAGCTTGACCGTGTCCTTGAGGCCGGGCCGCTCGGCGTCGAACACGAACGCGATCGAGACGCTCCCGGCGCGGTAGAAGCCGAGCCCGAACCGGGGACCTGCCCAGAACACCGTTTGCCCGGCGAGGACGTCGCCCATCGGGACGGCGGCCGCCTCGCCCGAGAGCGCGCCGGCGCCCAGCCTGCCGCTGCGCAGCAGCTGCCCGCCGCGCGCCCAGTAGCGGGCACGCGCGTTGACGTCGAAGATCGGCCTCGTCCCCAGGCAATCGACCTGGATCCGCTCGGGCGCTGCGCCCGGCGAGAGCACCACGAGCTCGCCGCCCCGGCCGATCAGCGTCGCGCTGCCCTGCACCGCGAAGCGCATCGCGGGGTGAGGGGCGCCGGACATGACGGCGGCGCCGTCTTCCCGCAGGAAGCGCCCGTCCTCGTGGAGCAAGGCGCAGAGCCCGCCCGGCCCGACGGACGCGGCGAGGATCACCCCGCGCGTGCTCAGGACCCGCGTCGCGAGCACCTCGCCGTGGACCACCGTCGACGCCTTCACCGCGGCCGGCGCGGCGCCCGCGCAGGTCGGGCAGGCGGCGCGCGCGTGCTCCACGCCGCACCCCGGGCACCTCGTCCAGGCGAGCGCGTCGAGCAGCCGGCGCGGGAACACGCCGCGCTCGTCCTTGACGAAGACGCGGTACAGCGCGTCCAGGAGGTCGTCCGGCAAGACGCGGTAAGGGATCGCCGGCTTCGGATACCGCACCTCGCGATCGAACACGGTGATGCGGCGGAGCGGCCTCGCGCTCTCGGGCACCCGCGCCGACGCGGACCGCGGCCGGAAGACGCCGCCATGGGGCCCGACGCAGAGCAGGCTCTGCATGACCATCACGGCGAACGCGTACCAGTCGGAGTCGCGTGAATACGGCCGCGCCAGGACCGGCCGGGGGAGGGAAGGGTCGCAGAGCAGCGGGTCGACGAAGCGCTCGGTGAACACCTGACAGAGGAACGGCCCGAACTGGAAGCTGTCGGCGTCGATGACGAACGCCTCGCCGCCGACGACAAGGACGTTGAGATCGTTGAAGTCGCCGATCACCACGCCGCAGTCGTGGATCGCCGCCACCGTCCGGTGGAGGCGCGCGAGCACCCCGGAGACGGCGGCCGCCTGGAGCCCGCCGTGGCGCATCGACGGCTCGCCGTAGCGCAGGAGCGGCTCCGCGCCGCGCACGAGGCGCATGGCATAGCCCACGACGCGCTTCCTCGCCTTGTCGGTCGCGAGCTCGACGGGCGCGATCACCTGGTCGGGCAGCGCCGCCGGGAACGCGCGCAGCTTGTCCTGGTGGCGCTCGATGCGGCGCTCCGCGGCGCGCTGCTCGGCGTCCTGCCCCGCGTAATCGGGGTGATCCGGCGTCTTCCACACCTTGAGCGCCCGGCCGTCGCCGAGGTCGAAGACGTCCGCCTCGCCGCCCTTGCCGATCGAGGCCCTGGGGTCGAGCCGGACCCGCTTTGCACCAAGATACACGTCCACCTTCGCCTCCTTCGGGCGCAATCCAGCGCAACTCCAGATCAAGTGACCGCGCTCCAGCGCCAGAGGCGCCGCGCCGGCCTCGCGAAGCGCCCGCGTCAGGCGCGCCTCAGGCGCTCGCCACGCGCGCCCTTCGCACGATGACCAGCGTCGTGTCGTCGCGGAGCAGCCCGCCCTCGCGCTCCATCCGCTCTTCGTTCCACACGGGCCGCGCCACCTGTCGGTTGATGAGCGCGAGCCGCCTCCTCACCGCGTCGGGGTTCCGGAAGTAACGGTCGTCCTCCCAGAAGCGCGAGAGCGGGCCGACCTCGCCGCCGCCGCCCGGGAGCTGCCGCGACGACGACTCCAGCAGATCGAGCGCGCCGTCCGTCCCCAGCAGGGCAGTCCCGAGCGCGCTCGCCGGGAAGGCGCGGTGCACGGTGAAGCGCGGCGCCTCGCCGCCCGGCGGGCGATCGAGCAGGCCATACGCGAGGTACGGGGGCTCGTTCCGCGGGAAAGGGCCGAGCCGCAACAGCTCGTCGCCGAGCGCGATGAGGCCGTCTCCGAGCGAGAAAATGCACGCCGTGTCTCCGGAGATCGCGAGGCCGACCGCAGTGAAGAGGAAGTAGGTCGACACGACCTCGGCCAGGCTCCCGCCCATGCCGTCGGCCACCGCCCGGAGCGGCGCGAGCGTCCCGCGCCGCACCTCTTCCCACGTCACCGGCGACTCGATATCTCCACCCCGCCGGAGCGCGCCGAGCACCTGCTCGGTCACGAGCCGCGCCCCGAGCGCCGCCCCCACCTCGCTGCGCGCGCCGCTGCCGCAGCCGTCGCAGACCACGGCGGCCAGACAGCCGCCCTCGGCCCGGTAGGCATAGGCATCCTGGTTGGGCCGCCCCACCGCGAGGTGGTCAGCCCCGGTCACCGTGCCGCCGGCGACCTGGAACAGCGAACCTCCCCCCACGTCAGCCAAGAAAGCGACCTCGCGAGACATGGACATCCCTTCTGCGCCCGGCGAGGGGGCGCTGCGGACGGACATCGGGCCGACAGACGGCGAGACGCGCGGCGCTCCGGTCGTCAGCGCTCCAGCATCGATGCCGGCCGTGGGTGCTCGAACGCGGCGAGCACCCGATGTTCGTGTTGTCTACACACCAAGCTTAGTGTCCGATCGACACCATGTCAACCCTCGGGCGGGATGCGCGAGGCGCAGCCCCTGGCCTCAGCCCCTCCTCGGCCGGCGCCGGGCCTTTCCGACCGGCGCCGGCGCCGGCGCCGCGGCGACGCGGCCGTCGCGCCGCAGCTCTTCCCAGAGCGCCTGCGCGACCACGCCGTGCGGGCGGTCACGGCGACGCATCACGAACAGCTCCATGAGGTCGTCTCTGAACTCGGGCACCTGCAACCGCACCAGCTCGCCCGTCGCGAGCGCGTCGGCGACCACGTGCTCGGGCAGCCCGCCCCAGCCCATGCCCGCCAGGATGACCTCCTTCTTCGCCGCGACGTCGGTGACGGTCCAGCGCAGGGCGCCCGGCAGCACGTTCAGGGACGGCGAGGCGCCCCCCGTCGCGCTGTCGCGCAGGACGATCTGCGCGTGCGCCCGCAGCAGCGCCGGCGGGATCGGCGTGCCGCAGGTGGCCACCGGGTGATCCGAGCGCGCCACCGGGAGCACCCGCACGTCGCAGAAGCGCGCGAGCTCCACGTCGGATGCCTCGGACGCGTCGATCCCTAACCTCGTGGCGACCGCGAGATCGGCGCGGTGCTCGCGCAGCGCGTCGGCGGCTCCCGCCAGCCGCTCGGTGCCGAGCTCGATGCGCACCTGCGGATAACGCGCCTGCACCCGGCGCAAGATGTCCATGATCGGCCCGAGCGGCGTCACCGCGTCGACGGCGAGCCGCACGATCGGCTCCACCTTGCCCGAGAGGAGCATTCCGAAGCTCCGCAGCGCCTCGGTGCTCTCGATGACCGCCGCCGCGCGCTCGTGGAACAGGCGGCCGGCGTCGGTGAGCGTGGCGCGGTACTCCCGGCGATCGAACAGCTCGACCCCCAGCTCGCTCTCCAGGTTGCGCACCAGCTTGCTCACCGCCGGCTGGGACTTGTGCAGCCGCGCCGAGGCGGCGCTGAACGAGCCCTCGCCCGCGACGGCGAGGAAGGCGACGAGCTGATCGTAGGTCATGGCGGCGCGCGCAGAGTCCAGAACCAGAGGTTATGAAGTCCATAGAAACATACCATTTTCATGGTCCGAGGAGCGGCCCTAGGTTGTCGACCAGAAGGGAGCGACACTCCATGTCCAACCGAATCGATCGTGTCATCATCACCGGGGCCAGCAGCGGTATCGGCCTCGATCTCGCGAGGCGCTTTCTGGCCGAGGGCTCGAGCCTCGTCGTGAACGGGCGCGATCCGGGGAAGCTCGACCAGGCGCGGCGGAGCCTCGACGGCGGCGCGCGCGTCGTCGCCGTGCCGGGCCACGTGGGCGATCGGGCCACGGCGCGGGCGGTCGTCGCCGCCGCGCGGGAGCATTTCGGCGGCGTCGATGTGCTGATCAACAACGCGGGGATCTTCGGCGTGAAGCCGTTCCTCGAGAGCACGGAGGAGGACCTGGACCGGTTCTTCACCACCAACCTGAAAGGGACGTTCCTGATGACGCAAGCCGCGGTGCCGCTGATGATCGAGGGCGGCGGAGGCTCG
This sequence comes from Sorangium sp. So ce1153, assembly GCF_051521595.1. NCBI lineage: Bacteria > Pseudomonadati > Myxococcota > Polyangiales > Polyangiaceae > Sorangium > Sorangium sp. So ce1153. The sequence continues at coordinate 4,031,877 of NZ_CP150361.1, forward strand.
ATCATCAATGTCGGCACGGTGCTCGTCCAGCAGGCCATGGCGGGGATGCCCGCCTCGGCCGCCATGGCCAGCAAGGGCGGCGTCCACGCGCTCACCGTCTCGCTCGCGGCCGAGCTCGCCCGCCACGACATCCGCGTGAACACGCTGGCGCCCGGCGTCATCCGCACGCCGCTCAGCGGCGAAAGCGCGGATTCGATGGCCTCGATCCACCCGCTGCGGCGGATCGGCGAGGTGCGGGACACGACGGACGCAGCGCTGTTCCTGGCCAGAGCCGGCTTCGTGACCGGCACGACGCTCAACGTGGATGGCGGGTACTCCCATGGGCGCTGAGGGCCGAAAGCACGTGCTCCTGATGGGGCTCCAGGTGACGGACGAGGCGACCTACGCCAGCTACCGCGCCCGCATGACGCCGATCCTCTCGTCCTACGGCGGCGCCTTCGGCCATGATTTCGTCGTGTCGCGCGTGCTGAAGGGGGATGCGCGCATCAACCGCGTCTTCACGCTCCTGTTCCCCGACCACGCGACGCAGGAGCGGTTCTTCGCGGATGCGCAGTACCGCGCCGCGCGCGCCGAGCTCTTCGAGCCATCGGTCGCGACGGCGCTCGTCCTCGGCGAGCTCGAGCTCGCCGACGCGCGGCGCTAGATCTCGAAGCTGAACCCCTCCTTCTCGAGCCGCTCGTACTTCCGCCGGTCGAACCGGTAGAGCCGCGCCGCGCGGTGCGCGACGTCCTGCTCGACCTCGTCGAGCTCCACGAGCAGCCCGGTGCCGAGCGCCTTCTTGCGGAAGTTGCGCTTGTCGAGCGGGCGCTCGAGGATCTGCTCGTAGAGCCGCTGGAGCTGCGACAGCGTGAACTTCGGCGGCAGGAGCTCGAACCCGATCGGCCGATACCGCACCTTGCCCTTGAGCCGCTCCAGCGCGACCGAGAAGATCTCCTCGTGATCGAAGGCGAGCGCCGGCGTGTCGTCCACCGAGAACCACGCCGCCTCGCGCGCGTCGGTCGCCGCCTTGACCCGGTGGTCCCCGAGCTTGACCAGCGCGTAGTACGCCACCGAGACGACGCGCTCGCGCGGGTCGCGCCCGGGGGCGCCGAACGTGTAGAGCTGCTCCAGGAACACCCCCGAGAGCCCCGTCTCCTCCGCGAGCTCCCGCCGCGCGGCGTCGTCCAGCGCCTCGTCGACGTGCACGAAGCCGCCCGGGAGCGCCCACCTGCCGCGGAACGGCTCGAGCTCCCGGCGGATGAGCAGGACCTTGAGGTCCTCCTCGTCGAGGCCGAACACGACGCAATCCACCGTGAGCGCCGGCCGCGGGTGCTCGTACGAGAAAGACATTCGACCCTCCGTGTGTCTTGCACACCAAGCTTGGTGTATACGGTACACCATGTCAAGCGAGCGCCTCGCAGAGCCCGGCTCGTGGTAGCGGGGAGGCGCGGGGAGGCGCGGGCGCGGCGGAGTGCCGCCTCGCCTGGGTTCCCTGACCAGGGCATCGCGCGCGCGTCCGAGGGGCCGGCGAGCTCGACAAGCGGTGCGACGTTTCCTCACGGCCGGCCCACCGGATCAAACGCCCGGCGAGGTCCGACTGGCCCTCGACGAGCCGCGCGCGCGCACGGTAGAACGTTGCGCATGACGGGGGACGAGGGGGCGAGGGGCGGGCCGGATGCTCAGGGTGAGAGCGAGGAGGAGCTGCGGGAGGCACAGCTGGTGCTCCGCGCCATCCTGGACAACCTTCCAATCAGCGTGGCCAGGTACGACCGCGAGGGCGTCTTCACCTTCCAGGACGGAAAGGGGCTCGGGGCCGCCGGGATGAAGCCGGGGCAGCTCGTCGGCGCGAACGTGCTCGAGCTCTACAAGGAGCATGAGGAGGCCCTGGTGGGCCTGCGTCGCGGGCTCGCGGGGGAGCCGACGCACGAGGTCTACGAGGCGTACGGCGCCGTCTTCGAGACATGGCACGTCCCCGTCCGCGACGACGTCGGGGAGCCCGATGGGTTCGTCACCGTCACCCTGGACGCCACGGCGGCGAGGCAGCGAGAGATCGAGCTGCAAAACAAGCTGGCGCTGATCGAGAAGCAGCAGGGCGTCATCCGCGATCTCTCGACGCCGATCATCGAGGTCTGGGACAAGGTGCTGACGTTGCCCATGGTGGGGGTCGTGGACAGCCTGCGGATCTCCGAGGTGATGGATAACCTGCTGACGGCGGTGGTGAACAAGGACGCTCGGTACGCGATCCTCGACCTCACCGGGGTGGACGCCGTGGACACGCAGACAGCCGGGTACCTCATCGAGATGATCAAGGCGATCCGGCTGCTGGGCGCGGAGGGGATCATCACGGGGATCCGCGCGAACGTGGCGCAGACGATGATCGCGCTCGGGCTCGACCTCTCGAGCGTCACGACGGTGGGCAACCTGCGCGCCGGACTCAAGCTGTGCATGCGGCGCATGGCCGCGGCGGACCAGGCGAGCAGCGCGCCGGTGAAGTGAAACAAGAGTGAAATAAGAGCTCGAAGAGGCCCGCTGGCGATCCCCGACGGGCGCGGGCGCGGGAAATGGCGAGTACCCCACCCGCGCAGGGCAGGCGTCAGGCGGGCTCAGCTGGACTGTGCGACGTTCCCCCTGCCAGTCACGAAACGTTCCGGTGAAGGTCGACAAACCCTCGACGCGCCGCGCGCGAGCGCGGTAGAAGACTCTCATGACGGGGGACGAGACGTCGGCGGCGGGGGCGGAGATCCGGAATGAGCCCGAGGCGAAGCTCGGCGAGGCAGCGCTGCTCCTCCGGGCGATCCTCGACAATCTTCCGGTCGCCGTGTGCAGGTACGATCGCGAGGGCATCTTCAGGTTCCACGACGGCAAGGGGCTGGAGGTCTCCGGCATCCGGCCCGGGGAGCACCTCGGCAAGAACGTCTACGAGCTCTACGCCGGCGCTCCGGGGGCCGTGGAGTCCATCCAGAAGGCGCTCGCGGGAAAGGCCTCGCACATGGTCACCGAGGCGCACGGCCTCACCTGGGAGACATGGTTCGTCCCCGTGCGCGACGACCGCGGGGAGCCCGGCGTGGTCAGCATCACCATGGACGCCACGGCGGCGAGGCAGCGAGAGGTCGAGCTGCAAAACAAGCTGATGCTGATCGAGAAGCAGCAGGACGTCATCCGCGATCTCTCGACGCCGATCATCGAGGTCTGGGACAAGGTGCTGACGTTGCCCATGGTGGGGGTCGTGGACAGCCTGCGGATCTCCGAGGTGATGGATAACCTGCTGACGGCGGTCGTGAACAAGGACGCTCGGTACGCGATCCTCGACCTCACCGGGGTGGACGCCGTGGACACGCAGACAGCCGGGTACCTCATCGAGATGATCAAGGCGATCCGGCTGCTGGGCGCGGAGGGGATCATCACGGGGATCCGCGCGAACGTGGCGCAGACGATGATCGCGCTCGGGCTCGACCTCTCGAGCGTCACGACGGTGGGCAACCTGCGCGCCGGACTCAAGCTGTGCATGCGGCGCATGGCCGCGGCGGACCAGGCGAGCAGCGCGCCGGCGAACGCGCCGGCGAAATAGCGGCTCGCACGGCCCCTCTGGCGGGCAGAGGGCGCGCAGGGGGGCGGCGGATCAGCGGTGGATCACGACGCGCGTCGAGGGGTCCTTGCGCGTCGCCTGGACCGCGTACCACCCCTCCGGAACCGACGGCTCGGTCCAGTGAAAGAGCCACTTCGCGTCGACCGGCGAGAGGTTCACGCAGCCGCCGCTCTGCCCGTCACCCCAGTTGTTGTGCCAGTACGCCGCGTGCAGGAGGTACTTGCTGAAGAAGTGCTGGCTCCACGGCACCTCCGCCTCGATCCAGTCGTCCTCGTCGACATGGGGCGTGATGAGCGTCTTCGTCACCCATTTGCGGTTGATGCGGTACTGGCCGAGCGGGGTCGTGGAAGGGGGCACGAACGGCTCGGTCCGCTCCGGCTCCTCGGCCCCGTTGCGCCCGGCCGAGATGAGCGTCGCGAAGACGGGCCGGTCGTCCTCGTAGGCGATGAGCCAGCCGTCGAGGGCCGCGATCTCGACCCACGTGTTCCTCGGCCCGTCGGCCTGCGCCGCGGGCGCGCCGCCGTCGAGCCGGATGGGGCGCCCCCACGGGTTCCGCCCTTTCCGCGGCCTGACGACCACCGCATCCCGCTCCAGCACCCAGTTCCCGTCGTCGCGCGTCTCCAGGTACGTCCGGTCGCCGACCTGCTTCGATTTGCCCGTCAGCTCGACCCGGTCGAGGCGCTCCCACACGGCGTCCGTCTTCTCGAGCCCGTTCCCCTCCGTGAGGCGGTACTTGGGGCGCGGCTTGCGGCGGAAGAACGCGATGGGCAGGCGCGCCTCGGAGGTGAGGTGTACCCCCTGGAAGGCGGCGCCCTCGTACGGCTTGACCTTGTCCTTCGGCACGAACGTGAGATCGGAGGCCCAGAGCCATGTCGCCCCGCCGGCCTCGACCTCCCTCGTCCACGCGACCGACGACCGCGGGCGGACCTGCATGTGACGCAGATCGTGCATCCCCGACGGCCACTCGGGGGTGGCGATGCCCTCCACCTCCAGGAGGCGCTTGAGCCCGAGCGACTCGCCGTAGCGGTACGGCAGCGGCTGATCGACGAGCGGGGCGTGGGCGGCCAGCGTCTGGAGCATCGGATCGGCCGCGTCGAGGGTGGCGCTCTCGCCGTCGACGCAGACGTAGCCGCGCGGCTCGACGGCGTAGAAAGCCGGGCAGTCGCCGGAGCCCCGCAGGGGGGCGGCGCTCTTCAGCCGGACCGAGCCGCCGAGCGAGAGCTGGCCGATCCACTGGGACTTGGGCCGCGGCGCGGCCCGGATCAGCACCTCGCGGCTGCGCGCGTACACGTGGGTCGGGGCCGGCGGCGCCGCCTTGGCCGGCTCCCCCGCGGCCGGGACGGGCGGCGCCGCGGCGGCCTGAGCCGCGAGGGAGGGATCGGGCGCGACCGCGGGCATGGTGGCGCCCAGGGCGCCCGCGGCGCGCTCGTCGGCGGGCTCCGCGACCGCCACGCCGGCGGTCCCCGACGGACCGGCGCCCGGGCCGGCGTCGTGCCGCGACGTGCACCCGAGCCACAGGACGCCAAGGGCAGCACTACAGAAGCGGCCGGGCATAGGCGCGACACCCTAGCACGTCGAGCCTGTCCGGCGGAATGACCTGCAAAGCCGGGACAATGGGCGCGCGGCGCGCGCCGCGCGGCCCGGGAGGCGCGGAGATCAGCGGCGACGTGCCCTCCACCAGAATTTCGATCGCCGCGGTGTCACGCTCGGCCCTGCTCGCGCCTAGAGCCGGGGAAGGCCGGCGACGACAGCCGGCCGCAACATCGAAGGAGAGCGCCCATGCGTCGTTGGCTCAAGGTGACCCTGATCGCGGCCGTCCTCGGAATCCCGGCGGTGGCCTATGCTGGTACGCACCTCGCGGGCGGCTGTCCGTGCGCGGATTGCCCCTGCCCGGACTGCCCCTGCGGCTGAGGACCTAGCCGTTGGAACCCCGCGCGCGATCGCTGCTCAACGCGTCGATGAGACGCCTGGCTGACGGCGATCGCGCGGCGTTCGATCCTGTCTATGCCGCCCTCTGGCCGGCGATCAGCGCGTTCTGCCGCCGCATGCTCGGGGGCGCGGCGGACGCGGAGGACGCGGCGCAGCAGGCGCTCCTCAAGATCTTCGACCGCGCCAGCACGTTCGACCCCGAGGCCGACGCCCTCACCTGGGCGCTCGCCATCGCGGCGTGGGAGTGCCGCACGGCGCGGCGGCGGCGCGCTCGGTCCAGGGAGGCGACGGGCGAGCTCGTCCCGTCGATCGCGGCCGACGCGCCCACGCCGGAGGACGCGGCGATCGCCCGGGATCTGGACGACGCGGCGCGCGAGGTGCTCGGCACGCTGGCGGAGGCGGATCGCGAGGCGCTGCGGGCGACCGTGCTGGAGGGCGACCGCGATCCATCGATATCGGGCGCGGCGTTCCGCAAGCGCCGCGAGCGCGCATTTGCCCGCCTCCGGGAGGCGTGGAGGAGGATCTATGGAACCTGAGGCGCTCGCTGGCCTGAAGGAGAGGGCCTATCGTGCGTACGAGCGCGGGAGGGCGCGACGGGCCGCCTGGGCGGCGACCCCGACGCTCGCTGTCGCGCTCGTGGCCGCGCTCATGAGCGACCGCCCGCTCACCACCGCGGTCATCGGCGCGGCGCTCTACGTCACGGCGGCGCTGCTGTCGTGGCGAGGGCGGCAGCTCGGCCGGGGCGTGCTCCCGGGGGTCGCGGCGGGGCTCGTGCCCTTCGCGGTGGCGCACGCGGCGCGCGTCCACGGTCACCTGTGCACGCCGGAAGGGTGCGTGTCGATCTGCGTCCCCGCGTGCCTGGCGGGCGGGGTCGCCGCCGGCGCGCTGCTCTCGCGCGCGCTGCGCCGGTCGGAGCGGCTCGGGGCCTCCTGGGCTTCGGCGTGCGCCGTCGCCGCCCTGACCGGCGCGCTCGGGTGCGCCTGCGTCGGCTTCGGCGGCGTGCTCGCGCTCGCGGCGGGGCTGCTCGCCGGCACCGCGCCGCTCGCGCTCCGCCCCGCGCGCGGCGGCGCGTGACGCCGGAGCGCGGGCCGGCGGCGCCGCAGCCCGGCCCGGCAGCAGCGGTGTATGCTGGGCGCCATGGAGGAGGCCGCGACCCCCCGGGACGCCGCGTTCGAGGAGGCCCTGGCCGCGCTCGGCGCGGGGCCCGCTGCGCTCTCCGCCGGCGAGGGGCGGGCGCTGGACGACGCGGGGTACGTCCTGTTCCGCTCGGTGGTCGAGCCCGCGTGGCTCGAGGCGCTGCGCGCGGACTGCGAGGGGTGGGGCGCCTGGGGCGCCGGCGGCTCGGCCCAGGGCGGCAACCAGCAGCTGGCGCGCCTCGGTGAGCACCAGGGCGCCGTCCTCCGCGCCCTCCGGTGGCCCCGGCTGCTCGCGGCGGCCTGGCGCGTGCTGCGCCGGCCGTTCTCGCTGGGCGCGGTGGCGTGGCGCTGCCCGCGTCCCGGCCTGGGGCAGCAGGGCCTTCACATGGACTGGAGCGGGCCGGGGGATCCGGGCGCGTTCCACGTCGTCACCGCGCTGTGGTACCTGGACGAGGTCACGCCGGACAACGGCGCGACGCGGCTGGTGCCCGGGTCTCACAAGCTGCGGCGCAGGCCGCCGAAGGATCTCGCGGATCCAGCCGGCCATCACCCGCAGGAGGTGACGGTCGAGGCGGAGGCGGGCTCGGTGCTCGTCTTCAACGGCCATCTCTGGCACTCCGGGACGCGCAACCGGAGCGGCGCCCCGCGGCGCGCGCTGCAGTGCGGCTTCGTCGCGCGGGAGCACCGCGGCGTGTCGATGACCGTGGTGGACGAGACCGAGACCATGCCCCCGGCGGCGCGCCACGTCCTCGGGCTGATGGGATGATCGGGCCGGCCCGGGGTCACGCGCCGAGCAGAAGAGGACGACCGCAGAGGCGCCAGGCGACGTGAGAGGCGCGCTCCGCGCGCCACGCGCCAGGGGGGGGCTACGCGCAGCTGTCTCAAAAATAATCGATCGGTCTCAAAAAAATCTCAAAACGATCTCAAAAAATCTCATTATTCATCCACCGGCGTGAGGTGCCGGTACACCGTCGCGCGCGAGACGCCCAGGCGCGCCGCGATCTGCTCGGCGCTGCTGCCGGCCGCGTGCATCGACCGCGCCCGCGCCACCATCGCCGCGCTCATGGCCGCCGGGCGACCGCGCCGGGAGCGCGCCGGCCCTTCGTCGCCCGGTCGTGCGCTGCCGTCCGCCGCCGGGCCCGACTCCGCGCCTCCCCCGCGCGCGCGCCGCGTCAGGGGACGCGCGCCGAGCAGCTGCCGGACGCCGCGCAGGACCTCGGCGCGCAGCGCGTCGGTCGGCGCGTCGGCGAAGAGCACGACCGGGTCGCTCAGCATCGCGATCGCCTGCGCCGCGCGCACGCGCCGCGCGAAGTCGGCGCGCGGGCCGGCGACCAGGTGGTTGGCGCGCACGAGCGCGTCGCGGAACCGCGCGAAGACGCCGCCCACCTCGGCGAGCCCCAGGTCGTGCAGGTTCGTGCGGAGCAAGCGCCGGTGCGCCAGCCACACGTCGAGCAGCCCCTCGATCACGGCCCATCGCGCGCGGGGCGGGTCGAGCCGCGCCGCCGCCTCCACGGCGGCCTCGAGCGCGCTCAGCATCGGCGCGGCGAGCGCGGCGAGGATGTCGGCCTTGCCGGGGAAGTGGTAGAGCACCGCCGTCTTCGTCACGCCGACGCGCGCGGCGATCTCGCGCACGGAGGTGGCGTGATAGCCGCGCGCGGAGAACTCGCGCAGCGCGGCGTCGAGGATGCGCGCGCGGGTGTCGCCCGGGTCGACCGCGCCGGAGGGCGCGCCGCGGGCGTGGGTCTCGTCGGTCCTCATGGGGCGTGAGCGGTCCGGGGACGGTACCGGTTGACTGACCATCGGGCAAGCTCTACGTTCAAAACCTGACCAATGGTCAGCGAGCCGCGCGCTCGTACCCGTCCATGGAGGCCGTGATGAACGATCGCACCGTGTTGATCTCTGGAGCTGGCATCGCCGGGCCGACGCTGGCGTACTGGCTCGCGCGCCGCGGCTACCGCTGCACCGTCGTCGAGCGCGCCGCGGCGCTGCGCTCGAGCGGCAGCCCCGTCGACGTGCGCGGCCGCGCGGTCGACGTGGTCGAGCGCATGGGCGTGATGCCCAGGGTGCGCGACGCGGGCACGGCCGTGACCGAGCTGGTCTTCGTGGACGACCGAGGTCGGCGCGCGGGCCGGGTCGCGACGCAGCGCCGCGGCAGCCGCGAGGTCGAGCTGCCGCGCGGCGACCTGGCGGCGATCCTGCTCGAGGCGAGCCGCGACCACGCGGAGTACGTCTTTCACGACGCCATCACCGCGCTCCGCGAGGATGGCGGCGGCGTCGAGGTCGAGTTCGAGCGCGGACGACCGCGGCGGTTCGACCTGGTGTTCGGCGCCGACGGGCTGCACTCCGCGGTGCGCCGCCTGGCGTTCGGGCCCGAATCGTCGTTCGTGCGGCCGCTGGGGATGTTCGTCGCGACGGTGCCGCTCGCGGGCGCCGTCGAGCCGCCGCACCAGGTCGTGATGTACAACACGCCCGGCCGGGCCGTCGCGGTCCACCCGGCGCGCGGGCGCGCGATCGCCGCGTTCATGTTTCGCAGCGCGGCGGCGGCGCGGGGCTTCGACCACCGCGACGCCGCGCAGCACAAGCGGCTCGTCGCCGAGGCGTACGCGGACGCCGGCTGGCGCGTGCCCGAGCTGCTCGCGCACGTGCGCACCTCGGACGATCTGTACTTCGACGCCGTGAGCCGCGTGCGGCTCGCGTCGTGGTCGCGCGGCCGCGTCGCGCTGCTGGGCGACGCCGCGTCGTGCCTCTCGCTCTTCGGCGACGGCTCGAGCCTGGCCATCGCGGGCGCGTTCACGCTCGCCGAGGCGCTCGCCGAGAGCCCCGACGACCACGCGCGCGCGTTCCGCGAGTACGAGGCTCGCCACCGCGTGCTGGTCGACCCGAAGGGCCGAGCGTTCACCACGGCGGCCGCGCTGCTCGTGCCGGCCACGCGCGGCGGCATCGCGGTGCGCAACCTCGCCATGCGCCTGTGGGCGCTGGGCGGGGCGGGCAATGTCCGCCGGGGCGCCGAACGATCTCCCCACATGGGTGGACATGCTCCTTGACCGCGTGGCGCGCCGCCGCGGTACAGAAGCTTGCTCGTCCTTCTAGCTAGAGCGACAAACGGTTTGAAAACACGAGAAAAGCAGGGATTTTACAGGGAGGCGGGGAGGCGGGGAGCGAGAGACGGCAAGAGAAAGAACTTCATTTTTTTTCTTCCTCCCCGCCTCCCCGCCTCCCTGTGAAAATTCTCCGGGTCTTGACGTGATCGGCGTTCTAGCCAAGCTCGTTCCCGGTTTCGTGATGGGAAGAGATTGAGCCGCAGAGGCACAGAGGGCACAGGGGGAGAGAAGGACTCTTGCTCTCCCTCCTCGTTTCTCCATGCCCTCATGTCTCTGCGGTTCCTTCTCGCATGAAACCAGGCACGAACCCGGGCGACAACGCGCTAGACTCTGCTGATGACGGAAGTCGCCCGCAAGCGCGTCGCGCTGGCCCTCCTCATCGCCGCGGTCATCCCCGCCGGCCTGATCGCCCGGTTCCACGGCGGTCCGCTCTGGCTGCGCAACAGCGCCGGCGCGGTGCTCTACGAGGTCGTGTGGATCGCCGCCGCGCAGCTCGTGTGGATCTCCGCCCGCACCCACCGGCTGGCGCTGGCGGTCTTCGCCGGCACGTGCGCGATCGAGCTGCTCCAGCTGAGCGAGTGGCCCTGGCTGTGGGCCGCGCGCAGCACCACCCCGGGGCGGCTCCTGCTCGGCGCGAACGGCGGATTCGACCCGGCCGACTTCGCGCTTTACGGCGTCGGCTGCGCCCTGGGCTACGCGCTCTGCCGTCCGTTCCGGGCCTCAGCGTGACGCCGGCGCCGCGCGCGCGGTTGCGGCGCGCGCCCGGAGCGGCCAGGCTGGCGCTCGCACCATCCAGGAACACGGAGGCGACGTCCATGCCCGAGGCTCACCACACCGGCGGCTGTCTGTGCGGCGCGGTCCGCTACCGCGCGCGCGGCGCGCCGTCGAGCACCAACATCTGCTACTGCAGCCAGTGCCGGCGACAGAGCGGTGCGCCGATGCCGGCGTTCGCCACCTTCCCGGAAGAGCGCTTCGAGCTGCTCTCCGGCTCGCCCGCGACGTATCGGTCCTCCAGCGTCGCTGTACGCCAGTTCTGCTCCACCTGCGGTTCGTCGCTGTTCTGGCGCCGCGACGGGTCCCGGGAGCTCGACATCTTCCTGGGCACCATGGACAGGCCCAGCGACCTGCCGCCGCCGTCCTTCCAGCTCTGGACCGTGCACCGCGTGCCCTGGCTTCCCGTCATCCCAGGCGCCACCGACTACCGCGGTGACAAGACCGGCAGCCAGAGCTAGCCTGACCACTCCAACCACCAGCGCGACGGTGCAGCCATGTCAGAGCGCCCCCTGTCCAGCCAGCAACCACGTCCACGCCGGCGCTTGCTCGCCGGCATGGCCGCGACGGGCCTCGGCCTCAGCGCGCTCGTTCACGTCCTGTCCTACGCGGGCATCGCGGTCCATGAGTCCGTGCCCGTCGTCTGGGCGCTCCACGTGGGCATCTTCGTCGTGTTCATCCCGTTCATTATCGGGCTCATCGAGTGGAAGGTGCCCGGCAGCGGATCTTTCAGAGTCCAGTTGGACTGGTCGTCCCTGGCCAGGTTCTTCCCCCGTTGGGTGCCTGTCGTCGCCATCGGGCTGTTCGTCTATGTCTCCTTCAACTTCCAGGCGACCATGTCGCGCGGTCCAAAGGGAGGTTTTCCAAGAGCGGCCATCGCGGCGCCTCCGACGCACGAGCAGAACGTCTACCAGATACGTGGCTTCTCGGGACACTGGCTGCTCTTCTACGCTCTCCCCACGCTCTTTTTCGTCTACGTTCCTCCGGCTCCTCGACGGCCCGAAGACGACAAGAGGTGACACGCGGCCCTCACCCGAGGGAGCTCATCGAGGCCCGTCGCGCTGGTCGCGTGCTGCTACCTGTCATACCTGTCAGTGAGCTTCCGCGCCGGCTCGGCGATCGAGCCCGGCGCGGAGCGTTCCTGCCGGATCGTCCCCGGCTGTCCGGCCGCGCGCCTCAGGCCCCTTCGCTGGCCTCGCCTCCGCCGGCCGCCCTCTTGGCCTCTTCCTCGGCGATCTTCGCGCGCACCTCGTCCATGTCGAGCGAGCGCACCTTCTCGATCACCTGATCGAGCGCCGACGCGGGCAGCGAGCCCGCCTGCGCGAAGAGGAGCACCTTCTCGCGGAAGATGAAGAGCGTCGGGATCGAGCGGATGTTGAAGGCCTGGGCCAGGTCCTGCTGCTCGTCGGTGTTGATCTTCGCGAACACGATGTCCGCGTGCTTCTCGGAGGCCTTCTCGAAGACGGGCGCGAAGACCTTGCAGGGGCCGCACCAGGGCGCCCACCAGTCGATGAGCACGATGTCGTTCGAGTCGACCGTCTGTTCGAAGTTCGCCGCGCTGAGCTCTGTGGTACTCATCCGCGGAGCATAGCCCCGAAACCCACACCTGTCCCCGTGCCGCCGGCCAGGCGCACCAGGGCTGAGCCCGCACCGTCTCCGGCGGGCTCAGCGAAGCGAACGTGCAGGGCGGGGCGCGGCGCCGAGCCGTCTTGCGCTGCTTCCGCCGCTGCCGCGCGCTCAGGGCGCATTGCAGACCATGATCTGCTCGACCGCGTCGACGAGGAGCTGCTCGACGCGATCGGCCCCGATGTCCGCGGCGCTGGCGAAGCGCTCCAGATCGAACGGCGTGGGGTTGACCTCGAGGTAGGCGAGGATCTGGAGCGGGTAGCCGGACCAGCGGATGACGCAGAACCCGACCACGTTGCGGGTCGCCTTGGCCTCGCGCAGGCCGAGGGCGAGCTCGATGCTCGGCGTGTCGTGCCCCTCGTCGATCACGATGCGCGGCGCGTGCCCCGCCTTCCGGAGCTCGACCGCGAGCTCCTCCATCGGCGGGCGGAGCAAGCGCTCGCGCAGCTCGTCGAACTCGCGGAGGAAATCGGCCTCCGCGGGGGCGCGCGCCGCCTCGATGCGCCGCGCGTAGCGCGCCGTGAGGCGCTCGATCCGGAGCCGGTTGTGTTCCTTCACGAGCGGCCTACGGGGCGAGGAGGAGCACCTTGACCTGGCTCGGAACGAGGCTGACCCCGGGGGAGTTCACCGTGTTCTGCAGCGTGATGCTCGTCATCCGCGTGGCGGGCGCGGGGCCGACGAGCACGGTGAACGCCGCCGTGATGTGCCGCGAGGGGCCCATCACCGTGTGCGAGACGAGGCCCGTCTCCAGGCCGGGGTTGTCGCCGTTCGTCAGCGGCACCTGGGTGATCATGTTGTGCGCCGGCGTGCACATGAACAGCACGTTGTAGGCCGCGGGCACCCCCATCGGCTGCGCCGACAGGTTGGGATAAGGCACCGGCAGGTGCGCCGGCGGCGTCAGGCACACGTCAGGCCCGCCCAGGGCCAAGCCTCCCATCTGCGTGTTCGCGAACATCGTGACCTCCTGTCAGCCGAGGTGGATCTGCCCACCGTCGATCTTGGTCAGCTCGCCGCTCGAGACGAGCGTCGCCTGCGCCTTGATGTTCACCGCGGCCTTCGCGGTGACCTCGTAGTACTGCGTCCGCACCTGCTCCGACTCGGCGATGAACCGGTACGCCCGGTCGAGCCGCTGCACCCAGCGGTCCGCGATCGACTCGACCGACCGCGCGACCGTCTTCACGCGGTCGACCTGCGCGACGAGCCGCTCGCCCACGTACGTCATCGCCCCGACGGCGAGCGACCCCTCGCCCGCGGCGACGCGCACCTTGCCCGCGGCCACCGTGGCCTCGGCCGGCGTGACGAGGCGCACGCCCTCGCCCGCGGTGACCGTGACGCGCCCGGCCGGGGCGCTCAGCTCCAGGTCCCCCTCGGCCACGAGGCGCGTCGGCGCGCCGCCCTCGCGGTCGAGCACCGCGAGCACGTGGCACCCCGCGTCGTGCAGCGCGACGAGCACCCGGTCGCCGAGCTCCGGCTCGACCAGGCAGCTCACCGCGCGCTTCGCCGCGTAGTCGCCCGACCCGACGCGCACCTGGAGCGATCGGTCGATCGCGCCGATCACCGTGCCGACCTCCTGGATCGCGAAGGTCTCCACCCGTTGTCTCGCCAGATTGTCTCGCATCGTCTCTCTCCTGCTGTCGGGAGGGGCATCCCCTCAGGGCGTCCAGCGCTCGGCTTCGAGCAGCTCCGGGTCGTCGCCGAGCGCGGCGGACCGGCTCGTGAAGGTCGCGCCCGCGTCGCGCGTCTGGTGGAAGCGGGCGCGGAAGAGCTTCGCATGGGAAAGGTCCGCCTTCTCGACGCTCGCGTGCGAGAAATCGGCGTAGGTCAGGTCCGCGTCGCGGAAGCTCGCGAGTGGGCAGACCGCCCGGTGGAAGATGGCCTGGTAGAGGTCGGCGCCAATAAGGTTCGCCGCCTCGAGGTCGGCCTCGGAGAAGATCGCCTGGCGCGCCTTGAGGCCGGCGGCCGACACCCCGGCGAGCCGCGCGCCGATGAAGAGGCCGCGCTCGGCGTCCGCGCCGTCGAGCTTCGCCGCGGTGAGGTCCGCGCCCTTGAAGTTCGTCTGGACGAGCCGCGCGCCCCGCAGGTCGCAGCCGGCGAGGTCGGCGTCGACGAGCTGCGCCAGCGTCAGGTCCATGCCCGACAGGTCCTGCCCGCGCAGGCTCGCCCGGATCAGCACCGTGAGGTGCATCGTCGCGCCGCGCAGGCTCGCGGCCGACAGGTCCGCCTTGATGAGGCAGGCCTGCCTGAGCTTCGCCCCGTCGAGCGCGAGGCGCGCCGCCTCGGTCTCGACGAGCGAGAAGCGGTCCAGGTTGGCCTCGCGGAAGCTCACCTCGTCGGCGCGCCCCTTCGCCATGCTGCCGATGGTGAGGTTCGCGCGGTCGAAGCTCGCGCGCGACACGTCGCACTCGGCGAAGTTCGCGGAGACCAGGTCGCAGCCGTCGAGGCGCGCGTGGAGGAGCGCGCACTTCGTCCAGACGGCGTGGCGGGCCCGCGCGCCGGACAGGTCGGCGCCCGAGAGGTCGCAGTCGTTGAACATCGACTCGCTGATCTTCGCGCCCTTCAGCAGGGCGCCGCGGAGGCTCGTCTTCTCGAAGAGGACGCCCGACAGGTCGAGCCCCGACAGGTCGAGCCCCGACAGGTCCTCCTCGGCGATGATCTCGCCCTCGTCCACCCTCGCGAGCAGCTCGTCGCGCGTCATTTGATCTGCCCCGTGAACACGACGTTCTTGGTGTGCGCGTCGGCGAACGTGGTCCGCTGATCGCCCTTCGCGTCGAGCAGGTTCGCGCGGAAGAGGTTCGCCTTCTCGAAGCGGGCGCCGGACACCTTCGCCTTCTGCAGCAGGGCGTCCATCAGGTTCGCGCCGGTCAGATCCGCGTCGGTCAGGTCGGCTCGCATGAACCGCGCGCCCTTGCCGCCGAGCTGCCCGAGGCGCGCCTCGCGGAGGTTCGCCTCGCTGAAATCGGCGTCGTCCGCCGAGGCGCCCTCGAAGGTCGCGCCCACCAGGTCGACCCCGCGCAGGTTCGCCCGCGCGAGCTCGGCGCCGGAGAAGTCCGCGCCCGGCAGCGCGGAGGCGGAGACCACGCGCAGGGCCGCGGCCCTCGCCTTCCGGAACGAGGCCTTCTCGCCCTTGAACTCGACGAAGGCCGCGTCCTCGAGCGCCGCCTCGCCGAAGTCCGCGCCGGCGCCGGCGCACTGGAAGAACGTCGCCCTGCGCAGGCTCGCCCCGGTGAACCGCGCGCCGGTGAGGTCGAGCTTGAAGAAGAGGACATCGTCGGCCAGGGCGCCGCTGAAGTCCGCGCCGGCGACCCTGGCCTCCAGGAGATCGGCCTCGGCGAGGTCGGCCCCGGAGAGCTGCGCGCCCTCGAGCCACGCCTTGTGGAGGACCGCCTTGCGGAGGTCGGCCCCGTCGAAGCTCGCGCCCGAGGCGCGCACCTCGCCGAGGTTCGCCCCGCGCAGCGTGGCCTTCCCGAGCCGCGCTCTCTCGAGAAGCGCGCGCGTCAACACCGCGCCCGACAGGTCGGCCCCGCCGAGCTCGCACGCCGACAGGTCCGCGCCCTCGAGGAGCGCCTCGCGCAGATCGGCGCCCGCGAGGCTGAGCTCGTGCAGGTCGGCGCCGGTCAGATCGCGCCGGGCGAGCGACTCGCCGGCGGCGAGCGCCCGCTCGACCTCGGCGCGCAGCCCGGATTTCGTGCCCTGGTCCGCGGGCTCGCCCGGCGGGAGAAGGTGGGCGAAGGCGCGGTACGTCGAGCGGACGCCCTCCTCGGTGGTGCGGAGGCTCGCGACGAACGCCGGGTCGGCGAGCCTCGCCTCGAGGTCCTCGAGCGGCGCGCCCGCCTTGCGCCCCGCCTCGGCGAGCTCGCGCAGGCGGGCCAGCTCCGTGTCGGCGCTGAACTTCGGCGGGCCGCCCCCCTCGCGCTTGCCCTTCGCGAGCAGCGCGTCGAAGTCGATCCCCTGCTCCGCGCAGAGCTTCCGCGCCTCCGCCTCGGCGTCCTTGCGCTGCACCTCGGACCCCTTCTGGAGCTCCGCGGCCTCGCGCTCCATCCGCTCGGAGAGCTCCGCGAGCTCGTCCGGCCTCGGCTCCGCCGGCCGCTCGATCTTCCGCGGGAGCTTATCGTCCGGGTCCACCCCGAGCATCCGCAGGCTGAGCCGCGCCTTGTCGAGCTCCCGCTGCGTCCGCGTGAACGACCGCTGCTCCATCGCCCCCTCGCGCCGGATGAGCTCGTCCATGTCGCTGATCACCTCGTCCGGGAACGACGGGGCGTCGGGGTCGGGCTCGGGGAGGAGCTCCCTGTCGTTCAGGGCGTGGAGGTGCCCCTTGTCCTTGTCGAGCCGCTTCTCCACCACGGCGCGGTAGTGCTCGACCGGCCTCGGCGCGTCGGCCCGCTCCAGGCCGGCGACGAGCAGCTGCACGTCGTCGGCGTCGTCCTCCGCGATCGGGACGACGCCGCGGAAGATCGCGACGCCGCGCTCCAGCTCGGGGAACAGGAGCACCGTCTCCAGGCGGGTCGCGACCTCCCGGAG
Organism: Sorangium sp. So ce1153; assembly: GCF_051521595.1. Classification (NCBI taxonomy): domain Bacteria; kingdom Pseudomonadati; phylum Myxococcota; order Polyangiales; family Polyangiaceae; genus Sorangium; species Sorangium sp. So ce1153. Next base: position 4,048,523 of record NZ_CP150361.1, read on the forward strand.
GCCCTCCACCCCGTCTCCCGTCGCGTCTGCGTCCGCCCCGCCCCGCTGCCGCACGAAGCACCGGGCGCGGAGCCTCGGGACGTGGGTCCCGATCTGCGGCCGCGTCGGGTGGAGGTGCTTGAGGCCGATCGGCTCGCCTCCCTGGAAGTAGTCCGGCAGGCGCTGGTCCTCCGGGGCCACCTGGAAGTACTCGGGGTCGAGATCCCGCGCGAACCCGGGGAAATCGTGCTGCAGCCACTCGGGGCCGTACGTGCCGAGCTTCGCGATCCGCGAGGCGAGCGTCGGATCGAGCGCCCCGAAGCACGCGGGCGCCGGCCTGTCGCCCGGCGACTTCAGGAGGCGCTTCGGGTCCTCGAGGTGGGGCAGGTAATGCACCTTGGCCCCCTCCTCCTCGACCGGCGCGAGCCCCATCCCCTTCGGGTTCAGCGGGTAATCGGGGCCGCCGAACGCGTTTTCCCACACCAGCGGCATCTCGGTGATCGGCTCCGGCTCGGTCGGCGCGCCGTGGTGCCACCGCCGCTTGCCCACGACCGCGACGGACTTGTCGACGAGCGGCTTGTCGGCCGGGCCGACCGTCACGCCCGCGGCGAACGCGGGCCGGGGCTCCCCCCCGGGCGAGTACGCCTTGCCGAAGACGAGGACCTCGCCCCGCGGCTTGGGCATGCCCTCATCGAGGAGGGCGTCCTTGCCGAGCGGGGGCATCACCCGCTGCCACATCGAGACCTCGGGCAGCGGCACCTCCGGGGCGTCGAGCGGGAAGAACATGAGCAGCCCGACGCTCAGGTGATGGCTGCGCCGGATCGTGAGCACGCGCTGGAGGACGGCGAGGCGAAGGGGCTTGATGACGCGCATGGGGCTCGAATCGTAAGTTGTGGCCGGAGCGCCTGGCGAGGACCTCGGCGCGGGTGGGCGCTGGCGCTCCGTCGACGAGCGCCAGCGCGGGGGAGCGCGCGGCGCGGCTCACCCGCGCATCAGGTGACCATGAAGATGCCGCTCCTGTTGATGTGGGCGGCGACGTTCTTCAGCGTGAAGACCCCGTTCCTGACCCTGATCGTCTCGGCCTCGAACTTGATGTTCTGGATGACCAGCTCCGGACCGTTCTTGATGGTCACGGCCGGACCCATCTTGAGATCCACCGAGGCCGCGAGGTTCGTCGACAGCTTGACCCCCATGACGACCTCCGCGTTGACGGCGCACGACATCGACAGCTTGCTCCCGACCGTGAACTCGAGGGCCCCCGACAGCTTGGCGTCGACGGTCGCCCCCTGCGTGAGCGACGTGAAGGTGCCCTTCTTGTGATCGTAGGTGCTGCCGTCCGTGACCGTATGGGCGTCGCTGTGCTTGAAATCCTTCGTCGTGCCGAACGTGTGCGACTCGAACGTGCCCGTCTTCTCGTCGTACGTGTTCCCGTGGACGATGCTCCTGAAATTGCCCTCCTTGATCTCCTCGGTGTTGGAGTAGTTCACCGACTTCACGTTGCCGATCGTGTAGGTCGTGCTGTCGCCGTACGTCGCGTTGGTCACCGTTCCGCCGGTCCAGACCAGGAACTCACCCATGCGCAGGGTGGTGTGGTTGCCCATGATCAGATCGGTCTTGTCTCCCAGGATGGCCTTGCCCTCGCCGGCGCTCTCCCAGGTCACCTTCTGCGCCGCGTAGAACTCCATTCCTCCGGCGTTCGCCTTGGCCTTGTAGTTGCCCGCCTCGATGTCCATCGTGACGTGGTCGCGGACGTTGACCGACCAGTTGCCGCCGCCCTGCTTGCCGACGTTCACGTCGAAGTTGCTCCCGGAGTCCCACACGCTGTTGGCGTCGGTCTTGGCGATGAGCTCGTGGCTGTCGTTGGGGGCGCCCATCCTCAGGTACGTGTTCGAGTAAGGCGTCGACAGCGTGATGCGCTGCGCCCCGGCCTGATCCTCCAGCTCCAGCCGGTTCCTGCCGCCGGTCTGGATCACGTTCTTCGTGTGGTTGCCGCTCGTCACCGGGCTCGGCGTGAGCACGTTGGGCACCACGCCGGAGATCACGGGCCGATCCGGGTCGCCGCCGAGGAAGCTCAGCACCACCTCGGTCCCCCGGCGCAGCGGGAAGTGGAACCCTTCGACGCCGCCGCCGTGCGGCTGCATCATGCGCACGTACGTGGAGCCGCTGCCGTCGCGCGGGCTCGCCTCGTCGAACTTGAGCTTGACGAGGTAGCGCCCGTGGTCGTCGATCTGCGCGTACTCGCTCGACGCGGAGCCGTCGACCGTGCCGTTCTCGTAACCGTAGATCCGCGGCCACGCCGTGCGCGACTCCGCCCGGAACTGCGTCGCCGCCGGGATGGCCGAGACCTCGACGAGATAGGCCTCCTCGTGCTCCAGCCCGACGAGCTCCTCGAAGTCGGCGTGCCCCGCGGACTGGTTGCCGTGGTGGCGCAGCTCGACGGCGAGGTACTTCGCGTTGAACCGCGCGCGCGGGTGGTCCTCGAGCTCGAACGTGTACCCCGAGCGCAGGTGGAGCCGCGATCCGGTGGCCTGATAGACCGCCTCCCGGGCGAGGTACTCCTCCGCGCGCAGCTGCGCGAGCCGCTTGCCGGCGTCGGCGCTGAAGAAGCGCTCGCCATACAGGCTGATCTCCCCGGCGCCGTACCGGGACACGGGCGCCGTGCCGGCGAGGGGGAATTGCGGCCGGACATAGTCGTAGTCCTTGAGCTTCACCCGCGACGGCAGCGCCCCGTGCTGGCAGGAGAAGGTGCGGAACGACGCGGAGGCGCTCCGGTCCTCGCCCGTCTGCGGGTGGTAGCGGACCGGCGCGCGGAGCGGCTCGGCGGGGTAGCTCTTGTTGTCGCGGAGGATGAGCTTCTCGCCGTCCTCGGTGTGCTCGAAGTGGTAGAAGATCCCTTCCCGCTCCATCCAGCGCGAGATGAAGTCGAAGTCGCTCTCACGGTACTGGCAGATGTGCTCCTCGGTCTCGTAGCCGCCGAGGTTGAGCTCGATATCGGCGCTCGTGATGCCGTTCTCCTCGAGCACGAGCTGGATCACCTCGGGGACGCTCTTCTTCGTGAAGATTCGGCTGTGCTTCGACAGCGTGAGCCCCCAGAGCCGCGGCACGAGCACCGCCCGCAGCAGCGCGCGGCCCCCGAACTCGTGCAAGAGGTCGATCCCGGCGAGCACGCCGGTGAACAGGTAGGGCGGATTGATATCGTCCTGGCGGTCAATCGAGAGGCGCGCCCGGGCCCCGACCATCTCCGCGAAGTTCGTGTCGTCCTCTCCCTCGCTCGGGATCGACAGGAAGATCTCGAACCTGTACGGGCGCGAGATCGCCTCCACGCCGCGGAAGCCGACGACGCGCGCCGGGACCTGCAGGATGCTCGAGGAAAACGTGATGAGGTCGCTCATGGCCGTGTCTCTTCCGGGGTGCGAGGTGGTGAGTGCTCCGCCTTGTTGGTCCCGAGGGAGGGCGTTCTATGGAGCTAGACGAAAAGGAGTCAGGGAGTCAACCTTGTGAAGAAACGTTAATGTCTCCCTCGGGCGGCGCGATCTCGACCAAGGAGCGTAATATTGCACCGTTCGACTTCGCGTTTGCGAGCTTGACTCCATAGACGTTGGCGCCGGCGAGATCGGCTTCGCGCAGATCGGCGCCATCGACGTTGGCGCAGGGGAGGCTCGCCTCCTTGAGCTTCGCCGCGCGCAGGATGGCGCCGGCGAGGTTGGCGTGCGCGAAGCTCGATCGGGAGATGTCCGCCTTGCTCCCGTTGATGTCGGCGAGGCTCGCCCGGTCGAAGACCGCCTCGGTCAGGCGCGCCTGCCGCAGATCGGCGCCGTCCAGCGACGCGCCCTCGAAGCTCGTCTTCGCGCCCCTGGCCGAGGTGAGATCCGCGTTCTTGAGGATCGCCGAGCAGAGCTGCGCGCCGTCCAGCGTCGCGCGGGAGAGGTCGGCGCGCGTGAGGTCGGCCGCGTGGAGGCGGGCGTCGGTCAGATCGGCGCCGCTCAGGTTGGTCCTGGCGAGGCGCGCCGAGGCGAAGTTGCACCGGGCGAGCGTGGCGCCGGCGAGGTTCAGGCGCTCGAGGGAGGCGCCGCTCCAGTCGATGCCGCCGAGCTCGGCGCCCGCGAGCTCGAGGTCGTAGAGCGGCTGGCCGCTCCTCAGGCGGGCGAGCACCGTCGCTCGCAGGCCCCGGGCCTCGAGCTCGGGCGGAGGCGGCTCTGCGGGCGCGGCGTCGGGGTGGGCGGCGTCGGCGGGCGCGGCGTCGGGGTGGGCGGCGTCGGCGGGCGCGGCGTCGGGGAGGGCGGCGTCGGCGGGCGCGAGATCATCCGCAGACGACGCCGCCTCGGCGGGCGCGGCGTCGGTCGCGAGCGCGGGGGGCTCCGGCTGAAGCGCGGGCGCGGCAACGGCCGGCGAGCGCGGGCCCTCGACAGCGGGGCTGGTCTCATCGGTGCTCGCGAGCGCCGGCTGCGCCGGACAAGGCGGCTGTGCCGCGACAGGACCCGTTTCATCGAGCGCTGAGGGCGCCGGCTGCCCCGGCGAAGAAGGCTGTCCCGCGACGGCGCCAGCCCCGTCGCGCGTCGCGCCCGCCGGCAGCGGCTGCGAAGGAGGCTGCTCGGCGACAGCAGCCCCCTCCTCGCGCGTCGCGCCCGCCGGCTGCCCCTGCTGCGCATGCGGCTGGTCGATGACAGGGTGCGTCTCGTCGAGCCCGGCCAGCGGCGGCCGCACCGGAGGAGGCGGCTCGACCAGCGAGGCGTGCAGCCCGGAGCGGGCGAAGGGCATCGCGAACGGCACCGACCCCGGGGGAGGCTCCGGGCGTGGCGGCGGCTCGGGCGCGGGCAAGAAGGGCAGGGGAGGCGGCGGGCCCAGCGGCGGCACCTGCTGCGTGACAGCGCTCCAGTGCGCTTCCTTTTGCTGCGAGAAGGGCAGAGGAGGTATCGAGCTCAGCAGCGGCACCTGCTGCGTGACAGCGCTCCAGTGCGCTTCCTTTTGCTTCGAGAAGGGCAGGGGAGGCACCGCGCCCAGCCGCGTCACCTGCTGCGTGACAACGCTCCAGTGCCCCGCCGGGATCTCCGTCCCGGGGGCTGCCGGTGGGCCCGCTCCCTCGGCGATCGCGACGGACGCGAGCGGACGAGCGATGCCCGCCACGGCCGGGCTGCCGTCGCCGCCCGCCGTGCGCTCGCCCTCGATATCGGGGCTCCTCGCGGCCCCTGGCGCGTCCCCGGCAACGCCAGGCGCCGGAGGCCGGGGGCGTGACGAAGCCGGGCCCGCCGCCGCCGAGGGCCACAGGAGGGGCCGCCCCGGCACCTCGACGCCCGCGACGACGCGCATCCGGGCCAGCGCGTCGCCTGGCGGCAGCGCGACGTTCCCTCGCCAGATCACCGAGCAGAGCAGGCGATCTGCGTCGATGGTCAGCGTGTCGGCGACGAGCTCGATCGGCTGTCCGCCCTCGTCGCTCCCCGCCCCGGTCCGGTAGAGCCGCGCCAGCGCGCGCGCCGAGGGCAGCCTGGACCGCAGCCACGGACAGCGCGGGTGCAGCCCCTGGAGGAAGATCCACTCGTCGCCCCGCAAAGGCTCGATCTGCTGGTCCGCCGGCGCGGCGTGAAAATAGCGGAAGTCGAAGCTGCCATCGAGCTCCGGGACCGGGAGGAAGTCGAAGCTGCCATCGAGCTCCGGGACCGGGTGATCGAGCGCCCGGTCGCGCGCGAGCAGGCCTCTCCTCGGCGCCCAGTGCCTCGCGATCGGCCCGAGGCCCGCTGGCCTCAGCGGATCGGCCGGATCGACGATGTTCGGCAGCGCCATCCCCGAGCCCACGCCGCCCACGCCGCCCACGCCGCCCACGCCGCCCACGCCGACCGGGTTCGCGTCGATGTGCGGACCGCCGTACGCGCGCTCGTACACGAGCGGCATCAGGCTGAACGGCCGCGGGCTCGGGGCCTCGCGCGTCCAGTCGCCGTACACGTGGAGCACCTTGTCGAGGAGCCAGCGATCCTCGCGGAAGAGCGCCACCCGCACCGAGAGCCCCGTCGCCGTCGTCCCCGCCGGCGCGGCCGCGTGCCCGCGCACGAGGACCCCTGCGCCCGGCAGGTAAGGCGCTGTCTCGCACGCCTCCTCCAGGCTGCCCCGCCCGTCTCGCGGCCGGTCGGAGCGGACCAGCTCCGCCGGGGCGGCGAGCTCCGCGCTCCTGTCGTGGACGAGGGCGAACGTCGCCTTGACGATGAACGTCAGCCGCTCCGCGCCCTGCATGCGCCACCGCACGGCCCCGCAAGAGGCCGGCGTCAGGGCAACGATCGGGAGAGGCCAGGGCGATTGCACGGCGTGATCTCGGCTGGCCTGCGCGCCTTCATCGCCGCGGAGGGCAGGCAACCGACGATACGCGGCGCGTCTCTCGGACGCAAGCGGGGGAGTCGGCGTGAGCTCACCTCGTATCGAGTGTTTGCTTTGCTCACCGGACCATGTCGCTGTGAAGATCTTCCGGCGCCCGCCTCGTGTGGGGCGCCCGCGCGCACGGTGTGAGGACACGATGCTTCTGTCCTCCTCGTGGAGGCGCGGAGACGAGCGGCCTCGCTCGCTGGCAGCAGCGGCGGACGCGGCGCGAGTCCTCGCGGCCGGTGACGCGCCCCGGCGCTTCCTCGATCTCGCCCGCGACCCGGTGCGCGTCCAGAGCTTCGACTTCATCTTCCGCTCCGTGCGCGCCGAGCAGCACGTCTCCATCGTGGTCACCGTGCTCACGCCCGCGCGGGCGCGCGTCCAGTTCCACATGGCGTTCGTGCGCCGCGCGATCCTCGCCGCCTGAGCGGCCCTGGTCGTCGTCGTGTCCTGGTGTCCTGCACCGAGCCATCGGTCGGAACGATGCCGCGTCGTGTGCGCCCGTGCGCCGCGAGGCGCCGCTTGACAGCGATCCTGATGTGATTTTCAGGACTGCCCTCCGTGGTCGGAGGGGCCCGCGCAACCCACGGTGACCAGCACGGGCTCCCGGCCTCGGGACGAGCTCCGGCGCCCAGGGGGAGGAGTTCAGAGATGAGCATGGACAGCAAGGAGTCCTCGCAAGCCGCCGCCGCGCCGCACGACGGCGGTCCTGTGAATCCCGATCTCACCGCGCTGATGCTCACCGAGGAGCAACTGGCGAGCATCCGGCAAGAGGCGGTGAGATCAGCCATCCTCTCGGTGGCGGAGCTGCGCCAGGGCCGGAGGCGCTGCGATTCGCTCACCCTCGGCGAGTGGGAGGATTTCGCCTCTGCGCCGGGGCCGCGCGTATAGCGCTGGGAGCGCGGCGGCACGAGCGCAGGGCGCAGCCCGTACTCTGCCGACCACCTCGTGGTCCTCTGCCGACCACCTCGTGGGGGAGAAGCCACAGCCATGGAACCGATGATGAGGCTGCCCGTCGTGGGCGAGCCAGAGCACGCCGTGCCCATCTCGACCTATGTCGTCAAGCTCGTGAGCCGCTGCAATCTCAACTGTAGCTATTGCTACATGTACAACCTGGCGGATCAGACCTACAGGAGCCAGCCGGCGATCATGCGCGAGGAAGTCACGGCGGCGATGTGTCGGCGCATCCTGTCGCACGCAGGTCGGCACGGCGTCGCGGGCGTGCACATCATCGCGCACGGCGGAGAGCCCCTGCTCCTCGGCAGGCAGCGCTTCCACGCGTGGGTTGAGCAGGTCAGGCTCACGCTTGATCAGGGCGGTGTGTCGTCGTGCTTCACCGTCCAGTCGAACGGCGTCCTGATCGACGATGCATGGATCGAGCTCCTCGCCGAGCTTTCCGTGCGCGTGGGCCTCAGCATCGACGGTCCGAAGCGGTTTCATGATCGCCATCGAGTGGACCATCAGGGCCGCGGCTCGTTCGACGACGTGGTGACGGCGATCCGGCGCCTCCAAGCCCACCGTCTGGGTCCCGGGATCTTCGCCAACGTGCTCGCGGTGATCAACACGGATATCCCCCCCCGCGAGATGTTCGATCTGTGGCAGTTCCTGGATGTCCCGGGCCTGGAGGTCAACCTCCCCCACGCGAACCACGCGCACGCGCCGCCCTCGGGCGCTGTGTCGCACGGCGACTGGATGATCGAGTTCTTCGATCTCTGGTTCGAGCAGAATCGGCCGGATCGCCACGTGAGGTACTTCGAGAACATCCTGCGCCTGCTCTTCGGGCATCCGATGAGCACCGACAACATCGGCGGAAAGCCGGTGGGCGCGATCATCATCGAGACCGACGGCGGCATCGAGCCGACGGACGCCTTCAAGTGCTGCGAGAACGGCATCACCAAGCTCGGCATCAACGTGCTGCGCAACGAGATCGACGAAGCGTACCGGTCCTCCATACTGCGCAATATGCTGGGCGGCGTATCCGAGCTCTGCGCGCAGTGCCGCGCCTGCGAGCTGCGCGACGTGTGCGGAGGCGGGTACATGCCGCACCGCTTCAGCCGCGAGCGGCGGTTCGACAACCCCTCCGTGTACTGCCCCGACCTGCTGAAGCTCATCCATCACATCCGGAGGCGCGTCATCGACTCGCTGCCTCCCCATCTGCTCGCCGCGGCCTCAGGGCGCGCGACGGCGTGCGAGGCCGGCGGCCGCGCTGACGAGCGGCGCGATACCGAGAGAGCGGAGCGGGCATGAGCTCGCCGACACGATGGGTCAACTGGGACGCTTCGTCGCCGTGACGCGCCGGTGTCATTCGAACTCGGATCCGGGCTCGAGCTTCTGCGAGGTGAGCAGGTAATATAGCGGCGAGTGGTCGCTCCAGGAGACTGGCAGACGGACGCGCCTGAAGCGCGGGAACTGATCCATGATCAACGCCAGGATCCCGAAAGCCATGTACAGCACCAAATACGGGGCTTGTTCCGTCGTTTCCCTTCGGTACATCCAGTTGCCGCTTTTTTCGATGTACTCCTGGCCGAAATGTTCGAAATGACCCAAAGTGCGTGGCGGTAAGCGCGGCACGATGTCGTTGCGATAGATGTGCCGGAAGAGCTTGCGCTCGAATTTCCTCCCGACGGTGCGGGCGAAGGTCCTGTCGCCGACCATCGGCTGCCCGAAGGTATACACGCCGCGGAGCGCGCTCCTGAGTCCCTCGACGTCGCCGTTGGTGCAGATGCGCGCCGCGGTGAGGACCGCCAGCGCGCCGCCCAGGCTGTGACCCGTGATGTAGAGAGCCTTCAGCGTGGACCGGGGCGCCTCGTCAGGCTCGCTTCGCGCCCCGCGGCGACGCCTGGCGGCTCCCTCCACCGAGCGCCGCGGAGAACAGGACTTGGGGGGCCGCACCTCGTGCAGAGTGCGGCAGATGGATTTGCCTCTCATCGCAGCACCCAGGTACAGTTTGAGCCTCGGCCACAGGGCCGAGGTGGCGCGATAGAAGCCGCCGTGTACGAATCCTCCCCAACGGAACGCGGCGGTCCGGACGTTCGTGCTCATGAGCCACGTGATGAGGCTTACTGGCCGTGTTCCCCGGAAGCAGAGGATCGCCAGCCGCCCGTCTCTGCTCTGTGCGAAGTACGCGTACGGGGACACGAAGAGCGCTTCATTCTCGAAAGTGACCTTGACACACAGGCAATCGAGTCCCTGCTGTTTCAGCATCAACTGAAACTCGGTAAGTTCCGAGTAAGCCCACATCGATGCCCTGGCGAGCGTCGCCGTGATCACCGGGTCGTGGCCCTCCCCCGCGCTCACCATGTAATCGACCAGCTGGTGGTTGCCCTCGCTTTTTGCGCTCTCTTGCCGATCCATGCGGGCGATGGCACCATCCGAGACAGACGATATCTGGTCGGGAACAACCTCACCGGGACTTCGCGCAGGATGATGGAACTTCATGATCGTCCCCTCCGTGTATCGACGTAACACGACCCGGTGTCCGCGCGGGGCTGCGGCAGCCGTCATGGCGCTGACGTTGCCTTGGCGCCCATGAGGCATGGGAGCACTCGTCTCTTCGTCTTACTTTCGTAGGACCCGACCCGCACCGTCGCAACGGGCGGGTGAGCTCCTTGTGAGGAGCGGCCGCTACCGGCTCGGGTCGCTTTTCAAGCCGTCCGTCTACTCCGGCGCGCGGCGCGGTCGCTCATGACGGGGGCAGGCCTGCGCCGTCGCGCTCGCCCAACCACGCGCGGGCGAGCGCGAGCGTGCGCGCGTGCTCGGGCACGTTCTCCAGGAAGCCCGCCCGCCACGCGGGGTTCGCGATCCGCGCCGTGCGCTCCAGCAGCCGTTCGCGGGCGGTCGCGATCGCGGCGCGGGCCTCCCCGTGCGCGCCGCACGCCTCGAGGGCCTCCGCCCGCACCAGGTAGATCTGCGACTCGCCCTCCTCGAGGTGCCCCTGCGCGGCGATGATCGGGGCGGCGAGCTCCGCGGCCCGGTTCACGGCCTCGAGCGCCTCGGCGGCGCGCCCCGCGGCGAGCAGCACCCCCGCCAGGATGCCCAGCGCGCACGGGATGAGCGGCGCGACGCCGGCGAGCAGCTCGCAGCCGCGGCGCGCCTCGGCCTCGGCGCGGTCGAGGTCCCCCGCGACCCGCGATACCTCCGCGAGGTAGACGTAGGTGCCGCCCTCCATCCGCCGGTCGCCCGACGCGATGAACGACCGGAGCGCGTCGTCGAGCAGGGCGCGCGCCTCGTCGAGATCGCCGAGCAGGAGGAGCGTGCGGCCGAGGTTCTCCTTCGCGACCGCCGCCATGAACAGCAGGCCGAGCCGCCCCGTGTCGGCCAGCGCGGCGCGGAGCTGGCGCGCGGCGTCGGCGTAGGCGCCGAGCTCGTTGCAGAAATGACCGGCGTTGATGCGCGCCCCGCAGGCGCCGCGCACGTCGCCAGCCGCCTCGAAGCAGCGCACCGACGCCTCGCAGAGCTCCCAGGCGGCGCCGACGTCCCCGGCCAGGATCGCGTGGAGCGTGCGCAGCCGCAGGATGGGCGCGCTGACGGTCGGGTCGTGCTGGAAGCGCCCGAACGACGCGTCGATGCGCGACGAGAGCGCCGCCGTCTCCTCGCACTGGCCCTTCATGTAGAGCAGGACCAGCGCCGCCTGCGCCATGGCGCCGAGCTCGGGCCCGGTCACCGCCTCGGCCGACCACCGGGCGCACAGCGTCCTGGCGATCGCGACGACGGCGTCCCCGCGACCCACGAGGTTGGAGGCCCAGAGCGCGACGCCCAGCGCGCGGCACCACGACGCGCTCCCCTCGGGCAGCGCCAGCATCGCCATCGTCGCGTGCAGCTCGGCCGCCGCGCTCTCGCCCCGGAAGCGGTACGCCTCCGCCTGGACCGTCTCGACCTCGCCGAGCGCCTCGCCGGCCGCGCCGCACGCGACCGCGCGCTCGGCGCGCTCGATCACCGCCGCGTAGTCGTTGCCGCCGAGCGCCTGCTCGGCCGCGCGCCGGTAGCAGTCGATCGCGCGCTCGAGCTCGCCGCCGCGCTCGAAGTGCTTGGCGAGGACCATGGCGTCGGTCTCGCCGGCCTGGGCGAGCCACGCGCCCGCGAGGCGGTGGCCGAGCAGCCGGTCCTCCTCGGTCAGCATCTCGTAGGCCGCGTCGCGCACGAGCGCGTGCCGGAAGGCGTACTCCACCTCGCCCTGGAACGTCGACTCCTGCAGGCGCGAGAGGAGCTCGCTCCGCGCGAGCTCCTCCAGGCAGGCGTCGAGGTGCGGCCCGTCCACCTCGGCGCCGAGCAGCGCGCCCGCCGCGCCGCGCCAGAACACGCCCCCGAACACGCTGCCCGCGCGCAGCACCCGCCGCGCGTCGGGCGCGAGCCCCTCCAGGCGCGACTGCATCATCGCGAGCACCGTCTCCGGGACGCCGCCGCCGTGGCCCTCCGCCGCGGCGCGCACGAGCTCCTCGAGGAAGAACGCGTTGCCCCCCGAGCGATCGACGATCCGCGCGACGCCCTCGGCGTCGAGCCCCGCGAGCGCCTCGCCGACGAGCTTCTCGCACGTCCTCCGCGAGAGCGGCGTGAGCCGCAGGTCGGTCAGCGCCCGCTTGCTCCACAGGTCCGGGAAGGCCTCGCGCACCTCGGGGCGCGCGAGCGCGAGGACCATCAGCCGCTCGCCCTCGAGGACCCGGAGCGCCGCGTCGACGTACTCGACCGTGGGCCGGTCGCCCCAGTGCAGGTCCTCCAGCACGAGCAAGAGCGGCCGCGCCCGGCACTCGGCGCGCGCGAGCTCGACCCAGGCCGCCTGCGTCTGATCGCCCATGAGCTTCGGGTCCTGCCGCGCCGCCCGGAGCAGCACGCTCTCGTCCTCCGGGAAGGGCGTGCCCACCATCTCGCCCAGGAACTCGGCGACCTGCCGCCGCAGCGGCTCGGCGACGTTCACCGCCACGCGCGCGGCGAGCTTCTGCCGCCGCGCGTCGAGCGGCTCGCCGTCGAGCAGCCGCGCGGCGCGGCGGACCACCTGGCCCAGCATGCCGAACGGCGCGCCCAGCCGCATCGGATCGCCGCGCGCGATCCACAGCTCGAAGGCCTCGCCGCGGCCGGCGAGGCGCCGCGCGAGCTCGTGGCGCAGGCGCGACTTGCCCACGCCGGCCTCCGCCGTGACCAGCACCGCGCGGGCCTCGGACTCGGCGACGCACTCGTCGAAGGTCGCCTGCAGGAGGATCAGCTCGCGCTCGCGCCCCGCGCACCGCGTCGGCTTGCCGAGCAGCTTGCGCGCCTCGTCCGCCGGCTCGAGCTCGCCGAGCAGCGCCAGCCCCGTGCCGTCGAGGGACACCTCGAAGCGGTCGCCCAGGAGATCCGCGGTCATCCGGTCGAGGAGGATGGGCGCCCCGCTCCCCGCGTTGTGGAGCGCGCGGTCGGCCGTGCTCCCCGTGAGCAGCGCGCTCGCGCGATCGATGACCTGCCCCATGGGCTGGGTCCTCTCGAGCTCGTCCCACCCGGTCGAGAGCGCCACGCGCGCGCCGGGCAAGAGCTCGCGGAGGGCGATGGCGCAGCGCCCGGCGCTCACGGCGAGGTCCGTCGGCGAGCCCGCGCCGGTGATGACGGCCGCGAGGGAGCCGTCCCGCAGGAGCTCGAGGTGGGCGCCGTGCCGGGCCGCCACCTGCCGGAGCGACTGCGACGTGCTGTAGAGCGTGCTCAGCAGCGGGGCGTCGCTGAGGGAGGCGGTGGGGGCGCGCGAGTCGGCGGAGATGTGCCCGCCGGCCGCCGCGTCGGGCGCGAGCGCGAGGATGACGCTCACGAGGCGCCGCTCGCGGCGCGTCAGGCCGACCGACGCGGGCGCTGTCACCGACGACTCCGCGACGAGCGCCTCGAGCGCCCGCAGCTCCGCGAGGACCACCCTCGCCTCCGGGCGCTCCTCCGGCCGCTTGGCGAGCAGCCGCGTCACGAAGGCGTCGAGCTCCGGCGGCAGCCCGGGCGCGAGCCCGCTCGGGCGCGGCGCTTCCTCGAAGAGCACCCTGGCCAGCACGGCGAACGGGTGCGCCGCGGCGAAGGGCGGCCTGCCGGTGAGGCAGGCGAAGAGGACGCACCCGAGCGAGTAGATGTCCGCGCGGGCGTCGACCGCGCCCTCGCCGGCCACCTGCTCCGGCGCCATGAACGACGGCGTGCCCACCGTCGCCCCTGTGTGCGTCAGCGACGACGTCGCGTCCCCGAGGCGCGCGAGGCCGAGGTCGACGATCGTCGCCCGCTCGAGCTCTCCGCCCGGGAGGAAGATGTTCTGGGGCTTGATGTCGCGGTGGATGACGCCCTGCGCGTGCGCGAAAGCGAGCCCCTCGGACACCCGGGTCAGGACCTTGAGCGCGGCGGCGGGCTCCAGCCTCCCGCGGGCGATCCGCGCCGCGAGGTCCTCCCCCTCGAGCCACTCCATGGCGAGGAAGAGCTCGCCGTCCGGCGTCAGCCCGTGGTCGACGTAGCGGACGATGCAGGGGTGCGAGAGGGCGGCCAGCGCGCGCGCCTCGCGGGCGAACCGGCCGCGCTTGTCGGGGGTCGGGTCGCGCAGGACCTTGATCGCCACCGGCGCGCCGCTCGTGGCGTCGCGCGCGCGGTAGACCGTGCCGAGCCCGCCCTTCCCCGCCTGCCGCTCGATGGTGTAGCGGTCCCCCAGACGCTCCCCCGGTGTCATCGTGTCTCGAGTATCTCATGGAACACCGGCGCATTCGCCATCGCCGTTCCGCGCCGCCGCGAGGCGAGCCGCCGCGCGCCTCGGTCTGGAGAGAGCTTCCATGAAGGCGGGAAGAACACTGGGCATTTCTGCCCATTGCCCCGTCGGAATCCGGCCGCCACCGGGGCCAGTCACCGCCGGTCCTCGAACAGGCTTGAGCGGGGGTGACAACGTCTTTGTCGTTCAGCGACACCGCGCCGCGACGCTCCTCCGCGCGGGTTTCGCGGGAGCCGCGCGCGACCGGCGCCGCGAGGACACTGTGCTACAACGTGGGTAACAGCTGGCCCAGAAGGAGCATCGCATCGATGGAAGCGCACGCGTCTGTCCGAGCCCTCGCCGACGCCATGGATCTCGGCTCGCTGCTGCAGGAGGTCCGGGATCGACATGGCGAGTTCGATCTCCTGGCCCACTGGAAGCAGGGCGAGTTTCACCACGACGTGGTCATCCGGGTCCACCGCGCCGCGCCGCTGCCGGGGCCGGTGCTCGTCGTGAGCACGAACTGCAACGGCGGCGTGAAGGAGGTGCTTTGCTTCGGCGAGGTCCCGGACCGCCGTGCGCTCTGGCACCATCGCTGCCCCGGCGTGCCCGAGTTCTCCGGCGATCTGCCGCCCATCGCCGCGCAGGCGCGGACGACCCATTACTTCGACCCCTGCGAGCTGCTCGCGCCCGACGCCCGCAGCGAGCTGCGCCCCGAGTTCCGCGAGCGCGACGTGGGGGGCGGCTGGCGCCCGCGGTGCGGGTGAGGGCGGCGCCGCAGCGCTCGCGAGGGAGCCGGCCGGGGACGGCGCCGCGACAAGGGAGGAGTCGCCGATGACGTCAGCGCGAGACGGCGAGGGGGAGAGCCCTGGGCGGCCAGCTGCTAGCGGGCGGCGCCGCGCTCCGGCGTCTCGTGCGCGGGCCGCCCGCCCCCGTGTCGCTCCGTGCGCCCATGGCAGGCGCCTCACGATGGCCGCCGGGCGCGCAATTCATGCCGGACGTCGCGAGGCGCTGCGGGGCCGCCGCCGGCGAGCGAGGTCGTTCAGCGGCGCTCCGCGTCAGCGCCCATGACGCCCTGCCCCGCGGCGCGGGCGGCGCGGAAGGCCGCGTCCTGCCGCCACGCCTCGCGCGCTGCCTCGCCTGCCGTGAGGCCGTGCGCCACCCCGGCCGCAGCGATCGCGCTCCGGAACCGCGCCCCGGCCCGGCGGTGCTCGATCGCGACGAGCGCCAGGCAGAGCGCGACGAACAGCACGGCGTGGGCGCTCGGTGCTGGCTGCGACGACCAGGCGAGCCAGCCGACGCCCACGGCAAGCAGCGCGCTGCAGAGCTCCCACGACTCGCTGCGCTCGCCGCGCTCGGCCTCGGCGGCGCGGGCCAGCGCGCCGGCGACGGCGGATGGTGGTTCGGCTGCCTTCTCGGAGGGCGCCGGCGCCCGTGCGCCAGGAGTGACCGTCGCGCCGCCCTGTGTCATGCGCGGCGCCGACGAAGCGCGCCTACAGCTCGTTGCCATGCCGAGATGCGTTGAGCCCATACAGATCCCTCCTCGTTT
Organism: Sorangium sp. So ce1153; assembly: GCF_051521595.1. Lineage (NCBI taxonomy): Bacteria > Pseudomonadati > Myxococcota > Polyangiales > Polyangiaceae > Sorangium > Sorangium sp. So ce1153. Next base: position 4,064,062 of record NZ_CP150361.1, read on the forward strand.
TGCCCGCCGACCTCCGTACACCTGCCGGACTTGCATCTCGCGCGCCACGGCTCCATAGGGAAGCTGGACTTCATCCAGAGGCTCACGGCAGCCCCTACGGCAGCATCGTTTGCGCGCCTGTCAGGCCGGACACGCAATCGCTGCGCTCGGGTCGCGCTCCCGGCCCGGAGGACTGGCCGCCGTCGGCGCGCCCAGCGCCCCCGCTGCCCGGCGGGCGCAGCGTGGTTGCATGTCGCATGCCTCGCGCATGGAGGCTGTTGACCGTGCGCGTCGGTTCGAGGATCCCGGCGCCGGCCTGGGTCAGGCCTGGCAGAGCTCTCCGCGAGCCCTGGGCGCCGGACGACTTCAGGCCGCCTTGCGGGCCTCGTCGGCCTCGAGCTCGCGGACGATCGGGAGGACCTTCTTCCCGAACTGCTCCACGTCTTCGAGGTAGTGCAGGAACCCGCCCAGCACCAGGTCGACCCCGGCCGCCTGATAGGCGACGATCCGCCGCGCGATCTGCTCGGGCGTGCCGATGAGGCCCGTGCGGAACCCGTCGTTGTACTGCACGAGATCCTCGAAGTTCGAGTTGGCCCACATGCCCTCGCGCTCCGGCGACGCCCGGCCGGCCTGCCGCACGGCCTCGCCGAAGCCGTTCACCGCCTCCACGTCCGCGTGAGCGATGATGTCGCGCAGGACCTGCTTCGCCTCCTCCTCGGTGTCGCGGGCGATGATGAAGGCGTTCAGGCCGAACTTCACGCGTCGCCCCTCGCGCGCGGCGAGCTCCTGGATCTCGGTCACCTGGGCGCGGACGCCCTCGATGGAGTTGCCGTTCATGAAGTACCAGTCCGCCACCCGCGCGGCCATCTGCCGCGCCGCCTTCGAGTTGCCTCCCTGGAAGATCTCGGGGTGCGGCTTCTGCACCGGCTTCGGCTTCAGCGTGAAGTCATTGATCCGGTAGAAGTCCCCCCGCAGCGAGAAGTGGTCCTCGGTCCAGATGCCCCGGAGCGCCCGGATGAACTCCTCCGAGCGCCTGTATCGCTCGTCGTGCTCGAGCCACGGCTCGCCGAGGGCGGTGAACTCCCCCTTGAATCAGCCGCTCACGACGTTGACCGCGAACCGTCCGCTCGACAGATCGTCGGCCGTCGCGCCGAGCTTCGCGAGCACCCCGGGGTGCCACAGCCCCGGGTGGACGGCCGCGATCACCCGGAGCCGCTCGGTCGCGAGCAGCAGCGCGAGGCTGAACGACGTCGACTCGTGCTGGTTCTCGGCGCCGTAGCTCGCCATGTAACGGACCGGCTGAGCGCGTACTCGAAGCCGCTGTCCTCGGCGAGCCGGGCGAGCTTCCGGTTATAGTCGATGCCCCAGTGCGTCCGCTGCTCGATCTTGCTCACCACGAGGCCGCCGCTGACGTTCGGCACCCAGTACGCGAACTTCACCGGGGCGCGCGCCGCCGACCCCGTCGATGCCGTCGATGTCGTGGATTGCGTCGTTTGCGCAGTCTTTCCGTGATCACTCATCCGCGCGACCCCGTGCGAGCGCCTCGAAGTTCTCGCGCGGGAAGGTCCCTTCGCGATCGACCCGCTCGGCGTTCGGCGCGATCACGGCGGCGACAATCGCCCTCACGCTCTCGCGGATCGCAGCATCATCTCGTCTCGCCATGTCTCTCTCCTCGTGACGGCGCAGGCGCGCCGATGGCTCTTTCCCTCGTCCCGGTCAGGCGAGCCCCTGTCCGGCCGGTACCCCGCGGTGCGCGTGCCGCGTGTCGACGCCCCACGCCGCGCGCCGCCGTCCCGGAAGGGCGCTGTCCGGCGTGCGGCGTTGACCCGCGGGGCGCGGTCCCATGACCCGCTCTCCTCAGGAGTAGAAGCTCGGCTCCGGGATCGCCCCGTTCAGCGCGTAGGCGCCGAGCTCGCGCGACTTGTAGTCGACCGGGTCGTGCAGCGTGTGCGTCCGCAGGTTTCGCCAGTACCGGTCCATCCCGGCGCTCGCGGTCGTCGCGCTCGCCCCCATCACCTCGAACATCCCGTTCGTGATCTCCAGCCCCGCGCGCGACGTCGCCACCTTCTCCTCGGCGAGCTGCTGCTCCAGCAGCAAGGGTGCTCGCGAGGTGTTGCTGGAGCAGCACCGGTGGCCGCCCGCGCCCGCGGGGCTCCGTGGCGGCGGCCAGCGCTCGCGCGGGGGCGCGCTTGTTTCACGGTGGCGGCGTGAAACGTGCCTCCGGGCCAGCGGCCCGGCGATGCACGCCAGCGGCCCGGCGATGCACGCCAGCGGCCCGGCGATGCACGCCAGCGGCCCGGCGATGCACGGGCGAGGAGCCCAATCCTTCGATGAACATCTTCTGGTTTCTCCCGACGCACGGTGACGGCCGCTACCTCGGCACTGCCGAGGGGGCGCGCCCCGTCTCGCTCTCTTACCTGCGCCAGATCGCGCAGGCCGCCGACGACCTCGGTTATCACGGCGTGCTGCTCCCCACCGGGCGGTCCTGCGAGGACGCGTGGGCGGTCGCGTCGGCCATGATCCCGCTCACGCAGCGGCTCCGGTTCCTCGTCGCGCTGCGCCCGGGCATCGTCGCGCCCACGTCGGCGGCCCGCCTGGCAGCCACGGTCGATCGCCTCTCGGGCGGCCGCCTGCTGCTCAACGTGGTGACCGGCGGCGACCCCGCCGAGGCCGAGGGCGACGGCGTCTTCCTCGGGCACGACGAGCGGTATGCCGTGACCGATGAGTTCCTCACGATCTGGCGCCGCGTCATGGCCGGCGAGACGGTCGATTTCGAGGGCAAGCACCTGCGCGTCAAGGGCGCGAAGCTCCTGTATCCGCCGATCCAGACGCCGCACCCGCCGCTCTACATCGGCGGGTCGTCGCCCGCGGCCCACGCGCTGGCGGCGCGGCACCACGACGTCTACCTGACCTGGGGCGAGCCGCCGGCCGCCGTGGCCGAGAAGATCGCCGACGTGCGCCGCCGCGCGGCCGCAGAGCAGCGCCAGGTGCGGTTCGGGATCCGGATGCACGTCATCGTCCGCGAGACCGCCGAGGCGGCGTGGGCGGCGGCGAACGACCTCATTCGCCACCTCGACGACCGCGCCATCGCCGCGGCGCAGCAGGCCTTCTCGCGCTTCGACTCCGAGGGCCAGCGGCGCATGGCGGCGCTGCACAACGGCCGGCGCGAGGCGCTCGAGATCAGCCCGAACCTCTGGGCCGGCGTCGGGCTCGTCCGCGGCGGCGCCGGCACGGCGCTCGTCGGCGACCCCGAGACGGTCGCGCGCCGCATGCGCGAGTACGCGGACCTCGGCATCGAGACGTTCATCCTGTCCGGCTATCCGCACCTCGAAGAGGCCTATCGCGTCGCCGAGCTGCTCTTCCCGCGGCTCTCCATCGAGCGGAAGGGGCTCGACGTCCGCCCGAACCTCACGGGCCCGTTCGGCGAGGTGATCGCCAACGACATCCTCCCCCAGCGCTCGCAGAGCTGATCAGGAATCAGGAAGGAGAGTCGAGGCGCTCCCGCACCGCCGCCCGCACCTCTCCGGCCCTCCTCGACAGCGGGGCCGGGGGCTCGGACGTGGGCGGCGCCGCGAGCTCGCCCGACGGCAGCAGCCGCGCGCGCACGAGGTCGCGGCTGACGCCGAGCCGGCTCGCCGTCTGCCCCAGGTTGCGCTCGCAGCGGCGGTACACAGCGCGGATCACGACCTCCTCGACGCGCTCGTGCACGCCAGGGATGCCGCTCTCGTAGAGCGCGGCGATCGTCGTCTCGAGCGTGGCGATCAGCCCGTCGACCGTGGCCTGGGCGCTCGCCGGCGCGGGCGCCTGCGGCTGGGCGGCCGTGAGCCGCAGATCGTCCCTCGTCACCCGGCCCGCGCGGCAGACGAGCAGCGCCTGACGGATGACCTGCTCGAGCTCGCGGATGTTGCCCGGCCACGCGTGCGCGAGCAGGCGCTCCACCGCGGACGACGCGAGCCCGCACGGCGCGGACCCGGCGCGGCGCCCGTGGAGCCCGACGAAATAGCGCGCGAGCGGCAGGATGTCGCCCGGCCGCTCGCGCAGGGGCGGCACGGCGAGCGTCGCGCCGCTCAGCCTGGTGAGCAGGTCGTCGCGAAACCTGCCCACGGCGGCCACGCTCTCGAGCGGGACGCTCGTCGCGGCGATGACGCGCACGTCGACCGGCGCCGCCCGTCGCGCGCCGCCCCGGACCGCCTCGCGCTCCTGCAGCACGCGCAGCAGCCTGGCCTGCACGCCGAGCGGCAGGTCCCCGACCTCGTCGAGGTAGAGCGTGCCGCCCTCGGCGGCCTCGAACAGGCCGCGCCCCCGCGGGCAGATCTGCTGCTCGTGGCCGAAGAGCTCGGCCTCCGCGAGCGACGGCGACAGCGCTCCGCAGCTGACGGCGAGGAAGGGGCGGGCGCGCCGCGCGCCGAGCTCATGCACGTGCCGCGCCAGGATCTCCTTCCCGGTCCCGGTCTCCCCGCTGATCAGCACCGCCGCGTCGGTCAAAGCGACCTGCTTCACGCGCTGGAGCAGCTGTTGCGATCTGGGGTCCTCGAAGACGAGGGCCCTCGCGCGCTCGGTCGGGGGGGTCGTCGATTCCGGGGCGGGGAGGGTGAGCAAGCGCATGGGTCTAACCTCGAATCGCCAGCCAGTTCCTGGCATGTGGCCTGCAAAGCATCTGCAGTGGACCTGCGACGGACTTGCGGTGAGCTGCGGTGAGCTGCGGTGAGCTCAAAGAGCGCGCACGCGCGTGCGCCGCCCCCTCCCCGGCCGGACCTCAGGCGGCTACCTCGCGCGCCGGGAGCGCGAGGCCTTCGCGGAGCACGCTGTCGATGAACGGCCTCACGATCTCTTCCAGCTTGTTCCCGAGCTCGTCGTCGATCTCGAGCTGCCCGTCCTCGCCGAGCCGCAGCGCCTTGTCGAGGAGGAACAGCCCTGCGAGCACGTGCCGCGCGCCGAGCGACTGGAGGACCGGGCGCAGCCCGTAGTCGATGGCGAGCACGTGCGCGAGCGTTCCGCCCGTCGCGAGCGGCAGCACGGCCTTCCCCGCGAGCCCGAACTGCGGCAGGAGGTCGAGCAGCGCCTTGAGCGCGCCGGTGTACGAGGCCTTGTAGATGGGCGTCGCGATGACGACCCCGGCCGCCTCGGCGATGATCCGCGTCGCCTCCGCGACAGCGGGGGAGTCGACGCGTCCGAAGAGGACATCCTCGGCGGGGAGGTCGCGGACATTGACGGTGGTGACGCGGAACCCCTCGCGCCCGAGCCGCGCCCCGATGCGGGCCGCGAGCGCCCCCGTCTTGGAGCGCGCGGAGACGCTTCCCGTGATGATGGCAATGCTTGACATGGGCGCGTCATAACAAGGCCAGGGCCTTATGTCTACTATAACGGATAAATCATCCGTCATAAGAGATGGTGCCAGGTGGACCAGCGCCCTGGCGGCGCAGGCAGGCCCGTTTCCCGGGGGACCCTGGGCATCGCCGCCGCGCATGGCAGCAACCACATGCACCTCCATGACGTCCGGCGGGCCCTCGGCCGCGCTCTTGCTGCCGTATCGATCCGCGCCGTCCCGGTCGTCGTTCATGCCCCTTGTCAGGTGGATGTACCGAGCGCGCGCGTCCTTCATGCAATCGACGCCGCGAACGGATCTCTCGTCCTCATCCGGGGGCTCACCACAGGCAGGCACGAGCTTTCCACTGGAGAGCAGCTGGCTCGGATCTCCGCCGCTGTCCCGCCCATTGCGACACAGGAGACAAAAAGAAAGAAGAGGACGCCGGCGGGGGGAGCCGGCGTCCTCTTCATGAGCGCGCGCTCGAGGAGCGCGCGCCCGCGGCTAGCTCTCGAACCGGACGTTGTCCAGGTAGCAAGGACCCGAGTTGGTGATCACCTCGAGGCTGATCAGCAGCGTCACGTTGCTGGGAGGGGGATTGGCGCTCGGCGCGTTCTCGGTGGCCGTCGGCAGCTGGGCGAACTGGACCCTCACGAGCTCACCCCGGGCGAGGGGGGTGAGCGCGACGTTGCCAATCCACGGGTGGTTGACGCCGGCGGACGGGATCGTGGGGCTCATCGATTCATCGAACTGACATTCCTGTGAACATCCGCTCGCGCGCCGAAGTCCGGATGTCCGCCGTGCCTGGCGCTCCTGCGGCGTCGTTTTTCTTCAGGGGGCGGCGCCGACGGCCCGGTGCACGCGGTCGGCGTAGGAGGTCGACGGGTACCGCGCGAGGAACGCGTCGGCGCGCGCCCGCGCCTCGTCGACGCGCCCGAGGCGCATCAGCGCCCGGATCGCGACGTACTCCCGCTCCTCGACGAGCCGCCCCGCCGGGAACTCGCGCTGGTGCTCGCCCACCGCCGACAGGGCGGCCTCCGGGTTCTGCGTGGCCGCCGCCCTGGCCCGATCGATGAGGTTGGACTCCCGGAGTAGCTCGTCGCTGTCGATCGGGGCGGCCGGCGCCGGCGCGGCCGGCCGGCTGTTCCGAGGCGCGTCGCGTCGCGCGGGGGGCGCGGCCGGGCGCGGCGCCTCGACCTCTGGCGCGGCGCCGACCAGCGGCGCCAGGGCCACCTGCGCCGGCGCCGCGACGGGCGCGCCGCCGCGCGAGCGCGAGAGCAGCTGCTCCAGCGGCAGGTCCGTGAGTATCGGCGGGGCCGCCGTCGAGGCGGCCCCGCCCGGGCCGCCGTCGAGGGTGGCGTGGAGCGCGGCCCCGCCGAGCCCGAGCCCCACCGCGAGGAAGAGCCCCTTGACCCACATCGGCAGCGTCGTCCCGGCGCCCGCGGCCGTCCCGAGCGGCGCCACCCGGGCCGCGGTGCGCGCGAGCTCGGCGGACGTCATCGCCCGCGGGCGCGACGCGGCGAGGAGAAGCTCGCGGGCCCCCTGCGGGGCACCCCCACCGTCCTGGATCCATCGCTTCGGATCGCTCATGTCGCCCCCCTGCGCGTGCGCTCGGTCTCGGCCTTCTTTAACAGACTCGCGAACTCTTTGCGCGCTGCATGGAGCCGCGAGTAGACGGTCCCGACGGGGACGCCGACCAGGCTCGCGATCTCGTTGCACGGCATCTCTTCGATCTCGAACATGACGAACACGGCCCTGCGGTCGAGATCCATGGCCTCGAGGATCGCCTCGAGCTGCAATCTCGCCTGCTGTTGGGAGGTGGCCTCTTCGGGGCTTCTCGCGGAGTCGGGCACGTCGTCGACCACCTCGCCGAGCCGCTCCCGCCGCGTGTGCGCGCGGCGGCGGTGCGACGCGGCGACCCGCCGGCAGATGGCGAAGAGCCACGTCGTGACGGGGCACGCCCAGTCGAACGAGGGGAGGCGGCGCTGGACGACGATGAAGACGTCCTGGAACGCGTCTTCCAGGTCGGGCTGCTGGATGCCGAACCGTTGCAGGGTGGCCCAGACGAAGCCGCCGTGCTCGGCGTGCAAGGAGACGAGGCTCTGGGGCGGCTGCTTGGCGCCCCCCAGGACCTCGGCTTGTAAGCATTGCTCCACGCCCTGGTGAATGCCGGCACCCCGGGGATCCTTCATCAAAAGGTGACCCCGACGCCTCCGAACGCCGCGCCGGCGACGATCGGCTGCTCGAAGGGCACCGGCTGCTCTCCCTCGAGCTGGAAGCTGTACCGCGTCATGGGGACGAAGAGGTCGATCCCTGTCTCGAGCTGCAGCGGCCCGATGACGCGCAGGCCGAGCCGCGCGCCCGCGCTGGCGCTGACCCACGCCCGCGCGCCGGGATCCGTGGGGACGTACCGCTCGTCCTCGTCGATGACGGCGTAGACGGCGCCCACGAGGAGCCGGCCGCAGAGCCCGAAGGCGACCGTCCGGGTGCGGATCGCCTCCGCGCAAGCGCCGAGCCAGCCCGCGGTGAGGCCGAAGGCGAACGTCGGGTCGGTCGCGTGCTGCTCCGGGAGCCACAGCGTCCCCGTCTCGAGGGTGAGCCGCGGCAGGAGCGCCCACTCGCCCGCGAGCGCGAGGCCGGCGCCAGGCGAGGGGACGAGGCCCACCGAGGCGAACCCGCGCCAGGTGATCGAGAGCCCTGCGGGCTGCGGGCTCGGGGCCGGCGCCGGGCGCGCTGGCCTGGTCTCCGCCGGCCAGGGGAACGGCGGTTCCGGCGGCCTCGTGGCCGCCGGAGGGGGCGGAGGGCGAGGCGGCTCGGGGGCGGGCGGCTTGGGGGCGGGCGGCTCGGGGGGGGCAGCCGGGGAGGCGAGCTCGGCGTCGGGATCGACGGCGAGGACGATGATCTGTGTGACGGCGGCCATGATCCCGTCGCAGCTCATGCCGTGATCGGAGATGGCGCGGACGGTCGGGGGGGCGCCGTCGCACCCCTCGGTGCGGACCTGGGCGGACCAGGCCCCGGGCTGGCCCTGCACCACGGCCTCGATCGAGGTGACCTTGCCCGACGTGACGAGCTCCCGCCCGAGCCGCCGCGAGACCTCGGCGCGGATCTGCGATGCCGAGGGGCACTTCGCCTCTGCGCCCTCGAGGCGCACCCACGAGACGTCCGCGGCGGCGCGGTCGCACTCCTCTGCTGCCTGCGCCGCCGCGGGGGTGAGCGCGGCGAATGAGGAGATGACGACCGCCGCCAGTCCACGCACGGCCCCCGCGCTCACCATCGCGTCGCACCTCGCCAGCTGCGCGGAGATCTGCGGGCGGCGGAGCGACTTCGTACGGTGCGACGCGTCATCACGGAGAGGATGGTAGCTCACTCGAAGAGAGCGGCGCCCCTGTACACCCAGGGCATCCACAAGTCACAGCAATTTACGGCGCCACTGCGGGCTTGCTCCCACATGGCGTGTACACGAGAAGCACCGCGCGGAGAAGGCTCGGCGCCTGCGCGCTTCACGTCATGTCGACGTGCGGTTCGCGCGGCGTGCGGCCGAGGGCGTTCCTCCGGTGCGGCCCTGTCCTCGGGTCCATTAGGATGGGCGCCGACGATGCTGACCTCCGGATCGCGCCGCGCTCGCCAACTGCTTCATTGCTGGATTTTTACCGCCATATCGTTCTCGGGGATCGCCTGCGCTGTGGTTCGGCCTTGCCCTCCGGCGCCTGTCGCGCCGGCCCGAGCCGCTGCTCCGCCGCCTCCGGCGCCGCTGCCAGCGCCGGCGCCGGCGCCGGCAGCGGCGCCGGAGGACGGCGAACGGCCGGAGCTCGCGGTGCTGCCCGTGCTCGACGATGAGCTGTTCCGCGACGAGCGCGCCGCCCTGCGGCAGACGCTCGCGAGCGTCCTCGCGCAGCGGGCGCCGGACCACGCCCTGGTCCCGCTCGACGAGGTCGACGCGGAGCTCCGTCCTGTGTCGGCGACCACGGGCGCGCGCTGCGCCTTCGACGAGGTCCCGCTCGAGCGGCGCGCCGAGGACGCGGGGTGGCGCTGGACCGAGATCCTGCGGGTAGGCGGCCTCCCCGGGAGCTCCGGCGAGGAGCTGTGGGTCGAGCTCGTGGGCGGGGGCAACACGGCGATGGTGACGTTCGGCGGCGCGCTGGACCCGGCGGCCGCGCCGCTCGAGCGCTACCAGAAGGCGTTCGCGGCGCTGGAGCGGAAGCCTGACGGCGCCGCGCTCGTCGGTGGCATCGCCGGCGGCGGCGGGGCCGGCGCCGTGACGGAGGGCGCCGTCACCCTGTGCGAGCAGGCGCCCTTCTCCGCGTGCCGGCCCGAGACGAGCGGCTGGCGCGATCGGGCCGCCGCGCTCGCCGCATGTTACGCGGGGGAGGACGCCGCGGCGGACGAGCTCCTGATCGACGCGCCCGCCGCGCGCTGCGAGATCGCCGATCTCGACGATGTCGAGGGGCCGCGGGGGAAGCGCGAGGCCTGCCTTTGCGCGGCCGTCCGGAGCTCGGCGGGGCTGCAGGCGGCGGGCGGGCGGCGCGTGCTGCGCGTCGACTATGCCGCTCCCGAGATCGCGGGCCGGCCGCGCCCCGAGCTGCGCGTCGTCGACGCGACGACGAACCTGCACGCCGCGGAGGAGTGGCACGCCACGCGTGCGGCGGACGTCTCGCACGTCTCGCGCGTCTCGCGGTCGGTCCACCGGCTCGGCATCGACAACCTGGACGCGCTCGCCCCGGCGCTCGCGCGCTGCGAAGCGGCGCCGGGCGGGCTGGTCGTGGCGCAGCTCGACGCGCGGGAGGACGGCTCGGTCGAGCGCGCCCGGGTGCTGTCGGGCGCGCCGCGGCGCGCGCTCGCGGCGTGCGTGGAAAAGGCGCTTTCGCGAGGCCGCCTGGCGTGCACCAGCGACGGCAAGCCCGCGGCCGTGCGCGTCGCGGTGGAGTGGCCGGCGGCCGCGCGGTAAGCGAGCGCGGAGGCCCGGCCTCACAGCCGGGCGAGCCCTCCATCTTCGAGCAGCACCCAGGGGGATGATGTCGAGTACGCCTCGATCCCAGCCATGGACAAGCTTGGCGCACCAGCCTGCCGGCTACTTCGTGTTTTCTGGAAGAAGGGCTGGCGCCGGTGCTTCGAAATTGTTAGAAGTAGGGCGTGCCGTCGAAGCTCGACCACCACGCCGAGCAGCTCGCCGCGCTCGGTCACCCGGTGCGGCTCTCCGTCCTGCGCTTCGTGGTGCAGGCCGGCGCGGAGGGCGCCTCTGCTGGCGACATCCAGGCGCACGTCGGGCTGGCTGCCTCGACGCTGAGCCACCACCTGAAGCGGCTCGTCGACGCAGGCATCCTGAGGACGCGCTCGGAAGGGACGTTTCACTACTACAGCGCTGCCTACGACGCGCTCCGCGCCCTCACGGACTACCTCTGGGAGGACTGCTGCAAGCGCGGCAAATCGTGCTGCTGATAGCTCTTTTTTTACCCTCTACTTCGATATTTTTGGAAGGAAGGTGCGCGATGAACATCATCAAGCCTCATGTCTCTCTCAACGTATCCAACATCGACGCCTCGGTTGCGTTCTACGAGAAGGCGTTTGGCGTCCGGGCCACCAAGCGCCGTCCTGGCTACGCGAAGTTCGACCTCGCGTCGCCTTCCTTGAACCTCACGATGCAGGAGGCGCCGCGGACGGGCGTCAACGCGAGCCACTTCGGCGTCCAGGTGGCGAGCACGGAGGACGTGCTCGAGGCCAGGAGCCGCTTCGAGGCCGCGGAGCTCAAGACCTTCACGGAGGAGGACACGGCCTGCTGCTACGCGGTGCAGGACAAGGTCTGGATCGAGGATCCCGACGGCAACTCGTGGGAGGTGTTCGTGGTCAAGGGCGACGCGGCCGTGATGGGGAGCCAGCCGGCGATGTCCGCGAAGGGCGAGGCCCCGTGCTGCGCGCCCGGGCGCTGCGCCCCGTCCGGGCTCGACGATGCCGCCGCGCGCTGATCTCACCCGCAGGGCCGTCGCCGAGGCGCTCGGGACGGCCCTGCTGCTCGCGACGGTGGTCGGGTCCGGGATCATGGCCGAGCGCCTCGCCGGCGGGAACGTGGCGATCGCCCTGCTCGCGAACACGATCGCGACGGGGGCCGCGCTGGTGGCGCTCATCCTGACCTTCGGGGCCATCTCCGGCGCACACTTCAACCCCGCCGTCACGCTCGCCGACGCGAGCCAGGGCGGGCTCCCCTGGCGCGAGGTGCCCGCGTACCTCATGGCCCAGGTCGCCGGCGCCTTCGCGGGCGTCGCGGTGGCCCACGTCATGTTCGGCGAGGCCCTCTTCTCGGCGTCGCGACACGACCGCTCGGGGCTGGCCCAGCTGGTGAGCGAGTTCGTCGCGACGTTCGGGTTGCTCGCCGTCATCTGGGGCGGCGTCCGGAGGCGGGCCGCGGCGGTTCCCTTCGCCGTCGGCGCGTACATCACCGCGGCCTACTGGTTCACCTCGTCCACGTCGTTCGCCAACCCGGCCGTGACGCTCGCCAGGGCCGCGAGCGACACGTTCGCGGGCATCCGCCCGGCCGACGCGCCGGGGTTCATCGTCGCGCAGCTCGCTGGCGCAGCGGCGGCAACGCTCGTGTTTCGCTGGCTCGTTCCCGCCCTGCCCAGGGTCGCCGATCGCGTCGTCGATCGCGTCGTCGATCGCGTCGTCGATCGCACGATTCCGGAGGATGTTCCATGAAGACCGTGCTCTTTGCCTGCATTCACAACGCGGGCCGCTCCCAGATGGCCGCGGCGTGGTTCAACGCTCTATCCGACCCTTCCAGGGCGCGCGCCATCTCGGCCGGCACCGCGCCCGGCCCGCGCGTCCATCCGGAGGTGCTCGCCGCGATGGCGGAGGAGGGGATCGACCTCTCGGCCGTGACGCCCCAGCGGCTCACCGACGAGCTGGCGAGCCAGGCAGCGCTGCTCGTCACCATGGGATGCGGGGAAGCGTGCCCCGCGGTTCCAGGGCTTCGCCGTGAAGACTGGCCCCTCGAGGATCCCAAGGGAAAGCCGGTGGAGCGCGTGCGGGAGATCCGCGACGAGGTCCGCGCGCGGGTGGAGCAGCTCGTCGCTCGCGAGGGGTGGGCCGCCGCTGGCACGGGCGCAGCGGGCCGAGCATGAGCTTCGAGCCGGCCTGGTCCCTCGGGACGCGCGCGTGATCGGCCCTCCAGGCCATGGCGGCGCGCCGCGCTGATCTGCTCAGCGTCGCGCTGATCTGGTCGCTCAGCGCCGCGCTGGCGCCGCCCGCGCCCGCGCGCTCCGCCGCGACGGAGCGTGATAGAACGGCGCGTGCCTTCCTCGATCTCGGCCTCAGCGCGCGCCTCGCGGCGCGATCCCGTCGCGACGGGCGCCCGGAGCTGGCTTTGCAGAGCGCTGGTCGGCGCGTGCTGCGCCGGGGCGCTCGGCTGCGCGAAGAGCTCGCCCCCGGCGCCCGCGCCCGCCGCGCCGGCCGCCGCCTCGACGGCGAAAGCGGCGAGCTCCGCGCCCGCCGGCGCGCGGTCCGCGCCCGCCGGGGCGTCGCCCGCACCTCCGCCGGCCGATCCCGAGCGACTTGCCGAGGCGCCCCCGCGCGAGCGCTGGGTCGGCACGCTGGAGCTCACGAAGGGCGCGCAGCCCATGATCGCCGGGCGGATCATGTCGCGGGAGGACGCCGAGCGCTGGCTCGGCCCCGACTGGCGCGCGCTGAGCGGGCAGCGCGTCCGCGTGCTGGCGGTGCTGCGGGACCACGTCTGCGAGCCGCACGCGCAGTGCCTGCAGGGCGGGCGCATCCCGCTGCTCGAGCAGGTCGCGTCGGTCGACCTGTGCAGCGACGCCGGCGCCGATGGCCGGGCGGAGGGCGTCGATTGCGCCCCGTCGCGTGCCCAGAGCGCGCGCTGCAAGGCCGAGTGCAGCAGCCTGAGCGACAGCTGCGATCATCAGGGCGCCGGCGACCGCGGCGCGCTGCGCCGCTGCGGTTGCGCCAAGATCACGTGCGAGCAGGGCTGCGGGGAAACCGGCGAGCCTTCCTTCGCGTGCAGGTGACGCCGTGCGCGCCGAGCATCTCGACGCTCACGGAGGAGAGGAAGAGAGTGAACCACAGAGGCACAGAGGGCACAGAGGTATGAAGATGAGATGTTGAGCTCTCTCCGAGCTCTCTTTCAGGTCTCTCTCCGAGCTCTCTCTCCCTCTGTGCCTCTGTGCCTCTGTGCCTCTGTGGTTCACTCTCTCTGGCTCACACGACCACGCCCGTCGCTCCAGGCTCGGCGCCACGCTCCGCTCCTCGCGCCCGCACGGCGGCCTGTTCGCGAGGCGCCGCTCGTGGAACGCGGCTCGCTCTTCCGCGGTCGAGCGCCGTCGCGGGCGAAGCGCAGGGGGGACAAAGCGGCGAAGGCCGCCCGGCGCATGCCAGGCGGCCTCCGCGAGCGAGCTTCCGCTGCGCTGGATCAGGCGCCTTCGCGCGCGAGGACCGGCGCCGCAGCGGGCAGCGAGGACGGGCGCTCCGACACGGCCGTGTGAACGCCGCCCTCGCCGAGCGAGTAGGCCTCCTCGCCGTGGAGGATGCCGTCGAGGCCCTCGTCTTCGGTCTCCGTGTCGACCCGGAAGCCCATCACCGCGTTGATCCCCTTCACGAGCACGAAGGTGACCACCGCCGCGTAGCCCGCCGCGACCAGGGCCGCGATCGCCTGCTCCGTGAGCAGCGCGGAGTTGCCCTTGATGAGGCCGTCCTGGCCGGCCGAGTTCCACACCTTGGAGGCGAACACGCCGGTGAGGAGCGCGCCGAGGAGGCCGCCCACACCGTGGATGCCGAACGCGTCCAGGCTGTCGTCATAGCCCAGCTTGCCCTTCATCATCACGGCGCCGTAGCACACGGCGCCCGCCGCGAGCCCGATCGCGATCGAGGCCATCGGCCCGACGAAGCCCGCGGCCGGCGTGATGGCGACGAGGCCCGCGACGAGCCCCGACGCCACGCCGAGGAGCGACGGCTTGCCGAAGCGCACGGCCTCGATGAGCGCCCAGGCGAGCGCGCCGATGGCGGCCGCGATGTGCGTGTTCACGAACGCCACCGTCGCGAGCCCGTTCGCGGCGAGCGAGGAGCCGCCGTTGAAGCCGAACCAGCCGAACCACAGCATGCCGGCGCCGAGGAGCGTCATCGTGAGGTTGTGCGGCACGATCTTGCGCGTCGGGTACCCCTTGCGCTTGCCGATCATGATCGCGATCACGAGCGCGCTCGCGCCCGAGGCGAGGTGCACGACGGTGCCGCCGGCGAAGTCGAGCGCGCCGCGCGCAAGGAGCCACCCGCCCGGGTTCCACACCCAGTGACAGATGGGGCTGTAGACCGCGAGCGACCAGAGCAGCGTGAACACCACATACGACGAGAACTTGATGCGCTCCGCGTACGCGCCGGAGATCAGCGCCGGCGTGATGATCGCGAACATCATCTGGAACGCCATGAACAGGAGGTGAGGCACCGTCGTCCCGGCGCGCGGGTCCGTACCAACACCGTTCAGGAACGCGTAGTCGAGGCCGCCAATGAACCCGCCCTTGGTTTCGGCGAACGCCATCGAGTAACCGAGCGTTACCCACGCCAGGGTCACGATCCCCATGGCGAAGAAGCTGTGCATGAATGTGCTGAGCGTGTTTTTCGTTCGGACCATGCCCCCGTAAAACAGGGCCAGCGCTGGCGTCATCAGCAGAACCATTGCCGACGAGACCAGGAGCCAGGTGGTGTCCGAGGCGTTGATTTCGTTCACTGGTGGCCTCCTCGACCGCGAAGGTAAGAGAAGGCAGTTTTCCGGAATGTTTCGCCGGCATGTACTTCACGAACTCGTGAAACATGCTACCGCGACGCAGCGAGTCAGCCCCGTGTGCTGCCCAACTGTCCGGGCGCGTTACAGACTGGGGCGTTCAGCGCGTTGACAGATTTGCAGCGCGGCTACATGGCGGCGCCGCGCTCCTCGGGTCAGCGCCACTCCGGGTAGAGGGCCTTCCCTGTCTCGAGGAGGCTCTTCATGCTCGACAGGATCGCCGGCCACCCGTTGCTGATGGCCGGGAGCACCTTGCTGTCCTCCGCGAAGTCGCCGTGGGTGAGCGTGAGCTTCACGTGCGGGCCCAGGAGGGTCAGCTCGAACGTGACGCGCGACGGGCGCTCGCCGTGCTTGTTGCCGAAGGTGTAGGAGAGGAGCTTCGGCGGGTCGGCTTTGAGGATCTCGCCTTCCCAGTCGAAGGAGCCGTCTTCCTTGACGTGCCTCACGGACGACCCTGGCCTCCAGTCGGACTGGATGGTCCTGCCGCCCCAGTATTGCCGGGTGAACTCCCCGGTGGTCAGCGCCTCCCAGACCTTCTCCAGCGTCGAGGCGATGTACGTCACGTAGACGAACTCGGGCTTACTCATCGTTGCTCTCTCCCTCCAGCGTGCGCTTGAGCGCGCCGAGCGCGCGCACGCGCTGCCGCTCGTATTTGCCTATCCATCGTTCGTAGATCTCGCCGATGGGCGCGGGGTTCAGGTAGTGGAGCTTCTCCCGGCCCTGCCAGACGACGACGACGAGGTTGGCGTCCTCCAGCACGGCCAGGTGCTTGCTCACCGCCTGGCGTGTCATCTCCAGCCCCTCGCAGAGCTGCCCGAGGGTCCGGCCGTTCTCGGCGTGCAGCCGGTCGAGCAGCTTCCTGCGGCTCCTGTCGGCGAGCGCCTTGAAGACCTTGTCCATCGAGCCGGCGCTCACCGGACCATCATGCAACCGTTTGGTTGCATGTCAAGCGCCGGCGCGCGGGCCAGCCACGCCGCGCGCCCTGGGCCGGGCAGCTCAGCTCACCCGCGCCCGCTCGCCTGGATGCTCTCCCGCACCCGATCGAGCGCCCCCCGCACCTCGGGATCCCGATCCAGCTCCGCCGGCGGCGCCGCCAGCCGCAGCGACCAGTTCTCCGGCCCCACGGTCCCCGGCGTGTTGATCCGGTCCCGCGTCGCGAGCACATCCTGGACGAGCAGCAGCACGAGCTCGCTCTTCGCCCCGTGGATCAGATCGAGCAGCGCCCGGTGCGTCTCCTTCGTGAACTCCCGGCCGAACTCGTTCCGACGCGGCGCGAGCTGCGGCAGATCGAGCACCCCGGCGCGCTCCCGGTCGTCCCGCGACTCCCACCACACCACCACCGAGTCGGTGTCGTGCGTCCCGAAGCACGACACCGACAGCGGCGGATACTCCGCCGGATCGCGGAACACCACGTCGTCCTTCTCCCAGATCAGCACCTTGTAGCCCGGCACGCCGAGCTCGGTCAGCGACGCCCGCACCCACGGCGGCACCGCGCCGAGATCCTCCGCGACGAGCTTCGCCCCGGTCTCCGCCGCCCCCTCGATCATCGCCCGCACGACGCGCTCGCCGTGCTCGCGCTGCGCCGGCTCCTCCGCCGGATCGAACGTCGCCTTGGGCCGCTCGCCCCCCTGACCCTGGCCCTTCTGCTCCGGGAAGATGTACGTCCGGTAGAAGCCGACCAGGTGATCGATCCGGAACCGATCGTAGAGCAGCCCCGTGTAGCGGCACCGCCGCCGGAGCCACGCGAAGTCGTTCTCCCGCATCCGGGCCCAGAAGTACGGCGGGAGCCCCCAGTTCTGCCCCTCCGTGTTGAACTGGTCGGGCGGCGCGCCGACCGACATGTCGTGCCGGAACTCGTCCTGGTGCGCCCACACGTCGGCGCTGTCGCGCGCCACCATGAACGGGAGATCGCCCATGATCTCCAGCCCCTTGCCCCGGAGATCCGCGCGCGCCGCCTCCCACTGCGTGTGCGCGAGCCACTGGACGTACTCGTAATAGAGGATGTCCCGCGCGCGCTCGCGCCGCAGGTTCTCGAGCGCCGCCGGCTTGCGCTGCCGGATCTCCTCGGGCCAGTCCCACCACGCGATGCCCCCGAAGCCGTCCTTGAACGCGCGGAACTGCGCATAGTCGGGCAGCCAGTCCGACTGCTGCTTCACGAACGCCGCCAGCTCGGCCGCGCGCGGCGTCTGCTTCGCGTGGTGCTCGCGCTCGAACCGATCAAAGGCGAAGCGGAGCGCCCGCCCCTTCACGCGCCGGACGAGATCGTAGTCGACCCGCGGGCTCTTCTTCGCGCGCTCGAGCGCCTCGACGTCCTCGCCGAGCGCCTCGCCGACCGCCTCCGCCGGCAGCTCCGGCACGGCCGAGAGCGAGATGTACATCGGATCGATCCCGAAGGCGGAGAGCGCCATGTAGGGCGACGTCTCGCCGCCCGCCACCTCGCCGAGCGGCAAGAGCTGCACGAGGCGCAGCCCCACGGGCTGCACCCACGCGGCGAACTCGGGGAGATCGCCGATCTCGCCGATGCCCCACGAGCGCTCGCTGCGCAGCGAGAAGAGCGGCACCGTCACGCCGGAGATGCGACGGCGCGCGCCCGAGGAAGAGGGTGAGCTCTGAGACGAGCCCTGCGACTGGTTTTCAGCAGAGGGGGAAGACATGTGCTTTCTTGGCTTGGCTCCAGGCGTTCGGGGGCGGAGTCTATCCCGGGTCGCGCGCCTTCGCGATGCTCCTTCCGCGCGCCGAGCGCTCGTCACGCCGCCGCTGCAGCGCGCGCAGGCACCACCCGACCGGCGGCCGGGCGGCGCCCGAACCGGCGGGATGGTCCGGGAGCCCCGGCGCGGTAAAAAAGTCGAGCCGCGGGCGCTTGTGTCTCGACAGCGGCGCTGATTTCGCGAATAGGGCGGCTCCACAGGTTTTTCGATGACCAGACGCATATGGCCCGGTACGCCGACCCCCCTCGGCGCCGTCTATGACGGCGAGGGGGTGAACTTCACGCTGTTTTCACAGTCCGCCACGAAGGTCGAGCTCTGCCTCTTCGAGGCCGTCGACGACGTCGTGGAGCGCGTGCGCATCGAGCTCTCCGAGCGCACGGCGCACGTCTTCCACGGGTACGTGCCGGGGCTCAAGCCCGGCCAGCTCTATGGCTACCGGGTGCACGGGCCGTACGACCCGCGCTCGGGGCACCGCTTCAACCCGGCGAAGCTCCTCGTCGATCCGTACGCGTACGCGCTCTCCAGCGAGCCGAACTGGAAGGCGCCGCTCTACGCCTACGACCGCGGCGAGCACCCCGAGCGCGAGGGCACCCCGAGCAAGCCGCCCCCGAAGCCCGGCCGCGACGGCGCGGCGGGCGAGAAGGGGGACGGGGCGCGCGCGAGCAAGGCGGCGAGCGAGCGCCGCGCCTCGGAGCCGCCGCCGAGGGCGAAGGAGTGCTCGGTGCCGCCCCCGCCGCCCCCTCCGCCGGCGCCCCTCGACGACCTCGAGATCTGCCACCGCGACAGCGCCTGGGGCGCGCCGAAGTCCGTGGTCGTCGACCACCGCTTCGCGTGGGACGGCGACAAACCGCCGGCGACGCGCTGGCAGGACACGATCATCTACGAGGTGCACGTCAAGGGCTTCACGCAGCGGCACCCCGGCGTCCCCGCGCACCTGCGCGGCACCTACGCGGGGCTCGCCTCCGAGGCGGCGATCGCGCACTTCAAGAAGCTCGGCGTCACGGCGCTCGAGCTGCTCCCCGTGCACGAGATGGCGAGCGAGCGCGAGATCTGGGAGCGCGGGCACATCAACTACTGGGGCTACAACACGCTCTCGTACTTCGCGCCCGCGGGCCGCTACGCGTCGAGCGGGCGGCTCGGCCAGCAGGTGAACGAGTTCAAGGCGATGGTGAAGGCGCTCCACGCCGCCGGCATCGAGGTGATCCTCGACGTCGTCTACAACCACACCGCGGAGGGGAACCACCTCGGCCCGACGCTCTCGCTCAAGGGCGTCGACAACTGGAGCTACTACCGGCTCGTCCCGCACAACCCGCGCTACTACATGGACTTCACCGGGTGCGGGAACACGGTGAACACGCGGCACTACCAGACGCTGAAGCTGGTGATGGACAGCCTGCGGTACTGGGTGACCGAGATGCACGTCGACGGCTTCCGCTTCGACCTCGCGTCGGCGCTCGCCCGCGGGCACCACGACTACGACCGCCTGAGCTCGTTCTTCGACATCATCCACCAGGACCCGGTCCTCTCGCGCACGAAGCTCATCGCGGAGCCGTGGGACGTGGGCGAGGGCGGCTATCAGGTCGCCAACTTCCCCGTCCTCTGGACGGAGTGGAACGATCGCTACCGCGACTCGGTGCGCCGCTTCTGGAAGGGGGATCTGCTCGCGGCCGACCTCGGCTACCGGCTCACCGGGTCGAGCGACCTGTACGCGTCGAGCGGGCGGCGGCCGTACGCGAGCGTCAACTTCGTGACGGCGCACGACGGCTTCACGCTGAACGACCTCGTCTCGTACAACGACAAGCACAACGAGGCGAACGGCGAGGGCAACCGGGACGGCACGAACAACAACCACAGCTACAACCACGGCGTCGAGGGCCCCTCCAGCGACCCCGCGGTGGTCGAGCTGCGCGAGCGGCAGAAGCGCAACCTCCTCGCGACGCTGCTCCTGTCGCAAGGGGTGCCGATGATCAACGCCGGCGACGAGATCGGCAAGACGCAGAACGGCAACAACAACGCGTACTGCCAGGACAACGAGCTCTCCTGGCACGACTGGGACCTCGACGAGCGGCGCAAGCAGCTCTTCGAGTTCACCTGCCGCCTCATCGCGCTCCGGCGGAGCCAGCCCGTGCTGCGCCGGCGGACGTTCTTCTCGGGCGGCTCCGTCCACGGCAGCGGGATGAAGGACATCGTGTGGTTCCGGCCTGACGGCGCCGAGATGAACGCGGAGGACTGGACCCACCCGAACGCGCGGGCGATCGGCTACTTGCTCGGGGGCGACGCCATCTGCACGCCCGACCCGCGGGGCGAGCCGATCACCGGCGACACGCTGCTCGTCCTCATCAACGCGAACCACTCGCCGCTCGAGTTCGTGCTGCCCGCGGTCGAGCTCGGCGAGCGCTGGGAGGTGCTCATCGACACCCGCACCGCCGCGGAGCCGGGGCGCACGGTGCCCGCGAGGGCAGGGGGGGAGCGCTACCTCCTCGTCGACCGGTCCGTGGCGGTGCTGCGGCTCCTGGAGCGGAAGGGCACGAACACGAAGAAGAAGGTCAGGGCCCCGAAGTCGCGGAAGGGCTAGCGGGGAGCGCGGGCAGAGAGAGAAGAGATCAACCGCCAAGAGCGCCAAGGACGCCAAGACGAGAGAGAGAATTTAAATTTTCTCTTTCTCTCTTGGCGTTCTTGGCGTCTTGGCGGTTCAAATCTCTTTCTTCACATGCTCCGCTGCTCGGGAGCACCGCCGCTCACATCGCCGCGCGCTCTCCCTCGAGGGGCGCCGCCGCGGCGGTCAGGCGGTCGACGACGGCGCGGTTCGAGTCGGCCGTGTGCCGGCAGTTGTCGCATCGCTCGCAGGCCGGCACGCTCACGCCGTCTTCCAGGTCGACCGCCTCCTCGAAGTACGCCTTCAGGACCGCCATCCTGCACTCCGGGGTCTCGGCGTAACGCATCACCGCCTCGAGCCGCTCGCGATCGCCCACCCGCCGCTCCTCGTAGGCCCGGAGGAACGCGTCGAACTCCGCCTCGTCGGCGAAGTCGCGCAGCCTGCGCACGCCGCGGCTCCGGTCGATGATCCCGGCCGACTCGAGCAGCGCCACGACCACCTTCACCTTGCGCTCGGGCAGGTCCGCGACCTCCGCCAGGGTCTTCACCGGGATGCCAGGACCCCTCCGCTTGCCCTCGGGCCGCTGCGCCTCGAGGCGGCCGATGGTCTCGTAGACGCGGTGGCTCTCGTCGGAGCGCGGGTACTTGCCGCCCAGGAAGAACGCCTGGATTCGCCGGTCCTCCACGCGATAGAGGAGGATGCCCCGCGCCGGGCGGCCGTCGCGCCCGGCGCGCCCGGCCTCCTGGTAATAGCTCTCGAGCGAGTCGGGGAAGTTGTAGTGGACGACGAACCGGATATCGGGCTTGTCGATGCCGAGGCCGAACGCCTTGGTCGCGACGATGATCCGGTACTCGTCGTTCATGAACCGCTGCTGCGTCTCCTCCCGCTCCTTCGGGCGCATCTGCCCGTTGTAGCGGCCCACCCGCACGCCGCGGCCCTCGAGCCAGCGGTGCAGATCGTTCGCGACCCGGACCGTCGCCGCGTACGCGATCCCGACGCCGCTCTCCTCCTCGAGGATCTGCAGGAGGCGCTCGCGCTTCTTCTCCTCGTTCGGGGTGCGGAGCACCTCCAGCGACAGCTGAGGGCGGTCGATGCCGGTGTTCACGACCGCCGCGGACCGCATGCCGAGCTGCTCCACGATGTCATTCGCCACCTCCGGCGTCGCGGTGGCCGTGAGCGCCAGGACCGGCGGCCGCCCGAGCGCCGCGATCGCGTCGCGGAGCGCGAGGTACGCAGGGCGGAAGTCATGGCCCCACTGAGAGACGCAGTGCGCCTCGTCCACCACGAAGAGCGACACGCCCGAGCGCCGGAGGAGCTCGATGTACTCCGGGTTCTCGAGCCGCTCGGGCGTCACGTAGATGAGCGGTAGATCGCCGTGACGGATCCCGTCGACGGCCTCCCGCTCCTCGGTCGTGCTCAGCGTGGAGTTGAGCCTGGCCGCAGGGATGTCCGCCTCCGCCAGCTTCTCCTGTTGATCTTGCATCAACGAGATGAGCGGTGAGACGACCACAGCGGGGCTCGGCAGGAGGAGCGCCGGGAGCTGATAACAGAGCGACTTGCCCGCTCCGGTGGGGAGGAGCCCCAGGGCGTCTCGCCCGGAGAGCACCGCCTCGATGAGCTCACGCTGGCCCGGCCGGAAGGTCTTCACGCCGAACCGCTCGCGCGCCATCTGCCGGATCTCTGGCCAGCCCTCCAGCGACATCGGCGCGCCCCTCTGTTGTTCCATGCGCGCGAGCATGGCGCGCCCTCCCTGCGCGCGCCATGCTCGCGCGCTGGAACTCGCGCCCTCGCTGCGCGGCTCCGCCGTGGCGAGTCAGGGAGTTCGTTGAGACGAAAAGCCACACTTCCGCCGGCGCGCGCGGCGCTGGCAAACCCAGGTGAAGGTTTGTAATGACTTCCATGCGCAGCGGCGAATCGCGCGGCGCGGCCGCGAGCGAGCCCGTTTCACGGCCGCTCCTCTACCAGGGTGACCGCATCGGGCGCGCGGCCGCCGCCCGGGCGCCGCGGCGGCGCGCCAGGCGACGAGGCTTTGCGCTCAGCATGTGTCCGGGCGGCGTGGGGCACACTGCTGCTGCGGTTCCCTATGGGACTCAGGTTATTCCTTCGTATGCGGAGTCGGAGCGACAGGGGCTCGTGGCGATCACGGCAAATCCCCTCCTGCACGATGCCTCATTCGAAGTAGATTCTGCCGCGGAGGCACACGAGGAATGACGGAAGCGTCGGACGATCAGAAGTTGAGCAGCCAGGCTGACAGTGCCGCGCAGCAAGCGACGGTGGCGCGGCTCGTCGAGGCGGCGTGCGAGGGCGTGGCGCCGCGGCTGCCGCGCGCGACGTACCGCGTGCAGCTCAACAAGGACTTCACCTTCGAGCAGGCGCGGAGCATCGTCGCCTACCTCGACGCGCTCGGCGTCAGCGACCTTTACTCTTCGCCCTTCTTCAAGGCCCGCCCCGAGAGCCTGCACGGCTACGACCTCGTCGATCACAACGCGCTGAACCCCGCGATCGGCGAGCGCGCCGACCTCGATCGGCTCACGGGCGAGCTCGCGGAGCACGGCATGGGCCTGCTCCTCGACTTCGTGCCCAACCACATGGGCGTCGGCACCTCCGACAACGCCTGGTGGAACGACGTCCTCGAGAACGGCCCGAGCTCGCTCTACTCGCCGTTCTTCGACATCGACTGGGCGCCGCTCAAGACGGAGCTCAAGCAAAAGGTGCTGCTCCCCGTGCTCGGCGACCACTACGGGCGCGTGCTCGAGCGCGGCGAGCTCAAGATCGCGTACGAGAGCGGCGCGTTCGTCCTCCGCTACTTCGATCACGCCTTCCCGGTGAACCCGCGGACGTTCGGGATGGTCATCGGGCCGCTCGTGCCCGGGCTCGCCGCCGCGCTCGGCGAGGAGCACGACGCGCTCCTCGAGCTGCAGAGCATCCTGACCGGGCTCCGCAACCTGCCGCCGCGGACCGAGACGCAGCGGGCCAAGGTCATCGAGCGGCGGCGCGAGAAGGAGGTCCTCAAGCGGCGGCTCGCGGCGCTCGTGGCGGACTCGCCCGACGTCGCGGCGGCGGTGCAGGAGGGGGTCGAGCGCATCAACGGCAAGGTCGGCGACCCGCGGAGCTTCGACCCGCTCGAGGCGCTGCTCGAGGAGCAGGCCTACCGGCTGAGCTTCTGGCGCACCGCCGCCGAGGAGATCAACTACCGCCGGTTCTTCGACATCAACGAGCTCGCGGCGATCAAGATGGAGCACCGGCCGGTGTTCACCGAGGCGCACCGGCTCGTCTTCGAGCTCTGCGAGCGGGGCCAGGTCACGGGGCTTCGCATCGACCACCCCGACGGCCTCTGGGACCCGATCGGCTACTTCGAGGAGCTGCAGCAGGGCTACCTGATCGAGCGCTGCCGCCGCCGCTTCTTCGCCGAGGCGGAGAGCGAGCCGGAGCCGCGCAGCTTCCTCGATCCGAAGCGCCGCCCGGAGGCCCGCTTCGCCCGGCTGGAGCCGGCGCTCCGCGCGGCGCTCGCGGCACGCGCGCGCGGGGAAGGTGCGGGCGCCGCGCTCGTCGCGCGGCCGATGTACGTCGCCGTCGAGAAGATCCTCGCCCGCGGCGAGACGCTGCCCGAGGCCTGGGCCATCCACGGGACGAGCGGCTACGACTTCACCGCGTCCGTGGGCGAGCTGTTCGTCGACGCCTCGAGCGAGGCGCCGATGACGGCGATCTACGAGCGGTTCATCGGCGACCAGCTGGATTTCGAGACGCTCGTTTACGAGAAGAAGAAGGTCATCCTGCGGACGGCGCTCGCGAGCGAGCTCAACGTGCTCACCCACGCGCTGAACCGGCTCACCGAGCGCGACCGCCGCGTCCGCGACTTCACCCTGGGCTCGCTCAACGAGGCCCTGCGCGAGGTGATCGCGTGCTTCCCGGTGTACCGGACGTACGTCAACGAGCGGACGCCGACGATCAGCGATCACGACCGCGTGGCCATCGGCCGCGCCGTCGCCCTCGCGCGCCGGCGCAACCCGACGATGGAGGCCTCGATCTTCACGTTCGTCCGCTCGGTCCTCACGCTCGACACGACGGACTTCTCCCGCGAGGAGGACCGGCGCCCCTACTGCGAGTTCGTGATGAAGTTCCAGCAGCTCACCGGGCCGGTGATGGCCAAGGGGCTCGAGGACACGTCGTTCTACATCTACAACCGGCTCGTGTCGCTCAACGAGGTCGGGGGCGAGCCCGAGCGCTACGGCGCGAGCGTGCTCGCGTTCCACCGCGGCAACGTGCAGCGGCACCGGACGTGGCCGTACTCGATGCTCGCGACGTCGACGCACGACACGAAGCGGAGCGAGGACGTGCGGTCGCGCATCAGCGTGCTCTCGGAGCTGCCGTCGGCCTGGGAAGAGGCGCTCCAGCGCGCCGCCGCCGCCGCCGCGCCGCTCAAGGCCGAGATCGAGGGCCGCCTCGCGCCGGACAGCAACGAGGAGTACCTGTTCTACCAGACGCTCCTCGGGAGCCTGCCGATCGAGCCGCTGCTCGGCCCGTCCGACGACCCGCGGGCGCCCGAGGGCGACGCGCTCTCGGCCTACGCGGATCGCCTCGTGGACTACATGCGCAAGGCCACGAAGGAGGCGAAGGTCAACACGTCCTGGATCGACGCGCAGCCCGAGTACGACGCCGCCGTCGAGGCGTTCGTGCGCAAGGCGATCGCTTCCCCGGAGGTGGTGGGCGCGCTCCTGCCGCTCGCGCGCGTCGTCGCGTACCACGGCATGTGGGGCTCGCTCTCGCAGACGCTGCTGAAGCTCACGGCGCCGGGCGTGCCCGACATCTACCAGGGCAACGAGGTGTGGGACTTCAGCCTCGTCGACCCCGACAACCGCCGCGCGGTCGACTACGCGACGCGCCAGAAGGCGCTCGCGGCGCTCCGCGCGCGGTGGAACGGCGGGGACGTCGCGCTCGCGCGCGAGCTCTGCGCCGAGGCGCGCGACGGCCGCATCAAGCTCTTCGTCACGCACGTCGCGCTCGAGCTGCGCCGGCGGCACCCGGCGCTCTTCGGGGCCGACGGGGCCTACGTGCCGCGCGCCGTGAGCGGCGATCGCGAGACCCACGTCGTCGCCTTCGCGCGCCGCGGCGGCGCGGACACGTCGAGCGCGCAGTCGCTCGTCGTCGTCGCGCCCCGGTTCAGCGCGCGGCTCGTCGGCGGCGCCTGCGCCCCGCCGATCGGCAAGGTGTGGGCCGGCACCTCCGTCGACGTGGAGCCCGGCCTCTACACGGATCTCTTCACCGGCGCCGAGATCGAGGCGTCGCCTTCCGCTTCCTTGCCGCGCGACGCGGCCGCGACGTCCGACCAGAAGGGCGGCGCGTCGCTGCCGCTCGATCGCGTGCTCTCCGATTTCCCCGTCGCCCTGCTGCTGCGGGCGGCTCAGCGAGGTCAGTGAAATGAAGGCGATTCGCACCATGGGGGCCTGGATCGAGGGCGGCGCGGTCCGCTTCCGCGTCTGGGCGCCCGAGCACGATCGGATCGAGATCGTCACGTACGGAAAGGACGGCAAGGAGGTCACGGGCACGCTGCCGGCGAGCCCGACCGGCGACGGCTACTTCGAGGCCACGGCGCCGGGCCTCGGCGCCGGCGCGCTCTACAAGGTGAAGGTCGACGGCGAGGGGCCGTTCCCGGATCCCTACGCCCGCGCGCAGCCGCTCGGCGTGCACGGCCCGTCCGCGGTCGACGATCCGTCGTTCGCGTGGACCGACGCGGGGTGGAAGGGCGTCGCGCTCGAGGACCTCGTCCTCTACGAGGTTCACGTCGGCGCGGCGACCCCGGAGGGCACGTTCGACGGGCTGATCTCGCGGCTGCCGGACCTCCGGGAGCTCGGCGTCACGGCGATCGAGATCATGCCCGTCGCGAGCTTCCCGGGCGAGCGCGGGTGGGGGTACGACGGCGTCGATCTCTTCGCGCCGGCCGCGGCCTACGGCGGCCCAGAGGGGCTCCGCCGCCTGGTCGACGCGGCGCACGCCGCGGGGCTCGGGGTGATCCTCGACTGCGTCTACAACCACTTCGGCCCGGACGGGAACTACCTGCGCGCCTACACGAAGCGCTACTTCACCGAGCGGCACAAGACGCCCTGGGGCGACGCGGTGAACTACGACGGCGAGGGCGCCGAGCAGGTGCGCGCGCTGGCGATAACGAACGCCGAGATGTGGATCCGCGACTACCACATCGACGGCCTGCGCCTCGACGCGACCCACGCGATCCTCGACGACACCGAGCCCCACATCCTCCAGGTGATCGCCGAGCGCGCGCGGGCGGCCGGCGGGGGGCGGCGCGTCGTGGTGATCGCCGAGGACAGCTCGAACGACACGCGCCTGGTGACGCCCGTGGAGCAGGGCGGCTACGGCCTCGACGGCGTGTGGGCCGACGACTTCCACCACGAGCTCCGCGTCCTCTTCGCCGGGGATCGCGACGGCTATTTCGAGGATCACCGGGGCACGGCGGAGGACATCGCGGCGGCGATCCGCAAGGGGTGGCTCTACGAGGGGCAGGTCTCGAAGCACGCGGGCAAGCCGCGGGGTACGCCGGCCGAGCCGGTGCCGCCGCCGCGCTTCGTGCACTGCATCCAGAACCACGACCAGATCGGCAACCGCGCGCTCGGCGACCGGCTCGGCGAGAAGGTGAGCCCGGCGGCCTTCCGGACCATGTCGGCGCTCCTCCTGGTCACGCCGTACACGCCGCTCCTGTTCATGGGCCAGGAGTGGAACGCGCGGACGCCGTTCCAGTACTTCACCGACCACAACGCCGAGCTCGGCCGGCTCGTGACCGAGGGCCGCCGGCGCGAGTTCCAGTACTTCACGTCGTTCAGCGGCGCGGAGGTGCCGGATCCGCAGGATCCGCGGACGTTCGAGCGCTCGAAGCTCGACTGGAGCGAGCGGCGCCGGCCGGAGCACGCCGGCGTGCTCGCGTGGTACCGCGAGCTCCTCGGCCTGCGCGCCGCGCACCCCGCGCTGCGGAGCCGCGCGCGCGGCGACTTCTCGGTCGAGGCGCTCTCGCCGGACGCGATCCGGATCGATCGCCGCGGGGCCGAGACCGCGGTGGTCGCGCTGATCGCGCTCCGCGGCGCGCTGTCCCTCGACCTCGGCCGCCCGGAGGCGCGGGTGCTCGCGTTCAGCGAGGAGCCGCGGTTCGGCGGCGCGGCGCAGCGGGCGCCGTTTGAGCGCGGCCGGGTGGCGTTCGAGGGCCCGGCGGTCCTGCTCGTCGAGGTGTAGATTCCCGCGCGATGCTGAAGCCGGTCACGTTCACGCCCATCGGCGTGGTGCGCACCCCGTTCCCCGATCGGGTGAGCGCGCCGCGGCAGCCGCACGCCGCGGCCGGCGCGGAGGGGACGATCGAGCTCGTGCCCGGCCGCGGGCTGGAGCACGCGCTCTGTGACATCGAGGGGTGGGACTACCTCTGGGTGGTCTTCTGGTTCCACCTCAACGAGGGCTGGCGCCCGAAGGTCCTGCCGCCCCGGAGCGCCGGCAAGCGGCGCGGGGTGCTGTCGACGCGCTCGCCGCACCGCCCGAACCCGATCGGCCTCAGCGTGGTCAAGCTCCTCGCGGTGGACGGGCTCTGCCTGCGCGTCGGCGGGGTGGACATGATCGACGGCACGCCGGTGCTCGATCTGAAGCCGTACGTGCCCTACGCGGACGCGTACCCCCACGCGCGCACCGGCTGGGTCGCGCCGCTCGCGGGCGACCCGCGCGCCGAGGCGCCGACCGACCCGGAGCCGGGCTTCGAGGTGGTCTGGACCGAGCGGGCCGCCGAGCAGGCCGCGTGGCTCGACGCGGCGCACGGCGTCGCGCTGCGGGAGCGCGTGGACCTGGTGCTCGCGCTCGGCCCGCAGCCGCACCCCTACCGGCGGATCCGCGCCGACGGGGACGCGATGCGCCTCGCCGTGACCTCGTGGCGGGTGCGGTTCAGGGCGGAGGGGCGGCGCATCGAGGTGCTCTCCGTGACGACCGGCTACCGGGAGAAGGAGCTCTGGGGCGGAGAGGCCCCCGAGCTCGCGGCGCACCGACAGTTCGTGGAGCGGTTCGGGCGCGGCTAGCTCCGCCCGCAACCCCGGCGTCCGCCTCGCGGCCGCGACGCGCGACGCGCGGTGAGCGTTCCTGCCAGATTGCTGTAATTCTCGTCTTTCAAAGGGGCTTCGGTGCTCGCTGCTTCGACGCGGCGCGCTTGCGGCGCGAGGCGAAGCAGACAAGAACGCTCGGCCTGTGCAGGTCGCCCCGGTGAAGGAAACTCGATGGACACGGCGCCGTTGCGTCCCGGCGCCGGTCCCTGAGCAACACTCACCGACCCTGGCGATCGCCGGGCAGCCGGTGGCAGCGCAGCGCGCGAGGAAGGCGCCCGGTGCCGGCGGCCGTCACCGCCGGAGCGGCTCGGCGAGCCCTGCCGTGCGACCGTGGACTATTCGTGATAAATGAAATGGACGTGACGTCGTCGATCTGCGGCTGCGGCGCCGGGGAGCCCGGGGTGGAGCCGCAGTTCCGCCTGCTCGCCGAGGCCCTCCCGCTGCTCGTCTGGGGGGCGCGCGGCGACGGCGCGTGCGACTACGTCAACGGCCGCTGGCGCGACTACACCGGGCAATCGGCGGAGCAAGCGATGGGCGCGGGGATCGACGTCGCGGTCCATCCGGACGACGCCGCGCGCGTCGCCGCCGCGCGGCGCGCCGCCATCGAGGCGGGCGCGCCGTTCGAGCTGGAGCTCCGGCTGCGGCGCCACGACGGCGTGTACCGCTGGTTCCTCGGTCGGGCGGAGCCCATCAAGGACGCCGGCGGCCGGGTGGTCCGCTGGTTTGGCACGTCCACCGACGTCGACGAGCGCAAGCGGGCCGAGGAGAGCCTGCGCGTGAGCGAGGAGCGGCTCCGGCTGGCCCTCGCCGGCGGCCAGCTCGGCGCCTGGGAGTGGGATCTCCCGAGCGGGCGCATCTTCTGGCCCCGCGAGACGTTCGCGCTGCTCGGCGCGGACGAGGCGGATTTCGGCGGCACGCTGGACGATTTCACGAAGCTCATCCACCCGGACGACAAGGCTGCTGCCTGGGCGCGGGTCGAGAGCGCGCTGCGCGGGGAGACGGAGTACTCGAGCGAGTTCCGCATCGTCGGCGCCGGCGGAGAGGTGCGCTGGATCCATGACCGCGCGCTGGTGCTGCGGGACCAGGAGGGGCAGCCGCTCCGGATGACGGGCGTGGTCGGCGACATCACCGCGCGCAAGCTCTCGGAGCTCTCGCTGCGCGAGAGCGAGGAGCGGTTCCGCAACATGGCGGATCACGCGCCGGTGATGATCTGGGTCACGGGCCCGGACGCGTCGTGCACGTACCTCAACCGGCGGTGGTACGAGCTCACGGGCCAGACGGAGGCGACGGGGCTCGGCTTCGGCTGGATCGAGGCGGTGCACCCCGCGGATCAGGCGGCGGTGGCGGAGGCGTTCTGGCGCGTCCACGAGCGGCGGGAGCCCTTCCGGCTCGATTACCGCCTGCGCCGCGACGACGGCGCCTACCGCTGGTGCATCGACACGGCCTCGCCGCGGCTCGGCCCGGACGGCGAGTTCCTCGGCTACGTCGGCTCGGTGATCGACATCACCGAGCGGAAGGAGGCGGAGCTCCTCATGCGGGAGAGCGAGGAGCGGTTCCGCCGCGCCGTGATGGCGACCCCGTTCCCCATCATGATCCACGCCGACGACGGCCAGGTCATCAGCATCAACCGCGCGTGGACGGAGATCAGCGGCTACAGCCTCGAGCAGATCCCCACCATCGCCGAGTGGACGGAGCGGGCGTACGGGGCGCGCAAGGGCGCCGTGCGCTCCGTGATCGACGCGCTGTACACCATGCAGGGCAAGTCGGCCGAGGGGGACTACACGATCACCACGGCGAGCGGCGCGACGCGCACGTGGGTCTTCAGCTCCGCGCCGCTCGGGAAGGACGCGTCGGGCCGTCGCCTCGTGATCAGCATCGCGCACGACATCACGGAGCGGGAGCGGATCAGCGGCGCGCTCCGCGAGAGCGAGGCGAAGTTCCGGGAGCTCGCCGACGCGATGCCGCAGATCGTCTGGACCGCCCGTCCGGACGGCGACATCGATTACTACAACCGCAGGTGGCACGAGCTGGCCGGCGTCGACGAGGCCGCGGTGACGGGCGAGAGCTGGCAGTCGTTCCTGCACGAGGACGATCGCGAGCGGGTCCTCGGCGCCTGGATCCACTCGGTCGCGACCGGCGCGCCCTACGAGATCGAGCACCGCCTCGGGTTCCCCACCGCGCGCGAGCACCGCTGGTACCTGTGCCGCGCCCTGCCGGTCCGGGGGCCGTCGGGCGACGTCGTGCGATGGTATGGCACCTGCACGGACATCCACGATCGGAAGTGCGCCGAGGCGGCGCTCAAGGACGCGGACCAGCGCAAGGACGACTTCCTGGCGATGCTCGCGCACGAGCTGCGCAACCCGCTCGGGCCCATCCGCAACGCGGTCGAGATCCTGCAGCGCATCGCGGCGCAGCAGCCGTCGCTGGTCCGCGCGTGCGGCGTGATCGACCGGCAGGTGACTCACATGGCCCGGCTGGTGGACGACCTGCTCGACGTCTCGCGCGTCGGGCGCGGCAAGGTCCAGCTGCGCAGGGAGCGCTGCGAGCTCTCGCAGCTGCTCCGGCAGACGGCCGAGGACTACCGCAGCACGCTCGAGGCGAACGGGCTGCGGCTCGAGCTGGAGCTGCCCGAGGAGCCGCTCTGGGTCCACGGCGATCCGACGCGCCTGGCGCAGGTGTTCAGCAACGTGCTGCACAACGCGTGCAAGTTCACCGACGCCGGCGGCCGGGTGACGGCGGCGCTCTCGGCGACGTCGGAGGGCTCCGCCGTGGTCCGCGTCCGCGACACCGGCATCGGGATGGATCCGGCGATGCTCGCGCGCGTGTTCGAGCCGTTCAGCCAGGCCGAGCGCAGCCTGGAGCGCAGCCGCGGCGGGCTCGGGCTGGGCCTCGCCCTCGTCAAGGGCCTCGTCACGCTCCACGGCGGCACGGTCTCGGCCGAGAGCCAGGGGATCGGCCACGGGACGGAGATGGTCGTCCACCTGCCGCTGGAGCGCACGCCCGAGGCGTCGTGCGGGCGCCCGGCGCCTTCCTCGCGCCGCCGCTCGAGGTCGCTCCGCATCCTGATCATCGAGGACAACGAGGACGCCGCGCAGAGCCTGCAGGCGCTGCTCACGATGAACGGCTACCGGGTCGAGGTCGCCCTGTCCGGCCCCGCTGGCGTGGAAGCGGCGCGGTCGTTCCGGCCGGAGGTCATCCTGTGTGACATCGGCCTCCCCGGCGGGATGGATGGATACGGGGTGGCGAGGGCGCTCAAGGGGGGCGTGGGCGTCCCTCCCTCGCTGATGATCGCGCTGACCGGCTATGGCCAGGAGGACGATCAGCGCCGGGTCCGGGAGGCCGGCTTCGACATGCACTTCATCAAGCCGATCGATCCGGGCTCGCTGCAGAAGCTCCTGGCCTCGTTCACGCCGCAGGCGTGAGGGGCTCGCCCGGGCGGGCCGCGCGCGGGCCGCGCGTCTACCGGGCCCGGAGGCCGAGCCCCGGGACGAAGCGCCCCACGCGGGCGCAGTAGTCCGCGTAGCTGTCGCCGTGGGTGCGCAGGAGATACGGCTCTTCCACGAAGCGGACCTGCAGCTCGATGGCCACGACGAGCGCCACGAGCGACGCGATCGCGAGCGGGTCGGGGACGACGAGCAGCATCCCCGAGGCGGTCAGGATCATGAAGCTGAAGATCGGGTTGCGCACCGCGGTGAACGGCCCTCGCGTCACGAGCGTCGTGCGCTCGTTCGCGCTGACGCCGATGCGCCAGGAGTCGCCCATCGCGGCCTGCGACCAGAGCGTGCCGGCGGTCCCCGCGAGCACCGTCGCGGCCCCGAGCCCCACGGCGGCCGCGACGGGCGCGGCGAGCGGCGCGACCCACCCCGCGATCTCCGCGATCGGCGCCGCCACGGCGAGGGCGATCGCGACGGCGAAGAGCGCGCCGCCCGTCCACTCCACCGAGCCGGGACGGCCAGAGATGCCGCGGAACCCGGTGGAGCCGGTCGCCCGGCGCTGGCGCAGCGAGCGCCACCCGAACGCGAGCGCGCAGTAGACGGTGAACAGGACCAGGGCAATCCAGGGGCGGGCCATCGAACCTCCAGAGCTATCACGGCGGGCGACCCCGGGGGCAAAGTGGGCGTCAAGGCGGAAGCTCGGCGCGCTCCTGCTGCGGCTACGGTCCTCTTCCTCGGATTTCTCGGACCGACCCGCTCGACGCTGGCGCGTGCGTCGCGCACGGCGTCCAGCGCGGCCCTGGCGCTCCTCGGACAGGCGATGGATGCTGCGCGCGTGGTCATCGGAACGCGAGGGAGTCGAGCGCGACGGGGGCGCAGCGCCGTGTCGCCCGGTCTGCCGGATAGCAACGGATCCATGAGCGAGCCGCGGTCGCGCCTCGCGTCGGCGCCCCTGCTCCTCGGCGAGCACCCCGCCGGGGGGCGACAGGTGAAGAAGGGCCTCCTCTCCGGAGCGCAGCTGCGCGACACGCCGCTCACCGGCGCGCTGCGGCGGGCGCTCGGCGCGGGGCCCGGCGCGCTCCCCCTGGCGCTGCCGGAGGAGCTGTGGAGCAAGGCGCTGACCGGGCCGGCGCGTGACTTCTTGCAGCGCCCTGGCAAGGACTTCCGCGCGCGGCTCGTGGCGCTCTGCTGGGCGCTCGGCGGCGGTGCGGCAGAGGAGCTGCCCGACGAGCTGCCGCTCCTCGTGGAGATCCTCCACGCCGGCTCGCTCATCGTGGACGATGTTCAGGACGACTCCGCCGCGCGGCGCGGCGCGCCGGCGCTGCACCGCGTCTGCGGGGTGCCGCTCGCCATCAACACCGGCAACTGGATGTATTTCTGGGCGTTCGACCTGCTCGGCCGCGCGCGCCTCGGCGCCGCGACCCGCCTCGCGATCTACCGCCGCCTCAGCCGCACCCTCATGCGCTGCCACGAGGGGCAGGCGCTCGATCTCACCGTGCGCGTCGGGGAGCTCGAGCGGCCGCTCGTGCCCCGGGTCGTGGCGAGCATCACGCGGCTCAAGACCGGCAGCCTGATGGCCTTCTGCGGCTACGTCGGCGCGCGCGCGGCGAGCGCGCGGGAGCAGCTCGTGCGGAGCGTCGCTCGGTGCTGCCGCGACGTCGGCGTGGGGCTGCAGATGCTCGACGACCTCGGCGGCATCACCTCCAGGGCGCGGGCGGACAAGGGGCTCGAGGACCTGCGCCACCGCCGATCGACGTGGCCCTGGGCGTGGCTCGCCGAGGTCGCCGATCCGGGGACCTTCGCCGAGGCCCAGCGGCGGCTCTGCCTCGCCGACGACGAGCGCGACCTGCAGCGCGTCGCCGAGCTGCTCCGCGAGCGGGTCGAGGCGCTCGGCCGGAGCCGCGTCGCGGACCACCTCGGCGGCGCCCTCGCCAGGCTCGGCGCCGCGGTCGGGGGCGCGCCGGCGGTGGTCGAGCTCGAGCGCGAGATCGAGCAGCTCAAGCAGAGCTACGGCTGACGCGGCCCGGGCCCCCGGCGCGCCGCCGCGCTGGCGCGCCGGGTCGCTGTGGCCGGCTCGCACACGGGCGCTGGCTCGAGCTTTGAAAAGGGCTCCGGAAGGGCTCCGGCCCAGCGCGGAGGATCATGGAGCGTTCGGGCACGGGCTGGATCGGGCACGCTGCGGGGGGTCGGGGCCGCGCCGGCGGTCGCGCTCGGCGGGCGCGCTCCGCCGCGCCTGGGCGCGATCTGCACGGGCGCGCAGAGGTCGCGCGGGTGCGCGCGGAGGTGGCCGGCCTCTTCGGGGACCCTGCGCGCGTCGCGCGCATCGAGCGGGACCTCGCCGCGGTCCCCGGCGTCCTGTCCGCGCGGGCGAGCGCGCGGACAGGACGGGTGCTCGTGCGGGTGCGGGAGGACGCGGCGGAGGCGGCGGCCGCCGTGCTCGACGCGCACGTCGTGCCGGGCGCCCCGCCGCCGCCCTCGGCGCGCCGCGCGGCGCGCGCCGTTCTCGAGGGCGTGGGCGCGCTCGTCCGCGCGGCGCGACGCGCGCGGCGCGCGGACGTCGCGGCGGGCGAGGTCGCTCGCGACGGGCCCCCGGCGTCTGCCGGGGGGCAGCCACCCGACGCGCCGGGCGGCGGCCAGGAGCAGGCGGCGGCCGGGCGGCGCGAAGGGGAGGGCGCTCGCCGCTTCGCCGTCGCCTCCCGCGCCCACGCCGAGGACGCGCGCGACGTCGCCCGCGCCCTCGGCGTGGATCCGCGCGCGGGGCTCGACGCCGCCGAGGCGCAGCGCCGGCTCCGCGCGGTCGGCCGGAACGAGCTCGCGGGCGTCGCGACCCGCTCGCCGGTCGAGATCCTCGCCGGCCAGATCTTCACCGTCCCCACCGCGCTGCTCCTCGGCGCGGCGGGCCTCTCGCTCGCGCTCGGCGACGTGTTCGACGCGGGCGCCGTCCTCCTCGTCGTCGGCACCAACGCCGCGGTGGGCACGTACACCGAATCGCGCGCCGAGGAGCTCCTGCACGCCTGGGGCGACCTCCGGGTCGGGTGGGCGCGCGTCGTGCGCGACGGGCGCGAGCAGCGGCTCGCGGCCTCGGAGCTCGTCCCCGGCGACATGCTCGCGCTGCGCGCCGGCGAGCCGGTCGCGGCGGACGCGCGCGTCGTCTTCACCGCCGCGGGCGGTCTCGCCGCCGACGAGAGCACGCTGACAGGCGAGAGCGAGCCCGCCGAGAAGGGCCCGGCGAAGGTCGAGGACGGCGCGCCCCTCGCCGATCGCCGCAGCATGGTGTACGCGGGCACCACGATCGCCTCGGGCGAGGGGGCGGCGGTGGTCGTCGCGACGGGCCGGCGGACCGCGCTCGGCGACATCCAGCGCGCGCTGTCCCGCGAGGGCGAGCGCACCCCGCCGCTCGAGCAGGAGCTCGCCTGGATCGGCCGTCGACTCGCGGCCTTCGCGCTCGCGAGCTCGTCGGCGGTGGTGGCGGTCGGCCTCGCGCGCCGGCGGCCGCTCCGCGCGCTCGCGCGGAGCGCCGTCGCCCTCGGCGTCGCCGCCATCCCCGAGGGGTTCCCCGCCGTGGGCACCACCGCGCTCGCGCTCGCGAGCCGCCGCCTGCGCGGCCGCGGCATCGTGATCCGCCGCCTGGCCGCGGCCGAGACGCTCGGCGCGGTGAGCGTCGTCTGCGCCGACAAGACCGGCACGCTCACCGAGAACCGGATGCGGGTCGTCGAGATCTTCCTCCCCGGCGAGGGCGCGCTGCGGGTCGTCGCGCGGGTGAATGCCGACCGCGCCGACCGCGCCGAGCGCGCCGACGGCGACGGCGCCGGGCCGCCGCGCGGCGTCGCGCTCTTCGGCGAGGACGGGCGCGAGGTCGCCCCGAGCGCCGCGCCCGTCCACGCGCTCGCGCGCATCGCCGCGCTCAACGCCGACGTCGAGCTGAGCGAGGTGGGCAAGGTCGTCCAGGGCAGCGGCACCGAGCGCGCCCTGGTCGAGTTCGCGCTCGGGGCCGGCTACCCCGTGTGCGCGCGGCGCCTCGCGGCGCGGCGCGTGAGCGAGGAGCGCCGCTCGCCCGAGCGTGCGTTCATGGTGACGGTCCACGACCACCCGGAGCTCGGGCACATCGAGCTCGTGAAGGGCGCGCCCGAGCAGGTCGTCGCGCGCTGCGACGCCCTCGGCGAGGCGCGCGGCGAGGTGCTCCGGCGCAACGAGGCGATGGCCTCGCGCGGCCTGCGCGTGCTCGCCCTCGCGTGGCGGCAGAACGGCCGGCCCGACAACGACGCCCCGCTCGTGCTCGCCGGCCTCGTCGGGCTCCGCGACCCCGCGCGGGCAGGCGTCAAGGAGGCGCTCGCCGCCCTCTCCGGCGCGGGCATCCGCGCGCTGATGCTCACGGGCGACCAGGAGCGGACCGCGCGCGCGATCGGCGCCGAGCTCGGCATCCCGGAGGACGCGGTGCACAGCCGGGTCACGCCCGAGGCCAAGCTCGACATCGTGAGGGCGCTCCAGCGGCGCGGCGAGATCGTGGCGATGACGGGCGACGGCGTGAACGACGGGCCCGCGCTCAAGGCGTCCGACGTCGGCGTGGCCATGGGCAAGCGCGGCACGGACATCGCGCGGGCCGTGGCCGACGTGGTCCTCGCCGAGGACGACCTGCCGAGCCTCACCGAGGCGGTCTGCGAGGGCCGGCGGCTGCACGACAACGTCCGCCGCGCCATCGCGTACTTCGTCGCGACGAACGCGAGCGAGGTCCTCGCGATGCTGGCCGGCGCCCTGGCCGGCGTCTCCCCGCTCACCCCGCTGCAGCTCCTCTGGATCAACCTCCTCACCGACGTGGCGCCCGCGCTCGCGCTCGCGCTCGAGCCGGCCGAGCCCGGCGTCATGCGGCGCCCCCCGCGCGACCCTCGGGCGCGGCTGTTCGGCCCCCGCGACGTCCGCGCGCTCGCCGCGGACGCGGCCCGCATGTCCGGCGCCTCGCTCGCGGCGTACGCGCTCGGCGGCCGCGCCGCCGCGGGGACGAGGGCGTTCACCGCGCTCGTGACCGCGCAGCTGCTCCACATCCTCGCGTGCCGCGCTGGCGCCGGCGTCGCGGGGCGCGCCCCGGAGCCCTCGCCCCGCGCGGAAAACCCCCACGTCGCCCGCGCGCTCGCCGCGACCTCCGCGCTCCAGGCGCTCGCGCTCGGCTCACCCGCTCTCCGCCGCCTGCTCGGCGCGCAGCGCCTCCGCGCCGGGGAGCTCGCGCTGGCCGTCGCCGCGGGCGCGCTGCCCTCGCTGCTGCGCGGCCCCGCGGGGCTCTCCGCGGGCGCCGGCCGCGAGATCTCGATCGTCAACACAGTCAACGCCGCGCGCGCGGATCAGGCCGCGGGCGGCGCGCGCGCGGCCTGATCCGCGCGCGAGGGAGGCACGGCATGATGAGGTTCCACCCACCGTCGTTCGCCCTGGGGGTCGGCAGCGCTGTCCTCCTGATGGGCAAGAAGCAGCACCTCCGGCCCGTGGTCGTCGAGATCGCGGCGCTCGGGCTCCACCTGGGCCGGCTCGGCCTCGCCCTGGTCGAGCGCCAGCGGGAGCACGCCGAGGATCTCTGGGCCGAGGTCGTCGAGCGCGCGCGGCGCAGGGCCGGCGGCGCGGCGCGCCGCGAGCACGCGCCGCGGAGGACCAACGGCGCCTCCGCGCTCCACGGCGAGCCGTCATGAGGGCGCCGGTGCTCGTCGCCCACGCCCTCGAGCGGCGCGTCCGCCTGCGCGCGCCCGCGCTGGCCGGCCACCGCCGCGCGTGCGAGCGCGTCGCGGAGCAGCTCGCGGCCGATCCCGGCTGCGAGGTCGTCACGGTCCGCCCGGCCACCGGCTCCGTGATCGTCGAGCGCCTCGAGGGCGCGCTCGATCCCGAGCGGCTCCGCGGCCGGCTCGCCGAGCTGGTGAACGAGGCGCGCGACGACGAGGGCCACCTGCTCGGCGCGCCGCGGCCCGACGCGCACCCTGGCCCGACGCGCGTCGCCCGCGCCGTCGCTCACGCCGTCGCCGCGATCAACGCGGACGTGCGCGAGGCGATGGGCTACCGCGCGGACCTCGGCACCCTCTTGCCGGTCGTGTTCGCGACGGCGGGGCTCGCCGAGGTCGGCGTGACGCGCAGGTTGCCGGCGCCCGCGTGGTTCAACCTGCTCTGGTGGTCGCTCCGGTCGTTCATGACGTTCAACCCGGGGGCGGTGTCGGAGGAGCTGCGCACCGCCATCGGTGTCGGTGTCGGAGGAGCTGCGCGCCGCCGCCGGCGGCGGCGCGCCGTCCGACCCGGCCTTCGCGGGCGGCGGCCCTGGCGCGGCGGGCCCGCCTCGCGGCGAGCGCTAGCCGCGTGGCGCCGCGCGGGCGTGACGGCGGCCTAGCCCGCCCCCGGCCGGAGCGCGCCAACCAGGTAGATGCCGCCCATCACGATGAGCAGGGCGCCTGCGAGCCCTTGAGTCCAGCGCGGGTTGATGCGCGAGTTGACCGCCTCGGCCAGCGCGACGGCGATGAGCGTGCTCAGCACCAGGGCGGCGGACGCGCCGATGAACACGGAAACGCGGCTCTTACCGGCCGCGCCCAGCGTGAACACCGCGAGCTGCGTCTTGTCGCCGAGCTCGGCCAGGAACACCGTCCAGAAGGTCGCCAGAAGGACTTTCAGATCCATGCCCTAGAGAAGCACGCCCCGCCGTCCAGGGCTCCTCGTGTCGGGCCGACCCGGAGCGCGGCCGTCGGTCGAACCATCGACTCGGCTCGCCGGGAGCGTCCTCACGGCGCCGTGGGCAGGAAAGGACGGAGGGAGAGCATTCCGCCGGAGAGGTGTTGTTTCTCGTCGCGCGCCTCGCCTCTGGACATCTCTCTCTCTCTCTCTCGGGTGTTTCGGCGCGTCTTCGTCCTGGTGGCGCGCCCGTTGACCCCGACGTAAAGCGGTCAGGCCTCGCGATAACTCGGGAATTGATTGAACCTTGACGCCGGGCCGCGTACCTTCCTGCTGCGGATCGTAAGCCCCGGAAGCAGAGGGGAACACGTTGATGACGCGAGTGCAATTTTCTGCGTGGCTTGGCCTGTCGGTTGCGTCGTTCGCCGTGTCGCCCGGCTGCAGCTGCGGCACGGACGACGCGAGGGTGGCGGCGGGCGCGACGGGCTTCGGGGGATCCGGCGGCGGTGGCGGCGAGGCTGGCTCGCAGGTGGCCGCGAACGGCGGGGGTGGCGAGGGCGGGGAGCCCGAGGTCGCGGACCGGGGCGTCGCCGCGAGCGATGTGGTCAGCGCGGGCCAGGTCGTGCGGAGTCCGAGCTATCGCATGGTCTTCACGCTCGGTCAGCCGACTCAGAATCAGGGAAAGACGACCTCACCGAGCTACCGCATGCAGGGCGGTCTGGTCGGGGCCAACGGGAGCTTGCCATGAACGGGATGGGACGGCGTGTCCTCGCGGTGTGTGTTCTCCTCGCCGCCTCGGTCGGCTTCGTGCGCGGCGCGGCCGCCGCGGTGCCAACGCAGATCACGCATCAGGGCCGGCTCTTCTCGGCCAACGGCGATCCGGTGAATGACGCGCTCCCGGTTACGTTCGCCATCTACGCCGCCGAGGGGGACGCGGAGCCCGTCTGGAGCGAGTCGATCGCGATCTCGTTCGACGACGGCTACTTCTCCACGGTGCTCGAGCTCGACGAGGAGCAGGCGGCGAAGGTCTTCAACGGCTCGGTCCGCTACCTCGGCATCACGGTCGGGGACGACCCGGAGATGGAGCCTCGCTCTCCGATCGGGAGCGTTCCTTATGCGCTGGTCGCGAACAACGCTGTCGGTGAGATCACGCCGAAGCTGGTGAAGATCGGCGACAAGGTCGTCATCGACGAGAACGGCAACTGGGTGGGCAACTCGAGCGGCATCGCGGGGCCAGCGGGGCCCATGGGCCCCGAGGGGCCGGCGGGCCCTGCGGGGGCGGCTGGTCCGTCTGGAGAGCGGGGTCCTGAAGGGCCGACCGGGCCGGAGGGGCCTCCCGGGCCCGAGGGGCCGATCGGCCTCCCGGGCGCGGCTGGCCCGCCTGGCGAGCGGGGTCCTGAAGGGCCGACCGGGCCCGAGGGGCCGCCTGGGCCCGAGGGGCCAGCGGGTCCCGAGGGGCCCGTCGGTCCGTCCGGCGTCCTTGCGACCATCGCGCTGGCGGGCAACGTGGGGGGCAACTTCACCGCCAACAGCGCCGTCTACAACTTCGTCGGTCCTCCGGGGTCGGTGACGATCACCGGGAGAAGCCAGCGCGTGACCGGCTCGGCTTCCGCGGCGCTGGGCCTGCTGCCAGCGGGCGCTTCCCCGCAGATCTCCATGGTGGGCCTCTGCTATCAGCAGGTCGGCGGAGGCACCGGCGAGATCGTCAACTTCTTCGGGCCTGGCTTCGCGCACCACCCGTTCTCGACGACACGCGCCACCTACTCGGTGTCCGCCACGACGGTGCTCGGGGAGGGGACGTGGAACGTCGGCATGTGCCTTCGCAACGACGGCGCGAGCGCGATCCAGGGCATCGGCTCGATCGTGAACGGCTGGTTCATCGTCACGAACGACTGAGGGCGCCGCCCGCGCCGGGCGTGGCGCCTCCGTCGTGCTGCCGCAGGGCGCCTCCGCCGTGAGGCCCGCGTGGCGCCTCCGTCGTGCTGCTGCAGGCGCCTCCGCCGTGAGGCCCGCGTGGCGCCTCCGGTGTGAGGCCTGCTGCCGCAGGGCGCCTCCGCCGTGAGGCCCGCGGGGCGCCCCGCCGGCTATCGGCTGGGTCGATGGATCGTGAAGAGGCGCCGCGCGCCCCCGTGGAGGGGCGCGCGGCCGCGCGTCAGCGCAGCGCCACCGGGCTGCGCGCGATGTACTCGTCGTAAGCGAGGGTGCGCAGATCCCCGATCCGCTTGGAGCGCATCGCCCCGATGACCGCGCGCGCCAGCTGGAGGTCCGTGATCAGCGGGATGTTCGCGTCGACCGCGCGCCGGCGGATCAGGTAGCCGTCGGGCCGGCCGAGCTGGTCGTACTCGCGGGGGATGTTGATCACGAGGTCGACCTTCCCCTGCTCGATCGCGCTCATCGCCGTCTCCCCCTCGTCGGGCTGCTTCGCGAGGCTCGTGCACGCGAGCCCGAGCGCCCGCAGCGCCTCGGCCGTGCCCGGCGTCGCGAAGATGGGGAGCTTCAGGTGCTCGGCGATGACGCGCGCCTCGTCGGCGAACCAGTACTTGTCCTCCAGCGGCCCGAGCGAGAGCAGCACGCCCTTCTTCGGGAACCGGAAGCCGGTCGCGAGCAGCGCGTGGAGCAGCGCCTCGTGCATGTCGTCCCCGAAGCAGCCGACCTCGCCCGTGCTCGCCATCTCGACGCCGAGCATCGGGTCGGCTCCCACGAGGCGCGAGAACGAGAACATCGGCGCCTTGACGCCCACGTAATCGAGGTCGAGCCCGCGGTTCTCGACCGGCTGCGACACGCCCAGCATCCTGCGCATCGCCTCCCGGACGAAGTTGTTCCCCGTCACCTTGGACACGAAGGGGAAGCTCCGCGACGCGCGCAGGTTGCACTCGATCACCTTCACGGTGTTGTGCTTGGCGAGGAACTGCATGTTGAACGGCCCGGTGATCGAGAGCGACCGCGCCACCTGCTGGGCGATCTGCTTGATCCTGCGGATCGTCGCGATGTAGAGCGACTGCGGGGGCAGGACGAGCGTCGCGTCGCCGCTGTGGACGCCAGCGTTCTCGACGTGCTCGCTGATCGCCCAGAGGATGATCTCCCCGCGGTCGGCGACCGCGTCGATCTCCACCTCGCGGGCGTGGGTCTCGAACTTCGAGACGACCACGGGGTACGCGGGCGAGACGGCCTTGGCCCGGGCGAGGATGCGATCGAGCTCGTTGGGCTCGTGCGCCACGCTCATGGCCGCGCCGCTCAGCACGTAACTCGGGCGCACGAGGACGGGGAAGCCGCCGAGCTTGTTCACGATCTCGCCCGCCTCGGCCGCGTCGGTGACGTGGGCCCA
Source organism: Sorangium sp. So ce1153 (assembly GCF_051521595.1). Taxonomy (NCBI): domain Bacteria; kingdom Pseudomonadati; phylum Myxococcota; order Polyangiales; family Polyangiaceae; genus Sorangium; species Sorangium sp. So ce1153. Next base: position 4,105,898 of record NZ_CP150361.1, read on the forward strand.
GCGCGGCTGATCGATCTCCAGCCGGTCGAGCAGGTCGCTGAACTTCTTCCGGTCCTCGGCGGCGTCGATGCTCCCCGCGCTCGTGCCGAGGATGCGCGCCCCCGCCTGGTGCAGCCGGAGCGCCAGGTTGTTCGGGACCTGCCCGCCCATGCTGACCACGATGCCGTAGGGCTGCTCCCGCTCGTAGATGTCGAGCACCGTCTCGAAGCTGATCTCGTCGAAGACCAGCTTGTCGCACGTGTCGTAGTCGGTGCTGACCGTCTCCGGGTTGTAGTTCAGCATCATGGTCTCGTAGCCGAGCTCCGAGGCCGCGCGGATCGCGTTGACGCAGCACCAGTCGAACTCGACGCTCGATCCGATGCGGTAGGCGCCGGAGCCGAGCACCATGATCTTCTTCCGCCAGGACGGCGCGACGTCCGTGGCCGACGCGTGGTAGCTCGAATAGAGGTAGTTCGTCTCGGCGGGGAACTCGGCCGCGAGCGTGTCGATCTGGGCGAGGTGCGGCACGACGCCGTGCCGCTTCCTGAGCTCCCGGATCGAGCCGCGCGCCGCGCCCGTCAGCGTGCCGATCATCCGGTCGCTGAAGCCGAGCTGCTTGGCCTCCCGGAGGATCGCCTCGCCGATCGCGGGCTCCTGCGCCGGCGCGGCCTTGTCGGCCTGCGCCGGGACGGCGACCTTGAGCGCCTTCAGATCCCGGTGCATCCGCACCACGGGCTCGATCTGGTGCAAGAACCACCGATCGATCTTGGTGAGATCGTGGATCGCGTCGACCGACATCCCCTCCTGGAGCGCCCGGGCGACGGCGAAGATCCGGTGCGGCGTCGCGTTCTTCAGCGCGTCGGGGAGGTCCTCGAAGGTGAACGCGTCGGGGTCGAGCCCCTTCACCCCGATGTCGAGCATCCGGAGCGCCTTCTGGATGACCTCGGGGAACGTCCTGCCGATGGCCATGACCTCGCCGACGCTCTTCATCTCGCTGCCGATCCGCGTCGAGGCGCCGCGGAACTTGGCGAGGTCCCAGCGGGGCATCTTGCAGACGAGGTAGTCGAGCGCCGGCTCGAAGAACGCGGTCGTCCTGCGGGTGATCGCGTTGGCGATCTCCGGCATCGTGTAGCCGACCGCGATCTTCGCGGCGACGTAGGCGAGCGGGTAGCCCGTCGCCTTGCTGGCCAGGGCGCTCGACCGGGAGAGGCGCGCGTTCACCTCGATGACCCGGTAATCGGTGCTGTGCGGGTCGAGCGCGTACTGGATGTTGCACTCGCCCACGATGCCGAGGTGGCGGATGGTCTTCAGCGCCACGGAGCGGAGGAGCTGGTACTCCTCGTCGTTCAGCGTCTGCGACGGGGCGACGACGATCGACTCCCCGGTATGGATCCCCATCGGATCGAGGTTCTCCATGTTGCAGACGGTGATGCAGTTGTCGCGCCCGTCGCGGACGACCTCGTACTCGATCTCCTTCCAGCCGCGGAGGCACTCCTCGACGAGCACCTGGGGCACGCCGCCGGCGAAGCCGCGCCGCACGGCGTCGTCGAGGTCGCGCTCGCTCTCGACGATGCCGCTGCCCTTGCCGCCGAGCGCGTAGCCGCCGCGGAGCATCACGGGGAAGCCGATCTCGCGCGCCGCGGCCACGGCCTCGGCGGGCGTGCGGCAGGCGCGGCTCCGCGCCGTCTTCACGCCGATCTCGTCGAGCCGGTCGATGAAGAGCCGCCGGTCCTCGGTGTCGCGGATCGCCTTGATCGGCGTCCCGAGCACCCGCACGCCGTACTTGTCGAGGATCCCGGCGTCGTGGAGCTCGAGCCCGCAGTTGAGCGCCGTCTGCCCGCCGAAGGAGAGGGCGATCGCGTCGACCTCCTCCTTGACGATGATCCGCTCGACGAACTCCGGGGTGACCGCGCAGAGGTGGATGCGGTCGGCGAGCCCCTCGCTCGTCTGGATGGTGGCGATGTTGGGGTTCACGAGGACGGTGGCGATCCCCTCTTCCTTGAGGGCCTTGATCGCCTGGGACCCCGAGTAGTCGAACTCGCCGGCCTGACCGATCTGGAGCGCGCCGGAGCCGAGCACGAGGACGCGCCGGGGTTTCTTGGGGAGATAGGCGCCGTACATGCTCAGCTCCTTCCTGCGGTGGGGCGGGGCTCCGCGCTGGCGGTCCCTGCGGTCTTGAATCGCGAATCGGCGGACCCCTTCATCGCGCCGCAGAGGCGCAGGAAGTCGTCGAAGAGGTACCCCGCGTCCTCGGGCCCGGGCGTCGCCTCGGGGTGGAACTGGACGCTGAAGAAGGGGCGCAGCCGCGAGCGGATGCCCTCGTTGGTGCCGTCGTTGATGTTGACGAACCAGGGCTCCCACTCGGCGGGCAGCGACTCGTGCTTCACCGCGTACCCGTGGTTCTGGCTCGTGACGTAACAGCGGCGGCTCAGGAGGTCCTGCACCGGCTGGTTCACCCCGCGGTGCCCGTACGGCAGCTTGTAGGTGTCGCCCCCGGCGGCGAGCGCGAGGATCTGGTTGCCGAGGCAGATGCCGAAGATCGGCTTGGTGTACGTGCCGAGCAGGCCGCGCACCGCGGCGACGAGCTGGCCGAGGTCCTTCGGGTCGCCGGGGCCGTTGCCGATGAGGATGCCGTCGGCGCTCTCGGCGAGCTCGGCGATCTTCGCGTGGTAGGGGGCGCGGATGACGGTGACCCCGCGCTTCAGGAGCGAGCGGACGATGTTGTCCTTCGCGCCCGCGTCGATCAGCAGCACCTTCATGGGGCCGCCCTCGTACGTGATCGGCTCGCGGGGTGAGACGGCGCGGAACACCTCCTCGCGCATGTCGACGGCCTCGGCCGAGCGCTTCGCCCGCTCCAGGTCCATCTCGGCCGGGAGCAGCCAGCCCTTCATGGTGCCGGCCTCGCGGAGCCGCCGCGTCAGCGTGCGCGTGTCGATCCCCGTGATCGCCGGGATGCCCTCGCTCGCGAGCCAGGCGCCGAGGGAGCGGACCGCAGCGTGGTGGCTGTAGCGCTCGACGTAGTTCTGGACGACGAGCCCTTGCACCTGGATCCGGTCGGCCTCGTAGGGCCCGTCGACGCTGCCAGCCTGCCGCGGCGCGGGCACGCCGTAGCTGCCCACGAGCGGGTACGTGATCGCGAGGATCTGCCCCTTGTACGACGGATCCGTGAGCGTCTCGACGTACCCCGTCATGCCGGTGTTGAAGACGACCTCGCCGCTCACCGCGCGCGGGGCGCCGAAGCACCGGCCCGTCATCGTCGTGCCGTCTTCGAGTACGAGCTTCATCCGATTCGCATCCATCCTCTTTGACCGCCTGGGCCGCCGCGGCGCGGACCCTTACGCAGGAGGGGCCGAGAGCGCGTGCCGCGCCGAGGGCCCATGGGGTACCAGGTCCGCGCGCTAGCCGCGCGACGGGCCGGCATCATGCTCGAGGCTGGGCGTTCAAGCACCTCCGGTCGCCAGAGCCGCGCGCTCCGGCATTCCGTCGAGGTGGGCATGGCGCCCGCCGTCCCGTTCTTCCACATGCCGGGGACGCCCATTTGCCGTCCCCTCGCTCCACGTCAACCAGGAACTTTCGCCTGAGCTTTCCCGGCCGCTTCTGGCGCGCTTTTCGCGAGCCTCTCACGAGCCCGCCGGGGGCGCGCGGGCCTGCCTACGACGCCGGCGCGCGCTCCAGGTACGCCCGCTCGAGGACGAGCACGTCCATCTTCGTCCGGAGGAAGCAGTCGAGCGCTTCCTTTGGGGTGCAAACGATCGGCTCGCTCGCGTTGAACGATGTGTTCAGGAGCACGGGCGTGCCCGTGAGCCGGCCGAACTCGCGGAGGAGCGCGTGGTAGCGCGGGTTCTCCTCGGCCGTGACCGTCTGGAGGCGACCCGTGCCGTCGACGTGGGTCACGGCGGGGAGCTCGGCGCGGCGCTCGGGCCTGATCCTGGAGACCCTGACCATGAACGGATCGGGCGAGGTCTGCTCGAAGTAGTCGCCCACGTGCTCGAGGGGGAGCGCCGGCGCGAACGGGCGGAACACCTCGCGGCGCTTGATCCGCTCGTTCATGATGTCCTTCATGTCCGTGCGCCGCGGGTCGCAGAGGATGCTGCGGTTGCCGAGCGCGCGGGGGCCGTACTCCATCCGCCCCTGGAACCAGCCGACCACCTTGCCCTCGGCGATGGCCCTGGCGACGCGCGGGACCAGGTCGTCGTCCGCGAGCGTCTCGAACGCGACCTGCTCCTTCCGGAGCAGCTCCTCGATCGCCTCCTGCGAGAAGGCCGGGCCGAAGTAGCTGTGCGTCTGGTGGAAGCGGCGGGGGTTGCCGAGGGTGTGGTGATAGACGTAGAGCGCCGCGCCGAACGACGTGCCGGCGTCGCCGGCCGCGGGCTGGATGAAGACGTCCTCGAACAGCCCCTTCGGCCGGATCTTCCCGGCGGCAACGCAGTTGTAGGCGCAGCCGCCCGCGAGCGCGAGGCGCGGCGAGCCGGTGAGGTGCTTCGCCGTCGCGAGCAGCTCGAAGTAGACCTCCTCGAACACCGCCTGCGTCGAGGCGGCGACCGCCTTGAAGCGGTCCTCCATCCGGCTCTTCGGGCTGCGGGCGGGGCCGAGCAGATCGACGAGGCGCTCGGAGTGGATGGTCCCGTAGCGCGGTTCGCCCTCCCACGTCATCGCGATGCCCTTCGTGTGGTGCTGGAAGTACTCGAGCCCGAGCTCGAAGGCCCCGTCCTTGACGCGCACCACCTGCCGGAGCTTGTCGAGCAGCTCCGGCTGGCCGTGGGCCGACAGCCCCATGACCTTGTACTCGTCGCCGAACTTGGGGAAGCCGAGGTACTGCGTCAGGCCCGAGTAGAACAGCCCGAGCGAGTGCGGGAAGCCGACGCGCCGGAGGATCTCGAGCTTGTTGCCGCGGCCGCGCGCCCACATCGTGCTGACGAAGTCGCCGAAGCCGTCGATCGACACGACGGCCGCGTCGTCGAAGCCCGAGGGGAAGAACGCGGAGGCGAGGTGCGCGCGGTGGTGCTCGACGCTGTGCGACGCGGCGCGGATGCGCTTCGGGTCGACGCCGAGCGCGGCGCCGAGGTGCACCTTCGGGTCGCTCGCGCTGAACGAGCCCTTGAGGAGCCCGGCCGGCGAGCGCCGCGTCAGCGCGTAGAGGAGCTTGTCGCCGAGGTGCGCCTTCGGATCGCGCCCGATCGCGATGTGATCGATGTCCTCGACGCGCGCGCCGGCGGCGCCGAGGCAGTACTCGACCGCGAGCCGCGGGAAGCCCGCGCAGTGCTTGATCCTGCTGAACCGCTCCTCCTCCGCCGCCGCGACGAGCTGTCCGTCGACGAGCAGCGCGGCCGACGCGTCACCGTGGTAGGCGTTGATGCCGAGGATGAGCATGCGAGGCCATCTTCTGGTGCCCGCGCGCGACGGTCAAGGTGAGCGCTCCGCCGCGAGCGCAGGCCCGCCGCGCGCTCAGATCTCGGCGAGGCGGATGGCCTGGAGACGGTCGCCGTCGTCGATGCGGTCCTGATCGGCCGGCACGACGATGAGCGCGTCGGCCTCGGCGAAGCTCGTCACCGCGCCGGACGCCTGGTTCGAGGCGACGCGCGCGACGAGCTCGCCGCCCGAGAGCTCGAGGCGCGCGCGGAGGAACTCGGCGCGCCCGGTCTGGCGCCGCAGGCCGCCGGCCGCGCGGACGACGACGCGCGGCGGCAGCGGCGCCGCGTCGTCCTGGAGGGCGCGGATCAGCGGCACGCCGAAGAGGACGAACGTGAGCGAGGCGGAGGCCGGGTTGCCCGGCAGCCCGAGCACGTGCACGACGCCGCCGCGCGAGAGCTCGGCGCGGCCCACCGCGAGCGGCTTGCCCGGCTTGATGGCGACGCGCCAGAAGTCGAGCGTCACGCCCGCGGCCTCGAGGGCGGGCCGGACCACGTCGTGGTCGCCGACGCTCACGCCCCCGACGGTCACCACGAGATCCGACCCGCGCAGCGCCGTCGACACCGCCTGGGCGGCGCGCGCCGCGTCGTCGGGGACGAAGGGCGCGACGCGGACCGCCGCGCCCGCCGCGCGCGCTGTCGCGGCGACGAAGTAGCTGTTCGACTCCGGCACCGAGCCGGCGAGGCCGGGCGAGCCGGGGGCGCGCAGCTCGTCGCCGGAGCACAGCACCGTGATCACGGGGCGGCGCGCGACGAGGACGCTCGGCCGATCGAGCGCCGCCGCGAGCGCGACCTTCCCCGGCGTGAGGCGCGCTCCTCGGCGCAGCGCCACGGCGCCCTCCGCGAGATCCGCGCCCCGGCGCCGCACCCAGGCGCCCGCGCGCGGCGCCTCCCGCAGGGCGATCTCGTCGCCGCTCCGCGCCACGTCCTCCTGCGGCACGATCGTGTCCGAGCCGGGCGGCAGCCGCGCGCCGGTGAAGATCCGGCACGCCGTGCCCGGGTCGAGCACCGGCAGCGGCCGGCCGGCCGCGCTCTCGCCGCGCACGGGGAGCTTCCAGGGCCCGCTCCCCGCGAGGTCGGCCGACGCCACCGCGTAGCCGTCCATCGAGCTGTAATCGAAGGCCGGCATCGCGTCGGCCGCCGCGATGTCCTCGGCGAGCACGCGCCCGACCGCGTCGTCGAGCGAGACCCGCTCCGGGCCGACCGGGACCGCGGTCGCGAGCAGCCGCGCGAGCGCCTCGTCGAAGGGGATCATCCGCGCGGCTCCCTGTCCTGCGGGTGCCGGTGGTGGTGGCCGCCCTTGCCGGACGCGAGCGCCACCGCGTGCCCGAGGACCGGGCCGATGAGCTGCGCGACCGCGAGCTCCACCGCCTTCGGGCTGCCCGGGAGCGCGATCACGACGAGCCCGCGCACGACGCCCGCGGCGGCGCGCGACAGGATCGCGTTCGGCCCGATCGCGTCCCAGCTCAGGCGCCGGAACGCCTCGCCGAACCCGTCGAGCGTCTTCTCGAAGAGCGGCGCCAGGGCCTCGAAGGTCCGGTCCCGCGGCGCGATCCCGGTCCCGCCGGTGGTGACGATCGCGTCGGCCGTTCCTGCGCTCGCGATCTGCTCGATGGCCGCGCGCAGGAGCTCGGGCTCTTCGCGCAGGACGGCGTGGGACGTCACGGAGAACCCGGCGCTCGTCAGGAGCTCGCCGAGGAGCTTTCCGCCCTCGTCATCGTCGAGGGTGCGGGTGTCACTGAGCGTCAGCGTGGCGACGCGCACGGGGGAGCGGCTCATGCGGCGAGATCTACGCCTGTCGCCGGCGGTTGGCGAACACTTGATGGCGCCGGCGCGGCCGCCCCGGGCCTCCTCGCGGACGCCGTGGCCGCCCGGGCGCGGGCGGGCTCGCGGCCCATCGTCCGCGCCGGCGCGCCGTCGGCGCTGGCCCGCGGGCCCGGCGTCGCGCCGCGGGCGGTATCGCGACGTGTCCTCGACGGCGGATGGCGTTCGCATCGCCGCTGCGCTAGGGGAGCGGCGTGTCCGGCCCCCTGATCCCTTACATCCAGCTCCCCGAGATCCCGCTCTCGTTCCTGGAGCACATCCCGATCCTGGGCCAGTACATCGATCCGGCCAAGCCGCCCTCGATCAAGCCGTTCGGCACGCTGGTGGCGCTCGGCGTCTACATCGGCGCCGTGGTCGCGACGCGGCACGCGCGCGAGCGGCGGCTCGACGAGAAGAAGATGAGCGAGTTCATCTTCTGGGTCGTGGCGGCCGGCTTCATCGGCGGGCACGTCTTCGATGCGATCTTCTATCACCCGCATCGGGTCGCGCGCGATCCGCTCTACCTCTTCGCGCTCTGGGACGGCCTGTCGAGCTTCGGCGGCTTCACTGGCGCGCTGATCGGCGCCGCCTCGTGGCGCTTCTATCGCCGCGAGAGGATCCTGCCCTACTGCGAGGTGGTCAACAGCGCGTTCCCGCTCGCGTGGGTGTTCGGGCGCGCTGGCTGCGCGTCGGTCCACGATCACCCGGGACGCCTCTCCGACGCGTGGTTCGCGGTCCGCTACCCGCTCGGCACCGGTCACGTCGGCCGGTTCGATCTCGGCCTCTACGAGTGCCTGCTCTCGATACCGCTCGCGGTCGCGTTCGCGGTGCTCTGGCGCAGGAACCCCCATCGCCCCCTCGGGTTCTACACCGGTGTCATGTGCACCGCGTACGCTCCGGTGCGGTTCGGGCTCGACTTCCTGCGCGAGCACGAGGGCACGGTCCTCGGCGGCGACCCGCGCTACGGCGGCCTCACGCCGGCGCAGTGGGCCTGCTTCGGGCTGCTCGCGCTGGGCATTTACTTCCTGCGCATGGCGGCGCGCGGCGAGCCGTCGAGCGCCGGGACCGGCTCGATCGGCGGCGACCCTCGCGTCGCGGACGAAGATCCGTCCGACGACGAGGACGAGGAAGACGAGAAGGACGGCGAGGCCGACGAGCCCCGGGCGCCTCGCGCGCGCGCCGGCCGGTAGTCCTCCGAGGGCCGCTCTCCCGCGGGGGTCCTATGGGACCGGGCCGTCGGGCAGCTCCTTCGTCGATTCAGGCGGACAGGAGGGGCGACTGGCGCTCTCGCGCGGGCCGCCGGTCCGGGGGAGACGCCGGTCTGCTGGGCAGGCGCGTCGAGCCCTCCGCCCCCGGCGCCGCGCGATACCCTCATTTCCCTCGGGATTCCCGGGACCCAGACGCCGGCGCCCGGCCCTCGTGGACAGCGCGGCGTCGGGTGATGCCCTCATGAGCTGGTCAGCGCTGGACCACTCGATCTTCCCGAGCCCTCGTCCTGCAGCGCCCGCCTGTGACGGAGGCGGGAGGCGGCGGAGGCGCGTGCGCTGCCGCCCTGCCCATCGGGTCCGCGCCCTGGGGAGCGGGGTCGGGAGTGCTCCTCGCGGCCTTGCATTTGGCTCGCTCGCCCGCGGCGGGTCCCTTGACGCGCCTGGGGCACTAGATATCGTGGGGTGGAGTTTGCACCAGAGGGTCGGCCCGCCGACCTTCGCTCGATTGAGCTCGGTTGCTCCTTCCGCCGAAGGGGGGATCGATCGAGGCGCGCTCGCGAGAGGCTCCGCATCATCGACATCGATCACGGAGCGAGTGGACCAAAAAAGAGGGAACGCAGGGGCCAACCCCAGGTTTTTCTACAATGGCTGAAGATTCGCGTAAGTTGTTCGTGGCGGGCTTGCCCGACTCCATCACCGAAGACGTTTTGCGGCAACTCTTCGAGGCCACCGGCGGCAACGTCGTCGAGGTCAGTCTTCCGAAAGATCGCGCGACAGGTCGTCCGCGCGGGTTCGGATTCGTCACGCTCTCGACGACCGGCGAAGCCAACGCCGCGCGCGAGTCGCTCGACGGCTCATTTCAGGGCGGGAAGTCGATCTCGGTCCGGCCCTTCCAGGCCGAGCCGCCGCGGCGCGAAGGGCGCCCGATGGGACCCGGCGGCGGCCCTGGAGGCGGCCCTGGCGGCGGGATGGGCGGCCCTGGCGGCGGGCCAGCCGCGGCGCCGGATCGCACCCTCTACGTCGGCAACCTCCCCTATGACGCGAGCGTCGAGGAGGTCGAGGGGCTCATCGGCGCGACGGGCGCCGGTCCGGTGGTGCGGGTCCACCTCCCCATGGATCCTGATGGTCGCAAGCGCGGGTTCGGCTTCGTGACGATGGCCAGCGCCGAGGCGGCGCGCGGCGCGATCGATGCGCTGCGCGGCGCCGACGTGCGCGGCCGGCGGCTGGTCGTCAACCTCGCTCACCCGAAGGGCGAGCGGCCGGCCGGGCGCGAGGAGCGCCCGGGCGGCTTCGGCGGCGGCGGCTTCGGCGGTGGTGGCGGCGGCTTCGGCGGCGGCGGCGGCTTCAGCGGCGGCGGCGGCGGCTTCAGCGGCGGCGGTGGTGGCGGCGGCTTCCCCGGTGGCGGTGGCGGCGCGCCCCCGCCTCCTGCGCGCAAGACCTTCGACGATCGCCGGCGGCGCGGCGCGCACGACGGCGACGGCCCTCCCGGCGGTGGTGGTGGTGCCGGCGGCGGCGGCCGTCGCAGCAACAACAAGAAGTGGGATACCGGCCGCACCGGTGACGACTGGGATGACGAATGAGCTCTCCCGGTTGACAACTGCACCGTTTCCCGTAGGGTAGGCGCCCTCCGGACGGGCGGACGGGCGTCGTTGACCCCGCTCACGTCCTCTGGGGCCCCTTCGGTTGCGGTGTCAGCGCTTCCCGTGCTGCCCGCGTCCAGGTTCAACCAGGGCCGTCTGTGGAAACAGGCCGGCCCTGTCCTCGGAGACCTCCGATGCGCGACATCATCAAGCTCACGTGCGGCACCTGCGGCCGCGCGAACTACCACACGACGAAGAACAAGCGGACGATGACGGACAAGTTCGTCATCAAGAAGTTCTGCCCGACCGAGCGCAAGCACACCGAGCACAAAGAGGGCAAGATCTCGAAGGGCTAGGCCACGCTGCACTGCTGGCGGCTGCCGCCGGGGCCCGCGCGTGCGGGCCTCGGGTCAGGCGCCTGCGCCCTCGCGGTGCTCGGCTTAACCTTGTTCATCTCTAGGACGAAGCGATGATCTTCGACTGGCTCTACGGCCTGTTCTCGAACGATCTCGCGATCGATCTCGGCACCGCCACCACCCTCATCTACGTGAAGGGCAAGGGGATCGTTTCGTGCGAGCCCTCGGTGGTCGCCGTCCAGCGCGATGCTCGCGGCGGCAAGAAGGTGCTCGCCGTCGGCCGCGAGGCGAAGGAGATGCTCGGGCGCACCCCGGGCAACATCCAGGCGGTCCGCCCGCTGCGCGACGGCGTCATCGCCGACTTCGAGATCACCGAGGCGATGCTCCGCTACTTCATCGCGCGCGCGCACAACCGCCGCACGCTCGTCAAGCCGCGCATCATCATCTGCGTCCCGTTCGGCATCACCGAGGTCGAGAAGCGGGCGGTGAAGGAGAGCGCCGAGGGCGCCGGCGCGCGCGAGGTCTATCTCATCGAGGAGCCCATGGCGGCCGCCATCGGCGCCGGGCTGCCGATCACCGAGCCGAGCGGCAACATGGTCGTCGACATCGGCGGCGGCACGACCGAGGTCGCCGTGATCTCCCTCGCCGGCATCGTCTACTCGCAGAGCGTGCGCGTCGGCGGCGACAAGATGGACGAGTCGATCATGGCCTACATGAAGCGCAAGTACAACATGGCCATCGGCGAGCAGACCGCGGAGCGCATCAAGATCACGATCGGCAACGCGTACCCGCTCGAGCAGCAGCTCACGATGGAGGTCAAGGGGCGCGACATGGTCGCGGGCATCCCCAAGACGGTCGTGGTCAACTCCGACGAGATCCGCGACTCGCTGAGCGAGCCGACGAACGCGATCGTGGACGCGGTGCTGATCGCCCTGGAGCGCACGCCGCCGGAGCTCGCGGCCGACATCGTCGACAAGGGCATCGTGCTCACCGGCGGCGGCTCGCTCCTCAAGAACCTCGACGTGCTCCTCCGCGAGGAGACGGGGCTGCCCGTGATGGTGTGCGACGACCCGATCAGCGCCGTGGTGCTCGGCAGCGGCAAGGCGCTGGATCACCTCGAGCTCTTGAAAGAGGTCACGATCAGCTGATCTTTCGTCGTATTCCCCGCCCGTGAGCATGCCGGCGGGGCTCTGTGTGACGGGACACGGCGCGCGGCGCCCCCTCTCGCGGGCGCCGCGCGATGCGTTGACAGGGGTGGCCTCGCGGGGCGCCTCGTACTACCTGGGTCCGGGAGCCATCGGTGAACCTGAAACGCTACCGCGACTTCGTGATCGTGCTGCTGGCGCTCGCGGTGCCGTTCTGGTTCCTGCGCGCCAGCATGCGCGACCCCAAGCAGAACACGGGGGCCGATCGGGTCATCATCGGCATCGCCGCGCCGATCCAGTACGCGGCCGCGACGCTGGCGCGCGGCATCTCGAACCTCTGGGGCGACTACATCTACCTGGTCGACGTCAAGGAGGACAACGCCAGGCAGGCCTCCCAGATCGCTCGCCTGCGCGAGCGCGTGCGCAAGCTCGAGGCGCTCGAGGACGAGAACCGGCGCCTGCGCCGGCTCCTCGATCTGCGCCAGAGCCTCCGCACCGACGTGGTGAGCGCCCAGGTCGTCGGCAAGAGCACCAACGACTTCTTCCGCGTGGTGCGCGTCACGCTCGATCGTGAGGCGCGGGACATCGGCTCGAACCTGCCGGTCCTCTCCGCGGACGGCGTGGTCGGCACGACGCTGAAGAGCGCGGGTGACACCGTGGACGTGCGGCTCGTCGTCGACGGGGGCAGCGGCGTCGACGTGGTCGTCGAGCGCACCGGCGCGCGCGGCTTCGTGCGCGGCACGGGCGACGAGAGCAAGTACTCGTGCAGCGTGGAGTACGTGCAGCGCACCGACGAGATCGAGGTCGGCGACCTCCTCGTGACGAGCGGCGTCGGCCGGCGCTTCCCGAAGGGGATCCCGGTCGGGACCGTGACGCAGGTCGTCCGCCGCGACTTCGGCATCTACCAGCAGGTGTACGTCGCGCCGGCCGTCGACTTCTCCCGGCTGGAGGAGGTGGTCATCGTGACGACGACGCCGCCGGAGGAGACGCCGCCGCAGGCGCAGCGCAGGTGACGCGATGAGAAACTCCGCGTTCCTGGCCATGGGGGCCGCCCTGCTGATCCTGCAGTCGAACCTGTTCCGGCTCATCGGCAAGCTGAACATCCCGGGCTCCACGCCGAGCCTGCTCCTGCCGCTCGTCGTGTTCATGGGGGTGCACGAGTACTCGATCGCGCGCGGCGCGGCGCTCGCGTTCCTGCTCGGCTACCTGCTCGATCTCTTCGCCGGCGCGCCGGTCGGCCTGTTCACCTTCATCACCGTCGCGACCTTCGTTGTATCGCGGGCGGCGGGCGTGCGGCTCGCCGCGCAGACGCTGCTCACGAAGATCGCGCTGGCCTTCGTCTTCGGCCTCGTCGAGGGGGTGCTCATCGTGATCCTCACCGCCATTTTCGGGGGCGACGCGGCGCGCCCCCGCGCGCTCGCCTTGCTCGTCGCGCCGCACGCGGTCTCGACGGCGCTCTTCGCGCCGTTCGTCTTCCGGCTGGCGGAGCGCGTCCACCAGGTGACGATCAACGTCCCGCGGCCAGGGGAGAGCCCGCGGTGAGCCTGCTCGTCCAGCGCTCCGACGTGAGCGAGTTCCGCCGGCGCTTCCGGTGGATCGCGCTCGGCATGGTCGTCGGCTTCATGGTGCTGCTCGGGCGCCTGTTCTACCTCCAGATCCTCGAGGCCGACGAGAACAAGGCCATCGCCCGGGAGAACATCGTGCGGCGGGTGACGCTCGCGACCACGCGCGGCATCATCCGGGACAAGAACGGCAAGGTGCTCGCGGCGAGCCGGCCCTCGTACAACGTGTACGTCGTCCCGCGGCGCCTCGACATGGAGACGACCTGGCCGAAGCTCGTCGAGTACCTCGGCGTCGGCATCGAGGAGCGCGCCAGGCTGGAGGCGCTCATCACGGCGATCCGCGCCGACGAGGGCCCGCGCAAGAGCCAGCAGATCCTGCTGAAGGAGGACATCTCGCGCGACGCGGTGGCGACGCTGGCGACGCACGACGCCGAGCTGCCGGGGGTCGACGTGGTGCCGGTCCCGGTGCGCTACTACCCCTACGAGGAGGTCGGCTCGCACGTCCTCGGCTACATGGCCGAGGTGGACGCCGAGCGGCTCGCGTCGCTCCGGAGCGTCGGCTACATCGAGGGCGACCGCATCGGCGTCACCGGCATCGAGCGCGCCTGGGAGAGCTACCTCCGCGGCACGCGCGGCTGGGAGAAGGTGCTCGTCGACGCCAAGGGGCGGCGACGGACGGGCGGCGACGGGATCATCGAGGAGCCGCGGCGCGTCGACCCGATCCCCGGGCGCGATCTCCGGCTCACGCTCGACGCCGACATCCAGAAGGCGATCGACAAGGCGATGCGCGGCGAGCTCGCCGGCGGCGTCGCGGTCATCGACGTGCGCACCGGGCGGATCCTCGGGCTCTACTCGAAGCCGGGCTACAACCCGAACGCCCTCTCCGGTGGCTCGGGGAAGCAGGTCATCCGCGACGCCTTCCGGCGGCTCTACTCCGATCCGCTGAAGCCCGCGCTCGACAAGACGCTCTCCGGGGCGTACCCGCCCGGCTCGACGTTCAAGCCGTTCACCGCCCTGGCGGCGCTCGAGAAGGGGCTCATCGATCCCCGCCAGTCCTCGCGGTGCCGGGGCGCCCTGACGTTCGGCAAGCGCACCTTCCGGTGCACGCACGTGCACGGGCCGGTCGCGATGCAGAAGGCGATCGCCGAGTCGTGCAACGTCTACTTCTACCGGCTCGCGGCGGAGTACGGCGTCGGCATGGACGTCATCGCCGAGATGGGGCAGCGCTACGGGCTCGGCGCGCGGACGGGGCTCGGCATCAACGCCGAGGCGGGCGGCAGGATGCCGACGAGGGCGTGGATGACGCTCCGGAACAAGGGCCAGTTCCGCCTCGGCTTCGGCCTGAACGCGGCGATCGGCCAGGGCGCGACGACGGTCACCGTGCTCCAGCTGGCGCTCGCGTACGCGGCGCTCGCGAACGGGGGCACGCTCTACCAGCCGCAGATCGTGCGGGCCGTCGAGACGAGCGCCGGCACGGTCGTGCAGGAGTTCACGCCGCGCGTGCGTCGCCAGATCGACATCCGCCCGGAGAACCTCACCCTCGTGCACAAGGCCATGGTCGCCGGCGTGAACGAGGAGGGCGGCACGGCGTTCAGGGCGCGCGTCGCCGGCGTCGAGATGGCCGGCAAGACCGGGACCGCGCAGGTCTCGCACCGGCTCACCCGCGGGGTCGAGGCCGAGCGGGTCTGGTACTTCAACCGCGAGCACGCGTGGTTCGCCGGCTACGCGCCGACCCGCTCGCCCGAGGTCGCCGTGGTCGTGCTCGTCGAGCACGGCGGCACCGGCGGCAAGCACGCGGCGCCGGTCGCCTTCGAGGTCGTCCGCGCCTACCAGGAGCTCGCGAAGGAGCGGCGCGGCGGCCCGAGCGAGGGGCCGCGCGCGGGCAAGAGCAGCGCGGGCCGCGCGCCCGCAACGTCGGGGCGCACGCCATGATCCGGGGCGACTCTCTCTCATCACGCGATCGCGACCACTTCGACTGGCCGCTCTTCATCGCCGCGGTGTCGATCGCGGTGCTCGGCGTCGTCAACCTCTACAGCGCGACGAGCGTCTACTCCGGGGCGCGCGCGGAGCTGTACATCAGCCAGGTCTACTGGCTCTTCATGGGCGGCATCATCGGCGGCGTGCTGATCGCGCTCGACTACCGGCACCTGGAGCGCCTCGGCTACGTGCTCTACACGTTCGGCGTCTTCTCGCTGGCGCTCGTGTTCGTGCTCGCGCGCGACGTGCGCGGCTCCGCGCGGTGGATCGAGTTCGGCGCGTTCCGCTTCCAGCCCAGCGAGTTCATGAAGGTGTTCCTGGTCATCGCGCTGGCGAAGTACCTGCACGACGACCCGCGCAACGAGGGCCGCACCCTGCGCGACCTGGCGATCCCCGCCGCGCTGACCGCGGTGCCTGCGCTCCTCGTGCTCAAGCAGCCGGACCTCGGGACGGCGCTCATCCTCGTGTTCGTCTTCCTCACGATCGCGGCGGTGACGCGGGTGCGCTGGCGGAGCGCGGCGCTGTTCGTCGTGTCGATCCTCATCGCGGTGCCGATCATCTGGGAGTACGTGCTGCTCGACTACCAGCGCGCCCGCGTGCTCGTGTTCCTCCACCCCGAGGAGGACCTCCTGCACCGCGGCTGGCACGCCCACCACTCGCGCGTGGCGATCGGCAACGGCGGTCTGCTCGGCAGCGGGTACCTGAGGGGCACCCAGAACCAGTTCCTCTTCTTGCCGGACCAGTTCACGGACTTCCCGTTCCCCGTCTTCGCCGAGGAGTGGGGGTTCATCGGGTGCGTGGTCCTCGTGTGCCTGTACGCGTTCCTGGTCGTGTGGGGGATCCGCATCGCGTCGATGGCCAAGGACCGCTTCGGCGCGGTGCTCGGCGTCGGCTGCGCGGCGATCATCTTCTGGCACGCGGTCATCAACCTCGGGATGACGTCGGGCGTGCTCCCGGTCGTCGGGGTCACGCTGCCGCTGTTCTCCTACGGCGGCTCGAGCGTGACCACGGTGATGGTCGCGATCGCGCTCCTCATGAGCGTGTCGATGCGCCGCTACTCCGGCGTGGCCTCGCTCGAGCGGCTGTGACCGCGGGGGGCGCGTGCCCCCGCCGTGTCAGATCGCGCTTTCTGCGAGGCGCGCGTCGATGACGAAGGCGAACGCCTTGAGCGCGTCGCGCTCGGTGATCTCGCCTCCGGCGTGCGCTCGCCGGACCGCGGCGCGAAACCCGAGGTAACGGCGCCCGTCCAGCCCGAGCAGCGCCGGCACCGTCGCGGGGTCACGCGACGCCTCCCTCGCGCCCGCGAGCTCCGCGGCCCGCAAGAAGATCCCGGTGACGAGCGCGTCGCAGCGCTGGACCGCCACGGCGTACCGCTCCGCGGCGATCGCCGCCTCGATCTCCGCGATCGCCTCGCGCTCTGCCGTCGGCCAGAGCGCGACGAACGAGAGGCCCGGCTGGGCGAGGTGCCTCGTCGCCGCGGACGGCCCGTCGGCGCGCGCGGTCGCCGGGGCCTCCGCCGACGCCGCCAGCCTCCGGGCGGCGAGGCGCAGCGATGACGGGATGTCGCGGCTGGCCGGCTCCCGCACGCCGGCGCTGCGCGGCCCCGCGGCGCTGCGCTGCGCTGCCTCGCGGCTCGGCGGCGCGGTCGCGCCGGCCTCACCCTCGCTCGGGTCGCCGATCGTCGAGTTGGGCGGCATCGTCGACCACGGCCTGCTGGGCGGCGCGACACGCGAGATCACCGCCTCGAGCGACGCCGACGGCGGCGGCGACGCGTCGCGCAGGGCGGTGACGAGCCCGCCCTCGATGGCGTCGAACCCGCCGAGCCTGCCGCCGATCGCGTCGGGCAGGCGGCTCTCGAACGCGCGCAGGACGGCGGCGCTGATCTCCTCCAGCCCCTCGTAGATGCCGAGCCCCGTCTTCGCCGAGGTCGCCAGCGAGGAGGCGCGGAACGGGTTCAGCATCGCGTCGAGGTCCTCCAGCGAGAGGAGATCGGGCAGATCCCGCTTGTTGTGCTGGAACACGAGCGGGATCTGCTGCAGCTGCCGCCCCTGCTCGGCGAGGTTGTCGCGCAGGTTTTCCAGGCTTTCCATGTTCGCGTCGGCGCGGACGGCCTGCGAGTCGCTCACGAAGACGATGCCGTCGGCGCCCGTGAGCACCAGCTTGCGGGTCGCGTTGAAGTAGACCTGCCCCGGCACCGTGAAGAGCTGGAGCCGCACGTTCATCCCGCGCAGCTGCGGGAGCCGGACCGGCAGGAAGTCGAAGTAGAGCGTCCGATCGACCGGCGTCGCGAGGGAGACGAGCTTGCCGCGGTACTCCGGCTTGGCCGTGGCGTGCAGGTACTCCAGCGTCGTCGTCTTGCCGCCCAGACCGGGCCCGTAATAGACGATCTTGAAGACGAGCTCGCGCGACAGTGGGTTCACCGACGCCATGGGCGGCGGCGAAGATACACGAAAAGGAGATCGGGGGCGCCGGAGCGTGCGCTGGCCCGCACCGGCTGGTGCGGGCCAGCGCGGGTGGTGCGGGCTGGTGCGGGCTCGTCAGAAACGCGCCGCGCGCCGCGCCGGACCGCCCGACCCGGGCTCCGGGCGCCGCGCGGCGCCGCCCCTCGTCAGCGGATCCCGACGAGCGGCTCGAACTTGTCCTTCTGGCCGATCTGAAGCATGAGCGCGACCTGACCCCGCGCCGCCTGGAAGTAGTCGAGCCGCAGGCGGTGCGTCCCCTCGGCGAGCTCGGCCTCTCCGTCCGCGGTCTTCGCGCTGTGGACACCATCGTTCGTGACCACGCGCTTGTCGTCGATGTAGAGGATCGCGCCGTCGTCCGAGGTGAGCCGGAGCTGGTACACGCCCTCCTTCGGCACCTTGAACTCGCCCTCGAAGCGGATGGCGAACCACTCGTTCTGCGTGAGCGCGCCCGGGAAGCCGCCGGAGAAATCCTGCGACTTCACCTCGAACTTGTCCGTGAACAGCATCGCGAACGGAACGAGCCCGTCGAAGCTCGGGAGCTTCTTGCTGTTCTCGGGGATCACGTACGCGAGGCCCCGGAAGGCGCCGGCCTCTCCGTTGCCGAACACGTTCGTGGCGGTGATGCGCGGCGCGTTGCTCGCGGGCAGGCGCCACTTCGGGGGCTTGCGGCGCGTCGGCTCGGGGTCGGGCTTCGCCGGCTTGCGCGACTTCGAGGCGGTCTTGGCGGGGGGTGGGGGCGGCGGCGAGGTCTCGGCCGGCGTGTTGCCGCTCTGGATGGTGACATGGCAGCCGCCGAGGAGGGACGCGGCGAGCACGCACGAGGCGATGCGCGATGAGGTTCGGACCATGACGTCTCCTGAGAGGGAACGGACGGACGGGCCCGCCCCCACGTGAATGCGAGGATGGCGCTTAGACGTTCGAGCAGGGCGCGGCAATCAGCGTCGCGTCGCCCGGCGGGCCCGGCGGGGCGCGAGCCCGCCGGCCCCGGCCTCAGCGCCGCTCGAGGCGCCCCTCGCGCCCGTGGATCTCCAGCTGCGAGAGCCCCTCGAGCGACGCGGCGGCGCGCCAGAGCGGCGAGCGCTGGGCGAGGGCGAGCGCGGCCACGCAGGCGATCACGCAGGCGAGCGCGCCCGCGTTCACCACGCCCTCGTACCGGCGCCGCGCCGGGCCCGCGTAGCCCAGCCCGAGCAGCGCGCCGCTGATCAGGCCGCCGATGTGCGCCGCGTTGTTGATGCGGATGCCGGTGTTCGACGCGTTCACCACGAAGCCGAAGAGGACGATGTAGAAGACGGCCTGGAGCGCGAGGTCCTTCCAGCGCGGGTCGCGGCGGCGGACCAGCCAGCCGAGCAGGAGGCCCATCACGCCGAAGATCGCGCCGCTCGCGCCCGCGGTGCACACGACCTCGGGCTGCACGAGGAGGTTCCAGGCCGTGCTGGCGCCGAAGCCGAACAGGCCCGTGACGACGTAGGCGATCGCGAACCGCGCCGAGCCGACGGCGGGCTCCGCGGCGCGGGCGAGCATGCCGAGCGTCATCATGTTCATGCCGAAGTGCAGGACGCCCATGTGGACGAAGACCGCAGAGAGCAGCCGGAACGGCTCGAACGCGGCGCCCGGCACGAGGAAGAGCGCGCCGAAGCGGAGGTAGTTCGGCGTGTCCCACGCCGAGAGCAGGCCGAGGCCGCGGCCGTGCGCCGCCATCAGCTGCCCCACGAACACGAACGACGTGAGCCCGGCCAGGATCTTGGTCGCGAGCAGGCTCCGCCCGTCGAGGAGCCCTCGCGCGGGCGGCGCGTGGGGAGAGGGCAGGAGGAGCGGCGCGCCGCAGCGGATGCAGCGGTCGAAATCGCTACCGTTGAGGGCGCCGCAGCGCGTGCAGTGAAGCGAGCGCCCCCGCTCGCCGGGGGGGGCCGCCGTCACAGGGCGAGCCCGACCCGCCGCCCGGCAGCGAGGCGAGCGCGGTACCTGATGGTTGTATCGACGGACACGGGGGCTCCTTTCACGGCGGACTGACGGCGGACGCACGCCGTCGAGGTCGGCACAATGTGGCGGCTCCTGGCCGTAAGGTCCACGGCTTTGGGCCGTTGTCGAGGTGTGAATGCGGCAGCCCTCCCGCGCCCGGTCCGCGCTGCCCGCGCCGCCGCGCTGCGCGCTCGCGGCGGCGCGCAGCGCGGCGGCGCGCCCGCGCTCGTGGACCGGCGCCGCCCGGCGCGCGGCCCCGCCCGCGTCGAGAGGCGGACATCGGTGCGATCCTCTCCACGTCCGGGTATCGTCGCGGCCGTGACGGCGGTGGCAGCAGCGAGGCCGGATCTGGAGGCGGAGCGCCTGCAGTGCGAGCGCGCCGCGCAAGGCGATCGCGCCGCGCTCGGCCAGCTGCTCCGCCGGTACGGGCCCGCGCTGTACCGCTCGGTGCTGCTGCCCCGCCTCGGCTCCGACGCGGCCGCGCAGGACGCTCTGGCCGAGACGTACGCGCGCGTCGTCGAGCGGTTCTCCCAGTTCCAGTGGCAGAGCTGCGGCATCTACCCCTGGCTCCGCGTGATCGCGCTGCGCATCGCGCTCGACATGCTCCGCGCGCGCCGCCGCGAGGCGCTCTTCGAGCCCGAGGACCTGCAGCGCGAGATCGACGCCGCCGAGACCGACCTCACCGCCCGCGGCGAGGTCGAGCTCTGCGAGAAGCGCGATCTCGCCGACGCGCGGGCGCGCGTCGAGGACGCGCTCGGGCGCCTCAACCCGCGTTACGCGGAGGCGATCCGGCTCCGGGTCCTCGAGGAGCGGCCCCGCGACGAGGTGGCCGTCGCGCTCGGGGTGAGCGTGGCGACGTTCGATGTCGTCCTGCACCGCGCCATGACCGCGCTGAAAAAGGCGCTCGCCGCAGGGGTTGCCGCGCCGCGCGCGGAGCCCAAGGAAAGGTCGCGATGAAGCCGCGGCTCCCCCCGGAATCGCGCCCCTCGCCGGCCGGAGACGAGGCCCCGGATCGCCGCGCCGGCGCGGATCGCGGCCAGCGGCTCGCGCTCGTCGCGCCGGAGGCGGATCCGCTCGCGCCCGCGTCCGACGACGAGCTGCGCGCGGCGCGCGAGCTCGCCGAGGCGCTCGAGCAGGGCGAGGTCCCGCTCGCCGCCGCGCTCAGGGCGGCGGCCCGGCCTGCCGGGCTCGACCGCGCAGATCACGAGGCGCTGCTCGCGCGCGCGCTCGGCGACGAGGACGCGCCGCCCACCAGGGCCGAGCAGCGCGCCGCCGAGCGCCTGCGGGACGCGCTCCAGCCGGGGGGCCTCGGCCAGGACGAGCCGGAGCGCGGCCGCGGTCCGGGAGGCGAGGGGGCTCGGGGTAGGCGCGACGCACTCGACGCGCGCGACGAGCTCGCGGAGCTCGCCACGGCACTCCAGGCGGCGTGGCGCCCGGCGCCGCTCGCGGAGCTCCGGAGCCGCACGCTCGTCGAGGCGGCCCTCCGCGCCGCGCCCGCGCCGCGCGCCCGCCGCATCGCGCCGGTCACGATGGCGGCGCTGTCGACCCTCGCCGCGGCCGCGGCGGCCGCGGCGCTGATCTTCGGCGAGCTCAGGGAGGAGCGCGCCTCCGTCGCGCGTGCGCCCGCGGCGCCGGGCGCGGCGTCCGTCGCGGCCGCGCCGCCGCCCTCGCTGATCGAGGCGCGCTCGACCGCGGCGCTCTTCGATCCGACCGCGCCGTTCCCCAGGGAGGGCGGCCAGACGGAGCGGATCGATCGCATCGCCGCCGCGCGCGCTTCCGATCTGCGCCAGAACCGCTACGCGGCGTGGGGGGTGCGCTGATGCGGCGAGCGCGCACCGCCGCCGCCTGCCTGGGGCTCCTCGCGGCGGCGCACCTCGGGTGCGCGCGCGGTGACGGCGATCCGGCGCGCGCCGCCGGCGCCCCGGATGACACGGCGTGCGCGTGCGCCCCGGCGCAGGTCGTCGATCCGACGCTGCTCGCCTTTCTCTCCAGGTCGCGCGCGGGGCACCACGCCGCCGACGTGGCGCTCGGCGCGGGCGATCGCGCCGCCGCGATCCGCGCCCTCGAGGGGATCATCGCCGCGCCGCGTCCGCCGGGCGCGCCGCCGGAGGTGGCCGAGGTGACGGCGGACACCTATGCCCGGCTGGCGGAGCTCCGGAGCGAGGGCGGCGAGTTCGACGCCGCGGCGCGTGACGTCGAGGCGGGGCTCAAGCTGGCGCCCGCGCCGTCTCACTACGAAGGCCACCTTTACGAGGTGGCGGGCGTGGTCGAGGAGCGCCGCGCGAAGGCGCTGGAAGGGCAGGGCGATCGCGACGCGGCGGCCCAGGCCCGGAAGCGCGCGCTCGGCCTCCTGGAGCAGGCGATCTCGGTCCAGGACCAGGTTATCACCGAGGCCCTCAAGGCCGCCCCGGAAACGCCGCGCTGAAGCGCGGGCCCGCGGAAGCGCGGGCCCGCCGTGGCCTCGAGTCTCTGTTGCGTCTCTGTTTGCGTCTGTTTGCGTCTCTGTTGGCGTCTCCAATTGCGACGGGCGCGCGTTCCTCGTTAGACTCGTCGCGAGGGGCCGCTGCCCGACCCGATGACGTTGCGCGTTCCAAGGCCGAAACCCGGGTACGATCTCAGATCGCTCCCGCTGAAACCGGCGGAGGCGTTCCTCCTTTCCCGGATCGATGGCGTCCTGACCGATCGGGATCTGTCCTTGATCACGGGCATGTCGCACGGCGACACCGTGGAGGCGCTGCGGCGCCTGCGCGACTTCGGCGCGATTGTTCTGGACGGCGAGGGCCCTGGCCAGGGGTCGCCGCGCGGCGGTTCCGACGCGGGTCGGCGCGGGGCCGCGGCGGATCCGGAGAAGTCGATGGCGTCCGGGGGCGAGTCGATCCCGCTCGGTCGCGACGCGCTCCAGCAGGTCGAGTCCCCGCCGCTCTACGATCCTGCCGAGCTCGACGAGCCGGTCGAGCTCACCTCCGAGCGGAAGCGGCGGATCCTCGACCTCTACTACCGACTCGAGGACCTCAGTTATTACGCGCTGCTCGGCGTCTCGGATCAGGCGGACAAGAAGCAGATCAAGAGCGCCTATTACCTGCTCGCGCCCGAGTTCCACCCGGACACCTACTTCCGCAAGCAGCTCGGCTCGTACAAGCAGAAGATCGAGGCGATCTTCACGCGCATCACGCTGGCGCACGACACGCTGACGTCGAGGCAGCGGCGCGCCGAGTACGACACGTACCTCGAGCAGACCCACAAGAACCGGGCGATGGCGGCGCTGATCGAGCAGACGCCGCGCGACATCGCCACGATCACCACCGCCGTCGACGCCACGGTGCGCGCCGCCTTCGCCGATCCGCGCGACGTGGCCGCTTCCCCCGGGCGTTACTCGTCCGATCGACCGCCCGAAGCCCAGGTGGCGGCCGCGTCCTCCGCCCGCGCAGCCTCGCCGGCGCCGGCGTCCCACGAGCGGAGCGCAGCGGACGTCGGCGGCGCGGCGGCGCGGCCCGCGGCGGCGACCGCGCCGGTTGCGCCCGCGGCAGTGCGGCCCGCGGCGGTGCCCGCGCCGGTCGCGCCTGCGGCGGCGCGGTCCGCGGCGGCGCCCGCGCCGGTCGCGCCTGCGCCGAGCGCGCCGGGCACGCCGATCGCGAAGGATCGGCGGGAGACGTTCGCGCGCAAGCTCACCGCGGGCCTGCGGCGCGCCCCGGCGGTCGCGCCCTCCGCGGCGCCGGTAGCGACATCCCCCGCGGCGCCCACGGCGGCGGGGGCGGCGGCCGCGGTGACGATGCCGAAGGACCCGGGCGCGGTCCGCTCGCCCGAGTCGATGCGCGCCGTCGAGGTGCTCAAGGCGCGCTTCGACAACGCGCGCAGCGAGGCGCTCCGGAACCAGATCGCCCGGCACTCCGAGGCGGCCCGGGTCGCGCTGGAGCGGAACGACTACGCGGGCGCGGCCAACGCCTACCGGATCGCCGCCTCGCTCGCGCCGGACGACCCCGAGCTCCAGAAGTTGTCGGCCGACGTGCAGCGCCTCGCCGCGGTGACGCTGGCCGAAGGCTACCTCAAGCAGGCCAACTACGAGGCGCAGACCGGGCGCTGGTTCGACGCGGCGCTGAGCTACGCGAAGGTGTGCAACGGTCGTCCCGACGACGCCGGCGCGCACGAGCGGGCCGCGTATGCGACGCTGCAGTCAGGGGAGAACACGCGGCGCGCGGTGGAGTTCGCGCGGCGAGCGGTCGAGCTCGTGCCTGCCTCCGTGGAGTACCGGCTCACGCTCGCGCTGGCATACTCGGCCGCTGGGCTCGCGAAGAGCGCGAGCGGCGAGCTCGATCGCGCCGCCGAGCTGGCAGGAAACGACGCCAGGCTGCGCGGCCTCGTTGCGCAGGCGCGCGAGCAGGCCAAGCGATCCGGGAAGCAAGTCTAGTGCCGCTCGTCCTGCACCCTGCCGGGGCAGCGGCCGCGCTCTAGGCGAGCCGCGCGGGTTCACGCGGGACGAAGCTCCGCCCGGCGAGCCCTCGCGCTGGCGCCTCCGTGCCCGCGCTCAGCGGTCGCTGGGCCCACCGGGGGCGCTGCCGCGCCGGACAGGGCAGGCCGCACGCGTCGACTTCCGCAAGGGCCGCGCACGATTGGCCCGCTCGGCTCCGCGAAACGTTCTAGCATCGTGACCTCGGCGGCCGTTCGGGCCGAAGATCACAAGAGGAGCAGCGGCATCGATGGAGCGTGTCATCGGCATTGACCTTGGCACCACGAACTCGTGCGTTGCCATCGTCGAGGAGGGCGTCCCGACCGTCATCCCGAATCGCGGTGGGTACAAGACGACGCCGTCCATGGTCGCGATCACCGAGGCCGGCAAGCGGCTCTGCGGGCACATCGCGAAGCGGCAGGCGATCACCAACGCCGAGAATACGGTCTACGCCGCGAAGCGGCTGATCGGCCGCAAGTGGTCGTCCCCGCAGGTGAAGAACGCGATCCTGACCGCCTCGTACAAGATCGTCGAGGGGCCGCACGGGGACGTCCGCATCCAGCTGCGCGACAAGACGTACTCGGTCCCCGAGATCAGCGCGATGGTCCTCCAGGAGATGAAGCTGTTCGCGGAGGACTACCTCAACGAGCCGATCTCGAAGGCGGTGATCACCGTCCCCGCCTATTTCAACGACAACCAGCGGCAGGCGACGAAGGACGCGGGGCAGATCGCGGGGCTCGACGTCATCCGCATCGTCAACGAGCCGACGGCGGCGGCGCTCGCCTACGGGTTCGGCAAGAACGTCGAGAAGACGATCGCCGTGTTCGACCTCGGCGGCGGCACCTTCGACATCTCGGTGCTCGAGATCGGCGCGGGCGGCGTCTTCAAGGTCATCGCCACCGCGGGCGATACGTTCCTCGGCGGCGAGGATTTCGACGCGCGCGTCATCGACTGGCTGGTGCAGGGCTTCAAGGAGCAGCACGACGTGGACCTGCGGCAGGACAGGATGGCGCTCCAGCGGCTCAAGGACGCGGCCGAGAAGGCGAAGTGCGAGCTCTCCAGCGTGCTCGAGACCGAGATCAACCTGCCCTTCATCATCTCGAGCGCGCGGAACGAGGCGCTCCACCTCCAGCGCACGCTCTCGCGTGCCGAGCTCGAGGGGCTGTGCGAGGACCTCGTCGAGCGGTGCATCGAGATCTGCAGCCAGACGCTCGAGGACGCGCGGCTCGAGCGCGACGAGATCGAGGACGTCGTGCTCGTCGGCGGCATGACCCGCATGCCCCGGGTGCAGGAGGCCGTGCGCGACTTCTTCGAGCGCGAGCCGTGCAAGGGGGTGCACCCCGACGAGGTGGTCGCGCTCGGCGCGGCGGTGCAAGGGGCCGCGCTCGTCGACGAGACGAAGCAGATGATCCTGCTCGACGTCACGCCGCACGCGCTCGGCATCATGACCTTCGGGTCGAACTTCGAGGAGCTCATCCCGCAGAACACGACCGTGCCCACGAGCCGGTCGAAGATCTTCACGACGAGCCGCGACAACCAGACCGCGGTGAAGATCCTGGTCATGCAGGGCGAGCACCAGAAGGCGACGGACAACGAGCTGCTCGGCGAGTTCATCCTCACGGGCCTGCGCCGCGCCCCGAAGGGCCAGGTCGAGATCGAGGTGACGTTCGAGATCAACAGCGACGGCATCGTCTCCGTGAGCGCGAAGGATCTGGAGACGGGCCAGCAGCAGTCGATCCAGGTCACCGCCTCGAGCGGCCTCACGAAGGAAGAGGTCGGCGAGATGATGGAAGCCGCCAAGGAGTACCTCGTCGATCGCCGCGCGAGCGACCAGTTCGAGGGCGTCCGGCAGGAGGCCGAGAAGCTCATCGCCGAGATCGAGCGCATGTTCCCGCAGGTCGAGCAGATCGTGGCCTCGAGCGACTTCGGCCGCGACGCCATCGGCAAGGCGCGCGGGATCGTGGACCGCTCGCGCCAGGCGATCGGCCGGCGCGACGCGGCCGCGGTGAAGGAGCAGATGGAGGCGCTCTCGCGCACCCACCGGATGTTCAAGGGTGTCGTAGCCCGGCCGCAGGGGTGAAGCGTGGCCGCGATGAGGGAAGACAATGCGGTCGGTGCCGCCTGACTCCAAGACCCTCGACGCCTCCTGGGGGCAGGACGAGGTGGACGAGCTCGAGGACACCCAGCCGGTCGCCTCGAAGGAGCTCCTCGCCCGCGTCGGGCTCGCGCGCGAGGAGCAGAGCTCATCCCGCATGGCAACCCCGCCACCCGGCGTGCCCCTGCCGCCGGACGACGAGGGCAAGATCACCCTTCCGCCGCCGATCCCGGTCAGCGAGTACGTGGCAAAGATGATGACCCGTCGCTCTCATTCGAGCTCCGAGATCACCGCCCAGCGGCCGCGTCCATCCGAGGTCCCTCCGGAGGGGTACCCGCCCCCGCCGGCGCGGCGGACCATCCCCTGGGAGCCGCCGCCCGGCAGCAGCTTCTCCGGCAAGCACGGCTCGCCGCTCCGGGAGGCCTCCTCGCAGCTCGGTCTGGAGTGCGACGAGCCGGGGGTCCCGTCGCGGCCGGGCGGGCGGATGGGGTTCGGGTCGCTCGCCGACGCCGAGCGCGAGTTCGGGTCGGACCTCGACGACGACCTCCTGCGCGAGCCGGGCGAACCTTACCCGCACGGCTTCGGCGAGATCGACGTCTTCGGCGGCGCTCCGGTCGACACGCGCGACTTCCGCGCGCCCCCGCCCGCGCGGGGCCGCGCGCTCGGTCCGGATGACGGCGATCAGGTCGGCATCGATTTCCGCCTCGACCTCGGGCTCGGCTTCGAGGAGCCGGGCCTGCCCCTGGACGAGCAGCCGATCACGCCGCCGCCCGGCACGCTCCGCTACGGCCTGATCGTGGAGGATGACGAGCCCGCGTTCCGCGGCGGGACGGGCGCGCTCGCCGGCTCCACGTCGTACCGGGTCTCGGGCGACACGCAGGGCGGGCCGCGCGCGCCGCGCCCCTTCGAGACGCAGCGCGCGCCGGCGTCCGCCGCGAAGGTCGACAGGAGCGTTCACTCCCGCACGACCCAGCCCCAGCTGAGCGCCCCGGGGCCGCGGGAGCAGATGCAGCACCGGTTCGATCAGGGCGACTTCGGCGGCGCGCTCGTCCTCGCGGAGGGCCTGCTCGAGGAGAACCCGAAGGACTGGATGGCGCGGCAGTACGCCGACAGCTGCGTCGAGTCGCTACGGCAGATGTACCAGTCGCGCCTCGGCGATGGCTCGCGCGTGCTCCGCCTCGCGGTGTCGCCGGACCAGCTCCGCTCGCTGAACCTCGATCACCGGGCGGGCTTCCTGCTCTCGTGCATCGACGGCTACAGCTCGATCGACGAGATCCTCGACGTGTCGGGCATGCAGACGCTCGAGGCCCTGCGGATCCTGTACGAGCTCGTGCAGGAGGGGGTCGTCTGCGGCGTCTAGCTCCGCCCGCCAGCAGTCCGCCCATGGAGGGCCGGACTGCTGCGCCGCTTCGCGGCGGCTTCGCGCGGGCGGCCTAGCTTTGTTTCCTCGGGGCTCCGCCCCGAACCCCGGCGTCCGCTTCGCGGTCGCCGCCGGCATGGCCTTAACCCAGCCGCGATCGCCGCGCGCGCAGCGCCGATCGCCGCGAATCGTGCTGGCCGGGGTGCCGCGCCCCCGGACGTGGCTTTCCGCGATGGCCCTGGCTCGCTAGGTTGCACCGGTGCGCACGGCTCTCCAGGCCGCTGTCGGTCTCCTGCTCGCGCTGCTCGCCGGCCGCACGGGCGCGTCGCTCCTCTCCACGACCGAGCTCGCCGCCCTGGCGCAGCCGCCGCCGGCCGCCCGCGCCGCGCCGGCGCCCGCGACACCGGCGCCCTCTCCCGACGCCGAGCTGCCGGCGCGCGCCGACCCGATCGCGAGCTACACGCTGCGAGCGAGCCTCGATCCCACGCAGCACACGGTGCGCGGCGAGGGGACGCTGGTCTGGCGGAACGCCTCGCGCGCGCCGCAGCGCGAGCTGTTCGTCCACCTCTACCTGAACGGCTTCAAGGACCAGCGCACCGCCTTCCTACGCGCGTCGGTCGACGGCTTTCGCGGGAGCGAAATCCTCCATGATCACGGCCATATCCAGGTGAAGCGCTTCGCGGTGCGCGAGATGGGAGGCGCGGACGTGTGGCCCCCGGGGAAGCCCACGACGCCCGGCGACCCCGACGACGAGACCGACATCCGCGTGGAGCTGCCGCAGCCGGTCGCGCCCGGCGACGCGATCACGATCGACCTCGCGTGGGACGCGCACCTCCCCTCGCTCGCGCTCAGGACGGGCCATCACGGCAGCTTCCACATGGTGGGGCAGTGGTTCCCGAAGATCGCGCGCCTCGAGCCCGACGGGACCTGGGCGCACTTCCCCTACCTACGGCTCTCGGAGTTCTACGCGGACTTCGGCGCCTACGACGTGACCATCGACGTCCCGGAGGGCTTCGCGGTCGGGGCCACCGGCCGGCTCGTGGAGGAGCAGCGGCGCGACGGGCGGGCGTTCCGCCGGTTCGTGCAGGAGGACGTGCACGACTTCGCGTTCGCGGCGTGGGATCGCTTCCGCGAGGTGCGCGCGACGACCGACGACGGCGTCGCGATCCGGTGCCTGTTCCCCGCGGGAAACGAGCGCGAGGCGGCGCTCGAGGTCGACCTGGTGCGGTTCGGCCTGTCGCACCTCGGCGCCGCGTTCGGGCGCTACCCGTACGGCACGCTCACGATCGTGCACCCGCCAGAGGGCGCCGAGGAGGCTGGCGGGATGGAGTACCCGACGCTGATCACGACCGGCGGCAGCTGGCTCTGGCCCGCGCTGGGCGTGCGCTTCGTCGAGTCGGTCACGATGCACGAGCTCGCGCACCAGTGGTTCTACGGCCTCGTCGCGACCAACGAGCACCGCTACCCGTTCCTCGACGAGGGCCTCACCACCTACGCCGAGGCCGACGCGCTGCGCGCGCGCTACGGCGACAGCTCGGGGGCGCGGCTGCTCGGGCTCGAGATCGACCTCATGGCGCAGTACCGCGCCGGCGCGATCGCGTCGGGCCACAATGGCGCCATCGCGCAGCCGGCGTCGGACTTCATCGACGGGGGGGACTACGCCGCGCTCGTGTACACGAGGCCCGCGGTGCTCCTCGCGAGCCTCGGGGGCGCCTACGGCGAGGACCTCGTGCGCCGCGCCGTCGGCCGCTACGCGCGCGAGAACCGCTTCCGGCACCCCGGCCCCGAGGCGCTGCTCGACGCGGTGCGCCGCGAGGTGGGCGACGAGGCGGCCGAGGCGCTCCGCGCCGGGCTCTTCGAGCGCGCGTGGGTCGACTACACGGTCGAGACGTTCCAGTCGTGGCCCGCGGACGGCGCGGCGGCCGCCCCCGGCGAGGGCGGCCGCGAGGCGGCGGCCTACCGTGGCCACGCCGTCGTGCGGCGCCGCGGCTCGCTCGTGCTCCCCGTCGACGTCGCGCTGCACGGCGAGGACGGCAGCGTGCAGCGGGCGCGGTGGCAGGCGCGCGAGAGCGTCGCCAGGATCCCGTACGCCGGCGCCTCGCCGCTCGCCGCCGTCGCGATCGATCCGGACCACCGGGTCCTGCTCGACGAGGACCTCGCGAACAACGCGCGCCGCGCGAGCCGCGACCTCCTCGCGCCCGCCGTGCTGTCGCGCGCCAGCTTCGGCGTGGGGCTCGCGCTCACGCTCCTCGGGCCATGAGCGAGCCGGCGGAGGAGGGCGCGATGGCTCCAGCGCCGCCGGCGTCGGCCGCGGAGGCCGAGCCGCCGCGCGCGCGGCCTGCCCGGCGGCGCCCTGCCGCGCACGAGCGGCTCGGCGCCGTCGCGCTCTACTTCGGCCACCGGGCGCTCGCCTCGGTGCTCATCGCCACCCCGCTGTCCGTCCTCGCGGCCCAGGTCGTCGGCGACCACCCGCGCGGCGACGCGATCCTCTTCGACCCCGGCGGGCTGATGCTCACCGAGCTCGAGCGCCTCGCCGCGATCGCCGCCGCGGCCCTCGCGGCGCAGCTCGGCGCCGGCGCCCTGATCGCCGCCGCGCTCGGGCTGGTGCCGCTCGCGGTGCTGCTCGCCGCGCTGGTCCAGGAGGGGCCGCTCTCGGCGCAGGCGGTGGGGGGCCGCGCGGCGCGCGCCCTCGGCCCGCTGGCGCTGCTCTGGGGCGCCGCGCTCGCGGCGCAGGTCGCCGTCGCCGGGCTCGTCCTGCTCCCCGGGATGAAGCTCTGCGCGGAGCTGCTGGTCCTGCCGCGCAGCCGCGACCTCGCGGCGGTCGCCGTCGCCGGGGCCGCGCTGGTGCCGGTCGCGGCCATCGGCCTGCTCCACGACCTCGCCCGGGTCGCCCTGGTCGACGAGCAGCGGGGCTTCTACGCCGCCACGTCCAGGGGGCTCGCCACGCTCCAGGCCGCGCCGCTGGCGGCGGCCTGGGCTTGGGCTTCGCGCGGAGCCCTCGCGGCGGCCGCGCTCGCCTGCGGGGCGTGGGGCGTGCACCTCGCCGGCGCCGGCTCGGGCCCGCGCGTGGTCGCCGCGTTCGCCGCGCAGCTCGCGGCGCTCGCGGCCGCCGCCTACCTGCGCGCCTCGTGGCTGACCGCCGCCCTGCGGCTCTCCGACCGCGCCGCGCCCCGGCAGGAGCACGAATGACGCGCGATACCGGACGGCGCCGCCGCCGCTGACGCCGCTGATGCCGACTGAGCCCACGGACCGCTCCCCACCGGAGCCGGACGCGCAGGGCAGGGGAGGAGGCGAGGGCGCCCGCCGGGACGCCGGGACGCCGAGCGCCTGAGGCGCAGGCAGGCGCGGCCTCCCGAGCCTGGAAACAGGGCACGCGGCGAGCGCGACGCAGAATCGCTTGACATGGCGCCGCATCCGCGTAACGTAGCCCGCCCGTGACCGACGCTCCGGCGTAAGCGCGGGGCCCGCAGCAAGCCCAGGTAGCTCAGTTGGTAGAGCAGAGGATTGAAAATCCTCGTGTGGGCGGTTCGATTCCGTCCCTGGGCACTACCCTTCTTTCTTGTACCGGCGAGCAGACGCAGCCGCTCCGCCCTCGCATTTGTGCGTGAGCTTCCGTCTGGTCCGGTCCTGAGCTCGTTGTGCGCTCCAGGGCGACTCCGCCTTTCGTCAGGCGGTTTCAGCGGCTAGCGCGGCGGCGGGACGGCGAGGACGCGAACAGTCTGTTCAGGAGTACTTTCGCGGGTTTGGCCACATCGGGTGACAGTGGAACTTGGTTCCGGTGCGGTAGCGATCCTGGTAAGGTGACGGGGGGACCACTCGTTGCAACCTGAACACTCCGGAGGCGCCCTAGGGAACGGCGCCTCCTCATGGAGGCTCCCTCATGGCCGATCGTCGTGTCGACTCCTCGCGAAAGAGCTCTCCGGAAACGGCCTCCGCTTCCGACTCGGCGCCGCGGAGCCGGCCGTCCGCGCCAAATAGCCAGCCCAGCGAGGCGGCTCGCAAGAAGAAGATCCTCGTCGTCGATGATTCGCTGACTTCGCTGCTATCGCAGCAGCTGACGCTCGGCGTCGACGTCTACGACATCGTCATCGCGCGCAATGGTAAAGAGGCCATCGCCAAGGCGGTGGCGGAGCGCCCCGATCTCATCCTCATGGACGTCGTCATGCCGGCCATGGACGGCTTCCAGGCCTGTCGGTGGCTCCGCGCTTTCGACGCGACGAAGACCGTGCCGATCATCATGATGACGACGAGGAGCGATCAGACCAGCATCAAGATCGGCTTCGCCAACGGGTGCACCGACTACCTGATCAAGCCCTTTGACAGCGACACGCTGCTCATGAAGGTCCGCACCCACCTCGGCGAATAACCCATCTGGGCCGCCCCGGCGCGCGACCGGGCCTCACCGGCGACCCCTTTCGATCGGACAGGACCTCCCCAGGGAGCAGCAGATCTCTCGCTGCCGAGGCCGCGAAGACGCAACCGCGCGCGCCGCGCGGGATACACGGCCAATTCGGCAGGACGCGCGCCGGGCAGGGCTGGCGCACCTCGGACGAGGGGCCGTGTCCCGATGGCTCGAAGGGAGCTGCGCGGACTGCCATGCACGGCATGCGCCGCGCCGGACCCTCAGAACTGGGTGTACACGGCGGCGCTCACGTCGAGTCCGGCGCACTTACGCAGGTTCTCGAGCGGCCGGCTGCATCCGGAGATATCGACGTCATCACCGTCGCAAACGAACTCGTCGTCGATGCAGGAGATGGCCTCGTCGAACTGGTCCTCGCAGCCTTCGTACTCCGCGGACCTCTCGGCGTCCTCGAGGCGATCGACGCACACATCCTCGTCGCTATCGCTGCAAGACCCCGTGCACTCGCACTTGTCTCCGCACAGACCCGAGAGCGAGGGCCCACAGCCCGCGAGCAGGGCGAGCGCGAGGGCGACCGTGAACGAGGGGACGAGCTTCAAGGGCGGTATCCTCCAACCTGGACGCGCGGCGCGCGAGCTACGATGACGCTGCCCCTCTTATCGCGTTCGAGGAGGAGGTACAAGCCGCACGTTGGCTGCCCGCGGCGCGCGCCAGGCAGCGCGCGTGCCCGCGATAACACTTCAGCGCAGCTCCCTCAGTTCCGCGGGGCGCCTTCGGCCTGCGCCGGCCAGAGCCGGCGGAAACCGACGCCGACGATGCCCCCGTCGTCGCGCTGCACCAGGCCCCCGAAGCGGCACTTCTCGACCAGCGTGCCTTCGGCCAGATCGCCCCCGTCCTGGAATCGGATGCGCTGGCCCTCGCTCAGCGCGGCAAAGACGCGCGCGTCCGCAGCGACGGCCACGAGCGACTCCGGCGCAGGGACGCGCAGCGGCGCGACGTCCGCGGGGCGAGCGCGACGAACCAGACCTCGGTGGCTCACGGAGCGC
Organism: Sorangium sp. So ce1153; assembly: GCF_051521595.1. Lineage (NCBI taxonomy): Bacteria > Pseudomonadati > Myxococcota > Polyangiales > Polyangiaceae > Sorangium > Sorangium sp. So ce1153. The sequence continues at coordinate 4,138,642 of NZ_CP150361.1, forward strand.
ATCGACAGCGAGCGCATGTCTTTGTCCTGGACGGACGATGCCTCTGCGGAGGCATCGATCCACACGTCGATGGCGGCGCCGCGCCTGAAGAGGACCACCCCGGGCAGCGCCTTGCCCGCGGCGGTGGTCAGCAGGACCAGCTCGCCCACGCCTGGCTCGGTCGACGCGCGCCCGCCGAGGCGCTCGCGCACCTCGTCGACCGTGGGCTTCGCGGAGGTGGGCGCCACGGCACGGGCGGGGTGACCCAGGTTGAGCAGGGGGAGGGAGTGCTTGCGCGTCATCGGCCTCGACCATTCTACGCGAACCGACGCGCGACAGCGCGCGCGGTCCCGCAATCGCGCGAGCGCGGCGCCTGGAAGCGAGCGCGGCGCCCGGAAGCGAGCGGCGCCCGGCGCCCGTCAGGGCAGCGAGCGGATGAACCGGTCGACCTCCTCGTTGAACCGATCCGGCTCCTCGAGGAAGGGGCAGTGGCCGCTCCCCTCGAAGACGAGGAGCCGCGCGTCGGGGAGGTGGCGAACGAGGTGCTCGCCGGCCGCCACCGGGACCAGCTTCTCGTCCCGACCCATGATCACGAGCGATGGGACCGCGAGCGACCCGAGGACCGGACGGTAATCCCGCAGGGTCTGATCGAAGAGGATCGCCCCGGCGATCGACTCGTGCAGGCGGGTGATCTCGTCGAACATCCACCGGCGGTCGGCCTCGGCCGGAGGGTCCTTGAACATGAGGGAGATGAACTCGTGTGCGAAGGCGTCGCGGTCCGTCTGGAGCTGCTCCATGGCTTCCGTCAGCCCCGCGAGGTCGAACGCGCCGAGCGGCCAGTCAGGCCACTTGAAGTCGGAGGGGGACTGCTCGACGAGGACGGTCGCCGCGAGGCGCGCGGTCCCGAACTGCCTCACGTACTCCCAGATCACGAGGCAGCCCATCGACCAGCCGACGAGCACCACGTCGTCGAGCGCGAGCCGCTCCAGGAACGCGCGGAGGTCGCGCGCGTACGTGGGGAGGGTGTGGCCGGACGGCACCTGGGTCGAGCGACCGTGCGCCCGCAGGTCGGGCACGAGGGCGCGGTAACCGGCGGAGAAGTACGGGAGCTGGCGGTGGAAGAAACGCCCGCTCATGCAGACGCCGTGCAGGAACACGACCGGGCGGCCCCGCCCGAGCTCCTCGTAGTAGAGCGCAAAACCCCCGAGGTCGAACCGTGCCATCGAGCACCTCCTGGAGGACCGATGCCAGGCTGGTCAGGCGCGGCGGCGCCGGCGCCCCGGCGCGGCGCCCGCAGAGGCCGCCGCGGCGGCTAGAGCCCGATCGCGCCGCGGTACATCCAACCCGTCTTCCCCCGGTGCTCGATCTTGTACCAATCGTTCTGCCGGCCAACGAGCTTCACGCGCGTCCCGCGCACGAGGCGCATGACCACGTCGCCCTCCTTGGGCGCCCCGCGGACGAGCGCGGTATCCCAGCTGACCGTGGCGAGGCCGCTCACGGCGGTCTCGCTCGTCGTCGTGCCGGCGGCCTGCTCCTGCTCCTCGCCGCCCGCCGCGGCCTTCGTGGGCTCAGCCTGCGCGCCCGGGGGGACGAAGGTGGCCGTGTAGACGAGGGAGTACCGGCGGTACTTGTGCGGGACCTCCTCGAGGGACACGTTCGAGAACTCGCGCGCGGCGCACTGGAGAATGCCGCTGGCCGTCGCGGCGGGCAGGGTCGTCTTCTTGCCCTTGACGACCTGCACTTCCTTCTTCTCGAAGTTGAGCTCGAAGCCGATCGGGAGCTTGCCGTCGACCCCGAGCGCAGCCGGGCACTGGGCGAGCTCCTTCAGCCGGGGCAGGGCGATCGGGTCGAACTGGAGCTCCCCGCAGTCCTCGATCTTCTTGTTCTTCTTGTCGGAGCAGCGCGTGATCCTGCCGGGGCCGACGACCACCTGCTGCTGGTCCTTCGCGGTGGCCTCCGGCGGCTTGGCGTCGGGCTCCGCGGTCCCGGGCGCGGCGGCCGCAGGGGAGGGCGGCGCTGCCGCCGCCGCCGTCTCGGCGGTCGCCTTGAGGTCGCCGGGGACGCTCGGGCCGATACGGACGCCGGCGAGCCTGGGCCAGGCGATGCCGACGACGAACCCCACGAGCGCGACCACCCCGACCCGCGACCAGACCGGCTGCTCATCGCCGGGACGGGGGATGTCGACCGTCAGCGGGCGCTGCCGCTTCGCCATGTCCGCCTTCGCCATGCCAGCACGTCGCCTAGCACAGGTGGGCCGCCAGAACGAAATAGTCCGTTCGAGCAGGGCCGCTCACCGCACCCCCGCGGCGCCCGCGAGCCCCGCCGCCTCGAGGAGCGGCCGCACCCTGGATTGCGCGATCGCGTAGACGGCGTCCACGCCGTCGCGCCGCGCGTAGAAGACGTTCGTGCCGCGGAAAGCGTCGCCCGCGCCGATCGCGATGGTGAAGGAGCCCGGCGCGCGGCGCGGCGGGGTCGCGCCGCCCTCGCCGGCCGGCGCAGCCTGCGGCCGGGCGAGATCGACGTTGATCCGGAGCCGCGGCGGGCTCAGCCCGTGGTGCTTCTCCGGCTTGCCGAGGGTCACGGCGCCCTCGGCGCGCAGGTCGGCGAGGGCGTCGCGCACGCCCGCGGCGGTCGCGGTGGCGCTGGCCTGATCGCCGCCCGCACCCGCGACGGTGAAGCCGCCCGGCGAGGCCTCGACGACGACCGGCTTGCCGTCCGCGGGGACGAGCGTCACCCGCGCGATCTCCTGCGGCGCGACCACGAAGACGTCGCGGCGGAGGAGCAGGCGCCCGGCCGCGGCCTCGAGCGCCGGCGGCGCCACGAACACCGGACCGCCCTTGCCGGCGCGCGCGAACGAGCCAGCGCCGGCGAGGGCGCCGAGCTCGACCCGGGCCGGGCGCGCCGCAGCGCCGCCCGCAGCGCCGTCGTCGCGCTCCGGCGTGGAGGCCAGCTCGGCCTCGACCACGAGCCGAGGGGCGCCGAGCCCGTAGCCCTGGCCGGCGTCCGCGGCGACCCAGCGCTCGGCCTTGAGGCCGCCGAGCTGCTCGGCGAGCTCGTCCGCGAGCGCGTCGTCGGCCGCGAGGCCCTCGCCGCGCGGCTCGAGGAGCTCCCAGGCGCCGTCTCCCGTCCGGCGGAGCCGCTGGACCAGGCCAGGGCGCTCGACGCGCAGCGCGCTCACCTGATCCCGAGCGAAATCGAGCACCTGCATGGAGCGCAGCGACACCTCGGAGGGGAGGAGCGCTCCGGCGGCCGGGGCCGGGATCTCGGCGATCGCGGCGTCCTCGAGCCGCCGGACGTGCACCACGCCTTCCTGCTCGGCGCCGATCTCGAGCGTCTCGACCCGCTCGCGCGGCTCGCCCTCGCCCGGGGACTCCGGCGGCGTCGAGACGACGCGGAGCATGGCCCGGGGCGGGACGAGGCCGAGCGCCCCGGGATCGCTCGCCGAGGGGAGGAGGCGCGTCGCGCGGACGTCGAGGATCGCCTGCACGAGGGCGCGGCCCGTCTCCGTCGGGACAGGCCGGTCCTCCGGGGCGCGCAGGTGCCACTCGCTGCCCGACCGCGCGAGCTCCAGCGAGCGCTCGCCGGCAGCGAGCTTCACCTCGGCGACCTCGTCGAGCGGCGCGCCCACGAGGGCCAGGTCGACGAAGCGCGACGCCTCCTCGGTGAGCGGCTCGAGGACGCTCGCGGGCACGCACGCGGCCGCGCGCGTGGGCTCGCGCCGCACCGCGACGACGTGGTCGGGCCTGTCCGGGCAGTCGCCGCCGACGTCGATCACGCCGGGCTTCGCCGAGGGATCGCTCGGCAGGAGCGTCAGCGTGACCCGGGGGCCGTCGGAGGCCAGGGCCTGCCGCGCCTCCTCCTCGGAGAGGAACTCCTCGGCCTGCAGGCGGCCGAGCGCCGAGAGCACGCCGTCGATCGCCGGCGCGCTGACCCGGACGCCGCTGCCCTCGGGCGAGCCCTCGGCGAAGCGGAAGCCGGCGCCGCGGCCGCCTCCCCAGGGGGCGCGCGAGAACCGCCGCGCGCCGCCCTCGCCCTCGAGCGTGAGCCCCGCGAGCTCCGCACCGAGGTAGGGGACGAAGCTCCGGGAGCGAAGGCGATCCGGCGGCACGTCGAGCGCCGCGGCGAGCTGCTTCGAGATGACGAAGACGCCCCGGCCGGCGACCTCGGCGTAGACGGCGCCGGGCGGCGTCGGGGCGCTGCCGCCGAGCAGCAGCCGGTCGCGGCGCGGGCCCATCGCGACCGCGATGGACAGCCTGGGGGAGGCCAGGCCGAGGGCGGCCGGGTCGCTCGCCTCCGCGGGCACGCGGCGCTCCGCCGTCGCGAACTCCAGGGTGCCGAGGAGCTGGTCGACCGCGGGCTCGTCGGCCGGGTAGCGCTGGCCGTCGATCTCGACGCTCCAGGGGCGCTGGCCCGCGTCGTTGACCTCGCCGCGGGTGAGCCGCGCTGTCTGCGGCGCGCCGGGCGAGGCCAGCGTCACGGTGAGCTCGGTGATCTCGTCGGCCCGCCACGCCTCGAACAGGTGCTTCTTGCGGCGCTCGGCCTCGTCCGTGGACACCGCGCCCCGGTCGAGCACGAGCAGCACGACGGCGGCCGCGGCGGCGAGCACGACGAGGACCAGCGTCGTCGCGTGCCGGCGGAGGGGCCGCATCACGGCGCCCCCTCGCGCTCGGACCCGCGCGGCGATCCGCGGCCGGCGGGCGCGCCGGGGCCGCGCCTGTCGTCGGGGCCGCCGCGGCGACGCTCGGAGCCGCGCCGCGACAGGTGCACGGCGAGGCCGAGGAACGCCGCCGCGAGCGGCATGTACACGATGACGTAGCGGAAGATCCCCGAGAGCGAGTCCTCGCTGAGCCGGAGGCCGGCGGTGACCGCGGGCTTGTCGGGGATGTCGAGCATGGGCGGGCTCGCGGCGAGCCACGACAGCGCGCTCTCGACGAAGACGGCCGTCCCGCGGAGCTCGGGGCTCTGCCAGTTCGCGCCGTAGAGCACGCCGGGCGAGCTGACCACCACGACCCGCGGCCCGTGCGCGGCGCTGGACCCCGCGGGCTTCGGCAGCTCGGCGGCGTAGGCGACCGTGAGCGGCCCCGGGTGATCGCCGTCGCGCGGCTTCGGCTCCGACGGGTCCCTGGCCCAGCCGAAGAAATCGACCATGCCGAAGGCCCTGTCGCTCGTGACGAGCAGCGGCGCCGGGGCCACGGGCCCGCTCTTCGTGGGCGCGAGCGAGCTCGCCACCGTGAGCACCGGGCCGAGCCCCAGATCGGCCGCCTTGACGAGCGCCTCGGTGATCGGGTGCGGCTTCACGATGGGCGAGAAGGTCTCGCCGAAGCCCTGCGTCGAGCGGAGCTTCGGGTCGAGCTCGAACACGAAGTCCGACCGGAGCTCGACCCCCGCCGCGGCGAGCAGTCCCGAGAGCCCGAGGTCCACGTACCGCTGGTCGCTCTCGTCCGGCACCGGGCCGACCGCGATCAGCGCGCTGCCGCCGCGCTCGACGAACGCGCGGTAGCGGGCCACGTCGCGCGGGGGCACGGGCTGGCTCGGCTCGGCGAGGACGAGCACCCGGCAGCGGTCGAGATCGACCTCCGGCGCGGGCTCCTTCGGCGCGGCGCCGGCCTCCTCGTCGTCGTCGCCGAGGTCGTGACCGCCGCGGCCGCCGCCGAGCTCCACGACCTCGTAGTTGTTCTTGTTGAGCCGGTCCTTGAGCGCCGCGAGCCCGCCGGCGCCGCCGACGTCGACCGACTTCTCGCCGTGGCCGCTCGCGAAGCAGACCAGCGGCCGCTCGCTGCGCACGACGCTCCGGATCGCGCCCGTCAGCGCCTGCTCGAGGCGCGGGCGCGCCCGCAGGTCGTCCTCGTCCTCCACCTCGACCAGGTCGCTCGCGGTGAGGAAGTGGGGCCGGTCCCCGCGCGCGACGATGATCGCCGCGTCCGTGACGATCCGCCCGTCCTCGGTCTTGCCCGCCACGACGCCGTAGCGCTGCTGCACGGCCAGGAACTCCGCGGGGCGCCGGTCCGGGTCGGTCACCTCGACCTCGATGCGCGACGTCTCGGCGCGGTACGCGTCGAGCAGGTGCCGCACCGAGAGCGTCAGGGGGTCGCCCTCGGAGAGCAGGACGTAGACGCGGATCGGCTCCTCGAGCGCGCGCAGCGTCGAGACCGTCGCGTCGCTCAGCGTGTACAGGCCGCCCTGCGTCCAGTCCCAGCGCCTGTAGTGGCGCGCGACGAGCAGGTTGACCAGCACCGCGAGCACCATCGCGGCGATGATCCCGACGCTCGCCGAGAGCTTCTCGCCGAGCGGGGTGCCCGGAGGAACCCGCGAAGGCGGGGTCCCGACCTGCGTGGACGGAGGGACCCGCGAAGGCGGGGTCCCGACCTCCGTGGACCGCGGAGCCGGCCCGGGCTGCTCTCCGGCCATCAGCCCCACCTCCACGCGTCCACCGCGCGCACGGTCACGAACAGCGGCAGCGCGATCACCGTGCCGTCGAAGACGAGCCGGCGCAGGTCGACGATCCCGCGGGAGAAGTCGTTCATCTGCGTCCACACCGAGACGTAGGCGCAGAGGTCGTGCGCCGGGCCGTCCGGGAAGATGAACTCCCCGATGCCGAGGATGAACAGGCCCATCACCGCCATCGTGCTGAGCACCGCGGCCATGAGCTGGCTCTTCGTCAGCGCGCTCGTCATCGTCCCGATCGCGAGGTAGCCGGCGCCGACCGCGACCACGGCGAGGTAGCTCGACCCCACGACCCGCCAGTCGAGCTCGCCGGTCTTGCCGATGAGGACCACGTAGAGCAGCGTCGGCGCCCACATCGCGACGTACGTCACGAGCGCCGCCGCGAACTTCGCCAGCACGACGCCGGTGGACCCGACGGGCGCCGTGAGGAGCGCCTCGATGGTGCCGCTCCTGCGCTCCTCCGCGAAGAGCCGCATCGTGAGCAGCGGGCAGACGAAGATCAGCGGCAGGTAGATCAGGATCGTCTGGCCGAAGAAGACCTGCACCGGGCCCGTGTCGGCCGAGAGCTCCACCTCGCCCGCGAACTGGGTCGCGATCAGGAAGAAGTGCACGCCCTGCACGACCAGGAACGTGGTGATCAGCACCCACGCGAGCGGCGTGACGAACAGCGAGAAGAGCTCGCGCTTGAAGATCGGCCAGAAGCCCCTCACCGCCGCTCCTTCACCGCGCCGCGGCGCCCCGCGCTGCTCTTCTTCTGGTTCTGGGCCGCGCGCCGGGGCGCCTCGCCCTCGCCGCCCGGCCCGGGCGCGGCCGGCTCGTCGGCGGCGCCTTGCTCGCCGTCGTCGTCGTTGGCGGTCAGCTCGGAGAAGACCTGCTCCAGCGACGGGGCGCGCGGGACGAGCTCGCGCACCCCGAAGCCCGCGCCGACCAGCGCGCCCACGAGCCGCTCGGTGGCCGCGCCGGCGTCGGCGCCGGCGTCGAACTCGACCGTGAGCCGCGCCGCGTCGCCGGCCGGCTCCACCTCGGCGGACCGGACCTCCGCCGCGCCGCGCGCCACCGCGAGCGCCGCGTCCGCCGCGCCGCGCACGACGACGCGCACGCCCGACGCGCGGCGCATCGCGCGGAGCTCGTCGATCGACCCCTCCGCGACGAGCCGCCCGCGGGCGATCACGAGCGCCCGCGTGCAGGTCGCCTCGACCTCGGAGAGGATGTGCGTCGAGAGGAGCACGGTGCGGTCGCGCCCGAGCCGGCGCACGAGCGCGCGCACCTCGCGGATCTGGTTCGGATCGAGGCCCGCCGTGGGCTCGTCGAGGATGAGCAGCGGCGGGTCGCTGACGAGCGCGTCCGCGAGCCCGACCCGCTGCCGGTAGCCCTTCGAGAGGTGGCCGATCATCACGCTCGCCACGTCCTCGATGCGCGCGTCGCGGAGGGCCCGCGCGACCGCCTCGCGGCGCGCGCGCCGGGGCACGAGCTTCAGCTCGGCGCGGAAGGCGAGGTACTCCGAGACGCGCATCTCCGGGTAGAGCGGCGAGGTCTCGGGCATGTACCCGAGCGAGGCCCGCGCGCGCATCGGCTCCTCGGCGATGTCGTACCCGGCGACCCGCACCCGGCCGGAGGTCGCGCCGAGGAACCCCGCCAGGATGCGCAGCGTCGTGCTCTTGCCTGCCCCGTTCGGCCCGAGGAACCCGACGATCTCGCCCTGGCTCACCCGGAAGGAGAGGTCGCTCACCGCCTGGTGGGGACCGTAGGACTTGGAGAGGTGCTCGACCTCGATCATCGGGACATCGGGGCGGGGGGGTCGGGGGCAGTCGGCGCCGCGCGCGGCGCGGGCAAGCGCGCGGCGCCACGCTGGACGAACGCGCGGAACGCTTAGCGCACCGGGCGGGGCAGGGGAAGCGCGCGCCCGGAGTTCCATGCGTCGCGGCGACGCGCGGCGCGCCGATCGCCGCCGAGTAGCCAGAGCCGCGCGTCTCTGGTAACCCTCCGCCGTCGTGCCCGGCGGCCCGGGCGCTCAGGCCACGGGCCCCTCCGCCGCGCGACGCACCCGGTGCGCCGAGCGCCGCGGCCCCCTCACCCCCACCGCTTCACGATGGATCAGACGCTCCTCCGGTCGTATTTCTCGACCATTTACGAGTTCCCCACGGCGGCGGGCACGCTGCGCGTCTCGCTGGACGGCGAGATCGTCCAGGATCAGGCCGGGCTCCCCGACCTCCTGACCCGCAAGTTCGCCGTGCTCACCGCCTACAACCCGCGCTCGATGCTCATCCCCCGCCGGGTGAACGATCAGCGCCACCACGTCCTCCGCGATCTCTTGATCCTCGGGTGTTACCGGGTGGAGCCGTGCGTCGGATCCGAGGCAGAGCCGGAGGGCATCTGGCGCGAGCCGGCCTGGCTCGTCCACGGCATGGACCGCGACGAGGCGATCTCCTTCGGCCGCGTCTTCCGGCAGAACACGATCGTGTTCGCGCAAGGCGGCCGGCCGGAGCTCATCATCACGGACCCGACAGCTGACGACATCGGCCGAACTTTCCAGGGCAACTGGCGGGTTCGGTCGTGACGCTGGGGGCGCCCGCGACCGCGGATCGCCGATTCCATGTTGAAACATACCCGCAAAATGTGGGTTCATGCCTTGGCATTTAGGGATGGGCGGACCGGCCTCGCTCACCACATGAGGAGACACAGGAGAATGCGCACCCAGGTCACCCTCGCGGCGCTCGTCGCCGCGCTCGGGCTCGTCGCCGGCGCTGGCGGCTGCGGCCAGAACAAGGTCTCGGAGTGCAACGCGCTCATCGAGGTCATCAACAAGGGCGTTCAGAGCATCGAGAAGGGCACCAAGGCTGGCTCCGACCAGGGCGGGTCGAGCGAGCTCAAGGCGATGGCCGATGCGATGGACAAGGTGGCGGCCGACGCGGCGCAGGTGAAGCTGACCACCCCGGAGCTGCAGAAGTTCTCGGGCGAGTACCAGGCCATGGCCAAGGACGTCGCCAAGGCGGCGCGCGACCTGGCGACCGCGGCCGACGCCAACGACGCGGAGAAGAGCAACACCGCCCAGGCCGCGATCGAGAAGGCGATCAAGCAGGAAGATCCCCTCGTCGACAACATCAACAAGTTCTGTCAGGCGCCCTGAACGGGCCGCCCCGGCCGGGGCTGGCCCCGTCAGGGCTCCCGCGCTGACGGGGGCCGGCGCGGGCACGGCGGGGCGCTGGCGTGGCGCCGCGCGGCGGTCAGGGCACGAAGCGGTAGCCGACCCCGCGCACCGTGACCAGGTGGCGCGGGGCGGCCGCGTCGTCCTCCAGCTTGTTGCGGAGCTGGAGGATGAAGTTGTCGATCGTGCGCGGGGTACCGTGGTGCGTCGGGCCCCACACCTTGGCCTGGATCTGCTCCCGGGACAGGACCCGGCCGCCCGCCTCGGCGAGGCAGAGCAGCACGTCGAACTCGGTCGCCGTCAGATCGATCAGCGCGTCGCCGCGGCGGACCTCGCGCGTGGCCGCGTTGATCACGATGTCGCCGGCGTGCAGCTGCTCGGCGTCCGCGCGCGCGATCGCGTCGCGCCGGAGCACCGCCTTCACCCGGGCGAGCAGCTCGGCCAGGCTGAACGGCTTCGTGATGTAGTCCTCGGCGCCGAGCTCGAGGCCCATCACCTTGTCCATCTCGGCGCCGCGCGCCGACAGCATGATCACCGGGAGCGTGCGCCGCTCGCTCCGGAGCATGCGGAGCAGCTCGAAGCCGTTCAGGCGCGGGAGCATGACGTCGATGATGATGAGGTCGATCCCGCCGGCGCGGGCGAGCGTGAGCCCGCGCTCGCCGTCCTCGGCCACGAGGACGCGGTAGCCCTCCGCGGTCAGGTTCATCTCGAGGCCCATCGCGATGCTGGGGTCGTCCTCCACGAGCAGGACGGTCCGCGCTGAGGCTTGAGGGTTCCGGGTCATGCTGAGCACGTCCTCTAGCATGTTCATGTCCGGACCGGAGGCGCCGCGCCTACCGCGGCGCGTCCGCTCCGGCGGCGTGTTCCGCGGGCTCGGGGCCCGCGGTCGCGACGTCGAGCGCGCGCCTCGCGGCGGCGCTCGTCTTCGGTGCGCTCCGGATCGGCAGGACGAGCGTGAACGTGCTGCCCTTCCCGGGCTCGCTGTCGACGAGGATCCTGCCCCCGTGCGCGCGGATGACGTGCTTGACGATCGACAGCCCGAGCCCGGAGCCCTCCTGCTGCCGGGCCAGGAGGTCGTCGACCCGGTAGAACTTCTCGAAGATCCGCTTGTGCTCCTGGCGGGCGATGCCCTTGCCGTTGTCGCGGACCGTGATCAGCGCCGACCGGTTCGTTACATGGGCGGAGACGCGGATCTGCCGCGGCTGACCGCCGTACTTGTAGGCGTTCGAGAGCAGGTTCACGGTCGCGTCGACGAGCGCGCTGCGATCGCAGAGCACGGGCGGGAGGTTCGCGTCGACGGCGACGTCGAGCTCGACGCTGCGCTTCTCGCGGGTGGGCTCGAAGGCGTGGATCGCCTCGTTGACGACGTCCTCGAGGTGGTGCTCCGACAGCTCGTAGACGCGCCGGCCGCTCTCCATGCGCCCCCAGTCGAGCAGCCGATCGATGAGCTGCTGGAGGCGGGCGCTCTCCTTCGTGAGCGCGTCGATGCAGCGATCCTCGCTGCTCGTGTCGCCGCGCCTGAGCTTCAGGGTCTCGGTGAACATCCGGATCGACGTGAGCGGCGTGCGCAGCTCGTGCGAGACCTTGGACACGAAGTCGGCCTGGAGCTCGGACAGGTTGCGCTCGCGCCGGAGGAAGACCCACACGAGGATGACCCCGGTCGCGAGCGTCCCGCAGAACGTGAGGACCAGGATCCCCACGATGAGGTTGTACTGGGCCTCGCCGAGCACGAGCAGGAGGAAGCCCACGCCCGACAGGAGCACGCCGGGGACGATGACCAGGTAGACGAGGAGCTGGATGATCCGCCGGTAGCCGAGCGTGGTGAGGTCGCGCCTCGGGGTCCGCATGACGGCAGCTTAATGGGGCGGCGCCCCGGCCGCGAGCGGCCTCGGGCGCAGGGCTACGGCTCGATCCGCTCCAGCACGAGCGCGGGCGCCTCGGCCGGCGCCGGGCCGAGCTGGAAGGCCGCGCGGACGCGAGCGGCCGCGGCCCGCGCGTCGTCCGCGCCCCGGGCGTGGACGCGGGCGAGGGGCGCCCCGCGGTCGACGCGGTCGCCGCGCACGGCGGCGAGCTCGATCCCGACGGCGGGGTCCACGCGCTGGTCGGCGCGCGTCCGCCCGGCGCCGAGCGCGACGGCGGACAGCCCGATCTCCAGCGGATCGACGGCGACGACGTACCCCTCGTCCTGCGCCGCGACCTCGACCACGACGGGGGCGCTGGGGAGCCGGCCGGGGTCCTGCACCACGGCCGGGTCGCCCTTCTGCGCGGCGATCATCCGCGCGAGGACCTCGGCCGCCGCGCCGCTCGCGATGGCGGCCTCGAGCTTCGCGCGCGCCTCGGCGGCGCTCGCCGCGGCGCCGCCCGCGATCAGCATCTCCTCGGCGAGCGCGAGCGTGCACGCGACGAGGTCGCCCGGGCCCCGGCCGTGCAGCACCTCGATCGCCTCGCGGGTCTCGATCGCGTTGCCGACGGTGCGCCCGAGCGGGGCGCTCATGTCGGTCAGCAGCGCGGAGACGCGCTTGCCGGCCGCGGTCCCGACGCGCACGAGCGCCGTCCCGAGCGCGCGGGCGTCGTCCAGCGTCTTCATGAACGCGCCCCGCCCGACCTTGACGTCGAGCACGAGCGCGTCGATGCCCTCCGCGAGCTTCTTCGAGAGGATGCTGGCGACGATGAGCGGGATCGACTCGACCGTTGCGGTGACGTCGCGCAGCGCGTAGATGCGCTTGTCCGCCGGCGCGACCCGCGCGGTCTGCCCGATCATGCACGTGCCCACCTCGCGGACGATGCGCGCGAACGCGGCGGTGTCGAGCGCGACATCGAACCCCGGGATGGCCTCGAGCTTGTCGAGCGTGCCGCCGGTGTGGCCGAGGCCGCGGCCGGACACCATCGGCACCGGGACGCCGCAGGCGGCGACGAGGGGGGCGAGGCAGATCGAGACCTTGTCCCCGACGCCGCCGGTCGAGTGCTTGTCCACCTTGCGCCCGGGCACGCTCGACAGGTCGAGCACGTCGCCCGAGTGGAGCATCGCCCGCGTGAGCGCGACGGTCTCGGCGTCGTCCATGCCGCGGAAGAAGACCGCCATGAGCAGCGCGCTCATCTGGTAGTCGGCGAGCTCGCCGTCGCCGTGCGCGCGGACGAGCCGCGCGATCTCGTCATCGGACAGCCGCCCGCCGTCGCGCTTCCTGGCGACGAGCTCGACAAGGGTCTGCATCGGGGTCGAGCTTACCCGGGTTCGACCCTATTTGTACCTGGCGCGGTCCTCCCTATTGTCCGTGGGAGCGCGCGGGCCGCCCCCGCAGGACAGCGGATACGGTGCCGGTCGCGTTCGCACGGTGGAAGGGAGCCGCACGGCGCCTCATGAACAGCCTCCTCTACGCCAGGGCCCAGATGGGCCTGTCGCTGGCATTTCACATGATCTTCGCCGCCGCCGGGGTGGCGTTGCCGCTGATCATGGTCATCGCGGACGCGCTCTGGCACCGGACGGGCGATCGCGATTACCTCGAGTTCTCGAAGCGCATGGCGAAGGGGACGGCGATCCTGTTCGCGGTGGGCGCCGTGTCGGGGACGGTGCTCTCGTTCGAGCTCGGCCTCCTGTGGCCGAGCTTCATGGGGACGTTCGGCGAGGTGGTCGGGCTGCCGTTCTCGCTCGAGGGGTTCGCGTTCTTCACCGAGGCGATCTTCCTCGGCATCTACCTTTACGGCCGCGGCAAGCTCCCGCCGAAGCTGCACCTGCTCACCGGGGCGCTCGTGGCGCTGAGCGGCGCGCTCTCGGCGTTCTTCGTGATCCTCGTGAACGCGTGCATGAACGATCCGGCCGGCTTCGCGATGGCGTCCGGGCGCCCGGTGGACATCGACCCGATCGCGGCGATGTTCAGCCCGCCGTGGAAGCACGAGACGCTGCACGGCATCCTCGCCTGCTATCAGGCGACCGCGTTCGTGATGACGGGGATCCACGCGCTGGTGCTGCTCCGGCACCCGGGCAGCCCGCTGTTCCGGAAGGCGTTCGCGGTGACGCTCGCGATCGCCGGGGTGACGGCGCTGGCGCAGCCGTTCGTCGGCCACTTCGCGGCGGTGGAGGTCGGGGCTGGGCAGCCCGCCAAGCTCGCCGCGATGGAGGCGCACTTCGAGACCTCGGCCCGCGCGCCGCTCCTGATCGGCGGCCTGCCCGACGTGGAGCGCCGCGAGGTCGACCACGCGATCGAGATCCCGGGCGGGCTGTCGATCCTCCTGCACGCCGATCCCGACGCGGTGGTGCCGGGGCTCGACGCCGTCCCGCGCGACGAGTGGCCGCCGGTCACGGCGACGCACCTCTCGTTCCAGGTGATGGTGGCCGCGGGCTCCGCGATGGCGCTGCTCGCGGTGGTCGCGGCGGTGCTCGCGTGGCGCCGCAGGGGGATCCCGGATCAGCGCCCGTTCCTCTGGGCGTCGGTCCTGGTGAGCCCGCTCGGCATCGTGGCGATGGAGGCGGGCTGGCTGGTGACGGAGTTCGGGCGCCAGCCCTGGATCGTGCGGGGCGCGATGCGCACGCGCGACGCGGTGACCCCGTTCCCGCACCTCGCGGCGCCTTTCTGGATGTTCACGGCGCTCTATGTCTTCCTCGGCGTCGTGGTGACCTACCTGCTCGTGCGCCAGCTCCGCGCGGCGCCGCTCGGGGTGACGGGCAGCGGGCCGCGCGCACCCGGCGCGGGGGGCGGCGGCGAGCGCGCGGGGGGCGGCGGCGAGCCGCGCTTGCTCGGGGGAGGCGCGGCCGATGCTCGTTGAGTGGGTCCTCGGCGGGGTGATGGTGGCGGCGCTCGTGCTGTACGCGCTCCTCGGCGGGGCCGATTTCGGCGGCGGCGTCTGGGATCTGCTCGCGTCCGGCCCGCGGAAGCGCGAGCAGCGCGCGCTCATCGAGAAGGTCATCGGCCCGATCTGGGAGGCCAACCACGTGTGGCTGATCCTGGTCGTGGTCGTGCTCTTCAGCGCGTTCCCATCGGCCTTCGCGGCGATCTCGATCGCGCTGCACGTCCCCATCACGCTGTTCCTCGTGGGCGTCGTGTTCCGCGGCTCGGCGTTCAGCTTCCGCAGCTACGACTCGCGGGGTGATCGGCAGCAGAAGCGCTGGGGCTTCGTCTTCTCGCTGGCGAGCGTGATCGCGCCGGTGCTGCTCGGCATGATCGTCGGCGCGATCGCGTCGGGCCGGATCCGGGTGGCGTCGGGGGTGGTGACGAGCGGCTTCTTCGCCCCGTGGCTCTCCCTCTTTCCGCTCGTGGTCGGCCTGTTCGCGCTGGCGCTGTTCGCGTTCCTCGCGGCGGTCTACCTGACGAACGAGGCGACGGAGCCGGCGCTCGTGGACGATTTCCGGCGGCGCGCGCTCGTCTCGGGCTGCGTTGTGGCGGCGCTCGCGCTCGCGTCGTTCGCAACCTCGTTCGATGGCGCCCCGCTCATCCGAGAGGGTCTGACGGATCATCCGATCACCTGGCCGCTTCACGTCACGACGGGCGTCGCGGCCACGACGGCGTTCTTCGCGCTGTGGACCCGCCGCTTCCGTCTGGCGCGCCTCGCGGCGGCGGCGCAGGTCACGCTGATCTTGCTGGGCTGGGCGGCCTCGCAGTACCCGTTCCTCGTCGTGCCTGACGTGACGCTCGCGGGGGCCGCGGCGAACCCGAAGACGCTGCGATTGCTTGTCTGGGTTCTCGCCGTCGGATTCGTGCTGCTCTTCCCTTCGCTGTACGTCCTTTTCCGTATTTTCGGGAGCGGCCGGGCCGGTGCGGCGTCGGACGGTGATGACGGTCATGAGCGGGAGTAGGGCCCAGGTGCGTGGAAGTCGCGAGCGGCCATAGGGCCGAGGTGCGTGGAAGTCGCAATCGGCCGCGAGCTGCCGCGATCGGCCGCAATCGTTGCCGATCGGTCGCAGTCGGGCCGCAATCGCTGACCACCTCGACCTACCCGCTGGAGAGGCGTGAGGTAGGCTCGCTCAACAGGGCCTCTGTCCGTCCGGACGCCAGAGGGTGGCGGCGTCAGGTGGGGCGCGCATTGCATTCCTGAAAGCCGCAACCCTCTCTCATGAGGCCGGTGAAAAAACGCGAGCGCTTTCGCGGGCCTCCCCAGGGCGCGGGAACCGTGTTAGGCTCGCAGTCAAGAAGTTTCAGGATGCTTGTGGGGGAAGGAGCCCTGTAGAGATGGCGAACATGGCTAGATACCGTCGACACGCGATAGTGGGTTTCTTTGCAGCGACAGCCGGTGTGACGGGCTCGTTCGCCGCCTGCTCTGATTCGTACCGTGGCGAGCTCACCGGCAGCGGCACGGGCCCCGGTGGCACGGGCGGCAGCGGCGCCGAGGGCGGCTCCGGCGGCTCCGACAGCACGGGGACCTTCGGGCAGGGGGGCATGTGCGAGTACACGTGCTCCAACGACCTCAAGAAGGTGATCAGCTGCAATGGCGTGACCGTCGAGGAGTGCGAGCCCGAAGAGGGGTGCGTCAACGCGAAGTGCGAGCCGAACCCGTGCGAGGCGGCGGAGAAGTCGAAGAGCTCGTACGGCTGCGATTACTGGGCGCTGAAGACGGCGCTGATGCCGACCACCAAGGGCGCGTGCTTCGCCGCGATGATCGCGAACACGTGGGACTTGCCGGTGCATATCAACGTCGAGCGCGGCGGCGAGCAGCTCCCGGCCGAGAACTTCGCCTATATTCCCAAGTGGAATGAGGTGACGAGCCGCGTCGATTACGATAAATATAGTTCGAACGACGGGCTCGCTGTCGGACAGGTCGCCGTCCTGTTTCTTTCAAGGAAATCTGCAGCGGCGAGCGTTGAAGACTGCCCCGCAGTCGGCGCGCTCGATCTGGAGACCGGCGTGATGGGGACCGGTCGCGGAACCGCATTCCACATCACGACCGACTATCCCGTCGTGGCCTATCAGATGCTCCCCTACGGTGGCGGAAAAGCTGCGTTCACCTCCGCGACCCTGCTCCTGCCCACGAGTGCCTGGGACACCAATTACGTTGCCATCAATGGCTATTCGGAGTCAGAGTCGGTGTCGCCGGATGATTACCAAGGTGCGTATCCCTCGCTGGCGATCGTCGCGCACCAGGATGATACCGACGTGACCATCCTGCCGAAGGTCGACGTCCTGGCGGGTACGAACGTCGAGGCTGCCAACCAGGGGGAGGCGAAGACTTACACGCTAAACGCTGGTGAATTCCTCCAGATCACACAGTCGGAGGAGTTGACCGGCAGCCCCATCGAGTCAACCAAGCCCGTCGGTGTCTTCGGCGCCCATGCTTGCATGGTCGTGCCGAATACCACTGGCGACTGCGATTCGGGACAGCAGCAGATAGCGCCTGTCAGAGCTACTGGCAACGAATACGTGTCGGTTCGCTACCGGAACCGTATCGCGGATCGCGACGAGACGCCGCCCTGGCGGATCGTGGGCATGGTCGATGGCACAGAGCTCACCTGGGAGCCGTCCAAGCCGGATGGCGCTCCGGATTCCATCAACCTCGGTGAGGTATATGAGTTCGAGTCTGGCGAGCCCTTCGTCGTCAGGAGCCAGGGGGTGAACTCACCCTTTTATGTCGGTCAGTACATGACCGGCGGCAATGCTTTCATGACCATTGGAGATCCGGACTGGATCAACGTGGTTCCTCCGTCCCAGTTCCTGGACTATTACGTGTTCTTCACCGACCCGACTTACCCGGAGACGAGCCTCGTCGTCGTGCGCACCCGGTCGAAGGTGAATGGCGAGTTTGCCGATGTCGAGCTGGACTGCGCAGGTAAGCTCAGCGGGTGGAAGCCTGTCGGCGATTACGAGTACACCATCGTCGATCTGACGACGGGGAACTTCGAGCCGGTGGGGAGTTGTGTCAACGGTCGGCACGAGATGCGGAGCGATCTTCCATTCGGGGTCACGGTCTGGGGATGGGGGGCGATCCAGCAGAATTACCGTGTATCCTACGCCTACCCTGCGGGCGCTGGGTTCCTGCCGATCAACGAGGTCGAGATTCCTCCCACGGCCAACTAGGCGACGTAGCGGCGGTCATGAAGGTCCCGGTTGACGGCGGTGCCCCCGTCCCCTCGCCGAAGGGCAAGAATGCTCCACGAGCATCGCTGTCGACGGTACGCACGTCTATTGGTTAGACCGCAACGCGGGTACGATCCTGAAGGCGCGGAAATAACCCCGCAGGGTATTGTGCCCACGACATCTCGCGCTGCCGTCCTGCGCTCGAACGCCCTCTGACTGACCGATCCATCGCCGGCTGGTCTCCGCTCCGCCCGAGCCGCTTCCGCAGGACTCGTCATGCCTGAGCAGCCTTCAGGTGATCCTGTTCAGCGCCGCAGCGGCTAAAAAGTCATCCACGCCTGTGCTCGAGCGGCGCTGCCGTACCGGCCGTCGGATCGCAAGAGGTCGTCGCCACCGCCGCGCTGCGCATGCCGCCACCCGCACGGAAGTCCTGCCCCATGCCGCCACCCATACGGAAGTCCTGCCCGTCGTGCGCCCCGGACGCTGCCTCCCGGGTTCCGCAGCGCTGCTCGCCCCGGCTCGCGGCGCTCCTTGCCCGGCTTCGCAGCGCTGCTCGCCCCGGCTCGCGGCGCTCCTCGCACCTCCTGGCTCGACCCAGGAGACATCCTCCCCCGGCCCGAGTAGTCTCCCGCCCGGACGCCGGCCCGCATGCGGCGGAACGCTCGCGTCAACCTCGTTTTTCGAGCGTTGCTTGGAGGACAGCTCACCGTGATGGATCGACGACACCTGCCGGGCCGGAAGCCGCGACACCGGTCGCGCCTGCGCTGCGCGCTGACCGCAGCGGCCCTGGCCGCCCCGGCCCTCGCCGCGCTTGCGCCCTCCACCGCGCGCGCGCAGGACCGGACCTTCTACCTCGATCGCCTCAGGATGGCCGGCGCCCCCGACGACGGGATCGGCGTCTGGCGCCCCCACATGGGCGAGCGGACCCGCCTCTTCGGGCAGCTCGGGCTCGGCGTGTCGGTCCACCCGCTCCGCAACGACAACTACGTCGACGACCTCGCCATCGAGGAGCGGCTCCAGGGCGACGGCCCCGTCACCTCGCAGCTCATCACGTACCTGAACGCGGGCGTGGAGATCCTCGGCCGCGGCGCCCTCCAGGTCTCGTTCCCCATCACCCTCTTCCAGGACGGCAACCAGACGTACAACCGCGAGCTCGGCCTCGACCAGAGCGTCGACCTCAAGACCGCCGCGCCCATGGACCTCCGGATCGACGCGCGCGTCGTCCCGCTGGAGCTCGACGAGCGCCGCTTCCGGCTCGGGCTCACCGGCGCGGTCTTCGTGCCCATCGGCAACACGTACTCGTTCGCCGGCGACAGGACCGTGAGCAGCGCGTTCGGCATCGGCGCCGAGTACGACTTCAAGGACTTCCTCGTCACGCTCAACACCGGCGTCGCGATCCGGCCGCACGTGCAGCTCCACGAGCTCCACGTCGGCAGCGAGCTCACGTACGGCGTCGGCGGCTACGTCCCGCTGCGCGACGGCACGATCCGCCTCGGTGCCGAGGTCTTCGGCTCGTTCGGCCTCATCAAGGAGACGCGCGGCGAGCTCGATGCCTCGCCGATCGAGTGGCAGCTCAACAGCAAGATGTTCCTCACCCAGGACAGGGCGCTCTACGCCGGCGCCGGCGTCGGCACCCGGCTGAGCGGCGGCTACGCCCCCGATTTCCGCGGGGTCGCCGTCTTCGGCGGCTCGTTCAGCATCGAGGAGTCCGAGGCCCGCTCGCCTGGCTTCAACTTCGTGATCGAGCAGGAGAAGGACGCCGACGGCGACGGCTACCCCGACGTCATCGACCTCTGTCCGGAGGACCCCGAGGACGGCAAGCAGCCGAAGCCGAGCGACGGCTGCCCGGACATGCCCGATCGCGACGGCGACGGCATCCCCGACGTCGTCGACAAGTGCCCGGACGACCCCGAGGACAAGGACGGCATCGACGATCGCGACGGCTGCCCGGAGGAGGACGCGGACCAGGACGGCATCCCCGACGCCGTCGACAAGTGCCCGAAGGAGCCGGGACAGGTCGTGGTCGACGACCCGGAGAAGAACGGCTGCCCGTACTACATCCGCAGGATCCAGGGCTCCGCCGAGATCGAGATCATGAAGCAGGTCGAGTTCGAGTTCGACAGCTCCAGGATCCTCCCGCAGAGCTATCCGATCCTCGACGAGGTCGTGCGGCTGCTCAAGGCGAACCCCGAGATCAAGCTGCTCAGCATCGAGGGGCACACCGACAACCAGGGCACCATCGACTACAACGACAGGCTCGCTCAGAACCGCGCCACCGCGGTCAGGATCTACATCATCAACAAGGGAGTCCAGTCGGAGCGGCTCACCTCCGCGGGCTACGGCTCCCGCCGGCCGCTCGTGTCCAACGACACGCCGGAAGGCCGGCAGCGCAACCGGCGCGTCGAGTTCCACATCAAGTCGCAGACCATCGAGGGCCGGTAAGCTCCGCCCGGAGCGGCCCTCCGGCTCATCCCCCGACATCAAGCGAGGCTTGCGTGCACGTGCCCCGTGACGCGCGCGCAACCTCGTCTCCCTGAGCCGGCGAGGCTTGCGTGCGCGTGCCCCGTGACGCGCGCGCAACCTCGTCTCCCAGAGCCGGCGGGGCTTCGCCCTCACCGCGCCGGCGCGCCCTGCGCGGCGCGGTGCGCGAGCGTTCTCCACGGGAGCGTTCTCCGCGCGGGCGCTCGCCATCAAGGCGCGCTCGCGCTCTTCCGCGGCGCCGCCGTCCGTCAGTCGTCGTGATGGCCGAGCGCCGGACGGCGATGGTCGCACTTGCCCGGGATCGGGAAGCCGCAGACCTTCTCTTCCGTCAGGCAGTCCTGCTTCGCGGGACACTGCTCGGGATCGAGGACGTCCGGATCGCACGGACGAGAGCAGAAGTCAGGCCTCGGCAGCGGAGCGTCGTAACGGCCGTTGCCGTCGACATCGAGGTAGATCGGATTCGTGACCGCATAGGGCGGGACCGGCGACCAGTCCGGCACCGTCGGGGTGGGCGCGAAGATGGTGTTGATCGCCGGGATCCTGCCGAACGCGTCGCTCGCCAGCCGGGACAGCTGGATCTCCCCGAACGGGACGTCCAGGGACACAGGGCTCATGAGGTTCCTGTCCTCGAGCCCCATCGCGATGATCACCACCCAGGAGTCGCGGTCCGGCACCGTGAACGTGACCTTGCCGCGCACGTCCACGAGCGCTGTCGGCGGCATCGTCGGCTCCAGCAGGCGAATCATCCTGCCGTTGAGGTAGATCTCCACCCGATCGACGCCGAACCAGCTCGCCGTCTGGACGTCGAAGAGGAGCTCATGCGGCTTTCCAGCGCTCGCCGCCGCCACCTCGCCGTACGTCTTGCCGCCGATGGTCGCCCGGATGAACGGGCCGTACGTCGTGAAGGCGTGCGCGCCCCGCAGGCTCTCGACCGCGGCCGGCGTCTCCAGGGCAGCAGGGGAGTCGGTCGCGCTCCGGAAATAGGTCCGCGGGAAGCCCGGCTCCTTCGAGCCGTCGTGGCCGTCGCTGCTGGCGACCTGCGCCGGCAGGAACCCGCGCTCGAGGTAGCGGAAATAGTCGTCGACCTGGCCCGCCCTGTAGGTGCACGGCTCGTCGCGCGCCCCCTCGGTGACCGGCCCGTCGCCGAGCGCGGCGGGACCGCAGAGCTCCTGGCTATCAGCGCTCGTTCCCGAGAAGCTCCAGTTCCTGTCCTGCTCGTCGGGCGTCCGGGCGAGCACGCGCTTCATGAGCGCCCACGCGAGCTCCGTGCGAGCGCGGCGCTTGCAATCCGCTGTCGCGACGAGGACCGCAGCGGAGCCGGGGTCGCCGCCCGGCCCAGACGTCGCCCCGCCGGGCAACGCGCACGGCGCGCGCAGCCAGCCCGCCACCTCGGGGCACGCCGCCTCGACCTCCGCGGCGCTCCCGGCAGCGTTCAGCCGCGCGAGGCAGCGGTTCCAGTCGACGACCTCGGCCAGGCTCGGCGTGCGCACCAGATCGAACCGCTTGCCATTGATGATCTCCATGGCGTCGAAGTCGCAGCTCGCGGTCCGGAAGACAGGGTTGTTCTCCTCGAGGAACGTCGGTGTCCGGCCCATCGTGTAGGTGTCGACGCCGAGCTGATCGATGTAGCCGAAGAAGCCGTCGCGCGGGTGGGCGACGATCGTCAAGGGCGCCACCGTGCCGTCGCCCGAGGCGCGGATCGCGTCGAGGATCGTCCCGCCGGGCTCGCAGGTCCAGTCGTGGGCGCCGTGGCTCGGCACGTCGAGCTCGTCGTACCTGAGCGGGAAGCCGATGAAATGCCCCTGCTCCAGCGTCGTGATCTCCGCCCCGATCGCCGTGACGAGGTGGGGCTCGAGCCCGAGCGCGCGCACGGTCGGCTGGTAATCGGTCTCCACGTCGTGATCGGTCGACACAGCGAGCTCGACGCCCTCCGCCGCCACGGTGGAGACCCGCCGCGGCAGCGGCATCCCGCTATCGAAGCTCGGCCTGGAGTGGAGGTGCATGTCGGCCGACATCCACCCGGTCGTGTCGACCTCGCGCACGAGCGTGGCGTCGAGCTGGAACGCGCGGCCCGGCGCGAGCGTCACGTCGCGCTCCACGTGGATCCCGTACTCGATGCCTCGCGAGACGGTGATCTGGTATCGCCCCGGCTCGATCTCCACCTCTCCCTCGCCGGTGGCCGTGACCTCGATGGCGCGGTTGCCGTTCCCGAGCCGCCCGTCGCCGAGGTAGACCCTGCGCCGCCCGTCGCCCGCGAGCCGCCTCCCGGCCGCGTCGAGCGAGGCGAAGGCGATCTTGGCCGGCACCCGCTGGCCGGTCCCGTCGGCGACGCGGTAGCGCACCCTGGCCGGCGCGGGCAGGCGCGGCGAGATCGCGACCTGCTCCCCGGCCCGCAGGCTCACCCGGACGGGCGCCGACATCGACGTCCCCGCCGCGTTCCGCGCCACGAGCACGTAGCTGCCGGGCGGCAGGGCGCCGCGGAAGTCGCCGTCCTCGGACGGGTCCAGGCCGACGTCCGCGTCGATCTGATTGACGAGGCCGACGTCGCCGCGCGCCTCCCGGTTGGCCGCCACGAGCTCGTCCAGCGAGCCGAAGGGCCGCGACGGATCCGGATCGGAGAAGACGAACACCCGCGCGTTCGGCGCGCCCTCCAGGGTGTCCTGCCACAGCACGTGGCCGCTGACCGTGCCTGTCGCGGTCCCGCGGAGCCGGTGCATCACGTCCGTCACGCTCGCGATGTCGCCGTCGCCCACGGCCAGGTAGCGCTCGTAGCTGAACGCGCGATGGACGTCGCACGCCGCGTCGTCCTCCTCGCTGAACAGGCACGAGCGGCTGGCGGACAGGAACGCTGTCGCCGCGCTCGCGAAGAGGGGCACGTTGACCACCGACGGCGCCGCGCCCTCCTCGGCCTTCGTGAAGTAACCATAGCTGACGTCCCCGCCGGCCGCGGCCACGAAGTCGAAGGTGAGCGGCTCCTGGAACGAGTTCCGCCCGGCGTTCCAGGCGTCCTGGACCGCCGTGTCCTCGTCGAAGCCCGCCCCGGGCGCGAAGACGTCGTTCTGGTTGCCGAAGAAGACGAAATCGCCGGCGACGATGCCGGCGCGGCGCGACGCCGCTTGCTGCGCGTCGTCGGGCGGATCCCCGAGGATGGTGCCGAACACCGAGACGGGGGCGGTGGCGATGTCCAGCGGGAGCACGTCGCTGCACTCGCACGTCGGGCAGCCGCCCGGGTCCTGCTTGTACCCGTCCGGGCACTCCTCGCAGCTCCGCTGCGGCGCGCAGCTGGGCGGCGGCTTGTCGTCGAGCAGGAGCGTCGTGCGCACCGTCACGAACCGATCGCCCGGGTGAAGGAGGTAGTCTGTCCGAAAGCGGATCCTGGAGCGCACGTCGGGGAAGAAGAGGCCGAGCAGGTCCTCCTGCGCCCGGAGCAGGCCTATCGCCTCGAACAGGAACTCGCCGTCTCCCTCGACGCGGATCCCGGCCTCTGCCCCGTCCGAGCCGTCCGCGAGCACGGAGACGTCGGTCGCCGTCGGGTCGGGCACGATGAGGTTGGCGAGCGAGAACATCTCGGCGAACCGGTCTCGCCCCTGGCCGCCCTCCTCGCCGATCCGGCCGCGCCGCCGGTCGACGTCGACGATCGCGCCGCCGAAGATCCCGGGGCCGGGCGAGTCCCGCCCGCCCAGGATCGCCACGCGGATCTGGTCGTTCTCGAGCAGGAAGTCGCCGACGTCGGCCATCGCCACCGGGCCGCCGACGAGCTCGGCGCGCTGCTCGATCTGCTTGGCGCGGAGCAGCCGGTCGCCGCCGCAGCTCGGGAGCGCGGGCGCGGCGAGCGCGGCGGCGGCGAGCGGGAGGAGCGCGATCCTCGTCAACCAGCGGTGTGTTCGCCGCACAGAGATGTCCCCTAGAGCGAGAGCTGAAGTTGCAGGACGAGGGCGTCGTTCGCGAGCGAGAGCCCGCCGAGCTCTTCACGATGCGTGTAGTCGAGCTGGGCCTTCACCAGATCGTCGTACGCGTGGTAGCTCACGCCGCCCGTGAGCACGAGGTTGTCTCCTTCGTCGTCGACATCCATGTTGGGGTCGATCCACTCCACCCGACCGGAGACGCCGAGCTTCCGGGCGACGATCATGTAGCCTGCCTCGAAGACGAGCGCGAGCGACGAGACCGACGTGACCTGCGCGATCGGCTGGGTGGGCACCGACTTGGGGCTCGCGCCGGTCCACAGCACCTCGCCGAGCGCGTGCAGCCCCGAGGCGTGCACGAGGACATCGGCGCTCGCGCCGTACAGCGTGCGCGCGCCGCCGTTGCTGAAGAAGCCGTCTGCGCCGGCCCCGACGCGGAAGGGCGAGCGCGCGACGTCCTGGAGGGTGCGGCCGAGCGGGCCCAGCGGCTCGGTGGCGAGCCTGCCGGCGACGGCGATCCCCTCGAATCGGTTGCCGAGGGGAGCGAGGCTCTCGGACTGGCCTGCGTAGAACTGATCGGCGCGCTGGAAGGCGTTGTAGACGCCCGCGTGGTAGCTGAAGGCGCGGTCCTGGAAGTGCCCCTCGGCCTGGATCCCGACCTGCGTGAACGGGGCGATCGCGCGGACGGCGAGCGGCCGCTCCGTCAGGGCCCCATCGCCGGCGCCGAGCATCGCCGAGCGCGAGAAGGGGACGGTCCGCGCGCCCGCATAGACCTCCAGCGCGGGCTCCGCCGTGACGCCGCCCCACGCCTCGTGGATGCGCGCTGTCCCCTCGTCGCCCCCGGCGAGCTCCGTGGAGATGGCGAACCGGACGAGCCCCGCGACGTCGCCGTACAGCCCGGCGCGGACGCGGCGCAGCCGGAAGCCGGGCTGCTCGGCGCTGTCCCCGGCCTGGCTCAGCGCGTCGTCGCCGACGTAGGGCGCTGCCTGCAGCGCGAGCAGCGCGATCGGCCTGAGCTCCAGCGGCCCGAGCGAGAACCGCACCCGCTCCCGGAAGCCCGGCGCGATCGGCTCGCGGCCCGCGGCGGCCGCCGGCGCGACCGGCGGCGGCGCGACCGGCGGCGGCGTGACCGGCGCCTGTTTTTCCTGCGGCGGTCGCGGTCTCTCCGGCGCGTCCGGGCGCGCGTCCGGCGCCCCCGCGCCCTCCAGCTCGCCGCCTTCTCCCTGCGGATCGGCCGGCCTCGCGCCCGCGGCGGCGGGCTCCTCGGCCGCGGGCTCGGGCTCCTGCGCGCGGGGCGAGGAGAGGGCGAGCAGGACGGCGGCGCCGCCTGCGACGCAAGCAAGATGCCTCATCGATTCAGGTCTCCTGGAGGGCTGCGTGGAGCGCCCCGTGCCGCTCCGGATGGCCAGTGGGTGTCATCTCGTGCCGTGTCCGCGCCTGACGAGGTGCCGGTGAAACTAGAGGAAGACGCGCGGCGCTGCAATCGGCGCCGCGTCCTGTGCTAAGGCTCGCTGCGCCTCGAGCGGCCTGCCCGCGGCTCGCCCCGCGGGCGGAGGGCAGGGAGGGCCACCCTTGTCATGCAAACGCCCGGATCGAGCCCGCCAGACAGCGCCGACAGCGAGGACGCGCCCGGGGCCAGCGCTCCCGCCGCCGGCGCGCTGGACGCCCCCGCCGCGCCCGCCCGTCCCGGCGGCGGCGCGGCTCCCCCCGCGCCGGGGACAGGCCCGCGCTGGGCGAGCGACAGGGTGTTTCTCGCGACCTTCGCGCTGCTCGCCGTCGCGGCGATCGTGCCGATATGGCGCGTGCGGTTCCTGCCCCTGCTCGACCTGCCGAACCACCTCGCGGCGGTCCATATCTGGCACAACTTCGACGAGCCCTGGACTCGCTTCCGTGACTTCTACGAGCTCAGCCTCCGTCCGGCCCCCTACGGCGCGTATCACATCCTGACGCACGCCCTCGCGTACGTCGTCCGCCTCGAGGACGCGAACCGGCTCGTGCTCTCCGGCTATGTGCTCTCCATCCCGGCGGCGGCGCTCGGCTGGGCGCGCCGGACGCGGCGCAGCCCGTGGCTCTCGGTCCTCACGTTCCCGCTGGCGTTCAGCCTCTCGTGGGCGTGCGGCTTCCTGCCGTTCCTCGTCGGCATATCCCTGCTGCTCGCCGGCACCGTCGCGCTCGACGCCCACCTCGAGCGGCCGAGCCGGGGGCGCGCCGCCGCCGTGGCGCTGCTCAGCGTCGGCTGCGGCCTCAGCCATCCGCTCATCCTCTTCGGCTATTACGTCTGCGTCGCCGTGCTGATACTCTGTTACCTGCCCCGGTGGCGGCGGATCGCCGGCGCGCTGCCGCTCTTCGCGCCCGCCGCCGCGCTCCTCGCCTGGCAGCTCGTCGCCTTCAAGAGCCCCATGGTCGATCTGCGGAGCGGCCCGCGGTTCCAGGGCGCCTGGGTGCCCTGGCACGAGGTGCTCCGGTCGTTCCCCGAGTACACGCTCGACTCGGTATCGGGCGATCTCGACACCCGCCTCTTCTGGGTGTTTCTCGCGGTGGCGTCGGTGCTGGCCGCCTGGAGCGTCGCCGGGCTCTTCCGGGGAGCGCGCGCGCCGGGGAAGGAGGCCGGCCCGCCGCCCGGCTCGCTGCTCGACCGCCTGCACCGCCATCGCTCCCTCGCCCTCTGCGCGGCGATGGTGGCGTGTTATTTTCTGGTGCCGCTGCACCTGGCCCGCCCATTCGACTGGTGGTTCGTGAGCGGGCGCTTCTCGCCGCTCATCTGCTTCTTCGGCTTCCTGGCCATCACCGCGCCGCTCCGTGGCCTCTCTCGCCTCCTGATGGCCCCTGCCGTGGTGGCCGCGCTCGTGCTGCCGCTGCACCTCTCGCAGAAGTACGAGAGCTTCGACGAGCGTCTCCAGCCGTTCGCCCGCCTCGTGGGGCGGATCCCGCCCCGCGCCGAGGTGCTCTTCGTGTCGCTCCCGCCGCGCACCGACGAGGCCCTGATCATCGAGGGCACGAATCACTTCAACTCGTGGGTGCAGATCATGCGCGGAGGCTTCAGCGCGGACGGGTGGCACAACGTGGGCTTCCCTTTCACGCTGAAGCGCCGTCTCCCCGCGCCGCCGTCGAACCGCGGTGAGCGGTTCAACCCGGATGTGCACGGCGTCGCCTACGACTATGTGATCCTCCGGAACGAGCGGCCGGAAAGGCCGGTGTTCACCGCGGCGCACACCCGCTTTCGCCGCGTCGATCGAGAGGGCGCCTTCACGCTGTACGAGCGCACGCGCTGATGGCCGTCTCGGTCGCACTTCCGCCGCGCGCGCCGGTTGTCGCGTCTCCGGCGAGGCGCCTCCTCTCCGCCGATCGTCCTTCGCCCGTGCCGCCGGCGGGGTATCCTACGATCCTCGCGGTCGAGCGCCCCCCGGGGGCGCCGCCCCGCGGAGGGGAGCAGCTCGCCGATGTCGACCAGAACCCGCGCTGTCCGTCGCCGTCCGCTGGCCTGGACCGGAGGGCTGGCCGCCCTGGCGGCGCTCGCGCTCGCGTCCGGGGTGGTGCCGTCCTGCGCCGGCGCGGCGGCCCCCGACGGGCCCCTGGGCGGCGGAGGGGAGGACGCCGCCAGCTGCCCGGCCGATTGCTCCGCGGACCCGAGCGCGCCGCTGTGCGACCCGGAGACGGGCAGCTGCGTTGCCTGTCTCCCCGGCGCCGCCGCGTGCCCGACCGGCCATCGCTGCGCGCCCGACACGAAGCGGTGCGTCCCCGGGTGTGAGTCCCGGTCGGACTGCCCTGCTCCGCTCACGTGCGATCTCGAGGAGCACGCCTGTGTCGGCTGTGCCGCGAGCGACGAGTGCCCGCCTGGCCAGCTGTGCTCGGAAGAGGGCGAGTGCGTTCAGGGCTGCTCGGCGGCCCGCCCGTGCCCGGGCGGGGCGGCGTGCTGCGGCGGCGTCTGCCGGGATCTCGAGACGGACGCGCGGAGCTGCGGCGTGTGCGATCGCGCGTGTCCGGACCTGGCCCACGCCGAGAGCGCCTGCCTCTCGGGCGCCTGCGGGCTCAGCGCCTGCGACAGCGGGTTCATCGACTGCAACAGGGACCCGGCGGACGGGTGCGAGCACGACGTCGCGGCGCGCGGGCCCTGCTCGTGCACGCCGGGCGAGACGAGGGCGTGTTACCAGGGGCCGCCGGGCACCGAGGGGGTCTCTCCCTGCGCCCCCGGGGTCTCCACCTGCAGGGCGAGCGGCCTCGCGTGGGGGCCGTGCCTCGACCAGGTGCTGCCGGAGCTCGACGCGTGCGGCGACGGAATCGACAACGACTGCGACGGCGTGGTCGACAACACCCCCGACCAGGACGGCGACGGGTGGACGATCTGCGAGGGCGATTGCTGCGACTCCGCGTCGGACGGGTGCAGCGCCCCGGCCTTCGTGAACCGCGGCGCCTTCGAGGTGCCGGACAACGGCGTCGACGACGACTGCGACGGCGCGGTCGACAACACCTCGCCTTGCGACGCGGGCCTCGCGAGCGACTCGACTTCCGCGCTCAATTACGCGAAGGCGATGGATCTCTGCGTCACGACGACGGCGACCCCGCCGTCGCCCTCGGACCGCACGTGGGGGGTCGTCTCCGCGACCTTCCAGCGCGCCGACGGCACCGGCGCGCCGGCGGTGGCCCAGCGGTCGATCCGCCAGGGCTTCGGCTCCGGCATCTCGCCGCTCCGGGGCGCGCGGCTGGCGGTGCTCTCGACCGGCGTGGCCGCGGCCCAGGCGGCGCCGAACAACACGAGGCCGAGCTTCGCCGCGTTCCAGGGCGGCCGGGACATGGGGACGTCGAGCGGCATGCCCGCGGACTGGCTCGACGCGAACGGCGAGAACCTGCCGAACGCGCCCGGCTGTCCGGAGCCGCAGGGCGGCACGACGGCCCACGATCCCGTGATGTTGCGGCTGCGCGTGCGCGTGCCGACGAACGCGAGCTCGTTCAGCGTCTCGACCTTCTTCCTCTCGTCCGAATACCCGGAGTGGGTGTGCAGCCGGTTCAACGACTTCTTCCTCGCGCTGCTCGACTCGAGGTTCGAGCCCTTCCCGGGCGAGACGCCGAACCCCGCGGACAAGAACCTCGCTTTCTACGACCCTCCGCCCGCCGGAGCGCCGGTCTACCCGCTGGGCGTCAACCTCGCTTTCGGCGGCACCGGGCTGTTCACCCAGTGCGTTAGCGGGCCGACCGGGTGCGGGGGCGGCGCCACCCCCGGCACGACGAGCACGTGCGCGGGCACGGACCAGCTCCGCGGGACGGGGTTCGACGCCGCGAGGCCGCCTGCCCAGTTCGACGGTGAGCCCGGCTGGTGCGGCGCGAGCGAGCTCGCCGGCGGCGGGACGGGGTGGCTGGTCATGCACGGCAACGTCAGCCCGGGGGAGATCATGGAGCTGCGGTTCGTGCTCTGGGATACCGGCGATCCCTGGAACGACTCTGTCGCCCTCCTCGACAACTTCCAGTGGTCGAGCTTCGCCTCGACACCGGGCACGCGCAACTGAGGCGCTGAGGCGCCGAGCGCGGGCTCGCTGCCGGAGGCGAGTCGGCGCGCCTCCGGGCTGCGGCCTCCGGCTGCGGTCTCCCGGAGGCGGCGCCGCGAGCGCGTGGCGCATTGGGCGGTCGTCGTCGGATTTTCCCGGCGCGCGAAGAGCTCCCACCAGGGTGAAAGCGCATTGATCTTTTCTTCCCGTGCTCCGGCCTTCGTGGTCACATCGGACCACCCTCTGCGGATAAGGGCGCGCGGGAGGGCGCTTCTGGGCGCACCTCGGTCAGCGAGCCTGAGGGGCGCGCGAACGCAGCGGACGGACGGCGACCCGATTACACTGCGCGACGGACCCGGGGTCCGCGGCACGCACCCCCGGCCTCGCGCTCGCAGGAGCGCTTCTGTTCATCACCCAAGGAGACTGCATGAGGAGAACGATCACCCCGCTCGCGCTGATGCTCGCGAGCCTGTCTTTCGCCACGCTCGGCTGCGACAGCAAGGGGAACGACGCGACGACCCCGGGGGCGGTGGCCGAGGGCAAGCCGGCCGACAGCGCCGCGCCCGCCGCGACGACGGCCGCGCCCGTGGAGGCGGCGGCCGTGCCGGCTGCCACCACCGCCGCGCCGTCGGCCGCGCCCGCCGAGTCGGCCGCCGCGGCCGCCGAGCCCGCGGAGACGGCCGCAGCGGCGGCGCCGAAGGCGACCGCGTCGGCCGCCGCGGCCGCCGCACCGGCGGCGACCGGCGCCGCGCAGGCGGGCGAGAAGAAGTTCGAGTGCGGCGCCAAGGGCCAGAAGATGTGCCCGATGCAGGCCTGGATGAAGAGCACGATGGCCTCGGCGACCTCGAGCGGCGACGGCGCGAAGATCGCGGCGGCGCTGCAGTACGTGGCCGGCAAGCCGCCGCCCGGCATGGGCAGCTGGGGGGCGATCTCGAAGGCCGGCGCCGCCAAGGCGAAGGCCGGCGATATCGACGGCGCCAAGGCGAGCTGCAAGCAGTGCCATGACCTTTACAAGGAGCAGTACAAGAAGACGATGCGCGATCGCGCCTGGTGATCCGTGATCCGCGATCCGCACCCCGCGCGCGGCGGACGCGCGCCCTCCCGCCCTGTTCGCCGCTGCGTCCGCCGCGGCTATGCCCAGTGAAGTTCCCGTAATTCAACGACAATTCGCCGAAGCGAGGCGCCGTCGCGAGCGCTCCGCGGCCTCCCCGGAGCCCGGCGAGCGGCGCGCGCTCGTCTCGCGCGCTCCCGTCGACCGAGCGGCGAGCGCCGCTCGGTCGACGGGAGCGCGGGACAAACATCTTGGATGGGAGGGGGTGATGGGATAGAGCGCTGAGCTGATGGCGCGCGCTGTTCGCACAGGCCCTGGGGGTGCCCACGTGCCGGCCACCTCGCCGGCTCGCGCGCGGGGTGCCGGCGGATCGAGCGGGGCCGCGGGCGCGTCCCGCGCGCGCGTCGGCCAGGCGGCCGACCCTTTCTCGAGCAGCGCGCTGCCGCCCTCGAAGCCGCGCACGGGGTCGCCGCCACGGCTCACGGCGGACGCGGGGCCCGATGTCAGGCCGGGCACGGTGGCGCCGCCGCCGAGCGTGCGCCCTCCTGCGGCCGCCGCGCGCGCGGAGGCGAGCTCGCCCGCGGCCGCGTCGAAGCGTCCTCCTCCGCTGGAGCCCGCGGCCGCGTCGAAGCGCCCTCCTCCGCCGGAGGACGACGATGACGACGACGCGGAGGACGCCAGGGGCGGCTCGCAGCGCGGCCGGCCGCGCGGCCCCTTCACGCAGCACCGGCGGCTCGACTCGCTGCGCAGCCTGCTGCAGAAGCACCCTGCCGGCCTCACGATCTACGACCTCGCGCGCGAGCTCAACGTCACGCCGCGCTCGCTCCGCCGCTACCTCGTCGAGGTCAAGCGCGAGCTCGATCTCGTTTCGGTCGCCACGCGCCCTGGCGGCCCTCGCCTCTGGCGGCTGTCCCCGAGCGAGGCGCCCCGGCGCGTCGAGGTGCGGCGGACGCAGGCGTACGCCCTGCTCGCCGCGCGCCGCCTCTTCGAGCCGATGCGCGGCTCGACGCTCTTCGAGGAGATCGACCTCGCCGCGCAGCGCCTGCTCGGCGTCGCGCGCCGGCCGGGGCGCGGCCCGAACGCCGGCGTCGCCGACGCGCGGCTGGAGGAGCGGTTCCTCTACCTCCCGTTCGCGCCGAAGGACTACGCCGCGCGCACCGAGGAGCTCGACGACCTGTTCCAGTCCGTCGCCGACCTGCGCCCGCTCCGGTGCCGCTACCGCCGCGCGCGGGACGGGCGCGAGGAGCGGGTGCTCATCCACCCGTACGCGCTCGTGCTCTACAAGGACGCGATCTACTGTGTGGGCCTCCACGTCGGCCGCGGCGAGGTGCGCACGTTCCTGCTCGATCGCATGCGCGACACCGAGTGCGCCGTCACCGAGCGGTTCGAGCTGCCGCCTGATTTCTCGATCGACGACTACTTCCAGGGCCACTTCGGCATCTGGCGCGGCGGCGAGCCCCGGCGCGTCGTGATCGACTTCGACGAGCGCGTGACCGAGTTCGTGAGGACGCGCAAGGTGCACCCTTCCCAGGAGATCACGCCGCTGCCGAGCGGCGGCGTGCGGCTCACGATGCACATCGGCGACATGACGGAGCTCGCGACGTGGGTGCTCGGCTTCGGCGAGACCGCACGCGTGGTCGAGCCGCCCGATCTCGTCGATCGCGTGAAGCGCGAGCTGACAGGCGCGCTCGCGCGCTACGCAGAGGCGCCGCCGGCCGACGGGCAATGAATCGAGCGCGGCCGCGCCGGCGTCCTGGCCGCCGGCGCGGGGGGGGGCGCTGAGGGCGGCGTCGCGCCCTTCCGCCCTCTCCTCCGCGCCGCCTCCCGGTCCGCGTCAGCGCGTCGCGCGCAGCGCCTCGTCGATCATCTTCTGGTGCTCCGCCGGATCCGCCCAGCGGGCGCGCCCCTCGGGCGGGAGCTGATCGATCGGATCGAAGTACGTGTACCGCTGCCCCGGCTTGACGCTCGGCGCCTCGAACACCGAGATCCCGGTGGTGCGGTCGTAGTGCTCGAACGAGTGCGCGTCGCGCTTGCCGCCGCCCCCGGGCGCGTCGACGACGAACGTCGGCGTGTTGAACCCAGCGGTCGAGCCGCGCACGTGCTTCTCGATCATGAGCCCGGTCGCGAGCGTGGTCCGGAGGTCCTCCACGCCCCGGACGAGGTCGTGGATGTAGACGTAATAGGGGTGCACGTGCAGGTGCCCGAGGCGCTTCACGAGCAGCTTCATCGTCTCGGGCGTGTCGTTCACCCCGCGCTGCAGCACCGACTGGTTCCTGACCGTGATCCCGCGCTCGAACAGCTTGTTCATCGCGTCGCGCGTGATGCCCGTGATCTCGTTCGGGTGGTTGAAGTGCGTGTGGATCACGACCTCCTTGTGCAGCTTCCGGCCGAGCTCCACGGTCCGCGTGACCGCGTCGATCCACTCGTCGTCGGTGAGGATCTTCTGCGGCATCACGGCGGGGCCCTTGGTGGCGAGGCGGATGCGCTGGATGTTCGGCATCCTGAGGAGCGTCTCGCCGATCGCGCCGAGCTGCTCCGGCCGCAGGTTGTACGCGTCGCCCCCGGAGACGACGATGTCCTCCAGCTCCGGGCGCGAGGCGATGTACGCGTACGCGCGCTGCCACCGCTCCTCGTCGACCTTGAAGTGGGTCTTCTCGACCTCGTCCGTGTCGATGCCCACCGCGTAGCTGCGCGTGCAGAAGCGGCAGTACACGGGGCAGGTGTCGAGCGGGAGGAAGAGCGCCTTGTCGGCGTACCGGTGCGTCAGCCCGGGGACGGGAGCGTCCGCGCGCTCGTGCAGCGAGTCGAGCCCGAGCTTCGGATGATCCGGCAGGATGCGCGAGGCGAGCGGGATGAACTGCGTCCGGAGCGGGTCGCGGACCGGATCGTTCCAGTCGATCAGCGAGAGCATGTACGGCGAGACCCGGACGCTCATCGGCGCGTGCGCGAAGCCCTCGGTCGCGTCGCGAATGAAGTCGTCCGACACCATGCCGCGGAGGGTGTCGAGCAGCTTGTCCGGGCGGGTGATCGACTTCTTCGCCTGCCACCGGTGGTCCATGAACTGCTCGTCGGTGACGTCGGCGTACGCCGGGATCCTCCGGAAGTCGGGCATCTCGAGCAGCTGCGCGTGCTGGAGCGACGCCGGATCCACCGACGGCTTGAGGGGCGCGATGTCGTGGCTTCGCTTGGTGAGGTCGATGAGGCTCGAGGTGGTCGTCATGTCGTGGACCCTTGTCCGCCGGAGATGAAGAGGGCGTCAGCGGATGGCCGCCTGCCTGCGCCTGCGCTTCTCAGGGCCCGCCCGAGAGAGGCAGAGGCAGCGGTCTAGCGGATCGTAGCATCGCGGTACACCCGTCGGGGGTGGTGTGCGCTGCGTCTTCGGCTGGCGAGCGGAGGTGCTCGGTGGCGGGCGAGCCGATCAGGGCTCGATCGAGGCCACCGTGGTGTCCCGGGTGGTGCGGTAGCGCGCATAGTAGGTCCGCACGCGCGTCACGTAAGCCTGGGTCTCCTCGTAGGGCGGGATGCCGCCGTACCGCATGACGGCGCCTTCGCCAGCGTTGTACCCGGCGATGGTGAGATCGAGATCTCCGTTGAAGAGGTTGGCCAGGACGCGCAGGTACCGCGTCCCCCCGAAGATGTTCTCGCGCGCGTCGAACGCGTCGCGCACCTGCATGCGGAGGGCGGTCTCTGGCATCAGCTGCATCAGGCCCTGCGCGCCGACGGGCGAGACGGCCCGCGGGTCGTAGTCGCTCTCGCACTTGATGACGGCGCGGACGAGCTCCTCGGGGATCTGGTAGAGCGTCGCGGCCTGCCGGATCCACGCGTCGTAGCGGCTGAAGCGCTCGAGGGACTTGTCGCTCGGGGCGACCGGGGCCACGCCGGCGCGCGTCGAGGAGCGGCGCCCGTCGCCCTTGATGTACAGCTTGAAGCGCGCGTCGCCGGCGGAGCGGTTCGAGAAGTGCACCGTCCCGTCGGCGTCGGTGTAGGTGAAGATGTCGGCGAGCGCGCTGCCCGGGTGCAGCGCGAGGGCGGCGAGCCCGAGCGCGGCGGCGAGGGCCCGCAGCGGCGCGCGACGCCAGGAGCTGGAGATCGGTGTGGCGAGCATCTCTGACCGCAGCATAGGTCGTGATCGTCCGCTCGTGCAAACCGCACCGTGACGGCGGACGAGACAGCGGAACGGAGACAACGGAATCGAGACGACGGCAAGGAACACCGCGGTCCGCGGCAACGAACGCCGCGCGCCGCGGCGGCATTCCGGCGGCGCTTCCCGGGGCGTCCGGCGGGTCGCGGCGTCCCCGCGAAATGTCTGTCTGGTGAGCACGTTCCGGGCGCTGTACTAAGGCGGTCGCCATGGAGATCGGCTGGCGACACGTGCTCGTGGGG
Source organism: Sorangium sp. So ce1153 (assembly GCF_051521595.1). Taxonomy (NCBI): domain Bacteria; kingdom Pseudomonadati; phylum Myxococcota; order Polyangiales; family Polyangiaceae; genus Sorangium; species Sorangium sp. So ce1153. The sequence continues at coordinate 4,173,507 of NZ_CP150361.1, forward strand.
GTTGCGGCCCTCTTCCTCCTGTTCCTGATCGTCAAGATGCGCCCCGCGCGGCGGCGCCGGGACGCGCTGAGCGCCGAGGTGCAGGCCGCGCGCGAGCGCGCGCGTCGCGCCGCGACCCCGCGCGAGCGGGCCGAGGCCCTGTGCGACGCGGGGGTGCAGGCGCTGCGCGGCGGCCGCCGCGTCACGGCAGCCGTGGGCTTCTTCGTGCGCGCCATGCGCGCCGACCCCACCTCCGCCCGGGTCATCGAGCTCGCGAGCGGCGCGCTGGCCAGGCGCAGGCCCCGGCTCCTGGAGAAGATCCTCTGGCGACGGCTCGCGGTGCTCCCGTGGGACGGCGAGCACCGCGACGCGGCGCGCGCGGCCGCCGTCGGGCTGCAGGGGCTCTACCGGCGCGAGATCCGGGACCGGAGCCGCGCCGAGATCATGCGCAAGCTGGCCCAGACGTTCGGCTGAGCCGGGGCGCGAGCGCCGCCGCGGGCGTCACGTCCCCCAGAACGTCCGCGGCAGCGCGCCGCGGTTCGACAGCGAGACGAGGTCCATGAGCAGCGCGATCGTCACGTGGACCAGGAAGCCCGAGTAGATGCTCTTCGTGCGCATCGCGAGCGAGCCGAGCGCGATCCCCGCGACGACGGCGCCGGCCGCCTCCAGGTACGGCTTGCCGAAGTGGATCATGCAGTAGGGGACGACCATCGCGAAGATCGCGCCGGAGCCCAGGGTGTGCCGCAGGCCGGCGAGCCAGAAGCCGCGGAAGAAGATCTCCAGCGCGAAGAACTGCGCGAAGTACATCGCCTCCCAGGTGAGGAGGTCGAACCAGGAGCGCGAGGACTGCTTGTAGAACGGGTAGTAGTTCCCGAAGTCGGGCGCGCTCGCGACGATGAACACCGCCGGCACCACGACCGCGAGGCAGAGCAGGTAGATCCACGCGTGCTGCGCGAGCCCCCGGACGCGCAGCCCCATGTCGAGCAGGCTGTCCCTGGGGAAGCAGAGCTTCCACGCGACCATCGGGATCGCCACGTAGCCGAAGACGCGGGTGAACGACCACCAGACATAGCTGTAGAGCTCGTCGTACCGGCGGAGCGAGACGGGCAGCCATGCCCCGGCTGGCGCGAGCGCCTGCGCGAGCTCGACCTCGCGCAGCCACGGCCGGATGTGCTCGTCGTAGACGGCCCGGCCGCCGTAGTACTGCTGCAGCATCAGCACGAGCGCGGTGATCGTGAACAGGACGGCGGGGCGGCGGTCGTAGCCTCCGGCCGCGAGGGTGCGCCGCTGGTGCTCGTGGGCCTCGACGTCGAGCTCCCGCCAGGTGCGCCGGAAGAAGAGCCAGAGGACGGGCGCGAGGGCGACGAACGCGGCGACCGGGAAGAGGGCCTTGAGGAGCGTGCTCGCCACGGCGGAGGACGGCTCGGCGAGGCGGGGGCTCGCGTCCGATAGCGGCCGGAGCGGCCTTAGCCAGTCGACGTGCGCCACGAGCCAGCTCCCCAGGTTGAGCATCGGCGCGCCGTGTACCATGATCCGCGGCCCCGCACAGCGCCGACGCGGCGCCCCGCCGCTTCCGCCGCGAGCTCCCCGCAGCGCGGCCTTGCGGTGACCCGGGCCGCTCTGCTAGATCGCGCTCCCTCTTTTAACGCCGCGCGAGTCATCTCGCGCATGTCCGGCGCAGGCCTCGCCTGCCCGTGGGAGTTTCAGCAATGGCCAGCAAAAATCCGCTTGCGATCGTGAAGGAGCGCTTCGGCGACAAGGCGAAGCTCGTCGAGGCCGTGAAGGGGTTCGCGAACGAGGACCTCTGGCTCGGGCGCGTCAGCTCGGATCGGGGCGGCACGAAGGGCCTGGACCACGTCTCCAACGCCAAGCTCCTCCGCCTCCACGCGACGTTCAGCGCGGTGAAGGAGAAGTTCGGGACGCGGGCGCGGCTCATCGAGGAGACGCTGACCGTCCTGAACCGGTCGAAGGACCAGGGGTACAAGAAGCGCCTCGAGGCGTACCCCGTCCCGCGCCTCTATGACCTCTACCAGTCGGCGTCCAAGCGGGCGAAGGCCGCCTCGGCCACCCCGAAGACCCAGGCCTGAGCGCCTGCTCGACGAGCGCGCCCGTCCATGCCGGACCAGACCGGGCTGCCTGCCCTTGAAGGTCCGGCGTTCCTATCGTAATTGAGCCGCGTCGCCAGCGCGCGGTGTCCAGCCGTCCAGCGTCGGACCGACGATCTGACGTCCCCCTGTTGAGCCTGATGCCCCTCTTGGGCCCTCCCAGAAAGGTGGGTGTCGCCCGCCGCGAGCCCCGCCAAGGAGAACGACTGTGAGCAGCGCGCACGAGACCGAGACCGGCGTCTGGACCACGGAAGACGCCAAGTCGCTCTACATGATCGACCGCTGGGGTCGCGGCTACTTCGACGTGAGCCCCGACGGCAACCTCACGGTCGCGCCGCTCCAGGAGCGCGGCAGCAAGATCGCGATCCGCGACGTCGTGGACGCGGCGCTCGAGCAGGGGCTCCGCACGCCGCTCCTGATCCGCTTCCAGGACCTGCTCCATCACCGGGTGCGGGCGCTCAACGAGGCCTTCAACAAGGCGATCGGCGAGAGCAAGTTCCGCGGGACGTACCGCGGCGTGTTCCCGATCAAGGTGAACCAGCTCCGCGAGGTCGTGGAGGAGATCCTCGACGCGGGCAAGACCTACCACTACGGCATCGAGGTCGGCTCGAAGCCCGAGGTCTTCGCCGGCCTGTCGGTCCACACCGACCCCGAGTCGCTGATCGTCTGCAACGGCTACAAGGACGAGAACTTCATCCGGACGGCGCTGATCGGGCGCAAGCTCGGCAAGAAGGTGATCCTCATCGCGGAGAAGCTCTCCGAGGTGCGGATGATCACCCGCGTCGCGAAGGAGATGAACGTCGAGCCCATGATCGGGCTGCGGGTGCGGCTGCTCACGGAGGGGGCGGGCAAGTGGAAGACCTCCGGCGGCGAGAACGCGAAGTTCGGGCTCTCCACCGCCGAGATCCTTGCGGCGATCAGGATCATGGACGAGGCCGGGATGAGCGCCTCGTTCAAGCTGCTCCACTTCCATATCGGCTCGCAGGTGCCGGACATCCTGATCATCAAGCGCGCGGTGCGCGAGGCGACGCGCTACTACGCGAAGCTCCGCAAGATGGGGCAGCGCATCGAGTACATCGACGTCGGCGGCGGCCTCGCCATCGACTACGACGGCTCGCGGTCGACCTTCCACTCGTCGATGAACTACTCGGTCGAGGAGTACGCGCGCGACATCGTGCACAACATCGCCGACATCTGCGACGAGGAGCGGGTGCCCCACCCGAACATCGTCTCGGAGTCCGGGCGCGCGATCGTCGCGCACCACTCGGTGCTGGTCGTCCAGGCGTTCGGCTCGATCGAGAAGACGCCGATGTCGCCGATCGACATCCAGACCGAGGAGCACAAGCTCATCCAGAACCTCCTCTACATCAAGGACAACATCTCCGGGCCGAACCTCGGCGAGTCGTGGCACGACCTGCTCCAGATCAAGGAGGAGGCGCAGAAGATGTTCGAGCTCGGCCTGCTCAACCTCGACGTGAAGGCCCGGGTCGAGATCCTCTTCTGGGAGATCGCCGAGAACATGCAGAAGATCGCGTCGGAGCTCGATCCGGAGGAGGTGCCGGACGACCTCGGCGAGCTCCGCAAGCAGCTCGCCGACCAGTACATCTGCAACTTCTCGGTGTTCCAGTCGCTGCTCGATCACTGGGCGCTCGGCGCGCTCTTCCCGATCGTGCCGATCCACCGGCTGAACGAGCGCCCCGCGGCCGACAGCACGCTCGTCGACATCACCTGCGACTCCGACGGCAAGGTCAGCAAGTTCATCGATCTCAACGACGTGAAGGACACGCTGCCGCTGCACCCGATCTCGGGCGACAAGCCGTACTACGTCGGCATCTTCCTGACCGGCGCGTACCAGGACATCATGGGCGACATCCACAACCTCTTCGGCCGCGTCAACGAGGTGCACGTCTTCCTCGATGAGGACGAGGACAGCGGGTACTACATCGAGGAGACGCTCGCCGGGAACAAGATCCAGGAGGTGCTGGCGCTGACCCAGTACGACAACCGGGATCTCGTGGGGAAGGTGAAGGCCCAGGTCGACGGCGCGATCAAGCAGGACCTCCTCAAGCCGACCGAAGGGATGCGGCTGCTCGCCGACTACGAGCGCGGGCTCAAGGACCAGACGTACCTCAGCCTCTGAGCCGCGCCGTGCTCTCCGACACCACGGCGCCCGCGGTCCGCGCGTCGCTGCCCCGGCGCCGCCCGCCCGGCTGGGCGCGCCAGGCGCTGCTCGTCGCGGGGAAGGACCTCTCGATCGAGCTCGCCACCGGCGAGATCGTCACGACGAGCGGGTTCTTCGCGGTGCTCGTCGCCGTGATCGCGTCGCTCGCGTTCTACGCGGGGCAGGACGCGGCCGAGCGCGTCGCGCCGGGCGTCATCTGGGTCAGCGTGGCGTTCGCGTCGGTGCTCGCGCTGAGCCGCACCTGGCAGCGGGAGCGCGAGGACGGCGCGCTCGCGGGCCTGCTCGTGCTGCCGATCGCGAGGAGCGCCCTATTCGCCGGCAAGGCGCTCGGGCTCTGCCTGTTCGTGGCCGCGGTCGAGGCCATCATCATCCCGGCGGCGGCGCTCCTCTTCGCGGTGGATCTCGTGAAGACGGGCCCGGGGCTCGCGCTCTTCTGCCTCGCGGCGACGCCGGGCATCGCCGCGAGCGGCACCCTGTTCGGGGCCATGACCGTGCGCACGCGCGCCCGCGATCTCGTGCTCGCGAGCGTGCTCTTCCCGCTCCTCGCGCCCACCCTGCTCGCCGCTGTCGCGGGGACGCGGGAGCTCTTCGGCGGCGCGGAGATCGGCGAGCTCACCGACTACATGGCGCTCATGGGCGTGTTCGACGTCGTGTTCATCGCGGGCGGGGTCGGCCTCTTCGATCTGATGATCGAGGGATGACTTGCGGCGCTCCTGCGGGAGCGTGCGGCGGACGAGCGGTGGACGAGCGGTGATGGCCGGCCTGGCCGCGGGCTCACGTGGCCACGTTGCGCGCCGCCAGCACGTCGTCGGCGAGGATCGCCGCCGCGTGCTCGACGCCGGCGAGGTCGAGCGCGGCGCCGGTGCACTCGCCGATGGCCCACACGCCCTCGCCGGCCCGACCGCGCGCGTCGACCCGCACGGCGTACCCCGCGCGCGCGCTGACCTCGACGCGCGCGCCCGCCTGCGCGGCGACCTCGAACGACGGCGCGGCCGGCGCGTCCACGGCGACGGCCACGACCTTCAGCTCGGTGGTAGGGCTGTCGGGGCCGAAGGGCGCCTCGCGCACGGTCACGCTCTTCACCTGCGAGATCCCGTTCACCGCGGCGAGCGCGGCGAGCGGCACCCGAGCCGCGATGCCGCCGCCGAGGGCGGCGGCGAGCTCGTCCGCCCAGAAGCCCTCGCCCGCGAGCGCGATCGGGCCGGTCGGCTCGACGCCGTGGGCGAGGAGCCGGCAGAGCGCGCGCGCCGAGAAGACCCCTGGCAGGTCGTTGTTCGGGAACGCCGCGACGCCGTCGTGCGCCCCCGTGGCGAAGACCGTGGCGGGCGCCCGGATCACGATCGCGCCCGCGTCGCCGGCGACGAGGAGCTCGCCGAGGTAGACGCCGGCGGCCACGTGCCTGGAGAGCACGCGCACCCCGTCGAGCGGGTGCCGCGCGAGGAGCTCCGCCGCGCGGCGCGGCGCGCCGGCGAGCGACCCGCGCGGGGCGAGCCCATCATCGATCAGCGCGACGCGTAGCCCCCGCGCCGACAGCGCTGAGGCCGCCGCCACGCCGGCGGGGCCCGCGCCGACCACCGCCGCGTCCACGTCGAGCCGCGCCGCGGGCTCGGGCGGGAGCGCCGCGCTCGGCAGCCGCCCGAGCCCCGCGAGCTTGCGCGCGATCGACTGCATGACCGTGGAAAGGCCGGGGACGCCGGCCATCAGGTGGTGGTGGTCGATCCCCTGCGGGAAGAACCAGTCGGTCACCTGGAGCAGGTCCGCCTGCCGCGACCCCACGACGTTCTGCACCTCGATGCGCTCGCCGCCGGCGGCCGGGCGCAGGCAGGTCATCACGTTGGGCACCCCGTCGACCCGCGCGAGGCAGCCGTCGCACCCGCCGCGCAGGCAGGTCGGCGCCCGGGGGCGGTGCAGCTTCGGGCTCCGCGCGAGCGTCACGCGCCCGGAGGCGACCAGCGCCACGGCGAGCGGCTCCCCCCGCTCCGCCGGGACGGCCGCTCCGTCGAGGGTGATGGTGACCGGGTCCTGGAGCGCGCGACCTCGCCGAAACATGGGCGGACGCTAGCAGACGCGCGCGCGCCATGGAGGAGGGAGGCGCTTGCGCGATCGCGCGAGGCGGGCGACGTGTGCGAGGCGTGCGGCGCGTGCGATACGTGCGATACGTGCGATACGTGCGATACGTGCGATACGTGCGATACGTGCGATACGTGCGATACGTGCGATACGTGCGATACGTGCGATACGTGCGATACGTAGAAGATGTCCCCCGCTTGGCGCGCTGATCTATGCTGTCGCCGATGCGCCTCGGCGTCCTCGGCCCTGCACAGGGTGATCTGCCCGCGCTCGCTCGCGGCGCGCAGCATCTGCTCGATGAAGGCCACGCCGAGCGGGTCATCTACATCGCCGAGGACGACGCCCTCGACCGGGTCGTCCAGGGCTGGGCGCAGAGCCTGGTCGGCGCGAACCCCACCGAGGGCGCCCTCTTCGATCGGGCCGCGCGGTGTGCGGCCGCGACGCCGGAGGAGATCGACGCGTTCGTGGCGTCCGAGCGAGCCCGGCTGCGCCTCAAGGTGCTGATGAGCCTCCCGTCGGGCCAGCGCACGATCGAGATCCTCGACGGGCGCGTCGCGCTCTTCGTGTTCGACAAGGCGGCGCTCGACGAGGAGGACATCGTGGCCGCGTCGCTCCTCGTCTTCGGCAAGAGCTCGGAGCCGCTCATCAAGAAGGTCGGCCCGCGGACGTTCTTCTCGCCCGGTCCGATCGGCTCCGAGGGCGGCACGGCGCTCCTCGACGACGGGCAGGGCGGGGTGCGGATCGAGGTGATGAACGCGAGCGGCGCGGTGACCGCGCGCGAGATCGTGGGGTCGTCCGCGGCCAGCCCCAGGCTGAGGGTTCAAGGTGGCTCGCACGGCTGAGGTGCCCGCGGGCGCGCCGGCCTCGCGTGCGCTCGACGCGCGCCGCGTCGCCATCTTCGGGGGCAGCTTCAACCCGCCCCACGTGGCGCACGTGCTCGCGGCCACCTACGCGATCTCCGTCGCGCCGGTCGACGAGGTGCTCGTCGTCCCCGTCTACCGGCACCCGTTCTCGAAGGAGCTCGCGCCGTTCGAGCACCGCCTGGCCATGTGCCACCTCGCCCTCGGCTGGCTCCCGCGCGTGTCGGTGTCGGCGGTCGAGCGCGAGCTGGGCGGCGAGAGCCTCACGCTCCGCACGCTGGAGCACCTCGCCGCGGCGCACCCGGGCTGGTCGATGCGCCTGCTCGTCGGCGCCGACGTGCTCCCCGACCTCCCGAGGTGGCACCGCTTCGATCGCATCGAGCAGCTCGCGCCGCCGATCGTCCTCGGCCGCACCGGCTTCGTCGCGTCCGTCGCGGCGCACCCCGCCGAGGCCGCCGCCGTCGCCAGGCCCCCCCTGCGCGCCGCGGACGTGCTGCTCCCGCAGATCTCGAGCAGCGACGTCCGCAGGGCGTTCGCCGCGGGCGACCTGGAGGCCGTCCGCCAGCGCGTGCCGAGCGCCGTGCTGGACTATGCGCTCGCCCACGGTCTTTATCGGAGCGACCCATGAGAGAGATGGAGAGCACGCGCCCGTCACCGATACACCGCGACGACAGCCCCCTGCCGGAGGTGTTCATCTACGGCGGCGGTAAGGTGGGCCGCGGGCTCTCGCGCGCGATCCGCGACGCGGGGCTGCCGGTCACCCTCAGGCCTGCCCGGGACGGGCTGCCGGCGGAGCGCATCGAGGCGGACCTCGTGATCCTCGCCGTGCGCGATCGGGACATCGCGCCCTGCGCCGAGGCGCTGCGCGACCGCCGGCTCGTCGGCCACCGCGACGTCGCGGTGGTGCACTGCGCGGGCGCGCTCGGCCCGGAGGCGCTCGCCGCGGTGCGCGGCGGCCGCGTCTCGGTCGCGCAGATGCACCCGATGATCTCGTTCGCCTCGCCCTCGTTCGCGCCGTTCCTCGAGCGCGGCCAGCTCCACGTCGACGGCGACCCTGGCGCCGTGCGCGCCGCGCGCTCGCTCGGCGTGCGCCTCGGCATGACGCCGCGCACGTTCCCTGGCCTCGACCGCGTCGCCTACCACGCCGCGGCGGGCCTCGTCGCCAACGGCGCCGCCGCCCTCGCCGCCGCCGGGGTCGACCTGCTCGAGCGCGCGGGCATCGAGCGGAAGACCGCCGCCGAGATGCTCGGCCCGCTGCTCCGCACGGTCGCGGACAACGTCGAGGTGCTCGGCGTGCCCGACGCGCTGACGGGGCCGGTGCGGCGCGGCGACGCGGCCGGCGTCGCGCGGCACCTCGAGACGCTCCGCCGGCTCGCCCCGCACCTCGTGCCCTTCTATGTCGCCGCCGCCGCGACGCAGCTCCCGCTGGCCCGCGTCCTCGGCGAAGCCCCTCCTGATGCGTTCGACGCAATCCAGCAGGCGCTGGACGGAATCGAGCAATCGCACTGAAAAATTCTTCTGAAGCGGCAAGAACTTATTGATGCCTGACGGCGGGATCCGTTGATGCGCGCTCCAGCGCGGAGGTACGCTTTTGTTGCCTTGGGATCCGTCGCTGCAGCCTACGTTTCTTCTGCCATCACGAGCGAAGCCGGGGGATTCCGGGCGCTCGATGAGCGCGTCCGTGAAGCCGCGTCGCGTGGGGTGCTCCACGTCCATGGACAGCGGCCGGTCCTGGACGCTGTTTGCTCCCACCTCGCGCGTCGCGCTCGAGGTGTGGGGCGCTCGCTGATCGCGGCCGCGCACGCGGCGGACCGGGACCCCTGGCGCGACCTCGCGCTGCGCTGCGGGGTCACCGCCGCGGAACCGGCGGCGGCCGCGCAGGGGATCAGCGCGGCCGCGCAGGGCGCGATCCTGCTCGTCGCGGAGCGGGAGCCGACGAGCTGGGGGAGCCTCGTTCTCGACGAGCTCTCGCGCCTCATCGCGGAGGGGTCGAGCTCCGCGCTGGTCGTCGTGTGCAGCGACGCCGCGATGCGGCCCTGGACGAGCGCGCTCACGATCGACGGCATCGCGTCGCCGGAGGAGCTGCACCTCTTCTGGGAGGCGTTCGCGGCGGACGCGGAGCGCCGGGTGGTCGCGAAGGTCGAGCGGCTCGACGCGCTCGACGGCTGGTGCTCCGCCGTGCTGGCGACGCCGCCCGAGCAGCGCCCCGCGCCGCCGCCGCCGAGCCGCGAGGCCAGGCGCCTGCTCGATCGGCTCGCGCTGAGCCAGCGGCCCTGGCCGTCGGCGCAGCTCGGCCTGCTCGCGGCCCGGCGCGCGGCGCCGGACGGCGTCGTCGCCGCGCGCCCCCTCGCCGGCGACGAGCTCGCGGGGCTCGGGCTGATCGAGGTCGACGAGCGCGGGTGGGTGTCGGCGCGGCGCGCGGCCGTCGATCCGGCCAGCGTCGATCCCGAGGACGCGCTCGCTGTCGCGGAGGCGCTCGAGGAGCAGCCGTCCGATCCGTGGAGCCTCTCGCGCGCGAGCGAGCTCTTCGCCTCGCTGGGCCAGGAAGAGCGCGCCGAGGCGGCGGCGGTGCTCGCGATCTCCTCGGTCGGCGAGCCGTCGGCCCGCGTCGATTTCTGGCAGCGCTGGTCCCGGTCGATGCGGGCGCTCCCGGGGGATCGCGCCGCCTCGGGCGATCGGCTGCTGCGCGCCGCGGAGCTCGCGCTGCGGCTCGGCGACATCGAGTTCGCGATCGACTTCTCCTCGGCGGCCCTGCGCGAGCGGGAGTCGTTCGCCGCGCTGCTCGTGCACGGCCGCGCGACGAGCGCGCGCGGCGACCTGACGACGGCGGCGATGGTGCTGTCGCGCGCGCTCGATCGCGCGACGACGCCCGCGGAGCGGTCGCGCGGCGCCGTGGAGATGGCGGAGCTCTGCTGCAAGACAGGCGATCTCGCGGCGGCCAGGGGGCACGCCGAGGAGGGGCTCGCCGGCGCGGGCGAGCTCGCGACGCGCCTCCAGGCGCGCAACGTCTTCGGCAAGCTGCTCCTCGCGCAGCAGGCCTGGTCGGAGGCGGACCGGCACTTCGCGGCCGACGCGTGGGAGGCGGCGTGCGCCGGCGAGCACGTGAGCGAGCTGCGCGCGCGGCTGAACCGCGCGATCGCGCTGCTCTCCAGCGGTCGGTTCGACGAGGCGCGCTCGATGCTCGCGGCCGTGCTCGACGACGGCGAGCAGCGCGGCGAGCGCATGGCGACCGGCTACGCGCTCACGAACCTCGCGGTCATCGCCAACCTGAAGCACGAGTACCCGGAAGCCTTGCGCCTCTTCGAGCGCGCGATCGACATTTTCCGCAAGATCGGCGACAAGGTCGCGCTCGTTAACCTCATCGCGAACCTCGCCGAGATCCGGCTGCAGCTCGGGCTGAACGACGAGGCCGAGCAGGCGCTCGCGTTCGCGCGGAAGGTCTGCGGCAACGTCATCCCCGGCGTGCGGCTCACGCACGTCGCCTACGTCGCCGCGCAGATCCACCTCGCGTGCGGCCGCCCCCTGGACGCCTGGTCGGAGCTCAGCGGCGCCTTCGCGTACGGCGCCGGCTCGAAGCTCGGTGAGTGCTATGCGCTCGCCGCGCGCATCGCGCTCGACGACGGCGACCTCCTGCAGGCCGCGCACATGATCAGCAAGGCGGGCGCCGAGGCGACCTCCTCCGACTGGCTCCGCGCCGAGGTCACGCTCCTCGAGGCGATGCGCGCCCGCGCCGCCGGCGAGCCGTTCGGGCAGCTCGCCGCGGAGGCGCTGGCGCACTCGCGCCAGGCCCACAGCCGCGAGTGCGCCCTGGAGGCGCACGTGCTGCTCCACCATGCGTCGTCGTCCGTGAGCCGGCCGTCGCACGCCCCGGACGACGACCCCGCGGCCGCGAGGTCGCACCTCGAGGCGGCGATCGCGATCCGCGATCGCGTCGCCGCGTCGCTGCCGCCCGAGATCGCGCGCCGGTTCCTCGCGCGCCGGAGCTTCGCCGAGCTCGCCCGGCTGGAGGCGTGCGCGCGCAGCGCCGCCGAGGCGGAGCCGAGGGGCTGCGAGCTCTGCGGATCGAGCGCGTGCGCGGGGTGCGCGCGGGCGCCTGCGCGCGCCCTGCGGCCGTCGCCCGCCGTCCCCGCGCTCAAGCGGATGGTGGGCACGACGCCCGCGATGCTCAGCCTCATCCACCAGATCGAGAAGGTCGGCGCGAGCGACGCGACCGTGCTGATCCACGGCGAGAGCGGCACCGGCAAGGAGCTCGTCGCCGAGGCGATCCACGAGGTGAGCGCGCGGCGGGGGGGCCCGCTGGTCAAGGTGAACTGCGCCGCCCTGGTCGAGACGCTGCTGCTGTCGGAGCTGTTCGGCCACGAGAAGGGGTCGTTCACCGGGGCGGCGGCGCGCCGCCGCGGGCGGTTCGAGCTCGCCGAGGGCGGGACGCTCTTCCTCGACGAGATCGGGGACATCTCGCCGCGCACGCAGGTGGCGCTGCTCCGCGTCCTCCAGGACAAGACCTTCGAGCGGGTCGGGGGTGTCACCCCGCTGCGCGCCAACGTCCGGATCGTCTGCGCCACCCACCGCGATCTGCGCGCGATGGTCGCCCGCGGCGAATTCCGGGAGGATCTCTACTACCGCCTCCGGCAGCTCGTCCTGGAGGTCCCCGCGCTCCGGCAGCGCCCGCGCGACCTGCCGGTGATCGCGGCGTCGATCCTGGAGAGGATCGCCGCCGAGCGCGGCACGGCGCCGAAGCGCCTCTCCAGCAGGGCCATCTCGGCCCTGTCGCGGCACTCCTGGCCGGGCAACGTGCGCGAGCTCGAGAACGCCCTGCGCGCCGCCGCGATCTTCGCGGACGGCGAGGTGATCGAGCTCGAGGATTTCACGATGAACGTCGAGGGGCTGCGGGACCTGGACGCCCTGGAGCCGGCGAGCTCTCCGATGACATCGAGAGCTGGCACGTCGTCTGCAATCCCTGCGCTCGAGCCCTCCGGTGGGCCACGCTCGTCGGCGCCGGAGCGGGCGGAGCTGGAGCCTCATTCCCTGTCGACGCCCGTGGATCGCACACCGCTGGAGCTCGCGTACGCGCATGTCCGAGGGGGGGTCAGCTTGAGCGACATGAAGCGCGAGATCGAGCGCGAGTGCATCGCCAGGGCGCTCGACGAAAGTCGCGGGAACATCACCCGCGCCGCGACGCTCTTGGGTATGAAGAGACCGCGTCTTTCTCAGCTTGTGAAACAGTATGGCTTTGGCGGTACGTCGGAGGATTGAAGTGATGCGAGCTTGCAGGAGGGGTTGGCGGTTCGGGGGCCTCGCGCTTGCGCTGTCCGCCCCCGCGTTGCTCGCCGGGTGTGCGATCGCGCCTGGCGAGAGCGACCAGCAGATCGGCGACGCGTGGAGCGAGCTCGATCCGATGACCTCCGAAGAGGTCCCTGGAGGGGACGAGGAGGCGGACGGCGTCGACGACGGGCTCGACGCCCCTGGCCGCGGGCTCGCCTCCCCGCCGCAGCTCCGCCTTCGAGACCTCGCGCACCCGTCGCTCGACGACGTGCTCTCGACGAAGCGCACCTACGCGCGCTCGCAGAAGCAGTCGCCGGACCCGCTGCCCTGGCAGCCTCAGGGGAGCACGGACGGCCACGACAAGGCGTCGTCCGAGAGCGACGGGACGCGCTGAGCCGAGGCCGTCCAGCCCGGGGGCGGCGCGGTCGCTCCTGACGCCTTTCCGCGTTGCGCCGCCGCGCTCCGCGATAGCCTTCCGCCGTGGCGCCGCTCGGGTTCGATCTCCGCACACGGACCACCCTGGTCTGCGGGGCGCTGGCCCTCGCCATCGCGGCCTCGACCTTGCTGCGAGGTCGCGTCCGCCGCGTTCACCTCTTCTTCGCCGCGTTCGCCGCCGACGTCGGCCTCTGGTACCTGTCCCAGTCGCTCTTCGGCTTCTTCCAGGCCTCGATCTGGGAGCGCTTCACCGCCATCCTCGCCGTGCTGCTCCCGCAGTTCGCGCTGCAGCTCTTCGAGGCGATGATCCCCCACGACGGGGACAGGCGATCGCGGCTGCTCCGGTTCGCGGGGGTGCTCGTCATCCCGCTGTTCGTCCTCGTGCTGGTGAGCCGGGAGCCGGGCTCGTGGCTCGACTGGCTGACGCGCGGCTGCATCTTCACGTACGTGTTCGCGCTGCTCACCGCGGGGCTGTACACGCTCGGCCAGCGCGGCAAGCAGAGCTCCTCGCGCGCGACGCAGCGGCGCGTGCGGTTCCTCGTGGTGATCGGCGCGCTCGCCGGGCTCGCCAGCGTCGCCGACTTCGCCTGGTTCCTCGGCGCGGAGCCGCCGCCGGTCGGCGCGGCGCTCTCGATCGTCTTCCTGTTCGTCCTCGCCCAGGCGCTCCGGCACGAGCGGCTCCTCGACGCGTACGAGATGCTCGCGCGCCTGCTCGTCGCCACGGCGGTCGCGTTCCTGATCGCGCTGATCTTCTATCTCCTGCTCACGTTCATCGGCGGCTTCAACACGATGTACCTGAACGCGGTGCTCGCCGCGATCGTGATCCTGGTGGTCTTCGATCCGCTGCGGGAGCGCGTGGAGGAGCAGATTCAGCGCCTCTTCCTGCGGGAGCGGTTCGATCTCGACCGCTCGCTCGCGGAGGCCCGGCGGCGCCTCGTGCACACGCTCGAGGTCGAGGAGATGGGCTCGATCGTGATGAGCGCGCTCGAGCAGTCGCGCCGGGTCACGGCGGCGGCGCTCTACCTGCGCGATCAGGACGGCACCGGCTTCGATCGGCTCGCCTCGCTCGGGCCGCGGGTGCCCGAGCGGATCGAGGTGGCGACCGCGAGGGCGATGCTCGAGCGCCTCGAGCGGGGGCCGCTCGCGATGGAGGAGCTCGAGCGCGAGGCCCGCGAGCGGCGCGCGCGCCGCAGCCACAGCGACGCGGAGGACGACGGCAATTTCGCGCGGCGGACGGAGGTCCGGCCGCAGGTCCCCGAGGACGCGGTGCTCGCGGCGGCCGAGGTCCTCGGCAGCCTCTGCTCGGGCGTGGTGCTCTGCGCGCGCGACGAGCAGGGCGAGCCCATCGGCCTGCTCGTCGTGGCGGACACGCGCGTGCGCGACGCGTTCTCGCCCGAGGAGCTGACGCTGCTGGAGACGCTCGCCGCGCAGATCGGCGTCGTCCTCGAGAACTCGCGCCTGTACGCGCAGATGAAGGAGCGGGACCGGCTCGCGCTCCTCGGCCAGATGGCGGCCGGGCTCGCGCACGAGATCAGGAACCCGCTCGGCGCGATCAAGGGCGCGGCCCAGCTGCTCGCCGATCCGGTGCCGGAGGCGCAGATCGATCCGGCCTCGCGCGAGTTCCTCGGGATCATCCTCGAGGAGGTCGACCGGCTCGACCGGGTCGTGGGCTCGGTGCTCGACCTCGCGCGGCCGGCGCAGGGCTCGGTCGTCCCGACCGACGTGAACGCGATCGTCCGCCGCACGCTGCAGGTGCTCTCGATCGAGCGCCGGAACGACCTGCTCGAGGTCGAGGTAGCGCTGGATCCCGACCTCCCCCGGGTCGCCATCGATCCCGAGCAGCTCCGGCAGGTGCTGATGAACCTGTTCCGCAACGCCGTTCAGGCGATGAAGGGCAAGGGCAAGGTGGTGATCTCCACGCGCGTCCGCTTCGGCCGCGGCACGCGGCCCGGCTCCGGCTCGGACGAGCCGTTCGTCGAGCTCAACGTCACCGACAACGGTCCCGGGATCTCGCAGAAGGTGCTCGCGAACATCTTCCTGCCGTTCTTCACCACGAAGGACAAGGGGACGGGGCTCGGGCTCTCGATCAGCCAGCGCATCGCGCAGAGCGCGGGCGGCCGCATCGAGGTCCGCTCGTACGAAGGGAAGGGGAGCACCTTCGCCGTGATCCTCCCCGCCGCCGTCGACAAGCTGGGGACGCCGGCGCCCGCGCCCGCCGCGCTGCCGCAGGCGGAGCCGGCGCCTCAGGAGCGGCCCGGCTGACGCCGGCGAGCGCGCCCGCGCCGTTCCCGAGCGCCGGGGCGCGCGATCCGCTCGCGCTGCCCCGCGTGGCCCGCTCGCGCTGCGCCGCGCGGCCCGCTCGCGCTGCCCCGCGCGCTCAGCCGTAGCGTGAGGTCATGAGGCGCTCGAGCGCGGCGTGCTCGCGCACGAGCGCGAGCGTGTGCTCGGCGTGGCCGTGCGCGTAGCCGTTGCCGATGTAGAGGTCCACGTCCTTGCCGATGCCCTCGGCGCCGAGCGCGGCGGCGGTGAAGCTCGTGCTCATCGCGAAGAAGTACGTCTTGCCGCGGTCGCGCGTGACGACGATCGCGCTGAGCTCCACCCCGGGGACGTTCACGCACGACAGCGTGAGATCGGCGCCCGCGTCGCCCGTGAGCGGCAGCACGGCGTCGCGCACCGCGACGGGGTCGCGCGCGTCGACGACCACGACGTGGTCGCAGATCGCGAGCGCGCGCAGGTCGGCGGCGAACTCGGCCGACGCCTCGATCCCGATCACGCGCCCCGAGCGGCCGACGCAGCGTCGCGCCTCGGCCGCGCAAAGCAGGCCCGACTTCCCGCCCGCGCCGAGCACCACCACGCTGTCGCGCGGGCCGGCGAGGCGAGCCACCTGAGGCGCGGCGCCGGCGACGTCGAGCAGCGCCAGGGCGAGCCGCTCGGGCATGTCGCTCGGCATGCGGGCCAGCGGCGCCGACGCGAAGAGGATCGCGGTGCCCTCGACGTCGATCTGCGCGGACGCGGGGCGCACGGCGACGACCCGGCGGAGCGAGAGCGGGGTGAGCGAGAGCGACGCGAGCGTCGCGATGCGATCGCCGACCGCGACGCCGCGGTGCTCCGCGAGCGAGCCGACCCGGCGCACGACGCCGAGCAGCATGCCGCCCGAGCCGGTGACCGGGTTGTGCTGCTTTCCCCGGCGCGCCACCGTCTCGAGGACGAGCCGCGCGACGCCGTCCGGATCGCCGCCAGAGGCCTCCTCCATCTGACGGAAGCTCGCGGCGTCGATGTTCAGCGTCTCCACGTCGACGACGATCTCCGTCTCGAAGTGGCGCGAGGCGTCGGCGTCCAGCCGCTCTGCCGGCTGGGGGAGGGCCCCCGGGGGTTCGAGCACGCGGTGCGTGCCCAGCGGATCGCCTGCGGCGAGGGTGCGTTGCGTCGCTTCGGAGCTCACGCCGAGGCCGTTCAACATGCCGGGCCTGAAAGCAAGGGCAATGAACCGAGCGACCGCGATCTCCTCGGCAGAGAGGGCCCGGTCGGGGGGCCGCCCGGGCTGCCCCTACCGGCCCGCGTCGGTCTGTTTCCCGCGGATTAGGCGCAGTTGCGCGGGTCGAGCGGGGTCCAGCGGCGCGCTCCGGGCGGGCCTCGAGGGGAGGTCGCAGGAGGGTGGCCAGCGCGCTGCGTCACGGCGGGCAGGGGAACTCATTCGAAAGAACAGACCGGATCTCTTGACCAGCTTTGCTCGGTGAAACTAGACTTTGCCCCCTGCTGGCGCTCGCGTAGCGCTCGAAGGTTTTTACTCCCTGCGATGGATAACCACGCTCCCAAGGTGTCGGCAACGCGCCAACTGGCGTTGCGCTTCATCTCCGGGAAGTACCAAGGCGGCGAATTTCCCCTCGGGGAGCAGCAGGAGATCGTCGTGGGTCGCTCCAGCGACCTCGACATGGTCCTCGTCGAGGACATGGTCTCCCGGCGCCATGCCCGGATTGCCTGTACCGATCAGCAGATCGTGATCGAGGATCTCGGCTCGACGAACGGCACGTTCGTCAACGGCGAGAAGATCAAGAAGACGACCCTGAAGGAGGGTGACCGGGTGCTCATCGGCACCAGCATCCTCAAGGTCGTCTCCACCGACCCTGGCGCGCCTCCGGCGCGCCGTCGGATGGATGAGCCCTCGCTGCGGAGCGGTCAGACCCGGTCGATGTCCGGGTCGATCGACGAGATCCCGCTCCCCGATCTGCTTCAGCTCTTCGGCACATCGAAGAAGAGCGGAGTCCTCGTCGTCCGTTCCGACGACGATGTCGGCAAGATCTACCTGCGCAAGGGCATCGTGACCTTTGCGACGATCAACGATCTGACCGACGTCCCGCCGCTCAAGAGCGTCTACCGGATCCTCACGTGGGTCGGCGGAACGTTCGACCTGGAGCCGGCCGAGGAGCGGGTCATGACCGGCGAGATCAGCGCGACGGTGCAGGAGCTCCTCATGGAGGGGCTCCGGCAGATCGACGAGCTGAACAACATTCGCCACCAGCTCCCGGACCTGTCGGCGCGCCTGGTCATGCCCCAGCCGCTCAAGCCGCTGCTCCGCGATCTCTCGCCCGTCGATCTGGACGTCCTCCAGATTGTCTACAACCACGGGCACCTCGCGATGGTCCTCAACAAGAGCCCCGCGACGGATCTGGAGACCGCGCAGTCCGTGCTGAAGCTGATCAAAGCAGACTACCTGCGCGTCGAGTGAGGCCGCGCTCCGCGCGGGCCGCCGTGGCCCCGCGCGAAGCGTCGTGAGGCGTCGCGAGGCGCCGCGTTCACGCGGCCGTGCGCTACCCCGTCGTGCATGGGGCCGGCGTGCTTGCCGTCGAGGGAGCGGAGCGAGCGGGCGCTTATAGCGGAAGGGCGCGCGCTCGTTGCCGAGGGCACCGGAGGGCACGCGGGCCCAGGACCGGAGCCCGCGCGCTCGGAGCATCGGGCGCCGCCCCTCCAGCGCGGCGCTCGCTGAGGGCGCGGCGCGCTCGGCGGGGCGGCGCGAGGCCGTCAGGACTTCGCGGGATCGCGCTTCGCCGCCGGGTCGAGCGCCGTGCTCGCAAGCCGGAGCGTCACGGCGCGGGCGTGCGCCTGGAGGCCCTCCGCCAGCGCGAGCTTCTCGATGATCGGGCCCTGCGCCCGCAGCGCCGCGCCGGAGTAACGGATGAGGCTCGCGCGGGTCACGAAGTCGTAGACGCCGAGCGGCGCTCCGAAGCGCGCCGAGTTGCCGGTCGGGAGCACGTGGGACGGCCCCGCGAGGTAGTCGCCCGCGGCCACCGG
This sequence comes from Sorangium sp. So ce1153, assembly GCF_051521595.1. Taxonomy (NCBI): domain Bacteria; kingdom Pseudomonadati; phylum Myxococcota; order Polyangiales; family Polyangiaceae; genus Sorangium; species Sorangium sp. So ce1153. Next base: position 4,191,689 of record NZ_CP150361.1, read on the forward strand.
GGTGAGGCTGCCGAGCAGCGCGGCGCCGAGCGTGCCGATCTCCGAGAACATCCCCTCGGCGTCGGCGACGTGAAACGCCACGTGCTCGACCCCGAGCTGATCGGCGACCTCGGCGAGGCGAGCGCGCGAGCCGACGACCAGCGCCGCCGCGTGATGGGAGAGGGACTCCTGGACGATCGCGCGCCGCGTGAGCTCGGGGAGCGCGGCGTCGAGCTCGCGCGCGACCGCCTCCGCCAGCTTGGCCGACGTCGTCGCGAGCAGCGCGTACGACGCCTCGTCGTGCTCGGCCTGCGAGAGCAGGTCGGCCGCGACGAGCCGCGGGTCCGCGGCGTCGTCGGCGAGCACCAGGATCTCGCTCGGCCCGGTGATGCCGTCGATCGACACGTCGCCGAAGACGAGCCGCTTCGCGCAGGCGACGTAGGCGTTGCCGGGGCCGACGATCTTGTCGACCGGCGCGAGCTCCGCGAGCCCGTAGGCCATGGCCGCGATCGCCTGCGCGCCGCCCGCGTCGAGCAGGGTCGTCACGCCGGAGAGGTGCGCCGCGGCGAGCGTGACGTCATCCGCCGACGGGCTCGCGAGCACGATCTCCCGCACGCCGGCGATGCGCGCGGGGATCGCCGACATGAGCACGCTCGAGGGATAACGGGCCTTGCCGCCCGGCGCGTAGACGCCGACGCGGCGCAGGGGGCGCACGCGCATGCCGAGGAGGACGCCCTCCTCCTCGTAGCTGAAGCCGGCCTGCAGCGCGGGCCCGCTCGGCGCTGCGTCCGCCGGGCCGAGGTCGCCCGCGTCGCGCTGCCGCTCGTGGTACCGCGCGATCCTGGCGGCCGCTGTCTCGAGCGCGGCGCGGATGTCCTGCGGGAGCCGGGCGAGGGCCTCGGCCCCGCCGAAGCCGCCCTCGGCTTCGGGACCAGCGTGGCGGACGAGCGCCTTCGGCGTCCTCCGCTCGAATTTCTCGATGTAGCCGAGCACGGCGGACGTGCCGCCGCGCCGCACGTTGTCGATGATCTCGGTCACCGCGGGGGTGACGTTCGCGAGATCGCCCGTGCCGCGGGCGCGGAGGGCAGACAGGGTGGACTCGAACTCGGGCGAACCTTCGATGTAGATGGGCAGCATGGCTTGACGTTCGGGCCAGCGCAGCGGAATCCGCGCGCGGACGGCGACACCCCGTACCACAGCACCCCGGCCGCCGGTATGTCCGGCGGCGCGCGGCGCGCTCGGCGTCCACCGCCGCGCGTCGCTCCGCGAGTTCCCCGGCCCGAGCGGATGGAGTAGGGTCGCCCTCATGCGGCCCGGCTCGTTCGGCCTTGCGTCCACCGCGATCTCGCTGGCGCTCCTCGCGCTCGCGCCCGCGGTCCTCGTGGGGTGCCCGGAGAACTCCTGCTTCCTCAAGATCTGCCAGGGCAGCAGCTGCCGCTGCTCGATCTCGTCGTGCAGCGACGGCGCCGGCTTCGACACGACGCAGAACCGCTGCCGCTGCCTGAAGGGCTACCTCTCGGTCGCGGGCCAGTGCCTCACGCCGCAGGCGGCGAACGCCTACTGCGGCGTGGGTCGCCATTATGAGGCCGGCGGGTGCGCCCCCGACCGCTGCAAGCCAGGCGACGAGATCGATCAGAGCACGGGCTACTGCGTGTCGCGCGAGCAGGTGGCGACCAACATCGGGGTCGCGGTCGGCGCCGGGCAGAAGCTCGGGTGCCCGCCCGGGCAGGAGCTCGTCGTCGACGGGCCGACCGCCGCGTGCGTGCCACTCTCGCAGACCTGCGCGCGCGACGAGGTGTGGACCGGTCAGGCTTGCGCCAAGGTGGGGCGATGCCCGACGGGCGCGATGTGGGATCCAGCGCTCGGCCAGTGCGTCCAGTACGCGCAGGGCTCGGGCGAGAGCGGGCTCACGGTCAACGTCGCGCAGTGGGCGGCGGCGAACTACGGGCCCGCCGGCGGCATGGGCACGAGCGGCTTCTGCGGCGCCTTCGCCAAGAAGCCCTACAGCTTCGGGATCGTCGAGGGGGCGTCGGCCTACGTCCGCATCTCGGTGATGATGTCCTTCCCGGAGAGCGAGATCGCCCGCGGCGTCGTGCAGGCCGTGACGGTGTTCGACGCGAGCGGGAACCCGGTCCCCCCGCGCGGCGCCGCGGAGGTCGACACGGCGGCGCGCAACATCTTCGGCACGCTCGTCCTCGGCGGCGGGCGCGCGAGCGCGCCGACGTCGTCGACCACCGTCCGGTGCGCGATCATCCACGCCGGAAAGCCCCAGCCGGTGCCCGCGGTCGGCGGCCTCTGAGCGGGGCTGCCGAGGGGCGGCGGCGGCCGTGGCCGCGCGCCGGGGGTCAGGGCCTCGAGAGGGTGCTCACGACGCGGGTGGCGGGGAGGGCGCTGAGGCCGACGCAGCTGACGACCTTGTTGCGCTCGATCACGAAGTTGCTCGAGGAGGGCTCGATCTTCGCGAACTCGACGCTCAGGCGGGTGCCGTCGAAGCTCGCGCGGAGCGGGCGGCCCTCCACGTCGCTGCGGACGTCCTGGCAGGTGCCGCGCGAGCGCGCCGGATCGAACTGGCGCGAGCCGGGCGCGATGAAACGGAGCCGGTCCTCCACGGCGAACACCCCGGCCTCCCCGGGGAGCTCGCGCAGCGAGAAGCGCGCCTCGCCCTCCGCATAGTCCTGCGGCGCGAACTGCTCCGGGTGGCGGACCCGGAACTCGAGCGCCTCGCCGGCGAGCACGGCCTCGAGCTCGCGCCCGTTGCCCACCCACACGCCGGTCAGCCCGGAGAGCGGCGACGGCTCCGGCTGCGTCGCGCTCGCCTCGACGGCGGCGGCGCTCGCGCTGGAGGCCGGGCTCGACGGCACCGAGGCGCCCCGCCGGCGACCGTCGCGCGGCTTGTCGAGCACGCCCAGCCCGAGCAGCGCGGCGGCCCCGCCGAACATCACGAGCGCCCCGGCGCCGATCGCGAGCCACGAGCCCCGCCCGCGCTGCGGCCTCGCCGGCGCCCCCCCCGGCGGCGACGGCGCCGCGCCGCGGAGCTCATCGACGGTCGTGGCCGCGGGCGGCGGCGGTCGGCTCGAGACGCCGAGCGGCGCCGAGGTCGCGGCCGGCGCGGGGCGAGCGATCGTGTCGAGCGCCGCGAGCATCTCCTCGCAGCTGGCGAAGCGTTCTGCCCTGTCCTTCGCGCACGCCTTGTGGAGGAACACGTCGAGCTCCGGAGGGACGTCGCGCCGCACGGCGCTGACGCTCGGGAGCGGCACCTCCGCGTGCAGGCGCATGATCTCGACGTCGCTCTCGGCGTCGAAAGGCACCTGACCGATCAGCATCTCGTAGAGCACGATGCCGAGGGCGTAGATGTCCACCCGCTTGTCGAGGTCGCGGCGACCGAGGACCTGCTCCGGCGACATGTAATAGAGCGAGCCGATGATCCCCTTGGTCAGCCCGCGCCCGGCGAGCGCGTCCGCCTCGGCCTTGGCGATGCCGAAGTCGGTGACCTTCGCGACGCCGTCCTTGCCGCGGATCAGGACGTTCGCCGGCTTGAGGTCGCGGTGGATCACCCCCTCGCGGTGCGCGGCCGCGATGCCGGAGGCGATCTGGCGGAAGATCGAGAGCGCCTCGGGCAGCGGCATCGGCCGGCGCTCCTCGGCGTACCTGGCGAGCGTCTGCTCCAGGCTCTCGCCGTCGATGTACTGCATCACCAGCCACAGATCGTCCCGCTCCGCGACCACCGCCTTCAGGTGGACGACGTTCGGGTGATCGATCTGCGCCAGCGCGCGGCCCTCGGCGAGCGTCCGCGCGCGGACGTCGGGCCGGTGCCCGAGCTCCTGCCGCACCGCCTTCAGGACCACGTGCAGCCCGGTGTGGACGTCCCGCGCGAGATAGACGACCCCCATGCCGCCCTCGCCGAGCACCCGCTCGACCACGTACTTCTGGTCGACGAGCGTCCCCGCCGGCAGGTGGCCCCCAGGGACGCGCCGCGGGAGCGAGCCCGCCAGCGGCGCCGGGACGACGTGCGGCCCGGCCGCGGGCCCGTTCGCGCCGCCAGCCCCGTAGGCCGGCTGGCTGACCCGGCGCGCCGGGTCCTCGGGCAGCAGCGCCGCGGGCAGCGGCTGCCCAGGGACGGTCGGCTGCGGGCCGGGCGCAGGGGGCGCCGAGGGGGTCGCGGCGACGCCGGCGTCCCTCGCGACCATCGACGCGCCGCACGTCACACAGAACCGGGCGGCGCCCGGGTTCTCTGCGTTGCAAGCCGGGCACCTGGCCATGGCACGGTCAGCTCGATCCACGGAGCGCCTTAATGGGCGGCGCGCCGCGGACGCCAGGTCACGTCCAGTGGCCCGCGCGGAGGGCCGCGGAGTCGATCGTCTTGATCTTCGGCGCGAGCGCCTCGCGGAAGATCGCCTCGTCCTCGTCGTCGAGGCCGCTCTCACCGAAGCCGGACGCGACCTCCATCGAGGTCGCGAGGATGCGAAGGAACTGCTGGAAGCTCGAGGCGCAGAGCTCTGGCTTCAGCGCGTCGATCCCCGTCATGCAGGTGAACACGGGACAGTCTCCCTCGGCGTCCAGCTTCGAGATGTCGAGAAAGTAGGGATCTCCGAGCAGGGCGCTGCGGGCGATGAGGATCCAGCTCTTGCGCCAGCCCGCGAGGGAGCTGTCGCCGCCGTTCGCCTGCTGCTCGGCAGCGAGCTTCTCGGAAGGGATGAGGCGCACGCGCTCGACCGGAGTCACCGTCTCGACGTCGAGCGGGTCTGCCTCCTGCAGGAAGGCGCGGTACCTGGCGGGCACCCGCAGCGTCTTGCGCAGCTCTTCCACCGCCGCTGGAGCCGCCTTTCCGAACCTCGCAGGGATACCTCTTCGGGCAAAGGCATCCTTGAGCGCCGTAACCGACTCGGCAAGGTCGCTATCCACCGAACATCCCTTCCTTTGCAAGTCCACCGGGCGACCCGCTGAGGCGGGCGCCCTCATCGCTTCCAAACCGCTTCGCTCCCGGGGAGAGCACCGGCGCGCACCCGGAGGAATACCCCGCGACGGGCGAGGTAGTGTAACAGAAAAACGATGGTCGACGTTGCGTACGCTGAGAGCCGATTCCGGCCCCCCGAAATCGCCCACCGGTACGGGCCGGGCGTGCACCTGCTCGATGATCCACTCGCATGGACGCTGCTGGCTCGAGCCTGCTCCCCGGAGACGGTTCAGCCGGACGTCGGGCGCCTCGTCGGCGTTCTCTACCAGATCCTGGCGCGCGTGGTCTTCGCCGCGGAGCTGGGGCGCGCGCGCGTGGACGTGCCGACCCGGATGATCTCCTCCCATCCGGAGGCGATCTACCGCGGCACCGCGCTGTCGCGCGCGACCAAGGTGGTCACCGTGGGCATCGCGCGCGCCGGGACGATGCCGTCCCAGGTCGTCTACGAGCTCCTGAACGAGGTGCTCGATCCCGCGCTGGTCCGGCAAGATCATCTGTTCATGAGCCGGCAAACCAACGAGCAAGGCGAGGTCATCGGCGCGACGTGGCACGACGCCAAGATCGGCCGCGACGTCGAGGGGCGTCACGTGCTCTTCCCCGATCCGATGGGCGCCACGGGCTCATCCATGGTCAGCGCGCTCTCGTATTACAAGACCGCGCTGGAGGGGCGGCCGGCCAAGTGCATCACCATGCACCTCATCGTCACGCCCGAGTACATCCGCCGCGTCACGGACGCCCACCCGGACGCCATCATCTACGCGCTACGGCTCGATCGTGGCCTCTCGCCGGCGCGCGTGCTCAAGACCGAGCCAGGCACGCACTGGGACGAGGAGCGCGGCCTGAACAACATCCAGTACATCGTCCCGGGCGCCGGCGGCGTCGGCGAGATCTTGAACAACGCCTGGCTGTAGGCGCGCGGCGGGGGCTCGATCGACGGCCGCACGGCCGCATGGCCGCACGGCCGCACGGCCGCACGGCCGCGCTCGAAGCGCAGCCGGGGCCAGGTCAGCGGCCGCGCTTCGAGCGGCGGTTGTGGCCGACGGCGAGCGCGCGGTAGTCGATGGCCGCGTGCGGCCGGCTCATGGCGGGGCGCAGGTCGGCGCAGAGCCGCGTGAGCTCCGCGATCATCGCGCCGAGGTCGCTCGCGCCCGCGGCCCGGCGCTGCGCGAGCTCGCCGTAGGCGACCTCGAGCGACGCGATGCCCTTGCCGGAGACGTGCCCGCGGCGGGACAGATCGACGTAGCTCCGCGCGAGCGCGGCGCTGTCGAAGTTGTGGGCGACGACGAGATCCTGGGCGACGCGGAGCACGGCGTGCGCGCCGATCCGGCCGTCCTCGTGGAGCACGAAGGCCGCCTGCAGGTAGTTGTAGAAGGGGACGACGCGGTCGCCGAAGATCCTGAAATCTGAGGGGGAGGACTGCCGGTCGAGGTGGATCAGGATCCGCTCGACGACGGGGCCCTTCTCGACGTAGCTCGCGAACCGGATCGCGTCGGCGATGGTGTCGTCGTAGGCGTGCCCGAGCCGCATCACCTCGCCGAGCTCCAGCGGGCTGACCCGCCCCTCGCAGATGTCGGCGTACACCGAGTAGACGAAGGCGTCGGCCTCGGCGTCGTCCCCGAGGAGCACCTCGCGGATCAGCGCGCCGCTCGGGTCGCGCTGGCTCGGGAGCTCGCAGCGCCGCTGGAGCAGCGCGGGCAGCTTGTAGCCGAGCTGCCCGCGCAGCGCGCGGAAGCGCAGCCGGAGGATGTTCTGCAGGTTGGGCTTCAGCGTGAGCGACGCCCAGCGCGCGCCGTCGAGCCGCAGCTTCTGCTCGATGCGGGAGCGGAGCTGCTCCGGGCTGCCCGAGAGAATGTGGGTCTCGACGCCAGCGCGGCCGAGCTCGCGCAGGAGCGACCCCGCGCCCGGCACCGTGCGCTTCTGATCCGGCCGCTCGATCGCGGTCCGCACGAGGTCGCGCAGCGTGTCGAAGTCCGTCCGGAGATAGGTCTTGTCGAGATCCCACCGCGCGATGAACGGCGCGCGCGCCGGCGCCGCCGCTGCGCTCGCCGGAGATCGGGGTTCTTGCGCTCGTTCCTCGCCGTTCACGGGGTCCCGCTCAGCGCGACATCCACTCGCGCCTCATCTTGTCGAGCGACTGCACCACGTCGCTGTCGGCGCTCTGCCGGGCGAGGTCGATCGCCTCCCGGAGGTACATCGACGCCTCGCTCGTGCGCTCGCGCTCGTGCGCCACGTACGCGAGCGAGCCGAGGACGAGCGCGCGATCGGGGCCGCCAGGGCCGGCGAGGTCGAGCGCCTCGCGCAGCACGCCGTCGGCGTCGGTCAGATCGCCGGCGCGCGCGAGCGCGTCGCCGAGCTTGCGGCTGAAGATCAGGACGGCGCGCACCGGGTCGTCGAGCTCGCCGCGGAAGATCTCGCGCCGCGCCAGATCGAGGCCGCGGCGCAGCGCGAGCACGCTGCCGGCGTTGTCCCCGCGCGCGGCGGAGCGATCCGCCGCCTGCTCGAGCAGCATCAGCGCGACGAACGCGTTCTGCGCGTGGTAGGCGTGGATCGCCTGCACCTCGAGCGGCAGCGCGAGCGGGTCGCCCGCGCTGTCGAACGTCGCCTTGGCGTGCAGGTCGCGCCGGACGCCGGCCGGGATCGTCGCGAGCGTCACGTCGCGCAGCAGCGGGTGCGTCGTGCGGATGCCGCTCGCGTGCTCCTCGATCATGCCCGACGCGACGAGCTTGCCGAGCAGATCGTCGAAGGCGCGGATGTCCGGGAGCAGGCGCTGCAGCGTGGGCCGATCCGCCGCGTCGCCGATGACCGCGAGCGCCTGCAGCGTGCGGCGCGCGTCCTGCGGCAGCCGCTCGATCCGCGCGGCGACGAGGTCGGCCATCCGCGCGGGCGGATCGCTGCCGCCCTCGAGCGTGTAGCGGACCAGCTGGTCGATGTAGAGCGGCGGCACCGTCGCGCCATCGCCGCCGGGCCCGGACGTGGTCGCCGCGCTCGGCGGCAGGCCCAGCGCTGCCGGGTCGGCGGCGCCGTCCGCGCCGTCGCGCCGCGGCGACAGCCGCGCGCCGCCCGCGCTCGGCGGCGTCTTGCGGGCGCCGCGGTGATCCAGGCTCACGCTGCTCCGGAGGAGCGAGAGCGCGGTGTCCTTCGGCAGGCCGCCGAGCGCGCGCACGGCGCCGCCCCACTGCGGCTCGAAGCCCGGCGTGTGGCTCGCGACGATGAGCAGCGCCGCGAGCGGCGGCTCCGCGATCACGTCGGCGAACGCGTTCCTGCTCGCGCCGTCGACGGCGTGCAGATCGTCGATCGCGAGCAGGACCCGGTGCGGGAAGGCGGCCTGCTGCGCGCGCGAGAGCGCCCAGCGCAGCGCCTCCGCGGCGATGAAGCGGCGGTCGTCGGGCGACAGGCCCCCCGCCGCCGGCTTGTTCCAGGCGTGCCGGCGCATGTCGCTCCCGCGGTCGCCCTTGCCGAAGATCTCGAGCAGCCCGCGGCGGGCCTCCGGCGTCGCGCCGCTCCAGTTCGAGGCGTTGCCGCCGTCGGGCGGGAGCTCCGCGAGCCCGGCGATCGCCCAGCGGAGCGCGTAGTAGCCGACCTCGGCGCCCCACGGGTCCGGCCCGGTCTGGATCACGTTGTCGCCGCGGCTCGCGGCGACGTCGAGGAACTCGCGGAGCAGCCGGGTCTTGCCGACGCCCTGCTCGCCGACGATGCGCGCGGCGACGACCGAGCCCTCGACGTCGGCGAGGCATGCGTCGAGCCACGCGAGGTCCTCCTCGCGCGCCGCGAACGGGAGCGGGAGCGGGGGCGCGGCGGACGCGCGATCGCGCCGCGCGGTGGGGGGCGCCGCCCCCGGCGCGGCGCGCGGCGCCGGGGCGGGGGCGTGCGGCTGCGCGATCCTGGCGCCGCACTCGCCGCAGAACTTCTGTCCTCGCGGCACGATGGCGCGGCACGAGGCGCAGATGACCGTCGCCTCGGCGAACGAGAAGCGGCCCGAGGGCGTGTCGAACGTGCCGACCGACGCGCGCAGCGCGGCCGCGAACTCGTCCGCGGACTGGTAGCGCCGCGCGGCGTCCTTCTCGAGCGCCCGCAGCGTGACCTCGACGAGCGGCTCGGGGATCTCGCGCTCCGGCGCGATCAGGGCGGGATCGGGCGGCGGCAGCGAGAGGTGCATCAGCACGACCTGCGTCGGCGACTCCGCCTCGAAGGGGAGCCGGCCGGTGAGCAGCTGGAACAGGATGACGCCGCACGCGTAGAGGTCGCTCCGCGCGTCGATCGGATCGCCGCGGCCCTGCTCCGGGGCCATGTAGTCCGGGGTCCCGCAGACGATGCCCGGGCTCGTGATGTTCGTCGTCGCGACCTCCGCCTTCATCTTCGCGAGGCCGAAGTCGACGACCTTCACGAAGTCGCCGCCCGAGCGCATCGGCTCGAGCACGATGTTCTCGGGCTTGAGATCGCGGTGGATGATGCCGAGGTGGTGCGCCTCGGCGAGCGCCGCGAGCACCTGGCAGAGGATGTCGGCGATGCGGCGGAACGGGAGCGGGCCGTCCTCGTAGACGACGCGGGCGAGGTCGCGCCCGCGCAGGAACTCCATGACGAGGTAGAGCTGCCCGCCGTTCTTGCCGAAGTCGATGACCCCGACCGAGTTCGGGTGGTTCAGGCGGCTCGCGGCGCGCGCCTCGGTGATGAACCGGACCGACGCGCTCTCGTCGCCGAGCAGGTGGGGGTGGATGATCTTGACAGCCACCGTGCGCCCCAGGGCCTTCTGCTCGGCCCTGTACACGCGGCCCATGCCGCCCACCCCGACGAGCTCCAGGATCACGTAGTTGCCCGGGAGCGTCGTCCCGATCAGCGCGTCGTCGGACGTCCGGTTGAACTCCGAGATCGGGAAGCCGCAGACCGGGCAGAATTTGTGCGCCTGCTCGCACGGATTCGCGCATTGCGGGCAGACCACTGTGGACACGCGCGGGACCTTACCACGTTCGGGATAGCGATTGGAGTCGAGGTCTGCCTCGGCCGGGGGGGCGCCGCCGGGGCGCCGCCGGGAGGGGGGCGGGGGGGCTCGTCCAGCCGTCTGTTAGGTCCTGGATCCCACTTGGGGTAACCTCGGGCGCGATGGTTACGCCTCGCCTACGTCTCGGTCAGCTCCTGGTCGACGCGCGGATGATCACGCAGGAGGCCCTCGAGAGGACCCTGGAGCTGCAGCGCACGGACGGCCGGCGGCTCGGGACGCTCCTCGTCGAGCAGGGTCTCATCAACGAAACCCAGCTGACGCAGATCCTCTCGCACCAGCTCGCCGTTCCCTGGGTGTCGCTGCTGCACATCGAGTTCTCGCGGCAGCTGCTCAACCTCGTGCCGCACGACGTGGCCGAGCGGTACTGCCTCGTCCCGATCTACGTTCGCCACGTCCGCAACCAGGGCGAGACGCTCTACGTCGCGATGGACGATCCGACGAACGAGGACGGCATGAAGGAGTGCATGGCGTTCTCGGGTCTGCCCGTGCGCGCGATGATCGCTCCTCCGAGCGACATCCGGAACGCGATCCGGGTCTACTACGGAGCGCGCGCGCGCTCGGCCCCGCCGCCCGCGCCCGCGCAGCGCGCGCAGGCGAGCGAGCCGCAGTCGCGGGCGCGCCCGGTCGACCCGCCGCCTTCGTCCGAGCTCCCCAGGGCGCCGGAGACCGCGCGGCTCTCGGAGGAGCCGCCGGCCGCATCGACGCCGGAGCCCTTGCTGCTGACGAGGCCCGCCCTCCGCTCCGGGGCCCGGCTGGTCGAGGACGCGCTGCCGGCGATCGAGACCTCCGAGGTCGACCCCGCCGAGGTGGGCGTCCTGGACGACGAGATGGGATGGGAGGCGCCGCGCGCCGCTCAGCGGCCCGTGGAGCGGGAAGCCCGGAGCCGTCCGGAGGAGCGGCAGATCCGCGGCCGCCCCGAGGAGCGCGAGGTCCGCGGCCGCCCCGAGGAGCGGGAGGTCCGCGGTCGCCCCGAGGAGCGCGAGATCCGCGGCCGCCCCGAGGAGCGGGAGGTCCGCGGCCGCCCCGAGGAGCGCGAGATCCGCGGTCGTCCTGACGAGCAGCGCTCGCGGCCGACGTTGAAGGTCGCGCCGTCGCCCGAGCTGCTCGCGGCGGCGCAGGCGGCGCAATCCGCGCAGGCGGCGCAATCCGCGCAGGCGGCGCAATCCGCGCCGGCCGCCCCGTCGGAGCGACGGAAGACGCTGCGTCCCAGCGCCGCGCCAGGGCCCGTGAGCCCGCCCGCCAGCGTGGACGCGACCCCCGCGCCGAGCGTGGACGCGACCCCCGCGCCGAGCACGCCGGCCTCGGCGCTCCTCGGCGCCGTGCTCGGGCGCACGAGCACCGCGGCGCGCAGCGTCCCGGAGAGCGTCCCCGACCACGGCGACGAGCCCCCGAGCGAGCGCGAGGTGCGCAACATCCCCGCCCCGCAAGGCCGCGGCCGCCGCCGCATGGTCTCGCTCACGCTGCTCGACGGCACGACGATCACGCTCCCGGCGCGCGGGTCCAAGTCGCAGCAGCAGCCGCAGTCGCAGTCGCAGCCGCAGCGGCAGGCGGCCCCGGCCCCCCGGGCCGCCGCTCAGTCCGAGCCGCCCCCGCCGATCGCCGCGGACGATCCGGGCCTCACCGCGCGCGATCTCGTCTCCGCGCTCCGCGCCGTCTCCCACGGCGCCGACGCGAGCGAGATCCTCGGCAACAACGTGCGCTGGGAGGCGATGTTCGCCGCGCTCCTGTCGCTGCTGTTGAAGAAGCACCTCATCGCCGACTGGGAGTTCGTCGATGAGCTGAAGAAGATCTGACGCGCGCGCCGGCGCTCAGCGCGCCTCGCGCGCGGCGCCGGCGCGGATCAGCGCGTCGATCTCGCCTTCCGAGAAGCCCGCGTCGCGGAGCACGGCGCGCGTGTGCTCTCCGGCGCGGGGCGCCGGCGCGAACGCGACCCCCCGCGGCGTGACGGGCGTCCGGAGCTGGGGGATCGGGCCGCGCGGCGAGGCGATCTCGAACAGGAGATCGCGCGAGGCGAGGTGAGGATCGGCCGCGGCGCTCCGGGGATCGAGGACCGGCTCGAGGCAGCAGTCGCGCTCGGCCGCGAGCGCCTCCCACTCGGCGCGCGTCCGCTCCCGGAAGAGGGCGGCGAGCCTGCGCTTGAGCTCGACCTGGTGCGGCCCGGGGACGAGCGCGCTCAGGTCGGGATCGAGGCCGACCCCTTCGCAGAACGAGACCCAGAACTTCGGCTCGAGCGCGGCGAGGGCGATCGCGTGCCCGTCCTTCGAGAGGTAGGTGTTGTACGGCGCGAGCCCGCCGGTGAGCGGCTCGTCGCCCGCTGCGCGCGCGCGCTCCGCGTCCTCTCCTCGTCCTTGTCCCTCCCCGGCGCGCGCGCCGCCCGCGAGCGCAGCGGCGAGCGTGGGGAGGGCGAAGCCGAGCACGCCGTCGGTCATGGCGATGTCGAGCACCGCGCCCAGCCCGGTCCGCTCGCGCTCCTTCAGCGCGGCGAGGACGGCGATCGCGCACCACATGCCGCCGCTCACGTCGGCGACCTGGAAGCCCGGCACCTGCGGCGGGCCCTCCGCCGGCCCCTGCGCGCCGAGGACCCCCGCGCGCGCGACGTAGTTCAGATCGTGCCCCGCGCGCCCCGCCATGCCGCCCGTCTGGCCGTAGCCGGTCAGCGCGCAGACGATGAGCCGCGGGTTGTCCGCGCGCAGCGCCTCGTGACCCAGCCCGAGCCGCTCGAGCACCCCCGGACGGAACTGATCGAACAGCACGTCGTAGGTCGCGACGAGCCGGCGGAAGGCGTCGCGCCCCTCGGGCTTCTTCAGGTCGAGCAGGGCGCTGCGCTTGCCGCGGTTCAGGAGCTGGAAGGCCGCCGATTCGCCGGCGATCTGCGGCGCTATGTGGCGCAGGAGGTCGCCGCCGGCGAGGTCCTCGATCTTGTCCACCGTGGCGCCGAGATCGGCGAGCACGAGGGTCGCGAAGGGCCCCGGCAGGAGCCGCGAGAGATCGAGGACGCGCGTGTCGCTGAGCGGGCGCATGGCGCCGCCGGCGCCTGGATCAGCCCGTGCCGAGCTGGAACAGCTTCGGGAGCTTCATCGCGAGCATCTGGTTGCCCGTGACCTTGAGCTTGCCCGCGAAGTAGAGCGCCATCGAGTTGGCCTGCGGGTTCTCGTGCAGCTTCTGGAAGTCCTCGCTGGTGAGCGCGATCGTGACGTCCGCGCTGCCCGGGTTGCCGGCGGCGACGCTGGGACTGGCGCTGGTCAGGTCGATCAGCCACTCGCCGCCGCCCTCGCCCGTCACGTTGATCTGGTACTTCCCACCGAGCTGCTTGGCCGCGTCGGTGTTCTTCGCCAGGGCAGCAGGGAGCTCCTCGTTGAATAGCTTCTGGATATCGACGGCCATGGATCGCCTCCGGATGTCGTGTGGGACGTGCTGACTTCTATCGCCCGAGTACCCGGCGCGGTTTACCCGCGCCCGAACGCGGGCGTCAAGCGAAGCCCGCCGCCGGAGCACGCTCGGGTCGCCGTGTCAGGACATCCCTGGCAAGCGCGCGCGTGCGCGCGCCGTACCCTTACGTCATGCACGCGCGCGCGGCGCCTGCGCGGCGGGCCGAGGCGCCTTGTCCAGCGCGGAACGGATCGGGACCATCAGCAGTCGATCGATGGCGACGCGCTGCTCGGCGGACGGCGGGCTCTCCGGGAGGCCCTGCATCAGCCGGAGATCGCGGAGCGCGCCGCGATCGAGCGGGCCGAGGGACGCGCTCGGCCCGTCGAGCGCCGGAGACATCGCGGGGAGCAGGCACACGAGGACGATCTCGCTCGTGCCCTGGCGCACCCACGTCCCCTGGTACTCCGCGATCGCCTGCCCGAGCGCCTCCTGGAACACGAACGCGCGCCACTCCAGCGGCGCGCTCAGATCGAAGACGCGGCCGCCCGCGCGGAGCTCGCGGCCGTCGAGGCTGAGCGCCGCGCCGCGGGCGTCGGTGACGAAGAACCGCTCCAGGCACCCGGGCGAGCGCAGCGCGAGCTCGTCGAGCAGCGCCGCGAGCGCCGCGGGGCCGAGCGAGATCGGCTCGCCGTCCGGGCCGATCGCCGCGAGCCCGACCTCGTCGGAGCCGATGACGGACGCGCGGTCGAGCAGCGCGGCGAAGGTGCGGCGCGACGGGCCGTCGAAGCTGGCGCCGATCGAGGACATCCCGGCGCCGGAGCTGAGCAGGGCGACGAGGCGCTCGCGGCGCGGGGTCGCGAGGAGCGTCACCCCGAACCGCTCGCGGAGCGGGAGCAGCAGGTGCTGCGCGGCGCCGCCCCTGGCCTGGAGGAGCAGCTGATCGCCGTCGATGCTCAGCCCGCGCCGGCTCACCTGCGCGGGCGGCAGGAGGGGGCGCCGCCGCCCCCGCGCGAGGAGCGCCACCGCCGCCGCGACGAGGGCGATCGGCAGCAGCGCGCGGACCATCAGGCTGCGCGCTGTCGCGACCAGCACGAGCGCGGCCACGAACAGCGGGACCGACCAGATCCGCCGCGAGCCGCCGCCCCGCACCGGCATCACCTCGGGGGCGGTCGCGTCGAACCACCGGGGCGCCGGGGTAGGCGTGGCGGCCGCATCGCTCGCCGGCTCGTCCGCGAGCGGCGCGGACGGCCAGCCCGTCGCAGGCGGAGGCTCGTGCGCGCGTGCCTCGAGCGGTGGGAGCGTGGCGACGGCCTCAAGAGGGTCCTTCTGGCCCTTCGCCTCGCGTCCCATCGCACCTCCACCCCAGCCGAAAGTTCCGCGTAGGATAGCATCGAGGGAGCCTCGAGCGCGAGGAGACTTTGGTGCGACGCGATGCGTAGGCGGCGCGTTGTGCTGTTGCGCGCGCCTCGCTGGACACGGCGGTGGGTGTACGCCGCGCGTCGTGACGTGCCGCCGTGCTGCATCGTGTCGCTCGTCGCTCGTCTCGCGCCCCGCACGTCGCGCGCGGCCCAGCACATCGCGAGCCGCATGGGCGCGCGATGTGCTGGGCCGCGCGACCCACGGATCGCGAGCGACGCTGCCTGGGGCGGGCGGCCGCAAGGGGCACCCGGAGCCGGCGCCGGGGAGCGACGCAGGTCCGTGCGAGGGGGGCTTACCGGAACGCGCGATGGTGGAGGACCCAGGGCGAGAGGCGCGAGGAGCCCGTCTCGGGGGCGCTGGAGACGGCCGGCCGCCGATCCGCCCGCGCGGCCGCGATGGCCAGGGCGGCGGCGAGCGAGGCCTCTTCCTCAGGGGGAACGGCGGTCGGGCCGCAGAGCTCCGCCGTGTGCTCGGCGATGAAGCCCGTGTCGTAGCGGCCGGCCTGGAACTCGGGGTGCGCGAGCAGGTTCTCGTGAAAGGCGAGGTTCGTCCGGATGCCCGCGACGGCGTACTCGGCGAGGGCGCGCCGCATGCGCGCGATGGCGGCGCGCCGATCCGGGGCCCACACCGAGAGCTTCGAGATCAGCGGGTCGTAGTGGCTCGGGACCACGGAGCCCTCGTAGAAGCCGCTGTCGTCGCGCACCCAGGGGCCCGCCGGCGGGCGGAGCGTCGTGATGGTGCCGGGGCTGGGGAGGAAGCCGGAGCTCGGATCCTCCGCGTAGATGCGGCACTCGATCGACGCGCCGCGCCGCGCGATCGCCTGCTGGTGGAGGGAGAGCCGCTCGCCGTCGGCGATCTTCACCATCTCGGCGACGAGGTCGACGCCCGTCGTCCACTCGGTGATGGGGTGCTCCACCTGGAGCCTCGTGTTCATCTCGAGGAAGTAGAAGGAGCCGTCCTCGGCGAGCAGGAACTCGAACGTGCCCGCCGAGTGGTAGCCGACCGCGAGCGCGCCGCGCACGGCGACCTCGCCCATGCGCTGCACGAGCTCCGGGCTGGCCACGGGGCAGGGCGACTCCTCGACGACCTTCTGGTGGCGCCGCTGGATCGAGCAGTCGCGCTCGAAGAGGTGCACGAGGTTGCCCTCGCGATCGCCGAGCACCTGGATCTCGACGTGGCGCGGACGGAGGATCGCCTTTTCGAGGTAGACCGTGGCGTTGCCGAACGCGCGCAGCGCCTCGCTCTGCGCCCGCTCGTAGGCCGCGGGCAGGTCCTCCGGGCGGTGCACGAGCCGCATCCCCTTGCCGCCGCCGCCGAACGCGGCCTTGAGCATCACCGGGTAGCCGAGCCGCTCGGCGAGCGCCTGCGCCTCCGCGGCGGTCGCGGGCTCGCCGCCGGGGACGATGGGCACCCCGGCCGCCGCCATCCTGGCGCGCGCCGCCGGCTTCGACCCCATCGCCGCCATCGCGCTCGAGGGCGGGCCGATGAAGGTGATGCCGGCCCGCTCGCATGCTTCCGCGAACTCGCGGTTTTCCGAGAGGAAGCCGTATCCGGGATGGATGGCGTCCGCCCCCGAGCGCCGGGCGACGTCGAGGATGCGATCGATGCGGAGGTAGCTCTCCGCCGCAGGAGCGGGGCCGATGGGGTACGACTCGTCCGCGAGACGGACATGGAGGCTGCCGCGGTCCACGTCGCTGTAGACGGCGACGCCCTGGATGCCGGCCTCATGCAGCGATCGGAGGATTCGGACGGCGATCTCGCCGCGGTTGGCGATGAGGACCTTGCGGATCACGAGCCGGCCCTATCACACGAAAGCGCCTGCGCGAATGGCCCCGTCGCGGAGCCGCCCCGATCCGAGCCCCGTCACGAGCTGGTCGTGGACTTACCTGACGCGGGATCAGGCCCGCGAGAGTCTTTCCACAGGCCGAGCAAAAGGGTAGGTCTGCCCTGTGCAGCGCCGCGATATCCCGTCCGAGCTCTCGTTCGCGGCCATCCCGGCCGTCGCCGAGCCGCGCGAGCTCACGAGCCCGCCACCGTCGCGCCGCCCGAGGGGCGCCGAGCCGGAGGTGGTCTCGGTCGCGGAGCTGGATCGCCGGCTGAAGCGCATCCTCGAGGGCTCGACCGCGGACGTGCGCGTCGAGGGCGAGATCTCGGGCCTGCGCGTCGTGGGCAGCGGGCACGCCTACTTCACGCTGAAGGACGAGAGCGAGGAGGCGGCGATCGACTGCGTGATGTACCGGACCGCGGCGCCGCGCGCGCGCAAGCTGCTCGCCGACGGCGCGCGCGTCGTGCTCACGGGCCGCGCCACGGTCTACGTGCCGCGGGGGCGGCTCCAGTTCTGCGCGGACGACGCGCGCCTCGCCGGCCGCGGCGCGCTCCTCGAGGCGCTCTTCCGCCTCAAGGAGAAGCTCGCCGCCGAGGGGCTCTTCGCGCCGGAGCGCAAGCGCAAGCTGCCGGTCGATCCGCAGATCATCGGCGTGGTCACGAGCGGCGACGGCGCGGCGATCCACGACATCGTGACCGTCGCGTTCCGCCGCGGCGGCGCCCGGCTGATCCTCGCGCGCACGCCGGTGCAGGGCGCCGGCGCGGGGCAGCGCATCGTGCGCGCGATCGCGCTGCTCGAGGAGTTCCCGGGCATCGAGGTGATCATCGTGGGGCGCGGGGGCGGCTCGGCCGACGACCTCAGCGCGTTCAACGAGGAGATCGTCGTCCGGAAGGTCGCGGCCGCGCGCGTGCCGATCGTGAGCGCGGTCGGGCACGAGATCGACGTCGCGCTCACCGACCTCGCCGCCGACGCGCGCGCCGCCACGCCCTCGCAGGCCGCGGAGATGCTCGTCGCGGACGCGGCCGCGCGCCACGCGGCGCTGGAGCACCTCGAGGCGCGCATGCGCCGCGCGATCGCCCACCGGCTCAGGGCCGCGCGGGCCGATCTCGACCGGCAGCGCGCCCGCCTCGGCTCGCCCGCGCAGATCCTGGCCGAGCCGCAGCAGCGGATCGACGACGCCCTGGCGAGGCTCCGGCGCCGGATGGAGAGGATCCTCGTCGAGGACCGCGCCGGGGTCCAGCGCCTCGACCGGCGGCTCGCCGCGCGCCACCCGCGCGCGGTGATCGCGGGCGCGCGCGGCGCGCTCAGGCCGCTGTCGGTGCGCCTCGCCGCGGCCGCTCACCGCCACGTCGCCCTCCTGCGGGAGGGCTTCGCGAACGACGTCGCCCGGCTCGAGGCGATGTCGCCGCTGCGCGTGCTCGCGCGCGGCTACGCCATCGCGACGGACGCGTCGGGCCGCGCGGTCCGCGATCACCGCGAGGTCGCGCCGGGCGATCCGATCGCGGTCCGCGTTCACCACGGCGCGCTGCTCGCGCGGGTCGTGGTCACCGCGGGGCCGGGCGAGCCGCTCGCCGAGGCCAGCGCGCCCGCGCCGGCCGCGCCGCCGGCGGCGGCCGCGGCCGGGCCGAGCGCCGCCATCGGGGCAGGTGCCGCGGCTGCGCCGGCCGCCGCGCCCGCGCGCCCGGGCGGCGGGCAGCGCGCCCCCGGGGCCGGCCGCGCGCCGAGGCGCAGCCGCGCGCAGCCGGGCGCGCCCGCGTGCGAGCAGCTGGGGCTCGGCTTCGCGGCCGACGAGCGCGCCCCGACGTTCGGTCGCGCGGGCGCCTCCGGTCAGGTCTCGGCGGGGCAAGGCGGAGCAGAGGCCGGCCCGGAAGAAAGGCATCATGTCGAACCCTGAGCGGCGAATGTTCGGTCTGGTCGGGCACCCGGTGGGCCACTCGGTCTCGCCGGCGATGCACTCGGCCGCGTTTCGGGCCCACCACCTGCCCCACATCTACAGCGCGTTCGACGTGCCCACCGGCGCGGAGCTCGCGCGCTTCGTGAGCGACATCCGGAACGGCCTCATCGCGGGCGCGAACGTCACCATCCCGCACAAGCGCGCGATCATGTCGATGGTCGACGACGTGGACTCGAGCGCGGCCGACGTCGGCGTCGCCAACGTCCTCTGCGCGACGGAGTCGCGGCGCGTGACCGCGCACAACACCGACGTGGTCGCGCTCCGCGACGAGCTCGCGCAGCTCCTCGGGGCCGCCCTGCCCGGCGGGGACGACCCGGCCGGGCGGCACGGCGCGCTCTCGAGCCCGCGGCAGCGCGCGGTGATCATCGGGGCCGGCGGCGCGGCGTTCGCGGCGATCGCGGCGTGCAAGATGCTCGGCTACCATCTCATCAGCGTGACCACCCGGTCGTGGACCAGCACCGAGGCCATGCTGGAGTCGCCCGCGGGGCAGCGCGCGTCGGAGCTCGGCGCGCTCACCGCGCCGTGGCCGATCCCGACCGAGCGGTCGATCAGCAGCAAGTCCTCGGTGGCGCTGCGGCTCAACTGGAGCGAGTTCGCCGTCGCGGCCGACCTGATCATCCAGGCCACGAGCGCCGGCATGCTCGGCGGTCCGCCGGGCGAGGAGGTCACGAGCATCATCCCGTGGGACTCGCTCTCGCCGAGCGCGTGCCTCTACGACGTGGTCTACAACCCGCCGGTGACGCCCTTCCTCCGGATCGCGCGCGAGCGGGGGTTCCGCGCCTCGGATGGGCTCGGGATGCTGGTCGGCCAGGCGGCGCAGTCCTTCACGCTCTGGACCGGCCTCCCGGCCCCGGTCGAGGTGATGCGCGCCGCGGCCGAGGACTCTCTCAGGAAGGCCACCGGCGGTCGATGAGCTCAGACGGATCCCGGAGGAGCGCTCCAGCGCACGACGCCTTCTCGACCGCGCCGGCGGCCTCGCGCGCCCAGGGCGCCGCGCTGGAGCACGCGTCGCCCTGGCCGCACGTCGAGGTGCGCGGCCAGCTCGCGATCGCGCGCAAGGAGTGGCTGCACACGAACGGGGCGGGCGCCTACGCGAGCTCGACGATCGCCTGCATGCACACGCGCCGCTACCACGGCCTGCTCGTCGCGGCCCTGGATCCGCCGCGGCGCCGGCACGTCATGCTCTCGCACGTAGACGCCAGCGTCCGCCCCATCCGGCCGCAGGGCGCGCAGCAGGGCGGGCCGCCCGAGCGCCGGGCGTCGTGGCCGCGGTGGGATCTCTCCAAGCACCAGTTCCCGGGCATCGACCCCGAGGTCGGCTCCTTCTATCTGGAGCGCTTCGATCAGGACCCGCTCCCGCGGTGGGCGTACGCGCTCCCGGGCGGCGAGCTCGAGGTGACGCTCGGCCTCGTGCGCGGCGAGAACGCGGCCGTCCTTCGCTACGCCTGGAGCGGGGCGGACCCGGTGATGCTGACGTTGCGCCCGCTCCTCGCCGCGCGCCACATGCACCAGCTGCTCCGCGAGAACGGCGGCATCTCCCAGAAGGTCGAGCTGCGCGCCGGCGCCGCGCGCGGGGAGCCCGGCTCGGGGAAGGAGCGCCCGACGAGCGGCGAGGTCCGCGTGCAGCCGAACCGCGCGCTGCCGCGGATCTGCTTCCGTTACCAGGGCACGTTCGTCGGGTCGCAGGACTGGTGGCGGCGCTTCGAGTACCTCGGCGAGCAGGATCGCGGCCTCGACTTCCTCGAGGATCTCTGGACCCCGGGCCACTTCGAGACCGTGATCGGCGCGGAGCCGGTCCACCTGCTCGTGGCCGTCGGCGCGCTGCCCGAGGACGAGCCGGAGAACCTGCTCGCGGCGGCGAGCGCGGCGATCCGCGCCGAGGACCCGGGGCCCCGGCGTCCACTGATGGAACGGCGGCTCTGCATCGCCGCCGAGACGTTCCGCGCCGACGCGGCCGCCCGGCCGGGCGTCATCGCGGGCTACCCCTGGTTCGAGGTGTGGGGCCGCGACGCGCTCATCTCCCTCCCGGGCCTCTACCTCGTGCCGCGCAAGACCGAGGGGGCGATCCGCGTCCTCCGCGCGCTGATCGACGCCATGCAGGACGGCCTCGTTCCGAACCGGCTGCCCGACGCGGGCGAGCCCGCCGAGTTCCACACGGCGGACGCCACCCTCTGGCTGTTCGAGGCGGCGCGCCTGCTCGCCGACGCGATCGGCGACACGCACCCGTTCGTCACGGGCGAGCTCCTCGGCGCGCTCCGCGACGCCTTCGAGGCCGCCCTGCGCGGGACCAGGAACGGGATCCACATCACGGCCGACGGCCTCTTCGCCGCGGGCCGCCCCGGCGAGGGCGCGATCGACGGGCTCACCTGGATGGACGCCCGCGTCGGGGGCCGCGCGGTCACCCCGCGCGCCGGCTGCCCGGTCGAGCTCACGGCGCTGTGGGCGAAGGGGTCGGAGACGCTCGCGCGCCTCGCGCGGGCCGCTGGCGACGAGCGCCTGGCGAAGCGCGCGGAGGCGGCCGCCAGCGCGGCGCGCCGGGCCTTCGCGGCCCGCTTCTGGTGCGCGGAGACGGGCTATCCGTACGACGTGATCTCGGAGGAGACGGAGGGGGCGAACGCGTTCCGCGACGCCTCGATCCGCGCGAACGCGGTGATCGCCGTCGCCGTGGATCCCGCCTGCTTCACGCCGGAGCAGGCCGCGTCGCTGCTCGAGCGGGCCCGCCTCGAGCTCGTGACCCCCGCCGGTGTTCGCTCGCTCTCGCCGGCCGATCCGGCCTACGTGCCCCGGTACCAGGGGGGGCCCGATGCGCGCGACAGCGCCTACCACCAGGGCACGGTCTGGCCGTTCCTGCTCGGGTTCTACGCGCGCGCCGCCCGGCACTTCTCTACGCTCGGCGAGCACGTGATCCCGCTGCTGCACCGGCTCGTGGCCTCCGCGGCCGCGAACGAGATCGCGCTCGGCCACGTGCCCGAGGTCGCGTCCGGGGAGCCGCCGCACCACCCCGGCGGCTGCTTCGCGCAGGCCTTCAGCGTGGCGGAGCTCCTGCGCTTGATCGCCTGGGATCTGCCCCCGCAGGACCCGAGCGGGGCCGCGGGCGCGCCGCCGCGCTGAGCCGCGGGGGCGCCGCGCCGCGCCGCGCCGCCGGCGCCTCAGCCTTCGCGCTCGAGCGCCGACTCCTCGCGGATCGCCTTGCCGCCCTGCGCGGTGAAGCGCAGGAGCTTGCCGGGATCCTCGGCCTCCATCGCGAAGGACTCGATCTCCTCGAACAGCGCCTCGAGCTTCCGCGGGCCGCATGTGGGCAGGAAGCCGCGGAGTACGCGCGGGTCGTAGAACCGGAAATACTGCTGCTTGCCTGTCCCGCTCTCGACCAGGAGAAACCGGCGGAGGTGCTTGCGCACATCGCCGAACGGGCGGTTGCTCGTCAGGAAGACGCCCCAGCTGTCGCCCCAGCCGCTGTCGATCAGCGCGTCGAGCAGGCTGGACCCCTGCGGGAGGTGCACGAGCGTGGGGCCGACGTCCGCGAGGATCTCGCCCTGGAAGCCGGTGTAAAGCGAGGCTGACTGCTCGCCCGCCTCCACGAGGAGCAGCCGGATGCGGGGATCGCGCGCCGCGTCGAGCACCGCGAAGAGCGGCGAGCGCTCCTGCCGGAGCCGCGCCCGCGCCGACGCGGTGAACGGCGCGCCCGTCGCGACGACCGCGGTCCGCCGCGACCGCCGCGAGGGCGGGGCGGGCCTGGTCGGCGCGCACCTACCGTTTACGCCGTTCACGCCGCTCGCCTCGCGGCGCACCACCGCGAACAGGGTCGCCCCCGCGCGGATCTCATCGCCGTCCCGGAGCGACACCTCGCGCGCGCGCTCGCGGTTCACCTGCGTGCCGTTGCGGCTGCCCAGATCGCGCAGCAGGTAGCTGCCGTCGAGCTCCTCGACCGAGAAGTGCAGGGCAGAGAGCTCACCGTCGCTCGCGATCGAGAGATCCGACTCAGGCGCGCGGCCGACGAGCAGCGGGCGGTCGCCCGGGATGCGCGCGGTCTGCCCGGTCAGGGGGCCCGAGATGACCCGGAGGAGGAATCCTGCTTCCTGGTCTTCGCTCATGGTCGTCTCCATCGCACAAGGCGCCGATGAGGCCGGCGAGCAAGCCTAGAACACCGATCGGCGTGAAATCCACACGAAGGCGGGAACCATGAGAGAGGCGATCGGAAGACTACCAATCTTTCCAGCTTACCCGACCTTTCAAGCAGCTTGCGCAGAATCCACGTCGGCGCGCGTCCGCTCGCCGTTCTCGCCGTCCGTTCTCTCCGCCCGCTCTTGCCGCCCGAGACAGCGACGGTGGGCGGCTGTGGTCCGAGCGGCCAGGGCGATCGGGCAGTATCCGACCTGCTGACTGCGGGCGTCGCTGTCGCCGCGCGCGCGGGCGACGGCGCTGTGGCGAGGTCGTGGATGAGGCTGGCGGCGGTGGCGCCGAGCGCGTTCGGGCTTGGCGGTGGCGCCGTGGATGGATGGTGGCCAGGGCGTCCGGACTCAAGGGCGCGGCGGGCGGGAGCCGCGCGCGTCGGTGGAGGCGCGGTGTGAACGGGGATGTCCGCCACGGCGGCCGCGCAGCGGCTCGAGGCGGAGCCAGCGCGCGACGAACGCCCGGTCCTCGGGGGCGAGCACGCCGGTGGCCCACGCGGCGACGAGGTAGAGCCCCACGTAGAGCGGCGCGCCGACCGTGAGGCAGAGCGCGGGGCGCCTGTCGACCGCGCCCGTGGCCAGGAACGCGGTGAGCGGCGCCGCGGCGACGAGGGCGGTGGCCGCGACGCGCCCGTAGTGGGCCCATGGGAACACGCCGCGCAGGCCGACGCCGGAGAAGCGCGCGATGAAGGCCACCGTCAAGACGATCCCGATGACCTGCGTCAGCACGGCCGAGAGCGGCGCGCCGACCATGCCGAGCGTGGGCAGGAGGATCAGGTTCGCCGCGGCGTTGAACACCATGCCCAGCGCCTGGATCCGCAGGATCATCGACGTCTTGCCGAATGCCATCAGCGGGATGGCGTACGCCGTCACGCGCAGCGGCAGGAGCGCGGAGTAGATGCGGAACGGGACGGCGGCGCCGGCGTAGGCGTCGCCGTAGACGGTGCGCATGAGCGGCTCGGCGAAGAGCAGGAGGAACACCGCGATCGGGAGCATCATCAGCGTCGTCTTGCGGATGCCCGAGTGCCACAGCTCGATCGCCGCCCTCGCGCCCTCCGCCGGGGTGCGCCCGTTCTCGACGCGGGCGACGAGGTCGGGGAGCATCGTCGAGGCGACGGAGTAGGCGAGGACGCCGACGAGCGGGAGCTCCTGCGAGCCGACGGCGAACTCGGCGTACAGCCCCGCGCTGAAGAAGAGGCCGATGACGAACTTGTCGAGCTTCTGGTTGAAGAGGCCCGCGAAGCGGGTGACCGAGAGCGGGAGCGCGTAGGCGAGCTGCGCCCTGACGCCGCCCGGGAACGGGGCGACGGCGACGTCCTGGAACAGCCGCGCGTAGAGCCGGTACGACAGCCAGAGGCGGAGCGCCTGCGCCGCGCACTGGGCGGCCACGATCCAGGCGATCGAGCACCCGAGCGCGGCCGGGACGATCGCCCCCGCGGCGCTCGAGACGGTGACGATCAGCGCGACGCCGGCCGACTTGCGGTGGTTGTTCGTGGCGATGAAGAGCGGGCCGAAGACGCTCGCCGGGTAGGCGATCACGCTCATGAGGCCCGTGAGCAGGAGCAGCCGCGTGACGTCCGCGCGGTCCTCGAGGAAGAGCCCGGGGACGAAGGCGAAGATCGAGAAGGCGAGCGCCGAGAGGGCCCCGAGGCCGAGCAGGAGGAGCATGCTCTGCCGCACCAGCCCCTTGAGCTCGGGGCGCGCCACCTTCGGCGCGAAGTAGAGGAACGACTCCGGCAGGTAGAGCTGCGCGAGATCGCGCCCCGTCATGAACAGCATCGTCACGAACGCGAGCACGCCGTACTCGGATTTGCCGAGCAGCCGCACCACCACGATGCCCTGCACGAGGATGATCAGGGTGTTGACGAACTGCCCTCCGACGACCATCCCGATCCGATCGGCGAGCGACGTGCCCTGCGGCTCGCCGGGGGCCGGCGCCGCCCTCGCGGCCTCGGGCGCGCGCGAGGGCGCGCTCGGATCGACCGGGGCTGGCTGCTCGTCCCGCATGGCGCCTCGGTAGCACATGCGCGGGCCGGGGCCGCGCGCGGTCGCCGACGCCGGGGGCGCGGGGCCCGGTCCGGCCGTGATATAGGCGCGGCGATGAGGCGCGCGCTCCTCGTGAGCTACTACTTCCCCCCGCGGTTCAGCGTCGGCGGTAAGCGCGCGTACCGCTTCGCGAAATTCCTGCCGGAGCACGGCTGGGCGGCGACGGTGCTGACGGCGAGGCCGCCTCCCGGCGAGCGGCTGGATCCGTCGTTCGGGGAGGCCGACCTGGCGGGGTGCGACGTGCGCCGCGACTACCTCTCGGACGCCGAGCTCGCGCGCATGCCGCGCCGCGTGCTCGGCTCCGACGGCACCGTCGAGGCGCCGACCGAGGCCCCGGTGCCGGTCGCGCGCCGGCGAGGCCTCGCGCGCCTCGCCGCCGAGGTCCGCTACGTCCCGGTGATCGGCCCCGACGCGGGCCGCGTCCCGGCCCTCGCGGCGCGCATCGCGCGCATCGCCCGCGAGGTAGGCGCCGAGGTGATCTTCGCGAGCGGAGCGCCCTGGGAGGCGGTGCTCGCGGGCGCGCTGGCCGGCAGGGCCACCGGCAGGCCGGTCGTGGTCGACTTCCGCGATCCGTGGTCGTTCGGCCCGGTGATGGCGACGCGGCCCGCGTGGGTCCGCGCCGCGGCGGCGCTCGTCGAGCGGGCGGCGGTCGGCGCCGCCGCCGCGTTCACGGTGACGTCCGAGATGACGCGCGACGCCTACGTCGAGCGGGGCATCGCGCGCCGCGTGGCGTGCATCCGGACCGGCTTCGATCCCGACGCGGCGGTCGCGCCGCGGCGCGACGAGGCGGTGACGCTCGTCCACTTCGGCAACTGCTACAGCGAGCGCACGCTCGCGCCGTTCGTCCGCGCGCTCGCGGCCGTCGCGCGCCGCAGGTCGCTCGGCCCGGGCGCGATCCGGCTGCTCAACCTGGGGCGCGTCGCGGGGAGCGACCTCCGCCTGGCCGAGGAGCTCGGGGTGTCGCGGCTCTTCGAGCACCGCGCGGTCCTGCCGTACACCGAGGGGCTCGGCCTCGTCGCGGGCGCCGACCTCGCGCTGCTCACCGGCTTCGGCGACGAGCCGTACCTCTTGCCCGGCAAGGTCTACGACTACCTGCTCGCGCGCGCGCCCATCCTCGCTGTCTCGCCGTCCCCCGAGGTGGCGCGCATCCTCGACGCGACGCGCCTCGGCTGGACCCACGCGGGCGGCGACGCCGCGGGGATAGAGCGCCGCATCGAGGACGCCGTCGACGCGCGCGCGGCCAGGCGGCCGCTGGTCGAGCCCGACCTGGCGGCGCTCTCCGGGCTCAGCGCCCGCGCCACGGCGGGCGCGCTCGCGCGCCTCTTCGAGGACGTCGCGGCGCGCGTCGGGCACGCCGCGCGCTGACCTCGGGGATGCCGCGCGCGTCGGGCATGCCGCGCGTCGCCCGGCGGGTTCCTGCTTCGCGCGGCGCCCGAGCGACATGCTTGCCTGCGCGGCGGCCCCCGTGGCATGCGAGCCGCGATGCCTGACCATCATCTTCAGGACCGAGCGGGGCTCCCCGAGGGCGAGCGCGCCCTCCAAGAGGCGTGGCGCGCGAAGTACGCGCCCGAGGTGAAGGAGCTCATCGTGCGGCGCGAGGTCCCGTCGCCGAAGCTCACGCTGATCATCATCTCCTACAAGGCGAAGGACTACCTGATCGAGTGCCTCCAGCACGCGCGCGGGCAGACGGCGGCGCTCGACGTGCCGTTCGAGATCCTGCTCGCGGACAGCGGCGGCATCGAGCACCTCCGCCCGCGCTCCGCCCCGCTCGTCGACGTCGAGCTCCGGCTGACCGACGGCATCCCGCTGAACGCCGCGCGCAACGCGGCGATCGCCTGGGCGCGGGGCGAGTACGTCGCGTTCATCGACGACGACGGCCTGATCGCGCCGACCTTCGTGGAGGTCGTCTGCCGCGTCTTCGAGGACGCGCGCATCGCCGCGGTGCGCGGCCGGATCATCCCCAAGGAGCACCCCTATTTCTGCACCCTCGCGGGGCACTACGACCGCGGCGACGACGTGGTCGACGACGTCCTCGCGACCGAGGGGCACATGGCGATCCGGCGCGGTATCTACCTGGAGACCGGGGGCTTTCCGGACCAGTTCTACGGCGCCGAGGGGGTCTACCTCGTGTACCGGATCGCCAAGATGTTCCCCGATCTGCGCGTCGTCTACGTGCCCGACCTCCTGATGCGGCACGACTACTTCGACAGCTGGGAGAACTTCATCTGGAAGACGCGCAAGTACCGGCGCATCCGGCGCGAGGTGGGCGGCATGGAGCCGGATCCCGAGTTCCTGCGCTACCTCGACGCGTACCTGGCGCGGCGGAAGCCGCACCGCCGGCGGACCGTGGAGCAGACCGTGGCGCTCGGGCTGCTCAAGGCGGTGCGCTGGGGGGTCCAGCGCCTGCCGGACTGGGCGGTGGGTCGGCCTTGACGGCTCAGGTCGCGCGGGACGCCGCGCGGGGCGCGCGGGACGCCGCGCGGGGCGCGCGGCGGAAAAGGGAGGTGGGCTGATGGGCGAGGGCAGCGGCTTCGAGCGGGATCTCGAGGCGATCAACCGGCACTACACCGAGCGCTTCCTGCCGTCGAACCCCTGGGCGAGCCTGCTCAACGCCCACCCGTACCTCGTCGCGCGGCAGCGGCAGCGCCGCCTGCGCGAGGCGCTCGTCGAGTGCGGCGTGCGCACGCCCGAGGCGCTGCGCGAGATGTCGGTGCTCGACGTGGGCTGCGGGTCGGGCTCCAACCTGGCGTGGCTGGTCGAGCTCGGCGCGGACCCCGCGCGCCTCACCGGCGTCGATCTCGTCGCCCAGCGCGCCGAGCTCGCGCGCTCGCGCTTCGCCGGGATCCGCTTCATCGCGGGCGACTTCCTGAAGGCCGATGTCGGCGGCCCGTTCGACATGGTGATGATGTTCGCCGTCCTTTCGTCGGTGACGAACGCGGAGCTCAAGCGGGGCCTCATGGACAGGGCGCTCGGCCTGCTCCGCCCGGGGGGCATCTTCTTCTTCTACGACCTCGTCTCGCGGCGGCCCGTCCCCGGAACCGCCGACTACCAGCGCCTCACCTTCGCGGAGCTCGATGGCTACTTCGCCCCACGCCCGCTGCGCACCTTCCGCCGGGACATCCTCCGCCGCGACGTCGCCGACCGGCTGGTGCAGCGGTTCGGCGTGACCGCAGCCGAGATCGTCCAGGCGACGCGGTTGTTCAACATCGACGGCACCTTCGCCTACGCGCGCGGTTAGCCGCGGGACCTGGGAACGTGGGGCGAAACACCCCACCGGGGAGAAAAGGTCCTACGCGCCCCGAGAGCGGGTATCGCGCGGGGCGCTGAACAGCCCGGTCCTGCGCTGGCACGATACGTGCCATGTGCGTGCCAACAACGGCGAACCACGCGCGAGCACGTGCGAAGCACGTGGCGACTAGCTGCCACCGCCGGTGAGCGCAGCGCGCACAGCGCCGCTGGCCGCCGCAGGAGAACACTCAATGTCCCAACGCGTCCTCCCCCCATCGGCCGAGATCGCCTGGCACAGCCTGCAGGCCAGCGAGGCTCTCTCCAGGACAGAGAGCGCCTCGTCCGGCCTCGCGATCGACGAGGCCGCCCGGCGGCTCAAGGACGTCGGGCCCAACGTGATCCAGCGCGCGAAGGGCGACAGCGCGCTCAAGCTGCTCTTCCGTCAGATCAACGACCCGCTCATCTACGTGCTGCTCGCGTCGGCGGCCCTCGCGATGATCATGGGCGAGGCGATCGACGGCTCGGTCGTGCTGGCGGTCGTGGTGCTCAACACGGCGATCGGCTTCGTGCAGGAGCTCCGCGCGGGCAAGGCGATCGAGGCGCTCGCCGGCATGGTGCCCCAGTCGGCCACGGTCGTGCGCGGCGGCGAGCGGAGCGTGATCCCGGCGGCGGACGTGGTCCCCGGCGACGTGGTGGTGCTCGAGGCCGGCGACAAGGTCCCCGCGGACGCGCGGCTGCTCTCGGTGAAGAACCTCCACGTGGACGAGTCGGCGCTCACCGGCGAGTCGGTGCCGTCGGACAAGCACATCGACGCGGTCCCGGAGGAAGCGGGGGTCGGCGACCGCAAGAACCTCGCATTCGGCGGGACGCTCGTGACGAGCGGCACGGCCACCGCCGTGGTCATCGCCACGGGCGGCGCGACCGAGCTCGGCCGCATCTCGTCGATGCTCCACGAGGCGACCGAGATCGAGACGCCGCTCACGCGCTCGATGGCCAAGGTGGGCCGCGTGCTGACCATCGCGATCGTGGCGGTCGCGCTGCTCATCGTCGGGGTCGCGCTGCTGCGCGGCTACCCGCCCGTCGACGCGATGCTCGCGGGGATCTCGCTCGCCGTCGCCGCCATCCCCGAGGGGCTGCCGGCGATCATCACCATCTCGCTCGCCATCGGCGTGCAGCGCATGGCGCGGCGCCGCGCGGTGATCCGGAAGCTGCCCGCGGTCGAGACGCTGGGCAGCACGGGCGTCATCTGCTCGGACAAGACCGGCACGCTGACGCGCAACGAGATGACGGTCCGCGCCCTGTGGACGCCCTCCGGCGGGGAGGAGGACGGGCAGCCGCTCGAGGTGACCGGCGTCGGCTACGCGCCGGTCGGCGAGCTCCGCCGCGGCGGCGCGCCGGTGGGCGAGGCGCCCGAGGCGGTGCGCGCGCTGCTCCGCGCGGGGCTGCTCTGCAACGACGCGCGCATGAAGCGCGAGGGCGACGCGTGCGGCGTCGAGGGCGACCCGACCGAGGGCGCGCTCGTCGTCGCGGCGCAGAAGCTCGGCGTGGACGCCGAGGCGACGCGCCGGGAGTACCCCCGGCTCGACGCGGTCCCGTTCTCGTCCGAGCGGCAGCTCATGGCGACGCTCCACGAGGCGCCCGGCGGGGAGCGGGTGATCTTCATGAAGGGGGCGCCCGAGGCGGTGCTCGGCCGCGTCGCGCTCGGCGAGGCGGAGCGGGCCCGGGCGATGGCGCAGGTGGAGCAGATGGCGGCGCAGGGGATGCGGGTGCTCGCCGCGGCGGCGCGGCGCGAGGGGCACGAGGCGCGCGACGCGGCGTCGCTCGACGAGGCGCACCTCGAGGAGGGGTTCGAGCTGCTCGGCCTCGAGGGGATGATCGACCCGCCGCGGCCGGAGGCGATCGACGCGATCAAGGCGTGCCACGAGGCCGGGATCACGGTGAAGATGATCACGGGCGATCACCTGGCGACCGCGCGGGCGATCGGCGAGCAGCTCGGGCTCGTGCGCGACGGCGCGAGGGCGATGAACGGCACGGAGCTCGCGCGGCTCTCGGACGACGAGCTGCGCGCGGCGGCGAGGTCCACGAACGTGTTCGCGCGCGTGGCGCCGGAGCACAAGCTCCGCCTGGTCAGGGCGCTGCAGGCCGAGGGGAAGGTCGTCGCCATGACGGGCGACGGCGTGAACGACGCGCCGGCGCTGAAGCAGGCGGACATCGGCGTGGCCATGGGGATCACGGGGACGGCGGTGTCGAAGGAGTCGTCCGACGTCGTGCTGACGGACGACAACTTCGCGAGCATCCGGGCGGCGGTCGAGGAGGGGCGCCGGGTCTACGACAACCTGGTCAAGGCGCTCGCGTTCGTGCTGCCGACGAACCTCGGCGAGGCGCTGATCCTGCTCGTGGCGGTGATGACCTTCCCGATCATCGGGGGCGCGCCGCTCATGCCGATCACGGCCGTCCAGATCCTCTGGGTCAACCTGGTGGCCACGGTGGCGCTCTCCCTGCCGCTCGCGTTCGAGGCGATGGAGAAGGACGTGATGAGCCGCCCGCCGCGGGACCCGAGCGAGCCGATCCTGAGCCGCTTCGTCCTCGTGCGCACGGCGATCGTCGCGGTGCTGATGACGGCGGGCGCGATCGGGCTCTTCCTGTACGAGTACTTCACGGAGGTGCGCGACGGCATCGTCTCGGAGGTCGCCTACCGCGAGGCCCAGACCGCGGCGGTCACGACGGTCGTGCTGTTCCAGATCTTCTACGTGCTCAACTGCCGGTCGCTGCGCGACTCGATCGTCAAGATCGGGATCTTCTCGAACCGCTGGATCTACGTCGGGATCGGCGCGCTCCTCGCCCTGCAGCTCTGCTTCGTCTATGCGCCGTTCATGCACACGCTGTTCGGCTCGGCGCCGCTGTCGCTGGGGGCGTGGATCAACTCGACCCTCGTGGCGCTGACGATCCTGCCGGTGATGAGCGTCGAGCGGTGGTGGCGCCTGCGCCGGGCGCGCCGCGCGACCGAGATCGAGCGCCGGAGCGCGCCGGCCGACGTGGGCGCGATCGTGAACCGCGGCGGCGCCTCGCCGAGCCACCCGTGACGGCGGCGCCGCGCGGCGGTCATCCGTCGTAGGGGAACGCGGTCCAGCGCTCGAATCCGGGCGACATCGACGCTCTCGCCGATCCGGCGCAATCGACGAATCTCGCGCCCGCCCGCGGCTCCGTCAAACCTCTGGTGCCCCGCCGCGGACCACGGCATGCTCCTCGGTCGACATGATCTACCTCGTCGCCGCGACGCGCCCGAACTTCATGAAGCTCGCCCCCATCTGCCGCGCCCTCAAGGCGCGCGGCCTACCGATGCGGCTCATCCACACGGGCCAGCACTTCGACCCGACGATGAGCGACGTGTTCTTCCGGGACCTCGGCCTGCCCACGCCCGATCACACGCTCAAGGCAGGCGGCGGCTCGCACGCCCAGCAGACGGCCGCCGTCCTCGTCGGCGTCGAGGCCGACCTGATCGAGAACCGGCCCAAGGTGGTTGTCGTCGTCGGCGACGTGACGAGCACCCTCGCCGGCGCGCTCGCGGCGTCGAAGCTCGGCATCCCCGTCGTGCACGTCGAGGCCGGCCTGCGCTCGCGCGACTGGACGATGCCAGAGGAGATCAACCGCGTCCTCACCGACCAGCTCTCCGATCTCCTGCTCACGCCCTCTCACGACGCCCACCCCAACCTGCTCGCCGAGGGCGTCCCCCCCGAGCGCGTCCGGTTCGTGGGCAACGTCATGATCGACTCCGTGCACTACGCCCTCAAGCGGCAGACCGACGCGCTCTCGCGCTTCGGCCTCGAGCCGAAGAAGTACGCGATCGCGACGCTCCACCGCCCTGCCAACGTCGACAGCGCCGAGCGGCTCGCCGCGACGCTCGACGCGCTCACCGCGATCGCAGAGCGCCTGCCGACGGTGTTCCCCGTCCACCCGCGCACGGTCGCGCGCGCCGAGTCGTTCGGCCTGTCGGCGCGCCTCCGCGAGACGAAGGGGCTCCGGATCATGGAGCCGCTCGGGTACGACGATTTCGTCACCGTGATGGGCAATGCGCTGCTCGTCGCCACCGACTCCGGCGGCATCCAGGAAGAGACGACCG
The DNA here is from genome assembly GCF_051521595.1 of Sorangium sp. So ce1153. NCBI lineage: Bacteria > Pseudomonadati > Myxococcota > Polyangiales > Polyangiaceae > Sorangium > Sorangium sp. So ce1153. The sequence goes on from NZ_CP150361.1 coordinate 4,223,748, forward strand.
CGCTCGGGATCCCGTGCCTCACGATGCGCCAGGGCACCGAGCGCCCCATCACCGTGACGCAGGGGACCAACACCGTCGTTGCTCTCGACGCCGCCCTCATCGCGCGCGAGGTCGACGCCATCCTGGACGGCCGCGGCAAGCGAGGCTCCGTGCCCGAAGGGTGGGACGGCAAGACCGGCGAGCGCATCGCCGACGCGCTGGAGGCCTTCCTCGCCGGCGACCCGCCGCCCAAGACGGCCGGCCCGCGCGCCTGAGCGCCAGCACACAACGCGGGCTCACCGCCGCTCTCATCATCTCTCGCGTGGCCGCGTGTTCTGACATGTCTCCCACGTGCCTCTGACGTGCCTGCGACGTGCCTGCGACGTGCCTCCAACGTGGGTGACGCGCCGCCAGCTCGGCCACACTCCCCACAACACCCGACCAAACAGCGCCCCGCGGCCGGGATACCGGGTTTCCGCCTGTTCATCGATGGACAGTCCGGTTATACATGTATCGTGGTAAGGGAATTCCGGCCTGGGTTCGATAGGGCATCTCGGGGGCGGGAGCGACGAGGCTTCACGCTCGTCGAGGTGATGCTCGCCGCGGGGATCGTGGCGGTCCTGGCCGCCCTGGCCACCCAGGGCGTGACCAGGTACTTCGTGCTCGCCAAGTCGGCCGAGGCCAAGCACACGATCGGCGCCATCGCGAGGGCCGTGGTCGTGTCGGCCGACCGGCTCCAGGCGAGAGCGGACGGCCCGGCAGCGCAGCCGCTGTGCAGCGACGCGGTCACGGTGCCCAACGCGTTCTATCGAGTCCAGGGCCACAAGTACCAGCCCGACCCCAGACCAGGCGTGGATTACAATACAGGGAGCCCGACCGTGGGCTGGAAGTGCCTTGGGTTCGAGATCACCCAAGCTCAGTCGTACCAGTATCGGTATCGGCTCGGCGGCTCCCCGATGCCCGTCTCGATCAATCACTTTCCCGACGACGTGCCGCTGGACCGCAGGTGGGCCGCGTACGCGCGGGGCGACCTCGACGGGGACGGGACGCACGCGTGGTTCGCGCTGGACGGCTACATGAAGGACGGGCAGGTGCTGTTCGCGAGCGCGATCGGCACCATCGACCCGGACGAGTAGGCGGCGCCGCCGTGGATCCCGCCGCGCTCCACAGGCTGTTCGGCGCGCTCTCGTCGCGCCGCGGCGGTGAAAGCACCGCCATCGAGCTCCCGGGCGCGGACCTCGCGGCCGCGCACCTGCTCTGCGCCGACCTCCAGGGCGCGAACCTCGCCGGCGCGCGCCTCGACGGGGCGAAGCTCGGCGGCGCGAACCTCGCGGGGGCGCGGCTCGACGCCGCGTCGCTCGTCAACGCGGACCTGACCGGCGCCGACCTGCGCTGGGCCGACCTGTCCGGGGCGCTGCTCGGCGGGGCGCTCTTCACGGCCGCCGACCTGCGCGGGGCCAGGCTCCCGCGCTCGTTCTCCTCGGCGAGCTCGCTGTCGGGCGCCCGCGTCGACGCGTCGGCGTGCGAGCGCTCCGGCCTCGACGAGGAGGCCGTCCTGGCGCTGGCGGGCGCGGGCGCGTCGTTCGACGACATCGCGTCGTTCTCCTCGCTGCTGCGCGACGCGCTCGCGAGCGCCGGCGCGGTCGCCGAGAGCGCGGAGCGGAGCCGCCGCCTCGCGCCGCCGGAGTCGCAGCGGGCGAGCGCGCCGCCGGAGTCGCAGCGGGCGAGCGCGCCGCCGGAGTCGCAGCGGGCGAGCGCGCCGCCGGGCTCGCAGCGGCTCGGGGCAGCGCCTGACTCGCAGCGGGTGAGCGCGCCGCCCGAGTCGCAGCGGGTGAGCGCGCCGCCTGGCTCGCAGCGGCTCGGGGCCGGGCCCGACTCGCGGCGGATGACCGCGCCGTCCTCGCAGCGGATCCCCGAGGCACCCTCCTCGCAGCGGCTCGGGGCTGGGCCGGAGTCGCTGCGGATGCCCGCGCCGCCCGAGGCGCGCCGCCACGGCGCGGCCGCGGGGGCGCCCCGCCGCGCCGCCGGCGCCTCGCACCAGCGGGCGGAGGTGCCCCTGGTGGCGCGGCAGGTCGAGCTGCGCCTCGCGCTCGCCGGCGGCGCGCTGCTCCTCGTCCTCGCGACCGCCGTCGCCCTCGCGAAGATCCCGCCGCCCGGGCTCCTCTGGGCCGCGCACGCCGGCGGCGCGCTGGGCGCGGCGCTCCTGAGCTTCGCGCTGCCGCTCCTCGGCACGGAGCGCGGCGCCGCGCGCGCCCTCGCTGCCCGCCTCGTGCTCGCCGCGCTCGTCGCGACGCTGGTCCACGGCGCCGACCCGTCCCGCCTCGCCATCTTCCGGCTGCGCGCCACGCTCGCGTCGGGCGACGCCGCGAGCCGAGCCGCCGCCGTGCGCCTGCTCGCGCGGAGCGGTCACCGCCATTTCGACGGGCTGGACCTCTCGGGGCTCGAGCTCGCCAGCGCCGATCTGACCCAGACGAGCTTCCGGAACGCGCGCCTCGCCGGGGCAGACCTGTCGGGCGCCGCGCTGATGGAGTCGACCTTCGAGGGGGCCGATCTGACCGGCGCGAACCTGCGGGGCGCCGACCTCTCGGGGGCGGACGCCGACCAGGCGCGCGGCTGGGAGCTCGCCGAGTGCGACGCGGCGACGGAGCTGCCGGGCGACGGCGCGTGCGTGCTCGGACACCCGGTCCGCGCGCCGCAGCCAGCGCAGGACGCCACCGCGCGCTCGGCGCACGAGGGCGCGCCCCCGGCCGGAGCGCTGTAGCGACCGCCGCCGGCGGTCAGCCCGGCCGCCGCGCCGCCGCGCGGACCGCGCGGGCCGCCGACGCCTCGTCGACCGCGAGCGCCTCCTCGGCGGCGGCCGCGAGCTCCGCGAACGTGGCCCCGGCGAGCGCGTCCTCCACCGCCTCGACAGCGGAGACGCCCATGCTGAGCTGCGTGACGCCGAGGCCGACGAGGAGCGGCGCGACGTCGGGATCGCCCGCGGCCTCGCCGCACACCGAGACCGGCCGCCCCGCGGCGTGGCCCGCCTCCACCACCGCGCGCACGAGCCGCAGCACCGCCGGGTGCGCCGGGTCGGCGAGCGCGTGCAGCCGCGGGTGCCCGCGCTCCGCCGCGAGCGTGTGCTGCGTCAGGTCGTTCGTCCCGATGCTGAAGAAGGCGGCCTGCCGCGCGAGGCGATCGGCCATCAGCGCCGCCGACGGCACCTCGATCATGATGCCCGTGGCCGCGGGCCAGAGGTGCGGCCTGCCGGCGGCCGCGAGCGCCTCGTGCGCGCGATCGAGCGCGGCGCGCACGGCGCTCACCTCGGCGGCGGTCGAGACCATCGGGATCAGGATGCGCACGTCGTGGCCGCGCCCCGCGACGAGGATGGCGCGGAGCTGCGCCTCGAGCAGCGCCGGCCGCTCGAGGGAGAGGCGCACGCCGCGGACGCCCAGGCTGGGGTTCGCCTCGGCCGCCAGCGCGAGGTAGGGCAGCGCCTTGTCGCCGCCGGCGTCGAGCGTGCGGACCACGATGGGCGCGCCGGCGAACACCGCGAAGATCTCGGCGAGCAGCGCGGTCTGCTCCTCCTCGCCGGGCTCGTCGAGGCGGCCGAGGAACGGCATCTCGGTGCGCAGGAGCCCGATCCCCACGGCGCCTGCCTCGCGCGCGGCGCGCGCGTCCGACGGCCCGGCCACGTTCGCCCAGAGCTCGATCTCGCGGCCGCACGCGAGGCGCAGGCGCCCGTCGCGCGCGCACGCCGGCCGCCGCGAGGCGCGCAGGGCCGCCTGCCGCCGCTCGATCTCGAGCGTCGTCTCGGGGTCGGGGTCGAGCCATACCTCGCCTGTCGCGCCGTCGAGGCCGGCGATCGCGCCGCCCGCCTCCGGCACCAGCGCCGCGGCCCCCGCGACCGCCGGGATGCCGGCGCCGCGCAGCAGGATGGCCGCGTGCGAGGTGGGGCCGCCGCGGCGGTCGATGACGCCGAGCACCCGCGCCGCGTCGAGCCGCGCCGCCTCCGACGGCGTGAGGTCGTCGGCCACGACGACCGCCGGCGGCCCGTCGGGCAGCGTGCCCGGGGCGCCGCCGAGCAGGGCGCGCACCACCGCGTTGCCCACGTCGTGGACGTCCGCCTCGCGCGCCCGCAGGTACGGATCCTCGAGCTGCCGGTAGATCGCGGCCGCGGCCTCGATCGCCTGGAGGAAGGCCCAGGCCGCGTTGCAGCGCTCCCGCGCGATGCGCGCGAGGGCCTCGTCGACGAGGGCCGGATCGCAGAGCAGCGCCTGGTGGGCGTCGAGGATGTCGCTGCCGCGGAGCGCGCTGGCGAGGTCCTGCGCCGCGAGGTCGAGCGCCCGCCGGAGCCGCTCGGCCTCCGCCGCGGGATCGTCGATCGCCGTGTCGGGGACCTTCGGGGTCGACCGCACGAGCCGGACCAGCGGGCCGAGCGCGACGCCCGGCGCGACGGGGATCGCGAGGCCCGAGACGGCGGCCTGCGCCGGCGCGGCCGCCGGCGTCTCGCGCTGCACGAGCGCCGCGAGCGCCTCGACCGCCTCGGCCGCCTGCCGCCCGGTCGCGAACAGGCGCAGCACGTCGCCGCGGCGGGCGCCGAGCGAGGCGAGCGCGATCAGGCTCGAGGTGCGCACCGGGCCGCGGCCGTTGGTCACGTTCTCCAGGGTGATCGCCGCGTCGAAGGCCGCCGCGCGCGCGATGAGGTGCGCTGCCGGGCGGGCGTGCAGGCCGCTCGGATCGGCGATCACGACGTCCGCGGTCGCGGCCGTCGTCGTGGTGACGGCGGTCGTCACCGCGGTGACGGCGGCGGTCGCGGCGGCGACGGCGGCGGTCGTCACCGCGGCGGCGACGGCGGTCGTCGCGGCGGTCGTCATCGCCGCGACGGTGGCGGTCGTCGCGGCGGCGACGGCGGCCGTCTCCCCCGGGGCGATCGCCTCGGCGGGGCGCTCGGCCTCGCCGAGCTGCGCGGCCTTCGGCGCGAGCGCCTGCCGCGCGTCCGCGGCGACCTGATCCAGCGTGCCGCCCGCCGCCGCCCGCACCGCGGCGGCGACCGCGCCTTCCACGATCGGCCCGCCGGTGAGGCGCGTGCGCGCGCCGAGCTCCGGATCGACCAGCTCGAGCGCCGTCTCGGCGCTCAGGATCGCGCTGCCGAGGTCCATCAGCACGACGGCGCCGGCCGGCCCGCAGACGCGCTCGATCGCGGCGGCGATGGCGGTGGCGTCGGTGCCGAGCTCGGCGCCGCCCGCGCCCGCGCCCGCCGCGCACGCGATCGCGACCGACTCGCCGGTCATCTGCCGGGCCAGCGTCTCGGTGGCCTCGGCGAGCGCGCGGCTGTGCGAGACCAGGACGAGCCCGACGCGGCCCGCCGCCCCGCTCATGCCCCTGCCGTTGCGGCCAGGCTCCGCAGCAAGAGCCAGCACGACGTGGCGCCGGGGTCCTGGTGCCCAGCGCTGCGCTCGCCGAGGTAGCTCGCCCGGCCCTTGCGGGCGATGAGCGGCACCGTCGCTTCCGCCCCGGCCCGCGCGGCCTCGGCGGCGCGGGCGAGCGCGTCCGCCATCGAGGCGCGCTCCGTCGGCGCGCCGTCGGAGCGCGCGCCCGCGGGCTGCGGCGCGCTCTGGGCGGCCTTGAGCGCGTCGACCGCCGGGACGAGCGCGTCGACCATCGTCTTCTCGCCGGGCGCCGCCTTGCCGCGGCGCCTCACCCCCTCGAGGCCCGCCTCGAGGCAGGCCGTCAGCGCCGCGAGGTCGAGCGCCGCGGCGCCGGCCGCCTTCTGGCCCGCGTCGCGGAACAGCGTGCCGTAGAGCGGCCCGCTCGCCCCGCCGACGGTCGACAGCAAGATCGTTCCGACGTTCCGGAGGAGCGCGCCGATGTCGCCGCGATCGAGGGTGTCGAGCCGGCCGCGCACCGCCGTGAAGCCGCGCGCCATGTTCACCCCGTGGTCGCTGTCGCCGATCGGCGCGTCGAGCTCGGTCAGGAACATCTTCTCGCGCTCCAGCACGTCGGCCGCGCGCTCGAGCCACGCCGCGATGTGGTCGCCGCTCAGCGTCTGCGTGGGCGTCTGCATCGATCAGGCTCCCCAGCGAAGCGCGGGCGTGTGCACCGGCGCGTCCCACCAGCGGATCATCTCGTCATCGAGCCTGAGCAGGGTCGCCGACACGCCGGCCATCTCGAGCGACGTGATGTACGGCCCGACGAGGCTGCGCGTGACCCTGAGGCCGCGCTCGCGCGCGATCGCCTGGGCCTTGCGGTAGATGACGTAGAGCTCGATGAGCGGCGTCCCGCCCATGCCGTTCACGAACAGGAGCACGTCGTCGCCGGGCTTGAACGGCAGGTCGTCGAGGATCGGCTGCATCAGGATCTCGGCCACCCGGTCCGCGGGCTCCAGCTGGGCGCGGCGCCGGCCGGGCTCGCCGTGGATGCCGATGCCGACCTCCATCTCGCCCGGGCCGAGCTCGAACGAGGGCTTGCCGGCGTGCGGCACGGTGCACGCGGAGAGCGCGATCCCCATGCTGCGGCCGTGGGCGTTGACCCGCCGGCACAGCGCCGCCACCTCGTCGAGCGGGCGCCCCGCCTCGGCGGCCCCGCCGCAGATCTTCTCGGCGAGGACGGTGGTCCCCACGCCGCGCCGCCCGGCCGTGTAGAGGCTGTCCTCGACCGCCACGTCGTCGTTCACGAGCACGCCCTCGACCGAGGTGCCCGCCTCCCGCGCGAGCTCGGCGGCCATCTCGAAGTTCATGACGTCGCCGGTGTAGTTCTTGATGATGTGGAGCACGCCGGCGCCGCCGTCGACCGCCCGCGTCGCCTCGGCGATCTGGTCCGGCGTGGGGCTCGTGAACACGGCCCCCGGGCAGGCGGCGTCGAGCATGCCCCGCCCGACGTACCCGGCGTGCAGCGGCTCGTGCCCGCTGCCGCCGCCCGAGACGAGGGCGACCTTGCCCTTGCCCTTCGCCTCCGCGCGCGTGACGAAGAGCGGCGCGGCGTTCACCCGGAGGAGATCGGCGTGGGCCAGGGCCATGCCCTCGAGGGCCTCGCCGACCAGGTCTTCCGGCGCGTTGATGAGCTTCTTCATCCTGCCCTCCGCTCCGTCTCCGTCGTTGCCGTCCGTTGCCGTTGGTCGCCGTCCGTCTCCGTCCGCTGCCGCGGGCAGGATATCCCCATGCCGTCGTCCACCGCGAGGGGGGATCTTCGCGCCGCGCTGCCCTATCCTGCGGTCACCGTGGATCGACTCGCTCCCACGCTCCGTCCTTCCGGCCGCCCGGCGGGCTTCCAACGGTGGAGAGAGCTGCTCTTCCTCCACTGGGAGACGCCAGCCTCCGCGCTCCGCGCCGTCGTGCCGTCCGGCCTCGAACTCGACACCTTCGAGGGCAGGGCCTACGTCGGCGTCGTCGCCTTCACCATGCGCGACGTCAGCCCCTGGTGGTCGCCGAGCGTGCCGGGGATCTCGAACTTCCACGAGCTCAACGTCCGCACCTACGTGCACCGGGAGGGGCGGGACCCGGGCGTATGGTTCTTCAGCCTGGACGCGGCCAAGGCCCTCGCGGTCCTGGTGGCCCGGGCCGGCTGGCACCTGCCCTATCACTTCGCCTCGATGGCGCTCGAGTCGCGGGACGGCGAGGTCCACTATCGCAGCGAGCGGCGCTGGCCCGGCCCCGTGCCCGCGCGCTTCGAGGCGCGCTATCGCGTCGGCGCGGCGATCGACGGGGGCGCCGCGGCGCCGGGGACGTTCGAGCACTTCCTGGCCGAGCGCTACCTGCTGTTCGCCGGGCGCGAAGGCGAGCTCGAGATGGGACAGGTGCACCACGTGCCCTATCCGCTCCACCGCGCCGAGGTGAGCCAGGTCGAGGAGAGCGTCGTCGCCGCGGCCGGCTTGCCCGCGCCCGAGGGGGCGCCGCACGTGCTCTACAGCCCGGGCGTGGACGTCGACGTCTACGCGCTCGCGCCGGCGTGACGCTGTCGCCGCGCGCGGCCACCCGGGCGCCGCGCGCGCCTCAGCGCCGCTCCAGCCAGTGGAGGACCTGGGACTCCAGGCCTGGCACGGCCCCGAACCCGAGGCTCAGCGCCTGCGGGAAGCCCACGTGCCCGCCGAGCTGGAGCCACTGGACGTCGAGCAGCGGCGAGAGGGGGTGCGCCTCGAGCGCCGGTCGCACCGTGTCGAGCGGCACCATCGGGTCGGCCTCGGTCGCGACGATCAGCGACGGGACGGCCAGGTCGCGGAGGCGCGGGGCCGCGCTCTCGCTCGCGTAATACGCATCGGGGCTCTGGAAGCCGAACCAGCGTGTCACGATGCGGCGATCCCACTCGCGGATCGTGCGGATCGCGAGCGCCTCCCGGACGGGCAGGGGCACGGCGCGGCGGGACGCGACGGCGGCGTACATCTCCTTCAACCCCGACAGCACGTGCCGGCGGTACAGCCAGCGCTCCGGCTGGTCGATGGCGGTGACCGACCGCTCGAGATCGAGCGGCGGGCAGATGGCGGCCACGGCGCGGACGCGCGGGTCGTGCGCGCCGGAGGCGGCGTAGCGGAGCGCGATGTGCCCGCCGATCGAGTAGCCGACGAGGAGCACGCGCTCGTACCGGTCGAGCTCGGGGGAGGCGATGGCGGCGTGCAGATCGGAGAACAGGCCGGCGTGGTAGATGCCGGCCCCGTCGCCCGCGGCGCCGCGCAGGTTGAGGCGCAGGGACGCGAGCCCGGCGCGCTCGGCCTGCGCGGCGGCCGTCACCACATAGTAGCTCTCGGCCGTGCCGCCGAGGCCGTGGACGATGACGAGGATGGCCCTCGCCCCCTCCCGGTGGCGGATCTTGCCGAGCAGCCGGACAGGCCCGGCAGCGGGGTCGTCGACATCCACCGAGAAGGGGGAGGAAGGCGGGAGCGGTGTGGCGCGAATCTGGTGCTTGAGCCAGGGAGCGATCGTCCAGAAATGGCCGTGCCAGAAATGGCCGTTGAAGACGCGCTGCATTCGCGCGCACCTACCACGGCCGGCGCCCCGCTTCTAACGCGCCCCGCGGCTCACCGGCACGTGACCTCGTCGGTCCCGGCGCAGTCGAGCGGGCACTCGTTGCACAAGGCGCAGACGAGGGCCGCGTCGAAGAGCGCGGCGCTCTCCGGGGCTCCCGCCCTGCAGGCTTCCCGGCAGGTATCCGTGGCGCACGTGCGGATGCAACTCACGTACTCGAGGCAGGCCTCGCTGTCGGTGCAGGCGGAGAGCTCGTCCGCGCAGTTCCCCTCGAACGCGCACGCGACGCACCCCTCGACGGAATCGCCGCACACGCCCTTGCCGTCGCACACCTCCGGCGGGACGGCCCGCCGGACGTTGAGCGTGAACGCGCCCACCGATTCGTCGCGGGACCCGTCGACAACGATCACGACGGTCTGGCCCGCCTCGAGCGTCACCGTGACCTCGGACTGCTCGACCTCCGTGTCGTCGTTGCACGCGAGCTGCGCCCCCCGGCAGGTCGCGTTGCGCACGTGGAGCATCGTGTCGAACGCCGATCCGAACGTGTCGAAGGTGTAGTCGCCGGCGACCGGCGCCGTGAACGCGTACCCCGCGTCAGGGCTGTCCGAGTCGCCGCACTCCGTCGTCACGCTGGGGCTCACGCTGTTGGGCCGGCCGACCGTGCTGCCGGTGATCGTCTGCGGGACCGAGGGATCGAGCGTGCCCGCCGGGCAGGTCGAGGCGCTCCGGCGCGTGATGTTCAGCTCGAAGGTGCCCGTCTCGTCATCGGCGCCGTCGACCACGATATAGACGGTCTGGCCCGTGGCCATGTCGACCGTGACGACCGCGGCGCCCGGGTCGGCGCTGCACTCGAGCTCGGCGCAGCCCGCCGCGTCGAGCACGGCGAGCACGACGTTGTACTGGGAGTTGCTGCTGTCGAAGGAGTAGACGCCCGCGGTGGCGGCGGTGAACGAGAAGATGCGCTCGCTCGAGCTCGTGGCCACGCACGAGGGTGCGTACGTGTTCGACCCGCCGGCGGTCGTGCCGTTCACGATCTGCGGCACGGCGCTGCCGAGGTCCCGCCCCGGGCCGACCGTGCACGCGCACATCCCGGACTGGCATACCTGCGAGTCGTTGCACGCGGCGCCGCAGCTACCGCAGTTCGCGGAGTCGGTCTCGACGTCGACGCACGCCTCGCCGCAGGCCGTGAGCCCCGAGCCGCAGCCGTCCGCGCACGCGCCGTCGATGCAGGTCTGATCCTCGCCGCACGCTGTCTCGCAGTCGCCGCAGTGCTCCTCGTCCGTCTCGGTGCTGACGCAGGCGCCGTCGCAGTCGGTGAGCCCCTCGGAGCAGCCCGCGTCCTGGCACGCGCCGGCCTCGCAGGTCTGGCCCTCGTCGCACGCCGTGTCGCAGTCGCCGCAGTGGTCCGGGTTGGACGCCGTGTCGACGCACGAGCCGCCGCAGTCGGCGCGCCCCGCGGGGCAGCCTTCCTGGCAGGCGCCGTTCTCGCAGGTCTGGCCGTCCTCGCAGGCGCTGTTACAGCTGCCGCAGTGCGCCTCGTCGTCCTGGAGATCGACGCAGCTGTCGCCGCACGCCGTCTCGCCTTCGTCGCAGGTCGGGCCGTCCACGCAGACCCCCGCCGCGCAGATCTGGCCCCCCTCGCAGGTGACGCCGCACGCGCCGCAGTTGCTCGCGTCCATGTTCGTGTTGACGCAGACGCCACCGCAGTCCGTGTCCGGAGCGACGCACGACGGCGTGGTGGTGCCGCCGTCCGAGCACGACGCCATGGCGGCGAGCACCGCCGCGGCGAGCCAGAGCAGGGTATACGTCGGCGCGAGCCTGAAGCGCGATCTGAGCTTTTGCATGAGCCTTCCCTCGGCAGAGATGCCGGCGACGGGGGTCGTGACGAGGAGCCGAGGGGGGAGGATACGCTGATGGCCTTCCAGGCTGTCAATGCTTGCGCCGCGGCCTGACGAGGGCTCGCGCGCGGGTCTCGCCGGCGCGCGTCACGTCGTTCTTCACCACCGCCGCCGCCGCCGCCGCTCCGCGCGCGGGTGCGCTGGTCACGTCCACTGCGCGCGCGGCGCCGCCTGTGACGCGGCGCCGCCCTGCCGCGGCGCCGGCAGGAACTGGAGCAGCGTGAGCGCCTCGGCCATGTCTTCGTGGCTGATGAGGCCCAGGTATCTTTCACCGTCGTACACCGCGACCACAGGGGTGCTCTTCTCGGACATGAGGCGCGCCACCTCGTCGAGCGAGCGATCCGCGCCCACGCGGACGACCTCGCGCCGCATGAGCCCGGCGACGTAGGCGCTGCCCGCGCCCTCGGCGAGCGCGCGGATCACGTCGGCCCGCGTCAACACGCCGATCGGCTCCCCCTCGAGCATGACCGCGAAGTCGGTCTGGTAGGTCGTGAGGATGTGCTCGGCGGCGTCGTTCACGCGGTCGCAGGGCGACAGGGCGATCGCGCGGCGGTTGTAGGCGCGCCCGACGGGGACGTCGCCGAGGATCGTGCGCGCGCGCTCCGTCGCCCGCTCCTGCGAGGCGCCGAGGAACACGAGCACCGAGATGAACGCGAGCACGAGGTGGCCCGAGAGCAGGGCGAAGGCGAACAGCGCGACGGCGATGACCTGGCCGATCGCGGCGGCCGCGGACGTCGCGCGCGCCGGGCCCACGGCCATCGACAGGCCCGCCCGGAGCACGCGCCCGCCGTCGAGGGGCAGGGCGGGGATCATGTTGAACACCGCGAGCGCCATGTTGGCGCCGAGCAGCCAGAGGAGCGCCGTCTGCAGCGAGGGGCTAGACGCCGCCCCGAGCTCGGTGAGCCCCGGGAGGAAGCCGAGCACGCCGTTCACGAGGAGGAGCGCGGCGGCGAGCGCCACGTTCACGGCGGGGCCGGCGAGCGCGATGAGCAGCTCGTGGAGCGGCCTCTCCGGGCGGCCCACGAGCATCGCGACGCCGCCGATCGGCAGGAGCAGGATCTCGCGCACCGTGAGCCCGAAGCGCCTGGCCACGAGGCTGTGACCGAGCTCGTGCAGGGCCACGCAGGCGAAGAGCGCCAGCATCAGCGCGGCGCCGAACAGCGCCCCCTGGGCGCCGTGGCGGCCGCTCCACTCGAGCGCTCCCACGGCGACGATGAGGCCGAACGTCGCGTGCACATTGACGTCGATGCCGGCGATCCGGGCGACCTTGAATGACCACTTCATGCTGTCTGGCTCCTGCTGGATGCGCGCGAGCGGCGCGTCATGGAGCGGGAGACCCCGACGACCGCGCGCCGGGCGGTGCGGCCGGGTCGCACGGTCATGAAATCTCTCGATGCCTGCTCGACGATCCTTTGGCAGTCAAAGCAATGCGCGTACCGTGTTTCACGGCGGCCGCGGGCCGGTCGAGGGGCGCGCTGCCGCGGCGTCGCGCCGCAGCGGGGCATTTCGCACCGGGCCGGGAGGCGCGTTGTTCGCGCGGGAACAACGCGGGGACGACGCGGGAACGACGGCAGCGCGCCCGAGCCGGGAGCAGCGGGGTGCGCGGCGAGCGCCGTGACGCCCCGCGCCGGCCGCTCGGCGGCTTCAGCGCGTCTTTTCGGGACGGCTGGGCGCGCCGGATGCGCCGGGCGCAGCCGATTGCCGGGGCGGTGGAGGCGGTCTACGAGGGCCTGGGCGCGCGGCGCGCGATCGAGGGCCTGCCATGACGCAAACCGCTTCGAGCACGGACACGTTCCCCCCGCAGATCAAGTACATCATCGGCAACGAGGGGTGCGAGCGCTTCAGCTTCTACGGCATGAAGAACATCCTGACGTTCTTCATGATCAACACCATGTTGATCAACGAGCACGTGGCGAAGGCGAATTACCACCTGTTCGTGAGCGCCTGCTACTTCTTCCCGCTCCTCGGCGGCTTCCTGTCCGATCGCTTCTTCGGGAAGTACCGGACGATCCTCTGGCTCTCGCTCGTCTACTGCGCGGGGCACGCCTGCCTCGCGCTCTTCGAGAGCAGCCCGACCGGCTTCTACGCGGGGCTCGCGCTCATCGCCCTCGGCTCGGGCGGGATCAAGCCCTGTGTCTCCGCGCACGTCGGCGACCAGTTCTCCGAGGAGAACAAGCACCTCGTCAAGCACGTGTTCGCCCTCTTCTACTGGATCATCAACTTCGGATCGTTCTTCGCGTCGGCGCTGATCCCGAAGACGCTCGAGTGGTTCGGGCCCCGGGTCGCGTTCGGGATCCCCGGGGTCCTGATGCTGATCGCGACGCTCGTGTTCTGGATGGGGCGCGACAGGTACGTGCACGTGCCCCCGACCGGCGAGAACCCCCACTCGTTCCTTCGCGTCCTCTGGGACGGAGTCCGGGGCGGGCGCGACGCGCGTGGCGTCGCCGCGCGCGGGCGCTTCCTCGATGCGGCGCGCGGGCGGCACCCCGAGGGCGCGATCGACGGCGTCAGGGCCGTCCTGCGGGTGATGACGATCTTCGCCCCCATCCCGGTGTTCTGGGCGCTCTTCGACCAGAAGGGGTCGACGTGGGTGGTCCAGGCGACCCGCATGGATCTCGACGTCCTCGGCTACAGGCTCGCCCCTTCGCAGCTCATGGCGCTGAACCCGCTCATGGTGATGCTGATCATCCCGTTCAACACGATGATCCTCTACCCCGCCCTCGAGCGGCGCGGCTTCCGCCTCTCGGCGCTCGGCCGCATGACCGCCGGCATGGCGATCGCCGGGCTCTCGTTCGTCGCGGTCGCCGCCATCGAGCTCGCGATGACGTCGGACAGCCGGCCCAGCGTGCTCTGGCAGGCCGCGCCCTACCTGCTCATCACCTTCGCCGAGGTGCTCGTGTCCACCACGGGCCTCGAGTTCGCCTATTCCCAGGCGCCGCGCGAGATGAAGAGCACCATCATGAGCTTCTGGAACCTCACCGTCACGGTCGGCAACCTGATCACCGCCGGCGTCGCCGCGCTCAACGTGTTCACGGGCGCGATGCAGTACCTGTTCTTCGCGGCGCTCATCTTCATCGCCGCCCTCGTCTTCGGGCTCCTCGCGCGGCGCTACGTGGTGGTCGACTACTTCCAGCGGAGGTCCGCCGGGGCCGCGCCCGCCCCCGCGTCCTGAGGCGCGCTCAGCCCTCGCCGCGCTGCTCCTCGTCGTCGAGGTCGGCCGGCGGGGGCGGCGGCACGCGGACCCGCACCGTGCGGATCTGCCGGGGGCTCGCGTCGACGATGTGGAGCTCCGCCCCGTCCGGGGTCGTCACGACGTCGCCGGGCGCGGGGATGCGCCGGGCGAGCCCCATGCAGAGCCCGGCGACCGTGGACCAGCGGACGTCGTCCGGCAGCGCGATCGCGAGCTGCCGGCTCAGCTCGTGGACCGGCATGTCGCCGGGCACGAGCGCCGACCCGTCCGGCTCGCGCTGGATCGTCTCGGCGGAGCGCGTGTGCGCGTCGTTCTCGGCGAAGATCTCGCCGACGAGCTCCTCGACCAGGTCCTCCATCGTGACGATGCCGATCATGCCGCCCTGCTCGTCGACCACGACGGCGAGCTGGATCCGGCGCCGCTTCATCTCGGCGAGCAGGTCGACGGCCGGCATCGACCCGACCACGAAGTACGCCGGGCGGAGGATGCTCTCCAGCGAGAACTGCCCGTCGCCCCAGAGCAGCGCGAGCACCTCCGGCATCGTGACGTAGCCGATCACGTTGTCGTTGGAGCCCTCGTGGACGGGCATCCGCGTGTGGCCGTGCTCCAGCACGATGCGCTGGACCTCCTGGGCGGTGGCCGCGCGCGGGAGCGCCACGACGCGGAGGCGGGGGAGCATCACCTGGAGCGCGGTGAGCCCGGCGAAATCGAGGGCGCGGGAGGCGATCTCGCCGGCGCGCTTGTCGACCGAGCCCGCCTGGGCGGCGTCGTCGACGATCTGCTGGATCTCCTCGGGCGAGATGCGCGCCTCGACGAAGTTCGTGCGGTCGCCGAAGAGCCGCAGCACCACGTTCGAGCTCGCCGTGAGCAGCCAGACGAGCGGCCGGGCCAGGGACGAGAGCCCGCGGAGCGGCGGGCCGACGACCATCGCGTACCGCTCGGCGCTGCGGAGGGCGAGCGACTTCGGGACGAGCTCGCCGAGGACGAGCGAGAGGAAGGACACGAGCGCGACCACCGCGGCGAGCGCGAGCTCCTCGGCCGCGTCCCCGATCCACGGCACGGCGTGGAGCACCGGCGTGAGCTTCTGCGCCAGGGTCGACCCGCCGAAGGCGCTCGCCGTGGCGCCGACGACGGTGATGCCGATCTGCACGGTGGCGAGGAAGCGCTCCGGGTTGTCCCGGAGGCGCTTGACCGCGCGCGCCCGGCGGCTCCCCGACTGCACGAGCTGGTCGAGCCGCGTCTTGCGGATCGTGACGACCGCGATCTCGGCGCCCGAGAAGATGCCGTTCACGAGCACGAGGGCGAGGATGACGAGGATCTCCGAGAGAATGATGGCTCCTTCCGCGGCGCTCCGGGTGCATAGCGCGTCGCGCGCCCGCGCGGCAGAGGCGTCGCGCGCCGGCGCGAGGCGCAGCGGGCGAACGGGTGGCGCGGGGAGCGGGGAGGCGCCGGGGCAGGGGAGCCGGCGCTCCCCAGGGAGCGGCAGGCCGGATGGCCGCGTCGATGGGGCCGATCGCCGTCAGCCCCCGCCAGAGGCGGCTATCAGGCGCGCCCCGGCGGGGCGAGGGCGCGCCCGGCGGGGCGAGGGCGCGCCCCGGTGGGGTCAGGCCGCCTTGCTGGCCCGCCGGTCCCGCACCGCCTGCGCGAGGAGCTCGAGCACCGGCACCGTGTCGTTCCAGCCGAGGCAGGCGTCGGTGATGCTCTGGCCGTAGGTGGCGGGCTTGCCCGGCGCGAAATCCTGCCGGCCGCCCGTGAGGTGGCTCTCGATCATCACGCCGAGGATGTCCCGCGAGCCGGAGCGCAGCTGGTCGCCCAGGCTCTCGGCCACGGCCCGCTGGCGCGACGGGTCCTTCTGGCTGTTGCCGTGGCTGCAGTCGACCATCAACCGGCGCGGCAGGCCCGCCTTGGTCAGGCGGTCGGCGGCCTCGCGGACGTGCTCGGGCGCGTAGTTGGGCCCGCGCTGCGAGCCGCGCAGGATGACGTGGCACGCCGAGTTGCCGCGCGTCGCCACGATCGCCGAGATCCCCTGCTTGGTGACGGACAGGAAATGGTGCGCCTCGCGCGCGGCGCGCACGGCGTCGACCGCGATCTGGACGTCGCCCTCGGTGCTGTTCTTGAATCCCACGGGGCACGACAGCCCCGAGGCGAGCTCGCGGTGGATCTGGCTCTCCGTCGTGCGCGCGCCGATGGCGCCCCAGGAGATGAAGTCGGCGATGAACTGCGGCGAGATCGTGTCCAGGAACTCGGTCGCGCTCGCGAGGCCGAGCTCGGCGATGTCGCGGAGCAGCCCGCGGGCGACGCGGAGCCCCTTGTTGATCGAGAAGCTCCCGTCGAGGTCGGGGTCGTTGATGAGACCCTTCCAGCCGACCGTGGTGCGCGGCTTCTCGAAGTACACGCGCATGATCACGAGCAGGTCGTCGCTGAGCCGGTCGCGCGCCTCCCGGAGCCGCGCGGCGTACTCCAGGGCGGCCTTGGGGTCATGGATGGAGCAGGGGCCCACCACCACGATGATCCGGTCGTCTTCGCCCGAGATCACGCGCTCGGCGGCCTTGCGCGCCAGCGCCACCGTCTCGGAGGCCGCGGGGCTGACGGGGATCTCTTCGATAAGGATCGCGGGGGGGATCAAGGGCCTGAGCCCTGCAATACGAAGGTCGTCGGTCGAGTAGTACATCGTTGAGGTTCCAGCATAGCGCGTCGCGATATGCCCCGACTACCCGCGCGTGGGACGGAGGCGCTTTCTCTTGCGATCGGCCTGAAGATTTTCTCGCAGGCGCTCGCGCGCGGGCTGCCGAGGGCGTCCGGGGCGCGCGGTTTCTGGCCGGAGCGGTCGAGCGCGCAAGCGCACGTCACCGTGCCGCGCGCGCCACCGCCACGCGCGGCGCGCGCCACCGCCACGTGCCGCACGCGTCACCGCCACGTGCCGCACGCGTCACCGCCACGCGCCGCACGCGCCACCGCTACGTGCCCGCCGGCGCATGCGCCGGCGCTGCGCCGATCTTCCGGCGAAGCGGGGCGGCGCCCCGGGGCAGCCTGCGAGGCGCTGCGGGCGGCTTGGCGCTCGCGGCGGCCACGTCGGCGGCGGGTCGCTTCGCGTGCAGCCTCGCACCCACGGCGGCCGCCCCGGCAGGTCGCTCCGCGGGCGCGGTCGGTCGCGCCGCCCGCGCGGTCAGCTCCCCGGCGCCGCTCGCTGCGGCGCGCGGAGTCGGCCGGCGCCCGGGGGCTGCGCGGGGCTCCTCCAGCAGCGCGCGCAGCGAGGCGATCGCGCGCGTGCGCCACTTGTACGCCGTCGACAGCGGGATCCCGTGCTGCTCGGCGACCGTCGCCATCGGTACGCCGTCGATGTCGTGCTCGATGAGGATCCGTTGCTCCTCCGCCTCCAGCGAGCTGAGCCGCGTCAGGATGAGCGATCGCGTCTGCTCCGCGTCCATCTGCTCCTCGGCGTTCGGGCGCTCGTCGGCCACGCGCGGAGCGTCGCCGGACGACAGCTCCTCGCGCCGGTGGTGCGCCCGGTCGCGGTAGTGGGCGGCCACGTGGACGGTGATCCGGTTGAGCCACCGCTCCGGCCGCGCGCGGAGCGGGTCGTACGTGGGGAAGCTCTGGTATCCAGCGAGAAAGACGTCCTGAAGGATGTCTCGCCGGTCGCGGCGTGGGACCCCGAGCCGCTTGAGCCAGTTCCACACGGAGTCGTAGGTCTTCCCCCGAAAGAGCCGGACGAAGGCGCGCTGTCTATCCATCGGCATCAGCGGAGGGGAGGTGCGGTGCGGTTGTCCCATGCTCGTTTAATTAGGAGGAGCCGACCCCCCATCTCAAAAAAAGCAATCGCCCCCCGAAAAACGTTCTTCTGTGCGCACTCCATTGCCGCGAGACCCCCCCCAATCGCCACGGACGTGAGGAGCGGGGCTCACCCGCACAGGAGACGGGCCCACCTCGACGTTTTCGGTGCTCGGCGTGCTGGAGCACGCCTGCGCGCCGAAAACGCCGATCTGGGCCCGTCTCCTGTGCGGGTGAGCCCCGCTCGGCAACGCGGTGACTCGGCAACGCGGTGACGAGGAGAGGGGGGATTCTGGCGGATGGACGGTCGACGGGGTGATCGCTAGAGAGGCGAGGGGGGCGGAATGGTGAAGGGTCTGGCGCGGAGCGCGCTCAGGGCGGCGTTTCGCTCGGCCGTGAGGCGGCCCGTGGGGAAACGCCTGCGGTGCTCGATGAGGAGACTGCTCGCCTCCGCACGACGGCCGCTCGATAACGCCGAGATCGCGCTGTCGATGAGCGCGCGCTCCGCGGCGATCTCCTGATCTCGCGACGCGACCGC
This sequence comes from Sorangium sp. So ce1153, assembly GCF_051521595.1. NCBI lineage: Bacteria > Pseudomonadati > Myxococcota > Polyangiales > Polyangiaceae > Sorangium > Sorangium sp. So ce1153. The sequence continues at coordinate 4,242,060 of NZ_CP150361.1, forward strand.
GCGCACTGCGGCGCGCGGGGGCGCGGCGGCGGCAGGACGCGGCGTGGAGCGCCCGGGGAGCGCCGCGCTCCGCGCGATCCCGGCACCCGCGCTCGCGGCGCCGACGTCCCGCGGGACAGCCGCCGCGGAAGCTGCGCTCGGCGGTGACGCTGCGTCCGTGGACGGCGGCGCCGCGAGCGACTCGGGCGGGGGCGCCATGGTCACGGGCGCGGGCGCCGTGGACTGCGGCGGGGGCTCGACGGCGACCAGGGCGAGCGGGGGCGCGGCGCGCTGTCCAGCAGGGGTCCGGGGCAAGGCGGCGGCCAGCGCGCCCAGCGCGATCGCGAAGGCCACCGCAGCGCCCGCGAACGGGACGGCCACGACCGCGACGGCATGGAGCGCGCCGGCGACGCCGGCCCTCGAGGTCGCGCCGCCCGTCAAGGCCAGCCGCCGCCGCGACAGGGCGCCGCGGGCGCCGCGGTAGAGCCGCGCGAGCAGCGTGCGCCCGAGCTCGCGATCCGCGCGCGCCTCCTCGACCAGCGCGCCGGCGCCGAACGGGATCAGCGCGAGCCCGCGGCCGCGCTGCCGCGCCTGCCACCGCCGCATCGCCGCCTCGATGTCGACCCAGGCGAGCCGGTGCCGGCTCCACGCGGTGCTCAGGGGGATCGAGAGCTGCTCGGCGATCTCGGCCATGTCGATCTCCTCGATCTCGTGGGCGATGAACACGCAGCGGCGCTCCATCGGCATCTCCTCGAGCAGCTTGTCGAGCACGCTGCGCCGATCCCTCGCGATGACGCGCTGCTCTGAGTCGGGGGTGCCGTCGGGCAGCGCCGCGAGATCGTCGAGCGGCCGGAGGCGCTCGCGCCGGCGGTGGGCCCGCCGGAAGTGATTCGACGCCTGGTGCGTGGCGATGCCCATGAGCCACGACCGCACGCTGCCCCGGCTCGGATCGAACCGCGGCAGCGCGCGGTAAGCGCCCGCGAGCACCTCCTGGGCGACATCCTCGATGTCCTGCGCGCGGACCCCGAGGCGGGCGAGGTAGCGGGCGATGAACGAGAAATGCTCGTCGGTGATGGCCGCCATGAAGGCATGGGAAGGTTCCACGGACGTGCTTTTGCGTGAAGGTGACCCCATCTCTTTCCCCCCTCGAGCGCGGCGACGTCGCCGCCGCGAAGCTGGTCAATGCGGCGCCCCCGTGCCCCGCGCGAGCGCGGCGCGGGGCGCGGGCGCCTCGCGCCGTCCCGCGACGCGGAAGTCCACCCGGACGCCGACGAGCCCGCCGACGGAGGGCGGAACCCAGAGCACGGCCTCCGGGGTCTCGATACGTAGCTCCGAGAGGCGGAGCACGATATCCCCGTAAACCTGGATGGCGACCCGGTCGGAGAACGGCATCTCGATGCCAGCGCGAGGCCCCGTGGCGAGCCAGAACGATGATGTATCGACGAGCTCGACACCGGCGCTCGAGGTCGTCGCGACCCCGAGCGAGACGAACGCGCAGGCGAAGAGATGGCGAACCTGCGAGCACGGAACCGCGTTGGCCGCCGCGAGCCACGTCAAGACGGGCTGCCTGTCGACGGTCATCGCGGCGGGCCACTGGACGTGGCCCTCGAGGCCGATCGAGAAGGAAGGATAGCGGAGCGCGACGTGGAGCGCCGTGCCAGGGGTCGTGTCCTGCAGGACGCCGAACACCGCGGCCGCCGCGACCCCGAGCCTGAGCTCGGGCCCCGCCGGGGGGGGCACCGGCGCCGCGGCCTCAGCCTCGAAGGGAGACGCGGGCTCGGGCGCCCAAGTGGCGACCGGGGCGGGCGCGGGTTGCACGCGGAGGCTCGGATCGAGGGCGACGCGGAGCGAGAGCGCCATGTTCATGACGAGCTCCCGGCAGTCGTCGTTGTAGGCGACCAGGTGCCGCGACCAGGTGACCGCGCCCTCGGCGTCGTGGAGCTCCATGGTGGCGTGCATCTCCCTGCCCGGCCCGCGGAACACGAGGGCGCTGGCCTGCAGGTCCGCCGCGGGATCCACCGGGTCGTAGCCGAGCTGTCTGGTCATCTCCTCGCGCAGGAGCGCCCCGCCGGGGCAGCGCTCGGCCCCTGGCGCGCGCCGGTAGTCGAGCTGCACCGCGGTCCGCTGCGGCGCCGCGCTGACGCGCCAGGGCAAGAGCAGCGCCGCGGCAGCCGCGACGAGGCACGCCGGCGCCCTGCCCCTCGGCCGCTCCAGCGTTGCCGCGCCGGCTCCGGTGTTCCTTGCTGACGTTGCTGACATGGTGCTCACCGGGGCGTCAAGACCCGCTCGTTCAGGCCAGGCAGTGGAGAAAGACTCGGCCGCGCCCCCTCCGAGGAGCGGCCTCTGGGGGACTCCGTCAAAAGGCGTCCACGGGGAGCACGAGCCCCACGCCGACCACCGCGGAGAGCGGCGGGACCTGCCATATCTCCCGGTCGTTCACCCAGATGGACGGGCGGCTATGGTTCGTGTGCAGCTCGGCGAACCCGCGCAGCGACAGGCGCTCGGAGAAGGGCCATTCCCCGGCCGCCCGGAGGCCCACCGAGCTGACCCAGGGCTTGCGCGCGTGGATGCTGACCTCGGGCTCGCTCGTGATCCGCAGCTCGCCGGCGTCGAACACGGCGCACAGCGACAGGGCCCCGCGATGACCGCAGATGCCGAGCGCCGGCATCGCGAGGCTCGCATGGACCAGGACGCCGTCGGCGAAGGTGTCCGCCAGGGAGGTGAACATGCGCGCCTCGACGCCGATCGACAGGTTCTGCCAGCGGAACGTCGTGGCGAACGCGGCCCCTCCGGCGAGCGCGGGGAGGAGGCCCACCGCGAGCAGCGGGGACACGGAGATCTCGCCGCGCAACATGTCGTCTTCCTCCTGCGTCTCCGGTCGCGCTTCCTGCGGCTTCCGTTGCGATTCAGACCTAGGCGTATCCGCGTGCGCCGGGGCCGTTGCCACGGTGACAACGAGCATGGCGGCGCAGCCGGCGCGTAGCATCGGCGTCCCGACTAGGGCGGGATCTCTGCCGCATCGAGCGGAGTGAACGCCTCGACCCGAAGCACCCCGCTGCCTCCCCTCCAGCCGGTATACCCCATCATGTGGCCCCCCTCGTCAACACCGCTGGCGCCGGTTGGACACTGCACCTCCGCCGCGCGGCGGAGGTGGGCTCGGCGTCATCGCCCCCACGTCGTGATCCTGTAGATACTGACTTTGGAGCGCACGTAAAGCCTTTTGTGCGCCCGGCCGAGCGCAGAAGGAGTGCATTGTATCTTGGTCTTTTAATTTCTCTCCAGTGAGAGATTTTTGTCGTTCGAGCGCCCCCCTGCGGCGAAGACCTTTCCCCCGCCCGTGCTGGTCTGGTCACGCCTGACGTGGTTCAGGGAGCCCCGCACGCGGCGCATCTGGCCCGCGCTGCGGCCGTCAGTAGCTGTTCCTGCCCGGACGTGTCTGGCAGCAGAAGGTGCTGGGCCCGGTGAGGACGATCTCTCCTTTCAGCTCACCGCCGCTCGGTTCGCAGCTGCCGGGCTCGTTGACGTGCCAGATCGCCTTCATGCTCTTGGGCTGGGCTCCGGGTGTCGGGGCGATGCAGCCCGGGTCTTTGCTGGACACGCCGGCGGTGAGCAGATCGCTGCACGCCCCGTCTCGATAGGAGAGGAGCATCAGAGAGCACTCGCTCCCTGTGGGGGGGCCGCACTCGCACGGCGTGCAGCGGCGCTCGTCCTTCATGCCGTCGTAGAGCACGACCTGCTCCGGGTAGTCCTGCGGACACGTCACCTCGCCCTCTCCGACGTGCATGATGCACTGGGAGAAGTCCCGCATTTGCTCGGCGGGCACGCACGTCTTCGACGGAGAGGCACAGACCCCCTCCCGGGCCACGCCAGCGCACGCCTTCCCGGAGCGGTACCACCGCGAGTAGAGGAGGATGCGCGGCACGGGGGCGAGCTCGATCATGGGCTCGCACGGCGTCACCGTGGGTGAGCCGAGCAGCAGCGACTTGCGATCGCTCACCAGGGCCTCGTTGGCCGGCACGCAGGCGCCGTTCAGGATGTCCCGGGCGTCGAGCGGCACGGGCAGCGATCCATCGCACCTCATCGAGGTGGCCGCCCTGAGCTCGTCAGGTAGCGTACACGCTGGCTCGCCGCACAGGCATCGGCTGCACTCGATGGGATAGTCGGGGGTCTCGTACCCCTTGTACACCGTGGTGGGGGCGCTCTCAGGGCACTGGGGCTCATCCACCGTCCTGCCGACCCAGAGCAGGGCAGGGCCGTCGAAGCCCTCCGGCGTCGGATTGACACACTGCCCGGGGCACGTGCCGCACCGAGCGATGCACGCGTCGGGGTCGAGCTCTCTGCTGCACTGTTCCGCGCACGTCTCGTAAACCACGGTGCTTGTCAGATCACAACCTTCGAGGCACGCGGCGAACAGCAGCGCAATCGCGAGGCAAGTCCTCTTCACGAGACCTCCTTTGGGGCAGAGCTCACGGTCCTCGACTTACTACAGATCCAGGCGTTCAAGGCGAAATCGCGCCGCTGAACCCCAGGAATCACGCCGCCTGGCGCATTGCGGTTCGAGCTGGCGAATTCTAAGGAATCGCGCGGTGCGCCGACTTTTTCGTCGTGGCGCGGGCGTGGGCGCAGTTGTTCATTTTCCGAAATGGAAACTCGCTGCGTCCAGTATGCCTTCTGTGGCGGGACGCGCCCGAGCGCAACTGCGCGTCACCGCTTCGGTCACCGTCGAGGCGCGGGCCGGGCCGGCCTACTGTTCCTGCATCCGCGCCGCGCCGCGGAGGCGCGCGCAGCTGCGCGGCGTGCAGGCGAGCGGCGCGCAGGCGAGCCGCGCAACTCCCACCTCCGCGCGCGGGAAGGAAGGAAGACCGCTGGATCACCGCGGAAAGCGCTCGCGATGCGCGCGCTCGCCGCGTTACGCTCGGCGTCTCGATGAGTGGAGATCCATCCGTCTCCGAGCGCGCGCTGCAGCAGCCGGCGCCCAGTCCTGAGGAAGCCATCGACTCGCGGGGGGCGGCGGGCGACGCGCTCGTCCCGTCCGCGACCGTCTCGCTCTCGTCCGGGCGTCGCTACATGATCGAGGCGACCCCTTCGGGCGACCGGCTCGTCGTCCGCGGCAGGGACGGCGAGCTCGTCCTGCAGATGGAGATCACCGACGCCGGTCCGGTGCTGTCGTTCTCGGCGCCGAACGGCGAGCGCGCCGGCTCGCGGTGGGGCGCCTGGGGGGCCGAGTCCTCGGTGCCCCCGCGGCGCGCGACCTGGGCGCCACAGTCCGGGATACTCCCGCTGGCGAGCGCCAAGGGCCACCCGTCGGAGGGCGACACCGACGAGACGATCCAGGTGCCGCGGGCCATGCCGCTGCCCACGATCAAGCTGCCGCCCGACGCCGAGCTGCTGGAGCTCGACGGCGGCAGCGCGCGGTCGGGGGTCACCCTCCGGCGGCCGTGCGGCGAGCTCGGCGAGGTCGGCGTCGCTCCGGCCGCGCTGGCGCGGTCGGGCTCCACGGCCCCTGAGCCAGCGTCGCAGCGAGACGCTCTCGACGAGCGGCGCGAGCGGCGCGAGCGGCGCGAGCTGCCCTCGCTCAGCCTGCAGCAGTACGCGGCCCTCTGCGCCGAGTCCGCGGTCGGGGCGGCCTCGTCGTTCGACCAGGTGCTCCTGCGCCACGGCATCGCGGACCGGGACCTGTGGAAGGCGGTCGACACGAGCTGGCAGGACCGGCTCGAGCGTGAGCCGATCCTCACCCTGCGCTGGATGGAGCTCACCGCCCGCTACCGGGAGCACATCACCCGCAGGTAGCGCGCGCCTCGTGCGCCTCGTCAACGCGCGGCGCGCGGATTCCTGCTAGAGCAGCGCCCCGCGCTCGCCTGGCGAGCTCCGGGGCTCTGGAACACGAGGCGGTGGAACAGGACGCCTGATAGTCTTCGCGTTCTCTCCACCTTCCTGTGAACATGATCAAGGATGGCGCCGGTCCCCGGGAGAGCGCGCGAGCGCGCCGAGCGGGGTCGGCGTCGGTGTCTGGAGTCGCTGTGCAGGGTCTTCTCGAAGCCATCAGAAAAGCCTGTCTTCCGGGCCTCTGGTCCCAGGGGGTGAAGCTCGCCCGCGAGGGCGCCGCCTTCGGCCGGGAGGACCGCGGCGAAACCGTCGTGATCCGCGTCAAGGCGGCGGGCCAGCCCGTCGCGCCCACCGTCACCCTCTACCCCGCGGACGCCGAGTGGACGTGCGACTGCGGCGGCAAGGTCGACCCCTGCGCCCACGCCGTCGCGGCGGCCATCTCGCTCTCGCAGCCGGCCGTGTCGGCCTCGCCAGCCGCGTCGGGCCAGCCGCCCGCGTCGGGCCAGCCGCCCGCGTCGGGTCAGCCGCCCGCGTCGGGTCAGCCGCCCGCATCGGGCCAGCCGCCCGCGTCGGGTCAGCCGCCCGCGTCGGGTCAGCCAGCCGCCGGGCAGCCCGCTGCGTCGGCCCAGCCAGCCCGGCTGCGGTACCGGCTCCGGCGCAAGGGCCTCGTGCTCTCGCTCGAGCGGATGATCGTGCACCCGAGCGGCGCGGAGGAGCCGCTCCGGATCTCGCTCGCCAGCCTCACCGGCCGCGCCGCGCGGGGCCCGGCGGGCGCCGAGCGGCCCGGGCCGAAGCTACCCGAGCTCTACCCGACGCACGAGGACCTCGCGGTGGACCGGCTCGTGGGCACCAAGCAGCACGGCTATTTCCCCTCGGATCGCCAGCCCGAGCTGTTCGCCGCGCTGGCCGGCGTCGCCGACGTGGAGCTCGACGGCGCGCCCGTCCGCATCTCCAGCGAGGCGATCGGCCCCCGCGCGATGGTGCGCGATCACGACGACGGCGTGGCGCTCATCGTGGAGCGGGACCCGCGCATCGACGAGGTCATCGCGTCGGGCGTCGTCCGGTGCGGCGGCACGCTGCACCTGCTCCGCGAGACGGACCTCACGGGCCCGAAGCTCGAGCGCCTGCCGCTCCGGCGGGTGTTCTCGCGGGGAGACCTCGGCAAGCTCGTGACCCAGGTCCTGCCGGAGCTGAAGAAGCGCGTCCCGGTCACGGTCCAGAGCCACCGCCTGCCCCGCGCGGGCGGCGCGTCCCGGCCGCGGATCCTCCTCGAGCTCAGCCAGAAGGACCACACGCTCTCGGTCGTGCCCAGCCTCGTCTACGGCGACCCGCCCGAGGCGCGCATCGAGAACGGCCGGCTCGTGCACCTGTCGGGCCCCGTGCCGGTCCGCGACGAGGCCGCTGAGCGCGTGCTGCTCGTCCGTCTCCGCGACGAGCTGCACCTCATCCCTGGTCGCCGGGTCGACTTCGACGGCGCCGAGGCGATCCGCTTCGCCTCGCGCCTCGAGGCGTGGGACACCCGCGCCTTCTCCGACGCGCGGGGCGAGATCTTCGGCCGGGCCGAGCTCTCGCCGCGCTTCGTCATCAACGACCGCACCTTCGACGTCGAGTTCGCGCTCTCGAGCGGTCAGCAGGAGGAGGGCGACGGCGACGGGGGCGACGGCGCCGGCGCACCGCAGAAGCGCGCGGACGCCGCGGCCGTGATCCGCGCGTGGCAGGACGGCCTGCCGCTCGTGCCGCTGCTCGGCGGCGGGTGGGCGCCGCTGCCCGCGGCGTGGCTCGAGAAGTACGGCGCGCGCGTCGCCGACCTGCTCGCGGCGCGGCGCGACGACAAGGAGGTGCCGCCGGCGGCGCTCCCGGGGCTGGCGGCGCTCTGCGACGAGATCGAGCACCCGCGCCCGTCCGGCTTCGACAAGCTGATGCCGCTGCTCGACGGCTTCGCGTCGCTCCCCGAGGCGCCGTTGCCGGCCGACCTCACGGCGACGTTGCGCCCGTACCAGCGCCGCGGCGTCGACTGGCTGTCGTTCTTGCGCGACGCCGGCCTCGGGGCGGTCCTCGCCGACGACATGGGGCTCGGCAAGACGCTGCAGACGCTCTGCGCGGTGCGCGGGCGGACGCTCGTCGTGTGCCCGCGCAGCGTCGTCCACAACTGGGCCGACGAGATCCGGCGGTTCCGCCCCGGCCTCCGGTTCGCGATCTACCACGGCGCGCGGCGCGCGCTCGACCCCGCGGCCGACATCACGCTGACGACCTACGCCGTGCTCCGCAACGACGTCGAGCTGCTCGCGGCGCAGGCGTGGGACGTGGTGGTGCTGGACGAGGCGCAGGCGATCAAGAACCCCGACAGCCAGGCGGCGCGGGCCGCGTTCGCCCTCCGCGCCGAGCTGCGGGTGGCGCTGAGCGGCACGCCGGTCGAGAACCGCCTCGACGAGCTCTGGAGCCTGCTCCACTTCACGAACCGCGGCCTGCTTGGCGGGCGCAGCGCCTTTCAGGACCGCTACGGCCGGCCGATCGCCGACGGCGTGCAGGGCGCGGCGGCCGAGCTGCGGCAGAAGATCCGCCCCTTCGTGCTGCGGCGCATGAAGCGCGAGGTGGCGCCCGAGCTGCCGCCTCGCTCGGAGATGGTGCTCTACTGCGAGCTCGAGGAGGCCGAGCGCGAGCTCTACGAGGCGGTGCGCGCGGCCACGCGCAAGGACGTCGTGGCGAAGCTCGCGGAGGGGGCGAGCGTCATGGCGGCGCTGGAGGCGCTGCTCCGCCTGCGCCAGGCGGCCTGCCACCCGGCGCTCATCCCCGGATCGAGCGCCGGCGCCGCGGACTTGCCGCCGGCGTCGCGGGTCACGCCGTCTTCCAAGGTGATGCGGCTGCTCGAGGCACTCGAGGAGTGCGTGGCGGACGGCCACAAGGCGCTCGTCTTCTCGCAGTGGACCTCGCTGCTCGACCTCGTCGAGCCGCACCTCACCGAGGCGGGGATCCCGTTCAACCGCCTGGACGGCGCGACGCGCGACCGCGGCGGCGTGGTGGCGGCGTTCCAGTCGGCGGGCGGCCCGCCGGTGATGCTCATCTCGCTGAAGGCGGGCGGCACCGGGCTCAACCTGACCGCGGCGGATCACGTGTTCCTGCTCGACCCCTGGTGGAACCCGGCGGTCGAGGATCAAGCGGCCGATCGGGCCCATCGCATCGGGCAGCACCGCCCGGTGATGGTCCACCGCCTCGTGGCGAAGGACACGGTCGAGGAGGGGATCCTCGCGCTGCAGGAGCGGAAGCGCGCGATCGCGGGCGCCGCGCTGGGCGAGGCGGACAGGGCGGTCTCGCTGACGCGGGAGGACCTGCTCGCGCTGCTGCAGTAGCGCGGGCCGGCCTCGTCGAGGGACGCCGTCCGCGTCCTCGCCCCGATGCCGCTCGCGGTTGCGGGCGTTGAGCCGACATGGGATGAGCGCGCGTGATGCGAACCTCCACGCTCCCCCTCGTCGCGCTGCTCACGTGGCTCGCTGCATGCACCGGAAACGGGCCGCGAGAGCCAGCGCCCGAGCCGACTCGTCCGGCCTCGACCGTGGAGCCCTCCGGGCCGCCGGAGACGCAGGCGCCGACCGGCTCTGCGCCGACGCAGGCGCCGACCGGCTCTGCGCCGACGCAGGCGCCGACCGGCTCCGCGTCGACGACGCCGGCGCCGACGACGACCCCGGGGCCCGGCGAGGAGGCGCTGCTCGGCACCTGGAGATCCGCCGCGTGCGCCCCGCGCAAATACGAGCGCGTGCTCTCCTTCGCGAAGGGCGGCAGCTTCGCCGCGGAAGATCGCGTCTCTCCCTGTCCGCCGCGGGTGGCGTGCATCTGGTCGGGCATCATCCACCGCAAGGGGGGGTTCAAGCGCTCCGGCGACGCCGTCTCGCTGTCGGTGGCCGAGGCGTCGCAGGGGCCGGGCGGCCAGCCGTTCCCGACCACGCTGACCCTCGATGCCTCGGGCGCGCCCGCCGAGACGGGCGCGGACGGCAAGCCCTGCCCGTATCAGCGCTGATCCTCCGCGCGCCTCACCCTTCCACGGGCTCGCGGGCCGTCCGCACCTTCGCTGGCCGCCGTGGCCCCCGGTTCGCTCCTGCGCGCCCGCGTGCTATGCACCGCCGCTTCGATGAGCTCCGAGAGCGAAGCTGCCGGTGCAGGCCGGCCGTTCACCCCCGCCGATCTCGACGCGTGCCTGAGGGTGCTCGAGTCCCTGGTCGACGACCGCGCGCAGCTCGCCTCGATCAGCGCCGAGGATCGCCGCCGTCTCCTCCTCGCCGCCGGCCGCGTCTCGCGCCCCGAGCGCGCCGAGCAGCGGGAGCTCGCCAGGGCGTTCCGCAAGAGCGACCGGCGCGCGCAGAGGTCCGCTGACACCGCGCTCCTCGACGCGGTCGGCATCCGCGTCGCCCGCCGTGAGCCCGTGTTCCGGACGCCGGACGCCCTCGCGCTGGCTCCCCCGCGCGCGCTGGGTTCCCCCTCCTCGCCTGCCGCCACCGAGCCCGCCGCCACCGAGCCCGCCGCCACCGAGCCCGCCGCCACCGAGCCCGCGCCGCCGAGCGACCGCGGCGCGCCGGAGCTCGCGAAGCCGCGCAAGTGCTATGTCTGCAAGGCCGAGTTCCGCAGGGTGCACTTCTTCTACGATGCGATGTGCGGCCCCTGCGGCGACTTCAACTTCGCGAAGCGCAGCCAGACGGCGCCGCTGGGCGGCCGCGTCGCGCTGGTCACCGGCGCCCGGGTCAAGATCGGCTATCAGGCCGCGATCATGCTGCTCCGCGCCGGCGCGCGGGTGATCGTCACGACCCGTTTTCCGCACGACGCCTCCCGCCGCTTCTCGGCCGAGCGCGACTTCGACGGCTGGGGCTCGCGCCTCTCCATCTATGGGCTCGACCTCCGCCACACGCCGAGCGTCGAGCGCTTCACGCGCCACCTCCTCCGCACGCTCGACCGCCTCGACTTCATCATCAACAACGCCTGCCAGACCGTGCGGCGCCCGCCGGGCTTCTACGGTCACCTGATCGAGGGCGAGACCGCGCCCGTCCACGCCCTCCCGGAGGCCGCGCGGCCGCCGCTCCAGGAGTACGACGCGCTCCGCGCGCGCGGCGCGCTCCCCCTCGTCGCCGGCGGCGACCCCTCCGCCGGCCTCCGCGAGCCCGCGCTGCTCTCCCAGATCCCCGGCCCCGGGGACGAGCCCCTCGACGACGTGCTCTTCCCCAAGGGCCGTTACGACCCCGACCTCCAGCAGGTCGATCTCCGGGCGATCAACAGCTGGCGATTGACCCTCGCCGAGGTCCCGACCGCCGAGATGCTCGAGGTCCAGCTCGTCAACGCGGTCGCCCCCTTCGTGCTCAATTCCCGGCTGAAGCCGCTCATGCTGCGACAGCCCACCTTCGACAGGCACATCGTCAACGTGTCGGCGATGGAGGGGCAGTTCTACCGCCGGTACAAGACGGACAGGCACCCTCACACCAACATGGCGAAGGCCGCCCTCAACATGATGACGCGCACCTCCGCGCCCGACTACGCGAAGGACGGCATCTTCATGAACAGCGTCGACACCGGGTGGGTCACGGACGAGGACCCCGCGGCGCTCGCCGCCCGCAAGCTCGAGGAGCACGGCTTTCACCCGCCGCTCGACATCGTCGACGGCGCCGCCCGCATCTGCGACCCGATCTTCTCCGGGCTGCTGAGCGGCCAGCACGTGCACGGCCAGTTCCTCAAGGACTACATGCCGGCCGACTGGTAGGCGCCGCCGCCCGCGCCAGGGCGCCGCGCCGCTTCAGGGACGCTCGCGCGCCATCGTTGACAGCAGAGTCCGTCCGGTTGTCTTCTCTGTGCCACGGCTGCACGGCCGCGGGGGTGCGGCTGACGTGCCTTCACCGGCCCACATGCGTCCGCGGCGCGCGCCTCCACGACACACTCTCGCGCGCTCGCACCGGTCTCATCCTTCGGTGCGCCCGCTCGCATTGACGCCCCGCATCCTTTGTTGACAGCCCAGACGGGCCGCTGATAAGCGATAACTTAACACTTACCAGGAGGGAGCGCGCTCCATGGAGAACCTGATCCACAATCCGCTGACTCGCTTCCTCATCCAGGCGTTCCTGATCATCGCCTGCGCGCGGCTCGTGGGCCTGGTCGCCCGCAAGCTGGAGCAGCCGATGGTCATCGCCGAGGTCACGGCGGGCATCCTGCTCGGCCCGTCGCTGTTCGGCTGGCTCTTTCCCGACACGTCGGCGGCCCTGTTCGCGCAGGAGTCGCTGCCGCTCCTGAAGCTGGTGAGCGAGGTAGGGCTCATCGTCTTCATGTTCCTCATCGGGCTGGAGCTCGATCCGAAGCTCCTGCGCGGGCGCGGCCACGCCTCCGTCCTCATCAGCCACACGAGCATCGTCGTGCCGTTCGCGCTGGGCGGCCTCCTCTCGCTGTACCTGTACCCGCGGCTCTCCGACAGCTCGGTGCCGTTCTCGTCGTTCACGCTCTTCATGGGCGTGGCGATGAGCATCACGGCCTTCCCCGTGCTCGCGCGCATCCTCACCGACAAGCGCCTGCTGGGCACGAAGGTCGGCGCCCTCACGATCACGTGCGCCGCCGTCGACGACGTGACCGCCTGGTGCATCCTCGCCTTCGTCGTCTCGATCGCGCGCTCCACCGGGCTCGTGGGCGCCGTGTGGACCACGTTCTTCGCCCTCGCCTACATCGCCGGCATGATGTTCCTGGTCCGGCCGTTCCTGGCCCGGCTCGGCGAGCGCGGCGCCAGCAAGGAAGGGCTCTCGCAGGACCTCGTCGCCATCACGCTGCTCCTGCTCATCGTGTCGAGCTGGACGACCGAGATGATCGGCATCCACCCGCTGTTCGGGGCCTTCATGCTGGGCGCGATCATGCCGAAGGGCACCGGCTTCGCGCAGAGCCTGGCCGAGAAGCTCGAGGACTTCGCGGTCGTCTTCCTGCTCCCGCTCTTCTTCGCCTTCAGCGGCCTGCGCACCCACATCGGGCTGCTCAACTCGGCCGACGGCTGGGTGATGTGCGGGCTCATCATCGTGGTCGCCTGCGCGGGCAAGTTCGGCGGCAGCGCCGTGGCCGCCCGCATCACGGGCCTCAAGTGGCGCGAGGCCAGCGCGATCGGCATCCTCATGAACACCCGCGGGCTGATGGAGCTCATCGTCCTCAACCTCGGGCTCGATCTGGGCATCATCTCGCCCAAGCTGTTCACGATGATGGTGCTCATGGCGCTGGTCACCACCTTCATGACCTCGCCGCTCCTGCGCTGGATCTACCCGCCGGAGGAGCTGGCCAAGGAGCTCGCCGACGTCCCCGACCGGACGCCCCTGCCGGCCGCGGCGGGCGTGTTCACGGTGCTCATGTGCGTCTCCTACGAGCGCACCGGCCCCGGCATGGTGACGCTCGCGAGCGCGCTCGCCGGCCGCAGCTCCGAGGCGAGGCGCCTCTACGCGCTGCGCCTCATCCCGCCGACCGACCGCGGCTCGTTCCACATGGACCAGGGGCCCGAGCGGCAGGGGGCGGCCGCGCTCTCGCCGCTCCTGTCGCGGGCCAAGGAGCTCGACGTCGAGGTCCGCTCGCTGTCCTTCGTCTCGCCCAAGCCGAGCCACGACATCTGCAACGTCGCGGACGTGAAGCAGGCCGACCTCGTGCTGGTCGGCTGGCACAAGCCGCTGCTCAGCCAGACCGTGCTCGGCGGCACGGTCTACGAGGTCATGCGCGGCGCCCGCACCGACGTCGGCGTGCTCATCGATCGCGGGCTCGCGGCGATTCGCAAGCTGCTCGTGCCGTTCCACGGCACGGCCCACGACAAGGCGGCGCTCGCGCTGGCGCGCCGGCTGGCGCAGCAGGTCGGCGCCGACGTCACCATCCTCCACGTGGTCAACCCGAAGCGCCGGTCCGACGACGCGCTCGGCGCGCAGGAGATGGTCGACGAGGTGTTCGAGGGCCAGGAGGACGGCGCGCTGCGCAAGTCCAAGGTGACGCTCAAGGTGGTCGAGCACGACTCGCCCGCCGACGCGGCGCTGGAGGAGGCGAAGCACGGCTACGATCTCGTCCTCGTCGGCGTCGGGTCCGAGTGGGGCCTCGCGCAGCGCCGGTTCGGCATCCGCGCCGAGCACATCATCCAGGGGTGCCCGACGTCGCTGCTCGTCGTGCGCCGCTACGAGCCCGCGGCGGTGCCCGCCCAGGCGCCGGCGCCTTCCCAGCCGATGCTCTCGACCGCGCTCACGGCCGGGCCCGATCGCACCTGACCCATGCCAGCGCTCTCCGACGCCGACAGCGCCGCGCGGGCGCGCGCGCTCGCCGAGTTCGGCGCCGCGCTGCGGCTCCTCCGCGTCGAGGCGGGCCTGAGCCTGCGCGCCCTCGCGCACCGCATCGGCGTCTCCAGCGCCTACCTGAGCCGCGTCGAGCACGGGCACGACGCCATCCCCACGCCCGACCGGCTCACGGCGATCGCGGGCGCGCTCGAGCTCCCTCCGGCGGTGCTCCTGGAGCTCGGCCACCAGGTCGAGCCGCTCGTCTCCCGCTACCTCGAGCGCGTCCCGGCGGCGAACGCGCTCTTCCTCGAGCTCGCGCGCCGCAACCTGAGCGGCCCTCAGCTCGCGCGCGTCAAGGCGTTCATCGACGCGGAGTTCCCGGTGAGCGCGCCCTTCGGCGTGGCGCCCGCGCGGCGGCTCAGCGAGCTGCTCACGCCCGAGCGCATCGTCCTGCAGCTCTCGTGCGCGCACATCGAGGACGTCATCGACGTCGCCGCCTCCCGGCTCGTCCCCAAGTGCGGCGCGCTGTCGGCGAGCGCGCTCGCCCAGGAGCTCCTGCGGCGCGAGCGCGAGTCGCCCACCGCGCTCGGCAACGGCGTCGCGGTCCCGCACGCGATCGTCCCCGGCTCCTGCCAGGCGGCCGTGCTCGCGACGCTGGCCGATCCGCTCGCGGTGCCGACGCCGGGCGGCGCCCCGCTCCGGCTGCTCGTGGTCCTCATCTGCGGCGAGGGCGGCCGCGCGCACCTCGAGCTGCTCGCGCAGGTGGCCAGGCTCGCCAGCCACAACGCCGCCGACGCCCTCTGCGCCGCGCGCGACCCGGAGCAGCTCATCGACCAGCTCGCGCAGATGGAAGCCGGCTGCGGCTGACGCTGCGGCGGGCGGCGGCCTCCGCGTCGGCGGCGCACGCCGCCGCGCGCCGCCGACGCGCCGCCGCGCGCCGCCGACGCGCCGCCGTCACTTCACGCGGACGCGGCGCTGCACGACCGACGAGCCGCCGCGCGTGTCGCGCAGGACCGCGGTGAGCGTGGCGATGCCCGGCTCCGCCGGCGGGATCCAGTTCACCGCGTGGTCGCCGAGGTAGCCCTTGGCCGCGTCGCTCACGAGCTTGATGCCCCGGTCGAGATCCCCGAGGTCGGCGAAGTAGTCGATCCAGACGATCTCCTTCAGCGCCTGCTGCTGCGCGTCCGGATCGGGCTCCGCCACGCTCGCGTCGATGAGCGCGTCGAGGTCATACGCGGTGCACTCGACGAACGGGTCCTCCGCGCTGCACCCGACCTCGCGCCGCTCCTCCTTGCCCACGGTGCAAGGGGGGACGGTCGGGATGTCGGCGAAGTCCTCCGGCAGCGGCGCGCCGTCGAGGGTGAGCCCCTGCATCGCGGGGTTCGCGTTCACGCGTCCGTCGCCGAAGACGTAGACCTGCGTGTAGCCCGCGACGAAGCTGTCGGGGCCGAGCCGGCGTTTGTCGGCGTCGAAGCAGCCGACGGGGAAGGTCCCGGCGCGCCCGGTGCCCTGGTCCTTCACCTCGCCGAGCGTCCCGGTGCAGGCGACGAAGAAGACGTAGGCGCTCCCGTAGGCCGGTCCCGAGACCGGAGGCACGCGGCCGTCGAGAATGTCGTCCCCGATCGTGACCGTGTACGTGTCGCCGAAGTTGGCGGACATGCCGTCGACCTCGGGCAGCGGGTCCCCTGGCTTCCAGGTCCTGAGCGCCGCGGCGAGCTTCTCGAACTGCGGGTAACAGCCGTAGTAGTCGTCCCCGACCGGGTTCTCGCACCCGCCGAACCAGTAGACGTTCACCGGCCGGGTCCCGCCCTCTGCGCCGCCGAGCCCGTCCTGGTAGTGGATCTGGAAGGTGACCTGCTCGCCGGGGTTGGCGTAGGGCCTGTCGGCGACCACCGCGAAGACGCGGAGCCCGTTGACGAGGCTCGGCGGGTCGAAGCCGGCGACGCACCCCGAGGAGATCGCCGGCGCGGCGACCGCTCCCAGCGCGAGCGTCGCGAGCAGCGCGCGCCGCCACCTGCGCCCGCGATCTGCGCCGGCGCGCTCCACCGCGCCGCCCGCGCCGCTCATCGCCCGCGTCGATCGCATCTCAGAACTCTCCTCGCAGCCCGAAGCTCGGCAAGATCGGCAGCCCCGTGACGTACTGCCGGGATGTATAGTTGTAATTGTACTGAACTGCCTCGCTGTTCGCGTTGTTGTAGACGTTCTGCACGTCGAGGTAGGCCGAGAGCCGCCAGCGCGGGAACTTCCACGTCTTGTCCAGGCGCAGATCCAGCTGATGGAACGGCGGGAGCCGCTCGCTGTTCGGCGTGGAGAAGGGGATGGGCGTATAGGTCCCGGTGGGCGCGTAGAAGAGCGCGTTGGTGCGGTACGGATCGCAGCTCAGCTCGTTCACGTTGCACACGTTGGGGGTGACCAGGTTGCCGGAGACGAGGCGGAACCGGGCGCCGAACTCCCAGCCGTCGCCGAGGCGGTAGCTGCCGAGCACCGTCAGGATGTGGGTCTGATCGAACGGGACGAGCCGCTCCGCCTCGCCGGGCCCAGGCACCCGCGTGCTGCGGGACAGCGTGTACGCAGCCCAGCCGAAGAAGCGGTCGTCGGGCTTGTACTTGAGCAGGAACTCTCCCCCGACGACCCTGCCGGAGCCGACGTTCTGGTAGTCGAGCTGGATCGAGCCGGGCCGGTTCACGCCGACGACGAGCTCGTCGAGCTGCTTGTAGAACCCCTCGGCCGACGCCTCGATGTTCCGGGTCACCTCCTGCTCGACGCCGAGCGCGTAGTGCAGCGCGCGGGTCGACTTCAGGCCCGGGTTGCCGAGCGGCGGGATCACCTCCTGGAACTGCGGCGGCTGGTGGAACACGCCGACGCCGCCCTTCACCGTCGTCCGCGGGAACCCCTGGACCACGTCGACGCGCCCGTTGACGCGCGGGCTCACGGTCGCCTGCTGGTTCAGGTCCTGGTAGTCGAGGCGCAGTCCGGGGACGATCTTCGCGCGGGCGCTCGGGGCGAGCTCGAGCTCGGCGTACGCCGCGGGGTAGAAGAAGTCGCCGTCGCGCGAGACCTCCTGGAGGGTGCGCGTCGAGAACGGCTGGTTCGGCGGCTCGCCGGGGCGGTTCGGCCCGGGGGCGCGGAGGTTCACCTCGTAGAGGCCGGCGAAGACGTCGAGCCCGGCGTTGAAGACCACGCCCTTCGCCACCCGCCGCGCGTACTCGAGGCGGCCGGAGAGCGTCTTCAGATCGAGCTGGAAGTAGATCGGCCCGATCCCGAAGTCGGCGTCGTCGCGCGCGATCGCGAGCACGCCGTCGAGCCGGTCCCTGTCGGTGAGCTCGTGGTCGTAGCGGAGCTGCAGGCGCTGAAAGGCGGTGTGCAGCCCGACGTTGCCGGAGAGCGCTGGCTCGTTCGGCTGCGGATCGCTGAGGAGCAGCTCGAGCGCGTCGTCCGAGCCGAAGAACGTGAGGCGGACGCGCGACGAGGGCGTCGGCTCCGTCTCGAGGAGGACCTGGTAGTCGTAATAGACGGGCGCCTGGGTGACCCCCGCGCCCGCGGCCTCGAGCACCGGGCCGAACGACTCGCCGATGTAGCTCCGGCGGCCCGCGACCATGAAGCGGGTGTTCTCGAGGAACGGCACCGGCCCCTCGAGCAGGACGCGCGCGTCGATGAGGTCCATCTGCGCGAGGCCGTGGAGCTTGCCGTCCTCCTTGGGCGAGCGCAGGGCCACGTCGACGATGCCGCCCTGCACGCGGCCGTACTTGGCGCTGAAGTTGCCGGGGTAGAAGTCGATCTTCTCCAGCATCTCGGTCGGCACGACCGAGGAGAGGCCGCCGAAGTGGTAGATGAGCGGCACCTGCGTGCCGTCGACGAAGGTCTGCGTGTCCTGCGGGCCGGCGCCGCGGACGATCAGCAGGCCGGCGATGGCGGGCGGGCGCGCCACGCCCGGCAGGTTCTGGAGCGAGCGCAGCGCGTCGCCGTTCGTGCCGGGGATGCGGTTGATCTCGCGCTGCTCGAGCGTGCGCTTCGTGACCTCGCGCGGCGGGCGGTCGCCGCGGACCGTGACCTCGAGGCCCTCGCCGCTCGGCAGGAGCCGGTACTTCACCTCGATCTGCTCGCCGGCGGCGACCTCCTCCTCGACGGAGAGCGGCTCGAACCCGGGCGCCGCGACGGTGACCTGGTAGCGCCCTGGCGCCAGGTTGAGGAAGACGAAGCCGCCGCTCTCGTCGGTGGTGACCTCCGGCGGCGCGGCGGCCGCCGCGCCGCCGGCGAGGGGCGCGACGGAGACCGTGGCGCCCGCGAGCGGGACGTCGCCGCCGCTCGCGAGCACGGTGCCGCGGAGGTTGTCGGCGATCGGCGCGAGCTCGCCCGGGGCCGCGGGCGGCGGCGCGGCGGTCTTCAGCGTGAACGTGTAGCGGTACCGGATGCGCGCCGCGGCCGGGGTGCCGTCGGCGCGGCGCGCGGGCTCGAACTCGAGCTTCCGGGCCGCGGCGACGGCGGACTCGTCGAACCCGTCGCCGGCGCTCTCGATGACGACGGCCTGCTTCACGCGCCCGTTGCGGTCGATGTCGAGCTCCAGGGTCACCGTCCCCTGGAGCCCCTTCTTCTCGGCCTCGGGCGGGTACTCCGGCGGCGTGTAGTTGAGCGCCCGCGGCGGCGTCGCCTGCCCTGCGGGCGCGACCGGGGGCGCGGCGGGCGTGACGATCGCGCCGCCCTCGCCCCGCGGCACGCTCGGCGGCTCCGCGGGCGCCTGCGGCGACCCCTGGCCTTGCTGCTGCTGCTGCTGCGCCCCCGCCGGGGAGGGCGGGAGCGCGGCGAGCAGCAGGGCCGCCAGCGCGGCGGCGCGCGGTGTCCGGGAGCGGCGCGGGAGCGGGCCTCCGGCGCGGCCTCCGGCGCTGATGGGCGCGGGCTCCTGCGTCATCTCGAGGTCACACCGGGTCGCGCCGCTTCAGGACCGCGCAGAGCGTGACGAGGATGAGGAGCGTCATCCCGGAGAGCACCGCGTACGGCATCCAGGTCTGGTCGTACGTGGTGAAGCCCCACGCGCCCGCGTAGTTGTCGGCCGCCATCTGCGCGATGGCGCACTTGAACTTGCCGGCCTCGATGAAGTCCGCGGCGCTCGTGTCGGTGCGGTGCAGATCGATGACCCAGGCCGGGTCCTCCGCGGTCGCGAGCCGCTCCGGCGCGATCGCCCCCTCGAAGCCCCAGCGCGCGGGGATGATGTACATGAGCGGCCGGAGGTGCGGCACCGTCGTCATCGGCACCATGAGCCCGCCGAGGACGACTTGGGGGATGAGCGCGATCGGCGTGAGCGCCATCGCCGCCTCGGACGAGGCGACCACCGTGGAGAGGAGGAGCCCCAGCGCGACGGCGCTGAGCGAGGTCGCGGTCAGCGCGGCGAGCTGCATGGCGAACGCCTGCGCGCCGCCGTGGAAGCCGAGGGCGAAGAACACGATCGCGAGCAGGATGGTGCACTGGACGAGGCAGAACCCGGCGAGCAGCAGGTACTTGGAGAGCACGTAGTTGACGAGCCCCAGGTTGACCATGCGCTCGCGGAGGTAGATGGCCCGCTCGCTGACGATCTCGCGCGCCGCGTTCGAGGTGCCGAACCAGACCGCGGCGACGACGAGGAAGAAGATCGCCGCCGTGTGATCGGTGGTGACCTCCATGCCCTTGAGGATGTCGGTGCTCTGGTCCGCGCCCCCGGCGCGGCGCCCGAGCTCCTGGAGGGCGCCGAGGCACCAGGCCGGGATCGCCTTCTCCTGCCCGCCGAAGACGATCGCGAGCAGGATGCCGATGATCGGGGCCTGGAGGAGCATGATCAGGGTGCCGGCGATGTCGCGCTTCTTCACCTTGAAGTAGCGCGACAGGAGCAGGCGGAGCTGCCCACTGGTCGTGGCGCGCCCGGCCGGGATGCCGCGCTGCCCCTGCCCGGTGCCGATCTCCCGCCGGCCGGAGTACATGCGCCTGTACGTCGGGTTGGCGTCGGAGAAGAACTCCTTGCGCCACTCGATGGCCGCGAGCTTCCGGGCCTCGCTGCGGGACACGTTCGGGTCCCGCGCGCGGAGCTGCTCGAAGATCGGCCGCTCCCGGAGCGCGAGCATCTCGAACATGTCGCGCGGGTTGTCGACGTCGTTGGGCTGGCCGTGCCGCTCCTTCCAGCTGCCGAAGAAGCGGTAGGCGTCGGGCCTGGTCGGCCCGAAGAACGTCGGGATGCCGCCGTAGCCGAGGATGAGCGCGTGGCTGAACTTCTCGAACTCGTCCTTCGCCGGCTGGTGGATCGTCATGATGATCGTCTTGCCGGTCGCCTTCGTGAGGTCGTGCAGCAAGGTGATCAGCGCGGTCGTGTCGTCGGCGGCGAGGCCCGAGGTCGGCTCGTCGAGGAAGAGGATGACGGGGTCGGTGACGAGCTCGAGCGCGATGTTGACGCGCTTGCGCTGCCCGCCCGAGAGGATCTTGTTCTCGGGCTTGCCGATCTGGAGGTTCTTGACGCCCTCGAGGCCGAGGTCCTTGATGGTCTGCTCGACGCGCGCGTCGATCTCGGCCTCGGTGTAGTCGGGCGGCAGGCGGAACTTCGCGCTGTAGCGGACGGCCTCGAAGACGGTGAGCTCCGGGTGGACGAGATCGTCCTGCGGCACGTAGCCGATGGACCCGCGGAGCGTGTCGTAGATGTTGTAGAGGTCCTCGCCGTTGATGCGGACGACGCCGCTCGTGGGCGGCAGGTAGCCGTTCAGGGTGAGCAGGAGCGTCGTCTTGCCGGCGCCCGACGGCCCCATGAGCGCGATCATGTCGCCCGGCAGCGCCTTGAACGACACGTTGTCGAGGAGCGTCTTCTGCTCCTGGGGGTTGTCCCGGTCGGGGACCTGGAGGGAGAGGCTCCACGCCTCGATCTCGTAGAGCGGGCGCCCTGCCCACCGATCGGCGGAGTACTCCTCCTGGACGACCTCGACGGCGCCCGCGCCCCCCATCTCGATCTGGAGGGGCATGGGCCCGATGTAGATCTTCTCGCCGCTCTGCACGGCGATCTTCTGGCCGGGCGCGATGCGGTTGCCGCGGACGTAGGTCCCGTTGGCGCTGCCGCGGTCCTCGACGTAGAGCTGCCCGTTGATCGAGTGCAGGAGGGCGTGGTGGCTCGACACCTGGGGGTGCGCGAGCACGATGTCGTTGTCGGGCGTGCGCCCGATCTTCTTGACGTTCGACCCACCGCCGGAGAAGTCGAGCTGGCCGAGGACCGTCTTGTTCTTCTTGCCGGGCGCGCCCGCGGCGGGCAGCGCCGACGCGGCGTGCGCGGGCTGCGGCGGCGCGTAGCCGCCGGCGGCGGGCTGCTGCGGCTGCGCGTAGCCGGCGGCGTGCGCGGGCTGCGGCGGCGGCGCGTAGCTGCCGCCGGGCTGCGGCGGCAGGGCGCTCCCGGCGGGCATGGCGCCGGGCAGCGCCGACATGCGGGCCGCCTGGGCGAGCTGGATGAGCAGGCTGACCTGGACCGGGACGGGCCCGAAGGCGACCGCGCCTTGCGGATCGATGGGCGTCGGCGTGCCGGGCGCGATGCGCTGCGCGCTCACGTACGTGCCGCTCGTCGAGTTGTGGTCGATGACCATCATGCGATCGAGCGTGACGGTCGCGTGCTGGCTCGAGACGCTCGGGTGCTGGAGCACCAGGGAGGCGCGCGCGGGGTCTCGCCCGATCACGACCTGGCCGGGCGCGGGCGCGAGCGTGCCGGGCGACGCGAGCATCAGCGTGATGGCCGGATGGTTGAGCGGGACCGGCGTCTGCGCGACGACGAACTGGGTGCGGAAGTCGAACGGGAGCTGCTCTCCCGGCGCGAGCGCCCGTCCGTTCGCCGACGCGGGCCCCTGTCCGCAGGCGAAGAGCAGCTTGCCGCCACCCTGGTTGATGATGCGCGCGTGCTCGGGCAGGACGCCGGGAGCGACGAGCACCACGTCGCAGGTGGGGGCGCTGCCGATCGTGATGCTTTGTTTGCCTAGCCCCGGGATCATTCGGGCCGCGTTTCACCACAGGCGGTGGGGGAGAGCAAGGAAAGAGGCGCGTTGCGCGCGGGTAGGCGATGGAGCCGCGCTGTTCGCGCGCGCGGGAGGGAGGCGAGCGGCGGCCGCGTTGCGCGCGGCGCGGCGACGACGGGAGGCTTTCGCCTGCTGGGCGAACAGAGCGTCAGACCGGAGCTTCGTGACGGGCGGGAGCCGGTTGGCTCAGCGCATCAGAGATCGAGGAGCATGAAGCCGGCGCGGGTCTCCTCGAGGGAGGGCCGGCGGAGCGACTCGGGCTCGTCTTCCATGTCGGCGGGTGTGCCGTCCATGTCGTTTCCGTACTCGAGCTCTTGGTCTCCAGGCATGGAGGAACCTCCGGAGAGCTAGGCTAATCCGGAATCTGGTCCTTCTTCAATTGCATTTCACGGCCGAGATCGTCGCCCAGCGCTCCTCTTGAGTCGTCGGTCGCATGGATGTGCGTGGGGGCGTCTCTCCGCCTTCGCGCTCAGTCGCCGGTGAGCTTCCAGAGCAGGACGGCGAGCAGCGCGACGATCAAGGCCGAGGCCGCGGCGATCGCGGCGATGTAGACGCCGCGCGGGGTGCGCACGGTGGTCGGGACGCTCGACGCTGCGGGCGACGACATGGGGCCGGAGAAGCCCGGCGCGGCCGCGGCGTAGCCGTGAGCGTGCGGCGCGGGCGCGAGGTGGTGGTGCGGGGCGCCGGCGAGGGCGCTGCCCGGGGCTGCGGCGCGGTGCTCCGCGAACGCGACGGAGGCCGGGGGAGCGTCCTGGGCGATCGGGTGAGGCGGCGGGCCGAAGGCGGCGCCAGGGGGAGGCGGCGCGCCGAAGGCGCCCGGGTGAGGCGGCGCGCCGTAGGGGGCGCCGGCGTGAGGCGGCGCGCCGAAGGAACCCGGGTGAGGCGGCGGCGGCGCGCCGAAGGCGCCCGGGTGAGGCGGCGCGCCGTAGGGGGCGCCGGCGTGAGGCGACGCCCCGAAGGCGGCGCCCGGAGCGGGCGGCGCGCCGTGGGCAGCTCCCGGTTGAGGCGGCGCGCCGAAGGCGCCCGGGTGATTCGGCGCGCCGTGGGCAGCTCCAGGGTGAGGCGGCACGCCGTAGGCGGCGCCAGGAGGAGGCGGCGCGCCGAAGGAACCGGGGTGAGGCGGCACGCCGTAGGCGGCGCCAGGAGGAGGCGGCGCGCCGAAGGAACCGGGGTGAGGCGGCGCGCCCGGCGGTGCGCCCTGCGCCATCGACGGCGCGGGGGCGGGGGCGCTCAGGGGAAGGGGGGACAGCACCGCGGGCGCGTCAGGCGCGCTCAGGCGAGGCACCGGCGGCACGGTCGGGGGCAGCGCCGATGCGGTGTCCATGGCTGTCGGGCTCACGGCAGGCGCGCTGTCGACGGCGGTCGGGCGCAGGGGCGGCGCGCCGATGGCAGCTGGCGGGGCGACGGGGGGCAGGTTGTCCGTGACCGTCGGCACCATGGCGGATTCGCTGTCGATCGTCATCGGACGCGGCAGCGGCGTGCTGCCCGCGGTCGCCGGGGCGACGGGGGGCAGGTTGTCGGTGACTGTCTGGACCACGCCAGCCAGGCTGTCCGTCACTGTCTGGACCACGCTGGGCGCGCCGCTGGTGACCGTCGGACGCAGGAGCGGCGCGCTGCTGGCCGCCGCCGGTCCCGCGGCGGGCGCGCCGTCGGTGACCGTCGGGCGCTGGAGCGGCGCGCTGCTGGCCGCCGCCGCCGGTGCCGCGGCGCGCGCCGCCGCCGGCGCGAGCGTGCTGTCGACGCCGGTCGGGACCACGGTTGTCGCGTTGCTGGCGGGCGCCGGGCGCGGCGCCGGCGCGCTGTCGGCTCCGGTCGGGACCAGGGTGGTCGCGCTGCTGGCGGGCGTCGGGCGCAGCGCCGGCGCGCTGCTGGTGGGCGGCGAATCCGCGGGGCTCTGCTGGCCGCTCGACGCCTCCTCGGGCCGGGTCATCGCCACGGTCTCTTGAGGATTCGACGCGCGCGGCTCGTCCGCGCCCGCGCTGCCGGCTCCGGGCGGCCCCTGCGCGATCGTCAGCGAGCGGCTGCCCGTCTCGAGGACCCGGACCATCTGGACGGTGATGTTGTCGTGACCGCCGCGGTGGTTCGCGAGCTGCACGAGCATCCTGCACGCGTGCTCGACCGGGCCTGACGCGAGCGCCTGCCGCGTGCACCCGAGGATGTCCCCGCTGAGCACGAGGTCGGTGAGGCCGTCGCTCGACTGGATCAGCACGTCCCCCGGGTACAGCTCCATCGGCTCGGGGCGGACCTCGACCTCCACCTCCGGCTTCATCCCGAGGGCGCGCGTGATCTTGTTCGCGTCGGGGTGGCCGATCGCCTGGGCCTCCGTGATCATGCCCGCGTCGACCATCCCCTGCACCATCGAGTGGTCGCGCGTGAGGGGATAGATCTGGTGGCTCCTGATCACGTACGCGCGGCTGTCGCCGACGTGCGCGATGTCGACGCCGGCGTCGTGGAGGATCATCGCGACGACGGTCGAGCCGGGTCGGACGCGGTTGTCCGCCGGCCCGCCCAGCTGGTAGACGCGGCGCCCCGCTTCCTCGATCGCGGCCTTGAGCGCCGCCCTCGGGTCCACGGTGGCCGGCGTCTGCTCGATCGCCTCGAAGATGGTCTTGATGGCGGTGCGGCTCGCCTCGCTGCCCCCGTAGTGTCCGCCCATGCCGTCGCACAGGACGCAGAGGTGACCGAACTTGGTCTCGGCGTAACCGCACGCATCCTCGTTGACCTGCTTGTTCGGATCCCGACCCGCATCGCTGGCCTGGGCGAACTCGATCTTGAGGTGCAGGGAGGACTCGGTCGGGGGCATCATGGGGGAGCGTCGCTCGGGGCGTGAGGCCAGGCCTCGGACACGCTACTCCAAACGGACGCTGAACTCGACGGGGCCGAACCGCAAGGACGCCCCGGGCGGCACCGGCGTCCACATGGACGCCGCGATGCGCTGGCCGTTCACGTAGGTCCCGTTGTTGGACCCCTCGTCCCGCACGAACAGCTGGCCGGCCTCGAGCTTAAGGCTCGCGTGGGTGCCGGACACGCGCGGCTCCGAGAGCGCGATCAGGCACGTGGCGCCGTCGCGGCCGGCGCGCACCTCGGCGCCCGGGTGCACGGTGTAGATACCCGACGGCCCCGAGAGCGTCGCCCGGCTGGCCCCGCCCGGGGGAGCCCCCATCATCGGCCCGCCCCCGTACCCGAAGTCGCCCGGGGGAGGCGGCGCCGGCGCGTACGGCGGCGCCGGCGGCCCGCCGCCCGCCACGATCGGCCTCGGGGGCGCCGCCGCGACGGCGCCGCGGCGCTTGCCGCCGCCGCCGCGGAAGATCGACACGAGCAGCAGCACGATGACGACGCCGCCGAAGGTCACGCCGCCGATGAGCAGGTACGGCAGCGGCGCCTCCTTCGCCTTCAGCGTGAGGATCTTGTCGGCCGTGACCGCGCTCGTCCGCCGCGCCTGGTTGTCATAGACGATGAGGCGCGCCGTCATCTGGTCGCCCTTGCCCACGAGGAACTTGTCCGTGTCCGGCAGCTCGAACTCGACGACGCTGTCGCCGGCCGAGATCGCCTTGCCGCGCATCCCGCCCTCGATCAGCGTCCGCTGGGCCTTCTTCGCGTCCTCGATGTTCCCGCCCTGCAGCGACTGCGGCGCCGCCTGGTTCTTCGGGACCATGTAGATCTCGGCCCGCTGCGCGTTGCCGCCCCAGCAGAAGTTGCCGAAGATCTTGACCGTGCTGCCGGGGTAGATCGGCGACTTCTTCGCGGCGCGATCGGTCGCGTCCCGGTCGATGTCGAGCGGCCACGCGGTGGGATCGATGCCGACGGGGACGTTCTGGAACGTGGCGTCGCCGGCGATCGGCGGATCGGTGTTGATGAAGGCGAGCTTGAAGGTCTGCGTGATGCTCGGCGCGACGCAAGACACCCGCCACTTCACGATGTGCATCTTGTTGAAGCGGGTGCGGATCGCGTTGACGATGTTGGCCGCGCGCCGCTGCTGGCCGTCGCGCACCACGCTGAAGAAGCCGCCGATCTCGGTGTTCGCCATCCCCTCCATGAACTCGCGCGCGTTCGCCGAGAACTCCTCGACGAGCTTGCTCGGGAACCAGATCGAGACGACGGGCACCGGCGTCTTCGGCAGGACGTCGTTGTTCTCGGGGAACCGCCCCTTGGTCAGGTAGTCCCGGAGGAGGTTCGACGCCGCGGCGGTCGAGCTCGGGTCCGCGCCCGCGGAGCCGTTCGAGAGGACCACCATCGCCTGGTGCATCGGCACCGGCACCCCCTGGCCGGCGTTGCCGAGCTCCTTGAACGCGTCGGTCGCGGCGTTCTTGATGATCGTGAAGAGCGGGCGGGTGCGGCCCTGGGTCGGGTAGGTGCGCGCGGCGCCGGCGATGGTCTGCGCCGCCGTCTGCTTGTTGCTCACCCACTTCGAGTCCTCGACGACGCCGCGGTCGTTGAAGAACATCACGTCGACGATGTCGTTCGGCTGCATCGCGTTCACGAACGCGCTCGCGACCGCCTTCGCCTCGTCGAAGCGTGTGCCCATGCTCGACGCGGCGTCGATCAGGATGAGCCACGCCGTCCCGACGCCCGGCTGGCCGGCGCTGTCGCCCCACCGCGCCTTCGACTCGAACTTCGCCGGCAGGTCCGTCCCGTCGACCGTGACGGAGAAGATCGCGTTCTTGTCCGGGAAATCGAAGGACGAGTAGAGCGCCGACGGCTGCTCGATGGCGTCGGCGATGCAGTCGAGGTTCGCGTCGCCCGTGAGCGCGGCGCACGTGCGGGTGATGTCGCTCAGGCGTTTGTTCTGCACCACCTCGAGCACGGTCGTGAGCACGGGCGAGCCGTCCACGGTGCTCGCGCGCGGGTCGACGCGGAGCAGGTGCGCTTCGGGGGCGGCCTCGGCGCGGGGCTGTCCGGCGACGAGCGCGAGGACGGCGGCCGCGAGCGCGAGGAGCGGGGCGCAGAGCCGGGCTCTGCCCCCGCGCCTCCCGAGACATGCGGAGGCGCTCATTGAGTGGATCGGGCGGGTCGCGTCATGAGAGGGAGTCATGCGTGGGGATCTCCAGCGAGCGCGAGGGAGCAGAGGAGCGCTCCCCGCGCGAGCGGGGCGGCCGCCGCGCGCTGGCGGCGGCTATCCGGTTGGTTTTCACGCAGCCTGGCCGGGGCGCCAGGTGCCGGTCGAACGTCGCGGGGGAAGGGGGCCGGGCTTGGCAACGGCTCTCCTCGTGCGCTGTGCACGTCAGGCCCGCGCGGCCACGCTGAACAGGATGACGCTGAAGCCGCCGAAGCGGATCTTGTCGCCATCGCGCAGCTCGCGCCGGCCCTGGAAGCCGATCGCCTCTTCGTTGTGGAACGTGCCGTTGGTGGAGCCGAGGTCGGCGAGGACGAGCCGCCCGGCGTCGATCTCGATCGTCGCGTGGTGCGTCGAGGTCGTCCCGTGAGCGATCTCGATGTCGACCTTCTGCCCTGTCTCGGCGCGGCCGATGACGTTCTTGCCCTGCCAGAGCGGCCAGAACCTCCCGAGCGCGTCGTCCTGGAAGCTCACGAGGAAGCCCGCCAGGGTGCGGCGGCTCTCCTGCCCCCGCGGCGCCGGGGTCGGCTGGTGCTGGACCGGGGGCCCGGAGATGTACTGCGGCGGCGGCGGCGGCGGCGCCGGCAGGGGCATGCCCTGGTGGGGCGGCGGCGGCGGGGGCTCGCCGTACGTGCCGATTCCGCCCATCCCCCCCATCTGTCCACCCATCTGGCCACCCATCTGGCCCACGGGCGGCGGCGCCGAAGGGCCCGGCTGGTTGGGCGGGTACGCCGTCTGGTTGAACGGGTCCCCGCTCATCTGGATGCCGTCGAGGGCGATCGGGTGACCCCCCTCCATGCAGAAGGAGCCGCCCGCCGGGATCGCGTGCCCCTGCACGCAGCGCGCGCCCTGCTGCTGCGGGGGCGGACCGAAGCCCGGCCGGGGGGGCCCGGGGTAGCCGCCCTGCTGCTGCTCCGGGAAGCTCGGGGCCGGGCCATAGCCGCCTCCGGGCGCGCCGAACACCGGCGGCTCTGGCGGGAAAGGCGGCGGCTTCAGCGGCATCGGAGGGGGCGGCTGGGGCGCCCCGTAGCCGCCGGGCTGCGACCCGAAGGGCGGCGGCGGACCGAAGCTGGAACCGACGCCCTCGGGCGGCGGCCCGAAGCCGGGAGGCGCAGGCGGAGGAGCCCCGAAGGGCGCCGGCGGGGGCGGACCAAAACCGCCGCTCGGCGAGCCATAGTTCGGAGGGGGCTCAGGGGGCGAGCCGAAGCCCGGGGTAGGAAACGGAGGCGGCGGAGGCGGCGGCGGAGGCGGCGCTCCGAACGCTCCAGGCCCGGACGGGGCGAGCGGCGAGGCGCACACAGCGCAGAATTTATCGGCGGGGGTCGCGGGCGCACCGCAACGCGGACAGAGCATGGTGATCCTTCTCGGGTTTCGCGGCGCTGGGGCGCCGCCGCCGCGAGCATACCGTGGGCGCTCGGCCGAGGATCAAGAAGAAGTATGCGGGAATCCTTGCTGCCGATTGACAAGGCCGCTCGCGCGCGTGCGCGCGTCGCCGTCCGGCGCGCAGAGGCTCCTGCGCTGCGCCAGGGACGCTGAGCGCGCGCTCGACGCGCGCTCGACACAAGCAGCACCGCTGCCCAGCTGGCGGCCTGATCTGCGTGCGCTCTGGATGCGGGCCGGGCATGCCCGGCCGGCGCGGATCAGTCCTTTGCGTCGCGAACGCGGGCGGCCTTGCCTGCGAGGTTGCGCAGGTAGAACAGCCGCGAGCGGCGGACCACGCCGCGCGAGACGATCTCGACCTTGTCGATGCGGGGGCTGTGGAGGAGGAAGATGCGCTCGACACCGACCGTGAAGCTCACCTTGCGCACGGTGAAGGTGCTCCGGGCCCCGGCGCGGTGCCGCTTCAGCACGACGCCCTGGAACACCTGGATGCGCTCCTTCTCGCCCTCGACGATCTTGTAGTGGACGCGCACCGTGTCGCCGACCCGGAAATCCGGGATCCCCTCGCGGAACAGGGGAGCTTCGATCTTCGCGAGGATGTTCGAGGTCTGCATGGTCGGTCAATCCTTCAAAGGGTCGGGGATCCGTCTTCGCGGTCCCCTGCTCAAGGGGGCAGGGCCGCCGCCGTTCATGAACTGCGTCCGGCGGAGCGGAGGCCGCGCGCGGCCCGGTGCTTCACGCAGTGAACGCAGATGCTGCCCGGTTGCGGTTCCGGGAGCACGGGCGCGAGCGCAGGCTCACGCACCTCCCCGGGGGGTACCGGAGAGGTGCGGCATTATGCATGCGGGCGATCGGGTGTCAACGCTGGCAACGGCGCGGACGCGCGCTCTGGCTCAGCGGCGGACGGGGATGATCTGGACGCGGCGGGCCTCTCCCTCGCCGTCGCTCTTCGTGACGACGCCGGGGAACTTGGCCAGGGCCAGGTGGACGACGCGGCGGTCCTGCGGGTTCATCGGCTCGAAGGTGATGATCTTGCCCTCCTCGACCGCCTGCTTGCCCAGCCTGCGCGCCATGGAAGAGAGCGTGTCCTCGCGGCGCTGCCGGTAACCCTCGGCGTCGATGATCACGTGGCGCCGCTTCTTGCCCGGGCGGTTGATCACGCGGTTGGCGAGGAACTGCAGCGCCGAGAGCGTCTGCCCCTTCTTGCCGATCACGCGCCCCGCGTCCTTCCCCTCGATCTCGAGGCGGATCTCCTCGGGCGGATCCTCCTCTTCGTTCTCGAGGAGATCGACGGTGCAGTCCATGCCCATCGCCGCGAGCACGTCGATGACGAAGTCGAGCGCGATGTCGGCGCGCCCGTCCTCCTCGAACTCGGCCGCATCGCCAGCGCCCTGCGCCTCCGCATCGACATCGACGTCCGCCGCGTCGATTCCCCTTTCGGCAGCTTCACTATCCACGGACACGTGCTTTTCCCTTTCCGAGAGCAGGCGCCGACTTGTCGTCGTCGCCGGGAGTCTTCTTCATCGCGGATTGGGGCTCCGCGCTCGCGACCTCTCGCACCTGGATGCCGGCGGCCCGGTCGTTCTTCGCCTTCAGGTACCGCTCGACGAGCACCTGCTGCCCGATGCCGAGCCAGGTGTTCGTCAGCATGTAAACGCCGAGGCCGGCCGGGAGGAAGAGCATCATCGCGGTGAAGATGCCGGGCATCAGGTAGAGCATCATCTTTTGCTGCGCCGGGTCGCCCTGAGGGGGCATGATCTTCTGCTGGATGAAGCTCGACGCGCCGAGCACCGCGGGGATGATGAAGTACTTCCCCGGGGCCGACAGGTCCGGGATCACGGGGCCGAACGGGGTGTGGTAGAGCTCCACCGCGGTCTGGAGCGCGGTGTAGAGGGCGAACCACACCGGCATCTGGAGCAGCATCGGGAAGCAGCCGATGACCGGGTTCGCGACCTTGTTCTTGCGCCAGAGCTCCTGCATCGCGAGGCCGCGCTGGGTGGCGTCGTCCTTGTACCTCGCGTTGAGCTCATCCATCTCCGGCTTGAGCTTGCGCATCGCCGCGGCGCTCTTGATCTGCTGGATGCTCAGCGGGAACAGCAGGAGCCGGACGGTGATGGTGAGCAGGACGATCGACCAGCCCCAGCTGCCCACGGCGCGGTGGAGGACATAGAGGTACGAGACGAGGAGCTTCGCGATCGGCGAGAACCAGCCGAGGTTGATCACCTCGCTCGCCCCGTGGTCCACGGCGGCGAGCAGGTCGCGCTCCTTCGGCCCGGTGAAGGAGAGGACCTTGTAGGTCACCGCTCCGCCTGGCGCGAGCTCGTGCTCCGGATAGGCGAGCCGCGCGCGGTAGACGTGCCCGTGGCTCGGGTCCTTCGACTTCTGCGGGAACCGCGACGTGTCCCAGATCTCCTCGATCTGCGTCTCGGCCACCGGCTGCCCGGGCCCCTCCAGCGGGATCGCGATCTTGCTGAAGTAGCTGCTGGAGACCGCGGCGAACCGCCCGTTGCCCGGCGTGCGCCGCCAGCGCTCGGGGGTGAACTCCTTGTCCTTGAAGTCGCCCGGCTCGAAGGCGTCGGGGTGCTGGCGCTCGGTCTTCTGGTCGGTCGCGGCGACCGTCTCGGTGATCCACTCCGAGATCAGGCCCAGGTGGCCCTCGGTTTCCTTCTGCGTTCGCCACGCGGTCTGCTCGACGGCGAACCGGTGCTTGCGCGGATCCTGGGCGAGGTTCTCGACCGTCACCTGCAGCGAGAGCTCGAAGGGGCGCCCGGTCGCGGCGACGACCTTGGTGAGCCTCGTCGCCTCGTCGGTGTACGTGAAGGTGCAGCTCTTGCCGTCCTGCGCCGAGAGCTTCCAGTCGAGGTCATCGAACGGCACCTGCGGCGCGTTGCCGCCGGGCAGGTGCAGGTCCGTCCGGAGGGGCATCCGCGACTCGAGCGAGGTCGTGACCAGATCCATCGGCCTGCGCTCGCCGTCGCCGGTCGTGTACTTCGGGTCGGTCATCCAGAGGTGCCGCAGCGACCCGCCCCGCGTGGACAGCTCCGCCTTGAAGCGGGGTCCGTCGATCACGCAGGCCTCGGCGGGGGCGCGCTCGGCGGGGGCCGTGCTGTCGTTGACGTCGAGCGGCTGGAGCTGCTCCGCGGCGTTGCCGAAGAGGAGCGGCTTGCCGTACTGGATGAACAGGATGATGGCGAGGCCGAGGAACAGCCATTTGGCGATATTGCTGCGTTCCATGAAGTCCTTCGTCGGTCCCAGGATCTCGACCCGCGCCCTTCGCTGCTGGAGCCTCGTGACACCTCATGAGGCTGCCCAGGGTCGCTCCGGATGGGCTTCGCTCCGTGGCGTGTGGGGAGCCGCGCCGCCGGGGCCGTGTCGACGGTCGAGCGGGATCAGTCCATGAGCTTGACCTGGCCGCTGAAGCCCGCTCGCCGGGGAGGCGAGGCGTGCGAGGCGAGCTCCGTGCCAGCAGACGAACAGCGTGCCGCGTCCCGCCGATCAGCGTCCGGTTGCGGCGGCATCTGAGCCGCCGCAGCGCGGTGAAGACGCGGTGGAGGAGGAGGGTCGAACCCGCCCGGATGAAACGGGTGACACCTACACAGTCGCTTCAGCGAAAGCAAGCTCCCCCGGAGCGCTCCATGTCCCTGGATGCAGGCTGCGGCGTAGCGCGAGCAGGAAGGCTCGAACCGACAGACCGGCCCCATCAACGCCACGATGAGCCTGGAGAGCGTCACCTGATAGACGCGGATCAGCGCGAGGAGGAGCTTCGCCAGCATGCGGTGACCCGTGGAAGAGCAGGGAGCTTGGGGCTCGGCGCTCCACGGCGCAAGGCCACGCCGCATCATCATCGCGCCGGCGGTTCTTCCGCGTCTTGCGCGCCGGGCGTGGCGGCGGGGTCTTCCGCGGGGGCGCGCGCGACGGCGAGCGCGTCCCGCGCCCGGCGGCGGAGCACCGGGACCACGCTGCGCAGCTCCGCGAGGACGTCCTCGAGGCCGAGCGAGCCAGCGCCTGTGCGCAGGATCACCACGACGTCGACGCGCTCCGGGAAGAGCTCCGGGAACCTCCGGAAAGCCTCCCTGAGCAGGCGCTTCGCGCGGTTGCGCTCCACCGCGCCGCCGACCTTGCGCGAGGCGACGAGGCCCAGCCGAGGCGCCCTCGGCGGGGCGAGCGCCGCGCCTGTCTCGCCGCGGCGCGCGGCCCCGCCGCGATGCTGCGCGGCGGCGGGGGCGGCGACGAGGACGAGCAGATGGCGGGTGGAGACGCGGTGCCCGCCGTTCTGGATGCGGACGAAATCGGCCCGCTTGCGGATGCGGCTCGCGCGCGGGAAGGAGGAAGAGGAGGACGCCGACGAGCGCGGGCGCGCTGGCGTCGTCACGCCGCGCTACTTCTTGTAGATGGTGGGCGCGAGCCGGGCGCGGCCCTTGCGGCGGCGATTGTTGATGACCTTGCGACCGCCGGCGGTCGCCATACGCGCACGGAAGCCGTGGGTCCGGGCGCGGCGGGTGTTGTGGGGCTGGTAGGTGCGCTTCATGGCTGGTGGTCCCTTGGCGTTCTGGACCGCGAACGGCGGCGACCTGGCCGCACGTCAAGCGGGCGCGCAAGAAAGCACGGCACTCGGTCCAGGTCAACACCAGACGACGCGAGGCGGTCCCGGTTTGCCGTTCTCTGTCACCTTTCTAGGTGCATGGGTTAGCGTGTAGCCTCCGATCGACCGCGACGGCCGTTCTAGACGGGTCACAGGAGGGAATTTGGCGCGCACCGGAGCACAAAAGGGGGAGAAGCAGCAAGTGACTGCGCGGAGCGTCAAGCGACGCGCGCTGAGCGCTGCTGCGGCGGGGGCGTTGTTCCTTGGCGCGCTCCCTGCGAGCGCGCAGGTCAGAACGTTCTACCTGGACCGGCTCTACATGGCCGGCGCGCCCGAGGACTCGATCGCGCTCTGGCGGCCGCAGGTGGCGCCGCAGACGCGCTTCTTCGGGCAGTTCGGGCTCGGATTCGGCCTGAACCCCTTCCGGGTCGAGAACATGCTGAACGACGAGCGCTCCGCGGAGCGGTTCAGCCGGGAGCACGGCGCGCCGGTTTCCTCGCAGTTCATCGGGTACCTCAACGGAGGCGTCGAGTTCCTCGACCGCTTCAGCGTGCAGGTGGGGCTGCCGTTCGTCGCCTTCCAGACGAGCAACCAGACGAACGACTCGAGCGTCTCCGGCGCGCAGGACGCGGCGAGCCCGTCGGCCTTCGCGGTCATGGACCTGCGGCTCGACGCGCGGGCGATCCTGGTGCGCTCGGACGACGGCTTCTTCAAGCTGGGCGTCAACGCGGCCGCCTGGGTGCCGACGGGCAGCAAGATCTCGTTCTCCGGCGACAAGGCGACGAGCGCGATGCTCGGGCTCTCGGGCGAGATCGACCTCAAGAAGATGTTCTTCGTCCTCAACACCGGGGTGCAGTTCCGCCCGTTCGCCTCGCTCAACGACTTCAACGTGTCGAACGAGTGGCGCTGGGGGCTCGGCGGCTTCGTGCCGCTGCGGAACGGGACATTGCGGCTCGGCGCGCAGATCTTCGGCTCGACCGGCCTCGGCCGGAGCACGACGTTCACCGGCGACAACACCCCGCTCGAGTGGATGGCCGAGGGGCGGCTCGCGCTCGACGAGAAGAAGAAGGGGTGGCTCGGCGTCGGCGGCGGGACGCGGCTCACCGGCGGCTACGCGCCGGATTTCCGCCTGGTCGGGGTGCTCGGCTACTCGTTCGGCATCGCGGATGTCGAGCCCAAGTCTCCCGGCAGGCGCTTCCAGGCGGTCCCGCCGCGCGCGGCGGACACGGACAAGGACGGCCTCCCCGACGACATCGACCTCTGCCCGACGGATCCCGAGGACGGCAAGCCGCCGAACGCCGACGACGGCTGCCCGGCGCTGCCCGATCGCGACGGCGACGGCATCCCCGACACGAGCGACAAGTGCCCGGATCAGCCCGAGGACTTCGACAAGATCAACGACGCGGACGGCTGCCCGGAGGACGACGCCGACGAGGACAAGATCCCGGACGCGAAGGACGCCTGCCCGAAGGAGCCGGGCGAGCCGAGCCCCGAGCCGGCGAAGAACGGCTGCCCGCAGTTCATCCGCCGCATCACGGGGTCGAGCGAGATCCAGATCCTGAAGCAGGTGCAGTTCGCGACCG
The DNA here is from genome assembly GCF_051521595.1 of Sorangium sp. So ce1153. Classification (NCBI taxonomy): domain Bacteria; kingdom Pseudomonadati; phylum Myxococcota; order Polyangiales; family Polyangiaceae; genus Sorangium; species Sorangium sp. So ce1153. Next base: position 4,276,709 of record NZ_CP150361.1, read on the forward strand.
GCAGCGCGAGGATCCTGCAGAACAGCTACGGCATCCTCGACGAGGTCGTCCGGCTCCTGAAGGTGAACCCGGAGATCACGCTCGTCGCGATCGAGGGCCACACGGACAACCGCGGCTCGGATCAGCTGAACGAGAAGCTCTCGAACGACCGCGCCCACTCGGTGAGGACCTACCTGATCGATCGGGGCGGCATCGATCCGGCCCGGCTCACGGCGGCCGGCTTCGGGCCGAGGCGGCCGATCGAGACCAACGACACGGAGGCAGGTCGCCAGAAGAACCGCCGCGTCGAGTTCCACATCCGGGAGAGCAACACGGGCGGCAACAAGGCTGGCGACAGCAACGCCGGCGGCAACAGTGGCGGTACGGTCACGCCGTAGGCGCCAGAGCCGGACGGCCCGCGCGGGAGCGCTGCTTTGCGCGCTCCTCTCCTGCGCGTGCCGCGCGGAGCAGGGCACGCCCTACGCGTGCAGCTGCACCTTCGTCACGGACTTCGACGACGACGCGAAGCTGGAGGTGGAGATCTGCGCGCCCAGCGAGGACCGCGCCGAGGGCGTGGGGCGCGGGTGCGCGCAGACCCACGCGCCCGGCCCGGTGTCCGGCTGCGCGTGCAGGAGCTCCCCGGGCCGCGGCCCGTGCGAGCTCCGCGCGTGCCGCACTACCCCAGCAGCGCCCTGAGCTCGGCGGGCTCCGTGACGGGGGCCGAGCACGCGCGCCCGCGGCAGACATAGGCCACGGCCGCGCCGGGGCGCGCCGGCTTGCCGTCGGCGACGACCTTCGCCGCCGCGGCGCTCTCCGGGCGCGCCGGATCCACGACGACGACCGCGCGGTCCGGCAGGTAGGCCTTGAACGCCTCGCGCGCGAGGTCGCCCGTAGCTGCCGCGCTCGCCTCGCCGACCACGACGACGGTCACGCTGCCGCGCGCCAGGCGATCGAGCACGCACACGGTCTGGCCGAGCCCGAAGGGGTTCTCGAGCGCCGTCGGCGCGAGGGCCTCGAGCTGCTTCTCCGCCGGCGCGAGGTAGCGCTCGTCGGCGATCTCGGAGAGGCGAAGGCAGAGCAGCGCCGCCATCGAGACCGCCGACGGCACGGCCTGATCGTAGATGTCCTGCGTGCGCGCGATCAGCGCGTCGCCGTCGTCCGGGGTGAAGAAGAACCCGCGCGCTGCCTCGTCCCAGTGGTGCGCGATCATCGCGTCCGCGATCGCGCGGGCGACGCCGACGTAGCGCGGCTCGGAGGTCGCCTCGTACAGATCGAGCGCCGCGTTCCCGAGGTACGCCTGGTCGTCGAGGAACCCCGGCCGCACGTCGCCCCCGCCGGGGCGCTCGGCCTTGGCGCCGACGGGCGCGCCGTCCTTGAGGTAGCGGCCGACGCGGCCGCCGCGCATGAGCTTCCGCTCGAGCACGGCGAACGCGCGCGCCGCGGCGTCGACCCAGGCGGGCTCATCCAGCGCGCGACCCGCGTCGGCGAGCGCGCCGATGAGCAGCCCGTTCCAGCTCGCGAGCACCTTGTCGTCGCGCGCCGGCCGGGGCCTCTCCTCGCGCGCGGCGAGCATCCTGGCCCGGGCGCGCGCGAGCGCCTCGCGGCACCGCCCGAGGTGCGCCGCGGAGCCTCCGCCGGCGCCGCAGTCGAGGACGGCCGCGGCCTGCTCGATCGTGCGGTGCTGCGAGAGCACCGTCGCGCCGGTGTGCTCGAAGTTGCCCTCCTCGGTGACACCGAAGACGAGCCGGGACATGTCGTACGCGAGCTGATCCTCGCCGACGGCCGCGCGCAGCTGGTCGAGCGTCCACACGAAGAACTTGCCCTCGCTCCCCTCGGAGTCGGCGTCCTGCGACGCGTAGAACCCGCCCTCGGGGTCGCGCATCTCGGCGAACAGATAGCCGACGAGCTCGCGCGCCGTCTCGGCGTAGATCGGCTTCTTGAACGCGCGGAAGCCGTCGGCGTACAGCCGCAGGAGGAGCGCGTTGTCATAGAGCATCTTCTCGAAGTGGGGCACGAGCCAGCGCTCGTCCGTGGAGTAGCGGTGGAAGCCGCCGCGCAGGTGGTCCCAGATGCCGCCGTCGCGCATCCTGTCGAGCGCGAGCTCCACGCTGTCCGCCGCGACGCGATCGCCCTCCAGCACGCCGCGGCGGAGCAGCACGTCGAGCGACATCGTGTTCGGGAACTTCGGCCGCGAGCCGATGCCGCCATGGCGGTTGTCGAAGCGCGCCAGGAGCTGCCGCGACGCGCGCCGGAGCAGGTCCGACGAGGCGGGCTCGACGGCGCACGCGGCGCCCGCGTTGCGCTCCGGCGCGCGCTGCGGGCGCTGCGTGCGTTCGATCGCCTGGGTGATCTCCTGCGCCTGGAGCTCGACCTCGGCGCGGCGGTTCCTGTACGCGTCCGCGACGGCGTCGAGCACCTTCGGGAAGCCGGGCATGCCGAGCTTGTCCTTCGGCGGGAAGTACGTGCCCGCAAAGAAGGGGCGCTGATCGGGGGTGAGGAACACGGTGAGCGGCCAGCCGCCGCTCCGGCCCATGAGCTGCACGACGAGCTGGTAGATGTGATCGAGGTCCGGCCGCTCCTCCCGGTCGACCTTGATGTTCACGAAGAGCTCGTTCATGCGCCTGGCGATCGCCTCGTCCTCGAACGACTCGCGCTCCATCACGTGGCACCAGTGGCAGGCGGCGTAGCCGATCGACAGGAGGATGGGCCTGTCCTCCCTCCGGGCGAGGTCGAGCGCCTCGGCCCCCCACGGGTACCACTCGACCGGGTTGTGCGCGTGCTGCAGGAGGTACGGCGAGGGCTCGCTCGCGAGCCGGTTCGTGTGCGCTGCCATGGAGCCCACCTAGCGCCGGGCGAGGGGGACCGCCAGCCGTCGGGGGCGCGCGCCCGGGCGCTTACGCCCGCTCGAGCACCAGCGCGCAGTTGTGCCCGCCGAAGCCCGCCGAGCACTTCACCGCGTAGCGCAGATCGACCTGCCGCCGCTCTCGCACGACGTCCAGGGAGCACTCCGGATCGAGCTCTTCCACGTTGATCGACGGGTGCAGCAGCTGATCGCGGAGGGAGCACACGACCGCGATCGTCTCCACGGCGCCGGCGCCGCCGAGCAGGTGCCCCATCATCGACTTGGTCGCCGAGATCGGGATGCGCGCGAGGCGCTCGCCGAAGACGCGCCGCAGCGCGAGCACCTCCGCGGCGTCGCCCTGCGGCGTCGAGGTCGCGTGCGGGTTGATGTACCCGATCACGTCCGGCGCGGCGCCCGCCCTGGCGAGGGCGCGCTCCAGCGCGAGCGCGAGCCCGAGCCCGCCCGAGTGCGGCCGCGTGAGGTGCTCCGCGTCCGTGGTCATCCCGAAGCCGGCCACGTAGGCGAGCGGCGTCGCGCCGCGCGCGCGCGCGTGCTGCTCCTCCTCGAGCACGAGCGCGCCCGCGCCCTCGCCCATCACGAAGCCCTGGCGGCGCCGGTCGAACGGGCGGCTCGCGCGCGTCGGATCGCCGTCGACGGCCTTGGCGAGCGCCTTCGCGTTGCCGAACCCCGCGACGGTGTTGAGCCGCGTCGCGGCCTCGGCGCCGCCCGCGACCATCACGTCGGCCTCGCCCGCCTCGATCATGAGGACCGAGGTCGCGATCGAGTGCGTGCCCGTCGCGCACGCGCTCGCGAGGTTGTACGACGGCCCCATCAGCCCGTAGCGCATGGAGATGAGCGCCGCCGCGCCGTTCGGCATCACGCCCGGGATGAAGTACGGCGACACGGCCCGCGGGCCCCGCGCCGCGCTCCGGCCGACCTGCTCTTCAAAGATGTCGACGGAGCCCATCCCGGTCGACATGAGGCACCCGACGCGGGTCCGGTCGAGGCCGCCGGCCGGCGCCGTGGAGCCGGCCGCTGCGCCAGCGCCCTCCGCCGCCTCGTCGTCCGCCGCGGGGGCGCGCTGGATCGGCGCGATGCCTGCCTCGCGCAGCGCCTCCACCGCCGCCGCGAGGCTCAGGTGGGTCACCCGGCCGTAGATGTCCGCCTCCTTGGGCGACAGGTACTTTCCGACGTCGAACCCCTTCACGCTGGCGGCGATGTCGCTGCGGAGCTTGTCGACCGGAAAACCGCGGATGAAGTCCACGCCGGACCGGCCGGCGAGGAGGTTCTGCCAGGTGGTCACGGCGTCGTTGCCCAGCGGGCAGACGGCGCCGATCCCGGTCACGACGACGCGCCTTCGCATCGGGGGCTCGTTCTTCTTGTCAGGGGGAGGGTTCAGGCGGACAGCGCCTGGGGCGCGTCGTTCTGGGTGGGAGCGGGCGCGAGGGCCTCGATCGACGTGGCGCGGCGGCGCTCGCCGCCGTGGCGCAGGTCGAGCGCGGCGCGCTGGGCGGCGAGCATCTCGTGCCGCCCCACGCCGAGGTACTTGAGGATCGGCATGTAGACCTTCTGGATGAACACGTTCCGATCGACGCCCGCCTCGCGCATCTTCAGGATGCGGGAGTCGTAGTCGGGGACGATCCCGACGCCGGGCATCTCGAAGTTCGCGAACACGTGCGCCATGTCCGCGAGCGTCCCCTCGCGATCCTCCTCGAGCAGCACCTTGATGACGCTCTGGTAGAAGCGGCAGTGGGCGATCTCGTCGCGCGCGATGTAGTCGTAGATCGCCCGCAGGCACTCGTCGTTCTCCGCCGCGGCGCGCTCCCTGTGCTTCACGTAGATGACGAACGTCGCCATCTCCTGCACGCAGCCGTAGAACGTCATCTGCCGCGGCGTGTGGAACGGGAGGCTCCACTGCTTCGCGAAGATCTTGTGCTGCAGGTCGGTGAGCTGCTCCTCGGTGCGCTTGCCGGAGCGCAGGAGGTACTGCATCAGCGTGAGCGAGTGCTTCGACTCCTCGTAGGCCCAGTTCGCCTGGAACCACGCCTGGCCGAAGTAGCTCCGCACGATGTTGATGCCGTTCGCCACGTAGTCGGGCAGGTACATCTCGACCGAGCAGAAGGTCTCCGCGCAGAGCGCGAGCTCCTCGCTCGCGTCCTTGTTCACGCGATCCCAGGGGATGTCCTGGAAGACGTTCCAGCGGCGCTCGCGCTCCGCCTTCTCGAAGAACGTCATGTACTCCTGGAAGATCTTCTCCTCGAGCCCGCTCATGCGCTCGCCTCCAGCCGCTCTCCGACCTTCTTGCAGAGGTCGCCCACGGTGATGAGCTCGACCAGATCCTCGTCCGGAATCATGATCCCGAGCTCGGTCTCCATCTCTCCGACGATCTGCATCATCGACAGCGAGTCGATGCCGAGCTCCGTGATCACCGACGCCGCGGTGACGTTGGGGAACTCGCGCTTGTCCACGCGAGCGGCAACCGTCTTGAATACCTCGAGCAGATTGGTCATGTCCGTCATGGTTCAGTCGATCCTGCGAAGCTCGTATTGAGCGAGGGAGCTGTAGTGCTTGTCGAACGCGTTCACGCACGTCGACAGGTAGCGATCGTAGTCGTCGAAGACCTTGTCCCCCCACGTCGACCGGATGGTCTTCTCGTTCAGCCTGAGCCGGCGGAGCCACTCGGCGGTGGTGCGCTGGTAGTGCTCGCGCCGCGTGTTCACCTGCATCACCTCCCAGTACGGGTTCGCCGCCTGGATGATGTCCTCGAGCCGCGGGTTCAGGCCGCCGGGGAAGATCTCCTTCGTGACGAAGTAGATGTCCTCCAGATCCTTCCGCGTGCCCGCGGGGAGCCCGCCCCAGGGCGTCATCCGCGGCGTCCGGTTGCGGAGGATGGTCTGGAGGCCGAACCAGGCGCCCTTGTTCGTGAGCTCCCAGGCCTTCTTGAAGTAAGCCCGGTAGATGTCGATCGCCTTGCCCTGGCGCGCCTCCTCCGGCGAGCACAGGTGGTCGATCATGCAGATCGAGATCAGGCTGTCGAAGCGCTCCGGCGTCGAGAAGGTCCGGAAGTCGCCGCCGATCACCTCGACGCCGGGGATCTTGCGGGCGTTCACCTCCGCGGCCTGCGCCGTGGAGAGGGTGACGCCGACCGCGCGCTTCACGCCGCGCGACGTGGCCACGTACTCGAGCGCCGCGCCCCAGCCGCAGCCGATGTCGAGCACCTTCTTCTCGGGCGCCACCTTCGCGAAGTCCGACAGGATCCGGAGCTTGTTCAGCTGCGCGGCCTCGAGCGACTGCTCGGGAGACTCGTAGACGGCGCTCGTGTAGTTCATGCGCTCGTCGAGCCACAGCCTGAAGAACTCGTTCGAGACGTCGTAGCTGACCTCGACCTCGGCCTTACTGGATCCCATCGATGACTCCTTCGACAACAACACGTGCCGGGGCGCCGCCCGGGCGGCCCCCTTCGATTCGCGCCGCCGCTCCGCTCGCGCGGTCCGCGTCGGCATGGGGGGAGGGCAGGGCGCCCTCGTCGAACTCCGCGGCGACCTCGAGCTCGCCGTCCTCGAAGCGCCGCTTCATCTCGCGGCGGCGCACCTTGCCGCTCGACGTCTTCGCCAGCGTCCCCCGCTTGATGAGCGCGACCTCGGAGAGCTGCACGCCGAGCTCGGCGCGCACGGCCTGGGTGATCGCCTGCGCGACGCCGGCCACGCTCCGCTTGACCTCGGCGACGACGACGGCCTGCTCGGCCCCCGAGGCGCTGAGGCACGAGAACGCGACGCAGTGGCCATCGCGCACCCCCTCGACGGAGGCAGCGACGCGCTCGATGTCCTGGGGGAAGTAGTTCTTGCCGCCGAGGATGATCAGGTCCTTGGAGCGGCCGCAGAGGTACACCTCGCCGCCGGCGGTATAGCCGAGATCGCCCGTCCGCAGCCAGCCCCCTCGGAAGGCGGCCTCGGTCGCCTCCGGCTCGTTGTAGTACCCGGCCGCGACGCTCGGGCCGCGCACCCAGATCTCGCCGACCTCGCGCTCGCGGAGCGGCGCGCCGTCTGGCCCCGCGATGATGAGCTCGTGGCAGGGGAGGGGGCGTCCGCAGGAAACGAGCTCCAGGGACGCGCCGCCGTTCGCGGGCCGAGCCCGGCCGGCCTGCATCGCCTTCGCGTCCACGCGGTCGGTGGTGAGCGGGGCCTCGAGGTCGCTGAAGGTGATCGCCAGCGTCGCTTCGGCCATGCCGTACGAGGGCAGGATGCTCTCCGGGCGGAGCCCTCGCTTGCGGAAGCGGTCCAGGAACGCGCGGAGCACGTCGGCCTGGATCGGCTCGGCGCCGCACCCGAGCGCGCGCAGGCACGAGAGGTCCCAGCTGCCCGCCTGCGCGTCGGTGACGGCGCGCGTCGCGAGGGCGAAGGCGAAGTTCGGGGCGAAGGTGATCGTACCGCGGAACCTGTGGATCGCGTCGAGCCAGAGCGACGGACGGCGGATGAACGCCGTCGTCGGCAGGAACATCACCGGCACGAGCGCGTAGAGCGGCGCGATGACGAAGCCGATGAGCCCCATGTCGTGGTAGAGCGGCAGCCAGCTGACGCCGCGGTCCTCCGGGGTCGAGCGCAGCCCGTCGAACATGATCGCGTGGCTGTTCACCGAGAGGTTGCGGTGGGTCACCATCACGCCCTTCGGCCGCGAGGTGCTCCCGGACGTGAACTGCAGGAACGCGAGGTCGTCGAGGGACACCTGCCACGGCCCCGCCGCCGACGCGTCGAACCCCTCGGGCGCGCGCAGGTCGCGCTCGAGGACGATGCGCAGCCCTGGCAGGCTGGGCTCGCCCCCGTGGCCGTTCGCGGCGAGGTACGCGTCGATCATCTCCTTGAGCTGCTCGTTCGTGACGAGCACGCTCGCGCCGGACGCCTCGAGGATGTGCTGCACCGTCTCGCTGTACGCCTCGAGCTTCGCCAGCGACTGCGGCGGATACATCGGGACAGCGACGATGCCGGCCGTGAGCGCCCCCACGAAGGTCAGGACGAACTCGTCGGCCTCGGTCAGGATCAGCGCGACCCGGTCGCCCTTGCGGAGCCCGAGCTGGCGGAGCGCGTGTGCCCGGCGCTGCGCCTCGATCCAGAGCTCGGCGTAGCTGATCGAGCGCTCCTCGCCCGAGCTGCGAACGAACTTGACCGCTCGATCGGCGTGCGCCGCGTTGTGCTGGAGAACTTCGACGAACGTTCGCATGGACTCTCTGGCGGCTCAGGCCGATCGGGCGTAGGGATCCGTCCGACAGGGACGCCCCGGGCCCGAGTGAGCGCAGCCATAAGCGAAATCCGGGCCAGGGCAAACAGAAAACACGGAAATGCAGGGTTTGAGCCTGATTCCGCTGTCCGGGGGCGCCCCGGGTGACGAAAAATCGTGCGCAGAGTGCGTCGAATATTCGTCACATGTCCCCGGCGGATGCGAAGTCGGCTTCGCGTGGTGCGGGTGACGAGCCATCCGGCGCTGCCGCGTCGACGGCGGCCTGGCGCCTGGCGGTGGCGCTCACGCGAGCGCTCGCCCGATGTTCACGGCTGACGGCGCGCCGCCTCGTTCCCCGCGGCGCGCGCCGCGCTGCTGCGTGCAGGCGCCTGCGGCCCCCGGGCGCACAAAACGCGAAGAGGCGCCGGTCGCCCGGCGCCTCCTCGACCTCATGCGCGCTGTCGCCGACTACTCGACCTCGTCGCCGCCCATCGGCATGCCGCCCATGGGCATGCCCATGTGGCCCGCCTCGTCGTCATGGGCGTCCTCGCCCTTCTTGTCGTCCTTCTTCTCGCTCTTCTCGAACCGCTTCTGGTCCGCGAGCGCCCAGTCGGCCGACCAGGACGAGATCACGTAGATCGTGCCGTTCCCGCCCTCCTTCGTGGCGTAGCGGCTCTGCCCCTTCGCGGTGTTGCCGACGTTGATGGTGAAGTCGCCGGCGTTGTCCTTCAGCTTGATCTTGACGATGCCGCCGCTCGTGGCCGGCGCGTCGAGCCCCGTGTCGGAGGCGGACTTGCCGTCGCCGAAGTCCTCCGCGCCGAGGCCCTGGTAGGCGCGGAGCAGGTCCTTCACCTTGGCCTCGTCGAACTTCTCCCACTTGGCCTGGGCCGCGCCGATCTTGCCGCCCTTGTCGCGCGGCGCGAACGTGCCGGCCCACTTGTCGCCGTTCTTCGAGAAGCTGAACAGGCCGTTCTTGTTCTCGATCGAGGCCTGGATCACGTTGTCGTCCTCGAACTTGAGGATCGAGTTCTCGCGCCAGTTCTTCGCCTCGCGCGTGTACAGGTAGCTCGAGTAGCCCCCCGCGACGTACACGCCGTCCGTGCCCGCGACGCGCGCCATCTGCCCGCGCGAGCCGCTCTTGCCGAAGTACACGTCGAGCGCCTTCTCGTCGCCCTTGTACGCGACCACGTGGACCGCCTTCTCGTCCGTGAGCTCGTACTGCCCGTAGGTGGCGCTCGTCCTGTCGATCGCCTCCTTCAGCTTGAGCTCCTTCAGGTTGTCGAGGAGGCTCCGCACGTTCGCCGTGTGCGCCTTCGCGTTCACGGGCTTCGTGACCTCCCACGTGTCGCCCTTCTTCTCGAGCGTCACGTCGGACTTGTCGGCGTTCTTGATCGAGATCTTCGTGACCTTCTCGACGTCGTCCTTCGAGACGCCGACCTTCGGCAGGTCCGCCGTCGCGGCGGTCACCGAGTGCGCCTCGAGCTGCGCCTTCTGCTTGCTCTGCGCGAGGTAAACGCCGACGCCGAGGAGCGCGAGGACGACGAGGGCGATGTAGATTTTGTGCTCGGTCTTCATGGCTCTTTCACCCCATGGGGCCCTGGCTCAGTCGAGCGTGATGTTCCCGCGGGCGCTCTCCCGCCGCCGCCACCGCACGAGGCCGAACACGGCGAAGAGGGCCGCCGGCAGGAGCGTGAGCGTCCACTGCACGCGCTGCTGCACGGTCTTGCGCTCCGCCCTGTACTCCTCGGCCTTCTTGGCCAGCGTGGCCTCGTCGTCCGTGGCCTCCTGCTTCGGCTTCTCGATGCCCGCGTAGGTCAGGTTGGTCTCGCTGAACATCTTCGCGGTCGCCGCGAGCAGCGTGCTGTCCCCGGCCATCCAGTCGAGGGTGTTCTTGAACGTGAGGATGGTCGCGGTCAGGTACTTCTGCGCGTAGGGCTGCGAGAGCATCAGGAGATCCTCGTCGCCGCCCATCCCGCCCATCATCTGCATCTGCGGCGGCATCGGGGGCGGGTTGCCGGAGCGGGCGAACGGGTTCGCGAGGAACTGCGACGCCGAGAGGACGAGGATCCGGCCCCGGTCCGCGCTCTCCGCGGGCGCCGCGATGCCGAGCCCCTCCTGGCCGCCGAAGGCGCTCTTGAGCTTGCCCTCGACCGTCACCGCGATGGCGCGCTGCGCGTACTCGCCCTTCGGCTTCCACTCGGCCGAGAACTTCATGTCGATGTTCTCGGACGTGTCGACCGTGGTCTTCGGGGTCGAGCGGGCGACGACCTTCATCGTCGCCTCCGGCTGCTTCTCCGGGTGCGGCACGAGCGTCGACGGGAACGGGAACGAGAGCTCGGGGAGGCGGAAGAAGCCGGGGAACGATGAGTCGAGGATCTGCTCGTTCTCGTCGAAGCGGCTGTCCTCCTGGAGCTGGAGGATGCCCGGCGCGCGGAACCACATCATCTGGCCCGACTGCGTCTGCACCGGGATGGCCATCGAGCGGCTCCAGTCGAGGATCGCCTCCTTCTTCATCTCGACGCCGTAGCCGTCGAGCAGCTTCTCGAGGCCCCACGTGTTGAGCGTCGCCTTCATCGAGGGGTCGGACGCCTTGAGGTTCACCGCGCCGGCGAACACGGCGAGCGCCTTGTTGCCGAGCATCATGAACTGGTCGATGCGGCGCAGCTCCTTCTCGGTGAACTCCTTGCCCGGCTGCGTGATGACGAGGCCGGCGAGCTCCTTGTTGATCTCGGTGTCCCCGCCCTTCAGGTCGACGTCCTCGAACTTGTAGAACGGGAAGTGGTGCTCGAGCAGCTGGCGCATCGACGGGCCGCCACGGCCGCCCTGCGACGGGACGAGGTTCGGGTCGGAGAGCTTGATCTCGTCCTTGCCGGTCACGATCCCGATCTTCGTATCGATGCCGTCCGCTTTGTCGCGGATCTCCCGGATCGTGTTCGTGATCCAGAACTCGAGGCCCTGCGCCTGGTCGGGCGAGAGCATCGGGATCGCCTCCTTCTCGCTGCCGTACTTGAAGGCGACGCCCATGAACCCGCGGGTGATCGTGGCCTGGTCCTGGCCGGTCTCGCTCCCCTCGCCGAACGCGGCCTCCTGGAGGCCCGCCTCCTTCGCGGCGGCGCGCTGCTCGTCCGTCTTCGGCTCGATGATCGAGTAGTGGAGCTTGCCGTTCGAGGCCTGCTCGTACTCGTTCATCAGGTCGGTGAGGTCCTGGATGAACGCCTCGTGCTTCGGGAGCCCGCGGGTGACGTAGACGTCGATCTGGAGATCCTGCTTGAGCCCCTCGCGGACGAGGTGCGCCGAGCCCTTCGAGAGGGTGAACCTCTCGTTCTTCGTCATGTCGATGCGCTTGTAGGCGCTGAGCGAGATGACGTTGGCCACCACGAGGATGGCGGCCACGATGGCCAGATAGACGCCTGTTTGCGTCGCGGCTTTGGCTTTCCGTTCCATGGCTTGTCCTTACGCCCACTTCCTGCGCTCGAGCGCCCTGAACGCGGCCATGAGGCAGCCCGCGGTGATCGAGAGGAAGAAGACGATGTCTCGGGTGGACACCATGCCGCGCGCGAACGGCGCGAGGCGGGTGTCGAAGCTGATGAAGGAGAGGACGTCGCGGATGAAGGCGGGGGCGTAGTCGGCGAAGTTGTCCACGCCGTGCAGGAAGCCCAGCAGCAGGAAGGTGATGAAGAACGCGATCACCTGGCTGTCGGTCAGCGACGAGATGAGGAGGCCGATCGAGACCGCCGCCGCGCTGTAGAGCACGAGGCCGATGTAGCCCGAGACCACCGGCCCGGTGTCGAGCGCGCCGAGGTGCCAGGGCCACGAGAACATCAGGATCGGGTAGAGGATCGTCGAGAAGACGAGCACGAGCACGAGGCCCCAGGCGCCAAGGAACTTCCCGAGGACGACCTCGTGGTCCTGGACGGGGAGGGTGATCAGCATCTCGAGCGTGCCGCTGCGCTTCTCCTCGGCGAGGAGCCTCATCGTGATGACGGGGATGATGAGGAAGGAGAGCCCGATGGGCGCCCACATGAACAGCTGCGCGAGCGAGGCGCGGTCCGCCTGCCAGAAGCCGCCGTTCATGAAGAAGAAGATGACGCCGAGCGCGATCAGCCCGAAGCAGATCACGACATAGGCCAGGGGAGAATCGAAGTTGGAGCGGAACTCCCGCTTCGCGATGGTCAGGGTGGTGCTCATACCGTTCAGCCCTTCTTCTTGGCCGGCGCTTCGTCCTCCGCGCCTTCGTCGTCGTCGTCGTCGTCGCCGTCGTCCTTGGCCGCCTCGTCGTCGGCGCCGTCCTCGTCCTCGTCGTCCTCGTCGTCCTCGTCGTCGGCCGCGGCGCTCGCCTCGTCCTCGTCGTCGAGATCGTCGGTGATCAGCTTGCGGCCGCGGTCCTTCCGCTCGTCGCCGCGCGTGAGCGCCTTGAACACGTCCTCGAGGCTCTGCGAGTCGCGCCGCATCTCGAGGAGGAGCCAGCCCTTCTGTACGATGAGCTGGAAGAGCTCGGGCCGGATGTCGCCGCCGAGCGCGCCGAGGATCTGGAAGCTGTGGGCGCTGTCGTCGGTCGGCAGCTCGGTGACGCTGGTGACGCCGGGCAGCCCTGCGAGGGCCGTCTGGACCTCCTGGGCGGTCGGCGGCTTGCGCGAGCCCGACCGGTAGCCTTCGCCGCCCTCGAAGACCTTCTTCTCGTGGACGGTGACGACGTACCGGACCTTGCCGCTCTTGGCGCGGATCTCGTCGAGCGGGCCGTCGGCGACGACGCGCCCCTTGGAGACGATGATGGCGCGCGCGCAGGCGGCCTCGACCTCGGAGAGGTTGTGGGTGGAGAGCAGGATGGTCCGCTCCTTGCCGATCTCCTTGATGTAACGGATGACCTCCGCCTTCTCGTTCGGGTCGAGATCGCTCGTCGGCTCGTCGAGGATGAGGATCGGGGGATCGTGGACCAGCGCCTGCCCGAGGCCGACGCGCTGGCGGTAACCGTGGGAGAGGGTGCCGATGTCCTTGCCGAGCACCTGGGCCAGGCCGCACACCTCGACGATCCCCTTCATGCGCTTCCTGAACACCGACTGATCGAGGCCGCGCATGTCGGCGACGAACGACAGGTATTCCCAGACGTTCATCTCGCCGTAGAGCGGGGCGCGCTGGGGCAGGTACCCGAGCTTGCGCCGCACATCGAGCGGGTCGTCGAAGACGTCGTAGCCGTGGACCCGCGCCGTCCCGGCCGAAGCCGAGATGAAGCAGGTGAGGATGCGCATGGTCGTCGACTTGCCGGCCCCGTTGGGTCCGAGGAAGCCGACGACCTCGCCGCGATGGACCTCGAAGCTCACCTTGTCGAGCGCGCGCAGCGACCCATAGCGCTTGGTCAGCGAGCTCGCCTCGATCATCACATCGCTAGCCAAAATGACCTCCTTCGATGGTTCCTTGAACGCGGAGCGCCCTGCTCCGCGGCTCGCCCTTCGCGATCCCCCGCCTAGCCGACGGGCGCGCCGTCGGGGCGCCCTGGATCGCCCGTTACCCAGGCGAAAGGCGGCGCCATCGTAGCGGCGGGGGGATCTCTGTCAACAGCGCCGACCCGAAGCGGCCGGGTCTGGTGTTTATTCCCGGCGATCGGGCCTGCTCCGGGCCGGGTTGTTCGGGCTATCCCCGATTCCCGAGGTGGGGTGGGGTGGCAGTTCATCCCGGGCGTGCTGCGCTCGCCTGCTCGAAGGCGTGCTCCTGTCGGCTCGGATGCGTGCTTCCGTCGGCTCGGATGCGTGCTCGACGGAGCAGTGGGATTTCCTCTTGACCCGGGCGTCCACGTTGGACTAGTTGGCCACACCTCGCGTGAGCCTTATCGTCCAGAAGTTCGGCGGCACGTCCGTCGGGTCCATCGAGCGCATCCAGCGGGCGGCCGCGCGCGCGCTCGCCACACAGCAGGCCGGTCATGACGTCGTGGTCATCGTGAGCGCGATGGCCGGCGAGACGAACCGGCTGCTCAAGCTGGCGTCGGACATCGCGCCCGTGGCTGACGCGCGGGAGATGGACGCGCTGGCGGCGACCGGCGAGCAGGTCTCGGCGGCGCTGATGGCGATCGCGATCCAGGCGCAGGGCGGCAACGCGCGGAGCTTCCTTGGCCACCAGCTGAAGATCCTGACGGACAGCGCCTACACGAAGGCGCGGATCAAGGCGATCGACGCCCAGCGGCTGCACGAGGCGCTGGCGGGCGGGAAGATCGCGGTGGTCGCTGGCTTCCAGGGGGTCGACGACGCGGGCAACATCACCACGCTGGGCCGGGGCGGCAGCGACACGAGCGCCGTGGCGATCGCGGCGGCGGTGGGCGCCGAGTGCGAGATCTACACGGACGTCGACGGCGTTTACACGACGGATCCGAACATCTGCAAGACGGCGCGGAAGATCGAGCGGATCAGCTACGAAGAGATGCTGGAGCTCGCGTCGCTGGGCGCGAAGGTCCTTCAGATACGGAGCGTGGAGGTTGCGATGAAGTATGGTGTCCCGGTGCACGTGCGGTCGTCGTTCTCGGACGTGCCGGGCACGTGGGTTGTCGGCGAGGAGCAGTCGCTTGAGAGCGTGACGGTGACGGGCGTCGCCCTGGACCGGAACGAGGCGCGGGTGATGCTCGTCGGCGTCGACGACAAGCCGGGCGTCGTGGCGCAGATCTTCGGCGCGCTGGCCGAGGAGAACATCAGCGTCGACATGATCATCCAGAACGCGCCGAGCTACGGCCAGGAGGTGCGCGGCGCGTCCGGCCTGGTGAAGGCGGACGTGACGTTCACGGTCGGCAAGGCGGATCTGCCGCGGGCGAAGCTCGTGATGGAGAAGGTCGCCGGCGGCGTGGGCGCGGTGGGTATCCGTTACGAGGAGGACATCGTGAAGGTGTCGATCGTCGGCCTCGGGATGCGCACGCACGCTGGCGTCGCGGCGCGGATGTTCCAGCTGCTCGCGGCGGAGGGGATCAACATCCAGGCGATCTCCACGAGCGAGATCAAGATCTCGTGCCTGGTCTCGACGAAGTATGCTGAGCTCGCCGTCCGTGCGCTGCACGATGGCTTCGGGCTCGGCGCCAAAGCGTAACGAAAACTGTGCTACGGTCGTAATGCGCTCGCTGTGAGCGGCCGCCGACACTGTCGGGAAGGCTGCTCGCGGCGCGTTGCGTTATGGCGTCGCGATCGCTCCGTGAGGAGCGCACGGCGTTGCGTTTCGTCGTGGAGGTTCGCATGCGTAGCAGGGATGTTGGGCTGCTGGGGCTAGGCGCGCTCTGCGCGATGGCGCTTTCCATCGGCGCTGGTGGATGTCAGCCGGAGGGGAACACCGGCGTGCCGGGGGGGCCCGGGGGACCTGGTGGGCCGGGGGCGACCACCGGCGAGGGCAGCAGCGGGGCGGGGGCGAGCTCCGGAGATAGCAGCGGCGGGGGCGAGCCGGCGACGGCGACGACGGGGAGCGCTGGCGGGGGTGAGGGCGGGGGAGGGACGGGAGAGCCGCCGCCGCCGCCGGCGCGGGTGGCGACGATTCAGGAGATCACCATGGGCACGGTCACGTCGGGGATCGTGGAGCTGAAGGGCGTCGTCGCGATGAGCCCGAAGTTCCTGGTATCCCAAAGCAGCGCGGGCCGCTGCACCTATGGCGTTTATCTTTCGGCGCCAGGGCTGACCGAGACCGCTCCCTATACGGGAATCCTTGCCGTGGACCGTGGCAACGAGGCCACCACCGGAGATGATGGAAAGCGTTATTGCGCCAAGCTCGGTGAGCAGCCTGCAGGGAGTGAGATCCCCGATGACGTGGTGCCTGGTGACGTTCTGGACGTGATCGGACAGGCGTCGTATTTCCTGCTTGATTACTGTGGTGTGGATGTATGCGGCGATCTGCTCTGTGAAGAACAAGAGCGTGCATGCTACTCCGATCGGACGGCGTGCAACGAAGGCGAGCACCAATGTTGGGAGGACTGTAGCGAGGATCCTCTACCGTACGCGGATAGCAAGGTTCATCAGCGACAGCTCGCCTATATCGACAAGATGGATAAGGTTGGAAACGCGCCGGTGCCCGCGCCACATTTGCTGGATAGCCAAGATGCCGCCTTGTTGAGCTCGCCCACGGATGAGCGGTTTCATGACCAATGGGGCGGTGTGAAAGTGCGAATCGGCAATGTCACGGCGGTTCCTTGGTCGGAAGGGAATGTCGTCAATTTTGGCAACATCGTCGTAGATCTCGACAAGGAGACCGGCTCGTCGACGTTGCAAGTCGGTAATAATATTTATTACCGCGGGTATGCTCCCAGTGATGACTCATGTCACAAGGGGCCGACTTTCTCGGACTCGATGTCAACGTGGAATCAAATCGACGGATTCAGTGCGCTGGATGAATGCATCTGGACTCTGCAGGTCGTAGACCCGTGCGCCGGATTCGTTCCGGCCAGTGAGTTGTGCGGCGCCGAGGTAAGCTGCCTCTAGTAGAGTCCGGAAGGCAATACTATCACTCGACAACTGACGAAGTCCTATGGCGCGAACTTCCCGAGGAAGATGTCGGTGCCGCCGCCGTTGGGAAGCTCCCCTCTCCCGGCATCGACGGTACCCTTGACCGCCGCCGTACAGAGCACCTCCGCGAATGGTGATGTCGCGACCGCGAGCCCGGACTGGTCTTGAGCATCACCGAAGCTCTTGCTCCAGACGTGGTTTCCGTCTTCGTCGAGCTTGACAAGCGGGAAGTCGGTTCCTCCACCTGCAGAAAGATTGCGTCCGCCGAAGTTCACGGTTCCTGTCGTGCTGCCCGTGAATACGATGTTGTTGGTCTTGTCGACAGCAAGGGACGTGCCTCGTTGATCTCCCGTGGCACCGAACGACCTGCTCCAGACGTGGGTTCCAGCGCTGCTGAACTTGGCGATGAAGATGTCCTCGCCTCCGGCAGACGTGAGCGTATCGGCAGGAGAACCAAAATCTATCTCTCCTGTATAGCTCCCTACAACGATCACATTGCCCAGTGAATCGGTTTCGAGGTCGGCTCCGCGTTCACTCAGCCTGCCACCGTAACGAGCGTCCCATACGACACTGCCGTTGGTGTCGAATTTTGCCAAGAAAACGTCGCTGTCTCCTGCGCTGGTGTGTGTGACCACGCTGAATCGCTCGGTACCTACAAAGCTGCCCGTGATTACAATGTTGCCAAAGGGATCGAACACTACGCCACCTGTCGAGCGGTGTCCGATCACCTCTTCGCCACCTACTTCGCTCTCCATGAACATCTTGGTCCAGGAGAGCGACCCGTCATGACGGTATTTGGACAGCCAAAGCTGACTGATGAATCCGGATTCGCAGGGGGTGCATATCTTCTTGCCTAGAACTGCGATTTCTCCTGAATCGCTCACGGCTAACTTGGGCGCTTCCGTCGAGTCGCCGCGGTCGATGCTCGTGGCCCAGGCAAGATCACCTTCCGGAGTGACTTTGACGAGAAATATGCTCCGGTATCCACCTGGCATCAATACGGTGCCGCCGAAGTTGATATTCGAGTCGAACTCACCGGTGAGGATGATGCTTCCGGATCCGTCGAGCCCAATGTCACGGATGTCCGGGGATCCGCCTTCGCCAAATCGCTTACTCCAGAGCGGCTTGCCGGCAGGATCGAATCTTGCGAGATAGATGTCGGACCCATTGGCTGAGATTGGGCTTTCCGGATCAAATGCAAGCGTTCCTCGGAAATATCCAGCAATGACAACGTTTCCATCCTGATCGACCGCGAGTGCTGGTGCGGTCTGATTGCTCACATCTCCGAAGGTGCTCGCCCACAGGACGCAGTCACTCCCGTCGCAGTCCTCGTCCCGCGTGTCCGCACACGTCTCCGGAGCCGGCGTAATCTGTCCGTGGCACTCGCCATCGGTATTGCCTTCCCGATTGCATGCCGCCTCTCCATCCTTACAGATGCCTACTCCTCTGGTTTCGCTCGGTCCGTCATAGCAATCCACAGCCTCGCCTGGCTCGCAGGTTCCGCCTCCGCCTCCAGTCCCGGGGGACTCCGGTGAAGGAGCATCCTTGAAGTCGTCCAGTCCCAGCAGCAGACCGCATCCGGCTCCGGTCCCCACAAATGCAGTTGTGAGAATTTGGGAGCAGTGTCGCAGCAGTTGAATCCTCATAACCAAGACCCTTACAATGCAACGTGGACGTATGCCATTGCGTCGCGGTTCTTTGGCGCGCCGTACAGCCGGCTGCTCACGGCGCTAGCATCAGCACCTTCACCTGGCTCGGCGCCACGCGCATCCCCGGGCAGTTCGTGCTGTTCTGGAGCGACATGCTCGTCAGCCTGCTCGCCGGCATCCCGCGGATCAGCACCGAGAACGCCCCGGTCAGGTGCCGGCTCGGCCCCATCACCGTCCCCGACGCGACCCCCATCGCCACCCCGGCGTTGTCCCCGTTGGTCAGCGGGATCGTCGTCGCCAGGTTGTGCGCCGGCGCGGCCATGAAGAGCACGTTGTAGACCGCCGGCACCCCCATCGGCCCGGCGGCGATGTTCGGATAAGGCACGGGCACCGGCGTGGGCGAGGGCGTCAAGCACACGTCCGGCAGCCCCAGATCGATGCCCATCATCTGCGAGTTGGCAAACATCGCTTCGGTCCTTCCCTTCAGCTCACCCGAGGTGGATCTGCGCGCCGTCGAGCTTGACCAGCTCCTCGGCCGTCACGAGCGTGTTCTCGCCGCGCAGGCTCATGTTCTTCTTCGCCACATAGTCGACGCGCTCCGCGCGGAGCTGCTCGATCTCCTCGACGAAGCGATACACCCGCTTCGCTCGCTGGACCACCCGCTCGACCGAGGCGTCGAACGCCGCAGCCTTCACCTTGGCCTTCTCGATCTCGGCCTGCACCGCCGTCCCGAGGTACGACAGGCTCTCCACGAGGACGCTGCCAAGACGAGCGTTGACCTTCACCTCGCCGGCCACCACCGCGACCTCCTTGCCGGACGCGAAGGTCACGCCCTCGGCGGCGCCGACCACGAACCGCCCGCTGGGCAGCTTCACGTGCAGGTCCCCTTCGAGCACCACGCTCACGTCGCTCCCCTGGCGCTCGAGAACGGCCAGGATGTAAGCGCCGCGGTCAGGCAGCACCGAGACGAGCACCACGTCGCTCGCGATGGGCTCTACCATGCAGCTCACGGCGCGACGTGCCTCTATCTCGGTCGCACCGGAGGCCACCACGAACGCGCCGCCCGCGGCGCGCACCACGCGCCCCGCCTCCTGATAGGCAGCCTCGGGCTCGATCTTCCCCGCAACCTTCCTCGCAACGTTGTTTCGCATCACGCCTCCCGCGCCGGCTCAGCCGGCCCTGCCTCGAAGCTTGTCCTGCCAGGTCTCCGCCTCGGCGAGCGGCTCATCATCGCCCAGCGCGACCGCGCGGCTCGTGAAGATGGCGCGCTCCTCCCGCGTGCGGTGAAAGCGCGCCCGAAGGAGCGTGGCCCCGGTGAAATCCGCGCCCCGGACGTCTGCATGGGAGAAGTCGGCGTACGTGAGCTCCGCGCCCGGAAAACGGGCGCGCTCGCAGCGCGCGCGGTGCCAGATGCTCTGGTCGAGCGTGGCCGTCGACAGATCGGCGCCCCCGAGCTCGGCGTCGACGAAGATCGCCTGCCTGAGCAGCGCGCCCCGGAGGCTCGCGTCGGTCAGGTTGGCCTCGACGAAGATCGCGTTCGCCGCCCTGGCGTCGTCGAGCCGGGCGCCAGTGAGGTTCGCGCCCTTGAAGCCGCACTGGGTGATGTCCGCGCCGGTCAGGTTCACCCCGGTGAGATCCGCCTCGGTGAACTGGCTCAGCGTGAAATCGAGGCCCGACAGGTCCATCCCCGCGAACCGGCCGCCGATGAAGACGACGCTCCGGCAGCGCGCCCCGGCCAGCGCGACCGTCGTCATGTCCGCCTTGATCAGGTGCGTGAACTCCAGCCGAGCGCCCGAGAGGTCCAGGCGCGTCACGTTCGCGTCGACGAGCACCGTGCGATCCAGGTTGGCGCGCGCGAGCCTCGCGCCTGCAAGGACCGGATTCGCGAAGGCTGCGATGATCAGATCCGCCTCGGAGAGATCGGCGAACGACAGGTCGGACTCGGCGACCTGCGCCGCCGCCCAGTAGCTCCGGGCCAGCTTCGCCCGTGCGAGCACGCACCGGTGCATCGCCACGTGGTGCAGGTTGGCGCCGGTCATGTCCGCCCCCGTGAAATCGCACGCGGTGAGGATCGACTCCTTGAACGAGGCGCCCGCGAGGCGCGCCCCCTTGAAGCTCACCTGCTCGAAGAGCCCGCCGGAGAGGTCGGCTCCGCCCAGGTCCTCCCCGTCGAGGCAGGCGCCCGCGATCGTGTCGCCGCCCCGGATCGCCGCGATGAGCTCAGCCCTGTCCACGCGGCCTCCGCGGCACGAACCGCACCTCGCGGAGGTTCGCCTCGTCGAAGCTCGTCCGCTCGTCGCCGAACACCTTCGCGAGATCGGCGCGGAAGAGGTTGGCCCGGCCGAATGCGGCCCCCATGAGCTTCGCCTTCTGAAGCACGCCGAGCATCAGGTCGGCGCACGTCAGATCGGCGTCCGACAGGTCGGCGCGGATGAACCGCGCCTCTCGGGCCGCGATCCAGGCCATCCTGGCGCCGCGCAGGTCGCACTCGCTGAGATCGCTGCCGTTCAGCCGCGCCTCCGTGAAATCAGCGCCGACGAGGCTCGCCCCCCGGAGGTTCGCGCCGGTGAGCGTGGCGCCGTGGAAGTCGGCGCCGTCGAACGCGCACTCCTTGACCATGCGCAGGTTCTCCGCATGGGCGCCCCGGAACACGGCGCCTCGGCCTTCCGACGAGAAGAAGGCCGTCGAGACCAGCCGGGCGCCCGAGAGATCGACGCCGCCGAGCTTGCACTCGATGAACGTGGACCTCGAGAGATCCGCGCCTGTGAGCTTCGATCCGGCGAGATCGACCCGCAGCAACGTGAGGAGCTGCGCCAGCGCGTCGGTGAGATCGTTGTCGCGCAGCGTGGCCTCGGAGAGGTCCGCCAGGGTGAGCTCGGCGCCCCGGAACGATGCTCCCGTGAGATCCGCCTGGTAGAGCACCGCGCCCGACAGGTCCGCGCCGGAGAAGTCGGCCCCCCTGAGCTTCGCCATCCCCAGGTTCGCCTCTTCGAGCTTCGCGCCCCGGAGCTTGGCCTGGCAAAGGTCGGCGTGGGCGAGGACGGCCCGCTCGAAGCTGGCTCCCTGGAGGTCGGCGTCCGCGAGGCTCGCGCCCTCGAGCAGCGCGCCGGTGAAGATCGCGCCGTGGAGATCGAGGCCGGAGAGATCCGCGCCGGTCAGGTCGCGCCCGGCAAGCGAGCGACCCGCGCGGTGCGCCTCGACGACCTCTTCGCGGAGGCGTCGCGCGGCCTCGCCGGCGAGCCGACCAGCCGCAGGGCCGAAGTGCGCGGTTTGCCGGTACCCCTCCAGCACCTGCGCCTCCATCTCCGAGAGCTTCCGGTCCAAGGCGGGATCCGCGAGCGTCGCCTCGAGCTCGGTGTTCGGGTAACCGGCGTTCGCGAGCAGCGTCGCGAGATCCTCCAGCCGCTCGCGCTCGGCCTTCGCCGAGAACTTCGGCGGACCGGCCGCCTGCTTCATCGCCTCTTCCTGGAGCGCGTCGTAGTCCATCCCGGCCGCCGCGTAGGCCGCGCGCGCCTCGGCCTCGGCCTTCGCCCGGCGGCTCTCCGCCTCGACCCGCTCTCGCTCCGCGCGCGCCTCCAGCGCCTCCACGAAGGGTCCCAGGTCCTCGATGTCGGGGAGGGCCTCCTCCGCGGGCTCCTCGTTTCCCTCGAGGCCGAACTGCGCCGGGTCGAGCCCGAGCTCCACGACGGTCGCGCGCGCCTGCCGGCGGTTCTCCTCCGCCCTGCGCCTGGCCCCGCCCTGGAGGTTCCTCCGGAGGAGATCGTCGCTCTCCAGCAGCCTCTCGACGTCGGACTTGTCGCGCGGCGGCCGCGCTCCCGACGGGAGCAGGGGCAGGAGATCGCTGTCACGCAGCGAGGCCAGGTGCCCTGTGTCCGGGTCGAGCCGCTGCCTCAGCACCTCGCGGTAGTGATCCGCCGGCCTGGGATCGCCGAGCGTCTCGGCGCCGATCACGATCTGCAGCACGTCGGCCGCGTCGTCCTCGTCGACGAGCGCGATGCCCCGGAACAGGAGGACCCCGCGCTCGGCGTGAGGGAACAGGTGCACGGTGTCGAGGTGCATCGCCACCTCGCTGAAGCTCTCCCCGTCTCCGCCCTTGCGGTTGATGAACGCGCGCGCCGCGAGCCCCGGCAGCGCCGCCTCGATCACCGGCTTCTCCGGGTGCATGTTCTCGAGCACCATCGGCTCGTCGCCCCGGAAGAACCCCTGGATCTGCTGATCGTCCGGCGCCGCGTTGAACACGCCGAGATCGGTGTCCTCGGCGAAGCCCGGGAACCGCTCCTTCAGCCATTTCTGGTCGTAGGTGCCTATCTTGGCGAACCGCTGGGGCCACATGAGGTCGATCGGACCGAAGCCCGCGGGCGCACGCTGGTCGCCCGGCGACGTGATCAGCGGCTCAGGCATCTCGATGTTCGGAAGCGGGTGGATCTCTCCGGTGTCGGCTTCGATCGGCTGAGCGCCCTTGCCGACCGGGTTCAGCGCGAACCCCGGCCCGCCGAAGGCGCGCTCCCAGGTGATCGGCATCTCCGTGAACGGCTCAGGCTCGGTGGACGCCCCGCGCCGCCAGGTCCGGTCGCCGATGGCATAGAGGGTCTTGTCCACCGCGCCGAGCCGCGCCCGCACCGCGCAGGCCGGCGCGCGCCCGCCGCGCGGGTAAGCTCGGCCGGAGATCAAGAGCTCTCCCCTCGGCTTGGGCATCCCCATGTCGAGCACGGCGTCCTTGCCGAGCTCGGCCGCGGTGAACTTCCAGAGGTCGACCTCCGAGAGCAGGGCAGCAGGCGGGCCGAACGAGAAGAAGGCGAGGACCGTGACCGACAGATAGCAGTCGCTGCCGTCCTCGAAGACCCGGTGGAGGAGGCCGAGCTTCTGGGGTTTGATCGTCTTCATGGGGGAGGAGAGGCGCGCCGCGAGCGAGCAGGCCTGGGGCCTCGGTGCCGGTGTGAGGCGAGGCCGTGGAGCCGACCGTGGGCCATGGCTGCGGCTGGCCACGGCGCGGCGCCACTGTCATCGAGCCGTTCGCATCCGTCAATGCGGCGGCCAGGAATCCGGCGGGATTTCTGGCGCGCCGCTACTCCCGCGCCATCGCCGCCGCGAAGCGCAGGAGCCCCTCGCCCCAGCCGCCGAGGATGTACGTGCGATCGTAGAACTCGGGCACGAGCGTGTCCTGGTACCCCGCGACCTGCACCAGGAACACGCGCACGTCGCGGTGCACGCGCGCGCGGTACGCCGCGACGAGCTTCGCCACGTCGATGTAGTGTCCGTTCCACGCGAAGTCCGCGTAGTCCTTCGGGCGCTTACCGTAGAGGCCGCCGTGGCCGGCCTGCATGTCGCTCAGCACGAACACCGCGTCCCAGCGCTGCCGCTCGCGGATCGCGCGATCCCAGAACAGCCACACGCCGTTCTCGGTCTCCATGCCGATCGTGCGGGCGATCTGCTCCGCCCGGTCGAGCTGCGAGAACACGCTCTCATGCCTGCGCACCGCGAAGGTCTCCAGCCGGTCACCGAACACGCCGAGGTGCCCGTCGTCCGCGCGCATCCCGGCCACGACCCCCGTGAGGTTCGCGATCGTGGAGACGCGCATCGTCCCGAGGCTGCTCGTCGTCGTGCCCTGCGCAGACCCGCTGTTGTCGCAGAGCACCATCACCCGGCCCGGGAAGCGCGGCGCCTGGCCGAGCGACCGGTGCAGGCACTGCTCCACCGCGTCCAGCACCGGGCCCGGCGCGCAGCCCTTCACCGCCTGATAGGCGCTGTAGTACCGGAAGGGCAGCTGCTTGCCCTCCGCGGCCGTCGCGAGGAGCTTCGGCACGAACACGTCGGCCGGCACGCCCGCCTCGATGAGGTTGCGCAGGTTGCGCAGCAGGGCCATGTGGCCCATCGCCGGCAGCGCCTTGCGCCACGCGCACCGGTTCGACCCGCGGGCCGAGAGGATCGCCTCCCAGGTGCGGCCCGTCGCGCGGAGCGCGCCCCTCGCGAGGCGGTCGACGCTCGGGCTCTTCGGGTGCACGAGGTTCACGACGTCCACGGTCTTGCTCCCCTTGCCCTCGAGGCGGTACTTCGCGAGGGCGTGATCGTCGAACCGCTCGAGCGCGTCGCGGAACGCGCGCTTCAGCGCGTTCGGCACCGGCTTGCCGAACCGGTAGAGCTGGTACGCGAGGCCGACCGCCGGCTCGTCCGCGCGCTGGATGATGCGCGGGGCGAAGCGGCGCACGAGGCCCGTTCCGCGCACCGACGCGGTGTTCGCCGCGCGCACCAGGATGACCTGGGGCGTCGTGCGCAGGTGCTCCTCCTCGCGCAGGCGCGCCGCCTCGGCGAGCGTCGCCTCCGGATCGGCCGCGAGCGCCTCGTCGATGGCCTTCTCGATCAGCGCCGCCGGCGAGAGCGCGCGCCACGCGGCTGGATCCACGGCGCCGAGCGTCTCGCGCAGGCGCTTCACGTCGGCGTCGGAGAGCCCCGCGCGGCAGGCGGCCTTCCTCATCGCCTTCGTCTCCTTCACCGGACGAGGGTCCGAGGGCTCGCGGTGATAGTACATGGGCTCGCCGAAGAAGCACGACGAGGCCGCGAGGCGGAGGCGCTTCAGCGGATCGGCGATGTCGTAGGAGCGGCCGCCCATCCAGTTCAGGTGCGACGCGCCGTCACGCTGGGCCTGACGCTTGAGATGCTGAAAGAAAGCCATGATGACACCTCCTTCCTCGACGCACGCGCGGCGAGGGACCGAGAAAGGGGGCGCAGCGCGGAGGATGGTGGTCACGGTGTTGGTCGTGTCGAGACGAAGGAACCGTGACGCTCACTACCGCGCTGCGCCCTTGTGCCAGAGACGGGACTCGAACCCGCGACCTCGTCCTTAGAGGGAAGTAACCCCGGAGCTCACTGCCGGCGCTCATCGCGCCGGAGAACACCGTCCGGAGTTGTTTGCGCGCTCTACCGCTGAGCTACTCTGGCGTGGACGCTGACGGGTAATTGCAGGGAGGATGCCAACCGGCCTCGGCGGGGGAGGTCCACGGAAAGCGCCGGGAGCTGGGCTCGTGCTGCGTCGGGATGTATCCTGCTGGATAAATTCGTATACATCAGGATAGAACTGGGGGTTCCATGCGGCTGGGGCGAAGGGGAGCGCGATCGCGGGCCCTCGCGCGGCTGCGGCCGAGGCGCGCGGCTGGGGCGCGAGCGCCGGGCGTGTCTGGCCTGCTGCCTCCTCGCTGCCGCCACCGAACACGGCGGTCGCCCGGGATCGCGTGAGGGCGGGAGCTTCGTGTACAGTGTGCGCAGCGCGCCCCATGGCGCCGTCGAGCCCAGGACACGATGAGCACCGAGACCGTCGAGTTTGCTGGCATCGAGCTCCTCAGCCCGTGCCTCCACTGCAGCGCGCCGATGGCGGTCAACACGCTGACCGACCGGTGCCGCTGCTCGAGCTGTCTCACGGAATCGCCTCTGCCGGCCTCGGTCTGGGACGAGGCGCTGCGCGGCGTCGAGAAGGACGTGGTGCAGTTCGCGACCGGGTACCTGCGGCACGGCCCCGAGTGGGGCGAGGGCGGCCCTCCGCCGGGGCCTCACGTGGAGTGGCTGCGCGGCCACGACGCGCCGCCGTGCCCGCGCTGCGAGCGGCCGATGCGCCTCGCGCCGCAGGGAGGCTCCGTCTGCGCCGCGTGCGGAGCGGAGCGTGCGATCCTGCCGAAGCCGCCGTGGCTTGCGGCGAGCAGCCCCGTCCTCGGTTTCGTGAGCGACGAGCCGGCCGCGCCCGAAGAGCGCCCGCGCGCGCCCGTGAACGTCGCCTGCACGCAGTGCGGCGGCCCGCTGGTGGCGGACGGATCGAGCCGCATCGTGCCGTGCGGCTACTGCGCGGCGCGGGTGGCGCTGCCTGACGCGGTCTGGGCGGCGCTGCACCCGCCGCGTGTGAAAAAGCGGTGGTGGCTCGTCGTGTACGTCGCCGCCGATCCCCGGCGCGAGCCGGCTGATACGAAGAGCTTTACCAGGCTAGCCGAGCGGGCCTTGCAGGTAGCTATGATCCTCGCTCTCCTCGTCCCCATAGCAGGTATCATCTTTGCGTACGAGAGGCATTTGGATCCCGCACGGGCGGTTGTTGGTAGCTTGCTCTGCATCTTCAGTGTTCCATTGGCCATGTGGCTTCACGGTCGATGGCTCCACAGCCGTATTTGTCGTCCAGAGCACGAGGTGGTCGGTCGGATAGCTGGCGACCCGTCCGCCGTCGAGGTGCTTCTTACGCCGCCGGGCCAGCCTGCGGTGATATTGGCGCGCCAGGGTCTCAAATCCTCAAATGAGCTCAGGAAGCGGTTGGCCGAGCTCGGAGGGGAAAATGGCAAGATACGTGCTTGGGTGATTCCGAAAGAGCCGAAGAAGTTGCACATCGAGCTCGTGCCCTCAGTGCTGGAGTGATGCCGCCGGACACGTCGTGCCGACCCGCCGATGACTGGAAGTGGTTGGCATTGCAGGGAATGCTGCCGAGGTTTGCCATGTGACGGGCTCTCGTGTCGCTTCTGTCTCAACCAGAACGTTCTGGCGAGTGGCACGGTTTGCCCGATTCGATCACACGAACGTGACGATGCCGGCGATCAAGGTGCTCAAGCCAGACTGCCTGATGCTGCTCACGCTCTTTCCGAGCTCGGTCGGCGTATTCTGCATCCTGTAGGCGGCTCTGTCGATCTTCAGGACGCACATGTCGTTTTTGACCGTGCCGACGTTGGTGCTGAAGCCGTAGAATTTGCTTTCGAGTATGACGAACTTCTTTTCGGCGCTGATGAACGATGCCTTGCGCGTCGTCCTCTCATCCCAGGCGGCTTGCAACGTCTCCACGATGCCTTTCGTTTCCTTGTGGCTCCCCGCGTTGGTGACCTTGAACTCCGGCGCGTCGATGACGAAGCTCGGCGCCTTGATGGTGCCGCTACTGCTGAGCGTCCACTTGAGCCCCTTCGTCTCCCAGTCGAGCGCGCCCACCTTCCAGCCGACGTCCCCGCCCTCCAGCTTCATCGTCCCGAACTTGTCCTCGTGCAGCCCCTTGACCGTCGTCTCGAGCTTCTCGAAATCCTCGTCCACGGCGCCGGCCTTCGTGTGCTTCTTGCCCGCCATCTCGGTGTTCTGGCTGGCGTAGCGCTCGACCACGTCCTCGGCGGTCGTCTCCTGCTTCCCGCCGATGGTCGTCGTCAACGAGGTGTCGTAGTCCTCCTTGACCGCGCCCTCGACGTGGTCGTCCCGCTTGCCGCCGACGTGGATCTTCTGGTCGCCGCCCACGTCCACGGTCTGCTTCGCGCCGACCGTGACGAGGTTGTCGCGGTGGGCGTGGAGCTCGAGCAGCTCCTCGCCCTTCTTGTCCTCCATCATGATCTGGTTGAACCCCTCGCCCCCGGGCGACGTTTTGCTCTTCCAGATCGATCTCGTCTTCTCCGCCGGCAGCTTGAGCGGCGCGACGCTCCACGCGTTGTGCAGGCGCCCGACGACCACGGGCTCGTCCGGATCGCCGTCGAGGTAGGCGATGATGACCTCCTCGTTCACGCGCGGCAGCATCACCATGCCGTAGTCGAGCCCCGCCCAGCCCTGCGAGACGCGGACGAAGCGGGTCGGATTGCCCTCGTGGAGATCGCGGCGATCCCACCGGAACTCCACCTTGACGCGGCCGTGCTCGTCGACGTCGATCTCGTCCACGCCCGCCTTGTTGCCGACGACGAACGCGGTCTGCGTGCCGAAGATGCGCGGCTTCGGCCGGCGCGACGGGCGCCATGGATCGCGCGCAGGCACGCAGACGAGCACGTTCCGCCGCACCGGGCGCCCGTCGGCCCCTTCCGTCACCGTGCAGCGCGACCGGATCACCAGCAGCTGGCCGTTCACGTCGGCGCGCGGGTGCTTCTCGACCGTGAAGCGGCCGCCGGCGCCGAGCGCGAAGCTCGTGTGGCACTCGAACGTGCGCCGCTCCGAGCGCGCCTCGTCCAGGTACTGCCTGGCGAGCGCCTCGCCCTGCTTCTCGGAGGCCGCCGTGAACCTGTTCGTCGAGAACTCGTACCGCTCCAGCGTCGCCTCGCGGACGAACGCCTTCTGCGAGGTCTCGGCCCGTTGCTCCAGGACGTACTCCGGCTTTCTGAAGTCGTAATCCCGCACCGTGACCATCGACGCCTCGATCGACGAGGTGATCGCGATGAACGAGACCGTCGGCTCCGGCGCGCTCATCCCGGTGTCCGCCGGCGGCACGAACGGCACCCGCGGCGCGCCGTCGTCGGTGAAGGCCGTGTCCTCGGTGAGCACCCAGTCGGTGCTCCCTGACCCATGGTCGAAGTAGGAGATGAGGCCCTCTTCCGAGAGCGCTCGAAAGATGAAATCGAAGTCGGTCTCCCCGTACTGGACGCGGTACTCGCGCGCCGGCCGATCAGGGGAGGTGACGAGCGAACTCGGCGCCGGGATCCGGCCGCCATACGCCCCCACCACGACCTTGCAGACCTCGTCCGCCGTGAGGTGCTGGAAGATACGGTGATCCGCGCCCCGCGTGGTGAGCCAGAGCGGGGGCACCACGACGAGCTCGTACCGCGACACGCCGGTGGGCTCCGCCGAGAGCTGCCGCACGCGCCGCACGATGCCGTGCACCTTCTTGAGGAAAGGCTCCGTGTTGAGCTCGACGACGATCTCCTCGCCCACCACGCTGGAGAGATCGACCTCCGGATCGGTGCTCATCACGTCGAGCGTCAGCTCGAAGAGCTCGTTGAGCGCGTCCCTGTACTCGATCTGGTGGACCTCGAAGCCGGTGACTCTGGATCCGGGGAACGTCAGGCTCACGTCGATGGCCATGGTCGGGTCTCCTCGGGGCGTGCGCCGCCGGGGGCAGCGCTCATCTGGGGTCGTGCGAGCCCTTCCCGGGTGGGGAAGAGCGGGATCGGTGCTGCCAGTACAGCTCCTGCCAGCGCTGGTGCGCCGCCGGGTCGCGCGCCAGACGGTCGCGCCAGAACCTGTCCACCGCGACGCGCGCCTCGGGCTGGATGAGGCCGTACCGCGCGAAGAGAGCCTCCGCGCTGCCGGGAGCGGCGGCGAGCTCGGCGCAGAGGGTAGCGTACTGCTCCAGGGAGAGCGCCGGGACCGGCGGCGAAGCCGGGGGAGGGACAGGCGCGGCCCGAGCGCTGGACGAGAACGGCAACGGTGCCTCGGCGAGCGCCGCGGACGTGGGGTGCGTCCCGGTCAGGCTGGTGAAGCCGCGCATGCCCCTGGGCACCACGTCCGCGGCGCCAGCGGGGGTCGTGGGCTCGGGCGGCGCAGGGAGCCCGAACGGCAGCACGGGGGCGGTGGAGGCGGCGCCGGAGGCGGGCTGGGTGCCGCGGAGCTCGGCGAACCCCCGCATGCCCGGCGGAACCAGCGACGCGGGATCCGCCGGCCTCGCCGGCGGGCGGGGCGCCTCGGGTCGGCCCGTGGACGTCGAGGCGTCTGTCGCCTTGAAGGGGAGCGCCGGACCGCCGGTCGCGTGAGAGGACTGCTCTGTTCCGTGGAGCTTGAAGTGCTTCATCCCCTCGGGCACGAGGGACATCGACGACACGGCGGGCGCGGGCGTCTCTGGCGGGACGAGCGCGGAGGCGACCGGCGCAGCGCGCAGGAAGCTCGGCACCTCCGGCGCGCGGCGCGGGGCAGGCTCGCCGGTCGGCCGCGACGCGAGCGCCTCGCGCGGCCCGGGCAGCGCAGGTGCCTCCGGGCGAGCAGCGCCAGCTTCCTCTGCGGGCGCGCGCGCGCCCGCAGCCACCGAGGGGATCGCGTGAGACCGGCGTCGCAGCGCGTTGGGCGACGGGAGCATCAGCAGGCTCTTGAGCTGTTTCGTGATCATCCCTGTCGTCGGCTGCATCGCAGCGCCCGCTCTCTCCAGGCGACTACATTCATCGATGCCAGCGACAGTTATCACGGTACCGGCATATCGACGCAAGAGCGCACAGCACCGACGGGGCCGAGCTGCGTGACCGGGGTGGCGCTGCGAAAACGTGGGCGTCGGCCCGGCGCGCCCGGCTGCCGCCTGCAGGGACGTGCATTGCCGGCGCTGCCCCGTGTTCTGCTCGTGCTGGACACCACGAGGGTGCTCGTTCACGAGCTGCGCAGGCCGGCATGCGCTGCTCGTTCACGAGCTGCGCAGGCCGGCATGCGCGCCTCGACCGGGTGACCTTCGCCCCGCCATGCCCTCAAAATTCCCTCCCTTCGCTCTCGCGCGTCATGTAGAGAGCTCCGGCTGTGGCCGCTTGTTCCGCGCGCCCGCCTCGCTCTCGGCGGCGCGGCGGGCCGGGCGGTCATGGCCGGCTGCGATATGCCCTGAACGCGCCCGCGCGCGGTGGAGTTGCCCCCATGTCCGATCCCTACATCTACCAGCGCGACATCGAGGTGTACGGCCGCTTCACCGCGTCGCAGATCCAGAAGCTCGTCGTGCCGATCGACCCGGGCTTCAAGCAGGCCCTGCGCGCCGTCGCGGCGCGGCTCGACGCCGCGACCGATGCCCTGCGCAAGGCGATGACGAAGGCGACCGCCGCGGCTGTGGCCACCGCCGCGTCCGGCGTCGCGAGGAAGGGACAGGTCGATCCGGTGGCGGCGGGCCGCGAGCTGATGCGCCGTCTCGTGGAGCACGCCGCGTCGCGGCCCGGCGGGGTCGCGCTGGCCCGCGATCTCCTCCAGGGCCAGACCCTCATCACGGTGCTCCGCCGCCGCCCCGCGAAGCTCGCCGCGGCGATGGCGCACGCGCTGGAGGTGATCGAGCAGCACCGGCGCCAGCTGCCCGATCACGAGGCGTGGGCGGCCGAGATCGAGCGCGCGCGCGACGCCCTCGCGCCGCTCACGAGGAGCGTGCGCAAGAGCCGCCTCGCCCGGCGCACCATGACCCCCGAGGTGAAGGCCGCGCGCGACGAGTGGCTCAACGTCTACGGCGCCGCGAAGCTCCTCGTGGAGTGCGTGCTCCGGCTCCACGGCAAGGTGTCCCTGATGCCGGAGATCTTCGACGACCTCCCGAAGACCACCCACGCCGCCGTCGCGCCGATCAACCCTGCTCCGCGCTCGAGCAGCGACGCGCCCGCGCCCACCCTCTCATGATCGCCGCCTCACCCATCCCGAGTTGCGGAGCCTGACGGACTCCGACCCTCGCCTCGGGCCGGGCCGATCGGAGCACCCCGGCCCGACCCGCCCGACGGCCCCGCGCACGACCAGGGACGCGGCGCCTACCGCCCCCCGAGGTGCGCCCGGAAGAACCGCACCAGGTGCCCGTACTGGAGCACCTGGTTGTCCCGCTTCTGCGCCCCATGCCCCTCGTCGGGGAACAAGATGAGCTCGGACGGGATCTTCTTCGCCTCCAGCGCCCGCTGGATCTGCACCGACTCCCCGGCTGGCACGCGCGGATCCGTCACCCCCTGGATGATCAGCAGCGGCGCCTTCACCTGATCCAGGTACGTGATCGGCGAGAGCTTCATCAACGCCTCCCGGTCCTTCTCGGGATCACCGTACTCCGAGGTGCGGAGGATGCGCCGATAAGGCGCCGTGTTCTCGAGGAACGTGACCAGGTTGCTCATGCCCACCACCGCGGCCCCCGCGTCGTAGGCGCCAGCGAACATCGTCATGCCGATCAGCGCGGAATACCCGCCATAGCTGCCGCCGAAGATGCCGACCCTGGGCGGCCGGCCCTCGTGGCCGAAGCGCGCACGGACGAACTTCGCCGCGTCCTCGATGTCCGTGATCACGCCGAGCCGCTTCGCGCCGTCATCGGCGTGCAGCCACGTCTTGCCGTAACCGTCGCTCCCGCGGACGTTCGGCTCGACGAACACGAACCCAGCGTCGACGAAGATCTGCGCCCGCGCGCCGAAACCAGCCCTGACCTGGCTCTCCGGGCCGCCGTGGAAATGCACGATCACCGGACACGGCCGCTCGCACTGCGCCGGGCGGCGCACGAACATCGGTATCTGCGTCCCGTCGCGCGCCGGATAGGACTCCAGCGTGGCCGCCGCGAACGCGTCCGGCGCGACCTCGGGCATGCTGGGAGTGTGCCACTGCGTGAGCTTGCCAGTCGTCCAGTCGAGCACATGGCTCGTCGCCGGCGCCCTCGCGGTCTCCAGGAGCAGCGTCGTGTACCGGCCGTCCCGCGTCGTCGAGACCGGCACCACGTGATCGGCCGCCGGGAGCGCCGGCAGCTTCACCTCGCGGTGCGTCCTCGCGTCGAGCGCGCGGAGCCGCGTGTAGCCCCGCTCGTTCACCGTGTAGAGGATCCGCTTCCGCGCCCGATCGACGGCGAAGGCGCTGACGTCGAACGGGATCTCCGGCGTGATCGGCGTCAGCTTTCCCGCCTTCCAGCTGTAGAGCCGGCGATACTCCCCGAGCCGCGGCGTGAGCACGAGGACCTCGCCGGGCGCCGCGCCGTACATGGCCGTGTAGTCCTCGCGCTCCCCCTGCCCGAACAGCGGAGTCAGCGTCCCCGCCGCCGGATCGGCCTTCGCGGCGCCCTTCGCGGCTGGGGCCCACTCGAAGAGCTCGCTCATGTTGGAGCCCACGTCCCTCGCGAGCAGCAGGCGACCGTCGCCCGCGGCGTCGACGGCGCGCCAGATGCCCTCGCGATCGAACACGCGCTCGCTCTGCTTCGACGCGATGTCATACCGGTAGATGGCATACGCGTCCTTCTTGACGTCGTTGGCCCGGTAGTAGACGTACCGCCCGTCGTCGGAGACGCGCTGCAGCTGGGTTTGCACTCCTGGCTTGTGCTGGATGGCGAGGAGCGGACCGCCCTTGACGTCCTGCAGGTAGAGCCCGGGGTTCTCCTCGCCCTTGCGATCACGCGAGAGGACCAGTCGCGCGCCGTCCGGCGTGACGTCCTCCACCACCGTCGGATCCTCGCCGCCCGTCAGCTGCAGCGGGAAGCGCTGCGGCCCGTCGAGCCGGAAGACCTGCCTGGTCCCCGTGATCGTCCAGGTGAAGTAGAGCGCCTTGCCGTCCGGCCCCAGGACGCCGCCCCCGGGGGCGCGCACGTCGAGGAGCCCCTGGATCCGGCGCGACACGTCGTCCGGGAGCGGGGGCGCCGCGTACCGCGTCAGGATCTCGGGGGACACGCTCGCCGCGCCGTGCCCCTCGTACCCCGGCCGCTCCGGCGCGGGCGCCGGCCGCGGCGCCTCGGCAGGGGCCGCCGGCGCCGGCCGCGCGGACGCGACAGGGCCGGGCGCGGCCGGCGCGGGCGCCGATCGGGCCGGCGCGCACGCCGCGGAGAGGGCGAGGAGGGGGAGCAGCGCGCCGCCGAGGCGCGGCCGCCGCTTCGAGGAAGACGACATGTGGGACATTTCGCCGGAGCGGCCGGGCCCCGGCAAGACCAAAGGCCGCGCGGCGCGGGCGCCAGGCTCAGTCGTGCTCGCCCGGGAGCTTCAGGCGGCCCAGGACCGCCTCCGCCCCCGCGAGCTGCGCCGCGATCTTTCGCAGCAGCTCGGCTTCGTCGCCCTGGAGCGAGATGTTCGGGACGAGCGCGTTCAGCGCCCGGCGGTTGTACGCGAGCCCGAGCGGCGAGCCCTTCTCCAGGTTCATCGCCATGGACTCGGCCAGCACCGCCAGCGCCTCCCGGTGTAGCCCCTTCGCCGAGAGCACCTCCGCGAGCGCGGCCGTCGAGCGCGCCAGGCCGATGAGGTCGCCGAGCGCCTCCTCGGCCTCGATCGCCGCCGTCAGGCGCTGCGTCGCGCGATCGAGGCGGCCCTTGCGGAGCTCCAGCCGGCCGATCGTCTCCCAGACCCGGGCGAGCTCCCGGGTGTCCCCGAGCTGCTTGTAGGTGCGCTCCGCGGCGAGCGCGTGATCGATCCCCATCGACAGCGCGTCGGACTCGCGCCCGGGGCGGGCGACGACGTGGAGCGGGATGCGCGCGAAGAGGTGGTCCGTCTCCGCGAGCTCGACACGCGCCACCGGATCGACCCGGGCCCGCTCCTCGAAGACCCGGCGCGACTCGGTCAAGAGGTGCGCCGCCCGGACGGGATCGCCCATGCGCACGTAGACCGCCGCTTGATCGTTGAGCAGCCGGGCCGAGCCGAGCGCGTCGCCGGCGTCGAGCAGCAGGCGGCTCGCCGTCGTCAGCTCCTCCAGCGCGCGCTCCAGCGAGCGCATGTCGCCGATGTCGTAACAGACGCTCGCGGTGAGCGCGGCGAGCTCGGCGTGCAGCTCGGGCGGGTCGCCCGGCGCGAGGAGCGCGCGCGCGGCGTCGAGCACCTGGAGCGCGCCGGCCAGCGTGAAGGCCGGATCCGGCCCGGCCGCCTGCCACTGCACCCGGGCGATCCCCGCGAGCGCGGCGATGCGGAGCCGCCGGCGCGCGGGGGTGGGCGGCATGCCGTCGAGCAGCGAGAGCGCCTTCTGCCCGTAGCTCAGCGCCTGGGCGTACGCGCCCATGGCCGCCGCCTCCGCCGCGGCCGCGCGGTAGCGCCGCGCCGCCTCTTCGAGCTCGCCCGCCTCGGTGAGGTGGGCCGCCGCGCGCGCGTCGTGGGCGCGGCGGCCGGCGCTGTGCAGCGGCGCGCCGGCGGCGTTCGCCGCGTCGGCTCGGTCGGGCGCGCGGTCCGGTGCCGGAGAGGCCGGGTGCAGCGACACGCCGAGCGGCGCGGCGGCACGCACGGACTCGGTAGCGGCGCGACCCGGATCGACGGGGCGCGCCGAGCCCGCGGGGTCGGCCGGCGCGGGCCATGACAGGGACGGGCGGGACGCGCCAGGAGACGACCGCTCGGACAGCGCCGTGGGGGCGCGCAGCGAGCTGCCCCGCACCGAGCGGCTCGGCTCGTCGGCCGAGGAGCCGGCGCCGGCGGGCGCGAGATCGCGGGGCACGCGGACTGGCCCCGGGATGGGCGCG
This sequence comes from Sorangium sp. So ce1153, assembly GCF_051521595.1. Lineage (NCBI taxonomy): Bacteria > Pseudomonadati > Myxococcota > Polyangiales > Polyangiaceae > Sorangium > Sorangium sp. So ce1153. Next base: position 4,311,644 of record NZ_CP150361.1, read on the forward strand.
TCCAGCGAATCGGGCGGGGCGTCGAACAGGACCGACTCGGGCGGCTCCGAGAGGCGGCGGCTCTCCGGGCTCCGGTGGAACAGCTCGGCGTAGGGCCACGGCGGGTTGCCAGGCCCGGCGGGCGCGATCGGCGTGGGCCGCTCCTGGGCGACGCGCGGCGACGTGCGGCGCGGGCTGCTCAGGTGCGCGCCGCCGCCGGCGTAGGCCATGGCCGGCGGCGGCCGCAGGGTGTCGGCCGCTCGCGGCACCCCGCCGCGCGGGCCCGCGAGGCCGGGCTCGGCGCCCTTCTCGCGCTGATCGGCGGCCGCCGCGCCGCTGCCCTCCGGGCTCGGCGCGGCGGTGGCGAGCGCGCCGGGCCATGCGGCGGTGGGCGAAGCGGCGACGGGCGAAGCGGCGGTAGGTGGGGGCGCGAGGCCGGTCGTGCGCGGCGTCGCGATCGCGGGCGCCGAGGTGGACGGGGGCGCGGTCGGGCTCGGCGTCGTGCCGGCCCTCGCCAGCGCGGCGGCGGCCCGCGCGGTCGCGTCGTCGCTGCGCGAGGCGCTCAGGCTCGCGCCGCCGAGCAGGTGCCGCTCGACGGGCGAGGCCAGGACGGCCGCGCTCTGGGTCGGCGGCGCGGCGCCAGGGGCCGGCGGCGCGACGCTCTGCCCGGGCGGCGCGGCGGCGAGGGCCGGCGGCGCGACGCTCTGCCCGGGCGGCGCGGCGCTCTGGCCGGGCGCCGGCGGCGCGACGCTCTGCCCGGGCGCCGGCGGCGCGATGCTCTGGGTCGGCGGCGCGGCGCCAGGGCTCTTCTTCTGATCGGCCGCGGCGGGCTCCGCCGCGGCGCGCGAGCCGCGCGCCGGTGCGTCCGACTCGAGCAGCTCCTCGCTGAGGAGCGTCGCGAGCCGCCGGTGCCATACGCGCGCGAGCGACGGGAGGACCGACCTGCGAAGCGCCTCGACGGTGTCCTGCGGCAGATGGAAACGCCCCTCGCCGCGGTCCTCGACCGGGACGCCCACGTCCGCGGCGCGCTGCAGCGCCTCGAGCACGTCGACCGCGTCGACGCGGAGGAGCGCCGCGACGAGCTCGCTCTCGAACCCCGAGCCGACGATCGCGCCGGCCCGGAGCACCCGGAGCACCTCGCCGGGGAGCTCGCGCAGCGCGACCTGCGGCGGCGGGGGCGCGGTCACGCTCGTCAGCGTGGTCGTGCCGTCCGGCGGCCGGAGGACCGCGTCGGCGCCGAACGACGCGCGCACCGCGCCGAGCAGGTCGCCCGCGGGGCCCGTCGGCGCGTGCAGGCGGAAGGACAGGACGAGCGCGACCCGGAGCGCCTCGTGGCGGGACACCACCCGCCGCAGCACCTCGAGCGTGGCGTGGTCGGCGAGCTCCACCGCGTCGAAGACGACGGCCCACCTGCGATCGGTCTGCTGCGCCAGGCGGTTGACGGTCTCGATGAACTCGGCGTCGGCCATCCGCTCGTGCACGTCGCCGAGGAGCCGGCGCCGGAGCCCCGAGACCACACGGCTCCGCGCCTGATCGAGCAGCGGCGGCGGCCCGCCGACGAGCCGCTCGACCCTGGCCCGCACGTCGTGCAGCGGCCCCAGCGCCGCCTCGGGCACATCGCAGCGCACGCGCAGGACGCGCAGCCCGAGGTGGGACGGAGGCTCCCCGGGGACGATGTCCAGCAGGGCCGTGTGCCGGCCCTCAGAAACGCGCTGCCAAAGCTGTTCCACGGTCCGCTCCTTCCGTTGGGTTTGCGCGGAGGCCTCGCAAGACTACGCCGCTCTTCGCTGCCCGCGGCCCGCGCGCAGCTAGTAGCCCCAGAGGAACTCCGCGCGTGCGAACGCCGTGAAATAGCTGCCCGGGCCGTCGCCCGCGCCGGGGAGGAGCAGCGTGTACTTGCCGGCGAAGCCGGCGGCGAACTGGCGGTTGAAGGCGTAGTCGATGCCGAACGGGATCGAGACCCCGAACTGGCCGCGGTGGCAGTCTGGCCGGCCATACGAGCCGCAGGGCGCGAGGCGCACGCTGTCGTACGCGCCGGTCATGAGGCCGACGTAAGGGACCCACTGCAGGATGTCGATGACGTACGCGGCGCCGGCCGACGCGCCGAGGAACATGAGATCCCCGCCCGGGTGCGACGCGGTGTTGAGCTCGACGAGCGCGTTGAAGGTGTCGGTGAGCCCGTAGGAGGCGTGCAGGCTGCCGCCGATCCCCGGGTACGTCCCGCCGTCCGCGAGGAGCGCGTACCCGACGCTGGCGCCGGCGTGCCATTGCCGTTCAAAGGCGTCTGCCTGCGAGGGGGCGAGGAGGGCGGCGAGCGCGAGCGCGGCGGCGGTCAGCGGGGCGGCGGGGGAGCATCTCATGGGTCGGGTGGCGGCGAGCAGCCCGGGGCGCCCTCGCGCCGAACCACGGCTCGAGGGCGACGACAGCGCGCGCCGGGCTCTCGATGTGCGCGCGCGGCGCGAGGCTAGCATGCGCGCCGCGGGAATCCTCAGCGGAGCTGCTCGCGGCGCCGGGCGGCGCGGGATGCGCCGGCGTCCTCTTCCTCGAACTCCTCCGAGAAGATCCGCGCCGCAGGGTCGGCCGCGCCGTCGCTCGGGTCGATGCGCAGCGAGGGCTGGGGGAAGCGGACGCCGGCCTGCCCCGAGATCCCGGGGAAGGTGTAGAGGATGTCGCCGCGCTCGCCGATCTCGACGCCCACCTCGTCGGGGCGCTCCTTGGCGAGCTCGGTGAGCAGCGCGTCCGCCTCCGAGGCCGGCAGGTCGAGCACGACGCCGACCTCCTGCGCCGTGAGCGGGCGGCGACGGTGCGACGCGAGCGAGAAGATCGCCTGGATCTGCGCGTCGCGCGACGCCTTCACCCCGGAGCGGGAGAGCTTCCGCCCGCTGACGAGCAGGAGCACGCCGAGCGTGAGGGCGACGAACCCGATCGGCAGGCCGATCGCGAGGCCGGCGATCGAGCCAGGGAACAGCGCGGCCGCGCCCAGCCCGAGGAGCAGCGCCAGCGCGGTGCCGCCGATGAGGATCAGCCAGCCGAGCGCGCCGGCGACAGCCCCGCCGAACCGGGACGGCTTCCCCGCCAGGCTGACCGACTTGCCCGCGAAGGGCAGGCGCTCCCGACCGCAAGCGGTGCAATACGCCGCGAGCCCGCGGTGAATGACGGGCGCGTTCTTTCCGCAATGAGGACACATGAGGACTCTCCCCGCGAGCGATCCCTCGCGAGCCAGGCTGTAGCGTAGGAACCGAGCACCTCCACCGCCAGCCGTACGAGGGGCCAATTTCCAGGTTTTCGGGGGCGCGGGACGAAACGCCACGCCGTGGGGTCCGTCCGGGGTGCGCCGCCCATCGCGCGGCTCAGAGGCCGAGGTAGCGCGCGATCTCGGCGCGACTCGGGTCGGAGGCCACCGCGCGCAGGGCCTCGTGACGGCGTTGCCATGCGGCCGCGTTGCCGTGATCGCCGCGCCACCGCGCCGCCTCGGCCCTGGCGAAGGTGGTGTGGCGGAGCGAGAAGCGCGCCGCGTCGAGGGCGAGGAAGGCGTCGAGCCACACCTCGGGGTCGCCCTCACCGTCACCGAGCAGCTGGGCCGCGAGCGCGGCGTACGGGACGAGCGCGGGCGGCGCGTCGCCGCGCCGGCGGAGGGCGGCGTAGCGGAGCGCGCGGCGCGTGGACGGCGGGGCGTCGCGCGCGGCGCTCCATGTGGCGAGCGCGCGCGAGAACGCCGGCTGGCCTTCGCGCGCCCAGGGCGCGTCGAGGCTCGCGAAGCCGACCCACGGCCAGGCGGCGGAGAGGTCCGCCGGCAGCAGCGCGGGCGGGCCGCCCTGCCGGAGCGGCGAGGCGCCCGGAGGTCGGGCGAGGGCGAGCCGCGTCCATCGCGTCCGGACGTCGAGCAGGTCGAGGCCCGCGCGCGTGTCGGCGCCGCCGCCGGGGCGCGCCGCGCGCGCGGCGGCCTCCTCGTCGGCGAGGACGGCCGCGCGCGCGGCGTCGAGCTGGCGCCCGCGCGCGGCGAGGAGCTCGGCGCGCTGCAGGAGCACGGCCGCGCGGAGGGCCGGCGGCGCTGCGGCGACGTCGACGCGCTCGAGGAGATCGAGCGCGCGATCGCGGTCGCCTGCGAGGAGCCACGCGCTCGATCGCGCGAGCGCGCGGGCCGCCTCCGGCGCGGGCCCCGGGGTGAGCGCCGCGGAGCGATCCAGCGCGTCGATCGCCCGGGTCGCGTCGCCCTCCAGGGCGAGCTCGCGGGCGGCGTGCAGCGCGAGGGCCCAGGCGACCTCGCGCAGGGTGTCGCGCTCGGGCGGCGAGAGCTGAGGGGCGGCGGCCAGCTCGGCGGCGCGCTCGGCGGCGCGCGCGCGGAGCGACCCGGAGAGCACCGGCCGCGCGAGCCCGCGCTCCGGGAGCCAGTCGATCGCGAGCGGCGAGCCCGCCCGCAGCGCCGGCGCGGCGCCGGGCGCGCCGCGCGCGTGGGCGCCCTCCGCTCCGGTCGCAGGCTCGTCCTCCCCGTCCAGCGCGTCGTCCGGCCGCGCGAGCGCGGCGGCCCCGGCCGCGTCGATCGCTTCGTCCTCCGCCAGCACGACGGCGAGCAGATCCCCGCGGGCCTGCGGATCGAGCGCGGCGGCGGAGCCGAGCAGGTCGCGGATCGCCCGCAGCGCGCGCTGCTTCGCCTCGGCGGCGCCCTGTCCGGCGGCGGCAGCGAGGCGGACGCGCTGCGCGAGCCGCGCCTCGACGGCGTCGGCCACGCCGGCCTCGGGGGCCTCGGGCATCGCCGGGGGCTCCACGCCGGCCCTGGCAGCGCACGCGACGAGGACGGCGCGGAGCTCGCCCCAGTTGCGCGACATGCCCGCGTGGCGCTTCGACGCCCGGTCGTTCTGGTTCAAGGTCAGGAGCTCGACGCCGCGCTTCGCCTCGGCGCCGGTGCCCAGGCAGAGGATCGCGCCGACCGTCGTGCGCAGGTCCTCGTCGCGCGGGTCCATCCCCGCGTAGCTGCTCGCGATCGCGAGCGCGCGCGGCAGGTCGCCCTCGGCGAGCGCCGCGCGCAGGGTCTGCACGCGCACGTGCCAGTCGGGCCAGCGATCCGGCCGCTCCAGGAGCGTGCGGCGATCGCCGAGCCTCGCCGCTTCGCGTGCGAGGCTCGGCGCGCCGCGGGCGGGCCCCAGATCATCGAACGTGATGCGCCCGGAGCCGGCGGCGACCGTGGCCTGGGCTGTCTCTATCGCCTCGGTCGCGCCGGCGAGCGCCGCGCGATCCGGCCTGCCGACGGCGGCGTCGACGTACTCGGCGATGGCTGCGCGCACGCCGAGCTCCTCGGCGAGCGCGCTCGCCGCCCGGTAGGTCCACGGCAGCCGGGACGGCATCGCGAACCAGCGGACCTCGGACCGGCAGTCGGGCAGCGCGGGGCCGCGCGGCGCCTCGACCGACGCGAGGCACGCGGCGGCGCGGCGCCCGCCGGCGCGGACCACCGCGACGGGGCCGAGGAGCGCGACGGCGAGCAGCGCCGCGGCCGCCACGGCGAGCGAGGCGACGAGGGGCCGCAGCCACGGCGGCCGCGCCGCCGGGGCGCCGCCGGGGCGAGGGGAGCTCCCGTCGCTTTCACGAGACGTGGGCTGCGCGCGCACGCGACGGCTTTTAGCCCACGGCACGGCGGAGCGACACCGTTTGCCGAGCGGCGCCGCGCGCCGAGCGCCCGAGCGCCCGCGCGCCCGCCGTGGAGCGCCGCGCCGCGCAGCTAGGGCGCGCTCCGGCCCTCGCCGGCGCTGGCCTCCGGGGCGAGCAGCGCGCTCGCGAGATCGTCGACCCCCGACAGGTCCTCGACGCGGGGCACCTCGAGGTCGAGCCCGCGGGCGAGCTGCGGGGCGCTGGCGAGGGCGACCTCGGCGACGGTGAGACTGCGTCCGGTCAGCTCGTGGAGCGACGTGACCCCGTGCTCGCGGATGCCGCAGGGCACGATCAGCTCGAACGCCTTGAGGTCGACCGCGATGTTGAAGGCGAAGCCGTGCATCGTGAGCCAGCGCGACAGGCGCACGCCGATCGCGCCGAGCTTCGCGATCTCGCGCGCCCACTCCGGGCCGCCCCACTCCGCCGGGGCCGCGCGGTCGACCCAGACGCCGATCATCCCGTCCACCACGCCGCCCTCGACGTGGTGCTCGCGCGCGAGCAGGATCATCACCTCCGCGAGCGATCGCACGTACCTGCGCACGTCGCACCGGTCGGGCCGGAGATCGAGCAGCGGGTAACACACGAGCTGGCCGGGGCCGTGGTAGGTGACGTCGCCGCCGCGGCCGGTCGCGACCAGATCGATGTCGCGCTCGTTCAGCGTGCGCGAGTCGAGCAGCACGTGCTCCGGGTTCGCGCGCGGGCCGAGCGTGATGACGGGATCGTGCTCCAGGAGCAGGATGGTGTCGCCGATCCGGCCCTGGGCGCGCGCCTCGATGAGCTGCTTCTGCAGATCGTGGATCGGGGCGTAGCGGCGGCGGCCGATCCACACGGCGCGCGCCCGCCGCGGCTGGGGCACGCCGAGCGTGACGGCCGGGTCCTTCGCGGGCTGGAGGAGATCGCGGAGCGAGGTGGTCGGCATGGCTACTCGGGGATCTTCTCGCCCTGCGCCCGCCGCTCGTCGCGGTAGGCCTCGATGTGCGTCGTGAAGCTCGCCGCGACCTCGGGGTCGAACTGCGAGCCCGAGCACCGCTCGATCTCGGCGACGGCGACCTCGTGGGGGAGCGCCCTGCGGTACGAGCGGTCGCTCGTCATCGCGTCGTAGGTGTCGGCGACCGAGATGATGCGCGCGATGATCGGGATCTCGTTGCCCCGCATCCGGAGCGGGTAGCCGCGCCCGTCCCAGCGCTCGTGGTGCAGGTGCACGCCGGGGATGAGCGGGTGCAGGAACTTGATCGGATCGAGGATGTCACGCCCGTAGACGGGGTGCCGCTTGAACACCTCGTACTCGTCGCTCGTGAGCTTGCCCGGCTTGTTCAGGTTCAGCACGCACCCGATCTTGCCGATGTCGTGCATGAGCGCGCTCTGCCGCACGATCTCGATCTCGTGCGGGCCGAGGCCGAGCCGCTCGGCGAGCATGACCGCGTACACGGCGACCCGATCCGAGTGGCCCGCGGTGTAGCGATCCATCTTGTCGATCGCCTTGGCGAGCCCCTCGATCGTCTGCTGGAACGTCGCCTGGAGGTCCTGGTACAGCCGCGCGTTCTCGATCGCCGCCGCCGCGCGCGACCCGATGATGCTGAGCAGCTTGCGCTGCCCCTCGTCGAAGCGCTTCGTCCGCGTGAACGACGCGACGGCGATGAAGCCCATGAGCCGCTTCTGGATGCGGAGCGGCACGGCGACGAGCGACTGGAGCGGCAGCCCCGGCTCCTGCGCGAAGAACCTGAGCCCCTTCAAGCCCTGCTCGAGGAGCAGCGCCTCGGGGCGGAAGTGCTCGAGGACGACCGTCGGATCGAGCCGGCCGAGGTCGGCGTCCGCGGGGACCGACGCGCCGCGGAGGTGTTGCCGCTCGAAGAAGCTCCCCTCGCCGTCGTCGAGCCACGTGGAGATGAGGTCGCCGCGGACCTCGTGCAGGCAGCTGTCCGCGACGGTCTCGAGCACCTGGTCGAGCGAGAGGCTCGCCGCGATGGCCTCGCTCACCTTGTAGAGCGACACGGCCTCGCGCAGCCGGATGTTCTCCGCCGCCATCCGCTGCTTCTCGATGCCGCGCTGGACCACGTGCACGACCTCGTCCAGCTTGAACGGCTTGAGCACGTAGTCGTAGGCGCCGCGCTTCATCGCGTCGATCGCGGTCTCCACGGTGCCGAAGCCCGTCATGATGACCGTGAGCGCGTTCGGCGCCGTCTTGCCGATCTCGTCCAGCAGCGCGATGCCGCCCATGCGCGGCATCTTGAGGTCGCTGATCACGAGGTCGTAATGGCCCTTCGTGAGCTCGTTCAGCGCGCTGGTGCCGTCCTCGGCAGTGCGGACGTAGTAGCCCTCCATGCCGAGGAAGTCGGCCAGCATGTCGCGGATCACCTTCTCGTCGTCCACGACGAGGATGCGAGGGCGGTCTTCTGAAAACGTGGACATGCCGCCGGCAAGCCTACCAGATCCGCTCGCGGCCCATCGGTTCAAGGTGGGGTCAGGTCGGGCATGCGAGCGGACCCGCGCCCGTTTGCGCCGCGCCGCGAGGCGCCCACACCCCCGTGGCAAGGCGGCGGTGCGGGCCAGGTGAAGCGGACGCGGCCGTGGCGCCGACACGAGCGCCGCCCGCGGCCAGCCCGCCGCCGCGCGCTGCGGCGGCGCGGGCGGTCAGTCCTCGTCGCCTGTCGAGATGATGGGGTGCCGGATGGTCCGGGGGGACTCGTCGAGGTCCGGGACGCGGATCGAGATCGGCCCGGGGCTGCGGATGGAGGGCGGCGGCGCGGACTCGGAGTCGTCCGTGCGCAGCGGGATCATCCTGCTGCTCGGCGCGGGCTCGTCCGAGGCGGTGCTCAGCACGGCCACCGCCCGCTGCTCGCCGAGCGCGTGCTTCTGCTCGAGGAAGCGGAGGACCGAGGGGCCGGTCGAGCGCTCGAGCGCGGATCGCAGGTCGCCGGGCAGCGTCGACTCGATGATCATCTTCACCCCGGTGCGGGGGTGCTCGATCTCGATGCGGACGAGGTGCACGAACGAGCGGTCGAGCCCGTGCTTCTCCTCGAAGTACCGGTTCGTGGGCACGTGGCCGTAGCGCTCGTCGCCGAGGATCGGGTGCCCGATCGCGGCGAGGTGCCGCCGGATCTGGTGCGTGCGCCCGCCGTCCGGGATGACCCGGAGGATCGAGTGACCCGAGGCGACCGCGAGGCGGCGGTACCGCGTGCGCGCGGTGTACGTGCGCGTGCCTTCGCGGAGGTCGCGGGTGATGGCGCCCTTGCCCGGGGTGACGCCCTTGGCCGCCGCCAGGTAGATGAGGCGACCGGTCTTCGTGAGCGCCTCGCTCCAGCGCGCGGCAGCCTCCTCGTTGCGCGCGAGCATGACCAGGCCGCTCGTGCCCGGATCGAGCGCGTGCACGATGACCGGCGTCGAGGTGACGCCAGGGATGCGCGCGCAGCGGGCGAGCAGCGAGCCGAGGTACTCCGCCTGCGTGGCGACCGGCTCGTGCGGGCCCTTCTCGACGACCAGCACGCCGTCGTCGTCGTAGATGACCTTCGGCGCCGGGGGAGGCGTGCGGCGCAGGGCGGCGATCGTCTCGATCTCCTCGGTCAGCGGGATCATGTCGAGCGGCGTGAGCTCCGTCGACGAGTACCCGAGCCGGCAGAAGTGATCGAGGTCGCGCGCGAGCGTGTCGGGATCGCACGAGACGTAGACGAGCAGCGGCGCGCCGAGGCGCGCGATCGCCTCGCGCGCCGTCGGGGAGACGCCGCGCCGCGGCGGGTTCACCACGATGCCGTCGAACTTCTCCGAGCTGTTGACCAGCGAGCCGACGATCTCCGAGACGTCGCCGGTGCGCACCTCCACGCGCTGGCTCAGCCCCTGGGCCTCCGCCGCCCCGCGCGCGTTCACCGCCGCGGGCGCGAAGGACTCGACCATCAGGACGCGGTTGCCTCCCTGCGCCAGCGCGAGCGAGATCGCGCCCGAGCCGCCGTACAGGTCGAGGATGCGCGGCGGCTCCTTGCGGCGGGAGGCGGGGCCCATCGCGGCCTCGCCCTCGATCACGGGCCCGTCGTTCTCGAGCGAGGCGATCTCGCGCAGCAGGAGGGCGTGCACGCGCGCGGCCTGCGACCTGTGCGCCTGCACGAACGAGCCGAACGCGGCGATGTGGTAGGTCTGCCCGATCCGGTCCTCCGCGTGCGAGACGCCGTCGAGCACGATCGTCTCGGGGCCGAGGATCTGCGGCGCCTCCGCGTCGTGGAAGTTCGCGGCGATGCCGATGACGCGCGGGAGCATCGGGCGGATGGCGCGGCCGGCCTCCCGCAGCTCGTCGCGCGTGCACGCGCGCTCGCGCTGGAGGACGAACGTGATCAGCACGAACGCCGGGTTGTCCTCGGTCGCGCCCATCTCCGCGAAGAGCTGGGTGCCGGGCGCGAGGTGGACCTCGCGCAGATCGAGGGCGCGGAGCACGCCGCCCCTCGCCGGATCGTACGGCAGCAGCAGCGGCCGGACCTCGGGGGGCGGCGACGCGATCAGCTCGCGGAGCCGCGAGGTCACCGCGGCGAGCGCCGGGGCGAGGACCCGGCAGCCCGGGATGTCGACGACCTCGTGGTGCCCTGTGCGGCCGTACAGCCCGATCGCGCCGGAGGCAGCGACGATGAGCTTCGCTCGCCCGCGGTAGCCGGTGATCGGATCGGCCGGGATGACCGGGCTCGTCTGGAGCAGCTCGAGCGACGGGTAGTGCGCGGCCGCGGAGACGACCCGCGCGCGTTTCGTGCCGAGCTGCTCAGCGTAATCGCCCGCGATGAGCGGACAGCCCGCGCACTCGACCGAGTGCGTGCACTCGATCAGCGTGTTCGGGATCTCGCCTGCCTTCAATGTGCGCCGCACGGGCCCGGACAAAACGCCGCCGCCCGATCCCTCTGCGCTGGTGCTCTCGCCCAGCCCGTGCGGTTCTTCGATACCTGCGCCGGAAGCCATTCCGGGGGAGCTTACAGGGGCTCTCGTCCAGCGTCGAAGGTGTAAAGCGGAGCGTGTCGAGCTTTTCGTCTGCCGTGCTTCTGCGTTCCGGGCGCGTTGCGGCGGAGGCGCGGGCGGCCCTGGCAATTCCCGCGTTTCCGAGGCGGCCGTTCGCGAACGGCCCGGGCGGGTGGCCGTCCAGGACCCGACGCTCCGTCGAGCCGGCCATCGGGCGAAACCAGGAGCCAATGTGGGCAGCGCCCCGCGTCGCTCCTCGAGCGGTGCCGTTCGCGACATCCGGCCGCGACGGCGCGCGCGCCCGCTCAGCGGACGAGGTGGTAAACTGACCGCCTCTTGCGTCTTCCGATCGCTTCTCTCGTCGGCGTCCTGGCCGTGCTGCTCGTCCATCCGGCGCTCGCCGCGCCGGGCGACAAGGAAGCGAACCAGGGCATCAACGCGGCCAAAGGCGGGTTCTGCAAGCGGGCGATCCCGCTCCTCGAATCCGCCGAGAGCCAGCGCCATCGCCCGAGCTCAGCGGTCCCGCTCGCCGACTGCTACGCCAAGGGTGGCGACCTGCTGAAGGCCAGTGAGATCTATCACACGGTCGCCAGCGAGAAGAAGGAGCCCGGTTACAACGCGCGAGATGTCGCGGCGATCACATCTGCGAAGAAGAAGGCGGCGCAGATCGAGGCGCGCATCCCGACCCTCGTCGTCACGCCGGTGGAGCCGTACGAGGGGCTCGTGGTCGAGGTCAACGGGGAGGAGATCAGCGACCCGTCGTCGCCGCACCCGTTCGACCCGGGCGTGCAGCTGGTCGTCGTCGCCAGGGCTGACGGGTACGAGCAGAGCTCGCAGAAGATCGCGCTGAAGGAGAAGCAACGGCGCGAGATCAAGCTGCGCCTGAAGCCGAAGCCCGGCGCGAAGAAGCCGCCGGTGAAGAAGCCGCCGGAGAAGCCGGTGGCGACCAAGCCGCCGGTGAAGAAGCCGCCGGAGAAGCCGGTGGCGACCAAGCCGCCGGTGAAGAAGCCACCGGTGAAGAAGCCGCCGGAGAAGCCGGTGGCGACCAAGCCGCCGGTGAAGAAGCCGCCGGAGAAGCCGGTGGCGACCAAGCCGCCGGTGAAGAAGCCGCCGGAGAAGCCGGTGGCGACCAAGCCGCCGGCCGAGCCGCCGCGCCGCGCCGAGACCACGCCGGGCCCTGGCCAGACGGCGAAGCCTCCGGTGGAGATGCCCGAGCCCGCGCCCCCCGGCCCGCGCAAGCAGCGCAAGGTGTGGCTCGGCGCCGGCTTCCGGGGCTTCTTCGTCCCGCAGTTCATGTTCCAGCTCCTCGGGGAAGGGGGGCGGGATGTCCTCGTTCCCGGCGGAGAGCTCGCGCTCTCCACGAGGCTCGGGACGTTCGACCTCGTGTTCTCGGTCGCCTACGCGCGCTTCTGGATGCAAGACACGCCCTTCAAGCCGAACGGGCACCCCGACACCGACTACGAGATCGTCGCGAGCGATCTCCAGGCGCTCCAGGCGGACGCCCGCCTGGTCTGGAACATCCCGCTCGATCGGAACGAGCTGTTCGCGTTCCGCATCGGGGCGGGCCTCGGCGTGGGCTGGACGTTCATGGGGGATCTCTACCGGACCCAGGCGTACCCGGCGGACGCCGTCCCCGGCGACCAGAGCACCTTCGTGCCGGGGGACCCGTACCGCTACGTGAAATGCCGCGGCCCGAACAACCCGGCAGGGAGCTTCCGGTACTGTAACCAGCTCGACTACGACGCGGATCACTACCCCGGTTACGTCGAGCCGAGCTGGTTCACCCGCCCCAAGGGCAGGCCCCAGGGCCTGCGGCCGCTCGTTTACCCGTGGCTCGTCCTGCCCGAGATCGGCCTCTCGTTCCGCCCGTGGGATCGCTTCGCCGTGGATCTCAGGGCCGGCGCCTCGGCCACCGGCGTGCTCGGGGGGTTCGGCATGCGCATCGCCCTGTGACCCGGGGGCTCAGCGCTCGAGCTTCACCGCGCGGCCGAGCTTCCGGGACAGCACCGCCTCGACCGTGCTCCAGAGCTCCTCGCCGGTCCGCTGCGCCACCCAGCGGCCCTCGGAAGGCTGGTAGTCGAAGTGCCACGCGGCCCGCTCGGCGGCCATCCAGATCTGCCGCGCCGCGCGGTGGCTGTTGACGACGTACTTGACGCCGTCCTCGAACTCCAGGGTGAGAATGCCGCTCTGTAGATCGGCCTCCACGCCGTCGGGGATCTCGTTGATCCCTCGATCCAGGGCGCGCAGCGACCGATCGGCCACGGCGTCGAACTCTCGCTCCGACAGGGGCTCTCCGCTCATGACCATCCGCTTACACCCGCGCGCGCCCAGGCGGTATGGGTCAGTCAATCCGTCAGTAGCCCGGCCAGGGCTCGGCAGGCTTCGGCGGCGCCGGGACCAGCCGCTTGAAGCACATCACGCCGGCGTCGAGCGCCACGAGCTCCCAGCCGCTCTCGCCGCGCGCCTTCGCGACGGCGCGCGCTTCGTCCACGCCGTGCGTCTGTTCGCAGTCCTGCTCCCACCGCGGCGTCGGGGCGCTCTGGGCGGTCCCCTGGGCGCGCACCCGTCCCGTCGCGAGCGCGAAGGCCGCGCCCAGCACCAGACCGCCCAGCACGAGCGCGACCTTCCTGTCCATGCGTCAGCGACATCGTGGGCCGCGGCAGGCCGGACCGTCAAGCGACGCACCGAGCACGTTCGGCACGCCCGGCAGGATTCGAACCTGCGACCCGCGGCTTAGAAGGCCGCTGCTCTATCCAGCTGAGCTACGGGCGCTCACACGACAAGCGCATCTCTCGTACTGCATCGCGGCCCCGGAATCGAGTGCTGAGAGCGCTGCTCGATCCGGGTTCCGGCGCTCGCCGGCGCTCGATTGCGCCCCACGAGCGCCGCGACGCGGGCGCCACGGCCGCGAGGGCCGTTCAGGTCGACGCCGCCAGCCGCCGGACCTGCTCGCCGGTCCGGCCGTAACGCCGCTGTCGCCGGCTGTACGTCGCGACCGCCTCGTCGAAGGTGGCCTCGGTGAAATCGGGCCAGAGCGTGTCCGTGAAGAACAGCTCGGCGTAGGCGGCCTCGAAGAGCAGGAAGTCGCTGAGGCGCTTCTCGCCGCCGGTGCGGATGATGAGGTCCGGATCCGGCATCGAGCTGGTCGTCAGGAAATTCCGGAGCGAGTGCTCGTTGATCTCCTCCGGGATGACCAGGCCGGCCCGCGCGCGGACCGCGAGCGCGCGCATCGCGTTCGCCATGTCGCGGCGGCCGCCGTAGCTCAGCGCGAGGGCCAGGGTCATCTCGGTGCCGCCCGCGGTGTCCTCCACGAGCTTCTCCATCGCGCGCCGCGTCGGGGTCGGGATCTCCTCGAGGTCGCCGACCACCTGCACCGCGATGCCGCGCCGGATCAGCTCGTCGTGCTCCCCCTCGGCGAACTCCTGGCAGATGCGCATGAGGGCGTCGATCTCGTCCTTGGGCCGCGACCAGTTCGCCACGCTGAAGGCGTAGAGCGTGAGGTACGGGATGCCGCGATCGCGGCACGCGCGCACCGAGAGCCGCACGGCCTGCGCGCCGTGCTGGTGCCCCTGCATGCGGGCGAGGCCCCGCGCCGCTGCCCAGCGGCCATTGCCATCGAGGATGATCGCGACGTGCTTGGGGAGATTGCTGGACGTCATGGGGTTTCCTGGGTGGGGACGACGCACTTTGCGACGAGCATGGGCGCGGTAGGGGGGACGACGGTGATGCGATTGTGGAGGTTCTGTGGAGGATGACGCCGGAGAGCTCAAGGGGCTCGGCTCGAGAGGTCGGCGCGAGCGCCTCGGACCGCCTCGCCCGACCGTCGCCGGCGCCTGCGGACCACCGATCTTGCGCGCCGTCAAGTCGAGGAAACCTTCCGGAAACCAGGATGAGCGCCGGGGCCGGGGAGGGGCGGGGGAGCTCACGGCGGCGCGGGATCAGGCGCCCGGCAGCGAGAGCCTGAACTCGACCTCGGGCGGCCCGCGGTGGGTGCACTCGGCCGAGCCGCTGTGGGCCTCGGCGATCGCCTTGACGATCGCGAGGCCGAGCCCGGTGCCGCCCCGGTCGGCGCGGGTCGTCACGAACCTGCGGAACAGCCGGCCAGCGACGTGCCGCCCGATCTCGCCGCGGTTGCGGATCGAGATCGTGACCTGTCCACCCAGGCGGGAAAGCGCGATCCGCACGGGGGCCGCGGCGTCGCCGTGCGTGCGCGCGTTGTCGAGCAGGTTGTCGAGCGCGCGCGACAGCCACTGCTCGTCGCCGCGCACGGCCGCCGAGCTCGGCGCGTCGAGCTCGACGCGGGAGCCGCGCTCTCGCGCCCGCGCCGCGGCGCTCTGCGCGATCGCGACGAGGTCGACGACCGCGGCCTGCTCCACGCCGCGCGCCTCGAGGCGCGCGAGCGACAGGAGCTCCCCGAGGAGCGCCTCGATGCGCGTGATCGCCTCGCGGATGCGGGCGACGAAGCGGGCCGCCTCCTCGGGATCGTCGAGCGCCCCCTCGGAGAGCACCTCCGCGCTCGCGCGGATCGCCGCGACCGGGTTCTTCAGCTCATGCGAGAGATCCGCGGCGAAGGTCTCGACGAACGGGCGGCCCTCGAGCTGGCGCCGCATCGAGTCGATGGCGCGCGTGAGCCGCTGCACCTCGCGGCCCTGCGCAGGCGGCGGCGCGGCGCGCACCTCCCCCTCGCTCACGCGCACCGCGAACTCGGTGAGCGCCTCGATCGGCGTCGCGATGGTGCGGCCGATCAGGAACGACGAGAGCGCCGCCGCGGCGCCGAGCACCGTGCTGAGCACGAGGATCGGCGGGGCGAAGTCGGCGACCATGCGCTGCACCACGATGGTCGGCTTGACGACCTGCACGCTCCCGACGCGCCGGCCGCGGACCTCGATGGGCGCGGTCACGAAGACGGTCCCGGGCTCGCCCGGCGAGGCGCCGCGCGCCCGGAGCACGCGGCCCTCCGGGTCGAGCAGCGCGATGTTCTGGGCGGCGGGTCCGTTGGCCTCGCCGTCGAGCGCGCGCACCGCCGCCAGCTCGACGCCGCGGACCTCCATCTCCATCGCTGCGACGGCGGCGAACGCGGCCGCCTCGTCGCGCGCGCTGCCCTCCGCGAGCAGCGTCGCGCGCGCCTCGATGCGATCGATGACGAGCAGCCCGAGCCCGAACGCGAACGCGCCGACGATGCCGCCGAGCGCGATGAAGATCTGCATCCGGATGCTCATCCCGGCCGTCCGGGCGCGGACGAGGCGCGAGGCGAACAGCGCGACGAGCAGGATGATCGAGACCGCCGCCGCCGCGGTGACGACGAGGCGCAGCATGCTTCAGTCGCCGCCTTCCGTGGGGCTCGGCTTGTCCGTGACGCGGTAGCCCACGCCGCGCACCGTCTCGATGAGGTCCGCGTCGCCCCCGGCCTCGACGACCTTCTTCCGGAGCCCCTTCACGTGCGAGTCGATGGTCCGGTCGGTGATCGCGAACCCGTCGCCCCAGACGCGGTCGATGAGCTGCGCGCGCGTGAAGACCCTGCCCGGCGCGGCGAGCATGCAGGCGAGCAGATCGAACTCGACGCGGGTGAGGTCGACCTTCTGGCCGTTGACGTGCGCCCGCCGCGTGGCCTCGTCGACCATGAGCGGCAGCGGCGCGGGGGCGGCGCTGGGCAGCGAGGGCCGCGCGGCGCGGCGCAGGACGGCGCGCACCCGCGCCACGATCTCCCGGGGCGAGAACGGCTTGGTCACGTAGTCGTCGGCGCCTGTCTCGAGCGCGGCGACGCGGTCGGCCTCGCTGTCGCGGCTCGACAGGACGATGATCGCGGCGTGCGCCTCGCTCCGCCGCACCTGGCCGATGAGGTCGAAGCCGCTGCCGTCGGGGAGCATCAGGTCGAGGATGATGAGGTCCGCCTTGTCGAACTCCCGCTCCGCGGTCGCGAGCGTGGTGGCGACGGTGGCCGCGAACCCGTCGCGCCGCAGGAAGTAAGCGATGGATTCGGCGATCGCCGGCTCATCCTCGACGACCAGGACCTTGGCCATGATCAGGGAGCTTAGAACGGCGCGGCGGACGCGTCGACAGGGCAGGCCGCCGGGGGGGCGGCCGGCGCCGCCAGCAGCTACGTCGGCGCCGCGTTGACCGCCGCGTTGACGATCTCGCGCACCACCCCGAGCAGCCGATCGTAGTGCTCCGGGACGGGGCGCAGGCCGGCGCAGTGAACCACGAGCCCGCCGGAGCGCAGCTCGAGGTGCCCCTGGAAGCCGCGGCGGGCGAGGAGCTTGCGCAGGCGCGGGTGGAACGCGGCGGCGGCGTCGCGCTCGGAGGCGGCGAAGGTCGTCACGTGGGCGTCCCAGACCGCGTCGCCGAGGACGACCCGGGGCGGGGGAGGGCTCTCGATGAAGGCGACGCGCGTCAGGAAGTGCTCGCCGACGCGCATCGCGGCGCGGCGCCGGAGCCCCGGGTGCGTCGCGAAGCCGAGCAGCGATCGCTCGATCGGCTCGGCGTCGCCGTCCGCGTACCAGGGCTCGGCGATCACCGCGTGCCCGGGGTTCGCCGTCCACGTGCACGCGGCGAGGTAAGCGGAGGGGGGCGCGATCGTGTCGTACGGCTCCCAGCGGCGGAACCAGGCCTCGTCGGGGCGCGGGGTGAAGGCGAGGCCTCGCCGGGCAGCCCACGCGGCGATGAGCTCGGAGCCGAGCGAAGGCGGCATGATCGTCGAGGTTAGTCCGCGCGGCGGCGCCCAGGAAGCCTCCGCCGCCACGCCGCGGCGAGCGCTCCGGCTGCGAGCGCCAGCCAGGACGCCGCGCCGGCGGCGGCGCCGCTCCCGGGGACGTCGCAGGCGCACCGGCCGTAGATGCCAACCGTCGAGGTGGTCTCGTCCTCCTCGCCGTTCCCCTCGTCGTTCGGCGAGGCGCCCGCGCCCCCCTGGCCCGCCGTGACGGGCGCGCCGCCCGCGCTCCCGTCCGTTCCCCCGGCGCCACCGCCGCCCGCGCCGCCGCTGCCGGCCACGCCGCCCGCGCCGCCGCTGCTGGCCACGCCGCCATCGCCGCCCGCGCCGTCGCCTCCGCCGCCCGTCTCGCCGCCGCTGTCCACGCAGCGGGTGACGTGGAGAGGGCGCGTTCGCGTGCAGTCCGTCGGCGACGCGCAGCGCGGATCGGAGAGCGCGGCCGGCGCGCTGTTGCCGCCGATCTCGCCCGGGTCCGGGTACGCGACCTCGGTCCCCTCCCAGCGCCCCCCGGTGTGCTCCACCCGGCCAAGCACCCGCTCCTGGTACGGCGCGGCGCCGCCGATCGCCGGATCGTAGACGCCGCGGCCCGCGTCGTAGTTGGGGTTGTTCGGGTTGTTGACGTACGAGAGGCCGTTGTAGGCCCACAGGGCGCTGTACCAGTGCTCGATGATCGCCGGCTGCTGGTCGCCGACGCAGCGCGTGGCCCTCCACTTCATGGCCAGGATGCGCGCGCCGGTCGCCGCGTTGTAGGTCGGGTCGGCGGCCACGCGGCGCGCATCGAAATCCGGGCTGTCGCCGCTCCGCATGCCGCTCGTGACCTGGGCGGCGCCGTAGCCGCAGTCGAACGAGATGATCGTCCGCGAGCTCCCCCCTGCCTGGTCCATGGGCCGGTCCGGCGCGCAGAACTGCTGCCAGCCCGACTCCTGCATGGCGATCGCCTTCAGCAGCTCGCAGGGGAAGGTGGCGAGGACGTCGCGCCGCGCCTCGGGCAGGCCGCAGCCCTGGCCGAAGACGAACGCGGCGGGGCCGTCGTCTCCCCAGGCCTCGGGACCCCGCGAGACGCGATCGAAGATGGCGTTCCACTCCGCGACGGAGGGGTTGGTCCCGGGCACGGCGTCGACGGCGCAGCCGCGCTCGTTGTAGGCGCTCGACGCGGTGAAGCAGGGGCAGTACGCGGCGCGGGCGGCGGGCGCGACCAGCGCGGCCGCGGCGAGCGCGGCCGGGATGACGAGGCGGCGGCTCATCGCTGCTCCTCCTTCGCCGTCGTGAAGCCGGCGACGGCGATGCGCGCTCCGGGCGGCGCGGGGATCGCGGCGACCTCGCCGCTCGCCGCGTGGATCGCGAAGGGCACCGCGAACGCGGACGGGTTCGTGTGCAGCGCGGCCACCCACGACGCGTCCGGCGAGACCGCCTGGATGGCGTCGACGCCGGCGCCGAGCGGGCCGCGGATCGCGGCGCGGGCGCCGACCACGAGGAGCCCGGCGGCGCGATCCGGCGTGTACGCGAGCCCGCCGCCCGGCCAGGCGTGCGGGGCGAGGCCGTTGCTCGCGCTCGTCTCGAGCCGGGCGCGCTTGCCGCTCCTGAGGTCGAGCTGGTCGATCACCCACGTGCCGGGGTCGACCTCGTGCCGGTTCTGGAACACGAGCGCGGCCGTCGCCGCGTCGATCGAGAAATCGCGCGCGAACGGCGGGAGCGACGGGACAACCACGCGCGTCGCGCCGGTGTCGGGGTTCACGAGGACGATGTCAGCGGACCCCGGCGCCACGCGGTAGATCACGAGGTCGCCTCTCCACTCGCCGGCGAGGAAGGCGAGGTGGCCCGCGACGCTGTGCACGGTGCGGCTCGCGCCGTTGGCGAGGTCGATCTCGTCGATGGTCAGCGTGTCGACCCGGAGCCGCGCGAGGTCGCCGTCGAGCGGCGGCTCCGGACCGGCGACGCCGCGCGAGACGAAGACGCGCCCCGCGGCGGTGACCAGCGGTCGGCTCGCGTGCACCACGCCGTCGCAGAGCGCGACCGGCTCCGCGTGCGGCTCGATCCGGAAGAGGCTCGCGTTGAACGAGCGATCGCGGGACGGGCTCGTGTCGGCGGTCGCGACGACGATCGACGTCCGCGGCACGACGCGGGCGCGGACGACCGCATCGCTCAGGTGCTGGAGCGTGGCGAGCGCGGGGCCAGCCTTTTTGCCGCCCACAGCGGCGATGTGGAGCGTGCTCCTGGCTGCCCCCGGCGTGGAAGCGAGGATCGCCACCTTGGCCGGGGAGGAGCGCGCACCCGGAGCCGCGAGGGCCGCCGGCACGAGCAGGCGGCCGACCCGCGAGAGCGCGGGCGCAGGGCTCTCGCCGGCGCTGACGAGCACCGCCGCTGCGGCGATCGCGAGGGCGCCGGGAAGCGCAATGACGTTCAGACAACGCCGTGTCAGGAGGGAGCGGGCGGAGGAGCTGAGACGCACGGAAGTAGAGTAAACGATGCGGTGGCGGGCGCTCGCCCGCTCGCCAGCGTGCTCGCAACGGCGCGCCTCGGCCGGCCAGGACGCCAGCTCACAGAGCCCCGGCGCCCGCCAGGATCAGCGTTTCGCCGGGGTGTCGGCGCTCAGAAGCGGCCGGACACGCCGAGCCCGGCCGCGCCCGGGCCGGCGACCGGGGTCAGCCGCAGCTTGGCGGCGGGCGCGAGCAGGCCGGAGGGGGTCCGGGGCTGGTTGAACCCGAGCTCCCAGATCAGACCACCCGCGACCCCGGCGGCGCCCAGCCCGAGGAGCACCCCGCCGACCGTCACGTACGTGCGGCCCTGGTTGCCCTGGTCGGCGACGTCCGGCTCGCAGTTGACGCGGAACGGACAGCTCTCCTCGGCGGCGCTGATGTCGGCGAAGCCGCTCGAGGTCAGGATCCCGCCGACCAGCAGGGTGACGACGCCGGCGCCCGTGACGATCCACGGCGTGTAGCCGTGAGGAGGCTGCGGCGGAGGCACCTCCACGGTGTGGCTCGGGGCCGCCGAGGCGGTGGGGAGGGGCGGAGGCGGCACCGGCGCCGACGCGGACTCGCTCGCGGTCGGCGTCGGCGCCGGCCGGATGGAGTTCTTGAGGTTCTGGATCTTGTCCTGGATCGTCTGCGCGTCGCTCGCGTCCGGCGTGCGGGCCAGGTACGTCTCCAGCGCGACCACCGCCTCGGCGCGGTCGCCCTTCTTCTCGTACGCGTTGGCGATGTTGATGAGCGCGCCGTGCGCCGTGCAGTCGAGCTTGTAGACGTCCTTCCAGTACTGGATGGCGCGGTCGTAGTCAGCCCGCTCGTAGAACTGGGTGGCGGCCTTGTGCGCGCCCTTGGCGCCTTCCAGGTCAGCCGCCGTCGGCGTGCGGTTGCACTCGGGGTACTCGATGGCCGGATCTCCTGCTACGGCCAACCCCGCGGCGAGGAACATCCCCGCGCCGAGACCGACCAGCCAAGTCCGAAGCACACGCATCCGAGCCGCCCTCCACGAGAAGTGGGCGCAGCATACTGATCCGTTTCGCCGGCAGCGAGAAAAAGGCATCACGGCGGACGCCGAGGCAATGCGTTCGGCCTGCCGGACCGGCAAGCCGAGCCGCCGGGCCAGGCGAGCCGCCAAGGGGCAGCCCGTCCGCGCGCCGGCGGACGGCGCTCGCCCCGCGCCCTGACGCGCGCCGCGGGCCCCGGGCGGGCGGCGCGGGCGCATGGAGCCGCCGGGGGGCGGTCCCGACGCTTGCCCGGTTGCCGGTTCTGCTAGTCTCGCCCGGTGATGCTCCCCGAAAAGAAGCAGATCCTCGTCGTGGATGACGAGGCGAACCTCCGGCGCGTCCTCAGCGCCCAGCTCGGCCGGGATGGCTACGAGGTCCACACCGCGGAAGACGGCGAGGAAGGTCTCGCCTTCCTGAAGGAGCACCACATCGATCTGGTCATCACCGATCTCCGGATGCCCAAGGTCGACGGCATGGACCTGCTCCGGGCGGCGCTCCGCGACGACCCCTCGCGGCCTGTCGTGCTCCTCACGGCGCACGGGACCGTCGACAACGCCGTCGAGGCGCTGAAGACGGGCGCGTTCGACTACATCACGAAGCCGTTCGATCAGAACGAGGTGCGCGTCGTCGTGAAGAAGGCGCTCCGCACCCGGGACCTCGCGAGCGCGGACGCGACGCGGGACGTCTCCGCCGCGCTGCCCCGGGGGGGCTCCGACCGGTTCGGCATCATCGGCGAGAGCCCGCCCATCCAGGAGCTCTACGCGATCCTGGAGCGGGTCGCCGACACGCCGACGACGGTGCTCATCAGCGGCGAGAGCGGCACCGGGAAGGAGCTCGTCGCGCGCGCGCTTCACGAGAACTCCAGCCGGCGCGACCGGCCGTTCATCAAGGTCAACTGCGCGGCGATCCCGAAGGATCTCATGGAGTCCGAGCTCTTCGGCTACGAGCGCGGGGCCTTCACCGGCGCGGTCGCCTCCAAGCCGGGGCGCTTCGAGCTCGCCTCGGGCGGCACGCTCTTCCTCGACGAGATCGGCGAGATCCCGAACGAGATGCAGGTGAAGCTCCTGCGCGTGCTCCAGGAGAGCGAGTTCGAGCGGGTCGGGGGCATCAAGACCATCCACGTCGACGTCCGCCTCGTCGCCGCCACGAACCGCGACCTCAAGCGCGAGATCGCGGCGGGCACGTTCCGCGAAGACCTCTTCTACCGGCTCAACGTCGTCCCGATCGCGCTCCCGGCGCTGCGCGACCGGCGGAGCGACATCCCCCACCTCTGCGCGCACTTCGTCGCCAAGTTCAACGCGCGCCTCAAGAAGAGCATCGAGGGCATCGAGCCCGAGGCGCTCGAGCGCCTGTCGTCGCACGCCTGGCCGGGGAACATCCGCGAGCTCGAGAACGTCGTCGAGCGCGCGCTGCTCTTCGCCGACGGCTCGCGCATCCGCCTCGACGACCTGCCGGAGGAGATCCGCAGCGGCGCCCCGTCGACGCCCGGCGCGTCGCTGCCGCTCGCGGCGACGGCCGCGGACACCTCCCTCGCCCCGTCGACCCTCGACGGCCTCAAGGAGCAGGTCAAGGCGGCCATGAGCAAGCTCGAGCGCGACCTCATCGAGCGCGCCCTCAAGCAGACGCACGGCAACGTCACGCACGCGGCGCGGCTGCTCAAGATCTCGCGCAAGGGGCTCCAGCTCAAGATGAAGGAGCTGAACCTCCGCGAGCGCGACCCCGAGTGAGCCCGTGGTCCCTGGCGAGCCGCGCTCCGTCCGCACGCCGAGGGGGAAGGCCCTCGCGGCCGCCGTGTCGCTCGCCGGGCTGATCGCGGCCTCCCTCGGCTGCGATCGCGGCGGCGGCTCGCCGGGCACGGACGCCGATCTCGACGCCGCGCCGCCCTGGGACGTGGACCACACCGAGCCGGAGCCGCGCCCCGGCATGGCGTGGGTCCCGAAGGGCGTGCTCATCGCGGGCACGCCGCCGGACCGCCTGCCGCGCATCGCCGACGAGGAGATGGAGGGCGCGCAGGTCGTGATGCACGGCTTCTACATCGACGTCTTCTCGTACCCCAACGAGGTCGGCGCCATCCCGACCACGAACGTCACGCAGGACGAGGCGCGCGCGCTCTGCGAGGCGCAGGGCAAGCGCCTCTGCACGGAGCTCGAGATCGAGCGGGCCTGCAAGGGGCCGGCGAACACCACCTACGAGTACGGCGACGCGTACAAGGCCTCGGCGTGCGCGACCGGGCAGAGCCGGGTGCTGACGCCCAACGGGGTGAACGCCGGGTGCGTGAGCGGGTTCGGGGTGCACGATCTGCACGGCGGCGTGTGGACCTGGACCTCGAGCCAGTGGCTGCGGGACAGCAGCAAGCCGGGGCTCGTCACGCTGCGCGGGGGCAACGGGCCGACGGGCGATCTCGTGGGGCGCTGCGCCCACGGGCGCGGCGTCAAGCCCGACACGCGCCGCCCCGAGGTCGGCGTGCGCTGCTGCGCCGGGGAGGTGAATAGCTTCGAGGTGGTGCTCGAGGTGACGCGCGATCGTCCGCTCCGGCTGGAGCCGCTCTTCGACGCGCGCGCGGCGGCGCAGCTCTCGCTGCTCGCGCCGGAGGAGGTGCGCGCCGCGGCCGGTCCCGGGGCGGCCGAGGACGCGTTCAAGGTGGAGCGCACCTGGACCTGGCACCCCCGCGGCAACGAGGAGCTCGTGCTCGGCGGCGGCTGCGCGCGTCCGGGCGGCGCGAAGGCGGACCCGCGCGGGCGCGGCAAGCGCGCGAAGCGCGCGCGCCCCGGCGACAAGTCGATGTGCGGGCTCCTCGTCGCCCGGATGCGCTTCAGCGCGCCCGTGCTGCTCGCGTTCGTCCCGTCGGACCTCTGGGAGCCGACGCTCGGGGAGACGGACTCCCCGCGCGAGCTCTTTCTCTACGGCGGCGATGCGCTCGGCGCCTTCCGTCGCCGCGTCACGTACGAGTGGGGGAAGATCGGCGTCGCCGACAAGGAGCGCAAGCGCAAGCACAAGGGCCGCCGCGGGCTCTCGTACGACTAGCCGCGGGCGCGGGCGCGGGCGTGCGGCGGCGCGTCGCGAGGAGCGCGCGCACCCCGCTCTCCGGCGAGCGCTGCCGAGGTGCCACGGTCGCGGAGGGGGTGGCGCCGTCGCGCGGCGGCGACCACATTCCAGCGGCGCGCTCGGGCCATGGCACATTGGCCTTGCGCCCGCGCGCCTGGAAGGGCAGCGCTAGCAGCGCGCGTCGCCACCGCTCTGCCCGCACGCTCCCCGATGATCAGCCCGCACGACCCCGAACCGCGCGACGCGCCGAGCAAGCGTCCGGACGACCTTGCGCGGCGGCGCGCGGTGGTCCGGAGGGCGCTGCGCGGCGCCGTCGCGCTGGCCTGCGCGCGGCTCCGCGGCGCGGGCGGCGGGCGGCTCGGGCTCGCCGTGGCCGCGCTGATCTCGCTCGGATACGGCGCCATGGCGCTCGTGCTCCGGCTGGACGACGGGACGACCTCGCTGGAGGGGCTGCTCGGGTCCGCGGCGCGCGGGCTCGCGTGGGCGGCGGCTGGCCCCATCGCCCTCGCCGCGGCGCACGATCGGCCCGCGGCCGACCGCCGCGACGGCATCGAGGCGCTCGCCGCGGCGCGGGGGATCTCGCGGGCGTCGCTCCACGGCGCGCGCAGCCTCGCCGCGATGCTCGAGATCGCGCGGGTCATCGCGCTCCCGCTGGCCGCGCTCTCCGTGCTCGCGGCGCTCCTCTCCGGCTCGGCGCTCCTGGCGCTGCAGCACCTCGCCTTCGGCGCCGCGCTCGCCCTCTTCGGCGCCGTCTCCGGCGTGACGCTCGGCGGTCTCGCCGCGGCGAGCGGCCGCGTCGCCGGCGCGCGAGGGCGCGCCCTGTTCCTGGCGCTGACCTTCATCCCCTGGGCCCTCGCCGACCTGGCCGGCGACGCGAGGTGGTCGATCCCGGGCGCGCTCGGCGCGTTCCTCTCCTTCGCGGCCCGCGCGGCGGGGGGCCCGGCCGGATGATCCCGGGCGCGCCCATCGTGGTGCTCGAGGGGGTGCGCGCGCGCGACGGCGCCGGCGAGGCGGGGCGCCCCCGCGGCAGCCTCGTCGGCGCGACGGCGGCGCTCGGCGCTGGCGTGCACGCTGTCCTCGGCGCGCCGGAGGACGGGACGCTGGCCCTCGCCGAGCTGCTCGCGGGGCGTGCCGCGCCGCTCGCCGGCCGCGTCCTCGTGGCCGGGCGCGAGCCGTTCCGGAGCGCCGCGGCGCGGGCGCGGATCGGCGTGCTCGCCGCCGCCCCGGAGCTGCCCGACGGCGCGTCGGTGGCGTCCTCGATGTCCGTGGCGCTCCGGGCCCGCGGCGCGCCCTCGAGCGGCGCGGCGGCGCTGCTCGAGCCGCTCGGCGTCGCGCCGCTCCTGGGCCGTCGCAAGGCGTCGCTGAGCTTCGCGGAGGCCCGGGCCGTCGAGCTATCGCTCGCCCTTGGCGTGCCGCAGCCGCTCCTGATCTGCCTCGTCGAGCCGTTCGCCGACGTGGCCGTGCCGTCGCCGGAGCCGGTCCGGGAGCGCCTCCGCGCGCTCGCGGCCGGCGGCGCCTGTGTCGTGCTGATCACGTCCTCGACCGCCGACGCGAGGGCCCTCGCCGATCGCATCCACGTGCTCGACCGCGGCGTCATCGCCCGGACCGAGCCCGGTGACGGCGACCGCCTCGCTGGCGCCCCGAGCGTGGCCGCGCCCGGGGCGGCCAGGACCGAGGTCGAGCTCCACGTGCTCCTCCACGAGCGGGGGCCCGACGCTCCCGGGGCCCGCGCGCTCGCCGCGGCGCTCGCGAGCGCTCCCGCCGTGTGCGCGTGCGCGTGGGAGCAGGGGCCGCCGGACGCCTCCTCGACGCTGCGGATCCGGGCTGCGGACCGGGAGGCGGCGGCGCTCGCGATCCTGGATGCGGCCGCCCGGGAGGACGTCACGCTCGCCGCGATCGCTTCTCCCGCGCCGTCGATGCACGACGTGAGGGCGGCGACCGCGCTGCACCTGGCGGCCGTTCGCCCGCGCCGCCCGTTTGGCGCCCCCGGGGCCGGCGCCGCGCCGCTGCCCGCCGCGCCGCCCCATGGGCCGGTCGCCGTGGCGGCGTTCGGCGCCCCGGCGCCGCCCGGCCCGGCGCCGTCCGATCCGCCGCCTGGCCCGGCGCCGTCCGATCCGCCGCCTGGCCCGGCGCCCGCCGGCATGCTGCCGGTGGCTCCCGGCGACGCCGCTGCCGGCGGACAGACGGGGGCGGATCCGCCGCTGGCCGACGGCGCGCCGCGCCCCCCGGAGACAGGACGCCACGATGCTCGGTGAACGCGCTCCGATCGCCGCCGTGCCGCCGCGGCCGCCCCCGGAGGCGGCCTTCGAGCGGAAGACGCCCGCGCTGATCGCCGTCCGGCTCGGGGTGGAGATGGCCCTCGGCCGCCTCCGGGCGCGACGCCCGCTGCTGGCGCTCGGCCTCGGCGTCGCGCTCGCGGTCGCGGCCGCGGTCATCGAGGTAGCGTTTGGCTCCTCCGGGGCCGTGGACCGGGCGTTGCTCGCCACGTTCCGCCTCGTCACGCCGCTCACGGTCTTCGCCCTCGCCGCCGACGCAGCCGACCGGACCGCGCTGCGCGAAGCGGCCTGGCCGGCGGCTCGCTTCGGCGCCTCGTCCCATCATGTCGCGCTGGGCATCGCCCTCGCCGCAGCCCTTTCGGCCGCCCTCGTCGGCGCGTTGCTCGCCGTCGTCGTCGTGGTGATCGCCCACAGCCCCGGCGCTGCGCCGTTCGTCCGAGACGTGTTCATCAGTGGGTGGATCGGCGCGCTCACCGGAGCGGCCTACGCTGGCTGGTTCTCGCTCGGCGCGACGTTCCTCCGGCGCGGCCACGGTCGCTTCGTGCCGCTCGCCGCCGACTTCCTGCTCGGGGGCTCGGCCGGGGTCGTCGGCGCGCTCATGCCGCGGGGCAACGCCGTCAACCTCCTCGGCGGGCCTCCGCCGCTCGGCCTCGGGCAGCCGGCGAGCGCCGGCCTGCTCGCGCTCGGCGCCCTCCTCCTCACGCTCGCCGCGGCGGCTCGGTGCAAGGAGTAGCGCTGCGGATCAGGTCGGCGGGGGTGCTCGGTCCTGGTCTGTCCCGACCGGCCGCTTCGCGTCCTTGTCGATGCCGTCGCCAGCGCAAGGGGGATGGCTTCATTCGCTCGTTCACGTACTCTTCGAGGAATGACTGACAACGACGACGAGGCCACCAAGGCGGTCAACACGCCTCGTTCGGTCCTGCTCGTCGGCTCGGCGGAGGAACTGGCGGCGCGGTGCAGGGGGATGTGCCTGCGGGCCCGCGTCATGCTCATCGTCGAGAGCGACCTCGCGGCGCTGACGAACACGGCGGTGGAGCGCAAGCCGCTCGCGCTCCTGTTCCCCGACGACATCTATGCCTTCGACAGCGCGGAGTTCGACGCCCTGGCGCGCGACATCCAGGCCGCGGTGGTGACCCTCGAGCCGGGCGTCACGGACGAGATCATCGAGGCGCGGCTCGCGGAAGCGCTGCTCCGCGCCGAGCTCCTCCGGCAGCCCGAGCCCGCGTCGAGCCGGTACGTGCTCGTCCCTGACGGACCGCGACGCTCGAAGCGCCGCTGAGGGAGCGCGCTCCGTCCCTGTTTTTCGGCATGATGCCGGCAAGGAGCGTCATCCATTGAACGAGCTGAACCTCGACCCTTCTGCGTCCCGCCTGACGATCCGCACCCGCGCCGTCGGGATGCTCGCGCGCCTGGCGCACGACCTGGAGATCACCGCGTCCGACCTGAGCGGTCGAGCGCGGCTCGACGGCGACGCGTGGACAGCCGAGCTCGCGGTTCGCGCGGCCGCGCTCCGCGTCGCGGGGGTGCTGCGCGGCGACCGCCTCGACCCGGAGGCGCTCTCGGCCGGGGATCGCCGCGACATCGAGCGGCGCCTCCGGGACGAGGTGCTCGGGGGCACCGAGCTCGTGGACGTCCGCGCCTCGGGGACCGCGCGGGATCGCGCCGACGTGCGCGTCAAGATCGCCTCGGGCAGCGCCGCGCTCGCGGCGCGCCTGTCCTCGCGCGATCGCGGCGAGGGGGCCATCGGGGTGACGGGGAGCTGTCAGCTCTCGCTGGCTGCGCTCGGCGTGCGCGAGGTCAAGGGGCCGCTCGGGGCGTTCAAGGTGCGGGACGAGATCGAGGTCCTCTTCGATCTCACTCTGCGGCCGGCGGGCTAGGCGGCTCCGACGGGAGCTCGGGGGCCGCCGCGCCGCGCGAGCACGCCCCGTGGACCTGGTAGGGCTTGCCGGAGAGGCGCTTCGCGAGCGAGGCCCCGCGCCACGCGACGTACGCCTTGTTGAACTCGAGCACCTGGTCGGCGGCGAAGTAGGGGTTCTTCGTCTTGCCCAGCGTGACCAGCGTGAGCACCTGCTCTGCCACGCTCACGGGGCAGCCCTCGAGCCGGATGACGCTCTCGTTCCTGGCCATCGCGAGCTTGGTCGTCACCTTCACCATCTTCGCGATGACGTCGTCGTGCTTCGCGGTGTACGGGTCCCGCGCGCTCCGCTCGCGGTACAGGCTGTCGATGCTGATCAGCTGATCGCCGATCTTGCCCTTGTACGTCGCGCAGTCGCCGATGAAGACGACCTTCTCGCCCGGCTTCGCGTCGATCGGGCCCTCGTAGGCGCCGAACACCACGTGCATCCGCGGCATCTTCGCGTCGCACTCCTTGTCGTACTCGCGCAGGATCTCGATCGCCTCCTCGATCGCCCCCGGACAGCCGCCCCAGCAGTAGTCGGTGTGCTCGGGCTCGGGCGGCGAGCCGGCGTAGGCGGTGATGTTCGTGCCCTCGAAGTACTTCTCGACGCGGACGAGGCCCACCTTGAACCCCCTGGCCTTCTGCTGCGCCTCCTCGAGCGTCACGTCCCCCGTGATCTCGATGTCGCCGAGGTCCATCGGGCCGAACCCGCGCTCCGCGGCCAGGCGGATGTGCTCGACGCTCCGCGGATCGACGCCGATGATCTGACAGCAGACCGCGTCGAAGGCGACCTGGTTGTTCCCCATGATGATGAGGCCCAGGTCGAACGGCGACGGCGTCAGCATCCGGCCCTCGCCGGCGGTGATCGCGTCGATCGCGATGAACTGCGGCTGCACGATGTACTGGAGGTCGGCGACCTTCTCGTTCAGCCGGTGATCGTGATCGATGAGGCGATGACGGTCGTCCTGGATCCCGATGTAGTTCTTCATCGAGAAGGTCACGGTGGTCCAGGGGTGCGACTTGAACTTGGGGCAGTTCACGAAGAAGTCGGCCTTGGCGACCGGCTCCGGCGTGAACACGTAGTCGCGCAGCCGGCCCTCGTGCGTGAGCGGGATCTCGACCTGCTGCTCTTCCTCGAAGTGGTAGTGCTTGACCCCCGTCCGCCGGAACATGGGGTAGTAGCCGGCGCCCTCGTACGTCATCCGGGTCGGCAGCGTGATGCCGCACCGCTCGCCGACGGCGAGCTCGGTCACGCGCCCGTCGTCGCGATCCTTGAGCGCGCCGATCACCCCCTCGATGAACTCGGGCCGCGTATAGGCGTGAGGGAAGTGCGCGCCGGAGGCGACGACGTTCGGCTTGATGAGCGTCCGGCCGTGCGGGCGGAGCGAGAGCTCCTCGAGACCGCTGCGCACGATGTCGCGGATCTTCGCCACATCATACGTCGAGCAGCGCCGCAGAATTACACGAGGGCGCGACGTAATTTTCATGAAAACCAGCGTAGATGTCGCCGTGGATCACCGCAACATCGGCTGGCTGTCAGCCGCTCCGCAGCCGCTCTGCCCGCCGATCAGCTCGGACGCTCCACGTCGATGAGGCGCGCGAGCTCGGCGCGGACCTCACGCGTCGCGTCGATGAGCCGGCCTTCGAGCTCGTAGATGCGCTCGGCCGGTGTCGGGTCGTCTGGCCCCTGCGGGCCGCGCAGGCGACAGCGGGCGACCTTCAGCCGGATGGCCGTCCCGGTCGACAGGAGCGAGCCCTCCACGCGCGCTCCCGGTGCGGACGAAGCGGTCGAACGGAGCCGCACGCGGTCGCCGTCGATCTCGACGAGCTCGGCCTCGCCGCCCTTGGACCAGGTGAGATGTGCGGTCATTCCGGCCTCCGCGGCCGGGCGCGCTCCGCGCGCGGCGGGGCGCCGCGCCCGCGGTCGCCTCCGCCGCGGGCCCGCTCGATCGCGGCGCGCGCTTCCCTGGCGGCGTCCTTCTCCTTCAGGCTCTCGCGCTTGTCGACGGTCTTCTTCCCCTTGGCGAGGGCGATCTCCACCTTCACGCGGCCGTTCTTGAAGTAGAGGCGGGTCGCGATCACGGTCATGCCCTCCCGCTCCACGCCCTTGCGGATCGCCTCGATCTCGCTCTCGTGGAGCAGCAGCTTGCGCGAGCGCTTCGGCTCGTGCCCGAAGGCCGCCTGGGGCATCACGGGGATGTTGACGCCCTTCAGGAACACCTCGCCGTTCTCGATGGCGCACCAGCTGTCCGTCAGCTCGGCCGCGCCGTCGCGGAGCATCTTCACCTCGCTGCCGAGCAGCACCAGCCCCGCCTCGAACCGATCTTCCAGGGTGTAGTCGAAGGTCGCGCGCTTGTTGCGCACGATGAGCTTCTCTCCCTCTCGTTCCTTCTCTTTGTCAGCGCGGCTCACGCGGCCGCATAGCGCGCGCGCCGCCGCCTGTCCACCGCGTCGCCGTATCGATCGCCGCGCGACCGGCGCGGGGCCGGCGGAGCGCGCGGCTCCCGCAGGGCGGCGGCGCGGCGGCGGGGTCGTCGCTTGACGCCGATCGCCGCCGCTCGTCCAATGCACCTTGAGCACGACCAACCGTCGGGCCGGAGGACTCAGTGAATCGCGGACTGCGCTTTCCCGCCTGGCTCGGAGCGGTGATGGTGATCGCTGCGCTGACCCCTGCGTGCAGCTGCGCCGCCGACTCGATGGTCGACGAGCCCCCGACGGCGAGCGGCGTCTGGGGCGCTGGGGGCCACGGCGCGGCCGTGAGCTCGGGCGGCGGCGGGGATGGTGGCGGCGGGGGCGCGCAGGCTGGCGCGCGCGCCGGGGCGAGCGAGACGGTGAGCGCCGGCGAGGTCGCGAAGAGCTCGCGCTACCGGATGGTGTTCACGCTCGGCCAGCCGACGCAGAACCAGGAGAAGACGACCTCCCCGGGGTATCGGATGCAGGGCGGGCTCGTCGGAGCCAACGCGAGCTCGCCATGAACAGGACGTGCCGATGAGGACATCGATGATCGCGCGGTGCGTGACGGCTTCCATCCTGGCGGCGATCGCGGGCGCCGGGGCCGCGGAAGCGGCGGTGCCGGCGACGATCACCCATCAAGGCCGGCTCTATGGCGCGAACGAGGCGCCCATCAGCGAGACCCTCGAGGTCACCTTCGCCCTCTACGACGATCGCGACGCGTCGACGCCGCTCTGGAGCGAGGTCCACACGATCACGTTCGAGGACGGCTTCTTCTCGGTGCGCCTCGGCTCGATCGTCCCGTTCCAGGGCGAGGTCTTCGACGGCGCCGAGCGGTACCTCGGCATCACGGTCGGCGACGACGACGAGCTGAAACCGCGCGCGGCCGTCGCGAGCGTGCCGTACGCGCTCCTCGCCGGCAACGTGAGCGGCGACATCACGCCGAGCTCGGTCACGGTGAACACCACGAACGGCAGCACGGTGCTGATCGACGCGCGCGGGATCACGGTGAACGACACCCAGGTCATCGACGAGAACGGGAACTGGGTCGGCTCGCCGGCGGGTCTTCAGGGGCCGGCTGGTCCGGCCGGGCCCGCCGGTCCAGCGGGCCCGGCTGGCGCGACAGGCCCGGCCGGCGCCACCGGTCCTGCGGGTGCTGCTGGAGCGACCGGGCCTGCGGGGCCAGCGGGCGCTGCTGGGCCTACCGGGCCTGCGGGCGCTGCTGGGCCGACCGGTCCAGCGGGCCCGGCAGGTCCTGAGGGGCCACAAGGTGCAATGGGTCCCGCAGGGCCCACGGGTGCTGTCGGTCCAGCTGGGCCCACGGGGCCGGAGGGCGCGATGGGTCCCAGGGGCCCGGAGGGCGCGGTGGGGCCGGAGGGGCCGATGGGACCGGAAGGCCCGATGGGCCCGGTGGGGCCGGAGGGGCCGATCGGCCTCATGGGACCCGAGGGCCCCATCGGCCCCATAGGGCCAGAAGGCCCGACGGGGCCTGCCGGACCTCGGGGGCTCGACGGTCCGGTCGGTCCCGCGGGTCCCACCGGGCCTCAGGGGCCGCGCGGCTTGACGGGCCCTGCTGGCCCGACGGGGCCACAGGGGGTCGTGCTGTCGCTGATGGTCCACGGCGTCGGCCCGCACGACACCCTGCCGGCCGGGATGCCCGTCGACTTCTTCGGGCCCACGGCCTCGGTCGAGGTCTCGTCGGCGAGCCAGTCGATCTACGCGACAGCGCACCGGTACCTGGGGGCGGATGCATTCCCGGCAGACAGCCTCAACCTTTACATGTGCTACCAGCGGTCTCGCTCCGGACCGACCGGACCCGTGCTCGAGGACGTGCGGGTGGTCGGCCTCGGCATGACAGGAGGTCGGGTCCCCGCACGCACGCGCGTGTCCTTCGGGCTCAGCGCCGTGATCACGGGCCTCCCCGCGGGCACCTACAACATCGGGATGTGCGGCCAGACCTTCAGCGAGCGCTGGACCAGCAACGACTACGGCTACCTCTCGCTGCTCCTCGTCAACGGCTAGCCGCCCGCGTCGCACAGGCGCGCTGGCCATGCCGGGCAGACACGGCAGTTTGCCTGTGCGCGCCTCGCCGTGCGCCGCCAGAGCGCGCCTGTCCTCGATGACACACGATAATTTTGCGCGGAAAAACGCAAAGCCGCGGTGCGCATGAGTCAGCATGCGCGCTCACGCATGATCGTCCGCGACGCTTGGACGCTTGGCGGAAAGGGGGCTAAACACTCGCGGTTTCACGCGGGCCTGTCCGCTCCGGACGCCATCCCCGCGGGGCACACCCTTCGCGCCTCCTATGCAATCGATCTGTCTCCGCGGCGCCCGCACGCACAACCTTCAGGGCATTGACCTCGATTTCCGGCCCGGCGAGCTCGTGGCCATCGCCGGCGTGTCCGGCGCCGGCAAATCATCGCTCGCGCTCGACACGCTCTACTCCGAAGGGCAGCGGCGGTTCGTCGAGAGCTTCAGCCCCTACGCTCGCCAGTTCCTCGAGCGGCTCGAGCGGCCGCCGATCGACGCGCTCGAGCCCGTGGCCGCCGGCGTCGCCGTCGACCGCCGTGCGCCGGTCAAGAGCTCGCGGTCGACGGTCGCCACGATGGCCGATCTCGAGCCGTACTTCTGCGCGCTCTTCGCGCGCGAGGCGGTGCCCGTCTGCCCGTCCTGCGGGGTGCCGGCCGCGCGGACCGATCCCGCGCGCGCCGCCGATCTCGCCGCGAGCGCGCACGAGGGGGCGACCGCGCTCGTCACGTACCCGATCCCGGTCGCGGGCACCGAGCGCTTCCTGGATGTGCGCGAGTCGCTGCTGGCCGCCGGCTACCGGCGCCTGCTCGTCCGCGGGGAGGCGCGCGACCTCGACAGCGTGGCGCCCTCCGAGGCGCTGAGCGGCACGGACAAGGTCGAGGTCATCGTCGATCGCGTCAGGGTCGCTCCCCGCGAGCGCCGGCGCCTCGGCGCCGCCATCGAGGAGGCATGGAAGGGCGGCGGGGGCGACGCGTCGCTCCACCTGCACCGCAAGGCCGAGGAGCCGGGCGGCAACGGGACCGGGGCGACGCGGCTCCGGCTCGTGCGCGGGCTCGCGTGCCCCTCGTGCGCGCGCGCCTTCGATCCGCCCCGCCCGGGGCTGTTCTCGTACCAGTCCCCGACCGGCGCGTGCACCTCGTGCCGCGGCTTCGGCCGCACCCTCGGGATCGACTACGACAAGGTGATCCCGGACCCGGCGAAGTCGATCGCGGGCGGCGCGATCCGCCCCTGGAACGGCAAGTCGACCACGTGGGAACGGAAGGTGCTCCGCGCGTACTGCGAGCGGAACGGGATCCGCACCGATCGGCCGTGGCGCGACCTCTCCGAGGCGCAGCGCGCGCTCGTGCTCGAGGGCGAGGGCACGTGGAACCAGGGGAAGTACCCCGGCGTGAAGGCCTGGTTCCGCTGGCTCGAGACGCGCACCTACAAGATGCACGTCCGCGTGCTGCTCGCGCGCTACCGCACCTACGACGTGTGCGGCGCGTGCGAGGGCAAGCGACTCTCCCCCGAGTCGCTCCTCTACCGCGTCGGCGGCCTCGATCTCGCCGCGTGGCACGAGCTCGAGCTCCGCGACGCCCGCGCGCGGCTCGAGGCCGAGCGCCCCCAGACAGGCCAGGGGGAGATGGCGCGCCGTGAGCTCATCGCGCGCCTCGGCTACCTCGAGCGGGTCGGGCTCGGCTACCTCTCGCTCGCGCGCCAGGCGCGCACGCTCTCGGGGGGCGAAGCGCAGCGCGTCGCGCTCACGGCGGCGCTCGGCACCTCGCTGACCGGCGCGCTCTTCGTGCTCGACGAGCCGACCGTCGGCCTGCACCCGACGGACATCCCGCCGCTCATCGCAGCCATGCGCGAGCTCGCCGATCGCGGCAACGCCGTGCTCGTGATCGAGCACGAGCCGCTCGTCATCGGCGCGAGCGACCGCGTCGTCGAGCTGGGCCCCGGCGCGGGCAAGCAGGGCGGGCGCGTCACCTTCGACGGCCCTCCCGAGGGGCTCGCCGCGCGCGCGCCGTTGCCCCCGGCGCGCGCGGAGCGCCGGACGCCGAGCGGAAAGCTCACCATCCACGGCGCCCGCGAGAACAACCTCCGCGACGTCACGGTCGACGTCCCGCTCGGCGTCGTCGTGGCGATCACGGGGCCGAGCGGCTCGGGCAAGAGCACGCTGGTGAACGACGTGCTCTACCGGCACGTCGCGCGGGCGCGCGGCTACAAGGACATCGAGGCGCCGGGCCTGTACCGGCGCATCGAGGGCACGGCGGACATCCGCACCGTCACGCTCGTCGACCAGGCGCCGCTCGGGCGCACGTCGCGGGGCAACCCCGCGACGTACACCGGCGCGTGGAACCGCATCCGCGCGCTCTTCGCGGAGCGGCCGGAGGCGGCGGCCCGGGACCTCGGGCCAGGCCACTTCTCGTTCAACGTCGCGCTCGGGCGCTGCGAGGCGTGCTCGGGCGAGGGGAGCGAGACCATCGAGATGCAGTTCCTGGCGGACGTGTCGCTGACCTGCCCGACCTGCAAGGGCAAGCGGTTCCGCGACGAGGTGCTCGAGGTGAAGCTCGACGGCCGGTCTGTCGCCGACGTGCTCGACCTCTCGATCGACGAGGCGTTCGAGGCGTTCGAGCGGGAGCCCGCGGTCCGGCGGGCGCTCGCGCCGCTCAAGCAGCTCGGCCTCGGCTACCTGACGCTCGGCCAGCCGCTCTCGACGCTCTCCGGCGGCGAGGCGCAGCGGCTCAAGATCGCGCGCGCGCTCGGCGAGCCGTGCGCGGGCGCGCTCTTCCTCCTGGACGAGCCGAGCGCCGGCCTGCACCCGGAGGAGGTGAAGCACCTCAACGCCGCGCTCTCCGTGCTCGTGACCGAGGGTGCCTCCGTGCTCGTCGTCGACCACGACCTCGACGTCATCGCGGCGGCCGACTGGGTCATCGACCTCGGGCCGGGCGCGGGCAGCGAGGGCGGGCGCGTCGTCGCGGAAGGCACGCCCGAGCAGGTCGCCGTGACGACGTCGCGGACCGGCAGCTCGCTGGCCGAGTGGTTCGCGGCGCGAGGCGGCGGCTCGTCGCGGCGGCCCCGGCGCGGCGCTGCGGCTGCCGCGCCCGCCGCCCCGAGATCCGGCAAGCGCGGCGGCAACGGCGCCGCGCGCGCCTCGCTCGACCGGGGGCGGATCGAGGTGGAGGGCGCCCGCGAGCACAACCTCGCCGAGGTCTCGACCGTGATCCCCCATGGTCAGATCGTCGTCGTCACCGGCCCGAGCGGCTCTGGCAAGAGCACGCTTGCCTTCGACGTCGTCTTCGCCGAGGGCCAGCGGCGGTTCCTCGAGACGCTGACCCCCTACGCGCGCCAGTTCCTCCCCACGCTGCCGCGGCCGGACGTCGACCGCGTCACCGGCGTCCCCCCGTCGATCGCGCTCGAGCAGCGCACCACGCGCTCGGGCGCGAACTCGACCGTCGCGACCGTGACCGAGATCGCGCACTACCTGCGGCTGCTCTACGCGAAGGTCGGCGAGGCGCGCTGCCCGGACTGCGACGTCCCCATCGAGGCGCGCTCGCCGGACGAGGTCTACCGTTCCCTGCTCGCGACGCGCGGCGCGCGGACGCTCCTCGCCCCCGCCGTCGTGGCGCGCAAGGGCACGTACCTCGACGTCTTCACCGCCGCCGCCCGCGCCGGCGTCACCCGCGCGTTCGCCGACGGCGAGCCGTGCGCGACCGACAGCCCTCCTCGCCTCGACAAGCGCCGCGAGCACTCGATCGACCTCGTGATGTACGAGGGCCGCATGGACGGCCTCGATCGCGCGCTCTTCGATCGCGCCCTCTCGTTCGGTCGGGGGGCGGTGAAGCTCGCCGGCGGCCGCGGCGGCGAGCAGCTGCTCTCCACGACGCGCACCTGCCCGCGCTGCGGCGTCGGCGTCCCGGAGCTCGATCCCCGCTGGTTCTCGTTCAACACGAAGCAGGGCCGATGCGAGTCGTGCGAGGGGACCGGGGCCTCGGACTTCGACGACGACGCGCTCGCGACGCCCGACCCGTGCGAGGCCTGCGGGGGCTCGCGCCTCGCGCCGATCCCCCGGGCTGTCCGGCTCGCCGGCGAGCGCTACCACCAGGCGTCCGGCCGGTCGGTCGCGGCGGCCGCCGCGTGGGCGAGGGGGCTGCGCTTCACCGGCGATCGCGCGCTGATCGCCGAGGCGCCGCACAAGGAGCTCTGCCGCCGGCTCGACTTCGTCTGCGAGGTCGGCCTCGGCTACCTCACGCTCGACCGGCGCGCGTCCACCCTCTCGGGCGGCGAGATGCAGCGCCTGCGGCTCGCGGCGCAGCTCGGCAGCGGCCTCACCGGCGCGCTGTACGTGCTCGACGAGCCGACCATCGGCCTGCACCCGCGCGACACGGATCGGCTGCTCGACAACCTGCGGAGGCTCGCCGGCATGGGGAGCACCGTGCTCATGGTGGAGCACGACGCCGACACGATCCGCGCCGCGGATCACCTGATCGACCTCGGCCCGTCGGGCGGACGCAAGGGCGGCAGGATCGTCGCGGCTGGCGCGTCGCGCGAGGTGCTCGCGAACCCCGACTCGCCGACCGCCCGCGCGCTCGCCGGCGAGGACGCCCTGCTCAGCGCGCGCCCGGCGCGCCCGCCCGCGCGCGAGCACATCGAGCTGCTCGGCGCCCGCGCGCACAACCTCCAGGGGGACGCGCTCCGGATCCCTGCCGGCCGGATGACGGTCGTCGCCGGGGTGTCCGGCTCGGGGAAGAGCACGCTCATCCAGAAGGTGCTCTACCCCGCCGCCCGCCGTGCGCTGAAGCTGGAGGCGCCCGAGCCGGGCCCGCACAAGGCGCTGAAGCTGCCGAAGAGCATCCTGCGGGCGGTGGCCGTCGACCAGTCGCCCATCGGGCGGACGCCGCGCTCGGTCCCGGCGACGTTCCTCGGCGTCTGGGACGAGGTCCGCAAGCTCTACGCCGCCTGCCCCGACGCGCAGGTGCGCGGCTACGGCCCGGCGCGGTTCTCCTTCAACACGGCGTCCGGCGGGCGGTGCCCCGCGTGCGAGGGTCAGGGCGTCATCGCGCACGAGATGTCGTTCTTGCCCGACGTGACCACGCCCTGCGAGGCGTGCGGCGGTGCGCGCTTCGAGCCGGCGACGCTCGACGTGCGTTACCTCGGCCTGTCCGTCGGCGAGATCCTCGACCTCACGGCCGAGGAGGCGGTCGAGGTCTTCGCGGCTCACCCCCGGATCCGCGCGCCGCTCGCGACCATGTGTGACCTCGGCGTGGGCTACCTCCACATCGGCCAGGGTTCGCACACGCTCTCGGGCGGCGAGGCCCAGCGGCTCAAGCTCGCCGCGGAGCTGACCGCCGGCGCGCGGCCCAAGCCGACGCTTTACGTGCTCGACGAGCCCACGACCGGCTTGCACCTGGCGGACGTGACCCGCCTGGTTCGCGTGCTCGATCGCCTGGTCGAGCGCGGCGACACGCTGGTGATCATCGAGCACCACCCGGCGGTCATCGCGTGCG
Source organism: Sorangium sp. So ce1153 (assembly GCF_051521595.1). Lineage (NCBI taxonomy): Bacteria > Pseudomonadati > Myxococcota > Polyangiales > Polyangiaceae > Sorangium > Sorangium sp. So ce1153. The sequence continues at coordinate 4,349,547 of NZ_CP150361.1, forward strand.
CGGATCACGTGGTCGAGCTGGGACCGGAGGGCGGCGCGGGCGGCGGGCGCATCGTGGCGGAGGGCACCCCGCGCGAGGTGGCGCGTCAGCCGACGGCGACGGGCGAGGTGCTGAAGAGGATCTTCGCGAAGGCCACCTGAGCGGGCGCGCCGTCGTCAGGGGGCGCCGTCGCGCGAGTTGCGCGCCGTCGCGCGAGTTGCGCGCCGTCGCGCGAGTTGCGCGCCGTCGCGCGAGGGGCGCGCCACCGGGAGGCGGCGCGCCCCTCGGGGAGCGCGGCTCAGTCGCCGGAGCGCTTCGCGTACTGGTACGCGGTGTACGCGGAGATCAGGTGGCAGATCCAGCCGAGCCAGCCGCCCGAGCCGATCCACAGGCCGGGCGTGACGATCAGCCAGAAGATGCAGCGCAGAAACGCGCCGTTATAGAGCTGCCCAACGCCCGGAACAAGGAACGAGAGGACTGCGGCGATCCCGGATTTGCTCATGAGGTCGGAACGTGATCACCCCGACCGCCATGTCAAGCGGGCTCAGGAGGAGGTCTCGGGCAAGCGGGCTCAGGAAGAGCCCTCGGGGCGCGCCCACCGCGCCGCCGTCGTGGCGACGCGGGCAGCGCAGATCAGCTCAGTTCCTGCCCGGCAGGACGATCCTCTTGCGTCCCGTCGAAGACGTGGCGGGGGTGGGCGTGGAGCTCGTCGCGGCGGGCGTCGAAGGCGTGGTCGCCGGAGGCGTGGTGGTCGGCGACGTCTGAGTGCCAGTCGCGCCGGCGCTCGGCGTCGATGCCGGCTTGGGTTGTGTCCGCGGCGGCGGCTTCGGGGCCGCCACGGGCGCCGGGTCCGGCGGGGGCGGCTCGGGCGTGGTGGCCGCGGGCGGGGGCGGCGGCGGGTCGCCGGCGACGGACGCGGGCGCCGGGGGCGTATCGACCGCCGGCAGCGTCGCGGCGTCGTCGGACGAGCCTCCGCTGCGCATCACGAAGAAGGCGGTCGTGATGCCCCCGATGACCACGAAAGCGCCGACCCCGATCAGCGCGAGCGTCGGGCCGGAGCTCTTCGGGCGAGGCCGCGCGGCCATCGGCGCCGCGTACATCGGCGCGCTGCCCGGCGCCTGGGGAGCGCCGTACCCCGGCGCGCCGGCCGCCCCGGGCCCGCCTGGGGCGCCGAACGGCGAGCCGCCGTACGGGCTGGCGGGAGGCTGCGCCGGTTGCCCGTAGGCGCCCCCGGGTCCCGGGGGACCGCCGTATGTCGCTGTCGCGCCAGGGCCATAGGGGCCAGGCCCGCCTGCCGGAGGCGCGCCATAGGCGCCCGCCGGCGGCGCACCGTAGGCGCCCCCGGGAGGGCCGTAGAGCCCGGGCGCTCCGGGCGGGGGCGCGGTGTTGCTCGCGTCCTCGACGATGGTCCGCGGGACGCTGGCGCCACCGGCGTCCTGCGGCGCGGCGCCCGGAGGCACGGGGAAGGCGCCCTGTGGCGAGTTGAGCCCTGCGAGCGGAGGCTCGCCGGGCACGGTCTTGCCAGGGCCGTACATGCCGCTCGGGTTCGCAGGCCATCCGGGCGGGGGACCGCTATTCTGGTTGCTCATCGAGATCGCATCCTACCGTGAGCGCCGGGCGAGTCAGTTGTTGGGTACGATGATCACGCGTCGCGGCCTGCCCGACGGCGTGGTGGTCGGGGTCGTCGTGGTCGGGGTCGTCGTGGGTGGGGTCGTCGTGGTGCTGGGCTGGGGGCCGGCCGGAGGCTGCGCGCTGGTCGGCGCCGGGAACGGGAACGGGAACGTCGAGGGGATGACCAGGGGCGGCAGCTGAGGGATGATCGTCGTCCCGCTGGGGCGCGTCGACGGCGTCGGCGTGGTCGGCGTCGTCCCCGTCGCGCTCGGCGTGGTCGCCGGCGGCTTCGAGGTCGTGGTCGGCCGGGGTTGGGGCTGGGGCTGAGGCTTGGCGACGACCGGCGGATCGGCCGGGGGCGGCGTCACCGCGGGGGGCGTCGTGGCCGGAGGGCTGGTATCCGCAGGCACCGAGGTGGCCGGCTGGAGCGTCGGCATCGCCGGCGCCAGCTCTGCTTGATCTCTGTGGCCAAGCTCGCTGGCGACGTAGATGCCGCCCACGACCGCGCCCGTGATCCCCGTGGCGAGCAGCAGGATCGTGAACAGCGACGTCCCGCGTCGAGCAGGCGGCTGTGCTCCGGAGCTGCCGTGCGAGATCCTCGGCAGCGGCTCCATCGGCGCCGTCCCCGGGATATATCCCTGCGCACCGCCACCGTAAGGCCCGCCGTATCCGGGCGCCGGACCGCCGTTGAACGCGCCGGGAGGACCCGAGCTCCGGCCCATGAAGGGCGGCGCGTTGCCGACCGCCGTCCCGCCCGGGCGCGGCGACACATCGAACGGCCCCGGCTCGTGGCTCGTCGCCGGCACGCCAGGCATCCCGTGCGGTGGCATGTAGGGCGCGGCGCTCACGGTCGCCGGCTGCCCGACCGGAGGATAGCCCCCGGGGGCGAAGTACGGACCCGAGGAGGGCTCTGGCCTGGGCGTGAACCCTGAAGCCGACGGGGAGGGGGCTCGGGCATCCGAGGAGAAGCCTCCCATGGGCGTCGAGGGCACTCCCGGCGGCCCGCTCGAGGCGTGCTGCGCGCCGTTGTCCTCCGGCGGTATCGTCTTGGGGACGGAGCTGATGCGACCGTCGCCCATCGCGCTGGCGGCGGGGGACATCGCGGGCGCCGCGAAGGCTGCCGGCAGGGCGGCCGCGGACGACCGCGCCAGGCTGACCTCGGAAGGCGAGGGGGTGAGCGCCGAGGGCGCGCGGGCGGCGCGGGCGAACGGCTCGAGGGCGCTGCGGAACTCCGCGGTGGTCGCGAACCGATCGGGCGGCGAGGCCGCCATCGCGCGGTGGACGGCGGCGCAGAGGGCGGGCGCGAGCTCCGGCGCGAGGTCCGAGAGCCGCGAGATCTGGCCCGACAGGTAGGCGCCCGCGATCTGCTGAGGCTCGTCGCCGCCCACCGGCCGCCGGCCGGCCAGCATCTCGAAGATGATGACGCCCAGCGAGAAGATGTCGGCGCGCGCGTCCACGGAGTCCGCCGAGTACGCCTGCTCGGGGGCCATGTACTCGGGCGTGCCCATGATCACGCCCGGGCGCGTGAGCCCGCGATCGAGCTCTCCCGTGACCTTCAGCTTGGCGATGCCGAAGTCGAGCAGCTTGATGAGCGGGTCACCCTTCGACGTCTTCGTGATGATGACGTTGTCCGGCTTGAGGTCCCGGTGGACGACGCCCGCGCGATGGGCGGCCTCGACGCCCTCGAGGATCTGCATCGCGTACTCGAGCGCGTCGGCGTACGCGAGCCGGACGCCTGCCCGGTAAAGCTCTTCGTAGAGACCCTGGAGCGTCTTCCCCTCCAGGTACTCCATCACGATGAACGCGAGGCCGGAGGCCGTCTGGTCCACGTCGACGACGCGCACCACGTGCGCGCTCTGGATCTGCGCGGAGACGCGCGCCTCCTGCAGGAAGCGCTGCACCAGGCCGGAGCGTCGGGACAGCTCGGGGTGGAGAAACTTGAGGGCGACCGTCGTCCCCAGCACCTCGTGGCGGGCTTCGTAGACGCTCCCCATGCCGCCGTCCCCGATGACGCGCACGAGTCGGTACTTGTTATTGATGACCTGGCCTGCCTGCGGACGCATCGATCTCCGTTGAGGGCGCTGGAGTTGCTCGGAGAGTCTCACAGGCTGGTAGACGAACGTCAGCCCCATTTGTGCGACACAGCGTCGCGATGGTCGCGATCCGCACCGTTTTTTCGGCGCCGCGCGCCTTACTGTTCCGTCCGGGTCCCGTCCCGGGCAGCCGCGCCGCCGAGCTCGCGAGCTCCAGCCTCAGGGTCTGATGACGCATTGCGTCGTGATGGGCGAGAGGGGGCGACGGCGCTGATGCGCGCGCGGGGAGCGAGTATACCTGGGGCGCCGCCGGGGTGCGGCGCTCGAGGAGATGCCTGTGCTGGCTGCGCCGTTGCTCGATGCCTTGATCGATCGTGCTCTGGAAGAAGACCTCGCTGGAGGCGATCTCACCACCGAAGCCTGTGTCGAGGCCTCCGCGCGCGCGACCGCGAAGGCGGTCGCCCGCAAGCCGCTCGTCGCGTGCGGGGGGGCGGTGTTCCTTCGCGTCTTTCAGCGCCTGGATCCGCAGGTGGAGGGGGAGGTGCTGGTCCCGGACGGCACCGCCGTCGACACCGGCGCGGCGCTCTGGACGGTGCGCGGGTCCGCGCGCACGCTCCTCAGCGCGGAGCGCACCGCGCTCAACTTGGCGCAGCGGATGAGCGGCGTGGCCTCGGAGGCGCGCCGCTACGCCGCGGCGATCCCGGCCGGGTCCGGCGTGCGCATCACCGACACCCGCAAGACGACGCCCGGCCTCCGCGCCCTGGAGCGCTACGCGGTGCGGGTCGGCGGCGCGCACAACCACCGCGACAACCTGGGGAGCGCCGTCATGATCAAGGACAACCACATCATCGCGGCGGGCGGCATCACGACCGCCGTCGCCCGCGCGCGGGCGCGCGCCCCGCACACGACGAAGATCGAGGTCGAGGTCGCCTCGCTCCAGGAGCTCGACGAGGCGCTGGCCGCGGGCGCGGACATCATCATGCTCGACAACTTCACGCTGTCCGACGTCAAGACCGCGTCCGCGCGCGCGCGGTCGGCGCAGCACGGTCGGCCCCTCCTGGAGGTCTCCGGTGGCATCACGCTGGAGCGCATCCCCGAGCTCGCGGCGGCGGGCATCGACGTCATCAGCGTCGGGGCGCTGACGCACTCGGCGCGCGCGGCCGACATCGCGCTGGATCTCGCGCTGTGAGGCGGCTCGACGCGGCCGCCGTCGAGCGCGAGCTCTCGCGCCTCGGCGCGTCGCTCGGCACGCCGCTCGCGGTCGCGGCGGAGACGGCGTCGACGAACGACGACGCGCGGAGCGCGGCCGCCGCCGGCGCGCCGCACGGGGCTGCGTTCCTCGCCGACGCGCAGACGCAGGGGCGAGGGCGCGGCGGCCGCTCCTGGCACTCCCCGCCCGGGGAGAACCTGTACCTGTCGGTGGTGCTGCGCCCCGGCCTGCCGGCGAGCAGCGTTGCCCCCATCGCCCTCGTCATGGGCCTGGCCGTCGCGTCCGTCGTCGAGCGACGGCTCGCGTCCGCGGCGCGCCGCCGACGCGAGCCGTCGCTCGACGACGGCCCCGCTGCCGAGGTGCGGCTCAAGTGGCCGAACGACGTGCTGGTCGGGGGCCGCAAGCTGGCGGGGATCCTCGTCGAGGCCCAGCTGCGCGGCGACGCCGTGAGCAGCGTGATCGTCGGCGTCGGGCTCAACGTCCACGCGTCGAGCTTCCCGCCGGAGCTCTCGGCGCGGGCCACGTCGCTCGCGATGCTCGGGATCGACGACGTCCCGCGCGAGCTCCTCGCCGCGGAGCTGCTCCAGGCGCTCGGCGACGCGGCGGCGCGGTTCGAGGCGGGGAGGCTCGCCCCCTTCGCGGAGGATCTCGCCCGGCTGGACTGGCTGCGCGGCCGCCGCGTCGACGTGGCCGGCGTGACCGGCGTCGCGGCGGGGATCGATCCGGAGGGCCACCTCCTCATCCACGGCGCGGACGGCGTCCTCCGGGCGGTCGCGGCGGGCGAGGTCAGCGTGATCGCCGGCTGAGCGCCTCGCGCCGCTTGCGTTGCGCTCGCCGCGCGGCCAAAGCTTGCGCCCCACCGCGGGTCACCGGCGGCGCGGAGCCGCCCGGGCCGACCAGGCTCCTCAGGAGGCGCCGCTTCCTTGAAAGAAGACACCCTCGTCGTCCACGAAATCTACGCCAGCGTGCAGGGCGAATCGACGTTTGCGGGGCTGCCGTGCACGTTTGTCCGGCTCACCGGGTGCAACCTGCGCTGCGCCTGGTGCGACACGACGCAGGCTTTCTACGGCGGCAAGCGCCTCCGCCGCGGCGATGTCCTCGAGCGCGCGCTGGCCTGCGGCACGCCGCTCGTCGAGCTCACGGGAGGGGAGCCCCTCCTCCAGCCCGGGTCGTTCCCGCTCATGGCGGAGCTCTGCGACGCGGGCCGCACGGTCCTCGTCGAGACCAGCGGCGAGGCCGACGTGTCGCGCGTCGACCCGCGCGTGCACAAGATCATGGACCTCAAGGCGCCCGGCTCGGGGGAGTCCCACCGGAACCGCTGGTCGAACCTGGAGCACCTCACGCCGCGCGACGAGATCAAGTTCGTGCTCGCCGACCGCGCGGACTACGAGTGGATGCGCGGCACCATCCGCGAGCGGCGCCTCGACGCGCGCGGCCTGACGCTGCTCGCCTCGTGCGTCTGGGGCAAGCTGGCGTCGCGGAACCTCGTCCAGTGGGTGCTCGACGACGGCCTCCGCGTCCGGGTGCAGGTCCAGCTCCACAAGGTCATCTGGGGCGCGGACGCGCAGGGGGTCTGACCTGCGGGCCGCCCTCTCCGCGGCGCGCCTCGGCGGAGCGATGGAGAGCGGCGGCGCCGGCTCCTCGCAGTCTCAGCGCTCCCCGCGCAGGAACTGCTCGTAGTCGTCGACGTCGCACGGCGAGCCGATGACGAGGGGCACGCGCTCGTGGAGCGACCTCGGGACGAGATCGAGGATGCGATCGGTCCCCGTGCTCGCCTTGCCGCCGGCCGCCTCGAAGATGAACGCGAACGGGTTCGCCTCGTAGAGCAGCCGCAGCTTGCCCTGGCCGCTCCGGTCGGCGGGGTAGGCGAAGACGCCCCCCTTCAGCAGCGTCCGGTGCGCGTCCGCGACCAGCGACCCCACGTACCTCGCGCCGTAGGGCCGCCCCTCCTGCTTGTTTTCTTCCTTGATCCAGGCGTTCCAGCGGCGCACCGCCTCGGGCCAGCGCGCGCTGTGGCCCTCGTTGATCGAGTACGTCGCGCCGCGCTCCGGGATGCGGATGTTCTCGTGGGAGAGAAAGAACTCGCCCACGGTCGGGTCGTAGGTGAACCCGTGCACGCCGCCGAGGCCGGTCGTGAGGACGAGCAGCGTCGACGACCCGTAGAGCACGTAACCCGCCGCGAGCAGATCGCGGCCGGGGCGCAGGAAATCCGAGGGGTCGGCGCCCATCTTGGCGTCGCTCTTGCGGAGCACGCCGAAGATCGTGCCGATCGAGATGTTCACGTCGATGTTGGACGAGCCGTCGAGCGGGTCCATGACGACGAGGTACTTGGCTCGCGGGTCCGTGGAGAGGAGCCTCAGCTCGCCGAGCTCCTCGCTCACGACGGCCGCGCAGTGCCCGCGCCTCCCGAGCACGCTGAGCAGCGTCTCGTTGGCGACCTCGTCGAGCTTCTGCACGACCTCCCCTTGCACGTTGGTCTGCCCCGTGTACCCGAGGACATTGGCGAGGCCGGCCCGCCGGACCTTGGACGTCACGAGCTTCGCCGCCAGGCTCAGCTGATTCAGCAGGGAGGTGAACGCCCCCGTCGCCGCGGGAAACCCGAGCATTCCCTCGAGGATGTACGTCTCCAGCGTGATCCCGACGCGCGACTGCGCCTCCGGCGGATTCCAGCTCAGGTTCCGTTGGTCCGATGAGAGCGACATGATCCCTCCGCGTTCTTGGCCAGGGACGTCGCCGCCCCGCCCTCCGCTCGCGCCTGCGCTGGCCGTCGCTCCCTCGAGAGCCGACCGGCGCAGCGTCGAGAATTGCGTATCCCATGCCTGCGCACAACATGCTCCATCGCCGGGCCTCCTGGGGAGTTCGGCCGGCTGCATCCGTGCTCCTCCTGACGACTTCCCGCGAGCTCGCCCGCCCGCGCGGGCGTCGGCATCGAGGTTCGGGTTCACGCCCGGGTAGGCCACGCGTTCCCCGCACCGCAACACCATTGACGGAGTGATTCATGGCGCTGACTACCCGTGTAGAGCGGATCCTCTCTTGGTACGCCGCCGAGAACCCCGGCACGCTGACGAACCTCGTCCGGCTGTTCAACCACGGCGCGCTCGCGGGCACCGGCAAGCTGGTGATCCTGCCGGTGGACCAGGGCTTCGAGCACGGTCCGGCGCGATCGTTCGCTCCCAACCCGGAGGCTTACGACCCCGACTACCACTTTCAGCTCGCCATCGACTCCGGGTGCAGCGCGTATGCGGCGCCGCTCGGGTCGCTGCAGGCGGGCGCGGCCAGGTTTGCGGGGCAGGTGCCGGTGATCCTGAAGCTGAACAACAGCGACACGCTGGCCCGCGTGGAGCAGCCCATCTCGGCGGTGACCGGCTCGGTCGAGGACGCGCTCCGCCTCGGCTGCGTCGGGGTCGGTTACACGATCTACCCCGGGTCCGGCGCGCGAAACCGGATGTACGAGGACCTTCGTGAGATCACCCTCGAGGCCAGGCGCAAGGGCCTGGTCGTCATCGTCTGGAGCTACCCGCGCGGCGCCGGGCTGTCCAGGCAGGGCGAGACGGCCATCGACGTCTGCGCCTACGCCGCGACGATCGCGGCGCAGCTCGGCGCGCACATCATCAAGGTCAAGCCGCCGACGGCCCATATCGAGCAAGAAGAGGCGAAGAAGATGTACGAGAAGTACAGTATCCCCCTCCAGACGCTCGCCGACCGGACCCGTCACGTCGTGCAGGCGACCTTCAACGGAAAGCGCGTCGTGATCTTCTCCGGCGGCGAGTCCAGGTCGACCGACGCCGTCCTCGCCGACGTGCGCGAGATGGCCGCGGGCGGCTCCTTCGGCTCGATCATGGGGCGCAACGCGTTCCAGCGGCCCCGCGCCGAGGCGCTGAGGCTCCTCTCCGACGTGATCCAGATCTACAAGTCGGCGCGCTGACGCCCCTCGATCCGGCGCTCGGGGCGGGGGCGCTCGGCCGCGGTCCGGCCAGGCGCACCGCCGGCTGGCGCCACGGCGCAGCCCATCGCAGCGTCTGCCGAACACCGGGCACCGGGCGCGCGCCGCGCTGGCGAGCGCGCCGGCCGTCCGCCCTCCGGGAGCGCGCTCCCGCCCGCCCCTCGGGCCGACCGCCCGCGGGCATCGTCCACATCGACGGGATTAGCCCTTCGTGATTAGATGCCGCGCTGGAAACCCTCCACGTCCGCGCTCAGGAGACCGCATGCCGATCAAAGTGAACCTCGCCTCGTCAGACCCGCTGAGCATCGCCGTCGACGTCGTCGTCATCGGCGTGCCCGAAGGCGCCTCGACGGGTGAGGGCGTGCTCGCGAGGCTCGCGGAGGCGCTGGGCGAGTCCGTGGTCCACCAGGTCAAGCGCGACGACTTCACGGGGAAGAAGGATCAGAGCATCGATTTCGTGACGAACGGCGCGCTGAAGCCCGGCCGCGTGCTGCTCCTCGGCCTCGGGTCGGGCAAGGTCGCCGACGTCGAGTGCCGGGTGCTCGCCGCGAAGGGCGCGCGCTTCGCGAACGGCGTGCGCGCCGAGAGCGTCGCGGTCGTGGTGCCGCCCGGGGTCGAGCGCGGCGAGCGCGCCGCCGCGGAGGGGCTCGTGCTCGGGGCCTACCGGTTCACCCGCTACTTCACGGGCGATCGCGTGCCCAAGTTCGGGCTCTCGCGCGGCACGGTTGTCGTCGAGGGCAAGGCGGGCAAGGCGGCGCGCGACGCGGTCGCCCTTGGCCAGCAGGTCGGCGACGCCATCTGCGTCGCGCGCGATCTCGTCAACGAGCCGCCGAACGAGCTCTACCCCGAGGCCCTCGCGCGCGTCGCGGCGGACGTGGGCAAGCAGCACGGGCTCAAGGTGACCGTGTTCGACAAGGCCGCGCTGATCAAGCGGGGCATGAAGCTCATCATGGCGGTGGGGCAGGGGAGCGCGCGTGAACCCCGGCTGATCCACATGGTCTACGCCCCCGCCGGGAAGCCGAAGGGGAAGCTCGCCTTCGTGGGCAAGGGGCTCACCTTCGACAGCGGCGGTCTCTGCATCAAGCCGGCTCCGGGCATGGAGGAGATGAAGGGCGACATGGGCGGGGCCGCGAACGTGGTCGCGCTGATGGCCGCCGTCGCGGCCGCCAAGCCGAACGTCGAGGTGCACGGCATCATCGGCTCCGCGGAGAACATGCCCGACGGCGCGGCGTACCGCCCCGGAGACATCTTCGGCTCTCTGGACGGCAGGACGGTGGAGATCATCAACACCGACGCGGAGGGGCGCCTCGTCCTCGCCGACTGCCTCGCCTACGCGCGCGCGCTGAAGCCGGACTTCATCGTCGACAACGCGACCCTCACCGGCGCCTGCGTCGTCGCCCTCGGGCCGACGGTGTCCGGCTTCTTCTCGAACCGGGAGGAGCTCGCGGATCGCGTGCGGAGCGCCGCGAAGGCCGCGGGCGAGTCGATGTGGCAGCTGCCGCTGGCCGAGGAGCTCCGCGAGGGCCTGAAGAGCGACTGGGCCGACATCAAGCACACGGCCGACCGCTGGGGAGGGGCCATCACCGCCGCCCTGTTCCTGCGCGAGTTCGTGGGCGATGTCCCGTGGGTCCACGTGGACATCGCCGGCCCGTCCATGGCGAGCAAGCCCTACGGCATCGTCTCCAAGGGCGGGACGGGCCACGGCGTGCTTACCTTCCTCCGCCTCATCGAAGGCTTCACCGGCTAAACCGTGCAACTCCGCCGCAAGCTCGCGCGCGCCATGGGCCGCGCCGTCACCGACTTCGACATGATCGCCGACGGCGATCGGATCCTCTGCGCCGTCTCGGGGGGCAAGGACAGCTACGCGATGCACGCGCTCCTCGTCGACCTCGCGCGGCGCGCGCCGGTCCGGTTCAGCGTGATCGCGGTCAACATCGACCAGGGACACCCTGGCTATCCCGGACACCTCCTGGCCGACTACATGGCTGCGGGCGGCCACGAGTTCCGGATGATCTCCGAGGACACGTACTCGATCGTCACCGAGAAGATTCCCGAGAACAAGACGTACTGCTCGCTCTGCTCCCGCCTGCGACGGGGCATCCTCTACCGCGTCGCGCGCGAGCTCGGCTGCTCGAAGATTGCCCTCGGCCACCACCGCGACGACGCCGTGACGACGCTGCTCTTGAACCTGATCTTCGCCGGCCAGCTGAAGTCGATGCCTCCGAAGCTCATCTCCGACGATGGCGATAACGTCGTGATCCGCCCGCTCATCTACTGCGCCGAGGACGAGCTCGCGGCGTTCGCGGCGGAGGAGCGCTTCCCCCTCATCCCCTGCGATCTGTGCGGGTCTCAGGACAACCTCCAGCGCAAGGCGGTGAGCCGGCTGCTGGCGGAGCTCGACGCGCGCCACCCCGGCGCGAGGCAGAACATGCTCGCCGCCCTCGGCAACGTGCGTCCGAGCCACCTCCTGGACACGGGTCTATGGAAGCGGCTCGGGCTCGAGGTCGCCCGGGAAGAGGGCAGCGCGAGCGGCGCCGGGGGGGCGGACGCGCCAGCGCCGGACGTCCTGCCCGTGGGCAACCTGCTGCGGAACCTGGCCTAGCGGCCCGCCCATGAGCACGGATGCGCCCGGCGCGATCTCGATCGGCGACCCGCGTGACGCGGAGTCGGCTGCGGCCAGCGCTGGCGGTCGCGGCGGGGCGCCTGCGCGCGAGGCCGACGGGCCGTCCGACGCCGAGGGCCCCGACGCCGCGCAGCCCGGGGCAGCGCGCTTCGACCTCGGCCTCGGCGACGGGCGCGCCCCTCAGGCGCTGCTCGCTGCGATCGTGGCCTGGATGATCACGGTCGCGCCGGCCGCCTTCGGCCGCGGCGCGCCGGTATTTGCCAGCGTCGCCGCCACGCTCGCCTTCCTGTGCGGCATCGCCGCGCCGCTGCTCTCGGCCACCCACCGCCGGCTCGCGCGGCACCTCGGCATCTCGGTCTTCCTGGCGCTCGTCACGCTGACCTGGCTGCTCGCTTCTCCTTCGCTCCAGCCGTCCCGCCTCGACCCCGTCCGCGCCGCGATCGGGGCGATCGCCTGGGGAATCTTCGCGCTCTCCTGGCGCGACCGGTGGGAGGCGCGGCGCCAGCCAGAGCCGGACCCGGACGCCCCCCTCCTTCAGGCCCGAGGCCACCTGCCTCCGCTCGCGACGGCGGTCGTCGCGTTTGGCGCGCTCGTGAGCCTCGCGATCCTGGTGCTCGCGTGGCGGGTCCGGGACCTGGATCGGGCCCTCCTGGCGCAGGCCGTCGCCGTGGCCTGCGCCGTCGCGCTGATCACCGGGGCGTCTGGCGTCGCGGTCGCCCGTGGCCGCCGGCACACAGCTGGCGCACGGCGGCTCACCCACCGCGCCGTCCGGCATCTGCTGGTCTTGATCGTCTTCGCCGTCCTCGGGGCGGTCGTGATGATGCTGCGCTGAGCGGCGGCTCGGCCATGACCCTCGGGCCGCTGCTCGTTCCTCACCATCCCCGCATCCCCGCCGGTTCCACGTCAAATCGCGTTACACTCACGCGCGTGTCCCGCGCCGTCGATGCATTCGCGATTCTGCTCCTCGCCGCCGCCGCGTTCTCGTTCGCCTTCGGGGTCCACGCGCTCGGCGATCGCCAGGACTTCAAGGCGATCTATCTGCTGGTGATCGGCGGCCTCTCGCTGAGGGCCTCCACGGAGATCCTTCGCCCCCGCGGGGGGAGCGCGTGAGCCCTAGGCGCCGAGCGATCGCGGCTGCTGCGTGCCTGTGCGCGTGCGCCGCGTGGGCTGCCCTCTCGACGGCCGCGAGGGGGGCGCTGCCGCTGCCGCCCGACCTGGCGGCCCGCGTGGGCGCGACCGACATCCCTGTCGACGCCGTGGCTCGCATCGCGGCAGCGCAGCGCGTCTCGCCCGCACAGGCCGCGGATGCAGCGATCCGCGACGCGCTCTTCGCCGCGGAGGCACGAGGCCGCGGCCTGGAGCAGGATCCCGAGGTGCAGCGCGAGATCCGCGCGGTCCTGGCCCGTCGCCTGCTCCATCGGCTGAAGGAGGAGGCCGAGAGCGCCGGCCCGGTGACCGACGATGAGCTGCGCATCGCCACCGAGCGCCACTGGCTCGAGCTCGATCGTCCCGAGGGCTACCGCACCGTGCACGCCGTCGTCAGGCTCTCCGCGGA